>NZ_CP025746.1:0-4800000 GCF_004015185.1 Clostridium manihotivorum | reverse complement strand
ATGCAGTTTCTTCTTTAATGGATTCTTTCATCAGTGACGCTAGAGGAAGTATTTTAATGATCAGTGATAATAGAAGTATCTTGATGAAACAGCATGAAGCTATATTACAGGGGCTAAAGGATCATAATCCTAATATAGCAGCAGAAGCTATGAGACAGCACCTAGATTTGATACAGGAATACATAGTGAAATAACACTGGCATATATTAAAGTTTTATATATGTTTCGCAATTAAGATAATTAGAATATTTAAATTGAGTAAATAAGATTTCTTAAAGGTATGTTAACTAGTTTTAGGTATCCAACTGCAACTATGAATTTATGCATGACCGATAATCCCCAGAAGCCGGGATTATGGAACCTGTATAAATTAAGTTTTCGTAAAGGATATCTATAGTTAACATACCTTTATTTTATATAAGTTACAAAATCTAACCTTATTTAATATTAATAAGGACAAGTGCTGTGGATTGCAGATTAGATAAGCTATAGTAAGAGTATTAGTCTAAAGTAGTAAAATAGAAAATCTATTTCCTATAAGAAATTAAATAAAAACCTAGCAATATTTAGTAAAGTATGGTATTTTATAGTTATACTGGTCAGACCATAATACCAGTAGACGTAATAGTGTGATAGAGGGAGGAAGTCTTATGGAAATATTAGTATGCATTAAACAGGTTCCGGGAACAAGTAAAGTTAAGGTTGATGAAAAGACAGGAGTTTTGAAACGAGATGGCGTTGCTTCAAAAATAAATCCATATGATTTATATGCTTTAGAAACAGCCTTAAGGATTAAAGCTAAAGTAGGTGGAAGGGTTACAGTTATTAGTATGGGACCGCCACAAGCTGAATTGATTATAAAAGAAGCTTATATGATGGGGGCTGATGAAGGAGTTCTCATATCTGATAGAAGGTTTGCTGGTGCAGATGTGTTGGCAACTTCTTATACGATTTCACAGGGAATAAAAAAAGCTGGTAATTTTGATCTGATTTTGTGTGGTAAGCAGACAACAGATGGAGATACAGCACAGGTTGGTCCAGAGGTTGCCGAATACTTAAAGGTTCCTCATGTGGCTAATGTGAAAAATATTATTGATATCAAGGAAAGTTCCATCATATTAGAAGCTGACTTGACAAATGTATTGGAGAAGTTAGAGATCAAATATCCTTGTTTACTAACTATTGAAAAGGATATCTTTGAACCGAGACTTCCTTCTTATAAAAAGAAGCTTGAAACTAAAGATAGAGAAATAAGGACATATTGTTTAGATGATTTGGAAGATAAAGATGAAAAAATGTATGGTCTAAGCGGTTCTCCTACTCAAGTGGAAAGAATATTTCCACCAGAAGTAAATCTAGCCAAGGAAATATGGCAGGGAACTTCAGAAGATATCTGTGATAAGCTTTTTGAAAAATTAAAAGATATGAGATATGTATAGTTTTAAGGTATTTAAGAGGAGGAAGGAGAAAAAATGGGTAGATTAGTTGTTAATGAAGATAAATTAAATGATAAAGTTATTGATGAATTAGTAAAGCTATGTCCCTTTGGGGCAATAGAAAAAGCAGGAGATAAAGTTCAGATATCAGCTGCCTGTAAGATGTGCAGATTATGTGTTAGAAAAGGTCCTGCTGGGGTTATGGAGTTTGTGGAAGAAGAGAAAAAGTCCATAGATAAAAGTGAATGGAAAGGTGTAGCAGTATATGTGGAACACTTAGAAGGGGATATACATCCAGTAACTTTGGAGTTGATAGGAAAAGCTAGGGAACTAGCAAGTAAAATAAATCACCCTGTTTATGCTGTGTTTATTGGAAGTAATATTAAAGATAAGGCAGAGGAATTGCTTCATTATGGGGTGGATGAAGTATTTGTATATGATGATGAGGCTCTTAAATATTTTAGAATAGAGCCATATACAAAGGTTTTCGAGAATTTTATAAACTATAAAAAACCTTCAACAGTACTAGTAGGAGCTACAGCTATCGGTAGATCCTTAGCTCCAAGAATAGCTGCTAGATTTAGGACAGGACTTACAGCAGATTGTACCATCCTTGATATGAAAGAAAATACAGATTTGATTCAGATAAGACCTGCTTTTGGTGGAAATATAATGGCTCAGATAATAAATCCTAATAATAGACCTCAGCTAGCAACTGTAAGATACAAGGTTATGAATGCACCAGATAGAGGAGAAAAAAGAGGCAAACTGACTATATGTCCAGTAGGAGAATTATTCTCAAGCATTGAAGTGTTAGATATGGCTAAAAAGGATGTTGGTGTAAGTATATCAGATGCAGAAGTAATAGTTTCAGTGGGACGTGGTGTTAAGTCTAAAAAAGATATGGAACTAGTTAAAGAATTTGCAACTTTGCTAGATGGGAAAATAGGTGGAACAAGGCCTCTTGTAGAAGCAGGCTTGATAGATGTGAAAGATCAAATTGGTTTAAGTGGAAGAACTGTAAAACCTAAATTAATATTTTCAATAGGTATTTCAGGAGCAGTACAATATACCGCTGGCATGAACAATTCTGACTGCATAATAGCTATTAATAATGATGCTGATGCACCTATCTTTAATATTGCACATTATGGTATTGTTGGAGACTTTTACGAAATAATACCTAAGCTAATTGAAAAGATAAAAAGCAAATAATATCCATTCATTAAATAATTAGATATAGGAGTGATTACTGTGGAGTTAGATAGATATAAGGCTATAGATGAGGAAGATATTAAGTATTTCATAAATTTATTAGGTGAGAAAAGAGTTTTTTCAGGCGACGATATAAGTGAAGATCTTAGCCATGATGAGTTAGGTGGAATAAGTAAGTTTCCTGAAGTTGTAGTAGAAGTTTTGAACACTGAGGAAGTTTCAAGGATTGTGGCTTATGCTTATGAAAATAATATCCCAGTGGTTCCAAGAGGAGCTGGAACAGGACTTGTAGGAGCTTCTGTACCTGTGCATGGCGGAATAATGATAAACATGTGTAGAATGAATAAAATTCTTGAACTAGATGAGGAAAACTTAACATTGACTGTGGAACCTGGAGTTCTACTTATGGATATAGGAGATTTCGTTAAAGAGTATGATTTATTTTATCCACCAGATCCAGGTGAAAAGTCAGCTACTATAGCAGGGAATATAAACACAAATGCAGGCGGGATGAGAGCGGTTAAGTATGGTGTTACTAGGGATTACGTTAAGGGATTAGAGCTAGTGCTTCCAACTGGAGAGATAGTGGAAGTTGGAGGAAAGGTAGTTAAGAATAGTTCTGGCTATAACATAAAAGACCTAATATGTGGTTCTGAAGGAACCTTAGCCATAGTAACAAAAGCTATATTAAAACTAATACCTCTACCTAAGGAGAGTGTAAGTATTTTAGCTCCATTTAATAATTTATCAGAAGCTATAGGTGCTGTTCCTAATATAGTAAAATCAAAAACTAATCCAACCTCCATAGAATTTATGGAAAGAGATGTTATTTTGGCTGCTGAAGAATTTTTAGGTAAGAAGTTTCCAGACAATACAGCAGATGCATATCTTTTACTAACCTTTGATGGCAACAGCAAGGAAGAAGTAGAAGAGCATTATACTAGCATAGCCAATATTTTATTAAAGGAAGGTGCTCTAGATATATTAATAGCTGACACTGATGAAAGAAAAGAAGCTATATGGTCAGCTAGAGGTGCTTTTCTTGAAGCAATAAAAGCATCAACAACTGAAATGGATGAATGTGATGTTTGCGTACCTATAAGTAAGGTAGCGGAATTTGTGAATTATACTTATAAACTTCAGCAAGAATTTGATATAAGAATAAAGAACTTTGGACATGCTGGTGATGGAAACTTGCATGTATATATATTGAGAGATGATAAGGCAGAAGAGGAATGGAATCACAAGTTATCAGAAGTATTTAGATGCATGTACGATAAGTCAAAGGAGTTAAAAGGACAAGTATCTGGAGAACATGGTATAGGTTATGCAAAGAAGCAGTACTTAAGTGGACAATTAGGAGAAGTAAGTTTAGATTTACTAAGAAGAATTAAACTTGCCTTTGATCCTAAGAACATATTGAACCCAGGGAAGGTATGTCAGTAAGACTAATTAACCAGAAAATAATCTTATTTGGATGAGTTTATTATTAAAATCTAATATAAATTTAGCTTAGTATTGTAGGATATAAATTTTAGATGTTTTTTACTTAATATGTAATCAGATAATAAATATAGGAAGAACGCTTGTTTTGGTGTTCTTCCTATATTTGTTTAGTTATTGTAGAAATGAATTTTCGTACTATTAATACTATATTCTGTGCAAGACTAAAATCGTTTAACACGAATTTAATATTGCAATGAAGAATTTACTTTTTCATTTTATAAATTATTTGTGTTTATAGTATTGACTTGGAGTTAACTCCAGATGTTAGTATTAATTAGTAGAGGTAATATAAGGAAAATATATTGCTAAATAAAAGAGTATTGAAATAATACAACCTTATATGTTTAGAATGAAATAGTAAAAATATAATTAAGTGGAGGTAGAAAGCAAAATGGATAATGAAAGATTTGAAAGAGGATGTAAAAAGTTATCAGAAGTAGATGGACAGGTGGGAGAAGAAGTGGTAGCACCATTAGGAGATCTAGGAAAATATATAGTAGAGTTTGCTTTTGGCGATATATATTCTAGGGAGGGACTTAGCTTAAGAGAAAGAGAAATTGCTACAATTGCTATGCTGGCAAGCAGAAGTGGAGTAGAACCTCAGTTAAGAGTTCATATTAAAGCTGGATTTAATGTGGGCTTAAGTAAAGAGGAGATAGAAGAGATTATTATTCAAACTGTCCCTTACTCAGGGTTTCCTACAGCGATTAATGCATTAAATGTATTAAAGGAATTTTAGTGATATCAAAATACTAGATTAGAAACCTGGAAAGCCTGATTATTACTATATATTTATATGATTTTATAAATATATGATTATATGAATTTATATTTTAGATAAAACTGTGGATTAGTTAACAGAAATGGCTTAAAGAAAAAACAGTTAAACTTTACCGTAAAATAAGCATTAATTCCTTAATTTAGGCAGAAAATAAGGTTGTTATTAATGTTTATAGGAGTGATAAAGTTTGATTAAATTCAGAGTAGGTTTGAGTAATTTAGTAATGATTTTTATTATATGTTCCTTTAACACGAAGGCGTATGGTGAGGAAAATATAAAGTGCAGGAACAGTGCTTTGTTTTCAGTAGAAGCTCCAATTGCTATAAAGTTTAAAGACCGCAACCTTGAAGCAGCTATAAGAGAAATAATAAAAAAGCCTGAAGGGAATATAAACAACAAAGATATTATGGCCATTGAGGAAGTAAACTTGAGCAGAAAAAATATATTTTCTATAGAGGGGTTGGAAGCTTTCACTAATCTTAAAAGCTTGAATTTATTATTTAATAATATTATGGACATAAAGCCCTTAGAGACACTAAACAAATTGGAAGATTTAAATTTAGGATATAATCAGATAGAGCGTATAGAGTCTTTAAGTAATTTAACAAAGTTAAAACAACTTACTTTAACAAGTAATAAGATAACTAATATAGAACCTTTAAGTAGGCTTACTAACTTAAAGTCGCTATACTTAGGATATAATTCAGTAAGCGATGTGAGACCAATATCAGAAATAGATGGTATAGTTCATCTGGATCTTTGGGCAAATAATATAGAAGATATAAAACCACTTAGAAATTTGGTCAATTTAAAAAGTTTATTTTTAGGAAGAAATAGCATAAAAGATATAAGTGGTATCAAAACTTTAAAAAAGCTTATGGAGTTAGACTTAAGTGAAAATAAGTTAAGATATATAAAAACTATAAGTAACTTCAATGAACTGACTTATCTAAACTTAACCCGAAATGACATAGAGGATATTGATGCTATAAGCAATGCTAAAAAGTTAGTAAGGTTATTTCTATCAGAAAATAAAATTAAGGATATTGGAGTGTTAGGCAAACTTGCCAATCTACAATTTGTTGATTTAGATAACAATAGAGTGAATGATCTGAAAGGTATACATTCAGCTAAAAACTTGCAATCACTAAGGCTTGATTACAATAATATTACTTCAGTAGAGGAAATAGGTGAACTTAAGAAGCTAAAATACTTAGGACTTAGAAATAATAATTTAAAGGATATTACTCCATTAGCTAGTTTATATAGATTAAACAGATTAGATATTGCAAATAATAATATAAAAGATTTATGCCCAGTAAGAACTTTGCCAAAATTATCTTTAACTAACATTGATTTTTCAAGTAATCCAGTACCAAAGTATGTTTTTAAAGATAAGCTAAATGAACAATTTATTCTAGATACTTTATCCCCCTATATAAGTGAAGCTATAAACAAATACTTTGGTGAACCAAGGCAATATAATAATGATGAAATAGTTGATATTTATAAGTTAGAAGGTAAATATATTGTAAAAGTTAAAGTAGATACTTTTGTAGGTCCACACAATCCACCATATGGAGTAGAAAATATAACTATAAGTAAAGATTATTCTGGTATAAAGGTTGAGGAATTTATTCATTCTCCAGTAAGTTAAGGTTAATACAGTATAATTATAAAACTAAGTTATCAATTCTAAATGCACTGATAACTTAGTTTTTATATAAGAGAATATATTTTACTTTATCACGCTCTTTTAACAGTAACTATACTTAATTCCATAGTACTGCTATAGATATAACATTTTCTAATAAGAACTCTCATGTTAGAAATCATAGTAGATTTAAAGATAGGTTTGTAGTAGAAATCTAATCTCTAATTAAGTTAATAGAATATTTTTAGATATTATATCAAATACATTCTTATTATTGATAAGTACTCTAGGGATTTTGATTTGATTTTTAGATATTCCTTTTTTAAATAGAGCTTCTTTTACTGAATTAAAGGTGTTTGGTGCTAGAAGTACTATTTTAATTTGTGCTAATTTATTGCTGGCTCTTGCTCTGTCATAAGCAGGGTTTGATATTCTAAGCTCAGTGTCCAAAGTACTCTCTAATTCTTTCAATTTAGATTTTGATATAATATTTTTTAATTCAAAATAAAAGACATATTTTCCAGGAGTCACTGAGTTGTCAGGTAAGGTAGTATAATCTATTAGACTTAAATTTGATATTTTTAAAGTGCTGCTTATAGCGCTAGTAAGATGTTCTTCGTTTGTTTTTTCAGCTACCATATTAAGGACTTGATTCTTCCTATATAAAAATTCAATTTCTGGACAGTTATTATAAAAACCAACGACTTTAACCACATCGCCAAGCTTATATCTATAAAGCCCTGCATAATTGGTGATAACAACTTCATATTTCTTCCCGAGAAGTATTTCATCTATGCAAAGGGTATCTTGTGATGTTTTATTATCCTCGCTAATGGGAAGAAATTCATAGAAAACTGTATTAGGAATAACAACATAACGTATTTTATTAGCGTAAGGATTTATTCCAATCATAGCTTCTGTTGAAGCGTATACTGGTGAATAAATAGGTAGCCAATCAGTATAATAATTTACCTTATCATCATAGATAGAAAAATTTGCACCTGTCACTGTTACTATATAAGATAAACTTGGCCATACTCTTCGGACTATACCTTTGAAACCTTTCTTAAATTCCTGCTCTAAATAATCTGCTCTAGTAGCATTAGGAGAGAGTAACTTATTTAAACGCTGTCTAGTGATATCATCAATATCTAGACTATTGTTAACACGGCCTTTTCTGATGTCTCTTACAAGGTCTTGCCAGCTACTCTCTAATACCCTTAGCAGATCTAATACATTGGAAATAAAAACTCCGCTAATATAGGATAAGGTAACTTCCTTTAAAGCAAACAATAGATGAAGATAAGATGAAATTTTTTTATCCTTTATTTTCATTACCTCAATTGGAGAGGTGTATAGATAAGGAAGTATATGCTTTATGCTGTTCATTCCGCCGGATGTAGCAGAGCAAATAGGTATTCCTGCACTGGTATAGGTTGTCATTACCATATCAGCTATCATTAATCCTTTTCCATAACTCCAAGTATCTTTAAAATTGTCGTAGCAAAACTTATTTGTGAGGAACGCCATATATTTAGAGGCATATTTTTTACTTGCCTTAGTAGAAGGAATAAGTTTCTGTTTTCCTGTAGTACCAGAAGTATGACCAAAATATTGAACCTTTTCACGTGTTAAAATATTGGATTCTCCTTTAGACATTCTGTCTATGTAACTTTCGTAATAACTATATTCAGTTAGTGGGACCTTCTTTTTAAAATCATCTATAGATGCTATAGCTTCGAAGTTTAATTTAATTCCTAGTTCACTTTTGGAGTTTTTCTTAAGAATATCAAATAATACTTTTTCATTTTCTTGTTTGCAGTTTTTAGTATATTTATTAAATTTATTTTTATATAATGCTCCTCCTTCTATGGTTATCTTGTATAATGCAGTACTTATTATACTCATAATCTTATACTCCTGAAATATTTCCTATATAAATATATGTCATATAAAATTCTGTTATGTGGTTTCAAAAGTCATGTTTTCTAATGTGCTTATATAAAGATGTACCACTTCAATCCTTAAATTCAAAATAAAGCTTTCGATGAATATAGGAAGCTTTATTTTTATAAATTTCATTTTGAAGTAGTATGTCTATATCAACAAAATCCATATATAGCTTTTGAAAAAGTCTTTGGTATGTATTGACAGAAATGTTCTGAAGGTGTAAAGTTTATATATAATAAAGTACGTAAGTCGTACTAAAGGAGAGAAATAATATGAGAAATAAAGAAATATATAAGGAAAAAACTAAAGAAACTTTTGATAAACAAGCAAAGATCTATGATGCAACCTATTATGGAAAGCATGCTAGTAAGTTATATACTAAAGTAATAGATAAGGTTGAAGGATTAAACTGCAGCAATGTTCTTGATGTAGGCTGTGGTACAGGAAATATTCTTTCGTTATTGGCTAATGAAGATAATCTAAAGCTATTTGGAATGGATTTTTCTCAGGCTATGTTAGATAAGGCAAAAGAAAAATTAAAGGATAGAGCAGAGCTTAAATTTGGAGATTCTGAGCATATTCCTTGGGAGGACAATCATTTTGATGGGTTAATTTGCACAGATTCTTTTCATCACTATACAGAACCGAAGAAAGTTTTAAAGGAGATGGCAAGGGTACTTAGACCTAATGGAAGCTTAATTATAGGGGATCCATGGCTAATATCTCCTTTTAAAACCATTGGAAATTGGTCTTTGAAGTTTAGTAAAGGTGGAGATTATAGGATATATTCCAAAAAAGAGATAACTGAACTTCTCATAGACTGTGGCTTTGACTGCATTGATTGGAAGCTTGTGAATCTAAATTCTTTTATCCTATCAGCTAAAATAATAAAATATTAAAGAATCTTTATTCTAATTATGGGATGATAAAAATAATAAAGTATGGTATTATGGGAGTAATAATATGGAATTAATTGCGATTAAACTACAGAGAAATATGTACAAAAATATAAAAAGAAATATGGTAACATGGGTATTCTTTATTAAGACTTAATTTACACTTGTTATACAATCTTGGTTTCTTGGGATTAGATGATCCAGATTTCTGGGGATCATCAGGCATGTATAAATTAATACTTTAAGTTGGTTCCATATAGTATATCCTTATACCAATGATTTCTTTATATTTTAAGGTTATGGAGGAAAACTTATGGACAGCGATATAAAGCAAATTGAGGAGTTTAGTGAGCTATGGCATGTTATGATGAAGAAAAGTAAATTCCATGACATAGAAGATCAATTTCCTAGAATAAAGGGTTTAACCACCACCGAGATTAGTATAATAAGTATAGTTTCTAAAAAACCTGAAGTTATATTAGGAGAGATTTGCTCAGAGCTAGATATACCCAAAAGTACTTTGACAAGCGCTATTGATAGACTAGAAAAACGTGAATATATAAACAGGGTAATAAGTAAAAGAGATAGAAGATCCTATGGGCTTGAACTTACAGAGGAAGGTTTATTAGCCCAAAAGGAGCATATAGACTTCGAATATAAGATATATGGAAAAATCCTGAAATCACTTACCTCCTATGATGAAAGAGCTGAACTTATAAGACTGCTTAAAACTATTGTGACCAATATAGATTAGTTAATAAGCCTCTTTGGCTACTGAGAGAGTAATAATTGAAAAGTACGTATAATACTAAATAAAAAATAAAGCTTATATTTTGATAAATAAGCTTTATTTTTCTTATGATATTTTTAACTTTAGGCTATATTTAAGAATGTTGTTGAAGTTAAGTGGTCATTAAAGCATCTGATGACTAAATGCTTAATTTCAACAGGGCACTTTAACAGAGCCTGATTTTAATATTCTGAATTATTGATGCCTATATAATTAACGTATAAAGTTAGTTACTGCTCTTTCTTCTTCTTTTTCAGGTATGTTAATTCCTGCCTCTTTTCCAGCTTGTATACATTTTAGTAACCAAGCCATGTTCTTTCCTAGAGTTCTCATTGTCTGCATACCTTCTAAATCTTGCTTTACTTCCTCTGGAGTATTACCATGAACCATATTCCAATATTGAGAAGATACCACTGGCATATTTGCTATTGTAAAATATTTATTTAGTTGCTCGAAAGCAGCTGTGGAACCACCACGCCTACAGCTAACTACTGCAGCTCCAGGTTTATATTGGAAACCGTCACCAGCGTAGAAGAATCTATCTAAGAATGCTGTTATTTGTCCTGATGCTGCAGCATAATGAACTGGAGATCCAAAGATAAAACCATCAGCTTCTTTAGCTTTTTCTAAGGCTATATTTACCGTATCATCATTAAATACACATCTTCCATCAGTCTTATAACAGCCTCCGCATGCCATACAACCACGAATTGGTTTATTTCCTACATGAAATATTTCTGTTTCTATGTTTGCTTTGTTTAATTCTTTTGCAACTTCACTTAAAGCAGTAAAAGTACATCCTTGGGCTTTAGGACTTCCGTTAATAAGTAAAACCTTCATTCTTACACCTCTTTAATATTATAAATGACTTATCCATTACAGATTGTAATTATTCTAATACTTCATTAATAAAATTAAATCTTAGGCTGCCTTTAATAATATTGTTGAAGCTAAAATGGTACATCTGCATGGTTACTATTAATAATATACAATGGAAAAGTAATAAAATAAATAGCTTACTTTTAAGTGTAATACTAACTTATTATTTAGTTAGTATTAAAAAGTACTAAGTCAATTTGTACCAAATAGTTATCATTTTTACTCCTCCGTAAGCATAACTTAATCTGAGTACAAAAGTTTTTAAGGAGGGGTTTAATGGGGATTAGGCAGCTATTTAAAAATATTTTCGGGTTAAATGATGATAGTATTATTAATGAGGAAGAGGAAAACTTAAAATTAGAAGAAGTTATATATAGTCCAATGATTGGACAAGTTAAAAAACTTAGTGAGGTAAGTGATCCAACATTTGGACAAGAGTTAATGGGGAAAGGCATTGCTATAGAACCAAAACAGGGCAGAGTAGTGTCACCAATTGAAGGCACAGTTAAGGCTATGGTCAGCACTAAGCATGCATTAGCCTTAAAGAGTAATGATGGAGTAGAGGTATTGATACATGTAGGAGTTGATACTGTAAACTTAGAGGGAAAATACTTTAGAGCTTATGTAGACCAAGGGTTTCATGTAAAGGTAGGAGATCTCTTAGTCGAATTTAATATTGAAGCAATAAAAAATGAAGGATATGATGTTATAACCTCTGTAGTAGTAAGTAATACTGAAGATTATAATATAGTCAATTTTACTGATAGAAAAGAGATAAAGGAAAGTGAACCATTAATTAATGTGGTTAGATAGTTTACTTAAAGTTGCCATCTAGATAACTTGAATATATTAGACTACAGATAGGAAAGAATAAAAATATGTTGCCTGCCAGATTTTCCTAATGTATATTCGGAAAGGCAGATGCGAAAAAAACTCACTGAAGAAGATCACTTCAGTGGGCTTTTTTAGTACTCATATAATTTGAACCATATAAGATTTGGAATATTTAATCCTAAATCCACAGTTGCTACATATTTAAAGCCACATTTTTCATATAATGCTATAGCTGGAGCGTTATGTATAGAAACATCAAGTCTTAGAGCTTTACAGCCTTGCTCTTTGAAATATTCTTTAGCAAAGTTTAAAAGTTTTTCACCAACACCGTTTCTTAAATACTTAGGATTGACAACAAAAGTATGAACTACCATAACCTCCTCATCTTTGGCTTGTACACCCCAATTAACTCCGTAATAGGCAGCCTCTTGATGATTATTAAGAATTATAGAACCTGCTATATCACCATTTACTCTTAATACAAATAAGTTTTCTTCATTAATACCGTTTATAGCATTTTCCCTTACTGGATATATTCCCTTTTTCCAACCGGCGTAGTTTATGGTTTCTCTTAGATAGTCATTAATGCTATCATACAATGCTTCTAATTCATCGACATCCTTTAGTGTAGCTTTTTCAATTATATATTCATTATTAGATAAGTCCGTAAAATTTGTGTCCATACTAAGCTCCTTTTGCAGTTTATGTAAATAATATACTATTATACCTTATTAATGCACTTTTGTATATTGACTTGAAAAATTCCGTGAGCTATATTGGGTATATATTATTAATTGGTAATGTTATGTCCTTACAAAGGAATTAAGCGGCATTTGGATAAGATGGGTACTTATAAAATGTTTGATATAGATATATCAAGTCGCAATAAAATTTATATTTTCAAGTTCTTATATGAGGGACCAGAGGAGTTGTGAAAATAGATTTAGGATCGAATAGGGACAAGCTTTAGAAGAGGAGTGGGTATATGTCAGAGGTAGCGTTATTAACAGTTATACACGATCCAAAAGGTAAGAACATAGATTTATGCGGGAAATTGGTACACAAACTGGACAATGTATATTCAGAGAAATATGTGACCATAAGTGATGAGACTTGTCCGCTATATACCAGTTTGCTCGAAGGTTATGGATTTAAGGTGAAAAAAATAAAAAAGAACGGGGCTGCAGATGCTAGGAGAAGAGTTGTGGAGTTTGGGTTAGAGGGAAATGATGAATTTTATCACTATTGCGATTTTGATAGGCTACTTACTTGGATTTCTTGTTATGAAGATGAACTAAAGGCTGTAGTTTCTGAAATTCCTAAAACTAGTTATTTGATATTTGGACGTACAGAAAGGGCTTTTCTTACTCATCCTTTAGAGTGGATTGAGACAGAAAAGATAAGTAATAAGATCTTTTCATTAGAATTTGGACAGGAAGTGGATATAACCGCTGGTTCCTGCGGTTTTTCAAGGGCCAGTGCTGAATATATAAATAGATATTCTAAGGATAAAATGACTGATGGAGAATGGCCTATGATTGTACATAGGATAGCTAAATCAATGATTTCCTATAGAGCTGTAGAAGGCTTAGAGTATCAGGATGAAGCTAATGAAAGTGCGAATCTAGTCACAAGCTCAGATAAACTTTTTATAAGACTTAAACTGGCCTACATAATAAGTGAATCTGCCAGGAATACAGGTAAGCAATAAGCAAGGGGTAGCTTTTTTAATTATTTGTAACTAAAAGTTGGTAAAAGTATACTATATAAATGAGTAAAAATAAATTAAGAGGATTGATGCTATAGTTATGATAAAAAACGGCTCTAATATTATCAGTGTTGAAAAAAGTTTCTATGACGTATTTAAGTTAAACCTAGAGGAAAATGAGATACTAGTAGATTTTAGTGCCAAGTTATCGAACATATTTACAAAAGTTATTTCTGAAAGTGAGATAGGATTATATGGTGATTATGAACTATATATTTTCTATGCCAACTGCATAGATGAAGTAAAGAAAGAATATAAGGTTAAAAAGATATGTGAAACCTTTTCTGAGGTAATAGATTGTAATGAGTCTGAAGAGGAGGCTAAAGATGGAAAAGGTGAAAAAAAGGTTGTAAACAAGGCATCAATAGAGTTTAAAGTGAAAAATGAAGGGGTTAATACTAGTGAGAATCTTTTAGTCTATAACCTATGTGTCGAAGGCCGGATTCACCTAGCTTATTCGGTAGTTGTGTTTAGGAAGCTGGATTTTGCAGAGGATGAAGAGGGGATTATAAATGAAAGTGAGATTGATAGTAGGACTAAGGTTTGGCAATATAGACCAACAAAAATAAGGTCTGTAGAAGAGCTTATGAACATGGATTTGGAGTATTTAAAAGAAGAGAATAACAATAAAGAATAGAATAAGGCTTTAAATTTTGGAAGTGCAGTCTGAATTATCAAACTGCACTTCGTTATTTTAACTAATTCTATCTAGGAGGCTAGCTTAAGCAAGAAAAAAATATTATCTAGTTGCAGCGGTAACTGGAACATGCTCCATTCTTGTAACCTTTAGATTTATTCTAACTATTTCGCTACCAGAAATTCTGTTATAAGTTACTGCCCAGTCAGGAGCGCCAACAGCAACTGGATTTGGATCTGTCAATGCTGCTCTTTCACCTTCAACATATGCTTCTAGAATTTCAACATTATCAGTTTCACAAAGTGGTTCATATGCTTTTAATTCTACAAATGTTGAGAATGGTATTCTATTTGTAAAGTGATATACTGGTCCATTAACTGAATCAGCAGTTGTATCTTCAATTGTCTTATAGTTTACGTTTCTATCTATATAACCTTCAACAATAACCTTTGCCCACCATAAACCATCGCATTTACCAGTGTTGTGAATTATTCTTGGAATTAGATCTAGGTTAGTTATTACAACTTCTGTATCTACATTGATTACTCTGAATGCTGGAGGGCTTGGTGGAGATATTATTGAATCATCTCTAACTAGTTCTTGAGTTTCGCCATAAGCTAAAATTACTGGAACTTGAAGCATTTTACTACAATTTTGTCTTCTGCCAGAGTAGCCTGGTCTTTGCTGAGCAGTTTGCCTAACTGGTACAATTGCTTGTCCAGGGCAACCTGGAACTGGATATTCGTGTCTACATCCGTAAAAATTTCTTCCTATCATAGTTTATTACTCCTTTATCCTTTGTTAGTTATTAAATCAATTAGTGATACTCAGTGATTATATGTGATAATCTCATATCACTACTTTTTCTTTTGTTTTATAGTACAGTATATTGCGCAAGTAGACTTTTTGTTACTGATTTTTAAATTTTAAAATCAATTAAGAGAGGATAATAAAGATGTAGCATTATATTCTTATAGCATTTTTCATAAGATAGTTAGTATTGAGAATTTATATTGGAAAAATGGTTCAATAAACTAATAAAATTTTAGTTTTGAAAGGTGAGAATATAGATGGACTTCTTTATTAATTTGATACTTAGAGCTTCAGTGGAAACCTTGTATTTGACAGGCATGATAATAGTTTTTGGGTTGCTGCTTGGAGTGCTTAGAAATAATTCTATTAAAAATTTTCATAAAAGCTTAGGCATGAAGGCAATAATGATTACTGGAGTTATAGGAGTTCCTATACATGAATTAAGTCATGCTGTGTTGTCTTTAGCATTTAGGCATGATATAAGGAGAATTAAGCTTTTTCAAAAGCCAGATAGCAACGGAGTAATGGGATATGTAGATCATAGTTATAATCCTAATAGTTTATATCAGCAAATAGGTAATTTTTTTATAGGAGTAGCACCCATATTTGGTGGAGTCATAACTATAATTGCACTTATGTATTTAGCTATTCCAAGTACTTATAACAAATTTATAAGTGTTTTATTTAACTCCTTACATATAACCAAGATTGGTAAGGTTACTATAGAAGGATTAATAAATTCTTATGGAATGCTTATTAAAAGCATATTTTCAGCAGAAAATTTTAAAAATCCATATTTTTATTTGTTTCTAATCTTATCAATATGCATAGCTTCTCATATATCTTTGAGTATGGCTGACATTAAAGGTGCTTCTAGAGGCTTGATAGTTATGTTTTTGTTGTTAGTTGTGATAAATGCTTTTGGCTTATCCATAGATTTTATGGATACTGCAATATTAAAATATAATATACTAATTACTGGAATGCTTGTCATAGCATTGATACTTTCTGCAACAACATTTATCATTAGCTTAATTTTGAGTATTATAAAAAGGTGATTCAAAAATTAATACTAAAAACTATAGCATAACCTTCATAAGTGCTTAATTTCAACAATATTCTTAAATATAGCCAAACTATAAAATACCTTGATATGCGATTTTATTAAATCTACCATATCAAGGTGTTTTTCTGCTTATATCTATAGTTGTACAATTTCATAATATAATTTTTATTTTTTAATTTCTCTATTAGAACCAGAAAAAGAATTGAAAATAGGTTTCGAATCAAAGTAGTACGCCTCTAACTCATTGAAAAATAGATTTTTATGCTAATATGTCAAGCATGGTAAATGTTTACTTCAGTCTAAAAAACTTTAAATCTTAAAAATATCTTAAGTTTTACTGAAAAATACTTAACATATCACAAAAACCAAAAAATGTATGTTAACATATGCTAGTAAATATTTTCCTAAAAGGAGGCATACAACAGTTTTAAAACACCTACTAAAAACTGCTGAAATATATTGGAATATTGTTAGTTTTATGTTGTCATAATATGTGTAAAGAGGTGATAGCATGAAGTATTATACAATTGGTCAATTCTCAAAATTAGTGGGAAAAAGTATTCAAACTTTAAGATTGTGGGATAATGAAGGAAAGTTAAAACCACATCATATAACAGAAGGTGGACACCGTTATTATTCTGAACAACAAATTAATCAAGTTTTGCAAGTGCCACTTGTTAAGAGAACTAAAAAAGTAATTGGATATTGTAGAAAAATGATTAAGGAGCTGTTAGAGAATGATACTGGCGAAGAAAGTTAGAATTATTCCGAATATAGAGCAAGAACAAAAATTATGGCAGTCTGTTGGTACTGCAAGATATATTTATAATTGGACACTTGCAAAACAAGAAGAAAATCACAAAAATGGTGGCAAGTTTATAAAAGATGGAGATTTAAGAAAAGAATTAACTATTTTAAAGAAATCAGAACTTAACTGGCTTAATGAAGTATCTAATAATGTAGCAAAACAGGCTGTAAAAGATGGTTGTAATGCTTATAAAAATTTCTTTAAAGGGTTAGCGGATAAACCAAGATTTAAGAGCAGAAGAAAAAGCAAACCTTCATTCTATAATGATACAGATAAACTAAAAGTTAAAGAAAATTTAGTATTAATTGAAAAAGTAGGTTGGATTAAAACAGTAGAGCAAATACCTACAGATATTAAATATATTAATCCAAGAATAAGTTTTGACGGTAAGTTTTGGTATATATCTATAGGCATAGAAAAAGAAGAAACTATATCAGAAAATACAGATATATCAATAGGTGTGGATTTGGGATTAAAAGATTTAGCAATAGTTTCAAATATAGATAAACCATTTAAAAATATTAATAAAGCTAAAGAAGTGAAAAGACTAAAAAAGAAGTTAAAAAGAAAGCAGAAACAAGTTTCAAGAAAATATGAAGATGGAAAAATTCGAATAGGAAAGGAAGGTGAAAACCGTTATAAATTTACTAAAACTAATAATATTAAAAAACTCGAAAGAGAATTAAAACTTATTCAAAGAAGGCTTTCAAATATACGTTTAAATCATATTCATCAAATAACAACTGCAATAGTGAAAACCAAGCCAAGCAGAATAGTTGTTGAAGATTTAAATGTAAAGGGGATGCTTAAAAATAGACACTTATCAAAGGCTATACAAGAACAATGTTTCCATAAGTTTATTAGTATCTTAGAATATAAAAGTAAATTTAATGGCATTGAATTTGTAAAAGCAGATAGGTTTTATCCTTCAAGCAAAACTTGTTCTTGTTGTGGAGCAATAAAGAAAGATTTAAAACTTAAAGACAGAGTTTTTGTTTGTCCATCATGTAATGCTCGGATGGATAGGGACAAAAATGCTTCAATAAATCTTTCAAGGTATAAAAAATCAGCATAATATCACTAACAAGATAGTGCTGATATGTACTGTGCGTTACGCAGGATTTTAAGCCTTTGGAGCAACATATCAAACTGGAGTAGTCTTATGACAAAACAGGTTGCGTTGAATAAGGAATAAATCTCTAAATATTAGATTTTAGTAGATTTTATGTAACGGCGTAATATGAAGATATTCCTAAAGTATGTAGTAAAAAGCATGGTGGAAAAGAAAGCAAGGTTTCTACTTTTGTTACTTGCAATAACAATAAGTACAGCACTATTCGTGGGAAGTATGGGGGCAGTGGAGTCAGGTATAGAAAGTTATGTGAAGCCGCAGCTTGAGCAATTAGAAAATAAAGACGTATATATATCATCTAAGTCAGGAGAAACTACTTTTTCTTTAGATGATATAAAAGAGAAGGGAATTAAAAACCTACTTCCAGAGCTTAACATTCCTGTTATATTTGATAACAAGGAAATGCAATCCTTAAGTTTAAGTGGAAGAGAGGATAAATATATTGATAAAAGTATATTAATAGACGGCAAAGACTTGAAGGAGTTTCAAGATGAGAAGTGTATAATTTCTAAACGAACTAGCGATAAGTTTAAGCTTAAACTTGGTGATGATCTGAAAATAATTTTAAATGGAGAAAAGTTATCTCTGAAAGTCGCGGCTATATCAGCTAATCAAGGTACTTTCTATATGGATAGTAAAGATAGTTTTAATATTTTAGTGCCTTATAAATTTATCTCTAAAAAGCTTGGAGCTCAAGGCAAATATAATTCAATCACAGCAAATAAGGTTAAAGCTTCTGTAAAAGATTCTGTTAAGGAATTTAATGATTCAAATACTAAGTTCTCTGCAAAAGAATTGTTTGATGAGGAGCAAGTTAAGTCTCAGTTATCCCAGATGACTAGTATGTTTTATATGATGCTTACCATAGTAGTATTCATGAGTGCAATCATAATATATAGTTCTTTTAAGCTTACAGTAACAGAGAGAATGCCTGTTATAGGAACCTTCTTGAGTCAGGGAGCTACAAGAGGGACTATAAGAAGAATACTGTATTTGGAAAGCTTAGTTTATGGTGTTCTAGGTGGTGTACTAGGGAATCTTGCAGGTGTAGGAATATTGTATATTATAAATTACTTTATATCTCCACTTCGAGAATATGGAATTATTGATAAACCAAACATAAATCCTAATTACTTAATATTAGGAATGCTATTCTCAATCTTACTTTCAATAATATCAGCAGCATTGCCGGTGTTAAAAACAAGAAAGTTAGAAGTGAAGAATGTTATACTCAACAACCCAAGTACTGTGAATGAAGTAGGACTAGGAAAGTTTATATTTGGTGTAGGTTTACTTTTAGTTGTTATAGTAGCTAATGCTTTAAAGAGCAAGATTATAATTAATATAAGTCCTCTTTTAATGATAGCGGCAGTAGCCTCTTCTATGCTTATATTCCCAAAGCTTATTGATTATTTAACAAAGTTTATTTATGTAGTTCTTAGGGGCATAAATGGATCAATTGCTTTATCTTTTAATAATATGAGAACTTCAAGGGTTTTACTTGGTAATGTAAATCTTATGATATTATCTATAGTTTCTATAATTACAATTAATTCTCTTGGGGTGAGTATTAAAAATGTTGTAAGTGAAGCTTATGAGAAGTTAAATTACAGCATTGCTATAGAAGCTTCTGGTGGCGGGGTTAGAAGTAATTTAGATAAGATTAAGGAAGTTGCAGCTAAGACTGACGGCGTTAATAAAGATACAATTCAATTTATGTATAACGCTCATGGCACTATAAAAGACAATCAATATTACGTAATGGCTATAGAACCAGATAAATACACTAACTACGATCATTATATAGACTGGAATGATTCTGATAATAAAGTTGTATATGATAAATTCAAAGCTGGTGATAGTAATGGAGTTATAATAACAGATAAAATAGCAGAAAAAGCGAAGCTAGCTAAAGGGGACACCTTTGATATGAAGCTTAGGAATACGGTTAAATCCTTTAAGGTAGCAGGAGTCATTGACGGAAAGTTAATGAATAACGGAGTTTTTATACTAATGAATTATAAAGCTCTTCCTAAGGAATACATCGATTCTGCGTCATATTCAGTTTACTTTAACACTTCTAAGAGTTCTAAAACTGTAAAAGAAAACATGAATAAAGAAATAAAGGGGTTAGGCGGGCAGGTAAATACCTTTGAAGAAACAAAGGATCGTAATATAGAACAAAACAAGCAGCTAATGACTATCCTTAGCATATTTTCGTATATGGCAGTTATTATAGGGTGCTTTGGGATCCTCAACAATATAGGAATAAGCTTTATTCAGAGAAAGAAAGATATGGCAGTGCTTAGCTCTGTAGGAATGACAAAAGGCCAAAGGGCTATAATGATAATAGTAGAATCAATACTTTCTGTTATATGGGCAGTGTTGATAGTAACTCCTCTTTCTTATCTTACTTCATCCTTGATGTCTAAGATAAGTGAAAGTATAGGCCTTCCACTTGATGTGCAATTCAATATTTCCTATCTACCAGTAGTAGTTGTAGTGTCACTTGCTTTAGTATTTTTGGCTACTATACCAGTACTATTTAAGAGTAGGAAGCTATCTATAATGCAAGAATTGAAGTATGAATAAAGAATTGGAGGATGAAAAAATGAAGTCAATTGAAGTAATTAGTTTAAATAAGAGTTTTAAAGTAGGTAAGGAAGAAATAGAAGTTCTTAAGGATATTGATTTTTCTGTAGATAAGGGAGAGTTTTTATCCATAATGGGGCCATCGGGCTGTGGGAAGTCTACTCTTTTATATCTTTTGGGAGGCTTGGATAAACCTACTAGTGGTTCTGTTACAATAAATGGGAGAGAATTGAACAGTTTAAGTGAGAAGCAAAAGAGTATTATGAAGAGAAGAGAGCTAGGATTTGTATTTCAGTTCTACAATTTGGTTCCAAACCTTACGGTAGAAGATAATATATTACTTCCAATAATACTTGATGGAAAGCCGCTAAAAAAATATGAGCAAAAGCTTAAGGAAATTTTAGATACTATTGAAATGAGTCATAAAAGAAAAGTTACTCCAAGGGAGCTATCTGGTGGGCAGCAGCAAAGGGTAGCAATTGCAAGAGCATTGGTTTTTGAGCCGGATATAATTCTTGCAGATGAACCTATAGGTAACCTAGATTCAAAAACAGGAACCGATATAATGAAGCTGTTTCAAAAGATAAATAAGGATTTAGGAAAGACTATAGTTCAGGTGACCCACTCAGAAGAGGCTGCTTATTATGGAACTTCTATACTTAGACTTAGAGATGGAGAGATACAGATAAAAGAGGAAGTGGCATCATAAACAATGAGGGCTCAATTACTTAACATATAATTAGAAAAGGCAGATACGCGAAAAAGTCACTGAAGATTGCTTCAGTGACTTTTCCTATTATACTTATAATTAAGTTTTTACATTAATAAACTGTTTTAGCATGTATATATTTATATAACAGGATTTAAGTATTTTTTATAATTTATAAATTTTAAATATTAAGGACAAAGTAAATCTCTTAAGAAATCAAATATAGCATCTACTATGTCTTTCAGAGTAATAGGCTTTGATGAAACTTTTACTTCACAAGCAGCACTGTAGTTTCCATCCACTGTTGTTACCTTAATAGTTGCAGTGCCCTTGCCAACAGCTGTGACTTTACCGTTTTGATCAACGGTTGCAACAGAAGTATTGCTTGAAGACCATTTTACAGCTTTGTTAGCTGCTTCTACTGGTGTTACAGTAGCTACAAGAGTAAAGGAATCCTTTTTCTTAAGCTGTACACTTGAAGTATTAAGTTCAACCTTTGTAGGATGACATACATCCCTCTTAACATTTACTGTGTAAGTTTTAGATGTCCCATCTTCAGCTGTAACCAATATAGTAATTGTGTTATTACCTACAGTAAGATTAGGGATAGTTGCATTTTCTGATAAAAGTGCAGAACCATTTACAGATACCTTTGCAGTTGAATCAGCTATAACTGGAGTAACTACAACTGATGATACTGAGTAATCAACTGATGCAGAATAAGCTAAGGTATCAGTTGAAAATGCTGGAGATATAGCTATATTTTTAGAATCATTAGTTTGTAAACTAAGAGAATTTAAATTTGCATTGCTTGATTTTGGTATAACCTTCATAGCACAACTTGCAGTTAGACTGCCATCAACAGTTGTTGCAATTATATTTGCTTCACCAGCACTAACAGCTGTTACTTTTCCATCTTGATCTACTGTAGCTATAGCTGTATTACTAGAAGACCAAGTTATTGACTTATTTGCAGCTTCATCAGGGTTTACAGTAGCTGTTAATGTAGTAGTTTCTCCTTGTTTTAACTGTAAGTTAGTATTGCTTATTATTATATTAGAAGGATGACACACATCTCTCTTAATATTCAAAGTGTAAGTCTTAGTTGTTCCATCTTCAGCAGTTACTAGTATATTTACTGGGTTATCACCTATTGTTAGATTAGGTATAGTAGCCGTTCCACTATCAAGGGAAGCTCCGTTTACAGTTACTGAAGCTTTACTATCTGCAACAACTGGGGTAACTATAGCTGAAGATACTGAATAGTCAACCTGGGAGTTATAGCTTAATGCATCAGCAGAGAAAATTGGTGCAGTAGCTATGTCCTTTAAGTCTGGAGTCTGTATATTTAAAGAGCTTAAATTAGCATTGCTTGACTTAGGTATAACTTTTATTATTGGAGTAGTTTGTCCATCTGTTACGGTGTAGGAATTTGGTAAGTCAGCTTTTTTGTTTCCTGCCGTATCGTATAGACTTAATGTTATTCCACTTCCAGACTTAACTGCAAGCTTAACATGGTTAGAATCATCTGATTGAGCAGTTCCGATTACAGTTCCGTTAGATACTGCAGCAACTAAGCTTCCTGGAGTTCCATCAACGGTTCCTTCTATATAACCATATCCGCTAGTTAGAGTAGTAGCAGTTTTTGTATCAACATTATTTTTACCGTTTTTTAGTCTTATATTAAGTACGTTGTCTGATCCGGTATTAGTTATTTTTGCTGTTACAGTTAAAGGCACAGAGCCAGTTAGGGTTGTATAACCAGGAGTAGACCAGGAATTTGAAGCTTTATCATAAACTTGACCAACTTGAGTCCCTCCAGTTAGATACATTCCAACACTGACACCGGAACCATTTCCTCCTATATTTAAAGCAAAAGGTTCATTTGCATATACATAGCTTGGATAAAGAGATAATTTAAATGTACTTTGAGTAGGATCAGTAGGTGTTGTAGGTGTAGTTAGATATGGAGCACCATAAGAACCTGGTTTCCACGTGTCAGTATTCCAAGGATCAAAGCCATTTGCTGGAGCTGACCATGGATTACCGTTATCTGGGTCAGATTTTTCTACATCAGCCATTGGAGTATAAGTTGCTCCGTATACGTCTGAAGGATGAGTAGTACTTCCGAAGCCTACATAATCTTGAGTTGAATCTGCAAGCCAATTTACTATGTTTACAGAAAGTTTAGCTGCGTTACCTAGTTCATTCCATCCATCATAAGTGGTTTTAGCATTTCCGTTTGTTGCATTTTTATACTTTGGTGTTTTGTCTTCTAGAGGAGAAGAATCACCTATAAATGCTGCTCTTCCCTTGCTTGGCTTTGATATAGCCACAAAGGCACCTTCCTTATGACCTCCGAAATATATACTGCTGCCACCATGAGAGTTTTCAACTCCACTAGCCCAAGGTTTTAGGTCGTCAGTTTCATTAAAGTATACTATACCTTTGGCTTTATTTGGATCAGTTATTGCAATAGTAGAGCCCGCTGCCATAAGAATTTTTTGGCCAACAACTCCATCAGTTAATCCTTCAGTTTCTGTTGTTGGTCTTATATCTGTAGGACCTGTTTGTCCAGAATTTAGCGGATTTGAATCACCAGCATTAAATCTAAATCTTAATCCGAAGTTTTCTGAAAGCCATCCCTTTGAAGCATCTTTGGTATTTCTTAGATCTCCATAGACACCGTTCATATTATAGTTAGCGTTATCACATCTGTTATAACCGTCATAAACTTCTGTTGAATCCCAAGTGTTTAAATTTCTATCTCCATTATAGTGGTCTGCTATAAAGTAAACACCCTTACCTGAGTCAACAAATTTCTTTAAGGCTTCATACTCGGATTTCCTAAAAGGTCTGTTAGCCTCTGCGGTTACAAATACATCAGCATCTTTTATTGCATCATAGGTTATTATTGCTTCGTTTTTATCAGCTGAAGTGCCTTCTTGATCTGCTGGTAAGCTTCTGTCGTCATAAAATCTTATAGCACCATCATTATTTTTATCTACACCTCTATATTCTTTTACAGTGTAGCCTTGATTCACAAGTGCATCTGCAAAGTCCGAAAAGCCTCCGTCAATTACCCAGTCAGCTTGTCCGGCTGCATTATCATGAGCATTATCAAATAAAACAACTTTTCCATTGTTTTTAGCTCCAGCAGCGGGAGTTTTTACTGGTATGGTGTTATTCCAGCTGTATGCTGTTGAAGTGTTATCAGCAGCTTTTGCAACCTTTAGGGTACCGCTTACAAAAGGAGCAGTAAAACCTGAAAGTTCAAGAGTCAAGGCGATTGAAAGCGTTATAGCCATTAGCGACTTGCGAGACATCATTTTTCTCAGTGACATTAAAATTAATCCCCCTTAAATTTTTATTTGGTAGATTGATTCGTTTTTTAAAAATCGTATTTGTTGGATAAATAGAATTTATGGAAAATCAATCCAAGGAAATTATAGCATTATAAATACGAATAATCAATGATTATTAATTTTAGTAAACATAGGTTAATTATAAGTTAAAAATTATTAATATTGAAGGTGTCTGCAATTGTTAAGTAAAGAGTTTAAGAGATTAAACTAAGGAGTGGTTAGTGCAGCTTTATACTTTTTGAGAAGATAAATATTGTGAATTATTTGCGATTTATTTAAGTAAATATTCGGGTTATTTATTGGTATTGTAATAAAAATACAAAAATATAAATTTTTTATTGACATATACCTAACGTATATCTTTACAATTAAATTGAGCTAATTAGTTTCTTTAGAGCATAAATCTCTATTATTCATTAGTTAAATGAAAAATAGAATTAAATAACTTGATTTATTATAAGATGATTAAAATTAAGCGATTGGTTATTTATGTAAGGGAGATGTTAAGTATGAATATAAAAGAAGTATCTTTAAAAACTGGATTGACTAAAAGAGCTATAAAGTATTATGAAGATTTAAAAATGATTGAACCACATAAAAATGAGGAAAACTCATATAGGGAATATTCAGAAGAACATGTGATAAAGCTCAATTTGATAGCGGCTTTAAGAATGTTAAATATACCATTGGCAGATATCAAAGAAATCTTAGAAGGAAAGAGACAATTTAATGAAGTAATGAAAAGTTCTTTAGATATATTGAATAAAAAGATGGAAGAACTTGAAAATAGTAAGGTTGTAATTTCTAAACTTATTGATAAATCTTTTGACAATTATAATGAAGCTGGAGACAACGTTGTAAAGTTAAGAAAAAGCCTGGAGATATCTATGATGGAAAAGAAAAAATTAATATCGGAAATGATCCTTGACAAATTTCCTGGAAAGTTTGGACAAATAGTTTTAGCATGGCATGAGCCATTTCTAAATATTAATATAGATAGCGAAGAAAAAAAGAAGGCATGGATAGAGTTGGTAGAGGTTCTAGATGATATTGATACTATAGATAGTAATAGTTACTTTGTAAAGTGGTACGAAAATATCAATATAGGAGATATGAAGCAATATAAAAACGGAGTAGTAAAATTTACTGAAAATATAATTGGCATTAAATCTAAGGCAGAAGATATGTCAGAAGATGTAAAGGCTTTTATGAAACTTACAAAGGAAGATAATGCTCTTAAAGAGCGTTATATAAAATTTAAATATTCTGAGGAAAAGTTTATAGAAGAGGAAACTAAAGTTGTAGGTGAGGTGAGAAATAAAATTACATCCTGTTTGAAGGTACTGAACGAAGATTTTAAAGAGTATATAGAAGGTCTGTCTATAATGGTTAAACGTTCAAATGATGCTTTTATCAAGGAAACTGGTAGTGATGTTGAAACCTATTTTAAAAATAATTTCAAAAAATGATCTGTAATTATTTAATATGAACAAAAAGTCAAGTTATAAATAGAATAAAATGTGAGCAATTTTATCGAGGAAAACTTAATGTTTGCATTATTTAATATGATGAGCAATTTTAATGAAAGCAAAGCTGAATTTAAAATGCTAGATTTAGATGATAAGTATGTGGTTCTTGGTAAGCTAATAGGGGTGCCTAGAGATAACATAAATTTGAACTATGACAATGATTACTTGACTATTGATGTGCTAATAAAGAGAGTGTCAAATAGGAGTGGATATGGAGGGGTGGTTTTCTTTCAACAGGTTAATAATGTGAGGAAAACCTTCTATGTACCAAATGTTGATTCAAGAAATATAGCAGGCAACTTTGATGGGAGTAATTTGATTATTAGTTTACCAAAGAAAATTCTTAGCATTAAGAACAAGGTTATAATTGATGTAGACAAATATATTGAAGAAAACAAACTTGAATAATGCAAAGAAAAACTCCCAATAAATATAATTGGTTCATATTTATTGGGAGCTTTAGTTTTATAACAATGTATAAAATTAAACATCTATACCTAAGAATTTTTTTACTAATAACCCAATTACAAAGGACACTGCGGCAACGCTAAGACTTATAAGTGACATTTCGGCAAAACGCTTTTTAAAGGATAAGTTTTTTGCCACTGAAATATAGTAGTTGAAAGCCGCTATTATCATTATTACTAGCACAAGCATAATCATAAGAGATAAGCTATACATATTGTCCGGTAGCAGCAAATATGGAAGTATTAATATTACAACAGTTAATAAATATGCTATTCCAGTATAGAAAGCAGATTTTTTTGCGTTTTTATCGCCTTCTGAACGGGCAGATAAAAACTCTGAAGAGGTCATAGAAAGTGTTGCAGATATACCAGTTATTAAACCTGCCAGAGATATAAGTTTATTGCTTTGCATAGCAAAAGAGTAGCCTGCCAAGCTTCCAGTAAATTCAACTAAGGCATCATTTAACCCTAATACCATAGATCCTACATATTGAAGTCTTTCTTCATCTAACAACTCTATCATCTTCTGTTCATGTACTAGCTCCGCTTTTTGGATAGTTTCTATTTCTGGTACTAGCTCTTTAAGTTCATCATCTGCGCTATCATTGTAAAGAGATCTATTTAAGGAGTTTTCCATCTTTTTTATTACAAAAGTATATCCAAAAATCTTAGCAAGACATGTATAGAAGAAAATTTGTAGTTTTGACGGTTCTACATCAACCTTAGAATACTTTTTCCATATATCATAATGCTTTTGTTCTTCTTCTGCAATTCTAAGAAGAGTTTCTCGGTTTTTATCATCTTTTATATATTTGGCTATGTTTATATAGATAAGTTTTTCTGTAAGCTCACTTTTCTGAAGAGCCTTTAATACCTTTAACATTCTATCGTTAATTGCCATATTATCACTCCTATATTAATAAGTTTTTATATGATCTGAATATAATAATTTCTTTGTTAAGTTTTAAAGTTTTATGGATAGATGTACCACCTCATAATAAAATTTATATTTTCAAATTCTCCTCTCAAAAACTACAGGAGTTTTTAAAATTGATTTCGAATTGAAGTGGTACATCTTTAAATGCATATTCTCGTAATAAAATATATACCTAGAAGAATTAAGTTGTACACAATTTAATTTTATATTATCATTATAATTCCCTAATGTCAATTCAATTTATAGTTACAAATAACAAATTTGTCCAGGGATAAATTTAAGTAATAGTCTGTGATCTCATAAAGTTTTTTATTAGGTTATTAATTAGAATATTAGGTGCTAATAGTAATTAGTTCAATTATTAGATGGATATTATAGAACTTTAACATGTTTTAGGTGCATATGAATCTGAGAATATTTCAAGCAATGTTATTACTACAAGTAGTATATATAGAATTTAATTAATCTATGTAAGTATGTATTAAAGAAATGTTGCTGGAATTTTTCAATATAAAATGTTTATTTGAAGCTTAGATTGCACATAAAAATAATGATAAATTTTTATCAAATAACATATTTACTTTTTAAACTAATTGGTATAATATTATCCTTGTGAATAGATTTTGTAAAATTTAATGATGTAAAATATAATTGTGCATTCTAAAGAAAGAGGGAGAAAAAGATGAAGACTTTGATTGTCTATTGTTCTTATCATCATGGTAATACAAAGAAAGTAGCTTTAGCTATGGGAGAAGTGGCAAAAGCTGAGGTAGTAGAAGAGGCTCAGGCTAGAAACATAGATTTTTCTAAATATGATCTAATAGGTTTCGGATCAGGTATATATGGATTTGGATTTGATAAAAAGATGGTTGCTTTAATTGAGAGTGCAAGCTTAGAAAATAAAGAAGTTTTTGTGTTTTCCACAAATGATAGCGGCTCAGTAAGAAATCATCAAGCTGTTTTAAATATACTTGAAGGCAAGAAAGCTAAGGTTCTTGGAAACTTCTCATGTAAGGGTTGGGATACCTTTGGACCGTTTAAACTTATTGGCGGAAGAGCAAAGAATCACCCTGATGCAAGTGATTTGAATAATGCAAAGGAATTTATAAAAGGAATAATCACAAAGTAGTATTTCAAGTTAATTAATGATATATAATGGTGGCGCAAGTATTTTTTACTTGCGCCATATTTATTCTTTAGGAATTTCCACGAAGTCTAAGAATCTCACAAAAGTATAATGAAAAAGTTTGTCTTCTTAGTAGAAAATTATATTTTGATAAAGCTTTGTATAAGCATACGGCGATTTATTAAAGAGTATAAAGGAGAAAGAATAAACCTGATTATTTTGAAATCATAGTATGAACTTTTAGAATATACAACAAATAATGAGAATAAAGGTATATTGTTAATATATAGATTAAATAGTACAATTTATAAGAAGGATTAGATTTAGAATTTATTTGAACTAGTCTTAGTAATTAGGAGCTAGGACAAAAGTTCATTTTATTATATTGCTAGGAAGGAGTCAAAATGAGAACGGATCCAAAAACACTGTGGGATAACTTTGAAAAGATAGGTAAGAAAAGATATGTTTTATCAGCTGTAATAATGATTATTATTGTATTCTTTATTGGAGATATCAAAGAAATTATATTTGGGAAAATGACTTTTGGGAAAAATCAGATTATTTTAAAGGGAATAGAGCTGATAGCCTGCACCATATTAGCTTACATATTTTCTATAGCCACATGGAACAATATAAAGAGACAAGCTGAGAGTCAGATAAATAAGGAAGAAAATAATAGGCCTAAAATAGCTTATTGTTATTATTGTGGAGCAGAGCTACAAGATGGCGAAGAAGTTTGTAGTAATTGCGGGAAGAAGCTAGAGGTATAAATTAAGATAGTTTTTACTAAGTTCACTTTTTTATTGTTTAAATCAGTATAAAATTTATTGACAGCTAGATTTAGCAATATGAAGGATTTAGTAGAGCTTGATTTGAGTGTGAATGATAAGTTTTAAAGTATAGGTTATATTTACCTATACTTTTTTTGTATGGATAATGCATATAATTAATATTTTTAATATAGTAAGTCCTTTGCTATAATTAAAACATAGTGAACCTTGAAGGAGATTTG
Source organism: Clostridium manihotivorum (assembly GCF_004015185.1). Classification (GTDB taxonomy): domain Bacteria; phylum Bacillota; class Clostridia; order Clostridiales; family Clostridiaceae; genus Clostridium_AR; species Clostridium_AR manihotivorum. The sequence goes on along the minus strand of NZ_CP025746.1, from coordinate 4,770,098 downwards.
CTGAAAGAATTATTCAAGGAGGAAAAGTCTTGATAAAATTAATACCTTTCTTAAAAAATTATAAAAAAAACGTTTTTTTAGGTCAGTTTTTTAAGCTTTTAGAAGCTATATTTGAGCTTATGATTCCGACCATAATGGCACTAGTTATTGATAATGGAGTTAAGAACAGAGATGTACCATATATACTAAAGATGGGAGCTTTGATGTTGGTGATTGCAACTCTAGGAGTAACTTTTGCTTTCACCTGCCAATACTTTGCGTCTATTGCTTCTCAAGGGTTTGGGACAGTTTTGAGAAATGCTATTTTTAAGCATATTGGAACCTTTTCTCACGCAGAGATAGATAGTTTTGGTACTGCATCTTTGATCAACAGAACAACTAACGATGTTAATCAATTACAGTTGGCGGTAGCAATGTGGATCCGTCTAGTGGTAAGAGCTCCGTTCCTATGTATTGGTGGTATTGTTATGGCCATGATACTTGATTTGAAACTATCCATAGTAATACTCATAATACTTCCGGTATTTGTTTTAGTATTGTTTCTAGTAATGAGAAAGTCCATACCATTGTATAAAAAGGTACAAGGTAAGCTTGATAGATTAGCAGTTATACTTAGAGAAAATCTTTCTGGTGTTAGAGTTGTAAGAGCTTTTGATAAAGTAGATTATGAAAAGTCTAGATTTAGAGCTGCTAATTCAGATTTGTCAGACACAGCTGTTAGGGTTGGAAGTATAGCTGCACTTATGAACCCAGCTACATCTATAATAATGAATTTTGCTATTATTGCAGTAATATGGTTTGGTGGTATTAGAGTAAATGTAGGTGGCATGACACAGGGACAAGTAATAGCTTACATAAATTACATTATTCAAATTTTTTCTGCATTAGTTGTAGTTGCTAATCTTGTTGTTACATTTACTAAAGCAGCTGCATCTGCAAGCCGTGTTAATGAGATTTTTGATACAAAGGGAAGTATAGTAGACAAAGAAGCTATTTTAAACTTGAATAGATTAAGTGTCGAAAAGGGTTCGGAAGAAGCTATAGAGTTCAATAATGTTACCTTTACTTATAAAGGCTCCAATGAATACGCCTTAAAGGATATTTCTTTCAAGCTGAAAAAAGGTAAAACATTAGGAATAATAGGAGCTACAGGCTCTGGAAAAAGCACTCTTATAAGTCTGATACCGAGATTTTATGATTGCGATGAAGGAAACATTAAAGTCAATGATATTGATGTAGTAAATTGCAGTCAAGTTGAATTGAGGGATAAGATAGGAGTCGTGCCACAAAAAGCAGTAGTATTTACAGGAACTATTGAAGAAAACTTAAAGTGGGGAAGAGAGGATGCTTCTGATGAGGAAATCAAAAAGGCTGCTAGAATAGCTCAAGCTTCAGAATTTATTGAAAAGCAGCCTAACGCTTATAACACAAAAATAACACAAGGCGGAGCTAATCTGTCAGGGGGGCAAAAGCAAAGATTAACTATAGCAAGAGCATTGGTGAAGAAGCCAGAGATACTTATATTAGATGATAGCTCTAGTGCGCTTGATTATGCTACAGATGCAGCACTCAGAAAGGCCCTTAAGAGTAATACAGAAGAAATGACGTTAGTTATAGTTTCTCAGAGAGTAAATGTGGTTAAGGATTCTGATATGATCCTAGTCTTAGATGATGGAAATCAAGCAGGACTTGGAACACATGAGGAACTCTTAGAAACCTGTGAAGTTTATAAAGAAATTTGCCTCTCTCAGGTCGAGAAATAGGAGGTTGTTAGATTGAAAAATAAAACGTTAAGCAGATTATTGACATATGTAAAAAAGTATAAGATACAATTGAGTTTGGTTATAGTTTTTGCTATAGCAAGCAATATTCTTACTATAATAGCTCCTTTTTTTACAGGTAAAGCCATAGACTATATGGTTAAGAGAGGGCAGGTTGATTTTCCAGAGATACTTAAGGTAGTAGCACTTCTTGCTGTTGTTTATGGATTAAGTGCGTTGCTTCAATGGTTTTTATCAATATTTACAAATGTAATATCAAACAGGACTGTAAGAGATATAAGAGAAGAGCTGTTTGAAAAGTTAAATACTTTGCCACTTAAATATTACGATGGAAAGGCACATGGAGATATTATTAGTAGGTTTACCAATGATATAGATGCAGTTTCAGAGGGGTTACTACAAGGAATAACCCAGCTATTTTCTGGGATCGTGACCTTTTTAGGTTCGTTGATTTTTATGGTAGCCATAAGTCCAGTAATTACCTTGGTAGTTGTTGTTATGACGCCGCTATGCTTTTTACTATCATCTTTTATAGCTAAAAATTCTAAGAAAATGTTTAGAGAGCAGTCAAAGACTCTAGGAGAGCTTAATGGATATATAGAAGAGATAATAGGAAATCAAAAAATAGTCAAGGCTTTCAATTATGAAGAGAGATCTCAACAGGTGTTCAAGGAGATCAATGACAGATTGTATCAATGTGGACAAAAAGCCCAATTTTATTCATCCTTGACTAATCCAGGGACTAGATATATAAACAATTTAACTTATATTTTTTCGGGTATAATAGGTGCATTAGTTTCAGTGGCAGGTGGACTTTCGATTGGTAAAATATCAAGCTTCTTAATATATTCAAATCAATTTGCAAAGCCTATAAATGATATAACAAGCATAGCAACTCAGCTTCAATCAGCTATGGCTTCTGCTGAAAGGGTATTTGCTGTGTTGGACGAAAAGGGCGAAGTGTCCGAAGAAAACAAAGATATTATAAAAGACAAGGGAGTTAGAGAAGTAAGATTTGAAAATGTTAGTTTTTCATATAAAAAAGAAAGCCCTTTAATAGAAGACTTCACTATGGATATAAAGCCAGGTAGTACAGTGGCTATAGTTGGTCCAACTGGAGCTGGAAAAACTACCTTAGTAAATCTTTTGATGAGATTCTATGAGACTGATGGTGGTAGCATATTCATAGATGGAAAAGACACAAAAGAAGTTACTAGGGAAAGTGTAAGAAGTTCTTTTGGTATGGTGCTTCAAGAAAGCTGGCTTTTTGCAGGAACTATAAGAGATAATATAGCCTATGGTAGGAAAGATGCTACTGAGGAGGAGATAATAAAGGCTTCCAAGGCTGCTTATGCACATAGCTTTATAAAGAGGCTTCCCAATGGATATGATACTATGATAACTGAAGATGGAGGTAATCTATCTCAAGGACAAAGGCAGCTATTAACTATTGCTAGAGTGATGCTTATGAATCCAACTATGCTTATACTAGATGAAGCTACCAGCAGTATAGATACCTTGACAGAAGTTAGAATACAAAAAGCTTTCTTAACCTTAATGAAAGGCAAAACAAGCTTTGTAATAGCACATAGGCTATCAACCATAAGAGAAGCAGATTTGATACTTGTAATGAATAACGGAAAAATTATAGAAAAAGGAAATCATGAACAGCTTCTTGAAGCCAAGGGCTTCTATGCCAATTTATATAATAGCCAATATGCATTGGCTAACTAAGCTTGCAACCATTAGATAAATGTTAGAATAATCATATCAACTGATTGACCGATATAGAGTTGATATGATTATTTTTTTCTGTTAAAAAAGTATAAAACTTTTTGCTAGCTAAACCTAGCAATATCAATGGATTATAACGGCTATTTAGGGCAAACAGTAAAAAAGAAATCTTATTCGATTGATAGATCTTCCAAATATACATTCAGAAAGGCAGATACGCAAAAAAGTCGCTAAAGAAGTGTCACTTCAGTGACCTTTTGATTTTTATGGTAAAATTTATACAAATAACGCATAATTTAGAGGACAAGTAATACATATATAGAATAATACAACATATAGGCAATAAATGAGAAATTTATGTATACATAAGTTTGTAGGAGGTATTAGATGGATAATTTTGCGGGCTCATCTTTCTTTGGTGATATGCCAATCTTTATGAAGCTGTTTTTTGGCATTATTTTTGTAGTAATTGTTTTTACTATAATACGTGCAATAGCTCAAAGTATAAAAAATGTTAAGTCTCCTGTCATTACAGTAGAAGCAAAGGTGATAGGAAAAAGAACCAATGTATCTCATCATAGTAGTAATTCAGGTGTCAATAATACCACCACCAATTCTACTAGTACAACTTACTACATAACCTTTGAAACGGAGCATGGAGAAAGGTTAGAACTGCCTTTAAGCGGTAGGATGTATGGACTTCTAGCAGAAGGAGACAGAGGCAAGCTCACTTATCAAGGAACTTGGTTTAAGGATTTTAAAAGAGAGCTAAATTAAGTAGTGCTTAAATTAAATAAAAGCATAAAAATATGCCCTAAAAGCCCATTATAACTATATATTTATATGATTTTATAAATATATAGTTATAATGAAAGAGTATATCAATTTATGAAGTTTTAATATTATATTATATTATATAATATAATATAATATAATATAATGTGCCATGAGCTCGAAACCAAAGAACCATGGCGCATTATATTTTAGCCCTAAACATTACATCTTTATAGTTAGCAAACATGTTTTTAGCATAAGATTAAACATGTTTATTTTTAATGTGGTTTATCAATTCTAACAATATCCCCACCTAATGTAGGTGATATTTCATAATCAGCTAAAATTGTTTTTGTGGAAGCATCTCTAATGTCTATATAATAACTGCCATCAATAGTAGTATCTCCACCATATTTATCAGAAAAGCTTATATCCTTTTGAGTAAGCTTAGGATTTTTATTTAAAAAATCTTCAACAGCTATATATACAGCTCTCTCCCAAGGAATATAAGCTTTATTTATAGGTGGATGATGTGGAATATTTAAGTTTAAACTAGGCTTGGATTGAGCAGCTGTAGATTGTTGAGTATTAGCATTAGTAGTAGTTTTAGTTTTCTTTTGTTCTTCTTGTCTTGCTAATTCTAACTTTTTTTTATTTTCTTCCTCTTGCTTTTGCTTTTCTAATTGATCTTCTTGTTCTTTTTTTACCTGCTCTTCATATATAAGTTCTATTTAATAAAATTCATTACCATTTAATTTCCGTTTATACTATTTGCTAAGAATACACAAAATAAATATATATTTATTTTGTGAGGTGATTCAAATGAATAATGTGATGAAGAATACAGTTGAATATAATAATAAAGCAATATTGGAATTACAAGCGGCAATGAAAAAAACTAAAAATATAAGAATGTATAAACGATACTCTGTAGTTTTAAAGCATCTTCAAGGCTTTCAGAATAAAGTAATTGCAGAAATGGAAGGGTTAGAAGAGCATGCTGTTGGTAGCTATATTAAAAGTATAAAGTCAATGGGTTAGAAGGTCTTGCTATGAAGAAACCATCTGGTGCCCCTAGAAAATTAAGCCCTGAGCAAGAACAAGAACTTATTTATGTAATAACAAATAACACGCCTGACGAAGTAGGCTTTGAAGCAATAAAAACTGGACAATTAAGTTAGTATGTCAATGGGTTATGCTTAACTTTAAAATTATTATAAAACATAGCAAACATGGCAGTTATACTTCATAGGCTAAATTTGAGTTATACAAGACCAACATACGTACTTAAAAAGGCTGATAAGGAAAAACAAGAAGTTTTTAAAACAGATTTTGAAACTCTAAAAAAAACACCTTGATGGCTTAGTTGATACTATATTATTTCAAGATGAATCAATGATAAGAGATTATCAGGCTATTCAAAAGACATGGTTTGTAAAAGGTCAACAACGAAAGATACCTACTTATGGAAAGAATGCAGGCGTAAAATTAATAGGAATATTAGATTATGAAACCGGTCATGTCTATTGTGAAGAACATGATAAATATGATGCTGTAGTATTTCTTGAGTTTTTAAAGAAGGTGCTTTCGCAATACCCGAAGGGTAAAATAGTGATTGTTCTTGACAATGCTAGGATTCATCATGCTAAGTTGATACAACCGTTTTTGGAAGAAATGAAGGATAGACTTGAATTAATGTTTTTACCACCATATAGTCCAGAACTAAATCTAATTGAGGGGTTATGGGGATGGTTAAAATCATCTGTAGTGAATAATGTGTTCTTTAAGAGTGTGAATCGTGTTAAGGATTCAATACAAAATTTCATTAGAACAATAAATAAGGTTCCTACAGCAACAATAGACAGGCTATGCGTTAGAATGTAGAAACCTTATTAGAACTTATATAGTCTGATTTTAATTTAGTAATTTCTTGCTTTTTAGTAGTAACCTTGTCCATTACATATTTTGAATTATCAACTACTGAATCTAAATAGCTTAATGCATCATTATATTTTTTATCACTAATCAATGAATCTAAAATCTTTAATCCTATAAGATTTTTTTCACTTGTAGTTATATTATTTAGTTTTGAAATTACATCCTTACTGTTTTTCATTTTTAAACTATCGTTATACAACTGTTTGGCTTTTTCAAATTCGCCGGCATTTTCCATGCGCTGAGCATCAGATAACAAAAGATTATATTTTTTTTCATTGTTATAATGAAAATAGTAGGAAGTAATTCCTATGATAAGAATAATTGAAAATACTAAAATTGATAAAATAATCGCTCTTTTTTTTCTCATAAATATCACTCCTCAATAATAATCTAAGCCTTCAACATTTTTTATAGAAACATACTTTTTACTTAAAGTATCATCAATAATTAGAAATCCAATATCATCATCATTTGATGCATTTGAGATTTCAGATATAGCATGAAATATTCGTTCATCATTTACATACTCATGATTACATTAGTATGAGCCCAGAAACCTTGAACCTGTACTTCGATGCCTATTACAAGCAAGCTTGGATAAATTGAAGATAGATTTTTGCTTACTTCGGTGACGGTTATTCCAGAGATTAGATTTACCATATGATTCTTTAACCCAGAAGAATATGGTAGATTTAACTCTAAAATATAGTTTTCTATTGCAGTCACCATAGATTTACGTCCTTAGACTTGTTGTGGCAATTCAAGCTTAACATATTTGGAAGCAGCTATGCTATTTTTGTGTAAAAATTTTAATAAGTAATTTATGGATTTATATCCATAGAAAGTTTTCTCAAATTAACGCACAAGTCAAGTTACTTAAGATGGTTCAAATCATTTACTGAAACTATTCTAGGTTCAAAGATTTCATTAAAGCTTAGCTCATTTATTGAGGTGTTACCTAAAAGCAGCTTATGGTACATGGTCATCTTCCAGTCAAAAAGTCCGATAAGAGCAGCTTTTATTATGCCTCCATGTGCAACTATAACTATTTTAGAACTTTGATTTTCTTCAACAATTTTTAAAACAGCTTTCTTAGCTCTATCACAAGCAGCTTTTATAGAAAGTTCACCACCGCAAATAGGCCCTACTAGTTCATCTTCACGCCACTTTAAAAACTCCTGAGAATAAGTTTCCTTTATTTCTGTTAAGGTAAGACCTTCCCAATCACCAAAATTTATTTCTCTTAAGTTAAATTCTTCAATCGGAGTTATAGCAGTACCTTCGCAAATAGTTTCTGCAGTCTTTTTAGCTCTCATAAGAGGGCTTGTATAAACTATATCAAAGGAATCTTTTAATCTTTCTTTTAACTTTTTTGCTTGAACCATTCCGTTATCTGACAGTTCTATGTCAATGCATCCTTGAAATCTTCCTTCGGTATTCCATTTTGTTTCACCATGTCTTACTAGATATAAAGTTGTTTTCATTATAATCCCCCGATAGCTAAGTGATAAATTTATTATAAATAATCTTAACATAATAAGAGTTGAATTCCAAATTGAATATGAATAATGGAGAAACTTGAACTATTAAGAGATGTTATAAGTAACTTTATTGAATTATATAAGAGAACTAAATAGTTTTTTTGTTTAACCAAACAATATTATCGGATGAATTTATTCATAATTATGAAAAATTAAAATGAACTGGAACATCTGTAGAACAAAAAAGCGTAGGACACAAAATTAATTCATTTTAAGATTACTTAGGGTATTATTATTCTATGAAAGTAAGAAAGAGTTTTTTACTAAAGGAATAAAGTTTTTGTGAAAGTATTGATTGTTTATTATTTTGCGAGTATAATAAATAAAAATTGTAAATGACAAAGGTGTTGAAAAGAAAGAGTACACTTAGTGTTTTGCTTAAAGAGAGTTGTAGATGGTGGAATTACAACAGAAAAGCTTAGTGGAAGCAGTCTTGGAGTCTCTTGTTGAGAAATAAGATTAACTTTTAATCTTAATTAGATAAAGACGTAACCTCACGTTATAGAGGAATGGAATTAAAGTATTCAATTAGAAATATCCGTTTCTAAAAAGAATGTTTTATTCCTACTAAGAGAGTGCTTATGCGCTAATTAGGGTGGTACCGCGAATATACTCCTTCGTCCCTTTTATAGGGATTGAAGGGGTTTTTTATTTTTTACTGTCTATGCAATTAGAAAATTTTCTATTAGCTTAACATAGCGTTATAAAGACTTTGGAGTAGCTGTTTTTTGTAAATAGTAAAAAAAAATTATGTCGCCTGCCAGAATTTCTTCACATTCGTTCAGAAAAGGCAGATGCGAAAAAAGCTTACTGAAGAATGTCGCTTAAGCGATTTTTTTATTAATATATACGAAAATTATAATTATATTAAAGGAGGTTTTATCAATGGATGAAATTCTTGAAATCTTAGAAAAGAACAGTAAATATACGGCTGAGGAGATAGCTGTTATGACGGGGAGATCCCCTGAAGAGGTTGAGAAAACCATAAAAAAATATGAAGATGATAATATAATTGTTGGTTACACAACTTTGATAAATTGGGAAAAAACTCACAAGGATAGTGTTACAGCCTTAATTGAAGTAAGAGTTAGTCCTCAAAGAGGAGAAGGCTATGATAAGGTTGCAGAAAGGATATATAAGTTTCCAGAAGTAAAAGCCTGTTATTTAATGTCTGGAGGTTTTGATTTGACAGTGATAGTAGAAGGCAAAAGTCTGAAGGAGGTTTCGCTTTTTGTTTCTGAAAAGCTTGCGGTTCAAGAAAATGTATTGAGTACAGCTACTCATTTCGTGTTGAAGAAGTATAAAGATAATGGAACTATTTTTGAAGAAAAGACTAGAGATGATAGGGAGGACATATTTATATGATGCTTGAAGATATGATTTTAAAAAGGGTTAAAAATATGCCTCCTTCTGGTATAAGAAAGTATTTTGATTTGATTAATGAAATGGAGGGGGTAATTTCATTAGGTATTGGTGAACCTGATTTTGTTACTCCTTGGAATATAAGAGAAGCGGGAATATATTCTTTGGAAAAGGGGCATACTCATTACTCCTCAAATGCTGGATTTATGGAGCTTAGAGAAGAGATATCTAGTTACCTAGAGCAAAAATATCAACTACAGTATGATCCTAAAGATCAGATAATAGTTACAGTTGGGGGTAGTGAAGGTATTGATATAGCCCTTAGAGCTCTAGTAGGTCCTGGAGATGAAGTTATTATACCGGAGCCTAGTTTTGTAGCTTACAAAGGATGCACTACATTTACTGGAGCAACTCCTGTTGTTATAAATTTGAGAGCTGAAGATCAATTTAAGCTTACTGTAGATTTGTTAGAGGAAGCAATTACTGAAAAAACTAAGGTTTTGATTGTTCCGTTTCCTAACAATCCAACTGGAGCTATAATGACAAGAGAAGAGTTAGAACCAATAGTTAATTTTTTAAAGGATAAGGATATAATAATACTCTCAGATGAAATTTATTCAGAACTATCCTATGGTGATAAGCATGTTTCTATAGCTAGCTTCCCAGAAATAAAAGATAAAACTATTGTTATAAATGGATTTTCTAAAGCATTTGCTATGACAGGCTGGAGATTAGGTTATGTTTGCGGTCACTCTGTTTTAATAGAAGCTATGAAGAAAATACACCAGTATGCAATAATGAGTTCGCCTACTACAGCTCAATACGGAGCAATAGAAGCCTTAAAGAATTGTGATGATGATGTACAAGAGATGGTGAGAGAATATAATAGAAGAAGAAGGGTTATGTTAAATGCTTTTAATGAGATGGGCCTTGAATGTTTTGAGCCTTTAGGTGCTTTTTATGTATTTCCTTGTATTAAGTCTACAGGGCTAACCTCTGATGAATTTTGCGAAAGGTTACTCTTAGAAGAAAAGGTATTAGTGGTGCCTGGAAATGCTTTCGGAGCTTGTGGAGAAGGTTTTGTAAGAGCTTGTTATGCCACATCCATGGATGAAATAATGGAGGCAATGAAGAAGATGAAGAGGTTTATTTTAAAGCTAAGTAAATGATAAAGTACTTTCTTGAAATTAGGGATAATCGATTTATTTATAGCTGTTTTTGTAAGACCGTAAAATACACTTCTATAAAGACTGTTGTTAGCTCCCTTTGATAAGTGAAGTATTACTTTTGAAGAAGGGCTTACTGCCTTTATTGTGTTGTAACATTAAAAAAAGACGTTCAATAAGATATTTCTTATACACGAACGTTCTTTTTTTTCTTTATATAACATTTATAAGACTTTAGAAACTATAATTTAGGAGCAACAAATATAACTTAAGCTTTCATAAAGGTTGCCCATATATTGATAAACCTATCAATCTTAGTTATTTATATATAAGAGACAACAGCCTAGCTGATGGAACTAAAAATAACTGACCTAAAAGAGTACCGATAAGCTTAGTACCTATGAGCATTATAACCAAAGCTTTTACGTCTCCGTACTCTCTTTTTCCTCTATAAGCTTCATCTGTTATAACAGCAGATTTTGGATCTATAAAAAGGGTTAGCATGATAGTTGCAATACCGTTTATAAGTCCTGAGGATTGAGCTATGGTAGCTGCCTTTTGTGGCAAATATATAACTGCATAATTTGATGAAAGTACTCCTATAGTATATATACCAGTTATAAATGCATTTAAAAGTAATAGCCTTTTTGGTATGTTTTTATATCTTAGATTATCAAGCATGGATTTTTTAGGCTTTATAGTGTTTTTAGCAATCCTTTTAATATTACTTACACTAAGTGATTGTACTACAAGACTAGGAATAGAACCGCTAACTTCTAACTTTGCCATAGCTACCCCAAAGAGCTTTAGAAATGTAGGGATTAGTACTATGGCCATAAGGGTTCCTCCTGAAGCTGCAAATATGATTCCACGAACCTGCATAAGTGGATCATATTTATGGCTTATGCTAGAGTCGATTAGTGAACCTATTAAAGGCCCCTGAAAGGTGTTAGCTGTTCTTGAGACTAAGACAATTATGTTAAATAAAGAGGTTGACAAAGCAAAATTACCGCTCTTCACTGAGTTTAGTCTTACAGAGTAAGATAATGTATCGATAAAATGAATTACCAGGGTCAAGGCTATAAGAAATATGTATTTGTTAGACATAAATGAGCTCCTCTATTAAAGAATAGTTTTGTTATATAAAGGGAACCTTTATGAAAACTAAATTTATAACAAGTATAAATTAATAGTTGAAGTTGTTTCCCTATATATAGGTATCCTTTACGAAAACTTAATTTATAAATGTTCGATAATACCGGCTTCTGGGGACTATCGGGCATATATAAATTAATAGTTGAAGTTGGATGCCTATACATTAATTGTAAGATTAAAGAGTTATTTAGTAATTATAGCATAATATAAAGTTTTTATATGTATTATGTAAAGTGTTTACAATAAGTTAACTATACAGATTTTTTTAAGCTTGTCCTAATGTTTATAGTAGTAGCACATTTATTAGGGAGATGCATATATTAGATTATGGTATACAAAATATACCATAATATAAGGGTAAGGAGTTGCTGCTATGATTAAGCTTGGAAGCACTGGTGTTGAAGTAACCAAGTTACAAGAGAATCTAATGACCTTGGGGTATAAGGTAGGTACTTCTGGAGCTGATGGAAGTTTTGGAAGGGCTACCAATGAGGCTGTATTAGAGTTTCAGAAAGACAACAACTTGAAGCCAGACGGAATAGTTGGTGATATTACTGAAGAGGAGATATACAAAGCAATATTAAACAATAAAGCTAAGCTGAGCCAGAGTTTAGGAGAGAGAGCTACAAGCATCTATATAGGTGGAGAGCAACTTAGAACTATCGGCTGGAAAAATGTTAATATCAATATAATTACGGACTTAAATCATTGTCTCCAAAAATATGAAATAATAACACTGCCAAGGATATGGCATTTTATAAGTCAATGTAGTTATGAATCTGGATTAGGTCTATATACTAAGGAAATTGGTAGCGGACTTGCCTATGAATACAGATCAAATTTAGGCAATAGATATGCTGGTGATGGTCCTAAGTATAAGGGAGCTGGATATATACAGCTAACAGGCTATGACAATTATGTAAGATTTGCTGAAGATATTGATGATCCAAGAGTTATGGAAGGTGCAGATTATGTCTCGGTGATGTATCCTTGGATGAGTGCAGGTTTTTGGTGGCATTCGAATAGTATGAATGATTTATGTGATAAAGGAGCCACTGTAGAGGAAGTTACCTTAAGAGTAAACGGAGGATATAGTGGACTAGAAACTAGAAGAAAGTATTATGATTTATGTGTTAGTGTAATCAATTAGATTTTAGTTTGCTAGATATACATTAAATAATTATGGCTAAGGAGTTTTTTTCTCCTTAGCCATTTAATTTTATAACAATAATATATTATTTCCCACAGAGAAAAGTATTTTAAAATACCTCTACATCAAATTTTCCTTTTAATAGTTCTGAAGTTTTTAAAAGTATATTTAGTGTTTTGTCTGCATAATCACCTAGTAAATTTCGGCTTATATCAAAGTTTTTCCACTCTAAGGTAACGGGCAGTTTAATATCGCCAGTTAGGCAGTCCCAAAGGGCATCTAAGTTATTACCATAGTAATCTGGAAAATTAAATTCTGATTTAAGTATGGAATGAAGCTTTTCTCTATCGGTAATTGTTGAGCCGTCCAATACTATTTTCATATATCCATCTCCTTAATATAGGGAACCAACTTCAACTATTAATTTATACATGCCATAAAATCCCCAGAAGCCGGGATTTTATAACAAGTCTTAAGTAAGTTTTCATATAGGTTCCCTATAGAACCAATAGCTGCTCTTCTTATTATAGTCTAAATCAATGAAATGGTTAAGTTAGTATTTTAGTGTGCCACTTCATAATATATTTAGGAACTTTTTAATAATAACGAGTGAAAGTATTGTAATGGTCAGTAGTTCCGTATATTAAGCCATCATTAGAATATAGAAGCCTATCAGCACCTCTATGTCCACCATTATAGTTAATATCACATTCGTGCCAAACTCTACCAGACTTAGTTGGCAAAACTCTTTCAGAGTTTGTGAAAACATCGCCACCTATACTTTTACCAGGTGCATAGTCCCAAAGATCTTCTCCAGGTTCCCAACCTAAGGCGTAAGCTTGTGACTTTGTTATATAATTGCTTGGTAAGTGACCATAGGCATGGATATAATCTGCAACTCCTTGAAAATCATTTATTATAGCGTAGCTGCTATAAGAAGAAGTTGTAGCTGTATATGCCTTAGCAGAACTTGTGAAGTTTGTTACAAACACAGAGGCAAGCATAAAAGTGAATACTAAGAATAGATTAAATTTTCTAATTAGCTTTTTCATGTTATATCAGTCCTTTCTAATTTAATAAATAGGTAACGCATCTTATTCTAAGATTGGTTGTAGTATAAATATAAAATTAACTGTTGAGCCATAATATATTATTTTTGCTAGAAATATAACTTTGTTTTCATGTGATTTTAGTTACTTAGAAAAAGAAATGCATCACTTACAATAACAAATATACAGAAAAATGGCACCGATATAAAGAGTTTTTGTAAAATTTAACTTATTTTAACATAAAGCGTCTTCTGAATAATTTTTTATAAATTGTTTTTTATAGTTAATTTAGTGCACCTAATAAAGTTAATCATTAATATAACTATCAATTGAAGCTCGGTTATTGTTTTATAGTTTACTTTGATAGATTGTATCAAAAATAAAATATTATTATAATTAATTTGAACAATATTATTAAACATAGACTTAATTTAAAATAATTTGATTAGAATAGAAATGTAAAGGAGATATGAAGGGAGTTATAGGCACCTTCACAATGAGGATATGGAGAGTTATAGATACATTAATGGAGGAAAAGAATTTTTAGATAGTGTAGAACCATTATGGGAGTTGCTAAATGAATATCATAAAGAGAAATCTATAGACTTTAAAAGTCAGTATGAAAGCCTTAACTTTAATGAAAGGAAAAAGAAGCTACTGACTTCAAGAGCAATAAATATTGATATAGTTATAGACTCTTTTGATAATTATATAGGATACTGTATAAGTACGATCAGTCAGGATTCAATCGGAGAAGTAGACTCTCTATTTTTAAAATCAGGGGCTAGAAAGTACGGAATTGGTGATGAATTGATAAGAAGGGCTTTGGAGTGGTTAGAAAGTGATAATGTAAAGAAAAAAGTAATAACAGTAGCTGCTGGTAATGAAAATGTAATCAACTTTTATAATAAGTATGGGTTTAAAAAGCGTAGGATAGTATTGGAACTTGTTGAGGAGTAGTGTATCTCTACATATACTCTGAGAAAAATTTAGATACGCAAAAAGGCCGCTGAAGAAAGATAGCTTCAGCGGCTTTTTAATATTAACACCAATATAAAGCTTTTATTACTTCAAGTACAATAAACTTAAGATTGAGAAGTAGTGGAATACACTTCCTGCTATAACAAAAAGATGCCATATAGCATGATTATATTTAATTGAATCCTTTATGAAGAAGAATGCGCCTACAGTGTAGGAAACCCCACCTAAAACTAAAAATAAAAACCCGTAAAAAGGCATACTTATATAAAGAGGTTTAATAGCGAACATTATAAGCCAACCCATTACAACGTAGAGTACAGTAGAGAGTATTTCTCGTTTACCGGTATAAAAAGCCTTTAAAGTTATTCCTACTACTGTGCACCCCCATACAATACCGAAGATAGTCCAACCTACTGGTCCTCTTAAAGCTGTAAGACAAAACGGTGTATAGCTTCCAGCAATCAGTACAAATATGGACATATGGTCAAACTTTCTAAATAACCTTTTTACCTTCTTACCAGGTAAGCTGTGATATAAGGTCGATTCTAGATAAAGTATAACTAAGGTTGAGCCGTATATGGAAAAGCTTACTACATGCCAAGCAGTTCCTTTTAAGGCAGCTAGAACAATTCCTACAACCAAAGCTGCTATTGCAAATGCAGTTCCAATCCCGTGGGTTAGGGAATTCATTAATTCTTCTTTTTTAGTATAAAAATTATCTTCCATTGTGTAACTCCTTTCAAAATTCTTAAAGTATCAAAAATGTATGTACAATAAGATAACGTTTTTTACTGTAATGGAAAGCGTATAAATTTTTTCTAGCTTAACGATCTTAAGTCACTAGAATATTTATTTAGCAATACAGTAAAAAATAGAGCTTAATTGTTTTATATGAAATATCTTATTCAGATTTAATTTGCTACTTCATATTAAAATTTATATTTTCAAGTTCTCATCTCAAAATCCAGAGGAGTTTTGAAAATAGGTTTCGGATTGAAGTGCTACATTTTTAATTATATAAATAATATACAGGTTTATTTGTTGAGGTTCAATATAAAGGGTAATATATTTATAGTTTTGCCAATATTTCAAGTTATGAGTGAGTACTATTATAAAATAATTTATTTTATGTACAATTTTATCATGAGGATATAGCAGAAGGCTTTTAAATAAAGTATAATTTAAAGCGTAACTAATGACTAATGGTTAATAAAATTATTAGTTTAGTCCTAATAGAGAGAATTTCATGGATTTATAAACACCTATGCATTATATTTATTAAAGTATATATACTAAAATTATATTACTAAACAGATATAAATAGTAAATTAGAAATTGTATTAGTAATTTAATAAAAATTTTAAAATAAACTTTATTTGATTTAATATAGTAATATAATGTATTATATAGGTGGTAAAAATTTTATATTATAAGTGAAATAGTAGAGTCTTATCCTATGTGTATTTTACTGGGAACTAATCTAACATGAACCAGTATATAAATTATCTATAGGTTTAAAATAAGAATATCTCACTAAAGAGGGGTGCTAGAATGAAAACATTTCAATCGCTAATTAATGAAACTTTAGAAGCTGAAGATTTAGAGGAATTGGAAGCAGCAGCAGATTTATTCCAATTTGGTATAGAAAAAGGTTACTATAATAGAAGACAGGTAGATGAGTTTAACAATGCTTACTGGAGCGTAAAGAATAGATATCTAGCTTATGAAATTGCTGAAAAGGTTAAAGCAAATAAGTTAGATTTAATAACTATAGTTTCTAATGCTCCCGCTGAAATAAAGGAAAATAAAAATGAACTCTTAAACTATGTAAACGGTCGTATGAAAGCATTAAAAGGGAAGATAAGCGGAATTAAATAATATGTAGCTGCACCAACTGTTTTTAACTGTATAAGAAATTATACAGTTTTTTACTTTATAGGTGAGTATAAAGTTTTTTGATTGCTAAACCTAGTAATATCAAGGCTTTAGAACAGCTGTTTAGGGTAAAAAGTAAAGAAATATTATTCTCCTGCAGATTTTCCTCATATGCATTCGGAAAGGCATATGCGAAAAAAACTCACTAATGAAAGAAATTTTAGTGAGTCTTTTTCTTTTATGAAACTATAAAACTTCTCATAGATAATGAGCCGAATTCAATGCCTTCATGAAGAAAGCTTATACTTTCATCTGGTTCTTGAAGAGCAGCTATATATAGTAATGGTAGATAATGCTCATCCGTAGGTAAAGCTAATTTTTCTGTAATCCCCTGAGACTTGTAATTAATCAAGTTATGGTGATTATTGCTGATTAAAGAATTCGCGATATATTCGTCAAACTTCTTAGCCCATTCAAATGGACTATCAGAAGCTTCAAAATCCATCTTTCTTAAGTTATGAACAATGTTTCCACTGCCTAGAATCAAATAACCTTCATTTCTTAACTTATTTAGCTTTTTTCCTAAATTATAATGTTCTTCAGTTGTAAAAGCATGATTGAGGCTTAATTGAAAAGCTGGTACATCTGCATTGGGGTATAAATGTTTTAATATAGCCCATGAACCATGATCAAGGCCCCATTCCGTTGTAGATTTAACACCAAAGGCTTTTAAGTGTTCATAAGCTCTTAAGGCATATTCTGAAGAACCAGAGGGCTTATAGCTCACTTCATATAACTCTCTTGGGAATCCGTAAAAATCATATATTTGTTTAGGGGTATCTTGTATATCTATATAACTACCTTCTGTAAGCCAATGGGCTGATATAACTAATATTGCCTTAGGCTTTCCTATAGTTTCTCCTAGTTTATTAAGCATTTTTGTATATTCATTAGTTTCAATAGCGTTCATGGGGCTTCCGTGTCCGATGAAAAGTCCTGGTAATCTATCTTTCATAAATTTATCTCCTATCAATAATTACTTATAATTAGTTGGTTACTTTTTTATATATAATATACTAATACGATATAGTTTGCAACAATTTTTTATTTTTTTAAGAATTATATTTTAATAAAGTTGCGTATAGCGATGTATATAGGGATTAAATACATATATAAGAAAAATAATATTGATTTTTGAACAAGCTTATTAAAGCATCGGATGGCTAATAACTTAATTCAAACAGGTTACTTTAACGAGGAAAAATAATAAAAGGAAAAGTTATGATTAATATAAAAGATTACATATCTAAACTTTGTAAGTATTTAATAATTATATGTAGAAATTAGATATATTATTAGATAGAATAATATCTATATGGCTATAATTGTTAATATAACAAAAAATAGAGAGATTTATGCTTTAGAATTCTATTATTGAAAGATAGAAGAAAATTATAAATAGATATTGAATCCATACATCTTAAAAAACAATAAATCAACGAGGTGATAAGATGAAAAACTCAACCCTTTGCTACATAAGAAAGAATAATAGGACCCTTATGCTACATAGAGTAAAAAAGATAAATGATGTGCACGAAGGAAAATGGGTAGGGTTAGGCGGTAAAATGGAAAAAGGAGAGACTCCTGAGGAGTGCGTTAAGAGAGAAGTGTTGGAGGAAAGTGGATTAATAATAAAAAATCCATCTTTAAAAGGTCTGCTAACATTTCCTGCCTTCAAGGATGGCGAAGATTGGTATGTGTTCCTATTTTCCGCATCAGAATATGAGGGCGAGCTTACTGATTCCAATGAGGGCAATTTAAAATGGATTGATGACGAAGAGTTATTAATGCTTCCACTTTGGGAAGGAGATAAATTGTTTTTAAGTTGGATGAAGCAAGATAAATTCTTCTCAGCAAAGTTTGTTTACGAAGATGGTGAATTAAAAGAATCAAGCTGTATATTTTACTGATAAACTAGTATAAAATATTATTTTATTTAAAGCTACCAATATCAAGACTTTAGAACAGCTTGTTAGAGTAAATATGGCGAACCTATATGAAAACTTAATATTTGAAGTTGGTTCCCTATAGTAAAAAATAAATCTTATTCGCCTAAGAGAATTTCTTGATAAACGTTGAGAAAAAAAGTGCGCAAAAAAACGCTAAAGAAAATTACTTTAGCGTTTTTTCGTTATACTGTCATAATTAAAAGATTATCTTTGACTTCTTTCATATCTCCAGTACATTAATACGGATACGATAGTAAAGAATATAGGACCGCCTATCATCCAAAGTGTGGATTCTAAATCACCTTTTGTTGCAGGTTCTATTATAGTAAAGAAGTTAGCAAAACCTACGGTGAAAGTAACTATTATAGTAGCTATCAATGCAGTTGTATTGCTTTTGAAAACTGTAAATGGCTTCTTAATCTCTTCTTTTTTCTTAAAGGAAGCAAAAGCTCCTGAAATAAATAAGTAAGGTATAGTCATGGCAACGTTTGTCATAAGTACTAGTCTGCTGAAGAAAGCAGCTGCACCTTGACCACCAAAGGAAACCATCAATACAAATACAATAACTATTACACATTGAACATACATAGCATTCTTAGGAATACCATTTTCAACTTTACTCATGTTACCAGGCCATAATTTTGCAGGAGTTCCTTCTATTAATTGCTTTAATGGAGCATAGGATAAAGTGAAGAAGGCACCAGATAAAGCAAGGAACATAGAAAGACCAACAAATCTAGCAACCCAAGCGCCAAGTTGTAAAGCTGCAGCTTGATTTAAGTGGAAGCCAAGTCCTAATTGATATCCTAAGTTTTTCATTACTACATAAGCTACATTTCCCATGTGTACACCTTTTACTGAAAGAACATCTGTCCAGTTTGTAAAGATTCCACATAAGAATATTCCTAAGGAATAGCCTATTGCAATAACTATAGCAGCGATTGTTATTCCTTTAGGGAAAGTTACTTCTGCGTTCTCAGTTTCATCAACTAAACCACCAACTACTTCTATTCCACCATAAGCGAATATAGCGAAAACTAAGAAGGATAAAACTGATATAGAGCTTTGATATGAAGGATTTGGTGATGTAGTGAAGGCGCTAGAACTTATAGGCTCAGCCACATGACCTCCATTTGCAATTAGAACTACAACTGCACCAATTAATAAAACTATGTTTAATAAAGCTACCGCTGTTCCTCCAACGGAAGTTATCTTTGTTATTTTTTCTAAGCCTCTTGAAGCTGTAAAGGTAACCACTGAAATCCATATTACTCCAAGGATTCCTAAAGTTTGTGTGGATCCAAGACCAAATAATGACCAAGTAGCAGTAGTATCCTTACCAAATATTAAATTTGATAGTGGTATCCATATAGATGAGCATATATTAACCATCCAGATGATATAAGATGCATACCACATGAAAGTACCTATAAATGCATATCTAGGACCTACTGATTTCTCCATCCATGAATATATTCCACCTTTTTCATTTTTGAAAGCAGCACCATACTCTGCCATCATAAATGCAAATGGAATAAAGAATGTAATTGCTGATATTATGTACCAAGGAATTGCACTGTAGCCCATAAGATAAAATGATCTTGGCATGTTTGCAAATCCGAACACTGATGTAAATATCATTAAAATCAGTGGTACAAGAGTTAATTTCTTCTTGTTTGTGTTTTCCATTTTTCTCCCTCCATGAAACATAAAATTAAAAAAGATTTTAAAAATAAACTAACTACAAAATGAAAGTTTTATATATTTATATTGCAAATAACATTATATACTCTGATGTAACATAATCCATAATCGTTATGACTAAATAAATGGTTGATAAGTTACAAAATTATTAATAAAAAATTAACAACAAATCATTAAAAAAATTTTTATATTAAATAATCATCTTATTTTTAGCAAAAACAATAAATTTTATAAGAAAAATTGCGAGCTTAATATAAAAGTTATTATTAAAATCTATTTAATTCAATTTAAAATTGTTTGATAAAAATTAAGTTAAAATACCTAATTGATAAATAAGCACTCTAAAATACTATATTCAAATTAAAGTGTTAATGATACAGTGCTTAGATTAACTTAGGTTATGTATGTTCGAAAATCATGGCTTCTGAGGATTTTTACGGCATGCATAACTTAATAGTTGAAGTTGGGTTCCTATATAGGGAGCCTTTATGAAAACTTAATTTATAACAAGTATAAATTAATAGTTGAATTTGGTTCCCTATACGAAAAGAAGAAATAAAATATTTTAAAAATGTATTTACAAAATAAGGTTACTTTATTATAATAAATTCATAAAGTGATAAATCGATGAGTAAGAGTAGTAAGCGTACTGAAAGAATTACAGAGAGCTGCAGGCGGTGAGATGCAGTATTTAGACATAGGCTGAATGGACTTACGAGAGGGAGCCGAAAGTTTTAGTAGGTGACACGTATTCCCACGTTATAGGGATAGGATATTGTTATGTATCTGATTAAGAGATTACTTTTTGTTAAGTAAATTGAGGTGGCACCGCGATAATTATCGTCCTCTATATGCATTTTTTGCATGTAGGGGATTTTTTGTTTTTTAAAGATTTACTTTAAATATATAAATACCCGGGTTTCTATATCAATTTCAAAAAAATATTGTTTTTTACTGTCTATGGAATTATAAAAAAATATTAGCTAAACTTAGTGATATCAAGGGTTTAGAGTAGTAAGGCAACGACTTATGTACACTCTGATTTTAATCAGTGAAGGCTTCCTAATAGCAATTTTAATTTTTGCAATATTTTTAATTTTTAGATAAAGAGGTGGTTAGTATTTTTAGTTATTCAAAAAAAGAATTTGATTTGCTTAGAAAAGAAGGTTATTCCTTAGACTTATATTACAAGTTTAACGGAGACGAGATGACACCAATTTCTATATTTTATGCATTAAGAGAAGATAAGATGTTTCTTTTGGAAAGCTCAGTATTTGAGCCTGAGAAGGGAAGATATAGCTTCATAGGTTACAATCCCTATGCAGAGATAAAGAGCCTGGGAGAAAATATTGAAATTACAGAAAATAAGCTCACCTTAGAAAAGAGGGGTAAGGTACTTGATGAAGTACAAAACCTTATAGAGAAGATTAACTATAAAGATGAAAACAACATTCCCTTTCAAGGTGGAGCAGTTGGCTATGTTGGCTATGACGTTATAAAACAATATGAATATATCGAGAGTTCCAATAAGGATGCATTAGGTATTCCTGAAGCTTATCTTATGTTCTACAAAAACTTTATAGTATACGATCATTTCGATAAAAATATCTCTATTCACAGAGTTGTACTAAGAGATGAAAAAAAGGACTATGAGGAGGTTAAAGAAGAGTTATTACAAATAAGAGAGAAGCTTTGCTCATACTCAAAGAACAATAACTTAGAAGCACCTGAAACTTTAAAAAAAGAAGTAAACTCAAATACCACAAAAGAAGAATATATGGACATGGTAAATAAGGCTAAAAGATATATAGAAAATGGAGATGCATTTCAAATAGTGGTTTCTCAAAGGTTCAGCTGCAACTTTAAGGAGGATCCTTTCAAAATCTACAGACGATTAAGAAGTAAAAACCCATCACCCTATCTTTTCTATATAGATTATATAGATTTTCAGATTGTAGGCTCTTCTCCTGAAAGTCTTGTATCTGTTAAGAAAGATGTTGTAACCACAATGCCTATAGCAGGGACAAGAAAGAGGGGGATTACATTAGAAGAAGATGAGCTTATAAAGAAGGAGCTTCTTGAAGATGAAAAGGAAGTAGCTGAACATCTAATGCTTGTGGATCTAGCAAGAAATGATATAGGAAGAATCAGTGAGGTTGGCACCGTTAAGGTAGAAAGACTTATGGAGGTAGAGCTTTACTCGAAGATAATGCATATTGTTTCTAAGGTTACAGGAAAGTTGAAGAAAGGAAGCAAGGCTTTTGATGCACTAAAGTTCTGTCTGCCGGCTGGTACCTTATCTGGTGCACCAAAGATAAGAGCTATGGAAATAATAGAAGAGCTTGAAAAAGAGAAAAGGTCAGTTTATGCAGGAGCCATCGGATATTTTTCTTTTAATGGAGATATGGATACCTGCATTGCCATAAGAACTGTGATCTTAAAGGATGGAAAAGGCTATGTGCAAGCTGGAGCAGGTATAGTTTACGATTCAGTTCCTGAGACGGAATATGAAGAAAGTTATAATAAGGCTCTTGGAGTACTGGAGGTTATAGAATGATTATATTGATTGATAACTATGATTCCTTTACCTACAACGTTTATCAATATTTAAGCGAACTGGGGGAAGAGGTTAAAGTTTATAGAAATGACAAAATAACATCTAAGAAGATAAAAGAGCTTTCACCTGAAGCTTTAATTATATCTCCAGGACCAGGATACCCAAAGGACGCAGGAAATACCTTGGATATAATTAATGAAACCTATAAGCAAATACCAATACTAGGCATTTGCCTTGGACACCAAAGCATAGGACAGGTCTTTGGAAGCAAGATTGTCAAAGCTAAGAAAGTGATGCATGGAAAAACCTCAAAGATAGAGCATAACAATGATGCTTTGTTTAAAGGAATAGAGAGTCCCACAAAGGTAATGAGATACCATTCTCTGGTAATTAGGGACATGGGGACGGAGCTTTTGTCCCTAGCAACTTCTACTGATGATGGCGAGATAATGGCAGTAAAGCATGTAAAGTACCCTGTTTATGGTATTCAGTTTCACCCAGAATCAATATTTACACCTGAAGGAAAAAAGCTTCTCTCAAACTTTTTAGAGATAAAAAATAATATTAGGAGGAATAAGTGATGAAAGCAGAATTTCAAAGTGCACTAAGAAAAGTAATCATAAATGAAAACCTTAGTTTTGAAGAGGCTTATGAGGCAAATAAATATATTTTAAGCGGTGAAGCTGAGGAAGGCGAAATAGGAGCCTTTCTTGCAGCACTTAAGACCAAGGGAGAGCATCCACAGGAGATAGCTGGTATGGCAAAAGCTATGAGAGAGCTTTCAAGTATTGACTTTGATATAGAAGATTCTTTTGATAATTGCGGTACTGGAGGAGATTATTCTAATAGCTTTAATATAAGTACAACTTCTGCCTTTGTACTTGCTGGAGCAGGAGTTAAGGTAGCAAAGCATGGCAATAGATCCATATCAAGTAAATGTGGAAGTGCAGATTTACTGGCAGAGCTAGGAGTAAATATTGAGATCCAGAAGGAAAAGTTAAAAAAATTGATAGAGGAGGTTGGAATAGCATTTTTGTATGCTCCTGCCATGCATCCAAGAATGAAATATGTAATGAAAGTAAGAAAAGCCCTTGGAATACCTACTGTATACAATATTCTTGGACCTTTGACCAATCCTTTAAATCCTAGCAACCAGTTAATAGGAGTATATAAAAAGGAGCTTGTCAAAGATCTTTGCGAGGCACTTAAGCTTTTAGGAAAGAAGAGAGCTTTGGTTATAAATGGAGACAATAGGCTGGATGAAGGTACTTTAGATGGAGATAATTATTGTGCCTTTCTAGTAAATGGAGAAGTTAAGGAAATGTTGATCAAAAGTAGCGATTACGGAATAGACAGGATAGGCTTAGAGCATTTAGCTGGAGGAGATGCAAAGGAAAATAGCAGAATAACCTTATCTATATTGAATGGAGAGAAAAGTACCTATAGAGAAGCGGTGGTATTTAACTCAGCCCTGGGTCTTTTTGCTAGTGGAGTTTGCGAGGATATAAAGTCTGGTATAGATATGGCAAAAGACATTTTAGACTCTGGTAAGGCAAAGAGAAAGCTGGAAAGTTTAATTGAGGAGAGCAATAGAATATGAAGAATTTCTTAGAAAAGATTCTAGAACTTAAAGAGGTAGAGGTACAGGAGCTGAAGCTTAAGTATAAACGCAATGGTTTTCCAGAAAGAAAGAGAGAGTTTTATTCTTTCTTAGAAGGTTTTCAGAATAATGATTTTAAGATAATTAGCGAGATAAAAAAAGCATCTCCTTCAAAAGGTGATTTGAACATGGATTTGAAACCAGAGGCTAGAGCCTTAGAGTATGTAGCAAGTGGTACAGACTGTATATCTGTTTTAACAGAAAAGCACTTCTTCAAAGGAAAAGAAGAAGATCTTTATGAGGTATGTGAGGCGGTTTCCATACCAGTATTAAGAAAAGACTTTATAATAGACTCGGTGCAGTTATATCAAAGCCTAAGTCTAGGTGCAGATCTAGTACTTTTAATAGCTGCAATTAACTCAAAAGAAAATTTAAAGAGGCTTTATGAGGAGGCGCTAAGTTTAGGTCTTGAGGTATTAGTAGAAATTCATGATGAAGAGGACTTAGAAAAGATAAAAGAACTTAAGCCAAAACTCATAGGAATTAATAATAGAAATCTTAAGACCTTTGAAGTAAATGTTGAAAATACAATTACCTTAAAGGAAAAGATGGACTTTCCAGATAGTTATATCATATCTGAGAGTGGCTTTAACTCTCTTGATAAGGTTAAAAAGGTTAAACAGAAAGGGATAAGAGGAATTTTGGTAGGGGAGGCCTTTGTTACTTCAAGTAACTTTCAGGAGCTACTACTAAGCTTTAAGGGAGGCCCAGTTTAATTATGAAAACACTTATAAAGATATGTGGAATAAAAGATTTAGACACTGCTTTGGCATGTAGTGAATTGGGAGCTGATGCTCTAGGCTTTGTATTCTGTAAAAGCATAAGAAAAGTTGAACCTTTAGAAGCAAAAGCCATAATAGAAAAGATTCCTAAAAAGGTGCTGAAAATTGGGGTTTTTATGAACAATTCTCTTGAGGAAGTAAAAGAGATTCAAAGAATATGTAAATTAGATGTGGTTCAGCTCCATGGTGAAGAAAGCTATGAGTATTGTGAAAACCTAGAAGTGTCATATATAAAGGCCTTTAAATCTAATGAGTTGGACTTTGAAAAAATGAAAAAATACCATTGCTTTGGATATCTTGTGGATTCTCCAAAGGATTTTAAAGGGGATATGTTAGGTAAGGTTTTTAACTGGGAGTCTATAAAGTATGTACCAGAAGAAATAAGAAGTAAGCTCATATTAGCTGGGGGGCTTAATGCCTCTAATGTGGTAGAAGGTATAAAAGCGGTAAGTCCCTTTATGGTAGATGTGAGCAGTGGGGTAGAAACAAATAGAGTAAAAGATCTAAATAAGGTTGAAGAATTTATAAGGAAGGTGAGAGATTTTGAAAGAGATTAAAGACTATACAATGCCTGATGAAAGAGGACATTTTGGAAGTTATGGAGGAAGGTTTATTCCAGAAACCTTAATGAATTCCGTTATAGAACTAGAAAAAGCTTATTTAAAATACAAGGATGATGAAGAGTTTAAGAATGAGGTAGAGTACTATCTTAGAGATTATGTTGGAAGAGAAACCCCTCTTTATTACGCTAAGAATCTTACTGAGTACTGTGGAGGTGCAAAGATTTATTTAAAAAGAGAGGATCTTAATCACACCGGTGCTCATAAGATAAACAATACTATAGGACAAGTAATATTAGCTAAGAGGATGGGAAAGAAAAAAATAGTAGCAGAAACAGGAGCTGGGCAGCATGGAGTTGCAACGGCAACAGCAGCAGCTTTATTTGGTCTTCAATGTAAGATTTTCATGGGAGAAGAAGATATAGAAAGACAAAAGTTAAATGTGTTTAGAATGAAGATGCTAGGAGCAGAGGTAGTTCCAGCTAAAAGCGGAACTAAAACCTTAAAAGATGCTGTCAACGAAGCTTTAAAATATTGGGTCACTAATGTTTTTGATACCCACTATGTTATGGGGTCGGTATTAGGACCACATCCTTTTCCTATGATTGTTAGAGATTTTCAGAGTGTCATAGGTAATGAAACCAAGAAGCAGCTTATGGAGCAGGAAGGAAGACTTCCAGATGCAGTGGTTGCCTGCGTTGGTGGTGGAAGTAACTCTATGGGCATGTTCTATCCTTTTATAAAGGATGAAACCGTAGAGTTAATAGGAGTTGAAGCTGCAGGCGAAGGAGTGGAAACTGAAAAACATGCTGCAACTATAACAAAGGGTGAAGTAGGAGTTCTTCACGGCAGCATGATGTATATACTTCAAAATAGAAGTGGACAAATACAAGAGGCTTATTCTATATCGGCAGGGTTGGACTACCCAGGTGTAGGGCCAGAGCATTGCTATCTTAAGGATATAGAAAGAGCTAAATATTCTTATATAGATGATGAAGAAGCCTTAGAGGGCTTCAAGCTACTGACAAAGCTTGAGGGTATTATTCCAGCTATGGAAAGTGCTCACGCTATTGCACATACAGCTAAGATTGCTAAGAATTATGAAAAAGATAAGATAATAGTTGTATGTCTATCTGGCAGAGGTGACAAGGATGTAGAAAGAGTAAGTGAGATTATGGGGGTGAGTTTAGTTGATTAGAGCTGCTATAGAGAAGTTAAAAGAGGAAAATAAGAAAGCCTTTGTACCCTATATAATGTTTGGGGAAAAGTCCATTGAAGATAGCAAAAATACCATACTTAAACTTGCAGAACTAGGTGCCACAGCAATTGAGATAGGAGTACCTTTTTCCGATGCTGTAGCTGATGGCGATAGGATACAAGAAGCAGGTAACAAGGCTATTGCAAATGGAGTAAATTTGAAAGTGATTTTTGAAACCATAAAAGAACTAAGAAAAAATACTTCAGTGCCACTTATTCTGATGACCTATCTTAATCCTATAATAAATTATGGCCTAGAAGCTTTCTTTACTACAATGGAGAATGTAAAGGTCAATGGGCTAATTGTACCAGATCTCCCTTTAGAAGAATTTGATTTCGTACTTCCTCATATGAAAGATAAGGATATAAGCTTAATACCTTTATGCGCAATAACCAGTGGAGAAAACAGAATAGAGAAAATCTCTAAAGCAGGAGCTGGCTTTTTATATGCAGTTACCGTAGCAGGAGTTACAGGTGTTAGAAAAAGCTTTAGTTATGACACTATAGAGTTTTTAAAGAAAGCAAAAGAAATATCACCTTTACCTGTATTAGCTGGCTTTGGTATCTCTACTCCAGAGCAGGCCAAGAATGTAGCAAAATATTGCGATGGTGTTGTTATTGGAAGCAAAGTCATGGAACTAATTAACAATGAAGATTATGAAAGCATAGAAGAAATAATCAACGCTTTACAGGGATAATGTTATAAGTTAGCTGTGTTTAATAATATATTGTTAAAATTAATTGGTTATGAAGGAGATGCTATATGCGCAATCTCATCTAAGCATCGGATGATTGACCAATTAATTTCAACACTGTACTTTAACAGAGTCTATATTTTAAATTTTCCAAAAAATATATATTGAAAAAGTTTACTAAGGGTTGACAAATAATTTCTAAAGGATTATGATTTTATAAATTGATAGATTAAAATACCAATGGAGGTAATTATGCTAAATAATATTAGAGTTAGATTAGAACAAGTTAATAGCTTTTTTTACTTTTTTAGCTGGGGTTATTTTTATAACGCTGGTTACTTGTTCTGCAATCGAATAAAGAAATCTCTAATGAGTTAGCTTAATACATTCTAAGGTGGAAATGTCATAATTCGGTAAATCTTAAGGCTCATTAGTGGGCCTTATTTTTTTTACTCTTATATGAATTTATAAGTCGGATAAAATTTTGTATAAGTATCTGTAGAGAACTTAAAGAATGATGTAATCAAATCTTTTATTATCTGTGGTTCATATTTAATATGATTAACTTTTAATTTATTAATAACATGTTCATTATATCAAGTTTATTAATTTTATATAAAATATATATTAATTTTGAAAGGGGCTATATTATGATTATTATTTTAAAACACAAAACACCAAAAGAAGAGGTACAAAAACTAGTTGTTGAGCTTGAAAAACTTGGGGTTCATGTTCATTTATCAGAGGGGT
This sequence comes from Clostridium manihotivorum, assembly GCF_004015185.1. GTDB lineage: Bacteria > Bacillota > Clostridia > Clostridiales > Clostridiaceae > Clostridium_AR > Clostridium_AR manihotivorum. Next base: position 4,741,618 of record NZ_CP025746.1, on the reverse strand, counting down.
CAGAAAAGAGTATCATAGGACTTATTGGAGATACTACAAAGATTGATCCAACAAAAATTGAAGCTAATAGAAATGTGGAGAAAGTTATGCATGTACAAGAACCTTATAAGAAAGCTAATAGACTATTCCATCCCGAAGATTCCATTATAAAGATTGGGGATGCAGAAATAGGTGGAAAGAATATATGTTTAATTGCAGGACCGTGTTCTGTAGAAAGTGAAACTCAAATAACAGAGATAGCAAAAAACGTAAAAGAGTCTGGGGCTAAACTACTAAGAGGAGGAGCTTTCAAACCAAGAACTTCACCTTACAGCTTCCAAGGACTTGGAATGGATGGCCTTGATTTACTACAAGTGGCAAGGAAGAATACAGGACTTCCTATAGTTACAGAAATAATGTCCACTAGCCAGCTTGATAGATTTGCAAGAGATGTAGATGTGATACAAGTAGGAGCTAGAAATATGCAAAACTTCGATTTGTTAAAAGAGCTTGGCAAGATAGATAAGCCTATATTACTAAAAAGAGGTTTATCAGCAACAATTGAAGAGCTTTTAATGTCAGCTGAATATATAATGGCTGGCGGTAATGAAAAGGTAATACTTTGTGAAAGAGGAATAAGAACCTTTGAAACCTACACAAGAAACACTTTAGATTTAAGTGCTATACCAGCTATAAAGAAGTTAAGTCACCTTCCAGTTATTGTTGATCCAAGCCATGCTGCAGGAATGTGGTGGATGGTAGAACCATTGTCAAAGGCTGCAGTTGCGGTTGGAGCAGATGGTCTTATAATAGAAGTTCATAATGATCCTGCCAATGCGTTATGTGATGGACAGCAGTCAATAAAACCTGAAGTATTCGATAACCTAGTAAAAGACCTTAAAAATATAGCTACTGCAGTAGGTAGAGAGATAAAATAAGAGAGATGTTAGAATGTTCCGTTGAAATTAAGTGGCTAGTCATCCGATGCTTCAATGAGCTTACGCAAAAAATCATTTAATTTTAGTAGATTGCTCATAAAGCATAGCCTTCATAGCCACTTAACTCCAACAATATTATTAAATATATATAATTAAGGGAGATTATCATGAATTTAAAGGTTAATCTAACGAACAATTCATATGAAATTATCATAGAAAAGGGAAGTATAGCTCAAAGTGGAGAACAGATTAAAAAGGTATTTAAAGGGGAAAAAATAGTAGTAATAACAGATAAGAATGTCCATGAGTACTATGGAAATACTGTTCGTAACTCTCTTGAAAAAGAAGGATTTTCTGTGGGGCAGATAATACTTGAACCAGGAGAAAAAACAAAAGGCTTTGAGAGCCTTATATATATATACAACAGCTTAGCTGACTTAAACTTAACTAGAAGTGATTTGATAGTAGCCTTAGGGGGAGGAGTTATAGGGGACCTAGCAGGTTTTGTAGCTTCAACCTATCTTAGAGGAATAGACTTTGTTCAGATACCTACTTCACTTTTAGCACAGGTGGATTCCTCTGTTGGAGGAAAAGTCGCAGTAGATTTAGACAAAGGAAAGAATCTAGTAGGAAGTTTTTATCATCCTAAACAAGTGATAATAGATCCAGAGGTTTTAACCACTTTACCTGAAAGATTTTTCTTCGATGGTTTAGCTGAGGTTATAAAGTACGGTGCTATTAGCGATAGTGATTTATTTGATGAACTCATAAGCTTTAATAGCAAAGAAGAACTTATGAATGAGATAGCAAATGTGATTTATAGGTGTGTTGATATTAAAAGACAGTTCGTAGAAAAGGATGAGAAAGATAAAGGGGATAGGATGCTTTTAAACTTTGGGCACACCTTAGGGCATGCTATTGAAAAGTATTATAATTATGAAGCTTATACTCACGGCGAAGCAGTAGCTATAGGAATGTACTATATAACTAAGTTTGGAGAGAGTAAAGACCTTACTAAAATAGGTACTAATAAAAAGATTAAGGATATTTTAATAAAGTATAATCTACCATGGAAGGTTAACAATTTAAAAATAAAAGAATTAGTGGATACAATAAAGCTTGATAAGAAGAATCTAAATGGCAGCTTAAATATCATATTGATAAGTGAAATAGGTAAAAGTGAGATATATAAAACAACCTTAGATATATTTGAAGACTTAGATCTGGAGGAGAGAGAATGAAGAAAGTTGAGATAAAGCCCAAAAAGCTAGTTGGGAATATAAACATTCCGCCATCTAAGAGTATGGCTCATAGAGCTATTATATGTGCAGCACTAGCTAAGGGAGAAAGCTTAATCACCAATGTTGATTTTTCAGATGACATCATAGCTACCCTAGGTGCTATAGAAAACCTAGGTGCCCATTACGAAAAAGGTGATACTTGGGTTAAGGTAACTGGTGGTGACTTGAAGGCTAAGGACAATGCTATAGTTGACTGCAATGAATCTGGATCCACCTTAAGATTTATAGTTCCTTTATTCCTTGTAGAAAATAACAAAGTAACCTTTATCGGAAAAGGGAATCTAGGCAAAAGACCACTAAAGCCTTATTATGAGATTTTCGAAGAACAGAGCATAGAGTACTATAATAAGGAAGGAATTCTTGAATTAAAGATTAATGGAAGCTTAAACAGTGGAGAATTTCATGTTAAAGGAGATATAAGCTCTCAATTTATAAGCGGTTTATTATTTACTTTACCTCTTCTAAAAGGAGACTCTAAGATTATTATCACAACTAAGTTAGAATCTAAAGGCTATATAGATCTTACCTTAGATATGCTAAAGAAGTTTGGAATAGATATTGTAAATAATGATTATAAAGAGTTTGTAATCAAAGGAAATAGCCAATACAAGGCTACTAACTATGAAGTGGAAGGTGATTTTTCTCAATCCGCATTTTATTTGGTTGCTAGCTGTTTAGGTAATGAGGTAGAGCTGTCAAAGCTAAATCTTCAAAGTCTTCAAGGAGACAAAGAGATACTAGATATCTTAAATAGAATGGGTGCTAATATTAGTGTATCAGATGATAAGGTTTCACTTAAGGTTGAGCAATTAATAGGAACTACCATTGATGCAGCCCAGTGCCCTGATATAATTCCAGTGGTTGCAGTAGCAGCGGCATTAGCAAAAGGTACTACAAATATAATAAATGCTGGCAGACTAAGAATAAAAGAATGTGATAGATTGACTGCCATAGCTTCAGAATTAAATAAATTAGGTGCAAAGGTACAAGAAGGCGAAGATTACATGGTTATAGAAGGTGTTGAAAGCCTTAAAGGTGGAGAAGTTAACTCCTTTGAGGATCACCGTATAGCAATGAGTTTAGCCATAGCAGCAACCTGCTGTAAAGAAAAAGTTATAATAGACAATCCACAATGTGTAAAAAAGTCATACCCAGGCTTTTGGCAAGACTATAAATCATTAGGGGGCGAGTTAAATGAGTGGAGTGTGGGGCAGTAATATAAAGCTATCTATTTTTGGAGAGTCCCATGGAGGTGCCATAGGTATAAACATTAGCGGACTTCCAGTTGGAAAAGATATAAATGAAGAAGAAATTTATAAAGAAATGCAAAGAAGAGCTCCAGGAAGAAGCAACCTTGCAACAGCTAGAAAAGAAGAGGATAGAGTTGAGATACTCAGTGGAGTATTTAATGGTAAGACAACAGGTGCACCACTTTGCGGAATAATAAGAAACAACGATACTAGATCTAAAGACTACAGCAAACTGAAAGATGTTATGAGACCAAGCCATTCAGATTATCCAGCCTCAGTTAAGTATAAGGGTTTTAATGACTATAGAGGAGGAGGACACTTCTCCGGCAGAATAACAGCTCCTTTAGTATTTGCAGGAGCTATAGCAAAATCAATTCTAAGAGAAAAGGGCATTAACATAGGTGCCCATATAAAATCCATTGCAGACATTGAAGATGACGATTTTAATCCAATATATATTGATAATACTGTTCTAGATACTTTAAAAGAAAAAGATCTCCCAATAATAGATGACAATAAAAAAGCTCTTATGGAGCATAGAATTCTTTCTGCAAAGATGGAAGGCGACTCTGTAGGTGGAGTGATACAGTGTGCCATAACTGGTGTAGAGGTAGGAGTTGGTGATCCTTTCTTTGACTCTCTTGAAAGTACCATAGCTCATCTAGCCTTTTCAGTTCCAGCAGTGAAAGGTATAGAGTTTGGAAAAGGCTTTGAACTGTCAAAGCTTAAAGGCTCTGAAGCCAACGATTCTTACTACTATGAAGGAGAAAAAATAGCTACAAAAACCAATAATAATGGTGGGATTTTAGGTGGACTTACCAATGGGATGCCGGTACTTTTCAATGTAGCAATTAAACCAACAGCTTCAATAATAAAGTACCAAGATACAGTAGATATTGATAAAAAAGAAGATACTAAGCTTCAAATTGAAGGAAGACATGATCCTTGTATCGTAACTAGAGCCGTAGTGGTTATTGAAGCTATTGCCGCGTTAGCAATACTTGACTTAATGGAAGGGGAATTTTAATGAGTGACATAGAAGGTTATAGAAAGTCTATAGATGACATAGATAAGAAGATAGTGGAGTTATTCCAAGAAAGAATGAAGGTTGTAACTAAGGTAGCAGAATATAAGAAGAAAAACAACGTTCCTATCTTTAATGGCAATAGAGAAAGCCAAGTGATAGAAAAAAATGTTGCTTTAGTTGAAGAGGAAGACTTAAAACCTTTTGTAAAAGAGTTTTTATTGTCAATGATGGATATAAGCAAGGAATATCAGTCACTAGAGCTTTCTAAAAATGATATAGCTAAAGCTTCTATTAATGAAGAAAAACCTTTCTATAAAGAAGAAAACTTAAGATTAGGTTATCCAGGAGTTAATGGCTCCTACTCAGAAGAAGCGCTACTGCAGTTCTTTGGAGCAAAACACAGTACTTCAAACTATGAAAGATTCGAAGATGTTTTCAAGGCTTTAGCTAAGGATGAAATTGATTTTGGCGTGTTGCCTATTGAAAATTCTTCTACAGGTGCGGTTAAGGAAGTTTATGATCTTTTGAGAAAGTATGGTTTTTATATTGTAGGTGAAAAATGCTTAAAGATAGAACATCATCTTTTAGGGGTAATTGGAGCAAAGGAAGAGGACTTGAAAGAAATATATTCCCACCCTCAAGGAATAGAGCAGTGTAGTGGGTATTTAAACAGCTTAAAAGGCGTAAGTGCCATACCAGATCTAAATACAGCCATAAGTGCTGAGCGTGTAAGCAAAGCTGGCATAAAAGAAAAAGCAGCCATAGCATCTAAGAGAGCGGCAGATATATTTAAGCTTTCTGTGATTAAAGAAGGCATAAGTAACGAAAAAGATAACTTTACCAGGTTCATTGTAGTAGGAAAGAACATTATAAATAGAACAGAAAATAATAAAATATCCTTAGTTTTTGCAGTGGAAAATAAGGCAGGGGCTTTATTTAATGCTTTAAAGTGGTTTTCAGTAAATAATCTAAATATGACAAAGATAGAGTCTAGGCCTATAGTAAAAGAGCCTTGGAGGTACTTCTTTTATATAGATTTCGAAGGAAATATAAAAGATGTGGTGGTAAAAGATTTATTAGAGCTTTGTGAAAAAAATACTTCCTATTTTAAGCTTTTAGGAGTATATAAAAGGGAGTTAGAGTGTAATTAAAATCTTAAAGAAAGCATGGTTTGCAGGGGTGAAAAAATGAATGCATTTGGGTTAATAGGTGAGAGACTAGGACATAGTCTTTCACCTCAAATTCATAAAAAAGTATTTGAAAAACTTAATTTAAACGCAAGCTTTTCCTTATATGAAATAAAGCCAGAGAATATAGGTGGAGCGGTACAAGCTCTAAAGGTTTTAGGAATAAAAGGAGTAAATGTAACCATACCTTATAAAGAAATACTTATGGAGCAGCTTGATGCTATATCAGAGGAAGCTAAAGGCATAGGAGCAATAAACACCATAAAAATAGAACAAGACAAAACCATAGGTTATAATACTGATTACTTCGGCTTTGGAGAGCTTCTTATAAGAAATGAAGTGCAGGTAGAAGGCAAAACTTTTGCAGTGCTTGGAACTGGAGGGGCTTCAAAGGCCGTGGTGCAGTATATAAAGGACAAAAGGGCTGGAAAGATATATATAGTTTCTAGAGATAAAGCTGCTGCTTTTATTAAATACCCAGAATACAACTGTATTAGCTATTCAGAACTAGAAAAGTTAGAGGACATAGAGGTAATAATAAATACAACGCCAGTGGGAATGTATCCTAAGGTAGGTTTTTCACCCATAGGAGATACTGTAATACAAAAGTGCAATACAGTTGTAGATATAGTGTACAATCCTTTGGAAACAGAACTTTTAAAGAGAGCAAAAGCTTCAGGAAAGAAGACCGTAGATGGACTTTACATGCTTATAGCTCAGGGGATAAAAGCAGAGGAAATATGGCTTGAAAGAGAGCTGTCTTATGATATTGGCGAGGAACTCTATGAAGAGCTAAGTAAACTTATAAATAAATAACTTTATAAAGTAGAACTTTGGGGGAGAATTATGAATATAACTATAGTGGGGCTAGGTGTAATAGGCGGTTCCTTTGCTAAAGCATTAAAGCCTTTAGAGGAACATCAGGTCTATGGTATAGATAATGATATTAATACTTTGAAAAAGGCAGAGGAGCTTGGAATAATAAAAAAAGGATATTTGGACGGTAAAGAACCTTTAGAGCTATCTGACTTAGTAATTCTTTGTATATATCCAATGTCTGTACTGAATTTTATAAATAGCAATAAGCAATATTTTAAACCAGGGGTCATAATTACAGATGCTACTGGAGTAAAAGGGATAATGGTGGATGATATCCTAGATTCAGTTGGAGAAAATGTGGATTTTGTATTTGGACATCCCATGGCTGGAAGGGAAAAAAAGGGAATTGATTTTGCATCAGCAGAAGTATTTAAGGGGGCAAATTATATATTAACTCCTCATCATGGAAATAAGCCTGAGAGTATTAATGTTGTTGAGAAACTGGTATATTCAATAGGGTTTTCTAATGTTAAAAAGGTAAATCCTTACGAACATGATAAGATAGTTGCATACACTTCTCAGCTTCCACATGCCATGGCAGTAGCATTGGTAAATAGCGATGATGGTAGATATCCTACAGGGGAGCTTATAGGTGATAGCTACAGAGATCTCACCAGAATTGCTAATATTAATGAAGAGTTATGGAGTGAACTTTTTTTATCCAATAGAGAAAATTTGATAAGCACCATTGAAGTTTTTCAAGAGAAACTTGAGGATATAAAAAAATCCTTGGTCAATAATGATAAAGAGAAGCTTGTAAATATCTTTAAAGAATCCTCTAATAGGAGGGAAAAACTTTAAGAATGGTGGTGTAGTATGCGTAAGTTCTTAATAATATCGTTGACAATAGTATTTATTATAATAGCCTTTGCCGCCGGTTTTCTAATTGCTGGAGGAAAGCTTAAAATGGATAACCTTTTTTCAAATAGTACTAAAGCTGATGAAAATAAAAATTCCAATGATAAAGGGGAAAGTACCGTCCCCTCTGTAGAGGAGAAAGATCCAATAAAGGAAAAAGTAAAGTCATTAACTTTAGAAGAGAAGATAGGCCAGCTTGCGATTATAGGTTTTGAAGGCACAGAAATGAACGATAATATTAAAGAACTCATACAGAACTACCACGTTGGTGGAGTGATATTTTTTAAAGAAAATATAACTAGTCGTAGCCAAGCTTTGAGCTTAGTGGAAGCTATGAAGAATTATAATGGAAATGCTATTCCGCTATTTTTAGCTGTAGATGAAGAAGGTGGAAGAGTTTCGAGAATTCCTAGTGAGTACTTAAAACTACCTAGCAGTGGATATATTGGAAAGAAGAACAATGAAGTGCTTTCTAATAAAGTAGGAGAAATTCTAGGAGATGAAGTAGGCTCCTTAGGACTAAATCTTGATTTTGCACCGGTGCTAGATATTAATAGTAACCCTAAAAATCCTATAATAGGGGATAGATCTTTTGGAAATAATGCTGATTTAGTATCAAGACTTGGGCTATCAACCATGAAGGGTATTCAGTCAAAAGGAATAATATCCGCAGTAAAACATTTTCCAGGTCACGGAGATACTTCTGTAGATTCTCATAAGGGACTTCCTTTGGTTAATAATGATCTTACTAGACTTAGAAGCTTTGAGCTTATACCTTTTAAAAATGCTATAGACAATGGTGCGGACATGGTGATGGTAGCTCATATATTATTGCCAAAGGTAGACAGTAATTACCCATCCTCACTATCTAAGAATGTAATAACTGATCTGCTTAGAAAGGAACTAGGCTTCAATGGTGTTATTATAACTGATGATATGACTATGGGAGCAATTACCTTAAATTATGATATAAACAAAGCAGCAGTGACCTCACTAAAAGCAGGAAGCGATATGGTTTTGGTTTGTCATGATTTTAATAAAGAGAAGACTGTTTTAGATTCAATAAGAAATGCAGTTAGTAATAAAGAGCTAACTGAAGAGGAAATTGATGAGAAGGTCTATAGAATATTAAAGCTTAAAGAAAAATATAAATTGGGAGAGAAAAACTCTCAGCAGTACAATATTCAAGATATAAATAATAGGATCAAACAATTGTTTAAGTAGAGATAAAGATGCTATAGAATCTTCATATCTTTTTATAAAATTAAATTAAGTGGTTTGTCATCCTATAATTCAATTAACTTGCGCAAAGAGTCATTTAATTATCTAGTAGCTCACTGTATAACATCGCTTCAATAAGCACTTTTTTATTATACTCCTATAAAGAGGTCTTTAGAAAATCTAAATAACTAATAAAAAATTCACTGAAGTTCGATTCCAATGGCATTAAGTTAAGAGAATTCAAGAAGCTATTACATAAAGTGATAGCTTCTTTTTTCAGAGTTAGCTGTAAATGTTCAACCGAAATGAAGAAAATAATTTTAAAAATTGCATGCAAATAAAGCAGGCATATATCCCGCTAAAAAAAACTATTAAATTAATCATTATTATGCTACTCTATACATGAAGCTTACGGATGTTTTTTCAGACATATTTCTAGGTCGCGAACGACCAGGTCGAATCGGTGTTATGTGCCTAGCAATCAAAGCTTCTATATTAGGTGGAGTAACTTTACCAAGGAAAAACTGTCGGCATATATGCGCTGCAACAGAAAAGTTGACTTTGTAGTCGTATTTCCTGTTCCTTTTCTTTATGATTACGTGTTGGGTAATTATTTCAGAAAAGTTGTACATAATTAGCCTTGCATATATTTCCTGAAGTATGTACTCCACCTTTTTGAATGAAAATGTAGCAATCCAATAGTATATTTCAAATCACGGAATGATGTTTCAATTCCCCAACGCTTGAAATAGAGTTCTTTTAGTGTTTGAGGTGAAAATTTCGTTCTATCTAGGTTTGTAACAACAACCTCATAAGTATCATCAGTAATTTTAAATCGTACAATCCGAAACGGTAGTTTGTACATTACTGTAGGATCACTTTTTCTATTTGTCTCTGGGAGATAGTCAAATGTCTTATTTTTCCCAATTAGTCTATAATGGTTTTTATCCTTAAGCAATTCTTTCACTTTATTAGTTTGTTTTCTAGTAAGGTTTAAATCAATATCAACATCAAATTCATCAGCAGATGGAAGTTCAAATCCATGTAAAATACCTGATGCATGACCATGAAAATCTTTTATTCTTATTAGGAATTTCCATCCTTTTTGTTGAATGTGTGCCATATTGTTATAAGATTCATACCCTCGATCCGCAAGGATAATTGCTGGAGTTTTAATAGTAGATCTGTCTACCATGTCTGTTAATGCCTTACATTCATTGGAAAGCTTTCTTCTCAGCACAATTACGTCCTCGTAGGTATGTTGATTAAGATCGTATAATGCATTTAAATGCAAAAGGTTGTACGGTTTCCTAGAGTCTTTAAATTCATATAAGGAATCCAAATCGTTTTTATTTGTTGGAATATGTATGTCAGATCCATCGACAGCCAAAAGGCGATAGCCTTTAAATAGATAATCAGTTGTTGTTTTGTTAACGAAGTTATGAAATAATTTTTCAAATGCCGTAGTCAAGATCTTTGCCCTTTGTTGAACAAAGGCCGCCGATGTAGCTGTGTCAATAGAGCATCCCCATTGATTTAAAAGCTCATTACTTAAAGTATTTCCTTCCATTCCTAGCAAAGAAAAAATTATTTTATCAAAGGGAAGTTTTCGATTTCTAAGGAAATCCTTGTCGGGATTCCTAATATTCTCTTTAGGATTATCGCGAAGCTCTTGAATAAGTTCAAATAAAGTGGATCTCAATTCTTGTGACTTAGTATTCATATGTATTCTCCTCGTAATTGAAATTTCTCTCTAATTACAAGGGCCGCTTTCACTACCTTTAAAACAATTGGTAGTGAAAGCGGCCACATATTTTTGAAATGCTGTCAAGTGATAATTAAAAAAAATAAAAAAGACCCACAGCACATATTTGTGATGCAAGCCTTTCCTTAACTTAATGACATTGAGTTCGATTCAGTGAATTTTTTAATTGTCCTTATTTCTCATATATCTCCAAAGGAAGATGATCAGGGTCTTCGAAGAAAGTAAACTTCTTGTTGGTAACCTCATCAATTCTTATAGGTTCTGTTACGATAGCCTTTTTATTTAATTCACGAACAGCTTCATTTATGTCATCTACCTCAAAGGAAAGATGTCTTAACCCTCTAGCTTCAGGGTAGCTAGGTCTTTCAGGACAGTTGGGAAAAGAGAACAATTCTATCTGATAAGCCCCATTAACATTTAAATCAAGCTTATAAGAATCTCTTTCTTTTCTATATATTTCTCTTTCTACAGTAAATCCAAGTTTATTTACATAGAAATCCTTTGATTTTTCATAATCAGAGCAGATTATAGCTATATGATGTATTTTATTTATTTTAATCATGATATCCTCCTAAAGATGGTTAATTTGTAAAAGTTAATAAAGCCTTGTAATAAGCTAGTAACGCATACTTGTGTAGAAAGCTTTCTCTTAAAGGGTTAGCTTAAAGATAACTCAAATTTGAAACCTGTTTCTGTATGCTTAAGATTAACTTTTTAAAAAGCCTATTAGTATGTGTTAAATAAATGTTGCTAAGGGTATCCTTTATGAAAATTTATTGTATATATGCTTCATGAACCTGGCTTCTGGGGATAATCAATCATGCATAAATTAGATAGTTGGATACCTATAAGGCTTTTATGGATAAAAGTGTAACATAAATAGTATTTTCCTTCAATACACAAGACATGGAGACACTCTACATGGAACTTTTCAATATAAAGTTCCATATAAAGATGTGCCACTTCATAATAAAAATTATATTTTTAAATTATCATCTCAGAAAACGGAGAGATTTTGAAAATAAGTTTCCGGCTGAAGTAGTATGTCTGTTCATAAGAATATATATAAATATGTTGAATTAGTATAGTGCATATAAAAACTAAACTTAAAATAATTTTGTTTGAGTATATATAAACTTATTAATAATATGTTGATAAAATATTTATAATTGAATATAATGGTAGTGAGGTGATTATGTGGGGAAAGATTATTTGTTTGATTTTAGCCTAGAGGTAATTGAGAAAGGGTTCTTTTATGATGAAAAAAATAAGCACTACAAATGCTTGATTTGTGAAAGCACCTTTGAAAAGGGAAGAGTGTACAAAATAGGCGAAGAATTTTACGATGCAGAGAAAAGCTGTGAAAAACATATTAATGAGGTTCATGGCGAAATGTTTGACTTTCTTATAGATAGAAATAAGAAAATAACAGGTTTAAGTGACAACATGAAGGAATTCATAAAGCTTAGTCATCAGGGGCTTAACGATAAGGAGATTGGAACTAATATGGGCTTGTCAGCTTCTACAGTAAGAAGTTATAGATTTAAGCTTAAGGAAAAAGAGCTTCAAGCTAAAGCCCTTCTAGCTATTTTAGATTTAATGAAAAATAATTCACAGGAGGTAGAGGATAAGGAAATGTCAAAGCTTGTAAACGCACATTTATCAGCAACAACTTTAGATGACAGATATAATATAACTGAAGAAGAACGGAGAGAGGTATTAAAAAATTACTTTGATAACAATGGTGCCCTTAAGGTATTCCCATCAAAGGAAAAGAAAAAGCTTGCAGTACTATCTCAAATAGTAACTAACTTTTCTAGAGATAAAAAGTATACTGAAAAAGAAGTTAATGGTGTTCTAATGAGAATATTTGATGACTATGCCACTATAAGAAGATGTCTTATAGAGTATGGATTTCTCGATAGGACAAAAGACTGCAGCTATTATTGGGTAAAACAATAAAAGTCTGCTAACCCGCACTATGACTATATATTTATATAATTATATGAATATATGATTATATAAAGTTTTAATTATATAATCATAAGAAGTTAAGAAGTTAAGAAGTTAAGAAGTTAAGAAGTTAAAAAGCTAAGAAGCTAAGAAGTTTAATTTCAATGAAAAATATTTTGCTTATTAAGATGGTTTTCAGCATTTACATGAGGAAAATCTAGTAGGCACCATAATTTTTTACTGTTTATCCTAAATATTTGTTTTAAACAATTGACATTACTAGGTTTCGCTAACACAAAAATATACTTTGTTAGACAGTAAAAAAGCGATGTATAAAGAAGGGTTGAAACATCTTTATACATCGCTAAATTTTATAGCATAGCCAAATTTATGTCATATCTAAAAACAATTAGTTCTAATATAGTTTAGTTTTTTTCTAATATTAAAGCATAGAATGACTGACCACTTAAATTCAACATGGTACTTTAACAGGTATAAATATTAAAAAGCCCAGTTACCTGACTTAAATATTTGGATTACTTCCCCTTCATTTGTAGTACCTATAATATTAAGATCTTCAGTACCAACCATGAAGTCAATGTGAGTTAAGGATTGATTAGCTCCTCTTCTCTCAAGCTCTTCTTCACCTAGGTTTTCCCCATCCTTCATGTTTATAGAATAAGAAGCACCAATTGCTAAGTGGCAAGATGCATTTTCATCATAAAGAGTGTTGAAGAATATAACACCTGAGTTTGATATTGGAGAGTCATAAGGTACTAAAGCCACTTCTCCTAAGTAGTGTGAACCTTCATCTGTTTCTACTATGCTCTTTAAAACATCGTAGCCTTTAGCAGCTGTAAAGCTAACTATTCTTCCATTTTCAAAGGTTATTGAGAAGTCATCGATTAAGTTACCACCATAATTTAATGGCTTTGAGCTATAAACTATACCGTTTACTCCTGTTTTCTTTGGAAGAGTGAAAACTTCTTCAGTAGGCATGTTTGCGATGAATTCTACACCATCATTGGTATAGTCAGCACCACCTGCCCAGATATGACCTTCTGGAAGCTCTATAGTTAAGTCTGTGCCTTTTGCATTTGTGTATTGAAGCGTTTTAAAGTTCTTAGAATTAAGAAAAGTCATCTTTTCTTTTAAGGTAGCCTTATGCTTATCCCAAGCAGCCACTGGATCTTCACTGTCAACTCTTACAACCTTAAAAATCTGCTCCCATAAAAGCTCTACAGCTTCTTCAGCAGTATTATCTGGGAAAACCTTTGTAGCCCAGCCTACAGTTGGAATAGAAACTATTGACCAAGAGTTTCTGTTGCTCATAAGTCTTTCGCTGAATTCCTTTAAAGCTATTTGAGAAGCTTTTTGGTTTCTGCCAATTCTTTTTGGATCTACATCCTTTAGTAGTTCAGGATCAGAAGCGGATATGCTCAAGAAAGCAGCGCCTTCTCTAGCAGGGCATATTCTAGCATCAGCTAACCATTGTGGTATGGTATCAAAGGTTTCTTCAGGAGCTTTTAAGTATCTTATTTTGTTTGATATTTCATCATTCCATTGGATAATTACATCCTTTGCCCCTACTTCATAAGCTATTTCAGCAGCCAATCTAGTAAATGGAGCACATTCAATTGGAGAGCTTATAACTAGCAATTGATCTTTTTGTATATTAACACCAGTCTTTACTGCAAGCTCAGCATATTTTCTTAATAATTCATCTTTCATATGAACACCTCTCTTGTAAAAAGTACTTTATATTAGATTTTACCAAATCATAGTAATAAGTTAAATCGTTTCTTAATAAATTTTTACTAATTCTTGAGAAATTAATACAAAACATGAATTAATAAAATTATTATGAGAAAAATCATTATAAGGAATAATATTTGTAGATATATTAAAAGATATTTGTATTTTATTCTACATATATTGAATATGCTTTAATTTGCTAAGTATTTGGCTTAGTGTGGTTGGAAAGAAATAGGGTTTATATTATAATAAATAAGTAGAGTTTTAGATTAAATCTTTAATGTTAAAATTAATGTTGCACTATTAGAGAATGTTTATAAATATGTAATAGCTATGTCTGAAGACTATTTTAAAAGTTTCTTTGGATTATTAATGAAGAGTTTGAAGTTAGCTATTAATAGTTAAGATCATCAATTATGAAATTAAGTGATTTATCTATAATAAAACTTTAATTTACAACATGGAATATACTTATAGGTTTTAGTCAATAAAGATATTAAGGATGTAACACTTCAATCTGAAATCTAAGTTTTATTATAAAGTGGTACATCTATATGACAATGAAAAATTACTTGGATTTAGATAAAATATGAACATGGAACATGAGACAAATTTGGAGGATTATTTATGAAACGTTTATTGATATTGGATGGTAATAGTTTGCTTAATAGAGCTTTCTATGCTATTCCACTTTTATCTACTAATGAAGGTGTTTACACCAATGCAGTTTATGGTTTTACCAATATGCTTATAAAAATGAAAGAAGAGCTTAAACCTGACTATATAGTTTCTACTTTTGACAGAAAAGCTCCAACCTTTAGACATCTTGAATATCAAGATTACAAGGCTGGAAGAAAAAAGATGCCTCCAGAACTTGCAGCACAATTTCCTATTGTAAAGGAAATGCTTAATCTATTCAGCATAAGCATCTACGAAATGGATGGTTATGAAGCGGATGATCTTATAGGAAGTTTGGCTAAATTTGCTGAAAGCAATGACATAGAGGTATACATAGTTACTGGAGATAGAGATGCACTTCAGCTTGCTTCAGATAATATTAATGTTGTTATAACTAAAAAAGGAATAACTGAAAAAGAGATATATACAAGAACAAGAATGATTGAAGAGATGGGAGTAACTCCAACTCAATTCATAGACGTTAAAGGTCTTATGGGAGATCAATCAGATAATATACCAGGTGTACCTGGAATAGGTGAAAAGACTGCTTATAAGCTGATTCAAAACTATGGAAGTGTAGAGGGCGTATTAGAACATGTTGAAGAGATAAGTGGTAAAAAGGTTAAAGAAAATCTAATACAGTATAGCGAGCAAGCTATATTCTCCAAAAGACTTGCTACTATCAATACAGAAGTGCCAATAGATTTTGATTTAGACGAGATAAGATCTAATGAAAACTTTGATAGGGAAGGACTTAGAAGGCTTTTCTTCAAGCTTCAAATGAAGACACTGCTTGATAAGATTCCAGAGGCTGAAGGCGAAGAAAAGTCTGGTGCTGACAGTGAAGTAGACTTTAAAAAGATAAATTCGGTTGAAGAACTTAAAGCAGCGATAGACTCCTTAGAGAAGGAAGTTTATTTTACCTTTAATTTAGATGGCATAAGCAAATATTCTCTTTTAACCATAAAAGATATATTCATATCTGATGGGGAAAAGAATTATGAAATAGTTTTTGATGCAATTAATGATAAAAATGGTATTGAAGTATTAAGACAATTTTTTGAGAATGAAGACATCAAAAAGGTAAGTCATGATGTTAAAAACTTCTTAACTGCTCTAAGAAAGCTTGATATTGATATGAAGGGACTTATATTTGATACTGCATTAGCTGCTTATCTAATAGATTCCTCAAAGGGTGATTATCCTATATTAACCTTAGTTAATGAATACTTAGGCGAAGATCCTAAAGGTGATGTAGAAACTGTAAACATGAAGCTTTGCTTCCATATGAAAAAGTTATATGGTTACCTTAAGACTAAGATTGAAGAAGCTAAGATGGAAAACCTGCTTTATGATGTAGAGCTTCCGCTAACTTTAGTGCTTTCTTCTATGGAGGAATATGGGTTTAAGGTTAATTCCTCAATATTAGATGAGCTTTCTGAAAAGTTTAAGAAGGAAATAGATGAAACTCAAAAAACAATTTATGAGCTTGCAGAGGAAGAATTTAATATTAATTCACCTAAACAATTAGGAAAGATACTTTTTGAAAAGCTTGACCTGCCAGTGGTTAAAAAGACAAAGACAGGATACTCTACAAACGCTGAGGTTTTAGAAAAACTATCAGATAAGCATCCTATAATAGATAAAATAACTTATTTTAGGCAGCTTACTAAGATCTATTCAACCTATATTGAAGGTCTTAAGGCTGTTATAGATGAAGATGGTTGTATACATTCTAACTTTAATCAAACTGTTACAACCACAGGAAGATTATCTTCAACAGAACCTAATCTTCAAAATATACCTATAAAGTATGAGATGGGTAGAGAGATAAGAAAGGTATTTATTCCTAGAGAAGAGAAAGATGTTATTCTTTCAGCAGATTATTCTCAAATAGAACTAAGAGTTTTAGCTCATATAGCAAATGATGAGAATATGATTGATGCATTTAAGCATGACATAGATATTCATACAAAGACTGCATCAGAGGTATTCAAAACACCAATTGGTGAAGTTACATCCTTGATGAGAAGCAGAGCAAAGGCAGTAAACTTTGGAATAGTTTATGGAATAAGTGATTTCAGTCTTTCACAGGATCTGCACATTACTAAAAAAGAAGCAAAGGAGTATATGGATATATACTTTGATAGGTACCCTAAGATCAGAGAATTTATGGATAACATAGTTAAAGATGCTGGGGCGGAAGGTTACGTTACAACCATAATGAATAGAAGAAGATTTATACCAGAAATAACTTCTTCAAACAAGATGGTAAAAGCCTTAGGGGAAAGATTGTCCATGAATGCACCAATACAAGGAAGTGCGGCGGATATAATAAAGATGGCCATGGTCAATGTTTATAATAAGTTAAAAGAAAAGAACATGAAAAGTAAATTAATACTTCAAGTACACGATGAACTTATAATAAACGTGGTACCTGAAGAACTTGAAGCGATTAAGGCGCTTATTAAAGAAGAGATGGAAAGCGCTGTGAAGCTTAATGTTCCACTTGAAGTTGATATTAATATAGGTGAAAGTTGGTACGATGCTAAGTAAGGAGGAAATTATGATAAAGGTTGGTTTAACTGGTGGGATTGGTACTGGAAAAAGTACTGTTTCTAAGATGCTTCTAGAGTCGGGCTTTTGTATCATAGATGCAGATAAAATAGCAAAGGATGTACTTTCAAAATATCCAGAGATACTATTAAGAGTAAAAGACGATTTTGGAGATGGCTTTTTTGATTGGAGAGGCGAATTTAGAAGAAAAGAGTTTGGCAATCATATATTCCGATTTCCTAAACAAAGAGTAAAGTACGAAAATATAATAATGCCTTATATAATAAAGGAAATAAATGAGCAATTTGAAGCATACAATAAGAAAGGTGTTGGAATCGTCATTTTAGACGCTCCAACACTGATTGAAAATAATATGAATGAAGAGATGGACTTTGTTATATTAGTTTGGTCAGATAGCAGTGCCCAACTTTCAAGGCTAAAACTAAGAGACAAACTAAGCCAAAGTGAGGCTTTAAACAGAATAAATGCTCAGCTTCCTTTGGAGAGAAAGAAAGAATATGCGAATTTTATAATAGATAATAGCGCAAGCTTAGTAAAAACCAAAGAGCAGGTTGATGATATGATAGAAATATTGAGCCTTTACAAATAATATTTTTAATATTATTTTATCTATTATTTTAGAATATAGTCCTTCAATACGGAAAGTATTTTTAACTAAACTTGATTCTGTGGGGAGGCTTTAAAAATATAAACTGAATATTTGAAGTGGCTTATCTATAGTAGATAAAATAAAGGCCCTACTATATTTAGGAGAAGATTATGAAATTAAGAAAGTACATTGTATTTTTTGTTATTGTTATTGTGGTTTTGTCAGTTTGTAGATGGTGTGTTTATAATGTTATTTACCCATATAAGTATAAAAGTGTTATTGAAAAGTACAGTGTAAAATATGATTTAGACCCATTATTAGTGTTATCTGTAATAAGGGCTGAAAGTAATTTTAATTCAAATGCTCATTCTTTTAAAGATGCACATGGACTTATGCAGGTAACGGATAGTACTGCAAAGTGGGCGGCAAAAGAGATGAACATAAGCTATTCGGATTCTTCCGAGCTTCTAGACCCAGATTACAATATAAATATGGGTTGCTGGTATTTAAAGAACCTAAGGGATGAATTTAAGGATATGGATTTAGTCATTGCTGCCTATAACGGAGGTAGAGGAAACGTAAATAAATGGCTAGGTGATAGTAAGTATTCCGGTGACGGTAAGACGCTAAAATATATACCTTTTAAGGAAACAGACAAGTATTTGAAGAAGGTTAAAGTAAACTATAATATATATAAGTTCTTATATAAATAAACTATATTGAAGTCAAGGGGTACTCCCTAGGATACATTAATAGTATTACTAACATATAAGAGTTTTATTACTATAAATAATAGTGATTTTTAAAGAAGTTATTTGTAATTGATAAAAATTGTACCTATTGTAGTACGCCTTAACTTCATAAGATATAATTGAAGAGGTTTGCTAAAAAATATAACAGTATAAAATATAATATGAAAAACTGATGATAATGTATACCACTTTATAACTAGACAAGCCTGGTAGTTTAGGCGTTGTTTTGAGTAAGGTGGTATAAATTTATGAGTTACAAAAGGATAGGGAGTGAAGCATGAGAAAAAAGATACTAGGAATATCATTGACCATACTTGTAATTGCTGGAATTTTAACTTTTAAAAACTTAAGATATATAGTTCCTATACATATTAATAAACAATGGACTGTTCCAAAGATAAGCAAGGAAGAAAAGATTACCTTTGATTTTATAAATAATAATTTAAGTTCACAAAATAGTGGCATATATACTAACTATTTAGATCAACCAAGTTCAAAGGATATAACAAAGGGCCATGCAGTTCTTTCAGAATCAGAAGGACTTATAATGCTATATGCAGTAGAAAAAGGGGATAAAGCTCTTTTTGATAAACATCATGATATAGTAATGAATAAAATGCTGCTTAAAAGTAATTCCGTTGGCTGGAGATTAGAAAAGGGCACCTTGGCTGAAACCTCTGCCACAATAGATGACTTCAGGATAATAAAGGCCTTAATATACGGCTATGATAGATGGAAAGAGTTCAAATATAGAAAAGATGCTATAAAGCTATCAGATTCAATACTGAAAAACAACATGAAGGATGATATACCAGCGGACTTTAAGGATGCCTATGGAGTAAGTACCTCAACAACCATATGCTACTTAGATATTGACATCATTAATATACTTAAAAATATAGATAGAAGATGGGTAAAAAAATATAATGAAGCAAAAAGTCTAATAAATAAAGCGTACATATCTAAAGAACTTCCTTTGTATAGAACTACCTATGACAATGAAAAAAAACAATTTGTAGATCAAAAAGAAGCGGACACACTTTTATCTTTATTAACAGTGACATACCTAAAATCAGATGGTGAAGATGTATCATCAACAGTGAATTGGATAAAGGAAAAGATGATAACTGATGGTGCACTTTATGCAAAATATGATATAGCTACAGGGAAAAATTCCACTGATATAAGATCTACAGCTGTATATGCCGTAGCTGCAATGATAGCAAAGGACTGTAAGGACAAGGAACTATATGACCTACTTATTAAAAAGCTTATAGAGTTTCAAGTAGTAGATAAAAACAATGAAATCTATGGTTCCTTCGGAAATGCTGACACAAAAGAAGTATATTCTTTTGATAACCTCAATGCACTGTTAGCTATGCAGAATTAAAAAGCCTTTGGTAGAAAAATTCATATCAGACTATTGAAATAATTAAAACATTATAATATAATATTCACGTGTCATAAAAATCTTGGCACATGATATTATATATGCGAGAGTGGCGGAATCGGCAGACGCGCACGTTTGAGGGGCGTGTGGGAGACCGTACGGGTTCAAGTCCCGTCTTTCGCACCAAATAGAATAAGGACGTTAGTTATATAGCTGACGGCACAGGTTCATTTAGCGATACGTCTATAGAGTGAAAATTCTATAGGCGTATTGCTTTTTTTAGCCTAGACGTATGCCTTTTTAATTAAATTTGTTTAGTTAAAAGGAGATAGAGAGGATGGCAAGACGTAAAATCAAGTTAAGTAACGAAATTATTAGTGAGGTAATTCCTGTATGTAGTTTAACAATTGCAGAAGTTCAAGAATTGTTTGATAAGGATAACAAGGAAAGAGGACTAAGAACCCACACGATAAAGTTTTATCGGGAGATAATGAACTGTTTCTATAAGTTTGTGGACTATAAAACCAATATATCAGAGGTTACAAAGCAGGTAGTAGAAGAGTACATTGTATATATGAAAGAACGAGGATTGGCGCAAAATACTATTCATACAAATATAAGAGGATTAAGAACATTTCTATACTTTGCAATGCGTGAGGAGTATATTCCACAATATAGAATCAATGTTCCAACGCCATCAAAGAGACCTCTAGAAACTTACGAGGAGGAAGAAGTAGTAAAGTTATTAGTTAAGCCTGATTTAAATAATTGTAGTTATAGTGAATATATAGCGTATGTTGCTACTAACTTATTTGTATATACTGGCGCAAGACTTAACAGTATCTTACATATAAGACTATCTGATATAGATTTAAATGGGAAACAAATATATTTTACACATACTAAGAACGGTAAGCCTCATACAGTTCCCTTAGCCTCTCCATTATATGAACCTTTAAAGGAATTTATAGCTATAAGAAAGAAACAAGGAGCTAGCGAAGGGGATAGGCTTTTAACATCAGTTTATTGTGAAGAGCTGAATGAAGGAATGTTACAGAAGTATATAAAAAGCTATAATAAAAGTAGAGGTGTAGATAGGACTTCTATACATGCTTATAGGAGGTTTTACATTAAGTCTATGGTACTCAACGGTGTACCTATACCTAAAATTCAATATCTAGTGCAACACTCAACAGCAGACTTAATTTCTCATTATACTAAGTTGTACAGTAGTGAATTAATAGATGATGTTGAACAGTTTGCAAGCAGATTAGTAGCAAGCGAAAAGAACAACAAAAACAAAAAGAAGCTGGATTTATCTTATTAAAAATTAGTATGCTGCCTTTGTTAGAGGGTGGCATTTTTTTGTGCAAAAAAAAGGACTGCCCCTGTAAATTTTGGCAATCCCTTTTTGAGTCCGTAGTGAAATCATGGATACTCTTCTTAGATAAAGTATATCTAAAAACCAATAAAAAATCAATTAACCTGTTGAAAAAATCAATTTAATCTTGGCCAAAGTGATGTGCTTGAATGACAGTATTTATTTATGTCACAAAATCAGATCTTCTCATACATAACTTTTGATAAACAAATGAGGAGGTCAATATTAAATGTTTAATCCAATTAAATCTGACACAACAGTTACAGTAGTAGATAGCATTATGGGAAGTGGGAAAACTTCATGGGCAATTCAATTTATGAATGAAACACCTGAGGTTCAGAAGTTTATATATGTAACGCCGTATCTATCTGAAGTTGAACGTATAAAAGAGAATGTAGTTAATAGAAAGTTTGTTACGCCTGATCCTAAGTACGGAAAAGGGAAGAAATATGAGCATTTAAAAAAACTTGTTGGAGAGGGAAAGGATATTGTAATGACACATAGTTTGTTTAGCTATGCTGATGAGGAGCTGCTACAACTATTAGAATGGAATAACTATATATTGATAATGGATGAGGTTTTTGATGTTGTTGAGCAGGTACAAATAACCCAAGATGATTTAAAACTTTTGCTTAGAAACAATATTATATCAGTAAATGAAGATGGAAATGTAAGATGGCTAGATGATGAGATAAAAGAGACTAGATATAAAGATATAAAGCAAATGGCTGAAGTTGGAACGTTATACTTAGTTAATGACTCTGCTTTTATTTGGTTGTTTCCTGTAAATATATTTAGAGCTTTTGAAAAGGCTTTTATCTTAACATATTTATTCGAGGGGCAACTTCAAAGATATTATTATGATTTCTACAATGTAAAATATGATTATAAGTCAGTTTTATATGAAAATAGTAGCTATAAATTATGTCATTATGATAAGAGTATTGAAAGAAGAGACTACTTTAAAGGTCTAATAACTATATGTGAAGACTTAAAGCTTAATAGTATTGGAGAGAAGAAAACTGCGCTATCTAAAAGTTGGTTTACGTCAAGTAATAACGCTACAAAGGTTAAGCAATTAAAAGATAATCTATATAACTATTTTCAACATAAAACTAAGGCGAAATCAGAAGAAATTCTATGGACTTCATTTAAGTGTTGTAAAGAAAAGTTAAAAGGGAAAGGTTATAGTAGCGGAGTTAAAGATGTGGATTATAACAATACGGTAATTACAAACAAGAATAGATGTTATACGCCTTTTAATTTACGTGCTACTAATATGTATAGGTATAAGACAGTATTAGCTTTCTGTATTAATCGTTATATGAATCCTATACAAAAACACTTCTTCCAACATAAAAATATAGAGGTTAATGAGGATTTACTAGCCTTATCTGATCTATTACAATGGATTTATAGAAGTGCAATTAGAGACGGCAAGGAAGTACAAATATATATTCCTTCATTGAGGATGAGAACGCTATTAACAAAATGGTTAGATAACGAAATATAGTAAATTATACTGGGCAGGAGATAATACCTGTCCTTTAATTTTGTATAACGTTGCGTATATGTCGGGAAATTAAACTTCCCAAAACCAAAGCTAAAACGGCATAAATACTAGCATAGAGCTACATAGTCCTTAAAGAGAAAAAGTATAATATTAAAACAATACGAAACATATATTTTTTAGAGATTCTTGCGAAGCAAGTGACACAAGGTACTTAGTAGCTTGGGGCAGTTACTCTATAAACGTGATTACACAAAAGACTATCTTATTTATTCGCTCTTCACTCTTCGCTCTAAATAATCTCAATTCTATCGAATTGTAGTAAAAGATAGATTATTATCTTAAGTTTCAATATTGTTATATTAAGTAAGTATATAATATATAAATTTCGTATTAGAGAAAATCTCTTAATAAATAGTAGTTGTTTAATTTTAATAATAAATATCACTATAAAAAACGCTATAATATTGATAAGTTTGTAGATTCATATCTAATATGGAAGTAATGTGTTAGTTATGTGGAATTATGTATGAATTTGGATCTATGTCAATATATTAGACACAAAAAGTTGAACTTTTTACGCAATTTTTCTAGCTAAATCTTCACATTTTTGCGGGGTTAAATAGCCAATACTACTATGTATCCTTTTTCTGTTATACCAAGCTTCTATATACTCAAATATAGCAAGTCTTGCAGCATCATAATCAAAATACTTAACAAGGTGAACTTCTTCTTTTTTTAAAGAAGCATGAAAGGACTCAATACAAGCATTATCATAGGGACAGCCTTTACCACTAAAAGAATGAGTAATTAATTTAGTGGATCTATGTCAATATATTAGACACAAAAAGTTGAACTTTTTATGCAATTTTTCTAGCTAAATCTTCATATTTTTGCGGGGTTAAATAGCCAATACTACTATGTATCCTTTTTCTGTTATACCAAGCTTCTATAAACTCAAATATAGCAAGTCTTGCAGCATCATAATCATAATACTTGACAAGGTGAACTTCTTCTTTTTTAAAGAGGCATGAAAGGACTCAATACAAGCATTATCATATGGATAGCCTTTACCACTAAAAGAATGAGTAATTAATTTAGTGCTGTTGATATATTCTTTAAAAGCAGAGCTTGTATATTGACAGCCTAAATCGCTATGCAGGATCAGTGGCTTGGTTGGCTTTTGCAACTTAATTGCATTTTTCACCGCTTGCAAAGCAAGGTCGGTATCAATAGATTTAGACATGGCATAGCCAATTATTTTTCTACTATATAAGTCCATAACTGACGCTAAATAGCACCAACCATCCTTAATTGTGTGGATATAGGTAATGTCTGTTACCCATTTTTCGTTAATTGTGGTTGCATTGAAATCTCTTTTTAAAACGTTTTATTGTGTTTCTATTTTGTTTTTAGATGAAGTTGGTCTGAACTTTTTTACTATTATAGATTTTATCCCCAGTTTCTTCATTAATCGTTGGGTTTTCTTTAGACTTATAGTTATCCCTGAGGATTTTAAAGCTTCGTTTATCTTAACTGCCCCGTAACGATTTTTGCTCTCTTTGTGGATATTTATAATCTTTTCTTCTATTTTTGAATTTTCTATTGCTCTATTGCTAGGCTTTTTATGTAAATGTTTATAATATGAGCTCCTAGACACCTTTAAAACCTTGCACATAAGCTTAATATCATGATATTTTTGGTTGTTAGTTATGAACTCAAATACAGTAGTTACTTCCTTGCGAATATGCCCATGGCTTTTTTTAATATTTCATTCTCTTCTTCAAGTTGCTTATTCTTTTTTATTAAAGCCTGATAATCTGCTGCAGTTATAGTTGTACCTTTATCAACAGCTATAGGTTTATTCTTCTTTATCCATCCAGTTATTGTGGATTTTGATAGGGCATATTCACTGCTTAACTCTGCTAAGCTCTTTCCAGCATTATAAAGCTCTACTATTGTATTTTTGAATTCTTCCGTATATTGTTTTTGGCCTCTTGACACTTTAACACTTCCTTCTCTTTCTTTATTTTAAAGTGTTCGGCTTTCTGTGTCTACAATATTATACTAACACCATATACAATAAGCTTAATCGTACGTAGGTATTAACGTAAAATAGTGCTTGAGTAAAGATGGTTACTGGCATTACGGTCAATAAAACGCCTTGTAAGTTTGAGGGGCGTGTGAGCAATCGTACGGGTTCAAGTCCCGTCTTTCGCACCAGAGAGAATAAGGATGTTAGTTATATAGCTGATGTCACAGGTTCAAAAGAGCAACATGTTTATGATTGAAAAAGTCATAGACGTGTTGCTCTTTTTTGCTGTAGACGTGTTGCCATTACTCTTAGATTTTTTTATAAATGGAGGAATGGAATTATGAAAAAGAAGTTAGTTGCAAGTATTTCATTAAATAACGTAGAGAGTGATTTCCAATCAATCACAATAACCCAAGTAAAAAAAGAGTTTGAAGAAGATATGAAAGAAAGGCAATTCAGACCAGCTCAAATTTGAGTCTGTTAAATCTATAACTTAAAAAAAGGGGACATTCCCCCTCTCTAATTATCTCCTAAGCAAACTATGCGTACCAGCTTACTCAAGGGAAATTCTTCATCAAGTGATTCTATTAGTATGTTTATAATAGAGTGTGTCAAATTTTGACGTACCTTTAGGCTAGTCGCTAATTACTACAAGATTTTGTATCTTGGGGGAGAAAAAGTTTTCGGAGGGCAAGATTGAATGTTGCTGATACGGCATTATTATATAAATGGATTAATGAAATTATTTAACAATTTCTTAGATGTCGCTACTATAAATAAAATTATAAATATAGAAGGTATATATAAAGAATAATTGTAAAATATACGGTAAGTATTATTAAGTTTTATCTTTTAATACGAAAAAGATTTAATTTTATTAAAGATGTGATGGAAATATACAAGATTTGAAAAAAGTAGAATAATAGGATATTATATATATTGTAATTTATATACCAATAATTCCATAACAAGTAAGTTGGTCGGGAAGATATATGTAGAATTAGGTTTGCTATTAAGAAAGAGTAAAATACAGTATAGGAGAATAATTATAAATTATGAAAGATTTTTATTCTTTAGAAGATTATTTTTTAGATAAAGATGTAAATAAATATGCGTGAATTGCTTAAAATTACATAAAGGAAAAAGAATAAAAAAAGAAAAATTATATCGCCTGCCATAATTTCTTCACATACGTTCAGAAAAGGCAGATGCGCAAAAAAATTGCTAAAGAAAATCGCTTTAGCAATTTTTTTATGGACTCCAATACAGTGTATGGAAAGGGAATGCAAGGGTACACTGCATTAACTATAATAGAAGAAAACCTTAATAAGTTAGATGAACTTTTAAAAGAAGCAAGTAATGAAATAAACAAACATGATGAGTTAAATAGGATGTACTATCAATCGCTTGAAAGCGATATAAAATATTTAAGAGACTATAAGAATAAATATCAAAGTTTTATAGGAGGCACCTATAATGTAAATGGTGATGGAGGCTTCGTTGGAGAGTATAAGGATACAGTGGATGATCCTTACTATAAGCAGAAAGAAGCATTACTAGACAAGCTGAGTGACTTAAAATTAGAAGATATAAAAGTTAAAAACACTTTAGGTGTAACAACAAATATGAGAATGTTCTACAATAATACTTACGATAAACCATCTAAAGTAAGTATAAAAGATATATTAGGCTTTGGAAACATATCTGATAATATAAGAAAGCAGTATGAAGAGAGTAAAGATCTTATTGAAAAGTATAATGAAGGACTAGATACTTATAATGAGGCTGACTATCCATCATTACTACCTGGCTTTGCAAAAAAAATATGGTATAAATTGACCAAGAAAAAAGAAAAAACTATAGATAATTATGACGATTATCTAGATTCAATAATAGAAAGTGGAGACTTTAACTTCGCAACTGAAAATGAACAGAAGCTAACAATAGGTTTAGATTTAATTCCTGTTATTGGAGAAGTAAAGATGTCTTTAGAGGCTATGTCAGGTGAAGAGTTTATTTCTAAAAGAAAGCTTAATGGGCTAGAAACGTTACTATCCATAGTACCAATAGGAATAAGAGGAGTATCAGGGGCGAAAAATGGAATTAAGGTAGGGGAAATAGTTGGAAAAGTAGAAGGTTCAGTTTCCTTTGGAATGAATAGTGGAGGGCAGTTACAAGATATCATAAATAGGCTTAGGAACAGTAAGGCTGAAGAGGATATGGTGGCTAAGGGCGCTGTAGAGATAGATAAGAGGAATACACAAGCTGAAATAAGAGAAAGAGTATTAAAGAATATTGAAGAAAGTAAAACTGCTAGGGAAGCTTCCAATTATAAAGAGTTTGCTGAGTTTGAGAATGGATTTAAGGTGGGAGGTAAAACCAAATATGATAATATAGACATCAACAATTTAAAAGAAAGTAATCCAGTAGAATTAGATAATATTATTAATGATATTCGTCAAAATGGAGGGTCTCCGCTTGATATACCTGAAAATGCAACAATAAATGCTAAAAGTATGAACAAAGGATATCAGCAGATAAAATATAACTGGAGTGATGGTACGTATAAATATGAATCAAGATGGCATACTGAAACACCAGGAGCAGTAAAATATGATAGAGGTACTACTTGGGTAGTAACAAGAACAATACCAGGTAATGCACAAGGTCAAATGCGTGTTACAGAGTATTTAGTAGGGGATAATTGGATTAATGAAGATATTTGGAATGCAGCAGAAAGAGCAAATATGGCAGGAAAAGCAACACAAGAACAAATGGATTTGTTAGAAGCAGGTCATTGGTTAGCAAAGTAGGAGGAGAGCAATTATGAATGAAATTAATGAAGAATATTATGATGGTTTTGAAGGTGAACCTGAAATGATTTTTACATTAGTGAAAAGTAATGGACAAAAAGAAGAGTTTGGAATATGGGATGGTTATTTTAGTACAATTATAAAAAAAGTTAAGCCAAAAGAAAATGGTTGGACAGGACTAGCATATTATTATCATTTATATATTGGTTGGTATGATGAAAGTCCATGGATGGTTGAAAATCTTATAGAATCATATGAACAATTAAAAGAAATTGATATAGAAAGTTTTGAGAATGATGAAGATAAAAAGGTTCTTGTGAAAATTATATGTATGTTTAAAAAGGCTATTGATAATGGAGAAAAAGTATATATTTCATATGAATAGATTATTACTAAACTAACGAGAAAAGTGTCTCCTTATAGTTTCATTTTTAATTGAAACTATAAGGAGCATTTTATTTAATAAAGTAAAATACTCTGCAAATGAAAATTTACTTGAAATGAATGTAGATAATATGGTAGTTTGTTGATACTATTGGTATTTGCTAATTTTGAGGAGGAATTTTAATGACGACAGGTATTTAATTAAAATTAAAGGAACCTAGATTAAATGTAACTATATGCTTTCTCTCTAGCATGCAGACTACAAATAGAAAGGAAACGTTACTATCCATAGTACCAATAGGAATAAGAGGAGTATAAGGGGCGAAGAATGGAATTAAGGTAGGGCAAATAGGTGAAAAAGTAGAAGGCTCAGTTTCCTTTGGAATGAATGGTGGAGGGCAGTTAAAAGATATCATAAATAGGCTTAGGAACAGTAAGGCTGAAGAGGATCTAGTAGCTAAGGGCGCTGTAGAGATAGATAAGAGGAAGACACAAGCTGAAATAAGAGAAGGTGTATTGAAGAATATTGAAGAAAGTAAAACAGCTAGGGAAGCTTCCAATTATAAAGAGTTTGCTGAGTTTGAGAATGGATTTAAAAGGGTAAGTAAAGCTAAATTTGTTGATAACCTAGAGGAACATATATCAAAAATAGACCCAACGGTTCCTAGAAGAAGGGGAATAGGAGGAGCTCATAATAAAGTTGAATTTGAGAAGAATACAGTTAATATAGTTAATAGAGTAGAACATCCAACAATGAGAGGTGTTGAAAAAGTTACTTATCAAATTCCATCAGTTGATGGTCAAAGTGGTGAAATAACTGGGTGGAAGGCTAAAACAATGGATAAGACTATTTATGCCCCTGAGATTATTCCAACTGAAAAATATATAAATCTCGGTAAAGAAGCGGCTAATGATGCAGCTTCTAAAGGACAATTAGGTAGAGAATGGACAGGAATTGATAGTGAAGGTAATGTATGGAGAGGATATACTGATGAGAATGGTAATGTTACATCATTCTTTCCAGAATTCTAGGTGGAGGAGAATAATATATGGATAGACGTTTAACAGAGAAAGATTTATTAAAACAGGAGCATTTCCCTGCAATTGCTTTTTTTAATGCAATTAAAAATAGTGAATTTGTTGATACAATTGACCAGATATCGAAAGAGATTGGGCGAGGATTTGACGAAGTTGATTGTTCTTTCTCCAATGATTTAGAACCAGATGAAGAACCATTTGAAGGTGTGGAGTTTGCACTAGGTAGTCAAGAAGTGATTTTAGATTACAAAACATATTTTTATTATTTAGAATTGGCGAGTTTAAAGTATGTTAATGAATTCCCAAATGACAAACAAGTTATTGAAAAACATCTTAGTTTAATAATTGAAAAGTACAATTTATAGAAATCAGAACAACTTGAAATAAAGTAGATGCAATACTACGATAAGTATCACAACATAAAAAATAAATACAGTGAAAAGATTAAATGAACTAGCATACTTAAATTTAGCTGGTTCATTGTTTGTGTGCCCAGCATGGGCAACAACTTGGCGGTGAAAGTCCGCTGTGGGCTTGGTAGTGGGAACCACTAGCTAAGGGCAAGGGTGTCCATCGTGAGGTGGAATCTGAAGGAAGCCTAAGGCAAAATCTCGGTCTGAGGGATACGAACTACATATAAGGCTTACTAGGGACGGACGAGTTTGCAAAACAAAACAAAGTCCTACACTATCCCAAATTTCTAGGAGTAAATGTAGCAGATATATGAGATGAAGGTTGTTGTTCTTACCTGGGGAGGTCTGATAGATACATTGCTGATAAGATGAATTTCTAAAGCGATAACCTACATAGTGATATGTAATTGAACTATCAGAAGTCAGCAGAAGTCATAGTAACTCCGCTAATCGCGATAGCGGATGAAGGACTGAACTTTAAGGAGGTTTTCAAGTTTGAAAGTTTCGCAGAGTACTCAAAGATTGCAGAAAACTAAATATTTAGGCTCTAGTGCCCAAGATAGAGTGGAACTCGAAGATAAGCAAAGAGTGCATAGAGAATTCTCGGCAACTCCAAAGGAGAAAATCAGTGGATTTGAATATGGCTCACTAGAAAGGATATTATACAAGGATAATATGAACTTGGCTCTTAAAAGAGTAATATCTAATAAAGGTAGCCATGGCGTGGACGGAATGACAGTTTATGAACTTAAACAATTTCTGAAAACAAACTGGGTATCTATTAGAGAGAGTATTCTTAATGGTGAGTATAGACCAATGCCAGTTAGAAGAGTAGAAATACCAAAACCTAATGGTGGTACTAGACTCTTAGGTATACCTACAGTTTTGGATAGACTTATCCAACAAGCTATTGCTCAAGAATTAAATAGTATCTATGATAGAAGATTTTCTGAAAGTAGCTTTGGTTTCCGCCCTCAAAGAGGTGCTAAAGACGCAATTAAGAAAGCAGAGCAATATATCAATGATGGCTATAGGTGGGTTGTTGATATGGACTTAGAGAAATTCTTTGATAAGGTTAACCATGATATCTTAATGTATAAATTATCAAGAAGCATTAAGGATAAGAGAGTATTATCCCTAATAAGGAAATACCTTCAGTCAGGAATAATGATAAATGGTGTAGTGGTAAGAAATGAAGAAGGAACTCCACAAGGAGGACCGTTGAGTCCATTGTTATCTAACATAATGCTAGATGAACTAGATAAAGAGTTAGAAATGAGAGGTCATAAATTCTGTCGCTACGCGGACGACTGTAATATCTATGTTAAAAGTGAGAGAGCAGGTAAAAGAGTCATGGAGAACATAACTGCTTTTATTGAAGGCAAGCTCAAACTTAAAGTAAATAGACAGAAGAGTGCAGTAGATAGACCTTGGAGAAGAAAATTTCTAGGATTTACATTAAACCTAATGTATGGAAAAGCATATGCATCTATATCAAAGCAATCACTGAGTCGACATAAAGATAAAATCAAAGAGATACTATCTAGGTCAAAACCGATGACTTTGGAACAAAGAATAGAGAAGCTTAACTTAATTAATGTTGGGTGGATTAACTATTATGGAATAGCCAAATGCAAAGGAATAGTAGAACACATAGATATTTGGATAAGGCAAAGATTAAGAATGTGTATATGGAAACAGTGGAAGAAAGTTAGAACTAGATATAAAAACCTTAAGAAGCTGGGACTTGAACACTATCAAGCTATAAAGTTTGCCAATACCCGTAAAGGATACTGGCGAGTAGCAAATAGTGCGATTTTAAACACAACTCTTACAAATCAATTCTTCTCGGACATAGGATTGAAAAGCCTAGTGCGTCAATATATTAAAATTCAATCAACTTAAGGAACCGCCGTGTACCAGACCGGTACGCACGGTGGTGTGAGAGGACGCTGAATAAAATAATTATTCAGCTCCTACTCGATTTAGAAAATACATATGCTACCAATACAAGTAAAAGTATTCTAGCTATTTTTATATTAGCATCTATTGTTATAAAACTATTTTTAGATTTCATATAATTCAACTCAATTATCATTATGGACAAGGTGCAGAAAAAGAATAGATATATTAGAAGTTTTAATGAGAAAGGAAGCGTATTATGAATGAATTAAATTTGGAATATAAAATTATTGGTAAAGATAAAACCTTAGTTGTTATAGAAACAGGGATAGGGAGCTCATTCTATGACTGGTATTCTATTGTAGAAGAGCTAAAAGAAGATTTTACTATTGTTTTATATCATAGATGTGGCTATGGAAAAAGCCAAGATCCAAAAACATCTAGAACAACAAAGAATATTGCAGGAGAACTAAATTGTCTTTTGGATAAGATAGGAATAAAAGATAAATTTATTTTAGTGGGACATTCTTTTGGAGGATTATGTGTACAAAATTATGCGAAAATGTATCCTCATAAATTGAAAGGTATAATGTTAATTGACTCTACTTCCTTCAATTTTAAACAACTGTATATGCTTGATACACCTGTTATGAATTTCCACATAGCAATAGATAAAATGGTGGAGAGTAATATTAATTGTTCAAAAAAATAAAAAGAAGAATTGAAGTTTCAAAATAAAGAGATAATTTCGGCTTATGAAAATCGTATAAGTGCTTCAGAAATGAAGTTAGTAGAAGAATTTTTCACAAGTTCTAGACTTCATAAGACTATTGCAGAAGAATTTGCAAATTGGGATATAGATAGTAATGAAATTAAGACTAGTACTGAATTTCCTAATATTCCGCTTATAGTAATAGCAAGAGATAATAAGGTGAGTGAAAGAGATTGGGTGAAAAATAATATTCCGGAGAAGGAAGCTATTTTATATGAAAATAAGTGGAGGGAACTACAAATTGAGTTGTCAGAACTTTCAGATCAAGGAAGGTTAATAGTTGCTGAAAATAGTGACCATGAAGTTTATTTGGATAGACCTGATATAATAATTAATAATTTAAAGACTTTAATATAGCTTAATATAGTATATATTATGTGATAAAAATGTTTTGAATTACATAATATACTTAACATTCTTTATAAGCGTCAAAATTTTAGGATCTTTAATACTTTCAAAAAGAATATTAAAATATCCTAGTAAGGAAGTAATGTGCTTTACTAGGTGTAGATTGTCAACTAACTTTTGGTTCTATCACATTAGAAACCTAGATAAATAAGGCTAAGGATTTTAATATTTCAGAGTTAAGTTCATACATATATGGAATAGAGAATGATATTTCGTAAGTTAAAAATAGCATCAGTATTAAATTTACTAATGGACTTCCTGAAGTATAGGGAACCTATATGAAAACTTAATTTATACTTGTTATAAAATCCAGGCTTCTGGGGATTTTATGGCATGTATAAATTAATAGTTGGAGTTGGTTCCCTATAATGGTGAACAAGGTCAAAGGCATGAAACGTACAAGCTATTGAAGATGCAACTTCGATATTTTGAGAAGTAAAATTATACATTTCTAGGGTGGTACTGGATAGAAAGACAGTGTTTATACCAGCTTGATACACTATGTTATAACTTTACCAAAATTGCGAGAGAACCAGTTTGAGCTATAAATCAATAAAAGTTAATGAATAAATTATATAATAAGAATATAATGTTAACAATTTGTCTTATGTACTAAATATTTAATTGAGGTAAATGTTAATGAAAAAAGAAACAAGAGATCTAAAAAAGCATTATAGGCATATAGAAAAGACTGTAAGGAATTTTATTATTGACTTATCTGAAGAGTCTTGGTATGGAATGTGGCATGCTCATCTAGATTGGGATGGAATAACTTCTATAAGTGACAAGCACAGGAAAATTCACATTTTGAATTATATTAGGATTTTTGATAAAATAGATGAACAAACGAAGGAAAGTGATAGAAAGTTTCAAACATGGATATATTTAGATGGGAGTAATGGATATAATGATGCTATTTACTTTCATACTGAGAATCCAGAAATATATTTCCCTTATTGCTTAGAGAATGTTGAATGGAATAAAGAAATACCGAAGATACTAATTGGGTTATTAAATTTTTCAGATTATAGAATTGGTGTGCTTAAAGGAAGTAATGAAAATGCACATTCATACATCATTCAAAAAAAAGGGTTAGGACTTGATATAGCAACAGGAAAACAGTATTTATAATAATATCAATTTTAAAAACTGAAAAGTTCATCGGTAAGAGCTATGAATCTAAGGGAAGATGAGTTAATATATTTAAATAGATGAAAAATATCTTTCTAACGTTTTTACAAGGAGGCATACAACAGTTTTAAAACACCTACTAAAACCCACTAAAATATATTGGAATATTGTTAGTTTTATGTTGTCATAATATGTGTAAAGAGGTGATAGCATGAAGTATTATACAATGGGTCAATTCTCAAAATTAGTGGGAAAAAGTATTCAAACTTTAAGATTGTGGGATAATGAAGGAAAGTTAAAACCACATCATATAACAGAAGGTGGACACCGTTATTATTCTGAACAACAAATTAATCAAGTTTTGCAAGTGCCAATTGTTAAGAGAACTAAAAAAGTAATTGGATATTGTAGAGTATCAAGTAATAAACAAAAAGATGATTTAGCAAGATAGGTTACTGAGATTTGGGTTTGAAATAATAGAAAATCTATGTGATAAGTATGGGACTGATATCGAAATCATAGATAACACTGAAAAAACAGAAGAACAGGAATTAGTTGAGGATTTAATTCAAATTGTTACAGTTTTTAGTTGTAGGTTGCAAGGCAAAAGAGCCAATAAAGCAAAGAAAATGATTAGGGAGCTGTTAGAGAATGATACTGGCGAAGAAAGTTAGAATTATTCCGAATATAGAGCAAGAACAAAAATTATGGCAGTCTGTTGGTACTGCAAGATATATTTATAATTGGACACTTGCAAGACAAGAAGAAAATCACAAAAATGGTGGCAAGTTTATAAAAGATGGAGATTTAAGAAAAGATTTAACTATTTTAAAGAAATCAGAACTTAACTGGCTTAATGAAGTATCTAATAATGTAGCCAAACAGGCTGTAAAAGATGGTTGTAATGCTTATAAAAATTTCTTTAAAGGGTTAGCTGATAAACCAAGATTTAAGAGCAGAAGAAAAAGCAAACCTTCATTCTATAATGATACAGATAAACTAAAAGTTAAAGAAAATTTAGTATTAATTGAAAAAGTAGGTTGGATTAAAACAGTAGAGCAAATACCTACAGATATTAAATATATTAATCCAAGAATAAGTTTTGACGGTAAGTTTTGGTATATATCTATAGGCATAGAAAAAGAAGAAACTATATCAGAAAATACAGATATATCAATAGGTGTGGATTTAGGATTAAAAGATTTAGCAATAGTTTCAAATATAGATAAACCATTTAAAAATATTAACAAAGCTAAAGAAGTGAAAAGACTAAAAAAGAAGTTAAAAAGAAAGCAGAAACAAGTTTCAAGAAAATATGAAGATGGAAAAATTCGAATAGGAAAGGAAGGTGAAAACCGTTATAAATTTACTAAAACTAATAATATTAAAAAACTCGAAAGAGAATTAAAACTTATTCAAAGAAGGCTTTCAAATATACGTTTAAATCATATTCATCAAACAACAACTGCAATAGTGAAAACCAAGCCAAGCAGAATAGTTGTTGAAGATTTAAATGTAAAGGGTATGCTTAAAAATAAACACTTATCAAAGGCTATACAAGAACAATGTTTCCATAAGTTTATTAGTATCTTAGAATATAAGAGTAAATTTAATGGCATTGAATTTGTAAAAGCAGATAGGTTTTATCCTTCAAGCAAAACTTGTTCTTGTTGTGGCGCAATAAAGAAAGATTTAAAACTTAAAGACAGAGTTTTTGTTTGTCCATCATGTAATGCTCAGATGGATAGGGACAAAAATGCTTCAATAAATCTTTCAAGGTATAAAAAATCAGCATAATATCACTAACAAGATAGTGCTGATATGTACTGTGCGTTACGCAGGATTTTAAGCCTTTGGAGCAACATATCAAACTGGAGTAGTCTTATGACAAAACAGGTTGCGTTGAATAAGGAATAAATCTCTAAATATTAGATTTTAGTAGATTTTATGTAACGGTAACACAATTGTAAAGTGGGATGATTTCACTAATATAAATGAATATAATGATATATTTATATTTACAGTATCTAAAAGGAATGCTGTTGTAATACCTAGAAGATTTTTTGAAGATGAAAATGATATTATAATTTTTAAAGAAATTATAGAAAAGAATGTAAGTTCAAAAACAAAAGTAGACCTAGGATAGTATTTTAGTAATTCTAATCTCTATCTATGTTATTAATATTTAAGTTTTATAAAGCTTGAGGTAGGGGAAACCCTACTTTTATTTTTTTACAATAAAATGTCAATATATACGGGCATAATTATTTAAAAATATGGTCTGTTATATTATAATGGATTTATTGTTAATAATTACAAAAAATATATGCGATAAGGTTAGAGGAAAATATAAAAAGGTGTTTTATGAAAATATATGCTGTGAAAATTTCTGAGATAAGTAAAGAGAAGATGGACGAGCTTTATGAGCTAATTGATTCAGAAAAGAAGTGTAGGATTGAGAAATTTATTAATACAAAAGATAAAATTAGGACATTAATTGGGGAAATATTAATAAGAACAATAGTTATAGATAATTTAAATATTCACAACAAATGTATAAGCTTTAATAAAAATCAATATGGTAAGCCTTATTTGGAAAGTTATCCTAGCTTTAATTTTAACATATCCCATTCTGGAGAGTATGTGTTATGTGCTATTGATGATAAGCCTATAGGAGTTGATGTTGAAGAGATAAAGCCTATTGATTGTGAGGGCATAGTTAAAAGCTTTTTTACAGAAGAAGAGTTTGAGTATATTGTAAGCAAAGAATTGAAATTTAGTTTAAATAGGTTTTACGAAATATTGACTTTAAAAGAGAGTTATATTAAATGTTGTGGACAAGGTTTATCGATACCTTTAAGTTCATTTTCCATTCAAATAGATCAGTCTAAGGATATTAAAGTTATTAAGCATAATGAATATACTCAGCATGCCTTTAAGTTGTTTAATATAGATTCAGGATATAAGGTAGCTGTATGTTCAATAAGTAAAGAAATATGTAATAACATAATAAGATTAGATCAAAAATGTCTAATTGATAAATATACGGGGGTTAATATTGAATAAGTGGAGGGATAATTCGATGATATTATTTTGTTTGCCATATGCAGGTGGATCAGAAGCTATATATTATAGATGGAAAAGGCATCTAAATTCTTCAATAAAGCTAGTACCTATAGAACTAAAAGGTAGAGGAAAGCGGTTCGGTGAAGAGTTTTATGAAAGCTTGGAAGAAGCTGTTGAAGATATATTTGAAAATATAAAAGATCAGATACTACAGGATGAGTATGCTATATATGGACATAGCATGGGTAGTGTTTTAGCTTATGAGTTATACTATAAAATACGTAATGAAAAACTTAATACGCCAAAGCACATGTTTTTTTCAGGATATCAGGCACCTAGCATACCCAGAACGAAAAGACAGATATATACATTACCTGATGAAGAGTTTATTAAAGAAGTAATTAAGCTAGGTGGCACTCCACAAGAGGTAGCAGAAAATGAAGAGTTGCTTCGTTTGTTTACTCCAATTCTTAGAAGTGACTTTAAAATGTTGGAAAAGTATATTTATAAAGAAATGAAAGAGAAGATCAAATGTGATATTTCAATTTTTAATGGGGAAAAAGATTATATAACTAAAGAGGAGATACTAGCTTGGAAAGATCATGGAGGTAAAGGTTTTAAGGTTTACAATTTTGATGGAAATCATTTTTTTATAAATGATAATGTGGAAAGTATAACTGAAATTATAAATAATACATTAGTTAAAGATAATTTTCAGGCTTAACCAAATTTTAATGACTGTATGAATGAAAAATATTGATAAAACATAGTATATTAGACTAAATGGACTATGGGTATATCCTGAGCATAGAAACAGAGGTGTTTCTATTAAGCTACTTAAATATACTCTCGATTTTTATGTTAACAAAGACGTAGAAAAATTGTTACATATAATCATCATTACTCAAAATCAAATAGTTTTTATCAGAAATTTGGTGCAAAAGTCATAAAACAATTATATCAAATGGAGGGCAAACTTTTAATAGATGTATTCTTAGATGATATTATGTCAATAAAAACAAATGTTGAGCAATCACTGGAACATTATATAGAAATATAGGTAGATTACATTGAAGCCAAAAAAGTATTCCTTGCTAAATAGAAATATCTTATTTATAAGATTCTAAAACCTTTCTGGCTATTTCTAAGCATTCGGCTTCATGCTTTTCAAAAAGCCCACTAAAGCTTTTAGTGAAGACATCGATTATTATATTCGCAAGTATTTCAGAAGTAAGAGCATTGGTTTTATTAGCTTTCTCAACTATTCTTTTTATCTCTCTATCATATTCATTTGGTGTAATGAAATCTATGAGTCCAAAGGGATCCCATAAATCTATTACTTTTTTTGTGGCTGCAAAATTAATCATGTTAACACCTCCGATTTATATTTCTGGGACTTAAGGATTTACCTAGGATTAAATCCTTGCATATAGTAATTATATTAGTATCATTTTTAGTAACAATATCCTCTGAATGTAAATGTAATATTACTTTTTATCTGAATATAGCAGATATTATACAGCAATCACTGTATTTTACCTAAAAATATACTGTAATTTGAGTAAATATCATATTTTCAAGGCCTCAATAGCCTTTAGTCATAGCTAGACAGTTTATTTAATTATAGGATGTAAGCTTATTTGTTCTTCTTTATTATTGTAGGTTACAGTGACAATCTCATCTTTATAATTTATAGGATAATTAATCAATGATAATGAAGCCATAAAGCTCTTTCTTGTATTACCGTAATAAAGAGTTCCTGAACTTGTATATCTACGGGAGGTTTTAAACATACATTGAATTTTAGAGTCCTTATCTAGTACTAAGTTTTTAGGTGTAATGTTAATCTTGAGAAATGTATCTCTTACGTCAAGAGAAACAGTCCAATCTTCATTTTCCCCTGCATAGGAGTTGTTTTTATAAGATATTTCAGGATTTAAGTTAATATTACTTAAGCTCAAGGTTAATAAGATTATCAATATTGTTAGAATAAAGATAGTGATATAATGTTTTTTATTCAAAATACCCTCCATTAAATAGCTTTCTATTTATGTCAAAAGGATGATTACTCATAGTTATATATTAATACATTCCTGGATATATGCAACATAATTTGTAGATATTAACTGGTGATATTATATGGCTTATCAAACTATATTGTGAAGCACAGGAGTACTTAAAAAATGGCTGAAGTTGACTTACCGTAGGAATTCTATAGCGTAACATAATCATGGTTTTTGCATTTATTTACATATTTAGTGTTTTGATATATAATTTAATGAATACAGAAATTATATAAATAGGTATATTTTATAAAAGTGGAAACTGAGAATTAAAATGGGGGAATTTTAAATGGTGGTAGATTATAAAAAGACAGAGGAACTTATGATTAAGTGGCAAAAGATTTTGAGGCTAGAGGATTGGGATTTATTTTTGAAGATTGTTGATAAACCTTGGAGAAAATCCGGTGATATAAAGATGGATACTTCTAATAAAAAAGCGGTGGTACTTATTAACAGCAAACCTACTTGTACTAATCTGGACGAGTTAGTAGTTCATGAGCTACTTCACCTTAAGTTGTGGGGGATGGATCAGATGATTGAAGGCTTGATAAATATAGTATTTGGAGATAATGAAGACGACAAGAAGAGAGAGTTTGCCATGGATCAATTCTTTGGAGTACTTGAACCAACAGTTGAGGATCTAGCAAAGGCTTTTTTAAAGGTTAACGGATCTGAGCATGATTTGAGTTTTGGCATATTAGAAAAGCAGATAAAAGAAGAGATAGGTGAATAGGATAATATTTCTTGGGAAATGAAAAAGACACCGAAGTGTCTTATTTGTTTCCTTTTTTCATTACCATAAAATAAAATTCTGTTCCAAACTCTTCGTTGAATTCTGTTTCTAGGTCTCTTAAACGCTTTAATTGTTGTCCTTCTATGTCAGCATATTCCATAGGTTTAAGCTTTTCTAAATGTTCATTATTCATGACGTAACACCTCCTATGTTTATAATATGGAGCAATTATAAATCTTAAACTTATGTGTTTCAAGGGGGAAGATTAGCGTGCAGCATTTTTTCATTCAAATTTTGCAACTACATTTACTTTAAACTGAACTTTAGGCAATATCTCCGAAAGCCATTGATCACACAAGGAATATGAAGGATTGTACTGCCAATAATTTAACTGTAGATTTAGAGGATCCACATTTTCAAACCTAAACTTTTCAAGTATATAAGTGATTTTACACCCAATTTCATTTTCTATTATATTCAGAGCTTCCTTCCTATCAATATTAAACTCTGTACCTTCTTCTATTAACAGTTTTAGTTTAACATTAACATTACAAATAGTAAGGTCTGGCTGTTTAATAAAAGAATATTTTGTATTGCTACTTTTAAGATTAAAGCCTAATATCTTGTTACCATCCGTAGGAACATATATAAATGCGGAGTTTGTTTTATTATTAGCTAGTATATTAAACATCTTAACCTGCTCATTCTTCAAGAGTATTGACAGTCTACTATTCCTACTTAATATGGCTAACTCATTTTCTTTTATACCGTCATTTTCTAATTCAAGAACTGGTATTGCAGTAGTAAGTCCAGGTGTATTTAACTGAGTATATAGCTCAGAAAGCTTTTTTCTGTAAGAATAAGGGGAATCAACTCCTTGACCGAACCTTAGGAACAAGTCAGAACCAGCATAGTTTTCGGTAACAGACTGGGTATCTAATAGCTCTTTTGCTGATGGATTGGCTGCTGTAACCCACATAAGGTTTTGAAAATCTCTTCTTGTTATAAAAAATGCAGCGATATGTTTTAGGTTATCCTGAGATTGATTAAAAAAACTTTTCCCTAAGATTAGTATTTTCATATGACTATAATCTGGCTCTAAAGATAACTTTTGTTTTACTTTTCTTAGTGCAGCGCCAATAGAGTCTGCTTCTACATCCACTAACTTATAGTTTAAATCAGAGCTTTTAACCTTTGTATTGGATGGAATTGCACCTTTTATAGTTAGTTTTATATCACCTTTTTCATTAATAGAATCAATCCCAATAGCTACTATAAAAATTCTTCGATCAATATCTTTATAGTCACACCCGTACAAATTCAGTATAAAAAGAAATGATAATATAAAGAAAAATAATCTTTTCATTGAGTATTCTTCACCCACCTTTTGCTCTTGTAATATAGTATTGGGCAAGTGATGCAAATTATAGCAAACCAAATATATCCCCAGATGGTACCAACTGTTAACATTGATTCAAAATCGGTAGCTATTGTTGGGAGTATTAATAAAAATAATATAACCACTGTGTAAAATAATCCGCGAACTTTTCGTGAGGTTACTGTGTTTCTAAATAACTTGTTAGCTACATAAAAGTATGAGGTTGAACCTAGTATTTGTAGAGAAATAAATAAAGGCAACATTAGAAACAGGGTTCTTTCTATTATAAACAAATCCAGTGAGACAGTGTCTGCTGTAGCTAGTATGGGAAAGCTTAGAGATTGTATTGCATTTGGCCCCCATACCCCTATTGGCACTAAAATTGGTAAGAAAGATAATGGAATTCCTATAACACCGTATATTAAATACGCTACTTTAAAACTCTTCTTTTCTAATCCGGTATTATATACCGAGAGACTTTCTATACCATTAAAAAAATACGCAGCAGAAACTATCATCTTAAAAAAAGGAAACTTCATGGAATGAGTTATTGAACCTATTATAAATCTAGAATCCAAACCTTTTATTATTACAGTGAATATTATAGGGATTAGAACTATTGAAAACAATGAAAATAATCCAATAGAATATAATATGGACCTCTCAGAATTCTTGAAGGCTGTAAAATATATAAAAAGGATGAACATTGCTATATACATTCTACTGGTTTGAGGCATTATATTACTTCCTATTACTATAATTAGAGGAATATATATTACTATTCCAGTTACAAATGATGTGATTATTTGCAAGGATACAATCAATATTCCTATATACTTACTAAATAGTTTTTTTGTAATAAATATTAAATCCTTTTTAGTAAAAATATTATAGCAGTTTATTAAGCAGTAGCTATTGAACATTGATATGAAATAACCGATAAATATAGCAAAAATAAAACCGTTATAGATATTCTTACTTTGTATGTTTGGATAATAGACTATCATACTAATGAATATATGACCGACTATATAATAATAAAAATATTTAGATTTCATATTATTTCACTTTCCCAAAGATTGATTTTATTCTACTCAATGGTATATTCGCTGGATCAAAAAATGGATTTTTGAAGCTGCTTAGAGATGTAAGGTAAAAAATCGTAGTAATCATCCCTGTAATAAACCCAATCATTCCACCTATGACTGTAAAGAATAATATATAATACTTTAGGACTCTTATTGAAAGGCTCATTGAGGTTGTCGGTATTACGAAATTGGATATGGCTACTGCTGATACTATTATTATCATAACCTCGCTGGCTAAGCTTGCTTCAGTAACTGCCTGACCTAAAATTAGTCCACCAACAGTAGTGGCAGTAGAGCCTATGGTTTTTGGAAGTCTTAAACTTGCCTCTATAAGAAATTCCATCATTAAAAGCATAAAAGTAACTTCGATATAAGAGGTATAAGGTACTCCAGCTCTAGAACCAGCAATGGAGAGAGCAAGTTGCACTCTAAATACTTCAGGATTGTAGGCTTCAAATGCAACATAAGCAGAAGGAAGTACTATGCTAATAACTAATGCTATATATCTAATGCATATTAAGAAAATTGAAGGTACTGGAAGTAAATACTTATCATCAACAGTAGTAAAGTACTCGTGAAAAGATGAAGGGGTTATAGCTGCCACAGGTGTTCCTTCAAGTAAAATGACTATTTTTCCTCTATCTATAGCATTAATTGCTCTGTCAGGTCTTTCAGTGGTTATAAGCCTTGGAAATATAAACTGACCTTTGATTATTATTTGTTGCAACTCATTTAGTGCGCCAACTGTCCCTTCTTCAATGGTTACAATCTTATTTTTAATTTCAGTTAGTAATTCTGTATCGACATTAGCTTTATTATAAAGTAAAGCAACTTCTTTCTTATTAGTTTTGCCGATGGTTAGAATTTTTACTATAAGCTCGTCTGTTCTATAAAGATTTCTTATTAGATTAATGTTAGTGTCCACTTTCTCGATAAAAGATTCTAGCCCTCCTTCAAAGCTTGATTCCCTTATGGCTGTACTTATGGATCTTGATTTTGAACTTGAAAAACCTGTCATGGCAACTAAAGCATTATTTATCTTAGCCACTACATAGCCACTTACTAAGTATTCTATCTCACTTATATTTGAGCTATCTATTTTTGTAGACATATTTTGAATATATAAATTAAAAGTATCCTTATTTTTCATATAAGGAATTTGGATTTTATCGATTATTTCGCTAAAACCTACTAAAGTTTTCAAAAAGTACAATGTAATTTCTTTATCGAGCTGTATGATAGAACCATCTGAGGTTTCATTAAAGTAATCTATAATTTTTGAATCTATTGATTTAGTTTCATCCATAATAAGTCACCATCCTTTATTTATGGTATGTATATATAGTTTGGCTTAAATGGATTATATTATACTTATTCTAATTATTCGCAGGAACAGGAAAGCTTGCTGTAATAATTATGGAATTATTTACATGTTTAATATTTCATTTAATACAGAAAATAGGATAGAAATTTATTTATTTGGAGGTGCTATAATGAGAAAACTTTCAGATGCTGAGGTTCTTTCTTTATCTGGATTATTAACTGCTGAAAGAGATGGATTGGCAGTTGCTAGAGCAGTACAAGGATTTATAAATGATGATGATATTAAGAAACAAGCAGAAGCTGCTGTTTTAGCTGCAGAGGGAAGAATAAAAGGCATTCAACAATTTATTAATGAAAACCAAGTTACAAGATAGGAAGAGGTGATTAAATTGATGTCAACATTACTAGAAAATATGGGATTAAAAGATACTGTTATGAATGATGAAATTATACTTAGCAATATGATTGGTTCTGCTAAGTGTTCTGCTAATGCATATCTTAATGCTACTTTAACAAGCTCAACTCCGGAATTAAGAGCTATGTATGCTTCAAGCTTAAGCCAAGTGATAAATGGTCACGCTGCATTGTGTGAACTTGCTATAAGCCGTGGATTTAATAATCCTTATGCAGCACCAACAGATATTCTTGCTGATGCATATAAGAAATCTGAGGGAGT
Organism: Clostridium manihotivorum; assembly: GCF_004015185.1. Lineage (GTDB taxonomy): Bacteria > Bacillota > Clostridia > Clostridiales > Clostridiaceae > Clostridium_AR > Clostridium_AR manihotivorum. Next base: position 4,697,405 of record NZ_CP025746.1, on the reverse strand, counting down.
TACTAGCAAGAACGACTAGTTTTAAATTTTAGTTAATTAATAACAGGTAAATTATATGTCTTTTATTTTGTCAATGTATATATAGTAATAATATTATAGGATTCCTAAAATTAAGCAAATTATATAAGAGCTTTAGTTTATATAGTAAATTAGGACCTTTAGATTAATATTAAACAATAATCTAAGTTTCTTAATTTTAAGCTTAGTTTGAAATCCTATAATAAAGGTATAGAAGATATTAGTTTTTTATGCTTTTATTATAGGATTTCCCCCCCACGAAGGCTAAATCCTTACAAAGTATAATGAATAAACTTATCCGTCTGCCAAGTTTCTTGAATTTATAATTAGAAAAACAGATATATATAGGTATTCTTTACGAAAACTTAATTTATAAATGTTCGACAATACCGGCTTCTGGGGATTATCGGGCGTGAATAAATTAATAGCTGAAGTTGGTTTCCTATATTTGAGACTACAAAAAGTTAAAATATAAGAGCAAAATATGTAAGAATTTGCATATGAAAATATAGCTTTAATTATATTGACATAATGCATATTTAGCTATAAAATAAAGTTCCAGTAGTTAATAACACAGCTCACTCTTAAATAATTAATTAAATTTTAACTTATTGTGACTTGATAAATTTACTATTGAATTTTGTTTGTGAATCGTTTATAATTCAATATAGAAACAGAAAAAACAAAAAACTTAACTAAGTGTAAATAAGTTCATATGTTCTAGGATATGCGACAAGCTCTTATTTTGAACCTACATTACAACAAAGGGAGTTCAAGATTTAATTATGGATATGTACCTTTTTGTGAGACCCTTAGACGGCATCTTAGGCGATTGATATAATTGTGAGAACACCCACCTATCGAGAGATAGGTGTCAAAATCAGGGCACCGGTATTTTGGAGTCACTTTATGAATTTTTAAGAGAAGTAGAAATACTTCTCTTTTTTGCATTTAAAAATATACAAGCAGTATATATTGCACCGAGTATATGGTAATTCATAAATATATTTCTTAAGTAGAGTTTTAGTTAGATATTATAGGGAACCTTTACGAAAACTTAATTTATACTTGTTATAAAATCGCGGCTTCTGACGATTTTGTGGCATGTATAAATTAATAGTTGAAGTTGGTTCCCTATAGTGAGAAGTATTTTGTTGAATTTATTGAATATTTCAAGATAACATAAGTATGTTCTAAATATTGACATAAGTAAATAATTGAACTAGAATAAATTTAGTACCATATATTAACATGTAATATATGCAGATGTGCTGGAACTGGCAGACAGGCGCGTCTCAGAAGCGCGTGTATTTACGTACGGGTTCAAGTCCCGTCATCTGCACCAATAATATAATTAACAAAATTCCTAGCAAGTTTTAATTAGGAATTTTACAAATTGGCTAGTATATATGTATATACTGGCTTTTAATTTTAGGCTATTCTAATAATATTGTTGAAATTAAATTGATCATGAAGGAGATGCTATATGAGAGCAATTAGCGCAAGCTCATCTAAGCATAGGATGACTGACCCTTTAATTTCAACATAGTACTTTAACAGTGCCTAATTTTAAAATAATATATCTGTAATACTGCTTGCCAATGAGTCATATTTACTAATAAAAAAACGTATAAATTAGTAAAATTCATCATAGGATGTGAGTTGTGTGGTCAGAAATTGGGATTATAGTGTTGATTTTACAGAGGAGATAGAAGATCAATTTAAATATAGCGAGTACTTGGGGGAGGGGCATAACGGAATTGTATATAGCCTTCCTGATAACAGGATAATTAAAATATTTAGAGAGAAAAAAGTTTGTGATGAAGAGATTGATATATTGTTAAGAGTTAAGGGATCTAAGTTTTTTCCCTATATACATAGTTGTGGAGAGTTATATATAATAAGAGATTATGTTGGTGGCGAAAGACTTGATAAGTATATCAAGGATAATGGTTTAAATGGAGAGATATGCAAATCCTTACTTGATATGATAAACGAATTTACAAGGCTTAGCTTTACTAGAATAGACATAAGATGTAAGGATATATATGTTCAAGAAGATATGTCTGTAGTAATTATAGACCCCAAAAATAATTATACTAAAACTGTGAGATATCCACGTCACTTAATGAAGGGGCTTTACAACCTAAATGCATTAGATGTATTCTTTAAATACTTAAGTGAACTAGATAGGCAAAAATATATATTGTGGAAATATAAGATGGGAAAATATATTAAATTCAGTATAAAATAATAGAAGTAGGTATTTATATGGATTATGTAAACTTAGGAGAAAAGGCATATAAAAAAGGGCAACTTTTAAAAGCGCTTAATCACTATATGGAAGCAAGTAGACAGGCGGACTACAAGGACATTGAAATATTGATTAACATAGCTCTTATATATGATGAGCTAGGCATGGAAGATGAAGCCGTAAATGCATACCAGGATATAATAGAAAAGGATAGTTTAGAGGAGAGAGCTTATTACGGGTTAGGTGTTATCTATGACGAAAGGGAGCAGTATGATAAGGCTATAGAATATTATAAAAGGGCCCTTGAACTTAATCCGTTGTACGGAAAAGCTTGCTTCTTTTTAGCCAATGCTTATGACGGCCTTGGAGATAAGGAAACTGCGGTAAATTATTATATAAGGTTTACAGAAATAGATCCTTATGATTTTTGGGGCTTTACTAATTTAGGTGCTATATATGAGGAGTTAGGTAAGTATGATCTGGCTTATAAGATGTTTAGTAAGGCTTTAGAAATAGATAAGATGCATTATATGGCGTCTTTTAACATGGCTGTAATATACTCTAGGCTAAATGTCTACGATAAAGCAGAAGCTTATTACAGCAGAGCAATAAAGCTAAATAGTCACTATCCCTATTCTTTTCTAAATTTAGCAATCTTGTATAAAGAAAGAGGAGAAGTTGAAAGAGGTATAGAAGTTCTATCAGAAGGAATAAGTTATAATGATCAGTGTGAATTCCTATATTATAATAGAAGCTGTTTTTTATCTGTTTTAAATAGAGTAGAAGAGGCAGCTAAAGATTTGGTGAAGGCTGTAGAGCTTTATCCAGGCTTCATAAAATATATTAATGAAGATGAGGAACTTGAAGAAACAAGAAATAACAAAGTGTACCTAGAATTTATTAATGGTAGAGACCTGTAGAATAAAGAAATATTATATAAGAGCTGTTGGATAATATATAAAGGCTGTGCATAATAAGTAAACTAATGTACTTATATGCATAGCTTTTATCTTTTATATAGCTATAAAAAATACCCTACAAGGTAATTAACAAGTATGGCTTTACCAAACTCTCCATATAAATAATTGATTAATATTAAAATTAAGTTTATGTTCAACACGTTACTTTAATATAGCCAAAATCAAAACATCTATTTATTCTTCAGTAAATCTCTTATCTCAGTAAGTAATTCTTCTTCTCTCGAAGTTTTTTGTAATAATTCCTCCTCAGGACTATTTTTCTTGAACTTTTCTATCAATCTTATAAATAGAAAAATTGAAATGGAAACAATTAAAAAATCAATTATAGCCTGAATAAACTGACCATAATTTATAGTAAGCCCGGGATTGCTAGGTGAGGCTTTTCTAATTACTAACTTTAAGTAAGAGAAGTTTAGTCCACCTAAAACAAGACCTAAAATAGGCATTATTATATCATTTACCAAGGAGGTTACTATCTTTCCGAAAGCACCTCCTATTATAACTCCAATTGCTAAGTCTAGCACGTTACCTTTTACAGCAAAATTTCTAAAATCCTTAAACAATTTTTTTACCTCCATTGATTAAATTATGAAATTATATTCCTATTTTCCCATAATTAATATAAAATAATTCTGTAGGAGGTATTAATTATGAGTGAAAATGATGAAACAGTAGATTTTTTATACTTTAATTTAGAAAAGTTTGTAAAAGCACTCGTTGTATTTTGTGTTCTTTCTACAGTATTCTTTATTACTTTTAACATACATCCTAATATATCAATTTATTTAATTAATATAATTATTACAATGTTGTGTTTCGAATCTATGATTATTCTATATACTACAACTAAGTTTGCTAATTCTAGATTTTTAATGATTTCATATATTGTATTCTTTGTTATTGGACTATTAAGCGTTATGAATATAACTTTACAGATATCTGGAACACAAGGGAACTACCCTCAGTACAATATTATAATGCAGATTGTGGATATAAGTAGTATAGCCGAAAGTATCTATATACATATATCCTTGAATACGATAAACAAGTCTTATAATCATAAAACTTTAATGTTTCTATATCTATTATCACTAGTAACTTTTGTTAGCTTATATATTATAATGATTGATCTTGGAGTATCTACTAGGCATGTTAAGTTTGTTATGCAAGTGATCAATTTAGTAATGATATTAGTTCCAATAATAAGAAATAAGCATATTCCTTTTAAAATCAAAAATAAAGTTAATTACTTTTTTATATTTGCTTACATGATACTTTTTTCTTGTGTTATACACTTAAATTATTTTGTATTTGTTGGAAAGTCTGATTGCTTACCTGCAAACCTATTGAGATTTGGCGCATATTTAATTATATGTGTAGCTTTTATAGATAAATTTTTAGATAAGCCTTATAAAACTATATTCAATGATATTTATTGGCATAATATGAATCTTGAGCAGTTTAATAAAAGAATCTATATGAAAAACATCGCTATGGCAAAGATAAGAGAAAGTCTAGAAATAAGAGAGCAGGACTATAAAGTGCTTTTTGATAGTATGCCGCTTCCTATGGCCATTATAAATAAAACTAATAACAGAGTAATGCTTGCCAATAACCAATTTTTAAAGATTTTTAATATTAAAAGCTTAAGAAACATTATAAATAAAAGTATTAAGTTTCTTATATATATTAATGAAGATACAATCGTATATGAAGATGATTGTATAAACTATGATGGAGTTGCAGAGGTCGAAGGTAAGATAGCTCACTTTGAAATAAGAGAGTTTTCTGTTAACAATAATGAAGAAGAGTCTATCTTAGTATTTAGTGATGTGACGGAAAAGCTTAATCTGCAATCTATGGAAGAGAGGATAAATCAAAAGAAGTTAGAAGAGAAGATGAGAAGGACTTTTTTGTCTACCATATCCCACGATTTAAAAACTCCAATAAATGTGATATATAGTGCTACCCAACTTACAAAATATCTATTGGAAAATGATGATATTGAAGCTTTAAAAAAATACAACCTTATAAATAAGGATAACTGTATGACTCTCATAAGACTTGCTAACAATATAATAGATACTTCAAAGATAGACTTTGGCTATTTGAAACCTCAGATGGTTAAGCATAATATTGTGGAAATAATTGAAGAAACTATCCAGCAGTTAGTTGAATATGCAAAAGATAAAAATTTAGAGCTTATTTTTGATACTGAGGAAGAGGATATATATGTACTATGTGATAGAAATTTTATTGAGAGGATAATACTCAATTTAATATCCAATGCAATTAAATATTCTGATGAGGGTGAGATAAAGGTTGATATATATTGTACAGAAGTAGAGGTATTTGTAGAGGTATCAGATCAAGGTAGAGGGATTAGCAAGGAATATATGAATGAAGCTTTTGCAAAGTTCAATTCTAAAGACAGGAGTAACATAACAACCAATCAAAGTTCTGGACTAGGTCTTTATGTAGTGAAGAACTTAGTAGAATTACAAGGTGGACAAGTTTTCATTGATAGTTCTAATAATAAAGGGACAAAAGTAGTAATTAAATTCGCGAGGGAGTATATATAGGTATGTATGACAATAGCATTGTAAAATCTAAGAATATAGTACTAAAACTCTTTGTTCCTATACTTTTAATCATAATACTTATATATGAAAAGAATGGAGACTACATGTTTTTTCATCAGTTTGTTGAAATATTATGTACTACCTTTGGCGTTTCTCTTACTATGTTTTCTATGAATAGATTTAATCTAAGGAAGAATAATTTGTTCAATTATATAGGACTAAATTTTTCAGTCATATGTATAGTCAATGTGATACATATACTTTCATACAGTGGTGGAAAGAAGTATGAAGATATTATAAGCTTTACCTTAATAATGTCTTTTATAATGAATTATCTAGAGTATTTAATTATACTAATGTCCTTATATTTTACTAAGAGGTCCATAAGTTATGTCAAATCCGGTGTTATCTTTGCAATAGCTTCTTTTGTATTATTCATAACTCTTATGTCTTCATATTATTATACAAATTCAGATATAAATAGTTATAATAGAAGTGTTTTTATAAAAATTAATTGGATAGTTATCATATTCATGTTTATTGGAATCATAACAATAACATTAAAAAATAGAAACACATCAAGAGATGCTAAGAAATATATTGTAATTTACACCATACTTGTATTGATTTATGAAAGTATCTCAAGGATAAACTTTTATAACTTTAGCAAGACCAACTATGATGTTGTACTTATGTCTCATATTTTTAAGTATCTTGCTTTTTACACTCTTTTTGAAGGAATAAGTAAGTTTTTAATACAAGGGACTTATAATGAGATGTATGATGAGTTAAAACAAATGGAAAGAGATCAAAATCATTATAAATCAATTCTTCAAAAAAGGATGGCTTTAGAGATTGAATTGAAGAAAATGATGGAAATGAGCAAAAATAAGTATAATACTCTTATTAACTCAATATCTGATTCAATTTTGATATTCGAGCATGGAGAGATTAGTTTTGTTAACTCTTCAGCAGATAATCTGTTAAAACTGCTTTATAAAGATCGGATGAAGATAGAGAGACTAAGTTTGGATGATTTTATTGAATATATTAGTACCTTTAGACGAGATAATAATGAAGAAATCAATAAATTGAGTTTTGTTATTGAAAATAGTAATGGAAGTAGCAAGGTTTACGACTTAAATTTAGAGTGTATCAATAACTCAATATGTGTTGTAGATATTAGAGATATAACTGATATAGGCAAGGTAAGAACACTAAAAAGTGAGTTGGATAATTATATTAAGGATGAAAAGACAAAAAGGCAGTTTTATACTAATATATCTCATGAATTAAGAACTCCTATAAATGTAATATATTCTGCATTACAGCTAAATGATTTGTATCTAGAGGAGAAAAAGAAGGATGGCTTGGAGAAAAACAGTGAGAATATAAAGAGAAACTGTCTTAGACTGATTAGGACCATAAATAACTTTATAGATACAAACAAAATATCTGAAGGGTATTTAACACCTACTATGAGTATATATAATATAGTATATTTAGTTGAAAATGTAGCACAATCTACTTTAGAATATGTTAATAGATTCAAGATGGAGCTTACTTTTGATGCAGATGAAGAAGAGATTTATGTTAACTGCGATATGGAGTTGCTTGAGAGAGTTATCTTAAATCTACTATCAAATAGTGTTAAATATGGACGGCCTGGAGGATATATATTTGTTTCTATAAGTTGTAGTGATAGCGACGTGAGTATATGCATACTAAATGATTCTAAAAGAATTTCAGAACAAGAGCAAAGTTATATATTTGATAAGTTTTCTAAAGCTCAATATGATCTAAATAGTAGAAAAGAAGGTAGTGGTCTAGGTCTCTTTATATCAAAAGCGCTAGTAGAACTGCAAGGGGGAGAGATAAAGCTAGATACCTTTGAAAATGGAAATAGGTTTACCATAAGATTTGATAGGATAAAAGATTATAAGTGTGACTATAAAATGTTTACAAATAACAAATTTAATGAGTTAAAAGAAAAGGTGGATATAGAATTTTCAGATATATATAACTAAGATGTAACGCTTCAATCAGCAAATCACTTTCTGATATTCTCTGTTTTTTATCAAGCTAATGAAGTTCTTCTGCGTATAAGGAAGATAAAAAATTAAAGTGATCTAAAAATCTGAATTTGTAGTGACAGATGCCAAAAATCACTGGAATTATTATTTCAGTGATTTTTTTATTCTTTAAGAAATTATATTTTGATAAAACTATGGATAAGTTGTATAGATGGTTCAAATGTAGATATAGGAAAAAGAATAAAAAAGAGAAAATATGTGATTTGGTTCTTATATAAATGTAATAAAACAAAAATATTCTTACTATAATTTTCCTGAAGGATAAAATACAAATTTCACTGTAATCTTAAATAAGGTGATACATTAAGGGGAGGATATTATGAATATTTTTAAAGTGAACGGAAAATTTAATATTGGAGACCTAATAATAAGTATTTTGATAGCATTAGGTGGCGGAATGGTTATTGGGATTATTACAGCGTCTAGTGATAAGCAGTATTTGAATCTAAGTAAACCAATATTGTCACCGCCTTCTTGGATTTTTCCGATAGTCTGGATTATATTGTATTTACTTATGGCCATTGCTGCTTATAGGGTTTATCAATTAGAGAAGCAAGGGATAAATATTAATAATGCACTACTATTTTATTCTATTCAGTTAGTACTAAACTTTCTGTGGCCATTGATATTTTTTAAACTAAGACTTTATGGGCTAGCATTTATAGAATTGGTAGTTTTATTTATTTTTATTATAATTACTTTTATTAAGTTTCTAAAAGTAGATAGAGTTTCTGGTATTTTGATTGCTCCTTACATATTGTGGGTTACATATGCTGGAGTATTAAACTTCTTTATTTGGATGATGAATGAGATGTAAACAATTAAATTTTAGTACTAAATGATAATTCAATAATTAATTGCTGGTTTTATCTATTAAACTTATTATAATAATCAGGAATTTATAAAAAAATAATAAAAAAGTAAAAAAAAGTAGTTGTGTTATTTGAGAAGATATGGTATAAAATATATAAGCATTAAAAAATTGTTAATACTTAGTAAATACTAGTAATAAATTTTTATCAATATATTTATAATTTTAACATAGTTAAAATCTGTTTTCAGATTATATATATATAAAGTAAAAGGGGGTGAGTCTACTCTTTTACACGTTATTTGTGTAATATGGGTAGGAATTAATGAAGAGAAAATCGATCGCTTTATTAAGTACAATCCTTGCAGGAGCAATAGTTCTTACAGGATGTGGTACAAAAGACACAGCAAAGAAAAATAATGCAGCTGCTTCACAAAAAGCTAATGAGGTTAAGAAGGCTACGGATGTAAGCAAACTTCCTCAGGTTGCTAAGGACAGAAAGGATACTTTAATTGTTGGTGGTAGTGCACCAAAAGGAAAGTTTAATCCACTTTATTCTGATTCAGTTTATGACGGATATGTAACTTCACTTATTTTTGAAGGTCTTATATCAAATGATGAACAAGGAAATCCAACTCCAGCTTTAGCATCAAAGTGGGATATTTCTCAAGATGGTAAGACATATACATTTACATTAGTTGATAATGCTAAGTTCTCAGATGGTACACCTGTTACTGCTGATGATGTAGCTTTCACTTATACTGCACTATGTGATCCTAAGTACGATGGACCAAGAACTGACGCTGTTGAAAAGCTTCAAGGATACAAAGAATATAAAGAAGGCTCAGCTGCTACAGTTTCAGGTATAAAGGTTATAGATAAGAACAAGATTTCCTTCACTTTAACAGAAGTTAAGGGACCTGGAATATATGATTTCGGTTATGGTGTATTACCAAAAGCTGTATATAACTTTGAAAAAGGAAATATGCAAAAAATAAAGGATAGCTTCCTTAAACCAATAGGTGCTGGTCCATATAAGTTCGTTGACTTTAAACAAGGTGAATCAGTAACTTTTGAAAAGAATGATAATTACTATAAAGGTGCTCCAAAGATTGCAAAAATCATATACAAGGTAACAAATGATAAGACAAACGTTCAAGAATTGTCAGCTGGACAAGTTGATGTTAACCAAGTAACTGCAAATGCAAACACTGTAAAGATGGTTCAAACTGCAGGATTCCTAGATCAACAAATATTCTCAGCTAACAACTACAACTATATAGGATTAAATACAAGACTTCCTATGTTCTCTGATAAGAAGGTACGTCAAGCTCTTATGTATGGAACAAGAAGAAAAGAATTTGTTGACTCATACTATCAAGGTTATGGTACAGTTGCAAATACTAATAATGCTCCAACATCTTGGGTTGAACCAACAGGTTTAAATGAATATACTTATGATTTAGAAAAAGCTAAGAAGCTATTAGATGATGCTGGTTGGAAGATGAATGACTCTACAAAGGTTAGAGAAAAAGATGGAAAGCCATTCGAAGTACATTGGCTAGCTACATCTGATAATGCTATGATACAAGCTATGATACCAGTAGTTAAAGAAGACTGGACTAAGCTTGGTATCAAGTTGATAACTGATTCAATGGACTTTAACACTATTGCAGAAAAAGTTTATGATAAGCAAGACTTCCAAATGTATGCTATGGGATGGTCACTTTCAACTGATCCAGATCCATCAGGAATATTCTCAAAATCACAAGATGTATTAGGTGGAAATAACTCAGTTGGTTGGCATCCAGACAAATCTGAAGAGTTAATAGCTAAAGGTTTAGGAACTACTGATCAAAAGGTTAGAAAAGAAGCTTATCAAGAGTGGTGTAAGTTAATAAACGATGAAGTTCCTTATTTATTCGTATCAAATCCAAAACAAGTTTGGGCTGTAAGTTCTAAAGTTAAGAACTTAAATATATCTGCATTTAGAGATTGGACATATGATATCTACAAGGTAGAATTAACTGATCCAAGTGCAAAATAATAGTTTGTAATTAGAGGGAGCAATTTTGCTCCCTTTTTTGTTTTATGTTAAACATTATACTTTTTTAATAAACTCATAATACCTCAATATAGATTTTAGGAATATAAGTTTTTTATTGATGTAGTAAAGTAAGAAATATGAATAATCAAAATTAGTTAGATAGGATGAAGTGAAATTAATGCATTATAATTATTTTAACGTTTAATTATTTTTAATAATATGGTAAAATATTTTTATAAGAATGATATGGATCAATTTATAATAAAAGTTATATTTTTAAGTTTTTATATGAGACACTATAGGAATTCTAATAATATATTTGGCATTCAAGTTGTACATACGTAAACTGAATAAATTACGAGGATATATTTTAAATCATTTTTATAAAGATAAATTCTATAATTTGAGTGGTTTAGATTTATATAATATATTAATTTAACTAAACTTTTTAGTGAATTGCTTAAACATAATATCAAATAATAAAATAAGGAGATGTGTTATATGCTAATTAAAAATGGGAAAATTTTCACTATGGCTGGACAAGCTTTCGAATGTGGTAGCATTCTTGTAAAGGATGGAAAGATTGTAGAAATTGGAGAGAACATAGAGGTATCAGATGATGAAGTTATTGATGCAAAAGGTGGCTATGTAATTCCAGGAATGATTGATGCGCATACTCATATAGGCGGAGAAGAAGAGAATATGGGTTTTGAGGGCCATGATATTAATGAGATGACTGATCCTGTAACTCCTCATCTAAGAGCTTTAGATGGAGTTAATCCTGTGGATGGAGCTTTTAGAAAAGCAGTTAAGGCTGGAGTAACTTCTGTACTTACCGGTCCAGGAAGTGCCAATGTTATTGGTGGACAATTCATAGCTATGAAAACTCAAGGAAACTGCATTGATGACATGATATTAAAGGAACCAGTAGCTATGAAGATAGCTTTTGGTGAAAATCCAAAGAGAGTATACAATGCAAAGGGAAAAGCTCCTATGACAAGAATGGCTACAGCGGCTCTTCTTAGACAAACTTTGACTGAAACAAAGAATTATATAGGAAAGAAAAAGAAGGCAGAAGAGAAGGGCGAATTCTTTGAGATTAATCTTAAATATGAAGCTTTAGTACCAGTTATAGAAGGAAAGATTCCACTTAAGGCTCATGCTCATAGAGCAGATGACATATTGACAGCACTTAGAATAGCTAAGGAATTTAACGTACCAATTACCTTAGATCACTGTACAGAAGGTCATCTAATAGTTGATAAGATAAAAGAAGCAGGAGTTCCTGCACTTGTAGGACCTACAATGACTTTTAGTACAAAGATAGAGCTTACTAATAAAAGTTTTAGGACACCTATAGAGTTAATAAGAGCAGGAGTTAAGGTTGCTATAATAACAGATCACCCTGTTATACAAATAGAACATTTACCTCTATGCGCAGCTTATGCAATGAAGGAAGGTTTAACCTTTGAAGAAGCTTTAAGCACAATAACTATAAATGCTGCAGAGATAGCTGGAATATCAGATAGAGTTGGTAGCCTAGAACCTGGTAAGGATGCAGATATAGTTATACTAGATGGAAGTCCATTTGAAGTTGCAACAACTACTCTTTATACAATAGTTGATGGTAAGGTTGTTTATAGTAAATGCGAATAAAGGTTTAATTTATCGTTAAAATAGTATATAATTAATATAGCTTCTCTTTAGAGGGAAGCTATATTTTTTCGCCTAGGATACTTTGGAAAAGGTAAGTATAAAGGTGAAGGTTCAATAATTTAAGAATTGAATATCTTGTTATTTGAACAATTAAACTTATGAACTTCCTAAAAAAACATAGGTTGTTTTCTTAGAAAGGATTTTGATTATGGGTAAAGCTTTATTTGTTACAGAAAAACCATCTGTAGCCATGGAATTTATAAAGTTATTAAAAGTAAATGGTAAGAAAAGTGATGGATATGTAGAGGGGCAGGAGTCTATTTTTACATGGTGTGTTGGACACATGGTAACAATGTGTTATCCAGAAGCTTATGATATTAAGTTTAAGAAGTGGAATTTGGCAGAATTGCCTTTCCTGCCTAAAGAGTATAAATATGATGTTATACCAAACGTAAAAAAACAATTTGATACAGTTTCAAGATTATTAAATAGAGATGATGTTGATGTTATATACGTCTGTACGGACTCCGGGAGAGAGGGAGAGTATATCTATAGATTAGTTGATCAGATGGCTGGTACTCCCAATAAGGTGAAAAAGAGAGTTTGGATAGATTCACAAACGGAAGAAGAGATCAAAAGAGGTATTAAGGAAGCAAAACCTCTTGACCAGTATGATTCCTTAGCAGCTTCAGCATACCTTAGAGCAAAGGAAGATTTTCTTTTAGGGATAAACTTTTCAAGATTGCTTACCTTGATGTACGGTAGAAAGATATCCGAAGTTTTATCTGAAAATCATGTAGTAATAGCCGTAGGAAGAGTAATGAGTTGTGTTTTAGGAATAGTTGTAAACAGAGAAAGAGAAATAAGAAATTTTACTAAAACAAGTTTTTACAAGGTTAATGTGGAGTTGAAGAAGGAAGAAAATGCCTTTGATGCAGAATGGAAAGCGGTGGAAGGCTCTAGGTATTATGAATCTCCTCTTTTATATAATGATACCGGATTCAAAGCTAGAAATACGGCAGAAGAGCTTGTAACCAGTTTAAAACCTGCAGAGCTTGCGCTTATAGATGAAGTTAAGAAGACTAAAGAAACAAAGTATGCTCCGCTTCTATTCAACTTAGCAGAATTGCAGAATGAATGTACTAAAAGATTTAAGATAAGTCCTGACGAAACTTTGGGAGTAATTCAAAAGCTATATGAGAAGAAGTTATTAACTTATCCTAGAACTGATGCAAGAGTTATATCTTCTGCAGTAGCTAAAGAAATAGGAAAGACCCTAAATAAGCTTACTAAGTTCTCATACAATCCTAGTATTTCGGAAAATGCTATGAAGATAATGAAGAACAATTGGACTAAGGATATAGTTAAAAGTAAATATGTTGATGATTCAAAGATAACGGACCACTATGCCATAATACCAACTGGCGAAGGAGAAGGGGCTGTAAGAACTCTAGGCAAGCTAGAGCGTGAGATTTTTGAATTAGTGGTAACAAGATTTTTAAGTATATTTTTCCCACCAGCCAAGTATTCTAAACTTTCAATAACTGCTGATATAATGGGAGAAAAGTTTTTTAAGAGCATTAAAGTATGTATTGAAAGAGGATACTTAGATATCTTAAAGAATGATAGCAAGGAAGATGATGACAACTCCTATTTATGGTTAAATGAGCTTAGAAAGGGAAATAAGCTTAAGATCGGACAATTTACAATAAAAGAAGGAGAAACAAGCCCGCCTAAGAGATATACATCTGGCTCTATGGTTATAGCAATGGAAAATGCCGGCAAGCTCATAGAGGATGATGACTTGAGAGAGCAGATAAAGGGCTCAGGTATAGGAACCTCCGCCACAAGAGCTGAGATTATTAAAAAGCTTATTAATATCAATTACTTGACTGTTAATTCGAAGACACAGATACTAACACCAACCATAAAAGGTGAGATGATCTATGAGGTTATAAGCTCCTCCATCCCATCATTACTTAATCCTATACTTACTGCAAGCTGGGAAAAAGGTTTAAAGATGGTGTACGAAAAGGAAATTGAGCCGTCTAACTTTATGGGAAAGCTTGAAGACTATACTAGAAATAATATTGTAAGAGTTAAGAGCCAAAATAATATAAATTTACTATACAGAAAATTACTAAATGTTAAAAATACATATGGTCCTGTAGAAGCGAAGTAAAGCTAAATAAAAAAATAAGCGTTGTTTTGATAATAGTTTAATGATTGAAGTGATATATCTTTGGCTAAAACTGTAAACTCACTACGTTCGAACATACAGTTTTACTCTTTATTATGCATATATGTTTCATAAATCATATGTATTTTAATCTTAAGAAAATTAAGTATGATATTCAAATAAAGAGTAAAAGAGAGAATATATCGCCTGCCAGAATTTTTTTCACATAGGTTCAGAAGTTCAGAAAAGGCAGATGCACAAAAAAGAAATCACTGAAGACAATCGCTTCAGTGATTTCTTTTTGTGTGCCCAGCATGGGCAACAACTTGGCGGTGAAAGTCCGCTGTGGGCTTGGTAGTGGGAACCACTAGCTAAGGGCAAGGGTGTCCATCGTGAGGTGGAATCTGAAGGAAGCCTAAGGCAAAGTCTCGGTCTGAGGGATACGAACTACATATAAGGCTTACTAGGAACGGACGAGTTTGCAAAACAAAACGAAGTCCAACACTATCCGAATTTCTAGGAGTAAATGTAGCAGATATATGAGATGAAGGTTGTTGTTCTTACCTGGGGAGGTCTGATAGATACATCGCTTACAAAGATGAATTTCTAGGGCGATAACCTACATAGCGATATGTAACTGAACTATCAGAAGTCAGCAGAAGTCATAGTAACTCCGCTAATCGCGATAGCGGATGAAGGACTGAACTTTAAGGAGGTTTTCAAGTTTGAAAGTTTCGAAGAATACTCAAAGATTGCAGAAAACTAAATATTTAGGCTCTAGTGCCCAAGATAGAGTGGAACTCGAAGATAAGCAAAGAGTGCATAGAGAATTCTCGGCAACTCCAAAGGAGAAAATCAGTGGATTTGAATATGGCTCACTAGAAAGGATATTATCCAAGGATAATATGAACTTGGCTCTTAAAAGAGTAATATCTAATAAAGGTAGCCACGGCGTGGACGGAATGCCAGTTTATGAACTTAAACAATTTCTGAAAACAAACTGGATATCTATTAGAGAGAATATTCTTAATGGTGAGTATAGACCAATGCCAGTTAGAAGAGTAGAAATACCAAAACCTAATGGTGGAACTAGACTCTTAGGTATACCTACAGTTTTGGATAGACTTATCCAACAAGCTATTGCTCAAGAATTAAATAGTATTTATGATAGAAGATTTTCTGAAAGTAGCTTTGGTTTCCGCCCTCAAAGAGGAGCTAAAGATGCAATTAAGAAAGCAGAGCAGTATATCAATGAAGGCTATAGGTGGGTTGTTGATATGGACTTAGAGAAATTCTTTGATAAGGTCAACCATGATATATTAATGTATAAATTATCAAGAAGCATTAAGGATAAGAGAGTATTATCACTAATAAGGAAATACCTTCAGTCAGGAATAATGATAAATGGTGTAGTGGTCAGAAATGAAGAAGGAACTCCTCAAGGAGGACCGTTGAGTCCACTCTTATCTAACATAATGCTAGATGAACTAGATAAAGAGTTAGAAATGAGAGGTCATAAATTCTGTCGCTATGCGGACGACTGTAATATCTATGTTAAGAGTGAGAGAGCAGGTAAAAGAGTTATGGAGAACATAACTGCATTTATTGAACGTAAACTCAAACTTAAAGTAAACAGAGAGAAAAGTGCAGTAGACAGACCTTGGAGAAGAAAATTCCTAGGATTCACACTGAACCTAATGTATGGAAAAGCATATGCATCTATATCAAAGCAATCATTAAATCGATATAAAGATAAAATTAAAGAGATACTATCTAGGTCAAAACCGATGACTTTGGAACAAAGGGTAGGAAAACTTAACCTAATTAATGTTGGGTGGATTAACTATTATGGAATAGCCAAATGCAAAGGAATAGTGGAGCACTTAGATATTTGGATAAGGAAAAGATTAAGAATGTGTATATGGAAACAGTGGAAGAAAGTTAGAACTAGATATAAAAACCTTAAGAAGCTGGGACTTGAACACTACCAAGCTATAAAGTTTGCCAATACCCGCAAAGGATACTGGCGAGTAGCAAATAGTGCAATTTTAAACACAACTCTTACAAATAAATTCTTCTCGGACTTAGGCTTAAAAAGCCTAACGCGTCAATATATTAAAATTCATTCAACTTAAAGAACCGCCGTGTACCAGACCGGTACGCACGGTGGTGTGAGAGGACGCTGAATAAAATAATTATTCAGCTCCTACTCGATTATAAGTCATAAGTCACTACTTATAAAAATGAAGAAAATGATTGAGTAGGCTGTATAAACTTGGAGCGAGAAATACTGTCATTAAACCTGCGATACCTATGGATAGTGAACCCATAGCACCTTCTGTCTCTCCGATTTCTAGAGCTTTAGAGGTTCCAACAGCATGAGATGCTGTACCTAATGAAATTCCTACAGCAACCTTGTTATGAATTTTAAAGAACTTACATATCAATGGTCCTATCATAGCACCAATTATTCCTGTTATTACTATGGCTACGACAGTGATAGGAACTATACCATTAAGCTCACTGCTTATTTCCATGCCTATAGGAGTGGTAACAGCCTTAGGAGCCAAGGATTTTATAATCACTGGATCTAATTTAAATGCATAGGAAAGTAATATAATACTAATTATTCCGACGGTACTTCCAACAAAAATTCCAATAAAAATAGGTAGCCCATAAGTTTTTAAAAGTTCAATTTGTTTATATAAAGGTACAGCTAGTATTACTGTTGCAGGCCCTAAAAACATGTTTATAAATTGACCGCCTTGATTATAAGTTTTGAAATCAATCTTAAATAGTAAAAGAAAACCAATTACTAAGGCAATAGATATTAATAATGGGTTAAATAAAGGAAACTTAGTTCTTTTATAAATCAATAATCCGATTTCAAAGGCTAAAAGAGATATAACTATGCCGAATAGAGCATTTCCTGTTAATATGTTCATAAAGACACTTCCTTAATTAGTTTTCATTAGCTTGGTCATAAGTTGTATCACAAAGCCAGTTACAGCTATCATTATGATTGTGCTAATTATACATACAAGTAGAATTCTTCCCCAGGCACTTCTTAAAACATCCATAGATGTAAGCAGACCTACACCTGCTGGGATAAAGAAAAATGAAAGATGATCAAGAAAGAAATTTGCTACCGTCTCAACATAAGACAGTTTAATCACTTTTGTCAAAAGTAAGACCAATAATAGAATCATACCCACTATATTTCCTGGGATAGGAAGGGACAGTGTTTTTGATATGAATTCACCGATAAAAAATATTACTAAAATTAAAAGTAGTTCTCTAAATAATTTCACAAATCACACCTCCTCAAATACACTATTATAATTTAGCACCTTTTTAAAAGAAGGTAAACTCCAGAATGTGACTTAATATTACATAGAAAACAATTTCATTTGTAGTTATGATTAACTATATATGCGGATTAGAAACATGCTCCTAAATACTCGGAATTTTAATGTAAAGCCAAATTATATTTGAGAAAAGGGGATGAAAAACAATCCTCTAAGAAAGGAATATTGATGAATTTATATAAAAAATCTATGCATAAGAAGGTAGTTTCCCTTAATATGCATAGATTTTGTTACTATAAGTAGCTTTTATGTAGTTTTATTTTTCAACTACCCACTGTTAAGTATGTACCAGTTTAATCTTGAATTTATTTTTAATACTCTCCCAGTTTACCTTCTGTTATAATTAACTCTTCTAGTTTGTTATCTATTATATCCTTATTAAGATTGCTTAAAAAGGATTCTTCTAGCTTAGAGGCTCTTCTTAGCAGTTCGATGCTAGCTTCTTTCTTATCTTCTTCAGCTAATATTAAAGCTGAAAAGTAATAAGGCTCTGCAAAGTTAACATGTTCATTGATTAGTTTAATTAGTAGTTCTTTGGATTTCTCATAGTCGCCAAGCTTGTAATATATTTCACCAAGGTTAGCCCTTATTATGGAACTGTCTTCATACTTTGATAAAGCATCTTCATTGAATTTTAAAGCAACATCCAAGTCACCTCTTACGATTAAGAAGTATCCAAGAGTTTCAAGCACTGAAGAGGTTCTATCAGAATCTTGTAACTGCTCCAGTACTTCTATAGCTTTATCAATATTACCTTTTTTCCACTCTATCAATGCTTCAGCCATCTTTAGATTTTGTAAGTCCTTATCTTTAAATTTTCTTTCTGAAGTTAGTGTTGTAAACACTTTATCAGCTTCTTTAACATCTCCGTGCTTTAGCTCAAGAAACACGTAATTGGCGATTATCTTTGATTTTGACACTTTAGTTAAAGCCGCCTTTTTATACCAGCTAATAGCAGATTCGTATCTATACTTTCTATAAGCGCTATTGGCCATAAAGGCTGCTAACACATCACGATTCATGATAGCTTTAAAAACTATATATACCCAAAATAAAATGCTTCCTATCGTTGGATTTACAAAAAACATTATAGCAAAGATAGCTATAATAATTACAATGTCTTTGGAAAAACCATTGCTTTTTTTCCCCATAGTTAATTCCCCCATTTAAGTAGTATTATATATGGAACCCTTATGAAAACTTAATTTATACTTGTTATAAAATCCCGGCTTCTGGGGATTTTGTGACATTTATAAATTAATAGTTGAAGTTGGTTCCCTATATAGATGTACCACTTCGTGTAAAATGTATATTTTTGAAAACTCCTCTCAAAACTCAGAGGAGTTTTCGAAAATAGATTTCGGACCGAAGTGGTACAGCTCTAATTATACTATTTAAAGAGGGAAATTTAAACAATCAATATTTCACTCTGATGAAATTTTCCAATATTGCAACTAATTTATACATTATATAAGCTATAATAGATAGAATTATTATACTCATCATAACCATATCAAGTTGAGAAATTTGCCCACCGTAGACTATAAGAAAACCTAAACCATCTTTAGCCACTAAGAATTCTCCCATTATGACGCCTACCCAGGATAAGCCTACGTTTATTTTTAGTGCAGATATCATAGTCGGTATTGAGGCAGGCATAATCAAATGAGTAAGCATTTGTACCTTGCTAGCACCGAAGGTTTTCATCAATTTAATTTTCTCAATATCAACTTCTTGGAAGCCTGCAAATACCCCCATTATGGTAACTACTATGGATATTAGAAGAGCTATTACAATAATTGCTGTTATACCATTTCCTACCCAAAAGATTATTATTGGTGCAAGCGCAATCTTTGGTAGTGCGTTTAGTACAACAAGATAAGGTTCCATAACCTTGGAGGCAAAATCGCTCCACCATAGGGCTATGGCTATTATCGTTCCTAATACTGTGCCTAGTACAAAGCCTAATATGGTTTCATAGCAGGTTACAAGGATATGCTTAATTAGGGTGCCCTCACCATAAAACTTTATTATTGATTTAACCACTCTTGAAGGAGTTGAAGTTAGGAAAGGATCAATCCATTTCAAATCGCCAGCTATTTCCCATAAGGCTAAGAAAATTACTAATATCAATATTCTTACAAAAGCTAACTTTATCTTTGCCTTACGGATGTCTTTTAAATACAATTCATGTTCTTGTTCATTATTCATCGTTCAAGTCAAGCTCCTTCCATACTATATTAAAGTATTCTCTAAACTGCGACTCATCTCTCCTTTTTAGAGGAGTAAGAGCTTCATTAAAGTTTAGGATAAGCTCCTGTTTTAATGAAGAAGGTCTTTTAGAGAGAATTTCTATTTTAGAAGAAGTGGATATTGCCTCAGATATATCGTGGGTAACCATTACAGCTGTCTTATTTTCTTGTTTTATTATTTGAAAAATCTCATCGCATACCTTTAGTCTTGTTTGATAATCTAATGCTGAAAAGGGTTCGTCTAAAAGTAATATTTCTGGCTCAAGAGCTAAGGTTCTTATTAGAGCAGCTCTTTGTCTCATCCCCCCAGATAACTGGCTGGGATAGCTCTTTTTGAATTTTGATAAGCCATATTGAGATAGTAGCTTATCTACTTTTTCAATATTATCTTTTGTTAATACCTTCTTTATCTTAAGACCTAGTGTTACATTGTCCCAAAGATTTAACCATTCAAATAAGTTATCCTTTTGAAACATATAGCCTACCATGTTATGGTCACTTTGGCTTTCGCCATTGAATAATATTTCTCCTGAGGAAGGCTTAAGAAGTCCTGAGATTATATTAAGCAAAGTAGATTTGCCGCAGCCTGAAGGACCTATGATGCTTACAAAATCACCTTTGTCTATAGTGATATTAATATCTTTTAAGGCTTCTATAACCGAATCGGGAGTATGGAAGTTCATATATATATTCTTAATTTCAAGCAGGGCCATAATTTCACCACCTATTAAAGATTTGTCACGGATACAGTGCTAATAATATCCGTGACAATAAAAAATTGAACTTATTTAGATAAGTCCTTTAAAGCCTTCTCACCAAAGGAGTTATCAACTATTTTATCGAAAGGAGGTCTTGATGGTATTAAATCTGCTTTGTAGGATTGAATAATATCCATTAATCTTGTAAAGTCCTCTTCCTTCATTGTTGGAACCTTAGCAAAGGCATCAATTGACCTATAATTTTTAACAACATTTGTTATTATATCTTCATCTGTACCTGGAAAGTATGAAATTATAGCTTTAGCAACTTCGTTGTCGTTATGCTGGGAAACCCAGTTTTGGCCTTTTATTATAGCGCGAGTAAATTTTTCTATTACATCAGGATTCTTTTCCATATATGATTTGGTTGAGAAGAAAACAGTGTAAGGAATAACACCAGCTGATGCACCTACTGATGCAACTATGCTACCGGATTTTTCTTTTTCAAGCATAGAACCTGTTGGCTCAAACAAAGCAACATAGTCGCCTGTTCCGGCTTTGAATGCTCCACCGGTTGCTGTATAAGCTATATTAGTGACTACATTAACATCCTTACCAGGTTGTAACCCGTGGTTTTTTAGAACATATTCTAGTGCCATTTCAGGAACTCCACCAGGACGACCGCCTATGATAGTCTTGCCCTTTACAGACTCCCAAGTGAAGTTTTTATCGTCCTTTCTTCCAACTAAGAAAGAACCATCCTTCTGAGTAAGTTGGGCAAAGATAACAGGGTAGTCTTCTCTTTTTTGATTATAAATATAAATCGTCTGTTCAGGGCCACAGAATCCTATATCTACACTTTTAGATAATACTTGCTGCATAGTCTTATCTGCAACCTGTGCAGAAACACAAGGGGACAGGGGGACGGAGCTTTCGTCCCAAATCATAGTTATGATGATAAGTCGCTAGCAATATGATAATGTTACACATTTCTATTAAATATAAAAGCAGAAACCATGTAGTTTGCAGGTTTCTGCTTTTATTTAAGATTTAAATGTTATATAGTTTTATAGATTTATATATGTAGCACTTTGTATTAAAATTTATAGTTAAAATTCTTTACTCAGAATCCAGAGTAGTTTTGAAAAATATATTTTGGACTGAAGTGTACATTTTTTGATAGAATAATAATAAAAAAATTTAATATGGTATTGGGGTTGTTAATAAAGAGATATTTAGTACCTTTTAAATGGTTCTTTAATAGTCTCGTTTAATAATTCAGAGTAGGCTCTTACCTTACGAAAGGTATTTCCCATCATCTCATGCTTTCTATAGTCACGTAATTTTTCTAAATCAAAATCTGCAACTAAGATATTTTCTGATTCTGCATCAGCTAAGACTATAGTATTGTCTACAGGCTCACCGAACTTATCCCAAGTTATAGGACTAAAGGCGCAAGAGCAGCCTGCATTTCTTCTTGGTGGGTTTGCCATGGCAACACCAACCATATTTTCATAGGCTCTTGTAGATAGAGCTTGAACTCTAGGTCTCATGGATCCACAATCATTAGGAACTAATATTATTTCGGCCCCCTTTAACATTAGAATTCTTGCACTTTCAGGGTATTCTCTATCGTAGCAAATCATGATTCCAAGCTTTACTCCATCGAAGTCGCATACCTTAAATTCATCTCCGGATTCTAATAATCTTTCATCTGCAAAATCACAGGTATGCACCTTGCTATACTTCATAATAATCTGTCCGTTTTTATTTATTATAAAAGCAGAGTTTTGAGGTTTATTTATACCTTTTGTGTATCCAGTAATAACAACTCCTATGTTTAAAAGCTTAGCAGCCTTACAGAATATTTGTATATGCTCACTATCTTCATCGATAGCTTGATTATTCCATTCTATAAATTCTTTAGTATTAAGAATTTCATCTATACCTAAATCTTTTTGTATTTTAGGAAATTCATAACCTGTAATCCAACATTCTGGAAATAGAACAATGTCAGCCCCAAGCTCTTTTGCTCTTTTCATTGCGCTAAGCCCTTTATTTGTATTTAAATCCATATTATAAGGATCACGAGTTTCTTGTACAATTGCAACTCTAAATATTTTAGTCATATGTATAGCCCCCATCCTAGCAAGTGTATTTTAATGTTAATATATATTATAAAGTAGCATAAAGCTTAATTACATTAGTTAATGTAAAACATTTTCAAATATTTAACAATAAGTTTAAGTCCATTATATAAAACCTTAGTGAATTTGTATATAAATTCAGTGATGTTTTATGAATCTGTTAAGGTTTTGCTTGATTTAATTTTAGTTTGATAATTGGGACAGGGGGACGGAGCTTTTGTCCCGAATAATAAACAAAGAATGATAAGTAGCTATAAGTATGATAATATTACATATATAAGAGATATTAGTCCAAGTTTTAAAGATTATCTATTAAGTTTTTTTAGGTTATAGGGGAAAAACAGTGTTATTGAATGAAACGTACAGAGGAGGAGAATAAATTAAATGAAATTTCGTAAAACAGTTGAAGCAGATATCAGTAGCATAATGACTATAATAAGACAAGCACAAGATTATTTTAAGGATAAAGGAATAGATCAATGGCAAAACGGTTACCCAAATCCAGAAGTAATAAGGAAAGATATAGCTAATGGACATAGTTATGTATTGTTAAAAGAAGATAATATAGTGGGCACAGCAGCAATTTCTTTTGATGGAGAGAACACCTATGATGATATTTATGAAGGACAATGGTTAAGTAACGATACTTTTGCAGTTATACATAGAATAGCAGTTGATAACGACTATAAAGGACTAGGACTTTCTTCTATAATAATTGAGAATGTTGAAGAGCTTTGCAAGAGTAAAGGTGTAAGTAGTATTAAAGTTGATACTCATGAAGATAACCTCTCTATGCAAAGATTACTTAAGAAAAATGGCTTTCAGTTTTGTGGAATTATTTACTTAGAAGATAAAAGCAAAAGAGTTGCTTTTGAGAAGTTAATATAGTTTTCTAAAATAGTTTTATTAATGTATAAGTGGCTTTATAATAATTATATATAGGAAACCTTTATGAAAACTTAATTCGTAAATGTTTGATAATCCCGGCTTTTGGGGATCATCAGGCATGCATAAATTAATAGTTGAAGTTGGATGCATATAGTTGGTTCTAAATATGTAGATAAGATGATTTTAAGTAGGTTAGAAGGGGTGTTAAGTATGAAAAAAAGAGATGTTTTAGCAGTAGCCGCCACAGCATTTTCCATGGGAGTGGTTTTAGGCTTGTTGATTTCACCAGTAAAGAATGGTTTCATTAATAATATCTGGAATACTTCACATACTAATAATAGCTATGGTGGAAGCATGATACAAAAGGTAAAGAACAAGAAATAGAAGGTATAAATTTGCATATTATACACAAGAAATATTTATAATTTTATAAGTTACGTATGATTTTGAAAAAATTACAATAATTGAAATATAGGTTTTCATACCCTATAATAATATTAGTCCATAGTTGGACTAATATTATTATAGGAGTGATTAATATGCAGTGGATTTATTTAATTTTAGCTATTAGCTTCGAAATTATAGCAACAACTCTAATGAAAACATCTAATGGATTTTCTAAAGTATTACCAGCATTAGGTAGTTTAATTGGGTATGGGATATGTTTTACTTTCTTGTCCATGGCACTTAAAAAGATAGATGTTAGTGTAGCTTATGCAGTTTGGTCTGCAGCTGGAATAGTTATAATATCAATAATTGGAGTAGTTATTTTTAAAGAAAGTGTTAGTGCTTTGAAAATAATTTCTATTTTGTTAATTATCTTGGGAGTAGTTGGACTAAATCTAAGCGGAGTTAGTCATTAATAAAAAGCATAGTTGATAAAAATATGTTTAAATTCTTAAGGTGCTATTAGCTCCGACAATATTAATGGTTAAAACTTCATTATCCCAAGTAATACTCTCAATCACTTCTTTAATAACAGTTCTCTTAATCTCTATATCATCAATATAATCAAAGAACTGCTTCATAGTTTTAATATTTGAGGTTATAGGTTCTATCTTTTTATCTATGTCTTTAGCAGCAATTTTACCTAGCTTTTTTTCAATAGAGAGATTTTCATTATTTACTGCCTTTATTTCATTTTCTACAAGTTTAAGAGTAACTGGATCTTCTAATAATGCAAGTTTTTTTATTAATCCTTGAATAATTTTATTATTAGCAGAGAGAGTTTTCTTTAAGCTTGAGGTTTCATTTTGAAGTTCGAGTTTAATGTTTTTTGAGATTGCATCATTATAATAAAGATTAACTATACTTTGGATATTTATATTATTTAAAGATACTATTATAGCATCTTCTGCAGAATAGGCATTTAGCATTTTGCTACAGCAGCGATTGCTAGCTTTATTCTTAAGTTCACACCTATAGTATCGTTCAAGCTTATTAGTTTTCTTATTTAGTTTACTCCAAGTGGACATAATGCTTCCACAGTGACCACACTTTATTAATCCAGATAATAAAAAGTGATTGCTTCTAGTTGAACGTATGGATGGATTGCTTGCATTGGCCTTTATGATTTCCTGGCATTTTATCCACTGGTTAGAGGGGATAATACCTGGGTGTAAGCCTGAAGAAACTATCCATTGACAAATTGGGTTATCTTTTTTACCACCTTCACGTTTGTTATATACCATCAGGCCATATTCTCCGGTAAAATCATTACATAGAGTAGCTCCTAAGTTGTTAAAATAATTATATATATTTTTATCTGCAAAAGTGTATACAGGATTATTTATTATTTGAAGTACCGTATTTCTTGAGAAGTCACCTCCATTTTTGCCCTTAATATTATTTGCACAAAGATACCTTGAAACCGTAGAAGTGCTTTTCTTCTCTAAATATAAAGAGTATATTGTCTTAACTATATTCATTTCTTCTTCTACCACTGCTAGCCTATACATCTTCTTGAGGTTTTCTTTTCCTATATATTCAACTGGTACTGACTTAAAACCAAGTGGGGGAGTACCGCCAAGCCATCTTCCGGTTTTAGCAAGTTCAAGCATATTATCTTTGATTCTCTCTGCAATAGTTTCTCTTTCAAGCTGTGCAAATACAGAAGAGATGTATACCATAGCTCTGCCCATGGGGGTTGATGTATCAAACTGTTCTCTGATACTAACAAACTCAATTTTATTATTTTGTAGAAGCTCTAGGGTATTTGAAAAGTCAGCCACATTACGAGATATTCTATCCAGTCTATAGCAGATAAGATAACTAAAGCGTTTCTTTCTTGCATCTTGTAGAAGTTTTTGAAACTGTGGTCTATTTATATTCCCGCCAGAGAAGCCTTCATCTTCATATACTAAAAAATCTGTAATTCCTATAGCATTGCCATATTGTCTACACAATTCAATTTGGTTTTCTATAGATTCACCCTTCTCGGAGAGTCTGCTTTTTCTACTATAGATTGCAGCTATCATAACTTTCCTCCAATAGTTGATTACAATTCAATATATGCTGTAACTTTCTTATTTGTTTCATCAGATGTTTCTATGTTGTTGATATATGGCTTCATAAAATAAAATTTATATTTTCTAATTTTTCTATCAAAAGTAGAATGAATTTTGAAAATTGATTTCAGATTGAAGTGGTGAATACTTAGTAACCTATTAAATTTATAGCTCATAATATGACAATAGGAGGGATGATTATGGGAAGACTGAGAACCAAGATTAAAGTTGAGATTAATTATCCAACTACAAAAGAAGGTATAAAGCGATTCGAAGAGGCTAAAGCAAGAGGAGTTATTATGGCTCTTAGAGCTAAACATAGTGAAGAGGAAGTAAGACTTGTAATAGAAAGGCTAAAAGAAGAGTTAGAAGGCTCATTTAATTAGATAATAAGTAGGCATAACATGTGATTAAAAAATGATGAACATAAGTAAGATGAATCACCTTATATTACTTGCCTTTCCGTACACGTTGCATCTGCGCCTTGACCAGTAGATAAATCTATATCTAGTCCTTCTTCTTTGAAGAAACCTTGGCTCATAGCAGCGTACATAGGTGCATAGAATACTGATCTAGCAACCTCATTAAGCCTAACTTTAACTAGTTTTTTGTCTCCAGAACTTGGGTTAGAACCAGTGTTGCCACAACCAACAGCTGTAACAGCAAGCGCTGCTACTAATGCTGTAACTAGAAATGTCTTGATTTTTTTTATTTTCATCATCTTACCTCCTTGAAGCTGTTTGCTTTTTATAAATTTTATTGGCTCATCAAAACTCTACAGCTAATATGCAAGAGTTTTTAATTTCAAAACAGTGCTTTGCAGCGTCTTATCTTCATATGTTGTAGTTTTGTAAGGATGTACCATCTTCATAACAAACCTCTGCTTTATAATATGATTATGCTATGTTAAATGTTAATTAATATAGTATATTTTGGTAATAAACATATTTTTGGTAAGTAATTGAAGATTGATAGATTAGTATGAAAAGGTTGTTTCAATTGTAATAATATGTATATTTTTAGTAAGCATATTATAATTGTATTGATAATCAAATTTGAGTGTATTGGCTATCCTGAGGGGTTTTTAATAAATATGTAAAATTTACATTAACATATTGAACTAACAGAAATCCAATGTTATATTGTTTTATGTGAATAGTAAGAAAATGTAATAGTGGAGGTGGCGTTTTTGATTACATGGAAAGATGAATATACAGTAGGGGTAAAGTTGATAGACGATCAGCATAGAAAATTATTAGAAATAGCGGATGATGTATATCAATTAACAAAAAATAACTTTATAACAGATAAGTATGATAAAATAGTGCAAGTAATAGAAGAGCTGAAGGATTACACTGTTTTTCACTTTAAATCAGAGGAAGAATATATGCTTAGTATAGGTTATAAGAAATTCTTATCTCATAAAGTAGAGCATGATGATTTTGTTAATAAAATTAACAGCTTAGATCTTAAGCAAATCGATGAAAGTCAGCAACAGTACCTATTAGAGATACTTGAGTTTATCGTAAAATGGATAGATGAGCACATAATGCAGAAGGACAAGCTTATAGTAGAATAAATACATACTAATTCTTTGTAAATGCATTGGATGAGTGACCACTTAATTTTAACAGGTTACCTTAACAGAGCCTAAAATAAAAATGAAAAGCCTAATCTAGCTATTTTAGCTGGATTAGGCTTTTCATCATGTTAGTAATTGAAAAAAATATCTATAGAGTAAGTGCTTGTAGTGTTAAAATTATTTATTTTTATAAATAATAGAATAAATGTTTATTGCTAAAGAAAAAATAGTTGAATAAGAAAGTTTTGGAGGTGTTTATCTTGTTCAAACATGAAAAAAAGTTATTACAAGATGTTAAAGTAGAAAGAGTAAATCCTCAATATGCTGTGCTTATGCAAGAGCAACTGGGTGGAGCAAATGGGGAGCTTAAGGCAGCTCTTCAGTATATTTCTCAAAGCTTTAGGATCGAAGATCAAACAATAAAAGATTTGTTTCTGGACATTGGTGCAGAAGAGATGAGTCATATGGAAATGGTGGCTCAAACCATAAACCTTCTAAATGGTCATGAGGTGGATTATAGCAAAGTAACTTCAGGAGAAATCGAGTCTCAGGTACTGTATGGCTTGAATCCAGGGTTAGTAAATTCTTCAGGAGATCCATGGACTGCACATTATGTAAATGCTACAGGAGATATATGTGCTGATCTTCTTTCTAATATTGCAGCTGAGCAAAGGGCTAAGGTTGTTTATGAATATTTATATAGGCAAATTAACGATAAGTATGTAAGAGATACTATTGACTTTTTATTAAATAGAGAAGAGGCACACAATGCTTTATTCAGAGAAGCTTTTAATAAAGTTAAGCTCGATGGCTCAAACAAAGATTTCGGAGTTACTGAAGACTCTAAGCTTTACTTTGACCTATCTACTCCAGGTAGATTTTTTGAAGATCCAAATCCAGTGCCACCAGAGTTTGTAAACCCAAGAAAAGAGTAAAAAAGCTATAAAAATTGCTGACGCTTTTCTTATTACAAATGATAATTATACTTAATATGGATATTAAGTAAAAAAGATAAGTTGTTTCCAAAACTCCTCTATAATAATAAATCTGTTTTCGAGCAAAATACTAATACGATAACCAATTAAGTAATTGAAATTTAAAACACTTAGATTCTACTAAGGGAGTAAATAGAGATTCTTAAATGGGTTATCAAAAAAATATTATTTTAAAGGAGGACTTAGTCATGGCAAACAACAGAAATAGAGTTTTAGTACCTGAAGCAAAGGAAGGTCTAAGCAAGTTCAAATTTGAAACTGCTAGAGAACTTGGAGTTGATTTAAAACAAGGTTACAATGGAGACCTAACTTCAAGAGAAAATGGTTCAGTAGGCGGATACATGGTTAAGAAAATGATCGAAAGCTATGAAAATGGATTAAAGTAATAAATGATATGAAGGCTCTGCAGAAATGCAGAGTCTTTGTTTATGTTAAAGACAGTATGAAAATTTCTCCAGTACAGGCCTAGTAATTTTAAGTGTTTATAAAAATTATTTAGGGGAGACAATAAAAAACAAATCTTATTGGCTTACTAGATTCTTATCATATATATTGGGAAAGGCAGATGTGCAAATAAAGCTCACCTGAATTTGATCAAGTGAGCTTTTACATTTAGGGATGAAAGTAGTATATATAACTGTGGTTAAAATATAATATTTGCGTTGATTATCTGTGTTTACAAGGATTGATACCTTTAAAATTTATATAATAAAAATATAATATAGCAATAGTTCACAGAAATATATTTACGTACATCTTTAAGATATGATTTAGTAAATATCTAATTAAAATTGTTCTTGTAAGACTTTATTGGAAGACTCAACATCTTGTTTGATTTGTTCTTGTGGTGTGCCATATGCGTTATACCAACCTTTTGTTATTAACATATCAGATAACTTAAAGTGGCTAGCTATGCAGGCATTAAGTTGAGTGCTTAATAATTGTCTAACCTCTGGATTTGTTGTTTCTGGTATAACCTTAGAAAGCATACCAATGTCATTTTTAGACATTGTCAATAGATCTAAAGCAATATCTTTATCAGAAAGCTTAGTGCTTCCGCTGTTTCCATTTTGATCAGAACCTAAAACTGTATCTATCCAAGACATTCTATTTCACCTCGCTTGTTTGTATTCTACTTACAATAGATTGAATATCATTTATATTAGTTTTTTTTGTGGTTAGAGTATTTTTCATAAATTCCTTTAATTCTTGATCTTTAACCATTCCTACAGTTGTATTTAGTTTTTTTGCAGCAAGTACACCTGTATTAAGAAGCTCGTGCAGCTCTAAAGTTTCATGAGGAGCAAATTTGTTTACATCATTCATTTTTATCACCTCCATGAAGATAGTATTTTAATAAGTATAGTCAGGTATACTGGTAATTGTTTCATTTCTAAAAGAAGATATATTTTAGTTAAAGCAGTGTATAGAGAGGCTTAAGAGATCCATTAAAGAAGAAAGTATTTACTAGGTTATAGATCTAGAAATCTTTACATAAGTACAAGCAATGTTTATAATATTTATAAAAGGCAGAAAGGAATTGGATATGATAAAAGCAGTATTATTCGATCTAGATGGAACACTACTTGATACAAACGAACTAATCATAAATTCTTTTAAATATACTTTTAAAAGTATACTGAATATAGAAGTTAGTGACGAGGAAATAACTAAAAACTTTGGTACACCTCTTTATGTGTCGTTTAAAGACTATACAGAGGATAGAGTTGAAGAAATGATAAAGGTTTATAGAGCATATAATGAGGAACGACATGATACAATGTGCTATGCTTTTGATGGTGTAGAAGTCCTACTATCAAGCTTGAAGCAAATGGGGATTAAATTAGGTATAGTAACTTCAAAAAGAAGAGCTCTAGCAGAGAAGGGGCTTAAAATAGCAGGAATATATGATTATTTAGATATAATAATAACTCCTGAAGACACAGACAAGCATAAGCCTAATGGTGAACCAGCGCTAAAGGCTTGCAATGCACTTGGTATATCTACTAAGGAAGCAATAATGGTGGGAGATTCACATTTTGATATTATGTGTGGGAAGAATGCTGGATGCTATACTTGTGCAGTAGAATATACAGCATTGCCTATAACCTATCTAAAGGAACAAAACCCAGATTATTTTGTAAAAAGGCCTGAGGAATTAGTAGAGGTAGTAAAAAATATTAATGTTGCATAATATAGGAACTTATAAAGAAAAAATAGGAGTGTAATCCTATTTTTTCTTTTTTTTCTTTTGAACTGAATAACCGAACTTGCCTATTGGTTTTTTAGGAAGAGGGTAATATTCACCATGGCAGTATGCAAGGAGATCAGCATTTTCAAAATGAATCTTTCCACTAGCATCAATCAAATCTTCATTAACTAGAGAACCTACAATATCAGCTGTAAACATATGATGAGAGCCTAGTTCGATGATATCTCTCACTTTACATTCTATATTTATAGGGCATTCAGAGATATGAGGAGTTTCAATGTTTTCACCTTCTAGCAGGGTGAAGCCCATCTCTTTAATTTTATCTACTTGTCTTCCGGATCTTACACCGCAATAGTCAACCTTTTTAGTAAGGCTTGAAGTAGGTAAGTTTACAACAAACTCCATAGATTCTTTTATGTATTCATAGGATAGTCTTTCAGGTCTGATTGATATTGATAGCATTGGCGGACGAGTGCAGATTGTTGCTGCCCACCCAACGGTAAAAACATTAACCTTACCATCTCTATTTTTAGAGGTTATAAGTACCGCTGGTACAGGATTTAATATAGCACTTCCTTTAAATTTTCTCTTGTTCATAATGTACTCCTAGTTAATATATTTTCTTATTTAGATAAAAATTGAATAATACGTAAATATAAAAATAAAGAATCATATAATTATATAAATAAATATTCATAAAATTATATAATTATATAGGCATAATGCCAGATTAAGAGTTTTTATATGTTATTAAAAAAATATAAATCTCTATTAGTTACTTTACACTTATAACATGTTTTTTAGATATTTTCAACATTATAAAGGTATAGAAGCAGATGAAGAAATTATACTTTCAAATTAGAATTATAATGTTATGGATTGTAATTAAATATTAAGTCTGGATTATATGAAGTGAATCTGACATAGGAAAATAGACTTAAGTTTCTATCATTACACTAAAAAGCTGCCTATAACACAAAAATTATGTATTACAGACAGCAATATTTTAATTAAAATATGTTTTTGTTTCTTCTACTTTTTCTCTTTAACCTATTAATTGTTGCTATAACAAAAAGTATTAATACTATAACTATTATAACACCAGCTACTAAACCAAAGTATAAACCAAGGTTTGCTTTCACTAGATCAGATGTCGAAATGTTTGCCTTTACAGCATAGTCTTTGCTGTAATTTCTTTCAGCTACAGTGAGCTTTATTGAAGCATTATCTTTAGCTAGTTTCCATGCATCAACATCAGTTAATTTAACATTTTGAGTAACTTCTTTTTTATTTATGTCATTTTCATAATATTTAACATCTTCTTGTACAACTAAAGGAACTTCAACTGTTTTTGTTGGACCAAAGAACTTAAGTGGTTTATAACTTACATTTACTTTTTTTACTTCACTACCAGATTTGATTAGTGTTGATTTTTCTGCAGCGAAGCTATAGTCCATAATTTTCTTCATATCATTGAATACAGTTTGATCTTGAGCATCGTAGTAAGATTTAAGTACAACTCCTATAATCTTATGTCCGTTTCTTTCGTAGATTGCAGCAAGACATCTTCCTGACTGAGAGGTATAACCAGTCTTTCCACCAATATTACCATCCTTGTTAAGTTCCTTGTTTCTATTTTCTAGGTTTATAATTGCACCGTTACTTATCTTGATAGATGATTTTTCTGTAGTCATTACTTCTTGAACCCAAGGCTGTTTATATGCTTCTCGAGCAATTACTGATAGATCGTAAGCAGTAGTATAATGATCGGGGTCATGTAATCCATTAGGATTTGCAAAGTGAGTGTTCTTTAAATTTAACTCTTTTGCCTTAGCATTCATCATATCAACAAACTTATGATAATCGCCATTTCCTATATAATCAGCTATCATGTAAGCTGAATCATTTGCTGAGTACATAAGAAGAGCTTTCATTACGTCTTCAGCTGTCATCTTATCAGTTACTGCCATAGGTTTGAAGTTTACATTTAAAGAATATTCAGGTTGTTTTTTTGCATCCTCATTGTATGGAACTTCATCAGTTTTCTTGGCTTTTTCGCTGAACAATAAAGCTGTCATCATCTTTGTTGTACTTGCTGGATAGCGCTTAGCATCTCCATTTTTGTAATAGATTATTTCACCAGTATCATAATCTAGTGTGATTGCTGAGTCTCCTACTATAGTTGGAAGTTTTGCTGTTGCTTTTTCTTCAGCTTTTGCGGTCAGTGGTGAAAACATGCTGATAGAAAAGGCGATTAAAAGTGAAGTAATTAATCCTTTGCGTTTCAAATCTCATCTCTCCTGTTTTTGGGTTACACGAAACTGCTAGTTTATATATGCGCGAAAATATTCAAAACATTATTTGATATGTGAATTCTATAAAAACTAAGGCGTAAATAATTTTTTTGTGAAATTTATAAAATTTTATCAATAATATTTTTGTACATGTATAAACTAAGTTTATAATAGGACCCTTTTTAATTTTTTTACAACATTTTAAGTATAGCACTAATAGTTTATAATAACAATTAAGATAAAGTTACATTTATGGTAGCTAGGAGGGGATTTAGTGGACTTTAATAACCTTAAACAATTATTTTCTAATCATAAGGCCAAACCTTTAGGAAAGTACAAAGAAAGTTCAGTACTTGTACCAATTTATAAAGAGAATGATGAACTATTTTTAATTTTTGAAAAAAGGGCATTGACGCTTAGAAGTCAACCAGGGGATATATGCTTTCCAGGCGGGAGGGTAGAACTTGGTGAAGACAAGAAAGAAGCAGCGATAAGAGAAACCATAGAAGAACTTAATATTGGTATAGAAGATGTTGAGTACTACGGAGCTATGGATTTTTTTATTTCTCCATACGGGTCAATTATATATCCATTTGTTGCAGAACTGAAGCGATATCCTTCAAAACCCAGTTCGGAGGAAGTAGATCATATTTTTAAGGTTCCAATAAGTTATTTCATAAATAATAACCCTATTAAGCATGAAATAGAAGTTGTTCCTAACATAGGTGAAGATTTTCCTTTTGATTTAATACAAGGAGGGAAGGAATATAATTTTGCAAAGGGGAAAATGGATCAGTATTTTTATAAATATGAAGAATATGTGATTTGGGGATTTACTGCAAGGATTGTGAAAGAATTTTTAGATTTTATAAAGTAAATTAAAATACCAGGTTGAAATTAAATGGTCTGTGATCCGATGGTTTAATTCTAATAGCTCGTTCATATAGCAGCTCTTTCATGACCACTTAATTTCAACAATACTATAAACATAGGCAAGTAAAAAAGTAATAATGAACTCCCTACAATAAAATTTTTAATATACTAAAATAGGAAGATGAGAAAAAATAGCTGAAGAAAATCACTTTAGCTATTTTTTAGCATGGTTTTAGACTACTTATCTAGTAACTCCTTTTCCAGAATCAGAAATATCGATAAGCTCTTCAGGATATGGTTCCAAAAAGCTCTGATCTAGAAGGTATTGATTATTAAATCGTATTGCTTGTGATTTTAGAAGGTTTAGAAGGACGCTTAGAGGTATCTTTCCGGCCCTATATTTTTCAACAACTGAAAGCATAAAGTCTCTTTCTTTAGGATTTAGGTATTCACTAAAATATCCAAAGGAATGCATAAAAACATTAATATTTGAAGTATATCTAGGAGTTTTTGAAAGAAGTTTTAGCAGTCCAGTATAATAGGCATCAATTATTTCAGTTTCTGATAGATGATCATGGTTGGCTACTATTCTACCTAGGTTCTTTAATTCGGTCTGATTGTATGACATAAATAATAGCTTGTGTCTACTGTGGTATTTAAGTAGTGTTGGAAGATCTTGATGTTCTTGAACATCTGAGAATTCCGATAAGGTAAATATACTAGAAAGAAAATGATCTCTTATAGCAAAGTTCTTCAAACGACCATCTTCCTCAATAGGCAGATAACTAAACCTATCCTGTACCAAACCACCAAATATGCCTTTTCCTTTTGAGCTTTGAGCTCCTTTGGCGGTACCTTGATATATCTTAACATCTCTAGTTCCACAGGAAGGGGACCTGCTTTTTAAAAGGAACCCATTAACTCCCTTTAAGTTATCAATAAAATTTGTAGAAAAGTTAATCATATCTTCTGTGTATTCCTTCAAAGAGCTAGACTCTACAAGTTTTATGGTATCTTTTTCTCTAACAAGTCTTATTACCTCTCTAGGAACAGGAAGGCCTATTGCCATTTCAGGACACACTTCTATAAATTCTACAAAAGGTTTAAGCTTTATATATAAACTAAAGGTAGATGCTTCGCCGTTATATCTACAGGCAGTATTACCTAAACACTTACTTACAACTATTTTTGGCTTAGCCCAAGTCTGCATATCAAATCCTCCGTGTTCTTATTTTTAGAGTTCCTAACTTAACTAGCAATATATATGTGCAAAAAATCTCCAGCCTCCGTGATTTTCGGACAAGTATAAATTAAGTTTTCATAAAGGTTCCATATAGGAACTCTCTATATGAATATATTTTAATTAATAAATTTAATTATATACAAAGCAAATATATATTTATAAAAATATTAAATCATAAAAATAGACTCGTTTAAACTACTGTGTTGATCAGAACAACTTAATTTCAAAAGTATTATTTTACATAGCCTAAAAATATAACAATTTATAGAAAAATCAAAGGAAGCTTAAGCACAATATAGCAAATATTAACTGATATATATAATAAGTTATAAACACAAAATAATATGGTAGAAAGTTAAGTGTATAAGTTTTACATATGAATAGAGGTGGGGATAGTGAAGAAAATACTATGCATGTTAGTATTCTTTATTATCTTCTTTGGAAAAGAGGTTAAGTGCTTTCCAGTAAAATATCAGATGATTAATGATGACAAAGTCGTTGAATATGTACATAAGATTAACTACGATAAAGTGGTATTCTTAACCTTCGATGATGGACCATCATATATAAGTACAAAAAAAATCATTGATATATTAGATAAAAAAGATGTTAAGGCCAGCTTCTTTATTGTAGGAGAAAATGTAAAGAATAATAACTATAGCTTTAATCAGATGTATTACCATGATATGGATGTGTTTCCTCATTGTTATAGTCATGTATATAAAAAGATATATAAAAATGAAAATGAATACTTTAAAGACTTAGAGAAATCAATGAACATAACTGAAGTTTTAAGGAATTCAAGTAGTAAAAAGTTTGTAAGGTTTCCTGGGGGTTCTTATAATTCTTATTGCAAAAAAGATACTTCAATAAATATAAAGAACAATCTAAAAAGGTTAAATATTAATTATATAGATTGGAATGTAAGTTCAGGAGATGCTGCAAGTGCATTAGTCCCTAAACAAGATTTAATAAAGAACATAAGAAGTATGGGAGATGCTTATAGGATTTCTGTGGTACTAATGCATGACGGAGATAATAAAACCACAACTGTCGATGCACTGCCAGAAGTCATAGATTATTACAAAAATAGAGGATATAGATTTAAAAAATTAAGCGAAATTACCATGGAAGAATACGACTATCTGAGAAATATAAAAGTCATAAATAATAAGTAGTGCAAGAACTGATATTTAGTCTATAAATAACAAAAACAATCTCTAAGATATCTTAGAGATTGTTTTTGTTAAGTCTATTTAATATAGTTTCTTTTGCCTTATACTCAAGGGTGTCGTCTAGTGAATCTAAAGCTACTTCACCATACTTAAAATCAAGAGCGTTTTTAATCATTCTATCTGCAAACTCTGGATTCTTTGATAAAAGAGAGCCATGAAAATATGAGCCATAGGTGTTTTTGTATATACAACCCTCTTGGCCATCTTCTCCGTTATTGCCGTAACCATGAAGGCATTTTCCTAGTGGCTTATGATTATTTATAAAGGTCCTTCCAGAATGGTTTTCAAAACCTACATAAGTCTCACCAAACTCTTCATTTACAATAGCTGTATTGCCTATAAATCTAGTGTTTCCTGGCTCAGTATATATATCTAAAATACCTAGTCCTTCTAATTTTTCTCCTTCTGGAGTAGTATAGTATTTACCAAGAAGTTGATAGCCACCGCAAATAGCTATAAATACTTTTCCGTCTTCAATGTACTTTGAGATTGAGTCCTTCTTCGTATTTATTAGGTCATCAGAAACTATGGATTGCTCATAGTCCTGACCTCCTCCAAAGAATACAATATCATACTTATCTTCTTCAAAAGGATCATTAATTGAAACATTGATAATATTTGTTTTAATACCTCTGCTTTCTGCACGATGCTTCAATATCAAAATATTTCCCATGTCTCCATAAACATTTAATAGATCCGGATAAAGATGGCATATATTTAGTTCCATAATATCACCTCTTACCATAATTTTTTTATGTACCCTTTTGAATGCAGGTACTTTCTATAATTTATCATAGCAGTATAAGTAGCTAAGATATATATTTTGTTACCAGTGCTACTCTTTATATTTTCAGTTAAATTTGAAAACTCTCCATCAATCTTAAACTTTTCTACAGAGATTCCAGCTGTTTTTAATCTTATAGCCATATCATACATTCTTTCCCCAGATATAAATACATCATTTATGTCAAGGCCAGCTAACTTTTCAAAGTTTACGTCCCATATCCAAGAAACATCTCTTCCGTCAGCATAGTTATCATTAAGTAAGAAAGCTACTGATAAAGTATCCTTGCTTAAACACAATGTATCTATAGCTTGATTGTACCCTGCAGGATTCTTTACTAATATAATCTTTACTTCTTTTCCTTCGATGTTTATTACCTCTTGACGACCAAAACTTGATTCTTGTTTATTTAAAGAGTTATATATAACTTTATCATCTATTCCTAGTTCTTTAGTAATAGCATAGGCGCAAAGCGCATTGTAGATATTATATACTCCTGACTGAGTCACATTGAATTCCTTGTTATTAAATTCTACCAATGAGTTTTCAGAGGTTATATCTAATACATTAGTAAGAGTATATTTTAGTTCTGGACGTTTATAGCCACAGCTTGGGCAATAAAAGTCTCCTAAGTGATTGTAGGACACAAAATTGTATTCGTAATTTGTCTTGCAAAACTTACAAAACTTTGCGTCTGAGTTTATGTCTATTACTTTCTCGTTTGTAGGGGACAGTCCAAAACCAAAATATGTAGTAGGGTTTGGAAGCTTTAATTCTCCTAATAAGGACTCATCTCCATTTAATATCAACTTTGTTTCAGGAACAAGAGTAACGCCTTCCATAATCTTAGAAAGCGTAGTATATACTTCACCGTAACGGTCAAGCTGATCCCTAAAAAGGTTAGTTATAGTAATAGACCAAGGATTCAAATGCTTAGTTATAAACTTTAAGTTTGCTTCGTCCACTTCAATAACAGCATAGCGCTCTTTTGAATTGCCAAATTTATAATTGTCTATAAAGCAGGAGGTAATTCCAGGAAGCATATTTGCACCTGTATTATTAGTTATTACATCAAGACCAGCTTCCTTTAATATATTATATATCATGCTAGTGGTAGTTGTTTTACCATTAGTTCCAGTAATCATGATAACCTTGTAATTTTTTGTTATGGTTTTTAATATTGAATTATCAAATTTCAAAGCTACTTTTCCAGGAAAGTTACTTCCTCCCTTTAGGAACTTCTTTGAAAGAAATAATGTTAATTTTGCTGCGATTATACTAAATAAAGACTTGATTTTAATTTTTGACACCACCTTCATAATTAATTATATAACTTCTAAGACTTATTACAATAAACTAATAATCAATAAAGTTATACTTTTCGCTGATCTTAAAGGGTATATTAAGAGATCTTTCATTGAGATCTTTTATTACAGAATCTTTTTTGCCATAATCAGTTATTATAAGCTTAATACCTATAGAAACTGAGTTGTTCTTGTTAAAAACAAAAGAAAATTGGGGCACATAGCTTGTTTCTGTATTATTACAATTATTAACAAAAAATGTCTTGTTTATAAGTCTAAACTTATATTTATCATAACTATTTATGAGTACTAAATTTACACCTGTTTTAGAAAGAAAGTTAACATAATTATCTGTAAGCGGCTTTGAAGAGTTTACATATACAACAACCGGTAAGTTGCTCTTTTTTAAATCTTCAATAGTAGAAAGCATTGTATTGAAATTATCTGAAGACTCATTATCTACATCTATATATACAAAATTTATTCTCTTACCTTGATAGTTCGCTTGAAAATATGATGAGGAAGAACAGTAATTAACACCTGTCTTGGATATGGTATCCAGCTGTGTGTTATCTGCAAAAACTAAGTTAATTCCTTTTTCATTAATGAATTTTTTTATAAATTCACCATCCACATTCTCAGATCTATCTAAGTAGCCTATGGTCAAGTCGCTATTAGACAAAAGTGTTGAAACTATTTGTAGATTACTTGTTATAGGTACAGGTGTTAAATATATTTCACTTACATAATCAGAGTTTTTTGATTTCTGATAATCCACTTTATTTGTATTGTTACCTAATAACATTCCGTTTAGAGAAAGGTTCATATTAGGAACAAATCTATATACAAGCATCCCTATAAAAATAAAAAGCAAGAATAATAATGCTAGATCAACAATCTTTTTTCTTAATAAATTCATTGGCATCACAACCTACCTTATAAACTAAAGTATAGTATATCATAATATCAAATTTGTACCAACATGAAAGTTATAATAGGTTTTCGTATATATAGATTTTTTTTGTTCTTTTTGCTAGAATAATAGGAGAATTGAAAAAATGGAGGAATTATGAGTAAATTTACTGAATTCTTAAAAAGTGTGTTTAAAAGGATTTCATCAAGGGTAAGAAACATAAACTTAAGTTTTTTAAAGAATAGTTATAAAGATAAATTTATACCGATGCTGAAAAAAATAAAAGGTTTTAAATTAAATAAATTTAAAAATGGTTTGAAAAACGTGAATTTTAAAAATAAAAAGTTTAAGATTGCTGCTTTAGTTGTGGCTCTACTAATAGTTATAGCTGTTCCAACGTCTTATTACTATTATAGACAAGCCCAGGATCAAACTGTAAAAATAGCTACAAACAAGGCTGAACAATATTTCTACAAAAATGAGTATGATAAAGCCATAGCTGAATATACAAAGTTAAATGAAAAAGAAACTTGGCCTCTTTGGGATGTGAAGATAGCTGAAATATATTCTGTTGAAGGAAAGTTGGATAAATCAAGAGAAATCCTTAAGAAAGCATTAGCTAAAAGAGATAGCTATATAGAAAAGAATGGTGAAAAGAAGAAAGATTTTAAAGAAAAAGATGAATATCTATTAAACTATATAGTATTTACTGACTATATGAATAAGGATTTTGATGAGGCCTTAAAGCAAGGGGATGCAGCTTTATCCAAGTATAAAGCTTATAAACCTTTAATAAAAACTATGTTTTCTACATATATGTCGAATAATAAAGTTGATAAGGCTAAGGCTTTAATTGATACTTATCCTGTAGATACAAAGTCCGCTTATGATATGGCAGACTACTCAAGGATGAAGATGCTTGTAGATAATTGGGATGATGGCTTCAAGTATCTTGAGAAAGCTTGGAATTTAGATAAAGATGAGTATAAGGTATATGATGTACTGTCTCAAATAGCTTCATATAATAGAGATATGTTATTAGAGAAGTTAATAGCATTGAAAGAAAAAAATAAAGATAGCGTAGCGTATAATATGTGGCTTGCAAAGGTTTATTCTATGACCTCAGAAACCGCTGATGACGCAATTAAATATTTGGATGCTTTAAAGGATAAGGACACAGGTAAGATAGAAGTAAACCTAATAAAGGCAGCAGCTTTACAAAAAACAAAAAATACAAAGGAAGCAGATCAGCTTCTTGACAAAGTAATAGAAAGCAATAAGGAAGATTATAGAGTATATCATACTGCTGCATGGTACTACTTAGACAAGGGAGACTATAAAAAGGCTTTAGAGTATTGTAACGATAGTATTCTTAAAAATAAAGATTATCCAGATAATTATGGCTTTTTAATGCCAGAAATTCTGAAAAAGATGAATAAAAACGAAGAAGCAGAGCCTTTCTTCAGAACTGCTTTGTTAAAGGAACCATACAATTATAATATTCTTCTAAATATAGCTAATTACTATTGGTATACAACACAAGATCTTAATAAGGCTTATGAATTTTTCTATAAGGCATCATTAATAAAGCCCAATGATAGTGAAATAGTATATAATATGGCTATTATAAAGCTAAAAGAAGATAAGAAGGATGAATGTGTTGAGTTACTAAAGAAGGCTGTTTCTCTTAATGAATCAGAACCAAAGTACCATAGGACTTTAGGAACTATTTATTTAGGACAAAATAAAAATGCAGATGCTATAAAAGAAATAAGATATGCTTATGCTGCTGATAAAAATGATATTCTTACGTTAAATAATGCAGGGTGTTTCTATATTTCAATCAATGGCGATCTTGAAAGAGGTATGGTAAACTTGAAGGCAGCTTATACTGGAATATTGGATTCAACTGATGAATATACTAAAAAAACAATTACAGATAACTATGAAAAAGCAAAAAAGATTTATGATGATTATAATAAAGAAAATGGAGATACTTTAAAAGTTCCTGATTTTACGCTATTCTATTAATATGAACTATTTTGGGCTTATTATAATAAGCTATAGATTCATATGTTTATATATTTAATTAGTTACACATTTATTTATTAAATTATACGTTTCACAAACATAATTTAATAAACGGGTTGGTTCTACAGTAATTTATACTATAAGATTCTGATCCTGTATAAACCAAAGGAGGAATACTATATGTATCCAATTATTTTTGATAATTTGTACTACGATAAGATCTGGGGAGGAAGAGATTTTGAGCTTTTTAGAGATAATCTTCCAGAAGGCGAAATCGGAGAAAGCTGGGATATAGCTTGTCATCCTAACGGAACAGGAATTGTTTCAAATGGACAATATAAAGGAACTTCATTTAAGGATTTGATTGAAAAGTTAGGTAGTGACCTTGTGGGAACAAAGGTAAATCAAGAAAGATTTCCGCTTTTAGTTAAGTTAATCAATGCAAAGGATAAACTTTCAGTTCAAGTTCATCCAAATGATGAATATGGTTTAAGAGTAGAAGGTGACTTAGGAAAGACTGAATGTTGGTATGTTCTTGAAGCTTTCGAAGGAGCAAATCTAGTTGTAGGAACTAAAAATTGTACAAAAGAGCAATTCGTTGAAGCTATAAATACTGGAAACTTCGACGAGTATTTAAATAAAATCGAAGTAAAGAAGGGTGACTTCTACTTCGTAAAAAGTGGATTAGTTCATGCTATAGGTGAAGGTGTTGTTATTGCTGAAATTCAGCAGAACAGCGATACAACTTATAGAGTATATGACTATAACAGAGGAAGAGAAATACATGTGGAAAAAGCCTTAGATGTTATAGACTTTAGTCTTAAAGGAGAAAACAGCAATGGACTAAAAGCTACGTTAGATGGAGTGACAAAGACTTATTTAGCTCTATGCGATTATTTTACAATAATAAAATATGACATAGAAAAATCAATAAAAGAGAGCAGTGATCCTGAAAGATTCTACATATTTACTTGTGTAGATGGAACTGGAGTTATAAAGTATTCTGATGGAGAACTAGCTGTTAAAAAAGGTGACAGTGTATTCATCCCTGCAACTCTTGGACAATATGAAATAACAGGAAAACTATCACTTCTTAAGAGTTTTGTACCAGATGTACAAAAGGTAGAAGGAGAAATACTTTCTGTAGTAAAAAAATAAAATTATGTCGCCTGCCAGAATTTCTTCACATACGTTCAGAAAAGGCAGATGCGCAAAAAAAGCTCACTGAAGAAGATCGCTTCAGTGAGTTTTTTATTACGGTTGATACGCCCATATTTAAACATAGGCTCTGTTAAAGTACTGTGTTGAAATTAAGTGGTCAGTCATCCGATGCTTAGATGAGCTTGCGCAAAGAATTAATATGATTTTGTCATATTCCACCGATTTATCACTTCATAATGATTTTATATTTTCAAATTCTCTGCTCAGAAACCAGCAGAGATTTGAAAATAGTTTAATGATTGAAGTGATACATCTTTGGCTAAAACTGTGAACTCACTACGTTCGAACATACAGCTTTACTCTTTAGCTATTGTAATCTTTATAAAAGTTTTATATCTTAATTTAAATATAAATAATATAAGATGCTTTGATTTCAAAGAGTAAAGAGTAAAAAATATGTCGCCTGCCAGGATTTCTTCACATACGTTCAGAAAAGGCAGATTTGCAAAAAGTTAATAATACTGTAATGCAAATTTAATAATTTTTTAATGGACAAAGGGTATAGTAAAATTTATAATTAAGAAGTATGTCAAATAACAATTGAAAGTGAGTGAGCTTATGGCGTTAAATTTTTATTTTATTTTGAAAGCTATAATAATTGCAATAGTTGAAGGTATAACTGAGTTTATTCCGATTTCATCTACAGGTCATATGATAATAGTTGGAGATATAATCGGTTTTAGTGGCACTGAATTTACTAATATGTTTGAAATAGTAATACAATTAGGTGCCATTTTAGCAGTAGTAGTATTATACTGGAACAAGATCTGGACTATGATTAAGTCTTTCTTCAGATTTGAGAAGAAAGGTATAAAGTTTTGGATGGTAATAGTAGTTGGTACTATACCAGCATTAATTCTTGGAGTAATCTTCAATGATTTGATAGATAAGTACTTATTTAGTGCAAAGACTGTAGCTATAGGATTTATAGTTGGAGGTATCTTATTAATACTTACAGAAAACAGCTATAGAAAAAGAGCAAAGCATCTAAAGGTTGTTAAAGATGTTGATGAGATAAGCTACGTTCAAGCACTTAAAGTTGGTATATTCCAATGTCTTGCTATGTGGCCAGGTATGTCTAGAAGTGCATCTACCATAATAGGTGGTTGGGTAGGCGGTTTAAGTACAGCAATTGCTGCTGAATTTTCATTCTTTTTAGCTATACCTGTAATGATTGGTGCTTCAGGGCTTAAGCTTAGAAGATTTAACTATGCTACAATAACTCAAACCGAGGTTGTTGCATTAATAGTAGGTTTCATCGTTGCATTTATAGTAGCTCTTCTAGTAGTAGAAGGATTTATTGCTTTCTTGAAAAAGAAGCCTAT
Source organism: Clostridium manihotivorum (assembly GCF_004015185.1). Classification (GTDB taxonomy): domain Bacteria; phylum Bacillota; class Clostridia; order Clostridiales; family Clostridiaceae; genus Clostridium_AR; species Clostridium_AR manihotivorum. The sequence goes on along the minus strand of NZ_CP025746.1, from coordinate 4,652,913 downwards.
GAGAGTATTTGCTATATATAGAATATTTGCAGGATTTATACTTGTTGCGTTAATCTTAGCAAATGTAATAAAATAACATTAGAAACTAATTCAACACAAAAGATTAAAAAATTTGTGTTGAATTTTTTTATTTTTTACCAAATTATATTTTAATAAAGCTGTATATAAGTATGTGTACACGACTTAAATGTAGATATCGGTGAAAGAGTAAAAAAGAGAAATTATGTCGTCTGCCAGATTTTCTTTGCATATGATTTAGAAAAGATAGATGCGTAAGAAAATCCACTGCAGACGGTACTTCAGAGACTTTGAAAAAGTTATCTTGTAAAAGATTACATTAAGCGGTAAGTGGAAAAATTTCGTTTTAGTTAAAAGTTACCGCAATTTAGGGAAATAAAATATTCATAGCAATGTGAAAACTTCCTCCTTTACTATTGAATCTTTGAATTTTTAATATAGTTAAAGAGAACAATAAAATAAAAAGGAGTGATGATATGTCTGTTGCAGAAAGAATTAAAGAAATTATAGCTAAGAAGAAATGGAGTAAGAATGATTTAGGCATGTCTAGAATACAATTAAGTAAACTGATGATTGTAAAAAATAATTTGGTGCTTTTGATAAAAGGTGATACTATCGATGCACCAGTATGGTCAAAGGTTGAGAATATACAATTAGTTGAAGACGATATAATAATTTATTTCGATGGTGAATATGATATTGTATTAGGAAAAGAAGACTATGAAGATTACAAAGACTATGTGTCTAAAGAGGAATGGCAAGTATTATTTGAAAGTGATACTCCTAAAAAATTACAGGAAATGAAGCTTATTGACGACAAGGGGTTTTATTTAGAGATGCACGCAAATATAAGAAAAACAGAGAATACAGGAGAAATTGAGAAATTTGAAGAAGTTTACAAGGAATTAATAATGAAATAAATCTAATTTTAAGAATATTTTATAAAATTTTCAATATTAAGAAAATATACTTTTCTTAGAGTTTTTAATGTGATATCATTAAATAGAAATTATAATGTACACATTTACAAAGTGTAATAAGAACAAGGAACAATAGGGTAAAGGGGGATATAAGATGGCAGATAAAGTTAAAAAAATCGCATTATTAACTGGTGGAGGAGATTGCCCGGGACTAAATGCAGTAATTAGGGCTGCTACGAGAACTGCTATATTACAATATGGGTATGAAGTATATGGTTACAAGTTTGGATATAGAGGTCTTTATAATAACGATATAGTTCCTCTAACACTTGACTCTGTATCAGGAATTCTTCATAGAGGAGGAACTATACTTTATAGTTCTAACAAAGATAATTTATTTGATTATCAGGTTGAAGAAGATGGAAAACTAGTAAAGAAAGATGTATCAGATGTAGCTGTGGAAAATTTGAAAAAAGAAGGTATTGATACCTTAGTAGTTATCGGAGGAGATGGAACTCTCACTTCTGCAAGAGATTTTTCTAGAAAAGGCGTTAATGTAATAGGTGTTCCTAAGACAATTGATAACGATCTAGAAGCTACAGATGTAACCTTCGGGTTTAATACTGCTATAGAGATTGCTACAGAGGCATTAGATAGACTACACACAACTGCGGAGTCACATCATAGAATAATGTTGCTAGAAGTAATGGGGAGAAATGCTGGTTGGATAGCATTAGAATCAGGAATAGCTGGCTCAGCGGATGTTATACTAATACCAGAAATCCCTTATGATATTAATAAGATTGTTGATAAAATAAGAGAAAGAGAAGCTCAAGGAAAGCCATTTTCAATAATAGTGGTAGCTGAAGGTGCTAAACCTTTAAATGGAGAGGTTGTTGTGTCCAAAGTTGTTGCAGATTCACCAGACCCTATAAGATTAGGTGGAATAGCTAACAAGCTTGCAATTGACTTAGAAAAGTTAATTAAAAATCATGAGGTTAGAAGTACTGTACTAGGTCATATTCAAAGAGGAGGAAATACTTCTACTTATGATAGAATACTTTCAACTAGGTATGGTGTAGCTGCTGTTGAATTGATTAATGAAGGAAAGTTTGGAAACATGGTTTGTCTAAAGGGTGATAAGATCTCTTATGAGAGCTTAGAAAACGTAATTGGCAAGACTAAAGATGTAAATCCAGATGGAGAGTTAGTAAGCATAGCAAAGAAAATAGGCATTTCCTTTGGAGATTAATATCAAGAGCACTAATTCTAAGAATTAGTGCTCTTATTTCAACAAATCACAAAAGCGCAGTTTATATAGGGAACCAACTTCAACTATTAATTTATATATGCCACAAAATAACCAGAAGCCGCGATTTTATAACAAGTATAAATTGAGTTTTTATAAAGGTTACCTACAAAATAAAAACTGCCAACTTAATTTATATATGTTCTAAATAGATCTTTTAGTTGGATCATGTATAAATTAATTGTTGGTTATTATATAATTTTTAACCTAAAATCAGGCTTTTATAATAAATTATAGGTTTACTAAAATAATATACTATCGTTACAGTAATTTTGAATTTTTTAAAGAAAAAAGCTGGTGTAGAATATTTATAAAATACTTCTAAATATTCTGAAAATATGATATAATTGATGTAGACATCAAACATAGAAAGCTGGAGGGTATTATGAAGGAGATAAAAAAATATTTAGAGACTAGGATCGGAACATATGGATTTTTCTTCGAGGATTTGGTGAGTGGGTATACTTATGGGTTCAATGAAAACGTTAAAATGACAGCTGCAGGGTGTATGAAGTTACCAATAGCTATATCCATAATAAAGGAAGTTGAGTTAGAAAAGTTTAATTTCTTAGACAAGATAAGAATCGAGAAAGAAGATAAGGTTTATGGAACTGGTATAATCCATGAGTTTAACGAAAGAGACTATACAATATTTGAACTTCTAGTAGCAATGCTTATACAAAGCGATAATACAGCTGCAAACAAGATTATAGATATCGTTGGTATGGATAGAATAAACGAAATAATAAAAGAAATGGATTTAAAAAGTACTGAACTAAATAGAAAAACTAATGATGAAAGACATCAGCATTCTGATGTAGAAAATATAACTAGTGCTTATGATTTGTGTGTTATATGGAAACACCTATATAGATCAACTTATCTAAGTAAGGAAAACAGTACAATGCTGATAGATATATTAAGAAGACAGCAAATAAAAAATAAACTAGCTCTTTATATTCCTGATGACTTAAAATATGATATATCAAGCAAGACTGGAGATAAGACTGGTGTGGAAAATGATACTGAGCTTATAGAACTAAATAAAGGAAGTTTTGCTTTTTCAGTATTATCAATGGGTATACCAAATAGTGTATATGGCACCGTTACTCTTGCAAAGTGCGGGAAGATGATGTGGGATAATTTAATGAATAATTGGCATTGAGACTTGAAGCCTTGATAACTCCTAGGAAACTAGGAGTTATATTTTTGCTTAAAACCTAATAGTCAAGAAATTATCAAAAAGTTACTTGAAAAAAATTTAGCTATTAGATTTACGTCAATTATAGTTATTTTAATACAAATATTTTACGTTGAGAGTGTAATCAATGAATGAATAGATAAAGATGGGAGAAATACTAACTTGCATTCTAAGATAGCAAACTACAAGTTAAAGCGCAATTTTAGTTAAAGTAATTAAAAAGTAATACTTATTATTGAACTTATATTAATGCATAATTGCAGTATAAAAATTCAAAACTAGACAAATAAGTAAATAAATTGTAAAATGTAATAGTTGCTATAAAAGAACATATCTAAAAGGGGGATTTTTTTTGAAAAAGTTACAAAAAATTTGTGCACTACTATTAGTAACATTAGTTACTGTAATACCATTGACTTCATGTAGTGCTCCAAAATCAACACCAGAAGAGACTACAAAAGTTGTTCTAGATATATTGTTGAAGGATGATAAAAGTAATATAAGCAAAATTGGACTAACAGATAAATACTATAAAGAAATCAGAGATGATGTGGAAACTGGTATTGATAAAGGCTTTGAGCAAGGTTTAGCTACAGGTGGTGTAGATAAGAGCGTGCTTACAGATGATATAAAGAAAGAATTAAAGAAAGATATACTTACTGGTTTAGCTAAGGTACAATATGATGTTACCAAAGCATCAGAAGACAAAAAGTCTGCTAAGGTTCAGATAAAGGTTAAAGCCTTTGATATGAACAAGATAGTTGAGACTGCTAAACCGAAGCTATTAGAGAAAGTAAAAGCCAATAAATCCATGACTCAGAAAGAGATGTATCAGGAGTCTTTGAAGCTTGTAGGTGAAGGTATGGCAAATGGAACTTTAGTTGATACTCCTAAGACCTACGACCTTAATCTTACTAAAGAAAGTAATGTTTGGGTGCCTAACTCAGAGGACTTAACTAAGTTAGCATTAGGATTATATAGTAACTAAATAAAAGTTAATATAAATAATATTAAATAAAAATAATTATATATATATATTGCAAATTGGTTTCTACAATCTAACACATAGCCTGTCTATTGTTTGAGTAGGAACCTTATTTATGTTACTTATAAACTTTTGAATTGCAGTTCTAACTTGTGGCAGAGATTTATAAAAGACATTGTTAATAACAGATGCCTTTAGCCATCCCCATAACCCCTCTATAAGATTCATTTCTGGACTATACGGTGGTAAAAACATCAATTCAAGCCTATCTTTAACTCTATTAAGAAATGGCTGAATCAGCTTTGCATGATGAATCTTAGCATTGTCTAATACCACAACAATTTTTCCTTTTGGATACTGCTTAAGTACGTTTTCTAAAAAGTCATTAAATATCTTAGCGTCATATCTTTCATGTTCCTCGCAATATACGTTACCAGTCTCGTAATCCAATATTCCCATAAGTTTAACACCTGCATTTTTACCGAACGTAGGAATTTTCCTTTGTTGTCCTCTTATAAACCAGCTCTTTTGAATTGCTTGATAATCTCTAATCATTGATTCATCTTCAAATAAGATGGTATCAACTAAGCCATTGAGGCATTTTTTTTAAAGCTTTAAAGTCACTTTTAAAAATTTCTTGCTTTTCTTTATCAGCTTTCGCTAAGACGTAAGTAGGTCTAGTATAACTTAAATTTAATCTATGAAGTACATATGCTATTCCTCTATGTGACATATTTATATTAAATTCTTTAATAACCCATTGCCTCACTAATTCAATAGTCCAATTCATTTTAGATTCGAAGCCTACATCTTCTGGAGTTTTTGTAGTTATAGTTTCTACAATGAGCTTCTCTTGAAGTGAATTGATTTTCTTTGCGCTCCGCCGCCGTGGCCAATATTTAATCCATCTATTCCTTTTGATTTATAATTTTTTATATATGTAGAAACAGTATGTTCTTCTAGATTCTCCATTTCAGCTATTTTTCTATTTGTAAATCCATCAAAATGCTTAAGTAAAACAGAATATCTTTTATATAACCTTGTGTTTTTAGTCTTTTTTAAAGCTGATTTTAACTCGTTTATATCATCTTCATGCCCAGCAATCTTATTAAGAATCAAAATATCCATATTTAAAACCTCGCTATAATTTTTATTTTATATTCTAGTTTGGATATTTTAGTTATCTTATATTAATGGATGTTCTTACCTAAATATCATATCGAAATTTTCATCTTGCAACATATATAGATATGTTTTAAAGCTGAAATGTTTTATATTATTTGTAATATAAAGCATGAAATCTAAGATGTTAATTTAAGAATATTGAATAGAGTAAATAATACTAAAAAGTAGCGGAAGATTATTAATCCTTCGCTACTTTTTGCTTTCTTAGAATAATCAAAGGTATTGAAAAAATATGATAAAAATTTTCGCTAATTTTTAGAAAGTAGCTAAATTTAGTTATTACTAGATAAAAGACGGTGGGGTAATATCACATAATTCATAAAGCTGAATATACTGATTAAGTAAATTATTTGTTAAGCAGAAAGGAAAAATTAATCTTTAAATTTATAAAATTATAGTTTTATATAACATAAAAAAACATTATCAGGTTTCCAATTGTAGCATCGGATCACTAGTAATTTAAATTCAACACATTTATTTAGTATTAGTTTAATTAATTTTATAAGGGAGAAGTTTAATGAGAAGAATTAAAAATATTTTTATATTACTTATGGCTGTATTACTTTCAACTTTAACACTTGTAGGCTGTGGAGAACCAAAAGTCACTCCAGAGGATAGCGCCAAGACCATTTTAGATATAATTATAAAAAATGATAAAAGTAACATTGATAAAGTTGGTATTACAGAAAAGGAATATACAAATATTAGAGAATCTTTTGAGGGTGGATTAATGAAGGGAATATCCTCTTCTGGCTTAGACGAAAGTATATTAACAGATGAAGTTAAAAATAAATTGAAGAGTGATATACTTACAGGACTTAGTAAAGTAAGCTATGAAATTGGAGCGGTATCTAAAGAAAAAGATTCCGCCAAGGTAGAAATTAAAATAAAAGGGTTTGATATGGATAAGATATCTAAAACCGCTGAGGATAAGCTAAAAAAGGAATATGAAGATAATCAGTCTATGACGGAGAAGCAGATATATCAAGAGTCTTTTAAGATAGTAGGAGAAGAAATCGCCAAAGGTACATTTGTAGAAAATCCTAAGACAGTGACTCTAACCTTTACAAAAGAAAATAATGTTTGGATGCCTAAAGAAAGTGAACTAGTGGATCTAATGAAGGAAATTTAGCAGTTTAGAATAATTAAAGCACTATGAATTAAGCTGAATATTACTTATGGGTAGATAATATATTTTAGTTTGATAAGTTGACATCACGTATAATAAATGGTATTCTATGTTTAACAATTAACCTTTAACTTGATCCAGAGAGATCAATAAGGAAGTTATATTAATGCTAAAATAGAAGATAGACCAAGATAATCTTTAGAATCATAAAATTGTTTGACTTAATTGGTCAAGTTGTTAGCCACAATTTTTATGCTGGTTTATCTGAATGCCGAGATAGCGATTTATTATGCCTTCCTTTACAGGAAGGCTTTTTTATTCTTTAGGAAAGGATAAAAAAAGAAAGATATGTCGCCTGCTATATTTTTTCGCGTAGCTTGAAAATTGGCAGATTGGTAAAGAACAACTCACAAAAGAGAAGTTGGCAGTTCTTAAATATGAATTCTTGCATATAGAAGAATATTAGCATTCTATATAGTTTTCCTTCTTTAAATTAACACAGAGATGTTAAAAAGGAGAGATGAATATGTTAAAAGGCAGAAGTTTAATAGACCCAATGGATTTATCTAAGGATGAATTGGAAAATATATTCCAGTTAGCAAGTCAAATAATGTCCTCTCCAGAGGAATTTTCTAAAGTTTGCGAAGGCAAGCTTCTAGCAACGCTTTTCTTTGAACCAAGCACCAGAACAAGATTTAGCTTTGAAGCAGCTATGATGAGATTAGGTGGGAAAGTAATTGGATTTTCAGAACCTAATTCAAGTTCAGTTTCAAAAGGGGAATCTCTTGCAGATACCATTAGAACAGTAAGTTGTTACGCAGATATAATAGCTATGAGGCACCCAAAGGAAGGGTCAGCCAAAGTAGCATCTATATATTCAGATATTCCAGTTATCAATGCTGGAGATGGGGGCCACCAACACCCAACACAAACCTTAACTGATCTACTTACTATCAAACAACTTAAAGGTAGCTTTAACAATATGACCATAGGAATATGCGGTGATTTAAAGTTTGGTAGAACAGTTCACTCCTTATTAAAAGCCATGTCAAGATATGAAAATAATAGATATATCTTAATCTCTCCAAGTGAATTGCAAATTCCTGATTATATTAGGGAAGAGGTATTGAAATATAACAATATAGAGTTTATGGAAGTTGAGAGCTTAGAACAATCAATAGAATCTCTTGATATTCTATATATGACAAGAGTTCAGAAAGAAAGATTCTTTAATGAAGCTGAATACTTAAGACTTAGAGATAGTTATATATTAGATAGAGAAAAGTTAAAAAGAGCAAAGAAGGATTTGATGATCCTACATCCACTACCAAGGGTAAATGAAATAGATTATTCCATAGATGAAGACGAAAGAGCGTGCTACTTTAAGCAGGCTAAGTATGGGATGTATGTAAGAATGGCACTTATTGCAAAGCTTTTGGGGGTGAGATAATGCTTCAGGTTACAAGTATAAAAAAAGGAATTGTTATAGATCATATAACAGCTGGCATGGGAAATAGCATATATAAATATCTTAATCTAGACAATGCTGATTACTCAGTAGCTCTTATAAAGAATGTTGAGAGTAAAAAGCTAGGAAAGAAAGATATTATTAAAATAGATAATGTTATAGATATAGATTATGAAATTCTTGGCTTAATATCACCATCTATATCTATAAATATAGTAGAAAATGAGAATATAGTGAAAAAACTAAAGACAAGACTCCCAAATGTAGTTGAAAACTTAATAAAGTGCAAGAACCCAAGGTGTATAACTACTGTGGAAAATTATATTTCTCAAAAGTTTATATTAACTAACAGAGAAAAAGGAACCTATAGATGTGGTTATTGCGATGAAGAACACAAGCTTACTATAAGACTGGAGGAATAAAAAATGGATTTACTAATAAGGAATGCTAATATAGTTGATTTAAGTCACAACTTTTACGGTGATATATATATAAGAGACGGCAAGATTGAGGAAGTAGCAAGCAGCATAGAGGATAAAGACTGCAAAGTTATTGACGCAAAGGGAATGACTGTAATGCCGGCATTTGTAGATATGCATGCACATTTTAGAGAACCAGGTTTCACTTATAAAGAGGATATATATACTGGTTCAAGAACTGCAGCAAAGGGTGGTTACACTACTGTAAACCTAATGGCCAACACTAATCCTATTGTCAGCAGTAAGGAGATTTTAGATTATGTGTATAAAAAGAATGAGGAAGTAGGATTAATTGACCTTCATCAATGTGTATCAATAACAAAGGATTTTGATGGTGCTACAATAGCACATTTGGAGCAGTTTTCTGAGGAAGTAAAAGCTATATCTGATGATGGAAAAGGAGTATCTGACTCCAGGGTTATGATGGAGGCTATGAAAAAAGCTAAGGAAATGGACTGGCTTGTGATATCCCATGCTGAAAGTCATGAATTTTCTGATATAGACATGAGACTAGCTGAGAACATGATGACTTGGAGGGATGTTAGTCTTGCAAAGTTTACTGGAAGCAAGCTTCATATGGCCCATGTAAGTACAAAAGAAGCTATGCAATATGTGATTGAAGCAAAATGTGATGGGGCAAAAGTTAGTTGTGAGGTTACTCCACATCATATAGCTTTATGTGATGAGGTATCAAACTACAGAGTTAATCCGCCAATAAGAAATAAAGAAGATGTGAATTTCCTTATTAAAGCCATAGCTCATGGAGATGTAGATGTTATTGGTACAGATCATGCTCCACACTCACAGGAAGATAAAGAAAAAGGGGCTCCAGGATTAATAGGCTTAGAGACAGCTTTCCCAATATGTTATACAAAGCTTGTAAGAGAAAAATATATCAATTTAAATAAGTTAAGTGAAATGATGAGTGCAAAGCCAGCAGAGCTTCTTAAGTTAAATAAAGGTAAGACTTGTCCAGGTTTTGAAGGAGACTTAGTAATACTTAACTTGGAACAGTCTTTTAAGGTAAGTGAAGAACAGATACTTTCAAAGAGTAAAAACACTCCATTCTTAGGTTGGGATCTTTATGGAATAGTAGATAAGACAATTAAAGCTGGAAGAGTTATTTTTGATAGACAGGAGGATACTTTAAATGAGTAATCAAATAGTTGATAGATTATACGAAAAAGTAGAAAAAAATGGTGTGGTTTGCGTAGGTTTGGATACAGACATAAGCTACATACCAGAATCGATAATAAATGAATTTACCAATATTGAGGATGCTATTTTTCAGTATAATAGGAGAATTATTGATGCTACTTATGATGTAGTAGCTTGTTTTAAACTTCAAATTGCTTACTACGAAGCTCTTGGAATATCAGGCTTAATAGCTTATAAAAAGACTTTAGAGTATCTAAGAGAGAGAAAGTTAATAACAATCGCTGATATAAAAAGAGGAGATATAGCTGCAACTGCCAAGATGTATGCAAAGGCTCACTTTACAGGAGAGTTTGAAAGCGACTTTATAACCTTAAATCCATATATGGGTATGGATAGCATAGAGCCATATCTTCCTTACTTAGAAAGTAAAAGCAAAGGTATATTTGCACTAGTAAAGACTTCTAATAAAGGTTCTGGAGATATACAAGATTGCAACATAGATGGAAAAGGTACTGTATATGATCATGTAGGAAATATGATAGAAAGCTTAGGAAGAGATTTCCTTGGAAATAGTGGATATAGCTCCTTAGGTGTGGTAGTTGGTTGCACTCATATAGAACAGGCAAAGAGGCTGAGGGAAAATTTAAAATCATCATATTTCTTAATACCAGGATATGGGGCTCAAGGAGGAAAGGCTGAGGATGTGGCTGTATCTTTAAGAGTAGGTAACGGTGGAGTGGTAAATTCATCAAGAAAGATACTGCTTGCATATAAGGAAGAAGAAAACTATCTGCACTTTGAAGATAGCTCCAGAAAAGAAGCTATCAGAATGAGAGAAGATATAAGAAGAGCAGTTCTTGAGCTGGAGGCGAAAAATGAAGGTTAATTATCAAAAAGTTAAGATTGTAAGCAATATAAATCTATGTAGCAACATATTTAAACTTTCTATCCAGTGTGATGATTCAATAATAGCAGGTCAATTTTATATGTTAAAGCCTAGAAGAGCTCTTCTTGGAAGGCCAATATCAATATGTGAAAAAAGTGATGGAATAATATCCTTTTTATATGCAGTGGTTGGTACAGGTACTGAGGAGTTTAGAGAGTTAGAAAAGGATGATTATATAGACGTAATAGGACCACTGGGTAACGGATTTGATGAGAAGAAAGATTACGGAAGAGTCGCATTAGTAGCTGGTGGGATAGGCATAGCACCAATGCTTCAATTAGCTAAGGTTATAAAAGAGAATGGTAATTCTAAAGTTTTAGATTTGTATGCAGGTTTTAGAGATGAAACATACCTGTTAGAAGAGTTACAGGACTTTACTGATAGTATATCAATAGCTACAGATAAAGGAACCTTTGGACATAAGGGATTTGTTACGGACATTATAGATTACTCTAATTATGATACTATTCTATGCTGTGGACCAGAAGTAATGATGAAGAAGGTAATAGACAAGTCAAAAGAAAATAAGATTAATATATATGCTTCTATGGAAAAGCATATGGCTTGTGGCGTTGGAGCTTGTCTTGTATGTACTTGTAAAACAAAAGAAGGAAATAAAAGAACTTGTAAAGATGGGCCAGTGTTTAATGGTTACGATCTTGAACTTTAGGGAGTGATGCTATGCTAAAGGTAAATATAAATGGAATAGATTTTAAAAATCCTCTTATCGCGGCTTCAGGAACCTTTGGATTTGGGGAAGAATATGCGGATTTCTATGATGTAGGGATCTTAGGAGGCATTAGTTCAAAAGGGTTGACTCTAAATAAACGCCAAGGAAATGGTGGTATAAGGGTGTTTGAAACAGCTTCTGGAATGATGAATAGTGTAGGTCTACAAAATCCTGGAGTAGATGCATTTATACATGAAGTCTTACCTAAGATGAGGAAAATTGATACCAATATAATAGCTAACTTAGGTGGAAGTACTATTGATGATTATGAAATAGGTGCTTCAAAGCTAGATAAGACTGATATAGATATGATTGAATTAAATATATCTTGTCCTAATGTCAAATCTGGTGGAATGGCTTTTGGAATAAAGTGTGAAGTCGCAGAGGAAGTAGTTTCTAAGGTTAGAAAGGTAACAACTAAACCTCTTATGGTTAAGCTTTCTCCTAATGCAGAGAATATAGTGGACATGGCTTTAAGTTGTGCTAAAGCAGGGGCTGACTCCTTGTCTTTAATAAATACGGTAAAAGCTATGGCTATAGATATAAAGAAGAGAAAGCCTGTGTTTGACAATACTTTTGCAGGATTATCAGGACCGGCAGTTAAGCCTATAGCTTTAAGGATGGTATATGAAGTATCTAAGGCTGTAGATATACCTGTAATAGGTCTTGGTGGAATTATGAATGCCAATGATGTGATAGAATTCCTTATGGCAGGAGCCAAAGCTGTTCAGTTAGGTACTGTGAATTTTGTAAACCCCATGGCAGCAGTGGATATAATAAGAGATCTAGAAAGGTTCTTAGAAGAGCAAGGAATAAAGGATATAAATGAAATAGTTGGGATCATATAAAAGTAATATATAAATTTATAATTTAAGAGGAGATGTAAGATATGGTTTTAGAGATATTAAAGGAAGTAGAAGCATTATTAGAAGGACATTTTTTGTTATCATCAGGAAAGCATTCAAATAGATACTGCCAATGCGCTAAGCTATTACAACATCCAGACAAAGCAGAAAAAGTACTAAGTGTTGTAGCAAAACAATTATCTGAGATAGATTTTGATCTAGTAGTAGGACCAGCGATGGGGGGCGTTATAGTAGCTTATGAAGTAGGAAGACAGTTAGGTAAGCCCGCTATATTTACAGAAAGAGAAAACGGAGAAATGACTTTGAGAAGAGGCTTTACTATAAAGCCAGGGCAAAAGGTTGTTATAACTGAAGATGTAGTAACTACAGGCAAATCATTCAAAGAAGCTGCAAAGGTTATAGAAAGCCTAGGTGGAGAAGTTGTAGCAGTAGCTTGTATTGTTGATAGAACTACTGGAAATGTAACAGACTATCCTATGGTAAGCGCTATAAAGCTTGAAATAGAATCCTATGAAAAAGATGAATGTCCATTATGTAAAGAAAATATTCCATATATAAAGCCTGGTAGCAGAAATATAAAATAGTATAGCACTGTTAAAGTATAGTATTAAAAATAACTAGTTATTAGTGTTATTCTTTAATTAATTTATGCAAAGAACTAATATAATTTTGTATAATTTAAACTCTCACTAATAGTGAGAGTTTAATACATGTGAATGATGATTATACAGAATGAGTAAGGTAGCATTGTTAAAATATGAACTTGAAGTTTATGTAATTAAGACCTTCAGATTCCATTTACTTAACACTGTGATATTGTTAAAATATAAACAAACATTATGATTTTATATGCAAATTAATGTAGAAATACGCCATAATTTAGGTATAATTTAATATAAGGCATAAAAAAATGATAATAGTATAATATATATTGAAACTGCATTTCAAATGAAAAAAGCTATTAACAAATGTGTACTAATATAGTATAATATTATTATAGTCTTTAAATGTAGCAATAAGCTGCAAAAAGGAGGTAATTTCATGTATAAACAATGGGATGGATTTAAATCAGGTACATGGCAGGAAAAGATTGACGTAAGGAACTTTATCCAAAAAAATTACACATTATATGAAGGAGACAAGAGCTTCTTAGCTGGTCCAACAGATAAAACTAAGAAAGTTTGGGAAATATCAAGCAATCTTATAGTTGAAGAAATTAAAAAGGGAATTATAGATGTTGCTGTGGATAGAGTATCAGGAATCGACAATTACGAGCCTGGATACATAGACAAAGATAATGAAGTAATAGTTGGGCTACAAACTGATGCACCTCTTAAGAGAATTGTAAATCCGTTTGGTGGTTTCAGAATGGTAGAACAATCTCTAGAAGCTTATGGCTATGAATTAGATAAAGATATAACTGAATATTTTCCTAAGTATAGAAAAACTCACAACCAAGGTGTTTTTGATGCTTATAGTGAAGAAACAAGAGCTGCTAGATCGGCAGGACTTTTAACTGGTCTTCCAGATGCTTATGGTAGAGGTAGAATAATTGGTGACTACAGAAGAGTTGCACTTTATGGCATAGATTATTTAATAGAAGAAAAGAAAAAGGATTTAAAAGAATTAAAAGGCGATTTCTTAGATGAGTTAATAAGAAAGAGAGAAGAAGTTTCAGAGCAAATAAGAGCTCTTAAAGATATTAAATCAATGGCTTCAAAGTATGGCGTTGATCTATCAGTTCCTGCAAGCAATGCAAAAGAAGCGGTTCAAGCTGTTTACTTAGGTTACTTGGCAGCTATTAAAGAAAATAATGGAGCTGCTATGTCTTTAGGAAGAACAAGTACATTCTTAGATATCTATATTGAAAGAGATTTAAGAAATGGCATTATTACAGAAGCAGAAGCTCAAGAAATAATAGATCAATTTATAATTAAACTAAGATTAGTAAGACATCTTAGAACTCCTGAATACAATGAGTTGTTTGCAGGGGATCCAACTTGGGTTACTGAATCAATAGGCGGAGTTGGTATCAATGGTAAGCCTTTAGTTACAAAGAACTCCTTCAGATATCTTCATACATTAATCAATCTTGGAACTTCTCCAGAACCAAACTTAACGATACTATGGTCTGAAAAGCTTCCTGAAAACTTTAAGAAGTACTGTGCTGAAATGTCTATCCTTACTGACTCAATTCAATATGAAAATGACGATGTTATGAGACCTATTTACGGTGATGACTATGCTATTGCTTGCTGTGTTTCAGCAATGAAGGTTGGAAAACAAATGCAGTTCTTTGGGGCTAGATGCAATCTAGCTAAGTCTTTACTTTATGCAATAAATGGTGGAGTAGATGAAAAGAAGGGTTCACTTGTTATAAAAGGCCTTGAACCTATTACAGATGAAGTTCTTGATTTCGATAAGGTTAAGGAAAGTTATGATAAAGTATTAGAATACGTTGCTAAGCTTTATGTTGATACAATGAATGTAATTCATTATATGCATGATAAATATGCTTATGAAGCAGGTCAAATGGCCCTACATGATACAGAAGTAGGAAGACTTATGGCTTTTGGTATAGCAGGACTTTCAGTTGCTGTAGACTCATTAAGTGCTATAAAGTATGCTAAGGTTAAGCCAATAAGAGAGAATGGAATAGCTGTTGACTTTGAAATAGAAGGAGACTTCCCTAAGTACGGAAATGATGATGATGCTGTAGATGATTTAGCAGTACAATTAGTTGAAAAGTTCTCAACTGAATTAAAGAAGCATCCTCTATACAGAGATGCAAAGCATACACTTTCAGTGCTTACAATAACATCAAATGTTGTTTATGGTAAGAAAACAGGAGCAACACCTGATGGAAGAAAAGCAGGAGAAGCTTTTGCACCAGGAGCAAACCCAATGCATGGAAGAGACGCAAATGGAGCTTTAGCATCCTTAAACTCTGTAGCTAAGATACCATATACTCCATTCTGTGAAGATGGTGTATCAAATACATTCTCGATAGTACCAGATGCTTTAGGTAAAGAGCATGACATGAGAGTAGATAATCTAGTTTCAGTTATGGATGGATACTTCTCACAAGGAGCTCATCACCTAAATGTTAATGTATTTAATAGAGAAACTTTATTGGATGCAATGGATCACCCAGAAAAGTATCCAACACTAACAATAAGAGTATCTGGATACGCAGTTAACTTCAACAGACTTACAAGAAATCAACAATTAGAAGTAATAAGCAGAACATTCCACGAAACTTTATAATAAATTAAAGGAAGCTCAATAGAGCTTCCTTTATTTAAAGATAGCTTTTGGATACAGTATAACAATTGGTACAATTATGATTAAGCTTTAAAATAAGGCTATGTTTAAGAATATTGTTGAAATTAAGTGGTCATGAAGGAGATGCTATATGAGCGAGCAATTAGCGTAAGCTCATCTAAGCATCGGATGACTGACCGCTTAATTTCAACACAGTAATTTAACAGAGCCTAAAATAAAAGAGGTGGAAGCATGATAAAAGGAAAAATTCATTCTATAGAATCCATGGGATTAGTTGATGGACCAGGTATAAGAGTTGTTGTGTTTTTTCAAGGCTGTAAGCTAAGATGTGCCTACTGTCATAATCCAGACACCTGGGACTGTAACAATAGCGGTACAGAAACAAGCGCTGAGGAGCTTATAAAAAAAATATTAAGGTTTAAACCCTACTTTGAGAAATCAGGAGGAGGAGTTACCTTCTCTGGTGGAGAACCATTATTGCAGCCAGAATTTTTAATAGAGTGTTTAAAGCTGTGTAAAGAGAATGGCATACATACAACCTTAGATACTGCTGGCTATGGACTAGGTGCTTATGAAGAAATATTAGAGTATGTGGACTTGATATTATTTGATATAAAGCACATAAAAAGAGAAGCGTACAAACAGTTAACTCTTTCAGAGGTAGATGAGTCTATAAAGTTCCTAGAGGTAGCTCAGAAGCTAAATAAGAAGCTTTGGATACGACATGTGGTTGTGCCTGGCATAACCGACAGTGAGAAGCATCTTGAGGAGCTAGGACAGTATATATTGAATATTAAGAATGTAGAGAAGGTTGAGCTTCTTCCATATCATGTTTTAGGTGTAAACAAGTACGAAAATATGAATATGAAATATAGGCTTAAAGATGTTAAGCCTATGGATAAAGAATATACTAAAGTGTGGCAAGATAAAATCAATAATATGCTAAAAAAATAAGTGGAATATTCCAAGTATAATCAGCTTTTAAATTAAGTTTAAAAAAATCACAACATTAAAAATTATAATTATGAATAACAAAAAGCTCTAGAATTCTAGAGCTTTTTCTTTAGTAATTATTATTCAACTACTGAAAATTGGTCCTTACCAACTCCGCATAGAGGACATAGCCAATCTTCTGGAATATCTTCAAAAGAAGTTCCTGGAGCTATTCCGTTGTCTTCATCTCCTATAGCTGGATCATAAACATACCCACATACATCACAAATATAACTTTTCATATCAAATTACCTCCTAAATTTATATAAAGTGTTATTAACAAATAATAATTATTAATTAATTCAATATTATTATAACATATGAAAATAATAAATCAAGTATATTTTTTCATAATTAGCAGAATTTATACTATAATATTAATAATGGAGGGAGGAGCTGTAATGAAAAAATTTGTACTCAATACTATTATAATCTTCATTTTTTTATTTTTTATAACATGTATTTTAACTTTTGGTATCCAACTAAGCTTAAAAAATCAAATTAAGGCTACAAACAAGGTTGAATACAGGGTAGCTGATAATAAGGTTTTGGTCCCACAACCTTCTCAAAGAGCTATAGCTAATTATCAGTTTTCTAAATTATTTTTTGTTTTGAGATTGGTGGTTACTTTTTCAATACCCGCTTTATTCATATTGCTTGGTGGCATAAAAATCACCTCTAGCTTAAAGGGAGTTGAGATAATAAAACTTCTTAAGCTTACAGCGCTTTATATGATGTTTGATCTTATTATGTCTATACCATTGTCTTTTTTTAGCTCTTTTTATAGAGCAAAGATAATAGGAATTTCTAATTTAACTTTTTTGCTTTGGCTAGAAGATTACCTAAAAAACTTTGCACTTACTCTTATTATAACATTGATATTTGTTTTTGTGCCCTATATGATATTTATAAAATTTAAGCGATGGTTTATTATCTTAGGGCTTCTTACAATACCTGTGGGGTTTGTTGGCAGTATATTAGCTCCTGTACTATTTGATCCTCTATTTAACGACTTTAAGCCTTTAGAAAATGTTCAAGTGAGGGATGCAATATCTGAAGTTGCTAAGAAAGCTAATATCGGAGATGTTAAGATACTTGAAGTGGACAAGAGTAAGGAAACAAAAGCACTGAATGCATATATGACAGGTATATTTAATACAAAAAGAATAGTCATATGGGATAATACTATAAATCAGTTAAGTACTGAAGAGATCAAGTCCGTAGTTGCTCATGAGATAGGCCATTATAAGCTTAATCATATATCTAAGTCCATAGTGCTTTCAGGAATACTTTCTATACTGTTGTTATGGCTCACAGATTTAATATCAAAAAATATAATAGGAAGGCTGAGCTTTCTAAAAAATAATATAAATAGCTATAAATCCTTAGCTGCCATACCAGTGCTTATTTTAGTATTTACAATATTATCTACCTTGTCGGATCCGATTACCAATTGGTATTCTAGAAAAATCGAAATGGATGCTGATAAGTTTGCAATAGAATTGACTCATGATAATCTAACTAATGCAAAATTAGAAGCAAGATTTATGGAGACTAACTTATCTATGGATGATGTAAATCCTATTTATAAGTTCTGGGTATATGATCATCCTACTCCTAAGGAAAGAATAGATATGAGTAACAATTATAAGCCTTGGGAAAGTGGTAACTATAGATTTGATAAGATAATTAATGGAAAGTAATATTAATACTAATAGCATAATCATGCAAGAGCTATATGTTAAGCAAGTGTTTTCAAGAAGTTATCAATTTATGAATCTTTTTATAGATTGTATTTTAAAGGAATAAGGTATAAAGCCTGCAATAAATTTCATTGTTGAACTTATTGCAGGCTTTAATTAAAGTTATTATTTATTGATCATCTTACTAAAGTAACCAGCTGGTATATGTTTTTGCTTTATTCCTTCTGTAACTGCAAGATAAGTGGCAGCTGTATCAAAACGAGCATCGTGGTAATTTCCGCTGCCTTCAAATAGGCTGTCTGCAGTTTGAGCAATCTTATCTTTAGTTATATTAAGAAATTTAATTAGTTCCTCTAGTTTAGGATTTTTGTATTCACCGTTTGGTTTTAGTAGCTTACAGACATTTTTATAATAATTCATAGTACAGAAAGTGCTTTTAGGTTCCCAGTCTTCTCCCATGCCAGAAAGTTCATGTTTTAAAAACTTTATATCAAAGGAGACGTTGTGCCCTATAACGAAGTCTGCTGTAATGAAGTCTTCATAAAAATCTTCTATTAAGTCCTCGAAGTACATACCGTTACTTAACTCATATAACTTCTCCATTGAGAAACCATGAACTTCTTCTGCAGCAGGGTCCATCTGGTCAACTGTAAAGAAGTAGTTTTTACCAATAGTTGTTTGAGGTTTAGTCGAAGAGTCCACCACTATGTAACTTAACTGACATATGCTGCCAGGTCTAATACTTGTGGTTTCAGTATCAAAAAATAAAAGTTTCATTATTATCCTCCAAAGTTATCTTAAGTCAGCTAAAGTCTTATGTTGTTTAAAATGATTGGCTTTATCAAAAATTTTGATTATGCTGAAGCAATTTTAGTATAATATTGTTAGCTTCATAAGATTTTTAAACAAAGATAAAGCATTTTGCATCACAAGACATAAGTTGATTAATTTTTTACATAATTATCTCTAATAACATAATATAATAAAATTATTGTTATGAAAAGTTTTAATAATAATAATTAGTTGGGAATATAGTAAAAATTCGCTGAAGCGACCTTCTTTAGTAAATTTTTTGAGCATTTGCCTTTACGAATGTACGTGAGGAAAATATGGCAGGCAACGTAATTTTATTTTTTACTCTTTACTTGAAGCTATGCTAAACCATCAATATTGCTAGGTTTAGCAAGGGGCAAAATATACTTTCGTAGACAGTAAAAAATCTCGGATAAGAATCCGAGATTAGAGATTTTCAGATATTACTTTAAGCATTTTAATACAGCTAGACAATGTTATATCTTCAATATCAAGCTTTGGATTAAACTCTACAAAGTCCATTGATCTTACTTTTTTAGTTTCAAGTACTGACTTTGTAATATCAGTAACTTCTTCTATTGATAAACCTTCGCTTACAGGAGTTCCTGTACCAGGTACTAATGAAGAATCTAAACAGTCAATATCGAAGCTTAAATGGAAGTTGTTGATTTTAGCTGCTTGAATAGCATTATAAAACTCATTAATTACTTCTTCAGTTCCTTTATCTTTTATAGCTTTAGTAGTCCATACGTTAAGTCCTAATTCTTTAATTAGATCCAATTCACCTTTATCTAAATCCCTTGCCCCTAATATGAAAATATTAGATGGTTTGACTTTTCTACCTTCTACATATATATCTACAAGGCCCTTGTAACCTAGTCCCATTGAAGCAGCTAATGGCATACCATGTACATTTCCACTTGGAGAAGTAGTATCTGTATTTATATCACCATGGGCATCAATCCATATTACTCCAAAGTCATCACCATGAAATTTAGCTGCGCCAGCGACTGATCCTAAGCCTAATGAGTGATCCCCACCAACAACAAAAGGAAAACAGTCAGAAGTTAAGGAATTATATACAATATGAGCTAAATTAGTATTCACTTCAGTTATTGGAGATAAATACTTCATTACGCTATGGTTTGTATATTTATCTTTTTCGTCAACTGTCTCAACATATAAATTTCCTAAATCATAAATTTTGTGTTTACCATCTACACTAAGGATTTGTCTTAATTCATTATCTCTTAAGGCATTTGGTCCAAATTCTACGCCTGGTCTATCACATCCATAGAAAAGAGGAACACCTATCAAATTAATGTTCATATGAAGCACCTCCAATAATCTTTTGTTAGCCAAAAAAGATTATATATTATATTAATACAAAATATAAGTATTTTTGAAAAAAAATAAAAAAAATGGTATGTTAATTTTTCTTAACATAAATAAATGTTAAAAAAATATCATTCTACTTGATAATTATTATTAAATCATATAAAATATTGTTATAGGATAGTATATTTATAACTTAGGAAAAGGATACTAATTAATATATAGTTTTTAGTATAAAACATATTTTATACCAGTAACAAAATCCACTAATAGATTATATTTCTAACATAGGGATGAACATAAATAATATATCCTAATTCAAGGAGGATGATATAAATGTTAAGAGACAAAGCAAGTAAAATATCAATAATTGGAGCTGGATTTGTTGGTTCTACAACTGCATATGCATTGATGCTAGAAGGATTAGCTTCTGAGATTGTTATAGTGGATATAAATAAAGATAAGGCGGAAGCTGAAGCTATGGACTTGGCTCATGGAGCCGCTTTTGTAAAAGCAATAGATGTAAGAGCTGGAGATTATGCAGACACTAAAGATTCAGATATAGTGATAATAACAGCCGGAATAGGCCAAAAGCCTGGTGAAACTAGACTTGATATAATAAATAAGAATTTAGCGGTGTTCAAGCAAATAGTTCCAGAGATAGTTAAGTATAGTCCTAATGCTATACTACTTGTAGTTTCTAATCCAGTAGATATACTGACTTATATAACTTATAAGTTATCAGGATTGCCACAAAATAGAGTTATAGGCTCTGGTACAGTTCTAGATACCTCAAGATTTAAGTCCATGTTAAGTGACCATTTTGAAATTGATCCAAGAAATATACACACTTATATAATTGGAGAGCATGGTGACTCAGAAATAGCTGCTTGGAGTTTAACTAATATTGCTGGTATGAGCGCAGAAGATTATTGCAGTAAGACTTGTGAAAAATGCGATGGTAACTTTAAGTTTACAATACCAGAAAAGGTTAAGAATGCAGCTTATGAAATCATAAATAAAAAAGGTTATACAAACTATGCGGTAGGATTGGCGGTAAGAAGGATTGTTGAAGCTATTTTAAGAGATGAAAATTCAATATTAACAGTTTCATCCTTATTTAAGGGCCAATATGGTATTGACGATGTATATCTAGCTATTCCAACTATTGTTAATAGAGATGGGGCTAACAAGATCCTTGAAGTGCCTCTATCACAAGAAGAACAGTCAAAGCTTAATGAATCAGCAGAAATATTAAAGTCCCATTTAAGAGATGCAAAGCTTCAATGATATTAAAGCTTAGTTGAACTTAAAAAAGAAAAATGCCTAATAATAATATAGTCATACTAAGAAGTTTCCTCTTAGTATGGCTATATTTTTTAATTAAATTATGAAAGTAGTAAGAACACTGCTAAAACTGCTATGAAAATTTTTATCCTATCTGAAAGAGTGTTGAAAATATAAATTTGGATATACTAAATTTAGTAGAATTTATAAGGTATATTATTTAAATTCTAATCTTAAGAAAGTATCTGTTCACCAAAATAGATATTTGCAACTATTTAAATTAAAGGAATCTAAGGTGATAGTTATGAAGAGAAAGGCAAAGAAGGTTTTTAAGATTACTTTTATAATATTATTAATAATGATTTTATCATGTTTATCAGCATATATGTATCTGAGGAATAGGATATATTCAAGTGATGCAATTAGTTTTTCGGAAAAAGAAGCAGGTATTCCTAGATATTTTGATAGTTCATTTCAACGAATAAATCCTTTGGCAGGCACAATAGCACTAGATGAAGAAAATCAAGGCTTTAGTGATCAAGATTATAAAGAACAAGAGGGCGTAATTAATGTACTGTTAATAGGAACTGATGGAAGGACATTAAATGAGAATTGTAGGTCTGATTCAATTATAATAGCTACATTAGATACAAATCATAAAAAAATTAAATATACATCAATAATGAGAGATTCTTATGTCCAGATTAAAGGTCATGGAGAAGATAAAATTAACAGTGCTTTTGCTTATGGAGGGCCTAAACTTTTAATAGATACAATTTATAGAAATTTCAATATAAAATTGGATAAATACATATTGGTAAACTTTTGGGGTTTTGAAGATATAGTAAATGAATTAGGTGGCATAGATATAGAAATAAAAGATTACGAAATAAAGGAAATGAACAAATATATAGGAGAAGTAGATAAGTTAAAATCACCAAATATAGTTAGACCAGGACTACAGCACTTAGATGGACAACAAGCCTTGGCTTACTCAAGAATAAGAAAAGTAGGTAATGGCAGTTATGAAAGAACAGAGAGACAAAGAAGAGTATTAACTGAAGTTGGAAAAAAGGTAATGAATATAAATCCAGTTCAGTATCCAAGTATATTAAATACAATAATCCAATATTTTAAGACTAATGTAGAGCCTATTCAGTTGATGAATTATGCATATACTGCTTATACAATGGGAGATGTAGCCTTCGAAGGATTACAATTGCCAGCCAGTGAACTATGTGAAGGTACATTATATAGAGGAACCTGGGTGTTTCTAATTGACAAACAGCAAAATGCAAGAATTCTTAATGAATTTATTTTTAATGATAAAAAATACAATCCACAGAATGTAGATAGAAGACAGGTACAGAGCGTAATAGAACAATATAAGAATAAGGAATAAGGAAAATAAAAAAGATATAATTTCCTAGATAGTAAAAAAAGATATAGGAAGATGAACATCCTATATCGAATGAAAATAAAAATAAAGTTAAGAGGGCAAATTAAATTCCGTTCAAAGTATATATATTCGCCATATTAATAAAAATTCCTTCTATAATATATTAAAATATATAGTGAAATTAAATAAAAATATATAAACTAGCAAATTCGCCGTAGATATATTAATAATTAATAATTATATTAAATTAACTAAACTAAGTTTGAAGTGTTGAACATATACATTTATAAAGGTACATTAATAAGTTTAAGCATAAAATTATTAAGTATAAAACGCTTCAGAAGTTTTTCAAATATACCATATTTTATAGTTAAATATATGATAATTAAATTGATTATTATTTCGAAGCGTATCTATAATAAGGGGGTTGTTAGTTTGAAAAAAACTTATGTACTTGATACCAACGTTTTGTTGTATTCACCAGGAGCTGTGTTAACCTTCGAGGATAATGATGTGGTTATTCCAGAAGTTGTTTTGGAAGAACTAGATAATTTTAAAAAGACAAATAATGACTTAGGGTTAAATGCAAGACATGCAGCAAGATTACTAGATAAGCTAAGGAAAGAAGGTAATTTAAGTGAAGGCATTCAATTACCTGGTGGAGGCAGTTTACGGGTTGAATCAAATCACTATGGAACTAAAATACCTCCAAGCTGGGATGTTATGAAAGCTGATAACAGAATAATTCAGGTATGTAAAGCGCTTAAAGAAAGCGGGGAGAATGTATATCTTATAACAAAAGACATATTTGAAAGAATTAAAGCTGATACGGTAGGAATTGAGGTTGATGATTTTCATGAGGAAGTAGTCCCTGAACAAGATAATCAGTATACTGGTAGAGTTGAAGTCTATGCCCCTCAAGAAATAATTGAAAAGTTTTATAAAGACAAAGAATTAAGTCAAAAAGAGCTTTATTTATATGATGATACTAGGCAGATATATATAGAACCTAAGCTAGAGATTAACCAGTTCTTGATAATTCATTCTTCGGAAAATAATAAGCAGACTGCCTTAGGGAGATTCGATGGACAGAAGGTAGTGCCACTTGTATATAAGGATAGTAAATCTTTTGGGTTATCTGCAAGAAATGTCGGTCAAAAATTTATGATGGAATGCCTTTGGACCGAAGCTTCAAAGGCACCACTTACTATAATAAAAGGACCTGCAGGAACTGCTAAAACTCTATTTTCCTTAGCAACTGGACTGCAAAAAATATTAGAAGAAGCTAACAGCCAGTTTAGAAGAATATTGGTATGTAGACCTAATGTAACCATGGACGAAGAAATAGGATATCTTCCAGGATCAGAACAGGAAAAAATAGCTCCTTTTATGAGGCCTATTTTTGATAATCTAGAAATACTGATAGATTCTGATGAAAATGAAAGATATAAGAATGAAAAAGAACTTAATGATAAAATAATGGAACTCTTCGATAGAAAGATAATTACTACAGAAGCAGTAGCCTATCTTAGAGGAAGGTCTATAGTTAAGAACTGGGTAATAATTGATGAAGCGCAGAATCTCACTCCTAAGCAGGTAAAGGCTATAATAACAAGAGTTGGTGAAGGAACAAAACTTATTCTTATAGGGGATCCTGATCAAATAGATCAACCATTCTTAGATTCTAGGTCCAATGGTTTGTGCTATGCTTCAGAAAAAATGAAAGGAAGTAAGCTGTGCTACCAGGTCACATTAAAATATGACGAATGTGAAAGAAGCCCAATAGCCTTTGAAGGTGCAAAAAGATTGTAAAAAAAGTATTAACGTAATTGAATTATGTTTTTGTTATAGATATAATAAAGCAGGTAGAAAATATTAAATACCTGCTTTTTACAGTTGTTAAGAAGTATAAAATTTATAAATTTAGGATAATAAAAGTAGTAGAGTTATGAGTTAAATAATAAAAAAGTATAACTCAGTATAACCAATAAAGGACTAATGACTAAAAAAAAGATTTTTGTTAAAATCAAATAGAACTCTAAGATAAAATTAAGAGGTGTTAATTTAATGGCTAAAAAAAAGGCAAATAAATCTTCGATTTTAAAAAGACTATTTTTCTTATATTCTTTTATTTTAATGATGTCTATAGTAGTTTCAGCTTCGATTATAACTGTGAATAAATCTAAAGATACAGTAGGAATTGTAAAGAAAAGCGAAAACTTGGCAAGTAACAACAGCGAGAAAACTATTTCTATTGATAACGAAAAGCCGGATGCTACAGCTGAAAAAAATGAGGCAAAGTTGACAAAGGAGAAAGTTGATAATATAGCGCAAAAAGATTATAGGCTTTTGCTTGTGAATAAAAATTATCCGTTGGATAGTACCTTTAAGCCTAATGAACTAGTTACCCCTAATGTCAAAAGAATTGGTTCAGTTTCCTTAGAAAATAGAAAGATGAGTAGAGAAGCTGCTAAAGCCCTTGAAAATATGTTTTTTGATGCAAAGAAAGATAAGATAAATTTAATTTTGGTATCTGCATATAGGAGTTATGAAAGTCAAGCTGATGTATATGAGAGAAAAGTTGAGACTGATGGCGCTACAGAAGCTAGTAAATATGTAGCTAAAGAAGGCTCAAGTGAGCATCAAACAGGGCTTGCTGTTGATGTAAACTCTTCTCCATACTATGATTTAGCCGAAGATTTTGAAAAGACTAAGGAAGGAAAATGGATTGCAGAAAATGCTAATAAGTATGGATTTGTAATAAGGTACCTAAAGGGGAAAAGTGATATAACAGGATATAATTATGAACCTTGGCATTTAAGATATGTAGGAACTGATGCAGCTAAATACATGTTTGATAATAATTTATGCCTTGAAGAATATGTACAGAAATTAGCATCGGAACAAAAATAACTTAAATTCTATTGGAGGATTTTAATAGATGAAAAAAACTAAAATGAAAAATAGAAGGCTCATCAATGCTTTTGGTTTGAATATATTTAATTTTATATTTGCAAATATTGTTATTGGACTTGTAATATCAGTACCATTGGTATTTTATGGCCCATTTAATAACATAAAGGAATTAGTAGTTACTTCTGCTATGACTACACTTAGTCATCAATATTTAGCTACAATATTTCTAAGTAAATCTGAAATTGATGAAATAATGAACAAGAATAAAGTAGAAGACACTGTTAATTCTAATACTAATGAAATAAGTATACAAGAACCAACTTCTGATACTGTTAGTAAAGGCGATAGCGGAATAGAAATAAAGGAGATAAAGGGTAATTCTTTTAATGGACATCTACTTATAGTAAATGATGCTAAGAGGATACAACTTGGATTAACTGACAATTTAGGACGTTTTGGTATGAAGCTTGATGATATAGTAAAAAAAGAGAATGCAGTAGCAGGAATAAATGCCGGCGGATTTCAAGATGAAAATGGACAAGGTAATGGTGGCGTGCCTACTGGAATGGTTGTAAAGGACGGTAAGATTGTCTTTGATGACCAGAAGGAAGATAAGGTTTCGCTTATAGGATTTAATACAGATGGTGTTTTGGTAATGGGAAAGTATACTAAGAATGATATTGCAAGGCTAAAGATTAAGGATGCAGTTTCCTTTAGTCCTTTTTTAGTTATAAATGGACAAGGTGTAATTAAAAGTGGAAATGGTGGTTGGGGTATTGCACCTAGAACTGCTATAGGTCAGAGAAAAGATGGTACAGTTTTAATGCTTGTAATTGATGGTAGACAAATAGGAAGCATTGGAGCTACATTGAAAGATGTTCAAGAGATTATGATAGAAAATGGTGCATATAATGCTGCTAACTTGGATGGAGGATCATCAACTACAATGTTTTATGATGGTAAGATAATAAATAATCCTTCTAGTAAAGATGGTGTTAGATACATTCCAACTTCATTTATTATTAAATAGGGGGAAAATTATGATAAGATATATAAAAAATTTAGGAATATATATAGTAGTTGCCATAGTGTTACAAATAGGAGTGTTATATTATATCAATAATAAGTATTTGGGTGGTTTTAGTGGAAGCTTAGAACAAACAAAATCCCAAACAGTAGCGGCTAATACTTCAGAAAACGATGCAAACAAATCTAATGATATTAATTCCAACAGTGTTACAAATGATAATATAACAAAATTTAATGTTCCTGAAGAAGCTAAAGAAATACAATTGTCAAAGGAAGCTGATAAGTTGGCTTATGTTGTAGATGGCAAGCTTGAGGTTGTATATAAGTCAGAGAAAATATCTATAGATGCTGATGGTTTTAAATTATTAAAGTACCAGTGGTTTAATGAAGGTAGTTTAATTCTTGCTTTAGCAAAAGATAATAGCACATATGTATCTTTTTATAAGTATGACCTTGATACTAAGGATAAGACCTTACTATCCTCATTGTCCCTTAAAGATAAAAAATCTTCAATTGATAGTATAATTAGCTCACCATTAAAAGATTTGATATTTGCTAGAGTGACTTCAAGTACAGGTAGTAGCGATATATATAAATTAAATGTAAGAAATGAATTTGAAAAGGTTGATTTAAATGAAAGTAAAATCAAAGATGTATATCTAATACCTCATGAAGACAAACTTGTGTATAATTCTTCCCTAAGTAATAACGTTTATGTAACTTATTTGGAGAATAGACTGGCTTTTAATCAAAAAGGTCTAACTAGAATACTTGGTGTGGATAAGTCAGAGAATATTTATGTGGGAATAACAAGTGGAAACAACATAAGTAAGATATTTTATGGAGCCATAAGCGAAAAGACTACTAACTGGAAAAGTATAATATTAAATAATCCAATACAAGCTGATGATTTGGATAGTATTTTTGTTGTAAATGATACGATATACAAGGTTAACAACGAACAGAGTAAATTAGAAGATTTAAATGGAAATAACAATATATCCTTTAAAGGAACATTTATAACTGTTTCCAATGGAAAGATTTTAAGCAGGGAAAGTGGACAAGTATACATAAATTAAGAATTTTTATTTAGGCTTTATTAAAGTACCATGTTGAAATAAATTGGTCATTCATCCGATGCTTTAATGAGCCTGCTCAAAGAATTCGCTAGAGAAAATTGCTTCTTTAGCGAATTTTTATGTAATAAAGATAGATTGAAGTAATCTGTAACTATATGATATAATTATACTTTAGACTAGACAGTATATTATACTTGAAATGTTATTCTAAATAACTAATAAAAATTCTGTAATAGAGAGTTAAAAAAGGATAGGAGAAAATAGGACAAGATGAGAGAGAAACTATTAGATATTATCATAATGATTCCGGCTATATTAATTGGTTTTACATTTCATGAGTATGCTCATGCTAAAGTTGCTGATATTGTAGGGGATAAAACTCCTAGATTTCAAGGTAGATTAACCTTAAATCCATTAGCGCACATAGATCCAATAGGATTTTTATTAATACTTGTTATGAAATTTGGTTGGGCAAAACCCGTTCAAGTGAATAGAAGAAATTTTAAAAACGGATATAAAGATGATTTAAAGGTTACAATAGCTGGTCCTTTAGCTAATTTGTTTGTTGCAATACTTTTTTCAGTCGTATTTGGATTAGCTTTTAGATTCTATTTTGTAGATAATTATACACAGCTTTCTAAAATAGTAATAGACATTTTAAATGCAATAATTGTAATAAATATCAACCTTTTTGTTTTTAATTTATTACCGTTGCCGGGGCTTGATGGATTTGGCATATTAGAAGATTTATTTCCATCGTTCTTTAGTAGGATATCTGATTCGCTTTATAGATATCAATTTATAATAATAGCGTTGATAGCTTTTGGTGGTGCTAGATATTTATCTATACCAACAGGTGCTATTCAGAAGTTGTGTGGTAAGCTGATTACAGCCATTGCTTTATAATTAGGAGGACTATATGAGACTTAGGAAAAAATGGTGGGCAAGACCAGAATTAGAACAAGCAGAAAATGTTGTTATCAATCCATCTGAGCTTAAAGGAAAGTGGAATGAAGAATTTAATAATAATAAACCTATCCACTTAGAGTTAGGATGTGGAAGAGGCAAGTTTATAAGTGAAAAGGCAGTAGCTTTTCCAGATATAAATCATATTGCAGTTGATTTAAAGGATGAAGTACTTATTTATGCGTTAAAAAAAGTCAACGAAGCTGAGGTGCCAAATGTGAGACTAATACCAATGAATATATCTTTCATTGGAGATGTTTTTGAAAAAGATGAGGTAAGCAAGATTTATATAAATTTCTGTAATCCTTGGCCTAAGGAAAGACATAAAAAGAGAAGACTTACTCATAGTGGTTTTCTAAATACTTATAAGAATTTTCTAGCGCCTAAAAGCGAAATTTGGTTTAAGACAGATGATATAGGTTTATTTGATGAATCTCAAGAGTACTTTAAGGAAAGTGGTTTTTCACTTGAATTTGTAACTTATGATCTACATAATTCAGATTTTAAAGATAACATAATGACTGAGTATGAGTCTAAGTTCACATCTTTAGGAATGAAAACTATGTTTTTGATAGCTAAACTTAAATAATTGATATGCAAAAAGTCGCTTTAGCGGCTTTTTTTACTTTCGATGAAAGTATAAAATATTTTGCTAGCTAGAGTTAGTAATCTCAAGGGAGCATAACAACTATTTAGAATAAACAGTAAAAAATAAATTCTATTAGCCTACCATATTTTCCTTCCATAAGTTTTTAAAGATAGATGTGGAGAAGATAATCACTTTATAATAGTTTTTAGAAAATAAGTAACATACATAAAAATAGTATTTAATCAAATAATAAATATAGCCATTAAAAGTTAATAAAAATCCTATAACACTAAAAGGAGTGGTGGATATGAGCGAAAATTTAACAAGAACCATCGTAGGAGTTGTTAAGGATAGCAATGATGAGATTGAAGCATATAAGCTAGATAGCGGAGAGATAGTTCAAAAGGAAGAAGCTATAAGCCTAGCTAAGGAAGGAAAAATAACAGGCGTACAAGTTTCAACTTCTAGAAAAGGTGAGCCTTATCTAAGAAGTTATCCAGATGGTACTAAAGATAATAATTTAGATAGTTTACCAGAAGTAAAATAGTCAGCAGATGCTCAAAAAATGCTAAAGAAACTCACTTTAGCATTTTTCATTCTTTAACACTTTTTTCTACAACTAATTTCTTATCATAAATCTCATAAAATTTATTACTGGCTCTCATTGCTTGACCTATTTCTAAAATTAAATCATTATCTGAGCTTAGAGATAACAAAACTGTATCTTCATCTATGATTACCTCAAAATCCTTTATTGCCCCTTCTAAACTTCTGTCAAGTCCCTCAGCAATTCTTAAAAGAATACCTATACTTTCGATGGCGTCTATATCCATTCTGTTAATTATACTGGAATATTTAATGAAAGGTAGTTGAAAGTTGTTATTTCGATGCATTGATGCTATCAAAGCGCTCATAAGGATCTCACGATGGGAGAGTCCGCTTATAGCTGAGTTAAGTATAATATAAAGGGAATGGATGTGATGATCATAATATCTTATACTAGTTCCGCAATCATGTAATAAAGAAGCTGTTTTAATTATATTAGAATACTCATCACCAAGTCGATGAAGAGGTTGTAGCTCTTTAAAAAGCTTACCAGTGATTTCGTGTACCTTAAGAGCATGCTTTCTGTTTATGTTCAAGGTTTCCACTATACCATCTATGCTGTAATCTAATATATCATCCCAAGCCGTTGTATAATTGTTATTTAAGTATTCCTGAAGAATCCCTTCCCTAAGTCCTCTGCCGCAGATCTTTATATTCTTAATAGAAAGAAGTTGCACTAGTTTGTCAAGGACTATTATGCCTCCAAATATTACATCTGCTCTATCTACTGACAACCCCTCAACTTTGCTTCGTCCTTTTAAATTTTTGCATTTTAGAAGATTGTAGATTTCACTTAAATCATAATCATCGAAGGAATAGTTGTGTAGGGTTCCTATTGGGTACCTTTTTGTATGTTTTTGAATTTTAGCTATGTTTCTTATGGTACCACCAATTCCTATTATACTATCGAACTCAGTGTCGAATAGCCAAGGTATACTTTTTATTGCATCTTCCACATATCTAGTAGCTGCTAGACAATTATTGTAGCTTATAACATCTGTAAGTTCATAGTCATTTGATATATTAATACAACCTAAGGGAATGGTTATCTTTTTTATTATTTCATTATTTTTTATCCAAGCCAAATGTGTATGATTTCCGCTTATATCAACCATAAGTGAATTTTTATAATAAAGACTATTTTTTATACTTAGATGATTATAGTAAATTTCTTCATCGAAGTTTAAGATTCTAATTTTTAAAGAAAGCTCTTTTTCTATTTTATCTTTAAGAATTTTTTTATTAGTAGCACACCTTAAAGCTTCAGTTGCAACAAGAATAATTTCAGAGGCACCTGATTCTATACATAGAGCTTTAAATGCTCTTAGAGTAGATAAAGTCTTTTCCATCTTCTCTACAGATATAGCAGAGGTCTTTGATATGTCTTCACCTAATCGTATAGTTTCTTTAATCTCATCAATTATTTTAAAGTAACCTGAATCTTCAACTTGAGCAAGCATAACTCTAGTTGAGTTAGATCCAAGATCTATTACTCCGAATCTTTTCATAAATAAATCTCCTTAACGTAGCTTATAATAAAATAGAATATTTGTTCAACAAATTCATAAATGTATATTAATATATTAACATATATGGGTGTACAACTTCATGATAAAATTTATATTTTTTTATTCTCTCGAAAATTGTATTTTTAAATAAGGTTTTGGCTAGGTATGCGTAGACAGTTTAGATGTAGATGCCAGAGAAAGAATAAAAAAAGAAAAATTATGTAGCCTGCCAGATTTTCCTCATATACATTCGGAAAGGCAGATGCGCAAAAAAATTGTATTTTAGATAAGGTTTTGGCTAGGTATGTGTAGACAGTTTAGAGGTGAATATCAAAGAAAGAATAAAAAAGCTTAAAATTTATTTATATTCAGTTGGTGTTGACAAGAAAAAAATTTATTGGATATAATATAGATAATAAAATAAAAAAAATCTAAGAAAAGAAGAGTACTTTACTTAATTCTTTTAGCGAGCAGGGGATGGTGTAAGCCCTGTAAGATAGAGTAAGGGAAAAGAGCCTTGGAGATGCTGCTTGAAAGATTGTAGTAGGGCATGCCGCATTATGCGTTATAATTATGAGTGGGTTATTTAACCAATAGAAGTGGTACCGCGGATATAAGTTCGTCTCTAAAAATCGAGACGGACTTTTTTTAACGTATAATCGTTCTATATAAATGAGAATATTTCAAATAATTAATGAGAAGAAGTTTGGTTTTTATAGAACAAACTATAAAAATCAGCTTTTAAATTTATATTATTATGTAGAGTTTCAAGGTGAGATAAACAAAAGGAAGAGTTGCAATAGAAATAAATTGCCATAGAGTAATTGTTTTTATATAGATTTAGGAGGAGATACAATGGATTATAAGAAGCTTACAGCTGAAAGACTAAAAGAGCATTTAGAAATAGATGTGGATACCTTAGAAGGCTTGATAGAGGTGCCACCAAGACCAGAGATGGGAGACTATGCATTTCCATGCTTCCAACTTGCAAAGTCTTTAAAGAAAGCACCAAATATAATAGCTTCAGAGCTAAAAGATAAGATCAATGCAGAAGGGTATGAAAAAGTAGAAAATTTAGGACCTTACGTAAACTTCTTCGTAGATAAAGGTACATTTACTAAAAATACAGTTAATAAAATATTAGTTGAAAAAGAATGTTACGGTTCATCAACTATTGGAGACGGAGAAAATATAATAGTAGAATATTCATCTCCAAACATAGCTAAACCATTTCATGTAGGACACTTATCAACAACAGTTATAGGAAATTCTCTTTATAAAATATTTTCATTTGAAGGCTATAATGTTGAGAGGATAAACCATCTAGGAGACTGGGGAACACAGTTTGGTAAGCTTATATCAGCATATAAGAGATGGGTAGATGAAGAGGCTTTAGAGAAACATCCTATTTCAGAACTACTTAGAATATACGTAAAATTCCATGATGAGGCAGATAAAGATCCTTCTTTAGAAGATGAAGGGAGAATGTACTTTAAGAAACTCGAACAAGGAGATAGTGAAGCTGTAGCTCTTTGGGATAGATTTAGAAAGCTTTCTTTAAAGGAATTTAATAATATATATGAAATGCTAAATGTAGACTTTGATTCTTGGGCAGGAGAAAGTTTCTACAATGATAAGATGGATAGCATAGTTAAAGAACTAGAGGAAAAGGGACTTTTGGTTGAGAGCAATGGAGCTAAAGTAGTTATGCTAGATGAGTATAACATGCCTCCATGTATAGTACTAAAGTCTGATGGTGCATCAATATATGCTACAAGAGACTTGGCAGCGGCTATGTATAGAAAGAAAACCTATGACTTCTCAAAGGCAATATATGTAGTTGGTAAGGATCAGGCACTACATTTTAATCAAGTATTTAAAGTTTTAGAGTTAGCAGGTCATGACTGGGCTAAGAATTGTATTCACGTGCCATTTGGAATAGTAAGATTTGCTGAGAAGAAGCTGTCTACTAGAAAAGGAGATGTAATACTATTAGATGAATTACTATCAGAAGCTGTATCTAAGACTCTAGAAGTAATAAATGAAAAGAATCCAACACTTGATAATAAAGAAGAAGTAGCTAAGAAGGTTGGAATTGGTGCAGTGGTATTTACTTATTTAAGAAATAGCAGAGAAAGAGATATAGTATTTGACTGGAAGGAAATATTGAACTTTGAAGGGGAGACAGGACCTTATGTTCAATACACCTATGCTAGAGCGAAGAGCATACTTAGAAAAGTTGGAGAAGTATCAGAAGAAAGCGATTTTTCAAAGCTTCAATCAAAAGAAGAATTTGAACTTGTTAAAACATTAGACGGATTCCAAGCTAGCATATTATATGCTATAGAAAAGCTTGAACCTTCTGTGGTTACTAGATATATAATTGATGTAGCAAAGGCCTTTAATAAGTTCTATAATGCTCATTCTGTAGCAAATGTTGATGATATAAGCCTAAAGAGCGCTAGGATAAAACTTGTTGAAGCTACTTGTCAGGTAATAAAAAATGGCCTAGGCTTAATAGGCATAGAAACTGTTGAGAAGATGTAAGTATGGAGTTTATAACTCAAAATGATGTTATAAAGCTAGAAGAAGACTTATATAGTAAGTATGCTTTAAATAAAATTGCTTTTATTGATATAGAAGCAACCGGTTTTGATAAGCTAAATAATAAGGTTTTTGCTATCTCTGTGGGCAAGTTTGAAAATCAGATATTCACAAATGAAATCTTGTTTAGTGAGCAGAATGAAGAAAAAATTCTTCTAGAAAGCTTTTTAAAGCTTGTTAAAGATAGAAGTGTTTGGTGTACTTTCAACGGATTAGCTTTTGATGAACCATTCTTACTTGAAAGATTGTGTGTAAATAATCTTGAAATTCCTAAAATAGATAAACATATAGATTTTTATAGGGAGATAGCTCCCTATAAAAATTCATTAAACTTAAGTGGGTGTTCACTTAAGGATATGGAGAAATATCTAGGGGTACAAAGAGAAGACAGTATTAATGGTAAAGAATGTAGAGATGCTTATTTTGATTATTTAAGTACTGGGGATAAAGAGATAAAAAATAAGATAATACTTCACAATATGGAGGATGTGTCTAACTTACCTTTGCTATTTCTAATTTTAAATGATATAGAAACCAAAGGACTAAAGAGGGATGATTTGCTCTCTAAAAATCAAAAACACTATATAAAGTATTTAACTAGGAAAAAAGGCGTAGAATTAGATAAAATGGCTTTTGGAAATATGTCAAAGAAAATTGCTTCTAAGATTATATACGAGCTTATTCAGAATAAAGTGAATACTGGTAAGATAAAAGAAATACTGGACAACAAGCAAAGTAAGAATCAATGATATCTTTGCTAGAAAAAAGTAGCTGAAGAATACAGTCTTCAGCTACTTTTTTAGTGTGCCCAGCATGGGCAACAACTTGGCGGTGAAAGTCCGCTGTGGGCTTGGTAGTGGGAACCACTAGCTAAGGGCAAGGGTGTCCATCGTGAGGTGGAATCTGAAGGAAGCCTAAGGCAAAGTCTCGGTCTGAGGGACACGAACTACATATAAGGCTTACTAGGGACGGACGAGTTTGCTAAACAAAACGAAGTCCTACACTATCCCAATTCCTAGGAGTAAATGTAGCAGATATATGAGATGAAGGTTGTTGTTCTTACCTGGGGAGGTCTGATAGATACATCGCTAACAAAGATGAATTTCTAAGCGGTAACCTACATAGCGATATGTAACTGAACTATCAGAAGTCAGCAGAAGTCATAGTAACTCCGCTAATCGCGATAGCGGATGAAGGACTGAACTTTAGGGAGGTTTTTCAAGTTTGAAAGTTTCGCAGAATACTCAAAGATTGCAGAAAACTAAATATTTAGGCTCTAGTGCCCAAGATAGAGTGGAACTCGAAGATAAGCAAAGAGTGCATAGAGAATTCTCGGCAACTCCAAAGGAGAAAATCAGTGGATTTGAATATGGCTCACTAGAAAGGATATTATCCAAGGATAATATGAACTTGGCTCTTAAAAGAGTAATTTCTAATAAAGGTAGCCACGGCGTGGACGGAATGACAGTTTATGAACTTAAACAATTTTTGAAAACAAACTGGATATCTATTAGAGAAAGTATTCTTAATGGTGAGTATAGACCAATGCCAGTTAGAAGAGTAGAAATTCCAAAACCTAATGGTGGAACTAGGCTCTTAGGTATACCTACAGTTTTGGATAGACTTATCCAACAAGCTATTGCTCAAGAATTAAATAGTATTTATGATAGAAGATTCTCTGAAAGTAGCTTTGGCTTCCGCCCTCAAAGAGGAGCTAAAGATGCAATTAAGAAAGCAGAACAGTATATCAATGATGGCTATAGGTGGGTTGTTGATATGGACTTAGAGAAATTCTTTGATAAGGTTAACCATGATATCTTAATGCATAAATTATCAAGAAGCATTAAGGATAAGAGAGTATTATCCCTAATAAGGAAATATCTTCAGTCAGGAATAATGATAAATGGTGTAGTGGTCAGAAATGAAGAAGGAACCCCACAAGGAGGACCGTTGAGTCCACTATTATCTAACATAATGCTAGATGAACTAGATAAAGAGTTAGAAATGAGAGGTCATAAATTTTGTCGCTACGCGGACGACTGTAATATCTATGTTAAAAGTGAGAGAGCTGGGAAAAGAGTAATGGAAAATATAACAAATTTCATTGAAGGCAAACTCAAATTGAAGGTGAACAGAGATAAAAGTGCAGTAGATAGACCTTGGAAGAGAAAGTTTCTAGGATTCACGCTAAACCTAATGTTTGGTAAAGCATACTCATCTATATCAAAGCAATCATTAAAGAGATACAAAGATAAAATCAGAGAAGTCCTATCTAGATCAAAACCGATAACTTTGGAACAAAGAATAGAAAAATTGAACCAAATTAATATTGGTTGGATTAACTATTATGGAATAGCCAAATGCAAAGGAATAGTGGAGCATTTAGATATTTGGATAAGGAAAAGATTAAGAATGTGTATATGGAAACAGTGGAAGAAAGTTAGAACTAGATATAAAAACCTTAAGAAGCTGGGACTTGAACACTACGAAGCTATAAAGTTTGCCAATACCCGCAAAGGATACTGGCGAGTAGCAAATAGTGCAATATTAAACACAACTCTTACAAATAAATTCTTCTCGGACTTAGGCTTAAAAAGCCTAACGCATCAATATATTAAAATTCATTCAACTTAAAGAACCGCCGTGTACCAGACCGGTATGCACGGTGGTGTGAGAGGACGCTGAATAAAATAATTATTCAGCTCCTACTCGATTTATATATTATTTTTTTATTGTTAATGGTGTGGTGCTAGATGAACAACCAGCGCAGCTTGATGAAGAACAAGAACTACTACTGCTGCAATGACATTCTCCTTTAGCAGAACTTCTTACGTTTTTAAATAATATAAAACCTGCAACCCCAACTATTGCTAGAGTTATTAATATTTCTATCATAAAAACACCTTCCTTAAAATATTAGTTTGCCTACAGTGAATATAAGGAATGCTCCAATCCATGCAAGTACAAATTGATAACTTGCTGAGAAAGCTGCCATTTTTCCACCATATTCTTTTTTCATAGTACCTAAAGCTGTAACACAGGAAGTATAAAGTAATACAAACACCATAAAACCTAATGCACTTGCGGTAGTAAAGCCTGATGCTATAGCAGCATCTAAATTACCGCCATAAATAACTGTCATAGTAGAAACAACAGTTTCTTTAGCCAATATACCTGTTAATAATGAAACAGAAGCTTGCCAGTTTCCAAAACCTAAAGGTGCAAATATAGGTGCTAAGAAGTTACCTATGTTAAATAAGAAGCTTTGGTTTATGTCATCAACCTTACCGGAGAAGTTAAAGCTCTGTAGAAGCCAGATTAAAACAGTCATTGCAAATATTATTGTTCCTGCCTTAGCTAAGAAGCCCTTACCTTTGTCCCAAGTGTTCTTAAGTACAGTTCTTACTTCAGGCATCTTGTATTCTGGAAGTTCTATTATAAATGGTTCTTCATCTTTCTTGAATAAAGTATTCTTAAATAACATACCTACTAAGAAAGCTACCACAATTCCTAAGAAGTATAAGCCGCCTACAACAAGTCCAGCTTTTGAACCAAAGAAAATTGGAGCAAATACTGCATATATAGGTAATCTTGCGTTACAACTCATAAGAGGTATAAGTAGTGCTGTAAGTTTTCTATCTTTTTCGCTTTCAAGTGTTCTTGCAGACATGATAGCAGGAACGTTACAACCAAATCCCATAAGCATTGGAATAAATGCTTTACCGGAAAGACCAGCTTTTCTCATAAGACTATCCATAATGAAAGCAGATCTTGCCATGTATCCGCTGTCTTCAAGTACAGATACACATAGGAATAAAGACATTATTATAGATAAGAAAGTAATTATGCCTCCAACACCTGCTACTATACCGTCAACTATTAATGATTGGAACCAAGGAGCAGTGCCTGATAAGAGATTGCTTAAAAACGGTATTAAATTATCATTTAAAAGTCCATCCAATAAATCCTGCAAAGGTTGACCAACCCAAGCAAAGGTAAATTGAAATATAAAAGCCATAATAAGTATAAATATTGGATAAGCTAAAATTGGGTGTAATAAAAATCTATCTATCTTATCAGTAAGGGAAATGTTTCCTTTATCATTTTTAGCTCTTGAGGAAGCTATTATTCCGTCTATATAAGAGTAAGCCTCTTTTTCTGAGTTGAAATAATAGTCATTATCATCTACTGTCAGCGATAATTCATTATTAACAAGCATCTTTTTAACTTGATCTATACCTTTTTTCTTTGATGCTACCATAGGTATAACTTTTACCTTTAACTCTTCTTCAAGAGCTTTGTAGTCAATCTTAAAGCCTTTCTTTTCCGCTACATCTATCATATTTAATAGAAGAACAATTGGTTTTTTAAACTGCTTTAATTGAAGTGTTAAATATAAGTTTCTATCCAAGTTAGAAGCATCTACTATATTGATTATAAGATCAACATTTTCATTTTCCAAAAAGGTCTTTGATACTTTTTCTTCATTGGAGAAAGTATCCATTGCGTAAATACCTGGCAAGTCTACAATTTTTATGTTGTTTAGCTTGCCTTCCTTTTTTTCAACTGTTACTCCTGGCCAGTTACCAACATATTGATTTGAGCCAGTTAGCGCGTTAAAAAGAGTTGTCTTACCCACATTTGGGTTTCCCAATAGAGCTACTGTAGTCATTAAAAATCCCCCTTACTAAAATTCAATTACTTCTTTAATAGTATGTTTTTTGCATCGTTTTTTCTGATTGCTATGTTAAATCCTCTTAAGTTTATTATCAGTGGATCACCTAAAGGAGCTACTCTTTTTAGAGTTACTTCTGTTCCTTCAATACAACCTAGTGCCATTAGTCTTTTTACTAATTTATCATCTCCAGAAATGTTGTCCACAACACCTGCTTGGCCTGGTTTTAAATCATAAACGCACATTCTTTCCACCTCACATTGAAAATCATTCTCAAGAAAATAATACCACCCTGTTAATAAAAAGTCAAGGATATGAGTGAAATAATAATATTTTGAAAAAACAGAAAATTTAGAAAAAGTTTCATAGATACTGTTGATAATAATAGATGTGAATATAATAAATATATAATAACTTAATTTATAAATATTTATTATTGATTGATAAAGGTTATTATCAAATGAAAAATGTTAATTTATAAACAAAGCTTTACTTAATGGAGGATTTCAATATATAATGATATGAAAAATTATACAGAGTATTAATATGTGATAATATTCTTAGTTTAGGAGGTATAACATGAAAAAAGTAGCAGCTTTTTTTGATATTGACGGAACCTTATATAGAGAAGGTTTAATAACAGAAATGTTCAAGAAAATGATAAAATATGAAATAATACAATCAGAAAAATGGTATAATGAAGTTAGACCGGAATTTTTGAAGTGGGATAAAAGACAAGGTGATTATGACGGATATTTACTTAAAATGATAGATATTTATCTAGAAGGAATAAAAGGGCTTTATAAGCATCAAATAGAGTTTATTGCTAAAAAGGTTATAGAGCAAAAAGGTGAAAGATTATATACCTTTTCTAGAGATAGAATAAGATGGCATAAGGAACAAGGTCATATGCTTATAACTATATCTGGTAGTCCTGAGGAACTAGTGAAAGAAATGTCTTTGAAACATGGATTTAATGATTTTAAAGGTGCACAATATTTATTAGATGGTGAAGGAAGATATACCGGTGAGGTTATTCCAATGTGGGATCATAAGAGTAAGATGGAAGCTATAAATTACTTTGTTAATAAATATGATATAGATTTAAGTGAAAGCTACGCTTACGGTGATACTGCCGGTGACTTTACAATGATGAGTCTTGTAAAAAATCCATACTGCATAAATCCAACAAGAGAATTGCTTAGCAAGATAGGAAGTGATAAGGAGGTAAAGGAAAAAATAAATATAGTAGTTGAAAGAAAAGATGTAATATATAGTTTGAAACCTGACAGATTTGAAATTCTATAAGAAAAGAGTGATAGAGTGATAATAAAGGAGAGAGATGTACTGGTAGGAGAAGTTGATGATAGCTTTATTATAAAGGTTGCTGATGAAGCCTATGACTGTAGCAAATCAATTTTCTTTGACTTAGAGCATTATGTTTACAAAAAGCCTAAATGTGTTGGGGTTTTTGGTGCATGCATATATGATAAGGCTAAATCAGAGCTCGTAGTTACTCAGTATATGATAGAAAACAAGTATGAAATAAAAGATATACTTATTTTAGCTGAGAAGTACTTTTTAAATGCATATGAGGAGGGAAAAAGATACATAGTTACTTTTTCTGGCAATAATGATTTTACTGTTATAAACTATTTATTTAACCAATACGGCATTGAATTCAAATTTGAAGATTATTTTGTTTCTGTAGATCTTCAGAAAGAATATGAAAAATTAATAAAAATGGGCATTGGACTTAAAGCTTTAGAAAAGAAGTTTGATATAGTTAGGGAAGGGGAACTTATGAGTGGCTCAAACCTAGCTAAGACCTTTCATAAGGTTATTAAGGATAAAGATTATATCCTAAGAATGCCTAAGGAAAAGATTGATAAGATATTACAGTATAACGAGCAAGATGTGGTGAATCTCTTTCATATATGCATGACTTGGAACAAGTACATCAAACTTAATGAGAAT
Source organism: Clostridium manihotivorum (assembly GCF_004015185.1). GTDB lineage: Bacteria > Bacillota > Clostridia > Clostridiales > Clostridiaceae > Clostridium_AR > Clostridium_AR manihotivorum. The sequence continues at coordinate 4,611,755 of NZ_CP025746.1, read as the reverse complement.
GAAGGAGATAATAACAGCACCTGTATTAATGAATAATACAGGTGCTGTTATTTTTAGTCCAGTCTATTTTACTGATATATTATTTCCGTCAGAGGTTATCACTATGTTTCCAGATAAATCAGTTCGATATACTTTTACCTTTAGCTGTTCTAAGGTTTTTAGTGTTTCCTTATGGGGATGACCGTAGTCATTACCTTTACCACAAGAAATAACTGCTATAGATGGAGCTACTTTAGATAAAAAATCTTTGCCTGTTGAGCTGCTGCTTCCATGATGACCTACCTTTAAAACATCCGCCTTTATATCATAATTTTTTTGAAGAACCTCTTTTTCTTCTAACTTTTCCGCATCACCAGTGAAAAGAAAAGAATTCTTTCCATAACTAATCTTTATGATAGGAGAATAGTTGTTAAGATCCTCATACTTATCACTATTTGGTGAGAAAACGTCAACCTTAGTGTTCACGCCTAAATTTATGTCACTTCCCATTCCAGGTTTTAAAATATTTATCTTTAAATTTTTATCCTTTAAAGTAAGTATCATATTTTGAAAGGTTTTAGTGGTTGTAGTTACTTTAGGAGCATAAAATTTCCCTATGGAGTAATCCTTAATTACACTTGTCATTCCTCCTATATGATCCTCATGAGGATGAGTAGTTATAACATAGTCCAATTTCTTTATATCTAGCTTTTTTAGATAATTAAGTAATTTATCTTCATTTTCTTTTGGACCAGCGTCTATGAGCATTGTTTTGTCATTAGCTTGAATTAATATTGAATCACCTTGCCCTACATCGATATAATTAACTACAAATTTATTGGTAGTGTTATTGCTAGTTGTATTAGAGGTACTATTAGTAGCGGTATTAGAGCAGCCTAATAATGCAAGGGACAGTGCTAAAATCAATATTATAGATATGTGATATAGTTTTTTCATAAATTAATCCTTTCCAATACTTTTATAAGATGTTTATAAAAATTAAACATCGATTTATATTACGCTTAACAAAAATAGTTTATTATCAACTTTAACAAATGTAAAGTCTAAAATATTGCTTAAAGCTATAAGCACAAGTATAATAAGATGTGCAAGATATAAAGATTTATCATTTCAATCTGAAATGTATTTTAAAAACTCTTCTAGATTCTGAGAGGAGAATTTGAAATTATAAGCTTAATATGAAATGGTACATCTATAACAATATAATTTTTGAGGTGTTTATAGTGAAAATTTATTTTTTGATGATTTGGTATGGTTTGTATATGATATTAGAGTTTTTTAGGGGAGGCGTTATTTTTTTCCTGAAAAAGTTTTCAAGTAAAGAAACTGTAGACAGATATGTAAAGGAGAAATATATTGCGTGGGCAAGGTTTTCCATGAATATATTAAATCATAAAATTGAATCAAAAGGTGTTGAGAATATTCCAGAAGGCCCCTGTGTATTTGTAATGAATCATCAAAGCCTATTTGATATACCAACTTTAGTTTTAAATGCAGATAGGCTTATAGGCTTTATAGCTAAAAAGGAACTTTTAAAGGTGCCTATTTTGGGGCTATGGTTAAGAGCAGTACATAGCGTTCCAATAGATAGAAGTAATATAAGGGAAGCTATAAATGTTATCAATAAGGGTGTAGAAAATCTTCATGAGGGATATTCTATGGCTATATTTCCAGAAGGTACTAGAGCAAAGGATGGTAAGCTGAAAGGTTTTAAAAAGGGAAGCTTAAAGCTTGCAACAAAAGCAAATGTACCTATAGTTCCTGTAACTATAGACGGTTCATATAAAGGCTATGAAGAAAAGAAGAAGTTCATGGGAGCAAATATTAAAATCATATTTGACGAACCTATATATCCAGATAAGCTTTCAAAGGAAGAACAAAGAGATTTAGCAGAAATAATACATGATAAAATAGAAGAGAACTTGAAAAAAATGAGATCATAAGTAAAAATAAGTGCTATACCATAATTTTTTTAGGTAAAAAGATCATATATGTAAACAAAAGCCGCTGAAGAAGTCTTATCAGCGGTTTTTTATTTTAGGTAATAATATATAAGTACCTCGAATATATAAATTGCATTTTTTATTAAAATTAAAAAATATGGAATATAAGAATTTATTTACACCGGTTTAGAAGAGGAAGTTATACAGAAAATAAAATATACTTATATTGATATAAGCTAAAAAGAATAAAATTTTAATAATTAATTAACATATGAAGGAAAGTAAAATTGCAAATTCATTTTTTTAATAAAATGATAATACCCACATATTTTAATTATCAATTTTATCACATATTTTGATTACTTTTTATACTATAATAATGAGGAAAAATGAAAAAAAGTATTGGTTAAATTGCATAAGTTATGGTATAATCGACTCAAGGTTTATATATTTATTATGAATATGCAATTTATAAAAAAAAAAGATTCATGAGGGGGCCGCAAATGCGTAAAGAATTTTCAATGAGCAATGACAAGGTGACTATTAATTTTACTGAGAAGTATTGCAGCAATTATGAGAGCTTATTACAAAGCTATGGGTTTAGAAGAGTACTTGATACATTTTTTAAGAAAGCTCAAGCAAGAAATTCTCACAGTTATAAAATATTATCACAAAAACTAGGGACTACAGATATAAAAGAGATAAGTAAAGCTCTAGTAAGATCCTTTCAATTACTAACAATAATGAGTGCTGATGAAATAATTTCATACAATGAAGATGTAGAAAAGATACTTGAAGACAGAGAAGGGTTTATATCAATTATAGAGGATATATATTCATTCTGGAGAAGACTTGAAAGATATACAATAATTCATAATAATAGAATTAGAGACGGAATAGCATCTGTAAGCTTTTTGGAAGCAAATTCTCAATTTTCAATGTTAATACTTAATTTTTATAGAACTATTGAGAAAAATGTTGTTGGAACTATGCCTAATATATTTAGACAATTACCAGCTGGTGGAAATGCTTGCATTTTAATAAACAATCCTGTTTGGACAGTACCAGAAGAGTACAAAGCTTTAGAAGAAATTCCTTTTATAGAAACTATAGCTCTTGAAACGCCTTTTATAACATATCCTAAGAAGAATACAAGAGATGGTATGTTTAATGAAGTTTATGAAAATCCTTTAGTGAATGCAAAGATTGATAAAGATAACTGGTTCTGCTATCCTGCAAAGATTGGTGAGCTTTTAGCATTTGTATATTTCCATAGAGACTTTATGGAACATGGTATAACTCTAAGTAACCTATTTGAACTTGCAAGAGAAGAGGAATATAGAGGAAAGAAACCTGACATTGTTTATACCTTTGGAGCAGAGGAAGAAGAAGGTAGTGAGCTTAAGACTGTTTTCTACGAAGATAAGAAGTACGATATAATGTTTGGTTATGTAAACTACAATGAAAATATTGATTATTTTGGATATATGAAGAAGATGTGTTTAACTCTACACAATCTTATTATGATAAAGAGAGGCTATTTACCAATACATGGTGCTATGGTTAATATAGTTCTTAAGAACGGTAAAAATGCTAATGTGGTAATTATTGGAGATAGTGGTGCTGGTAAGTCAGAAAGCTTAGAAGCTTTCAGAGCATTAAGTGAAGATCATGTAAGTGAAATGACAGTTGTATTTGATGACATGGGATCATTTAAACTTAAAGAAGATGGAATATATGGATACGGAACAGAAGTTGGTGCCTTTGTAAGACTTGATGACCTTGATCAAGGCTATGCATTTAAAGAAATAGATAGAAGTATATTCATGAACCCAGACAAGATAAATGCTAGACTTGTAATGCCTGTATCTACTTATAAAGAGATTATAAAGGGTTATAAGGTGGATATATTGCTTTATGCTAACAACTACGAAACAGTTGGTGAAGGTGGTAAGGCTATAGAATTATTTGAAACTCCTTCACAAGCAATAGATATATTTAAGGCTGGAGCTAGAATGGCAAAGGGAACAACTACAGAGACAGGACTAGTTACTTCTTACTTTGCAAATCCTTTTGGACCAGCTCAAAAACAAGCTGAAACTGATGTATTAATAGATAGATACTTCAATAGAAGTTTTGAAGATAAGATAAAAGTAGGTCAAATAAAGACTTGTCTAGCAGTAGCAGGACTTGAAAAGAATGGACCAAAGAATGCTGCACTAGAATTATTTGATCTTATAAAGACACTTTAATAAAATACCGTGTTGGAATTAAGTGGTCAGTCATCCGATGCTTAGTTTCAACAGTATTCTTAGAATAATCAAGTTTTAAGAACTATTAAAGTGCAAGGCAAAAAAATCACTAAAGATTTCTTTAGTGATTTTTTATTTCATAAAATTATAGGTTAGATAAAGTTGTGTATAAATATGGCTGGATGCCTCAAGGAATATGCAGGAAAAAGAATGAAAAATAATTATGTCGCCGCCATATCTTGCTCATATTCATTCGGAAAGGCAGATGCGCAAAAAACGCTAAAGAGAAGGGCGCTTTAGCGTTTTTTTACTTTATTAAATCCCTAATTGAAGAGATTTTTTCTTTTAGTTCTGTAATTATAGTATTAAATGAGGTTGATTTCATATCAGGAAAAGCTTTCATTAACCTCTTATGATTGAAGTTTATCTTTGATAAGTTATTGTTATAGTTGTCTACTAATTCCTTAAAACCATCTTCCATGTCTTGTGCGGTACCCATAGCTTTTTCCTTAGTTGCTGAAACTATATATGAATATCTTCTTTTTAATTCTCCGCTAATAAAAGTAAGTTTAGTAAGAATAATATTAAACTGTATAAGAGAACTAATAGTAAGTATTAAATCGATAATAAAATAGCTTACTAGAACATAAAAAACATATACACCTGTATTAAAAGCGGATACATTCACTAAAATATAAAAGATTGGATGAATTATTTTTATTATTGCAACAGCAGCAAGTCCCCAAGCTAATGAAAAGTGTAGGCATATTCTGCCGTGTAAGTTGAATGGATCTTCGGTATAGTCCCACCACTTAGATTTGAATATTTTTTCTAATAAATATCCAGTTACATATTCTATTATTGATGTCAACAAAGTTGATAAGATATATAGAGCAATTAAATTATCTTTAAATTTATCAAGAAAGACAATTATAGCTACAAAACCCACTCCATAAATAGGGCAGAAGGGACCATATAAAAAGCCTCTATTAACAAAATAACCTCTATTAGTATAGGCATAAGCCACTTCAATACACCATCCTAAGAATGAATATATTGCGAAGAAAAATACTATTTCATATAAAGAAAAACCGTTTAATATTGGTGTGAGCATGATTCACCTCCTTTTGAAGATTATGGACATTTAATATCTATTATATACTAAAATCTACAAGAGTAATTTACAAAATTGTAAATTATAAAATATTATCTATGAATTCACCGCTTTATAGTGGAATTTATATTTTCAAATTTAAGTACGAGGTGGTATAACTTTATCAACATAATAATAAATCCCCTTAGATAATTAAGGGGATTTATTATTAATTATTCAGCATTATTAGTATATCTATCTTTTGCAAAGAATGAAATAGCATAAAGTCCTGCAATTCCTACAATTGCATATATAACTCTACTTATCGCTGACATATCTCCGAAGAGAGCGGCAACTAAATCAAATCGGAAAAAACCAATTAGTCCCCAATTTATTGCACCGATTATAACTAAAACTAGTGCTATTATATCTAGAGTTTTCATTCAAATCACTCCTTTGCTTACTTTTCTCTTATAGTATTGCCGTAAAATAAAATTTTATGTATTCAAATATTAATTTATAAGAGTAAATAAAAGCATGTGCAATAGATAAAATTATTGATTAAAAAGAAAAAGAGCAATATGCTCTTTACAGTTGAATATTACGATCAATTGGTTGAGATAATGAAATAAATGTATCAGTTCTTTCAATACCAGCTATTGTATTTACCTTATTCATCAGTATATCCTGAAGATCAGCGATACTCTTGCAAATAACTTTAGCAAATACAGAATAGTTTCCAGTGATAAGATGAAGTTCAACAACTTCTTTAATCTTTGATAACTCATCAAATACTGCAGAGAAAGAAGATGTTTTATCAACATAAATACCAACATAACAACAAACGTCATATCCTAACTTTGGAAGATTTAATAGAATCCTTGTCCCTTTTATGATGCCTAAGTCTTCCATTTTCTTCATTCTAACATGTATTGTTCCACCACTAACGTGACACATTCTTGCTATCTCTAAATAAGGAGTTCTACAATCTTTAATTAAAATGTCTAATATCTGCAAATCTAATTCATCCAAATTTACATTTTGCATATGCAAAAATTCACCTCTTCTATGTTTTATATCCTAATACTGTAAATATCTCATTGTTCAATTTATATTTTATCAAAAAAACCATTTCATTTCTACTAAAAAATTAAAAAAAGTAGGAGTATTTTTTTATAATCATCAAATTTGAGCTAAATTATGGGACAAGAGCTATGTTTTATTATAAAAAGAGAAGCATATGAAAGTTCTAGGAGATTTTAATATATTGAAAATGTTTAGATTTTCGTCTAATATATTAATTAAAGAATTACATTTTTTTTCGTATTGGAGGAGCATAATAATGACGACTTTTGTGAGAGTTCTTTTCCTGATATTATTTGCAATAATAGTCTTAGCTGTATTCAACTTGCTTAAGATATTTGTTTTAAGTAAGCTTAAGGTAAATAAGTGGATAGTATTAGCATTAGCAATCATAGCTTTTGTGTTACCTATAGTGCTAAGGATACAGGGAAATATAGTGACACCAGTTTTTTCAGGTATATTTGTGATTTTGTTATTGTGGTTTATTGATTTACAGCAAGGAAGAATTAAGAAAAAAGATGAGAAAAAGGTAAATATAAGACCTAAGGCTAAGCCAAACAGAGTTAAACATATGAACAAAGATAATAATAAATAGTTAACATAGCCAAAATAAAAAACTCCTTTAGGAGTTTTTTATTTTTATAAAGATTGGAGAGCTGATAGCTTCCTTATTGTTTTTTTGAATAATTTTTATTACGTACCATTTCTCCTTTTCTGAGGAAGGTAGGGTTAAGGAATATTTAATGCTATATAGAGAAATGTTTCTTAGATGCTTTACAACTCTGCCACCGTAAGATATTATCTGAACTTCTTCTATAGGGTGGAGCTTATCTTCTGCAAATATATAAAAATCTAATGATTCATTTTTTTCAATAAGAAGCTCATCTCCCATAAAGGAATTGTTGATGCTGAAATAAAATTTTAGGTTTCTAGACTCTGTTGAGTAGCATCTTCGGCATCTAAGTCCATTTATTATAGATGATTTATCTAGTTTATTTACAAGAACTACTGTTAGATTTTCATTATCACCAAAGTTTAGGTGATGATTATCTTGAGCATTTACTGCACCTAGGATCCATCCCTTGTCAAGCATGGAAAAGTATCTTTTAGAGTATCTTTTATATTTGTTTGGAGGTGAGCCATTGCCTACCTCGATGGTATTAATAAATTTATTTAAGAATGGACTAAAAGGTATTTGTTCTACTATACTTCCAGGATGATTAATTGAAATATAGCTATTTTTATTAGAAAGCATCCAAAGCATCAGATTATTGAAATTTCTAATGATTCCAGTAAAACATGAGGCTGGATTAACAATGTTTAAATGCCCCCAAGGGTTAGATCTTGCTTCAAAGCCTGGTATTGCTACGAAGTCATCATTCTTTTTGTTAAATCTGTCTAAGTTCTTTTTTAGCTCATCCCACTTTGGAAATTTTTCGCTATGAGAGCTGCTTGAGAAATACCTATTATGATCTGTTAATATCATAAAGTCTAATTTATTTCTTTTGCCATATTCTAAGGCTTCAATCACTGAGCCCTCCCCTGTAGAAATATTTGTATGACAATGAGGAATACCATATATAAATCTTATATTTGAAGGATCAAATAATTGTACATTCTCTGATCTATGTCTTTTATGTTTACTCAAAGTATGACTCCTATTATTGCTATAATATATAATATTATTCTTAGCTATTTTTATTAACTATAATTTATACATTAATTATATTTTTATTAAATAAATGATTCTGGAGGGAAATGGCGCGTTTTGGCTTTACTTTACATGAAAATATTATAGATAAGTATATTTATTTATTCTATAGGAAATTATATTTTGGATAAAGCTGTAGGTAAGTAAATGTAGACTGCTTAAATGTACGTATAGTGGAAAGAATAAAAAGAGAAAACATGTAAAATTAAACTCTTTAAAATATGGATAATAAACCTTTACTATGGTAAAATAATAGTCATACATGGGAGGAGATATAATGATTCATTCCTTTGAAAATATTTATCCTAAGATAGCTGAAGGTGCTTATATAGCAGAGAATGTAGACATAATAGGAAAAGTCAACATAGAAGAGAAAGTTAATATTTGGTTTGGCACCGTTATAAGAGGTGATATAAACAGTATTTCCATAGGGAAATGCACAAATATTCAAGATAATAGCACTGTGCATGTAGATACAAACAATCCTGTTAAAATAGGAGAAAATGTTACTATAGGTCATAATTCAATAATTCATGGCTGTAGTATCGGTAATAATGTTTTAATAGGTATGGGATCTATAATACTAAATGGGGCAATTATTGGTGAAAATACTATAATAGGAGCTGGAAGCATAGTTACGGAAAATAAAAAGATTCCATCTGGAGTGTTATGCTTTGGATCCCCTGCCAAAGTTGTAAGAGAGCTTACTGAAGAAGAGATAGCTAATATAAAAGCATCTTCTACAAGATACATGGATTTATCAGTAAAATATAAAAAGAGTACGGAGGACATATGATTAAACTAGGTGATTTCAACGATTTAGAGGTAATAAGAGAAAGTTCCATTGGTTATTATTTAGATGGAACTGATGACGGAATATTGTTACCATACGGTAATACTTTAGAAAGAAAACTTGAACTAGGCGAGAAGATACATGCATTTATATATAGAGATTCTAAAGACAGATTGATTGCTACACTAAAAACCCCACTTGCTACAATACATACAGTAGCTTATCTTGAGGTGAAGTCCATAACTGAATTAGGGGCATTTGTTGATTTTGGATTAGAAAGAGATATTTTTGTTCCAATAAAAGAACAGAAATATAAGCTTGAACTAGGAAGAAAGTATTTGTTTTACATCTATGAAGATAAAACTCATAGATTAGCAGCTACTACAGATATAGACAGAGCCTTGGATATATGGGAGGATGTCACTCTAGGAGAAGAAACTACTGGTACTATCTATGGTTATCAAACCAATGGATCTCTAATGATAGCTGTAAATGGCCTTTGTAGAGGTGTGATACTTAATAATGAGTATTTCTCAGATTTGAGACCTGGTGATGAAGTAAAGGTAAGAGTTAAGAAGATATATGAAGATGGAAAAGTAGGGGTAACGCCAAGAAGACAAAAGCTAGAAGAGAGAAGCGAGCTTCAAGAAAAAATATTGCAATACCTTAAGGATAATGGTGGTTCTATGTCCTACAATGATAAGACTTCACCAGAAACTATTAAAGAAATCTTCAATTCAAGCAAAAATTATTTCAAGATGGCACTTGGCGGTTTGATGAGACAGAATCTTATTACTCAAGATGAGAATGGTACAAAGTTAATAAAAAAATAAAATAATTTGTAAGTAGCGTATCTATAAATATAATATGAACCATACTATTACTAAAGTAAAAAAGGAGGTTCATATATATGAGAAAAATTCTACAAAAAACAATTGCAATTATGATTTTATTTTTATTTGCTACCAACTTCAAAGTCTTTGCTTCAGATTTTAATAAGCTTACAAGAGTTCAAGTTTTAAATACTGGACAAAGTGATGCTATACTGATACTAAGTAAGGACTTTAATATTCTAATCGATACAGGTGCTAAAGAGCAGAGTTCTAAGCTTATAGCGCAGCTTAAAAGTGAGTCTATTGATAAATTAGACTATGTCATACTTACACATTATCATGATGATCATTACGGCGGATTAGAAGATGTTTTAAAATCAGTAAAAGTATCTCGCTTAATGCTTCCAGAATTTTGTGTGAAACAAGAGGAGAAAGCTAAAGTGATGAAAGTTGTAGAAGCCTCCAAGGTAAAATATGAGTATGTAAAAGCTGGATGGTATATGGAACACAATGATATACACCTTAAAGCTATAGCGCCTACAAAGCCAAGTAAACTTTTAGAAAATAATAACTCCTTAGTACTTTTAGGACAAATTGGTGATTTAAGGTATTTATTCATGGCTGATGCCGAAAGAGATTTGGAAAAACAAATCATGAAGAATAAAGATATTGCTGATGTAGATGTTATAAAAGTAGCACACCACGGCATAGGTACTGGATCTTATAAAGATTTTGTAAGAAAAGTCAGACCAGGTATAGCTATAATAACTTCTAACGGAGTAGAAAGCCCTAATAGCAAGGTAGTGAAGAACTTTACGGATCTTAAATGTAATGTGTTTAGGACAGATCAATATGGTGATATTATGGTACTTAGTGAGAAAGATGAAAATGGAGTGGTACACTTAGAAGTATATTCTAGGAAAAATTAAAATATCAAGTTTTAAAAGTTGCCGCTCACAAATTACTGTATTAAAATTAGGTTGTCTTTCATCACATATTTTTATGAGTTTATAAAAAATAAATAATATAAGCAAATTTAAAGTTATAAGCCATGCATATAAAAGTAAGTTATTCTCTCTTTTATGCATGGCTTATATTCATAGTAATTTATAAATTTCTTAGCATAAGACACATAGAACTATTTTTCTTTATTCCTCAAAATTAACTTAGTCAATTCGTTTATTACCAAAGGTATAAGGGATAGTATAATGACAAATCCCCAATCTTTTATGGTAAGTGAGTAAACTTTAAATAGTTGAGCTATTGGACTGATAGTTATAACTGAGGCTTGAAGTATGATTCCTACTATTATAGCTATGATCAAGAAATGATTAGAGAATATTCCGATTTGGAATATAGATTTCCTATCATTTCTTATGGAAAGTGCGTAGAATAATTGAGATATACTAAGCACAACAAAAGCCATAGTTCTAGCATGAGGAACAGAGTTAGGATATAAATTTTCTCCCACTCTAAAAGCAACTAGTGTTAACGCACCTATAAGTACTCCATTTAAAGGAAGCATTAGCTTAGTTGTTCCACCAAAAATGCTTTCTTTAGGATTTCTTGGAGGAAGATCCATTACACCCTTATCTCCAGGATCCACACCAAGTGCTAAAGCAGGTAAGCTATCGGTTATTAGATTTACCCAAAGCAGGTGGATTGGAAGCAGAGGAGAATCCCAATTCAATAAGATTGCCACAAATAAAGTAATTATTTCACCTAAATTACAAGATAGTAGAAATACTATAGATTTTTTTATATTGCTAAAAATATTTCTACCTTCTCCTACAGCAGAAACAATAGTTGTAAAGTTATCATCAGTTAAAACCATATCTGCAGCACCTTTTGCAACATCAGTTCCTGTTATGCCCATAGCGACACCGATATCAGCTGCCTTTAGTGAAGGAGCATCATTAACACCATCACCGGTCATTGAAACTATATTACCATGAGCTTTAAAAGCTTTAACAATCTTAACCTTATGTTCTGGTGAAACTCTTGCGAAAACTCTTAGGCTTTTTACTTTATTACTAAATTCTTCATCATTGAGTTTATCTATATCCTCACCGGATATAGATTGATCTAGATTTTCTGCTATACCAAGTTCCTTAGCTATGGCAAAGGCTGTATTTTTATAATCTCCGGTTATCATAACTGGAGTTATTCCAGCATGTTTACATAAGGCTATGGAGTCTTTTACCTCCAGTCTAGGAGGATCAATCATTCCCATCATGCCTATAAAGATTAGGTCCTTTTCTATTTCATCGATATTAATATGGGCTGAAGGAACTTCTTTGTATGCAGCAGCTAAAACTCTTAGTGCATCATCAGACATCATATCTACGGCCTTTAATATATCTTTTTTCATATTTTCTGTTAATTCAAGAAGTTCACCTCTAAGAAGTAGTTTATTACAAATCTTTAGGATGCTATCTATAGCTCCTTTGGTAAAGACCCTGTATTTATCATTGTAAGCATTGACCGTAGACATTAGCTTTCTGTCAGAATCGAAAGGAATTTCATCAACTCTTTTGTGTCTATTATTTATAGATTCTTTTGTTATATCATATCTAAAACCAGCTTCTAACAAGGCTATTTCTGTGGGATCTCCTGTTTTTGAGTTCTCTGAGTATGTAGCATCATTACATAACATCATACAATCTATAAGTAATCTGCCAGTTTTATTTTTATAGTCCAATGCATCTATCTTCAGAAGTTTATCATCGGCGTAGAATTTTGTTACTGTCATCTTGTTTTGTGTAAGTGTACCAGTTTTATCAGAACATATAATATTTACAGATCCCAGGGTTTCAACAGCAGGTAGTTTTCTTATTATGGCATTTTCTTTTATCATTCTCTGAACCCCCATGGCTAAAACAATAGCCACAATGGCAGGTAAACCCTCTGGTATAGCTGCTACAGCAAGACTAATAGATGTAAGTAGCATCTCAAATACATCTCTTTTTTGAAATAAAGAAACTAAAAATATAATCAGACAAATACCTATGGAGCCGATACCTAGGTATTTTCCTAACTGCTCAAGTTTCTTTTGAAGAGGAGTAGAGTCTTCTTCCTCCTGTTCAAGCATCCTAGCAATTTTTCCTATTTCTGTATCCATTCCAGTACCAACAACTACTCCAATACCTCTACCGTAGGTTGCAAGGGTAGACATGAAAGCCATATTATGCTGGTCACCTACTGCAACTTTACCATCAATAATGACATTGGCATCTTTATCTGCTGGTACTGACTCTCCAGTGAATGCTGATTCTTCCATCTTTAAATTAGCGCTCTCAATTAATCTAAGATCTGCTGGAATATATCTTCCAGCATCTATTATTATTATATCTCCAGGTACTACTTCCTCCGATGGAATTTCTACTAAGGCACCATCTCTTTTTACTACAGCTTTTGGAGTAGATAGCTGTTTTAGAGCTTCTAAGGCTTTCTCTGCTTTAGATTCTTGAACTACTCCAACAATTGCGTTTACCAGTATTACAATTACAATTATTATAGCATCGCTGATTTCTCCCATTAAGCCTGAAATAAAGGCGGCAGCAAACAAGATATAAATCATGAAGTCAGCCAATTGAGATAAAAAAAGTTGAAATATACTTTTTTTCTTCTTACTTGCTAACTTATTCTCACCATATTTGGATAATCTATTTTTTGCTTCTTCTGTAGATAAACCAATTTTTTCATCTACATTTAAATCCTTTAATACTTCGCTAGTATTTTTAGAATACCACATAGAAATAATCACCTCATTATACAGTATTAAATAACGTTAATTAGGACATCTATTATAAGTATATCACATATTGAATATTATGAAATATATGGGATTTAAAAAAGCTTCGACATAATACGTCTGAAACTTATAGAGTCTTCAATTCATCTATTAATCTATAACCGCCTGATAATCCCAAGAAGTCGGGATATTGGAGCAAGTATAAATTAACTTTCCATATAGTAACTCTTTAGTTGTTTAATAAATTATAATTTGATATAATAATACACACTAATATTAGTAATTAACATAATATTTATGCAGATATATGTGAATTTTAAAATAGATGATTCTATGAACATACTAGTTCTATTATTATTAATTAACGGTTATTTAATACTAATAAAAAAGCAGGTGAGGATTTGTGGAAATTTCAAGGGTAGGAAGAAAGAGCACTGTGCAAAGTGAAGAAAGAAAAAAAATCGATAGTAAGCAAGATTTTTCTCATAGCTTCAATCAAGAGAGAAGAAAAAAATCTGAAGAGCAATTACAAAACTTAATGGACGATATAAAGAAAAAAGGTAATAGGCTTGTAATAACAAAGAGCTATGCTGATGTTAGAGCTTATAAAAACCAAATAAAAGAATATCTAAAATCGGTTTTAGAGTATATGTATAGTGTGAAGAAGGATATTAGTTTTTGGCAGACTCAATATTTTATAACTGTAGATACCATTGATTCAAAGCTACAAGAACTTACAGATTCACTTTTATCAGAAGAAAAAGATAATATATCTATTGCATCTACTGTTGATGAAATACAGGGTTTAATGGTGGATATATACAAATAATTTGCTAAAGAATCAAAAAATCGCTAAAGTGATCTACTTTAGCAATTTTTTTGCTCATCGGCCTTTCCAAATTAATAGAAAAACACCAAGATATTATTACAAAGTCTTGGTGCTTTTTTATTATAAAGCAGAACATCTCTAGAAATTCTATTTAGTATCTAAGCCAGCTATTAACTGAAGCGTCAGATGGCATTCTCCAATCACCTCTTGGAGATAAGCTTATGGTACCAACCTTAGGCCCATCAGGCAAAGCAGATCTCTTGAATTGTTGAGAGAAGAATCTATAAAGGAACTTATCTAGCCATTTTCTAATAGTTTCCTCATCATATAAATCTTTAAAAGCAGCCTTTGCTAGGAATAGTATTCTTTCCGGTGAAGAACCATGCCTAATAAAATGATAAAGGAAGAAATCATGAAGTTCATATGGTCCTACGATATCTTCAGTCTTTTGAGATATCTCCCCATTTTCATCCTTTGGAAGAAGCTCTGGACTTACTGGGGTATCCAATATATCGTACAAGGTATCAGAAGCGTTTTTACTTACTTCGTATTTTGCAACATAATCAACTAAATATCTAACCAAGGTTTTAGGTATAGACGAGTTAACGGAATACATTGACATATGATCTCCATTATAAGTGCACCAGCCCAATGCTAGTTCTGAAAGATCGCCAGTTCCTACAAGGATTCCACCTTCTTTATTGGCAAGATCCATAAGTATCTGCGTTCTCTCTCTTGCTTGAACATTTTCATAAGTAACGTCATGTATATTTTTATCATGACCAATATCTTCAAAGTGTTGAAGTGCAGCCTTTACTATGTTTATTTCTCTAAGATCACAGCCAAGTTCGGTACAAAGGGTCAGAGCATTGTTATAGGTCCTATCTGTTGTACCGAAGCCAGGCATAGTGATTGTTATTATGTTTTTTCTAGGTAAGTTTAAAAGATCAAAGGTTTTAACAGCCACAAGTAGCGCAAGGGTAGAATCAAGTCCGCCAGATATACCAATTACAACTTTTTTTAGTGTGGTATGTTCTAGTCTTTTTGCTAGAGCAGAGGCTTGAATATTAAAAATTTCTTTGCATCTATCCTTTCTTTGAATCTCTGAAGAAGGAACAAAAGGATGTTTGTCAACAAATCTATTAAAATCTTTAATGGTTACATCACTAAAGCTGAAATCTATGTTTCTAAATTCTAAGGTATTTAACCTAGCTGTATCTCTAAAGCTAACATTTTTTAATCTTTCAGAATTAAGTTTATATAAATCTACTATTGAAGAAATCACTTGATTTTCTCTTTGAAAACGTTCGTTTTCAGAAAGTTTAGATCCGTTTTCAGCAATCAACATATGACCGCTAAATAGCAAATCTGTAGTTGACTCATGAACACCTGCTGAGGTATAAATATATGAGCTCATGCATCTAGCACTTTGATCAGCTACTAAAGATTTTCTATAATCACTTTTTGATACTAGCTCATTAGATGCAGATAAGTTTCCGATTATATTAGCTCCAGCAATAGCTAAATAAGAGCTTGGAGGCACTACAGTCCACAAATCCTCACAAATTTCAAATCCAAAACAGGCATCCTCATAGCTGAAGATAAGATCAGTACCAAAAGGAACAGATTTCTGGAATGGAAGATCTATTACTTTGTTCTTTACACCAATTCCTTCAGTAAACCATCTTTTTTCGTAGAACTCTGTGTAGTTTGGAATATAACTCTTAGGAACTATACCCAGTACTTTTCCTTCAAAAATGATAAATGCACAGTTATATAGGCAATTATTATTAACAAGAGGATTACCTATAGCTATCAGCATATCTTTTCCAAGAGAATATTCACAAATTTTCTCTACACCTTTTATTGAATCTCTAAGCAATCTAGCTTGAGAAAATAAATCTCCACAAGTGTAAGCTGTTACAGAAAGTTCTGGAAAAATTAATGACTTTACATTACTTTTTACTGCTTCGTCTATACAGCTCTTTATATTGTCAACATTATAGTCTATATCTGCTACTTTTACCTTAGGGCAAGCAGCTCCTACTCTTATAAAATCCATATAATCAACTCCATCTTTATGTATTTTCTTTTTTTACAAAGCCTCTATAGATTTACCGCTTCAATGCAATAAATATATTAATTTATATATTTATAGATATACCAGTTCAAAGTAAAATATATAAATTAATAAGGGTAACATTAATAAGTAAAGTTATTTCTAGTATTTGTGAAAAAAATAGAACTGGAATATCTATATGTTAATTGTAAATCAAAATAAAATCAAGACATCCTTAGTTTTTATATGGTTTTATTGGAACAAGTAAAAAAATATTAAAAGTAGCAATAGCATTGATTTTACTGGCTAATATAAAGCTTTGACAATATGTAAATAAGAAAAAAATATTGACATTAATTAGGGAAAGTGATATATAAAAAATATAGATTAGCACTCACTGTTAACGAGTGCTAACAAGAAATATTTAGTTAATAAGCATGTTGCATTATGCATTATGTATGTTTTTTATTGCGAAAGGAGAGGTTTTATGATGGAAACAAAACAATTTAAAGCGGAATCCAAAAGACTTTTGGATCTTATGATTAACTCTATCTATACTCACAGGGAGATATTTTTAAGAGAACTTATCTCAAATGCTAGTGATGCCATAGACAAAATATATTATAAGGCATTGACAGATGAAAGCATAACCTTCAATAAGGACGATTATTTTATTAAGGTAACTGTTGATAAAGACAACAGAACAATAAAGATTTCAGATACTGGAATAGGTATGACCAAGGAAGAGTTAGACGACAACCTTGGTGTTATAGCAAAAAGTGGTTCATTGAAGTTTAAAAAAGAGAATGAGCTAAAAGATGGGTATGATATAATCGGTCAATTTGGTGTTGGATTTTATTCTGCATTTTTAGTTGCTGATACTGTCACTGTTTCAAGTAAAGCTTTTGGCAGTGAGGAAGCATTTAAATGGGAATCAAAAGGAGTAGAAGGCTATACAATAGAACCTTGTGAAAAAACTTCTGTAGGTACAGATATAATTCTTAAAATAAAAGATAATACAGAAGACGAGAGCTTTGATGAATATTTAGAAGAATATAGACTAAAGTCCATAATAAAGAAATACTCAGATTTTATAAGATATCCTATAAAGATGGATGTTACAGAAAGCAAGCTTAAAGAAGGTACTGAGAATGAATATGAAAACTATACTGAAGAAAAGACAATAAATAGTATGGTTCCAATATGGAGAAAAAATAAGTCAGAGCTTAAGGATGAAGACTATGATAACTTCTATTCTGAGAAACATTTTGGTTTCGATAAGCCTCTAAAACATATTCATATAAGTGTTGATGGTGCTGTGAGCTATAATGCCATACTATTTATTCCTGAAAGAACTCCATATGATTTCTATACAAAGGAATATGAAAAAGGCTTAGAACTATATTCAAGCGGTGTAATGATAATGAACAAGTGTGGAGATCTGCTTCCAGATTATTTTGGTTTTGTTAAGGGAATAGTTGACTCTGAAGACTTGTCATTAAATATATCGAGAGAAATACTTCAACATGATAGACAGCTTAAGCTTATAGCTAAGAACATAAAGAACAAGATAAAGAGCGAACTTGAAAGTATGCTTAAAAATGATAGGGAGAAGTATGAAAAGTTCTATGAAGCCTTTGGAAGACAACTAAAGTATGGTTTATACAGTGAATATGGAAGTAATAAAGATGTACTTCAAGACCTAATCATGTTCTATTCTTCTAAAGAAAAGAAGATGGTTACACTTTCTGAGTATGTTGATAGAATGGCAGAAAGTCAAAAGTATATTTACTATGCAGCAGGCGAATCAAAGGAAAGAATAGAAAAACTTCCTCAAACTGAGCTTCTTGTTGATAAAGGATATGAAATATTATACTTTACTGATGAAGTAGACGAATTTGCTATAAAGATGCTAATGTCTTATAAGGAAAAAGAGTTTAGATCTGTATCCAGCAATGATCTTGGAATTGAAGAAGAAAATAATGAAACTTCAAAAGAAGAAGAAAAAGAAAATAAAGATATCTTTGAAGGCATGAAGTCAGTATTGACTGGAAAAGTAAAAGAAGTTAGAGCTTCAAAGAGACTTAAGAATCATCCAGTATGTCTTGCAAACGATGGCGAACTTTCAATAGAGATGGAAAAGATACTTAACTCAATGCCAAATAACCAAGGAGTTAAGGCTGATAAGGTATTAGAGATAAATACAAACCATGAGGTGTTTAAAGCTCTAAAAACTGCATATGAAGAGGATAAAGATAAATTTAATTTGTATACTGACATTCTGTACAATCAAGCACTACTTATAGAAGGCTTATCAATAGGGGATCCTGTTGAGTTTACAAATAGCATCTGTAAGATAATGAAATAAGCATTCAACTTTTTAAGACATTCCTAAAATTCATTTTAGGAATGTCTTTTTTCATTAACTTCTAATATTTGCGGAAATAACATATTTTAAATATATATAGATATTACCAGTTCAAAGAAAGATTTTATAGTTTCCTAGAAGAGGGCTTGAAATTTCTCTGTAAAAATCCAGAGAGGTTTTGAAACTATTTTTAGGATTTATGTGCTACATTTTTAAAGCAAAATGCTTAGAAAATAATTAAATTATGGAATTAAATTGAATTAGTAGTTGTATTTGAGATTTATTAACATTAAACTTAAATTGTTGATGTTTTTTTCTAGTGCAACAATTATAATTATAAATAGATTTGTGAATTAAATGATAGTACACAAAAAAGGGGGGCTAGGTTTGAATTTTTACAATCCTAACGAAAAAATAAGGCTTATGCGAAAAAGATTTAATATGAATCAGGCAGATCTAGAAGATGCAAATATGACCAGAGCTTTTATAAGCATGATGGAAAGTGGCAAGAGAAATGTAAGTAAGGCTAGTTCTAAAATTCTAACAAGTAAGTTTAACGCTAAGGCAATTGAATTTGGAGTAGATATAAGCCTAGACGATGAGTACTTTTATAGAAAACCACAGGAGGATGCTAGATTTTATTGTAATAATGAGCTTCTAAAAGATAATACTCATGAGCAGCTGGAAGAGCTTATAGAAATAGCAAAGGAATTTGAGTTAGATGATATTCTTGCTGAAATATATAAACTTAATGCAGATAAATATTTTCTAGAGGCTAACTTTATAGATGCTTTTATCAACTATAGTAATTGCCTAGGCAAATATAAGGAATTGAAGAATATTAAAGAGCAATTATATATTTATAACTCTTTGGGAATTTGCAAAGCGAAGAGGAGTGAGCATGAAGAGGCTATATTTTATTATAACCAAGCTATAGTGTATGCCAAGGAAGAAAATGATACTAACTATTTTTTAAAAGCTAGTTTCAACTTGGCACTAGCTTATTCATATCTAAAAAAGTATGAAGAATGCATAGAATTGTTAGAAAAGAATATATTTACCTCAAATATCCCTGTAACTGAAGACGTTATAATAAATGCAAAAGTACTAAAAGCTAATATGCTCTATAATATGGGGAAAAAAGATGAGGTGCTTAAAGAATATATTGATATTATAGCTTCAGCAGAAGATAAAGAGAGCAATCTTATGGGAGTGGTATATAATAATCTGGCTTTATTTTATTGTGATTCAGATAATTTTGAAGAATCACTAAAATACATTAGCTATTCTCAGAAGATAAAGAACAAGGTAGACAAGACTACTCTCTCAAATGTTTTAAATACTAAAGCAAGATTATTTTTAAAACAAGGGCATTATGATCAGAGTATTATGCTTTTTGAGCTAGCCATAAGCTTGGCGGAGCAGTATAAAAACTTCTTATCACTTATACAAAATTATATGGAGCTTATAAAAGCTTTGGAGTTGTCTCAAGACTTAGAAAAACTAGAATATACCATTATAAGTTTTATTAACTTTTTAGAGGAACACGAGATTAGCGAAGGAAGGAATTATGCTTTAAGTAAGCTTGCAGAGACATTTGTGAAACAAAAGAAGAATGAACAAGCTATAAAAACTTTACATAAGTTATCAAATATACTTATTGAAGTGTAACTTTTTAAGTTGAATTATTAGAAAAATATGGAAAAGTTCTGAAGATGTGATACAATATTAATATATGATGTTAATGAGGTGTATTAATGAAATCAAAATTACCCAAAATCATTTTTAGTGCTTTTCTAACAATTGCTTTATCTGTTCCTATATTAGGAAGCGTTAATTTTAATGTAGGATCAAATGGACACGGGATGATAAACATAAATACTGAAGATCCAGCCGAAATGAGGTAAAAGTTTTTATACCATGGGTTAGTAAGATAGACTTACTAGCCTATTTTATTGTTAAGACTAGTTATACAAAAAAATGATAGTTAAACCTAGTAATATAAAGGGGTTAGAGTAACTATTTAGTGGGAACAGTAAAAAGTAAAATCATATAGTCTGCCAGGCTTTACATATATGCATTTGAAAAGGTAGATGTATAAATATTATTGAATATAGTAATAGTAAGGCTTATATTTATGATAAGATTTAAAATAAAAAAGGGATTTTATTTATTATTACAACAGTTAGGAGTAAACATATGAGATTTACCATAGAAAACTATAATATTGAGGGCTATGAAGTTAATGTATATCTTCCACCAGAATATAATACAAGCAATTTTCATTATGCTGTTTTATATATAAATGGTGCTGATAATATTATTGATATAGCACAAGCAATAGAGCCTCACTTTTCCTTACAATATAAGCCTTTCATTATGGTTAATGTAAAGTCTAATGATTGGGGAGCAGATTACACTCCTTGGGTTTCACCACCCCTTAATAAAAGTGGAGAGGAATTTAAAGGAGAGGCTGATAGATATATTAAAATTTTAACTGGTACAATAAAGTTATTTATAGATAAGAGCTACAGAACTATAAGAGAACCTGAAAGCACAGCTTTAATAGGGTATTCCTTAGCAGGGCTTGCGGCTTTATATACTCTGTATAGCTGTGATTGTTTTGGTAGAATAGGAAGTTTATCAGGATCTTTATGGTATGATGGGTGGAGAGATTTCGTTTGTTCCAATACACCAGTAAATAAAGATGCAAAAGTATATTTGTCTTTAGGATTAAAGGAAAGTAATAGTAGAAATGCAAGAATGGCTACAGTAGGAGAGTGTACAGAGAAAAACTACTATAGCTTAAAGGAGCAGCTAACAAGTAATGATAATATTAAATTGCAATATAATAATGGAGGACATTTTACTGAGATAGTAGAAAGATTTGAAAAGGCAATTCTATGGTTAATGAGTGATATTAATATTAATTTGAAAATTTAGACTTACTTGAGTATTATATTTTATATAGATGACAAAAAGAAAGAAGGAATATAAATGAAGATAGCCTTACCAGTAAATGGTGATATTATAAACTCCCATTTCGGAAGAAGTGAAAGATTTGCTTTTGCTACCATAGAGGAAAAAAAGATAGTAGATATTGAAGTGGTATCTACAGAAGAATTGGTACATAATCATGATGGATTAGTAAACTTATTTGTACATGAAGGTGTTGAAGCTGTAATAGCTAATGGCATTGGCCAAGGAGCGATAAATGCCATAAAGGAAAAAGGCTTTGAGCTAATAAGAGGGGCCTCAGGAAGATATATAGATGTGCTCCAACAATATATTGATGGCTCCCTTGAAGATAAGAATATGGTTTGTAGTAATCATAAAAAGCATTCTGAAAAGTATCTACAAATTCAATTAAAAATAATAGGCATATGCATTTCTAAAAATTCATATGCCTATTATTTTTTACTGTATAGGAAAAATTTTGTTAGCTAAACCTAGTGATATTAAGCTTTTAGGGTAGGTATTTAGGGTGAACAGTAAAAAAAGAAATTATATTCGCCTGCCAGATTTTCCACATATACATTCTGAAAGGCAGATGCGCAAAAAAGTCCTTGAAGAATGGGCACTTCAGTGACTTTTTTATATTCTTTACTAAGTGGTATACAGATAAAATTATGTGTAGAAACTTGATTTTTTATGTAATCTAAATAGAAGGGCAACTTATAGAAAAATTTTCGTTGAAGCATAGAAAGACAATATAACTTAATAACCGCAAGTGAGCAATAAGTGTTAGTTGAAAAATTGATATTATTTCACTAATTGCTTGAAATAAATGGAATAAAAGGTTAAAATTATATGTAAATATATGTAATTTTAGCTTAAATAAAGTCGCAGATATTTGCATATATTATAGAGTTCCTAATATACCAGAAAAACCAAAGAATAGGGAATTTTCGAGCAAATATAAATGAAGTTTCAATATAGGAACTCTTTAAACAGTCTTTATATTGTATCTATAATCCAATAATAGCCTTAACTTAAAGAGAATTTTATAAAGAAAGGAAGAATGTCATCTTGAGTTTGGTAAATGAATTGCGAAATAGGCATGAAAATAAGGTACCTAGACATATAGCGATAATTTGTGATGGTAATGGAAGATGGGCAAGAAAGAAAGGCTTGAATAGAACTTTTGGTCATAAAGCTGGTACAAAACCAATTGAGAAAATTACAAAAGCTTGCGTGGAAATGGGGGTAGAAGTTCTTACCTTCTATGCTTTCTCTACTGAAAACTGGAATAGGACTGAGGAAGAAGTTAGTTTTTTAATGAATCTGTTCAAAGATTTTTTTATTAAATTAAGAAAAGAAGCTGATAACAATGTAAAGGTAAGACATATAGGATTTACAGATAAGCTTTCAAAGGAATTATTAAAGGAAATAAGGAAAACAGAAAATGCAACAATGAATAACTCAGGATTAATACTAAATATAGCATTAAATTATGGAAGTAGAATAGAGATAACCGATGCTATAAAGAAAATTGTTGATGATGTAAATTCAGATAATATTAGCTTAGATGGAATAAATGAGAGCCTGGTTAGTAGTTATATGCTAACAGCAGGTTTACCAGATGTAGATTTGATTATTAGAACCAGTGGAGAGAAAAGAATAAGTAACTTTCTACTGTGGCAGGCTGCAAAAGCTCAGCTTTGGTATACTGATGACTGTTGGCCTGATTTTACTTGCAAACATTTGAAGCAGGCAGTTAATAGTTATAATAGAAGTCTGATTATAGGCTAAAGACATACTACTTCAAAATGGAATCTATCAAACTAAAGCTCTTCTGTCTTATGAGAAGAGAGTTTAAAAATATAAGTTTTAATATGAAGTAGTGCATATATAGTAAATTACAATAATTACATATATGTTTTTTATAATTTATATATGAATATTATTAGTATTTGTTATTTGAAAGGTTAATAATTGGCAAATAGATAATTTTATAGTGCTATTTATCAAATTTATCATAATGAATGATAATATTTGGTAGTTTGTCAATAAATATTGACAGCTAGATTATCCTGTTGTACACTGTTTATAGAATTTAATAAGGCCTCACTTTTTATCAGTGGGGTAGAGGCGCGATATTTAATAGTTTTAGGTGGAGCTAGAGAGAGCTAAGAAACCTAAGAGAAGGAAATGTCGCCGAAGCTTATAATATATCTCAGTATTATTTGCTGGGTCTGCAGTTAAGAATTGCAGGACTGTCTCAATAAACATCCCGGTTTATTGAGTTGTGCTATCTCATTTTGGGAAAAAGAAGGGGGCATTAGGCTAATTATGTTTATTAAGACCTGAGCTCATCTCAGGTCTTTTTTTTATTCAATTAAACCGTTATAATTTCAAATTTAAATTATATTTAATTAGAATTATTGTTCAAATTTAGGACAAGTTAAAGGCTCTACAGTAGAAAAAATTAAAAAGGAGATTTTAAGATGAAGAAAAAATTATCATTATTAATAGCAATGACTATTGCAGCAACTACGATTTTTACAGGATGTGGAACAAAGGCAAGTGCTGATAAATCAGCAAATGGCGGTACTTTTAAAATAGGTTTGGAAGCAGCATATGCACCTTTTAACTGGACTCAAAAAGATGACTCTAATGGAGCTGTTAAAATTGATGGAAGTTCAGAATATGCAGGTGGATACGATATAGAAATTGCAAAGAAAATAGCTAAGGACTTAGGAAAACAACTAGTTGTAGTTAAAACAGAATGGGATGGACTTGTGCCAGCATTAACTTCTGGAAAGATAGATGCTATCATAGCAGGTATGTCTCCAACAGCAGAACGTATGAAGACAATAGATTTTACTAACAACTACTACAAATCAAACTTAGTTATGGTTGTTAAAAAAGGCGGAAAGTTTGACGATGCTACATCTATACAAGATTTTAAAGGAGCAAAAATAACAGCACAGTTAAATACCTTCCACTATACAGTGATTGATCAAATTAATGGAGTTCAAAAACAACCAGCTATGGATAACTTCCCAGCAATGAGAGTTGCTCTAGAATCAGGCATAATTGATGGGTATGTATCAGAACGTCCAGAAGGTGTAAGTGCTCAAACTGCCAACTCAAAATATAAGATGGTAGAGTTTAAGACAGGATTTAAAACTTCAGATGAGGATACTTCGGTAGCAGTAGGAATTGTTAAAAATAGCGACTTGAAGGATAAGATAAATAAAACTTTAGCAGGTATTTCAGAAGATGAAAGAAAGACAATAATGGATACTGCTATAAAGAATCAACCTGCAGCAAAATAGTTTTTGATTATGTAATAAACCGAATGTAGTTTACCGCATTCGGTTTAATAATTGAAGGAGGAAGAAAATGAGTTTAGATTGGATAATTAAAATTGTTTCAGATAACTGGCAGATGTTTCTAAGAGGTGCTGGTATTACACTTTTAGTTGCATTGACTGGTACTATAATAGGTTTTGTAATAGGGTTATTAGTTGGAGTTATAAGAACTGTACCAATGCCTGAAAAGGGTATTAAAAGATATTTCCTTAAGCTTGTAAATGCAATACTTTTTGTTTATATTGAATTATTCCGTGGAACTCCAATGATAGTACAAGCAATGGTAATTTACTATGGGGCTGCATTAGCTTTTGATATAAATATGGACAGACTTTTTGCAGCGGTTCTTATAGTTTCAATAAATACTGGAGCATATATGTCAGAAATAATTCGTGGTGGTATTGTTTCTATAGACAAAGGACAATTCGAAGCTGCTGATGCTATAGGTATGACACATTTTCAAACTATGATAAATGTTATATTACCTCAAGCAGTACGTAATATATTGCCAGCTACAGGTAATGAATTTGTAATCAACATAAAAGATACTTCAGTACTTAATGTTATTTCAGTAACAGAACTTTATTTCCAGACAAAATCAGTAGCAGGAAACAACTTTAGATACTTTGAGTCATTCTTTGTAGCCAGTGTGCTTTACTTTGTAATGACCTTTACAGTAACAAGAATATTAAGATTAATAGAGAGAAAGCTTGATGGACCAGATAACTATATCATGTATGCTAATCAGATGCAGGTAGAAACTCCTGAGGATATAGCTAGAAAAAATCAAGTTAACACATATTAAACGAAGGAGGGAATAGTATGGAAAATGTAATTGAAATAAAACACTTGAGTAAATCCTTTGGAACTCATGAAGTATTAAAGGACATAGACTTTTCAGTAAGAAAAGGAGAAGTGGTATGTATCATAGGATCTTCAGGATCAGGAAAATCAACCCTTCTTCGTTGTGTCAATCTGCTAGAAAAACCAACTGGTGGAGAAATAATATATAAAGGTGAAAATATATTAGATGACAAGCATGACATCTATGCATACCGTACAAAGCTTGGAATGGTATTTCAGTCTTTTAATCTATTCAATAATCACAATGTATTAAGCAATTGTGTCGTAGGACAGGTTAAGGTATTAAAGCGTTCAAAAGCAGAAGCAGAAGCTGTTGCTAGAAAGTATTTAAAGGTTGTTGGTATGGAACAGTATATCAATGCCAAGCCAAAGCAGCTTTCGGGTGGTCAAAGACAACGTGTTGCTATAGCTAGAGCTCTTTCCATGGAACCTGATGTAATGCTGTTCGATGAACCAACTTCAGCTCTTGATCCAGAAATGGTAGGAGAAGTTCTAAAGGTTATGAAGGAGCTTGCGGATAGCGGACTTACAATGCTTATAGTAACTCATGAAATGGGCTTTGCAGAAGAGGTATCTGATAGAGTAGTATTCATGGATAAGGGCGTTATTGCAGAAGAAGGAACTCCAGAGCAAATATTTAAGAAGCCAACTCAAGAACGTACAAGAGAATTCTTAAAGCGTACTTTAAAGTAAGGCTTTGTTAAGTTCAACAATATTATTAAATATAGCGTAAAATTAAGATGTTGTTAGTTTAAATAATTTGTTAAACTTGGGATAAAATATAATAGTAAAAAAGTAGAGGCTATGAAGTGTTTTCATAGCTTTTACCTTTTTTAAAGGATTAGGAGAAACTATACTTAAAAACAGCATAAATATTTAGGAAATATATATAATATTTATACTGATATTATCTAGTAGGAAAGCTTTCCTCAGTAACTATAGGAGCTTTTAAAATAGCTTTAGTTTTGAGTATAACATCTTTATGCGAAAGAATATATAGGATATACTTAAAGCTAATATTATTAAAAACACAAAACAGGAGTTAACATTATGGAAAGTACAGTTTATAAAAAGATGAGATTGAAAGAGGGCACTTCAGGAGTGTATCTATATGCACCTGAAGCTTATATTGATATGGCAGCAGAACAAGATTTTGTAAACTTTTCAGAGAAGGATAAATATGGTTTTGTACATTTATTTATAAGCTCAAAAAAAGATTACGAAGATAGAATTGACGAAGCTATATCAAAACTTGAGGATGGAGGAGCTCTTTGGATTTCTTATCCTAAGTCTGATAGAAAGAATAAATATGATGTAAATAGGGATATACTATTTGCCTTGACGCCAGAAAAAGATTATATCGCTTGCAGCAGTGTTGCATTGGATGAAATTTGGGCTGCTATGAGATTTAAAAAAATATAAATTTAAAGATACATTAAAAATCCTGTAGCTAAGGGAGAGTAGCTACAGGATTTTTTATTCCTTGGGAAATTATATTTTGGATAAAGTAGTGATGAGTGTAATTTGAAGGCTTAAATACCGATTTTATTGAAAGAATAAAAATTGTAGCACCTGCCATGATTTCTTCACTTAGGTTTAGATAAAGCATATGGACAAAAAATTACTTGCCACTTGGATCATCCATGACTCCCATAAATATTGGAAGGTTGGTATGATTGTCTACAATAGCATAGACGAAAGGGTGATTAAAGGTAATTAAATTAGATAGGATTGCAGATTTAGTTATTTCAACTTTGGTTACAGAAGCTGCCTTTGTTCCGTTTTCATCTAAGCTTAGATAACTATTTTGTGTGATTTTTTTTACAAATAGACCTTCCTTATCTTCACTCATTTTGTTGAGATTTGCTTTACCTGCATCAAAAAGGTCTTTAATGCCTAATGAGGATAATTCATTATTTAGTTCCTTTCCAAATTCTACTTTGAATTTCGGTAGATTAACAGTAACCTCACTAGATTTCAAACTATTAATTTTACTGGTTATGACATCGTCGTCAAGGTTTGCGATATAAGTTCTTATATCAGTATTATCTTTTGGCATCATTGCTACAAAGGAAAAATTGTCATCTTTATAAGGAAGTGCAACTATCTGCTCAACGCTATTTGATAAATTTCGAACTATGTTTTCTTCACTCATAAAATCTGTTTCTATAGCTGAGTTGTTACCTGCAAGGAAGTTTCCTTTATGTGTGTTTTCTTTTGGAAAAGCATGTTTCCATTGATTGTCGAAGTATACGCTTGAAAAAAGAAGCATAGTTGTGTTGTGATCTATATTATCAACTATCTTATTAATCTTATTATTAGTTGAGTTACTTACCCATTTGTTCATAGTTTCTACGGTATCAGCTTTTTGTAGATCAAGCTTGTAGGCGCTAGTATTATAGTAAGTTTTAGTGGCTTTAAGAAAATCTTTATTTATAGCAAACTTATCGTCATACCATATGGAATTTGAGATATTTAGTACCTTTTTATCTTTTGAAAGGTCTGCAATTAAGTTTTTGTTGTAGAGATTGATGTCATTTTCAGTTAAGCCATACTTAGATAATGCTTTTAAAAGCTGTGTCTTTGTATCGCCGTCAGTTCCGTTAAGTACAGTTCCAAGGGCAAGATAAAGGGAAGTTGGTGAGTATAGAGCATTTTTCTCCTTTGAAAGCTGTTTAAACATAGAAAAAGAAAAGCTTGAAGCAGAATCTAAGAATTCTTTTGAAAAAGTACTTTTTGTCTCAACTTTATCGGCTTTAATTCCCTGAAGCAAGTCTTCAGCTTTTACTGTGTTGTTAAAGGGCCCTTTGAAAATAAAAAATGTGAATATTATAGCTATAAGGAAAAAAGATGTAACTGGCAGTAAGAATGATCTTCTGAGGAAGATAATAGTTTTTTTCTTTTCCTTTAAAGAACTTTGCATCTTTGCTATAGTCCTATTTTTTAAATCATCACTAAGGTTAATATTGTCTAAATCCTTTTTAAATTTTTCACTCATAAAAGTAATCAACCTCCAACTTTTCTTTAAGCTTTTCCCTCGCACGCTTCAATCTAGTGCGAATAGTAGCTTCTTTAACTTTAAGAATTTCTGATATCTCTGAAGTTGAATATCCCTGGTAATAGTACATAAAGATTACGAGCTTATAATTATTATCCAAAGCAGCTACTGCTGTAATAACTTCATTTGAGCTGTTTTCTTCTATAGGAGAATCAACATTTTCAATAGAAATGGTATTTTTATTCCAATAGTTCTTTAAAAAGTCCTTACATTTATTTGAGGCAACTTTAATAAGCCAAGCCTTCTCATGTTCACTATCCTTAAAACTAGGCTTCTTTTCAATTAAAGTTAAGAAAACCTGTTGAAATACATCCTCTACATCGGCCTCACTTTTTAAGTAAAGCTTGCATATTTTATAAACCGTATTACCATGGGTTTCAACAACGTAAGAGCAGTAATCGCAATCATACTGCGATTTTTTAGTCATGCACTAACCCCCTTTCAATATATACACGATTGATAGCGTAAAAAAGTTTCAAGGAAAAGAAAAAAAATACTTTTTATCTATAAATTTTTAAAAACTACAATTTTAAAATAATATTTGTATATAATATCTCATTCATAATCACTTAATTTTAACCTGATAAATATAAAAATATAAGAATATAACAATTTATAAATTTAACAATATAACAAGTTAAGAATTTATAGGAAACAAGCCGGTTTCAGTGGGATTATAAACTATAATTTCCTATGCAAAAGACAGGCTTTTTTATTATGTATTATGGGCACTTTGGCCTTGGTTGAGGATTCCTAAAGAGTAGATAACTTAACTGTGGGTTAAGTTTTTATTTATTTATTAACTATAAATCCATTGGGATAAGCTGTAAGTTAATTTATACTATACTTATGAATGTGTTGCTTAAAAGTAGAAGTTTTTATTAGTATTAAGTACCATAGTAGTTTAATTATATCTAAAAAGTATTTATGTAGCAAAAGATGGTTAATATATATTGAAGGTGAGGATGACTATGGACAAGATAAAAATCGGAGAAGTTATTTATAAAATGAGAAAGGAAAGAGGGATTACTCAGGAGCAGCTTTCATGTTTTGTTGGTGTATCTACTGCCGCGGTATCAAAGTGGGAAAGTGGAACATCATATCCAGACATAACCTTGCTACCTGTATTAGCATCATTTTTTAATATAACTATAGATGAACTTCTAAATTACAAGGCGGAACTGTCTAAAGATGAAGTCATGTCACTATATAAAGAGTGCGAGATTTTATTTAGTGGGGATGAGATTGATAAAGCTATAGAGCTTAGCCAGGAGTATGTTGATAAATATCCTAATAGCTACTTCTTAAAGATGAGGATAGCTTTTCTATTTCAAGTATATTCCTTTAAAAAAGGCAGTGAAGAAGGAATAGAGGAGATGTTAAAGAAGTCTGTGAGCTTACTTGAAGATATTGTTAACAGTTGCAATGACCAAAAGCTTGTAGAAGAAGCGTTGTTTTGCCTAGGCGCTGAGTATTCTAGTTTAGGACAAGATGATAAGGCTATTGAAGTTTTAGGCAAGATTAAGAAAAGTGAGTTGAATCCAGATCAGCTGCTTGCAAATATTTATATAAGGAAAGGTGAATTTAAGAAGGCAAGAAAAATGCTTCAAAGTATGCTTTTTCAAAATATATGGATGCTATCATTAATATGCTCTGCCCTTTCTGATTCCTATTATGAGGAAAGCAAAGATTTAAGTATGGTTGAAAAATACCTTGACCTGGCTATAGATATAAAAAAGGCTTTTATGCCAGAAGGAAGAAAGGCATTGATCTTATATAATAATTATTTGCTCTATGCTAGTATATATATGAAGTTTGGAGAGAAGGAAAAGGCCATACATATGCTGAACAATATGGTTGAAGATATTGGAGAAGATGATATAAACAAGTATCCAGAGTTTCAATCTGTATGGTGTTTTAATGAGATGGTAAAAAATCAAAGTGAAACCATAACTCTGAATTTATTTGATACCATTCTTATTACTTTGGAAGATGAAAGCTTTAATCCTATCAAAGAAAATGAAGAATTTTTAAGAGTGATTAATAGAATAAAGGAATTAAAAGAAAATTCCTTGAAGAAAGAACTATAGTTTGAATAGATAGAGATTTATATACATCTATAAATTTCTATCTATAATTTATAAATTCTCATTGTATACGTTTTACAACTGCTTTGCTAAAATATATTATAGGGATAAGTAGTAAGGATGTAGCACTTCAATTTGAAAATACAAGTTATAGTATGAAGTGGTACATCTATAAGTTATATTTAAGTAAATTAAAGGGTCATTGACGATTACTTCGAAAGGAAAGAAAACTTATGGGAATAACATATAATGAGAATAATAAAACTTTTCATCTTAAAGCTTTGGATACAAGCTATGTGATGCAAATCGTAAAGGATGGATATCTAGCCCATCTATATTGGGGGAAAAAGCTAAGAAATGTAAATGCGGAAGAGCTTTTAGTCTTAAGGGGAAGAACCTCTTTTTCTGCCAATCCAGAGGATAGTGACAAAGTTTTTTCCTTAGATACACTGCCTCAAGAGTATCCTGCATATGGAAACACGGATTTTCGTACACCAGCATATCAATTGCAGTTGGAAAATGGCACCACAATAACAGATTTAAGGTACGAAGAACATAGAATTTTTAAAGGAAAACCAAAGCTTCAAGGACTACCTGCAACTTATACTGAAAGTGATGATGAAGCAGAATCCTTAGAGATAGTTTTATATGATAAAGTAATAGGGCTTAAGGTATATCTTTTATATACGGTTCTTGAGAAGTTAAATGTAATAACTAGAAGCGTATACTTGAAAAATGAAGGAGAAAATAAGCTTAAGCTTCTTAGGGCTTTGAGTATGAGTGTGGACTTTATAAGAGAGGATTTTGATTTCTTGCATCTAAATGGTTCCTGGGCAAGGGAGAGACATATTATACGAGAAAAACTTACACCAGGAATCCACTCTATAGAGAGTAGAAGAGGTTCTAGTAGTCACGAGCATAACCCTTTTATTGCCTTGTTAAGCCAAGACTGTACAGAAGACAAAGGTGAAGCTTATGGTTTAAGCTTAGTATATAGTGGTAACTTTTTGGCTCAAGCTGAGATTAATATGTACAAGTCTACTAGAGTTAATATAGGAATAAATCCTTTTGATTTCGCATGGTTATTAGAACCTGGTGAAGGGTTTCAAACGCCTGAAGTAGTGATGGTTTATTCTTCAGAAGGTATAGGGTCTATGTCTAGAACTTATCATAAACTATATAGAACAAGACTTTGTAGAGGAAAGTATAGAGATGAAGCAAGACCAGTGCTAATAAATAACTGGGAAGGTACCTATTTTGATTTCAATGAAGAAAAGCTTCTTGACATAGCAAAGGAAGGAAAGAAGCTTGGTATAGAGCTATTTGTGCTTGATGATGGCTGGTTTGGTAAAAGGAATAGCGACAATTGTTCCTTAGGTGATTGGGTGGTTGATAAAAACAAACTTCCAAAAGGGTTGGCTAACCTAGGAAAACAGCTTGAAGCAATAAATATGAAGTTTGGATTATGGTTTGAGCCTGAGATGGTTTCACCAGATAGTGATTTATACAGAAGTCATCCTGATTGGTGTTTACATGTGCCTGATAGAACTAGATCTACTGCTAGAACTCAGCTCATATTGGATCTATCAAGAGAGGATGTTTGTGAGTATATAATAAAATCTATTTCAGATATTTTAAGAAATGCTCCTATAAGCTATGTAAAATGGGATATGAATAGAAATATGACGGAAGTTGGATCAGCATTACTTCCTGCTGATAGACAAAGAGAAACAGCACATAGATATATGCTAGGTTTATATAAAGTTATGGATAAGCTAACCACAGACTTTCAGGATGTACTGTTTGAAGGCTGCTCTGGTGGAGGGGGAAGGTTTGATCCAGGTATTCTATATTACATGCCTCAGATATGGACTAGCGATGATTCAGACGCAGTTGAAAGACTTAAAATACAATATGGCACTAGTATAGTTTATCCAGCTAGCACTATGGGAGCTCATGTGTCAGCAGTTCCTAACCATCAGGTTGGAAGAATTACTTCTCTTAAGATGAGAGGGGATGTAGCCATGTCTGGAAACTTTGGCTATGAGCTTGATCTTACAAGATTTAGTGAAGAAGAAAAAGAAGAAGTTAAAGTTCAAGTGGCAAAATATAAGGAGTTAAGAACACTTGTCCAATTTGGTGATATGTATAGACTTATAAGTCCTTTTGAAGATACTAAAAATGAAACTTCTTGGATGTATGTTTCAGAAGATAAAAGTGAATCTTTTGTAGCTTATTTTAGAATTCTTGCTGAGGCAGATGCACCAATAAGGAAGCTGAGACTTAAGGGATTAGATTCTAATAAAGATTATATAGTAGATGGAATAGACGGAGTATTTGGTGGAGATGAGCTGATGTATAGTGGAATTACCATACCGTTTTTATTTGGAGATTACCAGAGTGTTGTTTGGAAGATTAAAGTATTGGATAAAGCCTAGAAGCTTCAGTGTATTTTTCGGGTGTAACTTAGTATATTTAATATGAGAATATAAGTAGTAATACCTATAAGTGCAAATCTTTTATAATAAGAAGATTTGCACTTTGTTAATTTATAGCTACTAAATATAAAGGCGAATACTTAATAGGGGGAATGTTATTAAAGAGTTCTGCTTTTAGCTATAAAAACATAAAGAAGCAGGCTTATAAGTCGATAATATAAGTATTAGATAAAGATAATATCATGTTGAAAATAATATGGATAAAGTTGGTATAGTTTTGATGTGTGAAGTACCTAAGATATAGCTAATTGAAATGTAAATCTGTATGCGTATTATTTAAATAAGAGGGTTGGGATATGTTGTTAAACTTTTTAAGTAAATTATTAAAACCGAATACTATAGATGAGGATAAACTCCTTGATTATTTGAAGTATGATTACGATATTAAACCGGCTAAGGAAGCATTAAAAATAACGCTAATATATGGAATTGTAGGAGTGTTATGGGTAATAGCATCTGATGAGATTCTAAGTTTGGTTGCTAAGGATGTAAATACCTTTAAAACTTTGGCTATGTTTAAGGGGTGGCTTTATGTATCTATAACCATGATAATAGTTTATTCGCTTATTTTTACTAAGCTTACTCTTTTTAAGAGAGCTTTAGAAAAAATACATGATAACTACGAAATTATGAGTTCAGCAAATGAAGAACTTGTAGCTTTGCAAGAGGATTTAAAGGAGCAATTTATAGAATCGGAAAAGCATCGTAATGCACTTGAAACCAGTGAGCAGAGATATGAGCTAGCCGTTGAAGGTGCAGACTGTGGTATATGGGATTGGGATGTTGAAAATGATCAGTGGTATTTTTCAGCTAAGTGTAGAAAATATTTGGGGTTTGAAGACCATGAGCTTAAAAATGATATCAGAGATTGGATAAGACTATTGCATCCAGATACGAAGGCCCAGGCTTTAAGTAGAATAAACGATTATGTTATGTCAGGTGATACAGCCTATGAAAGTACATTTAAAATGAGATGCAAGGACGGTAGTTACAAATGGATGCTAAGTAAAGGGAAGAGCATTAGAAATTCTGAGGGTAAGGTTATAAGAGTAGCTGGTTCCTTTGCGGATATAACAACTTATGTAGAAATGAACGAAAAGTTGAATTCAATGGCGTATTATGATATGTTGACAGAGCTGCCAAATAGATTTTTACTTGAGGACA
Organism: Clostridium manihotivorum; assembly: GCF_004015185.1. GTDB lineage: Bacteria > Bacillota > Clostridia > Clostridiales > Clostridiaceae > Clostridium_AR > Clostridium_AR manihotivorum. Next base: position 4,577,049 of record NZ_CP025746.1, on the reverse strand, counting down.
GTTTGGAAAAGCTAATAAAAGAAGCAAATGAGGATAAAAGAAGATTCGCTTTAGTTTATATGGATATAGATAATTTTAAAAATATAAATGATACAATGGGGCATTTGTGTGGAGATAAACTGCTAAAAGATGTAGCCACAATACTAAAAGAAAAAATTAAGCAGCCTAATATTATAGCAAGGCTTGGTGGAGATGAATTTGCAATAGTTTTTGTCGATATAGAGGATAAGAAACAAGTGGTGAGTAAGGTTAAGGAATTAATCCAATGCTTAAGAAAACCATGGGTGATAGAGGGGCAAGAATTCTTTATATCTTTTAGTGCAGGAATTGCATTATATCCAGGCCATGGAGAAACTTTATCAGTGCTTATGAAAAATGCTGATATGGCCATGTATTATGTAAAAAAGAATATGAAAGATGATTACTGTTTTTATAATTCAGAGATGGAAGAATTGAATTTGAATCAAGTAAAATTAGTTAATGATTTAAGACGAGCTATTGACAATGAGCAATTTATCTTGTATTATCAACCAATAATAAATTTGTATGATAGTCAAGTGAACGGAGTTGAGGCACTTATAAGATGGTACCACCCAGAAAAAGGAATGATCCCTCCTATTGATTTTATTCCTTTAGCCGAAGAAGCTGGACTTATTTACGATATAGAAAAATGGGTTTTAAAAACTGCACTTATTCAGAAGAAGCAATGGGAAGAAAAAGGGTATGATAATATTAAGATGTCCGTAAATATTTCTGGAAAAGCTGTAGTTAACGAAGGGTTTATAGGTTACATAAAGAATCTTACAGAAGAGATTACTTGTAATTACGATGATGTACAATTTGAGGTTACTGAAACAGCCTTTATGGAAGACTTAGATTTAGCTATAAATAACTTAAAGCAGATAAAGAAAACAGGGATAAAGATTGCCCTAGATGATTTTGGAACAGGGTATTCGTCTCTGACATATCTGAAAAAGTTACCAATTGATGTTGTTAAATTAGATAGAGGTTTCATAAAGACCACAACAAATATTGAAGAAGAGCCAATTATACATTACGTTATTAAGCTTATAAATAGATTAGAATTAAAACTAGTGGCAGAAGGAGTAGAAACGATTAAACAGCTTAACTTTCTTAAAAAGAATCATTGTGATTATGCGCAAGGTTATTTGTTTAGTAGGCCAGTAGAAAGTAAGGAAGTTGAAAGCTATTTTACAATGAAACAGGATTCGTTTTAGCCTCTGTTAAAGTACCATGTTGAAATTAAGTGGTCAGTCATCCGATGCTTAGATGAGCTTGCACTAATTGCTCGCTCATATAGCATCTCCTTCATGACCACTTAATTTCAACAATATTATTAAACATAGTCTTTTTATAAAGCCATAAGATGAATGGATGTGATTTCGTTAGATGAATATAGGTGATGAGTTAAACTTAGAGCTTATTAGAGATAATATTGATATTCTTAAGAAACTATATGATGTTATAAGAATAGTAGATCCGGTAACAAAAAAGGTCCTAATGTATGATGAAGGGAAGCTTATAGAAAAAGGCAGATCTTGCTTCAGCAAAATAGGGAATGAGCAGATATGTAAAAATTGTATTTCCTTAAGAGCCTTAAAAGATAATAAAACATACATGAAGCTAGAAAATTCAGATGATAAATCCTATTTAATTACTGTAATGCCAATGGAGTTAGAGGATAAAACCTTAATTGTTGAGTTGATAAAAGAGGTTACAGATACTCTTTTTTACGGACATAGTTTCGATGGCAAAGGTTGTACGGTTAATAATATAATTCAGGATATGAAGCAGCTCACTATAAAGGATTCTTTGACAGAGATTGCAAACAGAAGGTTTATAGATGAAAGGCTACCTATAGATATGAATATATGCTATAAAAGTAAACAACCTATATCCATAATAATGGTGGATGTAGATCACTTTAAAAATGTAAATGACCAATTTGGACATGTAGCAGGAGATGAAGTTTTAAGGGAGTTCGCATACAGTCTAAAAAGTTGTATAAGAAATAAAAGAGACTGGATAGGCAGATATGGTGGTGAGGAATTCCTAGTTTGTGTTCCAGGTGCAGCTGCAGAAGCTGCTCTAGTTATAGCAGAAAGAATGAAGACAAATATAGAGAAGAAAAACTTTGTGCTTAATGGAGAAAACATAAAGATAACAGCATCTTTTGGAATATGTACAACCTCTGATAAAGAGATAACCGTAGAACAGTTTTTAAAATGCGCTGACCAAAAGCTTTACGATGCGAAAAATGCAGGAAGAAATAGAATAATACTTTGATATAAGCAGTGGAGGATTAATATATATATTAGCCTTTACTGCTTTTTTACATTTTCTTATCACATAAACTTCACATTATAATTTGATACTGGTTCAACATTTATTAATTAAAATCTATATTGTAAATAGATTTATTATAAGTACCTAACAAAGCTTATAGTCGCAATAACTAAAAGGCAAGTTTAATTTTAGGCTCTGTTAGAGTACCAGTTGAAATTAAGTTGTCAGTAATCATATGGTTCAATGAGCTGACATAAAGAGTTAATTTATTAGTATTATATTTTATTAGAGAGGATGTGTGATTGTGAGATTTTACAAGGAGAGTATAATTAAGATTATTTTAGCTATAGCACTTATATTTTCAATATTTGTATGTGGGTATACCGTTATTAATTATAATAATACCAATAATCAGAATGCTGGTTTTGGTATGAACTATAGAGGTGGAAGCCAAGGTGGTGGTAATATGGGCAATCCACCTAATGCATTGCAGGAGGGAGGAAATAGCAATCAAAACTTTGGGCAGAATGATAAAAGTTCTGATAATAACCAAGTTGATGGCAGCGGTTCCAGTTCTAATTCAACAAATGATAGTAGCATGCAAAGCTCATCTGACAGCAGTATGCAGAACAATCCTCAAGGACAAGAAAGACCTAATGGAAATTTTATGAGAATGGGTCAAAATAGTGAGGGGACAGGGTATTCAAAATACCTATATGCATATGCTGGTGTTTTTATATGTGTTGCTATTGGTTTTTATTGTTATTTAATAAGAAAGAAAGCTTTAATAAATCCTAAAAATGAAAAAATACTAATATTATCATTTTTAGGCATAGGACTTCTATTGAGAATTACATTGGCACTTTTAATATATGGACACAATGATATGAACATATTTAAAGGTTGGGCACAATCTGTTTCATCAAGCTTAACTAACTTCTATACAAATACTAGGATGAGTGACTATCCTCCTCTTTATATGTATGTACTATATGTCATAGGCAATTTAGCTAAGATAACAGTATTGAATAAGTACTATGTATTGCTTTTAAAACTGCCATCAATAATAGCTGATGTTATTTCATCATATCTCATATTTAGGGTATCCAAAAAGTATATAAGTAGTGAGATAGGTTTGATTGTATCAATAATATACCTATTTAACCCTGCAGTATTTATAAATTCTACTGTATGGGGACAAGTAGACTCTTTATTTGCATTAATCATAGTAATAGCACTTTATTTATTGTCAGAGAACAAGCTAGTTATGTCTTCTTTGGTATTTACCGCAGCTGTACTTATGAAGCCTCAGGGTATTATTTTTCTTCCAGTGCTTTTCTTTGAGCTTGTAAGGCAAAAGAAAATAAGAAACTTTGCCGTTTCATTAGTCGTGGCTATAGTTACAGCTCTAATAATAATAACACCTTTTACTTCAGGCAGAGATATAACTTGGATCTTTAAACTTTATTCAAGTACTGTATCTGAATATCCTTATGCAACAGTAAGTGCATTTAATTTCTTTTACCTAATGGGAGCAAACTACGTGAAGGATAGCTCAACCTTCCTATTTATGAACTATCATACCTGGGGAATGCTATTTATAGTACTGACAACATTGCTATCGTGGTATATATACTATAAGGGAAGAGAATCAAAATATGTTTTTGTTGCAGCTTTGATACAGATAGCTGGCGTATTTACTTTTTCAGTGGGAATGCATGAGAGATATTTGTTCCCAGCTATAATTCTTTCAATATTCGCCTTTATCCAATTTAGAGATAAGAGGATGCTTTTAATAGCTTTAGGGTATAGCATTACTGTATATTTAAATACTCATTTGATTTTATTTAACTTCTTAGGAGGAAATGAAAGAAGAGGAGGAAGTGAGCCTTTAGGTATATTTGTCTCAATGTTAAATATAGTACTTTTTGTATATGTTATTAAAGTTATGTTTGGCAAATTCAGAAAAAAATCAAAAGGTAGCTTTATTAGTACTGAAAATTAATATAAAACAGGTGTATTTCATAGCATATTTAGAAAAGCCTTATGCGTATATTTAAAGAAAACAATATTTATCTTTCTTATATATTGTTAAAGGTTGGAGGTTATGATGTACACATTTTCTGAACTCATATCAAAGGGAATACAGATCTTCATTATTAATTTGGTTTTATCTGGCGATAATGTAGGAGTAATTGCCCTGGCAATAAAAGATTTGCCGCAAAAAAAGGCCAAGCTAGCAAACATTGTGGGGGTATGTGTAGCATTTTTTCTTAGAATATTTTTCGTAGGTATTATTGGCTATCTATACACCTTAGAATGGTTACATATAAATATAATAGGTGCAATTTTACTCTTATATATAACCTTTAATATGCTCCAAGAGCAACATGAAGGCTTGAAGGGAAAAAGTAGACAAACTGGTGGTTTCTTTAAGGCAATAGTATCAATAACTGTTGCAGATATCAGCATGAGTCTTGACAATGTGCTAGCTATAGTAGCAATTGCTATGACAGATACAGGGCAAATTACAGGGCAGCAGATGGGGCTTGTGGTATTTGGACTTATGGTATGTATGCCGATTATATTTTGGGGAAGCGAATTTATCGCTGATATGATGGGACGGTTCCCAATTATAATTTATCTTTGTGCAGCACTGTTAGTTTACACTGCAGTAAAAATGATATTTGACGATAAATTAATATCAGCGGTAATTAGCAGCATCAATCCGGCTCTAGGTTTAATATTCTCAATACTATGTGCTTTAGCTGTATTGGTATATGGCTTAGAGAATATATAAAATAAACATAGTATAAGGTTATTTAACCACATTAAGTCTTCTTATAGGATATTGACATTTAGAGATTTGTAAGTTAATAAATAAGTGTTAGTATTATAAACAGTATTTAGAAAAATTATTAACTGAAGAAAGTGGACAAGGTGATGAAGAGTGGATGAATTAAAGGGAATATTAAAGGTTATTAATCTATCGGAAAAGTTAAAATATGAATTAAGGCATAGTTTTTTGTCAAACGGAAGGCAAGAAAGTGTGGCAGAGCATACTTGGAGAGTGTCCCTTATGGCAATGCTGATTGAAAAATACTTATCCAAGCCAGTAGATACAGAAAAACTTCTGAAAATGATTATTATACATGATCTTGTAGAAGCAGAGGCTGGTGATATACCTGCTTTTGATACTATGAATAATGAAGAAGTAAAGAGGCTGAAGCATGAAAATGAGTTAATGGCAATAGAAAGAATAAGAGATATGCTAGGAACAGCACTAGGTCCTGATGTTTACGACTTATGGATGGAGTTTGAAGGGAAGGAGAGCTATGAAGCTAAAGTTGCCAATGGACTAGATAAGTTAGAAGCACAGGTGCAGCATAATGAAGCTGAGTTATCAACTTGGATAGATATAGAATATGATATGTGCTATATGCTTGATAAACATGTAGATTTTGAACCATCACTCATGGAATTAAAGGAATTGATTCTACAGCAGGCTGAAGAGAAGCTGAATAATGGCGGTATTGATGTTGAAGCTATTAAAAGAAGATGTTAAATGTGAGTACTGATACAAGCACCTATCCAATAAGCTAAAGTAGCAAGTTCAATTTTTCTTTCATTATCTTTAGTGGATACTCAACTAGAATATGGGCTTAATAGGTTAGACATATTAGTTGAAACTAGTATATTAGAATGTATTAAAAAAATGTGGGTGGCTCTTTTATATGGCTATTCACATAAATAAAACATATTTATTACATAAAAACTATAAACTTATGCTTTAATATATAAACATGATAGATCTTAAATTTTTACCCCCTAAAAATTTAGGTGTAGAGAAAACAGCTGAAGTAAGAAGTGCTCCAGCTGTTTTTTGTTATTTAGAAATTTCCTATGAAGGATAAAGCCTTAAAAGTATAGTGAAAGACTTGTCTTTTTTGTAGGAAAGAATAAATTTATGAAAAGCAAGTATAAAATAATATAAATAGTGAATAATATAAACATGACCCAAAAGGTCATTACGTAGGTTCTTGCCGCCATTTGGCGGTATTTTTTTATTCTTTAGAAAATAATATTTTAGATAAAGCTGTTGATAACTATGTGTAGATGGCTTAAATGCATATATTTTATAAAGAATAAAAAGGAAATATGGAAAAAGTTTTTTGCTAGCAAAACTATCAATATTATATATGAAAGTGCTTTCATTATATAATAGTAATTACTTTTGTTTTCTAAAATTATGTTTTCTAAAATTAATATATCCATATCTATTACTGTAGTTTAAATAAGGCTCTGTTAAAGTACTGTGTTTAAATTAAGTATGCAGTCATCCGATGCTTAGATGAGCTTGTTTATTAAACATAGGCTTAAATAAACATACTATTTGATTATTGATTGAGTTAGATGCTCTTGGCTTCTGGGGATTAGATGATCCAATATTATGGGAACTTCGAGAATTTATAAATCAATAGTTTAGTTAGGAAATCTATAGTACAACCTATGCGGGAAAGTTAAAAATTAATTCAAAATGTTATTTTTATAGTATATAATATTGAATTAATGGGAAGGTGATATATGTATGGATACTGGAACAGTAGTAAAAGCAGTGGTTGTAATATTATTAGGAGCAGCCTACCTTTGGACAAATTCCAAGAGATACAAGGATTAAAATTAGAAAGGAACATCATATGAAGAACTTTTGGTGCGATGTGTACTTAGATAAGATTAAAAATAACGTTGATAGAATAAAACAATTAACTAATAATAAAAAATTGATTGCGGTGGTTAAGGGTAATGCTTATGGTTTAGGAATTGAGGGAGTAACACAGTATCTAGATTCCTTAGTGGACTTATTTGCAGTTGGAGATATAGAAGAGGCAAAAAGAGTTAAAAGTGAGAAGGAAATATTGCTTTTAAGTCCGCTTGTAACTGCAACGGATTTTAATATAGATATGGACAACGTAATATTTACCATAGACAATGAAAACATACTAGAAAAGTTGCCAAACGAGGTGAGTTTTAAGATTCATCTTTATATAGACACTGGAATGAATAGAATGGGTATTAAACCTGACAGGTTAGATGTTGTTATTGATAAAATTAGAAATGACTATAAAAACATAATTATTGATGGTATATATACTCACTTACATAATGGAAGCGATGTCAAGTATACAAAGAATCAAATAGGATTATTTAAAAGTGCAGTGGAAAAATATTTAGGAGTAATTCCTAATATACATTGTTTGAATTCTACATGTACTCTGAATAGTGAATATAGGGAAATGACAGACTTTACTAATTGCGTGAGAGCTGGCAATCTTTTATATGGCTATGATGGTTTAACTCAAGGCTTTAAGAAAGCCTATGGTTTTTTTGCAAAGCCTGTAAACATGCATTTTGTGAAGAAAGGTGAGCCTGTAGGTTATAGTTGCAGGTATAAGGCTAAGCAAGATATGCATGTAGGAGTTCTTGGATTTGGTAATATAGAGCATTTTGGATTTAATAAAGCTGTAAAGCATAACTTATTTTACGATATAATAAAGGTTATTTATAATCATATAAAATTTAGACCGGTGATATTTGCAGGTAACAAAGGAGTAAGAGTCCTTGGAACTGCCAATATGAATACAACCTTGATATCCATGGAAGGTATAGGTTTAGAGAGTATACTCAGAATAGATATATCACCTATATTAGCAGATTCATCAGTGGAGAAAAATTACATTACGAATTAGGGGTTTTTATAAACAACCTAATGTTCGTCTATATACGAATATTAGGTTGTTTATTTAGTTTTAATATTGACAAAGTATGGACGAAGTGTTATTTTTATTTTGTAAAGACGAATAAAATATTGAAAAGTATAAACATAATTCGTAATCAAAGGCGATTGCTTTCCTAGGATCTCCTTGGGAATTTTTTTTGCCTATAACCATAGTAAATTTGAATATTTGTGTTTTGGGAGGAAATCATGATTAGAACTTTGTATGTAGAAAAAAAACAAGGCTTTGACATCGAAGCAAAAGCACTACTAGAGGACTTCAAAACAAATTTAGGAATTAATACTATTGAAAATGTACGTCTGTTAAATAAATATTCCTTTAATGAAGTTGAAAAAGAGGTTTATGAAAAAGCGAAAGCTATAATATTTTCTGAACCTATGGTAGATAAAGTTTATGAAGAACAATTTCCTATCTTAGAAGGAGAAGCGGTTTTTGCAGTAGAATACCTTCCAGGCCAATATGATCAAAGAGCTGATTCCGCTGAACAGTGCTTTCAGATCCTTACCTCTGGAGAAAAGCTAGAAATAAAGTCCTCCAAGGTAGTATGTTTAAGTGGAGATATAAGTAAAGATGAACTTGCGAAAATAAAGCAATATTACATAAATCCTGTTGATTCAAGAGAGGTTGATCCTCTATCTAAAGAACTATTCTCATCATATGAAATTCCAAGCGAAGTTGAAGATATAGATAATTTTACAAGTTTAAACGATGAAGGTTTAAGTGCTCTGCATAAAGAATTAGGCCTAGCTATGACGGTAGAAGATTTAAAACTAATAAAAGATTACTTTTTAGAAGAGAAAAGAAATCCTACTATCACAGAGATAAAAGTTATAGACACCTATTGGTCAGATCACTGTAGACATACTACCTTCTTAACCTCTATAGAAAATGTTGAAATAGAAGACAGCATCTATTCAAGTCCTATTGTAAAAAGCTTTAATAGATACAAAGAAGCTAGAGAAGTTTTGTACAAGAATAAAGAAAAAGATATGACTTTAATGGATATAGCTGTAATAGCAATGAAGGAATTAAAAAGTAAAGGTATGTTAGAAGATTTGGACATATCAGATGAAATAAATGCTTGTTCCATAAGAGTAAAAGTAGACACTGAAAAGGGAACAGAAGATTATCTAGTAATGTTTAAAAACGAAACTCACAATCATCCAACTGAAATAGAACCCTTCGGTGGGGCAGCAACTTGTCTTGGTGGGGCTATAAGAGACCCGTTGTCAGGCAGAACTTATGTATATCAAGCAATGAGAGTTACAGGAAGCGGAGATCCTACAGTATCTATAGAAGAAACCCTAAAAGGTAAGCTCCCTCAAAGAAAGATAACCCTAGGAGCTGCTCATGGCTACAGCTCATATGGAAATCAGATAGGCTTAGCAACAGGACAGGTTAATGAAATTTATGATCCTGGTTATGTGGCTAAAAGAATGGAGATTGGAGCTGTTATAGCAGCTGCACCACTTAAAAACGTTAGAAGAGAAGAGCCTGTAGAAGGAGATATAATAGTTCTTCTAGGTGGAAGAACAGGAAGAGATGGCTGTGGTGGAGCAACTGGATCTTCAAAAGAGCATACAGTAGAGTCTATAGAACAGTGCGGAGCAGAGGTTCAAAAAGGTAATGCACCTACAGAGAGAAAGCTTCAAAGACTTTTTAGAAATCCAAAAGTATCTACTATGATAAAAAGATGTAATGATTTTGGTGCTGGTGGAGTTTCTGTTGCAATAGGAGAACTCTGCAGAGGTCTTGATATTAATCTTGATCTAGTTCCTAAAAAGTATGAAGGTCTTGATGGTACAGAACTTGCTATATCAGAGTCTCAAGAAAGAATGGCTGTAGTTATAGCCAAGGAAGATGGAGAAAAATTTATAGAGCTTGCGCTTGAAGAAAACTTAGAAGCAACTATAGTAGCTGAAGTAACTGATCTTGAAAGAATGAGAATGTTTTGGAATGGAAAGAAAATAGTTGATCTTTCAAGAGCCTTCCTTGATACAAATGGAGCTAAGCAAAGAACAAGTGCTATATTAAAAGCACCTAAGGCTGAAGAAAATATTTATAAAAACCAAGGTGCTGAAGATTTAAAGAAGCTATGGTTTGAAACTATGGAAGACTTAAATGTGGCATCTCAAAAAGGATTAGTTGAAAGATTTGATGGAACTATAGGAGCAGGAACTGTATTGATGCCATTTGGAGGAAAGTATCAGCTTACTCCAGCAGAAGGAATGGCTGCAAGGATACCAACTCTAGAAGGAGAAGCAGAAGAAGCTACTATAATGACCTTTGGCTTTAATGCAAAGCTATCAAAATGGAGTCCATATCACAGTGCATATAATGCAGTGGTGGAATCAGTTTCTAAGATAGTAGCCACAGGTGGCAAGAGTAAAAAAGTATGGCTTACCTTCCAAGAGTACTTTGAAAAGCTTGGAAAGAATCCTGAAAGATGGGGAAAACCACTAGCAGCTTTACTTGGAGCTTATCAAGCTCAGATAGACTTAGGAATAGCAGCTATTGGAGGAAAGGATAGTATGTCTGGAAGCTTTGGCGATATGGATGTACCACCTACTTTAGTTTCCTTTGCTGTGGCAGTGGAAAAGGTTAAGAATATAATTTCTCCAGAGTTTAAGAGAGTTAACTCTCAAGTTGTTTATGTAAGTACAAGCAGAGATGAAAGTGAACTTGTAAACATAGAAGAATTTAAGAAAAACGTTGAAGTTATAGAAAGATTGATTGAAGAAAAGAAGGTTATCTCAGCATATTCCTTGAAAAATGGGGGCATTTGTGAAGGAATATCAAAAATGTGTTTCGGAAACAAAATTGGGGTTAGGCTTTCAGCATTAAGCAAGGAAGAACTTTTCTCTTTAAGTTATGGAAGCTTTATTCTTGAAGTTTCAGAAGACTTAGAAGTTGATAAGGAATTCCAAGGGGCTATTTACAAGAAGATTGGTGAAACAAAGGCGGAACCAAGTATTGAAGTTTTAGATCATTGCTTTGCAATAGATGAGCTGATAGCTTCATGGGAAAGCAAGCTAAGTAAGGTATTTAAGATAAAGACTGAAGATAAAAATGAAAAAATAGCTTCTATCTTATTCGAAAATCCTTATAAAAAGACTGTAGCTATAAAAACTGCTAAACCAAGAGTATTCATTCCAGTATTCCCTGGTACAAACTGTGAGTATGACTGTGCAAAAGCTTTTGAAAAAGAAGGAGCAGTAGTAAAGCAACTAGTACTTAAGAATCTTACTAAAGAAAGCCTTTTAGATTCCTTACTAGAGATGGAGAAGGCTATAAAAAATAGTGAGATAATAATGCTTCCTGGAGGCTTTAGTGCTGGAGATGAACCAGATGGTTCTGCAAAGTTCATAGCAACTGTGTTCAGAAATGAGAGAATAAGTAATGCGGTAATGGAACTTCTAAAGAATAGAGATGGACTTATGTTAGGAATTTGCAATGGCTTCCAAGCTCTTGTAAAACTAGGTCTCCTTCCATACGGTGAAATAGTAAATATGGAAGAAGATATGGCGACCTTAACCTTCAATACTATTGGAAGACATATGAGTTCCATCATAAATACAAAAGTGGTATCAACCCTTTCACCTTGGTTTAATGAGGTTAGCTTAGGTGATATCCATTCTATACCAATATCTCATGGAGAAGGAAGATTTGTAGCTCCAGAAGGCCTTTTAAAAGAGCTTCAAGCAAAAGGACAGATAGCAACTCAATATGTAGATTTTAATGGTGAAGCAACACTTAATATGCCTTACAATCCAAATGGATCAATGCTTGCTATTGAAGGAATCACAAGTCCAGATGGAAGAATATTAGGTAAGATGGGACACTCAGAAAGAATAGGAAACAACCTATACAAAAACATCCCAGGTGACTTTGATCAGAAGTTGTTTAAATCAGGAGTTAATTACTTCAAGTAAACTTAACATAATAGATTATTTAAGATATTAATTATAGACTCTGTTAAAGTAAGGTATTGAAATTAAGTGGTCAGTCATCAGATGCTTTAATGAGCTTGCACTAATTGCTCGCTCATATATTATCTTCTTCGTAACCACTTAATTTCAACAATATTATTGAACATAGCCTAATATTAATAAAGCTAATATAAATAAGAAGACAATTTATAAAATATTGGAGGTAACTATGAAAGTAGCAATTTTCTTTGGTTCAAAATCAGATACTGATGTAATGAAGGGAGCAGCAAACGCTCTTAAGGAATTTGGAGTAGAGTACAAGGCTTTTGTATTATCTGCTCATAGGGTTCCAGAAAAGCTAATGGAGACTCTACATGAAATAGATGAACAAGGTTTTGAAGTGATAATTGCAGGAGCTGGACTTGCAGCACATCTTCCTGGAGTTATAGCATCACACACAACAATGCCAGTAATTGGAGTACCTGTAAATGCAGCAATAAATGGATTAGATGCTTTATATTCAATAGTGCAAATGCCTAAATCTATACCAGTAGCTACCGTTGGAATAAATAATAGCTATAATGCAGGAATGCTTGCAGTACAGATGCTTTCATTAAAATATCCTGAGCTAAAAGAAAAGCTTATAAATTTCCGTAAAGACATGAAGGAAAAATTTATTAAGGAAAATGGAGAAGGAGTGGAACTATAATGGAAAAATTAGAAATGATGTATGAAGGAAAAGCAAAGAAAATATATGCAACAGACAAGGCTGATGAAGTAATAGTATATTACAAGGACGATGCAACAGCATTTAACGGAGAAAAGAAGGGACAAATAGAAGATAAAGGTGTTTTAAACAACGCAATAACTTCTGTACTTTTCAATCTTCTTGAAAAAGAAGGAGTTAAGACTCACTTTATAGAAAAGTTAAATGAAAGAGAACAACTTTGCAAAAAGGTTGAAATAGTACCACTTGAAGTTATAGTTAGAAACGTAGCAGCAGGAAGTATGGCTAAGAGATTAGGCTTAGAAGAAGGCTTCCCATTAAAAACTACAGTTTTTGAAATCTGCTTAAAGGATGATGCACTAGGCGATCCATTAATAAATGACTATCATGCAGTAGGAATAGGCGCAGCTTCTTTCGAAGAATTAAATAAAATATATGAAATGACTGCGAAGGTTAATGATGTACTAAAGGAATTCTTCTTAAAGCAAAACATAAAGTTAATTGACTTTAAGCTAGAGTTTGGTAGATACAATGGAGAGATATTATTAGCTGATGAAATATCACCAGATACTTGCAGATTCTGGGATGCAACAACTAATGAAAAGCTAGACAAAGATAGATTTAGAAGAGATCTTGGCAACGTTAAAGATGCTTATGTAGAAATACTTAATAGAATCAACCAGTAATTATTAGTGAAAGGAATCTGATTATGAGAATAGAGCCAATTGAAGATAAGTTTAAAGAAGAATGTGGAGTATTTGGAGTGTTTTCCAAGAACAACTTAGATGTAGCAAGAATCACATACTATGGACTTTATGCATTGCAACACAGAGGACAAGAAAGTGCGGGTATTGCAGTTTCTGATGGTGAAAGTTTAAAACTTCATAAAGATCTAGGTCTTATTACTGAAGCTTTTAAAGAAAAACACATACAGGAATTAAAAGGACATATAGCAATTGGACACGTTAGATATTCAACTACAGGATCAACTAATGTGGAAAATGCACAACCACTATTAAGCTCATACAAGCTTGGCTCTATTGCCATAGCGCATAACGGAAATCTAGTAAATGCTGATGTACTTAGGGAACTTTTAGAGGATTCAGGCCATGTTTTTCACACCTCAATAGATTCAGAAGTAATAATAAGTCTTATAGCTAGAGGAGCAAAAAGAGGAATAGAAAGAGCTATTGCCGATGCGGTTCAAACCATCAAAGGCTCCTTTGCTTTAGTCATGATGACTAAGGATAAGCTGATAGGTGTAAGAGATTCTAATGGAATAAGACCTCTATGTATTGGAAGAATCGGTGACAGCTATATCTTAGCTTCTGAGAGCTGTGCATTAGATACGGTTGGAGCTGAATTTGTAAGAGATGTAGAACCAGGGGAAATTGTAATAATAGATGAACATGGAATTGAAAGTGTAAAGTATTCAGAACAGACACAGTGTGAAACTTGCGTATTCGAATATATATATTTTGCAAGACCAGATAGCACTATTGATGGCATTAATGTTCACCAATCAAGAGTGAAAGCAGGAGAAATGCTGTTTAAGGAATCACCAGTGGAAGCTGATGTTGTTATAGGTGTTCCAGACTCAGGAATATCTGCTGCCATAGGTTACTCTAGAGCTTCAGGAATCCCTTTTGAAACAGGTTTTGTAAAGAACAAGTACGTTGGAAGAACCTTTATAACTCCAAATCAGGAGATGAGAGAAAGAGCGGTATCTGTAAAGCTTAATCCACTAAAGGCCAATGTAGAGGGAAAAAGGGTTATATTAATTGATGATTCTATAGTAAGAGGAACTACTTCAAGACACTTAGTTGAGTCCTTAAGAAAAGCAGGAGCTACAGAGGTTCACTTTAGAGTAGCATCTCCTATTGTAGGGTATCCATGTTACTTTGGAATAGACATATCCTATAGAAAAGAATTAGTTGGGTCAGAGAGATCAATTGATGAAATAAATGCAGTTATTGGAGCAGATTCCCTTGCTTATATTTCAGTAGAAAGCTTATTAAAGTGTTTTGGAGATAAAAAAGGATTTTGTTTAGGCTGCTTCAATGGAATTTACCCAGTTTCAACTCCAATAGAAACAGCAAAAGATCATCTTGAAAGGTAGTGAAGAAATGTTAACATACAAACAAGCAGGAGTAGACATAGAAGAGGGATACAAATCCGTAAAACTTATAAAGGATTATGCAAGTAGAACTTTATCGCAGTACGTTTTAAATGGACTAGGAAGCTTCGCAGGAATGGTTGAACTTCCAGAAGGCTACAAGAAACCAGTATTGGTTTCAGGAACTGACGGAGTAGGAACAAAGCTTGATATTGCCTTTAAGACAAAAAAATATGATACTGTAGGAATAGACTGCGTTGCTATGTGTGTAAATGACATACTTTGCCATGGAGCAAAACCTTTATTTTTCCTTGACTATCTAGCTTGCGGCAAGCTTGAAGCAGAAGTGGCAGCTGACTTAGTAAAGGGAGTATCTGAAGGATGTCTTCAAGGGGACTGTTCTTTAATAGGTGGAGAAACTGCTGAAATGCCAGGATTTTATAGTGAAGGGGAATATGATCTAGCTGGTTTTGCAGTAGGAGTTGTTGATAAAGATAAGATAATAAACGGAAGCAATATAGAAGAAGGTAATGTTCTTATAGGTATAGCTTCTTCAGGAATACATTCTAACGGATTTTCTCTAGTTAGAAAGATTTTTTCAGATTTAGATGAAGAGTTTGAAGGAAAACCAGTTTGGCAAACTTTAATAGAACCTACAAAAATATATGTTAAACCAGTAATGAGAGTCTTAGAAAGCTATGACATAAAGGGGATGGCTCATATAACTGGTGGTGGTTTCATAGAAAATGTACCAAGAATGTTTGGAGAAGGTTCCTTCACAGCAGTTATTAAGAAAAATAGTTACCCGCTTCCAAGCATATTCCAAGAGATAATTAATAGAGGTGTTGAAAAGGATCATATGTACAATACCTTTAACATGGGAATTGGATTTGTACTTGCTGTAGATTCTAAGGATAAGGACGCTGTACTTGAGCTTTTAATATCACAAGGTGAGAGAGCTTACGACATTGGATATGTAAGAGCTGGAGGTGAGGGTGTTTGCTTAGAATAGCAGTATTGGTTTCAGGGGGAGGAAGTAACCTAGGGGCTATAATAGAAAGTATTGAAAAGGGAGATTTAAATTGTTCTATTGAAGCGGTTATTTCTGATAAAGATAGTGCTTATGCTTTGACCAGAGCTAGAGAAAAGAATATCCCAGCCTTTGTAGTATCTAAGAAGGAATTTGGGGCTGAAAGCTCCAATAGGATATTAGAGCTTATAAAAGACAAGGTTGATTTGATAGTGCTTGCAGGATATTTATCTATTTTAAATGGGGAGATCTTAAGACAATTTAAGAATAAAATAATAAATATCCATCCATCACTTATTCCATCATTCTCAGGGGCGGGAATGTATGGAATAAAGGTTCACGAGGCTGTTATTAAAAAAGGTGTAAGATACTCAGGCTGTACAGTGCACTTTGTTAATGAAGAAGTTGACGGGGGAGAAATACTTCTTCAAGAGGTGGTACAGGTATTGCAAGAGGATGATGCAGCTACACTTCAAAGAAGAGTGCTTGAAAAAGAGCATTATATCTTACCAAAGGCTATAAAGCTTATAAGTGAGGGAAAAGTTACAATAAAAGACGGAAAAACTTTTTTACTGTGAAGAAGCTAGCTTCAGCGAATTTTTCACTGTTAAGTAAGTCTAAATCTAAGGAGGTTTTTTGATGATTAAGAGAGCTTTACTAAGCGTATATGATAAAACTGGCATACTTGATTTTGCTAAGTTTCTTGAAAGTAACGATGTTGAGATAATTTCTTCAGGCGGAACTTACAAATATCTTTTAGAAAATGGTGTTGCAGTAAAGGAAATAGCTGAGATTACAAAGGCACCAGAAATGCTTGATGGAAGAGTTAAGACTCTACATCCTGTGATTCATGGAGGTATCTTAGCCATAAGAGACAACGAAGAGCATATGAAGACTATTAAGGAAAGAGGTATTGACACAATAGATCTAGTTGTAGTAAATCTATATCCTTTCTTTGAAAAGGTAAAGGAAGATTTAAGCTTTGAAGAAAAGGTTGAATTTATAGATATCGGTGGTCCTACAATGCTTAGAGCAGCAGCTAAAAACTTTAGAGATGTTGTAGTTATAAGCAATATAGAAGACTATAGCAAAGTTAAAGAAGAAATTGAGCAAAGTAAAGACGTTAGTCTTAAGACAAGAAAAGTACTAGCTGGTAAGGTATTTAACTTAATGAGTGCTTATGATGGTGCTATAAGTAACTTCCTTCTAGAAGGAGAAGAGGAATATCCAGAATATCTTTCAATTTCTTATAAGAAAAAGCAGGAATTAAGATATGGAGAAAATCCTCATCAAAGTGCAGCTTACTACTCAAACAATGAAGTAGATGGTGCTATGAATACTTTCAAGGTTCTTAACGGAAAAGAGCTTTCTTATAATAACTTAAAGGATTTAGATATAGCTTGGAAGGTTGTGAATGAATTTGATGACATAGTAACTTGTGGACTTAAGCACAATACTCCATGTGGAGTTGCTATTGGAGAGACTGTTTATGACAGCTATATGAAGGCATATGAATGTGACCCAACTTCTATATTTGGTGGTATAGTTGCTGTTAACAGAAAGTTAGACAAGGCTACAGCAGAAGAGATGAGCAAGATATTCTTAGAAGTAGTAGCAGCACCAGAATATGAAGAAGAGGCTCTAGAGGTTTTAAGAAAGAAAAAGAACTTAAGAGTTATAAAGGTTAATTCTGCTCCTAAGGCTGATAAGTACATGGTTACAGTTGATGGCGGAATATTAGTGCAAGAAGAAGATAGAAAGCTTATAGAAGAAATTAAAGTGGTTACAGAAAAAACACCAACAGAGGCTGAGATGAAGGACATGATCTTCGGTATGAAGGTGGTTAAATATGTTAAGTCAAATGCTATAGTTGTAATAAAGGATGGAAAAGCAGTAGGAATCGGTGGAGGTCAAGTTAATAGAATATGGCCTACAATGGATGCACTAAAGAGAGGTACAGGAGCTACTGTACTTGCGTCCGATGCCTTCTTCCCATTTGGAGATGTAGTAGAAGAAGCTGCAAAATATGATATTAAGGCAATTATTCAACCAGGCGGATCTATAAGAGATCAGGAATCTATAGATCAATGCAATAAGCATGGAATTAGCATGGTGTTCACAGGTATAAGACATTTCAAACACTAAGATAGATGGAGTGATAATTGATGAAGATTTTACTGGTTGGAGGCGGAGGCAGAGAACATGCCATAGCATGGAAGCTGGCTAAGAGCTCAAAGGTAGAGAAAATATATGTGACACCTGGTAATGGTGGAACAGCACTAGAGAATAAATGTGAGAATATAAACTTAGGTACATTTGAGGAAATGGCTGAATTTGCCAAGGGGAACAACATCGATTTGACTGTGGTAGGACCAGAAGAACCATTAACAAAGGGTATAGTAGATTTATTTAAAAAAGAGAACTTGAAGATTTTTGGACCAGAACAAAGAGCAGCAATGCTTGAAGGCAGCAAGAGCTTTTCAAAGGATTTTATGAAGAAATATAATATAAAGACCGCTGCCTATGAGGTTTTTTACGATAGTAATGAGGCCATAGAGTACCTTAAAAACTCTGAATATCCAATAGTTATAAAAGCTGATGGTTTAGCAGCTGGTAAAGGGGTAGCCATTTGCGAAAACTTTAAAGAAGCTGAGGATACCATAAAGGAATTCATGGTACAAGATAAGTTCAAAGGTGCAGGTCAGAAGATTGTTATTGAAGAGTTCTTAAAAGGGGTAGAAGCTTCAATACTTTCCATAACTGATGGAAAAACAATAATACCATTCTTATCTGCCAAGGATCATAAGCAGATTTTTGATGGTGGAGTTGGTCCAAACACTGGTGGTATGGGAGTAATAGCTCCTAACCCATATGTTACTGAAGAAGTATTTAAGGACTTTGAAGATAATATAATGATGCCTACACTTTTAGGAATAAGAGAAGAAGGCTTTGACTATAAGGGAATAATCTTCTTTGGTGTTATGATAACTGAAAAAGGCTGCTATCTTTTAGAATATAATGTAAGAATGGGAGATCCAGAAACTCAATCCGTACTTTCCTTAATGGATAGTGATTTCCTTGAACTTATAGAGCTTTCCTTAGAGGGAAAATTAAGTGAAGCTAAAGTAAGCTGGAAAAAAGGAGCTTGCTGTAATGTAGTTTTAGCTTCTAAAGGCTATCCAGGAGACTTTGAAAAAGGCTTCAAGATAGATATAGAACCTTCTGTAAAAGAAAATGTATTTATTGCAGGGGGAGTTATTAAGAATGATACCTTAGTGACTTCTGGTGGAAGAGTACTTTCTGTGGTAGGCATTGGGGATACCATAGAGGCCGCAAGAGAAAAAGCTTATGCTAATATAGCTTCTGTAGACTTTGATGGAAAATATTTTAGAAAAGATATAGGGCTTATTACAGAATAAAAAGTTACCATTTGAAACCTAATATATATCTTAAAGGGCTGTCTAAATAAAAATATTATTGGGCAGTCCTTTTTCCTTTTTAAGCATAATAGATAAACCTCTAAAATATATTGTAAAGATGAGCAATATTGAAAGAAGGATTTTTATTTATTGGAGGAAGATATATGGTTCCAAGAAAAAAAGAAGAGCTAACTGAGAAGGATAGTCAAGACTTTAATGGTACCTATAAGCTTATTGGCATTGCTTTTGCAGTGCTATCATTAATATTACTAATAGTCATTATAAGATACATAATTAAATATAACTTAAAAGTAGAATTCATAGCGCTACTAGCTTTTTTTATCACCATAATCATTGATACCTTTATGCTGTGGAGATTTATAACTAATAAGCTAATAAAAGCTGAAACCACCATAGAGCAACTGAAAAAAGAAAATGCTAGGTTAAAAGAAGAAGCTACTTTGGACAACCTTACTGGAATTTTTAATAGAAGAAAGCTAGAGGAAATTTTAGCTGTTGAGCTTGAGCGATGTAATAGGTATGGTACTTCCTTAGCTATGATTATCTTCGATATTGATGATTTTAAGAAGATAAATGATAAGTATGGACATAGTAGAGGGGACATAGTACTGAAAAATATATCAAAGGTGATTAGTTCAAAGCTTAGAAAAACTGATTTTTTTATAAGATGGGGTGGAGAAGAATTTGTGATAATAGCCCCTGAGACAAAAATCCAAGGAGCGCTTAAACTAGGTGAGAAGCTTAGAAAGTTAGTAGCAGAAAATATTTACGTAGAGCTTGAAAGAGTTACCATAAGTGTTGGGGTTTCTGAGTATGAAAAAGGCAGTGAATTTAAAAAACTATTTGATAAAGCTGATAAGGCTTTATATGAAGCAAAAAACTGCGGAAAAAACAATGTTAAATTTGTAGAATAAAATATATTTTTGAAGCCTTTTGTTTTAGAGGATTTTTATCTGTTTTGTAGAAATATTATTTAAAATAATTATACAAGTTCTATTTAATATACTTGATCAATTAATATACTAAACAGTGTTTAACTCTACGCTTTTTATGAATAAAACTGATTAGAACTTATATATGAATTATTTTCGTAAAGTTATAGTTTTGAGGAGAGGATTAGGATGAGGAGGAATTTTGAACAAAAATTAGACTATAGTCAAATAAGGGATATCGACTTTAGAGTATCCTTTATAAATACAGAAGAATTTAATGGATATGTTCACTTAGCTTCAATTCATAAAGTAAGTGAGGCCATTTTTAGAAGTGTTGATGACAAAAGGATAAAAATAATGGATAATGGATATAGATGGCTTCAGATTACTCCATTAAATGCTAACTATAATCTAATAACTATAATTGACGAAAAGAATCAAATACTGCAGTGGGAATTTCATATAATAGATAGTAATGATAATGATGGAAACATTAGTCTGATGTTTGAGGATCTAATCTTAAGTTTACTAGTACTTCCTGATGGTTATAAAAAAGTACTTGGAGAACAGGAAATAAAAGAAGCCTTGTGCAGCAACTCAATTGACTTTTGCCAATATGATAAAGCCTATAGAGAAATTAAAATACTTGAACAGGTTGTGTCTATAGAAAAACTATTTGAGTTAAGCAAAGCAATGCTTGACCAAATAATCGGTGATAGCAGCGAGAAAAGTGAACTTAAATGCAGGATTTAGCTATATATTATTAGCTATTGGAGGTGGCCATGTTCAATAATTCTTTTTTTAAAGATAATAAATATGATAAGGAAAGCTATAATAGTGAAGGCAATTATACTTTTCTAAAGAAAGCGACCTTTAAGATCTTAAAGATTAATTGCATTTACGATAGTGAAGAAGACCAATATATGACCTTAGCTACATGCATGAATGAAAAATACGAAGTTGAAACTGTTAATATAGAAGGTTTTACTATCGAATATTCTGTTACAGAACTAGAAGGAGCCTATATTGAAATTGACATATACGAAGATGAAGATGAAGAATACTATAAAGGAAGAATATACACTCAATAACGCAGCAATAAATTAAATTTGGGGACTAGGGGGTAAAAATTATGAAACTATTCTTAATGGGAAAACAAAGTGCTGATAAGGATAACCCTCTAAACAAGGCTCTTATCAGTGAGATAAAGAAAGGAAAGGGTAGAATCGCATATATACCATCTTCCTCTGAGAAAAGCATTGAATATTATAAAGATATCTCAGACTTTTACAGAGAGCTTGGCTATGGAGAGATATTATTCTTTGACCTTGGAGCGCAGTACAATCCAGGTCTTATAACAAAGCTTTTAAATTCAGATGTTATATATTTATCAGGGGAAAATACTTATAAGTTTTTACTTCTTCTAAGGAAGAGAAAACTCACGGAAGCTTTAAAGGAGTTTGCAAAGAGAAATGGAATAATTGTTGGAGTAGGCGGGGGCAGCATACTTTTAACACAAGATATTTCATTATCTTCCTTAATATATGACAATTCCTATGAAGCACTACAGACCAGAGGCTTTGGATTAACAAAATTTGAAGTGTTACCACATTGGCAAGAAAATAAGGTGCTTCTTCCAAAACTCATTGATTACTCTATCAACACAGAGAAAAACATATATGCCTTCAACGATGGCTACGGAGTTTCCATGATAGGAGATAGAGTTGAGTTTTACGGTGATATAATAAACATAAAAAATGGTTCCGTTTCCGTATACAAAGGAAACTACAAAGTCTTTTAGGGACTGGGGGACGGTTCTCCTGTCCCGGAGTGGCGAAGAAAATGTTCTACTTTTTCCGGTCTAGGAAAGTATGTTTTTTTGTTAGCTAAACCTAGTTGTATCAAGTGTTTAGAGCAGCTGTTTGGCTGAAGAGTAAAAAATATACCGCCTGCCAGAATTCCTTCACATAGGTACATAAAAGGCAGACGGGCAAAAAACTAAATGAAGAAGATTTCTTCAGAGACTTTTTTTATTACGTGCTTAGCGTTTAAACAAAACCACCTGCTAATAGGGTGGTCATGATTAAATATAACATATACAAATCAATAAAATTACTAATTTGGAGGTAAAGACATGGCAGTAGATTTTATTACAAACCTAGAAAAAGGGATGGAAAAATTACATAAATCAGGAGCGTTTTTAACTGTTAAAGCAGGAGACATAACTAATACAATGACTATAAGCTGGGGAAGTATTGGTTTCATATGGGGAAAGCCTAGTTTTACTGCATTAGTAAGAGAATCAAGATATACTCATGAATTGCTTGAAAAAGCCGATAGCTTTACCGTAAGCATACCTTATACTGAAGAAATGAAAAAGGCCTTAGCCATATGCGGAAGTAAATCAGGAAGAGACATAGATAAGGAAAAAGAAACAGGTATTAAGTTTGTACCTTCTAGAGAAGTTGAAAGTGCTATAGTTGATAACTGTAATTTATATTACGAATGCAAGATCGTTTATAAGCAGGATATGGACCCAAAGATGGTAGATAAAGCAGTTGCAGAACAGGCCTACGCAAATGGTAATTATCATACCCTATATTATGGAGAAATAGTAGCTAGCTACGAGAAGTAAGATAATACTTTAAACTAAGTATATGTTAAAGCAACCTTTCGAAATTAAGCTATTAATAATGAGGATGATTCAATTTTAGTAACTATATTGTGAATACAGCATATTCCTTATAGTAGTTTAATTAGAAGCATAATATAAAATTTAGAATGAACATAACTTGTAAAGATATAATCATTAATTAAAGCTTGCTTAAGACAGGCTTTTAACTTAAGGTGTCACTACTAATTGGTATTGGCACCTTAATGTTTTTACTCTTAAGTGAAGTGCAAAAATTTTGCTAGCTAAAACTAGTAATATGAAGGCTTTAGAACATATAGTTAGGGTGAACAGTAAAAAATAATCTTATTCGCCTGCCAGATTTTCCTCATATACATTGGGAAAGGCAGAGGAGCAAAAAAGTCACTGAAGAAGGTCGCTCAATGGCATTAAGTTAAGAGAATTCAAGAAGCTATTACATAAAGTGATAGCTTCTTTTTTCAGAGTTAGCTGTAAATGTTCAACCGAAATGAAGAAAATAATTTTAAAAATTGCATGCAAATAAAGCAGGCATATATCCCGCTAAAAAAAACTATTAAATTAATCATTATTATGCTACTCTATACATGAAGCTTACGGATGTTTTTTCAGACATATTTCTAGGTCGCGAACGACCAGGTCGAATCGGTGTTATGTGCCTAGCAATCAAAGCTTCTATATTAGGTGGAGTAACTTTACCAAGGAAAAACTGTCGGCATATATGCGCTGCAACAGAAAAGTTGACTTTGTAGTCGTATTTCCTGTTCCTTTTCTTTATGATTACGTGTTGGGTAATTATTTCAGAAAAGTTGTACATAATTAGCCTTGCATATATTTCCTGAAGTATGTACTCCACCTTTTTGAATGAAAATGTAGCAATCCAATAGTATATTTCAAATCACGGAATGATGTTTCAATTCCCCAACGCTTGAAATAGAGTTCTTTTAGTGTTTGAGGTGAAAATTTCGTTCTATCTAGGTTTGTAACAACAACCTCATAAGTATCATCAGTAATTTTAAATCGTACAATCCGAAACGGTAGTTTGTACATTACTGTAGGATCACTTTTTCTATTTGTCTCTGGGAGATAGTCAAATGTCTTATTTTTCCCAATTAGTCTATAATGGTTTTTATCCTTAAGCAATTCTTTCACTTTATTAGTTTGTTTTCTAGTAAGGTTTAAATCAATATCAACATCAAATTCATCAGCAGATGGAAGTTCAAATCCATGTAAAATACCTGATGCATGACCATGAAAATCTTTTATTCTTATTAGGAATTTCCATCCTTTTTGTTGAATGTGTGCCATATTGTTATAAGATTCATACCCTCGATCCGCAAGGATAATTGCTGGAGTTTTAATAGTAGATCTGTCTACCATGTCTGTTAATGCCTTACATTCATTGGAAAGCTTTCTTCTCAGCACAATTACGTCCTCGTAGGTATGTTGATTAAGATCGTATAATGCATTTAAATGCAAAAGGTTGTACGGTTTCCTAGAGTCTTTAAATTCATATAAGGAATCCAAATCGTTTTTATTTGTTGGAATATGTATGTCAGATCCATCGACAGCCAAAAGGCGATAGCCTTTAAATAGATAATCAGTTGTTGTTTTGTTAACGAAGTTATGAAATAATTTTTCAAATGCCGTAGTCAAGATCTTTGCCCTTTGTTGAACAAAGGCCGCCGATGTAGCTGTGTCAATAGAGCATCCCCATTGATTTAAAAGCTCATTACTTAAAGTATTTCCTTCCATTCCTAGCAAAGAAAAAATTATTTTATCAAAGGGAAGTTTTCGATTTCTAAGGAAATCCTTGTCGGGATTCCTAATATTCTCTTTAGGATTATCGCGAAGCTCTTGAATAAGTTCAAATAAAGTGGATCTCAATTCTTGTGACTTAGTATTCATATGTATTCTCCTCGTAATTGAAATTTCTCTCTAATTACAAGGGCCGCTTTCACTAACTTTAAAACAATTGGTAGTGAAAGCGGCCACATATTTTTGAAATGCTGTCAAGTGATAATTAAAAAAAATAAAAAAGACCCACAGCACATATTTGTGATGCAAGCCTTTCCTTAACTTAATGACATTGAGAAGGTCGCTTTAGCGAATTTTTTACAACTAATATTTGAAAACACACAGAAAAAAGTCATATAATTAGCTAGTAAGTATTAATTAGGATGTGAGAATTAGTGTACAGACCGTTAGCAGATAGAATAAGGCCAGAAACCTTGGATGAGGTGGTAGGTCAGCAGCATATTTTAGGAAAAGGAAAGATTTTAAATAGAATAGTTGAAGGTGGAACCATATCAAATATGATTTTTTATGGTCCTCCTGGTGTTGGAAAAACTACCGTAGCAAATATTATAGCAACCAGAGCAAATAAAAAGTTCTATAAATTGAATGCTACCAATGCATCCCTAAAGGATATTCAGGATATAATTGAAGGCTTAGATACCTTTGATGGATTAAATGGAGTTGTTTTATACCTAGACGAGATTCAAAACTTTAATAAGAAGCAACAGCAGTCTCTTCTTGAGTTTATAGAAGATGGAAGGATAACTCTTATATCCAGCACTACAGAAAATCCATATCACTACATATTTAAGGCTATAATAAGCAGATCAACAGTATTTGAATTTAAGACCATGCAAGACTCAGATATAATAAAGGCTTTAAATAGAGCCGTAGACTTGGTTAAAGCGGATCATAAGAATACTACAATCCAAGTAGAAAAAGAAGCTCTAAATTACTTTGCAGCCTCCTCAAATGGGGATGTTAGAAAAGCCATAAATGGGCTGGAGGTAGCTATAAACTCCACAAATCCTAATAGCGAAGGAATAATCTTAATAGATGAAGAGATAGCAAGAGACTGTACTCAAAGCAAAGTATTTAACTACGATATGCTAGGGGATAGTCACTATGATATACTAAGCGCCTTTCAAAAATCCATAAGAGGTAGTGATCCAGATGGAGCTATTCATTACCTTGCAAGACTAGTTAAGGCAGGAGATATTCAGTCTATTTGCAGAAGACTTATGGTAATAGCCTCTGAAGATATTGGTCTTGCTTATCCTAATGCAGCAGTGATAGTAAAATCTTGCGTGGATGCAGCAAATCAGTTAGGTTTTCCAGAAGCACGGATACCACTAGCACAGGCAACTCTAGTGCTGGCTACTGCACCGAAATCAAACTCAGTGGTATGTGCTATAGATGCCGCACTTCAAGACATAGAGCAAGTAAATATTGGTGATATACCACTACACCTAAAAGATGCCCACTACAGCGGAGCAAAAGCCTTAGGAAGAGGTATAGAATATAAATACCCTCATAACTATGAAAACAACTATGTACAGCAGCAGTATCTTCCAGACAATATTAAGGATAGAAATTACTATGTGCCAGGAAAAAATAAAAATGAAAAGGCTGCCTATGATTATTGGAAGAAGATAAAGGAATAGTGGTGGAGATAGGATTAAATATAAGTTGCTTAATGGTGCTTTTATAAACATTAAGTTAGGAAAAGCTAGTTTAGAAGTGAAGATATAATTAGATATTGGAAGTTAGATTTTATTGATAGTCTCAATTATCAGAGGATGATAGTTGGGGCTTTTTTTGTTTGTATATATAGATTAGTTCAAAGTCAAATATATAAAGGTGGATGCTAAGGGAAACACCACTGCATACTACTATGATTTAGCAGGAAGAAAGATAGCAGAAGTATCACCAAACAATTATGATGCAACTAAAGATTTACAAAACTTAAGCAGAACAGAGTACAACTATGATCTTATGGACAGAGTAAAAACAAAGGTTTCAGTGTATTTTGATAAAGTAAGTAATAGCTTTACTACCATAACCTCACAAGCCTTCAAGTATGATAACAACGGAAACGTGGTTAAGGAATTAGATGCAGTAGGTTACGAGGCTGGCACAGGAAGCACAATTGATGACAAGATAAGTTCTGGTTATGGAAAGATTTATTATTATAATCTAGCAAATAAGTTATTAACAATATTAGATGCAGATTCACAGGACAGATTACTTCCGTATTCCAAGAGATATACTTATGATGGAACAGGAAGAAAGATAACTGAAACTGATGGAAAAGGTAAGGTTACCACCTGTTATTATGATGACGCAAACAATATTACAAAAACAACTATAAAGAGACTTGCCTCAGAAGCAGAAGTTACTGTAAGTTCTGCGACCTATAATAGTACTGGTGATGTGATTACTGCAACTGATGGTAATGGAAATATAACAACTTATGAGTATACAGGCTTTGGTAAGGTAAAGAAGGTAAGTTACCCAGGTGACAGTACTATAGCAGCTTATTATGTTATCTATCAATACAATACTGTTGGAAGAGTAATTAGAAAGCAGGACTCTGTAGGGGTAGCAAATATTTACACCTACGACAGTGCAGGAAGAGAACTCACCTCCACAGAAGAAAATGTAGATGGAACTGAAGCTATAGAGGTAGCAACAACCTATGATAAGAACGGAAATAAGAGATTCTTAACTGATGGTAATGGCGTAGTTACAGAAAATGTTTATGATGAACTTAACAAATTAATAACTAGTACAATCTACGTTACTGACGGTAGTGGAAATAAAGTTAAGCATACAACCAGCTATATCTACGATAAGAATAACAATTTATTAAAAGAGATTGATTGGCTGGGAAATGAAAAAACTTATGTTTATGATGCTTTAGATAGAGTTGTTGAGAAATACGACCAAAATAATAAGCTAATACAGAAGTTAGAGTACTACCACAATGGAACACAATCAAAATCTTATGATGCCCTTCAAAATGTTACTTTGTACTATTATGATAAAAATAACAGACTTATAAAAACTGTAGATCCAGAAGGTCATATTACACTTCAGCATTACGATGAAGTAGGCAATATTGACCAAAAGACAGATGGTGATAACAACACCACTTACTACAGTTATGATCAGTACAATAGATTGGTATCGGTAAAGAATGCTAAAGGTGAAATAACGAACTACACCTATGACTTAAACGGCAACATGCTTACTGAGGTAGATGCACAAGGTAATATCACAACCTTTGAATACAATGTGGCCAACAAGCTAATAAGGAAGATTTTCCATGGAGGAAGAACTGGAAGTAGCGGAAGCTACACTTACGATCCTTCAAAGACAGAAAGCTATACTTATTATGCAAATAGTGATTTAAGAACTAAGGTTGATAGAAACGGAGTAACGTCAACTTACACTTATGATATTCATGGAAGAAAAACTTCAGAAGCTATAGGAAGTATAACTAATTCCTTTGGTTATGATAATAACGGTAATCAAATTAGAATTACAGATGCAACAGGTACTACTACAAGAACCTATGATGAACTAAATAGAGTTACTTCAAAGTCAGTACCAACCGTTGGAACAATTGTTTATAAGTATAATATAGTTTCAGGTATAGTTGGTCTAGACTCAGGAAACTTTGGAGAGTCAGAAACAGATCCAAAGGGTAACGTAACCTTAAAGATATATGACAAAGCTGGAAGAATCAAAAAGGTAATAGCAGGAGACGACACAACAACCTACAACTATTACGATAATGGAAGCTTGAATAGTGTAGTATATCAAAATGATTATAGTGAAGAATACACTTATTATAAAGACAAGTTATTAAGAACTCTTGTAAATAAAACAGCAAATGGAACAGTAATTGAAAGCTACAGCTATACTTATGATAATGCGCATAATATGCTTTCAAAGACTGACAACAAAGGAACTACAAGTTATACCTATGATGAACTAAACAGATTAAAGACAGTAACAGAGCCAAGTGGTAAGGTTACAACTTATACCTATACTTCAGCTGGAAACAGAAATACTGAAACAGTTGTAGAAGGTTCAAAAACTACGGTTAAGACTTATACTTATGATGCTTTAAATAGACTTTTAAGTATAATCACTACGTTAAACACAGTTGCTGTTGAAAATACTGCATACACCTATGACAATAATGGAAATCAGTTAACCTCAAAAGTAGATGATTATCTAAATGGTGTATTACAGTCATCTATGTTAACTACCAATGTATACGACAGCTTAAATCAATTAATACAAACAATTACTCCAGATAATACAACTATAAAGAATATTTATAATGGAGAAGGTGTAAGAGTAGAAAAGCAAGTAGGAAATTCTTCTACAAAATATCTTTATTCTTCAGATAAAGTGGTGTTAGAATTAGATGGAAATGGTAATTTGATTGGCAGAAACATCTACGGAATAAACCTACTTGAAAGAATAACTGATAATAGTAAAGCTTACTATTTCTATAATGGACATGCTGATACTACAAAGCTTATAGCACAGGATGGAACAGTGCTAAATAACTACTACTATGATGCCTTTGGTAATATCACAGATTCCAACGAAAATATGGACAATCCATATAGATATGCAGGCTATCAATATGATGAGGAAACAAAAACTTACTATGTCATAGCAAGAATGTACGATCCAAGTACAGGCAGATTCCTTCAAGAGGATAGCTACTCAGGAGATATAAAAGATCCGCTTAGCTTAAATCTATATACTTATTGTCATAATGAGCCGTTGATGTATAACGACCCTACTGGACATTTCTTTGAATCTCTTAAAAATATTTGGGGGGGAATTAAAGAAGCGGCATCTAGTGCATGGGACGTAGCTAAATCTGTTGGTTCAGTGATTGCTGATGGCGTAAAAGAAGCGGTATCAACTGTAGGCTCATTTGTAGCAGGAACTGTTGCAAGTACCTTTGAAACAATGTATAAGCCAATGTATGCAGCTGGAAAGGCTTTGGGAAAACTTGAAACTAAGTTAACAGGAACAAGTCATATCACAAAAGCTGTTGAGAAGTTTAAGAAAGAGAATATGGATGTAACTGTAGATTGGATAAACAATCTTGCATCAAACATGAAAGCAAAGAAGGCTGGTAATGCAGTAGGTTCATTTGTCACTGAAGGTCTTTTAATTTTAGGTGTGGGTGGAGAAGCAAAGGCTGCTAGCACTGCTGTAGGTTTGTCAAGTAAAGTGTTCCCTTGGCTTGAAAATGCAGCTGTGAACTTTACAGCTGGAACATTAACTACTGCAATAGATGAATATGCTGATGGAAAGTCAGGAAATCAGATATTACACAACTCTCTGCAAACAGGTCTAATAGCAACTGCTGGAGGTATGGCAATAGATGGTATACCATTGTTAAAAGAACCAATTAAGAATGGTTTATCTAAGATAGGATCTGCATTAGATAGTTTCGCTAGCCAGCCAGCTTTAGAAACTGCCGGTGTACCTAATATAGGTGAAAACTTATTTTCAAGGCTTAGTGACATGCTAGAAAATTCTAATATGTCGTTTATTAAGAAGGGAACTAAGGGGGTGGCTGATGCTAGTGAACTAGCAAAGCCTGGAGAAGATTTATATGTTGGTACGTACAGTAAATCAAGGTATGCTAATATAAAATCAGGATTAAATGAAACACACACTCCTCATCATGCTGTTCAAGATGCAATAAGCGAAACAACACATGGAAAAGGAATTACAATTAATAGACAATTGCAAGAGTTAATTAGACAAAATAAAGCTACAGGCAATTTCTTGAAAAAATAAAGAGGTGATAAAGAATGGATAAAGAAAAGGCATTAAGCTTTTTAAAAGAAAATCAACCTATGCCAAATGATAAAAATTTAAATGAAAGCCTAATTAGTATGTACGATGAAGTAAGAAGATACTTTTTAGCTAATCCAGATGAAGAGTGTTTACCATTATTTTTAAATTCCTTTGGTGAATATGGTGGCATGGGAGTATATCAATTGGTTGAAGACGTAATTTTAAAATTTAAACATGATAAAGTTGTGAGTTGTTTACTAGATGCATTGAAAAGCAAATTTAATGGAGTAAAGTATTGGTGTGCTCAAATCTGTGCACTATTTCCAGATGAAAAATTAATTACTCCACTAGAAAAGTTACTAAATGATTCAAGCCAAGATATTAGAATGTCAGTAATAACTTCACTGTCTCAAATACAAGATGAAAAAGTGATTACTATATTGAAAAATCAACTAAGTGTTGAGGAAGATGATGAAGTTAAAGATTTTTTAATTGATGTAATTGAAGATGTAGAAGGGAATATTTAAGTCTCGATTCAAAATTAAAAGATAACTGACTTCAAAATTAATATTTTTATAAAAAATACCATAAATTAATAAAAGTTATAAAGGTACTCACTGCATAATATTAATTAAGCAGTGAGAAAAGGCAAAATGAACTAGCTGAAAAATAAGTAGGCTAGTTCATTACTTTTTACAGTGATAAAATAGTGTTAATGTTGAAGATACTTAACTGTGCCACTAAAAGGTAATAAGACAGACTCTGCCCCAAGACCAGCTATGTGAAGTCAAGCGAAATAATTGTAGAAAATCCATTGCCCAATGTAGAAAATGCCAAGATTGACCCTAGAAAATTAACAGACTATGCATTGAATCCTGATCATCCAGTTGGCGGCAACAAAGCAAAAGTATTTGAGAGTGCATTAGGATATAATAAATCAAATGCAGATGAACTAATGAATCAAGTATATGAGAAATTAAATGTTAGCGAATCGGTGTTAGGAAAAGTGGACCAATATGGGCAAAGATATACTGTTGATATGCTAATATCCGGACCTAATGGTAATACAACCACTGTTAGAACAGGTTGGATTTTAAAGCCAGGTTCCAATGTGCCAGAGATGACTACAATTTATGTAAAGTAAAGGATGATGTAAAATGAAATTTGCGGAGTATGATACAGTTATCTTGTTAAAAGATTATGAAAGTGAAGGTTTAAAAAAAGGTGACATAGGGGCAATGATAATGATTTACACGGAACCTAATGAAGCGTATGAAGTAGAATTTGTAGATAATGATGGTGAAGTGAAAGCACAGATAGTACTTCTTCCTCATGAAATTGGAAGATATAGCAAGTAAATATACAACAAATAAGCCATTAAAGATATATATTTTTAATAGCTTCAAAAAATATTTTAATAGGGATTATGACATTGGTTCATAGTCCTTATTGTCTCTCATAATAGCAAAGACAATATGTGTAAGCTTATGAGCTACTGCTCCCACGGCAGTGAGATGATGTTTTCCTTCACTACGTTTTTTATTATAATAGTCATTAAGGGAACTCTCGTGTAATGTACAAGTAGAAGCAGCAAGAAATAAGGCTCTTCTAAGGTAAGGAGAACCACGTTTAGACATTCTATTATTATTAGATGAAAATTTGCCTGATTGCTTTATAGTAGGATCAATTCCGGCATAAGCTACTAGGCTAGCTGAATTAGTGAAACGCTTAATATCGCCTATTTCACTTAGGATAATAGCCGCAGTTACAGCTCCAATACCAGGAATTGAGGTCAAATGACAGTCAAATTGATTATAATAAAATTCAATTTCATTGTCTAAACTTTTAATCTGGGCTTCGATGAATAATACTTGATCAATAAGTTGTTTAAGTTGAAATTTGAACGCACTTTGAGCTACCTTGATTCCAAAAGTATTTTGGGCTGCAACCTTTATTTTTTCGGCCTTAGAATAGCCAAGTTGACCACGACTACTTTCACTTAAAAAGCCAGCCAATTCACTTGTATCAATTTCCAGTATTTCTTCAGGAGTTTGATATCTTTCTAGTAGCTTTTTAGAACTTATTCCCCATGTGTCAGAAAAAAGTTTTTCATATTCAGGAAAAACTTGATCTAGGACAGTAATTATTCTACATTTAAGTTCGGATACGCTATCTACTAAAGATAACCTATATCTACAAAGCTGTCTTAAGGAAAGTAGCTTATCATCAGCTAGCTTAGTTGTTGTAAATCTTCCAAAGCGTATAACCTCAGCAATAATAAAAGAGTCTTTAGTATCATTTTTTGTTTGACGAATATATAGATTTCTAAAACTATCTAATTGTATAGGATTTATAACATTAATCGTATAGCCTTTATCTAGTAAGAATGAATATAATGAAAGCCAATAGTGACCTGTAGCTTCTAAGCCGAAGGTAACGTCAGATTGGCCAATATTCTTAGTTATATAGTCAATCAATTTATTCGCTCCGATATGAGAATTTGAAAATTTAATGGATTTGCCGATGACTGTACCAGTTTCATCGATTATAGTAGCTTCATGATTACTTTTGCCGATATCAATACCCACAATATACATATAAACAGCTCCTTATTGTTTTAGATAGAATCCTCAATTCAATGCAAGTTACATCCTGGTTAGATATACGAAGAATTATAATAATATAATCAACATCCAGCTTATACGCAATATCTCGCAGAGATGAGGTAACAGTCTTAGTCACGAGGTCAAAGCCTCAAGGGGGCGTACGTAAACCTCTATCTATACGAGAATATTGTCTCAAAATTAGAGTTATTAAACAATAGACTTAGATATCTTATTGACATTGTAAAAAGAAATACAACTAAAGATTTTGGAGAGATCTATTGATTAATCTTTACAAGCTTATCATACCAGGGGGAGACTAAACCTGATTTCTATGTAGGAGAAAAATCACCAACTGGGTATACAACTTTAACAGCTGAAGATTATGCAAGATTGAATTCTAATATACCTAAAAATCGATTAGAATCGCATAATGACCTTATAAATAAAGGATATACTACCAATGGACCATCATCAGGTGGATATGTTACGTACAAGAATGGTGACTTGAAGGTTGATATTAGACCAAACGGTGAAATTATTAGTACAAAAAGAGTTAATGTTAACCCAAATGATACTTCTTGGAATGCGAAAAAATATTGGCAAAGAACTTACTATGATGGTACTCCAATTCCTGATGGACATAACTCTTATCAGTATGTTGAGTCAATTGATAATTCTACTTTTATTCCACCTAAATAGAGGTAACTAAATTTTAAATAAACAAGAAAGTTGATAGTAATATATTTACTAAAGAATCGGAGGTATTTATGTAAATGAAGCATAATTATTCATTAGAAAGTCAGATTACAAAAGGAGTAGTACAGTATATAGAAGATATAAAGATTGATTTAAACACTATCAAAGTTTTCCTTCGTGAGATGAATACGGATAACAGAACAAGTATTGAAGTAATTGGATTTAACAATTTTTCAATCACTCTTGATTTTCCAGAGGATATAGTTAAAGATAGAGAAGAATTCACACTACAATCCTTAATTGGCTTTACTTATGATGAGAAGAGTGAAGGGTATATTTATTGCTTAAAAACAGATGACTATGAAGTAATGTTTGAAAGTAAAAATTTCCCTACTATAATTAAGTTATAAAGTGTATATTTAGTCTTATAGATTACACTGCATAAATATAGTATAAGTGACTTCATAAAAATGACACTATAAAGGGTTAACGTAATTAAATGGTTAATGCTAATTAGGACACTGAATAATTACAATAATGCAGTGAGCTGTAACTAAAAGAAAAACTAAATATATATTATAACAATGATAAAAGTCAATGTTTCTTATGAAGAAGCATTGGTTCTTTTTCCATTAAGAGTGAGGATATCAAGAAGGTTGAGGATGAAATGAAGAAGCTACTAAAAATTCTAGACTTAAAGCTTGAAACAATCCCAGGGATAAATATTGTAACTGCAATAGTACTTGTTGCTCACATAGGAGATATTAAAAGATTCCATAATGCTGATAAGCTAGCTAAATTCTCTTGGATAGAACCAGTAAATTTCAGTTCAGCAGATACAGGTATCAAAGAAGGAAACTCCTAGAAATCCCGTTTTCCTAGAGTATTACAAGCGAAAAGTTTCCGAAGGTAAAACCAAAATACAAGCATTAGTGTGTGTAATGAGAAGGCTTAACAACATCATCTATGGGATGATGAAGAATAAGACTGAATACATTTTACCATATATGGAAGTTGAAAAGATAGCATGATAGATTAAATAATTACGGATATGCACTTAGGGACACTCTCTGTCCAGCAAGTTTATCAAATCCAGAAGAATATAATGCTATATTAAATCATGTAAAAGAAATAGGAGCAAAAGTAGAATTTAGACCAGGAACCTTGGCTTATGACATTGAATTCGGTAAACCATCAGGAGTCACAATAAAAGGTTCAGAGAGGGATTTCTTTAAAAACACAATAATCTTAAGAATATGTCAAAGCAACAAGTAATTGATTCAATTCCGAGTGGTTGGGAAGTTAAAGGTAGAGCTCTATATGATAAAAATAATCTTTATAGAGCAAGAATAGACCCACCAGATAATGTTACTAATTATGACCATATACATTTATACGATTATTTTAATAAGAAGAATAATAAGCTAAATATATTGCTTGATGAGAAGTTTAATAGGGTTCCGTATAATTCGCCAGATGGTCATATAAAAATTATGCCTTAGGAGAGAATAGCATGAAAAGTGAAATTATATTAAAGGAAATTGAGAAATGTAATTATTGGGATATGGGAGTTGATGAGTTAGCTATAAGTAGTTATTTCGATGAAGTTAGTATTTCGTTCTTTAATGAAAAGAATGTGACTTATAAGTTCTCAAACTGTTATAAAATAATATCGGAACACTGCATGGACTTTGATAAAATCGGATACGATGAGAACGGAGAAAGAAACTTGCCACCTTATTTTCTTCAAAATATAAGTATTCAAGAAATAGAGATAAATAACAGAATGCTTTATAAGGTAGTAATTGATATGC
Source organism: Clostridium manihotivorum (assembly GCF_004015185.1). Classification (GTDB taxonomy): domain Bacteria; phylum Bacillota; class Clostridia; order Clostridiales; family Clostridiaceae; genus Clostridium_AR; species Clostridium_AR manihotivorum. The sequence goes on along the minus strand of NZ_CP025746.1, from coordinate 4,541,366 downwards.
ACCCATTGGATATAGAAATTTGGTGCAAAGATATTAGTGTTATATCAAATTAGAGCTGGATTATAGGAGTATAGGGAGTCAAGTCATAATTATTTAATGAGTTGAAAGGGTAAACCAACTTGCTCCAAAATCAGAAGAGGCTTACTGCAGTAAAATTAATATTATAAGCATATAAGTGGAAATATATAAAAAAGGTAGTTTTTGATAACTTTGAAATGTTGCATCTACCTGCATAATGTCAATTTTGCATTGAGTAGCTGAACAAAGTAAAAATCAGTGTTAAGATGGTAGTAACAGGTAAAAACTGTTGCTGCCATTTGTTTTGTAACTACAGTTTCAGCCCAAATGGGGTAAAAGAAGCTAGTGACTTAGCAAAGGTTGGGCAAAGAAGAACGGCATTACCAACAAGCTTATTAGAATCAAGTAATCCATCTGATATTACAGCTTTTTATAATTATCAAGGAAGTATATTTCTTCGAAGTAGTAGAGGTGAGATGATATACGAAGATCTAGTTCATGAAGGAACACATGCTTTAGATTATTTGGAGGGCTTCGGAATGAACGGATCAAAAAGTATTTGGAATTGGGAGACAAGAGCATTTTCCCAGGAAAGACAATTTCAGATAATGTTAGGACGTCAAGTTGAATTCTCATCGCTGCCAGAAATGAAATTAGAAATGCAAATGAGATAAAATGGCGGATATACTCCGTTTAACCCCTATTAAAGAAGGGAGGTAGCATATGATAGAATTAATTAATGATATGATAATTTATCTTAAGACTGGCGAGAAATCGAAAAAACTAGAAGATGCATCCTTAAAGAATGATAAAATTATTTTCAATATAATTATTATCAATATTATGAAGTGGATTAAACTGGATCATAAGAGAATAACTATCATGAAAGTTCAATCTAAACCTTTGAAGCTTTATCCGGATTGCAAATGGTGTCAAGTATTAAAGAAATTAGTAGAAGAAAATGAATACTTTAAAAGCGTCTTTACAATAAATGACGAAGGATTGTATTATAATGAACAAATAGGTGATGAAACACGTAAAGCTGTAAGAGAAATAGCTTATGAAAAGTTTAATCCAAAAGAAATTAGTTAGAATGATGCAATTGAAATAGCAAATAAATTTTATAGTGATAACTTTTTTAATATAACAGGGAAGAGACAAGAATTCACGGCAATTGGAGCTGAAAAGTCTTTTTTAGAGCCTAATTGTTTAATTTAATATCAGAAGAAGGAAGCGTTATTGATGGTCCAGTTTTTGTTCTTGTTGATGAAGAAAAGCATGCAAGATTTATTTAAATAAGAGGTGGAATACAAAAATAAACAATGTGACTCCATAAAGATATATTTTCATAAAATATACTAAAATCAATAAGATAATAAAATTAACTAGTAGAATAATTGTAATAATACAGTAAAAAGATGAAATGAACCAGCTGAATTCAAGTAAGCTGGTTCATTATTCTTTAGCAGTTACCTAAATATCATCAAGATTATCACATAATACCTGCGCTTAGAGGTAAGAGTAAGCCATATGCTTACTTTATTAAGCAAAGAGGTATAGATGTTGACGAGTACACTATTACTGTTTCAGGTGGAAAAGGAGGACAGCATATGAATTTCATTCATGGAAAAGGTAATTGGAATCAAAAATGGATGGAGTTCATTGATAATAATCCTAATGCTACAGATAAAGATATATCAATTTGCAAGGAAAATGATGGATGATTATAATTTAAGTGGATATCCAATTCATCCATATGGACAATAAAGTACAAACTGATAATTCAGTAATGAATATGTTTTTTTATAGAAAATATTATAAGAATTGATAGATCCATGATGCTTATAATACTGCAGGCTGAAGTCAAATGTTTGTTGTAAGACTTGGAAAGGCGTATGAGGTATTTATCACAGAATCAAAACTGATTCCACAGTCATTAAGTGGTACTTGGGAAAGTGAATATCTAATCAAATTTGATTCGGGAGGGTTCAAATGAAAATAGAAGATATAACTAAAAGTATAGAACTAGTGAATGATGAGAAGTTATATTTAATTGATATGGAATTATGGAATATTCTCGAAAGCGACAATGAGATAGATGGAAACCTAATAGGAGGAGAAATATATTAAAAGCTCTTTACAGAATGGATGACTTTGTAATGAGACATGAGGGATTTAGTTTGGCGTTTTATCGTTATAGTATCGCATCTACAAGATATAGATGGATGTTCTGTATAGTGTATAATTTTAATCATAAATGGCAAAGAGCCCAGATAGAAAATGTAACTTGTGAATTTTGTGGTTGGAAGGGTGAGATTGCAAATCCAACTGTACCAAGTCTATACGATACTGTGAAAGATAGGCAAGGAGCTCTCAATTCTGCATGAAATCTACATGAAATAAATTGCCCAACTTGTGATAAAAAGCTAACGATAAATGCTATTTGGGCTGAGGAAACATTAAGTAATTAGAAATTTTCTGCATAATATAGAGAAAACTAATTACAAAAAATCACTTTTCATGGCTTTGACATGAAATAATATAAATATAATTCATAGATAAAACCCTGAAATATGAATTTATCTTGCATTATATTAATAATGCAGTAAGAGAAACACTAAATGAACTAGCTTAAGTTAAGTAAGCTAGTTCATTCTTATTATTTTTAGGTCTTAGTCCATTTTAAACTTAAGAATTAAGTTTCTCATGTCAGAGGCATTACGAGCTAATTCTTCTGTTGTTTTCGCTATTTCTTCACTTCCGGCAGAGACTTGATTTGACCCTTCTCCAAGTTGTTCAGAGGTAGCCAATATCTCTTCTGCTGCAGCTACTTGATCACTGGTTACTTTAGCTACTTCCTGTGCCAAGCCGTTCATCATATCGATATTATTTAATATGTCCTGAATTAAATCATTTGTATTTTGAACTGATTCAAAAATATTTTGGAAGATAACACCTGTGTTTTCCACCACAATAACTCCATTTTCTATAGTTTTAGCATTTAAATTAGAGCTATTAACGGAATTAGTTATTTCCTTTTCCACATTATTAATTAAAGATGATATAATTCCAGTAGATTTTGAGGATTCTTCTGCAAGTTTTCTAACTTCGTCTGCTACTACAGCAAAGCCTTTTCCAGCTTCTCCAGCTCTTGCTGCTTCGATTGCAGCGATCAAAGCTAAGAGGTTAGTCTGCTCAGCGATACTGTTAATAATGTCTATAATACCTCTAATCTCACCAGTAGATTCACCAACCTTGTTTATAGAAGCAGCAAGTTGGGTCATAGACTTTTGTATGCCTGACATCTCGATAATTAAAGTGGACATACTATCCTTGCCCTTATTAGAGTTATCAACTGAAGTTATTATCTGATTTTTAGCAATGCTGCTTTTTTCTGTTGAGTTGCCTATTATTTCTGCTAATTTACTTGTGTTTTCAGCAACGTTTTCAATGGACACTGCCATTACGTTTGTGGTCTTGATCAATTCCTGCATTGACTCTGTTTGACTTTGTGCTGTACCGGAAAGTTCTTCTGTAACACTGCTAGTTTCATCTGCTACACAGGATAGCTCCTCTGAAGAGGCTCCAATTTTACTTATTAGTTCAATAAAATTATTTTGCATGGTAACAAGTGATCTTGAGATTAGACCTATTTCATCCTTCATACTGCTATACTTATCTATGTTGCTAATATTTTCATTTGACAAATTAAAATTAGCCAAATTATTAATATTTACAGATAAAGCCTTGACAGGATTGGATATTTTTGATGAAATATATGAAACAACTGCAACCATTAGAAGAAGGCCTAGTGTGCTAAGAGTAATCATAAATATAACAAGCTTATCTACTTGATTTGTAATTTCACTTATTGGGACAACAGCCTCTATGTACCAAGGTTTAGCTGTTTTTCCTATATTTATTGGAACGAAGGATACATAAGTTTTTTTGCCATCTATATTAGACGTCTGTGTGGTATTAACAGCCTGTCCATTACTAAAAGCAGTTTTTATGCTATCTTTTTCTTTTAAATCGTAATCAAATAAGTTTTTTGTAATTAACTCCTTCTTAGGATTAGCAACATAGGTACCAGTGTTTGTAACTATTGTGCTGTAGCCAGTCTGGTAGAATTTAATTTTGTTATTAATTGTTTGTAAAGAGTCAAGTGATAGATCCACTCCAACAACCCCTAGGAAGGTCCCATTAACTTTAATCGGAACTACTAAAGAAGTCATTAAAACTTCCTTGCCACCAACGTTATATAAATATGGTTCAAGTATTACTTCTTCTCCAGAAGCTTTTGCTAATAGATAGTAATCTCCAGCTCCAGGTTTATCATAGTCAACTAGTGGCTCTAACACAACTTTGCTGTCACTATAATGCCAGTAAGGAATAAATCTTCCAGTAGCGTCATGACCTGGTTTATTTCTGTATTCAGCATCTTTGTTATCAAGAGCATTTGGCTCCCAGGCTGTCCAAAGAGCTAAAATATCTTTGTTTTCAGACAATACATTTTTAAGAATATCACTCATAAGTTCTCGATTAGTCTGATTGTTTATTCTGAAACCTTTAAAACTATTAGCAGTAGTTCGAGCAATATCAAAGTCTACATCCAGTTGGTTTTTAATTTCCTTTGAAACACTTTCTGCCTCAGTTTTTGAATTTGAGTATGCTTCTTGTACAGAAGTACTTCTGATACTTACAGTAACTGTTCCAATAATAATTGATAAAATCACTAAGATGCTTGTAGAAATAAATAGTATTAATTTTGATCTTATAGATCTCACAAATTTCATCCTTTCGTAAGTTAAATATATTAGTTTCTTATTAAGTCAAGTGATAAGCGGATATGAATAATTAGCTTTGTAATCGTATACTTATATCTATATGATAAACAGGGATGCCCTTGTTTTCAATGTAGATAGTATGGGATTTGAGGTAAATATAACAGGTACAGTATTTTATTCTCTCTACATAAGGTGTTAAGAAAAATTAATGAACAATTAACATATAATGGAAGGAAGAGGCGAATGAAAGGTCGTATTATTTAGTTTGTATACTAATATATATATACTAATTATTGTGTATGATACTAAATTTGTAGCTTGTGCTTAAATTGAAAATTATACATTAATAAAAAGGTATATAAATGATGAGGAGGAGAAAATGCTAAATTCTATCAGAAAAGTTAAGTCACTTATAACCCTGGCGTTGTCAACAGTTATGACCTTCAGCTTAATTGGACCAGTGAATGTTATTGCGGCAACAGATACTCAAGGTAAACAAGTTGTTAACTCAAGCGAAAAGACTGATCAATCCTCAACTAATGATAAGATATCACTTCAGATTCTAGCTACCTCAGATAGTCATGGAAGGTTTTTACCTTATGATTATGCTGTAAATGCTCCTGATACCACAGGAAGTCTAGCTCAGGTCTATACAGCAGTAAAGCAGTTAAGAGCGCAAAATCCTAACAACACTATCCTTGTAGATGATGGTGATACTATTCAAGACAATTCAGAAAGCCTGTTTATAAATGGGTCGTCAAACCCTATGATAACTGCAATGAATATAATGGGGTATGATACATTAAGTTATGGAAATCATGAGTTTAATTATGGAGTTCCGGCATTGAAGAATGTCATGAGTCAGTTCAAGGGAAAGACTCTTTGTGGAAACGTATATAACAAGGATGGCTCAAGACTTGCAGCTCCTTATACAATTGTTGAGAGAAGCGGGGTCAAGGTTGGAATAATCGGTATGGTTACTCCTAATATAAAGAGATGGGATTCTGCTAATCTTGAAGGATATAAAGTAACAAACCCAGTAGATGAAACAAAGAATGCTATAGCTGAACTAAAGCAACAGAATGTAAATACCATAATAGCAGTTGAGCATATGGGAGAAACAGAAGAATATAACGAACCAGGTTCAGGTGTAGTTGATGTTTTATCACAATGTCCTGAAATTGATGCTTTTGTGGCAGGACATTTTCACAGCAGAATAGCAGGAGATTATTTTTATAACAATACAGTATATTCCTTAAACAATGGAACTGTTACAGCAACTTTAAATGATGGAAGTACAAAAACTGCTTCTATGGATGAGTACAGTACTGCAAAGCAGAAGGGTACTGTAATTGTAGAACCAAATAAGTGGGGAAAGAGCCTTTCACAGATTAATATAAGTTTAACAAAGGATTCAACTGGCAAATATGTAATCGAAAATAAAGGAAATGATATTACAACAGCAATTTATGATATGTCTAGTAAAGCTGCTGTAATCTATCAACCTGATCCAGAACTAACAGCAGCACTTCAGCCTTTTAATAAGACTGCTATTGATGATGCTAATACACCAATTGGTGCTTTAAAGGGAGGAGATCTAGCTCCTAAGAATGAAGTTAACGGCATAAGTGATGCAAAGCTTCAACCTACAGCTATGATTGATTTGATAAACAAGGTACAGATGTATTATGGCGAAAAGATGGTAGGTCATAAGATAGATGTATCATCTGCAGCTATGTTTAAGGATAACCAAAATATAGCAGCTGGACCTATTAAAAAGTGTGATACAGCAAATATTTATCAGTTTGATAATACTTTGTATGTTTTAAAGATAACTGGAGCTCAGCTTAAGAAGTACATGGAATGGTCAGCTTCCTATTATAATACCTTTAAGCCTGGAGATTTAACTGTTTCCTTTAATGCTTCAATACCAGGATATAATTATGATATGTTTGCTGGAGTTAAATATACAATAGATATATCAAAGCAACCAGGAAACAGAATAGTTAACCTAACTAAGACTGATGGAACAGCAATAGGGGACTCTGAAGTTCTTTATATGACTGTTAATAACTATAGAGCCAGCACTCAGCTTACAAAGCCAGGAACAGTATACTCAGCAAATGACAGCTTGCCAGTAATTGTTGGGCAGTCAGATAAGACTAATGGTTTTGGAGAAGGCAGAGTAAGAGATTTAATCGGGACTTACATTCAAAATGTAAAGGGTGGGACTATTACACCAGATTGTGATAACAACTGGAATCTTGTAGGTAACAACTGGAACACTCATGAAAGAGCTTTGGCTGTTAAGTATATAAACAACGGTGCTATAACTCTTGCTCAATACAATGGTAAAGCTATCACTTGGGATGATGTGAAAAAGGCAATGAATCCTAATGGAGATAAGATTATTGATGTGGTTTCCTTCAATGATTTCCATGGTAACTTAGCAGAAGATACAAGTGCCAGTGGTAAGAATCCAGGAATGGCAAAGTTTGTAGCGGCTGTTAATGAGTATAAAGCTGCTAATCCTGATACTGTAGTAGTTTCAGGTGGAGACAATTACCAAGGAAGTGCTATGTCAAACTTGACTTATGGAGAACCAGTTTCTGCAATGATGAAACAACTTGGAGTTACTGCTTCTGCAGTGGGCAATCACGAATTTGACTGGGGCATAGATAAGATAGCTCCATGGGCACAGGCTGGAAACTTTGACTACTTAGCTTCAAATATTTATGATAAGAAAACAGGTCAACCAGTTTCTTGGGCAAAACCATATAAGCTTGTTACCATAGATGGAGTAAAGATAGGATTTGTTGGATTAACAACTCAAGAAACCGCATACAAAACAAAACCAGATATAGTGTCTGGACTAGAATTTAGAGATCCTGCTGCCTCAGCAAAAGTTTGGGCTGATAAGCTTAAGGATGGAAGTCTTCCAGAAGGAAAGGCTGATGTGGTAATAGCACTTACTCACATTGGTGCAGCACAGGACTCAAAGGGCAATATAACCGGTGAAGTTGTTGATTCAGGCTTATGCAAGGTTGACAGCTTAGATGCCATAGTAACTGCTCACACTCACAATCCAGTTAGTGGGTATGTAAATAACAAGCCTGTAGTTCAAGCTTACTATGCAGGTAGAGATCTAGCAGATCTTTCAATAGCTATAGATAAGAATACTGGTAAAGTAAAGAGCATTACTCCAAATCTGGATAGTATATATCAAAGAAAAAATAAGATAGTTGCTGATACCACAGCACAAGATACTTATAATAGCTTCTATACAAAGCTTCAGCCATTACTAGATAAAGTTGAAGGAGTTACTGATACCAATCTAACTCATGATAGATTCGCTGAAGGTACCTCAATACTTGGTCAATGGGTTACTGATGTCATGAGAAAAGCTGTTGGAGTTCAGATAGGAATAACCAATGGTGGAGGCTTAAGAGAGCCTATAGCTGCTGGCAATATTGCTATGGGAGACTTATATGAAGTAATGCCTTTTGATAACACCTTAGTAAAAATGAACTTGAAGGGTTCAGACCTAAAGAGAGTTATTGAGAATGGTATAATGAATACAAATGTTGGTTGGGTTCAACTGTCTGGAGTTAAGGTTTATTACGATAAGTCAGCACCAGCAGGCAATAGAATAACAGCAATGTTCTTAGAAGATGGTACACCAATTGACATGAATAAGTATTATTCAGTAGTTACAAATGACTTCATGGCTACAGGTGGAGATCAATATGACTTTACAGGTGCTCAAAATGTTTACGATACAGGAATTCCTATAAGAGATAGCCTGGCAAGTGCTCTTGAAGCTTTAGGTAGCAAACATCTTGTAGTTGCAGATGCGAAGCCACTTGTTGCAGGTGCTGCACCTTCAACTAACAACAACACTGGAAGTAATGGAAACTCTAATACAGGAAGTAACACCAATACTGGAAGCAACACTAATACAAGCAATGGCAGTGGAGCTGCTACATCAGGAAACAGCACTAGTACTACTCCAACAAATGCTACTAATAGCAACGGAAGTACTAGTACAGCAACAAGTACAGTTTCATCATCAAGCTTACCAAAAACAGGATCAACTATTGATTCTAATGCTCTAATTGAAATAAGTGTTGCTGCAATGCTTCTAGGATTTGCAATGATAGTCCTAGCTAAAAAGAAAAAAGAGGAAAATGAAATAGCTTAATAATCTTAAGGAGTCCTTGCATGATTGATTTATTAATCATATAAGGACTCTTTTTACTGTTAAGAGAATTATATTTTTTTGCTAGCTAAACCTATTAATTTTAAGGTGGCTTCAGCTACTTTTTTGTAGCTTTAGTAAATTTTCTACACTTAGATCTTAATTTAGAATGGTTAATTTTGAATAAAGCATTTGTTAGGGGAACATATTTTAGATATTATAATAGAATTGTTTGTTAAAATATGTATATATTTAAGAGATGTTTTGCTAATATATAAGTATAGAGATATAAGAAAGGAATGATAAGTTATGAAGAAACTATTAAGTACTAATAAAAATAACAATACATGGAGGGATACTATAAATTAGACCCTCTTATAATTTTTGGAGGAGTTTATGTATAAATATAAATTAACAATCAAAGAAACTGATAAAAGTGATTTGAAAAATGTTATGGAGCTATGGAATGACGGAGAAGTTATGTACTATGTTGGATTTCCAGAAGGTCTTAATATAACTTTGGACAAACTAGAAGGTTGGTTAAGTAAAGTAAATAGTAGTAAGTATACTAAACATTATAGTATATATGATGAGAACATAGGCTACTGTGGAGAAACTTATTACTCTATTGATCGGGAAAATGATTTAGCCGCATTGGATATTAAGCTTTTTCCAAAAGCTCAAGGTAAGGGGATAGCAGAATACTCTTTAAGCTATTCTATAAATGAAGTGTTCAGGAATAAACTAGCATCTAAGGCCTATGTAGATCCAAATCCATTGAATAAAAAGGCTTGGAAGTTATACGAGAAGCTAGGTTTTGAAAGTAAGCTTAGACCAGACTTTCTTGAACCCTACGAGACATACCTGGAAATAACTAAAGAACGCTGGAATAGATAAAAGAACAATAGTTTTAGACTCTGTTAAAATACCGTATTGAAATTGAACAAAGCATAAATTTAATTGAACGACCTTTTAGTATTTACTAAATCTCATTTCAATTCAAAAAGTGAGCCCAATGTAGAATATAGCAGAAGTAGAATTACTTATGAGAAGATAAGTATTTTTACTTCTGCTTTTAGTTTAGCTAAATCTATATAGCTTCCTTTTTATTCTTTAGAAAGTTATATTTTAGATAAAGCTGCTGGTAAGTATATGTGGACGGCTTAAATGTAGATATAGTAGAAAGAATAAAAAAAAGGAAAGTGCAGCTTAATTTATATGATATTTATTATCAATTGAAATCCTGAAAGCTATACTTATAGCTAGTACAAAGTTTATTAAAAAATCGTTTACTATGAGCAATAAACTAAAATAATGGGAGAAAATTTGCTTTCTTTAATTGTTGACAGTTTAAGTCGGATTTGCTATCATATGAAATGGAAAGTTTAGTGTTTTACTCAACATTAAGGGGTGATAGTATGAAGTTGTCAACCAAAGGAAGATATGGAGTAAAGGCTATGGTTGATTTAGCTATTAATTATGGCGAGGCACCCGTATCCATTAAGACAATATCAGAGAGACAAAGTATTTCTGAATATTACTTAGAACAGCTCTTTAGTCCTTTGAGAAAAGCAAAGCTTATTAAGAGTATTAGAGGAGCTCAAGGTGGCTATGTTTTGAACAAAGAACCTAAAGATATAACTGTTGCAGATATAATGGATGTACTTGAAGGCCCTATTGAGATATCAGACTGTGTAGACGGAGTTGTTTGCGATAACGTAGATTGCTGTGCTACTAGGCTGTTATGGAAAAAAATAAAAGATAGTTTAGATGAAGTCATGGAATCAGTGACTTTGCAAGATATTGTTAATGACTATAATGGAATAAAATCAAAACAAAGCAGCATCAAAATAGCTGAAAAATAGCTGATTGGAGTGAAGGTTAATGAATAAAGTTGTGTATATGGATTATGCGGCTACTACATATGTAAAGCCAGAAGTTTTAGAAGAGATGATGCCTTATTTCACAGAAAAGTTTGGTAACCCATCATCATTCTATAGCATATCAAGAGATACTAAAATGGCTATAGATCAAGGTAGAGATAGAGTAGCTAAGGCACTAGGTTGTGACTCAAGTGAAGTTTACTTTACTGGTGGTGGCTCAGAAGCTGATAACTGGGCACTAAAAGGTATTGCTTTTGCCCATAAGAATAAAGGAAATCACATAATAACTACAAAGATAGAGCACCATGCAGTACTTCATGCTTGTGAATATCTTGAAAAGCATGGTTTTGAAGTTACATATCTTGATGTAGATAGTGAAGGTTTCATAAATTTAGAAGAATTAAAAAATGCAATTACTGATAAGACTATATTAGTTTCTATCATGTTTGCAAACAATGAAATAGGTACAATACAACCAATAAAAGAAATCGGACAGATCTGTAAGGAAAGAAAGGTATTATTCCACACAGATGCAGTTCAAGCTATAGGAAATGTTCATATTAATGTTAAAGAATTGAACATAGATTTATTATCCCTTGCTGGCCATAAGATATATGGACCTAAAGGTATAGGTGCTCTTTATATAAGAAAAGGTGTTAGAATCGACAATCTAGTTCACGGTGGTGGACAGGAAAGAGCAAGAAGAGCAGGTACAGAAAATGTTCCAGCAATAGTTGGTCTTGGAAAAGCAATAGAGCTTGCTACTGAAAACATTGATGCTCATGCTGAAAGACTTGAAAAGTTAAGAGATAAATTGATAGATGGATTGTTACAAGTTCCGTATTCAAGACTTAACGGACCAAGAGGAAAGAACAGATTAGCTGGTAATGCTAATATTATATTTGAATTCATCGAAGGTGAATCAATATTATTAATGTTAGACTTTGAAGGTGTTTGTGCATCTTCAGGAAGTGCATGTACTTCAGGATCATTAGATCCTTCTCATGTTCTTTTAGCTATAGGCTTACCTCATGAAATAGCTCATGGTTCTCTAAGATTATCCTTAGGGGATGGAACTACTGAGGAAGATATAGATTATGTAATAAATGTAGTACCACCAATTATACAAAGATTAAGAGACATGTCACCATTATGGGAAGACCACTTAAAGAAGGGAGATAAATAATTATGATGTATAGTGAAAAGGTAATGGACCATTTTAGAAATCCTAGAAATGTTGGAGAAATAGTTGACGCAAACGGTGTTGGTGAAGTAGGAAACGCTAAGTGCGGAGATATAATGAAGATATATTTAAAAGTTGAAGATAATTTAATACAAGATGTCAAGTTCAAAACTTATGGCTGTGGTTCAGCTATAGCATCTTCAAGTATGGCTACAGAATTAATCATGGGAAAATCTCTTGAAGAAGCATGGACATTAACAAACAAGGCTGTTGCAGAAGCTCTTGATGGTCTTCCACCAGTAAAAATGCACTGTTCAGTATTAGCTGAAGAAGCTATACATAAAGCAATAAATGACTATAGAATAAGCCAAGGTTTAGAACCATGGGATTATGAAGAACATGACGACATCCATGATCAAGTTCACGGAGAATAGTCGATATATATGAAGAAAAAAGTAGTTATAGGTATGAGTGGCGGGGTTGATAGCTCCGTCGCTGCTTATCTTTTAAAAGAACAAGGCTATGATGTAATAGGTGTTACTATGCAGATATGGCAAGAAGATAAGGAGTTTGAAGAAAGAGAAGGAGGATGTTGTTCTCTTTCAGCTGTAGATGATGCAAGAAGGGTTGCTGATAGAATTGGTATACCTTTTTATGTGTTAAATTTCAGAGATTCCTTCAAAGAAAAGGTAATTGATTACTTTGTTGAAGAGTATATAGAAGGCAAGACTCCAAACCCTTGCATAGCTTGCAATAAGTATCTAAAATTTGATGAGCTTTTAATGAAGGCTAGAGCTATAGGTGCAGATTATGTTGCTACTGGTCACTATGCAACTGTTTCTGAAAAGGATGGAAGATACGTTCTTAAGAGATCAGAGGATGGTAGAAAAGATCAGACCTATGCTTTATATAATTTAACCCAAGAACAGTTATCTCACACTTTAATGCCTTGTGGTGAGTACACTAAGGATAGAATAAGAGAGATAGCAAAGGAAATTGGTCTTGCTGTCCATAATAAAAAGGATAGCGAAGAGATATGTTTTATACCTGACAATGATCACGGAAACTACATAAAGCTTGCTAAACCAGGAAAGGTTAAGGCAGGAAACTTTGTTGATAAGCAGGGAAATGTCTTAGGTAAGCATAAAGGAATAGTCTATTACACTATTGGTCAAAGAAAAGGTTTAGGCTTAGCTTTGGGAAGACCGGTTTTTGTTACGGATATAAATCCATTAAGAAATGAAGTTGTAATAGGATCTGAAGAAGACATATTCAAGACAGAGCTTATAGCAAAGGACTTGAACTTTATAACTTTTGATAAGCTTGAAAAAGAAATAAGTGTAAAAGCTAAAATAAGATATTCTGCAAAAGCTGCAGATGCTACTATAAGACCATTAGAAGATGGAAGAGTAGTTGTGTCTTTTAAGGAAAAGCAAAGAGCTATAACAAAAGGCCAATCAGTAGTTTTTTATGATGAGGACTTAGTTGTAGGTGGCGGAATAATCGAAAAGATAATTTAAAGCTACTTTATATTGATGTACCAAACCTTCTGAGGTAAACTATACTGAAGAGGCGGAACGTCATATAAGTGGCTTTTTTCCTATATAAAAAGTAATGAAATCAGGGAAACGTTAAATGGTAACAGAAAGTGTAAACCTGTGGCATTTTTAGAAGTTTAGAAAGCCATATTATAGAGATTGATTTCATAGTGTATAGATAAAGCTATTTTGTTGCTTAATATTTAAATATTGGAGGTATTAAAATGAATGATGTTATAAATTTATTAAAAGCTCACAAGTCAGTGAGGAAATACAAAGATAAAGCTATAGAAGAGGAAAAGATAAGAAGCATAATTGAAGCAGCACAAAGTGCTTCAACATCTAGCTTTATACAGGCGTATACAATAATAAGCGTAGAGAATAAAGAAAATAGAGCAAAGATTGCAAAGCTTGGAGGGGATCAAAAGTATATAGAAGAGTGTCCTTTATTTCTTGTTTTTTGTGCTGATCTAAACCGTCATAAGGTTGCTTGTGATATTCATGATGTAGAAATGCAAGAAGGATATACAGAGAGCTTTATAATCGCTACAGTAGACACTGCTTTAGCAGCTCAAAATGCTATGATTGCAGCCGAGTCACTGGGACTTGGAGGTGTATACATAGGAGGAATAAGAAATAATCCTAATGAAATATCAGAAATACTAAACATCCCAACTAATGTTTATCCTGTTTTTGGAATGTGTCTTGGATATCCAGATGAAGATAATGACATAAAGGAAAGACTTCCAATGGAGGTTGTTTTCAAAAAGGATACATATACAACTGATGGAGATCTTGAAAGATTAAAGGAGTATGATAGCAGCATTGAAGCATACTATCTAGATAGAACTAAAGGAATGAGATCTGATACTTGGACTGGAATGATGGCTAGGATGATGAGTCACATACCAAGACCTCATATGAAAGCATTCCTTGAAAAGCATGGCTTCTTCATGAAATAGAATAATTTTAAAATTATTTATATATCTCACATAATGTTCACATAATTTATCTAAAATGTTTTTAAGGTTGTATGATAAAATAAGTTCATACGTATAATGAAGATATATAAATTGAGGTGAGAATATTGGATAAGACATTATATCTTGTAGAGGATGAAAAAAGTCTAAACCTTTTATTAGAAAAGTATTTGAAGAGAGAGGGATATATAGTTACAACCTTCTCAAATGGTTTATCTGCTATGGAAAGAATCAAGGATAAGCCAGATTTGTGGATACTTGACATAATGCTTCCAGATATAGATGGATATGAGCTGATAAAGGCTATAAAAGCTAATGATAAAAATACACCAGTTATATTTATGTCAGCAAGAAATGAAGAGCTTGATAGAGTAGTTGGGCTGGAGATGGGCAGTGATGATTATCTTTCAAAACCCTTTCTTCCTAGAGAGCTTGTTATAAGAACCAATAGATTGGTTGAAAGAGTATATGGCAAGGAAAGTGCTGAAGTTCAAGATGTGATGCTGAAAATAGGCGACTATAAAATAAGTAAAAGACAAAGGACCGTATTCTTAGAAGATGAAGAGATACAACTCACCAATAAGGAATTTGAACTTCTAGTTTACCTTGTGGAAAACAAAAATGCTCTTTTATCAAGAGATCAAATCCTTGACCATGTATGGGGCGATGATTACTTTGGTTCAGATAGAGTTGTAGATGATACCATAAGAAGACTAAGAAGAAAGGTGATTACTTTGGCTATAGAGACCATATATGGCTGTGGTTATAAATTGGTATATAAGTCATGAAAAGATTCAAATTTAGATCACTAACGATGAGAATCTGGACTACTTTTACAGCTTTTATTCTAATAATAATATGCAGTATAACCTTTGTGTATATGTTTGCTTATAGAAGAACAAGGGAGAAAGCCATAATTGCAGATCTTAAGGTAGCACATGGTATGGTACTAGATAGTGAAGACGGTATTACCTCTCCTGATGGTTTAAGACGCTTTGGAAACCTTAAAAACAGCAGACACTTTTTAGTAGTAGCCGATGATAGCTGGAAGCCACAGGTAGATGCAAATGGATACCCAGTGGTTCCTTCTAATTCAAGTACTAAAATAGAGATACCAGTGCCTGGAATACCAGTTGAGCCCAATCAAAACGACAATCCTGCACCGCCAAGTACCACAAAGAGTGATAAAGGTATAATTGAAAATATAGTAGATTTTGTCACTGGAGATAAGGGTTTTGTTAAAGAGTTTAACGATAAAGAACTTAAAAAGTGGATGGTTAAATTAATATCTGAAGGTAAGGTATCTGAAAAGCAACTTCAGGGATACTACAACGGGAGAAAGTATTTTATAATTGTAAGTTCAAAACAAACCGTCAATGGAACTAAGGAGTTCTTGATATCCTATGTACCTAGCATGGAGGATAATACCTTACTTTATACCGTGCTTTCCATAGGAATAATATTTATAATAATAGGTTTCTTTACTGCTAAAATGATTGCAAATTATCTTTCTAAGCCATTAAAGCAGCTTGAGGAATATACTAAAAGGATATCTCATAAGGATTGGACTGATCCAATAGAGGTTAAAACTGAAGATGAGATAGGAAGACTAGTTAATTCAATGAATACTATGCAGACTGAGCTTCAAAAGATAGATAGGGAAGAAAAGCTGTTCCTTCAGAGTATCTCACATGATTTGAAAACACCAGTAATGGTAATAATGAGTCATGCTGATGCCATAATTGATGGAGTATATATTGATTCCGTTGAAAAAACTGCAGAGATTATAAGAGATGAGGCAATTAGTCTTGAGAAGAAGATAAAACAAATGCTATATCTGAATACTTTAGATTATGTGATGAACAACACAAATGAGGATACAGAAATAAATTTCAATAAGCTTATCTTACATATAGTGAACAGATTTGAAGTTGTAAAAAGTGACATTGATTGGAACTTAGATATAGATGAAGCTAATATATTCGGTAATATTGATAAGATACAGGTTGCTATAGAAAATATATTGGATAATGGGCTTAGATATGCCAAAGAGAAGGTGTCAGTAACTTTGAAAAGGCAAGGTGATTATGTTGTGCTAGATTTATACAACGATGGTCCTTGCATAGATCAAGTTCATATGGATCGTATATTTGACAATATGTATAAAGATAAAACCGGAAACTTTGGTCTTGGTCTGGCAATATCTAAGAAAATAATAAATTTCTACAAGGGAGAAATATCTGCAAAGAACAGAGAAAAAGGAGTTAGCTTCGTAATAAAATTCCCTATAGCTGAAAGCGAAGAGATAATAGAAGACTAAATGAACTCTTACATAGTCAAAGTCTTTTCTTATTTATAAATTCGCATTTAAGGTTGAAAATCACATAAAGTATAATGGACAATGCTTTATTCGTAGCAAATTACATTTAAGATAAGACGGTTTAAGATAATGTGATAACCCCAGTGGATTAAAAAATCTGTTGGGGTTACTTTGTTTTATCACATAATTTTCACATAATTCTTTGATAATGCTTAGGTAATTTAAAATTATAATTTTACTATAAATAGTAAACAAATGTATAAATTCGGATGTTATTAAGGGATATAAATTGGTAATCACATTTATAGGAGGATTAAGATGAAGAGTAAAGTTATCAAAGGAATAGTTGCAGGAATTATAGCAGTAGCTGTAGGAGTAGGTGGGTATTTTGGGTATAAGACCTTCTTTGCAAAGCCAGCGGTTGCTTCTACAGCTCAGTATTACACTGTTTCCGCAAGAAAGATGAATCTTAATGTTACAGTTCAAGGAACGGGAACAGCATATGCTGCTACAACAAAACAAGTATCAGCTAATAATTCTGGAACTATAAAGGACTTAAATGTAAAGGTAGGCGACACTGTAACTGCTGGACAAAAACTATTTGTATCCGATAGTGATACCCTTAGAAAAGCAGTAACAACTGCACAAAACAACTTAGAAAAGCAAAATCTTACATTAACAAGTGATGAAAATGCTACGAAAGTAGATGATAATAAAGTTGCTATGGATAAATTAAATGTTGCTGACGCACAATCTCAGCTTAATGATGCTTATACTCAGCTTAATAATATGACTGTAAAGGCTCCTATAGCAGGGGTTGTTACAGCGGTAAATGCTTCTAATGGTGATAATGCTCAATCTGGTGGATCAAGTTCAGGTTCAGGCTCAGGATCATCAGGGGCAGGTTCAAGTTCATCCAGTTCTTCAGGCTCATCAAGTGGTGGAGTTTTAACAATAGTTGATATGAATTCAATCAAGATTAAGTTATCAATAGATGAACTTGATATAGAGAAAGTAAAGAATGGACAAACTGCGCAGATAAAATTTGATGCAATTAAAGATAAAACCTATGATGGAACAGTAGAATCAGTTGCAACAGTAGGAACAACCTCCAATAATGTTACTACCTATGATGTAGTTGTTGGAATAAAAGATCCTACAGGCATTAAACTAGGTATGAATGGTAATGTTACTGTATCCGTTGAAAGTAAACAAGATGCATTAGTTATTCCTTCTGAAGCCTTAGTTGAAACTAATGGACAAAAGTTTGTAAGAGTAGAAAGTACAAGCGCTTCTTCAAGCGGACAGAGTTCAAGTGAAAATCAACAATCACAAGGTTCTAATAGTCAAAATAGTAATAATAGCAATAGCCAAGGTAATAGTGGAAATAGTGGAACAAGCAGTGAAAAAGGTCAAAGAAATAGACAAAGCTATGGCAATGGCACTGGATATGGAAACTCTGGATTTAGAGGTATGACTACAACAGCCAGCAGCGGAAGATTGGTACAAGTTAAGACTGGCTTAGAAACTCAAAATTACATTGAAGTTACAGAAGGAGTTACAGAAGGAGAAAAAGTATTAGTTCAATTACCACAGACTTCAACTACAACTACAAGCAGTAATAGAAACAGTCAGAGCTCAGCCTTTGGTGGAGGCATGGGTGGCTTTGGTGGCGGTATGGGCGGCTTCGGCGGAGGCATGGGCGCACCAAGTGGCCAAAGAAGTAATAGTAGCAGTGGTGGCGGTAAAAACTAGTATAAATAAGAGAGGTATTCAGTAGATGGAAGAGAATTCAAGTAAAGAGATAATCAAAATGACTGGAATAGAAAAAGTATATAAAATGGGAAGTAATACCTTTAAAGCTCTAAGCAATGTTAATTTGACTATTGCAAAAGGGGAATATGTAGCTATAGTAGGACCATCAGGTGCTGGAAAGTCTACTCTTATGAATCTTATAGGATGTCTCGATAAGCCTAGTTCAGGTGAATACATTTTAGATGGAGTAGACACTAAATGTAATGATAATAAACTAGCTGAAATAAGAAATAAGAAAATAGGCTTTATATTTCAGAGTTACAACCTTCTTCCAAAGTTAAATATATATGAAAATGTTGAGTTGCCACTATTATACTTAGGGTATCCTAATGGAAAGACTAAAGAAAAAGTTAAGCAAGCAGTTGAAAAGGTTGGACTCACAAGTCATTTAAAGCATAAGCCTTCTGAACTATCTGGAGGACAAATGCAAAGAGTGGCAATTGCAAGAGCATTGGTTACAGAACCTCAAATGATTCTGGCAGATGAACCTACAGGAGCACTTGATAGCAAGACCGGTAAAGAAGTTCTAAGGATGCTGACAGAGCTAAACAATGAAGGTAATACAATTGTCATGATTACTCATGATATGGAGATAGCAGCTCATGCTAAGAGAATTATAACAGTAAGAGATGGAATGATAACCTCTGATAAGCTCAATGATAGTGAGGTGATAGCATGAAGTTAAGTAAACTTATAAAGATTGCCTTATCTTCAGTTTGGCACAACAAAGTTAGATCTTTCCTTACTATGCTTGGTATAATTATAGGTATATCCTCAGTTATTATACTGGTAGGAATGGGGCAAGGAACTCAAAAAACAGTAAGTGATCAGATAGAGAAGCTTGGAACAAACCTTATAACCATAAGCATAACAGGCAATAGAACTCCTACTATAACAACCGATGAACTTACGGAGCTTAAAACAAAACCTGGTATCAAGGAGATTGCTCCTCAGATTACAAGTAGTGCAAATGTAAAAAATGGTGATGAATCAAGTACCACAACTTTAGAAGGTTCCACACCAAATTATGCTGAGATAAGAAAATTATCAGTTAGTGCTGGTAGGTTTATAACACAGAGGGATGTTGACAATAGATACAATGTTCTAGTAATAGGAAGCGAAACTGCAGAAACTTTATTTAGTACTACAAATGTAGTTGGAAATAGTATGTATGTAAATGGTATTGAGTTTACTATAGTTGGAGTGCTACAAGCAGAAGGAACTTCCGCAGCAGGATCAAGTGATGATAGGATAATAGTACCACTAAGTACTGCTGAAAGATTATTAAAGAGTGCAAATCCAAAGACTTTTTATATAGAGGCAGCAAGCAAAGAAAAGGTTGATACAGCAATGTCCTACTTGCAATTATTCTTAAATAAAAAGTATAAGTTAAATAGCAGTACAAGCAATACTAATACTACAAGAAATTACTATAGAATAATGAATCAAACAAGCATATTAGATACAGCAAACTCAACTAACAAGAGTTTAACTACAATGCTTGCAGGTATAGCTGCCATATCTCTAGTTGTTGGAGGTATAGGTATTATGAACATAATGCTAGTATCTGTAATAGAAAGGACTAGAGAAATTGGTACAAGAAAAGCTATTGGAGCAAAGAGAAGAACAATACTTGCTCAATTCCTAATAGAGGCTGCCAGTGTAAGTGGTCTAGGCGGAGTCCTAGGAGTTTTGGTGGGATATTTAGGTTCATATATAGGGCAAAGATTCTTTAATACAACTATTTTGATTTCCAATAACATAGTATTAGCAGCGTTTTTATTCTCCCTAGCAGTTGGTATAATATTTGGTATGTACCCAGCTAATAAGGCGTCAAAGTTAAATCCTATTGATGCATTGAGATTTGAGTAATATGTAGAAAGTTCTCTCGCAGATTAAAAGCTGTGAGAGAACTTTTTTACTATTAAGACCAGTTATATAAAAAAATCTTCACCTGTCAGATGTTGAAGTTATGATTTCTTGACAAAGATTTAAAACTAGACTATAGTTGTATGTACAAACAATAAATGGCTTAAATTATAAATAAAGTGTGGTATAATTAAATCATGTAATAGATTTTATTTTACGGATTTAATAAAGATGTTCAGCTTGAAAGAACTTTTAGATTAACTAAACATATTTAAAATCTACACAGATGAATAATAACTATGTATTGTTCATTTATAAAAATGAAGCATTTACAGAAAGGAACATTAAAATGTCAGAGATGAATGAGCTATTGTGTGATTGTTTGTATTTTTCTGCGAATAAATTGGCAAGAATAATGACAAAAATGGCTGATGAAGAATTTAGAATAACTGGACTTTCTCCAACATATGCATTTCTAGTAAGCATAGTTAATGAAAAACCAGGTATTAGTCAAAAAGATATAGGGGAAGCTTTACATATAACCCCTTCTACTATAACTAGATTTATAGATAAGCTAGAAAATAGCGGTTATGTAAATAGGAGAACGGAAGGAAAGAATTCCTTTATATATTCGACTGAGAAGGGAATGGAACTTCAAAAGGATATTAATAGAGCATGGAGCAATCTTCAGCAGAGATATTCCAAATCAGTTGGCAAAGATGAGTATGTAAAAGTTACTGAAATGATTAATTCGGTATGCTCGAAGCTAGAAAAATAAAAGGTTTAATAAATCCGTATCCTAAGGGTATGGATTAAGAATAAAGTTGTATGTACAACTAAGTAACACCACTAATTAGTATAACTAATAAAATTAATACTATGATGTGTTGACTTAATATGTTGTGCTTTGATGCTTTTTTATAAACCTTATAGTTTAAAGTCCTCTCATTGGAATAGTGAAAGTAAGAGCATTAAAAATCCATATCTAAAATTTATATTACTATGGATTAATATATATAATATTTTTGGAGGTAATATCATGGAAGAGATTTTTAAAAGAAGAAGTATCAGAAAATATGAGGATAAACCAGTAGAGAAGGAAAAAATTGAAAGACTTCTAAGAGCAGCAATGCAAGCACCATCAGCAGTAAATCAGCAACCTTGGGAGTTTATAGTTGTTGAAGATAAGGATACACTAAAAAAGTTGTCTGAAATGAGTCCATATGCTAAGATGGTAGCATCTGCACCAGTTGCTTTTGTGCTTGTAGCTAACACTGATAAGCTTAAGGTTGCAACAGCTTGCCATCAAGATATGGGGGCTTGTGCAGAAAACTTATTGCTAGAAGCTACTCATCTTGGATTAGGAGCTGTTTGGTTAGGCGTTTCTACTGCAGAGCCAGTTAGTGCATATGTAAAAGAGCTTTTCAATCTGCCAGATAATATCGTGCCTTTTAATGTAATACCTGTTGGGTATCCAGATCAAAAGAGCGAATTTGTAGATAGATATGATGAAGCAAAAGTTCATTATGGAAAGTGGTAAAAATCACAAGGTTGAAAATCATAGGTTCAGAAAATGTGGAGGCGTAAAAGAAGCTAACTAAAGAATGGAGCTAAAGAAGGTTTCTTCAGCGACTTTTTTACAATTCTTATAGATGTGCAATCAAACCATTTGTGTTAAACTAGAATAAAATCGTGAAACTTTTGTAATAAACATGAAACTAAGCGAAAACATAAAGAAAGAAGGATTATTATGTTAAAAGTTGTAGCAAAGCATTATGTAATTTCAGATAAGGTAGAAGAAGTTTTAGAACTTGCAAAGGAATTAGTAGCAGCAACGGTTAAAGAAGAAGGCTGTATAAGCTATGCAATGTATCAGGATACAAAAGATAGTTCAATACTTACTATGATAGAAGAATGGGAAAGTGTAGAAGCTTTAAAAAAGCATGGTCAGTCAGAACATTTTACAACAATAGTACCTAAAATGGCTCCATTAATGGCGAAGCCAGCTGAAATGAATGTGTATAAAAAAGTAATTTAATACTAAGTAATTTATTTTATAGAGTATTATTAAACATAGCCTAAGGTATACAAGATTAATATTGTACATCTAAAAATGAACCAATTCAATTTTATATTTTTAAAATTAGGATTGGTTCATTTTTTACTATGGATTTGTTAAATTACTGTATTGAATATAGTCTTCACTATAGGGAATCTTTATGAAAGTTAATTTATACTTGTTATAAAATCCAGGCTTCTGGTGATTTAGTGGCATGCATAAATTAATAGTTGAAGTTGGTTCCCTATATAAATAAATCTTTAATTATACAAGTAAATGTTTTAATGTGTAATGAAAAGCTTTTACTTTCAGGTTAGAAAGTATGTTGTGGAAGTAGATGGTGGTAAAATATGTGGTTTTGATGCTTGGGATAATTTTAAGTGAGACTAATTAAAACATTAGCTAGTAAGGAAACATTTTTGTAGAGTATATGAATTCAATAAAAAGAGGTGAAAATTATAATGCCAACTAGTGAATTAAATAATAGGTTAAACAGATCAACTGGTATGAAGACAAGCTTAAAAACAAAAGCTGTTTATCATTTGATCCTATCTTGCATCAATATGGCTTCTATAGTATTAGGAATAATATATTATATAAATTACAGTTCTAATCCAATGTGGAATGTCTATGGAGTCATCATAATTGTTGCGTTATTATTAAATATTTTTTCAACTTTTATAAGTGACAAAGGCAGCACTTCAAATTATATTTATCTAATACTGAATGTATTGTTTATGGCTATTATACCAATCCAAAATACCAGTGCTTCAGCGGATATTAGCAATGAGAAGGCAGTAAGCTTTATTTCATCAATTATGCTTTTATCTTTATTTTTATATGGTTTAATTATTAATTTTATAAAGCTAGCCAAGCTTAAAGCTAGAAAGAAGAATTATATTAATAAACAACAATCTGTTACTAGGAGCAGGGGCAATGTAGGAAGGGCTGTAGCTATAATTATAGTTACTTTGCTTCTTATGTCGGGAATATTTGTTGTGGTTACACTTCTTACTAAAGGAAAAAAGAGTATGGCAGAAGTGTTCATTCCAGAGTATTCAGTTTTTTATGGATTCATATTCTTAGGGTTATCTGCAATAGTATTTAACCTAATAGCACCATATAAAATAAGGTTCATTAAATATATTTTCCCAGTAGCAGGTTTAGCTATTTATATAATTTGTTTATTACCTATAGTATCAATACCAGCTCTTATAAAACAAGCTGATAAAAACTATGAGGCAGCCTTTGGTTCAGAGGAAAGAGCCAAAGTAGAAAAGCAATATAAAGATGTATTTAGAAAAACTGCTTTTTCTTTACCTGATTACTTCTTTGGAACACCTTCTAAAAAGTACGATGTAAAAGAAAATGTCCTATTCTATGAAGGAAAAGATGGAGTAGACAAAGGTGTTAAGCTGTATTTTGATGCATATACACCAGCTTCTAAGGAGGATAATCTTCCGGGAAAAAATTCTGTACTTATAAGAATACATGGTGGTGGTTGGACCATCGGTGATAAGGGACAAGAAAATTATGCTGAGGTCAATAAGTATTTTGCTAGCCAAGGTTACGTGGTATTTGATGTGCAGTATGGACTAAGCAATAAAGAAAAGTTTGTGAAGTATGCAAAAGTTCCAGAAAATGTGGTAGGTGACTTTAACATAGATGATATGATGAGACATCTAGGGATATTTACAAAATACTTAGCACAAAATAAAGACCTCTTTAGTGCAAATATAAATTCCGTATTTATTTCTGGAGGTTCCGCTGGAGGTCAGTTAGCCAATGCACTTGCCTTAGGCATAAGCAGTGGAAAATATTCAGATTTACTGGATTCAAGTATAAAAGTGAAAGGTTTAATACCTTTCTATCCAGCCAATGGATTGTCAAAGAACTTAGGAATAGGTGGTAAAAATGACTTTGTTGATCCTAAATACTTGGTTTCACCAGACAGTCCACCAGTTTTAATGTATCAAGGAAACCATGATGGAATAGTAAATCCAGATATAGCTGAGTTATTTAAGGAAACCTATATAAAGAATCAAAATAATAAAATTGATTTGATGTACATGCCATATGGGACTCATGGCAGCGATGAATATTTCTCAAGTTACTATAATCAAGTGTTTATGTATTATATGGAAAGATTTATGGCTCAATATAAGTAAAATAATAAAAGGTCTACTGAATAAGGTTATAAAATGTCCTTGACAAAGGGTACATTTTATTCATTCAGTAGACTTTCTTTGCCTTGTAAAGTAAAAAATGCTAGCTAAACATAGTAATTTCAAGGGATTAGTGAGGCCACTTAGGGTTAACAGTAAAAAAGAAATCTTATAATGAAAAATATTTTGCTTATTCCTAGGAAATCTGTAACTAAAATAGAACTATATACTAGGAGATAAAAGCTGTTATCCTAAAACTATAACATCTATGCTGTTCTTTGAATATTTATAGCTTGGCTATAATTAATAAATAAAAGTTATGTGAGGTTTAATATGTACAAGGTCATGATTATAGAAGATGATGCAAAACTGTGCTCAATTATAAAAGAACATATGGAGAAATACGGATATATTATTTACCAGGCTATGAACTTTAACAATATTGAAGAAGAGATAGCTAACATTAAGCCAGATATTTTAATACTAGATATAAACTTACCCTACTATGATGGTTTCTATATATGCAGGTCGGTGCGAAGAAATTATAGTATTCCAATTATAATAACCTCTGCAAGAAGTGAGACCATGGATCAAGTTTTGGCCATAGAGCTAGGTGCTGACGACTATATTGTAAAGCCTATGAATTTAGATGTTTTTATGGTAAAGGTAAAAGCTGCTTTAAGGAGAGCTTATGGTGAATATTCCTCTAAGCTTAGTATAGATTATACTGGTTCCTTATGCTTAGATGAAGATAACTTTCAGCTTAAATACAATAAAAAGGCAACTGTTTTAAGTAAAAATGAGTACAAGCTTGCTAAGATTTTTATAGAGAATAAAGACAGAATAATTACAAGGGAAGAGATATTTGAAGCATTATGGGATACACAAGATTTTGTTGATGAAAACACACTTACTGTAAACATAACTAGACTTAGAAATAGGTTGTCTGAGCTTGATATTAATGATGCAATAAAGACAAAAAGAGGAGTAGGATATATTTTTGATTATAAAGTGTTAGAGGAGAGTAAATATGAGTAAAAGACTATTTAAAGATTTTATTAGGGACAAGAGCTGTTTTTTATGCTTTTACTTAATAAACACTTTATGCCTTATTCTATTTTTTAACTTAACGGATAGAAAGATTATAGAAATAGCATACCCTTTTAGCCTTAGTTTATTTTTATTTACCATAATGTTCATAGTGGAGTGGTTTAAATATTATAACTTCAATTTCAGTTTAGATCATGTAATACAGGAGGAAAACCATAGGATTAAAGCTTACAATCATGAGCAGAAGAGGGTTGAAGAGATTATAAATTTAGTAAATGAAAAACATAGAAATAATATAAATAAGTTGAAAGAAAAGTATGAGCAAAGATCATGGTTTATAACTCAATGGATACATAGATTAAAAACTCCTCTTTCAGTGATTGACCTTATTATACAGAAGTACTCTAAAAATTCATCAATTGATTTAGAGATTTTAAAAGACATAGAAGTAGAGAATAAAAGCTTGCATGATAGTGTAGAGCAAGTTTTAACTTTATTAAGGCTAGAGGAGTTTGAGAGGGATTATGAAGTAGCCACTATAGATCTTGAGGAAGCTTTAAGAAAACTAATTAATGACAGAAAGAGTCAGTTTATATATAATAAGGTCTTCCCCATACTAGAGTGTAAAAGTAAAGCTTATGTTCTATCAGATTATAAGTGGAATGAGGTTATGCTTTCTCAAATAATATCAAATTCAATAAAGTACTCTGCTAATGGTAACTATAACAAGAAGCTTTATATTTCAATAGAGAATAATGAAAAATATACCACCTTATCTATAAAAGATCAAGGTATAGGCATGGAAGAGTATGATTTGAAAAAGGTATTTGAACCTTTTTTCACCGGAGAGAACGGAAGAAAATACAGAAATTCCAGTGGCATAGGGCTTTATATATGTAAGAAAATATCAAGAAAGCTAGGTCATACTATTAAGATTTATTCAAAACCAGGTTGTGGAACAGAAGTGAAAATAACTTACCTTTCAAAATTGTAAGGTTATTTTAACCTTGTTAAATAGTTTTAAGCCTTAAGTTCAATTAATATTTAGTTAGGCTGTCTTCAAAAATCTCCCTTTGAAGAGCATTTAGCTAAAGAACTTAGGAAAGGAGTATTGCTTATGTGTATCTTAAAAGCAAATAATATAAGTAAAATATATGGAGGTGTAAACGGAGAGAACTCCACGAAGGCTTTGAATAATGTGGATTTAAACATTGAACCAGGAGAGTTTTTAGGTATAATGGGACCTTCTGGTAGTGGAAAGACAACGCTACTCAATATCCTTAGCGGCATAGATAAGGCCAATTCAGGCTATGTAAGTATAGATGGTAAAAGAATAAATGACATGGATAAAAATCAGTTAGCTTTATTTAGAAGGAAGAGATTAGGTTTTGTCTTTCAAGATTTCAATCTTTTAGATAGTTTAACTGCTAGAGAAAATATAATGCTTCCTATGATATTAGATAAATGCACTGAAGAGTATATGAATAAAAAAGTAGAAGAGGTATTAGAGGTATTTGATATAAAGAGCTTAGCTAATAAATATCCTTATAATATATCTGGTGGCCAGAAACAGAGGGTGGCCATAGCAAGAGCTATAATTAATACTCCAAGTATAATATTTGGGGACGAGCCTACTGGAAATTTAGATTCTAAGTCTTCAAAGAGTGTAATGGAATGTTTGGAAAAGCTAAATAAGGAAGAGAAAAATACTATACTGCTAGTTACTCATGATGTCAGTGCTGCCAGTTACTGCAATAGAGTGATTTTCTTAAAGGACGGAGCTATAAGTTATGAAGCTGTAAAAAAGGGGACAAGAAGAGAATTTTTTAACGAACTTATGAATTATATTGCTGTTTTAGGTGGTGACGGCAATGACTTTTAAAGATGTAGCAGTAAGAAACTTTAAAGGATCTATAAGAAAGTATGTATCCTTTTTTCTATGCAATAGCGTTTCTATATTGTTTCTCTTTATTTACTCTACACTGCTTTTCAATAAGGATCTAAAAAGTTCTCCAAAAGTATCAGAAGTAATTTCAAAGGTTATGGTAATACCTAATGTAGTGCTTATAGTATTTTGTGTGATTTTTATTAATTATTCCTACTCTGTATTCATAAAAGGACGGAAAAGAGAGTATGGCATATTTATGAATCTAGGTATGTCTCTTAATGATATAAGAAAGCTTATAGTATTAGAAAATGTTGTCATTGGATTTATATCAATAGCTTTAGGAATAATAGCTGGGACAGTGTTTTCTAGGTTGTTTTTTATGATAACAGCGTCAGTTTTAGAGGTAAAAGAATTGAAATTTTCTCTTGGGATTAAACCCTATATCTTTACCCTTGGAATATATTTATCTGTATTTTTCCTATCTATAATTATAACTATGCTATCAACTAGAAGTTTCGACATAATAAACTTATTAAAAGCCTCTAGAATATCTGGCAGAAACAGATTGTCAAAGCCTTATGTTGGAATTTTAGGATTAGTTACTATAATCGGAGCACTAGTTTTACTTTGTATATATTTTCGTGGAGATGGAGAAGTTCTGCTTAAATGTACAATAGCACTTATAATTGGGATATACTTATTCATGCTCCAAGCTGGCCAATTAGTAACCTTCTTAATAGGGAAAAATAAAGAAAGATACAATAGAAATATACTATTAATCACTAATATAAAGAATAAATTTGACCAGACTAATAAGATTTTATTTATAATAACTCTTATGATTATAGTGATAGTTTTTATAAGCGGGTTTTATTTGAAGCTTATATTGTCAGCAGAGTCTACCGCTACAAAAACTAACCCTTTCCATGTAGCTTTTATCTTAGAGGAAGGAAAAAATGAAATCAAATCTGAAGCTATAGAAAAAATAATAAAAGCTAGTAATAATGAAGTAAGTGGTCATAAGAGCATAGAATTTATCGAATCAAATGGGGAACTGATAGTATCAGAAAAAAATATAAACCAAGCTTTTAATAGCAGTTTTAGTGTAGATAAAGGTAATTATTTAAGCCTTCATCAAGTGGAAGCTTTAGATGAAAAAGGTAAAGCTGAAGAATATAATAGGGAGAAGAACTTAAAGCATACTGGAATATTAAGTGAGTTTAAGCTTAAGGATATTGTGTTCAAGCTATACTTTAACTCTCCAGGATATAGGTTTAATGACCTTATGATCGTAAATGATGAAGATTATGAAAAAATAAGAGAATACTCAGATATAAAGAAAGGAAGCATTGAGCTTTATAACTTTAATGACTGGAAAAAAACTCAGGAGTTAGTATATAATTTAAACAAAGCTTTTAGAGAATATAATAAAAGTCTAAAGCTGAATTTAGAGGATAAAAGTTATGTGCTTACAGCTTCAAGGATAGGAACATATAATGAAAATAATCAGGGCGCTAAGGCAATGTCATTAAGTTAATGTTTTGCCACAGCAAAATTAAAGTCAATTGAAAGTGTATATGCTTTCAACTGGCTTTTTTCTTTTGTATTGTATATTTTTTTGCATGCAAATAAGACAGAGTAAAATCTCTGTAAAAAAAAAATTTATATTAGCATAAATTTATGCTACTCTATATATGAAGCTAACTGCCGATTTGGTTTTGACTTTGCGAGGGTCTTTTCTGCCATTTCGAACAGGTAATATATTTCTTTTAATTAGTGCTTCAACATTAGGAGGTGAAGCTACATTACTACATCTGAAATATTGCATACAAACTGCTATGGCCATAGTGAAATTAACTTGATAGCTGTATTTTCTGTTTTTCTGTTGTACAACTACCTGTGTTGTTATTATTTCACAAAAGTTATACATGGTGAGTCTTGCAAATATCTCTTGTATGATGTAGTCCGCCTTTTTAGAATGAAAACTTGTTAACCCAATGGCATACTTTAATTCTCTAAATGATGTCTCAATTCCCCAACGCATGTGGTATATTTCTTTAAGATTCTCTATTGAAAACTCTTCTTTGCTAAGATTAGTAATAATAACTTCGTAAGTGTTGTCTGATATTGGAAATCGAACAACTCTAAAGTTTACCGGATAAGTTCCTTTATCTTTAACTGGAAGATAATCAAACCTTTGATTAGCAGGCATAAACTTATATTTTTCAGGATGTGCCTTTATATCATTAGTTTGACGTCTAGTCAGCAAAATACTATGCTCTATATCAAATGTTTCATCATTAGGTATAGATATTCCTGATACTATTCCATTACTATGTATATCTTTAACTCTTATAACATAATTCCAATTTTTCTTTATGATATGTTCAAAGACATTATAACTTTCGTATCCACGGTCGGCTATTATTATAGTTTTATCATTAATATTAGAGCGATCTACCATGTCAATTAATGCCTGAAATTCATTTTCTTCTCTACCTGATTGAATAACTGCATCCATATATGTTCTACTACATAAATCATACATAGCATTTAAGTGAAGAAGGTTATATCCTTTTGAATTTTCAGTAGCTTGAAAATGATTTTTTTCATCTTTAGGATTATGTGCAATACATAAATCTGAACCATCAACTGCCAATAATCGATAGCCATTATAATATTTAGGGCTTACTGCTAATGATGTAAACTTACTAAAAAGATAATTAAGTGCTTCAGGGAGAATCTTTTTGCGCTGCTGAACGAACGCGGAGCAAGTGGCTGATTCAGTATCATATGAAAAGTATTTTAGAAGCTCAAGGTTTAAGCTACTGCCTCCAATAGAAAGTAAAATATTTAGCATCTCTTTAAAATTCAACTTTCTATTTCTAGTGAAATCCTTATCGGGGTCGTTGACAAATAACCATGAGTATTCATGCATTTCCTTTAATACCGTATCTAATTTATTCTTTATAAAATCTGCATATTCGTTCATGAGCGAACCTCCTAAAAAACATTATATTTAAGGGGCTTCGCCACATTTTTCTAACTATTTGTCAAGCTTTTTCTAATATTTTGATAAAAATTAGTATATGTAAATTGTTATACAAAAAAAGAACAGGTATGTATTTGTAAACATACTCTGTTCCATAACTATAATATTTATTTCTTAACTTAATGACATTGGGCGCTAAGGTGCTATTTTTCCTACTGGCATTTCTTGAAGTATTCTTTTTAATATGTATTTCTATAGTTATGTCACTAAAGATTTTTTCAGACTTAGACAGTGATGAAGTACAATACAGGAATCTTTATAGGATAGGAATACAGGAAGAAGAATATCTTAAAATTAAATGCAACGAGTTAAAAATGTTGTTTTCAACCTCACCAATTTTAGCTATTCCTATAACTGTTATATATTCTTTTGGTTTTTCAAGTGATTCATCTATTTCAGATAAAATTCAGATTTTTTCCTGCGATGCAGTGATCTGTGTATTTTTTATAATCCTTGAGATTGTATATTATTTTATTTGTAAGAGGATATATATGAAGAGAATCAGAGAATGGAGTTAATATATTTAATATGGAGGAATTTATGGAAAAATTATTTTTAGCAGAACCAAGCAAAGCCTATGAAGAAAGCTTTAAAGAATATGCTTTAGCATATAAAGAGGCCAATGAAACTTATTATTTTGAGAAATACGGAAAAGCCTTAGATAACTTTGATGAATATATAAATAATCAAATCAAACTTTCAAAAGGCATAAATATACCTGAGGGCTATGTAACTACCTCAACTTTTTGGTTGATATGTAACCAAGCTGTAGTAGGAGTGGTAAGAGTTAGACATGAAGAGCTGGAAAGTGCTGGCCATATAGGATATGATATAGCGCCATGCTATAGAAAAAAAGGATATGGTACAGAAATATTAAAGCTAGCTATAGAAAAGGCAAAGCTAATAGGTATAGCAGAACCTATAGTTACCTGTAATACAAATAATGAAGCGTCTAGAAAAATCATAGAAAAAAATAATGGTAAGTTTTTAGGACAAATATTTGATGAGGAAGAAAATGAATATTTATTCAAGTTCAAGATCTTATCTAGATATTCTAATAATATCTAAATATAAATAGCTTCTATTTATTCAGATTGAAAGCTATAGGAAATAAATCTTCAGCAAAAATTCCTTATGTGTTTTTAAAGTATGTAAATACATACCTTTAAGAAGTCGCTAAATATGATAGTTAGCGGCTTCTTTACGTCTTTATAATAATCTATAATAAATTTTACATAAAAACTTATAAAAAGCTGCTAACTTTTTATGGGGATAAACGTCAATTATATGAAAGGTATTAATACTTATAATCAGGCGCCGCTATAGTACTATTTCCAAATTAACCATAACTAAAGGTTATCATATTGCTAGGAGAAGTTAATGGATAATGAAGAATTTAATAAGATTTTAAAAGAGAAGTTTCTAATATTGTATAAATACCTAATAAAGAACGGCTCTAGTCATCATGATGCTGAAGATATAATTCAGAACACCTTCATTAAATTAATGGCCAATCTAGAAGGTATAAATGTTAGAAAAATTGATTCATGGTTATTTAGAGTAGCCTTAAACGAGTTTTATGATTTATGTAGAAAAAAATCAAGAAGTCCTGTTATTAATACCGATGATGAGGCTTTTATAAACAACCTTATGGGAGAAGAAAACTGCGAAAGTCTCATAATTTCCAAGGAAATAAAAGGACAAATTGCGACAGTTATGGAGGCTGTTAAGCCTGTTTTTAAAAATCTTCTCTTGATGAAATATGATATGGGACTAACATATAAAGAAATAAGTGCCTTGTTAGATATGAATGATAGTGTTGTAAAAAACTATTTATTTAGAGCAAGAAAGCAATTTATGAAGCTGTGGGAGGAATTTAATTATGAAAGATGATATTGAAAATAAGCTAGATGAGTTGTTTGATAAAAAGAGCAAAAAAAATAGAAAGATTATCTTTGCCGCTAGGGTGAAATCAATTGCTATAACGGTAAGCATAATTTTAGTCATATTATCTCTAATATATGTTGGGATGAGTAGAGTTGTAATAGATAAAGTAATCAATAAAATAGATATAAAATTATCAGATAAGAAAAGCCTAATCGTTAATGATATAGAGAAAGAGTATGAAATAATGCATCCAGATCAATATTTGACCCAGGATACCTACCTAAAAGGTTTTCTTTCGGGCAATATAAAAATTGATACTTATAAGGTTATAGAAAAAAATCTAGTTGCCACTGAGCCCATAGAGAGAGGGTTCAATTTAAAAGAAATGCTTCCGTCAGAAAGGGAGCAATATACTTCTGTTAGTGAATCAGGAAATGGAATTTCAACTCTTTCACCAGGTAGTGTTCATGACAAGCTCAAGGATGTAGATTTTTTCAACAGTGTAGGGCAAAGAAGGATGATATTTTTCTATCCCTTCAGTGATTACAAGGATTTGTATAGAAATGATATATCAAAACTAAATCAAGTTGATGATAAAAAGGTAGCAGAAATGGCGCTGTCTTTTGATAAATATTATAGCATAGAAGAAATTCAAAAAATCATTCCAAGTGGAATAACTATAACCTGGTATTGGGTAGACGATGTTTCTGAAGAAGGGAAAAAAGCTATATTAGCTAGTGATGATAAGGATACTCAAAGTATAAGAGAAGGTTATAATGGAACAAGAAAAGATGGTTTATTTAGAAGAGTTGTGTCAGAGGACAATGCCATAGGTATAAAGGCTATAGATATGATTGGTTGTAAGATTGATAATCCACAAGATAGTTTCGTAAAAAGCATATATAGAAATGATTATAAGGATGATGGAGTTAAGAATTTAAAAAATACACTTGAGATTAAAGAAACTAATGATCAAAGCAATAGACTAAAGTACAATGAGAAGAGTATAAGAATTGGAGGAGTGGTAGTTACAGGTTCGGTGGAGCACCTTAAGGCATTATCTAAAGTTAGCTCAATAAAAGCAAGTACTTTTGGAGTTATAGTGGATAAATACTAGGTAAGCTTATTCCTAATGATGTTGAGATTAAGTTGAAACAGGCATTCAAGGGTGTATCATATTAATTTACAGCACTATATATGTATGTATTAAAAAAATGTGGGTGGCTATTTTTTATGACTAAGTTATGAAATTAATATATAAATACAGTTTGTTAAGAAGTAAAAGGGCTTAATGATTTTACAGTAGTTAAGTAGTCTTAAACAGACTATATATTTCATATAAAAGTAGTAACAACATTTATTTAATACATATCAATAGGGTAGCTAAATATATATTCAGTAGGTGTATAGTTATATTTTTAGCTTTTTGAAGACAAAGAACTCATGGGAATCTCATATGAATTAGTATAGCTGACGTAAACTGTAAACAGCTATAAAGTATGAAATATATTATTTTAGGCTTGTATATATGACTAAATAACTATTAAGAGTACGGATTATATCATTATAAACTGTACTCTTTTTTTATTTACTGTCCAGAAAATTATAAGATTTTTTCTTATCTGAATCTACCAATATCAAGGCTTTGGAGTAGCTACTTAGAGGAAAAATTAAAAAATAAAATTATGTCTCCTGCCAGAATTTGTTCACACACCTTCAGAAAAGGCAGATGCGAAAAAACTCACTGAAGAAGGTGGTTCAATGAATTAATATATATATAAGATGAAGAAACATGTGGGTATAATTTTACGTAGTTTTTAAAACTACTTATTGACTAGTAGAAATTACGTGGTACAATATGTATATAAGAAATGTTTGTTAAGCAAAGGAGTATTTTTATGATAAATATACATGTTCTTCAAGAACTTTATAAGAAAAACAGAAAAGGTGACATGGGAACAGGAATACAAATAGTCACAGCTGAAGACGGTAATTGGAATGTACTTATAGATTTGTTTAATACTGAATATGAAGGAAAAGATTTTACACCAGTTGTGATACATAATGATTCAAATAGTTGGGTACGCTGTTTTAAAGAAAATCAAATATTTAAAGGCTTTGGTGGTGCTGAAAATCTAGCAGACATACTTGATATATTCAATATGTGGCTTAATGGGAAAGAAATTCAAGCCTTCAACAATTAGTTAGTTTAAATTTTAAGAGGTGATTTATATGGATGTTAAAGAAAAATATAATGTAGTAGCATATGGGGACTCTATTACTAGAGGAGTGGTATATGACAATGAAAAATCAAGATATACAAACATTAAGGATTGTTTTGTGAATCTTGTAAGCACCAGTATTAATGGAACAGTATATAATGCTGGAAGGTTTGGCAATACAATTAAAAGAGGCATAAGCAAGATCTACGGTGATGTAATAAAGAAATCTCCAGATATAGTTCTTATAGAATTTGGAGGTAATGACTGTGATTTTAATTGGAAGGATGTAGCTGAAAAGCCTACTGAAGATCATCAGCCTAACACAGATATCCCAACTTTTAAAGATATACTTTTGAATATGATTGATACTGTAAAAAGTTCTGGAGCAACACCAATATTGATGACTTTGCCACCACTAGATTC
This sequence comes from Clostridium manihotivorum, assembly GCF_004015185.1. Lineage (GTDB taxonomy): Bacteria > Bacillota > Clostridia > Clostridiales > Clostridiaceae > Clostridium_AR > Clostridium_AR manihotivorum. The sequence continues at coordinate 4,506,029 of NZ_CP025746.1, read as the reverse complement.
TGAGAGATATTTTAAGTGGATCACAAGAAACGATAAGAGTTTTCAGGATAATATCCTAAAGTGGTTAGGTACAGAAGATATAATATATAAGTGGCACAGTATGTATAATGAAACTATAAAAGAGGTAGCAGAAAAAACTAAAACTACCTTAATAGATGTAAGATCAGAATTTCTTAAGTGTATGGATTATAAAAAGTTTTTGTGTGTAGATGGAATACATCCCAATTCAGAAGGGCATACCTTAATTGCAAATACTATATTAAGTTTTTTAAGAGAAAAGTATGATTTTGTACTACAGGGAACGGTAAATTAAAAAAACATAATCTTTCATCCATAAAAATAGCTAATGTCGAAGGGCATTAGCTATTTTTATTATGAATAATGTAACGGAAAGTATAATGAAAAAAACTTGTCTTTTTCATAGAAAATTCATAGTTAAGCTAGAAGCTCAGAAGCTCTATAATCTCAATAAGATGAGTGTTGTGAAAGTTAAGCATGCTTTCCAGGTGGAGGCTATTTTATAGAATACTGCTAGCAGTATCTTATATATTACAATTGCAAATTGCTAATTAAAATTGTAATATTAAACTATATAACCTAGCAGTAATGCTACGAAAGGGGGAGATTTGATGGTTTATAGTATAAATTCAGGATCTCAAGTTACTCCGTGCAAAGGCCATAAGACAGAGTCGGCTATGCTTTGTGCGGAGCCTAATTTCATTGAATAGCTGAAGGTATTTTACTATTTGGTAAAAACTATTTAGATTCAACTAAGTTTTAAGCTTGTAATTTAACGTATAAAGACAAAGCTTATTTTGCTAAGGTAGTAAAAAGTTACCTTAAATCTTTCAACTTAGGATTACATAGGGTTGTAAGAGACAGATTCGTGAAAATTACGTTAGTAATTTTTAATGAAATAGGTTACGGTGGATGATACCACTAGAATATTTCCGCAGGGTTTTAATAAGCAATATAGTTACTATGTTTTCTGGGCCTTTGCTTTGACCAAGTTAAATTTGGGAGGAGTAGGGTTATGAAATATAGTAAGGCAGATAAGGTATTGCCAATTGAAATAGTAGAAATAATTCAACAATATATAGATGGAGAATATTTATATATACCTAGGAAGGTAGGAAAAGAAAAGTCCTGGGGAGAAAAAAGCGGTACGAGGAATATGCTTGATGTGAGAAACAAAGACATATATTCTAAGTATTTAAAGGGAGCTACAATAATGGAGCTTTCAAGCGAGTTTTATCTTTCTGATAAAAGTATAAGAAGGATAATATGTGAACAGAAAAAGAAATGCTCAAATTCAACATAGAAATATATATGAGATTGAGAAGTTTGATTTTAATAGATTATAATCGAATTATTATATGAAAAGTATTGTAAATATGCTTAAGTTTACAATACTTTTTTCTTTGGTTATTTTTTAAACATGGGAGCTTACAGAAGCTTTATTTTAATTAGAATTTATGAGATGGAGGAAAGAATATGAATTTTAAAAGTTTTTTGGAGCTAAAGGGTGAAAAGGTATATTTAAAAAAGTTAGGCTTGGAATATAAAGATGAGTATTGGAAGAGCTTTAATGAGGAAGGCGATATAGAGTCAGTAATATTTACAGGAACTCAACAGGTATTTTGTAAAGAAAATGTAGAAAGATATCTGGAGGATATTTCTACAGACAATACCAGAGTAGATTTTTTAATGTTTTCAAAAGCTTCAGATGAGTTAGTTGGAGAGATTGTAATTAACGACATAAATAGAAATAATAGAAGTGCCAGTCTTAGAGTAGGAATATTCAAAAAAGAGAACTTTAGCAAAGGGTATGGAAGCGAGGCTTTAATATTAGCTCTTAACTATGGCTTTGGTATGCTTAACCTGCATAGAATTGAACTTGAAGCTCTAGAATTCAATGAGCGTGCTATTCATGTTTATGGGAAGGCTGGCTTTAAAAAAGAAGGAATAAAAAGAGATGGTTGGTATTTTAATCATAGTTACTATGATTTAGTTACTCTAAGTATGCTGGAAGAAGAGTTTAGAGAGAAATATATAAATAAAGAAGTTGATCTTAAAGTGCTTTTGTAAAATATATTAGAAAAATTATTTAGTTCTAATGGCTCACTCTTATAGGGAATCTTTATGAAAACTTAATTTATACTTGTTATAAGATCCCGGCTTCCGTGGCATGTATAAATTAATAGTTGAAGTTGGTTCCCTGTATAACATATCCTTCATAACTACTTAATTTTAATAATATTATTAGTTATATCTAATATATTAGACTTTACTATCTGTAGGCACTCCTTCATAATAAAATTTATGATATTATATATTTTTATTTATAATGGACAAGAAAATTATTTAAGTATTATAGGAGAAGCAATATGGATGTAAATAAAATAATAGTTTCCATAATGGCAGTATTTATGGTTATAGGAGCTGTAGACAAAATTACAGGAAATAAAAGAGGTTACGGGCGAAAATTTGATGAAGGTTTCTTAACTATGGGGAGTTTAGCCATCTCTATGATCGGAATTATAGCTTTGGCACCGATAATGGCCAAGCTTCTTAAGCCTATAGTTGTTCCTATATATTCATTCCTAGGAGCTGATCCATCGATGTTTGCCACTTCTTTGCTGGCCTTAGATATGGGAGGGTACCCTTTAGCAATAGAGCTTGCTAAAACAAGAGAAGCTGGTTTATTCTCTGGAATACTTTTGGGTTCTATGATGGGAGCTACCATAGTATTTACAATTCCTGTTGCTCTAGGAATTATAGAGAAAGAAGACCATGAAGTTTTTGCTAAAGGTATACTTTCTGGAATAGTTACAATACCTCTAGGATGTATAGCTGGGGGGATTGTAGCAGGCTTTAAGCTATCTATGATTTTTCACAATCTAGTGCCAATAATAATCTTAGCTTTACTTTTAGCTTTTGGATTACTTGCAAGACCTAAAAAAATGATTAAGGGCTTTGTTATCTTTGCGAAGCTGATAATGATACTTGTTACAGTAGGAACAGTGTTTGCTATACTAGAAGCAACTACAGGGATAACCTTAGTTAAAGGTATGGCATCAATATATGATGGCATAAAAACTGTTGGTTCTATCGCAATAATGCTGGCAGGAGCTTTTCCTATGGTACACTTTTTAAATAAACTGCTTAATAAAAAGCTAAAAAGTTTAGGGAACATACTAAAAGTAAATGAAACTTCAGTAATTGGAATCATCTCTTCCTTAGCAAACGTGATTCCTACCTTGGGCTTACTGAAAGAAATGGATGATAGAGGAAAGCTAATAAACATAGCCTTTGCAGTCAGTGCTGCTTCTGTTTTTGGTGGTCAGTTAGGTTTTACAGCTGGAGTGAGTTCAAATATGATATTTCCAATGATTGTTGGTAAACTAACTGCAGGAATATGTGCAGTGATTTTAGCAATAGCGGTGACAAAAAAACAAAAGAAAATTAAGGGTTAGTTTTATTAATAACCTGGCAAAGCCGCATAGAAACTATAAATTCTTAAGTTCTTAAGTTCTTAAATTGTTATATTGTTAAATTTTTAAAAGAGAGTGTCGCGAAATGATTAATTTTTAATTAGGAGCGATGCTCCTTTTCGGATTAAAGAGGGAAATCTCCACAAAATTGAAATATTAAATCAATTTTGTGGAGATTTCATTTTGTGTTGTTTAATATAATTTGTTAATGTTGTAGCAGATGCAAAGCAATATAAACTCAGTTTTAAAACTTCTTTTTCTAAGTGTTAAAAGCAGACTACATCATTGATAATTCTAGTCATATGGTCTCTTTTGGTTTTTAAAGAAAATAAGCTACAAATTTATAATTTATTATAAAAAAGCTTGGTTAAGAATATAATAGCTTATTTGAGATTTTATATGAAATTATGGAAGAGGTAGCCACAATAGAAATGATAAATTAAATCTTTATAGGTATAAAAATCATAAATGATTTAACTAAAATCAACATAAACAAGAAGTAAACATAGGAGTTTATATCTATCTTTAACTACCAGTAATTACATAAACTAAAAAAATCCAAATAAATAGTGGAGAAAAATAGTATATGTTAAACTGTTCGTAAAGGAGGTGAAAGGATTTAGGATAAATTTGATACACTAATTAACTTAACAAAAGAGGATTTAAGGGGGACTTCATGAGCATTAAAAAAAGGCTTATTTCAGGAATGTTGGCATTCATAATGACTTTTACAATAATTCCATTTTCAACTGTAAAAGCTGAAACGGAAGAACAAATAAATGCGGAAGCTTTAAACAATAATACTGAAGGTCAAGAGAAGCCAGAGACAAATATTATTTCTGAAATAACAGATAAAAGAGAAAAAAACGTTAAGTACTTTCTAAAAGAGGATAAAACCTATCAAGCTGTAGTCTATCCGGTTCCAGTTCATTATCTTGAGAATGGTAAGTGGAAAGACATCAACAATAACTTATCTGATAAAAAGGATGAGGAAAACGGAGATATCTTACAAAATAATAGTAACGAGTACTCTGTTAAGATATCAAAGAATACAAAAGCGAAAAAGCTTGTAAGAATTCAAAAGGGTCAGTATGAAGTAAGTTGGAACTTTAAGGATGCTAATAAAACTTCAAAGCTAGTATCGGCTGCTAAGGGAACAGTTGGGAAGGCACTAACAAAAGATGATAAAAAGAAGGTACTTGATGGTATTTCATCACAGATTGAATTCAATGACATATATATGTTGCAAGATGAAAATTTCGATATGATATTTAGGTAAGAACATCCATTAATATAAGATAACTAAAATATCCAAACTAGAATATAAAATAAAAATTATAGCGAGGTTTTAAATATGGATATTTTGATTCTTAATAAGATTGCTGGGCATGAAGATGATATAAACGAGTTAAAATCAGCTTTAAAAAAGACTAAAAACACAAGGTTATATAAAAGATATTCTGTTTTACTTAAGCATTTTGATGGATTTACAAATAGAAAAATAGCTGAAATGGAGAATCTAGAAGAACATACTGTTTCTACATATATAAAAAATTATAAATCAAAAGGAATAGATGGATTAAATATTGGCCACGGCGGCGGAGCGCAAAAGAAAATCAATTCACTTCAAGAGAAGCTCATTGTAGAAACTATAACTACAAAAACTCCAGAAGATGTAGGCTTCGAATCTAAAATGAATTGGACTATTGAATTAGTGAGGCAATGGGTTATTAAAGAATTTAATATAAATATGTCACATAGAGGAATAGCATATGTACTTCATAGATTAAATTTAAGTTATACTAGACCTACTTACGTCTTAGCGAAAGCTGATAAAGAAAAGCAAGAAATTTTTAAAAGTGACTTTAAAGCTTTAAAAAAAATGCCTCAATGGCTTAGTTGATACCATCTTATTTGAAGATGAATCAATGATTAGAGATTATCAAGCAATTCAAAAGAGCTGGTTTATAAGAGGACAACAAAGGAAAATTCCTACGTTCGGTAAAAATGCAGGTGTTAAACTTATGGGAATATTGGATTACGAGACTGGTAACGTATATTGCGAGGAACATGAAAGATATGACGCTAAGATATTTAATGACTTTTTAGAAAACGTACTTAAGCAGTATCCAAAAGGAAAAATTGTTGTGGTATTAGACAATGCTAAGATTCATCATGCAAAGCTGATTCAGCCATTTCTTAATAGAGTTAAAGATAGGCTTGAATTGATGTTTTTACCACCGTATAGTCCAGAAATGAATCTTATAGAGGGGTTATGGGGATGGCTAAAGGCATCTGTTATTAACAATGTCTTTTATAAATCTCTGCCACAAGTTAGAACTGCAATTCAAAAGTTTATAAGTAACATAAATAAGGTTCCTACTCAAACAATAGACAGGCTATGTGTTAGATTGTAGAAACCAATTTGCAATATATATATATAAAAATGTTAACATTAAGTATGATATCGTTGCAGATAAGATAAAGGAAGACATAATTATTAAAGATAAAATTGAAAATCCTCAATTTAATGTGAATTTTCAAATAAAAAACCTAACACCAAAGTTACAAGAAGACAATACAATGGTCTTTTATGATAATAAAGATAACAATAAAATAGTTTTCATTATGGATGCTCCATTTATGTATGATGCTAATGGACAAAAAACAAATGATGTAAAGTTAAAGCTAAGTAGTTCAAAGGAAGGATACACACTAACAATTATGCCGGATAGTACTTGGTTGTCAGATGAAAGTAGAAAATTTCCTGTAGTAATAGATCCACCAGTTCAAACTTCACCAGATGCAAGGACAATCTATGATAGTTTTGTTTCTTCTGCGAATCCTACTACTAACTATTATTTAAATCAGCATCTAGGCATTGGTTATGGATACGCTGGAAATGGCTATACGAGGTCATATATAAGATTTGATCTTCCTGCAACTTTAAGTTCAGCTGACTCAGTTACCTCAGCTTACTTAGCTATGTATTTGAACCAATCTACACAGAGCAATTATCAGGTTAATGTACATAAGGTGAATTCAGCCTGGTCTTCTAACACGATAACTTGGAATAACCAACCAACTTCTAGTTCTAAGATAGAAGAGTATAGATTTGTAAATGGAGATGGAGGCACAGGCGTAACTTGGAATATCACAAGTACAGTAAAAGACTGGTATGTTAATGGTAATAATAATGGATTGATGCTCAAGAATAGCAATGAGAGTCAAGGCTTTACTGAATATCTTTCATCAGATTGTTCGCAAGATTATACAAGTCTAAGACCTATGATTACAGTGAATTTTAGAAATAACAGTGGTTTAGAAGGATATTGGAACTATCACACTCAAGCTGTAGGTCGTGCAGGTACGGCTTTGGTTAATGATTATAATGGTAATCTAGTGTTTGTACATGAAGATTTATCAATGAGTGGAAGCAGGATGCCTGCTAATATAAGGCACGTATATAACAATAGTGAAAAAGGCCAAGATAACAAGTATGGACTAGGTTGGAGATTAAATCTAAGTCAAAGAGTGATTCCTAAAACTCTAAACAGTAAGCAATGGTATTGCTTTATAGACGAAGATGGTACTAACCACTATTTTGGATTAGATTCATCAACAGGAACTTATAAGGATGAAGATGGATTAGACTTAACTCTCACTGTAAATAGTGATGGAACCTATACAATAAGAGATAAAAATGACGGTACTTTAAATTTCAACTCTTCTGGTTTTTTAGTTACTGTAAAGGACAGTAATAGTAATACGATAACCTTAAATTATAATGGAAATATTTTAAACAGTATTAAAGATGGCTCAGGAAGAATAACAACTTTAGAAACAGATACTAATGGCAATCTAAAGGCAATCATTGATCCAGCTGGGAGAAGAACAAGCTACGAATATACAGGGTCACTTTTAACTTCAATTATATATCCAGATACAAAAAAGACTGTATATTCCTACGACAATGATAACAAGTTGACTAGTGCAACTAATTTTGATGGACTTAAGGTTTCTTTTGAATTTAATAACATTGCTCCGTATAAGGTTACAAAATTTTTAGAAAGTAATGTAGATGGAACAGTTGGAGAAGAACTTAATCTATCCTATGCCTCAAATGCAACCACCTTTATAGATGCAAAAAAAAGAAGTGAAACCTATCAGTTTAACGATAATGGAAATACAGTGAGCACCTTAGACAATAATGGTCAAGCACAATATTATAGTTATGGTAATAGCGGTGCTCAAACGAACAAAATGCTTCTAGAGTCAAAGCTTCAAAAGACACCAATTTCTTATATAAGGAATCATAATGCGGAAAATAACTCAGTATGGTACGCAGCTTCGTGGGGAAACAGCGTTGGTACTCAAACATTCACCACGGAAGATGAATACGTTGGAAGCCAATCAATGAAAATTACCAGCACCACAGATTTTGGTGGAAGAGATTTTGAGCAAGTGGGCATAGCACTTGATAAAGGAAAAACTTATACCCTGTCAGGATATATTAAAACCTTAAATATACCAGAAAAGAGTAACAGTGGAGCAAAGATATTTGTCGGTTATTTTGATGGTTCAGGTAATTCTAAGTATTCTCAGGTATTTGTAAATGGTACAAAGGATTGGGATAGGTATGAAACTACATTTACTCTTCCAGCTGATAGTACAAACAATAATGTATGGATAGGAGTTGCCATCACAGATAATACTGGTACTGCATACTTTGATGCGTTACAACTTGAGGAAGGAAGTGTTGCAAATAAATATAATTTAGTTGAAAACAACAGCTTTACCTATGGTGGAGATATGCCTGATTTCTGGGCTGGTGACAGCACTGATTCAAATGATAAGGCTATTTCTACAGAAGCAGCGCCTTATCCTGTTTCGCTTGGAGATAGAGCCTTTAAAATCAATGGAAATGCCAGTCTTTCAAAGAATATACATCAACTGATTAATGTTTCTGGAAAACAAGGCGATGCCTTTGTAGCTGGAGGATGGGCTAAAGGTCAGTCTGTTCCTGATAATGGAAACGGAAGGTTTTCTGTAATTGTAGGTTTTAAAAAGACTTCAGACAGTACCTTTGAGTGGCATCAAGTAGATTTTAATAGAAGTTTTACAGACTGGCAGTTTATTTCTCAGAAATTGATAGCCAATGCTGATTATTCGCAGATAAGAGTTGAAGTAAATTATTATACAAATGTTAATCAGGCTTACTTTGATGGAATTCAGCTTTATAAGGAAGAGTTTGGCACTAGCTATCAATATGATTCAAAAGGTAATGTTACATCAACTGTTGACCTAGTTAAACAGCAGTCTCAATTCCAATATAGTTCAAATAATGATTTGGTTAAGTTAATAGATGCTAAGGGTAGTGAGTTTAACTACGAGTATGATAACAATGATAGTAGTGCTAAAAAGCACAATATTACAAAGGCTACATCTGCTGGTAACGATGCTACCAATACTCTGCTAGAAGGAAGTAAGACATTTTCTGGAGCCACTTCCGATTATGTTAACTTAGGAGCAACGAATTATTCATATTCAAACGGGTTTGCTATTTCTTTTAAAGCTAGATGGGACTCTTTAAATGCTTGGTCAAGAATTCTTGATTTCGGTAACGGTGGAGGACAAGACAACATTATTATTTCTAATGAAGGCACAAGTACTACTTTGTCAATTAGGATTAGAAAAAGTGGAGTTGAGTATAAATTAGCCGTAGCTAATGCTATTACTATTGGAGAAAATGCTTTTTGGTCTATTGAGGTAGATAGTAAGGGCTATACTAAGATGTATAAAAACTACAATCTAGTTGGAGAGAATCAGCTTCAACTACCTGATAGTATACCTAGAGCTAACAGTTATGTAGCTAAGAGTAACTGGACTGCAGACGGGATGTATAAAGGATTAATACAAGACTTACAAATTCAATCTTTTACACCTATGGTATATGGTTTTGAATATGATTCCTATGGAAATCCTAAAACCTCAACTGTAGGACAAGGTTCCTTAACAAGCAGAACGTCTGCTGTTTATACTGCTAGCGGAAACTATTTAAACACCTTAACAGACAGTTCTGGAAACACTGTAACTTATAACTACAATGAAACAAAAGGTGTTCTTGATAACCTTGTTGATGCAAACGGGAAGGTTACAAACTACCAGTATGATGATAACGACAGACTTACAACTGTATCAAAGAGTGTAGATGGAAGAAGCATAACAAATGGTTATACTTATGAAAATGATAGGATAAAAGTTATCACTCATAATGGCTTTAGTTATAACTTTGGATATGATTCTCTAGGTAATAACAAAACTGTGGATGTTGGTAGTCAAAGACTTATAACAAATAATTATGATACTAGAACAGGACAACTTAATGATTCTACTTATGGAAATGGACAAAAAGTATCGAGTACCTATGATGATCTATATAGAGTTATAGCAAAAAGCTTTAATGATCAAGTAAGGTTTAGTTATCAATATGATGGATCAGGAAACCTTGGCTTTAAAGAAGATAAAGTTAATGGCGTGAAATATAGATACATATATGATCTGTCAGATAGACTTGTGAAGGTAAGTGATTCTACTGGAAATACAACAAAGTTTGATTTTGACTTAAACGATAATGTAAGCAAACTTACAGATATTATAGGAAGTAATAGTTATACAACCATGTACTCCTATGATCGTGATAGAAAACCAACAAAGGTTAATTTAAATAGTGGAAACTCCCTAAGTATCCAATATGATGCAATAGGAAGAATTTCAAGTAAAAGTATTAATACAACTACTGCGTATAACACAAACTATACTTATATACCTGGAACAGATGGAAATACTACCTTTAAGGTAGGGACAGTAAGCAACAACGGAAGTAATATAACCTATGCCTATGATAAGTCTGGGAATATAGATACTATCACTCAGTCTGGAGGTAATATAAAGTATTACTACAACGAACTTAATGAGCTTATAAGAGAAGATAATCAGAGTTCAGGTAAAACTATTGTATATAGCTATGATGATGGAGGAAACATAAAGAGTAAGACGGAATATGGATATACATCCCTTACTCCAGCAAACCCAGTAAATAGTATAAATTATAGCTATGACGATGCAAACTGGAAGGATAAGCTAACGTCCTATAATGGAAAAGCTATAACCTATGACGAGATAGGTAACCCATTAACTTATGATGGAAATACCTATACATGGGAAGAAGGACGCCAGTTAAGTACCATTTCAAACGGTAGCCAAACAATATCATACAAATATGATGATGCAGGGATACGTACAGAGAAAAAAGTAAATGGAGTAGTAACTAAGTATCATTTAGTAGGAGATAAGGTAACCTACGAAACTAATGGAACAGATAAAATCTACTACAGCTATGACAGCAGTAATGACCTAGTTAGCATGAACCTAAACGGTACAGAATACTTCTACATCCGAAACGGACAAGGAGATATAATAGGTCTTATTGACGGTAGCGGAACACAGGTAGTAAGCTATAGTTATGATTCTTGGGGAAAACTTTTATCTATAACGGGAACTTTAAAGGATACAATAGGAGTGAAGAATCCTTATAGATATAGAGGATATAGGTATGATACCGAGACAGGGTTATATTATCTACAATCAAGATATTATAGTCCTGAGTGGGGAAGATTTGTTAATGCTGATACCATAACAGGAAGCACTGGTGAGTTATTAACTGCTAATATGTTTGCTTACTGTCTTAATGACCCAATTAACAGAGAAGACCAAGATGGACTTTGGTCATTTAAGTCAGCTATAAAGCTCATAAAAGCTGTAGGAGAATTTACAGCTGGAGTTGCAATGGTCGCTGGTGCGGTTTCAACCGGAAACCCAATTATCATCGTTGGTGCTGCTATATATGGAGCAAATCATATAGTTTCAGGAGCTATGGATGCATATAACATAGTTAGAGGAAGAGAAAACAATGTTGGTAAAAATAATTTAATAAAAAATCAAATGCAAAAAGCTTATGGTAAAAAGGTTGGAGGAATAGTTTATGGAGTTTGTGATTTTTCTGTTGGTTTATCATCTGGTTTAGCTGCAGGAGATTATTCAGCTTCAAAGTTTATAAACAAACGAACATATACATATAAAAATGGTGTGCTTAATAAAAATCCTGTTACATGGAAAGGTATAAATGGTGTTAAGAATATATTCACCAAAGGATATAACATAAAAAAATATAAGACATTTAAGACCATAAAGAGCAATATAAGCGGAATAAAGGATATATTTTACTAAATAAAATAATAAAATATGTAAACTTATTTCAAGTTACTATGTAGGAGTGATAGAAATGGATTTACTCAAACGTCTAATGCAATTCTTATTATGTACAATTGGCTCGCTGATTTTTTTTGAGGGCTGGATGTATTTATTAAGCAGAAGTAATAATGAGCCTTTTAGTACAAATGTTCCAGTACTTATAGGGATATCATTGGGTATGGGATGGGCACTATTCCAAGTAGTATTTGTAAGATATCATGGGATAAGGGAGCAAGGCAGAATAGCATTTCTTGATCTAATAATATTATCGACCCAATCAACGTTGATTACAATTATAGTTATGCTCATACTAATGTTTGCGGAAAAAGGTTTTGATATTATTTAAATTTATTTATAAGAATATATTGGTAAAGATTGTATGGAAGCTCATTAATAGTGTGCTCAACAGATGTATTTACTATTTTTTAAATGGTATTAAAGTAAGAGCAAGACTACTAAATCCTAATAGACTAATTAATTTCAATATGTATATAACAGTCAAAGAAGCAAATGATGAATTTAATTTGGTGACTGAAAATGATACGTATGAGATTACATATTTGTACTCTTCAAAAAAATTAAATATATAATACTGTAGTAACATTTAGGGTTAACGTTCAAATCGTTACCCTTTTTCTTTTTCAAAAAGTAAGTAAAAGGAAGGAGAAAATATAAATAGAAAAAAGTTTTCATCTGCAATTATTTTTTAAAGTAAGCACTGTAAGCAACAACGGAAGTAATATAACCTATACCTATGATAAGTCTGGGAATATAGATACTATCACTCAATCTGGAAGCATTATAAAGTATTACTACAACGAACTTAATGAGCTTATAAGAGAAGATAATCAGCTTTCAAGCAAGACTATAGTATATAGCTATGATGATGGAGGAAACATAAAGAGTAAGACGGAATATGGATATACATCCCTTACTCCAGCAAACCCATTAAATACTATAAACTATGGCTATGACGATGCAAACTGGAAGGATAAGCTAACATCCTATAATGGAAAAGCTATAACCTATGACGAGATAGGTAACCCATTAACTTATGATGGAAATACCTATACATGGGAAGAAGGACGCCAGTTAAGTACCATTTCAAACGGCAGCCAAACTATATCCTATAAATACGATGATGCAGGGATACGTACAGAGAAAAAAGTAAATGGAGTAGTAACTAAGTATCATTTAGTTGGAGATAAGGTAACCTACGAAACTAATGGGACAGATAAAATCTACTACACATATGACAGCAGTAACGACTTAGTTAGTATGAACCTAAACGGTACAGAATACTTCTACATCCGAAACGGACAGGGAGATATAATAGGTATTGTTGACGGTAGCGGAACACAAGTAGTAAGCTATAGTTATGATACTTGGGGAAAACTAGTATCTATAACGGGAAGTCTTAAGGATACTGTAGGAGTGAAGAATCCTTATAGATATAGAGGCTATAGGTATGATAGTGAGACAGGACTTTATTATCTACAAAGTAGATACTATAATCCTGATTGGGGAAGGTTTGTTAATGCAGATACCATAACAGGAAGTACTGGTGAGTTATTAACTGCTAATATGTTTGCTTACTGTAGGAATAATCCTGTGAATCATGCTGATCTTGATGGGGACTGGATATTAGATGCTTTATTTATGGCAGCAGATGTAGCTGAATTTGTAGCATCTCCTTCAGTCGCTAAATTTGGATGGGTACTTCTGTATGCAGTTAGTTTTGCAGATCCAACTGGCATAGGTTCAACTGTAGCTCATGGAATTAAGGCTGCTCATGTTATGGAAGAAACTGTTCATGTTGTTCGAGAAGCTGCAAGAGCTGGAGAGTTAATTGGACGTTATCATAAGGTCAAGGCTGCGGTTAAAGGAATGGGATTGGAGACACATCATTTAGTTGAAAAAATATTTGCTAGGACGTTAGGTGTAAAACCAAGAAGAATGTTGTCAGTTGCGTTAACAAAAGAGCAACATAGAATTTATACAAATAGGTGGGCCCGTGAAATACCACATGGTTCTAGGTCTGTAGGTGTTCATCATATTGAAAAAGCTATTCATAATGTTTATCATGATAACGAAGTGTTAAAACATGCAACATTAAAGTGGTTACATGATGTTAAGAATACAATGAGATAATATTATAATCATTTAAGAGGTGATAATAAGTGAGAAATATTTCTAAGATTCATATATATATATTGCAAATTGGTTTCTACAATCTAACACATAGCCTGTCTATTGTTTGAGTAGGAACCTTATTTATGTTACTTATAAACTTTTGAATTGCAGTTCTAACTTGTGGCAGAGATTTATAAAAGACATTGTTAATAACAGATGCCTTTAGCCATCCCCATAACCCCTCTATAAGATTCATTTCTGGACTATACGGTGGTAAAAACATCAATTCAAGCCTATCTTTAACTCTATTAAGAAATGGCTGAATCAGCTTTGCATGATGAATCTTAGCATTGTCTAATACCACAACAATTTTTCCTTTTGGATACTGCTTAAGTACGTTTTCTAAAAAGTCATTAAATATCTTAGCGTCATATCTTTCATGTTCCTCGCAATATACGTTACCAGTCTCGTAATCCAATATTCCCATAAGTTTAACACCTGCATTTTTACCGAACGTAGGAATTTTCCTTTGTTGTCCTCTTATAAACCAGCTCTTTTGAATTGCTTGATAATCTCTAATCATTGATTCATCTTCAAATAAGATGGTATCAACTAAGCCATTGAGGCATTTTTTTAAAGCTTTAAAGTCACTTTTAAAAATTTCTTGCTTTTCTTTATCAGCTTTCGCTAAGACGTAAGTAGGTCTAGTATAACTTAAATTTAATCTATGAAGTACATATGCTATTCCTCTATGTGACATATTTATATTAAATTCTTTAATAACCCATTGCCTCACTAATTCAATAGTCCAATTCATTTTAGATTCGAAGCCTACATCTTCTGGAGTTTTTGTAGTTATAGTTTCTACAATGAGCTTCTCTTGAAGTGAATTGATTTTCTTTGCGCTCCGCCGCCGTGGCCAATATTTAATCCATCTATTCCTTTTGATTTATAATTTTTTATATATGTAGAAACAGTATGTTCTTCTAGATTCTCCATTTCAGCTATTTTTCTATTTGTAAATCCATCAAAATGCTTAAGTAAAACAGAATATCTTTTATATAACCTTGTGTTTTTAGTCTTTTTTAAAGCTGATTTTAACTCGTTTATATCATCTTCATGCCCAGCAATCTTATTAAGAATCAAAATATCCATATTTAAAACCTCGCTATAATTTTTATTTTATATTCTAGTTTGGATATTTTAGTTATCTTATATTAATGGATGTTCTTACCTAAATATCATATCGAAATTTTCATCTTGCAACATATATACCTCAGGAATTAAATTATTATGGTAAGAATTACATGGAAACTATAATTGATAAGTCCAAATCAGTGTTTAAGAAATTCGAAATAAAATTCGGATATTCATATATATATGTTTATACAGAGTCTCAAGCTTATAAAGAGGTCATTGAATACTTGGATAATAACTGTATATATTATTCGGAGATAATATCGGTTGAATACTCAAAAAAAGATTTGGATAACGCTGACTATTTACAGTTATGGCCTAAATTCGAATCGTTAAATCCATATGAAGGGGAATGGAATATGTATTTTGATGAGTATGCTCCATCCTGTGGATTTTATACAAAGCAACACTCGAATTTAATGATTAGAAAAAAAGAAATTGTAAATAAAGATATTATAAGATCTTATGAAGGTGAAATACTAGTTTCAACTAAATTAAAAAATATAATGGAAGATGAGAATCTTAGTGGAGTGATGTTTAGGCCTGTATTTACAAAACAAGAGGCTGAGCCAGTTGCATATCAGCTTGTAATTGAAAACAAGTTATCAAATATACATCCATCAACTCAGTTAACAGATGCTATTAAGTATAAACAGAATGAATTTCAAAGCTATACTGTAGATGATGATTCTATATTATACTACTCAAAAAACACTTTCTTGAGAGGTAAAGATTTTAATACAACTTTAGAGTATTTTGGTGATGGTGTTTATCCTAGACCTTTTGTAATTGTATCTCAAAGAGTTAGAGAGTTACTATTAAAAAATAAGATTAAAGGATTAAAGTTTTTTCCTATATATCTGGTAGAGTAAGACTTATTATTAGTTATAATTTAAATAATGTATTTAGCATTAGTTATAATGATTAAAAATGTGTACTAGTAATGAATATTGAGCACTAAAGATGGCGAAAAGGGCACCAAATAATATATTACTAATTTCTGAAAACACTGTAACTTATAATTATAATGAAACAAAAGATGTTCTTGATAACCTTGTTGATGCAAACGGGAAGACTACAAAATATCAATATGATGATAACGACAGACTATTTTGCAGAGTGCTTCGTAGGTGAGTTTAGTACAATTAAATGGGGATTTGTTTCAAAGCCAAATAGTCTGGCTTATGTAAATAAACCTGTACTGTTAGGATTCAAAACAGGAGTGGAACTCGATGCAACTAATATTGTAAGAAATCTTACTTTAAAGGTAGCGAGTGGAGAAAAGGATTATCAAGCACTACTAAAACTTTTTAGGGTTTGGGCGGAAAGTGTTTAGTTAATAATCTTACTCAATAATTTTGACTAAACCAAATAGTACATTAAGATTAGGCAACGCTAACACTTCGGCGAAGATATTTCAAAAACACCTACTATAGGATTAGAATTCAGAAGTTAGAGGAATTACCCTTTCGGCTGAATCAAAAGAAAAATCAAGCATATATTATAATCATAGTAACATTAAAGAGTTAACGTTCAGTTTAGAGTGTTAACTCTTTTCTTTTGTTGAAAAACAAGTAAAAGAAGAATAGAATTGGCAACAGATTTTGTTGAGAAATTCAAGAGATATTTGAATGAGGATGGAAAGAGCCAAAAGACTATTGAAAGCTATGTTGGAAATATTGCTGTGTTTGTAGCCTACTTTGAAAACATTGATGCAAAATTCTAAGGAGAACTCAGGAGGTTCTATGTCACAAGTTTGCATTTGGCTCTGAAAAGCAGGTGGAAGTGTTTTCGGGGAAGCAAGTGGATTGGATGCTATTCTATACCTAAGATGAGGACAAAGTAAACAGAAGGGATAGAATGATAATCCTGATGCTGATTTACACTGGTATAAGAGTTAGTGAACTTTGTGATATCAGATTGAGTAACATAGACTTTCTCACCAGCTATTTGAAAATCTACGGCAGGGGGAAAACAGAGGGAATTCACTAAAGCCGAAGTTGGTTGAAGCAATTAAGGAATATCTAGTGGAGCGTGTTGAAAGTCAATTCAGTGATTCAGTATATCTCATTCTTGGACAAAGAGGAGTATTAAAAAAAGAGGCCATAAACACACTTCTGGAGAAATACACGAAAGAACTGGAACTTGGAACCAAGTTGAAGCCACATACATTCAGGCATACCTTCTGTACAAGACTTATGGAAGTATCATAATCTATACCTATGATAAATCTGGGAATATAGACAGTATTACGCATCCTGGAGGTATAATAAAGTATTACTACAACGAACTGAATGAGCTTATAAGAGAAGATAATCAGCTTTCAAGCAAGACTATAGTATATAGCTATGATGATGCAAACTGGAAGGATAAGCTAACATCCTATAATGGAAAAGCTATAACCTATGATGAGATAGGTAACCCATTAACTTATGATGGAAGCACCTATACATGGGAAGAAGGACGTCAGTTAAGCAGTATTTCAAATGGCAGCCAAACCATATCTTATAAATATGATGATGCAGGGATACGTACAGAGAAAAAAGTAAATGGAGTAGTAACTAAGTATCATTTAGTTGGAGATAAGGTAACTTACGAAACTAATGGAACAGATAAAATCTACTACAGCTACGATAGCAGTAATGACCTAGTTAGCATGAATCTAAACGGTACAGAATACTTCTATATCCGAAACGGACAGGGAGATATAATAGGTATTGTTGACGGCAGCGGAACCCAAGTAGTAAGCTATAGTTATGATACTTGGGGAAAACTTGTATCTATAACGGGAAGTCTTAAAGATACAGTAGGAGTGAAGAATCCTTATAGATATAGAGGATATAGGTATGATACGGAGACAGGACTTTACTATCTACAAAGTAGATACTATAATCCTGATTGGGGCAGGTTTGTTAATGCAGATGCTACTTCCATATTACAATCGGCTAAGGGGGAGTTACTTGGACACAATCTTTTTGCATATTGCACTAATGACCCTGTAAATCACTCTGATGATAGTGGATATTGGAAGTTACCAAATTGGGCAAAAATTTCTATAGGAGTTGCTGCAATTGGAATAGCGGTAGTAGCAACAGTTGCTACTGGTGGTGCAGCAGCACCAGCATTAATAGGAGCTTTACAAGTTGCAGGTGCATCGGCAGCAATTGGTGCAGGTATAGGTGGAATTTCTGGATATATATCTGGTGGAAGAAGTGGTGCAATACATGGGGCAATAGATGGAGCCGCTGATGGATTTATGTGGGGCGGTATTGGAGCTGCTGGAAGTTCACTTGCTAGAGCCTCTACCAAATTCGTATTTAACGGAAGAGGTGGGTACGGGTACAAAATAGGCAAACATATAGAAGTAATGTATAAAAATCCAAATGTTGATGGTGGCACAATATCTTCATATAGTAATAAGGCTAAAAAGTTGAAGTTTAGGTTAGATTATGATGCTATTCATAGTTTGCATTATCATAAGGGAGTTGGAAAGGTTGGAAAAGTTCACAGAAGTCTAGCTCCATGGAAATTTGGAAAGCCATTATAAAATGAAGGAGTGATTCAATTGAACTTACTACAGAAAAATATTGATGATAATGTGAATATGCTAATAATAAATGATATAGATGTAGATGAATATAAAACTTTAGAGGATCTCAAACTTATAATAAGATATTTAACAAATGGAGATAAATTTTACTTTAAATTCAATAGAGAAGATAATGATTTCTTAACTGATGATGAAATTGTAAAATATAGAAATGATATACCTAAATATTTTATAGAGAATGGAGATTATAAAGTTAAAGAAAAGATTGATAATGAACGTTTTGAAAGTATTGGTTATCTTAAGGTAAAAGAAGATACATATGATGAGATTGGGGTATTGTGGAAATATTTTTATGCAATGATGTTTTTTAATCCTAATACGTTGTTAACATGGGAAAAATACAACAATATTTATAATAAGATTGAGCCTAAAAAATATGGAATTGGCATTATAAAGAATAAATACGCAAAGTCTATATTTATAAAAGGTCATGATGGAGATAACTTAATATTTGTGTATGACAATAGCATTAAGCAACCAGTTATAAATGAAGTTATTACAATGATAAAGAATTTATAAAACCATGTAATTGAGAAAATGTTGTTGTAAAAAGTTCTATATGTGTAAATTTAACTGATAAAATATATGTTCTAAATTAAAATGTTGCTTATTTATTGAGATAGTCTGAATAAAATTAGATTGATATATTTGACTTGTATTAAGAAATTTATAATCAAATTTAATAATGTAAGCAGATAAAATATGGTGAAAGTTTGGATTGTGACCTAAATTTCTATAATATAACTCCTAGAATTATGTTTATACGTCTTGTATGAATTGGTTAAAATACTGCTAATATAAGATTAAATTTTGAGCTAACGTTCACAACGTTAGCTTTTTTCTTTAAAAGTTACTGAGTGGACAAAACATAACCTATGATGCAATAGGAAATCCACTAACCTATAATGGATGCACATATACTTGGGAAGAAGGAAGACAACTTTCAGGAATAAGTGGAAATGGTGTAACTGCAGGCTATAAATATAATGATGCAGGTATAAGAACCTCTAAGACCGTAAATGGAGTTACAACAAATTATCACCTAGTAGGAGATAAGGTAACTTACGAAACAGATGGAACCAATAAAATATATTATACTTATGACGGATCAAACAAATTAATAAGTATGAACCTTAACGGAAGTGAGTATTACTATATAAGAAATGCTCAAGGAGACATTATTGGTTTAATTGATAACACAGGTACGCAAGTGGTAAGCTATACTTATGATACTTGGGGAAAAATTATATCCACAACAGGCATATTAGGAAGTACTGTTGGAGCTAAAAATCCTTATAGATATAGAGGGTATAGGTATGATACGGAGACAGGACTATATTATCTACAATCAAGATACTATAACCCTGATTGGGGAAGAGTTATAAATGCGGATGATACTGACCAGTTAAACAATACTAATGAAGATTTATTAGATTATAGCATGTTTGCTTATTGCAACAATAATCCAGTAAATAAAATTGATAGTGATGGGAGATTTGCATTTGCATTGGGTATATATGCTATTCCAGGAATAGGAGAGGTTGCATTAGGTATAACTGTAAGTGGCATGGCATTATATGGTGCTTATAGAGCAGGTACATGGGTCAGACATAAGATAAATTCTTATAGTATAAAGTATTCAAAGACAAAGGAGCCTGCTAGTTCTGGTAGTTTACAAAAAGAGGTTGAAAAATGGCAAGCACCAAGAGAGGTTGATAGGGTAGATAAACCTCATGTTTCAGGACAAAAACCACATGTTCATTTTAAGGATGGAACTTTCTTAAATAATGATGGAACAATACATGATGCTCATAAAGGAACGCCCAAACCAAATAATAAAACTAAAAAATGGTTAAATAAAAAAGGATGGCAAGTGAGGTAGTACTTTTGAAATTATTTGGATATGAAAAGGAAAGTGAAGATTTAATAGAGCTAGAAGAGGTCTCTTTTGAATGCAATATTGAAGAATTAGATAAAATAATTAAGTTTTTGCAGTATGTAAAATGTGAACATAGTAAAATAAGTTCTGAATCTGGACTTTGTCATTCACATTTTCGTGATTGGGATGTTGAATGGAAGCATGAATCAGCAGATATTATTATTGTAACAAATTATAATGATGAGCAATAAATTAAAGTGAAATTTAGTAGGAAAATAGATTGTTTAAATGCAAGTAACTGGAAGTTTAATTTAGGTGCAAACTACATAATTAAAATTCAGTAGTGAGAGGCAACAATGAGAAAGGTCAACTGGTATTATAAATACTTGTTGGCTTTTCTTTATATGAAAATCAGTGCTAAAATTAAGAAAGAAGTATAACCAGTAGCTCGACATTATAAAAATAAATGAGAGACAGTAGAGACATATCTCAAACGTTTGGGAAATACTAGAGATAATTAAAATCTAATGAAGCAACAAGCTTTGGAAATCATTGTAGATACTAATCTGATTTGACAACAGCTTTTGAAAGGGATGGTTCTAAGTTAATTAGTTTTAACAATGATGTACTGTATATAGTCTAGCTAAGTCGGTAATGTCAATGTATTTCAGGTTTGAGAAAATTCGATAGATATCAAGATTTAAGTGTTTAGGTATAGGGGTGTACTACTTAAATTCAGGATATTATAATACTGAGTGGGGAAGTTTTATCAATACCGATGATGTTGGTATATTAGAGGCAGATGGCGAACTCTTAGGAAACAATCTATTAGTATATCGTATGAATAACCATGTAAATCACTCTGATGATGATGGCATTTGGAAATTGCCAACCTGGGCAAAGGTTTCGGTTGGTGTTGTAGCTATTGGAGTATGTGTAACGGCAACAGTTGCAGATGTACCTGCTTTAATAGGCGCTTTACAAGTAGCTGGATCCTCTACAGCTATTAATTCAGGTATAGGAAAAAGAAATAAGAAAAAAGTTGAATTTTCTTTCGGTATTAAAGAAATTAATCTAGGTTATGTTAACGAATAGTGTTGATGATATAGCATATAATAATGGAACTCCTTTTGAAGAGTTCCATTGTTTCTTAATTTCTCAATATAGTGCAAGTAAATAAGATTTATTGTGTTTGCTTTTTATTAATAATCGATACAGCTATAATAACAAACCATAACACTAAAATCCAAAATTCGTTATACTCTATTAAAAAAACATATGAAGTCAGTGAGATAAACATAATAATTCTTACAAATATATATAAATTCTTATTCTTATAGTTTTCTTTAGTAGTTATAAGTCTATTAGAAAAAATACAATATGCAATGCAGAAAACAATTGTTAATAAAACAAATATAATTAGGGGGGCATTAGTAAATGGTAAATGCAAGTAAACAGACCAAGAAATATAAGTAAACATCAAGAGCGTTAAATAAAAACACACTTCACCTAAAAACTTTCTCAATTAAAATTTCCTCCATTCATTAATTTGCTTCGTTTTAATATACAATTGTCCATTTGTTTAAGTATATACTATATAACTACAAATATTCAAATATTTAGTATGATTATGTATAAGTTGCTTCTATAAATCTAAAGTCCTTCAAGTTTGTGTCAGAATGACATGTATGAGATTGTATTGGTAAATTATTACTTTTAAGAATATCTTTCTCTGTATTTAACATTTATAAAGCATTATCTTTTAAACAGAAATCACAGAATACACTATACTACCATAACTTTGAGGAGGAGTAAAATGAAATTAACTTTATATGATTTATGGAATCATTTAGAAGAGTATCATGAAGATAGTTATGAAGTAATATATAACATACTACAGTGCTTTATAGATAATAGCGAGAAGATATTATTCTCTGTACAAAAAGAATTTGTAGATGATAATTGCATAAATAAGAAGTTTATTCAAGATAAAACTGTTTGTGTAAGCAGTGAATGGATGTATAACTTTCCTATTTCTTCACTACCCGCACCTGAAATTGTATGGTTTGAAGTAAGTAATTTGGAAGAAATAGAAAAGTCATTAGAGATTGATTATTTATTTAATTGTGTGATTATAAAACATGGGGCGGAGATTAGAGATGCAGAATATATCATAAACTCTAATGAAGATTTGGAATACAATAGCCTAAGCATAAGGGAAAAATATAAAGGAAATTTTGCGAATAATGTTGTACCGAAGCTTAGGAAGATTCTTGTAAATGATTTAGAGATAGTAGACAAAAGAAATAATTAAAAATAAATTGGATGGGTTTATAGGCTTATTAGCTAATTAAAATATATTATACTTATTATAGTTTAATTAACTAACCTCAACTACATGAAGTCTAATAAGTGCAGTAGTAGCAAAGAATCCATACTTGTATAGAAGATGGAGTAGTATCATTTGTATGTATGGTTAGTGTAAATATGTATAGCTAACAACAAAATTCTTTGAAACTTCCATCTTTCCATTACCTCTTGCTATAGAATATATATCTTCAAAAATTACTCCTATAAATAAGAGGATTTTTGAAAATATATAGCTAAGTTATGCATCTTTAATTATTGCATTAAATTATACATTTTGGTAAATACTACTCTCAAATGTATAAGGGTGGTATTTATGATAAGAATGAAAGACTTTGAATATATGAATGCATACAATATTCAGGGCAAAAGGATAGGGGCAATTAAGGAAGTTTATCTGGACTTTTTTGGTGGAAAGCTTAGAGGGATTGAGGTTAGCAGGAAAGGTTTTAAAAAGGAGAACTTTATCAGCAGAGAAAGTATAATAACCATCAATAAAAGTTTGATATTTGATAAGTTTAGCAAAAGTGAAGGGTTACCTTTTTCAAAAATTAAAAGTATGGATGTAATTGATAAATGCGGCGCTATAATAGGGGTAGTGGAGGATATGCTTATAGACCTTACGGATTATAGCATTAAAGGCTTTATAATTTCCTCTGGCTTTATTCATAAAATATTAAAAGGGAAAAATATAATATTGATAAATCAGGTTATCCTTGGAGAGAAATTTATCCTTTATTATGGAAAGTATAATATAATGCTGAAATCAATGCCTCATAGGTTAACTAAAGGAGAATGTTATGAAGAAACCTAGTAAAAAGCACATTGTTAACCTGATTTTAGCTCTGCTATTTTTATCAGTAATTATACTATATATTAGGTCTAAAATAATAAGGGAAGTAGTTTATATAATAATATTTTCCTTTATAGTATCATATACATTGAAACCTTTGCTAACTTTATTAGTGGATAAAAGCAAAATAAATAAGAAGCTAGGATCAGCTTTAATAATCATAGCTGTTTTTAGTTTTGTCGTAATTATAGCAGTTGTTTTAATTCCATCTCTTTTTAATGAAAGCTCTAATATAGAAAATATAATGAACTCTCTAGACAGGCTAATGGGGTATCTTAACTCAAAGGCCAATATAAAAGGCTACGGGATCTTAGATACCTTAGGAGAGCAACTAAATGAGAAGTTTAACATAGCATTGAAAAACTTTTCGGAAAAAGCTTTTGATAGCTTGATAAATTTTAGTGAAAATCTTCTTTCGCTAGCAGTTGTCCCAGTGGTAAGTTATTACTTTTTAAGTGAAGGGGATATTATAGAAAATAAGCTTTTGCTTATGGTTCCAATCAATAAAAGATCAGTAATAAAAAAAATTTTAGCTGATATAGATAAAGCCTTAGGAAGATACATATTTAGTCAATTTATATTATGCCTTATAGTCGGCGTATTAACTTTTTTTGTATTAGTGTTTTTAAAAGTTCAGTTTCCCATTTTGCTTTCAATCTTTAATGCGGTTATCAATATCGTGCCCTACTTTGGTCCTCTTATAGGTGCTATTCCAGCCATAATTGTGGCACTACTTCAATCACCTACTAAAGCACTTTATACCACACTTTTTTTATTCTTGATTCAGCAGGTTGAAGGCAATTTGCTGTCACCTCAGATAACAGCTTCAAGTATAAAAATGCATCCACTACTAATAATAATTTTACTTTTGATTGGAGAAAAGATAGGTGGTTTCTTTGGAATGATTTTGGCTATACCTATTGGGGTAATAATTAAGGTTGTTTATGAAGATATTGATTATCACATGTACTAAAAGAATATACGAAGCTGTACCACTACTGCTTTTATGAGTATTTGTTTTTATTAAAAGGTGGTATATATAGGTATCCTTTACTAAAGCTTAATAGTTGAAGTTGGAAGCCTAAAATTGTGATTAATCACACTTTTAATTTATAAGATTATTGAGTAAATTAACACATATTTATATAAATATTGACATAAATAAAACATTATCTTATAATTTGCCTATATGATTAATATCGGTGTGATGATAAGAATAAGTAGATTATTTATGGCTATAAAGAGAAGAAGTGGTTGGTGAAAACTTCCTAGCATAGTAGTTGAAAGCTATCTTTGAGCACTTTTCTTAAGTGATGTATTTTAGCAAGTACATAATTAGGGTGGTACCGCGGAAGTATAGCTTTCGTCCCTTGCTAGGGATGGGGGCTTTTTTTATTCTTAAGCATATTATACCTCATATAAAGTTGAGGATAAGAATGCATAGGAAGCTTAAATACAGTTGTAGGCGTAAGAATAAAAAAATGTGTGCAAAGAAATGGAGGAAATAAACATGAAGTACATGGGAGCAAATGAATTAAGAGATGCTTATTTAAAGTTTTTTGAAAGTAAAGGACATCTAGTGATGCCTTCATTTTCATTAGTACCAAAGAATGACAAGAGTTTATTATTAATAAATGCTGGTATGGCACCGTTAAAGCCATATTTTACTGGGGTTGAAGAACCTCCAAGAAAAAGAGTGGCTACTTGCCAAAAGTGTATTAGAACTGGTGATATAGAGAACGTAGGAAAGACTTCTAGACATGGTACTTTCTTTGAGATGTTAGGAAACTTTTCTTTCGGAGATTATTTTAAGAATGAGATAATTCCATGGGCTTGGGAGTTCATAACTGAAACACTTTCAATTCCAAAGGATAAACTATATGTTACTATATATTTAGAAGATGATGAAGCTTTTGATATATGGACTTCAAAAACAGATGTAGACCCAAGCAGAATATTTAGACTTGGTAAGGATGACAACTTCTGGGAAATAGGTGTAGGACCATGTGGGCCTTGTACAGAAATTCACTTTGACAGAGGCGATGGAAAAATAACTACTGTTGAGGAATTTGTAAAGGCTGCTGATGAAGATAGAGTAGTAGAATTCTGGAATCTAGTATTTACTCAATTTGATAAAGATGAGGAAGGAAACTATAATAGATTAGCTAATCCAAACATAGATACAGGAATGGGTCTTGAAAGAATAACTACAATTATGCAAGGTGTAGAGAATATTTTCGAGATTGACACAGTAAAGAATATATTAGGAACAGTTAGTAAGATAGCTGGTGTTGAATATAAAACAGATGCAGATAAAGACGTTTCATTAAGAATTGTAACAGATCACGTAAAAGGCGTAACTATGCTTATATGTGATGGCGTTCAACCTTCAAATGAAGGAAGAGGATATGTTTTAAGAAGACTTCTAAGAAGAGCTGCAAGACATGGTAGACTTCTAGGAATTAAAGAGCTTTTCTTAACTAAAATAGTAGATTCAGTTATTGAAAACTATGGTTCAGCATATCCAGAACTTGTAGAAAAAGCAGCTTATATAAAGAAGGTTGTTTCTTTAGAAGAAGAAAGATTTAATGAGACTATAGACAGTGGTATGGATATATTAAAGTCATATATTAAAGAGTTAGAAGAGTCTAATTTAAATGTCCTTTCAGGAGAAAAAGTATTTAAGTTATATGATACTTATGGATTCCCTCTAGAATTGACAGAAGAAATATTAGAAGAAAAATCTATGAAGGTTGATCTTGAAGGCTTTAACAAAGAAATGAAAGAACAAAGAGAAAGAGCTAGAGCAGCAAGAGCAACTACAAGCTATATGGGTAGTGACGAAATTCCTGTAAACAAGATAGAAGCAACTCTAAATACAAGTTTTGATGGCTATGGAAATACAAAGCATGAAGCTACAGTGGTTATATTAGCTGACAGTGCAGAATTTAGAGAAGAGCTTTCAGAAGGCGAAGAAGGATTCCTAGTGGTTGACAATACACCATTCTATGCTGAAATGGGTGGTCAAGTAGGTGATACTGGTATAATTACAGGAGATAATTTTAAAGCTGAAGTTATAGACTGTAAGAAGAATCCAGGTGGTAAGATATATCATGTAATCAAAGTAGTTCAAGGAACTATAACAGCAAATGATATAGTTACCCTTGAAGTTGATAATATAAGAAGAAATAACATATGTAAGAATCACACTGCAACTCATATGCTTCACGAAGCTTTAAGAGAAGTTCTTGGAGAACATGTAAATCAGTCTGGTTCCTATGTTGACAGCGAAAGATTAAGATTTGACTTTACTCATTTCTCAGCATTATCTGCAGAAGAATTAGATAAGGTTGAAACTTTAGTAAATGAAAAGATCATGGAAGCTTATTCAGTTTGTACAGATATAATGACTATAGATGAGGCAAAAAATAGCGGTGCTATGGCTTTATTTGATGACAAGTACAGCGATGAAGTAAGAGTAGTTTCTATAGGTAACTTCTCAAAAGAACTTTGTGGAGGTACACATGTAAGTAATTCAGGACAAATAGGCTTGTTCAAGATAGTGAGTGAAACTGGTGTTGCAGCTGGAATAAGAAGAATAGAAGCTTTAACAGGGTTTAATGCAATAAAGCACTTTGAAAATAAAAATGAAATAATAAAAGAAGTTACGTCAACTTTAAAATGCAATGAAAAAGATATCTTAAGAAAACTTCATTCACAAACTGCAGAGCTTAAGGAAAAAGAAAAAGAAATTCAAGAACTTAAGATGAAGATGGTTCAGGGCTCAGAGGACGAGATACTAAACAGTGTTAAGGAAATCAAGGGCGTGAAGGTTATTGCATCCACAGTAGAAGGCCTTGATGGAAATGCTTTAAGAGACTTAGCAGATAAGCTAAGAGACAAGATTGGTAACGGTGTTGTTGTACTAGGAAGTGGATCAGAAGGAAAAGTTAATTTAGTAGCTATGGCAACTAGAGACTCTTTAGAAAAAGGAGTTCACTGTGGAAAGATCATTAAAGAGGTTGCTGCAATCACTGGAGGCGGTGGTGGTGGTAGACCAGACATGGCTCAAGCAGGTGGTAAAAACCCAGAAAAATTAGGGGATGCTTTAGAAAAAGTGTATGAATTAGTAGAATTGTTGGTAAAATAGTGTACATTTCCATAAATATCATTTATAATTATATTAATGATAAAACAGAATAAACAATTGTTAGTAGGTTAATACTAATTTTATATGATATTTAAATATTTTTTCATGTGAACCGGTAAGGGGGTGAAGCTGCGACTTTAAGCAGCAAACTTATGGCAAATAATTTAGATCATACAATGCAATTTGACTTTACAAAAAATAAAGAAGACTTGACAAAGGCAATTTTAAACGAGGTTTATAATTCCTTAAAGGAAAAAGGCTATAATCCTGTAAATCAACTTGTAGGATATTTAATTTCAGGAGACCCTACTTACATCACAAATTACAATGGTGCAAGGGCTTTGGTAAGAAAACTTGAAAGAGATGAAATTCTTGAAGAGGTAATAAAATCTTATCTAGAGATAAAATAAAGGGTGCCCATTTGGGTACCCTTTAATTCTTATAAGCATATTAGATCTTCTCTTAATGAAGGCATATTGATTAAAAAGGTTAGAAAAAATATTTTATCAGGACAGCGGACAAAAGGTTTAATTTAATAAGGCTATTATTTGTTTTATAGGGCAAAATAATATTTAAATAAGTATTATATAATCTAATATGTTTTAGGTTATACAAGGTACTTATAAACAGTAGCTATTGTATCGCTTTGATTTGAATAGTTAGGTAGTTATATCAGTTTAAAGTAAAATATTTATTTATAATAAAGCTTGGTAAATAGTTAGTGAAATTATAAACTTATTTATAAAGAGTATAAATGTGGTATATTTATCAAAGCAAATAAACTACTTTAAATTTACTGTAAAAGTAAATAACTTTACGAACCTAGGAAGCTTTACGTTGATAGCTTTCTTAAGATAGTTATTTATGATATGGTGAAAGTACGATTGAAGTTTAAAAATAGGACTATATCAGAGTAACAGTTGTGTTTTTATATTATTCTCCCTAATAAATAAATTTTATTTACACAATATATAGATAAGTAAAGAATATAAACTGGTAGTTTTGCAATCTTAAATTTAAGTATTGAGAATTCTGGTTGTTGATTTCAGAATTTTCACAGTTGTTTATAAAGATGAACTAGCTGCATATGAAACATGTTTTAAAAACTATCATGTAGCCTGGCAGTTAGTGCATCTATATGATTAATTAAATAAAACCCTGTAGGAGATTAGAATGCGTATAATTGGATTGGATTTAGGACAAAAAACTATTGGGGTGGCAGTTTCAGATCCGTTAGGATTTACTGCACAAGGTATTACAACCATTAAGAGAAAAAGCTTCAAGTATGATCTTGAAGAAGTTAAAAAAATCTTTGATGAGTACAATGCAGATCTCATCGTTATAGGACTACCTAAAAATATGAATGGAACAATAGGTCCTTCAGGTGAAATGGCTCAGGATTTTGGTAAAAGGCTTGTTGAGTTATTTAATCCAAAAATAGAATTTTGGGATGAAAGACTTACTACTGTTGCGGCTCATCGTGCAATGCTAGAAGCGGATTTATCGAGAAGTAAGAGAAAAAAGATAGTTGATAAAGTTGCGGCTACCTATATACTTCAAGGGTTTCTTGATAGATTGGCAAGCAATAATTGACTTTCATTATCAATGAAAACAAAATATAATTAAAAGGGAGTGTTTTTAATGGATAACAATATTGATACAATAGTGTTGCTGGATGAAGATGGAGTTGAAACTGAGTTTGAGGTTATAACAAAGCTTGATATTGAGGAAAATGAATATGTAATCGTAGCACCTGTAGATGGGTCAGAAGACGATGCGATTGCATTAAAAATTGTAACAGATGAAGAGGGAAATGATGCTCTAGTAACTGTGGAAGATGAGGAAGAATTTGCAATGGTTGCTGAAGCATATGAAACTCTTTTTGCTGATGACTTAAATTAATAAAGAGAGGTTTTAGCATGTCACAGGTATCATCAAAAGATTATAATCAATTAAAAGAAGATTTGAAAAAAAAAGGTTACAAATTGACTCCTCAAAGAAGAGCAATTGTGGACACTATTTTAATAAATAAAGGCAAGCATCTTACAGCAGAGGAAATTTACGATGAAGTAAAGGTAAGCTGTCCAGAGATAGGCTTGGCTACTGTATATAGAACTATTTTACTTTTAGAAGAAATGGGCATAATATACAGACTTGACCTAAATGATGGTAGTGCAAGATACGAAATGGCTCATGATGATGAGCATCATAGGCATCACCATTTAGTTTGTAACAACTGTGGCAAAGTTATAGAGGTTGAAGCAGATTTACTTGATGATTTGGAACACTTAATTGAGAATAAACATAGCTTCAAAATAATGGATCACAGTGTAAAATTCTATGGCTTATGTAGCGAATGTGTTGAAAAAGACATATAGAGCTTTATAAATAAAAATAAAATAAAATAAATCTAAAGGAGGGGAAGTATGAAACGTGAAAAACTAAAGGCGAAAATCATTCCTTTAGGTGGCACTAATGAAATTGGAAAAAACATGACTGCCATTGAATTTAAAGATGATATAATCGTCATAGACAGCGGATTAAAGTTTCCTGAAGAAGACATGTTTGGTATAGATATCGTAATTCCAGACATAACGTATTTGATAAAGAATAAAGAGAAGGTTAAGGGTATATTCCTAACCCATGGACATGAAGACCATATTGGTGCGTTACCGTACGTGCTTAAGCAGCTTAATGTGCCTATATATGGAACGAAATTAACCCTTGGAATAGTTGAAAGCAAGCTGAAAGAACATGGCCTTCTTAGTACTACAGAACGTATTATAGTTAAGCCTAAGGATGTTGTTAAGTTAGATTCTGTTTCAGTGGAGTTTATAAAAACTAATCACAGTATAGCGGATTCGGTAGCTATAGCAATTCATACTCCAATGGGAGTAATACTTCATACTGGTGATTTTAAAATTGACTATACTCCAATTGACGGAGAAGTAATTGATTTAGCTAGATTTGCAGAACTCGGCAAAAAAGGTGTACTTGCGATGATGGCTGATAGTACTAATGTTGAGAGACC
This sequence comes from Clostridium manihotivorum, assembly GCF_004015185.1. Classification (GTDB taxonomy): domain Bacteria; phylum Bacillota; class Clostridia; order Clostridiales; family Clostridiaceae; genus Clostridium_AR; species Clostridium_AR manihotivorum. Next base: position 4,475,002 of record NZ_CP025746.1, on the reverse strand, counting down.
AGGTTATACAATGTCTGAAAGCGTAGTAGGAGATAACTTTTTAAAGATGTTCTCTAAAGCTAAAGGGAGAATACTAGTTGCTACCTTCGCTTCAAATATACACAGAATCCAGCAAATAATCACTGCAGCACAAGAGTATGATAGAAAAGTTGCAGTATCAGGCAGAAGTATGGAAAATATAGTTCAAGTAGCAATAGAACTAGGATATTTGCAGATTGATAAGGAAGTATTAATAAGTTTAGATAATATAAATAAGTACCCTAATGATAAACTTGTTATAATAACTACTGGAAGCCAAGGCGAGCCAATGTCTGCACTAGCAAGAATGGCATCATCAGAGCATAAGAAGATTAATATAATAGAAGGGGACTTAGTTGTTATATCAGCTACTCCTATACCTGGTAATGAAAAGTTTGTATCAAGAATAGTTAACCAGCTATTTAAGAAGGGTGCAGAAGTAATATATGAGTCTGCAGCAGGAGTCCATGTGTCTGGTCATGCTTGTCAAGAAGAATTAAAGCTTATGCATACATTAGCAAAACCAAGATTCTTTATTCCTGTACATGGAGAATACAGACATCTTAAACAACATGGAGAGTTAGCTGTAAGACTTGGATTGCCACCTAAAAACTTTTTGATTCCTGAAAATGGTGACGTTATAGAAATTACTAGAGATAGTGTAAGAAAGAACGGTACAGTAATTTCAGGAAATGTATTTGTTGATGGTTTAGGTGTTGGTGATGTAGGAAACATTGTTCTTAGAGATAGAAAGCATTTATCTCAAGATGGTATACTAACAGTTGTGGTTACTATCGAAAAAGAAAGCGGTAATGTAATTGCTGGACCAGATATAATATCAAGAGGATTTGTCTATGTTAGAGAATCAGAAGATCTTATGGATCAAGCAAAGGAAATAGTAAAGTCAGTGCTTAGACAATGTGAAGAAAATAAAATCTCTGACTGGGCTACTATGAAGTCAAGCATGAAGAACGAGTTAAGAATGTTCTTATATGAAAAGACTAAGAGAAAGCCTATGATATTACCGATAATAATGGAAATATAATTCTGGGGGAGAAATTATGACTAATATATATGATAAAGCACATGAGTTTGCAGATGTGTTGAAAGATATTCCTGAAGTAGTAGCTTACAGGGAATCTTCAAAAAAAATATCTGAAAACCCAGAACTAAAGAAAATGGTTGCTGATTTTAGAAAGATTCAAATAGAAGCTTATAATGAACAAATGCAAACTGGCACTATAAGCGATGCAACCAAAGAAAAAATGCAGAAAGTTGGCGGAGTAGTAATGATAAATCCTACTGTAGCTGCATACCTTCAAAGTGAAGCTCAATTTGCAGTTATTTGGGAAGATTTGTTAAAAATATTAAATGAAGCAATTGGTGTGGATATAATTGCACCTAATTCCTAGTATTATAGTTGACTTTTTTGCTAAGTAAGATTAGAATTAACTTGTTGAAATTGGATACAACGGTATCCAATTTTATTTTGTGGTTAAACATAATGGAGGATGAATATGGAATTAATAACAAGAAATGATATAAGAAATATAGCAATAATTGCTCACGTTGACCATGGTAAGACTACTTTGGTTGATGCGCTATTAAGACAAAGTAATATATTCAGAGTAAATGAAAAAGTAGAAGAGAGAGTTATGGACTCCAATGACCTAGAAAAAGAAAGAGGAATAACTATACTTTCAAAAAATACTGCAGTTACATACAATGACATAAAGATTAATATTATAGATACTCCAGGACATGCTGACTTCGGTGGAGAAGTAGAAAGAGTTCTGAAGATGGTTGATAGCGTTCTTTTAGTAGTTGACTCTTATGAAGGACCTATGCCTCAGACTAAATTCGTTCTTAAAAAAGCTTTAGAGCTTGGTTTAAATCCTATAGTTGTAATAAATAAGATTGATAAACCAAATGCAAGACCAACAGAAGTTATAGACGAAGTTTTTGAACTGTTCTTAGAACTTGGAGCAAATGATAGACAACTTGATTTTCCAATAGTATATGCTTCTGCTAGAGAAGGAATTGCAAAGCTTGATGTTGAAGATGAAAGTTCAAATATGGAACCATTGTTCAATACAATCATTGAGCATGTAGAACCACCTAAGGGTTACTTAGATGCTCCTTTCCAGATGCTTGTAACTACAATAGACACAAGTGAATATGTAGGTAAGATTGTAATTGGTAAGGTTGTTCGTGGTACTGTAAACAAGAACCAAAATGTTGCTGTTGTAAGAAAAGATGGATCAACTTCAAACTATAAGGTTTCAAGTCTTTATACATACAATGGATTAAAGAGAGAAGAAGCAAATGAAGCTTCACTTGGAGATATAATTGCAATAAGTGGTATATTAGAAGCAAATATTGGAGAAACTATAGCAGATGCACAAAATCCAGAAGCATTACCATTTGTAGACATAGACGAGCCTACTTTAAACATGAACTTTATGGTAAATGATTCTCCATTTGCAGGACGTGAAGGAGATTTCGTTACTTCAAGACATTTAAGAGACAGACTTCTTAGAGAACTAGAAACTAACGTAAGTTTAAAGATTAAAGAACTTTCACCAGATTGTTTCGAAGTTAGTGGTAGAGGAGAATTACATCTTTCAATTCTTATAGAAACTATGAGAAGAGAAGGGTATGAATTCCAAGTTTCTAAGCCAAATGTTATATTTAAAGAAGAAAATGGTAAGAAGCTTGAACCAATAGAATACTTAACAATAGATGTTCCAGAAGAATTTATGGGACCAGTAATGGAAAAACTAGGACCTAGAAAAGCTGAGATGGTAAACATGACTTCTGCAGTAAATGGATATACAAGACTAGAATTCAAGGTTCCAGCTAGAGGACTTATAGGTTTCAGAAGTGAATTCATGACTGATACTAAGGGTAATGGTATAATGAACCATGTATTTGATGGATATGAACAATATAAGGGCGAAATACCAGGAAGAAGCAGAGGATCACTTGTTGCATTTGAAGCTGGTGACGCTATTGCTTATGGATTGTTCAATGCTCAAGAAAGAGGTACTTTATTCATAGAGCCAGGTACTGAGGTTTATTCAGGAATGGTTTGTGGAGTATGTTCTAGAGCAGAAGATATAGAAGTTAATGTTTGTAAGAAGAAACATCAGTCAAATACTAGAGCTTCAGGTTCAGATGATTCTTTAAGACTTGTTCCAGCTAAATTAATGTCCTTAGAAGAATGTTTAGAATTTATTAATCCTGACGAATTAGTAGAAGTTACACCTAAGAACATTAGAATGAGAAAGAGATTATTAGATTCTAATGAGAGAAAGAGAGCTGCAAGAAAATAATTTATTTACTTGTATAAAAATAGTATAATTTAGTAAATAGCCTTTTTGGCTATTTACTTTTGTATATAAAGGGGTTTTAATATTTATAGATCAAACTTAAATTATACTTGTTTGACAATTAAGCAGCACTGTTGTTGTGGGAAAAGTATAGTTTAATAATTGATTTTTGTGAACTTATATATAAATATAATATACATATAGAAAAAAATAGGGGGACTTTATGAGAAACTTTAAAAAGCCTTTAATTTTTATTTCTTCCTTTATAGTTATAGCTCTTATCGTTGCTACTTTTGTGTATATAAAATATTTAAGAGCTATCAATGCTCCGCTTCAAGGAAAGGGCAGTACTGTAACTGTTGTGGTAAAGCAAGGGGAAAGCCTTTACGACGTATTTGAAAGTCTTGATAAAGAAAACTCACTTAAGAGTTTATTTGCAACAAAGTACTACATAAAGAAAAATAAAATTGGTGGAGACATTCAACCTGGTACATATGAAATATTGATCGGAACTTCCTTAGATAAAATTATAAATTTGCTAAGAGAAGGTGGACATAACATAAAGTTGACGATCCCAGAAGGATTAAACGTAGAAGAAATCGCGGCAAGGGTTGAAAAAACAGGCTTAACCACTAAAGATGAATTTTTGGCGGAGTTGAAGAAGTATCCTTTACCTGATTTCGTAAAAGAAAATAAAGATAAGAGATATCAGTTAGAAGGTTTTTTATTTCCAGATACATACTTCTTTAAGAAAACTGACAAATCTGAGGATATAATATTAACTATGCTTATAAGATTCCAACAGGTGATGAATCAAATTAAAAAAGAAACCAACATTTCTTTTGATGATAGTCAGTACGAGGATATTATAAATAAGGCATCAATGATAGAGAAGGAAGCTAGGGTGGATTCTGATAGACCTTTAATTGCATCTGTTATTGAAAATAGACTGAAGATAAATAAAAAACTTGAGATTGATTCAACAGTATTATATGCAATAGGTCAACATAAGGATGTTGTGACTTATAAGGATTTAGAAGTTAAATCACCATATAATACCTATCAAATTAAGGGGCTACCAGTGGGGCCAATTTGTAATCCAGGTGAAAAATCAATAGTAGCAGCTGTAAAACCTGAAGAGACTAAATTTTTATACTATATTCTTCAAAAAAATAATGAGCATTATTTTACTGCTGATTACAATGATTTCTTAAAAATGAAAAAACAATTAGGATATTAAGTATTATCCAAAGCTATTGGAGGAAAATATGAGTGGAATTACACATGACTACATGGAGGAATATCTTAGAGGTCTCATTGGAGACAGAGAAGATGAACTATATGAGTTAGAGAAATATGCAGAAGAAAATGCTGTTCCTATAGTACAGAAAGAAGCTGGAAAGTTCTTAGAATTTATGGTTTCTATGAAGAAGCCTAAAAAAATATTAGAACTTGGTACAGCTATAGGTTATTCTGCTATTCTCATGAGTAAAGCTGCCAATGGAAATGCAGATATAACATCCATTGAACGTGACGAAAATATGGTATCTATTGCAGAGAATAATATTTCAAAGTATAATTTTAATGATAAAATTAAGGTCATCCAAGGTGATTGTTTAGAAATATTAGAAAAATTAGATGGCAAATTTGATTTGATTTTTATGGATGCAGGTAAAGGGCATTACAATCATTTTTTACCACACTGCCTAAGACTTTTAGCTGAGGAAGGAATAATTATTTCTGATAATGTTCTTTTTAGAGGTATGGTTGCTACAAATGATTTGGTTAAGAGAAGAAAGATAACTATAGTTAAGAGAATGAGAGATTATCTTGAGACAATATCTAAGGATAAAGATTTAATCACTACTATTATTCCTATGGGGGATGGAATAGCTGTGACAAAGAGGAGGTAATTTTAATGAGAAAACCAGAGATACTAGCTCCTGCAGGAAGTCTAGAAAAGTTAAAAACAGCTATTGATTTTGGGGCGGATGCTGTATATATAGGTGGAAGTAAGCTTAATTTGAGAGCTTTTGCTGATAATTTCACTAACGAAGAAATAAGTGAAGGTGTAAAGTATGCCCATGAAAGAGGAAAGAAAGTATATGTAACTATGAACGTGTTTCCTCACAACGGAGATTTAGTTGGGGTAGAAGATTATTTAAGAAATCTACAGGATTTAGGTATTGATGCTATTATAGTTGCTGACTTAGCCATATTCTCTATAGCTAGAGAGGTAGTTCCAGACATGGAAATACATATAAGTACTCAGGCTAACAATGTTAACTGGAGGTCTGCAAAGTTCTGGTATGATCAAGGTGCTAAAAGAGTGGTTCTAGCAAGAGAATTATCCATGCAAGAAATAGAAAGCATAACCTCAAAAATACCAGAAGATTGTGATATCGAGGCCTTTGTTCATGGATCAATGTGTATGTCTTATTCAGGAAGATGCTTAATTTCAAATTACATGACAGGTAGAGATTCTAATAGAGGAGCTTGCGCTCAGCCATGTAGATATAAATATTATTTGGTTGAAGAAAAGAGACCAGGAGAATACTTCCCTGTATTTGAAGATGAAAAAGGTACTTATATAATGAACTCTAAGGATTTATGTATGATAGAACATATTCCAGAGCTTGTAAAGAGCGGTATTTACTCCTTTAAAATAGAAGGAAGAATGAAGAGTTCTTATTATGTAGCTGCTGTTGTAAAAGCATATAGACAGGCGTTAGATGCATACTGGGCAGATCCAGAAAACTATGAATTTAAGCAAGAATGGCTTGACATTGTTACTAAGGTTAGCCATAGAAGCTATCATACTGGATTCTATTTTGGAGAAAAGAATAAGCAAGTATATGATACTTCTTCTTATGTAAGGGATTATGATATAGTTGGTGTAGTTAAAGCTTATGATAAGGAAACTAAGATAGCTACTATAGAACAAAAGAACAGGGTTTTTGAAAATGATGTAGTTGAAGTGCTTAGACCAGTAGGTGATGGTTTTGAAGTATCATTACTTGATATGAAGGATGAAGCAGGCAACAAGATTGAAGTTGCTCCTAGGGCACAAATGATATTTACCATAACTTCAGAAACAGAGCTAAAAGAAAAGGATATGCTTATAAAGAGTAAGGGGGCAAACTAATGTCTAAGCCGATTTTAATTGGAATTACAGGTGGAACAGGTTCTGGTAAAAGCACAATTGCTAAAGAAATTTACAACAAATTTGATCAAACCTGTATTGCGATGATAGAGCAAGACTCGTATTATAAAGATCAAAGTTATTTATCTATGGAAGATAGACAAAAAACTAACTATGATCATCCGGATGCTTTTGATAATGATTTACTAGTGGAACATCTAAAAGATCTTATTGAAGGAAAAAGCATAGAAAAACCTAGATATGATTTTTCTATTCATAATAGAGTAACAGAGACGGTTACTGTAGACTCAAAGGATATAATAATAGTCGAGGGGATTCTTGTTCTAGAAGATAGCAGAATAAGAGATCTATTAGATATTAAAATTTATGTAGATACGGATTCAGATGTTAGAATAATACGTAGACTTCAAAGGGATATAACTGAGAGAGAGAGAACTGTAGATTCAGTTATAAACCAATATTTAAGTGTTGTTAGACCTATGCATCTTCAGTTTACTGAACCTACGAAAAGATATGCAGATTTAATAATACCAGAAGGTGGACATAATAAGGTTGCTATAGATATACTTGTAGCAAAGATAAAACAAATTTTACTTAAATAAAAATATTATTGAATAAAACACCCCCCTAATGGCTAGAATTCAGCAGAGGGGTGTTTTTATGTTAAGTAAAAAAAGATTTATTGTAGTAGTAGATATTGTAATAGTTGCCTTTATAGTTTTAGTATTTAGACTTTTTTATGTAGGAAGCAAGTATAATCCTAGTGCTGTAGAAAATGATTATAATCATAATGTACAAGTTGATAGCACTTCCGATAGCAAATTCAATCTTCTTGATGAAAATAGTAAGAACTTACTTTCCTATAATAAAAAATATGTTGTAGTTATTGATGCAATGGTATTTAAGTTAAATAGTACTGAAAATAACCTTAGAAATCTTTTAGCCTTAAGTTATATTATGAAAAATGAAGTTAAGAATTTCTCTTATAAAGATATATTAAAGACTACTGGAAAGATATATTACACAGTAAGTGAAGATAGTTATAATAAAGTGAAAGAATTAAAATCAATGAAGGGTCTATATTGGTATACAACCTCCAGTGTAGATAGAACTGAGGCTTGGAAGATAGAGAATATAATATCAGATTTAAATAAAACTGATAGCAAACAGTTAAAGGATTCAGGTACTTTAGAGCATTTGATATATGATTATACCAAAAATAATAAGGTTCCATCTGTATATAATTTACTCAATAGTAATGGTATATATTCCTTAAAGAACTATGATGCACCAAGCACAAATGTAAATGTTAAACTCACCTTGAATAAGGATTGGCAGGATTCCATAAGAAAAGTTCTAAATAGTGATAAATATAAGGATGTGCCTAATATTGGTATAGCGCTTATAGAAGCTAAAACCGGAAAGGTTAAAGCTCTGGCTCAGAAAGATGAGTCTCAGCCTAATATTACTATAGGTATTCAAAATCAAAGTTTTGAACCAGGGTCTACTTTTAAAATCATAACCGAGGAATCTGGATATACTTACGGAGATCTAAAAAAAGATGATACTTTCTTATGTGATGGAAGATACTGCTTTAAAGAGGGGAAGAACTATCCTCATGGATTACTTACAGCCCATGATGCATTTTTAGAGTCTTGTAATACTGTTTTTAGAAAGATAGGTTTTAAGGTAGGCTTCATACCATTGATTGAAATGGCAAAAAAGCAAGGGTTGTTTTCCAAAGTATTAAACTTACAATATGAAGGTAAAGGAATAGAACCAAAAGAGGAAAATGGAATAGGTAATGTTTCCATGGGGCAGACCTTGAATGTAACTCCATTACAGATGGCAGCAGTAGTGGCTACAGCTGCTAATAATGGTACTTATAATAAACCATATATAGTAGATGAGTTTGTTCAAAACGATGGTACTATAGTTCAAAAATTTATGCCAGAGGGAACTCAGGTCATAAAACCAGATATAGCTAAAACTGTTTTGGCTGATATGAGAGGCGTAGTAACTGAAAATAAAGGAACAGGATCTAATGCTAGAATAGATGGAATTGAGACTGGTGGTAAGACAGGTACTGCAGAAGGTGAAAATGATAAGAATCATGGTTGGTTTGCAGGATATTTTAAACTTAATGGAAATTACTACTCATTAGTAGTTATGGTACCATATATAAATCAAAACAGCAGTATTGGAAAGAATGGTAATGCCAGTGCTGCACCAGTATTTAAGGACATAGTTTTAAGTTTAGCTAAAACTGATAAGTAGCATGTATATCGATAGTTGAGTATTCCTAGTATGTTATTTTATACAAGGAATACTTTTTTACTATATAGTAAGAATAAAAATTTTTTTTTAATCTATGATATCAAGAGTTTATAATAGCTTGTTAGAAAATACGTAAAAAAGTTGAATTTAGTCGCCTGCCAGAATTTCTTCACATACGTTCAGAAAAGGCAGATGCGCAAAAAAAAGCTCACTGAAGAAAGGCGCTTCAGTGACTTTTTTATACTATATAGTAAGAATAAAAATTTTTTTTAATCTATGATATCAAGAGTTTATAATAGCTTGTTAGAAAATACGTAAAAAAGTTGAATTTAGTCGCCTGCCAGAATTTCTTCACATACGTTCAGAAAAGGCAGATGCGCAAAAAAAAAGCTCACTGAAGAAAGGCGCTTCAGTGACTTTTTTATACTATATAGTAAGAATAAAAATTTTTTTTTAATCTATGATATCAAGAGTTTATAATAGCTTGTTAGAAAATACGTAAAAAAGTTGAATTTAGTCGCCTGCCAGAATTTCTTCACATACGTTCAGAAAAGGCAGATGCGCAAAAAAAAGCTCACTGAAGAAAGGCGCTTCAGTGAGCTTTTTTACTATTAAACATTTAATCAGGGGATAAATTATTCTTGAGTTTAATGATATAATAGATATTATAATTAGCAGGACAAGTAGTTTACTAGATTTGCCATATGTTAAGGTTTTGTTTAACAGAGGACTGATAGCATTGGCCTCAATAAATCCATTAAAGGAGAGATAATTATGTACAATGTTGATATAAATTGCGATATGGGAGAAAGTTTTGGCGCTTATAAGCTTGGAAATGATAAGGAAATTATTAAGTTTATTTCTTCTGCCAATATTGCTTGTGGCTTTCATGCTGGTGATCCATCTATAATGAGAAAAACAGTAGAAATGGCTCTTGAAAATAATGTAGCTATAGGTGCTCATCCAGGTTTTCAAGACTTATCAGGTTTTGGAAGAAGAAATATAATTATTTCTCCGGAAGAAGTTTACGATTTAATGGTTTATCAAATAGGAGCATTATATGGATTTGTAAAAGCCGAAGGAGGAAGAATGAATCACGTTAAGCCACATGGAGCATTATATAACATGGCTGCTAAGGATAGGGCTTTAGCTGAATCTATAGCTAAAGCAGTATATGACGTGGATTCGGAGCTTATACTATTTGGATTATCTGGTAGTGAGATGATAAAAGCAGGTCAAACCGTAGGGATTAGAACTGCCAGTGAAGTTTTTGCTGATAGAACTTATCAAAACGATGGTTCACTAACTCCAAGAAGTAACCCTAAGGCTCTAATTTCTTCAGATAAAAATGCTATAAAGCAGGTTATAAAAATGATAACTGAAGGTAAAGTTGCATCACTTCAAGGTGAAGAAATATCAATTGAGGCCCATACGGTTTGCATTCATGGAGATGGAGAAAAAGCTTTGATATTTGCAAAGGAAATTAACGAGGCTTTATCTATGTCAGGCGTACAGGTTAAAAGTCTAAGATAATAGGAGAAAATATTTTATGAGAAGAGAGTATATTGATTTTTCTACAGGAATACCGGTAAATGTAGAACTTGCCACTGTAGAGGAATACCCCCTTCATTGGCATAACTATATAGAAGTTTTATATGTACTTAAAGGAAGTATATCAGTAAATATAAATGCAGGAACTTATGAACTAGTAGAAAATGAAGTTGAGATTGTAAATGTTGATGAAGCTCACCGTATATTTTCAAAGGATAAAGATAATAGGGTTTTAATTTTTCATATAGATCCTTATTTTTTTGAAAAATATTATAATGATATTAAAAACATGTTCTTCTACACAAACTCTAGTGAAGAAGGCGCACAAGAAAGTGAGGAGTATGATGAACTTAGAACCTTCTTGAGTATACTGCTTTGTGAATTAGTTCAAAAAAGTGATAACTATGATGAAGAGATAGAAAATACATTGGTAGAACTTTTATATCATCTAATTAATAATTTCCACTACCTTATGCATGAGCAAGAAGAGCTAAGAGAGAATGACGAGCAATTGGATAGATATCATAGAATTTCAAAGTATATCTATAACAATTATATAAATTTCAATAATAAAAATTCATAGTAGAATATTACCAAATATATAAATCGCAAATAAGTGCAAAATAATTACAATAATATTTAAAAGGTTGTGATTTATATGGATAATATTTATTCAAATAATACATTAGAATTAAATGAAAAAATTAATGAATTAAAGTCAATTATGAAGGAAACTAAAAATGTACGAATGTATAAAAGATACCTAGTAATATTAAGGCACTTGGAAGGTGCTTCAAATGTTGATATTGCTAAAATGGTTTCTTTAGATCAACATACAGTCGGAGACTACATTAAAAACTACAAAGCTAAAGGATTGCTAGGCTTAGTAATGAAGCATAGTACAGGAGCTCCCAGAAAATTGAGTAAAGACCAAGAAGCCATGATAGTTGAAATTGTAACAAATAAAACTCCTGACGAAGTCGGGTTTGAATCTAGAAAAACTGGACTATTGAAATAATTAGGCAGTGGGTGATTAAAACATTTTGTATAACCATGAGTCACAGGGGAATCCATGAAATTTTGCATAGATTAAATCTAAGCTATACAAGACCAACCTACGTACTAAAAAAAGCTGATAAAGAAAAGCAAGAAGAATTTAAGGTAACTTTTGAAGACCTAAAAAAACTAATTAATGGGGAGCTAGCGCATCTTCTGTTCGAAGATGAATCCATGATAAGAGACTATCAAGCTATACAGAAAACTTGGTTTAAGAAAGGTCAGCGACGTAAAATCCCAACCTACGGTAAAAATGCTGGAGTAAAATTAATAGGGATATTGGATTATGGTACAGGAAAAGTATATTGTGAAGAGCATGAGAGGTATGATGCAGTTGTATTTGAAAGATTCTTAAAGTGTATACTAGAACAATACCCTACGGGTAAAATCGTAATGATACTAGATAATGCAAGAATACATCATGCAAAACTACTTGAGCCCTTTTTATATGAGAATAAAAATAGATTAGAGTTAGTATTTTTACCACCATATAGTCCAGAACTTAATTTGATAGAGGGGTTATGGGGGTGGCTTAAGTCAAGAATAATTAATAATGCATTCTATCCTACCTTATCTAGGGTAAGCGAAGCAGTGCAAAGGTTTATTACACATATAAATAAAACCCCTACAGAAATCATAGACAGGCTATGCATTAAAATGTAGAAGTTTTATTGAAATATATATACAATAATAATATAACTCTTCAAGATATAGCTGATAAGGAGTTTTTAAGTACCCATTATTTATCCCATGAAATAAAGTACTCTACTGGTTATAGCTTTACTGAATTAATAAATCTTACAAGGGTTGAGGAGTCTGTGAAGCTTCTTTTGGATAGTGATAAGACAATATCCGAAATATCAGAAGAAGTTGGTTTTTCTCATACTAGGTATTATAATAAAAACTTTAAATTGTATTATAAAACTACACCATTAAATTATCGAAAGAAGTATAAAGCCGATGAGGAGACCTTAGATAAGCATAAAAAAATAAAATATCATGATTTGAAAGATGCAATAGAATACGTTATGTATTACCTTGAAGATTATGATAGATTCAACTATGAAGATAAAATTAACAAAATTAATATAGATGTAAGTGAAGAAATTGGTGAGTTCGAGAAGGACTTTAAGAATGTAATAAATGTAGGAAATGCCTTTGAGCTCCTTTTAGAAGATAATAAGGATATTTTTGAAGAGATACAATATGAGATAGGATTTAAATATGCAAGATTGCAAAATATATTTTCTGCTGATATGGGTATTTTCCCAAAAGCAAAATTCTATAACTGGAGTAGAACTGTATCAGTGTTAGAATATTTAGATGGTATAGGTGTTAGACCGTTAATAGTGCTTGATGATAAGGAAGTCACAAAAGAGGAGTTTTTAGATGGGTTACACTCCTTCTTAGATTTTTTCTCAAAGTTTGAAGGTTTAAACCTTCAAGACTTTGCTTTTCAATTCGTCTCAAGTACCTTAATAGAGAACCTAGAAGAAGCTGAAAAAATATTGGTTGAAGAGTTTGAACTAGAGGTTATAAAAGAGCTATATAACGATGAAATGAGCGTTGACCCAATATATGATACGTCCTATATGCTCCCTTTCATAATACAAAATCAATTAAATAACAATAGTAAACAAAATAGTTTAAGAGCTTTTGATGTGTTGGATAGTCAACCTCACTTAACTAATGAGGTATTCTTTGGATATCCAGGAATGGTAAATGATAAAGGTATACGAAAGGCTTCCTTCTATTCCTACTATCTTCTTAACAAGCTTGGAGATACTATTGTGGCTAAGGATAATGGATATATAGTAACAAAAAAGGAAGGAGAGTATCAAATCCTATTATATAGTTATAACGAAGAGATATCTAACCTTATTCAATTAAAAAGATACTCAAAGCTTAGAGGACTAAAGAATTCAACGGAAAAGAAGTTTTCTTTAAACCTTATGAAGATACCTTCTGCAACTAGAATAACTTCTTATTTGATAGATGAAGAGGTTGGATCTTCATATAACTACTGGCTAGACATGGGAAAGCCGGTTAGACTTAATAAAGAAGAGAAGGAGATACTTTTAAAGACATCTTTTCCTCAAATTGAGTTTAAATTCGCTAAGAAAAGTGCAGTTTTAAATCTACAGGCTAAGCTTCAAGGTTATGGAGCTATACTAATAATGATAAAAGAAGTACAAAAACACCTTAAGTAAGGTGTTTTTGTGCTTTTCCTAGATAAAGTTCATTTTGTTATAAAACCTTAAATGTACCTTTAACCAAGCAGTTAAGTGAGTTAAAAAATCCCTGTAAATGGCTTATAATCTAAGTATAAAGAAAAAGAGGTGAGTCCATTGGGATAAATGAAAAGATCTATAATGACGGAAAAGTAAGTAAGGTGCTATTAAAGTTTGCACTTCCAGCGATTATTTCGCTACTAGTATTAGAGCTATATAATATGGTTGATACAGTGTTTGTTGGAAGATATGTTGGAGCTGATGCCATAGGTGGTTTAACCATAGCCTTTCCTATACAGAGACTTATGATAGCTATAGGCATGTTAATAGCTATAGGAGCTTCTACTTCAGTATCTAGAGGTTTAGGAGAAAAGAACCTTGAACACTTAAGACAAACAATAATAAATGCTATAGTTTTAACTACCGTATCTTTGACATTAGTTATACTAATAGTATTCCTATTTAAATCCTCCATAATAAATGCACTAGGTGCTAGCAGCAATACCTTTTCCTCAGCAGATCAATATATATCAATAATACTAATTGGCGGAATCTTTCAATGCCTTTCTACAGTGCTATGCTATATCATGAATGCTCTCGGAAATACGAGAATATCTCTATATTCTAACATTCTAGGTTCTTTAATCAATATAGCAATAAATTATCTTTTAGTAGTTTTACTAAACTATGGAGTAAAAGGAGCTGCTATAGCTACTGTTATATCTCAAATAGTTGCATTTGCTTTTACTTTATATAAATTTAGAAGTGTTAAAGAAAATTTTAAAATAGATTTTTCCTTTAAATATATAAAAAATTCTATAACAAAAGAAGTGATATTGAGCATAGTGACTATAGGTTTCTCCACATTTATAATAGAAATATCTGATGCAGTGGTATCAGTAATTTTAAACAATCTTCTGGTATCTCATGGTGGAGATAGTGCTATTATAATTGTTGGTGTCATAACTAAAATATCAATGTTTATGTTTATTACTATAATAGGTATAAGTTCTGCTATGCAACCAATAGTAGCCTATAATTACGGAGCTGGAAACCATAAGAAAATGAAAGAGGCACTTAAAACGGCCATAATAGCGGTAATAATAGCATCCATAAGTTTCTGGATTGTCTTAATGACTATGGCAAGTTCTCTAATAGGATTCTTTTTAAAGGACGGAGAACTATTAAAACAAGCGGTAATGGCTTTTAGAATATGCATATCCATAATACCAACCATAGGCATATATTATATATGTATATATTACTATCAAGCTATAGATGAAGCTAAAAGGTCTTTCTTACTATCTATATATAGACAATTAGTTATTTTTATACCTATATCAATACTATTTGTTCAATTATTTGGTATAGTAGGAGCGTGGATTGCGTATCCTGTTTCGGATATTATATCTGCAATTACTTCAATACACTTTATAAAGAAAGCAACTTCTGAAGAGCATAAGACTGTATTTGTTCCAGCAGCTTTACTAGTAACTTTGAAAAAATAAAATATATATAAATAATGTCTCTTATTGGTTAATAAAAAATGAATAACATTATAATGATATATTATTGGTGAATAGAAAAGATGAGCAAATAAGCTTATCTTTTTTTTATGTCTAGTAAATTTGAAAATTTTTCTTAGCTGAACCTAGCTATATCAATGTCCCTTCAGCGACTTTTTTATTTAATTTCGAATTAGTATATGTATGAGATTGCCTTGGAAATTAATGGAGTATAAAGGATAGCACATATATTTTAGAACTATTTTTGAATTAATTACAATAACAAAATATTATCTTCAGTAGGAAACAAGTACATACTTTTCTCATAATATATTAATAAGCACTAATAGGAGGAGCATCTGTGTTTATTTTTAGTTATTTCATTGATGTGATTGGCAACATAGTTCTGATGTCTGGTTATATAACCGGGAATACTACATTTCCACAACCGCTAGATGAAAAAGAAGAGGAAATGTATATAGAAAAGCTAAAAAGTGGAGATTCTAATGCTAAGAACATATTGGTAGAAAGAAATTTAAGGCTTGTTGCACACATTGTAAAAAAGTACTCATTTCAAAATAAAGATTTAGATGATCTAATTTCTATTGGAACAGTGGGACTCATTAAAGCTATAGATTCTTACGATTCTTCCAAGGGAACTAGACTTGCTACTTATGCAGCACGATGCATTGAGAATGAAATCTTAATGCTTTTTAGAAATAATAAGAAAGTAAAAGGAGAGGTTTTCTTGCAAGATCCCATAGGGGTTGATAAAGAAGGAAATGAAATATGCCTCATTGATGTCTTAAGTAGTGAAAATGATTCAGTTTTAGAAACTGTTGAAAGTAATCTGCAGATTAGATCACTTTATACCAAGATGAATTCTGTACTGTCTACAAGAGAAAAGGAAATAATCGAGATGAGGTATGGTCTTATCGACGGTCATTCAAAAACCCAGAGAGAGATTGCAGGATTGTTAGGGATATCGAGGTCTTATGTTTCAAGAATTGAAAAGAAAGCCCTTAAAAAACTATTTAAGGAACTTAATAGCAAAAAGTAGACATTTGGCTAAATTCTTCTGAAATATTTAGAGGAGTTTAGCCGATTTTATCGAATTAGTAAACTTATGATGAAACTAAAGATTTCAAAATTTATATGTTTTGATTTATACACGGTTAATTTGTATAATTAAAGATATACTTATTTATAAATGACATGAGGAGGATAAGCAGTGATAACATTAAAGGAATTATTATCAAAAACAATCGAGGAAGGCGCATCTGATCTTCATCTTACAGTAGGTATACCTCCGACTATAAGAGTAAATGGCAATTTGGTTAAGATAGCTCAAAACAAATTGATGCCAAATGACACAGAAGCTTATGCAAGAGAGATATTAGAAGATAGCTTTGATAGATATGATGAAGCTGGAGAATTTGATACTTCTTATTCAATTGCAGGCCTTGGGCGTTTTAGAGTAAATGTATTTAAGCAAAGAAATAGTCATGCTCTTGCAATCAGAGTTATTGCACTAAGAATTCCTACTCTAAATGAACTTGGGCACCCAGGTCTTCTAAAAGAACTTTGTCAAAGAAAAAGAGGTTTAGTTCTGGTTACTGGTCCAACTGGAAGCGGTAAGAGTACTACATTAGCAGCTATGATAAATGAAATAAATCAAACAAGAGAAGCGCACGTAATAACTTTAGAAGATCCAATAGAATTTTTACATAAACATAATAAGTGTATTATAAATCAAAGAGAAATAGGTAAAGATAGTAAATCATATGATAATGCACTTAGAGCTATTTTAAGAGAGGATCCAGATGTAATTCTTGTAGGAGAGATGAGAGATCTTGAGACTATTGCAATAGCAATAACTGCAGCAGAAACTGGTCATCTAGTTCTTTCGACTTTACATACCATAGGAGCTGCCAAAACAATTGATAGAATAGTTGATGTTTTTCCTCCACATCAACAGCAACAAATTAGAATACAGCTTTCGGCAGTATTACAGGGAATCGTTTCTCAACAGTTAGTTCCTACAAATCAAGGTGGAAGAACTGCAGCTTTAGAGACTATGGTGACAACTCCTGCTATCCAAAATCTAATAAGAGAAGGTAAGACTCATCAGATTGAATCTTCAGTTCAAACTGGTGGTAAGTACGGAATGAAGACTATGGATATGATGCTTGCAGAATTATATAGAAAAGGTGTTATAAGTGAAGAGACTGCTTTAAGTTTTTCAGTAGATAGGGAAATGATAAGTAGGTTAATGATGATGTAATCAAAGGCAACTCTCATAGAGTTGCCTTTGATTTTATTTTTTAAGAGATTATATCTACAGTGGATAAGTATGCAGAAAAAATATGCGGATGAACGGTTTATTAATTTGCCGAGATCATAAAAGAAAATAAAAAAAATATTTTCGGAAATGATAGAGTTAGAGTCTTGTATATGTTCAGTCTAATAAGACATATAATCAAGAAATTTTATACAATAATTATGCAGTTCTTGCTCATAATTATTCGAAATGGATTCTATTAATTTTAAAATTAAATCCCTTTTCATGATAAATCCTCCTTAATATACTAAGATTTTTAATAAAAATACTTAGCCAAAGGATTCATCAAATCTGTGAAATAGAGAGCTTTTAAATCCCTTTTCACAAGCTCACAACATATTAAGACCTCCTTGCTGAATTTTCTGATAATATTATATCATATTATTGTATAAATATAAAGTTTGTCTATAGGCCGCAAAGTGCCTCTATTAGCGATTAATGGCATTATATTGTAAAAAATATATAATTTTATTAATAAATGCTCAATATAATAAATAAATGAATGAATAGGCCTTGAATTACACTTCTTAGAAGTATAATATATGTATGGAAACTAGTGGTATCATTATGGATATTAAAAATAATTAAATTTAATGAGCACATATAGTATTTAAAGTTATTTTATGCTAAAATAACTATGAACTAGGGGGGAATATTAATGGATATTATAAAAAGTTCGTTTGAAGTATTTTTAGGAATCTTTTCAAATGTAGTATTTGTATTAACAATGTATTACTTAGTGCTCTCGTTATTTGGTATTATAAGAATTAAAAAGAAAGATAATATAAAACCCCAAAAAACTTTTGCATTAGTTGTTGCAGCACACAATGAAGAAACTGTAATAGGAGATATTATACAAAGTTTAAGTGAATTAAACTATCCAAAAGAGATGTATGATGTTTTCGTAATTGCAGATAATTGTACTGATAAAACAGCAGAAAAAGTAAGAAAACTTGGGGCAAATGTATTTGAGAGATTTGACAAAGAAAAAAGAGGAAAAGGCTACGCTTTAGAGTGGATGTTTGATAATATTTTTAAGATGGAAAAGAAATATGATGCTGTAGCGGTTTTTGATGCTGATAATTTAGTATCTAAAAATTTCTTGACTGAAATGAATAGGATGTTTTTAAAAGGATATAAAGTTGTTCAAGGATTCTTAGATAGTAAAAATCCTAAAGATACTTGGATAACAGGAAGTTACTCTATTTCATTCTGGTCTTCTAACAGAATGTTTCAGCTTTCAAGAAGTAATTTAGGGCTATCAAATCAATTAGGCGGTACAGGTTTTTGTATAGAAACAGAAGCTTTAAGAACTTTAGGTTGGGGGGCAACTTGTCTTACTGAAGACTTAGAATTTACTTGTAAGCTAGTGCTAAACGGACATAAGGTTGGTTGGGCTCACGAGGCAGTGGTTTATGATGAAAAACCATTAACCTTAGCGCAGTCTTGGGCTCAAAGAAAGAGATGGATGCAAGGTTTTGCAGATGTTTCTTCAAGATATTTCTGGAAACTTGTAAAGAAAGCTATAAAGGATCGTAGTTTTATTGCCTTTGATTGTGCTTTGTATAGTATACAGCCTATAGTGATTATACTTTTAGGTGTAGCTATGATAATTAATATAGTACCTAACATACTAGATTTTTCAAGTAAAGCAATAGACTTATTCCATACTATTAATTCAGTTAATGCAAGTTTACACTCTATATTACTTACTGTGGGAGCATTGCTTTTCATATTGATTCAATTTATATACACACCATTTTTATTATTGTTAGACGGTAAGTTATCGCCAAAGATATTCTTATATTACCTTATATACCCTATATTTAGCATAACTTGGCTACCTATATGTATTCAAGGAATTGCAAATAAAAACAATAAGGAATGGTCACATACCGTTCATACAAGAAGCATAAACATAAATGATCTAGAAAAAGCAAATTAAAACTCTGCGGCTGCAGAGTTTTTTTACTATATAAGGCGCAAATTAACGGCGAAAAACCCTTGCCATAATTTACTACTATTTTTTTTTATGAGATAAAAAGGAAAATATATATTTGTGTTGAATAAATAAATAGAAACCTATACTAAGGAGGGAAGACGGAAGATAAATGCAAAGGACAATCGTAGGTATTGATATTGGAAACGATAATATAAGTGCAAGTGTTGCTAAAGTAAATGGAGATGACTTTGAGGTAATAAGCAGTATATTTGTTCCATCAAAAGGTCTATCTAAAGGTAAAGTTGTAAACTTAAATCATTTGACTGAAAGTTTAAAAGATTGTATTGATCAGATTAAAAAGGATACTAACATAGATTTTAAATCAGTTTTTGTAGGTATAAGTTCTTTTGGTACTAGGCTCGTGAGAAGTAAAGGCCTGTCTGTAATGGATTCTAGACTAAATATAATAACTCCTTCAGAGGTAAAAGAAGCATTATCCGATGCTCAAAATATAAAATTGGATACTGATGAGATTATTGTTGATGTTGTACCAGAATCTTTTTTGATAGACGATAATGTTATTGTTGAAGATCCTCTAGCGATGAAAGCATCAAAGCTACAGGTAAATTGTGCTATTGTTGTTGGTAAGAGAGAATTAATAAATAGTTACAGGAATGCATTTAGCCTTTCAGGATTAGAAATAGAGGGTGTATACATTAATAGCTTGGAACTAAGAAAGATAATTTTAAATAAGAAGACTAAAGATGAGGGAATTCTTATAGTAGACGCAGGATCAGATACAACTGAAATCACACTCTATAAAGGAAATGAGCTAAGCTATATGGTAAGTTTACCTGTAGGTGGGTATAATATTACAAAAGATATTTCTATATGCTTACAAGTTCCTGAGGATCAAGCAGAAGTAGTAAAATATAGCTTTAGTGAAAATTACAAGACTTTATATAGAGAGCATAGTATAGGAACTCTTAAAGATAATACTCTAGGTATAGATATAAAGCTATTTAAGGACGTAATTGAGTCAAGAATTGATGAAATTGTTACATTAATTTATAAAGATATAAAGGAATCAGGGTATCTGGACGAAATTAGTAATATATATATTTTTGGAAATGGACTTTCTATGTTCCAAGATGTAAAATATTTTTTTGAAGACAGGATGCGTAAAAAAACAGTTATTGTGACAAAAAATCAACTTGAATTACAAAATTCTTGTATAATTAATTCAATTGGTATTGTGAAAGATGCCTCTGATAGGTTAAAATTAATCTATGAGCATCCATTGAACAATGAAAGTAATGCAAACCAAGATGATGAAATTAATAATAAAAAAAAGAAAAGTGGACTTATTCGTAATTTTAAAAGATTAATTGACGATTTTTTCTAAAGGAGGAATTATTTTGTTAGACTTTGATGTTGATATGCAGGAATTTGCAAATATAAAGGTAGTTGGTTGTGGCGGTGGCGGAAGCAACGCTGTAAATAGAATGATTGTTGAAGGATTAAAGAATGTTGAGTTTATAACAATAAATACTGATAAGCAAGCACTTATGCTTTCTCATGCGAACCAAAAAATTCAAATTGGTGAGAAGCTAACTAAGGGTTTAGGAGCAGGTGCCAATCCTGAAATAGGAAAAAAGGCTGCTGAGGAAAGTAAGGACGAGATAGCTGAATCTATAAAGGGTTCAGACATGGTATTTATCACTGCTGGAATGGGTGGTGGAACAGGAACAGGAGCAGCTCCAGTGGTTGCAGAAATCGCTAAATCTATGGGTATACTTACAGTAGGTGTAGTAACAAAACCTTTCCCTTTTGAAGGAAGGAGAAGAATGAAACATGCTGAAATGGGTATAGAAAGCTTGAAGCAAAGAGTTGATACTCTTGTAACTATACCTAATGAAAGACTACTTACTATGGTAGATAAGAAAACTACATTGTTAGATTCTTTCAAGTTAGCAGATGATGTTTTAAGACAAGGTGTACAAGGTATATCTGACTTAATAACAATCCCTGGTTTAGTTAACTTAGACTTTGCAGACGTCAGAGCTGTAATGGTAGATAAGGGATTAGCTCACATGGGCGTAGGACATGGTAGTGGCGATAATAGAGCTCAAGAGGCTGCAAAACAAGCTATATCATCACCTCTTCTTGAAACTTCTATAGTAGGTGCTACAGGAGTATTATTAAATGTTACTGGTGGCGCAGATTTAGGTTTGTTAGAAATTAATGAAGCTGCTGAAATTGTTCAAGAAGCTGCAGATCCAGATGCAAATATCATATTTGGTGCTGTAATAGATGAAAATCTTAAGGATGAAATAAGAATTACTGTTATTGCTACAGGTTTCGAAAAGATTTCTAGAGATGTTGAACCTCCAAAAGAGGATAATGCCACTGTAGCTGAAGCAAATCCTTCAAAGGAAGAAGCAGCAGCAACTGTTACTAACACTCAAAGTTTTGGTGATGAGCTAGACATACCAGCATTTTTAAGAAGAACAAAAAGATAGTATATATAATTAGTTTTGAGAGTTTCTTTTAGTGGTCTATTTATAGAACTTAGATAATTTAGATACATAATAAAGAAATACTTAAATAAGACATGCTTTGGCATGTCTTATTTTTTTTAGTTTTCATAAGTTAAATCTAAAATCTTGCAAAAGAATATTAACTAGCATGTCTTTTTTTATAAATCCATATGAAAGCTAAGCCTCTAGAAGGTTTAATAAAAAAGCTTGTATTTTCGTAGAAAATTATATTTTAGATAAAGTTGCGGATAATTATCAGTGGACTACTTGAAAGTATTATAGAAGAGAAAATGAAAAAATTATGATCAATATACTCATTATGATATAACTCATATGACTAAAAAACATATAATGCGATATTTATAGAAAAAATGACTTACGGTGGGAGTTCTTAACAGGTTTGAAAGAGTGCAGATTTCTAAGGAAAATCACTAGATAAATTTGATTTATAGGGGTATTTATGTATATGAATGATACTGTGAATCACTTGAAAAAGAAAAATAACAAAATATATGGAATAAATTGTAAAATATAACCATATAAAAAAAATTACTAGTCATTACATTATGACAAAATTTTAGAAAACTTAGTTTTATAATGTTTTTGAGGAGTGAGTTTATGAAGGTATATGTAGATGTGATCTTAGTTGAAAATTTTATAATCAATCTATTTCTCATTACAGTAACTTTCCAGACTATAAGAGTTAAATTTTCGTTTTCTAGAGCAGCATTAGGAAGTATTGTAGGTGCCTTCTATACATTACTATATTTCTTTCCGAGTCTAAGTTTAGCTGTTTCTTTGCCTATTAGAGTAGTATTTCCTTTAATTATGTTGTACATAACTTTAGGGAAATTTAGATTGTCAGTTTTAATAAAAAGTACGGGGATTTTTCTTCTTTGGTCAATTCTACTTTGTGGCTTTATATTTGCCTTTTCACTTATGAATAATCCATACGATTTTTCTTCAGCTTTTAAGCTTAATAATATCTATTTAAAGTATATGCTGATTGCCTTTATGATTATTTATGTTTTTGCTTACAGAGCCATAATTTTTATTAGGGATAGAAAGATAATAACTGATTTCTTTTATGAAATTGAATTCTCTGATAACTGTAACGACTATAGGATAAAAGCATTTTTAGATTCTGGAAATGAGCTTACAGAGCCAGCTACTACCTTACCAGTAATACTTATTAACAAAAATTATTTAGAAGGCTTTAATGAAGAAGGTAAGAATTCCTTTGTTGTACCATATAAGGTTATAAACGGAGGTAAGGGCAGTTTAGAAGGCTTTAGAATAAATCAAGTAAGATTATATAAGGATAACAAACTACTTTCCACTAAGGATGCAGTTATATGCTTATGTAAAGATCAGTTTAGTCCATATGATGATTATGGTGCGCTATTATCTAGAGGAGTATTATAGAGGGGTGTTATTTGCATGATTAATATTAGCGTTTTGATTAACAGAGTTTTAACTAAAATGAAGTTGTTTGTAAAGAATATATATTATGTTGGGGGGAACGATGCGCTTCCACCACCATTGACTAAAGAAGAAGAAGAAAACCTAGTTCTTAAACTTATTGCTGGAGACAATTCAATAAGAAGTATACTTATTGAAAGGAATCTTAGGTTAGTAGTGTATATAGCAAGAAAATTTGAAAATACAGGAGTTGGGGTCGAGGATTTAATCTCAGTTGGCACCATAGGACTTATAAAGGCTGTTAATACCTTCAATCCTGAAAAGAAGATTAAACTAGCTACATATGCATCTAGATGTATTGAAAATGAAATACTTATGTATTTAAGGCGTAATAGTAAAGTGAAAGCAGAGATTTCTTTTTATGAACCTCTAAATATTGATTGGGATGGAAATGAGCTTCTTCTATCTGATATTTTAGGGACTGACAATGATATAGTATATAATCTTATTGAAGATGAGGTTGATAAACAACTACTTTTTATGGCAATGAAAAACTTAAGTGAAAGAGAAAAAGAAATTGTAAAGCTAAGATTTGGACTCTATGGTGCAAGAGAAAAAACTCAAAAAGAAGTTGCAGATATGTTAGGCATATCACAGTCCTATATTTCTAGGCTTGAAAAGAAGATAATTAAAAGGCTTAAGAAGGAAATTAATAGGATGGTATAATGTTTTTGGTTAATCTTCTCTTAGTGTATAGAATAGTTATCTTAAATTATACTCCTATAAAAATAAAAAAAATTTTTTATTTTTGTAAGTCCGCAATCTTAGGATTATAGCAATTCTTGGTTAATTGACAGCTGCTTTGACTTGATTATAAATTATTACAATCGTATAAAAAAAGCCCCCATAGGAAATAATTTTTAATGCAGTAGTTTTTATTACTAATAAGGGGTTGATTACACATGATAATCAATAAAGTCGAAATATGCGGAGTCAATACCTCTAAACTTCCTGTCTTGAGGGAAAAAGAGATGAAGGCATTACTCATTCAGATGAAGGAAGGCCAAAAGGGAGCTAGAGAGAAATTTATTAATGGAAATCTAAGATTAGTTTTAAGTGTTATTCAAAGATTTAATAATAGAGGCGAAAATGTAGATGATTTGTTTCAGGTAGGATGTATTGGATTGATGAAAGCTATAGATAACTTTGATTTATCTCAAAACGTAAAGTTTTCTACATATGCAGTCCCAATGATAATAGGTGAGATAAGACGTTATTTGAGAGATAATAATGCTATAAGAGTAAGTAGATCATTGAGGGATATAGCATATCGAGCATTACTTGTAAGAGATAAACTAGTTAATGATAATAATAAAGAGCCTACTATATCGCAAATAGCAAAAGAATTAAAAATACCTAGAGAAGAAGTAGTATTTGCTTTGGATGCTATACAAGATCCGGTTTCCTTATTTGAACCAATTTATCATGATGGAGGGGATGCCATTTTCGTAATGGATCAAATCTCAGATAGCAAAAATCAAGATGATAATTGGTTAGAAAATATATCTATAAAGGAAGCTATGAAAAAACTAAATGATAGAGAAAAGCTCATACTTACACTTAGATTTTTTAATGGAAGAACTCAAATGGAAGTAGCTGATGAGATAGGAATATCACAAGCACAGGTATCAAGATTAGAGAAAACTGCATTGAAGCATATGAGAAAATATGTTTAGAGCTCATTTGAGCTCTATTTTTACTGTTAAAAATCTCTTACATAATGTAGATTACCAATATAGTATGACTTTTTACTCAGTAGTCATTTTTTTAGATACTAATCATTTTATCAAAGACTATTTCATATATTTTTATATGGAGGGATGTAAGATGGAGTTAAGTATGCATTCGTTAAACAATTTGAGGGTAATGGAGGTAGTTGATGTAAATCTTGGTGCCAAATTAGGGTATATAAGAGATTTAAAAATTGATTGTGATGAAAGTAGGATAGTATCAATACTTATACCGGTTCAGAAGAATAATTGGTTTGGAAAAATGGACATGCTAGAAATTCCATGGGAAGACGTTGTAAAGATAGGTGTAGATGTTATATTGGTTGATAGTAAAGAAAAAACAGTATCTGATATGTAGAAAAATTACTGATTAATGTGTATAATATAAATAATTATAAGTATTACAAGTTTTTCTATAAATCAATGAATATGTGAAAAAATTTAATTTAAGAAATCATACTAAGTAGATTAAGACAGTTGCGTTTAGGAAAGGACGTGAAAAATTTGAGATGTCCATACTGCTCATACGAAGAAAGTAAGGTTGTAGATTCAAGATCAACTGAAGACTATACTGCTATCAGACGTAGAAGGGAATGCTTAAAATGTGGTAAAAGATATACTACTTATGAGAAGGTTGAAGACATTCCAACTTTGGTTATAAAGAAGGATTCTACCAGAGAAAACTTTAACAAGGAAAAGTTAATAAATGGCTTAATAAAGGCATGTCAAAAAAGGCCAGTATCAAGAAGGCAAATAGAGGACATAGCTGATGATATAGAGAAGACTATAAGCAATAAGATGCTTACTGAAGTCAGCACTGACTACATAGGTGAGATGGTAATGGATAGATTGAAGAATATTGATGAAGTATCCTATGTTAGATTTGCATCAGTATATAGACAGTTTAAAGATATAAATACATTTATGGAAGAAATAAAAAATTTAATGGGATTATCAGAAGAACTACATAAAAAGTAGTTCTTTTTAACTGTATAGGAAAACTTATTAGCATATAGAGTAGAAAGAAAACTTATAAAACGGTCTGAGATTCTTCATATACCTTCAGAAAAGGCAGGTGCGCAAAAAAAGTTTGGAGAATCTGTGCTACATATTTAAAGACAAGATTAACCATTGGCATAAGTTTAGAAAGGAACGCATTGGCAACAAAATTATTAGCTAAATATGTAAAGTACTGTTATTTAACTGTTAAATGTTAGTTAAAATAACTTTGCTTTTGTTTGATTTATGTAATGTTAATGTTAAAATTATAATTGTATAAATGTTAAGTTTAAATATAGGTATATTATTTAAATAATTTATATTGTTAAAGCATGGCGTTGAAATTGTGGTTTTGCACATGCGATGCTTTGACTAGCTTATGTAAAGATATTTGTACATATTAATATAATAATGCAAAGGAATTGATTTATGAATAGAGTAATGTTAAATAATCTAGAAGTTATGATTCATGAAGATTCATTTATTAAGATGGGAGTAACTACTGCCTTAAATAAAACAAATTTTAAGTTTGATACAGAAGAAGGAAAAAGTAACTTAAAACTTCTTAAAGAAAGCTTAGGAGTAAACAGGATTTCCTATCTTAAGCAGATCCATAGTGACAAGATAATTGTTGCTGATAATAGTAACGAATTAAGTGGTCTGATTGAAGGTGATGCACTGATAACTTCTTGTGGGGACACATTAATTGGAGTTTTTACTGCAGATTGTGTTCCAGTATTAATATATGATATTAATATGAAAGTTATTGCCGCTGTTCATAGTGGTTGGAAGGGAACCTACAATTCTATAGTGATGAAGACCGTTGAAACCATGATAAATGATTTTCAGTGCACAGCTAATTCTATTAAAGTCTTCATAGGACCACACATTAAACAGTGCTGTTATGAAGTTAGTGAAGAGCTTATAGATAAATTTAAAGCGGAAAAGTTATATTCGGATAAAAACATAAATAGTGGCAGATATTTAAGTCTTGAAAAGTGTATAGAAGCACAATTAATTAACATAGGAGTTGATAAAGCTAATATATTAAGAAGTGATCTATGTACCTTATGCGAGGAAAAAGTAAATCTACATTCTTATAGAAAAGACGGGGAGCATTCTGGAAGAATGTTTACCTATATTTATTTTAAATAATGGAGGAACATTATGGCTGATGAAAAAATTCTTATAGTGGATGATGAAGAACATATAGTTGAACTTATAAAATTCAACTTAGAGAATGCAGGGTATAAAATAATAACTGCATACAATGGTATTGATGCAATAAAGCTGGCAAAGTCAGAACATCCACGTCTAGTACTTCTTGATTTAATGCTTCCTGGATTAGATGGATTTGATGTTTGCAAAGAAATAAGAAGAGACTCTTTAACTGCTAATATTCCAATAATAATGACTACAGCAAAGGGAGAAGAGTTAGATAAGATACTGGGGTTAGAATTAGGCGCAGATGATTATATAACAAAACCATTTTCCATCAGAGAGCTTGTAGCAAGAGTAAAAGCTGTGTTAAGAAGAACTGTGAGTACTCCATCCTTTGAAAAATCCTTTAATCTAGGTAATCTAACTATCGATTTTTTAAAGCATGATGTGTTAAGAAATGGTGAAAAGATTGACTTAACCTTAAAAGAATTTGAACTTTTGGAAACTTTGGTTCAAAACAGAGGTAAGGTACTTACTAGAGACATGCTTTTAGATAAGATTTGGGGGTACGAATATATTGGAGAAACAAGAACTGTTGACGTTCATATAAGACATCTTAGAAAGAAAATCGAAGATGATGACAAAAATCCTAGATATATAGAGACAATAAGAGGAATAGGATATAGATTTTCTAGCGGGGAATAAGATATGAAGAAAAAAATAATGTTTTCTGTAATTATTACAATAATATTTTCATTAGTTGTAGTAACATCTTCATTTATTGCCATATCTAATTATCAGTATTTGGAAAATTCAAAAGCAAACTTGAAGCATTATAATGATTTACTGGCTACGTTAATATTAAGTAATGATTCAGATAAGATAAGCAAGTTAAATCAAGTAAAAGCCTTAGATAGAGAAATTAGATTTACCTATATAAGCAAAACTGGAGTAGTGGAATTTGATACGGATAAAAAGTTAGAGGATCTTGACAATCATCTCACTAGAGTTGAGATAGCAGCAGCAATAAAGACTGGAGAGGGCTCCAGTGTTAGATATAGTAAAAGTTTAAATAAGAACTTGGTATATTATGCTACTAAACTTGATGATGGAAGTATTGTAAGAACTTCTATTCCTCTAGACAACGTTAAAATATTTCAAGATACCAATATCAAATACTATATAGTGACCTTAGTATTTGTATTGATTTTATCTGTAGTATTATCTTTAAAGCTTACAAGGTTTATAGTTGATCCTGTAAAAGAATTAGAGTTTATAACTGCTAGGATAGCAAGAGGTGAACTGGATCGTAGGGTAAGGGTAAGCTCAATAGATGAGCTTGGAAGTCTAGGTATGACATTTAATGAGATGGCAGATAAGCTGGAGTCTACAATGGATGAGTTAATTGATAAGCAAAACAGGCTTGAAGCTATTCTTAAGAGTATGGATAGTGGAGTTATAGCCGTGGATAGACTCCATAAGGTTATAATGATAAATCCATATGCAAAAAAGATTTTTGGTATCGATAAGGATATCATCGGAGAAACCCTTATGGACCATATAAGAGATTTTGAGTTTGACAATGTTTTTGAGAATGCAGATACCTATAAGGAAATCAAAATCATATGGCCAGAAGAGAAAGAGCTAAGGATAAGAACTGCTGAGATCATAAATGGAACTGAACACATAGGAACCGTTGCTGTGGTTCAGGATATTACAGATATAAAGAAGCTTGAGAATATGAGATCACAGTTTGTTGCTAATGTATCTCATGAGTTAAAAACACCGCTTACATCGATTAAGGGGTTTGCGGAAACTCTAAAGTATGTAGAAGATGAGAATAATAGAGAAAAATTCCTAAATATTATAAACGAAGAGGCTGAAAGACTAACAAGACTCATTAATGATATTCTTACATTATCCAATATTGAGCAAAATATAGAATGCATTAAGAAGAGGTTTAATGGTGACAGGATAATTGAAGATGTTTATACTCTTATGAGGATAGAAGCTGAAAAGAAAAATATAAATCTTACAGTGGATTTGAAAAATAAGCTTGATTTATTAGGTGATCCTGATAGATTTAAGCAGATGATGATAAATCTTATAGATAATGCTATAAAGTACTCTGAAGATGGAGATACGGTGTTAATAACTTCGAAAAATAAAGATGAGGTTGTTACCTATACCGTAGAAGATACTGGTATAGGAATTCCTAAGAAGGATATTAATAGGTTGTTTGAAAGATTCTATAGAGTAGATAAGGCAAGATCAAGATCTAAAGGCGGTACAGGGCTTGGGCTTGCTATAGTAAAGCATATAATAAAAACCTTCAACGGAACCATTGATGTAGATAGTCAGCTTGGCATAGGAACTAAGTTTACTATTAAGTTAAAAGGTATAAGAGAATAATTAGAGTAGGGAGCACACAAAAAGCTTACAGGTTAGCTTTTTGTGTGCTTTTTCGTTACACCTTCACAAGTTGTATTGGTGCCTCTTTAAATACTAAAATTCAAAGTTACATGATTTTACCTATACTTAACATAGCTTCATATTAGCTTAATAAAAATTAATCAGAGCTTAATATTGTTTATGTAAAATGTAGATTGTACTATTGAGCCTATAAGCTATTAAAGATGCACCGCTTCGATACAGAATCTATTATCAAAAGTACTCTGGTTTATGAGAGGAGAAATTGAAAATATAAATTTGATTACGAAGTAGTTCATCTTCACAATGCTTAAAAGACAAAAGAATAATCAATTAAAACTTGAAGGAGAGTATTTTCATGAAAAAGAGGAAGATATCAATCAAAATCGTAACAGCTATTAGTCTTTTCCTTATATTATTCACCGTAGTCACAAATTTCTGCATCTATAGGATAGAAAGTAATAAGATAATGAAATCAAATTATGACAATATGAAAATCATAACTAGTGAGATAGGTAATAGCTTTAGGTCTTCCATTGCATATCAGATTGAAAATTTAAAAAGTGTAAGTAAGGAGAGTGTAGTTGCTGACTACTACAGCAATAACTTAAGCGAAGAGAAGCAAAAGACTCTAAGTGATAGGTTAAAGAAGGTTTCTTCAAACTATGATGAGGCAATCTTTGTTACAGACAAGAATGGAGTAATAAAAGCAAGTTCAAATGATCAATATACAGGTCTATCACTATCTTCAAAAAGCTATTTTAAAGATACTACAGGAGGTAAAGAAGGAATAGGATCTGTAGAAAGCTCAGTAATAACAGGCAAATTTATTGTTTACTTTCTAGTACCAGTAGAAGATCAATATGGCACAATAGTAGGAGCAGTAGGTAAAGTATTGGATAGCAGCTATTTTTCAGAAAGATTTAATAGTTTTAAATTTTTAAATACAGGCTATGTATTTATGATAGATAGTTCAAAGAAATTAGTATATCATCCTGATTTACATAAAATAAACAAGCCTATAATGATAAAGGAAATTGCAAATCTGTTAAAAGATTCTCAATACATAACTAAGAGCAATAGCGATGTTAAGGCTTATGAGGAAAATGGAAAGTCAATGGTAGCTGAGACGCTTACTATACCAGAACTTAAGATGATGGTGGTACTTACCGCTGACAAAAGTGAAATCCTTGAGGCTTCAACTTACATGGGTAAACTACTAATAATATTTGGAATAGTTGAACAAGCTATTTTAATTCCTTTGATTTTAGTAATGATAAACTCAGTTTTAAAACCACTTAAGAGACTCACAAGCAATACAAAGCAGATATCGGAAGGTGATCTGACAGTTTTAAGTAAAGTTGATAGCAAGGATGAACTTGGAGAATTATCAAGAAATTTTGATTTTATGATAGGAAACATAAAAATATTGATAAATGAAATAAAAGGTTCTGCCAACGATCTTTTAAATATAAATGAATGTTTTTCAGTGGTTCAACAGGAAAATCATGAAGGTATGACTTTTATAAAAGAGTCATCACAGGTGATGGTGGATGAAACCAGAAACATAGATGAAGCAATTAAATGGTGTATTGAGGGTTTTGAAAGGTATGAGGAAAAATTAAATGCCATTAATGTTAAGTCAGAAAAGATGTTTAAGCATGCTAATTCAATAAGAACTGTTAATAGTGAGGGAATGGAATCAATTTATGAACTTAGAGATATAGGAAATAGCGCAGGCAAAAACTTTAATGCCATAAATGACAGCATTAAAAAACTAATAACAAATTTAAACAGTATAAATACTATTGCAAAAGGAGTAACTAATATATCAAATCAAACTAATATTCTTTCATTGAATGCATCTATAGAAGCAGCAAAGGCTGGGGAGTTTGGAAAAAGCTTTTCTGTTGTCGCAGAAGAAATAGGCAAGCTGTCTAACTCTATTGAAAGTGAAATGAAATCTATAAATAATCTTATAAAAGTTATCAATAATAATATAAATGAGACAACTGAAAGTATGGATGAATTAAATAAGTTCTTTAATTTGCAAGTAGATGTATTAAATGTAAGTGTAGATAAATTTAACACAATAATAAAGAGCACAGACAAGATTATAGGTTATATTCAGGAAGTTAATTCAAATATAACTACAATTAATAGTGAAAAGAATGAAATGAATAAAAGATTATCAGATGTTAACACTACTTTTGAGGAATTTAACAAAGGTATTGAAGAAGTATCAGCTTCCGTTAACAAACAGTATGAGGATTCTGCAATGTTGGATGAAATAAAAAACTCCATGAATCACACAGTATCAAATCTTCAAAGCTCTATATCAAATTTCAAAATTGATTAATTAGAATTATATAAATTATGCGTTTGTTAAATTAAATTTACATTTATATATTATTACTTAACAAACAGCTAATACTTACTTAACTTTAGGAAACTATAATTTGATATGTAAGGTAAATAAATAACAACTAAGAAAAAATAGTAAATAAAATTTGGAGGTTATCAAATATGAATAAAAGAAGTTTAAAATTTGGTGTAATAGCTTTAGCATTAACGATGGTTACAGCGTCATTTGTAGGATGTGCTTCAAAGAGTGATGATAAGGCAAGTACTAACAATAATGATAAGAAACAAGAAACTACTGTTGCAGGTTCAATAACATTATCTGGATCAACTGCGCTTCAGCCATTAGCAGATAAAGCAGGAGCAAACTTCACAGCTAAGAATAAAGATGCAGTAATAAATGTACAAGGTGGAGGAAGCGGAACAGGATTAACTCAAGTGCTACAAGGTGCTGTTGAAATAGGAAACTCAGATGTAACTGCTGAAGAAAAGTTAAAACCAGAAGAAGCTAGCCAATTAGTAGATCATAAGGTTGCAGCTATAGGTTTTGCTTTAACAGTGAGCAAGGATGTCCCGGTAACTTCATTAACTAAGGCTCAAATAGCAGATATATTCTCAGGAAAGACTACAAACTGGAAGGATATAGATGGAAAAACTGATCTTCCAATAACTGTTGTTCACAGACCAGCTTCTTCAGGAACAAGAGCAACTTTTATAAAGACAGTTTTAGATAAGAAGAAAGAACTTGAAAATGATAAGATTGGTGTTACTCAAGATGCCAACGGTTCAGTTAAGACAGCTCTAGAAAGCACAAAGGGATCAATCAGCTATGTTGCTCTTTCATACTTGCTAGATGCAGAAGCTAAGAAGTCTTTAAAGACAATAGCAATTGATGGTGTTGAACCAACAAAAGAAAACATAACTTCAGGAAAATATATATTCTGGTCATGGGAACATATGTATACAAAGGGTGAAGCTAAGGATTTAGCTAAAGCGTATATAGATTATGTTATGAGTGATGACAACAAGAAAACAGCTAGTGATCTTGGATTTATAACAGTTGGAGAAATGAAGGTTCAATAGTCAAGGTAATGACTTTTAAGGCTGGCTTAATGCCAGTCTTAAGCTGTTTAGAAAGAAAAGTTACAGTTTTGTGTAGTAATTGGTTTATTTGTAAAAAGTTTTTGGCTTAAAAATATACAAATTTAAATAAATATTATGAGGGAAGAGTTATGGAGAAAAGAAGTTTTTGGCAAAAAATGAAATCTGAATATATAGGCAGAGGCTTTGCTGTATGCTGTGGACTATTTATAGTGGTTTTGACTCTATCCATTATATTTTTTATAGCTTCAAAGGGAATTTCTACGTTCACAAAAGATGGATACTCAGTTTTTAAGTTTTTATTTAGCACAGACTGGTCTCCAAATTCGGATGTACCAAGATTTGGTGCTTTAACACTTATTTTAGGTTCGACAGCAGTTTCTATAGGAGCTGTAATTGTTAGTACTCCTATAGCAATATCACTTGCAATTTTTATGAATATGATATCAACTAAATACGGTAAAAAGTTACTTCAACCAGCTTTAGAATTATTTGTTGGTATTCCTTCTGTAGTTTATGGTTGGATTGGATTAAGCGTTCTTGTACCAATAATAAGAAATAGCTTTGGAGGAGATGGCTCTAGCCTTTTAGCCGGTATTTTAGTTTTAAGCGTTATGGTTTTGCCTACTATAGCATCTTTAGCTTCCGATGCAATAAAAACTATACCACAGGACTATATTGAAGCAGCTTATGGACTAGGTTCTACAAGATGGCAGACAATTTATAAGGTTGTCGTACCAGCTGCAAAGGGAGGAATACTTACAGGTATTGTTCTTGGGCTTGCAAGAGCCTTTGGAGAAGCACTAGCAGTACAAATGGTTATAGGTAACACCTTAAAGTTACCAAGCAGCCTATTAAAGTCTACTACAACCTTAACAAGTGTTCTTACTATGGATATGGCAAATACTGCCTTTGGCTCAGCTTGGAATGATGCCCTATGGTCATTAGCTTTAATATTGTTAATAATATCATTTATATTTATAGTTATTGTTAGAAAAATCGGAAATAGAGGTGAAGCATAATGAAGGCAAAAACCGTAGATAAGATAGCAACTACCATATTATATTTAATCTCTTTATCAATTGTTTTGCTTCTAGCAGCCTTCTTATTGTATATTATATATAAGGGTGCTGGAAAGATAAGTATTGACTTCTTATTTGGTAAGTCAAAGAGCGGAGAAGCTGGAGGAGGTATAGGGCCTCAACTGTTTAACTCCTTTTACATGTTGATCGTATCTCTTATTATAACCGTTCCTATAGGACTTGGTGCAGGGATTTACCTTTCTGAGTACGCAGGACAAGGAAGATTTGTAAACTTCTTAAGATTATGTATTGAAACTATGTCTTCACTTCCATCAATAGTAGTTGGTCTTTTTGGACTTTTAGTTTTTGTTACTCTTTTAGGATGGAAATACTCTGTTTTAGCTGGTGCTTTATCCGTTAGTATATTGAATCTTCCATCTATGACTAGAGTAAGTGAAAATGCCATAAGGGAAGCTTCAAAAAAGGTTAAAGAAGCAAGCATTGGACTTGGAGCTACAAAGTTTCAAACTATAAGAAAGATTACACTTCCATATGCAATGCCTCAAATACTAACTGGAATAATATTAGCTGCAGGTAGAATATTTGGTGAGGCAGCTGCATTCCTATATACAGCTGGTATGAGTGCACCTTTGTTTAAATTTAATAGATTTTCTCTTTTCGGCATGAGTTCTGCAGATAAATTGTCGGCTTTTGATTTATTTAGACCAGCAGAAACCCTTGCAGTTCATATATGGAAGCTAAAATCAGAGGGCTCAGTTCCAGATGCTACTGCAATAGCCAATGGTGCTTCAGCAGTATTGATAATAATGGTATTATTGTTCAACATAATTTCTAGAATAGTGGGAAATGCACTTTATAAGTCTTATAGTGGTAAGTAGGAGGATATAACATGTCAATAATTTCAACGAATAAATTAAATTTATATTATGGAAGCACTCATGCGCTTAAGGATATAAGCCTTGATATAGATCAAAATTCAGTTACAGCGCTTATCGGACCTTCAGGTTGTGGTAAGTCAACATTTTTAAGAACTTTGAATAGAATGAATGATCTGATAGATTCAGTTAAGATTGAGGGAGAGGTTCTGTTCGAAGGGAAAAATATATATAGTGATTACGATGAAATAGAATTAAGAAAGAGAGTAGGTATGGTGTTCCAAAAGCCTAATCCATTTCCTATGTCTATTTATGATAACATAGCCTATGGCCCAAGAATTCATGGTATAAAGAATAAGGCTAAGCTTGATGAGATAATAGAGAAGAGTCTTAAAGGCGCAGCCCTATGGGATGAGGTAAAGGACAGACTTAAGAAGAGTGCATTAGGCTTATCTGGAGGTCAGCAGCAAAGACTTTGCATAGCTAGAACCTTAGCAGTAGAACCAGAAGTTCTTTTAATGGATGAACCAACTTCCGCTCTTGATCCTATCTCAACGAATAAAATAGAAGAATTAATGGATACACTAAAAAAGACATATACTGTTATAATAGTTACTCATAATATGCAGCAAGCTGGAAGAATAGCTGACAACACAGCATTTTTCTTAACTGGAGAAGTAGTAGAGTATGGAAAGACAGATGATATATTCTACAAACCAAGGGACAAGAGAACAGAAGATTATATAACAGGTAGATTCGGTTAAAAAACTTTATGAGGTGATATAAATGACAAGAACATCTTTCGATTATGGTTTACAACTATTGCACGATGATTTAGTAAAAATGGGTAGTATAGTAGAAAAACAAATACACGGTTCAGTTGAGTCTTTGGTAAACCAAGATGTAGAACTAGCGGAGAAGATAATAAAAGGTGATGATCTAGTAGATGATCTTCAAAGAGAGATTGAAGACAAATGTATAAAGCTTATTGGTAGAGAGCAGCCTTTAGCTAAGGATTTGAGGAATATATTTACTACTACTAAGATAGTAACAGATCTTGAGAGAATGGCTGACCATGCGGTTGATATAGCTAAGATAACAAGAAGACTTAAAGACGAGAAGTATATTAAAAAACTAATAGACATACCTAAGATAGCAACAGTTGTACAAGAAATGATTAAACTATCTATTGACGCATATATAGAAGGTGATTCAGATAGAGCATACGAAATATGTAAGATGGATGATGAAGTAGACGCTATTTATAAAAAAATATTTACAGAATTATTAGCTTATATGGACGATCATCACGAGACAGTAGCTCAAGCAAGTCAATTATTATTTGTATGTAAGTACTTAGAAAGAATAGCTGACCACGTTACTAATATCTGCGAATGGACTATCTATCTTGTTACTGGAAACTTTGTAGACTTAAATGAATAAATAGGGTATTATAATAAGGTAAATGCAATCAACTAGAGAGTGAATGAGATTTTATTTAATATGTTAATAATATTAGATATAAAAATAGCTTGAAATCATTAAGGATTCAGGCTATTTTTTACTGTTAAGGAAAGTATAAAGCTTCTTTCTAGCTAAACCTACTAAATTTTTAGTGCTTATGACAGCTATTTATGGTAAACAGTAAAAAAGTATGTAACTTGTCAAAATTTCTTAACATACGTTCATAAAAGGCAGATGTGCAAAATTGTGAAATTTTTATTTAATATTGATATTTAACTATATAAAGGTAAGGTGCCACCGTTAATTGTTGACTACTAAAGTCGAATAGGGTATATTACATATTGAAGTATTTTTCAGGAGTGAATAAAATGAAAAACAAAATTGTAAAGATTCTTCCTGGTGGAATTGCAGAAGAATTAGGAATTGAAGTTGGAGATTATCTTATTTCAATAAATGAAACAGAAGTTAATGATGTTATAGACTACAAGTTCTTAATGGCAGAAGAGTATTTAGATGTAGAAGTAGAAAAACCAGACGGTGAAGTTTGGGTTTATGAGATAGAAAAAGAATATGATGAGGATTTAGGGGTAGAGTTTGAGGCATCTATAATGGATAAAGCTAAAAGCTGTTCTAACAAATGCATATTCTGTTTTATAGATCAATTACCTAATGGCATGAGAGATACTTTATATTTTAAGGATGATGACTCAAGACTTTCATTTCTTCAAGGTAACTTTGTAACCTTAACAAATATGAAAGATTGTGATATTGATAGAATAATAAGGTATAGAATTAGTCCTATAAATGTATCTGTGCATACAACTAATCCTGAGCTGAGAGTAAAGATGCTTAACAATAGATTTGCAGGTAATATCTATGATAGGCTCAAGAGACTTGCTGAGGCAGGTATAGAGATGAATGCTCAAATAGTTGTTGTGCCAGGGGTTAATAATGGTGAGGAGCTAAAGAAGACCATATTAGATCTTTATGCCTTATATCCATCTATTCAGAATGTGGCTGCGGTTCCTATTGGAATAACTAAGCACAGAGAAGGCCTTGCAAAGCTTGATATTTTTGATGGAGACAGCGCAAGAAAAGAAATAGAAATGGTAGAGGAACTCCAAGATAGATTTGTAAAAGAGATTGGAACACCTTTTGTGAGACTTTCTGATGAGTTTTATGTTTTAAGTGATTACGAGATACCACATGAGGACTTTTATGATGGATATCATCAAATAGAAGATGGTGTGGGTGTAATAAGAATGCTTAGAAATACAATTTCTAGAGATATTACAGAGCTAAAGAGCAATATAACAGGCCATTTCGCTATTGCTACAGGCGTTTCTGCCTATGAGGAAGTAAAAAAAGTAGCAGATAGCATTATGAATAAAAATAAAAATATAAAAATTGATGTTTATAAAGTTATAAATCATTTCTTTGGAGAAACTATTACAGTAAATGGACTTTTAACTGGTAAAGATATTATAAATCAGCTAAAAGATGATCTTAAGGCCCCATATCTCCTAATGGCTGACAATATGTTCAGAAAAGGTTATGAGTTGGGAAGCGTAGAAGATAAGATAATGCTTGATGATCTAAGGATAAAAGATGTTGAAGAGCAGTTAGATGTGAAAGTCATTGTATGTGATTACACTGGAGAAGACTTGATAGAAATTATAAACGCATATTGTGAGGAGGAATAAACATGGGAAAGCCAATAGTTGCTATAGTTGGACGTCCTAATGTAGGAAAGTCTACATTGTTTAATAAGCTAGCAGGAAGAAGAATATCTATAGTACAAGATACACCAGGAGTTACTAGAGATAGAGTTTATGCAGAAGCAGAGTGGCTAAGCTACAAATTTACTATGATAGATACAGGTGGTATTGAGCCTGAAAGCGAAGATGTTATAGTAAAGCAAATGAGAAGACAGGCGCAGATGGCCATAGAAACTGCTGATGTTATAGTATTTATCGTTGATGGTAAAGAAGGACTTACAGCAGCAGATGGAGAAGTTGCTCAAATGCTTAGAAAGAGCAAAAAGCCAGTTGTTCTTGTAGTAAATAAGATAGATTCCTTAAAAGATGAACCAAATGCTTTTGAGTTCTATAATCTTGGTATAGGTGAACCTATAACAATATCAGCTACACAAGGTCTTGCTCTTGGAGATATGCTTGATAGAGTGGTAGAGCACTTTAAAGAACTTGGAACTGAAGATGAAGAAGATGAATATGTAAGAATAGCTATGGTTGGTAAGCCAAACGTAGGTAAATCATCTCTTATAAACAAATTATTAGGTGAAGAAAGAGTAATAGTTAGTGACGTTCCAGGAACTACTAGAGACTCTATAGATAGCTATGTTGAAACTAAGGAAGGTAAGTTTATATTAGTGGATACAGCTGGTCTTAGAAGAAAGAGCAAAGTTAAAGAGGAGATTGAAAGATACAGCGTAATAAGAACTTATGCTGCAATTGAAAGAGCCGATGTTGTTATACTTATGCTAGATGCTCAAGAGGGAGTTACAGATCAAGATGAAAAAATCATAGGTTTTGCTCACGAAATGAACAAGGCTATAATGGTTATAGTTAATAAGTGGGATCTTGTAGAAAAAGATGATAAGACAATGATTAAATATCAAAAGGATATTCAAGCAAATCTTAACTTCTTATCATATGCTCCATACTTATTTATATCAGCACTTACAGGTCAAAGAGTACACAAGGTACTAGAAATCGCTAAGGGCTGCTATGATAACTACTCAAAGAGAATATCAACAGGTATATTAAATGATGTTATAAATAAAGCAGTACTTATGAAGGAACCTCCAGTAGTTGGTCTTAAGAGACTTAAGATCTACTATGCTACTCAGGTTGCTAACAAACCACCTAAATTTATATTCTTTGTAAATGACAGTAATGCACTGCATTTTTCTTACGGAAGATACCTAGAAAATCAGCTTAGAGAGAGTTTTGATTTCAAGGGAACAGGAATAGAAATAGAGTATAGAGAAAGGAAGGAATAAGTATGAATAAGGTGACTTTTTTAGGAGGAGGAAGCTTTGGTACAGCTTTGTCTATCCTACTAGCTAAAAAGGGTGTAACAGTATCTATCTGGGACAGAGATAAAGAGGTTGTTGACGAGATTAACAACGAAAGAAAAAATGATAGATACATCAAGGATTTACACATTCCTGAAAATGTCACTGCTTATTACGATTTAGATGATGCTTTAAAAGGTACTGAATGTTTAGTACTTGCAGTTCCATCACATGTTATAAGAAATGCTTGCAAATCATTAAAAGGAAAACTTCCTGAAGATATAATTGTTGTAAGTATAGCAAAAGGAATTGAGGAAGGTACTGATTTAAGGTTATCAGAAGTAATAGAGCAGGAGCTTAATAATCCAATAGTAGTTTTATCTGGACCTTCTCATGCAGAAGAAGTTGCCTTAGAGTACCCAACTACTTTAGTAGCAAGCTCTAGAAATATGGCTTGTGCTGAAAAAGTACAGGACTTATTTATGGCTCCCCACCTAAGAATCTATACAAATGATGATCTAGTAGGAGTAGAAATAGGTGGAGCAGTAAAGAACATCATAGCCTTAGCAGCAGGAGTTTGTGATGGAATAGGCTATGGAGACAATGCTAAAGCAGCACTGATGACTAGAGGTATGAAGGAAATCAGTAGAGTGGGCTTAGAGCTTGGAGGAAAGATGGAGACCTTCTTCGGACTTACAGGAATGGGAGATCTTATCGTAACTTGCACTAGCATGCACTCAAGAAACAGGAGAGCCGGCATACTTATAGGTCAAGGAAAAAGTCTAGCAGAAGCAGAGAAAGAAGTGGGAATGGTAGTTGAAGGTGTGAAAGCTTGCAGAGCCTTCTACGAACTAAAAGAAAAGCTAAAGGTTGAAATGCCTATAACAGATATTCTACATAGAATTCTTTTTGATGGACTAAACCCACAAGAAGCAGTTAGCGGACTTATGGAAAGAAACAAAAAGGCTGAGAGTTATTAATCTATAATAACCGTATATTAAAGGGTTATTGAAATTAAGTGTGCAATCTTCAGATATTTGAATGAGCTTATGCAAAATATTAATATAATATATAAAAAAACACTAAACTATTTATATTGTTTGGTGTTTTTTGTTTTTTACTATTGACTATAACCATACAGTATATTTTATATTGCGTTATGATGTGATCTATATGAGAATTAATGAAGTTATGAAGGTTTTAATGATATTGTTAATGAAAATTATGAAAAGTGGAGCGTCTATAATTAGGATGCTTCACTTTTTTACTGTTAAGGAAAGCATGAAACTCATCGCTATCTAAACCTAGCAGCATCAAGTATTTAGGATAGATATTGGGGTAAACAGTAAAAAAACATGTCACTTGCCCAATGTCATTAAGTTAAGAAATAAATATTATAGTTATGGAACAGAGTATGTTTACAAATACATACCTGTTCTTTTTTGTGTGCCCAGCATGGGCAACAACTTGGCGGTGAAAGTCCGCTGTGGGCTTGGTAGTGGGAACCACTAGCTAAGGGCAAGGGTGTCCATCGTGAGGTGGAATCTGAAGGAAGCCTAAGGCAAAATCTCGGTCTGAGGGATACGAACTACATATAAGGCTTACTAGGGACGGACGAGTTTGCAAAACAAAACAAAGTCCTACACTATCCCAAATTTCTAGGAGTAAATGTAGCAGATATATGAGATGAAGGTTGTTGTTCTTACCTGGGGAGGTCTGATAGATACATTGCTGATAAGATGAATTTCTAAAGCGATAACCTACATAGTGATATGTAATTGAACTATCAGAAGTCAGCAGAAGTCATAGTAACTCCGCTAATCGCGATAGCGGATGAAGGACTGAACTTTAAGGAGGTTTTCAAGTTTGAAAGTTTCGCAGAGTACTCAAAGATTGCAGAAAACTAAATATTTAGGCTCTAGTGCCCAAGATAGAGTGGAACTCGAAGATAAGCAAAGAGTGCATAGAGAATTCTCGGCAACTCCAAAGGAGAAAATCAGTGGATTTGAATATGGCTCACTAGAAAGGATATTATCCAAGGATAATATGAACTTGGCTCTTAAAAGAGTAATATCTAATAAAGGTAGCCATGGCGTGGACGGAATGACAGTTTATGAACTTAAACAATTTCTGAAAACAAACTGGGTATCTATTAGAGAGTATTCTTAATGGTGAGTATAGACCAATGCCAGTTAGAAGAGTAGAAATACCAAAACCTAATGGTGGTACTAGACTCTTAGGTATACCTACAGTTTTGGATAGACTTATCCAACAAGCTATTGCTCAAGAATTAAATAGTATCTATGATAGAAGATTTTCTGAAAGTAGCTTTGGTTTCCGCCCTCAAAGAGGTGCTAAAGACGCAATTAAGAAAGCAGAGCAATATATCAATGATGGCTATAGGTGGGTTGTTGATATGGACTTAGAGAAATTCTTTGATAAGGTTAACCATGATATCTTAATGTATAAATTATCAAGAAGCATTAAGGATAAGAGAGTATTATCCCTAATAAGGAAATACCTTCAGTCAGGAATAATGATAAATGGTGTAGTGGTAAGAAATGAAGAAGGAACTCCACAAGGAGGACCGTTGAGTCCATTGTTATCTAACATAATGCTAGATGAACTAGATAAAGAGTTAGAAATGAGAGGTCATAAATTCTGTCGCTACGCGGACGACTGTAATATCTATGTTAAAAGTGAGAGAGCAGGTAAAAGAGTCATGGAGAACATAACTGCTTTTATTGAAGGCAAGCTCAAACTTAAAGTAAATAGACAGAAGAGTGCAGTAGATAGACCTTGGAGAAGAAAATTTCTAGGATTTACATTAAACCTAATGTATGGAAAAGCATATGCATCTATATCAAAGCAATCACTGAGTCGACATAAAGATAAAATCAAAGAGATACTATCTAGGTCAAAACCGATGACTTTGGAACAAAGAATAGAGAAGCTTAACTTAATTAATGTTGGGTGGATTAACTATTATGGAATAGCCAAATGCAAAGGAATAGTAGAACACATAGATATTTGGATAAGGCAAAGATTAAGAATGTGTATATGGAAACAGTGGAAGAAAGTTAGAACTAGATATAAAAACCTTAAGAAGCTGGGACTTGAACACTATCAAGCTATAAAGTTTGCCAATACCCGTAAAGGATACTGGCGAGTAGCAAATAGTGCGATTTTAAACACAACTCTTACAAATCAATTCTTCTCGGACATAGGATTGAAAAGCCTAGTGCGTCAATATATTAAAATTCAATCAACTTAAGGAACCGCCGTGTACCAGACCGGTACGCACGGTGGTGTGAGAGGACGCTGAATAAAATAATTATTCAGCTCCTACTCGATTATAACAATTTACGTATAATAATTTTTATCAAAACATTAGAAAAAGCTTGACAAATAGTTAGAAAAATGTGGCGAAGCCCCTTAAATATAATGTTTTTTAGGAGGTTCGCTCATGAACGAATATGCAGATTTTATAAAGAATAAATTAGATACGGTATTAAAGGAAATGCATGAATACTCATGGTTATTTGTCAACGACCCCGATAAGGATTTCACTAGAAATCGAAAATTGAATTTCAAAGAGATGCTAAATATTTTACTTTCTATTGGAGGCAGTAGCTTAAATCTTGAGCTTCTAAAATACTTTTCGTATGATACTGAATCAGCCACTTGCTCCGCGTTCGTTCAGCGGCCGCAAAAGATTCTCCCTGAAGCACTTAACTATCTTTTTAGTAAGTTTACATCATTAGCAGTAAGCCCTAAATATTATGATGGCTATCGATTATTGGCAGTTGATGGTTCAGATTTATGTATTGCACATAATCCTAAAGATGAAAAAAATCATTTTCAAGCTACTGAAAATTCAAAAGGATATAACCTTCTTCACTTAAATGCTATGTATGATTTATGTAGTAGAACATATATGGATGCAGTTATTCAATCAGGTAGAGAAGAAAATGAATTTCAGGCATTAATTGACATGGTAGATCGCTCTAATATTAATGATAAAACTATAATAATAGCCGACCGTGGATACGAAAGTTATAATGTCTTTGAACATATCATAAAGAAAAATTGGAATTATGTTATAAGAGTTAAAGATATACATAGTAATGGAATAGTATCAGGTATATCTATACCTAATGATGAAACATTTGATATAGAGCATAGTATT
Organism: Clostridium manihotivorum; assembly: GCF_004015185.1. Classification (GTDB taxonomy): domain Bacteria; phylum Bacillota; class Clostridia; order Clostridiales; family Clostridiaceae; genus Clostridium_AR; species Clostridium_AR manihotivorum. The sequence goes on along the minus strand of NZ_CP025746.1, from coordinate 4,431,174 downwards.
TTGCTGACTAGACGTCAAACTAAGGATATAAAGGCACATCCTGAAAAATATAAGTTTATGCCTGCTAATCAAAGGTTTGATTATCTTCCGGTTAAAGATAAAGGAACCTATCCAGTAAACTTTAGAGTTGTTCGATTTCCAATATCAGACAACACTTACGAAGTTATTATTACTAATCTTAGCAAAGAAGAGTTTTCAATAGAGAAGCTTAAAGAAATATACCACATGCGTTGGGGCATTGAGACATCATTTAGAGAATTGAAGTATGCCATTGGGTTAACAAGTTTTCATTCTAAAAAGGCGGACTACATCATACAAGAGATATTTGCAAGACTTACCATGTATAACTTTTGCGAAATAATAACAACACAGGTAGTTGTACAACAGAAAAACAGAAAATACAGCTATCAGGTTAATTTCACTATGGCCATAGCAGTTTGTATGCAATATTTCAGATGTATCAATGTAGCTTCACCGCCTAATGTTGAAGCACTAATTAAAAGAAATATATTACCTGTTCGAAATGGCAGAAAAGACCCTCGCAAAGTCAAAACCAAATCGGCAGTTAGCTTCATATATAGAGTAGCATAAATTTATGCTAATATAAATTTTTTTTTGCAGAGATTTAACTCTGTCTTATTTGCATGCAAAAAAATATACAATATAAAAGAGAAAAGCCAATTGAAAGCATATACACTTTCAATTGACTTTAATTTTGCTGTGGCAAAACATTAACTTAATGACATTGGTCACTTGCCAGTACTTTTTCATGTATGACTTGCTCTTATAGTATGGTATGTAAAATATATACAAATATTAGCTTTTCATATATAATAAACTTAGTTTTATATGAGTTTCTAATGAAATCTATAAATTAATTAAGATATTATGGATAGTGAAAATGATTGTTAGATCATTGTAATGATAGTTTTAGCATAATTTGGAGGATATAAGAGTGAATTTAATAGGTATAAGCTTAATTACAAAAGATGTCCTTGCTTTGACAGATTTTTATTCTGAAGTTCTTGGTGTTAGGTTTGAAGGAAATTCTACTCATATGGAGAGTAGTGGTGAAAGAGTAAGTTTATCCATATTTTCTGAGCAGAGTATGGAGCAATTATCTCCAGGTTCTATGTTTGATTATGGTAGTGGAAATACTGTAATAAACTTTGAGGTGAAAAATGTGGATGAGGAATATGAAAAGCTAAGAAAGACAGATATTGAATTTATTAAATTACCAACAACTCATCCATGGGGAGCTAGATCCATGTGGTTTAGAGATCTGGACGGTAATATAGTTAATTTTGTTACTAGGGCAAAAAATTGATAAATTTACATTAATAAATCTGTAAGAAGGTGGAATATGCAAAATGTAATTTCTAATGAAGTTTATACGAAAAAGAAAAGACTATTCTTCTTGGACAACCTTAAGATATTTCTTACTATACTTGTTATAGTTCATCATGTTGGTCAAGCTTATGGACATACAGGTGGCTTCTGGGAGTATAAGAGCAGTTTACATGAAAATATAAATGCTTTAGGTTACTTTTTTGCTGTAAATGCAGGCTTTTTCATGGGACTATTTTTTATGATTTCAGGATATTTTGTGCCAGGTTCTTATGATAAAAAGGGAAGAAGTTGGTTTGTAAAAGATAGATTAATAAGACTTGGCATACCGGCCTTATTTGTATTTTTTACTATTCAGCCTGCTGAGATGTACTTCTATAACGTTAATTATGTTGCAAACAAGCCATCGGGATTCTTTAGTTATTACTTCACTAGATACCTAGGTTTTGGCAAAGATATGAGTTTTGGACACTTATGGTTTGCTGAAAACCTTCTGTTTTTTACGTTGGTGTACGTACTCTTTAGAGTTATAATACCTAAGTTTAGAATTAAAAGCGATAATAATATAAATATACTATCTTTTATATTTATTACAGGACTAAGCATAGCGCTTATATCTCTAGTAGTGCGTATATGGTATCCCATAGATAAATGGATTGGAGTATTTTTCATAATTCAATCTGAAGTTGCTCATCTACCTCAATACGTAATTTTGTTTGTAGTAGGAATAATCTCTTATAGAAAGAACTTGTTTTTAAAACTTGGCAATAAAACCGGATATTTTTGTATCGTAATTGCTGTCATAATGGCTATGATAGTTCACTTACATTTCCTTATTCCGTCAGTTATTATTAACTTCATATTTGACAAATGGGCCATATATGAATCTTTCATGGCTGTATTTATATGCTGGGGCTTAATATTCTTTTTTAGACAATTTCTTAATCATACTTCAAAGTTTGTTAGTAAAATTGCAGAGACTAGCTTCGCTGCTTATATCTTTCATTTTCCAATAGTCCTTGCAGTGCAATTTAGTTTGGATAAAGTTAATATATATGGGGCTGTAGGAAAGTTTTTTACAGTGAGCATAATCTCTATAATAGCTACCTTCTTACTAAGTTATCTCATAAGGAAAATCCCATATGTGAATAGAGTTATATAGACTAGTTTCAATATAGGTATAGAAAGAGTTTAGATTTTTGTAGAATGAATAGGTGATTTATTAGTGAGCATATTGCAGAAGATCATAACTCAAGCAAGGTCTTTAAATTTCTTGGAATAGCTGAGTACCATTGGTTTATTCCAAGTAGGTTTACTTTGTGTTTTAATTCTGATGATAAATTATTTAAAGGATGTCCCTCTAATAAAAGGTTAGTTTCTTCTTCTGTAAAAGATATATTTTCAATTATATTGTCTTTTTGAGTGTGATTCATAGGACATATGATCTGACATTTTAGACAGTCGTATAGAGTGTGGTGGGATTGTACTGGTATCCAAGCTGGGAATTCACCAGGGACTTCATTTATGAAGGATAAGCATTTTGTATTGTCTATTAAAAATCTATCTTTCCTTATAGCGCCAGTAGGACAGTTATTAATGCATAAAGAACAATTGGTGCAGGCTTTGGCGTTTTGCAGCTCTCCCCAAGTATCTTCTTCACATAGTAGATCTGTGAAATATGCCTTATATGAAAAATTGCTGCCTAAACCATTTATATAGGTTATATTGTTTCTGCCATAACAGGCTAGACCGCTGTGAACAGCTAATCTTTTAAGAGGGAGATTTTTTGCCTCAACTATAGAACAGTTATTTTCTTCAGTATATCTCTTAATGTAAGCTTCTGTTGTATTAAAATCAGAGACTACTAAACTTAAAAAAGTTTTCTCCACTCCTTCTTTAGTGAATTTAACCTTTGCATAGAAAGGATGCTGTATGGCAACAAGAATTATAGAATTAACCTGAAAAGGTTGTTTTGGTATGTCTAGTTGATATAATTCATTTACTATCCACTTCTGAAAATCATTGAGATCCTCATTAGCTTTAAAATCATTGAAGATGTTCTCTAAATCTTCTAGGTGAATTGATGGAATGATTTTTAAGCTGTCTCCATTTTCTATGGCTATTCGTTCTAAATTATCTTTCATATTACTCCTCCATTTTATTTTTAAATTTATATTTTATCTTTGTTAAAGTGATGTATTGAAATTAAGAGGCCATTCATCCGTTGCTTTAATAACCACTTAATTTTAATAATATTCTTAAACATAACTTACATTTTTAGGTTATTCTCTCAGAGAGTGAGAAGATCTAAAAGTAGACTTTGGATAGAAGCTGCACATATTTATAATTAAATAAGAAACTATGATACTGAAAATCTATTAGGATATTGGAGTCTTAGTGTATTTAATAATTATATCACTTTTATGGGATAAATTAACATGTACATGGAGAAATTATACACAAGTATATAACAATGCTACTAGTAAGAAGATGTTGTATAATTACTAAAAGTTTATTAATATACAAATTTGTGAAAGTTTACTATAATGTACTTATTGGAGGATTGAATATGGATACTGAGAAGAGAGTGTATGAAACACTGGATTTATTAGAAATTAAATATTATAAGCATGAACATATTCCTGTATATACCATTGAAGATGCTGATAAATTGGAGATTGACTTAAAAGGAATGCTGTGTAAGAACTTATTCCTTAGAAATAGAAAAGGCGACATTCATTATCTTATAATATTAGATGAGAACAAAAGGCTTGATTTGAAAGAGCTAGCAAAGCAAATTGGTAGTTCAAGTTTATCTTTTGCTTCAGAGTATAGGTTATTTAGGTATTTAGGGTTAGCACCAGGCTCTGTAAGTCCTTTTGGTTTGATAAATGATAAAGAAAAAGAAGTTATTGTTTTGATGGATAGAGACATAGCTAGCGCAGAGATAGTGAATTTTCATCCTAATGTAAACAATGTAACCTTAGAGCTTTCTTATGATGACTTTGAAAAGTTTATAAGATGGCAAAAGAATCAATATTCTTTTGTTGATATATAAGAAGAGTTTTTACTTATTTTAGTTATAAATATTCAGTTTAAGAGATGAGGATAGATTATGTTATTGGATGATAAAATAAAAAAATGTGAATTAGAGTATACAAAAGTTTTTTGTACCATGTATGAAAAGAAAAACGTAATTAGATTTAGAGATGATTACTTAAAGGACATGTATTATCATAATTACACCTACCTAAATAATGATATTACTCCTTACGAACTCAAGCCGATTATAGATGAAGAGATTTTGTTTAGAAAAGAAGAAAGATGTAACTATTGCAACTTTATAATGGATTTAACAATTGATAGTTCTATGGAAAATCTATTAGAAATTAAGCCTTCAATATCAAGAAATGGATATTACCTTTTTGACGTAGCTTCTTTTGAAGCGTTGAAAGATCGAAAGGACTGTATTATAAAAAAGGTGATAAATCAACCATTGGTTGAAGATAATTTGTTCTGTGATTTACAGCATGATGAGGAGGCACTAGGAAGAGATTTCTGCGAAAGAAGAGATTACAGAAGAGGTAAGATATATGTTTCAGCGGAAGGGGTTAATTCATATAACTGTTATCATGATGGTACTATAGTAGGAAAGTGTGATATGTTTATTCATGATGGAGTAGCAAAGATAGAAGACTTTGCTGTTATACCGATATATCAGCGTAAAGGGTATGGTACAACTATACTTAAATATCTGATTAATGTAGCAATAGAGGCACAGTGTCACACAATATATTTAGTTGCAGATGAGGAAGATACTCCTAAAGAAATGTACTTAAGAATAGGTTTTACAAAAGTAGGGGATAGGACTGATCTTTTATTTAGGTTTTGATGTGAGATAGTTTTAATAGACTTTTTTCATAGTGAAATAAACTCAATAATGGACATAAAACTTTCCGTTTAATAATAGTAGAAGGTGGTTTTTTTGGCATATATTATAGAAACTTGTTCAAGTTGTGGAAATCAAGTAAATATGAGTGTTGCTCAAACTTTTTGGAAAGGGAGAGTTGATACACATGCAAGCTACTTTTGTGGTAAATGTGGAAATTTAACTGAAATTGATTGGATGAATGATGAACCTGAACAAAAAATAAAGAGAGCTATATTGGCTCAAGATGGAGTTTGGTCGCTAGAAATAAGAAATCAAGATAAAAATAGAGTTTTAATTATAAGAACATTAAAAGCTGAGTTAAATCTAGGGATGGATAAAATAAAGAACATTCTACAAAATTTTGATAACCTCAAGTTAAATGGGACACATGCAGAAATGGAAAAAATGGCGTATGTTTTTTCAAAGTGTGGTGTAATGACATACATAGAAAGAATACAATGAGTGGCATAAAGAATACTATATGATGTAATAAAGGCAACCTATGTTGGGTTGCCTTTTAATTTTACAATATGTTTAAGAATACTGATGAAGTTAAGTTTTATGCAGTAGATGACATATTAATTCTTTGTTTAGGTACACTAAAGTATGAGATGGCTAACAATTATCTCAATATACTAATGCAATTTGTATGATTTTAATATAAAGTGCAAAATTCTCACTATACTACTTTAAAATATAGGAAACCAACTGCTCAAAGACTTCTGTTCTTTAAACCCTCTTTTAATGTACATGTTGTAGGCCAAGGTATTTTTAGTAATAACTATTAATCCTATTTCATCTGCATTTTTCTTGTTTAAAAAATCTATAGCAGTTTCTAAAAGCATTTTTCCATAGCCCTTTCCTCGGTAGCTTTTTTTTAATCCTAGGTCAAAGAGTGCCTTCCCATCTTTGACTTCAAACAAAAGGAATCCAGCAGCTTGTCCGTCTACTTCGGCTATGAAGTAACAATTATTATCGTCAGCATTTCTTATATATTCATCAACTTCTTCGATATATGTGGTTTTCCCATTAGGCGCCTCACTGAAGGCCTCATTATCAATATCTAAAAATACTTCTTTATTTTCTTCACAGAGAGGGATTAAATTTAGTGTTGGATAAAGAATTGATATGTCTTCTAAAACCATTTTTATTGCATAATAATCTTCAAAATAATTTAGTGAATTTAGTAGATTTACTATTTCAGAGTCTGCTATACCTAGGTAGAATTCTTTAGCCTTGTGAAGCTTTGCTAAAGTTTTTGCTGCTTCCACAATTTCCTTGATTGCTGAGGTTTTATCTTCAATATGATTGGAAACTGATAATTCAAAGCCGTAAGCTATAAATTTTATAGGACATTCCTTTAATAATACATTTAAGCTACTACAAATATCATTGTTTTTAAAGTTAAAAAGTATCCCTTCTCCAAAGTTGAAAAGGTCAGATTTGAAGGCTTTATCCATTTCTTCTATAGTTGAATATTTAATCTTATCCTTGTTTTGATATTCATAAACTCTTTTTATCTCTCGTTCGCTAAGTTCTAAATAATTTTTAATCATAAATACTGCTCCTTAATATTGTTAATAAGTTAATTTAATTGATAGTTATATAGGTATAAGGAACCAACCTCAACTATTAATTTATACATGCCTGATAATCCCCAGAAGCCGAGATTACCGAACATGCATAAATTAAGTTTTCGTAATGGAAACCTATATATGCCAATCCAAAGATCAGGAAAGATAGTATTAATAGTTAAAATGATTTCTGATATTTTTAGATTATAGAACTGGAATATCTGCAATAACAATATGTTTTTATAAAAACACAATCACATATATTATTTTATGGACAAATTATTATTTTGTCCACAAATAATTGGATTTTACTTCTAAATATTTATAAAGTTATCCGGCGAGGAGTGGGCGTGAATGGAGGTTTGAAAATATACCTAGAAAGTTATCAAAGAAAAAATAATTAAAGTAGATTTATAGGCATATTTATTGAAGTCACATATTAATATTAATAAGACACTAGAATTTATTTAAGATAGATGGCTTTATATTAACTTCATAATGAAAGTAAGAAGATAAATATTATGAACTACAAAGAAACCATGTATATTTTAAGTATTTTTTCAATATATATGTAGTGTTAATAATATATATAGGAGGGTATATCTTGGACAGCTTTAATATATATAAGGATATAGCTGAAAGAACCCAAGGAGACATTTACGTTGGTGTTGTTGGGCCTGTAAGAACTGGTAAGTCTACTTTCATTAAAAGATTCATGGATCTTATGGTAATACCAAAGATAGAAAATTCATATAAAAAAGAAAGGGCAAAGGATGAACTGCCACAGTCAGGTTCTGGAAAGAGTATTCATACCACTGAACCTAAATTCATACCAAATGAAGCTATAGAAATATCATTGGATGAAGGCTTAAAGTTTAAGGTAAGAATGGTTGATTGCGTAGGATACATCGTAAAGGGAGCTTTGGGCTACATGGAAGGTGAGCAACCTAAGATGGTTACTACTCCATGGTTTGATTACGAGATTCCTTTCGAAGATGCGGCAGAGATAGGAACAAGGAAGGTAATAACAGATCATTCCACAATAGGGCTTGTTATAACTACTGATGGAAGTATAACAGGAATACCTAGGGATGACTATGTTGAAGCTGAGGAAAGAGTAATTCAAGAATTAAAAACAATAGATAAGCCTTTTATAATTGTACTTAATACAACTAAGGTAAATGCCCCAGAGACTAAGGAGCTTAAGCTTCAACTTGAAGCAAAGTATAGTGTACCAGTTCAGATTATGGATGTATTATCCATGAAGGAAGAGGACATAACCAATTTATTCAAAAAAGTACTTAAGGAATTCCCAGTGAAAGAAATAAACATAGATATGCCAGAATGGATAGAAAAGTTAGATCCAGCTCACTGGTTGAAAGAGAATTTCTTAAACATAGTTAAGGATATGTGTAAAAACATATTTAAAGTTAGAGACATAAAGACTTGCTTGGATGGATATAGGGACGAGGATTTCATGGGAGTAACTGATATTGACGAAATGAACCTAGGCGATGGAACAGCAAGGATAAAGCTTAATCCAAAGCATGGTATTTTCTATAAGATACTTAGTGAACTATGCGGACATGATATAGCATCAGAAAGTGAACTTATGACTTTAATGAAAGACCTTAATGAAGCTAAGGTAGAATATGATAAAGTTTCAGATGCTTTGAAAGAAGTAAAAGAAACTGGTTATGGACTTGTTGCTCCTCAATTATCAGAGATGAAGTTTGAAGATCCAGAGTTTGTAAAGCAAGGTGGTAAGTACGTTGTTAAGCTTAAGGCTAGTGCTCCAAGCCTTCACTTTATAAAAGCAGATATTGAAACAGAGATTTCTCCTATAATGGGAACAGAAAAAGAAACAGAAGAGTTGTTCAAGTCTCTACTGGAACAGTTTGAAAGTGATCCAACAAAGCTATGGCAGAGTAACATGTTTGGTAAGTCTCTTGAAGTTCTTGTGAAAGAAGGTCTACAGAACAAGCTTTACAAGATGCCAGAAGATGTTCAGGTTAAGATTCAAAAGACCCTTCAGAAGATAATAAATGAAGGAAATGGCGGTCTTATCTGCATTATTCTATAGTTGAAAATTATAACCGATTACATTATTGAAGAGGTAATGTAATTGGTTATTTTTTCTTTAAACTAGATTATGAGAATTAGCCTTGTTAAAGCTCCTTTTGAAATCAGGTGACCAATTATAATAAAAGTTAAGGTTTGATTATAATTATAAATCTACTATTCCAAAACATATTATTTTTGTGATAAGTTTTATAAGTTGTTCTGAAGAAATTTTTATACCAGACTTTATCCAATATTGAATTATGCCAATCTGTCCAGAAATAAAATATTCTATAACGTACTGTTGCAACTCTCCTAAGTTATTATTTTTCAGTATAAATCTTCTGGTAAGGTTAGCTTTCATAAGGTTGCTAAGCTCGTCTTTAAAAGTTGGACGACTAAATTCTCCAAGTAAAGCAAGGAAATAGGTATAATTATTTTCAATGTACTCAAAAATAGGTCGGATTAGGATTGATAGTTCTTCAGGAGTTATAGTTAAAGTTTGTTCTGGTAATTTATTTGTCATTCCAGTTAAGTGGGAAATTATCTCATATTCAATTTCATCAAGCATTGAGTAAATATTCTCATAATAAATATAAAAGGTTCCTCTGTTTAAGTTTGCCGAGGAAGTTATTTCTTTTACACTTATTAAATCAAGTGGTTTTGTTTTATAAATTTCAATAAATGCTTGTCTTATTTTTCTTTTAGTAGTATTGCTTTCTTCAATAGTGATTCTACTCATAGTCAATTACCTCATTAGTTAATAATAAATATTTGATCAAAATATGTAATTATGTTAAAAGTATAACGATTTTTTATTAATATAACTTATTCCTGGAGATAAAATTTTGAAGTTAAATGTAAGTAAAACATCTCTTTAAAACGAATTGTAGTCTTAATGATAAAATTTATACTAAAATTCAACAAATTATATTAAAGATTAACAAAAGTTAGGTAAGTGTTCATTGTTAATCATAATCAGTATTGTATAATTATAGACATTGTATTTATTATACCAAATTTTATTTTTTATAGTAAACGACTTTATAATGATATTTTTATAACAAAGGGGAGATATTAATGAGTTTACCAAAGAAAATTTCTTTAATTTTTAACAGCTTGCTGATAGTAATCTTATTTTCTTGTTTAAGTTTTGTTTACATTACAAACAAAACTACGATGATTAAGCAAGAAGAGAGTAAGAGTTTGGCTGTAATACAGGCTATAGAGGCCTCGTTATATAAAGATGAGCCTACAGAAAATATTCAAAGAACATTGGATAATATAAAAAAATCAGACAATGACATAAAGGACTTTGATATTTATGACATAGATGGAGATTCTACTGACGTGGCCGCAATTGATAAAGGAAAGATAGGAAAAAAGGCAGATCCAGAAGATATAAAAGCCGCAAAAGAGGATAGGACTGTAACAATAGTAGAAGATGGAGTGATTGATGTTACTACACCAGTACATATAGATGGAAAAGTTAAATACGTTGCGGGAATTCAATTTTCATTGGATGATGAACTTGAAAATATTCATTCAATGCTTTTGAATCTTGTACTTATTGGCATTGGCTTTAATCTTTTTGGATACATAGTTATTTCAATTGTCACTAGAAAGTTTATATCTAAACCACTTAAAAAACTAGTTTCATTGTCAGACGAAATTGGCAGAGGCAATTTAGATGTTTCTTTTGGAAGAGAAGTAAATAGAAAAGACGAAATTGGAGATTTATCTAATTCCTTAAAAAATTCAGCGAATAATACAAGAGTTTTGGTAGAAGAAATCATAAGCAATTCTTCTGAATTAAATAGTGGTAGCTCGGAACTTGCTTATTCTGTGGGAAAAGTTGCTGAGGATTTAAAGGTAATAAACAGTTCTGTTAAGCAGATATCTGAGGTGATTGAAGAAAACAGTGCAGCAACAGAAGAGGCAAATAGTTATACTGAGGAGGTGGAATCAACTTCCTATGAAATATATGAAAAGGTTAAGAGTGGAAGCGAATCTGCAACAGAAATAAGAGAAAGAGCATTAAAGGTAAAGTCGCTTGCAACTGAATCTAAAAAAGAACTTGAAGTATTGTATAAGGAAAAGAGTAATCAGATAGTGAAGGCCATGGAAAATGTTAAGGTACTAGAGGAAATAGTACTAATGGCTGACACCATATCTTCTATAGCTAGTCAGACTAATCTTTTGGCACTAAATGCAGCTATCGAAGCAGCGAGAGCAGGAGAAGCTGGTAGGGGGTTTGCTGTGGTAGCAGATGAAGTAAGAAAACTTGCTGAGCAGTCTTCAGAAAGTGTATCTACGATACATAAGACCATTACAGATGTTAGAGAAGCCTTTGATAATTTATCGTTAAATACTGAGGATATATTAAAATTTATAAATGATAAGATTACTCCTGATTACGAAATGTTAGTTAACGTAGGGAATCAATATGAAGAGGATGCAGAACAGATCTTTAACCTATATGATTACTTATCAACTAGTATTAAACAGATTGTAGAGGCGGTACAGCAGACATCAAATACTATACAAGCAGTAGCCGCGTCTTCACAGCAAAGTGCTGAAAGTTCACAAGACATACTAAAAGTTATGAACGAAATATCTGCTTCTACGGATATAGTTGCGGAAACCTCTACTAAACAAGTGAAAATGGCAGAAAACTTAAGTGATATGGTTGGGAAGTTTAAAATATAAATGTGTAAAAATGCATTCTTTACAAAAGGATGCATTTTTAATTTTTCCGAAAACAATAATATATATTTGATTTAGGTATTCTTTGAAGTTATACCAGTTTAGTATGAAATCTATTTTGAATACTCATCTGTGTGGGGGGGAGGAGTATTTGAAAATGTAAGTTTTAGCGTTAAGTGGTGCATATGTATAGATTCTTAATAATATTCTACGTTAATAGCATAATTTAAAGGTATGTTTAGTTATGAAAAATAAAGCTAATAACTTGAGAATGGATAAATTTAATATTATAATTTCTAGAATAAGCTAAAAAGAAAGGCAGTGAATAGTGGCATATATGTAATAGATAGGAGTATCATATGCATATTTGCAGGTTACTTTTTCACAATATAGAGATATGAAGATAAATAATATAAGAGGAAATACATACTATATCGATACAGGAAGAACTTATATACCTTTTTATAAGGTAAATGAAAATGAAGTCATTTTGATGGATTCAGGTCTAGCAAATAGAGAAGGAAGGAATATAGATAAGATTCTAGAAGAAAGTCATTTTAAGGTTGTGGGTATCATATGTACGCATGCTCATTCTGATCATGTTGGAAACAATGATTATTTTAAAAGAAAATACAATAGTATCATCGCAATGCCTTCTTATGAAGCACTTATATGTAGTTCTTTGATAAATTTAAAGAGTTACTACAGCAATTTGACTTTTGAAGAGACTAAGGAAAGTTATTCCAATATGATTTGCCATACAGATATACTTATTTCAGAAGAAGATTCAGAGGTTGAAATCTGTGGAATTAGATTTAATATATATCATACTCCAGGCCATAGCGCTGAACATGTATGTATTATTACCCCTGATGACGTAGCTTATCTTGGAGATTGTCTTATAAGCTATGAACTTATGAGAGCTTCAAAGCTACCATACGCGTATATATTAAGTGAAGATTTGAAGAGTAAAGAAAAACTGTATTCTTTAAAAAGTAGCATTTATATCATAGCACATAAAGGAACTTATGAGGATATTTCTGAACTAATAGAAGCTAATATAGATTTTTATAAAAGTAAAGCAAATAAGATCTATGAAATTATAGAAGATAACATGTCACAAGAAGATATTTTAGAAGCTGTAATAAGAGAATTTAATATTACTATAAACAACAGGTATAAGTACGCTTTGATTGAAAGATTAACAAAGTCTTATATTGAATATCTATCAGAGCAGAAACTGATTAGTCCTATTCTTAAAGGTAATAGACTTGTTTTTATTCATTAGAAACTTATACTTTATATAAAGTTGGATATAAAGATGCTTGGATGGCTTAGATACATATGTAGAGGAAAGAATATTTAACTGATAAAGTAATGATATTTTAATAGGAAGTGGTAGATGTGAGTAAAGTTGTAAAAAGAGGTTATGTTCCTAGTGATGAAAAAGAATTTAGTATAGAAGCTATAGAAAAGTTAAATAAAGGAGCTAGAGATCTGTATTACCTTATTAACCAGGGGTATAATACAAAATCAGCATCAGTATTTGTGGGAAACCATTATTTGTTTTCAGAGAGACAAAGGATGGCATTAGCTAGGGCTATTTCCCCTAAAGAAAGTATAAATATTAGAAAAGACAAGGAAGTTTTAACTAATTTAAAAGGAGCTTCGGTTAATGCTGATGGTTTCAATACAATAATAACACTAGAGGTGGCTTTATCAGATTCCACTATAATCAAATGCATGGATGGAACCTTTAGAGATTTGGCTGGTCTAAGAGGAACCTATAGATTAATTGATAAAACAGAGCTTGCAATTGATCTAATAGGAGAAGCACTTGAAAATTTAGGTATAGCAAAAGTAAGCTTTTATCTAGATAGTCAGGTTTCAAATTCAGGCAAGCTAAAATTGAAAATATTAGAGTTATTAGACAAGTATAGTTTTGAAGTAGTGGTTGAAAATATAAATAATGTAGATTCAACCCTAGAAAAATTAGATTATGTTATTACCACAGATGCAATAATCCTTGATAAGTGCAGCAGCTGGATTAATTTGAACAAAAGAATTATAGAAGAAAACATAAAAACTGGATATATTATTGATTTTAGTAAGATAAGAGACTTAGAGTAGTTAGTAGAAGGTGTATTACTAATAAGGTTAAAAGAGCTACTTTTGAAATCATAGGATTGTTGAAAATAGCTTTTATATTTAATGGGGACAACTTTAAAAAGTGTACATTGTTAAATTTATAGTAAAATAAATTTTATCTATTTAAATATGAGCATATAATATGTTAAAGTAGTATTGTCGAAAAATAATACATAAAATTGTCATTTTAATAATAAGAGGAGTAGGTAAAATGTTTGAATGGAAATCAGAGTATGAACTTGGAATGGAAAAAATAGATGCTGAGCATAGAAAGCTTTTTGATATAGCCAACAAAGGTTATGAGCTTTTAGTGAACGACTTCTATGTAGACAAGTACGATAGAATAATGGACATAATAATTGAGCTTAAGGACTATGCACAGTTTCATTTCACTGCTGAAGAAGAGTATCTTGCAAGCATAGGCTATAAGAAATTATTTAGCCATAAGATTGAGCATGATTCTTTTATACAAAAGGTAAGTAACGTTAACTTAAACGATGTTGACTCAAATCAAGACAAATATGTACAAGACTTATTAGACTTCATAGTTATGTGGATAAAAGAACATATAATGGAGAAAGATAGAGAATACGTAAACGCAAAATAACATATTGTAATAATATTACTGATGACAAGATATTAAGTACTAAACTAATATATGAAAATACATATTACATATTATTAGGTGAATTTAGAATAAAAAACGCTAATGAAAATATCGTTAACGTCTTTTATTCTTAATGAACCGCAGGTTAAAATATAGTATTAGAATTAAGTGTTTAATCAGTTTATGCTCAAGCTTAAGTAAAAAATTAAGATGATATCTTTCTTATGCCATGGCTAAGAATGTAAACTAATTAGGCTATAACGGTACAGTTTTGATCTTTATTATACATATGTGTTTTATGAATCCTATATGTTTCAATTCTAGAAAAATAGAAAAGGGTATTCCAATAAAGAGTAAATATAGAGAATACGATGCCTATCAGAATTTCTTCACTTACCTTCAGAAAAGGCAGATGAGCAAAAAATTACTAATGAAGAACGTATTAGTAATTTTTAAAGCCATTCCATCTGAAAAATCATTTGATTCTAATAGCTTGCTCATAGTGCAGCTCCTTCATAACCACTTAATTTCAACAATATCCTTAATCATAGACATTATATTAAATAAGAGACTGCAAGCAATTTAAATTATATATGTATAATTAAACACTTAAAAACGCAGCTAATCAAAAAGCTCTAAAATAGATAATTAGTATTGGGGCAATTAAATCTTTTTATATCTTACATGATCAGCATCTTCGTTAACGACCACTATATTAGTATATAATCCTTCTTCAACTTCTTTATTAAATATAGCACCATCCTTTGCATGGTCGCTATTAGGTAATGTAGCTGATACTACATCTCTAAACTCAAAATGTTCTCCTTCATGTATTCCATTTAATTTCTCCATATCAACATGACTTTTTTGCATAGTTTCTTACCTCCATAATTTCTAGATACTTTCTTAGTTTGTCTATAATATGGGCTATATATGTATAAATGATGTATGATGTTTATGATGCTTTGGTTTAGATAAGTAGGTCTTTAAATAGTTAGCTTTAGATCTAAGTCTATTTATTATATAAAGATAAGTTAGGTTATAGGGATGATAATTAGTAAAAGTATAGTTCTACAATTAAACATAAACTATTAGCTCCCTATTGAAATTTATATTATCAAAAAGTCTCTGAAAAATTTATAAAGAGTAGCATGAAATTTGCAGAAAAATATGACTAGTCAATTATTATATGATAACATAACCAAGTGTATCAATTAGCGTAAAATCTCGAAATTCAGAGGAAAAGTAACTAATGGACAAGTATTTACCTCTTACAATACATTAGATTTATATTGAAGAATAGATATATGATATTATTAGTCATGTCGCTGGAACAGAAAGCGACAAAGCACAGAAATTTAAATTTAAGTTTTAAATTAAGATTTAAAAATAAATTTAAAAAGTATGTTGACAAAGAAATCTTACGGTGGTAAGATAAATGAGCTGTCAGAAATGCAGCAAAACAACTTGGTCTTTGAAAATTAAACAGAGTAAAATAAACAAAGTCTAAAACTAGACTTAAACCAGCAATTCTTTTGAAAAAAGACTTACTAAGTAAGTAAGCTATGATTGAACTTTAAATTGAGAGTTTGATCCTGGCTCAGGACGAACGCTGGCGGCGTGCCTAACACATGCAAGTCGAGCGGAGAAAGTTCTTCGGAACTTTCTTAGCGGCGGACGGGTGAGTAACACGTGGGTAACCTGCCTTATAGAGGGGGATAGCCTTCCGAAAGGAAGATTAATACCGCATAATATTTTCGTTTCGCATGAAATGAAAATCAAAGGAGCAATCCGCTATAAGATGGACCCGCGGCGCATTAGCTAGTTGGTGAGGTAATGGCTCACCAAGGCGACGATGCGTAGCCGACCTGAGAGGGTGATCGGCCACATTGGAACTGAGATACGGTCCAGACTCCTACGGGAGGCAGCAGTGGGGAATATTGCACAATGGGGAAACCCTGATGCGGCAACGCCGCGTGAGTGATGAAGGCCTTCGGGTTGTAAAGCTCTGTCTTTGGGGACGATAATGACGGTACCCAAGGAGGAAGCCACGGCTAACTACGTGCCAGCAGCCGCGGTAATACGTAGGTGGCAAGCGTTGTCCGGATTTACTGGGCGTAAAGGGAGCGTAGGTGGATGTTTAAGTGGGATGTGAAATACCTGGGCTTAACTTGGGTGCTGCATTCCAAACTGGATATCTAGAGTGCAGGAGAGGAAAGTGGAATTCCTAGTGTAGCGGTGAAATGCGTAGAGATTAGGAAGAACACCAGTGGCGAAGGCGACTTTCTGGACTGTAACTGACACTGAGGCTCGAAAGCGTGGGGAGCAAACAGGATTAGATACCCTGGTAGTCCACGCCGTAAACGATGGATACTAGGTGTGGGGGTTTCGATACCTCCGTGCCGCCGTTAACACAATAAGTATCCCGCCTGGGGAGTACGGTCGCAAGATTAAAACTCAAAGGAATTGACGGGGGCCCGCACAAGCAGCGGAGCATGTGGTTTAATTCGAAGCAACGCGAAGAACCTTACCTAGACTTGACATCTCCTGAATTACCCTTAATCGGGGAAGTCGGTACCTTTGGTATCGACAGGAAGACAGGTGGTGCATGGTTGTCGTCAGCTCGTGTCGTGAGATGTTGGGTTAAGTCCCGCAACGAGCGCAACCCTTATTGTTAGTTGCTACCATTTAGTTGAGCACTCTAGCGAGACTGCCCGGGTTAACCGGGAGGAAGGTGGGGATGACGTCAAATCATCATGCCCCCTTATGTCTAGGGGCTACACACGTGCTACAATGGCAAGTACAAAGAGACGCAAGACCGTGAGGTGGAGCAAATCTCAAAAACTTGTCCCAATTCGGATTGTAGGCTGAAACTCGCCTACATGAAGCCGGAGTTGCTAGTAATCGCGAATCAGCATGTCGCGGTGAATACGTTCCCGGGCCTTGTACACACCGCCCGTCACACCATGAGAGTTGGCAATACCCGAAGTCTGTGAGCTAACCCGTAAGGGAGGCAGCAGCCGAAGGTAGGGTCAGCGATTGGGGTGAAGTCGTAACAAGGTAGCCGTAGGAGAACCTGCGGCTGGATCACCTCCTTTCTATGGAGAAATTATTAAGCACTGATGCATTTCAGACTTAATATACACGAATTCTGGTTGTTATTTACTCTGTTTAATTTTGAGATACCAAGTATCTCAGATTGTTCTTTGAAAATTGCACATAAGTTAAAGTAAAGATATTTACTAATTCTTTGTAATATAACTACTGACAAACAATGCACGCTAGTATTGAAGTCAGTATCCGGTTTGTTCAAATGCAAAATATGCGGTTAATCTATATAGTACAAACGCACAAGTGCGAACAGTACATATATAAGTCAGACGCAAAATTTGCGAAGCAAATTGGAGTGGCATTAGAACCAAGCAGTACGAGGAACCGACGAACGAGCCGCGGAGCTTACTTCAGGTAAGTGAGCAGCGTAGTGAGGAAGGTGACGAAGTAATGCGCCGGTTATAATGACACGACATAGGTTAAGTTAGAAAGGGCGCATGGTGAATGCCTTGGCATCAAGAGCCGAAGAAGGACGTGACAAGCTGCGATAAGCTTTGGGTAGGCGCAAATAGCCTGTGATCCAAAGATCTCCGAATGAGGAAACTCACGTAGGTAACCCTACGTATCTTATAGTGAATACATAGCTATAGGAGGGTAAACCTAGGGAACTGAAACATCTAAGTACCTAGAGGAAGAGAAAGAAAAATCGATTCCGTCAGTAGCGGCGAGCGAAATCGGAAGAGCCCAAACCAAAGATTTATCTTTGGGGTTGCGGACAGAACATAAGGTGAAGTTATTATTAATTGAAGATATCTGGAAAGATATACCGTAGAAGGTAATAGTCCTGTAAGTGAAAATAATAATAAACTAGTTCTGCTCCAGAGTACCACGAGACACGTGAAACCTTGTGGGAAGCAGGGAGGACCACCTCCCAAGGCTAAATACTACTTGATGACCGATAGTGAAGAAGTACCGTGAGGGAAAGGTGAAAAGAACCCCGGGAGGGGAGTGAAATAGAACCTGAAACCGTGTGCCTACAACCGATCAGAGCACCATATGTGTGTGATGATGTGCTTTTGTAGAACGAGCCAACGAGTTACGGTATGTAGCGAGGTTAAGTACTTAAGGTACGGAGCCGAAGGGAAACCGAGTCTGAATAGGGCGAATAGTTGCATGCCGTAGACCCGAAACCGGGTGACCTATCCATGGCCAGGTTGAAGCGAAGGTAAAACTTCGTGGAGGACCGAACCACGTTGGTGTTGAAAACCATGGGATGAGCTGTGGATAGCGGAGAAATTCCAATCGAACTCGGAGATAGCTGGTTCTCCCCGAAATAGCTTTAGGGCTAGCGTCGGATATGACTAATGGAGGTAGAGCACTGAATGGGCTAGGGGGCATATCGCTTACTGAACCTTATCAAACTCCGAATGCCATATAGTATTAGTCCGGCAGTCAGACTGCGAATGATAAGATCCGTAGTCAAAAGGGAAACAGCCCAGATCGTCAGCTAAGGTCCCAAAGTATAAGTTAAGTGGAAAGGATGTGGGATTTCTAAGACAACTAGGATGTTGGCTTAGAAGCAGCCACTCATTAAAAGAGTGCGTAATAGCTCACTAGTCGAGAGATCCTGCGCCGAAGATGTTCGGGGCTCAAACTTATCACCGAAGCTACGGCTAGTAGATTATTCTACTGGGGTAGGGGGAGCGTCGTAATCGGGCTGAAGTCACCGTAAGGAGCGGTGGACTGATTACGAGTGAGTATGTTGGCATTAGTAGCGAGAACTAGGTGAGAATCCTAGTGGCCGAAAACCTAAGGTTTCCTCAGGAAGGCTCGTCCGCTGAGGGTTAGTCGGGACCTAAGCCGAGGCCGAAAGGCGTAGGTGATGGACAATCGGTTGATATTCCGATACCACTGCAAATCGTTATTACCGATGGAGTGACGCAGGAAGATAGAGTGTGCTAGCTATTGGATGCTAGTCTAAGCACTTAGGTATACAGTTAGGCAAATCCGGCTGTATTAGCTGAGGTGTGATGGGGAAGGCTCTTGTGGCTGAAGTACTTGATTCTACGCTGCCAAGAAAAGCTTCTAGGGAGAAATGTAGTGCCCGTACCGCAAACCGACACAGGTAGGTGAGGAGAGAATCCTAAGGCCGGCGGAAGAATTACAGTTAAGGAACTCGGCAAATTGACCCCGTAACTTCGGGAGAAGGGGTGCCTACGAGAGTAGGTCGCAGAGAATAGGCCCAAGCAACTGTTTAGCAAAAACACAGGTCTCTGCTAAAGCGAAAGCTGATGTATAGGGGCTGACGCCTGCCCGGTGCTGGAAGGTTAAGGGGAATCGTTAGCGGTAACGCGAAGCGGTGAACTTAAGCCCCAGTAAACGGCGGCCGTAACTATAACGGTCCTAAGGTAGCGAAATTCCTTGTCAGGTAAGTTCTGACCCGCACGAATGGCGTAATGACTTGGGCACTGTCTCAACTGTAAATCCGGCGAAGTTGTAGTGCAAGTGAAGATGCTTGCTACCCGCGATTGGACGGAAAGACCCCGTAGAGCTTTACTGTAGCTTAGCATTGAGTTTCGGTATTGTCTGTACAGGATAGGTGGGAGACTGGGAAACATCCTCGTTAGGGGATGTGGAGTCGACCTTGGGATACCACCCTGACAGTACTGGGATTCTAACCGGGCACCATGAAGCTGGTGACGGGACATTGTTAGGTGGGCAGTTTGACTGGGGCGGTCGCCTCCAAAAAAGTAACGGAGGCGCCCAAAGGTTCCCCTCAGAACGGTCGGAAATCGTTCGTAGAGTGCAAAGGCAGAAGGGAGCCTGACTGCGACACTTACAAGTGGAGCAGGGACGAAAGTCGGGCTTAGTGATCCGGTGGTACCTCGTGGGAGGGCCATCGCTCAACGGATAAAAGCTACCTCGGGGATAACAGGCTGATCTCCCCAAGAGTCCACATCGACGGGGAGGTTTGGCACCTCGATGTCGGCTCGTCGCATCCTGGGGCTGAAGTAGGTCCCAAGGGTTGGGCTGTTCGCCCATTAAAGCGGCACGCGAGCTGGGTTCAGAACGTCGTGAGACAGTTCGGTCCCTATCCGTCGCGGGCGTAGGAAATTTGAGAGGAGCTGTCCTTAGTACGAGAGGACCGGGATGGACTGACCTCTGGTGCACCAGTTGTTCCGCCAGGAGCATAGCTGGGTAGCTACGTCGGGAAGGGATAAACGCTGAAGGCATCTAAGCGTGAAGCCCACCTCAAGATTAGATTTCCCATAGCGTAAGCTAGTAAGATCCCTCGAAGAACACGAGGTTGATAGGTCGGAGGTGTAAGCATGGTAACATGTTCAGCTGACCGATACTAATAGATCGAGGGCTTAACCAAAATAAATATTACAAAGTAAACTTAAGTGCAATTTTGAAAGAATAATCTTTCAATATCTAGTGATGATGCGTTCATGGGTTACACCCGTACCCATACCGAACACGAAGGTTAAGACATGAACGGCTGATGGTACTGCATGGGCGACTGTGTGGGAGAGTAAGTGGTCGCTAGGTGAATAAAATACCTTGATGGTATAAAAAAAGACTTCACATTTTGTGAAGTCTTTTTTTGTTTTTATATTTGGCTATGTTTTAATATAATGTTAAAATATAGCCTTAAAAATTATATAGGTAGTAAAACAGATGGTATGTACCCATTGTAAATCTAATAATAACAAATCCTTTTTCGCTTGACCAATCTTCAGGCTTTTCAACTAAAGGTTGAAATTCTTTTCCAATCTCACAAACTCTATTATTGTCATATCCAATACATTCAATTTCAAAAGTCTTGTAACACTCATATGATTTACATAATAGCCGTCCTTTAGGAGTATCATTGGTTAGTTGATGTAAAAAGTTTGTAATTATGCAATTATATGATATATAATTAATTGTAACTAATTCTGTATTGGGGGGATTCGATTGGAGAGAAGATTTAGCCTCTTATTTGGGATAATCGGAGGTTTTTTTCTTACACAAATAAATGGACTATTTCAATTACAAATGGCTTTTGGAAGCATGAATGGCTACGTTATAGATGTTATATTTAGGATGCTTTCAATAATAGGGCTTATATGTATTATTTATTTTAGCAGTTTATTGATTATTGACACTATTAAGACAGTACATAAAAAGTAATAATGACTTTATTATTATGACATAATCTTCTTAAGAGGTCTAAGATTAAATCTTTAGAAGCAAATATTTCAGCTGGTGGAGCAGATTATGGATTTTCATTTTGCTTTAGATGACCCTTGATGGCAAAAGCTTTTCAATGGTAATATTAAGTGAAAAGGTAATGAGGTAAGCTTGATATGTTATTAAAAAATATTAAGAAGATAATATCTCCATTTTTAAAACCGTATGGGTACTACTATAAGCCTAGCAATTTGCAAAGCGTAGGCGTATATCAATATGAAAAAGAAGAAGATGGTGTGACTAAATATATAATTGTAGATAAGGTAAGGTTAGGAAATACAATAAGGCTTCTTTTTAGAACATCTTTAATGGCTCCAATGAGAGACTATCAGCTTTACCTTATAGATAAGAAATTTAAAGATAAATTTTTCTGGCACTATAATAGTGAAAGTGAACTTCAAGATATTCTTAAAGAGTTTTGCCAGCACATAAAAAAATATGGCTTAGAAACCTTAGAGATTTTATCAAAGGAATATTTAAAGCCTGATAAATCGTTGTTTGATGCTTTATCAGTAGAAACAAAAGCTAAATCAGAAAGCTTTGCAAAAAGATATGATTTAGTTTTTGAAAATCCTAAGGAACAATTAGATAAACTTGTTAAGATAATAGAAGCTGAAAAAGTTAAGTCTTCTGAGCCTAACAGTAATTATATAATTGATATAGCAACTTATTATGGCGAGTTAATTATTAATAATCTAGGCGGAAGTTGGCAGCTTGATAACTATAAGGGGGAGGAGTATATAGTTTCACGAGTTGGTGGAAAGAATATTGATGTATCACCAATTGATGATATAAATGATTATTGGTTCAAAGGAACACTGTATTGTCATGATTTGAAGGTAGTTTATGATTCTTTAGAGAGAAGAGTTAAAAATTCTGAAATGCAGTAAGATTACCCTAAAAGTAGATAAAGGCCAATTGCAACTTATCATTGGGGTAAAAGATATTAAAATCGGGCAATAGCATTTTAGTTCTAACATGAATGAGGCTATTGACTATTTTTTTATTCTTTAGAGAATCATAATTCAATTGAATCTATAGATAAGTCACAGTAACAGGCTTGAAAAATAATATAAGTTAAAGATTATATTATTTGCAATATTAAAGTAGTGTATTGGTGTTAGTATATATAGTGAACATTTATGAAAACTTAATTTATACTTGTTATAAAATCCTATCTTTTGGGAAGTTTGTGGCGTTTATAAATTAATAGTTGAAGTTGGATACCTATAGATGTTGTAAAGAAGTGATAATTTAAGAAAAGTCACTGAAGGAATCTTCAGTGACTTCGTATATTAAATAAAGACGTAGAACTTTTCAATAAAATTTATATTCCAAATAGGAGGGGAAAATATATTTTGAATTAAAGTTATACATCTTAATATGGACTACTTCAATACAATATTTAAATTAAAGGCTCATAAGAATTAATAAGTTTTTATTTAAAGTAATCAAAACACAAAAGAGCCTGTCTATTACGCAATTAATAATAAGTTTATTTTTCTGGTGTGAAAGGACAATATCCTATTTCATCACTCTTATCTTTCATATCTTTCCACAAGTCAGTATCTTTAATTGCATCTATAGCAGTAGGATATAATATATAGTTTTCTTTATAAATATGATCTCTAAGATTAAAGACAAGATACTTAGACAATTCATCTATTTGATTTTTGCACTGAGCAAAATCTACAGTACAAGCATTTTGAGCTGCTTCTTTTAGTAGTCTCTTTTTCATCCTTAAATCTTCATGTTCCATTCTCATAATTCTTGTTGGCCCAGTGATATTTCTTTTTTCTAATTCAGGAAATAGAACATCTTCTTCTCTTTTGTGGTGGTTCTCAGCATCTAAAATATTTTGAGCCAATGTTTCTAATATTACAAATAGCTCAGAATTTTCAGTGTAGCTATTTAACTTTTGAATTTTAAGATTCAATTCTTCTAATTCAGTAAGAAAATCTTTTATTTTATCATGCTCGATTATAAGAGTATCTAACATATGACCAGGCTCAATCTTTTTTCTAAGTTTAACTAACTCATCGCTTAAAACTTCCATATGAATCTCGCATAGATTTCTGAGTTCTTGTGGATCCATCCCTTGTTCAATAAGGCTTTGCTCTGCAATGGATAATTCAATAGGAT
Source organism: Clostridium manihotivorum (assembly GCF_004015185.1). Taxonomy (GTDB): domain Bacteria; phylum Bacillota; class Clostridia; order Clostridiales; family Clostridiaceae; genus Clostridium_AR; species Clostridium_AR manihotivorum. The sequence goes on along the minus strand of NZ_CP025746.1, from coordinate 4,407,371 downwards.
CTATATTAGCAACTATATTTAAAGCCTCTCTTCTAGTTTCATCATTTACACCTTCGGTATTAAGCCTTTTTAAAACTTCTGTAAGTTTTTTTATTCTATCTTGATTAGCAATAAACATATTTATTCCTCCTAGTTATTTTCGTTGTTCAATTAGTTTATGTGCTAATTTTACTACTGAAGTTTATTAATTACTGTGATTTAAATCAAATTTAATTACAATTTTATATTCTAAATTTAAGAAAAATAAGTAACTATACATGTAGTTGAAAATTATAACTCGATAAATTGCAATAACAAATTGAACTAATTTCTATTTATGATCTAAATGCTTGTATTTACTTAGAGTCCATAGATTTGATCTAGGTGTGCTTCAAACAGTTCTTCAGGAGTTTTGTAGTTAAGAATTCTCCTAGGAAGAGTATTCATCCATTCTTCTATGAAAGCAATGTCATCAGAAGTATAGTTTGAAATACGGTTACCCTTCGGGATAAAACGACGTATCAGACCATTATGACGCTCATTAGTCCCCTTTTCAAAAGATGAGTATGGGTGAGTAAAGTACACCTTTGTATCAGTTTCATTTTCAAGTGTGGATAAGTTAGCAAACTCTGAACCATTATCTCCAGTTATAGTTTTAAAAACTTGGCTAAACTGGTCGCCAAACAAGCTGCGTACTCTATTAAGAGCATCAGTAACATCTTCAGCGGTTTTAGATGCAATATCTACAACCATAGCATATCTAGTTTTACGCTCAACAATAGTAAGAAGTACGTTATCATTATTGGATTTTTCACCAATAACAGTGTCTATCTCCCAGTGCCCAAACTCATTACGAGCGTTTATCTCTACTGGGCGATCTGATATGCTAGAACCAAGTTTCTTCTTGTGTTCTTTAACTCTAGTAGACTTTGTATTTCTACGTAGCTTCATTGGTAAATCAGCGTTCTTTACTTCTAATAAACCAAGATCTATATAGTTATACAATGTTTTTGTGCAGACCATTTGAGATCGCACAAATCTACCGTTAGCGATAGCTTCGCCAACACAAGCATCTGGTGACCATGAATGATTTTTTATTTTATCCACAGTATAGTTGATAAAATCGGAGCATTCTAATCGCTTAAAAGTACTACAGCAGTTTATGCGATTCTTTTTATATACAGCTTCGCCAGTATCGGCAAGGTATACTTTAAGACATTTTCCTTGCTTAATTTGAGTGGTAGTTCCACGACGAATTTCATTTAAAATAGTGTTGATTGGGCGTTCTAGCTTTTTTGCTATCTTATAAGCTGAAAAACCATCTTTTAGATGAAGCTCAATAAGCACACGTTCTTTAAAATTCAAATGTTTATTTTTACGTGATTCTGTGTTATTATTTTGATAGTCCATAGTGATTATCCTCGTGTTCTATTTTCTTTAGCGATTAAATCATAACACAGAATAATCCACTATGGATTTTTTTTATTAGTTCAATTTGATTTTACAACAAGTCAAAATTATAACTCCTTGAATTATAATAATTAATATAAATGGGTATTTATGTAATAATACACTTGCAGCTAAAGGATAGATTCTGTAGTATATAGGCTAATGTAGAAGCAATACATACATTCCGTTTAATATATCTGGGTATGGCGCAGATGGTAGCGCGCTAGAATGGGGTTCTAGAGGTCGCAGGTTCAAATCCTGTTACCCAGACCAAGTAAAATTAATGTTTTTGGAGAGAATACTATAAAAAAGTACGGGATTGAATTTGATTTCATAATCCCGTACTTTTTACCATTAACTATATGAGAGGGATTTTTATGGCTTTATTTGATGAGTGTCTAGAAGCTCTTGATAAAGATAAAATTGTGCAGTCTGAAGAAAAAACAAGCGAAGTGATTAAAGCTTTTATGGCAACATTTCCAGTAGCGATATGTGGAGCAATCGATTGGACTTTAGTACAAAATAAATATCGGGCAAGAAAGTTACATGATATAGTAGAGGTTATTAAAAAAAGAAAAAATAAATTAAGATAGAAGAGCTTTTATTTTTTTGGATAATAGAATACAGTTTGAAAAAAATAATTACAGTATCTTATTATAAATCTATAGTATGAAAGAACGCTTTTTAATTTTACTTTTAGTAATTCATAAAAGTTGAGGTGGATAATATGGCAATAATAACGTGGCATTCTGGCAATGTTCCATCACATATTGAAATAAAGCAGGTATATGGGATTATATTCACAAATGATGGTCGTATACTGCTTCGAATAGAGGATGGGGAGTACCAATTAACTGGAGGAAAGCCAGAAGCTTTCGATAAGGATATGGAAGAAACTCTAAAGAGAGAACTGATGGAGGAGATAAATATCTCTATTAGTAAAGCTTATATTGTTGGATATCAGCTTGTGGATGAGGAAGATGGAACTGAATTATATGCACAAGTTAGAATGACAGCACTGCTTAAATCTATAGGGGAACAGCGACCAGATCCAGACAATGGGCTTATATATGGGAGATATTTGACTACTCCGTTAAAAGCTACTAGCTTGTTAGGTTGGGGACAAGTTGGAGAAAATCAAATATTTGAGGCCCTAGAGATAGCAAAGAAAATGTTTAGTCTGACTTGTTTTTCAAAGGAGAATACTGTTTTAGATCCAGAAATCAAGCAGAAAGTTCACTGAAGAGGTAGCTGGGCGACTTTTTTATTTTTGAGGAACCGATTATAAAAGTAGGATATTCACAATGTATAATGAAAAGATTATCTTTTTATTAGAAAATTATATTTTAGATAAAACTTTCTTAAATTAAAAAGCGTATTATTAATAAGGACTATAACAGAAATTATCCACATAATAAAGTATTTTCAGTAGAATGAGCCCTTCTAGCATAAAGAAGTACAAGTTAAGTTATGAGATAACTCAGATAATATTAATTAAAGGGAGATATCAATGAAAGTAAATTCAAATTTGAGAAGAGTACTATGTACTTTTGTTGTATATATATTTCAATAAAACTTCTACATTTTAATGCATAGCCTGTCTATGATTTCTGTAGGGGTTTTATTTATATGTGTAATAAACCTTTGCACTGCTTCGCTTACCCTAGATAAGGTAGGATAGAATGCATTATTAATTATTCTTGACTTAAGCCACCCCCATAACCCCTCTATCAAATTAAGTTCTGGACTATATGGTGGTAAAAATACTAACTCTAATCTATTTTTATTCTCATATAAAAAGGGCTCAAGTAGTTTTGCATGATGTATTCTTGCATTATCTAGTATCATTACGATTTTACCCGTAGGGTATTGTTCTAGTATACACTTTAAGAATCTTTCAAATACAACTGCATCATACCTCTCATGCTCTTCACAATATACTTTTCCTGTACCATAATCCAATATCCCTATTAATTTTACTCCAGCATTTTTACCGTAGGTTGGGATTTTACGCTGCTGACCTTTCTTAAACCAAGTTTTCTGTATAGCTTGATAGTCTCTTATCATGGATTCATCTTCGAACAGAAGATGCGCTAGCTCCCCATTAATTAGTTTTTTTTTAGGTCTTCAAAAGTTACCTTAAATTCTTCTTGCTTTTCTTTATCAGCTTTTTTTAGTACGTAGGTTGGTCTTGTATAGCTTAGATTTAATCTATGCAAAATTTCATGGATTCCCCTGTGACTCATGGTTATACAAAATGTTTTAATCACCCACTGCCTAATTATTTCAATAGTCCAGTTTTTTCTAGATTCAAACCCGACTTCGTCAGGAGTTTTATTTGTTACAATTTCAACTATCATGGCTTCTTGGTCTTTACTCAATTTTCTGGGAGCTCCTGTACTATGCTTCATTACTAAGCCTAGCAATCCTTTAGCTTTGTAGTTTTTAATGTAGTCTCCGACTGTATGTTGATCTAAAGAAACCATTTTAGCAATATCAACATTTGAAGCACCTTCCAAGTGCCTTAATATTACTAGGTATCTTTTATACATTCGTACATTTTTAGTTTCCTTCATAATTGACTTTAATTCATTAATTTTTTCATTTAATTCTAATGTATTATTTGAATAAATATTATCCATATAAATCACAACCTTTTAAATATTATTGTAATTATTTTGCACTTATTTGCGATTTATATATTTGGTAATATTCTACTATGAATTTTTATTATTGAAATTTATATACTATTATTTGTTTCAATATTGATAGTAACAGGTAATAGGTTCATCGACAATACGATGAATAATAAAATTGATAAAAACCTTCGGCCAGAGCAGGTAATAGAGAAATATTTTGAATTCTATAATAAAAAGGATAGCAAAAAGGTATTATCAACTATGACTGATTTTAATAAAGGAACAAGATTTTTTGAGTTTGACAAATTAAAGTATGTTAAGCTTAAGAATATAGAAGATGTTAGCTATAAACAAAGCAAAGATTATATGACCTATGGAAGAGGAAAGGTAAATGGAATTAAAGAAGATAACGTGAGGGTTTACAAGGTTGATTTCAACTGTAGATATAACAAGGACACGTCCGATTATAAATCAGGCGATATGGATGAATATTTTACATTAGTGAGGGAAAATCAATCGTCACCTTGGTTAATTGATGAGGTCGGAGAGTAGAAATACTGATTATTACAATATAAAGTGCTAAAGAGTATTAAATTCTAAAGTAATACTTTTTAGCACTTTGTATTTCAGGTTCTTAACATTTTTGTTGCTAATTATAAAATAGTGAAAATATTTAACTAGTGCTTATTTTCAAAACTGGAAGAACCATACCTAATAGTAGCATATAGTTGCTTTCCATCAGTATTAAGATGTCCTATTGTAATTGGCAAAAGATTAAAAAGAACCATCGCTGAATTTATGCTTAGTAAAATATTGAGATATAGGGAAAAATGGCGGGTATGTTGTAATAAGAAGATACAAATAATGCACAAAAAGAAATTGAATAAAACACCTCCAATATGTATAAAACATCTTGACATTTTATTATTAACCTTTAAATCGTTGTATAGGCAGAGCCCTTTCCAGAAGAAGATGAACCTAATTTGGAAAATACCAAAAGATGCAATTTTTCTACCGAATCCTAATTCTATAGTTATTATTTTACCACCAAAAATCTTGGCGAAAAATCCATGTCCTAACTCATGAAATAATGTTGAGAGAGTTATAATTATCAATATATATAGCAGTGTCACAGATAAATATAAAAATAGCATTTTTCCTCCAAATAACTTATTGAATTTATTATAGTAAAATTATACCATTATACTATGATTATGCTACATAACGATTAATTATATTTTATTAAATTCTGAATTTATCTAAAAACAAAAGTCACTATTAAAAGTATGTATAAGCTTAAAGTTTTAAAATATAAAATATACTTATGCTTTCAGTTGACGAAATTTGTAGTATAATTATCTTTATGAATTTTATTTTTATATTTCTAGATGGTAGCTTTCGTATATAAATTAATTAACACAAGAAGGGGGATAATATGGATCTAGAAAAGAAGCTTACAGGCAAAATTACTCTACTGGTAGTTGTGGCAATTTTGCTATATATGTGGTTCAATTATTGGCATGGGATAATGGGAGTATTAGGTTCAGTATATGGGCTGTTATTTCCATTTATATTAGGAGGATGCATAGCATTTATTTTAAATATTCCAGTAACGTTTTTCTCAAATAATTTGTCTAGGATTAAAGTAAAGGGTATAAGAAGGGTTATTGGAAAGTTTAATACTATGATTAGTATAGCTCTTTCCTGTGTGTTGATAATAGGGGTTTTAGTTTTGGTATCTTATATAATTATTCCTAATATTATAGATACTATAAAGGTTTTACCGCAAGCTTTTGATAATTCTACAACTATGCTACAAAGCTGGATTAACAGTAAGTCATGGTTATCTACTAATATAATGAACTTGATTAATAATTTAGGGATAAACTGGGATAGTATAATTAACAGTGCTAAAAATACGGTTTTTAACTGGGCAAGCTCTGTGCTGCTATCAACCTTAGGGGTAGCTACTGGTTTTGCTAGCGCTATTGTTGAGTTTGTATTAGCCTTTATGTTTTCTATATACATATTGACACAAAAGAAAAAATTAGGAGTACAATTTAAAAAAATAATTTTTGCATTTCTACCTCAAGGTAAGGCAGATTCAATATTGGAGGTAATAACACTTACAGCTCAAACTTTTTCAAACTTCATTACAGGGCAATGTATAGAGTCAGCCATATTAGGATTCATGTTTTTTGTCACATTAATTATATTAAAGTTTCCCTATGCCTTAGTTATTAGCATATTAATTGGCTTTACGGCAGTTATACCTGTGTTAGGGTCATTTATTGGATTTGCTGTTGCTACATTTTTGATTGTAATGGTTGATCCTATGAAAGCTGGTATATTTATAATAGTATTTTTAGTCCTTAAACAGATAGAGGATAATATCATTTATCCTAAGATAGTAGGCAATTCAGTTGGACTTCCTTCCATATGGGTACTTGTTGCTATTACAGTAGGCGGAAAGACACTTGGAGTAGCTGGAATGATAATATTTATACCATTATTTTCTGTAGCATATGTACTATTCCGCAGAGAAGTTTATAGTAGATTAAAGAAAAAGAAGTTAGAAATAAAATAATAATAGAAGTATCTACAAATTTTAAAAGCTTAATTTTGTAGATACTTTTTAGTTTACTTAGACTCTTGAGTAAAATTCGAAAACTTTTATAGGCCTAACGTCTATTGGAACTTCCTCTAAAAGAGGTAGCCTCACAAGTGTACCAGAGAAATTAGCACTGTCTTTTGACATGTAGGGAACCATTACTGGTATAGATGTAAAGTTAGAAACGAACTCCTCTATTTTTCTAGACTTCTCTTTAAGAGATATAAGGTCATTTACATTTACTCTATAGGATGGTATATCTACTTTATTGCCATTAACTAAAATATGACCATGGTTTACCATCTGCCTTGCCATTCTTAGAGTAGGGGCAAAGCCTAATCTATAAGTTATTGAGTCTAATCTTCTTTCTAGGTTTTGAATTAATAATTGCTCAGGTCTCTCCTTTGCAGATAAAGATTCTCTAACATATCTTCTAAATTGTTTTTCCATAACTCCATAGTAAGCTTTTAACTTTTGTTTTTCTAATAGCTGTTCTCCATATTCAGATAGCTTATGTTTTTTTATTCCACGGTTTAAAGCTTTTGGGTGATTAAATACATTCACACCGAGATGCCTAGAAAGTTTAAAACGTGGGGTTCTAGGTCTTGCCATAAAGTACCTCCTATAAGTTATAATATTTTAACAAGTTTCTTGAATTAATTTATTAATGTTAAGTATAAGATGTTTTTATAATAACGTGCCTGCAATGCCTATACTTATGTTTAAAATAAATATAAAGGATCAAGCTAATTATGCTACTAAGTCATTTACATTTTAATTAAATAGACTATTTGTATAACTTGTATTAAGTAAATCTTGAAACCTTTGAAAATATAAATTAATAGTTGAAGTTGATTCCCTATAGTTTAGTTTTTCTTCTGTATTTAAATATATCCTATGATAAATAAGAGAGTTTAGTATATTTAAACCACTTACTCGGCAAAAACAGTACCAAGTGTATCAATTAGTGAAAAATGTCGAAAAGAATAGATATACAGATTAAAAGACAAGTATTTACTGCTCACAATACCTTAGATTTATATTGAAGAAGAACTATATGATATTATAAGTCATGTCGCTGGAACAGAAAGCGACAAAGCACAGAAATTTAAATTTAAGTTTTAAATTAAGATTTAAAAATAAATTTAAAAAGTATGTTGACAAAGAAATCTTACGGTGGTAAGATAAATGAGCTGTCAGAAATGCAGCAAAATAAACTTGGTCTTTGAAAATTAAACAGAGTAAAATAAACAAAGTCTAAAACTAGACTTAAACCAGCAATTCTTTTGAAAAAAGACTTACTAAGTAAGTAAGCTATGATTAAACTTTAAATTGAGAGTTTGATCCTGGCTCAGGACGAACGCTGGCGGCGTGCCTAACACATGCAAGTCGAGCGGAGAAAGTTCTTCGGAGCTTTCTTAGCGGCGGACGGGTGAGTAACACGTGGGTAACCTGCCTTATAGAGGGGGATAGCCTTCCGAAAGGAAGATTAATACCGCATAACATTTTCGTTTCGCATGAAATGAAAATCAAAGGAGCAATCCGCTATAAGATGGACCCGCGGCGCATTAGCTAGTTGGTGAGGTAATGGCTCACCATGACGATGCGTAGCCGACCTGAGAGGGTGATCGGCCACATTGGAACTGAGATACGGTCCAGACTCCTACGGGAGGCGACAGTGGGGAATATTGCACAATGGGGAAACCCTGATGTAGCAACGCCGCGTGAGTGATGAAGGCCTTCGGGTTGTAAAAGCTCTGTCTTTGGGGACGATAATGACGGTACCCAAGGAGGAAGCCACGGCTAACTACGTGCCAGCGTACCGCGGTAATACGTAGGTGGCAAGCGTTGTCCGGATTTACTGGGCGTAAAGGGAGCGTAGGTGGATGTTTAAGTGGGATGTGAAATACCCTGGGCTTAACTTAAAAATGTGCATTCCAAACTGGATATCTAGAGTGCAGGAGAGGAAAGTGGAATTCCTAGTGTAGCGGTGAAATGCGTAGAGATTAGGAAGAACACCAGTGGCGAAGGCGACTTTCTGGACTGTAACTGACACTGAGGCTCGAAAGCGTGGGGAGCAAACAGGATTAGATACCCCGGTAGTCCACGCCGTAAACGATGGATACTAGGTGTGGGGTTTCGATACCTCCGTGCCGCCGTTAACACAATAAGTATCCCGCCTGGGGAGTACGGTCGCAAGATTAAAACTCAAAGGAATTGACGGGGGCCCGCACAAGCAGCGGAGCATGTGGTTTAATTCGAAGCAACGCGAAGAACCTTACCTAGACTTGACATCTCCTGAATTACCCTTAACCGGGGAAGTCGGTACCTTTGGTATCGACAGGAAGACAGGTGGTGCATGGTTGTCGTCAGCTCGTGTCGTGAGATGTTGGGTTAAGTCCCGCAACGAGCGCAACCCTTATTGTTAGTTGCTACCATTTAGTTGAGCACTCTAGCGAGACTGCCCGGGTTAACCGGGAGGAAGGTGGGGATGACGTCAAATCATCATGCCCCTTATGTCTAGGGCTACACACGTGCTACAATGGCAAGTACAAAGAGACGCAAGACCGTGAGGTGGAGCAAATCTCAAAACTTGTCCCAGTTCGGATTGTAGGCTGAAACTCGCCTACATGAAGCCGGAGTTGCTAGTAATCGCGAATCAGCATGTCGCGGTGAATACGTTCCCGGGCCTTGTACACACCGCCCGTCACACCATGAGAGTTGGCAATACCCGAAGTCTGTGAGCTAACCCGTAAGGGAGGCGTGCCAAATGAAGGTAGGGTCAAAGGATTGGGGTGAAGTCGTAACAAGGTAGCCGTAGGAGAACCTGCGGCTGGATCACCTCCTTTCTATGGAGAAATTATTAAGTACTGATGCATTTCAGTCTTAATATACACGAATTCTGGTTGTTATTTACTCTGTTTAATTTTGAGATACCAAGTATCTCAGATTGTTCTTTGAAAATTGCACATAAGTTAAAGTAAAGATATTTACTAATTCTTTGTAATATAACTACTGACTAAACAATGCACGCTAGTATTGAAGTCAGTAATGAATTTGCGAACTATTACTTCTTAAAACTAACCATTTTACTAAGTAGTTCTACTAGTTCAACGCATCTATGCAATGAATTATACCTAGTACAAACGCACACCAGTGTGAACAGTACATCTATAAGTCATACGCAGAATTTGCGAAGCAAATTCGGAGTGGCATTAGAATCAAGCAATACGAGGAAGCGACCGAACGAGGAGCGGAGCTTGTTTCAAACAAGTGAGCACCGCAGTGACCGAGCTGACGAAGTAGTGCGCAGATTATAATGACACGACATAGGTTAAGTTAGAAAGGGCGCATGGTGAATGCCTTGGCATCAAGAGCCGAAGAAGGACGTGACAAGCTGCGATAAGCTTTGGGTAGGCGCAAATAGCCTGTGATCCAAAGATCTCCGAATGAGGAAACTCACGTAGGTAACCCTACGTATCTTATAGTGAATACATAGCTATAGGAGGGTAAACCTAGGGAACTGAAACATCTAAGTACCTAGAGGAAGAGAAAGAAAAATCGATTCCGTCAGTAGCGGCGAGCGAAATCGGAAGAGCCCAAACCAAAGATTTATCTTTGGGGTTGCGGACAGAACATAAATGTGGTGGCTATTGTAATTGAAGATATCTGGAAAGATACACCGTAGAAGGTAATAGTCCTGTAAGTGAAACAAGAAGACCATAGTTCTGCTCCAGAGTACCACGAGACACGTGAAACCTTGTGGGAAGTAGGGAGGACCACCTCCCAAGGCTAAATACTACTTGATGACCGATAGTGAAGAAGTACCGTGAGGGAAAGGTGAAAAGAACCCCGGGAGGGGGAGTGAAATAGAACCTGAAACCGTGTGCCTACAACCGATCATCAGAGCACCATATGTGTGTGATGATGTGCTTTTTGTAGAACGAGCCAACGAGTTACGGTATGTAGCGAGGTTAAGTACTTAAGGTACGGAGCCGAAGGGAAACCGAGTCTGAATAGGGCGAATAGTTGCATGCCGTAGACCCGAAACCGGGTGACCTATCCATGGCCAGGGTTGAAGCGAAGGTAAAACTTCGTGGAGGACCGAACCACGTTGGTGTTGAAAAACCATGGGATGAGCTGTGGATAGCGGAGAAATTCCAATCGAACTCGGAGATAGCTGGTTCTCCCCGAAATAGCTTTAGGGCTAGCGTCGGATATGACTAATGGAGGTAGAGCACTGAATGGGCTAGGGGGCATATCGCTTACTGAACCTTATCAAACTCCGAATGCCATATAGTATTAGTCCGGCAGTCAGACTGCGAATGATAAGATCCGTAGTCAAAAGGGAAACAGCCCAGATCGTCAGCTAAGGTCCCAAAGTATAAGTTAAGTGGAAAAGGATGTGGGATTTCTAAGACAACTAGGATGTTGGCTTAGAAGCAGCCACTCATTAAAAGAGTGCGTAATAGCTCACTAGTCGAGAGATCCTGCGCCGAAGATGTTCGGGGCTCAAACTTATCACCGAAGCTACGGCTAGTAGATTATTCTACTGGGGTAGGGGAGCGTCGTAATCGGGCTGAAGTCGTACCGTAAGGAGCGGTGGACTGATTACGAGTGAGTATGTTGGCATTAGTAGCGAGAACTAGGTGAGAATCCTAGTGGCCGAAAACCTAAGGTTTCCTCAGGAAGGCTCGTCCGCTGAGGGTTAGTCGGGACCTAAGCCGAGGCCGAAAGGCGTAGGTGATGGACAATCGGTTGATATTCCGATACCACTGCAAATCGTTATTACCGATGGAGTGACGCAGGAAGATAGAGTGTGCTAGCTATTGGATGCTAGTCTAAGCACTTAGACATGCAAGTAGGCAAATCCGCTTGCTAAGTTAAGGTGTGATGGGAAGGCCCTTGTGGCTGAAGTACTTGATTCTACGTCGCCAAGAAAAGCTTCTAGGGAGAAATGTAGTGCCCGTACCGCAAACCGACACAGGTAGGTGAGGAGAGAATCCTAAGGCCGGCGGAAGAATTACAGTTAAGGAACTCGGCAAATTGACCCCGTAACTTCGGGAGAAGGGGTGCCTACGAGAGTAGGTCGCAGAGAATAGGCCCAAGCAACTGTTTAGCAAAAACACAGGTCTCTGCTAAAGCGAAAGCTGATGTATAGGGGCTGACGCCCGCCCGGTGCTGGAAGGTTAAGGGGAATCGTTAGCGGTAACGCGAAGCGGTGAACTTAAGCCCCAGTAAACGGCGGCCGTAACTATAACGGTCCTAAGGTAGCGAAATTCCTTGTCAGGTAAGTTCTGACCCGCACGAATGGCGTAATGACTTGGGCACTGTCTCAACTGTAAATCCGGCGAAGTTGTAGTGCAAGTGAAGATGCTTGCTACCCGCGATTGGACGGAAAGACCCCGTAGAGCTTTACTGTAGCTTAGCATTGAGTTTCGGTATTGTCTGTACAGGATAGGTGGGAGACTGGGAAACATCCTCGTTAGGGGATGTGGAGTCGACCTTGGGATACCACCCCTGACAGTACTGGGATTCTAACCGGGCACCATGAAGCTGGTGACGGGACATTGTTAGGTGGGCAGTTTGACTGGGGCGGTCGCCTCCAAAAAAGTAACGGAGGCGCCCAAAGGTTCCCCTCAGAACGGTCGGAAATCGTTCGTAGAGTGCAAAGGCAGAAGGGAGCCTGACTGCGACACTTACAAGTGGAGCAGGGACGAAAGTCGGGCTTAGTGATCCGGTGGTACCTCGTGGGAGGGCCATCGCTCAACGGATAAAAAGCTACCTCGGGGATAACAGGCTGATCTCCCCAAGAGTCCACATCGACGGGGAGGTTTGGCACCTCGATGTCGGCTCGTCGCATCCTGGGGCTGAAGTAGGTCCCAAGGGTTGGGCTGTTCGCCCATTAAAGCGGCACGCGAGCTGGGTTCAGAACGTCGTGAGACAGTTCGGTCCCTATCCGTCGCGGGCGTAGGAAATTTGAGAGGAGCTGTCCTTAGTACGAGAGGACCGGGATGGACTGACCTCTGGTGCACCAGTTGTTCCGCCAGGAGCATAGCTGGGTAGCTACGTCGGGAAGGGATAAACGCTGAAGGTATCTAAGCGTGAAGCCCACCTCAAGATTAGATTTCCCATAGCATAAGCTAGTAAGATCCCTTGAAGAACACGAGGTTGATAGGTCGGAGGTGTAAGCATGGTAACATGTTCAGCTGACCGATACTAATAGATCGAGGGCTTAACCAAAACAATATTACAAAGTAAACTTAAGTGCAATTTTGAAAGAATAATCTTTCAATATCTAGTGATAATGCGTTCATGGGTTACACTCGTACCCATACTGTTCAAATGCATGTTATGCATTTGAAGGGTAATTTAGCATTCGATAGAAGGCGTTAAAAATTACCCCGAAGCCAGTTTGACTTCATAGTTTTAAAATGCATAATCATAAATAAGATATTATATCTAGTGATAATGCGTCTAAGGGTTACACCCGTACCCATACCGAACACGAAGGTTAAGACTTAGACGGCTGATGGTACTGCACGGGCGACTGTGTGGGAGAGTAAGTGGTCGCTAGGTGAATAAATACCTTGATGGTATAGAAAAAGACTTCACATTTTGTGAAGTTTTTTTTGCGTTTAAAATGGGACACGGGGACGGAGCGAAACCACTGAAAAACATATTATAAATATTTGAAAATATGTAAAATAAATCAGAATAAAGTAGAATAAAATACAAAAAACCCCCTTAAAATGGTATAATGGAATTGCGACAACCATAACCAAAAAGGGGGGTTCAACCATATGTTAAGAAATCAATCAAAACAATACAGTCTATATTCTATATTATACCACAAAATTCCCGATAATCATATATTGAAACTAATTGATCAAGCTGTGGATTTTAGTTTTGTTAATAAACTTCTTGAAAGTTCTTATTGCAAATATTATGGCCGTCCCGCAAAGGAACCGGAAATGATGATAAGATTGTTGATTTTACAATATTTATATAATTTATCGGATGAAAAAATAATAGAAGAAACTTCTTTAAATCTTGCATCCATGTGGTTTGTTGGCTTAAACCCAGAAGAGGAACTTCCGCATCCAAGTCTTCTTGCTAAATTTAGAGTTCATAGACTACAAGAAGTTACAATGGATGAAATCATAAAAGAAGTTGTAAAACAATGCGTTGAAAAAGGAATTATAAAAAGGACATAGTATAAGCATTGATGCTACTCATACACATGCTAATACAGGTAAGTTAGTTCCTGAGAGAGTATTAAAACACTTAGCTAAAAAAATCCTAAAGAACCTAGAAGAAGAAAGAGGGTCAATACCTGAGGGTGTTGATGCAAACATTCCTGATTATAAAGCAATCGACGATCACAAAGTAGCCAAAGAAACAATGAAAGCATACTTGGAAGATCTTATGGAGAAAGCAGAAAATCATATAGAAAATCCTGATACTTCTGCTACCGCAGCGGTTATTAAGAATGCTCGTGAAATCATATCCGATGAGAAATTTATTCAACAAAAAGGAGTACGTTCATTAGTAGACCAAGATGCAAGAGTGGGAAACAAAAGTAAAACTGATAGTTTTTTTGGATACAAGACAGAATTTATAATGACTACAGGTTCAGAACGTATAATCACTGCGGTAGCAGTACATGATGGAGCTTATGTTGACGGAACAGGTTTTAAAGAATTATACGAGCTAACGAAGGCAGCAGGGATTGAAGCGGAAGAAGTTTATGGTGATAAAGCATACTTTAGAAAACCCATTTTAGACTTAATTAAAGAAGATCAAGCAGAAGCTTATATACCTGTTAGTGAATCTGTATATCGTATCGATGAGAGTAAATTTAATTATAATAAAGACTCCGACCAATGGTATTGTAAATATGGAAACAATACAGTAAAAAAGAAAGCAAAAATCAATAAAAGTGGTAAAAAAAGTTTTAGATATACTTTTGACAAAGAAATATGTAAAGATTGTCCACACCGTTCTGAATGTATTAATGGTAAAGTGTCAGCAAGAACTTTAGAAGTTGGAGTAAATGCACATGAGTACTACGAGTATAGTCAACGTGCAAAGACTCAAGATTTTCTAGAAAAATATAAAAATCGTTCCTGTAATGAGTGGAAAAATGGTGAAATGAAGAGATTTCATGGGTTAGATCGTGCCAAAGGGTATGGTCTAAGAAGCATGGGCATGCAAGCCCGGTTAACGGCATTAGCGGTAAATTTGAAGATGATAGCCAAGCTGGTATCCTCCTTTTTATTAGATATACTGAAGTTTTTTACAAATAAAGGATGTTTAATCTATTTTTATTGAAGAAGCCGTTTTTTATTGTCTAAAAGATGCTACTTTTTCAGTGGTTTCGGACGGAGCTTCTGTCCCAAAATACAAGTCATATCTTTAAAACATATATAAGTTATTTAGTTAAAGATATATCGGTTATAATGAAGTATTATATTTATGATATATTAAATCCAAATAACTTAGGAATATAAATTATACTTGGTATTGGTAATATATATTAAAGATATTGTCAAAAAAGGCAAAATGAAATTCAATGGGAAAGGGTTACTTTGTAAGAATATATTGACAAAACACTGAAAATAAGTTGATAATTTAATAGTATTATTAAGATGGATATAATTGTATTTATGAGAGGATAAGTTTAAGTATGAAAAAAGTTTTTTGTGTAACAAGTTCCTGTATATTACTTGCTACAGTTATTAGTTCCTGTTCAATAGGAACTAAAAAAGCATATTATAGTGAAGACAAGATAAAAGGAGATATACCATCATATGTAGGTCATGGCCTATTAAGTAAAAGTGATATAGAAATAAAAAAAAGACTAGAAATTGGTGAAGTAAAGTATATCTTATTTGAAGCTAATAAAAAAATTGGAGATGCAGAGGTAATTCATGGTATTAATGCTAATGGTGATGAATACTATTCATTAGATTCAGTAGGATACAATAATAATTATTTTTTTAGTACGGTGGTTAGTAATAAAAGTGATAAATACATAATCGTCGAGGGGAAAAACTTCGATAAAAAAATTGCATATATAGAATGTACACTTGATAATGTAGAATATAAAATACATATACCAAAGGAAGATTATTTTATAGAAAGCGCTAAGATTAATGGACAAATAGATGCGTCAGATAAAAATTGTAATAATATAAAATTTTATGATGATAATGATATTGATATAACTAATAATGTAAGTAAAGAGTTATTTAAGGAGTAATTTTTATTGGAGAAGAATCTGCAATAGTACTGCAAAATAAGATAAAGTAATGCTATTTCTATATGATTCAAGGAGATGGATATATGGATGGTTTAATGATTATAATTACTGGTGCCTCAGCTACTGGCAAAACAGTATTAAGTAAGAAGTTAGGAAGTAAATTAAAACTATCAGTTATTAATAAAGATGAAATTAAAGAATTATTATTCGATAACTTAGGAGTTAAGGATGAAAGTTGGGCAGGAAAACTTGGAGTTACAAGTTTTGAGCTATGTTACATGTTTGCAGAGAAATTATGTAATACAGGAAAGTCCTTTATCCTAGAGGGGAACTTTGAAAACAGATATGCCTCTAAAATTTTTTCGCGGTTAAAGGAAAATTATAAGTATAGGATTTTACAAATATACTGCTACGGTCAAGTGGAAGTTTTGTATGATAGATATATTAGTAGAGATAATTCAGGAGAAAGACATCCAGGGCATATTATAAGTATACAAAATCTAGAACAATATAAAGAAAGAGTTAACAATAAAGACTTTAAGTTAGATATAGATGATGGCAAGAGAATAGATTTAGATACAACCAATTTTGAATTAATAGACATTGAAGCAATTTATGAGATGATAAATCTTAATTATAGGTAATGAGTATAAAGAACGGATGCTGAGATTGATATTATATAGATTAGGAGGTCGCATATGAGAAAATTAAATAATTATATTAAAGTTGGAATGGTATTAAATGCCTTTAGTTTATTCTTTAGTCGCTTTACTATTATTCCAGATTTTATTTTAGGAGTATGCTTAGGGGCTGGTATTTCACTTATGTTATTAGGCATATATGCAGAAAAACATGATATAAGCAAATTAAGAAGTTATAAATTAGCTTTAATTAATAAAGTAAGAAAGAGATAGGATGCTATAGTCAACTTAATAGCTTTGATTTTAATAGGAAAATTAGACGCTGTTAAAGTACTGGTGGGAATATAACCAGAGTTTAATAAAGAAAGTTTATAAGTTTTCCAATTATTTAAGTGATTTATGAAATTTTCATAAATCACTTTTTGTGTGCCCAGCATGGGCAACAACTTGGCGGTGAAAGTCCGCTGTGGGCTTGGTAGTGGGAACCACTAGCTAAGGGCAAGGGTGTCCATCGTGAGGTGGAATCTGAAGGAAGCCTAAGGCAAAATCTCGGTCTGAGGGATACGAACTACATATAAGGCTTACTAGGGACGGACGAGTTTGCAAAACAAAACAAAGTCCTACACTATCCCAAATTTCTAGGAGTAAATGTAGCAGATATATGAGATGAAGGTTGTTGTTCTTACCTGGGGAGGTCTGATAGATACATTGCTGATAAGATGAATTTCTAAAGCGATAACCTACATAGTGATATGTAATTGAACTATCAGAAGTCAGCAGAAGTCATAGTAACTCCGCTAATCGCGATAGCGGATGAAGGACTGAACTTTAAGGAGGTTTTCAAGTTTGAAAGTTTCGCAGAGTACTCAAAGATTGCAGAAAACTAAATATTTAGGCTCTAGTGCCCAAGATAGAGTGGAACTCGAAGATAAGCAAAGAGTGCATAGAGAATTCTCGGCAACTCCAAAGGAGAAAATCAGTGGATTTGAATATGGCTCACTAGAAAGGATATTATCCAAGGATAATATGAACTTGGCTCTTAAAAGAGTAATATCTAATAAAGGTAGCCATGGCGTGGACGGAATGACAGTTTATGAACTTAAACAATTTCTGAAAACAAACTGGGTATCTATTAGAGAGAGTATTCTTAATGGTGAGTATAGACCAATGCCAGTTAGAAGAGTAGAAATACCAAAACCTAATGGTGGTACTAGACTCTTAGGTATACCTACAGTTTTGGATAGACTTATCCAACAAGCTATTGCTCAAGAATTAAATAGTATCTATGATAGAAGATTTTCTGAAAGTAGCTTTGGTTTCCGCCCTCAAAGAGGTGCTAAAGACGCAATTAAGAAAGCAGAGCAATATATCAATGATGGCTATAGGTGGGTTGTTGATATGGACTTAGAGAAATTCTTTGATAAGGTTAACCATGATATCTTAATGTATAAATTATCAAGAAGCATTAAGGATAAGAGAGTATTATCCCTAATAAGGAAATACCTTCAGTCAGGAATAATGATAAATGGTGTAGTGGTAAGAAATGAAGAAGGAACTCCACAAGGAGGACCGTTGAGTCCATTGTTATCTAACATAATGCTAGATGAACTAGATAAAGAGTTAGAAATGAGAGGTCATAAATTCTGTCGCTACGCGGACGACTGTAATATCTATGTTAAAAGTGAGAGAGCAGGTAAAAGAGTCATGGAGAACATAACTGCTTTTATTGAAGGCAAGCTCAAACTTAAAGTAAATAGACAGAAGAGTGCAGTAGATAGACCTTGGAGAAGAAAATTTCTAGGATTTACATTAAACCTAATGTATGGAAAAGCATATGCATCTATATCAAAGCAATCACTGAGTCGACATAAAGATAAAAATCAAAGAGATACTATCTAGGTCAAAACCGATGACTTTGGAACAAAGAATAGAGAAGCTTAACTTAATTAATGTTGGGTGGATTAACTATTATGGAATAGCCAAATGCAAAGGAATAGTAGAACACATAGATATTTGGATAAGGCAAAGATTAAGAATGTGTATATGGAAACAGTGGAAGAAAGTTAGAACTAGATATAAAAACCTTAAGAAGCTGGGACTTGAACACTATCAAGCTATAAAGTTTGCCAATACCCGTAAAGGATACTGGCGAGTAGCAAATAGTGCGATTTTAAACACAACTCTTACAAATCAATTCTTCTCGGACATAGGATTGAAAAGCCTAGTGCGTCAATATATTAAAATTCAATCAACTTAAGGAACCGCCGTGTACCAGACCGGTACGCACGGTGGTGTGAGAGGACGCTGAATAAAATAATTATTCAGCTCCTACTCGATTTAGTGTGCCCAGCATGGGCAACAACTTGGCGGTGAAAGTCCGCTGTGGGCTTGGTAGTGGGAACCACTAGCTAAGGGCAAGGGTGTCCATCGTGAGGTGGAATCTGAAGGAAGCCTAAGGCAAAGTCTCGGTCTGAGGGACACGAACTACATATAAGGCTTACTAGGGACGGACGAGTTTGCTAAACAAAACGAAGTCCTACACTATCCCAATTCCTAGGAGTAAATGTAGCAGATATATGAGATGAAGGTTGTTGTTCTTACCTGGGGAGGTCTGATAGATACATCGCTAACAAAGATGAATTTCTAAGCGGTAACCTACATAGCGATATGTAACTGAACTATCAGAAGTCAGCAGAAGTCATAGTAACTCCGCTAATCGCGATAGCGGATGAAGGACTGAACTTTAAGGAGGTTTTTCAAGTTTGAAAGTTTCGCAGAATACTCAAAGATTGCAGAAAACTAAATATTTAGGCTCTAGTGCCCAAGATAGAGTGGAACTCGAAGATAAGCAAAGAGTGCATAGAGAATTCTCGGCAACTCCAAAGGAGAAAATCAGTGGATTTGAATATGGCTCACTAGAAAGGATATTATCCAAGGATAATATGAACTTGGCTCTTAAAAGAGTAATTTCTAATAAAGGTAGCCACGGCGTGGACGGAATGACAGTTTATAAACTTAAACAATTTTTGAAAACAAACTGGATATCTATTAGAGAAAGTATTCTTAATGGTGAGTATAGACCAATGCCAGTTAGAAGAGTAGAAATTCCAAAACCTAATGGTGGAACTAGGCTCTTAGGTATACCTACAGTTTTGGATAGACTTATCCAACAAGCTATTGCTCAAGAATTAAATAGTATCTATGATAGAAGATTTTCTGAAAGTAGCTTTGGTTTCCGCCCTCAAAGAGGTGCTAAAGACGCAATTAAGAAAGCAGAGCAATATATCAATGATGGCTATAGGTGGGTTGTTGATATGGACTTAGAGAAATTCTTTGATAAGGTTAACCATGATATCTTAATGTATAAATTATCAAGAAGCATTAAGGATAAGAGAGTATTATCCCTAATAAGGAAATACCTTCAGTCAGGAATAATGATAAATGGTGTAGTGGTAAGAAATGAAGAAGGAACTCCACAAGGAGGACCGTTGAGTCCATTGTTATCTAACATAATGCTAGATGAACTAGATAAAGAGTTAGAAATGAGAGGTCATAAATTCTGTCGCTACATGGACGACTGTAATATCTATGTTAAAAGTGAGAGAGCAGGTAAAAGAGTCATGGAGAACATAACTGCTTTTATTGAAGGCAAGCTCAAACTTAAAGTAAATAGACAGAAGAGTGCAGTAGATAGACCTTGGAGAAGAAAATTTCTAGGATTTACATTAAACCTAATGTATGGAAAAGCATATGCATCTATATCAAAGCAATCACTGAGTCGACATAAAGATAAAATCAAAGAGATACTATCTAGGTCAAAACCGATGACTTTGGAACAAAGAATAGAGAAGCTTAACTTAATTAATGTTGGGTGGATTAACTATTATGGAATAGCCAAGTGCAAAGGAATAGTAGAACACATAGATATTTGGATAAGGCAAAGATTAAGAATGTGTATATGGAAACAGTGGAAGAAAGTTAGAACTAGATATAAAAACCTTAAGAAGCTGGGACTTGAACACTATCAAGCTATAAAGTTTGCCAATACCCGTAAAGGATACTGGCGAGTAGCAAATAGTGCAATATTAAACACAACTCTTACAAATAAATTCTTCTCGGACTTAGGCTTAAAAAGCCTAACGCATCAATATATTAAAATTCATTCAACTTAAAGAACCGCCGTGTACCAGACCGGTATGCACGGTGGTGTGAGAGGACGCTGAATAAAATAATTATTCAGCTCCTACTCGATCTGTCTAGAAAGCTATCATGAAATCTAAATACCCACCAAGTATAATTAAAAAGGGTGTCTTTTTCGTAGGAAAGTATAAAAGTTTTTATCAGCTAAACCTAGTAAATTACCTAAGCTAGAAATTCAATGCAAAATAGTTATAACTAATATATGGGATATAAAATTAAAAAATGGATAGAAGATGAAAAAGAATGGGAAAAGTGTTACAATAAGTTAAATGGAAAAAGAACGTGTATACTACAGAATCAGGAAGTGCAATAACTTTAGATGGTGGACAAATAACATCATTAGGTAAAGCACAAATTTATAGACTTTAGAGATGTACTCAATGGTGACAGAGAGTTACTACTAAAAATTAATTTGAGTACATAGGAGACAAAATGCAAAACATATTTCTTTTTATTTCTACCTTAATAGCTTATTTTACTAAAAGTATAACTGGGTTTGGGAATACTCTGGTTATGGGATCTTTATTTTCCTTTCTTGTATCCAATAGAGTAACAACCCCTGTGGATCTTATTCTGAGTATTCCAACTAACAGTTATATAGTTTGGAGAGAAAGAAAAAATATTTCCCTTAAAGTTGTAATACCATTATCTATTATGCTATTAGCAGGTATAGTTCCAGGGACCTTTTTATTAAGAATAGGCAGTGATTGGATGCTAAAATCCTTGCTAGGAGTTGTAGTTGTAGGTATGGCAGTAGAAATGTGGACAAGAAAGCCTAGCAAAGCTTCAGAAAAGAAAAACAATCCTTTATTTCTTGTAATAATTGGAGTTCTTTCAGGTATTTTGGCAGGACTGTATGGCATTGGGGCACTTTTAGTAGCTTACATAAGTAGAACCACAGATAACAGAAGTGAATTTCGTGCTAATATCTGTTGTGTTTTTTTAGTTGATAATATATTTAGATTCTTTCTATATTTATATACTGGAATATTAAATAAGTCTGTAATCTCTACAGCAGTATTTCTTGCACCTGCAGTTATTATAGGTATGTATATAGGCTTTAAGGTAGACTCAAAGCTTAATGAAGAAACGGTAAAAAAATCAGTTATATTTTTATTAATAGCAAGTGGATTAGTTCTACTGGTTAAAAGTATTTTTGTTCATTAATTTTTTAAGATATTATGAAAACGTAGAGGAGAATTTATGAGAGCTATATATGTATATGATAAATTAGAAAAAGACTTTATATCAAAGGATCTAAGTGACGATTGGGCTAGATTTATGGGAGAAGTAGAAGAATATATTTCTGATAATTTCAAGGAAAGGAGTATGGGGCTAGTATGTGACTTCACAAAGGAGATAAAGTCAGTTTATTGTGCTGTATTTCCAACAAATGAGGTTATGGAAAAGCTTATAGAGGATAATGTTAAAGATGCAATGCTGTTTTTACATCATCCTTCTAACTGGGATATTAGAAGAAGTCAGCTTTTTTATCAGATGGATAGAGAACTACTAGAAAAGTTTAAAATCAATAGAATTCCTATATATATATTGCATGTACCATTAGATAACTATAGCGAATATTCAACTAGTAAGACCTTAGCCGATGCCTTAGATATAGTAGTTGAAAAGCCTTTTAAAAAATATTTTGGATCATTAAGTGGAGTTATCGGAAAAACCCAATGTAGCACTATAGAGGAGCTTCAAGATAGGTATTCACAGGTGCTAGGACACAAAACAAAACTGTATTGTTATGGTAAAAGTGATATATTAGCTGGAAAAGTGGCTATAGTAGCAGGCGGAGGAAACAGCATAGATACAGTCTCTGAGATGCTAGAAGAAGATGTTAAGGTTCTTATAACAGGAATATCTACTGATATTGAAAGATATTCAGAAGTTCATAAATTTGAGAAAGATAATAAGGTAAATGTTCTAGGTGGTACTCACTACTCTAGTGAAAAATTTGCTTGTCTTAAGATGTGTACTTACTTCGAGAAGCTTGGATTATCTTCCACCTTTATTCATGGAGAACCAGTATATGAGGATATGTAATAGAACTTAATTGTAATAAAATCGCTGATATCATCTAACAGAGATAATACTTTAATGCTTAAAGTTAAAATAAAGCTTTTCATGAATTTACGAAGCTCTATTTTAACATATTTAATTTTGATTTGAAGTAGGATAGTTATAGTATAAAGATATACTAATTTAATATTTAGACTTAAAATGAAGCTATTTATAAATATACAAAGCTATATCTTGATAGGTTTATTTATAAAGTAATAGGTCTATTAATTAAGCTACAAGATATTAAGTAAAAATTAATAATAACCTTAGATAATCATAGAAGGAGAGAGTTATGAAAAATGAATTGATAAAGATAGGACCAATTACGATCTACGGATATGGGCTGATGATTGCACTTGGAATATTAGCGGCATATGTATTGACAGAATACAGAGCAAAAAAGTTGAAGTTGGAATCAGAGAAGATTTCTTACTTAGCTATTTGGGGTGTAGGGGGAGGCATACTAGGTGCTAAGCTATTATATTACATAACAGAGATAAAGGAAATAGTAGCTAACCCTAAAGTTCTATTAAATATATCAGATGGTTTCGTGGTTTTTGGAGGAATTATAGGAGGTATTTTAGGAGGGTATCTGTACTGTAAGAGATCAAATTTAAAGTTTCTAAAGTACTTTGATTTAATAATGCCGGCTGTTGCATTAGCTCAAGGCTTTGGGCGAATAGGATGTTTTTTAGCTGGTTGTTGTTATGGTGAAGAAACCACAAGTAGCATTGGAGTAGTATTTAAGCAATCTAATTTTGCGCCTAATGGTGTTAAATTAATTCCTACACAATTGATATCTAGTGGTTTAGATTTTCTCAATTTTCTTGTGCTATTGTATATTGCTAAGAATAAAAAGGTAGATGGTCAAGTTGCTGGATTTTACCTTGTATTTTATAGTGCAGGGAGATTTGTTTTAGAATTCTTTAGAGGAGATTTAGTTCGTGGTACAGTAGGCATTATGTCTACCTCTCAGTTCATATCAATTTTTACGTTTATTATGGGGATGATTTTGGTACTTGTAACTGGTAACAGACACTTACATGAAGCTGCTCAGTAGATTGACAAGATTATAAAAATATAAATTGATGTTAAATTTTTTCATAGAATCCAATATTACTTTGAAAGGTAGTTTTGTATATGAGAACTCCAGTATTAGAAACAGAGAGATTAGGCTTGCGTCCTTTTTGTATTGATGATGCAAAGCAGGTATTTGAATGTTGGGAAAGTGATAAGGATGTTGCAAAGTACATGTTTTGGGAAAGCCATGAGGATATAAATAAAACTGTGGCTTGGGTGAAAACTGAATTAAGTAAGGTAGAATCAAATGAGTGGTATCGATGGGCTGTAACATTAAAGGAATCAGGAGAGTTGGTTGGTACAGCTCTTATATACTTAGAAGAAGAGTACGGAAAATTTGAGATTGCTTATAACTTTGGTAAAAGCTTTTGGGGCCATGGCTATGCAACTGAAACCATGAATAAAGTAATATCATTTATAAAAGAGCAATTAGATATTAAAGAAATCATGGGAAGGCATGCTAAAGAAAATCCTGCATCTGGTAAGGTTTTGGAAAAGTTAGGCTTTGAATATATTAGAGATATACCATATGAATGCAATAGAGGTAAAAATCTTTATCAAGGAAAAGAATATATACTGAGGTTATAGAATTTTAAAAAAGTTAATTACCTAGTGAAACCCGCATAAATACTATATATTTATATGATTTTATAAATATATAAAGTTATGATTATATAAATATAAGAATTTTTATAATCTTAAACAGAAAAAGTATAAAATTATGTTATATATGACCGCGTATTAATAAAATGTATATTTTGAAATCCTTCGTATAGGAGCCACAATAGTTTTGAAAATATATTTAGCATCAAGGTGTTATATATAACAACATTTTTTTAATACATTACCATAGGTAGTGTAAATTACACTATACATATATGGTTGAAGATTATTTAATTATTTCTATATATTAGTATAAAATTTAAAATGACAATGGATTATAAAAGTATAATATTTAAAGGAGAGTTTTATGGAAGATAATATGAAATTTTGGAATGCGTTGGACACTCTTGTAGCACAGTCAGAAATTATCATTGATAGGCCGAAAGGAACCAGTCATCCTAAATATCCTAAGTTTATATATGAAGTAGATTATGGATATTTAAAGAATACTACATCAATGGATGGTAGTGGAGTAGATATATGGAGAGGAACAGATGTAAATCAAAAAATAGATGCTATAATGTGCACAGTTGATTTAAATAAAAAAGACTCTGAGATAAAGATACTAATTGGATGTACTGAAGCAGAAATAGAAAAGATTTATAGAACTCATAATGATTCTTCCAATATGAAGGGAATATTGATTAGAAGAGGATAGAATACTGTATATTAAACATACTCATAAGAGATAAATAGTTCAAGTAGTTCACATTTATATATTGAAGAATGTGAACTACTTGGACTTATTTTTAGGTTATAATTAAGATTTACTTCATATAAGCAAAAAATCCAAGGATGAGCCTATTTAGTTCTCTAATTGCAGTTCAACATGAAGAACAATTTATATAACTTGTAAGGTTGTAAATCTATGTATAAAATTGACAGTAAAAGTAAGAAAATTATTAAAATTTATAGAAGAATTTGGATAATTGTGTGATTGAATGTTATAATAACAACATATGGTTTATAAAAAATAAAATTTACAAGTTGGGGGACAATAATGAATAATGTAACTTCCTTAAAGCAGAATGATGGACTAGCTTACATTGTTTTAAATAATGGGGCTGTTACTGATATAAGTAAGTCTTTTTTGGAAATCACTAGATTTAAATATAATGAATTAATAGATAATAGTATTGCGGAAATATTTGAACTTTTAAGAGTTGGACCATATGTTAACTATGAACATATAGATGAGGTTACTGACTATTTCTTATTTACTAAAGAGCTTGAAGCAAAGATAGTAAATATTAAGCTTATTAGAAACAAGGAAGAAAGAATTTATATTTTTAATGAAAAGCCTAATTCTAAGCTTGAAAGTAGATTACCTTTAGCCAATGCCTTGTGTTTAGAAGAATATCGGGGGATAGCTATTTTTAGTGTACCAGACATGATTTTGCTTAAAGCCAATGATAAGTATATAAGTTTCTTTGATAAAGCTTTTAATTTGAGAGAAAACTGCATAGGAAGGCCTATTCGTGAACTTATAACTTGTTTCAAAGGAAGTACTCATGAAGAGGCTCTTAATAATGTTCTTAAGACAGGAAAAGTATATAATGTAGATGAATATGTTTACGAGGGTTTTAATAGGGGCACTACATATTGGCAGTTTACTATAGTACCAGTCTATGACGAAGATAAGATAAAATATTGCGTAGTAATGGCCACTGAAATAACTGATAAGATATTACATAAAAATAAAATTGAGGATCAAGCCAAAATTATAAGAGATCAAGCTGACATATTGAGGTGGCAAGCAGCACTTTTAAATCTATCTAAAGAATCAATTTTTGCGTGGGAATTAGATGGCGGCATACTATATTGGAATAAGGGTGCAGAAGAAAATTATGGCTATAAAAAAGAAGAAGCACTTGGACGAGTAAGTCATCAGTTACTAAAGACAACCCATAAGGAAGGTTTTTCAATAATAAAAAGTAAGATTTTACATCAAGGAATTTGGAATGGTGAGATTGAGCACATAAAAAAAGATGGAACTAAGATAGTGGTTGAATCAAGTCATCAACTAATAGTAGATGAAAATGGCCGTAAAATTATCTTAGAAATAAATCGAGATATAACAGAAAGACGAAAAGTTGAAGAAGATCTAATAAATCAAAGGAATCAACTTGAAGAGATAATTCAGAGTATAGATGATGCTATATTTATTTATAATACAGATAAAAAAACATACCTAACCAATAATGTCGCAAAGAAATATTTTAAAGGTGCAGAAATTGACTGGCTAGGTGAAGAGCTTATTGATACTAAGTTCTATGACTTGAAAGGGAACGAAATTAGTATAGAGCATATAGTAATATCAAGAGTTTTGGATGGAGCAGTTTTAATTAATAATAGAATTATCATGAAAGATGAAGCTTGTATAAAATACCTTAGTATAAATGGAAGACCAATTTATGATAAAGAGGGTAAAGTAAAGTTCGCAATAATTAGTTGTCGAGACATTACCCAAGACATTGAAGCAAATAAGATAATAGAACAGCAGAAAAGGGAACTAGAACTGATCTTAGATAACATAAATGATGTATTAGTGATAGTTGACAAAGAAAGAAATTATATCAGGTCAAATAAAAGGCTCAGAGAATGGATTAAAGCTTGTGATAACGATGAGTTAAGAGAAAAACTAAAGTCTGTTAAATATTATGATATAAATGGCAAACCGATTGCACAGGATGAATTACCTTCTTCGAGAATTTTAAAGGGAGAAATTTTAGATCAGTACAATATAGTGGTGAAGCTAGGTGAGATAGAGAGATATTTAAGTTTAAGTGGAAGACCAATCTATGATGAGAATGGAAGCGTAGCTATGGGAGTATTCAGTTCTAGAAATATAACTGAAATGTTAAAGCAGTCTACTATAATTAGAGAACAAAAAGAAGAGCTTGAAGCGATAATTGATAATATAACAGAAGAGCTTTATATTATTGATAAAGATAGAAATTATTTGATGCTAAATAAAGCTGCTAGAGATAGAAATAAGTATTTCAAATTTAATAATTCTAGTGAATATGTGGACAATTGCAGAATATACGAATTGTCAGGTGAAGAGGTTAACTTTAATGATACACCTGTAGCAAGACTGGCACGAGGAGAAGTAGTAACTGATGAGGTTTTTATACTATATGATCCAGAAAAGAGATATATATTGGTAAACTGCAAGCCCATTCTTGATGACAGTGGTAAGTTAAAAGTTGGCATAATGTTATCTCAAGATATTACAACTAGAATTTTACAGGAACAGCAGATTAAGCACCAAAACATTCAATTAAAAGCAATATTAGAGAGTATGCCAGATGCTTTAATTCTAATTGATGAGAAAAGACAAATAAAGTTTTTAAATGAAGCTTCTAAACCTTATTTTTTGAAGAAGTATGATAATTTCACAGTTGGAGAATTCTTAAAAACATCTAAATGCTATTATGGCATTGATGGCGAATTAATACCAGAAGAAGAACTACCAGTATTTAATGCCATGAGGAATGGGAGTTTTGAAAATTGTATAATAACTATACAGCTGCCAGGTAAAAAGATGTATGCAAGTATTAATGGAAGTACAATCATCAGTGATTGTGCAAAAGAAGCTATTCTATCAGTTAGAGACATAACTGATCAAGTAATGCAAGAAAAGTCAGTACAGCATCACCAATATATAGCATTGCAAGCGGAAAAGGAAAAGAACGAGGCTTTAGAAAAATCAATTGAGATGAAGGATGAATTCTTATCAATAATCTCCCATGAGTTTAGGACACCACTTAATGTTATTAGTTCCGCTGTACAAGCTATAAATTATCTATGTGAAAATGAATTGTCAGATAAATCAAAGAAATATTTAAGTATAATAAGACAGAATACATTTAGACAATTAAGATTGGTAAATAATTTGCTGGATATCACTCGGGCAGATGCTGGAAGAATAAAGCTTCACAAAAGAAATGTAGATATTGTATTCTTGACTAAAGCAATTATAGAATCTGTTAATGTATATTCTTCGCAAAAAGGTGTAAAGGTAGACTTTACTTCTTGCTATGAGGAGAAGATAATAGCAATGGATGAAGAGAAATATGAAAGAATACTACTAAATATTTTATCTAATGCTACAAAATTCACTCCGTCTGGTAAGCTAGTATCAGTAAAATTAAGAAAGTATAGGAATCGCGTGTATATTGATATAAAAGATGACGGGATTGGTATTCCTAAAGACAAGCTCAATATAATATTTGAAAGATTTGGTCAGGTAGATAGTTCCTTATCCCGTCAGGCAGAGGGGGCTGGTATAGGGTTATCTCTTGTAAAAAAGCTGATAGATGCATTGGAAGGAACAATAACAGTTAAAAGTAAGGTAGATAAAGGCAGTACTTTTACTATTAGTTTTCCAGATGAAAAGATTACTGAAGATTATGAGTTGTCGCCTGTTATTGATTTGTTAGAAAACCGTTTAGTAGAGATAACAAAAGTTGAATTTTCAGATATATACTTGTAATATGGTGGTGGAAATATGATAATTGAAAGTAAAGTAATTCAAGGAAAAAAGTTGATTTTCAACTTCAGATCTGCAAAAAAAGAAGATGCAAGTAATCTATCAGTGCTAAGATTAAAGATTGATGAAGAAACAGAGTTTTTAGATAGAGAACCTGGAGAAAATTTCTTATCGCCACTGGATTTTGAAAAGCTTATTTATGAAGATTCCATTTCAGAAAAAAATATATTTTTAGTAGCTGAAATTGATGATAAACTAGTTGGTTTTGCACGGCTTCAGGGAAATAACTTAAGTAGATTTAGACATAAGGCAGAGTTTGGTATATGTATATTGAAGGACTATTGGGGATTTGGTATAGGAAATAGTATGTTGGAAAGCATACTAATGGTTGCAGACTCTAATGGAATAGAAAAAGTTTCATTATATGTTGTAGAAACTAATACAAAAGCAATAGAGCTTTATGAGAAATACGGATTTAAAAGGGAAGGTCTACTTGAAAAAGACCGTATCCATAAAGATGGAAAGTATTATAACACAGTTCTAATGGGGAGATTGGCTAATAAATTGAAAAGTCAATAAACTTGGATTATTTATGCTATAGCATTAGAATAGAACTAGAATTACAAACTTAGGAGGAAAAATGAAAAAATACAAATACTCAGATGCCTACTTATCAGAAATAGAGTCACCAAAATGTGATAATGATGGAGTTCCTATATTTTTATCTGATGAAACTATGATAGAAAGAAAAAATAAGATTTTGAAGTTGATGAAGGAGCAAGCTCTTGACTGTATTATTGTATATAATGACCTTGAGCATGGTTCTAATTTTGAATACCTAACCGGTTTCCTTACTAGATTTGAGGAAGGATTATTAGTACTTCATAAGGATGAGAAAGCTTATCTAATCCTAGGAAATGAAAATACTAAGATGGTCAATTACTCCAGAATTCCTGCAGAGCTTATTCATTCACCATATTTTTCACTTCCAAATCAGCCTATGGAAAATGAATTAAACATGAAAGAAGTATTTAAAAAAGCAGGGATAAATCAGGAGATGAAGGTTGGCTTAGTTGGGTGGAAGAACTTCACAAGTAAGTATCTTGATAATAGAAAAATATTTGATATACCATATTACATTGTAGAAGCTGTTAAAGAGATTGTAGGAGAATATAATATTAGTAATGAGTCCCATATATTCATAAATTCAGATTATGGAGCGAGAGCTACAAACAATGCTAATGAAATAGCTCATTATGAATTTGGGTCTTCTTTGGCTTCTGATTGTGTACTAAATGCAATGGATGCACTTGAATTAGGAAAAACAGAAATGGACATTGGAAGTGTTCTAAAAATATATGGTCAGCCCAACAATGTAGTTTCCATAAGTTCTACTGGAAACCGGTTTGAAAAGGCAAATTTATATCCTATAAATAAAAAGATTGAGTTAGGAGATAAAATATCTTTAACAACAGGGTTCAAGGGCGGACTAGCAAGTAGAGCAGGGTATGCTGTAAAGGAAACTAATGAGCTTTCAGAGCAGGTAAAGGACTATATTAATGTTATAGCAGCACCGTATTTTACATCTATAGTCGCTTGGCTTGAGAATATCCATATTGGCATCACTGGAGGAGCAATGTATGAATTGGTAGACAAGGTATTGCCAAGGAAGCAATTCAATTGGTCACTGAATCCTGGACACCTGACTGCGGATGAAGAATGGATGTGTTCTCCTATTTATCCTAATTCTAAAGAGACTCTAAAAAGTGGAATGCTGCTTCAAATTGATATAATTCCGTCAATTCCTGGCTACGGAGGAGTTGGAGCAGAAAATGGTATAGCCTTAGCTGATAAAAC
This sequence comes from Clostridium manihotivorum, assembly GCF_004015185.1. Taxonomy (GTDB): domain Bacteria; phylum Bacillota; class Clostridia; order Clostridiales; family Clostridiaceae; genus Clostridium_AR; species Clostridium_AR manihotivorum. The sequence continues at coordinate 4,376,422 of NZ_CP025746.1, read as the reverse complement.
TTTAAGAGAGGATATTAAAAGAAACTACCCTGAGCTTTGGATGCGAATTGAAAGTAGAAGAAAGTACATAGTTAATGTACTTGGAATTAAATTAAGTGAAGAGGTTTTACCTTTATCAAGCACCGTTGGCTATTTTAGGCCATATCTTTTAAACAAGAAAAGCGCCTTTGTGTATAGGAATGAGGAATAACTAGATTATTTATCAACAATATAAAGAAAATAGCAGATATAATTGGATTTGACAATGTATTAAAATAGTGCTTTATTCAAATATAAACTACTTATATGAAACTATCTATGTACCACTTTACATAGAAGCTATGTCATCAAATCTTCTGATAATAATCTGGGAGGATTTTAGATGTAGTTTTCTGTTTAAAGTGGTATATTTTTATATAATAATCCTTTACTTAATCTCATTAAATCATGAGAATATTATATAGGTATCCAACTTCAACTATTAATTTATATATGCCCGATGATCCCCAGAAGCCGGGATCATACATAAATTAAGTTTTCGTAAAGGATACTTATATTTATTAACTAAATACTTAAAAAATATTATGAAAAAGTTTACTTAAATCTATTGACGGAACATAAAAGAGGAAGTACAATAAACTTAATAAATAACATTTAAAAAGTAATTTTAAATGTTAGTCAAAAAGATGTGCAAATAGTGAAAAAGTAAATATGGGGGATTGAGAATGAGGTATTTATTAGGTTTAGACATTGGAACTTCTGGAACTAAGACAGCTTTATTTGATGAGAATGGTAATACAGTAAAGACAGCAACTTATGGCTATGATTTGTTTCAACCACAGGTTGGATGGGCTGAACAAAACCCTGACGATTGGTGGGAAGCCTGTGTTAATGGAATAAGAGATGTTATTGATAAAAGTGGTGTACAAGCTTCTGACATAAAAGGTATAGGATTAAGTGGACAGATGCATGGACTTGTTCTAGTAGATAAGGACTATAAGGTTATCAGAAACTCTATAATTTGGTGTGATCAAAGAACTGAAAAAGAATGCGATTACATGATAGAGGTTATAGGCAAAGAAAGACTCATAAAGATAACTGGCAATCCAGCCTTAACAGGTTTTACTCTTTCTAAGTTATTATGGGTAAGAAACAATGAGCCTGACAATTATAGCAAGATATATAAGATACTTCTTCCAAAGGATTATATAAGATTGAAACTTACAAATGTATTTGCAACAGAGGTTTCAGATGCCAGCGGAATGCAGATGTTAGATATAAATACTAGAAACTGGAGTGAAGAGCTTCTAAGAGACTTAAACATAGATAAGAACATATTAGCAGAGGTTTATGAATCTGTAGTAGTTAGCGGTCATGTCACTGAAGAAGCAGCTAAGCTAACAAAGCTTGCAGTAGGTACCCCAGTTGTGGGTGGAGCAGGAGATCAAGCTGCAGGGGCAATAGGTAATGGAATAGTAAGTGAAGGAATTATCTCAACAGTAATAGGTACTTCAGGAGTTGTGTTTGCTGCAACAGATACACCAAGATTTGATAAATTAGGAAGAGTTCATACTTTATGTCATGCCGTTCCTAATAAGTGGCACATAATGGGAGTAACTCAAGGTGCAGGTTTATCTTTAAATTGGTTTAAGAGAACCTTCTGTGCAAAGGAAGTGGAAGAAAGCGAAAAATTAGGTGTTGATATATATGATCTGTTAACAGAAAGAGCATCAAAATCAAAACCAGGAGCAAATGGCATAGTTTATCTTCCATATCTTATGGGAGAAAGAACACCACATATAGATCCAAATGTAAAAGGTGCTTTCTTAGGTGTATCACTTATAAATAATCATGATGATTTTGTAAGAAGTATTCTAGAAGGTGTAAGCTTTAGCTTAAAAAACTGTCTTGATCTTATAGAGGATATGAAAGTTAAGATTGATGAGATTAGAGTTACTGGTGGTGGAGCTGAAAGCAGTATTTGGAGACAAATCTTAGCAGATATTTTCCAACATGGGTTAACCACAGTAAAGGCCTCTGAAGGAGGAGCTTTAGGTGTAGCTATATTAGCTGGAGTAGGAGCAGGAATCTATGAATCTGTAGAGGATGCTTGCCAAAAGATAGTAAAGGGTAACTCTAAGGTCGAACCTAATGTTGAGTTAAAAGAAGTATACGAAAAAGTATATGAGGCTTATAATTCTGCTTATCCAAGAATAAAAGGTTTTTAAATTTATTACAGCTTCTAAGCAGCAGTAATAAGTTCGGCATAAATAAGAACTCGGTTTTTGCTGCTTAACTTAAGTAGCTGCTATAAATCCTTGATATTGTTAAGTTTTACTAGTAAACAAATTATACTTTCATATAAAGTAAAAGTACTTTAACAAAGTTTTCAACAATGGTATTATTTAAGAAACTAATATTTGAAACATCTAAAGATGTACCAGTTCTCTTTAAAGTTATTTTCAAAAGTCCTTTGGTTTCTCACAGGAGAATTTAGAAATACCAATTTTAAAATGAAGAGGTACATCTCTAAAGGTTAAAAATTTAAATTTTTAAACCTTTATATGTGAAAGGAGTATTTTCAGAATTGATAGAAGTTAACCACAGCAAAATCAAAGAAACTAATAGAAAAAAGATTATATCATTATTATTAGAAAAAAATGAAATAACAAAGCTTGATATTTCCAGAATATTAGATATAAGCATCACAACTGTATCTACAAATATCAATGAACTAAAGAGTGAGGGTATTGCAGAGGATGTTAGATCTTTAGAGTCTACCGGAGGAAGAAAGGCTATTGCTATCAAGCTCAATGAAAATTGTAGATACTCTATTGGGGTAGCACTTACTCCAAATCATATAAAGATATCTCTAGTTAACTTAAAGAGAGAAATTGTTGAAAATATAAGAGTAAGACATAAAAATGATGGAATTGAAGAGTTAATATTGATTATTAACAATAGTATAGATTTATTAATTAAAAAGTATGATTTAAATGAAGAAAAGTTATTAGGTGTAGCATTTTCTATACCTGGAACTGTGGATTTTAAAGAGGGGATAGTTAAGTATTCTTATCTGATTGGAATAAAGAATTTTAATTTTAAGGAGAGATTTGAATACTTAAAGGTTCCAATATATGTTGATAATGAAGCTAATCTATCGGCATATTATGAGTTTTTAAATAGAAAAGATGTATTAGAAAATCTTCTGTATGTATCAATAACAGAGGGGTTAGGCCTTGGTATAATAATTAATAAAAAGATATATAGAGGTGATAATAATTCCTCAGGAGAGCTTGGTCATATTAAGATAGCAATCAATGGTAAAAGGTGCAAATGCGGAGCAGAGGGATGTCTTGAAGCTTACACTTCTATGAATTCTTTAACTGAAGGCTATAATGAGATATCAGAAAAAGTTATATCAGACATAAATGAATTTGAAGAAAAATATAATGAAAAGGATCCAATTGCCATTAGTGTTTTGGAGCAATACTTAAAGCTATTGTCAGTTGGTATATCAAATTTAATTATGATCTTAGACCCAAGCAGTATAGTAATTGGTGGAGACATAAACAATCTTTTAATTGATAAGCTAGAGGTTCTAAAAAAGAACATATATAAAGATAATTCTTTTACTGATGAAAACAACTGCAGCATAAGTATAGCTGACTTTAAAGAGTCGTATCTTTTAGGAGCAGCAATGCTTCCAATTGAAGAGTTTCTAGAGATTAAATAAGTAGCAGCTAAGGATGTACTACTTCAGTCAGAGCTCCTCTGGGTTCTGCTAGGGGGAATCTGAAAATATAAATTTTAGTATGAAGTGATACATTTATATAATAGAGTAGTTTATTTCTACTTTATTATTTTACATACTTATTAAATAAATTTTCAAAAGTAGTTATATAAGTGGGAAGAGGAGAGGTTAAAATGAAGTTTTTTTTAGACACAGCAAATGTAGAACATATTAGACAAGCAAATAGAATGGGAGTTATTTGTGGAGTTACAACAAACCCATCACTAATTGCTAAAGAAGGAAGAGACTTTAATGAGGTTATAAAAGAAATAACAGAAATAGTTGATGGACCAATAAGTGGAGAAGTTATAAGCGAAGATGCAGATGGAATGATAAGAGAAGGGAGAGAAATAGCTGCAATTCATAAGAATATGATAGTTAAGATACCTATGACTGAAGAGGGGTTAGCTGCTACAAAAGTACTGTCAAGGGAAGGAATAAAGACAAATGTAACTTTAATATTTTCAGCCACTCAAGCGTTACTTGCAGCCAATGCAGGGGCAACTTATGTAAGCCCATTTCTAGGAAGAATAGATGATATATCCATGGATGGTATGGATTTGGTTAGATCTATAGCTGAAATATTTGACATACATGGTATAGAAACAGAGATAATTGCTGCTAGCGTAAGAAACCCAATTCATGTTATAGAGGCAGCTAAGGCAGGAGCTCACATAGCTACAGTTCCTCATAGTCTAGTGCTTCAAATGGTTAAGCATCCATTGACAACTCAGGGGTTAGAAAAGTTTAAAGCAGACTGGGCACAAGCTTTTGGAAAGTAGGGGACAGAGAGAATGAGTAGAGATTTAGATAAGCTATCTATAAACGCAATAAGAGTACTATCAGCAGATGCAATAGAAAAGTCCAAATCAGGTCATCCAGGCTTACCTTTAGGTGCCGCAACTATGGCTTTCACCTTATGGGCTAAGATGAATCATAATGGAAAAAATCCGAACTGGGATAATAGAGATAGGTTTGTATTGTCTGCAGGACATGGATCAATGCTTGAATATTCTTTATTACATTTATTTGGATATGGGTTAACTATAGAGGATATTAAAAACTTTAGACAAGTAGGAAGCTTAACACCAGGACATCCTGAGTATGGCCACACTAAAGGCGTTGAGATTACCACAGGACCTCTTGGCCAAGGTATATGTAATGCAGTGGGGATGGCTATAGCGGAAGCACATCTTGCAGAAAAATTCAATAAACCAGATTTCAATGTGGTTGATCATCATACCTATGCCATAGTGGGAGATGGCTGTCTCATGGAGGGAATTTCAGGAGAAGCATCTTCGCTTGCAGGAACTCTAGGTCTAGGAAAACTAGTAGTTTTATATGATTCTAATAATATTTCCATCGAAGGAAATACAGATATAGCTTTCAGAGAAGACGTAGCAAAGAGATACGAAGCTTATGGTTGGCAGGTTTTAAAAGTAGCTGACGGCAATGATATAGAAGCTATTGAAAGTGCTTTTGAAGAGGCTAAGAAAGAAAGCTCAAAGCCATCAATCATAATAGTCAAAAATCAAATAGGTTTTGGTTGTCCTGCAAAGCAAGGAAAGCCTTCTGCTCATGGAGAACCTTTAGGTGCGGAAAATGTTACTGCTATGAAAGAAAACTTAGGCTGGAAGGTTGAACCTGCATTTTATGTTCCTGATGAAGTTTATTCAAATATGAATGAATATATAGAAAGAGGAATGGAAAAGGAAGAAGCTTGGAATAACTTATTTAAAGCTTATGAAGAAGCTTACCCTGAGCTAGCAAAAGAATATATAAAATGGATCAATGGAGAATTAGATAAAGAACTTCTACTAAATAATGAAGAGTTTTGGAACTTTGATAAATCAATGGCTACTAGAGAATCCTCAGGAATAGTTATAAATAGATTAGCAAATATAATTCCTAACCTTATTGGTGGATCAGCAGATCTAGCTCCATCTAATAAGACATATATGGCTGGCAAGGGATATTTCTCTGCTGAAGATAGAAGTGGACAAAACCTTCACTTTGGTGTTAGAGAGCATGCAATGGCAGCCATAGCAAATGGTATATATGCACATGGTGGATTAAAGGTATTCTGCTCAACCTTCTTTGTATTTAGTGATTACATGAAGGGTGCTATGAGATTATCTTCGCTTATGAAGCTTCCGGTAGCATATGTATTAACCCACGACAGCATTGGAGTAGGTGAAGATGGCCCAACTCATCAGCCTATAGAGCAGTTAGCTGTACTTAGAAGTATGCCAAACATGGCAGTATTTAGACCTTCTGATTCCAAGGAAACCGCAGCTGCTTGGTATTATGCCATGACAAATGGTACAACTCCTACATCACTAGTGCTTACAAGACAAAAGCTTCCATTGTATGATGGTTGTGCTAAGAGAGCATTAAAGGGTGGATATATACTTAGAGATTGTAAAAAAGAAAATCCAGATGTACTTCTAATGGCATCAGGTTCAGAAGTTGAACTTATATATAAAGCTGCAGAAGAGTTAGAAGTTAAAGGAATAGCTGCAAGAGTAATAAGCATTCCAAGCTTCGAAGTATTTGAAGCACAAGATGAGGCTTATAAAGAGTCAGTAATTCCAAGAAACATTAGGGCTAGAGTAGCTGTTGAAGCATTAACCTCCTTCGGATGGCATAAATACATTGGCATAGATGGAGAAATAATCTCCCTTGATACCTTTGGAGCATCAGGAAATGCAGAGGCATTATTTGAACAGTTTGGGTTTACCGTAGAAAATGTTGTGGAAAAAGCTGTGGCAGTGGTAAATAAGGGCATAGAAGTTAGTTATAAGAACTAAGCTAGTTTTCACCTAGTGAAAGTAATGTTTTTAGAAGGATAGCTTACGTACTTATTATTGGTATAGGTGCGTTGGAGCTTATGGAAAGTCATGTTTTTAGCAGCCTAAGGTTATGTATTTAATAATTGTGGGTGATGTATACACTCTAACTTAGGCTGCAATTAGTATAAGATTTTTATTTAGAATATATTCAACACAATACTTTTATAGAGGCTTTAACTAGAACAAACTTATAACAACATTTTTTAAATACATAACTATATGTAACATAAATACTATTAACTATACCTTATGTATTTGTATTATAAAACTGAAACAAGTCAATATAAATGGCTTAAAATATTAAAAAATTATTGTTAAATAAAAAGGGAGGATTACTTATATGGTTATCAAAAATGTCAACGACAAAGCCTTTAAGAAATATGGACAGGTACTTAAAAACTATGATTGCAAAGAGATTATTGAAAAAATGGAAAGTACGCCACTTCCTCAAGATGTAATCTATGAACCTTCAATAAAAGAACTTGAAGAACTAGATATAGCTAAAGAGTTAAGAAATAGAGAATATGGTGAGCTTCCAATACAAATAGGCTATTGCAATGGTAATAATTATATGCTAAATGCTGTTGAATATCATCGTTCATCAGAAATAAATATAGCAGTGACAGATCTGATCTTACTTATAGGAAGTCAGCAAGATATTGAAGACGATTACTCTTATGATACATCTAATATAGAAGCATTCTTAGTACCAAAAGGAACTATCATTGAAGTATATGCTACAACACTACATTATGCACCTTGTAATGTAGAAGAAAGCGGCTTTAGGTGCGTTGTTGTATTGCCAAAGGATACTAATCAGCCTTTAGAGAATAAATTTGAAAAAGTTGGAGAAGATGCTTTGCTATTTGCAAAAAATAAATGGTTAATAGGCCATAAGGATACTGACTTAGGATCACAAGGAGCATTTATAGGATTAGTTGGAGAAAATATTTCTTTAAAATAAGTAAATTAAGTTTTCATATAACAACCCTTTAGGGGAAAGTTACGAAAAATTAATAGTTTAAGTTGGAACCATGTGGTGACGTACAACTTCAATGAGAAAGTTATTTTTAAAATTTATATGGGCTTTGAGAGGATAATTTAAAAATATAAGCTGTAGTATGAAGCAGTACATCTACAAATAAAAACGGTATATAGAAAAATTAAAATAAATAATTATATAAAATGGAGGAGTCAAAATGAATAATACACCAAAAGTAAAATTAGGAATAGTAGCTGTAAGCAGAGATTGCTTCCCAATGGAGCTGTCAGAAGATAGAAGGAAAGCTGTAGTAGAAGCTTTCGATGGAGAAATCTTTGAATGTTTAACAACAGTAGAAAATGAAAAGGACATGAGAAAAGCTTTAGCAGAAGTTAAAGAAGCAGGCGTAAATGCATTAGTTGTTTACCTTGGAAACTTTGGTCCAGAAACTTCAGAAACTTTACTTGCAAAAGAATTTGATGGACCAGTGATGTTTGCAGCGGCTTCAGAAGAAAGTGGAGACAATCTAATTGGAGGACGTGGAGATGCATATTGTGGAATGCTAAATGCAAGCTATAATTTAGCTCTTCGTAACATAAAGGCATATATTCCTGAATACCCAGTAGGTACAGCACCAGAAGTAGCAGATATGATAAAGGAATTTGTACCTGTTGCTAATGCAATACTTGGTTTAAAGAACTTAAAGATAATATCTTTTGGGCCAAGACCTCAAGACTTCTTAGCATGTAATGCTCCAATAAAGCAACTATACAATTTAGGAGTTGAAATAGAAGAGAATTCAGAGCTTGATTTATTCGCAGCTTTCAATGAACATGCAAATGACCCAAGAATTCCTGAAGTAATAGCTAGTATGGAAAAAGAACTAGGCGAAGGAAATAAGATGCCTGGTATACTACCTAAGCTTGCTCAATATGAAATTACATTATTAGACTGGATGGAAGCACATAAAGGATCAAGAGAATATGTAGTGTTTGCCAATAAGTGCTGGCCTTCCTTCCAAACACAATTTGGTTTTGTACCATGTTACGTAAACAGCCGTTTAACTGCTATGGGTATTCCAGTATCTTGCGAAGTTGATATCTATGGAGCATTAAGCGAATATATTGGAACTTGCATAAGCCAAGACGTTGTAACTTTACTTGATATAAATAACACAGTACCAGCAGATATGTATGAATCAGAAATAAAAGGAAAGTTTGACTATACTTTAAAGGATACCTTTATGGCTTTCCACTGTGGTAATACTGCTTCTTGCAAGCTTACTTGCGGTACAATGAAAAACCAAATGATAATGGCTAGAGCTTTAGAGCCAAACCAAGAACCAAACATAACAAGAGGAACTTTAGAAGGAGATATAATACCTGGAGATATAACTTTCTTCCGTCTTCAAAGCAATGCTGATGCTGAACTTACAGCTTATGTGGCTCAGGGAGAAGTTTTACCAGTTGCTACTCGTTCCTTCGGAGCTATAGGTGTATTTGCAATTCCTGAAATGGGAAGATTTTATAGACATGTTTTAATAGAAGGAAGATACCCACATCATGGTGCAGTTGCTTTCGGTCATTTTGGAAAGGCAATCTACAATTTATTTAGATACCTAGGTGTTAAAGAAGTAGGCTTCAATCAACCAAAAACAATGCTTTATAAATCAGAAAATCCTTTCTGCTAGAAGTAGCATATAGATATATAAAGAAACTGTTGAAAAAGAAATAAGATTTTTAAATATAGAAACCATGCATAAAGAGAAAATTTTCTTATGCATGGCTTTTAGTGTGCCCAGCATGGGCAACAACTTGGCGGTGAAAGTCCGCTGTGGGCTTGGTAGTGGGAACCCAATGTCATCAACTTAACAGAGAATTTGATTTTTTGCTTAAACTTACCTCGCTAGGGGAGGGAGGCGGCATGAAAATTATTGCATAGCAAATAAGCTATTCAATAATTAAATTTTTGAATAGTCCATATTCTTCATGCAGATCTCTAACTATTACGTCGAATGTTTAATCTAGCCTTATTTCTACCTTTATAAAAAGTTCTAGGAAAGGTTCTCCCAGGCCTTATAGGAACTAAGTTTTCCATAATTTCTCCTAACATGTATTCATACAATTGCTTACGTTTTAAATCATCATCCTCTACTGCAATTTTTATAATGTACTCTTTAAATGTTCCTATTAGAATGTTCATATTCACCTTATATTCATACTTAAGGTCCTTATTCTTGTTTTCCTCAAGTTGTTTATTTGCATCATTTTTTAAGTCTTCTACCATATTAAACAATAGTATTTGTGCATAAAAATCTTGTTCAATTATCACCTTTTTTCTGCCTGAGATATTTTCTATATGCAACTTATTCTTGATAACGTCATAGGCAGTTTCTATACCCCATCGTTTAAAAGTATAATTGACCTATCTCTTTAGTATCCATTAGATCATATGGTATGTTGGTAATTAAGTATTCTACTTCACCTGTTGACAATACTACCCGTACTAGCCTTGTGTCTATTCCTCCAGCCTGTTTGGCCTTCATTTTAAGCTCTTCATCCATAAAGTTTTTTAGTCTGTCTTTTTGTAATCTTTAAATTCACTATTTCATCATCATTCTTCATTGAATTCTTTTCTTGCGCATATATGTCACTTTGCAATCTAAATAAATAGAGAATTGGCATATGCTTTAGGTGAAATAGTATGTCAAGTGATGCATAACCTCTATCAAATATAGTTATTATTTTTTTATCATTTCCAACTATTCTAAGCATATTTTCAATATTTTTCTTAGCCAAAGGTCTTTCTTGTGCACTATATTTTCTAGTATTGCGTCAATCATTATGTTGTTTTCTACATCATAAATACCAGAGGCCTTCGCACGAGCACTTTTTTCTAGTATTTTTAGATGTTGGCGACTGACACTCATATTCTTTTTGAAGTTCTTTCGTATTTGGTATTTCTAAAACTGTACCATCAACAGCTGTAATAATATATCCTTTGTAGGTCTTATATTCACTCCCTTTATATATAGCTTCCACATACTCACGATTTAACTGTTTAAACACCTCAGGATTTAAGCGACAGCGCCGCTACAAAAGGCTTGTTTTGTGACTCGATTCTCTCGTCTGTTTACTTCTTTGAAATAGTTATTGATTTCCATTGTTATTGTTTTACCTTTCTGACTTAATATATATCTTAGTATGTCTGCAAAAGGCATTTTCCTTTCCCTAATGAAATCTTTCTTTTCTAATCTACCAATTTCTTTGATTCTTTCAGTAGTAAATTTTTCAAAAGTCTCTAGTATTCGCTCGTAGGCTTTCATCTTTAGTTCCTATTCTGAAGATATCCTTTCTATATTTTTTACAAAATATCGTAAGCTGTAAATCCCTTCAGTGCAATGAAAAACCCTTGGAATTACAGTGTATAAATTCCAAAGGAGATGCTATTAGTATTAAATTTATATTTAATACTCTTAAGTTGATGACATTGAGTGGGAACCACTAGCTAAGGGCAAGGGTGTCCATCGTGAGGTGGAATCTGAAGGAAGCCTAAGGCAAAGTCTCGGTCTGAGGGACACGAACTACATATAAGGCTTACTAGGGACGGACGAGTTTGCTAAACAAAACGAAGTCCTACACTATCCCAATTCCTAGGAGTAAATGTAGCAGATATATGAGATGAAGGTTGTTGTTCTTACCTGGGGAGGTCTGATAGATACATCGCTAACAAAGATGAATTTCTAAGCGGTAACCTACATAGCGATATGTAACTGAACTATCAGAAGTCAGCAGAAGTCATAGTAACTCCGCTAATCGCGATAGCGGATGAAGGACTGAACTTTAGGGAGGTTTTTCAAGTTTGAAAGTTTCATAGAATACTCAAAGATTGCAGAAAACTAAATATTTAGGCTCTAGTGCCCAAGATAGAGTGGAACTCGAAGATAAGCAAAGAGTGCATAGAGAATTCTCGGCAACTCCAAAGGAGAAAATCAGTGGATTTGAATATGGCTCACTAGAAAGGATATTATCCAAGGATAATATGAACTTGGCTCTTAAAAGAGTAATTTCTAATAAAGGTAGCCACGGCGTGGACGGAATGACAGTTTATGAACTTAAACAATTTTTGAAAACAAACTGGATATCTATTAGAGAAAGTATTCTTAATGGTGAGTATAGACCAATGCCAGTTAGAAGAGTAGAAATTCCAAAACCTAATGGTGGAACTAGGCTCTTAGGTATACCTACAGTTTTGGATAGACTTATCCAACAAGCTATTGCTCAAGAATTAAATAGTATTTATGATAGAAGATTCTCTGAAAGTAGCTTTGGCTTCCGCCCTCAAAGAGGAGCTAAAGATGCAATTAAGAAAGCAGAACAGTATATCAATGATGGCTATAGGTGGGTTGTTGATATGGACTTAGAGAAATTCTTTGATAAGGTTAACCATGATATCTTAATGCATAAATTATCAAGAAGCATTAAGGATAAGAGAGTATTATCCCTAATAAGGAAATATCTTCAGTCAGGAATAATGATAAATGGTGTAGTGGTCAGAAATGAAGAAGGAACCCCACAAGGAGGACCGTTGAGTCCACTATTATCTAACATAATGCTAGATGAACTAGATAAAGAGTTAGAAATGAGAGGTCATAAATTTTGTCGCTACGCGGACGACTGTAATATCTATGTTAAAAGTGAGAGAGCTGGGAAAAGAGTAATGGAAAATATAACAAGTTTCATTGAAGGCAAACTCAAATTGAAGGTGAACAGAGATAAAAGTGCAGTAGATAGACCTTGGAAGAGAAAGTTTCTAGGATTCACGCTAAACCTAATGTTTGGTAAAGCATACTCATCTATATCAAAGCAATCATTAAAGAGATACAAAGATAAAATCAGAGAAGTCCTATCTAGATCAAAACCGATAACTTTGGAACAAAGAATAGAAAAATTGAACCAAATTAATATTGGTTGGATTAACTATTATGGAATAGCCAAATGCAAAGGAATAGTGGAGCATTTAGATATTTGGATAAGGAAAAGATTAAGAATGTGTATATGGAAACAGTGGAAGAAAGTTAGAACTAGATATAAAAACCTTAAGAAGCTGGGACTTGAACACTACGAAGCTATAAAGTTTGCCAATACCCGCAAAGGATACTGGCGAGTAGCAAATAGTGCAATATTAAACACAACTCTTACAAATAAATTCTTCTCGGACTTAGGCTTAAAAAGCCTAACGCATCAATATATTAAAATTCATTCAACTTAAAGAACCGCCGTGTACCAGACCGGTATGCACGGTGGTGTGAGAGGACGCTGAATAAAATAATTATTCAGCTCCTACTCGATTTATGGGCTTTAGTGTTTGAGAAAAACAACTACAAATAAGTAATTAGAGCTCAAATAATCTATAAGTACCGGCTTAAAAATATCTTTGTAGATATTTAGTTTATCATTTCTCAAAGACTAGCAGAATCTTCAGGAGGATTTACCTTTTTATATTTATCAATGCACAATAGAGTTAAAGCTATTAAAAAAAGACCTCCTTCTATGACTTCAATTATTAATCCAGGAGTTGTCCTTATGTAAGCCTCTAGGAAAGATAATCTTATAGCCTCAACACCGAAAAATACTCCAAATAAAGCAAGATAAGGTTTTTTATTTTTATGAGACAGAGATATACAGTATGTAATTATACATAAGTATGAAATTAATTGAAGAATTTTATGTAACATATATAAGCCCTCATTTACTAATTAAAGTTTATTATAATTAGCTTATAGAACTCTAAACTAAATATAATATGTATACTGATTATAACATAAGGCTGTAAAAATTGGAATATTTGTGATGGATAAGGAAGAAAGAAGCTATAATATATAAAGAAATGCCAAATCATCTAAGGATTATGATATAATTATACTGTCATTTTAAATATATATAATTAAGCTTCTAGGAGAACGGATGATGAAAGAAAAATTGCAATTATATTTTATGTCCCTATTAACCTCTGTGTTGGCACTATTGGTTTTAGGAATCATGCTGTTACTTTATGGAGAAAGTTTATATTTCCAATTAAAGGTATGCTCTATAGCTGCAATAATAGTTATTTTTATTCTTATTATTTATGTAGTTTACAATATTATAAAAATCACCAGCATGAAACGAGAATAGAGGCTTGGGAGATAATAAAACTTTCGCATGACAAAAATTAATATTAAAGTTATAAAAAACTGTACTAGGATAGTTGCAGGTAATTATCCATAGTGCAGTTTTTTATTCATTATAGGATAGTTTAAAATCACTTTTGCATCACAGGCTCTTCTTTGTAATTCATGGAGCTATATAGATTCTTTAAATCATCTATAAGGTTAGAATCTGTGCACTTATAGACGGCTTTAATTGTATTTGTACCACTAAATTTATAGACGTATACTATATTCTTATATATGTTTATTGAGTAAAGGTACTCCTTTGACTGTTCAGTATTTGAGATCAACGCAATTACAAAATCAGGGGCCTTATCCTTCTCGCTACTCTGAATGCAAGACAATGACTTTATGTATTTCATCATAGTTTGAATATCTTGGCTTTTTGTAATCAGCTTACTCCTAGCTATTTCTTTCTCACCGCTTGTTAGTCTTAGGTTATCAAACTCCACCCTTTTAACTAAATCTGAAGATATGTTTTCAAAAGGTTTTACTGTAGGTTTTTCTTGACTTTTTGTGCAACCTGTACAAAATAATAAGAGACAGGTAATAGCTGCTATTGTAAAGCTTTTTAATCTCAAGACATCATCTCCTTAGAATTTGCTAAACAGATTATTGAATAATGCATTTATTTTATCATCGACTTCAAATTCTGCATTAATTCTATTGAATATATATTGTATATCATCTTCAAAATTATTATTATACTCTAAGTCATTTATATGTAAAGAAAATAGATTCTCTTTAATTTCTTCTAATAAATTATAGGATGTATCAATTTTGTTGGAGAGATATTTTATCACTGCTCTATGTATTAACCTAAGGGTTTTGTACCAATTAGGTTTTTCTAATATATAGTTAAGTAAAAAAGCTCTATTCTTAGATAAATTTTTATCTACTATAAAGTTTGTGCTGTATTTCAAAAGAACTAAACTATCTTTTAAATCATCCTCAGAAATAGCATTTCTAATATCTAAATCAACAGTTATATTATTGTTATGAACTAAGATTAATATGTCTTTAGGATTTTCAGTGAGATTAGTCATAACCGGATTGCCATAAATAGTGATGAGGTCATCAATAATAAAGTTATCAACCTCACCTAATATGATTAGATCAATATCAGAAAATTTAGTGGCAGTACCTTTAGCCAAAGAACCTTTCAAGATTAAGGAAAGTCTGTTGCTTTTACAGAATTTATATATAGCTTCTATATAGTTTTTATGTTCTTGTGTTGGATAGGTTATTTCAAAATTAAATAAAATATTTTCCTTAAAATAGTTTTTAAATTGTGTTCCAATCTTTCTTACTTCATCCATAACCACATTTATTCCTATTTCTGAAGTGAACCAATTATCTTTTCTAATTCCTTGAACGTCGCAAGGACATATGATGAGTTCTACATGAGGGAATGCCCATTGATAATACATATAGCATCGTCTAGCATGGGAACTCTTGCAGACTATAATTGCCCTATTTATATGTAATCCAAGGTTGTCTGTTATTTCGCGAGACTTAAAAGCATTTTCATAAGTGCTTTCAGCAGTATCTTCTCGAAAAATTGCACTTTTATCAACCCCATTTTTATATAATACGTCATTACAAAATTCCCATTCAGTGTTATAATGACTACCATAATTATCAGTTTTCACTGAAGGATTGGAAAATAACTTTTCATGTGGATTATGTCTTCCTGAAGGTAAGATAAGTGGAGCATATTTATCGTGCCATAGCTTGGCCGCTTTTTCTCCTAATTCAGCATAGGAGCCTCCTGGTATGAAAATAATATCAGAAGCTTTAGGTTCACCTTCGATAAATATATAGTTTGTTATGTCAGTTATATTATTCATATTGCCTCCATATAGCTAAGGATATTCTAAGAATTAATCATTAAAATTCCACTCATAAATACATTTTTGTCGTTCGCCTTCTAAGTACATGTCGTTATGAGGTGGTAAGTCCACCACTTCTTTAAGGCTGAGGCCTGCTTTTTCACAGGTCTTACGTGAAGGAAAATTATCAGGATTGCAGGTGATTATTATTTTGTCCATTTTATGCCCTAAAGCTACTTGTTTAATAATATTACATGCCTTTGCTGCAAAGTGATTTCCTCTAAAATTTTCATCAATTTCATAACCAATATTACCACCGTAATAAGAGTTTTCGTTATATCCTATTCGGATATCTATATTACCTATAGGGTCTAAGGAATTATGTAAATTAATTTTGTAGGCATATCTAGGAAGATAACCTTTTTCATCGTCAGCAGGAGTTTTTGCTTTTATATTTAAATCAATTTCACCATCTGTTAAAAAATCGAAGCTTTTAAATTGAAACAATATGGCTCACCTCATTCTTGTATGTTATTATATTTGTAGAACATATTATAACATAATTGGGTGTATTTTCAATAAAGGTTAGATAAAAAGATAATAGAAAGAATTGAAAATAGACTGTCCTTAAGAATTAAGGTATAAGTATGTCTATAATCATTGTAATAGCAATTGAACAAAGATATAATTACATTTAATAATTTACTTAGTATAAAAGAAAGCGGTGAGATAATGCCAAAAAGAAGGTGGACAAAGGATGAAATTGAGGATTATAGAAGAACTCATGGAAATTTCTTTTATTTTAATAAAGAAGATGCAAATCTTTTAATTCCAAAAGCTTTAGGTATAGGGAGGAGCTTTAATTGGGCCAATCCGATTTCTTGGGTGGTTACTATAGCCTTAATTATAATAATAATAATACGTGTAGTATATAAAAGTTAAAAAAGTAAATTCCAAAGTTAGAAAATATTTATTTTTTAAATATACTTCAAATCAGAAAAGCATAAAGATGCACAATTACAATTCTTAGACTAAAAATAAAGCGTTTGACCAATCTAACAAGTTTTACTTTGATAAATTTCATAATGAAGTAGTATGTCTACATAGGGTATCAATTTATTAAAATTATAATATTATAGTACTGAACAATTGATGGAGGCATACAACAGTTTTAAAACACCTACTAAAACACACTAAAATATATTGGAATATTGTTAGTTTTATGTTGTCATAATATGTGTAAAGAGGTGATAGCATGAAGTATTATACAATTGGTCAATTCTCAAAATTAGTGGGAAAAAGTATTCAAACTTTAAGATTGTGGGATAATGAAGGAAAGTTAAAACCACATCATATAACAGAAGGTGGACACCGTTATTATTCTGAACAACAAATTAATCAAGTTTTGCAAGTGCCACTTGTTAAGACAACTAAAAAAGTAATTGGATATTGTAGAGTATCAAGTAATAAACAAAAAGATGATTTAGCAAGACAAGTTGAAAATGTTAAAACATACATGATTGCTAAAGGGTACTCATTTGATGTTATTACTGATATAGGAAGTGGAATAAATTACGATAAAAAAGGATTAAATCAATTGGTGGATATGATAACCAATTCAGAAGTTGAAAAGATAGTAATTCTATATAAAGATAGGTTGCTGAGATTTGGGTTTGAAATAATAGAAAATCTATGTAATAAGTATGGGACTGATATCGAAATCATAGATAACACTGAAAAAACAGAAGAACAGGAATTAGTTGAGGATTTAATTCAAATTGTTACAGCTTTTAGTTGTAGGTTGCAAGGCAAAAGAGCCAATAAAGCAAAGAAAATGATTAAGGAGCTGTTAGAGAATGATACTGGCGAAGAAAGTTAGAATTATTCCGAATATAGAGCAAGAAAAAAAATTATGGCAATCAGTTGGGACTGCAAGATATATTTATAATTGGACACTTGCAAGACAAGAAGAAAATCACAAAAATGGTGGCAAGTTTATAAAAGATGGAGATTTAAGAAAAAAATTAACTATTTTAAAGAAATCAGAACTTAACTGGCTTAATGAAGTATCTAATAATGTAGCAAAACAGGCTGTAAAAGATGGTTGTAATGCTTATAAAAATTTCTTTAAAGGGTTAGCTGATAAACCAAGATTTAAGAGCAGAAGAAAAAGCAAACCTTCATTCTATAATGATACAGATAAACTAAAGGTTAAAGAAAATTTAGTATTAATTGAAAAAGTAGGTTGGATTATAACAGTAGAGCAAATACCTTCAGATAATAAATATATTAATCCAAGAATAAGTTTTGACGGTAAGTTTTGGTATATATCTATAGGCATAGAAAAAGAAGAAACTATATCAGAAAATACAGATATATCAATAGGTGTGGATTTGGGATTAAAAGATTTAGCAATAGTTTCAAATATAGATAAACCATTTAAAAATATTAATAAAGCTAAAGAAGTGAAAAGACTAAAAAAGAAGTTAAAAAGAAAGCAGAAACAAGTTTCAAGAAAATATGAAGATGGAAAAATTCGAATAGGAAAGGAAGGTGAAAACCGTTATAAATTTACTAAAACTAATAATATTAAAAAACTCGAAAGAGAATTAAAACTTATTCAAAGAAGGCTTTCAAATATACGTTTAAATCATATTCATCAAACAACAACTGCAATAGTGAAAACCAAGCCAAGCAGAATAGTTGTTGAGGATTTAAATGTAAAGGGGATGCTTAAAAATAGACACTTATCAAAGGCTATACAAGAACAATGTTTCCATAAGTTTATTAGTATCTTAGAATATAAAAGTAAATTTAATGGCATTGAATTCGTAAAAGCAGATAGGTTTTATCCTTCAAGCAAAACTTGTTCTTGTTGTGGAGCAATAAAGAAAGATTTAAAACTTAAAGACAGAGTTTTTGTTTGTCCATCATGTAATGCTCGGATGGATAGGGACAAAAATGCATCAATAAATCTTTCAAGGTATAAAAAATCAGCATAATATCACTAACAAGATAGTGCTGATATGTACTGTGCGTTACGCAGGATTTTAAGCCTTTGGAGCAACATATCAAACTGGAGTAGTCTTATGACAAAACAGGTTGCGTTGAATAAGGAATAAATCTCTAAATATTAGATTTTAGTAGATTTTATGTAACGGTACTATTATTGAAAGATGATAAATGGAAGACTCTTGTGGTAATACTGGTAGGATCATTTATGACTACCTTGGATATTAACATAGTCAATGTAGCCTTGCCTAAGATGGCGGCTTCGCTTTATGTTGACTTAGGTACAATACAATGGGTAGTTACAAGCTACCTTTTAGTTATTTCAACTCTTGTACTTATGTTTGGAAGGCTAGCAGATATAAAAGGGAAAAGAATAATATATCAAAACGGCTTTCTTGTATTTTCAGTAGGTTCGCTACTATGTGCACTTTCAAAAACTATGTATTTTTTAATTGGTGCTAGATTGATACAAGGTCTAGGAGCTTCAATGATGATGGCTTGTAATTTTGGAATTATAACCATGATATTTCCATTAAAGGAGAGGGGAAGAGCCACTGGGATACTGGGAACTGTAGTTGCAATTGGAACAATGGCTGGGCCGCCGCTAGGTGGTTTTCTAGTAGGAAACTTTAGTTGGCAGTCAATATTCTTAATAAACATACCTATAGGAGTCTGTGCTTATCTGGCAGGGGTTAAGCTTCTTCCTCATGACAAGATTTTAGATAGCAATAAAAACTTTGACTTTAAGGGAATGATTACTTTCGTAATATCTGTACTAGCACTGTTCCTTTCACTGTTAAATGGAGAAGCTTTTGGGTGGAGAAGTATACCTATTTTAATAGGCTTTCTTTTATTTATTGTAAGCTTTATAACCTTCTGTATTATAGAAATAAACACTGAAGTACCTATGCTAGATTTCAGGCTTTTTAAAAACAAGTTTTTTTCCGCAGGGATACTATGCGCATTTATATCCTACTGTGTTATCTATTTTACAAATATAATACAACCTTTTTATCTACAGCATATTCTAAGCTTTTCACCACAGAAGGCTGGATTTATAATGATGGTTTATCCTGTTACTGCAGCTATAATGGCTCCGATCAGTGGTGTTTTGTGTGATAAGATAGGATATAGAATTCCAACCTTTGTAGGACTTGCTTTTACTTGTATCGGAATATTTACTATGTCTTACTTGAAATTAGATTCTTCATATCTGGCAATAATGATAAGCATGACAATTTTAGGCTGTGGTTATGGCTTGTTTCAGTCTCCTAATAATGCAGGGGTTATGTCCTCGGTTCCTAAAGATAAGCTTGGGATATCTGGAAGTATGAACTCCTTGATTAGAAATCTAGGAATGACTAGCGGCATATCTATTTCTGTGGCTATATTTTATAGTTACATGGGAGGAAAACTGGGAAGTCATGTATCAGCACTTTCCTCAGGAAATCCTGAACTTTTTGTAACTTCAATGAGCTTAACCTATAAAGTAGGCTCAGTAATTGCTATAGCTGGGATTATAGTTGCATTCATGAGACTTTTAAGGAAAACAGAATTAGAAGAGTAGAAAAATATAGTTTCTTTACAGAAAAATATGCTTGTTCGAAGACAGGGAAAGCTTAAAGTCTTTGAACAAGCTTTTTTATCTTTTTGCATAGGCTACATTTGATAATATTTTTGAAAATGCATACTTTAGGATAGCCTATTTTCAATTAGTTATTTTATAAATAGAGCTTGGTCTAGTTTATTTTTAAGATCATCAGTAAGCGATGGAACAAATACCGTCATGTAAATAGACCTTTAATTTGATATGCTTTAGTAAAGCAATCAGATTGGAGGTTTTAATATTATATCTAAGAATGAAAATTATACTCTCTGGGAGCAGAGAATAAATGAAAAAAATAAAAGCGGTCTAACAATCAAAGAGTGGTGCGAAAAGAATGGAATCAGTAGACATAAGTACAATTACTGGAATCACCTATTGATAAAGAGAAATGAAAAACCTGTTGAAGAGACGACCTTTACTGAAGTTACAACAATTCTTTCAAAACCTGATAATACAAATTCAAACCCAAGTAAATCTGATGATTTTCAGATACTTTATAAAAATATACAAGTTACTGTTCCTAGTAACTTTAATCAAGATTCTTTAGCAGGACTGATGAAGGTTCTGCAAGACTTATGATGAATCATATCGCCGATGGGGCGGAGCACATCTATCTTGCACTCGGTGCCACCGACTTCCGCAAGCAACAAAATGGACTTGCCGCATTGGTTTCATTAAAATTTAATCTTAATCCTTACTCTGGCACAAGTGTTTTCTTATTTTGCAATAAAAGACATAGCTGTCTTAGAGCACTTCGATGGGATAAAAATGGCTTTATATTAGTTACAAAATTTCTTTGCGATGACATGAAATTTCAATGGCCTAAAACAGAAGGAGAAGTACGTGATATAACAAAACGGCAAATGGAATGGCTTCTAGATGGTTTACAAATTGATCAGAAAAAAGCACATCGAGAAAGTATTGATACTGCAAAAATGATTTTTTAAAAACAGCTTAAAAGGTAGTAAAATAGCCATTTTTCTGGTATAATATAAGTAGTTAATTAACCAGAAAGGAGCCTTGAATCATGCAGTTTTTAGATAGTAAAGATTTACGAATTAAAGAACTTGAAAATACAAATAGAAAACTGCAGGAAAAGGTAAATATGCTAGAGCATGATGTTGAACTTCTTACTCAAGCAGTTTTACATGCATCAAAACAACGTTTCGGAGCATCAAGTGAAAAAACGCCTCGAATAGAAGGACAATATTCTTTTCTGGATGAAATAATTGATCCTATTATAGATGAGACCAAAGTTATTAATATAAAAGAACATAAACGACCTGTAAGAAAAAAAGGTGATAGAGAAAAATTGATTAAATCATTATCACATGAAATAGTTGAATGCGTTATTAATGAAGAAGCAACAGTATGTAAAATATGTGGAAGTAATCTTAAAGTGATTGGTAAGAAAAAAGTAAGATCTGAAATGGAATATATTCCAGCAAAGCTTATAATCAAAGACTATGTTCAATATGTTTATAAATGTACTGAATGTGGAAAAAATGACGTTAATCCATATGATTCTATATATTGTGCACCTGTGCCAGCTCCCGTGCTTACGCATTCCGTAGCATCGCCTTCGATTACAGCGTGGATAATGTATCAAAAGTATATGATGTCAGTACCTTTATACCGCCAAGAAAAAGACTTTAAAAGAATGGGTGCTGACCTTAAAAGAGATATGATGGCAAATTGGATAATACGAAGCGCTGAATATTGGCTAAAACCTCTATATGAAAAGATGCATGAACAATTATTAAAGTGTAGTATTATTATGAGTGATGAAACTACTTGGCAGGTAAACAAAGAGAACGGTAAGAAGGCATCTAGCAATTCATATATATGGATACATAGAAGTGGAAACTGCGAAGGCTTACCGGTAATTTTATACCAATATACTAGAAGTCGTTCAGGTGAACATGCAAAAAAATTTCTTGAGGGATTTGAAGGTTATCATGTTTCAGACGCATATGCTGGATATGAAAAGGTTGAAGGAATTACTAGATGCTTATGCTTTAGTCACCTACGAAGATACTATCTGGAAGCTATTCCGTTAGATTCTAGAAAAAAAGAGATTCCAAGCTCTGGCGGAGCGGTCGGCAGGGCTTATTGTGATAAACTCTTTAAACTAGAAAGAAAGTGGAAACAGCTATCTCCAGATGAAAGAAAACAGAATAGACTTATATATAGTGTCCCTATACTGGATGCCTTTTTTGCATGGGCAGAAAAAACATTTACAACACAAGATATGTTGAGAAAGGCTTTGAATTATACACTGAATCACAAAAAGTATTTTACTAACTTCTTGCTAGATGGAAGAATACCTTTATCAAATAATTTATCAGAAATTGCTGTAAAGCCTGTAGCAATTACAAGGAAAAACTCACTGTTTTCCGATTCGGTAGCCGGGGCGGAAGCATCCGCAATTATATTTAGCATTATAAATACAGCAGCAGCTAATAACATAGATCCATATAAATATCTACATTATATTTTTTGTCAGTTACCAAATATTAATTTTGCATCGAATCCATGTTTACTTGAGGAATATTTACCATGGTCGGAGAGAGTACAGCTTCAATGCAAAGCAACTACAACAGAAGCTACACCAAAGGAGGAAAAAAATAGTGAGTCAGCCTAATATAGATTTTATGATGACTATGACCAAGAACTTTCTAGGCGGAAAAATAGATGAAATAGCTTATACGCTTGACTTTCCATATGAACTTGAAAAAAGATACAAGAAAATGCACAAGGAAGATGATGATTATGCAGAATTGATTTATGAATGCCTTTATGAAGAAGGCATATGCTTTTTCAATGACCTATCAGATTCGGAATTTAAGAAACTCATTCGAAAACAATATAACTATATAAAGCAAATTGCAAAAGAAGGATTTTATTAAAATATAAGCTTCACAAGGTTTTGTGAAGCTTATATTTTTCAATACGGTATATGTTCCACCGCTTACAGATCATCAGTTATTGTTGTTAGAGGCAGTCTTACCTCATCGGAATCTATAAGACCTTCTCTTTTTAAACAATATTTTAGAGGTGCAGGATTAGGTTCTTCAAATAACATAGGAACAAATTTATATAAATCCTTCCACTTTTCAAGTGCTAACTTATGATTGTTAGACTTAACAGCGTTATATACCTCTACGAATCTTTCAGTTTCTAAATGAGCAGAAGCCAAGATGCCGCCATCAGCTCCCAAGGCAAGCACCGTATAAAATAAGGCATCATCGCCAGTAAGAATAGAAAAGTTTTCAGGTGGGTTCAAAAGTAGGTTTGTTGTCTGCTTTATATCTCCACAGGAATCCTTTATTCCAATCATATTCTTCAGTTCTGCTAATTTATATATAGTATCATTTTCAATATTTCTACCGGTTCTATAAGGAATGTTATATATCACAATATCTAAATCGGTAGCTTCAGAAATTCTAAGAAAGTGTTCGTAAATACCTCTTTGGTCAGGCCTGCTATAATATGGACATACAGATAATATTCCATCAACCTTATACTTTTCAGCCAGTTTTAGATTTTTGACTACCTTCCTAGTATCATTGCCTCCAATACCAACAAAGACAGGAACTTTTCCAGCAGCGTATTCCATAGTTTTTTTAATTATTTCCTCGTATTCATGCTCTGAAATAGTAGGGCTTTCTCCAGTAGTACCTAAAGGAATTAGGCCGCTAATATTTTTACTTAAATAGTGATCTATAAGCCTTTTATAGGATTTAAAATCTACCTTATCATCTATAAAAGGTGTAATAAGTGGTACATATACTCCTTGAAGCTTCATATGATCTTACCTCCAAATTTATATTTTTAGTTTTGATATAGATTTATAATTTCAATCTGGAATGGATTTTCAAAACTCATCTGTTTTTAAGAAACCCAACACTCAAATTTTTATTGGTAAGGTATAGATATAATAATTAGAAAAAGTGATAGTATAATTATACTATATTTCCTAAATAGTGGTTAAGCATAAATGAGTTTTGTATAATACTTGGACAACGCTATTGTGCTTTTTATAAGTTTTTCTAGAGATGAAATACTTAAAATTAATTGTTCTAAAGTATATCTATAAAATTGTAGTAGCTACAATATATTAATATTTATATGCCTATCTCTATGTATTAAAGAATTGATGTTGATGATATATAGGGAAACAACTTCAACTATTAATTTATACATGCCACAAAATCGCCAGAAGCCACGAATTTATAACAAGTATAAATTAAGTTTTCGTAAAGATTCCCTATAGAAACATATAATTATGAGAATTTAACTTAATTTATCAAAGAAGTTTAATGGTATTTCAATATGGATTAGTATGAATATATATCAATGTATTAAATAAATGTTGGTGATAAAATGTGCTTATATACAAAATTATCCATGCAATATATAATATAGCTTATTGATAAGCAAAATATATGCAAAGCATGAATTTGTATATCTAATATAGAAAGGGATGATATTGTGAGTAAAAGTCCATTTGAACAGTTTCCACATATTACATCAGATGAAATTACTTTAAGAAAAATTACAGACTCCGACCTTGATAGTATTTTCGAAATTTATAGTAACGAAAAGCTTTTTCAACATTCACCTGTAATGCATACGAATAATAAAAATACTGTTGCCAATAAGATAGGGCACTTTGAAAGAGATTTTTGTAAAAAGAAGTGTATATTTCTTGGAATTTCTTTAAATAGTGAACCTAATAAGGTGGTTGGTATAGCAGAAATATTTGACTACTCAAGTGAAGTAAATATGATAACCATAGGTTACAGATTGAACGACAGATTTTGGGGTAAAGGAATTGCTACAGAAGCTGTTAAGCTAATCACTGATTACATATTTGACAACTTAGAAATTAACCGTATACAAGCTTTTGTTATGCCTGGTAATATAAAATCTCAAGAGGTATTAAAAAGAAATGGTTTTATCAAAGAGGGAGTAATTCGTCAAGGACACGTGTGGAAAGGTCATGGTGTTGTTGATTTAATATTGTATTCTTTATTAAAGTCTGACCATAAAAAGTAAGTTCTTTTAAGTGAATGAGAAAGTTATTGCTTAATGAGAGAGGATTTGAAGGTTTTTATGAGAAAAAAATTATTGGTATTTATATTAGTTATTATTGTTGCCATTTCCGGAAGTATGTTATTTAGCTATTCAAGAGTTTCTAAAGGATATGAATTAAATAAAATAGGTAGTAATACGAAGGTTATAGGTGAATTAATAAAAGACCATCAATATAAATTTCATTCTAATATTGTATTGGGTAATGATGGTGCTTTGGCAGCTTCAATATTAGACTTAAGTCTTTGTGCAGACATTGAGTTTGATGCATCTACTAATAACTACCTGTTAAAGAACCCAAAACTCCAGATTACTCCAATTGGCTGTGAACAGTATGATAAAGAAGGTGAATACTTAACATCAACATCATGTTCAGCAAACTACAAATTCGGTATGAAACCAAATCAGGCATTTAAGCAAACTATAGATGTCGGTTACGCCAAATTATTGCTAGATAATAAAAACATTAAGATTACTAACATCAGAAGTGAAGATCCTAAGATAAATATAAACTCTATAAGTGATCTAAAAAGGTTCAAGGATAATAATGCTGATATATTAATCCAATATAATACTTTGCAACAGTACTTTACTCAATGGTACAACATTAAGTTTAATCTTACTTCAGATAAAGAAGGAGTGTTTAGTATAAACTGATTACTTTAAACACTCATGAAGAGCTTCCTTTCTATTTTGATAAAAGGAAAACATTATAAATAATAGTTCTCAAGTTATCACCCTTAAGTTCTATATCTATAATAAGCCACCAACATTTATTTAACACATGCAAATATAGTACAATAAATATTAAATACACAAGTTACTATAAGAAAGGAGATTAAAAATGGAGTATATATTAATGATTTTATTGGCACTCATATTAATTTTTATTGCTGTTGTTATATTTAGAGCCATAATGTTTAAGCCTAAAACTCAAGAAAAGGTTGAAGCTAGGATTGTGGAGATTGATGAAAATAAGGTTGCAGAACATCTAGCTGAGATGATTCGTTGCAAAACTGTATCTAGATATGATAGTAAGCTTATAGATGAAGCTGAATTTGATAAATTTAGAGCGTTACTTCCTAAACTCTATCCTAATGTATTCAATAATTGTTCCTATGAGAGAGTAGGAAGTACAGGTATATTGATAAAATGGACCGGAAAGGCTTCACTTAAGCCAACTGTATTAATGTCTCACTATGATGTGGTACCTGTTATCGAAGATAAGTGGAAGAAGCCACCTTTTGAAGGAGTTATAGAAGATGGAGTGCTTTGGGGAAGAGGAACTTTAGACACAAAGGGAACTTTGTGTGGAGTAATGGAATCCGTAGAACACCTAATAGAGAAAGGTTTTATCCCCGAAAATGATGTGTATCTTGCTTTCTCAGGGGATGAAGAAGTAAATGGGCCAAGTGCACCGGCAATTGTAGAAGAATTAAAGACAAGAGGAATACAGCCAGCTTTAGTACTTGATGAAGGAGGAGCTGTTGTAGAGGGTGTCTTTCCAGGGCTTAAGCAACCTTGTGCTTTAATCGGAATAGGTGAAAAAGGACCTATGAATTTAGAACTTTCAGCTAAAGGAAATGGAGGACACGCTTCTGCACCGCCACCACATACTCTTGTAGGGCTTTTGGCTAAAGCAGTTGTAAATATAGAAAAACATCCATTTAAGGCCCAACTAACGAAGCCAGCAGCTGAGATGTTTGACACCCTTGGTAGATATTCTAGTTTTGCATTTAAGATTATTTTTGCAAACTTATGGTGTTTTAAGCCGTTATTAGATCTATTATGTAAGAAAAAAGGTGGAGAACTTAACAATGTCATTAAGTTAAGAAATAAATATTATAGTTATGGAACAGAGTATGTTTACAAATACATACCTGTTCTTTTTTTGTATAACAATTTACATATACTAATTTTTATCAAAATATTAGAAAAAGCTTGACAAATAGTTAGAAAAATGTGGCGAAGCCCCTTAAATATAATGTTTTTTAGGAGGTTCGCTCATGAACGAATATGCAGATTTTATAAAGAATAAATTAGATACGGTATTAAAGGAAATGCATGAATACTCATGGTTATTTGTCAACGACCCCGATAAGGATTTCACTAGAAATAGAAAGTTGAATTTTAAAGAGATGCTAAATATTTTACTTTCTATTGGAGGCAGTAGCTTAAACCTTGAGCTTCTAAAATACTTTTCATATGATACTGAATCAGCCACTTGCTCCGCGTTCGTTCAGCGACGCAAAAGATTCTCCCTGAAGCACTTAATTATCTTTTTAGTAAGTTTACATCATTAGCAGTAAGCCCTAAATATTATAATGGCTATCGATTATTGGCAGTTGATGGTTCAGATTTATGTATTGCACATAATCCTAAAGATGAAAAAAATCATTTTCAAGCTACTGAAAATTCAAAAGGATATAACCTTCTTCACTTAAATGCTATGTATGATTTATGTAGTAGAACATATATGGATGCAGTTATTCAATCAGGTAGAGAAGAAAATGAATTTCAGGCATTAATTGACATGGTAGATCGCTCTAATATTAATGATAAAACTATAATAATAGCCGACCGTGGATACGAAAGTTATAATGTCTTTGAACATATCATAAAGAAAAATTGGAATTATGTTATAAGAGTTAAAGATATACATAGTAATGGAATAGTATCAGGAATATCTATACCTAATGATGAAACATTTGATATAGAGCATAGTATTTTGCTGACTAGACGTCAAACT
Organism: Clostridium manihotivorum; assembly: GCF_004015185.1. Lineage (GTDB taxonomy): Bacteria > Bacillota > Clostridia > Clostridiales > Clostridiaceae > Clostridium_AR > Clostridium_AR manihotivorum. The sequence goes on along the minus strand of NZ_CP025746.1, from coordinate 4,348,309 downwards.
AATGATATAAAGGCACATCCTGAAAATATAAGTTTATGCCTGCTAATCAAAGGTTTGATTATCTTCCAGTTAAAGATAAAGGAACTTATCCGGTAAACTTTAGAGTTGTTCGATTTCCAATATCAGACAACACTTACGAAGTTATTATTACTAATCTTAGCAAAGAAGAGTTTTCAATAGAGAATCTTAAAGAAATATACCACATGCGTTGGGGAATTGAGACATCATTTAGAGAATTAAAGTATGCCATTGGGTTAACAAGTTTTCATTCTAAAAGGCGGACTACATCATACAAGAGATATTTGCAAGACTCACCATGTATAACTTTTGTGAAATAATAACAACACAGGTAGTTGTACAACAGAAAAACAGAAAATACAGCTATCAAGTTAATTTCACTATGGCCATAGCAGTTTGTATGCAATATTTCAGATGTAGTAATGTAGCTTCACCTCCTAATGTTGAAGCACTAATTAAAAGAAATATATTACCTGTTCGAAATGGCAGAAAAGACCCTCGCAAAGTCAAAACCAAATCGGCAGTTAGCTTCATATATAGAGTAGCATAAATTTATGCTAATATAAATTTTTTTTTTACAGAGATTTTACTCTGTCTTATTTGCATGCAAAAAAATATACAATACAAAAGAAAAAAGCCAGTTGAAAGCATATACACTTTCAATTGACTTTAATTTTGCTGTGGCAAAACATTAACTTAATGACATTGGGAGAACTTAATGCTTTGATGAGAACCACCTGTGCACCAACAATGATGGAAGGAAGCAGTGCACCTAATGTTCTTGCTCCACAGGCAAAGGTAGTTGCCAATTTAAGACTTATAGGTAAAGATACTCCAGAAACAGCAGTTGATTACTTAAAGAAGGTTATAAGAGATGATAATATTGAGCTAAAAATTATGGATGCCATGAATCCATCGCCTTACTCTGAAACTGAAGGCGAGAGCTGGGAGAAGCTAAGTAAGGCTATCAAACAGACCTGGCCAAGCGCAATTGTAGCTCCTTATCTTATGGTAGCCTGCAGCGATTCTAGACATTATTGTAGGATTAGTGAAAATGTCTACCGCTTCTCAGCCATGGCCTTAAGTAAAGAGGAACGTGCTATGATACATGGACACAACGAGAGAGTTCCTGTAAATACTATTGGCACAACAGTTAAGTTTTATATTAGATTGGTAAGTCAGCTATAAAATTCCAATAGTAGATTTTGAGAAGAGCGTCTTAAAATAATAGTACCTTAACAGATTTTTGCTACTATTTATTAGAAAATGAATAGTAGCAAAAGATCATATCATTTACCGTTGATAAGTACACATTAAAACTTTTATATTTTCTGTTATAACATTGTTGTTAAAATAACAAATATAAGTAACATTAAATTTGCAAATAGTGTTTACAAAATGCTATTTAAATTATATAATAAATGTATAATTTAGTTAAACATTCCGTAAATGACAGTTTATAAAAACTAATGGTGTAATAAAAGTGCTAGTAGCTTATAAACACACTTCTATGAATTATTCCTTAAAAAACGCAAAATTCATTTTAACTCCTAAATATATATCACTTTAATCCAAAATATATAAAAAATCCTCTGTATTCTGAGAGGATAGTTTAAATATATAAATTTTAATAGGAAGCGATATGCCAATAAAATACCTATATAATTTTTTGTTTATAAAAAGAACTAAATATGAATACAAGCCTAATTTTTAAAAACTCATCTGGTATATACATCTATACATATACACCAAGCATAAGTAATATCTCAATAATTAAATTACATTCTGCTGTGTACAAACCTATAAATTTATTAGCTAAAAAAATTTCATTAAAAAGTACTTTCTAAAAATGACATAAATAAAAATTTGAAAGGAGTTTTTTTATGAAAAGAAAGCTTAAATTAATCTCAACACTTCTTGCGGTAATGGTAATTACTCTATTAGCATTGCCATCCTTTAGTACCTCTGCAACACCAGTTCTAAACAGCAGACTTCTTGTGGGTTACTGGCATAATTTTGACAATAGTACAGGCGTAATAAGGCTTAAAAATGTATCGACAAAATGGGACGTTGTAAATGTTGCTTTTGCAAGTTCAGCCGTTGACAACAGTACCATGAATTTTGAACCAGTTACAGGAACTGACTCAGACTTTAAGTCAGACATTGCTTATTTAAATAGTATAGGAAAGAAAGTAGTACTTTCAATTGGTGGACAAAATGGAGTAGTTATATTACCTGATAGCGCTGCAAAGACTAGATTCGTTAATTCTATGATATCTATAATCGATAAATATGGCTTTAATGGAATCGATATAGATCTTGAAACTGGTATGTCTCTAAATAATGGGGACAGTGACTTTAAAAATCCAACTACACCGCAGATAGTAAATTTAATAGCAGCAATTAAAGAGATATACAATCACTACGGTTCTAATTTTATTGTAAGCATGGCACCAGAAACTGCTTATGTTCAGGGCGGTTTCGGAACTTATGGTGGCATATGGGGAGCATATCTTCCAGTTATATATGGAGTAAAAGATATATTAACCTATATACATGTGCAGCATTATAATTCAGGCTCATGCTATGGATTGGATGGTAAAGTATATACTCAGGGAACTGCGGATTTTGAAGTAGCTTTAGCAGAAATGCTATTGCATGGCTTCCCGGTGGCAGGAAATTCAAATAACTTATTCCCAGCGTTAAGACAGGAGCAAGTAATGATTGGATTACCTGCAAGTTCAGGGGCAGCACCAAGCGGAGGGTATATAAACCCTACAGAAATGAAAAAAGCTCTTGATTATTTAATTAAAGGACAATCTTACGGCGGAACTTACAAGCTTGTCAATTCTCAAGGATATGCTAACTTTAGAGGATTAATGGCTTGGTCAATAAACTGGGATGCATATACAGGATACGAATTTAGTAATAACTATCGTACCTATTTTGATGGGTTGATTACAAATCCTGTGACACCAACAACACCAAACGGATTAGCAGCGTCAGCAGCAAGCACATCACAAATAAATGTTTCCTGGAATACCGTAGTGAATGCAACTAGCTACGAGCTTGAGATAGATGGAAGTCTAGTAACAAATGTTACAAGTCCTTATGAACACAAAAATTTGGCACCAGGGTCTACTCATACTTATAGAGTAAGAGCAGTAAATTCAGTTGGAGCAAGTGCTTGGAGCAATGCTATATCAGCAAAAACATTAACTACAACTACGGTACCAGCAGTGCCGACTGGATTAGCAGCCTCTGCTACAAGCACATCACAAATTAAGATTTCTTGGAATACAGTGGCAAATGCAAGTAGCTATGATCTTGAAATAGATGGAACTATAATGTCTAATGTTTCAAATCCATATATAAATGCAAATTTAGCTGCAGGCTCCACTCATACCTATAGAGTAAGGGCTGTAAATTCAAGTGGAGTTAGCACATGGAGTACATCGGTATCAGCAAAAACTCAAACCTCAACAGGAATAACTGCATGGGCACCAAATACTTACTACGCGGTTGGAACCTTAGTTACCTATAATGGAATAACTTATATTTGCCGACAAAGTCATACTTCACAGATAGGATGGGAGCCACCGGTAGTACCTGCACTTTGGCTAGCACAATAATAGAGGATAATTGAAAGGAGTTAAAGTATGAAGAAAATATCTATAAAGAAGATTATTTCAATTGCTGTTTCTTTATCTATTGCCATTCCTGCCCTAGCAGGGGGCAAGGTTTCAGCTACTACTAATTCCAGACTCATTACACAAGCTGCTGACACTAAAAGGTTTGTCGTTTATTTTCCTAATTGGGCTATGTACAACGTTGCACACAATAGCATGTCTGTTGATAATATTCCTTGGGATAAAGTTACAGTTGTAAATCATGCTTTCTTTACTGTAGATTCAAATTATAAAATAGCAAGTACCGATGAGTATGCTGATTATCAAGCGGCTTTTCCACACTCTGGTGGATGGAATCCTGGTGAATTAAGAGGACATTTTGGAGAATATAAATACTATAAATCACTATACCCAAATGTAAAGCTACTTGTTTCAATTGGTGGTTGGACAAGAGGAGAAAATTTTCACGCTATGGCAAGTTCATCGGCTAATAGAGCAACATTTATTAATAGTGTAATTTCTTTTTTAAAACAATATCCGTTTATTGATGGTATTGATATAGACTGGGAATATCCAGGAGTTGATAGGTCTAAGGATCCAAATGATCAATACGATAGAGGATGTCCAGGTGGACCAGAGGACAAGGAAAACTATACAGCTTTAATGCACGAAATTAGGCAAGCTTATAACAGCAGCGGACTATCAGGCAAGCTACTAACTATAGCAGCTCCAGGAGGATATGATAAAGTGGATCTAACTCAGCCGGATCAATATAGTCAATATCTAGATTGGATAAATGTTATGACCTATGATATCCATGGGGCATTTGAAAACACTACTAATCATCAATCAGCTATTTATGCTAATCCCAATGATCCCTCGCCTACAACACCTGTAGATATTAAGAATAAGTACAACACAGATTATATAATGAAATACTTTGTTAATAAGTACCAGGTGCCAGCAAACAAATTAAATGCTGGCTCACCATTCTACTCAAGAGGCTGGAAAAACGTTGATAAGACTACTGGAACAAATGGCTTGTTTGCTAAAGCAAGCGGCGCTCCAGTAGGTAATCTTGATGATCCTAGTAACCCAGGCGGTCAAAACTCTTATGGGCAAATGCTTCAGTTAGAAAATACTACTGGGTATGTAAAGTATAGAGATAGTTACTCTAAAGTTCCATGGTTATATAATTCTTCGTTGGGAGTAATGTATACCTATGAAGATGCTATATCTGCAGCAGCAAGGTGTGATTATGTTATAAATAATGGCTTTGGAGGAATAATTGCCTGGGATATATCTGATGATGCCAGTGGCTTGCCTCTAACAAATACCATCTCTAGTAAGCTCGGTATAGGAAGTACAGTAAATCCAACAGAACCAGCGGTGCCAGAATTAGTAAGTGCAGTAGCATTAGGGACTTCTCAAGTTAATGTAACTTGGAACTCAGTATCAAATGCAACTAGCTATGATATTGAAATAGATGGTGCTGTGGTAACTAACGTAAATAGTCCTTACTCACATAAGGGGTTAGCTGCGGGTTCTACACATTCTTATAGAGTTAGGGCTATAAACTCAGTTGGCACAAGTGCATGGAGTAGTTATGTATCAGCAAAAACTCAAACTTCTACTGGTGTTACTGCTTGGGCACCTAATACCTATTATGCGGTAGGTACTTTAGTAACTTATAATGGACTAACTTATGTCTGCCTTCAAAGTCATACTTCACAAATAGGATGGGAACCATCAGCTGTACCAGCATTGTGGAAACTTCAATAAAGTAGAATAAACAAGCAAAGTTATATTTATCAATTCTTATCACAGAGTTTATAAGAGTTTTGAAAATAAATTTTGGATTTTATTGATGTACCATTTAGAAAAGTAAAATTAAAAAAAGTAAATTTCTATATAAAAATTGTTGAAAAAATACATTTAATTTGTTAATATGTAAATCACATACTAAAAATCGATGAAGAGAAGAGTACTTTTTTATGAGTTTTACAGCGAGCAAAGGTTGATGAGAGCTTTGCAAATAATAAAGAAAGAAGAGAGCCTCTGAGATGCTGCCTGAATTAAGTAGGGATGGCCGCTGACTGCGTTATGGTTTCAAGTGGATTAAAAGGCTGTATAGCTTAAGTAATATATTTCCTGATACTAAAGAAATGTTTTCTTATAGCCATATAGCTTAGCATAAATTTTATTAATATGTTAATCAAAAAGAGTGGTACCACGGTATCCCCGTCTCTTTATAGGAGACGGGGATTTTTTATGTCTAAGAAGCCACAATGAAGGCTAGAGCTACACAAAGTATAATGCAAAAGTTTGCCTTTTCGTAGAGGCTTCTATTCTTTATAAGTATGTGCAGATTGCTTAAATGTGGTTGTCTTTATCTAATTTCTGAGAATTGCTTTTAGCTAGACTTATTGCTCCCAAGGAACTAAGACAGCTTATTAATGTGTAAAAATCAATTAGTGTATTTCAATTAATTATATGGGGGGAATTAACATGAATAAAATTGTAACAATTATAAGTAGCATAGTAGAGTCAGCTTTTGTAGAGTGCGGATACGATAGCTGTTATGGAAATGTCACAGTATCAAATCGTCCTGATTTATGCCAATACCAGTGCAACGGTGCAATGGCCGCTGCAAAAGTTTATAAGAAAAGACCTAGTGAAATCGCTAGTGAAGTTATAGAGAAACTTAAGGCTAGCGAGATTTTTAGTGAAGTTACTATAGTAAATCCAGGCTTCATAAATATGAATTTAAAAGATGAGTTTATTTCAGAATATATTAATAAGATTAACTCTTGCCATTCTTATGGAGTAGAAATTACAGATAACCCTAAGAAGATAATTATAGATTACGGTGGGGCAAATATATCAAAACCACTTCATGTAGGACATTTAAGAACTGCAATAATTGGAGAAGCTTTGAAGCGAATGGGAAGATTTCTTGGCAATGAAGTCATAGGTGATGTTCATTTGGGGGATTGGGGACTTCCAATGGGTATGGTAATAAGTGAGATTAAGAGCAGGAATCCTAACTTACCGTATTTTTCTCATAAGGAACTTGACGAATATTCTAGCAAAGCGCCATTTACTATATCTGATCTTGAAGAAATATATCCTACTGCCAGCAAAAAAGCTAAAGAAGATAGTGTATTTATGGAAGAAGCCAAAATGGCTACATTTTATCTACAGAATGGTAAGAAAGGCTATTTAGCTTTATGGAGACACATTTTAAAGATATCAACTGAAGATTTGAAGAAAAACTATGGCAAGCTAAATGTGGAGTTTGACTTATGGAAGGGCGAAAGTGATTGTCATAAATATATAGATAAACTTACTTCATACTTAAAAGAGCATAATTATGCTTATGAAAGCGAAGGTGCCTTAATCATAGATGTGGCAGAACCAGAGGATAAAAAGCCAATACCACCATTTATACTTCTTAAGTCAGATGGTGCTGTACTGTATAGTACTACAGATTTAGCTACTATTTACGAAAGGGTAATGCTTTATAAACCAGACTTAATTATGTATGTTGTAGATAAGCGACAAAGCCTCCATTTTGAACAAGTGTTTAGATGTGCTAAAAAGACAGGAATAGCAGGGGAAGCTTTAAACCTTCAATTTATAGGTTATGGAACTATGAATGGGAAAGATGGCAAGCCGTTTAAGACAAGAGACGGAGGAACTATGAGACTTGAAGAGCTTATAAAGCAAGTTCAACAGAAGGTTAAAGAAAAGATAACCATGAATAATAGTGATTTAGACATGGATGAGATAGAGGATATTTCAAGAATAGTAGGATTGTCTTCTCTAAAATATGGAGATTTATCAAATCAAATTAGTAAAGATTATATTTTTGATATAGATAAATTCACCTCCTTTGAAGGAAAGACTGGACCTTATATTTTGTATACAATTGTAAGGATAAAATCAATACTGAGAAAAGCAGCTGAAAGAAAACTACCTGTCTCTTCAAGCATTGGTAAGCCACAAAGCAATACAGAAAGAGATATTATGCTGAAACTTAGCTTGTTTAGTGATATAGTAGAAACTAGCTTCGAGGAAAAAGTTACTCATAAGCTATGTGAATATATGTTTGAACTATCCAACTTATTTAATAAGTTCTATCAAGAGAATAAGATATTAACAGAACAGAATTTGGAACTTCAAGGTTCTTGGTTAAGTTTACTAAGCCTAATAAAAGGAGTTTTAGAAACCTGTTGTTCTCTGCTAGCTATTGAAGTACCTGAAAGGATGTAGAAAATCATATGAGTAAAAATAGTGAAATCAAGAAATTTGAAGATAGATTTGAAGACGAGGTTGTAGATGTAGTTGCCATCACGGGACCGTCTGGAGTTGGGGCAGGAAAGGCAGGTGGGGCTATATTATGGGAAGCTTCTATAAATATTATCGCATGGAGGACTTTAGAAGATTCAAAGCAAATAAATGATGAAGAAGTAAGATTATGTTGGTTAGTTGATGATGAAGAACTTACAAAATCCAGAGATATTCTTAAGCCAAATAGTATTGTGAGCTTAAAGGTACGAAGAGGGAAGAATTCTATGATGCTAATTGGGGTTACATCCCAAAGCCCTAAAGATGAAGAACTTGAAAATATACTTGAAGAATCAATGAAACCAGTTTTTTATAAGGATGAAGTGTTAGGACAGTTTGAACTTAATAAGAGCATAAAAATATTTGATAAGAAAATTCAATGGAATGGAGAAGAGGGAAGTTTAAGCTTTGATTTGGATGAGGAAGATAATATGAAAGCCTCTTTAGAAACTGCGCGTGTACTTTTTAAAGATCAAAAGCAATGGGATGATAAGATAAGAGGCTATGCAGCAGATAAGCTACTTGATCTAGCAAATGAGTGGCTTCAGGACAATGATGAAGCTGATATAGATGAGATAACAAAGGAAATGTTCGTTAATTTTATGGCGCTTGAAAGCATAACTGTATACCCAGATGGCAAATTTGATATGTTTTTCTTTGATGGAGATATGTTCTGGGGACACTGCATTATTGTTACTGGAAATATTAATGGTGAGTTCGATTCAGCAGAAATTGCTGGTTAATACCTTACTTGCTTGAAGTTAGTACTTATGATATTATAGACATACTACTTCAAAATGGAATCTATCAAAATAAAGCTTCGTAGATTCATCGAAAGCTTCATTTTGAGTCCAAGGAATGAAGTAGTATGTCTGTTCAGAGGAATAGATATTCCAATTCTATAATCTTGAAAAAGTCTAGAAATAATTTTAACTATTATTATTATTTTTGTTGATTTATATATTTGACTTTGAACTGGTATATCTATATATAACTTTATAAACTAAATATTTACTTAACACAGGGGTGTTGGATAGGCCAACTGAGATTAAGATCCGTAAATCTTTGACCCTAAAACCTGAACTGGGTAATGCCAGCGTAGGAAGTTGTTTATCTGAAAGATTATTTAAGCACAAATCCTATGGATTTGTGCTTTTTTTATACTGCCTATGAAAGTTAAAAATGCTAACTGAAACTAGTAAATTCAATAGCTTAGAGTAGTTGCTGAGGATAGACAATAATAAAATAAAACTTATTCGCCTGCCATATTTTCCTCATATAAATTGGGAAAGGCAGATGGACAAAAAAGCTCACAATATAACATAAGAATTAATTAACTTGGAGGTAGATCATATTATGGAAATAAATAAGAAAATAGCAGAGGCTTTGAATAGTGTAAGAGAAAGAAATCCTTTAGTTCATCATATAACAAACTATGTTACAGTAAATGACTGTGCAAACATAACCTTGGCCTTGGGTGGATCGCCAGTTATGGCAGATGATATCAATGAGGTTTGTGATATGGTGTCATTAGCATCAGCCTTCGTAATAAATATAGGTACCTTAAATAGCAGAACAGTTGAGGCAATGATTGAGGGAGGCAAAAGAGCTAATGATTTAAATATTCCTGTAATATTAGATCCTGTTGGAGCTGGAGCAACTGCCTATAGAACAGAAGTAGCTAAGAGAATAATAGGTGAAGTTAAGCTAGCAGTTGTTAGAGGAAATTTATCAGAAGTAAAAACTTTGTATGGCATAGAAGTGCAAACTAAAGGTGTTGATTCAGGGGAAATAATAGACGGCAATGCAGATGAATTTACCATTGCGAAGGAAATTGCAAAAGATTTTGCTAATAAATTAGATGCGGTAGTTGCTATAACAGGAGCTGTAGATATTATAACTGATGGAAATACCTTGTACACAGCACACAATGGACATAAAATTATGGCTAAAATTACAGGTACAGGCTGTATGTGTACATCTATTATAGGTTCTTATTTAGGTTCTGTAGATAACAAGTTACTAGCTGCTTTAGCAGGCATTACTTCAATGAGTATTGCTGGAGAGGTAGCTTACGATAATCTAGATAAGACTAAGGAAGGAACGGGGACTTTAAAATCTAAGATTATAGATGCTATTTACAATTTAGATGATAAAGTAATAATCGAAAGAGGAAAAATAAATGAAGAGTAACATTGATTACAAATTATACCTGGTTACAGATAGAGGAGTCTTAAAAGGAAGAGACTTAGCTGCTGCTGTAGAGTCTGCCATAAAAGGTGGTGTAACCCTTGTTCAGCTAAGGGAAAAGGATATAAGTACTTTAGATTTTCATAAGGTTGCTTTGGATGTAAAAGCTATAACAAGAAAATATAATATTCCATTGATAATAAACGATAGAATTGATATAGCTTTATCTGTGGATGCTGAGGGGATTCATGTTGGACAAGATGATATGCCCTGCACTGTAACAAGAGAGTTAATAGGTGAAAATAAGATAGTTGGAGTATCTGTTTCCACTTTAGAAGAAGCTATACAAGCAGAGAAAGATGGAGCAGACTACATTGGAGTTGGAGCTATATTTCCAACAAGTTCAAAGGATGATGCTAAGTCGGTTTCTATTGAAGTTCTTAAGAAAATAAAAGAAACAATTTCAATTCCTGTAGTAGCCATTGGTGGAATTTCTTCTAAAAATGTGTCACTTTTGAAGCCAGCAAATATAGAAGGGGTAGCGGTAATTTCGGATATATTATCTAAGGAAGACATTACAAAGGCTGCCAAAGAGCTTAAAGAACTTATATAAAGCTTAGACTTTACTAAAACATTGTATCGAAATTAAACATAGTCAAAAAAATAAAGTCCTCTACAATTCTTAATGTAGAGGATTTTTTGAGGTCTAGAAATACATCATTAATGTTAAGGTTTTTGCAAAGTATAATGAAAAAGGTTAGTTCTTCATAAGAAAGTATAAAATTTTTTATTAGCTAAACCTAGCAATAGCAAGGACTTAGATTAGCTTTTTGGGATAAAGAGTAAAAAAGAAATCTTATTCGACTGTAGGATTCTTATGTGAATTGATGTATAATATTACCTAAATTCCAAATAAGAGGAGGAAATGAGGGTGTTAACTCATAAGGGGACACAGAAGATAGAAACAGAAAGACTTATTTTGCGTAGATTCGAAATAAAAGATGCAGAGGATATGTTTAGAAATTGGGCTAATGATGAAGAAGTTTGCAGATTCTTAAGTTGGAATCCCCATACTAACATAAGTGAGACTAAACAAATAGTTGATAGTTGGATAAATTCCTATGAAGCTAGTTACTATAATTGGGCCATTGAGCTAAAGGAGATTAGTCAAGTTATAGGACAGATTTCTTTAGTAGGAATCAATGAAAAATATTCCTCTTGTATGCCTGGATATAATATAGGAAGAAGTTTTTGGGGGAAGGGCTTTATGACAGAGGCCTTAAGAGCTGTCATTAGATATATGCTTAAAGATGTTGGGATGAACAGGATAGAGGCAAGACACAACACTCTTAATATAGCATCTGGAATGGTTATGAAAAAGTCAGGAATGCAGTTTGAAGGCATTTTAAGACAGGTAAAAGTGGATAAGCGTGGAGACTTTTATGATCTTGCAGTTTATTCTATATTAAGGTCTGATATGGAATAGATATTTCAGTTATATAATTTAAAAAAATACTAGAAATAATTTTATATATTAATTACATGTTTATTGATTTATATATTTTTCTTTGAAATGGTATATCTAAATAGTAAAAATGGGCAATGAATAGAAGAGTCTTAGCACTACTTTGAGTATATAGATATGTATTAAAAAAATGTTGCTAACTACCAGAAGTAGGATATAAGAATATTGACCATAAGTGTGCTTTTTTACATTCTAAAATATTTTCTACAGCTTTTCGGAAGCAACAACATTTTTTTAATACATTCATATAGGTAACGTATCCATCAATATAGGTAATTTATATGAGAAAATTTCTTCATAAAGGAATCTGAAGGCTTTTTTTCTGAAATTAAGTAATCAATGTCTGTAACGGTAGCAACCTTATATGGAGCAATAGATTCGAAACGACTGAATGGGCATAGAAATATTATTTCCTTTGAATGAGACATCATCATTTTACGGATTGTTGTCTCATTTTCGTTTGTATCTGTGATAATTCCATCTTCTGATAAGGCGGCAGAAGTGAAGAATAGCATATCTACATATATATTGCTCAGCATTTCTAGTGCAAAAGAGCCAGTGGTTATCACATCATTACAGTCTGAAACTAAGCCACCTACACAATAGGTAGTAATATGCTTTGAGGCAAGTAGATGAGCTAAGCTGATATTATTTGTAAATACAGTGAGGTTCATATCAGGTGTTAAAAAGTTGGAAAAATTAAGTGCTGTGGTAGAGCTATCAATGAAAATGGAAGAACCAGGCTTTATTAATTTTGAAGCCATCTTCACTATAGTAATTTTTTCACGTTTATTTTCTTGAATTCTCATTGCAAAAGGAGCTGTACCAGGCTGAGCAGAAAGCAGAGATACACCCCCATGACTTCTCTTTACTAGGCCTTTATTTTCAAGCTTAGTTAAATCTCTTCTTATACTAGATGGACTTATAAAGAGTTTCTCTGCTAGATACTCCACTGTTGCGTAATTGTTTTCTTTTAATATATCAAGGATTTCTTTTTCTCTTTGTACAATGCTCATTTAAGGTGCTCCTTTTCTCATTTACAGTGCTCATTGTTGGTTATTTGTCATTATTAACGCCAAGTATTGACCATATGAGCATTATTTAATATTATACTCTCATAAATAAGAAATATGAAGGAGGTTTATATGATAAAAAACATAATTTTTGATGTTGACGGTACTTTGTGGGATACAACAGAGGTCGTAGCTAGGGCTTGGAATAAAGCTATTGAAATGGTTGGGGGAACAAAGGCAGTGATAACCTCCGATGTATTAAAGAAGGAATTCGGAAAAACTATGGATGTTATAGCCAATAACTTGTTTTTTGATGCTAATGAGGATAAGAAAAAAGAGCTATTGAAGAAGTGTTGTGAATGTGAGCATGAATTTCTAGAGGATAACAAAGAGAATCTTCTGTTTCCTAAGGTTAGAGAAACTATAGAAAAGCTGTCAAAAGAGTGCAACCTCTATATTGTTAGCAATTGTCAGTGCGGATACATAGAACTTTTTATGAGAAAAACAGGTATAGAACGTTATATAAAGGATCATGAGTGTTTTGGAAATACTGGTAAAAGCAAAGGGGATAACATAAAACTTGTGGTGGAGAGAAATCATCTAGAAGACGTTGTCTATATAGGAGATACTCAAGGGGATTATGAAGCGACTGTAGTTGCTAAAGTTCCATTTGTTTATGCAAGATATGGCTTTGGTAATGTGGAAGGTTATGATTTCGCTATAGATAGCATGGAGGAGATGCTGAATTTATTATAGTTGTATTTTATTATTAACTATATAAATATAATACTATGTTTAATTTCAACACGGTACTGTAACATAGACAAATATAAAGCTTTTAGAAGATAGTTTAATCTTTTAATTTCAAAAGTTTAGCTGTTTTTTTTGAACAGATATTGAGAATATAAAATTTATCACTAGGTGTTATATGTAATTTGAGGATATGAGAAGAAAATTTATAGATATGGGGGAAGGGTAAAATGAAGGTAGATTTAGGAAGGTTTTTAGGTACTTGCAGTTGTGGACGACCTCATAATATTTCTGTTAAAGAAATATATATTGAAGCTAAAGCAACCAGATACTTAAAAGAGCTTTTGCAAGGGTATGAAAATCCAGTTTTTGTTTGTGACACTAATACTAAGAGAGCTTCAGAAGAGGTACTTTCCGAATATTTTAGACAATATAAAGTTGTTGAGTTGACAGGAGAAAATATACATGCTGACAATGTTAATGTAGAAAAATTGTCTAATAAGCTAGAAGCTAAAGTGGACATATTTATTGCTGTTGGTTCAGGAACTATTCATGATCTGACTAGGTATGTGGCCTTTGAGAGAAATATACCATTTATTTCTGTTCCAACTGCAGCAAGTGTAGATGGTTTTGTGTCAACAGTAGCTGCCATGACTTGGAAGGGAATGAAAAAGACTTTTCCTTCTAAGGCACCAATATATGTACTAGCAGACACAGATATTTTTGGCAAAGCACCTTATAGACTTACTGCCTCTGGAATATCAGATCTTATGGGAAAATACACAGCTTTAGCAGATTGGAAAATATCTAATATTCTTACTGATGAATATTTCTGTGAAAATATATATGACTTAGAAATGGAAGCGGTTAAAGAAGTAGAAAGCATATTAGACAAAATCAAGCTAGGTGATACAGATTCTATGGAGAAACTCATGTATGCACTAATACTTTCTGGACTAGCAATGCAGATGATTGGCAATTCTAGACCTGCTTCTGGCGCAGAACATCATATATCTCATTTGTGGGAAATGGCGGTAATAAATGAACCTATTGATGCACTTCATGGTGAAAAAGTTTCAGTAGGTCTAATCTTAAGCTTGCAAAAGTATGGCGAAGTACTAGAAGCTATTGAAAGCGGAAATATTGAAGTTATTGATAATTCAGACCTTGAAATAGAACTTCTTAAAGACACCTTTGGTAAAAAAGGATTGTATGAAGAAGTACTAGAGGAGAATGGAGAAAGTTTATTAAAAGCTGTTGACCTTGTTAAGTTAAAGGATCACTTTAAAGCTATTGCCTTAGAGCTTCATAAACTCCCCAAAGCTTGCGATATGAAGATGCTACTAAAGAAAGCTGGCTGTATAGTCTCCATGGATCAGTTAAACTTACCAAATATTAAAGAGCTTACATTAGTATTAAGTCCATATGTACGTAGAAGGTTGACCTTTATGAGAGTAACTAAGCTGTTAAGGCTATAAGTCTACTATAGATATTGTAGCTCCAAATAAAAGTCATAAATATATAATGCTTTGGTTTGAAAATATATACCACTTAAATTTAAAGTCTATTTTGAAAACTCCTCTGGTTTTGAGAGGAGAATTTGCAAATATAAATTTTAATATGAGGATTGAAGTGGTACATCCATTGATTAAAGATTAGGTTAGTCACGAATTTGAGCTGTGATTATTCTAAAATAAAAAACAATAAAGAAAAAATACGGCATTGAAAGATGAATTGCTAGATAGAAAGAGGAAGGTTATGGCTGCAAAATATATACAAGATATGACGGAAGGAAATGAGACTTCATTACTTATAAGGTTTTCACTTCCTATGTTGGTGGGAAATATTTTTCAACAGTTTTACAATTTAATTGATTCGATAATAGTAGGAAAATTTATAGGCGCTAATGCTCTTGCAGCAGTAGGGGCAACAGGCTCCTTAAGTTTTTTGTTTTTTTCTATATGTTTAGGGCTATCAATTGGCATAGGTATTATAATAGCACAATACTTTGGTGCTAAAAAAGATTCACAGGTAAAGAGAACTATAGCTAACGGAGTTTATGTGATTGGAGTATCTGGATTGATAATGAGCATAATAGCTGCTGTATTTGCGCGTCCTATACTACAGCTAGTACAGACACCACCAGAAATTTTAAATGATGCAGTTACATTTTTGAGGATAGTATCTGGAGGAATGATAGCTGTTGCGGCCTACAATGCCATAGCAGCTATACTTAGGGCGTTAGGAGACTCAAAGACACCTTTGGTATTCTTAGTTATATCTTGCATAATAAATGTGGTTTTAGATCTGATTTTCGTACTTAAGTTTGGATTTGGGGTAGCTGGAACAGCCTATGCTACAGTTTTTTCACAAGCTTCAGCTGCAGTAGGATGTATAATTTTTGCTTTACTTAAGAATCCTTACTTTAAGCTAAAGAGGGAACATTTAAAAGTTAACTGGCCTATTATAAATAAATGTATAAGAATAGGATTACCAGTAGCAGCACAAAATTCAATGATAGCCTTATCGTTAGTAGCTTTGCAACGTGTTGTAAACGGCTTTGGAGAAACAGCAGTAGCAGCTTTTACTGCAACCAGTAGAATTGAACAACTTATTCAACAACCATTCAATTCTTTAGGTGCAGCTCTTTCTACTTTTTCTGGACAAAACATGGGAGCTAATAAATTAGAAAGAGTAAAAAAGGGATATCGTAAGAGTATTTTAATAGTTGCAGGGTTTAGTCTTTTAGCACTTTTAGCTGCTCAACTAGGTGGAAGAGCTATAATGGAAGTCTTTGTAAAGGATGAAGCAGTAATAGATCTTGGAGCAAAGGCTATAAAGCTTACTAGTTTAATGTATTTTCCACTAGGAATGATTCATATTACAAGAGGATTGCTCAACGGTACTGGTGATGCTTTCTATGCCATGATTAACGGAATGGTTGAGGTTATAGGAAGAGTTGGTTTTTCCAGTGGATTAGCGGCATTCCCTGCATTTGGTGTATGGAGCGTATGGATAACAACTGGTCTCACTTGGTTTATTACAGCTATTGCAAGTGTCATTCGTTATAGACAGGGAAAGTGGAAAGAGAAGTCTTTAGTAAAACAGCAGAAGTAGTAAAGCTTTGCTATGAAATTTAACTTAGGATATTAAAACTTTGACTTATTTAGAAGTAATATATTCTTAACTAAGATGATAAAGTAAGCTAACTTATATGCTTTATAGGATTAATTTGTATAATTTCTAAGCCTAATTATTAAAAATACAAAGAACGAAAATAATAAAATGAAATTTGTTCAAATAAAAAAATAACAATTTATTAAAAATTAGCACTATAAAATAGAATAACAATAATAGAAAAGGATTAGACCCTTCAAATAGAGATTGTTAGTTAATATGGTTTTGTCGAAAAAAGTAAAGTATTTACAAAACACGACGAGTTATTAATATATAGATAGATTTACTAGTTGAGTAATTTAGTGGAGGGGAATTGTATGAAGAGCATAAAAGTTAAATTAATGTTATTCTTAGGTGTGTTGATAGGGGTAATATGTATAGGGTTAGGAATATTGGCTTATTTTGATTCTTCAAGATCATTAAAATCAAATATAGGAAAAACTTTGCCTTCTATCGCAGAGCAAGCAGCTAATACTATACAAGGGGAACTTGATGGAAAATTAGGTGCTTTGGAAGTACTTGCATCAAGAGATGATATAAAAGACTTAAGTATTCCATATGAGAATAAATTACCTATTCTTTTACAGGAAGTTAAGAGAAGCGGAAGTGTAAGAATAGGTATAGCAGATAAAGATGGAAATTTAAAGTATAGTGATGGAAAATCCTCAAATGTAAAAGATAGGGATTATTTTAAGAAGGCAATAGCAGGGACGAGTAATGTTTCTGATCCATTAGTGAGTAAGATGGATGGATCTATAGTTGTAAACTTCGCAGTGCCAATAAAGAATAAAGATGAAGTTGTTGGTGTTTTAGTTTCTTCAAATAATGGTAATAAATTAAGTGACTTAACTAATCAAGTCAAATTTGGAAAAACAGGTACAGCTTTCATGATAAAGAAAGATGGAGTAACCATTGCCCATACTGACAAAGATATGGTTCTAAAAATGTATAATGCTATAGAGGAAGCAAAAAAAGATTCTAAATTAGCTCCGTTGGCTAATATTGAAAAAGCTATGGCAGAAGGAAACAAAGATGCTAGTGAGTACATATTTCAAGGACAAGATAAGTATATAGGTTATGCTCCTGTAAAAGGTACAGAGTGGTCGCTAGCAGTAACGGTTTCAACCAGTGAAGTATTGTCTGAGTTAAATACTATGAAGGTTATGGTCGTAGCATCATCTATAGTTTTCTTAGCTTTGGGATTAGGATTAGCTTATATTATAACAAACAGTATTACTAAAGGAATAAAGTCAACTTCAAATCACTTAGGATTATTGGCACAAGGAAATCTAACAGAAGAAGTTTCTCCTAAATATCTGAAGTTAGAGGATGAAATTGGAGAAATGACTAAGTCAATGGATAAAATGCAGAATTCACTTAGAGAGATGATAAATAAAATAAAGGATAATTCTTCAAATATAGATTCGCAGGCTTTAAATTTATCTGCAGTTGCTGAAGAGATAGCTGGTTCTTCTCAGAATGTGGCTGAAGCGATAAACGAAATTGCAGAAGGTACTGGAAGTCAATCTAGTGATCTACTAAGCGTAATTGAAGTTCTTGAAGACTTTAGCAATAAGCTATCAGAAATGGTTAGTGAAATACAAGTTGTAGATTCGAACTCTAGGGAAATAAGCTCTATGGCTGAGATTAGTAGTGGAGATATGAATGACTTAAATAAATCAGTTGTAAAGATTAGTGATTCCTTTAAGTTGTTCAATGATAAAATTCTTCAGCTTGGAAAAGCTATAAACGAGATAAATGAGATAACTAACTTGATAAATGACATTTCAGAACAAACCAATTTATTAGCACTGAATGCAGCTATTGAAGCTGCAAGAGCAGGGGAATCAGGCAGAGGCTTTGCGGTTGTTGCAGATGAGATAAGACAGCTGGCAGAACAATCTAAGGATTCTTCATTGAATATCAGTAAGTTAATCACTGAAATATCTCAGGATACAGATATTATTGTTAATGATTCTAGAGTAATGGACAATGAACTTATCAGTCAAGTTGATATTATAAACAGTGCGATAGATTCGTTTAATAAGATAATCAAAGCTGTTAATGAAGTAATTCCTAAAATAGAAGCTGTTAAAGATTCAGCAGAAAAGATAGAAGAAGATAAAAATGTAATATTAGGCAGAGTTGACGGTGTTTCTTCAGTTTCACTTGAAGTTTCAGCATCTGCTGAGGAAATAGCTGCTTCTTCAGAGGAAATGAATGCATCTACAGAAGAGGTAGCAGCTGCCGCACAAATGCTTAGCAGTATGACTAACGATATGATGGAAGAAGTAAACAAGTTTAAAATATAGCTGGTACTATATTTTGATTTTATAAAAGAGGCTAATACAAAAGTTATAAAACCAATCTAAAAGAGAAAAGTCATGTGTAAAAGGTAAAGTTAATTCCTTTTATGCATGGCTTTTCTTACTGTCTATACCAATATGAAATAGTAATATGAAAGGTTTTCTTTAAGAAGTAATTTGAATTTCAAATTTAAATTACCTTTTATCAATATTGTGCTAGAAATAGGTGATTTAGTTAAAGAATTAGATTGAAAATATTAATATAATACAATTATAGCTGGAAAATATATTCTTAACAGCAAGTATAGATTTATACAGTAGTTGAAATTTTTACTAAGGAGGTCTAAATATGATATTGGAAGAATCTAAGTCTGCAATAGACTTAAATATGAATAATAGAATAGAAAAGTATGGTTACAAGTCCATTTCTGTTCCTGGAGGCGGTTTTGTTACTGGCTTTGTATTTCATCAAGCAGTACCAAATATTTTATACTGTAGAACTGATATTGGCGGGTGCTATAGATATGATTTCGAAAATAATTATTGGGTATCGTTAATTGATCATGCTACTGGTGACAATGCTTGGGAAACATATCCATTGGCTATTGCACTCGATATGCAGAATCCTAGTTATGTATATACAATGGTTGGTGATTTTCGAGTTAATAAAATTGGGTTTTCTGAGGATTTCGGTGCTCATTGGATTTATTATGATGCACCAATAATTGATGAGAATGGAAATGCAGCAGCAATACATGGCAACGCTTCAGGAAGATCCACTGGTGAAAGGTTGGTAGTTGATCCTAAAAATCCTAAAGTTTTATATTTAGGAACAATGAAGCATGGCCTTTGGAAAACCATAGATGGGTGCAGAACTTGGACAAGATTGCAGGTTGCATATCCTGAGAAAGACTCTGAGGATAATATATGTTTTGTGGAAATTGATCCGAAAAGCGAAGTGGTTAGTGGTTCCTCAAAAAGAATTATAGTTGCCACTAATGGCAAGAAAGGATCTCTTGGTGATGATATCAGGGGTCAAAGTGTTTATATAAGTAATGATGGTGGGGTAAACTTTAATCCTCTAAAAGGAGAGCCTGAACCTGTTCTTGGAGGGGGCAGGGATTATCCAGGATATGTGGCTCAGAGAGCATCTTTTATGGGAAAGTATTTATTTATATCCTATGCTGCCTACAATGTTGGAAACTCAAATTGGGATACCTATGGCTGTGATTTTGGCAGATGCTATGATGGGGCTCTTTATCGCTATGAGCTTGATGAAGAAGGAGAAGTTATACAGGCATTAGATATAACTCCTGAAAACCTTATAGATCCAGATTTTTATGATAAAAATTCTAAGAGAAGACTAGGTTATGGAATAAGTGGTATATGTGCAGATTCTCAAAGTGAAGGAACCTTGATATGCTCTACTATTTTGGCAAAGCCTGATACTATTTACAGATCCACTGACTATGGTATTAGGTGGGAACCTATACTTTCAGGACTTACTGTAGGAAATATAGATTTCAATGTTTCTTATCAAAGACCAGAATATAATGGTAATGCTTCTCTGATACATTGGATGTCAGATATTAAGATAAATCCCTTTGATAGAAATATGGCATTGTTTAATACCGGTGCAGGAATATTTATGACTAAAAACCTAACAAAGTCAGAGCAAGGAGAAGCTGTTACGTGGGGTTGCTGTGATGATGGAGTAGAAGAAAATGTACATCTTAACGTATATTCGCCCCCCTCAGGAGAAGTTAAAGTTATTGATATAATTGGTGACTACGGTGGATTTGTATTTAAAGATTTGGATAAGCCAGCAGAAAACACTTTTGCAAATCACAATAAAGATAGGTGGATAACAGCAATGAATGCAGATTATCCAGATAATTACTCTAATATAATCGTAGTTGCCCCAAGAGGTAACTGGACTGGAAAGACAAAAGGAGGAATTATAGCATCCTTTGACCGAGGAGAAAACTGGCAACAGTTAAGTGATCCATTTGGAATTACAGAGGAAATAGATGAAGTGGTTAAGTCTTTGAAGAAACCAAATGTAACTGCTGGGTGGGTGGCTATATCATCTGATGGAAAAGCTATACTTTGGGCTATTGGAGATCCTCTATATTTCTCCAGACTTGTATACACTGAGGATTTTGGGAACACATGGTTTAAGGTAAAGGTATTTGATACTAAGGGCGATCTTATTTCCAAGGAGAAAGTTCCTTTAAAGGTCATGGCTGATAGAGTTAACTCGGAAATCTTCTTTGGCTTTGGAGATAACATAAATGGAAAGGGGTTCTACGTAAGTAGAGATAAAGGAAAGAGCTTTCATCAAATAGAATCACCAAATGGTTTCCCAGAAGTTAATCTTGCAGGGATAGATGGAAAGCAGATCTACGAAATTAGAGTAGAAGCTGAAAATGAAGGTGTCATATGGATGGCCATGGAACAGTATGGTCTTTGGAAAGTTATATATGACAATAAGCTTAATGTTTTTAATGGAGTTAAGACTTCTAAACCCAATGATTTCATAAAAGGAATAGGTGTTGGAAAGCCTGCTGTAGGCAGCAACTTCAAATCATTGTACACTAGTGGAACTATAAACGGACAGTATGGATTTTACAGATCTGATGACGAAGGAAATCACTGGATTAGGATAAATGATGATAAGCACCAATATGGTGATATTCGATCTATATCTGGAGATCCTAGAGTCTTTGGAAGGATTTATTTAGCTACTGGTACTAGAGGGTTAGTTTATGGTGATAGGATTTGAAGATAATTAGTTTGTATTAATTTAGAGCTTATTTACACACTGTATACATGGATATTCTTCGCTAGAAAATAAGCTTAAACACTAATCAAGCTACTCCATAAAATTATTTTAAATTAAGGATATCTTCAAGAATTTACTTTAACAGAGCTAGAATTAAATAACTCAAAATAAAGGTTTCATAGCTTAAGCGAAACCTTTGTTTTGACCATGATGATTAAATTAATAGTTGAAGTTGGATACCTATAGGAAACCTTTATGAAAACTTAAGTTATACTTGTTATAAAATCGCGGCTTCTAGCGATTTTGTGGCATGTATAACTTAATAGTTGAAGTTGGTTCCCTATAAGTTGCTTGTAAATTGTATAGTTGAGAATTATTATTGCAAAGGTGATTGGAAATTGTGAGCTTGTTGCTCTTTTATGTTTTGCTTTCCCTTTTCAGTACTTTCAATTTCTTTTGGACATATAATATATAACAGTTGTTGCAATTCACCTACATGTCTTCTTTCTTCATCAGCGATATGGTAGAAAATTTTTTTAGCTCGTTCATCATTTGTAGCCATGGCATGAGCTTCATATCCAATAATAGCTTCAAGTTCTCCAGCTATATCCACTCTAATAGCTTGAGCAAGTTCTTCATTAGACATTTGCCTAGGGATATTAGCTACAAAGGGATTTCCTAATAACGCCATAAAAACACATCCTTTCTCAAAACTTATCTTCTCACGGATTACTAATCAGTATACTGATTTTAAGTAAGAATGAAAAATTATTCACCCTCTATAATTTCTTCACATAGGTTCCAGAAAGGTAGATATGCCAAAAGTAGCTAGAGAAAGATTGCTTTAGCTACTTTTTATTTAAAAATGGTTGGTTAATACTTTTTCTGAGTTTTTTTGGAACTTTATGAAAAGTTAATTGACATAGTGGGTGTAATTGCTTACACACGAAACACTATTATACAGTATTCGACAGTTGGGCTGGTTGTTTTAAGAAAAATATTAACATATATATAATGTTATTAAAAAAGTGGACGAAAATATAAAAGATGAAATGATATCATTTATTATATAAGGATTTTTATCAAAGAAAACTATTAATAAGGGGGTACTTATGAAATTTACCAGATCGCTGAGATTTAAACTTATGGCCACACTACTTTGTGTGTCATTAATACCAATGCTTTCTCTTTCTATATTTCAACTTGCTAGATTTAAATCTGTAATAGTGGAAAATATAAAGGATCAAGAGGTGGCAGTTGCAAACTCTACAGTCAGCTCTATGAACAATTGGCTAGATGGTAAAGTGTCACAACTTACAGAACTTTACAAGTCTCATCCGGAATTTAAGAATGGAGATGCTGCGTCTATTTCAGCTGTATTAAATCCAGTTAATGAAAGTGATAAAGAAGTGGAGCTGTTAGTGTTCGCCAATAAAGATGGTATGATTGGCACTACTAATGTAAGCGATAGGCAATACTTTACTAAAGCAAGAGATACTAAAAAAATTGCTTATACTGATATAATTGAAAATAAAAGCAACAAAAACATGGATATACCAATAGCTATTCCTATATTAGATGATAGCAACAACTTTAAGGGAGTAGTAGCAAGTTTGGTAAGTGTAGAAGCAATAAAAAATTATGTTGGTAAGGTTAAGTTAGCAAGTACTGGATTTGCCTTTATGTTATCAAGCACTGGAGACTTTATATATCATCCTAATTCAGATTATGTAAGTAAATCTTATACTGATGTAATAAAGAGTACTGAGTTAAAAGGAATAATAAAAAATGAAATGCTAGCTAAGAAATCTGGGTATGTAAAGTATGTGGATGATAAGGGAATAGAAAAAATAGCCTCTTTTGCAACCGTTGACAATACCGGATGGAAGGTTATAGTTACAGTACCTACCTCAGAGGTTTATAGTCAAGTAAATAGTTCTGTTACCATATCAACAATATTTATAATACTTGCAGTAATAGCTGTATTAATTGTATCATTCATCATGGCTACCATAACGGTAAAGCCTATAAAATTGACAGCGGATTACTTAGGGCACTTGGCGAATGCCGACTTTACAAAGGATATACCTGAAGAGTCTAAGAAGCGTTCTGATGAGATCGGAATGCTTGCTAAATCTATGTCCATAATGTTTAATTCAATAAAGTCGCTTATAGGCGATATTATAAATGAATCCAATAGTGTTAAAGACAATATAGATGTGTCAACAAATAATATTTTAGAGCTTTCCAGAGAAATGGAGCATGTATCATCAACTACTCAGGAGATGTCAGCAGGTATTGAAGAGACCGCTGCAGCTACAAAGCTTATGAGTGATTCTTCTAGTAATATAGAGAATGCGATTGAAAGTATATCAAGTAAGGCTCAGAATGGAACTAAAATAGCGGAAGAAATTAGTGAACGTGCTCAAAAACTTAAAGAAAAAGCTATATCATCTCAAAGAGATGCACAAGATGTACGTAATACTATAGATGCAGATACTAGAGAAGCTATTGTTCAGTCAAATGCTGTTGAAAAGATAAATGTGCTTTCAGAATCTATCCTGCAGATAACTTCTCAAACCAATCTTCTTGCACTAAACGCAGCAATTGAGGCAGCAAGAGCAGGAGAAGCAGGAAAGGGATTTGCTGTTGTTGCTGATGAAATACGTAAATTAGCAGAAATATCAAAGGATACAGTTAACGAAATTCAAGATATAACGAAGCTTGTGGTAGAAGCTGTTACTAATTTAAAGACAAGTTCTGAAAAAGCCCTTAATTTTATTGATACTGCAGTAATAACAGACTATAAGGTAATGGTGGATACAGGAGAGCAGTACTTTAAGGATTCAGAAGCTGTTGCACATTTAGTTAATGACTTTAGTTCAACTGCAACAGATTTATCAAAATCTATAAATGAGATGATAAGAGCAATTAATGATGTGTCTACTTCTAATAATGAAAGCGCACAAGGTGCTCAAGGAATTTCAGAAAAAGCCTTTACCGTAATGCAAAGTGCAAATGAAGTTACTAACTTTATGAAGGTTACCGAAAGCAATGCTCAGAAGCTTATGGAGATCGTAAGTAAATTTAAAATTTAATAGAGTTTATTTGTACCAAGAACAGTGATTTATACTTTTCTATATTATTGATAGACTTTCCTATTACTAGGAAAGTCTATTTTTTCGCATTCCAGAGTTTCTTCACATATGGTCAGAAAAGGCAGATGCACAAAAAGATTCACTAAAGAAAGGCGCTTTAGTGAAATCTATATTCTTTAGAAAATTATGTTTTAGATAAAGATATGGATAGGTATGAGTGAATTTCTAATCAGAGCCACTTAAAGTCTTCTGGGGATAATCATAGTATTTCATAACCCTATAGGAGATAAATATATTAGATATTTCCTCAATTTTCGAAAAATCTATGTGGGTCAAGGCTACAATCTTCTTTATTTTATATCTTACTGTGTTGCGATGGATGTATAGATCTTTAGCAGTATTTTGTATATTACCATCATTTAGAATATAGCTATATAAGGTACTATATAAATCAGAACTATGGTTTTTATCATATTCTAATAAGGTAATAAGGGCAGGATGACAATATTCTAAGGGGTTCTTAACCATGTCGTGACTAGGGAGCAGGGTGTAATACTGGATGTCATGATAGTAGATAATATTTCTTTCAGGGTTGATCATACGACCTATACTTAAGGCTGTATGAGCCTGAAGATAATGTTTTCTACACTGAAGGACATCAGTAAAATCTTTGCTGATACCTAGAAAAATATTGTCTATTACCAAGTATTTATTAATGCTACTGGTTATATTTTCAATATTTTTTTTATCAGCTATGGCAATAATAGCATTATTGTAGTAGACAGAGTTAAATATATTAAAATAATTTAATTTACTTTGTAGGTTATCTGAAAGCTCTGTACCATCGTAACTGGAGATATCAAATTCAAGAATACATAAATGCTTTGGGAGAGATATGCCAGCAATTTTCATATGCTCACTAAGCTCATTAATATCCTTATATTTTCTCTCCAGCAAGTCATAAATAAAACTTTCTCTAATTACTTCCTTAGAACTAGTGCAAATAGTCTTTTTATTTAATATAAGACTTATTATTTTCGAAACTATAGCTATTAGTTCATAATCAATATTTTTAATTTTAGATGTTGGACTTATTAATAAAATATTTCCAACATATCTATTATCAGCTTTTATTTTATGAATTAGCTTTTCGTTGTCACTTTCTGGACAGGGTACAACATAAGCACCATCTCTTTCTTTACCAAGTCGTACACTATGAAGACTGTTAACTTTGGCAATAAATTCGTAAGGGCAATAGCCTTTCTCTAAATATTCTATCCATATTTTATCATTAATCTGTACGCTTTTTGAATAAGCTAATACCTTATAGCTTAAATCGATTACTATTATAGGTCTTTCCATAAGTGAAGCTGAAAGATTTACTATGCTGTCCAAGCTTTTACCGGATATAAATGCCTGAAATAACTGGGAGGTTATATGGTCAATTAAAGAAGTTTCTTCTATGTTATATGTCATACAAATCACCTCAAGAAAATTATAGTGCATCAAGCACTAAGGGAGCAATTATTTTTGACATTAATGAATGTATTTTTTTACTAAATTAGTAATTATAATAAAAGTGGAGGTGGGAAAAATATGAAATATAATAATTTGTTTTCTAGAGGGAAGATAGGAAACCTAGAACTAAAAAATAGAATTGTCATGCCTGCTATGGGGACTTCTCTTGCATCAGCTACTGGAGAGGCTTCAGATGAAATTATAAGATACTATGAAGAAAGGGCAGAAGGGGGTTGCGGTCTTATAATAACAGAGATAGCAAGAATTGATGATGTTACTGGAATTGGAACACCATGCCAGTTATGTGTAAACGATTTGAAGTTTATACCTAGATTAGAAAAACTAGCTAGAGCTGTACATAGACATGATACAAAAATCTTTATACAGCTTCATCACCCAGGTAGAGAAAATCATGCAAGACTAATTGGGGGCAGGCAAATAGTAGGCCCAAGTGCAGTAATGTCCTCAGCTATTGGAGAAATGCCAAGAGAGCTTACCACTGAAGAGGTTGAGAATCTAGTAAAACAATTTGTATTTGGAGCATATGTAGCTAAGAGTTCAGGTATGGATGGTGTAGAGATTCATGGAGCTCACGGCTATCTAGTAGGCCAATTTCTTAGTCCATTATCCAACTTAAGAACTGACAAGTATGGAGGAAGCTTTGAAGGAAGATTAAGATTTTTGACAGAGATTGTTATTGGAATAAAGAATACCTGTGGTAAGCAGTTTCCAATCTCAGTTAGAATAGATGGCGATGAGTTTTTACCAGGAGGATTTGATTTAGAGCAAGCTGTAAGTACAGCTAAGTATTTAGAGTCATTAGGAGTTGATGCAATCAATGTTAGTGCAGGAACCTATGAAACCGTAAATACAATAATTGAGCCTATAGCTTATCCTCAAGGTTGGAAAAAACATTTATCAGCAGCAATTAAAAAAGCAGTTTCTATACCAGTAATAGCTTGCGATGTAATTAGAAAGCCAGATTTTGCTGAAGCCTTATTGGAAGAGGGAAACTTAGACTTTGTAGCAGTAGGAAGAGGACAGCTTGCAGATCCACAGTGGGGCCTGAAGGCTCAAAGTGGTAGAGAAAAAGATATAAGACCATGCATATCCTGCCTTTATTGTATTGAAAATGTTCTTGAATGTAAGGTTATAAAATGTGCAGTAAATGCAAGAACAGGAAGAGAGTCAGAGTTTACTGATTTCAATATTAATGGACAGGGAAGAGTTGTTGCTGTTTTAGGAGGTGGTCCTGCAGGAATGGAAGCTGCTAGAGTGCTTGCCATTAGAGGCTTTAAGCCGGTTATCTTTGAAAAAGAAAATTATTTAGGAGGTAATGTAAGAGTTGGTTCTATGCCTCCATTAAAGGATAAATTGACATGGTTTTTAGAAAATCTAATCTATCAGCTAGAAGAACTTAAAGTAGAAGTGAGCCTAGGCTGGAATTTTGATATAGAAGAACTTAAAAAGTTAAATCCATACTCTGTTTTTGTTGCTACAGGAGGAAGTAATTTAGTTCCTAAGCTTCCTGGCATAGAAGATTCTAAGGTTTATTCTGTTGATCAGGTATTGTTAGGACAAACTTCATTAGAAGGAAAGAATGTTACAGTGATTGGGTCAGGAATGACAGGCTTAGAGACAGCAGAATATCTGGCAGATAAAAATAACAAAGTAACAGTTATAGAAATGCTAGAAAAAATTGGACCAGGTGCATATCTTCCCAACCTAATAGATGTTGTAACACGACTAAAAAAATATGGAGTTGAGCTTATTCCAGGTACTAAACTATTAGAAATCACTGAAAATGGAATCAAGGTTGAGGATATAAAAACAGCTACTGTTAGAGAGCTTAAGGCAGATGCAGTAGTACTTTCTGTAGGCGTGAAAAATGATCCTGGATTTGTAGATTCTATAAGAGAACAATTTGAAAATGTTAAGGTTGTTGGGGATGCAGCTAAAGTTGGTAGAATAGGTCAAGCAATACAAACTGGCTTTGAATATGCATATTATTTATAGAGCTTAGAGAGCTGTGTAATTGTATTCTAAATGCCTATGGGTATGTGTTAAATAAATGTGGGTGGCAACTTTATGATAGCCAATTTGCCTTAGTTAAAGCATAATAGTACATTTTATTATGTTAAAATCCATCAAATTTGGATTCTCTTAGTATCTTTTTGACCAAGCAGGTGGTTATAGAGTGAAATATAAAATATGAGTCTATGCTAATGTATTCAAAAATTGTGGGTAATGATTTTTTAACTAAAGTTGTACTGCTTTAACCCAATGTTATTTTACAAACACCTTTGGTTTCTGAGAGGAGAATTTGGAGATATAAACTTTGTTACGAGGTAGTAAATCTATATTATTCTGAACAGACATAATACTTCAATCCCTAGTCTCAGAATATAACTTTCATAAATCTACGAAGCTTTTTAAATAGATTTTAATGGATTTTAATAGATTTTAATAGGAACTAGTATGACTATCTGAGTCGTAAAATACTGAAGAGTTACCATACTTACTTAACTAAAAGTGATAACAACATTTTTTAAATACATTCAGATATACAGCTAAAACTTTAATACAACAGGGTAAGGCACAACCAAAATTATACAAATCATTTGCACAAGATAATTAAAACATCTGATGAATTACCGCTTAATTTAAACACAATACTTTAAAAGAGACAATATTGAAAATATGAAAGGGGAAAATTGTATGGGAAGTTTTGTTAAAAGCTTGGATCAACTAAAAGCTATGGGAGGAACACCAACTACCTTTTTTGACGCAGAGATGTTAACTGTATATTGGGAGACTAAACCTGAAATAATTGAACGAATATTACCTAAGCCTTTAAAACCAGGTCCTGTACCTCTTGTAAATGCTTTTATAGCAAATTATCCTAGAACAAGTTTTTGTCCACCCTATAAGGAAGCTGGTTTGTTTATATTAGCAGAGAATAATGGAGTACTTGGTAACTACTGTCTATCAATGCCTATAACTGACGGCCAGGCTATGGCAATGGGGCGTGAAATATGTGGATTGCCAAAGAAAATGGCTGATATAACAATGAAGGTTGAGAACGGAGTTTTTACTGGAGCCATTGCTAGAAATGGAATAGAATTTGTATCTTTAGAAGGCAATATTACAGGAAGTATGAATGAGGAAGATGGTAGAGAGGTAATAGAAAAATATATTGGCACAGGAATACCAATGTACAATATAAAATATTCTAAGAATGTGGAAGGAAGTGGATTTGATTTACTACCTACGCTGGTAAGACAAAAACTAGACTATCACAACAAGATTGAAGGTTTCAGCGAATGTGATATCAAACTAGTAGATTCTCCTCATGATCCATGGGCTGAATTGCAGATCGTGCGAATGCTAGGGGGAATATATACCGTAGGTGATAATGTTTTGAGGCAAGGGGAAACCTTAGAAAAAATTAATCCAATGGAATTTGTTCCGTATTCATTCCTTAAATGGGACTGGTGGTTAAAGTAATTCTAATTTATGAAGGGGAGATGTAAAATGAAGAATTTATTTGATTTAACAGGAAAAGTTGCAATTGTCAGTGGAGCATCAAGTGGAATTGGTGTTCAATTTGCCAAGGTTCTAGCTTCCCAAGGAGCTAATTTAGTAATATTGGCTAGAAGATATGAAAAGTTAGTAGAGGTTGCTAAAGATATTGAAAGTGAATATGAAGTAAAGGTATTACCAATAAAATGTGATGTAACCGTTGAAAAAGAGGTTATAGCTGCAGTTGATAAAACTATTGAGGTCTTTGGAAAAATAGATATTTCGATGAATAATGCTGGAGTAGTTGATGCGGTTCCTGTCCATATGTTAGAAGAAGAAGCTTGGGACAAAGTAATAAATGCAGATGTTAAAAGTGTATTTTTGATGTCAAAGCATGTTTTAAAGCATATGCTTAATGCGAAGTACGGAAGAATAATAAATACTGCATCAATGCTTGGAGCAGGTGGATCAGCTAATATACCAACCCATTCTTATAATGCTGCTAAAGCCGCTGTAATAAATCTAACAAGAGGTATGGCTGCTTCTTATGCTAAGCATGGGATAACAGTTAATGCAATTGGACCAAGCTTATTTTATAGTGAGATGACTGCAAATACGCTTTTTAAAGAACCAATACTTTCATATTATAATAATACTTGCCCTATGGGTAGACCAGGAAATCCAGGAGAGTTGGATGGAGCAGTATTGTATTTTGCTTCTGATGCATCAAGCTATACCACCGGACAAACTTTATTCGTAGATGGAGGCTGGACTGCAGTTTAGCAACTAAGTATTTAAAATTATTACTTCTATAAATTTTATTACGAATTGGTAAGGTATAGGTATCTTTTACGGAAACTTAATTCATAAATGTTCTATAATCCAGGCTTCTGGGCATTATCGGCCATATATAGATTAATAGTTGAGTTAGGAACCCAATATAGGGAACCTTTATGAAAACTTAATTTATGCATGTCTGAAAATCGTAGGTTCTGAGTATTTTTGCAACATGCATAACTTAATAGTTGAAGTTGATTCACTATATAAGAACTTTAATAAAATTAATTTGATGGAGATTAATATCAAAGATAAAATTTGTGAATAAATATGTGTAGACTACTTAAATGTAGAAATGGTATAGAAAATAAAAAAGAGCAATTGAGTCGCCTGATAGGTTTCCTTCATATTAATTTAGAAAGCCAGATGCACAAAAAATTCATTAAATAAGATCACTCTAGCAAACTTTTATATTAAAATAGGAAATTCATAAAGTTAAAGCCTTCTCTAAAATTAAGAGAAGGCCTTTGCATGCTTTAAATTTTCCTATGGTTTCTGAGAGGAAAACTTGAAAATATAAATCTTAGTATGAAGTTGTAAATTTATAGAAATGTTACTTTCTTGAATACATTAGTCTTGTTATACTAAACATAATAAATGAGTAATTTTATTATTAAATATTATATAAAGCATTAGGTAATTATATATTATTTAAGTATAAGAAATGGAGGATAATATGGAAGAGAGAGAAGTTATAAATATAAAGGCTACAGTAGATGCACCAATAGAAAAGGTCTGGAAGTGCTGGACAGAACCAGAGCACATAAAGAAATGGAACAATGCATCAGAGGATTGGCACACTACAGTTGCTGAAAATGATTTAAAAGTAGGTGGAAAATTTCTTTCAAGAATGGAAGCTAAAGACGGAAGTATGGGCTTTGACTTTTGGGGAATATATGATGAAGTAGATAAGTATGAACTCATCTCTTACACTTTAGGAGACGAAAGAAAGGTTAAAGTTCAGTTTAAAGCTGAAGGAGAAAAAACAATAATAGACCAGTCCTTTGAAGCTGAAAGTGAAAATCCTATTGAAATGCAGAAAGCTGGTTGGCAGTCAATATTAAATAACTTTAAAAGTTATGCTGAAAAAGCAGATGTTTAAGAAGTTTACTTGATTGGAAAACTAAATTTAGATATGTGACACTTTTATATAATTACGTTCAGGTATGATATAAAAAGTATAAGTATATTTTAAGGCATAATCTAGTAAAGGTAGTAAAATAGGTTTATTTAATTAAAGTTGCAGTAGCATAGAAATAATGAATCACGCTAAAGAATCATATATATAGGAGGATGTACTATGGGAAAAATAGTACCTTATTTATGGTTTAATAATCAAGCAGAAGAAGCTGTTAAGTTATATACATCTATTTTTAACAATTCAAAAATATCCAATATAAGTTATTATGAAGATGCTGGTGAAGAGGTATCAGGTATGAAAAGCGGTTCTGTAATGTCGCTGGATTTTGAAATTGATGGACAAGAATTTATTGCCTTGAATGGTGGGCCTGTATTCTCTTTTACTCCAGCTATATCTTTTTTCATTAACTGTGGCACTAAAGAAGAGGTGGACTATCTTTGGCATAAGCTTTCTTATGGTGGTTCTGTTCTTATGGAGTTAGATGAGTATGCTTTTAGTAAGCGATTTGGCTGGCTGCAGGATAAGTTTGGAGTTAACTGGCAATTAAGTCTTGGAAGCGGAAATCAAAAAATAAATACTTTCTTTATGTTTACTGGGGATAATTACGGAAAAGCAGAAGAAGCCATGAAGTTTTACACATCTATATTTAAAAATTCTACTATAAGAGAGATACATAGATATGAAGAAGGTGATGAATCCTTAAAAGGAAAAGTTAACAGAGCAATTTTTTCTCTACAGGGTCAAGATTTTATGATTATAGACAGTAACTTTAATCATAATTTCAACTTTACTGAAGCTATATCACTATTTGTAAAATGTGAAGATCAAGCAGAAGTGGATGAATTGTGGGATAGACTTACTGAGGATGGAGAAGAGATTCAATGTGGATGGCTTAAGGATAAGTATGGCATATCATGGCAGATAGTTCCTACACTTTTAGGGCAATTGCTAGACAGTGATGATTCAGTGAGATCAAATAGAGTGCTAAAAGAAATGTTCAAAATGAAGAAAATTGAAATCGCTAAACTTCAACAAGCATATGACAATGAGGAATAATTGATATTCTGTTGCCATGATTTTGAAGAATGCTAGTAAAAACTATTTACTTTTCAGGGTATCTTTGTTGATTTATATATATTATCTGCAAGGGCTACATCTTTACCAGCAAAAAGTTTACTCAGCGGCAAAGTTCTATTTTTTATATGCTGAAAGACAGATTTTCAATTCAATTAATTATAGTATAGGGTTTGGGATAAATTAGGCTGCGAATTAAGTAAAAAATATATGGACTACCAGGTTATGCTCATATAAATTCGAAAAGGTATATGGGAAAAAGCTTACTGAAGAAGGTTGATATGCTCCCTTTATATAAGCAGTTTTATTATTTTAACTGTCTACTATAAATGAAGTATATCAGGTCACTTCAGTGATTTTTTTGAAATTTATGTTTCTAAAGTGTTTTTTACATAAAAAAATTTTGCATTATAGTATTACGTATAATTTGATGTTAGGAGAAGTTCTGAATGTATAATACAATTGATGAGTACATTATTCAATTTCCACTAGAAGTTCAAGAAACACTTAAGGATCTAAGGAATGTTATAAAACAGGCTGCACCAGACGCAGAAGAAAAAATAAGCTATAAGATGCCAGCATTTTCTTTGTACGGAAGCCTAGTATATTTTGCTGCATATAAAAATCATATTGGCTTTTATCCTACAGCTAGCGGAATAGAAGTGTTTAAAGATGAATTAGCTACATATAAAAGCTCAAAGGGAGCTGTACAGTTCACTTTAGGCAAGCCGTTACCTTATGAGCTTATAAGCAGAATAGTAAAGTATAGAGTGGCTGAAAATATAAGAAGAGCTGAAGAAAAGAAAAAATAACAGAAAGATATGATTTATATATAAGGGGGAAATAATGTGGAAGAAATAATAATTGCTGTTAGAGAATTGAAAGTAAGGGAAGAATTCCTACAAGCTTTTCCTGTAATGAAGCAACTTAGAAATGATTTAGATGAGGAAAAATACTTAAGCTTGCTTGAACATATGAAAAAAGAAGGTTACAAGATGTTTGCACTCTACTATGAAGATGCTATAGTAGCTGTTGCTGGTGTTATTACACTTACAAACCTATATTATGGGAAGCATGTATGGGTTAATGATTTAGTTACAGATTCAAAACAAAGATCTAAAAATTATGGACAAAGACTTCTAGATTTTATAAGCCAGTGGGCAAAAGAAAATGGTTGTGAAGTAGTGGCGCTATCATCAGGACTACAGAGAACTGAAGCCCATAAGTTTTACGAATATAAAATGGGGTTTGACAAGACAAGCTATGTTTTCAAGAAACAGATAAAGCAAAAATAAAAGCTTGTAGAAAAATTAATTGCAATTTTGGGAGTAGGGGATGAGATTAGCATTTTTCATACCTATAACTATGTACTAAAAAAATGTTGTTATAGGGTTTTTTATTGATTATAATCAAGCTGCAATTCTTATAGGAAAATTAATGTTTTGAGTTATTTGGTAATGATACATCTTTTAACTATTGGATTGAAGGCTTGGCTTAGCATTTGAAGTTTGCTGCTCAATGGTAGGTTAAAATTGCTATTTTTGATACTGTCCAATTAGCTTAATTCAGAACTAAAGGTATCAGCAACATTTTTTTAATACATTCATATAGACTAATAAAACTTGACAATCAAAAGTAGTATTTATAAAGATTTCAAAGATAAACTATCGCAAGGAAGTTAAAAACGTAACAATACATTATTGCAATTGAATTTGTTATTAGATTTATTAGGTGATGATTAAATAATGATGATTAATAAATGCGCTAAGAAAAATAATAACAACATTTTTTAAATACATTCCCATATAGAGTTAAAATATATTTATATATAGCTGTACAACTTCATATTAAAATTTATATTTTCCATTTCTTCACTCAGAAATCATAGCAGATTTGAAACTAAAATTCCCATTGGAGTGGTACAGCTTTATATATACTAGTCCAAAATAAAATTATAAATCAAAAAAGTACCGATAATAGTTAAAATGCTTGCTATTACATTTAGTAATTATATACATATCACACTTTACGCTAAATTTATTTAACTGGTTTTCACAAATTTTTAAATTCATTTTCAAACATGAATACATAACTTTAACGAAGGGAAAAATGAGTGAGAAAAATTAAAAAGAGGTGATACAAATGAAAAAAGTTGCTGTGGAAAAGGGTTTATCTATGGTTGCCGATTACTTAACTTCTCAAGGCTTTTCTGTGGAGCTGATAAGCGAAGAACTTGAAAGTAATGCTGCTAAGTTTAATGGATTTGATGCAATTGTTACAGCAGATTACAACACAAATGTTATGGGCTTCAGCGATACAGCTACAGAAATTCCAGTAATAAATGCAAGTGGACTAACAGCAGAAGAAGTTAAAAATATGATCGATGAACAAACTAAATAACTAATTAATTATACCTTAAGTATGAAAAAGTAAAATCCCCCTTATTATTTTAATAATCTAAGTTAATAAGGGGGATATATCTTTGCTGTAAAATAATATCTCATGAAATCTAAGATTTCATAAATTTTAAGTTAGTGCTATCAATAGAAGGATAAAAGGATATATTTCTCCCCGATATTTTGCCGTATGAAGGATAACTTGCAAAGCTATCCTTTATTTTTGTGCTGTACTTTAAGGATATACAGTTATCAGAAATAGAATATTCACCATCTGTGGATATAAAGTCTTTATTTAAAGTGTTATATAATTCAAAGCTGTTGTCTGTTTTTAAGATTAATAGAATATTGGAATTACTGGTACAATAATATCTGCCTGAATAGTCAGTAGGACTATTATAGAAAAACACTGATAATAAAATAACAATAGATATAAGTGATAATAATAGTTTTCTTTTCATACTAAAACCTCCTTAAAGTTTTAATTGCTTCTAAAGTCACGTCTATAAGATTGTGCCAAGAACATCTACTTTTAATAGTGGCATTACTTGTAAAACTTAATTGTGTATCTGAAACACTGATATTTGCTTGTTTGGAATAACCACCATGAATGATTGTCTAATTAGATTATAAACTACTTAAAGTTTAAGTTTAAATCTTTAGTAATACTACTATGTAAGTTATTGATAGCACTAAGGAGTATGGATTTAAATGAAACTCTAGATTCGTATATTATCTCAAATTTACTGTAAAATATGGACTTAAGCAAAATTATAGGGATAAAGGTTTCAAATTTTATAAAAAACGTTACTTTGCACTGTTAAAATTGTAAAATATGCATTAAAACTTAAATTAACGCATTGATAAAATGTAAAAGATATAATTAGATATTTGTTTACGATTTCAAATAATAATTAGATAATTATCAATAAAATTGTTAAAAAAATATTGAAGTAGTATTTAACGCGTGTTATATTGTTATTAAATTACAGCAATGTAATTTAAACGAATATTTAGGAGGTATTAATAATGAGACAAGTGGCTATTTATGGGAAAGGTGGAATAGGTAAATCTACAACTACTCAAAACTTAACTGCAGGTCTAGCTACAATGGGGAAACAAATAATGGTGGTTGGCTGTGATCCAAAGGCTGACTCAACTAGACTTTTACTTGGAGGATTAGCTCAAAAATCTGTTCTAGACACATTAAGAGAAGAAGGGGAAGATGTAGATCTAGACGATATACTTAAAGAAGGTTTTGCTGGAATAAGATGTGTTGAATCTGGTGGGCCTGAACCAGGGGTAGGTTGTGCTGGTAGAGGTATAATCACATCAATAAATATGCTTGAAAGCTTAGGGGCATATACTGAAGATTTAGATTATGTATTTTACGATGTATTAGGAGACGTTGTTTGTGGTGGTTTTGCTATGCCAATTCGTGAAGGTAAGGCACAGGAAATCTATATTGTTGCCAGTGGGGAAATGATGGCTTTATATGCTGCTAACAATATTGCCAAAGGTATTCAAAAATATGCATTATCTGGTGGTGTTAGATTAGGCGGAATAATATGCAATAGCAGAAAGGTTGATAGAGAACTTGATTTGTTGCAAGCCTTTGCAAAGGAATTAGGCAGTCAGCTTATACATTTTGTACCACGTGATAATATGGTTCAAAGAGCAGAGATACACAAGCAAACTGTAATACAATATGAGCCAGAAGCAGAGCAAGCTGATGAATACAGAGCTTTGGCTAAGGCTATTGATGGAAATAAAATGTTTGTTATACCAAAGCCTATGACCCAAGATAGATTGGAAGAGATATTGATGGAATATGGTCTTATGGACATATAAAAGCACTATTCATTCTGCCAAATGAATAGTGCAGCAGGATAAAAAAATCCTGCTTGAATAAGTATTCGAGAATAATTATAGCATCGAGAATGGAGGATGTAAACATTTATGGTAATGATTAAGGCAATTATAAGACCAGAAAGGGTTACTACAGTTTTAAGTGAGCTTTGTGATGCTGGTTTCCCAGCAGTTACTAAGTTTGATGTAGTAGGAAGAGGTAAGCAAAGAGGAGTTAAGGTTGGAGATATATATTATGATGAGATACCTAAAGAAATGCTTATGTTAGTTGTAAAAGATGAAGATAAGGATGATGTTATAAAGGTTATAATGAGAAACTCCAAAACTGGAACAAAGGGTGCTTACGGAGACGGAAAAATATTCGTAATGCCTGTAGAAGAGACTTACACAATAAGCTCCAATTCAAAAGAATTGTAAGAGGAGGGCTAATGTGAGGGAAGTAGTTGCGATAATAAGAATGAATATGGTCAATAAGACAAAGGAAGCTCTTTTAAAAGAAGGAATTGCTGCTGTTACCTGTAGAAAGGTTGTAGGACGAGGAAGAAAAAAAGTGGACTTTTCTATAATAGGCGGCATAATAGATGATGGTTCTATTGAAAGCAGTAATGTTGGGGAAAATATATCTGAGATCCATAGATTGATTCCTAAGAGAATGCTAGAGCTCTTTGTAAAGGATGAGGATGTAGAAAAAGTTATAAATACCATTATGGAGATTAATAGCCATGGAAATCCTGGAGATGGAAAGATATTCGTGATGAATGTTTTTGAAGCTGTAAGGATAAGGACTGGCGAAATTGGGACAGACGCAATATAAGACATCTTGAAAATTAATAAAGAGGTGAATAGCATGAAGAATGTAGTTGATAAGGTTCTAGAAAAATATCCTGCAAAAACCTATAAAAATAGAAAGCAACATATTGTAATTAAAACAGATGAATCACCTAATCCAGTAATTCAAGCTAATGTTAGAACTGTTCCTGGAGTAATAACAAGTAGAGGTTGCTGTTATGCAGGTTGTAAAGGTGTTGTTATGGGACCAATTAAAGATATGATTCATATAACTCATGGTCCTATAGGCTGTTCTTACTATACTTGGAATGTTAGAAGAAACAAGGCTAAGGGAGAAGAAGGCGAACAAAACTTTATAGGTTATGTATTTTCAACAGATATGCAGGAAAGTGATATTGTTTTTGGTGGTGTAAACAAATTAAGAGCAGCAATAAAAGAAGCAGTAGAAATATTTCATCCTAAAGCAATAGGAATTTATGCAACTTGTCCAGTAGGACTTATAGGAGACGATATAAATGCTGTGGCTGCTGAGGCGCAGAAAAAATATGGCATAGATGTTCTGGCTTTTAACTGTGAAGGTTATAAGGGAGTATCCCAATCAGCTGGTCACCATATAGCTAACAATATAGTTATGGAAAGAATCATAGGTCGTGGAACTAGACCCAAAAAGAAGTATTCTGTAGCAGTACTTGGTGAATACAACATAGGTGGAGATGCATGGGAAATTGACAGAATACTCAGTAAAATAGGCTATGAGGTGGTTGCAACTCTAAGTGGTGATGCAAGTTATGAAAAAGTTCAAAATGCTCACTTAGCAGAGGTAAATCTAGTACAGTGTCATAGGTCTATCAATTATATAGCAGAGATGATGGAAACAAAGTATGGTACTCCATGGATTAAGGCTAATTTTATAGGGGTTTCCGGTACTATAAAAACCTTAAGAAACCTAGCTAAATGTTTTGATGATCCTTATATTTATGAAAGAACAGAGCAGGTAATTGCAGAAGAATTAGATGAAATAGATGGTGAAATGACTTACTACAAGGATAAGCTTAAGGGAAAAACAGCATGTCTATACGTAGGAGGCTCAAGAGCTCATCACTACCAAACCTTGTTAAAGGATATAGGAGTGAGAACAATTCTTGCTGGTTATGAGTTTGGTCATCGCGATGACTATGAAGGTAGAGAGGTTATACCTACCATAAAAACGGATGCAGATAGTAAGAACATTCCAGAGATAACTGTATATAAGGATGAAAATAACTATCGCGTAATAATACCTAAGGAAAAGTATGAGGAGCTAAAGAAGCAAGGAGTACCTTTGTCTTACTATGGTGGTATGGTTAAGGATATGGAAGATGGAACCCTTATGGTAGATGATCTAAATCATCATGAAACTGATGAGTTTATAAAGCTTCTAAATCCAGATATGTTCTTATCTGGTGTAAAGGAAAAGTATGCAATTCAGAAGATGGGAGTTTTATCAAGACAGCTCCATTCTTATGATTATACTGGCCCATACGCAGGATTTAAAGGCGCAGTGGTATTTGCCAGAGAACTAGCAGCAGGGGTATATACTCCAGCGTGGAAGTATGTAACTCCACCATGGAAGGTTGAACCAATGCTTGATGGAATAGTAGTAGGAGGTGAAGTGTAATGTTAGAAGCAACACCAAAGGAAATTGCGGAAAGAAAATCGTTAAGAATTAATCCAGCTAAGACTTGTCAGCCAATAGGTGCAATGTATGCAGCACTTGGTATTCACAATTGTCTTCCTCACAGCCATGGTTCACAAGGCTGCTGCTCTTTTCACAGAATGCAGCTTGCAAGAACTTTTAAAGAACCAATTATGGCATCAACTAGCTCTTTTACAGAAGGTGCCAGTGTTTTTGGAGGAGGAGCTAATCTAAAAACCGCAATAAAGAATGTTTTTGCTTTATATAATCCAGATATCATAGCAGTTCATACTACTTGCTTATCTGAGACCATAGGCGATGACCTTCCAACCTATATATCACAAGCAGAAATACCAGAAGGAAAGTGGGTTATTCATGCTAATACTCCAAGTTATGTAGGTTCTCATGTTACTGGTTTTGCAAACATGGTTAAAGGTATGGTTAACTACCTTTCAAAAAAATCAGATAAACCAAATGGTAAGGTTAATATAATTCCAGGATATGTAGGGCCAGCAGATATGAAGGAAGTAAAAAGAATTTTTGATCTTATTGGAATCAAAAACATTCTTTTTCCAGATACCAGTGGAGTGGTAGATACTCCAACTACAGGTAAGTACAACATGTTTCCTAAAGGAGGAGCAAAGATAGAAGACATTATAGATTCAGGCAATTCAAAGCTTACCATAGCTCTTGGAAGCTATTCTTCAGTACCTGGAGCAAAGGTACTAGAGAAAAAATGCAATATTCCTTTTAAGACTTTAAGTGTGCCAATTGGTATTGATGCAACAGATGAACTAATGATGACTTTAGCAAAAGAATTAGGTGTTGAAATACCAGAGATTCTTGAAGAAGAAAGAGGACAATTAGTTGATTTAATGCTGGATAGTTACCAATATTTCCATGGAAAGAAAGTGGCTATCTTTGGAGATCCTGACATAGTTATACCTCTAACTCAATTTGTTATTTCCTTAGGTATGATACC
Source organism: Clostridium manihotivorum (assembly GCF_004015185.1). Lineage (GTDB taxonomy): Bacteria > Bacillota > Clostridia > Clostridiales > Clostridiaceae > Clostridium_AR > Clostridium_AR manihotivorum. The sequence goes on along the minus strand of NZ_CP025746.1, from coordinate 4,307,665 downwards.
TAAATATGTAATTACAGGAACACCAGGAGAAGAATTTGAACTTGTAATTAAGGATATGATGCAAAAAGCAGGCGTAGAAGGAAAAGTTAAAGCTGCAAGTGATTTGTTTGAGCTTCAACAATGGATAAAAAATGAGCCTGTGGATGTACTAATAGGAAATACACATGGTAAACATATTGCAAGAGCAGAAAATATAGCTTTTGTAAGGTTCGGCTTCCCTATTATGGACAGGTATGGTTATCACTACTGGCCAGTAGTAGGCTACAAAGGTGGAATAAGACTGGTGGAAATGATATGTAATGCTATCTTAGACAAGATGGATACGGATTGTTCAGATGAGGAGTTTGAACTAGTAAGATAGTTATTGTTTATTCAGGAGACCTTTATTTTAAGAAGATATAAAAGGGCTCCTGAATAATTTTAAATTGAGATCGGAGGTGTACTTGTGGAATATAGCAAAGTTGAACTAATAGAACATGAAGAAAAAACTAACCTAGTAAAACATGAAGAGGAAACTGAAATATTAAAAGCAAGGGAAGCCTTTGTTTGTATAAATTCTAAGGACAAAAATAACAGTTTAAGATGTGATGCAGAAAGTGTTTCTGGTTCTGTAAGCCAAAGAGCCTGTGTTTATTGTGGTGCTAGAGTTGTACTAAATCCAATAACCGATGCATATCACATTGTTCATGGACCAATAGGCTGCGCTAGCTATACTTGGGATATTAGAGGTAGTTTAAGCAGTGGAGAGGAAATCTATCGAAATAGCTTTTCTACAGATCTTAGAGAAAAGGATGTTATCTTTGGAGGAGAAAAAAAGTTAGCTGCTGCTATAGATGAAATAGTAGAAAGACACAAGGTTAAGGTCATTTTTATATATGCTACCTGTATAGTTGGTGTCATAGGTGATGATATTGATGCAGTGTGCAGAGCAGCGGAAAAGAAACATAATATAAGAGCAATCCCAGTTAAGTCTCCAGGCTTTGCAGGACATAAATCCATGGGGTATAAAGCCGCCTGCAATGCTTTGATTGAACTTATGGGCAAAGAAAAGCCTAAGGCTAAGAAAGAAAAAGCCATTAACTACTTAGGAGATTTTAATCTAGCGGGAGAGGCTTGGATTATCAATAATTATCTAAAGGAATTAGGAATAGATGTAGCTGCAAAAATCACTGGAGATGGAAGATGCGAAGAAATCATGAATGCAAAGAGTTCTAGCCTTAACATAGTACAATGTGCTGGTTCTATGACTTATCTAGCAAAGCTTATGGAAGAGCTTTATGACATACCATACTTAAAGATAAGCTTCTTTGGTGTAGAAGATACAAAGTTATCTTTGCTTAAAATAGCAGATTTTCTTGGAGATAAGGAAATGGAGAAAAGGGCTAGAGATTTTGTTTATAGAGAAGAAAAAAAGATAGAAAGAGAGTTAACGTATTATAGGAAAAGACTAGAAGGAAAGAGAGCAGCTATATACGTTGGTGGAGGCTTTAAGGCTATCTCACTTATAAAACAGTTCAAGGACTTAGGCATGGATACTGTAATGGTTGGAACTCAGACCGGTAAAAAAGAAGATTACGATGTCATAAGAAGCTTATGCAATGAAGGAACTGTAATCCTTGACGATGCCAATCCTGCAGAGCTTGAAAAATTTATGCTGGAAAAAGGTGCAGATATTTTAGTGGGTGGTGTAAAAGAAAGACCTCTAGCCTTCAAGCTAGGTGTAGCCTTCTGTGATCATAATCATGAAAGGAAAGAAGCCCTATGTGGTTTTGTCGGAGCAGTTAATTTCGCTAAAGAAATAGATTTGACCATAAACAGTCCTATATGGAATTATTTAAAGCTGGAGGTGTAGCTATATGAGTAGTAGAAATTTTGTTAATTTAAACATAAATCCTTGTAAGATGTGCATGCCAATGGGAGCAGTTCTTGCTTTTAAGGGAATTGAAAAAAATATGGTCATACTCCATGGCTCTCAAGGCTGCAGCACTTATATCAGAAGACATATGGCAACTCATTATAATGAGCCTATTGATATAGCCTCTTCATCTTTAACAGAAAACGGCACAGTATATGGTGGTAGTAGTAATCTAAAAAACGGCCTTAAAAATATGATAAAACTGTACAATCCAACTACTATTGGAGTTATGACCACCTGCTTAGCTGAAACCATAGGAGAGGATATAAAAAGGATTATCTCTGAATTTTACGAAGAGGAAGGCTCTGAACTTAGAAATAGGTTGAAGATTATACCAGTTCCAACTCCAGGCTATGGCGGTACTCATGAAGAAGGGTATTATAGAGCTTTAAGAGCTATTGTCGAAAATCTATGTGAAAAGAAAGAATCTTCCAATGGAAAAATAAATATTATCTGCGGAAATCTTAATCCAGGAGATGTAAGAAATATTAAAGAGACTTTAAAAAAGTTTTCTATCCAGTATGTTATGCTTCCAGATGTTTCGCTGAATTTAGATATGCCATACATGAAGGAATATAGCAGATTAAATCCTGGAGGAACTAAAATTGAAGATATCGAAGATATGGCAAATTGCATAGCGACAATAGAAATGGGACTTACCGTGGAAGATTCATTATCTCCAGGAGTATATTTAAGAGATGAATTTAATGTTCCACTTTTTAAGTGTGGCATCCCAATTGGACTTAGGAATAGTGATAAATTTCTAAAATTATTATCTGAAATCAGTGGGAGGAAAATCCCTGAGGAATTAATTGAAGATAGAGGTCGTCATCTGGATTATATGATAGATAACCACAAGCACAATGGAGAGGCTAGGGCAGCTATTTATGGAGAAGCTGAACTAGCTTTGTCATTATTAAAAATATGTATGGAAAATGGTATTGAGCCAAAAATCATAGCCACTGGTGCAAAAAACTCTCTATTTATTGACAAAGTTAGAGAGGAACTTAAAACCAATTCAAAGGAATGTCTATTATTAGATGATACGGATTTTGAAACCATAGAGAAGCATTGTAAAGAGCTTGAGGTAAATGTAATGCTTGGAAACTCTGATGGTAGAAGAATAGCAGAAAAACTTCATATAGATATAGTTAGAGTAGGTTTCCCCGTTCATGATAGAGTAGGAGCTCAAAGAAAAATAACAACCTTATATAATGGATCATCAAATTTAATAGATGACATAGCAAATGTTGTCTTGGCTAGTAAAGAGCATAACTTCAGAAAGTTTGCTTATGACAATTTTTATAAAGGAGATGAGCATATGGAAGTAGCAGATTCTAATGCGGATTGCAATGATAATGCATTATTTAATAGTTCAGCTAAAGAGTTATATGAAAAAAATAACTTTAAAAATACTCCGGAAGGTAATTTGAAAAGTAACTTAGATAATAAAGCAGTAAAATATTCAAAGGATGGATTACAAAATATTTCAACCAATAAAACTCTAAGCAGCTTTCAAGACAAGTTACTGGATATACAAACAAACAACTTTTGTGATAGCTTAACCAATAATCAGTTCAATAAATCAATTAATGAAGGGTCAGATATTATATCAACTAATGAATCAAACCTATCTAGTAAAGAAGAAAGGTTGATACCTTCAAATAAAGAAAAGACTTTAACTCACCCCTGCTACAACCAAGGGGCTCATGAGTATGCAAGAATGCATATTCCAGTAGCACCTAAATGCAATATAACCTGCAATTATTGTAGCAGAAAGTACGACTGCCCAAATGAAAGCAGGCCAGGAGTAACCAGTGAAGTTCTCACTCCAGAAGAAGCTTTACTTAAGTTTAAAGCAGTTAAAGCTAAATTACCAAACCTCAAGGTATTAGGTATAGCCGGGCCAGGAGATGCCTTAGCTAATTTTGAAGAAACTAGAAAATCTATAGAACTAATTAAAAGTGAATTCCCAGATGTAACTATATGCTTATCTACCAATGGACTTATGCTTCCTTTCTACGCAAATGATCTTTTAAAACTCGGAGTATCTCATTTAACCATAACCATAAATGCTGTTGATCCTAAAATAGGAGGAAAAATCTATAAGAACGTAAATTTTTTAGGTACTACTTATACTGGTGAAGAAGGGGCTAAAATACTTCTCAATAATCAGCTTATGGGACTAAAGTATCTTGCATCAAAAGGAATGGTTTGTAAGATTAATACTGTTATGATTAAGGGTATAAATGACAAACACATAGAGGAAGTAGTAAAAAAAGTTAAAGAGTATGGTGCTTTTATAACAAACATAATGCAATTAATACCTGTTAAAGGCAGTGCCTTTGAAGATCTTCCACTAGTCAGCAACATAGAGCTAAATGCGATGAGGAAAAAATGTGAGAGCCACTTAAAACAAATGTATCATTGCAAGCAATGCAGAGCTGATGCAATAGGTACTCTTTCTCTAGATAGGTCTCTTGAATTTAGAAATATTGGAAGTTGTTCATCAGCTTCAGGCTGTGGTTCATCTGTATGTGGTAGCGGCGAAACCGATAAAGAAGGATGTGGTTCCTTAATCTACCTAAAGCATGAAACTTCAACAGAAATATCTGATCCTTCATTCCATGGAAATAATGATGAAATTGATGAAGAATGCAATACTTCAATGGATGAAAATAATGAAGCTTTAAAAGCATATGATATCCCTCAAGCCTATGATAATAATTTGGCTTTCAAAGAAGATATGAAAGAGGCTATGAAAAAAGACGTCAAACAATATTCAAGAGAAGAGAATTCATCTTCAAGTTTTGAATATAATGAAAAATTAAAAGAAGTTTCCGATGTTTCAAAGGTTATAGTTATGGAAGATCACAAGGAAACACCAGTTAGCGCTAGATACAGATTTGCCATAGCTACAAAGTCAGGAATAAATGTAGATCAGCATTTTGGACATGCAACTGAATTTCATATATATGAATACAAAGATGGAGATATAAGCTTTGTGGAATTAAGAAATATAGAAAAGTATTGCACAGGAATTGAAGAGTGCGATGATCATGAGGATAAAATAAACAGAACTATAAGAACAATAGAGGACTGTTCTGCAGTATTAGCTATGAGAGCAGGAGATGCTCCTATAAAGAAGTTAGCTGAAAAGGGGATAGAAGTATTTCAAATGTACGACGGCATAAGAAGTGGAATAAACAAGGCTATTGAAAGTCTAAAAAGCAACAGTAAAGTCGCTCAAATTTAATGATTATAATGATACCTATTTGGCCAAAAACGTAAAATCACTACGTTCGAATCTACAGTTTTACTCTTTATTTAACTATTCACTTATATAAATCTTAAGTATATTAAGAATGATATTAAAATAAAGAGTAAAAAGAAATAATATGTCGCCTACCAGAATTTCTTCGCATATGTTTAGAAAAGGCAGGTGGCAAAAAACACGAATAAAGAACGTATTATTGATTTTTAAAGCCATTCCATCTGAAAAAATATTTAATTCTAATAGCTTGCTCATATAAAACCTCCTGTATAACCACTTAATTTCAACAATATTATTTAAATATTATAATAATAGGACAGCTATTATATCAGAATTTATATATATTCAAAGCAATAATGCCATTTAGTATTAAAAATAAAGAATGTTGAGTGATACTAATAATAAATTAAATTTTTGAAGGATGTGGAAAAATGAAATGTAAAAAGATAGTAATACCGATTTTAGCAGTATTGGTTGCATTAAGTGCCGTAGGATGTGCGGCAAAAGGAAAGGAAAGTAAAGCGGCTGCCCTAGAAAAAAAAGAAATAACAGTTTTTGCAGCAGCTAGCTTAACAGAGTCCTTTACTGAAATGGCAAAAAACTTTGAAAAACAAAAAAATATAAAAATTAAGTTCAACTTTGCAGGAAGTCAAGACCTTGCAAGCTCTATAAAGGCAGGAGCAGGAGCTGATATATTTGCCTCAGCAAATAAAAAATACATGGATGATTTAACCAAAGAAAATCTTATATCTAAAAGCAATACCTTTACCAAAAATACATTAGTAGTATGCAAAAGTAAAAAGTCTTCTAAAGATATTAAGGATTTAAAAGACCTTGATAAGGACGGGGTTAAGATTATTGTAGGTGATAAGTCAGTTCCATGCGGAAGCTACTTTTACACAGCCCTTGATTCAGCAGTAAAGGGAGGCATGCTAAAAGCCGAGGAGAAAGATAAGATATTAAAGAATGTAAAGAGTCAAGAGTTAAATGTTAAAGACATAGTAGCAAAGGTTCAGTTAGGTGATGGAGATGTAGGAATAGTATATAAAAGTGATATAACTGAAGCTAATAAGAAAGATTTAGATATGATCAAAATAGATGAATTTTCAAAACTTAATGTAGAGTACCCTATAGGTATAATTAAGAGCTCAAAAAATAGTTCTGAAGCAGAAACTTTTGTGGATTATGTAAATAGCCAAGAAGGAAAAACTATTTTAGACAAATATGGATTTGATACAGGAAAGTAAAGATAAAGTTGGCTTATTTATAATTGGAATTGTATACAAAATTTATATATAAGTGTGTTATATCTAATAAAGCTTTGTTAAAAGGGGGCCAAGCGATATGGTGGAAAGTAAAGTTAAGGTAGGCTCAAAAGAGTGCAGCAAATTGGGCTTTAATAAAATCTTTCTTAATGCTGGCAATGAATTAATCTCAGTTATTACAATTATAATTGTATTTGGCTTTATAATAGCACTGTCGCTGCCAGCACTATCACTTCTAAAATATTCAGGATTTACTGGCTTAATAGATATATTAAAGCAAGAAGATACGAAAAACTGTATACTCCTTAGCTTGCAAACATCATTTTTGTCCTTACTTCTAATATTTTTACTAGGAACCGCTACTGTATTTTATCTTCATCAGATTAAAAATCAGGTGCTCTATAAAATATTAGACATACTTATAGAGATACCAATTGTATTTCCACCAGCAGTTGCTGGATTGGGATTACTTATGACTTTTGGACAAAGTGGAGTAATAGGAAGATTTGCTAATTCATACGGATTTACTATAGTATTTACTCAAACCGCAGTTGTTATTGCTCAACTATTTGTCTCCTCATCTTATTACATCAGAATTGTAAGCAATGCTTTAAATGAAGTGCCTGTAGAGCTATTTGAAGCAAGCTATGTATTTGGAGCAGGAAAGCGAAAAACTATGTTTTTTATAATAATACCAATGATAAAAAAATACATAGTATCTGGCCTTATTCTAGCATGGATAAGGGCTTTAGGGGAATTCGGTGCAACTATGATGTTTGCAGGAAATGTTCAAGGTATTACGAGAACAATACCTCTACAGATTTATTCTTATATGCAAACAGACTTAAGCAAGGCTACTGCTCTTGCCGCTCTTATGTATATTCTATCCTTTACTATGCTGATTTTTGTAAGATTCATAACTAAAGAGGCTGACCAATAGAAGAGTATATTTTATAATCATAGAACTGTGGGTATATTCCTAATAGTAATTGCAATGCTTCAATACGATATTTATTTTCAAAATTCCCTGTTTTCTGAGAGTAAAATTTTAAAATACAAGTTTTACTATGAAGCAGCACTACATCTATATATAAAACACCTAATATATGAATTGAATATATAATCTTATTTTAAGAAAAACTATTAAAAAAATAAACATGAGGTGATAACATATGAAAAAAATTGGAGTAGAAAGAGGAGCAGCAATGATTGCAGGTTATCTTATGTCTAAAGGCTTTTCTGTTGAGATTTTAAGTGATGACCTTGAAAGTAGTGCTGCTGATTTAGATAGATTCGATGCAATACTGACTGCAGGTCACAATACAGATTTAATGGGCATTAGTGATACCTCAACAAAGGTGCCTATAATTAATATTAGTGGATTAACCCAAGATGAAATAAGAAATACTATAAAACAAAGAACATACACATCATAAAAGTTTCGAAGTATTTATATTTTCTATATATAAACTAAAGAATATTTCTTTTTCTTTGATGACGCTGACTTTTAAGAAGCGAATTCATAGCAAATAGAAATATTTTTTTGTACTTAAAGTTTCTCCGTAAATATGTTTAATCTTTTCAAAATGAGCATTTCAGTGAGCTTTGGCGATTAGCAGTTAAAGTGAGAATACCTAAGTAATATAGGGTGAAGTATATAGTTTTAACTCTATATGTGAATGTATTAAAAAAATGTGTGTCATGGTATTTTGAGATTATTTTAGTCAATTAGACTGCAATCAATTAATAAAAATTAGAAACATATCGTTATCACAGATCTTTTTAAGATTAAATAAGATACATCTTGTAAACATATATAGGTTCAGGCTTTGCAACGATACTTTTCATTCCCTAACACTGATTTAATATGAATAATTATTTATACAGAAACTTTTTATAGTAAAAAATAAGGTTATAACTAACGGTAATGAATACCTGGGTGGAGATATATTACACATGCCTATATGAATGTAGTAAAAAAATGTTGGTAGTATTTATTGGGAAAATGGATTAAAACATAAGTCAGTTGTCAAGAATTTTAATAGAGTGTTACAGCAAGGTTTTAATATAAACGACTTTATATACATTCTAGGAATACTTATTAATTTGCATTGGAGAGTGTTTCATGGTGAAGGAAAAAAGTGGATTCAACAATGATAAATCCAACAATAGATACACTTCAAAAGAAGATTATTACAGAAATCGAAAAGTTGAATGTTGTCCACAGTGTAGTAGCAAAGCTTTTAGTAAACATGGATTTTATAATCATATTCAAAGATATAAGTGTAGTAATTGCCATAAGACTTTCTCAAATGCTACTAGTTCCTTATGGAGTTATTCTAAAAAGGATATAAAATTATGGAATAAATTTACTAAGTTAACTTTAGAAAAGAAGTCCCTAAGATTCGCAGCTAAGAAATTAAAAATAAGTCTAACTACTGCTTTTTATTGGAGGCATAAAATCCTTCATAGCTTGACTTTACAAATAAAGACTGAAGTTTTAGATGGGATTGTTCATGCAGGAAAAGTGTTTTTTAAAGAAAACTTTAAAGGGTGCAGAGATATAAAAAGCAAAGAAATAAAGGAAAGTAAATGGAACATGTGGGATCTGAGAAACCCAAGGAAAAGCATTTGGGTCTTTAGTGCCATTTCAGATAACAACAGCATGTTTGCAACTTCAGTTGAACCTCATATAAAAATGAAATTCGTTAAAGAAAAGATATTCTCAAGAGTCGATAAGAAAGCCTACATAGTGCCATATCACCAAGATGGTTGCGTGTTTAGTATCGCTAAAGAATACAATGGGGAGAGAGTTATTGAAGTAGAAAGAGATCCTAGAATGCTATATTTAAGAAGAAATATCATGGGTTTTATAGGTATTTTCCGAGGCATTGCTACTAAATACTTACAAAGGTATCTCGAACTTTATGTGCTATCAAATACAAAAGGTGCTTCAATTTATTTGAAACTAATGAATGAAGACTTGTTGAAAGAGAATAATTTTATAAAAACTGATATTATAAGGGATTCACAAGGCTATATAAAAGATCCTAGGTAATTAATAATGCATAATTTTTGAGTGCAGTATAAGCATTAATTTAGTTTTATACTAATTTAATATTAACTTCATATACATATATGAATGTATCAAAAAAATGTGGGTGAAAATTTATTAATTATAGTAAAAACAACACTATTTTAATTAGTATTTTCTATAATCAAAGTTTTATATATTACAATTATGGTATATTTGCCATATATCGAGCAATGTGTAGGCTATTATTTAAAAATGTAGGATTATTTCAACATGGATCTCTTATTTATAAAATGCTCAATTATTCTAGCGTGATATATTAAATGAAGTTCATCATTAACATTGAGAGGCATATATGTTAGCCTGCCTTTAGGTATAGCATTATTTAATTTTCATATGAGTAATGGATATAAAATATATATGCGGAGGCTCAATGTCAATGGTTAATATATCTACTTTGGAATTTTGTGCATTTCTATCTTGGAGTTTTTCTACATTTTTATGTTGCTATGTACATAATGTAATGAAATAACTATCTAATTATGAAAGTAATTTACATAAAGTACTGATTATACTGCAATAATACGATTAGTCTCTTTTAAATTTAGCAACATTATTTTAATACATTCCCATATGCAGTTAAAGCACAAAGGTATATATACCTAACTATATATTGAAGTTTAATAAGTTTAGCTGCTTTTACTTAATAAAATTATGCTGATTCTACATAGCGCAGTGTAATTTTAAGACTTATTTAATAAATAAAAAATGGTTACCAACATTTCTTGAATACATTCGCATATACAGTGGAAAATATATCACTACACCTATTGATGGTGACTAAAAAGGCCAGTGTTATAAGCAAAATAAAGGAACAGAGGCAATAATTATAAAATTTTAATAGACATTAATCATAGCAAAGCGTCTAGTTTCATAAAGAAACTAGGCGTTTTGTTACGGTCTAGGAATCCTCCATGAAGGGAGCTTTAGCGACTTTTTAAAGGAATTTAGAAAGTTATAACGAATAAAGATGTACCAATTTATTCAGAAATCTATTTTCAAAGGTCTTCTAGCTTTCGGAGGAAAAAGGATGAAAATATGAATTTTCTAGAGAATAAAAAATAATTTGAACATTTTGTGCAAGTAGTGCATCTAACCTATATAAGAGTACTTAGCTAAGACTTTTACAAAGCAGTGAGGAGGAGATAATTTGGAATTTATCTCAACAATAAGAGAAACAGAAACTTCAGAGCTAGATGTAAGGCTAGCAAAGAAAGGGGATAAAGAGGCCTTTGGTAGATTAATAGAGGAATACAAGGTTTCTTTATATAGAATAGCACTTACCATGCTTACAGAAAAACAAGATATAGAAGATGCAATGCAAAATACAATAATAAAAGCTTATGAGGGGATAATTTATTTAAAGAAGAACGAGTTTTTTAAAACCTGGCTTCTAAAAATATTAATAAATGAGTGTAGATCAATACTAAGAAAATATAAAAGAGTGGCGCCTATAGAGCAAGTAAATGTGGATATTGGTGTTAGAGATGATTACAGCAATATTGAGATACAACAGGCTGTTAATTTACTTGATGATGATCTGAAAATTGTTACTCGAAGTGCAACAAGATAAAACTTTGATTTATTATGAATGCACAAAGTTTTTGCCGGCTTTAGGACCTTATGGGCTGATAATAAAGGATGAAAGTGGAAAAGAATATGATTTGGGAAAAGACTCTGTGAAAGATTTAGGTGACAATAAGTTTGTTGCTGAAATGAAGCCATTAGATAAAGCTAAAAAGTATATGATAATGGCAGTGGATTTTGAGAAGATGTATGATGTTAGGGATGATTTGAAATTTACTATTAATGTTAAGTAAGCTAACCAGTAAGTTTTTAGTAAGTTATCAGTAGAGTGCTCTAAGAGTCACAACTTCTGCTGCCTTTTTAGGACATGATGAAAGTCTTATAGTATTTTTAGGAGAAGATGATGAACGCCAATATCTATACCCAGAAGAATTTAATAGATAGACCTGCTACAAAAAGTAGTGGGTTTATTTTATTAAAAGATTGCCTAATTATACTTGGTTTCCTAACAAACGTTTTTATAGGCTATGCTTTATAGGTGAAATTTTATATTTGGTATCTTGTAATGAATAGTACTGAGTGATATACTGTAGATAAAGTATACAGAAAAAGGAAAGACAAAATTAAATGAATACTCAACTAAAAAAAGGCATATTAGAGTTATGTGTTCTATCTATGCTTTCAGAAAGAGACTGCTATGGTTATGAACTAGTAAATGAAATATCAAAAAATATAGCAATTTCTGATGGAGCTATTTATCCTGTATTGAGGAGAATGAATAATGAAGGATACTTAGAATCTTATTTGAAGGAATCTCAAGAGGGACCTCCAAGAAAGTATTATAGACTAACAAAACTTGGCGAAGAAACAAAAGAAGAATTATTAAATGAATGGGTTGAATTTGTGGATGGAGTCAATAATATAATAAAGGGGATTTAGATATGGATAAAAAAGATTTTATGAGGGCTATGGAAAAAGCTTTAAATAAAGTGCCAGAAGCAGAACGTAATGATATACTTTATGACTACGAAGAACACTTTATTATAGGAAAAGAAAATGGTAAGACTGAAGAGGAAATTTGTTTAGAACTTGGCAAGCCAAATGAAATTGCAGAAAGTTATAATTTAAGGTCAAAACAGACAGTAGGTAAAACCAATAAATTAATTGAGCCAAGTGAAAATTCCTTTAGTGAATATAGAGAAAAGAAACTAAATATAGGTAGTTCTCCTAGCAAATACGATAACGGCACAAGGGTATTAATTGGAGGATTTTCCTTAGCAGCGGGACTACTATTAATTTTTATGTTAACAAATTCTTTATTTTCAAATCATCGTATTTCTAACACTATTAATAAAGAAGTTAATGTTGGCGGAATGCAAATTGATAGTTCTGGTATTCATGGTGATGGAATTGATATCGGAAGGGATGGTATTATTACAGCAGAAGTTGGAAGTGATGATAAGTCTACAAGCTCACAGCAAGTTAATGTGGATTCAAATAGAATAAGTACACCAGAAGTAAATATAAATGAAAAGGAAATAGTTACTCCAGATGTTAAGATTGATGAAGATGGAATAACTACTCCAGATATGAAGATTGATAACAATGGCATAAGCGAACCAGGAATGAAAATTGATAAAGATGGTATAAGTATGCCTGGAGTAAAGATTGATAAGAATGGCATAAGTCTTCCTGGTATAAATATAGATAAAAATGGAATAAGAAAGTAATATATAGCGTCTAGAGATTAATTTTAAATTAAAGTGAGTTTTAAGGGTGGTATTGGAAAGTTATTTAGAAAAATGATTTTCCAGTACCATTCTTTTTCATAAAAGAATATGAAGAAGAAATTATTAAGAAATATGAAGGGTTAAAGAACTGATTTTAACTAAAAGATTCAATTTTTGTGTAATACTAATGGATTATTTGAAAAAAATGAAGTAATAGAGTATTATATAAAGTGTAGTTTATTCCATTATTTAGGTAAGGTGAGAGAATGAGTAAAAAAAGTAGTTATAAGAGAAAAATGGATGAATATAAGAATGCAAGTAATAACATAAGAAGATATGAACCGCAAATACAGACATCACTGGATATTATTAAAAATACTATTAGAGGATTTGAGGTAGTTTATAGTCAATCAGGTTCCTTCTATGGTGATGTAGCAGATAATTTTGAACATAAATCCCAGGAGGTTAATGACAGGCTAAACAGCATTGTTAATCGCTGTAGTGACTACTATAGAAACATAGAGGACAATGAAAGAAAATCAAATAGGTTATATGACCATTATAGGGAGCTATATAGAGAAGCTTGCAGACATAAGGATGATGATTAAAGTTATGGAGGATTGTTATGCAATACAGGGTATTTACTCAAATAAACCAAGATCTTATGCAATTGAGTAGCGGCAATAGTAGCCTAGAAGAAGCTCTAGAAATAGTAAAGAAAAGTATAGATAAGATTGAAAATGGCACATGGCAGGGGAAAAGTAAAGATGCAGCCATGAGCATGATACTTATTTTAAAGGAGTACAACGAAAAACTTTTAGAAATAGCTAAAGAAGAACTTAAGATAAAATCACAACTAAGAGTAGAATCTGATAATTATATGATTAATGGAGATATACCAAATGAGTGGAGATAGTATGGTTAGCGCTAGAGAGATTTATTATTTTAATAGTCTTCTAGGAGAACAAAAGGTTTACGGTGTAGATGAAATTAATAATTTAATTGAAAACTTAAATTCTGAAAAGAGCATACCAGAATCATTGATAGAAAAAAAACTTTTAGATGAAGGTGAATTTATAAATGAAAATTCACTTGAGTTAATACAGAATCTAGAAGAATATAATAAATCTAATTCATATCTTACAATTAATTCTCTTCTAATATCACTTAATAAAGAAAATAATTGTATTGTATTGAATAAGATAAATAATAATGACTTTAGTTTAAAGAAAAGTTTGAAAAAAATTATTATAGTGAGTTTAATGAAGGATTATCCGTTTTTATGTAAAAATAGAGAGAGTTCTAGCAGTAGATGTAAAGCTGATCTAGGATACATAATTGTAGACAAGATTATACAAAAAGATGATAACCAGTGGTTTTATATAAAGAAGGAAAAGTATGATAAACTGACTTATTTTGCGATATATTTTGAAGATCAAGATGCTGTGTTTAAATATGACTTATTAACAGAGGATTTGAGAGAAGTAAATCCACAGGATTTAAGGGTTGAACTTGGAAAGATTTTTGAATTGGAGTGATATATTATGGCAGACGGTACTATAAATATTGATGAATCTTTACTTGATATAGCTATGGATATGTATAAGGCTCAAGAAAAAGTTAAGGAGTCCATAGGATTTTATGACAGTGGACTTAAAAGCTTTTTAGGTTACTACAAAGGAAAATCAGAGGCCTTAGATAATACTTACTATGAATATTGGTTGAAAAAGTTAGAGACTTTAGAATTATTATATGGACAGGCGTGCTGTTTTGTAAATTACTGTTATGAACATCTAAATGAGGAAGACAGGGTTTTAGCAGCATGCGATGGAAACGTAATTTAGTGGGATTTAATGAAGAAACAAGCTGTTAGATAAACAGGCATGATGAATTCAAAGAAGTTAGAGTATAGTTGAAATAATAGAATTACAATAATTTCCTATAAGGCTTAAATCAACCAGCTGAAATCTGTAAGCTAGTCCATTTAAGCCTTTTAGGAATGTTACGTGAAGGGATAAAGCCACGAGAAGATATTTTTATATCTTTTCCGCTATCAACTGATCAACTGCAGGAATATCAGCAGGAGCCCATCTTAATGAAATAAGGTTATCTCTTTTTAGCCATATCAGTTTGGAGTGTTCCAATGCTTTAGGAGTTCCAGAAAGCAGTTTGCATTTCACTGTTATAAGGTTAACAATAAAAGGATCGTATTCATGAGTAGTGTCATTAAAAACCTCTAAGAACTCAACACCACAATCTAATTCCTCCCGGATTTCTCTTTCAATAGCTTCTTTAAAGCTTTCACCGTTTTCTAGTTTACCGCCAGGAAACTCCCAAAGATTTGGCATATTCATATTAGGTGAGCGAAGGGCACAAAGTATCTCATGGTTTTCATTCTCTATGATGGCCCCAACAACCTTTATTAGTTTTTTCATTACTATCATCTCCATTTTATAAAATAAGCTTAACTACAAAGCAACGTCTTCTAGCAAGTTTTACCTAATAAAAGTTTAACATACATTTTCTAAGTAAATACAAGTGTTTAGGTCATAAATAGAAATTAGTTCAATTTGTTATTGCAATTTGTCAAAATATAAAAATATAAAAATATAAAAACATAGCAATATAACAATATAAGAATATGAGAATATGAGAATATAAGAATAAAACAATATAAGAATTTATTGCAAACATGCGGGTTAGAAGCAAATTCAGTTTATTTACTTAGCTATATTTGAGTAGTAGTATTCATAATTAAAATGTGATAAATTGCTATTATTAAGGATATTAAAGAAATTAATGCATAATATTTTTTCATGAGGTGATTCTATTGGCAGACACTATATATAAAATAATACCAGAAAGTCATAATTTTTTTCCTAGTGACACCAAAGCTATTGATGGAGCAGTGAATATACTAAAGACATATATTAAAGCGGATAGTATATCCTGGGAGGGTTTTGAAAATACAACATTTATTGATTGCGGTAGTAATTTTGAGTTAGTTAAATGTTCACATTGTGGAGCTAATATTAGCGAAGAGCTTTGGCAAGAAATGATGAGCAGATGCTATGCAGAAAGTCGATTTGACAATTTGAATATTTATCTTCAATGTTGTAAGAAAACATCTACATTAAATGAACTACAATACATAATGGACTGTGTTTTTTCTAAGTTTGTAATTGAAATCTTGAATCCTGTTGAGCCACCATGCAATCATGATGTTTATGAAGCAAGTAAATGCTTTGACAAATTGAAACTAAAAATGATTACGGCTAGGTACTAAGAATTTAACACTTGAATTTGGTCCCATTATTATTCTTTAGTATATAATATACGAAAGATTAGGGTTTTAATGTTTTTTATTAGAAAATTATAATTTAAGGAACAGCTATACTAAATGAGATAAGCTTAGAATTAAACCTCAAGGAATAAAACTAAGCTTATGACTCTATTAATCTAAATTCTCCCCATGTGTTGCAATTACATTCTTGTACCAATAGAAGCTGTCCTTTTTGCTTCTCTCCAAGGTACCATTTCCTTGATCATCACGATCTACATAAACAAAACCATAACGTTTCTTCATTTCTCCTGTTCCGGCAGATACCAAATCAATGCAGCCCCACATGGTATATCCCATTAAGTCAACACCGTCAACATTGATGGCATCTCTCATGGAGGCAATATTTTTACGTAAATAATCTATACGGTAAGTATCATGTACACTTCCATCAGCCTCTTTTTTATCTTCCCAGCCTATACCGTTTTCTACAATCCATAATGGTTTGTGGTAGCGATCGTATAATGTGTTCAATGCGATTCTTAAACAAGCAGGATCAGTTGCCCAGCCCCAAGCGTTTGTTGCTAAGTATGGATTCTTGATTCCCATCATAAGATTTCCGCTAGTCTTACTAACATCGTCATGAGTTGTGATAGTAGTAGAACCATAACAAGAGAAACTTAAAAAGTCAGCTGAATATTTTTCTAGAAGTTCAAAGTCTTCAGGTTCTGTATTAAGTACAATCCCTTCTCTTTCATATTTCTTTAATCTATAAGCAGGGTAGTGGCCACCGGTCTGTACATCAGCATAGAATAGGCTGGTTTGAGCTGCTTCCATAACCATTAATTGATCATTAGGATCACAGGTATAAGCATACAGCGGCATATATGCTAGCATTTGGCCTACTTTTATTGATTCATTAATTTCATGGGCAGCCTTTACTGCCTTTGCACTGGCTATAAATTGATTGTGAGCAGCTTGTGCTTTGTTTTGAGGAGAGGGATCAGATAAACCGCCTGCAACAAATGGGGCAAACTCCATACAGTTAATCTCATTAAAGGTTAACCAGTACTTAACTTTTCCTTCATAATACTTAAAAACTGTTTTTGCATAGGTTTCAAAGAAGTCTATGCATTTTCTATTTGACCAGCCGCCATATTTGATTGTTAAATTAATTGGAGTTTCATAATGAGATAAGGTTACTAAAGGTTCAATACCATATTTTGCGCATTCATCAAAGACTGCAGCATAGAAAATTAATCCGTTTTCATTAGGTTCTTTATCATCACCGTTTGGAAAAATACGTGCCCAGTTCATGCTTAGACGAAAGGTCTTAAAGCCCATCTCACCCATGTATGCAATATCTTCTTTATAATGATGATAGAAGTCAGTTGCAATATGGCTTGGATAGTATTCGCCATCTATAACTGCAGGAATACAATCTTTTGGAAGTTTCATATTTGGTCCAAAACCAGTTAGAGAACCTGTTTCACCAGTGTTTATATTTTTATAAGTTACTCGGCGAGGAACGGTGTGAGAACCAGCAGTCATTACATCTGAAGTGTTGATACCTTTTCCTCCTTCATTCCATCCGCCTTCATATTGATTGGCAGCTGTTGCGCCGCCCCATAAAAAATCCTTAGGAAAACCTTTCATTTATTTTACCTCCATCTATAATTTTTAATATTTTACTTAATCACTTCTTTATACCAATAGACATAATAAATTCAGATTAATAAGGGAAAACAGCTGTGATGTCAGGGATCTTATAAGTAGGAATATCATAGGCCCAATATTACTGAGAGAAAATCCATAATATTTCGCTTTCTAGTAATCTTAAAAAGTACCAGCTTTTAGACTCACACCATTCATTACTAAAGATATATTTTCAATTTATCGCTCAAAAACCTGAGGATTATGAAAATAATCTTGTATTTGAAGGGGTATATCCTGATTCGCTGGCACTTATTCAAATTTTATAAACTTTTACTATACTTCAACTAATGCTGCCTGTTCTTTAGCAATTAATTGCTTTTCATAAATCTTAAAGAATGGGTACCAAATAATAGCAGCAGGTATTAACATCAAATAATCCCAAATTGCATTTTGCCATCTAAGAGTGGATAAATATTGGCCAAAGCCCATTGGAAGCAAGGCTGAAATAGAGATCCATGCTGGTTGTAAGAAGCCGAATTTATAGCCTAGATAGGTACATATCATAACAAATGGAATATTTAATACATAAGGTATACAAAGGATAGGATTATACATAATTGGCATACCAAAGGTCATAGGTTCGTTAATTCCAAACCATCCAGGAACTGCAGAGATTTTTGCAACTGCATTGATTTGTTTTGATTTGGAGCGTAGTCCCATAAGTGCAAGCGGTAGAGTATTACCTGTCCCTCCGCAAATAGCCATTGCACCAAAGAGTGCTACTGGATAGAATACGAGTGGCTTACCAGCTGCATGGGCTGCACCATTGGCAACTGCGGCTTGGATACCTAAAGGCATGATAATTGGAACTAAAATCATAGTACCATGAATACCAAAGCACCATAACAGTGCACCAAAAATACAAAGAATGAACATACCTGGAACTGATGTTAAAGCATTTAATGGAACACCTAATAAGGCCATAAAGCCTGAGCAAACATTATAAGCTCCTCCTGTACCTACAGATACAGCGGTAGAAATAGCTAAGAAAATAATAGCACTGAATAGTAAGGGCAAAATTGATGAAAAACCATCTTGTAAGAATGGAGGAACCACATCTGGCATTTTGATACGTATGTTTCTATCCGCACAGAATTTTTCAATGTGAACAGACATAAATACAACGAGAAAGCCAATAAACATACCTTGAGCTCCAAGATAAGTCATGTTAATAGATGTAACTCCTGCTTCACTTGTAGTTAAAGCTCCAGCTACTAATAAGAAGCAAACCAAGGCATCAACTGCATTCATAATAGGAGACTTCATCTTTAAATTTTTTGCATAGTTGAAGGCAAATAATGCAACAACCCATAAAGATAAGGAATTCATTGTAAATTGATAAGGTAAATAGAAGATTGCATAAATTTTACTCTTTGAAGAAAATAGATTTAACATGGTTTCGCTGCCTATTGAGCAAATAATTTGTGATATGGCACCAACCATTATGATACCCATTAAGGACATCATAGCAGCCTGCAAGGCAGATAGGAATTTGTTACTGCCTAGCTTTTGACCAAAGTCTTGTAGTTTGATCATAAATTTACTTTCAAATAACTGTTCCATTTTACCTCTCCTTATTCTATTATTTTTCAGCGTATAGCTTTTGAGCTAACTTCATGATATTAGGACAATTTGCAACAGCGTAATCAAAGGATTGAATTGCAGCACAGGGAAGTCCGGTATTTTCCTTTACTTCTTTTAAACGATAGGATACTTGAGGACCTACCATAACAATGTCATAATTTTGGTATACATCTTGGTACTCAGCTAAGCCTACTGCCTTAATATCAAGCTCTTCTCCAGCTTCCTTCCAGAAGCTCTCCATTTTTTTCATTAGAATACTTGTTGACATTCCACCAGCACATACTAATAAGATTTTCATATATTCCATCCCCCTAATTTATTTGTTTTTGTATAATAAAATAATTTCTTTAATAAGCTCATTGGCAAGCATGCTTGTCATTAAATGATCTTGAGAATGAACAAGTAATACGTTAATATCTTGCTTATAGCCATTGGCTTCTTTGAACAATAATTCTGTTTGGGCTTTATGAGCTAGACTTGCTGATTCATCAGATTTGGCTAAGAGCTCCTCTGCTTTTTCAAAGTTTCCTGTCTTAGCTTCCTCCAAAGCTTGAAATGCAAAAGAACGTGCATCACCTGAATTGGCGATAATTGTCATTGATACTAAATCATTTTCTTCGTCCACAGGATATTCCTCCTTTTCCTTTTTGTGTATTTTTGTTCTTGGATTGATTTCATTTTAGTGTATAAAAAAACTGTTGTCAAAACGATTACATGAAGGCCTGTAAACACTTTTATACAGTATTTATTTAGTATATTTATAGAAATACACTTGTTTTTAATAAAATTAAGCTTAATCTTGAAATTGGCGATTTAGTGTATAATATTTTATTGCTTTTTTTATATAGTGTATAATTGGTCTATTTATAACGTATAATTTTTTACATTTTTGTAATTTCGTAAAAATATAATTTTTAGGATATACCAATTGTATAATATAGTAAGTCTTAAATATGAAAATTTTCTTAATCTGAAAATTAATTTTAATATGGAAATATAATGTTTTTATTTTCCAGATGCTATGCTATAATGTGTCCATGAAACTAACAAGAATATTAAAAATAAATGAAAAAGAATTTTATGATTTTCTTGAAAACGATCTCTTATCTAATATTTATCAATCTTCGGGTAAGGAACTAAGCGTAGAAGATATAAAGAAAGGACTGAGATATTCAAAATATGATAACAACGCCCATACTCGTATTGATATAACCATATTAGAGTATAAAAGAGGGGAGTTTTACAAGGCACAAATCAAATCCTTGATGGACACAATTACAATTTCCTATGAAACTGAAGTAGTAGACGAAGGCTTAAGAATCATATTTAATCAGAATATTGAAAGCTTTGAGAAGGAAAAACATAACAAGATAATGAGGATGTTTAGTGAAGCAGTTTACTACGGAAGGATGACAGATACTCTCTATGATATTGAAAAAAAGATAACCAATCTTAGAGAAGGAATAGTAGAACCTGTTAAACCAAAGCCATTAGAGCATCAGCAGCTAACAAATTTATTTTCAAAGAAATCAGATAGGGTTTAAGAAACTTCAAAGGCCTCCTGTACAAGCTTCAGGAGGCCTTTCTTTTTGCTAAATTTATTAGCATTTTGGATATGTTTAATAATATTATTGAAATTAAAAATCCTTATATTTTCTTTATAATCATGATAATGGTTGCAATTTCATTGTCGTCTATTATGACTTTGAAGGTCTTTTCTAAGTTCTTTAAGACTTTTACAACCGTTTGATAGTCCTCTGTAAATACAGAAATAATCTTGCTTCTGTCAGTGTTGTTACTAACTGATTTACCATCCAGGAGTCTTTCAACCAAGCAAGCGAGATGCATGAATAGTCCAACTCGTTGATCTTCAGTGAAGGAATAGAGCAGGCTGAACTCATCAATAATATTTGGAAGCACAGTTTTTAGCTTAGAAATTGAGGTGTATTTGAACTGTTCTCCTAGATATTTATATACATGGTTGTAATCCATGGAACGAGAAGTTACAGGCTCAAACATCAATATACGGTCTAAGTCCTCTTTAGAACTTTCAAAAATTTTCTGAATAGATATGAAGGGAATACCAAATAACTTTGGATCATATGCACCAACAAAACTATGAATATTATAAGTTTTTTGAAGAGCGAGGACTTCTTTTAGTAGTTCATTCCGTGAAGATATTGCTAGAGCTATGGTTTTCATACCTAGCTTTGAGTATTGATCGATATACAGCTTTAACTGTGCTGCACCACCTTCACCGGTATGACAAAGTGTTACAATAACGTTATTATGCTTTTCAAAGTTCTTCATGTTATTAATTTCTAGGTTGGCCATATGATATACATAATCTATATCACTTTCCATAGAACATTTTCTTGCTACATCAATGCCTATAAGAGTAACAGGAATATTGATACATCTTATCTTTACATCTAGTTCTTCTGAAATGGTTTCAACCATTGTCTTTATAGAGCCCATATCATATATAACAATAACACCTTTTCCTCCATCAATTTTCTCAATAAGAGCTTTAATCTCTTCCATAGCTTGTCTTGTTCCGACATCCAAAGCAAGGTCGTAACTATATGCATTATGGCAATGGGTTAAACTATTTGTAACATCCTTTAAAGATGAAGCAGTATGACTTCCATGCATGATATAGAGTAGTACAGGGTGATCTTCCTCGTTATTATCATCTGATTCAATTAAAAACATAGCAATCAGCACAGTTTCATGAATTGGTAGGTTTAAACCAAACACTTCCTTTAAAACCGTTGCAAACTGAACACTTGCAGCATATTCTTTTGGATAGTCTTGAACAATCTTTATGACTTGATTATTGTCTATTCTTTGTTCCGATAGGTTTAAGGTTAGTAAGGAATTAATATGTAGACAAAGCCCATAAAATATATTTGATTTGTAGTTTATTCCTAGCTCTTTTTTGCAGGTATCCAAAAAAACATTAACCATTTCAATGATTCTTGAATCTACAATTCTTGAAAGCTGCTCTAAATTATTCGAATCATCAAAGCCGTTATAATAGCGATACTTTTTAAATAAATTGCTGATGTGAGTATTCATAACGTTTTCGATTCCGCTGTCAGTAATGCCTAGGTTAGACAACTCATCATACTGCTTCTTTATTTCAGAATACATGTCAACTGTATAATGTGTATCATAATATCCTTGATTAGCAATATTTTTATCATAAATAATAGAATCTCTATTTCCTATGAGCATATCAATTTTATTATTGTAACTTTTTAGATTTAGTATGCTCTTTTTTATTTGAGTCTTAAAGTCATTGACACATACACAAATATTCTGCTCGGATTCATTAACTACTCGAACATAAGCATTTGCACAAGCGGCTTTAATATCCAGTTCTAAGCCCTTAACGTTATAATTAAAATCTGATAGTAATAAGGCTTTAATGGAGTCGGAGGTTACTTCTATGCAATGGTCTGAGTTTGAGGCTTCAACCTGAAAAAAGTGATTTATAAGATCGAAGCGCTCCTCAAGAGAACGATCTTTTAATTCAGGAAGCTCTATTGTAACAGGAATAATACGATTGATTTGTAAACCGCTTTGTGGGGCGCAGGCTAATACTAAGAATAGATCATTACAATCTAAGGATTTTAATTTGTCTTCTGAGTAAATCTTACCTGAATCCAGGAACCTAAAAAGACAGCTTTGCTGTTTAGCATCTAGTAAATCAACATTATCTATAAAAAGCATTCCTCCTTGAGCTTTTGCAAAGCAGCTACTACTTAAATCATCTTTGGCGCCAAAGAGTTCATCGTCTAATACAGATACATTTTTAGAATAATGACGGCAATCAATTTTTACATAAGGAGCATTTTTAGATAGAATTTTCTTTTCTTTAGCAAATTCAAACATTAATGAAGCAAAATAAGTAGTTCCACAGCCTGTTTTAGAAGAAAGTAAAACATTTAAACTGGAGCGTGGATAAAGGATAGCAGCTTGCGCTAGTTGAATGGCATTTCTTAAGCTGCCATTATAGCCAATCAATTGAGTAAAGCAAGACTTTTCTGTACCTTGATAAATTTGCTCAGGAGGCTTGTAATAAACCGGTCTCGTTGTTGTTTTCGCCAGTTTTCCTTCCTTTACTAACTCGTTTAATAAAGCACTTACATTAGAACGATGCAAACCTAAAGATTCTGCAATGGTCTTGGTTTGTAAGCCATTTCTATTTTCATCTTTACTAAAAACTTCTTGCTCTATGAATTCGTATACAGTTTCTTTTAAAGTTTTCAATTCTATGCCTCCTTTATCATCATCTTTACTGTTTATTTACGTAAGATACAAAAAATAACATGATATCATTATAAATTTAAAATCATTGATTTACAACGATTACTGCATCATTTTAAATGTAGGCAAGGTATTAATAGGCAATAATGTACAGTTTGAACCCAATGTGGCTATATACATAGCAGGTAACCCTTTTACGTTCCAATGATATCAAATGGAACAGTATGTGTCTTACAAAGAGCAATAAATTCTTTTGCAGAGGTAGTGAGAAATTTATTTTTATGGTAGATAATGTGGAACTTGCGGTTCAGTGATAAAGCTTTAATTTTAATCTGTTTCACAATTCCTGATTCTAAGTCTTTCTTTACTAGAAGGTAAGGAAGGACAGAAAGCCCCAAGCCAGCGCTTACAGCTTTGATAATTGCTTGGTTGCTAACACTTTCCCAAATTGGCTTAACCTCCATGCCATGCAGCAGCATAGTACTATCGAAGAGTTCTCTTCCTCCGCTTCCTTTTTCCCGAAGAATAAATTCATACTCCTTAAGCATTTCAATTTCAACTTCATTAAAGCTAGACAATGGGTGATTGACACCACAGATTAACACAAGTTCATCCTCCATAAAGGTGTGACTGTTAATATGCGGATTATGTACTACACCTTCAATTAAGCCAAAATCAATGTGATTTGCCATTATATTTTGTTCTATTTTTTCAGAGTTATCGATGATAACCTGCATTTTGATGTTTGGATATTTTTCTTTAAATATTTGAATATACTCAGGTAATAAGTAGTTACCAATAGTTATGCTTGAGCCTATCCTTAATATGCCAGCTGAATCCCAATCTTTTATTTCGCATTCCATTTCATCAAAGAGAGATACTATGTGATTGGCATAATTTAAAAGTTGTTTTCCTGGTTCTGTTAAATACATTTTTTTAGAGATTCTATCAAACAACTTTACACAATAATGTTCTTCTAACTCTCTTATTGCCAGGCTTACAGAGGGTTGAGCAAGGTAAAGTTTTTCAGCAGCAGCAGTTACACTATTGCAATTGCATACAGTTACAAATATTCTTAAATGTTTTAGTGTCATTTTAGCACCTTCTTCTATAATAAAAACCTTATATATATTATAAAATAATAATATTTTACTTATATAATCTTAACATATAAAATTAAAGTGTAGGGTGTTTAGTCACAAAAACTAATATACGGATTTTCAATAGTTTAATTATCTAAGGAAGAAGGTTTTATTATGATACAATTTTTATGGTTAACACCATTAGGCTTTTTAGTAGGTACATTTGGAACATTAATAGGAGCTGGTGGAGGATTTATATTAACCCCTATACTATTACTTTTATACCCTGATAAAACACCTGAAACCATAACAAGTATATCTCTTGCTGTTGTGTTTTTTAATGCGTTATCTGGAAGTACGGCTTATTCTAAAATGAAGCGAATTGATTACAAATCAGGAATAATTTTTGCAATAGCTACCATTCCTGGTTCTATACTTGGAGCTATTACTACTTCGTATATTCCAAGACATATCTTCAATGGTTTATTTGGAATATTACTAATAGCTGCTTCAATTTTTTTAATTGTTAAAACTAAAAACGAAAAAAGTGATAAAGAAAATGTTATTAAGAAAGGTTTTGTTACAAGAACTCTTGTAGATGCAGAAGGAATAAAATATGTATTTTCATATAATCCAATCTTAGGTGTAGTAATAAGTATATTTGTTGGATATATATCCAGTCTATTAGGAATAGGGGGAGGTATTATACATGTGCCTGTTCTTGTTAATATATTAAATTATCCTGTGCATATTGCAACTGCAACTTCCCATTTTGTTCTTGCGGTTATGTCCTTATCTGGAACCATTGTACATATATCAGCTGGTGTACTTCAACCAGGTATAATTCAAACCGTAGCATTAGCACTAGGAGTTATATTTGGAGCACAACTTGGAGCAAAGCTTTCCAAAAAAATCCATGGAGTAGCAATCATAAAAAGCCTTGCTGTTGCACTAGCACTGGTTGGTATAAGAATATTCTTTATGGCTTTTTAGATTGATTACAAAATGTACTGGCTTGCAAGATTTCTCCCATGTACATTTGTAGAGGCACATTCGCAAAAATAAGCTCATTGAAGGACATTGCTTCAGCGGCTTTTTTATAGCAAGATATATTTAGAATGAATGCATCTGACTTAATTATGGAAATATAGAAAATCATGTCGTATAATAGAGTTGCATCGGATTTATTCTGATGTGATTTTTTTACTTATGGAGAGTATGTAATTTATATATCTAAGGAGAAGTATTAAAATGAATAAACCAGAACTTTTAGCACCGGCAGGAAATTTAGAAAAACTGAAAACAGCTATAGACTTTGGGGCTGATGCAGTATATCTTGGGGGAAATAGATTAAACCTAAGGGCTTCGGCAGATAATTTTACAATAGATGAATTAAAAGAAGGTCTTGAGTATGCTCATTCAAGAAATAGAAAAGTTCACGTTACTTTAAATGTAATACCTCATGATGAAGATCTAGTAGGTATTGAGCAATACATAACTGAATTGTATGAAGTAGGGGTTGATGCTGTGCTCATTGCTGATCCAGGAATCTTTAGCATAGCACGGGAAGTGGCACCAGAGCTAGAAATACATTTAAGTACACAAGCTAGCAATCTAAACTATAAATCAGCTTTATTCTGGCATAAGGCTGGAATTAAAAGAATTGTAGCAGCAAGAGAAATGAGCCTTGAAGATCTGAAGACTATGAGAAAAGAGTTGCCTGAAACTTGTGATATAGAAGCTTTCGTTCACGGAGCTATGTGCATGGGCTACTCGGGTAAGTGCTTATTATCCAATTATATAAATGGAAGAGATTCAAATAGAGGCACATGCACACAACCTTGCAGATTTAAATATAATCTATATGAAGAAAAAGCCCCAGGAACTTATGAAAAAGTTAATGATAATGGCATGTATTTTATGAATTCTAAGGATTTATGTATGATAGAGCATATTCCAGAGCTTATTGAAGCTGGCATAAATTCTTTTAAAATCGAAGGTAGAATAAAGAGCTCATATTATGTAGCCTCTGTAGTTAAGGCGTACAGACAGGCCATTGATAAATACTTTGAAGACCCTAAAAATTATAAATATGATCCAAAATGGTTGCAAGAGCTTGAAAAGCCTAGTCATAGACCATATACCACAGGCTTCTATTTTGATGAAGAAGTAAGGCAAAATTATGAAACCTCAGCTTACATACATAACTATGATATGGTCGGTATTGTAATTGAATATAATGAAGAAACTCATATTGCAACAATACAACAAAGAAACAAGGTTAACAATGGTGATTTGGTAGAGGTTTTAGCTATATCAGGAGATAATAAAACTATTAAGCTTGAAGATATGAGAAAAGAAAATGGAGAATCTATAGAAACTGCCAACCGTCCACAAATGATTTTTACGGTACAATGTAATAATAATTTAAGACATGGAGATATACTTGTTAAGAGCAGAGATTCTTAAGAACCTTTGGTTAGGAGAGCATATCGTAGATAAATAATGATTCAGTCACTTTTACAAGAATATTTGCAACAAAAAACCTATGCTTTAACTTCGGTTTTAGCATAGGTTTTAGTATGTAATTCGTTGTTGATAAACAATATGAATTAATGAATTTTCAATCAACCTTTTTAAACTTTGGATAAAAACCCATTGTTTTAATTGCAAAAATCATAACTATAGTAGGAATAATATAATATGCTATTCTTTCGTTTATATAGATGTGCCAAATAGTCATTCCTAAAAAAAACATTAAGAAAAACCACGCATTAATCCCTGCGAGTGTATATTTTATTCTTTTTTGTTTGCTACAAAATCCCCAGATACTTAAAAACAAAATGATTGCACCCAAAATAATCACAAACATAATAATATATGTACTTCTCACACAAATTCATTCCTTTTCATAAATTTTAATAGTCCTTTGCACAGTATTTTACTATTGTTTATCTATATTATAAACTATTTTTTCATCCTTTACCAATATAGTGCAACAAATAAGCATCAAGAAAAATATATTATCTCCTATTAAAAATTATTACATCAATATGAGGCAAGAGTTCCTAACCCAATCATTGATTTATGCATGCTGGAGAATCCAGAGAAACGGAAATCTTTAAACAAGTATAAATTGAGTTTCTTTTTAGGAACTCTTTAGCATTATCAAATTGTATTGCATTTATAGGACCACTATATTCACAAATGGCAAAATACCAAGAATTCTGAGGTGTTTACAAAGTATACTTAAAAACAGTCTTACCTATGTTCCAATATATATTTAACTCTATATAGGTATGTATTCAATAAATGTTGGTGTCATTTTTATATAGTTCATCATTGAAAATTCATTCTAACCTGGAAATTAATTTTGTTTAGAATAGTGTTTCATATGATTACAGTTTTTGGATTTAATGTTAAAATTAAATTGATTAACTTAAAATATTTTTGTAAATTATTAAGGGAGATAAGGATGGAGAGTGTTGTAACTTCATTAGTATTTAAAGGTGTATTATTAGTGCTATTATTGGTAGCAGCATATTTTATTGTAAAGAGGTTAAAAAAGAGTGTATCTGGTATCAAGGGTATGCTTTTAGGTATAAATATAACTTTATTTGGAGGTGTTGTTGCATTAGATCCTCATTCCAATATTGGAGGTGGATATATAATAGCGCTTATAGGTATTATTCTTTCTTTCAAGTGCGCTATAGCTAATGACTAGATTAAATATTTATGGGAAATAGATATACAATTAATAAAGAGAACTATAAGGAAAATATAAATTAACTTAAGTGATTGGAGAATGTTCCTATGGTTGAAATAGGCTGTTTAGCAAGGTTTAACAATCCCTATGAAGAAGAAGTAGAGTTTGCTCTGAAGAATAATTTTAAAATAATGCAGGTATGGTACGATAAAGATGGAATCAGAAACTACGAACAGGAAGAGAACAGACTTAATAAAATCATTAGTTATGGATTTCCTACGATCATTCATGCTGTTTTAGATATTAATGAGATGGAAGAACATGCTGTGAAATTGATAGGTATATTGAATAAACTTAAGCATAAGGAACTGATAATTCATCCTGTATGTCATAGTGAGAATATTGAAGAAGCCACAATTTATAAGCTTTCAGATGTAATTGGAAGAGTGTTGGGGCTGCTGAAACCCAATGGTATAACACTTTATCTTGAGAACAATAGCAAAATCGACCCAATATTCTCTACATCAAAAGAGATAGAAATAATGTTTGCCAATAATCCTGACTTAGAATTTTTGTTAGATATTGCTCACATATATAGTTATGAGCACCTAAAAGAAATGGTATCTATTAAGATGCCCAAAATTCTTCATATTACTGATAAATATTTTAATATTATACATGAGCATCTACCATTGGGACAAGGAGAAATTGACTTTAAGTACATATTCGATGAAATACTTTATAATTATGATGGGAAAATTATTCTTGAGATAACTAAGGAAGATGAAGATATTATAAGATCGAAAGAAATAGTAGAGGAATTGTTGAGATATAATCAATAGGCATGCAGTACCTTTTATTTAATAGGACAGATCCTTGTGAAACACATAATTATAAATTTTAATAAACAAGAGTCATAGATAACAAGTGAGAGAACTACAGTAGAAGTCTACCAAAAGTAAGCTTTTAATGTGAGCTGTATTAATTTAAACTACTATATATGAATGTATTAAAAAAATGTGGGCGGATACTTTTTTAACATTGAAGTAGTGAAAGGTTTATTTAGGGCTATGCAGTTTAGTAGTGACATACTAAGTAATTTCACATTAAAGATCGATATATAAGAACATAGCACTTAGATTTAAAATCTATTTTCAAAGCTCCTATTATTCTGTCATGAGGGGTTGATAATATAAAGTTTATTATGAAGTAGTATTGCTATATCTATAGGTATACTTTACGGAAACTTAATTTATGTATGTTCGATGATCCCGGCTTCTGGAGATTATAGGGCATATATAAATTAATAGTTGAAGTTGGATATCTATAGAATTGTAACAACATTTATTTAATACATACATATAGGGAGTTAGATCTATCCTAAGAAGGTAGACAGAGAAGAAAAAATTATGGTTAAGTGGATAAACTATAAGTTTAGTGAAGATAATCTATTAATAAAGGAATAAGAAACGGAGGAAATATAAATGTTTAAAAGTGGAACTATAACTATCGTAGTATCTGACATAAAAAAAGCAGTACAGTTTTATGTTGATACTCTTGAATTAAAATTGCAAGCACAAGTTGATGGGCATTTGGCGCAAGTGGAAGCACCAGGACTTTCAATTACTTTACTTAACCCAAATGGTGATCAAAATATTCAAATTAAAAAGTCTGAGAGTATTTCAATTGGGTTTGAAGTGGATAACTTAGATTCAACAATGGAGCTATTAAAATCTAGAGGAATTGAGTTTGAAGCAGTTAATGATGGCAACGCTGCTAGATTAGCATATTTTAATGATCCAGAAGGTAATTCATTATACTTAATTGAGGTAAAGCCTCAATCGTTCTAAGTTTAGTTGACTTTCAAAATAAATTAATAGTACACATTTATATCAATGAGAATATTATATAAATAGGAATACTACTTATTTAATCAGCTAGCTATAAAGATAAATAATAAAGATATACAACTTCTAAAGTATAGTATATTTGCAAAGCGCTTTTTGTCTCTAAATTAAGGGTTTAGTTTGAAAGTTTCTCCCCTTAAAAATCTAGATGAAGGTGGCTCATCTAAAAATATGAACGTTACTAAGAAATGGTACGTTTATAGACGCCAATGCCGTAATAATTAAGAGCAAATTTTACGGCATTTTTACTTTTATATAAATCTAGGAAACTGCAGATATGTAAATCATAGAGAAAAAAGCTCTCTGCCAAAGAAAAAGTAGATAATAGATATTTTACTTACTAGTCAAGGAATTTTATAGGAGTGGAGTTACTTTGATAAAAAGGTGTTTATATTATTTAGCAGCTTTATTAATAGTCTTAGGAGTTTTTTGTGTACTATGCTTCATTTACAATGAAAACAGAAATGCTTTCATAACCAATGATATAAAGAATGTGAAAGCAGAAAAGATTTTTTAGTTTAGGAGCAGATAAGGCTTAAAGTTATGATACTAGAAATTTTAAGGATACAAAAGTGCTTAATGGTACTGTTGATTATCTATAATTAAGGAAAAAGCAATAGTATTGAAAAAATATACACCGCATTTCAATTGCAGCTTTAGTAGATATGTATAAAATTAAGGTTGAGAGAATTTAGTAACCTCCAACCTTAATAAGTCCGAAAATTACTGAGACAAGTTACTTTCGGGCATGAATAAATTAGTAGTTTATTTAGAAATGCCATAATTATTTATTTATAACCAAGTAATAAAAGGCAAGAAAAAGGAACAATATAACGATAATAGATAGACCTAGCTTCTGCTTGGTTTTTCTATAACTATCAAATGCAGAAATATTGAGATAAAACTTAGAATTATTGCACTTAATAAAAATTTTGTTTGCAACCATCCTATCGAATACATAACTTCCTGTTATGCCAACTTCATTAAGAGAAATAGCGTGTTCAGCATCTAATGCTCCTAATTCTTTAAATTTTTCAACATATTTCTTTTGCTTACGTGTCACAGAAGCGGCACTACTCATACTTAATCAACCTCCTTATATAGGTACTTTATGAAAACTCAAGTTATACATGTTCAAAAATCCAGGGTTCCATGGGGTATATAATCCAGGCTACTTAGGATCATCATGAATAGATTACTTAATAGTTAAAGTTAGATATAGGTATCTTTATTAAAACTTAATTGATGGATATTCGATAAAACTGGCTTCTGGGATTATCTGGCATATACGAATTAATAGTTGAAGTTGGATACCTATACTATAGGAAAACTTTATGAAGACTTAATTTATACATTCACGGAAGTGGCCATTTTTGGTGCTTTTGGAGAATGTGTAAATTAACAGTTGAGTTAGACTATAGTATTTGATAATAAGATTTAATTAATCTACTTTCTCATTTTACGATTAATGTACAATTCATAAGTAATATTTTTAGTTATATTCCTAATATTAAAATATATGCAATAAAGTTACAAGTGGTATATAATAATGGGGTGACTTTTTATAGTAAAATTATAGATACATTTATGAGTTTATTTCATAAGTATGAGGTATATATGTTGCGAGAGTAACTCTATGTAACAATATTTATAGGACTAAGTCAAAGCCGAAAGATGTACCACTTCAATCTGATATATAAATATGAAAATTCAATTGCAATATATATAAATATCACAAATAAGTTGCTGACTTTAATCTGCGAGGTGATGATGTTGGAAAAACAACTAGAGAAGAGAGAATTGCTTAAGTTATATTTTTGGACCCTAAGCTATTTTAAACCTTTTATAATACAAACCTTTGTTTATGTATTATGTGGTGGTGCATTGATCTTTGGAGAATTAATGATTCCTCGACGTATGGGATATTTAATTGACAAGGTTATTCCATTAAAAAATATTTCACTATTGATAAATCAAGTGTTGTTTTTATGCGGTATTGTTATGTTGATATTAATTGTAAAATCAATTTTTAACTTACTGGAACAAATCATAGCTAATAAAATTACTAAGAATCAGCAAACTGACTTAATGGTGAAGCTGCAAAAGCTAGGCTTTTCTTACTATGAAAAAGTACCTACAGGACAGATCTTATCTTTATTTGAAAACGCTGTAAAAGAAACCCAAGAAACCTATACCTTCTTATTTCCTAATTTTATTTATTGTCTGGCTCAGTTTGTAGTGCCATCGATTATTTTGATTTTTGGACAACCTATATTCTTTTTTGCAGCAATGCTTGGAAATGTTATCTATGTATTTCTTAATAGGTTTGCAAATAAAAGAATACATTATTACTTAGGGATTGAAACAAAAGCAGCTCAGGTATCCCAGCAGTCCTTATATGATTCTATTGTAGCTAGAAGTGAATTGAAGGCTATGGGAAGCAAAGATTGGTTTATAGAAAAAACTATAAAAGATTTTGATGAATATAGGATAGCAAGAATGTGGTCAATATTTTGGCGGCATTTTCGATTTACTACTGTTGGTTTGACCCTAACCATCTCTACGGTACTGTTTTATTATTATGGATTGAATTTAATACAAAGCGGTAAGTTACTCACTGGAGAGTTCATTGGTTATAGTTTTCTAATGGGCCTTGTTTCTCGCGGCTTTTCAGTATTCTTTTATATTATTCCAGCTCAGCTCCATGCACTTAATTATGCAAAATATTTATATGAATTTTTGAACTTAAAACCAGATGTTATAGAGGATAAAAGTAGCCTTAAAGTAGATATTGATAAATTTGATATTAAGTTTAATAAGGTTTCCTTTTCTTATAATGATGATAAACCTATCTTAAAGGATCTATCTTTTACCATTCCAGCAGGGAAAAAGACAGCCATAGTTGGTGAAAGCGGTAGTGGAAAGTCAACTATATTAAAACTAATAGGAAGGTTTTATGATGTTACAGATGGTGAAATTTTAATAGGAGGACATGATGTAAGAAAGTTAAAGCTTGATAGCTTGAGGCAAAACTTTGGCTATGTATTTCAAGATACTTACTTATTCAATATGTCTATTAAAGATAATATTAGGTTTGGCAATCCTCATGCAACAGATGAAGAGGTTATAGAGGTAGCTAAAAGTGCCAGTGCGCATGAATTTATCATGGACACAGAAGAAGGCTATGATACCTTAGTAGGTGAACGGGGAGTTCGTTTGTCTGGTGGTCAAAAACAACGTATATCCATAGCTAGGATGATGCTTAAAAAGCCTAAAATTATCCTATTAGATGAAGCGACCTCAGCGCTGGACAATGTAACAGAATCTGCTATTAAGAAATCCTTAGAGCAGTTGTCAGTTGGGCGAACAGTTGTTACCGTAGCTCATAGGCTTTCTACCATTAGCGAATATGATTCAATTATAGTGTTGGAGAATGGCAATATTGCTGAACAGGGCAGCTATAATGAGTTGATGGACAAGAAAGGGCTGTTCTATGGGATTGTGATGAGAGGTGTTGAAAATGTCGTCTAGTATGATATTTATGGTTAAATATATAGATAAGAAGCGCTGGCTTATATTGGGGTATTTTGCACTTTTTCTAGAAAGTATTACAGGAATTGTGGCAATCCTATTGCAGCGTGACTTAATTGATGAGGTTTTCACTGGAAAGCAGTATGATAAATTTCCTATGTTACTAGCACTTTTTGCTGTTTTCTTCTTTGGTC
Source organism: Clostridium manihotivorum (assembly GCF_004015185.1). GTDB lineage: Bacteria > Bacillota > Clostridia > Clostridiales > Clostridiaceae > Clostridium_AR > Clostridium_AR manihotivorum. The sequence continues at coordinate 4,273,585 of NZ_CP025746.1, read as the reverse complement.
CTAAGCTATGGTTTACCGTTAGAAAGGTTGCATTTTTTCATATAGGCTACCAGGTACAAAGGTCTTTAACAAAGGATTTTTTGCTAAAAATCTATGATATGCCAACTGGAAGCTTTAATAAAGAACATGTGGGTAAGCTATTAAACCATATGAGAAGTGATATAGCTGATGCCAGTGACTTAGCCATCAATCAGTTACTTTCAGAAGCAGTTAAAAATGTGCTTACTATCATATTTTTATCATATTCAGTAGCACATATCAGCTTTATAATGCTGTTTGTGGTAATAATAGTGGCGATTATTTATTATGTATTACTACATAAATTTGGTGAGAAAACTAAAAAGTTTGCACAGTGTGTTAGACAAGAAAAAGCTAAAGTTTCTATTACTGTTGAAGAAAGCATTTCATCAGTGAGAGAAATAGTAGCATATAACCGCCAAGGTTGGCAGCTTAAGAAATATGAAGAAAAATTCTCAGATTACTTTAAAGCTATATTAAAACAGGGAATATTTAAAAGTAAGCTTTTATTTGTAAGTGAACCTTTTCTTTTTGGAACAAAACTTGTAGCAATTTTCTTTGGTGCTGTCAGTGTTATTTATAATAAGATTTCATTAGGTGATTTTGTTGCAGGTTTCGCTCTTGTAGACCAGTTAGTGACAGAATTAGGACAGTTTTTTGATCAAGCTTTCACAGGCAAAAGATTAGTAGCATCCGTTGAATGTATCCAATCTGTAATGATGAAGGATAGTATTAAGTTTGGTTCAAAGGATTTTAACTGCGATATTGCTTCAATAAAATTTAAAGAAGTAACCTTTAGTTATTCTGAAGAAGCTACTCCAGTTCTCAATGACTTAACAATAGATTTTCCAATTGGTAAGAAGATTGCAATTGTAGGGGAAAGCGGTAGTGGAAAGTCAACCATAGCACAATTACTACTGAGAGCTTATTCACCAGATAAAGGAGAAGTTTTAATTAATGATGTTCCTATAAACTTTTATGGGAAACATTATACAGATAAAGTTTCAGCGGTTTTTCAACAACCACATTTTCTTCCTTCTTCCATTAGAGAAAACCTAGTATTTGATAAAGAATACGATGATATAGAACTTAAAAAGGTATGTAAAGAAATGCTTTGTTACGACTTTATTACAGAATTTCCTAGGGAATATGAAACCGAAGTTGGTGAGCGTGGTACTACCTTATCCGGTGGACAAAAGCAGCGGCTGGCCTTAGCAAGAGCACTTCTAAAAAATACTGAAGTACTTATACTAGATGAAGCAACTTCAGCCTTAGACACAGAAACGGAATATTGGGTTCAAAAGAATATTGATAAATTAAGACAAGGAAAGACAACCATTATAATAGCTCATAGGATATCAACTATTCAAAATGCTGATATTATCTACGTTTTACACAAAGGTAAGGTCGCAGCTAAAGGAACCCATGAAAGTTTAATGAAAGAAAGTCCTGTTTATAAGAAGCTATATGCTGTTCAACAGATTTGTTAGGGGCCTACAAACCTTCAAACCCGCATTTTATCAATAAATTCTTAACAAGTTATAAATATTTATTTTTAACAATATAACTTCTTTACATCTTTAGAAGTTAAGAAGCAGTGAATTTAAAGTAAAAAAACTCAGTTAGTATGTAAAGTATTGATGTAAGTTATTGTATACAAACAGGTCTTATAGGTATGAGATAATTAAGGTGATTATTTTGAAGAGTGAGTCATTTGTTTTGAATAATATTTTAAATTATAAAAAAGGAGAAAAATATGGATTACATTATTGTAGCTAAAGAACTTCTTGCACTATATTCTATTTCTACTCCAGAAGTTCAATTTATCAGGCATAATGAAAATATTACGTTTAAAATAACTGATGGTGTGAACAATAAGAATTATTTACTACGTATACATAAACCTAGTACAGAAGGTTTATTTGGTCTGCAACATACATTGGAAGGTATAAAGTCTGAGATTAAGATTCTACAAGAGCTTAACCATAAAGGCTTGCTTGATGCGCAAAAGCCTATCGTTAATAATATAGGAGATTATATAACTGAATGTAAGCTGGATAATTTTAATCATCCTTGTTATGCTACGGTTTTAGAATGGATAGAAGGTGATACTCTCACTCTTAAAGAGGATAATATTAAAGAAATTGCTTTTAAACTTGGACAGAATCTTGCACTATTCCATAGTGGCTTAAAAGAATTTAAGCCATCAAAAGATTTCATAAGACCAATATATGACATTGATAGAATTGATTCTGCTATTGATGAACTGAAATATTGTGTTGAGAGCAATCTATTTAGTATGGAACATTATGAAATTATTAAAAGAGTTTTGAATTTAGTTAAGAATCAAATAGAAGAACTGAATTCAAGAGGAGATGCATTTGGTATAATTCATGCGGACTTTCAATTGGGAAATATCGTGGTTAACAACAATAACCCTTGTTTAATAGATTTGGGATTCTGTGGATTTGGATACTATACATTCGATTTAGGTAGTGCTGCCACTATTTTCCCTGGTGAATTAAGAAAAATCTTTTTACAAGGATATTCAACAAAAGCTTTATTTTCTTTTGATGATCTAAAATATGTAGAAGGACAAATATTCATGGATACCTTTATAAGTTATGTATTATTTATGAAAGATAATCAAAGAAACTCATGGATTAAAACTAGTGCATTAGAACTATGCGACAAGCTCTGCAAAGATTTTTTAGAGGGAAAAGAAGTATTCTATTTACTTTAAAAATATAAGCTATCTTTATTCAAGGAATCTATTAATACTGGTTTAGAACATTTTGTTAATTTAAAGCAATCCAACCTATAAGTCTTATTGTAGATACTAGGAACAAGATTGCTGTGCAGGAAATGTTTTAGAGCTTCTCGATATATAAAAAGTTTTATGAAAAGTCTCTCTACCTACCTTGTGAATATATATTTGGTTCCCTATTACTATGTATTAAATAAATGTTGTTATGTATTTCAATAGATGATCTCAATTTATGAAGCCATTGAAGTTATTGTGTAATATAGGGAACCAACTTCAACTATTAATTTATACATGCCACAAAATCCCCAGAAGCCGGGATTTTATAACAAGTATAAATTAAGTTTTCATGTAGGTTCCCTATATAGAGTTACATTACGAAGACTTAAGTTATGCATTTTCGAAAATATCATATTCTGTTGATTATCGAACATGTATAAATTAATAGTTGATTTACAAACTCTATATCAAAATAAATATAACTTATAGATTCAATATCTTAGAGCTATAATCTAGGATAATACAGTATAATTCATACTAAACAAGCTATCTTTAAGTATGGTTTTCATTTCTACAGTTATAAAGAAAATAGCCACCCACATTTATTAAATACATTCGTGTATACTAGTTTCAATTAATATAGTCATTATTGATTAATGCAGTTAGCGGTAAAAGAAAGGTTTATAGTATATGGAGAATATGGCAAAAGAAAATATAACCCAATAATATCAAACCATATGGTTTAAGAAGAGTAGGTTTATTAAATGGCATACGTGGTATATAGTTAAAGTAAAAGGATTTATGGAGGTGCAATCTTATGCTTAAAGGGCTATTAGACCCAAAGGTAGATTTCGTATTCAAAAACATATTTGGTTCAGATAAAAACCCAGAGATACTTATATCCTTCTTAAATGCGATCTTAAAGCCCAAGGATAAGATTACAGCAGTTGAGATAAAAGGAAATGATATAGAAAAGCAATTTATCGAAGATAAGTACTCTAGATTAGATATTAAAGCAACTACTAGCAACAATGAAATAGTTAACATAGAAATACACCTTAAGAATGAATATAATATGGTAAAAAGGAGTCTCTATTATCTAAGTAAGATGCAGGAAGAGCAACTTACTGAAGGGGAAGACTACTCTAAGCTATGCAGGACCATATGTATAAATATTTTAAACTTCAAATATCTAAATACAGAAAGCTTTCACACTGGCTATAGGCTAAAGGAAATAGAAACTAACGAAGAGCTGACAGATATAATCGAAATGCACTTTATAGAGATTCCAAAGCTTAAAGATAATACCGATGAGAAGGATATGTTAGTAGCATGGACGGAATTCTTAAAAAAACCTGAGAGTGAAAAGGTAAGAAGCTTAGAACTCACAGTGGAAGAGATAAGGCAGGCAAAAGATAAGCTGATAGAGATGAGTAACGACTCAGTGCAAAGAGAAATATATGAGATGAGAGCAAAAATACTAAAAGATAAGGTTAGTGCCCTTAATAAAGCTAAAGAGGAAGGTATACAGCAAGGAATACAGAAAGGCCTTGAGCAAGGTGAGAAAAATAAAGCTATAGCAATCGCTAAAAATCTATTAGATGTTTTAGATGATGAAACCATTTCATTAAAAACTGGCTTGTTAATAGAAGAGGTTGAAAAGCTTAGAAAATAATAAATAACATAATAGTTTAATTGAGTCTGTTTTAAGTAGAATAGTATATAGCTATCCTAGAAAAATCGGAGAATATACACTGTTAAGAAATTGCATTAGATTTATTCTAGTGTAATTTTTTATTTCTGAACTAATGATTTACTAAGTAAAAAAAGATGCTAAGTTCACCTTAAATGTAGGTTAAAAGCGTGGTGCATCTTTAATAGAAAGGAGTTTATATGAAACTTTTATTGAAAAGTAAAATCTTTATAACAATAATTTTAATTTTTATAGTTCTAGCGGTTTGTATAATATTTTATCGATACAAGGATAATGAAAGTTATAGAAGTAGTGAAGTTTCAAACCTAATAATAAATAAATTAGCACAAAATTCACCTAAAACTATAATAGATACTTGGAATTTTAAGGACAAGAAACACATAGCTAGATTTATAAATGCATTTAACTCTAAGAAAAGGTTAAATGTGAAATTTGATATTAGAACGCCAGACTACTCAATAACTATAGTTCTTACTAATAATCATGAAGAAAACTATAATCTATGGCTCGATGATACTAGTGAAGGGCTTATTATGAATGATAATAAGGTGTGGCAACTATCTAAAAGTTCAACTGAATCAATGCGAAAGCTATTAAAGTAGTAGTTAGATAGATTAGAGAAATATATGGGGAATTATTTTTATATAAATTATTTTGATTCATAATTACTGGGATTATAATCCATATATTATGTATAATAAGAAGATAAAGTAGTGAATAACCTTAAATTATGAAGAGCTAAACTAAAGGTTATATTAAGAGAAAAAGAAAGGAGCATATAATTGGATAATACATTAATCTATGTTACAGGTAACAGTGTTAAATTTGAGGTGGCTTTAAATGCTTTTAATAATACTGGTGTAAATATCATTCAAATGAAATTGGATACACCTGAAATTCAGAGCAAAAGTGTACAAGAGGTAGCAATGTATTCTGCTCGTTGGGCCAGTAAGCAAACAAGTAAATCTGTTATTGTAACAGATGCTGGATTTTATATAGAGGCACTAAATGGGTTTCCAGGTCCTTTCATCAAGTATGTAAATGAATGGTTCTCTGCTGATGATTTTATAAACTTAGTTAAAGGTAAAAGTGATCGTTCTATCTTTATTCAGGATTGTTTAGCATATTGCCATCCAGATTCAGAACCTATTACTTTCACTGGAACATATAGGGGAAGATTGGCTACTCAACCAAGTCTTAATCAGGGGACTTCAATAGAAAAAGTTTTTATTCCAGAAGGTTTTGATGTACCTATTTCTGATATACCACCTGAAGAAATGATTTCTTACTGGAGTAATGGTGAGATAATGAGCAAATTTAAGGACTACATTATTAAAAATCAAATAATATAAATTAAATAGTTAAATGACTAATATATAATTTACATATTGGTAGCACTAACGATGAAAGTAGACAACTCATATTGTCTACTTTTATTTATATAATTTATCAATACCGGTTTAGAAAAGACTTTTATTTAAAAGAATCCACCCAGTAAATAAGCATCTGAATTGCAATATGCATCGCATTTTGATATATATTTATTGCAAAACAATAAATAGTGTTATATACTTTAGATATATACAATAAAAAATATTAGGTCAAATTAAGGTGGGGTGGATATGAAAGCTTTGTTAAAACCATTTGCTCAAATCATATCAATTATTTCTATATGTATATTTTTCTTTTTTGCAGAACTATGGGTTACTAACGATCAATTATTGCATGAAACAAAAGGCTTCATAATATGGGTACTATCTATACTTATTGGTGGCTCTGTTGCGCTGATTATGAAGAAATATAATATTTCTAATTTACTTTCAAAGATAACACTTATTGTAAGCGTACTATCTATATTTTTATTGATCTTAACAGGGCTTATCTATTCCATTGTATCTTCAATGTCATAAAGTACATTAATATAATATTATTTTGGATTAAGTCGGTTTTGAGTTCTTTAAAAAATAGTATATTGTCAGTACTATTTTTCAACATAGCCAATAGTTTAATATATAATATAGGATAATACATGACAATACAGGATAATACACTATGATTCATACTAAACAAGCTATCTTTAAGTATGGCTTTCATTACTGAAGTTATAAAGAACAAAGTCACCCACATTTTTTAAATACATTCGTGTATACTAGTTTCAATTAATATAGGCATAATTGATTAATGCAGTTCGCTGTAAAAGGAAGGTTTATAGCATATGGATCATGGTGCAAAAGAAAATATAACTAAAGAAGATCAAAACATATGGTTTAAGAAGAGTAGGTTTATTAAATGGCATACGTGGTATATAGTTAAAGTAAAAGGATTTATGGAGGTGCAATCTTATGCTTAAAGGGCTATTAGACCCAAAGGTAGATTTCGTATTCAAAAACATATTTGGTTCAGATAAAAACCCAGAGCTACTTATATCCTTCTTAAATGCGATCTTAAAGCCCAAGGATAAGATTACAGCAGTTGAGATAAAAGGAAATGATATAGAAAAGCAATTTATCGAAGATAAGTACTCTAGATTAGATATTAAAGCAACTACTAGCAACAATGAAATAGTTAACATAGAAATACACCTTAAGAATGAATATAATATGGTAAAAAGGAGTCTCTATTATCTAAGTAAGATGCAGGAAGAGCAACTTACTGAAGGGGAAGACTACTCTAAGCTATGCAGGACCATATGTATAAATATTTTAAACTTCAAATATCTAAATACAGAAAGCTTTCACACTGGCTATAGGCTAAAGGAAATAGAAACTAACGAAGAGCTGACAGATATAATCGAAATGCACTTTATAGAGATTCCAAAGCTCAAAGATAATACCGATGAGAAGGATATGTTAGTAGCATGGACGGAATTCTTAAAAAATCCTGAAAGTGAAAAGGTAAGAAGCTTAGAACTCACAGTGGAAGAGATAAGGCAGGCAAAAGATAAGCTGATAAAGATGAGTAACGACTCAGTGCAAAGAGAAATATATGAGATGAGAGCAAAAATACTAAAAGATAAGGTTAGTGCCCTTAATAAAGCTAAAGAGGAAGGTATACAGCAAGGGCTAGAGCAAGGTATACAGCAAGGAATACAGAAAGGCTTAGAGCAAGGACTTGAGCAAGGTGAGAAAAATAAAGCTATAGCAATCGCTAAAAATCTGTTAGATGTTTTGGATGATGAAACCATTTCATTAAAAACTGGCTTGTTAATAGAAGAGGTTAAAAAGCTTAGAAAAAAATAAATTAGATTAAATTAGATTAAATTAGATTTAAAACCTAAAGTAAAATTGTTGACGCACTGCGTCACATATATTCTGAATCACTGGTAAATTGAAACTAGTGATTTTTTTATTGTCTAGGAATCCTACATGATGGTAAAAGCCCACACAAGGTGCAATGAAAAACAGCTTGTCTTTTTCGCAGGACAGTATAAAACTTTTGCTAGCTAAACCTAGTAATTTCAAGGAATTATGAGTTGTTAAATAAAATATTTAAATTAAAGTTGAAAAATTGTATAATTATAAAGATTAAATACTTGAATTTCAGTAATGAATAAATATCTATAGGAGAAAAAGATGCTATTTAAAAACATACCAGAAAACTTTTTTACGCCCTTATCCAGTAAAAACAAAAGTGTATATTGGGATTGTATTTACATATTGTATTCTATCATGAATAGCCGGCTATCTTTTGGGATAGAAAGAGAACTGGTGATAGATGAGCTTCAGGACTATTTTGATGACTATGGCTCTGATATTGTGGAGGACGACATAACTGTGGCGGGCAGCAGAGATAAGGCAAATCTGTTTGTAAGAAAGCTGATTGAATATGGGTGGCTCACTAGTGAGACTACTTATAGTCATGTGCAGCTTATTCATTTTAATGATTATGCTGTAGAAATAGTAAAAACATTGGATAGAATAGTAAATAATACTAAGTTGGAGTATCAAGGGTATATTTACACAATTTATACGCTTATACGTTCTAATAGTGAGAGTAAGGGGATTTTACTCAATCAAATATTTGAAAATACCGATAAACTAATAACAGGACTTAAGTCTTTAAATTCCAATATTAAAAAGTATATTGACGAGCTTACTAAGTATTCTACGGTAGCTGAGATTATGGATATTCTCTTTAATGATTATCGGGCAAATATTATTGATAAAGCTTATCACAGACTAAAAACTTCAGATAATGTATCTAAGTTCCGACCAGAAATAGTGGAGGCCTTGGAAGCTTATATGAAGGATGAGGAATTTATTAAAAGTGCAGCAAAGGAAATCAGCGAAATAAAAGAGTTGTCAAGTGAAGATAGCATGGAAAGAGTGAGAGATATTCTAAGAGAACTGGTTGATGCTTTTCATAATATGGATTTTATTATAGAGGAAATTGATAACAAGAACTCTCAGTATCAGAGATCGGCCATAAACAGAGCTAAGTTTTTGCTTTCAAACAGCGAGGACCTGTCTGGTCAGATAAAAGATATACTTCTTTATATGTCTGAGGAGATGGCAGGTTCTGAGATAAGTCTTAACACCATTTACTCCTTAGATTATGTAGAAAATTTGTTTAAAATCTACAGTCAGGGCTTCCTAGATGATGCTTCTTTTTATGCACCTATTGAAGGAAAGAAAGACTTCAAGCCTGAGGCACTTATTGATATAACTGTTGACGCTAGCAGGAGAAAACAGAAATTAGATAGCATGAAAAATAAATTAGAGGACTCCATGAATCCTAATAATATTGAAAAATATGTGAGAGAAATTCTTGGGGAAAAAGAAGTGATGTTAGCATCGGCTATGCCCCTTAATACTATTGAAGATTTCATTAGGATTATTTATGTAAGGCTTTATGGACAGAGAAAACGGGTGTCCTACAGAATCGTTAACAAAGATGAGGTTAATATAAAAGGATATAAATTCAAAGACTTTGAAATTTGGAGAAAATAATACAGGAGTCTGAAGGATTGATAATCTTTCAGTGCTTATAAGGAATACAGGGGGCTAAAAGATTGATAATCCTTTAGTGCTTATAAGGAATACAGGAGGCTAAAAGATTAATAATCTTTTAGTGCTTATAAGGAATACAGGAGGCTAAAAGATTAATAATCTTTTAGTGCTTATAAGGAATACAGGAGGGATGACTTTGGAGTTTTTAAGTAAATTATCGGCTAGGGAAATGGAAGAATTTAAAAAGATAAGCAATAAGCTGCTTAGTATTTGTTTTCTTTGCAAAAAGAATGAGGCAAATAAAAATGACTATTATTTTATACTTAGACATAAGGAAGAGTTTAATAGCTATTTTAAAATATTAGGCTTTCAGATAGAAATCAATGAGGAATATGGTGTAGCTCAGTTAGTAAATACTTTGAATTTTAATAGAATCCAGCTAAAGCTTTTTGATTCCATAATTCTTTTACTACTAAGAGTGCTTTTTGATGAGAAAATTAGAGAGTTATCTCTGACAAATGATGTAGTAGTGACCGTTGGGGAAATACAGGAGAAGTTTATGGCACTAAAAATAAGGGATAAACTTATTGATAAGACTACATTGAATAACTCCCTTAAGCTTTTTAAAAGGTTTAACATAATAAATAATTTGGATAGGGACCTTACCAATGAAGATTCAAGGATTATTATATATCATTCCATATTAATGGCTTTGAGAGTAGATGATATTAAGGCGGTTTACGACAAGATAAATATTTATAAGAAAGGTGGTGAAGCTGTTGAAGAAGTTGAAGAGGATGAGACTTATTAATTGGCATCGTTTTTTAAATGAAACTATTGAAATAAACAATTCTGTACTTTTGTCAGGTGAAAATGGAGCAGGTAAGTCAACTATTCTTGATGCTATTCAACTTGTTCTTACTTGCTCAAAGAACAATTTTAACAAGGCAGCCAACGAAAACGGAAAAAGAACCTTAGCAGGTTATGTAAGATGTAAAACAGGTAAGGAGAGTAAGCCCTATGAGAGAGAGGGGCAAGTTACAGCGCATATTGCTTTGGAGTTTTACGAGGCGGAAAAAAATAGAACCTTCCTTGTAGGTGCAGTAATAGACTCTGCATCAGAAACCAAAGAGAAGACTGTGTGGTATAGAATAGAAAATCAAGGTATAAAGGACGAGTTGTTTTTACAAGGAAATAAACCTAAGAATATAGATTTATTTAGAAATACAAACAAGAAGGTGCAGACCTTTAATCAAACTGATGCGAAGAAGGATTTCAAAAACCGTTTTGGACGTCTTGAAGATAAGTTCTTTGAACTTGTACCTAAAGCACTGGCCTTTAAACCTATCGATGATATTAAGGACTTTGTATATTCCTACGTATTAGATAAAAAAGAAGTTAATATTGAAGTATTGAAGGAAAATGTTAGAAGCTACCAAGAACTAGAGAAGATGCTGAGTATCATAAAAATTAAGATACAAAAGCTAGAGGCTATTAGTGAATGTTATGATAAGATAGTTAATTACGAAGAAAGAGAAAAGGTTTATGACTATATTATTAAAAGATCTGATGTAGATATATCTAAAGAAAACATAGCAAGGTTTGAATTTAGTATCAAGAAGCTTAGTGATGAAATAGATGCACTAGAAGCTCAAAGAAACCAGATAAATAATGAAATTTCAGGAAAAAATGATACTAAAGATAAACTTGAGTATGAACTTCTGCATAATGAAGAGTATCTGGCTATAAAAGATTTGGAAAGTAAGATATATTCACTTGAACCTCAGATTAGGGAACTTGAAAAAAAGAAAGTCAGTCTTATGGCAGCGCTAAAGGAGTCTATTAAAAATACAGAATCTCTAGTAGCTATTGAGAAAGACTTCCCATCAGCCATTAGTTATCTCAACTCTGCAAGGCAGGTTATGCAGAATTTTGAAACTTCTACTGTCAGCAGTATAATGGAAACCTTTGTGAAAGATAAGCGTTATAGAAGTGAAGAAGTTTCAAAGAAGGTTTATAAGCATGAAGCTGAAAAAGAAGATTTTGATGTAAGACTTTCACAGGTAAATAAGAAAATAACGGAGCTTGAAAAGAAAAAACTTCAGTATAAACCTGAAATAACAATGCTGTTAGAGGAAATCAAGAAAGCCTTTAATAAGGCAGGAAAAGCTAGCGAACCAAGGATTTTATGTGAGCTTTTGAGGATAACAGATGAACGCTGGAAAAATGCTGTAGAAGGCTATTTAAATACTCAAAGGTTTTATATTATAGTGGAGCCAGAAGATTTTGATCTAGCTTTAAATGTATATGAGAACCTTAGAAAAAATAGAGGTCTGCATTCGGCAGGTTTAATAAATACTAGTAAGTTAGAAGGATACGATAAAAGCAGTAATGATACTTTAGCTTCAGTTGTAACCTCTCAGAGTATATGGGCAAAGAGGTTTGCAAATATGATACTTGGAAAGGTTATGCTTTGCGAAAAGGTGGAAGAATTAAAGCTTTATAAATGCTCTATTACCCCAGGTTGTATGCTTTATCAAAACCATGTGGCAAGAGTAATAGATCCAAAGGTATATAAAACGCCATACATTGGAGAAGATGCTTATAAAATTCAGCTGGAGCAGGCACTAGAGGAAAAAAGTGCTTTGGAACAGCAGAAAAGATCTGTAATAGATAGCTTGAAGGAGCTTAACAAATACAAAGAACTTTTAGGAAGAGATAGAGAAACAGAAATAAAATACAACCTAGAAGTTTTACCAAGACTTAAGACTAATAAGGAACAGCTTGAAAGTCTAAAAGTCAAAAAAACTGAACTTGAAAAAAACAATAACTTTTTTCAAAAGCAAATGGTCATTGAGGGATTAAAAAAAGAAATAGAAAAGCTTGATAAGGAAAAAGAAAATATATTAAGTAAGAAAGGCTCCAACGATAACCAAATAAAAAATGAGGTTAAGGCAAAGGCATTTGAAGAAGAAAGCCTTAAAAGACAAGAGGAAGAACTTAATAATGCGGAGAAGGCTCTTTTAGAAAAGCTTGAAAAAGCACAGAAGGAGTATGAGGGAATTTTTGTTTCCAAAAAGACTGCAAAAAAGATAAAGGAAGATTATGAAGGAACTAAAAAGAGAACAGAGACATTGCGTGGGGATCAAGAGAAAGCCTTGAGAGATATGCAGTATAGATACAAGTCAGAGCATGACTTTGGTGCTGAGGCAACCTATGAAGGTGCAAGACTATTCCTTGAGGAATTAAATAAGCTAAAGAGCTCAGAGCTTTTATCATATGAAGAAAAGGTATATGAGGCAAAAAAGGGAGCAGAACTTGAATTTAAGGAACAATTTTTGTCAAAGCTACAGGAGAATATCAAAAAGGCTCAAGGAGAATTTAAACAGCTAAACAAAGCACTTAAAGATATCAAATTTGGAAGTGAGTCATATGAGTTTAAATACTCAGAAAGCAAGCGCTTCAGTAAATACTACAAAATGATTATGGATGATTTTAATATTGTAGACGGCTATTCCCTTTTGAGTGGGCAGTTTAATGATAGACATAAGGAAGTAATAGATGAGCTTTTTGAAAAACTTACTCTTGATGAAGAGAACAGTTCAAAAACCCTAGAGGAGTTCACGGATTACAGGACCTATATGGATTATGATATACATATTAATCATGGAGATGGTACAGAATCCTATTACTCAAAAGTTGCTAGAGAGAAAAGCGGAGGGGAGACTCAGACACCTTTCTATGTAACTATAGCTGCTTCTTTTGTTCAGCTTTACAGCCAAGGTATTGGCAATGAAAGCATAGGACTGATTCTTTTTGATGAAGCCTTTGACAAGATGGACGATGAGAGAACTACTGGTGTGCTTGAATTTTTAAATAATCTTCCACTTCAGATGATAATAGCTGCGCCGCCAGAGAAAATTCAATACATAGGGCCACAGGTTGATAGCACTCTTCTTGCACTGAAAGAAGATAATATAAGTTATGTAGAGGTTTATTCTTATGAAAAGGTATGATGAACTTCTGATTAACAGACTTCTAGACTCTTATGAAGGCAGCGCTCTATACAGTGAAAGTAATAAAAATAATCAGAGGATTTTCTGTGTTTTTAACAAGAAGAATATGCCGGATTATTTTGATGAAGAGTCTACTATTTACGATGATATAAATCAGATAGCAATGAATCTTCAATATAAAGAATTGATAGAGATTTTTTGGAAAAACCGACGAGAAGGACATATTATTGAAAAAGTTGCACTAAATACCAATAACCTTGATGAAGCATATAACTACGTTAAGAGAAAGAAAAAGAAAGCCTTGGAGGACAAGGTAATTGAGCTACTTTCTAATTTCCCATACCAAGGAGAAACCTTAGCTGAATTTATACAAGCAATGACAGAACGAGTATTGGACAATAAATCTGTAAAGAAGTATTTCCCTCTAAATGACTTGAAATATTTAGAAGAGCTTCTTTTGGCGGTTCAAGCTGTTACCTGCAATGAGGAAGAAATATATTTAAGGGAACTATCTATGAAGGTTTATAAGAATTCCAAAACCTTAGAGGCTATGGAAGGCAAGGTGAAAAATATTATCCTAGAGTTTCATCCTAATAAGGATTACCTATTAGAAGTTGAAGATTTACTTGGTGAGTTCAATATACTTAAGAACCCATCCTATGTAATGTTCAAGGGAAGCGGAAAAATAAGATTTAAGAGTAGTACGATTGATTTAAACGAGCTCGAAAACGGAATAGGAATAAACAGCAGGGATTTGGACGCTTTACACTTTGAAAGCGTCCGCCAGGTTAAAAGGCTCATTACCATAGAAAATCTAACCACTTTCAATAGATTCAAGGACATAGAAGCCATAATCATATATCTAGGTGGTTATCACAATGAAAGTAGAAGAAAACTTCTGATGAAGCTTTATGCTATATATCCAGATATTGAATACTATCATTGGGGGGATATAGACTGTGGAGGGTTTAGGATTTATAAGCATCTTGTTGAAAGAACCGCAGTTCCATTTAAGCCAATGAACATGGGAGCAGATATACTTAAGAAATACAAAAGTTATACTAAACCACTAACCGAAGTAGATAGAAATATCTTATTAAATATGGCAGAAGACATTAATTTTAATATCTTTGGGGACTCCATTGAAATGATGCTTAAGAATGGAAGAAAGCTGGAGCAGGAAATTGTGGGATATGATTTATAGATTTGAACAGATTAAAGAATTAGGGAAAAGAATGCTATCTCTAGTTTTGAAAGTTTAGATATATAAGTTTTTAGGCTATAATAAAATAGATAAATATGCTCTGGAATATAAAGGATAGAATAATGTATGAAAGGCTTACCTTATGGCAATATAAACTTTAAAGAATGCGTAGATTCATACATCTAAATAAGTATATAAAATTAATAAAATAAAAAATAAATTCAAAATATTAAATTAGGTACTTTTATTGTAGGACATTTTAAAGTATCCTCTTTTAGGTACATTTATATAGGAGTAACTTGAAAAAACTGGTGGAGGATTGAATTGTGAGAATAACAGAAGCATTACTAAAAAAATGGACAGATGATATTACCTTTAAAAGAGCAACACAATATTATGAAGGTGATTTTATTGAACCTTTACAAATAAAGCAAACTGAGCTAAAAGGTATTAAAAACTGTAGACAATTAGATATTGTAGGCAATGTGATTTCCTTTAATGGGTTTACTACCAACACCGTTAATATAAGATATGACAGTATATCAAATCAGGTACAGGGAAAATGCAATTGTCAGGAATATGAAGAGTCTGTTGATCGAGGAGATGAAACACTTTGTAAGCATATTGCAGCAGTGCTTTTAAAGTATAGTAAAGAGTACCAATATAATTTAAATGGTGCTCCAAAAAAATCTGATATAGACTCTTTAATTGAAGCTTTCAATGAAGTTTCTGAAATCAGTGAGGATTATAAAAGAGAACTGAATATGGAAATAAAGTTCTTTGAAGCTTTAGATCATGAGAGACCTTATGTTGAACTTAAATTAGGGCTGGAAAAGAATTATGTTGTAAAAAACATGAAGAAGTTCTTAAGTTCCTTAATAAGTGGCGAAGTTGTAGAGTTTGGAAAGGGATTTACCTACGAGCCTAATTTACATAAATTTAATGTAGTAGACGAAAAAATAATGGAATTGTTCATGGAAATAAGAGATATAGAAGGAGATCGTACTAGCTACTATGATTATTACAATTCTTATAACAATCCAATATTTAGTGGAAAGAAGCTTACATTAACAGATAGAATATTATATAAATTTTTTAAATTAGCCAAGGAAAGAACCATTGATATTACGGTAAATGGAACAGAGTACAAGGATGCAAAGATAATAGAAGGCACCATGCCTTTAAAGTTTAGAATGGGTATGAAAAGCGAGATTATAGAGTTAGAGCAGGAAGGTAGTATACCAAAACCTCTAGATAAGGAATGTAGGGTGTTCTGGTATGAAGGAAGCATCTATCTTCCACCGAAGAGTCAGTGTTCCTTATATGTGCCTATCTATAAGCTAATATCAAGTAAAAATAATAAAAAGGCGATTTTTAGTAAGAAGGAAGGAGAAAAGATAGCTTCTTATCTTTTACCTAAGCTAAAAACTGTGGCTAAGGAAGTTGCGTTTGACAAAAATATTAAAGAGAATTTTTATGAAGCACCACTTGTTAGTAAGATTTATCTAGATAAAAAAGATGACATAGTGACTGCATCATTAAAGTTTAACTATGATGAAATAGATATTAATCCATTAGACAAAAGTGGGTCTAAAAACACTGATAAGATATTGATTCGTGATATTAAAAAGGAAGAAAATTGTGAAGGTATACTGAAAAGCTTTGGCTTTGAGGAAGAGCAAAGCAATTATGTGATGAAAAATGAAAATAATATTGTAAGCTTTATTACAGATGGAATATATAAGCTTCAAGAGCTAGGTGAAGTATATTATTCAGAAAGCTTTAAGAACACCAAGGTTTATGGCAAATCAAGCTTAAAAGGTGGAATTAAGCTTAATGAGGATAATATGTTGGAATTTTCCTTTGAGCTTGAAGGGGTTAGTAGAGCAGAGCTTAAAAACATATTCAGTGCCTTGAGAGAAAAGAAAAAGTATTACAAGCTTAAAGAAGGAGGTTTTGTAGCCCTTGAGGATAAATCAATTGAAGCTCTTGGTGAGATGATTAGCTTTTTAGATATAAAAGATAAGGATTTAAGCAAGGAAAAGATACTGCTTTCAAAATATAACGCCTTGTATCTTGATGAAAAAATCAAAGATAAGGAAATGGATTACGTAAAAAGAAGTAAGAACTTTAGAGAACTTACCAATAATATACGAGACGTAAGAGATATGGAATATAATTTGCCTGAGTCACTAGACAGCATTATGCGTAACTACCAGAAAACAGGCTTTAAATGGTTTAAGACCTTAGCAGAATATGGCTTCGGAGGAATACTTGCAGACGAAATGGGGCTTGGAAAAACCCTTCAAACTATAGCGTTTTTGCTATCTGAAAAGGGAAATAAGCAATCTATGGTCATAGCGCCAACTTCCTTAGTATACAATTGGCAAAGTGAGATAGAGAAGTTTGCTCCGGAACTGAAGGTACTAGTAGTAGCTGGCTCTAAGAAGCAGCGTGAAGAGATGATAAGCGATATAAATAATTGTGATGTTGTGATTACTTCCTACCCACTGATACGAAGAGATATAGAAGAGTATAAAGAGATTACTTTTAATTACTGTATTCTAGATGAAGCACAACAAATAAAAAATCCATTTTCTGTGAATGCCACTGCGGTAAAAGAGCTTAAGGCAAAGGGTTATTTTGCACTTACGGGGACACCAATAGAAAATTCTTTAACGGAGCTTTGGTCTATTTTTGATTTTATTATGCCAGGATATTTACTTACCCATGATAAATTCACAAAAAGATATGAAACACCTATAGTGAAAAATGGTGATGTAACTGCTTTAAAGGAATTAAATAAACACATAAATCCCTTTATTTTAAGAAGGTTGAAAAAGGATGTTGTTAAAGAATTACCTCCTAAGATAGAACATAAATTGGTAGTAGAAATGACAGAAGATCAGAAAAAGCTTTATGCTGCATATCTTGATGAAGCTAAAAATGAGATTGATGAAGAAATAAGAGAAAATGGTTTTAATAAGAGTAAGATAAAGATCCTTTCCATATTAACAAGACTTAGACAAATATGCTGTGACCCTTCTGTATTTATAGAAGAATATGAAGGGGATAATGGAAAGATGGAAGCTTTACAAGGAATTTTAGAAGACAGCATTGGCCAAGGGCACAGGATACTTTTATTTTCACAATTTACTTCTGTACTTAAAAATATCAGAACTAGACTAGACAAAAATAATATGAAATACATGTATTTAGACGGAAACACTAAAAGTAAGCTTAGAATGGATATGGTTAAGGAGTTCAATGAAGGAGACGCAGAAGTATTTTTGATCTCTTTAAAAGCTGGAGGGGCAGGGCTTAATTTAACTGGTGCAGATATTGTAATACACTTTGATCCATGGTGGAATCCAGCGGTAGAAGAACAGGCTACAGATAGAGCCCATAGAATTGGCCAGCAAAAAACTGTAGAAGTTATAAAGCTTCTTACAAAGGGCACAATTGAAGAAAAAATATATAATCTACAGGAAAAGAAGAAAGAAATGATTAAAAACGTAATGGATGAGGATATGAATGAAGATAACATCATAACTCAAATGACACAAGAGGATTTGGAGAGTTTGTTTGCATAAATAAACATAAGGTGATAGAAGTAGTAAAAACAGCTGAAAACCGCATGTTTCCTATATATTTATATATTTTTTAATTTTATAATTAAATAGATATTTGATTAAACCCTAAAAACTTCTATAAACGGTTCAAAATAAATTGTGAGGCTACTAGACTTTCATTATTTGTACCACGGAGAAACCGGAGTGCAAATAATTCTCGAAGATATTAATGTGGGTTTATGATAGAAAAGTTACTTCTGGAATTATAGATTGGAATAATCTAAGGAATGATTTTAACAAAGGATATATAATAAAGGATATATAATAAAGGGGATAATGACTATGGGATTGGAAATATTGAAGTTACCTACAACTAAGAAAAATCGAATATATATTGGAATTGAGAGTGAAAGTAAGCTTATACCGGATATTGATATTTTTCCTTTGTACTGTACATGTTGTAATACGGCTCAATCAAAACTATATGAACATTTGGGTTCGAGATACGGGCAGGTTGGTACAGCTATATGCGAAAAGTGTGGTAGAGAGATATATATTACAGATCATGATAATCTTGTGACGTCAATATATATAAATGGTTCACCAAGTAATGAGATTTTCTTTAATGAGTTATACCTATTAGATTGGAAGTTTGTTGATGAGTTTGATAGATTGTCAATAATTAATGTTGTTAAAAAAGTTACAGATGAGCTTAAACAATATGATAGAGAATTCATCACCGTTGATGAGCTTAGAGAGATGATAGAGAATATTACAGATATAAAAACAGATGGGAAAATGAAATTTATTACTGATGAAAGATTTTCAATATTACCAGATGATATAAATAGATGGATTGAGTTGCTATATAGAGCAAAGATAAATATACCGGCAAAAATTGTATGATTAATATATAATAGACCTAGTTTATAGCAGAATATATTCATTTATTTTGAGATGAGGTGTACAATATGTCAGAAGTTTTTATAACAGCAGATACACATTTTGGTGATGGGAATATCATAGCATACGAAAAACGACCATTTTTAAACATTGAGGATATGGATAAGCAAATGATTGCTTCATGGAATAGCATAGTTAAGGAAG
Source organism: Clostridium manihotivorum (assembly GCF_004015185.1). Classification (GTDB taxonomy): domain Bacteria; phylum Bacillota; class Clostridia; order Clostridiales; family Clostridiaceae; genus Clostridium_AR; species Clostridium_AR manihotivorum. Next base: position 4,254,241 of record NZ_CP025746.1, on the reverse strand, counting down.
ATGACATAGTATTTCATCTTGGCGATGTGAGCTCCTATTCATTATCAAAAAATAAAGAGATTATTAATAAGCTAAACGGAAAAAAGATACTGATTATGGGCAATCATGATAATCATCTGACAATAAGTCAGTGGATGGAATGTGGTTTTGATGAAGTATACAAATATCCAATTGTATATAACGAGTTTATTGTAATGCAACATCAGCCCCCACAATATATTAATTCTGCCACCCCATTTTTCTATCTATATGGACATGTCCATGGAACTGAAATGTATCCAACTGTGGCTAAACAATCAGCCTGTGTTAGTGTGGAACGATGGAATTACGCTCCTGTTAAATTTCAGCATATAAAAAAGTGTGTGGAAGAATTAATTAAACAGAATTTCTAAAGAATTTAGAGTACTATTCTTCTTACCATATATATTTGGAATTTTATTAGCAAGCTTCTATAGCTACTCATTGCCGGTTCAGCAAGGTAAAGGTGGAGCATCTGCTATGTACTCCTTAATTATAGGAATAGTTTATCTTATCTTTCAGATCTTGTACTACTTCTTCTATAAGGTTATATATATTAGAAAATTATTTAAGGACTTGAATAGATAAACTGGCTAAGTGTTAATGTTTATTATTTTTAGGCATTGATATATAATAATATATAAATAATCTTTCTTAAAGGAGAAATTTTATATGGAGAATAAAGAGAAGAGTTTATATGATATTTTTTTGAATTATTCATATAGCCAATTAAAAGCCTTATTTAAAGAAGCTAAAACAAAAGAGGAACAAGATTTCTATATGACTTTATGTAATATGGTTCTACAAAAAGAACAGGCAAAGATAATAGGTAAATTTCAATAAAATTAATATATATGGAAATACAGATATGTTTATGGAAAATGGTTACTTGAAAAAATGTAAGATTATGTGGATAGATAATAAAACTCCATTATGGGTAAAAGAAATATTAGAGAAATAGCTAGTAAAAGGCAGTAGGACTTACTAGCTATTTTTAATTTTTAAACGGAAAACTTACAGTCCCATAACTGTAACATATTATATCTAATTTTGAAAAATTGAATTAGTAACAAATATTTAAGTCTATTGAATAAGGTTGAGATAGTAGATTTAGTTACTGTTACCAGAAGCATAAATATAAATATAGATTTTATTAATAACTAATACGTTTTATAGTAAAGCTTTAAGAGTCACTTATGTTTAATCATCGGTGATTATTTTTTGTATGAAGTTACAGAGTTTAGCTAACAAAAATTATAGTATTGCGACAAATGCCGACAAATAAAATAGCGGTGGTATGATAAGATTTTATATTGAAGAACAAAAGCAAAGGTGGGAGTCTAATGGATATAAAGATTTTACAAGTCAAAGATCTTTTATCTATTGATAATTTAATATGTTTATTAAGACACTAAATGGGTGTATATAGACAATGCTAAGTTAAAAAGAATGATTTTTAAAGAGCTGTAGTTAATTTTAAAAGAAAATCTTTATGAATAATTAGTAAGTGGAAAGCTTAAGGATGAGTGGAGGAGACAAGCGTGGTTGAAAAAATATGCGAAATTATTGATGATGAATATTGCTGCGATATTGATATAACAGTAGAGGAATGGAAAGAGCTTTTAGTTAATCCTAAGGTATTTGATGATAAAAGCAAAGAAGCTTTGAAAAAATGGTACATAGAACCTAGGCATTCTGCTACCTGTAGTGCCATTGGAAAAAAGTATAATGAGCATAGTATGAGTGCTAACGGAATAATTAATGGCTTAGCTGGTAGAGTGCAAAAAGAACTGGAGAGATTTGTTGTTAAAGGTGTAGGCGGTATAGCTAAAGGAACAAGATTTATCGTTGTGATGAAAAGCAAACTAATTGAAACAAAACCAAAGGCCTGGGAATGGACGATTAGGGATGAACTTGTACAGGCTATTGAAGAACTCGATATATTTTCTGAGAATTGTTACTCAGACGATGATCTTGTTTCGGATATAGCAAATAGTGATATTATAGAGGGGACTCCATACTTTGAGTACAGTGGTAAGCCGAAAGATAAGAAGCAGCCCGTTTATGTGAAAAATAAATACTCATATCCTAGAAGTCACAGGGTATCACTTAATGCTTTACGACATGCAAATTATAAGTGTGAATTTGATAATAATCATTTGACCTTTACAAGGAGAAATTCAGATTTACAGTATACTGAACCTCATCATTTAATACCGATTAATTATCATAATGATTTTGATGTATCTCTTGATGTTGAAGAGAATATTGTTTCACTATGTTGTAATTGTCATAAACAAATACATTTAGGACAAGACTTTGAAGTTATGCTTGAAAAACTTTATAATGAGAGAAAAGATTTGTTGAAGAAAATTGGCATTGAGATTACATTGGAAGAGTTGATTAAGTTATATAAAAATGATAAATATTAAGACTAAGCAATATAATTTAAGCTTCCATAATGTGATTGAATAAGTAAAAGCATTAAGGGCTGTGTAGACTAAAGATAATTTTTATTTTAGGTGATCACAATGGAAACTATAACAATAAATTGGCATGGACCATTTAACTTTGAATATATAGAAGTGAGAGGATAATTTACATATGATTGACTTAATATTTGAACTATGGTATTTGTGGGCTTTAATGATTTTAGCAGGAATATTGAGCCTATTTGGACCTAAAATTAAAGGCTTTTTTGGTGAAAAATCTGTAGCATTTCTCTTGTCAAGCTTAGATGAGAGTAAATATAAAGTTATTAATAATATAATGCTGAAGGTAGGAAACAAAACAACTCAAATAGATCATCTTATAATATCAAATTACGGTGTTTTTGTTATAGAAACAAAGAACTATAAGGGATGGATTACTGGAAATGAGTTTGATGATAAATGGAGACAAACAATATATAAACGAAAAGAATTCTTACATAACCCAATAAAACAGAATTATGGGCATGTGCAAGCTTTAAAGGAGACTTTAACTGAATTTAAGGAGGTTAATTACATTCCAATTGTAACATTTACTACAAAAGCAGATTTAAAAGTAAAGACAAAAACGCCAGTTGTATATACCATTAACTTACCTAAAACTATAAAAGCATATAAAGATGAAACTATAACAAATGCAATGAAAGAGCAAATATACAATAAACTTATTGGCTTAAACGTGGACAGTCAAGAAAACAGAAAAGCGCATGTACAGGCCATTCATAAAAATGTAAGCGAAAATAAAAGTAAAGTCAATAAAGATATATGCCCAAAATGTGGCTCGCAGTTAGTGGTTAGAAACGGAAAGTATGGCAAGTTTAAGGGGTGCAGTAGTTACCCTAAATGTAGATTTACTTCAGAAGTTTAAATAAACTGTCGGTTACATAATATAAATGAGATATAGGGTTTTTAAGTAGGTATATTTTATAGCATAAATAAAATTGTTTGTTCTTCAAGAAATTTTGATATAATATAATTAATAAAAGCTTAGTGCGTCAACACTAAGCCAATCCATAGAACACTTATTTTGTTTAAGGGCTATTGGATGAATTTAATTTAACACTTAATTCTAGAGAAAAGCACTAATCTTTGGCGGATGGGTGCTTTTTCTCTTTGCTATCAATTTCTATGTGTAAACCAAGAAATTTTATCTTGAGTATAAGCTTAGAGATAAAAAGATTATTCTTAGATATTAGAAAATGAGCTGTAACAGCATAAAATAAAGAGGTCAATCACTTGTAAATAAATAGTATTGACATAATACAATATATGGTATATCATCATACTAAAGGTTGAATATACAATGTTTAGTATGGATAGATTGGAGCTAAAGTAAAACATGGTTAAAATACTGATTTTATATTATTTAAATATTAAAGCTACTCACGGTTATGAAATCCAAAAATTTATACAGGCTAGTGGTTTTGATACCTGGGCAAATATTAAAGCAGGCTCAATTTACTATGCTTTAAGTAAAATGGAGAAAGATGGCGAGATTGAGCTGGTAAGAGAAGAAACAAGAGGGTCAAGAGTAAGAAGAATTTACAAAGTTACTGAATTAGGAATAGTTGAACTTAAGAAATCTATAGAAAAAGAGTTAGATAAGTCATTAATTCCTTTGAATAGTGATAAGTTCATTCTTCCTATCACCTTTAATAAACTTGATAAGGAAGTTGCTATCAGGATAATTGAAGAACGTATAAAAGAGTTGAATAAAACCCTAGAATATTGGAATTTTTGGAGAAATAGAAAAATCGATTCTAAAAGTCCTCAGGTTGAAATGATCTCTTTTGATATGACAATATCTAATTATCAGTATGAGCTAAAATGGTATAAAGCTCTAATTGAAGAATTTGATATGTATTGTGAACTTAGTGAAAAGAATGAAGAGATGATTAGAAACTTTGATTTTAGTGAGATTGATGAAAAAGAGATGAATGATATCGATATAGAGAAAGCTAGTGTAAATCAATTAAAGGAAATGATATTAAACAACTCAGATTTATCTAAGGCTGCTTTGGAGAAGCTGATATCAGTGCTTGGAAATAAATAATATATAATCAATAGTACTTAAATTTAGCAATGATAGATCATTGCTAAATTTAAAGGTTGAATACTCAATGTTGTATATAAAATGTTTATTATAGGAGGGCTAATAATGGAAAGTGTATTACAGGTAAAAGAGATAAGAAAGAATTATGGAGGGAAAGAGGTGGTAAAAGGGATAACCTTTAATATTGAATATAAGCAAATCATTGGCTTTTTAGGACCTAATGGAGCTGGTAAAAGTACTACCATAAATATGATTTCTACAATACTTGATATGGATAAAGGTTCTGTTTTATTTCGAAACAAGGATATAAAAGAAAATGAGGAAGTTTTTAAAAAAGAATTAGGCTTAGTGCCACAAGATATAGCACTTTTTTCAGATCTTTCAGCTTATGATAATGTCAAATTCTTTGGCTCTTTGTATGGTTTGAAAGGAAATGAATTAAAAGAGCGAGTTAAGGAGGCTTTGGAATGCGTAAGTCTTTGGGATAAAAGAAAAGACTACCCAGATTCATTCTCAGGAGGGATGAAAAGAAGACTTAATATAGCATGCTCAATAGTGCATAGACCTAAATTACTAATTATGGATGAACCTACCGTAGGAATAGATCCTCAATCCAGAAATAATATACTGGAAGTAACTAAAAAGCTTAAAGATGAAGGAACGACTATAATATATATTTCTCACTATATGGAGGAAGTAGAAGCTATTTGTACGAGGTTAATATTCGTTGATGAAGGTAAAATCATAGAGCAAGGAGATAAAGAAGTAATAAAGGAAAAATATAAGAAACAAGGATTTAACAATCTGGAAGAAATCTTCTTGTACCTAACTGGTAAAGAATTAAGGGATTAAGAGGTGAAAAGATGAATGGATTTAGCGTATTATTTAGTATAGGAATGAGAAAAAGGATAAAGGACTCTTTTTTAATTGGCTATGGAACTATATTTCCTTTAGTTTTAATAGCAATACTAGGATATATGGCCTCCAATTATTTTTCTGGAGATAAAGGAATAACCTCATATTATTATTACAGCATGGTAACAATTCCATTTTGTACTTTTCTAGGATCAGTTACTCTTGTGTATGTTACACGTGAGGAAAGCATGCAAAAATGTGGAGAAAGGTTTATAATAGCGCCAATTAGTAAGGCAGCTATTGTATTATCTAAGATTGTATCATCAACACTTGTTATAATGGTATACAATTTCATATTAATGCTTATATGCAAATTTGCTTTTGGAGTAAATTATGATGGTAGGTTTTTGGAAGTTTTTATTCTGTTTTCTCTATTAGGTTTAATGTCATGTGCTATTGGGACTTTCATAGGTGTAAGCACAAAAGATTTTATGCAGGTAAAAAACTTCATTAGTACTCCCATATTGATTATGGCAGTTTTAGGGGGAACTTTCTTCCCAATAGGGTCCCTAGGCAGGGGCATAGAAATCATAAGTTATATTTCACCATTAACATGGATTAATAAAGGAATATTTCTTATGATTAATGATAATACTATGAAAGTTTATTTTATAGCATTAATAATAACGCTAGCTTCAGGGATTATCTTCTCCTTTGGAGCTATAAAAAGATTTAGAAAGGAGGCATTTCTATAATGGGTATATTTTTAGTGACAAGAAATGAGCTAATTAGGAGTTTCAAGTATAAGAAGAAATTAGTCCTAACATTCTTAGTACCAGTATTTGCTGTTATTGTTGCTATTGGGGTTAATAGTCTAATGAATCCCTCAATTAATATTGGAATTATTGATAACGGATCAGGACAGGTCTATCAGCAGTTTAAAGATAAGACGAATTCTATAAGTGGTCTTAATATAAAATATGCAAATAAAGGTAGTATTAATACGGACATGATACTGGGTAAATATGCTGTTGTAATTGAACTTAACAAAGATCAATCTTTTGTGGTAACTTGCTTGGATAGTAAGTTTCAAGAAAATGTTAATGAAATCATGAAGAACTATTTTACTACAGGAGAGGTAAAGGGCTTTGAGGATATCTTAACAAAAATGGAGAGTGACAGTATGACTGCAGCCCAAAGAGGAGGAGGGTTCATACTATTAACCTTAATAATAACTTGTACCTTAGCGGCATGTAATATAATAAGGGATCAACAAGAGGGAACGTTGAGAAGATTTTTAATATCTCCAAACAAACCAGTTATTTATATACTTGGAACATTTCTATATAACTTTTTAAGTACAATCGTACAGATAGTAGTTTCTGTAGGGGTACTAAGCATGTTACCTATAGACATTGGAGTTAATTCAATGCAGTTGCTTCTAATTGGATTGATAATAGCTGTTGTTGCTTCAAGCTTAAGTTGTTTGATTGTCAATCTGTGTAAGACAGAATTGCAAGCAAGTATTATTGCATCTGTTGTTGCTTTAATAATGTCATTGTTAGGAGGATCATTCCTACCATTAAATAAAATGCCAACAGTATTGAAGTATATTAGTAATTCAACAATAACAAAGTGGGTTATTATGTTTATTGGAAAAATACAGGAGGGAGTAGTTAGTACTGCTACAATTGCACCAATTTGGATCATCTTAGGTTTATCAATATTAATGGTGATAGTAGCCTGTAAGCTAGGAGAAAGAAAATTTGCTTAGTTAAATGGAAGACATAAGAAAGATATAAATAATGAAAGAAAGTCCTGTGTATAACATTTCTTAATTAAATGCAAAACTTGAGATGATAAAAGACCTTCAAACCCGCATTTTATCAATAAATTCTTAACAAGTTAAAAATATTTATTTTTAACAATATAACTTCTTTACTTTTTAAGAAGTTAAAATGCATTGAATTTAAAGTAATCAAATCTTTAAACTTTGTTGTAGGTAGTAGGACAACAGTGATGCGTAGGAAATGCCTTAGAATTGAAGCTTCTCTCTATATATAGTTTTACGATAAACGTCTCTAACTACCTTGTATATATATTTTTAACTCCCTATTGCTATGTATTAAATAAATGTTGTTATACTTTTGATATACAAGTTCTATAGGGAACATGTACAAAACTTAATTTATACATGTTCTATAATAGTGCTTTTTGACGATTATCGGTTATGTATAAATTAATATTTGAAGTTGGTACTCTAGATATATAAAACTACTGAAATTATTAAGAGAGAAGTCACCCACATTTATTTAATACATTGGTATATGCTACTTTCAACTAATATGAGTATTATGGTATATAAATGGAAGATATGTCTAAATAAAATCAAACCCTATAGTTCAAGAAAAGTAGGTTTATTAAATATCATACGTGGTATATAATTAAAGTAAAAGAATTTACGGAGGTGCAATCTTATGCTTAAAGGACTATTAGACCCAAAGGTAGATTTTGTATTCAAAAACATATTTGGTTCAGACAAAAATCCAGAGATACTTATATCCTTCTTAAATGCGATTTTAAAGCCCAAAGATAAGATTACAGCAGTAGAGATAAAGGGAAATGATATAGAAAAGCAATTTATCGAAGATAAGTACTCTAGATTAGATGTTAAAGCAACTACTAGCAACAATGAAATAGTTAACATAGAAATACAGCTTAAGAATGAATATAATATGGTAAAAAGGAGTCTATATTATCTAAGTAAGATGCAGGAAGCGCAACTGGCTGAAGGAGAAGCCTACTCTAACTTATGCAGGACAATATGTATAAATATATTAAACTTCAAGTATTTAAATACAGAAAGCTTTCACACTGGCTATAGGCTAAAGGAAATAGAAACTAACGAAGAACTTACAGATATAATCGAGATGCATTTTATAGAGATTCCAAAGCTCAAAGATAATACCGATGAGAAGGATATGTTAGTAGCATGGACGGAATTCTTAAAAAATCCTGAAAGTGAAAAGGTAAGAAGCTTAGAACTCACAGTGGAAGAGATAAGGCAGGCAAAAGATAAGCTGATAAAGATGAGCAATGACTCAGTGCAAAGAGAAATATATGAGATGAGAGCAAAAATACTAAAAGATAAGGTTAGTGCCCTTAATAAAGCTAAAGAGGAAGGTATACAGCAAGGGCTAGAGCAAGGTATACAGCAAGGAATAAAGAAAGGCCTTGAGCAAGGTGAGAAAAACAAAGCTATAGCAATCGCTAAAAATCTATTAGATGTTTTGGATGATGAAACCATTTCATTAAAAACCGGTTTGCTAATAGAAGAGGTTGAAAAGCTCAGAAAATAATAAATAGCACAATAGTTTAATTGAGTCTGTTTTATGTAGAATAGCAAATAGTTATCGTAGAAGAATGGGGAAATATACACTGTAAAGAAATTGCATTAGATTTATTCTAGTGTAATTTTTTATTGTGTGCCCAGCATGGGCAACAACTTGGCGGTGAAAGTCCGCTGTGGGCTTGATAGTGGGAACCACTAGCTAAGGGCAAGGGTGTCCATCGTGAGGTGGAATCTGAAGGAAGCTTAAGGCAAAGTCTCGGTCTGAGGGATACGAACTACATACAAGGCTTACTAGGAACGGACGAGTTTGCAATACAAAACGAAGTCCTACACTATCCCAATTCCTAGGAGTAAATGTAGCAGATATATGAGATGAAGGTTGTTGTTCTTACCTGGGGAGGTCTGATAGATACATCGCTAACAAAGATGAATTTCTAAGCGGTAACCTACATAGCGATATGTAACTGAACTATCAGAAGTCAGCAGAAGTCATAGTAACTCCGCTAATCGCGATAGCGGATGAAGGACTGAACTTTAAGGAGGTTTTCAAGTTTGAAAGTTTCGCAGAATACTCAAAGATTGCAGAAAACTAAATATTTAGGCTCTAGTGCCCAAGATAGAGTGGAACTCGAAGATAAGCAAAGAGTGCATAGAGAATTCTCGGCAACTCCAAAGGAGAAAATCAGTGGATTTGAATATGGCTCACTAGAAAGGATATTATCCAAGGATAATATGAACTTGGCTCTTAAAAGAGTAATTTCTAATAAAGGTAGCCACGGCGTGGACGGAATGACAGTTTATGAACTTAAACAATTTTTGAAAACAAACTGGATATCTATTAGAGAAAGTATTCTTAATGGTGAGTATAGACCAATGCCAGTTAGAAGAGTAGAAATTCCAAAACCTAATGGTGGAACTAGGCTCTTAGGGTATACCTACAGTTTTGGATAGACTTATCCAACAAGCTATTGCTCAAGAATTAAATAGTATTTATGATAGAAGATTCTCTGAAAGTAGCTTTGGCTTCCGCCCTCAAAGAGGAGCTAAAGATGCAATTAAGAAAGCAGAACAGTATATCAATGATGGCTATAGGTGGGTTGTTGATATGGACTTAGAGAAATTCTTTGATAAGGTTAACCATGATATCTTAATGCATAAATTATCAAGAAGCATTAAGGATAAGAGAGTATTATCCCTAATAAGGAAATATCTTCAGTCAGGAATAATGATAAATGGTGTAGTGGTCAGAAATGAAGAAGGAACTCCACAAGGAGGACCGTTGAGTCCACTATTATCTAACATAATGCTAGATGAACTAGATAAAGAGTTAGAAATGAGAGGTCATAAATTTTGTCGCTACGCGGACGACTGTAATATCTATGTTAAAAGTGAGAGAGCTGGGAAAAGAGTAATGGCAAATATAACAAATTTCATTGAAGGCAAACTCAAATTGAAGGTGAACAGAGATAAAAGTGCAGTAGATAGACCTTGGAAGAGAAAGTTTCTAGGATTCACGCTAAACCTAATGTTTGGTAAAGCATACTCATCTATATCAAAGCAATCGTTAAAGAGATACAAAGATAAAATCAGAGAAGTCCTATCTAGATCAAAACCGATAACTTTGGAACAAAGAATAGAAAAATTGAACCAAATTAATATTGGTTGGATTAACTATTATGGAATAGCCAAATGCAAAGGAATAGTGGAGCATTTAGATATTTGGATAAGGAAAAGATTAAGAATGTGTATATGGAAACAGTGGAAGAAAGTTAGAACTAGATATAAAAACCTTAAGAAGCTGGGACTTGAACACTACCAAGCTATAAAGTTTGCCAATACCCGCAAAGGATACTGGCGAGTAGCAAATAGTGCAATATTAAACACAACTCTTACAAATAAATTCTTCTCGGACTTAGGCTTAAAAAGCCTAACGCGTCAATATATTAAAATTCATTCAACTTAAAGAACCGCCGTGTACCAGACCGGTATGCACGGTGGTGTGAGAGGACGCTGAATAAAATAATTATTCAGCTCCTACTCGATTCTGAACTAATAGTTTACTAAGTAAAAATTGATCCTAAGTTAATCTTAAATGTAGGTTAAAAGCGTGGTACATCTTTAATAGAAAGGAGTTTATATGAAACTTTTATTGAAAAATAAAATCTTTATAACAATAATTTCAATTGGTATAGTTCTAGCGGTTTGTATAATATTTTATCAATACAAGGATAATGAAAGTTATAGAAGTAGTGAAGTTTCAAACCTAATAATAAATAAATTAGCACAAAATTCACCTAAAACTATAATCAATACTTGGAACTTTAAGGATAAGAAACACATAGCTAGATTTATAAATGCATTTAACTCTAAGAAAAGGTTAAATGTGAAAATTGATATTAGAACGCCAGACTACTCAGTAACTATAGTGCTTACTAACAATCATAAAGAAAACTATAATCTATGGCTCGATGATACTAGTGAAGGTATTATTATGAATGATAATAAGGTGTGGAAGCTATCGAAAAGTTCAACTGAATCAATACGAAAGCTATTAAAGTAGTATTAGATAGATTAGAGAAATATATGGGGAATTATTTTCATATAAAGGCTATGTTTAATTTCAACACAGTACTTTAACAGAACCTATATAAATTATTTTGATTCATAATTACTGGGATTATAATCCATATATTATGTATAATAAGAAGATAAAGTAGTGAATAACTTTAAATTATGAAGAGCTAAACTAAAGGTTATATTAAGAAAAACAGAAAGGAGCATATAATTGGATAATACATTAATTTACGTTACAGGTAACAGTGTTAAATTTGAGGTTGCTTTAAATGCTTTTAATAATACTGGTGTAAATATCATTCAAATGAAATTGGATACACCTGAAATTCAGAGCAAAAGTGTACAAGAAGTAGCAATGTATTCTGCTCGTTGGGCCAGTAGGCAAACAAGTAAATCTGTTATTGTAACAGATGCTGGATTTTATATAGAGGCACTAAAGGGTTTTCCAGGTCCTTTCATCAAGTACGTAAATGAATGGCTCTCTGCTGATGATTTTATAAACTTAGTAAAAGGTAAAAGTGATCGTTCTATCTTCATTCAGGATTGTTTAGCATACTGCCATCCAGATTCAGAACCTATTACTTTCACTGGAACATATAGGGGAAGATTGGCTACTCAACCAAGTCGTAATCAGGGGACTTCAATAGAAAAAGTTTTTATTCCAGAAGGGTTTGATCTACCTATTTCTGATATACCACCTGAAGAAATGATTTCTTACTGGAGTAATGGTGAGATAATGAGCAAATTTAAGGACTACATTATTAAAAATCAAATAATATAAATTTAATATATAAGTTCTAATAAGGTTTCTACATTCTAACGCATAGCCTGTCTATTGTTGCTGTAGGAACCTTATTTATTGTTCTAATGAAATTTTGTATTGAATCCTTAACACGATTCACACTCTTAAAGAACACATTATTCACTACAGATGATTTTAACCATCCCCATAACCCCTCAATTAGATTTAGTTCTGGACTATATGGTGGTAAAAACATTAATTCAAGTCTATCCTTCATTTCTTCCAAAAACGGTTGTATCAACTTAGCATGATGAATCCTAGCATTGTCAAGAACAATCACTATTTTACCCTTCGGGTATTGCGAAAGCACCTTCTTTAAAAACTCAAGAAATACTACAGCATCATATTTATCATGTTCTTCACAATAGACATGACCGGTTTCATAATCTAATATTCCTATTAATTTTACGCCTGCATTCTTTCCATAAGTAGGTATCTTTCGTTGTTGACCTTTTACAAACCATGTCTTTTGAATAGCCTGATAATCTCTTATCATTGATTCATCTTGAAATAATATAGTATCAACTAAGCCATCAAGGTGTTTTTTTAGAGTTTCAAAATCTGTTTTAAAAACTTCTTGTTTTTCCTTATCAGCCTTTTTAAGTACGTATGTTGGTCTTGTATAACTCAAATTTAGCCTATGAAGTATAACTGCCATGCTGCTATGTTTTATAATAATTTTAAAGTTAAGCATAACCCATTGACATATTAACTTAATTGTCCAGTTTTTATTGCTTCAAAGCCTACTTCGTCAGGCGTGTTATTTGTTATTACATAAATAAGTTCTTGTTCTTGCTCAGGGCTTAATTTTCTAGGGGCACCAGATGGTTTCTTCATAGCAAGACCTTCTAACCCATTGACTTTATACTTTTTAATATAGCTACCAACAGCATGCTCTTCTAACCCTTCCATTTCTGCAATTACTTTATTCTGAAAGCCTTGAAAATGCTTTAAAACTACAGAGTATCGTTTATACATTCTTATATTTTTAGTTTTTTTCATTGCCGCTTGTAATTCCAATATTGCTTTATTATTATATTCAACTGTATTCTTCATCACATTATTCATTTGAATCACCTCACAAAATAAATATATATTTATTTTGTGTATTCTTAGCAAATAGTATAAACGGAAATTAAATGGTAATGAATTTTATTAAATAGAACTTATATAATATAAATTAAATGACTAATATAAATTGGCATATCTAGTAGAACTAATCATAAAAGTAGACAACTCGTATTGTCTACTTTTATTTATCAAATTTATCAATATCGGTTTAGAATAGACTTTTATTTAAAAGAATCCACACAGTAAATAAGCACCTGAATTGCAATGTACATTGTGTTTTGATATATATTTATTGCAAAACGATAAACGATGTTGTATGCTTTAATTATATACAATAAAAATATTAGCTTAAATTAAGGTGGGAGTGGAGATGAAAGCTTTGTTAAAACTATTTGGTCAAATCGTATCAATCATTTCTATATGTATATTTTTCTTTTTTGCAAACCTGTGGGTTGCTAACGACCGATTATTGCATGAAACAAAAGGATTCATAATATGGGGACTATCTATAATTATTGGTGGCTCTGTTGCGCTGATTATGAAGAAACATAATATTTCTAATTTACTTTCAAAGATAACACTTATTGTAAGTGTACTATCTATATTTTTATTGATTTTAACAGGGCTTATCTATTCCATTGTATCTTCAATGATATAAAATAAATTAATATAATATTATTTTAAATCGAGTCGGTTTTGAGTTCCTTAAAAATAGTAGATTATCAATACTATTCTTAAACATAGCCAATATCTTAGATCTATAATCTAGGATAATACAGTATAATTCATACTAAACAAGCTATCTTTAAGTATGGTTTTCATTTCTACAGTTATAAAGAAAATAGCCACCCACATTTATTAAATACATTCGTGTATACTAGTTTCAATCAATATAGGCATTATTGATTAATGCAGTTAGCGGTAAAAGGAAGGATTATAGTATATGGAGCATAGGGCAAAAGAGAATATAACTAAAGAAAAATAAATATATGGTTTAAGAAAAGTAGGTTTGTTAGATGTTTTGGATGATGAAACCATTTCATTAAAAACCGGTTTGCTAATAGAAGAGGTTGAAAAGCTCAGAAAATAATAAATAGCACAATAGTTTAATTGAGTCTGTTTTATGTAGAATAGCAAATAGTTATCCTAGAAGAATCGGAGAATATAAACTGTTAAGAAATTGCATTGAATTTATTTTAATGCAATTTTTTATTTATAAAACAATACTCTACTAATTTGAAATAGGCGCTAAATTAACTTTGAGATTGAGAAAACGAATATTATTGTGGTAGAAACGCAAGTTTAAATCTATAGATTTTTAGGATATAATAGAAAAGATAAATCTGTATTGGAATATAAAGGATAGAATAATATATGTATGGATTACCTTATGGCATTAGAAACTTTAAAGAAGGTATAGATTCACATATCTAAATAAGTATATAAAATTAATAAAATAAAAAATAAATTCAAAATATTAAATTAGGTACTTTTATTGTAGGACATTTTAAAGTATCCTCTTTTAGGTACATTTAGATAGGAGTAAATTGAAAAAACTGGTGGAGGATTGAATTGTGAGAATAACAGAAGCATTACTAAAACAATGGACAGATGATATTACCTTTAAAAGAGCAACACAATATTATGAAGGTGATTTTATTGAACCTTTACAAATAAAGCAAACTGAGATAAGAGGTTCTAAAAAGTGTAAGCAATTGGATATTTATGCAAAGGTAAATGCTTTTAATGGGTTTAATACCAATGAAGTAAATATACAATGGGATAGCCTATCAAATCAGATAGAGGTAAAGTGTAATTGTCAGGAATATGAAGAGAATGATTACGAAGATGATGTACTTTGTAAACATATTGCAGCAGTGCTTTTAAAGTATAGTAAAGACTACCAACATAATTTAAATGGTGCTCCAAAAAAATCTGATATAGACTCTTTAATTGAAGCTTTCAATGAAGTTTCTGAAATCAGTGAGGATTATAAAAGAGAACTGAATATGGAAATAAAGTTCTTTGAAGCTTTAGCTCATGAGAGACCTTATATCGAACTTAAATTAGGGCTGGAAAAGAATTATGTTGTAAAAAACATGAAGAAGTTCTTAAGTTCATTAATAAGTGGCGAAGTTGTAGAGTTTGGAAAGGGCTTTACCTACGAGCCTAATTTACATAAATTTAATGTAGTAGACGAAAAAATAATGGAATTGTTCATGGAAATAAGAGATATAGAAGGAGATCGTACTAGCTACTATGATTATTATAATTCCTATAACAATCCAATATTTAGCGGAAAGAAGCTTGCATTAACAGATAGAATATTATATAAATTTTTTAAATTAGCAAAGGAAAGAACCATTGATATTACGGTAAATGGAACAGAGTACAAGGATGCAAAGATAATAGAAGGCACCATGCCATTAAAGTTTAGAATGGGTATGAAAAGCGAGATTATAGAGTTAGAGCAGGAAGGTAGTATACCAAAACCTCTAGATAAGGAATGTAGAGTGTTCTGGTATGAAGGAAGCATCTATCTTCCACCGAAGAGTCAGTGTTCCTTGTATGTGCCTATCTATAAGTTAATATCAAGTAAAAATAATAAAAAGGCGGTTTTTAGTAAGAAGGAAGGAGAAAAGATAGCTTCTTATCTTTTACCTAAGCTAAAAACTGTGGCTAAGGAAGTTGCCTTTGACAAAAATATTAAAGAGAACTTTTATGAAGCACCTCTTGTTAGTAAAATTTATCTGGATAAAAAAGATGATATAGTTACGGCGACCTTAAAGTTTAACTATGATGAAATAGATATTAATCCACTAGACAAAAGTGGCTCTAAAAACACTGATAAGATATTGATTCGTGATATTAAAAAAGAAGAAAATTGTGAAGGTATATTGAAAAGCTTTGGCTTTGAGGAAGAGCAAAGTAATTATGTGATGAAAAATGAAAATAATATAGTAAGCTTTATTACAGATGGAATATATAAGCTTCAAGAGCTAGGTGAAGTGTATTATTCAGAAATCTTTAAGAATACCAAGGTTTATGGCAAATCAAGCTTAAAAGGTGGAATTAAGCTTAATGAGGATAATATGTTGGAATTTTCCTTTGAGCTTGAAGGGGTTAGTAGAGAAGAGCTTAAAAACATATTCAGTGCCTTGAGAGAAAAGAAAAAGTATTACAAGCTTAAAGAGGGTGGCTTTGTAGCCCTTGAGGATAAATCAATTGAAGCGCTTGGTGAGATGATTAGCTTTTTGGATATAAAAGATAAGGATTTAAGCAAGGAAAAGATACTGCTTTCAAAATATAACGCCTTGTATCTTGATGAAAAAATCAAAGATAAGGAAATGGATTATGTAAAGAGAAGCAAAAACTTTAGAGAACTTACCAATAATCTATAATAGTGCAAAAACACTTGAATAATTTTACAACTAAATAAAATAAAAAAACATTTATGCTAAATCTTTGTTATAATTGAGTTCCCACACAACAACTACAGCAAGGAGATTTGCATAAATGTTTCAGAACACAATTATATCAGATGAGTTATCAATACACAAATTCTTTAAACAACTAAATTTTGATTTATACCTAACAAAACCACAACTAAAGCATCTAGAGAGCATTGTAAATGCTATGCTATCAAAAGGCTATAAAGGGAAAATGTCCGATATAGCGGAGCTTGCTTCGCAAAGGCATCGAACCAGTATTACTAGATTTCTAGCAAGCAGTTCATGGAATGAAGATTTTTTAATTAAAGCCTTAAAAAAATTAGTTGTAGAATTAATTTGGAGCAAATCTAAAGAAACTAACAAACCAATATACTTTATCATAGATGATACTATTTCTGAAAAAACTAAGCCCTCGTCAAAGGCTAAAAATATTATTGAAAAATGTTCTTTTCATAATTCTCATCTCAAAGGTAAAACAGTGTACGGTCATCAAATTTTAGTTTCATTGCTTTCTTGTGATGGTTTGGTACTTCCTTATTCAATAGACATTTACGATAAGGATTTTATGAGTAAAATAGAACTAACTCAAAAGTTAGTTGAATCACTACCTAAACCTGAAAATAAAGGCTATGTGTTGTGTGATAGTTGGTATAGTTGTAAAGCTATTTTTAATAGTTCCGAAAAAGCTGGTTACAGCTACATAGGAGCTATAAAAACTAATAGAGTAATTTATCCTAAAGGACATGAAAGGCTCGGAGTAAAACTTCATAAATTTGCAACAACACTCGATATAGATGACTTTGACCTTGTCACAGTTAAAGATCAAGAATACTATATTTATAGCTATATTGGAGATTTGAAGGATAGAAAAAATGTTACCATTATTTTAAGCTATCCTAAAGATTCCTTCCATAAAGACGGTTCACTAAAAACATTTATAGCATTGGATAACTCTTTAGTTCCCTTAGATATTTTAACTCAATATACTGACCGATGGGCGATTGAGCCATTTTTTAGAGATTGTAAAACTTACTTAGGACTAGACGGATATCAAGTAAGAAGTGAAAAGAGTATCAATAGATATCTTGCAATAATGACTATAAATTATACTTACTGCAAATTATACTCTAATGAATCATATCACTTTAATACTGGATATAAATCAGCCAAGAAAGCTCTAATAAAATCTAAAATAACATATATCTACGAAGCTGCCGCTACCGGAAAGTCACTAGAAGAAATTTTTAAAACATTAAAAATAGCTTAGTTAATCTTTTGGTTATTTAACTGTAAAATTATTCAAGTAAAAACGCACTATTATAGCAATAATATACGAGATGTAAGAGATATGGAATATAACCTGCCTGAGTCACTAGACAGCATTATGCGTAACTATCAGAAAACAGGCTTTAAATGGTTTAAGACCTTAGCGGAATATGGATTTGGAGGTATACTTGCAGACGAAATGGGACTTGGAAAAACCCTTCAAACCATAGCTTTTTTGCTATCTGAAAAAGGAAATAAGCAATCTATGGTCATAGCACCAACTTCCCTAGTATACAATTGGCAAAGTGAGATAGAGAAGTTTGCTCCTGAATTGAAGGTGTTAGTAGTAGCTGGTTCTAAGAAGCAGCGTGAAGAGATGATAAGCGACATAAATAATTGCGATGTTGTGATTACTTCCTATCCACTGATACGAAGAGATATAGAAGAGTACAAAGAGATTACTTTTAATTACTGTATTCTAGATGAAGCGCAACAAATAAAAAATCCATTTTCTGTGAACGCCACTGCTGTAAAAGAGCTTAAGGCAAAGGGTTATTTTGCGCTTACGGGAACACCAATAGAAAACTCTTTAACGGAGCTTTGGTCGATTTTTGATTTTATTATGCCAGGATATTTACTTACCCATGATAAATTCACAAAGCGATATGAAACCCCTATAGTAAAAAATGGCGATGTAACTGCATTAAAGGAATTAAATAAGCACATAAATCCATTTATTTTAAGAAGATTGAAAAAGGATGTTGTTAAAGAATTACCGCCTAAGATAGAGCATAAGCTGGTGGTAGAAATGACAGAAGCTCAGAAAAAGCTTTATGCTGCATATCTTGATGAAGCTAAAAATGAGATTGATGAAGAAATAAGAGAAAATGGTTTTAATAAGAGTAAGATAAAGATCCTTTCTATCTTAACAAGACTTAGGCAAATATGCTGTGACCCTTCTGTATTCATAGAAGAATATGAAGGGGACAATGGAAAGATGGAAGCTTTACAAGGAATTTTAGAAGACAGCATAGGCCAAGGGCACAGGATACTTTTATTTTCACAATTTACTTCTGTACTTAAAAATATCAGAACTAGACTTGATAAAAATAACATGAAATATATGTATTTAGACGGAAACACTAAAAGTAAGGTTAGAATGGATATGGTTACGGAATTCAATGAAGGAGATGCAGAAGTATTTTTAATCTCTTTAAAAGCTGGAGGAGCAGGGCTTAATTTAACAGGAGCAGATATAGTAATACACTTTGATCCATGGTGGAATCCAGCAGTAGAAGAACAAGCTACAGATAGAGCCCATAGAATCGGCCAGCAAAAAACTGTAGAAGTTATAAAGCTTCTTACAAAGGGCACAATTGAAGAAAAAATATATAATCTGCAGGAAAAGAAGAAAGAAATGATTAAAAACGTAATGGATGAGGATATGAATGAAGATAACATCATAACTCAAATGACCCAAGAGGATTTGGAGAGTTTGTTTGTATAAGCAGACAGCAGCTGATAAAGGAAACTATATATGCCTTAAATAATGAGAGCAAAGGATAGTGAAAAGAGCAGCCTTAAGGGTTGGCAGTAATTTAAAGCACACTATAAAAATCAGTTATATAAAAATATGGCTGATTTTTTAAATATATATAGGATGAGGGGAAAAATGAAGATTCGAGTACCAAGTTATTTTAAAGAGTTCAAATGCATAGCTGCAGATTGTGAAGATACATGCTGCGCTGGGTGGGAAATAGTAATTGATGATGAAAGCTATAATAGATATAAAAAGGTAACTGGAGAATTTGGGAAAACACTAAGGAATAACATAATTAATTGCGATGGAGAAAATATCTTTGTGCTAAAAGGTGATAACTGTGCTTTTCTAAATGAAAATAAAATGTGCGATATATATTCCGAACTTGGCGGGGATAGTCTATGTCATACTTGCAAGCAGTATCCTAGATATACTGAAGAGTTTGGAGGTTTACGTGAAATAGGGTTATCACTGTCCTGCCCAGAAGCAGCTAGAATAATATTAAGAGACAGTAAAAAGGCAGTGTTTGAATTAAGTGAAATCCAAGAGGAAATCACATCGTACAATGATATCAATGCTATGCTTTTTATTAATCTTTTGCAAAGCAGAAAGATAGTTTTTGCTATACTACAAAATCGTGATATTACTATAGAATATAGAGCTTCTTTAATCTTAAAATTTGCTAGTGAAATTCAAGCCTTAATAGATGAAAATGATATAACTGCAATAAAAGCTGTTAACGAAAAATACTTAAACAAGGACAATAAAGATGAAATCATCAACAGTCTAGTGCAGTATGAAGCTAAAGGAAATATTAAATATAACAACATAAAGGAATTCTTCCAAGTGTTTAAAGAGTTAAAGCATATAAACTCTAAGGACCCACTAGAGCTACATAAGGTATCAAGTTATTTCTGGAAAAGCAATAGTGATTCTGAGCTTTATTTGGATAAGCATAGACAATTTGATGACTTCTATAAAGACAAGCTTTATAAATTTGAACATCTTTTGGTTTACTTTATATTTAGATATTTTATGAAAGCTGTTTTCGATTATGATGTAGTTGCAAAAGTTAAAACAGCAGTGGTTAGTTATTTAATGATTAAAGAACTGTTTGTGTTTAGATGGATAGAAAGTGGAGAATTTACTGATAAAGATTCTGTAGATATAATCCACATGTATTCAAAAGATGTGGAACATTTAGAAGAAAATATAGAAAAGTTAGCAGAGCTATTTGAAACTAATGAGGTATTTAGTTTAGATGGATTTTTAACTACATTGATGAATTAATTTTAAAATAAATTTTTAGCAACAGTTGGGTAACTATATTTTAAGAAATCTGGATATAGGGTATAATTAATGTAAGTAAGCCATTTCTAACACAAAAAAGGAATCTATGGAGGTGAAATCTTATGCTTAAAGGACTTTTAGACCCAAAGGTAGACTTTGTATTTAAGAACATATTTGGTTCAGAAAAAAATCCAGAGATACTCATATCTTTTTTAAACGCGATTTTAAAGCCGAAGGATAAGATTACAGCGGTTGAGATAAAAGGAAATGATATAGAAAAGCAATTTGTTGAAGATAAGTACTCAAGGCTCGATGTTAAAGCCACAACTAGCAACAATGAAATAGTTAACATAGAAATACAGTTAAAGAATGAATACAATATGGTAAAGAGAAGTCTTTATTATCTAAGTAAGATGTATGAAGAGCAACTAGGAGAAGGAGAAGACTACTCTAAGTTATGTAGGACTATATGTATAAACATATTAAATTTCAAGTATTTAAAAACTGAAAGATTTCACACTGGCTATAGGCTAAAGGAAATAGAGACTAACGAAGAACTTACAGACATTATGGAGATGCACTTTATTGAAATTCCTAAGTTAGACAATGATACAGATGAAAAGGATATGCTTGTAGCATGGACAGAATTTTTGAAAAATCCTGAAAGTGAAAAGGTAAGAAGCTTAGAGCTTACTGTAGAAGAGATAAGGCATGCGAAGGATAAATTAATAAAAATGAGCAATGACTCAGTGCAAAGAGAGATTTATGAGATGAGAGCAAAAATATTAAAGGATAAGGTTAGTGCTCTTAATAAAGCTAAAGAGGAAGGTATGCAGCAAGGTATAGAGCAAGGTGAGAAAAATAAAGCCATAGCAATAGCTAAAAATATATTAGACGTTTTGGATGATGAAACTATATCATTAAAAACTGGTTTGTCTTTAGAAGAAGTTAAGAAGATTAGGAAGCAATAAATAGAACGATATCTTAATTATTCATGTTAAATAATATTGATAGTTAAAGTTTTTTATAGGATATCATAAATTCGCAGTCCTATAAAAATTGAGACAGATAATTATTATTGTAGAATAATGAGAATATATACAATATAATGAAGTTGCATTGGATTAATCCTAGTGCAACTTTTTCTATAGTAATGTAGAAAATTTTTATGCCGATTAAACTTAGTTGTTTCAATGATTATATAAAAAATTTTATGGAGCTATAGTGAAAAATGCTTCCTGTAGGATCACATATATATTTAGAAAATTAGATTCAAAAAAATCTCGTTGAAGCGAAATATATTAATCAGATTGATTTGCCATGGTAGCCTAATATATCATTAGTATACTGTTAAATTATAGAAATGGAATATCTATATATTAAATTTTATGATCATAAGTAAATTAGCAGTACAAAACGAATTAAGAGGTGAAGTAATGAAAATAACCAATAAGCTCACGAAGCAAATAGATGAAATGAGATATGTTACAGCTGAAAATGCATGGAGATATAGATCAATTTTGAGATTTTTTTATCTTCAGTATGAGAAGATGAAGTATTGGATGTATAAAGACGAAGTATTTGAAGAATTAAAAAAGCATGAAGAGTTTAGGGAATATACCATAGATAACTGTAAGCAGGACTTAGATGTACTTATTGGCTGGAAGAACCTTTTAGCTATCCAAGATACTTCAAAGGTTTCTACAGTGGAGGAGTTTAAAAACAAACAATTTAGGTATCAGCTTTCTGAGTATAGTGTTGAGATTGAAAGACTTACCATAAGGCTTGAAAACATATTTGTCGAGAGTGCTTCCTTAGAGCCATCTCTACTTGAAAGAATAAAGGAAGAGCTTAAAAAACTTCCACAAATGGTAGAAGAGGAGGAGCGAGAGGTTGGAAGCTGGTGGAGCTCCTTAAACAGTGATTTTAAGAGACTTAACCAAAACTATCAGGATTACATAAGAGATTTGTATAGTTTAAAGGCTGAAGAGCTTATGAAGACTAGAGAATTCTTGATTTTTAAGGATAAGTTCATAGATTACTTAAGAGATTTTATTAAGAGTCTTCAATATAATTCTAATGCGATAGAATATATCTTAAAGAATCTAGCTGAAGCTGATATTGGTAAGGTTTTAGAAAAAGCCTTTGAATATGAAAAATCCATACCAAGGATTGATTTAGAAGTTTCAGAGGTTTTAATAAGAGAAAATATTTATGGTAGATGGGAGAGCTTAAAAAGTTGGTTTTTAGGTTCAGAAGGAGCTGAAAGCGAGGTTTCAAAGCTGTTAAATATAACTAATGAAATCATAAGAAAGATAACTAGGTATGCAGCTCAAATTGCTGAAAGCAGAAATAGCGCGGCTAACAGAAAAGAGGAATATAAAAAGCTCTGTGAAATGTTCTTAAAATGTGAGGATATAAATGAAGCACATAAGCTTTCCAGCGTAGCCTTTGGAATTTTTAACATGAAGCATATTAAAGGAGAAGTGGAGAGAAACACAGAGAGTATAAACAGTGGAATATTTGAAGAAGAGCCTTGTATGCTAAGTGTAAAGCCTAGAATTAGAGCTTATAGAGAAAAGGCTTCAAGAAGTCCTATAAACAGCAATGAAAAAAGGAAAAGCGAAATGCTAAGCAGGATAATTAAGCAGAGGGAAGAGGAAAAGAAGGTTATGGATAGCTATATAATGGATGATGCCATAGACTTTTCAAAACTTCCAAGGATTGAGCCTCATGTAAGACTTACTCTCCTAAGATGGCTTAGTAAAGGGATTAATGCCTCTGACAGAAGGGGCAAGACTGAGGATGGAAGAGTGTTTAAGGTGGAGAGTCCAAAGAATAAAGAAGATAGATGTACTCTTCTTAGTGAAGATGGTGCCTTTGAGATGCCGGCCTATGTTATAAGATTTGAGAGGGAAATTTGATGAAAGAACTAGAAATTCTATTAGAAAACTACTGGATAGACAAAAATAAAGATAAGGAGCTTTATTATAAAATTAAAGATAGTGTACCAAGCTACAAGAGCTTTATTTCAGACAAATTAGGATATTCCTTAATTGTGAACCCATATTTAATAAAGCTTGAGAAGCTTCCAGGAAGAGCAGAAGGCTGGATGGGGATAAAAGATTTTGATAACACCATGGAGTATGCTTTTTTATGTCTTTTATTAATGTTCTTAGAGGATAAGGGGAGAGAGGAACAGTTTGTTTTATCAGGAATTACTGAATACATACAAGGGAATTTTATTGGAGAGGAAAAAGTTGACTGGACACTTTATAGACATAGGAGATATCTTATAAAAGTTTTAAGATTTGCTGTAAATATAGGTATGATAAAGGTTGATGATGGTGACGAACAAAACTTTGCAAGCTCTCTTGAAACCGAGGTCTTATATGAAAGCACAGGACTTTCTAGGTATTTTGTTAGAAACTTTACCTCTAGTATTTTAAACTACAACAGTTATAAAGACATTGAAAATGAAGAATGGGGAGATATCGAAATAGATAGAGGTATTGCCAGAAGGCATAGAGTATATAGAAAGATTGTCATGTGTCCTATAGTATATAATGAAGGAACAGAAGATGTAGACTATGATTACATAAAAAAGCAGAGAGGACTTATAGCAAGCGATCTTGAAAACTTTTTAGAATATGACTTTCACGTACATAGAAACGGAGCCTTGGTGGTTCTAAATAATGAAAAAAATCTAAAAGATTGCTTTCCAGGGGGGAGAGCTATCAGTGATGTGGTACTGTTTTTTAACAGAATGATTTTAGAAGAAATTAAAGAAAAAACTATACAGTTAAAGGCAAACGATACTGCAATTATTTCAAGAAGTCATTTTGATGATATGGTGGAGAAACTTAAAAGGTATTATAGCTATGGCTGGAGTAAGGAATATCGAGAGATGAGCATAGCTGCTTTAAGTGGAGAAATTCTCAGCTTTATGACGGATTTTAATATGCTTAGAGTTTTAAGAATGGGAAAAGAGATAGAGTTACTTCCTTTGATAGGAAAGGTAGCTGGAAGTTATCCAAGGGAATTTGAAGAAGCAGCAGTAGAAAAGGAGGATAATTAATGCAAGAAAATAGGTGGATTATAAATAGAACAGGATTAGTTAACTTTTGGTATTATGACGAAGAAGAATTTAACTTTTCAGATGGAAGATTGCTTTTAAGAGGGTCAAATGGTTCAGGAAAATCAGTTACCATGCAAAGTTTTATTCCACTTTTGCTTGATGGTAACAAAAGTCCTGAAAGATTAGACCCCTTTGGATCAAAGGCAAGAAAGATAGAAAACTATCTTTTAGGAGATGAAGATAGCGGCAAGGATGAATCATTAGGTTACTTATATATGGAGTTTAAAAAAAGGGAAACGGAAAATTATCTTACAATAGGCATGGGTTTTAAAGCGGTTAGAGGAAAGTCTATAAAGTCATGGGGCTTTGCTATAACTGACGGAAGAAGAATAGGAAAAGATTTTTTCTTATATAAAAATGCAGGGGAAAAGCTTCCTTTAACCATGAAGGAGCTTGAGAACAGGCTTGGTGCTGGAGGGCAGATAAAAGAAGGGCAGAAGGATTATATGAAGCTGGTAAATGACCTTGTCTTTGGTTTCTCAGATGTTGAGGAGTATGATGAGATGATAAAACTTTTGGTGCAGCTTAGAACTCCAAAGCTCTCTAAGGACTTTAAACCTACGGTAGTATATGAGATAATGGAAAACTCTCTTCAGCAGCTTTCAGAAGATGACCTAAGACCTATGTCAGAGGCTATTGAGAACATGGATGGTATTAAAAGCAGATTAGAGGAGCTTAAGGAAGGTAAAAAGGCAGCAGACAAGATAAGAACGGCCTTTGACAAGTACAATACCTTCATCATAAATAACAAGGCAAAGCTCTATATTGATAATAAAAGTGAAGCAGAGAAGCTTGAAAAGGAAGAAGACACTTTTGAAAAGGAAAAAAGCAGAGCAGAGCTTGCCAGAATTGAGGCAGAAGAGGAAATAGATAATATAGATATAAGGCTTAAGACTACTGAAGAAAAAAGAAGAGAGTTAGATAAACATGACAGCGTTAAAATAAGAGAAAAGATAGAAATTCTTGAAGATGACATAAAGAGCTATAACAAGGAAAGAAGTGAAAAAGACAGTCACCTACAAAGAAAAAAGACTAGCGAGAAGGAAACTTACGATAATATAAGAAGTCTAGAAGGAAAAAAAGAAGGTGCTGCTTCAAGATTTCAAGATAAGATTAACATAATGGATGACATAGCTTATGAGTTTTCCTTCGATGAACAGCAATTTTTAAAGGATGAAATAGGTAAAGAAATAGATAAGGAATATAGTTTTTCTTACATAAAAGATAGATTAAACAAGTATACCAACAGTATTGATAAAGCTTTAAAGGTCATAGAAGAGGAAAGTAAAAAGAACCTAGAGTATGACAAGGTGCTTCACAGTCTTGAAAAAAGTAAAAAAGAAAAAGAAGAAAAGAATAGAGTTTTAGATGAAACCCTACTGCTTTTATCAGAAACAAAGGAAGAATATATAGAAAAGCTTTATGGCTGGAGAAAGGATAACCTAGAACTTAAACTCAGCGACAAAGCCATGATTGATATTTCTAGAGAAGTCAATGGTTTTGAGGCTTCAAAAAGCTTTGATGGAGTGCTTGCGCATATAAGAGAAGAATATAACGGGTTTCAAGAAAATTTAAATAAAGAACTTTATGAAGAAAAAGGTAAAAGGGCAGAGCTTCAAAAGAAAGCTACTGTTAAAAAAGAAGAGATAAAGCAGTGGAGAGACAAGAAGGATCCTGAACCTCCTAGAGAAGATAAGGTTACTGAAAATAGAGAAAAACTCACTGAGGAAGGTATTCCATATATACCTTTTTATAAGGCAATAGATTTTTTACAGGATATCTCAGAAGAAACTAAGGGGAAAATCGAAGAAGCCTTACTAGATATGGGAATCTTGGATGCCCTAATAGTGCCAGAAGGCTTTAGAGCTAAGGTTATGGCAAAAGATAGAGAAGGGGCAGATAAATACTTGTTTTCAGAACCCAAATTCTTAGTTCATGAGCTTTCAGAGTTGTTAAAATCAGAAGCAATAACTGTAAGTGGACTTAAAAGAGAAGAGGTTGAAGATGTACTTAAAACCATACTTATTGACGAAAGCAAGGATTCTACTTATATAAATGAAAACGGTGATTACAGCATAGGGCTACTAAAAGGAAGGGTAAGTAAAAGCTATATTCCCAAATATATAGGGGTTGCAGCAAGAAAAAAATATAGAGAAGAGCAGATAGAAAAATTATCTCAGGAATTAATACTTTTAGAAGAGGAGTTAAGTTTAATAGATAAAAAGCTTGCAGAAATAAATAACAGGTTAGAAAAACTAAAGCTTGAATATAACAGCCTGCCACAGCAAAAGGATCTTATAGTTGCTGTAGAAGAAGTTAAAAAAGCACAATTTGAGTATGATATGAGTGTAAGCCAAGTATTAAAAATCACTGAAGAAGAAAGAAAAGTATATGGAGAACTTAAGGAGCTTAAGGAAAAGGTGTATGAACTTACGCACAGTATCCCGATTAAGCCTAATCTAGAGGAGTATAAAAATGCTTTAGAAGCCTCAAGGGATTATAAGGATGAGCTTTACGAACTAGAGAAGCTTCATAGAGAAATACTTCAAATGTCTGAGAAAATAAAGCTTTTAGAAGATCAAAGAGAGACCTTGTTAGAGGATATAGATAACCTTCTTTATGACATAAATCTATTAGAAAGAAGGAGTGATGAAGCAAAAATTAATTTAAATAACCTAAAACAGCAGCTTCAGCTTTCTGATTATGAGACTATAAAGCTTGAACTAGAAGCCTGCCTAAAAGTTTTGAAAGAATTGCCAAAACAAAGGGAAGAAGCGGTAGTAAAAAAAACCGATGAGAAGAACAAGTTTGAAAGAAGTGTTGAAAGATTAGAGCAGCTAGAGGAAAGGCTTGCCTACTATAAGAAACTTTCAAACTATTATGAGCAGGTATTTAAGGAAGAATGTAGCCTTGGTTATTATATCGTAGTAGAAGAGAATGAAGACTATTTTAAGTTGGCAAAGAAAATAGTAAGAGAAAGTCTTTCAGAAGAGAAGAATGCTAAAGAAAGAGAAGATTATATAAGTACACTTCACCAAAGATTTCACGAAAACAATCAGTACCTTAGGGAATATAATGTACGAGTAGAAAATCTTTTTGATTTCCTAGAGTATGAGGATGAAGTTATAAATAAAGCAGCAGCTCAAAGAAAAAGACTAAACCTCGTTGGAAAAGTAAGAGGAAAGGATGTTAACTTCTATAAGCTTCTTGAGTTTATCAACGAAGGTATAGAAGAAAACGAAAAGCTTTTACGAGAAAGTGATAGACAGCTCTTCGAAGATATCTTAGTTAAAAATATAAGTAAAAAGATAAGAGCTAAAATCTTCCACAGTGAACAGTGGGTTGACAAGATGAATGAACTTATGGAATCCATGAATACCTCCAGCGGACTATCCTTTAGCTTAAAATGGACTAGTAAAAAAGCTGAGACAGAAGAACAGCTTGATACTAAAGAACTGGTAGAACTTCTAAAACAAGATGGAAATCTTATGAAGGAAGAGGATTTAAATAAACTTTCAGAGCACTTTAGATCAAAAATAGCAGTGGCAAGAAGAGAACTTGAGGATAAAGGGCAAAATCAAACCTTCCACGTCATTATGAAGGAAATCTTAGATTATAGAAGATGGTTTGAATTTAAGCTGTTCTTCGTAAAAACCGGTCAAAATAGAAAAGAGCTTACTAACAATGCCTTTTACCAATTTTCCGGCGGAGAAAAAGCTATGGCTATGTATGTACCACTGTTTTCCGCAGTATATGCAAGATATAAAGGCGCAAGGAAAGATTGCCCAAGAATTATCGGCTTAGATGAAGCCTTTGCAGGCGTAGATGAAAAAAATATTTCTGATATGTTCAGGCTTCTTGACGAACTTGGTCTAGACTATGTTTTAAACTCTCAAATACTATGGGGAGACTATGAAACGGTACCTTCCTTAGCTATATGCGAGCTTATAAGACCAGACAACGCAGATTTTGTTACGGTTATAAGATATAATTGGAACGGAAAAGTAAAAGAACTGGTGGTGTAGACTATATGCAGGGAGAAGAAACCTTAACACAACAGTGTATTAGTTATTTCAAAAGCAATGCAGGCTATAAAAGAATATTTCAAAGAATAAGAGAAAAGTATGAATCCTTAGGAAGCCTCGGAGGAACAGTAGTATTAACCAATCTAAAGGAAGAGGAAAAGGAAGTTTTAACAGGACTCTTTAGAAAAGACTACAATAAAAAGAACTGTTCTTTTAAGGTAGAAAATTTTATTAAGGCCTTAGATAACACAAGGTTTGAAGGAGTAAACTTTCAGATGGTTTTTGAAGGCTACTTCGGAGAGAAGATACTCTATAAAAAAGAAGAAAAGACAATTTATGAGAAAGAAAAAACTGCTTTCTTAAAAGATATTATTAATAGTCTTAGAGGTACAAGAGGAGAGGGGTGGCTTGAATATATAGTACAGACAAAAGAAAATCCTTATAGGATCATAAGTCAGAGGTATGATGAGAATAAGGAAAGGCTAAGAGCAAATTTATTATTGGTATGCCACGGTTTTAACAATTTGTCATTTGAAGAAAACAAATTAGTTAGACTTGCAGTATTCTCTTCTGCTATCAATAGAGACCCCCATGGATTTGATATTAATACAGACATTGGAACCCTTTTGATCTACGCAATAATTTACAAGTTAAAGATGTCCTATCCTGAAAATGCAGAAGAGTTAAATGAAGTATTATATAAGGCTGGAATCATAAGAGATGAAGTTTCAAACTTTACTCTATGCAGTGGTCTTACAGCTTATAAAGGGGATAAAGAGCATATGGGCTGGAGAGGTTTTTACGAAGACTGTGAACCTCTCCAGGTTTCTCTTTGGAACCTAAGCAAACTAGACAAAATCAAGAGTCCACTAGGAAAGGTTTATGTATTTGAAAATCCCACAGTTTTTAGTGAAGTACTTTATTATACTAGTGAAATTAGACCTTCACTAGTATGTACCTTTGGTCAATTCAAACTAGCATCATTAATATTACTTGATAAACTAGTAGATAGCGGTGCAACCATATATTATTCTGGGGACTTCGACCCAGAAGGTCTTTCAATGGCTGATAAGCTAAAGCAAAGATATGCACATAAAGCTATATTATGGCGATATGAAGCAGAAGACTATCTGAAGATACAGTCTGATGTAGCTCTTTCACCGGCAAGACTAAAAAAGCTAGATAAACTAAAAAGTAAAGAGCTTCAAGCTATTTCTACCATAATTAAAGAAAAGAAAAATGGAGCATATCAGGAACTTTTGATTGATGAGTATATAAGGGATATAAAAAGTCACTGAGTTTTTAAAAATTATATTAATGATTTTGAGGAAGAGGATTGATAAATATTTAACTAAACCCTTTGATTATTATATTGAGAGGGGAGGGGAAAACTATTTCAGGAAGAGTTGGTAGAAGCCTAATAATGGGAAAATCCTTATTGTAAAAATAAGTTACATGTGAAGGTCGATAGATGCTTTTTGGAGGGTATGGTTATGATATTTGAAGATAAGTTGGTTAAAATAGTGGAAAACAAAATAGATTTGGATTTGGCAACAACTGAATATAAAGTAAGTGTTTACGATGAAATAGAAACATATTTATCTGAAAATAATTGTAGTGAAGGCATATATTTAGTTAATAAGCGTAAATTGGAAATGTCAGCATATGTTGAAGGGATAAAAAATGATTTAGCTGAACTGGAGGAAATTTGCAATAATATAGAAGTTGCATTAAAGAATTTAAATAAGGAAAATGATAGATATCAAAGTATAATAAATATCAATAGCAAAAAAGTTTATATAAGTAAAATTAATGATAACTATAGCTTTATTTATTTAATTGGATATGACTATTATACCAAATTGTATAAGTATGGAATTATTGAAGCAGAAGTATATAAAGATAAGCTTAGGAAAATTAAAAAGAAGATAGGATTTGCACACGAAGATAATTTGGTAGATTATACGGATTTTAAGGTGTATTTTAATGAATCTTTAAGGAAATTTAATGAGGCTGGCAATCTTGGTGACTTAGATTTTATAAGGGATAAAATCAATAAAGATTTAGCAGAGTTGTTTAATACTGAAAGTTTAGAAAAGTATTTAGTAGTTAATAGTGAACATATAAAAAAGTTGACTGATATTTCAGGGTATGAAATATTTAGCAAACTTTATGAAAATTATGATTTAAATAGAGTAAAAATCAGGTTGATTTTAGCAGGATATTCGACTGATAATGTTAAATTTATAGATTTAGTTAGAACCAAGATACATTGTAATAATGTATTAGACTACTTGAAAGATCAGAAAGAAAACAATGATTTTTATCGGATAACATTTGAAAAAGATAATGAGAAGATTAATTTTTTATTAAAAGAGCTTAATATGAGTTTAGCAGAATTGGAAATAGCAGTTGATAAATTGAATTGTAAAAATGAGTAAGATTATTTTATGTATTATTTATTTTCTAAGAAATTTTGATATAATATAATTAAGAAAAGTTTAGTGCATCAACACTAAGCCAATACTTAGAACATTTATTTTGTTTTAGGGCTATTGGATTAAATCAGTTTATTTAAGAGATGAAAGCACTAATCTTTGCGGGATGTGTGCTTTTTCTCTTTGCTATCAATTTCTATATGCAAACCGGGAAAATTAATCTTGATTATTAACTTTGAGATAAAAAGATTATTCTTTAAGGCTAGTCTAATAATATAAAGAGCAGTAACACTTTTTATAATCAATTCTAGTATATCCAATACCACCCCACTAGCTATGATGAAATAATTCACCAATAGTCCGGGAGCGTAAAGATTAATAATCTTTACGTGCAGTATTAGGAATGCATAAGGGAGAAAATGTTCAAAATCTCCGCAGCCATCCTACCTTCTGTATATATTTGACTCCCTATTGCTATGTATTAAATAAATGTTGTTATAGATTTCGGTAGATAAGTTTTATTTATGAAACTATTAAAGTTATGGCTGTTTATAGGGTTATTATATTGAAAGTTGATCTGAAAATTCTATATCCAATTAAACAGAACTTATAGATTTATTTGGTTCAAGAAAAGTAGGTTTATTAAATGTCATACGTGGTATATAATTAAAGTAAAAGGATTTACGGAGGTGCAATCTTATGTTTAAAGGACTATTAGACCCAAAGGTAGATTTTGTATTCAAAAACATATTTGGTTCGGACAAAAATCCAGAGATACTTATATCCTTCTTAAATGCGATCTTAAAGCCCAAGGATAAGATTACAGTAGTTGAGATAAAGGGAAATGACATAGAAAAGCAATTTATAGAAGATAAGTATTCTAGACTAGATATTAAAGCAACTACTAGCAACAATGAAATAGTTAACATAGAAATACAGCTTAAAAATGAATATAATATGGTAAAAAGAAGTCTCTATTATCTAAGTAAGATGTATGAAGAGCAACTTACTGAAGGAGAAGACTACTCTAAGCTATGCAGGACCATATGTATAAATATTTTAAATTTCAAATATCTAAAAACAGAAAGCTTTCACACTGGCTATAGGCTAAAGGAAATAGAAACTAACGAAGAACTTACAGATATAATCGAGATGCATTTTATAGAGATTCCAAAGCTCAAAGATAATACCGATGAGAAGGATATGTTAGTAGCATGGACGGAATTCTTAAAAAACCCTGAGAGTGAAAAGGTAAGAAGCTTAGAACTCACAGTGGAAGAGATAAGGCAGGCAAAAGATAAGCTCATAAAGATGAGTAACGACTCAGTGCAAAGAGAAATATATGAGATGAGAGCAAAAATACTAAAAGATAAGGTTAGTGCCCTTAATAAAGCTAAAGAGGAAGGTATACAGCAAGGGCTAGAACAAGGTATACAGCAAGGGCTAGAACAAGGTATACAGCAAGGAATACAGAAAGGCCTAGAGAAAGGCCTGGAGCAAGGACTAGAGCAAGGTGAGAAAAATAAAGCCATAGCAATCGCTAAGAATCTATTAGATGTTTTGGATGATGAAACTATATCATTAAAAACGGGCTTGCTAATAGAAGAGGTTGAAAAGCTTAGAAAAAATTAAATTTAAAATCTAAAGTAAAATTGTTGATTCACTGCGTCATATTTATTTAGCGATTAAATCTCCTAATGGTGAGAGCGAGAAGATATGTGGAAAGGTAGATAAATGAAATTAGCTGAGAATAGCTATAGAGGTAGTGGAGAAATCCACTACCTTTCATTTTGCAGTTTAAATAGTAAGCTATTTTGTCTATAATAAATAATAATTAGGTATAAAAAATAGTAAGCGATGGAACATATACCGTATTGAAAAATATAAGCTTCACAAAAACTTGTGAAGCTTATATTTTAATAAAATCCTTCTTTTGCAATTTGCTTTATATAGTTATATTGTTTTCGAATAAGTTTCTTAAATTCCGAATCTGATAGGTCATCGAACAAGCATATGCCTTCTTCATAAAGGCATTCATAAATCAATTCTGCATAATCATCATCTTCTTTGTGCATTTTCTTGTATCTTTTTTCAAGTTCATATGGAAAATCAAGCGTATAAGCTATTTCATCAATTTTTTTCGTTTAGAAAATCCTTGGTCATAGTCATCATGAAATCTATATTAGGCTGACTCACTAGTTTTTTCCTCCTTTGGAGTAGTTTCTGTTGTAGTTGCTTTGCATTGAACTTGTACTTTCTCCGCCCATGGTAAATACTCTTCAAGTAAACATGGATTCGATGCAAAATTAATATTTGGTAACTGGCAAAAAATATAATGCAGATATTTATATGGATCTAAATTATTAGCTGCAGCTGTATTTATAATGCTAAATACAATTGCGGATGCTTCCGCCCCGGCTACCGAATCGGAAAACAATGAGTTTTTCCTTGTAATTGCTACAGGCTTTACAGCGATTTCTGATAAATTATTAGATAGGGGTATTCTTCCATCTAGCAAGAAGTTAGTAAAATATTTTTTTGTGATTCAGTGTATAATTTAAAGCCTTTCTCAACATATCTTGTGTTGTAAATGTTTTTTCTGCCCATGCAAAAAAGGCATCCAGTATAGGGACACTATAGATAAGTCTATTCTGTTTTCTTTCATCTGGAGATAGCTGTTTCCACTTTCTTTCTAGTTTAAAGAGTTTATCACAATAAGCCCTGCCGACCGCTCCGCCAGAGCTCGGAATCTCTTTTTCTAGAATCTAAAGGAATAGCTTCCAGATAGTATCTTCGTAGGTGACTAAAGCATAAGCATCTAGTAATTCCTTCAACCTTTTCATATCCAGCATATGCATCGGAGACATGATACCCTTTAAACTGCTCAAGAAATTTTTTGCATGTTCACCTGAACGACTTCTGGTATATTGGTATAAAATTACCGGTAAGCTTTCGCAGTTGCCACTTCTATGTATCCATATATATGAATTGCTAGATGCCTTCTTACCTTTCTCTTTGTTTACCTGCCAAGTAGTTTCATCACTCATAATAATACTGCACTTTAATAATTGTTCATGCATCTTTTCATATAGAGGTTTTAGCCAATATTCAGTGCTTCGTATTATCCAGTTTGCCATCATATCTCTTTTAAGCTCTGCACCCATTCTTCTAAAAGTCTTTTTCTTGGCGGTATAAAGGTACTGACATCATATACTTTTGATACATTATCCACGCTGTAATCGAAGGCGATGCTACGGAATGCGTAAGCACTGGAGCTGGCACAGGTGCACAATATATAGAATCATATGGATTAACGTCATTTTTTCCACATTCAGTACATTTATAAACGTATTGAACATAGTCTTTGATTATAAGCTTTGCTGGAATATATTCCATTTCGGATCTTACTTTTTTCTTACCAATAACTTTAAGATAACTTCCGCATATTTTGCACACTGCTTCTTCTTCATTAATAACGCATTCAACTATTTCATGTGGTAATGATTTAATCAATTTTTCTCTGTCGCCTTTTTTTCTCACAGGTCGTTTATGTTCTTTTATATTAATAACTTTGGCCTCATCTATAATAGGATCAATTATTTCATCCAGAAAAGAATATTGTCCTTCTATTTGAGGAGTTTTTTCACTTGATGCTCCAAAACGTTGTTTTGATGCATGTAAAACTGCTTGAGTGAGAAGTTCAACATCATGCTCTAGCATAGTTACCTTTTCCTGCAGCTTTCTATTTTCATTTTCAAGTTCTTTAATTCGTAACTCTTTGCTATCTAAAAACTGCATGATTCAAGGCTCCTTTCTGGTTAATTAACTACTTATATTATACCAGAAAAACGGCTATTTTACTAGCTTTTTAGCCATTTTTAGAAAATCATTCCTGCAGTATCAATACTTTCTCGATGTGCTTTTTTTTGATCAATTTGTAAACCATCTAGAAGCCATTCCATTTGTCGTTTTGTTATATCACGTACTTCTCCTTCTGTTTTAGGCCATTGAAATTTCATGTCATCACAAAGAAACTTTGTAACCAATATAAAGCCGTTTTTATCCCATCGAAGTGCCCTAAGACAGCTATGTCTTTTATTGCAAAATAAGAAAACACTTGTGCCAGAGTAAGGATTAAGATTAAATTTTAATGAAACCAATGCGGCAAGTCCGTTTTGTTGCTTGCGGAAGTCGGTGGCACCGAGTGCAAGATAGATGTGCTCCGCCCCATCGGCTATATGATTCATCATAAGTCTTGCAGAACCTTCATCAGTCCTGCTAAAGAATCTTGATTAAAGTTACTAGGAACAGTAACTTGTATATTTTTATAAAGTATCTGAAAATCATCAGATTTACTTGGGTTTGAATTTGTATTATCAGGTTTTGAAAGAATTGTTGTAACTTCAGTAAAGGTCGTCTCTTCAACAGGTTTTTCATTTCTCTTTATCAATAGGTGATTCCAGTAATTGTACTTATGTCTACTGATTCCATTCTTTTCGCACCACTCTTTGATTGTTAGACCGCTTTTATTTTTTTCATTTATTCTCTGCTCCCAGAGAGTATAATTTTCATTCTTAGATATAATATTAAAACCTCCAATCTGATTGCTTTAATAAAGCATATCAAATTAGAGGTCTATTTACATGACGGTATTTGTTCCATCGCTTACTAAAAAATAGGTGGATTTCAAATCAAAATGGAGAATCAAAAGTGGGAAAGTTCATATATTTATGAACTGGCTAAGTTTATAGCAGTAAACTATCCAGAAATTAAAGGGTTTAATAGACTCGGCATTTATAGAATGAAGCAAATTTACGAAGCTTATAAGAACAATATGAACAGTATCTAGCAGATGTATATGGTATGGAGTAATTGTAGGATTTACTGAAGGCGGTGTACCTTACGGAGCATTTATAAAAGATTTAGAGGTATATGGTGAAAATAAATTTAATGATACAAGAGAATTTGATGATGAAATACCATTCTAGAAAGAGAGCATTTAAGGAGGAATTTGAAGCTTCAAAATAGAGCGGAACGACCCGTGCATTTTTAGAGTAGTAAGAAGTACAAATCATGTTTTTGATGACTTCAGCAAAATTGATAAAAATGTGAAAAAGAAAGGATATGATTTAAATATTTATACTTGATGATAAAATCAAAGACTTTATTGATGATTTTGATAAGTTTACAGAATACCTAATCAGTAACGAAGTTACAGTAAGTAAAAAAAACAATTTTATTTCACCAAAATTTTTATTTGAAGTAAACGAACTAATGAGTGTAAAACGGGAGAATGTAACTGCTAAAAAAACTCAGCTTGCATATCCGTTCCTTCATTTACTTTATAATCTTATTATTAGTGGTAAACTTTTTAGAAGAGAGTTTATAAAAGGTGGAAAAGAAGTTTTAAAACCCACCGATAGATTTGAAGCATATAAAAGTTTTAATTCTGTTGAAAAGTACATAACTTTAATAGAAATTTTATGGGTGGATTGTGATTTTGAGAAGCTTAGATTTCAAAGCTATGATCATTTAAATCCATATTCTGTGGCAATGATGTTAAAATATATATTCAGTGATAAAGGAAAACAAGGCACGATTCCAACTCACTTAATGGAAATGTGTAGCAGTATATTACTATATTTTTCTTACCTTGGACTATTAGAGGTGGAAGTAGAAGAAGAAATGAAAAAAGGATATGAAAGTGAAAGAATGCTTTATCCAAGTGGAATCAAAATTAGTGACATTGGACTAAATATACTAAATATCTTAAATAAAAGCAGAGCATTAGATCAATGGAATATTTCATATAAAAAGGAAAATGGACAGTGGAAAATAGAGTTTAAGGAAGAGTTTTCAGAAGCTTTTAAAGGTATGTTTGAGGAGGCAGAACTAAAGAAAAGTTTACCTAGAAAAGGAAGTGAAGTTAAGCAAGGGATATATACCTTCAAGGTTTACATTGCTAAAAATATATGGGTAAAGATGCAACTTGATGGAAAGCATACATTGGATGATTTGCACGATTGCATACAGGATGCTTTTGATTTTGATAATGACCATATGTACTCCTTTTTTATGGATGGAAGACCTTGGTCTCATGATAAATTTACATGCCCTCAAGAAGATGAAGGGCCACATGCTGATGAAGTCAAGATAGAGGAACTAAGTTTAACTGATAAACAGACTTTTGTATATCTCTTTGATTATGGAGATGAATGGACTTTTCTCGTAGAGGTTTATAGCATTGAAGAAGCCGATTCAAGACTTCTTATACCACAAGTTATAGAAACTAAGGGAAAACCACCTAAGCAGTATGCTGATTTTGATTAAGAGGAAATGCCATTATTTTGTTTTAGGACTATTGGATTAAATCAAATATACGGATTTAAGAGAGCGAAAGCACTAATCTTGGGAGGATCAGTGCTTTTTCTCTTTGCTATCAATCTCTATATGTAAACCAAGAAATTTAATCTTGATTAGAAGCTTAGAAACAAAAAGATTATTCTTTAAAATTAATCTAATAATATAAAGAATATTAACACTTTTTATAATTAATCCTAGCATATCCAATACCACCCCCCTTGTATAATCTAGTTGTAACATTTGATAGAAAACTATTTATCTTTCTAACGAACATTACACTTCTTATTATTTTTAATATTCTTATTTATTACTTTGCCTACGCCCCGATAGGGATTATGCATTTCATATCTTAAATAGTTTTTTATTTAAATTCCAAAAGGAATCTAACCAAATTTAATATAGTTTAGTATAATACTCCTGAATAGAAGATAGATGTACCCCTCCTGGGAGGTCTTTTAGAACCTATACCCGTAAATTAGCGTATCGTTCCATCAGGTAGAATTCTATGTTTAGCTGGTTGGGTTTCCATTCTGGAATTACCCGTGTCACAAACAAGGTTATAAGCTATCTGATAGAGTGGAAGTTCTATTCTATCTCTAAAATTTAATTAAAAGGAGATATATACAATGTCTAAATTTTTTTATAGTCCTGTAGTAGGAATTGATGTTTCAGCTGATTTTTCATATGTTGCGATACTCGCTCCGAATGGTGATATCCATAAGAAACCCTTTAAGATAAAACATGACCTCAATGGTTTCGACCACTTAGTTAATGAAATAAAAAAAGTGGAAGAAGAGTTTAACATGAAAACGGCAATTTTCATGGAGTCCACTGGTGTGTACCACTTATCTCTTTTCCACTATCTTAATAATAATTTTGATAACACATTTGTTATCAATCCACTCGTTACTAAGTCTAACAAAATGGAGACATAAGAAAAGTGAAAAATGATAAAAAAGACTCTTTATCTATTGCAACAATAGGAAAATTTCAAAATATTAAGCTATCTCAAAAGCTTGATCTTGATGTTTTCCTTCTGAAAAATCTTGTAAGAGAATATTATAAACTTACAGATACTTGCTCTACTTTTAAGAAAAAATTATCTGCTGATTTAAGAGTTATTTTTCCCGGATATAATACTATATTTTCAAATTCTAACTCTAAAAGTTCACTTGAGCTTTTAAGTCAATATCCAACGCCACAATCAATTTTAGATGCACCTAAGGAAGATATAATTACAATTTTCCTTACCAACTCTAAAAAAAGGCATTGCATGGGCCGAAAATATATATTCTAAATTGACTAATGCTGCTAAAGAAGCTAAAATCATTGGCTTACCGTTAGACGGTTTAGCCGTCAAAATAGATAGTACTATAACTTTAATAAAGACTATTGAATCAGAAATAAATACTATATTAGAGCAAATTAATACGTTTATAAATTCTGAAACATTTCCTAATTCAATTAGAGATAATATTAACTTAATTGATTCAATTCCAGGTATAGGACGCTTAACAGCTATTACCTTAATAGCTGAAATAGGTGATATTGATGGCTTTCTTAAACCAAAACACCTTGTTGCTTTCTTTGGTATTGATAGTTCAGTTAATGAGTCAGGTAACTTTAAGGGCGATAATAAAAAAATTTCAAAAAGAGGAACTCGTTTCGGTCGAAGAGCATTATATGCTGTTGCATTAGCATCTATTCGTAACAATCGTAATGGAATTCCTATAAACAAAGTTCTATTAGACTATTATCAAATAAATATGAAAGGTAAAAAGCCTAAAATCGCCTTAATAGCTATAATGCATAAGATTATAAATTATATTTTTGCTGTTCTCCGAAATCAAACTCCGTTTGAGCAAAGAGATCCTAAAATACATAAACAAATGTTTTTAGAAAATAATTCTTTAAACAAGGTCGCTTAACTATATTCCAATTTTTGTAACCGTTCGTGTTTTAAAACGGTTTGTTTGCTATACCCTTTTTTTCGAAAAATATTTTTTTATAAATTTACTTGACTATTATTAGCTGGTCTAGCTATGATGAAATAATCCACCAATAGTCTAGGAGGAGAAAATGTTCAAAATCTCCGCAGCCATCCTACCTTCTGTATATATTTGACTCCCTATTGCTATGTATTAAATAAATGTTGTTATAGATTTCGGTAGATAAGTTTTATTTATGAAACTATTAAAGTTATGGCTGTTTATATGGTTATTATATTGAAAGTTGATCTAAAAATTCTATAGCCAATTAAACAGAACTTATAGATTTATTTGGTTCAAGAAAAGTAGGTTTATTAAATGTCATACGTGGTATATAATTAAAGTAAAAGGATTTACGGAGGTGCAATCTTATGCTTAAAGGACTATTAGACCCAAAGGTAGATTTTGTATTCAAAAACATATTTGGTTCAGACAAAAATCCAGAGATACTTATATCCTTCTTAAATGCGATCTTAAAGCCCAAGGATAAGATTACAGTAGTTGAGATAAAGGGAAATGACATAGAAAAGCAATTTATAGAAGATAAGTATTCTAGACTAGATATTAAAGCAACTACTAGCAATAAGGAAATAGTTAACATAGAAATACAGCTTAAAAATGAATATAATATGGTAAAAAGAAGTCTCTATTATCTAAGTAAGATGTATGAAGAGCAACTTACTGAAGGAGAAGACTACTCTAAGCTATGCAGGACCATATGTATAAATATTTTAAACTTCAAATATCTAAAAACAGAAAGCTTTCACACTGGCTATAGGCTAAAGGAAATAGAAACTAACGAAGAACTTACAGATATAATCGAAATGCATTTTATAGAGATTCCAAAGCTAAAAGATAATACCGATGAGAAGGATATGCTAGTAGCATGGACGGAATTCTTAAAAAATCCTGAGAGTGAAAAGGTAAGAACATTAGAACTCACAGTGGAAGAGATAAGGCATGCTAAAGATAAGCTCATAAAGATGAGTAACGACTCAGTGCAAAGAGAAATATATGAGATGAGAGCAAAAATACTAAAAGATAAGGTTAGTGCCCTTAATAAAGCTAAAGAGGAAGGTATACAGCAAGGGCTACAGCAAGGGCTACAGAAAGGCCTGGAGCAAGGTGAGAAAAATAAAGCTATATCAATCGCTAAAAATCTATTAGACGTTTTGGATGATGAAACTATATCATTAAAAACTGGCTTGCTAATAGAAGAGGTTGAAAAGCTTAGAAAAAATTAAATTAAAAGCCTAAAGTAAAATTGTTGATTCACTGCGTCATATTTATTTAGCGATTAAACCCTAATGGTGAGATCTAGAAGATATGTACAAAGGTAGATAATAGCCCTAGAGGTAGTGGAGAAATCCACTACCTCTCATTTTGCAGTTTAAATAGTAAGCTATTTTGTCTATAATAAATAATAACTAGGTATAAAAAATAGATGGTATGGAGTGCAGGATTTACTAAAGGCGGTGTACCTTACGGAGTATTTA
Organism: Clostridium manihotivorum; assembly: GCF_004015185.1. Classification (GTDB taxonomy): domain Bacteria; phylum Bacillota; class Clostridia; order Clostridiales; family Clostridiaceae; genus Clostridium_AR; species Clostridium_AR manihotivorum. The sequence goes on along the minus strand of NZ_CP025746.1, from coordinate 4,213,031 downwards.
TAAAAGATTTAGAGGTATATGGTGAAAATAAATTTAATGATACAAGAGAATTCGATGATGAAATGCCATTCTAGAAAGAGAGCATTTAAGGAGGAATTTTAAGCTTCAAAATAGAGCGGAACAATCAGTGCATTGTTAAAGTAGTAAGAAGTACAAATCATGTTTTTGATGACTTCAGCAAAATTGATAAAAGTGTGAAAAAGAAGGGATATGATTTAAATATTTATACTTGATGATAAAATTAAAGACTTTATTGATGATTTTGATAAGTTTACAGAATACCTAATCAGTAACGAAGTTACAGTAAGTAAAAAAAATAATTTTATTTCACCGAAATTTTTATTTGAAGTAAACGAACTAATGAGTGTAAAACGCGAGAATGTAACTGCTAAAAAAGCTCAGCTGGCATACCCGTTCCTTCATTTACTTTATAACCTAATTATTAGTGGTAAACTTTTTAGAAGGGAGCTTATAAAAGGTGGAAAAGAAGTTTTAAAACCTACTGATAGATTTGAAGCATATAAAAGTTTTAATTCTGTTGAAAAGTACATAACCTTAATAGAAATTTTATGGGTGGATTGTGATTTTGAGAAGCTTAAATTTCAAAGATATGATTGTATGAGCGTGGACTCTGTGGTTATATTGTTAAAAAGCATTCTTACCCCGAAAAAAAAGCAACCTACTTTTCTAATTAATTTAATGGAAATTAATAGCACCATGTTATTATATTTTTCTTATTTTGGTTTGTTAGTTATGGAAGAAAAAGAAATGAAAAAAGAGTATGAGTATGAAACAATGCTGTATCCATTTGACATTAATATTAGACCTATTGGGTTAAAGATACTAAAAATCTTAAATACAAGTAGAGCGTTAGATCAATGGAATATTTCATATAAAAAGGAAAATGGACAGTGGGAAATAGAGTTTAAGGAAGAGTTTTCGGAGGCTTTTAAAGGTATGTTTGAGGAGGCAGAACTAAAGAAAAGTTTACCTAGAAAAGGAAGTGAAGTTAAGCAAGGGATATATACTTTCAAGGTTTACATTGCTAAAAATATATGGGTAAAGATGCAACTTGATGGAAAGCATACATTGGATGATTTGCACGATTGCATACAGGATGCTTTTGATTTTGATAATGACCATATGTACTCCTTTTTTATGGATGGAAGACCTTGGTCTCATGATAAATTTACATGCCCTCAAGAAGATGAAGGGCCACATGCTGATGAAGTCAAGATAGAGGAACTAAGTTTAACTGATAAACAGACTTTTGTATATCTCTTTGATTATGGAGATGAATGGACTTTTCTCGTAGAGGTTTATAGCATTGAAGAAGCCGATTCAAGACTTCTTAGACCACAAGTTATAGAAACTAAGGGAAAACCACCTAAGCAGTATGCTGATTTTGATTAAGAGGAAATGCCATTATTTTGTTTTAGGACTATTGGATTAAATCAAATATACGGATTTAAGAGAGTGAAGCACTAATCTTGGGAGGATGGGTGCTTTTTCTCTTTGCTATCAATTTCTATGTGCAAACCGAGAAATTTAATCTTGATGATTAATTTTAAAATAAAATTTTTAGCAACAATTGGGTAACTATATTTTAAGAAGTCTGGATATAGGGTATAATTAATGTAAGTAAAACATTTTTAGAATAAAAAACGCTATTATCCTTAGAAAGGAGTAGAATTTTATGATTAATATCGATGCAAAACTAGATGATTTAAAAGATTACTTTAAAAATAACGAGAATATTATAGCTGCATGGTTTATAGGATCTTATGGAACAGAAAAACAAACTGAAGACAGTGATATTTATATAGCATTGTTATTTGATAAGCAAATTGGAATCATGGATGAGATGGACATTTCCTCTAGAATCAGTGAAATCGTGGAGTTTGATAATATCGATACTATTAACCTACTTTCTGCGCCTATAACATTACAATTTAAAGTAATAGATGAAGGAAGAAGCCTTTATGAAAAAGATTATTATAAAGTCTGTGATTTTATGGAGGATATTTTTAATAGATATAGAGATGAGAAATATTATTTAGATAGATTTATGCAAGATTTTTATGAAAGTTATGGGGTTAGGAGTAAAAAAGTCAATGGAATTTGATAAGAATAAGATAGATCAAAAATTAGTGTTTATGAATACATGTTTAAATAAATTGAAAAAATTGAAATCATTTGATAAAGATGGATTTATAGATGATTTCACAAAAGTAGAGTGCAAAATATCTATTACAAGTAAGCATAGAAGCTATGCTAGACGTATCCAGTCATTTAATAGCAAGAAATAGATGGGGAAAGCCAAAGGATAATAAAGAACATTTTCAAATACTAGCTGACAATGGAATAATAGATGATAATGATGTATTAGTGTATTTTAATATGGCGAAATTTAGAAATAGAATAGTACATATGTATTTTAATATAAGTGATGAAATGATATATGATATTGTTCAGAATAACATTGTAGATTTTGAAAGATTTATATCAAGTATAGTAAATACATTGGGAAAGAGCACTGATGACTTATAAAAAATTAGATTAACTAATCTTAAGATTGCAAAATCAATCACTGGTTAAAAAAGCCAGTGATTTTTTTATGGGCAAAAAACTTACATCACCTAACTATGGTATATTATGTCTAATTTTGCTAAAATTGAATTAGCTATAGATAACAATTTTCAGATAAAGGCAGTGTATATAATTAAGTGTGTATTGATAACAATATTTTCAAAGCTCCAATAGAATTTTGATGGAGTGTAAAATAGTTGCTTTTGGAACAAGGGTTTAAGCAGTTATATGTTGTGGCAAATAGATATCTAAGTTATATTTAGTAATATATAGATAGTAAGTTTGTTAACTATCATCGTTAATTTAGATATAAATATAGATTTTATAAGAAGGTAATTCAGTTATTTAAACCTAGATGAGGAGGTTTTTGTTAAGAATATAAAACATCTGCAAAACTATATAAAATTTTGTAAAGAGAAGGGACTAAAACCAACTTTTCAGGGACTTGAGGATTTATATGGTCACAAAATAGATGAGAAAGAGAGGAATAGTTATGAAGTTTAGAGTTGTTTACACAGATTTTTGGAGAGATCCAGTGATAATGGAGGAGATGACGCCTGAGGATAGATATTTTTATTTATATCTTTTAACTCACTACCGTTTAATCTTTGATTAAACTTTCCATTGACAATTTTAATATGGTTATAAGTTGTCTAATTACCATAAATTTAGACGTGAAATAGCCAGTAACCTTTGATTTAATGTAATCACCAAAAAACAATAAACCCAAAGGAGGTTACTGGCTACGTGGTTGATTATATCAAATTATTCGATAAAATTATAGAGTTTATCAATTGGGATACACTGAAATATTCAGTATTTAAACTAAATACTGACAATAAAGTTTCTAAGTTTTTCACAAAAGAACATTTAAAATCAATGATTTACTATCATATACTCCAAAAAGATAATTTAAGGGATCTAAGTTCTGGTATTTGTATGTCTAAGAAATTGAAAACAATCATCGTAAGTGTTAGTTTGGGTACCTTATCACATCACAATAACAAAAGAAATTTTGAAGTGTTTTTACCAATTTTAACTGAACTTATTAATAAAGCTGTAAATATAGGCTCAGTAAACGAATCGTTAAAACGTTTCGGACCTGTCAAGCTAATAGATTCAACCACCATAAGCATGAGTTTAAATCTTTATCACTGGGCACTATTTAGATCTACTAAAGCAGGTGTAAAAATTCATACAAGGTTTGATTTAAATAATGGGCTTCCGGATGCATTTGTTGTAACAAATGCTGTCGAACACGACAAGACTACAATGGATTCCTTGATGGATACGAAGCACTGTATCTATGTATTTGACAAAGCATATAGTGATTATAAAAAATTTGACCAATATACAAGAGATGAAAAATACTTTGTAACTAGATTAAAGGATAATGCAGTAGTAACTGAAGTCAAAGACTTAAGGATAAGCCGTAGTGATAACAGACTTTTGGATTTAGGAACTCAAATATTATGCGACAAGGTAGTAAAGTTAGGATCTCTATACACTTATCAGACCAAAGAGACTTATCGCCTTATAAAAATCTTAGACAAAACTGGTAAAGAGTTAACATTCATAACAAACATTGATGAACTCTTTAGTGAAGAAATAGCCTGGCTTTATAAAAAACGCTGGGAAATAGAAATTTTCTTCAAGTGGATAAAGCAAAATCTAAAATTTAAAACCTTTATAGGTCGCTCACTTAATGCAATAATGATTCAGATAATTACTGGAATTATGACTTTTGCTATATTTAAGATTATAGAGAAATTAGTTGAAATAAAAATTTCACTAATTAATATTAAGAGAGCTATAAAAAAAAATTTCTTTGAAATTTACGAAGCAAGCAAATTTAAATGGTCTGATATTTTTAATAGCTCCTAAATATGAAACTAAAATATAGTTTTTTTTAAAATTTACATTGAAAAATTCTGAGCCTACGTATGTTTTTACTGGAATTATATTCCTGACTATCGAATAAGACCTTTTTTAAAAAGTCAATGGAAATATTACTTAATGATTAAACAAAAGTGCTTTTAACTAATCCGAGCACCACAAGTACAGGAATTTACACCATAAGTAGAAAGCAGATTGCCTTAGATCTTGGATATAGTGTTGAGACCGTAGATGTTTTTATGGATAGATATATAAATCATCACAAAATTATAAAATATAATACTGAAACCAGGGAGTTAGCACTAAAGAACTGGGGAAAATACAATTTGGGAAGAGGGGGCAAGCCTGTAATGGATTGCCTAACCAAAGAACTAAGTATGGTAAAGGATAAAAGTCTTATTCAGTATATAGCTGAGAATATTAAAAGCGAACCAATACAAAAGCTTTATAAGAGTTTTTTTGAGGACAATACTGCCTCTGAACGAATCGTACCACCAGAAGGGGACAATAAGAATAAAGATAAAGAAAAAGAAATAGATAAACAAGAAGAAATAAAGAGAGATATAAATAAAGATATAAATAAAGATATAAATACAGACATAGAAGATAGCACAAAAGTTAATATTAATAAATCTAACAAAAAGTCTTTTGATAAAGAAGGAGAAACTCTATCTGCTAGCGATAACAATAATTTTTCAGAATACCTTGATGAAGCTGCATTAACTCTCTCAAACTACTATAAGACAGTTACTGGTAGCATGGAAGGTCTTGACTTTAACCAGTTAAAGCTTTTGATTAATAAACATAAAGCTATCAACGTAAAGCATGCTATAGAAAAGTCCTTAGCTTCGAAAAAGTGTTCACTAAGCTACATTAGCGGCATATTAAGAAACTGGGAGAAAGAAGGCTATCCAAGTGATGAAGAAAAATTAAAGGAACCAAAGGTGCCAAATCAAGCTGGAAAGCTTTTAAAGTTTGGAGACTATCCTCAAAGACAATATGACTATGATGAACTTGAAGAAAAGCTACTGGGCTGGTACTCATAAAATTAAATTTTGATAATTTTTTTAAAAATTTCTTCGGAGAAACTGTTTTGGTGATTCTTCAAGCATATATACAAGTTGGAGGTGGTAATAAATGAGTAAAATAAACACAATAGCAATCGACATTGGTCACAATGTAAGCTTTGACGGAGGAGCAGTAGGTTTAAGGACGGAGGATTCACTAAACCTTGAGGTAGGAAGGCAGCTCACTTACAAACTAAGAGCTACTGGACTTAAGGTTATAGAATGTTTGCCACAAAGTGCAAATAGCCTTATTGATTCACTAAGCAAAAGGGTACAAGCAGCTAATGATGGACATGCCGACTTTTTTGTATCAATTCACCATAACTATTTTGAAGGGGCTCATGGAACGGAGATTTTATGTTTAACTGGAGGGAGAGCAGAGGAAGTTGCAAAGATAATATTGCCTGAGATAACTAGCCTTGGCTTTACTAATCGCGGAGTTAAGGATCGGAGAGAACTTTATGTTCTAAAGAACACCAATATGTCAGCAATACTGATAGAATGCGCTTTTTGTGACAGCCCTATTGACATGAATAACTATAGTCCAGAGAAGATGGCAGAGGCCATATTTAAAGGGATCAGTAAAGCCTTTGAGATTAATGGACCAGTGAATAATACATCAAGTGATCAGACTAACTATTACACTGTGGTAAAGGGAGACACTTTGTACTCTATAGCTAAGAGATATGGGACTACAGTTCAGAGATTGGTTGAGGTTAATAATATTAGTGATGCGGATGTTATTAGGGTTGGGGAGAGGATGGTGGTTAGATAGCAATTTGTCAAAGAAATTATGATGAAAATATGCACATTTGTGTAGTACTTCTAGCAGCACATTGTTCATGAAACTAGTATTTTAACACAATGAAAATTATGGATAAGGAGTAAAATAAGGTATATAATTAAATTGCAGTAACTATTCAGCTATTCAAATAATTTGATAAATATTATAAAATTAATTTTCGTAAAACCATTTCTATTATCTTTAGTTTTTGATATTATATAGCATGTCTTGAAAAAAACTAATGATAAGGCGGTGATGTCCATGAGCGAAGGAAAAATAATTGAAATATATAATCAAGGATTAACTCAAGTCATGAGTGTTATTAGAGAACTTACTAACGAAATCAAAAGTTTGAATTCTCAAATAGAGACACTATCAAAAGATAATAAATCTCTTTCAAATCGTGTTAAGTCACTAGAAAACCAGACTAATAAAAATAGTAATAACAGCAGTAAGCCACCATCATCTGATGGTTTTAAAAAGAAAACTAAAAGCTTAAGAGTAAAGACCGATAAAAATCCTGGTGGTCAAGAAGGTCATGAAGGAAAGACTCTTGAACTTAGTGATAATCCTGACGAAATAATCACACACAGTGTAGATACGTGTGATATATGCGGAACATCCTTACAGGATGTAAAAGCGGAAAGAAATATTATTCGTCAAGTAGTTGATATCCCAGATATAAAAGTTAAAGTTGTTGAACATAGAGCAGAAATTAAAAAGTGCCCAAGATGTAGAAGAAAAAACACCGGTAAATTCCCAGAGGGAATAACAAATACAGTACAATATGGAGAAAAGATAAAGGCTGTATCTGTTTATTTAACTCAATACCAATTGATTCCGTATAAACGTGGTGCAGAGTTAATCTCAGATTTATTTGATATAAATTTAAGTCAAGGATCAATGGTTAATTTTAATGATTATTGCCATGAAAATTTGAAATCTATTGAAGAAAATATAAAAGCATCATTAATTAATTCTAAAGGTGCTGTACATTTTGATGAAACAGGAGTGGCTATAGATAAAAAGCGCAAATGGCTACATGTTGCTTCAAATGATAAGTACACATATTATGAAGCTCATGAAAAGCGTGGTAAAGAAGCTGTTGACTCTATAGGCATTTTACCCAATTTCATCGGAACAGCAGTCCATGACTGCTGGAAAACATATCTTCAATACACAGATTGCGATCACTCTCTGTGTAACGCCCATATTCTCAGAGAACTAAATGGTATCTCTGAGCTAGAAAAACAATCATGGGCTGAACCAATGAAAAATCTACTAACTGAGATAAAGAAAGAAGTAGATTTAAATTGGAACATTGCTAATGCTTTAACCTTAGATAAAATAGAAGCCTTCGAAGAAAGATATACTCAAATCTTAAATGATGGCTTCAAAGAAGATTATATTGCTAATAGTGAGTCTTACGCTAAAAAGAAAGCAAAGAAAAGTACTAGCCTTAACTTATTAAATAGATTAAGTACTTATAGAGAACAGATACTTGCTTTCATGTATGACTTTGATATACCTTTTGACAATAATCTAGCAGAACGAGATCTGCGAATGGCTAAGGTTAAACAAAAAATCTCTGGAACCTTTAGAAGTGGTAGTGGCGCTAAATCATTTGCTTGTATTCGTGGATATGTATCCACGGTGCGAAAGCAAGGGATGAATGCACTTAAGTGTATAAAATCTACATTTACAGAAAATCCAGTTGATCCGACCTTAGCTTAGCTAAGATTATTTAAGGGGTATTAAGAATTTTGATACCCCTATTTGTCATATCTAAAATTTTATCAAAAATAAAATTATATACTATAGCTGAATAGTTACAAATTGCATTGGTTATTACTGATGCAATTTTTATATAATACGCTATTAAAGTACTGTGTTGAAAATAAATGGTTAGTCATCCAACGCTTTAATGAGCTTACGCAAAGAATTAATATGATTTTGTCATATTCCATGGCTAAAACTGTAAACTCACTACGTTCGGACATTACAGTTTATTAACGCCATTTCATCTGAAAAAATCATTTAATTCTAATAGCTCGCTCATAGAGCGTCTCCTGTATAACCATTTATTTTCAACAATATTCTTAATCATAGTCTTATATAAAAGCTTATAGATATTATACAATCAATTAGATGATAGAGATTAGGTACAATTTTGCAATCCAGAGAATTTAGCAATAAAAACATATAGTTATTAAGAAATGCAAAGGATCTTATGGTGGATGAGATGAGTATAGAAAGCAAAGGAATAAAACTAGCCAGTGGAGCTGAAGATAAATTTATAGAACTTTTCTCAGAGGTCTTTGGACCTGAAAAGACTAATAATCTCGCAATACAGTATGGGATAGAGGATATCTATGGAAGAAGTAGATATATTGATTTTGCCATAGTTACTGATAATGAAAAAGTGGCAATAGAAATTGATGGGGAAGGTGTTCATGAGCCAGGGAAAATAAGTCATGAGAAGTATTATGATGATTTATTAAAGCAAAACAGCATTATATATAAGAACTGGAAGCTTTATAGGTGGACTGATGGGCAGATGAAGAAATATCCTGATAAAGTTAAGGATGAGATGGTTACTTTTCTAGGTGATCTGATGGAGCAAAATATTTCAGAATATTTGCCTAGTCAGAAAGGAAGCACATTAGAGCTTAGAGAGCATCAAGAAGAAGCTCTTGAAAGTCTCAAAAATCTAAGAGCAGCTGGGGATACCATTGCTTTACTTTATCATGCCACTGGAACAGGTAAAACTGTAACTGCTGTTGAGGATGCAAAATCTATTGGTAAGAGAACTTTATTTATTGCCCATACAAAAGAGCTTATTACACAGGCAAATGAAAAGTTTAAAGAGCTTTGGAGTGATGCTAGCTGTGGTATTTACATGGGAGACATAAAAGAAAAGGAAGCTCATGTGGTTTGTGCATCTATTCAGAGTATCAGTCAGAACTTAAAGGATTTTAACGCTGAAGATTTTGACTATATTATTATAGATGAAGCACATCATGGTACAGCTGCAAGCTATAAAGATATATTATCTTACTTTAAGCCAAGCTTTACCTTAGGTCTTACTGCAACTCCAGAGCGAACTGATGGAGAGGACTTACTTGAAATATTTAAAAATGTAGCTCATAAGCTTGATATAAAGACCGCAGTTGAAAAAGGAATACTTGCGGAAATCAGATGTATAAGAATAAAAACAAATATAGATATTTCTGATGTTAGAATAAGAGGAATTAAGTACGATTCTAAGGATTTAGAAAGTAAACTATTTGTTCCAGAAAGAAATAATGTAATTGTAGATACTTATATAAATTATGTTAAGGACAAGAGAACAGTGGTATTTTGTGCATCAGTAAATAATGCAGAAGATATTGCAGAACTTTTTAGAAAAAAAGGCATTAGAGCAGAGGCAGTTTCTGGTGGAATGAAGCAATCCAAAAGAGAGAAAGTTTTGAAAGATTATGAAGCTGGAGAAGTTAAAGTGCTTTGTGCTTGTGATCTATTAAATGAAGGTTGGGACAGTCCAAGAACAGAAGTACTTTTCATGGCTAGGCCAACTATGTCAAAAGTAATATATATGCAGCAGCTTGGAAGAGGTACAAGAAAGGCTGAAGGCAAGGATTACCTATTAGTATTTGACTTTATAGATAACGCTAACCTCTTTAATATGCCATTATCAGCCCATAGAATGTTTAACTTAGCTGACTATATTCCTGGAGGATTAGTTCTAGGTAATGGCAACAAGAAAAGAATAGAAGATGATGTACTTAGAAGAGGTGAAAAGCCAGTAGAGCTTATTGATCTTCCTGTAGATGTGTTAGATTATGAACATATAGATTTATTTAATTGGAATATAGAAGCACAAAACATGATATCTCAGATGGAGTTTGTTAGAAGAGTTGATGTACAGTCTGAAACTATAGCAAGGTACATAAGAGAAGGAAAAATAGTTGCTGATCTTGAAGTCCCATGTGGAAATACAAGCTTCAAATACTTTAAAGAAGAAACATTGATAAAGTATGCCCAAGAGTTTAACTGGGATATAATCAATGACTCAAACATAAAGGAAAAATTCATAGACTTTGTTGAAAAGATGGATATGTCTTACTCATATAAACCAGTATTACTTATGGCTATGTTAGAACAATGTGATGATAATGGAAAAGTTCTAGTAGAAGATGTAGTTGATTACTTTATAGATTATTATGAAGATAGAAAATGTAGAGGTCTTCAAGCTGAAAAGAAGAAATCACTATATAACGATGAAGTTATAGATAGGAAAAAAGCAAAGGCAAATATATTTTCAAATCCTTTTAAACGATTTGAGGATATGAGATTTTTAGAAAAGTGCAAGGATATTGAGTATATTCAGTTTAATAAGAAGATATGGAAGAAGCTTAGTGGGGAAGAAAAGAAGTGGATTTATAGGAGATGTGAAGAGAGGATTGGGGAGTATTTTGGGGAGATATAGAATGTAGAAATAGACTCAGAAATGAAATGTGTAAAATAAATGATTTTTGGCATATTGCTTTAAGCTAATATAGTCCAAATGTATAAGTAATTATAAATTTATAACGATAATAAGCGTCTGATGAGCATGAAATAATTTAATTCATGTGCATCAGATATTTTTTCGCCATTAACATCAAAATTTATACTAACTTTAAATATAGAATTAAACAAAATTCTTTACAAAGTGGTACCTAATTATATATATGTTTGAATGTAATAATCCATAAAATTAAACAACTGAAAATAAAACCAGAATGGAATACAAAGCGGTTTCCAGGCTATTGTTAATATTTACTATAATTTCAAAGTGAATCATTTATTGTAATATTAAAATTTAGATGTTAAATTTAATAGTGGAATAAAAAAGAAATTCGATATACAGGGGAATTTAATAATATAGAAACTATATATCAATAATAAATTTGTTCTAAAATGAATATTTTTATTATAAGTTTACTTATTAATAAGAAAATAACAACTATTAAAAAGGCTTGGTGATACTAGAATGGATCAAAATTCAAGAGAGAAAGCTATAAGGCTATTTAATTTTTTAAAGCAATACAATAATATTAAAAATCCAATAATTACTGATATATCAAATCAAGTTTGGAAAAAGTGGATGGATGATTTGCCTAAACATGAAACTTTAGTAAATAATATTCATTCTATACAAGATGAAGAAGATAGCGAAATATTAAGAGTAAGAAGACCAGTGTTAAAGGAATGTCCTAGTTTACCAAATGAACTTGAGTCGTGGGTAGAAACAGGTTGGGAGAATATCGATAATGATGTTAAAGTTAAAGCAGAAATAGAAGTTGAAAATGAATCTATTGCAGAAGATGGAAGTACGGAAACTACATATACAATTGAAAAATTTGAAGAAGATAATGATAGAGTAAACATATTAGGTCAATGGAAGAAAAAAAGAGATAATTGGATTCAAGAAGAAAAGCCAGCAAGGGCTGTAGATGAATTGTTTAATGTATTTTATGAGCTGTATTCTAGAATTAAAAAGGAATCAGAATCTATAGAGCTAATTTTAGGTGATGGTATGCTACTGTATAAAAATAGTGGGATTATAGATCACCCAGTACTATTACAATCAGTGAATTTAGAGTTTGATGCTAACATTCCTGAATTTACATTGACTCAGTCTGACAAAGGAATTGAAATTTACAGAAGTTTATTTTATATGATAGATGGTTTAAATGATGAATTACTAAAAGGAATATATAATGATTTTGAAGAAAATATTTATTCACCAATTGAAGTTGAGAATACTACATCATTTTTAAACAGATTAGCTAATGCACTATCATCGAAGGGGAAGTTTGTAAAATCAAAGGATGAAATTACTAGAGTTTCGGATAATCCTCAGGTTTATAGAAGACCAGTATTGTTTTTGAGAAAGAGAAATTTAGGATTTGGTGTTGCTATTGATAGCATAATCGAAGACATAAATAGTGTAGAAAATATTCCTTCATTTTTAAAAGAGGTAGTGGGATGCACTGAAGAGAATGTTTTAACAGAAAAAAGTTCAAACAATGTATTGAATTTAAATCCTAATGGAATAGATGATGAGGTTCTATTAACTAAGCCAGCAAACTCTGAACAATTAGCAGTAGCAAAATATCTTGAAAGCAAAGGCGCAGTACTTGTACAGGGGCCTCCTGGTACTGGAAAAACACATACAATAGCCAATATGATCGGTCATTTATTATCTCAAGGAAAGAGTATACTAGTTACAAGTTACAGTGAAAAAGCTCTTTCTGTATTAAAGGAAAAGGTGGTTAGCGATTTAAGATCACTATGCTTGAGTTTATTGTCAACAACAGAGAGCAGAGCTGAAATGGAAAAAACATTAGATAAGATAAATGAGAATAGATCCAGATTAAATCCTGTTACTTTAGATGAACAAGTTAAATCTTTGGAAAGCGCAAGAAAAGAACAGATAAAAAAGTTAAATGAATTGAAGATGAAGTTAAAGAATGCAAGATTAAATGAATATAGGTCAATAGTCATTGATGGAAATGAATACAAACCATTAGAAGCTTCTAAGTTTATTAGTAAAAATAAAGATGAATATTCGTGGATTCCGGTTCCTATAAAATTAGGAGTAAATCCTTCATTAACTGAAGCTGAAATAATAGAATTATATCAGACAAATAAAGCTATATCTTTAGATGAAGAAAAAGAATATTCATATAGACTTCCCGAATTAGATGAATTGGTAACACCTATTGACTTCCATAATCTAATTGTTAATAAAAATAAGTTTTCAGAGAAAGAGTTAGAAAAATATAAAGAGTATTGGAACAATAACAATACTAAATATACAATCGAGGATTTAAGGACCATAATATCCGATATCAAGAAATCTTTAGAACTTTTAAATATAGATAACGAATGGACTTTAGCTACTATTGAGGCGTCTAGAGAAGAAGTTACTAAACAAAATTGGATTAATCTTGTGAGTGAGATAAATAGAGTTTATATGATGAGCCTTAACTTATCAGAAGAAATTCTAAAGTATAATCCACAGTTTGATAATGTTGATGGAAAAGTAGACGTGAAAAATCAATTAGAAGCTATAATTGAAAAATTAGAAGCTGGGGGGAAGATAACTAGGCTGAATTTAATACTGAACTCAGATATGAAAGCAGTAATTAATTCTTGCAAAGTTAATGGAAATACTCCAAAGCATGTTAATGAATATAAAGCATTATTAAAATATTATGAGCTATCCCAAGAAAAGAATAAATTGGCAAATAGGTGGGATAGACAAATAGCACCTTTAGGCGCGGATGACACTAATAAAATGGGTGAAGCCTTTGAAATGGTTTGTAAAAAATATTGTGCTAGAATTGAAGAAAATCTGCTGTGGTATGAAAAGTACTGGGATCCTACAATTAAAAAATTGAACTCATTGGGGATAAGATTAGATTTAATTGATAATAATGTAGACTTATCTAGTGATAGATATAGTACATTAAAAAATATTAAGAGCAAACTTGGAGTGAAACTTTTAGATGTAATTGAGTCTGAGATATTAAGACAGGAATATAGTAAGTTCCTTAAGCAAAAAGAATCAATTTCAAACGTAATAAATAACTATACAGCTTCACAGAATAGTGGAATTATTGGTGGATTAAGAGATGCATTGCTTGAAGAGAATGTGGACATGTATAAAGAATATTATGAAGCTTTAGTAAATCTAAAGAGCTTATCAAAGCAAATGGATAGAAGAAGATATTTACTTGATAAACTAAGCGAAAATGCTCTAGCTTGGGCTAAAGAAATTGAAATGAGAAATGACATACACGGAGAAGGTAAGCCACCAACAAGAATAAAAGATGCATGGTTATTTGCTCAATTTAGTGAAGAATTAAAAGAACGAAATTCACAATCCATTGAAGCTATTCAAAATGAAATAATTCAAATTGAAGAAGTTTTAAAGGAAAATACTTTGGATTTGGCTTTTAAAAAAGCATGGAGTGCTAAACTTAAGGAGTTTGAAAATAATAACGGCCAAGTTAGAGCTATTGAAGGCTGGAGGCAGTTAATTAGAAAAATAGGAAGCGGTAAGGGAAAAAGAGCAGAGATGTATAAAGCAGAGGCTAGAAAATTAATGCCAAGTTGCAAAAGTGCAGTTCCAGTTTGGATAATGCCACTAAGTAAAGTAGTGGAGAACTTTAATCCAAGTGAAAACAAATTTGATGTAGTAATTGTTGATGAAGCTAGCCAAGCAGATGTTATGGGGTTAGTGGCACTTTATTTAGGAAAACAAATAATAGTTGTTGGAGATAATGAACAAGTCAGTCCATTATCAATTGGAGAAAAAACTGAGGACGTTGATAGATTAATTAGAGAATATTTATATGACATTCCTAATGATAAATTATATTCAGGCAAATTTTCTATCTATGACTTGGCACAAGCGTCAGGATATCAGCCAGTAAGACTAAAGGAACATTTTAGATGTGTACCTGAAATAATCCAGTATTCAAATATTTTATCATATAATAGTCAAATTAAACCATTAAGAGATGCCAGTGAGGTAACTACTAAACCTCCTACAGTAATTTATAGAGTTGAAGGTGCTAAAAGTGTAAGTAAAACAAATGAAAATGAAGTAGAGGCTATTGTATCCTTGATATTAGCTTGCTGTGAAAATGAAGAATATAAAGGGAAGACCTTTGGTGTTATTACTTTAAGAGGAGATAAACAAGCCGTTTTAATAGATAGGTTGTTACAAAAGAAGATGGATCCAATGGAATACAGAAAGAGGGAAATCCTATGTGGAAATCCTGCTAATTTCCAAGGAGATGAAAGGGATATTATTTTTCTAAGTATGGTAGATACAAATGAAGGAGAAGGTCCACTTAGATTGAATGGGTATGGAAATGATGACTTATACAAGAAGAGATACAATGTTGCAGTAAGTCGTGCCAGAGACCAGATATGGTTAGTACACTCACTTGATTCTGAAAATGATCTTAAACCAGGTGATATAAGAAAAGAATTGCTTGATTATTTCAAAAATCCTTATTCAAAGGATATTGAGTATAGTAACTTAGTGAAAGAGGCTGAATCCGAATTCGAAAAAGAAGTGATGAGATGCTTAATAGATAAAGGATATAAGATTGTGCCACAATGGAAAGTAGGTTCTTACAGGATTGACATGGTTGCAGTTTATAATGATAAGAAAATTGCAATAGAATGTGATGGAGAAAAGTGGCATGGAGAAGATAAGTTAGAAGAAGATATGATTAGACAATCTATTCTTGAAAGATTAGGATGGAGATTTATTAGGATAAGAGGAAGCGAATTTTATTCAGATAAATCAAAAGCAATAAATGTTGTCTATGATAAGCTTGAAAACATGGGGATTTATCCAAACAATTCTGAGGTAGCATTAGAGGATGAAAGACAAGATACATTATTAGATAGAATTAAAGCTTCTGCACAGTTAATAAGAAGTGATTGGCAAAATTAGTTATGTTCAATAAGAGATAAGGAGTCTGCTTTTTTGTAGGCTCCTTTTGCTATAAATGTAGTCATTAATAAAGTTTAGTTTAAAATACATGAATTATTATTTAAATCTTATAAATATATATTAATATGTATAATTAATGTGTGAAATGATTACAATTATAGATAGTGAGTTGAGTTTTTTATGAATTTGGTGTAATATAATATTACAATGCCAGGTTAGAGGAGGGAATATTATGTTAACTAGTGAGATTATTGGAGGAAGAATTAAAGATTCTAGAGAAGAAAAGAAGATAAGCCAACAGTTAATGGTAGATAAACTAAAAGATATAGGTATATCAATGAGTAGAGAAACTTTAAGTAAAATAGAAAATGGCAATAGAACCGTTTCAGCTGTTGAACTTAAAGCTATTTGTCTAGTATTAAGTGTAGATATAGATATTTTATTAGAAGATAATGAAGATGATAGTTTGGTTACTTTATTTAGGCAGAGAAATAGCAATGAAGATACAATTAAAGGTGTTGAAACAATACAAGATATGATTATGAGTTTCATGAACCAAAAGAAAATTATGAATGCTAATAATGAGACTAAGGTAGAGCCTTTATGGAGGAGTTAAAATAAATGAGTTTGAGTAAAAAAGACTTGAGATTACCAGAAGAATCACTAAGGCTAAAAGTTAAAGAATTAGCAGAAGAAGTAAGATTTAAGTTCTCTAAAAAAGGAATTGTAGATGTTTTTGATATATTAGAAGATATAGCTTTCTTTATAAGGAAGCCTTTAGATACCTATGAAATATCAGGTTTTACTACATTTTTCAATAATGAATTTGTAGTTTTTTTAAATAGTTGTTTTACTTTAGGACATGAGAGGTTTACCGCAGCTCATGAACTTTATCATATACTTTACAACGGTGATTTATTAAGAAAAGAAAAACTTCTTATGAATAACAGTGTATATGCTCATGAAGACGAAAAAGCAAATACTTTTGCATCAGAGTTTCTAATGCCAGAAGATTATGTAAAAGAATTGTTTTATAAGCTAGTTAATGCTCCTAAAGATAAGATAGAAGCAAGACATATAGTAAGATTGAATAGCACACTTAAAGTAAGCTATAAAGCGATGTTAAAAAGATTAGTACAATTGGATTTATGTGATATTGACCTTTATGAAAACTTAGCTGAGTATGGAACTTTAGAGAAGAAGGAAGAGTTAAGAGAAATAACTAAAACAGAAGGATATGATATTTCACTAATAGTGTCAACCAATATATCATATGTATCGAAAGAATATCTAGAAATAGCAAAACAAAATTATGAAAAAGGAAAGATATCATATGGCAAAATAGGACAGCTTTTAGAGTTTATAAATGAAACTCCAGAAAAGTACGGTTATTCTGAGCCAGATGATGATGAGATAGTATAAAATGAAAAAATACACAGCAGCTATTTCTGATACAGACATTCTTATAAATTTAGCGAAGGTTAATAGATTAGATCTACTTAGCTTACTGTTCTCAAAGATAATAATACCTTTTTTTGTCTATGATTATGAATTAAGAAAAAAGACTGGAATTTATTTTCCTTTAATTGAAGCTGAAATCAAAAAAGAAGGTAGTATATTTGAAATAGTAAATAGAGAAGATGATGCAATTGTAAATAAACTTGCTATTCCAGTTATATTGAAAAAGAAAGATAAAATAGGACCTGGAGAAAGTGAATGTGCTGGATATGCATCAGCTCTTGGAGTACCTATAATAATTTCTGATAATAAAAATGAGTTCTTTGAGTTGTTAGAATATATAACATTAACTCATAACAACATAATAAGTTTATGTATATACTTTGAACTTATAAGTGCGATAGAAGGTGAAGAAGTATTTAACAGTATAAATTCTCTACTTTCTAGGCCGACTAGATTAACTTTTGACCAAGTATATACAAAATCATTTGAACGGTTTAGAAAAAGTGGATGGAATGAGTATTTGGGAATTGAGTAAGTTTAAATGGGGGGATTATAATGTCTAATTTTGAGTTTTTAAATAAGAAGTGGACAACGTTAGCTAGACTAGGAATACAGGCAGAGAACTATCTACATACAGACAATAACGCATCAATGCTTAAGATGCGTATGTTTGGGGAGCAGATAATAGATCATATATTAACTGCTTTTAAAGTTGAAGTGCCAAAGTTTGCAACTCAAGATGATAAAATTAAACTTTTAAGAGCTACAGGAATGAATGGAGCTATTCCAGACTTATTTGATATAGTAAGGCGTTATGGTAATAAGGCGAATCATCAAGGATATGAAAATAAAAAAGATGCCTTAGAGTGCTTAATTTCTATGTATAAAGTGGCTGCATGGTTTTATATAAAAGTAACAAAGGATACATCAATAAAACCACTTAGTTATAAGATTCCAAAACCAGTTGTAGTTCAGACTAAGGCAGAAGTATATAATATCGAAGACTACGCTAAGGAAAAAGAAGAAATAAATGAAGAGCATACTAAGGAAGTAATTTCAGTTAAAGAAGAAATAAAAACAGTTGTTGAAACTGAAATGGATAAGACTGTAGAGAAGGAAGTCGAAGAGACTTTAGATCTTAATGAAGCTGAAACTAGAAAAAAACTTATAGATATAATGCTAAAGGATGCTGGATGGGATGTTAACAATACAGAACTAGTAAAACTAGAGCTTGTATTACAGAATCATAAAGAAGATGGAAAAATAGGAAAAGTTGATTATGTTCTATTCAATAAAAAAGGCAAACCAATTGCAGTAGTAGAGGCTAAAAAATCCTCAGTTGATCCTATTTTAGGGCGTCAACAAGCTGTAGAGTATGCTAATACTATTGAAAGAGATTACGGAACTCGCCCAATAGTATTCTATACTAACGGGTATGAAATATATATGTGGGATGATATGTATAGTACACCAAGGCAAATTTGGGGATTTTATACATTAGAAGATTTAGAGGAACTTTTCTTTAAACATAAATATAAAAAAGATTTAAACAAAGTTGAGATAGATAAACATATTGCGGGGAGACCGTATCAAATAGAAGGAATCAAAAGAGTATATGAGAGATATTCTAATGGTTATAGAAAATCTCTTTTAGTAATGGCTACAGGAACTGGAAAAACAAGAACGGTTATAGCATTAACTAAGGGTATGATGGAAGCAAATTGGGCTAAAAGAGTTTTATTTTTAGCTGATAGAGATGAACTTGTTAGGCAAGCGAAAGAGGACAAGAATAGTTTTAAAACCTTTATGCCTGAGCAAATATCTTGTAGATTCAGTGGTAAAAATTCAGAAAATAGAGAAGCTACATTATATTTCTCAACATACCAAACTATGATTAATTATTATAGTAAGTTTAGTGTTGGATTCTTTGACCTAATTATTTGTGATGAATCTCATAGAAGTATCTATAAGACATATAGAGATATATTAGAGTATTTTGATGCACATATTATAGGTCTTACAGCCACTCCAGTGGATTTTATAGAAAGAAATACTTTTGATTTGTTTAATTGTGAAACAGAAGATCCTACTTTTAATTTTTCAGTAGATCAAGCTTGGAGTCATATACCACCGTATCTAATTGAGCCAAGAGTTATTGATGCTACCACTGATTTCTTAAGAAAAGGTATTAAGTATAGCCAGATGACAGATGAGCAAAAAAGCAAGGTAGATGAAGAAGGTTATGATGGGGAAGTATTTGAGTTTGATAAAGATGCTTTAGAAAAGAAAATAACTAATAAAGATACAAATAGATATATATTAAAAACCTTAATGGAAAATGGAATTAAGGTAGGAGACCATCTAGGTAAGACAATCATATTTGCAAAAAATAAGGGACATGCAAATCTATTAGATTCCTTATTCAATGAGTTGTATCCACAATATAAGGGTAAAATGACTGCTGTCATTTATTCAGGTATTAAGGATAAAGAGATACTTATAGAGAATTTCAAAAACGAAGAGTTTCCTAGAATAGCTATATCTGTAGATTTATTAGATACAGGCATAGATGTACCAGAAATAGTTAACTTGGTATTTGCTAAGCCTATATACTCGAAAGTTAAGTTCTGGCAAATGATAGGTAGAGGAACAAGAAGGTGCGATAACTTATTTGGGGATGGAGTAGATAAAGTAGAATTTGCTATCTTTGATTGTTATAAGAACTTTGAATTCTTTGAGATGAATCCAAAGGGATTTGTACCAAAGCCACAGAAAACTTCTATGCAGGTTAGATTTGAACTTATGTGCAAGCTTTTAGAAACATATAAGTCAAAAAGTAAAGGTGAAATATGCGATGATTTTGCAGAAAAACTAAAAGCGGATATAGAAGAGCTGCCATCAGAAAGCATTGAAATAAAGAAGAATAGAAAGAAAATAGAGCAAGTTAAAAAAGAAGAATACTGGAGTCATTTAAGTGAAGATTTCATTAAAAAGCTGAAGTTAGATATAGCTCCATTAATACAGTGGATTGAAGCAAAGGATAACCATGATGCTATTTTATTTGATAATTCCATCTATAGAATACTTCAATGCTTTGAAACTGATGATAAAGATGCAATGATTAGAGAAATCAATGCTACAATGGAAAAGCTAGCAAGACTTAAAACCAACATAAATCAATTTGATGGTAAGAGAGAGCTTGTAAAATCCTTATTAGATCCATCTGGTTGGGACAATCTGAGTTATGAAAAGCTAGAGAAAATAAGGATAGAATTAAGAGACCTAATGAAGCATAAGGGATCGACAGTAGGACCTTTTGTAGTAATTGATATAAAAGATACTGGTGCAGTTATAAAGGAAATAAGTGCAGGAACAGTACTTTATGGAGCAAATATGGAGCCTTATGAAAAGAGAGTAAGGACTGCTATTGAAGATAGATTAAATGATCAGTTAGTGATCCATAAAATCAGAAAAGGTGAAAAGCTTTCTTCTGAGGAAGTTGATGGTATATATTCAATTTTTGGTGAAGATTTTGTTTATAGCATAGATGAGCTTTCAAGTAAAACTGATATAGACAAAGAGGACATCGTAGGAATTATAAGAAAGTTTGTTGGCATAGATGAAGTTGAGTTAAATAAAAGATTTGAAGAATTCATTCAAAATCATCATAACAAAATGAATGCAACACAGATAAAAACTTTGGAAATAATTAAGAATGACATTGCTAAGAATAAAGGTATATCCTTTGCAGCATTGTTCACAGCACCATACACTTCATTTAATCCAAATGGAGTTGACGGTATATTCGGCAGAATGGCTGATGATGTGTTTGATTTGATAGCACCATTTAAAGTAAGTGTTATATCTTAAATTAAGAGAGGAACTAAAGAAATGTTAAATGCAGAAATTAAGAGTAAAATTGATAAACTATGGAATAACTTTTGGTCAGGGGGGATATCTAACCCTCTGACTGTAATAGAGCAAATATCTTACCTTTTATTCATAAAGAGATTAGATGATATAGATAATGCTAATGAAAAGAGAGCTAATAGAATAGGTAGACCTCATACTTCTATTTTCCCAGATGAGTTAATGAAGTGGAGTCAGTTTAAGCACCTAGAAGTAGAAAAGATGTTTGATGTTGTAGCTCAAAAGGTATTCCCTTTCATAAAATCAATGGGAGGAGAAGAATCAAGCTTTACAGCTGAAATGAAGGATGCTGTATTTATGATACCTAAACCATCCTTGCTTCAAGAATCAGTTAGACTTATAGATGGAATAAACATGGATGATTCAGATACTAAGGGAGATCTATATGAGTATCTATTATCAAAGCTTGCGACATCAGGAGTAAATGGTCAGTTTAGAACTCCAAGACACATAATAAGAATGATGGTAGAGCTTATGGATCCAACTGCTGAAGATAAGATATGCGATCCAGCATGTGGTACTGCAGGTTTCTTAATAAATTCATTAGAATATATACTTGAAAAGTATACAAGACCAGAGAGTGTATTTACTGATGAAGATAGTAACCTTCATAACAGAATCGGAGATATGATGAGCAACGAGGAATGGGAGCATTTTAGAACCGAAATGTTCTATGGATATGACTTTGATCCATCAATGGTTAGAATTGCTTCAATGAACTTAATGCTACACAGCTTAGATAATCCTAATGTTAGACAGATGGATGCTCTATCAAAGAGATATGAAGAAGAAAATAAATATACTTTGATATTAGCAAACCCTCCTTTTAAGGGAAGCATCGATGAAGGTGATATAAATCCAACTCTTGCAAAAGGAGCTAAAACTACCAAAACTGAATTATTATTTATGAAGCTTATAAATAGAATACTAGATTTAGGTGGAAGAGGTGCTGTCATAGTACCGGATGGAGTATTATTTGGTTCATCTAAAGCACATAAAGATATAAGAAAAACTCTAGTTGAAGAAAACGCACTAGAAGGTGTAATCTCAATGCCTTCAGGAGTGTTTAAACCATATGCAGGAGTATCAACAGCTATACTTTTATTCACAAAGGGTGGAGAAACAAACAAAGTATGGTTCTATGATATGCAAAGTGATGGATTCTCACTAGATGATAAGAGAAATAAGCTTGATAACGGTGGAGATATTCCAGATATAATTGAGAAATGGAGAGCTATAAAGAAAGATAATACACTAGAGCCTAGTGAAGAAGATAAGTGGTTCTGGGTCGAGAAAGATGAGATAGCTGGAAATGAGTATGATCTTTCTATAAATAAGTATAAGGAAATTGAGTATGAGGAAGTAGTATATGATGCTTCAAGTGTTATTTTGAGTAGAATTGAGACTTTAGAAGAAGAGATAACTAAGTCTATCAATGAATTGAAAGGACTACTTGGAGGGCAACATGATTAAATTAGGAGATTATATAGAGCTAATATCAGGTAGGGATTTGATAAAATCTCAATATAATGATAAGAAAAAAGGTATTCCATATATTATGGGTGCAAGTAATATGACTAATGGGGAATTGAATATTGAAAGATGGACACAAGAGCCGACTGTAATTGGGAAAAACGGCGATTTAATAATTTCAGTAAAGGGGACTGTTGGAGAATTATTAATTCTGAAGGAAAAAGAAGTTCATTTGAGTAGACAGGTTATGGCAATAAGACCTAAAAGAGATTATGAAGTTAAGTTTGTATTTTACTATTTAAAATATTATTTAGATAGATTGAAAGAAAAAGCAAAAGGAATGATTCCAGGAATAACAAGAGATGATATTTTAGATGCTGAGTTTGTTGAGATGGGTAAGGACGAACAACGGCAAGTGATAAAGATATTAGATTGTGCACAAGCATTAATCGATAAGAGAAAAGAACAAATACAGAGTTTAGATGAGTTAGTCAAATCGAGATTTATCGAGATGTTTGGTGATCCAGTTTTAAATCCTAAAGAATGGGAAAAATCAACATGTAAGGATATCAGTTCAAAGATTGGTTCTGGTGCAACCCCTAAAGGTGGGAATTCAAGTTATAAAGAAGAAGGTATTTCTTTAATAAGGAGTATGAATGTTCATAACAATAAGTTTATAAAGAAAGATTTAGCATTTATTGATGAAGAGCAAGCGCAGAAATTAAATAATGTAACAGTTGAAGAAGAGGATATCCTTCTAAATATTACAGGAGCATCAGTTGCAAGATGTTGTATTGTTCCTGATGAATTAATTCCAGCAAGAGTAAATCAACACGTTGCTATAATACGTAGTAAAAACGAAAGAGCATTACCAACATTTTTGTTATATCAATTTACTAATGAGAGTTATCAAAGATTATTATGGGATATAGCGACAAGTGGCGGAGCAACAAGGGAGGCAGTTACAAAGCAACAAATAGAGAATTTAGAATTAATAGTTCCGCCAATGGAACTTCAAAGCGAATTCGCAGACTTTGCCAACCAAGTAGACAAATTGAAATTTGAAATGCAGAAGAGTTTAGAAGAATTAGAAAATAACTTTAATTCACTGATACAAAAGGCCTTTAATGGAGAACTATTCAAATAAGGCTAAAGTTTTATCTTGTTTATTTGGTGAATATTATCAATTGTTGGCAAGAATATTACAATCTAAAACTTTTTTAAAAAAGGAGATTGTAATGGAGAAACTAATTGTTGAAATTGAACAAGAGATGATTAAAATACTTAATAATATGCAGATGGAAGAGCTACATAAGATATTATTGGTAAAGTTCCAAGGATTAGAGCTAGTAAATGAAGTTAATCATAGTAGTCTAAGGGCTGAAGAAATAGATTATTGTAGAATATTTGTTAGTGCAAAGCGAGTAGAGGGATGTTCGGAGAAAACTATTAAGTATTATAAATCAACAATAGAAAATATGTTAAACACACTAGCTAAACCAGTAAAGCATATAACAACAGAAGATTTAAGAGGATACTTAGCAGAGTATTATAAAAAAAGTAATTGTAGCAAGGTGAACGTTGATAATATCAGAAGAATTTTATCAACGTTCTTTTCATGGCTTGAAGATGAAAATCATGTTTTAAAAAGTCCTGTAAGACGGATTCATAAAATTAGAACTGGCAAGATTGTAAAAGAAACATATACAGATGAGCATTTGGAAATAATGAGAGATAATTGTAAAGAAATACGTGACCTTGCAATTATAGACCTTTTAAACTCAACTGGAATACGTGTTGGTGAGTTGGTAAAGTTAAATATTAATGATATAGACTTTAATGAGAGAGAATGTATTGTTCAAGGAAAAGGTGATAAGCAAAGAAGAGTCTACTTTGATGCAAGGACTAAAATACATTTACAAAATTATATTGATAGTAGGATTGATAATAATAAAGCTTTATTTGTATCGCTAATAGAACCATTTAACAGATTAAATATTAGTGGAGTAGAGATTAGAATGAGATCATTGGGAAAAAAACTCAATATAAATAAAGTTCATCCACATAAATTTAGAAGGACTCTTGCAACAAGAGCTATTGATAAGGGAATGCCTGTTGAGCAAGTGCAACATCTTTTAGGTCATCAGAAGATTGATACAACTCTACAGTATGCAATGATTAATCAAAATAATGTTAAGATTTCTCATAGGAAGTATATTGGGTAGTGATTTCTATTAAACTAAAAAGTCAAATCGAGATTTATCGAGATGTTTGGGAATCCATTTGATACAACTAAATGGGTACTTAAGAGATTTAAGGAAGTTTCTATATCCATTTCGGATGGTA
Source organism: Clostridium manihotivorum (assembly GCF_004015185.1). Taxonomy (GTDB): domain Bacteria; phylum Bacillota; class Clostridia; order Clostridiales; family Clostridiaceae; genus Clostridium_AR; species Clostridium_AR manihotivorum. The sequence continues at coordinate 4,187,959 of NZ_CP025746.1, read as the reverse complement.
GCAATGTTGATAAAAAGTATTATCAAGAGCGTGGAGAAGTGCTATTTTTAAGAATTCAGAATGTATGGTGTAATGAATTAAGATTAGAGGATTCAGTATATATTTCAGAAAATGTTAACAAAGATTATATAGATACTTCTTTACGTACGGGGGATTTGTTAATAACAAAAATTGGAAGGTTTTATACAAAAGATAGTAGTTTAGGTCGAATTTCACTTTATTTAGGAGAAAATTATAAAGCAAACTATAGTAATAATATTATGAGGGTTCGATTAAAAGATGAAGTTCTTAGCGAATATGTTAACGCTTTACTGAATTTGGATGATTATAACCAATATATAAGAAGCGTTAGTGTAGGAGGAACTGATAAAAGAGCATTAAGCAAAACACTAATTGGAGATTTTCCTATAATAGTTCCACCGATGGAATTACAAAAAAACTTCATAGGCTTTGTTAAACAAGTAGACAAATTGAAATTTAAAATGGAAAAATGGTAATCATATTGTAGATAGTGTTAATCCAACAATTCAAAAATAAAATTAAATTATAGATAATGGCTTAATAAGAAACTCATGGATAATCATTTTGATTTGTTATCCATGAATTCGTTACTATCCACCATAGCAAAGAATAAGTATGTATAACAGATTTTGACACTAGGAATAACAACGCCTAGTGTTTTATTTTGTCTAAAAATCTTTAAAATAGTAAAATAATGGAGTATAATCTAAGTATTGTTAAGGGTGAAAATGTAACACATCTAATATAAATAAATATCAATAGGGAGATTTAAGATGTTCGAATTAATAAATCAAGATGAAGCCGATAGAATCAAGGAAATTTTAGAATTGGAATGTTTATATAAGCCCATTGAAATAGAAGTAGATGAATATAAATTAAATGTTGATAATGTGAGCGAAACAAATGAAACTACACATCATCAGCCATATAAAATGAAAGAGTTTTTTTTACTAAATAACGATTGTAATGATGGAGTATTGAAATATAAGCATAGATTATACGAAATGTTTGTAAATGTAGGTGAATGGGGGTATGAAACCAGGCTGAAGAATACCCATATAACTTTAGGATCAGATAGATTTCATGATTTTTGTTTCCAGATTGAGCTATCTCAAGCAATCAAGGATGAAAATTCTATCTACATAACTAAAAATGTGACAAGCATGGCTGGACCAGGTGCGATTTGTAGACTCTATAGGGGATTGAAGAATAATAAAATAAAAAAAGTGATGAGACAAAAACAGTTTATAGAGAGCTTTGGTAACGAGATAATAAAATACAAAAATAAAGACTGGATAGTCATTTCTAAGATTGGGTTAAATGATCTGCATGAAAAAGAAAAAGCCCCTGAAATTTTCTATAATTTAATAAAGAATATGTTTTTTGCTATGCTTTTGGTAGAGACTATAGGAGAAAATGATGCTACTTAGCATGTTGATAGAATACATTTGGTAGATCCTTTAGTATATAAAGAGATATAAGAAATTTAAAGATAAAGAATGTTAGAGTTATGTAACTAAACAGGGAAGAGTTATTTAAATAAATTGCTTTAAAACAAAGAAATGGTATATGGTTTTGAGAGGAAATATAATGAATAAAGAGTATGTTTTGAGTAGGATTAAGCCCTACTTAAATAAAAAAAGTATGTTAGGTGAAGAGGATTTTAATAAATTATTTGCTTCACTTAGCATGAAACAACAATATGAGATTATTAATATTTTAATAGAAGAAAATATAGAAATAGACTATGAAAATTTAAGTATAAAAAATCAGAACGATAAGTTAACGTCAAATAAAAATTTATATACTGCAAATCTAGACAAGCTTACTAATGAGCAGCTTTGTGTACTATATCAGCAAGGAACTAAAGAAGCTTTAGCAGCATTAGTAAATAAGAATATAAATCTTGTTAGAAGTAGAGCTATTAGATGCAGTAAAATATATAAGCATAAACTAGAAGAAGAAGATCTAATCCAATATGGAAATATGGGCCTAATTAAAGCTGTATCACGCTTTGATTCAAAAAGAGAATCAAAGTTCACAACTTATTGCGTGTGGTGGATAGATCAAAGTATTTATAGAAATATAGCTGATTACGGTTTTACTGTAAGAATACCAGTACATTGCTTCCAAGATATAAGCAAACTTATGAGAATTTTCAAAGAATACCCTGACTACTCAAAAGATCAGATTTTTGAGAAAGCTAAAGAAGTAGGATTTGGCAGGGGAAAATTTGATGAGCTCATAATGATTACAGAAAATATACTTTCCATTTCGTCGTTAAATGCTTTTGTTGGGAATATGGGTGAAAGTGAATTAGGGGAGTTTGTAATTGATGAAATCACACCTACAGTTGAAGAAGAGGTTGAGCATGATTTTTTGAAAGATGCAATATGTTCAGTGTTAGATACACTGAAAGAAAGAGAAAAGAAAATTATAGAATTACGGTTTGGTTTAAAAGATGGGAAAGAAAGAACATTGGAGCAAGTTGGAATAGAATTTGGAGTTACTAGAGAAAGAATAAGACAAATAGAAGCGAAGGTTCTTAGAAAATTGAGGCATCCTAGTAGGTCAAAAAAAATCAAAAACTTTTTAGAGAGGTAACTTGTTATGGTTAATATAAAGAATTATATAAAAAATAAAATTGATAAGTATTTAGATGAAGCAGGTACAATTGTAGTTTTAAAAGGTATAGATGTTAATATCGTTGAAAATATTACTGTAAACTTAGATGATATATTAAACAATAAACTTAATTATTTTTTTAAAATAGCTCAAAGTGGCAGAAAAATAATTACTTACGATGAATACCTAGTATTGAATGAGCTGGTTTTAATGCAATACAAGAAAATAATTATATTCGAAAACAATATATACTTTAACTACTATCCTCTTCAGATTAAAATAGAATCTTCAAAGTTGAATTCTTTAATAATTCATTATGACGAGGATATAGAAGGCGATAAGTATGAAATTGGTTCAATATCTGATTTAACTTCCATATATTCAAATATCAAGTGCATTAACAATAACTATTATGTAACCTATAATAATATAATTACTGATGAAAAAGAGCAAGTAGTTCAATTATTTGAAAAAGATAGTAATATAATTGAGATAGAAAATATTGATGATTCTAGCATATGCTATGAAATAATTGATGAGGAAGATTTTATATTATTTATAGACGATATATTGAATGAGAGGTTTAGTTCAATATATATATTAGAAAAGAATGCTGGGCTAAGTAAGAACATATTAGAAGAAAAAATAAAAGTTATAAGATCTATTTGTAGACAAGATATATCAATTAAATTTGGATTGCAAGTAGATAGTAAAAAAAGAACTGAAGTTAAACCTGAATTTTTAGATATATTAAAGATTCATTGGGGGGACAAGAATACCTTTAAACCAATAAAGGTTTATAATATAAATTCATTAAGTCGTAATGAGAAGATTGTAGAGAAAATTTCTCAAAGTGATATTATAAATGACATAGTAGAACAGACAGAAAAATGTATACAAAAGGAAGATTTTAGAGATATATTCGTAACTGCACCAACTGGAGCTGGTAAGTCAGCTATGTTCCAGATACCAGCTATTTATCTTGCAAATAAATATGAACTTTTTACAATAGTCATATCTCCTTTGATTGGACTTATGAAGGATCAGGTTCTTAATCTTGAACTCAAAAATTACAAGTACGCCCGTACTATAAACTCTGATATATCTCCAATCCAAAAGCAAGAGATAATCAATGATATTGCAGATAAAAAATGCAACATTCTATATATTTCTCCTGAATCTTTACTTAGCAAGAGTGACTTAGAACAAATAATAGGAGAGAGAACGCTAGGATTACTAGTTATTGATGAAGCTCATATAGTGACAACCTGGGGAAAACAATTTAGACCTGACTATTGGTACCTTGGTGATCATCTAAATAAGATAAAAAAATCACAGTTTAAGAAAAAAGGTATGGGCTTCGTGATAGCTACATTTACAGCCACTGCCATCTATGGTGGAATAGAAAACATGTATGAAGAAACAGTACAAAGCCTTAAGTTAGTAGATCCAATAACGTATTTAGGTTTTATAAAAAGAGATGATATTAATATTAAAATTGAACATGCTGATTTAATAAATGGAAAAACAGAATATGAATTAAATAAATTTGATCACCTAATTGAAAAAATAGACTATGCAATGTTTGAGAACAAAAAAATGTTAATATATTTCCCAACTGTAGCTTTAATTAATAGGTTTTGGGAATATTGTGTATTTAAAAATATAAATAAATATGTTTCAAGATATCATGGCAAATTGGCAAGCTATGAAAAAGAAGAAAATTACTTAAAGTTTTTAAATAATGATACACCTATTATGCTTGCAACTAAAGCTTTCGGTATGGGAATTGATATTGATGATGTTGATATTGTAGCTCATTTTTCGCCTACAGGTAACGTATGCGATTATGTACAAGAGATAGGAAGAGCTGCAAGGAGGCCAGGTCTTATAGGAGAAGCTTACTATAAATTTATGAAAAGTGATTTTAAGCATATTAATAGATTGCATGGGTTATCTACCGTAAAGGACTACCAACTAATAGAAGTTATTAGAAAAGTATACGAACTTCATCAAGAAAATATAAAGAATTATAAGGGGAACCGAATTACTAAAAAACGTAATGAAATGCTAGTAGATGCAGAAAACTTTGCCCATATTTTTGAAAATCCATTTTTTAGTGAAGATGATGGAATAAATAAGGTTAAAACGGCTATGCTACTAATTCAAAAAGATTTTGAGAGAAGATACTCATTTTCACCTTTTCATGTAAGACCAATACCTCTTTTTGAAATTGGATTTTTTATGATAGATAATATAACCCAAAAGAATATAAGAAGTCAATATGGCAAAGTGTTAGAGGAAGTTGATAAATCAAAGCATATTTGTTCAGTAAACTTAAAAAAGATATGGGAACATAATTTTAATGCTAAGTACTCATTTCCAAAGTTTAAATATATGATATATTCAAAAGATCCTGAACTTGAGTTTGATTACAAATTTAACTTAAAGCCTGCTCTTAGTATTACTATAGATTTCCAAAATAACTATTTACAAAACTACGAAATGTATTTTAAAGCCATTAGAACTATAGTTAATAGATCAATGAGAGAAGAAGTATATTATGCTGTAGATGGCGAAGGTGGATTAGTAGATGAACTGATGAAGTCTCTTCCTATTAATATATATAAGGCAAAAAGTATAATAGAAACTATACTTGCATCGATGTCAGTTTATCAAAGAGATTATAGCAAGAATATGCATGGAAAAGTTTTTAAAGTAAAAGTCTTAAAATCAGGTGATTATAAATATAATTTTATGTCTGGAACTGCAGGGTTTTTTAGATGGATAGATAATAGCTTTAAAGAAATTTGCAGCAATATAAATGAGGATACTATATATTTGATAGATGAAAATGGAAATAATGGTTTTAGAGAAAAGTTGCTTATATTGGGTGTTTTAGAAACTCTTGATCTATTAGTGTTTAAAGCGCTAGGGGGGAAAAACAGTCAAATATATATTTATGTCAATCAAACAAAGACTATGAAAGAGATATTAGACAAGCCATGGCGATATAAAAATAGGTTAGTGGAATTAGTTGGTGAAAGGCATAAGATTTCTGTGGAGATGCTTGCTTATATATTTGAAAGTAAGTTCACAAATTCAGAAATTTGGGATCTCATTGAAGATTATTTTTTAGGAATTATACCAGACCATGTTGTGAAGAGGTACGAAAAAAACACTGGAAAGAAATTGGAATTGGTATAAACTAATTTTAAATAGTAGCTATGGATGGATGTATATATAGATTTTATGGTAAATAATAAAGAAGTTAATAAGAATCTACAGAGTAGTAACATTATGTGAGACACTGGCGAAAAAGCCAGTGTTTTTTATATGCCACACCTCACATACACTAATTGTAAAATTGTATATAAATATGTTATAATTTAATAAAATTTCTAAATTTGGAGGGCATAATGGGGATTCTTGATTCACTTAAAAAAGGGTTATTTGGTGAAACATCAGAAGATAAGCTTATGAAAAGCATAAATTCGCCAATATTTCTTAAGGATTTTGATATAGAAAGTAATGAAATTAAAGAGCTTAAGAGGCTTTTAGATAAAACAAATAACGAAAATACTAGAAAGAAGCTTGAAAATGAGCTTAATCTTCAAAAGTATGTTCATGATGGTTTAAGCAAGGTTTATTATGAACTTAAAAATTCATCAGTGCCTTTTTATGGATTATATGATTTAAAGCTTAAAGTGCAAGATCAAGGAACCAATATAGATTTTTTATGTTTAACAAATAGATTTTTATGTGTAGTTAAAGTTAAGAGTATGCAAGGTAATATTGAGATAGATAAACAAGGAAGCTTCTCAAGGTGGATGAAAAAAGGGGACAAGTGGCAGAAGGAAGGCATTTATAGTCCTTTAGAGCAGAATAGAAAATCTGAGACCTTTATAAAAAGTGTTCTGAAAGACGAATTTAATATAGTTAATATGCCTATATACTCAATGGTTGTATTTACAAATCCTAAGGCTACGTTGAATTTTAAAGAGTGTAGTGAGGACATATTAGATAAGGTATTTAAGTTTGATCTAATAAATACAAAGCTTAAGGATATCATTGAAAAGACAACTTATCAGGGAATAGATGAAAAATTAACTTTAGTTATAGGTGAAAGATTTAAGCAGCTTCATATTTCCCAAGAAATTGATTATGTTTCAAAGTTTAATATAACTGAAGCAGAAAAAATAGAAGAAGTTAAAAGTGAAGTAGCAGCTAGTTTAAAAACAGTGGTAGCTAAAGAAACTTCAAGTAAGGTTGATATAGAATATATTTCAAATGCATTAAAGACTTATAGAACTGCAATTGCGACCAGCAGCAAGATTCCTCCGTATTATGTGTTTAACAATGAGGAGTTAGATAGGATATTAAAAGCAATGCCGAGAACTAAAGAAGAGCTTTTAAAGGTTAAAGGTTTTGGTCCAGTGAAGGTGGACAAGTACGGAGAAGATATATTAAAGATAATTAATGATTAGTGAGGAGTATTAATTATGCAGCTTAATGTTGAACAAAAGAAGCTTGTGCAAAGTAAGCCAGCAGGACATTCTTTGATAAGAGGTGTAGCTGGTTCTGGAAAGACTACAGTGGCAGTTAATAGAATACCTTTTTTGATGGAGCATTATTGTATAGATGATAATGATAAGGTTCTTATGGTTACTTACAATAAGAGTCTTATAAGCTATATAAAATACGTATATGAAAAGGTTCAAAAGGATAGGGAAGAAGAGCAGCTGTCTCTTTTTCAGTCGGATAATAAAAAGGTTGATATAAAGAATATCGACTCTTTGATGTATGCTTATTTTAAGGAGTATTGTAAGACAAATAAGTTAAACTTAGAAGTTGAAGGTAAAAGAAACAACCTAGTTAATCATATAATTAAAGCCATGGCAGAAGTGAAAAAAGAAGCTGTGGAGGTTAAGTTTTTAGAGCCTAATTATCTTCCTTTTATAATGGAGGAGATTGGCTGGATTAAGGCTTGCAAGTATTTACATATAGAAGAATATCAAGAAGCAGATAGGCTTGGAAGAATGTCTAGTCAAAAGGCAGATGGTCCTCAGAAACTTCAGAAAAATTCTAAATTAAGAGCTGCTATATTTAAGGTAATGGAAGCCTACAACAAATCTTTAAGAGCAGAGAATAAAGTTGATTTTCATGACATGTCTCTTTTTGCTTTAGAGCAATCTAAGAAATCCTTTTATAAAAAATATGCCCATATAATAGTAGATGAAAGTCAGGATCTTACTAGAGTTCAGTTAGAATTTTTAAATAATATAATAAGCAATAAGGAATATTCCTCAATTACCTTTGTGGCAGATACAGCACAGAGTATATATCCTCAGTCTTGGCTAGTAAAGGGAAGAAGTTTTGCATCTGTTGGCTTTGATGTGAAAGGAAGAAGTAATTCTCTATCAAAGAATTATAGAACCACGACACAAATAGCTGAAGCAGCTTATTCGTTATTAGAAAAGGATACTCAGATAATTGAAGATGAGAATTTTGTTAAACCCTCACTACTTGATAAACAGGGGCATTACCCAGTGTTTAGAGTTTTTGAAGATAAAAAACAGGAAGAAAACTATGTAGTAAAATTACTCACTGAGCTTAAGGCTAAATATAATTATGGTGATATTGCTATAGTAGCAAGGACAAATGAACAGATAAGTGAGTTTAAGAATTTCTTAGAAGATAAGAAAATACCTAATAAGCTCATGGCTAAATCCGATGGATATGAATTTGGAGATGACAAAATAAAACTATTAACCATGCATTCTATTAAGGGGTTAGAGTTTAAGGTTGTTATTATAATCGGGCTTAATTCAAAGTATATGCCACTAAGAAGTGTAACTATAGATGACGAAGATCTTCTTGAATCCAGGGAAAGAAAGCTCATGTATGTTGGGATGACTAGAGCCACAGAAAGACTATATTTAACTTGTGATGGCACTCCTTCAAAGTTCATATTAGATATAGACCCAAGGTTTTTAAAGTATTCAGATAACACCTTGATGAGAAGCTTTTATCATATAAGACAGGAAAACTACAACTTTAAGGAAAAGGTTAAAGATCTTTATTCCTATGAAGAGAAGATAAGACAATGGGTTATAAATGAGCTAAAAGAAAGCTATAAATACCCTCTAAACCTAATAAACATAGAGCAGCAAGTAAATGTATTTTCTAAGGTTGGTTTTGTTGATGTAGCGGTAAATATTTATAGAAATAACGTGAAGGCTCCTTACATATTTATTGAAGTTAAAAGAAAAGGTTTTGGACTGTTAAACTGCCTAGAGCAGCTTAAGAGTTACATAGCTGCGTCACCAACATGTCAGTATGGTATAGCTACTGATGGAGTTGATTTAATTATCATCAATAGAAATCTTGAGATAGTAGATGATATAGAAGTTTTCCAAACCTCAATGCTTCCATCATCTTTAGAGGAATATACTTATGTGGATCTAAAGAGTAATCAGGTTTCAAAGTTTACAAGAGACTGCAACAGTATCAAAGAAATTATAATAGATAACTCCTATATATTCCCTGAAAATGAGATAAAAAGAATGAATGTTTTCAGCTCCATAGCAGCAGGTAATCCAATACTTATTAACTCCTCTGTAGAAGAAGAATTCTACCTTCCACAAAAGTGGGTTGGAAGTTCTAATAATACCTATATGGTGAAGGTAAAGGGTGACAGCATGATAAATGCTAATATATGTAATGGTGATATAGTGGTTATAAGGCAGCAAAACACTGCAAATAATTATGAGATTGCTGCAGTGGATTTAGATGGAAACACTACTTTGAAAAGATTTGTTAAGATGGGTGACACCATACTTCTAATGCCGGAAAATCCTAGTTATGAGCCTATACAGGTTAGTGAGGGGCAGATGAGTGTATTGGGAGTGGCTGTGGGGGTGCTTAAGAAGCTTTAGATGAAGCAAATGATTTTTTTAGCCCTATATACACGTTTATTAAAGATGATAAGAGTCAAAATCGTATTTCAAATTAAAATATAATATTTATTGATAAAAGTTAAAGCAATTGGAGGATGAAAATAATGGAAGTATTAAGTAATTTAGAATCCAATCATTACAATCATATTAAAGATATTATAAGAGATAGTAGTGAATTTCATATTATTAGTCCATTTTTAATGGAATCTTTTGATATATTCTTTCATGAAATAAATAAAACTAAAGTGAAATATATACGTTCTAATAAGTTTTATTCATAAACGTATCTACCTAAGAACACTCTAATCAGCTGTTTAATGAAGTAAATTAAATAGAACTTATATATATTAGCCTTACAACAACTTTAAAAGATAATAGTTTAGACTTATTAAAAAAAGCAAACTCCTTACATTCATTTTGCGTAAATTGTACCCAAAATGGCATTGATTATAAAATTTATATAGATAATAAGCTACATGGAAAAATTTATATTGCATCTCAAAATGGAGAGCCAAAATCAGCTATAATAACATCAGCAAATTTTACAGACTCTGGGTTAGCAGCTAATCATGAATGGGGTGTAAAAATAGATAACATTGAATCAATAAAAAATCTTATGAATGAAGTAGAAAGATCTAGAAGCAAAAATCTTTCAAAGGAACAAATAACTAGCATTATTAAAAAAATTGATGATTATTCTAACTTATTAGAGTGGGAGACAGAAGCTAAGGTTGATTTGAAGGTAAGTGAATTTATAGAATATAAGAATAATATATCATATTCGAATAAACGTTTTTTCTTAAAGCCTTTAGGATCAGCACAAGAGCCATTTTCAACTTCTAGAAGTTTATCTAGTGATGTTGAAAATATTCATTTTTCTAAAAGAAGGCCTGCATCAGTTAGAGTCGGCGACATATTAATATGTTATGCTGTTGGAAGTGGAAAATTGTTGGGGCTTTTTGAAGTTATAGAAGAGCCAATGAATTCCAGAATAGAAAATGATAGATGGCCATGGTTTGTTAAAGCTAAGAACCTTTGTGTTACGTATAGTGAAAGTTGGTATCACTATGAAAATACCGTTTCAAGTGTACAAAGTTCCTTCAAAATGGATACTGCAATTACATATGTAGGAGGAAAGACGCTTGGAGCATTAAAACGTGGTGCTGATAAAATTCAACTTACAGAAGAATTTGCAAATCATATTATAAATATTATTAAAGAAAAACAATAAGTATATAAGTAAAAAAATGAGCCTGATATTAAATTTTAGATACGGTAAAAGGAGAGAGGACTATGAGCTTCGAAAAAGCATTTTGCGAAAACTTAGGTAGAGCAGTTACACCGTATGAAATTCGAGAAATGTACTTAGATGAGGATAGTGAACACTACATGAAGAAAGATTTATCTTTTAAATGTCTTGATAAAGACTGTAGAGCTGAATTAGTACCAGTAGGAGTATACAAACAAAGAAGATCGAAGAGAGCTATTCATTTTAGAGCAAAGTCTGTTAAAGAGCACACATGTTTAGCTCATAAAGGGGAAGAAGTAGGAAAAAGTGGGACAAAAACTGGTGACGATGATCCTTTTAAGATGACAAGATATCCTTCTGAACTTATACTAACTGATTATAAAGGTAAGTCTAAAAATAAAATTACTATACCTTGGACAGATGAAGAAATAGATGAAGACATGAAAAATCCTTCAACACATGGAGATGGAAGTACAAGTGAATGGACTAAATTTGGATCTAAGTCTTTTGAACATATAGTCGATTGTTACGAAAATGGAGATAAAGAAATATTGAACAATATGGATTTTACATTGGGTGATAAAACTAAAAAATTCTACAAAATATTTAAAAATATAAAATATTTCTATGATGAGAAAGGGCTTATATACTATGGACAAGTAGGCTCTGTAAAAAAATATGGTGATAATTATAAAATCTTTTTCAAAGACAAGGCTTGGGTTGAAAAATATATGCCAGTTTCAATATATATAAGCAGTGAGCTTATTAATAGATATGGGAAAAGAAAAGTATTTAGAGATGATATGGAATACATAATAAATAACAAGGATAAAGAGGTATTCTGCTATTTTGTAGGAGCTTACCCTGAACCAAGTACATACGAGCATAATGGAAAAAAGGTAGAATCATATCAAGTGAATATTGAGAATTTAAGATATTTAGAATTAAGGTTTGAGTAGAGAGAGTTGTTTTATTAAAGATTAACTACATTGGTTTATATTATGGTAAAAGAGAGGAATGTCAGAATGAGTGAAAGCTTAACTAAAGAAATGGTGTTTGAAAAACTTTTTAATTCATATAATTATGGTAATTTAGGATTGTTTGTTGGAGCTGGTTTTTCTAAAGCAGCTATAGGTAATGTGACTCAGCCTGCATTGAATTGGTTTGAATTAATTAGGGAAACTAGTAAAAAATTAAATCTTGAGCTGCCTGAGAATGATAAGTTAATAGGAATTTCATTGCCTGAATTGTCAACAATATTATGTAAGCAGTTGTCCGAAAGAGAAGAGGTTAGTTATGATGAAGCTAAGCGCAAATTTAAGAGTACAATCTGTGACTTGAGTAGCTGGCTTCCTGATGAAGAAAATATAAAATTTTTCAGAGACATATTTGATAATATAAAACCTGATTGGATCGTTACAACAAACTACGATTTGGTTTTAGAATCAATTCTTACTGGAATAAGCAAGAGTTTAGGTCCATCAAATTATTTATCGGCTCCAAGGAATGTAATACCTATATACCATATTCATGGTACAAGGTTAGATTGTGATTCTATTATAATTACTCAAGATGATTATATACCACTTTTTAGACCAAATGAATACAGACAATCAAAGCTGGCGATGACTATTAGAGAGTCTACTACTTTAGTTCTTGGTTATAGCCTAGGTGATATGAATGTGCTATCTGCATTAGATTGGTCGAAAAATATCTATACAATAGAAAATGAATATCCATATGAGATTATACAAGCTATTTGGACCTCTAATCCTAAAGATGATCCATACATAGATGAGAATGGAAACATAATAATTGAAATTAGCGATTTAAAAAACTTTCTGGAGGAATTAAATACAAATTTATTAGAAAGGAAAAAAGAATATGATATTAAGGTAAATGATCTAAATGAACTTATTGGGAAATTAGAAATCGATGATCCAGAATTAGTGGATAGGTTTATGAATGAGCAAGAATTCAGAATAGATTTACTTAAGCAAGCATCAGACTTTGAGTATCACATGATTTATTCATATATTGAATTTCTTACAAGATGTATAAATAAAGTTAGACAGACGACTACATATATTGATTTTGATAAATGCCATGATTGCTTAACAATTCTACTAGATGTTGTTATCAATTATGAATATAAAAAAATGTCTCCAAGATTATTTAGAATGATAGCAAAAATATTAAATGAAGTTCTCTATCATGTGAGTAAAGAAGATAATTTGCGTTATTTTGGAGATAGTTGGAAGGCTACCAGAAGTTGGCACTCTAGAAAAAGAGAAATACCTCAAGAGATAATTAATCAGCTGTATAACTACTCTGAACAAAATTCATTGTTTATGTTGAATGGATTTATGGAGTCTATTTATGATATAAAAAGATAGGATTTAGGATAACTACTTTATAATATAAGATATTTAAAAACTTAAAAGGTGATGAAAATGAACAATATAAATTACACAAGAATCCATCCTAGTCAAAGAAATATAAAACAGCCTACCATTAAGTAACACTGTAGATTTAAGAACCTTTTCAAGATTATTAAATATTGAAGAAAACTATACAGATTTATTATATGATCTATTTGATAAGTTCGGTGATAGTATTTCAAAAAATAGGTTTAAGGAGGTATTCACTATGACAGAGATAGGAAAGATGATAAGAGATGAGGGGAAGGCTGAAATTCTCATAAAACAATTAAACAAAAAATTTAATATACTTCCTCAAGAATATGAAGAAAAGATAAAGAATCTACCTTCAGAAAAAATAGAATTAATAGCTACTGACATATTTGATTTAGAAAAAGTTGAGGATTTAGAAAAGTATTTTTAATAACATAGAGTTGATTTTAATAAGAGTATAAGATTAAGCAATTTTCAAATCTTATACTCTTATTAAAACTAGGTCATATATATGTAATAAAGTTAAAACTAAAGTAGAAATACAATTAATTACATATATTAGTATATTAAGTAGTTAAAGAACTTTCTTTAGCTACTTTTTTATATACAGAACTGTATAGACAGCATTATATCGTATAATATGGTAAAATATTATCATATTCCAAATTATAAGAGGAGACTCAAAAAAGTTGAACATAGAAAGAAATCTAATCTTCATAAAGGGTGAAGACAAAACTGAAAAGATTACATATTGCAAATATAATAACGGTAAGTATGATGTCACCTTTAGTGGGAACGCAAGGACATACAGCTATAATTACGACAATTTAAGATGGCTTTCAAAGCCTGAGGAACTGAATCCAAAAGATGTATTAATATATGAAAATAAACAGTGTATAACTGGAATTATTAAGATATTTAAATTCGAAGATTATTATAGATTGATCTTTAAGAGTGGATTCAATAAGCTTTATCATAAATCTCAGATAGTTATAGAAGAAAACTGCTTAAATAATGATTTATCAAATGATTGCTTTAAATATTTAAAAATGCTGGCAAGCTATATCAATGTTTCTTTAGATGAAGACAGTACCTTTTTAAGTAAGCAGTATGAAAAGCTTACTACTGTTAGCCCAAGTAGTGTTCTTGCTAATTATTTAAATCCTAAGAAAATGACTAAATTAGAAGAACATCAGCAAGTGATATTTCCTTTTGGTTTTAATATCAGTCAAAAGTCTGCCACTGAAAATGCTCTTTCTAGTCAGATAAGTGTAATAGAGGGTCCTCCAGGAACAGGTAAGACTCAGACTATATTAAACATTATTGCTAATGCTATTATAAATGATAAAACTGTTGCTGTTGTTTCTAATAACAATTCTGCTACTGCAAATGTTTTAGAAAAGCTTGAAAAGTATGATGTGGATTTTATTGCAGCTTATTTAGGTAAAAGTGATAATAGAAAGAAGTTTTTTGAAACTCAGCAGAGACATTATCCAGAGTTTAGTCAGTGGAAAATAGAAGCTGAAGAGTATGAAACTATTCAAAAAGAGCTGTTAGCTTCTCAAAAGACTTTGGAAGATATGCTAGAGAAACAAAGTACTGTTGCGAGGCTAAAGCAGGAACTTGCAAGTCTAAACACAGAGCTAGAATATTTTAATAGCTATAGTAACACTAACAAAAGCACAATAAGGTCTTATAAAACCTTATTTAACAATAATTCTGATCTAGTAATGTCTTTACTAGTGGACTTCCACATTAGATTGAATAAATACATTAAATTCGATCTTAAGTATAAGCTCAAAAATCTATTAAAATATGGAATAATCAGTTTCAAGTTTTATAAAAACAGCCCAGAGGATATAGTTGAGCATCTCAGAAAGCTTTATTACGAGCTTAGGTTTAAAGAAATAACAAATGAGATTAGCGCTATAGAAGCTGAGCTTAATCGCTATAGTTTTAAAGACCAAATGAAGGCTTATAGCGAAAAATCTATGAGATTACTAAAAGCTAAATTAGCTAAGAAATATGGTGAAAAGCACAGTAGAGTTAACTTTTCTGAAGAGGCATTATGGAAAAACTTTGATTCCTTTATATATGAATATCCAGTAATACTAAGTACCACCCATTCCTTAAGAAACTCTGCAGCTAAGAATTATTTATTTGATTATGTGATTATAGATGAAGCTTCTCAGGTTGATGTAGTAACTGGAGCACTAGCTTTTTCTTCTGCAAAAAATGCAGTGATAGTTGGAGATTTAAAGCAGCTACCTAATATAGTATCATCTGAAATCGAGAATATAACTAATAATATTTTCAATCGCTATCATCTGAATGAAGCTTATAATTACTCAAAGCATAGCCTGCTTTCTTCTATTATAAGTCTATATGATGATGTTCCGAAAACACTACTTAAAGAACATTATAGATGGCATCCTAAGATAATAGATTTTTGTAATAAGAAGTTTTACGATGATGAATTAATAATATTGACTAGTGGAGAAGAAAACCACTCTCCCTTAGCTGTCTATAAAACAGTTAAAGGTAATCATGCAAGGGGTAACTATAACCAAAGACAGATTGATGTAATTCTTGAGGAAATACTACCAGGCCTAAAATCAAAGAAATCCATAGGAATAATATCACCCTACAGAGATCAAATATCAGCATTACAAAGAGTAATAAAAGATGAAAATGTTGAAATTGATACTGTACATAAATATCAAGGTAGAGAAAAGAAGACTATTATACTAAGTACCGTGGCAAATGAATCCAATGATTTTATTGAAGATCCTAATCTTATAAATGTTGCGATCTCCCGTGCAGAGGATAAATTAATTCTTATAGTATCTGATAGCGATATAGTAAATGGAAATAACAATATCAGCGATTTAATAAGGTACATAGATTACAATAACTTTGAAATTATTAATAGCAATATATATTCTGTCTTTGACCTGCTTTATAGCAGCTATTCTGAGAAATTGCTTGAAGTGTTAAATAGAAATAAAAAGGTTTCAGAACATATCTCTGAAAATCTAATGAATGCAGTAATAGAAAAGGTATTATCAGACCATAAGTTTAAGTCCTTAGATAAAGTTATGCATCAGCCACTTAAAATGCTTCTTCGTGATACCTCTAAACTAAATGAAGCAGAATATAAATTTGCAATGAATATATTAACCCACACGGATTTCTTAATCTACAGAAAGATAGACAAAATGCCAGTGCTTGTGGTTGAAGTAGATGGATACTATTATCATGCCAATAATCCTAAGCAACTTGAAAGAGACAGGATGAAGGATGAAATTTTAGAAAAATACAATATTCCTATATTGAGGATAAGAACAAACGAAAGTGGTGAAGAGAAGAGGATTTATGGTAAGCTTTTGGAAGTGTTGAATTAGAAAAATTATATAATCATATAGTTTGTTAAAAGGGGATATATGATTATGGACTATTATTTAGATATAGATTTTCTTAAATACTATTTAGCTAAAAATTATTTAAAGAATGGAAAGAGGTGTATATTTGATCCAATAAGGAAAATGCTTGTTATAGAAACACCTGAGGAAATAGTAAGACAAAAATGAAGATCATATACCTCAAGCGATTATTGAATATAAAGCACCTAATTTTCCTATAGTTTTAATAAATAGGATAAACTTTGAATGAAGTTTATTGCTAATGATATATAATATAAAATTAATTATAAATAAATTGATGAATAGCGATATACGAACTTTTGTTCGTATATTTTTCTTTCTACTGGAAATAATATCATATATAAAGCAGTGGAAAGGAAGGCATAGTATGGATTATAATAAAATAGAAGATGCTGTGTTCAAAAAGGCTATGGAGTTTTTTAAAGATAATGCAGTAGAATTCTTTGGTATTGATACAAAAATAGTTGCTCCAGCAGAAACTGAGATAAAAAATGTTGATATTAAAACTAATTACACTGATTACCTGTTTTACACAGAAGATAATAATTATCTTCATTTTGAGTTTCAGACTACAGACAAAAAAGAAGACATTAAGCGGTTTTTATATTATGATGCTTCATTATTTTATAAGGATAGGCGCAAGATAAGGACAGTGGTTATATATTCAGCAGACATTGATGATGCTGAAATATGTATTGATGCAGGAAGTATTAATTATAAAATTGAAGCTTTTTACATGAAAAATTTAAATGGTGATGAAAAGCTTGAAATGTTAAAAAATAAAATTAGAAATAATGAAAAGTTAACAAGTGATGATATATTAACATTGAGTTTTATTCCGTTAATGAGTAGCAAACTTAGTAAAAGTGAAAGAACTCTAGAAGGAATAGAACTAGCAAACTCAATTGAAGATAGTGAAGTTAAACTGAAATGCTTAACTTTGCTGTATGCGTTGTTTGATAAATTTGGAGATCAAATATCTAAAAAAAGATTTAAGGAGGTATTTAGTGTGACAGAAATAGGAAAGATGATAAGAGATGAAGGAAAAGCTGAAATTCTCATAAAGTTATTAAATAAGAAGTTTAAGAAACTTTCTCAAGAATATGAGGAAAGGATAAAGAATCTACCTTCAGAAAAGATAGAGTTAATGGCGAATGATATATTTGATTTAGAAAAGGTTGAGGATCTAGAAAAGTATTTTTAATAACATAGATTTGATTTTAATAAGAGTATAAGATTAAGCAATTTTCAAATCTTATACTTTTATTATTTAGTCCTGGTTGATTACCATCTTAGATTAGAAATTTTTATTATGAGCTTAGGTCTAAAGAATTAACAAATGAGATTAGCGCCATAGAAGCTCTGCTAAATAGCTATAAATTTAAAGTTCAAATGAAGGCTTATATCGAAAAATATATGTTATAACTAAAAACTAAATTATATAAGAAAAAAGATAGGATGGAGAATGAAATCTTGAGTAAGTACAATATTTCTATATTGAGGATAAGACCAAATGAAAGTGGAGAAGAGAAGAAGGTCTATGATAAGCTTTTGGAAATATTAGAAGAGAAATAGTTTTAAAGTTAATAATAAATAAAATATTACAATGATTCAATTAGTCTAATGAAAAGTGATTAACAAAGTGGTCTATCAATATTTTGAGCTAAGCTATTTATAAATTTTTATAAGCTTTAGCCGTACAAAATTAATTCAAATAATAAGTTTGAAATAATCCAAAATAGCTCAAACCAGCATGTTTCCTATATATTTATATAATTTTTTAATTTTATAATCATATGATTTTATAGTTATATGATTATATGAATTTTTAATCTTATAATTTTATAATTTTATTAAAACCAAAAGCATACATAGAGGTGTGCAAATCAAATCCATAGGAGGATGTTGAAAATGTAGCTATTCTTTTCCGGGGGCCGCTCGTGGCACTCTACCGGTGGTGTAGTGAAACATAGAGAATAACTTTTTTACACCTCCTATGTATGCTCACTTTAAGTTATGGATGCACCACTTCGTAATAAAATTTATTATTTTTAAATTTTCTCACCAGAAGCCACTTGTTCTGATGTCTTCACTAAAGCTTAGTTTTTATTGGTATCTTGTTAAGTAGATGTATAACCACGAATACAACTACCATTATAAGAAAAAGCCCAGCTTCCCAGGTAATTGAGCGTAGATCTTTTGTTATTTCAAATTTAACTAACATCTCAACTAAAAAAATTATTACTCCTATGATAAGTGTTATAAGTGAAGAACTTCCTACTACGTCTATAGTTCTTTCATCACTACCATTTGAATAATTCTTTAACTTCTACTTAAAATTCATAATAACCTCCTAATTATCTAGATTATCATTCCATTTGTTGTACTTTTTAATTTTTCGCTATTTCATGAAAGTATCAAGAATAAAAATAAGAATGAAATATATAATAATTTTTAATAATGGTTAATTGAAAGGCGAGAGGCCACTTTGTAAATTGAAAAGCAATATTTGAAAATTATGATTCAATATTTGTAAGTAAAAACCCACTTTTGTACTCTAAATTAAGATTTTGTATATTAAGAACAGTATTTTGATGATTAAAAAGAGTGAAGTCTTTAGTGATACGGTTTTAAGACTGATGTGTTATAGGCCAGCGTAAAATAATCTATTAAGAAATATGGATAAGCTTTTGAGATAGATTTTAATTACATAACATATAAAATAATGGAAGATATACAGAATTAAAAGTATAATTAAAGTGTTAGTTTTGAAATTAAATTAGTAGTTTAATGATAACAGTACAAATAAGGATTTTAATAATAACTTAGGAGAAATTTATAATGACTGAAATAGGTAGAATGATTTGGAAAGATGGTTTTAGTGAAGGAAAAGAGTCGTATTTAAATGAGTTAAGAGAAGAAGGAAGAAGGCTAGGCAAGCTTGAAGTTCTTAATATCCAATTAATGAAAAAATTTAAAAAGATTCCAGCTCATTATGAAGAAAAGATAAATAATTTATCAGAAATCGCAATAGAAGTAATTGCACTAGAAATATTCGATATTGAAACTTTACAAGATTTAGAAGAGTATTTATAAAAAGTTATAGTGGCTCGATTGTCAAGACAAAAATATTTAAGTTTACAATGAACCATATTTTACCATTATGTAGTTGCACTATGCAGTAATACCAAGTAGCACAGGATAGTAGTTTTCTGCCGGAGTTTGATAGCCAAGTGCAGAGTGGAGCTTTTCAAAATTGTAGCTGTGGATAAAATCACCAATCTGCTTACGGGCATCTCTTATGTTAACATAGTCCTTCAGGTAGACTTCGTCATATTTGAGCGTGCGGAACCAGCGTTCAATCATGATATTGTCTGCCCATCTGCTCTTACCATCCATGCTAATTTTGACTCTATGGTTTTCCACAAAGCTAATATACTCATGACCTGTGAATTGGTCGCCTTGATCAGAGTTCAATGTTTCAGGTTTAGCAACAGAAAAGGCTTTTTCAAGAGCGCTTTTAACCATATTTGTGGATAACGTATCGTCCAGCTCCCAGCCTACGATGAGACGACTGTGCCAGTCGATAATGGCTGTCAGATAGACAAAACCATGTTTGAGGCGGATGTAGGTTATATCGATAGACCATGCTTGATTCGGCCTTACAATATCCACATTCCTAAGAAGATAAGGGTATATCTTGTGTCCTTTAGCAGGCTTGGACAGGTTGGGTTTAGGGTAGATCGCATGTATGTCCATATCCTGCATGTACCTGCGAGTCTTCAATCTACCTATATCGAATCCTTTATGCCGCAACTTTTGAAATCTGCCCGGAGCCCCGGGATGGGTTGTCAGTGTGCATTCTATCTATGGAGTCTTTTATAGCTAATTCTGTTTCAGACGGACTTTTACTCTTGTAGTATGCACTGGTACGGTTTACGTCCAGTAATTCAGCTACTGTGGATAAAGGGAGTTCCTTGCTATCTTTTTGGGCGCGGAGTAAATTTACTCTCCCAATCAGGTCCAAAGAGTTCTTCAGATTTTTTTTTGAGCCAATCAACCTGCGTAGTTAACTGACCAACTTTCTTATATAGATCATCCTTCTCCGCTTCGCTTGATTTAAGGCTTTCTTTAAGCTTTTCATCCTTTTTATTATCAAAGGCATTGGCGGCGTTTTCGAGGAATTCGCTCTTCCAGTTACGCAACTGGTTTGGAGCAATCTCGTGTTCACTTGCCAGCTGGCTCAACTCCTTTTCGCCTTTTAGTAGCTCTATTATTACTTTAGCTTTGAATTCTGGTGTGAATGTTCTTTTTCTCATAATGAAAACCTGCTTTCTTTTGATACTTTTATTATATCAGGTTCATTATATTTAACTCATATTTTTGTTGAGTTTTCTTAGACCATTATAAGTTATAGCTAATTTTTATAAGTTTACGATAATAAATTGAAACTGTTGTAAAATGAAATTGAGCTAATAAAAATAATTTTATTTAACTAATTCGGGTGAAAACGTTATGAAAGATTGGTGAGGATTAATGAGGAGGAGAGGTAACTGTGAGAAATATTAACTTGAATTATAATAAAATAAAAGGTAAGCACAACAAGTATTTTTCTTTATGAGTAGGAGCAGGACGAGCAGGAGAAGTGCTTAGAAAAGATTTTCAAGAGCAGCTGGATGTTGTGAAGAAAGCGTGTAAGTTTAAGTATTTAAGATTTCATGGGATTTTCCATGATGAAATGGGGGTATATAAAGAGAATTCTGATGGGTCTGCAAATTACAACTGGCAGTATGTGGATGCTGTGTATGACAGTCTTATTGATAAAGGAATTAAGCCTTTTGTAGAGTTAAGTTTCATGCCGAAGGCTTTGGCAAGTGGCGAGCAAACTGTTTTTTGGTGGAATGCTAATATTACTCCTCCGAAGGATTATGATAAGTGGTACTCACTGGTTAATAATTTTGTAAGACATCTTGAGGAGAGATATGGAAGAGAGGAGGTCCTGACTTGGTATTTTGAGGTGTGGAATGAGCCTAATCACCCTGTTTTTTTCTCGCCAACAAAGCAGTTTAATGATTTAGAAAATATTGATGAATACTTCAAGCTATATGAGGTTACTGTAAAGGCTGTAAAAGACGTCTGCAAAGGGTATCGGGTTGGAGGACCAGCAACAGCGGGTAATGGATGGATAAAAGAGATGATTAATTACTGTGCTGAGAAGGAGGTTCCAATAGATTTTGTTTCTACTCATACTTATGGTATAGAGACTATTTCGGAAAATGGTGAAGACTTACTATATTTGGGTAGAAACAAGGATTTTATTATAGACGATGTTAAGAGAATATGTGAACAAGTAAGAACCTCTTCTAAACCAAATCTTGAAATACATTATTCAGAATGGAATACGTCTTGGTATAACAAAGATTATATACATGAAACTTATATACAGGCACCATGTATACTATATAATCTAAAAAACTTGGAGGGAACTGTTGACTCCATGTGTTACTGGACCTTTACAGATATATTTGAAGAATCTGGACCACCTGATACTCCATTTGGTGGTAGCTTTGGTCTTATAAATCTACAAGGAATCAAGAAGCCAGCGTTTTATTCGTATAAATTTCTTGCTGAACTTGGAGAGGTCGAACTTGAGAATAATGATGCTGACAGTTGGGCATGTATGGATGAGACAGGAATACAGCTGCTCTTATGGGATTACACAAAACCTCTGCAGGATTCTTGCGATGAGATCTATTTTTCTAAAGATTTGCCTTCAAATAAAGGTGAGTGTGTCCATATTGGTATTGATGGAATACCAGAAGGAAAATACAAAGTTCAAGTTTTTAGGGTAGGATATTCCTGCAATGATGCTTATACAGAATATATTAAGATGGGTTCACCTAAATACTTAAGTAAGTGTCAAGTAGAAGAATTGAAGCTAAAAGCTTCTGGGCAGCCAGTTTTTGAAGAAGAATTTTATATAGAAAAAAATAAAAGCTTTGAAAAAGAGTTGCAAGTGAAGGAAAATGATGTTTACTTTATTAAGATGATAAGATCTATCATAAATATCAGATAGTTATAGAAGAAAACTACGCTCCTTTAGCTGTTTAAAAAGCTGTTAAAGGTAATCGGGGCACTATAACCAAAGACAGATGGATGTAAAGGTTGCTGTTTCCAGTGTAGAAGATAAAATGATCCTTATAGTATCTGATAGCGATATAATAAAAGGAAATTAATACTATTTTAAGAGCTTTTATTAAGGCTTTAATGAGAAAAAATCTGTGTAAACCCAAAGGATAATAGTTCCTGTGGGACCTAACTCAAAAATTTACAGTTTTGTATAAAAAGAGTGTATTAATGATAAAAAAAGAGTTATAATTAGTATTAATATAGCTTTTATTAAGTATATTGGTAAAAAGGGGGGAGTAGTTTGGAATTTTATCTTCCAAGTCAAAAGATAAAGTTGATGAGAAAAAAGTTCAGAGTGAATCAATCTGAACTAGAAGGGGAAAACATGACTAGGGCCTTAATTAGTATGATGGAGAGTGGGAAAAGATCTGTAAGTAAAGCCAGCTCTAGAAAGTTAGTTGAAAAGTTTAAGAATATTGCCAGTAGGATTCACGTTAACCTCGAAATTGATGAGGAATACTTTTCTAGATCTCCTGAAGAAGACGCTAGGTATTATTGTGAAAATAAAATAAAAAAAGAACAATCAAGTAAACACAAGGATTTAGATCAGTTAATAGAAATAGAAAGAGCCTTCGGGTTTAATGAACTCCTTGCAGAGACATATAAGAAAAAAGGAATTCTCTATTTTAATGAGAATGAGTATGTCAAATCTTTCATTAATTTTCACAATGCATTGGGGAAGTATAAAGAAATACGAGCTTATGTTCCTCAAATTGAGGTTCTTTGCTATCTAGGTAATTGCAAGCTTAGGTGTAATCAGTTTGATGACTCTATATTATTTTATAAAGAAGCGATTGAATATGCTGAAGAACACGAAAGAGAAAGAGATTACTTCATAGCTAGCCATTCATTAGCTACAGTTTATGGACAGATAAAAAAGTATGATAAATGTCTAGAGGTAATAGAGAATAATATATTAAAAAATGAAGATAAAGTTGATAAGGTAATCTTAGTGAATGCTAAGCTTATGAAAGCAAACGTATTTCTAGCTACAGAAAGAAATCACGAAGCAGCTAAGGGATGTTTTGACATGGTGGAAGAGGCTAAAGTTTTCGATCCATCATTGTTAGGTCTTATTTATAATAATATAGCTGAGTACTATTACAAAATGAAAAATTATGAAAAAGCTCTAGTATATGTAACTGAGGCGCAAAAACATAAACTTGCAACAAAAAAAGAATTCTTATCTAGCACATTAGGACTAAAGGGTAAGATACTGCTTGGTCAAGGGATGAGGGAAGAAAGTATTTTACTTTATGAATTAGCAATTGATATGGCTGAGCAGTATAGGCGCTTTGATATGTTAGTGGATAACTATAAAGAACTAATGGAAATTCTTGAGGATAATAATGACACTGATAAAATGGAGACGAAGTTGAATTCTATGATCGAGACTCTTGAAATGAATAAAATTGAGGATGGAATTCAGTATGCTCTGGTTAAACTCATGGAATTAGCTACTTCAAAAAATCAAAATAAAAAAGCTATGCAATTGTTGCACAGATTGGAGTACTTTGTATAATTTTTTTGTTTTAATTATCAATATATGAACTAAAATGATTAATTTTGTAATATAATAGCAATATAGACATAAAAAGGGGTGAGTGAGATTGAAAAAGAGAGTGACTAAAATTATACTAAGTGCTTTACTTTTAGCTGTAGTTGCTGTACCATTGATTAATTCTGGTACAAGCTTTAACAACATTGGAGGAGCATATAAAACTTATATCGATTGGCCTAATCCAATCAATCCTTAATAAAAGCGTGAGCAACCAGAGTTGCTCACGCTTTTATGTTTTAAGGGTACGGAGCTTTTGTCGCCGAATACAAATCATATCTTCAATATTCATATCAAACATTTTAAGGATTATCTTAATTTATCTATTAATGGGACATATCATAGTATTGTTGAAACCATTGATTATTATGGATTAAATGTGAATATGAAATTTTCCATAGAAATGGATTTTAATCAAACTGATTTAATAGAAAGGTAATGTTCTTTTCCGTGATTTTTGATATTATTAATGATGAAGAAAAATATAAAAAAGGCTATGGCTCTGGTTTGGAAAATATTGAAGATAGAGAACAGTTTTTTAGTTTAGTATGAACGGAATAAAGAAGTAGGAAAGAAGTGTTGATTAACATACAAATTAATAGCAGCACAAACTGATAGAAATATAATGAAATTATGTTTAATTATAAAGAATGATATTTTTAACATACATGTTTGAAACTTAATTTGTTTGACTAAAGAAAGATAAAGTGAGGATTATAAATGGATACAATAGTAATTACTGGGGCAGAGGGCTTTTTTGCATCCAGATTTGTTCAATATTATAGAGATAAATATAACATAATTGCTCTAAACCATAGGGATTTAGATATATGTGACCAAGAGAAAACTATAGAAAAAATTATAGATATTAGTCCCAAATACCTTATTCATTCTGCAGCTATATCTGATACAGGCAAATGCGAGAATGATCCTGAGTTATCTTATGCTGTAAATGTTAATGGTACAATTAATATTACTAAAGGCTGTGCTGCAGCAGGGGCAAAGTTAATATATTTAAGTTCTGATCAGATATACAATGGTAATGTTGAAGCTGGTCCATATAAGGAAGACTGTGTAGTATTGCCCAATACGGTTTATGGTAGACACAAGCTTGAAGCTGAAAATGCCCTTTGTGGTATTGCGGATGACCCAGTTATATTAAGGCTTACCTGGTTATTTAGTTTACCAGAAAGAAATGTTAAGATAAATTCTAATATAATTTGGAACCTAGTAAAAGCTACACTAAAGGGCGAGAAAATGACTCTACCAGCCAATGAATATAGAGGGATAACCTATGTTTATGATCTAATAAGTAATTTTCATAAGCTTCTTAACCTGCCAAAGGGAATATACAATACAGGAAGCGAAAATAACTTAAGTACATATGAAGTTGGTAAGGTAATTCTGGAGAATATGGGGCTAGGTCATAGGGTAGAAGAACTTTTAATAAAGGATACAGAAAGATATAAAGAAAATAATAGAGACCTGAGGATATGTAATAAGAAGCTTAGAGATCAGAAAATATGCTTCACAGATACTGAGGAAGCAGTTAGCAGATGCATAGGTGATTTTATTCTGTAAATAAAAGGACAAAAATTTTAACCTATATAGAAAGCATATATAAATTTGTAAAGAACTTCAGATATTAAAAAATAGAATTAATAGCCACTGATATATTTGACTTAGAAAAAGTAGAGGATTTAGAAAAGTATTTTTAAAAGAGTATATGCATTTTTTAAGAGTCTGAAATATAAGCTCTTATTTTTACTATAGGTATCCAATTTTAACTATTAATTTATACATGCCACAAAATTGCCAGAAGCCGCAATTATATAACAAGTATAAATTAAGTTTTCGTAAAGGTTCCCTATATATTAATCGACAAATCGGGCAAAGTCATAAAATGAAGCTAATCTTTTTGCTAGAAATAACCAAGTCAGTGAAAAGGGAACT
The DNA here is from genome assembly GCF_004015185.1 of Clostridium manihotivorum. Classification (GTDB taxonomy): domain Bacteria; phylum Bacillota; class Clostridia; order Clostridiales; family Clostridiaceae; genus Clostridium_AR; species Clostridium_AR manihotivorum. The sequence goes on along the minus strand of NZ_CP025746.1, from coordinate 4,161,548 downwards.
TCGGTGATACTAGGTAAGAATAGAAACAATATTAATTTGATATGTAGATGTTTGTACAATATAATAACTATATTAACAATAATATCGAAAATTATATATTCTTAAGAGTAAAAGAGGTTCATTACTTAAACTTAAGTTATGCATGCTCCAAAATAATGAACCTATGAATTTAAGTAGGCATAACTTAGCAGTTGAAATTGAAAGCTTATAAGGGAGAAAATATATGATAGAACCTAAAAGAGAATGGAAGACCTTTGAGTCAATAGAGGAAGAACTTGAGAAACTGAGAGAATGGCATTTGATATCTCCTAAAGCTACAGAAGTAAAAGCCTTTTATTATAAAGGTGGGTATACAGACAAGCATGCCCAGTGCAAGGTGGCTGGATATGTGGATGATAATGAAATAGTGCTTTATGTTGATGGGAAGCTTCATAGCATTCATCCAGATTATTTCTTAGATATGCAGAAAAAAGATTTTTCGCTGTATGCTTCAAGCGAAGAATTACAATTGGATGAAAACAAAAAAGAAATAAAACCAGATAAAAGCAAAAATAATAAAAAAGTTGAGAAAAAAGAGAGGCTTATACTTGTTGATATAGAAACACCTTATAGTTTCTCTCCAAAAGACGGAATAAGGGAAGTAGCAGCTACAGTTATAGAAGATTATGAAATCATAGACAATCTACATTTAGCTATTATCAATGATGAAGAAGAATATAAAAAAGGTTATGGTTCTGGACTAGAGAATATTGAAGAGAATGAAGCTTTAAGAGAAGAATTTAAGAAGTTTATTCTTAAGTATAAGTGTCCTCTAGTAGCTCATAATGCTAGCTTTGATAAAAGCTTTTTAGCTTACTGGAATTGGGTAGATAAAGATCAAGTATTTTATTGTAGCATGAATACAATAAAAAAACTGGAAAAGTTAGATAGTTATAAATTAAAAGATTTATTAAAGCATTATAATATAAAAGATACTCAAGAGCATACTGCGATGCAAGACGTACTAGATTTATTAGAGTTATTAAAGGCAGTGAAACCTAAGAAATGGAGTAAACTAGGTAGCAGTGCTGAAATCAAAGAAAAAAGAAGCTATATTTTTAATAAGGAAGAAAGAGAAGAAAATAAGGCAAGGCTGGAATTAGCTAAAGAAAACATAATAGAAGATATATTAAATGGCAAAAATATTGTATTTACTGGAGAGACTGTGAAAAGCAGAGTGGAACTCTCTGAACTTGCTATTAGGTATGGTGGAAATGTTAAAAGCGGCGTCAGTAAAAAGACAAATATTCTAGTTGTAGGGGATAACCCAGGAAGCAAACTAAGCAAAGCTAAAGAACTTGGAATCGAAGTACTAACTGAAGATGAGTTTTTAGCGTTACTAGAAAAAAGAACTGAATTATAACATGTTTTATAACTTAAGTCACTAAAATAAAGCTTTTTTGCTTCTATAGAAATTATTTTAATATATTATTTAAAAATCATTTATAAATCTTTTTCATTAATTAATGAACTATTTGATATAAGGTATACAAACTTTTGTTTGTATACCTTTCTTTCTTCAGGAAATAATATCATATAAAGTAGAGGAAAATAAGCCATGTTATGTGGATTACAATAAAATTGAAAATCTAATCTTCAAAAGTACTTTGTAATCTTTAAAGACAATGTAGTGAAAATCTTTGGTACTTATGTAAAAATAATTGCTTTTATTGCTTTTATTGAAATAGAAAATAATGTTCATATTAAAACTAATTATGCCTTATTATCTGTTTTACACAGACTATGGAAATAAGATGGTGGTTCTTTGATTTAATGATCGAAGTGAATGTCTAACAATATAAATGTTACTCTAGTTCTATAACTTTTAATCATATTATACACAAATTAATGAATTGTTAGATGATAACAGTGCCTAGTGTATCAATTAGTAAAATATGTCGAAATACAGAGAATAAGCAATCAATGAATAATTATTTGCTTTTCTTGATATATATATATTGCAAATTGGTTTCTACAATCTAACACATAGCCTGTCTATTGTTTGAGTAGGAACCTTATTTATGTTACTTATAAACTTTTGAATTGCAGTTCTAACTTGTGGCAGAGATTTATAAAAGACATTGTTAATAACAGATGCCTTTAGCCATCCCCATAACCCCTCTATAAGATTCATTTCTGGACTATACGGTGGTAAAAACATCAATTCAAGCCTATCTTTAACTCTATTAAGAAATGGCTGAATCAGCTTTGCATGATGAATCTTAGCATTGTCTAATACCACAACAATTTTTCCTTTTGGATACTGCTTAAGTACGTTTTCTAAAAAGTCATTAAATATCTTAGCGTCATATCTTTCATGTTCCTCGCAATATACGTTACCAGTCTCGTAATCCAATATTCCCATAAGTTTAACACCTGCATTTTTACCGAACGTAGGAATTTTCCTTTGTTGTCCTCTTATAAACCAGCTCTTTTGAATTGCTTGATAATCTCTAATCATTGATTCATCTTCAAATAAGATGGTATCAACTAAGCCATTGAGGCATTTTTTTAAAGCTTTAAAGTCACTTTTAAAAATTTCTTGCTTTTCTTTATCAGCTTTCGCTAAGACGTAAGTAGGTCTAGTATAACTTAAATTTAATCTATGAAGTACATATGCTATTCCTCTATGTGACATATTTATATTAAATTCTTTAATAACCCATTGCCTCACTAATTCAATAGTCCAATTCATTTTAGATTCGAAGCCTACATCTTCTGGAGTTTTTGTAGTTATAGTTTCTACAATGAGCTTCTCTTGAAGTGAATTGATTTTCTTTATAGCTCCGCCGCCGTGGCCAATATTTAATCCATCTATTCCTTTTGATTTATAATTTTTTATATATGTAGAAACAGTATGTTCTTCTAGATTCTCCATTTCAGCTATTTTTCTATTTGTAAATCCATCAAAATGCTTAAGTAAAACAGAATATCTTTTATATAACCTTGTGTTTTTAGTCTTTTTTAAAGCTGATTTTAACTCGTTTATATCATCTTCATGCCCAGCAATCTTATTAAGAATCAAAATATCCATATTTAAAACCTCGCTATAATTTTTATTTTATATTCTAGTTTGGATATTTTAGTTATCTTATATTAATGGATGTTCTTACCTAAATATCATATCGAAATTTTCATCTTGCAACATATATATTATATTTAGATTGAACAATAACTATATGATATTATTAGTCATGTCGCTGGAACACAAAGCGACAAAGCACAGAAATTTAAATTTAAGTTTTAAACTAAGATTTAAAAATAAATTTAAAAAGTATGTTGACAAAGAAATCTTACGGTGGTAAGATAAATGAGCTGTCAGAAATGCAGCAAAATAAACTTGGTCTTTGAAAATTAAACAGAGTAAAATAAACAAAGTCTAAAACTAGACTTAAACCAGCAATTCTTTTGAAAAAAGACTTACTAAGTAAGTAAGCTATGATTAAACTTTAAATTGAGAGTTTGATCCTGGCTCAGGACGAACGCTGGCGGCGTGCCTAACACATGCAAGTCGAGCGGAGAAAGTTCTTCGGAACTTTCTTAGCGGCGGACGGGTGAGTAACACGTGGGTAACCTGCCTTATAGAGGGGGATAGCCTTCCGAAAGGAAGATTAATACCGCATAACATTTTTGTTTCGCATGAAATGAAAATCAAAGGAGCAATCCGCTATAAGATGGACCCGCGGCGCATTAGCTAGTTGGTGAGGTAATGGCTCACCAAGGCGACGATGCGTAGCCGACCTGAGAGGGTGATCGGCCACATTGGAACTGAGATACGGTCCAGACTCCTACGGGAGGCGACAGTGGGGAATATTGCACAATGGGGAAACCCTGATGCGAGCAACGCCGCGTGAGTGATGAAGGCCTTCGGGTTGTAAAGCTCTGTCTTTGGGGACGATAATGACGGTACCCAAAGGAGGAAGCCACGGCTAACTACGTGCCAGCGACCGCGGTAATACGTAGGTGGCAAGCGTTGTCCGGATTTACTGGGCGTAAAGGGAGCGTAGGTGGATGTTTAAGTGGGATGTGAAATACCCGGGCTTAACTTGGGTGCCGCATTCCAAACTGGATATCTAGAGTGCAGGAGAGGAAAGTGGAATTCCTAGTGTAGCGGTGAAATGCGTAGAGATTAGGAAGAACACCAGTGGCGAAGGCGACTTTCTGGACTGTAACTGACACTGAGGCTCGAAAGCGTGGGGAGCAAACAGGATTAGATACCCGGTAGTCCACGCCGTAAACGATGGATACTAGGTGTGGGGTTTCAACACCTCCGTGCCGCCGTTAACACAATAAGTATCCCGCCTGGGGAGTACGGTCGCAAGATTAAAACTCAAAGGAATTGACGGGGGGCCCGCACAAGCGGCCGGAGCATGTGGTTTAATTCGAAGCAACGCGAAGAACCTTACCTAGACTTGACATCTCCTGAATTACCCTTAACCGGGGAAGTCGGTACCTTTGGTATCGACAGGAAGACAGGTGGTGCATGGTTGTCGTCAGCTCGTGTCGTGAGATGTTGGGTTAAGTCCCGCAACGAGCGCAACCCTTATTGTTAGTTGCTACCATTTAGTTGAGCACTCTAGCGAGACTGCCCGGGTTAACTGGAGGAAGGTGGGGATGACGTCAAATCATCATGCCCCTTATGTCTAGGGCTACACACGTGCTACAATGGCAAGTACAAAGAGACGCAAGACCGTGAGGTGGAGCAAATCTCAAAAACTTGTCCCAGTTCGGATTGTAGGCTGAAACTCGCCTACATGAAGCCGGAGTTGCTAGTAATCGCGAATCAGCATGTCGCGGTGAATACGTTCCCGGGCCTTGTACACACCGCCCGTCACACCATGAGAGTTGGCAATACCCGAAGTCTGTGAGCTAACCCGTAAGGGAGGCAGCAGCCGAAGGTAGGGTCAGCGATTGGGGTGAAGTCGTAACAAGGTAGCCGTAGGAGAACCTGCGGCTGGATCACCTCCTTTCTATGGAGAAATTATTAAGTACTGATGCATTTCAGACTTAATATACACGAATTCTGGTTGTTATTTACTCTGTTTAATTTTGAGATACCAAGTATCTCAGATTGTTCTTTGAAAATTGCACATAAGTTAAAGTAAAGATATTTACTAATTCTTTGTAATATAACTACTGACAAACAATGCACGCTAGTATTGAAGTCAGTAATGAATTTGCGAACTATTACTTTTTAAAACTAACCATTTTACTAAGTAGTTCTACTAGTTCAACGCAAAATGCAATGAATTATACCTAGTACAAACGCACACCAGTGTGAACAGTACATCTATAAGTCATACGCAGAATTTGCGAAGCAAATTCGGAGTATCATTAGAATCAAGCAATACGAGGAACCGACGAATGAGCCGCGGAGCTTACTTCAGGTAAGTGAGCAGCGTAGTGAGGAAGGTGACGAAGTAATGCGCCGGTTATAATGACACGACATAGGTTAAGTTAGAAAGGGCGCATGGTGAATGCCTTGGCATCAAGAGCCGAAGAAGGACGTGACAAGCTGCGATAAGCTTTGGGTAGGCGCAAATAGCCTGTGATCCAAAGATCTCCGAATGAGGAAACTCACGTAGGTAACCCTACGTATCTTATAGTGAATACATAGCTATAGGAAGGTAAACCTAGGGAACTGAAACATCTAAGTACCTAGAGGAAGAGAAAGAAAAATCGATTCCGTCAGTAGCGGCGAGCGAAATCGGAAGAGCCCAAACCAAAGATTTATCTTTGGGGTTGCGGACAGAACATAAATGTGGTGGCTATTGTAATTGAAGATATCTGGAAAGATACACCGTAGAAGGTAATAGTCCTGTAAGTGAAACAAGAAGACCATAGTTCTGCTCCAGAGTACCACGAGACACGTGAAACCTTGTGGGAAGCAGGGAGGACCACCTCCCAAGGCTAAATACTACTTGATGACCGATAGTGAAGAAGTACCGTGAGGGAAAGGTGAAAAGAACCCCGGGAGGGGGAGTGAAATAGAACCTGAAACCGTGTGCCTACAACCGATCAGAGCACCATATGTGTGTGATGATGTGCTTTTTGTAGAACGAGCCAACGAGTTACGGTATGTAGCGAGGTTAAGTACTTAAGGTACGGAGCCGAAGGGAAACCGAGTCTGAATAGGGCGAATAGTTGCATGCCGTAGACCCGAAACCGGGTGACCTATCCATGGCCAGGTTGAAGCGAAGGTAAAACTTCGTGGAGGACCGAACCACGTTGGTGTTGAAAAACCATGGGATGAGCTGTGGATAGCGGAGAAATTCCAATCGAACTCGGAGATAGCTGGTTCTCCCCGAAATAGCTTTAGGGCTAGCGTCGGATATGACTAATGGAGGTAGAGCACTGAATGGGCTAGGGGGCATATCGCTTACTGAACCTTATCAAACTCCGAATGCCATATAGTATTAGTCCGGCAGTCAGACTGCGAATGATAAGATCCGTAGTCAAAAGGGAAACAGCCCAGATCGTCAGCTAAGGTCCCAAAGTATAAGTTAAGTGGAAAAGGATGTGGGATTTCTAAGACAACTAGGATGTTGGCTTAGAAGCAGCCACTCATTAAAAGAGTGCGTAATAGCTCACTAGTCGAGAGATCCTGCGCCGAAGATGTTCGGGGCTCAAACTTATCACCGAAGCTACGGCAGGCAGAAGTAAACTTCTGCTTGGGTAGGGGAGCGTCGTAATCGGGCTGAAGTCGTACCGTAAGGAGCGGTGGACTGATTACGAGTGAGTATGTTGGCATTAGTAGCGAGAACTAGGTGAGAATCCTAGTGGCCGAAAACCTAAGGTTTCCTCAGGAAGGCTCGTCCGCTGAGGGTTAGTCGGGACCTAAGCCGAGGCCGAAAGGCGTAGGTGATGGACAATCGGTTGATATTCCGATACCACTGCAAATCGTTATTACCGATGGAGTGACGCAGGAAGATAGAGTGTGCTAGCTATTGGATGCTAGTCTAAGCACTTAGGTATACAGTTAGGCAAATCCGGCTGTATTAGCTGAGGTGTGATGGGGAAGGCCTTTTAGGCTGAAGTACTTGATTCTACAGTCGCCAAGAAAAGCTTCTAGGGAGAAATGTAGTGCCCGTACCGCAAACCGACACAGGTAGGTGAGGAGAGAATCCTAAGGCCGGCGGAAGAATTACAGTTAAGGAACTCGGCAAATTGACCCCGTAACTTCGGGAGAAGGGGTGCCTACGAGAGTAGGTCGCAGAGAATAGGCCCAAGCAACTGTTTAGCAAAAACACAGGTCTCTGCTAAAGCGAAAGCTGATGTATAGGGGCTGACGCCTGCCCGGTGCTGGAAGGTTAAGGGGAATCGTTAGCGGTAACGCGAAGCGGTGAACTTAAGCCCCAGTAAACGGCGGCCGTAACTATAACGGTCCTAAGGTAGCGAAATTCCTTGTCAGGTAAGTTCTGACCCGCACGAATGGCGTAATGACTTGGGCACTGTCTCAACTGTAAATCCGGCGAAGTTGTAGTGCAAGTGAAGATGCTTGCTACCCGCGATTGGACGGAAAGACCCCGTAGAGCTTTACTGTAGCTTAGCATTGAGTTTCGGTATTGTCTGTACAGGATAGGTGGGAGACTGGGAAACATCCTCGTTAGGGGATGTGGAGTCGACCTTGGGATACCACCCCTGACAGTACTGGGATTCTAACCGGGCACCATGAAGCTGGTGACGGGACATTGTTAGGTGGGCAGTTTGACTGGGGCGGTCGCCTCCAAAAAAGTAACGGAGGCGCCCAAAGGTTCCCCTCAGAACGGTCGGAAATCGTTCGTAGAGTGCAAAGGCAGAAGGGAGCCTGACTGCGACACATACAAGTGGAGCAGGGACGAAAGTCGGGCTTAGTGATCCGGTGGTACCTCGTGGAGGGCCATCGCTCAACGGATAAAAAGCTACCTCGGGGATAACAGGCTGATCTCCCCAAGAGTCCACATCGACGGGGAGGTTTGGCACCTCGATGTCGGCTCGTCGCATCCTGGGGCTGAAGTAGGTCCCAAGGGTTGGGCTGTTCGCCCATTAAAGCGGCACGCGAGCTGGGTTCAGAACGTCGTGAGACAGTTCGGTCCCTATCCGTCGCGGGCGTAGGAAATTTGAGAGGAGCTGTCCTTAGTACGAGAGGACCGGGATGGACTGACCTCTGGTGCACCAGTTGTTCCGCCAGGAGCATAGCTGGGTAGCTACGTCGGGAAGGGATAAACGCTGAAGGCATCTAAGCGTGAAGCCCACCTCAAGATTAGATTTCCCATAGCGTAAGCTAGTAAGATCCCTCGAAGAACACGAGGTTGATAGGTCGGAGGTGTAAGCATGGTAACATGTTCAGCTGACCGATACTAATAGATCGAGGGCTTAACCAAAATAAATATTACAAAGTTAACTTAAGTGCAATTTTGAAAGAATAATCTTTCAATATCTAGTGGTGATGCGTTCATGGGTTACACCCGTACCCATACCGAACACGAAGGTTAAGACATGAACGGCTGATGGTACTGCATGGGCGACTGTGTGGGAGAGTAAGTGGTCGCTAGGTAATATAATATGTTACGAAGAAGGACTTCACAATTATGTGAGGTCTTTTTTTCTGTCTAGTGGGACACGGGGACGGAGCGAAACCACTGAAAAACATATTATAAATATTTGAAAATATGTAAAATAAATCAGAATAAAGTAGAATAAAATACAAAAAACCCCCTTAAAATGGTATAATGGAATTGCGACAACCATAACCAAAAAGGGGGTTTCAACCATATGTTAAGAAATCAATCAAAACAATACAGTCTATATTCTATATTATACCACAAAATTCCCGATAATCATATATTGAAACTAATTGATCAAGCTGTGGATTTTAGTTTTGTTAATAAACTTCTTGAAAGTTCTTATTGCAAATATTATGGCCGTCCCGCAAAGGAACCGGAAATGATGATAAGATTGTTGATTTTACAATATTTATATAATCTATCGGATGAAAAAATAATAGAAGAAACTTCTTTAAATCTTGCATCCATGTGGTTTGTTGGCTTAAACCCAGAAGAGGAACTTCCGCATCCAAGTCTTCTTGCTAAATTTAGAGTTCATAGACTACAAGAAGTTACAATGGATGAGATCATAAAAGAAGTTGTAAAACAATGCGTTGAAAAAGGAATTATAAAAGGACATAGTATAAGCATTGATGCTACTCATACACATGCTAATACAGGTAAGTTAGTTCCTGAGAGAGTATTAAAACACTTAGCTAAAAAAGTCCTAAAGAACCTAGAAGAAGAAAGAGGGTCAATACCTGAGGATGTTGATGCAAACATTCCTGATTATAAAGCAATCGACGATCACAAAGTAGCCAAAGAAACAATGAAAGCATACTTGGAAGATCTTATGGAGAAAGCAGAAAATCATATAGAAAATCCTGATACTTCTGCTACCGCGCTGGTTATTAAGAATGCTCGTGAAATCATATCCGATGAGAAATTTATTCAACAAAAGGAGTACGTTCATTAGTAGACCAAGATGCAAGAGTGGGAAACAAAAGTAAAACTGATAGTTTTTTGGATACAAGACAGAATTTATAATGACTACAGGTTCAGAACGTATAATCACTGCGGTAGCAGTACATGATGGAGCTTATGTTGACGGAACAGGTTTTAAAGAATTATACGAGCTAACGAAAGAAGCAGGGATTGAAGCGGAAGAAGTTTATGGTGATAAAGCATACTTTAGAAAACCCATTTTAGACTTAATTAAAGAAGATCAAGCAGAAGCTTATATACCTGTTAGTGAATCTGTATATCGTATCGATGAGAGTAAATTTAATTATAATAAAGACTCCGACCAATGGTATTGTAAATATGGAAACAATACAGTAAAAAAAGAAAGCAAAAATCAATAAAAGTGGTAAAAAAGTTTTAGATATACTTTTGACAAAGAAATATGTAAAGATTGTCCACACCGTTCTGAATGTATTAATGGTAAAGTGTCAGCAAGAACTTTAGAAGTTGGAGTAAATGCACATGAGTACTACGAGTATAGTCAACGTGCAAAGACTCAAGATTTTCTAGAAAAATATAAAAATCGTTCCTGTAATGAGTGGAAAAATGGTGAAATGAAGAGATTTCATGGGTTAGACCGTGCCAAAGGGTATGGTCTAAGAAGCATGGGCATGCAAGCCCGGTTAACGGCATTAGCGGTAAATTTGAAGAGGATAGCCAAGCTGGTATCCTCCTTTTTATTAGATATACTGAAGTTTTTTACAAATAAAGGATGTTTAATCTATTTTTATTGAAGAAGCCGTTTTTTATTGTCTAAAAGATGCTACTTTTTCAGTGGTTTCGGACGGAGCTTTTGTCCCAAAATACAAATCACTAAAACTCATATAAGACTTTAGATAAATATATGTCAGTTCAAAATAAAGTATTATCTTTATAATATATCGAATTCAAATAACTCAGGAATATCAATACACTTTACAGTGGTAATATATAGGAAGAATATCGGGATGCAACAAATATAATAGCTAATATTATATATGAAGGTTCACAGAAGAAAAGCAAGAAGATAGCGTTGAAAATTTGATAGCTCTAAATAAGGAAATGTATAAAGTAAACAGGCTAACTAATAAAAACTATTTCAGAAATAGAGTATATAGGTATAAGTTCATTATACAATATTTGAAAAAAGTAGAATAATGAGGTATTATATACATTGTAAATGTTATGCCATTAATTCCATAACAAGGTAGTTGGTTTGGCTAATATTTATAAAATTAATCTTGCTATTAAGAAAGAGTAAAATACAGTATAGGAGAATAATAATGAAAGATTTTCTGATAGACTCCAATACAGTGTATGAAAAGGGAATGCAAGGGTACACTGCATTAACTATAATAGAAGAAAACCTCAATAGGTTAGAAGAACTTTTAAAAGAAGCAAGTAACGAAATAAACAAACATGATGAATTAAATAGGATGTACTATCAATCACTGGAAAGCGATATACAATATTTAAGAGACTACAAGAATAAATATCAGAGTTTTATAGGGGGAACATATAATGTAAATGGTGATGGAGGCTTCGTTGGAGAGTATAAGGATACCGTGGATGATCCTTATTATAAGCAGAAAGAAGCTTTATTAGACAAGCTGGGTGACTTAAAACTTGAGGATATAACAGTAGACAATAAGTTAGGAATAACAACAAATGTGCAAGCTTTTGTAGGACATACAACTACGATAAAGGATAAAGTGAACATAAGAGACATTCTAGGCTTTGGAAACATATCCAACAATATAAAAAAGCAGTATGAAGACAGTAAAGCTCTTATTGAAAAATATAACGAAGGTCTAAACACATATAATGAGGCTGACTACCCCTCATTACTACCTGGTTTTGCAAAGAAATTATGGTATAATTTAACCAAGAAAAAAGAAAAAACAATAGATAATTACGACGATTATCTAGATACAATAATAAAAAGTGGAGACTTTAACTTCGAAACTGAAGGGGAGAAGAAACTTTCCATAGGTTTAGATTTTATTCCGGTATTAGGAATAGAAAAAATGACTCTAGAAGGATTACTAGGAGAAGATTTAGTTTCAGGCAGAGACTTAAATGGTTTGGAAAGAATGCTTTCAGTAGCTCCAGCTGGTATAGGAGCAATAGCAAAGGTAAAGAATGCAATAAAGCTTGGAGAAATAGGTGGAAAAGTAGAAGGATCTATCTCCTTTGGAATGAATGGTGGAGGTCAGCTAGAAGATATTCTAAATAAGCTTAAGAAAAGCAAGGCTGAAGAAGATATGGTGGCTAAGGAAGCTGTGACTATAGATAAGGGAGGAAGTAAAGCTGACATTATAATAGATGGATTAAAAGTGATTGATGGTAAAGTTAATGGGAAAATACCATTGGATGATTTTAAGAAGATAAGGGCAAAGTCTATACAAAATATTAATTCAGATACAATAACTTTAGGTAAATATAAGCCAACAGTAAACCCTGATGGCACATTAGACTGGACAATTCCAGGAAAAGATTCATATACAGTAATGGCTAATGATACAACATATTTTAGCTTAGGAAATGATTGGGATGTTATAAAGAGTAAGTATGATATTACAGATAAAGATATGTTTGATTTATTTAATGTGCCAGCATTAGATGATGCAATAAAAGCAGGAAAAGAAATAAGATTTTCACATGATCCAAGAGCATATGGAGATTGTGCATTAGCAGATGAATGGAACTATATAATGCGTATGTGTGGATATACGGACTTAATTAAGAGAGGAGATTTTTGGTATGGAGTTAAATAAAACGGAAGAGATGGCAATGAAAATTATCAGAGAATTAAGAGGTCATATGAAAAATAAAATTGGAAGTTCTGAAATAAATAATGTTGTAGATGATAATAACCATAGAGCATTTAGTATTAATTTTCAAGCGTATAATTATTTTTGTATCCTATTGAACTATGATAGAGGAAGAATAGGATGTAGTATTCAATACGGTGAGAAATCCTTTATTGGTCTTGAAAATAGTCAGAAATGGTACGAACAAGCTGACTTTGATATTTTCTGTAAAGAGCTTCAGGAGCAATTAGAGTTAAGAATACCTGATAAATTTTTAGAAGCTAATGGTTGGAAATAGAATGCATAATTTAAAGTTAAATAATTGCATAGATATATTTAAGTAGGAAATATAATAGAATCAATAAATTTAATATTATATTTAACTTCATAATTCTAACAATGCAGTTAGAAGATGAAATGAATCAGCTGAAATTTAAGTAGGCTGGTTCATTATTTTTTAGCTCAAGTAAGTAAGGAGAAAGATAAAAGGGTAAGCAAGGTAATAGAGAACTTTATGGAGTATTCTACTTACTAGCAGTGCAACAGGTTCAAGTATCAAGAAAAGGAACTCCTAAAAAACCATCTTTTCTAGAATACTATAAGAGAAAAGTCTCAGAAGGTAAGACAAGACTAAAATACAAGCGTTAGTGTGTGTAATGAGAAGGCTTAACAACATTATCTATGGAATGATGAAGAACTAGATAGGATGCATTTTATAACATATGGAATCAGAGCTAATAGCAAGAAATACTGCTCTTCTGAGGTAAGGTGAATCACGTTTAGACATTCTACTGCTTAAACAAAGTAAGGCTGAAGAGGATATTGTGGCCAAGGAAGCTGTGTCGATAGATAAGGGTGCGGATGAAGAGGATTTAACAAAGGGAACTCAATAGACTTGAATGCTGATAAATACTTATCTGGTGGAGGAAGCCAAATACAAATGTTATTTGATAGAAGTGTAAATAAAATGGATTATTTAGAGATTGTTTCAGTAGGAGCAATTAATTAGGAGGAGAAAAAATGACTATTGAAAATTTTATTTGGGATAGCCATAATCAAAGTGTAAGTTGGCTATATGACGGAAAGGTCATTAAGGAAACATTTAAGAATGCGCATTTTGCCTCAGTTAATAGACAGAAAAATTTTGTGTATGTTGAGGCAGGGAAAAATTATTCACAAGACCAAATTTATCATCTTTCGTTTGACGGAGGGCCAATATTTATATTTGATAAGGTGAATAATATAGTGAGATGGTTGAATCAAGACAAAATGGTAGAAGTGAATTGTAAAAAAATCGTAAATGCTCAACTCTACATTGGTCAAGTTGTGCTAATAATCACAGCATCAAATGGAGTTGATAGGAGATTACAAGGGTTTGCATTAGATGGGACATTGTTATTTGAAAAAGAGCCTCCACAAGGATATAAATTTGAGTACTTATCAACTTCAAAGAATAAACCTTCAGTTGTATGTGATGTAGGAAAAACTAATGTTGATGCATATGGCAGAAATAGTTGGTATTTTACTATTGATACTAAAACAGGTGATATGACTAAGGAAAATTTAGCATATTAAGAAATTTAAATTAGGAAGTGACTGTAATAAATATACTTTGCTGACTACATAATACTAAGTACAATGTACCAAAAATCAGAATTGATTATTCGTAAAGAATGTTGAAATGTTGGCAAGGTAGAATACACTGCATAATTACAATAATGCAGTGAGTCGTAACTAGAAGAAAGTTAAATATATACTATAACTATGATAAGAGTCAATGTTTCTAATGGAGAATCATTGGCTCTATCTATACGTATAGAATATTGGAATGAGAAAAGATTATGTGTCAAGAATTGAAGATTTGAAAACGAGCCTAATTGAAATTGCAAGATTGCTAAAACCATAGAAAGCTATATTGGTGAAGTTAAAGCTTTCCGAGATAGGTAGTCTTTCAGCAGCTCCAGCAGGGATAGGAGCAGTAGCAAAGGTAAAGAATGCAATAAAGCTTGGAGAAATAGGTGGAAAAGTAGAAGGCTCTATCTCCTTTGGAATGAATGGTGGAGGTCAGCTAGAAGACATTCTAAATAAGGTTAAGAAAAGCAAGGCTGAAGAGGATATGGTGGCTAAGGAAGCTGTGACTATAGATAAGGGAGGAAGTAAAGCTGACATTATAATAGATGGATTAAAAGTGATTGATGGTAAAGTTGGTGGGAAAATTCCAATAAATGAGTATAATGAATTAAGGGATTTGAGCATTCATAATAAGTCATCTGATTCGATAACACTAGGAAAATATCGACCAACAATAAATTCGGATGGAACTGAAAATTGGAAGATCCCAGGTCCGGATTCATATAATACAATTGCAAAAAATGATGGACATATGTATTTTGACATGGGTAGTGCATATGATGATGCAATGAATAAGTATGAATTAAATTATCAAGAAATGTTGATTATTTTAATGTTCCTGAGTTAGATGATGCGGCAACTACAGGTAAAATAATTAGATTTTTATATAATCTTGAATTAACTGCATATAAGGGAAGCTTTACTGAGCTTGAATGGAAGTATTTACAGGATAAATATGGCTATCTATATTTAAGAGAAGAAGGAGGATTTTGGTATGGAGAAAAATAGTGCAAAAGAGGTTGCAAGGAAGTTTATTGAAACATCAAAAAATTACTTTGAAAATAGGGTACAAGGATTTTCATTATATGATGTTACTGACGAACCATATAGGATGTTTAGTTTAAAGTTTTGTGTATATAAATATTATATAGTTATACTTAATTATGATAGAGGACACTTTGGCTGTTCTATTTTATTAGGAGCAGACGCTATTTCATTAGACAGTAATAAAGAATGGGATGATAATGAGAATTTACGTGAATTTTGGGCTGATATCGATGAGCAATTGAAGTTGAGAATACCTGATAAATTTTTAGAAGCTAATGGTTGGAAATAGAATGCATAATTTAAAGTTAAATAATTGCATAAATATATTTAAGTAGGAAATATAATAGAATCAATAAATTTAATATTATATTTAACTTCATATTTCTAACAATGCAGTTAGAAGATGAAATGAATCAGCTGAAATTTAAGTAAGCTGGTTCATTATTTTTTTAGCACTTCTACAGAAATAAGTGTCTTATGTGAGAATTCGAAATATATTGAAGAAAATATAAAAACATAATTGATTAGTTCTCAAGGTGCTGTGCATTTTGATGTAACAGGAGTATCTATAGAGAAAAAACGTCAGTGGTTACATATCGATTCAAATGATAAGTACATATAAAATAAATGCTAAATAGCCCCTTGTTGAAAACGGTCAATGGATGTAATATGACTATAGAATCCATTGACCGTTTTGGTTAATACACTCGGAGGCTATGTATGAATGACAAGTTTTTTAAACTGCCTGAAGAGAGGCAAATGCAGATTATAAATAGTGCATTGAAGGTTTTTTCTAAGTCAGGCTATTACCAGACATCAACTCTAGAAATTGCACGGGAAGCGGGAATATCCAAGGGACTCCTATTCTATTATTTTAAAAATAAGAAGGAAATGTATCTTTTCCTTTATGAACACTGCATCAATCTGGTGCTTGACCAGATTAATAGAAACAGAAATGTTGAGGAAAAGGATTTTTTTGAAATACTGCTGCGATCTCAGAGGATAAAATGCAAGCTTATGAAGAAATACAGGTATATATATGAATTTATAGTTAAGGTATATATGGAAAATGATCAGGATGTCATCGGTGACATAGCTGGATTTGCAGAACCTTTGATTAAGGAGAATTATAGACACTTTTTTGAAAGGATAGATACAACAAAGTTTAGGGAAGGAGTAGATATATCGCTTCTTTTTCAATCACTGCAATGGTGTGCTGAAGGCTTTATGAGAAGTGCCTTAAGCAGCGATAAAGACATAGACGAAATTGACTTGGAGTTTGCAAAAGTATTGGAGTTATATAAGCAAAATTTTTATAAGGAGGAGTTCTTATGTACTACGATGAATACGGAAAAAGGGAAAACCACACAATAGTATTTCTACACGGAGCAGCAGCCACTGATACTTTCTGTAATCAATATTGCTTTAAGGACAAGTATCATCTGGTTGTGCCTCATCTTTACGGAAGTGGCAAAGAGGTTGGGGAATTCTATGAACCTGAAAAGACTATCAAGGCATTAGCAGATCTTATAAAGAAGCTTGGGAAGGATAAGGTTACACTAGTTGGCCATTCCCTTGGCGGAGAGCTTGCAGTAGCAATGGTGTCTAGATATGAATATCTTTTTGACAAAGCTGTATTTTTAAGTGCCTGGGTCTGCGCTACACAAAACACCATTGATAAGTATGTAAAAATCGCAAAGTATTCAAGTTTTGCATTGAGATTTGGCTGGCTAATTAAGCTTCAAGCAAAGTACTGGCACTATACAAAGCAGCAAACGGAATTCATGGTGGAGTATTCAAAGAAGATAACTCCAGAGCAGTATGCAGCCTGGTTTAAAAATCGGATTTTGCTAGATGAAACTACCAATTATAAAAATATAAAAATACCAATGCTGGCTGTATGCGGCAAAAAAGAACTTAAGGAAATGATAAGATCCATAGAGGAGCTTGGCAGGAGAAACCTAAATTGCAAAACAATTTTTTTGGAAAATGCTAATCATGATTTTCCTCTAAGAAAAGCTGACCAGATAAATCCCATACTTCTGGACTTTTTTAAGTTATGATTAAATCATGATGATAAAAAAGCTGAAGATGCTGTATTTACTGTATTTAAAAAGTCTATGTAGATCTTAAGTTTATTGATAGAGCTTTTATTGTTAAAGTAAAGTACTAATAGCTATTTCAATCCTTTAAACTTACTAAGCATCTAATAGTTCACCCACATTTTTTAAATACAAAGGCATAGACTATAGAAATAGCATTAACTACCTAAGATATTGCAATAAAAACAGTCATAACTTCTATAATCGTAATATTTAAACATAAGATCTTTATGCTCAAGTTATTTAATTATCTAAGTGTTTAATAATAACCCACATTTTTTAAATACAAAGGCATAGACTACAGAAATAGCATTAACTACCTAAGATATTGCTATAAAAACAGTCATAACTTCCATAATCGTAATATTAGATACAAGATCTTTATGCTCAAGTTATTTAATTATCTGAGTGTTTAATAATTACCCACATTTTTTAAATACATAGACATATACAACTAAAATACTAAAAACTACCCTCAATACGGTTATTAAAAAGTTACCCTAACTTATTAAGTTATAATATTAGTTGGGTAGCTTTTTATCAGTAATTAACCAGAAATAAAACTATGATTAGTTTCTGTTTTAGCACTTCAATTAGCATCCTTAAGTTGAAGGTTGGTATTTAATTAATTTATTAAATATCGGAGCAATCCAAATCGCTTTTATTGATTAGTGGTAAGTTTTCGTACTAATAATATAGGATAATGAGAAACAGCATTTTTCGATAAAAAGCAGGATATGTTAAGTTATAGCTGGATAGGATATTGTAAAGCAGGCAGAATTTGATAAAATTAAAATGTAATTGGATCATTCACTATCTACGTAAAAACAAAGTATGCGGATATATAGACATGTGATAATTGTTATATTTTCAAATATTACTATCAGCAGTAAAGGAGTTTTAAACGTAGATTTTAGACTGAAATAGTATAACTTTAAAGAGTTACTATATAGAAACTTAATTTATACATGCTCCACGTTTTCGGGCGGTGGGGATAAGATGTCTGACTTCTGTAGAGCATCAGGCATATGTAAATTAATAGTTAATGTTGGCTCACAATATAGATATGCTTTATGAAAATTTAATTTTTATAAATCCGGCTACAGGGAAATATCGAGCCTTCATAAATTAGTAGTTGAAGTTGGATGTCTATATGAAAGAACACAATAAATTAGGAGAAATATATGATTAAGGTAAATATTGGAGGGTGTAACAATCATCATCCTCAGAATTTCGTGGTAAGACATGTTGAAGGCAGCAAGGATTATTTATTAATAATCACAAAGACTGAAACCTCTTTTTCAATTGATGGGGAGAAGTATGAGACCCCTCCGGGGACAATGGTTTTATTTGATAAAAATGTACCTTCTAATTATGGAAATAACAGCGGTGAATATATAAATGACTGGCTGCATTTTGATTTTGAAGGAGAAGAACCGCCTTTTGATAAACTAAAAATTGTTTTAAATAAACCAGTTATTTTAAATGATATTACATCATTAGCATTGATCCTAAATTTAATTATTACTGAAATGCATTCTAAAAGTACTTATAAGGAGGATGTTTTGGATCATTATGTGAAGATATTGCTCTATAGGCTTTCTGAGCAGATACATAATAAAAACGATTCCATAAAGTCGCATCCTTTGTATCAAAAATTAGTGGAATTGAGGACTAAAATTTATAATAACCCCCAGGAAAAATGGACTATAGATCGAATGTGTAGAGAACTGAAGGCCAGTGCTTCTTATGTACAGCATGTTTATAAACATACATTTCAGACAAGCTGTATGAAGGATGTAATAAATGCAAGAATAGAGCAGGCCAAATTCTATCTTTTGCAGTCTGTACTTTGTATAAGCTCAATTGCTGAAAATTGTGGGTATGATAGCGAAATTCATTTTTCAAGGCAATTTAAGCAGTTTACGGGCATGTCTCCAAGGGAATATAGGGAGAACATGATAGCGAGAAAGGAACAGAATTCGTAATAATAAAAAAGTTATTATAAATAATGCCTATAAAAGAGTTTGGAGGAAAAAGATAAATGGATAAATTACAGTGGGCAGAAGAAGTTGCAGAAAAAATCATTAAAAAGTCCGAAGTTGTAGCTAAGGAGAATAAAGAAAACATACCATATACAACTGTTGATGGCAAATTTGATGATATGGTAAAAGCTAATTTCTGTTGGTGGACCAATGGTTTTTGGGGAGGAATGATGTGGCAGTTATATAATGCCACAAAGAATGATTTGTTCCGAGAGATTGCAGAAAATAATGAAAAAATATTAGATAGAAATTTTATGGAGGCACAGGGACTAGATCATGATAATGGTTTTAAGTGGCTTCCTACAGCGGTTGCTAATTATAGATTAACAGGCAATAAAGCTTCTAAAAACAGAGGATTATTAGCTGCCAATAATCTTGCAGGGAGATTTAACCCAGCTGGCTCATTTATACGAGCTTGGAATGATGGTGGTGACGGCAACACTGCTGGCTGGGCAATTATTGATTGTATGATGAATCTACCTTTACTTTATTGGGCATCTAAGGAAACCAATGATCCTCGTTTCAAGCAAATAGCAATGCTTCATGCGGATACAGCACAAAAATATTTTATAAGACCAGATGGTTCTTCAAATCATATTGTTGAATTTAATCCCGTAACTGGTGAATATGTTACGACTTTTGGTGGCCAAGGGTATAAGGAAGGCTCTTCTTGGACTAGGGGCCAAGCTTGGGCATTATATGGATTTACTTTGAGTTATATTCATACCCAAAATAAACAGTATTTAGATACAGCTATTAGAGTAGCAAACTATTTTATATACAATATACCAGAAAGTGGCCTAATCCCAGTGGATTTCAGACAGCCAGAAGACTGTACCTATGAAGATTCAACAGCTGCTGCTATTGCTGCCTGTGGACTTTTAGAAATTGCAAAACAGGTAAATGAGAAAGATAGTAAAATTTATGAGAAGGCAGCTATTAATTTGATAAAGACTTTAGCTGAAAAAAGGTGCAATTGGGACTTGAATGTTCATAATATTCTGGAAAAGTGTACAGCTGCTTATCATGACGAGCGACATGAATTTTCAATAATATATGGTGATTACTACTTTATTGAAGCTATATGGAAATTAACCGGTAAAGAGTTATTTATCTGGTAATAAGGGAGGATAAAAATGATTTTTCAGCCAAAAACATTGGATTTTTCAATTAGCCCATACACAGGATTAACTAGAGAAAGTTGGATTGAAGCAGGTGAGTATTTATTAACTGGAGTCTTTCAAAATATTAAATCCTTTAAAGATCCTGTGGTCATGCCTAGAAAAGAAACTGAGGTAACTTATCCTCATAATAGTTCACCTTCAGATTTTTATGAATTAGAGACAAAAGCTGAGATATTTGAAGGCTTAGCAAGATCCCTCTTTATTGCAGCACCACTTATTCATAACAACCCAGAACTTAAGATCTGTAACTATAGTATAAGGGATTACTATAAGGAACATATTTTAAGGGCATGCACAAAAGGTGATGCAAATTATGTTGGTGACTTTTTCGAATTAATGAATATTGTCCAAAGTAAAGATCCTTTTAGAGCCTTTCAACAAACAGTTGAGACCTGTGCTTTAGTAGTGTGTCTTTGGACCTGTAAAAGTGAAATATGGGATACTTATAATAAAGAAGAAAAGGATAAAATTGCAGATTTTCTAAGTAGTTATGCCCATGCTAATACTGTTCCTCAAAATTGGCGTCTTTTTAACATGCTGGATTTGGCGTTTTTATACAGAGAAGGCTATGAAATTGATGAGGATATTATGTTAGACCATGCACAGGCAATCTTAAATTATTATGCCGGTGATGGTTGGTATAGGGATGGCCACTGTTTCGACTATTACTCCTGTTGGGCCTTCAATGTATATGGACCTATTTGGAATCAGTGGTATGGTTATGAAAAAGAACCTTACATCGCAAAACAAATAGAAGAAAACTCTAATAAGTTAATGGAAACCTATGGGGATTTCTTTGACAAAGATGGTTTTACTAACATGTGGGGCCGTAGTAATATTTACAGAAATGCCAGCACCAGTGCTTTTGATGGAAACTTCCTATTAAAAAATCCAAAAGCGGATCCAGGACTTTCAAGACGAATTGCGTCCGGTTCTCTTCTTCAGTTTTTTACTAGAGAGGACTTTTTGCATGAAGGAGTACCAACCTTAGGGTTCTATGGACAGTTCTCTCCTTTAGTACAGGGGTATTCCTGTGCTGGATCGCCTTTATGGCTGGGAAAAGCATTTTTGTGTCTTCATTTTCCTGCAGATCATCCTTTTTGGACTGCAAAAGAAAACAATGGTACTTGGGATACACTATCAGATCATGAGGTGAAAGAAACTGTTTTAAATGGACCAGCATTGTGCTTTACAAATCATGGTGCTAATGGAGAGACTATTCTACGTACAGGTAAGATAGTGAAAAATATAAATGATGAACATGGTATGTGGAATTACTCCAAGTTATGTTTTAATACAAAATATCCATGGGAAGCTGCACCAGCAAAGAATGTTGAGGCTCAGCAGTATGTGTTACAGGATATAACAGATGCTTCCTATGAAAAATGTAATGTAACTTTTTGGCATGGTTTAAAGGATGGAGTACTCTACCGCAGACAGTTCTTCAATTACGATTTAACAAGAGAGTCTATGTGGATGCAAGCAGTAAACTTAGCTGACTTCCCAGTGAATTACGGAATCATGAGAGTAGATAAGCTTAGGCTATATAGAAGACCTGTTGCAGTGACCTTAGGAGCTTATGGCTTCCCGGACAATGGAACAGAAGTTATCCATAGAGAAAATGGAAATGGTAAAGCAATCATATTAAAAGGCTATGATTTTACTGGAAGAGAAAAGCAGCTTGCTATGACAGTGTTTGACGGCTTTGATGAAATAGATATGCTTCACAGCCAAGGCACAAATCCAGATTCGGAGCAATCCATAATAGTATATGGTAAGCTTACCCGTAAAAAGCAATATGGCTATGAACCATATGTAATGATCTCACAGGTTATTACAAAGGAAAGTCATGAAGACTTTACAGAAGAGGAGCTATTCCCTATTGCATCAGTTGAATATACAGATGCAAAGAGATGCGGTGGATATGGGCCTGTTACTGTTAACTTAAAGAATGGCAGCAGTAAAACAATAGTGTTTGAAGGAATAGAAGAAAATTTGCAATTATAGGGACGAGGGGCATAGGGACGGAGCTACTGTCCCTAGTAATTAACAGACCTTATGACACCTTATTAAAAGTAGATTTATGAAGAAAAGTAAATAAGTTTGAAGAGGAAGGATATAGCATGGAGTTTAAACAAGTAAAAATCGAAATATATGTTCCAGAAGAATATGTAATAGAATTACGGGATGCACTTAATAAGATTAATGCATGTAAGTTTGGAAATTATGATAATGTTATTTCAATAACCAATGTTAGAGGTTATTGGAGGCCTTTAGAAGGTTCTAATCCATTCAATGGCCAAGTGGGTGAGATATGTGAAGGTACAGAATGTAAGATGGAGATAAGATGTAAGAGAGAATATGCCAAGGCTGCAAATAATATTATCAGAGAAATTCATCCTTATGAAGAACCATTAATAAATATTATCCCAATTGTAAATGAATTATTTGAATAAGCAGACAAGTTCTTCGCAGTTTTCTTAAAGTATAGAAAATGGAACTCTTAAAAAGGAGTTCCATTTTTTATGCTTTAATGTCAAAGCTAATATAACCACTAAAAAACTAACGATTTTCATTTATAATGTAGTTAAGAATATTGTGGTTGAAGATAAGGATCTTATGAATCTTATTCTTACCTTCCCATCCAGCGCGGTTTCCGTAGCTACATCAAAGGAAAATAGCTCCAAGGGAATCTCCTTTGACAAGCTTGATAAAATATTTGACTTTACAAAAGGAAATTACTTAACAGTTACAGAGCAGAAAACCCTTAGAAATGGGGGCAAGGTTGAGGTAAATGTTGATGCTAAGGATAAACAGAATATGGCACCTGAAAAAATTAAGGAAGTACAGAATTATATCAGTTCTTTAGGAAAGGTGTCTGGTGAAGTTTACAATGTAGAAATAGAAAAGCTTGTGTACGATAATTCTGGTAAGGTATCAAAGGGATATATTAGTGAAACCAATGAACCAATAACAGTTAAGATTAAACTTTCTGATAGCAGCAAGAATAAGAACAATTATCAGATTGTAAGAGAACATAATGGGAAGATGCAGGTACTTTCTAAGAAGCCAGTAAATGGTGAGTATTTTGAGCTTAATGGAGACGAAATTATCATCCATTCGAAAAAGTTTTCTACCTTTGCAGTTGCCTTTGACAAGCACTATGCACCAATGGCAAGTTGGCTATTTGTATTTATACCTTTAGGTCTACTTATTGCATTGTTCTATACAAAAAACAAAATAAAAAATTCTGCCAAAAAGGGTGGTGAGAGTTAATGGATGATTTTATTGTTAGAGGTGAAGAGAAGGAAAGTATTTTAGATAATGATCGTGTGATACATGATGAAGCCTATGCAGTGGTGTCAGAGCATAACGCTGCAGGGGTAGATGAGACCCATAGCCATCATGAAACTAGAAATGAAAGACATGATATACATAATGGCGATGAAGAACATAGGGAAAGCAGGGAAAAAGGCTCCTTAAGGGAAAATATTCAGTCCTTCACTGGAGTATTTGCATCCGTTGCTGTCACCGCAGTGGTGGCAGTGGCAGTTGCCTTTAGTGATAAACCTGTGGTCAATATATCTTCCTTTGATATTGGAAGCAACTATGTTGAATATTCCGCAGATATCAACAATGAAACAGGAAAGAACCTTGTAATTAGTGTTAGTAGTGATAGTGAAAACTATGAAAAGCAAGTGGATACAGGCATGGTTACTGATATGGTAAAGAATCTTAAGCCTGATAAAAAGTATACTTTTTCAATTAAGGCTGCAGATGGTGTAAAGCGTACTTTCTTAACTAAGAGCTTTAGAACCGCAAAGACTGAAAAAGAGTATGAACCTAAGGTGTCAGGAATTATAACAGAACGAAATAGTTCTGATAAGAATCTATACATTAGGTTTGAAGTTTCAGATATCTATTCGTACTATTCAGGGTATAAGCTTATCCTTAAGGACAATGGAAAAGTGGAAGGTGAGATTATAATAGCTGACATTAAAAAGAACACGGCTTTAAGTTTAGAACGTTATCCAAAACCACAGTATACTGTGGAACTAATAGCCAATTCTTCTATGCCAAGCGATCGTAATAAAAATATTAATCAAAAAACTGTTTACAGTGCAATCATAAAAAATTGAGGTGACTTGAATGAGTGAAAACATAAAAAATGAAAAGAAGAAAAAGAGCAAGGCTGAAATAACCGCAATTATTATCAATGTTTTACTTTATATGTCCATTATAGCTTTCATTCTTGTAGGAGTATTTGCAGAAAAGCTATTTGGACCAGACAATATATTTACACAAAACATAGGTTCAGTTTTTAATGTTAAAGGCAACTTAATGGATAAGCTTCCTAATATTTTAAAGTCTATAACTTACATAATATTAGTGTATTTCTTAAGTAAGATAGCAAGATATGTTTTAAATAAGATGTTAAGTATATTAAACAAAGGTAAAACCGTAATAAATCTTTTAGATAGCTTTATAAAGTATGGTTGTGGCATCGCTATAATATTCTTATTCTTAGGAGCTGTAGGTGTTGATACAACTACTTTACTTGCCAGCGCTGGTATACTTGGATTAGCTGTGGGACTTGGAGCACAATCAATAATTGAAGATGTTATTGCAGGGCTGTTCCTTGTTTTTGAGAAAACCTTCGTGGTTGGAGATGTAGTAATAGCAAATGGCTTTAGAGGTACCATCAAGGAAGTTGGTATTCGTACTACTAAAATAGTGGATATCGGTGGAGATACTAAGGTTATAAATAACTCTAAAATAACAGATATAATTAATATGACAAATCACCTTTCTCTAGCAGTATGTGAGGTAGAGATTGAATACGGCGAATCTCTTGAAAGAGTTGAGGCTGTTCTTGCTGAAAAGCTTGAGGAGATTGGTTCAAGAATAACAGGAATTGTTGAAGGACCATTTTACAAAGGTGTTGGTGCATTAAATACTAACGGTGTAAGTCTTAAGATTATTGCAAACTGCCACGAAAAAGACAAGTTCCAGATAAGAAGAGAACTAAACCGTGAAATAAAGCTTCTATTTGATGAATACAACATTGACATGCCTTACCCACACATAGTTGTAAATGACAACACTGTATTCTCAAAGGCAACTTCAGAAGATAAAGCTAAGGCAAGAGAGTTTATGCTTAAGCATAAGGAAATGTCAAAGCATATAGAGAATGATATACATTAAGATAATGTACAAGGAGTGTGAGAAAAATGGCTGCCAAGAAAAAAGGTAAGCAGCTGCTAGTGGCAGTGGTAATCCTTTGTCTAATAGGAGCACTTGTCTCTATGGCTTTATTCCAAAAGAAATTTGGAATGGATGCAGTAAATGTAAAGGCATTTAAGATTACATCAGAACTACTCTTTGCTTTTATTTTCACCATTGTTGTAACTAAGGTAGTGCAGATTCTTATAATGAATTTTGGCACAAATAAAATGATAACGGAGTTTGTAGGATCTGTCATCGTCTGCATTCTGTTTTTTAACATGACCTTTAATTCACTGGTAGCAATGGGCGTTAATCCGAAAGCTCTAAAGTCAATCAGTTCGGTAGCTGCCTTAATTATAGGTATAGGAAGTAAGAAGCTTATAGCTAATCTACTAGCTGGAGTATTTCTTGCAGTAGAGGATCTAATACATCCTTTTGATTTCATCGTTATTAAGAAATATGCAGGTCTTGTAGTCGATAAAAACTTATTTTATGTAACTTTGGAAGATGGAGATGAAAACAGGAAAAAGATTAAGAGCAAGGACTTTGTTAACTTCAATAATTCAGCTTATAACCTTAGCACCATTAACATAGATGCAAAGGTGTCGGTAAAGGTTCCTTTTAAGGAAATTGAAGAGATTATAAAGGCAGTTCTTGAAAACTCAGAGGAAAAATATCCTTCCTTTGTAGAGAAACCTGAGTTTCAAGGCATTGAAAAATTTATAGATGGCAAGATGCACTTAAGATTTTCCGGAAGATGTAAAGGTAAGGACAGAAAAAAATCAGTAGTCAGTCTTACGGTTGAAATAGCAAAGCAGTTTACAAAGAAGGATGTTAATATTATTCTTCCTCAGATAGAGCTTATGTAAAGATAGGATTATCTTTTACTATCTAGGAAATATATAATTTTTTGCTAGCAAAACTTAGCAATAGCAAGAGTTTTTTAGCAAAATAAAAAAATGAGCTTAACTTAGAATATGGTTAGGCTCATTTTTAATTCTTTAGGAATCCTCTTGAAAGTTAAAATCCTGAGATAAGTATAATAAATGGGTAGAATAGTTTATTAGAATATACAGTTAAAAAGATAACTTTCATTTATCAAAAATATTTGTTGGTTTATCAGTTCCTTTGCAGCATATATAAAAGATTATGAAAATCAATCTGTTTAAATAATATTAAACTATGGTAAAATAACAATATTAGGTGGTGGAGAGAGTATGAAGAAAAAATTTAATGTAACTGGTACATGTATACCAAAGATGCATTATATGGTAGATACTTCGAAAAAAATTGATGAGATAATGGAATTTATTGAAGATGGGGAATATTTCATAATAAATAGACCAAGGCAATATGGAAAAACTACTACATTATTTTTGCTAGAAAATAGGTTGAACCAGGATCAAGACTATCTTGTTATATCAATTAGCTTTGAAGGCGTAGGCGATTTGATATTTCAGGATGAAATGAAGTTTTCTAAAGCCTTCCTAAAAATAGTTAAGAGAGCTATAGAATTTAACGATGAAAAGTTTACTGATTTTATGGAAAATGAAAATCCAGAAAATCTTGATGATATATCAACTTTCATAACTAAGCTAGTTAAAAAAGCCAATAAAAAAATAATATTAATGATAGATGAAGTAGATAAAAGTAGTAATAATCAGCTGTTTTTAAGCTTTTTAGGAATGCTTAGAAATAAGTATTTGCTGAGGAACACTGGAAAAGACTATACTTTTCATAGTGTAATATTAGCTGGAGTACATGATGTAAAAACTTTGAAGATAAAGATTAGGTCAGATGAAGAACATAAATATAATAGTCCTTGGAACATAGCGGCTGATTTTGATGTGGATATGAGTTTTTCTTCAGAAGAAATAAAAACTATGCTAGATGATTACGTAGATATTAAGGGAGTTAGCCTTAATAAAGAGTATTTTTCAGATAGATTATATTATTATACATCAGGTTATCCTTTCTTAGTAAGTAAGCTTTGTAAAATTATAGATGAGAAGATAATGGAATCAGATAACCTAACCTGGGACAATGAATATATGGATTTAGCAGTCAAAGAAATTTTAAGAGAAAGTAATACTAATTTTGATAGTCTTATTAAAAATATTGAAAATAATGCGGATTTGAAGGAATTAGTAAAAAGAATCATATTGGATAACGACGATATAACATATGTAACTGACAACCCTATAATAAATTTAGGTATAATTTACGGAATTTTTAAGAATGAAAATGGGAAAGTAAAGATTAACAATAAGATATACGAGCAACGGATTTATAATTATATGAGTTCACTTGTGGAAACATCAATTAAAATAGGAGTTTATAATCAAAGAAGTGCCTATATAAAAGAAGATAATAGTTTAGATATAAGAAAAATTCTTATAAAATTCTCTGAATTTATGAAGCATGAGCGTTCAGAAAAGAGAGAAACTTTTTTAGAAGCAGATGGAAGATTATTATTCTTAGCTTTTATAAGTCCTATAATAAACGGAACAGGTTTTGCCTTTAAGGAAGTTCAAGGCGGTGAAGAAAAGCGTTTTGATATAGTTCTAACCTATAATAAAAAAATGTATATAATAGAGCTTAAATTATGGCGTGGAGAAGAGTATCATAGTAAAGGATTAACCCAATTAGGAGAATATTTAGAACAATATAGCCTAAATGAAGGATATCTTCTAGTATTTGATTTTAGAAAAGAGCAGAGCAAGAAAGGTGATATTGAAGAGGTTACTGTAGCTTCTAAAGATAGTGTAAAAAGAATAATAGAAGTTTATTGCTGATTAGATAACCTAGTATGAGATGGGATATAATATAAGAAATGGCTGTTGCATGATTTATGCAACAGCCATTTTTCACTGTATTAGCTCAAAGTTATGATATTTGGTCATAGTCTTTTAGAGACAGTAATATGAAAGGTACAGTAACACCAAATATGCTTAGAACTGTGTAAAGCGTAGCCTTCTCTGGTCTATATAGCTTGTAAAGCTTATTTAATGCAAACAATACAAGAATATAATTAGCCAAGGAAAGTAGGCCACCTAAGAAATGTACATGATTAAAGATTAATACTATAATACCTGCTACAGGAAGAATAACTTCTGCGCTTGGAATCTCCCAATCAAAGACCTGTACAGTTCTAATTAACTTACCAAGGATGTATAGCTGAGCTATAGGAATCCATGCAATCCAAGAGTTTTCTAAGCCTTGTCTTACTGCCATTTTGTATAAAGAATAGGCTAAAATAATATACAAGACTATTGAGATTACTCCAGTGAATAAAAGATAGAAGAGACCAAAAATTAAAAGAGTTTGAAACATTAAATCACCTACTATATTATTTTTAGTATATATCAAAGTACTATGTTGAAATTAAGTGGTCAGTCATCCAATGCTTAGATGAGCTTGCGCAAAGAATTAATATGATTTCTTCATAACCACTTAATTTCAAAACATAAACTATTTTTATAATACATATTCAGAATTTGTGGTAAATATTACACTAGTCTTTAGTATTGGAATGTATTTATGACATTAAAGAAAATTATAATATAAATAAAGCTGGCGCTGTAGTACCAATAGTTTTAACAGATATTGACACAGTATAGGATTCTTAATGTAAAGAAGTGTAGAGTAGGAAATTTATTTTTTATTTAAAATTAATATGTAGATCAAAAAACTTGAAATAGTAGGAGACACAATTATTTTAAACTTTTTTTATATCTAACAGTGGCTACGATACTGTTTACTATAAATATTATAACTAAAAGAAGTTGAAGAACTAAGTTTGCCTGGTCTTTTAGCTTATTATAGTTGAATATAGCAATTACGAGCATACAGATGGTGCAAATATAATAAAAGATTGGTTGCCATATTTTATTGATTTTTTTCACAGTTAAAACCTCCTATTTTCCTAATCAATATACCCAAAACTCATTGGCTAAATTAAGCATTTTCATAAGATATTCGTTTGTTAGATTATACCATATACTGAGCTAAATGTAATCATATGGGGGATTATTCTATCAATACTCTTATAACATATATATTAAAGCTTTACCAAATCACTCTAGACATATTTATAAACACCTACAATGTAAAGAATGATTCTGTATGAACTGGGAATATACAGTATAGTTGTATAAATATATAATGGTGTCAAGGGGGGATAGATATGAGCATAATATTTAGAAATTATACCGATAAACCAGGTATTACAGAGGACTATCATAAGGTTAGAGCGTTTTTTATAAAATTAGGGTATGCAGAATTTACTTATACAAGATGGGACTGGATGATAACCCACGGCTATCTAGACAGATCCGCTGTAGGTAAAATAGGAGTATGGGAAGATCAAGGTGAAATTGTTGGACTGGCAACCTTTGATTGTCAATTAGGCAAGGGATTTTGTTTAACCTTAGCTGAATATGGTTACCTGAAAAAAGAAATGCTAACCTATGCAAAAGAGAATCTTTGTAAAGACGGAAATTTTGGAGTTGTGATTTCAGATGATGATTTGAGCTTTCAAGACATTGCTGCGGAGCTAGGATTTTGTGCCACACCGGAAAAAGAAAATGATGCGATTTTTTATCTTGATAAAACAGAAACTTCATACCAGTTGCCTGAGGGATTTTATATAACTGATATGAAAGATAATTATGATCCTTACCAATACTTACGGGTTCTTTGGAAGGGGTTTAATCATGAGCTTGACGGTGAAGGAGAATTTGAGTTTTCAGAGAAAAATAGACAGTTAGTAATGGAAGAGATGATTCGTCCAAATGTGGACTTGAAGCTAAAGGTAGCAGTTGTTGCTCCAGATGGTAATTTTGCTGCTTATTGTGGAATGTGGTATGATCCTAAAGCTGGTTATGCAGTAATAGAACCTGTAGCTACGGACCCTAAATATAGAAGGATTGGACTAGGAAGAGCAGCAGTGCTAGAAGGCATTAGTCGTGTAGGAAAATTAGGAGCGAAGAAGGCCATAGTAGGATCATCACAGCAGTTCTACTACAGCATCGGATTACGTCCATTTAAAACATCAACTATTTGGAGACAAAAGATTTAGCTGCTAGATTAATGTTTAAAATAGTCACTGTCAAAGCACTGTGTTGAACATAGCCTAAAATTAAGAAGTTAAATCCTAAGATATTTTGGTTCTTACCAAGATGTTAATATATAATATTTAGTTGTTCAATATTAAAAGCTTTAAGGAAATGATTCTTTATAGCTTTTATTTTTTTACTGTTTAGAATAATATAAAGCTTTTTTCTACAAAAAAGCTCACTGGTTAAGGTTTTTTTCAGTAATTTTTTTCTGATGACATGCTTGTTATATAAGAAAGTTTTAGGCTAAAATAGTCCTTTAATGGAGGGCAATACTAATTTATACTACTATATAGGAATGTATTAAAAAAATGTGGGTGGCTATTTGTTTTATAATTGCAATGATAAAAGTCTTATGTAAAGGTGGGGCGTATTGGGCTAAGATATACTCTACTTATATCTCGAATAAAGGTCATATCAATACTTAAATTAAGAAATAAATACAAGTGTTGAAAAGGATATACAAGTGAATAGTATCCTAATAAGAACCTAGGCTGGCTAGGTCCATTATTGTTATATTTCAAATAACTCTATATCTTTTAAGCATATAGTTAAATCATCAAATATATTTACTTTAACATTATCATCAAAGGAAAAAGTGGTTTCTTTATTGTCAAAATACACCTTAATGCTATTATCTAAATAGTTTACTATCCAATATTCTTTAACTCCTTTAGATAGGTACAAATCTCTTTTTATCTCATTATCCATTTTAATAGAACTTGGACTAACTATTTCGCATATATAATCTGGGATTGAAACTATATTGTTTCCTACCAATTCAAATTTTTTGTCGCATACTACAAACAAATCTGGAACAATAGGCTTTTTTAAATCATTAATTTTAATTGGTTCATTAGGATCTGATAGGCATAGATCAGTCTTATGGGGAAACACCTTGAAGTTTTTACCTTTTAAGTAGTTATAGAAACTATTAAAAAGCTCACTATATACAATGCCATGGTTAGGATGCGGAGATGGGCTCATGTACTTTATATCATTTATCCATTCTACTGTAATATTGTCCAAAGAATAATCTAGATTAGACACTGGTAACCCTCCCTTATTTAGCTATATTATTGAGAATATCATTGTTTTTTTATTCTAAGGTATTAATTTTTACTTCATAAATTGTCTTTACATTATAACAAAATAAGTACAGTATTATAAGCCTTTTGGAATGACTGCTACATTAAATAATTCCTAATACTAAGCAATCAGAACAATAATTCGATACTTATTTTTTATAGAAAATTATTTATATCAACTATAGTGTTATCTAAAGCAACAGAGAAAGTGTTTTTGATATGTCTAATTCATGGAAAAGGTTTTATAATAAAACTTGGAATTTAAATAGGCCTTTAATGGAGGGCAATACTAATTTGAACTACTATATAGGAATGTATTAAAAAAATGTGGGTGGCAGTTTTATTTATAATTATAACAATGAAAGGCCTGCCTAAAGGTTGGATATTTGGAGATGAAAATACTTAAAAGGTTAGAGTAAAAATTCAAATTAGCTTATATGAGAAATAATAAATATGTATGGTATAACCGTAATATACTTACAAAGCACGCTTTATTATAAAGAAGAATTTAGAAATACAAAGTATATCATAAAGTAGTACCATAATAGATACCAAAAGTAGTAACAACAATTATTTAATACATACCAATAGGCATCTGAATATGTTAATGATATAGCTGGCAGTGGCTTTTGTTATACTTGAATAAGATTGGAAATCTGATAAGTATCTTCTGAGTTTTAATGCAGCTTAAAATAAAATAGTTTCTATAATTTAAAGACTCAATGGAAAATTTTAAAAAAGCTTTGTTTACGGATAGAGAGTAATATGATAAATTACTTTTAAGATAATTTTTTCGTAATTAAAAACTTATAGGAAATAATAAGTGAAGCAATATTAGTATTGTGGAACACTTCAAAATGAAAGCTGTTTTCAAAACTACAGTGGTTTCAAAGAGAAGGATTAAAAAATATATATTTGTGCACCTATATAAGGAGGATTCAGAAATGTCAAATGAAGAATTAATAAATATATTAAAAAATCGTTTTGAGAAAAACATCAGTCGTCATAAGGATATTGAATGGGCTAAAGTGCAAGCAAAGCTGGAGGCTAACACTAAAAAGCTTTCTTCACTTGATGAGATGGAAGCAACAGGTGGCGAACCAGACGTGGTTGAATATGATGAGAGTACTGATGAATACATATTTTATGATTGCTCGCCAGAAAGTCCTAAGGGGCGTAGAAGTTTATGTTATGATGGTGAAGCACTGGAAGCAAGGAAAGAAAATAAACCTAAAAGCAGTGCACTTGATATGGCAGCTGCTATGGGTATTGAGCTTTTAACAGAACATCAATATAGACATTTGCAATCAATAGGAAATTTTGATATGAAGACATCTAGCTGGTTAAAGACACCTCCTGAGATAAGAAAACTTGGAGGTTCCATATTTGGCGATTTTCGCTATGGTAACGTGTTTATTTATCACAACGGCGCAGAATCTTACTATGCTGGAAGAGGATTTCGTGGTGTCTTAAGAGTGTGATAGGACTTTGTCTTATAATTCATAAAGAATTATATAATAGTGAAAGTCATGTATAAAGGATTTATAAAAGCTTTGTTTATACATGACTTTTATTAAGAAAACTTATAAATATCAGTATTGCTAAGATCCCTTATATGATTAACCTATAGGCATGAAAATATATTGGTAGGTACATAAATATATTAATTCTAGCTTGATTGTTATTGGTGTAGAAATTATATTAATAATATATAAGAAGTTTATGCAATTCTAATATAAACATTCTACTTCACAGTAAAATATATCAAAATAGAGATTATTAGATTCAGTTAAAGCTATATTTTGAGCTTAAGAATTGAACTAGTATAGCTATAACTATCATATAGGACAGCAAATATAATTTTCAGGAGATGAGAACTAATGGTGAAAGTGGACAATGGGGAAGACATTAAAAATATACTTACTACTAATGAAATGGTGATTTTGTATTTTAGTAATACTACCTGCGGTGCATGTACAGCTATCAAAAATAAGGTTTTAAGTATATTAAGATCTTATCCAGAAGTAAAACTAATTGATATAAATGGCGAAGAAAAAAGAGAACTGGCAGCACTTAATGATGTATTTTCATTTCCATTATTAATTCTTTATGTCGCTGGTAAAGAAGTAGTAAGAGTTGGAAGAAATTTAAGCATAATAGAACTAGAAAATACTATTAAGAGATATTATGAAATGCTGTTTTAGAAAATTTAAAAATTTCATGCCTTAATACCGGCCTATTTTGATTTACTACACTGAAATTAAGTGCTTAAATCTTCTAGAGCTTGATAAGTTTTATCAAAGAATCAAGTGGAATAACATTTTCATTTTGGCTATAATATATAGTGAATCAACTACAACTATTAGTTTATATATGCCACAAAATCCTCATAAGTCGGGATTTTATAACAATTATAAATTAATTTTTTATAAAGGTTCCATATAGTTAATGTTGTAATAAGGGAGAACACATATGTTCAATCATAATAGATATGAATCTTCAAAGGATAAAACATCAATTTTAAATATTATCAATAGTGATGCTTTTAAAACATTGTTTACTGACAAAGGAATAAATAATGTTATTATATTTGGAAGCTTAGCAAATGGTGAGTTTACAGCAGAATCTGATGTAGACATTGCAATTATCTCTAAGACTCCTATTTCTTTTAATGATGAGTTAATATTAACCCAAAACTTAGAAGAATTATTAGATAGAGATATAGATTTAATAGATATAAATGATGATAATATAAATAATCTTGTAAAGATTAGTGCTCTAAATGGTAAGTTTATCGTATTAAGTGATAGTATTCTAGAGGAAACCATAGAGTTCTATGATAATCTTTTTAGGGAAAATGAAGAGTTTTGGAGGATACTAGATAGGGAGGTACTTGGAATTGAATAAAGAACGATTGAAAAAATGGACACAGATACAAGCAGCCTTCGGTGGAATCAATAATTCAATTTTTAGAAGAAAACGATAAAATTATAATTGAAATAGAAGAATTCATCAAGGGATACTTAGCTTAAGGAAAGTATTATAATGAATAGGATTTAAATGAGTCTAGGGTATAGGCTCTTATTTTTTTACTCTCTAGAATAGTATTAAATTTTAGGCAAGCTTAACCTAGAAATTTGAAAGGCTTAGAGTAGCTATTTAAGGTAAACAGTAAAAAAATTATGTGGCCTGCAGAATTTCTTAACATATTTTTAGAAAAGGCAGATGCGCAAAAAACTTACTGAATAAGGTCACTTCAGAGACTTTTTTACCGCATATAAATGGTATATATCTATTCATAAAGAAGGCAAGAATTATCAAAATTAAAAGCAACGTAATTGATATAATGATTGCAAGGGGTGATATTTATGGTACACATTGAGGAAATACAGGCTGCATTAGATTATATTGAAATGAATTTACATGAAGAACTGACTTTAGATGATATCGCTAAAGCTGTTGGATTCTCAAAATTCTATTTTCATAGAGTATTCCAAAGAGAAGTAGGAACGTCTTTATATAATTATGTAAGAAAACGAAGGCTTACTATGGCAGCTTCACTTCTTCTAAATACCAATATACCTATACTGGATATTGCCCTAACCTACCGATTTGAATCTCAAGAAGCATTTACACGGGCCTTTAAAAGTGTCTATCAATTACCGCCTGGACGATATAGAACAGCTATTAAGAATTTGATTGTAGGAGGAGTTAATATGAGTGATCAAAGTAAGGTAAAAGGTTGGATTTTTACAGGAACAGCCCCAGAAAAATACAAGTTTGAAATGGACAACAAAATATATCATATGGGGTCGAGGTCAGCTACAATTTGCTCAGTTGGAGATGAGTTTTCATATGAGGACTACAGTAGCATCATGCAGCAAATAAGTGCTAAGAATTTTATTGGAAAAAGAATGCGCTTTTCAGGTTTTGTGAAAACTGAAGAGGTTGAGCAGTGGTGTGGGCTATGGATGAGGCTAGACAGTGCACAAGGTGTTACACTAAAGCTGGATAACATGCAGAATAGGCCCATTAAAGGTACAACTGAATGGAATTATTATTATTGTGTAATGGACATCCCCCAAGATGCAGCTGTTATCAACATTGGTGTATTGTTAACTGAAAAGGGTAAGATTTGGTTTGATAATGCAGACTTTCAGGAAGTGGATAAAAGCATTCCAACAACTGAATATGTACCAGAAGAAATTTTTCCAGACAATATTGTAAATCCGTCTTTTGAGGAAGTTTAGCTAAGTAGCAATAATTATGTGTATTTGTTGAAGGCTGCATTTTAATATAATACTGAAATGTGGCCTTTTAGGTATGTATACAAAATTAACTAGGTTGAGTAAGCATTATTTTTTTATAAAAAAGCCTAAACCATTAGTGTATAATTTACCAAGTGATTTCAATAATAATATTACGTAATCCTTTGATTTTTTCAGTACTTAGATGTAATATTACGATATAGTTTGTAATATGGTAATTTACTTGGTAAAATAATTAAAAAAGAGCATATTTACTAGCCTTTTATAACGTAGTCATTAATAAGATTGGCTTTAAATCAATGGATTAACCTTAACATGGGATGTATTTAAATTGAAAGAGTTTAAAGACAATGAAGTATTACTTAATGATTAACCTTAACATGGGATGTATTTAAATCTAGATCTGAAGTAAATTCTATCGTCAACACAATAGATTAACCTTAACATGGGATGTATTTAAATAAAATTACAAGCTTGCAGGGTAGGACTTCAAAAAGATTAACCTTAACATGGGATGTATTTAAATCTTTTATTACTCCTTTTTTGAAATATAGTTCAAAGATTAACCTTAACATGGGATGTATTTAAATCTACGCTAATTTACTTACATCTTCAATTCCTAATAAGATTAACCTTAACATGGGATGTATTTAAATGCTATAGGGGAATTATCAACAATATGAAAAGGACTGATTAACCTTAACATGGGATGTATTTAAATGAAAAAGCATCTGCTACAGCAGTGGGAAAGGTTTTTGATTAACCTTAACATGGGATGTATTTAAATCTCTAGTGATATACTCTACCATAGAAAGAGTCTTAGATTAACCTTAACATGGGATGTATTTAAATCTTTATATGGTATTTAAAAACGGATATATTTAATGGGATTAACCTTAACATGGGATGTATTTAAATTTTTCAATCTGATACACAATAAAATTTCGTATCAATGATTAACCTTAACATGGGATGTATTTAAATACTTGAAACATTATATAGTTATTTTCAAACTGTCCGGATTAACCTTAACATGGGATGTATTTAAATGAAACAAGCTATTGCAATCACTGATCTAAAACCTGATTAACCTTAACATGGGATGTATTTAAATAAAGATAACTGAGATTATTAAAGGGTTTTCTTCTAGATTAACCTTAACATGGGATGTATTTAAATCTCCTTAAATTTATCCTCTTTTCCTGCTGCTTTAGATTAACCTTAACATGGGATGTATTTAAATATTAACATATTAACCCTCCGTAGTATTAGAACTAGGATTAACCTTAACATGGGATGTATTTAAATAAGCAAGCAATACAATGGAAATATTCCAGTAGGACAGATTAACCTTAACATGGGATGTATTTAAATCCAGTATTAGAAAAGTTATTAAAAGCCTCTTTAAGATTAACCTTAACATGGGATGTATTTAAATAAACATAGGAAGTTATTTCACCATCTTCTTCGTAAGATTAACCTTAACATGGGATGTATTTAAATAACACAATCACATCTTGTCCCTTATAATTATCAAAGATTAACCTTAACATGGGATGTATTTAAATTGAAGAATTTAAAAATAATAAATATGAGATAATATGATTAACCTTAACATGGGATGTATTTAAATGTCTTGGGAACCTGACGACGGTTTTTGGGGAACAATGATTAACCTTAACATGGGATGTATTTAAATCTATTTAAAAATGATTTATGTATAGGTCTGTGTTGCGATTAACCTTAACATGGGATGTATTTAAATATTTATAGTGTTTCTTTAGATGGTAAGACTATTTGATTAACCTTAACATGGGATGTATTTAAATTATTGGTGATAATATTTCTGATTTTAAGGATTCTGATTAACCTTAACATGGGATGTATTTAAATTAATCTTCTTGATCATACTGCCTAACACTTGTAAGGATTAACCTTAACATGGGATGTATTTAAATATCTCGTTCAAAACAAAGTTTATTCTGCTTATGGGATTAACCTTAACATGGGATGTATTTAAATTTATAAACCCAAAAGTTATCTCATTTGTTCTTCTAGATTAACCTTAACATGGGATGTATTTAAATTAAGTGAACTTTTCTTTATCCCATTTTAATCTTTGATTAACCTTAACATGGGATGTATTTAAATACACTATTACCCTTACTGCTTTCGGCCAATTTCTTGATTAACCTTAACATGGGATGTATTTAAATTGGATATAAGGCCAGCTAAATAATGTCAGAGTATGGGATTAACCTTAACATGGGATGTATTTAAATTAATCTTCTTGATCATACTGCCTAACACTTGTAAGCGATTAACCTTAACATGGGATGTATTTAAATATTTATCACCTTCTTTCAAAAAGAAAAGAACCTAGAGATTAACCTTAACATGGGATGTATTTAAATAAACTTTTAAAATTAAAACTGTATTCGTGATCCAACGATTAACCTTAACATGGGATGTATTTAAATGTTGTTAATCCATCTAAATTATTCTTTAGCACACTGATTAACCTTAACATGGGATGTATTTAAATGTTACTAGCACCCCCTTTTATAGCATCATATAAAGATTAACCTTAACATGGGATGTATTTAAATACTCTACCAAACACCTGACTACTAGCCACAATCTGGATTAACCTTAACATGGGATGTATTTAAATATGGTTTTGGCTTGTCGCTTTTTTGTAGCTTTAGGATTAACCTTAACATGGGATGTATTTAAATTTTAGAATCGGTTCAGAACCATTCATGTCCAATATGATTAACCTTAACATGGGATGTATTTAAATAAATATAGTAAATGTTCATGATGATTATCTTGAGTGATTAACCTTAACATGGGATGTATTTAAATCATAGCAAAAGTGCTATGATAATTTTGACTATTTCGATTAACCTTAACATGGGATGTATTTAAATACAGGATTATTTATTGTAACTTGCCATTTTCTAGACGATTAACCTTAACATGGGATGTATTTAAATCGCTGTCATTTTAGCTTTATAATTAATTTTATAAGATTAACCTTAACATGGGATGTATTTAAATTATGTAACGAAGTGTACTTCTTTTTGATCTACACTGATTAACCTTAACATGGGATGTATTTAAATGCGTTAAACATATTATTTTTAAGTTCTAGCATGGGATTAACCTTAACATGGGATGTATTTAAATCCTTGGAGTAGAATGGTATGCAAAAGGTGGTATTAGATTAACCTTAACATGGGATGTATTTAAATCTAAAAGCCAATACTACATTATTAGGCTTGCAAAAGATTAACCTTAACATGGGATGTATTTAAATTATGGCTCTATATAAGGATATACTTCTATTCCTCTTGATTAACCTTAACATGGGATGTATTTAAATTCAAAATACAGAACTCTTGAAACACACTTCATTTTGATTAACCTTAACATGGGATGTATTTAAATAACCCTTAGAAGTGAATATAAGCAAGGTTTAATAGGATTAACCTTAACATGGGATGTATTTAAATTTACATTGGCTGGAGCTAATAAGAGAGCATACAAGATTAACCTTAACATGGGATGTATTTAAATAACCATTGGTATTACTGCCTTAGAAGCCATTTTCTTGATTAACCTTAACATGGGATGTATTTAAATTATTGACCGCTCCTTCTATAGAAAATACTTCCTTTTGATTAACCTTAACATGGGATGTATTTAAATTTTGTTACAAAGAAAAATCTATCCTTAAAGCCTTGATTAACCTTAACATGGGATGTATTTAAATTCTTGTTGTTGGTCTTTATGGTCAAGGTAAGACTAGATTAACCTTAACATGGGATGTATTTAAATAATGACCATCTAAGAGCATTAAAAAGACGTTTCTGATTAACCTTAACATGGGTGTAGATTGTCAAGTACTTTTGGGTTCTTTCCAAAGTTAGTTGAAAGTACGAAGTCTTTCGTAGGAAAGAACCTTTTTACGTAGGGTCTCAAAAGTACACCTTCCATACATTATTCTCTTTATTACCTTTATCTTATTTACACTGCCTTCTGCTAATCCATTACTATATTTATACATGATAGCATTTTTGACTGCAGCTATATCTTTAGTTAATCCTTTAATAAAACTGTTGATTTCAGATATATTTAACTTCTTAGCATCTTCAAGCCAAGTGTCTAAAGCGGTTGGTTTCTTGCTAAATAAAATCTTCTTGAATGAATCTACCAATAAATATATTTTAGACAAAATAGGATATTCTTTACATATTACTTCTAATTGTTCAATTGAAATAGCCTTGACTTTATCTAGTGGCTTATATAGTAATTTTATAAGATATTTACGATCAATCAATTCATACTTCAGATAATTACAATCTATAACTTGCTTTATTAGTCTTCTTTTTCTTGTAGAATACATT
This sequence comes from Clostridium manihotivorum, assembly GCF_004015185.1. Taxonomy (GTDB): domain Bacteria; phylum Bacillota; class Clostridia; order Clostridiales; family Clostridiaceae; genus Clostridium_AR; species Clostridium_AR manihotivorum. The sequence goes on along the minus strand of NZ_CP025746.1, from coordinate 4,121,048 downwards.
CTTATTGCTGAAGCGGAGCCTGTATAACCGTTTAAACGTAAATGTTCTTCAATTATTCTAAATGTATATCCTTTTGTAAGTAAATCATCAATTATGCTATGAAATTGTGACAAAGGAGATTTTTTAGAAATTCCAAATGTGCCGTGAACTGCGCAATCATTACTATCAAGGTATCTTCTAACGGTTTGTCTTGATATTCCTGTTTCTCTTGAAATTTCTCTTATTCCGTAACCTTGCTTATGCAATTTACGAACTTGATTTAAGTTTTTCTCTTTCTTAGTAACATTTTCTTTATGATTTAAATTTGGAGAATCATTTTCCTTAAGAATTAACTCAGACTTGTCCAGAGAAAGATATTTCTTAACAGTACGTATGTCCATCTTTAATTCTAATCCTATTTCTTTAGGAGATTTACCCTTATCATATAGAATATTTGCTTGATTTATTCTATTAAGCTTTCTCGTATTACCGTAAGCTGTTTCCTGCTTAAGATTTCTGCTTGTTTGTTTTTCCAACTTTACATTAAAACTCAGTATCTTAGTTAGATATTTTTTGCAGTAGTCTGTTAAATTCTTCAATATATGAAATCTATCACTGATTTGAATTGATTTTGGATGAGCTTTCTTTATAGCAGTTGCATATGTCTGGGCCCCATCTCGTGAAATCACTTCCAAGTTAGGATATGTTTTTAACCATTCAACAACATTATCTAATTCTCTAGAATCTAATATGTCTACAATATGTTTTGTTTCAATATCAATCATAACTGTTCCATAAGTGCTACGTTTTTTCATTGCAAAATCATCTATACAAACTTTAGTTACAGAGCTCTTATCTATTATATGAGTTTCTTTTTTTTAAGAGATTGCAAATGGTACTTTTACCTATATTTGCAATCCTATTTCTTATAATCCTTTCCGCTGCTAATGAGCTAACATTAACAGATATATTAATTATCTCATTTTCTAATCTAGAACTTTTTTTAGCATTAGGAGCTAAAAATTCAAAAGTTTCTGCAAAAGTCTTTTTAGAACAGCTTTGGTTATTACAAAACATCTTTCTATTATTTAAGATAATAACTACTTTCTTATTTTGCATAGGCAGGTCTTGAAAGCTCTTTTTATACCATGAATGAGCTTTATCAGATTTTTCTCCACAGTAGGGGCAACTTACACTTTTTCGATTAGATGATACCTCAATATATATAGTATCATCAACTAATTCATGCTTAATATATTGTAAATTAGAGTCAAGTAGTTTAATAAGTTCATCCATCTATATTTGCCTCGTTATCATTTGTTAGTAAAAATAATTATGACACAATATGACAAAGTTTTCAACTAACTTTGGAAAGAACCTACTTTTGACCCACTTTTTCACACAAAATTGACCCACTACTATTAGCTTATTAATTCTATGTCGTACCCGCCTTCGCGTAGGCGAATAAGGTTTATTTCAATAGACTTGGTACTTGATTTGATTTTTATATATTTCGATAGCTCTATAAGTCTATCTTGAAGAAGATCTAAATTCAATTCATCGAGTGGATCCTTGTAGTATATAGCCTTAGGGATAGATGCTACAATACTTGTAGCATTATCCTTAGGTTTATTTAATAAATCATCAATACTAATAAATTGAGATTCAGTAGCTTTTAATAATTCAAATTTTTTTGATTCTTTATTATACTGATAACCTGTATATCTCTTAACTAGTTTTATAAAATAATCATAATTAAATGGAATATGTTCTTTAACATAATCCCTTGCGCTTTTGCGGTCTTCAGTATTAAATATTTCTATAAACTTCATATAATCTAAATCTCTATGATCGTGTTTTCGCTTCATTAGGAAGTTCCTCCTTATCATTTACCCTTTACTCTATAGCTATCTCCTGTTATACTTATTAAGTGACAATGATGAATTAATCTATCTAGAATTGCTGTTGCAGCAAGTTTACTAGAAAAGATTTTATCCCAATTACCTAATGGTACATTGGTAGTTATGATTAGAGAGCCTTTTTCGTATCGTTGGCGGATGATTTGAAAAAATATGCTCTCTTTTTCTTTATCCGTTTGGAAATGCCCCAACTCATCAATTATTAAAACTTCTATCTTTCTAATTGCTTTGAATGTAGAATCTAGAGTGCCATTCATATAACTTTTATAAAGATTATCTATGAATTCTTGCGCAGTTGTAAAAAGAACTTTAAACCCTTTCTTACAAGCCAATACTCCAAGGCTTATCCCAATATGACTTTTACCAACACCAGGAGGCCCTATTAATATTACGTTCTCTTTATTTTCAATAAAGGAAAGAGTTTCTAAATCTCTAATTTTTGATTCGTTTATTTTCTCAGGAAAAGAAAAATCAAATCCATCTAAAGTTTTAATTCCTTCGAACCTTGCTGCTTTTATATTTTTTTCAACATTTCTTTCTCTTTTACCTTCCGCCTCTATTTCTAGAAGTCTCACTAAAAATTCTCTATGTCCAATATTATTTTCGATAGCGTATGCTATTTCGCTTTCATAATTTGTTTGGATGTCAATCAATTTAAATTGTTTTAAAAGCCTAGAGATATGGTCTGGTGATGTGTTAATAGTACTTTTCATACCTAAAATTGACCCTCCTCGTAGTAAGATAATTCACGGCTAGTTTCACTAAGCGTCAAAAGCTCGTCCTTTGCAGAAATACCCTTTACTATATCTAAATATTTAGTCTTTAAAATATTCTTTATATCATTTATGTTATATATATTCTCTTTAATGCAATAGCGGAGAAGCAGCTCTAAAGAATCGTTATCATAAAGTTCCTTAAGCTTAATTATTTTACGCAAGTGATAACTAGGTTGATTTAGGTGAGCAATGCAGTTTTTATAGAATAGACTTCCACTAGGGAAGGTACTTTCGAATTGCCTAACAATTTCAGGAATAGATTTTGGAGCAATATTATTTAACGCTCCGTAATGATCATCTACGGTAACCATCTTACCTTTTTGCGTAATGATTTCGTGAGTTGCAATTACATCTAAGGCTGAGTTATAAACTTCCAATTTATAGCCTAAGGTTATTCTAAAAACTACTTTTTTCCCAACATACTCAATCGGCACGCTGTATTTTACAGCGTCAACTGATATAAATGAATCTAAACTTACTTTTCTTTCTTTCAAATCAGTTATTATAAAAGGCTTGTTTTTTACAGGCGCTAAATAAGGTATTTCTTCTGTAAAATATTCATTAGTGATACGTAAAGTTGTACCATGTTTTAGATTGTTGGAATCCTCTATAAATGCTTCAGCAGCTTTATTGAGGTGAGTCATAGAGTCAAATTTATTACCTTTAACAAACTGTTCTTCTATGTACTGAAAGGGCTTTTCAATCTTACCTTTGGTTCTTGGTCTGTAAGGATTACAGGCATTCAATGAAATTCCTAAGTGCTGAGCTAATCTCAAGGCGTTAATATTAAAATTGACTTCTTCTTCTGGATGATTTGATACAACCAAAGCCTTAGGATTATCTATTAATAACTCTTTAGTAACACCACCAATTCTTTTAAATAATAAATGTATAGATTCGTAAATGGCTTCGCCGTCGCAAGACCTTGCAAATATAATAGCTTTCTTTCTAGACGCTGCAAGAATTAATGAATAGCAGTAGACTTTAATTTTTTCTCCTCCAACCCACATTAAATATTCAGCCCAATCAAATTGAGCTTGATCTCCCAACGGCGTTTCGATACGCTTTGTTGCCTTAAGTGGAAGACTCCTTTTTTCTTCTTTTAGGCTATTTAAATATCTATATAAAGGAGATATACTACCGTTATAACCTAATCGTTTAAGTTCTCTAAATATCCTAGTCCCTATAAAGTTATACTCTGGTTCCAAATACCACATTTTAATATCTTCATGAAAATAATCAATTTTAGTTGAATATTTACGCTTTTTGTATTTAGGTTCTTCATCTAATTTTATTAATCTTTTGACAGTATTTCTTGAAACTTTTAACTCTTTAGCAATTTGTCGTATTGGAACACCTCTCTCATACATCCTTTTTATCGTTATCCAATCTTTCACATCTTTCACCTTTGTTCCTCCTAATCTCTTCTAAAAGATTAGGATAATTTATTAACTTTGGTGGGTCAAGTTTACTTGAAAAATGTGGGTCAGTTTTAAGTATAAATCAATAACATGGGATGTATTTAAATAAAAATAAATACAATGGTATGTAAAAACTATATGATGATTAACCTTAACATGGGATGTATTTAAATTCTTTAAACTTGTATCCTGGCCCCATTACAAAAAGATTAACCTTAACATGGGATGTATTTAAATAGAGTTAAGGGAAGAAATAAGAGGAACAGTAGAAAGATTAACCTTAACATGAGATGTATTCAAATAAGAAAGTTTTTTTTATATCATAAACTCCACCTATGATTAATCATAGAATGGGATGTGTTTGCTTTGATAAGCTTGGAGATAGCAGTGCAAAAAGTAGATTTAAGGAGGTTTTTAGTGTGACAGAAATAGGAAAAATGATTAGGGATGAAGGATTGAAAGAGGGGCGACAGGAAGGCTTAAAAGAAGGAATGGAGATTGGAAAAGTTGAATTACTTATTAAACAATTAATTAAGAAGTTTAAAAAGATACCTTCTGAGTATGAAGAAAAGATTAAGAAACTTCCTGTAACAACAATTGATGTTATAGCTACTGATATATTTGTGTTAGAGTTTGTTAAGGACTTAGATGAATATTTTTAAAAATACATATTCCATTTTGTTAGGAGTCTAGAGTTTGAGTTTTTATTTAAATTCAGGCTCTTATTTTTTTACTATACAAGGAGTTACACATGAGGACTAAAGGAACTACAAAGTATGATGAAAATAGCTTTTATTTTCATAGAAAGTATAAAAGTTTTATTAGTTAAGCGAAGCAGTATTAAGGATTTATAACAGCTTATTAGAATGTATAGAACTAAAATATAGTTAAAGTTTATGTCAAACTTTCCATATATTAAATGATTTTATAATTTTAGAAGATACTATAAAAATTATTATTAAAGTATAGAGTTGATTAAAAGAAGATAAACTTAAGTTTTTTAATAATAACTATAATATAGTGAATAATTTAGCTAATAATGGTAAAACTCGTTAATAATAAATAATATAATGGGTAAAATATAAAGAATGTAATAAAAATTTAAGTTCTATTTGAGGAGAAGATATTTATTTGAAAAATTATTATGTAATAGTCTCTCGGAATTATGAGTGATTATTATAGTCCTATCGGGGTAGCGTACATTAAAAAGTGAATATTATCCAAAGATTTACAGAGAATGTGGAATATTAATAAAAATGCGCATAACTAATAGACATAGCTGCCGCTATGTTTTAAAATAATTATGTATTGATTAAGCGGCTTGCAAAATCAATTTTTTGAGATCTGACTCAAAAGGCAGATCCCAGGCATTGAGATGTTGTAGCATCAAGATGTTATAGAGGCGGCAGTACCACATCTTAGTAGAGCGGTGTCTGCCGCTTTCTAATAGAAAGTCTATTTTTTGTCGTTTATTAGAACGTTCTACGGAAGTTCTTGAATTATATTCTAATTTCCATTCTTTACTATCCCTTGGTGGGATGTTTATCAATCTTGGATTATCTTTCATTGCCAGATGCACCGTTCTCCCGTATTTGGAATCAGAACAAGGGTGTTCGCAGGAACATCCATACTTTCTACTTGTTAGAGGACAATGGAATTTGATACGGTGTTTCTTTTTTCAACACCATCACGATTCATCTTACGGCCTGCTTTGCAGACGGGAATACCATCTTTACCAATGATAAAATCATCTTTATATTTAACTTTGATGCCACGTTTCTCATTCAAGTCAATAAACGGAGTTATTCCTTCTTGCTTGAAGTATTCATAAAATGGCATGGCATAATGAGCAGAGTCGAGAATAATTTTGTCTATTTTAAAGTCATGAAGTAAACTTTTCATGCGAAAAAACGCATGGAGAAATCCATGGGAGTCATGCCTTGAGGCTGGCCCAAACAAAGGGAATACTGGAAGATCACTATCAGAATCAGATGCAACAAACATGTAGAGATCATATCCATGATAAAAACAGTCTCTTGATGAATCCCAGCCGATGTCACAGTCAGGCTGAGAAAAGAATCTATCGCAAGTACAGTCAGTAATACCTTTGGAAATACAATCACATACACGGTGTTTTCGTTCTCTTGCAGAGGTAGCGACTGGTGTGCCATCACCTGCAAGAGCTAAGTTCTCTGTATTGATCAGTCCCTTTTGTATAGAAAGATTAAGAAACTCATTTTTATATAAATTAAAAAGGGAACTATAAGGTTGTTCATCACTTAAAAAGATACTCCTTGTAATTCTTTTAATAGTTGTTCTACTGTTGTCTTTTCAACTGGATCAGCTTTTAAACCTTTCTTTTTAGGTTTTTTTACAGAAGTTTTTAAAGGTTGTAACTGAGATGAAAGATTGTTATTATCAGAATCCCATAAGCGGCTAAAGAAGTCATAAAAAGTACCAACACCGAGTGTCGCCTACTTCAAATCCGCTCAATATAGCATAAAGAGGGTTGATCTTAAGTTGTGCAACCCAATCAGTTACTGAAGTAACTTTAAAATCAATAGATAAAAGATATGATCTATGCATACAAGAAGGATTTCTCGGCTTCGGACCGAAAATGGAATATTTATTTTCAGATGTATTTCAGTATATGAGAGGTCTAGGTTCCAGAAACGATCAATGATATCCCAGGTAGAACGCGCGATAGCATCCGGATTAGGATAATATTTACGAAGCATTTCAACAACAAATTTTTGATAGGCGGAATGGCCGCCAGAGTAAACAGGTAACATTAAAAATCTCCTCCAATCGAAAAATATACCTTATATTTAAGGGGCGCGTAGCGCCGCATTTTTCGATATTTTTGTCAAGTGCTTTTAACAAAAAAGTGGGGGATTTCAATAAAAAAGGAATCTTTAAGCCAGATAAATCAAGGCTTAAAGATTCCGAGAGATTATTGTAGACAATTGGAGGATAATTAATCATGAACAAACAGTATAGTGTAGAACTAAAGCTAAAAATAATAAATAAAGGTGAGATGACAGTAAAAGTAGAAAATAAATCAAAAGAACTAAAGCTTAAAACATCAATAGTTAAGGACTATGAAAATATAGATAAATAAAACTTTAATATTAACTGAGAGAGTAGGGGAAGTCAATTATTGAGCAGATTATATAAAAGTAAAGCGAAAAACTGAAATTAATAAACATTAACATATTATGTATTTAAATTTAATAATAAAAAATATTTTTGATTAACTTTAACATGAGATGTGTAATAAATAGATAAAAATAGTTGATTATTGTATGATTTATATATTTACAAAATAATACAATGGTTCTAAAATTATATAAAAAGGAGGTGCAATATGGAGGTTTTTGAAGTAAAATTAAAGCTATTTCTTTTGAAAGATGTACAATTTACAGAAATACAGAGCAAAATTAGTTCTTTCATAGATATGGGGTTAGCAAAAGATGAAAAATATCTAGAATTTCATAATGAAAATAAATTTAAAAACTATTGTTTTGATTCATTGTACCCTATTGAAAAAGATAAGATCTATAATTCAGGAAAGATATATACCTTAACGTTAAGAACAGTAGGAGAAGATCTTGCGAAGTTCTTTTTAGAAAGACTTAAGAATGAGTATGATGAAAATTTTAAAGGGCTAACGGCAGAAGTAAGGATAGTGCCTAAGAAGCATATTGAGAAAATTTACTCAATAACTCCAATGCTAATCAAAAACGATTGTGGTTACTGGAAAGGAAAAATAACTCTGGATGAATTTGAAAGAAGGTTAAAAGAGAATCTAATTAAGAAATATAACAGTATTGCAAATGAAAAGATAGACGAGGATTTTCAATTATATACATCAATAGAGTTTAAAAATAGAAAGCCCATATCCACAAGCTATAAACAAATAAAGCTTTTAGGAGACAAAATATCGATAAATATTTCTGATGATAAAAGAGCACAAGACTTAGCTTATATGAGTTTAGGAACTGGAATTGCAGAAATGAATCCAAGGGGTTACGGGTTCGTTAATTATAGATGGCTATAAGGAGGTGAAGTGTTTTGCTAAAAGAATGCCTTGAGGTCTTTAAAAATCAACTAGAAGAGAACACTGAAAAGCTCATAACAGATAGCTATATACCATCTGATGGTACATACTTATTGGTTGAGCCTATAGGTGACAGTTATGAGATAAAAGAAACAATAAACATAAAACTTGATAAAAAGACAAGAGAAGTAGATAAAAGTAATGAGTTTTTTCAATATATTTGTGAGGCTGATTATAATAGTAAATTGATAGATATGAATAAACCTATTGATGGTAAAAAGATAATCCATAGCAATAACTATTTATCATTTTTTATAAAGAAAGAAAGTTTGCTAATAGATCCTGCAACTAAGGAAAGAAAGCTGACAGAAGAAAGAATAGATGAATATTATGCTATACTTTCAAATCCATACTTGAAATATTCTAAAGGCAAAGGTAAAAGTCTTTATGAAACTGTAGAAAATGAAATAGGACAAGTAGATATAGAAAGACTAGAAAAAATTCGTGCTTGGATTAAAGAAAATATATTCAATTTAGAAATTGATATCACTGGAAAGGACTATCTTAAAATATTCTTTCGATATCCTATTGAAGATTACGTTAAAGAAGGAAAAAGATATTTAATTCCAAACATTTATAATAGTAATGACTTTAATGTGAATATAGGAAAAGTAATATATGGATTACCTAATGATAATATGGGGCTAAACGCTAAAAAACCTTATCTTGAAAACAAAAGCAGGAAAACAAAGGTTCCTTATTTGGTTGATAATGAAGAGGTTTTGCTTCAAAAGAAGTTCTTTGATTACCTAATGAACTTTGCAGCAGTTGGCAAGGTGAATATCTATATTGGTAAAGAAGTTAAGGGGTATAAAAATGGGGATTTACCTGAAGAAGACTTTCAAGGAATTTTTCTAAGAATAAAAAAGGGAAAAGAAGTTGAAGTACATGATTTTGATTCGATACCTTCTTACAAGGTTGAACTTCCGAAGAAATTTAATTTAGTAAATGTATTAGATGCAGATTTAGATAAGCTTGGGCTTGAAGGTTATAAGAGATATAGTAATAGGCTTAAGATGCAAGAGTTAGTTGATGATATACTATTTTCTAATTTTTTGAAGAATAATTACTTTACGGAGTCTAAGGACATAGGAACTAATGATAATTCATTGAAAAATAATCTTTTGATTTCAAGAGGGGGACTATTTAATTGGTTTCATAAGGGAGTCGATAGCGGGGTAGCTAAAGTTTTAGAAAGAGTAAGCCTAAGCTTAGTAAAGAACTCTGTATTAAAAGGAAGTTATATGGACAAGAAAGCCTGTCACCAATTTAATTTAAGATGGTCACTTATTAATTACTTTGAGGGAGGAGAGAACATGGCTGATATTATTAAAAATTTAAAAGAAAACTTAAAGAATAAGATTAATTCAAAAGAAACGGAGAGCATTGAGAGTGATAACGAATATTTCTTCGCAATAGGACAATTAGTAAATTTCTTTTTATCTAAGAGTAAGGGAAAGAAGAAACCTCATTCACTTGCTAATCCTTTTATCAATGCAAAAGAAAATAAATTTTTAAAAGAAAAGCTTATGGCGTTATATAAGAAATACAACTACGATATAGAAAAAAACGGAAAGAGATTCAATAATCTGTATGGAATGATCGTGTCCTATGAGACAGAGGCAAAAGTAAATCAAGATATGATTTTGGCAGGATATCTTCATAGTAGCTTAATTTATGAGAGTGATAAAAAGGAGGATAATATAAATGAATAAGAGAGTATATGGTGTTATAGGAATTTCATCAATTATGGCTAATTGGAATGCTGACTTTACTGGATATCCAAAGACAACCTCTAGCGGAGATACCTTTGGTAGTGATAAAGCTTTAAAATATCCAATGAAAAAGATGTGGGAAAATAATGGGGAAAAAGTGCTATATATAAAATCCATGAAATTCTCTAAAGATAAAAAAGGAGAAGTTCAGTTAGTACCAAGAGCATTAAAAGAAAGATATGAGTATATATTTGGAGTTGAAGATCTTAAGAAGTGCAAAAGTGCAGAAGAAGTATTGAAGAATCTATTTAGTGCAATAGATGTTAAGAACTTCGGAGCAACCTTTGCAGAAGAAGGAAACAACATTTCTATAACTGGTGCAGTCCAAATAGGACAAGGTTTTAACAAGTATGATGGAACAAATCCAGAGGAGCAGCAAATACTATCACCTTTTAGAGATGGGTCAAAAGACAGTGTAAAGCCAGACTCTGAGGAAGCTAAAAATTCAACTTTAGGTACAAAAATAGTTAGTAATGAAGCCCATTATTTTTATCCATTTACCATAAATCCATTAACTTATAAGGAATATAAGGAGTTAGGAGTAACTGAAGGATATACAGAAGAAGATTATATAAAGTTTAAAGAAACAGCAGTAGTTTCAGCAACTTCCTTTGCAACAAATTCAAAGGTTGGTTGCGAGAATGAGTTCGCATTATTTGTAGAAACAGAGGAGAACTTATACCTTCCTAATCTTTCAGAATATATAGATTTTACTAAGGGCAAGGACAAAAATACTATAGCAATAAAATGCTCAGAGCTGCTTAATTCAGTTGGGGACAGAATTAAAAATGTAGAAATATACTACAACCCATATACAACTATTATTGAGTCTGAAATAAAAGGAGCAAAGCAATTTAATATATTTACACAAAAAGAGGTGTAAATTATGAAAGTTTTAAAATTCACGTTATATGGAAATACTGCATTTTTTAAGAAACCAGAGGTAAACAGCTATCTATATTTTACCTATGGTAATATTCATAAGGTTGCTTTACTTGGAATTTTTGGAGCTATACTTGGTTATGGTGGATATAATCAGCAAAAGTCTGGAGTATATCCAGAGTTTTATGAAAAACTCAAGGATATACAGCTTTCTATAGTACCAAATAATCCAAAAGGATTTATACCTAAGAAAGTTCAGATTTTCAATAATTCAGTAGGTTATGCATCAAAGGAATTAGGAGGTAATCTAATAGTTAAGGAACAATGGTTAGAAAATCCTTCTTGGGATATCTATTTGTTAGTGCAAGATGATGAAAGCAGGAAAATATCAGAGTATATCATTAATAAGAAGGCAATATATGCACCATATCTAGGTAAAAATGACCACTATGCTAACATTACTAATGTAAAAGTTATTGATAATGTCAATGAGGTCCAAGAGATAGATAGAATAGACTCCTTGTGCTTAAAAGATTGCTTCGAATTTAACATCCCAACTGAAGATGCCTATAATTTAGAGGCTACTTATGTTGATTACTATAAATATGAAGAGCAGCTACCATATGGATTAGATAAAGATAATAATATGTATATGTTGAAGCCATTTGTATTTACAAATATGAATGCTAATTTAACTGAAGAAATTAAGGTTTATAAAGTGGAAGAAAAGAATATTGTGTTTTATTAATGAGGAGGGGCAACCCTCCTTAAAAAATAGGAGGAGTATGCAGATGTACTTTAAGAGAGAGTATAACGTAGATTTAAGCAATCTAATAAATAATAAGGTACCTTTTTATGCTCACAAGAAAACAGGAAAGCAGGAAACTTTACAGGAGCATACAAATTTATGCGCGAAATATTTTAAAAGGATTATAACATCGAGAAATTTGGAAAGTATATTCTTAAACTTTGAAAAGCTATGCTTAAAGGACATAAGTGAAGAAGGTAAGGAACTTTTCAGAGAACTTTTGATAAACACTGTATTATTTCATGATATAGGGAAAATAAACCCCATCTTTCAAAAAAAGAATATGGAAAATAATATAAGAGGTAGTGAAAAGTTTTCACAAATTGGATCTAAGCATTCAATTATATCTTCAGTCTTGTATATAGATTACTACATAAAAAGAGTAACTAACTTACCTAAAAGTGATGTTAATGAAATAATACTTTTTTTATACTTAAACGCTTATGTAATATCAAAACATCATGGAGATTTGGATGTTTTCTATAAGTTTTTAAAATTATTTGATGAGGATGAAGATGGATATAATGTTATAGAAATTTTAAAAGATAATGGCAAAACAGTTTACAATCATGACTTAAACATAAATAGAAACATGGCTAAAAAAATCTGTGAGTTAGTAAAAATATCACTTGTAAAAAATACTGAAGATAGTAATGGTATATATATTTACATCTATGAAAAATTAATATTTTCCTTATTAGTTGCTGCAGATTTTTATTCAACTACAGAATTTATGAATGATGTAGAACTTGAAGAGTTTGGAGATATAAGAGGTATAGAAGAGTTTTATGATATTTATAAGTGTACTGGAATCTATAAGGTAATAAGGCAGTATGAGCAGAAGCAGTACAATGAAAAAAAGAATCTTGGAAATGAGAAAAACATTAACATTTTAAGAACAGAAATGTTTTTGGATGCAGAAAAAGAACTTGAAAAGAATATAGAAAACAACATATTCTTTTTAGAGGCTCCTACTGGAAGTGGGAAAAGTAATGTTTCTATGAATTTGAGCTTTAAGCTATTGGAGCAGAATAATAACTTGAGAAAGATCTATTATGTATATCCTTTTAATACTTTGGTGGAGCAAAATTTGCAATCACTGAAAAAAATATTTGGTTACCACAAGGAAATATTTAATAAGATATCGGTTATAAACTCTATTTCACCAATAAAGCTTGATGAAGTTAAGAAAAAAGGAAAATACGAAGAAGATGACTATAATTATTATGCTAAAGCCTTGCTAAATAGGCAATTTTTAAATTATCCTATGATATTAACCACGCATGTAAGTATATTTAAAACTATGTTCAACGCTTCCAAGGAATCAGCCTTTGCCTTTCATCAATTAGCAAATAGTGTAATAGTTCTTGATGAAATACAGAGCTACAAAAACATAATTTGGACTGAGATAATAACTTTTTTAAAGGCTTTTGCAAAGCTGTTAAATATAAAAGTTATAATAATGTCTGCGACCTTACCTGATTTAAATCTTTTAATTGGATCTATTGAAGGCACTACCAATCTAATATTAAATAGAGATAAATATTTTAGTAATCCACTTTTTAGGGATAGAGTAAAGGTCGATTATGAGCTTATGAATAGTAGTGAAGTAATGGAAGATTTATATGAGCATGTTAAGAAAAATAGCTTTCTAGGGAAGAAAGTGCTGATTGAATTTATAAAAAAGGATAGCGCTTATAGTTTTTTTAGAAGACTAAAGTCTGATGAAGACATATCTTGCAGGATTGAGCTTATGACTGGTGACGATAACTCCATAGAAAGAGAAAGAATCCTCGATGAAGTAAAAAACGATGGAGGACTAATACTAGTTGCCACTCAAGTTATAGAAGCTGGAGTGGATATTGATATGGATATAGGCTATAAGGATATTTCTAAGCTTGATAGTGATGAACAGTTTTTAGGAAGAATTAATAGGTCTTGTACTAAAACTGGAATAGTACATTTCTTTAATTTAGATGATACAAAGAGTATATATTCAAATGATGTAAGAGTAAATAATAGCCTCAGTCTTATCGATGAAAGTATGAAGAGGGTACTTTTGAATAAAGACTTTGGTGAATACTACAAAAAGGTTTTGGAAGCGATAATTAAAATTTATAATGAATCCTTTAGTGATTCAAATATCAAAGAATTTTTCAATGAAGCTGTAGAAAAATTTAATTTCAAAAAAGTAGAAGAAAGAATGAAATTAATCGATGATAATAGCTGGAGTATGTCTGTATTCTTAAGCAGTGTAATTGAGAGGTCTGATGGAACCATAATCAATGGCAATGAGGTATGGGAAGAGTATAGAAGACTGCTACAAAATAGTTCCATGGATTATGCAGAAAACAAAGTAAAGCTTTCAGAAGTTCGAAGTAAAATGAACTATTTCATTTATGAGATAAAGAAGAATGATAACTTTATATATAATGAAAGGTTGGGAGAACTTTATTTTATTGAAAATGGTGAAGATTATTTTGAAGATGGAAAACTCAACAAGGAAAAGTTTATAAGTGGGGTAGGTGTGTTTATATAGTGAAGATAAATGGAACTTTAATAAATTACTATTTTCACTGTAAGCGGCAATGCTATCTTCATGGTAATAGGCTTAACCTTGAGGATAACAGTGAAATTGTTAAGATAGGTAAAGCAATCCATGAGGAAAGAAGTGAAGGACGAGAAAATACTGAAATTTCTATAGATAATATAAAGCTAGATAAGCTGACCTCTGAGTATCTTACAGAGGTCAAAAAGTCAGATGCAGATATTGAGGCTGCAAAATGGCAGTTAATATATTATTTGAAAGTGTTAAGAACTAAAGGAATAGATAGAAAAGGCAAACTTGAATTTGTAGAAAAAAATAAAAGTGATAAGAAAATCTTACTTTTTCAACTAGATGAAAAGCTTGAAGAAGAATTGGAGAATTATGTAAATGAGATTGAGAGGCTTATTTTAAGTGAAAATACGCCACCAGTATTGAATAGCTCAAAATGCAAGAAGTGTGCATATTATGAATACTGTTATATATAGGAGGAAGATATGGGAAGTACTAGATATATAACATCTATGGGGGAGTTGACTAGGAAAGATAATTCACTTTGTTTTAGAAAGGATGGAAAGAATGTATACATTCCCATCGAAAATACAAAAGAAATATACTGTTTAAATGAAGTAAGCGTAAATACTAAGCTGTTAGATTTTTTATCTCAAAACAACATAATTGTACATTTTTTTAACTATTATGAAGGCTATAGCGGGACATTTTATCCCAAGAATCAGTACAATAGTGGAAGACTACTTGTAGCGCAGGTAAATAAGTTTAATGATGATAGGCTTACTATTGCCAAGGCTATTGTAAAAGGAATTGGTATCAATATAAGAGAGGTTTTGTACCATTACTATAAACATAATAAAAAGGAAGTTAAGGGAACTATTGATTGGATAAAAGATGATTTTTTTACAAGAGTAGAAAGCAGCGAAAATATAAAAGAGCTCATGGCTGCTGAAGGAGAGGCTTGGCAAAGATTTTATAGTGAATTTAAAGTTTTTTTACCTGAGGACTTTATGATGAATAAGAGAGTGAAAAGGCCACCAGATAATCCTATAAATGCACTAATTTCTTTCGGTAATACACTGCTTTACACTAAAACTATATCAGCTATATATAGAACTCATCTAGATCAGAGGATAAGTTACCTTCATGAACCATCAGAAGGGAGGTTTTCTTTAAGTTTAGATGTTAGCGAAGTGTTCAAGCCTGTTATAGTCTATAAGACAATATTTGATTTGGTAAATAATAAAAAGCTGCAAGTAAATAAACATTTTGATAAAAAAGTTAACTATTGCTTATTGAATGAAGAAGGAAAAAATGTGTTTATAACAGCGTTTGAAGAAAGAATGGATTCTGTGTTTGAGCATCCAAAATTAAAGAGAAAGGTAAGTTATAGAACGGCAATAAAGCTAGATTGCTACAAGCTTATTAAGTTCATAATGGAAGATAAGCCTTTTGCTCCATTTAGTTTGAAGGAGGGGATGTAGTGAGTAAGATAAATAACTACAACTATGCCTTTGTATTTTACGATGTAAATGAAAAGAGGGTTCAGAGAGTTTTTAAGGTTTGTAAAAAGTATTTATCCCATTTCCAGAAATCTGTATTTCGTGGTGAAATGTCTCCCTCTAAACTTATAAGCTTTAAAAAAGACCTAAACAAAGTGATAGATAAAAACGAAGACTTTATTTGTATAATCAAAATGATGAACGACAATGTCTTTGGTGAAGAAGTTCTCGGAGTGTCATCAAATTCAACTGGAGAAGATTTAATAATATAATTTTACCAAGTGATTAAAATAGTAAGGTGCCGTATAATGCTGATTATTACAGGTGTTAGAAGTAATTATGCGAGTATATTTGTAAAATTAAAATTTACTTGGTAAAATAATATAAAAAGAAGCTATATAGGCGCTTTGTATAATATCCAAACTTTTAAGAATGGCTCAAAATCAATGGATTAACCTTAACATGGGATGTATTTAAATTTGATGATTTGCAACTTACATTTGATACGGAAAAATGATTAACCTTAACATGGGATGTATTTAAATGGTTTTATGGCTTATACGTGGTACTTCTCCTATAGGATTAACCTTAACATGGGATGTATTTAAATTAAAAGAATACGACACGAAAATCAAAACATAAGCGGATTAACCTTAACATGGGATGTATTTAAATCTCCTTGCCCTTTCAATATTCTCCTTATACTTTTGATTAACCTTAACATGGGATGTATTTAAATTAATTAACACCTTCTAAAAGCTCTGGATTTTCGTAGATTAACCTTAACATGGGATGTATTTAAATTTCCTAGCTTATTCTCTAAAATAAGATTGTCTAGATTAACCTTAACATGGGATGTATTTAAATCCCACAGCTAAAACTAAAAAAGAGACCAAGCATAAAGATTAACCTTAACATGGGATGTATTTAAATGCACACCAAAGAGAAATAGAAAAACAACTAAAGAGATTAACCTTAACATGGGATGTATTTAAATACATAGTCTATTGATTTAATCGGTACTCCTAAATTGATTAACCTTAACATGGGATGTATTTAAATTATTTACTGCTAAGTATGCTTGGGTTCAAGGTGTTTGATTAACCTTAACATGGGATGTATTTAAATATCAAACACTTATCACTAAAATACTTAATAGGATGATTAACCTTAACATGGGATGTATTTAAATCAAGTAAGATAGCTATATGCTATCTTTTTTTTAGATTAACCTTAACATGGGATGTATTTAAATTAAGAAAACGCCTACTAATGGCATGGTTAAGCCATTGATTAACCTTAACATGGGATGTATTTAAATTACTCGTTGTTGTAGATTGTCAAGTACTTTTGACCCACTTTCTCACACAAAATTGACCCACTACTATTAGCTTATTAATTCTATGTCGTACCCGCCTTCGCGTAGGCGAATAAGGTTTATTTCAATAGACTTGGTACTTGATTTGATTTTTATATATTTCGATAGCTCTATTAATCTATCTTGAAGAAGATCTAAATTCAATTCATCGAGTGGATCCTTGTAGTATATAGCCTTAGGGATAGATGCTACAATACTTGTAGCATTATCCTTAGGTTTATTTAATAAATCATCAATACTCATAAATTGAGATTCAGTAGCTTTTAACAATTCAAACTTTTTTGATTCTTTATTATACTGATAACCTGTATATCTCTTAACTAGTTTTATAAAATAATCATAATTAAATGGAATATGTTCTTTAACATAATCCCTAGCGCTTTTGCGGCCTTCAGTATTAAATATTTCTATAAACTTCATATAATCTAAATCTCTATGATCGTGTTTTCTCTTCATTAGGAAGTTCCTCCTTATCATTTACCCTTTACTCTATAGCTATCTCCTGTTATACTTATTAAGTGACAATGATGAATTAATCTATCTAGAATTGCTGTTGCAGCAAGTTTACTAGAAAAGATTTTATCCCAATTACCTAATGGTACATTGGTAGTTATGATTAGAGAGCCTTTTTTCGTATCGTTGGCGGATGATTTGAAAAAATATGCTCTCTTTTTCTTTATCCATCTGGAAATGCCCCAACTCATCAATTATTAAAACTTCTATCTTTCTAATTGCTTTGAATGTAGAATCTAGAGTGCCATTCATATAACTTTTATAAAGCTTATCTATGAATTCTTGTGCAGTTGTAAAAAGAACTTTAAACCCTTTCTTACAAGCTAATACCCCAAGACTTATCCCAATATGACTTTTACCAACACCAGGAGGACCTATTAATATTACGTTCTCTTTATTTTCAATAAAGGAAAGAGTTTCTAAATCTCTAATTTTTGATTCGTTTATTTTCTCAGGAAAAGAAAAATCAAATCCATCTAAAGTTTTAATTCCTTCGAACCTTGGCTGCTTTTATATTTTTTTCAACATTTCTTTCTCTTTTACCTTCCGCCTCTATTTCTAGAAGTCTCACTAAAAATTCTCTATGTCCAATATTATTTTCGATAGCGTATGCTATTTCGCTTTCATAATTTGTTTGGATGTCAATCAATTTAAATTGTTTTAAAAGCCTAGCGATATGGTCTGGTGATGTGTTAATAGTACTTTTCATACCTAAAATTGACCCTCCTCGTAGTAAGATAATTCACGGCTAGTTTCACTAAGCGTCAAAAGCTCGTCCTTTGCAGAAATACCCTTTACTATATCTAAATATTTAGTCTTTAAAATATTCTTTATATCATTTATGTTATATATATTCTCCTCAATACAATAGCGAAGAAGCGACTCTAAAGAATCGTTATCATAAAGTTCCTTAAGCTTAATTATTTTACGCAAGTGGTAACTAGGTTGATTTAGGTGAGCAATGCAGTTTTTATAGAATAGACTTCCACTAGGGAAGGTACTTTCGAATTGCCTAACAATTTCAGGAATAGATTTTGGAGCAATATTATTTAACGCTCCGTAATGATCATCTACTGTAACCATCTTACCTTTTTGCGTAATGATTTCGTGAGTTGCAATTATATCTAAGGCTGAGTTATAAACTTCCAATTTATAGCCTAAGGTTATTCTAAAAACTACTTTTTTCCAACATACTCAATCGGCACGCTGTATTTTACAGCGTCAACGGATATAAATGAATCTAAACTTACTTTTCTTTCTTTCAAATCAGTTATTATAAAAGGCTTGTCTTTAACAGGAGCTAAATAAGGTATTTCTTCTGTAAAATATTCATTAGTGATACGTAAAGTTGTACCATGTTTTAGATTGTTAGAATCCTCTATAAATGCTTCAGCAGCTTTATTGAGGTGAGTCATAGAGTCAAATTTATTACCTTTAACAAACTGTTCTTCTATGTACTGAAAAGGCTTTTCAATCTTACCTTTCGTTCTTGGTCTGTAGGGATTACAGGCATTCAATGAAATTCTAAGTGATGAGCTAATCTCAAGGCGTTAATATTGAAATTGACTTCTTCTTCTGGATGATTTGATACAACCAAAGCCTTAGGATTATCTATTAATAACTCTTTAGTAACACCACCAATTCTTTTAAATAATAAATGTATAGATTCGTAAATGGCTTCGCCGTCGCAAGACTTTGCAAATATAATAGCTTTCTTTCTAGACGCTGCAAGAATTAATGAATAGCAGTAGACTTTAATTTTTTCTCCTCCAACCCACATTAAATATTCAGCCCAATCAAATTGAGCTTGATCTCCCAACGGCGTTTCGATACGCTTTGTTGCCTTAAGTGGAAGACTCCTTTTTTCTTCTTTTAGGCTATTTAAATATCTATATAAAGGAGATATACTACCGTTATAACCTAATTGTTTAAGTTCTCTAAATATCCTAGTCCCTATAAAGTTATACTCTGGTTCCAAATACCACCTTTTAATATCTTCATGAAAATGATCAATTTTAGTTGAATATTTACGCTTTTTGTATTTAGGTTCTTCATCTAATTTTATTAACCTCTTAACAGTATTTCTTGAAACTTTTAACTCTTTAGCAATTTGTCGTATTGGAACGCCTCTCTCATACATCCTTTTTATTGTTATCCAATCTTTCACATCTTTCACCTTTGTTCCTCCTAATCTCTTCTAAAAGATTAGGATAATTTATTAACTTTGGTGGGTCAAGTTTACTTGCAAAATGTGGGTCAGTTTTAAGTATAAATCAATACTCGTTGTGCTTTTCAAATATTGTATATGTACGAGATTAACCTTAACATGGGATGTATTTAAATAGTATTATATTAGATATTTCTTGTATGTATATGTTGGATTAACCTTAACATGGGATGTATTTAAATTAACAATTGTCATTTACAGTTATAATATAGTTTAAATGATTAACCTTAACATGGGATGTATTTAAATACTAATTGACGCCAATGTTCTAACCTACCAGTTTCGATTAACCTTAACATGGGATGTATTTAAATCTTGTATTTGCCTTATAAAATGGACGATAACTATAGGATTAACCTTAACATGGGATGTATTTAAATAAACTTTGTAAGTATTCGATAAGTTCGCCAACTGTGATTAACCTTAACATGGGATGTATTTAAATTAAGAAAACGCCTACTAATGGCATGGTTAAGCCATTGATTAACCTTAACATGGGATGTATTTAAATTACTCGTTGTGCTTTTCAAATATTGTATATGTACGAGATTAACCTTAACATGGGATGTATTTAAATAGTATTATATTAGATATTTCTTGTATGTATATGTTGGATTAACCTTAACATGGGATGTATTTAAATTAACAATTGTCATTTACAGTTATAATATAGTTTAAATGATTAACCTTAACATGGGATGTATTTAAATACTAATTGACGCCAATGTTCTAACCTACCAGTTTCGATTAACCTTAACATGGGATGTATTTAAATCTTGTATTTGCCTTATAAAATGGACGATAACTATAGGATTAACCTTAACATGGGATGTATTTAAATGTATAAACAGCTTCTTTATCTGCATAATCTGTAAGATTAACCTTAACATGGGATGTATTTAAATAAAATAATAAATATGAAATAATATTAAATAATGATTGATTAACCTTAACATGGGATGTATTTAAATCACACTTCAAATATACTCTTAATATGTCCAGCTCTAGATTAACCTTAACATGGGATGTATTTAAATATAGTTTTTTAAAAAAGTTTCTTATATGTATTAAAGATTAACCTTAACATGGGATGTATTTAAATGATTAACTCTATTGGATGCAATAAAAGAATTTGGAGATTAACCTTAACATGGGATGTATTTAAATAGGTTATCAAGTAAGCTACTTTGTAATTAAAAATAGATTAACCTTAACATGGGATGTATTTAAATTAGGATATGCATGTTGCTCGCCAAAATCATTTGTGATTAACCTTAACATGGGATGTATTTAAATAGAAGCTAGATTATTTGTTAGAAGACATCAAGTTTTGATTAACCTTAACATGGGATGTATTTAAATCCGTTGGACTTAATGTTTTCTACTTTAGTTTGAAAAGATTAACCTTAACATGGGATGTATTTAAATATGGTTCAAATAATTATTATTAATTAATAGTTTCTTGATTAACCTTAACATGGGATGTATTTAAATACTAAAGGTACAGAAAACTTGATAGTAAATTTAATAGATTAACCTTAACATGGGATGTATTTAAATAGGTTATATCTATATCCTGTATTCCATTTCCTAGCTTAGATTAACCTTAACATGGGATGTATTTAAATTATTCCACCTCCTAACCATTCCAAGCCATTTCTTGGATTAACCTTAACATGGGATGTATTTAAATGAAATGCCAGGCAATAAGCCTTTCATAAAGCATGGTAGATTAACCTTAACATGGGATGTATTTAAATATTTCTTTCATATCAATTTCCTTTCTGGCAATTCAGATTAACCTTAACATGGGATGTATTTAAATAAGAAATCTCGTGCTAAAAGGTTGAGAGATTGTGGATTAACCTTAACATGGGATGTATTTAAATCACTCTTCATTACGCCTATTTAATAGACCTTGCATTGATTAACCTTAACATGGGATGTATTTAAATGGAATATAATCTCTGTACCATTCTTCTGGATGATTAGATTAACCTTAACATGGGATGTATTTAAATAATAATTGATTTAGTTTAGGTCTATCTGCTTTAGGATTAACCTTAACATGGGATGTATTTAAATATATACTCCTTTACTCCATAACTGCCTACATCGATACGATTAACCTTAACATGGGATGTATTTAAATGCAATAGAAGGACCAGAAGCACCCCACGAAATACTAGATTAACCTTAACATGGGATGTATTTAAATGATTCATTTAAAATCCAATCGTTATAGCCATGATCGGATTAACCTTAACATGGGATGTATTTAAATGTAGATAACCAAGCAGCACTATTATTTTGCTTTATGATTAACCTTAACATGGGATGTATTTAAATGATGTATTAGGTAAAATAAGAGATGGTGTTCTTTGATTAACCTTAACATGGGATGTATTTAAATATAACTTTAAAAGTTTTATCAGCCAAAATTATTACGATTAACCTTAACATGGGATGTATTTAAATTATCATTAGGCATACATTTATAACTCAAATGTCTTTGATTAACCTTAACATGGGATGTATTTAAATAACTAATGGAGTATTCTTCATTGAAGAAAATTTAGATTAACCTTAACATGGGATGTATTTAAATTCCCCCCTCATTATATTATACACTCCATTTATGAAAAGATTAACCTTAACATGGGATGTATTTAAATGAGCAAAATCGCAAATTGTAAACTGATTAGCTATGGATTAACCTTAACATGGGATGAATTTAAATTATTTGGAATCATTGGAGCGGATGGCAGTATAGGATTAACCTTAACATGGGATGTATTTAAATCCAGTCCACCAATCCTGTCCATCTGCTGCTATATCAGATTAACCTTAACATGGGATGTATTTAAATGCAATAGAAGGACCAGAAGCACCCCACGAAATACTAGATTAACCTTAACATGGGATGTATTTAAATCAGTATCAAAACCTTCTATTTGTTCATCACCATTGATTAACCTTAACATGGGATGTACTTAAATATATTTACATTTAAAACTTCGGACATTAATTTAAGGACTAAACTTAGCATAAGATGTTTTTAAGTAGAGAAGAGTATTTCTTAGAATACATATTTTTTATAAGCAATGATTTGAAACTAAATCAATATAATGTATTGAAAGTATTAAAATGGAAGCGTATTATAAGATTATATTTAGGAGGTGAAGATTATGGATATTTTGTTAGTATTTATATCAATTGTGGCATTATCGATAGTTGGAGGGAAAGCGTTTGCAGATATGCCTAATCCAGGAACAAGGTTTTATTCTGGTTTAAATAATTATGAAGCAAATAAGAAGAACAACAGATAGCTAATTTAGATTTATGTTCATTCAAGTTGATTATAAATAAAAAGAGCATGTATGGATTTGTTTTGACCAAATCTATACATACTCTTTTTACTTTTAAGTTTGACTATGTTTAATAATATTGTTTAAATTAAGTGGTCATGAAGGAGATGCTATATGAGCGAGCAATTAGAATTAAATGATTTTTTCAGATGGAATGGCCTTAAAAAATCGCTAATTGCTCTTCATTAGTGATTTTTTTGCGCATCTGCCTTTTCTGAACGTATGTGAAGAAATTCTGGAAGGCGACATATTCTCTCTCTTTACTCTTTATTTGAATAGCATTCTTAATGTACTTAAGATTAAGATACATAAGATTTATAAAGAGTGAATGACTAAATAAAGAGTAAAACTGTACTGTTCGAACGTAGTGAGTTTACAGTTTTAGCCATGGAATATGACAAAATCATATTAATTCTTTGCGCAAGCTCGTCTAAGTATCGGATGACTGACCACTTAATTTCAACACAGTAGTTTAACAGAGACTTAAGTTTAAGAAAAGTGTGAAATTTTTTGCTAGCTAAATCTAGTAATTGCAAGAGCTTAGAACAGTTATTTGGAGCAAACAGCGAAAAAATACGTTTCTTGCCAGATCTTACTCATATACAAGAAATGATAATTCGCAAAAAAATCGATAATAAAGCTTTAGCGATTTTTTATAGCAGGTAATTAGCTTGTAGTTTTCAATATATTTACTTATCGTAAAGATAGCTTCTATAGGTATCCAACTTTAACTATTAATTTATACGTGCCCAATGATCCCCAGAATCCGGAATTACCGAACATGCATAAATTAAGTTTTCGTGAAGGATACCTATAAAAGCTTCTTGTTAGCATTAATAAATTTATCTACTTCATCGTAAAGCCCTGACTGATTGGAGTATTTAATGTAGTTCTTTATGGTTCTTAGCCATTCTAATGTTGAAGGCTTTGTCATTTGGATGGCTGTATTTAAGTCATTCATACCTATAGGCCGTTCTATGCCAGTTCTCATGATTTCTTCTATTACGTTCTCTGTGGCAACCTCAACTACGTTTTCAATATCTGCGCCAGAATATAGTGGGGTTAATTTGGATAAGGTGATATAGTCTATAATTTCCATAGGTCTATCTTTTAGTTTTAGCTTGAAAATAGCTTCGCGGGCTTTTTGATCTGGTGGTGGTACAAAAACTGTTTTATCAAAACGGCCAGGACGTTTGAAGGCAGAGTCCACATCCCAAGGCATATTGGTAGCTCCAATAATTAAGAGCTTCTGAGTACTAGAGTCTATACCTTCAATCTCAGTTAGCAGCTGATCTATTACAGGTCTCATATGTTCTGAAGAAAGTTTGGACCTGTTGAAGCCTATGGTGTCTATTTCATCAAAGAACATAACGCAAGGTTTCTTAGCTCTAGCAGTTTCAAAAATATCCTTAACATTAAGAGCGCTTTGGCCAAGGTAGGGATTTAGTATATCGGTAATATGCACTGGTATGAAGTTTGCGTTACATTCTCCAGCAGTTGCTTTGGCCATAAAAGTTTTACCGCAGCCTGGAGGGCCGAAAAGCAATATTCCTCCTCCTACCTTTTTCTTAAACCTATCGAATAGGCCAGGGCTTACGAAAGGCTTTATTATTTTCATCTTAATAGTTTCTTTTAAATCATCCAGCCCACCAACATCATTGAAGGTAACCTTTATATTTTCTTCTTTTTCATCTAAAACTGCATAGTTCTTTCCGCCTTCAATTACTCTAAGTGGAATTACATTATTATATTCTTCCTCTGAAGCTATATTTTCAGTTTCATTGCTTTCTTCTATATTATCAGCAATGTTTTGAGCGGAAGGTTTAGTTTCAAAAGTTTCATCACTATTAACCTTCGTGGAAGCTTCAGGCTGAAGTTTGTTAAGATTCTCTGCATTGGAAAGTTTAGTAAGTTCATTTATTACCATACCTTTAGTTTTATCGTCGCAATATTTTAAGGCTTCTGAAAATGCTTTAAGTGCTTCACTATAATTGCCAACTTCTGAATACTCTGATCCAAGCAGATACCAGGCATTGCTGCTTTGAGGATTTTCTTTTACTAATCCTCTTAAAAGTTCAATTTTATCCATTGTGCGCCTCCTATAAATATTTCTAACTACTAAGCTTTTCTTTTTGATTTCTTAATGAGCCTATATACAAATAGCGAAAGGTAAGTGTAGAGTACAAAGGTTAGATATGTTATAATCAGTATCCAGTGTATGGTTGCACCTTTTATATTCATAGTTAGTATGAAAATTATAACAAATCCTAAATAAACTACGACAGCTCCTCCAGCTTTTTGAATTAATCTATGAGGTAGAAAGAACCAATTTGTTAGTATGTCCATTTCTTCAAGCAATCTTAATACGTTTGGATTCGTAGGATCAAGCAGGAAAGCTTGTCTAAAGTTTTCTCTTGCTAAAGGGTAATTTTTATTGTGCATATTAAATACTCCGATATGGGTAAGCTTGCTAACCTCATTATTTTCACTATTAAGATACTTTTGTAAAGAGTTGAGTTGATGTCTTTTTCTTCCTTTGCTCATATTGTAAACAAACATATGGCGAAGTACTATATCATCTGAGGGAGCTATCTGCAAGGCTTCACTGATAAGCTGTAGAGCTTTTTTATCATTACCAGTTTTAAGCATCACCGTTCCATAGGAGGATAATGCTCTAGCATTTTTAGGGTTAATTCGAAGACACTCGCTATAGTGTTCTGCTGCTTCTTTATATTTAGCCAATTCTCTATATATACATCCTAAGAGAAAATGGCAGTCTTCAGCAGAGAAGCCATTACTTAGACTTTGCTGGCAAAGTTCTATAGCTTCTTCATCTATATCAAGATTATAATAGCAGAGGGCCAAATAATATAGCATCCTACCGTTATTAGGGTCCAGGGAGATCAGAGGCTCTAATTTATTTACGGCCTGATCATATCTGCCCATATTTATATAGGTTTCCACTTCATATAAAGATTTTTTAAAATTTTCATTTTCCATTTTGTATTAGCGACCTTTCTATATAATTCATAACAAAAAACTATTTTTTACGTATGTGTTTTTCAATGAAATCTAATAGTAACCCTACGAATGCAATATATACAATATAGCTAATATATGAATAATAAAGTATAGTAAATGCTCCTTTAATAATAGGTGTGTTGGCGATTATCATCAATGCAACTAACCCCATCAGAAGTACGATACCTGGTCTTTTAGTTTTTGCTAGTGGTATAAGTGGTATCAATAACCATTGTGAAGGCCTGGAGGACTTTTCAAGAAAACCTAGCATAGTTTTATCAGTTGGATTTAGTACATAAGCTTGCCTAAAATAATCTCTTGCTTTTAAAAATCTGTTATTTGATAAATTATACACTCCTAGGGCCACCAATTTATCAAATTCGTTTTGGGAGTTTTCTAAGAATTTCTGTAAGGCCTCTTTCTGATATTTCTTATTTTTTCTTGTAGTATGGAATTCAAATATATCGCGCAATACAGTTATATCAAGCGGATCAATTTCCTCTGCTTTTTTTAAATACTTCAGTGCTTCTTTTTTATTGCCAGCTTCAAGCATAATTAAAGCTAAAGAAGATAAGGCAGATGCTTCAAGAGGATTTATTCTAAGGCATTCAAGATAATGCTCTTTAGATTTGTCTAGTTCTGATAATTTTTTGTATATTATACCTAATAAATAATGACTGTCTCCAGTAGAATCGTTTTTTAAGCTTTCATAGCAATACATAAGAGCAGCTTCATCTTTGTCTATCATGTGATGGCAGAAACCCATTAAGTATAAATATCTGCAATTGTTTGGGTTGTTTGATAACATTTCTTTTAATACATCAATTGCCTGATTATATTTCCTCATTGATATATAGATATCAACTTGGTTTTTAAGTTTTGTATCATCTGTTAACATTAAAAACAGCCTTTCATAATTGATACGCTATATAGGGAACCAACTTCAACTACTAATTTATGCATGCCCGATAATCCCCAGAAACCGGTATTATCGAACATGTATAAATTAAGTTTTCGTAAAGGATACCTATAAGTTACCATATAATCAAATAAGACGGTGCTGTTAAAGTACTGTGTTGATCATAGCCAATAAGATAAATGGTAATTGTAATTTCACAACTATATAATAACAGAAAAAGGAAACACATAAAAGAATTTAATACTATTTACAGTATCAACGATTAAATTAATTTATGTTTAGAAAATCTTCTTAAATTGATTTTTTCTTTTTCAGAAAATTAAGAAAATATCTTTATTCCGATAATTTTAAAAATAATATCTTAGGTTGCTTTGCAACCAATAAAATTTTTTCTATTTTTTTGTTCCATAGTCTTTCTTTTTATCATCACCTTTGTTAAAATTATATTGTTATAGGTCGCGTATTTTTATATGTTGATTTAATCGTGATATATCTTCAGATATTAGAGGTTCTCGTCGAAAAGATTCTAATATTCTTGAAGATATTTCTTTTATACCAACTTTTAATTCTCTTATTGCTACGCTACCTTTTTCTAACAGTTGTCTTAATATGTCTGATATCTGTATTAATAAATAGTGGTTTTTCATAGCTTGATAATTTAAACAACAAGCATGCTCTATGTCATATCTTATATTCTTCTGGTTATTAAAGCCTTCATTTTCAATTTTCCACCTACTTCTACCAGCAGATACAATTTTGAACGCATTTCTTTTGGTAATCTGTATATTCGTAACAAAAACAAAGTTTTTGGTCGTTTTTTCACGGCTGTCTTTATCTTTAGATTTCTTAAAAATTGTCTCAGTAAAATCTACGGTATTAATAAATCTATGTTTATATGAGACTTCATTAATATAAGTTGCATCCCAACTAAACTCTTGTTTTTCAAAAGCCAATGTAGAAGTAATTTCGTTGTTTTCAAAGCTTTTTATAACCTGAATTTCTTCCCAGAGAGTTTTGGCTCTTCCTTCTTTAAATCTAAAGATAAATTCCCAATTATACTCATCACATAATTCATAAATCGGTTCACAAGCATAAAGACTATCCCCTAGAAGACAGATATTTAGCTTTCTAAACTTGTATTTTAATTTTTTCATTAGCCTTTTAGCTGCATTTATTTCACAATCCTGTTTGCTGACGCTCTCGTCCTCATTTTCAACAAATTCAGTTAATATACTAAATACCATATCTCCTAAGACTAACTTTGCTTCTAAAACCGTATGATAGTATACAGTTTTTTCTACTTCTCCAGTTTCTTTATTTTTATATTCTTTTTTAAACAGTGATCACAATGCCTTTCGTTAAAAGAATATAGTTGTGAACCATCAATGGCAATACACCAGTATTTATCCATCAATCTATATTTCTCTAATGATCTTTTTCTGAAAAGTTCTCTTATCATGTAGTCTCTAATTTTTTCTAATTCACTTACTTCTAACTCTTTTAGAAAGTTATTAATTGTATCATAATGTGGTATTTCTTCTAAAGAATCATATCCTAATGACGCTGCAATATTTTCTATTACGGCGTCATTATTAAAATCTTTTGTCATTTTGTTCATGCTTACTATGCCTGAAACATTTTTCATTATTACCGTAAATAGTATTATTTCTGGTGTATAAGTAACATAATTCTGATTTCTTTTGTCTTTTACAATTGCTAATTTTTTATTTAGATCTTTAAAAAAGTGGTTTTTAATTTTCGAAAATTCTCCGAAATAATTTATTTCATTCTCTTTTTTTCTCTTTTGTTTTCTTGTCATTTTATCCATATTTCATCCCCGCAAACGTAGTAAATTAGGCACTTTCCCTTATTATATTATACCATATTTTATTACATTTTTGGGTGTTTTTAACTCGAAATATATTTACTCCTTAATGCTGTACTATTTACTGATGAAGATTTTAGTAATATATTATAACTATATCTTATATGATAAATCAGTGAAATAAGGTGTGGTTATATCATGATTAACTTTGAGTATTACAAGATATTTTACTATGTGGCAAAGCTTAAGAGTATAACTCGTGCAGCAGAGGAGCTTTATATTACTCAGCCTGCTGTTAGTCAAGTGATAAAGCAGCTAGAGAATACTCTTGGAGGGAATTTGTTTTATAGAACTTCCAAGGGAGTGAGGCTTACTCCAGAGGGAGAGGTTTTATATACATATATATCAAGAGGCTATGAGTTTATGGCTCTTGGTGAGAGCAAGTTTAAAGAACTTTTAACCCTTGAAGCAGGTGAGATAAGAATAGGGGCTAGTGATATGACCTTACAATACTATCTGCTGCCTTTTCTTGAAGAGTTTCATAAACTTTATCCAAAAGTTAAGGTTAAGGTGACTAATCTTCCTACGCCAGAGACTTTGGAGTACTTAAGACAAGGAAAGATAGATTTTGGAGTGGTAAGCCAGCCGGTAAAGGAATATGAAGGGGTAAAGATAACTTCGGTAAGTAATATTAGGGATATATTCATTGCCAATGATAGCTTTAAAGAGTTAAAGAATAGGAGCATAGAGCTTAAAGAGCTTGAGAACTATCCTATAATCTGTTTAGAAAATGGAACAAGCACCAGGAAATATGTTGATGATTTCTTAGCAGGGGAAAAAGCTACTCTTAATATTGAGTTTGAGCTTGCTAATAGTGATCTAATAGTGGAGTTTACTAGAAGAAGCTTAGGTATAGGCTGTGTTGTACAGAACTTTGCTGAGGAGCTAATTGAAAAGGGAAGTGTGTTTGAGATTAATTTAAAGAAACCTATTCCAAAGAGAAGTATATGTATTATAACTCAGGATAAAGTTCCTATTTCACCATCAGGGAAAAGGCTATTGGATTTGTTAATGTCATAAGTACAGCTTATATCATGGATAAGTAATACCAATTATATTTATATCACCTTCTATGTTACGATTGTTTGGTAAGTTAATTCCAAATTAGTTTTATAGGAGGTTTTTATTATGGTTAAAGCAATAGTTGGTGGCAATTGGGGAGATGAAGGAAAAGGTAAGATTACTGATATGCTTGCAGAGAAATCAGACATAGTTGTTAGATTTCAGGGAGGTGCTAATGCAGGGCATACTATAATAAATAATTATGGCAAGTTTGCCCTACATATATTACCTTCAGGTGTATTCAGAAAGAAAGTTACAAATGTTATCGCTCAAGGGGTAGCACTTAATATAGAAGAGTTTTTTAAAGAACTTGATAGTCTACTGGAACGAAGTGTTCCTATGCCAGAAATAAAAATATCTGACAGGGCTCAAATTGTTATGCCTTATCATATACTGCTTGATGAATTAGAAGAGGAGAGACTTGGAGCAAAAAGCTTTGGATCAACAAAGTCAGGGATTGCACCATTTTATTCTGATAAATACCTTAAGATAGGAATTCAAGTTTGTGATTTATTTGATGATGAGATTCTTATGAATAAGATAAATCTTAATTGTGATCAGAAGAATGTTCTTTTAAAAAGTCTGTATAAGGGCAAAACCCTGGATTCTAATATAATTTATAATAAATTAATTGGATATAGAGAAAGGCTAGAACCGATGGTCTGTGATGCTGCATTATTACTTAACAATGCAATAAAGCAAGGAAAAGAAATACTTTTAGAAGGGCAGCTTGGAGCATTAAAGGATCCTGATAACGGCATATATCCATTTACAACTTCATCTTCACCTTTAGCTGGCTTTGGAGCTGTGGGGGCAGGAATACCACCTTATGAGATAAAAGAGATAGTGACTGTGGTGAAAGCCTATTCTTCAGCTGTTGGAGCTGGAGCCTTTGTAAGTGAGATATTTGACAAAGAAGCTGATACCTTAAGAAATCTAGGAGGAGACTGCGGAGAATACGGAGCAACAACAGGAAGACCTAGAAGAATGGGATGGTTTGATGCGGTTGCAACAAGGTATGGCTGTATGCTTCAAGGTACCACAGAAATTGCCTTGTCTTTAATAGATGTGTTAGGTTATTTAGATAAAATTCCGGTTTGCATTGGATATGACATTAATGGAACTGAAACTAAAGATTTTCCTGTGACACCTTTACTTAATAAAGCAAGACCTATCTATACCTATTTAGATGGCTGGAAATGTGATATTACTGGTATTCGTAACTATGAAGACTTGCCTGAAAAGGCAAGACTGTACATTGAATTTATTGAAGCTCAAGTTGGTTATCCAATAAAATACATATCTAATGGACCAAGAAGAGAAGATATAATTTTTAGATAAGAACATAGAAAGTCTTCATTAGTTAATCAGAAGGTTTTAGTTATTTATAATTTAATAAACTCACTAAGATTGATGAATATGGTGAAAGGTGCTAAACAGCCCAGTGTTTAAAAAGGTCAAAGGATACAATATGACTATAGAATCCTTTGACCTTTTTGCTTAATATTCTTAAACAGAACTACAATTATTATATGATTGGATAGCATAATAGTAATTGCATCATTTACTTATATTATATACATGGCATAAAATCAAACGGAGTATATGAATAGAAAACTACAATTAGTACATTTTCCTTTTATTAATGAAAAATACTCTTCCTATAAGTTCCAAAGTAATTAAATATTCAGTGGAATAGTAAATAAAAAAATTAAATTTAACGCTTTCGTAAACCTCTGGAAAATAAAAGTTTATCAGGTTATCAAAAATACAGTTTCTACATCAATTGGTAATGGTTCTGTCGCTTATATCTGAGTAATTTTTGTTTTATTTATTTTAAAGTGAAAAATATTTATTGAATAACAATAAAAGCGTTGCTATAATCTAAGTATAGGAAGTAATTGGAGTGAATTGAAGCATGTGATTCATCATTAAACTAGCATCTTCCTGCGCAAGCTGATGCTTTTAAGGTACAATTTTTATCACATGCATCTTTTGATCTACAGTAAAAACTGTTCTTATAAGCATTAAAAGTATAACCATGATAGTAGGTAGCAATTTCTGAGATTTATTCCATGTTATATTTATGGATAAAATATATAAGGAGGATTACATTATGCCATCTGTGTCTATTATGTTTTTAATTTTTTTATTAGTATTGACAATAATTATCTGGGTACTTGTTAAAAGAAAATTACCTAGGATAAAAAATTATAAGATTGTCGCTATTATAGTCCTTATAATAAGTTTTATCCTGTCTAGTTTTTATCTATATTTAAAAGTCTCAAGCGGGATTATATATGCTAAAACAACTAATTTATCTGAAGAGTGCATAGGTGAATTAAGATTATTTGAAAATATTGATGATAAAGAATTTCAAGGTAAATATATGATAAACGCCAAAAAAATGGACAATGCATTATTTGACTATTATAAATTGGGTAATGGTTTATTAATTGCAACCAACGAAAGTAGAAAAATTATTAGAATTGAAATAGATGATAAATCTGCTGCTGGAATGAAGACAAGTAAAGGCATTGGATTGGGTAGTTCAGTAGATGAGGTTGTTAAGATTTATGGTGAAAATTATTACAAGAGGATGGATGATATGGGTATTCCAGTAATTGGATATATAGATCGGAAGAGAAAAGTAAAGCTTGAATTTTTTTATTATCAAGGTAAAGTTACAATGATTAGATACGATATTTCTTCGATGAAGTGAGATTATTAGACAATCAAGAAGTCAATGTTTCTGTAGGAAATCAACTTCACCTATTAATTTATATTTGCCCGATAATCCCCAGAAGCCGCGATTATCGAACATACATAAATTAAGTTTTCGTAAAGGATACCTATATATATAAATATGTAAGATTAACATTTTAGATATTATATAAGAAAAGTTCCTTGAAAAAACTTTGACCATAATATTATGTAAGAAAATTATTTGTTCTTCAATCTTTTTCTATTGCTGAATATTATTGAAGCAGCAGCTACAATGTATAATATTAGAATAGCAAAAAAGAATGCCTTATCTATGGTATTTCCTTTATATATAAAGGCTACATTAAAGGTAGGAAACAGAGAGGCAATTCCAATTGTATAAGAAATGAATATTTTGAGCTGATTTTATTATTTGCCATATAGAATTCCTTCTTTTATCAAAAATTAATATAATTTATTATAGTTTTAATTTGTAAAGATTTCAATAAGGTGTAATTAGATTGAGATGTAAATATTCAGCTATTAATATTAATAAGGATAAATGTTATTATAGAAAAGTGCTTAATGGTAATAATTAAAATGAATAAAAAATCAAACTTTGAAGATCACGAATAGGTGTTCTTTATAATATGGAAGGTATTAAAAATGAGTAGAAGAGCAAAAGTACATTATGAACTTAATGATGTAAGAAAAGTTAGTGAGCCAAGTGAAGAAGATATTAAAAAGATTCTTAGAGCAGCGGATGACATAATTACTTTAGCCGGAAGAAATATGCTGGCTAAAATATTAAAAGGCTCAAGAGACAAAAAGCTTTTAGAAAAGGAATTGGATAAGAGTCCTAGTTATGGATATTATAAAGAGCTTAAAATTGAGGAAATAACTACAATTATTGATTGGATGATTGTAAATGACTATCTTAATATAGATTACTTTGGTAGATTACCTATGATAATATTTTCGCCAAAAGGGTGGGATTACTTCAAACCTGTATACGTTGAGGAACTTTATTATCTTATAACTTTGGTGGATTTAGATGATTGTGAAGAACTAATAGAGCGTATGAAGAATACAAATAGACAAGTTGTTAAAATGCTTCTAGCAAAGATAGGAGAAAGTAGAAATATAAGCTTCATAAGGTTTTTAAGAAAGTGGGAAATTGAAGAGGTAAAGAAAGTGCGCATTATGATCAATGGAACTATAAATAAACTTAAATCAGTTTAACCGGTAGCAAAATAAAATTCCCTGCATATAGTAATACTATATTACTTAATAGTAGGGGAGAAAAATGGCTAATTTTAACCGAGTTATAGTTGATAAAAATTTCCTTAGAAAAAAGCTAGTAGAGGATGAAGAGATAGCAAAGTCTCTAAGTAGATTTGTCGATAACTCCATAATTGCTAGAAGAGGGGTTACAACAGGTGATAATCCTTGCAAGGTAAGTATAAAGATTTCCAGTGATGAAATAACAATAAGTGATAACAGTGGAGGTATCCAAAGCAAGATCAGTGATAAGGATATATTTAGAATCGGTATTGAGGATGGACAGGGGATTAAGGGATTAGGGATAAAAAAGTCTTTTTTTAAACTGGGAAATAAGATTGAAATATTTTCAAATAAGAAGAGATGCTCCAGGAAATTTGCTTTGGATATTAACTTGGGTAGTGAAGAACTGGCTTCTCAAAGTGAAAACATAGCTTACAATCCTAAGGAGATAGAAGGCACAACTATAATCATTACCGATCTAGAAAAGACTTTGTTAAAAGAACTGGGCAGTAACTATTTTTATGAAAAGGTTTTTAAAAACTTAGGGAGAATATATAGCAAGTTTTTATCAAAAGGCGAGCTTGTACTTTTGGTTAATGATAAGGAAGTTGAACCGGTGGAGATTGAAGCAAGAAAGATAAACTCCTGTAAGATATTAGGCCACTATGAGGTAACCTTATATAAAGGTACCAAGGAAGATGCCTCAGGTATAGATTTGTATATAAATGATTTTATTGTGTTAGATAGAATTAAAAACAAAGAAGTGAAGTGGAATCTACTTAACGAGAGTAAATATACTTATACTGACTGCATTGTAGAAATTTCTTATCAAGGAGAACGGTCTAAATATGAAAAAGAAAAAGATATTCTATTTGCAGAAGTTATAAAGTTTATAAAGGAAAATAAAGTGTATTTTTTAAACAGCACTATAATCATTCAGTACTCAATGCCTATAAGTAAGGTAGAGGAGTTAAAGGAATATTATGAGGAAGATACGGCTAAAGCTATAGGTATGAAAGGCTTTGATAAACTCTATGAAGACTATCTAAATAATAAGGCTAACAATAACTAGTGATAAGTTCATCAAAGAAGAAGTGCATTTTTATACTTAGCTAATAACTCTGTTTTATGTAATAATAACAGCTAAAAATGCTGAAACCCGCATGTTTCCAATAAATTCTTAAGAAGTTATAAATATAAGAATATAAAAATATAACAATATAAGAATATAACAATATAAGAATATAAAAATATATAAATTTTACAAGTTAAGAAGTTAAATTTTAAAATTTCTCAATACAAATCCTTGTCTTAGTATTAATTTAATAACATCTTATTGTTATTTTCTTCATAAATCAACCTATTAGATGAAAAGGTTAATTTATGATTCTATTGAATTAATTGTAAGAATTTTATTTTTGTGTTAATATAGTTAAGCTATATTAAATAATGGAAGTGATTTGAATGAAAAAATTGAGGCTTTGCCCTCTAGTGTTAGTGCTTTTTCTAACAGCATGCTCGTCAAATAGTACTGGAAGCAACACATCAAAGCAAACTCCAGATACTCAGGCGAATAATACAACAAGTGCTTCGACTAATAACTCAGATAGTAATAACAATGCAAGTTCTACTAACAATAGTTCAGAAGCGAATAAAAACAATCAAAATACTGCAAAAAATAACTCTGACAGCTCTAGTAAAAAAACAACTACGCCAAGCAGCACTGCTCAAGTAAAAAGCTATACTGATCAAGAGATTACTGAAAAGACTAAAAACTATATTCTGAATGGTCAAGGAAATAAAGCAGAAGCGGAAAAATTAAACTGGAGCAAAACTTTCTTAGAAAAAGTTAATATTCCAAGTCTATATAAGAAATATGTTACTAATGGTGGCAAAAAAGATGATGTTGCAAGCTTTGCAGCCTATATGACTAAAAATGCACCTATTCAAAATAACTGGCAAGACCTATTTAAGAAAGATTTACAGGATACCTATGGAGAAAAAGTAGCTAGAATAGAACATTTGCAAGGTGACTCTTATCAAGCTTATGTACAGAAGGAAGGAAAAGAAGTTCCTTTTGTTGTAGTTTCAGCGAGAACTGGGTATTTCCATGGTTAATTTTATTGAGGAATGTAAATAATGTTTACAAATAAAGCAAGCAGATTCTATTAATATGAGATTCTGCTTGCTTTTTTACTGTTTAGAAATCACAAATGAAATCCAAAGCCATAACAAAAGTATAATTAGAAACCTTATCTTTTTCTTAGAAGAGTATAGAATGTTTGCTAGCTAAACCTAGTAATTTTCATGGCGTAGAAAAGCTATGTGGGTAAACAGTAAAAAATACGTGGCTTGACAGGTCTCCCCAACATGTATTGGTAAAGGCAGATGCTCAAAAGAATTCACTAAAGAAGGTCTCCTTAGCATATCTTTTATTACTAGATGTATCAATTATCATAGTTATCATATTGAAAAACTAAGTATCTGTAAAAATATATTAACGTTACTATTAGCTTAATTATGCCTCTTTCAAATCTTATTCCATGACAACATTTCGCTGATTACTAAACATTTAATGATGGTAAATGAAAAATGTTGAAAATATTAACATTTATCAATAAAATATGGTGATTTTTAGAAAGTAAGCAGTTATAATATGTAATATGATTAAAAACTTAAACAGTGAAATGGAAACGGGGTGATCAGTTTGGAGTTTTACAGTCCAAGTGAAAAGATTAGATTAATGAGGAAAAAGTTTAGAGTGAACCAAGCTGAACTTGAAGGAATCAATATGACAAGGGCCTTCATAAGTATGATGGAAAGTGGAAAAAGAACCGTTAGTAAAGCAAGCTCTAAGGCTTTAGCAGAAAAGTTTAATGAAATTGCTAAGAGAATATCTGTTAACTTAAATTTAGATGATGAATACTTTTCAAGAAAGCCAGAAGAAGATGCCAGGCTTTACTGTGAAGAACAATTGGCAAATGGAGAAAGCCTTAGCTATAAGAAGCTAGATGAGCTTATGGCCATTACAAAAAAGTTTAACTTGGTAGATATATTGGCTAGAGTATATGAGGTTAATGGTAAGAAGTATGTTAAAGAGCAAAATGATGTGAATGCCTTCATAAATTTCAGTAATGCCTTAGGAAAATATAAGGAGTTAAGAGATGATAAAGCACAAGGCAGTGTTTATAATAACCTAGGTAATTGTAAATTAAGAAAAAAAGAATATGATGAGGCGATTTTTTACTATAAACAAGCTATAGAGCTTGGTGCAACTGAGAAGGACAGCGTTATATATATAAAGGCTAGCCTTAATCTGGCTCTTTGCTATAATGAAAAGAAGGATTATAAAAAAGGTCTAGATTTAATTGACAATAATGTATTACGAAATGAAGAAGAAGTTAATATTAAAATTATAAATGAAGCTAAATTAACCAGAGCTATTATACTTAATAGCCTAAATAGAGGTGAAGAGGCGGTTAAAGAATATTTTAGTTTAATAGATCGTATCAAAGATACAGATGATATACTTTTAGCTTATGTGTACAATAATTTATCTGATTATTATTATAATATAGGTGATTATAGTAAAAGTCTACATTACATAAGTCAAGCTCAAAGAATAAAGAGTTTAGTTGATAAGAGAACATTACCTAACACATTAAATACAAAGGGAAAGATATTTTTAAGACAAGGTATGTACGAAGAAAGTATCATGCTTTTTCAACTGGCCATAGACATAGCTCTTGAGCATAAACAATTCAATATGGTGCTTGAAAACTATAAAGAATTAGTTAATGTATATGAATATGAGCAAGAATGGGAAAAGATTAGGGAAATAACTAAAGCATTTTTAGAAAATATAGAAAGCAATCATGTTGAACTTGGCAAAAAATACGCTCTGTATAAGCTGACAGAGGTATCCTTGAGACTCGGAGATAATGAGGAAGCAGTAAATACACTAAAAAAATTAGATTCATTGTTAATTGATTAGTTAAAGTGAGGGATGTAGCATGATAAAAAAGGCCACTATAACTGACAGTATATCAGTAGCAGAATTAGCCAACCTATTATGGCCTCATCACGAAATTGATGAGTTAGATGAAGAGTTTAAGCAGCTTATTTGCTCGGAAAATGCTGCATGCTTCGTTTATTATGATGAAACAGTTCCAGTAGGCTTTGCCCAGTGTGAATTGAGAAGAGATTATGTTGAAGGCACAGAAAGCATTCCAGTGGGATATTTGGAGGGAATTTACGTAAGATCTGAGTATCGAATGAAAGGCATTGCTAAGGAACTTTTATTTCACTGTGAGCAATGGGCTAAAAGTTTGGGATGTAGTGAGTTTGCCAGTGACTGTGAGCTCCATAATACTGAAAGCTTCAAATTTCATCTGAATGCAGGGTTTGAGGAAGCAAATAGGATTATTTGTTTTACCAAAAAGCTATGTTAAAGTACCGTGTTGAAATTAAGTGGTCAGTTATACGATGCTTATGGAAAGAATTAATATTAGAGAGTTATTGGTAAGAGAGCTTTAATTAGGTTAGTATATATGAAGCCGTGGGTAAATAGAAAACATATTTTCTATTTACCCGCGGCTTTTCTATCAAATTTACTTCCTAAGTAAATTTGAGCTTTATATAACTATGATAAGAAAAATTAAGCAAATTTCTAACTTTGAAGGAGGAGGCCAAAGGGATAAGGCACTTTCTCTTACTGTGTTTAACACCTTGGTAAAGTTCAATAGGTATGCAGGTGGTGCTTATGACGGTGAGCAGAATAATTATGAAGATAAAGTAGCTCAACTTATAATAGACATTGATACTGGTAAGGTTATAGATGTACTATATCCTAACTTTTATTACTTATATGGATATAGAACCTATACTATAACAAAACCATATCAACAACAGTATGGTATAGATGTAAATCAATAAGCTGTACAAGCTTTATGATTATACCTATGATATAAGTTCATAGGGAAAAGGCAAGCTTATTGAGAATGCTTTTGCTATGACTTTAGACTCCACGGGGATTCTTAAAAAATAAAAAAGTTATAATCTATAAAGTAACTAAAACTATAAACGAAAGATAAAGTAAATGGTAGCTTTCTGTATATTATGTAAAATTTATGATGTGCTGTACTGTAAATAGTATATTGTACAGCGTATCATAAATTTTTAAAACTTTTTTTGAGAGGAGGACTAGAACTTTCTTAGTTCTTATATTAAATGGAGATAAGTAAAGTAAGTAGATCAATCCAAACAAGAGATTATAATGATTATACGAAAGAAAAGGATAAAAGCAAAGAGCAGGAAGATAAAACAAAGTATCTAAAGGATAGTTTGGTGCTATCTGATAAGGGCTCACTTGTTAGTGGAGACTATATTATGGAAATGTTTCGTTGGACAAGTGAAATTGGATCAACAGGAAGCAAAGATAACGAGGGTTACATAAAGGGAGCTGTTGAAAAGTATAATGATATACGTAAGCAGATAAGTGATGAGGGGACAGAGGATTCTGTAAAGCAGGAAAAACTTTCAAGACTTGATAGAGCCTTCGAAATGGATGCAGATCTTTATGCATCATCAGTAAAAATAAAAATATGGCTTATAGAAAATCATAATAACTTAGGTATAAATTATGGTGGTCACAAAGAATTTGATGACTCTATAGATAAAGAAACACAGAATAATATTTATCATGATGTAAGAGAAATGTTTTTCAATGCAAAACGGTATTATGAGAATAATGGAAGCTTAGAAGGTATAACTTCAAAACAGATAACTGGAGCTTCAAAAACTATGTCCTTTGAAGATTTGTCACTACTTAATACAATGGAAAAGAATAGTGATCAGTACTTTGGAAGTGACATCACAGAAGATAGTGATACAGATAGCTTAAAAGCTGAGCTAAAGGAAAAGATAAGTAGCATAGGTTTTAGTGAGTTTACAAAGAATATATTTTTCGATTATATAGATAAAAGGTATACTAAACAGTAAATTATTAATGAATAAAGCTTTTGATTACATACCACAGTAGTATATATATTTTTTAGTTTTAGGATATGTTAAAGTACCAGGTTGAAATTCAGCAATATTATTAAACATGGACTAGTTATAATAGAACCACATGTAATAGAGTAATAAGTTAGGGCTCGATTATGTGTGGCTTTATTAATTTTATATTATAATTACAATTATAAGAAGAGTTAAATAAAGCATGTAAGTTTAAGTTACTGAGGAGGTGCCATATTGTTTAAAGAACATAACTATACCCTATGGGGGACCTATTGCAGCTGTGGAAGTGAATGCAGTATCCTTCAAAATCTTCATCATCCTTGGAGTGATACAAAGTTTGAAGTTAAAGTAACATGTAATTGCTGTAAAAAAGAATTAGTAATTAATAAAGACATGGCTACTGAATTTTATGATGGTAAGATTCTTTCTTATTTTGATGGAATTTATGGTGATGTACTGGACTTAGGCTGTGGTGAGGGATTTTTGTCAAGAACCTTGTTAAAAGAAAGTGCAGTAGATAAAATTTATGGATTAGATATAGATGAGCAATGCACTGATGAGTTAAAGGATATAATAAACCATTCAAATAGATTCAAATTTGTTAAAGCAGATATAAGTAGTTTAAATGAGATTTTTAGTACAAGCAGTATAGATTTTTTAGTGAGTAGAGACGTATTCATGTTTATAGAGGACACGGATAAGTATTTTGAGGATGTAACTAGAATAGTTAGAAAAGAGATAAGGCACATGGGATGGTATCAAAGTTTCAATGATAGAATGAAGAATAATCTTAATCCAGATCAAATTGTTGAAGAGTATAGTAAAAGAGGCTGGAGCACAGAGATAGAATATTTGGATTGGTATAAGTCTGGGTATTTTATTAGAGCTAGTAAGAATAATTGAATAAATTTATTAATTTTGAATTAATGATTGTGGTATAACAATAGATATAAATCGTAACGTTTAAGCATAGTACAATGAAATTAACTGTTAGTATACTAGGCGAAAAAAAGTATGATTAATGATGGAATTTAAAAATTTCCAACTTATTTATAGTATTTATTATTCAAAAATAGATAATGAATAATAGTAAAGCTTTGAAGCAGATTATTACAACTATGGGTATATATCTGAAACAAAGAAAAAACTAAAAATAATATATAGATAAGGATGGTTAACAAATGAAGAAAATTAATATTAAGTATTTTAGGATGTCTATAATGCTAGCTATACTGTTAGTACCTTTGACACTTAAATTTACAAGTTTACATGAAGTAAAAGCAAGCGCTAAAATAAATTTCGCAGATGCCAGTGCCAGCAATAATATAATTCCTAAACCATTAAGTTACAAGGCTGGAAGCGGGAAGTTTATTCTTACCAATAAAGCTTCAATTTATGTAAAAGGAAAAGACGACAATGAAACTGCAGAAGTTAGGAAGGTTGGAGAGTTTTTAAGAGAAAAGCTTAGAACTGCAACAGGCTATGATTTAAATATTGTTGTTGGAGATAATGTGGTACCTGGAAGTATATATTTGACAACAATTGGGGCGGAAGCTGACAAAGGCAATGAGGGCTATAGAGTACAAACAACAGAGAGTAGTATTAAGATTACTGCTAACAAGCCTGAAGGACTTTCTAGAGGTGTTCAGACTCTAAGACAGCTTTTTCCAGCAGATATAGAAAAAAGTACTTTAGTTCCAGCTGTACAGTGGAGTGTGCCAGTTGTAACTATTGATGATAAACCTGAGTATAGTCATAGAGGGTTAATGCTTGATGTAGCTAGGCACTTTTTCACAGTTGATGATGTAAAGCGACAAATAGATCTCGCTGCTCAGTATAAGATAAATAAGCTTCATCTTCATCTAAGTGATGATCAGGGGTGGAGGTTAGAAATAAAAAAATGGCCTGACTTAACAGCTATCGGTGGAAGTACTCAAGTTGGAGGTGGACCAGGGGGATTCTACACTCAACAGCAGTTTAAAGATTTAGTAAAATTTGCAGCAGACAGATATGTCGAGATAATTCCTGAATTTGATATGCCTGGACATAGCAATGCTGCACTAGCTTCCTATGGATTTCTTAATCCAGATGGAAATAAAAAGCCTTTATACACTGGTACAAAAGTAGGCTTCAGCAGCTTTATGACTCATGATGAGAAAACCTATGGATTTATAGAAGATGTAATAAGAGAGGTTTCTCAAATATCGCCTTCAACTTATATTCATATAGGAGGAGATGAAGCTGAAAGTACAAAAAAGGCTGATTATGATTATTTTGTTGGAAGAGTTTCTAATATAGTAAAGAAATATGGAAAGACACCAATAGGCTGGGATCCGATTGACACTGCACCAACAATCGACTCTGCAGTAGTACTACAGAACTGGAAGGATTCAAATGCTGCTGCAGTTCAAAAGAAAATGAAGATTGTAGTTTCTGTAGCTAAGAAGGCCTATTTGGATATGAAGTACAACGAAACTACACCTTATGGACTGAACTGGGCTGGATATATTCCTGTTGAAACTGGTTACCGATGGGATGTTACTGATTTTGCTCCAAGGCAGTTGGCTTTAGGCGTTGAATCACCTTTATGGACTGAAACCATATCAACTGTGAAAGCTATGGACTACATGATATATCCAAGACTTTTAGGCTATGCTGAAATAGGATGGACTCCTAAAGCCTCAAGAAACTGGGAGGAATATAAGCTTAGACTAAAAAATCAAGGACAGAGAATGAGCAATCAAAATATAAACTTTTATAATGATCCTGGAATTTTTTAGATATATGTATCTATTATTCAATATAGAGTTATACCACTTCAATCTGAAATTCATCTTAAAAGGTCCTCTGGCGTCTGATAAGAGAATTTAATAATATAACTTCTAAATATGAAGTAATACATATATAGTAATTACAAGTAAGTTTAAAATGAACTTGCAGAAGCTGTAAACCAATAACTTAATAGAAGATTTTCATATAGTTAAATCAAATAGAATAAAATGTTATAGAATACTTACTAAACTAAGATCCAGCAGAAGGATGTATTAAGTCTTCTGCTGGATTTTAATTTGCTTATGTTTAAGAATATTGTTTAAATTAAACTTTTATGAAGTAGATAATATGAGCGATTCATTAGCATAAGCTCATTAAGCCATGGAATTTTGACAGTGTGATTAAATATATCAGTAAAGTGAAAAATTAGAAAAACATGATCCAGTAATATACAGAACAAATATTCTGTCGATAATTGGGTTTTTCAGCAATTTTGTGTTAAAATATATGTGTGTAATAATTGAGCTTAAGCTATGAAGTTAAAGGCGTAGAAGTAACTTATCAGAGCTTAAGTATATGGAAGATTAGCAATTCAATTTTAGTACGGTATGCTAACTGCTTTAAAAGCTAAGAGAGTATGTCTTATTGTATATGTACTATCAAAAATAGAAAAAACAAAGACAAGGTGAACAAATGTATGATTATATAATAGATTATTTAAAAAGGTGTACAGTTAAAAATAAGAAGACTGTAACAATAGATGAACTGGCAAAATTACCATTAGGAAATAATGAATATGAAGATTTGTCAAAAGTTATTCGGCAATTGTTGAGTGAGGATATCCTTAAAGCAATCAATCCTAAGAATAATGACGGAAGGAAAGATCCATTGCCTCTTAAGCTAGGAATAAATAAAGAAGAACTTATGAAAGGTTACATATTAAAGCTTGAGCAATATAGCTTAAATTTGAACAGTGAAATTGATATCCAGGCATATTTCGGACTAGGGGAAGATAAGTTTGAAAAGGATAAACCTTACATAGACAAAGTAGATAGCTATATAAAAGCCAATGGATTACCACAGGACACTGTTACGCCTCAGGAGAGATCATACCAAATTTTTGGAGATGAAAAGTGGATAGAGAAGAATAGTGGAAAGGCACTACTGGAAAGAATTAAGATTTATAACAAGCTTAAAATAGATAATGGCTCTGATCCTTTGATGCTGGCGGTGAATCCTTTAGAATATAATAAGGAGCAGCACAAACACTTAATAGTAGAAAATAAAGCAACTTTTCTTGGACTTTTAGAGGTACTGCCTGACACTGAGTTCTGCAGTTTAATCTTTGGCAGTGGTTGGAAGATAGTTGGTAATATTAATATGCTGGAAAGTCAGACAGGCCTTAGGGAGAACAATATAGTTTATTACTTTGGAGATATAGACAATGAAGGGGTAGCTATATACAATTCTTTGACTGAAAGAGCTTCCGTTAAGCTTGCCACAGAATTTTATAAGGAGCTTCTAAAGACTGATTTTAAAGAAGGAAAGAAAAATCAAAAAAAGAAGATAGCTGCTTTAAAGAATTTTGTGAAGAACTTTAGTGAAGAGGAGCAAAAACTAATACTAGATAAATTGGATACTGGTTATTACTGGCCGCAGGAAGGGCTAAGTAAGACAGAGCTTCAGCACATATGGAGGAAGGTTTCATG
This sequence comes from Clostridium manihotivorum, assembly GCF_004015185.1. Taxonomy (GTDB): domain Bacteria; phylum Bacillota; class Clostridia; order Clostridiales; family Clostridiaceae; genus Clostridium_AR; species Clostridium_AR manihotivorum. The sequence continues at coordinate 4,076,450 of NZ_CP025746.1, read as the reverse complement.
GACATAAACATAGGAAATGTAGTGGAGAACTACAGAGAGAGAATACAGAGATTGGCTTTGTTTGATCCTTTATATGCTTTATCAAGAAAAGGTATGAGGGACAATAGTGGCAAGGATATTGATTACTTCAGTTTTGGATTATTGACTTTACTGTTCTTTTTTGAAAATATGCTTATAAGAAATAAGAAGACAGGGGTTAAGGAACTAGCGGAATTCTTAATGGAACTTAGTAAAGAAGAGGTGGATTTAGATATTTACGGTTTTGAAAGAATAGCTAGAACAATTATTGATACCTTTAGACCTCCTACTGGAAAGAGAAATTCAAAGAGCTTTTACAATTGGGAGACAAGACAACAGGATAGTGTGCAATATTCTATACTAAAGGCAGCCAAGGCAGATTTAGAGACAAATACTCAGTATTATACTCTTGATGAACAGGGCTTAGAGCTTATCTTTGCTACAAAAGAGTATTTCAATGAGTTCCAACTCTCTATAAATCAGCTCGTACTTAGAAAACAGCTTGAAAAGGGTGAGTTTTCTGGTGCTTTAAGGCAGATAGATGAGATGAATCTGGATGTTAAAAACCTTCAAGATAGAATAGTAAGGATAAAGCATGAGGTAAATAGAAATATTGTATCTAATGAAACCTATGAGAGATATAAAAGTATAATAGAGGATATAAACAACAGACTTGAAAGAGAGAATGAGGAGTTTGAGGAATTAAAAGCCTTTGTTTCAGAAACAAGAGAGAAGATAGCCAGTGATTTGAGTAAAGCTGAGGATAGAAAAGCCTATGAGCTTATCATACAGATAGATAAGGAACTTGGAGAGGTGCATTACAATCATAGATTGCTTTTCAAGGATAGCATAATTCTTAAAACCTCTGCACTTCAAGCTGCTCAAGAGTCTTTATATTATGTAGGTATAGATTCCTTCAACTTCAATCAGGAAATCACTAGCAGGGTATTTTCATCACCTATTCCTCTTAAGGAAACTAAAACTCTTATTGAACCTTTTTTATATCTAGAGACAAATAAAACTTGGTCTCCATTAACGGTATTTTCTCATCAGAAGATAGAAAAATTAGATAAAGAAGAAAGAGTAGTGGACTTTTTAGCTGTTACCAGCGATGAGGAAATAAAGCGTGATATGAAGCTGCAAAGCAGCAATTACAAAGCTGTTGGAGCTATAACTCTTGCGGCAATGAAGGGTAACGATGAAGTAACTATAGAAGAAATTGTAGAATATATTAAGCAAAATAATTATGGGGAAATATTAAACCATAGAAGTTTTTATGACTTCTTTATTATCCTGCATCAAAAGTCTCCTATTATTATGGAGCAACAACAGGATCAAGAAGAAAGTTTACTGGGACAAGTTTATAAGCTGTTAGCTAAGCGAGGTAAGACTCTTTATGTGGAAGAGCTCGACAACATACTTAAGGTAACAGAGAGATTTGAAATCAAGAACATGAGCTTTAGATTGGAGGAATTTTAATGGCATTTTACAGCAATGAGCAGGTGATACAAAGTTTTAAGCTTTATTCTACCTTGGCTATGAAAGGATATGGAGAAAAGGAGGATTTAAGACTTTATCTATCTGATGACGTAATTAGAGGAATTGTGGATCAATTTGCTAGAGAGGTAGATTGCACCATATTCTCTTCAGGAGAGCTTATATATATGATTCCTATAGCTAAGCATTCTATTTTCCATGTGTCAAATGAAGAGCTTAGAAAAGCTTACCTTCCAAGTAAAGCGGTGAACCTAGATTTGTATCTTTTATATGTATCGGTAATAGTTTTATTTGGTGAGTTTTATGACAGCTATCAAACAAATGAGGCTACCAGAGACTTTATTACCATATCCGATTGGCTTGAAAGTCTAAATCATAGGATCTTTATGCTTACTGAGCATGAGGAAGAAAAGCTAAAGACTTTAGATCAGGAGTTTGAGTATAATTGGTCAGCTATTATTCAAAAGTGGACTGATATGGATGAGATAAAAGAAAAGGTTAAGAGCCAGGATGCTAGAACTATAAGCAGAAAGAGCTTTTTAAATACTGTTAAGAAGTTCTTAGAAGATCAAGAACTTATAAAGGATATAGGAAATGAGGAGCTAGAGCTTACGGAAAAGGCTAAGACCATCGTCCAGAGATACTATATGGAGTACGATTATAACCGTGGCATACTTGACTTTATGTACAATATGGACAAGAAGAAGGGAGATGACAACTAATGCCTGCAATTTCAAAAATTCGTTTTACTAATGTAATATATGAAAACGGTGAGAAAAGATATAACGATGAGATCTTTGAGTTTGAAAGCTACAATGGAGCTATACTTCTTGAAAACGGCGGTGGAAAGACAGTTTTTGTTCAAACAGCACTTCAAGCCATATTGCCCAATATAGAGGTGGCGGATAGAAAGGTTAAAAACACCTTGTCTCTTCAAAATACCTCAGCTCATATTGCTATAGAATGGATATTAAATGAAAGACCAAGAAGATATGGAGTAACTGCTGTAACCTTATTTATGAATAAGGATTCCATAGATTCTTATAAATATGTTTATGAGTACTTAGAAAATGATGATAATTCCATAGAAAAGCTACCTTTTGTAAGGGATAGTGTAGGTGGCACAAAGAGACCTTCTACTAAGGAAGAGATGGCTGATTATTATAATGTTATGAGTCAAAATAGAATCAGTGCAAAGAACTTTAAAACCCTAAGGGAATATCATAGCTACATTGAAGATAACTTTAAGATAATACCTTCTGAGTGGAGAAAAATAGCCTTGATCAATGGAGCTGAAGGTGGAGTTGAAGCTTTTTTTGATGCTTGCAAGACTACGGGGCAACTAGTGGATAATCTTCTTATTCCTACAGTTGAAGAAGCTTTAGCTGGAGATGGCACTAAGGATTTTGTTGAAATCTTTGAAAGACAAAGAGAACATTTTAAAAAGTATAAGCAGCTAAATGCAAGAATAGAAGAAAGTAAAAAGGTTGAGGAACAGATTGGTCTTTATTCAGCGGTTTTTAAAGAATATGATGAAGCAAAGACAGAAGAGATTGAAGCCAAGGAAGATTTAAAAGCTTTGGACAACTTTATAAAACTAGAGTCTAAGGAAATAAGAGATAAGCTTGAAAAGAATATTAAAGAGTCTATTTCCTTGACACAAGAAGAGGAGCTTTGGAAGAAGAAGTACTCCTCTTATGAATTAAAAAAGTATGAAAGTGAAATGATTAAAGAAGAAAAAGCTCATAAAGAAGTTCTTGGGGACTATGAGAAGCTTAATAATTCAAAAATAGATAAGGATAAGCGATATTCCAGCCTTCAAATATCTAAATATAAGAAGGATATAAAGGTACAGGAAGAAAATATTGAGCTTATAAATAAGCAGCTTGAAACCTTGGATAAAGATGAGGCTATTACAGACATTAAGGATAAGTTATATGAAAATAGCAGAAAACTTAGAGGCTACTATCTAGATAAGGAAGAAAAGCTAGAGAAAGAGAAAAATTTATACCAAAATCAGATTGATAATGTAAATCAACAGATTAAAGCTGGTGAAATAGAACTTAAGACCATAAGAGAAAAGGAAAAGGCTTTACTAAAGGAAAAGAATACTATAGAAGGTAATATCCAATATCTGATTAAGGATATAAACAGAATAAATAAAGGTATTCTAGACAATCCCAACGAAGCTAATATAAAAGATGAAGTTTCTAGATGGAAAAACAGAATAACTGAGCTTGAGCAAAAAGTATTTGAAGCAAATAAACAAAGGAAAATCCTAGCTGATGAGCAGCAGAACTTAAAGGAAGCTTTGGTTAAGCTAAGAAAAAGCTTAGAGGAAATCAACGAAGAAAGACATATTGTAAGTAACGATATTAGAAATATAGATCAAAATAAGACAGAGCTTTTAGTGAAAATAAAGGAATTTAGAAATAGCTGGTTAAGCTATGACATAGATGCTATATATTCAAAACAAAGTACCATAGTTACTCAGGTAGAGGAGAAGCTACAAAAGTTAAAGGAAGAAAAGGAGAAGTATCTTTTAAGTGAAAGATTGGCCCATAGGTACGCTGATGAATATAGGGATAGCGAGTATTATACAGCAGATTCAGGCCTTGAGAAAAATATAAGCCAGTGGAGAAATAGCTTTAATTATCTAGAAAGCGGTACTAGATATGTTCAGAGAGTATGCAAAAATGAAAATAAGATGGAAGAAGAACTAAACAATTATTATCCATATTGGCCACTAACCATTATAACCTCAGAGGATGAGATAGAAAAAGTTAAAGCTAAGGTAGATAAGATAATCGGCCAAATTACTCATCCAGTGTTTGTAATAAGTGAGAAGGAAGCAAAGGCAAGAGCTCTAGGAGAGAATATTTTAGAAGAAAATAATGTAGTATATCCATCTACTTGGAATAACAACCTTAAGCAAACATATTTTGAACAGTGGCAAAAGGACATGACTGCAAAAGCCGAAGAAACCACAGCACTTCGTGAAGAAAAGGAAGAGGAGCTTAGTAAGTGCCAAGAGTTACATAGAGATATAACTGTATTCTACAATAAATATCCTTATGAGCAGTATAGCGAGCTTTGTAAAGCTGAAAAGACCATAAAGGAAAGGGCTGATGAAGTTCTAGCTTCAATTAAGAATAATGAAGAGAGAATAAATGAGATAGATATAGAACTTAATAAGCTAAGCAATGATGTTCAAGAATTTTCTGGTGAGCAGAAGAGTCTTGAGGAGAAGGTTTTAAAAGGACAGGAGTCTCTAAATAAAAGCAATGAAAAAGAAGAAAATGAAGCTAAGATAATAGTTATCAATAAGGATATCGAGGATATTGGAGAAAGTATTGCAAAGGCTGAGAAGGCATTAAAGGACAATGGAGAGCTTAGAACAGACCTTTTAGCTGACTTGAATAATATAAAAAATAATATAAATTCACTAAGAGTAGATAAGTTATATGAAGAAGTAAAAGCCGCTTCCCCAGCATATTCTGACTTAACTAAGGAGACCTTGGAGGAGGAAAGGAACATTCTTCAAGATCAGCTTAATAATAAGCAGCAGAATAGAGGGCAATTAGAAGAAAGACTTAGAAGTTCTCAAACCCTTAAGAAAAGCAGTGAAAAGCAGCTGTCAGACTTTATAAAAAAATTAGAGTTTGAGGCAGAGGAAAATCTTGAATTTCCTCTAAGTGGTGATAAGGAAATCTCTAACTTACTTGAAGAGCTAACGAAGTTAAAGAAACCCTTAGAAGATACTAAGAAGCAAGAGGAACAAGCAAGAGTTAGGTATGAGAAAAGCAAGAATTTATATGAATTTAGAAAAGGTGATCATCTAAAAGCTTATGATGAAATAATAAAATTCAGTGAAGAGCTTGGGTTATTAAAGACCATATTGTCCAAGGAAAAAGATGAGCTAAAGAAGAAAAGAGTTTATCTCACTGGTGAAAAGGAAAGACTTGAAAAGGAAAATAAGAATGTTGACGATGTTCTTAGAGGGTTAGAGCTTTTCAATGTAAGTTATGCTTATTTAAGTGAAGAGATTGAGCTTCGTGAGCTTTCAGAAGACTTAGCTCAAAAGGTACCATACAATAGAGTTCAAATAATTGATTCCGCTAAGAAAAAATTAGAAACCGTAAAGAAATATTTAGATAAGAAGCTTTTAGAGTCAGAGCAGCAAAAAGCTATTTTTATAAAGTTCTGTGAAGCAGAGATACTAGATGTTAAGCTAAAGGAAATGGCTACTTCTGGGGTGAAGTTTAAAAACACTTATAAGGATATCCTAGAGTGGCAGAAGATGATGGAAGAGAGAATATCCCGTACCATAGAGATTGCTCAAAATGATATTAGGGAGCATGATAGGGAAGTACAGCAATTTATAAGTCAATTACATTCTTATCTAGTTACCATGGTTCAAGAACTAAAGGCTATTCCTAAAAAGACAAGAATAAAGGTTGATGAAGACTGGAAGGAGGTATTTATCTTCAACGTTCCTGAGTGGGAAGAAAAAGAAGGTAAGGAAGAGCTGTCAAAGCATATTGACTGGATGCTTAATCAACTAGAGGGTGACCGATTTAAAGATGAAAATGGCATAGAGCGTACGGAACTAGCTAAGAAAGAAATTGAAAAATGGCTTCAGTCAAAGCAACTACTACAGATTGTGATGAAGCAAGATACCATAAAGGTAAAATGTAGAAAAGTAACCAATGATGGAAAGATGAGAAGTGCACCATTCTCCTGGGAAGTGTCTAACTCCTGGTCAGGTGGAGAAAAGTGGAGTAAGAATATGACTTTATTTCTAGGTATACTGAACTACTTAGCTGAAAAGAGAAAGCAAATCATCCCAACTAACAGACATTACAGAACAGTAATTGTGGACAACCCGTTTGGTAAAGCTTCCAGTGACCACGTTCTAGACCCTGTTTTCTTTATAGCAGAGCAGCTAGGATTCCAAATAATAGCTCTTACAGCTCATGCAGAAGGAAAGTTCATAAGAACTTACTTCCCAATAGTATACAGCTTAAGACTTAGGAACTCTAAAGACAATAGTACTCAGATAATGACCAAGGAAAGAGAAATAAAGCATACTTATTTTAGAGACAATGACCCTGACACCTTAATAAGACTGGGAGAAGCAAAGCAGCTTGGCTTTGATTTAGATAGCTTATTTAAGAGCGGGGATGCATAAAGATGTACCACTTAATTTCAACAATATTATTAAACCTAGAACAATTTTAATATGAAATGGTATGTCTGTTCATAGAATTAGATATTCCATTTATATAATTTAAAGGAATACTAAAAATACCTTTACTTGTTAAAGGAAATTTACTGATTGATATACTTTATTTTGAACTGGTATATCTATATATTGCAAGCAATTTATATTTTATGGCAATAATAAATGTATAATGTGTTGTGAAAACATAAATTCTGTTTAGAAGTGTTACAGATCTACTAATACTTAAGAGCTAGCACTTCAATGCAAAATAAATTTCCAAAACTTCTCTGAGTTATAGGGTTCCGTTACTAAAACTTGATAGTTGAAGTTGGTTCCTTATATTAGAGGAGAGTTTGAAAATATAGGTTTTAGAATGAAGTAATACATCTATGTATTGATAAAATTATTTTTAATAGGAGTGAATTAACATGGCTGATATAAAATTTGAGATAAAAGAAACCTTAGGTGAACTTTCAGAATCTTCAAAGGGCTGGAAGAAGGAATTGAATCTTATATCTTGGAACGATAAAGAACCAAAGTTCGATATAAGAGATTGGGATGGAGAGCATAAAAAGATGGGAAAAGGTATAACCCTTTCTGTAGAAGAACTAAAAAAACTTAGAGATTTACTTAACGACATGGAGCTTTAAGTATACATTGATACAGAATGATTTTTATTGTAGGCTTCATCAAATTAAATCTAGTTTATTTATTTTTAGGCTCTGTTAAAGTACTGTGTTGAAATTAAGTGGTCAGTCATCCGATGCTTAGATGAGCTTGCGCAAATTGCTCGCTCATATAGCATCTCCTTCTTAACCACTTAATTTCAACAGTATCCTTAAACATAGCCTATTTTTAGAACTTATAAGTACAAATCTTCAATATTAATAAAATAGAATATAAAATTTCATATATAGACATAATACTTCAAAATGAAATCTATTAAAATAAAGCTTCGTAGATTCATCGAAAGCTTTATTTTGAGTCTAAGGAGTGAAGTAGTATGTCTATAAGTCACCCTCTAACTTGTACTTTGATGTTAATGGGTGACTTTTTTACTGGCTAGGAATCTCCGTGAAGGCTAAATCCCAGACAAAATATAATTAAAAAGGTGTTCTTTATCGCAGTAAATTATAAAAATTGCTAGCGAAACCTAGTAATATCAAGGCCGTATAACAGCTATTTAGGTGAATGGTAAAAAATAAAATTATGTCTCCTGACAGATTTTTATTATATGGGTATATACCTTGTAAATGAATTTTATAAATGAAACTTGAAACTTAAACTGCATATCTATACTGGTAGGATATGATAAGAACCATTATACTTATCAATAATATCTAACACTATATTTTTTAAGGTATCTATATCTTTTTCATTGTAATGCATAAAAAATACGTATTCATTATTGATTGCAAATTCATCATATTTATGTTCTTTTTTATTGTGCTTATTTAGAGCTTTTTCGACAATTGGTTCTTCTTTTGGTTCGAAGATTTTAAGAGCAGGTGGAACTTTAATGTCTTTTTGTTTTGCAGCACAGCATAAGCCAAAAGTAGATAGGCTTTCTTTAACCTTAAGTAGTTCATAGGCATATTTAAAGTTTGAAACTATCCAAAAGTGATGGTTATTGTTATTGGATTTAGAAGAAGCGGTGCTGATTAGTAGATTCAACTTATGTATAGGGGTAAGATTTACCTCTTTCACATAATCTTTCTCCTTAAGCTTGAAGCTATCTAGTATTCCCAATAGTTTCAATATCTTATTTGTAGCGTATTCACCTGCTTTACCATAGCTGCAAAATGGGTTTTTTAGCCAAAGTTCATTGTTCTTATCATCTCTGAGTATAAAGCTATAGAGTTTATTGTTATCTAAGGTTTTATATGGTGAGTCTTTTTCATTTTTAAATATTTCAAACTCTTTTATATCGCCTAGAAGAAACATTATTCCTTTAATATATTGAAGTGTTAGAGCAGAGTCGTCACTGTAGAATTGTAAGGTCTCCTTGAACATATTATCGCTCCTTAAGTAAATAATATTATATATTTATGCGACAAGTTTTATTTTTGATACCACTGTTCTTTAATATATTAAAAAAATTGTAGAATAAAATTTCCAAAAAATGTTTTTATTTTTCTCTAAATTTATGTATAATATATAATGCAAGTGTTAAGGAACTATATGATAGAATTTATAGTAAAAAAGCACTGATATTTTTCAGAAATAAAGTGCTTTTAATTTTATGCCCTTAAAGGCTGATAAATTTAGAAAGACATAAATAGGTTTATACAAAAGGCGATTTGGTAAAACCTTATATTAATTAATTTGTATAGTTTTCTTAGGATTTATATTTAATAAATGATTAGATATGTTTTTAAATAATGGTTAAACAATAGGTAGTTGCTAAATAAGTAATGGTAAAAATGATAAATTGTATAAAGTAGCTATTAATAGGTTATAAAGTCTTATGGAAGAGTTCTTGTTAAGAGATAAGTCTTTTGAAAGTGCAACCCAAGTATATAAGCAGGGGAAGTACTTAAGATTTTGAAAAGTCTATAAGGACAAGCTTGAGACTGCAAAGTAAGCTGCTTTATATAAATATATAAATTTATGTAGGTGATATAATTGAAGAATTTGTACGAAGTATTAGAAATAACTCCACAGGCTTCTAAGGAAGAAATAAAGAAAGCATATTTTAAATTGGCTGATAAATACTCTGTGGATAGGTATGAAGTAGAAGCTACGAAAATAAGAGAAGCATATGAGACTTTAATTAATGATAAAACTAGAGAACAATATGATTCAATTAGCAGCTTATCTAACTCAATAAATGATAATTATAATAAAGCGTTAGTTTTATTAGAACAAGGTGATTTGAAGTCAGCTATTAAAACTCTTGAAAGTATATTGAAGGAAGACTCAAATTTAATTTTCATTAAGTCAATATTAGGCCAATGCTATATAAAGAATAACAACAGTGGTAAGGCGATAAAACTATTTGAGGAATTGGTACAAGCAGATCAAAACAATGCAGCATTTGAAGGTTATTTAGGAGATGCGTATTTTTTAAGAGGCTGGCAGAAGAAGGCTGTAACTGCTTATACTAGAGCTGTAGAACTTGATCAAGATAATGTGTCTTTATGGCTTTCCTTAAGTGATGCTAATGTATTAGCTGGTAACTATGAAGAATCAAAAGTAATATTGGAAAAGGCTTTAAGTATTGAAAGAGATTATAGAGCTAACAGTATAATTCATTTAAGATTTATGACTCTAGAGTTAAGCTTAGGTAACGACATAGAAGCTGATTTTCATCTGAATAAGCTTATTGAGTTATCAAAAACTGACGATGAAGCTAAGAATAATTTGGCATGGGATTTGTCCAATGTTTCAACTTATTTTTTAAACTTAGGGGTTGGTAGTATTGCAGGTAAGCTAAATACAGCTGCATTATCAATTTTACCAAATGATGAGAAGTTATCAAAAGAAAAAGCTGATATTGATAAGTTCAACCAAAACTTTGACTTATTTCAAGAGCTAATGAATGATAAGAATATAAAACAGGAGATAGAGATCCTTATAGGCTTAAAGGTTCTTCCAGATAGCATGCTTGATGCTGGTGAAACTACTAAGGAAGATATGGCAAGCCTAAATGAATATCAGATTCTGTTAAATTATGAAGACTTTAAGTCTTCAATCAAGCATCTTAAAGATAAATATTCTGAGCTATATGCACTAAAGGCAGACTTCTTTGAGAAAGCTTCAAATAGTTCAGAGAAAAAGAGTCTGCTTGAACAATATGAGAAGGATCTTGCTAAGTATACAAGCTTTTTAGATGACCTTGTAGACAATGAAGTGCAAGCTGCTGACGAAGAAGTAGCTGTTGCCTTAGATGAGATTGTCGAAGAAGCAAAGACTGAAGAAAGAGAAGTTCTTTTTAGAAACTACGATGAAAAGAATGAGCCAAGCACACCTTATGTAAGAGAAGAACCTAGAATAGGAAGAAATGAACCTTGCATATGTGGAAGTGGAAAAAAATATAAGAAGTGCTGCGGAAAGTAAGGTTATAGTATAAAAGATCGCTAATGCTCTGTCACAATGGCATTAGCGATCTTTTTATTAGTTTTACATATCTATGCCATTGTATTAAAAAAATGTTGTTATAAATATGTTTAGTAATATCTATAAAAATCCGTTAATACAATTTATAATTGAAAAATCTAGCAACATTTTTTTAATACATACATATATAGTGGTGAAATCAAATATATAAAGGAGCTCTAGGAACAATAAATTAGCTTACTAATGCTTAAGACTGGTAGTGATTAAGTATAATAGAAGGGGATATTATACCGTAGATATTTATGTACTAGTTGGCAATGAAATTGATTATGTATTGCATAGGAACTCTAGGGCTACATTTATTAAAGTTAGAATCTTTGATTAGTGTAGCTTTTTTTATGGGTATAGATATAATACATTAAAATGGAATTTTTGTGGTATTTATGTTATAATATAGAACATTGTGTAGCATATGATATAGGTATTATAGAAGCTATAGATACAGCTAACTTCTATGCTATAGTAATGAGAAATGCATAGATATAGCATATATATATAATAACTGATTATTATAGAGGAAAGGCCTTCACAAAGTATAAGGAAAAAGAGGATGTTTTAATGAATATAAATAAACATATATCAGTTTATAAGGGACTTTCGAAGGATATATATTTACTTTTTGTTTCAACAATAATCAATAAAATGGGTAGTTTCATTATGCCTTTACTGACTTTGATTTTAACAGAGCAGATAGGTTTTACTAAAACTCAAGCTGGGCTGTTTACCACTATTTCAATGCTTACTCAAGCTCCATTTTTAATGCTTGGAGGTAATTTGGTAGATAAGTTTGGCAGTAAGAAAATAATAGTTATCTTTCAGGTTATGGGCTCCATGTTTTATTTGATATGCGGTTTTATGAAACCTAATTTTACAGTTGCAGTTTTGATAATAATTGCGTCAAATCTTTATGCATTGGCATCTCCTGCTTTTAATGCAATGGTACCAATAATTACTTCACCAAAGTTAATGAAGAATGCTTATTCTTTAATGTATCTAGGGCTTAATCTGGGACTAGCCGTAGGACCTATAATTGGTGGAATGCTATACTATAAAAATCTATTGAACCTTTTATTTATCTTAGATGCGGCTACTACATTAATTTCTACTGTGGTTATAGCATTTTTTATAAAAGGAACAGAGAAGAATGAGGATATAATAGTGAATTCTGAGGAGCAAGAAGTTAAAGGCGAAAATAGTAATTCAATATTTTCTTTCTTGTATAAAAATCCATCTCTTGTGGTATTTTCAGTAATTCTTTTAATATATAATTTTTGCTATATTCAGTGGAATTTTATGCTTCCTTTACAAACTATAGATTTATTCAGTGATAAAGGAAAATTATTATTTCCAATATTATTTAGTGTAAATGCTATAACTGTAATATTGGTGACTCCATTTTTAACATCTATTACACAAAAGACATCACCGCTTAAAAGTATTTTTTGGGGAGGAATTTTGTATTTTATATCCTTCATGATGTTTGGGTTAAGTAGATTTGTGTTCGTATTTGTCATAGGAATAATAGTAATGACCATGGGAGAAATACTTATTTCTATAAACTCTAACAATTATATTGCACAACGAACTCCTAAGGAATACTTAGGAAGAGCTAATTCTATCTTATTCCTTGTGAACGGTATAGGATATGCAATTGGGCCTTATATAATGGGAGTTGTAATTGCATATATAAGCTTCCAAAATGCCTGGTTTTTAGTAGCAGGACTTATGTTAATTGGAGCAGTAGCAATGTATATGGTTAAAAAGTATGACAGGGAGTAGCTATAGTTTTTATAAAAATTAAAGAGATTAGCATAACTTTTGAGTAAAAGTTTATTAGATAAAATGGATAAAGCTTTAAATAGAGTGGTAGCAATCATATAATAATTTATCAAAATAGGGAGCGGAAAGTATGAGATTAAACATATTGCATACAAATGATATACATAGCAATTTTGATAATTTCGCAAAGGCTGTAAGCAAGATTAATGAGCTTAAGGATGAAAATACTTTAGTACTTGATGCAGGTGATTATGCGGATTTTAAAAGGATGGAACTTCAAGGTACCAATGGATTAGCAGCAGTTGAACTGTTGGAGGCTGCAGGGTATGATGCTATAGCTATAGGAAATAATGAATTTTTTAATGGAGTTGACACCTTAAATTATATGGCAACAAATTCTAAGGTTCCTTTTTTAACCTGTAACTTATATACCTTAGATAATAAGGATATTTTAGGGGCAAATAAAAGTATTATATTAGAAAAAAATAATATAAAAATACTGTTAATAGGTGCGGCGCCGGACATAGCGCCTTTTAATGAGCTATGTGGTTTCAAACTTAAAAATTATATTGAAGTAATAAATGAAGAGCTTGAGATTAATAATGGAAAGTATGACATATGTATATTGTTATCTCATCTCGGTATGGATAAGGATAGAGAAGTAGCAGAAAAGATTGAAAAAGTTAATGTTATAATAGGTGGGCACTTTCACATATTAATGAATGAACCTGAGGTGGTAAATAACACTATTATATTTACCTCTGGATGTTTTGCTGAGCATTTAGGAGTATTAAAGCTTGAAGTTGATAGTAATGGTGTCAAGTTAATTGATGGGGAGAATATAGCTATTGAAAAATGTGATCAAGATGCTGAAATTAATAGGGTGTTAAAAGTAAATAAAGAAAAGGCTATTGATGTATTAGGAAAGCCACTTTATGAAATTAATGAGGATCTTTGGCATGATATTGTTGAAGAAAACCCAATGACTAACTTTTTAGCAGACGCCCTAGCAGATGTGCTTAAATGTGATCTATCACTGATAAATAGCGGAGTTTTGAACGGAGGAATTAGAAAAGGAGCTGTTTCTTTAAAGAAGCTTTTAGAAATATGCCCTTCACCATTAAATCCTACAAGCTTTGAAGTTCAAGGAAAGCACTTAAAAGAAGCTTTACAAAACTCTTTAGATACGGATTATTGCTATTTAGATGGAAAGGGGCCAGGTTTTAGAGGTAAGTATTTGGGAAGACTTCATGTATCAAGAGCATTCATCGAACACGACGGAAGAACTATAACAAATGTTTTTATTAATGGAGAAATGTTAGAAGAGGAAAGGTGGTACACTGTTGCAGCTTCAGATTACCTTCTAAGAGGTACTGGCTATACATCTTTGAGCAATAATAGAAATGAAAAGTATAACCCTGAGTATTTAAGAGATACCTTGAAAGAATATTTAACTAAAGAAGACTTCGTAAAAGGAGCCTTTGTGGATAGATGGAGAAAAAAATAAGGGGGGATAGAAATGAGAAGTTTATATTTTATTACAACTGAAAATCCTTTGTTCCATGCAGTATCTGTAAGATAACTATAGGTGACGATGCATGGAATAAAAACAGTCACAATTTCATTCTAATATAGAAGGACTTAGTTAGAGACAGGTATTGCATCCTTAAATAATAGTTGAAATTTAAGGAGCGAGTTAGAATGGATTATAAAAATGGTATAGATATATTTCCAAAGGAATTGATAGCACAAATACAAAAATATATAAGTGGTGGGCTTGTATACATTCCTCAGATAGAAGATAACCGTAAAGAATGGGGAGAACTATCAGGATATAGAGCAGAGTTAAAAATAAGAAATGATAATATAAAAGAGAAGTTTTTGAAAGGCTACACAATTGAGGAATTATCATTAGAGTACTGTCTGGCTATAGAAACAATTAAGAAAATAGTATATAGAAAATGAGTATTATATAAACTAAAGGTAAAACTGTTTTATTTAGATTATATAATAAGAAAGTTTGATATTAGGAGTAGAAATAGAAAGCTGTCTTGGAATAACAAGTTATTCTAGACAGCTTTTATGCATTAAATAAATATAATTAAACTAGATATATAAAGTATCAAGGCATCTATATAAAATAATTTATGTAGATATAAAACTTAGAGGAGGTGCTAAGATGGATAATATTAAGAAACCTGATTTAAGTATTGATGAGGTGGGAGGTCTTTTACAAATAATAGTTAGAAGCAAAATAGATAATATTAAAGAAGCATCCTCTGGTAAGATAAAAAGAGTGTATTTTTTCAACTTTCAGAATAAAGAATATGTTATATGTTTTGCTAAGGACAACACTGAATTTGAAGTTGAAAGCTACCTTCAGGATAGATTTGACAAAGCTAAAATTCCTTCTCCCAAAGTATTAAATAAAGGATGTTACAAGGATTATTATTATGCCATATCAGAAAAACTTTATGGTATTCCAATATGCGATTTAGATAAAGAAGAAGTTGAAAGTTCCTTGCCTAGTATAATGGATACTTTGAAGAATATCCATTCTATTGACATAAGTTCTACCTTAGGTTATGGGTGGTTAAACTCCAATAAGAATGGGCAGTTTAAAACTTTTGAAGAATTCTTAAGACATTTCTTTTCTAAGGAGATTCAGGGATTCTGGAAAGATTGGTATGAACTATTTGAGAAGAGCTTCTTGGATTACGAAGTGTTTATGGAGTTATATAGAAAGATGATAAAACTTGCACCATATTGTGAAGGAAAAAGATATTTAGTTCACTCAGACTTCCACTATAACAATGTATTGGTAAGTAATTCGAAAGTAACAGGGGTTATTGACTGGGGAGGGGTGAGTTATCTAGACTATTTTTTTGATATTTCTAAAATAGTTTTAGAGTTTAGTGAACATGACCTTTTTAATAGGTTTTGTGAATTTTACAAACAAAATGACTTTGATGTTTCTCATGCTAGAGAAAGATTTTTATGTGCTACAATCTGCCATAGCTTAGATGGTATGAGATTTTATGCAAAGCTTGGTAAGGAGGATGTATATAAAAACATTCTGAAGAATGTACTTGCACTTATAGATATATATCAAGAATGAAGTTCATCTTTAGATAATTATTTCTAGTAATACAATTAAAGTTTGTGGCTCTGTTAAATAATATTCTAAACATAGCCAATTTTAAAGGAAGGTATATAAAGGGTTATTATGGAAAGTATGAAGTTTAATGTAGAAGAGGCAATAGCCTATGGAAAAGAAGGAAAGATTGAGGAATGGGTTCATCTTTTCTTAAACTCAATTGGAGATAACGCTCCATTCTCTGAAGGGTTAAAGCTTGAAAAAAGACATTGGACAGGACCTATGTTAATAAGCATTGATAAGTTAAAACGCTGCTGTGGTCCAGAGCCTGGTATGGAGTACTATAATGCACCAGAAGATTGGGAACCTTGTATTAAGAAGTTTCAACAATTGATCAAAAATGGCTGGGATATGCCACCTTTAATAGTACAACATGAAGGAGATAGATTAATAGTAAGTGATGGAAATCATAGATTAGAGGCTATGAGAAGAGCAGGAATTGATAAGTTTTGGATTATTGTTTGGAATACTCATTATCAGGATATAATTGAAGATCTACAATAGTACTTTGTTTTCACTAGGGATCTTTAGCGACATAGTTCTTAATATAAAAGCAGTAAATTTATATCTCATAAGGCTTGAATCTAAATAGATACCTGTCTTAAAAGTAAATTCAGACTAATTTCGGTTATTTATCAAAAATTTAATATAGATTATAAAATTACTCAAAAAAGGTTGAAAAATAGAAAATTAAAATATATACTAAAAGTAATTATTTACTAAAATATAAAATAAAAGTATGAAATTCAGCTGTTTTGTAAGAGGAATGTTTATGAGGGATATAATAAGGAAGTATTTGAATTACTTTAGCGCAATAATATTATTTCTATTTTCTATAGCTATATTTTATTTCTATACTATTATGGTAGATGATCCCGTGATAAATATAACTTATGGAGAATTCGTATTTTTCATCTTTTTAAATCTTGTATATTTGGGGTTAGAATTAATACTAAATTATATGAATGAAGCTAAAAGTACATTTCTTCAATTGAACGCCTTAGGTGTAGCTCTGATGGCATTGCTCTGGATAAGGGAATTAGTAGATATTATAGAGTTTAATAGATTTCACATATATGCAACAACAGATGTATTAATTGCTATTGTAGTGGCTTTTGCAATACTATTAAGATATTCAATAAGATATAAGAAATTTAAGATAAGTTAATAATAACTTTAATTTATAGATGTACTACTTTGCTTTGAAGTATACTTTCAAAAATTCTCTAGTTTATGAAAGAAAAATTTGAAAATATAAGCTTCTTGCGAAGTGGTACATCTATTTATAATGGCAGTTTTTTATAATAGTTGAAGACACTTCTTATACAAAGGATCAAGCTCACAGCCGCAGCTTCCGCATTCTTTATCTGCCTGTTCTACTGATTTGACTAGTTCTTCTCTTGAACCAGTACCATCAAGATATGCCTTGGATGGTACTGCAATTAAGTCCCAGCCTGATTCTACAAACTTTCCTAAAATCACATTTAATTCTTCCATGATAAGTCTCCTTTCAATTTTTATTATATTATGACTATTGTAAATTACTGAGTTGAAACAACAGTTTTTACGTTTAAACAAGTATACAATTTTTTAACTCAGTTAAAGATGTACATACTTAATAATAGACAATATCTCCGAGTTTTAACTTATATATTTAAATAATATACTTAAATGTATAATCATTCAATTAAATTACAGATATCACCTGCCGGAATTTTTTTAAATATATTTAGGAAAGGCAGATGAACAAAAAATGACTAAAGAAGCTTTAGTCATTTTTTCATGAAGAATAGGTACTGTGTTATAAGCATTAATATGAATTCTATAGAACAAACATAAGAAAGAGTAATAAATATGCTATGAAAATATTTCGTCTACTTAGGAGATAGGTGATACCGAAAATAAGTCCGTCTGCGGCTACCAATAAGCCTACAGATAAACTACTTTTAGTAAACATATGACATAGTCCCCATGTTAAAGCTACAAATATTCCACCCCAGGGAATATACTTTTTATCAAAACATATTTCACCAGCCTTTTGAGCAAACACAATGATCAGAAGAAAAAGAGAGGTTTCAAACATATAATAGATATATTGAAATATAAACCTAATAAGGCCTTGTTTCTCAAATTCTTTTAATACCTTAAAGCCATTCCAGTCAATAGTACTTACAACTACTGTGAGAACCAAAAGTACAATACAGAATATTAAGTTTATAGGGGGCAATGAACTTCTATAAGAAAAGATATCAAAATTATATTTCTTCTTTGCTCTTGAGATTAAGCTTAAAGCAACGGTACCCCAAATAAGACAGGTTAGAATCCAATGGACTATCATTTGAAAATCACTAAACTGACCAAGTTTACTACCATATATCTTATGTTCAATTAATCCAAGCAAAAGCTCCAAAGAAATTCCTAAAAATGCATAAAAACTTAATTTTAAGAATACAGCACTACTTTTTAAATCTTTTAAGCCAAACACTATAGTTACCTCCTTAAATTTTATAGGAGTCTAATTAGATTAGAACTATGCCAAAGTAAGATTGAAATATAATTTAGATGCATCTGTAATTTTTTGTTTTAGAAGAAGAAATAGTTTTTAGGATATCTTAACTTCTTCTGTTGGCATATTTTAGCTCCTAGAATTATTTTATTTTAAAGGTATAGGAATATAAAGATAACTAAAGTACTAAGAAAGGATTACTAAAGTAATGACTTGTTAGGCCATACAGTAAAAATAAAGTTATG
The DNA here is from genome assembly GCF_004015185.1 of Clostridium manihotivorum. Classification (GTDB taxonomy): domain Bacteria; phylum Bacillota; class Clostridia; order Clostridiales; family Clostridiaceae; genus Clostridium_AR; species Clostridium_AR manihotivorum. The sequence continues at coordinate 4,057,905 of NZ_CP025746.1, read as the reverse complement.
TGGCCTGCCAATATTTCTGCACATACCTTCAGAAAAGACAGATAGTCAAAAAGTCCACTGAAGAAAATCGCTTCAGTGGACTTTTTATGTAATACATAAGTAAAAATAGGAGCTAAATATTTGTATTATTTTAAATGGTAGGTTCACTTTTTAGTTTTATATATTTTGAAGGAGTTATTCCTGAAATCTTTTTGAAAAGCTTGCTAAAATAATAGGGATCATCGATTCCAACTAGATAACCAACCTCGGAAATCTTTAGAGGTGTAGCATCTAGTAAGTCTTTTGCTCGATTTATTCTTATGATATTCAAATAATTTATTATACTGTACCCAGTCATTTGTTGAAAAACTCTATTTAGGTAATCATAGTTGGATTCAAAGTTTTGCTCAATGTCAGCACTTGTTATCTTATTTTGGTAGTTAGAATTTAGGTAATGCTGAATATTTCTGCACTTTACAAAAGCCTTTGAAAATTGTGGTTGAGCATTTTCTATCTTAGTAGAGGTATAGTCTCTGCTTATTTTTATTAATATTTCTAGTAGTTTCAAAGAAGCTATTTTTTTATATCCTTCGTATTTATGATAAAAATCGCTATCAGCACTTACTAATAAGGACATCAATTCATTTTCATCTTCATAGTGATAGTTTTTTGGTAAATAAAAATCAGGATCTGTATCAGAAAGCTCGCTGAGATACTCGCTGTGAAGAGAAGCCTTTCTTTTATCCATTAGTGTTTGGGCTATTTCTTTATAAGAATTAGTATTTACAGCAGAAATCTTGGGATGTTTAAAGTGAATGTAATAATAGTGGCAAGTAGCTTCTTTGTATCCGCTATGTTCTATATTAGGTTCTAGTAGTAGGATATCTCCTTTGTTGAGATGGTATTCTATACTTCCTTCTTTAATATAAAGCTCTCCACTTTTAACTATATATAGAATGTACTCGTTAATGGTTCTATTAAAGTGTTTCCAGGGTTTTATATAATCTATGTGACCTATTAGCCTTACTGATGGCACAATACTTGTATCTATTGTTAGTAAATCCATGAGAAACCTCCGCTAATATGAAAAGTCGGTATAGTACAAAAAAAGTATAAATTGTACATTTAATATTATTGTATAACAGATTAGAATAAATTCATAGATATACAAGATATATAACAAAGTTACATAAAAAGCACTTATATGGTAAAATATACATAATAATTATCACAGACTTAATGATAACGTTATACATAGCAATAAATGAAGCAAAGTACTTTAAGTTGAACTAAAATAACAAGTGAAAAATAATCTGTAGCTAAGGAGTGATGTGCGTTATACCTATAATATACGCAGATAGATAATAGGTTTTAATTTATCTGCGCAAACGGTTCCTTAACAAGAAAACGTTTAATAGCAATAAAAGCTTATAAGTGCTAAATAGCACTTTAATATAAAAACAAACTATGGGGGGATAGAGTATGAAAAATAAAAAAGTAATTGCACTAATTTTAACAGGGCTTATGGCTTCTTCGCTATTTGTAGGCTGCGGTGACAAGGCTACAGATACTAGTGGACAAGGCTCAGCTACAACTACAACAGATTTGACCAAGCTAAAGGGTCAAATTGAGATGTGGAGTACCTTTACAGATGCAGAAAATAAAGTTTTGAAAGAAAAGATAGTTCCTGCATTTAACAAAACATATCCAGACATAAAGGTAAAGATCACACCAATGCCTAGTGGAGATGATTACAAAAAGCAGATTCTTCAAGGAGCTATGAGTGGTACTGTGCCAGATCTTGCTAGAACAGATATTGTAGATGTAGCACAATACGCAGAGCAGGATTACTTAGAGCCTTTAGATAGCATGCCAGGTTTTGATGATTTGAAGAAGGAAACCTATGAGGGACCAATGAGTACAAATTTCTATAATGGTCACTATTACGGTGTGCCACTTGATACAAATACAAAGATTGCTATCTATAATAAATCAATGCTAGATAAAGCAGGCTTTAAGGAAGCACCTAAGACTATGGATGAATTAGAACAATATGCAGCTAAGGCAAAAGAGGACAAGGTAGCTGCACTTGGTATAGCTGGGTTGGAATCTTGGGCTATATCTCCATATTTCTTATCACTAGGTGGTAAGTTTACTGATGAAAAGAATACGAAAGCTACTGGATACTTAAACAGTGACGCAAGTATAAAAGCTCTTACAAAGATAGTTGAATGGAATGATAAAGGATATATTGGTAAGAGCCTCCTTGGTGGAGAAGGTACTTGGGAAGGCTACAATGCAGGTCATTATGGAATGATTGATGACGGTCCATGGTGGTATCCAGCTAACAAAGACCAAAAGAATGTTAAAGATAATTTAATCTTTGCCCCTATGCCAAAGGGTGATGGAGGAAGTTTCTCAGTAGTAGGAGGAGAAGACACAATAATATTCAAGGCTTCTAAGAATAAAGAGCAAGCTTATGCATTTGCAAAATTCTTAGCTTCTGATGATGCTCAAACCATATTTACTACAGAGCTTGGTATGATGCCTGTTAATACAAATACTGCTAAGAAATCTATAGTTACCGATAATGCAATGTTGAAAACATATATGGATCAGCTTAATTCAACTTGGGCTAGAACTCCAAGTCCAAAGTGGGGAGATATATCAAATGCAATCAAAGAGGACTTTGAGCTAGCTGTAAGAAAGAAAAAGAGCCCAAAAGATGCTTTAGACGATGCAGCAAAGAAGGTAGATTCTTTACTTCAAGCAAGCAAATAGTAAAAAATACAGATTGAGGATTAAGTTAAATACCTAATCCTCAATCATAAAAAAGGAGAGTGAAGCATTTGGAAAATAATACAGTGACTGTTTCACAGCATAAAGGTAGAAATATTAAATTTAACAAAAAACAAAGAGAAGCAATAGAAGGCTGGGCTTTTGTAGGTATAGGTTTTTTACTCTTCTTAATTTTTGTAGCATATCCGTTGCTTAAGAATATAATGATGGCTTTTATGAATTATAGTGTTAACCCTAATAAGCCAAGTACATTTATAGGTCTTGCAAACTTTAAGAAGGCATTCTTTGCTGGTGGAGCTATAGATGAAAGCTCTAAGTTCTATTTATCACTTAGAAATACATTGTTGGCAGTAGTGGTTACTGTGCCTATTCAATGGTTTTTAGGAATGGTAATAGCTATATTAATTGAGTCTCTTTCAAGAGGAAAGGTTTTATATAGATTTCTATTGTATGTTCCGGTTATTTCTGACTGGATAGTAGTTGCTATATTGTTTAAATATATTTTCCAAGATACACAAGGATCTTTGGTAAACTCAATGCTGTTAAATCTACACCTCATAAGTCAACCGGTGTCGTGGCTTCAAAATGAATGGACGGGAAATATAGTAGTATGGGCACTTTGTATATGGAAGGGTATTGGCTGGGTAATGATAATGTACACTGCCGCCATTCAAGATTTGCCTAAGGATATTTATGAGGCTGCTGATGTAGATGGTGCTACTAAAAAGCAGCAAATGTGGAAGATAACCTTACCACTTTTAGCATCTAGAACTTATTTTATAATAATTAATTTGATAATAGGTGCCTTTAACATAATGCTTCAGGTAATGCTAGTTACTGCAGGCGGACCACTTGGAAAGACTGATGTACTTTTAGACTACATGTACAACAAGGCCTTCTCAAGTTTTGATTTTGGATATGCAGCAGCATTAAGTTTAATAATGTCTGTAATCCTAATAACTATATCTGTGGTACAAAGAAAACTAACTAAAGACGCAGAAATTCAGTTTTAAGGGAGGCGGAAAATATGTTTAGAAAAAAAGCTGGACAAGTGCTATTGCATTTAGTTCTTTTAGTAATGGTAGTAATCGCACTATTGCCATTCTTAAATATGATAAGTACATCCTTAATACCAAATACTTATGTTCTGCCTTCAAAGCCGCAAATAATTCCTAAGCAATTTTATCTAGGAAATTACATTACTGCTTGGACAGGTGAAAACTTTTCAAGATATTTTATAAACAGCATATTTGTAACTGTTGCGAACACGGTATTAACAATTTTTGTATCATCCTTATCTGGTTATGGCTTTGCAAGACTTAACTTTCCAGGTAAGAAGATAATATTTAACATTTATATATTCTCTCTTATGATGCCAGCAGTCCTTGCATTAATATCGCAATTTACTATTTTACAAGGACTACACCTAGTTGATACTTATACAGGTTTGTTACTTTTATATGTCAGCGGAGGAATAGCAGGGAATACCTTCTTCCTAAAAGGCTTCTTTGAAACCATTCCTAGGGAATTAGAGGAATCAGTAATAATGGATGGAGGAAACAAGTGGACCATCTATAGAAATATAATATTACCTCTTTCAAAACCAGCCTTAGCTACTATGGCAATTGGTGCATTCTCAGGAACTTGGATGGAAGTATTTACCGCATTAACTGTTATAAAAACCCAATCAAAGAGAACGCTTCCTATAGCTATAAAGCTACTTCAAAACGGAAAAGCAACTCAATGGGGGGTAATATTTGCAGCAGCTATATTGGTTTTGATACCTATAATCATTATATTTATAGTCTTTAATAAACAGTTCATAAAGTCAGGTGGAAGTGAAGGAGCTGTAAAAGGCTAGTGATAATTAATAGATAAACTACTTCATCACTTATACGTATAATAAAAAACCTAATAGGTTTGTAGATTTTTATTTTGATTAGTTTTACATGAAGTAGTTTATCAATAAATTGAGTTAAGGTAGCTTAAGTAGAAGATTTTTATAACACTTTATTATGGACATGGACTAATTACTGATGTAGGAGCTTAATAGAACGTAAGTAGTAAATTGCTGCTTAGAGTTTAGTAGTGTTAAATTGATATAACCTTGTGAGGAGGTATGTTTACCTTGAAGAAAAGATTTATTATTGCAGCAATAGCTGTGCTTTGCATAGGAGGAGGATTTTTAGCGTACAAGGTTAAAACCTTTAGTGTTGAAGCTAGCACAAAAGTTTCAGAAAGTGGAAAGCTTATAACTGATGTGTATACGGATAAAGCTAGATACAATCCTAAAGATAATGTGAGCTTAAAAGTAGAACTTGATAATAAGCTTGGTAAAGACTATAAAGGTTCTTTAGAGATATATTTTAAGTATTTAAATAATACTGTGGAAAAGAAAAAGTTAGAGGTTTCTTTAGGTAGTAAAGAAAAAAAGACTCTAGATATTCCGTGGAATGCTCCTTCAGATGATTATAAGGGGTATCTAGTAGAGGTATATGCAACCCATGGAGTCACTGTAGATGATAGTAAAAATACTGCCGTGGATGTTTCTTCAAATTGGGATAAGTTCCCGAGATATGGATATATAGCTGAGTACCCTGATCAAAGCAAAGATAAGTCTGAAAATATTATAGATAAGATAAATAAATTTCATATAGATGGTTTGCAGTTTTACGATTGGCAGAATAAGCATCAAAAGCCACTGCCAGGGGATGAAAGTAATATGCCTAAGTCTTGGAAGGATATAGCTAATAGGGATATATATTATCAAACTGTAAAGGACTATATTGACTTAGCTCATAGTAAGAATATGAAAGCTGCTAATTATAATCTGATTTACGGAACCTATTCAGATTATCAGCAAGATGGAGTGAAACCGGAATGGGGGATATACAAGGATAGCTTTCATACAGAGCAGGATGGTTACGCACTGCCAAATGGATGGGCATCTTCTTTAGAAATATTTAATCCAGCAAATAAAGATTGGCAAAACTATATTTATAACAAAGAGAAAGATGTTTTTAAAATACTAAACTTTGATATATATCATATGGATACTTTAGGAAACAGAGGTACAACCTTTGATTACAATGGTAATTTCGTAAACCTTCCAGATACGTACACTGAATTTGTTAATAATGCGAAAAGCGCTCTTGGCGTTGGAGTAGTTTTTAATACAGTAAATAGATTCGGTTTGGAACAAGTAGCAAAGTCAAATGTAGATTTCCTCTACTCAGAGCTTTGGCCTTCAGACTTCCCTAATTATTACTATTTTAAGGATACTGTTGATAAAGGATATGCGCTTACTTCAGGAAAGAAAAGCACTGTAATAGCTGCTTATATGAATTATGGATCAGCAGGCGTTCCTGGTGAGTTCAATGAGAATAGTGTTAGATTAACTGATGCAGCCATATTTGCTGCTGGTGGTTCTCATATAGAATTGGGAGATACAGGCATGCTAGGCAGGGAATACTTCCCGAATAAAAACTTAAAAATGACAGATTCGCTAGTAGCTGCTATGAGAAACTATTATGATTTCTTAGTTGCTTATGAAAACCTACTAAGAGATGGATTAAAGGATATTGACAATCCAATAAGTATTGATGGCATTAAGACAAGCACTAATGGACAAGCAAATACGGTGTGGGCTTATGCAAAAGAGAAGAAGGGATATGAAGTTGTACAGCTTATAAACCTTCTAGGCATGAATAAGGAAGCTTGGAGAGATGATGGAGCCAATTATGATGCACCTACTTCAAAGAAAGACTTAAAGCTTGATTATACAATTAAGGAGGGTAAGGTAAAAGATGTGTATCTAGCCTCTCCAGATCTTAATGGAGGAAAACCAATCAAGTTAAATTATAAAGCAACAAAAGATGGTAATGGTACAAAACTTCAAATAGATGTTCCAGAGCTTCATTATTGGGACATGGTATATGTTGAGAAAGAATAAAAAACAGGAGGTATTAACATTGATTATTAAAGATATATATCCAGCAAAAGCTCAATTTAAAAACGGAGAAAAAATAGGAATACTTGTAGAACTAGAAGGTGCACTTGAGTCAGATATATTAAGATGTAATGTATATAGGCTCCATGAACAAATTCGTACTTTAGAGATATTTTTATCTAGTGAAGAAGATAAAGTTAAATTTGAATTTAATATAGATAACAATGATAAGTTAATCTCAGGCTATGGCGTTGAAGTTGAATTATATCATATGGATGAAGTGGTGCAGACCTTTAGTACAGCTTTCGATATTTTACCTTCTTGGAAGTATGCACCTAGATATGGATTTTTAGCTGACTTTTCTAAAGAAGATTTAAATGATAAACACGATCTTAAAGAAATGAATAAATATCATTTAAATGTGGTTCAATATTACGATTGGATGTATAGGCATCACGATTTAATACCTAAATCAGACATATTTATAGATCCGCTTCAAAGAGAACTAAGCCTATCTACAGTAAAAGATAAAATTGATTTAGCACATAAGTATGGTATGGAAGCAATTGCTTATGGTGCAGTTTATGCCTCAGCTCCTGAATACTATAAGAAGAATAAAGATTTAGGTATATATAAGAATAATGGCGATATATATGGCTTTGGTGATTTCCTTTATATGATGGATATATCCAGAGAAAATAAGTGGCATGATCATATAATCAATGAGTTCTATAAGGTTATAAAGCTTGGATTTGATGGTATTCATATGGATCAATATGGTTTCCCTAAGGAAGCTATAAGCAGTGTAAATGGAAAAAGAGCAATAAGAAATCTAAGAGAGGACTTCCCTAATCTAATAGATGATACTAAAAAATATATAGAAGAAAAAGGCGAAAAAGTTAGCTTAATCTTTAATGCAGTAAATAACTGGCCTGTGGAAACTGTGGCACAGTCAGAGCAGGATGCTGTTTATATAGAGGTTTGGCCTCCAAATGACACCTATCAAGATCTATATAACTTAATCACAAATGCAAAGAAATATGCTCCAGAAAAACAAGTTATTTTAGCAGCCTATATGAAACCATTCTTAGAGGAATTAAATATACCTGTAGATCAGGCTGAAAATGCAACCTTGTTAACTATGGCTACTATTTTTGCTAGTGGAGGATTTCATCTACTGCTAGGTGAGAACAGAGGAATATTAGATGATCCATACTATCCTAAGTATAGAACTATAGAAAGTGAACAATTTAATAATAAATTAAGAAATTATTATGACTTTATTGTTAAATATGAGGAATTGCTCTTCGACTTTGATATAATAGATACTAGTATGGTAAATACTGGTGGTATTAATGGAGAATATGTCATTAAAGGAGTAGAGGCTTCACCTAAGGTAGAAGCAGATAAAGTTTGGTCTTTAGTAAAAGAAAAGCCAGATTTTAAGGTTATTAATCTAGTTAATTTTAAAGGCATTGAAGATATGAACTGGAATGAACCTAAGGAAAAGCTTCCAGCAAAGACAGAGAATATTGAAGTTTCAGTACTTACTTGCAATGAAGTTAAGGCTGTGTATCTAGCTTCTCCAGATTTTGAAGATGGAAAAGCTGTAAGGTTGAACTTCAGTTATGTAGAAGGTGACCAGGGAAATGAAATCAGATTTGTAGTGCCCGAACTTTATGTATGGGACCTTATATATATAGAATATTAGACAGCTATATATTTAACATAACAATTTTAAGGCTATAATAGTAGAGCTTGGCAAGATTAACCTAAAAAGACTTACTAAGCTTGAGAGCATAAAAATTTATTAAAGTATTAAAACACATTTGATGGGTTATCCATATACTTAGTCTAAAAAATAGAGATTATTGAATATGGATAACCTAATTATCACAATAAAATTTATAACATATTTTTTGTGTTTAAAAAGTATAGCGAAATTCTATACATGTGGTAACGAAAATATATGCTTTATGTCACTGAATAGAGTTAATTATTTTGTAATATCAATATTTGTGTAAATAACTTATAAGAATTTGTATCGTAAAATAAGTGGAGGGGTGCAGTTATGGAAAGAAAATGGTGGAAAGAAGCAGTAGTATATCAAATATACCCAAGGAGCTTTAAGGATTCAAATGGAGATGGTGTAGGTGATCTAAGAGGAATCATAGAAAAGCTTGATTACCTAAAAGAATTAGGGGTGGATGTTATATGGCTTAGTCCGGTATATAAGTCCCCTAATGATGATAATGGATATGACATAAGTGACTATAGAGATATAATGGACGAGTTTGGAACAATGGGTGACTTCGATGAACTTTTAGAGGGAATGCATAAAAGAGGTTTGAAGTTAGTAATGGATCTAGTGGTAAATCATTCCTCAGATGAGCACCAATGGTTTGTTGAAAGTAAAAAGTCAAAGGACAACCCTTATAGAGATTATTATATATGGAGAAAAGGTAAAGATGGCAACCCACCAAACAACTGGGGTTCTTTCTTTAGTGGATCTGTATGGCAATATGATGAAGCAACTGATGAGTACTTCTTACATCTTTTCTCAAAAAAGCAACCAGATTTAAATTGGGAAAATGAAAAAGTAAGAAACGAAGTTTATAATATGATGAAGTACTGGTTTGATAAAGGTATTGATGGCTTTAGGATGGATGTAATAAACCTAATATCCAAGGTTCCTGGGCTACCTGATGGAGAAAAAGGAGAACAGGATCTTTATGGTAATGGATTTCCTCTTTTTGCAAATGGACCAAGGGTACATGAATTTCTTCAAGAAATGAATAGAGAGGTTTTAAGTAAGTATGACATCATGACTGTAGGAGAAGCACCAGGTGTAGATCCTGACACAGCAAAGCTTTATGTCAATGAAGATAGAGATGAGCTTAATATGCTTTTTCAGTTTGAGCTTATGGATATAGATTCTGGTAATGGAAAGTGGGACTTAAGGCCATGGAAGCTAACAACCTTTAAGAATATAATGTTCAAATGGTATGAAGCTTTAAAAGATAAGGGCTGGAACTCTTTATTTTTAAACAACCATGACCAGCCAAGAATGGTTTCTAGGTTTGGTAATGATAAAGAATATAGGTTACAGTCAGCAAAGATGCTTGCAACTTTTCTTCACACTTGGCAAGGCACACCATATGTATACCAAGGCGAAGAAATTGGCATGACCAATGTACAGTTTGACATTTCTGAATATAAGGATATTGAAATAATAAATATGTTCAAGGAAAAGACTGCTCAAGGCGTGGAAAAAGAGGAACTTATGAAGTCAATCTATGCAAAGGGTAGGGATAATGTAAGAACACCTATGCAATGGAATGCTACAGAAAATGCAGGTTTTACAGAAGGTGAACCTTGGCTTAAGGTAAATCCAAACTATACAGATATAAATGTTGAACAAGCTTTAGAGGATAGAAATTCGATATTTTACTATTACCAAAAGCTGATTAAATTACGTAAAGAAAACCCTATTATTGTTTATGGGGATATAAACCTTTTATATAAAGATGATGAAAATATATTTTCATATATAAGAAGATTTGAGGATGAGAGGCTATTAGTGATACTTAATTTCTTTGAAAAAGAGGTTCAGTTCAAGCTACCTGCAGATGTCCAGTTCAAGGAAGCAGAGCTTCTAATAGCAAATTATGAAGTTGATACCAATAATATTGATAACTTTTTGCTAAAGCCATATGAAGCTAGAGTATATCTCTTGCATTAATTAGTTTTAGCAGGTTATAAGGAATTTCTATCTATAAAGTAAGTTGTGATTTTTAGGTAATAGAGTTCAAAGAACTTTACACCTATTTACTGGATAAAGATATACCAATTCAATACGACATATATTTTCAAAACTCTTTTGGGTTTTGAGAGAAGATTTGAAAATATAATTTTTATCACGAAGTGGCATATCTTTATAACAACTAAGGCAGCTGGTACTTTTGCCTTTATCTTGGCAGCCAGCATGTTTTCTAATGTTAGTCTAAAAGCTTCAGCACAGACCTACCCACAGTCAACCTATGAGGCAGAAAGTGCTTCACTTCATAATGTGAGTATAGATACAAATCATGCAGGATATTCAGGAACTGGATTTATCGATGGTTTCGCAGAGGTTGGCGATTATGTTGATTTTAATGTTTCAGTTGGTACAACTCAAGATTACACTTTAAGACTTAAATATAGTAACTACACTGGTGCTACAAATGTAAGAGAAGTTTATGTTGATGGAAAGTTCGTAAGCAATGCATACTGTAGCGATACAGGAAGCTGGGACAGTTGGAAGACTACTGATGTAGGAACTAACCTAACAGCAGGAACTCATACTGTAAGAGTGGCTTTAAATAACAGCAAGGATGGAGCTATAAACTTAGACAATCTTGTTGTTACACAAAAGAACGTTTTCGTTAGAAGTCTCTATATGTCTAACTGGAAGGATACAATGGCTATATGGCAAGCTAGCAAGCTTAGCGACAATGATACTACAAGTGCAAAAGGACCAAGACTTTCTGAACTAAGATATTCAGGAAATTGGAATGTAAATCAAATACAAGACTATACTGGTTTCTTTAGAGATGAAACTAACAATGCAAAATATGATCAAACTCATAACTTTGATTCAGAAGGTTATTACGACGAAAATGGAGTTTTACACAATAACTTCTTAAAATATAACGGATCTAACTTACCTAATATGGAAATCTCCAAGGACTATGTTGCAGTACCAAATCAAAACTTTATAGTATCAAGATATACCTTAAAGAATACTGGTACTTCAAGTATTACCTACAGCATATTAGATATGCTACATCCAAACAATACAACTTCAAATAATGTAGCAGCAAACTATGATTCTTCTAGAAATGCTCTAATAGTAAATATGAGTGCATCTGGACAACCTTACATGGCTTTAGGTGCTTTCACTGCTCCAACTTACTACCAAGCTGCAAATGACGGAGATTCAAATACCTCAAGTTCAACTTGCTCTTCATGGTACACTTTTGATGGAAGTGGCTCATTAAAGAACAATGCAAATGTTTCAGCACAAAATGTTTCCGTAGCCTTTGATCAAAAGGTTACAGTGCCTGCAGGAAGCTCTCAAAACGTATATTTCTATGTAGCTTTAGGTTCAAGCTTAAGCAATGTACAAAGTATCTGTGATACAGCAAGAGCACAATCAGGAGATAGCTGGTTTAACAATACTGCTTCAAGCTATTCAAGCTGGTTTAACGGAAAGACTGTACCAAGCTTCAATGATGCTGACTTGACTTCAGTATATAAGAGAAATCTAGTTATGATAAAGAACGCAATAAGACCAGGCAGCACTACAGCTGATGGTGCTATGCAGCTACTACTAATCCACTTAACTATAGCTATAAGATATGGGCAAGAGACTCAGCAGTAACCGCTATGTCTTTAGATGCAGCTGGATTTACAACAGAAGGTGAACGCTACTGGAACTGGCTTGCAGCTAGACAAAGCACAGATGGAAGCTTACATACCTGCTTCTGGCTATGGGACAACACTAATGCAAACTTTGTTGAACCAGAAAATGACTCCATAGGCTTCTTCCTAATAGGTGCATACAAACATTACAAAGCAACTGGAAACAAGGCTTTCTTAGATGGTGTATACAAGGCAGTTAAGAATTCTGCAAATTACATTATGACTAACATGGATCAAACTACTGGTTTTGGACCTGCTGATAAGAGTATCTGGGAAGAAGGAGATTCTCCAGAGTACTACGCTTATACACAAGCATCTTATGCAATGGGACTTAAATCTGCAGCTTTAATAGCTACATTAGAAGGAGACAATGCTTTAGCTGATAGCTTCAATGGTGCAGGAAGCACTATCTTAACTGCTATTAACAGAGATGATACAGCATCTCCAAAGGGACTTTGGAATTCAGCTAATGGGTATTATGATAGATGTATAAATACAGATGGTACTGTTAACACCCTAGAAGATACTTCAACAAATATACTATTTGCTTTAGGTGCTATAGATGTTAACTCTTCAAGAGCAACTTCTCATGTAAATAAAATAGAAAAGGATCTTAATGCAGACACTTATGGTTTACCAAGATACGCTAATGATACATTCTACTACACTTCACAATGGAGTCCTTCAGGAAATGAAGCTCTAGAAGCATCACCTTCTTGGCCACAAATGACAATGTGGGATTCTGTTTACCAGACTTACAAAGGAAATGGTTCGAAGTCTTATGATATGCTAGAGTGGTTTAAGCATAGAACAGGAACAGGCTTTATGGTTACAGGTGAAGCTGTAAGTAATGTTACAGAAGCACCATTGGTAAGTACAGCAGCAGAACCAGTAACTGCAGCATCCTTTATACTAGCAAGCCTTGCATACTCTAATAACTATGACATGAGAGTTTATTCTTCAGAAAATAACGCAGGCTGCTATAAAGGAATAACAGTAACTAATGGAGCAAGTGCTGATTGGAATCAATATAAATATGTTCCATACTATGTAGACCCATCTAATGATGGAGTAGTTGCAGATGGACAAACTGATATAAAGAAAGTGTATGTGTCAAATGATGACTCTAATATCTATATAAGAATAAACAATGCAGCTGGAACTTTACCTACAACTACTGATAACTCCTTCCAGGTTTCTGCTTATGTAGAAGACTTTGCAAAGACTGCACCAACAACAACTTCAACTCAATATGGAACTGCTCTAGGCAGAAATATGGCATATATGTTTACAAGAAAGAACACTGATGCAGGATATAGCAAGTACTCAGTATCAAATGGAAGCTGGACTCTAAACAAGAGTATAACTTCTGTTATAGCTCCTCAATGGGATACTACAACTGGCAGAATAGAACTTGTTATACCAAGATCAGAAATAGGTTCTCCAGCAAATGGTTCTTGGGGACATATAACAGTAGACTTAAGCAAGTATGTAAACAGCAATTGGCAAGATCAAGATACATTAAGATTAAACTACAAGATCACAGGAAGCAGTGATTCTTGGTTATATGGTAACTTTGAGTAAAAGTAAAATCAATACTCTTTAAACGTAGGCTCTGTTAAATTACTGCTTTGAAATTAAGCGGTCAGTCATCCGATGCTTAGATGAGCTTACACTAATAGCTCGCTCATATAGCATCTCCTTCATGACCACTTAATTTCAACAATATTATTAAACATAGTCTAAACTTAATAATTTGTAATAAGATGAGCTACTTAATCATCAAACAGATTTATCAGAATTCCTTAAATAAAACTTGTAGGATTTTGAAAATAGTTTTGATGATGGGTGGCTCATTTGCTTGTATTTATGAAAATATTTATATTGGGCAAAGTGGTTCCAGCTATTAGACCAGGATAAAGACATAGTAAAGGCTAAAAATTTACCAATTAAGCTAATAAAGTTAGTACAAAAATTCTTATTAAAGATTTCAAAACTAGAGAAGCGATTTTTGTATAAGTTTTTACATTATTTTGTAGATTTTGGTGGTATTTTATGTAAAATAAGTGCTATAATTTTCTTGAAGATAGCTATATTTATTAGATATAGTTGTCTTCACAAAGTTGATATTTTAAATGGTATGATTAAAGGAGTGGTAACGTGAGAGGTTCTATAGTGATAGCAAGTATAGCGATTTTACTATTTATATTATCCTACATAATCTATAAATATGAAAAGGTTGGATTGTTGGCAGGTATAGAAAAATCAAAGGTAAGAGACGTCCATGGCTTAGCAAAGTTTGCTGGGAAAATATTTTCACTTATAGCAGCTGGAACATTATTATTAGCTATTGTAGGAAGCATAACTTCAAGTGTGATTCCAGGGCGAGTATTCTTAGTATATAGTATTGCTTTATTAATTATTTATTTTTGGGGACTAGGTAAATACTTATAAGGTAGATAACACAAGGCAATTCTCACTGAGGGTTGCCTTTTACAGGTTATTAAAACCCACATGTATAAAAAACAGCTACATTTATTGGGTCTATTACTAATATTTGCTTACTTGACGGATTAAGCTCGGGAATAATGCTTAAATAACTTCTATATAATAAGTAAGTAATGTAAATTTGAAATATACAAATTCAGTGATAAATTATATGTAAATATACCGTTTTAATTCGAGCTCATAGGTTTTAAATATTTTGGTTTGGGAATAAATTGCACAATCGAAATCTATAAGATAAGCATAAGGTTAAGCGGATAGGGAGATGTTTTATGAAAAAGTATGTATATATAGGAATTGGCGGTTTTCTAGGTGCTATCCTAAGATATATTATAAAAAATGAGCCAATCTATAATTATAAAGAAAAAATTCCACTAAACACTTTTATAATTAATATAACAGGGAGTCTTATACTGGCTTTTATACTTTCAATAAGTTATGCTAGATGGAAATACAGTGAAAATCTTAAATTAGGTATTACTACTGGTTTTCTAGGGGCGTTTACCACGTTTTCCACTATGTGCAAGGAAACTGTAACTCTATTTATTGAAGGATACTATTTCTCAGCTATTTCCTATGTAGGCTTTTCAGTACTTGCAGGTATTGCCTTAGCTTATTTTGCTTCAGTTCTATCCAATAATTTTGTAAATAGAAACTATAAAGAAGATGATGATGAAGATTTAGATGAACGGATAAAAGCTCAAGGAGGTGGATTTTAGTTGTCATATTTGTTAGTAGGAATCGGAGGAACTTTTGGTAGCATAGCAAGGTATAAGCTTGGAAATATTGTCTCCACAAAGAACAAAAGTAGTTTTCCGTTAGGTACTTTCATTATAAATATTACAGGTGCAATACTTCTTGGCATAGTATCTAGTTTAAATGTAAGTAATAGTATATATTTGCTTTTAGCAGATGGATTCCTAGGTGCATATACCACTTTTTCCACCTTTATGTATGAAGGTTTTAATCTGTTCAAAAATAAAAAAGAATTAAATGGATTTGTTTATATTTTAGGAAGCGTGATTTTAGGTGTTTTAGGATATACAATAGGATTTTTCACTATAAGAGCAAGAGTATGAGACTTTTTATAAATCATGATATAGACAAGCGTGGTATTTAGTGATAATATGGTTTTAGAAAATGTATAGGTGATGGAGTTCGCCATTTAAATGCTTGAAGCTGATGACTCCTACAAGATAACTATTATTGTAGTTATCTTGTAGGAGTATTTTTACTGCTTATGAAGATTAAGTATTGATGAAGTTTATACTATAATAACAAAAGAGGGGAGATCTCAGATGAGATTTTATAAAAACTATTTTAAGGATAGGTTACTATTTATTAGAAGTAAAAATACTACGGCGGTTTTAACTATTTCTTTTATAAAATGGGTGGTGCTTGGGGCAATAGTTGGTATTTTCACAGGTACTGCAGGAGCAGCGTTTTTGAAAAGTTTAGAACTGGTAACAAATTTGCGAGTTGAAAATTCATGGTTATTATTTTTCCTGCCTATAGGTGGTGCATTTGTAAGCTTTATTTATTCAAAGTATGGTAAGAATTCTTCAAAAGGGAATAATCTCATTTTAGAAAACATCAATAACAGTGGTGGAACAGTACCTATGCGTATGGCGCCATTAGTCTTCTTAGGAACGGTTATTACTCATCTTTTTGGAGGTTCTGCTGGAAGAGAAGGAACAGGAGTTCAAATAGGTTCTACAATAGCAGAAGGTGTTGGGCGTATATTTAAACTTGACAAATATGATAGTAGAATAATTCTAATGTGTGGAATAAGCAGTGGCTTTGCATCTGTATTTGGAACTCCACTTGCTGGAACTGTGTTTGGTTTAGAAGTTGCAACTCTAGGAATAATGAGCTATGAAGCCTTGATTCCATGTTTCACAGCAGCTATAGCTGGAGATTTAGTTTCTGCAGCTTGGGGGATTCATCACACTCATTATAAGATTCTTCAAATTCCTGAAATAACAATTTTATCTGTGATGAAAGTAGTTATTGCAGCTATTATATTTGGACTTGTTAGTAAGCTTTTTAGCGAACTAACTCATAAGCTTAAGGAATTATTCACAGAGGCTTTTCCAAATGCAATATTAAAGAGCTTTGTAGGGGGTATTTTAGTAATTATTTTGGTTTATATAGTTGGAAGCAGAGATTATTTAGGCCTTAGCATTCCTCTTATATCAGATTCTTTTAACGATAAGGTTAATCCTATTGCTTTTTTAGTTAAACTTATATTTACCTCTTTAACATTAGGTACAGGCTTTCAAGGTGGAGAAGTTACACCGTTATTTGTAATAGGATCAACATTAGGAAATACGCTATCTAGCATTTTACATATGTCCCCTTCATTTTTAGCCGCACTTGGATTAATAGGAGTATTTACTGGAGCAACTAATACTCCATTGGCATCCTTACTCCTAGGAGTCGAGATGTTTGGCTCAAAAGGAGTAGAATTCATGTTTATGACCTGCATTATCAGTTATGTATTCTCAGGACATACTGGTATATATATTTCTCAAAGGATTGGAAGGAGCAAAAGTAAGATAATTAAGGTACCACAAAACGCTTCCCTATCTTATTTTAGAAATAAATTAGATAAAAATAATAAACAAGAAGATGATGAGGAGCAGGATATACATCTTGCTTAGTTATAGAAGCTTATAATTTGTATAGTGAAGTTAAAGAATTAATGTTAATAAAAGCTATATCTCTGAGAAAAACTCAAGGATATAGCTTAGTTTTATTTTATAGGAAATTGTAAAAGATATTAGATAAACTTGTTGATTTCAGTGTGTAGAATAACTATGTAGAATACATAAGTTATATAGTATATATGAATGTGTTAAAAAAATGTTGTTAGTATAACTATAGGTACTTACCTAATCTTAGAAAGTAAATAATTAATAAGGCAATAATAGTGCTGAAAATAGTGGTAGCTAGTGAACACAATGTAGTTATTAAAGATGATTGTGAAACATTATAATACTTATTTTACATAAAATTACACTGGGTATCAAGAAAATTCAGCCTTTATTTTATATCTATATTATTATCTTTAGGATACTCATAATTTTGGCACTTATAGGGAACCAACTTCAACTATTAATTTATACATGCCACAAAATCCCCAGAAGTCGGGATTTTATAACAAGTATAAATTAAGTTTTCATAAAGGTTGCCTATACATCTTTGCTTGTTGGAGTTTTGGCCATGTGAGATGACCTATTTATGCATTTTTATATCACCGGAAACCTTGACTTTAGAGAATATACTTTACGAAACTTTACTATTTATTTTAGTTTTGTAGTAATCACTGCTTTACAAAAAAGCCTCCAATATAAAAGCGAGATTGAGGGGATGAGGGTCTAGGTTTATTAATAGTAATTGATTTAATTAGGTTCATGTTATCAATGTTGTATACATAGAGCTTGTTAATATCTTGACTGTAAAGGTAATTGTTGTACCTTATTGTTTGCACTAGGGCATTTTCCATTTCTACAAGCTTCTGATCCTGAGTTTTAGGATCGAAGATAGTAATTTTATTTAGATTTGCTGCAAGAGGATTGCAGTGGGTGATGTATAGTTTATCCTTGTAGAGTAGTATTTGGTTTGGATCTATTTCACCGAGCTCTATGTTGTCAATCTTTTCGGTTTTTGTATTATACTTGCTTAATGTTTTTGAGCCTTCATTACCATTTATATCAAGATTGTTGGTGAAGTAGATATCGTCGCCTATTTTGCAGGAGTCTAATTGCTGAGTTCCACATTGGTTCAATGGAATTTGCTTTAGGAGTTTTAGATTTTTTGAGTCAAAAATTAATAGATATGGAGTATTGATATTATTTTCGCTAATTGTTCCCCAAGCATATAAAATATCGTCATAACACTTAAGTGACGCTATAACTAGCCCATTCTTTTTCCACTCTTGTAGTTGTCCAGTCTTCGTATCGCATTTAGTAATGTATCCTACGAAATTTATGGTGTTTGTAGTATATACATCATCTTTATTAACTGTGTACATTAGTATTGCAGGTTGATTAATCTTTATGGTCTTATATTTTCCAGTATTTAAATCAAATTTTATAATAGTTTTTAGATCCTTCTGATTTCCTAGGCCAAGAGGAACTGAATAAAAGCTGGTATTGCTCAAGAGAGGTACTCTGGTTTGATCACCCATATCACCAAAGGGTAATTGTTTTTCTTCAAGAAGATTAAGATTTTTATCGTAGAAGGAAACATAACCTATATTTTGATTTTGTGTGCTTTGAATAACTCCGATATGTATATAAGGAAGCTTACTTTGGGAAATAAAACGATTTTTATTGTAATTTATATAAAAATATAAGCCAGAAAAAAATAATATTAATATTACTGCTATGTCACAAATTAATTTTTTTGATTTAAGCATAAGAGCGCCTCCAATTTTGAAAATTGCAATAAAACATACAAGCTTTTATTATAAAAAAGGTTGTACATTTTATTGCTTTTGGTGTAATGTGGAATTGTAAAATTACTATATATTTTGCTAAAAATATGAACTGCTTTAATAATGAGTATTAAGATAAATATTTCTATAAAAATATAATATTTAAGTTTGATAAATTTCAGTACTAGTTAGCCTATATATAGATGGCATAGAGCTCAATAATTTAAAAAGAAATACTATTTCTAATTCTTAATAGAACAGGTGAGGAAATTTAATTTGTTTTAGAAAACTTCAGAGATTAGTTAATAAACAAACTTTTAATTAATTTACTAATTAACGCTCCAGTTATTTCTATAGGTTACAACAACGTTATCGTTTGTAAGAAGTTCAGTTGGATGAATTGCTGAAAGTGTTTTACCAAATAGACTTATATCATAGGCGCTAGTATTTAAATCTATTCCGTAGTTATCTTCAAAGCTTGCCCAAACGAGTTGTGAGCAGTAGAATTTTGATCTAGTTGACATGTTGTAATAATCATAGTTATAAGGAAGGCCGATTTTGCTCTTGCACCATTCTGCAGCAGCTGCATCTTGATCAGCAGTTGTAGAGATTACAGTACCAGCAGCGCAGGTATTTCTTGTTGTATCCCAGTTGTTCTTACCCATAACAACTCCAGAGCTTAATGATTCTACAACATCAGATGCGGAGTATACAATTGCACTATGTCCTAGTGGAATTATTCCAGAATATTTATCATCGGTTACAAGGATTACACCTTTTCTTGTAGGATAGACACCATTTGAAGTTGCTTCTAATGGATTTATTTGTCCAGTGAGGCTTCTTATTTGGTTAGATTTGGGATCATTTACGATTTTTTTGTTTACTAAGGTCCTATTGAGCACTTTTGATGTTTCGATTGGAAAAGGATTAGATTTTGCTTTTTCTAAGGCTTTATCAAAGGCAGGTTGAGTAGAATTATAAGAGGTCGAACCAGAAGTTGTAGAGGCGAATGCTTGGACAGTAACTACAGATGTCAAGAAGACTGATAGGAACATTGATAAAAATACTTTACTTTTTTTCATAGAAAGGACACCTCCATAGTATTATATAAATATTTATTATTACCATATATTTCAAGTTAATTGTAACACCTAAACATCTATAATGCAAATTATGGAAACGTTAAGATTGTAAAATATAACAAATGGGACAGGGGGACGGAGCTTTTGTCCCAGCTAGAAATTGAAAGAATACTTAATTTAGATAGAATAATCATGGGAATGAAGGATTATTTCTGTTTAGAAGAAGAGTTCTTATATCAAAACTTAATTTACATATACCGAACAATATACAAATAACAGGATTTCCGAACAGTTATAACTTAAGCTTTCGGAATATATAGAAAGGTATCCTTTATGAAAACTTAATGGTTGAAATTTGATACTTATAATGGAGGAAAGATAAAGTGAAGAAAATTTTAGCCCAGATATTTTTTTATCTAACTATTTTAATCTTGATATTTATTTTAGCAACCCAGTACATATTAAATGGCAATAACTTTGTTATTCCATTTTTTATAGCTCTAGGCTTATATCTAGTTTTTTATACGTTATATGGAGTTATTTCTGGAACATTTGCTGTATCTAAAAAAGATTATAGAAATGAAAGTTTATATGTAATTACTAGAAGTATAATCTGCATTTTAATTTTGGTGGAGCTTCTTTTGTCAGTTTGGAAAATTGAACTTGCAGGATATGTTGGTTCTTTATTGTTAATACTACTCACATCCATGATGTATGTAGATAAGAAGCAAACTCAGCAATTTAGAAAGGGCAAGTAATGTTTTTATATTGAGCTAGTATACTTCAATTAAAGAGTTAATGTATTTAAAGTTGATTTATACTAGCTGAAGTTGAATAAAGATATATAACAATAGGGAACCAACTTCAACTATTAATTTATACATGCCATAAAATCATCAAAAGCCGGGATTTTATAACAAGTATAAATTAAGTTTTCATAAAGGTTCCCTATATGTATCACTTCAACATTAAATCTATTTTTAAATCTTGTGTATATAAAAGTACGTTAATGAAATTAAGTGATCAGTCATCCGATGCTTTAATGAGCTTGCGCAAAAGATCACTAATGAAGAACGTTTTAGTAATCTTTAAAGCCGTTCCATCTGATAAAATCATTTAATTCTAATAGCTCGCTCATAGAGCATCTCATTTATGAACACTTAATTTCAACAATACTATTAAACATAGCCAACACTTATTGAGATATATTTCTAGTTTTAGGATAGGGTATTTTTACCTAGAAAAGTTTTACTTTACTAAAGCATCATAAACCACTTTTCCATTTACAATGGTTAAGCATACCTTTATATCTCTAATATAGTTCATGTCTGTTTTAAAAATGTCACCATCCAATACTGCAATATCAGCCAGCTTTCCAGGCTCTAATGTTCCTAGCACATCTTCCTGTCCTAGATTAAATTGGCCACCTAGTGTCCAAGCTTTAAGCAGTTCTTCTTTTGTTAAAGTGTTCTCTTTATTAAAAGGTTCTCCACCTTCGGGAAATAAACCGCCGAAAGTATGATAAATTGACTCGGGAATATCTGGAATCATAAGAGGAAGATCTGTGCCGCAGGAAATTGTAATGTTGCAATCAGCCATCTTTCTTCTATTCCAGTAGTATCTACCTCTATCAGCACCTATCTTTTCATTAATCATGGATATTTTCTCTTTTGCATTTGTTATGGACATTATCTGGGGGTATACTTCTGCTATGATTCCTAATCTGCCCATTACTTCTAAGTCCTTAGGATCTGAAAATTCAACATCGGTTATAGCGTGACGATTCGATAGTTTACCATCTGCCTTTTTACATTTACTAAATATATCAATAGCCTTTCCTATTGCAGCATCTCCTTGAGCATGAAGAGAAAAACGAAAATCTTCCTTATCGCAAGCAAGAACTTCAGCTTCAATCATAGAATAATCAATTTCTTGGGCACAATGAATCTTTGGAGCACACAAGTAAGGTTCCTTCAAGTCTCCACAAAGAGCTGATATAGAACCATCAGTCATCCTATTGTAACCGCTAAATTTAATAAAAGTACCTTTGAATTTTTCTCTCATGGTTTTTCCAAAGCTAAGGTTAGCTCCAGAACCAACCGGTTGTGACATAAAGGAAACTCTTAGTGTTAAATCTTCATTATTCTCTAATTCCTCTAAAATATCTGTGAAGCTATAAAAATCATCAAATCCCATCTCCTTTATAGCAGTTATTCCTTTAGTGTTAAGCATGGACATATAAGATTTAAACTGCTCAACAATGAAATCGTGATCATTCAAAATATCTTTTAACAATCTCCAGTAAGCTTCTGGGTAGCAGTTAGTTTCGGAAAAGCAGTATTTTATTTTTGCTGCGGTATTCATATAACAACTTTCTCCACCTTCTTCAAATAGAATTACAGGTTTGGTTGTTGAGAGGCGATCAAGAGAATTACTTTGAAGATAATTTAGTTTGTTTGAATTTAGGTTGCGTCCAAGGATTGGAGAATTATCTGAAACTACAGAGTCCTGTTCTGCCAGTACTTTCATTAGTTCCTCTAAACTATTTATTTGAGATAAGTCTATACCTGCATAATTTAAGACATATCCAGTAAAAAAGCAATGTACATCAACAAAGCCAGGACAAATCACTCGATTACCAAGTTCAAAAATTCTAGTATCTTGTCCAATGTACTTTTGTAGGTCATCATTAGTTCCAACTGCTAGGATTTTTTCTCCAGTTATAGCTACAAAACCCTTGGTAGTTGAGTTATTAGTGGAAGTAAAAATATTAGTAGACTTTAACACAATATCAGCTTTTAACATAATACACACCTCGCACATCTTTAAATATAATCTCAAAACAAATGCTGTTTTTACAATTATATTCCAATTAAATATATTTGTAAATTGGTATAAAAAACTTTTATAATTGATACTTACATAGTAGAACATATTCATTAATAAGATGAATTTATACCAATATTAAATGATTCTTCAATAAAAACTATATATAAACTAAATATATACTAGAAAAACCGTGGATTTATACATGAAAATGTTGTGGTAAATATTTACTAATGTAGATTGACAAGGAAAAAGTGTGATGCTATACTAAAAGTGGTTCGGAAATATTAGTAACATGTATGGTTGGCTCTTAGTTGTGTTCGTTCAATTTTAGTTCAATGAGCATCAATTTATGTTGAAAGGGAGGTAAAAGTGAAAGTAGCAGTCATTGGTGACAATTGCATTGACTATTATAAAAGACTTAATCGATTATATCCTACTGGAAATGTTGTAGATACTGGTGTTAATTTAAGAAAGCTAGGGATTAATACATCGATCATTTCCACAACTGGCTCAGATGATTATGGACAGCTAATGATTGACACGTTGGAAAAGGAGGGACTTGATATTTCACATTTGAAGGTTGCTATAGGAAAAACAGCAATTACTTATATGGATATGGATGGTCTTGAGAGAATACATGGTGAATATGATGAGGGAGTTCTTGAAAACATTTTCTTTGATGAAGAGGATATTGACTTTGCAGCTACGCATAACCTAGTACACAGCGCCTTTTGGGGAAAAGCTGATGGGGTTCTTGAGGAAATAAAAAGAAAAGGAGCGCTAGTTTCTTTTGACTATGCAACTGGTTTTGACAAAGAAATAGTAGACAGAACAGTTCCCTTTGTAGATTACGGTTTTTTCTCTTTTGTAGAAAAGGATGATTATGTAAGAAACTTCTTAAAGGAAAAAGTAGAGAAAGGTCTAAAGATAGCAGTGGCAACCTTTGGTGAAAAGGGTAGTTTGGCTTACGATGGACAAGATTACTATGAATTTGGTGTCTTTAAGGCGAAGGTAGTTAATACAGTTGGTGCTGGAGATGCCTTTATAGCAGGGTTTTTGTATAGTATTTTAAATAATGAGCCAGTAGAAAAAGCCTTAGAACAAGGCGCAAAAATTGCAGCTAAAGTGATAGAGGTCTTTGAGCCTTGGGTCACTGAAATAAATTAATTCAAATGAGAAGAGGTAGATATTATGTTAGAAATTGATAAGAGTAAAGTAGATTTTTTAGTAACAGAAAACATGGTAGTTGAAGTTGAAAAATTAATGTCAAAGGATTTTCCTATGATAGATGGCTTTGTAAAGACCATGGTTGAGAGGAAAATAGAAAGAGTATATTTTGTGGCCTGTGGTTCACCGCTATGCGCTTGTCAAACTGCAAAGCTTCTATTCCAAAAATACTCTGATATATCAGCAGAAGCTTTTAGTGGATTTGACTTCTTAGATCAAACACCAGCTAAGCTTGATAGCAAAACTTTAGTAGTTGGAGTATCCCACTACGGAAAGACTGAAGAGGTTGCAAATTCAATAATACTTGCAAAGAATGCAGGGGCTATGACTATAGGTATTACTCGTGATCCAGCTAACACTTTGCTATCAGAAGCAGCGGAGTTTGTCATAGGCTATGGAGCAGAATGCATCTGGGAAATTCACCTACTAGCAACTTATTATATTGCTTGTAAATATATTAACTCAATAAAAGAAAATACAGAAGTTACAAAGATACTAGAAGATATGAAGAAACTTCCAAAGGTATTAGCAGAGCTAGTAGTTTCTGCAGAAGAAAAGTCAAAAGAGTTAGGAATTAGAGCAAGCCAATGGCCTTTCATCTACACTGTAGCAGCAGGTCCACTACTTCCACTTGCCTATAAGGAAGGCATTATAACAATGCTTGAGTTTACTTGGACACATGGTTCAATGATAAACGCAGCTGAATTCAGACATGGACCATTAGAAGTGGTAGAGAAGGGTGTTCCTTATGTATTTATGTTAGGAACTGATGAATCTAGAAAAACTACAGAGAGAGCAATTAATTTTGTAAAGCAACTTACTGATGACTACATAGTATTTGACTATGCAGATCTAAATTGTGATCTACATCCAATGCTTGCACCTATGGTTTTATTTGTTCCACTTGAATATTTCTACTATTACCTGGCAATAGCTAAAGATCACAACCCAGACGATAGACGTTACTATGGTGGTCTAATGAAATACTAATTTTCTACTTGTACTAGCCTGCAGTTGAAATGTTGCTGCAGGCGAATACCTTATGAAATTGGGAGGTATTATTAATGAAAATTGGATTATTCACTTCAGGTTATCAGCGAAATACTATAGAAGACATTTTTATAGATGCTAAACGATTTGGCTATGATTATATAGAGCTTTGGGATAGGCTTATAAAATGCATGAAAGAGATCACAGAATATGCAGATAACATTCAGCATAAGGTCGTACTGGAAGCGTTGACACCCTATGAAACTAATGTAGTAAAGAGTGCCAATGACTTATGTGAGGTCTTTAGATTGGTTCCATCACAAAACTTGTTGGGAATGTGCGATATAGTTCCTCCTTATGTTCAGCAAGAAAGTATTACTAGTTATTTTGATAAACTTAAAGATAAGATGTATCACATGCATGTGGTAGACAGTGATGGAGCAAGTGATACTCATTTAATGCCTGGTGAAGGAAATATACCTCTGAAGGAGTTAATGGAGGAAATAAAAGAAATTAAATATGATGGGACGATCACAATAGAGCTGGTAACAGCTTATATAAATGAACCGAGGTTATATGCAAAGAAAGCAATAAATAATATTAAATCACTTTTGTAGTTTAGATAGTAAGCAATCAGAAAGGTGAAAATTATGTTTATAGATATCCATGTTCATCCCGCTTTTTTCGAACCTATAAACTTAGAGCCAAAGATAACGGAATTTAGGCATAAAGCCTTAGACATACAGAAAAACGGTTTAGCCCCACTAGAGCATATCTTTAATCAAATGGAGTGTGCTGGGCTAGATAAACTTACTTTACTACCTGAAGATTACACAACAATTGAAGGAGGCATCGTAGTAAGTAATGAAGAAATAAAAAAGCTTGTAGATACGGCACCAGACCGATTTATCGGTTTTGCAGCGGTGGATCCCTTTGTTAAAGGTCACTTAGACGCAATAGAGAAAGCTTTTACAGAGTTGAAGCTTAAGGGATTAAAGTTACATCCATCTAAACAACATTTCTATCCATCAGATAAATCCTTGGAGCCGCTATATAAAATATGTGAAAAGTATGATAAACCAATTTTATTTCACAGCGGTGTATCTTGGGAACCAAATACCTTATCTAAATATTCCAGACCAATAGAATTTGAAGAACTTGCATTAAATCATCCTAAGCTTAGGATTTGCCTTGCTCATTTTGGCTGGCCTTATGTTCAGGAAACGGCAATGCTTATGTTAAAGTTCCCTAATATATATGCGGATACTGCGTTACTATACTTTGATAGCGCAAGAGAATTTTATAAAAGGGTTTTCACCGAGGATATACCTTCTACTTGGATAGATAGGAGTCTTAGGCATCAAGTTATGTTTGGCTCAAATAATCCTAGATTTGAACAGATTAGAATGGCAGAAGCAATTGAGCACCTTGGTTTTAGAGAAAGTACCCTTGAACTTATAAAAGGACAAAATGCCCTTGAATTCATTGGTGGTATATAAAAGGAGAGAAATTATGGTTGTGTATGAAAGTTTTACACTACTTACTAAAGACTATAATCAGCTTATAGTATTGACAGATAAGATAAGTGAAGTTGTTTTAGAAAGTGGTATAAAAAATGGAATAGTAGCTGTTATTACAAAACACACCACTACAGGAATAACAGTTAATGAGTCGTTGGAGTGCCTTGAAAACGATATACAAACCTTTTTGGAAAGGTTAATTCCAGAAGATTTTCCTTATACCCACGCAAGGATGCTTAGAAGCTATGGGTCAACTGCAGGAAATCCTACAGGTCATTTAAAGGCACACATAACAGGTAATAATTGTGTTTTTCCTATTGTTGAAGGTGAGATAGTAAAGGGCGATGCACAGGATATATATTTCTGTGAATTCGATGGACCAGCAAGAAGGACTGTTAGTATCAGCATAATTGGTGAATAAATTTATAATTTAATAAATTTAAAGGAGGAATTATTATGTCATTGGAAATTAATAAAGCTCCTGGTGGTGGCACAAAGACTGAATTGGCCCGTAAACTTGGATTAGGTGCTGCGGTAGCACTTGGGGTTGGGACAACTGTAGGATCAGGTATATTCTCATCAGTAGGTGGAGTTGCAAGCGCTGCTGGTTGCGCAGCTTTTACTATACTAGCGTTTTTAATTGGTGGACTTATAAATATACCGGCAAATCTTGTTTATGCAGAATTAGCTACAGCCTATCCTGAAGATGGGGGGCAGTATGTGTACTTTAGGGAAGCAGGTTCACGACCTTTAGCATTCTTCTGTGGATGGATTAGCTTTTGGGCTACTGATCCACCATCAATATCTATAATGGCTTTAGCAATTGCAAACTATCTTGCTTTCTTCACTGGTTTTTCAGGGATTGTAGTAAAGCTTGTAGCTACAGCTTTAGTTCTTATATTCATGGCAATACACCTACGCTCAGTAGAAGGTGGTGGAAAGTTCCAAACCTTTATAACTGCCTTTAAGATACTTCCTTTTGTTCTTTTAATAGGAATTGGTTTATTTTATATGAATGGAAGCCTTATAACTGCACCAGCAGCTAAAGGAGCTCCAGTTGGAATAATGGCGTTACTGGCTGCAATTTCAGCAACTACTTGGTCCTATGATGGAATGGGTGCTGTATGCTATATGACTGGAGAGATAAAGAACCCTAAAAAGACAATGCCAAGAGCACTTATCATCACTGTTTTAATAGTTATAACCTTGTATACTGCTTTAAGTACTGCAATTACTGGATTACTTCCAATTAAAGACTTGGCAGGATCAGATGCACCAGTGGCTTTAGCAGCTTCAAAAATTCCTTTGATAGGAAGTGCTGCAGGTACCGTAACCGCTATAATGGCTATAATAGTTATAATTGGTTCTCTTTCAAGCTGCATCATGTTCCAACCTCGTATAGAATATGCAATGGCAAAGGATGGATTGTTCTTCAAGTCTTTTGCTAAGGTTCATCCAAAGTGGGAAACTCCTTATTTCTCTATTTTGATACAATGCGCTGTTGCAATAGTCTTGATATTTGCCTCTAATATAAGTAATTTGTTAGGTTATTTCACTTTGGTAGCACTTCTTAAGAACTTTTTAACCTTTGGAACAGTATTTGTTCATAGGAAAAAAGAGAGCTATAAACCACTATGGAAGATGCCAGCTTGGAGAGTAATGGCAACAATTGCTATGTTTATGACCTTTACTTTAATTTTTTCAACCTTTATGTGGGCTCCAGTACAAGGTATTGTTGCAGCAGCTGTAATCGTTGCCACAGGTCTTCCAGTATATTATTATTGGGAGAAAAAGAATAGATCCATAAAGCAAAGTTAGAAACGGTTTTTCTATATAGGGAACTAACTTCAACTGTTAATTTATACATGCTACAAAATCGCCAGAAGCTGCTATTTTATAATAAGTATAAATTAAGTATTCGTAAAGGTTCCCTATATTATAGAATCCATAACTAAACTACTAAATTATGTGTGGTCGAAAGTCCCAAGAAGCTGGGACTTTTGAATAAGTATAAATTAAGTTTATATAGGAACATTTAAAAAAGATAATAACAAAATTTAGATTTAAGATTATTATTAGGCGTAGTATTAATTATATTAAAAAGTTACCATATTGCCAATTTTTGTAGGTGTGATATCATAGTACTTGAACTGAAAATGCCACATTGTAGTTACAGATGAGCTACTTCTTCGAACAATGTATTTTTAATACTCTTATAAAATTTATAGTAAGTTTTATAAGTCTAATTTTCGTAAGAAGCAGTTCATCTATTAGAGATGTGTCACAGCGTATAAAGGCTATTTTCAAAACGTCATGTTGCAGGTGAGGTTTGAAAAATATAAGTTTATTTGTGAAGTGATATGTGTCTATAGATAAACTAGGAGGAAATTCAATGATTGAAAAGAATGGAAACCGATCTCGAGATGAGGCTATAGAAAAGATCGAGTACTATATAATTGAAAATAAATTAGCACCACATTCAAAGATACCATCTGAAAGAGATTTGTGTGATATGTGGAACTTTAATAGATCTACACTTCGTTCAGCTATTCAAAGATTGGTAGTTGAAGGAAAGTTGTATCAGAAAAAAGGATCAGGAACTTATGTAGCTAAGCCTAAGCTTATAAGAAATCTTCAAGAGTTAAGATCTCTATCTAGAGAAGTTATGGATAATGGTCAGTCTATTGAAAGTAAGGTGCTTTCAGCAGAAATAATAGAGAGCAACAAGCAAACTACAAAGAAACTACATTTGCCATTAGGCCATAGTGTTTATGCTTTAACTCGTATTCGTTACATAGATGACGATCCAGTGACTATAGAGTCTTCATTTATTGATGGTGAACGTTTTAAGGAATTAAAAATCCATGATTTTTCCAAGGAATCTCTATATGCCGTACTTGAAGAACAGTATAATATTGAGATAATGAAAGGTGAAGAAAGAGTTGGTATAGCCTATGCCACTGAATACGAGGCAGAACTTTTAAACATTGAACCTGGGCAAGCTGTATTTTACCTTACTGGAGTAGTATACGAAGAAGACGGAAGTCCTATAGAATATTTTAAGTCTATTGTAAGATCAGACAAGATAAGATTTTCTAGTATATTAACGAAAAGAGAGGATGGGTAATAATGAAATTAGCAGCAGTTGGAGATAACTGTATGGACGTATATGAAAGTTTAAATCAGGCCTATACTGGAGGAAATCCTGTAAATGTAGCAGTGTTTTTCGTTAGACTTGGCGGAGAAGCTTCCTATACAGGCGTAGTCGGGGATGATAAGTATGGTAAGATAATGATAGATGCAATAAAAAATAAATCAGTAGATACCTCACATATAAGAGTTTTGCATGGAAACACTGCAATAACAAAGGTTGAGATTGTTAATGGAGATAGAATCCTTGGGGATTACGACGAAGGGGTTTTATCACAGTTTAAGATTTCCGATGAGGATATAGACTTCTTAAGTACTCATGACATGGTGGTATCAGGACTTTGGGGTATGGTAGAAAACGATTTATGGAAGATAAAAGCTAAAGGAACTAAAATAGCCTTTGACTTTGCTACAAAGCTTGATGATCCAGTTGTGGAGAAAGCAATATATAATGTAGATTATGCATTCTTTTCCTATGATGAAGGGGATGATGATTTTATAAGAAACTATATGAAAGATATGTACTCTAAAGGGCCAAAGCTTGTTATTGTAACCCTTGGAGAAAAAGGATCTATCTGCTATAATGGCAAAGATTATATAACTCATGGTATTGTTCCTTGTGAGGTAAAGGATACTATGGGAGCTGGAGATTCCTATATAGCTGGATTTTTAAGAGGAATTTTATTAAATAAAGCTATAGAAGAGTGTATGCAAATTGGTGCAGAAAGTGCTGCTATTACGCTTCAGTATAGTGGTACTTGGAATTAGATTTTTTCATTATTTAGGAAATTATATTTTGATAAATCTATGTATAAGCATGCTCATAAATAAAGCTGTTTTAGACAAATCTTATTTCCAATGCTACTTCAGCATATTTCTAAAATTTTAGTTTTGAGGTTAGGAGGTGCTTTGTTTGAGTAAGGAAGAAATAAATTATCAATCTCCAATATATTTACAGCTTAGAGAGGTAATAAGAAATAAGATAGAAGATGGTGAATATTTACCTGGAATGGCCATACCTTCAGAAAATGACTTAGCAGAAATCTATGGTATTAATAGAATGACTGTACGAAATGGAATAGATACTCTTGTGAATGAAGGTATCTTAAAAAGGGTACAGGGCAAAGGTGTATATGTGGTAGGAAGCAAAGTGGAGAGGGATCTGGAAACTCTAGGTGGTTTCACTCAGACTATGAGAGAGAAGAATACTCAGCCATGCACTAAAGTACTAACCAAGGTTTTAAGAAAAGCTGGAGATAAGTATGGAACTATATTTGGAATAGATAAAGAAGATGAAATCTATTATATAAAACGTTTATGTTCTGCAGATGGTGAGCCGGTGTCCTTAGAGGAGATTTATATACCGAAGTATGTGGTGCCAAAGCTAGAAGGGATAGACCTTGGGGTATTTTCTATTTACGAAGTATATGAATTTTATGGTATAAAAATATCAAAAGCTTTTCAAACATTAGATCTAACTCAGCTTGAGCAAAGAGATGCTAGAATGCTTGGAATAGACACTAAGCTATCTGTAATGCTCTTTGAGTGTGTTAGCTATGATGAAAATGGAAAAGTTATTGAGTTATCTCGCAATTATACAAGGGGAGATAAGTGTAACTTTAATGTGCATTTTCACAAAGAAAGTTAGAATATATTTTTATATTTAGGCTTTGTTGATTTTAACAATATTATTAAACATAGTTTATTTAAATATGTGCCACTTAGTGAGGAAATTTACATTTTCAAATTATTCTTTCGGAAAGCAAAGGAGATTGAAGATAGATTTCTTATCGAAGTGGTGCATTTTTGTTTACTGTTGAAGGTTTATAGATATATGGTAGAATATTAAATGTATTACATTTTTGTGCAAAAAATATGCGAAATACTCTATAAACTAGATAAAGGTGGATTATTATGCAGATTAACGTATCCTTATCTTCAGCAGAGGAAATGACAAAGATATTAACTGAGTTTTCTAAGGGCGTAAATATAAGAAGAGAAGAAATAATGAATTTCTTAAACAAGGATGAAGGCTGCAGGATGCAGTTCAAGTTTTATGAGGATGAAATAGATAAAAATGACTACTTGGATATGCTTTATGCAGCAGTTAAAAAAACTAGTTATGAAACTGAAAACTTTATTCTTAAAAGAATGTATGATGCATTAAAAAACATATATAGCAACTTAGATTTATTATATAAGAAGCTTGATAATGTTAAGAATTTTGATCTTAAAGGCTTTGAACATAGGCTAGTGAGTACATTACCGCTGGGTACAAAGCTTAATCTAAATATATTTTTCTGTTTAGATGGCTACAATGGTGGAAGTATTGTTGATGACAACACTATGTGTCTTGATGTACTGTTCTGGCCTTCAAAGAAGGAACTTGAGAAAAATATAGAAGGAGTAGTTTTACATGAATTTCATCATATAGGATTTCTATATTGGTTAAAGAAAAATGTAAGAAGAAATGAGCTTGTGAAGAATAAGGACAAGATTTCTTTGGCAGTAAATCTAGTTGAAGGTATCCTTAGTGAAGGCGCAGCGGTATATTTTTTTAATAAAGAGCAGGATTTATATGAATTAGTTTTAGAAGGCTACGGAGAAGAACTAGCGAAAGGTTTTAAAGAAAGTTATCTAGAATCTTGGAATAACCTTGATGAAAAGATGGCAGACTTTAATCGTACTATGCTGCAGCTGTTAGATGGTACAGAAGATAATTACGATGCATTAAATGATGCTACAGAAAAGTATTTTTATATGACTAAAGATGAAGAGGCTCTAAATAAGGTTATAGGAAAATATATGTGTTCTGTTATAGAAGAAGTTTTTGGTAGACAAGCTTTGATAGATAGTTTTGTAAATTTGCAGAAATTTTTAAACTATATATATTGCAAATTGGTTTCTACAATCTAACACATAGCCTGTCTATTGTTTGAGTAGGAACCTTATTTATGTTACTTATAAACTTTTGAATTGCAGTTCTAACTTGTGGCAGAGATTTATAAAAGACATTGTTAATAACAGATGCCTTTAGCCATCCCCATAACCCCTCTATAAGATTCATTTCTGGACTATACGGTGGTAAAAACATCAATTCAAGCCTATCTTTAACTCTATTAAGAAATGGCTGAATCAGCTTTGCATGATGAATCTTAGCATTGTCTAATACCACAACAATTTTTCCTTTTGGATACTGCTTAAGTACGTTTTCTAAAAAGTCATTAAATATCTTAGCGTCATATCTTTCATGTTCCTCGCAATATACGTTACCAGTCTCGTAATCCAATATTCCCATAAGTTTAACACCTGCATTTTTACCGAACGTAGGAATTTTCCTTTGTTGTCCTCTTATAAACCAGCTCTTTTGAATTGCTTGATAATCTCTAATCATTGATTCATCTTCAAATAAGATGGTATCAACTAAGCCATTGAGGCATTTTTTTTAAAGCTTTAAAGTCACTTTTAAAAATTTCTTGCTTTTCTTTATCAGCTTTCGCTAAGACGTAAGTAGGTCTAGTATAACTTAAATTTAATCTATGAAGTACATATGCTATTCCTCTATGTGACATATTTATATTAAATTCTTTAATAACCCATTGCCTCACTAATTCAATAGTCCAATTCATTTTAGATTCGAAGCCTACATCTTCTGGAGTTTTTGTAGTTATAGTTTCTACAATGAGCTTCTCTTGAAGTGAATTGATTTTCTTTTGCGCTCCGCCGCCGTGGCCAATATTTAATCCATCTATTCCTTTTGATTTATAATTTTTTATATATGTAGAAACAGTATGTTCTTCTAGATTCTCCATTTCAGCTATTTTTCTATTTGTAAATCCATCAAAATGCTTAAGTAAAACAGAATATCTTTTATATAACCTTGTGTTTTTAGTCTTTTTTAAAGCTGATTTTAACTCGTTTATATCATCTTCATGCCCAGCAATCTTATTAAGAATCAAAATATCCATATTTAAAACCTCGCTATAATTTTTATTTTATATTCTAGTTTGGATATTTTAGTTATCTTATATTAATGGATGTTCTTACCTAAATATCATATCGAAATTTTCATCTTGCAACATATATATGTAGAAACAGTATGTTCTTCTAGATTCTCCATTTCAGCTATTTTTCTATTTGTAAATCCATCAAAATGCTTAAGTAAAACAGAATATCTTTTATATAACCTTGTGTTTTTAGTCTTTTTTAAAGCTGATTTTAACTCGTTTATATCATCTTCATGCCCAGCAATCTTATTAAGAATCAAAATATCCATATTTAAAACCTCGCTATAATTTTTATTTTATATTCTAGTTTGGATATTTTAGTTATCTTATATTAATGGATGTTCTTACCTAAATATCATATCGAAATTTTCATCTTGCAACATATATATTAAGATTGAATTTGCATAATTATTAAGTTTAACTTGTTCTTTACATAGGAATAAGATGTAATTAATAATCACATATTAAACTTAAATCAATAAATAGCTTCTAAAGGATAGGTGAAATAATGTATACCAAAAATTTACTAGCTTATAAACATAAAAATAATAGCTTCAAGAAACTAATTACCAAATCTGCCAACATAAAAATTATATTTTTTGCACTAATATTAATGGGATCTTTTTTTACTATTTCTTACCTAAATAAGTCCACTGTACAGGCTAAAAGAAATAATATTGTATTAGCAGACTTTAAGACTGATATAAATATGCTCAGCGAAAGTGCCAATGTCATTGAGATAGAAAGACGCTCTAGTAATAATATGCAGTTAAGTATGTTTGGAGCAGATGGAAAGCTACTTAAGGTAAGTGATGTTTCATCTGGATTATCAAATGCTTTAATAAAGCTTGGAGATGATAATGTAGATGGCATGTTGGAGGATAAAGAGCTTTCAGAATTAGGTATAATGAGGCTAAATCCTCAGCACTATAGAAAAACTCTTACACAACTTAAGTTTAATCTAAAATCTTTAGATAGAAATATAAAGAATTATGTGGTTATAACCAAGGGAAAGTATGCTGGAACTGTACTTTACAATGGTAGTATAAAGTTTCTCGATGATGATAATAAAAGGTATTTTGGATTGGAACTTTCAATTTAGAATATTGGCGTTGTTAAAGCAACTTCAACTATTAATTTATACATGCCACAAAATCCCCAGAAGCCGGGATTCTATAACAAGTATAAATTAAGTTTTCATAAAGTTTCCCTATAGCTAGAACTGTAAACTTGCTAAGTTAAAATATAAAAAATCAAATATAGGTATATATCTTAAAACTTGCCTTGTACAAGACCGTGGCAAGTTTTCTTTTATTTGTAAACAGTATATAATAGTAGTTGATTTTATTAGTTAATCTATTAGAAAAGGCAATTTTATAGAAGTTATGGAGTGATTTAGCTTATGAATAAAAGTAAAGAAAAAATAGATATAGATTTATATAAGGACTTAAGAATTGATTGCAGGAAATGCTTTGGATTCTGTTGCGTAGCATTGTATTTTTCTGCTTTTGAAGGATTTCCTTCTGATAAAGAGGCAGGAAAACCCTGTTCAAATTTGAATGAAGATTTTAGTTGCAAGATACATAAGAATCTAAGAAGCAAAGGCCTTAAGGGATGTACTTCTTATGATTGCTTTGGTGCAGGGCAGAAGGTAGCTCAGACTACCTATACAGGAAAAAGCTGGAGAGATAATCCAGAGTCAGCTAAAAAGATGTTTGATGCATTTTTAGTAATAAAGCAGCTTCATGAAATGCAGTGGTATCTTACAGATGCATTAAATAAAAGTAGTGATAAGGATATTAAACCTAGAATAAGTGCTTTGATGGACGAAACAAAAGAAATGACGATGTTAAGGGAAGATTCCTTGAGGACACTTGATTTAGAATCCCATAGAGATAGAGTGAATTTATTACTTAAAAAGACCAGTAAAGAGGTTAGGAGTACTTTGCTTAAAGGAAGAGAGAATAACTTAAAGCAAAAAAGGAGAGTCGCAGGAAGACTTGATCTTATAGGTGCTGAACTTAAGAAAACTAATCTTAGAGGAGCGGATTTAAGCGGGGCTTTGCTTATGGCAGCAGACCTTAGAAATAATGAACTTAACTGTACTGATTTAATTGGTGCAGATTTGAGAGATGCAGATCTTAGAGGCGCAGATTTAACTAATACAATATATATAACTCAAGCGCAGATAAATACAGCAAAAGGTGATTTAAGTACAAAGTTACCAGCTCATATAGTTCGTCCATCATATTGGACAGATTAAAAAACAAGCTTATCTAAATTAGATAAGCTTGTTTTTTTGCAGATACTATATAAATAATTTTGTGTTTTAAAGTGAAAAGTGAGATATTTAAATAAAAGGTATTATATAATATTCTGAAAAAAATAGTGTGGGGAAGTATTTAATTGGCTTTAGTAGAAGTTGTTTTTCTTAAAAGATACCATTTAGGAAACATTATACAAAATACAATTAATAAAGCGTCTGAAATATTAGATACAGTTGTGTTAAAAGCGTAATATGAGCTCATAGACATGTGATTTAGAAGCAAGGCTCTAATAATTGCTTGAACAACATTAAGTGCGCCCCAAGCAATAGTTAATATCTTCCAAGCTGATTGATATCTTGGATTATTTTTTATTTTGTCAGGAACATTTTTTATATAGGTTTGTTCAGCTATAACTTGAACTAAAGATCTATTGAAAAATAAAGAACCGAAGAATACTAAGGCTAGTAATGCATCTTGTATAATAGGTGCGATAAAATAAAACTTTGGATTATTGGAAATTATAGTTCCAACCAGACCAATTACAGCAAAGGTTCCTGCAAAGGCTGCTAATGCATTAATTTTACGTTCTTTTATAAAACCAGAAGCAATAACAGAAATACTCCATAAGGCTGAAAGTATAATCCCTACAAGTGTTAGCTTAGCCTTATCAAAACCTACAAAAATGATTATTGGAATTAGAGCACTTACAATAAAATCTTTATTTAATATTACTTTTATTAATGAAGGGTTTGTATTTACAGAATTAGGTGATAATTTTTCCATGATAAATCTTCCTTTCTATTAACGCCAATTTTTATTGGCATTCTCTATATAAATTTCAGATGGTATAACATTTGTATCAAGAATTTTTTGAGTTTCAGTTTTGATATAGCCTAAAGTTAATATCTCTTTACCAGCGTCTTCTAAGGCTGAAAAGTATGGTTTATAAAGTTCCGTTAATGCTTCGCTTTTATTAATACCTTGGAGCACGCCACCTTGGGAGCAGAGTATTGTACCAGCAAGGTTTCCTTTTGTTAACACCTTAAAGGTTTCAGCTAGACCAGAAAAATTATAGTTACCTGGAAAGCCAGAGTTAGAAATCAAAACAGTTTTTGTAGGAGTTGTTTTTTTAATACGTCTAGGGTGAGAGTAGCTTTTATCATTTTCAACTATTTCTCCAAGATTTAATGGTAACATACGATCCATAAAGTCTTTCATAATACCTGTTACTGTAAAGTAATAAAGTGGAGTAGCATAAACAATAACATCTGCCTCTGACACCTTTGTTAGTAATTCTTCCATGTCATCTTTTATGACGCAGCTTCCGGGAGTTTTTGTCCAGCAACAAAAACATCCTTGGCAGTGGTTAATGTTTTTATCTTTTAAATAAATGACTTCTGTATCAGCTCCTTCTGATTTGCAGCCATCAATAAATTTATCTAAAAGAACTTCAGTATTACCATATTTTCCTCTTGGACTACCGTTTATGGCTAAGATCTTCATTTTTATCCTCCAATAATTTTTATTTTAATTATATTAAGTCATTATTTATTTAATTCTCTTAAGGATTGTAAAGTTTCTTCACACCATTTTAGTCTTGCTTCTTCACCTATTCTACCATTACGTAAGGTTATCTTCCAAAGTGTGAAGGTTTTTTCATCTACCTTGTCTTTTCTGCTCATTATTAAACCTTCAATTACATCGTATTGAGCCAGTTCCTTTAGGGAAGCTTCTTTTATTTCTTCCATATTCCTTATGATATCTTCAGTTGGTAGGTTTCTAGAAAGAAAAAGTTTAAGAAGAAGCTCCGATCTAACAGGTTGATTTTCTGGAGGAAGTTTAAGCCATTCTTCTAATTCATTTCTTCCTTTTTCAGTAATAGAGTATACATTTCTTGAAGGTTTACCTTCCGTTTGCTCTACACGCTTGGTAACCAGTTCATCTTCTTCGAGTTTCTGTAATACGGGGTAGATATGGCCGTAATTCTCATTCCAAAAGAATCCTATAGAATGATCGCAGAACTTTTTTATGTCATATCCTGATCCTGAAATAATATTTAATACTCCTAACAGTGCATATTTAGTTTTATTTACCTTTGCCAAATCAATCACGCCTTTACGTTTATTATAATGTGATATATTTAAAAGCGATATATATCAATCTGATATATTAAGTATAAATCTCTGTGGTATATAATGTCAATACATTTTTGGAAAAAATTTAAATATAAACTGCTGTAAAGTTATAATGATTTTATTAGCATAAATATGCTTAGAAGCAAAGCTTATTGTTATAATAGGGAGTTAGTGGTATATTATATAGTTGTAATTAGAAAAGGATTAAGGTATATAGTATGTTAGAACTTATTTTAGATTTATTTAAAAGATTTAATGATGATGATGTACCGTCATTAAGTTCACAGTTAGCATTTAATTTGCTTCTTTCATTTTTTCCGTTTCTCATTTTCTTAATGACTATTTTAGGACGTACATCTCTAAATGGAATGGATATATTGATGATACTTAATAAAATACTTCCTGAGAATGTATTTAGCCTTATAAGAAATTCAGTATTAGAAATTATTAATAAGAAGAATAGTGGACTGATGTCTTTTAGTTTAATTGTCACTTTGTGGACTGCATCTGCTGCATTTAATTCGGTAATAAAGGGCCTAAATAAAGCTTACGATATAATAGAAACAAGATCCTTTATAATTGTAAGACTTGTTTCTATGCTTTGTACTATTGGCATGGCTTTTTTAATAGTTTTAGTTGGTTTATTACTTGTATTTGGAAGGATTATATGGAGAGAAGTGGATAAGAAGTTTGTATTTCTTCATAATCTGTCTAATGTTTGGAGTATTGGAAGATATTCTATCGTTGTTGCTTTAGGCACAGGTGTATTTACTTTACTTTATTATTTCGCACCAAGCACTAAGCTTAAATGGAAGGAAGTTATACCCGGAGCCATATTTTCCACAATTGGGATGATGGCTGTATCAAGTATTTTTGCATATTATGTAGATAACTTTGCAAACTATTCTTTAATTTATGGGAGCTTAGGGGCTATTATGTTTTTACTAACATGGCTATTTTTAGCTTCTATAATAGTTATTATGGGAGGGGAGTTTAATGCTTCAATAGCTTCTAGAAGTAATAATATAATAACTCATCGGATTAATAATATAAGATTTCATATATAAATAATTTTATATTTTGAAAAACTCCTCTAAAGCAATTTGGAGGAGTTTTTCGTATATATCAAAGTGAGATGACCTTACTGAGAGTTATCAATTACAACTGGAGAACCTGAAATTCTTACTTGGGCTTCTTCATGTTTCAATATCTCATCAATATGAACTAGTTCTTCAAACTGTTGTTTATATACGGATACATCTTCTAGTTTTACCTTATGTTTTGAGAATTCAACCCTATCTTCGCTTAGAGGAATACAGATTATGTCTTCAGGATTGGCGGCACTTTTATTATTAGAAGTATCAATAGATGTTTTTTCTATAATCAATACTTCCCGCTGAACAGGTATACTAAAAATCTTTTCTTCAGACAAAAGTTCTTTATGTATTTTTACATCACCAGTTTTTATCCATTCTTTAGCTAAGTCAAGTTGTTCTTCCTTGAGTTTTAGGGTGATATCTTGCAAGTCATTGTTCATACTTTACCTCCACATATCTCAAAAAAACACCTCTCAAACTTAAGCTAAGATTGGAGGTGTTTTTGTTTTATAGAGAACCTTTATGGAAACTTAATTTATACTTGTTATAAAATCACCGTTTCTGGCGATTTTGTGTCAGTATAAATTGTTTCCCTTACTAGTGATCAAGTTCGCTATCTACTACGTCAGGATCTCCGATTCTATTAACTCTTGCTTCTTCTCTTCTTAAAGTTTCGTCGATATGCTCAGTTTCTTCAACTGAACGTTTGTGTGCAGAAACTTCTCCTGTTACAACAGTATGTTTTCCAACATTAACTTTTTCTTCACTGACAGGAATTCTTATAGTTTCCTCATCAGATATAGGTGTATCACATACTTCATTATTTAAGGATTTTCTTTCGATTACTACTTCTTCATGAGCTACAGGAACATCCATTTCTTTATGTTCCTCCACAATTTCTTTACCAAGCTCCACTTCACCTTTTTGAACTCTATTTTTGGCTACATCAAGCTCTTCTTTACGTAGGCTAAGTTTTGCTTCGTTGGTATCTTTTTTGTTTTCATCGTTTCCAAAAATTCCTCCTAAAATCCCCATGTCAAAACACCTCCATCAATAAAGTCATTTGTTACGATAATAGCTTGTGCTTTTAAAAAACAAATATGTCTATTTAATATTGGAAAGAGAAGAAGCTATTATCATAATATAAAATAGAATTAAAGATAATATATTATCTATAATGAAGTAGCATATTTTATACTATTTTCTATTAAAATTTAAATTATACTATAAAAATAATTTAAAACTTATTAAAAATAATGACGTAATATGTTATGCTAGTATGTAGGAATAGTATTTATTGAGGTGATGTAGATGAAGTTGGTATTAACCAATGATAAGTTAATAGGTCAAGTTTTAGGAAATCCCATATATACTGAAAGCGGAACAATGTTTGTTAATAGAGGAAATAAAATAACTGACCGCGCTATAGCATTACTAAGAAAAATGGGGATAATAACGATTTATATAGAGGATGGTAATGATGATTTTAATTTGCAGGAAGTTCTTGAGGCACCTATCAAACTTAATGCAATAAAAGTTTTAAAGCAGATCTTTGAAGAAGTAAAGAAGAAGGAATATGTAGATGAGAAGAAAGTTACTGAGCTTGTTAAGGATATAATGAGCAATATGAACTTATCAGAGAATGCTGCTATGATAAGCAATTTAGTTCCCAATGATGACTTAGCAAAGTTAGCGGTACATTCTTTAGACGTAACTGTTTTAACCTTGATGGTTGGAATTAAAAAAAGATATGATGAAAAGAAGCTAGCAAAGTTAGGAGCAGCGGCATTGCTTCATGAGATAGGAAAACTTTTTACAAATGATAAAGACCATGTAAAGAAGGCGCAAGAAATAATAAAAAGAAATCCTTCATTTATGTCTACCACATATATGGCAGTATTTTATATGTTTGAGAGAGAGGATGGCTCAGGATTATTTGGGGTATCAGGAGATAAAGTTCATGAGTTTGCAAAGATTCTTGGTATATGTGATGAATACATAAATGATATAAGTGGAACAGAGGCGATGATTCCTCACGAAGCTATAGAAAAAATAACAGCTGATGCAATAAGTAAATTTGATAAGCAGATCTATAAAGATTTTGTTGAGTCTGTTTATTGTTATCCTAATGGATTGCAGGTAAAGTTAAATAATGGACTTAAAGCAGTTGTAGTAATGCAGAATAAGGGCTCTACAACTAGACCTATTTTAGCAGCAGAGGTTAATGGCAACTACAAATTTATTAATTTGCTTGATGGGGAGAATTTAACTCTTTTTATTGAAGAAGTAATAATGTAATATAATTTTAAAAGATATAAGAGGCTTACATAGATTATCTACTATTTTCCATGATATTGTTTGATAGTTAATTGAATCTTTGGTATTATTTATGTTATAAGATTTAATTGGGAGATGATAATATGAGATTTGAATTAGAACTGTGTGAGAAGCTGAGAGTACTCTGTGCAAAGTCTGTAAGTATGGCATATGGCGACAAATTGTGCAGAGGTTAATATATTAGGTCGCCTTTACTTAAAAGTCATACTTGTATAGGCTTTGCCTCCTTGATTTTTAATATAAGTTTAAGGAGCTGAGCTTTATGAGGTATGTAAAGGCTGAAACAATTTTACCAGAGAATTTATTAAAAGAAATTCAAAAGTATGTACAAGGAGAATATATATATATTCCCACAGAAAATATGTTTAGGAAAAGATGGGGAGAAAAATCAGGTGCCAGACATCAGATAAATGAAAGAAATGTTGAAATACGAGATAAGTATAAAGCAGGTCATTCTGTTTCTGAGCTGGCAGAGGAATTTTTTCTATCTATAGATAGTATTAAAAAGATCATATATAGAAAAAGTTAAGTGGACAAGAGTTGCTTCCTTAAGATAGAGAGGCAACTCTTAATTAATTAAAGTTTAAAGGGAGGACACTTTATGCCAACTATAGGTATAGATTTAGGTACCACTAATAGTCTTGTTGCTTATTGGACTGAAGACGGTCCAAGGATAATACCAAATATTCACGGGTCTAACCTAACACCGTCAGTGGTTAGTGTAGATGATAATGGAGAGATAATTGTAGGTGAAGTTGCTAAAGAGCGTCTTATCACTCATCCTAATTTGACAGCTTCAGTTTTTAAGAGATATATGGGAACAGAAAAATTATATAGGATAGGAAAATACTCTTTTACACCAGAAGAACTATCATCTTTTGTTCTTAAAGCATTAAAAGCAGATGCTGAAGCTTTTTTTGGACAAGAGGTAGAAGAGGCTGTAATTAGTGTGCCAGCGTATTTTAATGATACTCAGAGAAAAGCTACAAAGCGTGCAGCTGAAATTGCTGGCTTAAAAGTGGAGCGTTTGATAAGTGAGCCTACAGCAGCAGCTATAGCTTATGGACTTCATCAAGAAGAAACAGAGACTCAGTTTATGGTTTTTGACTTAGGGGGTGGAACATTCGATGTATCTATTCTTGAGTTATTTGAAGAGGTTATGGAGGTAAGGTCAATTGCTGGAGATAACTTCCTTGGAGGAGAAGACTTTACCAATCTTTTTGTATCTTATTTTTTAGAAAGCGAAGGAATTGATATAAAATCTCTAACTTCTAAAGAAGCCTCTGCAATTTATAAACAAGGGGAGATGTGTAAGCGTTCCATAGGTGAGAGTGGTACTGGAAAGATGAGCTTTAACTATAACGGCAGAGTTTTAGAAAAGAGTTTAGATAAAAATGAGTTTGAAAAACTAGCTGGTCAACTTATTTTGAGATTACGTCATCCAATAGAACGTGCATTAAGAGACGCATCTCTTAAACCTAGTGATTTAGATGCTGTAATTCTTATTGGTGGAGCTACAAGAATGCCGCTTGTAAAATCAGTAGTAAGCAGAATGTTTGGAAAACTACCTTATTCAAATATAAATCCAGATGAAGCGGTTGCTCTTGGTGCTGCCATACAGGTAGCGTTAAAAGAAAGAAATGAAATGCTCAGTGAGGTAATACTTACAGATGTATGCCCTTATACTTTAGGAGTAGAAATAGCCAAGAGGGTTGATAAGGGACATTATGAGTCAGGTTATTTTCTACCAATAATAGAAAGGAATACTCCTATTCCTGTAAGTAGAGTTGAGCGCCTTTCTACAATAAGTGATAACCAGACTACAGTAAATTTAGCTATATATCAAGGCGAAAACCGTAAGGTTGAAGAAAATATACGACTAGGTGAACTTAATGTTATGGTTCCACCAGGTCCAGCAGGTAAGGAACAATTGGACATACGCTACACCTATGATATAAACGGTATATTAGAAGTTGAGGTCACTCTAGTAAGTACTGGAGAAAAGAATAGAGTTGTAATTGAAAAAAATCAAGGAAGTATGACTAGTGAAGAAGTTGAAAAGAGATTAAATGAGCTGAAGGATATTAAGATTCACCCTAGAGACAAAATGGAAAATAAACTCTTGCTTGCAAAAGGGGAACGCTTATATCAAGAAGCTTTAGGAGATAGAAGGGAGTACATAGGACATTTACTAGAAAAGTTTGAAAGTATCCTTTCTCGTCAGAATGAAAGGGAGATAAAAAGTGCAGCTAAAGAGTTACAAGAGCAATTAGAACAACTTGAGGGGTGGACTGATTATTAATGAATAGTTGGGAAATTCTAGAGATAGAACCAACTGAGGAACTTTCAGTTATAAAAAAGGCTTATGCTAAGAAGTTAAAGGTATATCACCCAGAGGATGATCCAGAAGGCTTTCAGAAACTGAGAGAAGCCTATGATAATGCATTAAAGTATGCAAAGAAAAGTAAATCCAGTATTAGTGAAAGTACAAAGGTTCTTTCAGAAGAAAGTATTAGTTCTCAGCAAAAAGTATTTAATCAACCTGATATTAAGGAAGCTGATCACTACAAAGAAGAAGTGTATAATTATA
Source organism: Clostridium manihotivorum (assembly GCF_004015185.1). Lineage (GTDB taxonomy): Bacteria > Bacillota > Clostridia > Clostridiales > Clostridiaceae > Clostridium_AR > Clostridium_AR manihotivorum. The sequence continues at coordinate 4,013,538 of NZ_CP025746.1, read as the reverse complement.
ATATCCCACATACTCGTATTGTAGATGATTATGTTGAGGAACAGATAGACTATTATGAGCTTATAGATGAATTCTTTGAAAGTGCAGAGAGTTTATATAATGACTTTTACAAACGTATTGATACTAAGAATTGGCAAGAGCTTTTGAACCATGATATTATGTGGCAGCTAAACTATAAAGAGCAATTAAGCAGAAATATGATAGAATTTTTGTTTAATCATCGTTACTTGCCTAGAGATGTATGGAGGCTACTTAATGAGACTTTTAATTGGAGTGAGATGGAAGAATATCTTGCTTACTACTATCCAAAAGGTTTCATAAACTATTTTTATAGACAATTAGGCAGTGAAAGAATACCAGGTTATAAATATTTTAGAAAAGTTGAGAAATTTGATTTTGAGAAATATCTTGAATTAAGAGAAAGAGCCTTCGCTAACTTATTAAACGGAGCTTTGGAAGAAGCAAAGGAAAATATTTTTCAAGCATATGAGCTTTATGACAAAGATCCATACTTAAAAACTCTTGAAGGTGAATATTATATAAAAAATAAGAAAAACCTCACTGCTAAGATAAAATTTAATGAAGCAGTTAAACTAACTCCAAAGGATATTGAAATACATTATTTTCAAGCAGAAACTATGTTTGATAATAAAAGATATAAGGAAGCTTTAAAAATTTGTAGCTACATAGAGGATTATTTTAAAACAACCATAGAAGTAAAGATGCTTATAGGAAAATGTAATTTGTATAGAGGTAAACTTATTAAAGCTGCACAGATGTTTAGATTGATTTTAGAATATAAGCCTCTAAATACTATGTCAAGAAAGTATCTTGCTAAAACAGCAGAACTAATGAGGGCATCTATATATAGAAAACCTCCTAGTATTCTGCTTAGATTGGAGATAAAGAAAATATATAGGCTACTTGGAGAAGAACAGAAGATAAAAGATTTACGATTCACCTTAATGGATTGTTTCAGGTTGATTAAGAGGCTATTTTATCTTTTTATTTTTTTAGTAATTGCTTTGCTTGTGCTTCAGGCATTGCTCAATGGTGAATTTGGGGCAATTGGTGTTGTTATTGTAGTGAGAATAATCTATTCAGCTAATAAGAGAAGAAGATATAAATAGTTTTTGATATAGATTATTTAGACAGTAAAAAGCAACTAACCTAGGTTAGTTGCTTTTTACTGCTTATCTACCAGTGGACATCAGATATCCTTTTATTAAAGTAAGAGATTACCTGAGAACTTACTCGGCTTGAATAGTTCAATCCTTTACTTTTACAGAGGTCTTCTGAGTCTTGCTTAAAGGTGACAAGAGCAGCTTTTATAGTTTTTTCTAAATCTTTTAAATCAGCTTTAGATAAGTACAGTTTAAGATGTTCTCGTTTGTCCATAGGTATGCAGTGATTTACTTTAGTCTCCCAAGAACCGTAATCTAAGGAGTCATATTGGAAAAGAAGTAAGTCTACATGGCTATGAAAAAGTATATCTATATTCTTAAGCAACTTAAAGATGTCATTTCTTTTGAAGTACTTTATCAACATTTCAGCATGAAACCAATAGATTCTTATCCATAAATTAATACCCCTTTAATAAAAATAGATTTATTATTCCTTAGGAATATAGATAAAGTAAAACTATACCAGTTTTTATATTTATAGTATAATTATAGTGCGTTATATAATAAAAGAATAGCTCTACAGCTATATTTATGAAATTAGAAAACTTAAGGAGTAAAGATGAAAGAAGATATAAATATTTTAGTAGTAGAAGATGATAACAGCATAAATAATCTTATTGCGAAAGTAATGCGGAAAAATCATTATAATGTAGTACAAGCTTACTCTGGTACAGAAGCATTATTATATATTGATAGAGAAAAATTTCAAATGATTATACTAGATTTAATGCTACCAGGGCTAAGTGGAGAAGAGCTGATAGAGAAGATAAGAGAAAATGAAACCATGCCTATAATTATAGTTTCAGCCAAGATAGACAAAGAGTCTAAGCTTAAGTTATTTAAACTTGGAGCAGATGATTATATCACTAAGCCTTTTGATGTAGAAGAACTGTCGGTAAGGGTTGAGGCAAACCTTAGAAGATATATTAGTTTTAGCAGCAGTGAAAAATCTAATGATAGGCTTGTGTTTAAGGATATAATTTTAGACAGAGACACAAAAGAGGTAGAGGTTAATGGAAAAAACATTATATTGACTGCTAGGGAGTTTAATATATTAGAATTGCTTTTAACTCATCCTAAGAAGGTGTTTAGTAAAGCTAATATCTTTGAAAGTGTTTGGGAAGATGAGTATTTATGTGATGATAATACTATAAATGTACATATGAGTAATTTGAGAAATAAATTACAGAAGGCAAATCCAAGTGAGGAATATATTGAGACCATATGGGGAATGGGATATAAACTTAAAGGAGTAACTTAAGATTTTCTTAAGGATTCCTTTAAGTTTTTTTATATTTTGCTTTATAAAATAATCTCATAAGGTCTACTAAGGCTTTACAGATTATATAGATATGCTTCATAAATTTGAAGTGAACAAAAAAAGCAGAAGCGGACCTATAGATGTACTGCTTAGTAATAAAGTTTATGTTTTCAAATTCTCCTCTTAGAAAACAGAGGAGCTCTGAAAATAGATTTCGGATTGAAGTAGTACAGCATTAATAAAAAAACTTGGAGGAATCAACCATGAATGAGATTTTAAAAATACAAAAAGTAAGCAAATGTTATGGAAAGCAGAAGGTTTTAGAGGATGTTAGTCTATCTTTAGAGCCAGGTGAGATATTAGGACTTGTAGGCCCCAACGGAGCTGGCAAGACTACTCTTATGAAAATAATAACTGGTCTTATAAGAAGATATGATGGAGAGGTATTCATAAAAGAGGAAAATATAAAAAGTTCCAAGGCAAGCAATACTAAAAAGGTAGGGTGTGTTATTGAAACCCCAGGCTTTTATCCTAACCTTACAGGTTATGAAAACCTATTGTTCTTTGCTGAAATATCTGGAATGAAGGATAAGAAGGACATAGATGAAATAGTTAGAAATGTAGGCATTGAGAGTTATATCCATAAAAAAGTAAAGCAGTATTCTTTAGGTATGAAGCAGAGACTTGGAGTTGCACAAGCAGTGTTGTCTTATCCACCGGTGTTAATATTAGATGAGCCTACTAACGGCTTAGATCCTGCAATAGTTCCAGAGTTTAGACGGTTCATAAAGCAAATTGCAAAGGAGAAAAATACTGCTGTTCTAATATCTAGTCATATACTTTCAGAAATAGAGCTTATGTGTGACAAGGTAGCTTTTATTCAAAATGGGAAAATAATTAGGCTTGAAAGCATGAAGAATGAAGACAGCATGAGAGCCAAGGTAGCTTTTAAAACTAGCAAGATAGAGAAGTTGGAAAATTTCTTTAAAGAAATAAATATGAGCTATGTAGTAATATCAGACAGTGAGCTTAGGGTTGAAATGGATAAAACTAGTATAGAAGATTTAGTCCTAAAAATAAGTAAAGCTGACATACCACTTAGGAGCATAAACGAAGTGAGAGAGAGCTTAGAACAAAAATACTTGAATACAATGAGAGGTGAGTAAAATGGACAGACTACTTAAGATATCTTATTTAAATGCTAAAAATCTTTGTAAATCAAAGGAATTTATTATAGGACTGTTTGCTTCCTTTGCCTATTCAATGTTATGGGTTCTTGTGGTTCATCCTCCTAAATATGATCTTTATGGCTATAGCTTTGAATTTGGAAGAGTGTTTTTTTTAATAGTGCTATATATGACTGTTTCAGTATTGAGAGATGATATTAGGTTTAACACCACTAAGACGATTTTTACAGGAATATTTAATCGAGTAGAAATCATGTTTTCTAAAGCAATATCTTTATTGATACTTGGAGTAGTATTTTATGTAGTAGCTGAAATAAATAATATCTTAGCAGCCTTGCTTTTATATTCAAGAATCGGGATAAGTGGATTTCTTTCCTTTGCTCATTGGCAATTATTAATAATTTATGTGATTACTGCTTTTACAATGGGAAGCCTTATGCTTTTGATAGCAGCATTTAGCTTTAGTGACAGTAAGTCTGTGCTATTTTATATAGTATTTATAGCTATGATCAATTTCTATACAGCAGGTGTAACAATGCTGCTTCATAGACAACCAGCCTTAAAAGAAAAGTTATGGGGCTATATGATTACACCGTTTTATAATGTAGTTTTGTTGAATCAAGGTTACTTTAATATTAAGTCAGTATATATTAATTTACTTTGGGCTATTGGCTTCATATTGGTTTCTATGATTGTAGTTAGTAGAAGAGAGATTAAATAGAGAGGAATGGAAGAAGTTATGGAAAGAGTTTTGAGTTATAGCATACTTGAGATAAAGAAAAAGAAGTTTATGAGAGACTTATTTACTTCATTGATTGCTTTTACAGCATATGCGGTTTTAGTATATTTGGTCTCGTTTAATTTAGCGAAAACTGGAGATTTACAAGATATACCACGAAATTTCCTTATGCTTATCCCATATCTTATTTTAGTATTGAGCAGCTATTCCTTAAATCAAGAATTTTCAAATCATACAGATAAGGTGATTTTTACAGGTGTATTTACCAGAAGTGAAGTATTAGCTTCTAAGCTATTAAGTTTAATTTTTACTTCATTGATAAGCTTCCTTTTTTATGAAGTTCTTGAAGTAATAACAGGCAGCTTTGAAGTTAAGCTTATAATACCACACTTATTGACCTTTATAATTTACTCCTTTGTTATAAGCTCCTTTATACTTATGGTATCAACTATGACTTCTAATTTTATTGTCACTGGTGTAATTGGTTATGTATTATATTTTGATTTAATACTTGCACTTTTCTCTAATGCGTTGGAATCCACTAATAGTGAACTTATGAGAAAGGTAATCCCTGAACTACCTTTCTATATAGCTAATACTGGCTTTGTTAGAGGAAGCTACAGTTTACATCAGGGCTTAGTAATGCTTATGTGGGGATTGTTATTTTTTGTCATAAGTTGTGTTATAATTAATAAAAAAGCTATATAAAAGGAATATACTATGAATGAAATAATACTAAGGCTAAATCATGTAACAAAAAGTTATAAAAATATCAAAGTACTTAATGATATAAGTATGACTATAAAACGAGGGCAAATCTATGGCCTTATTGGACTTAACGGAGCAGGAAAAACTACATTGTTAAAGCTTATAACAGGTATATCAATGAAGGACGGTGGCGAGCTTGAGCTTTTTGGTAAGAGTGAAAAGACAGAGATAGAGCGCGAAAGAAGAAAGCTTGGAGTTATCATAGAAAAGCCAGCTCTTTATGAAAATAAATCTATATATGAAAACATGCATATTAATAGAATGCAGAAAGGAATACCAGGGGAAGGGGCAATAGATAAGATACTAAATACTCTAGATTTAACTGAATTGAAAGATAAAAAGGTGAAAACACTATCGATAGGTGGTAAGCAAAGAGTAGCAATAGCTATGGCACTGCTTGGAGATCCGGAGTTTTTAATATTAGACGAGCCTATTAACGGCTTAGATCCAATGAAAGTAATAGAAATTAGAGAACTATTTAAGAAGCTGAATAGAGAATATGGAACTACAATACTAATTTCTAGCCATATACTAGGAGAATTATATCAATTAGCAAACTATTATGGGATTTTATATAAAGGAAGATTAGTAGAGCAATTGACCATAGAGGAGTTAAATGAGAAATGTAAGAGATTAGTTCATATTAAGGTTGACAATTCTGCTAAGGCATCAGTGGTGCTTAACAAAGCTTTAAATACATCAAATTATGATATTTTACCGGATAATATTATAAATCTTTACGATTATGTGGATGACACAGGAAGAGTCAATGAAACCTTAGTTAAAAGTGGAATTATAGTGGAACAGATTATGCCTAAATCAGAGGACTTAGAAAGTTATTTTGCAAAGGTAATCGGGAGAGAAGAAAATGTTTAATTTATTAGAAATGGAAGCATATAAGCTAAGGAGATCTAAGGCTTTCTATGGTCTTTTACTGTTAGCAGTGACTCAAAGTATCTTTGTATGGCTTTTTAATGATAAGTTAATTCAGCATAGTGGAAAAGAAACTCTGTCCTATATGTTTTTTATTCAGGCTTCCTTAGGGGCTAATATATTTGTTGGAATACTATCGGCAGACTTTATAGGTACTGATTTTACATCGGGCTACATTAAAAATTTAATTTCCTATGGACATAAAAGAAGAGATATCTTAATTGCCAAAGCTAGTGTTTACTGTTTTGGTTCTATAATTATAAACTTCATTTGTCCAGTGATATTAACCATAATAAATACTGTTAAGAATGGCTATTGTACTAATTTTACACTTGATGAAGTAATAAAGCTTATGGTATTAAGCTTAACGGCAGTTATATTACAGGTAGCTATATGTAGTATAAGCTTATTAATAATATTTTTATCCAAAAATCCAACAATTAATATAGGAATATTTGTAGCAATTGATTTTATTTTTAGAGCTATGAGCATAGTAAGCATTCGTGTTTTAAGTTTTAAAAAAGTTTATGATAACATTATTCTTTCTCAGTTCGGCATAATGTCTCAGGATAATGTTTCAATGGGACAATATGCACATTCTCTTATTATAGGCTTGATCACTATACTTATACTTTTTCCACTAACTACTTATATTTTCGAAAAGTCGGATATTAAGTAAGAAGTTATTGAAAGGCAGGATTATAATGATATATTTATCTTTAATTCTTTTTGTAATAGTAATTTTCTTAGGTTATCGTAAATTTTACATAGAAAGGCAGATAACAAGCTTAATAAAACAGCTTTCAGAAATTAATAAAAATAAAGATAGGAGAAAAGTGACCTTAGGTCTATCTAATAAAAGACTTGAAATCTTAGGAGAGTTAATAAATGAAAGTATTGATATAAGAATACAAAGCGAAGCGGAAAGGATAAAGGTAGAAAAGGATTTGAGACAAACTATAGCTAACATGTCTCATGATTTAAGAACGCCTTTAACCTCAATAATAGGATATTTACAGCTTTTAAAGCTAGACGATGCTGATAAAGCTGAGAAAAATGAATATTTACATACAGCGGAGCATAGAGCTAAATCCTTAGAGGTACTGCTAAATGACTTTTATGAATTGTCCCTTATTGAGTCTCTCGACTACGAACTAAATATGGAAAAATTAAATATAAGCAAAGTGCTTCAACAGATTGTATTAGATAGATATTCAGACTTCATGGAGAGAAATATTCGCCCAAGTATTAATATACCTGATAAGAATTTTTATATAATAGCTGAAAAAAAGTCTATAGAGAGAGTTATAGAAAATATACTTACAAACGCCATAAAGTATGCTAAGGACGCTATAGATGTATCCCTTACTCAGGAACAAGGAAAACTAATAATAACTATAAGTAATACCTTTACAAATTTAAGTGAAAAGGATATGGCAAGTCTTTTTGATAGATTTTATATGGCTGATAAAAGTCGTTCAGGAAAAGGCACAGGTCTTGGGCTAGCTATAGCTAAAGGCTTAGTAGAGAAGATGGATGGAAGTATTACAGCAAAGATAAATGATGATAGGTTTAAAATATGCTGTTGTTTTAAAGCAAGTATATAATTAAATTTGTTTTTATAGTTATAATTTTACAACTTCATAACATCTTTATGATAAGGTTGTGTTAATAAAATGAGGTGATACTATGGCTAATATTTTAATTGTGGAAGATGATGCAAGTATAAATGAATTGATAAAAAGAAATTTGAAGTTAATAGGGCACAATTGTGAAGCGGTGTTTGATGGAGAAGAGGCGCTAAAAAGAATTTCTAAAGGAGGACTTGATCTAATTATATTAGATATTATGCTTCCTAAGTATTCGGGCTTTGAGCTTATAAAGCACAAGAAGGATATCCCGGTGATTTTTGTTACAGCAAAGGATTCTTTGGAAGACAAGCTAAAAGGACTAACCTCTGGAGCAGAAGATTATCTAGTAAAACCTTTTGAAATACTAGAATTGATTGCAAGAGTTAATATAGTTTTAAGAAGAAATAGTAAGAATGAAGTTTTTACTTTTGGAGAGGTAAAAGTAGACTTCAAATGTCGGAAGGTATTCTTAGATAATAAAGAAATAGAGATGACACCTCAGGAATACACATTGTTTGAAGTTTTAATAATGAATAGAAATATTGCAATGTCTAGAGAAAAATTATTAGAAGTAGGCTGGGGCTTTGACTATGAAGGGGATACAAGGACCGTTGATGTACATATTCAAAAGCTTAGAAAAAAGTTAAGATTAGAGAACCAGATTAAAACCGTATATAAATTAGGTTATAGATTGGAGGCATGATACTATGAAGTTTTGGACTAAAACTTATTTCAGTGTACTGCTTCTATTTTTGCTAGTCTTTAATATTAGTATCTGCTATATAATGTATACAACTTATAATTCTATGATTGGAAGTGAAAAAGAAAAAGTCCTAAGCGAGTATTCTTTTATAAAGCAATCCTTAATAAATGATATGGATACCTTAGATAGTAACGGCAAGCTTTCCAATGATACTATAAAAAATCTCATAACTTATTATAGCGGTTATTACAGTAGTGAAATAACCTCTTTTCTATTTTTAGAAGATAATAAGAGTATATTTTCTAACCTACAATATAATTTGAAAACCGTGCCTGATAGTATGCTAAATACAGAAAGTAGTGAAAAAGTTGCTCTTTTATCAGAGAAGGAAAATAAATATATATTAGTATCTAGTGCTTTTGATAAAGATTCTAAGAGATATTCTCTAGTTTATTGTTACAGGATAGACAGGGTAATGGATACATGGAGGAAATTAAAAATAAACTTTATTTATTTTAGCTTTGGAATTTCATCTGCGTTAGCTATATTTTTAGCTATTCTACTAAATAGTAGTTCTAAACCTTTAAAAAAGCTTACTGATTTTGTAGTTAGAATAAAGAGTGGAGACTACGATAATAAAATTGAAGTAAAAGGCAGAGATGAATTTGCGTTACTTGGAGAACAATTTAATGAAATGTCAGAAAAAATTAGTACTACTATGCAGCAGTTAAGTAGTGATATGGAGATGAAACAGCAGTTCATAGATAACCTTTCTCATGAGTTAAGAACGCCTCTAACATCTATATATGGATATGCGGATTATATTCAAAAGGCTGCAATCTCAGAGGAAGACAAATATGAAGCAACAAGCTTCATAATGAAAGAAAGTAGGAGGCTACAGGTTATGGCTAGCAGATTGCTTGATATGACTATAAGAAGAAAGGTTGATATAGAGAAGAAAAGGATTAATTTAGACGAACTCTTTGAAAAGGTTTTAAAGAATATATCCTTAACTGCCAAGGAGAAGTCTATATCAATAAGTGTAAAAAACGAACTATACAGTATTTTAGGTGATGAGGATTTAATTGAAAGCCTTTTAATAAACTTGTTAGAAAATGCATTAAAAGCTTCAGAAAATAATCAGACTATAGAGCTAGTGGGGAAGAATTTAAATGAAAAAGCCATAATCGAGGTTATTGACCATGGAAAAGGAATAGAAGCGGAGCACATAACACACATAACAGAAGCATTTTATAGAGTTGATAAGGCAAGAGCAAAAGCTGAAGGTGGAGCAGGTTTAGGACTTACCTTATGTAAACAAATCATGGACATGCATCATGGAGAGTTGCAAGTAACCTCTGAATTAAATAAAGGAACAACAGTAATATTAACTTTTACAACTCTATAATAACTTTAATATAAGTTTATAATAGTAGATTTTTATAATTATTATGAACCAATGAGAGTTAAAAAGATCTTTGGGCTCAAATCTCATATATTTATAAATATAAAGTGAGGGTGTTATGTATGCATAAGCTAAAAAACAATGTATTAATAATAGTTTCAGGTACAGTAGTTTTAGTTTTCGTTTGTACTGTGCTGCTTGAGAGGGGTATATCTTTAGCTAGCAAAAGTGATGAAGGAAAAATCTACAATGTATCCAATAAAGTGATTTCTGAAAAGCCTATTACTAGCAATTTATCAGACAATCATGGTAGTGGGAATCTAAAAAAAATAGAATTAAATGATAAACAAAAGAATAACCAACAAGAAGTTAATAGTAATATAGAAAGTGATAAACCTACAAAGGAGTATTTAGAAGGTTATTCCTTAGGGGAGCCTGTAGATCTTAATGAGCAGGAAGCACTTTACCAATCGGTTAAGTCAGAGATAAATATAAAAAAAGAGGACGCAAAAAATATATTTGCTAAGGAAATCTATAAGATATTTGGTGTAAACTTGGATATACCAGAAAAAAAATTATCTCTTATGGGAATTAATTCGGGATATGAATGGAGTTTTTATACTGAGAGTGAAAAGGATAAAAAAGCTTACTGGTGCATTTTAAATGCACTGACAGGACAGTGCAATAAGTTTGTGAGAGTTGATTATAACGGTTTAAGCAAGGCAGAATATGGAGCTATACAGTCTAAAAGAGCTGCAACCCTAGACGAAAACCAATTAAATCATTATATCAAGCTAACTAAAGACTTAATAATTGAAAAGAACATACTCAATGCCAATATTGATAGCTTTAAAAATATATATTTAGAAAACAGTATTTATGTAGGGTTAAGACCAGTGGTAGTTATGGCTGTTCAGCTAGATATAAAAAGAAAAGTTGAGGTAATGTTCTATACAGATACAGATGAGTTATATTCAATAGATATATTTGATAGTTGGCATTAAAGAAGCTTATGGTTGTAGTTTAAACTGATTATAGTGAGATATATTTTTATACTATAGATATAGAAAATGATAAAACACCTCATCCTATGATGGAAGAAGGTGTTTTATTATTTACAAATTTATTAATTATCAACCTTAGTAAAGCTGGAAATAATAACATAGCCTAATATTACTTGGAATAGTGACAGGATGTTAACATTATTATTAAAAAAATAATCTAATGGATAAGCTATGATATCTCTAACAAAAGATATTGAAGAATAGTACAAGAATATGCCTAAAGAAAAATAAAGTGAGGGTATACCTAGAAATATAAGCTTAGGTAAATTAATTTTCCAGATGCCATTCTTCTTACGTTCAGCTGCCAGTCTTTCTATGCCTAGTAATACCCCAAGTCCAATAAATACTAGTGTTACCAATAACATAGAAGGTAAGATTTGAAAGGTGGCTTCTTTTTGTTTATTTGCCAATACTAGTGCATTGTTACTCAATACCACATAGCCTATTAATACGATACCATAGAGAAAATAGATGCCCCAATTGCTTTTTTCAATTATATCGCTCCTTTTTATAATATTTAAATTACTGAATATTTAACTGCTTAATTAACCATGTCATTTTTAATCCTTAGTTATATAAAGAGTATATCACCAATGGTATTATTTTTATACCAAATAATACCACTATGTCTTGACATTATTTTCACGTTGATAAGTGTAAGATAAGTTGAATCTTAATGCAATTATATTATATATATGGTATTATTTACATATTGATATGTGAAATAGTTATAGAAACTGTATTATAAAAATGTACATATAATAACTGTTTATAAATATACCAGATAACAATAAAGTTTGCCTTTGTAAAAATGCGAGAAAAGTTTCTTTTAACAGATAGTTTATTGTAAGTTTTATCAAACTTAGGAGGGGGAAGATGGAAAAGTATAAAGGGGCAGCTACAGCAGAATTATTAATTATTATTGATATGGGAGGATAGTATGAAATTATTATTTGAAGAATTTAAGGATGAAATAGAAGAATTAGTAAGTTTTTTAACAGCAGACTCTTGGGAGTTTTTTGGTACACCAAATCAAAAGGAAGAGAGAATTAGGGAAGCATATAAGAATGGGACCTACAATAGTGAATATTGTAAGACTTTTTGGATTATGATTGATTCATCCACGAGAGCTGGATTTATAAGGATTTATGATCTGGAAGATGATATACCAGTGTTTGATATAAGACTTTCCAGTAAATATAGAGGAAAAGGAATTGGAACAATTGCTGTTAATTGGATGGTGGATTATATATTTAATAATTTTCCGGATAAGACAAGTATAGAAGGTTATACTAGACAAGATAACTATCCAATGAGAAATGTATTTCATAAATGCGGCTTTGTTAAAGAGGCACATCACAGAAATGGATGGGTTTGCAGTGATGGAAGAAAATATGATTCCATAGGATATGGATTTATAAAAGAGGACTGGAAAAAAGGTACAAGCACTCCAGTGCAGTGGAATGATTATAAGTTTTAAAGACATACCACCTCAAAATTAAATATATCAATATAAAGCTTCGTAGATTCATCGAAAGCTTTATTTTGAGTCTAGTGATTGAAGTAGTAGGTCTTTTCAGCGGAATAGATATTTCAGTTTTACAGGATTGAAAAATGACATAAATTTAACCCTTAAGGGTGTTTTTTTGATTTATATAATTTACTTTAAACTGTATATCTATATATTATTTAAGTACATTAGAACAAAAGTTAGTAAAAAACAAATCTTATTCACTTTTCGTATTTTACCAATATATATTCGGAAATGCAGATACGCAAAAAATCGCTAAAGTTCGCTTTAGCGATTTTTTTTATTCTTTAGGAAATTGTACTTTAGATAAAGCTGTAGGTAACTATGTGCAGATGGCTTAAATGTATATATTTGAGGAAGAATAAAAAGGAGAAATTATATCGTCTAACAGATTTTTCGCATATGCATATATAATTAAAGGAATTTTGTAATAATAGTATCAATATTATAATGTAACTATTCAGCTATTCAAATAATTTAGTATAGGCTATAAAATTAATTTTCATAAACCCCTTTCTATTATTGTTAGTTTTTGATATTATATAGCCTGTCTTAAAAAACTAATGATAAGGTGGTGACTTCCGTGAGTGAAGGCAAAATAATTGAAATCTATAATCAAGGATTAACACAAGTCATGAGTGTTATTAGAGAACTTACTAATGAAATCAAGAGTTTAAATTCTCAAGTAGAAACACTATCGAAGGATAATAAAGCCCTTTCAAATCGTGTTAAATCACTAGAAAGCCAAGTTAATAAAAATAGTAATAACAGTAGTAAACCACCATCATCAGACGGTTTTAAAAAGAAAACTAAAAGTTTAAGAGTGAAGACAGATAAAAATCCCGGTGGTCAAGAAGGTCATGAGGGAAAGACTCTTGAACTCAATGATAATCCTGACGAAATAATCATACACACAGTAGATAAGTGTGATATCTGCGGAACATCTTTACAGGATGTAAAATCGGAGAGAAATATTATCCGCCAAGTAGTTGATATACCAGAGATAGAAGTTAAAGTTGTTGAACATAGAGCAGAAATTAAAAAGTGTCCAAAATGTAGAAGAAAAAATACCGGTAAATTCCCAGAGGGAATAACCAATACAGTACAATATGGAGAAAGATAAAGGCTGTATCTGTTTATTTAACTCAGTATCAATTGATTCCGTATAAACGTGGTGCAGAGTTAATTTCAGATTTATTTGATATAAATTTAAGTCAAGGATCAATGGTTAATTTTAATGAATCTTGTCATGAAAACTTGAAACCTATTGAGAAAAAATATAAAAGCATCATTAATTAATTCTCAAGGTGCTGTACATTTTGATGAAACAGGTTTGGCTATAGATAAAAAGCGTCAATGGTTACATGTTGCTTCAAACGAGAGATATACATATTATGAAGCACATGAAAAGCGTGGAAAAGAAGCTGTTGACTCTATAGGTATTTTACCTAATTTCATCGGAACAGCAGTCCATGACTGCTGGAAAACATATCTTCAATACACAGATTGTGATCACTCTCTGTGTAACGCCCATATTCTCAGAGAACTAAATGGTATCTCTGATCTAGAAAAACAATCATGGGCTGAACCAATGAAAAATCTACTAATTGAGATAAAGAAAGAAGTAGATTTAAATTGGAATATTGCTAATGCTTTAACCTTAGATAAAATAGAAGCTTTCGAAAAAAGATATACTCAAATCTTAGAAGATGGTTTCAAAGAAGATTATATTGCCAATAGTGAGTCTTATGCTAAAAAGAAAGCAAAGAAAAGTGCTAGCCTTAATTTATTAAATAGATTAAGTACTTATAGAGAACAGATACTTGCTTTCATGCATGACTTTGATATACCTTTTGATAATAATCTAGCAGAACGAGATCTGCGAATGGCTAAGGTTAAACAAAAAATCTCTGGAACCTTTAGAAGTGTTAGTGGCGCTAAAGCATTTACTCGTATTCGTGGATATGTATCCACGGTGCGAAAGCAAGGCATGAATGCACTTAAGTGTATAAACTCTACATTTACAGAAAATCCAGTTGATCCGACCTTGGCTTAGATAAGATTATTTAAGGGGTATTAAGGACTTTGATACCCCTATTTGTCATATCTAAAATTTTATCAAAAATAAAATTATATGCTATAGCTGAATAGTTACATTATAATTATATAAATAATAAGATATATAGCTAGAGTTTGATACCTGTTTTTAACTTTGGTTATGTCTAAAAATATTTTCAAAATTAAGTGGTTAATAAGGTTATGCTATATGTGCAAGTTTATAAAAGCATCGGATGGTTGACCACTGAATTTCAACATGGTACTTTAACAGAGCCTTATCTTTAAATACATATCAATATTAAGGGAGTAATGACTATGATTAATTATTTATTAGATACAAATGTGGTAATAGGACTTTGGAATCAGTATCCTTTTGTTATTGATAAGCTTATTGAAGATAATAGAATAAAGATATCAAGAGAGGTAAGTGAAGAGCTTGTTATAAAGGAAAGACGTATATATAAAGGACAACAAGTATTATCAGAGAGGTTTTGTAAACTATTATTCTCCATCATAGATACAGATAGAAAAGCAATTAAAGAGTTTTATTCTACGCTTAACATAAAGCATTCTAAGAATGGAAATACCTATGTTAATGAAAAAAACAAACTTTCCCATAATGACTTATCGCTTTTATACACTTGTTACTTAGATAAAAATCTTGTGTTAGCTACAAATGATAAGTACCTATTCAACGCAGCCACAACAATATTAGGAGAAGATAGAGTTATCACTCTAAAGACCCTGGTAGAAAATGTAGAAGTACAGGTACAGTTATAGTTATAGTTATGTAGTATAGAATTTGATATTAAGTTAAAAGTTATAGGCATTATCTTAGCATATATAGAATGAACTAATTTCATGCCATATAGCTGAGATAATGCCTTAATTTTAATAATTTACCTAACTACTATTCCCATTAGACTTACAAGAGTTATGGTTTGAGCAGTGGAAACAATCATTCCAGCAACGTCTTCTACTCTTGCTGAAATTCCATCTATCTCACAGCTTCTAAAATCCATGTCTTTTAACTTGGTATTGAAAAATTGTCCTTGAGTAAGGTCGGTGTTTCTAAACTCTACCTTTGTGAATTTACTTTCTTGATAGTCAGAAAAGCGCATCTGACATTCATGGAACAGTACTTGTTTTAATTCTGAGAATCTGAATAAGGCGTATTGACCATTACAATTGGTAAACAGTACATCTTTTAGAACAGCTTCACTAAAATTAATGCCAACTATCTTGCAGTTAACAAATTCAACTCTAAGAAGAGAAGCTTCAGAAAAATCGATATTGCATAGATCGCAATTTTCGAATCTAACATCAATTAAATCAGCTTTTTGAAGGGAGACTCCATTGATAGTCCCGTTTTCAAATACTACCTCGTTAAAGGATATTCTATCTGCCTCACATCCACTTAAGTAGCAATCACTTATATGAGCTTCAGTTATTGTGTCATAATCTAGTATATTATCCTCTGTAAGATCAAAAGTATTTAAGTTGTTTGATAGCTTTGGTTTAACTATTTTTATAGTAGCTTTGTTTTCCATATTATTTTCACCTTTACTTATGTACGTATTTTTACTTAATCAAAAATATAAGTTTATCTTAAAACTCGCAAGTATATTTTAAGCATAACTATATTTTTACATAGATGAATGAAATTTGTCTACTTAAATATTAAAGAGGTACAACTTCAATACGAAATATATTTTTATAACTCCTCTGGGTTTTGAAAGGAGAATTTGAAAATATAAATTTTACTGTGAAGTGGTACATCTATATAATTAAACTGAAAGAATAAAAAACAAAATTATATTACCTGCCTAGATTTATTCATATGTATTAAGAAAAGGCAGGTAAGCAAGAAAAACGCTAAAGAAGTTGCTTTAGCGTTTTTCTCATTAACTTTCTATTTTATTATCAATAAGCCAGGAGGCCGAAAAGAAAACAACTATTAATGATGCTATATTTAGCAATAGGTATGAAAGAGTATTTATTTTCCCTAATATATCAAATTGATAAATAGGGAACATCACTGTAAATAAGTTTAAATAGTGTTTTACTATAAGACCAACTATGAAAATAAGTATTGATATTAGCACAGAAGCTTTATTCTTATTATTTATAGCTCTTGAAACGGTTATGCAAAAGCAAATATATAGGAAAGTCAAACTAGAGTTTATTAGAGTTAGCAATAATGAAATAAAGCTAGATCCTAAAGGAGAAGGACTTTTTTCGTATAAAAGCTTAAGTAGGTTAACTGAAGGATCGAATATTGCTGTCTTATCTCCCAGTTGATGTACGAAAAGTAAAGTAAATATAGTAGTTAATATACCGAAGACTAATATATTAAAACCTGTTGATATTAACTTGGAAAGTACTTTTTTCCAGCCAGGGTAAGGTAGCATTAACTCAAGGGGAGATTGCTTGCCTGAGAGATCCCAGTTGTATACTATTATTCCCTCAACAATAGAATAAAGCGAGAAAATTCCAACCACCAGAAAGAATATGCCTGCTGCCATAACATAGCCATAATTAATGTTGCCTGGGTCTAGGGAAAAAGAAGTATCTCCGCTATTTGACACTGAGAAAGCACTGCTAGCAATCTTACCTAAGGGAAGTGTATTTATATAGAATAACAGTAAAGCTTCTATGACTATATACGCTATAAGAAAAAATCTTGTATGTCTCCATTTTTTCATATAATCATATTTTATCAAATTTATTAACATGAGAATACCTCCCTATAGATTTCATCAAGACTCATATTTTTCTCTTCTCTAAGCTGATCAGCTCCAGATCTTAGTACTATTTTACCTTGCTTTAAGAAGCATACTTCATCCAAAAGACTCTCCACTTCGTTAATTAAGTGGCTTGTTATTATCATTGAGCTTTCATAGTTAAACCCCTTCATAATAGCTGTTAGTATCTCTTCTCTAGCTACGGGATCCACACCGTTTAGAGGTTCATCTAGTACTATAAGTTTAGCTTCTCTTGATAAGGTTAAAGTTAAAGCCAGTTTTTCTTTCATACCTTTCGAAAGTGACTTCACCGTAGAATTAGGATCAAGCTTCATAAAAGTAAGGAGTTCATCAAATTTTGCCATATTGAAGTCCTTAAAAAATGTAGCATATATATTTTTTACTTTAGAAATTTTCATCCAAGGATATAAGAAATCGCTGTCTGGTAAGTAAGAAACCATTTCCTTTGTAAGATAACCAACTTCAGTTCCGCAAATTTCTATACTGCCTTTAGAAGGATGTATAAGTCCTGCAAGCAATTTTAGAAAGGTTGTTTTGCCACTACCATTTGGTCCAAGAAGACCAAGGATTTTTCCCTTTTCAAGTGTAAGATTTACATCCACTAGTGCTCTTTTGGAAAGATAATTTTTACTTACAGAATTAGCTTCAAGAATATTCATTGCTATTTGCCTCCAAGATTTTTAATAGATATTTGTTTATTTCATCTTTATTCATACCAAGAGAAGACATTTCGTTTATGAATCTTTTGGTATATTTTTGAGCTTGTGCATTTTTTAGTTTATTAACCAGATCAGCACCGTCAACAATAAAGGTACCAATACCACGCTGAGAATAGGCTATATTTTCTTTTTCAAGCTCTTGAAAAACTCTTTGAACTGTATTGGGGTTCACCTGAAAACTCTCGGAAAAATCTCTAACAGAAGGAAGTTTTTCACCACCTTTTATCTTTCCAGATACTATATCAGCCTTTATTTTTTCAATAATTTGAATATAAATAGGTGATCTTTCTTTAAAGTTCAAAATATATCACACCTCCTAAGAAATCAATAGAAATTATTATGTTAGTGTATTATTATGATAGTACACCTGTAGTAGGAAGTAAATATATAAAATGTAATTTTAATGATTTTAAGGGAATCTTAAGGTTGGTAATAAAATTATAGACACACTACTTCATATTAAGATCCTTTAAAGAAAAGCTTGTTATATAGGGAACCTTTATGAAAACTTAATTTATACTTGTTATAAAATCCCGGCTTCTGGGGATTTTGTGGCATGTATAAATTAATAGTTGAAGTTGGTTCCCTATAGAGCTTTATTTAAAGTTCAAGTTTTGAAATAGTATGTCTATATTTATGATACTGAATTCAATGAAATTCTTTATTTTGTAGTTAAGAATTGGCTTATATAATCAGCCAGTTCTGCTGCTGCTTTTTTATGTGATAATTCACCAGGATGGCTTCTTGCCCCTACAGTTTCATTTGTTGTATTTGGAAGCTGAAACACAGAAACTTTTTTATCGCCTGTTCTCTTAATATAGGAATCTACAGCTCTATTTATAGAAGGCATCATTGATAAGCCTAGCATTCCATATGCCCAGACTATATGGGCGGTTTTATTATATTTTCTGAGCTTTATAAGAAAGTTTTCAGCGGCAGTTTCAAAAGCTTTAAGATCTTCTTCATTATAAGAGCCATCTTCATTTAGTTTCTGCTTAAAAGTTTCTCCTGTAACACTATCCTTCCATTCTGGAGAGTTAAAGGCACCGCCATCATTTGTTCCTAAGTTGACAATAATTATGTCTGGCTGCCAGGAATTAAAATCGTTCTCTTTAAAGGCACCTAAAGCTACATTTTTTTCTCCAGTAAGTAAACCACAAACTTTTTCATAGTATTCAGGAATATTAAAATGAGGATTATTATCCCAGCTTGAAAGAACTCCCCATCCACTTTGAGATATAATTCTATATTCTGCATTTAAGGCTTCTGCTGTTATTGCAGTATAATTTTTAATTGAACTAAACCACATAGAGATCCAATCTTCTTCAGCTTTAGCACCTATGGCACCTTCACCTGAGGTAATGCTATCTCCAATGAACTCAAGCTTATAAGGTTTTTCTTCAACAGGATAAAGTTCACCATCAAACTTTAATGCATGTATTTGTAAAGAACAGTTTGGATCACCGTTCATAGCTTGAACATCCCTTATTATACGAATATTTTTAACAGTATTTTCATTCATTCCTCTAAATATACAAATCCAGTACCTTCCTGCAGTTAACATTTGTCTGCTTACAGGAACAGAGTTAATAAGGACACTAATCCAAGGCTCGTATAAATCATAATCAACTTCAAACTCAATCCAAAGCTCAGAGCTTTTTGCATTTAATTCAATACCACTACCTGTCCAAAATAACACTAGTGGGGAAAGAGAATTTGTTGTTCTTCCATGCACTTTTAAATTTTCAATATTGTAAAGTGGCTGCACTTTTAAATTTGTATTTTCTTTCATTGATAATCACCTCTTATTAAACTAGACTATTTAGATTGGGCATAAAACCTTTACATTAAGTTGTTAATTGAGTTTTCTTATAAATTACATAAATATTATAATATATTTATATATTAAATGTATATACCTTTATATGAGCTTGCTTTTTAAATTGTATTTAACCCTAATTTAAGGATGTAAAACTTAGGTCCGAAATCTATAAAAATAGGCTATGTTTAGTAATATTGTTGAAATTCAGTGGTTATGAAGGAGATGCTATATGAGCGAGCAATTAGAATTAAATGATTTTTTCAGATGGAATGGCGTTAATAAACTGTACTGTTTGAACGTAGTGAGTTTACAGTTTTAGCCATGGAATATGACAAAATCATATTAATTCTTTGCGTAAGCTCATCTAAGCATCGGATGACTGACCACTGAATTTCAACACAGTACATTAACATAGCCTCAAAATAAAGTTTCATATATTGATAAAAAGCTTTATTTTGAGTATAAGGATTGAAGTACTATATATAGATAATTCTATACAAAATTAATAAACTGTATAATTACAATATTTTCTTATTGCATTATAATTAAAATAAATAAAGCATTTAAACTTACTTAATATTTTATTTGTTACGTGGAGGGAAAGGTATGGGAAAAAACTCTAAAAAGGATAACACTAATCTTTGGATTGCGCTGGGTGCCATTGCTGGAGCGGCCACTATAGCTGCAGTAGGTGCTAAGAAGTTGAAAGATAGAGCTAAGAAAGAAGAAACTAATACTTTGCCTAATAGTTTTAAGGACGGAGAAAGGCAAGTTTATTTTATCGGAGGAGGACTAGCATCATTAGCTGGTGCAGCCTATCTTATAAGAGATTGTAATTTTAAAGGAGAAAATATTCATATAATTGAAGGCCTTAAGGTTCTTGGAGGCAGTAATGATGGTGCAGGAGATGCGGAAAATGGTTTTATCTGTAGAGGCGGAAGAATGTTAAATGAAGAAACCTATGAGAACTTTTGGGAACTTTTTTCAACTATACCTTCAATAGATATGCCAGGAATGACTGTTACTGAGGAAATATTAAACTTCGATCATTCACATCCTACTCACGCTAAGGCTAGATTGATCGATAGAAATGGAAAGATTCAAGATGTTAAGAGGATGGGCTTTAACAATGCAGATCGAATAGCACTTGGTAAACTTTTGGCTACTCCAGAAGAAAAGCTTGATGATATGACCATAGAGCAATGGTTTAAACATACTCCACATTTTTTTGAGACTAATTTCTGGTACATGTGGCAGACTACCTTTGCTTTTCAAAAATGGTCGAGTCTATTTGAATTTAAAAGATATATGGATAGAATGATATTTGAGTTTTCACGTATAGAAACACTTGAAGGGGTTACTAGAACACCATACAATCAATATGACTCAGTAATATTGCCGCTTAAGACTTATTTAGATAAATTTGGGGTAGACTTCAGCATTAATGCAACTGTAACTGATTTGGATTTTAAAGCTGGTGAAGAAATTACCGTTACAGCTATACACGTTGAAGATGTTGAAGGTGAAAAGGTAATTACCCTTAAGGATGAAGATGTTTGCATCATGATAAATGGATGCATGACTGACAATGCCACCTTAGGTGATTTTCATAAAGCACCAGATTATAACCCTGAAAAACCTATGTCAGGAGAGCTTTGGAGCAAAATTGCTAAAAAGAAGTGGGGACTTGGCAACCCAGAGCCATTCTTTAATCACCCAGAGGAGACTAATTGGGAGAGCTTCACTGTAACTTGTAAGGGAAATAAGCTTCTTAAGATGCTTGAGAGATTTTCTTCTAATGTACCTGGTAGTGGAGCGCTTATGACTTTTAAAGATTCAAATTGGCTTATGAGTATAGTTGTTGCAGCACAGCCACACTTTAGAAATCAACCTTTGGATACTACAATATTCTGGGGGTATGGATTGTACACAGATAGAGTTGGAGATTATGTAAAGAAACCAATGAGAGAGTGTACAGGAGAAGAATTATTAATAGAGCTATTACATCATCTCCATATGGAGGATAACCTTGAAGAGCTAATGGAAGATGTGGTCAATGTAATACCATGTATGATGCCATATATAGATGCTCAGTTCCAGCCACGAAAGAAGACTGATCGTCCTGAGGTTGTACCTAAAGGGTCAACAAATTTTGCAATGATAAGTCAATTCGTTGAAATTCCTGAAGACATGGTGTTTACTGAAGAATATTCGGTCCGTGCAGCTAGAATAGCTGTATACACCTTGTTTAATGTAAAGGACAAGAAAATATGTCCTGTAACACCATACAACAAAAAGCCTAAGGTTTTAAAGGAAGCATTGAAGACTTCTTTTAGATAGATTATGAAGGTACAATAAGGTTTTCTCTTTATTGTACTTTTTTTCTTTATACTTTATTAAATGACCGTGATGAGATCGAGTGGTGAGCCATACGATGCTTTTAAAGCTTGGGTAAAGAAGTAATATGATATAAGTAAAATATACAAAACTAAATGCAATATATATTTGACATTATATATAGTATATATTATATTTATCTTATTAATAAAAAAGTAAAAAGATGGAGATTGATGGTGATGAAATATCTTTTAAAGGATGAAAGAATAAAGAAAAAAGAAAATGAAATCTTAGCGCAAATGTTTCTTCTTATATTAGTTATGATAGGCATATTATTGATATTAAAGCTAATCTTTTTAGAAATAACTATAAAGTATTATGTATTCGACATAGGAGCTTTACTAATATCAATAGGATATTTGATATTAAGATCATTAATATCAGGAGTACCTCTTTTAAAAACTGATGATGAGTACTTAAAGCAGTTGCAGAGTAAATACAGAGCACATTGCTTCTATATTTGTATACATATATATCTAGCAGCAGTGGTTGTATCTGTTTTTTTACTTGATATGGTAAATTTCTGGAGCTTTTATTACTCAGCCATTTGTATCTTACCATCCTATGTTTATGGTAAAGTTGCCATTAAAAATGGATTGTTTACCTTTGGAGGTAAAAAGCGAGAAGCAAGAAGCCTTAGAAATCTGAAGATAAATGCTTTAATAGGAGGACTATGTTTTGTAGGATATAACATAATAATGGAAATATATAGAGGAACTATATTAGATAAACATACGTTAATTGGCATTGCTATAGTTTTCTTAATATATTCAGGGGTGAGTTACTTTAAAATAAAGCATGATATATATATGTCCGAAGAATATGCAGAGGAGCAGATTAGTGGTATGGTATATAACGATGAAAATGAAGTGTAAAATAGGTGATTAATAAATGAAGAATAAAAAGATGAAAATAGCTAGAATTGAATGCGACTTATCACAGGAGCAGTTGGCTGAAGTTGTAGGCGTTACAAGGCAAACTATTGGTTTAATTGAGTCTGGTAAATATAATCCAACTCTTAACTTGTGCATATCAATATGTAAGGCGTTGAATAAAACTCTAAATGACCTATTTTGGGAAGAGTAATATAATATTTGTTGGTAAGACTATATAGAGATGTACTACTTCATAAACAATATTGTTTTTGGAAGGGGTACATCTTTATATTTATGATAGAGGTGATTGCTATGAGTTTAAAAGGTTTTTATTTGCTTCCTCATCCACCAATAGCCTTGCCAGAAGTGGGAAAAGGGGAAGAGCAAAAGATAAGTGCAACCGGCGAAAGTTTTCATTTTATAGGAGAAGATATTGCTAAAAATGCTCCAGATACTATAATACTGGTGACTCCCCATGGGGTTATGTTTCAAGATGCCATAGCAATTAGCTATGAAGATGAGATATATGGAGATTTAAAGAATTTTAGAGTTCCTAATGTTTCCATGAAGCTTAAAATAGATAAGGCTCTTACAAAGAAAATTTATGAGTTAGCTTATAATGATGGAATACCTGTTGTAATGGCTACAAATTCTTTGCTCAATAAATATGACCAATCAGTAACTTTAGATCATGGATCTATGGTTCCCCTATATTTTATTAATAAGCACTATAGCGATTATAAATTTGTTCATATAACCTACGCTGCCTTAAGTGATATTGACTTATATAGGTTTGGAATAGCTATAAGAAGAGCAGTGGAGGACTTAAATGCAAATGCTGTGCTTATAGCCAGTGGAGATTTATCCCATAGATTAAAGGAAGAAGGCCCTTATGGATATAACCCTTATGGTGAAAAGTTTGATAAAGAGTTCCTTGACAATTTGGCCAAAGGTGATGTGAAGAAGGTTCTAAGCATAGATAAAGAAACTGTTTGTGAAGCAGGAGAATGTGGTAGGAGATCTACAGTAACACTCCTTGGAGCGTTAGAAGGAAACAAATTTAATGGTGACTTACTAAGCTACGAGGGTACTTTTGGTGTAGGTTACGGAGTAATGAAATTTAATGTGCTATCAGAAGATGTGCCAAAGCTTCCAGAGCTTGAAGATATACGAAAAACACAGCATGAAAAAAAGAGTAGTCAAAGTGATCCTTATGTAAGACTTGCTAGAGAAAGTCTTACCACTTATTGTGTGCCCAGCATGGGCAACAACTTGGCGGTGAAAGTCCGCTGTGGGCTTGATAGTGGGAACCCAATGTCATCAACTTAAGAGTATTAAATATAAATTTAATACTAATAGCATCTCCTTTGGAATTTATACACTGTAATTCCAAGGGTTTTTCATTGCACTGAAGGGATTTACAGCTTACGATATTTTGTAAAAAATATAGAAAGGATATCTTCAGAATAGGAACTAAAGATGAAAGCCTACGAGCGAATACTAGAGACTTTTGAAAAATTTACTACTGAAAGAATCAAAGAAATTGGTAGATTAGAAAAGAAAGATTTCATTAGGGAAAGGAAAATGCCTTTTGCAGACATACTAAGATATATATTAAGTCAGAAAGGTAAAACAATAACAATGGAAATCAATAACTATTTCAAAGAAGTAAACAGACGAGAGAATCGAGTCACAAAACAAGCCTTTTGTAAGCAGCGCTGTCGCTTAAATCCTGAGGTGTTTAAACAGTTAAATCGTGAGTATGTGGAAGCTATATATAAAGGGAGTGAATATAAGACCTACAAAGGATATATTATTACAGCTGTTGATGGTACAGTTTTAGAAATACCAAATACGAAAGAACTTCAAAAAGAATATGAGTGTCAGTCGCCAACATCTAAAAATACTAGAAAAAGTGCTCGTGCGAAGGCCTCTGGTATTTATGATGTAGAAAACAACATAATGATTGACGCAATACTAGAAAAATATAGTGCACAAGAAAGACCTTTGGCTAAGAAAAATATTGAAAATATGCTTAGAATAGTTGGAAATGATAAAAAAATAATAACTATATTTGATAGAGGTTATGCATCACTTGACATACTATTTCACCTAAAGCATATGCCAATTCTCTATTTATTTAGATTGCAAAGTGACATATATGCGCAAGAAAAGAATTCAATGAAGAATGATGATGAAATAGTGAATTTAAAGATTACAAAAGACAGACTAAAAAACTTTATGGATGAAGAGCTTAAAATGAAGGCCAAACAGGCTGGAGGAATAGACACAAGGCTAGTACGGGTAGTATTGTCAACAGGTGAAGTAGAATACTTAATTACCAACATACCATATGATCTAATGGATACTAAAGAGATAGGTCAATTATACTTTAAACGATGGGGTATAGAAACTGCCTATGACGTTATCAAGAATAAGTTGCATATAGAAAATATCTCAGGCAGAAAAAAGGTGATAATTGAACAAGATTTTTATGCACAAATACTATTGTTTAATATGGTAGAAGACTTAAAAAATGATGCAAATAAACAACTTGAGGAAAACAAGAATAAGGACCTTAAGTATGAATATAAGGTGAATATGAACATTCTAATAGGAACATTTAAAGAGTACATTATAAAAATTGCAGTAGAGGATGATGATTTAAAACGTAAGCAATTGTATGAATACATGTTAGGAGAAATTATGGAAAACTTAGTTCCTATAAGGCCTGGGAGAACCTTTCCTAGAACTTTTTATAAAGGTAGAAATAAGGCTAGATTAAACATTCGACGTAATAGTTAGAGATCTGCATGAAGAATATGGACTATTCAAAAATTTAATTATTGAATAGCTTATTTGCTATGCAATAATTTTCATGCCGCCTCCCTCCCCTAGCGAGGTAAGTTTAAGCAAAAAATCAAATTCTCTGTTAAGTTGATGACATTGAGTGGGAACCACTAGCTAAGGGCAAGGGTGTCCATCGTGAGGTGGAATCTGAAGGAAGCTTAAGGCAAAGTCTCGGTCTGAGGGATACGAACTACATACAAGGCTTACTAGGAACGGACGAGTTTGCAATACAAAACGAAGTCCTACACTATCCCAATTCCTAGGAGTAAATGTAGCAGATATATGAGATGAAGGTTGTTGTTCTTACCTGGGGAGGTCTGATAGATACATCGCTAACAAAGATGAATTTCTAAGCGGTAACCTACATAGCGATATGTAACTGAACTATCAGAAGTCAGCAGAAGTCATAGTAACTCCGCTAATCGCGATAGCGGATGAAGGACTGAACTTTAAGGAGGTTTTCAAGTTTGAAAGTTTCGCAGAATACTCAAAGATTGCAGAAAACTAAATATTTAGGCTCTAGTGCCCAAGATAGAGTGGAACTCGAAGATAAGCAAAGAGTGCATAGAGAATTCTCGGCAACTCCAAAGGAGAAAATCAGTGGATTTGAATATGGCTCACTAGAAAGGATATTATCCAAGGATAATATGAACTTGGCTCTTAAAAGAGTAATTTCTAATAAAGGTAGCCACGGCGTGGACGGAATGACAGTTTATGAACTTAAACAATTTTTGAAAACAAACTGGATATCTATTAGAGAAAGTATTCTTAATGGTGAGTATAGACCAATGCCAGTTAGAAGAGTAGAAATTCCAAAACCTAATGGTGGAACTAGGCTCTTAGGTATACCTACAGTTTTGGATAGACTTATCCAACAAGCTATTGCTCAAGAATTAAATAGTATTTATGATAGAAGATTCTCTGAAAGTAGCTTTGGCTTCCGCCCTCAAAGAGGAGCTAAAGATGCAATTAAGAAAGCAGAACAGTATATCAATGATGGCTATAGGTGGGTTGTTGATATGGACTTAGAGAAATTCTTTGATAAGGTTAACCATGATATCTTAATGCATAAATTATCAAGAAGCATTAAGGATAAGAGAGTATTATCCCTAATAAGGAAATATCTTCAGTCAGGAATAATGATAAATGGTGTAGTGGTCAGAAATGAAGAAGGAACTCCACAAGGAGGACCGTTGAGTCCACTATTATCTAACATAATGCTAGATGAACTAGATAAAGAGTTAGAAATGAGAGGTCATAAATTTTGTCGCTACGCGGACGACTGTAATATCTATGTTAAAAGTGAGAGAGCTGGGAAAAGAGTAATGGCAAATATAACAAATTTCATTGAAGGCAAACTCAAATTGAAGGTGAACAGAGATAAAAGTGCAGTAGATAGACCTTGGAAGAGAAAGTTTCTAGGATTCACGCTAAACCTAATGTTTGGTAAAGCATACTCATCTATATCAAAGCAATCGTTAAAGAGATACAAAGATAAAATCAGAGAAGTCCTATCTAGATCAAAACCGATAACTTTGGAACAAAGAATAGAAAAATTGAACCAAATTAATATTGGTTGGATTAACTATTATGGAATAGCCAAATGCAAAGGAATAGTGGAGCATTTAGATATTTGGATAAGGAAAAGATTAAGAATGTGTATATGGAAACAGTGGAAGAAAGTTAGAACTAGATATAAAAACCTTAAGAAGCTGGGACTTGAACACTACCAAGCTATAAAGTTTGCCAATACCCGCAAAGGATACTGGCGAGTAGCAAATAGTGCAATATTAAACACAACTCTTACAAATAAATTCTTCTCGGACTTAGGCTTAAAAAGCCTAACGCGTCAATATATTAAAATTCATTCAACTTAAAGAACCGCCGTGTACCAGACCGGTATGCACGGTGGTGTGAGAGGACGCTGAATAAAATAATTATTCAGCTCCCACTCGATTGACCACAAGAAGAAAGCTAAAAGAAATACCTGACTATGTACCAAATGAAATGAAAAATATGCAGAGAGGTGTATTTGTTTCTCTCAAAAAGCATGGAGACTTAAGAGGATGTATAGGGACCATATTTCCAGCAACAGATAGTGTTGCAAAGGAGATTATTAGAAATGCTATAGAAGCAGGACTAAATGATCCTAGATTTTATGAAGTGGAAGAAGAAGAACTTATGGATATTGATTTTTCAGTTGATGTATTAACAGAGCCAGAAGTTGCTTCTAAAGAAGACTTAAATCCAAGTGAGTATGGTGTTATTGTAAGGCATATGGGAAAGACAGGTCTTTTACTTCCAGATTTGGAGGGTGTGGATACTGTAGAAGAACAGCTTTCCATAGCTTTAGAAAAAGGTAACATAGACCCTGATGAAGATTATACTATTCAAAGATTTCAGGTAATAAGACATAAAGAAAGCTAGGAAGTGGGAAAAAGATGAAAAGAGAAGCTATGTTTTATGAGCAGCTGAAGGACAAAGTGCATTGTTATCTATGTCCACACAATTGCGTAATTGAAAATGGACACATTGGAAAATGTAATGTAAGAACTCATGAAGATGGAAAGCTTTATAGCTTAAACTATGGAGAAATAACCTCTGCTTCCTTAGATCCTATTGAAAAGAAACCACTGTATTACTTTAAACCAGGTTCTTATATATTATCTGTAGGAAGCTATGGCTGTAATTTTGTATGTGGCTTTTGCCAGAATTATAATATATCTCAGCAAATAGCTAAAAGTGAACTTGTAACTAAAGAGGAATTGGTGGATACCATACTAACTACAAAAGATAATATTGGTATAGCCTTTACCTACAATGAGCCTAGTATTTGGTATGAATATGTATATGATTGTGCTAAACTTTTGAAGGAAACTAGTAAAGAATCATCTGTTGTTATAGTCACTAACGGTTATATCAGTGAAGAACCTTTAAAAATGCTTCTGCCTTACGTAGATGCAATGAATATAGATTTAAAAAGCTATAGCAATAGATACTATAAAGAGTTATGCGGAGGAAGTTTACAGCCGGTTTTAAAAACTATAGAAATAGCCTCTAAGGCTTGTCATGTTGAGATAACTACCTTACTTGTTAGTGAAGAAAATGATAGTTTAGAGGAAGTAGAGGAGATTGCAAAGTTCTTAAGTTCCATAGATAAGGATATTCCATTGCACCTTTCAAGATACTTCCCAAGGTATAAACTTATGAATTCGCCTACAGATCTAAAATTTATGAGAGATGCAGAAATAACAGCAAGAAGGTATTTAAATAGAGTTATGTTAGGAAACGTATGATATATTTTATATAAATTAGAGTATGTTAAACCACCATATCATTGAACTTATAATCTTTTCTTTTGGTCTTTCTAACCTTCAAAGTGAGCTTTGAAGGTTTTCTATTTAATCTAATTTTTTAGGAAACCAATTTTTTTTGATTCAGTCCAATTATTACATTAAAGATATTAGACGAAAGCTAAGAGTAATATTTAGTAACATGTTATAAAGAATATGCTATTAAAAGTGTGAATTTAATATTGCAATGAAGAACTTACTTTTTCATTTTACGAAAAATATTTTAACGATGTATTGACTTAGAGTATACTTAAGGGTGTAATATTTATAATGTGTGGAAGCCGAAGAGTAAGTTAGAATAATAAGAAGAATTTAAGAGTAATGGTATTATTTAAGAGGAGGAGTTGTAATGTTATACAGAAATTTTGGTAAGACAAATGAAAAGGTTTCGATTTTAGGCTTTGGATGTATGAGACTTCCTTTAATTCCAGGAGGAGATCCATCTCAGATTGATGAAGAAAAGGCTACAAAATTAGTAAGATATGCCATAGATAACGGTGTAAACTATATAGATACTGCTTACCCATATCATGGTAATGGAATGACAAAAGGTGGAGGAGCAAGTGAACCTTTTGTTGGAAGAGTTCTAAAAGACGGATATAGAGAAAAGGTAAAGCTAGCAACAAAGCTTCCAAGCTGGTTAATAAAGTCTAGAAGCGATATGGACAAATATTTGAATGAGCAATTAGAGCGTTTAGATACAGATCATATAGATTTTTATTTAGTACATGCTCTTAACAAGGGTGATTGGGACAGGCTAAAAGCTAATGGAATAAATGAATTTTTAGATTCAGCTATTAAGGATGGAAGGATAAAGCATGCAGGATTCTCTTTCCATGATAAGTTAGAAGTATTTAAAGAAATAGTTGACTCTTATGATTGGTCTTTCTGCCAAATACAGTATAACTATTTAGATGAAGAGTTCCAAGCTGGTACTGAAGGTTTAGAGTATGCAGCGGAAAGAGGCTTGGGTATTACTATAATGGAACCTATAAGAGGCGGAAAGTTAGTTAATAATCTTCCAAATGAAGCTAAAGCTGCCTTTGATACTGCTGAAGTAAAGAGAACTCCTGCAGAGTGGGCTTTAAGATGGGTATGGAATCATCCAGAAGTTAAGGTAGTACTTAGTGGGATGAATACTTTAGAGCAAGTGGTTGAAAACATAAAAACAGCTAGCGAAGCTGAAGAAAACTCACTAACTGAAAAAGAATTACAGCTAGTTACTGATGTTAAGAATATTATAGAAAGTAAAGTTAAGGTAAACTGTACTGCTTGTGCTTATTGTATGCCATGCCCAGCAGGTGTTAATATTCCTAGGTGCTTCAGTGCTTACAATAACTACAATATGTTCCCAGGAGATGAATCATATAAATATATTCCTGAAAAAGAAAGAGCTACAAGCTGCGTACAATGCGGTAAATGTGAAACTCACTGTCCTCAAGGAATTAAAATTCGCGAACATTTAAAAGATATAAGAGCGGTTTTGGCATAGAAGTTAGATAAAGATATAATTATTATTAGGTTGCTCTAGCAAATTTCATTTTTGCTAGAGCAGTTATTTAAATAATGGCTATGTTAAATAATATTATTGAAATTAAGTGGTTATGAAGGAGATGCTATATGCGCAAGCTCATCTAAGCATCGGATGACTGTACACTTCATTTCAACATGATACTTTAATAGAGCCTAAATAATAAATTCAATGGAGAGAATAAGATGAAGATATTATATTATGATTGTTTTTGCGGAATCAGTGGAGATATGAATCTAGGGGCACTAATTGATTTAGGCGTAGATAAGGAATATTTACTTAAGGAAATATCAAAATTGAATATTTCTTCTGAATATGAAATAAAGATTGAAAAAGGGATTAAGAATGGAATAACCGGAACTAAAGTAGATGTTATCATAAAAAAGCAGGACAGTCATAGTCATATACATACTGAGGAAGAGCGTGTAGAGGAGTATCATACTCATGTAGATGCTAATGGTATTGAGTATAAGCATGTTCATAGCCACAATTCTGATGACGAACATGGACAGCATAATCACATTCATAGTCATGACAATAATCATGAGCATCAGCATACAGAGCATGAACACCAACATATAGAACATGATCATATTCATGAAGCTCATGATGACCATCATCACCATGAACATCATGGTCATAGAAATTTAAAAGATATTGAGAATATAATAAATTCCAGTGATTTAAGTGAAAGCGTTAAGAACTTAAGTCTAGCTATATTTATGAGAGTAGCTGAGGCAGAAGCAGAAGTACATGGTAAGTCAATAGAAGAAGTTCATTTCCATGAAGTTGGTGCTATTGATTCCATAATAGATATAGTTGGAGCTGCCATAGCACTAGATTACTTAAAGGTAGATAAAATAATGGCATCTACAGTACAGCTTGGTGGGGGATTTGTAAAATGCGCCCATGGGCTTATACCAGTTCCTGCTCCAGCCACAATAAGAATACTTAAAAATATACCTGTAAAAACTGGAATAGTTAATTTTGAAACTACCACTCCAACAGGGGCGGCTATTTTAGCAGAAAATGTTAATAGCTTCACTGACAAGATGGAGTTTGAAATAAAAAGCATAGGATACGGTCTTGGAACTAGAGAATTGGATATACCTAATGTGTTAAGAGTTTACTTAGGAGAGCAAGTTAAAGCTGAAGAAATAGAGGAACAGCTTTTACTTGAAACAAATATAGATGATATGAATCCAGAGATGTATGGCTATATAGAAGAAAAGCTTTTTTCTTCAGGTGCGTTGGATGTATTTAAGACTCCAATAATCATGAAAAAAGGAAGACCAGCCATAAAGCTAAGCGTTCTAACTAACAGTGCTAACGAAGAAAAAGTTCTAGCAATAATATTTAAAGAAACTACATCTATTGGTGTAAGAAAATTCAAGGTTGAAAAAGTTATGTTAAGTAGGGATTTTTCAAAAGTAAATACAGCCTATGGACAAGTGGTTGTAAAAAATTCTTACTATAAGGGAGAATTAGTTAAAGCTAAAGCTGAATATGAAGATTGTAAGAAGATAGCAATAGAAAAAGACATTCCACTATTAAAGGTTTATAGTGAAGTAAACAAATTAATTAAGTAGGAATCTTAGACTAATAAGAAATTAGGAGTGAGTAATATGTTGCTTAAAGAGAAATTTCAATTACTAAAAGATATAATTAAAGAAAAAGGAAGTGCTGCAGTAGCTTTTTCCGGTGGAGTAGACAGTACTTTTCTGGTAAAGGTTGCTTATGAAGTTCTAGGAGACAAGGTAATAGCTGTGACAGCTACCTCATCAACTTACCCAGAAAGAGAGTTGAAAGAAGCTATTAAATATGCAGAGGACATGGGCGTTAAGCATCTAATCATTTCCTCAGAGGAACTTGACATAGAGGGTTTTGCTAGTAATCCTAAAAACAGATGCTATTTTTGTAAGAAGGAGCTTTTTACAAAAATTAAAGAAGTGGCTAAAGAGAATGCGGTAGAGTATGTATTTGACGGTTCTAATTTAGATGATAACGGTGACTATAGACCAGGTATGCAGGCTGCAAAAGAATTGGAAGTTATAAGTCCGTTAAAGCTAGCAGGGCTAACAAAAAATGATATAAGAGAGTTATCAAAGGAGCTTGGGCTGCCAACCTGGGATAAACCATCCTTTGCATGTCTATCCTCAAGATTTCCTTATGGGCATAAGATAACCATGCCAAAACTTAAGATGGTAGATCAAGCGGAACAGTTTCTTCTTGATATGGGGATAAGACAAGTGAGAGTAAGGCATCATGGAGAAATCGCAAGAATAGAAGTTTCACCAGAAGAAAGAAAACAATTCTTTGATATTGAGGTTATGGACAAGATAGGCGAAAGATTTAAAGAAATTGGCTTTACTTATGTTACCCTAGACATGTTAGGTTACAGAACAGGTAGCATGAATGAAGTTTTGAAAAAAGAAGAGAAAGCTCTATTTACTATACAAAAAAAGAGTCTTAACTAGAGGTAATTATGGACAAGATTGATATAATAAAGCTACTTGAAGCAGTTAAAAATAATGAAATAGAAATAGATACTGCAGCTAAAGAAATAGAAGATCTACCTTTTAAGGATCTAGGTTTTGCTGTAATTGATAACCATAGGCAAATAAGAACAGGTTATCCAGAAGTAATATACTGTGAAGGCAAGACCGTAGAACAGGTAAAAAATATAGTTGAGTTTATGCTTACAAAGGATAGTAATATACTAGCTACTAGAGCCAGCGAAGAAATGTTTAAGGCTGTTAAAGAAATATGTGATGATGCTAACTACAACAAGCTTGGAAGGACTATAACTATAAGGAAGAATGCTTTGGAACCAACTGAAAGCTACATAGCTATAGTTTCTGCTGGAACCTCTGACTTACCTGTAGTGGAAGAAGCAGCGGAGACTGCGATGATTCTTGGAAACAGAGTAGAGAAGATTGTAGATGTAGGGGTTGCAGGAATACACAGGTTGTTTGCTAGACTTGAGGTCATAAGAGGAGCTAAAGTAGTGATTGTTATCGCTGGTATGGAAGGGGCTCTTGCAAGTGTAATTGGAGGACTAGTAGACAAACCAGTTATTGCTGTTCCTACTAGTATTGGTTATGGAGCAAACTTTGGAGGTTTTGCGGCGCTCCTATCAATGCTTAATAGCTGTGCAAATGGTATAAGCGTTGTTAATATAGATAATGGCTTTGGTGCTGCTTATAATGCAAGCATGATTAACCAGTTATAAGTTTGTAATAAAGATATCCTATATAAGTTAATGTTATAAAATTAAAGAAAAATATTATTGCCTATGATACAATTACTATATAAGTATTAAGTGATTGTATCATAGGCATTTTACATTTTGAGTCTAAGGTATATTTTTGATTTATATATTTTACTTTGAGCTGGTATATCTATATGATAAGATAGAACATAATTTGCCACTGGAAAAAGTCTAACAAATACTTAATTTAAGAATTTATTTAGATCATATAGAAAGTAAGTTTCAAAACTATAGAAAAGATTATATAGGAGGCATACAACAGTTTTAAAACACCTACTAAAACCCACTAAAATATATTGGAATATTGTTAGTTTTATGTTGTCATAATATGTGTAAAGAGGTGATAGCATGAAGTATTATACAATCGGTCAATTCTCAAAATTAGTGGGAAAAAGTATTCAAACTTTAAGATTGTGGGATAATGAAGGAAAGTTAAAACCACATCATATAACAGAAGGTAGACACCGTTATTATTCTGAACAACAAATTAATCAAGTTTTGCAAGTGCCATTTGTTAAGAAAGCTAAAAAAGTAATTGGATATTGTAGAGTATCAAGTAATAAACAAAAAGATGATTTAGCAAGACAAGTTGCTGAGATTTGGGTTTGAAATAATAGAAAATCTATGTAATAAGTATGGGACTGATATCGAAATCATAGATAACACTGAAAAAACAGAAGAACAGGAATTAGTTGAGGATTTAATTCAAATTGTTACAGTTTTTAGTTGTAGTTTGCAAGGCAAAAGAGCCAATAAAGCAAAGAAAATGATTAAGGAGCTGTTAGAGAATGATACTGGCGAAGAAAGTTAGAATTATTCCGAATATAGAGCAAGAACAAAAATTATGGCAGTCTGTTGGTACTTCAAGATATATTTATAATTGGACACTTGCAAGACAAGAAGAAAATCACAAAAATGGTGGCAAGTTTATAAAAGATGGAGATTTAAGAAAAGAATTAACTATTTTAAAGAAATCAGAACTTAACTGGCTTAATGAAGTATCTAATAATGTAGCAAAACAGGCTGTAAAAAGATGGTTGTAATGCTTATAAAAATTTCTTTAAAGGGTTAGCGGATAAACCAAGATTTAAGAGCAGAAGAAAAAGCAAACCTTCATTCTATAATGATACAGATAAACTAAAGGTTAAAGAAAATTTAGTATTAATTGAAAAAGTAGGTTGGCTTAAAACAGTAGAGCAAATACCTACAGATATTAAATATATTAATCCAAGAATAAGTTTTGACGATAAGTTTTGGTATATATCTATAGGCATAGAAAAAAAAGAAACTATATCAGAAAATACAGATATATCAATAGGTGTGGATTTAGGATTAAAAGATTTAGCAATAGTTTCAAATATAGATAAGCCATTTAAAAATATTAACAAAGCTAAAGAAGTGAAAAGACTAAAAAAGAAGTTAAAAAGAAAGCATAAACAAGTTTCAAGAAAATATGAAGATGGAAAAATTCGAATAGGAAAGGAAGGTGAAAACCGTTATAAATTTACTAAAACTAATAATATTAAAAAACTCGAAAGAGAATTAAAACTTATTCAAAGAAGGCTTTCAAATATACGTTTAAATCATATTCATCAAACAACAACTGAAATAGTGAAAACCAAGCCAAGCAGAATAGTTGTTGAGGATTTAAATGTAAAGGGGATTCTTAAAAATAGACACTTAGCAAAGGCTATACAAGAACAATGTTTCCATAAGTTTATTAGTATCTTAGAATATAAGAGTAAATTTAATGGCATTGAATTTGTAAAAGCAGATAGGTTTTATCCTTCAAGCAAAACTTGTTCTTGTTGTGGAGCAATAAAGAAAGATTTAAAACTTAAAGACAGAGTTTTTGTTTGTCCATCATGTAATGCTCAGATGGATAGGGACAAAAATGCGTCAATAAATCTTTCAAGGTATAAAAAATCAGCATAATATCACTAACAAGATAGTGCTGATATGTACTGTGCGTTACGCAGGATTTTAAGCCTTTGGAGCAACATATCAAACTGGAGTAGTCTTATGACAAAACAGGTTGCGTTGAATAAGGAATAAATCTCTAAATATTAGATTTTAGTAGATTTTATGTAACGGAGTTTAATGGCAAATTCATATATGACTAAGCAATTAATGGCGGATTCATTAAAAAAGCTAATGGAAAAGACACCCTTTAATAAAATATCAATACAAAATATTGTAGATGGCTGTGGAGTTACAAGACAAGCTTTCTATTATCACTTTCAGGATGTTTATCAGTTGCTAGGGTGGATTTATAATAATGAAGCTGTATACTATTTGGAGCAAAATAAATCCTATTCTACTTGGAAGGAAGGTTATCTTGAGGCCTTTAAATATATAGAGCAAAATAAGGCCTTTTGTATTAATACACTTCATTCGATAGGAAGAGATCATCTTGAAAGATTTCTATTTTCCAATACATCTAATTCATTAAAGCAGATTATAGATGAAATCTCTGAAGGAATAAAAGTTCCAGAAAGCTATAAGAAGTTTATAATTGACTTCTACACTCCAGCTTTTATAGCCTTGGTTGGAAAGTGGATGGAAGAGGACATGAAGGAAAAGCCGGAAACAATAATTGAAGATGTAGGATTTTTGGTAGATGGAACCATAAGGCAGGCAATGTTAAGATATGAAGAAAAACACAGATAATTGAGAAATCTGTGTTTTTTTGACGTTTAAAATTACAATAGGATTAATATGTAAAGATATTTTACAAATGGACTTTTCTGTAAATTGTAAAATTTGATACAAAAAACTATATTGTAGTTGGTATTAAATTTGTTTTATATGAAAGGGTGAAGGCTTATGAAAAATTATGAGAGAATTAATACAGTGGCTCAAAAAGGTATTGAAAGGAAGAAGGCTTATTTAGTAGGTGGAGGAATAGCCTCTCTTGCTGCAGCTGCGTTTCTAATTAGGGATGGACATATGCCACCAGAAAATATTCATATTTTAGAAGAGTCCCAGGTTTTTGGTGGAAGTATGGATGGAGCTGGGAATGCAGAAGACGGCTATAGTGCTCGTGGTGGAAGAGAATTAGAATCTAGAATGGAGTGTTTGTACGAATTATATAGTTTTATACCTTCATTAACAAACCCTGAAAGAACTGTTCTTGATGAATTTAGAGAACTAAATATTGCAGAGCCAATAAAATCACACTGTAGATTAGTAGAAAACAAAGGTCAGAAGGCGAATTTTTCTACTTTAGGCTTAGAATTTGAAGATATTATCTCCTTAAATAAATTAGTATTAGCTCATGATGATGAAATAGGAAATGCTACCTGTGAACAATGGTTCAAGCCTCACTTTTTTGAGACAAACTTCTGGTATTTTTGGCGCTCTATGTTTGCCTTTGAAAACTGGCATAGTGTATTAGAAGTTAAAAGATATATGGTTCGTTTCATGCATTTAATTGGAGGCATGAATCAGCTAGATGGTATCCTTCATACAGAATATAATCAGTATGATTCTTTAATACTGCCTTTAATTACTTGGTTAAAAAATACAGGTGTGATTATGGAACTAGGAGTACAGGTTACTAATCTAGATATAAGAAATGAAGACAATGAAAAGACCGTTGAACGAATTTATATTAATAGAAATGGAGTTGAAGAAATTATAGATACTACTTCTGAAGATTTAGTATTTGTAACTAATGGATCAATGACTGAGAATTCTACTCTGGGTAATACTGATACACCAGCTATACTTAATAGGAATCAAAAAGAAAGAGGCTGCTGGACCTTATGGGAAAACATCGCTAAACAAGATCCTGAGTTTGGACATCCTGAAGTATTTTGCGGTGATATTGACAAATCAAAATGGCTTTCTTTTACTGTAACAATAACAGATGATACTACTGTTTTTGATCATCTATTAAATCTAACTGGGGACGAGCCTGGAATGGGAGGTGTTGTAACCATAAAGGATTCAAACTGGCTTATTTCATGGGTTACTCCAAAGCAACCACATTTTATTAATCAACCTGATAATGTTCAAGTCCTTTGGGCTTATGGTCTATTCATAGATAAGGTCGGGAACTTTGTTAATAAGAAGATGAGTGACTGTACAGGAGCAGAATTACTCTCAGAACTTTTGTATCATATGGGATTAGAAGATAAGATCGATGAAATACTTCCTTCCTGCAAGGTTATTCCATGTATTATGCCTTATATAACTAGCCAATTTATGCCTCGTAGAAAAGGTGATCGCCCAGCAGTTATTCCTAACGGTTCTACTAACTTAGCTTTCTTAGGACAATTTTCAGAGATCCCAAATGATTGTGTATTTACAGTAGAATACTCTGTAAGATCAGCCATAATGGCTGTGTATGGATTATTAAAATTGGATAAAATAGTTCCACCGGTTTATGAAGGACAATATGATGTTCGTGTGCTATTAAATGCAGTTAAGACAATGTTAGGAAATAGAGAAATATCCATAGACAAATTGGTTGGAAAGCTTCTGTTTAACACAGGAATAATAAAATAAACCTTATTTCAACAGAGATTTTAGGGAACTTATATTAAAAGGTTCCCTTTATTTTTTTGATATATTTTACACAATATAATTGGATAATAAATATGCCAAAACATGAGGAAGTAACCAAAATATAAAGCTATATGCATAAAAAACAGCTATTAGTATAAATAAATAAGTTAGACTAATATAATAACCAAGTGTTATAATCTTTTTAGTCAAAAATATTATTTAAAAAGTCTTAAATGCCTAAGAGACTTTGATAGAGAAAGTAGGAGAGTGTAACCATATGATGAATGTTAATGCAGAAAAGTGTATAGGTTGTGGCTTATGCGTAAAGGATTGTTTTGTAAGGGACATAGAGTTAGTTGATGGAAAAGCTAAAATAAAAAATGAAGCTTGCTTCAAATGTGGACATTGTATAGCAGTTTGTCCAAAGGAAGCTGTATCAACAGATGATTACAATATGGAAGATGTAAAAGCTTATAATAAAGAAGAGTTTGAAATAGAGCCAGAAAGATTATTAAACTTCATTAAATTTAGAAGAACAGTAAGACAATTTCAAAAGAAAGATGTAGAAGTTGAAAAGCTTAATAAGATAATCGAAGCTGGAAGATTTACTCAAACTGGAACAAATGCTCAAAATGTTTCTTATATTGTAGTTAAAGACGGTATAAAAGAGTTAAAGGAACTTGCCTTCGAAGGATTGAAAAATGCAGGAGAATATATGCTTGCAAATCTAACTCCACAGACTATGCCTTATAAGAGATATGCAGAAATGTGGATTAATATGTATGAGGCTTTTAAAGCGGATTCGTTACAGGACAAGCTATTTTTCAATGCTCCAGCAGTAGTACTTGTTGTATCAGATTCAGAAGTTAATGCATCTTTAGCAGCTTCTAATATGGAATTAATGACTGATGCTTTAGGTCTTGGAACTTTCTTCAGTGGGTTCTTTATAAAAGCAGCTGAGACAAACAAAGCAATTAGAGAATTTTTAGGACTAAATGAAGGTCAAAAAATAGTGAATTGTATGGTTATTGGATATCCAGCAGTTAAATATCAAAGAACAGTACCAAGAAAAGATGCAGTGGTTTCTTGGAAATAATAAATAATTTATAGACATTAAGGTTGTTACTAATATTATATTAGTGACAGCCTTAATTAGTTGTTATTATTCCTCTGCAAATTTTTTTATTCAGTAGTGAAATTTTTAAGTTAAATATCTACATAATTAGGGTGAACAGGATCGACGTTTTTAGTTAGCATTTTATTTGGAATTTCGTAAATCATATAGTTATCTTTTGACTTGAAACCATGGCGTGAATAAAGATCTTTACTATCATCAGTTGCATTTAGTATTATAGCTAGACATTCCTTTTCTCTAGCAAACTCTACCAATTTAGTCAGTATCAAAGTTCCGATTTTCTGCCTTCTATAATCTGGATGAACATAGATGCTCTCTATGTAACCACACTTTCCGGTTCTATTATCAATGGAGGGAACAGTATCATAGAAAGATAGAATTCCATTTCCGATGATTGCAGCATCATCTTCAGCTAGCATAACTGCACACTGACCAGTAGATAATTTAGCTTTATAATAATCTTTCAGGTTCTCTCTGATTTCATAATATTCGTCATCAGTAGGTACCAATTCTAAAAAATCAAGTCTCAAAGACGCAAGAAGTTTAACATCGAAATCATCTGCAAATCTATATGTAAGCAATAAAATCACTCCCTAAAAAGTCTAAATGTTAAGCGAATAGATATAACATACTAAAATTTAGCAATATATTTTTACTAATATATAAATAAAAATAAAGAAATAAAATATATTATTCCTTTATTTTTATAAATTTTTGATTTAATTATTCAGGCTTTTAGATTACTGTTGTTATACTATATAAGATTAAAATGCCATTACTAAGAGTCATGTTAGTTATTATATAGCAGTTAAAATAATAGGCTCACCTTTTGTGATCACTATGGTATGTTCAAATTGTGCTACAAAACTATTATCAGGAGTTTTGTAGGTCCAACCATTAGGATCTTGTATAACATGCTCAGCCTTAGTGGAAATAAAGGTTTCAACTGCAAGAACTAAACCGTTCTTTAGTATTGTATTGTCATTAACATCAAAATAATTCAAAACATTTTCTGGTGCATCATGAAGCTTTTTACCAATGCCATGTCCAGTAAGATCTCTTATAACTGTAAAGCCATTACTATGTGCTTCATTAAATATTGCTCTGCCAATTTGATTTATTTTACTACCAGCTTTGGCTTTCATTATTGCTTTACTCAATGCAAGCTTTGAGCAATCACAAAGTTGTTTTTTTACTTCGGAAGCTGGTTCTACAACAACAGTTGCTCCTGTATCTGAAAAATACCCATCTAAAACTGCAGAAATATCTATATTTACAGAATCACCTTCTCGTATAATTCGCGTACTAGGAATACCATGAGCAGCCTCATCGTTAATACTTATGCAGGTTGTTCCTGGAAAGTCATATTCATGTTTTGGTGCTGATTCTGCACCATAAGAAGAGAGGATTTTTTCACCAATCATATCAAGTTCCTTTGTGGTTATACCTGGTCTAACTGCTTTAAGCATTTCCTCTCTTGCTTCTGCAACTATCTTTCCGATTTTCCTTAAGGAAGTTAAATCATTATCAGAATTAATAATCAAAATATCACATCCTAAATATCTACCTTTTCAGGCATTGTTTTTTATTATAATAACATACTATAGCAATATAATGGTTAAATTTTGTTATTATCTTACTAGTATCAGTTAATAAAGCTGTTAAGAGTACTGTTAGATATTATAATGGTCTAAGAAAACTCAACAAAAATATGAGTTAAATATAATGAACCTGATATAATAAAAGTATCAAAAGAAAGCAGGTTTTCATTATGAGAAAAAGAACATTCACACCAGAATTCAAAGCTAAAGTAATAATAGAGCTACTAAAAGGCGAAAAGGAGTTGAGCCAGCTGGCAAGTGAACACGAGATTGCTCCAAACCAGTTGCGTAACTGGAAGAGCGAATTCCTCGAAAACGCCGCCAATGCCTTTGATAATAAAAAGGATGAAAAGCTTAAAGAAAGCCTTAAATCAAGCGAAGCGGAGAAGGATGATCTATATAAGAAAGTTGGTCAGTTAACTACGCAGGTTGATTGGCTCAAAAAAATCTGAAGAACTCTTTGGACCTGATTGGGAGAGTAAATTTACTCCGCGCCCAAAAGATAGCAAGGAACTCCTTTATCCACAGTAGCTGAATTACTGGACGTAAACCGTACCAGTGCATACTACAAGAGTAAAAGTCCGTCTGAAACAGAATTAGCTATAAAAGACTCCATAGATAGAATGCACACTGACAACCCATCCTGGGGCTCCAGGCAGATTTCAAAGCAGCTGCAGCGCCAAGGATTCGATATAGGTAGATTGAAGACTCGCAGGTACATGCAGGATATGGACATACATGCGATCTACCCTAAACCCAACCTGTCCAAGCCTGCTAAAGGACACAAGATATA
Organism: Clostridium manihotivorum; assembly: GCF_004015185.1. Taxonomy (GTDB): domain Bacteria; phylum Bacillota; class Clostridia; order Clostridiales; family Clostridiaceae; genus Clostridium_AR; species Clostridium_AR manihotivorum. The sequence continues at coordinate 3,971,450 of NZ_CP025746.1, read as the reverse complement.
CCCTTATCTTCTTAGGAATGTGGATATTGTAAGGCCGAATCAAGCATGGTCTATCGATATAACCTACATCCGCCTCAAACATGGTTTTGTCTATCTGACAGCCATTATCGACTGGCACAGTCGTCTCATCGTAGGCTGGGAGCTGGACGATACGTTATCCACAAATATGGTTAAAAGCGCTCTTGAAAAAAGCCTTTTCTGTTGCTAAACCTGAAACATTGAACTCTGATCAAGGCGACCAATTCACAGGTCATGAGTATATTAGCTTTGTGGAAAACCATAGAGTCAAAATTAGCATGGATGGTAAGAGCAGATGGGCAGACAATATCATGATTGAACGCTGGTTCCGCACGCTCAAATATGACGAAGTCTACCTGAAGGACTATGTTAACATAAGAGATGCCCGTAAGCAGATTGGTGATTTTATCCACAGCTACAATTTTGAAAAGCTCCACTCTGCACTTGGCTATCAAACTCCGGCAGAAAACTACTATCCTGTGCTACTTGGTATTACTGCATAGTGCAACTACATAATGGTAAAATATGGTTCATTGTAAACTTAAATATTTTTGTCTTGACAATCGAGCCACTATATATAGCATTGAAATTATGAAAAAAATTTTGATTATAAGATACAACTTCTCAGGGTTTGAGGTTTTTTATATTTATAAACATAAAAAATAGTTAATTAGTATATTGTTACTATATTCTAATTAACTATAATGAGAATCTTATATTTAATTTTTAGAGCTTGGCCAAAGTTATAGATATTAGCTTAAACAAAGTTTTCATACACATTGGATATTTTTATTATATATATGTTGCAAGATGAAAATTTCGATATGATATTTAGGTAAGAACATCCATTAATATAAGATAACTAAAATATCCAAACTAGAATATAAAATAAAAATTATAGCGAGGTTTTAAATATGGATATTTTGATTCTTAATAAGATTGCTGGGCATGAAGATGATATAAACGAGTTAAAATCAGCTTTAAAAAAGACTAAAAACACAAGGTTATATAAAAGATATTCTGTTTTACTTAAGCATTTTGATGGATTTACAAATAGAAAAATAGCTGAAATGGAGAATCTAGAAGAACATACTGTTTCTACATATATAAAAAAATTATAAATCAAAAGGAATAGATGGATTAAATATTGGCCACGGCGGCGGAGCGCAAAGAAAATCAATTCACTTCAAGAGAAGCTCATTGTAGAAACTATAACTACAAAAACTCCAGAAGATGTAGGCTTCGAATCTAAAATGAATTGGACTATTGAATTAGTGAGGCAATGGGTTATTAAAGAATTTAATATAAATATGTCACATAGAGGAATAGCATATGTACTTCATAGATTAAATTTAAGTTATACTAGACCTACTTACGTCTTAGCCGAAAGCTGATAAAGAAAAGCAAGAAATTTTTAAAGTGACTTTAAAGCTTTAAAAAAATGCCTCAATGGCTTAGTTGATACCATCTTATTTGAAGATGAATCAATGATTAGAGATTATCAAGCAATTCAAAAGAGCTGGTTTATAAGAGGACAACAAAGGAAAATTCCTACGTTCGGTAAAAATGCAGGTGTTAAACTTATGGGAATATTGGATTACGAGACTGGTAACGTATATTGCGAGGAACATGAAAGATATGACGCTAAGATATTTAATGACTTTTAGAAAACGTACTTAAGCAGTATCCAAAAGGAAAAATTGTTGTGGTATTAGACAATGCTAAGATTCATCATGCAAAGCTGATTCAGCCATTTCTTAATAGAGTTAAAGATAGGCTTGAATTGATGTTTTTACCACCGTATAGTCCAGAAATGAATCTTATAGAGGGGTTATGGGGATGGCTAAAGGCATCTGTTATTAACAATGTCTTTTATAAATCTCTGCCACAAGTTAGAACTGCAATTCAAAAGTTTATAAGTAACATAAATAAGGTTCCTACTCAAACAATAGACAGGCTATGTGTTAGATTGTAGAAACCAATTTGCAATATATATATTATCTAAAATATCGATCCACTTGTCTTTTGAGTATAATGGTCTAAGAAAACTCAACAAAAATATGAGTTAAATATAATGAACCTGATATAATAAAAGTATCAAAAGAAAGCAGGTTTTCATTATGAGAAAAAGAACATTCACACCAGAATTCAAAGCTAAAGTAATAATAGAGCTACTAAAAGGCGAAAAGGAGTTGAGCCAGCTGGCAAGTGAACACGAGATTGCTCCAAACCAGTTGCGTAACTGGAAGAGCGAATTCCTCGAAAACGCCGCCAATGCCTTTGATAATAAAAAGGATGAAAAGCTTAAAGAAAGCCTTAAATCAAGCGAAGCGGAGAAGGATGATCTATATAAGAAAGTTGGTCAGTTAACTACGCAGGTTGATTGGCTCAAAAAAAAATCTGAAGAACTCTTTGGACCTGATTGGGAGAGTAAATTTACTCCGCGCCCAAAAAGATAGCAAGGAACTCCCTTTATCCACAGTAGCTGAATTACTGGACGTAAACCGTACCAGTGCATACTACAAGAGTAAAAGTCCGTCTGAAACAGAATTAGCTATAAAAGACTCCATAGATAGAATGCACACTGACAACCCATCCTGGGGCTCCAGGCAGATTTCAAAGCAGCTGCAGCGCCAAGGATTCGATATAGGTAGATTGAAGACTCGCAGGTACATGCAGGATATGGACATACATGCGATCTACCCTAAACCCAACCTGTCCAAGCCTGCTAAAGGACACAAGATATACCCTTATCTTCTTAGGAATGTGGATATTGTAAGGCCGAATCAAGCATGGTCTATCGATATAACCTACATCCGCCTCAAACATGGTTTTGTCTATCTGACAGCCATTATCGACTGGCACAGTCGTCTCATCGTAGGCTGGGAGCTGGACGATACGTTATCCACAAATATGGTTAAAAGCGCTCTTGAAAAAGCCTTTTCTGTTGCTAAACCTGAAACATTGAACTCTGATCAAGGCAGCCAATTCACAGGTCATGAGTATATTAGCTTTGTGGAAAACCATAGAGTCAAAATTAGCATGGATGGTAAGAGCAGATGGGCAGACAATATCATGATTGAACGCTGGTTCCGCACGCTCAAATATGACGAAGTCTACCTGAAGGACTATGTTAACATAAGAGATGCCCGTAAGCAGATTGGTGATTTTATCCACAGCTACAATTTTGAAAAGCTCCACTCTGCACTTGGCTATCAAACTCCGGCAGAAAACTACTATCCTGTGCTACTTGGTATTACTGCATAGTGCAACTACATAATGGTAAAATATGGTTCATTGTAAACTTAAATATTTTTGTCTTGACAATCGAGCCACTATAGAGATGACTTCTTGCTTTACATCCCCATTGCTCACATAAGGCTTTAAGGTCTTTAGAACTTCTGAGTAGAAATCTGAAAGATTACTTAAAGTATCTGCTTTTTTATCATCTATAGTAATTATATTATTGTTGTATAGGCTACTATCAAGTAAAGAGGTTATGTATTCATTGGACTTTTTAAAAGGTTCATATTTTGCTTTTGGAGTAGTATAGTCATCATATTCAGCATAATTACTGTTATTAAAACTAATATTATTATATTTATTTTCTAAATCAAAAGCTAATCTCTGAATATTTATAATTTGATCTTGTGTAGCATTTTTATCAGTGATGATTTGCTGAATTTCTTGGTTTAAAGAACTACAATTACTATTTATCATAATTAAGTCCCGTGAGATATTACTATAATATAAGTTGTCATATTTTCTATAGGATTTAAAGTAAAATACGCATATTACAATCATTGAGAAAATAAGAAAAGTAGTTAATATAAATTTTAGATTTTCCTTAAGCTTATTCATTTTGTCCTCCTTATAAGATATTTTTATAAAAATTTATAGAAATAGTTATCTACTTATAAATTCTAACAATTAAATGTTTATATGTAAATATTTTCTTCGGAGTACGACTTGATAATTTTTTTCTAATCTGTATAAGAAGATAGAATAATATTCTAATAATAGATAATACTACTTTAGTGAGAGTTTGTGTTAAACTATTACCATTTTAGTATAGAAATTATAGAGTTCCATTACGAAAACCTAAGTTATGCATGTTCGAAAATCTTAGTATCTAGAAATTTTAGACGTGTATAAATTAGTAGTCAAGTTAGAAACTCTATAAAAGCTCATTTAAGCATAAGATGACTAACCACTTAATTTCAATACGGTACTTTAACATAGGCTATATTTTAAGTTTTCTTAGTAATTAAATTATTAGCTATTTGAATTCTATATTAAGGTGATATACGTTCTTGGAAAAAAAGATAAGATTCTTCTTAGAATATAAACTCGATATATGCTGTTTTTATATTGTTTTGAGATTTAATAAGAAGATATTTATCTATAATTATGGAGGTATAAATGAAGGTAGGTATTCCTAAGGGACTTTTGTACTATAAGTATCATCCCTTTTTACAAACATTTTTTAGTGAATTAGGAGCTGAAATAATAACTTCAACAGATACTAATAAAAGGGTGTTAGATGAAGGCGTCAAATACTGCGTAGATGAGGCTTGTTTACCTATAAAGATATTCCATGGTCATGTTTCATTATTAAAGAATAAATGTGATGTGATTGTAATTCCTAGAATCATGCAGATAAGATCTAGGGAGTATATATGCCCTAAGTTTTGTGGTCTTCCAGAAATGGTTCTAAGTAGTATACCAGATATGCCACAGGCTATAATTGAGCCAATTTATGCTTCCAGCGAAGAAGAGCTATATGATTGGGCACAGAAAGCTGGAAAAACTATTACTAAAAATAGAAATGTAATAAAGAATGCTTTTCATAAAGCTATTGATGAACAGCAAAAATATAAAACTGGAATAAAAAATGAAAACTATAATTTAAATGTAGCATTGGCGGGGCATCCTTACAATATTTATGATGAATTTATAAATATGAACATAGTTAAAAAGCTTAATAAATTAGGTGTAGGTGTAGTTACTGAAGAGTACATGGAGGATGAGCTTATTGACAGTAGGGTAAAAACCCTTTATAAAAGACCCTTTTGGACTTTTGCTAGAAACACTTACGGTTTTACGGTGGAATCTTCTTTAGAGAAGAAGGTCAATGGAATAATATATATATCCTCCTTTGCTTGTGGAATTGATTCTGTAATAGTAGAGCTAATTAAAGATAAGATAGGAGATTTTCCATTTATGATTTTAAAAGTTGATGAGCATACTGGAGAAGCAGGTCTAGAAACTAGAGTTGAAGCCTTTGTTGATATGCTTGAAAGGAGCTGTTAATTTGAAGATAACCTTTCCACATATGGGCAATGTCTATCTTGCAGCCAAAGCAATGTTTGATGGACTTGGCATAGAATATGTAATACCAAAACAAAATAGCAAATTATCTCTTGAACTTGGAGCACTTTATTCACCAGAAGAAATATGCCTACCTTTTAAGATAATGATAGGAAATTATATTCAAGCAATAGAAGAGGGAGCAGATACTGTAATAATCACAGGAAGCTGCGGGCCTTGCCGTTTTGGAGAATATTGTGAGATGCAGATGAACCTATTGAAAAAACTAGGTCATGATTTAGAATTCATAGTAATAGATGCTCCAAAGGAAATAGGAATAAGAGAGTTGTTCTCTAGAGTAAATAAAATTTCGTCGGCAAGTAGCAAAAATAAGTATGAGAAGCTAAGGGTGCTGTTTGACAGTCTAAGGGTTGTAAAATTAATAGATGAAATAGAAGCTAAGGCTCACTATTTAGCCGGTTATGAAAAAAAACATGGAGAGTGTAAGAGATTATTAAACAGATGTAAGATAGATGCACTAAAGTCAAATAACCCTAAAGAAATGATTAAAGTACTTTTAAACTATAGATCAATATTAGATAAAGTGGAAAAAGATAAAACTAAGGACCCTATTAAGATAGCAATAATAGGAGAAATATATACGGTTATTGAACCCTTTTCTAATTTGTATATTGAAGAAAAATTAATGGATTATGGAGTTTCAACTAAGCGAAGACTTACACCAAGCTGGTGGGTGAAAAATACTACTTTAATTCCAACAAAATTAAATTCCCTTGATATAAGAAAAAAATCTAAAAAATATCTCCCTCTATATATAGGGGGCCATGCTAGAGAGTGTATAGGAGAAGCAGTGTTGGCATATGAAGAAGGTTTTGATGGAGCTATTCAAATATTCCCCATGGGCTGCATGCCAGAAATTGTTTCAAAGTCCATACTACCAAAGATATCAAGTGATAACGACTTTCCTATTATGTCTTTAGTAGTAGATGAAATGACTGGTGAAGCTGGATATGTTACTAGAATAGAAGCTTTTGTAGATTTACTTGAAAGGAGAAAGATGAAATGTACTACCTTGGCGTAGATGTTGGATCAGTAAGTACAGATCTTGTACTTATAGATGAGAAAATGAATGTAATTGAAAAACTTTATTTGAGAACAAAGGGAAGACCTATAAATGCTATTCAGCAAGGATTTAAGATATTAAAGGATAAATATGACGGCATAAAGGTAAGTGCAGCAGGTACTACTGGAAGTGGAAGACATATAGCATCAACTTTAATTGGTGGCGATGCTATAAAGAATGAGATTACAGCTCATGCTGTTGCTGCTTTAGAGATTGATAAGGATGTAAGAACTATAATTGAAATTGGTGGTCAGGATTCAAAAATAATCATATTAAAAAATGGAGTGGTTTCTGACTTTGCAATGAACACTGTTTGTGCTGCAGGAACAGGATCCTTTCTAGATAGGCAGGCAGAAAGACTAGATATTCCAATAGAAGAGTTCGGAGAATACGCACTTAAATCTACAACTCCGGTAAGAATTGCAGGAAGGTGTGCTGTATTTGCAGAATCAGATATGATACATAAACAACAGTTAGGGTATAATGAATCTGATATAGTAAGAGGACTCTGCGATGCTTTAGTAAGAAATTACTTGAATAACATAGGTAAGGGAAAAGACATAGAATCTAAAGTGTTTTTCCAAGGTGGAGTAGCTGCAAACAAGGGAATGAAAAAAGCATTTGAAAATGCCTTAGGTTTTGAAATATTTGTACCTGAACACTATAATATGATGGGAGCTATAGGGGCTGCGCTAATTGCAAAAGCAGCTGTAGAAAAAGCTGGTGTAAGTAGGTTTAAAGGCTTTGATCTTGCTGAAAGTAAATTCGTTTCAAAAAGTTTTGAGTGTGAAGGCTGTCCAAACAGATGCGAAGTTGTTAAAATCAATGAAAATGATAGTACTATAGGTTGCTTTGGTGATAGATGTGGAAAGTATAGTAATAAGGTGGCTATATAAATAATAAAAAATTAATTATGTCGCCTGCCAGAATTTCTTCACATAGGTTCAGAAAGGCAGATGCGCAAAAAAGTAGCTGAAGAAGGGGCTCTTCAGCTACTTTTTTATCTTAGTGAATATCTATTTTTCTATTTTTAGGTTCACCTTTTACTTTTTTAGGGAGAACTATTCTTAAAACACCATCTTTAAAGGATGCATCAATTGAATTTTCATCTACATTATCAACATAGAAGCTCCTCTTAAACTCGCCATAATGTCTTTCTCTTCTTACGTAGTTTTCTTTTGTCTCTTCCAAAGAATCATTTCTTTTAGCGCTTATTATTAGATTGTTACTAGAGTAATCAATATCTATTGCATCTTTTTTAATTCCTGGCAGATCAGCTTCAACTAGGTAGTTTTCATCTGTTTCTTTTAAGTCAACCTTAAAACTTCCGTTTATGTTTGTCATTTCTGTAAAGAAATCATCATCAAAGAAGTTTTTAAAAAATGGTGTAAAGAAATCATCTCCCCTAGATAAGTTGCTTTTTCTAAAAGGTATCATTTCAAACATTTAAAATCCCTCCTAATGAATTGTATTTAATTTACCTTACAGCTATATAATAAATTAAAGGTCAAGGAAAGTCAAAGTCTGATTTTTTAAGACTTCTTTTAATTTTTTTAAGTATTTGATGCCAGTAATAAATAATTTATTGTATTAAATTATTTTAAAGCTAAATCGGCATTTATAAGGTTTTATAAGCATTTTTTATTATTTGGTTATTTATTAGTTGACTATAAGAGTGAAGTCATAAAGATTATAAGAAAAAAAAATTTATTATTTAGGAAATCGTCTTTTAGATAAAGTTTTTCTAATAGTTTTCTTCAAAAATAAGTTATAATTTTAAATATAACGAAAAATGTACTAGGAGAGATAAAATGAAAAAACTAAAATTAGAAGAAATAAAGCTTTATGAAGCTTTTGAACATAAAACAACAGAATGTCCAGTATGCAATCTAGAGAAAAACTATGAAGAACAGTTAATGCATTCAATTCTAGGAGAAAGAGTTATGGATCTTGATTTTTATCCTAAGATAGGAGCTGAATATAAGTTTTGCTCAACACATATAGAGAAATTAAATAGAGGAAGCGACAAACTTGGTTTAGCCATAATGTTAGATAAAATAATAAATAAAAAGCTAAAGGATGCTAAAAAAAATAAAGTTACACTAAAGCCAGATCAATCAATTTTAAACAAGCTGTTTAAACAAAATAAGGAAGTAGATAAAGAAACAAATGCTGAGCTGGAAAATCACTGCTTTATTTGTTCCAATGTAAAAAAGCATAATAAGGATATGGTTAAGGTACTTGTGGATCTTTGGATAAAGGATAGTGAATTTAAAGAGCTATATAAAGCTTCCAATGGTTTTTGCAACAAGCACCATTTAAATATATTAGAGGGTTCTTCCAATATAAAAAGTTCAGATCACCGTAAAGAATTCATTGATATTACCAATAAGATACATATAGATAATTTGGAGCGGTTACAAAAAGAATTACAGTGGTTTATAAAGAAATTTGATTATTTAAATGCAGATGCTCCTTGGGGAACCTCCAAGGATTCAGTACAAAGAGCACTTCAAAAACTTTTGAGTAATTATTAAAAAAATGGGTGAGAGTTTATGTATAAAGTTTTGAGCAAAGAGTCAATAGAAGAGGCTTACAAACTTCTTAATCAGGAGCAAAAAATATTCTTAGACAACTATGTTAAGAGGGGAAAGAAGACCCAATGGTTAAATAGCTGGGCAAAAAAATTAGGAGCTGTACTTACGGAAGAGGAGCTAGCTGATCCTGAAGCTTCTATGAACAAATTACTTAAATGGGTGTTGTTAGAATACGAGGAGGCTGAAGCTAGAACTGGAGATATGAGATGTGAATGCGGGAGAGCATTAAAGTATAGGTATACCATAAAAAACCTTGAGACTGGTAAGCTTTATAGACTTGGAATAATACATCTTCAGCAGCATACTGGACTTAATCCAGAACTTGTTAGGGAGATAAGTAAAGGTTTAAGCAAGATAGATCTAGAGAAGGATGAGATATTATCAAAGGTTTTAGAAAACAGGGAATTACCCTTTAATGTACCAGAACACTTAGAGCTTCCATTAGATATTAAGCTTCAGTTAAATATTGGGCTTCCATTATTGGATTCGCAAGAAAAAAGACTTAAAAGGCTAATTAATGATGTCAATGGCAGAGTTGATATAAAGCGAAACATAGATCTGGTTCAATTACCTAAAAGGAACAATGTTGTAGATGTTGATAAGGCTCATGAATATATAAGAAAGCTAGAGAAACTTGAGATAAGTGAAGAAGAAATTTTGCAGTTATACAAGTTTATTAAGGAAAATATAAGTACTTTAGAAAAATATAATATTGATATAAGGGCTATTAAAAGATATGTAATAAAAGCTGAGGCTAATATTAAGGATAGGAATATCAGAAGATGCCTAATAGATATAGAGTATATAATAGATTATAATTATTAACTTATGCTTTATAATTTAGGATATGTTAATGCGCAATCTACATAACAAATCAATTAGAAATATAGTATTAAGCCTAGCCAAATTTAAAAAGCCACCATTAAGCACTGAAAGGTGGCTTTTAATTAGTTTGCTTCATATAAAGTTCCAGTTTATTTTGTTTTTAAATCTTTAAAAGATTATTTAGTAGTATAAAAGTACTACTAGGCTAAGGACAAGCTGTCATCACAATTTATAATTTTATATATTTTTAATAAGACAATATTAATAGTAAGCCATACTAAACCAAAGACATAACCGGACAAAATATCAGATAATCTATCAACTGTTGAAAGTAAGCTTCCTATACCACAGAAAGTACAAATTAATAAAGCTAAGGAACATAAGAGCACTGAACCAGCAGGATTTCTTATAGTATCTAACAACAAGTAGGTTAAATAACCATATACAACAATTGACATAATACCTTCATGACTAGGAAGAGTATAAGAACTGTTGTAGAGTTCAGACGCTGGTCTAAGAGATTTGAAGATGTTATTAAGTAGAGAGCACAAAACTTCCCCGCCTACAATAGTGGTAAATAGAAATTGCAGATCAAGAGTAGGTGATGAACTCTTTCTGATTATTATAATTGAAAACAGTACTATCAATGGTATTATAAATAAATAAGAAGTTAATAACCTGAATATAGGGATAAATTTAGTCAAATGATTATTAAATATGCCCTTAATATAATAAGTTGCTATAAAGTTGCAGTGAGTAGAGTCTGATGTTATATAGTCTTGAATTATGCCTATAATTAGAGCAAAAATACCTATAAATGCTAAGTTCATTATATTGAGCACCTGTTTGCTCTTAGTGAAGGAATAAATATATATAAGACTATTATTTAGAGCTTTAAAACTAAACTTAATCAGTCTAAAACCTTTATTCTTGTATGAATATACAGCTGATATAATTATGAGAATAAGTATAAAAATATAAGGTGTATATTTTGAAATATAACTATCAAGCTTCTCCCAATTTGGACCTAAGAACATGCCTAAGGATATAAAGGTAAAGGTCCATAATATAGCTCCTAAGTAAGCATTTATAGCAAATTTTTTAAATGATACTTTGCTTATACCTGAAAAGTATCCGGTTATATGTCTTACACCTGGAATAAAATATGCAAATAGCAATAGATTATTTCCATAAGAGTTAAACCAGTTAGATGGTTTTTCTAAGGTATTTTTATTGATGTGGAAATAAGAAAAGTATTTATTAATAAAATCAACCCCTAGTTTGCTTCCAATAATATATGCTAAAGTTATTCCGAATACAACTCCCATGGAGGCTGAAATTAGACTACCATATAGATTCATCTTAGATTCATAAATAAGAAATCCACAGTAAGTCATCATTATTTCTCCAGGTAGTGGGAAAGCTATTAATTCAAGAGTTAAAGACAGAAACAATATAATATAACCGTAGTCATTGAATAAATTAAATATAAATTCCACTTTATCACCTCCTATGATATAAGTATTTGTAATATTATTAGATTTTATGTCTAAATAATCATCTAGAAGAAAATTTTACAATTAAGTTTTTTGTATAAAATAAAGGTTGGAGATATTATGCTTAAAAGTTTTACTAATATATTTGGATTGTCTTTAAAAAAATTTAAAAATAGAACTAAGAATATGAAGAAGGAGATTGGAGCTTTATATTTAGCTTATAGAAGAAAAGAAATACCTATATATACAAAGCTAATTATTTTATTAGTAGTAGGTTATGCTTTAAGTCCAATTGATTTAATACCAGATTTTATACCGATTTTAGGCTATGTTGATGATTTGATAATACTGCCTCTAGGTATTGCTTTAGCGGTTAAATTGATACCGAAGAATATTATGGAAGAGTGTAGAGCTGAGGCGGAAAAAAAGTATAGTAATATAAAGAAAAAAAGCTATGTCTTTGCTGTTTTAATAATAGCAATTTGGGTTGCACTAGCTATGTACATTATATTCAAGATTAGAGCGTTGCTATCATAAAAATTAATGATATATTTGATTACAAATCAAATGTAATACTTTAATTAGAAATTATTGTTAAACCTCCTCAAAGTTTTGTGAGGAGGTTTAACAATATATGTTTATAATTAGGTTTTACAGCTAGAGATGTACCACTTAGTAATAAATAAAAATATTAATAGGCTATATTGTTCTTATCGTAATCTTGTTTCTTAAGAAGATAAGATGGATGATTTAGATTGGTTGGTGGGTAAAACTCATCCCTTAAATATTGGAATCCTAGCTTTTTTAGAAGTTTTGATGAAATTGTATTATTGGGGTTATGGCCTGCAAAAAGAGCAGATACATTTAAGGTACTAAAGGCATATTCCATTACTGCTTTGCATGCTTCTATAGCAAGACCATTGCCCCAGAATCTTTCTTTTACATGAACACCAAGTTCTAAGATATTGTTTTCTAAGTCGTAGGGTCTTAAACCACAACAACCAATGGCTTCACCGGTTTCTAAAAGGTAAATAGGCCAGTATTGAACTTTAAATTTATTAAAAACATCAATTTCTTTATGCAATCTTTCCAAAACTTGTTCTTCTGACATCTTTCCGCTTGCAACTATATATTTAGTTACATTTGGGTTTGCCCAAAGTTCCATTGCTTCATCGTAATCATCTTCATTCCATAAGGAAAAACCAATTCTATTAGTTGATAAGAAAAAATCCTTCATAAAAAATCTATCCTTTCATAAAATTCTCATACTAATAAATTATTATTAGGTTCATTCCATATAAACTATATTATAACTCTAAGCATAATAGTTTTATGTTTAAATTATCATATTTTTGCAAGTTAATTAATGATAAAGATAATCTCATTTAATTTAAAAAATATTCAGGATTCTTAATGTGTAATTTTAAAATATAGGTATCATATAGAGAAACATATAGAGAGCATATAAAGATAGTTAAATAAAAGCAATAAAATCTTTAATCATGTTTTAAAAGAAAATTTGAATTATGCCTGTTTTTGGAGTATTATATCAAATGGAATAAAAATAGCTATAACTATTAAATATTCCAATGAGAGTAGGCAGGAGGAAAAAACATGACGGGTAGAGCGAATTTTTTATCAAAATTAATGAATACAAGCCTCAGATTCTTAATAGCGCTTATAATACTATCTGTTTTATATTTAGTTCAACAGTATTCAAAAGTTATGAGTTATAAGGACTTTTTATTTGCAGCATTTTTTATTATCGGCGGATTGGTTTTGAATTACTGCATAAAAAGAGGTGTTAAAACTAGAACTTTAATTATAGCAATGGTGCTTTTTGGTTTCATCTTAAGACTGGCATGGATAATATCTATAAATAGTATACCGGTATCAGATTTTGGTGGAATGTATATGAGAAGTGAATACTTTTTAAAGGGGCAATATGCTATGTTCAAGGGACATAGTTACTATGCAAGATTTCCACACTTGACTATGACCATTTTATACTTCGCTTTTATTAGAAAATTCTTCACTTATCCTTTGCTTACATTAAAGTTTGTAAATGTAATATGTTCCACAAGCACAATTTTTATCTGCTATTTGATTTCTAAAGAAGTTTTTAATTCAAGGTTGAAGGCTATTTGGACAAGTTATATAGCGGCCATATATCCACCAATTCTAATTTATAGCGCGGTGTATTGCTCAGAGAATATGGCAATACCATTTTATATGCTTAGTGCTTATATTTTTATTTTAGTTGTAAAAAATAAAAAACCTTCATGGTTCTTACTATTTTCTGCCTTAAGTTTAACTATTGGCAATCTATTCAGAATGGTAGGCTCAGTGATGATAGTTGCCTATATAATGTATTTAATATTTTACAGCAGAGAAAAGCTAAAGAAAAAAATATTAGCTTCTTCTTATATATTAGCAGGCTTCTTAGTTCCTTTGGTAATAGTAAGTAATGTTCTTATTTTTAAAGGAATTACAGAGCAACAGCTTTGGGGAGGCAGCGAGCCTAAATGGACATCTATATTAAAAGGGTCAAATATAAAGACTTATGGAAGGTTTAATTATGATGATTCCAATATAGGTGATAAATATAATAATGATTACGACAAAACTTCAGAAGCAGCAAAGAATCTTGTGATTGATAGGTTAACCAGGACTCCTTTAGATGAACTTGGAAAATTCTTTTTTGTAAAGTATACAATGCAATGGGCGGAAGGGGACTTTGGTGCTATTTACTGGGCACATTCTAAGCTGAAAGCTAGTGATATAACTATTGATCTTCGATATTCAGCTCACTTTTACAGCCAGATATTCTACTTAGGTATTATGCTACTAACCTACAAAGGATTATTTAATAAAAAGCAGTATTTAGAAAATTCAATAATAAATCTGTTTTATATAATATACTGTGGCTATGGTCTGCTATATTTAATCACTGAATCACAGGATAGATACTCCTTTATTATAAGTTGGGTATTTATAATACTTGCCTTTGCAGCATTAGATGAGGAAAAGTATTTTAAATCAAAGACAGTTAGCGGTAGTGAGAGTAAAGCTGTAGTTGAAGTGGAATCTAAAGATGTACTACTTCAATCATAAATTTATTTTTAAGACTTTTCTGGTTTCTGTGAGGAGAATATACAAATATAAATTTTGTTACGAAATGGTACATCTATAAGTATAGGGAACCAACTTCAACTATTAATTTATACATACCACAAAATCGCCAGAAGCCGCGATTTTATAACAAGTATAAATTAAGTTTTCGTAAAGGTTCCCTATAAATAGTTCCGATATCGAAACTTATTTGTACTTATTTGAATATTGAGGTTCTTGGGGAATTGGATGAGGTAAAAATTAATAGCTAAGCCAGAAACTCTGTAAATATTAATTTAGATTATATATTAATGTATAAAATAAATGTAGTTAGATTTATATATGAGAGAGGTTATTATATGGTATTTAGATTAGCTGATAAAAAGGATATTTCTAGTCTTGCAGAATTAAGATGGCTGCACGAAGAGGAAGAGTGTGATTTGTTTGGTATCAATAAGGAAGAATTTATTAATGAATGTTCTATTTTCCTAACTAATGGATTGGTAAATAACGAATGGGTCTATTGGATTGCAGAAGAAGATAAAGAGATAGTAGCTAACATTTATGTAAGAAGAATACGTAAGGTTCCTAAGCCTCAAAAGTTTTTTGCAGAGATAGGTTATGTAACCAATGTTCATACTAAGGAACAATATAGGGGAAAAGGCATAGGCAGTGAGTTACTAGCTAAGGTTAAGCAGTGGAGTGTTGACAATAAAATTGAACTGCTGTTTCTATGGCCAAGTAAGAGAGCAGTGGATTTTTATAATAGGCAAGGTTTTGATATTAATAATGAGATTATGGAGTTAGAATTTTAAAAAAGCTCAGAATCATGATATATTAGCATGATTCTGAGCTTTTTCTAGTTAATAGGAGCAATAGTTGTACTGCTGTAAATAAATGCAAACTACGTTATGGATAAAGATGCATCACTTTAATCCGAAAGCTACATAATTACTATATATTTATATAATTATATAAGCTTATTGCAAAAGCTTTAATACCGTCTTTATAGTTTCATCTTTATCTACATCAATATATTTTGAATTATCAGTAGGGACTTTGATATCAGGTTCAGTTTTCTTTTCGAAGTTAGAAGAACCATCTGGATTTAATCCCATTTCCCTAGTAAAGCCGAAAACATAGCCACTATTTGGTAGCGTACAAACTACAGGATCACCACCAACTCCATCTCCACCAGTAGCTTCTCCAACAATTGTTGCAAAGCCTGTACTTTTACAAAAAACTGCTAATGCTTCTGAAGATGAAAAAACATTTTTATCTGTTAATAAATAAATTTTCCCTTTAAAACCAACATAATCTTTAGGTGAGATGGTATAAGAAGATTTGATATAGTATTTAAATTTATCGTAGGTTTCTGGAGGCGTATTTTTTAAACCTTCACCTTTCAATTTACTGATTTGATAACACTTATTATAGTCTAAATCATCTTCACATTTTAAAAATGGTTCAATAAAAGTTCCACCTCTAAGTAAAATATAGCTATTATAAGTTAGAGGTTTGTCTATAAGCATTGGAACAATATTATCTGACCAGTAACGACTGTCTCCGCCACCATTGCCCCTTATATCTATTATCAATGCTTTGTAGCTACTGATTTCTTTAAGAAAAGGTTTTATTAGTTTCATATCTGGTTCAGTATTAAAACCCAAAAAAGATTTTATACTAAGGTAAGCAACTTTTTTATCTTCAAATTTCTTAATGTAAACATTGTTAGGAGTAATAAAGTTCGTTGAATTACTGTTAGTGGAATTCTTACTATCACTACTTTTATTCAAAGAAGCATATCTTTTTACAGCTACAGGTTTATTCAGTTCCTTAAGCCATGAACTGAAGTGTTTTGGTTCTTCTTCAAAAATTTTCTTGGTTTCATTATAGAGGTCTCTAGAAAAAATATGAGTATGCCCATTATTTAGCTCCTTCAGTATATCTTGCAAAGTTGAGCAAAAATCAGAATCGCTTTTTGTGGCTTTTAGCATTTCTACATATTGATCCTTCTTACTTAACCAATCAATATTATGTAATCTTTTATCAACTTCAAAATATGGATAGTTATCTTTAAGTATGTTGTACATATATTCAAAATCATCTAATTTCTGTTTTTGTGTTAAGCTTAAATTTGATTTTTCTTTATTAGTCTGTCCCAATGTACAACTAGTGAAACTAAAACAAAGTATTATGCTGATTACTGATTGCAATATTTTCTTTTTCATAATAGAACTCCTTTATTTGTGCTAAATGCTTAATAATAATATAAGTATTATAACATAATCACAATTAATATATAAAATGTGTAATAAATAATTTATATTTCTAATTAGTACATTAATATACAGGTATTATTTAGTAACTGGTCTAATCTAGTTTAACTAGGTAAATTAAGATTTTTTAAATATTCGGATGATTGAATCTAAAATTTGTAAATAATTATAAAAAGCATTGTTTTCTATATTAATAAGAGAGTATAATTTTTTGTATGTATATATATGGAAGTAAGTTGGTCGCTGTTAAGTATTAGGGATGCGTGATATAACGTAAATTTGAATATATAAATAAATATACATAGAAGAAAAGTTGAAGTTGTACATCTATGGCACAGCGGTCATAAGGAGATGAGTTTGTGAGTATTGAGAAGAAAAAAACTATACTAAAAGTAGTCGGCATTATAATATATCTTTTCTGGTTTATAGTATGGAGTGAGGTTGGTCTAAATCATCTGAATCTTAAGGTTATACCATTCATTTTAATATTTTTTCTTGGAAATAT
Organism: Clostridium manihotivorum; assembly: GCF_004015185.1. Lineage (GTDB taxonomy): Bacteria > Bacillota > Clostridia > Clostridiales > Clostridiaceae > Clostridium_AR > Clostridium_AR manihotivorum. Next base: position 3,954,165 of record NZ_CP025746.1, on the reverse strand, counting down.
TATTTTGGGTAGTATGAATCAACTAATATACAAAGCAATAGTAAAAGCAAAGGAATGAAAATATGTAGTTAATTTGTAATATAATGTATACTTGCTCCGTGGTATAATATGTATTAATTGCAATAAAAGACCGTGGGGGTAAGGGAATGTCGAAAAAAAGAAAAGTTTTATTATTTATGGTATTAATTGTAGTATTGGTTGCAGGAGTATATATGGTTTTACAAAAGAAACCTGCAAAAGATCTGGGGGATACAAATACAGTAGTTTCAAATAAGCAAGGAGAAGAAGCTAAAAAAAGTGATGACTCAGACACAAATTCCAATGATGAAAGCAAAAATGTAAGCAATATAGATAATCTTGCGCTTACTACAATTTCTACTAAGAACAAGGTGAATTATCTTTATACAAATAACAATTTAAAGAAACAATATGCATTGAAGGATATGGATAAGACTAGTAGTAATACATCAGTATTATATAATTCAAAATTATATTATACATATAGAGATGGCGATGGATTATGCAAGTTGAAAATACTGGATTTGGCAACAAAAAGGGAAGAAGAAGCAAATTTAAGTATTCAGTTAAACTCAATTGATTATATAGAAGCAGTAAACAATAATATATATATGAAGGCTACGAAGAATGGAAAGAGCAATTCGGGGTTAGTGGTCTATAGCATTGAAGATAAGACTTGTAAAACTTTTGATTATGATGATGACGATGATTCATTACAATGTTTTGATGTTAATAAAGGTAAGATTGTAGAAGCAAAGTGTTCTTTGAAACAGCAGAAAGATGCCTTAAAATCCGATAATGGAAATGCTGGATATACTATAAAAATCATTGATGAAAAAACGTCTAAGGTTGTCTATAGCTATCACAGCGATAAAATAATAACTTTTGTTGGGTTAAGCGATGATTTAAATAAGGTTCTACTATCTGTCATAAATACAGAATATAGAACAACATCTATTAGAGTTCTGGATATTAAGGAGAACAATGAAGAACAATTATCTGTTAAATATCAGGATTACAAATTAGTAGATGGCGCTAAATACTCTAGTGATGGCAAGGGTGTTTACTTTTTAGCTACAAATAAAGAAAGTAAGGCTGATGGTAATAATATTCTATATAATACCACAACCTTATACTATTATGATTTGAAGGATAATGCTTTAAGGGAGGTATTGCATCCTTTAGACGGAGTTATAAGTAATTACTCTATATCAAGAGAGAATGAGATAAAAGATAGTGATATAGCTAAGTATGGATTAAAAGAGTTTGTGAATGTAGAAAACTTAAGTAATAATATTACTAAGCCTGTAGTTAAAGATTCATCTGGTGCTCCAGCAACCTTATCTGATATTAAAGCACCATATACCATACAAGATGCTAAGAGAAATAATGATTTAGTTTTTATTAAGGATGAGGATAAAGCTTTAAACCAAGATAAATTAAAACAATTTTTAGAAATGTATAAAAGCAAAAAGCAGTGTAAAGTAAGGTATGTGGAATTCATAGGTGAACAGCTACAAGCTATTGAAGATTTAATTTATGACGGAGAAAAATTATACTTGGTTAATTACTCTATAGATGATCAAGGAAATGGAGGCTCTTATAAGAAGGAAGCACCAGAGTATTTTAAGGACTTTGGGTTTAGCGATCCAAGATACTACCTTGTAGATGAATCGGGAACTGACAGCACTTTTTTTGAGAAACGTTAAAGTATATAAACATATACCACTTCTACCCGAAATATATTGTCAAAACTCCTCTGGGTTTAGAAAGGAAGATTTGAAAATATAAATTATATTACGAAGTTGTATATCTATAGTTAGAAGGAGATAATTGATGGGTACTGCATCTGGTTCAATATTAATAGCTATTTTATCAGGAATAGTAAGTTGGATTATATATGTTATATTAAATAAAAAATATATGATTTCAAAAAAGCTAAGTAAAATTATACCTGGTCAATGTAAAGTAAAGAGCTTTATTTGGAGGATAATTAGTATGATTCTAGTACTTATAATTTGTATATTATCAATATTTGTATTCAAGATACCAGAAAAGATGTTCCTTATTGTAATTGGAGGGATTGTGGCAGTTGGAAATAAGGTTGCTAATGACTTAAAGTTTAATGATGGAATATAGAAATTATAAGAAAAGTCTGCTATAAATATGAAAGCTATGCGCAAAAAGCTTATTTAATCTTCCTTTGTGCATAGCTTTAATTGTATTATTTACATATGCTTATTTAGCAGCAAGGCTTTAATAGAAATTGTTATTGCAATAAATAATTCCATAAAGTATTATAAAATCTATGTAGATTTCCTAACTTAACTATTAATTTATGAATGCCCGATAATCTCCAGAAGCCAGGAGTGTCAAACATGTATAAATTAAGTTTTCGTAAAGGTTCCCTATAATTAAAGAACTTTTAAATGGAGGTAAATTAATGAAACCAAAGGTAGCTTTTATATGTGTTCATAATTCTTGTAGATCTCAAATGGCTGAAGCCTTAGGAAAGCTTTTTGCATCAGATAGTTTTGAGTCATATTCAGCAGGCACTGAATTAAGGCCTCAAATTAACCAAGACGCTGTGAGGATAATAAAGGATTTGTACAATATAGATATGAATGAAAGTCAAAAGTCTAAGCTTCTTACAGATATTCCTGAAGTAGATATAGTTATTAAGATGGGATGCAACGTAGTATGTCCATTTTTACCTTCAAAACATGAAGAAGATTGGGGATTGGATGATCCATCTGGTAAGAATGACGAAGAATTTATAAAAACAGCTAAAGCTATTGAAGATAAGGTGAAAGATTTAGCTAGAAGAATACAAAACAAGGAAATATAGTTTTTATAGACAGTAACTAGAAAATAATTATGTTATTTTGTTACTGTCTATCTGAATTCTGAGTACCTCTTTTTTAATCTATACAAATAGTAAAATGTATGGAGAAATGTTTTATGGCAAATTTATTATGAAATCCATTAGTTCCACTTTTTAAATAGCAACTATAAATACATTAATTATTGTTATTATAAATCAGGGATTCGCTTATGCCTCTTAGTATATTAAGTTACCGTAGGGAGAAAAGTAAAATGAACATATATGATAATCTATATTGCAAGATTTATGTTGATACTGATAAAAGTATACAAGATATAATAAATGTTATATTGAGTGTTGTCTCAGGCCAAGTTAGAAGAAAAGGAGTATACTCAACTAATCTAGAAATAGATATAAGATATAATAAAGAATATGATGAACTAGAACGACTTGGTGTGGAAGATGGGTTCTTATATTATAAATATTATTTGGAGATAGAGCCCAATGAAAATGCGGCACAAAAAAAATACATATTAAGTGTTTCTCAATTACTAGAAGGATTATGGGGAGTCGGATATAAGGCTGTTGCTTCTTGCGATTTTGAGGTGGATTTGCCTAGAAGTGGTGGATATAAGGCTCAAATTTAACCTCCAAGAAAACTAGCTATAGGATGAATTTTTCAAAGCATATAGCATCTTTGTTGTTTATATATTTTCCGTAAGTAGGTATTGTAATGTAGCCTTTTCTTATATAAAAGTCAACAGCATTTTTATTTATAACCCTTGTTTCAACATATAGCTTTTTATAGCCTAAGCTAGTAGCTTCAGCCTCTAAATATTTTAAGATAGCTGTTCCTACTCCTTTACTATTTGGGCGGGAATACATTCTTTTTACTTCAGCTATGGTATCAGTTATAGGTCTTATTGCTCCGCATCCAATAGGGTTATCATCGTTATCATAAGCTATAGCAAATAAAGCTCTAGGTACCATTACATCACTTGGATTAAATGAACTTTTCCCACTGGCTCCAGTTATGGACTTCAAAACTACAGATAGCTCCTCTGTTAATTCTATAGCATCCTTTGAATTTGGATCTCTTAATAATATCTTCATATAAACTCCTCAAAATAATAAAAATATTTAAAAACCAAAATTACCATCTACTATTAGTAGTGTAATCCTATTAGGTTTACTTTGTCCTTCAATTATTGAAAGGGTATTGCAAACTCTTTTCTTAGACAAACAATCAACGCACTTATTTAAGGTAACGCAAGGAGGATTAAAACCAGCTCTTTTGGCATTAAGAGGACAAGCTGTATTTTTTACTCTCTTAATTGCTTCATCTAGATTTTCTGTAATTTTATTTGTGCTAACAACAATAAAAACTTTCTCAGGACCAAAGGTTAGTGCAGCTACTCTGTTCCCACTATGGTCTACATTAACGATTTTTCCATCTTCTGATATGGCATTGGAGCCGCTTATATAGAAATCCGTAAGAAGTGCTTTCCTCTTTATATCATTACATGCTTCTTTAGTAGAGGCAAGTTCTTTGTCAAGAACAATATGGTTCTTTCCAAAGTTAGTTGAAAGTACGAAGTCTTTCGTAGGAAAGAACCTTTTTACGTAGGGTCTCAAAAGTACACCTTCCATACATTATTCTCTTTATTACCTTTATCTTATTTACACTGCCTTCTGCTAATCCATTACTATATTTATACATGATAGCATTTTTGACTGCAGCTATATCTTTAGTTAATCCTTTAATAAAACTGTTGATTTCAGATATATTTAACTTCTTAGCATCTTCAAGCCAAGTGTCTAAAGCGGTTGGTTTCTTGCTAAATAAAATCTTCTTGAATGAATCTACCAATAAATATATTTTAGACAAAATAGGATATTTTTTACATATCACTTCTAATTGTTCAATTGAAATAGCCTTGACTTTATCTAGTGGCTTATATAGTAATTTTATAAGATATTTACGATCAATCAATTCATACTTCAGATAATTAGAATCTATAACTTGCTTTATTAGTCTTCTTTTTCTTGTAGAATACATTCTTATTGCTGAAGCGGAGCCTGTATAACCGTTTAAACGTAAATGTTCTTCAATTATTCTAAATGTATATCCTTTTGTAAGTAAATCATCAATTATGCTATGAAATGGTGACAAAGGAGATTTTTTAGAAATTCCAAATGTGCCGTGAACTGCGCAAGCATTACTATCAAGGTATCTTCTAACGGTTTGTCTTGATATTCCTGTTTCTCTTGAAATTTCTCTTATTCCGTAACCTTGCTTATGCAAGTTACGAACTTGATTTAAGTTTTTCTCTTTCTTAGTAACATTTTCTTTATGATTTAAATTTGGAGAATCATTTTCCTTAAGAATTAACTCAGACTTATCCAGAGAAAGATATTTCTTAACAGTACGTATGTCCATCTTTAATTCTAATCCTATTTCTTTAGGAGATTTACCCTTATCATATAGAATATTTGCTTGATTTATTCTATTAAGCTTTCTCGTATTACCGTAAGCTGTTTCCTGCTTAAGATTTCTGCTTGTTTGTTTTTCCAACTTTACATTAAAACTCAGTATCTTAGTTAGATATTTTTTGCAGTAGTCTGTTAAATTCTTCAATATATGAAATCTATCACTGATTTGAATTGATTTTGGATGAGCTTTCTTTATAGCAGTTGCATATGTCTGGGCCCCATCTCGTGAAATCACTTCCAAGTTAGGATATGTTTTTAACCATTCAACAACATTATCTAATTCTCTAGAATCTAATATGTCTACAATATGTTTTGTTTCAATATCAATCATAACTGTTCCATAAGTGCTACGTTTTTTCATTGCAAAATCATCTATACAAACTTTAGTTACAGAGCTCTTATCTATTATATGAGTTTCTTTTTTTTAAGAGATTGCAAATGGTACTTTTACCTATATTTGCAATCCTATTTCTTATAATTCTTTCCGCTGCTAATGAGCTTACATTAACAGATATATTAATTATCTCATTTTCTAATCTAGAACTTTTCTTAGCATTAGGAGCTAAAAATTCAAAAGTTTCTGCAAAAGTCTTTGTAGAACAGCTTTGGTTATTACAAAACATCTTTCTATTATTTAAGATAATAACTACTTTCTTATCTTGCATAGGCAGGTCTTGAAAGCTTTTTTTATACCATGAATGAGCTTTATCAGATTTTTCTCCACAGTAGGGGCAACTTACACTTTTTCGATTAGATGATACCTCAATATATATAGTATCATTAACTAATTCATGCTTAATATATTGTAAATTAGAGTCAAGTAGTTTAATAAGTTCATCCATCTATATTCGCCTCGTTATCATTTGTTAGTAAAAATAATTATGACACAATATGACAAAGTTTTCAACTAACTTTGGAAAGAACCAACAATATTACCTCTAGATACTAATGCATTGGTTATATCCATAGCTTGAAGCGTACCTGAATGACCTATACCAACAGTACAATTGTGAGGTATAGAATTTAGTATATAATCCTTTACTTCATCTAAAGATTGAAAAAATTCTGATTGTATATTTCTTGAGGAAAAATTATCCATTAGATTATTAATAGTTTTAGAATCCATAATTAAACTCCTAATTTAATGTAATATATTTACTTTAATATAGGTATTATAACACTATTTGGATGTTATTTGCCAAATAGCCATCTGTTGGTATAATATTTATAGTGTAAGATCAGATTTATAGTTTAGTATATACATATTAGTAGAAGATTTAATAATTTGTCTATGTTTAATTTCAACACGGTACTTTAACAGAGCCAATAATTTTAAGCTGTTTTTAGATAAGTTTAAATACGTTACTTTAATATTGCATAATTTTAAAATTAATTTTTAGAATCAAGGGTAGTAGTATTATTGTAGTTGTCTGTAAAATATTAGGTTTTCCTTGGTATATCACATATTTTAGAGTAGAGGAGAAGAATATGAAAATTTGGGACTTTTTTAGTAAAAAAAATGAAGTAGACTTGCTTTTGAGTAAAGTAGCAAGTGATTTTGATGATGAAAGAGATGAAGCTCTTGAAGTTTTGTCAAAGATTAATCTTTCATTGAATGAGGGAATCAAAGTTATAATGGCTGCAACTAAGGAATATAGACCAGCAAAGTATCAGTGGCAGACAGTAGCTTCAGAACTGCTTAACATATGCTTTAAAAAACCGCATTTTGGATATATATCTAAGCTTTTACAAGTTTACGACAGCCTAGAGCCAACTGCTAAATTGGCTACTATGGATTTTTTTGCTAGATATGATAATGAAGAGGCCTTAAAGGCATATATAAAAATATTAGACAAGGATTATGATAAACTTTCCAGTTTGCCAACAGGTAGCTTATACGATAATCCTAGATGTGTAGGAATTTTATTTCCAAATTTATTAAAGTATACAGATAATAAAAATATAACTCCAGAAATATATTTGGTTTTATTAGGTTTCTTCAATGATGGAAAGATAGATGAAAGTTATATAGCTGACTATAAGAATGCCATTATTGAAGATATTAGAACTTACACAGATAAAATACTTGAGTATAAAATTGAGAGTGAAGTAAGGTTATGGGAAGATGAAGAATACTATAACTTGCGTTCAAATGCTGGAATTCATTTTGATTTAGCTGGCTACATAAAAGATGAGAAGGTGATTTTTGCGCTTAAAGAACTTATGAGATGTAAAGATGCAAAGCTGAAGATGTTTGCTTATATAAGTCTTATAAGACTAGGAGAAGAAGTTGAAGAAGAGTATGCTTTACAGATAGCTTCTAGTAATGAAGTAAGAAACTTCTTCTATGGTAATCTTCAAAGTTTAGGTAGAGAAGCTTTGTATCCAGAAGAGTATAAAAAACAGGAGTATTTTGCTGAGGCAGATATGGTCAATTGGCTGGTATATCCTACAGAGCTGGGGAGAGTACCAGATAAAATAGAACTTATGGAGATCTTTGATACTGGAGAAGAGGAGTATTATCTATTTAGGTTCAAATGTGAAAACAGTGAAAGCTGGAGTGACAAAGGGTGGATGGCTGGTGTTTCTGGACCATTTGATAAAGCTGATAAACCATCTGTTTCTGCTGGTGGATGTACTTTTAGTAGATTTGAAGCTTGGGGTGAAAAGAATCCGGAAGATCACTTTAAAGATATAGTAGGAAATGTTCAGACTTATTGGAAGAAGAGGGCAGAGGATTTGGACAGTTAATACAACTAGATATTAAGATAAAACTATAGTAGAAGCAAATCACCGTTCCTGTAAATTAAATAGGGTATTAAAAGCATGACTTTTTATTGCACACTAATCTGAAAGGAAGATGAGTAGAAAAGTTCACTGAAGAAGCTTCAGTGAGCTTTTTTATGGTGTGCCTTAAAAAGTAAATCTAAGTGCTTTAATATCAAGGTCATAAAAGAGATAAATTCTCTTCTTTTACTTCATTGTAAGATGAACTTATTGTTAGTTCAATATTTTCAGGTGCCTCCTTCGTAGCGTAATAGCCTTTCTTATACATCCATTGCCATATATCATAAGCATGTCTTGAACACATTCTGAAAGCATCCTCAAGGAATATTCTTATGGTAGGGTTAGTTGCTTCCATGGCAGACCATGCGTACTCTCTACCAGCTCTTTTTAAGGTTAGAAGATATGATGTAGCAATCTCGCGGTCATTAAACTGATTTAAGGTAGTTCTTGGTGTAACAGGCTGTATAGGTGCAGTGGTATCAGAGGATGACTGTAAGATATGTGATATCTCTGGAACCTCTAGTATAGTCTTTTCTCCTTTTGCTTTTAGTAAGTCAACTTTAGTATTATAGTCTTTAATGTGTGCTGGCATATGTGAATGAATAAGCTGTTTAAGCTCTGGATCTCCAACTTGTTTTAGAAAAATTGACATACAGGTTATTGTATTAACACAGCTAAGAGTTAAATCATTTAAGTCGTGAAGTTCACGTGAAGATAAATTCATAGTTGTACCTCCAAATAAGTATTTTCAAACTTATAATTTCCTTTTACCCATAGAATATTCGGTTATTAAACATATACTGCATGAAAATTACATCTTATTGTATATATGGTATAATTTAAGTTGAATTGTTGCCAAGCATATGTGACTACAAAATATATATTATAAGGAGATTTTAAAATGGATATAATGTTTAAACAACCCCAACTTTATAGATTTTTACAGTATTGTAATGAGAGTACATTGGAAAAGAATATACTTGATTGCGGAGCAGGAGGAGACTGTCCGCCATTAGCAGTTTTTGCAAAGGAAGGATATAAAACACAAGGTATTGAGATTGATAACGTTCAGCTTGAAAGGCTAAAAAATTTGAAGATAAGCATAATCTAAAGCTAAATATTATCAAAGGAGATATAAGAAAACTGGATTTTGAAGATGAATCTATGAGTTTTGTTTATTCATATAATACGATATTTCATATGAAGAAATCTGACATAGGAGTAGCTATGGAAGAAATAAAGCGAGTTTTAAAACCAGAAGGGCTATGTCTAGTGAATTTTCTTTCTATATATGATGAAGGTTATGGGGAAGGTAAAGAGTTAAATAAAGGTGAGTACTTGCAGATGGAAAGAGGGGCTAAAGTAATACATAGCTATTTAGACTTAGAAGAGGGAGAAAAATATTTTGAGGGATTAAATATTTTATTTAAGGAGAGTAGAATATTGGAAAGAATGTATGAAGGGAAAAAGATTAGACAAGCATATGTTGACTATATTTTATGTAAATAAACTTTATAATATATAAAATAAAAATCATGTATATTTAATTACACATGATTTTTATTTTGGCTGTGTAAAGTACTTGTTGAAATTAAGTGGTCAGTCATCCGATGCTTTAATGAGCTTGCGTATATAGTATCTTCTTCGTAACCACTTAATTTTAATAATATTGTTATACATAGCCTTTAATTTAGTTGTTAAGAAATTTCTCATTAAAGTCTATCTATAATAATTACTTAGCAGTATGAGAGGTTATTGTCTATCGATCTTGGAGGTATAAACAGCTAAATCAACAAGCTTATTTGAATAACCCCATTCGTTGTCATACCATGCAACTAACTTTACAAAGGTAGGATTTAATTGAATGCCTGCGCTGGCATCAAATATACAAGTTCTCTTATCATGGATGAAATCAGTAGAAACCACCGCATCTTCGGTATAACCAACGATTCCTTTATAATCTTTCTCCGAAGCCTCTTTAATTACTTTCTTTATATCATCATAACTAGTTGGTGTCTTAAGCTTAACTGTAAGATCTATTACAGAAGAATCTATGGTTGGAACTCTAAAGGACATACCAGTGATTTTTCCGTTAAGCTCTGGTATTACTTTACCTACTGCTTTTGCAGCTCCTGTAGAGGAAGGTATTATATTTACAGCAGAAGCTCTACCCCCTCTCCAATCCTTTTTAGAAGGACCATCTACTGTTTTCTGAGTTGCTGTAGTTGAGTGGATTGTACTCATTAAAGCCTCCTCTATTCCAAAATTATCATTTATAATTTTAGCTAGAGGTGCTAGACAGTTAGTGGTACAGGAAGCATTTGATATTACGTTTAAATCCTTTGTGTATTTTGTATTGTTTACTCCCATAACAAACATAGGAGCATCTTTTGAAGGGCCAGAAATAATAACTTTTTTAGCGCCACCACTAAAATGTGCTGAAGCTTTTTCGTAATCAGTAAATTGACCAGTACATTCTAAAATATACTCAGCTCCAGAGGATTGCCAATCTATATTAGCAGGATCCTTTTCGCAGAAAACTTTTATCTTATGATCATTTACAATCAAGGAATTTGTGCTTTCATCATAATTTAAGTCTCCTTCAAATCTTCCATGAACTGAATCGTAACGAAGTAGATATATCATATATGGCAAATCCATAAATGGTTCGTTTATACCAAGAACTTCTACTTCTTGATTATCTAGTGCAGCTTTAAAAGCTAGACGACCTATCCTTCCAAATCCGTTGATACCTATTTTTGTTTTCATATTGATAACCTCCTCAAATTTAAATGTTGTATCTTCCTTACAACTTAATTATAATAAGGTTATTGATATAAGTGAAATGCATATCTTGCATATCAGGTATAAGGAGAAGTTATAGCTTTGAATTTAGAATTGTATAGATCATTTTATTATGTAGCGAAGTTTGGTAATATCTCCAAAGCTTCAGAACATTTATTTGTTACTCAACCTGCAGTAAGTAGGTCTATAAAGCAACTGGAAGATGATTTAGGGTGCCAATTGTTTTTTAGAACCTCTAAAGGAGTTCAACTTACTCAGGAAGGAACCGTTTTATTTGAACATATAGAAAAAGCTTTTAATTTAATTTCTACTGGTGAAAAGAGAATTTCAGAGTTTAAAGGTCTTGAAGTAGGAGAGGTAAGAATAGCAGCAAGTGATACCTTGTGCAAATATTATCTAGTTCCATACCTAAAGCTTTTTAAGACGTATTATCCTGCCATAAAGGTTATAGTTACTTGTCCTAACACTCCAGAGATAGTGAGATTATTAAAAGATGGAGAAATTGACTTTGGATTAGTAAATATGCCTGTAGAAGATGATAATCTTCAGTTTAAGCACATAATGGATATTCAGGATTGCTTTATAGTGGGACAGAAACTCAAACATCTTTCTGGTTCAAAAAAACATATAAGTGAAATTGTTGACTATCCAATGCTTTTACTTGAGAAAACCAGCAATACAAGGATTTATATTGATAAATACTTTGAAAAACATAAAATAAATAAAGTTCCTGATTTTGAGTTTCCTAATATAGATCTGCTAATACATTTTGCAAAGTATGACTTTGGAGTGGCAGCGGTTATAGAAAACTTTGCGGAAGATGCTTTGAAAAAAAGTAATTTGTATAAAGTGAATTTAATAGAGGAAATACCAAAAAGAAGTATGAGTATTGCGTATCTTAAAAATGTCCCTCTAACAGCTGCGGCAAAAGAACTTATGAAATATCTTGAATATAATGTCCCTTATGAATTTTAGGATAACTAGGATTTATTTGTGAATAGTCTTAATTAAAGCTTTAACTCTGGTGAAGTAGAGCTATTTATCTCTAGTTTTTCTATATCTACTCTTTGCGTTCATAGACTCACTTAAGTGGACCATGTGATGTCTAGTTGCAGGCATTAGTAGAATGCCTGCAACATTTTTCCTTGCCCAAAAATCAATGAGCCAATTGGCAGATGGTACGTCAGCCACAGCTTTTTCATCTAAAATTCTATCTATTGATGCTTTATTAAACTTCCTCTTTAAGTCGCTGGCTGTTAAGCTACTTATTATCGCATTACTTCTTCTTCCTACGGCTATTCTATAATTTCGTAACTCCTCCATGTCTATATATGAGCTGAAAATTAATATTTCCTCAGGGCTAAGTTGATTTCCAGTGTCGCATATGGATGATCTGATTCTCATAAGAAAGTTGTCTTGGTTAATCACTTGAGATGATTCGGCTACTAGAATGTTCATGGTGATATCTTCTATTCTAGAACAGTGCCATAGTCCGTAGGCGATGGTACGTCCTTTTTCATTAGTAGCAGTTCTAAATACTATATCATCTAAATCATCCCACAACTCGTCTTCGAAAGTCATGTGATTAATATGAGACATTTGAGATGAATGGACCATTGAATGCTGTTCTAAGCATAATCTTAAGGTTGAAGCTAAGTCGGTGGGTTTAGATAACATTTCTCTTAATTTTTTTTGGTTTAAGTTCCATAAACCTTTTTTAGTATCCATTTGTATATTCCTCCATTAATAAGTATTTTTATAAATATAAGAGTTACCTAGGGAATGTTTTTTTATTGGGAAAGGTAGATGTGAAAAAATTCGCTAAAAAAGATCAATTTAGCGAATTTTTTTGTTTGTATATTTTGTTTAAGTTTCTTCTAGCTAAGGCGCCTAAAATAAAAGGTGGAATGATATAAGCTATTGAAAGGCTTATATTTTCAGTGTTAAATACAATAGTTCTATGCCCTAAAACAAAGAAAAATACAGCTAATGAAATAAGATTAAGATCATAGTTAGTTTTATTTTGATTTATTATAAGTTTTCCGAAGATTACTCCTGCTAAAAATAATGAAAAAGAACAGATATATTCCATTGAACACCTCATATGTAAATAATGTATTCATATTACCATAACAGGCATAAATAGACAAGCTTACTAATACAGCAAAATAGTATAAAAGCTAACAACAAGCAAAACATATATATTAAGAGGTGATTTGTATGGATGTTGCAATAATAGGTGCGGGGCTATCTGGATTGTCTGCTGCTTTATCCTTAGAAAGGTATGGTGTAAAGCCTACAGTTTTTGAAAAGGAAGCTTCTGTTGGGTATAAGTTTTTTAACACAGAGGCTATGTTTAGTATCCTCAATAGGCCATCAAAAGATTGTATTGAGTACATAGAAAAAGAAGTGAAGGTTAAACTAGAACCTATTGATATGATAGATAAGCTAACGATCTTTTCGAAAAACTCAAAAGGCAGCATTGAAGGAGAAATAGGTTATTCCAATATAAGGGGACGTACTGAAAAATCCTATGAAAAACAATTAGAAAGTAAGCTGAGTGCAAAAATATTATTTAACTCTACAGAAGATTATGCTTATATATGCAAAAACTTTGAAAAGGTTATTTTAGCTACAGGTGATGGCGAATATGCTTCAAGGCTTGGAAACTTTAAAAGTGATCTTACCTGCACAATAAAAGGAGCTATTGCTAATGGAGCTTTTTCAACTAATACAGCATATGTTTGGTTTGATTATGATTTAATACCTAAAGGTTATGGATGGATTATACCTTATTCAGATAAAGAAGCTAATCTAGTTATAGCTTATCCAGATTATCCTAATAATATAAAATTAGATTTAGATTATATGTGGAAGAGTTTTTGCGATGTTGTACAAAGAACTCTTAATCAAAGTTTGAGAATTGACGAAGCTTTTGAAATAACAAGATATATGATGGGAGTTAGTGTTAGACCTAAGATTGACGATACTTACTTCGTAGGTAATTGTTTTGGTGCATTACTTCCTGGTCTTGGTTTTGGGCAGTTTGCATCTATATTGACTGGAGCGTATGCAGCTTATGATATCTGCAATATTGGAAAGTATGAAGAATTAGTTAAACCGTTATATGAGACTTATAACCATTCTTTGGTATTAAGAAGATATTTAGAGAGCTTGGATAATGAGAAGTTAGATGCGGCTATAAGAAGTTTGGATAATAAGTTTTTAGATGGAATTATAGATAAGGTTTGTAATACTAATACAAGTTTAGATATCTTAAAAATACTAACACCTCTTATGAGGGTAGCAACTTTGAAGAATAAATAAGTTAAGTGTTTATAAAGTGAAAATATAATTTTGTTTAGAAAGTGTAAATTTATATTGTTTTTGAAAAGTAATTATAATATCAGTTTTGTGGAATTAGAACATGGATATCTATATATACCTATATAGTTAACCTTTATAAAAACTAATTTATAAAGGTTCAATAATCTTAGCTTATGGGGATTGTCGGGAGTGTATAAATTAATAGGTGAGTTAGAAACTCTATATAAAAGTAGTTATATAAAATTATATAAGAAAGGGTGATTTATAATTGAGTTCAAAGTATGAAAAATTATTTGAGGCAAGAGAACTTTGTGGAGGAAGAAGGGTTAAAAGTCCGTTGGTAATGGCGCCTATGACTAATTTTGCTAGTGATAAGAATGGCAATGTTACTGAAGAAGAATTGGCCTATTATAAGAGAAGAGCTAAAAACGTATCAATGGTTATTACGGCTACAACTTATGTTACAGAGTCTGGAAAGGGATTTCCTGGAGAGTTTGCAGCTTACTCTGATGATTTCATGCCTAGCTTGAAAAGATTAGCTGAGACCATAAAGTCAGAGGGAGCACTGGCTATACTACAAATCTTTCATGCAGGAAGAATGGCTTTGCCAAATGAAATTCCTAACAATGAAACAATTAGTGCAAGTGCAGTAGCACCGGAAAGACCGGGAGCAGTAACTCCAAGAGAAATGACAGATATAGAAATAGATTATACTATTAAAGCTTTTGGAGATGCTACAAGAAGAGCTATCATGGCAGGCTTTGATGGAGTAGAAATACATGGTGCTAACACTTACTTAATTCAACAGTTCTTTTCTCCGCATTCAAATAGGAGAAATGACAATTGGGGTGGAACTATTGAAAAGAGAATGAATTTTCCTTTAGCGGTCATTGCTGAAGTAAAGAGAGTGATTAAAGCCGAAGGACAAAGTGATTTCATAGTTGGTTATCGTTTTTCTCCGGAAGAAATTGAAAATCCAGGAATAACCTTAGACGACACCTTAAAACTTGTAGATGTACTCTCTAAGCAAGAATTAAGCTATTTGCATGTATCTTTAAATAACTTCTGGCAGGGATCAATAAGGGATAATTCAAATACTGATCCGGTAATATTAAAGATAAAAGATGCAGTAAAGGGTAGGGTGCCTTTAATTGGAGTAGGATCTATTCGCACTCCAGATGATGCTTTAAAGGCTATAGATAGTGGAGTAGAGTTCATTGCTTTAGGAAGAGAGTTGATCATGGAACCTGAATGGTCTGAAAAAATAAAGACTGATAAACCAAAACAAATTCTTACCACACTAAGCAAGAAGGATAAGGAAGCTTTGGATATTCCAGAAGCTTTATGGCAAAGTATAATGAATACTCCAGGCTGGTTCCCTGTGACAGAGTAGATATATCTATCACGGGATAAATTATTTAAGCTGGTTTTGTACGGTGGATTATATCTAATAGAAGGCAAATATTAATTAATTGATCTGTATGAATTAGTTGATTTATAGTAAAAAGTTTAAGATTATTATAATTATTAAAAATAAGTTGTTGATTTATCTATATAATAGTGTTATTATAATATTGTAACTTAAATGAAACGTAAATAATGTAACACAAATATATTTCAATTAGTGCTTATTATGTATGAGGACAACGAAATTTTATTGTGAATTATTACAGAAGTTTAAGAAAAAAATAAAATTTCGGAGGTACACAGAATGACTGGTACAGTTAAATGGTTTAACGCAGAAAAAGGATACGGATTTATAACAGGAGAAGATGGAAAAGACGTTTTCGCTCATTTCTCACAAATCCAAAAAGATGGTTACAAGAGTCTTGAAGAAGGACAAAAAGTTAACTACGAAGTAGCTCAAGGACCTAAGGGACCTCAAGCTGAAAATATCACTTTAGCTTAATTAGTGGATATTTACCCCTAAAGATTTTATCTTTAGGGGTTTTATTTTTTTGTTTTATAGAAAACATGTTTCTGATGAAGTTGATGATAATTATAGTTGGAAAATTAAAATATACAATAAAAGTGAAGAAGTTACATATTTGTTGAAAGTTATTATCATATATGTTGTAATATGATTATAGATGTGCAAGTTGATTTGAAAATGATTTTCTAGTCGAAGTAGTACATCTTTGTTGATTATACTTACATAATTATAAAAATATGAGTTAAATTAACTTTGTGTAAATCTATGCTTTTAAAAGCGATTAAGGAGTGCTAAATATGAGTGAAATTGCAAAAAGATTAAATCAATGTAGAAAGCCTACCGGTGATCTAGGAAAGATTATTGTAGAGGATATGAACAAAAGTCATTTTAACCTTACAAGTTGGGGGCTTGAAAAGATAAATATTGAGAATGATTTCTTAGTGCTTGATATAGGCTGTGGTGGTGGTAAAACAGTAAATAGAATTGCTGAAAGAGCAGATAAGGGAAAAGTATATGGTATGGATTACTCTGATGATTGTGTAAAATGGTCTATAGATCTCAACATAAACTTGATAAAAGAAAATAAAGTTGAAATATTCCAAGGCACGGTAGAAAATATCCCATTTGAGGCTGAAAAGTTTGATTTAATTACTGCTGTAGAAACAATATATTTTTGGCCTGATGTAAAAGCTAATTTTAGTGAAGTTAGAAGAGTTTTAAAAACAGGAGGAACTTTTGCTATTATAAATGAAATGTATGATAGTGAAGCTTTTAGAGACAGAAACAATGAATTTGCAGCAATAGGAAATATGAATATACTAAGCTCTGAAGAACTTAAAATAGTATTATCTGAAGTTGGTTTTAATGATATAGAGATAGATTTGGTAGAAGAAAAGAATTGGTTAAGATGTGTATGCAGCAAGTAAAAAAGAAGTTTTTATTATCCATAATATTACAATTGTGTTATAATTAATATTATTTTTCTGTGAAGCTTTGCTTTTCAGTTATAATAGAGGAAATTATTTAGAAATGGATGTGATAATTATGGAATTGAACAAAGGTGCTAACATTGAGATCAAATATCCTTACCCTAGGCAAAAGGTTTGTGGGCTATTTCTATTGGGAGCTGGAATAACAATGGCTTTAGCTAGTTTCTTTGGAACTTCAAAAAGTCCTAGTGTTCCTATATTTGTAATTGGTTATTTTATAAGTAATGTTGGAATAATGTTTAATAGTAAAGTTAGAAAGAAGTATTCTGTAGGAGAGCCTACAGCACTTCAGAAAAAAGCATCTAATTTTGCTTTGATTTTCTTAATGGTTATGGCTGTTGCTGTTGGTATGACAGTAGGTAGAAGAGGCGATGTTAGATTAACTTGGCTTCTGATATTGATAATTGTAGGAGCTCATTTTGTACCATTTGCACTTATTCATGGTAAGCTCATGTATCTATTGGCTGCCTTGTTAGTCGCAAATGCATTCGTAGGAATATATTTAAATAATGAGACTTTTTTCATTATAGGTATTATTGATGCTCTAATTAAGATTTCAATCGGAGTAAGTTTATATGTAATAAGTCCCAAACCTAGTTGCAATTTGAACGTAGATAAATAAAAAGAAAATTTATTCGCCTGTCAGATTTTTGTTCATATTCATACTAAAAGGCAGATACTAAAAAAGCTTGCTGAAGAAGGTTGCTTCTGTAAGCTTTTTTAGTATATATTCAATAGTGTCCTTAAAATTGTATCTTAAAGCCCTTAAACTGGTGGATGCCTGTACCAAATCTTATTAAGTTTTTGGATCTCAATTCCGTAATAGCTATGGATACTTCTTTAAGTATATCATTAGATAATGATAGCTTATTGTGACTTCCAAATACCTTTGTTACATTAGGGATTGTTAGCAATCTTTCTAGAGAATTGACTAATTTTGCTGGGTCAGTGCTTGGGTAGAATGCATATATAGGTGTATCATCACTATAGAGAAGGTCTCCTGTAAATAAATACCCGTTTAACATATCATGAATGCATATATGTCCTGGAGAGTGCCCTGGCGTGTGATAGATCTTTAGGGTTCTTTTTCCTAAATCTATAATGTCTCCGTCTTCTAAAAGTCCTTTGGGTTTTCCTGTATAGGGAATATATTTGCTAGCATCAAAATTACCAGGTATATCCTTGGTAGTATCGCGTATTATATCTTTTCTTATCTGATCTATGGAAATTCCTTTGATGCCATTTTCTAGCCAATCGGAATCTGCAGAATGAACAAAAATTTCTTCGAACATGTGGTGGTTACCTATGTGGTCCCAGTGAACGTGAGTTGTTAAAACCTTTATAGGTAGTTTTGTAAGTCTATCGGTTATTCTTTTAATGTTATCAATACCTAAGCCTGTATCTATAAGAACCGCAGATGTATGACCTAATAAAAGAAAAGAGTGAACTTTTTCCCAATGACCATACTCACTTATAGCAAATGTACTATCGTCTATTTTCTCTATGGTAAACCAATTATCCTCAATTTGCATTGTTATTATCTTCTTTCATTTTATATTTGTTTAAAGGAATTCCAAAACATCAAATATTCGAATTCATTAGTTGCGGTATCTAAATTTTCTTCTTCGATATAAAAGTTCATATTTTTATAAAAGTTAGTGGCTTTAACATTCTTTTTGTAAACAGATAAACTCAATTGGTTATAGTGCTTTTGAACATGACTGATTAGTTTAGAGCCTATTCCATTGTTTTGGTGCTTTGTATCTATGAATAATGCCCCTATATAATTGTTGTTTAGTATGCTTATAAAACCTTTGATCAAGTGAACATCTTCAAAAACATAGGTTTTGGAAGTAGGTAAATAATGTTCTTTTATTAAGACGTAATTTTCTGTCCAATAACTTTTTGGTATAAAACTATGAGCCTCAGCTGTAGATTCTAGCCAGATATCTATTAGTGTATCTATGTCTTCGTGGTTCATTTCTCTTATCATCTTAATCTCCTTAGAGTTATAACTATTTGTAGTAATTGAATTATTGTTATACTTATAGTATATATTTTTTCTTATGTTTAGTAAAACTTTAGGTTAAAGAATTATGGAGGTAAAAGTACGTATAAGTACGTATAAGTTAAAGAGAATTAGACTTGTTTGGTTGAAATTTTGCCTTTTTATTTTAATCTATACTATATTAGTGCATATATAATTAACATAAAATAGTGTATATTTTAAATATTATTATAATGAAAACGTATAAATAAATATTTTTATAAAATATTTCATTAAGAATTATTGACTTATATCTATAAAGATGTAATATTATTATTGTATATGTCCGTACAAATTTTTACGGATATATGAACAAATAGAAACTGGGGGGAAGCTATGGATAGCAATTGTGAAGGTAAGGCTTTCGACTTATATGATGGAATGGTTGCATATTATGATTTTAGTACCATTAAAGATGGAAATAAAATCATAGATGCCTCAGGAAGAAACAATCACGCAATACTCTGCCATGAAGGTGAGGTTATAGCTGAAGAAGATAGTGATAGCTTCTTAAGACTAAAGGGGTTTGGGTATGTAAAGCTGCCGGAGGATGTACTGAAAGGCATAGAAGAAATCACTGTAGCATGCTGGGTGAGATTTCATACTTTTAATGGAGCGTTACCGGAATGGCAGAGAGTTTTCGATTTTGGTATAGATGAGAAAAATTATTTCTTTTTGAGTAAAAATAGAAAGACT
Source organism: Clostridium manihotivorum (assembly GCF_004015185.1). Lineage (GTDB taxonomy): Bacteria > Bacillota > Clostridia > Clostridiales > Clostridiaceae > Clostridium_AR > Clostridium_AR manihotivorum. The sequence continues at coordinate 3,934,246 of NZ_CP025746.1, read as the reverse complement.
AGAATACTCATCGATGATTATTCAGAAGAAACTTTAGGTAGTGATCTAGAACCAGATGAAAAATGGATTCATGTTGCTGTAACTGTAAAAGACGACACTATAACTTACTATGAAAATGGAAAAACTGTTGCTGTTAGATCTGGTCTATCCAATAGAATTGGGTTCCTAAGTGATGGCAAGGAAAACTACATAGGTAAATCAAAGTTTCCGGTAGATCCTAACTTACATGGTGATATAGATGATTTTGTAATATATGAAAAGAGTCTTAGTGATTGGCAAGTAAAGAACTTAATGTTAAACACTATTACAGATAAAGGCTCTGTATCTATTGTTAAACAATCCTTAACCATAGATAGCTGCAGCGAAATAGTAAGTGATATAGAATTGCCTAGAACCACTTATCTAGGTGTAGATATAAGTTGGCAATCTAGTGATCATACTTTAGTATCTGATGCTGGAAAAATCAATAGACCTGAGGAAGAAATGAAAAAGGCTATTCTTACAGCAAAACTTATAAAAGGTGAAGTTAGAGAAACTGTTGATTTTGAGATTACAGTATTGGATGAAAAAACCACTAACTACAACTTGGAGGTTGCTGCAAAAGAAGAGTTGTTCGAAATTAGTCCTATACTCATAGGTGCCTTTTATGAAGATATAAATCATAGTGCTGATGGTGGGTTATATGCTGAACTAATCGAAAATAATTCTTTTGAATACAGAAATCCGTTACATGGATGGAAGGTAAGAAATCTATGTGAAGAATCAAAAGTAAAGGTATGCATAGATAATAGTACACCTATAAATGAAAAAAATAGAAACTACTTAAGGATTGAATTTATAGAAGATGGACAAAAAATAGAAATATTGAACAATGGATATAGAGGAATAGCTTTAAAAGAAAACTCATTATACGATTTATCTTTATGGTCAGCTTCCACGGATTTTGTTGGAGAAGTTTCAGTATATTTAGAAGATGAAGAAGGAAATAAAATAACTGAAGAGTTAACGATAAAGTTAGATGATAAAGAATGGAAGAAATATGAGTATGAAGTTTTAGCTAAAGCTACAACTAAAAGAGGAAGGTTAGTAATCTCTATCCAAGGAAAAGGAATATTGGATCTAGATATGGTTTCCCTGTTTCCACAAGAAACCTGGATGGGCAGAAAAAATGGTCTTAGAAAAGATTTGGTAAAAATCTTGGCTGACTATAAGCCTAGGTTTTTAAGATTTCCAGGTGGATGTATAGTTGAGGGGAATAGTTATGGTAATATGTACAAATGGAAAGATACCATTGGGAAGATTGAGGAGAGAAAAACTAACACAAATCTCTGGGGATATCATCAGTCTTATGGCTTAGGCTTCTATGAATATTTTCAGTTGGCTGAAGATATTGGAGCTGAACCAGTTCCGGTGGTTAACGTAGGAATGGTTTGTCAGATAAGAACAAATCTTACAATCCCAGTAGACAATCTAGAAAGTTACATTCAAGATGCTTTGGATCTTATAGAATATGCTAATGGTCCTGAGTTTAGTGTATGGGGAAGAAAAAGAGTAGAAGCAGGACATCCAGAACCATTTAATCTAAGATATCTAGCAATAGGTAATGAACAATGGGGATCTGAATATTTTGAAAGATATACTAGATTTAAAAATGTTTTAAAAGCGACCCATCCTGAGATACAGCTTATAACTTCATCTGGTCCTTTTGCTTCAGGTGAGTACTATGATGAGGCCTGGGAATGGATAAAAGAAAGTTGTACGGATGACATAGTGGATGAACACTATTATATGTCACCGGAATGGTTTATAGCTAATAGAAATAGATATGACAGTTTTAATAGAAATGGAGCAAAGATATTTGTAGGGGAATATGCGGCTAGAAGCAATACATTAAAGTCTGCTCTTTCTGAAGCTGTTTTTCTAACTGGATTAGAAAGAAATTCAGATGTGGTTGCAATGGCTTCATACGCACCACTTTTTGCAAAAACTGATGATTTTCAATGGGCTCCTGATATGATCTGGTTTGATGGAGATAAAGTATATGGAACACCTAATTATTATGTGCAGAAATTGTTTAGTACTAATTTAGGTAGCTTTTATATAAGATCCTCACTCAGAAAATTTAATAATGAAGAGGTTGAAGGTCTATTTGGAGAAGTGTTTTCCTCTACATCAAAAGATAATGAAGGAAATCTAATAATTAAATTGGTTAATACATCTGGTAGTACAAAGTTTATTAATATTGAACTGAAGGATGTTGAAACGTTAAATACCATGGGATTTATACAAACTGTAAAAGGAACTTCGTTAGACGATGTTAATAGTTTAGATAATCCTGAAAAAATAGCTATACTAGAAGAGAATTTTGATATTAGTAGTACTAAATTTACTTTAGAACTTAGCAAATATTCGGTGAGCTCTTTGAAATTTAAAATCTAAAGACAACTTGCTTTTAGAAAAATTTAAAATAATGTCTACTCATGAGGTGCTATAATTTAGTATCTTATGAATAGATATTTATAAATTTAACATGAATATGTCTAAGAATCATGAAAGCAGATATTGTCAAATTTTGCTGTTAGATTTAGATTAAGTTAAAACAATGAGAGATTTAAAGATGCAAATGCCTTGTATTATAGGGTGTTGATAAAACTATTTTAACAAACACTAAAATATTTTAAGTAAATTTTAAATAAAGCATTGACTTAATTCTTAAATGAGTTATAATATAATTAAGGAAGGCGAAAGAAAACAATATAGAGTAGTAAATATTTTTTTTAAAAGAAATGAAAATGTTTACTAGTAAATTATACACTATATTTGGAGAAAATAAAAGCTTAAAACTTCCTGAATATCTGATACATAAGGATTTATGTTGAAGATCCTAACTAACAATCAGCTTAATATTATTTCATATAATATTAAAACAAATGAAGAATGAGTTGAGAAAAGCTTTAAACTCATGAAAGTATAGGCCTAAACAAAAAAACTTTTACTAATCATTAAAGTCTACATTTAAAACTATCAAGGGGGAGAATGTATGTTAAAAAGATCAAAAAAAATAATGTCAATCGTTATTACAGCAGTAATGGCAGCATCAGTATTTGTAGGTTGTGGCAATAAGGACAATAAAACAGCCGATGGTAAAATTGAATTAACTTGGATGTGTTATGGACAACCACAAGAAACTAAGGTTTTTGACCAAGTAATTAAGAAATTCGAAGCTAAGTACCCAAATGTAAAGGTTAAGATTGTTTCTACAACTCAAGATCAATACGGACAAAAGATACAAGCTTCTATGGCATCAAAGAAATTGCCTGATGTATTATATATGAATCCAGGAGATGTTAAGGCTTGGGTTAACTCAGGAAATATATTAAATATGACACCTTATCTTAAGAAAGCAGAAGAAGCTAAAATATTAGATTTATCTGATATATGGCCAAAAGGACTTGCAAAATATAAATATGATGGTGAAAAGATTGGACAAGGTGATCAATACGCATTACCTAAAGATATCGGGCCTTTCGGTTTCGGTTATAACAAAGATTTATTCATAAAGGCAGGCATTCCACTTCCTGACAAGAACAAGCCATATACATGGGAAGAATGGATAGACGTTTGTAAGAAGCTTACTAAAGATACAAACGGTGATGGAAAGATGGATCAATGGGGAACTGGTTTGAATGTTAACTGGACACTTCAAAGCTTTGTATGGAGCAATGGAGCAGACTTCTTAGACGAATCAAAGACAAAAGTAACTGTTGATGATCCAAAGTTTGCAGAAGCATTACAATTCTTCGCAGATCAGACTTTAAAATATAAAATAACTCCTTCAGCTCAAGAAGGACAAACACTTGATACTTATCAAAGATGGATAAAAGGACAATTAGGATTCTTCGCTGTAGCTCCATGGGATATAGCAGCATTTAAGGATCTACCTTTCAAATATGACATAATACCATATCCAGCAAGCACAGCTACTGGTAAGTCAGCTACATGGTTAGGATCAGTTGGTTTCGCAGTTGGTGCTAATACAAAACATCCACAAGAAGCTGTTAACTTAGCTATATTCTTATCAACAGATAAAGATGCTAACAAGATGGTTTCAGATATGCAAATTCAAGTACCTAACTTAATGTCAATGGCTAAGAATGAATATGTAAATAATGCTAATATTCAACCAGAAAACAAACAACAATTCTTAGATATAATAGAAAACACTGGTAGATCAATGCCAGCTGAATACACTTACAATGCAGAATGGATCAACAAGTTCTTCGAAGGAATTCAACCAGTTCTTGATGGTAAGAAGACTGCTGCTGATTACTGTAAGGAAGTTCAACCTAAGATGCAAGAACTTTTAGATAAGGCTATTGAAAGAGAAAAGAAAGAAAAGAAAAAATAATAAAGATTAACCATTAATGCTATTGCAGGAGAAAGAGATTTTCTTCTGCAATAGGTATTAAATAAGTAAAACATACTATAAATAAAAGCAGTAATTAATATAATATAGGTGGTGAAATCATGGCTAGAAAATCAGACTATTACGCTAAAGAGCGTAAAGCAGGTCTATTATTTGTTCTTGCACCAGTTCTTGGCTTTTTCCTTTTTGCATTTGGTCCATTGATGTTTTCACTTTATGCTGGCTTCACGGATTGGAGCTCAATAGGTGATATACATTTTGTAGGTCTTCAAAACTTTAAAGACATGTTCCATGATATAAACTTTTGGAGATCCCTTTACAATACAATATTTATGATGATTGGTATTCCTATCGGACTTATTTTAGCATTAGCATTAGCACTAATGATGAATAGAAAAATATTCGGAATAAAAGCTTTTAGAGTCATTTACTATATACCAGTTATATCTTCTGTAGCAGCTGTATCAATACTATGGAGATGGGTATATAACGGAGACTACGGTCTATTAAATCAATTATTAGAAGGTTGGTTCCATATAAAAGGACCAAACTGGTTATTCAATGAAGCTACTGTTAAGCCAGCTATTATGGGTATGGCTATATGGAAGGGTCTTGGAGGATCCATGCTTTTATACCTAGCTGGTATACAAAGTATTTCAAAAGACTATTACGAAGCAGCTCAGTTAGATGGAGCAACTTCTTTTAACATATTTAGATATATCACAATTCCACTTTTAAAGCCAGTTACATTCTATATGGTTATAACAGGAATAATAGGTGGTTCACAAATGTTCGTTGAACCAAACATAATGACTGATAATGGTGGTCCTAACTATAGTGCAGCTACAATAGTTTACTATTTATGGGACAAGGCCTTTAAAAATTACCAAATGGGATATGCTTGTGCAGTTGCATGGCTTCTAGCAATATTCATATTTATAATCACACTAATTCAATTCAGAAATAACGATACATTCTTTGAAAGCTAACAAGAAAGAGGTGATATAAGTGCTAAATACTGAAACAATAAAAAAGAAACCAAAATTTCAAATGTCAGGAATGAAAAGAAGAAATCAGATAGCTAATATAATTATATTTCTTATATTGTTAGCAGGATCATTAGTAATGATAGTACCATTGCTTTGGATGGTTTCTACTTCTGTAAAGGAGAAACTTCAAGTATTCCAATTGCCACCTGTATGGATACCTAAGCCTTTCGTTTGGGGAAAATACTCTGAAATATGGGAAAAGGGACCATTACTAAGCGGTTTTATAAACAGTTTAAAGGTTGGATTAACTGTTACAATAGTAGGTACTTTTACATCAAGCTTAGCTGCGTTCAGTTTTGCGAAGCTTACATTCCCACATAAGAATAAGATATTCTTAGCTTTACTTGGTACTATGATGATACCATTCCCAGTTGTAATGATTCCTCAATTCGTTTTCTTCTCAAAGATAGGATGGGTAGACTCATTATTACCACTTATAGTTCCAGGGTTATTCGGTAATGTAACGATGATATTCTTCTTAAGACAGTATATTCAAGGTATTCCTAATGACATTATAGATGCGGCAAAAATAGATGGATGTTCCTTCTTTAAAATATACTATAAGATTATATTCCCTCTAACAGGTCCAGCGTTGTCTGCTCAGATAATATTATGGTTCATGGGAATATGGAATGACTTCTTAGCACCAGCAATATATATAAGTACACCAGAAAAAATGACTATTCAAACAGTTATACAATCATTTAATGCTACTTATGCAATACAAACAGATTACCCGTTGATAATGGCTGCTTCTGTAGTTGCAATGCTTCCAATAATAATAGTATTCATTATATTCCAAAAGTGGATTATAGAATCTGTTGCCATCAGTGGGGTTAAGGGCTAAGAGTAACATTAAAAATAGTCAAACTAAAGGGAGAAATAGTTATGAAACAAGTAAAATACTTTGTAGATAGAAACTATAAGATTTCTGAAGTAGATCCACGTATGTTTGCATCTTTTATTGAACACCTTGGTAGAGCAGTTTATACAGGAATATATGAGCCAGATCATCCGTTAGCGGATGATCAAGGCTTTAGACAAGACGTTATGGAACTGATTAAGGAACTTAAGGTTCCTATGGTTAGATATCCAGGCGGTAACTTTGTATCTGGTTATAACTGGAGAGATGGAATAGGTCCTAAGGAAGATAGACCAAGAAGACTAGATTATGCTTGGAGAACCACTGAAACAAACGAAGTTGGTATAGATGAATTTGTGGATTGGGCTAAGAAAGCTGAAATAGAACCAATGGTTGCTGTAAACTTAGGCACCGGGACTCCTCAAGATGCTGGATATTTTGTAGAGTACTGTAATCATCCCGGTGGTACTGACTTAAGTGAACTTAGAAAAAGAAATGGACATGAAGAACCTCATAATTTTAAACTTTGGTGTTTAGGAAATGAGATGGATGGACCTTGGCAAATAGGTCATCTAAATGCTGATGACTATGGTAAAAAAGCTTTAGAAGCTGCAAAGATAATGAGATGGGTTGATCCTACAATCGAGCTAGTTGCCTGTGGCAGTTCTAATGCGGATATGCCAACTTTTCCAGAGTGGGATAGGACTGTACTTGAATATCTTTATGAACAAGTGGATTATATTTCTTGTCATAGATATTATGAAAACTTTGGTAATACAGAAGATTTCTTAGGATCTTTTGTGGATATGGAGAAATTCATTAAAACTATAGTAAGTACTGCAGATTATGTGAAAGCTAAAAAAAGAAGTAACAAGACAATGTATTTATCTTTTGATGAGTGGAATGTTTGGTATCAAAAACAGATTAAACTAACAGATTGGGAGATTGCTCCCCCGATATTAGAGGATATATATTCTTTATTGGATGCCCTTGTATTTGGAGGTCTTATGTGTTCATTACTAAAACATGCAGACAGAGTTAAGATAGCTTGCCTTGCACAGTTAGTTAATGTAATAGCACCTATATTTACTAAGAAAGGTGGACCAGTTATAAAACAGACTACCTTCTATCCTTTCCAGCAAGTTTCAACTTATGGAAGAGGGGAAGTACTAAATGTTTTAATCGAGGCCCCAACTTTCAAAACTAATCTTCATGGGGATGTTCCAATAGTGCAATCAACTGCAACTTATAATAAGGAAGATAATACAGTTACAATATTTGCACTTAATTGTGATCAAACTGATGATGTAGAGTTGTCAGCAGAACTTAGATCTTTTGGAGTATTGAAAGTAATAGAACATGTGGTCTTGGATGGACCAGATCTAAATGCAAAAAATACTTTCGAAAACCCAGAAAATGTTAAGCCAAGGAAGGTTGATTTACCTGAAGTAAAAGATGGTTCATTAAATATTGTTTTACCTAAGCTATCATGGAATACGATAAGACTTAGCTGTGAATAAAGATTTTTTAGCGATGATTTTTTCATAATATTGATCTCTTAGTTAGGATTTAGTGCACAATTAAAATTGATGTGCTAAATCCTATTTTTACTATCATAAAAAATCTAACTAAGAGATTTTTGTGTGGGAAATCCTTTCTAATCGTTATATTGAGAGGTTTACAGAATCATTGCTTTATAAGCTATAGAATATGGTAAGTATTTAGGAAAATTGGGTTTTGGTATAAATTAAGATTAAGGGGGTTTTACTATTAAGAAATATATAGCAGTTGCAATAGCATTAGTTTGTTCGGTAAGTATTGTGGGCTGTTCTTCCAATTCTAAGAAAGAAAAGGCGCTTAAAGAAATTACTTTTCCAAGCGGCATAGCAAAAGAAAAAGTAAGAGATGCAGATACAATAAATGATAAAAGTAAGTGGGGACCAGTGGGAACCCATGATCCATCAGTATTCAAGGATGGGGATACATATTATGTGTTTTCTACTGATGCAAGAGTTGGAGGAATTGCAACTCCTGGAATACAAGTGAGAAAATCTAAAGATATGATAAATTGGGAGTTTGTAGGTCAAGCTTTAGAGGGGGTACCAACAGGAGCTTATGAATGGACAGGTGCTACTGGATTATGGGCTCCAGATGTAACAAAAATTGGAGATTACTATTACTTGTATTATGCTGCATCAAGTTTTGGTAAAAATAAATCCTATATAGGGTTAGAGAGAAGTAAATCTTTAACTGGGCCATGGGAAGACATGGGGGTAGTAGTGAAAACAGATGAAGGCGATGAGATGAACGCCATTGATCCTAATATAGTGTATGATCAAGATGGTACTCCTTGGATGAGTTATGGATCTTTCTGGACAGGGATATATATAGTTAAACTTGATAAAGCTACTGGAAAACCTGTTAATCCTGCAGATAAAGGTAAAAATATTTCTTCTAGAAGTAAGTCCGTCAGTGGAGGAGTTGAAGGACCGTATATAATTTATAACGATAAAGAGAAGAAATATTACTTATTTGAATCTTATGATTCTTTATCTAAGGATTATAATATAAGAGTAGGAAGATCAGAAAAGATCGATGGTCCATATGTTGATATAAACGGCAATGATATGACCAATACAGAAATACTTCCAACTGAGGTTGGAAATAAAATAATGGGCGGCTATAAATTTGGAGATGGTCAAGGATGGCTTGCTCCTGGACATAATTCAGTACTTAAAGAGGGTGACAATTATTATATTTATCACCATATAAGAGTTGAAGAAGATATAAATTGGTTTAGTTTAAATGTAAGAAAGATAGAATGGTCAAAAGATGGCTGGCCTATGGTTTCGCCAGAAAAGTATGCTGGTGAGAAAGAGCAGAAGATATCAAAAGATGCAGTACCAGGTGATTGGGATGTGATTGTTTTAGACAAAGCTAATAACGACATCATACCATCTGAAAAATATACTTTTAAGTCTAATGGAAACACAGATAAGAAAGATAGTACATGGTCTTTAGAAGGTGATAATGATCTTACTTTGACGATTTCATCTGATGCAGATGGTAAATTTGAGTGTAAGATACTTCCAGCTTGGGACTGGGAAAATAATAAGGCTACATTAGTGTTTACTGGTATTAATAAAAAAGGTTTAGCTATTTGGGGAAAAATGGCTAAATAAAAACATTAAACTATAATAACAGGATAATATAGCTTTGCTTGTACAATTATTGAATTGAAAAAATAAATATATATTAAAAAATCACTAAAGCAATTTGCTTTAGTGATTTTTCTTTGTAAAATTTTCTAGTTATTATAAGCCAAATATAAAAAACATAAGGAGACTATGGCAAGTAATAGAATTTTCTTAAATAATTTGTAAGAAGCAGATATGTAAAAAAATCCACTAAAAAAGATTCTTTTAGTGAATTTTTCATCATATTAGCGATTTGGAATGTCGTATACAACCCTTACATTTAAACCTTGATTGTAGTTACCAAAGTTTTTTCCGAATATAGTCAAACCGCCTACGTGTTTTGTCTCTTCAGGAACTGCTAGTTTTAGAATTAGATCGCTCTTATAGTTTAAATCTATATCATTTATGTTTATATCAGAAATCTTTAATCCATCTATAAAAGTCCCAAACTTATTTATTATAAGAAGTTTCAATAATCCGTATTGATTCCAATTTGGGAACCACCAAGAAGGAGTTAATATGCCTTTACTATCAGCATAATCTCCTGGACTAGTCCAGCTGCCTATATTAATATTGTTTAGAATAAAATGTATATCTGAAGGCCATATGTTGCAGTTGCCTGGAGCTTCCGAACTTATTTCCATAGATATTTGAATTTCAGAAAATTCTTGGCCAGGTTTTAAGTAGTTTGGTATGCGGTATTCAATAAAACCTTTTGTAAACCATAAAATATCTGCATTTATTCTTTCTGGATCAGCAAAATAACTAGGGTTATCAACTTCTCCAATCAATCTTTCTTTTGTAGCTATCCCGCAAGTAGGTGAAATCTCATAAGAAGAGTAGTGACCTATACCTATTTCTAATTCATAGGAATTTTCTACATCTTGTGTACCTATATCGATTACAAATTTATCCTCATGCAGATAGCAAATTTTTTGAATTCCGTGCTTTGCGGTCAAGGTATTTGTTTTTATTAAACCACACTCTTCTAATTTTTTGATATGCATTGTTACAGCACCATTAGTAAGAGAGAGCTTTTCTGCTAATTCATTCATATTAAGTTGTTTATGTTCAGCCAAAAGTTCTATTATCTGTACTCTTATATCAGAACTTAAAGCTTTAAATAAAGGTAAGCTTTCTTTTAAGTCTGTTATGTGTATCATGATATTCTCCTCAAAAAGTATTAATATTATTTGGGCTTTACTCTTAATTTGTGGATGTTTGAAAATACCATGGATAAAGGATTTTCGTGCATTTAAAAATAAAGTTGAATTAAACCCATTACTCTTACATTATTATACTATTTTAATGAAAATAATGAAATAATATTTTAAATTTTTCTAAAATAAAATCAAAATTTGTGTATTACTACAAGATTTAGCGGCGCATATAGTAGGGAATTAATCATTTACATATGCAAAATAATGATTAATTTACATATTTAAACATATTTAAAGTGAAGAAATAAATATAGGGAACCTATATGAAAACTTAATAGTTGAAGTTGGTTCCCTATAGACGTGAATTACTTAAATTGAATTTATAATTTATTAGCATAAAAATAAGATCTGTTAAGCATAGCTTATAATTTAAGGTTAACAATAGGTCTAGGAATATATAAATAAGAAGCTATATTCAAGTTATTTATACTTGAATATAGCTTCTTATATTTAAAAAGTTACTATTTTATGAATTTGTTCTCAACAAAATCAAATATTTTTCTCATATTGAACAATATTCCGTAGCAGGCTAGACTTCCTAAAAACAAACCTACGATTCCCTTAGCATTTAAGAATAGGTAAGAAGCAACTGCTAATATTGCAAGATTGATTACTGAAGGTATCAGATTCTTTAGTGAAAGATAAATTGATAGCTTTAGTATATCTTTTATCTTCATACTGAATCTTGAAAGTAAAGGGAAGGAATAAGAAAACATTAAAACAATGAATAAAACAATTAATACAGTAGGAATTAGTAAAAATAAAAAGATTCTATTTAAAAAGCAAAGCTTTATATCTAAAAGTAGTATAAACATTGAAACTAAAAATATTAACCAAAGTTTCATTGAAGAAACGAAATTTTCTTTGTAAGCTTTAAAATAATCTCTAGTAGTGTCAACGTATTTCTCTCTGATTATTTTTCCCATTGTATAACAAAGTGCAGTAATGGATGGGCCAGTGGGTATTAAAGCGATGAAGAATATTATAATATATTCGAATTTTAGTTCCATTGTAAATATAGATACGATAAAAAGTATATTGCATAGGAAAAAGTAGATGTTTAATAGAAAGAACCAGTGAACATAATTTAAAACTTTGCTTAAATTACTGTCACCAAAATCATTTGTATTAGCCATAATATCATCACTCCATTTTTGTGTTTAATATTGTAATGTTAAATATAATTCTTTATTTATAGGGAACCAACATCAACTATTAATTAAGTTTTTGTAAAGGGTACCTATATAATTATAAACTAAGTTTAATATTGAAAACTACCAAAAATAACAAGATTAAATAGGTTTATATTTATTTTCAAAATCTCTTGGTATTTAAACCAAGAGTTCTGAAAATATGTTAATGATATACATAAAAAGATCAGCAGTATTAAAAATGTATTCATAACAGTAGATCAGGATACAAAATTTAAAGGGCAGAGTAGTGCCAATCTTTTTAAGAGGTTTTCAACACTAAAATTAATTTACAAATGAATTGCATAAAAATATATAATATAAGAATAAAACTCTGAAATATATGTACTATTTAATTTGATTTTATTGTATCAAGATTTTATAAATAGAGATTATGTTGATCAAATTGATTTTTATAATAGTGACTGCATCGATTATAAATGATGCAGCCACATTATATATTAACAAATTATTAATGTGAGTAATAAAGAAGTTAATTTATATTATCTTAATTTCCAAGCGATGTCATTCCAAAGAATTTGATTCTTGAAATCACGAATCTTAGTATCTGCATCAATGATTAAAGTTTCCATTCCAACCATTTCAGCATAATCTAATAATTGTTCAGTTGTTACTTCAAGTGAGAAGCTTGTATGGTGAGCGCCACCAGCAAGTATCCATGCTTCAGCAGATTCCTTTAATGAAGAAAGTGGTTTCCAAAGTACTCTAGCTACTGGAAGCTTAGGTAATGGTTTTGTTATTTCTACAGCTTCAACTTCATTGATTAATAATCTGAAACGGTTACCCATATCAAGTACAGTAGCGCATAGACCTGCACCAGCAGCTCCATTAAATACTACTCTAGCTGGATCTTCTCTGTCACCGATTCCTAGTGGATGTACTTCTACTCTTGGTTTAGTAGCTGCAATTGTTGGATCAACTTCTAACATATGAGCTCCTAGGATTAATTCATTACCTTGTTCTAAGTGGTAAGTGTAATCTTCCATGAAAGCAGTACCTTTGTTTTCAGCCATTATCTTCATGATACGAACTAGAGCAGCTGTTTTCCAGTCACCTTCGCCACCGAAACCATAGCCTTTAGCCATTAAGTGTTGAACTGCAAGACCAGGAAGTTGTTTCATTCCGTGTAGTTCTTGGAAGTTATCAGTGAAAGCAGTGAAACCACCTTCTACTAAGAATGCTTCAAGAGCTATTTCAATCTTAGCTTGTTCTCTAACTGCATCTCTCTTTGGACCAGGAGCAAGTAGATCTTCAGCAAAATCATATTCTGCTTCATATTCTGCCATTAAAGCATCGATTTGTTCTTCTGTTACTTTTTCCATTTCTTCAACTAGATCGCCTATTCCATAAGCATGAACTTCCCAACCAAACTTGATTTGAGCTTCAACCTTGTCACCTTCAGTAACGGCAACATTTCTCATGTTATCGCCGAAACGAGCAACCTTTAAATTTCTTCCTTCTATGAAAGCAACAGCTACTCTTGACCAGCTAACAATCTTAGTTATAACATCTTCATCTTGCCAATGTCCAACAACAATTTTTCTCTTTACTTGCATTCTTGCGCCTATGAAGCCATATTCTCTATCTCCATGAGCAGATTGGTTAGTGTTCATGAAGTCCATGTCCATAGTATCCCATGGAATTTCACGGTTGTATTGAGTATGAAGGTGAAGAAGTGGTTTATTTAATTGTTGTAAACCAGATATCCACATTTTAGCTGGTGAAAAAGTATGCATCCAAGTTATTATACCAGCACAGTTCTCTGTTGCATTTGCTTCTAAGCATAGCTTGGCTATTGAATCTGAACCAGTTAATATTGTTTTAAAAAATATTTTATGTTGTGATCCTAATTTTTCATTTAAGCTTTCAGCTATTTCTCTTGAATGAGCTTCAACTTCCTTAAGAGTTTCCTCTCCATATAAATGTTGACTACCTGTTACGAACCAAAATTCATAAGGTTTTGTTTTAAGCATATTAAATCCTCCCTTTTAGTTATGTTATATTTTGAGTATAAACGTACAACTTTATAATGTAAAGTATAATTTGTACGTACCAATGAGTATATTGTAAACCTTTTTATTCTATATTTCAATACATTTTTAAAAAAATAAATCTAGCTTTTTTTAGAGTTTTAAGCTTATTAGGCATTGACATAAGTAAATAATGTTATAAAATAGACTTATAGGACATACGTACAAATAATTCGAGGAGATAATGACTATATGCGTGAAGAAACAAAAGTACCAAAGTACATGCAGATAGCGTCCTTTTTTAAGAAAGAAATGGAAGAAGGAAGAATTGCCTACGGCGATCAGTTACTTACTGAAAATGAAATCGTTGATAAGTTTTCTGTTAGTAGACATACGGTAAGGCAGGCTTTTATGGAATTAGAAAACAATGGCTACATAAAAAGGGAACAAGGCAAAGGAACCTTCTGTAGCTACAGTGAGAAAAATAAGTCAAATGAACAGAAGACAATAGCTGTTTTAACCACTTATATATCAAACTATATTTTTCCTTCAATAATATCTGGAATAGAAGAGGTTCTAAGTTCTGCTGGTTACAATTTACTTCTCTACAATACTAATAATGAGAAGCAAAAAGAAAAAGAGTGTTTGGAAAAAATAATTGAAAATGGAGTTTCTGGACTTATTGTTGAACCAACTATGAGTGCTGTAGATAACATCAATGTAGATTATTATAGAGAATTAGAAAAAAGAAATATTCCTTATATAATGATTAATAGTAAATATAAAGAGCTTAATGGTCCATTTATAGGTATGGATGATGAAGAAGGAGCATATATATTAACAAGGTATTTGCTTCAAATCGGACATAAGAACATCGCTGGTATATTTAAAAGCGATGACCTTCAAGGGCTTAATAGAGAGCAAGGGTATGTAAAAGCTTTAAAAGAAAATAACATATCAATTACAAATCATAATATAGGTAAATATAATACTAAGGAAAAAGAATATTTTCCGCAGGAGTTTACAAATGGACTACTTAGAAGAAAAGATAGACCAACAGCAATTCTCTGCTATAATGATCAAATTGCAGTACAAGCACTTCAAGCAATTAGAGAAGAGGGACTCAGAGTTCCAGAAGATATAGCTCTAGTTGGCTATGATGATTCTTATATAGCAACAGCTACAGAAGTTAAGCTCACAACAATTAGACATCCAAAGGAAGACTTAGGCAGAAAAGCTGCAAGAATGTTGATGGATACAATTGAAGGAAAAGCTAACCATGGGTCCTATATATATAAGCCAGAGCTTATAGTAAGAGCATCAACTACAGGTTTTTAGAAGTAATAAAATAGAGTTAGCTAGCCTCAATAGGCTAAGCTAATTATATTTTGCATATATTTTTTAAATTCATTTGTACGTACAATGAATAATATTTGTATGAATAATGGGAGGCTGAAGCTTTCCAAAAAGTGTAGATAAAAGATTATTGAATATTATTATAACAGCATTAAAAATTAATTGAAGCGTAGCTTTTGTAGAAAACTAAATTATTCTAAATTGCAAGTGAGTACATTTGAATACGTTAATGCTTAACATGTTAATATAAATAGCTGTAATGGTTTAACACACTATTGATACCTAGCTATAACCATGACCTCTATTTATAAATTATAGATAATCTAATTTAATTTATCTTAAGGAGGTAAAGATGTTAGAAGAATTAAAAAAACAAGTACTAGAGGCCAATCTACTTCTTCCTAAGTATAATCTTGTGAAATTTACATGGGGAAATGTAAGTGGAATTGACAGAGAGAAAAACTTAGTAGTAATAAAGCCAAGTGGAGTTCCATATGAAGAACTGACCATTGAAAAATTAGTGGTTGTTGATTTTGATGGAAATATAGTAGAAGGAGATTACAGACCTTCTTCAGATACAGCTACACATATTGAGCTTTATAAAAAATACAAGGATATGGGTGGTATAGTTCATACACATTCAACTTGGGCTACTATATGGGCACAAGCATGTATGGAAATGCCAGCTCTTGGAACAACTCATGCAGATCATTTCTATGGCAACATTCCTTGCACAAGGAAACTTACGCAAGAAGAAATAGAAGGCGATTATGAAAAGAACACTGGTAAGGTAATAATCGAAACTTTAGGAGATGGCGAAGTAATGGCTGTTCCTGGAATACTTGTAAGCTGCCATGCACCATTTACTTGGGGTAAAAATCCTAGGGATGCAGTTGTAAATTCCGTAGTTCTTGAAGAAACTTGTAACATGGCTTATCACACTGTTACTTTAAATAAAGGAATAGAAAGCTTGGATCAGTATTTGTTAGACAAGCATTATTATAGAAAACATGGTAAGAATGCTTACTATGGCCAAAAATAACGTTTTCTTAGCCAAATTTGTAAATTTGTAAAGTTAAAAATTCAATTTTGTTGTATAATAATGAGGAGGATAAATCATGAAATTATTTATAGATACTGCTAATGTTGATGAAATTAAAGAAGCTAATGAAATGGGAGTTATTTGTGGTGTAACTACTAACCCAAGCTTAATTGCAAAGGAAGGTAGAGACTTTAATGAAGTTATAAAAGAAATAACTTCAATAGTTGATGGACCAATAAGTGGTGAAGTTATAAGTCTTGAAAAAGATGGTATGGTTAAAGAAGGTAGAGAAATAGCTAAAATCCATCCAAATATGATAGTTAAAATACCTATGACTGCAGAAGGATTAAAGGCTACAAAGGTGTTATCTAGTGAAGGAATAAAGACAAATGTAACTTTAATATTTACTCCAGGTCAAGCGCTACTAGCTGCTAGAGCAGGAGCTACTTATGTAAGTCCATTCTTAGGAAGACTAGATGATATAACTACAAATCCAATGGAGTTAATTGAATCTATAACAACTATATTTAATGTGCATAATATAAAGACAGAAATAATTGCTGCAAGCATAAGAAATCCTACACACATAATTGATTCTGCAAAGGCAGGAGCACATATAGCTACAGTACCTTTCAATGTTATAGCTCAAATGGTTAAACATCCATTAACAGATAGCGGTATAGAGAAATTCATGAAAGACTGGAAAGCTATATTTGGCTAAAAACGGAGGAGATATAATGAGTAAAAATATTGACAAGTTAACCGTAGACTCAATAAGACTACTTTCAGCTGAAGCTGTACAAAAAGCTAATTCTGGACACCCAGGTTTACCAATGGGAGCTGCTCCAATGGCTTATGCGATCTTTGACAAGGTTCTAAAGCATAGTCCTAAGAACCCTAAGTGGTTTGATAGAGACAGATTTGTATTATCAGCTGGTCATGGATCAATGCTTTTATACTCACTATTGCATTTATATGGATATGGTCTTACAGTAGATGACTTAAAGAACTTTAGACAAAAAGATAGTAAGACTCCAGGGCATCCTGAGTATGGTCATACAGTAGGTGTTGAGATAACCACTGGACCTTTAGGGCAAGGTCAAGCAAATGCTGTTGGTATGGCTATGGCTGAAAGCTATCTTGCTAAGAAGTTCAACAAACCTGGTTTTGAAATAGTTAATCATTATACTTACGCAATATCAGGAGATGGAGACATGATGGAAGGTATAACTTCTGAAGGTGCTTCACTTGCTGGTACATTAGGCTTAGGAAAGCTAATAGTATTATATGATTCAAATAACATCTCTATAGAAGGAGATACTAGCATAGCATTTAGAGAAGATGTAGGCGCTAGATATACTGCTTATGGATGGCAAGTATTAACTGTAGAAGATGGTAATGATGTTGATGCTATAACAAAAGCTTTAGAAGAAGCTAAGAAGGAAACTGAAAAGCCATCCTTAGTTATAGTTAAGACTGTAATAGGATATGGGTCACCAAAAGCAGGTACTTCTTCAGTGCATGGAGAACCTCTAGGTGCTGAAAATATAAAGAAGGCTAAGGAATTCCTAGGCTGGAGCTACGAAGAAGAATTCCATGTTCCACAAGAAGTTAGAGATCACTTATGTGAAACAATAGCTAAGGGAGCTAAAGCTGAAGAACAATGGAACAAACTTTTTGAAGATTACAAAAAAGAATACCCAGAACTAGCTAGTGAATGGGAGCTTTGGAACAGTGGAGAAGTAAAGGCTGATTTACTTTCAAATGAAGAGTACTGGCAATTTGAAGGTAAGCTTGCTACAAGAGTTTCATCTGAAAAAGTTATAAATAGACTTATGGATTTGGTACCTAACTTAATAGGAGGCTCTGCAGATCTTGCTCCTTCAACTAAGACTTATATGAAGGGTAAGGGAGATTTCTCTAAGGAAGATAGAAGTGGTAGAAATCTTCATTTCGGAGTAAGAGAGCATGGTATGGCAGCTATAGCTAATGGTATTGCTGTTCATGGAGGACTTGTACCTTACGTTTCAACTTTCTTCGTATTTAGTGATTACATGAAGGCTTCAATGAGATTATCTGCTCTTATGAAGATTCCAGTTGTTTACGTACTAACTCATGATAGTATCGGAGTAGGTGAAGATGGACCAACTCATGAACCAATAGAGCAGTTAGCAGCACTTAGAAGTATACCAAATATGCATGTATTTAGACCAGCAGATTCAAAGGAAACTGCTGCTGCTTGGTTACATGCTTTAAAGAGAACAGATGGGCCTACTTCAATAGTACTATCAAGACAAAATCTTCCTTTATACAATGAAAGTTCAACAGAAGCTTTAAAGGGAGCATATATATTGAAGGATAGTGAAAAAGAAGTTCCAGATATGCTGCTTATGGCAACTGGTTCAGAAGTAGAACTAATATATGAAGCTCAAGCAAAACTTAAGGAAGAAGGTATTGACGCAAGAGTAATTTCAATACCATCACTTGAAGTATTTGAAGCTCAAGGTGAAGCATATAAAGAAAAATTAATGCCGAAGTCAGTTAGAAAGAGAATTGCAGTGGAAGCAGCTTCATCCTTTGGATGGCATAAATATACTGGTTTAGACGGTAAAGTTATTTCTATAGATACTTTCGGAGCATCTGCACCTGGAGATATACTATTTAAAGAATTTGGCTTTACAGTTGACAACGTAGTAAAGACTGCTAAAGAGCTTTAAGAAGAGGTGGGAAGATGGGATACAGCTTTAAGACTATAGGCTCCTACGAAGGTAAGGATTTAATAGAATATACCATAGAAAATAAAAATAAAGTAAGAGTTTCAGTGCTAAACTTAGGTGGAACAATTACTGGAATTTTTACTCCAGACAAAAATGGTGAGTTTAAAAATATTGTTCTAGGTTATGAAAATATTGATGACTACTTTGATAATGAAGCATATTATGGAGCAGTAATAGGCCGTTTTGCAGGTAGAATTTATACTGGTAAGATTGAAATAGATGGTAAGAATTATGAGCTTGAAACAAACCATCTAGGTGTAAATAACCTACATGGCGGAAGCTACGGTTATCATACAAAGCTATGGAACGTATGTGGTTTTGAAGATAAGGATCAAGTTGGTCTTGTGTTAGAATATACTTCCGTAGATGGAGAAGCTGGCTTCCCTGGTGAAGTAAAGTTAATTGTTAAATACTTCTTAAATGATGAAAATGAGTTTTTCTTTACTATAGAAGGTGAAACTGACAAGGCTACTGTGCTTAATATCACAAACCACAGCTATTTTAACCTTAGTGGAAATGCTGAAAGAAATGCATTAAAGCACAAACTTAAGATAGAAGCTAGCAATTACCTAGAACTATCTGAAGACTTTGGGGCTACTGGTAAAGAGATAGAAGTAGCAGGTACACCTTTCGATTTTAGAGTTGAAAAGGAAATAGGAAAAGAAGTAATAGCAGATGATTATCAAATTAAAGCTGGTGGTGGATATGATCACCCATTCAAGTTTGATAATGAAATAGGCCTTGCAGAATTAAAGGATGAAGAGTCAGGCCGTGCTATGACAGTAACTACAAACAATCCGTATGTGGTTATATATACCACAAACTATCCTGTTGACAGAAAGCTTTACAATGGTAACTTGCCAGAGAAGAGAATGGCTGTTTGTTTAGAAACTCAAAATGCTCCAATAGGTTTTGATGGCTGCAACAAAGAGCAATCCTTATTAAATCCTGGCGAAAAATATAGTCGTTGGACTAAGTATAAGTTCTACACTGTATAATATCTAATAACTCAGCATAGTGTCTGATTTATTATTAACTAATCCTCAATATTGCCCCCATTAAAGCGTTTTGCTTTAATCCATATAAATATAGAAGCCTACAGAGTTTTGCGATTTCTCTGTAGGCTTCTTATTCTCTAATGTTCTGGAAGATGCCTTACTGGCATGCTTGTGTTTTCATTTTTCTCTGCATTTACTGGATTAGCTGCAGATTTATTATTTTTATTTCTATAATAAGATTTTTCACCGGTTCTATTATTTTTTCCTAGTTTTTGTGTCATAATAATATACCCTATGTAAAACTTATAAAACTCTATAAAGAGTTATTGTTTACATCCTTTCCTTTAAAATCTTTATATTATTACAAACGTTCTTCTGGTTCTTTGATTGTTGGCTTTTTTGAATCTTTATTCCAAACTATTTTCACTGGCTCTGGGTTAAAATCTTTATCTTTTGAGTGGTGTTCTTTTTTGAATGCATCCAAATCTCTTGATTTTCTCATTTCCTAAAACACCTCCATTACTTTAAATATAGCATCTAAGTTCCTTAGAAATTAATGAGACTTAATAAAATCTATCTTTGAGGTAATCCACGTACAGGTTCTCTCATATCTTTATCTCCATTTGTATCTACTGGATTAGGTTCTGAATTTTTATATTTGTTTAGATATGCTTTTTTATCACCTAACTTATTTTTATCATTTATCTTTCCCATATTAAAATCACCTCCTTTTTTATTCTTTGATTATTTGCTTAAAGTATGCCTGTTAAGATATTGCAAAGAAGATAAGCTATTTATGTTATTAGGGAAAAGTTGTTAAAATATAAGAAAAAGCTATTTGGAGGTTTTTGTCATATTAATATCAAAAGAGAAAAATATATATTAAAATAATATAATGATAACAATTTCATGTGACAAAATAGTACCTGATTTGACACTATTAGCACATGTGTATATAATGGGGATATATTACAAATTGGAGGTATTTATGGAAAACTCATACTTTATTAAAATCAATAAAAAAAGATGGAGAATAAGATCAATAGGTTTAATATTTTTTATATTAATTATAGCACTGTTAATTGCTTCTGCTGTTTTTGAATATAAAGATTATTCTAATAAAGCAATAGTAATAAAAACTGCTGAAGATTATAATATTGCTTCTGCAACAAAAAAATATGTAAAAATAGATTCTAATGATGTTTATGATATGAATACAGTTATAAAGGTTACTAGAAGTAGATTTGGTATAAAAACTAGCGAAAGTGTTAGTGAACATATTATAGCAGTCAATGTAAGCAATAAACTTTTATGTATAAGTATATCTAATGATGAATATGATAAGTTAGCTAAGAAGGAAAGCGGTGTCTATAGCTTTCATGGAAAGCTAGAAAATTTTAAAGAAAATGAATACAGCTTTATGAAAGATCAATTAATTAAGGAAGGCGTTTCAGCTAGTAAAGCAGAAGACGCAATATATGGAGCATATCTTAAGGATGCTACACCTTTGGAAGAGGTGACGGCTCCAATTATAGGAGTTGCAATTCTAGTATTTGCTTTATGTGTTATTTATATTCCAGTAGTAGTAAAAAATAAGAAAGCAATGAAAAGTATGAAGGTTTATGCAAATGGCAATTTAGATCAGCTACTTAAAGAGGTGGATGAAGAAGTTAAGGAACCTAATGTTTATAAAAACGGACCTGTAACAATTACAAAAAATTATATAATTGTAGATAGTCAGCAGATTGTCTTTGCTATGCCTATTAAAGAGCTTATGTGGACCTATAAAAAGACAATTCAAAATAAAGTCTACGGATTTATTCCAGCAGGGAAAAATAACTTTATAAACTTTGTATTTTCTGACGGAGAAGCCTATAGCGTTTCTGTTACTAGAAAGGCTAAAAGAATAGATGAAATATTGAACTTTATAGCACAACTTAATTTAGGAACCTTTGTTGGGTACACTAATGATATGAATAAGATGTATAAGAAAAACAAGTCGGATTTTATTTATCAATGGAAGAAGTATGTTGAAGAGCTAAGAGAAAAGCAAGAAGTTAATTAGAAGTATTATAAATAAATATTTATTAAAGTTTAATACTAAGGATGTGTATTCTAATTTTATTAATTGGAATATGCATCTTTTTATATATAAGAAATCTATATTCTTTTAGTTTATTTATGATTTTAATATGAAGGAGATGTTATTATGAGATATGTTATTGTATCTGTAATTAAGGGTGAGGCAGGGGCATTTAATAATAATTTAAGAAGGGAATTGTACAGTAAGTTCAAATCTAAGTCTTCAAAACTACCTGCTCATTTTACCATTAAGGCACCTTTTGAATATGAAGGTAGTATTTCTGAGCTTGAGGAGAAGCTTGATGATTTTTGTAAGGCGCAAAGAGTAACTCCACTTAAAATTGATGGATTTGATCACTTCGATAACAGAGTAGTTTATATGAGTATGAAGCTAACTGAGGAAGGTAAGGAAGTTCATGATAAAATAATAGATATCTTAGACTCCTTCAACTACATAACTTTTAAAGAAAATGAAGGTAAAGAGAAGGCATTCCATATAACTGTTGCGTCTAAGAATATAAAGCCTATCTATCAGTATATCTGGGAACATGTATCAAAAATTCCCTGTGAGTTTAGGAGTTCCTTTGACAATGTTTGCATTTATAAGTGGGAAAATAATACTTGGGTATTGCATAAGGAATACAGTTTTAATAATAGCAGCATAAAAGCAAAGGAAAATGCTGATGATTATGTATTAATGTAATTTACTATTAAGCTACCATATTGAAATTAAGTGTTTGCTAAGCTTAACTCAATTAAGGGTATTATGCTTGAAATAGTGTTTGTTAGGTTATGAATATAGTCAAATTCGATCTAAAATACAATGCTAAAGTTCTCTGACTTCTGAGAAGAGTTCAAAATATAAATTTAAAATATATAGGAGTGTATCAATGTATAGCTGTAAGTGATAGTTTAGAACCCATGAATATATTTAAGTTGCTAATAATATATTCACGGGTTCTATTTTAAAAGTTTTTATAGTTATCCAACTTCAACTATCAATTTATGTATGCTCGATAATCACCAGAAGCCGGGATTATCGAACATGTATAAATTAAGTTTTCGTAAAGGATACCTATAGTTAATAAGAACTATCAAATTTTAGTCTTCTTTTAGTTTGTTTGGAAGAGCAAAGGATAGCAAGAGACAAACCACTGAAAGAACTATCAATACTATAAATATATTTCTTATACCAGATATCTGAGAGTTTTTTATATTTGATATAGTAAATTTTAAACCTGCTTCAGCTTTAGAATACAAATTATTAGGATCTATATTTTGTACTCCTACCTTATTAAAGTAATTTATTATGCTTAAGTTAAACATACTTCCAAAGACACTTACACCAATTGTTTGGCCTAAAGTGCGGAGCAAGGTATTTGATGCAGTTGCAGCACCACGCATATTAAAATCTACAGAGCTTTGAATTATGATGGTAATAATAGTGAAGATACCTCCAAAACCAATGCCCAAAATAAAGGTATATAGCATAGACAAAATTAACGGTGAATTTATGCCTAAGGTTGCTAAAAGTATTGCGCCTATTAATAAAATAATAAAAGAGAAGATAGTCACATTTCTTTCACCATATTTAGTTAATGCCTTTCCTAATACTACAGCGGCTATAAGCCAAGAAATTGACATTGGAGCTAAGGATAAACCTGATATTGTAGCACTTTTTCCTAGTATATTCTGAATATATATTGGCATATACACATCTGAGCCTATAAGTACAGCTGATGCTAAAAAGCCTATGATATTAGTAATAGTATTTGTCTTTGTAAATATCTCAAAAGGTATAATAGGCTCTTCAGCCTTTTGTTCTACTTTATAAAATACGAAGAACGTAACAATTGCAAGTATGAAGAAAATAACAATACTTGTAGATAAGAAACTACTACTTTTTTCTGCAGCCATAATACTTAGTAATATGAATAGTATCGCTACTGAAAGAAGTATAGTACCTAAAAAATCAATTTTATGCTTTGTTTTTTCAAAAGCTTCTTTAAGATTCTTTTGAAGTAGTATAATGCAAAGTATTCCAAAGGGTAAATTTATAAAGAATATCCAGTTCCAACTTAAATAATCTATAAAAAAACCACCAAGAAAAGGGCCAACTAAGCTGGCAATTCCCCAAACTGAACTAAGCCAGCCCTGTACCTTAGCCCTTTCTGCCAAAGTAAATACATCACCTACTATAGTATAGCTTATAGTGAATATTCCTCCAGCGCCAAGTCCTTGAAGCGCTCTAAAGAATATAAGCTCGTACATGTTATGAGAAAAGCCGCATAAGAAGCTTCCAACTAAAAATATAGATATTGCTATTGAAAGCATAAGCTTTCTTCCATATAAGTCTGACAATTTACCATAAATAGGCGTTGAGATAGCTGAAGTAAGCATATAAGCAGAAAATACCCAACTTATAAGCTCAAAACCATTTAAGCTTTTTACTATTGATGGCACAGCAGTAGTTACTACTGTTCCTTCTACAGCTCCTAAAAACATTGCTACCATTAGTGCTACTATTATGCTGTTTTTTCGTGAATCCACTAAGAAACCACTCCTTCTATATAATGTCTATATCATTTTAGCACAATTTAGAGGAGAATGATTGGCTATAGATAGATTTTATTTTAATAATGTATAGGATTATAAATTCAACTATTAAGTTACTTATGCTGCAAAAATTCCTAGAGAACGTTGTTTTTTAATATGCATGACTTAAGTTTTCGTAAAGTAATCCTATAAAGAACTACCACTTCAGGCTGAAAGCTATTTTCAAAACTACTCTGGATTCTCAGTGGAGAGTTAGAAAATGAAGCTATTAGTATGAAGTGGTACATATATATTTGAAGTTTATAGTGGAATATATTAAATATTTAAGCTATTTCTTCTTAGGGAAACCAGGTATAAACTTGTTGGTTATTTTAGCATATTCAATAAATTCGCTATTATCTTTATATTTCTTCTCAAGAAGTGGTACTCCAGAAACAAATAACAAAAGTAAAGTCATAATTGTAGGACTTATGATGATTAATAGATTTAACTTACTTGATAGGGCTATTAATAAAATTCCCCACCACATGGTTGCCTCTCCAAAGTAGTTTGGGTGTCTTGTATATTTCCAAAGACCATACTTCATTATTTTCCCTTTGTTCTTTGGATCTAATTTGAACTTTCTAAGTTGATGATCACCTATTGCTTCGAATAAAAAGCCAATAATCCAAACAGTTAAACCTAAATAATCTAGTAGTTTCAAATCTGTATTTACATTATAGTTAACTATTAATATAGGCTGAGCTATTATATAGAGAAGTACCCCTTGTAATACATAGACATTTAAAAAGGCCTTTAGTCTTGGAAGGGTAGTGCCCCATCTTTTTCTCATATTCACATATCTATAGTCTTCACCTTTTCCTATATTTCTTTTACCTATATATAAGGAAAGTCTAACTCCCCATATTGTGATGATGCAGGTTAGCAAAGTGCTTCTTATTGACATATCGCTTTTAATAAAGTAAGTGGACATAGCTACTATAACAAAACCAAGCCCCCAGGCTATGTCAACTATTGAGTTATTGTTTACAATTTGTCCTATAATAAAGAATATGACAAAATAACATAGTAATATTAACGCGCTGAATATATATATTGAATCCATATTATCCTCCTTTATCAGTTATTGAAATTTTTATTTGGTTATAAATGCTATTGCTACAGACCCTCGTCCTGCACTCATAGCAACTACTGTAGATACTGGCATTATAAACAGTGGCTCTTTTCCTATTAAGGTCTTTAGGTTTTCTTTTAGTTCAAGTGCTTTATCCATAGCATCTCCATGGACAATAACATAGTCTTCAATTTTACTTTTTGAAAGTTGCTCTTTTATTAGGGCTAATAGCTTTTTCTTGCTTCCCTTAGAGCTGAAGGACTTTCCAAAAGCTATGCCTTTTCCACTATTATCAAGTGACACAATTGGCTTTATATTAACTAATTTGCTTAGCCATCCAGCTAAAGGCTTCACCCTTCCTCCTCTTACCATGTATTTGAGGGTATTCACATTTACGTATATCTTAGTTTTGGTAATACATGAATTTATAGTCTCTAGAACTTGTTCATGGGATTTATTTGCTGCGATCTCTTTTGCTGCTTTTACAACTAACAAGCCTTGAGCGCCTGAGTTAAGCCTGGAGTTTATTACAGATATTTTTTTACCTTGCTTACTTAAAGCCTCTGCAGCCTTATTTACTACATTAAAAGTTCCGCTAAGCTCTTTTGATACCATTATGGCTATTATTGAATCATAGTGGGTGGAAAGAAAGGAAAAAGTGGCTTCTACATTTTTAATTGAAGGTTGAGAAGAAGTAGGGTATTCCTTTAAGCTTTTTTCAATTTCAAAAAAACTGTCTGAATCGATGGTTAACCGATCTAAATAAATGCTATCCTCAAGTAAAATACTTATAGGAATAACAGTTATCTGATATTTATCAATTAAAGTTTTCGGAATATCAGCTATAGAATCAGTGACTAAAGCTATATTATATTTTTTGTTAGCTACAATATCATTTTGTTTTTGCATATCATCTATTTTTTGTTCTAATATCTTTCCATATTGTCTTAGTTTAAGAAAAAGCTCTGTAGGATTATTTGTATGAATATGAATCTTAACTTTATTAGAGTTACCTGCAACTATAAGTGAATCCCCAAAGGAGATCAAAGCGTTTTTTATAGAATTCATATCTACAACTGACGGTTCTAATATAGCCTCTGTGCAATACCTATGCTTTATATCCTGAAGCTTATGATCACTATCTAAACACTCCTCTGTAGCAGTGACTTCCTCTTTAGTAATTTCATAATCTAGCATTTCTTCATTTACTATATAGTTAGAAAAACCTTCAATAAAGTGAAGGAAGCCTTTAGCACCAGAATCCACTAAAGAGGTACCTTTAAGTGCAAAAAGTTCACTATTGGTATTGGTTAATGCAGTCTTTGCTATTTGCAATGATTGATACAACATATCTTCAAGGCTGGTATATAACTCTTGTGTTTCTTTTAATGCTATGGACCAGGATTTCATAACTGATAATATAGTTCCTTCTACAGGCTCCATAACTGAGTTGTAAGCATATATTACAGCAGAGTTAGCACATTGTGATAATGTATTAGAAGATAAAAAATCAGCATTTCCTATAGAATCTGCCATACCACATATATATTGAGCAAAAATTGAACCCGAATTTCCTCTTGCACCACCTATAGCCGCATCAGCAAGTGATTTTAAGGTTTCAGAGGCAGAAACTGATGGAGTAGAGTACCTAATTATATAATCTAGTGTATTTTTTAAGTTGGTTCCCGTATCACCATCAGCAACAGGAAACACATTAATTTTATTTAAATTATCTTTTTCTTTTGATACTTCATTTGCACCTGCTAAGAAGGCGAAATAAAGCTTGTTTCCATCTATAATATTAGAGTCCATATTATTTCTCCTGATTAAATTGCTTTTATAATTGATAAAGGAGATACCAGCAATTTATTGATTTCTATATTTTTGTTTAATGTATAACTAAGTCAACTAAGTATGGTGATTGCTGATATCGTCCTTTAGTAAATTTAGAAAAATCCACTTTAATAGTATAGTTTAAAGGCCTATTGCAAGATTTTCCTTTGATGTATCCATGGTGATTTTTCCGTCTTTTATTTCGATGATTCTATCTGCTTTTTCAGCTATTCTGTTATCGTGAGTAATGACTATAAAAGTGGTTTTCATCTTTTCATTTATATCTCTTAAAAGTTTATAAATATTTTCTGTAGATTCCGAGTCTAAGTTACCAGTTGGTTCGTCTGCTAAAACTATCTTTGGATTGTTGATTAAAGCTCTTGCGATAGCAGTTCTTTGCTGTTGACCACCGGACATATTAGTGGCCAAATTATTTTTTACCTTGCTTAGTCCAACTAAGTCTAAAAGCTCATCAGCTCTTTTGATTATTTCTTTAGAGGGTTTAGAATTGCCTATCATATAAGGCATAAGCACATTTTCTAATGCTGTAAATTCAGGTAGTAGGTAATGGAACTGGAATATGAAACCTATAGTCTTATTGCGAAGTTCTGCAAGCTGATTTTTCTTCATCTTATCAGTTCTAATTCCATTTATATAGATTTCACCACTTGATGGTTTATCTAAAGTCCCCATTATATTTAATAAAGTACTCTTACCACTACCAGAAGCACCAATTATGGAATTAAAGGTACCTTCTTCAAAGGATAAACTTATATCATTTAAAACCTGAGTTTTTATTACTGAACCATATACTTTATCAATATTTTTTAATTCTATTACATTATGCATTTCTAATCACCTCTATTGGATTTAATTTTGATGAACCTCTAGCTGGAATTAGTGCAGCTATTGTAGATGCTAACAGTGCTACAAAGGCTGATAAACCTATGAATTTATAGTTTATATAAAGTTCAATTAGAGGGCTACCATCTGGATTCTTCACGAAAGTTGAGAAAGAGAAACTAAGTCCAAGTCCTAAAGCTACTCCAATTACTGTTCCCATGATTCCAAGTAAGAAACCTTCAAACAAGAAGATCAAGCTAGACTGTCTATCCTTAATTCCCATAGCCTTAAGAATTCCTATTTGTTTAGATTTTTGTACAACTGTAACCATCAGTACACTAGCTATACCTAAAACTACTGATATCATTACAAATACTTGAATCATGTAACTTGAAGCGCTTTGACCATTTAGTCCACTAAGCAAGGAAGCATTTTGAGCCTTCCAGTTATCTACTTTAACAGCGTTACTATTAATATTTGTAGAAACCTTTGAAGCAATTTCATCAGCTTTAAATACGTCAGTTACTTGCATTTCTATTCCAGTTATCTTGTCGCCAGTTGCGAAAAGTTCTTTCACTGTATCAAAATCAGTTACTAGCCAAGATTTGTTAATAGTAGCAACCTTTAAATCATAAAATCCAGTTACAGTTAAACTTTGAATTTTACCAGAGTTTGTTATTATATCAACTTTGTCATTTAATTTTAAGTTTAATTCCTCTTTTAAGTCTTTTCCCATAAGGGTTTCAAACTTACTTTCAGGTTCCTTTCCTTCATATATGCTACTTTTTAAATTATAGATTTTATCAGAATCATTTATATTCATACCTCTTAGTAGTACAGAATAAGTTTTGCTGTCATTTTTTATTAGGGCAGGTCCATCTGAAACCATAGACACGTTTTTAATTCTTTCATCTGAGTTCTTTACTTTGTCAACTATGTCTTGGTAATTACCTATAAGTCTATCAGAAGAGGTTGAGCTTACAGTTATTTGTGAAGAGCTTCCTATTGTCTTATTAACTAAGCTTTTTTGTAACCCTTGTATTAATGAACCTATAAATATTTGAACCGATACACCAACGGCTATTCCTAATGCTATTAAAGCAGTCTGACCTTTGGTAGACTTTAAAAACCTTGCTGCAATTTTAAATGATAATTTCACCTTAAATTACCTCCATTACTATTTTTATTATATAATTTGTATTACTTGATAATAACTATTAATTAATTTATAATATAATCATATACCACAAAATGAAATAAATCAATATACAATATATAAAAATATCACAAAATGTGTTAAAATTTCTTTAAGAGGTGAAAAGTATGGATAAAACTATTTCGGTAAATATAAAAAACTTAAGAAAAAGAGATAAGCTTACTCAAAAGCAGCTTTCAGAATTATTGGGGGTAGCACAAACTACCATAGCTAATTATGAAAATGGAATTAGGGTACCAGACGCTGAGATGCTTCAAAAACTAGCAGAGGTGTTTAAAGTAAGTTTAGATTACTTGCTTGGAAGAGAGAAAAAAGAGTTTAATGCTTTAGAGGATAATAAAAGTACAATTGATGATGAATCGTTATTTGAAGATAAAGAGAAAGTATTTACGATCTACCTTAATTATTTATTAGAGGGAAACAGTAAGGCTGCTAGAGATTTAATTATTGATATATATGAAAAAGGACTTCCTATGGGCTTTATATATTTTGGTATATTTGAAAAAGCTCTAAAGGAAGTAGGCAACCTATGGGAAGCAGGGAAAATAGATATATGGCAAGAGCACTTCATATCTGAAGTAACCATGGACTCTATGAGAGAGATAAAAGCTAGAGAAAAAAGAAAGAAGCATAGAGCTTGCTCAGTAATAGGTGTAACCGCAGGACCAGAACTACACAATATTGGTCTTAAAATGGTTTTAGACATGCTAGAGATGGAAGGCTGGAACACAGTTTACCTAGGATCTAATGTACCAGTTCAAAGTTTAGTAAAGGCTGTGGCTACAGAAAAGCCTGATCTTGTAGCAATATCAGTTACTATGGAATACCATATTGATTCAGCTAAGTATATGGTAGAAGCTATAAAAGAAAACTTTAAAGAGAATCCTCCAAAGATAGTTATAGGAGGCGGAGCTTTCAAGAATAACCCTGAGTTATGGAAGAGTACTGGTGCAGATAAGTTTTCATCAAATACGGAAGATATGCTTGAGCTAATGGGAAGAAAATATGAATAAACTATTCATAAAAACACTTATACCTTTTATGATGTATTTATTTTTAGCTTTACCTTGTTTTTTGAAGGAAGAGTTTAAAAATATAAAGCATTGCCAAGCGGCAGATTCAAAAATTACCATGATAGTGTACTAGCTGCATTATTATGGTAATATTTATTTACACGGATTTTTAGTTAGAGATATAGCATTTCAGGTGGGTTACTATTTTTAAAAATATTCTGGATTCTGAGAGGATTATTTTAGAAGATAAATTTTAGTATGAATTGTTACATCTGTATTTAGTTAATGAGGTGATGAACATGGATATTAGTTCTGAAAAACAACCGAGTATATTACCTATAGATAAAGAATTAAGACTTAGAAAATTTGATTGGAATTATGATTTTGCATTGGAATGGTATAGGGATAGAGAAACAGTGGATATGGTAGATGGGAAAACCTCAAGTATTTATGACTTGGAAAAGCTGAAAAGGATGTATACATTTCTAAATAACAAAGGAGAATTGTATTTTATTGAGGTGAAGATGAAAGATCAATTCATTCCTATAGGAGATGTTACTTTTTCTGCCAAAGACATACCAATAGTAATTGGTGATAAGAGCTATAGAGGAAAGGGGATTGGGTTAAAAGTCATAAAAGCATTGATTGAAAGAGCTAGATATTTAGAGTTTACTAGCTTACAGGTCAATGAAATTTATAGCTACAACACTGCCTCTAAGAGAATGTTTGAAAAAGCTGGGTTTAAAGTTCATGAAAGAAGGGAACATGGCTTTAGTTACATATTATACTTATAAACTTAGATATACTAAAAAGAAAATGTTAAAGTATAATGCTTTATCAAGTAGTTAATAAATAGATACTTTAGACCTGATGCTGTATTCCTATATAGCAAAAAGAAAAAATAAAACTTGTTATGAAGATATAAATATATAGTGTTTATGCGGGTTTTATAGGATTATTAAAGATATTACGAAGTGGTGCATTTTTACAGGGTTCCTAACTAAACTATTAATTCTTGCATGCTATAGATAATCCTCAGAAGCTTGGATTATAGAGACGTATTAATTGAGTTTTCGTAATGAAACCCTATAGAAACCCTTTAAGGAGACCACATGTCAAAAGCTTTAAAATGTAGCCTGTTATATTAGTGGATTAAAATTTATTAACTTAAAATAATATAAGCTTATCTTGCACATTCAGAAGCTTCACCAGTAAGAATTTGAATTCCGTGAGGAACTGCAGGAAGTATAACTTCTAAGTTTTCTATAGCACCTTTTGGGCTTCCAGGTAGATTAACAATTAGCGAGTACTTTCTTATTCCGCACACAGCCCTAGAAAGCATTGCCTTTGGAGTTATTTTTAAGGAAGCAGCTCTCATTGCCTCAGCTATCCCTGGGACTTGCTTCTCTATAACTTTTAAGGTAGCTTCTGGGGTAACATCTCTTTGGGAAAAGCCAGTTCCACCATTAGTCAAAATAAAATTTATGTTCATTTCATCACTTAAGTAAATAAGCTCTTTTTTTATTATCTCAATTTCATCTGGTATTACTTTATAGTATTCTATAGAGTATGTATTTTCATCAAGCAAAGCTTTTATAGCTGGACCAGTGGTATCAATTCTCTCATTTCTTGATCCTTTATCACTTATGGTTAATATTGCGGTTTTTATCATTTTTCGTTCACTCCTTTAAAACTCCTTAATTATACTACATTGATTGTTTTTGTAAAGAGATTGGAATAATCAAGATGAAAAAATAAAGGATATAAAGCAACAAGAAGAATAACTTATCTCTTTCGACATATTGTGATTATTTTGGACGAAATAATTATAGAAGCAGTATTATGTGAAGGGAGACAAGTTGACTGGAATTTATAATGGTAGTAAAATTATCTTTGTGCGAATATTATCAGTTGATATAGATAGAGGTGCTTAAATGTGTGCCACTAATGTGGATTTACAAGAAGATGTTAAAAAGTTAGCAGTTAAGATCATAAAGCATTATAGAGGAAAAGGCCCAGAATATGTTAAGGTAAAAATGATTGATACCGATACAATAGTGTTAGACATAAAAGGAATTTTATCTAATTTATCTGAGATTTTAGTTAATGAGGGAGCCATAAATTTAGTTAAAAGTTATTGGGAAATAATGAAGCCCCATTTGGAAAAAAGCTTTATCGATGAAGCAAGAGAGCTATTTAAAAGAGATTTTAATTATAGCTGGAAAGTCCTTAACCTAGAGAATGAAAATAGGACTGTAGTAATAACAATAAATTTGATATAACATGGTTAGATTAGAAAGAAAGATATTTTGCCTTTGTAAAAATTATCTTAGCTTTTAGGTAAACCAGTACTAGCTTGCGGCTTACTAGCTTCAGGTTTTGTACTGGTTTTTATTTTTTAATAATTTATATAGCGTTAAATTGTTGGAGGAGTATGCGTGGACGATTTGGATGTTCTTTTATGAAAGAATAAAAAAATACTTGTACTGCCAGATTTGCCTCATGTAAATTTGGAAAGTCAAATGCGTAAATAAATTCACTGAAGAAGGTCGCTTTAGCGAATTTTCAAATAGATAATAAGAGGAGTGTAGATTACTATGGAAGAAAAAGTTTTAACGGTATGTCCGTATTGCGGTAGTGGTTGTCAGCTATTTCTAGTGGTTAAGGATGGAGAAATAGTTAGAGCTGAAGCTGCTAATGGAGACAATAATGAAGGCAATTTATGTTTAAAGGGACTTTATGGATGGGATTTCTTAAATGATCCAAAGCTATTAACTTCAAGATTAAATAAACCTATGATCAGAAAAAATGGCATATTAGAAGAGGTTTCTTGGGATGAAGCTATAAGATTTACTGCTGATAATCTTATGAGAATCAAGGAAAAGTATGGGCCAGATGCAATAATGGGTACTGGTTCTGCAAGAGGTCCAGGAAATGAAGCTAACTATGTAATGCAAAAGTTCATGAGAGCAGCAGTTGGCACCAATAACATTGACCATTGTGCTAGAGTTTGTCACGGACCATCTGTAGCTGGACTAAGATATTCTTTAGGAGATGGAGCTATGTCCAATTCAATTCCAGAGATTGAGAATACAGACTTAGTATTCATATTTGGATATAATCCACCTGAAACTCATCCTATAGTAGCTAGGAGAATAATTAAGGCTAAGGAAAAAGGAGCAAAAATCATAGTAACAGATCCAAGAAAGACAGAGGTGGCAAGAATCTCTGACTTATGGCTTCCTATTAAAGGTGGTACAAATATGGCGTTAGTAAATGCCTTTGGAAATGTACTTATAAGTGAGAATTTATACAATAAGGAATACGTTGAAAGATATGTTGAAGGCTTTGAAGAATATAAGGCTTCTGTAGAAAAATATACGCCAGAATATGCTGAAACAATAACTGGTGTGAAAGCTGATAGTATAAGAAAAGCTATGAGAGAGTATGCGAAGGCTAAGAATGCAACAATTCTTTATGGTATGGGAGTGTGCCAATTTTCTCAAGCGGTAGATGTGGTAAAGGGCTTGGCGTCATTAGCACTATTAACTGGAAACTTTGCTAGACCTAACGTTGGTATTGGACCAGTTAGAGGACAAAATAATGTTCAGGGAACCTGTGATATGGGAGTGCTTCCTAATGTTTTCCCAGGATATCAAGAAGTTACTGATAAGAAGGCTAGAGACAAGTTTGAAAAAGCCTGGGGAGTAAAGCTTCCAAAGGAAGTTGGATATCATTTGACTGAGATACCTCATTTAGTGTTGCAGGAGGATAAAGTAAAAGCCTATTACATATTTGGAGAAGATCCAGTGCAAAGTGATCCTAATGCCTCAGAACTAAGAGAAGCTTTAGACAAGATAGAATTTGTTATAGTGCAGGATATATTTATGAATAAAACTGCTTTACACGCAGATGTGGTACTTCCTGCAACCTCTTGGGGAGAGCATGATGGAGTTTACTCTTCTGCTGACCGTGGTTTCCAGAGAATAAGAAAAGCTATTGAGCCAAAAGGGGATGTGAAGACTGATTGGCAGATAATCTCAATGATATCTACAGCAATGGGATACCAAATGAGTTATAATAATACTGAAGAAATCTGGGATGAAATGAGGTCTTTATGCCCTAAGTTTGCTGGAGCCAGTTATAAAAAGATGGAAGATCAAGGTATAGTAAGGTGGCCATGCCCTACAGAAGACCATAAAGGAACTTCTTACTTATATGAAAATAATGTATTCTCAACTGCAAATGGAAAAGGTAAATTATTTGCTTGTGCTTGGAGAGCGCCATTAGAAAAAACTGATAAGGATTTTCCGCTTACACTTTCAACAGTAAGAGAAGTTGGACACTATTCCGTAAGAACAATGACTGGAAACTGTCGTGCTCTTCAAAATCTAGCAGATGAGCCTGGTTTTATACAAATTAGTGTTGAGGATGCAAAGGAACTTGGGATAAAAAATGGAGAGTTAGTAAAGGTAACTTCAAGAAGAGGCTCAGTAATGTCTAGAGCAGATGTAACTGAGAGAGTTAAAAAAGGAGCAACCTTTATGACTTATCAGTGGTGGATAGGTGCTTGTAATGAGCTTACCATAGATGCTTTAGATCCTATTTCCAAGACCCCAGAGTTTAAATATTGTGCAATAAGAGTTGATAAGATAGAAGATCAAAAACAAGCTGAAAAGAATTTGATAGATGAATACAATGCTTTAAGAGAGAAGATGTTAGTGTTCAAGAGTTAATAATGAAAGGATAGTTAAAATGATTAGTGTAAGTGATACATTAAGAATAATTTCTGAGGAAGCTAAAATTATAGGTAAGGAAAAGCTAGATATATTGTCATGTAATGGCCTTGTATTAGCAGAAGACATACTATCTAAGGATTACTTGCCTCCTTTTGATAAGTCTGCTATGGATGGATATGCCCTAAGAAGTTGTGATACCTTAGGCATAAGTGATGAAAATCCTAAAGGTTTTAAGGTAAAAGGTGTTATAAAAGCCGGACAGTGGTGTACTGAAAGCATAAAAGAAGGAGAAGCCTATAAGATAATGACTGGAGCCCCGATACCTCTACAAGCAGATTGCGTTATAGAAGTAGAAAAGGTAACTACAGAAGGTGACAAGGTCTACCTATATAATGAGGTGAAAGAAGAAAACCATGTTATAAAGTTTGGTGAAGAGTTACATCCAGGGAACTTGGTGCTTCACAAAGGAAGTGAAATAAGACCAGCAGAAATTGGACTTTTTGCATCATTAGGCTATAAAGAGGTAGAAGTATATAAGAGACCAGTGGTAGGGCTTATTATAACTGGAGATGAACTTGTTGCTATAGAAGATTCAATAGGACAAGGAAAGATAAGAAACAGCAATGAATATGCAATAACCTCAATGCTTACAACCATGGGGATTAAGGTATTATCCTTTGGCATTGTAAAAGATGATAAAGCTGTACTTACAAAGGTTATAAAAGAAGCTCTAGAAAAAACTGATGTTGTTATAACTTCAGGAGGGGCCTCTGCAGGGGACTATGATTTTGTTGAAGATATATTAAAAGAAATAGATGCTGATATCAAATTTAACTCTGTTGCTATAAAGCCTGGAAAGCCGATAAGTTTTGCCACTTATAAGGATAAACTATTCTTTAGCCTTCCAGGAAATCCACTTTCAGCTATAACTACCTTCGAGCAGTTTATAGAACCTGCTTGTAAAAAAATAATGGGTAAAGAGCAATATATGAAGGAAGAATTTCCTGTTATATTAGCAGAGGATTTTAAGGTTAGAAAAGGAAGAGTAAAGCTTATTTATGTAAGATTAGTTAAAGAAAATAACAATTATTATGCTTATAAGATAGGCTCTCAAAGTTCTAATAAGTTAACAACTATAAGTAAAGCTAATGGAGTACTTATTGTTCCAGAGGATTATACTTATATGAAAGCAGGAGAAGTACTACAAGGAAGATTCATATTTAAATGATTAGTTAAAGAATACATAAAAGTCTTTTAAAGGACCTTGATAAAGTTAAGTGTTTAGTAATACTGAGCCTAGGCTAAGAATTAATATGATTTTCTAATTTTCATGGATAAAGCTGTAACTCGCTAGGTGTGACAGTATAGTTTCCAAAGAAATCTTAGTAATCTAGGTACTTTATTTAGAATAAATAGATATTTAGCATGAAAGTTAAGAGGAAAGGTAAGAAGTATATGAGTTCAAAGATTAATGCCTTTGTTGTGGCAGACAGCAGGAAGTGTATAGGTTGTAAGGCCTGTGAAATTGCTTGTTTTGTAGCCCATAATGACAAGAAAAACAATGCTGTGACAGCTGGAAATATTGAAATGCCTGTTATTGCAAGACTTCATGTGGTTGATAATGGAAGCTATAAGTTGCCAGTTCAGTGTAGACAATGTGAAGATGCTCCATGCGCTAATGTGTGTCCTATTGGAGCAATAAGTGAGCAACAGGAAAAGATAATAATAGAGGAAAACAAATGTATTGGTTGTAAAACCTGTGCTGCTGCGTGTCCTTTTGGTGCTATAGATATATTACCAAGGTATGAAAATGGAGAAAAACTTCTTACAAAAATTAAGCAGCCAGGAAAAGTAAAAGAAGTTTATAAAGCAGTTACAACTGCTTATAAGTGCGATATGTGCAACGGAAGTGATAAGCCTGCTTGTGTGGAAGCTTGCCCTAAAAATGCATTAAAGGTTTTTGATGCTGAAGGTGAAAGAAAGAAGAGAAATATAGCTTTAGTATTAAGTCTTTAGAACTTAGGATATGGCTATAAAGTTAAGAATCTCTTAAAGTACTATGCTGAAATTAAATGGTTAGTGATTTGACGGTTTAGGGAGTTTTCTAAAAGAATACAGTATTTGGATTCTTTTGGAAAAGTAGAAATCAATTTAGTTGTTAGAAAGGAAATTAACGGATGGCAATGATTAATATTGATGAGCAGTTATGTACAGGCTGTAGACGTTGTGCTGAAATCTGCCCTGTAGATGCCATAAAAGGTGAGTTAGGAAGTGTACAAACTATAGAGGAAAAGCTCTGTGTAAGTTGTGGTCAATGTGTACAAATATGTAGTTCCTACGCTTCGGCATTTACATTAGGAGAAGAAAATATAGAAGATAAAAAGAAAGCTAGAAATATGCTTAGTAGCATAAAGGAGCCATTATTCGCTGCATATAATATGGGACAAGTTAAAAAGCTTAGAGAACAGTTAAGAGATGAGAGTATATTTAAAGTTGTTCAGTGTGCTCCTGCGGTCAGAGTGGCGATCGCAGAAGAATTTGGATCTCCATTTGGCAGTTTAACACCAGGAAAGCTTGCAGCGTCTCTTAGACTGTTAAATTTTAATAGAGTGTATGACACTAATTTTGGTGCAGACCTTACCATAATGGAAGAAGGAAGTGAACTTATAAAAAGAATAACAGAGAATAAGAACCTTCCTATGTTTACTTCCTGCTGTCCAGCTTGGGTAAAATATGCAGAGCAACAGTATCCAGAATTATTAAAGCATCTTTCTACCTGCAAGTCACCTCAACAGATGGCTGGAACTATATTTAAGACCTATGGAGCTCAAGTAGATAATGTTGATCCAAGCAAGATCTTAAGTGTAGCTGTTATGCCTTGCACCTGTAAGCAGTTTGAGTGTGATAGAGAGGAAATGAAAGATAGCGGTTATAAGGATGTAGATATGGTTATAACCACTAGAGAGTTAGCTCAGCTAATAAAGGAAGAAAATATAGACTTTGCTAGCTTAGAGGAAGAAACCTTTGATGCTCCTTTAGGTGTTTATAGTGGTGCAGGTAATATATTTGGAGTCACTGGTGGAGTAATGGAGGCAGCGCTAAGAACAGGTTATGAGCTTTTAACTAATACTTCAGTTCCAAAGCTTGAGATGGATTTTATAAGAGGCGGAGAAGGAATTAGAGAAGCTAAGGTAAAGGTTGGACAGCTAGATTTAAAGGTGGCAGTGGTATCTGGTCTTAGTAATGTTAAAGAATTGCTTGAAACAGTGAAGAAAGGTCAATGTGATTATCATTTTGTAGAAGTAATGACTTGTCCAGAAGGTTGTGTTAGTGGTGGAGGACAGCCTAAGATATTACTTGATAAATTAAAGAAGAACGGAATTGAGGAAAGAAAAAAGGCTTTATATAGACATGACTCAGAATCAGGTATAAGAAAGTCTCATGAAAACCCATATATAAAGAAGTTATATAAAGAGTTTTTAAAGGAACCTCTTGGAGAAAAATCTCACCACTTGTTACATACAAAATACTCATCAAGAAAGAGAGAGGAGTACTAATTATGAATAATTTTGTTATGGCAAATCCACAAAGGTGTATAGGCTGTAGAACTTGCGAGGTAGCTTGTGTGGTTGCACATTCAGATAATAATATATTTACAGTAAAAAAAGATGATATTAATTTTAATCCCTGCTTGAAGGTTATCAAGACTGCAGAAGTAAGTGCACCGGTGCAATGTAGACATTGTGAAAATGCTCCTTGTGCCAATGCATGCCCTAATGGGTCTATAGTAAACAAGGATAATGCAGTCATTATAAACAAAGATACTTGCATTGGATGTAAGAGTTGTTTAATAGTATGTCCTTTTGGGGCTATTGATATGATTGCTGCTTCTAAAAATGGGGAAAACATTCTTCAGTCAGGTCTTAAAACAGACATTAACGGAAGTTTTCAGCTAAAGGAAAAGATTGTAGCTAATAAGTGTGATTTATGTGTAGGCAGAGAAAGTGGACCTGCTTGTATAGAGGCCTGCCCAACTGCTGCACTGAAACTTGTAAAACATGAAAATTTAGATAAAGAGATACAAGAGAAGAGAAAAAATAGTGTAAAGACTTTAGTTACAATGGTTTAGGATAGAAAAAAAATATGTGTTATGATAAAATAACAAAATTGGACAAATTCACTACTGCGGTTATTCTTGCAGGAGGAAAGAGTTCAAGAATGGGTTTTGATAAGCAATTTTTAAAATTAAAAGAGGAAAATCTAATAGAACTTATTGCTGAAAAGTTAAAAAAGAGCTTTGAAGAAATAATAATTGTAACTAATAAACCTGAATTATATAAAGATACTCCATATAAGCTTATTTCTGATGAATATAAAGAAAGAGGTCCAATCTCAGGTATTTATGAGGGGCTTAAGGCGGCTAAAAGTGAGTATGTTTACTTTGTTGCTTGTGATATGCCCATTGTTAGAAATGACTTTATTGAATTTATGAAGGAAAAACTGATGGAAACGCCTAAACAGTGCTGTTTGGTTAAAAGAGAAAAGTATTTTGAGCCTTTTAATGCTTTTTATTCAAAATCCATGTTAAACAAGGCTTTAGAACTTTTACAAGAAGACAGGCGTGCTTTAAAGGAATTGATCCTATCTTCAGATTCATTGTATATAGAAGAAGAAACTGTTATAAGCTTTGATCCTGATTTTGATATGTTTATAAATTTAAATACTAAAGAAGAATTAGAGAAATATATTAGGAAGTTTGTAAGAGAAATTTAGTGTAAGTGTCTTTGAATATATTACATTTTAGTTTATGCCCAAGAATACTGTTGGAATTAAGTGGTTATGAAGGAGCTGCTATACGAGAGGGCTTCTACGTAATCTCATCAAAACCTCAGATGACTTACCACTTAATTTCAACATGGTACTTTAAGAGAACCATGTTTTAAAGTAGTTTTTGAAATTTAATGGACATGTATTCGATGCTTGAACGAATTTTGAAAAAATATTTTTAGAGATGGTGTCATTAGTATAAAGTAATACAGCACATATACTTTTAATTTCAAAGTATCACTAATTAATACTTATATTGAAATTTTAAAGACATTTAACCTCTCAAAAAATTTCAGGAAGAGGA
Organism: Clostridium manihotivorum; assembly: GCF_004015185.1. Classification (GTDB taxonomy): domain Bacteria; phylum Bacillota; class Clostridia; order Clostridiales; family Clostridiaceae; genus Clostridium_AR; species Clostridium_AR manihotivorum. The sequence goes on along the minus strand of NZ_CP025746.1, from coordinate 3,893,611 downwards.
AGTTTTTGAGAGGTTTTATATCGTTATGTAGATAGCAGAGAATTAAATTGAACACTATACTTTAGTAGGGACATTAGAACCGTCCCCCTGTCCCGGAGGTGATAAAAATATTAGATTCATTTGGGCGTAATATAAATTATTTAAGAATTTCAGTAACAGATTTATGTAATTTGAGATGTAAGTATTGTATGCCGGAAAAAGGAATAGCAAAGGCTTGTCATGATGAAATATTAACCTTTGAAGAAATCCAGCATATTACAGAAAAGTTTGCAGAACTAGGTGTAAATAAAGTTAGAATAACTGGTGGGGAACCACTAGTAAGAAGGGATATATTAAACCTTATAGAAAGAATATCTACCATTAAAGGTATAGATGAAATAGCTATGACCACTAATGGCATTCTTTTAAAAGAATATGCAAAAGCATTGAAAGAAGCAGGACTTTCAAGAGTTAATATAAGTCTAGATACCTTAAATCCTGATAAATATAGGGATATAACTAAGGGAGGAGAGCTTAAAGCTGTGCTCGAAGGAATAGCTGAGGCAAAAAAAGTTGGGCTTACTCCTATAAAAATTAATGTTGTTTTAATGAAAGGCTTTAATGAAGATGAAATAAAGGATTTTGTTGATCTTACCATAGATGAGGAAATTGATGTCAGGTTTATAGAACTTATGCCTATTGGCCAAGTAAAGAACTGGTCCCTTAATAAATACTTAAGTAATGAAACTGTACTTAATAAGGTGCCGGAACTTGTTGAGATTGAAGCAAAGGATAGTTCTTCTCCAGCTAAGTACTATAAGTTTCCGAAAGGAAAAGGCAATGTAGGGCTTATCAATCCTATTTCTTGTAAGTTCTGTAGCAACTGTAATAGAGTAAGACTTACTGCAGATGGTAAGATAAAACCTTGCTTACATTCAGATGAAGAAATAGACATAAAAGCTTTAGTAAGAAATGGACAAGACATAACCAAGGTACTTTGTGACATTGTAAAAAATAAACCCAAGGAACATGATCTTGAAGATGGGAAGTACATAGAAAGAGAAATGACTGCAATAGGAGGATAAAGTAATGGAGTTTTCACATTTTAACGAAGAGGGAAGAGCCCATATGGTTAATGTATCGGACAAGGCAGACACAAAAAGAGTTGCTGTGGCAAGAGGTACGATTAAAATGAAAAAAGAAACCATAAGACTTATTAAAGAAGGGCTTATCAAAAAGGGGGATGTGCTTTCAGTGTCTCAAGTTGGAGGAATAATGGGAGCAAAGAAAACCTGGGAGCTTATCCCAATGTGCCACAATATACTTTTAACAGGCTCAGATATAAGTTTTGAGGTGAAGGAAGAAGAAATAGAGATACAGGCTACCGTAAGTACTATTGGTAAGACTGGTGTGGAAATGGAAGCTTTAACCGCTGTAAATATTGCAGCGCTTACTATATATGATATGTGCAAGGCTGTTGATAAGGAGATGGTGATAACAGATATAAGGCTAATTAAGAAAACTGGTGGTAAGAGTGGAGAGTATATAAGAGATTAGTAATAGATAAAAGAGGAGCGGTAAGTATATGGCTAAGGTAGTATCTATAAATATAAGTGAGATAAAAGGTGTTATAAAAACTCCTGTAGCTGAGGGGACTTTTAAGGAAGACCATGGTCTTGTAGGTGATGGACATGCTGGAAATTGGCATAGACAAGTAAGTCTTCTTGCAAACGAAAGTATAGATAAGATGATAAACTTTGGAGTTCCTGATTTGACTCCAGGAAAATTCGCTGAAAATATAACTACTGAAGGAATCGTTCTATATGAATTACCTATAGGCACTAGGCTGAAGATAGGTGATACTATACAGGAAGTAACTCAAATAGGTAAGGAATGTCATAAGGGCTGCGCTATAAAAAATAAGGTTGGTAAGTGTATAATGCCAACGGAGGGCATATTTACTAAGATAATAAAAGGCGGAGTTATAAAAGCTGGCGATTCTATAGAAGTTTTATAGTTATATTTAAACTATAGGTAACCAATTTCAACTATTAATTTATATATGCCCGATAATTCCTAGAAGCCGGTATTATCGATCATACATAAATTAAGTCTTCGTAAAGGCTCACTTCAATCTAAAATCTATTTTAAAAACTCCTGTGAATATGAGGAGAGAATTTAAAAATACAAATTTTAGTATTAAGTGGTACAAGTATAAATCTTAAGTAATCCTAAAATGGAGTTAAGAAATCATGTACTTAAGAGTAAAGGGGAAGAAGCAATGATAAGAAAAGTTAAGCTTAGTGGTCTAGTTCTAGTACTAGCAATAGTTTTGTCAGCAGGGCTTATGGCATGTACGAAAACTACAAGAAAAACCGAAGATGGTAGTTCAAAAAAGATAATGGTATTTGCGGCGGCTAGTCTAACAGAAAGCTTTAATGACATAGGAAATCAGATTAAGAAGGATAAAGGAATTGATGTAACCTTTAATTATGCAGGTAGTCAAGCTTTAGTCCAAGAAATCGATCAAAGTAATGGTGCAGATGTATTTGCTTCTGCTAATACAGATTATGTAGATCAATTGAAAAAAAGCGACAAGGTAGAGGAAAGTAAGATATTTGCTGAAAACAAGCTAATAATTTGCACAAGTAAAAGTAGTAAGAAAAGTATAAAAAACTTTAAGGATCTGGCACAAGGAAACTTAAAACTGGTTGTGGGCGATAAAGCTGTACCTATAGGAAGCTATTTTTATAAGGCTTTAGACAGTCAGAAGAATAAAAATGTAATTGATGATAATACATATAAATCCATACTAAGCAATATAAAAAGCAGTGAGTTAAATGTAAAGGACGTGCTTGCAAAGGTTGTATTAAATGAAGCTGATGCTGGTGTAGTATACAAAACAGATGTTAATGAGGCTAATAAAGAAAAGGTGAACATGATAGAAGACGTTGCCTTTAATGAGCTTAAAGTTCAATATCCAGTTGCTTTATTAAAAGCTTCTAAAAATAAGGATACCGCAAAGGAATTTGTTGACTATATTGTTGAAGGTAAAGGAAAAGAAATATTAAAGAAATATGGATTTGAGATTAAATAAAGACGTACTACTTCAATACGAAATCTATTTTCCAAGCTCCTCTGATTTCTGATAGGAGCTTATGAAAATATTAAATTTACGCTATGTTTGACACAATACTTTACAGCGCCTAATTTTGTTATGTAGTAGTACATCTTTAATTTGATTTTCATATAGGAGAAGTATGATTCAAGATAGGATATCTGAGATAAAAGAAAATAAAAGATACTCGAATACTCTCAATAAAAGGTGGAGTAGAAAAAATTGCATTAATAAGCTTTTAGTAATACCCTTAGTGGCAGCCATAAGCATATATATAGTTATTATTGTTCTTCCAATACTGACTATGATAAATTACTCCGGTGTACATAATATAATTTCTACATTATATGTAAAAGAAAATATAGCTAGTGTGCTGCTTACATTAGAGACTTCTACCATGGCTTTAATCTTGACTTTTATCTTCGGTACTTGTATGGCTTTCTATCTAAGGTTTGTAAAGAATAAAGCTTTGGCGAAGGTGCTTAGTATATTGATAGAGTTACCTATAGTTTTGCCTCCAGCAGCAGTTGGTATAGCTCTTTTACTTACCTTTGGTAGTAATGGGATTATTGGTAGGCTGTTAGATAGCTATGGCATTAACATAGTCTTTACTCCAGCTGCTGTAATTATTGCTCAATTTTTTGTATCTTCAGCTTTTTATGTGAAAGTACTCAGTAATTCAATAAATGATGTACCAAAGGAAATCTTTGAGGCAACCTATGTTTTAGGAGCAGGAAAGGTTGAAACAATATGTAAAATTATAATTCCTATGCTCAAGAGAGCCATAATCTCAGGACTTATACTTAGTTTTATAAGGTCTATAGGAGAGTTTGGTGCTACTTTAATGTTTGCTGGCAATGTTCTTAACAAAACAAGAACTATACCACTTCAGATATATACATATATGCAGACGGATATAAAAATGGCCACTTCCTTCGCGGCAATATTGTATTTGGTATCTTTCTTACTGCTTTTTTGCGTAAGAGTTTTTTTAAGAGATGATGGTGATATGCTGTAGAAGGTAAGAGCTTAAAAAAGATTACTAATCTACTGATGAAATTAATTTAAAGTTTAATAAGTCTTGCCTTAGCTTTTATTTTATATAAGTTTGGGATATAATATCAACATACCTTTATATTTAATTTATCCGAAGGTTGGTGTTAAATTGGATAGTGAAGAAGAGAGAAAATATGCTCTTGAGAAGCTTAATTCTGAAGAAGTACAAAATTTTATAGATGAACATAATATATCTAACTTGATATTATTCGGAAGCTTAAATCATGGCGAATTTAATGAAATATCTGATGTGGATATTGCTCTTTTAAATGAAGAGAAAATATCCTTAGATACTATTCTAGAATTAGAGCTGTTTCTAGAGAACTTACTTAATAGACCTATTGATGTTGTTGATTTAAGAAGTGAAAAGTTAGATTTGTTTGTGAAAATAAATATTTTGAATAATGGAAAAGTGTTGTTTTCAAAGGACAATAATAAGATGTTTGACATAATTTGTGATGAAGTAGATAGGACCTATAGGGAGAATGAAAATTTTATGTACTTTAGGAGAATTGATGTATTATCATGAATGATGAGAGACTAATAAAAATAATAGAAGATTTGGAAGAATGTAAGTCAGATATAAATGAGTGTCTAGAGGTTTTAGAAAAATATAAGGAAGATCAGCTTATAACTAAACTTGCAAAGTCAAGTTTAAGACAGCTTTTTGTTGGATTCCACACAATATTAGAAGACTTTTGCTCTATAGCGTTAAGAGAGATAAGAAGGTTTAAGATAGGAATTTCTTTAAGTGATAGTTTTAAACTCTTAAGAAAAAGTGATGTTATAGACGAGAGAACCTATCTTTTCTTAGAAAAATCAAGGCTTGTTAGAAACAGAATATCTCATAGATACAAGGAACCAAGTCATGAAGAATTGCTTGAACATATAGTAAATAACACAGATAAGATTGACATAATAATAAATATTGCTAAAAAGTTTCTACGTAAATATAGTTAAAAAAATATAAAGTTTTGTACATAGAGTATCTTATAAAGAGTTGCTATTCTTTATAAGATACTTTTTTACTGTTAAGATAAATATAAAAATTTATTCTAGCTAATTCTACTGATATCAAGGCTTTATAACAGCTATTTATAGTAGACAGTAAAAAATAAGATCATGTCGCCTGGCAGAATTTCTTCATATATGTTCAGAAAAGGTAGATGCGCAAAAAAGTTCGCTGAAAAAGGTCGTTTCAGCGACTTTTTTTCTGTTAAGTAAAATTTCAATGCCATGGGTTTTATTTATGGTCATCATTATAAATTGTGGAAGTAGTCTTAGAAGACCATTCTTTATCTTCATGGAAATCAGGAATTAGCGAATCACTGTTATCTCCTTCTATATCTGAAGATTCTACGGTTATATTTGAAGAAGTAGATATACCATAGGAACCAGAAGTTGATGGTGAAGTCACTGGTTTATCATTTTTAGGTTCTCTAGTTTTTTTCATAATAACACCTCCAACCTTATTATGTACAAGTGCATATAAAATATTTAGTTTACATCAAATTACTTATTTTTCGAAATTAAAAGTTAAAGTCGTAACCGTATAACAGTATTGAAATTAAGTAAAATTTTCTGCTATTTATTAGTAAATTGCTTAAGCTATGCTATAATTTTACTTAATTGAATAAGCGCTATAGGGTTATAACTACAACTATTAAGTTATGCATGCCTGATAATTCCCAGAACTTGGGAGCATCTAATTTGCAGAATCCAGAATTATCAGATAGTTATAAATTAAGCTTTTATAAATGTTCCTTGTATATGGAAGTGATACTTCAAAATGGAATCTATCAAAATAAAGCTTCATAGATTCATCGAAAGCTTTATTTTGAGTCTAAAGATTGAAGTAGTGTATCTGTTCAGGGGAATATATATAAAATACAATTAAACAAAGGAGTGATGACATGACTGAAAAGTTATTTTATAAAAATTCATATATATGTGAGGCAGAATGTGAAGTAGAGGATATAATTGAAAAAAATGATAAGTATGAGGTGATACTTAAGAGCACACCTTTTTATCCTGAAGGTGGAGGCCAGCCCTGTGATTTAGGTACTATAGATGATATAAAAGTAGATTATGTCTATGAAGAAGAGGACATAATCTATCATGTTGTCAAAGAGAAACCAGAAGGAAGACTTGTTATGTGTAAAGTGGATTATGATAGAAGACTTGATCATATACAACAGCATTCAGGAGAACATTTGCTATCAGCCGCATTTTTTAAACTTTTTAAGATTGTTAATGCAGGTTTTCACTTAGGAGAAGATTACGTAACTATAGATATGTTATTTAAAGATATGACAGAAGATATGATAAGAGAGATAGAAAATGAGGTGAATAAATATATCTATAGAAATGAACCTGTATCAACTTATTTCCTTACTAAAGAGGAGGCTTTGGAATTACCGCTTAGAAAAGGTATAAAGGCTGAAGGAAAGATAAGAATTGTTCAGATGGGAGAGGCTACTGATTTTAGTGCTTGCTGTGGAACTCACGTTGTTAGAACTGGCGAGGTAGGAGTTGTAAAGATAATTAAGTATGAGAACTATAAGGGAATGACTAGGGTCTATTTTAAATGTGGACTTAGGGCTCTAAAGGATTATCAGGAGAAGCATGATTGTATTACTGATCTTACCAGAAATCTTTCAGTGGAAGCAACAGGTATAAATAATGTTATAAAAAATCAAAGAAATGAAATAGTAGAGCTTAAGAGAAAGCTATCAGCCTTGTATAGCAATCTTGCTACAAGAGAAGCAGAGAAACTTTTAAGTAATAATGAATCCAGATTTATTATTGCTCAATATAAGGAAGAAGGCTTTGAATTTCTAGAAAAACTACATGATCAACTAAAAGATACAAATCATATTTTAATATTAGGATCATTAAAAGATAAAAAGCTCATATTAGCTCACAATGGAAGCTTTGACTTTAAATGTGGAAACTTATTCAAGGAGAAGTTAAAGGAGTTTGGTGGAAAAGGCGGAGGAAATGACAAGAGAGCACAGGCAAGCTTTGAAGTAGAGGCGAGCATTAAGAATTTTATAGAATATTTAAGAGAAGTACTATAGAAATGTGATGCTTTAGGTTTAAAGTGAAAAAACTTCTCTAAGATCAAATAGCTTTAAATAATAATAACAAATATATATAGATTTTGCACTGAAAATAGTTGGCTTTATGAAGTAATATACCAGTAGATGGGAGTAATATAATTGATAATTAAATCTTATAACAACTTAAATGATGAACTAGTAAATGCAATTAAGGAGCTAGAGGTAGTCTGCAAGAAACAAGATAATTTAAAAGGAGATATTTTTCTAGATAACGCTTTAAATTTTAATAAAGAAATAAATAATTTATTTATGGCCAATGAGGGAGAAAGGTTAGTAAGTATTATTTATTTGTTTTTACCTACTAAGGCTGAGGCTGAGGTATCAGCATATACTCATCCTGATTATAGACAAAAAGGATATTTTAAAGAGCTACTTAATAAAGCTAAAGAAGAAATAAGCAAATATGATATAAGCGATTTTCTTTTTGTATGTGAAAGTGAATCTAAAGATGGAAAGCTAACCTTAAAAGCTATAGAGGCAAAGTACGATTTTACAGAATATCTCTTAAGGTATAATAAGAAATCAGACAAAGTGGCTGCAGACAGTGATATAACTTTAGAGAAATGTAAGCTTAAACACTTAGATGCTATTATTGACACTTCAATGAATGCTTTTGGAGAAAGCTACGAAGATGCAAAAAATTATGCAACCAATACTATTGATTCAAAGGACAGAGATTTGTATTTAGTAAATTATGAAGATAAGATTATAGGAATGTGTTGTTTGAATTATTCTGAAGAGGATGTATTTTTATTTGGCTTTGCTATAAAAAAAGAATATCAAGGTAGAAAACTTGGAAAGTCAGCCCTTAAAAAAATAATAAATCTTGTAGTTGATGAAAAAAATAAAAACCTACGATTAGAAGTAGATAGTAACAATCTAGTAGCTTTCAATTTATATAAAAAAAGTGGCTTTGAAATAATAAATGCCTTTGAATATTATAGGAAAAAATAAAATTTAATAGTTTCCTCACTAATGCAATAAGATTATACATAAAATAATTGACTAAAAGACGCAATTTTGGACCAAAATAGTGTTTTTTCACATATATAGTTAGTGAGGAGGGATATTATGTATCAAGGTATAGATATATCGAATTATCAGACCAATGTAGATTATTCAAGAGTTAAATATAGTGGGATTCAAGCTGCATATCTTAAAGCTTCTGAAGGAACAAGCTATAGAGATGTAATGATGGCAACCCATTATAATGGTTTTAAGGCACAAGGAGTTTTGGTGGGCTTTTATCACTTTTTTAGAGCCAGAAGTGTTGAAAATGCAATTGATCAGGCTAACTTTTTTGTTGAAAATACAAGAGGGTATGCTGTGGATCTGAAATACGCCTGTGATGTAGAGACTACTGAAGGTCTTGGTAAGGACCTACTAAGTAGTTGTGTAAAAACTTTTATTGATAGGGTAAAGGAACTTACAGGAATTGACTGTATTGTGTATACAGGAAGCTATTTCTCTAAGAATAATCTTACAACTGTGCTTAGAGGTACTCAGCTTTGGCTAGCACACTACACAACAGGAACTCCTAGTTGGAATACTGAAATTTGGGATACTTGGAGTGGATGGCAGTATAGTGACTCAGGAAATGTTAATGGAATATTTGGCAATGTTGACATGGATCAATATAAAGAAGATTTACTAGTAGATAGATCAACGCCTCCAGTAGATCCTACACCACCTATGGGCCAAGTAAATGGGGCCAATGCAGTCGTGCAGAATGATTGGTTTTATGGAAGAACCTCAACTGGAGATATAGATCCTGGTAGAAGAGTAGATATTGGTGATAGGATTAAAGTTATTGATGTATCCTATAGTAGACAGCTAGACCTTGTTGAATACCCAATTCCTGGAGGAACAAGACAAACCTATATAAGAAATGTAGTTTCAAATATTGGATACTTGAATGCACCTATTAGAATAAATGGTTATAGGGATGTTTACGATAGATTCTCAGGAAATAGAATAGGTAGTGTAAATAACGAAAATGTAATTGTTCTTGAAGACTTAGGAAATAACAGATTGAATGTTGTATATAGTACAGACAAAGGATCATGGACTAAGTCAGGAGTAATAAACAGGTAAAGGTAAAGTGCTTAGGAGTTTAATCTTCTAAGCCTTTTATTTTATCTTAGTTATAGGGTTCCAACTTCAACTATTAAGTTATGCATGCCACAAAAATCCTCAGAAGCCAAGATTTTCGAACATGCATAACTTAAGTTTTCGTAATGGAACTCTATACAACATCGATAAAATTATATGTTAAGATGTACCACTTCAATCCTTATACTCACAACAATATGTAAAACATAAGTTTGTGCGAACTTATGTTTGCATTGGGCGTTTATATGTATTATAATGATATTGAGGTGATTAGTAATGGATATATTAAAAAGTGCATTAGAATTTCATAGACCTGTTACGATTATCTACATGGATAAAGACAAAAAGATTACGAGAAGAAACATACAAGTGCTAGGTATAAAAGGTGAGAAGGTAGAAGCTTTTTGTTACCTAAGAAGACAAAAGAGATATTTTAAAAGAGAAAATATTCTTGCAGCACAGTATTTACATTGATATTAGAAGATAAAGTTACTGATAGAAGATTTTACTTATAAGTATAAACAATCCCTTTTTTAAAAAAGGATAATTTATGTTGCATGAAGATAAAATATAGATAGATGAACCATAGGTTAATCTATCTATATTTTATTTATGGAGGTAATGCAAATGATACGAGAAATTGTAGGAGTTTCAACTCTTATTAATATGTTAGGGAACGAGAAGAAGCAAAAAAGAAAATTCCCAGCTAAGACTATTGGATTTTTGGGAACTGCCACTGGGGTTGGTGTAGCTACATATATGCTAATGAAGAATAAGATATAGGTTTTCATCTGAAGCAGTTCAATTCATTTAGACTCTGTTAAAGTGACGTGTTGAAATTAAGTGGTCAGTCATCCGATGCTTAGATGAGCTTGCGCAAAGAATTAATATGATTTTGTCATATTCCATGGCTAAAACTGTAAACTCACTACGTTCGAACATACAGTTTCTTAACGCCATTCCATCTGAAAAAATCATTTAATTCTAATAGCTCGCTCATATAGCATCTCCTTCATGACCACTTAATTTCAACAATATTCTTAAATATAGCCTTTATTTAAATTCTACTTAGCAGCTTGAAAATAATAGAATAGCAAAATCAATTCTGATAAAACAGAACTGGTACTGAGTATCAGCTCTGTTTTATTTCATTTTTATGATTATATAGTTACTAACTCAACTATTAATGTATACATGCCTAATGATCCTTAGAATATGGGAGCATCTAATCACCAGAAGCTGAGATTTTCCAACAAGTATAAATTAAGTTTTCGTAATAGAACCCTATAAAAAATTACCACTTTAATCCGAAAGCTGATTTCAAAACTCTTCTGGGGTTTGAGAGGAGAAGTTGAAAATATAAGTTTTGTTATAAAGTTGTACATCTATATGAGGTTTTCAGATGAAGCCCTAATAGTTGAGTTAGGAATCCTGTATGTTGATTTTGGAATATAATTGGAATATAATAAAATTATTCATAATGTAATAAATTACTTATTAAACTTTAAACTATTCTAAAACATATGGGAACTTAGATGTAGGCTTAAAAATAGCTTTCAGATTGGGAGTATCTTTAATAAAATTTAAGGTTAGATAATTGATTTAGATACAGATTTTATTTATAGGGAACCAACTTCAACTACTAATTTATACATGTATGATGAGTCCCAGAAACCGGGATCATCTTGTCCCCAGAAGCCTGTATTATCGAACATACATAAATTAAGTTTTCGTAAAGGATACCTATATATACAACAATAACCATGTGAAAGGAATTAAAAATGAGAAATAAGTTAGCAATTATCACTGTAGGTATAGCGGCTATTTTAATAATAGGTTATTTTAAGTTTTTCTCTGATTTTTCTTACCTTGTGAATACCAAAGGAAATATTACTACTGCTAATAGTAGTGGTTCCGGAGGAACCTTTAAAGGTAAAAAGGGAGAAAAAGTTGATTTTTTCTGCAACTCTACTGTTAAGCAAGGAAATTTAGCTATTGTGTTGAAAGATTCTAATGGAAAAGTAGTTAAAAATTTCGAGGCTAACAAGGATTATAAGGAACAAATCAGCTTAGATAAAGATGGAGAGTATGACTTTTCTGTGAAATATGAAAACTTTGTTGGAATCTTTGATATAAAGTGTAAGTAGAATGTTATTTTAGTAATATTTTGTAGTATTATAGATATATAAACATTACATAATGAAAATAATCCAAACTCTAAATAACAATTTAGCGTTTGGATTATTTTTGTTTTAGCATTGACCACAGTGAGTAATTAAGATATAGTCCTATAATTATTTAAAACTGAGGATATATTTTAAATATTAAGGATTATATCGTAGGTTAGTTACAATATTATAATGCTCTTTTTAAAAAAAATTATACGAAAAGTTTTGAAGGACGTGAACGTTTTTAATATGTGATAGGTCTAATGAGTATATAAAGATGCAACACTTCGATCTGAAATCTATTTTCAAAGCTCCTCTGGTAGCTGAGAGGAGAGTTTGAAAATATAAATTTAATTACGAAGTGGTGCATCTAAGATGAAACACTTCGATCTGAAATCTATTTTTAAAGCTCCTCTGGGGCCAGAGAGGAGAATTTGAAAATATGAATTCTGTTATGAAGTGATACATCTAGCCTTAGCTAAGAGTATATAAATGAAATGTAAACAACAGGAGGACGTCAAATGGAGCTCACATCAAATATAGAAAAAGTTGATTCTGATAGTTCAGATATAGTACTTGCGAAAAAAGGTGACAAAGATGCCTTTATAAGAATGATACAAAGCAATAAGCAAAGTCTTTATAGAGTAGCGGTTAGTTTTCTTTCTGATAGCCATGATGTAGAAGATGCAATTCAAGCATCAATTATAAAAGCATATGAAGGTATAGGTAAGTTAAGGAAAGATGAATACTTTAAGACCTGGATTATAAGGATAGTGATAAACCAGTGTAAGGATATACTAAAGAAAAATAAAAGATTGATATCCATAGAAGAAGTAAGTATAGATGAGGGATTTACCGATGACCTTACAAAATTAGAGATTATTAGCGCCATAAAGCAGCTAGATAGTGATCTAAGAATTGTTACGACTTTGTTTTACTTTGAAGATATGGCACAAAAGGACATAGCTAAGATATTATCAATTCCAGAAGGAACGGTTAGATCAAGACTGTCCAGAGCAAGAAGTAAGCTATATGAGTTATTAAAATAATAGAGGTGATAATATGAATAATAATTTTATAGATGAAATGATTAGTGAAAAAGCTAACTTAGAAAAAAGTTATATTCCTGTAGAAGTTGATAATATAATAGGGGATACCTTAGAGCAGCTACCTAAAAAAATCAATAGAAGAGTAAACCTTCCTAAGAAGCTGATTTTAGCTGCCACCATTATGCTAGCTATGCTAACAATAACCACAATGGCTTTTCCAGCTTATGCAAAAAACATACCTGGGGTAAATTCAGTTTTTAAGCTTTTTAGTAAAGAGAATATGATAGAACCAATTTATGTTCAGTATGGAAGTAATATGGAGCTAAGTAGTGAATCAAATGGAGTAACCCTTACAATAAACGATGTAGCCTGTGATGGATTAGAGTTAGCTATTGGATATACTATAGAAAGTAAAAAAGATATAAAAGATGGCATGAACTTAATAATGAATAGTAGTGCCAAATTCAACAATACTGATTTAAATGGAGCTGGATTAAATGGTAAAGCTATCGATAAAAATACTTACAAAGGAGTAATACACTATGGCTTTGATAAAAAAAATATCTCAGAGGTAAAGAAAATAATTGATAGTAAAGATGATAAAAAGGAATTTACGGTACAATTAAAGTTTAGAAATATTGATGATAATATAAAGGGAGAATGGAAATTTAATTTTAAAGGAAGCCTAGCAAGTATATTAAAGGAAAGAAAAGAAATTAATGCAGAGGTAGATCTTTCAAGCTTAGCTAACGAACTGAAAGTACACACTCTTACTATATCTCCACTAAACACAGAACTTAGTGTTACTGGTGGTGTGAAAAGTGATAATAAAGATTTAGGTATCTTTGCATATGATGATAAAGGAAGATTTGCTTTTGGTTCAGGTATGGGTGGGGATGGTAATGAAGATGGTACTTTCGATTATGGAGTAGATTTTAAGAATGTAAATACTGATGCCAAAGAATTAACTTTTATCCCCTATATATTAAATAAGGATAATGGAGTAGAAGTTGGTGATACCATAGAACCTTTAAATTTTTCAGGTAAAACTATTTTGGACTTTAAAAAGATGGGAGTAATGACCATCAGCATTAAGGAGTAAATATATTTCGAGTTAAAAAAATCCAAAAATGTAATAAAATATGGTATAATATAATAAGGGAAAGTGCCTAATTTACTACGTTTGCGGGGATGAAATATGGATAAAATGACAAGAAAACAAAAGAGAAAAAAAGAGAATGAAATAAATTATTTCGGAGAATTTTCGAAAATTAAAAACCACTTTTTTAAAGATCTAAATAAAAAATTAGCAATTGTAAAAGACAAAAGAAATCAGAATTATGTTACTTATACACCAGAAATAATACTATTTACGGTAATAATGAAAAATGTTTCAGGCATAGTAAGCATGAACAAAATGACAAAAGATTTTAATAATGACGCCGTAATAGAAAATATTGCAGCGTCATTAGGATATGATTCTTTAGAAGAAATACCACATTATGATACAATTAATAACTTTCTAAAAGAGTTAGAAGTAAGTGAATTAGAAAAAATTAGAGACTACATGATAAGAGAACTTTTCAGAAAAAGATCATTAGAGAAATATAGATTGATGGATAAATACTGGTGTATTGCCATTGATGGTTCACAACTATATTCTTTTAACGAAAGGCATTGTGATCACTGTTTAAAAAAAGAATATAAAAATAAAGAAACTGGAGAAGTAGAAAAAACTGTATACTATCATACGGTTTTAGAAGCAAAGTTAGTCTTAGGAGATATGGTATTTAGTATATTAACTGAATTTGTTGAAAATGAGGACGAGAGCGTCAGCAAACAGGATTGTGAAATAAATGCAGCTAAAAGGCTAATGAAAAATTAAAATACAAGTTTAGAAAGCTAAATATCTGTCTTCTAGGGGATAGTCTTTATGCTTGTGAACCGATTTATGAATTATGTGATGAGTATAATTGGGAATTTATCTTTAGATTTAAAGAAGGAAGAGCCAAAACTCTCTGGGAAGAAATTCAGGTTATAAAAAGCTTTGAAAACAACGAAATTACTTCTACATTGGCTTTTGAAAAACAAGAGTTTAGTTGGGATGCAACTTATATTAATGAAGTCTCATATAAACATAGATTTATTAATACCGTAGATTTTACTGAGACAATTTTTAAGAAATCTAAAGATAAAGACAGCCGTGAAAAAACGACCAAAAACTTTGTTTTTGTTACGAATATACAGATTACCAAAAGAAATGCGTTCAAAATTGTATCTGCTGGTAGAAGTAGGTGGAAAATTGAAAATGAAGGCTTTAATAACCAGAAGAATATAAGATATGACATAGAGCATGCTTGTTGTTTAAATTATCAAGCTATGAAAAACCACTATTTATTAATACAGATATCAGACATATTAAGACAACTGTTAGAAAAAGGTAGCGTAGCAATAAGAGAATTAAAAGTTGGTATAAAAGAAATATCTTCAAGAATATTAGAATCTTTTCGACGAGAACCTCTAATATCTGAAGATATATCACGATTAAATCAACATATAAAAATACGAGACCTATAACAATATAATTTTAACAAAGGTGATGATAAAAAGAAAGACTATGGAACAAAAAAATAGAAAAAATTTTATTGGTTGCAAAGCAACCTAAGATATTATTTTTAAAATTATCGGAATAAAGATATTTTCTTAATTTTCTGAAAAAGAAAAAATCAATTTAAGAAGATTTTCTAAACATAAATTAATTTAATCGTTGATACTGAATGACCATAGAAAGAGTTGAACAAAAAGACAAGAGCACTTTACTTTACTATAAAAAGGAAGGCTATGTTAAAGGACTTGATGTATTTCAGTTTGAGGTAATAGGTAAAGACAGTAAGGTTTATGTGAACTATGGTAAGATGGGCATAGATGCCAAAGACCTAGGCGATGATCATTATGTGGTGGAACTACCAAAACTAAACGAGAATCAAAAGTACACTATAAAAACCACCAATTTTGGACAGTTATTTGATGTAAGAGAAGACTTGAAGTTCAAAATTAAAGTTAACTAATTATAAAATGGATTTGAAGAAATCCCTGCAGGCTACACAACTTTTTTCAATATTTGCTCTCAGTAGCTGGTCTAGGCCATTGAAATTATTAGGTTTAGATTGAAACAATAATGTTTCCTTAACAGTAAAAAAGGCTGGATACAAATCCAGTCTTTTATGCTTTCACATCTAATTTAATACCCACATTTGGGTTTACGCTAAGCTCCATCATCTTTATAAGAGCTTGAGCATCATCCTTTGAGGTGTCTATTGTTTTCTTTGTTAGTTCAGTACCAACTTCTTGAGATAAGTTTTCTTGCTTCATGGTTATTGATAGATTAGCTATGTCTGTAATCATATCCATAGTATCCTCTCCCTTTATCCATTTGTTTTTATAATTATATATTCTTAAAAAGAGAACCACTCTCTCTTAAACTTTAGATAAACTTTAGGGGATTCTAATGAAAATAAAAAGCTTTTAATAAGTGGTTCATTTTTATTATCGGGATATGAAGAAAAAACTTAACTTTATATGAATAATATTCTATTTATTTTATAATATTTTTTAATATAAATATAACAAGTGTTAAAATATAGTAAGTTTTCAAGGCTAATACTTGGGTTATATTGTATTGATAGTATAAAAATGATAATATTGTATGTAATAGTTTTGAGGGGGGAGAGAGTATGCTAGAGGTAGATTATACACATGTGGCATTTGCGATAATAAATTTAGTAGTATTGATAGCTATAATTTTTGTTGTAATAATGCTCTTTAAAAAAATAAGCTACTATTTGAATTCTACTAAGAGAATAGAAGACAAAGTGGACAAAATCTTAGAAAAGCTAGAAGAAAAAAATAACTAGTAATTCTAGTTTATGTGGGGGCGATAAGTTTGGTTAAGAAGGTAAATATAGTAGATGATTATCACGGAACGAAAATATATGATCCATATAGATGGATGGAAGACATCCATAGTGAGGATGTTAAAGCTTTTGTGGAAGAACACAATAGAATATCCGAAGAATACATTAAGTCCTATGAAGGCTATGAAGCTATAAAAGATAGAATCAGTGAACTTTGGAAGTATGAATCTTATTCTTCACCTTTTAAGAAAGGTGAGTATTATTACTTTTTTTATAATGATGGAAATAGCAATCAGCCAAGTTTATATAGAGCAAAGGATATAAAAGGAGAGAAGTTTCTTTTAGTAGATCCCAGTGTATATTCTGAGGATAGTACCTCCTCCATTGGGGCTATTGCAGTAAATGATAAAAAGGACATATTAGCTTATTCTATATCTCAAAAGGGCAGTGACTGGCAGGTGATAAAGCTACTGGATATGAAAACAATGACTACTCTCAAAGAAGAGATAAATTGGTGTAGATTTACATCAATCACCTGGCTAGAGGACAACGAAAGATTTATATATTCAAGGTATCCTCAGCAGGGAGCTATGGAGGATGAAGAACTATCTTATCATAACATGGTGTGTATTCATAGATTAGGAAGTAGTCAAGATGAAGATGAAGTACTAATAGATGGTAGCGAAAGATCACCATATTCTAATTATGTAAGTTTGTCTTATGATAAAAAATATATTTTGATTGAAAAGAGTATAGGAACTTCTACAGAAAACCTAGTTCACTTGAAGGAAATAGATAGTGAAAATGAGTTTTTTAATCCATTAGAGGGTAAAAATGCTCTTTGGTATTTTCTGGGAAATAAAAGTTTCAAGTTTTACTTTCTAACTAATTATAATGCACCTAAAAATAGAATTGTTGAGATTGATATAAGAAATTTTGAAGAAGAAAATTGGGTAGAAATAGTTCCAGAATGCGCTACTGATACAATATCAGATGCTGTATATAATGATGGATATATATTTATGTCAGTTATGCACGATGCTTATCATAAGGCTGCGCTTATAAACGTAGAAAGCAAGGAAGTTACTTACTTAGAAATAGGTGCTATAGGAGCAATTTCTGAAATATCTTGTGGTGAAAAAGGAAAAGAAATTTTCTTCTTATTTGCTTCGTATTTTGTTCCTAATACAATTTACAAAGTAAAGCTTGAAGATAAAACCTTAGAAAAAGTTATTAATCCAAGAATTCCTTTTGACTTTTCTAATTATGAGACAAAGCAAGTATTTGTTAAATCAAAAGATGGTACAAAAATACCTATGTTTCTAAATTATAAAAAGGGAATTAAGCTAAATGGAGAAAATAAAACCGTGCTTTATGCTTATGGCGGTTTCAATCTTAATAGAATTCCAGAGTTTAGAGTACCGGAAATAGTATGGATGGAAAGAGGCGGAATATACGCAGTAGCAAATATTAGAGGCGGTAATGAATACGGTGAGCAGTGGCATAAAGCTGGTATGTTAGAGAATAAGCAAAACTGCTTTGATGATTTTATTAGTTGTGGGGAATATCTTATTGAAGAAAATTATACTAGCAGTAAGAAGCTTGCAATAAGAGGACGCAGCAATGGAGGATTATTGACTGGGGCTTGTATGGTTCAAAGACCTGATCTCTATGGAGCTGTAATTACTCAAGTTGGAGTACTTGATATGTTAAGATATCATAAGTATACCATAGGAAGGTTTTGGATCCCGGAATATGGTGATGCTGAGAACAATCCTGAAGATTTTAAGTTCATGATAAAGTATTCACCTCTGCACAACATAAGAAGTGGTATAGTATATCCTCCAGTATTTGTGCCTACAGGAGATAATGATGATAGAGTATTACCTTGTCACTCCTACAAGTATGTAGCTACCCTTGAAGAAGTATCTTCTGGAGTAAATCCTTATACTATTAAAGGTAGAAAAGAATGCAGGACATGGACAAGGCAAGCCTATATCAAAACTAATAGAAGTAGAAGCTGATATTTATAGTTTTTTAGAAAAAACATTGAAGTAGATTTAGAGGTAATATAAATTGAATAACTATATAAAAAATTCATTGATAGACATAGCAAAAGAAAAAATAGGTTCTAATGATCCTTCTCATGATATAAATCATGCACTAAGAGTCTTAAATAATGCAGAGATTATATGTAATAAAGAAGGAGGGGATATGGATATAGTTATACCTGCTGCGCTGTTTCATGATATCATCTGTTACCAAAAGAACAGTCAAAAGTCAGCACTATCATCAAAACACAGTGCTGATATGGCAGCTGATATATTAAAAAACTTTAAAGAATATAATTCTTCTAAGATAGCAATGGTATATGAGGCTATTGAAAAGTGCTCTTTTTCTAAAGGAATTATACCAAATTTTTTAGAAGGAAAGATTGTTCAAGATGCAGATAGATTAGAAGCAACTGGAGCTATATCCATAATGAGAACCTTTTGTTCTGCTGGACTTATGAAGTCAAGCCTCTACAATGTTAATGATCCCTTTTGTGTAGAAAGAGTCCCTAATGGAAAACAGTATGCCTTGGATTTATTCTATTCCAGATTATTAAAGATTAAGAACACAATGAATACAGAAACTGGAAGGATATTAGCAGAAGAAAGATCTTTGGTATTAGATCAGTTTTTAGACAGCTTAAGAAGAGAATTAGGTATCATTGATAAGTAAGTATTCTAATATTTAAGTATTCAAAGGATTTTAATTTACTCAGATAGAAAAGCTTGTGATAATTAAAGTGATAAAGTTAGGGTTTAATTAATTACTATATAAATGCATGAAAAAAATTTTAATAATTGACAGAAATTGAAGTTTTGGATATTATTATATTATAATGAAAAGACGTTCGCAGAAAGTGTGTTTCTGTGTAATGAGAGCATATAAATCATAAAGTATTTATGGACCTAGTCCTTTATATTTTGATTTATGTGCTCTTTTTTTACTGTATAGGAAAATATGAAATTTAAAAAAACTCAAAAAGCCTAACTTATACATTCTAGTTTGAATTTATTTGGTAAAATGCATAAGTTAAGCTTTTAAGAGCGATCTAAACTAAAGGGAGGGGCAGACATGAAGAATAAAATTAAGGACTTTATATTACTATTTATTGGATCAGTATTAGTAGCAGTTGGAACATATTTTTTTCTAGCACCAAATAAAATTGCAGCTGGGGGGATAAGTGGTGCTGCAATAATTATCAATAATTTGATACCTAAACTGCCTATAGGCGGACTTATGATGTCTATGGAAGTAGTTTTATTTCTACTTGGTATAATTATAATAGGACCATTTTTTGGAGGGAAAACAATTTTTTGTAGCTTTTCTATCTCAGGGCTTATATTGATTTTTGAAGAATTGTTTCCAAAAGTTCAACCAATTAATAATGATATTTTGGTACAACTTATATTTGGAGTTTTAATTTGCGGTGTAGGCATGGGAATTGTGTTTAATCAAAATGCATCAACTGGAGGAACAGATATAATAGCAAAGATTATTAATAAGTATTTTAATATCTCCATAGGTAATTCACTTTTAGCTGCAGATATTATTGTTACAGTAGCGGCAACCTCTGTATTTGGACTAAATGTAGGAATTTATTCAATACTTGGAGTAATAATTAACTGTACACTTATAGACAAGGTTATAAATACTCTTAACACCTATAAGCAAGTTGCCATAATAAGCTCTGAAGGGGAAGAAATAAAGAGATATATAATGGATGTTCTTGAAAGAAGCGCTACAATTTATTATGCTAAAGGAGCATATAACAATAATGAAAGTGAAGTAATTACAACTATTCTTAGCAGAAAGCAGTTTCAGCAGTTGAAGCAATTCATAGCAGATATAGATGATAGAGCTTTCATAACCATAAACGAAGTAAATGAGGTGCTTGGAGAGGGCTTTACCTTTAGTTAACTATAGGATATTAATAAAATAGTAATCAAGCTATATGAGTTGAAAGCAAACATTTTTAAACCACACTGTTGTATTTATATTTACAACAGTGTGGTTTTCATTCTTTAGGAAGTTATATTGTATATAAGGCTGTGGAGAATTACGACATCTATCAGATTTTCATCTTGTGCATTCGAAAATGTAGAGGGGCAAAAAAAGCTCATTAAAGCATCGGATGACTGACCGCTTAATTTCAACAAGGTACTTTAACAGAGCCTAAGTTTAAAAAAATTAAATTATAAGCTAGTGGTTATAACTTTAGTGTAACAAAAATGTAATTTATGAAGTTAATGTAAGATGCTATAATTGGAAGGAGTATATTATATAGGGAATCTTTACGAAAACTTAATTTATACTTGTTATAAAATCGCGACTTCTGGCGATTTTGTGGAATGTTTAAATTAGTAGTTGAACTTGGTTTCCTATAGTAGGGGGAAGGTTTTAATGGGTCTGTTTAACGTTAGTGCTACAATAATTATTTTTATATCTTTTGTTATTTGGGTTATATATAGGTTAATACTTTGGAGAAAAAATAAAAAGATAAATTATCTTAGAGAAATTTGTATGAATATATTTTTCATATACTTACTTGTAGTTCTTAGTTTGACCTTGTTTAAGATGGGAGAGCTTATGATATCCTCTCATTTTAATCGTTCCATAAACATAATACCTGTTATTGAAACTATTCGCATGTTCAATGGTAGGGGATCACTAAGAATAGCAATATATAATGTTGTTGGTAACAGCTTAGTACTAATTCCTTTTGGGTTTATGCTTCCAATCCTATTTGAGAAAACTAATAAAATATCAAAAATTGCTTTTTATGGTGCAATGACTTCAATATTTATTGAGTTTTGTCAATACTTCACAGCAAACAATACTACAGATATTGATGATGTTATACTAAATACCTTTGGTGCAGTTATAGGGCTAGTGTGCTATAGGATTTTTAACAAAATATTGAAGATAATTAAATTAAATCATTTAGTAGAAAAAATAACTGATAAAGAAAATAATAAACTCTTAAGGCTTGCAATAAAACCCTTATCAGTAATGGTTGCTGCAACTTTAGTGTTATGTTCAATTGCTTTTTACAAGAACACTTATTCAAATAAGCTATCAGATAAGGATTTGTATGTGCAAGCTTTTAATCAATTTAGTGGACAGCTTGTAGCTAGTAAGAATCTTAAGGAAAATAAGATTTTACTAATAGATAATAAAGATTACTTAGAACTTGAGGATATGCCTAAAACTATCGGGAATAGGTATGTTAGGGATGCTTCAGTGCAAATGGATATGAGAAATAGAGATCACGGTTATTATGTTGATATATTGTATAGTGACAATGGTCATAAAGCACAGGTGGTGGCTTTCGGTAAAAACAAGAGTTCTAAGACAATAGAGATAAATTTTAATGGTAAATTAATTAAAGAAGAATTAAAACCAAAGGAATTCTTTATAGTGGCACATCCAGCTAATGAAA
Organism: Clostridium manihotivorum; assembly: GCF_004015185.1. Lineage (GTDB taxonomy): Bacteria > Bacillota > Clostridia > Clostridiales > Clostridiaceae > Clostridium_AR > Clostridium_AR manihotivorum. Next base: position 3,871,602 of record NZ_CP025746.1, on the reverse strand, counting down.
ATTTGGCTGAGAACTCAGATGTATATAACTTTGGCAGAGGGGAATGTAAGGATTTAACCATAAAGTTTTATGACGATAAAGGAAAAGAGGACAAGGATATGGAGGATTCTTTCGGACATAACTAATTAGTTATTGATACGGGACATTCATTTAATAAAAATCTGCTGAGTATATTATAGGTATCCTTTGAGAAAACTTAAGTTATGCATATTGGAAAATCGTGGTTTCTTTAGACTTTGTGGAATGTATAAATTAATAGTTAAAGTGGGGGTCCTATAAGATACATATCACTGATTGATTGAAAAAAATACGGTGCTGTCTTAATAGTTTTTAATGCTAGTGGACAGTACCGTATTTTTGTTTAAGCGCAGAATAAGAATGTTAGTTTTATTAAATTGATTTTTAATATAGCTTATGGTTAAGTGCTCAATTTCAACCTAGTGTCTATGTGTGAGCTAAGTATAAGCTCTTTAATGCCACATACACTCCGTTACTTTCATTTCAGTGAATATTGCATCAAAGGAAGCTTCACTTGGACTGCAGGCATAGATTCCAAAATTAATTTCCTCAGCTCCTTTAAAAAGATGAAATATTCTCATCTGATAAAAGGTGATTCCATCATAGGAGTTTTCAACACAAAAGTCGCTGCCACGACGGCTTAATCTATAGTACATAGATTTTATATTAGAGTCAATATCTGTTGTTGCCCAATCTGAGTAGCCTAGATTGGTAACTACACTTCCAAGTCTTTGATAATGTTCATCCTCATATTCGATAGATGCCTTAAACCAGTTATCGCTATCTTGATATATGATAACGCCACATTGATCGTACTGAGCTTTACTATCAAAAGTTGTTTTAACAGTGAAGGAGAAGAACTTTTCAGAAGTTGAAGCTAGTAATGCAGGAGCATTGTCATGCTGAAAGTTATAATAAGTGTTCTGCCAAAAATCTGTATTTCCTTCTGTTTTAATAACAATCTTATCTTCAGTTACCTCAAAAGCTTTTGGTTTGAAGATCCAATTCATATCATGAGTATCTAAGTTAAACATATTAACACCTCGCAGCTTTAATATTTAATTTGTTTTAGGAAAGTACAATGTAATTATATACCAAGTATTAAGCTTGTGTATAGTTAGACTTATAAAAGTATTACATGAGAACATGTACAATAGTATTCAATTACAAAAATTATAATTATGATGTTATATATAGGAAACCTATACGAAAACTTAATTTATACTTGTTATAAAATCCCGGCTTTTGGGGATTTTGTGGCATGTATAAATTAATAGTTGAGTTAGGAACCCTGTAGAGAAGCATTTACCTATGAACTTCAAGAATTAATAGATTAGTAATTGAAGTTATAACCATACTATTATCATATAATTATATAATACTTTTATTGTAGCTATAATTTTAAAGTTTATCTTAAAAATTACAGGAGTTTTAAAATTTATTCAAAAATTAAAAAAAGATTAGCAGAAACACCATTTTAATAGCTGTTTATAATTGAAAGTAATCGTTACAAATCCACGTATACTGATTATAATTTTATATAACTAATTGAGGAGAACACAAAATCATCTAAAAAAAGCCTAATTCTAGTGTGAGAATAGGCTTTTTTTATTTAGCTGTAAAAAACTAAATATCTTGAACTAAGGCTTTGAAAACATAAGATAGTTTATCTAATTGGTCACCAATGCTAGCAAAAAGTTCTATATGCCTTTTTCTAAGGGGTTTAGCTAAAAACAATTAGAGATATATAATGAGCCTACAAGAAAGGTAAAGATTAAGGGGGAGTTAATATGTTAAAAGATATTATTTTTATTGGAGCTATGTTTATCATATATTTCTTGTTCAATATTCTAGTAGTGTTTTGTGATAATTCAATAGAAATCAAGTTACAAGGCTAAAGGGAAAGAGGTAAATTGTATGATATTTTTAGTGATTTTAGTTATAGCATTATTTGTATATCTTGGATATGCATTATTTAATCCAGAGAAATTTTAAAAAGAGAAATTTAGGATAAAGTGTGGAGGACAGAAATGGATATTTTACAAATAGTATTAACCTTGATTTTATTTATTTTACTAGTAGTACCTATGGGAAAATATTTATATACAGTGGCTACAGGTGAAAAGTCTTTTGGTGATCCTATCTTTGATAAGGTTGATAACTTTATTTTTAAAGTAGGTGGCATCAATAAAGAAGAAATGAGCTGGAAAAAATACGCTATTTCATTATTAGTATGTAATGCCATTATGGCGATTATAGCATATGTAATTTTAAGAATTCAGTGGGTTGGATTATTAAATCCTAATCATATAAGTGGGATGGAGCAGAGTTTAAGCTTTAATACTGCAATAAGCTTTATTACAAATACCAATCTTCAAGATTATAGTGGTGAATCATCCCTGTCCTACTTTAGTCAGATGATTGTAATAATCTTTATGATGTTTACCTCAGCTGCTAGTGGATTTGGAGCAGCCTTAGCTTTTATTAGAGCCCTAACAGGAGAAAAAAAGACAGTAGGTAACTTTTTCGTTGATATAGTAAGAATAATAACTAGGGTTTTTATACCTTTATCAGTAATAGTTGCAGTAATACTTATGTGGCAAGGGGTTCCTCAAACCTTATCCGCTAATATTACTGTACACACAATAGAAGGAAAGCTTCAGGATATAGCTTTAGGACCAGTTGCAGCTTTAGAGGCAATAAAGCATATTGGAACAAATGGAGGAGGCTTCTTTGGAGCTAATTCAGCCCATCCATTTGAGAATCCATCAGCTATTAGCAATTTAATAGAATTACTTTCTATGATGCTGTTACCAGGCGCTCTAGTTTATACCTTTGGACTTATGGTTAAGAATAAGAGACAAGGCTGGACAATATTTGCTGCAATGGCTCTATTGTTTATATTGGTTTTACCTATAGCTTATACTGCTGAAAAGGCAGGAAATCCTGGACTAATTAGTACAGGCCTATCGCAAAGCTTAGGTAATATGGAAGGAAAGGAAGTTAGATTTGGAGTAGCACAATCATCTTTATTTACAACTGTAACAACTGCTTTTACAACTGGTTCTGTAAATAATATGCACGATTCCCTTACTCCTCTTGGAGGTATGGTAGCTTTGTGGAATATGATGTTGAATGTGGTTTTTGGTGGTAAAGGTGTTGGTCTTATGAGCATGCTTATGTATGCAATACTATCTGTATTTTTGTGTGGACTTATGATAGGAAGGACGCCAGAGTTTTTGAGAAAGAAGATTGAAGGCAAGGAGATGAAGCTAATAGCACTAGCTATAATAATTCATCCATTAATTATATTGCTACCTTCAGCCTTTTCCTTAGTTATTAATAGTGGGCTAGCAGGAATTACTAATCCAGGTTATCACGGCCTGTCACAGGTATTGTATCAATATGCATCTTCTGCTGCCAACAATGGTTCGGGCTTTGAAGGTTTAATAGATAACACTGCATTTTGGAATACTGCCACAGGTATAGTGATGCTTTTAGGTAGATATGTTTCAATGATTTTACTTTTAGCTGTAGGTGGTTCTTTAGCTGAAAAACAATTACTTCCTGAAAATGAGGCAGCTTTTAAAACAGATAACAAGATGTTTATAGTTATTCTTGTAGCAGTAGTTATCATAATTGGTGCACTTACATTTTTACCAGCTTTAGTATTGGGCCCAGTATCTGAACATCTAACTATTGGAAGGTAGACAATTAAAAAGGAGTAATTAAAATGAGTAGAAACAGTAAAAAGTTTATAAATAGAGAAATTGCATTCACTGCTTTTAAAGATTCATTTATAAAGCTAAATCCTAAAACCATGGCGAAAAATCCAGTAATGTTCATAGTTGAGATAGGCTTTATATTGACTATGCTTTTAACTATATTTCCTAAGGCTTTTGGTGATAGTGGACAAAATATAAGACTATATAATGGAATAGTTTCACTGGTATTGTTCATAACTGTTCTATTTGCAAACTTTGCAGAAGCTGTGGCAGAAGGTAGAGGAAAGGCACAAGCTGAAACTTTAAAAAAGACAAGAAAAGATACAAAAGCCAAGCTTTTAGATAAGAACGGAGCTATAACAGAAATAAGTGCCAGCGAATTAAAGAAGGGTGACATTGTATTAGTTGAAAATGGTGATTTAATACCTAATGATGGTGTAGTCATAGAAGGGCTTGCTTCAGTTGATGAATCAGCAATAACTGGTGAGTCAGCTCCAGTACTTAAGGAAGCTGGAGGAGATTTTAGCTCTGTTACAGGAGGAACTAAGGTAGTAAGTGACTGGTTAAAGGTAAAAATATCTGCTGCTCCAGGTGAGTCCTTCTTAGATAAGATGATAAGCCTGGTAGAAGGTGCTTCGAGACAAAAAAGTCCTAATGAAATTGCATTGAGTACTTTGTTGGTTAGTTTGACTATAATCTTCTTAATAGTAATAGTAGCACTTTTACCAATGGCTAATTATTCAAAGGTTAAGATTCCTATATCTACTTTAATAGCTCTTTTAGTTTGTTTGATACCAACTACCATAGGAGGTTTACTTTCAGCAATTGGAATAGCAGGAATGGACAGGGTTACACGTTTTAATGTTATAGCAATGTCTGGAAAAGCTGTAGAAGCTTGTGGAGATGTAGATACTATGATTCTAGACAAAACTGGAACAATAACCTTTGGTAACAGAATGGCTGCAGAGTTTATTCCACTTGGAAAGCACACCTTAGATGAAGTTACTAGATTTGCAGCACTTTCTTCAGTAAAAGATGGCACACCAGAAGGAAGGTCTATTGTAGAGTTAGCTAACAAAAATAATATGGTAGTGGATGAAAAAGAATATATAGACAGTGAGTTTATTGAGTTCACAGCTCAAACTAGGATGAGTGGTATTGATATAAAAAATGGTATTAAGGTAAGAAAAGGTGCTACTGATGCCATAAAAGCCTTTGCTAAAGAAGAAGGTGGAGAGATTCCAAGTGACTTGGATGAGGTTACAGAAAAGATATCCAAACTAGGTGGTACGCCTTTAGTAGTTGCAGTAGACAAGTATATAGTAGGAGTTATATATCTAAAAGATACAGTGAAGCCAGGTTTGGTAGAGCGTTTTGAGAGATTACGTCAGATGGGAATTAAAACTGTCATGTGCACTGGAGACAATCCACTTACTGCGGCTACAATAGCAAAAGAAGCAGGTGTAGATGATTTTATAGCAGAATGTAAGCCAGAAGATAAAATTTTTGTAATAAAGAAGGAACAATCAGAAGGAAAGATAGTGGCTATGACTGGAGATGGGACAAATGACGCACCAGCTTTAGCTCAAGCAGATGTAGGCCTTGCTATGAATAGTGGAACTCAATCCGCAAAAGAGGCGGCTAATATGGTGGATTTAGATTCTGATCCTACAAAGATTTTGGAGGTAGTTGAAATAGGAAAACAGCTTCTTATAACAAGAGGTGCCCTTACTACTTTTAGTATATCCAACGATGTTGCTAAGTATTTTGCTATCATTCCTGCTATCTTTGCTATAGCTATTCCTGAGATGAATAGGATAAATGTAATGTCTCTTTCTACTCCTACAAGTGCTGTACTATCAGCCTTAATATTTAATGCTATAATAATTCCACTTTTGATTCCTATAGCCATGAAAGGTGTAAAATACAAGCCTATGAAAACTGAAAAAATGCTACTTAAAAATATATTGCTATATGGAGTTGGTGGAATAATTGTACCATTTATAGGAATAAAAGTTATAGATATATTAGTAACACCACTTTTAAAAGTATTAGGCTTATAAGTATCGGAGGGATTATCATGAAAAATATTATTAAAGCTTCACTAAGAATAACTTTGATTTTAATTATATTATGTGGACTTGCATATCCTTTATTAATAACTGGCATTGGAAAAGTATTTTTTGCCACTAAAGCTGAAGGAAGCTTAGTTAAATTTAATGGGCAGGTTGTAGGTTCTAAACTAATTGGACAAAACTTTACAGATGAAAGGTTCTTTAGAGGAAGGGTTTCAGCAGTTAATTATAACACTTACAAAGAGGAAGATAAGCTTCAAGATAAAGATGGAAAAGTTGCATATAGCGGAGTTGCTTCAGGATCACAGAATCTAGCACCTTCAAATCCAGCTTTAGCTGAAAGAGTTTCTAAGGATATGGAAGAGTTTTTGAAAAGTCATAGTGGTCTTAAAAAGGAAGATATACCTACGGATTTATTAACAAGCTCTGGTTCAGGACTTGATCCGGATATAACTCCAGAATCAGCAAAAATTCAAGTCGCTGCAATTTCTAAAGCTTCAGGCATATCAAAAGAAAAGTTGGAAAATTTAATTTCCAAGCACACTGAGGAAAGAGCCTTAGGAGTTTTTGGAGAGAAAAGAGTTAATGTATTGATGCTTAATCTTGAAATAGCGGATATATTAAAAGCTCAAGGAAAATTATAAAGCGGCAACACTCTGATACTAAGTCTATCAAAATAAAGCTTCGTAAATTTGTTAAAGCTTTATTTTGATTTTAATGATTGAAGTAGTATGGGGCTGTTAAGCGGAATAGATAAATAAGTGTTATAATTCGAAGTAGATGTAGACTATGACTTTAGATTATAAACATTTATTTGAGGTGAAAAATTTGAAGACTATTAAAAGTAAATTGATGTTAGTGTATAGTGCGCTGGTAATTATGATAATAATCGTTGGTGGAATATCTGTGTCAAACATTTATTTTTTAGGAAAATCAATAGATGGATTAATTACTGAAAACTATAAAAGCATAAATGCTGCTAATAATATGAATGATGCTGTTGATGAGCAAGATAAAGCGGCACTCAAATATCTAATAGGAGATAAGCAGGAAGCAGCTGTTTTGTTCAATGAAAATAATGCTGAATTTAATAAATGGTTCTATTGTGAAAGATACAATATAACTGAAAAGGGAGAAGAAAATATTGTTGAAGATATAAATAGCAGTTATGTTGAGTTTACAAAGATGTTTTCAGAGCTTCAGCAAAAAGATAGTTTAGATGCCAAGAAGTTTTATGAAAGCAGTGTGCATTCACAAGTAACAAAGATTAAGGCTGATTTAAATAAGCTGTCAACCTTAAATGAAGATGCAATGTTTAGAAAAAGAGGCTCTACTAGTAAAAGAGCAGAGTATTCTACAGATAGTATCTTTGTAATCTTCGTAAGTGCAGCTATATTTGGGCTCTTTCTAGCGGTTATAATGACAAACAAATATTTAAACCCTATACATTCTCTCATTGCTACCGTCAAATCTTTACGTGAGGGTAATTTAGATAAACAGGCTCCAGTAATTAATGATGATGAAATAGGATTACTTGCTAGAGAATTTAATAATATGACTAGACGATTACATGATTTTGAGACTAGCACTAAAGGAACACTTTTGGCAGAAAAGAATAGATCTAATACAGTAATGAAAAGTATATCAGATCCGCTTATGGTATTGGACTCTAGTTTCAAGATTAAATTTATAAATAATGCCTTTGAGGACTTTTTTGAAATGGTAGAAGAGGATATTATAAATATGCATTTCTTACAGGTAGTTAAGAGAGTTGATGTATATGATTATGTATTTAGAATATTAAAGGAAGATCTTGAAGAGGATGGAGAGATTATTGAAATAAGTAAAGGTAAAAGAAACTACTTTTTTAATGTTACAGTTAGGCTGATAAAGGATAAAGACCAAAAGATTGACGGAGCTATAGTTTTCTTTAAGGATGTAAGTGAACTCAAGCATTTAGAAATGATTAAAACAGATTTTATAGGCACCGTTTCTCATGAACTTAAAACTCCACTTACTTCACTTATGATGGGGGTAGGACTTTTAAATGATAAAAAGTTAGGAGCGTTGAATGAAAAGCAAAATAGAATATTGGATACTCTAAAGGAAGATGTTGAGAAATTAAATGGTCTTGTAATGAATCTTTTAAAGATATCAAAGCTGGAAACCGATAAGGCTGCCTTTGATATGGAATCCTGTAATATGTTAGAGATAATTTATAAATCTATAAGTAAGTTCAAAAAGCTTATAGAAGGTAAAAAAATATCAATTTATTATGAAATAGAAGATAAGTTGCCAAATATAGTTGGAGACAGTGAAAAAATATCCTGGGTTCTTAATAACATAATTTCTAATGCAATTAGATACACTGAGAAAGGTTCTATAACTGTTGGGGCTTATAAAGATGATAGTAATGTATTTATATACGTTAAGGATACTGGTAGAGGTATACCAAAGGAATTTATTGAAAAGATCTTTGAAAAATTTGTTAGAGTTGAGGGGTTTGAGGTTATGCCAGAGAGCACAGGCTTAGGACTTGCTATCGCAAAGGATATTGTTAAAGCCCACGGTGGAGATATATGGTGTGAAAGTGAGCTTGAAAAAGGAAGTAAGTTTATATTCTGTCTACCAGTAAGAGATACAGAGGATATAGGTTAAAAGAAATTTGTAATATAATTTTATTTCTTAATATACTCTAAATTGCCAAAAACTAAATTTATTGTGGTGGGTCAAGTATTTATTAGACAAATATATGTGTTTTTTAGTTAATAAAGGAGCAATAATGAAAAAAGTTCTAATTATAGATGATACGAAAAATATAAGAAATATGCTAAGGACTTGTTTGGAAATAAGAGATTACCAGGTAGTATTAGCGGAAAATGGAGCAAAGGCTTTAGAAATCATAGAAAGTCAAGGAGAGATAATAGATCTTATCTTTTTAGATATAAGAATGCCTGGCATCAGTGGTACTGAAGTGCTAAAAGAATTAAGAGGTAAAAATATAAACTGTGCTGTTATAATAATGACAGCCTTTGCAACAGTAAAAAATGCCATAGACTGCACTAAACTTGGAGCATTTGCTTATCTTCAAAAGCCATTTTCACCTGAAAGAGTTAACTCTGTCATAGATGAATTCGAAGATAGCAACAAAGCTAATAAAGATGATATAAATTGTGAAAAGATTGATCTTATTGAAGAAGTATATATAAAAGCTGCTAAAGAACAAATAGATATTGGTAGTTATGATGAAGCTTTTAGTAATTTAAAAAAAGCTTTAGCTATAAATCCCTATAATAAAGAAATTTATAAACTAATTAGTAAGGTTAATGAAGGTATAGGTGATTTGGAACAAGCTGTAAGGTTTAATAGTATATATGATATGTTTAAATGAATTATATTGAGCTAGGTTTAGAGGTATGTATGAGTAGTATTAAAAAAGGAAGATTAAAGATATATCTTGGTTATGCACCTGGAGTAGGGAAAACCTATACCATGCTAAAGGATGCCAATGAAATGCTCAAGGCAGGGGAAGACATTATTATTGGATATCTAGAAACTCACGGAAGGCTTGATACAGAAGAACAAATAAATGACCTGCCTATGGTACCAAGGAAAAAGATACAATATAGAGATAAGATATTTGAGGAATTGGATAAAGAGAAGATTATAGAAATAAATCCTAGGTATGTATTAATAGACGAGCTTGCTCATACTAATGTTCCTAGTAGCAAAAATACTAAAAGATATGAAGATATTGAGGAGATTTTAGAGTACGGAATAAATGTAATATCAACTTTAAATATTCAGCATTTAGAGAGCTTGAATGATGTGGTTGAAAGAATAACAGAGATAAGTATTAATGAAACAATACCTGATTATGTATTAAACTCTGCTGATGAAATAGTATTTGTAGATTTAACTCCAGATGCATTAATAAATAGGCTAGCTAGAGGGAAAATATACAATACCGAAATAATAGGTAGAGCCTTAAATAATTTCTTTAGAAAAGGTAATCTTACGGCTCTTAGAGAAATGGCACTAATTGAAGCATCTATGGGGACTAGTAAATACCTTAATGAAGGTATTAACCAGTTTTTTGGAGAAAAAGCAATAAAAAGGGACAAGGTAGTTGTATGCGTAAGCTCCAATCCTAAAGCTATAAATTTAATTAGAAGAGGAGCACGGATCTCTAAGGCTCTTAAATGTGATTTTATAGTAGTAGCTGTAGAATGTACTCATAGGTTTGCTCCAGGGATTAGTGAAAAAGATATAGAAATATTGGAGAAATATAGAAAGTTAACTATATCTGTTGGAGGAAGTTTTAAAATGCTTAAAGGTAATAGCATCTCCAAGGAATTAAGCAAATTTATTAAATCAATTGATGCAACTCAGGTTATAATTGGGAAAAGCAAAAGAACAAAGCTTCAGACTATCCTTAGAGGATCAACAATAAGCAAGCTTCTTAAATATTCAAGAAATGTAGAGTACCATATAATACCTTACTAAAATTCAATTTTATTAGCAAAAAGGTTCATATGTTTAGCGAAAGTTCTAATAACTTTAAGAAATGAAATATATAGGTATCATTTACGAAAACTCAATTTATGTATGTTTGGTAAATCCGGCTTCTGTGGATAAGATGATCCAGGATTCTGTGGATCATCATGCATATATAAATTAATAGTTAAAGCTGTTTCCCTATAGCGCTTGCTATATGAATAGATAAGCAGAAAATTAAAATTTAAGAGGTAATAGAATGTGCAGTAAGTTTATAAGAACAAGTCCGGAGTTAGCTTTAAAGATTGCTGAAGGTTCCTATCGTGGGAAATTGAAGATATTTTTAGGCTATGCTCCAGGAGTAGGAAAAACTTATTCTATGCTAAATGAAGCAAAAAGAAGGATAAAATATGGGCAGAATGTTGTCATAGGATATCTAGAAACTCAAAATAGAGCAGATACAGAAAAAAATAAGGAAGGAATTGAGCAGGTTCCTTTAAAGGAGATTAAATACAAAGGTAAGATATTTTATGAGCCTGATGTAGATAGAATAATACAGTTAAAACCTGAGGTTGTTTTGATAGATGAGTTAGCACATAGTAATCCACCGTCGTCAAAGAATAAAAAAAGATACCAGGATGTGCTAGAGATTCTCAGTGCTGGTATAAATGTTATAACCACTCTTAATGTGCAACATATAGAAAGCTTAAACTTTTTAACTACTAATATTACTAGGGTAGATGTTTCGGAGTTGGTTCCTTATGAGGTTATAGACAAAGCAGATGAGGTTATAGTGGTTGACTTACCACCAGAAGAACTAATAAAAAGATTTAGGGAAGGAAAAGTATTCAAGGAATACTACAACAGTAGAATTGAAAACTATTATAATAAGAATACTCTAAATGCTTTAAGAAGTATTTGCTTAAAAGCAGTAGCTGAGGAGGTTGATACAGATTTATATAATTATATGAAACAAAAAAATATAAATTTAAATTGGCATGTGGCAGAGAGAATAATGGTGATAATAGATTCAGAAGCTGCTTCTAGGAAATTAGTTGTTAGAGGAGAAAAGATGGCAGAAAGATTTAATTCTGAAATATTTGTTATTTATATAAGAGAAACTAACCTATTTAATCTAGGTAGTAGCAAGCTATCTCAACTAGAGCTTAGGCTAAAAACAATATCTGAAAGGGTAGGAGCCAAGTTTTTAGTTGTTGAGAGTAAGTCTTACATTAAGTCATTATGTAAATATATAAGTGAGAATTATATTACATTCGTAATTATAGGAAATAATATTTCGTTCAAGAAAAGATTTAGAAGTTATTTTAGAATGAAGATGCTTACAAGACTTATAAAAAATACAGAAGGTGTAGAATTTCATATAATCCCTAACTAAAGCTGTACCACTTCAATCAGAACACTATTTATAAAAGCTCCTCTGGGTTTTGAGAGGAGCTTTTATAAATATGAACTTAAGTATGAAGTGGTACATATAAAGATGTACCACTTGAATCCATAATAATAAAAAATAATTTGATTCGACAATATTCATGGGAATTTTTATTCAATATATCTTATAATAACCATGATGCACATTTTATGAATTAATATTCATTATAAAACTAAAGAGGATGGTATTTATTAGGGGGATTTAACCATGGGTAGTGGCTTTTTTAATGATGTAGAAAATATGGGACAACTTATAAAGAGAATTGGTATTGGAATATTACTGATATTAGTCTGTTTGTTATATTTATTTGGTATAGAGTTAATGGTAGATAAGCTTGTGGTAAACAATAGGCAAGCCCAAAGCTTCTTAATTTCTAATACTTTTTTAAACACGGCTATATATTCAGTGATTCCTGCAATAGTCATACTAACCCTGGTTTTGTATTTTGTTATTTTACGACTTTCCAAAAGATATGTGGTATATGAAATAAGCTTTGGAACAATAAATGAGATACCTTCAAAGAGTAAGATTGGTTCTTTTAGATACAATGTATGTTTTCTTATGATATTTGTATTTTTATCCACAGCGTTTCTTTATAGCATAAAAAATTATTATGAACTCTCACCTAACAAGATAATAAGGCATAATATCATTCAATCAAAAGAGATAACATATAGTTATAATGATATCGTATCTTGTGATATAAAAGCTAAGACAAGAGGGAGAGGTTATACAGATTTGGTGTATAATATAAATCTTAAAGATGGTAAGTCTTTTAATGCGGCTAGCACCATTTATAATGAAGGTGGTAGGTTAGATGCAATACAGGTTCTTAATGATATAATTACAGAAAAAAAGATTAAGAAGAATGTAGATAAGAATCATTATTATGGGCTTCTAGATGGTAAAAGTGAAAATGATTTAAAGATATATGAGAAAATATTTTCTGAATAAAGATAATGAAGAGGAAGTTAAAACAACTTCCTTTTTATTTTACTTATAGATGTACTACTTCTATCAAAAATCTATAAGATATTTTGATGAAAGTGGCTTATTTGTCTAGTGGATTAAGTGGAATATAATTCAATTCTGCTGGAGATAAAGCTAGTATTTTAATAACCTTATTTTTTGGCTGAACTGATATATATTTAAGGATAATGAAAAATTAGATTTATTAGTTAGAAACTTTACTACTGAATAAGTGAATACCACTTAAACCTATTATGAATGCAATAGTTGAGGATATGATGTCCCATCCAACAGGGATACCAGGAAATACTGCAATGAGAGAACCTAATACAAAACCGATTATTAGCATGTAGGCTTTGTTTGGATACTTATTTAAAAACTTTTCTATAAGTTTAGTGGAGGCTAGTGTACCAACTAATATTCCAAGGCCTATTGGAAGTAGAAAAGCGATATTTTGTGTGTTTATAGCTTTTAAAGTGGTTTCATATAAGCCTAAGGTTAAGAGCATAAAAGAAGCACTGATGCCTGGCAATATAAGTGCTATGGCAATTACTATTCCAGATATAAAAAGAAATAATAAATTTGAAGTTTCTTTACCTGAGGCCATTGTGCTAACTGTGTTTGGATCAGAGCCTAATAGAAAAACTATAGCAAATCCTAACAGAAGAAAAATAAAATCAGCTGTAGATTTTTTCACTTTTGTATTAGCTTTATTGTACAGCACTGGTAATCCACCAATTATAATGCCAATAAAAAGATATTGCATCATAGTAGGGTATCTACCTATAATGGTTTCTAATAATTTGCTTAAAAGACCTATCCCTATAAGTCCACCTAAACCAACCTGTAGCAAAAATAAGGAATGTTTTTTCCAGTCCGTAAAAAATGAACCCATGGCATGTATTAAATCATCATATATTCCTAAGATGATTGCCATAGTTCCTCCGCTAACTCCAGGTACTACCGTGGCTATTCCTATAAAGACACCCTTCAATATACTACTTAAATACTTCATTAAAACACTCCTTATAAAAAATATTTAATATGTTATTAAAGGTTTATATTAAACCTTTAAACAAATAGATTATACGATATACTTTGACTGTATGAAATAAGTTTTACGTAAATTTAACAAAGTAATTATTGGCTGGCATACTCAGCTAAGGTTGACATTAGAAATTTTTAAGAGTAAACTTTTAAAAGTGAACGGAGGTTTTCTAATGCAATATCAAAAGGATGAAATAAGAAAAAGCATAATAGAAGAGGCTATTAAGGAATTCGATTGTAAGGGATATAAATCGGCTTCAGTAAGAAATATAGCTAAGAATGCTGGTACTTCTGTGGGAAATATATATAAATACTTTGAAAGTAAAGAAGAGCTATATGAGAGTGTTATTGGTTCCGTTTACCACAAAGTTATGGATTATATAAGTCAGTTCAAAAAAGTAGAGCTAAATGATAAGGCTGAAGATATTTTTTATGATCTTTTGGAAAAGATAATGGAGATATTTGATGACAATAGACTTGAACTATCAATTCTTCTTAATAAAAGTGAAGGCTCAAAATATGAAAACTGTAAAACAACTTTTATAGATTTCATAACTAGAATTGTAACAGAAGTAATGGAATATGAACTTTCGCTTCAAAATAGGAAAATAAAAGATAATTTTATAATATATCTTCTTTCTTATAGCTTAGTTGAAAGTATAGCAATTATTTTGAAAGAAAAAAGTGAAAGTTATGTGGTTAGAAAGCTTATACTTGATCTGATTGACTTATTTTTCAAAGATGTTTTATCAAAACTTGAGTATGTAGAAATTTGTAGGGAACCTTTATAAAAAGTATAAATTAATAGTTGAAGTTGGTTCCCTATAATATGAAAATTATATAATATGCTTAAGTAAAGATGCCAGGAAAATGCAAAAGATGAAACTTTATATCAATGTATTAGAAGATCAAATTTGTTACTCTTATAGTATCCTTAAAGAAGGTTATTTTACCGAAGTTTTAAGTTAAAAGAGAACAAAGGTTCACAAATGAACATGGAGGGAATTCAATGGGGAATTTTATTGAGTTAAAGAATGTAAAAAAAAGTTATACCATGGGCGAAGTTGTTATTAAAGCAGTAGATGATGTTTCTTTCTCTATTGGAAAAGGAGAATTCGTCATTGTACTCGGTGCAAGTGGAGCTGGAAAGTCAACTATACTTAATCTTTTAGGTGGGATGGATCAGGTTACTGAAGGTCAAATTTTTGTTGATGGCAATGAGATAAGTAAATATAACACCAAAATGCTTACAAAGTATAGAAGAGAAGATATTGGTTTTGTATTTCAATTTTATAATTTGGTTCAAAATCTAAATGCGGTAGAGAATGTAGAACTAGCTGTGGAGATATGTAAAGAACCTATGAATCCAGTAGAAGTACTTAAAAACGTAGGTCTTGAACACAGAATTAACAATTTTCCTTCTCAGTTATCTGGAGGAGAACAGCAAAGAGTTTCTATTGCAAGAGCTTTAGCTAAGAATCCTAAATTGCTCCTTTGTGATGAACCTACAGGAGCTTTAGACTATAACACTGGTAAGTCAATATTAAAGCTTCTTTCTGACACCTCTAAGAAATATAATATGACTGTTATAGTTATCACTCATAACACTGCTATTGCACCTATAGCAGATAAGATAATAACTGTTAAAAGCGGGAAGGTTGAAAGTGTTAAGAAAAATGAGAATCCAGTACCAATAGAAAGTATCGAGTGGTAAATTATGAAGAAAACATTTTTTAAAAACTTATTTAGAGATATTAAAAAGACCCTTTCAAGATTCTTGTCTATAGTAGTAATTATAGCAGTAGGAGTAGCTTTTTATGCAGGTGTAAGAGCTACTAGCCCAGATATGAAAACATCGGCAGATGTATACCTAAATGATACTAACTTCATGGATTTTAAACTTATATCTACCTTGGGTCTTACAAAGGGAGATTTGGATGAAGTAAAGAAGCAAAAGGGAGTAATTGATGCTGAGGGAGCATACTCAATTGATGCTGTTATTGAAAAAGACAATCATGAACTAGTGTTAAACATAAATACTCTTCCTAAGGAAAATTCTATAAATAGCATACTTCTTACTAGTGGTAGAAGACCAACTAGTGCAAATGAAACTATTGTGGAAGAGAACTTCTTAAAGGAATATAAGTTTAAGCTAGGAGATAAAATTAAATTTGCTTCAGGTAACGATACAAATATTGAAGATAATCTAAAAAATGCTGAATTTGAAATCGTAGGGACCGCTAAGTCTCCAATGTACATTTCTGGTCAAAGGCAACTGAGCTCAGTGGGGAACGGCTCTGTAAAAGGCTTTGTGTACATATTGCCAGAAGTGTTTAAGAGTGAAGTATTTACTGAGATTTATGTAAAAGCAGATAAGGAAGTAGGCAAAAACAGTCTCTTAGATAACGACAAATATAAAGCTGATGTTGCTGATATGGATAAAAACTTTAAGGAGCTTGGAGTAGAGAGAAGTAAGGTTAGATATGCCGAAGTTATGAACTCTGCGGAAGATAAGTTGAAAGAAGCAGAAGATAAGCTTAACAGCTCCAAGAAGGAAGCAGCAGATAAATTTGCAGATGCTCATAAGAAGCTTGATGATGGAAGAAATAAACTTGAGCAAGGTAAGGTAGAGCTTAATAAAAATCAAGATATATATAATAAAAAGATTGCAGATGGACAAAAGCAGCTATCAGATGGGAAAAAAGCTATTAGTACTGGTGAAGCAAAGCTAAATGCTAGTGCTGCTGACATAGAAAATGGAAAGAATGCAATAGCTTCTGGCAGAAAGCAGCTAGATGAAGGCGAAGCTAAAATTGTTGCTGGAAAAAACCAGGCAGCAGCTTCTATAGCTTCTTCACTGGAAGCACAGCTTGCCACTTTAAAAACGAGCTTAGATAAAGACCCAAATAATGTGGCACTTTTAGCTCAATACAATGGGCTTAATCAAGCTTATAACACTCAAGTTAAAGGAAAAGATTTTGATTCAATCTACAACTTCCTTATTACCAGTGGTATGCTAAGTCAAATACCAAATTCACAAGCTCTAACTGGAAGCAAAACTCAGTTTGATGCTGGTATGAAAGAAATCTCAAGTAAAAGAAATGAAATCTCTGCTAAGGAGAGAACCCTTCTTGCGGGAGAGCAGCAGCTTATAGCAGGAAGAAAAGAACTTGAAGCTAATAAGATAAAAATATCTAAAGCAGAAGCGGATTTAGAAAAAGGTAAGACAGAAGGTATTACAAAGATAAATGATGCTAAAAAGAAGCTTGAAGATGGGGAAAAAGAGCTAAATGATAATGCTGCAAAGCTAAAGGAAGAAGAAGATAAAGCAAATACCAAGATAAAAGAAGGGGAAGAGGAGATTCAAAAGAATAGAGATAAATTGAAGGATATAAAAAATCCTGAATGGTATGTTCTTGGAAGGTCTCAGAATGTGGGATACGAAAATTACAGGCAAGACAGTGATAGAATCGATAACATAGGAAAAGCCTTTCCACTTATATTTTTCTTAGTAGCTGCACTTGTAAGTCTTACAACTATGACAAGAATGGTGCAGGAAAATAGAATTGAGATTGGTACCTTTAAGGCTTTAGGCTATTCAAGAGCCTCAATAGTTGCACATTACTTGATATATTCACTATCTGCCAGTTTAATGGGAAGTATTATTGGAATATCCTTTGGTTTCAGATTATTTCCTCCACTAATTATGAAAGCATATACCTCACTTTATGCTATACCTAAGGCAATAGCGCCATTTAATTTTAAGTTAGCTATTGAAGCATGCTTAGTAGCAATACTATTCACAACAATAGCGGCAGTTGCCGCCACTTTAGGTGAACTAAGGGAAGTTCCAGCATCACTTTTAAGACCAAAGCCGACTAAGTCAGGTAAGAAAATATTGCTTGAAAGAATTGCTTTCTTCTGGAAAAGATTAAGCTTTACGAGGAAGGTAACTGCAAGAAATATATTTAGATATAAGCAGAGATTTTTTATGACGGTAATTGGCATATCGGCTTGTACAGGACTTATGATAACTGGATATGGACTTAAGGATGGAATCATAGGTGCTGTTGAGAAGCAGTTCAATGAAATCTATATTTATGATATGCAAACTTCCTTGACTCAAAATATAGATAATAGCGAAAAGCAGAGCATAGAAAATAAAGTTATGAGTAATAGCAATATCAAATCTATTTTATTCACTTATTCTAAGAATGCGACAGTTAATAAGACTGATGCTTCTAAAGAAGATGCATATTTAGTGGTACCTGATAAGCCTTCTGAGTTAAATAACTATGTGAAGTTATCTATGAAGGAAAAGAAACTAGAACTTAAAGATGATGGAGTTATAATAACTGAAAAGCTATCTAAGCTTGTTAACAAAAAGGTAGGAGACACTATAGAAATAAGTGTCAACGATAAAGTTATAAAAGCTAAGATTTCAGATATAACAGAACACTACGTGCAACATTATATTTATATGAGTCCTAAGTATTATAGAAACCTTACGGGGGAAGATACAAAGTATAGCTCATTCTATGGACGTGTGAAAGATAAATCTCAAGAAAGTCAAAACAAAATAGCTGAAAGTTTTTCTAACATAGATAAGTTGGGGGCAACAAGTTTTAAGAGCAATACACATCTTGATTTTAACAAGAGTATGGATAGTATAAATTCAGTAGTTTTACTGCTTATTGCTTCAGCTGGAGTTCTTGCGTTTGTGGTAATCTATAATCTTACTAATATAAATATAAATGAAAGAAGAAGAGAGCTTGCAACCATTAAGCTTTTAGGCTTTTATAACCCAGAACTAGCAGCATATATATACAGAGAAAATATGATTTTAACGATTATAGGAAGTTTAGTAGGTATTGGAGTAGGTATATTTATAAACAGTTTTGTGGTATCTACTGCTGAAACCAATGTAATAATGTTTTTAAGAACTATAAAGCCTGTTTACTTTTTATATTCAATTCTGTTAACAATTCTTTTCTCTGTTATAGTAAATCTAGCTATGTATAAGAGATTTGACAAAATCGATATGATTGAATCTTTAAAGAATGCGGAATAAAATTGTTAACTAATTATTCTTAAATTAGTAATACTGTGTTAATAATCTGCTTATATAATAAAATTAATAAATCGATCGACCACACTTACAAATAAAAGAAAGCAGTTGGATTCCCCCATCCAGCTGCTTTTTGCTTTATACCAGATTATAAAAAATTGATGTTAAACTTCTGTATTATGAAAACTTTACTTATAAAACTTTTTATATTTCAAACCACTTTTATATGAAAACTCCCATAAGGTGGTACTTAATTATTTGCTAATGTACTCTTATACTATTGTTATAGATAGCTATATACAAGTATAAGGAGTGAGATTTAAATGAAAATTGGAGTTTTAATGGGTGGAATATCATCAGAAAGAGAAATTTCTCTTTTATCTGGAAATGAAGTGGTGAATAATTTAGATAAAAATAAATATGAGGTTGTTCCAATAATAATAGATTCTAAGGTTGAAATTTATGATAAAGTTAAAGATATAGACTTTGCATTTATAGCTCTCCATGGGGCCTTTGGGGAAGATGGTACTGTACAGGCTTTGCTTGAAGGAATGGGAATACCTTATTCTGGTTGTAATGTGCTAACCAGTGCCTTATGCATGAACAAGAAACAAGCAAAGAGAGTAATGCGAGATGGTGGCTTAACAGTAGCAAAGGAGATAAGCATAAAAAATAATTGTTATGATATAGAAAGTCTAGAGAGTTTAGGTTATCCTATGGTTGTTAAGCCAAACTCAGGTGGTTCTAGTATTGGCACCTTTATAGTAAGAGAAAGAGTAGAACTGGAAAAAGCCATTAAAGAAGCTTTTAAGTTTGATAATGAGTTATTAGTAGAGGAGTATATAAAGGGAGAGGAGTACACTATACCTTTATTAAATGGTCAGGTCTTTCCTATACTTCAGATTAAAGCAAGCAGTACTTTTTTTGATTACAAATCAAAATATTTCGATGAGAAAACTAAAGAAGAAGTAGTAAAGCTTTCTCCAGAGTTACAAGGTAAGATGGAAGTTATAGGGAAGAAATGTTGGGATATATTTGATTGCAAAGCTTATGTAAGAGTTGATATTATAGTAAGTAGTGGTATTCCATATGTCTTAGAATTAAATACTGCTCCAGGAATGACAAAAGGTTCCTTATTTCCAAGAAGTGCAAAAGGTGCCAATATGGAGTATAGTGAGCTTTTAGACAAAATAATAGAATACTCATTAGTTTAGAAGGTGGGATATATTTGATTTTTTCATTCTTTGATTTTAATAAAGAAGAACCAATTTATATACAGATTGAAAAGCATATAAAAGAAAGCATAATCAGGGGGCTGCTTCAAAAGGGAAGTAAGCTCCCTTCTACCCGTGAAGTAAGTGAAATATTAAAAATAAGCAGAAGTACAGTGGTGACAGCTTATGAAAATTTAGAAAGCGAAGGTATCATAGAAAGTATTAAGGGAAAAGGCACTTTTGTCAATACTATAGCTAAAGTTAAAGAGGAAGACTTTGATATAAAGTGGGATTCTAGAATAAATACCTATGCTAGTACCTGTGAAGATTTAGATATAATAAAAACGGAACTTCCATGGGAAAGAGGTATGATTTCCTTTAAGAGCATTGCTCCAGATGAAACTTTGTTTGATATTGAAGAATTTAAAAGAGCTTTTTTAAATACTTGGTCTTTTCAAGGAGAAAAAATCTTGAATTATGGGTATGCTCAAGGTTATAAACCGCTTATAGAGTATTTGCTAGAATATATGGCCAATAAAGGTGTAGATATAAAGGGCAAGGATATCTTAATAACAAATGGATTTACAGAAGCTTTCGATATACTTATAAATTCTTTAACGGAGCCTGGGGATACAATAATATGTGAAAATCCAACTCATAATACAGCTTTAAAAATAATGAGGGCTCATGGACTAAACATTGTAGGAGTTGATATGACAGAAGAAGGTATGGATCTTGTAAAGCTTGAGAATTTGCTTAAAAGTAATAAACCAAAGTTAGGGTTTATAATACCTTCCTACCACAATCCTACAGGTATAGTGATGAAGGGAGAACATAGAAGAAATGTTCTAGAAATATTTAAAAGATATTCTGTACCTCTTATAGAGGATGGTTTCAATGAAGAACTTCTATATTCAAGTTCTCATGTTCCTCCATTGGCAAGCTTATGTGGAAGGGGAAATGGAGTTATTTATGTTGGAAGTCTATCTAAAATACTTTTTCCAGGTCTTAGAATAGGTTGGATTCTTGCAGATAAGAAATTACTTGGTACTTTGGAGAGTGTGAAAAGAGCAAGGAATATTCACAGCTCATTTTTAGATCAAGCACTTCTATACAACTATATGAAAAGCGGAGCCTTTAATAAATATCTAAAAAAGGTTAGAAAGCACTATAGAGAAAAATATAGCTTTACTTCTGCAGAAGTAATGAAAAACATCCCAAATGAGTTTATAATGGGAGAAGGTGGCTTGCATATATTTGTAAAACTTAAAGGCATTGACTCTAGAAAAGTTTTAGAAGGCTGCTATAAGAGAGGTGTGGTTTTTACTCCAGGAGATATATTCTATACAGATGGTAGTGGAAAAGACACCTTGAGAATAGGATTTTCTAAGGTAAGACTTGAGGATATTGAAAGTGGTATAAGAATTATCGGTGAAGAAGTTAAGAAAATCGCTGATAAGTAAGTTCTATTTATATGTAGCTAGAGGTCTTGTTGAGTAAATTTAAATATGAGAGGTAATTATTATGGTGAATATCTTAGTTTTGTGTGCTGGAGGAATGACTTCAAGTCTTTTTGTAAGCAAGATTGTAAGTGAAGCTAATAAGCTTGGATATAATTCTACTATGGAGATATTAAGTAACAAGCATAAAGAAGACTTAGATGATAAAGCTATTAGATTTTATTATGGAGGTGCAAGCCTAAATAAAGTTAATATAAAGGCTCAGGAAGAGTTTTATAAGACTGTTAAATTTGTATTTCTAGCACCGCAGGTAAAGTATGCTTTCAATGACATCAGTGAAGCTTTGAAAATATATGATATACCTTGCAAGGTTATTGACTCCATGGCATTTGGTAGAATGAATGGAAAGTGGGTAATTGATACCCTTGTTGATTGTAGAATATTAGCAGTATAAATTTTGAAAGTAACAGAGAGGAAAAGAATGGACATAGATATAAGAGAAAAACCTAACAAGGTTACAGAAGTAATTGAGTGCTTTTATTACATTGCAAATGAAGAAAATATAAACAGTAGCCGTGCGGAAACCTTAGAAAAGTACAACCTTACCAATAATACTACTTTGAAAAGAATGCATGGGGAAATAGAAAAGTATTTGCAAACCTTTAAAAAGAAATGTACTATAGAGGCTTATGAATTAGATTTGTTTTTTAAAGGTTTTTATGATAAAAATGATAGCAAGCATATTGCTGGTTTACTTGTAAATACTGAAGCAGATGAAGATTTATTAGTGTATAAAGAGAGTATCATTAATAAAAATGAAGAAGAAGTAAAAAGCGAAATCTTTAAAAATATTGTAAATGTATTAGAAGATGCGGAATACGATAATTCAGATGATTTACCTTTAAAAGTTGATAAGGTAGTAGAATATCTTAATAATAAGAATATAAGCAGTGAAGAAAAATGGAAGCTAATAGTAGTATTAAATGACGCTAAAAGTTATATCATAAGGTTAATTGATATAATACTTTCTAATATTCAAGCATATGAGGTTTCGGTAAAAAATGTTTTAACTTTATCAGATAAAGTTGTATTAGAGCTTAAGGATAAAATAAAGCAAGATGATAAGTATATATGTAATCTTATTAGTATAAATATGGACGGCTTAAAGAAAATTATAGTATATCCTGCTATAGCCAACCAATATAGTGTTACTGCAAAGTTTCATGAAGAGAGTTTGTATATTTACTTTGGAGCTATGTTTGAAGTTATGGTTAACCTAACTTCAAAAAGCAAAGATTCCAAGAATAAGGTACAGAACATACTAAGAATATTAAGCGATAAGAGCAAGCTTGAGATATTACAGCTTTTAAAGCAAAAGGAATATTACGGCATAGAAATAGCAGAGAAGCTAAACCTTACTACAGCTACTGTATCCTATCATATGAATAACCTGCTGCTATACGGGTTTATTTATGTAGAGAAAGTAGAAAATAGGGTTTATTATAGATTGAATAAAGATAATATTTTAGAGTTTTTAAAGGATTTAGAAGGAATTTTATTAAAATAATGAAAAGCCAGTGAATAGAGTATTTTGTCTGATTTATGTCAAATTAGATAAAATACTTTATTTATTTTTATGCTTTTATAATAAATAATTAATAATAAGTTGAAGTTAGATATCAATCTAATATCAGTTGACGTTTATCAAATGTTAACTTATAATATAAATAGAAAAAAATAGAAAATGCATTACGGCCGTAACTTTGTGAGTAATAGAATTAAAATATTAGATGATAATCTAATGTTAGGCGTTAATTATATAATTAGGCCATGGTGTAAATAGAATATAGGGGGCTATTATGGAAACAGCACTAGAAAAGAAAATCGGCTATAAACTTGTACTGAAAGAAAAGTCTTATATGCTTTATGGAATTTCAAATTTAATTTCTAGATTTGGGGATTCGATAGATACTATTGCATATGGATGGATGGTATATCAGATTACAGGATCTACAACTTTACTTGCCACTATTTTTGGGGTGAATGCAATCCCTACTATAATATTCCAGCCTTTTTCTGGAGTACTGGTAGAGTATAGAAAGAAGAAACATATAATTTTTATATGCAATATGGGAAGAGGAGTAATGGTGTCTATAACCGCGTTGCTTTTCTATTTTAATTTATTGCTACCTATACATTTGTTTATAATAACTTTCTTAAACTCAACATTTGAAGCTTTTCAGAGTCCAGCTAGTACTGCATCAATACCATATATTTTAGATAAAGAGATGTATTCTTATGGAATGTCGCTTAGTTCTACAGCTTCAAGAATTACTGAAATGATAGGACTTGCTGTTGCAGGAGGAATCATAGCGGTAATAGGTATATCTGGGGCTATCCTATTAGATGCTATAACCTTTTATGTATGTGGGAGCTTAATACTTTTAGTTAAATATAAAGGGGAAGAGATTAAGAAGGATAAGATTGCCTTAGATGGTTATTTTAAAGATTTGAAAGGCGGTTTCGTATATTTAAAGAGTAACAGGTTAATATTTAACATCTGTTTATTTGGTGCTTTAGTTAATATTCTGCTTATTCCAATTAATACTTTAGTTGTGGCTTACGTTAAAGATGTATTAAAGAAGGGAGTAGAAGTAGTTTCTGTAATTCAATTCACTAGTACCATAGGATTAGCCTTAGGAACTGTTATATACCCGAAAGTAAAAGAAAAAGTTAAGGGCATATATTTAGTAATAGTATCAGGTATACTAATAGGTATAGTTTATATACTATACTTCATTGTAGGACAGCTAAAAGTTCAGGTTGCAATCTATCCAGCGTTAGTACTAATCGGCTTGCTTCTAGGAATATCTGCAGGTATATTCTTAATGACAATTAATGTTGCCTTTATGGAAAAGATTGAAAAAGATTATTTGGGTAGGGTAGCAGGAGTATTTAATTCTCTTGCAATGGCAGCTACGCCTTTAGGATCTCTTACAGTAGGAGGGTTGTGCATATTTTTAAATACCTCTAAGTTATTTCTAGTATTTGGGATGTTAACTATAGCTTTGTTTTTATTACAAAAATTCAATAAAAGTTTAGCTAAACTATAATTCTTCGCTAATAAACTTCAAGTAGTATCAACAGATATAACTTGAAGTTTATTTTATTTATTTTCATATGGAAAAGCTGTATTTCCTTTTATTTTATTTAACTTAATTTTATCTAGCGAATTTATTTTTATATTTATTGCTCTATTTGTGTAATAAAATTAAAAAAAAGTAACTATTCAGCTATAGTATATAATTTTATTTTTGATAAAATTTTAGATATGACAAATAGGGGTATCAAAATTCTTAATACCCCTTAAATAATCTTAGCTAAGCTAAGGTCGGATCAACTGGATTTTCTGTAAATGTAGATTTTATACACTTAAGTGCATTCATCCCTTGCTTTCGCACCGTGTATACATATCCACGAATACAAGCAAATGATTTAGCGCCACTACCACTTCTAAAGGTTCCAGAGATTTTTTGTTTAACCTTAGCCATTCGCAGATCTCGTTCTGCTAGATTATTGTCAAAAGGTATATCAAAGTCATACATGAAAGCAAGTATCTGTTCTCTATAAGTACTTAATCTATTTAATAAGTTAAGGCTAGTACTTTTCTTTGCTTTCTTTTTAGCGTAAGACTCACTATTAGCAATATAATCTTCTTTGAAGCCATCATTTAAGATTTGAGTATATCTTTCTTCGAAGGCTTCTATTTTATCTAAGGTTAAAGCATTAGCAATGTTCCAATTTAAATCTACTTCTTTCTTTATCTCAGTTAGTAGATTTTTCATTGGTTCAGCCCATGATTGTTTTTCTAGCTCAGAGATACCATTTAGTTCTCTGAGAATATGGGCGTTACACAGAGAGTGATCGCAATCTGTGTATTGAAGATATGTTTTCCAGCAGTCATGGACTGCTGTTCCGATGAAATTGGGTAAAATGCCTATAGAGTCAACAGCTTCTTTACCACGCTTTTCATGAGCTTCATAATATGTGTACTTATCATTTGAAGCAACATGTAGCCATTTGCGCTTTTTATCTATAGCCACTCCTGTTTCATCAAAATGTACAGCACCTTTAGAATTAATTAATGATGCTTTTATATTTTCTTCAATAGATTTCAAATTTTCATGGCAATAATCATTAAAATTAACCATTGATCCTTGACTTAAATTTATATCAAATAAATCTGAGATTAACTCTGCACCACGTTTATACGGAATCAATTGGTATTGAGTTAAATAAACAGATACAGCCTTTATCTTTTCTCCATATTGTACTGTATTTGTTATTCCCTCTGGGAATTTACCGGTGTTTTTTCTTCTACATCTTGGGCACTTTTTAATTTCTGCTCTATGTTCAACAACTTTAACTTTTATATCTGGGATATCAACTACTTGACGAATAATATTTCTTTCCGCTTTTACATCCTGTAAGGATGTTCCGCATATATCACACGTATCTACACTGTGTGTGATTATTTCGTCAGGATTATCACTAAGTTCAAGAGTCTTTCCTTCATGACCTTCTTGACCACCAGGATTTTTATCGGTCTTTACTCTTAAGCTTTTAGTTTTCTTTTTAAAACCATCAGATGATGGTGGCTTACTGCTGTTATTACTATTTTTATTAGTCTGGTTTTCTAGTGACTTAACACGATTTGAAAGAGATTTATTATCTTTTGATAGTGTCTCTATTTGAGAATTCAAACTTTTGATTTCGTTAGTAAGTTCTCTAATAACACTCATGACTTGAGTTAATCCTTGATTATATATTTCAATTATTTTTCCTTCGCTCATGGACATCACCGCCTTATCATTAGTTTTTTTCAAGACATGCTATATAATATCAAAAACTAAAGATAATAGAAATGGTTTTACGAAAATTAATTTTATATATGTTGCAAGATGAAAATTTCGATATGATATTTAGGTAAGAACATCCATTAATATAAGATAACTAAAATATCCAAACTAGAATATAAAATAAAAATTATAGCGAGGTTTTAAATATGGATATTTTGATTCTTAATAAGATTGCTGGGCATGAAGATGATATAAACGAGTTAAAATCAGCTTTAAAAAAGACTAAAAACACAAGGTTATATAAAAGATATTCTGTTTTACTTAAGCATTTTGATGGATTTACAAATAGAAAAATAGCTGAAATGGAGAATCTAGAAGAACATACTGTTTCTACATATATAAAAAATTATAAATCAAAAGGAATAGATGGATTAAATATTGGCCACGGCGGCGGAGCGCAAAAGAAAATCAATTCACTTCAAGAGAAGCTCATTGTAGAAACTATAACTACAAAAACTCCAGAAGATGTAGGCTTCGAATCTAAAATGAATTGGACTATTGAATTAGTGAGGCAATGGGTTATTAAAGAATTTAATATAAATATGTCACATAGAGGAATAGCATATGTACTTCATAGATTAAATTTAAGTTATACTAGACCTACTTACGTCTTAGCGAAAGCTGATAAAGAAAAAGCAAGAAATTTTTAAAAGTGACTTTAAAGCTTTAAAAAAAATGCCTCAATGGCTTAGTTGATACCATCTTATTTGAAGATGAATCAATGATTAGAGATTATCAAGCAATTCAAAAGAGCTGGTTTATAAGAGGACAACAAAGGAAAATTCCTACGTTCGGTAAAAATGCAGGTGTTAAACTTATGGGAATATTGGATTACGAGACTGGTAACGTATATTGCGAGGAACATGAAAGATATGACGCTAAGATATTTAATGACTTTTTAGAAAACGTACTTAAGCAGTATCCAAAAGGAAAAATTGTTGTGGTATTAGACAATGCTAAGATTCATCATGCAAAGCTGATTCAGCCATTTCTTAATAGAGTTAAAGATAGGCTTGAATTGATGTTTTTACCACCGTATAGTCCAGAAATGAATCTTATAGAGGGGTTATGGGGATGGCTAAAGGCATCTGTTATTAACAATGTCTTTTATAAATCTCTGCCACAAGTTAGAACTGCAATTCAAAAGTTTATAAGTAACATAAATAAGGTTCCTACTCAAACAATAGACAGGCTATGTGTTAGATTGTAGAAACCAATTTGCAATATATATATAATATTTATCAAATTATTTGAATAGCTGAATAGTTACAAAAAAAAAGCATATACATAATATTTACACTTTTGAAATATAGATGTAAAATGAAAAGTGAATATACAAATTATGTAAAAGAATTATGAGAAAACAAGTTGTTTCAATTTCAAATAATAGTATATCTTTAGTGTTTAAGTTAGGAGATTCAAGATGAGAAAGAAGAGGAAAAGATATAGAATAAAAATTGGAAGGTTAGCCTTTAGTTTGTCCGTAATATCAATTTTTATGTTACTTGCTATAAGTGGTATACTTTCTTTATTTAAAAATAAAGATGATAAGATTAGCGAAAACACTCTTTTAGTAAAATCAAAACAGAATTTTGTAGTATGTATAGATCCAGGACATGGAGCCTATGATAAGGGAACTAAAAGTGCTGATGGTATACTAGAAAAAGATGTAGTTCTTAAGGTAGGTTTAAAAGTTGGACAAATATTGGAGAAGAATAATATTAAAGTTGTATATACAAGAAAAGATGATAAGACTATATTAGGCTCAAATGACAAAGAAGATTTAAAGAAAAGAGTTGAAATTTCTCATGATAGTAATGCTGACGTTTTTGTGTCCATTCACTGTAATAGCTTTAAAGACTCTTCAGTACGAGGAATTGAGCTTTGGTGCAATGAACCTAATACAAAAGATGAAATGTTAGCAAAAAATATACAAGATGAGCTTTACAAATTAAAGTATACTGAAAAACGTGATATAAAATATAAAAGTAATTCCCCGTTGTATGTATTAAAGAACAATGATGCAATTTCAGCTTTAGTTGAGATAGGATACCTGACTAATGAAAAAGATTGTAAATTTATAACTTCTAATGATGGACAGGCTAAGTGTGCAGAAGCTATAGCAAAAGCTATTTTAAATTTAAAAAAAGAATTAAAAAGGTAAGGGTATATAAAGACTTTGCTATAATACGGTGTTGAAGTTGGTTGCCTATATATAAGATATTTTAACTCACCATAGGACTAATGCAAATAAAAGTGCAATAGTGTTAGCCAAGCAATGTGAAAGCAGTTAATTATTAGATACATTATCATGCAACCATCAATAGCTAGGTTTGATAAACTCAATTGGCTTGTAGTAGCTTTTTTTATTCGGTGATTTAATATTAATATTAAGGCACCAGGCAACGTTAATTTGAGAAGTATGGCTTCAAAAGGTTTTGTAACTAATGGCGATATAATAGAATTTCCCTCATAAAAGTAGCCGCTATTAATTAAAATCAATGTAAAAAATATATCTGTAACATTTAGTAAATATATGATTATCAGTTTTATTTTAATGGAAGAGAGGGTATAGTTTTTTAAGAATTTTCCCATAAATGCCTCCTTAAAATACGAAAAATTAGAATTTAGCCATATAATTCATGTATATTCTAGATATGTAAAAACAATTAAACATAAATTACAATGCTGATTTAATTTATATGTCATTATCATATTAGTATGCATATAAATGGGAAAAATATAAGTGAACAAATTTTAAATAATAAGTAAAAATATATAGCTTTGATCTGAAAGTAGATATAGCATACCCTGTACAAGCACTTAATCCAATAATTATTCTTAATCATAAACATATGAACTATAGCTATAAAATCAATAAATAAACTTGAGCTTGAAAATAGTTCATCAATAGAATAAAATATAAACTAAATAAAATGAGCCTAAGTAATTATTTGGAATTAGATGCATGATTGCATGATATGGTTCATTCATAAATTTACAGTATAATAGGAGAAATATTATGATAAAACATATTGTTATGTGGAAATTAAAAGAATCTGCAGAAGGAAATGATAAAAAAACAAACGCTGAGAAAATTAAATTAGGTTTAGAAGCTCTGAAAGATAAAATTCCTCAAATACAAGGTATTGAAGTTGGTATAAATAATAATCCTTCCAATGCATATGATGTAGTACTATATTCTGAATTTAAGAGTTTTGAAGATTTAGATATATACCAAAATCATGCTGAACATCTAAAGGTTGCTGGATTTGTTGGCGCTGTAAAGGAAGATAGGACCTGCGTGGATTACGAAGTTTAATATTTCGTTTGTCAAAGAACTTTACTATGTTAAAAAATGCAAATAAATAAAAAGATCACTGAAAGTTATTTTCTTCAGTGATCTTTTTATTCTTTAGGAATCTCATATGAAAGCAAAGTATAATGAAAAACACATTGCCTTCTCGTAGCCTAAGAAATTTTAAATCTGTTTGTGTGCTCATGAAGCTCTTTTGCTATTTCATTTAATTGAGAAGCAGTGCTAAGAACTTGTTCCATGTTGGCACTTTGCTCTTCTAAAGAAGCTGAAATCTCTTCAGTATTTGCAGCGGATTCTTCAGTTACAGCTGCTATTTCCTCAATGGTATTCACAACATTTTCTTTCTTTTCGTTGACAGTATTAATACTTAAAATAAGTCTATCTACTTTGCTTAATATATTATCAACATTTTCCTTAATTGAATGAAAAGTACTGCCAGTTTCTTCTGAAACTTGTCCGGTTTTATGTATCATGTTTGATGCCTCTGTCATGTATTCTTGTGTTTCAGATATCATTGATTGAAAATCTGTTATTATTTTTTCAATCTCTTTTGTTGATTGTTCAGTTTCAGTTGCCAATTTCTTTATTTCATTAGCTACCACTGCAAAGCCCCTGCCGGCTTCACCTGCTCTTGCTGACTCAATAGAGGCATTAAGAGCTAATAGATTTATTTGACTGGCTATGTCATTAATGGTGTTCGTGATATTGCTTATATGATTCGATTGATCCTTTAAATTGCTTATTCTCATAGCTACTTTATCAGAAACAACTTCATTTTCTTTAATAGTGTCTACAAGTTTGTTAATATTTTCAATACCAGTATCATTTGATTTTTTTGTTTTATCAATATAAGTTTTTATTGTTGATGTAGAATCACCTATATCATTAATTTGAGCTGCCAAGTGCTCTAATTTTTCAGTACCCTGTAAGGTGCTGCTAGACAACTCATTTGATGAATTTGCAATTCCATTAACTGCACTGGTTATTGACTCTATTGTGCAGGCATTTTGCTCAACAATTCTATTCATGTCCTCTGAACGAATCTCTACTTTATCTGAACTCTCTACAATAGATGTTATAAGTGTTTTTAGCTCAGTTCGCATATGCGAAACTGCATCTGACATTTGTTTTAATTCATCAGTTCCTTTAATTTTGCTTAACTGAGCATATGCCTTTTCATCAAGAGTAAAGTCGAAATTGGCTGTTCTTTCAAGAATGTGATTTACGACTCTAATGTTCTTAGTCAAAACGTAAGTTATAAAAGATGCAAAGCACATACTTAAAATAACTATTGGTATAGCTATTGCAAATATAGTACTTAAGTGGTCTTTACTTACGTATCCATTAATCACTAGATACATATAAGTTATTGTAAATACACTGCTTATTGCCACTGCACCAAAAGAAAACATGAGTTTTTTTCTAATTGAAGATTTCATTTTATTACCACCTTGCCATAATTTTAATGTAATGTAATAATTGATAAAAAACTTTAACCTCCTATTCATAAGAATTTATACTCTCTGCATATTATACAACTAAAATTTGTCAACTTTCAACAAAATATTTAATATGGCTGTTGCTTTTTTAATATTAAGAAATACTGAAAACTCTATTAAAATATAATCAGGCTTAAATTACATAGAAGTGATAAATTTGCGCTAAAATTGATAATGTGATATTATATTATTATGAAAAATGATAAAAAGACATTTTAATATATTAAAAATTAATAAGGTAGGTGGTTTGTTGAAAAATAAATATTTTGTAATACTTATCAAATTTATATTCATAACATTGGGAGCAGTACTAGCTGCTATTGGACTTGAAATCTTTCTAATACCTAACAATCTTATAGATGGTGGAGTTGTTGGTATATCTATTATGATGAGTCATATCACTGGTATTCAGCTAGGTATATTTACTTTTATATTAAACATACCCTTTTTTATCTTAGGATATAAACATATAGGGAAAACCTTCACAATAGCAACTTTATACGCAGTAATCTGTTTATCTTTCTCTGTTGGATTTCTTCATCCTATTCCAGGAATAACTAAAGATATATTATTGGCAGCTGTTTTTGGTGGAGTTATTATGGGAACCGGAGTTGGTCTTATAATCAGAAACGGTGGATCTTTAGATGGTACAGAAATAGCAGCTATTATCTTAGATAAAAGAATAAGCTTTTCTATAGGTGAGATAGTAATGTTTTTCAATCTTTTTATCCTTGGTGTATCTGGATTGATTTTCGGATTTGATAGGGCAATGTATTCATTAATAGCTTATTTTATAGCCTTTAAGGTAATTGATGTGATAGTAGAAGGACTAGATGAGTCAAAGGCTGTTACTATAATATCTGAGAGGCATAGCGATATAACAGAGGCAATTGTGGACAGGCTAGGACGTGGTGTTACTTTGCTTGATGGTAAAGGTGGTTATAAGGGTATTGAAACCAATGTAATATATGTTGTAGTTTCCAGGCTAGAAATAGCTAAAGTAAAATCTATTGTACAGGGATTTGATGAGAATGCTTTAATAACAATAGGTAGCGTAGAAGTAGCAGGTAAGAGATATAAAAAGAAAGCAATTCATTAAAAGGATTTAAATTCTTCTAATTCCATTAAGATACCTAAATATAATATTAAAAACTATACAAAATAGTATTACAAAGAAACACAAAACATATTTATTTAGGAGGGATTTACAATGGCAAGAAATAATAGAACCTTAGTTCCACAAGCTAAACAAGGGTTAAATAATTTAAAACAAGAATCTGCAAAAGAAGTTGGTGTAAATCTAAAGCAAGGATATAATGGAGATTTAACATCTAGAGAAAATGGATCTGTAGGCGGAAATATGGTAAAAAAAATGATCCAAAGTTATGAAGATGGATTAAAATAATTAATTTGTAAGTATAATAATTTAATAGAATAGATATTGATAAACCACTTGGTATTCTAATTTACTAACAATGAAGTATATAAAACTTTGTTAGTGGATATTAAAATGAACTAAGTGGTTTATTGATTTTAATTTTATTTTTGTGGTGTTAAGGTACTTTGTTGAAATTAAGTAGTGAATAATCAGATGCTAAAATGAACCTGTACAAAGAATTAAAAAGTAAAAATGTTTTTAAATAAAATACTCGTAAATGAGCAATATTATAATATAATAATCTAAGTTGGTGATTAATGTTAGTAAAAACAATAAACTATGTGTTATAGTGTAAATATGATATACTAATTTATACCATAATAAAAAAGTAATACTTCTATTAGAAGTTTACATACGTAAAATAAAAATCTGATTTTAAAAGAAGGATAAGAGGTAGATAAGATGACTATTATAGTTTTTTCAACTAATGACGAAGGTGTAAGTGTTGAACTAACAACTGAAAAGATAAATAAAGCTTTGGATAAGTTTAATGAAGATGCAGAAAACTATTTTGTTGAAATTTGGGAAGAGGACGAAGTTAAACTTGGAGAAATAGTTTTTGATTATGAATCAGAAGAGGATGATTCTGAAAAGTTTTATTACTTTGTAGAGGAAGAGAATGAAACTAAATTTAGTACATTTGAAGAATTAAGTGAATATATATTAAAAAGACTAAAGGCATAATACATGCCTTTTTTCTTTTCGTGCATTTTTATACCATTAATAAAGGAATTAAGTTTAGTGAGGCAAAAAGTGGAAAAAAGTTTTAGAATAATTAATATTTTTCTCCTTAAAATACTATATATGAAAGGAGTGATTATTAATGAGAATAAAAGAAGGAACAATACCAACAATTATAGGTAGTGTAGTAGTTGCCGGAACCGCAGCTTTAAGAGCAAATGAACTTAGAAAACATGGGATGAGAAAAAAAGAAATATTACCTATGGCAGAGACTGCTCTTTTAGGTTTTGGTTTAGCTCACGTGGTTTTAGGAACTATAGATTTAGTTCAACATCATAGATAATAAAAGGAGAACCTATTGGTTCTCTATTTTTCAGTGTATAGTAATCTACTAAAAAAGTACTAAAGATATCACCAAATTATAATGAAAAAGCTATGTTAGATTGCTTTTAATAAAAAGTATAAATAAATTTTTAAATAAGGAGTGTTTTTTATGAAAGTAAAATTTAAGGGAAATGACGTAGAACTTAAGGGAAAACAATTTGCAGTTAATGAAACTATTCCTGACTTTACTGTAACAGATCCCAATATGAATTCTTTAAGTTTTAAGGATACAACAGGTGTAAGAATATTATTAGCAGTTCCATCGATAGATACATCAGTATGTGATCTTGAAGTTGCTACTTTTAATGACAAGGTAAAGGATCTACCTAATATCACCTGTTATACCATATCTATGGATTTACCATTTGCTCAAGCAAGATGGTGTGCTGCTAAGGGTATTGAAAATGTTAAAATATATTCAGATTATAAAGATAGAAGTTTTGCAGATGTAAGTGGTACTTATATAAAAGAACTAGGTTTATTAACTAGGGCTGCTTTTGTTATCGATTCTGGTAACAGAATTGTATATGCAGATTACATGGAGGAAGTATCTAGTCAGCCAAACTTCGATCAAGTATTAGAAGCTGCTAAAAATGCAAAATAAATTTTAAAAGTAAGACTTAAGAGAATATTTTGTTAAGGTATTTTAAGTAAGGCAAATTATAGTAAATATAATTGCCTTATTTTCATTTTTATTGCCTAAGGTGAATATATTTATAAAAAAACAAAGGGGGATAAATTGATGGATAAGTTAGCTAGTATTATTATTTTAGCTGCGGTAGCAGAAGCATTATGGGAAACAATAAAGATGGTATTTGATCATGGAAAGGTGGATTTCAATAAACTTGGAGCGATAATGGTTGGGATTTTGTTATGTCTACTAACAGGGGCAGATATATTGAGCTTAATTGGATTTTCTCCAAAGATAAGTTATGTTGGACAAGTATTGACGGGACTACTTATATCTAGAGGTGCCAATTTCACCCACGATTTACTGACAAGCATATATAATCTTCAGCAAAATACCAGAAATGAAAATACTAATACTAATAAACAGTAGGATGTTAAAATATTATATATATATTCATTTTATGCTAACAATAAAGTATAATAAACTTTGGATATTACACATATCTTTTTTTGAATTTAGTAACTTATTATTCGTAAATTTTATAAATGCTCAGAAGAGTAAAGATTATATACGAGAATAAGTATAATATACGACTTAGGAGGAAAAATGAAAAAGGTAGCAATAGTATTTAATGGTGGAACAATATCAATGAAGGTTGACCCAAGAATAAAAGCAGCAGTACCTGGTCTTACAGGAGAAGAAATAATGTCGATGGTAACAGGTATAGAGAGTTTTGCACAAATAGAATCTTATACATTCTCCAGTTTACCAGGTCCGCATATGACTCCTGATATTATGTTGAATTTATCAGAATATGTGCAAAAAATTATAGATAGAGAAGATATAAGCGGTGTGGTAGTAACTCATGGAACAGATTCTCTTGAAGAAACTGCATATTTACTTGACTTAACTATAGATTCAGAAAAACCAGTTGTAGTAACAGGTGCAATGAGAAGCAGCTCTGAGCTTGGTTATGATGGTCCCTCAAACCTTGCAGCATCAATATGTACTGCAGCCTCAGAAGAAGCTAAAAACAGAGGCGTGCTGGTATGTTTTAATGGAGAGCTAAACAGTGCCTCTGAAGTAACAAAAGTAAATACAATGGCACTAAATGCTTTTAGAACTCCAAACTTTGGACCTATAGGGATAGTTGATAATAATAGAGTAATATTTTATAGAGAAGTTAATAAAGAAGATTCTATAAAAATAGATAAAATAAGCGGAGAAGTGACTTTACTAAAATGCTTTGCAGGTATGGATTCTAGATTGATTGATTTTTCAATAGCTAATGGTGATAAGGGTATCGTAATAGAGGCAATGGGGAGAGGAAATGTACCTCCAGCTATGGTGGATGGAATCAAGAGGGCTATTGATAAAGGGCTAGCTGTAGTTATTGTGTCTAGATGTTTTGAAGGAAGAGTATTTGAATCTTATGGTTACCACGGAGGCGGAAAAGAACTTAGAGATCTAGGGGTAATATTCGGTGATAATATGCCTGGACAGAAGGCAAGAATAAAATTGATAATTGCATTAAGTTATACTAATGACTTGAAATACATTAAAAATGTATTTGAGAGAGATTTATACAAATAAAGTGAATTATAAAAAATAAAAATAAAAAATAATTCGGATGTATTGACAACGATAATTGACGAATATATAATAATATTCGTGCTTATTGCTCGTATAATTTTGACGATATGGGTCGAAAGTTTCTACCAGGTACCGTAAATATCTGACTATGAGGAATCAGAAGTTGTATTACATCAATATGATGTCGCTTTGGTTCTTCACCTTTGCGGCTTTTATTTTTTAGGAGGAAGGTTTTTATGCAAAATATAAAAGCTAAACAAAGAACACTAGCAATATTGGATAACAAAAATGTAGACTATAAGAAAGAAATTGTAGCAGGAATTACTACTTTCTTAGCTATGGCTTACATAATCGCAGTTAATCCGGACATACTTAGTAAATCAGGAATGCCTGTTGGAGCATTAGTAACAGCAACTTGCCTTACAGCTGGATTAACATCAATCTTCATGGGAGTTTACGCAAACTTACCTATAGGACTTGCTTCTGGTATGGGATTAAATGCTTTTTTTGCTTTCACTGTATGTGGTAAGATGGGAATCTCATGGCAGGTAGCATTAACAGCAGTTTTTGTTGAAGGACTTATATTTATAGTATTATCACTATTCAGCGTTCGTGAGGCTGTAGTAAATGCTATACCTCATAACTTAAAGCTTGCAGTAACTGGTGGTATAGGTTTATTCATAGCATTTGTAGGTATGCTCAATTCAGGACTTGTAGTAAAAGATGCTTCTACAACCGTTGCTTTAGGAAGATTTACAACACCTTCAGTAGCTATAACATGTCTTGGAATTTTAATTATAGTAGTATTAGAAAAGAAAAAGGTAAAAGGCGCTATGCTTTGGGGAATATTAGGTGGAACCCTAATAGGATGGGCATATGCACTTTATGATACAGCTGGTGCTGCAGCATTTGGTATTTATCTACCTAATGGAATATTTAAATTCGAATCTCTAGCGCCAATAGCAGGAAAGGTTGATTTTTCATTCCTTTCAGATACTTCAAAAATACTTACATTTGTAGGTGTTGCACTAACATTCTTATTTGTTGATTTCTTTGATACAGTAGGTACTTTGGTAGGTGTTGCTACAAGAGCTAAACTAATTGATAAAGAAGGTAAAGTTCCTAATGCAGGAAGAGCTTTATTAGTTGATGCTGTTGGTACAACAGGTGGAGCTTTAGTTGGAGTTTCTGCAATAACTGCTTATATAGAAAGTGCTACTGGAATTGAGGAAGGTGGAAGAACAGGGGTTACTGCAGTAGTAACTGGAATATTATTCTTATTAGCTATGTTCTTATCGCCAATATTTGTAGCAGTTCCTTCTTGTGCAACTGCTCCAGCATTAATATATGTAGGGTATTTGATGATGGGTACAGTTAAAGATATTGACTTTGGAGATATTACTGAAGCTGTTCCAGCATTTTTAACAATAAGTATGATGCCATTTACTTACTCAATTGGTGATGGCTTAATGATAGGAATTTTATCCTATGTAGCAATTAATTTAATATCCAACCTAATTTCAAAAGAAAAGAAGAAGATTTCTCCAGTAATGTATGTTTTAGCAGTTATCTTCATATTGAAATTAGTATTATAATAGCTTCCTTCAATTTATTATAGCCTTGCTGGTTTATCCAGCAGGGCCTTTTTTAATTTGTAGGAAATCATTTTTTTCTTAGCTCAACCTATCAATATCAACACTTTAGAGTGCTATTTAGGGTAAATAGTGAAAAAATAACATTATGCCGTCTTAAGGAAATTTTTACTTTTAAGGCTAATGAAAAATTAATTTTTTTAAATGTTAACAATTTGTGAACAAAGTATTGACTTTTGATTGTATCATTATATACAATATATATAGTCTCAATCTGGTATTGTTTTAGGAGGATTGACTATGATTAAAAGTATGACTGGTTTTGGTAGAGCTTCAAGTGATGAAGACAGCGCGAGAAGTTTTTCTTTAGAAATGAAGAGTGTTAATCACAGATATTTGGATATAAATATTAGAATGCCAAAGTCTATGATACCGCTTGAGGAGAAAATTAGAAGAATTGTAGGTGAAAGATTAAATAGAGGTAAAGTTGACATCTTTTTAAACTACAAAAATTACGGACAATTTGATACTGTTGCTAAATTAAATACAGAATTAGCAGATAGTTATGTAAATTGTTTAAAGCAAATTAAGGATCGATATTCATTAAAAGATGAATTAAGTTTGAATTTAATATCTAAGTTTCCAGATGTAATAGTGTTAGAAGAACAAGAAGAAAACTTGGAAGAAATTTGGAATGAATTGATGCCTTTAGTGAATAGAGCCTTAGATACCATAATAGATATGAGAGAAACTGAAGGACAAAAGCTTTACGAGGATATTATAATTAAATCAAAAGATATCGAAGAAAATGTAAAGAAGATTGAAAAGAAATGTCCAGAAGTACTTAAAGCTTACAAAGAAAAATTAAAAGAGAAACTCCAAGGAATATTAGAAAATATAGAGCTAGATGAAAATAGACTTGCCATGGAAGTAGCTATATTTGCAGATAAGTCCACAATTGATGAAGAAATAACAAGGTTGTACAGCCACATAAATCAGTTGAGAGGTACTCTTTTACTTAAGGAACCAATAGGTAGAAGACTTGACTTTATTGTGCAAGAAATGAATAGAGAAGCTAATACTATAGCATCTAAGTCTACCGATTTGGAGATTACTAATTTAGTTATCAATATTAAAAATATGATAGAGAAAATAAGAGAACAGATCCAAAATATCGAGTAGGAGGAATAATATGAGTATCAAATTGATCAACATTGGTTTTGGAAATATAGTTTCAGCTAATAGACTTGTTGCAATAGTTAGCCCAGAATCAGCACCTATTAAGAGAATAATTCAAGAGGCTAGGGACAGAGGTATGTTAATTGACGCTACATATGGTAGAAGAACAAGAGCAGTTATCATTACAGATAGCGATCATGTTATTTTATCAGCAGTTCAACCTGAAACAGTTGCACATAGATTATCTACAAAAGATGATGATGTAGAAGAGGTTGATGAATAATGCAACAACACGATAGAGGAATACTTATAGTGATATCTGGACCTTCAGGAGCTGGAAAAGGAACCATTTGTAAAGCATTGGTTGAAAAGAATGAAAATCTTTTTATTTCAGTTTCTGCTACAACAAGAAATCCTAGAGTAGGTGAAGTAGAAGGAATAAACTACTATTTTATAAGTAGAGAAGAGTTTTTAAAACGAGTAGAAAATGATGATTTCTTGGAATGGGCTGAGGTTTATGGTAACTATTATGGAACACCGAAATCAACAGTAGATCAAATGTTAGACCAAGGCATAAATGTAATCCTTGAGATTGATATCCAAGGCGCTTTAAAAGTAAAAGAAAACGCCAAGGATGGTGTTTTCGTATTTATACTTCCTCCTTCAATGGAAGAACTAAAACAAAGGATTATTAAAAGAGGAAGTGAAACTCAAGAATCTTTAATGACAAGATTTAAGTCAGCGTATCAAGAAATAAACTATGTATCAAAATACAACTATGCAGTGGTTAATGATACTGTTGAAGAAGCAGTTATGAAAATTGAAAGTATTATATTAGCTGAAAAATGCAGAGTTGATAGAATTAAAGAGACAATAATAGAATCAAAGGAGGGTTTAATTCATGAGCAACTCTATGATTAATCCATCAATAGTAGACTTATTACAAAAGGTAGACAATAGATATTCATTAGTAATAGTAACATCAAAAAGAGCTAGACAAATAATAGATGGTGCAGAACCATATGTAAAGGTAGACTCAAACAAGCCTTTAACAGTATCTATCAATGAAGTAAATGATGGATTTGTTAAATATGAGCAAGTAAAGGAAGGCCTAAAATAGAATGACTAAAAAGTGTGTTGTTGTTGGCGTTACTGGAGGTATTGCAGTATATAAAGCTTTAGATGTTATAAGTACTTTAAGAAAGAAAGATATAGAAGTACATGTAATAATGACTAAGTCAGCAACTGAGTTTGTAACACCACTTTCATTTCAATCTCTCAGTCAAAACATGGTTGTTACAGATATGTTTGCAGAACCTAAAGCTTGGGAAATTCAGCATATTTCTTTAGCAAAAAGAGCAGATTTAATGCTAATAGTTCCTGCTACAGCTAATGTAATAGGTAAAGTAGCAAATGGAATCGCTGATGATATGCTTACTACCACAATAATGGCTACAAAGGCTCCAGTTGTTTTTGCTCCTGCTATGAATACAAATATGTATGAAAATGTCATAGTTCAAGAAAATATTAGCAAACTTAAAAGATTAGGCTTTGACTTTATCGAACCAGCTAGTGGAAGACTTGCTTGTGGTGACACAGGTCAAGGAAAGCTTGCTGATACTAAGTTAATTGCAGAATATACTGTAAGCAGATTAAATGATCAAAAGGATCTTGTTAATAAAAAAGTTTTAGTAACTGCAGGTCCTACGGTTTCGGATATTGATCCAGTTAGATATATAACTAACAGATCTTCAGGTAAGATGGGATTTGCTATAGCTGAAGAAGCAAGAGATAGAGGTGCAGAGGTAGTTTTAGTAACTGGACCAACAGATCTTGAAGCACCATTTGGGATGAAGGTAATAAAAGTTAGAACAAATCAAGAGATGATGGAAGCTGTTCTTGATGATTTTGATTCTTCAGATATTGTTATAAAATCTGCTGCAGTTGCGGATTATAAACCAAAGCAATATCATGAAAATAAAATCAAGAAAGCAGAAGGAGATCTTTCTATAGAGTTTGTTAGAGATAATGATATTTTAAAAACTTTAGGTGAGCGTAAGAAAGATCAGGTATTAGTAGGCTTTGCAGCGGAAAGTAATGATCTGATAGATAATGCTCAAGGAAAACTTAAAAGAAAGAACTTAGATTTCATAGTCGCAAATGATATTTCAAAATCTGAAACTGGTTTTGCATCAGATGATAATATTGTTACTATAATTTCTTCAAAGGGTGAAAAAGTTACCTTAGAAAAAATGAGTAAAAAAGAAGTGGCAAGAAATTTGTTTGATATAATAGAAAAGCGCTAAGGCGCTTTTTTTACTATATAGGAAAGTATAGAATTTCTTTTTAACTAAACCTATATATTTAAAAGCTTAGAATAGCTTTTAAATATATAGAGTTAAGAGAAATTATAATCTAAGGGTGATGATATTGAGTTTATTTGCAGGTGTAATTGTAAATAGCGATGCCTTGAAGGTAGATAAGTTATTTACATATGAGGTACCAGATAAATTAAGTGCTCTTATTGAAAAAGGGCATAGGGTTAGGGTTCCCTTTGGAAAGGGTAACAAGACCATTGAAGCTTTTGTCATGGAGCTTTTTAGTGAGTTCCAAGGAGAGTTTACAAGGATAAAAGCTATTTCCGAAATATGTGATGATAGCCCATTACTTACAGAAGATGATTTTAGTTTGATAAATTTTATGAGAGAAAAATATTTGTGTAAGTACATAGAAGCTATAAGAGTTATAATACCCACAGGAATCATGAAGGGTAATAAAATAAAAA
Source organism: Clostridium manihotivorum (assembly GCF_004015185.1). GTDB lineage: Bacteria > Bacillota > Clostridia > Clostridiales > Clostridiaceae > Clostridium_AR > Clostridium_AR manihotivorum. The sequence continues at coordinate 3,830,059 of NZ_CP025746.1, read as the reverse complement.
CTAAGAAAGTTATTAGTTATAATGGGGCTGAACTTTATGGGAAGTTCAATAAACCAAATTATGAAGAAGTGCTTCAATTAATTAAGAACAACAGTGGCATTTATACTAAAAGTGAACTTATTGAAAAATACAATGTCTCAGCATATATAATAGGAAAATTAATAGAAAATAAATTTGTTTCTGTTGAGGATGAGCAAGTTAACAGGATAAATACAAGAAAATATGAAACTTATTCATCAAAGGTTTTGAACGAAGAACAGAGAAGTGCAGTAGAAACAATTTTAAATAGTGAAAATAAATTGATATTACTTAAGGGTGTTACAGGTAGTGGAAAAACAGAAGTATACATGAATTTAGTAAGTAATATGCTAAATGAAGAAAAAGCTTCATTGATTCTAGTGCCTGAAATTGCCCTTACTCCTCAGATGATTGAGCGCTTTAAGGGCAGATTTGGCAGGAATGTTGCAGTTTTTCATAGCAGACTTTCTGATGGAGAAAGATTTGATGAATGGTTCAGAGTAAAGACTGGAGACGTGAAACTTGTTATTGGAGCAAGGTCTGCCATATTCCTTCCTTTTAAGGATTTGGGGCTTATAGTAATAGATGAGGAGCATGAAGGCACCTATAAGTCAGAACAAAATCCAAAGTATCATACTAGGGAAGTTGCGGAGTTTAAAAGTAATCTAACAGGCTGCACTGTAGTTTATGGTTCTGCAACTCCAAGTATAGAGAGTTATTATAGGACATTAAAGGGTGAAATGAAGCTTGTGGAATTAAAGAACAGAGTTGATCATTCAAGGCTGCCTATAATGGAAGTAATTGATATGAGGGAAGAGCTTACTAACAATAACAAAAGTATGTTCAGTAAGAAGCTATACAATGCTATAGAGGATAGATTACTAAAGAAGGAACAAATTATTATTTTCCTAAATAGGAGAGGACACTCCACCTTTGTTTCCTGTAGAAAATGCGGATATGTTTTTAAATGTCCACATTGTGATATAGCAATGACTTACCATACCAATGGGTATTTAGTATGCCATTATTGTGGTACAGCAAAAAAGCAAGTTAATGAATGTCCCTCTTGTAAGAGTAAATATGTTAAGTACTTTGGGGCAGGAACTGAAAAGCTAGAAATTGAAATAAAAAGAATGTTTCCAAAAGCAAGAGTTTTAAGAATGGATGTGGATACAACAAGAAAGAAAAATTCGCATGAAGAGATTTATAACTCTTTCAAAAATGGTGAAGCAGATATTCTAGTAGGAACTCAGATGATATCTAAGGGATTAGATTTTCCTAATGTAACTTTAGTAGGAGTAATTACCGCAGATATATCACTAAACCTTCCGGATTTTAGGTCTAGCGAAAGAACATATCAACTTATAACTCAAGTGGGAGGTAGAGCTGGTAGAGGCAGTAAAGAAGGCTATGTGCTTGTTCAAAGTTACAATCCTGAACATTATAGTCTTAGTTATGCTAAAAACAATGATTATGAAGGATTTTTTGCAGAGGAAATAAAGCTTAGAAAATCTATGAACTACCCTCCATACGCTAATATAATGGTGATTAATATGAGTTCAAAAGATCAGCTTGGCCTCCAGAAGCACAGTGAAAATATTGGAGTAAACATAAAAAAAATGCTACAGTATAATGATAAGGTGGATGTTATGGGACCCTGTCCGTGTATAATATCTAAAATAAATGAGATGTATAGATGGCAGATTTTGATAAAAGGTAATTTTGATGCAACATTAGCGCATAATATAAAAGATATGGTTTATGATTTATCAAATGCAGTTTATAATGAAATAAGAATCAGTATGGATGTTAATCCAAATAACTTAATTTAGGAGTGATAGCTTTGGCATTAAGAAATATAAGAACAATAGGCGATGAAATACTAAGAAAAAGATGTAGAGAAGTTGATGTGATAAATGATAGAATTAAAACATTGGCTAATGATATGATAGAAACTATGTATTCAGAAGACGGTGTTGGGCTTGCAGCACCTCAGGTTGGAATATTAAAGAGAATTTTTGTAGTCGATGTATATGATGATTATGGACCAAGAGTTTTTATAAATCCAGAAATAATAGAAACTGAAGGCGAACAAATTGATATGGAAGGATGTCTAAGCATACCAGGAGAGCAGTCAGAGGTTACTAGACCAAATAAAGTAAAGGTAAAAGCCTTAAATTTGGAAGGAAAAGAATTTGTACTAGAAGCAGAAGGTTTGCTTGCAAGGGCAATTTGTCACGAAAATGATCATCTTAATGGAGTGCTTTTTGTAGATTATTCTAAGTAGTAAGGAGAGAATTAAAGTATGAATATAGTTTTTATGGGAACTCCAGAATTTGCAGTTCCATCACTAAAGGCCTTAATATCAGAATTTGGTGTTAAGGCAGTATTTACCCAACCTGATAGACCTAAAGGAAGAGGTAAGAAACTAGCTATGTCTGCAGTGAAAGAGGTAGCGGTAGAAAATAATATACCTGTATATCAGCCAATAAGAATTAAGAATGAACCAGAAACTATAGAGGCATTAAGAGCTATGGAGCCTGATTTCATAGTGGTTGTAGCCTTTGGGCAAATATTACCGAAATCTGTTTTAGATATACCAAAGTATGGGTGTATAAATCTTCACGGTTCTTTACTTCCAAAATACAGAGGTTCTGCACCTATACAATGGTCTGTGATAAATGGAGAAAAAGTAACAGGCAATACTACTATGCTTATGGATGTTGGTGTAGACACTGGTGATATGCTTTTAACAAATAGTGTAGAAATAACTGATGATATGACCTCTGGAGAACTATACGATATACTAATGGAGACTGGTGGAAAGCTTTTAGTTGATACAATAAATGGTTTAGTTAATAACACTATATCACCGGTAAAACAAGATGAAAGTAAATCCTGCCATGCTCCAATGCTAGATAAAAATCTAGCTAATATTGATTGGAGCAAGGGGGCAATAGAAATTCATAATCTAGTAAGGGGGCTTAATCCATGGCCTATAGCTTATACACAATACATGGATAAGCAAATGAAGATTTATGAAACTAAAGTGATAGAAAAAGATAGTGCAAAAACCCCAGGAACCATTCTTTCAGTTAGTAAAGCAGGGGTTGAAGTATCCACAGGAAAAAATGTTTTACTTATAAAGAAAGTTCAATTTCCTAATGGAAAGCCATTGTATATAGAACAGTATATAAATGGTAATTCTTTCGAAATAGGATATATATTTAATAAATAATATATTTGGCTGTTAATAAATTAAAGAGGGTAAAGTGTTTAGCGGTACAATATGATAAAGGGAGTGAATGTTTATGTTTTACTTTGATTCAACTTTTTTATTATTAGTTCCTGCAATGTTAATATCTTTTTATGCTCAGTCTAAAATTTCATCAACTTTTAACAAATACAGCAAAGTTAGAAGTTATAATGGATATACTGGAGCGCAAGTTGCTAGGATGATTTTGGATGATTCTGGACTTCACAATGTACCTATAGAACTAGTTTCTGGTAAGTTATCAGATCACTATGACCCTAAAAGTAAGGTTTTGAGATTATCTCAAGATGTTTATTACAATGATTCCGTTGCATCTATAGGAGTAGCGGCTCATGAAGTTGGGCATGCAATACAACATAAGGATTTGTATTCACCATTAATTATAAGAAATGCCATAGTTCCAGCTGTAAATATAGGATCTAATTTTTCTTGGATACTTTTCTTTGCTGGAATGTTACTGGGCATTAGACCACTTATAACTTTTGGTATAGTATTATTCTCTGCAGTAGTTATATTTCAACTTATAACATTACCAGTTGAGTTTAATGCTTCAAGCAGAGCTTTAAAAATCTTAAGTAGCAGAAATATACTCTATCCTGACGAAGTTAAAGGTGCTAAGAGTGTTCTTAGTGCAGCAGCTATGACTTATGTTGCAGCTACTCTTATGGCTATTTCTCAGCTAATAAGGCTTATAGCTATCAGTAACGATAGAGACAGATAAATTGAGGTAAAAGATGAATAGCAGAAAAATAATAAAAGATATACTTGATAGTATTTTCTATAAGGGAGCTTATTCAAACATAGAATTGAATAAACGCCTTAATGAAAGTGATTTAAATGATAAAGATAAGGGACTTGTCACTGAGGTTGTTTATGGAACAGTAAAGTATAAGAAGACTATTGACTATATAATTACTACTTTAGTGGCTGATTTTAATAAAATAGACAAAAGAATACTAAACATTTTGAGAAGTGCAATATATCAAATAAAATATCTTGATAGAGTACCAGACTTTGCTGTAGTAAATGAGGCAGTTAATCTAGGGAAAAAGATATCTATAAACTCATCAAAATTCATAAATGGAGTGCTTAGAAACTTTATAAGAAATAAAGATGCCGAAATCAAAAGTAATATAAGCGATATAGAGTATCTATCTATTGAATATTCTTTTGAACCTTGGATGGTTAAGTTGTTTTATGAGCAATATGGTAAAGAAAATTGTATAAAGATATTAAATGGACTAAACTCAACTCCAAGTGTTACAGTTAGAGTGAATGCAGTAAAATCAGATTTTGATGAAGTTTTTGATGAGTTAGAAGTACAAGGATATACGGTAGAAGAAGGAAGTATGTGTCCAGAAGCTATTAATATAATTAAGGGAAAAAGTATAGAAAACAACCCTTTATTTTCAGAAGGTAAAATAACTGTTCAGGATGAAAGTGCTATGTTAGTAGCTCCACTGTTAGAACTTGAAGGTGCCCCTAAGGTATTGGACCTATGCAGTGCTCCTGGAGGGAAAACAACACACATAGCAGAAATATTAGAAAATAAAGGCTTGGTAGTTGGTTGTGATATATATGAGCATAAACTTCAGCTCGTTAATGAAAACAAATTAAGATTAGGGATAAATAATATAGAAACGAAGCTTTTAGATGCCGCTAAATACAATAGTGAATATAGAGAGTGGGCAGATAGGATTTTAGTGGATGCTCCATGCTCTGGACTTGGAATAATAAGAAAAAAACCAGAAATTAAATGGACAAAATCTCAAAAGGATCTTAATGACTTAATAAATATTCAAAGGGATATATTAAAAAATGCCTGGCTCTATTTAAAACCAGATGGAATTATGGTATATTCTACGTGTACATTGAATAAAAAGGAAAATGAAGAAAATATTAAATGGCTTAGAGAAAATTTTAAAGATGTTCAACTTGAGAAAATCTATCTAGGCGATAGTGATAATCTGATGTACAACGAAGATGGCTCAGTTACAATATTACCTAATGAGTTTTTAGATGGCTTCTATATTGCTAAGCTTAGAAAATTAAGTAGGTGAAACAATGGATAATATTTTAAACTTAACATTAGATGAATTGAAATTGTGGATGAAGGACAATAATGAGGGTCAATTTAGGGCTAAACAAATCATGGAATGGATATATAAGAAACATACCTTCGAATTTGAAGCTATGACTAATGTATCTAAAAGTCTTATATTTAAGCTAAAAGATAACTTCTATATAGGATTGCCACAAGTAAAAGAGATTTATGTATCAAAAAATGATGATACAAAGAAAATCCTATTAGAGCTTAATGACGGAAATCTAATTGAAGCTGTTCTTATGAAATATAAACACGGGAACTCAATCTGTGTATCTACACAGGTTGGATGTAGGATGGGGTGTAAGTTCTGCGCTTCAACTCTCAATGGTATGGTAAGAAACTTGTCTTCAGGAGAAATTATATCTGAAATATTAATAGGAGAAAAGATTTTAGGTGAAAGAATATCTAATGTAGTTTTGATGGGAAGCGGTGAACCCTTTGATAACTTTGACAATGTAATGAAATTCATAGAAGTTGTTAATGCAGAATATAGTTTAAATATTGGGCAAAGACATATAACAGTTTCTACTTGTGGGTTAGTGCCAAAGATAAAAGAGTTTGCAGATAAAAATACCCAAATTACTCTTGCTATTTCTTTGCATGCCTTCAGTGACGAGAAAAGAAAACAAATAATGCCAATAGCCAACAAGTATTCAATTAAAGAAATTTTAGATTCCTGTGACTATTACATAAATAAAACAAAGAGAAGAGTCACTTTCGAATATTCTTTGGTTAAGGATGTCAATGATTCTAAAGAAGATGCTAAGTCATTAGCTGGGTTATTAAAAAACATGCTTTGTCATGTTAACTTGATTCCAGTAAATGAGGTAGTGGAGAACTCATTTAAAAGATCATCTAAGAAAACAATTGATGAATTTGAGAGCATTTTAAAAAGCTATGGTATTGAGGTAACTGTAAGGAGAGAGATGGGAACGGATATAAATGCCGCATGCGGTCAATTGAGAAGAAGCTATATCGAGTCCCAAGATAAATAGGGGGAAGATTCTATGGTGAGCATTAAAACAGACGTGGGTAACAAAAGAAGTTTAAATGAGGATTTTGCTAGTTATTATGAGGGTGATAGCTATAAGATTTATGTGGTCACAGATGGAATGGGTGGCCACAATGCTGGTGAAGTAGCAAGCAAAATGGCTGCTGAAGGCTTGATTTCCTATTTCACTGAAAACTATGGTACAATAGACGAAGATAAAATTTTAAAGGCTTCTATCGAATACGTAAATAAGAGTTTGTATCAATACTCTTTAAGTGATACCACTTTTAGTGGTATGGGCACTACTTTAACTGCCTGCTTTGCCACTAAAGATTTAATACAGATAGCCAATGTTGGAGATAGCTGCTGCTTAGGGATAGTGGATGACAATATTATTAAAATAACAAGAGATCATTCTTTAGTTCAAGAACTTCTGGATTCAGGGTCTATAAGTGAGGAAGAAGCTAAGCATCATCCTAGAAAAAACGTGATCACTAGAGCTATGGGAACCAGTTTGAGTGTTGAAGTAGATATATTTGATATTACAGCTTCAGGCTTCCATACCTTAATTTTATGTTCTGATGGTCTTACTAATGAAGTTACAAATGAAGAGATAAAAGATTTGATCAAGTCCAGATCTAATTATGATGAAGCTTGCACTGCTCTAGTTGATCTAGCAAAAGATAGAGGGGGAAAAGACAATATAACTGTAATGATTTTTGGAGGAGAGAGATAGCATGGTAGGTAAGGTTTTAGGAGAAAGGTATGAAATCCTTGAAAAGATAGGCGAGGGGGGTATGTCCTACGTCTACAAAGCAAAATGCCATAAATTGAAAAGATATGTAGCAGTAAAAGTTCTAAAAGATTCATTTACAAATAATGAAGAAATAGTAGAAAAGTTTAAAAGAGAAGCTACTGCCATTGCAAATTTGATTAATCCTAATATTGTAAATATCTTAGATGTAGGTACACAAGATAATATACACTATATAGTGATGGAATATGTAAAAGGTAAAAATCTTAAGGAAATAATTAATGAGCATGGAAAATTTGCTTATGAAACTGCTATAAGTATAGCATCTAAGGTTGCAAATGCACTTGATTGTGCTCATAAGAATAATATAATACATAGGGATATAAAACCTCAGAATATATTAGTGACAGAAGAAGGAATTGTTAAAGTCACTGACTTTGGTATTGCTAAGTCAACAGACTCATCAACAATTGCTTATACCAATAGTGTTATGGGATCTGCACATTATTTTTCGCCTGAGCAGGCAAAAGGTAGCTATGTAGATTGCCGAACAGATTTATATTCTTTAGGTGTTGTTCTATATGAAATGGTAACTGGAAGAGTTCCTTTTGACGGTGATTCACCAGTAACAGTTGCTTTGAAGCATATACAAGAACCGGTGATTCCACCTAAAAATATGAATAGTAAGATACCAGATAGTTTAAATGCCCTTATTTTAAAGGCTGTTGAAAAAGAGCCTATAAAAAGATATCAAAGTGCTAAGGAAATTATTGCTGATCTAGAAAAGGTAAAAGAAAATCCTAACGCAGTTATAAATGCTCCTGTTGATTCTTTAGACGATGATCATACTAGAATAATGGAGCCAGTAACAGCAGAAGTTATAAAGCAGGCGGCACTTAAGAATAAAGCCAAAGCTCAAAGCAAAGTTTATGATGAAGATGAAGAAAATGAAGACGATGATGATTATTATGATGATGACGAAGACGATGATGAGAAGCTAACACCTAAGCAGAAAAAGCAAAGAGTGATAAATAGAGTCTTATTAGGTCTTGCTTTTGTTTTAATAGTTGTTGTGGCAATTGCTTCTGCTTCAATGTTCTTCGGAAATAAGATTGGTGCCAAGGAACCTGCTAAACCTGCAGTTACTCAGGTTGATGTACCACAAGTTGTTGGAATGACAAAAGATGATGCTAAAAAAGCTATAGAAAATAGTGGATTAGTATATGTTGAAGATGGTCAGCAAAATAGTGATAAGCCTGAAGGAACTGTAATACAAACAACTCCTGCTTTTGGAGAAAAGGCAAATAAAGATGATAAGGTTAAAGTTGTATTAAGTGCTGGTCCAGCGACAATAAAAGTACCTGATTTAACTTCGAAGCCAATGTCATTAGATGAGGCGAAGAAAGCTATAGTAGGAGCTGGTTTTTCTGTAGGAAATATAAGCCAAGATAATAGTAATACTATAGAGAAGGGGAAAGTTATAAGTCAAACACCATCGGCTAATTCTGACGCCAAAAAAGATTCTTCTATAGATATAGTGGTAAGTATAGGTGTTAAACTTACAAAGGTTCCAGATTTAGTCTCAACTGGAAGTATGAAGGTTGACGATGCTAAAGTTTTGATAGAAGCTAAGAATTTGAAAATGGAAGCTGTGGAACAGTCTACAGATAATTATGATTTGAAAAATAAAGATGGTTTTATCGTTGCTCAGAGCATAGCTAAAGATAGCGATGTACCTGAAGGTACAACTATAAAAGTTTATTATTCTAAATATAATCCAAAACCTATAGATGTTCAAAAGGAAATATCAGGAAGGACAAGAGATTTTGTAGAAAATCAGTGGCCTAATAGAACAAAAGTTTCTTATACTTTTGATGATAAAACACAACCAAAGGACTCTGTAGTAGTTGGTGTAAGTCCAGCTCAAGTAAATCCTGGTGATAGTGTAACAATTACTCTAAAGCCAGCAAATAATCCAGCTCAATAACAATTTTGGTGCCAGTATATTCTGGCACCATTGCATTTTTATCAAAAAAATGCTTATTATATATATAGAATATATTTTATTTGGAGGTTCTATGACTGGTACAATAATTAAAGGTATAGGTGGTTTCTATTACATAAAAACAGAAGATGATATAGTTGAATGTAAAGCAAGAGGCAAGTTCAGACATAATGATCTTAAACCGATGGTTGGAGACAAGGTTGAAATTGAGGTTACTAATGGAAAAGGTGTTATAAACTCAATATATGAAAGAACTTCGGAGCTTATAAGACCTACTGTGTCAAATGTAACTCAAGCATATGTGGTTTTTGCTATTAAAAATCCAGATATTAATTTTGATCTGCTTAATAGATTTTTAGTATTGTGTGAACATAACAACATAAAAGCTATAGTTTGCTTAAATAAAGTGGATTTATGTAGTGAAGAGGAAAAAAGTGAGATAAAGAACAATATAAACAATTTAGGTTATGAGGTTTTATTTATCAATGCTAAAGGACAGATGGGACTTGATGTTTTAAGGGATAGACTTTCTGATAATGTCACAGTTTTATGTGGCCCTTCTGGTGCTGGAAAATCAACTTTGATAAATGCTTTTCTTGAAAGAGTGCATATGGAAACTGGTGAAATAAGTGAAAAGCTTAAAAGAGGAAAGCATACTACAAGACATAGTGAACTAATACCTTTACAGCATGGCTTTTTAGTAGATACTCCAGGTTTTTCTAGCTTGGATCTAGATTTTATAGAAAAGGATGATTTAAAATATTGTTTTCCTGAATTTATGGATTATAATGATAAGTGTAAGTTTACAGGATGCAACCATTATAAGGAGCCTAGCTGCGCTGTAAAAGATGCAGTTGCTGAGGGAATTATTAGTAAACTTAGATATGATTTTTATGTAAGATCATTAGAAGACATAATGAGGAGGAAAGTTAAATGGTAGTATTATCGCCATCAATCTTAGCGGCAGACTTTACAAAACTTGGAGAGCAAGTGAGAAGAGTAGATGAAGCAGGAGCTGAGTTTATTCATATAGATGTCATGGACGGGGTTTTTGTACCTAATATATCCTTTGGATTTCCAATAATAAAAGCAATAAGACCTATAACTAAAAAGGTTTTTGATGTTCATCTTATGATACATGAAGCAGGAAGATATATTGATGAATTTGTATCATCTGGCGCTGACATAATAACAATTCACTATGAGACAGATAGACATCTAGATAGAACTATTTCTTATATAAAAAGCAAAGGTGTAAAGGCTGGTATCTCATTAAATCCAGCAACACCAGTAGAGTTAATCAAGCATCTAATACCTATGCTGGATATGGTACTTATAATGTCCGTTAATCCAGGCTTTGGAGGGCAGAAGTTTATAGATTATAGCATAGATAAGATAAAGGAAGTTAAGGAATTATCTGAAAGATATAATAAAGACCTTCTTATAGAAGTGGATGGTGGCATAGATAAGTATAATATAAAGAGTGTTGTAGAAGCTGGTGCAAATGTTATAGTGGCTGGATCTTCTGTGTTCAGTGGTGGTAATATAGAGAGTAACTTAGCTGAACTAAAGAAGGAGCTGTAGGGATGAAAGCTGTTATAGTTGCAGGAGGAAATGCGCCAAGTAAGGATTTGTTTTTTAAAGAGATTAAGGATGCAAATATATTAATCGCTGCCGATAGTGGCATTAATACCTTTTATAATTATGATATTACTCCTAATATAATCTTAGGTGATTTTGATTCTGCTGACTCTGAGGCTCTAAATTACTATGGTCAGATAAAAAGGATTACCTTTAAACCAGAAAAAGATTTTACTGATAGTGAGCTAGCTTTTAATAATGTATTAGAGCTTGGTGCCACTGAAGTTGTCCTATTAGGATGTACTGGTACTAGGTTAGATCATACCATTGCTAATTTAGGATTACTAAAAAGGGGTTTAGAGAGAAATATAACTACATCCATTAAAGATGAAAATAATTATATTTTTCTAGTTTCACAAAATACTACTCTTTACGGAGTGCCGGGACAAACTATATCTTTCCAGGCCTTTGGAGGAAGTGTAAATGATTTTAATATATACAATGCCAAGTATCCTCTATATGATTATAATCTGACTTTGGGAGATGGCAGAACTGTTTCAAATGAGTTTCAGAAAGATCCTATAGAAATTTCATTTACCTCTGGTATAGTTATGGTTATGTATAGTAATGATTAGTGTAAGCTTTTGCAAAGTGAAATGAAGAACGTATAAGATTTCTACTTTAACTATTAACTTACCCATGTTTTTTCAATTTTAATTTAAATATGGTAATTTAATGGTTCCTAAATTTAAATAAAAATATAGTAAATTAGTAGTCACCAATAAATTGCCTTTTGCATACTATATATTAAAGCAGTTTATTGGTGGCTTTTTATATTTATTTAGGGGGGATTTTAAATGAGGATAGTAGCAATAAAACTACCTAAGTTCTTATCTATATTCTTTAGAATATTTATAAGGAAAGACAGAAAACATACATAAGAAAAGAGATGGCTCATGCAAGTTGTGCATGTTGATGTAAAAAAAAGCTGAAGTAATTTACTTCAGCTTTTTCTTTTATACATTTACCTTAAAATAAAAAGCGTGCATTAAGCACGCTTTTTAGGTAAAAAAAATGCAATTGCTAATACAACTGCATTTCACAAGATTCTTAAACTGCTCTTTGAACCTTACCTGAACGTAAGCATCTAGTACAAACGTGAACAGTTTTTGGTGTTCCGTTAACTACAGCTTTAACTTTTTTTATGTTAGGAGCCCATTTTCTCTTGCTTTGTCTGTGTGAGTGGCTGTATTGTACTCCTGATATTACACCCTTGTTGCAGATTTCGCATTTTCTTGACATTTACAACACCTCCTTAACTCTGAAGATTGTGATCTTCAATAGGACATATAATATATTATCACAAGATGTATAATTTATGCAAGATAAAAATGATATTTATGAGTAAAATATTATTGAGTATTTTTTACTCTATAGAAAGTATAAAATTCTATGAAAGGCAGATGCGCAAAAAAGTGGCTGAAGAAAGTCGCTTCAGCCACTTTTTTATCTCAAGAAGGTTATATATAAGAAAAAAATTGTAGGAATTACTGAAGTTTTATTTAAGCTTGTAAATTAATTTTATTATCTATTCTGAACAATTGTAACCGGTAGTACAAATAAATATGGCGGTTTCACTAAACTATAGTATGTTAATTTTATCAAAATAAATATACTATAGCTAAAAATAGCATATCAGCCTAGAAAATTATGAGTATTGAATAATCTTCCTATTTAATATAGAATATACTTAACGGAAATTAGCAAGGAGGAATTTAATTATGTTAGGAATATCAAATGAGCTTGGAAATATATCATATTCTGATGAAGTTATTGCAAAAGTAGTTGGACTTTCAACTATGGAATGTTACGGCGTAGTTGGGATGGTTTCTAAGAACGCTACTGATGGATTTTGGGAATTGATAAGAGTTGAAAATCTAAGCAAGGGTGTTAAGATAAATTTAAAAGAAGATAAATTAAATATAGAGTTATTCGTTATGGTTGAGTACGGTACAAAGATATCTGTTATTGCAAATAATATAATTCAAAAAGTTAGATATAATGTTGAAAATTATACTGGAATTAAGGTATCATCAATTACTGTTAACGTGCAAGCTGTGAGAGTCTAGGAGGGCAAACTAATGAATTATATTAGAATCAATGGTGAGAATTTTTACAACATGGTTATTAACGCCAGCAATAAGTTGGAAGAACAAAGTGAATATGTAAATTCATTAAATGTTTTTCCTGTTCCAGATGGAGATACTGGAACTAATATGTCAATGACTTTTAAAGCTGCTGTTAAGGAGATAGAAACTTTAAAGGGAGCTTCTTTAGGCGAGATTTCAAAAAAGTTAGCAAAAGGGGCTTTGATGGGTGCTAGAGGAAACTCTGGTGTTATTTTATCTCAAATACTTAGAGGTATATCAAAAGGACTAGACAATAAGGTTGAAGCAGATGCAAAAGAATTTGCTAATGCTTTAGCAGAAGGCGCTAAGTCAGCTTATAAAGCGGTTATGAGACCAACAGAAGGTACTATACTTACTATAATAAGAGCAGCTTCAGAGGCAGCAGCAGAGTCTAATGCCAAAGATATAACTGGATTAATGGATCAGGTTTGTAAGCATAGTAAAGTAATGTTAGACAAAACTCCTGAAATGCTTCCTGCTCTTAAGAAAGCTAAAGTGGTAGATTCAGGTGGAATGGGACTTCTTATAATACTACAAGGTATGTATGAAGCCTTAGACAAGAATTTAGAAGTTACGATAAAAGATTTCAAGCCTGCTTCAACAGGAGTGTCAGCAGCTAATAATTTGGAAGAGCATGATATCAAATTTGGTTATTGTACAGAGTTTATAATTGTAGGAGATAGTTCAAAAGCTAATCAGTTTAAAGCTGATATAGAGCATTTTGGAGATTCAATGATAGTTGTTGGTTATGAAGATGTAATAAAAGTTCATATCCATACTAATGATCCTGGTGCAGTACTTTCTAAAGCAGTTAAGTTAGGTGAATTGTCGAAAATAAAAATCGATAATATGAGAGAAGAGCATAAACATCTTCTTGTAGAGAAAGAATATGAAGCTTCAAATGAAGATTCTGTAGCTGTTGAAGAAGAAGTAGAAGAAAAGAAAAAGTATGCATTTATATCTGTTGCTATGGGTGAAGGTATAAAGAATATATTTAAGGATTTAGGAGTTGACCATGTAATTGAAGGTGGTCAAACTATGAATCCTAGCACGCAAGACATACTAGAGTGTATAGAAAAACTTAATGCAGAACATATTTTTGTATTCCCAAATAATAAAAATATAATAATGGCTGCTAATCAAGCGGCAGAGATTTCTGAAAAGCATATAGTAGTTATTCCAACAAAAACTATACCTCAAGGTATAACAGCTATAACTATGTTCAATCCAGAAGCAGAGGTAGAAGAAAATATCGAAGAGCTAACAAGCTCTGTAGATTTTGTTAAATCAGCTTCTGTAACCTATGCTGTTAGAGATACAGAGATGGATGGAATTGAAATAAAAGAAGGAAATATACTAGGCTTAATTGAAAGCAAGATTAAAAATGTGGGCAGTGATGTATATGAAGTAACTGCGGAACTTCTAAATCAAATGGTTGATAAGGATAGCGAGCTTATAACTCTATTCTACGGCAAAGAATGTGATGAAAAGCAAGTTGAAGCTTTTGTTTCAGAGGTAGAGAAAAAGTACAGTGATTTAGATGTTCAATGTTATGCTGGAGAACAGCCATTATATTACTTCTTAATATCTGTAGAATAAAATATAAGAAAGCCGTACATATACTATTTAGTCATAGAACATTATTTTCTATAGTTGCAGCATATATATTTCAATTAAAGAAATAGTATATGTGGTTACAGTGTTATTTTAAGAAAGAGTACTTTCTATTAGAAAAGCGACATAGTCGCTTTTCTTTTTAACTTTTGTTTTGGGTGATAAATATGGATATATATAGTGAAATTAAAAACTTAAAAGGTGTTGGACCAAAGTTAGAAGAAAAACTTAATAAATGCGGTGTTTTTACTTTGCTTGATCTACTTCTTTATTTTCCTAGAGATTATGAGTTCGTAGACGGTAACCCTGAAATTAGCGATATCTCTGAAGAATTAAAACAGATAATAAGTTGCAAAGTAGTTTCTTTTGATAGAGATATAAGAACGAAAAATGGAAAAAAACTTACCTCTATAAATTTAAAATACTCTGATACAAAGGTTATGGCAAAGTGGTTTAATCAGCCTTATATAAAAAATAATTTTAAAATAGGTGAAAGTTATAATTTAATGGGTAAATACAAAAAGGTTGCTAGTCACCTTGAGGTAATAAATCCTACAATAGTGTTTAGAGATGCAAGTGATAACGAAATTCTTCCGGTATACCCACTTAAGGGAGATATTACTAGTAGCGTGATTTCTAAGCTAGTTAACAGTATACTTTGCTCAATAGTTGTAAGTGAGAATCTGCCACAATATCTGTTAGAAAAATATAATTTGATTTCTTTAGATGAAGCTATAAGGAATATACATTTCCCTTCAACAAAGGAAAAGCTAAAAGACGCTATAACTAGACTGAAGTTTCAGGAGCTATTTACTTATTCAGTAAAGTTAATGATGCTTAAAAATCATTTAAAGAAAGGCAATTGCGGAATTAAATTTACAATGAGCCCAGAATTAGGCGATTTAAAGAAAGCTTTACCCTATGAACTTACTTCTGCACAAAGTAGAGTGGTTAGGGAAATACTGCTAGATCAAAAGTCTAGTATCCCTATGAATAGATTGGTTCAAGGTGATGTTGGAAGTGGAAAGACTGTTGTTGCATTCATATCTATTTTTAATGTATATAAAAATGGTTATCAAGCTGCAATGATGGCACCTACAGAAATTTTGGCTTCTCAGCATTATGCGGAAGCAAAAAAGTTACTGGAAGGCTTTGATATTGATATTGAGCTTCTTACTGGAAGTACACCAAATAAGGAGAAGATAAGGATTAAAGAAAAAATTTCTTCAGGATTGCCTATTGTAGTTATAGGAACTCATGCTATAATACAGGAGGATGTAAATTTTACAAATTTAGGCTTAGTTGTTACTGATGAACAACACAGGTTTGGTGTGGAACAAAGAAGCAAACTTATTAACAAAGGAAAAGAGCCAGATGTACTTGTTATGACTGCAACGCCTATTCCAAGAACTTTAGCTCTTTACCTATATAGTGATTTAGATGTTTCTATTATAGATGAACTTCCACCTGGAAGAAAAAAGATTGAGACTTTATTCTTTCAGGAAAACTCAAGGCAACAGGTATACAATCTTGCATTAGGTGAAATAGAAAAGGGAAGACAAGTTTATATAGTTTGTCCTCTAATAGAAGAAGATGAAGATGGAAAACTGAATTCTGTAGATAAAATTTATAATGAATTGGCAGAAGGTGCTTTTAAAAATTATAATATTGAAAAGCTTCATGGTAAGATGGCGCCTAAGGATAAGGAGTATATAATCAATAGGTTTAAGGAAGGTCATCTGGAGGCTATAATTTCAACTACTGTAATTGAAGTAGGAGTGAATGTGCCTAATGCAAGCGTTATGATTATTGAAAACTGCGAGAGATTTGGATTAAGTCAATTGCATCAACTTAGAGGGAGAGTTGGAAGAGGACAATATCAATCCTACTGTCTGCTTGTTGGAAATGCAAAAAATAATGTGACTAAAAAAAGAATGATGATTATGACTGAAAGTAACGATGGATTTTATATAGCTGAGCAGGATCTTAAGTTAAGAGGATCTGGTGAAATGTTTGGATTAAGACAAAGCGGTGATTCTGGACTTATATTATCAGATATAATAGAAGATATTAATATTTTAAAATGTGCTAGTGAAGAAGCTAAGAGGATATTAAATAGCTCTGATACAAAAAATATAAAATTGATTTCGGAGATAAGCAAAAATCTATCTAGAAGCTCTAAGTATATCTGTTTTAACTAGGGTTCATTGTTATGAGTCAGTGTTTTAAATTATAAATCCAAGTAATTGTTCATTTATTATAGATATTCAAGTTATTATTAGTAAATCAACTATTAACTTATTTAGTTAGGGTGAAACTCAAATATCTATATTAAAAAACTTTGAAAATAATGAGCTATATGATAAAATTTACTTAATTTAGGGAGGACATACAAATGAGAATTATATCAGGAAAAGCAAAGGGACGAAAATTATTATCACCACCTACATATGAAACAAGACCTACTCTAGACAGAGTTAAGGAGGCTATGTTTAGTAGTATTCAATTTTATATACCTGACGCGGTTGTAATAGATGTATTTGCCGGAACAGGAAGTTTGGGGTTAGAGGCTGCTAGTAGAGGGGCTAAAGAATGTTATCTAGTAGATAAGAGTCCTGTAACGTATCCAGTTTTAAGAGAGAATATTCAGAACTTAAAATTTGAAGATTTTTGTTTTTCTTTAAACATGGATGCTTATAGTGCCTTAAACTCAATGGCTGATAAAGGAAAAGTGTTTAATCTCATATTTATAGATCCACCTTACCTAAAGAATATGATTCCAGGTGCGATAAAGATAATAGAGGAAAGAAATTTATTGGATCCAGAAGGAATTATTGTTACTAAGATTGATACTAGTGAAGAGATATATCAAGGAAGTACAAAAATCAAGCTAACTAATGAAAGAAAATATGGAAATACAACAGTATGCTTCTATAAATATAAGGAGGACTAAAATGAAAATTGCCGTATACCCTGGAAGCTTCGACCCAGTAACCAATGGACATCTTGATATCATTGCTAGAGGGGCTAAGGTTTTTGATGAAGTAATTGTAGTGGTTTTGGTTAATGTTGATAAAAAAGGGTTATTCAAAATCGACGAGAGAGTAGAACTGATTAAAAGAGTTACTAAGGATTATCCTAATGTAAAAGTTCAATCTTTTAATGGCTTGCTAGTTGACTTTATGAGACAAAAGAAGGCTACAGTAATATTAAAGGGACTAAGAGCTGTATCTGATTTTGAATATGAATTCCAAATGGCACTTATGAATAATAAACTTGACCCAGAAGTAGAAACTTTATTTATGATGACAAATGCAGAATACTCATACCTAAGCAGTTCTGCTGTAAAGCAAGTTGCTAAGTTTGGAGGCTGTATACGTGGTTTAGTTCCAGATGAAATTATTGTTGATATTATTAGTAGAATAAAGGGGGAATAAGGGTGAGTAAGATGGAGGTTAATGTTATTGAGCTTCTAGAATATCTCCAAGATATTGTTGAAAGTGCTGCTAAGGTACCTATAACAGGTAAAGTTGTAATTGATAAAAAAGAAGTATTGGAAGTTGTAGATCAAGTTATTAATTATCTACCGGATGAATTCAAAAAGGCTCAATGGGTCATGACAGAAAGAGAGAGAATCTTAGGAGAAGCTCAAAAAGAGTATGAAGCAGTTAAGAAACAAACTATGGATCTCTTGAAAAAACAAGTTGAAAATCATGATATTGTTAAAGAAGCCAATCTAAGAGCACAAGAAATAATAGCCTCAGCTCAAAGAGAAGCTAAGGCTATTAGGATTGGCGCAAGAGACTATGCTGACGAGATTTTAAGTCAATTAGAGAAAGAAATAGATGTAAAGACAAATGAAATATTGACTGTAATAAAAACCAATGTTGAAGCTCTAGCTACCAATATGAATAATGATATGGCAAAGGCATCAACTACAATAAGGGAAAATATTAAGGAGCTACGTAGCATCAAATAAGCTTTCTATGCTAAGACTTATTATAGTTATAATCATAAATATTAAGTAAGGTATCCAAAACTGCGTGTAATTAATGCTGTTGTTTGAGCTGAATGTAGGAATAGAGTTTATAAATAAAATACATATAATTAGTGTGATTAGTACTCCAATTAACCCTTGCAAAACTTTAGTTATAAAGTATCGTTTTACTGAAACTTTATATTTATAAAAGAAGGCATGGGTCTGTGCGATTATAGAGAAACCTCCGAAACAGCAGAAAAAACTTATAAGGCATAATTTTATTGTCATAGTTAAAGAACTACTAGTAATTATATTGCAACCGTTAGTAAGATCTAGGCTCCCTAATAATAAGGCAGACAGAAAATCTCTATTGATATTAAAATTTAATGTATTACTTGAAATAATGCTTGTTATGGCATTATTTTTTATTATAGAGATTAAGACTGCAAATATGATGACGTATCCGCCTACCATTAGGGTGCCGTTAATTGCATCATTTATGGATAGCTTAAAAGCTTCTCCAATATTTATAGGAGAGTGTTTAATCTTTAAATCAAATTTTCTTGTTTTTGTTTTATTTCTTGATAAAAGGCCTATTATGAAGAATGATAAATAATTTGCTGCTAGTATTATATATCCGTAGTAGATATTGTTTAACATTGAACTTGCTACTGAGCCTAGGATAAATATTGGTCCTGCATTAGAAGCTATGTTTAAAAGCCTTTTAAACTCAGATTCATCAATATATCCATTGGAGTATAGTTCTGCACTGTATTTTGCCCCTAAGGGATAACCACATAGCATGCTTGCTACAATGGCAAAACTGCAGTTTTTACTTAATCTAAGTGGCTTGCAGAGTATGGGGCCAAGCAGTTTTGAGTAAATAGCTATACCGTCAAAGGCAATGAGAAGGTTACATATTACTAAAAAAGGAAAAAGTGATGGTAATACAGCTTTTATAAAAAGTTCAGCACCTTGTAGGGCTGAATCCATACAACTTCTTGGATTTACCACAAAGTAAAAAATTAGAATAGTTAATGAAAAAGTTATGAAAATGCTTGTCCTACTAAAATGCAGCTTTGATAGAGTATAAAGTAATAATGCTGAGGCTGTGATTAATAAAAATATACTATACATGAGATCCCCCCTTATCTCATATATAGTATATTTTTTTTATTTTTATTCTATTTATAATTGGTTTATTTAATGAAAGTATTTAAATGTTTTCCACAAATGGACTTATTAAATAGTCAGAATTAAACTTTACACTAGGGTTTATCAATGAGTAAATATTTGTGGCATTGATATCTATTTGTAGCATTGTGTCTTCAATTTTTTTAGGTACTTTACTTATTATATTTATGTCAGAAGCTTTTTTTATTTCTTTTATAATCTTAGCGCCTGTTTTGTTTAGCGCAAGTACTCTCAAATAGTTAGGTTTAGTAAGTCTTAGAGTGCCGGTATCATAGTGTTCAAAGCCTAAGAAATATTGGCAAAGTAGCCTTGAAAGTCTAGTGTATGTATAACGTTTGCTTTTTACCTTCATGATCAGTTCATCGATAGAATATACGCTGTTAATTTCTTTTAAAAACTTATTGTCCAATCCCTCTCCGCTATCAGGAAGCTTTGAAAAAGAGTTAGGAGAAGTTAGAAGCTTATATTTTATATAAGACAGAAAATCATTACTAGATGGAAATTTGTCAACTGAAGCAAATGAGTCAATAATAATATTAACTGATGGTTCGGGCATATATTGATATAGTTCATTTAAATCTAAATTTGAGTATAGCAACTCTCTTATTGCTGTTGCACTAGCCAAGTTGCTTGATAGATCTTTATCGTTATAGGAAGAACCAATACGTTTTACTGTTAAAGGTTTAATTGAACTTTTCGATTTAATCATACTCTTGCAATATTCTATAGCTAATATGTTATTTGAAGAGGACAAGAGCTTTTCTAATTGTTCAGTTGAAAACTTGATATCTGTGTAATGATTAAAATATTCAATAAGACTTAATGATCTAGCTTTTACAAAAGAGTTGCCAGATGATAAGTACTTTTTTAAAATTTCCTTAAAAATAGCTGGTTCATCACATAAAATCTCAGCTATACTTCTTATTAGTTTCGTATCTCCAGCTTCACTTCCGAAGCAAAGTGAATTAACTACAGAAGTTTGAGTTAAAATATCTACTGCGCCTTTTGCAAAAAATTCTGCTGAAGATACAGCAAATACTGTTGGCAGTTCAACTACTAAATCTACTCCGTTAAGAACTGCCATTCTTGCTCTAGTCCATTTGTCCAATATAGCTGGAAGACCTCTTTGAACAAAATTGCCGCTCATGACACAAATTATGCCTTCTGCACCAGTTAACCTTTTAGTTTCTTCAAGATGAAGTTTGTGGCCGTTATGGAAAGGGTTATATTCTGTTATAATTCCTGCAATATTCATATTAGACCGTCCTTAATTAAATTATAAATATATAATACAACAATAATAGGATAGAATACATAAAGATTGTTATTTTTTTAAAATTCAGATAATTAATAATTATTCAAATATAAGAATAACTATGTTTTTGGCTTTATATGTTGAAATTAACTGGTGTTTAGGAGTATATTAGTATATGTAGATATTATCCGTTCGACTGAAAGGAGAAATGAACATGGAACTTATGAAGCAAATATGGGATATGGCACAAAAAGATATAAAGAAAATTGTGCTACCTGAGGGTGATGAGGAAAGAACACTCGTTGCATCTCAAAAGATTAGAGAAAATGGATTAGCAGAGGTAACTTTAGTAGGGTCTGAATCAGTTATCAGACAAAAGGCTGCAGATTTAGGAGTTGACTTAACTGGAGTAAATGTGGCTGACCCAGATACTTCAGATAAGCTTGGAATTTATATAAATGAATTTTATGAGCTTAGAAAAAGCAAAGGTATGACTCTTGAGAAAGCGGAAAAAATAGTTAGAGATCCATTGTATTTTGGTACAATGATGGTTAAGGTTGGAGACGCAGATGGAATGGTTTCAGGTGCTGTTCATACAACTGGAGATCTTTTAAGACCAGGTCTTCAAATTATAAAGACTGCACCAGGAGTATCAGTTGTATCAAGTTTCTTTATAATGATGGTACCTGGTTCTAAATATGGTGAACAAGGAATGCTATTATTCTCAGACTGTGCAGTTAACCCTAACCCAAATGTGGATCAACTTGCAGCGATAGCTATTGCAACTGCTGATACAGCAAAGAAATTATGTAAGATAGATCCTAAGGTAGCAATGCTATCATTCTCAACTATGGGTTCAGCTGACCATGAGGTTGTAGATAAGGTAAGAATGGCAACTGAAAAAGCTAAGGAATTAAGACCAGATCTTTTAATAGATGGAGAAATGCAATTAGATGCAGCTATAGTTGAAAAAGTTGCAAGCCAAAAGGCACCTAATAGTGATGTAGCTGGTAAAGCTAATGTTCTTATATTCCCAGATCTTCAAGCTGGAAATATAGGTTATAAACTTGTTCAAAGATTTGCAAATGCAGAAGCAATAGGACCAATCTGTCAAGGATTTGATAAGCCAATCAATGACTTATCAAGAGGTTGTAGTTCAGAAGATATTGTAAATGTAGTTGCACTTACTGCAGTTCAAGCTCAAACAAGATAAATAGGACATTTTAGTCATTTTAGGAGGAATAGAAATGAACATACTAGTAATTAATTGTGGAAGCTCATCTTTAAAATATCAATTAATAGATATGACTAAAGAAGAGGTTCTAGCTAAGGGACTTGTTGAAAGAATAGGAATAGAAGGCTCTATATTAACTCAAAAGGTTGAAGGTAGAGATAAATATGTAATTGAACAAAAAATGGCTGACCATAAGGATGCTATAAAGTTGGTTTTAGAAGCGCTTGTAGATAAAGAGAATGGCGTATTAAAGTCAATGGATGAGATATCAGCAGTTGGTCATAGAGTAGTTCATGGTGGAGAAAAGTACTCTAGTTCAGTGCTTATAAACGATGAAGTTATGAAGTACTTAGAAGAGTGTGTAAAATTGGCTCCACTTCATAACCCACCTAATATAATAGGAATAGAGGCGTGTAAGGCTTTAATGCCTAATACTCCAATGGCAGTTGTTTTTGATACAGCATTCCATCAAACAATGCCTGAATCATCATACCTTTATGCATTACCTTATGAATTATATAAGGAACACAATATAAGAAAGTATGGTTTCCATGGTACTTCTCATAAATATGTATCTGCTAAGGTTGCAGAAGTAATTGGAAAAGATCTATCTGAATTAAAGATAGTTACATGTCATTTAGGAAATGGATCAAGTTTAACTGCAATTAAAAATGGTAAATCAATAGATACATCAATGGGCTTTACGCCATTAGAAGGTGTTGCGATGGGAACAAGATCAGGAGATCTTGATCCTGCTGTGGTAACATTTATTATGGAAGAACTTGGCTATACTGTTGAACAAACAAACGAACTACTTAACAAAAAATCAGGAGTATTTGGCATATCTGGAGTAAGTAGTGACTTTAGAGATATTGAAACTGCAGCTGAAAATGGGAATGCAAGAGCACAGTTAGCTTTAGAGATATTCCGTTACAGAGTAAAGAAATATATAGGCTCATATGCTGCTGCTATGGGTGGCCTAGATGTAGTTGTATTTACTGCTGGAGTAGGTGAAAATGATCCGTTCACTAGAGAAGCATGCTGCAAAGGCTTGGAATTCCTAGGAATTGAAATAGATACTGCAAAGAATAACGTAAGAGGAAAAATTGCAGAAATAAGCAAGGAAAACTCAAGAGTTAAGGTGTTTGTAATACCTACAGATGAAGAAATGATGATAGCTAAAGATACACTTGAGTTAGTTAGAAAATAAAAAATAAAGTTCTTGACTTTTAAAAGTCATGTTTATATAATAAATTGTGTTGTCAGTAAAAATTACTAATTCTGCTGTAAGAATGGCTTGTCCATTCTTAAGCATGATGTGGAGTTGTACATATGATACTACAATTTTCAGATTTAATCAGCAAGAGAGAAAGAGTTAAAGCAATAGACTATGCCTTCGAGATGGGAAGTGTTGACCATGAAGGAGAGAAAATTAAAGCTATTGAGCCTGTAAAGGTAAAGGGTAAATTTTCTTTCGATGAAGGATTGTTAGAGTTGAACGTAGATGTAGATACTGTTTTAGATCTTTCTTGTTCAAGGTGCTTAGAAATCTTCTCATATCCAATACACATTAGTGTTAATGAGAGATTTACAAATAATTTATCAGATGAAGATGATGATTCTATCTTCGTTGATGGTGATACTATTGATATCACTGAAATAATTGCTAACAATATTATATCAGCCTTGCCTATAAAAAGACTTTGCAGTGAAAACTGTAAAGGACTGTGTCAGCAATGTGGAACGAACCTAAACAAAAAGCAATGTAGCTGTGACAACAACGAAATTGACATTAGATTAGCTAAATTGAATGATTTGTTTAGCAAATAAGGAGGTGTAATTATGGGAAATCCTGCTAGAAAAACATACAGAGCAAAGAGAGATTCAAGAAGAGCTCAAACTTTTAAGTTAAGCATACCTGGTATTGTTGAATGTCCACAATGCCATGAAATGAAATTAGCTCACAGAGTTTGTAAGAGCTGTGGATATTACAAGGGTAAAGAAGTAGTTGCTTCAGAACAATAAAGAAAGTCAATTGACTTTCTTTTCTTTATATACAATGAAAAAAACAAAATAGCTTTGTCAATATTGTTAAAGTCAACTTGCTGTATACATTATAGTTCATATCCTATTTCAGTTATTTGATTTTAATATTGTCCTAATGTATCCAAATAATTATAAGTGAAAATAAAATTATTTTAAATATTTAAGTAGAGAAATATAATTTTTGAGTAATATATAAAATTTTTAATTTACAAAGGGGTGATAAGATGAGAATAGCTATAGATGGTATGGGTGGAGATAATGCTCCTTCAGCTATTGTGGAAGGTTGTGTTATGGCACTTAAAGAATTCAACGATGTTGAGATTGTAATAACCGGCCCAGAAGACTTGCTAACAAGCGAATTCAGCAAATATGACTATGATAAGTCAAGAGTTGCAATATTAAATGCTACTGAAGTAATTAGTACAAATGAGCATCCAGTTATGGCTTTAAGAAAGAAAAAGGATTCAAGCTTGAATAAAGCTTTGAAACTTGTAAAAGATAAAGAATGTGATGCGGTTATTTCAAGTGGAAGTACTGGAGCTTTTTTAGCTGGTTGTACCTTAGTTATAGGAAGAATAAAAGGTATTGAAAGACCTGCTTTATCTCCAATAATGCCTGGAATGAAAGGCCCGTTCGTGGTAGTTGATGCTGGAGCAAATGTGGATTGTAAGCCTCAATACTTAAAACAGTTTGCTATAATGGGTAAAGTATATTATGAAAATGTAATAAATGTTCCCAATCCTACTGTTGCTTTAGTAAACATAGGAGCTGAGGAAGAAAAAGGAAATGAATTAACGAAAGAAACTTATAAGCTTTTGAAAAATTCTAACCTTAACTTTGTAGGTAATATAGAGCCAAGAGATATAACTGATGGCAATGTTAATGTAGTAGTATGTGATGGATTTGTAGGAAATACTGTTCTCAAAATGTATGAAGGCGTTGCATCAAATTTACTTGGAACTATCAAAACTGCATTACTTTCATCCTTAGTTACAAAAATAGGAGCATTGTTTATAATGCCAGTAATTAAGACTTTAAAGAATAAGTTTGACTATAAAGAATATGGTGGAGCGCCATTTTTAGGCGTTGATGGTATTTGTATAAAAGCACATGGAAGTTCTGATGCGAGAGCATTTAAGAATGCTATAAAACAATCTAGGATTTTCTATTTAAACGATACCCTTTCCAAGCTGAAAATTGAATTAGAAAATAATACTGATGATGAAAAATAAAAAAAATCAAATTAAATAATATTTTATTATAAATAATGCTTAGAGAGATATTGACGATGTAACGTATATATAATATTATCTAAGTAGATAAATTTTGGAGGTGCATTAAAGTGTTTGAAAGAATAAAAGGAATTATAGCAGATAAACTTAGTGTGAATGAGGATGATATTACACTTGAGGCTTCATTTATAGAGGATTTAGGAGCAGATTCATTAGATATAGTTGAACTTATTATGGCTTTAGAAGATGAACTAGAAATGGAAATCCCAGATGATGTAGCAGAAGGCTTTGTTACAGTTGGCGATGTAGTAGAGTATCTTAAAGAACATAGTGAAGAGTAATATATCCCGCCTAATGCGGGATTTTATTTTACTCTTAAGGAAATAATAAAATTAAGTTTATTCTTGAATGTGTTAAACACTTTATCTAGAAAATTAACATACTGAAGAATAAACCTTAAGGAGTTGAAATTTGTTAAATGTACGAGTTTAATATTGAAAAGATTGAAAGCAAACTTAATATTTATTTTGATAATAAGAAATTGCTTGAAACTGCATTAACTCATAGTTCTTATGCTAATCAGTATAAGGGCATAGATTATAACGAGAGGCTTGAGTTCTTAGGTGATTCGGTACTTCAGATCTGTATATCAGAATATCTGTTTAATAATTGTAAAGATAAGTCTGAAGGAGAGCTTACAAAGATGAGAGCGCTCATAGTTTGTGAAAACTCCCTTTATGAGGTAGCCAAGATTCTTGGCTTAGGAGATCTTATAAGGATGAGCAAAGGTGAAGAACTTACTGGAGGTAGAGAGAGAATCTCTATACAAGCAGACTGCTTAGAGGCTTTACTTGCTGCCATATATTTAGATAAAGGTTTGGAATATGCCCGCGGATTTATAATTGAGAATTTTGAACATGTTATTGCAGATGCAATAAATGATAAGATAGTGTTAGATTTTAAAACAAAGCTCCAAGAAAAACTTCAAGAAAATGGAGAGGTCAATATAAATTACGAGTTGATTAAATATGAAGGCCCACCACATAGAAGAAAGTTTTATACTAAGGTTTTGATTGGTGATAAAACAATAGGCGAAGGCGAGGGCTTTAGTAAGAAGGAAGCTGAACAACAATCTGCTAAAAAGGCGCTAAATTTCTTGGAGGGCAAAGATGAGTAAAAATTATTATATAATCCCTATATTTGTTCCTCACTTAGGCTGTCCTCATAATTGCGTGTTTTGCAACCAAAACAAAATCTCAGGTGAAGAGGGCGTAGTAGATAGTAGCTATGTAGAAAATACAGTAGAAGAATATTTGCAGACTATCAATAAAGTTGATTCAACAGTTGAAATTTCTTTCTTTGGAGGTACATTTACAGCAATCCCTTTATGGAAGCAAAAAGAACTTTTAGAAGTTGCTCGTGAATATAAAGACCTAGGAAAAATAAAATATATAAGGCTTTCTACAAGACCTGACTACATAGATGAAGATATTTTAAATCATCTAAAGGAATACAAGGTTGACATTATAGAACTTGGAGTGCAATCCTTAGATGAGGAAGTATTAAGAAAATCAGCTAGAGGACATTCGGAAGAAGATGTAGAAAGAGCATCAAAGCTTATAAAAGAATTTGGGTTTACTTTAGGTCATCAAGTTATGTTAGGGCTACCAGGCGATACCTTTGAAAAGGATATTTATACTGCAAAAAAATCAATTGATATGAAACCGGATATCTGCAGAATATATCCTGCATTAGTTATTAAAGATACTCCAATGGAAGAAATGCTGAAAAGAGAAGAATATAAGCCATATACATTAAATGAAGCAGTTGAAGTAGCTAAGAAAATATATAGCTTATATATTGAAAACAACGTTAATGTAATTAGAGTAGGTCTTCAGCCTACTGAAAATATTAACAGTGGTGGAGATATAATTGAAGGACCTTTTCATCCAGCGTTTAGAGAACTAGTTGAAGGTAGTATTTTGAATGAGCATATATATGATATATTAAGTAAGAAGAATGGTGAAGCTGTTATAAGAGTAAATAATAGATATATATCAAGGTTATATGCTAATAAAAAACAGTTTTTTAATGAATTAAGAAGTAAATTAAATGGTATTAATATAAAGGTTGTAATAGATAATAATTTACCGATAGGCCAGATAAATATAGATACCAATAATGATACGGAAGTAATTTCTATTTAGATTAACCTTAGAGGCCACTCTAAGGTTTTCTTTTTCCCTACCATTGATATTTTACTTTATTTACTATAAACTAATATAGAATAAGGAGTGGGTAATATGAAGAAGAAAACAAGAAGGACAATAACAAATGTCGTGATGTTTATTATTATTTTATCATTTATTATGGGATTATTTTATCAGTTCGTAGGAAGATAAGGAGTGGACATATGTTTCTAAAGTCTCTTGAGATTAGGGGATTTAAGTCATTTGCAGATAAAACAGAATTAAAATTTAAAAAAGGTGTTACAGCAGTGGTTGGTCCTAATGGAAGTGGTAAAAGCAATATTTCTGATGCTGTAAGATGGGTTTTAGGAGAGCAAAGCATTAAAACGCTAAGAGGCGGTAAGATGGAAGATGTTATATTTGCTGGTACACAATTTAGAAAGCCCGTTGGACTTGCTCAGGTTTCGCTTACCTTAGATAATACTGATGGAGAACTCCCTATCGAGTATAATGACGTTACTGTAACTAGAAGAATATACAGGTCTGGAGAAGCGGAATATTTAATAAATAATTCCCAATGCAGATTGAAAGATATAACTACCTTGTTTATGGATACAGGTATAGGTAAAGAAGGATACTCACTTATTGGACAAGGTAAAATTGAAGCTATACTTAGTGGTCGTCCTGAAGAGAGAAGAGCTCTGTTGGAAGAGGCTGCTGGTATAGTCAAATTCAAATCTAGAAAACATGAAGCTGAGAAAAAGCTAGAAAATACTGAACAAAACTTAATAAGAATTAACGATATTCTATCTACTTATGAGGAAAGAATAGAGCCCTTGAGGATAGAAAGTGAGAAGGCTGCAAAATTTATTGAACTTTCCAATGACTTAAAAGGAAAAGAAATTTCGCTTGTCGTAAGGCATATAGAAAAGTTTGATGAAACAATAAACCTTCAAGGAAATAAGATAGATAATCTAATAAGTGAAAATGAAAAGCTTAAACTTGAATTGGGTGAAGTTAAAAATAAGACAGCTAGTTTAAATAATCAATTAGAAAAGCTAGAAAGTTTGTCTAGCGAAGATAGAGAATTGTATTATAAAAATAAGGAAGCTTCTGGCGAACTTCAAAAGCAGATAGATATTTTAGAGGAAAGAGTTAAAAATATTGAGTTAAATATAGATAACAATGCTAAAGAGATAAATAGCTTATCTGAAAAGGTACTTTCAATTGAAAAAGAAAAAGAAGAACATGTAGCCTATTTAAATGAGAAGCTAAATGAGCAGAAAACTATAGATGAGGAAACAAAAGCTTTAGAAAAAGAACTTTCAGAACTTTCTAATATGCTAAGATCAAAGGAAGATAAGATAAAACTATTAAGAGATGAGGAGTTTGAAAATATTCAAGCAGCTTCAGAACTTAAAAATAGTAGAACAATGCTTGCTAGCCAAATAAAAGCATTAGAAGAATCAATAGATAATTTACATAACAACAGTTCCAATCTGGAAAGTTCTCTTAAGATAAATGTATCTACTAAGCTTATGCTTGAAGAAAAGGTGCTAGCTCTTAAGGAAGAGATTGAAAGATTAGAATATACAGTTAAGGAAAATAATAAAGCTATAGGTATACTTTTAAGTAAGAATACTAAAAATGATGGGAGACTTAAAGCTTTAAATGCTGAAAAAAGCAAACTTGAAGCTAATAAGACCATACTATCTAATTTAGAAAAGCAGTATGAGGGATACAATAAATCAGTTAAGATATTGATGGAACATATCGATAAGGGGTACTTAGGAAACAACTTTTCTAGTTGCTCAGTAATTGGTGAAATTATTTCTGTTGATAAGTTATACGAAACTGCAATTGAAATAGCTTTGGGTAGTTCGATATCTAATGTTGTTACTGAAGATGAAAACAGTGCAAAGAGACTTATTGAGTATTTGAAAGAAAAGAAACTTGGAAGAGCTACCTTTTTGCCTTTAACCATAATAAGAGGTACTAAGCTTCAGCTTGATAGAAGAATTACTGAAGCAGAAGGTTACATAGGAATTGCTTCAGACTTACTTTCTTATGATAAGAAGTATGAGAAAGCAATTAATTATGTATTAGGTAGAACTATTATATGTAAGGATATGAATAGTGCCCTTAGTATTTCTAAAATAAGTGGATACTCTCATAAAATTGTAACTTTACAAGGCGAAATTATTAATCCAGGTGGATCTTTGACTGGTGGAAGCGTGTATCATAAACATACAAGCATAATAAGCAGAAAAAGAGAAATTGAAGATATTACAAATGAACTTTTAAAGGTTGAAGCTTCAATAGAAGAACTTTTATCGCTTATATCTCAGGGAAGAGAAGAGATAAAGAAATTGGATGAAGGTAATCTAAATCTTAAAGATGAAAGTCATTTTAAAAGTATTGAAATAGCGAAGTTAGATAGCGAAATCGATAATATAGAAAAGGATACCTTAAAGCTTAGAAATAATATAAAAATTGCTCAAAGTGAAAGACTAAATATCGAAACAAGATTAAATAATTACAAGAAGGAATTAGAAAATAGTAATTCAAAAAGTGCATCTTTGGATGAAAAATTAATATCCTATAGGGAACAATTTGAGCTTATTTCTAAGGAAGCTGATGAATTAACTTTAAAGACAAATGAGCAGAAGGAACTATTAACAGGTAAAAAGATTATAAAAGCTAAGATAGATGAGTCTATATCAAATGTAAGAAGAGAAGCAGACAGATTAGTTGGTGAAGTTAAAGAGGTAAGAAATAAAATAACTTCTTTAGAAGAATTAAATAAGAATAATATAGTTATAAAAGACAAATCTATATTGAATATTGAAGAAAATAGGAATAATATTGTTATCTATAGTAAGAGTATTGAAGAATTAGAAAATAAATTTAAGGAATATAATGTAGAAAAGATTAAGATTAAAGATAATATAAAGTTATACGAAGGAAACGTAGAAAATCTTACTATTGATATAAATAAAAAGGAAGAAGAAATACATAAATCAGAACTTGTAAAAGCTAAGCAAGAGGTTGAAAAAGAAAATTTATTATTAAAACTTAACGACGAAATGAATCTCACCTTTGCTGAGGCGGTAGATTTGGCTGATAAGGAATTTGACGAAGCTTTATTTAGTAGTGAAGTATCTAAATTAAAGTCAGCAATAAATAGATTGGGTACTGTTAATGTAAGTGCTATTGAAGAGTACAAAGAATTGTCGGAGAAGTATCGATTTATGTCCACAGAAAGAGAAGACCTGGAAAAAGGAAAAGTTGAGCTTATTTCTGTAATTGATGAGATGACAGAAAAAATGAAGGAAGTCTTTAAGGAAAACTTTGTTATCCTTAATGAAAACTTCAATAAGACCTTTATAGAGCTTTTTAAAGGTGGAAGTGCTGAGCTAATTTTATCAGATGGTGATGAACTTACTGCTAATATTGATATAAATGTTCAACCACCAGGTAAAAAACTTCAAAATATTAATTTGATGTCAGGTGGAGAAAAGGTGCTTTCAGCTATCGCATTGCTATTCGCAATACTTAAAATGAAACCTACGCCATTCTGTATCTTAGATGAAATTGAGGCGGCGCTTGATGATGCGAATGTATATAGATATGCAGAGTTTTTACAAAAGTTTTCTTCTAACATTCAGTTTATCGTTATAACTCATAGAAAAGGAACTATGGAAGCTAGTGATATAATGTACGGTGTTACTATGGAAGAAAGAGGAGTATCAAAAGTGGTATCAGTAGATTTAACAAATTAGGAGGCATTTTTATGTTTGGAGGATTATTTGACAAATTAAAATCAGGACTTAGTAAGACAAGAGATGTACTTACTGATAGGATTACAGAAGTATTAAACTTGGCGGTAACAATTGATGAAGATCTTTATGATGAATTGGAGGAAATACTGATAACCTCAGATATTGGTATGGATACTACTGTAGAAATAATTGATAGACTTAAAGCTAGGATAAAAGCAGAAAAAATTAAAGATCCTACAGAAGTTAAGCCATGCTTAAAAAGTGTTATTGGTGATATGCTAAAAGAAGGAGAAAAAGAAGAGAATCTTGATAATAAGCAAAAAGTAATGCTTGTTATTGGGGTAAATGGTGTTGGAAAGACAACTTCTATAGGTAAGCTTGCATCAAAATATAATAATGAAGGAAAAAAGGTTATTTTAGCTGCTGCTGATACCTTTAGAGCAGCAGCAGCTGATCAACTTGAAATATGGAGTGAAAGAGCAGGCGTTGATATTGTTAGACATCAGGAAGGTTCAGATCCTGCTGCAGTAGTATATGATGGAATCCAAGCTGCGAAGTCAAGAAATATGGATATTCTTATTTGTGATACAGCAGGAAGACTTCATAATAAGAAAAATCTAATGAATGAACTTTCTAAAATTAATAGAATAATAGATAGAGAGTTTGCAGAAGCATCAAAGGAAACACTGCTTGTTTTAGATGCCACTACTGGACAAAATGCAGTAATTCAAGCAAAACAATTTATGGAGGCTTGCCCTATAGATGGTATAGTATTAACTAAATTAGATGGTACTGCTAAGGGTGGGGTTGTTATTTCTATAAAAAATTCACTTAACATTCCTGTAAAGTATATTGGGGTAGGTGAAGGCGTAGAGGATCTTCAAGAATTTGATCCTCAAGGCTTTGCAGATGCGTTATTTTAAAAAATAAAATACTGTTAAGTAAAAATACTTGACAGTACTATTTTCTTCTGATAATATATTCTTTGTGAGTAAGGTGATTATATGAATGATAGATTTGAAATTTCTTTGCTTTTAGATTATTACATGGAATTATTAACTGAGAAACAACAGGATATAATGAATATGTATTATAACGATGATTTTTCATTAGCAGAGATTGCTGAGATTAACAATACAAGTCGTCAAGCTATTCATGACTTGATAAAAAGATGCGATAAAACGCTTATAAGTTATGAAGAAAAATTAAAGCTTTTGGAAAAAAGCAATATAAGAAAAACAAAGAAGAATGAAATTGTTGAAAAACTTACTAACGAATATATGTTGTCAAAAGAATTAGTAGATGATATAGATGAAATGCTAGAAGAAATTATTAATTCGTAGGAGGGGTAACATGGCAGCTTTTGAAGGTTTAGCGTCTAAACTGCAAGATACGCTTAAAAAGCTTAGAGGAAAAGGTAAACTAACTGAAAAAGATATAAAAGAAGCCATGAGAGAGGTAAAGCTCGCATTACTAGAAGCTGATGTAAACTTTAAGGTTGTTAAGAAGTTCGTAGCAACTGTCAGTGAAAAATGCGTAGGATCTGAAGTTTTAGAAAGCCTTACACCAGGACAACAAGTTATAAAGATCGTTAATGATGAGC
This sequence comes from Clostridium manihotivorum, assembly GCF_004015185.1. Classification (GTDB taxonomy): domain Bacteria; phylum Bacillota; class Clostridia; order Clostridiales; family Clostridiaceae; genus Clostridium_AR; species Clostridium_AR manihotivorum. The sequence continues at coordinate 3,797,012 of NZ_CP025746.1, read as the reverse complement.
TTACTAATTTAATGGGAACCACTGAAAGTAAATTAAATTATGCAGACAATGGTCCTACAGTTTTCATGATGGCTGGACTCCAAGGTGCTGGTAAAACCACAATGTGTGGAAAACTAGCTCTTCATATGAGAAAGAAGAATAAAAAACCATTATTGATAGCCTGTGATATTTATAGACCAGCTGCAATAAAACAACTTGAAGTTGTTGGTAAGCAAATTGATATACCTGTTTTCTCCATGGGAGATAAAGTTCCAGCAGTGGATATTGCAAAAGCTGGTATAGCTCATGCCAAGGAACATGGTTACAATTTAGTTATTATAGATACTGCAGGTAGACTACATATAGATGAAGAACTTATGCAGGAACTTAAAGATATAAAAACAGCAGTAAATCCTAATGAGATTTTACTTGTTGTAGACTCTATGACAGGACAAGACGCAGTAAATGTTGCTGAAACTTTTAATGCTTCACTAGATGTCACAGGAACAATACTTACAAAGCTTGATGGTGATACAAGAGGTGGTGCTGCTCTTTCAATAAGAAGCATTACTGAAAAACCAATAAAGTTTGCAGGTGTTGGAGAAAAGATGAATGATATAGAAGTATTCCACCCTGATAGAATGGCTTCAAGAATCCTAGGTATGGGTGATGTGTTATCACTTATAGAAAAAGCTCAAGCTGCTATAGATGAAAAGGAAGCAAAAGAGCTCAGTGAAAGAATGATGAATCAAGAGTTTAATTTTAACGATTTCTTAACTGCTATGGATCAGATGAAAAAGCTAGGGCCTATGACTAAAATGCTAGAAATGGTTCCAGGGGTTAATAGTAAAATGTTAGAAGGTTTAGATCTTGGGGATACTGAAAAGCAGTTGGCTAAAACTAAAGCTATGATTCAATCGATGACAGCTAAGGAAAGAAAAAATCCTAATTTAGTGTCGGGATCTTCTTCAAGAAAGAAGAGAATAGCCGTTGGTTCTGGTTCTACTATTCAAGAAATAAATAAGCTTTTAAAAAGTTTTGAAATGATGAAAAAGCAAATGAAGCAATTTAAATCAATGCAAAAAGGTGCTAAAAAAGGACTGTTTGGTAAAATGCCTTTCTTTAGCTAGAATATATATTATCCTTTAAAGGAGGTGAAATTAATGGCAGTAAAGATAAGACTAAGAAGAATGGGATCTAAAAAAGCTCCTTTCTACAGAGTAATAGTAGCTGATTCAAGAAGTCCAAGAGACGGAAGATTCATCGAAGAAATAGGATATTACAATCCAATCACTCAACCTGAAGCAGAAGTTAAGATAGATGCTGAAAAGGCTGCAAAGTGGTTAAACAACGGTGCTCAACCTACTGATATAGTTAAAAAGCTTTTTGTTAAAGCTGGAATAAACAAGTAAAACTTTTAGGAGGTGAATTCTGCTTAGGATTCTCCTAAAGCAGAAGTTTATGAAGACACTAGTAGAAGTTATTGCTAAATCACTTGTTGACGACCCAGATTCTGTTCAGGTTAATGAGATAGCCGGTGAACAATCTATAATAATTGAACTCAAGGTTGCTCCTGAGGATATGGGGAAAGTTATAGGAAAGCAAGGCAGAATTGCTAAAGCTATAAGAACAGTAGTTAAAGCTGCAGCTGTTAAAGACAATAAAAGAGTTGTAGTTGAGATCATTTAATAAGAGTTAGGGTTTCCTAGCTCTTTTTCCACATACTCTTAAAATGTTTTGTTGAGGTGAGCTTATGAAGGATTTTTTAAAAGTAGGTCAGATAGTTAACACTCATGGTATAAAAGGAGAAGTTAAGGTGTTTCCTTTAACTGATGATGTAACAAGATTTGATGATTTAAAAGAAATTTTAATTGATGATAAAGAAGCAGAGATTGAATGGGTGAAATATCAGAAGGATAGAGTAATCATTAAGATAAAAGGCGTAGATTCAATGAATGACGCCGAAAAGCTTAAGCAAAGATATATAAAGGTTTCAAGAGAACATGCAGTGGAGCTTCCAGAGGATACATATTTTATATCAGATCTTATTGGGTGTAAGGTTTACGATACAGAAGGTTTTAATTATGGAGATGTATACGATGTTTTGCAAACTGGTAGTAACGATGTATATTGGGTAAAAGGTAATAAAGAAATCTTAGTACCTGTACTTAAAGAAATTGTGCTAGATATAAATGTTAAAGATAAAAAAATTGTTATTAAACCTTCAGGAGAATGGCAAGATGAAGATTAGTATTCTTACCCTTTTTCCAGAGATGTTCAATGTATTTGAGCATAGTATAATAGGAAGAGCAAGGAACAATGGTATCCTAGATATTAATACTGTTAATATCAGAGATTATTCTACCAACAAACACAAAAAGGTAGACGACTATCCTTATGGTGGTGGTGCTGGGATGGTTATGAGTGCTCAACCAGTAGTAGACTCTATTAAAGCTGTAAAGCAAAATGAGAACTCAAAAGTTATATTTTTAGGACCTAGAGGGAAGACCTTCAATCAGGAGATAGCAAAGGAATTATCAAAGCTTGATGAGCTTATTTTTGTTTGTGGCCATTACGAAGGAATTGATGAAAGAGCTTATAAGTATTTTGATATGGAGTTATCTCTAGGGGACTTTGTGCTTACTGGCGGTGAAATGGCGGCCATTCCTATAGTTGATAGTATATGTAGGTTAATACCAGGAGTATTAAGCAGTGAAGAGAGCTTTACCGAGGAATCCTTCTATAGTGGACTTTTAGAACATCCCCAGTACACTAGACCTGAAGTATTTGAGGGAGAAGCTGTTCCTAGTGTACTTTTATCAGGTCATCACGAGAACATTAGGAAGTATAGAAGACAAATATCTCTTGCAATAACAAAAGAAAGAAGACCGGATTTGTTTAAGTGTGTCAAATTAAGCAAAGAAGATATAAAGCTTCTTAAAGATTATGAAAAACATATTGATTAAATAAATTAGTTATGTTAAAATTACCATTGTGCTAGTACGGGCGGTCCTCTGTCATATTATCATATGGTAAGAACGTCACAATTAACTAAGGAGGGAATGCACATGAACGAAATATTAAGAGCAATAGAACAAGAACAAATCAGAACTGATTTACCTCAATTTAACGTAGGTGACACTGTTAAGGTTCACGTAAAAGTTAAAGAAGGTACAAGAGAAAGAATACAAACTTTTGAAGGTACTGTAATAAAGAGACAAAATGGTGGATTAAGAGAAACTTTCACTGCAAGAAGAATAGCTTACGGTGTTGGTGTTGAAAGAACTTTCCCACTAAATGCTCCAATCATAGAAAAGATTGAAGTTACAAGAAGAGGTAAGGTAAGAAGAGCTAAGTTATTCTACCTAAGAAGCAGAGTAGGTAAGGCAGCTAAGGTTAAAGAAATAATCTAATACTTAAATTAAAAGACAGGGGCTAATTTAGCTCCGTTTTTTATTCTGCAATAAATTATATTTTTGATAAAGCGTATATAAGTATTGGTAGATAGTTTAAATTAATATATGGATAAAGAATAATTACGTCACATGCCAGATTTTCCATATGTAAATTCGTAAAACCTGGCAGATGAGCAAAGAAATTCGTTGAATAATGTCGCTTAAGCGGCTTTTTTATCATATATTAAAATTACATTTTAGATAAATGTATGGATAAGTATGAATAATAGAATTAATAATAGAATTATCAATAATAACGTAAGCAAAATTATAAAGTGGAAGAACATATTGCATATGGAGTTTTATATATAAAAAAGGCAGATGAGCAAAACCACTAATAAAAGACAGATATATGATTTCTTACATAAATTTTAGAGAAAACGAAATGCATATTTTACGGTAATATTTATAAGAAAGGGATGATTTTATGGCTATAAATTGGTTTCCAGGGCATATGGTAAAAACCAAAAGAGAAATAAAAGAAAATCTAAAATTAGTTGATGCAGTTATTGAAATAAGAGATGCCAGAATACCTAAATCTAGTGCTAATCCTGATATAGATGAGTTGTGTAAAGATAAGCCAAGATTAATATTACTTAATAAAAGTGATTTGACTGACAGCAAGGTTACGAGGGCTTGGATTAATTCACTAAAAAGCGAATCTATTAGGGCCATTGAAGTAAACTGTTTAAAGGGTGATGGAATAAAGAATATTAAACCAGCATTAATGGAACTACTCAAGGAGAAGCATGAAAGGTTAAAAGCAAAAGGCCTTGCAAAAATAATTACAAGAGTCATGGTAGTAGGTATTCCTAATGTAGGAAAATCAACCTTTATCAACAAGATGGCAAGAAATAACATAGCTAAGACTGGTGACAGACCAGGTGTTACTAAAAATAAGCAGTGGATAAAGACTTCTATAGGGATAGAGCTTCTTGATACTCCTGGTGTTCTTTGGCCAAAGTTTGAAGATGAAGAAGTAGCTTTAAATTTAGCTTTTACTGGAGCTATTAAGGATGAAATTATGGACACAGAAGAGCTTTCTCTAAAGCTTGTTGAAAGATTACAGAATACTAATCCTGAATTATTAAAAACAAGATATAAGTTAGACGAAGTAGCAGAGGAACCTATTGAAACACTTAATAGAATCGCTAGAAAAAGAGGTGCTATTGTTTCAGGAGGAGAAATAGATTATAACAGAATTGCTGCAATTATATTAGACGAGTTTAGAGGTGGAAAGATAGGTAATATTTCTTTAGAGACGCCTTGGAAAGAGGAAGATGTTGAAGGATAAAATTATCTATCTAAAAGAGAAATTGTCCGAGTTGAGCTTTAATGAGATTAAAGAACTAACTTCCACGATTACAATAAGTTTGAGTAAAAAGGAGGAGCTAGTAGAGTTAATTACTATTCTTTCTATGGACAAGAGGAAAAATGTTCTAGCTCTAGCTAAAAGAATTGAAAATGCGTTACTTAGAGAAGAAGCAGAGTTTAATAGAGTTAGAGAAATGTATTTGTTTGACAAAAGCTTCAGCAAGTTCAGATATGTTGCAGGAGTTGATGAGGTGGGGAGAGGTCCTTTGGCTGGTCCTATAGTTGGAGCTGCCGTAATACTAGATCTAAACAATCTTAATGATGTTATTCTTGGTATTAAAGATTCTAAAGCTTTAAGTGAGCAAAAAAGAGAAGAGCTAGATGTTATTATTAGAGAAAAAGCAATAGCTTTTAGTATTTCTGTTTGCACTAACAAAGAAATTGATACATTAGGGATTGCTCACTGTAATAATAAGATTTTTTTAGATGCATGTAGGACACTTCCTGTAGAACCTCAACTTGTTCTTTCTGATGGATATCCAGTTAGAAATCTAAATAAGCCTAACAAGTATATTATTAAAGGTGATGCTAAGAGTGCCTCTATAGCCTGTGCTTCAATCATTGCAAAAGTTTTTAGAGATAAACTTATGAAGGAATATGATGCTATATACCCTGGGTATGGCTTTAATGATAACGTTGGGTATGGAACTCAAAAACATATTGATGCTATACATAACATAGGTACTTGTGAGATTCATAGAATGTCTTTTCTTAATAATATTTTAAGTAAATAGAAAGCAGCGTAGAAGCTTGCTGTCATAATTTTGAGCAAAAACCTCCTTTTTCGAAAGGAGGTTTTTTTAATGAATATTATATTAGTGTTTTATTTACATAATAAAAAACTCTACAACTGCCACTATTACTATATATTTATATGATTCTATAAATATATATTTGTATGGTGACTATTAACTTTAACAAATTATTTATGAAATTAAGTGCCTATTTTTAAGTATAAATAAACTTTACTTTTTAGATATTTTAAAAGCTGTACTTCAACATAGCCTATTTTTAATAAAATCGTATTTATAAATAATATAGTTTTATTATTTTATAAAATATTGTAAAAGTCATCTAAATGCATCCTTGACTACATTTATTTCCGAAGATGTATTTTGATAATTTAAGTATACCTCTACTACATCAAATCGAATATTTATATCATACAAATAATTTTTTAAAATGTAAAATTGACACACTTTTTTGATTTTATTTGCTTTGGTTATTGATATTGCTTCAATGGGACTACCATAATCTGAAGTATATCTAGTTTTAACTTCTATAAAGCATAATATATCTTTATCCCATCCTATTATATCAATCTCTCCGTTTCTGGAGTTAAAGTTTCTTTCTAGTATTTTATAACCATCTTTAATGAGAAATTCTGCTGCTATATCTTCTCCGGTAGAACCGATTGATTTATTAAAGTTTTTCATAATAAATACCTCTAATTTATTAGTATATCTTTATTCTTGACAAGAAAATAAAAAAAGTTTGCTAAAGCGACTTTCTTTGTTTTTTTGCACATCTGTCATTTCTAAAATATAATTTTTCAAAGAATAAAAAAATGTTATTTAATAGAAAAATGGTCAATAATGACTAAAGAGGTGATAGCAGTGGCTACTAAAATAATAAGTGCTTCTTTCAACGGAATTGATGGAGAAGTTGTATATGTAGAAGTGGATATTAACAAAGGGTTGCCTTCATTTTCTATAGTAGGTCTTCCTGATATATCAGTAAAGGAATCAAAAGAGAGAGTTCGATCTGCCATAATAAATAGTGGATTTAAGTTTCCGCTTGGAAGAGTTGTCATTAACTTAGCGCCGGCAGATATAAAAAAGATAGGTACTTTACTAGACTTGCCAATTGCTGTAGCTATTCTGCTTGAGAGTGGTCAGATTGTCATGGCTGATACTAGTAAGTATATGTTAGTTGGAGAGTTATCTTTAAGCGGCGAGGTAAAAGCGGTGAATGGATGTTTACCTATTATAATAGAAGGAAAAAATCATAGAATAAATAACTATATTATACCAGAGCAAAATGTTGAAGAAACAATGCTGATTAAGAACAATAACATATTTACTTTTGCTAACCTAAAACAAGTGGCAGATTTCTTAATTTATGAAGATCAGTATCCAATAAAACTTACGAAATATGAAAAAATAACTTCTAATCATAATATAAAAGAAAACTTTAGTGATGTATTTGGAAATGAATCAGCAAAAAGAGCTTTAGAAATTGCTGCTGCTTCAAATCATAATATCATTTTATATGGACCAGCAGGATCTGGTAAAACTATGTTAGCAAGGAGATTACCATCTATTTTACCTGATTTAAGCTATGAAGAGTGTCTTGAAGTTACAAAGATATATAGTGTATCTGGCAACCTGAAGGACAAATCAGGAGTAATTAGTTATAGACCCTTCAGAAATCCTCATCATACTACACCTAAGAATACACTTATAGGTGGTGGTAGGGAGCTTACTATTGGTGAAATCAGTCTAGCCCATAGAGGAGTTTTGTTTTTGGATGAGTTATTGGAATTTGATAGAAGGATCTTAGAATGCTTAAGGGAACCCCTAGAAGATAAAGTTATAAGAATATCTAGACTTTCAGGCAAGGTAAGTTATCCTGCTGATTTCATTTTTATTTCAGCTATGAATACATGTCCATGTGGTAAAAGCAATGGAATTGACGGTGGAAGCTGTATATGCACTGATATAGAGAAACATAAGTATAGAAAGAGGCTTTCAAAAGCTATAGCTGATAGAATTGATTTGTATGTGCAAGTTGCTCAAGTGCCTTTCGATCAGCTGATGAAGGAAACTAAGAGAGAGAGTTCTGAAATCATTAAAGAAAGAGTAGAAAAAGCTAGAAAGATACAAAAAGATAGGTATAGTGAACTTGGAATACTTTTTAATTCTCAATTAGATCATAGTGATATAAAAAAATACATTAAACTAGATTGTGCTTGTATAAGTTTATTAGAACAAATATATGATAAATATCATATAAGTACAAGAGGATTAGATAAAATCTTAAAGGTATCAAGAACAATTGCTGATCTAAACAATCAGCAAGATATTAATAAGGCTACAATTGTTGAAGCATTAAACTATAGAAAATTTTTTGATGGAGAAATTATATAAAGGAGAAATAAATTTTGGATTTTTATAAGATTTGGTTTTCAATGCTCCCTGTTAGTGATAACATTAAGTTAAATTTGCTTAATGAGTACGAATCTGAAGAAAATATATTTAGAAATAAAGCTATATTTTCTCAAAGAAAATTTGTGAATAAGAACTTACTAAGTAGAGTTTCGGCTGATGATGCAAAAAGACTTTCAGAATATATGGTGAAAAATAAAATAAAGCTAATAACCTATAAAGAGTCCCGATATCCAACACTTTTAAGTCATATAAATTGTCCTCCTTATAGCCTTTTTTACAAAGGGGATATTGACATTTTAAATAAAAAGATTACTATAGCAATAGTAGGCTCTAGAAAATGTACCGGTTATGGAAGAGAAGCAACTAAGCTTATATGTAAGCAATTAAGCTCTTTTGATACATGTATAGTTAGTGGCGGTGCCTATGGCATAGATTCAGAAGCTCATAAAAGAACTTTGGAGAACAAAGGAGTCACCTGTGCAGTATTTGGTTGTGGTATAGATGTCATATATCCGGCTTATAATAAAATATTATATGAGAATATAGAGAATAATGGATGTATTGTCTCAGAGTTTCTGCCTGGAACTAGACCCTCACCATATAATTTTCCTAGAAGAAATAGGATAATTAGTGGATTATCTAAAGCAATTATAGTTGTAGAGGCTAACGAGAAAAGTGGTTCACTAATTACTGCCGACGTTGGATTAAATCAAGGTAGAGATGTATATGCAGTACCAGGCTCAATTTTTTCGCCTCAAAGTAAAGGAACGAATCAACTCATAGGAGAACATTATGAGGTAATTGCTTATGACATAGATAAATTGCTTGATAAACTGGGTTTATGTAGGAAGAAAAATAAAAAAATTAATGATAGCCTGAAAGCCCAGATTATGAGGTTATTAGATGATAAACCTATACATATCGATGAAATTATAAGAAACACAGATATTGACACCTCAACAATTTATGAGTTATTATTTGAAATGCAATTTAATAATGAAATTATGTGTATTTTAGGAAATTATTATGTTAAAAATAATTAAGACTAAGGGGGTGAACACTCCTAAGTTTTTAAGGAGTAAAAAATGGGTCAAAATCTTGTAATAGTAGAATCGCCTGCTAAGGCAAAAACAATAAGTAAATACTTAGGTAAAAATTATGTGGTTGAAGCATCAATGGGACATATTAGGGATTTGCCTAAGAGTCAACTTGGAGTTGATGTGGAAAACAATTATAATCCCAAATATATAACTATAAGAGGAAAAGGTGATCTTTTAGATAAGCTTAAAAAGCTTGCTAAAAAAAGTGATAAAATATTTTTGGCAACTGACCCTGATAGAGAAGGGGAAGCTATTTCTTGGCACCTTGCAAATATTTTAAAGATTCCAGATAAAGATAAATGTAGAGTTGAGTTTCATGAGATTACAAAGAATGCTGTTAAGACTTCTATAAAGAGCCCAAGAGTTATCAATCAAAACTTAGTTGATGCTCAACAAGCTAGAAGAGTACTTGATAGGCTAGTTGGTTATGAAATAAGCCCAATATTATGGAAAAATGTTAAATGGGGCTTGAGTGCTGGGAGAGTTCAATCTGCTGCTCTTAAACTGATTTGTGATAGAGAAGAAGAAATAAATAAATTTGAATCAAAAGAATATTGGACTGTTGATATTAAACTAGAAAAGAAAGATAAAAAGTTTAATGTGAAGATTGCAACTTTAAAAGGTAAGAAGTTCGAAATTTTCACCGAAGAAGAAGCAAATAAGACAATAGAAGAACTTAAACAGAATGAATTTGTAGTAAGTAAGGTAAAGAAAGGTACAAAGAACAAAAATCCTTTACCTCCATTCACTACAAGTACACTACAACAGGATGCTAGTAGAAAGCTTAATTTTCAAACAAAGAGAACTATGTCTATAGCTCAGCAATTATACGAAGGTATTGAAGTTAAAGGTTATGGAACTGTAGGACTTATAACATATATGAGAACGGATTCTGTTAGAATATCGAAAGAAGCTCAAGATAGTGCACTACAATATATAAACACTAATTACGGTGAAAAATATGCGCCAAAGGTTCCAAGAGTTTATAAGGGAAAGAAGAATATACAAGATGCCCATGAAGCTATAAGACCTTCAGTTATAGATATTACACCAGAAGTTGCAAAGGAAAATCTTTCAGCAGAACAGTACAAACTTTATAAACTTATTTGGGAAAGATTCATAGCAAGTCAAATGGAATCTTGTGTTCTCAACACAAATAGCATTGATATCACAAATGGAGAATATAAATTAAGAGCTAGTGGCTCTACTATAAAGTTTGATGGATTTATGAAAGTTTATGAATATACCACAGAGGAAGATGATGAAAGTGTATTACTTCCTGAAATAGAAGAAAATGAAGCTTTAAGTTATGATAGTATAGTTGGAAAACAACACTTCACTCAACCGCCTGCAAGATATACTGAGGCATCTTTTGTTAAGCTGTTAGAAGAGAAGGGGATTGGTAGACCAAGTACTTACGTACCTACTATTTCAACACTTCTTAGTAGAAAGTATATTCAAAGAGAAAAGAAAAATTTAATGGCTACTGAGCTTGGAATTATAGTAAATACTATAATGAGTGATTACTTTAAGCAAATAGTTGATGCAGACTTTACAGCAGATATGGAAAATAAGCTAGATTATATAGAAGAAGGAAAAGAAGAATGGACAAGAATTGTAGATGAATTCTTCAGTCCTCTTAGTGAAGCTATAGATAAAGCTGAAAAGGAAGTATCTAAAGTAGTAATTGAAGATAAAGTAAGTGATGTAAAGTGTGATAAGTGTGGAAGGATGATGGTAATAAAGCAAGGTAGATTTGGTAGCTTTTTAGCGTGCCCAGGCTATCCTGATTGCCAAAACACTAAACCTATTGTAGAAGAGATTGATGCAAAATGCCCTCTTTGTGGTGGTGGTGTAGTAATTAAGAAAAGTAAAAAAGGTAATAAGTTTTATGGATGTTCAAATTATCCGGAATGTTCTTTTGTAAGCTGGTATGAACCTGCAAAAGAAAATTGCAGTAACTGCGGTTCTCATATGGTTATCAAGTATAATAAAACAAAAGGTAAATTTATGGAGTGTACAAATAAAGAATGCGGTAATAAAGTTCCAATTCAAAACGAAGAAAAGTAGAATTATATGTCGAATTGGCTGAAAAGACTGTTGAAATAAGTGTTTTAGTATGTTAAGATAGACTTGAACAATTTAAACAATTTGAACAATTCAAAAAATTCAAAAAAATGTTTTCGGGGTTTTAATTTAATTATAGTAATGCTTAGTAGATTGCTATTGTGTGTGAGTAAGATGAGCCACTTCCAACATAGAGAAATTAGTATTTCTTTTAAATTAGTTTTTTAGATAATTAAAAAAATATTACATTTTAATAATCAAAGTGGCTCATTTTAAAGGATAGACCCTGTAATATAAACAGCGGTATTATGAGGAGGAATTTAATGTCAACTCTACTTAACAAAACAAGAATGTTAAATAAAATATTACAAAAATCTGGTACAGATCCTGTAGCCTTTGAAGATATTTGTAAATTGCTAAGTGAAGTTTTAGCATGCAACGTGTACATAGCTAGTAGAAAGGGAAAAATACTAGGATATACTTTTTCAGACAGTTTTGAATGTGACATAATGAAGAAAAAGATATTAGATGATAAAAGATTCCCAGAAGAATATAATAATAAGCTGTTGAATATTGGAGATACATTAGCGAACCTTCCAAACAAAGGACAATGTGTTTTTGATGGTGAAGGTGAATGCATGATGTCGGACAAGCTTTCCACCATAGTACCTATAGTAGGAAATAGAGAAAGACTAGGAACATTACTTCTTGCAAGATTTAAAGAACCTTTTACTGATGATGATCTAGTACTTATTGAGTATAGTGCAACTATAGTTGGTTTAGAAATTCTAAGATCTAAGCAAGATGAGATAGAAGATGAGGCTAGAAAAAAAGCTGTTGTTCAATTGGCTATTGGAACACTTTCTTATTCAGAGCTAGAGGCTGTAGAACACATTTTTGATGAACTAGATGGCAGTGAAGGCTTATTGGTTGCTTCAAAAATTGCGGACAAGGTTGGTATAACAAGATCTGTTATAGTAAATGCATTAAGAAAGTTTGAAAGCGCGGGAGTTATTGAATCTCGTTCATTAGGTATGAAGGGAACTCATATAAGAATCTTGAATGAGAAGTTACTTGATGAATTAAAGAAAATAAAATAGTCAATAATTTAAAGGAGGAAATGTCCTCCTTTTTTTACTGCATATAGTGTGATTTTTTGTTATCTATAGTATCCTTTACGGAAACTTAAAATGTTCGGTAATACCGGCTTCTGGGAATTATCGGACATATATATGTTGCAAGATGAAAATTTCGATATGATATTTAGGTAAGAACATCCATTAATATAAGATAACTAAAATATCCAAACTAGAATATAAAATAAAAATTATAGCGAGGTTTTAAATATGGATATTTTGATTCTTAATAAGATTGCTGGGCATGAAGATGATATAAACGAGTTAAAATCAGCTTTAAAAAAGACTAAAAACACAAGGTTATATAAAAGATATTCTGTTTTACTTAAGCATTTTGATGGATTTACAAATAGAAAAATAGCTGAAATGGAGAATCTAGAAGAACATACTGTTTCTACATATATAAAAAATTATAAATCAAAAGGAATAGATGGATTAAATATTGGCCACGGCGGCGGAGCGCAAAAGAAAATCAATTCACTTCAAGAGAAGCTCATTGTAGAAACTATAACTACAAAAACTCCAGAAGATGTAGGCTTCGAATCTAAAATGAATTGGACTATTGAATTAGTGAGGCAATGGGTTATTAAAGAATTTAATATAAATATGTCACATAGAGGAATAGCATATGTACTTCATAGATTAAATTTAAGTTATACTAGACCTACTTACGTCTTAGCGAAAGCTGATAAAGAAAAGCAAGAAATTTTTAAAAGTGACTTTAAAGCTTTAAAAAAAAATGCCTCAATGGCTTAGTTGATACCATCTTATTTGAAGATGAATCAATGATTAGAGATTATCAAGCAATTCAAAAGAGCTGGTTTATAAGAGGACAACAAAGGAAAATTCCTACGTTCGGTAAAAATGCAGGTGTTAAACTTATGGGAATATTGGATTACGAGACTGGTAACGTATATTGCGAGGAACATGAAAGATATGACGCTAAGATATTTAATGACTTTTAGAAAACGTACTTAAGCAGTATCCAAAAGGAAAAATTGTTGTGGTATTAGACAATGCTAAGATTCATCATGCAAAGCTGATTCAGCCATTTCTTAATAGAGTTAAAGATAGGCTTGAATTGATGTTTTTACCACCGTATAGTCCAGAAATGAATCTTATAGAGGGGTTATGGGGATGGCTAAAGGCATCTGTTATTAACAATGTCTTTTATAAATCTCTGCCACAAGTTAGAACTGCAATTCAAAAGTTTATAAGTAACATAAATAAGGTTCCTACTCAAACAATAGACAGGCTATGTGTTAGATTGTAGAAACCAATTTGCAATATATATATATAAATTAATAGTTGAAGTTGGTTCTCTATATATATAAACCTAGCGATATGAAAATTTTAGAGTAGCTGATTAGGGTAAACAGTAAATGATAAGATTTTGTCGTCAGCCAGAATTTTTTCACATATGTCCAGAAAAGACAGATACACAGCAAAGTTACTGAAGAACCTGTCGTTTTAGTGACTTTTTTTCCACATTAATTAATAAATTTACAAATTTATATTGCTTGACATTAAACCTTATGATATACTATCAAAGGTAAGAAAATACACACATTATCTAATTGTAAGAGTGGTGCCCTAATGGGAAGCTCTGAAAATATGATGATAGTGGAGGATACAACCAAATTTAGGAGGGACTTTTATGTCAGTTATTTCAATGAAACAATTATTAGAAGCTGGTGTTCATTTCGGACATCAAACAAGAAGATGGAACCCTAAGATGGCTCCTTATATATTCACAGAAAGAAACGGAATATATATAATAGATCTTCAAAAGACAGTTAAGAAAGTTGAAGAAGCTTATGACTTCATTAAAGAAGTAGCAACAGAAGGAAAAGATATATTATTTGTTGGTACTAAGAAACAAGCACAAGAAGCTATTCAAGAAGAAGGCGTTAGATCAAACATGCACTTCGTTAATAATAGATGGCTTGGTGGTATGCTAACTAACTTTAACACTATAAAGACAAGAATAAATAGATTAGCAGAAATCGAAAAGATGGAAGAAGACGGAACTTTCGACGTTTTACCTAAGAAAGAAGTTACAAACTTAAAGAATGAAATGGAAAAACTAGAAAAGAATCTTGGCGGTATCAGAAACTTAGATGCTACTAACATAGGTGCATTATTCGTTGTTGATCCAAGAAAAGAAAAAAATGCTATATCAGAAGCAAAGATTCTTGGTATACCAGTAGTAGCAATAGTTGATACTAACTGTGATCCAGATGAAGTTGATTATGTTATACCTGGAAATGATGATGCTATAAGAGCTGTAAAACTTATAACTGCAAAAATGGCTGATGCTATTATTGAAGGAAGACAAGGCGAACAATTAGCTGAATAATTATATACTAGGTAGATGAAGATAAACTTCATTTACCTTTTACATTAACATTTTAGGGAGGAATTAGCATGATAACTGCTCAAGCTGTTAAAGAATTAAGAGAAAGAACTGGCGCTGGTATGATGGACTGTAAGAAAGCTCTTACAGAAACAAACGGCGATATGGAAAAGGCTGTAGAAGTATTAAGAGAAAAGGGATTAGCTGCTGCTGCTAAAAAAGCTGGTAGAGTTGCTGCTGAAGGAATAGTTAAAACTTTTATATCAGAAGACAAGAAGAGTGCTGGTATAGTTGAAGTTAACTGTGAAACAGACTTCGTTGCTGCTAATGAAGAATTCGTAGGCTTTGCTGCTAAGTTAGCTGAAATGGCTTCTACTACAACAGTAGCAACTGTTGAAGAATTTGTTGCTCAAAAGTTTAACGAAGAGCAAACTGTACAAGAATTCTTAACTGCATTAATTGCTAAATTAGGCGAAAATATGTCAGTAAGAAGATTCCAAAAGTTCTCAGTTGAAAACGGAATAACTCAAAGCTACATCCATGGTGGTGGTAGAATTGGTGTTGTTGTAGAATTAGGTTGTGAAACTGCTAGCCCAGTTTTAGAAGAAGTAGCTAAGGAACTTTGTATGCAAGTTGCTGCTGCAAATCCTTTATTCTTAGATAAATCTAAAGTTGATACTGAATCTGTAGAAAAAGAAAGAGAAATATACAGAGTTCAAGCTTTAAATGAAGGAAAGCCTGAAAAGATCGTTGACAAGATGGTTGAAGGAAGAATTCAAAAATACTATAAAGAAGTATGTTTAGTTGAACAACCATGGGTTAAAGATGGCGATAAGACTATAACTAAATACTTACAAGAGAAGTCTAAAGAAGTTGGTTCTCCAATCAATATCAATACTTTCGTTAGATATGAAAGAGGAGAAGGTATAGATAAGAAAGAAGAAAACTTTGCAGAAGAAGTTGCAAAGCAAGTTCAAGGGAAATAGAAATACAAAAGAGAACACACCGTGTTCTCTTTTTTTAAAAAAATAAATATATAATACATGGTGGAGGTTGTGTAATGGAAGCTAAATATAGAAGAGTAATACTTAAACTTTCTGGAGAAGCTCTAGCTGGTGACAATGGATTTGGAATCGATTTTAATGTTGCAACAAGAATTGCTAGTGAGATAAAAGAGCTTATCGATATGGGAGTTGAAGTAGGTGCTGTAGTAGGTGGCGGAAACATATGGAGAGGCAGAAGTGGTGAAGGAATGGATAGAACAACTGCTGATTATATGGGTATGCTTGCCACTTGTATAAATGCACTTGCACTTCAAGATTCATTAGAGGGATTAGGTGTGTTAACTAGAGTTCAAACAGCAATAGAAATGAAAGAAGTTGCTGAACCTTTTATAAGAAGAAGAGCGATGAGACATCTTGAAAAAGGTAGAGTTGTAATATTTGCAGCTGGAACAGGTAACCCATACTTCTCAACTGATACAACTGCAGCATTAAGAGCAGCAGAAATTGAAGCTGATGTTATACTACTTGCTAAAAAAGTAGATGGAGTATACGATAAGGATCCTCATAAGTACAATGATGCGAAGAAATATGATACTTTATCATATATTCAAGTACTAGAGCAAGGCCTTCAAGTTATGGATTCGACAGCGACCTCACTATGCATGGATAATAATATTCCAATACTTGTATTCGGCCTAGATGAGCCAGGTAATATTAAAAAAGCCGCATGCGGTGAAAAAATAGGAACTTTAGTTTGCGATAAATAAGGAGGTTTATGATGATTAAGGATATTATAAAGGCTTCTGAAGATAAGATGAAAAAAACTATTGTTGTTTTAGATTCAGAGCTTAAGACTATGAAAGCAGGAAGAGCTAACCCTACTATGCTTGATAGAATTCAAGTTGATTACTATGGAAGCATGTGTCCTCTAAATCAAGTTGCTAATATTTCTGCACCAGAACCAAGAATGCTTGTTATTACTCCTTGGGAAAAACCACTTCTAAAAGAAATAGAGAAGGCTATATTAAAATCAGATTTAGGAATTAATCCTACAAATGATGGTACTATAATAAGGCTTTTAGTTCCAGAACTTACTGAAGAAACTAGAAAGAATTTAGTTAAGAATGTAAAAAAAGCTGGAGAAGAGGCTAAAGTTGCTTTAAGATCAATTAGAAGAGATTCAAATGATAAAATTAAAGCCCTTAAGAAAGATGGAGATGTGTCAGAAGATCAAATCAAGAAGGCTGAGGATGATATACAAAAGGTTACTGATAGCTATGTAAAAGAAATAGATAAAATGGTAGCAGATAAGGAAAAAGAAATTATGACAGTTTAAACCTGCTTCTTTAGCAGGTTTTTTATTCTTTAGGAAACAGGATAACTTAATTTTATAAACCTTTTATAGGAGTGTAGATAGTATGTTTGAGCTCTTTAGAAAAAGAAGAAAAGATATTGATGATAATATCAGTATAGACCATGATAATATTCCAAAACACATTGCAATAATAATGGATGGTAACGGTAGATGGGCTAAACAGAGAAATCTTCCTAGAACAGTTGGTCATAAAGCTGGTGTTGAAACCATAAGAAGAGTAATTAAAGAATGTGATAAATTAGGTGTTAAGTACTTAACGCTATATGCCTTTTCCACTGAAAATTGGAAAAGACCTAAGGATGAAGTTAGTGCATTGATGGATCTTTTAGTTGAATACTTAAAGAAGGAATTTGATGAATTAAATAAAAGTAATGTGGTTATAAATCACATAGGAGATATATCAAAGCTTCCTGATAAATGCAGTAGAGAACTTATAAGCGCATACGAGAAAACTAAAAATAATACTGGAATAGTTCTTAATTTAGCGCTGAACTATGGTGGCAGATCAGAAATAATAGATGGAGTAAAAAAAATAGCACAAGATATTCAAGATGGACGTATTGGAATAGAAGATATTAATGAAAATATTGTTTCGTCATATATGTACACTAAAGATATGCCAGATCCAGATTTAATAATTAGACCAAGTGGAGAGCAAAGATTAAGCAACTTCTTATTATGGCAGTGTGCTTATTCTGAGTTTTGGTATTCAAATATAAATTGGCCTGATTTTTCAGAGTCAGATCTTCATAAGGCTATTTATGATTATCAAAATAGAGACAGAAGGTATGGCGGCATAAAATAACTGAGGTGATATTATGAAATCTAATAATAGATATCTGGGTGCGGTAATAATTGCTCCGATATTAATATTTATATTCTTAGGTGGAGTATATTTAAAATACTTTACTATTCTACTTTCCGCTGTGGGAATGTATGAATTCTATAAGACCATGAAAGCTAAGGATTTTAATCCAATATGGCCAGTAGGCTATGTGCTTTTGATATGCTATTATTTCCTTAATAACGATATTGAAAAGCTGATGTATCTTTTAATAGTAGCTTTATTAGTGTTGCTATGTATTCCGGTTATAAATACAAAATATACATTTATAGATGTGGCGCTTACTATTTTAGGCTTCATGTATGTAGGCGTGTTCTTTAGCTTTATATATCTTATTAATTTGATGCCTAATGGAAAGTTTTTGGTTTGGTTAATCTTTTTAGCTTCTTGGCTTTGCGATACCGTAGCCTATTATACAGGTAAGTATTTAGGGAAAAGAAAACTTTGTCCAAAGGTTAGTCCTAAGAAGACAGTGGCAGGGTCCATAGGAGGGTTATTAGGAAGTACTTTAGCTTTAACGGTTTATGGTTTTGCTATTAACCCATATGTACATACAATTCCTTTATATCATTATATAATAATAGGAATACTATGCGGAGTTTTCTGTCAGTTTGGTGATTTGGTAGCATCATCAATAAAAAGATATGTAGGAATAAAAGATTATAGCAATCTTATACCAGGACATGGAGGAGTACTTGATAGATTTGATAGTATATTATTTGCATCAACCATAATATATTTATATCTTCATATTGTACTTTCAATGTAAAACTTAATATTTAGCAAAGGTCATTTTATTATAGCTTACAATGCATGATTATGTGTTGTAAGCTATTTTTTATTTCTTAAGGAAGTGGAAAAATTAGTGTTTTTATATCTTTTATTAGTTTAAATTTCTAAAACTTAACTGATTAATAAATATTTTAATAATATAAAATTAATCGCATTAATATAATTAAGTAAAGAAATTAAACATGTTAAGAGGAAGCTAAATGTTAAAAGAATATTCTAAACTAATCCAATTGCTTATTTTATTGTTTGTAGTAGTTTTCATATCTTTTGTAATCAAGAATTATTTTAATCCATTTCTTTATATTGTTGTCCTGTATTTGTTGGCCAAGCCTTTACAAAAGTTTTTTTTAAAAGTTACAAATTCATTTAAATTATCTGCAGCTTTTAGTATAATTGTATTAAATTTACTTTTATTTGTTGTTGTTTTTTATTTAAGCAATAATATAATTGTAGTTTTTCAAAAATATGTACTTATAAATATAGACAAGCTACGTTCCTTTTATAATGATTTTTTAAATTTAGTTACGGTTAGTAATAATAATCCTGGGGGGCATATTGGAAACAGTATCATAGACGGTTCCATCATAAAAAAAGGAGCGTTATATACCTCTGAGAGTATTGTATCTTATGTAATAGCTAATATTTGCGTTTATTTTGTTTTAGTAGATGAATTTATGATAAGGAGACTTTTCTATGTCCTTCTGCCAAAAAATATAGTGCTCAATGTTGGACAATCAATAAGCAAATTAAAAAAGCTTGCTGTAATAGAAGTAATGCTTGCTTTATTTAGCACAGTAGAGACATTTTTTGGCTTTATATTTTTTAAGGTACCAGAACCATTTCTGTTAGCTTTAATATGTGGAGCACTTGATATATTACCTTACGTTGGAACTATTATTGTATTTATTCCACTAATAATATACAATATTGTATTAAAGGAATATTTTATAGCCATTGGGCTTGTAATATTATATATCTTAATTCAAATAAATCGAGAAATTCTTGAAACTAAGTTTATTGGAGATAGACTAGATATACATCCTATACTTGCCTTATTGTCAATATATATAGGTGTCAAACTATTTGGTGTTATAGGTATAATATCTGGTCCTCTTTATGTATTACTAGCTAAAAATATAATAATCAGTTCAACTCAGGAGGAATTTACATGAAAAATATAGCTATACTAGGGGCAACTGGTTCTATAGGAACTCAAACTTTAGAGGTGTTGAGATTTCATAAAGATGAATTCAAACTAATTGGGGTTAGTGCAAATAGAAGTGCAGATAGTATTATAACAATAATAAAAGAATTTAATCCGAAGGTAGTGGCTATGACTGACTACGATGCATATAACAAAGTTTTGGATTATTGTACTAAAGAAGGGTATGATATAGAGGTATACTTTGGAATAGAGGGATTAAATAAAGTTGCAACAAACAAAAGTGTTGATACTGTTGTGACTTCAGTAGTTGGTATGATAGGTCTAGAGCCTACTTTAAATGCCATTTGGGCTGGCAAAACTATAGCCTTAGCTAACAAGGAAACCTTGGTGGTAGCTGGTGAGCTAGTTATGGAGGAGGCAAGAAAAAATAACGTTAACATACTTCCGGTTGATTCGGAGCACAGCGCTATATTTCAAAGTCTTCAAGGCAATAGTATGAATAAGATAGATAAAATACTACTTACAGCGTCAGGAGGGCCTTTTAGAGGAAAAGATTTAGAATATTTAGAAAAGGTTTCAGTTGAAGATGCCTTAAAGCATCCTAACTGGTCTATGGGACCTAAAATTACAATTGACTCATCTACACTTATGAATAAAGGACTTGAGGTAATAGAAGCTCACTGGCTCTTTGATTGCGATTATGACAAAATTGAAGTTGTAGTTCATCCTCAGTCGGTGATACATTCTATGGTTCAATATGAAGATGGTGCTATAATTGCTCAGCTTGGAACTCCAGATATGAAGCTTCCTATCCAATACGCATTGAATTACCCAGATAGAAAGAGTAATATAGGAGGAACCTTAGATTTTAAAACTTTGAGTAAAATTACATTTGAAACTCCAGATCTTAAAACTTTTAAATGTTTAGAGCTTGCATTTAGAGCTGGTAGAATAGGTAAGCTTATGCCATGTATACTTAATGCTGCAAATGAAGCATGTGTAAGTTTATTTTTGAATAAAAAGATTAGTTACTTAGAAATTGCGGATATAGTTGAAGAATGTATGAATAATTTTGATTATAATAAGGAAGTAACATTACATAGTGTTAATAATATGGATAAAGAAGTAAGAGACTATGTATTTAATAAGTATGAATAGGAGGAAATGTTGTGTATATAATTTTTGCGATTATAGCATTTAGTTTGTTGATATTGATTCATGAAGTTGGCCATTTTACATTGGCTAAGCTTAATGGTGTAAAGGTAGATGAATTTTCTATAGGAATGGGGCCGAAACTTTTTAGTATAAAAGGAAAAGAAACTGAATACATGATTAAAGCTTTGCCTATAGGTGGATATGTTAAGATGTATGGTGAAGAAGAGACCACCAATGATAGCAGAGGTTTTATGTCAAAATCTCCGTTACAAAGAATATCTATAATATTTGCAGGTGCATTTATGAATTATGTGCTTGCCATAGTTTTATTCAGTATTTTCACTTTTCATTCAGGTTACGCATTACTTACTGTAAATGAAACTGTTAAGGATTCGCCAGCAGCTAAAGCAGGAATGCTTAAAGGTGATGAAATAATTAAGGTAAACAACAAGACCCTGTTAACTAAGGATGACTTAACCTATGAAATAGCAACTTCTAAAGGAAAAGCTGTAGATGTTTTGGTTAAGAGAGGTAATGAGAATAAAGAATTTAGTATAGTTCCTATGAAAAGCGATGAAGGAATGTTGATGATAGGTATTAGTAATCAATATGTGCAGAATCCAAGTATACTTGAAAGTGTTAAGTATAGTTTTAAAGGAACAGCTTCTTGGGTAAAACAGACTTTTTATGCATTGAAGAGTATATTTACTGGTAAAGCTAACCTTAAAACTGATGTTGGTGGACCTGTTACAATTGTTAAAATGACAGGTACAGCTGCCAAAAGTGGAATAATAACACTTATATGGTTTACTGCATATTTAAGCGTACAGCTTGCTGTGTTTAACCTTCTTCCGTTTCCAGCTCTTGATGGAGGATGGATTATTATGTTATTATTTGAACTGATAACAAGAAAGAAAGTTCCGGATAAAGTAGTGGGAGCACTGAACTTTGTAGGATTTTCACTGCTTATGTTATTAATGTTATTGGTTACAGTTAAAGATATATTGTTCCCAGTTAGTTTATAGGAGATGATTATTATGGACAGAATGCAAACGAAGAAAGTAAGAGTGGGAAGTATATATGTAGGCGGAGATGCTCCAGTATCAGTGCAGTCTATGACAAATACAGATACAAGGGATGTAAAGAGTACCGTTGATCAGATAAAAAGACTTGAGGAAGCTGGATGTGATATAGTTAGGTGTGCAGTTCCTGATATGGAAGCTGCCTTAGCTATCAAGGATATAGTTAAAGATATAAATATCCCTTTAGTTGCGGATATTCACTTTGACTACAGATTAGCGCTAGAAGCTATAAAAAATGGTGTTTCTGCATTAAGAATTAATCCAGGTAATATTGGAAGTGCAGATAGAGTTAGAATGGTGGCAGAAGCGGCTAAACTAAGAGAAATACCTATAAGAATAGGAGTGAATTCCGGTTCCCTTGAAAAAGAACTATTGAAGAAATACGGAAGTCCAACTTCGGAGGCTCTAGTTCAAAGCGCATTAGGACATGTGAAAATATTAGAGGATATGGATTTTGATGATATTGTAATTTCTATAAAGTCTGCAGATGTTATAAAGATGATTGATAGTTATAGGCTGATGGCTGAAAAAGTTAATTATCCCCTTCATTTAGGTGTTACAGAAGCAGGAACTATTTGGAGAGGTACCATTAAGTCAAGTATCGGAATAGGAACTTTACTTTCTGAAGGAATTGGAGATACTATCAGGGTGTCTCTTACTGGAGATCCTGTTGAAGAAATAAAAGTAGGTCGTGAAATACTGAAAACCTTTGGCTATGTGAATTCTGGAATCCAATTTATATCATGTCCTACTTGCGGCAGGACAAAAATTGATCTGATTAATATAGCTGAAGAGGTTGAGAGTAAGTTAGCTTCTTGTAAGAAAAATATAAAGGTAGCTATAATGGGATGTGTAGTTAATGGTCCTGGAGAAGCAAAAGAGGCAGATATAGGAATAGCAGGTGGCAATGGTGAAGGGCTTATATTTAAAAAGGGTGAAATAGTTAGAAAAGTAAGCGAAAAAGATCTTGTTACCGAATTGATTAAAGAAATAGAAAATTACTAAAATATAATTATCATGTCTTTGATAAAGATATATATCTTTGAAATAACTTAGAGTTAAATTTGATAATTTATGCGTAATTATATAGATGTTCTAAATATTTATTAGATTATCACTGGTAAAAGGTAATATAAAGTTGGATTTTAGACTAATATAAAATAGTACTTGTAATCCAATAATTACTATGTTATGATTAGAATAGTAGATTATTTACAATGGAGCATGTTAAGAGTGGGCAGAGTAGTCCGCTCTTTCTATTTGTAAACGCAACTTGTTGAAAGTTGCGTTTTTGCTTAATAATCAATACAGATTTATTGATATGGGAATACTAATAAAAATTTGCTAGGTGTTTAAAGGAGGATAGATATGAAAAAAGACGCACTTTTAGAAAATTTAAATAACCTTTGCAAGCCTATTGTAGATGAACTTGGGTATGAACTTTATTATGTAGAGTTTGTGAAGGAAAATAATGAGTTTTACTTAAGGATATATATTGATAAACCAGAAGGTATATCTTTAGAAGATTGTGAAAAAGTAAGTAGAAGAATGAGTGATATGTTAGATGAAAAGGATCCTATAACAGATCCATATTATTTAGAAGTTTCTTCACCAGGTCTAAATAGGCAACTTTTTACCGAAGAGCACTACAATAGATATGTAGGTTCAGAAGTGTTTGTAAAGTTTGCAAAGTCTATAAGTGGTAAAAAGAATATAAAAGGTATATTAACAGAAGTAACTGAGGATGCACTAGTTATAACTGAGAACAGTGAACAATTTACTGTTCCAAAAGATAAAGTAAAGTCTGTAAACATCGAAGGGGAGATTTAGTAAGGAGGGTTCAGTAATGAATGAAGAATTTATAGGTGCATTGAAAGAGATTGTAAAAGAGAAGGGGATAAGTGAAGATCTTATTTTTACAACCTTAGAAGATGCTCTTGTAGCTGCTTATAAAAAGAATTATGCTAATTCTACTACAGCAGCTCAGAATGTAAGAGTAAGTATGAATAGAGAAACTGGTGAAATCCATGTTTATGCTCAAAAGTCAATTGTTGATTTTGTATATGATGAGGTATCAGAAATATCAATTGATGAAGCAAAAGAGATAGATCCTAGATACGAAATAGATGATGTTGTTGAAATAGAAGTTACTCCAAGAAACTTTGGAAGAGTGGCTGCTCAGCTTGCAAAGCAGGTTGTAATCCAAAGGATAAAGGAAGCAGAAAGAAATATTATCTATAATGAATTCATTCAAAAAGAGTTTGACATAATAACTGGAACTATAATCAGAAAAGATAAGGGAAATGTTTTTGTGGACTTAGGTAGAATTGAAGCTATACTAGGACCTAATGAACAAATGGCTGGTGAAGAATATAATTTCAATGAAAAGTTAAAACTTTACATTGTAGAGGTTAAAAATACTTCAAAAGGCGCACAAGTATTAGTGTCAAGAACACATCCAGGCTTAGTTAAAAGACTTTTTGAATTAGAAGTTCCTGAAATATTTGAAGGAATAGTAGAAATAAAGAGTATTGCTAGAGAAGCAGGTTCAAGAACAAAAATTGCTGTAAACACAACTGATGAATCTGTAGATCCTATGGGCGCTTGCGTTGGACCAAAGGGTGCTAGAGTCCAAAACATAGTTAATGAGCTAAAAAATGAAAAGATAGATATAATTAAATGGAGTAAGCTGCCTGAAGAATATATAGCTAATGCATTAAGTCCAGCTAAGGTTCTAGACGTTGCTATAGATGAAGATAATAAATCTGCTAAAGTAGTTGTAGATGATAATCAACTATCTCTTGCAATCGGTAAGGAAGGCCAAAATGTAAGATTGGCTGCTAAGCTAACTGGATGGAAAATTGATATAAAAAGCAAATCTCAGGCTGAATAGCTTAAAAGCTTGGAGGTGCTAAAATGAAACCAAAAAAAGTTCCTATGAGAATGTGCACAGGCTGCATGGAAATGAAGCCTAAAAAAGAACTTATAAGAATAGTTAAAAGTCCTGAAGGTGTTGTCTCTGTAGATTTAACCGGTAAAAAATCTGGTCGAGGCGCTTATATATGTAAAAGTGTTGAATGTCTAGATAAGGCTTTTAAAGCTAAAAGACTTAATAAGAATCTTGAAACAACGATAGATGAACAAATTTATAATAACTTAAAGGATGAGATTGTAAATGAATAATAAGTTTCTTCAATTTTTAGGATTAGTAAAAAAATCTGGTAATTTAATTGAAGGTTACAATCGATGTGAAGAAATATTAAAGAAAAAAAAGATTTATTTGTTTATATTCTCAACTGAGCTATCTATTAATAGCAAGGAAAAGTTTGTCCGCTATTGTAAGGATAAAAACATTCCTTTTTTAGAGAAATACTCTAAAGTAGACTTAGGAAATAGCTTAGGTAGAACTGAAATTAACATATTAGCTATTACAGAAGAAAATATGGCTAAGAAGTTAATAGAGCTTGGTGAGAATATTTGATAAATCCAACGAATTTTGTCGGGGGTGAATCTATGTCAAAAATAAGAGTATATGAATTGGCAAAAGAATTAAATGTAGCAAGTAAGGATCTTATCACTTTGCTTATGGATGAATTTAGCATAGAGGTAAAGAATCATATGAGTGTTATTGAAGATGAGGATGCAGAACTTATAAAAGAACTGTTGGCAGGTACTGGAAATACATTGATACCTGAAGGCTCAGATGATGAAGAAGAAATTTCTAAAACCATTGTAGATGAATACGAAGAAATGGTTGCTGAAGAAGTTAATAAAGCAGGTAAGAAGAGAAAGAAAAAGAGATCAGAGGATGAGTCCTCAGATTCAGAGGATGAAACTGCTGAACTAGATGGTGGAACTATTGAGATAAGTGACACTATAACAGTAAAGGAATTGGCTGAAAAACTAAATAAACCTGGTGCTGATGTAATAAAGACTCTAATATTTACAGGAGTAATGGCTGCTATAAACCAAGAAATAGATTTTGCTACAGCTGAAAAAGTTGCAGAAAAATATGGCTTTGCAGTAACTAAGAAGGAAGAAGAATCTACATTAGAAACTTTTGATGAAGAAACTGATGTTGAAGAAGAAGAAAATTCAGAAAGCAGACCACCAATAATAACTGTTATGGGTCACGTTGACCACGGTAAGACTTCTTTGCTTGATGCTATAAGAAAAGCAAAGGTAACTGAGTCAGAAGCTGGTGGTATAACTCAGCACATTGGTGCTTATACTGTTAATGTTAACAGTCAAAAGATAACCTTCTTAGATACACCAGGACATGAAGCATTTACAGCTATGAGAGCTCGTGGTGCTCAGATTACAGATATAGTTATCTTAGTAGTTGCTGCAGACGATGGTATAATGCCTCAAACAGTAGAAGCTATAAATCACTGTAAGGCAGCAAATGTTCCTATGGTTGTAGCTATAAATAAGATGGATAGACCTGGTGCTAACATTGATAGAGTTAAGCAAGAACTTACTGAATACGGTCTAGTATCAGAAGATTGGGGCGGAGATGTAATATGCGTTCCTGTTTCAGCAAAAACTCATGAGGGTATAGATACCTTACTAGAAATGGTTCTTTTAACTGCAGAAATGTTAGAGTTAACTGCTAATCCATCAAGAAGAGCTAAGGGAACTGTTGTAGAAGCTAAACTTGATAAAGGTAGAGGAGCTGTAGCTTCATTACTTATCGGTAATGGTACACTACATTCAGGCGATTCTATAGTAGTTGGTTCAACTTATGGTAGAATTAGAGCTATGTTTGATGATAAGGGTAAAAAGATTAAGCAAGCAGGTCCTTCAATACCTGTAGAAATACTTGGTTTATCTGATGTTCCTTCAGCAGGGGATAGATTTATAGTTGTTAAAGACGAAAAGACTGCTAGACAAATGGCTGAATCAAGAAAAGAAAAGCATCGTGAAGAGAGCTTTAATAATTCCAATAGAGTATCTCTTGAAGATTTATATAGTCAAATAAGAGAAGGTAAAGTTAAAGAGTTAGCTATAATAGTAAAAGCTGATGTTCAAGGTTCTGTTGAAGCAATAAGATCATCATTGGAAAAGTTATCAACTGATGATGTTAGAGTTAGAGTGATTCACGGAGCTGTCGGTGCAATAACTGAAACTGATATAACTCTTGCAACAGCTTCTAATGCTATAGTTATAGGCTTTAATGTAAGACCAGATAATAATGCTGTAAGTATAGCTGAAAAAGAAAATGTAGATATAAAGACTTACAGAATTATTTACGACGCTATAGAGGATATAAAATCAGCGATGATAGGTATGCTTGAACCAGAATATAAAGAAGTTGTTCTTGGAAGAGCTGAGGTTAGACAGACATATAAGATTTCTAATGTTGGTACTATTGCCGGATCTTATGTTCTAGATGGTAAGTTAGTAAGAAACTCAGAAGTTAGAGTTATCAGAGATGGTATTGTTATACTAGAAGGTAAGCTTTCATCATTAAAGAGATTTAAGGATGATGTTAAGGAAGTAAATGCAGGATATGAATGCGGATTAAGCTTAGAAAAGTTTAATGATATCAAAGAAGGCGATATCGTTGAAGCCTTTACTATGGAAGCTATTCAAAGAAAAGAACTTTAAAAGAGGTGATTTTCATGCCTAATTATAGAGGCGGAAGAATTAACGAAGAAGTGAAAAAAGAAGTTAGTGATATTATAAGAAATAATATAAAAGACCCTAGACTTACAGCTATGGTCAGTGTCACTGATGTAAAAGTTACAAAGGATTTAAGATATGCTAATATATATCTAAGTATATTTGGTAAAAGTGAAGAGGAAAAGGATGCTTCGTTTAATGCTTTAAAAGGTTCTAGTGGATTTGTTAGAAAAGAACTTGGACATAGAATAAATTTAAGACATACACCTGAAGTAATTTTCCAAATAGATGATTCTATTGAAAAAGGAATGCATATAGATTCTCTTTTAGAGAAGATAAAGGAGAAATAATAATGACACTACATGAAATTGCTAATAAAATTTTACAGATGAATAAAATAGGTATTACATTTCATGTTTCTCCCGATGGTGATGCTGCTGGCAGCGTTCTGTCGTTATGTCAAGCTTTAAGAAAAATTGGTAAGGAAGCTTATATGATATCGAAAGATGCGATATCATATAATTTAAGCTTCCTTCCTTTTTCTAATATGCTAAATGGAGAATGTGTAAAACCTAAGGATGGTACAGATTGTGTCATAATACTTGATTGTGGCAATAAAGAAAGAATTTCAGCAGAACTTGATAACTTTAAAGGAACTGTTATAAATATAGATCATCATATGTCAAATGATCTTTATGGTGATTTTAATTACGTTGATGTTAATGCTGCTGCTACAGCAGAAATAATATATGAGCTTATAAATATATTAAATGCTCCAATGGATAGTGATATAGCAAGATGTCTATATACTTCTTTGGTTACAGATACCGGTTCTTTTAGACATTCCAATGCCACTACTACTACACATATAATTGCATCAGAACTTCTGAAATTCAATATTTCTCATTCAGATATTCACAGTAATATATTTGATAACAAGCCATACGAAAAGTTGAAATTAACAGGTTATGTGCTTAGTAACACAGAACTTATGTTTGATGGAAAACTTGCAGTTATGGAGATAAGTAAAGATATATTAAATAAACTAAATATGATTTTAGATGATTCGTCTGATATTATTTCGCAAGGACTTCAGATAAGAGGTGTGGAAGGCTCTGTTTTATTTAGAGAAGTAGACGGCGGTGTAAAAGTGAGTCTAAGATCCAAGAAGTATTTGAATGTAAATAAAGTGGCCTCTGTTTTTGGTGGTGGAGGACATGTAAGGGCCTCAGGAATAACAATGAAGGATATATCTTTAGAAGAGGCAAAAAAATTAGTTTTAAATCAAATTAAAGAAGAGATATAGATATGAATGGGATAATAAATATAAATAAGAGCACAGGGATGACTTCTTTTGATGTGGTTAGGAAAGTAAGATTTTTAACCAAGGAGAAAAAGGTCGGACATACAGGAACCCTTGATCCTGAAGCTTCAGGGGTTCTTCCTGTTTGCATGGGAAAAGCAACTAAGATAATAGATTATATTATGGAAAATCAAAAGTCCTACAGAGTAACCTTTAAGCTAGGCGTTATAACAGATACATATGATTTAGAAGGAACTATTATAAAAACTTCTCCAACTGACCATATCAAGGAAGAAGAAGTTGCTGAGGTAATATCTAAATTTGTAGGCGAGATAGAACAAGTTCCGCCAATGTATTCAGCACTTAAAGTAAACGGAAAGCGATTGTATGAACTTGCTAGGCAAGGTAAAGAAATTGAGCGACAAGCAAGAAAAATATCTATATATGATATAGCAAATATAGATATAAACTTACCTTTTGTATCCATGGATGTAACTTGTTCTAAAGGGACTTATATAAGAAGCTTATGTTTTGATATAGGAGAACAGTTAAAGGTTGGCGCTGTAATGACTGCATTATGTAGAACAGCTAATGGTGCGTTTACTTTAGAGAATGGTGTTACGCTAGAGGAGTTAGAGAAATCCAATATAAGCGATTATATTATTTCAATTGAAGAAGCACTAAAGTTTTATGATAGCATTACCGTTAATGATAAGTTTGCTAAGCTATTAATTAATGGGGTAAGAGTGAGTGACAATAGTATGGTTAAAGAAAAACTTGACTTTGATAGGTTATATAGAGTATATAGTAAAGAGAAGTCTTTAATTGGGCTAGGTAAAATGAATAGGGATGGCTTTAAGTTAGAAAAATTATTATTAGATTAGAGGTACAAAGATGATAATTATTGATGAAAATAGCAAAATCTCTTTAGAAAAAGCTTCTTATATAGCTCTAGGAAGTTTTGATGGTTTACATTTAGGTCACTTAAGCTTAATAAGTAAAACCATAGAGCTAGCTAAGAAGAACCATTGTTCTAGCATGGTATATACTTTTAGAAATCATCCATTAACAGTTGTGAATAAGGAAAGAGCTCCTAAGTTACTTCTTGATAATGAAACAAAGCT
The DNA here is from genome assembly GCF_004015185.1 of Clostridium manihotivorum. Classification (GTDB taxonomy): domain Bacteria; phylum Bacillota; class Clostridia; order Clostridiales; family Clostridiaceae; genus Clostridium_AR; species Clostridium_AR manihotivorum. Next base: position 3,766,906 of record NZ_CP025746.1, on the reverse strand, counting down.
TGAAATTCTTGAGGAACTTGGTATTGATGTTGCATGCCTTGTGAATTTTAATGAGAACTTTATGAAGATAGAGCCAGAAGCTTTTATAGAACAACTCTTAACTAACTATAATGCAAAGGGTATTATTGTTGGATTTAATTATAGATTTGGCTTTAAAAATAAGGGGGATGTGGAGCTTCTAAAAACTCTAAGTGAAAAGTACGGATTTGAACTTCATATAATGGGTGCATTGATGAATGAAGAAAATATAATAAGCAGTACTAAGATTAGAAACCTTCTAGCTGAAGGAGACTTAGACAGCGCAAATGCATTGTTAACTAGACCTTACGTTCTTAGAGGTAAGGTTGTATTAGGTAAACAGTTAGGCAGAAAGTTAGGTTTTCCTACTGCCAATATAGAAGTCGATTCAAATGCTGTTTTACCTAAGATAGGAGTTTATTATACTAACACGATTTATAAGAGTAAACTGTTTAAAAGTATAACCTCAGTTGGTTATAATCCTACTGTAGATGGAAAGAATATTACTATAGAAACTTATATTTTAAACTTTAATAAAAGTATATATGGTGATGAATTAAAAGTATATTTTATAGAGAGAATAAGAGATGAAGAGAAGTTTGATAGTTTAGAAGCGTTAACGCAGCAACTGAAAAGTGACAAAAATTTTGCTGAATCGAGAAAAAAACTAAAGGGATTGTAAAAAAATTCATTTACAACGAAAATCAGTTCTGCTATAATACGTTTGAGAACCTAATCCTAAGATCAAAGGTTTGCCATCTTTTTCTTGGAACTAGGGGATAATTTTGGAGGTGTATACAATGGATAAGGCAAGAAAACAAGAAATTATTGCTCAACACGCAAGACATGAAGGAGATACTGGTTCACCAGAAGTGCAAATAGCACTATTAACTGAAAGAATCAACTACTTAACTGAACATTTAAAGGTTCATAAAAAGGATCACCATTCAAGAAGAGGTCTTCTAATGATGGTTGGTCAAAGAAGAGGTCTTTTAAATTACCTATCTTCTCAAGATATCGAAAGATACAGAGCAATAATCGGAAAATTAGGTATAAGAGGTTAATCTGATAAGAGCGGTTATACCGCTCTATTATTTTACTCTCTACAAAATTGTAAAATTTTAAGTAAATAATGAATAATTTCTTAAGATTTAAAGAGAAAATAATATATATTAGTCTATAAAAACCTTCTTATACAAATCTTCAGAGTAAAATACACATATAATAATTTATAAAAAGTGTATTGGACAAATTTTACTCTTAAATCAACTGCGTTTTTTATAAATCAGTGAATAACTATGTTGTATTATATTTAAAATAGTTATGACATAAGAGTAAAGTGAAAAATCCGCCCTTAACTTTAGTTTTAACTTTTTAAAGGCAGATTAGAAAATACTAATGAAACTCGCTTTAGCGATTTTTAAACAATTTAAAGTAAAGTTTTACATAAGTAACCGGAAGGAGGTATTAACACATGAACCATTTTCATGAAACCACTGTAGCTGGTAGAAAGATGAAAGTAGAATTTGGAAAGATTGGAATGCTTTCTGATGCTGCTATTCTTATGAGTTATGGTGATACAGTAATATTAACAAATGCAAATGCTTCAGAAGCACCAAGACAGGGGATTGACTTTTTTCCTCTAAGTGTAGAGTATGAAGAAAGATTATATGCAGTAGGAAAAATACCTGGAGGATTTATCAAGAGAGAGGGTAAGCCTTCAGAAAAAGCAATTCTAAATGGAAGAGCTGTCGATAGACCGCTTAGACCACTATTCCCAAAAGGATATAGAAATGACGTACAAGTAGTTTGTACAGTAGTTTCTGTAGAAAAAGATAACCTTCCAGAAATTCTTGCGATAAATGCAGCATCCACTGCTCTTTGTCTATCAAGCATACCATTTACAACTCCAGTAGCTGCAGTACAAGTAGGTTTAATTGGTGATGAGTTTATACTTAACCCAACATCAAAACAAAGAGAAGAAAGTATATTATTCTTAACTATATGTGCAACTAAAGATAGAGTTATGATGATAGAAGCTGGTGGACATGAAATACCAGAAGAAACTATGATCAATGCTATTAACTTTGGTTTTGAAGCATGTAAAGGTATAGTTGCTTTCCAAGAAGAAGCAATGAAGCTTTATGGAAAAGAAAAGAAGGAACCTTTAATATATAAGGTTGATGCTGAGTTAGAAAAGACAGTACGTGAGTACTCTTTTGAAATGATAAAGAAAGCTATGTACATTATCGATAAGAATGAAAGAAATGTAGAAATGGATGAAGTTAAGAAGAGTGTAATAGATCACTTTGCTGAAGTTTATCCTGATAACATGTCTGATGTTAACGATGTTGTATATAGAATTCAAAAAGAAATCGTAAGAGATATGCTTTTACATGAAAGAAGACGTCCTGATGGAAGAGCTTTTGATCAAGTAAGACCAATAAACTGTGAAGTAGGAGTATTACCAAGAACTCACGGAACTGGTATATTTACTAGAGGTCTTACACAAGTTATGACTGTAGCTACTTTAGGTGCTATAGGAGATGTTCAGATTTTAGATGGTATTGGAGAAGAAGAATCTAAAAGATATATGCATCACTATAACTTCCCTTCTTACAGTGTTGGTGAAGTCAGACCTTTAAGAGGACCAGGTAGAAGAGAAATAGGCCATGGTGCTTTAGCAGAAAGAGCTTTAGAGCCACTTATACCATCAGAAGAAGAATTCCCATACACAATAAGACTAGTTTCAGAAGTATTAAGCTCTAACGGTTCTACATCGCAAGCATCAGTTTGTGGATCAACTTTAGCTTTATTAGATGCAGGAGTTCCAATTAAGAGACCAGCAGCAGGTATAGCTATGGGATTAATCACTTCAGAAGACTTATCAGAAGAAGAAGTATTAACTGACATACAAGGTATTGAAGATTTCTTTGGAGATATGGACTTTAAGGTGGCAGGAACAGAGAAAGGTATAACTTCTATTCAAGTAGATACTAAGATTGCTGGTTTATCAGAATACTGCATAAGAACAGCTATATATGATGCTAGGAAAGCAAGACTTGGAATTCTTGAAAAGATAAAGGCATGTATCCCAGGTCCAAGAGAAGAAGTTTCATTATATGCACCTAAGACTTCTGCAATACAAATTGATCCTGATAAGATTAGAGATGTAATCGGAGCTGGTGGAAAAGTAATTAATAAGATAATTGCTGATACTGGTGTTAAGATAGATATAAAAGATGATGGTAAGGTTTTTGTATCTTCTTCAGATCATGAAGGCGTTAAAGAAGCATTGAAGATAATAGATGGACTTACTCGTGAAGTAAAAGCTGGAGAAATTTATTTGGGTAAGGTTGTTAAGATAGCTCAGTTTGGAGCTTTTGTTGAAATATTACCTAATAAAGAAGGTTTAGTTCACATTTCTAAATTAGATGTAAGTAGAGTAAATAAGGTTGAAGATATTGTATCTGTTGGTGATGAGATATTAGTAAAGGTTACTGATATAGATAATCAAGGAAGAATAAATCTATCTAGAAAAGATGCAATAGCAGAATCACAAGAAGAAAAGCCAAAAGAATAAATATGAAAGGGCAACTTAAAAATTGCCTTTTTATTCTTATACTCAAAAAATCACTAATGAAAGTCGCATTAGCGATTTTTTCGTTTTTAAAACTATATTAAAGGTAAAGCAGATTGGTATATAACATACAATTAAAAGCACAATATAATCGAAAGAATAAAATATAATATGTGGCCTTAAATATTAGTTAAAAATGCATTTAAAAGGCTAATGCTGAAAAAAATTCTTTAAAGAAGGTACCTTTATAGAATTTTTTATTATAAGGAGGTATTTTTATGTATAATCTGTACACATTATCCAATGGTCTAAGAGTTGTAACAGAGTATATAGATCACGTTGACTCTATAAGCATAGGATTACATGTTGAAAATGGGTCAAGAAATGAAAATCTAAATAATAATGGTATCTCACATTTTATAGAACATATGATGTTCAAAGGTACAAAAAATAGAAGCGCTAAGAAGATAGCAGAAGATATTGAGAATGTAGGAGGCCAAATAAATGCATATACAAGTAAAGAATCTACTTGTTATTATTTTAAAGCACTTTCTACTCATGCAGAACTATGTTTAGAAGTATTATCCGATATGATGTTTAATTCCAAATTTAGTGAAGAAGATATTCAAAAAGAGCAAGGAGTTGTTGTTGAAGAAATAAACATGGGTGAAGATACTCCTGAAGATGTACTTTCTGATATTCATGCTAAAGCTGCTTTTGGTGATGATTCATTATCTTATCCAATATTAGGGACACCTGACACGGTAAGATCTTTTAACAGAGAAATTATAACAAAGTATATAGAGTCCCACTATACACCTAAAAATTCAGTATTATCAGTCTGTGGAAAATTCGATTATAAAGAACTTATAAAGTTAGTGGAATGTTATTTTGGTAACTGGTCTGTGGAAAGAGATATTGTAACAGAGTATTCTACGCCAAGCTTTATGAATAATTTTGTTAGTGCAGAAAAAGATATTGAACAACTTCATATAAACTTAGGCTTAAAAGGGGTTCCAATTGGAGAAGATAATGGGTATAATTTAATAGTTCTTAATAATATCTTAGGTGGTGGAGCCTCCTCTTTACTTTTTCAAAAGATTCGTGAAGAAATGGGAGTTTGTTATTCGGTATACTCATATCCTTTATCATATAAGAATGTTGGAATGATGAACATTTATGTAGGACTTAACCCAGTGTATGCTGAGCAAACACTGCAAGCAATAAATGAAGAATTACAGCTTTTTATAACAAAAGGAATAACCAAAGAGCAACTAGATATTAATAAAGAAAAGATAAAAGCAAATTATGTTCTAGGTTTAGAAAGCACAAGCAGTAGGATGTTCAGTAATGGTAAATCAGTGCTATTTTTAAATAAGATAAATAAGCCAGAAGATATAATAAGTAAAATCGATAAGATAAACTTTGAAACTGTACATAGTATGCTTGAAGAATGCTTCAAGCCTGGAATTATAAACGGAGCTTTTGTCGGAAAAGAAATTGATATAGATACGTTGTCCACGCTAGCACAAAAGGATATAGCTGCATACAATACTAGTGAAGGAAATATCTAAGCATAAAATCCTCCTTGGTATCATAACTTGATGTTAAGGAGGTGTGCTATCATGAGTGACAATATTAAGTATTTATCTGAGATGGAAAGATATGAAATAATAAACGTCAATGATGGTGAAAAGTATAATTCTTTATCAAGCAATGATATAGTTATAGATGATGAAGGAAAATTAAAATTTCTTATCATAAATATTAATATATCAAAGTTTAGCCTATTTGGTGGAGATGAATTTCTTGAAATACCATGGGATTATGTGAAAAAGATAGGTGCTAAAACAATTATTCTTGACGTTGAAGAGGAAATGATTAAAAGAACTAAGCTTTAACAAAGGAGTGATATTTTGAAAATCATCATACAAAAGTTTGGTGGGACTTCAGTATCTACATCTGAAAGAAGAGAACAAGTCATCGAAAAAATTAAAGAGGCAATAAACAAGGGGTATTCACCAGTGGTTGTAGTTTCTGCTATGGGCAGAAAAGGTGAGCCTTATGCCACAGACACACTACTTTCGCTATTAAATAGTGATTTTAAAAATGCGAACAAGCATACAACAGATATGTTGATGTGTTGTGGAGAAATAATTAGTTCTACAGTATTATGCCAGGAGCTCTATATGAATAATATTAAAGCTACCCCTCTAACTGGAGGACAAGCTGGTATAATAACTAATAGTGACTTTACTAATGCACGTCTGCTAGATGTGGACACAAAGAGAATTCTTCATTTGCTAAATGATGGTATAGTTCCTGTAGTTTGCGGATTTCAAGGGATGGACAGCGAAGGTAATTTTACTACTATAGGAAGAGGTGGAAGTGATACAACAGCATCTATATTAGGTGTAGCTCTGAAAAGTGAGCAGATAGAGATATTCACTGATGTAGATGGAATTATGACTGCCGATCCAAGAATAGTAGAAGACGCTAATCTAATAGATAAAATAAGCTATAACGAAGTGTTTCAATTCGCAGATCAAGGGGCTAAAGTTATCCATCCAAGAGCAGTTGAAATAGCCATGAGAGGCAATATACCTCTTGTAATAAGAAATACTATGTCTAAGTGCAAAGGTACAGTTATTGACAATGTTGGTGACAGCAGCGATCCTCGTATTTTGACTGGTATTACTCACATGTCTGGAAGGATTCAAGTAACTATAACTGATGCAGATAACGAAAATAAAAATGAATATAAAAAGGTGTTGGATACCTTAGCTGAAAATAAGATAAGTTTAGATCTTATAAATATATTTCCTAAAGAAAAAATATTTACAATAGATTCAGAAGACTTAACAAAGTTGGAGACAATATTAAAAGATAGAAATATTATTTATCATTTGGTTAAAGAATGTAGCAAAATTTCTTTAATAGGTTCTAGAATGAAGGGAATTCCTGGAGTAATGGCAAAGATAATAAGAACCTTAGATGATAATAATATAGAAGTACTTCAAACAGCAGATTCTCATGCTACTATATGGTGCTTAATACATTCCTTCGATGTAGAAAAAGCAATTAACGTACTTCATAAAGCTTTTATGTAAATAATTGAATAAATGCTTACTCTCTTGTACAAAATATAGGAGTACAGGAGGAGTGATCATGAGCGAAATAAAAAATGAAGAAAAAAGAACAGATGATAAAATTGAATCCATAAAAGAACTTGGCAATACGAATTCTACTCAAGATGTGCAGCAAAGAATTCATATATTATCTATAATTGGTCAGATAGAGGGGCATGGTGTATTACCTCCGCAAACAAAGACCACTAAATATGAGCATGTAATACCTCAGTTAATAGAGATGGAACAAAATGAGAAGGTAGAAGGTATTTTAACCATTTTGAACACTGTTGGTGGTGATGTGGAAGCTGGGCTTGCTATATCAGAGATGATAAGAAGTCTAAGCAAACCTACTGTATCTCTAGTAATAGGTGGAGGACACTCTATAGGCGTTCCTTTAGCAACTGCCTCTGATTACTCATTTATATCACCTTCTGCTACAATGATACTACATCCTATAAGAATGAATGGATTAATACTTGGAGTTCCTCAGACTTTTAAGTATTTTAATAAAATGCAGGAGCGTATAAATGAATTTATAATAAGAACCTCTAAGATAAATAAAGAAACTCTTAGAACTCTTATGCTTCAAACTGATGAGCTTTTGAATGATATGGGAACTATCTTAGTAGGAAAAGAAGCAGTGGATTATGGACTTATAGATGAAGTTGGGGGGATAAAAGAGGCACTTGACAAATTGAACTCAATGATAGATAGTGTAAATAAACCATAGGTAAATCCTATGGTTTATTTATGGTTTTTGGAGGAAATTTATCTCTATGTGTAGAAGTAGTAAAAGGGGTGAATAATATGGCAAAGAAGAAATCTACAAGTAAAAAAAATCAGAAAAAGAAGAACTCAGATATTACAGGAATAATACTATTAGCTATAAGTTTGGTTTTAGCTATAAGTATATATAGTGATGCAGCTGGGTATCTTTCATATTTTTCTAAGTATTTTTTTACATCAGCAATTGGAATAGGTACTTTCATATTGCCTTTATACATGATTTATTTATCAATAATATATATAAAATCTAAAGGAAGTATAATACTTTCTAAAACTTTTATAATTATAACTGCCGGTATAATAAATTCATTGATATTTATACAAGTTATTTCAATAACCAACTATTACGATAGTACTAGCTTTACCAACTCTTTAAAAGCTATAATTGGTTCTAAAAGCTATTTTCACAGTGGAGTTATTGGCTTTTCTATAACCTTGCCTATATATAGATTAATAGGTACAATAGGTACCTTTATTCTTAATATGGCTGTATACGTAATACTTTTTATTGTTGGCTTTGATTTTTCTTTAGATTCAATAAACATGAATATTAAGCTATTTCCAGAGAAAAAGGATAAGAATGTTGAAAAGCCTAATAAAGTAGAGCCTAAAGAAGAATTCCTTGTACTTGAGGAAAAAAATAATGATCAAAATGAGTTCATAAATGGTATAAATAATAAAATAAAGATATTGGACTTTATGAAAAATGCATCAATTCATGAAGAAGTGGTGTCAGAAAGTGCTCCAACAAAAGTTGAAATCACTGATAGTACTGCTAATAGCAATAGAGTTTCTGATAAGAAAAAAGCCTTGGATAATGAAGTGAAAGAGGATGTAAACAAGGAATTAACAGAGAGACTACTATCTTCAGAGGAAACTGAATATATAATTCCTTCCACTGAGCTTCTAAATGTAAATTCTGCATCAAAACTAAAGAAGGAAGATAAAAAAGACTTACTTCAAAACGTAACTAAATTGGAAGATACTTTGAATAGTTTTGGAGTAGAGGCAAAAATTGTACAAGTAACAAAAGGACCTTCAGTAACGAGGTTTGAGTTACAGCCTAGTGCTGGAGTTAAAGTAAGTAAGATTGTTAATTTATCTGATGATATAGCTTTAGGTCTTGCAGCTAATGGCGTAAGAATAGAGGCACCTATTCCTGGAAAAGCAGCAGTGGGAATAGAGGTGCCAAACAAAGAACTTACACCAGTGTTTCTTAGGGAAGTCTTGGATTCTGATGAATTTATAAATGCCAAAAGTAATTTGGCTTTTGCACTTGGTAAGGATATAGCTGGTAAGTCAATCGTAGCAGATTTGAGTAAGATGCCTCACTTGTTAATTGCAGGGGCCACAGGATCTGGTAAGAGTGTATGTATAAATACTTTGATAATAAGTATTCTATACAAATATTCTCCAGCGGAAGTTAAGCTTTTAATGGTGGATCCTAAGGTTGTTGAATTGAATGTATATAATGGAATTCCACAATTATTAATTCCAGTAGTAACTGACCCTAAAAAAGCTGCTGCAGCATTGAACTGGGCAGTAAATGAGATGACTAGAAGATATAAATTATTTGCTGATAGCGGTGTAAGAAATATAGAATCTTATAATAATTTATTTGACAAGGGAATCATTACAGAGAAGCTACCTTGGATAGTAATAATTGTTGATGAGCTTGCAGATCTTATGATGGCTTGCCCTAATGATGTGGAAGATTATATAGCAAGACTAGCACAAATGGCTAGAGCTGCCGGTATGCATCTTGTAATTGCAACACAGAGACCTTCTGTAGATGTCATCACAGGAGTTATTAAGGCCAATATTCCATCTAGAATATCCTTTGCTGTTTCTAGTCAGATTGACTCGAGAACCATACTAGACTCTTCAGGAGCTGAAAAACTATTAGGAAAAGGGGATATGCTTTTCTACCCAGTGGGAGAGGCAAAACCTGTGAGAATTCAAGGTGCATTTATCTCAGAAGAAGAAGTGGAACAAGTGGTTAATTTCATAAAAGGTACATCGGAAGAAACATCTTATGAAACTGAGATAATAGACCATATAAATAGCGAGGTTACTTCTTCTTCAAATGCAGCAAATCCAGATGATGGAGATGAACTCTTAGAGGAAGCTATAAGAATAGTAGTTGAAACTGGTCAAGCGTCTACATCCTTTCTTCAGAGAAAGCTCAGGGTAGGCTTTAATAGGGCTGCAAGAATTATGGAACAGCTAGAAGAAAACAATATAATATCGCCAAAGGATGGAAGTAAGCCAAGACAAGTACTTATAACAAAGGAAGAACTTGAGAATATGTAGAAAAAATACTTGTTTTAATAGTAAAACAGTTTTAAAATTAATTTGTATTATTTATTATATTATATTGTATTGAACACAGGAGGAATTACGTTGACAAAATATAAGGTGGGCTTGATAAGCCTAGGATGCGACAAAAATAGAGTTGATTCTGAAATTATGCTGGGTAAGCTAAAAAGAGATTATGAATTAACTAATGACCCTAAATCTGCAGATATAATTATAGTTAATACTTGTGGCTTTATAGAAAAAGCTAAACAGGAGTCTATTGATACAATATTAGAAATGGCAGAATATAAAAATAAATATAACTGTAGGTTGCTTATCGCCACAGGCTGTTTAACTCAAAGATATGGAACTGAGCTTACTGAGCTTATGCCTGAAATTGACATTATGCTTGGAGTTAATGATTATAATAAAATTGATGAGCTTATAAATTCTTTCATAAACAGTGAAAAATCAAAAATAACTAAATTGGAATACAGCAATATAAACATTAACGAAGGTGAAAGAGTTATTACTACTGATAAAGCTACTGCTTACATAAGAATATCAGAAGGCTGTGACAATTTCTGTACTTACTGTATTATACCTAAAATAAGGGGTAAATATAGAAGCAGGCAGTTAGAAGGTATAGTAGAAGAGGCTAAGACCTTAGCTCTTAATGGAGTTAAAGAACTTATTCTTATTGGTCAAGATACAACTAGATACGGTATTGATTTATATGATGCAAACAAACTACATGTATTAATGAATGAATTAAGTAGAATAGATGGTATTCAGTGGATAAGAGTGCTTTATTGCTATCCTGAAGAGATATATGATGAATTAATAGACGAAATTGCATCAAATCCTAAGGTATGCAAATATTTAGATTTACCTATACAGCATATAAGTGATAATATATTAAAGGCCATGGGAAGAAAAACTACAAAACAGGCGATAATAGATAAAATTAATCTTTTAAGACAAAAGGTTGATGGAATAACCTTAAGAACATCGCTTATAGTAGGTTTTCCAGGTGAAACAGATGAAGATTTTAGTGAATTAAAAAATTTCCTAAAAGAATATAAATTAGACAAAGTTGGGGTGTTTAAATATTCTAAAGAAGAAGGAACAGCAGCTTATGCAATGCCAAATCATGTTGATGAGGAAGTTAAAGCTAAAAGAGAAGATCTTCTTATGCTTACTCAAATGGAAGTTTCAGAAGCTATCAACAAAGAAAAGATTGGCAATGTGTATGATGTTTTAATAGAACAACTAGAAGAAGGAAGTTATTTAGGAAGATCTTATGAAATGTCTCCTGAAATAGATGGTAATATCATAATCAATGCTGCGAATAATGAACTAAATATTGGTGACATACTAAAAGTTAAAATTGTTGATTCTACTGAATATGATTTGTTAGGGGTTGTTTATAATGAATCTTGCGAATAGACTTACTATAATCAGGATATTCTTGGTGCCTATTTTTTTGGTTTTTATAGCTTTTAGAGATTTAACATATAGTACTTTTATAGCTACTTTTATTTTTGTATTAGCTTCATTAACTGATAAATTAGATGGATACATAGCTAGAAGTAGAAATCAAATTACTAGATTTGGTAAGTTTATGGATCCTTTAGCAGATAAGCTTCTGGTTACATCAGCACTTATATCATTAGTTGAATTGCATGTAGTACCAAGTTGGGCTGCAGTAATAATAATAGCTAGAGAGTTTGCTGTATCTGGGTTAAGGACTATTGCAGCAGCTGATGGTACTGTTATCGCTGCTAGCTGGTGGGGAAAAATAAAAACTGTAATTCAGATTGTTGCAATAATATTACTTTTATTAAAAGTAAATATTGGATCCTCTAAATACTTAACAAATTTAGTGACTGATAATAGTTTTATGAACAAGTTTTTTGATATAGCACCAACCGTTTCTTTGTATTTAGCAGTAATTGTAACAATACTTTCTGGAGTAGATTATTTTGTTAAGAATAAAGCTGCTATTAATACAGAAAAATAGGTTTAACATTTATGTAAAAGGTAATAATTTTAATATGTAAGTATTTGCCACTTCCTTATGGGAATTATTTTTTAAATTCTTTATTTTTAAGAATTAAAAAATGTAAATTCTATACTGAAGTGGTACATCTATATATTAGATAACAATATAATCATTATTTCCTAAATAATTTTTTTATTTTATAATTCATGTGAAAATTCAGTTTTTATTTTCAATTGATATATGTTATATATTTTTAGGTTGTATTTAGCTATAACTTAGTATAACAGTAAAGTATTGCTTAAATTAAAAAACTATATTGGTGTTGACTTATAAAATAAAGTAATTTATAATAAATATAGAACAAATGTTCGTCAGAGAGGATGTGTTTATCAATGGGTATTGATATGGAAAAACTTAAAGCCATAGAATCAGCTATGGGACAGATAGAAAAACAATTTGGAAAAGGCTCAATAATGAAATTAGGTGAGCATAGTACTTTAAATTTAGATGTGATTTCAACAGGATGCTTAGACTTAGATATAGCTTTAGGAATTGGTGGAGTGCCTAGAGGTAGAATAATAGAAATATATGGGCCAGAAAGTTCAGGTAAAACTACTGTTGCTTTAAATATTGCGGCAGAAGCACAAAGAGTTGGTGGCGCTGTAGCGTACATAGATGCAGAACATGCTTTAGATCCAAGCTATGCTAAGATAATAGGTGTTGACATAGATAATCTAGTAGTATCTCAGCCAGATACTGGTGAGCAGGCATTAGAAATTACAGAAGCCTTAGTTAGATCTGGTGCAGTAGATGTAATAGTTATTGACTCCGTTGCAGCCTTAGTTCCAAGAGCTGAAATAGAAGGAGAGATGGGTGATTCACACGTTGGATTACAAGCTAGACTTATGTCTCAAGCTCTTAGAAAATTAGCAGGAACTATAAATAAGTCAAAGTGTGTTGCTATATTCATTAACCAATTAAGAGAAAAAGTTGGTGTAATGTTTGGTAATCCTGAAACTACAACTGGTGGTAGAGCTCTTAAGTTCTATGCCTCTGTTAGAATGGATATAAGAAGAATTGATTCCATAAAGCAAGGCGAAGGTGTTGTAGGAAGCAGAACAAGAGTTAAGATAGTTAAAAATAAAGTGGCACCTCCATTTAAGCAAGCTGAATTTGATATTATGTATGCAGAAGGAATATCGAAGACAGGTAACTTAGTTGATGTAGGTGTTAAGGATGAAATAATACAGAAAAGTGGTGCATGGTTCGCTTATGGTGATGTAAGATTAGGCCAAGGAAGAGAAAATGCAAAGCAATTCCTTAAGGATAATCCTGAAATAGCCTCTGAGATAGAAAATAAAATTAGAGCGAAGTATGAGTTGCCAATATATAGTGAAGCTAAAGCTGAAACAAAAGCAGAAAAAAAACAAGCTAAAGCTAACGAAGAGCAAAAATAAATCGCTTATGCGATTTATTTTTTTGTTATAAAATACGAACAATTGAGAATAATAATATATAGATAATATTAAATTGTTTATATAACGCTTTAATCTATCAACTTGACATAATTTTAAAATTAATATAAAATAATAACAAATACTGGTTTATCATATTCATTTGTTTACAGTCTGAATTTAATATGACACCTTACTAAGCCTTCATATTTACTAATAATATAAATTGCTAAAATAGTGCGAAGGAGGTGTTATGATGCATTACATTATTGAAATTATAGTTTGTGTACTAGTTTTAATAGTGCTAGGAATTGTTGAGTATTCAGTAATAAAAAATACTTTTAAACGTAGAATGTCCAGTTTAGAACAGGAAGCTGAAGCTAATTTGGAAAACGCTAAAAGAGAGGCTGAAGCTCTAAAAAAAGAATCGATTTTGGAAGCTAAGGAAGAAGTTCATAAATTAAGAAATGATTTTGAAAAAGAATCCCGTGAAAGAAGAAATGAAATTCAACGTCTAGAGAGAAGAATGATACAAAGAGAAGAATCTCTAGATAAAAAAAGTGATGCTTTAGAGAAGAAAGATGAGGGCCTTAACAAAAAGATACAAGAGGTTCATCAATTGGAAGACAGTGTAAATGAATTGTACACAAAGCAGCGCGAAGAGCTAGAAAGGATATCAAACCTATCTAGTGAAGAAGCAAGACAAATTCTTCTTGACGAAATTAGTAAAGAAATCAAACATGATGCTGCTATAATGATTAAAGAAGTTGAAACAAAAGCAAAAGAAGAAGCTGATAAGAAGGCAAGAGAAATAATTACAACAGCAATACAAAGATGTGCCGCTGATCACGTTTCAGAATCTACTGTACATGTAGTAGCTCTACCAAATGACGAAATGAAGGGCAGAATTATAGGTAGGGAAGGTAGAAATATTAGAACTTTAGAGACATTGACAGGAGTTGATTTAATAATTGATGATACTCCAGAAGCAGTAATACTATCAAGTTTTGATCCAATTCGTAGAGAAGTAGCGCGAATTGCTCTAGAAAAATTAATTGTAGATGGTAGAATTCACCCAGCTAGAATAGAAGAAATGGTAGAAAGAGCGACTAAGGATGTGGAAAATGATATTAAGGAAGAGGGAGAACAAGCAACCTTCGAAACCGGAGTACATGGACTACACCCAGAATTAATTAGACTTCTAGGTAGATTAAAGTACAGAACTAGTTATGGCCAAAATGTGTTGAAACATTCAATAGAGGTTTCATATTTGGCTGGGCTAATGGCATCTGAATTAGGTTTAGATGTTACATTATCAAGAAGAGCTGGATTGTTACATGATATCGGCAAAGCTGTAGATCAAGAGTATGAAGGACCTCATGCCTTAATTGGTGGAGACTTAGCTAAGAGATATCATGAATCTCCGATAGTAGTAAATGCTATTGCGGCTCATCATGGTGATGTTGAGATGATGTCACTTGAAGCAGTACTAGTTCAAGCAGCTGATGCAATTTCAGCAGCTAGACCAGGAGCAAGAAGAGAAACCTTAGAGGCTTATATTAAGAGATTAGAAAAGCTCGAAGAAATTGCAAATTCATACGAAGGTGTAGAAAAGTCATATGCCATTCAAGCTGGAAGAGAGATTAGAATTATGGTTAAACCAGATCAAGTTGATGATGCAGGGTCCATTGAAATGGCAAGGAATATTGTAAAGAACATAGAAGAACAATTAGAATATCCTGGACAAATTAAAATAAATGTTATTAGAGAAACCCGTGCAGTTGACTATGCTAAATAAGTACAAAATACATTTTGTGAAAGCAAAATGTATTTTTTTATTCTTTATGTTGACTACAAGATTTTTTTCTTGTTCATTAGGAAAGGCAAATGCTCAAAAAGAGCTAAAGAAGGTTGTTTTAGCTTTCTTTTCTGAAATAGAACACTACATGGATGGATGCTAAAACCTCATAAAATATAATAAAAAAGTATTTAAGCTAGATTTAGAATTATTAAAAAAATAAGGCTATGTTCAATATAGTACTTTAACAGAGCTAAAAATAAAAAATAAAAAAATTTATAAAAAAGAAGGTTTTTCCTAATATGTGTAGAATATATATAGAGTAAAAGATTATTAGAACTTATGTAAACGATATCGTTAATTTCTAGGAGGTTATGTAATAATGGAAGTATTAAAAGTATCAACTAAATCTAACCCTAACTCTGTGGCAGGAGCTTTAGCTGCTATAATAAAAGAAAAAAATATCGTAGAAATACAAGCAGTTGGAGCTGGAGCTATAAACCAAGCTGTAAAAGCTATTGCTATTGCTAGAGGCTTTGTTGCTCCTAGTGGAAAAGATATAGTATGTGTACCAGCTTTCACAGATATTCAAATCGATGGAGAAGAAAGAACAGCAATAAAATTAATAGTTCAACCAAGATAAAAATAAAGGGGGCTTTTGCACTATGAATAGTTTTTCAAGTACAATAGCTCTTTTTGTATACGATTTAATAAAGTATAAGTATTAAATTTGAATTTTTCAACGGACAACCTTATCTATAATATTACATAGATAGGGTTGTTTTTTACTGTCTAAAGATCGCTCATGAGACAAAGGACGTCACAAAGCATTATTATAAGACCTTACTTATTTAGAAGGTAAGTATAAAATTTTGTTGGTTAATTGTGGTGCTATTGTGAGTTTAAAATAGATATTCAGAAAAAAATAAATCTTATTCGCCTGCCAAATTTTCCTTATATAAATTCAGAAAGGTATATGAACATAAGATTGCTTCTTCACAAATATTACTTTGACAGACATAGTAATATGTATTATCATATAATTATGAGGTGATAACATGAGTGAAGGCGTAATAAGTAGTGACTTGATTAGAGGAAATATAGATACAATAATACTTCGTGTACTTTATGATGGAGATAGCTATGGGTATGAGATTATTAAAACTATTTCAAAGAGCAGTGAAGGAAGATACGAATTAAAAGAACCTTCACTTTATACTAGCTTAAAAAGGCTTGAGTCTCAAAAGCTTATAGAGTCCTATTGGGGGGATGAAAGCCAAGGGGGCAGAAGAAAATATTATAGGATTACACAACTTGGAAAAGAAACTTATGAAAGATCATTGGAGGCATGGAAGTTTGCCAAAGACCTGATTGATAAATTAATAGAGAGATAGGAGGTTATTATGGAAACTTTGAGAGAATATGTGGATAGCTTGTTTTGTAAGTATAAAGAAGACAAACAAATACAAGAGCTAAAGTATGAGATTTTTACTAATCTTGAGGCTAAGGTGAAAGATCTAACTGAAAACGGATTGTCCTACGATAAAGCAATAGTTATGGCAAAAGAAAGTATCACAAGTATAGA
The DNA here is from genome assembly GCF_004015185.1 of Clostridium manihotivorum. Classification (GTDB taxonomy): domain Bacteria; phylum Bacillota; class Clostridia; order Clostridiales; family Clostridiaceae; genus Clostridium_AR; species Clostridium_AR manihotivorum. The sequence continues at coordinate 3,750,251 of NZ_CP025746.1, read as the reverse complement.
TTATCTTATTGACGGAAATAAGGAAATATATATAAATAAATTTAAGCTAGAATGCCTACAAATAACTTTATTGTATTCTTTGATAATTTGGATAGTGACAATACCAATATCCATTGTTGAAACTGGGAGGCTTTTAAATGCTCTATTGCTTGTTTTCAGTATTGTTTTAGGAGTGAATTATATTGGAGCTAGTAAAGAAAAGAATAAAGAAGTTTTGTTAGTTAAAAAGTTTTTTAACATTAGATCTGCTTATCGAATTAGAAGAATAGCTTGGGTACTATGGGGAGGGGGCTTCATAGCTTCTAGTATATATGTTACAATGGTTAGATTTGGAAGTAATATATGGTTTTCAAGATCGGTGAAGATAACTGGACCATATGAATTCGCATCAATTGTAATAAATTATTGTTATCCATTTTTGCTAATAGTGGTGCCTTTGTTTATAAACTCTATACCTCAATTGCTATTAAAGTATGAAGTAGGTGATTTAAATGAAAACAAGAAATAAAGCTATAATTTTGTTATCTATAGTAGGAGTAATACTATTTATACTAGTACAAGGGGTGGTAATACCTAGGAATAATAGAGCTAAAGAGAATTATATTATGGCGCAGAAGAACCCCACAAGTCATGATCTGAAAAGTATACTAAAATATAAAAGTAAGTATATGGGTGACATAAGTAATGTATCAAATTTATTTCATAACCTTCCTCTAAATGATGGGCAGCTTTCTTTTAAACTTATACCGGAAAATTTTATTTTACAAGTGAATTACAAGGATTTAGAGAAAAGATATAGTACTGAGGATATAGAAAGAGGTTTGATGTATAACTCTACAGCGGCATTTGCATTAATTGATAACTTAAAGCAGATTGACTATAGTGTAGATACTGTAAACTATAAAGTAGCAAGAAATGAATTTGAAAGATTGTATAATGTAAAGTTACCTATGTTATTGGAAGATTCAACTTGGAAAGAGAAAGTACAAGACAAATTGAAAGATAACAGCTATGTGAAGAATTATTCTAGTAACCTACTGAGAAAAATCGAGGAGTTTTAGCTTGTTTTGAATAGTACAATACTTTTATTCTATTTAGGTGAAATGATGCTAATTTATGTCTTTTGAATAACAACTATTATGATGATATAATGTAAAATATATTATATCTAACAGACTTTAAATGCTTTTCTAATACTTTAGTTTAAGAAAAACCAATATTAAACACTAGTATTGGTATAATTTAAAATATATAAGGGGTGGGGCAATGACAGGAAAATGTGGTTTCTGCAGTATCCCTCTTGATTTCGACTTTACCTTTGCTTATCAGCCTATAGTAGATACTAGAAATAAGTCTATATTCGCTTATGAAGCATTGGTTAGAGGAATTAATGGAGAATCTGCGTACTCTGTGTTATCACAAGTTACAGAGGAGTTGAAATATAGTTTTGATCAAAAGTGCAGGTATAAGGCAATAGAACTTGCATCTAAGCTAGATTGTGACTCATATTTATCTATTAATTTTATGCCAAGAGCAGTTTATAAGCCAGAAATTTGTATAAGCTCTACATTAGAGTCTGCCCAAAAGTTTGATTTTCCATTAAATAATATAATATTTGAAGTGTCTGAGCAAGAAAAAACTGATGAATTTGAGCATATTGCAGAGATATTCAAATCTTATAAAGGAATGGGTTTTAAAACTGCTATAGATGATTTTGGTGCAGGAAATTCAGGCTTACTATTATTAGCCAAGTTTGTACCTGATATAATTAAACTTGATCGAGAATTGGTGAAAGATATACACATGGACGCTGTTAAATACAAGATAGTAGCCAACATAGTAAAAATGTGTAGAGATTTAGGAGTATTGATAATAGCTGAAGGAATAGAACAAGCTGCAGAAGTTGAAGTATTAACTTCCATGGGAATAGACCTTATTCAAGGATATTATTTTTCTAAGCCAATGGTTGAGACCTTACCTAAGGTTATGTTTTAATCAAATAATAGAATTAACTATAGGGTTCATATATTGAAACTTAATTTAGACTTGTTCGAAGATCAAGGGTTTTGGGGATTTTCGGGCACGTATAAATTAATAGTTGAGTTAGGAACCATAAAGCATGATATAAGCTTAATACTTCTATTAGTTTTAAGTAGCTCCTAAAGGAATTTTAGGAGCTACTTTTATATTGTTTTGAAAGTAATATTTTATTCTTTTAATTTTGTAAGTTTAGTCTGCTTAATATAGCTATGGTTTAATTCATCATATCTATATATTGATATATGATAGTTACGTTATATCATAATTATAGAATAATCCATAGCTCTCGACTTTATTAAAGTGATCACAAGTGGAAAGAAAATGTACTATAATCTCTGACTTATCAAGTTCCGGATAAGCGTTAAAGAGCTGTCTATCACCATATCTTATTGCTCCTATGGCAAGAGGAAGTTCTTTTCTAAAAACATAATCTCTTATAGCGGTTAATATAGGGTTTAAGTCCTTAGATACAACAACATAGATGTGAAAATATAGTTTGTTATTTTTCTGTAGCCATTCACCTAGTACTTCATCTTTATTAGAACTAGTTTTATCATAAGCATAGTTTAGGCCAATGGTTAAAAATAGCTCAGCAGTTATGTCTGAGTGAGTAAGCGTATAGCGTCTTCCTAAGATTGGTGCTACAGAGGTAACACCATCTCTAAATTCTACAAAAAGTTTCTCTGGATTTAATTTTGACATTGCTTTACCTCAACAATAGTTTTCTTACGATTATATTATGAGATATAAGTAGGTTTGTTTAAATAATTTAGTATATGAGTTCTAAAAAGTGGATTAATTAAAGGATTTTCTGTATTGATTTGGAGTACACTTTTCGTACTCCTTGAATTTCTTTATAAAATAGCTAAAGTTTTCAAAACCAACTTCATAGCATATGTCAGATATTTTCTTGTCAGCGTTTTTAATTAGCTTTGTCGCTTGTTCTATTCTGTACTGGTTTATGAAATCAACAGGAGTTTTACCGGTGTTAGCTTTGAAGAATCTACAAAAGTATTGAGGATTCATGCTAACTTCTTTTGCTAGGTCTTCAGTATAGATCTTGTCTGCATAGTTTTTTTGTATATAGTTTAAGACTCTTTTTAAAATAGTGATTTTATAACTTATAGCTGATGTGTAAGTGGATTCATTTATAAGGAAGTCTCCTTCTCTAGCTACAACTGAAAATATTTTATACAGAGATGCTTTAATAGCTATCTCCCAACCAAAATACTTTTCGTTGTAAGACTCTAGTATTTCCTTAATTTCGCCAATAACTTTTTTCCCGCAATTTGTATTAATATCTATACTGGTAGGAAATCTATAGTACCCCGAAAGTAGTGGATTTAAATAGTTTAATTGACAGGAATCGTCATGCTTACTATTTAAGAAATTTAAATCAAATAATAAAGCATGATGAACACAATCGCCATTGCATATAGTGTGGGCTGAGTGAAGTTGTCCACTGTTTATTATTATAAATTCACCTTCTGAAACTTTTATAGGGATTGTATCAATGGTATATACTAAAGAGCCTTTTTCTACGTATATTATTTCAACTTCATTATGCCAATGGAGATATAGCGTAAAGTTACTCCATACATGATTGTAGGCGTAAAATGGAATTAATGCTTCTCCTCGATCCACAGTCTCTCTTAATGTACCTTTTTCTGTTTCCATAACAAATGCCTTTCTTATGTCAAAATAGTGTTATTTATAGTTAAAATAGAGCAAGTATTACAAGTAAAAAATATATATACTATTAATATAAGGTTTACATAATAAATTGGCAAGTGCTATAGGAGGATTAATTATGTTTGGAAAGCTAGTAAATCATAGAGTAGAAAAAAATAAAGTATATTTGGACTTTGAGAATAATAAAGGAATTGTAGAAGTTATAAACCCCTTAGTAATTAATATATTTTCTCCGTTAAAATACCAGCAGCATTATTCAAGAGCTATTGAAGAGCTTAATATAGAAAATTGTAGTATTGCCGTTGAAAATAAGACTTCGTATTTAGAGATAAAAACAAATCATCTAGTGGTTAAGGTATACGACGATTTTAAGGTGGATTTCTATAAAATAGATGGAACAATATTATGCGAAGATTTAAGAGAAGAAAGAAGACCTTTTTTAAGAAGAGGTACTGTAAGTGTAGCTGAAGATGAAGGGCATAACGTTGAGAAGGATTTTGATAGACATAAAATAGAAGTAGTAAAGAAGATGTTTGGTGATGAAAAGTTTTATGGGCTTGGAGAAAAGACTGGTCATTTAAATAAGAGGGGTTCTTATTATGAAATGTGGAATACCGACGACCCATCTCCACATGTTGAGAGTCATAAATCCTTATATAAATCCATACCGTTTTTTATCAATCTAAGAGAAGACAGTGTCTTTGGAATATTCTTTGACAATACATTTAAGTCCTACTTTGATATGGGTAAAGAGAACTCAGAATATTATTATTTTGGCGCGGATGATGGTAATCTTGATTACTACTTTATAGGTGGAGAATGTGTTAAAGATATACTTGTAAACTATACAGAGCTTACTGGAAAGACACCTTTACCACAAATGTGGACACTTGGATTTCATCAAAGCAGGTGGTCTTACTCACCAGAAAGCAGGGTACGAGAAATAGCGAAAAACTTTAGAGAAAAAGATATACCATGTGATACTATTCATCTAGATATTGATTATATGGACGATTTTAAAGTATTTACTTGGGATAAAAATAGATTTCCAGATGAGAAGAAAGCCTTAAAGGAACTAAAAGAAGATGGCTTTAAGATAGTTACAATAATTGACCCAGGTGTGAAAAAAGAAAAGAACTATCCAATTTACGAAGAAGGTTTAAAAAACAACTATTTTGCTACAGATAAGGATGGAGTAACTTATGTGAATAAAGTATGGCCAGGAAACTCAGTATTCCCTGATTTTTCTGATGCAGATACTAGAAGCTGGTGGGCAGAAAATCAAAGGATAATGCTTGAATCAGGGGTTTCAGGTATATGGAATGATATGAATGAGCCTGCAAGCTTTAACGGGCCATTACCAGATGATGTTCAGTTTAAAAATGAAGGAAGAGGTACAGATCATAGAGAGATTCATAATGTTTATGGTCACCTTATGTCTAAAGCAACTTTTGAAGGGATAAGAAAATATAGTGGGAAAAGACCTTTTGTTATTACAAGGGCAGCTTATGCTGGAACTCAGAAATACTCAACTGTTTGGACAGGTGATAATCAAAGCTTCTGGGAACACTTAAGGATGGCCATTCCTATGCTTTTAAACTTAAGCATCAGTGGAATAAGTTTCTGTGGTACAGATGTAGGTGGATTTAGCTTCGATTGCACATCGGAATTGTTATCAAGATGGGTACAGGTTGGATGCTTTACACCATTATTTAGAAATCATTCAGGAAGCTATACGAGAGATCAAGAGCCTTGGGCTTTTGATGAGCAAACTCTTGATATAAACAGAAAGTATATAAAGCTTAGATACAAGCTTTTACCATATATATATGATTTAATGTGGAGTGGAGAGAATAGTGGTTTGCCAGTAATGAGACCATTGCTGCTTCATTATGAAAAAGATAAAGAAGTTCACGAGATTAATGATGAATTCTTATTTGGAGAAAATATATTGGTAGCACCTATACTAGAGCAGGGAAAGACTGTGAGAACGGTATATCTACCAGAAGGTAAGTGGATAGACTATTGGACTAAAGAAGTGTTAGAGGGAGGAACTTACGTAATTAAGAAAGCACCTCTTGATATTTGTCCAATATATATAAAAGCCGGTTCCATAATTCCAAACTTTCCAGAACAAAACTATGTTGGAGAAAAGGAAATAGATCAACTAACCCTTGATATTTATCCAGGTGATGGAAGTTATGCTCATTTTGTTGATGATAAAGAAAGCTACAATTATAGAAATGGTGAATATACTTTATATGAATTTATGATGAATGATGGAAAAGAAACTGTTATTAATTTGAATATTAAGCAAAATGAATTTAAAGGATATGAGACCTTTAAGATAGCTTATAATGAAGCTTCGGTTAAGGAAGTATATTTCAATAATAACAAGTTAGAATTTACAAAGCAAGACTGTAGTGTAGAGTTTGTTATTCCAGCTGAAAAAGGGACAATAATAATTAGATAGAATTAATTAGATAGAATTAATTAGATAATATAAAACACTAGGAAGCTTATTATATACCTCCTAGTGTTTTATTAAGTTATAGATGTACAACTTCGTATTATAATTTACAAAACTCCTCTCACAATCCAGAAGAGTTTTAAAATAGATTTCGGATAGAAGTGGTATATCTTTATATACAAAAGCTTTATATATGTGATAAAATTTATAAAAATACTTAAATATATAAACTTTATTTATTAGCAAAAGAGGGCATAAAATTGATAAAAACTTTTAGAGAGATATTTAGTTTGTCCAATAACATAAGTTTAACTGAAGTTCAGAGTGAAGGCATAAGAAAAGATATAGTTATCACAAATATGAGAAGGCTTAGAATTGGATTAAGCATATTAGTTGTCTTTGAAACACTTCTAGCAGTATTCTATGATTTAAATAAGATTGAAGCTGGATCAGTGGATGATAGGTTAATTTACTTTGGGTATTTATGTTTGCACCTTGCTATTGCTTTGGTGTCACTAATTGGCTTTATAATGTTTAATAGAGCTATAAATAAAAAGTTGGTTAATAAATCTAATATAAAGCTATATGAAATACTTGTTTATTTAGCACTGGGGTTAATTTTAATATTCCTTACCCTAATCACTGGGCTTGATCAGATTACCACAGGTCAAATTATAGTTTTTGGAGTAAATATAATCTATAGTGGGCTGGTTATATTAATTAAGCCAAAGGTAGAGAATGTAATGTATGCTGTAACTTTTGTTATATATATAATAGTTATAGTTGTATTTCAACATAATAGCGAAATCTTATTTTCAAATCTAATAAATGGAACCTTGATGTTTATTTCAGCACTTTTTCTATGCAAGTTTGTATATAATAATCACTTTATGCATTTAGCTAAGAATATAAAGTTGGAAGAAGCAAATAAGAGGTTACAGTATCTTTCGGACAATGATTTGCTTACAGGTATACCTAACAGAAGATATTTTATAGATAGTCTGAAGAAAGATATCTACAATACAAGTGAAGATAACAAAGTATCTTCAATTTCTATAATGGACATTGATCACTTTAAGCATATAAATGATACTTATGGACATCCAGCAGGAGATTTTATACTAAAACAAATTGCTTCTGTATTAAAATCTAATATTCAGCAGGATGACATGGTAGCAAGATTTGGCGGTGAAGAATTTATTATATTGTTTTATAGTACTTCTTTGGAGCTTGCCAATATAAAGACTGAAAATATTCGGAATATTATAGATAAATGTATATTTAATTTTGAAAATCAAATTATTCACGTAACTGCAAGTTTTGGAATATCAGAATTGAGGGATATGACGGAAAAAGATTTTGATAAAGCATATAGTACTGCTGATATGGCCCTTTATAAAGCTAAAAAAAATGGAAGAAATAGAGTGGAATTAGGCATTTTTGAAGACTAAGTGATATTGTTTTAGATAAATTTAAATCGATTTGGCATTGTTTTAAGTAATTGAGTTGAGCTATAATATATCTAAAGATAGCAAATTTAAACATAAAGTAATATTTATCTAAAAAGTAAAAAAGATTATAGGAGAGATAAGATGCTTAACAATATCATACAGGTCATAATAGTATGTGCTGCAACCTTTGGGTTTGTGGGGGCATATAGAAAGTTTGATCTTCCAATGTTAGTAAGAAGAAAAATAAAGATAAAAAACAATTTTATATTATTGGCGGTTGTTAGCATAATATATTTGTTATTAGAGTCTTTAACTGCACAGTTATTGTATTTCATTCACGTGCCTGTCAATGCAATATCAACCTTTGAAAGTATATTATTTGGATTCTTTTTAAGTCTTGCTGGAACTATGCCTTACAAAACAAACTATACAAAGAAAAAGTAGTATTAGCTATTTTAACAATATAATCATCTGAATATGAAGAGTTATGGGGGATAACTATGAAATATTATAATAAATTAGTTAGGGATAAAATTCCCAAGGTTATAGAAGATAGTGGGAAGAGTTGTAGATACATAAAAGCAGATAAAGCAGATATATCTAGGTTACTTGTAAAAAAGTTAGATGAAGAAGTGGTAGAGTTTAAGGAAGACAATAATCTAGAAGAACTTGCAGATATTATGGAAGTGCTTTTTGGACTAGCTGAAAGTTTAGGCTTTAGTGAAGATGAATTAATGAATAAAAGGAATGAAAAAAAAGCGGCAAGAGGAGGGTTTAAGGATGGAATTATCCTTGAATCTGTAGAAGAATAGTAAGTAATATATTAAATAATAGCTTTGTTAAATTAATGTTATAAAATTAAGTTAAGTGGTCACTCATCCGATGCTTTAATGAAGCTTGCGCTAATAGCTGGCCCAAATATCATCTCCTTCAGAACCACTTAAAATCTAATACTATTATTTAAATTAACCTAAGTAATAAATTATTGTAAAAAATGGTGCTACTTGTATAAGTAGCAATCAATGAAAGTTATACTTAAAGCCTCCTCTATAAGCTAGTGGAGGCTTTAAAAATATAAAATATGTTATGCAGATATACTAAGAGCTCCTAAATAAAAGCTGAAAGTTTCATTATTTCGTTGTTGCCATTTTTTGATTGTTCAAGAATTATATATTCGCAAAGTTCTCTATATCTACCTTCTCTACATAGGCTAACAACTAAAGTATTTATAATAAAATCATCCTCATCTTTTTTTTCTAATACTAATTTTAATATGTTGTAAATTTCATCAATTTCTGGCTTCTTATCAACTAATAATAACTCTTTAATAGGTACTTCTATAAAATCTGATTGGTTAGGTTGATTTATATACTCAGAATTTAATCTTTGGGTCAGAGTAAAAAGTGCAAACTCAAGCTTTCTCTTCTTTTCTCTATCTATTCCATTTATCAATCGCCAGTTAGCATATGGGTTTCTAGGATCAGGTGCCTTAGCCGTATTTAAAAGATTTACCATGTCATTTAATAAAGTAAGCTTTCTACTAAGCTCTTGGATTTTATCTTGCAATTCAATTATTAGTAGTTTTTCGTCCATAGTATACCACCCTTTTTACTGAAAAATATTTACATATATTATAGCATAAGTTTATAAAACAGTAATTATTTTGAAATTAATATGTTTATCTGTTAAGATATTATCTAAATGACTTAGGACCCATATAAGAATTTATAGAAAATACTTACAATATTTGGTATAACTAATTAAAAAGACATTTATAGTTCGGAACAGCATTCTTTTGGAGAATGAATTGAATACTAGGAGGAAAGTTATGATTTGGAAACTAAAGAAGTTTAATGAGTTAAGTGGAGAAGAGGTATATAAGCTTTTAAGACTTAGAAGTGAGGTTTTTGTAGTCGAACAACAGTGCATCTATTTAGATCCTGATGGCAAAGACTTCAAAGCTTATCATTTATATTTAGAGGATGATGGCGAAATCGTGGCTTGCACAAGAATATTTCCAAAGGGTATTGCTTATAGCGAGGCATCTATTGGTAGAGTAATAGTGAAAAAAGATTATAGAGGAAGAGATTTAGCTAAAGATATGTTAGTAAGGGCTATGGAATATCTTGAGGTAGTTCTAAAGGAAAAAGTTATTAAAATTCAAGCACAAGCCTATTTATTTGATTTTTACAGAGGTTTTGGGTTTGAACCGGTTTCTGAAGAATATTTAGAGGACGGAATTCCCCATATAGATATGATTTGTAAAAAATAATTTAAGATTTATGAGAGGTTAGCTATATGAATTGTTTCATGATTGGGATGCATGGAAGATATGATTTTAATAAATTTAATAGAGATTTTCTAACAGGCTTCTATGGGGTAGAAGTCTGTTCTTTTAAAACAGAAGAAGAAATAGAATTTTTAGTGGAGCAATCTTTTGAGAAAGACTTCAAGTACGGAGTACACTTTCCTTTGAGAGCGGGAGTAGCGGAGTTTAGAGATGCACAGTTTTTGGCTTTAAATGATGAAGTAAGAAAAAAAGCATTTGTATATATAGAAAATGACCTTCGATATATTAAAGAAAGACAGCTTAAACCAGAATATATACTGTTCCATTATCCAAAACCTGTGGTAATAAAAGAAGATTTTGATATGGATAACTGGAGATTCGCAGATAGAAGCGAATATGCTTATGAATCTGAGTACTCCTTTGAGGAGTTCAAATCAAAAACCGAAGATTTGTTTAATTGGTTATCAAATAAAGCCATAGAGTACAACTTTGTTCCAGTTTTAGAGTTTGATGCTTTAAATAAATACCTTTGTGAAAGTGATTTTTTAGAGGAGCGTCTGAATACATATAATACTATAAGGATTTGTTTAGATACTGGAAGATTGCAGCTTCAAAGTTTGATAGACAAAAGCTTTGATGCCATTAACATAATAGAAAGATTTGCAAAATATACAGATATTGTACATTTATGGAATGCTAGAATAGGAGAAAATAATCACTACCCAGCATTACCGTGCTTAAAAGAAGAAGATGGGTGGGCTCCTATAGAAAAATATCTGGGCACTATTAAACAAAAGAATAATAATTTTAAGGTAATGTTTGAACACAGATCAGATCTTATAAGTGATCAACAATTATATAGCTGTTATAGTTGGATAAAGTCAATTATAGAGGGGGAATAGAGTGAGAAAGAAAAGTGCTTCAGATAATACAATCTGTATGTAATTAATTAAAATATGTTCCTATTTATAGTATAATTATATGTGTAGATGTTGATTATATGGAGGTACATATGGATATTGGTTTGGATCTAGATATAGTAAAAACTGAGGAAGATGTTATGAAGATGTTGGACAATCTTCTAGAGAAGAGAGATAGTGAGTGGTGGGATAAATTTTATACACGTGATGAAAGTTCAGTTCCATTTTTTAAGAATATTCCTGATGAAAACTTAGTATCTTATGTTGAACGGGGTATATTAAATGGTGGAGATGCCTTAGACATAGGCTGAGGAAAAGGAAGAAATTCAATGTACTTAGGGCAGAGAGGTTTTAAAGTTTTAGGAATTGATTTTTCTAATACTTCTATAGAACTTGCTAAGGAATTTGCACAAGATCAAGACATAAAGGTTAAGTTTATCTGCCAATCCATATTTGATCATGCAAATGACAAAAAGTATGATTTTGTTTATGATGGAGGATGCTTTCACCATATTAAGCCTCATAGAAGGAATAAGTATTTTCAAATAATATATAATAGCATGAAGGAAGATGGATATTTTGCTATGACTTGCTTTAATTTGAAAGGTGGCGCAAATATATCTGACTATGATGTATATAGAGACAAATCTATGAGTGGTGGAATGGGATTTTCTGAATATAAGTTAAAAAATATATTACAGCAATATTTTGAGATAATAGAATTCAGAGAAATGAAAAAAGTAGAAGGTGGAGAATATTTTGGTGAAGCCTTCCTATGGACAGTTTTAATGAAAAAGAAGATAAATTAATTTATTTGGAGGTAAGGCATGAGATTTGATGAGCTTGCAAAAAGTTGGGATACTGAAGAAAGAGCAAAAAGAGCAAAGATAGTAGCCGAAGAAATAAGAAAATCGGTGCCTTTGAGTAAAGAAGACACTACAATGGAGTTTGGTTGTGGTACTGGCCTAGTTAGCTTTAATCTTTATGAATATATTAAAAGTATTACACTTATTGACTCGTCAAAAAATATGGTTGAGGTTGTAAACTCTAAGATAGAGCAGTTTAATACTTCTAACTTGAAAGCCTTTAACCTTGATATAATGACTGAGGACAGTTTGAATGAAAAGTATGATTTAATATATAGCTCAATGGTTCTTCATCACATAAAAGATATAAAAGCTATTAGTGAAAAATTTTATAGCATGATAAATCCAAGTGGTTATTTATGCATAGTGGATCTTAACGAAGAAGATGGAAGTTTTCATAAAAATGAAATTGGATTTGATGGGCATAATGGGTTTAATCAGCAGCAGCTAAAAGCTTTATTAGAGGAATGTGGATTTAGTGAAGTAGAGGCTCATACCTTTTATTATGATAATAAGAAAATAGACGAGGAATTAATAGAGTACTCATTATTTTTGATTAAAGGCAGAAAAATTAACTAAAGGTCGCTTCAGCGACTTTTTTACTGTCTATATCATTATAGGCTCTGTTAAACTAACGAATTCTAGTTGTTCGTTCATATAGCATCCCCTTCATAACCACTTAATTTGAACGATATTATTAAAACTAGTGTAACCATAAGCAATAGGGATGAAAGGAATATTGGAAAGAAACAAATTTATAAACTCTAAAAAGATAAAATACACCTATAAATCATAGGTTTTGTTAAAATCTACAATGTAAACGAAAAGCATAAAAACATATTTATATACTATGCCAAATAGTAGAAACTATAAGTAAAGTTATGAATTAATTAATTTGATTGAGGAAATGTTAAAATATCGAGTTAATCCGACATAATAATCAATTCATAAAACTAAAAAAATAAGTATAATAGTATATATAAACTTAATAAGGAGTATGAAGATGAGCGATAATCAAATTTTTATCCCTGATAATGGAGACTTAGGACTTATTGTTTTAGAAAGCTGCAAAGCTTTAGGCCAGAAGATTGATGAGGAAATTAAATCAAGAAGAGGAACAAAAGAGTCATTCTTAATCCCTACTGAGGAAATACGCTTTTCCAATGGTGAAGGTAAGGTAAAGCTTTCAGAAACAGTTAGAGGTAAGGACATTTACATACTTTGTGATGTTGGAAATCATAGCTGTACATATAATATGTTTGGTTTACAAACGTTCAAGGGACCAGATGAGCATTTCCAAGATATAAAAAGAACTGTGTCTGCAATAAGAGGAAAGGCAAGAAGAATCACTGTAATAATGCCACTTCTTTATGCATCAAGACAACATAGAAGAAAAGGAAGAGAATCTCTTGATTGTGCTTTAGCATTGCAAGAACTTGAGAGATTAGGAGTTCAAGAGATATTGACTTTTGATGCTCATGACCCAAATGTTCAAAATGCTATTCCATTATTGTCATTTGAGAACCTATATCCTACTTATGATATATTAAAGACTTTTATTACTGAAGAGAAGTCAGCAGAAATAGATAAAAATAAGATGCTTGTAATTAGTCCTGATACAGGTGCTATGGATAGAGCAATATACTATTCAAGCGTTTTAGGCTTAGATGTAGGCTTATTCTATAAGAGAAGGGATCATTCAACTGTAATAAACGGAAAGAACCCAATTGTTAAGCATGAATATATGGGAAGAGACGTTGAAGGACAAGATGTACTTATAGTTGATGATATGATAGCTTCTGGAGAATCTGTCTTAGATATAGCAAGAGAGCTAAAAGCAAGAAAGGCAAGAAATGTTTATATTGCAGCTACTTTTGCATTCTTCACTGAAGGTGTAGATAAATTTAAGAAACTATATGAAGATGGTCTAATAACTAGAGTTTACTCCACAAACTTAACATACATATCTCCTGAAGTTCAGCAGGCTGAATGGTTTAAGAAAGTTGATATGTCAGAGTTTATTGCAAGAATAATCAATAGATTGAATCATGATCAATCTATAGCTTCATACATGGATGCAACTTATGTAATCCACCAGTTATTAAAGAGTAGATCGTAGATAAAAATCATAGCATAAGGTAAAGGGATAAAATCTATAACTAGATTTTATCCCTTTACTATTATAATTCATTTATAGTTAGTTTTGATAAGAATATTAGTGAATAACTAAATTATTAATCCACTTTTTAGAAGCTATTCTTGGAAAGCCTACAATGAATTTTGCCACTTCCTCCATAAAGACAAAGATATATACCTTATCTATAGGAAGATTAAAGTATAAGCCAGCTAAAGCTACTAGTGGTACTCCTACAAGCCACATGCCGCCTATATCTAGAAGAAGACAGAATTTTGTATCTCCGCCGCTTCTTAATATACCAACCACATTAGTGTAGTTAAAGACTTTTATACATAAGAATATGCCTAAAATATGAAGCAAGGACTTTGAATAGTTGTGTACTTCAGGTGATACATTGTAAGCATATAGTATAGAAGGTGCACCAATATATATTACAAAGCCTACCAGTATACCTATGAGAGGATTCATTATGATGAATCTCTTAGCGTATAAGAATGCTGTTTTCTCATCTTTTTCACCAATCTTTTGTCCTATCATTATTGCAGCGGCATTACCGAAGCCTAAGAATATAACCATTGCTAGTCTGTCTATGGTACTTACTATATTTGTTGATGCTATTATGGAAGTCCCCATATGAGCATAAATTACAGAGTAAACTGTAACACCTAAAGCCCAAAGACTTTCATTTAATATAACAGGAATAGTTACTTTGAAAAATTTCTTGACGAAGTCTAGAGAAAGATCAAGCAATTCCTTAGGTTTTGCCGCCAGTGGAAACTTAAATTTATATACCACAAATATCATTAAGATAAATTCAATTATACGAGCTATTAATGTACCTAAAGCTGACCCGTATACTCCAAGTCCAGGAATTCCCGCTACACCATAAACCATGGTAAAGTTTAGTACTGTGTTTACAGCAAGTGCAGTAACACTTACAAACATAGGAGCTTTTACTTGTCCGATACTTCTTAACGTAGCTGCGTAAGCAAAAGAGATTGCTGTAACTATATAGCTTAAACATATTATTCTTAGGTAATTAGCTCCCATATTTATAACAGCAGGATCATTAGAAAAAAGGCTCATTATAGGTTTAGGAAAAATTAATGCTGCTAAAGTAAATATTGAAGATGCTGCTATGGATGAAATAAGACATATTCCAAGAACTCTCTTTATATTTTTTAAATCTTTATTCCCCCAGTATTGAGCTGTAAATATAGACGCGCCACTTACAACGCCAAACAAAACAAGATTTAGTAAGAAAAACATTTGATTAGCTAGTCCAACACTTGCTATTGCTACTTCTCCAAGTCCACCAATTATTATATTATCGAAAAGGTTTAGCGAAGATAATATGAAATTTTGAAGTGCAATTGGAAGGGCTAGTTTTATAGTAGCGTTGAAGAACTTTTTGTCAGAAAACAGTGATAGTAAATTCATAGAATAACCTCCGTAAAATTATAAGCCATATAATTATAGCATAAACGGAGGCTACTTACATATTTAAAATAAAGTTCTGTATAGTCTTGTATTACAGTAAAAATAATATTTTCGGAAGCTCCTATTAGAACATAGATGAGCCTTGAAAATCGATTCTGGAGTTAAGTGTTGTATCTTCATATAATGATTACACTTAAGATGCAATCATATAGGAAAATAAAAATTGTAGTACTTAAACTACTGCTTTAACTTACCTACAACAGTCAAATCTTTTAATACACTAGTTCCGTGAGATGACTGTCTTATTTCCTTGGAGAGGTCTTTTCCTGCAGTAACCCAGTCTTGATGAACTCCATTACGCCATTTTTCTGCATGAGTCACATCATATACCACTCCATCTACAGCAACATAAGCTGGGTTTCCATTTTTACCATCATATTTTTGCAATTCATCTAGGGTAAAAGTTTTACCTGTTGGGTTTTGTTGTTCAATTTTAGTATTACTATTATTGCTACTTGCATTAGAGCTTCCGTTGCTACTACTTCCGTTAGTGGCACTATTATTGGAACTACCAGTTGTATTACTTTTATTACTGGTTGTAGTAGGCTGCTTAGAGCAGCTTATGAAAATAAAAGTTGTAAAAATAAAAATGGCACATAATAAGGTCGATAGTTTTTTTATCATATAATCACCTCCTTATGTGTAGTTATTTGCTAATTATTTTAGAAATATTCCAGTATTATAAAAACTGCTTTGTAATGCACTAATATATGTCGTATTCTATAATTAGGATGTTTTAAGCATGTACTTTAGATTAAACAGTTGAAATTTATTGGTTTGTAATCCGATGGTAAAAGGATTTATGCAAAGAATTAATGAGATTTTAATAATTTAAGAGGTGAGAAAAATGGAAAAGAAAAAAATATTAGTTATCGGTAGTCTTAACATAGATTGGGTAATACCAGTAAGTCATATGCCAAAGGAAGGAGAGACTATTCTAGGTGGAAATTACACTGAAATACCTGGTGGTAAGGGAGCAAATCAAGCTTATGGAGCTGCTAGGCTTGGTGGAAGCGTTACAATGCTGGGAATGGTAGGCGATGATGATATGGGAGGAAAACTTATAAATAATCTTTCGTCACAAAATATTGATGTTTCTAGGATAGAGAGATGTAAGAAAATAAATTCTGGACTTGCAATAATTTATGTAAATAATGAAGGGAAAAATAGTATAGTAGTTCTACCTGGTGCTAACTCTATGGTAGATAAGAACTATATAGATAAAAATTCTGAACTTTTATCTCAGAGCGACCTTGTAGTAATGCAAATGGAGATACCGAAGGAAACGGTATATTATGCCATAGAGAAAGCTTATGAGGGAGACAAAAAGATAATACTTAATCCGGCTCCGGCACCAGAATATTTAGATGATTATATATTAAGTAAGATTGACTTTTTAACACCCAATGAAACTGAGTTAGAAAAGCTTACAGGTAAGGAAGTAGTAGATATCCGTACAGCAATTGAAGCCTCAAAAGTTTTAATAGGTAAAGGAGTAAAAAATGTTATAGCAACCTTAGGAGAAAAAGGATCTCTTCTTGTGAGTAGTGATAAGACTATTGCTTTTCAAGGTGAAAGAGTTAATGCTATTGATACAACTGCAGCTGGTGATTGCTTTAATGCTGCTCTAGCTGTTGCCTTAAGTGAAGGTGAAGCTATAGAAGAGGCTATTGAATTTGCAAATAAGGCTGCTGCAATATCTGTAACTAGGAAAGGGGCTCAACCCTCTATGCCTTTTAGAAGTGAATTAAGCTTAAACTAAAACTTAGAAGCTGTTGAAATCAGTGCGTTGAGATTAAGTGTATAGTCATAATATCTGTTTTATATAGAATATTCAGTGCAACTATTTATTGTAACAGTGTTATTAAAAAGATTCAGAAATTCAAAGTTCTCGTCTAATGTGTAATGATATTTATATCTATTACAAAGATTTTAGAATTAGTTTAGAAATATTTAATAATTAATTACATCTAAGTTTAGAATATTAATGTACAATAAAAGTAGATAATAGTATTCAGTTTATAAATAATATATAACTAGATAGTACATGGGGGGAATTTTGGATGAAAAAGAAAGTAATAGCTATAGTAATTGTAGCAGTAGTTGTAGTTGGAGGATTCGGGATATTAGGCAGTAGAAAGAAAGCCACAAACTTTGTAAGTGTAAAAACAGCAAGCGTATCAACAGGAGATATAAAGTCTTATCTTTCCACCACTGCTACAATAAAATCAAAAAACAGCAAGGATTACTACCCAGTTCAAGGGAAGGTAAAAAAGGTAAATGTTAAGGTTGGAGATGCTGTAAAAAAAGGACAGGTTCTTGTTGAATTTGATATAACAGATCCAAATACCAGTGTGAAGCAAGCACAACTAGGTTATGATAATGCAGTGCTTACAAAGCAGATGCAAATAGATGCTAATAATGATGCTAAAAACAATATAGCTGATTTAGATAAACAAATTTCAGATTTAAATAATCAAATTAATGCTGCAAAAAGCAACCCTCAAGCAGCAGCTAATTTAGTGAATTTACAAACACAATTAACTCAGACTCAAGCAAAGAGGGATGCAGCAAAGATTCCATATAGTGATGAGCAGTTAAAACAAGCTGACAACAATATTGCACTACAAAAGCTAACTTTAGACACAGCAAAAGATAACCTTTCAAAAAGTCAAAGTACTATAGTTGCAGATTTTGATGGAGTAGTTACTGCATTAAATGTAGCTGAAGGCGCAGCTACTACAATGTCAGCTCAACCTGCTGTAACTGTACAAGATGTGGACAACTTAAAAGCTGTTATGTCAGTTGGTAAGTTTGATGCAGCAAAGATACAACTTGGACAAGATGCTGTTATA
This sequence comes from Clostridium manihotivorum, assembly GCF_004015185.1. Lineage (GTDB taxonomy): Bacteria > Bacillota > Clostridia > Clostridiales > Clostridiaceae > Clostridium_AR > Clostridium_AR manihotivorum. Next base: position 3,732,030 of record NZ_CP025746.1, on the reverse strand, counting down.
AAGAGTGGAGATAAGAAGCTTAAAGGCAAGGTTTCATACATAGGACCTGCGGCTAAGACTACCACCTCTGCTACAGGTACAGAGTCTACTTTGCCAGTAGAGATTGATATTGCAGATAAGCCAGAAGGTTTAAAAATTGATTTTGACACAGACGTTGATGTGCTTCTAGGACAGGCTACTAATGTTGTAAAGGTACCAGCTGAAAGCTTGAGAACAGATAAAAACGATAGAAACTATTTATATGTACTAAGTGGTGGAAAAGCAATAGAAAAGGAGGTTAAGCTTGGACTTCAATCTGATATGGAGGCACAAGTAACTGAAGGCTTATCAAATGGAGATAAGGTTATACTTAATCCAAGCTCAAGTGTTAAAAACGGAGTTACAGTTAAAGAAGCAGGTGATGGTAAGTAATGTTAGAAGTTAAAGACATAGTAAAAAGATACGTTAACGGAGATATTGATTTTACAGCACTAAAAGGGATTAACCTTAAGATTGAAAAAGGTGAGTTTACATCAATAATGGGACCATCAGGTTCAGGAAAATCAACGATGATGAACATAATTGGCTGCTTAGATAGAATGGACAGTGGAACTTATATACTTAATAATAAAAATGTTTCTAATCTAACAGATAAAGAACTTGCATTTATAAGAAATAAGGAAATAGGATTTGTATTTCAGGCTTTTAACCTTCTACCAAGAATGACTATATTAGAAAACGTAGAACTACCAATGGTATATGCCGGTGTTCCTAAGAAGGAAAGAAGAGAAAAGGCATTAGCTGCCTTAGAAAAGGTTGGATTAGGACAAAGAATTAAACATAGGCCAAATGAAATATCTGGTGGACAAAAGCAAAGAGTTGCAATAGCTCGTGCCATAGTTAATACGCCAGCGGTTATTATGGCTGATGAACCTACAGGAAATCTGGATACTCAATCCTCTATAGAGATAATGAAGATATTTCAAGACTTGAACAACGAGGGAGCAACTGTAATAATGGTTACTCATGAACCTGATATCGCTCAGCATACAAAGAGAGTTGTCAGATTTAAAGATGGACTTATAGTTGATGACTACCTTGTTGAAGACAGAATAATTCTATAGGGGGAATACAAATGAGTGGAATAAGTAGTTTACTTGAAAATTTTAAAATGGCCATTGACAGCATCGTTTCTAATAAAATGCGTTCTTTCCTTACAATGCTGGGTATAATAATAGGTATAAGTTCTGTTATTGCAATTATTTCTCTTGGACAAGGAGGTCAAAATTCCATAACAGGAGAGTTTGAAAAGCTTGGGGCATCTACAGTAAATGTAAGTACAGATACTAGTAAAGCCGCTGAAAGTGATAGAATAACCTTTGAGGACATAAAGCAGATAAAAAACAAAGTTGAAACTGCAAGGTATGTAGCTCCTAGTGTTTCTAAAACAGGCGTAGCAATTTCAGATACTAATAACAAAAAAGCAAGCATTGCAGGCACTAACACTGATGGCTTTATTATACAAAACATTGAGTTCTTATACGGAAGAGCCTTTAATGAAAGAGAGTATGCTGAAGGAAAAAATGTAGTGATCATCGATGAAGATTCGGCCAACGATTTGTTTGGATATACTGATGTTACAGGGAAAAGTATAAAGATAGGATCTGCAAAGTCACCAATAAAAGCTACCATCATAGGGGTTACTACCTCACCTTTTGGAACAACATTTAAAAATGTTGGTAAGAACCAGAGACCAGGTATATTTTATGTACCAGCAACACTACTTCAAAGCATGTACTCAAATGAATTTTCTATAGATAGAATTAGCATTATGGCTAGTGATAAAGAAGCTTTGGAAGAGACAGGAAACAGTGCTAAGAATGTATTAGAAAGCAGACATAATAATAGAGGTAAAGATATATATACTGCTCAAGGAGCTTTAAGCCAGCTTGAGCAAATAAACAATGTGCTTGGTATATTTACTACCTTTATAGGTGCAGTTGCAGCTATATCTCTTTTAGTAGGCGGAATAGGGGTTATGAATATAATGCTTGTTTCTGTAACTGAAAGAACAAGAGAAATAGGTATAAGGAAGGCCATTGGGGCTACAACAGGTAAGATACTTCTGCAATTCCTTACAGAATCTGTTATAATTTCTCTAATTGGTGGAATTATTGGTTTAATAATTGGAATTGTAGGAGCTTACGGTATAGGAAGCTTCGCTAATATAACACCGTCCTTGTCTATAACTGCTATTGTTGGGGTAATTGCTTTCTCTTCAGCAGTAGGTATATTCTTTGGAATTTATCCTGCTAGAAAGGCAGCTAAACTTGACCCTATTGAAGCATTAAGATATGAATAAGAAATAATTATATAGGAGTAGATTATTATGAAATTTGTAAATAGGCTAACAATGACAAGATTATTTCTTGCAGCAGTATTTTTAATCTTTATGTCAGTTAAAGGAATACCTTTTAGAAGAAGTAGTGCTACAGTTATTTTTATTGCAGCTACAATAATAGACGTTTTCTATGAAAACTTCATCAAAAAAGAAAATAAATCTAATAAGTTAATAATATTGATAAATTCTTTAGTAGATAAGCTGCTTGTGACTACAGCTCTAATTTTTCTAGTGGAAACTAATGTTATTCCAAGCTTAGTTGCAATAGTAGTAATCTCTATTGAATTTGCCATAGGAGGTCTCGTAACTATAGGGACCTCAGATGGTCTTAATCTAGCTAAAAGTACTTTAGAAAAGGTAAAAACAGTATTTCAGATGACTGCTATAATAACGCTTCTATCAAAGATGAGCATAGAGCATAGCTTCCATAAGCTTAAAGAACAATTGTCTGATAGTTTCATTGGTATGGTTCCAAATATGATACTATATTTGGCTTTAATAATAACAGTTGTTTATGCAGTAGATTATTTTTTGAAAAACAAGAAGCATATTAGGACAGATATTTAAGCTTTACTACTACAATGGGATATATAAATTAGTATGAAGTGGCACAGCTATAATAGCAGGGAGGAGATTATTTGTATATAAAAAGAAAATTAAAGTTGACCTATGTAACCATACTTATCACTTCTTTTTTGTTGATTATATTGCTGAGTAATCTCTTTATGGCTTTTATTGAAGATAATTCTAAATATAGTGCATCAGCAAAGTTTGGAAAAGGAAATTTTGCATTTTTTATTGGACTTGTAACTGAGAACAATAAAATACTGCAAAAGGTAAGTAGCGAAGTGTTAAAAAATCCAGACAACTTCTTAGATCATAAATATCTCCTCCAGCTAGAAAAAAGTTCAAATATTAAATATACTGGAATAGTTACAATTGTAAATAACAAGATTGACTACTCCTCAAATATTATAAAGGGATATATAAATGAAGATATGCTGTATTCCTTTAATTCAAACGACACAGATCAAGTTAGAAATAAGATTATTATTTTGTGGAAACAGGACTTTGTAACAAGTACAAAGGATAAAGGGAGTATTTATTATATCATTGACCTTGAGAACTATAAAAAGTTATTTAAAGAAAATGTCATAATAGTTGCTGTACTTATATTGATAATACTTACAGCTACAAATGGCATAATAACATATTTTGTTTCCAAAAGTATTGTTAAACCAATCAAAGAACTTGACAAGGGAGCTGGAGAAATCTTAAAAGGGAACTTAGATTATAAGCTAGATATTGATTCAAGTGATGAAATAGGAGAGGTTGCAGATACCTTTGAAGAGATGAGATTAAGACTTAAGGAGTCATTAGAGATTCAAAAACACTACGAAGAGAATCGTAAAGAGCTTATAGCAAGTATTTCTCATGATCTTAAGACTCCTATAACTTCTATTAAAGGCTATATAGAAGGTATAAAAGATGGAGTAGCTGATACACCTGATAAGATGGAGAAGTATGTTAATACAATTCTAACTAAAGCTAATTATATGGATAGCTTAATAAATGATTTATTTCTATATTCAAAATTGGATTTAAATAAAGAGCCTTTCAAATTTCAAAAAGTTGATATGAATGTGTACATAAGAGACTGTGTGGAGGAAATTAACTTCGATTTAGATCAAAATAAGGTAAATCTTAAGTTTAATGTACCAGATACTCCAACACTATTAAACATAGATGTTCAAAAAGTAAAAAGAGCTATTATGAATATAGTGGAGAACTCAATAAAGTATAAAACTGATGAAAGATTGATAATAGAAATTATATTAAGGCGATATTCTAGTAACGTTATCTTGGAGATTAAAGATAATGGAAGAGGTATACCTAAAGAAGCTTTGCCATATATATTTGAAAGATTTTATAGAGCAGATACTTCTAGAGAAACCACCATTGGTGGAAGTGGATTAGGATTAGCTATTGCAAAAAAGATAATGGATGAACATAATGGAGAGATTTCTGTAGATAGTGAAGCTAATGTTGGTACATCTATTTTTCTATCTTTTAAAGAATAACTAGCATCTAAGTCCAAAACCTTTAAAGTAGTTTTAAAACAACAAGGCAGGTGAATCTAAAATGAAAAGAGTTTTAATAATTGAAGATGATGTAAGTATAGCTGATTTAGAGATGGACTACCTTGAAATTAATGGCTTTCAGGTTGATATAGAAAATAATGGTGATTCTGGTCTAGCAAGAGCTCTAAATGAAGAATATAATTTAATAATTTTAGATCTAATGCTTCCAGGTATAGGTGGCTTCGAGATATGCAAAAGAATTCGTGCTTCTAAGGAAATACCTATAATAATTGTTTCTGCTAAAAAAGAAGACGTTGATAAGATGAGAGGCCTAGGTCTTGGTGCTGATGATTATATGACTAAGCCATTTAGCCCCAATGAAATGGTTGCAAGAGTTAAAGCACATATTTCTAGATACGAAAGGTTAAAGAGTGGCAGTAACAGCTCTAATAAAGAAATAATAGAAGTTAGAGGTATATCAATAGATAAAACCGCTAGAAAAGTTTATGTAAATGGAAAAGAAATTGAATTTACTTCAAAGGAATATGAACTTTTGATACTTTTATTAAACAATCCTAATAGAGTTTTCTCAAAGGAAGAATTGTATGAGAGGATATGGGGCTTAGATCCAGTGGGCGGAATAGCAACTGTTACCGTTCATGTAAGAAGACTGAGAGAGAAGATAGAGTTTGATCCGTCTAATCCAGAGTATATAGAAACTATATGGGGTGTAGGTTATAGATTTACATTATAAAGATGTATCACCTTAAAAAGTAACCTATTTTAAAGCTTATTTTTCTTTTACGAGAGGTATTTGAAAATATAAGATTGATTAAATACACCATGCATATAAGACATAGTCTTATATGCATGGTGTATTTTTGTTGTTGTAGATATTCAAAGAAAGTCACTGAAGAAAGATCACTTCAGAAACTTTTTTAGTAATTAGTAAATAAAAATCCAAAGTAATTAAGTTAATACAAATGTGTTCGATAAATATATATTACAAAAAACATCAAATTGCGACAATTTTATAGGCGAATAATATAACAGGTTTTAATTGTATTATATTTACTAAGGAGGAGATTTTGTGTTTGAGTGGAAGCAGTGTTATGAGACTGGAATAAGTTTTATAGACGATCATCATAAAAGGTTATTTGAACTGGCATATGAAACTACAAATAATGAAAAAAATAATAGGGATATTTTTAATGAGTTATTAGATTTTATAAAGTTTAATTTTGCTATTGAAGAGGATTATATGTCTGAGGTGGAGTATGCTGAGTTTAAAGGCCATAGAGACCACCACAATATATTTATAAAAAGGCTATGTTATCTTAAGGCAGAAGAATTTGATAATGAAGAAGACTATGAAAAGTTATATTGGGAAAAAGCATTTCACTTTATATATTCATGGCTTCATAACCATATGGTATCAGAAGATTCTAAGTATAGTAATATTGAAGATACTATATAGACGAGCAGTAATTTTAGGAGATCATAAATGAATATGAAAAGGGTATCTTCATTTTTTATACTTATTATTTGTATTATTTGTTTTACAGGCTATAAAGTTGAAGCAATTACAAAAATTGATTATGAAGTAGATAAAAACTATCCTCCATACATTTTTACAAATGCTAATAGCGTGTATGGTTTCGATCAGGATATTACAAATTTGATGTTTAACAGGCGAGAGTATAATATAAACTTTTCATCAGATTCTTGGGATAAAGTTTATAAGAAGTTAGTAAATAGTCAGATTGATGTAGGTGGTATAGTTGGAGTAGTTGACAGCAGAAAAACAGAAGTTTTGTTTACAAAACCACTTTTTAAAGCTTATATTGCTGTTTACACAAGAAATAGTTCTGATAAGGTTGATTTAAATCAGCTTGGCAAATACAAGATTGGTGTTGGTAGGAACTACTATAGTGAAGATATATTGAGTCAGGAGTTAGGAATCAATAGTTACATAAGTTATGAGAATGTAGAGGATGCTGTAAAAGATTTAGAAGATGGAAAATTAGATGTAATATTTGAAAACCAGAACTTAATGGATTCTTTATTACTACGAGATAACCTAAAAGGAGTTATAATACCACAATTTACTCATTTATATCCCGTAGATCAAGCTTTTGCAGTAAGTAAGAGCAGACCTGAACTTGTAGATTATATGAATAAGAGGATCGATGAGCTTAAAGCTTCAGGTGCCTTTGAGGAATTATACAAACAGTATTTTTATGAAAACTCAGAAGAATATATAGAAAACCAACATAAGAATGTTATTTCATTAGTAGCAATACTTTTTGCGATTGTAACATCCATTCTTATTTTGTCAAAGTTCTATATTGATAAACTTAAAAAGAATTTATTGAAAAATTATATAGAGTTAGCTGCTGTAAATAAGGAATTGAGTGATACGAAAACAAATCTAGAAAAGCAGTATGAAGAGTTATATAAGAGTGAAAAAGCCCTTAGAGAAAGTGAAGAAAGATATAGACTAGTATTGGAAGCTTCAAATGATGGTGTTTGGGACTGGGATATAATAAATGATATAGGGTATCTGTCTAAGTCCTGGAGAGAGATGTTAGGAGTTAGAGAAGAAGTAATAAATAATTATTTCGATTTCTTTAAAAATGCAGTATATCCTGAAGATAGACAGATAGTTTTAAAAGGATTGGAAGATTATTTTATGGGAGTAACTAACCAGTATGAAGCTATTTTTAGATTGAATATGAGTAAAAGTGATTTTTTATGGGTTCAATGTAAAGGTCGTATTTTTAAAGATGAGTCTGGAGTTATTATTAGAATGGCTGGATCAATTTCAGATATAACTGAAAAGAAAAACTATCAGTCTAAAATATATAGAATGGCGTACTATGATGACTTAACTAATCTGCCTAATAGAACTTTCTTAAACGATAAACTGGACTCGTTAATGACTAATATAGTAAAAAAAGGCGGAAAAGCAGCAGTTTATTTTTTAGACCTAGATAATTTTAAGAATATAAATGATACTCTAGGACATGACTATGGAGATTTGGTTTTAAAATGTGCTAGTAATGAGCTTGTTACCTTATTGGGAGATGAATATACTGTTTCTAGATTTGGCGGAGATGAATTTATAATAGTACAGCATAAACTTGATGATGTAGATCAATTAGAAGAAACCGCACAAAAAATTGTTAAAATCTTTGATAAACCTATACTTATCAATAATCATCCTTTCTACGTCGCAGCCAGTATTGGTGTGGCAATAATTCCTGACCATGGAGTTGATTCCATAGATATACTTAAAAAAGCAGATATAGCTATGTACAATGCTAAAGAAGAAGGAAAGGGTAGGCTTAAAATCTATAGTGAGGAAATGTCTAAAAAAGTTGAATTGGAAAGCGACTTTGAGAAAAGCATAAGAAAAGCTATGGAACAAAAGGAGTTTTATTTAAATTATCAACCTTATTTTGATGTAGCTACTGGTGAAATAAATGGAGTAGAGGCATTAATAAGATGGAACCATCCTATAAAAGGAATTATTCCTCCTGGTGAATTTATACCTTTAGCTGAAAAGACAGGGCTAATTAAGGAAATTGGTGACTGGGTACTTATGGAGGCTTCTAAGCAAAATAAAGCTTGGCAAGAAAAAGGGTTGAAAAAGATTCCTGTTGCTGTCAATGTGGCAGAACACCAATTTCAAACCCCTTTATTTGTTGAAAGAGTTAAGAAGGTATTAGAAGAAACTAAGTTGGATCCAAGATATTTAAAGCTTGAGATAACTGAAGGCACTGTAATAAAATCCTTTGACAATAATATTAGCATTTTAAAAAAGCTTAAAGAAATTGGGATAGGAATATCTTTAGATGATTTCGGCACAGGTTATTCATCTTTATCATATATAATAAAACTTCCTTTGGATACTGTGAAAATAGATAAAAGCTTTGTGGATGATATATGTAATATGGAAGACAGACAGCTAATAATTGAAGACATAATTTCAATGGCTCATAAGTTAAATCTAGATGTAGTAGCTGAAGGTGTTGAAAGGAAAGAACAATTAGAATATCTAAAAAGGCATAATTGCGACAAGATACAAGGATATCTGTTATCTAGGCCTTTAACAAGTGATAAAATAGAAGAATTGTTATGATTTAAAGCTTGGATATTAAGTTACTAGAACTTAACTGTCCAAGCTTTTTTACTGTAAGAACCTTAACTAAAATAGTTTATGAATTTAGTGCCTTAGCTATACGATTAAAGGCTTCTTCTAGAAGTGCACGAGGGCATGCAATGTTTACTCTAAAATATCCTTTACCTTCTTCGCCGAAGATAGTTCCAGATTCTAAAAGAACCTTTGCTTTCTCAATCATTAGTTTATTAAATTCCTCATTTGAATATCCATAAGCACTAAAATCTATCCAAGTTAAATAGGTACCTTCTGGTTTTACGAACTTAGTTTTTGGAAGATTATTTTTTAAGAAAGCTTCTAAGAAGTTAATATTTTCATCTAAATAATTAAGCAATCCCTCAAGCCATGGCTCTGATTCTAGATAAGCTGCTTCAGTGGCAGTTATAGCAAAGGTTGTGGGAAGACTTATATTTAATTTTTCATTGACGTACTTTTTCCACTTATCCTGTATTTCTTTATCATGAATTATTATATTTGCAAGTTGCATTCCTGCAAGGTTAAAGGTTTTGCTAGGTGCAGTAGCAGTTATAATACCAGTCTTATATTCAGGAAAAGCTACTTCCAGGGGTGTATGTTTTATATTTTTTCTTATTAAGTCACTGTGAATCTCGTCAGAAATAATAATTACATTATTGTCGGAGCATATTTTACCGACTTTTAGTAGTTCTTCTTTCTTCCATACTCGGCCTACAGGGTTGTGAGGACTGCATAATATCAAGAGTTTATTGTTAGGGTCTTTGGCCTTTTTTTCTAAATCGTCAAAATCAATTTCGTAGTATCCGTTATTATTTATTAGTGAGTTGTTAACTACAACTCTATTATTGGATCTAATAGATATGGCGAAAGGATGATATACTGGATTTTGTATGATTACTCCTTCAGTGGGCTTAGTTAATATTTCTATGAGATAGCCTATGGCAGGTACTACTCCGGGACTGTAGAAAATATCTTGTCTTTCTATGTTCCAGTTAAACCTGCGGTTGTACCAAGAAGATATGGCCTTATAGTATCTATCAGTGTCGTTGGAACTGTATCCAAATATCAGTTTATCAACTCTTTGATGTAAAGCTTTTATGATTTCAGGTGCACAGGGAAAATCCATGTCAGCCACCCATAAAGGAATTGTATCATCAGAAACAGATTTATCAAACTCATGCATAAATTCCCACTTTATGCTATTGGTGTTTCTTCTATCTATTAATTTATCAAAATCATAGTTCATATTGCTCCTCCTAGCTTATCATAATACTATATGCTTATATATTAATATAGCAATAATTGAATAACAATATAATAATATAATAATTTAGGAAAATGATTTACCCTTAATAAAATCATAATAATTCTTTGCACATTAAAGCATCGGATCACTAACCACTTAATGTGAACAGGGTACTTTAACTGAGGCTAAAATAAAGATTTAAAAAATATATATATTGGTATATAATTACATACAATACTGGTTTTTATTAGAAATTAATAACTTAATGTTTATAAATTTTTATAATGAATAGTATAAAGTATTAGAGAAAAACTTATGATAAGAAAGATGATTAAGAACAATAATTATGACTATTTTTATAGATATAATTATAATTTAATAACTTAGATATTATTGAATTATAACGAGAGAAGAGAATTCAAAATCATATGAAAGAAACATAGTGATGATGTTAGCACCAATATAGATAATTTATCACCTAAGTATAATCTTTCGACTATAAATAAGCACATCACTACCAATATTAATGGTTCACTCAACCTTATATAATATTTACATAACTATATACAACCTTTCGGCTATATATAACCACTACAACACTATATAAAATCTTATCTCGACCTTATATGATAAGTTGGAACCTCATTATAATCAAACAATGACCATAATAAAGCTTTTCCTAACCATATAAAATCTTATTCAAATTCTTGATTAAATCAATACATTTGAATTGCTTATAACTAATTAATAGTTGTAAGCGTTGAATGGATTAAAAAATTATCGTAAATTAATATCTTCATCTTATATCAATCAGCATCGATAGTTTTGAAAATGCTCTACAATAATTATTTTAGCCACATCACTATGCTTCTTACGATATTAATTTAACCTTTATAACGATAAAAATACCTAGAATATAAATTCAGAAATGGAGAAATATATGAAAAAGGTTTTAGTTATATTATTTATGCTAGTATCCTTAGTCTTTACGGGATGTTCTGGTGACAAAAGTTCCACTAGAAAAGATAAGAGTGTAGGCACTAAAGATTCTGCTAAAAAAGAAGAAAATTCTAATACTATTAAATTTTCAAAATTGACGGATAGAGAAAAAATGTTTCTCAATGCGGTTAGTAATAGTTATTTTGTTTTTGATTATAATGTAGGAAAAGATTTTAGATATATGGTAGTTTGGATAGACAAGTATCAGTTAGGAAAAAAAGTTCATAGCTTTTTAGGCCAATCTACTAGTTTAGACGCAGACTCAAAAGGAATAATTAGTGTTCAAGTTGAAAATGATTATAAGAATATAGAGCACTTTATTTTTAGCGTTTCTGATGGTAAGTCTTCCTCTACAGGTAAGTTAGGTGGTGATAAAGATATAGACTTAAGTAAGTTTTCTTGGATAAAAACTGATAATAGCTTTAATCAAATAAAGATTGAGAACAATGAAATAGTTCTAGGAAGTATTTGTTATATCAGCTTGTCAAATCAAGGTAGTTCGCTTAGTCAAGATTTCTTTAATGATCCTGAGAAGAATATAGAAGAAATTAAAAAATATGATACCTGCTATTTAGTGAAGTGTAAGTTTTTTAAGGAACAGCCTGATCTAAGGGATATGTTTAAAAAGTAATTATTTTGGTATGCTTGAAGTGATATATTTGTTGAGAGAAATAGATATTCCAGTTCTATAATTTTAAATAGTATTAGAACTAATTTTAATTATTTATGGTGCCTTTATTGGGGCATATATTTTACGTTGAATTTGGTATATGGATATAATTAAAGCCATGGATATAAGAGAATACTCATATGTCCATGGCTTTTTACTATGTATCAAAAGTTGTAAAACACATTAATTAATTTAATTTTTCTATGATATTGTTTAACTCAATAGTTAATTCACTTAATTTAGAACTAATTATTGAAATCTCACTAATGGCTTCCAGTTGTTGTTCAGAGGATGCAGAGGCTTGCTCTGTACTAGCAGCATTTTCTTGCGCAGCTTCTGAAAGAGAGTCAAGGATTGCTAGTATTTTATTCTTCTCATCATTCATTTTCTTTCCACTAAAGTTTAGTTCTTCAACTTTATTTTTAGTTACTTCAATTGAATTAGCTAAGGTTGCGAATATATTTTGAGTAGTCATAATAGAACTAGTTTGTGCATCGATAGTTGTTTTAGTTAATTCCATTGTAGAAAAGGCAGTATTCATATTTTCATGAAGTACTTCTATAATGGAATTTATCTTCTTTGTGGAAGAAGATGATTGTTCAGCAAGCTTTCTGATCTCATCGGCTACGACTGCAAAACCTTTACCTGATTCACCAGCTCTAGCTGCTTCAATAGCAGCATTTAAGGCTAATAAGTTAGTTTGTTCAGCTATAGAAACAATCATGGTACTAGCTGCATTGATTTCTTCTGCACTTGTGCTAGTTGTTTTTATTACTTCTTGCAAAGTACTTATAGCTTTATTGGTGTCTTCAGTAGTTTTCATAAGTTCTGACAATGTGTTTAAGCCAGTATCTTTAAGTTTCTCTGTTTCCTTAGCGCCTAATTCTAATTCATTAGTAGCACCAACGATGTTATCTAAGCCTTCTGATAACTTCATAGCTTCAGAAGAACCATTTTCAGTGTTTTTTGCTTGTTCAGAAGCACTTATAGCAAGTTCTTCAACAACCACAGAGACTTGTCCTATTGATTGGCTTGCATCGTTTGTTAAGGTGTTTAAAGTTGAGGAAGAAGAAGCAAGTTCTTTAACCGTATCTAATAAGGATTTGATAATTTCATTTTTCTTTTCTTCATCTTCTTTAAGTTTTTTAATATAATCATTGGTATTTTTGTTAGAAGCTTTAATTATAGCTGCATTTCCAACTTGAGCAAAGGCTGTAAGTATTATAGAAACAAATACCACTAATAATGAGTTTCCAGTTAACTTACCGGTAACAACATTTGTAATATTGGCTGCTAAAACTACTGCGATTGTAAATAAAACTAATTTAACTTCTCCAAACAAGCTGAATAAAGCTACTAGACAAAATGCAAAAGCAAATGAAACTACTTCATTTGAGTTCACAGTGGTCAAAAAGTGAGCAAGCATTGCGAAAAATGCAAGTACATATTTAATATGTCCAACGTAAGGATTTTTCTTATACTGGATAAATGAGTAAATAAGCGCTATCCATGTAAGTCCAATTACAGAAGGAATAATTATATTTACACCTTTAGCGGCAAAAGAAGTTAGTGTAGTAAGTATTACTATAACACTACACAAGCTAAGTAAGTATTTATTTGCTATTTTGGTAAAGTTTTGATTCATGTTAAATCCTCCCAAGATGTATTTTATTATTATTATCGGATAAATAAACCATATCTTTACAGTAACTTATAATAAAATCTTATTTATGACAATATAATAATATATTGTCATAAAATTATGACTAACATGTTATTATTTGTTATAAAAAAAGATTAAATTATTTACAATTCTATAAAATATAAATTGACTTATATTTACAGTTTTAATATAATTTTCTTTAGAAACAAGTGAAATAATTTATATAATAATGAATAGAACAATTCTTATATTTTGTAAACGTTTGTTTTAATAGTTGAAACGCAGTAATTATTCTTACCGTAAATTTATTTATAATATAGTTAATAACTGTAGCGTAGTAGTAACTATATTTTCTTAGCAAGAATCCAGAAAAATGAGAAGTCACAGAAGTATATTTCTATAATTGCTTTTCACTGGTTTCTAATTAACATAGAAGAAGGTGGTATATACTTTTTGCTAGAAGAGGCTGATATTATATTAGTTTAAGTTTTTGTAAAATAATTACTATAGGGGGAAAGAGCTTTGTTTAAAAGGGTATTAAGTTGCTTTACTTCTTTAGTGGTAGCATTAAACACTTTATCTGGTGCAGTGGTTGTTAAGGCTACTACAACAGATAAGGCTACCACTGATGATTTGCAAAAAGGTCTCGTGCTCAACTATGATTTCAATGAAAAAACAACTGATAAGGTAAAAGATGTTTCTGGAAACAACAATGATGGGACTTTTGGAGGAACTGCTAAAATTACAGAGGGTGGAAAGGTAAGCAACACACTTAGTTTAGATGGTAAGGGATATGTGAAGCTGCCTGATGGAATTTTAGATAAATTAAATGATATAACCATATCTACTTGGGTTAACTTTAATAGTTCTGATAACGCAAATTGGCAAAGAATATTTGATTTTGGTATGGATACAAAAAATTACTTTTTCTTAAGCAAAAATAGAGTTTGTAATCTTGCTGTAAAAGGAAGTGTAGAAGGTCCAGGTTCAAAGGATCTTATTCCAGACAATAAGTGGGTAAATATCTCCGTTACTCTAGCAGATGGTAAAATGATATATTATGAAGATGGAGTAGAGTTTGCAAGAGCTGAAGGTGTTAAGAATAAGCCTAGTGATCTTTTAGGAGCTACAGAAAATTATATTGGAAAGTCTAAATTTAGTGCTGATCCTAATCTTACCGGAAAGATAGATGAATTTAGAATATATAATCGTGCCTTATCTAAAGATGAAGTATATAGCTTGATGATGACAAGTGTCACTGATAAAGAAGTTGTTGAAAATGCTAAGAGTAACTTAGATTTAGGAGATTTAAGTGAAATTACTAGTAATTTAAACTTACCTACTTCAGCAGCTAACGGAGTGACTATAAACTGGAGTTCCAGCAATGAAAAGTTATTAAGCTCAAAAGGAATAGTTACTCGCACTGATGGAGATAAAACAGCTCAAGTAACGCTTACAGCTACTTTAACTAAGGGTAGTGTAAGTGATAACAAAGTATTCAATGTAACTATATTGCCGAAGAACATGTCTAATTACTCTTTAAATGTAGATGCTAATAAATCAAAATTTGATATAAGCAATGATTTGATTGGGCTTTTCTTTGAAGATATAAACCATGGTGCAGATGGTGGATTATATGCTGAATTAGTAGAAAATAACTCCTTTGAGTTTAGTAATTCACTTGAATCATGGGCCTTTGAGAAAAAAGGTACAAGCGATGGAACTGCTACAGTAAAAAGCGACAATCCACTAAATGCAAATAATAAGCATTATATAGAATTTAGCTCTACATCAGCAGGGGACGGTTACAGAGCAGTAAATGACGGATATAAGGGAGTTACTGTAAAGAAAGATAGTAAATATGATTTTTCAGTGTGGGCTAAGGACATTGATAAATCCTCAGGAGATTTGAAGGTTCAGCTTGAAACAGATGATGGAACAGCAATATCTGATACCATAACTATTAACGGTTTTTCAGATAAGTGGACAAAATATGAAAAAACCTTGACAGCTAAAGCCGATAGCGCAAAAGCTAAGTTAGTTGTTTATAAGAAAGATAAGGGAATAATTGATCTTGATATGATATCTTTATTCCCAGAGGATACTTGGAAGGGTAGAAAGTATGGTTTAAGAAAAGACTTAGTACAAATGCTTGCAGATATAAAACCAAAGTTCTTGCGTTTCCCTGGTGGTTGTATAGTGGAAGGCGATTCCAAAGAAAATATGTACAACTGGAAGGATACAATAGGCAACATTGAAGAGAGAAAGGTTAACAGAGATCTTTGGGGTTATTATCAATCCTATGGATTAGGTTTCTATGAATATTTTCAGCTTTGTGAAGATTTAGGAGCAGCTCCTTTACCTGTTGTAAACGTTGGAATGACTTGCCAAGCAAGAGGAGATGCTAATAACACCACTTATAGAGTTCCATTGGGAGATGAGCTAAATAAATACATTCAAGATGCCCTTGATCTAATAGAGTATGCAAATGGTGATACATCAACCACTTGGGGGGCTAAGAGAGCAGCTAGTGGACATCCTAAGCCATTTAATCTAAAGTATTTAGCTGTAGGAAATGAGCAATGGGGAACAGAGTATTATAAGAGATTTGAAGCTTTCCAAGCAGCAATAAAAGCTAAATATCCAAATATAACATTAATTACAACCTCTGGGCCATCACCTAGTGGAAGTGATTTTAATAATGCTTGGAACTGGGTAAAGCAAAAAGTTAACGACGGTATAGTTGATGAGCATTATTACATGGATCCACAATGGTTCTTAGAGAATACTCATAGATATGACAGTTATGACAGAAATGGAGCAAAAGTATTCGTTGGTGAGTATGCTTCTAAAAGCAACAATTTAAGATCAGCTTTGTCAGAAGCAGCATACTTAACAGGACTTGAAAAGAATTCTGATGTAGTAAAGATGGCATCTTATGCACCATTATTTGGTAAATATGATGATTATCAATGGAGTCCAAACATGATATGGTTCAATGGAACTGAAGCTTATGGAACTCCTGATTACTATGTACAGAAGTTATTCAGTAATAATCTCGGTACACAGCTATTACAATCATCCATGGATAGATATAGTAAGCTAGGATCAGATATAGCTGGTGGAATTATTCTTGGCTCTTGGAATACAGGAGTAGAATATGATAACGTTTCAGTTACAAGCAATAAAGATAATAGCACAATATTCTCCGATGATTTTAGTACTTCGAAGCCAGAATGGCAAAAGAATAAAGGCAACTGGACAGTAAAAGATGGTAAGTTAGTTTTAACTGATATGCTTGAAGATGCTAGAACATATATAAATAATGACCAATGGAACAACTATACCTTATCGCTAAAGGCAAAGAAGACTAGTGGGAACGAAGGTTTCCTAATAGGTGTAGGTGCAAAGGATACAAACAATTTCTATTGGTTAAATGTAGGAGGTTGGAACAATACAAGAACAGTTATTGAAAAGGCTACTAATGGTACTAAGTCAGTGGTAAGTGAAGCAGATTCCAGCCATTCAGGTAATGTTGTAACTGGCAAGGAATATGATATTAAGATTGTTGTAAATGGTAGTAAGATAGATTGCTATATTGATGGAGTGTTGACTAATAGCTATAGCCAGCAACAACAGGAAAAAGACGTGTACACTTCTTCAAGCTATGACAAAAATACAAATGAAGTTATATTAAAAGTAGTTAACACAACTACAAACCCTAAAGAAGTTAAAATAAATCTAAATGGTGTAGATAAAGTAGCTTCTGAAGCTTCTGAAGAGTATATAACTTCAGGTAGCCAATTAGATGAAAACTCTTTTTTAGATAAAACTAAGGTAGCTTCAGTTAAAAATAAATTAACAGGAATCTCAAAAAGCTTTAATTATAATGCAAGACCTAATTCTGTTGCAGTGATAAGAATAAAGGTAGACCAAGCAGCTTCAGAGGATACTTTAAAGAATGGTTTGAAGCTATATTATACTTTTGACGGCAGTAAAGATAATGTAGTTACAGATCTTTCAGGAAATAACAATGCTGGAACTTTGGAAGGTTCAGCGAAGCTTTCAGATGAAAGCAAGTTTGGAAAAGGTTTAAGTCTTGATGGTAATGGAGATGTGAAGTTTCCAAATAATCTTCTTGATGACTTAAATGATATTACAGTTTCATCTTGGGTTAAATATAGTGCTACTTCAGCAGATTGGGAAAGACTCTTTGACTTTGGAAAGGATACTAATAACTTCTTCTTCTTAAGCAAGAATAAGCATATTGGTATTAATGTGAATTCAAGTCCTCAAGATCTGCAACCAGCAGGAGCACAGGTGAATGACAAGTGGATTCATGTGGCAGTTACCTTGGCCAATAATACTTTAATATATTATGAAAATGGTGTGGAAATAGCTAGACAAGCTAACGTAAAAAATAAACCTAGTGATCTCAAGAGTTCACTTGCAAACTATATAGGTAAATCTAAATTTAGCGATCCTTTATTGCACGGAAATGTAGATGAATTTAGAGTTTATAATAGAGCATTATCAAGTGATGAAATATCTTTATTAAGTAAGCTAGTACCTCAAAGAACCGTTGAAGTAACTAGTAGTAGCCCAGATAACAAGATAAATCAAATAGGCGGTACTTTGCAGATGTCTGCAGTGGTAAGACCTACAGATGAAGCTGTTACTTGGTCTGTACAAGGAATAGACGGAAAAGATACTGACCTAGCTTCAATAGATAGCAATGGACTTTTAACAAGTAAAAAAGCTGGAAGTGTTAATGTAATTGCTGCTTTAAAAAATGATCCAACAGTTTATGGAATAACTAAAGTTACTATAGTTCAAAAAGTAGACTCGCTTACCTTGAGTGGAGCTGATGGTAAGAGTTCCATAAATGCAAAAGGTGGAACCTTACAAATAAAAGCTGCTGCTTTACCTGACAATGCAACAGACAAAGCTGTAAGTTGGTCTTTAACAGACGATAAGGGCAAAGCCACAAATGTTGCAACAATTGATGATAACGGTCTATTAAAAGCAAGAAAGAATGGTACTGTAATAGTATTAGCTACAGCAAAAGATAGCTTTGGAGCAGTAGGAAAACTTATAGTAAATATAACTAATCAAGATGAAGTTGATAATAAAAAATTAGCAGAAATTTGTCCTAAAGCTCCTGCTGAACAGCTTTTATACGATGTTGATAATTTAAATAATGAATCAGCTTGGGGAGCTAATAATACTCATGATCCATCTATTTATAAAGATGGTGACTGGTACTATGTATTTTCCACTGATTATAAGGTAGGAGGAGCTACAGGTGTAGGACTTCAAGTAAGAAAGTCAAAGGACTTGATTACTTGGCAATGGGTAGGAAGAGCATTTAATGATATACCTGCCTCTGCAAAGGCTTGGGCACCTAAAGCTACCAATATGTGGGCACCAGATGTAACTAAGGTTGGGGACACTTATTATTTATACTATACAGTATCGGAATTTGGTACTAATAATTCCTTTATTGGAGTAGCTACAAGCAAGTCAATTGAAGGCCCATGGACTGATCAAGGAGAGGTATATAAAACAAAGAGCGGAGTTAATACTGACAATGCTTTAGATCCAAATATAACTAAGGATGCAAATGGAGATTTATGGCTAGTGTATGGATCTTACTTTGGAGGAATATACATTTCTCAGGTTGATAAAACTACTGGAAAGCTTAAGACTACAGGTCAAGGTAAACAGATAGCTGCAACAGGTAAGAGAAAGAACATGGAAGCTCCATATGTTATTTATAATCCTCAGTTTAAAAAGTATTACCTGTTTATGTCTTATGATGATTTGGCAAGTGACTATAATGTAAGAGTAGCTTGGTCAGATAAGATTGATGGGCCATATACAGATTTTAATGGTAAATCACTTATGGATACTCCTACAGACACAAATTCCTTGTATAATATAGGCACAAAAGTTATTGGAAGTTATGCTTTTGGAAATGATCCAGGATGGATAGCTCCAGGGCATAATTCAGTACTAAATGATAATGGTAATTTCTACTTTGTTAGTCATGCAAGAGGCGGAGTAGATAAGAATTGGGCTTACTTACAAGTGAGAAAAATTGCATGGACAGAGGATGGAAAACCAGCGGTTTCACCAGAAAGATATGCAGGAGAAAAAGAGCAAAAGATAGACAAGAGTTTGATAGCTGGCAAATATCAAGCCATAGTTATGGATAGGCTAAATAATAATAAGCTTACTTCTAAGGATGTAACCTTGTACCCAGATGGAAAAATCAATGATGAAAATGGTAAAAACTATTGGGAATTAACTGGGGATAATATATTAAAGCTTCATTACTATGATCAGGGAAAAGCTCCAGGAGATTATTGGATTGATACTGTAAAGGTACTTCCTTCTTGGGATTTTGAAAACTGGAGACCTACTTTGGTTTATACTGGGTATAATCAAGACAACACTGAGATATGGGGTAAACAGTTAGAAGCTATTGATACAAAGCTTACTGATATAAAAGTAACTTCAAAAACTAATAAAACAGAAATTACAGATAAGGGTGGAAAACTAGAATTTACTGCTGTTGTAGTTCCTGATTATGCAACTGACTCTACAGTATCTTGGAAGGTTACAGATATTAATGGGAATGACACTGATATTGCAACTATCTCTGAAGATGGTGTGTTAACCGCTGTAAAAGACGGTTATGTAAGAGTAGCAGCTGTAGCAAATGATGGATCAGGAGTTACTGGAACCATCGATATTAAGATTAGCGGACAGTCAAACAGTGGAAGTGACAATGGAAGTGGAACTAATCCAGGAGGAAACAATAATCCTGGAGGCAATAACACAAATCCTAGCGGAGATAACAATTCAGGCAATAACAATAATGGCTCTGGCAATAATGGAAGTGCAACAGGCAATGACAATAACAGTAATAATGGCGGTGACAAGATAGTTATAGGAGCTGTTTCAAAGGGAGTATTACCTGTAGGAATTAAAGCTATTGACAACAAGAATGGGGAAAATGTTATAAGTTTAGATTCTAAAGCTATAGAAAACGAGACAGAAATAACTATTGCGGATATAAGTTCTTTGAGAGATGGCACTGGAAGCTTTACTATTAATTTAGGCAGTTATGAAAGCATAAAGTTACCATTCAGCTTAATAGATAAAGCTTTACTAAAAGATGGTGCTAAAGTTATTATAAGAACTTATATAGACTCAGCTAGCGATTTGGTAAAGAATATCAAAGGTGTTAAAAAGATATTTGGCTATGAAATAGAGGTTATAAATAATGGAACTAGCACTTTTGTCCATAGCTTTGCAAATGGAGTTGCTGAAATAAGTATAAATCTAAGTGATGATGAATTAAAAGGATTGGACAAAAATAATATTTCAGTATTCTACTATAGCGAAAGTACAAACAAATTTGAAGTTATGGATACAGTAGTTTCTGGCAATAAGGTAACCTTTAAGACTCCACATTTTAGTAAATTCATTATAGCTGAGAAAGATAAAGATACTGCAACAACTACTAATAGCGCTACAACTATTCCTAAGACAGGAAGTTTAATAGGAAGTAACTTACTATTATTTTCAGGGCTTTTATTAATAATCTTAGGTGCGGCTACTATATTTACTAAGAGAAGAAGAACTGTGCATACAAAATAATAAAACTAAATAAAAGTAAGGAGCTCTTAATAATGCTGAAGACAATAAGGCAGACTTAAGGGCTCCTTTGTCTTATATTTTAGAACAGTATAAAGTTTTTGCTATTTAAATCAAAAAATTAATGTATAAAATGTGAGAAATTTGATTATGTGGTTGCGATTGTTATATGGTTTTTTGAAATAATTGAAATGATTCTAAATAATAAATTGACTTATAGAAATAACTTTAATATAATTTTGTTTAGAAACAAGTGAAATGGTTTAAATAAAGATAAACATAATCTTATGAATAACATGTAAACGTTATAATCGCAGCTTAGCTATAGTAGTAATTCTTATTATTTTTCAAGTATTGATTTAGTGGTTATCTTTTATTAGTATAAATAATTTTAAAATTGGTTTGTATGTAATTATCCAATTTATAGAGATAAAAGATTTTCACTGGTTTCTAACAATTAACCATAAGGTGGTGGTATTTAGTTCTTTTGTGAAAAGGAAGAGGTCAAAAAAATACAGTTGATTAACTACTATAGGGGGAAAGAGATTTGTTTAGAAAAGTATTAAGTTGTATTACTTCATTAGTTGTAGTTTTAAATACTTTTTCTGGTACGGTTTTAGTAAAGGCTGCTACCAATGAAGACACTGCTGTAAACAGTAACATAAGTTCGGAAGATAATTTAAAGAATGGACTTAAGCTTTACTATACCTTTGAAGGAAGCAAAAATAATGTGATTTCTGATGTTTCTGGAAACAACAACGTAGGAACGCTAGTCGGTTCAGCCAATATTGCTGATGATGGAAAGTTTGGCAAAGGCTTGAGCTTAGATGGAAAAGGCTATGTGAAACTTCCAAGTAATTTCTTAGATGATCTAAATGAAATTACTATAACTACATGGATAAAGTATAGCAGTAACTCATCAGATTGGGAAAGAGTTTTTGACTTAGGAAAAGATACAAATAACTTCTTTTTCTTAAGTAAAAATAGACATATAGGTTTAAATGCAAATTCTAGTCCTCAAGATTTGGGACAAGTTGGTCAGCAAGTTAATGATCAGTGGATTAACATAGCAGTTACTCTATCAAATAATACACTAATATATTATGAAAATGGAACTGAAGTATCTAGAAAGAATGATGTTACAAATAAACCTAGTGATTTGAAAAATGCCGTTGAAAGTTATATAGGTAAATCTAAGTTTGCAGATCCTTACTTACATGCAAAGCTAGATGAATTCAGAATATATAATAGAGCATTATCAAAAGAAGAAGTAGCTAGTCTTAGCAATGCTGTAGTAGATAAGACAATAGAACTAAGCAGCAGCAACTCAGAAAATAAGATAAGAACCATAGGAGATACTTTACAGATATCAGCATTAGTAAGACCAACAGATGAAAAAGTTAACTGGTCAGTCAAAGGTTTGGATGGCAAAGATACTGATATAGCAGAGATTGATTCTAATGGTTTACTTAAGAGTAAGAAAACCGGAACTGTAAATGTAATAGCTACATTAGATAGTGATGCTAAAGTCTATGGAACCTTAAAAGTTACGGTTATGCAAAAGGTAAACGGTTTAACTCTAAATGGGCAAGATGGAAAGAGTTCAATAAATACAAAAGGTGGAACTTTACAAGTGCTTCCTAGTATTTTACCAGAGAATGCTACAGATAAAAATGTTACTTGGTCATTGACAGATTCCAATGGAAAAGCAACTAATATTGCAACTGTTGATGAAAACGGAGTAGTTAGAGCAAGAAAGAACGGAAATATAATTGTTACAGCTACATCCAAAGATAATAATGAAATCACGGCTAAGTTTAATATAAATATTACAAACCAAGATGATGTAGAAAATAAAAAGTTAGCAGAGATATGCCCAAGCGCACCAGCTGAACAACTTATGTACGATGTAGAGAACATAAATAATGAATCAGCTTGGGGAGCAAATAATACTCATGATCCATCAATCTATAAGGACGGAGATTGGTATTATGTATTTTCAACAGATTATAAAGTTGGAGGTCCTACTGGTGTTGGACTTCAGGTAAGAAAATCTAAAGATTTAATTACTTGGCAATGGGTTGGAAGAGTATTTAGCGACATACCTGCAGCAGCTAAAGCTTGGGCACCTAAAGCAGACAACATGTGGGCACCAGATGTAACTAAAGTAAATGATACATATTATCTATACTATACAGTTTCAGAATTTGGTAGCAATAATTCCTTTATAGGCCTTGCTACAAGTAAGTCAATAGAAGGGCCATGGACAGATCAAGGAGAAGTATACAAGACTAAAAGCGGTGTAAGTAAAGATAATGCCTTAGACCCTAATATAGTTACCGATGCCAATGGTGATTTACACCTTGTATACGGTTCTTATTTCGGAGGTATATTTGTATCTAAAATAGATAAAGCTACTGGAAAACTTGTAACACCGGGACAAGGCAAACAAATAGGTGCTACTGGCAATAGAAAGAATATGGAAGCACCTTATGTAATTTATAATCCTCAATTTAAAAAGTATTATCTTTTTATGTCCTATGACGATCTTGCAACTGACTACAATGTAAGAGTAGGTTGGTCTGATAGTATCGATGGACCATATACTGATTTTAATGGAAGATCACTTTTAGATACTACTTCACCTAATCTATATGATATAGGAACAAAGTTTATAGGCAGCTATGCCTTTGGCAATGATCCAGGTTGGATTGCTCCTGGTCATAACTCAGTTCTTAATGATAATGGAGATTTTTATCTAGTACACCATGCAAGAGGTGGAGCTGATAAGAACTGGGCATATTTACAAGTAAGGAAAATAGTTTGGACTGAAGATGGTAAGCCAATGGTATCTCCTGAAAGATATGCTGGAGAGAAAGAGCAAAAAGTAGATAAAAGTTTAATTGCAGGAAAGTGGCAAACAATAGTTCAAAATAGACTTAACAACAATAAACTTACATCTAATGACATTACTTTATATGCTGATGGTAAGATAAACGATGAAACAAGCAAGAATTACTGGGAGCTTTCTGGAGATAATGTGCTTAAACTTCATTATTATGATCCAGTAAATGCACCTGGAGAGTATTGGGTTGATACTGTGAAGGTACTACCGGCTTGGGACTTCGAAAACTGGAGACCAACCTTGGTTTATACTGGATATAATCAAGACAATACAGAAATTTGGGGTAAGCAAATCGAAGCTATTAAAACTAAGGTAACAGATATAAAAATCACAGCTAAGGATAATAAGACTAATATAACAGAAAAAGGTGGAAAGTTAGAATTTTCTACTACTGTTACACCAGATTACGCTAGTGATAACTCAGTAGCATGGTCTGTAACTGATTCTGAAGGCAAAGCTACAGAGCTTGCAGCAATATCTGATAATGGAGTGTTAACTGCTGTTAAAGATGGTGTTGTTAGAGTCGTAGCAACTGCAAAGGACGGTTCAGCAGTCACAGCCTTCTTAGATATAAATATCAGTGGACAGACTTCTGAAGTTAAAGATAATGGCAGTAACACAAGCCCAGGAGTAAATAATAATCCTGTAGACAACACAAGTACTGAAGTAACTAAGCCAGGAGATAACAGTACTAAGCCTAGTGAAGATAGTTCAAAAACAGGTAGTGACATAGCTATAATTGATAAAGGAACTGAAGGAAATACTAGTACCAATGGAAATACTAATACTACAGATAACAGTATTTCTACTAATGGAAATACTTCAGCAAGCAGTGAAAAAGTAGTTGTGGGATCAGTTTCAAACAATGTATTACCAGTGGAAGTAAAAGTTGTTGATAATAAAAATGGCGAAAATGTTATTAATTTGGATAATAAAGCAGCTAATAATATAACTGAATTGACTATAAGTGATATAGCTTCTATTAGAGATGGTAGCGGAAGTCTTACTATAAATTTAGGAAGCTATGAGAGCATTAAGCTACCTTTTAATACAATCGAAAAGACATTACTTAAAGCTGGTTCTAAAATTGTTTTAAGAACAAAAGTAGAAAGTAACGGTGATATAACAAAGAACATAAAGGGATTAAAGAAGGTTTTTGGATATGAGCTTCAAGTAGTAGATAACAGCTCAAACACTTCAATTCACAATTTTGCAAGTGGGTCTGCTGAAATAACTATAAATTTAAGTGATGATGAGCTTAAAGGATTAGATAAAAATAACTTGGGAGTATTTTATTATAATGAAAGTACTAAAAAATATGAAGTTATGGAATCCACAGTTAGTGGCAATAAGGTAACCTTTAAAACACCTCATTTTAGTAAATTTATAATAGCTGAAAAATCTACAAGTACAAGTAATGCTAGTGGAGCCACAGTTCTTCCTAAGACTGGTAGCTTAGCAGGAAGCAGCTTATTGTTATTAAGCGGATTAGCACTTATAGCTTTAGGCATAGCTGCAGTTACTACTAGAAGAAGAAAGATGATTTAGAGAAATATTACTTAAAGAAAATATTAATATAATGGATAACTCGTTGAAGGCATTCTTCAGCGAGTTTTTTCTTTAGACATTTATATGCCAGAAAAGTTTTGTAGCATTGTGGGAAACGATCTTAAATCAAGGTGGAAAAAATAATATTTATTAATTGGTAAGCCTCTATTCTAATCTAGCTGTTCAATAAAGTTATAGGCTTTTTCATCCTCATAGGAGGAGAGCTTAATATTGCCGAAATTATTTGTATCTAGTTGAAAGTTTAAAATGTTCTTTAAGGCCTCATAATAATCAGTTCTATCAATTCTCTTGTTACTAATCAGAAGTTTCTGACAGCAAGGTTTACTATTTGCATCTGAAGGTAAGAAAAGTAGTGAAAGACCTCCAATATAATTTTCCTTATTTACATTTGGTTTTATCATATTTATATAGCAGATGCCATCTTCTCTGCTATATAAATTAAAGGATAGAAGTTTTTCTGAAGTGATTATATTACCAGAGAAGCTTTTCATTATAGAGTTTCCAAATAGGATTTTGAAAAAAGCTTTATCTCCGTCAACTTCTATAATTCCTTCATGTATAGCACCTTCTTTGCTTATGTTTGTGGATAGAAAGTAGCAATAATACTGTTTATCAAACATATTAGTTTCTAAGTCTATGCCTTTTTCAATAGTTTCTATGTCAACTGCAGAAAGGGTTTGACTTATAAATCTATCTAATTGAAGATTATAAATTTTACAGATAAAAAGTAAGGTTTCTATGGAAGGAAATGCATCTCCAGATTTATATTTCGATAGTAAATCCTCAGATACTCCAATTTTCTTAGCCAATTGCTTTTGTGTTCCTTCTAGCTGTATTAGTTTCTTTAGATTATATGTAAATACTTTTGTTATATCTTCATAAAGTGTATTTTTCATGTACTTTATCTTATTTAAGTCACTTAGTGACGTTGAAGTTTTGCTTATGTATTTTTCACTCTGTTTATTATTATTTTCAAAAGGTATTTTAGGATCCAATTTACGACCTCCGTGTTTTCTATTTTAATTCAAGTTTAAGTTGAATAATATTCAAGTTAAATCATTATTAATTCAAGTTTGTTGTATTTTTAAATAGAATTATTGAGTAATAACTTCTTATATATTACCATAATTATGGATTTTAAAGAACTACATAATTAATATCATAAATTATAAGTTATGAAAGGATGTAATATTTTATGGAATTATTAACTTCAATAATTTTTTCGTTCTTTTTATCAATTATTTTAGGGAGATTAATAATCCCTTTTTTAAGAAGAGAAAAAATTGGACAATACATAAGAGAAGGTCAGCCTAAGGAACATTTAAAAAAGGCAGGAACACCTCACTTTGGTGGATTCATATTCATTTTAGCTACTGTAGTAACCTCTGTTATTATGGTAAAGGATTTTAATAATGAGGTGAAATTTGTACTATATTCCTTTCTAATTTTTGGTGCCATAGGATTTATAGATGATGCTTTAAAGACCTTCAAAAAGAAAAATGAGGGATTAACTATATTGCAAAAGTTAATTTTAATGGGATGTGCCTCCTTATATTTAAGTTATTTTATAACTCATAAGTTAGCATTAGATAGGGCTATAATTATACCATTTATGGGAAAGGCAATTAATCTAGGAGTATTCTATATACCTTTTATCTTATTTTTCTACACAACCGTCACTAACGCAGTTAATCTAACTGATGGATTAGATGGCTTAGCTGGTACAGTTACAATGTTAGTAGTAACATTTTTTACCTCTGTATGTTTGTTAAGTGAGAAAAGTCACTTAGCAGTAGTTTGCTCAGCACTAGTTGCTTCATTATTAGGTTTCCTACGATTTAATCTATATCCTGCTAAGATCATCATGGGGGATACGGGCTCACTTGCTTTAGGAGGATTTATTGCTTCCATTGCTATTGTATTAAAGCTTCCTTTAATTATACCTGTGGTAGGAGGAATATATATGATAGAAACCTTAACTACATTTATCCAGATATTTGTCTTTAAGATTACAGGAAAAAGAGTGTTTAAAATGGCACCAATACATCATTCCTTCGAACTTTCAGGTTACTCTGAGACATATATAGTAACTCTATTTTCATTAGCAACAGCTGTATTATGCATAGTAGGATTATTTGCATTTTTACTGTTTTAGAAACTCATAACTTAACATAAAATTAACCTTTTACTTGAATGAGAAGCAATATAATGGTATATTTTATATATGCTAGTGTATATACATCTGTAAAGGAATGGTGAATATTATGACTATAACTGAAGAAATACAAAAACTTAAAAAGGAAAAGAATGCTATCATTCTTGCACATTATTATCAAAGACCCGAAGTGCAAGAAGTAGCAGATTACATAGGTGACTCTTATTATTTAAGTAAAATAGCAAAGGAATCAGATAAGGACACCATAGTATTTTGTGGTGTTAAATTTATGGCTGAAAGTGCAAAAATACTTTCACCTAATAAAAAGGTTTTATTACCAGCATTAGATGCAGGGTGTCCAATGGCTGACATGGCTACTGCAGAAAAGGTATTAGAATATAAAGAAAAATATCCTAAGGCTGCTGTTGTATGTTATATAAACTCATCAGCAGAAGTTAAGGCTGTTAGTGATGTTTGTTGTACATCTTCCAATGCTTTAAAGATAATAAACTCTTTAGAAAATGACCAAATTATTTTTCTTCCAGATAAAAATTTAGCTTCTTATATCCAAGAAAAAGTTCCTAATAAAGAAATTATACTTTGGCCAGGCTTCTGTATAACCCATAAGAGAATTAGAGAAGATGAAGTCTTACAAGCAAAAGAAGCAATCGAGGGACTAGTTGTTCTTGCTCATCCAGAGTGTGAAAAGGAAATAAGAGATTTAGCTGATTTTGTAGGCAGCACTTCAGAAATAATTGATTTTGCAACAGCTAGTGATAAAAGGAACTTTTTGATTGCCACTGAAGAAGGTGTACTTCATGAATTAAAAAAGAGAAATCCAGATAAAAAATTCTTTACTCCTAGAGGTGGTTTAATGTGCATAAATATGAAGAAAACTTCGCTAAATGATGTTAGAGATGCTCTTTTATACGACAAGAATATAATTGAATTAGATGAAGAGTTGAGAGTTAAAGCACATAGTTGTCTTATGAAGATGCATTCAATATAAGTCTAAGTTAATTAACATAGTTTTATAGTCTATTTATGAGAGAATTATTGTAATTAAAACATAATAGCACTAATCACTTAATTTCAACATGGTGTTTTAAGACACCATAGTTTTAAACTTTGAAGGAAGGTAGAAGTATGATACTAAATACTGATGTATTAATAATAGGTGCTGGAGTTACAGGTTTAAATTTTGCTTTAAATTTAAGAGACGATTTAGATGTTATGGTATTGGCTAAAGATACTTTAAACGAATGTAATAGTTATTTGGCCCAAGGCGGCATATCAGTGCTTAGAAATGAAGAGGACTATGAGACTTATGTTAAGGACACTTTGGTAGCAGGCAATTTCAAAAATAGAAGACAAGCAGTTGAGATTTTAGTTAAAGAATCTAGGAATGCTATTGATAAGCTAGAACAATTAGAGGTTCCATTCAATAGAGATAAGGATGGACAACTTATTTATACTAGAGAAGGAGCGCATAGCGTCAATAGGATAGTCCACTGTGATGATAATACCGGCGAACAGCTTCACAAGGTTTTGGCGAAAAAAGTACGAGAAAAATCAAATGTTAAGATAGTTGAAAACTGTTTTTTTGCTGATTTACTCACTGTTAAGAATAAATGTATAGGAGCTTTAGCTATTCATGGAGAGGAAGAGCTAAATATAATAGCAAAAGCTGTAGTTGTAGCAACTGGAGGTATAGGTGGACTTTTTAAAAACTCTACTAATTTTCATTCTATAAGCGGTGATGGCTTAGCTATAGCTATTAAGAACAATATTAAAGTTGAGAATCTAGATTATATACAATTTCATCCTACAGCTTTTTACGAGGATATAAAGGATAAGAGAAGACTGTTAATATCCGAAGCGGTAAGAGGAGAAGGTGGAAGATTAGTAAATAAGGCAGGAGAAAGATTTGTTAATGAACTGTTGCCTAGAGATAAGGTAACAGAGGCTATACTTGAAGAAGAATTTAAAAGTAAATCTAAACATGTGTATCTTGATGTAAGTTTCTTAGACAAGGATTTTGTAAAAAAGAGATTCCCTAATATCTATAGAAGCTGTCTAGACAGAGGCGTAGACATTACAAAAGAGCCAATTCCAGTAACTCCTGCGCAGCACTATTTTATGGGGGGCATAAAAGTTGATATGTATTGTAGAACTTCAATGGAAAATCTTTATGCTGCTGGAGAGGTAAGTTCTACAGGCTTACATGGAGCTAATAGACTGGCAAGTAATTCATTATTGGAGTCTTTAGTTTTTTCTAACAGGGCTGTGAATTATATAAATAATAATCTTTTACCTTATACTGTTATATATAAAGATTTAGTTAAGAGGGTTGAAGGAGACAGAGAGTATTACAGCAATGATCTATCGCTTGTGTTACAAGAAGAAATAAAGAAGGTTAGAGGAGATATTATAAATGAATTGGTTGCTTTATGATGATATTTTAAAAAGTGCAATAAAGGAAGATGCACCTTATGGAGATATAACCACCATGGCTATAACAAAAGAAGCTAAGTACTGTACTGCTGACCTGATAGTTAAAGAAGATGGGGTTATAGCTGGACTGGAGATATTTAAGAGAGCTTTTGAGATATTAGGGCCAATTGATGTAGAATTTTTTGCTACAGATGGCGAAAAAGTTAAAAGAGGTCAGGTTATTGCAAAGGTTAGCGGTAACAGTGATGTGGTTTTGACTGGTGAAAGAGTAGCTCTTAACTTTCTACAGAGAATGAGTGGCATAGCTACACTTACTAGAAGGTATGTAGATCAGCTTGAAGGAACTAATACTAAGTTATTGGATACAAGAAAAACTACTCCTAATATGAGAATATTCGAAAAGTATGCAGTAAAGGTAGGCGGAGGAACAAATCATAGACTAGGTCTTAGTGATGGAGTTCTTATAAAGGACAATCACATAGCTGCTGCAGGAGGAATAAAGAACGCTGTAGCTCTAGTTAAAAATGAAGTTCCTTTTGTAAGAAAGATAGAAGTTGAGGTTGAAACTATAGCTGAGCTGTACGAAGCTCTTGAGGCAAAAGCAGATATAATAATGCTTGATAATATGGATATTGAGACAATGAAGCAAGCAGTTGAAATAGTAAATAAACAAGCGCTAACTGAGGCTTCAGGAAATATAACTATTGAAAATATAAGAGAAGTTGCTTTAACAGGAGTGGATTATATATCCTCTGGTGCCTTGACACATTCCTTTAATATACTTGATTTGAGCCTAAAGAATTTGAAACTTCATTAGTATTTATTTTATTTATAGATTTTGTATATTTATAATAAGCAGTCCATGCAGTTTTTTATAAAATATACATTAATATAGCCTATAGAGTAATTTTTTTAACGTCTACTCTATAGGCTATATTTTATTTTTAAGTATAATTAGCATAGTATTTTCTATACATTTTCAAAATAGAGCTTATTAATTTGAAAAACTTTATTTAACCTGAAGCTCTATAACAGCTACCTTCATAGAAGAAATACATTTTAGTACACAAGGGAAAACATAGTTTTGAAAGTTATCAGTACCACCTAAATTTATACTATAGTAGTCTGTATTATTGATATTTAAAATATTGTTATAAATCATAGTTACATTCATTTCCTTAATAATATGACAAGGTATATAAAAGGCTTTTATATTATTTTTATATATTTCAACTAGGCAGTTTTTATATATATATGTTGCAAGATGAAAATTTCGATATGATATTTAGGTAAGAACATCCATTAATATAAGATAACTAAAATATCCAAACTAGAATATAAAATAAAAATTATAGCGAGGTTTTAAATATGGATATTTTGATTCTTAATAAGATTGCTGGGCATGAAGATGATATAAACGAGTTAAAATCAGCTTTAAAAAAGACTAAAAACACAAGGTTATATAAAAGATATTCTGTTTTACTTAAGCATTTTGATGGATTTACAAATAGAAAAATAGCTGAAATGGAGAATCTAGAAGAACATACTGTTTCTACATATATAAAAAATTATAAATCAAAAGGAATAGATGGATTAAATATTGGCCACGGCGGCGGAGCACAAAGAAAATCAATTCACTTCAAGAGAAGCTCATTGTAGAAACTATAACTACAAAAACTCCAGAAGATGTAGGCTTCGAATCTAAAATGAATTGGACTATTGAATTAGTGAGGCAATGGGTTATTAAAGAATTTAATATAAATATGTCACATAGAGGAATAGCATATGTACTTCATAGATTAAATTTAAGTTATACTAGACCTACTTACGTCTTAGCGAAAGCTGATAAAGAAAAGCAAGAAATTTTTAAAAGTGACTTTAAAGCTTTAAAAAAATGCCTCAATGGCTTAGTTGATACCATCTTATTTGAAGATGAATCAATGATTAGAGATTATCAAGCAATTCAAAAGAGCTGGTTTATAAGAGGACAACAAAGGAAAATTCCTACGTTCGGTAAAAATGCAGGTGTTAAACTTATGGGAATATTGGATTACGAGACTGGTAACGTATATTGCGAGGAACATGAAAGATATGACGCTAAGATATTTAATGACTTTTTAGAAAACGTACTTAAGCAGTATCCAAAAGGAAAAATTGTTGTGGTATTAGACAATGCTAAGATTCATCATGCAAAGCTGATTCAGCCATTTCTTAATAGAGTTAAAGATAGGCTTGAATTGATGTTTTTACCACCGTATAGTCCAGAAATGAATCTTATAGAGGGGTTATGGGGATGGCTAAAGGCATCTGTTATTAACAATGTCTTTTATAAATCTCTGCCACAAGTTAGAACTGCAATTCAAAAGTTTATAAGTAACATAAATAAGGTTCCTACTCAAACAATAGACAGGCTATGTGTTAGATTGTAGAAACCAATTTGCAATATATATATTATAGCTATTTGATTTTCTGGATCTGTATCATCGAAGTCTGCAGGATCAATTAAATAAACTAATATTCTATTACCATCCTTCTTGTAGTAGTAATTACCTATCTTTTTCATTCTAAACTTACTTAATTGTCTTTGTAATCTTGTTTGATATCCTTGAAAGGTTCCAACAACAAAAAGCACAAAGGCTATTATTAATACCATTACACCATTTACACTAAGCAAGTATTTAAAATAGTAGCGTAAGAATTCAGAAATGTAGTCTAATTGTAGGGGAAGTTTCATGGTTAGATAAATTGATAGCATATCTGCAACAAAAATCTGGATTGTACAAGTTAGACCAATCAATAGCCTAAATACAAAATTTACTGCCCGCTCTTCATAATTTTTATTATATAAATAAAGTATAATTATTAAGCCTATCAAAGGAATTAATAAAAAATTCTTATTAAAGAAATACATAGAATAACCATATAATATTCCTATAGCAAAAGAGGCGAAAATACACTTAAATAAAGATATAAGAAAACTACTGTTTTTCTTTTGGTACTCTTGGATATCAATTGTATCTTCATCAGTTAAGTTCGTTTGGTTTTCTATAGCCTCTTTATTTAGTTGTGACTCTATTCTATTGGATATAGTGAGGTAAAGTCTTTCAATATCTATATCAGGATATATCATCAATGATATGGCAAGAGAAAAGGTACCTCCAAATAAATCGCTGAATAAAGTTCCTAAGGAGTCCTTTCTTTTAGAGAGCTTTTCTTTAGTTATTATACCTATCATAGTGTTATGATTTTGTTTGTATATGGATACATCTGCAGCTTTGTCCCAAGTTATAGTTTTGCTGCCAAATAGAGAACCAGTCTTAATGTACTCTTTTGTTATTTCTAAATAACTTCTTTTTAATATGCCCATGTATAGCCATAAAATTAAAAGGAATAAGGTAAATAATATAAAAAACACTTTTAGAACTAATGCTTCATTGTCATCTGTAGGGAAAAAGAAGGCTCCTAAAGTAAAAAATGCAATTAAAACAATATATAATATATGTGTAGATAGTTTAAGCCTGCAATTTTGCTTATATGGCAATTCATATTCTAATACTTCTTTTTCTGATTCTAACATAGTAGTCCCCCTAACTAAAATTAATTTATAAGAATATAAAAAAGTTGCTGAAGCGACCTCCTTCAGTGAGCTTTTTTGCGCATCTGCCTTTCCGAAGGTATATGAGGAAAATCAGGCAGGCGAATATGATCTGTATTTTTACTGTCTAGCCTAAATAGCTGTTATAAGCCCTTGATATTACTAGGTTTAGCTATTCAAAAATTTTATACTTTCCCAGACATTAAAAAAGCTTGTCATCTAAGAATATAAGACAACAAGCCTTGAACACAGTTAATCTATCTTATCATCTTACGACAAGCTAAAATTAAAAATACAATTAGGACTATTGGTAGTAAAGCAAACAATAAGTGAATTCCTACAAATACTAGCACTATTGTTCCAATAACCGCTCCAATTACTCCGAAAACAGCTCCGAATACAAATTTTGTAAACTTGATCAATATACCAAAAATCAGAAATAATGTCATTAATACAAATCCTATAATCATTTCCATCACCATTCATTCAAATTTATTTATTATTAATGATTTAACCATATTATTATATTAGCATAAAGTATTAGGTTAGTAATAAAATAACGGCAATTTAAGAAAAAATTAAGAATAAACATCAAAGAACATTTTAGTAGCTCTATGAATATAATATATGAAGAGAATTATGTAAAAATGTAAAAAGCTCACTAAAGAATATGGATTTATAGAACTTTTTACTAAATATAAACAAATGAGAAGGTGTTAGATTGATATTAGATAACGATTTATGTAAGCCAACAAAAGTAGTAGCTTTATCGAATGTTTTTTATAAAGCAGTTGAAGGTAAGTATTATGTTGGACAAACTGAGATAGTTTCTTCTGATGGTCTTAATATATGGGGAGCTTTATATAATCCACCTGAATCAGGTGTTAATATATTTGTTAACGTGTTAACTGTAACAAACTTGAGTAATAGTTCATTCTTAGCTGAAATATGGCTAAATACTGACTTTCCTGGAAAGGGGATTAGATCAGGTAAGTTTACTTCTACCAATACTATTCCTTGCCTGGAAACTACTCCAAGAGGCAAGATAATATATTCAAACGATGGAGTGTGTAATCATCCTGAAGGAGGAGTCAATATTTACGATAGAATGATTCCCGTAGATTCTACAATAGTAACAGAGGAAGACAGTAAATTTATAGTTCCTCCAGGAGGATGCTATGGAGCATTCGTAAAAGCAAAATCTAACCAACACTTAAAAGCAATTTTTGCTTTTGGTTGGTCTGAAGAAAGTATAAAGAGTTGTAAGAGTTAATTATCTTTCCTATTTTATATTTATAGTTTGTGATGCAAGTTTATATTTGCATCACTTTTCATTTCTCTTTGGAATCAAGAGAGAGTTAAGATGATTTAAGATTTGTTATAAACATTAATTGAAGGTAAATTAAGGTAAAATTAACTGCAGAATACTGGAAATGATAAAAATTATATAATAAGATTTACATATGGTAAGTTTAATAGTTTATTATTTATTGCAATAAAAATCAAGCAATTAAGTTACCTTAGAAATTCTATATAATTAGATTATGAGAGGTAATTATGAAAAGAATATTAAAGTCCTTAACCTTATTCTTATTTTTCTTTGCCATTTTATTAATTCCACATAAGGCATTTGCATCAACTTATGATGGTGATGGTACTAAATTAGATGCATCTATATATTGGTATGGAAAAGGAAATGTATGTCAGAAGTTTATACCAGGTCAAAACAACCAATACTTTGATAATAACAAGCCTACGGTACTTTATATCCATGGATGGCAAAACAATTCAACAACTAAGCTATATAGAGAATCCTTTAATCCAAGCAAAATGGATCCTGATTATGGTCAAGATGTGAACAGTTGTGATTATTGGATTGATAAAGGATGGAATATTGGGATATTCTATTGGAACCAATTTTCCGACGAATCAGAACTTAAAGATGCTGAGGCTAAAATCTGGACAACTTCTGGACCAAAAGGGATGAGATGGAGAAAATCAGATGGAAGCTATGTTACTACTAATTTACCAACAGTTTCAGCAGCCCAACTATTTGTTGATCAATATAAAAGTGCTTTAAGCAATTATAATGGTAGTGAAATAAGAATAGTTGGACATTCACTAGGTGGTCAAATGGCTATTAATACAACAAAGATTATTTCCGATGGTATAGATAAAGGAACTATCTCGTCAAAACTTAAGCCCAATAGAGTAGCTCTTCTTGATCCATTTTGGTCAAAGGATGCAAAAAGCTATCTAAGTAATAGATGGACTGGTGAAGTTTGCAGAGAATATGTTACTGATCTTGAAGGTAAGGGAATCGCTTTTGAAGAATATAAGACAAGCAATATAAATGATTTATTCATAGGAGATGCAAATGAAGGAATGAGAAAACTTACTTGTTTTACAGAAGTAAATTCAAATTTCATTCCATTTATAAATCAAATGAACAAGCACAGATATGCTAGAGATTGGTACTTCTATTCCATGGCATTTAACGCTCCAAAGGCAGAGAATAATTCTGTATTTGTAGGTTCAACAGCTCCATCAGCCAGTGCATCAACACTAAATATTTTTTCTATGATGCAGCCAAAGTATTATTGGAGTGAGGATGTAGGAGCTTCAACCTATACACCTAGTGATGATACCTTTGAATTGACTTCTTGGTAGCGTAGAGTATAAGTATTACAAAAATGAGAGGTCTGTTTCTTTGTGAATCCTAAGCCTCTCATTTTTCTATGGGATCTTTTCACAGAGATAAAATTAGTACTCTTTAGATGGTAACTACCATTTTTAAGTAGAACAGGGCTTAGAGCTATGGTTTTAACTCCCTATACGAATGTATTCAAAAAATGTGGGTGATGGAGTATTAAGACATACCATTACGAAAAGCAAATTTACTAAATTTTTATCATATTTATTCATAAAGATAGATAAGCAAAAAAGCCTATAATTATGAAAAATATTTTTAATGATAAATTTTTTGTATTAACTACTAGAATATAATCCATATTTTTGATAGAATTTATTATTGTATTGCTAAAATATTAGGGGGACACAAATGAATACAGATGAACGTAAAGATCTTATACTTAAAGGAAGCATGTATAAAGTAATCATAACATTATCTTTACCAATTATGATCAGCAACTTGATACAAACATTATATAATCTGGTAGATGGAATTTGGGTTGGCAAGCTTGGTTCTGTTCAGTTTGCAGCCACATCTTTTGTTTGGCCAGTTATATTTTTGTTTATTTCCATAGGGGCAGGAATGTCTATAGCTGGTACTTCGCTTTTATCACAGCTTATAGGGGCATCAAAATATGAGAAAGCATCAAGATATGCATCTCAACTTATAGTAATATCAGTAATATGTGCAGTAATATTTTCAGCTTTAGGGTATCTAATAAGTCCAATTATAATAACCTTAATGGGCGCCACAGGCGACCTTGCTTATTACAGCAAGATATTTTTAAGAATTACCTTTTTAGATATGCCCTTTACTTTTATTTTTTTCAGTTTTAATGCCATAATGAATTCTCAGGGGAATACACTTATGTCTACAATATTAAGTGGTTGCAGCGTCATATTAAATGTTATATTAGATCCAATTTTAATATTTGGATTAAAACTAGGAATGGCTGGAGCACCTATTGCAACACTTATAGCTAAAGCAGTGCTAGCATTTGTTGGTTTGTATATACTTCATAAATCTAAATCACAGGTAAAGCCTAATTTCAAGAATTTTAAATTTGATGTTCCTTTAATAAAAAGGATCTTTAAAGTAGCGGTACCTTCAGCTATTGGACAATCTGGTTCGGCCTTAGGATTCATTGTTCTTAATGGTTTTATAGCTTCTTATGGGACAGCAACAATAGCAGCTTTTGGGATGGTAAATAGAATAACTTCACTTATAATGCAACCTGCTATGGGGGTTGGAGCAGCTCTTACGGCAATCGTTGGACAAAACTTAGGTTCAAATAAAATAGATAGGGTTAAGGAAGCTTTTATAAAGGCCGTAAAGCTTACAATGACATTTTCAATAATAGGATGTATTCTTATGATATGGCAGGATGAGCCTATTATTAACTTCTTTATTCAATCAAAGGATGATCCATCAGTTATTTCACAAGGAATAACTTATCTAATTTATATATCCTTTTCAATGCCTTTAATGGGACTATTTAGTATCTATCAAGGTGTGTTCCAGGGCTCTGGACATACAAGATACTCAATGAATATGGAGGTAGGAAGATTATGGTTTGTAAGACTACCTATGATACTGTTATTTAAGTATCTATCCAATATAGGGCCTATAGGAATATGGTTCTCTATGTCCTTCAGCAATTTAATCGTATGTATATATGGATACATAATCTATAGAAGTGGAAGATGGCAGAAAAAGCAGATATAGAAAAGGAGCTTGTATAACATTTTTATATGTAATATACAAGCTCTTTTTCTATATGGTCTTTACATACCTGCACTCATTTATTGCTTTACCGATATTTAATTCTTTAACTGTACCATCAAATAAAAAGCCAAGCTTTTCATAAAATCTAATTGCACTTAGATTTTCTTCTAAAACCCAAAGTGATACTTTTTTAAAGCCTAAGTTTCTTAGAGCTTCTATGGCAAAATTCATAAGCTCTTTTCCATAACCTTTTCGCCATCTGTTAGGTAAAAGATAAAGTCCCCATATCTCCCCAAAATCATTAGCTTTATCTTTATCCCTGCATTTACCAAAGGTAATAAAGCCTACAGGCTCAGATGTATCGAATAGTATAGCGTCAGTTTCAGTTTTTTCTCTTAATGCTTTTTCAAAGTATGCAGCTCTTTTTTCTACTGTAATATTGTCTAAAAATTGTTTTGGGACTATGTCTTTATAAGCTACCTTCCATGAATTACAGTGAATTGTGCCTAGAATATAAAAGTCATCAACTGTTGCATATCTTATCATACTCATTAAATCACCCCAAAAAGTTTGTTTTAAAATAATTTGTATATTTAAATTTATATCACATTTTTATGTAAATTAATAAAGATATTATAGGAATATCCTATAATATCTTTATTAATTTTTCTATGTCATTTCTTACAGAGTCTGAACCAGAGTTGTCAATAATATGTATTCCTTCAACCTCAGGAGTGGAGAAGTCTTGACCTCTAACGTATTCGTCCCAGTTATTAAGCTTCCAGGTATCTCTATCAGAATTTCTTTCTATCATTCTTTGATGACATACATCTATGTCACAATGTACCCAAACTTGTACTAATTCTGCATCATAAGTCTTAAGCTTGTCCTTAAGTCTGCTAATATAAGTTTCATCTCTAAATTCTTTAGCAAAGGGAGCATTGACCATTACGTGAGAATTAAACTGTAAGGATTCAAAAGCTACATCCATGATTGCTTCATATTCAGCATTTCTTACATATTCTTTGAAAAAAGCTGAGTCTCTATTATAAGGTTCATTTGCAGCTCTATATATCATTTTTGATAGAGGGATTATTGTATCCTTGTCCAAATAAACTGGGTTTGGAAGCTTCTTAGCTATTTCTGTAGATACGAAAGTCTTTCCACATGCTGGTGGAGAGCCTATTAACATTAAATATTTCTTCATTAGATCGCCGTCCTTATTTAGTTTTTTTGTAATTAATCACAATAACATTGTTAATTATATCACATATACTACAAAATACTAAATAAATTTTTTATTAAAAATATGGTTCATAGTTTAAAGGTAGAGTAAAATAAAATATAATAAAGTTAATTTGCTACAGATATTGATATTATAGGGAGAAAATGATGATTAATAAACAAGTTAAAGCAATATTATTTGATTCTGGAAAAGTATTAAACTATCCTAAAACAGGTCACTGGTTTATAACTAGTAATTTTTTCAAATACATAGATGCAGAAAAATATAAAAAGATTGATAAAAATAAAATTAATAATGCATTTGTTAAAGCTCAAGAATATATTAGTCAGCAGAATTATATAAAAACTGAGCATGAGGAATATGAACATTTCTATAAATTCTATCGTATTTTCTCTGAGGAACTTACGGAGCTAAACTTGACTGATAGCTCTATTAAGGATTTAACGAAGGATTTAGTATATAACAATAAGAAATATACTTTTTATGAGGATGCAAAAGAAGTGGTTACAAAACTAAGTGTAGATTATAAACTGGCAATAGTTTCAGATGCATGGCCTTCACTAGAAAATGTTTTTGTACAGGCTGACTTAAGAAAGTATTTCTCATCCTTTATAATATCATCAAAGCTAGGTGTAACTAAACCTAATGAGTTTATGTACAAATCAGCGCTACAAGAGCTCAATATGAAAGCAGAACAGTGTATTTTTATAGATGATAATATTAAAAATTGCGATGGTGCTAAAAAGCTTGGAATAGAATCTCTACTGCTTTGTAGGGATGAAAAAAGCTTCATGTATCATAAGTTTACCTGTAGAAAACATAGAGTTATAAAAAGTCTATTAGATCTTTAAGGTAAATATACAGCTTCGACAATAAAGCTATTTTTAAAACTCTTCTAATGGCTTAGAAGAGTATTTGAAAACATAAATTTTATTGCGAATTGAGATATAGGGTTCCAACTTCAACTATTAAGTTATATATGCCCGATAATCCCCAGAAGCCGTGATTTTATAATAAATATAAATTAAGTTTTCATATAGGTTACCTATAACTTCATGGAAATTAAGGTTTTAGTAATAATTATTTGGAGGAAAAGTGATGAAATTAGTATTAAATAATGTTGAAAAAGCCTTTGGAGAAAAAAAGGTTTTAAAGGATGCGTCTTTTACTTTCGAAAAGGGGAAAATATATGGATTGCTTGGCCGTAATGGAGCTGGTAAGACCACCTTGTTTAATTGTATAAGCGGTGAAATGGAATGTGATGGAGGCAAAGTTACATTACTTGATGAGAACAATAAGGAAACTATTATTGATTATTCTAAGGTAGGTTTTGTATTCTCTCAACCTATTCTGCCAGAGTTCCTAACTGGATATGAGTTTTTAAAGTTTTATATAGATATAAATAAGAGTAAGATCCAAAGTCTTCTAACTATAGAAGAGTATTTTGATATGATAAAAATTGAAGAAGAGGACAGACATAGGCTTATCAAAGGATATTCTCATGGTATGAAAAATAAGATTCAAATGATCTGCTTTCTGATTACTAGACCGCCGATAATTCTTTTAGATGAGCCATTAACCTCATTAGATGTGGTAGTTGCACTGCAGATAAAGAATCTTCTGAAACAGATAAAAAGCGAACATATATTAATATTCTCTACACATATACTGCAGCTTGCTACAGACTTATGCGATGAAATTGTAGTTTTAAACAATGGAATTCTTGAGGAAATAAGTAATGACGTTCTTAAGAGTGATGATTTTGAAAACAAGATTATGGAAATCTTAAAGGAGGAAGGTGATGCTTAAAACTTTTATAAATAGCTTCAATGTATCCTTTGCTCAAAATGCAAATTCATTTATCTTTTTCCTAAAGAGACTTCCACTAGTGGGGAAAAAGATACCGGATAGATTGTACAAGGAAACTGGCATTAAAACCTTCTTTGGAGTTTTAAATACTATACTTAAATTCATAGGGGG
This sequence comes from Clostridium manihotivorum, assembly GCF_004015185.1. Taxonomy (GTDB): domain Bacteria; phylum Bacillota; class Clostridia; order Clostridiales; family Clostridiaceae; genus Clostridium_AR; species Clostridium_AR manihotivorum. Next base: position 3,690,846 of record NZ_CP025746.1, on the reverse strand, counting down.
TTTTTTTAAGGCTGCACTATATATTGGAATCATGATAGTTTTGCCAGCATATCTCATAACCAAAGATAAAGGCGATTTTTACGGCGTATTTTTAAATATTTATTTTTTCTTGAGCTTTATAATAGGCCCTGTAATAAAAAGTTCTATTTTTGATATTACCAATAAAGAAGCTTATGACATGATAAATTTGATGAGATGTGATGCAAAAGAGTATTTATTAAGTCACATGATTTATGAAAAAACTGTAAGTATAATAAACATGACAATTCCACTGTTTATATTTGGGCTTATATTTAAAATCGCTTTTTTAAATTCTTTAATTTTGTTAATTGAGATATTATTTGTTAGGTATACAGGGGAATTTTTACAGCTGATTTTTTACAATAAAACTAAGAAGGTGCTAGCGCAAACAAAGATTATTAGTACTTTGGTTATATTGATTTCACTATTTCTAGCCTATGGCCTGCCATTGCTTAATATATCTATTAGTTTTCAGCATATTCTATTTAGACCATTTTTAGTTTGTTTAATATTTATTTTAGCTTTCTTATCTGTAGTATATGTATTTAAGTATAGGAATTACAAGCTTATTGCTAAGAAGGTTTTTGTAAAAGAAAATATCTTTAATCCAGAAACAGCAAAAGTTAAAATGCAGTTTTCTAATGTTGAACTAAATGAAAAGCGAGTTGGCAAAGAACTTTTAGACTCAAGTAGGTTTGACAAAAAGCAAGGGTATGATTATTTGAATTCCATATTCTTTTATAGACACAGAAAGATAATGATATATCCAATAAAAATCAGAGTTTATTTAATTTTAGCCATTTTAGTATTCTTTGTAGGATATCTTGTTATATTTCCAGGTGAAAAGAGTGGAGTGCTGAAGTATATAGATAGAAGTCAGCCTGTTATGGTGTTTATCCTTTATATTATGTCAACAGGAGAGAGGGTATGTAAGGCTATGTTCCATAACTGTGATGTGAGTCTTTTAAGATATGGCTTTTATCGCGAAAGCAAGACTATTTTAAGCAATTTTAACTATAGAGTTAAGAAAATTATACTACTTAATTTAATTCCTGCAGTGGTATTAATGATTTCTATCATGGTTGTTATATTAGTCTGTGGCGCTTCGGGACGTTTATTTTCAATGATACCATATTTTGTATCTATTTTATGCTTAGCCTGCTTTTTCTCAATACATCATTTATTCATGTATTACGTTGTTCAGCCTTATACTGCAGAATTAACAGTGAAAAGTCCTTTTTATAAGATTTCCAATGCTATTATTTACTTTATAAGTTATTTTTGCTTGAATTTTAAAACAAGTTCTTTTTACTTTACAATAGGTGTATTAGTTGTCACTATTTTATACACCATAATTGCTATTTTACTAACTTATAAGCTTGCGCCAAAAACTTTTAAATTGAAGGAGTAACTTTAATAAAGGAGAATATTATGTTTAAAGAAATGAGAAGAAAAGATAGAAAAATTGAAGAAATAGAGATAACAGAAATATTACACAAAGGAGAATTTGGGGTGTTATCAACTATTGGAGAGCATGGTTATCCTTCGGCAGTGCCGTTGAACTATGTATATCTAGATAATAAAATATATTTTCATAGTGCAACTGAAGGAGAGAAGTTAAATAATATAAGTCATAATAACAAGGTGTCATTTTGCGTAGTATCTGACACTGAGGTTTTACCTGACCAGTTTAGTACAAGATATAGAAGTGTAGTTATTTATGGACATGCTACAGAGGTAAGTGGAGAAGTTAAAGATAAAGCATTATATAAGATTATTGAAAAGTATTCTAATGCTTTTCTTGAAGAAGGAAAGTTGTATATAGAGAAAGCAAAACATAGAACAAAAGTTATAGAAATTGATATTGATAAAGTTACAGGGAAGGCTAGAAGGTAGAAAGATGTAGGGAGGGGGTTAAGTGAAGCGGTTTGAGGGGATATTGGAGAACTCAATTATTGTTAGTATAATGTTTGCAATTGTTGCTATTCTCACACCTATGATGGGTAGCAGATTAGCAGCTATAATTTTGCTTACAGCTTCATTAATTTTTGGCTTAGATTTAAAGAAATTTGATAACTTTTTTGAAAGATATTATTCGCTTCTTTATGGTAAAAAAAGATATATAAGCTATAAGAATTTAACTTCAAGAAAGCAGGAAGAAATACAAAAAAGTAGTATTGCTATTTATTTTGCATATTTCTTTGCAAGTATTTCTTATGTTTTTTTTAATAATGAGAGGATAACATATGAAGCTTTATTTCATAATTTTAGACTAGGTATTTTTCTTATACTTTTAACTTTCGCAATATCAATAGTTGGCATTAAATTATACAATGCTTTCATGAGTTCAGCTCAATATATATTATTTTCACTAGCTTTAATAGGTGTTTATATAACTGGATACTTTATTAAATAGTATATAGTTATAAAGTGTTCTAAAGTTCAAAATGTTATATTGTTATAGAAATGAGTTGTCACTGAAAAGGTGATAGCTCATTTTTATAGTATTGAAATTTATAATGGTCTAAGAAAACTCAACAAAAATATGAGTTAAATATAATGAACCTGATATAATAAAAGTATCAAAAGAAAGCAGGTTTTCATTATGAGAAAAAGAACATTCACACCAGAATTCAAAGCTAAAGTAATAATAGAGCTACTAAAAGGCGAAAAGGAGTTGAGCCAGCTGGCAAGTGAACACGAGATTGCTCCAAACCAGTTGCGTAACTGGAAGAGCGAATTCCTCGAAAACGCCGCCAATGCCTTTGATAATAAAAAGGATGAAAAGCTTAAAGAAAGCCTTAAATCAAGCGAAGCGGAGAAGGATGATCTATATAAGAAAGTTGGTCAGTTAACTACGCAGGTTGATTGGCTCAAAAAAAATCTGAAGAACTCTTTGGACCTGATTGGGAGAGTAAATTTACTCCGCGCCCAAAAAGATAGCAAGGAACTCCCTTTATCCACAGTAGCTGAATTACTGGACGTAAACCGTACCAGTGCATACTACAAGAGTAAAAGTCCGTCTGAAACAGAATTAGCTATAAAAGACTCCATAGATAGAATGCACACTGACAACCCATCCTGGGGCTCCAGGCAGATTTCAAAGCAGCTGCAGCGCCAAGGATTCGATATAGGTAGATTGAAGACTCGCAGGTACATGCAGGATATGGACATACATGCGATCTACCCTAAACCCAACCTGTCCAAGCCTGCTAAAGGACACAAGATATACCCTTATCTTCTTAGGAATGTGGATATTGTAAGGCCGAATCAAGCATGGTCTATCGATATAACCTACATCCGCCTCAAACATGGTTTTGTCTATCTGACAGCCATTATCGACTGGCACAGTCGTCTCATCGTAGGCTGGGAGCTGGACGATACGTTATCCACAAATATGGTTAAAAGCGCTCTTGAAAAAGCCTTTTCTGTTGCTAAACCTGAAACATTGAACTCTGATCAAGGCGACCAATTCACAGGTCATGAGTATATTAGCTTTGTGGAAAACCATAGAGTCAAAATTAGCATGGATGGTAAGAGCAGATGGGCAGACAATATCATGATTGAACGCTGGTTCCGCACGCTCAAATATGACGAAGTCTACCTGAAGGACTATGTTAACATAAGAGATGCCCGTAAGCAGATTGGTGATTTTATCCACAGCTACAATTTTGAAAAGCTCCACTCTGCACTTGGCTATCAAACTCCGGCAGAAAACTACTATCCTGTGCTACTTGGTATTACTGCATAGTGCAACTACATAATGGTAAAATATGGTTCATTGTAAACTTAAATATTTTTGTCTTGACAATCGAGCCACTATAATATGGCTCAGAAGGACTTATCACCGGTAAGTGAAGATCGTCTTTTCCTACTAGCAATATGTCCCAGGGCCTTAGCTTATAGGATTTACCCTCTATTATATAAGTAACATCACCAGATATAAAAAAGATTATTTTACTAAAATCATGGTAATGTAATTCAAATTCAGTTCTTTTTTGATCTCTTAGTTTAAAAAATAGAAAATCCTCATTAAGATAGCCTCTTTTATTATTGTTTGTACTGAATTCTTCGCTCATTTTAATACCTCCTATAGGGATTCTTTATAAAAACTTAATTTATACATGTTCGATAATCCACGCTGCTTTGTATTATGGGGCATGGATAAATTAAGTATCGGATTATTAACCACTTGATTTCAACACAGTACTTAAATAACATTAAGCATTAGGTTAAGATAGATAGCTTTACCATGATTTATTTTATTGTTTATATTATAGCACTATATGCAATAAAATAAGCAGTTATTACAATATAATGCGCAAATGGTGAGTATATAATAATTTATAAGGAAAGTGGTATATGAAAGGAAATGTTATTCAGTAAGTGATTTTAGAAATATTATTGTAAACCAATATGTAGGAGGAAAATATGATATTAAGTACACTTTTAGAAGGAATTAAGTATGAAATATTAGAAGGAAATACAGCTGTTGAAGTAGATCATATAACGTGGGATTCAAGGAGTGTTAGCGATAAAGCTTTGTTTATTGCTGTAAAGAATAAAAATGTGGATAGACATGACTTTATTCTAGAAGTAGCTGAGAAGGGGGCTGTTGCATTAATTATTGAACATGATATTAAAAGCGTACCCCAAAATATAACTGTTATTAAAGTTAAAGACTCTAGAAAAGCAATGTCGATGATAGCTTCAAAATACTTTGGAGAGCCAATGAAATCTCTCAAAGTAATTGGGATTACAGGAACTAATGGAAAAACCTCAACTAGTTATTTTATAGAACAAATCCTCGAAGCTCTTAAAGTTAAATGTGGAGTAATCGGAACAATACAAAATACTCTTTTAGGCCAAAAAATGAAAACTGAAAAATTAAATCCAACCACTCCAGATTCAATAGAACTACAAAGCACTTTTTCAGAGATGGTTGAATTAGGAGCAACACATTCGGTAGTAGAGGTCACTTCTTCAGCTTTAGCTAAGGATAGAGTTTATGGCTGTGAATTTGATGTAGGGGTATTTACAAATATAACTCAGGATCACCTAGAGGAACATGGAACCATGGAAAACTATAAGGTAGCTAAACTAAAGCTTTTTAACATGTGTAAAAATGCAGTGGTAAATGTTGATGATCCATTTTCCATAGAGATATTAGCTAGTTCAAAATGCAAGGTTTTAGGATATGGTGTAAATAAAAAGTGTGATTTTCAGGCGCAAGATATAGAGTATAACAATAGTTCAGTACACTTTAACCTTATACATGATAACAAAACTTTTAAGGTAGAACTTAATGTACCTGGAAGATTCAGTGTTTACAATGTTTTAGCCGCTATTGCTAGCTGCAATCTTATTGGTTTTGAATTAGTGGAGGTTATAGAAGCTGTTAAGGAAATAAAAGGAGTGCCAGGGAGATTTCAAGCCATTCCTAATAATAAGGGTACTTTAGTTATAGTAGACTACGCTCACACGCCGGATGCCCTAAAAAATATTCTTGTTTCAGTAAAGCAAATTAGTAAGGGCAAAATAATATTAGTTTTTGGTTGTGGCGGAAACAGAGATTCTAGTAAAAGAGCTATAATGGGTGAAATTGCAGGCACATTTAGTGATTATTGCATAGTTACATCAGACAATCCTAGAAAGGAAAATCCAATAAAGATAATAGAAGATATTGAAAAGGGGTTAATTAGTACTAATTGCAAATTTGAAAGAGAACAAGATAGAAAGCTAGCAATTAATAGAGCACTTAATATAGCTAAACCTGAGGATGCTGTAATTATAGCTGGTAAGGGCCATGAAAGTTATCAAATCATAAAGGATGAAACTATTCATTTTAGCGATGAGGAGGAGGTTTTAAGTTACTTTACCTAAACATCTTAACAACTAAGTAATCCGAAGAATAATAATGAGCTATAAGTTTGGATCCCTTCAATTAGAAAAAAAGATCTAAGCTTTATAAGACCTTTTTAAATAATTATAAAATAGTGATTGTATTCATTAAATTGGTTTTTGATTAAGGTTTTAGAAAAAATCGTAAAAGGATTTATTGAGTAGGAAAACTCGATAAATCCTCTTATTTTTATATAAAAAGAATATAATTTTTAATGGATATATAAAATAATATATGATTTTTTATTTGTTATGTTAAATTAATTATTTAAAATAAATTTTGTTTATTTTAATAAATATTAAATCAAAGGTATAGAAATTAAATTAGATATGATATATAATGGTGTTAGGTTGAATTGTTTTAGAAAAACATAAAGTGTTTTAATCTATTTAGTTAATGTCTAGGGGGAATAAACGGATGATCGCAAATACTTTTACAAAACCTTTAATTGAGCAGAGAGCAGATCCGTATGTATATAAACATACTGATGGATATTACTATTTTACTGCTTCTGTACCAACTTATGATTATATCGAGCTTAGAAGATCAAAAACCATAGATGGTTTAGCTACAGCTGAAACAAAAGCAGTTTGGAAAAGACATGAAAGTGGTCCTATGAGTGAACATATATGGGCACCAGAAATTCATTACCTTGATGGAAAATGGTTTATATATTTTGCTGCAGGTGAAAAGGAAGATGTATGGAAGATACGTCCATATGTTTTAGAGTGTACTGGAGATGAACCAATGTCTGACCTATGGGTTGAAAGAGGCATGATGCAAAGAGCTGATAATGATCCTTATTCATTTACTGATTTCTCATTGGATGCTACAGTATTTGAACATAATGGGAAGAGATATTTTATATGGGCTGAGAAGGTAGGCGGAGAAGGTGGAATTTCTAATCTTTATATAGCAGAGATGGAATCACCAATTAAGCTAAAAACTGTACAAGTCCTACTAACTACACCTGATTATGATTGGGAAAGATTTGAGTTCTGGGTAAATGAGGGACCAGCAGTACTAAAAAGAAATGGCAAGATATTTGTAACGTTCTCTTGTAGTTCAACTGGAGCTGCTTATTGCATGGGGCTTTTAGAAGCTGATGACACAGCTGATTTACTTGACCCACAATCTTGGAGAAAATCAAGATATCCAGTTTTCGCAACTGATCCTGAAAGAAATATATATGGTCCAGGCCATAACAGCTTTACTGTTTCAGAGGATGGAGATGATCTATTAATTTATCATGCTCGTCCATATGAAAAGATCGTTGGTAATCCGTTATACGATTACAATCGTCACACTATGGTTATGAAGATAAAATGGGACAACGATGGAAGACCACGTTTTGAGTTAGATTAATCGATAAGTTTATATTTTAGCTTAGAATAAAAGAATTTATGATATTGCATCATAAATTCTTTTGTTATTATATAAGCTTACTAAAATTATAGTTCAAAAGTATTACATGGTAAACATATAATGGAAGTGGAATGTGTTTTTTTAATAAAAAAGATAAATTAGTATTGTTTTTTATATCTACATATTTAAGTTTGTCTAAATTTTGTATATTATTATAAGGTATGAAATTTATTTATTAAATTAATAGTTGAGTTAGGAACTCTATGGGTTCACATTAAATAAACTTAAGCTGAGCATTATTTGATAATTTTATATGAGATGATTGTCAAATATGTATAAATGAAATTTTTATAAAAGTTCCCTATAGAAGGAGATTAGATGAAAAAGAGTATTAGTAAATTTATAGTCGTAACTATCAACATCATATTAACGGCAATTGGGGCAAGCCTAGGGCTTAAAGCTGCTATAGGAGTTACTGCATGGGATGCACTCAGTCAAACTATATCAACAGTATTAGTAGTAAAAGTAGGAACTCTTTCTATGATACTAAATATAAGCTGTGTGCTTCTTCAATTACTTTTATTAAAGAAGGAATTTAAAGTAAAACATGCTCTACAAGTATTTGCATCTATACTTGTGGGACTAGTGATAAATTATGTATATTATGACATATGTTCAAAATTCACTGTAGACAGTTATTTTGTAAGCTTAATATTGCTATTTACATGTTTCATTCTTTGTGCTTTTGCAGTGTCTGTTATCATGGCTATTAACTTTATTAGTTTTCCTTTAGAATCTGCATGTATGGTTGTAGCTAAAAGAATTAATAAGAATTTTGGTAGCATAAGGCAAGCAGTAGACCTATTATCTATTATTATTTCTGTTGCAGTTGCATTGATTTTTAGAAACAAGCTGACAGTAAGAGAAGGTACAATAATTGGTATGCTTATCTATGGACCGTTAATAGATTGGTTCATGAGACTTATAACACCTACTTTAAGAAAGTTCAGTTTGGTTGAATAAAATAAAGTACTATTAAGAATAGAAAGCTTTTCTATTCTTAAAAAATAGGCTATTAAAAAAGGTTAATAAAAAGAAATTATTGAAAAAGGCATAAAAGCACTTTTACAAATAGAAGCCATGCATAAAAGGTTAAACGAGCCGACTTTAATGCATGGCTTCTATAAAATTATAAATTATAAATATCTGCTTTTATCTATACCTATAGTGAAGAATTAATAAGCTATTTAGGTAGGTTGTTTAGCATTTTAGCTAAATCAATGAATCTGTTTTGTAGATATTTTTGATGTATAGGATTATCTTGAGATACCACTTCTATATGATCTACATCATTTATTTCTCCCATGTAGTTCCATACTCCCTTTTGTGTAGTAGCATTTGCATTATAGTTTATAATTCTATCTGTGGAGCCCTCATGTGGAGCTATGGCAGATCTAACACTAACGATTCCATCATTTCTCCACCAGGAGCTGTCAACTTGCACTTTACCTGGAGTAGAGTTAGTGTATTGTCCCATAAATATAGAACTTTTTAAAAGTAATGGATCCATATTAACATTAGGAAACTGATGACCTGTAAGTAAATCTTCATGGGTATCTACACAGGCTATGGAGAAGTAATAAATATCACTTTGCGCCTTAACCCAAGTGTTAAGTTCTTTTGCACCTTCTTGTGATAGATCCCATATACTTAAATCTTTTGTTTGTTTCCACAGATTGCTGCTAAAAACTCTATGAGCATAACTGTCAAAGGATTCGCCTGGTTGTTTCTTTAAGCCCCATTGATCCATTCTAAAATCAAAGCAAGGATTGCTCGAATAAATTATTCCGCCTCTACTTGCCATAGCTGCAAAGATTTGATGAAAGAAAGGTTCTAAGTTATCCTGTTTTTCGTCCTCTTGACTTCCATCATGGGGAGTTCCAATTGTAGTTATACTGTCTATCCAATGATGATTTCCTGCGAATAGTGGACTTATATCTTTTGTATTATTTTTTATCTCATCTGGATCTCCATTTTCAAGTAATTGGGCTAATACTCTAATGGTTTCACCACCCATGCTGTGACCAATTAAATGAATTTTTCTAAGGCCATTTGGACCTATTGTTCCAAGCTCTGGATAAACTCCTGGGTAAGTTCTTCCATAACGGGAATGTCCATCTTTCTTTGAATGTTCTTCGCCATAGTCCACGGTGCCGCCTTTTAAGTAAGCATACAATTCACAGGCTCTATCCCAGTTGCTAGATATAGAACCAATGGTTGGCGTAAAGACTTTATAACCTTTTGAGGTTAATAAATCCTTAAGACTATTTTGGCCACCCCAATAGTTAATTCCAAAAAGTTCATCATTTCCCCAGCCAAAGAGACCGTGAACCATTACAATTGGGTAATCATTATTTAGCTGAGGTAATGATGAAGTTATAGTTGAAGTTTGAGTTTGGGAGGTGCTAGCCTTAACTAAGGTTCCTGTAGATGGGATGAAGAAAGATACTATAAAAGCTAGCATTAAAATTAACGATTTTTTAATAGAGTTTTTCATAATGAAACACCTCACTATTTTTTTGTACTGACAAGTACAATATAGCACGAAGTAGAGCATTTGTATAAATCTGTAAAATACCTCTTTAGGTTAAAAAGTTTATTGTACTGAGTAGTACAAATATAAAGCTTTAAATATCTTAGAATAGCAACGATTCTTATATGTTTTAGTAAATTTGTAGTTTAAGTATCTTTAAATATGTACCAGTAAGGCTGTTAAATTATTTATAGCACTTTTAAACCTTAAAAAAGTTTTGAAAATAGATTTTGTGGTGAAGGGATACAAGCTTATTTGAATTAATCTTAAGGTATGTACTTTCTTTTTTAGAACTGATGGGTGAATATAAAAGTGCTACTATAAGTGAATGTGTTAAATAAATGTTGGTGAGGATTATAGAAAAATTTAATTTGTATTTGAATTTGCTATGCGAGGTAGTATATGTTTGAAATGTAATAAGTTGTATTATATAATTGAAGCACAAAGTGGGATTATTAAGTTAAATGGGAAATATTAGAGGGTGGAGTAGGGATGAATGACATAATTAATATAGCAATAGTAGATGATGAAGAGATACAGGTTGAGCTCTTAGAGAAATTGGTTAAGAATTGGGCTTTTGATAAAGCTATGAGAGTTTGTGTGGAGAGATTTCATAGCGCGGAAAGCTTTCATTTTGCTTATAGCATGGACAAAAAATATAATATTCTATTACTAGATATACAGATGAAGGGGCAAAGTGGCATAGATTTAGCAAAAAACATACGCACTGAAGACGAGAAAATAAATATAATCTTCATAACCGCTGTTACTGAGTACATTAGTGAAGGATATGATGTAGCTGCTATAAATTATCTAATAAAGCCAATAAAAGAAGAAAAATTATATCTTAGCTTAGATAGAGCTATAGCTAAAATTTCTAAAGAGCCAGAAACTATCCTTATAAATTCAGATGGGGAAATACATAAATTAGATCAAGAGAATATAATTTATATCGAAGCTTTTGCTCACAGTGTTGAATTGCACACAAAGGAGAAAAATTATACCATAAGAAAAAGCATTAGTGCTATAGAAAAGGAATTAAATATCCAAGGATTTATAAGATGTCACAGATCATACATAGTTGGATTAGCCTATATAAGGAAAATTGGGACGAGTGAGTTAGAATTGGATAGTGGTGAAAAGATTCCCATAAGCAGAAGAATGTATGCAGATACGAATTTAGCCTTTATTAAATATTTTAGAGGTGACCTAAATGAGTAGCATAAAAATACTAGGCATAATTATTGGAGTACTACTTTTAACTCTAGTGATGGTTATAATGCTTAGATACATATTTTATCGATTGGTAAATAATTATGTAGCTAATTATCAGAATGATTTAATAACAAAGCACTATAACGAGGTTGAGAATATATATAAGCAGATGAGAGCCTGGAGACACGATTATCATAATCACATACAAACCATGAAAGCACATCTTGTATTAGAAAAATATAGCGATATGGAGAATTATTTAAATGAATTGGACAAGGACCTAACATCAGTAGATACTGTTTTGAAAACCGGCAATGTTATGGTGGATGCAATCTTAAACTCTAAGCTATCCTTAGCCTTAAGTCATAATATTAATATAAATGCTAAAGCTGCGGTACCTAAAAAGCTAAAAATATCTGATATAGATCTCAGTGTAGTCATTGGTAACCTTATGGACAATGCCATGGAAGCTGTTCTAAAAATAGAAAAAGAAGAAAATAGATTTATTAGAGTGTATATAAGAGAGATGAAGCAGCAGCTTTATATTTCAATCACTAATTCTACCTGTGGATATGTAAAGAAAAATGGCTTGTCATATATAACCACTAAGCTAGGTAACAATCATGGTTTTGGAATAAAAAGAGTTGATAGTATAGTTAATAAATATAATGGATTTATAAATAGACAAAGTGAAGAAGGAGTATTTGCTACTGAGGTAATGCTTCCACTTTAAGTAGTATAGGTACCATTGGTGTCAACATTATAACCATTGGTGCTTTTTTTATAGTTAATTTTAAAATTCTTGTTATCATATGGGTGAGGTGATAAGTATGAGAAGTAGAAGTGAGAAAAATAAACCTAGTTATTCGACCTTTCAAAATGTAAGCTATCTTATAAAAAATTTGTGGAGGTGGGATAAAAAATTATTTTTTGTAGCATTTATACAAATACCTATTATAGTGGCTATACCTTTGTTAGGAATTTATATACCTAAGGTTGTAATAGATTCTGTAACCAGAAAAAGTTCAATAGCTGCTTTGTTTATTAGTCTATGGGCAACAGTGCTTTGTATGGTTATTTTAAATATATTGTTAAACAGTCTAAGATCCTTGTCAATGTTTAAGAGTATAGCTTACAGAATGAAGTATAGTGGACTAATTACAGAGAAAACCTTAGATACAGATTTTGAAAACATAGATGGTCCATCAGGGCAAGAGCGGATTGAGAAGGCATGTACTTCAGTAGATTCAAATGATTCAGCTACAGAGGCTATAATAATGGTGTTAATAGAACTTTTTTCAAACCTTATTGGCTTTATTGTATATTCAAAGATAATATCTAAAATAAATCCACTTATAGTGATGTTTTTAGTGTTTTCTTCAATAATAAATTATTTAGTAGGAAGATATGTAAACAACTATGAACATAGAAATAAGGCTAATATAACACCAATACAAATGAAGCTTAGATATGTAATCAATTGGGCAGGTGACTTTAAGGCAGCTAAGGATATGAGACTATATAATATGTTTCCTTGGCTTAAAGAGATGTTCTCTAGACTAAAAAAACAAAAGCTATATTATAGAAGGAAGAACATATATCGTAGATGCTTTAGTAATTTTGTTGATGGAAGCTTAATTTTTTTAAGAGATGGCATAACCTATGGTTTTCTTATTTATTCTGTATTATATAGAGATATGCCTATAGGTGATTTTGTATTGTATTTTGGAGCAGTAAGTGGGTTTTCTACCTGGCTTTCTGGGATTATTAAAAATTATAACTCGCTAAATTCCATAAGTTTAGATGTATGCGATTTAAGAGAGTATTTGGAATTAGAAGATAATAAAAATAGAAAGCAAGGGGATAAGCTTCCAGACTCTTATGAGCTTCCTCTCGATATTGAACTGAGAAATTTATACTACAAATATCCAGGCGCTGAGGACTACACTATTAAAGGAATTAATGTTCATATAAAAAAGGGAGAAAAGATTGCTTTAGTTGGAGTTAATGGTGCCGGAAAAAGTACTTTAGTAAAGATCATTTGTGGGCTGTATACTCCAAATAAAGGAGAGATACTTATTAATGGAAAAAACATTGAACTTTATAATAGAGATGAGTATTATTCGTTAATTTCTGTAGTATTTCAAGATATACATCTTCTGCCACTATCAATAGAAAAAAATATAGCATTGAAGTCAGCTGAAGAAATAAGTTTTAAAGAAATAGATAGAGTTATTAAGATGGCAGGTCTTTCAAGAAAGATTGATAGTCTGGAAAAAGGGAAGGATACTTTATTAGTTAAATCAATATATGATGAAGCAATAGATTTATCTGGTGGAGAGATGCAAAAGCTTATGCTTGCTAGAGCACTGTATAAAAACTCACCTATTATAATACTGGATGAGCCTACTGCAGCATTGGACCCATTAGCTGAAAGTGAAATATATGAAAAATATAATGAACTTACAAAAGGCAGTACCTCTATATTCATATCTCATAGGTTATCTTCAACTAGATTTTGTGACAGGATACTATTTATTGGAGAAGGCAACATCTTAGAAGAAGGAAGTCATGAAGAGCTTATGAGCAAAGGTGGCCAGTATAAGAAGATGTATGATATGCAAAGTTACTACTATAAAGAAAGTGTAGGTGATGAGAAATATGCATAAGGATAAGTTAAAGAAAAATGGAGCTATGCTTAAGTTTGGCATAAAAGAAATATTTAATCTACAGCCTTGGGTAATACCAGTTACCATTTTGGAAGCCTTTTTTAAAGCAAGCTTTCCGTTTATAAATATCTATATGTCTGCTAAGATAATTGATCAATTAACAGGGGCAAAAGATAAAAATAAGCTGTTCACCTTAGTCATAGTGACTATTTGCTTAAACCTACTAGTTCACCTTATTTCAACTATATTAGAGCATTTAGCCAGGGAATTAAAAGGGGCTATAGAAGATAATCAAAAAATGAGGCTTGATGAGAAGATACTAAATATGTCCTATAAAAACATAGAAAATCCAGAAACGTATATCTTAAGAACAAAGATAACCGAGGCTACAAAGTTAAATGGTGGTGGAATTATATTTCTTATGAATGAGTTAGGAGAGATAGAAAAGGGAATATTTACACTTATAACTTCAATTGCTATGGTTATTAGCTTGTTCAATGAAAAAATATTAGGAGATAGAAATGTATCTTTTATAAACTCAAGTCTGTTTACCTATAGTTTTTTTATACTAATAATTATAAGTGTTCTGATTAGCATAAACTTTCAATCTAAAGCAAACAAGGTGTTCTTCAATAGTTTTTCTAGAATAATAGTGATGAATAGATTTTTTTCCTATTACTTTAATCAGATTTTAGACTACAATGTAGGCAAGGAGATCAGACTCTATAACGAGAAGAAATTGATACTAAAGGAAATGGATTCTTTTAGTACAAATTCTCAAAATTTATTTAATGAGCTTGGTAGTAAAAATGCAAAATACAGTGGAGCTGATGGGCTAATCTCTTCTCTTGTAAGTGGAGCGGTGTATTTATTTATAGGTTTTAAAGCTATTATAGGAGCTATAACAATTGGTAGTATTGTTCAATATATAGGAAGCATTAAGCAGTTCATGGATGGAAGTGGTCAATTTTTAAGATCTTTGGGAAGCATCTTGAATAATAATCAATATATAGAGATATATAAAGAATTCTTAGAACTTGAAAATACCAATGTTAAAGGAAGTCTGCCAGTGGAAAAAAGAGACGACAACGAATATGAAATAGAGTTTAGAAATGTTTCATTTAAGTATCCTGGTAGTAAGATTATGTGCTTAAAAACTTATCCATAAAGCTTAACATAGGGGAAAAGCTAGCTATTGTAGGTATGAATGGCTCAGGAAAGACTACTTTTATAAAGCTTCTTTCTAGACTTTATGAGCCTAATGAAGGACAAATACTTTTAAATGGAATCGATATAAGAAAGTATGACTACGAAGAGTATACTAGGTTGTTTTCTATTGTATTCCAAGACTTTAGATTGTTTTCCTTCTCTTTAGGTCAAAATGTTGCTGCTTCTGTAGAGTACGATGAAGATTATGCTAAGGAGGTTCTATATGAGGTTGGATTTGAACATAGGCTTAAAAATATGCCTAAGGGCTTAAGTACAGCATTATATAAAAACTTTGAAGAGGATGGGGTAGAGATCTCAGGTGGAGAAGCACAAAAAATTGCTTTAGCTAGAGCTCTATATAGAAATGCTCCTATCATAATATTAGATGAACCCACTTCTGCATTAGATCCAATTGCAGAGTTTGAGATTTACTCCAAATTTAATGAAATAGTAGGCTCTAAGACAACCTTTTATATATCCCACAGGCTTTCCTCCTGTAGATTTTGTGATGAAATAGCTGTATTTGACAATGGACAAATAGTACAAAAAGGCAGCCATGAAGAACTATTAAAAAATCAGCAGGGCTTATATTATAGTTTATGGCATGCTCAAGCAAAATACTATGATGATAAAGTTAGTGCCTAGAAATGAATTTTTATAGTATACTTTAGAGTGAAGCGGTATATATTTATAGATTTCATAACTCAGCTGTTAATTTATACAAACTCTAAATTCGTAGAAGTGGAGATTTTCGGGTAATTATAAATTATATTTCCGTATAGGATGTTTATAGGTATCCAACTTCAACTATTAATTTATATATGCCCGATAATCCCCAGAAGCCGGTATTATCGAACATATATAAATTGAGTTTTCATAAAGGTTCCCTATAGTTAGGAATTTATTAATTATGGCATATGAAAAATTATATTTATCAAAACATGGAGAAAAATTTAATGGTTACATTGGTACTCCTACAGGACTTTTTATTTATGATGGACAAGAACTATGCGTAGGAGATACTGTGATATTTAATTATTATGAGGACAATCATGACATTCTGAGCGGAGTCATAACCAATAGCGGCAATAGGTTTAAGATAGATGATGATTATGAAGTTAGTGATTTGCAATTTAAGAGTATTATTTCAGATTATATGGACTTAAAACAAGGTGACAGGGTTGGTACTTATAAACAATTCGAAGTTAAAATATTTAATGAAGGAGTATAGGTATGAAGCAATGTCCTAAATGTAATAGCGAATATGAAGAAGAGTATACAATTTGCAGCGATTGTAATTGTGAACTAGTTGAGAAAGAGGTAATTGAAGAGCCTGAAAATAATAATGGTAAAATAAGCAAGGGGTTTCTATTTATTTTAGCTATTGTACTGATATTGTTTTCACCTATAATTTCTTTTAAATTAACCTTAATATATTTTAACTTAGTAGATGTACAACAATATAGTGCTGAAAACTTTAAATGGATGCTTGGTGCATATCATCAATCTCTTTTGGTAGTAGGCATTATTATTTGCTTACATTGTATTTTATATTTTTACAAGAGCCATAAAAGCTAAGATTAACAGATTCTATCTCACCCACATTTTTTAAATACATTCATATATGGAGATAAAACTTAAACCTATATGCTCATACAGTAATAAGGTTATTTTGGGATGATAAACTAATAATTTTGATGAAAAATATACAACAAACAATCTATGATTTAATTTGTGGTTAAGCATAGGTTGTTTGTTGTGTTTATATTACAGGAGTAAGTTGAAAATTAAAGTTTAACATCTGCAAATAATAAGCTTAAGTTCTGTTCATTGCTATTTTGATAAAATATTAGCTAATATAATGGGAAAGTATCATATCAAAGCTGAAATAATGAAATAATATCAGATTAATAGCAAGAGTTAGCTTCTCATAGTATAATTATTATAAAAATTGTTAAGGATGAACCACTTCAGGTTTAAATATGTTTTGAAACCCTGACGAATTAAGGTTATTGGTTTTAAAATATGGAAATGTTTAATAGTATTGCTGAAATTAAGTGGTATGTCTATATATAAGTAACTAAAATATTATTTTAAGCTAAGATAATATAGATAAAATTAAATTGAGAGGTGTACTTAATGAAATTTATTGCTTATGATACTAGAGATGACGAGAGAAATGATTTTGAAGAACTATCCAAGAAGTTGAACATAGAGATTATATTAGTCTCAGAGGGACTAAACATAAATAATATAGATTTGGCAAAAGGCTGTGATGGTGTTACGATTTTAGGTCACAGTAAGGTAGATTCAGTTATATTGGATAAACTAAAGCAGCTTAATATAAATTATCTTTCAACTAGAACAGTGGGGTACAATCATATAGATATAGATTACGCTAAAAGCTTAGGAATAAGGGTAAGTAACTCTTATTATGCTCCTAATGGTGTTGCTGATTATACAGTGATGCTAATACTTATGTGTATAAGGCACTACAAGCAGGCGATGTTTAGAGGAAATGTTAATGACTATTCACTAAAAGGACTCCAAGGTAAAGAGATGAAAGATCTTACTATAGGAGTTATAGGAACTGGAAAGATAGGTGCAACGGTTATTGATAATCTGAAAGGCTTTGGTTCAAGAATGCTTGCTTATGATAAATACCAAAATGAGAAAGTAAAGGAAAAAGCAACTTATGTAGACTTGGATACTTTGTATAAAGAAAGTGATGTTATAACTTTACACACCCCATTGGTAGATAGTACTTACCACATGATAGATACTGAAGCTTTGTCTAAAATGAAGGATAATGTGGTACTTATCAATTGTGCCAGAGGCGAGTTGATGCATATCCCAGATCTAATTACTGGGGTTGAGACAAGAAAAATAGGAGCCTTAGGATTAGATGTTTTTGAAAATGAAGAAGGAATATATCATTTAGATAGGCGTACCGATATAATAAGCAATAGGGATATGGCATATCTTAGACAGTTTCCAAATGTAATTATGACACAACATATGGCTTTTTATACCGATGCTGCTGTAACTAGCATGGTTTGTAGTTCGGTAACAAGTTTAGTGGATTTTGTTGAAAAAGGCGAAAGTGAAAATGAGATAATAATATAGAAAATAATATTATATAAAGGCATCCTTTTCATATTGAATTGGATGCCTTTTTCTTATACTAAGATATAGCTTAATACAAAGCTTAAAATTACAATATATAAATGTAACACATAACAATAAAACGTATAACTACAAATTCTAACCTCGGAACCCGTAGGAACTTTGAAAACATATTTTTGATTGAGAGGTAGCTTTAGCTGGATTGTAATATCATTAAGATGTTACTTTTTAATTGGTCCTTTATTCAATTAAACTTATCTAAATGGTATAATTAGTATATAGATAATTACGTGACATTATATACTATGGCTTTCTTCTAAAATAGTTTTTAGCTTGAAGTGATAAAGCTTCAAAGAGTTCCTATATGGAAACCTAATGTACTTGTTTGAAAATATCAAGTTCTAGGAATTTTCTGGTACATATAAATTAAAAAATTGAGTTAGGAACTCTATAATAGAATATATTGGAGGTAACTAAATGATTATTAACATATCTAACGCACAAGAAGATCAATATGGAAATAGTAAGGAAAACATATTTATAGCCTTGAGTGATGAGTATAACTATTTAGGAAGTGCCTATGCATATCCATCAATAAACTTTCATCAAATTTATGATACTCCATATTTAATTTTTCTTAGTATAAACATTGAGGACAAATTAGATAAGACCACAGCAGATGAAGTAAAGCAAGAACTTTTTGATAAAGTACTTTTTAGAGCAAAAGAATTAAGAAATATTAGACCTGATTTGAGGGCTAGAATATATTCAGGCTTTGAATATGATATAGATAACTTACAATTCTACATTAAGAATGGTTTTGAAGAAGACTATAGTATTATAATGGAGGCGGAGATTGCAAAAGACTTTTCTTATTCTCTTCCTAAGGGCATAATGGTGAAAGAGCTAAAGCTAAGCTCTGAGAAGGAGCTTGAGGAATATAAAACATTGTATGATGAAATATTTATAACTCCATTAGATTTGGAAAGTTACCAGGAGCAAAAGCAGAGAAGATATTTTAAGAATTTAGAATTTTTCAAGGATGAGGTTTTAGTTGGAGGATGTACCATTTTTCAAAAGCACGGGGTAGGGTATATAGAAACCTTATATGTTTTACCGGAAGCTAGAGGAAAAGGTATCTCTAAATATATAATGAACTATATATTTGATTACTTTATATCAAAAGGCTTATATAAGTCAAGACTTGAGGTATGGCAGTTAAACAAAAAGGCAGTAAAGCTTTATGAAGGTTTTGGTTATAAAGAAATTAAGAAGAAACTTATGTTCCCTGGCATAACAGTCTAAATATTAGGCAATGGTAAAGCACTTCAGTAAATTTAAGTGGTTATTCCTCAGATGCTTCAATGAACTTAAATCTACCCATAAGTTAAAATTAAATTGTATTTAGAATTTTCATAAAATAAAACCTTGCAATATGGTGCATAAAATGCAAGGTTTTATATTTTTAATCCTGTTAAGATAGTAAATGAAAGGGGAGATGGTTATGGATTGGCTAAAAAAGATGAATGGTGTTATAAGTTATATTGAAGAAAACTTAGCAGAAACTATAAGCTATGGAGAGATAGCGAGAATTGCCTGCTGTTCAGAATATCATTTTCAAAGGATGTTTTCTTTTATAACTGATGTGTCTTTAGCAGAGTATATAAGGAGGAGAAGATTGACCTTAGCAGCCTTAGAACTTCAAAGTTCAAATATTAAGGTTATAGACCTAGCTTTAAAGTATGGATATGAATCTCCAGAAGCTTTCGCTAGGGCTTTTCGTAATCTTCATGGAGTCTCTCCAACTTTTGCTAGAGAAAAAGGAGCACAACTTAAGGCCTATCCACCAATTTCTTTTCATATATCGATAAAAGGAGAGGTTGAAATGAATTATAAGATCGTAGAAAAAGCCCCATTTAAGTTTTTTGGCGTAGAAGAAGTAGAGGATATGACCAATGGTAATAATTTGGTGAGAATACCAAAATTCTGGCAAGAATCCTTCGAAAATGGTATAATTGACCGTTTGATTAAGGTTATGCCTGAGGCAAAACTAGAAGAAGGTGCTACTACAGATGTTAATGCGATTATGTGTTATAGAAATACTGGAGAAGATACTTTCCCTTATATGATAGGAGTATTTGATTTAGAAGGAAATGCGGAAGTTCCAGAAGAATTTACTTCAATATCAATACCAGCCTTTACTTGGGTAGTATTTAGAACTGAGGATCATAACACAGAAGAAACTACAAAGAAGATACAAGAAGTATGGGCTAGAATTTTCCCAGAATGGTTTCCAAGTTCAGGCTATGAACATGCAGATGGACCAGAGCTTGAAGTTTATTTCGACTTAGGCAATGGAAGATGCTATTCTGAGGTATGGATACCGATCGTTAAAAAATAATGATCTTCTAATAGTATAAGATCAGTTAATAAATGAATGAAAGTTCATTTTACAAATAGAAGCTTGGCATAAAAATTAGAGAAATCTACTTTAATGTCTAGCTTCTATTTATTTGCTCCGTTTATGCTAAAGAATAATTTTAGCTTCATGGGCTACTATTTATATTTTTGAGGAACATTAGTCATACTAGGTTTAGAGAGGTATATGTAATAAAATTAAGTTTATGTGGAAGGATGAAGTGATTAGTCATTGTGAAAAGTCTTATTTAAGATAGGCAATTTTAGCATTTACATTAGTTGGTGTTAGTAATAATGTAATTCAATTCCTTGGAATATATAGACATATAGGCTAATATTATACTATAATTAAATTGAGCTTAGATTCAAGGTTATATAATTTTAATTTTGATATTAAGTTCTTATTATTTATGAATAGAATGAAAGGGGTATGTTTTTATGACAGAATATGTTATTTATGCGTAGCAGAGGCTATTGCATAAGTTAATAATTAAAATATAGAATAGCCTTTGCTCAATCCTAAAATTACATTATATTTAGGAGGAGCATAAAATGAGCTATGCAAGTGCCAGGGACATTTTCCCTGAAGATATATTAGAAATAATACAAAAGTATGTGGATGGAGAATATATTTATATACCTAAAAAGGAAGAGAACAGAATTGCTTGGGGGGAGCTTACCCAATGTAAAAAAGAGCTTTTAGAGCGCAATAATAAAATTTACGGAGAGTATTTATTAGGTAACTCAGTTAATGCTTTAGCTGAGAAATATTTTCTATCACCTAAATCTATACAGAGAATTATTTCTAAGAAAAAGAAGGAATTAGAGTAGTTATACCCAATCTGAGTATATTTAATTTATGTAAAGAGGTATCACTTTGATTTGAGAAGAATTTTATTACGAAGTGGTATATCCATAAAACACTAGTGAACATCTTGTCATTAGTGTTTTTATTATTTATACTGTACTGATTTGGTGAATAAGGGATAGGGAGAAGAAACATGGAAAGCATAATTATAAAGAATGAAGAGTATTTTTTTATTACCAACTTTAAAGATAACACTTATTATAGACAAAGCTTTAATGAACTAACAAGAAAGACTTTTGGATTCGACTTTGAACAGTGGTATAAGTTAGGCTACTGGGGAGATAGCTATATTCCCTATTCCTTGATTCATAATAACAAAGTTGTAGCTAATATTTCTGTTAGTATAATGGACTTTGTTGAGCTAAACAACAATAAAAGATTTATACAGCTTGGAACTGTGATGACAGACTATAATTATAGAAAAAAAGGATTGTCTAGATTTCTAATGGAAAGAATACTGCAGGAATGGAAGGATAAATGTGAAATTGTCTATTTATTTGCCAACAGCAGTGTATTAAATTTTTATCCTAAGTTTGGCTTTAAGAAAACAAAGCAATATCAGTACTCTAGAAAAGTATCAACTAGGTATGGAGAGTTCTTAGCTGAGAAACTAGACATGTCTATGGAAAGCAATAGACGGCTTTTTATGAATAAGGCTACAAATTCAGTAGTTTTTTCAAAGCTTGCAGCTAGAAATAATTTGTGGCTATTAATGTTCTATTGTCATAATAGTGACTCAATCTATTATATAAGAAAAGAAGATGCTATAGTTGTTGCTGAAATTCAACATGATACTTTAATAATTAATGAAATATTTGCAGCTAAAGAAATTAACTTAGATATATTAATTAGTGCACTTACAGATGAAGATATAAAAAAGGTACTTTTTGGTTTTACTCCTAAGTTTATCGAAGGTTATGATTTAAATATTTTAACAGAAGAAGATACAACTCTTTTTATTTTAGAAGGAAAAGGTTATTTGTTTGAAGAACATAAGTTAATGTTCCCAGTGCTGTCCCATACGTAATAATAGATAAGAGAAGTCAAAAGGTATATTGACTTCTCTTAATTGTTTAGTTAGAAGTTTTCTAACATCTAGAAACTGAAAACCTCATTTGGCTTGCCAGATAATATGTTTGAGTATATAGCTTCACCATGTTGAAGATAAAATACTTCAAAAATTGGATTGTCAGCTGTTTTATAACCTTTTGCTACTAAAGGAGCATTATCTATAACTAATTGCTTTTCAGCCAAATCTTTAGCAAACTCAATTTTTCCACTTAGTCTAACTGTTACAAAGTCTGAAGTTGTTACTATAAATTCAACATAAGGATTTCCTTTAAGTTGAGCAAATGCCTTTTTAGTATTGGCAGTGGTGAAATAGAATTTACCGGTGTTTCTTATTCTACATTTTGGGAACTTTTAAATTTCTGCTCTATGTTCAACAGCTTTAACTTTTATCTTCTGGATATCAACTACTTGTCCAATAACATTTCTTTCCGATTTTACATCCTGTAAGGATGTTCCGCAAATATCGCACTTATCTATAGTAGGAACAAGTATTTTATCAGGATTATCATTAAGTTCAAGAGTTTTTACTTCATGACCTTCCTGACCACCAAGATTTTTATCAGTCTTTATTCTTAAAGTTTTAGTTTTCTTTTTGAAACCGTCTGATGATGGTGGCTTACTACTGTTATTACTTTTTTATTAACTTGGGTTTATAATGATTTAACTCGTGATGTTAATTACTCAATTTGAGCATTTTGTTCTTTTATTTGATTAGATAAATTTTTGATAACATCAGTTACTTCATAAATCCATTCGTTATAGATTTCAATTATTTGGCCTTCGCTCACGGAAGTCACCAGCTTATAATTAGTTTTTTTTAGACAGGCTTTATAATATCAAAAACTAACGATAAGAGAAAGGGTTTTGTGGAAAATAATTCTATAATATTTATGCAGTTATTTGAATACCTGAATAATTACTTTCTTTGTTACGATTTTGTGGGATAATATGTAATGTTTTTAAATTTAGTGACAAAAAGCATAACAAAAAAATAGGGAAATCATTACAGTATTTGACATAAAGGGATATATATAACATGATACAATGAAGTTGTTAAATTATGTTATAGGGAGGGTTTATATGTCAAATACAAAAAACTTATTTCACTACTATTGGTTATTTGTTTTTTAGTTTCTTCAATGCAAATACCTGTTTTTGCTAAAGATAACAAGAGTAATAGTTGCAATGCTGAAAATAGTACTAATACATCTGTTGTAAAAAATCAGAAGTCAAAGAAGATAACAAAAGAATTGACAAATGAAAGAACAGAAAACAGCAAAAAATTTCAAAAGGAAGATGGAAGCTTTGAAGTAGATCAATACAACTCAGCAATTCACTATCAAGACGGTGGTCAGTGGAAAGATATTGACAATACTTTAGAGGAATCGAAAGATAAAGATGATGATGGAAATAATGTATTGGAAAATAAAGAGAATAACATAAAGGTTAAAATTTCAAAGAATTCATCTTCAAAGAAGCTTGTACAAATGAAAAAAGATAAGTACGAAATAAACTGGAGCTTATCAAATGTTCAATCATCAAAAGCATCGGTGGTTACTGCAGATGAAAATAAAATAAATGATGATATAGATAAAAGTGTAGAAAATGAGGTTAATAACGATAAGGAGTTGACAAAAGTAACCTCAGATGAAAAACAACAGATAAAGGAAGATTTGAAGACTAATGAAAAAATTAAGGATTTAAAGAATATTACTTCACAGGTAAATTTTCAAAATGTGTATGACAATACGGATTTGCAGTATATTTTAAATGGTAGTGATATTAAAGAAAACTTAATTATTAATAAATATAATGATAATACTAGCTTTTCCTTTAACATAAATACAAAAAATGTTACGCCAATTTTACAACAAGATAAATCAATAATATTCTTTGATTCTAAGGACAAGTCAAAAAAAGTATTTCAAATAGAAGCACCTTATATGTATGATAAGGTAGACAACTCCAGTGATAAAATTGAGGTAGCTATTAATCAATCTAAGGACGGATATTTATTAACCTTAACTCCTGATAAAACCTGGTTAAGTAGTAGTGATAGAGTATATCCAGTAACCATAGACCCATCAATGCAAACTTCATTAGATTCTAGCAAGATTCACGATACTTTTGTAGCATCAATTGATACTGAAAACAAATGCAATAATCAATATGTGAGGGTTGGTCTAACACCAGGTAATGTAGGCACTTGTAGAACTTACATTAAGTTTGATTTACCTACACTCTCAACTGGAGATATGATAACAAATGCCCAATTGAACTTACTTCAATGCTCAGATGTAAGCAGCGTAGCTTCAAATCAAGTAAATGTCCACAATGTAACTCAAAACTTTGATACAAGTAACTTGACTTGGAGTACACAACCAAGCTATGATTCTCATATTGAGGCCTTAAATATGATTACAAGTAATCAGAATCAATGGGTAAACTGGGACGTTACTAGTATTGTAAAGCAGTGGTTCACAACTGGCAATAATTATGGAATTATGTTGGAACAAGATAATTCTTCAAAGTACACTGCCTTCTGGTCTTCTGATATGAATGATGCTTTTACCTCCGCAAGACCAATGATTTCTTTCAACTATATAAATAATAGTGGAATCGAGAACTACTGGACATATCACTCTCAAAATGTAGGGAGAGCCGGTACATCCTATATTAATGATTATAATGGTAATCTAATATTTACTCACAATGACATTGATATGAGTGGAAGCAGAATGCCTGTATCAATAAATCATGTTTTTAATAGTAATGATATTACTACTTCTAATATAGGTTTTGGATCTGGATGGAGACTTAATATAAATCAAAGATTAGAGAGTCAGACCATAAATAATACTCAATACTATAAGTATACAGATGAAGATGGTACTAAACATTATTTTCAAAATTCAGGCTCAATGCCAATAAATGATGAATTAAATTTAGGACTCTCACTAACAAAAGAAGGGGATGGATCTTTATCAATTAGCGATAAGAAAAATAATAAGATAAACTTTAGTTCCTCAACTAATGACTTAAATTATATAAAGGATGCTAATGGTAATACTATTACATTTACTTATGGTGGAACCTCAAGTAGTGGAGTTAGGAATATTACAAAAGTCACAGACGGATCAGGGAGAGTTACTTCTTTAAATTATAATTCTTCTGGAATACTAACATCAATTCAAGATACAGCAGGTAGGACTACAGCTTATAATTATGATGGAAATGGCAATTTAACTACAATTACTTATCCAGATAATAAATCATCCAGTTACTCTTATGATGGTAATCATAATTTAGTTAGTGCAACAAATTATGATGGATACAGAATCTCTTATCAATATTATGGGATTGCTCCGCATAGAGTAAGTCATCTTTTAGAATCAAATACCAATGGAGCCTTAGGTGATGAATTAAGCGTGTCCTACGGGAATAATAGCACTACATTTACTGATGTTAAAGGAAGAAGAAGTATATATCAATTTGATAATGTAGGAAAGACCCTGTGTATGAAGGATGCAGATGGCAGTGCTCAGTATTATAAATATACTGACAGCACAAATGCTTCAAAGGTAACATCAGAATCAAAGCTTGAAAAGACTGTAATTAACTTACTTGCAAATCATGATGCTGAAAACTCAGATTCATGGGGAGTTGGTACAGATGGTGGTAGTGGATCAAGCAGTTTTACATCAGCAGTTAGTTATATGGGCAATCAAAGCTTAGCGATAAATAAGACAGATAATGTAAGTAGACAGTATTTTGATCAGTGGAATATATTGAAGCCAGGAAAAACCTATACTTTTTCAGCTTATGTAAAGACTGTAAATGTATCTAATACTAACGGAGAAGGTGCGGTAATAAGTTTTTATTATAAAGATAAATCTGGTAACTATCAGCGTATAGATTCTAACTATTTAAATGGAAGTAATGACTGGCAGAAGTTACAAACGACTTTTAATCTTCCTATGGATGCAGCGGATTACAATGTACTAACTAGAGTTAGTATGCTCCAAGAAACTGGTACAGCGTATTTTGATAGTATGCAATTAGAAGAAGGTGGTGTAGCAAACAGATATAACTTAGTAGATAATGGTGATTTAACAGGAGCATCTGGAACACCTAATAGATGGAATACTATTAGCACAGGAGGCTCTGATGGATTAGTTTCTACTAGTGATTCTGATCACCCAGCAAACCTAGATAATTCTGTATATCAAGTAAGTGGTTCTTATGGAGTACAAAAGAAATTAGGTCAATCGATTAATATAAAAGGAAAAGCAGGAGATATTTACACAGTTGGTGCTTGGGCAAAAGCGTATTCAGTTCCAAGCGGTACTTTTCAGTTGCAGGCTGTCTTTAGCGGTTCAAGTGGAAGTCAAAGTGTGAATTTCGATTTCAACAAAGACTCTAATGATTGGCAATATATATCTGGAAGATGCGTAACTAATTCAGATTATTCAAAAATAGATATATTTTATGTATATGGAGATAATGCAAATACTGCATATTTTGATGGAGTCCAATTATACAAAGAAGAGTTTTCGAAGAGTTACCAATATGATTCAAAGGGTAATTTAGTATCCACTGCTGATCTGGCAACACAAAACTCTAAGTTTGAGTATAATGGCAATAATGACGTTTTAAAAGCTGTAGATCCAAAAGGTAACTCATTTAAGTACGAGTATGACAGTAAACATAATCTTACAAGAGGAACATCAGCTGCTAACGTAAATTATAGCTTTAATTATGATAGCAATGGAAATGCAGTTAGTGCAAGAGTAGGCGATGGAGCTGACTATATTCAAACAAAAGCTGATTATACTTCCAGTGGTAACTATATAAAGTCTTTAACAGACAGTATGGGTAATACAGTAAGTTATGATTTTGATGAAAGCAAAGGGTTATTAAATAGTATAACTGACCCGAAAGGAAGTAAGACAAGTAATACTTATGATAGTGTTGATAATCTAACAAGTACTAGTAAGAATGTAAGCGGACAGCAGATAACTAATAGCTATGGTTATCAGAATGATAAAATAAGTCAGATTACCCATAATGGCTTTAACTATAATTTTGCTTATGATTCTTTGGGCAATAATACCAGTGTATCTGTAGGAAACCAAAACTTAATTACTAATACCTATGAACCAAGAACTAGTTTATTAACAAAATCCACTTATGGAAATGGACAATCGGTAAGTAATTATTATGATAATTCTAATAGAATTTTATCGAGGAATGTAGGTGGTAATACTACTGTTGGAGTTACGTATGATGCACAACTTCAAAATATAGGATGGCAGAATCCTTGGTCAAGTGACAACAGTTTAGCTGGGACAACAGGTCAAGGGTTAAGATTAGAGTCTTTAAAAGTTCAGCTAACCAATGCACCTTCTGGTATGAAGATAAAGTATATGGCTCATGTTCAGAATGTAGGGTGGCAGAACTGGGTATATGATGGAGGTATAGCAGGGACTGTTGGACAATCACTAAGTATAGAGGCATTAAGAATTCAACTTGAAGGAGCTCCAGAAGGTTATAATGTAAGATATCAAGTATATGCTGATGGTATTGGATGGATGGATCCTGTATCAAATGGTGATATAGCTGGAACAGTAGGACAGAATAGAAGGATAGAAGCTATAAAGATATTTGTAGAGTTGCCGAGCTATACTTATCAATATGATGCTGCTGGTAATTTAGCTTATAAAAACGATTTAGAAAACCACGTTAGTTATAGATATGTATATGATAATTCTAATAGGTTAGTAAAAGTTTCTGATTCATTTGAAAATATAAGTTACAATTACGACAATAATAATAATATTAGCTCTATAAACTACAATTCATCTGGCAAATCATACACCGTAAACTATAGTTATGATGCTGATAATAAACTAAAGAGTACTACCTATGGAGCCGACGAGTATGATAATAATTATGATTCTTTGGGAAGGTTGACAAACAATGTTATAAAGACAGGAGCTACTCAGTACAATGTTAATTATAGTTATGCTCCAGGGGCTATGGCTTCAGGTATCGGGGTAAACTATAATGGTTATGTAGACACTGTGGGCTGGCAAAAAACAAAATTAGATGGTGAATTATCTGGAACTGTAGGACAATCCTTGAAGTATCAAGAAATCAATATGAATTTAACTAACGTTCCTACAGATACAAATAATCCTCTGAATAAAATGAAAATTCAATATCAGACCCATGTATCTAACATAGGCTGGCAAGATCCTGTTTATGGAGGAACAAATGCAGGTGCTATAGCTTCAAACTATCAAATTGAGGCAATAAAAATAAATTTAGTAAATGCCCCAGCAGGTTATCATGTTTGGTATCAAGCTCAATTACAAGATAAAGGATGGACAGAACCAGTACAGGACGGAGCTATGGCAGGGACTACAGGTCAGAGCCTAAGACTTGAGGCTTTAAGAATATATATAGTTAAGCCAGGATCAGATTCCAAGGATTCCAATAAAATAGGTACCATTAGTAATAATGGGAACAACATAGGTTACACCTATGATGCCAATGGAAATATAAAAAGTATATCACAAAATGGACAAACCATATCTTATACTTATAATGAGCTTAATGAAGTTACAAGAGAAGACAATCAAACATTAAATTATTCTATGGTGTATAGCTATGATGCTGGTGGAAATATTGTAAGTAAAGTACAGTATCCATACACAACAGGAAATTTAGGAACTGCAACAAATAATGTTAGTTACAGCTATGGAGATGGTAATTGGAAGGATAAACTAACTTCTTACAATGGAAAGAGCATAACTTATGACCAAATAGGAAATCCATTGTCTTATAATGGTAATACCTTTGGGTGGAAGTCTGGAAGACAACTAGCGTATATGATTTTAAGCGATGGTCGTGACGTAGGCTTTAAATATAATGATGCAGGAATAAGAACAGAAAAGCGTGTAAATGGAGTAACTACAAAGTACTATCTAGATGGAGATAAAGTAATATCTCAGCAAGATGAAGAAGGTACAAGCATAAGATATAATTACGATGCTAATGGAAAACTAGTTAGCATGATACTAAACGGCACAGAATACTTCTATGTAAGAAATGCCCAAAGTGATATAATAGGCTTAATAGACACTTCAGGAAACCAAGTAGTAAGTTATACTTACGATACTTGGGGAAAACTTATATCAATAACAGGAAGTCTAAAAGATACTGTAGGAGTTAAAAATCCTTATAGATATAGAGGGTATAGGTATGATACCGAGACTGGATTATACTATTTACAATCAAGATATTATAATCCTGAATGGGGTAGGTTTATTAATGCTGATTCAGTAGCTGGTAGCTTAGGTGAATTATTATCCCATAATGTATTTGCATATTGTGGTAATAATCCGGTTACTAGATTTGACCCAGATGGATATGACTGGATGGATAATTTAATATCTTGGATGTTTGGAGAATCTGGTAAGAAACCATCGCAATCTCAAAAGATGTGGGAAGCATATTTTGCAGGAATTCAATCTGCCATAAACAACTTCGCTCAAGAAATTAGTTCGATGGTAGAAGGCTTATGTCGTAGTATAGCTTCCGAAGAAAGAATAAATGAAATTGTAGGTGCATGCTCAGAATTTAATTGTTTCGTAGCAGGAACAAAGATTCAAACGGAAGATGGTATTAAATCAATTGAGAATATAAAAGTTGGGGATGAGGTTTATTCTGAAAATCCAGAAACAGGTGAAAAAGAGTATAAGAAAGTGAAACAAACCTTTGTTCACGAATTTGATACACTTGTTCATGTAAGTATAGGTGATACTAAAATAGATTCTACAGAAGGACACAAGTTTTGGGTGGTCGGAAAGGGATGGATAGAAGCTAAAGACTTAAGACAAGGAGATAGCTTACTAGAGTCTTCAGGGAAAATAATAAATGTAACAGATGTTCATATTGAAAGGCTTAAGGAAAAAGTTAAGGTATATAACTTTGAGGTTGATGATTTTCATACTTATTTTGTATCGAATTTAGGTATATTGGTCCATAATACATGCAATGTACCAGTCTTTAGAGGAGGTAATAGTATGACAGTAAAATTAAATGAAGTCAAAATTGATAAAATTACAGGCTTACTGAAGACAACTCATGGAATTTCAGTAAATATTAATGCAGATAAAGTCTCAAGATTTGGTGGAGCTTTTAGAATAGATAAAATACCAGATGGATTAGATGTCATACAGAGAGGTATGGATCAAGGGCATTACGAAATAGTACCATCAAGATCAATGTCATTAGACGAATATCAAGATTTGTTAAATAAAATAGAATTATTTCCTATGAATTAAATATTAAATGAGGTGATCAAATGAATCAAATTGAAATATATTTTATGGATAATTCTGAATTAAGTGAGTTTGAGGCTAATGAGAAGGGGTATAGATTAGATGTATATGTGCGAATTGATGATAAGTTATATAATTTGAAGATATATGATATGATAAGATTAAAGCAAGATTTTTATGATGAAATTGAACAGCAATCTTATTATTCAATTGAATCTAATTTAATTATAGTTAAACAAGTATCAAAAAAAGAAATATGCATTACAATAGAAGGGTTATTTAAAGAAAGATACTTTGATGATTTAAAACCAGTTAGTGATTTTGATATATCTAGGTTAGTCAAAATTAATTAGTTTAGTGAATTAGTTAGAATCTCAATGATTAATTATAACAAATTTAAATAAATATTTAAAAGGGCAATATCAATAAGTATGATTTTTTCTATTATAATTACTACAAACTAATATAAATTGAAGAAGGTGCCAATGGATTGTAAAAATCTGCTGGCATTTTGTTTTTAAGCTAACAATAAAATAAATGAAAATATTACTAGTGTATATTGTACTTAATTTTTATTAAAGATCAATTAGTTCAGGTATAGGTATGATACCGAGACTGGGCTATATTATCTGAATTCGCGTTACTACAATCCTGAATGGGGTAGGTTTATTAATTCGGATGGAGTAGCTGGACAAACTGGTGAACTGTTATCTCATAATATGTTTGCATATTGTAAGAATAATCCTGTGAATATGCATGATAACGATGGATATAGGCCTAATTATATTTGCAATGATGGTGGAGAGATAGGCATAGCTGGAGATAGTATAGGTTCTACTTTTAGTAAGATATCAAATAACAACGGTTCGAACAAAGTACTTGATAGGATTTCATCAGTGGTAACGTCCCTCAGAGGTGGGATTGCTGGTGGTGTAGGTGATTCATTTATAGGTAAAGGTGCTTCTACAATTGTATCAAAGATAACAAAACCAATTGATTATCTTTTCTCTATTCCTAAAGTTGCGAAAATAAGCTCAGGTATAGGAAAGGTAGGAATACTAAATACTATTGCTCTTGGCTTTAACATAAGAGATGATGTATCACATTACAACAAATGGGATGCAGCTGGTAGAGTAGTTATAGATTTAATTGGATTTGTCGGAGTAGTGGCCTTTGCAGGTTTAACAGCAGAAATATGGGCTCCTACACTTGCAGGTTTTTTAGTAGGATCATCAATATCAGTAGCAGTTGGAGCAGGTTTGAATTTTATAACTACAAAATTAAAAGATAACTTATTCCAAACAAAGAAGGAATAAAGGTTTTTGATAACATTTAAAAGGAGGTACAAATGAAATATAATAGAGGTTTAATGAATCAAGTTTTTGTACTGCTTGGTGCGTTGGGATACTTGGGGTTAGCATATCTACCAATTGAGTTTAAGTCAATATTTTTTATTGCTTCTACTTTTGTAACCATAGTGTATTTGGCTCAAAGTATTCGAAAAGGATATGGTAAACTTCATATTGTTATGAGCTTACTAGCTTTATTATTATTTATCTCACTGTTTATTCACTATTTAGTAATTTGTAAATACATAGAACTTTCGTACGTAGATAATTACACTTATGTGTTTTCTACAATAGCTTTTGTTTCTATGTTTATTATTGCAGCAGTTAATTACTTTAAAAATGTGGGGAAAAGAGAAAGTTTTTTTATGAAGATATTAATAATAATATTAATAATACTACTAATATTATTATTAATATTAGTAGTATTAAAAAGATACAATTTTTTACCCAATTAAATTCAAACAACAATATTAGTTTTTTCATTCAAAAATATATTGAAGCTAATAAGGTAATTAAGATTAGGTATATAATTGTAATTTTAAAGATTATTATAACAACAAAAAAACCTCAAGTACTAATAATACTTGGGGCTTTTGTTTATATGAAAATTAGTGGCAAAATTACAAAATAAGTATGAGAATTAGCGTATCATTAGAAAAACAAATGAAAACTAGTAGAAACATATCTTAAACCAATGAAAATACTTGATGTAATGGAAAACTAATGGTTCTACAAGTTTTCTAAATCATTGTAGAAACTAAGCTGATTTGGCAACAGCTTTTGAAACGGACAGTTCTAAGTTCATTAGTATTAGCAATGGTGTACTGTGGCTAGTCTAACTAAGCCAGTGATACCAATGAATTTCAGGTTTGAGAAAATTGGATAGATACCAAGACTTTGGAGTTTGGGTAAAGGTATGATACCGAGACTGGATTGTATTATCTACAATCAAGATATTATAGCCCTGAATGGGGTAGATTTATTAACGCGGATGGTATAGTTGGCACTCCTGGTGAGCTTCTATCTGCGAACATGTTTGCTTATTGTTTGAATAACCATGTGAACATGGCTGATTATAGTTGTAACTGTCCTTTTGTACTTATTTTCTTCGTAGAAGCTTTGGGTAGCAGCTGTGGAAGTAGTAGCAACAGTTTTATCGGCACCTGTAGTTGTAGGTGGTGTATTAATTTGTGCCACTGGACTACTGATATACTAGGCTTATCAATATTATAAGAGTAATACTATAAAATATTCTGATTCAGAAACAGGTTCTACCAATAAGAGCGTTAATAAAGGTAAAGGAAATACTTCCAGTATTCCTAATAAAGGATAGGAAGAAAAGGTGATTTTTTTGAAGAACATAAGTTAATGTTCTACGTGCTGTCTCATACGTAATAATAGATAAGAGAAGTCAAAAGGTATATAGACTTCTCTTAATTGTTTAGTTAGAAGTTTTCTAAGATCTAGAAACTGAAAACCTCATCTGGCTTGCCAGATAATATGTTTGAGTATATAGCTTCGCCATGTTGAAGATAAAATACTTCAAAAATTGGATTGTCAGCTGTTTTATAACCTTTTGCTACTAAAGGGGCATTATCTATAACTAACTGCTTTTCAGCCAAATCTTTAGCAAACTCAATTTTCCCGCTTAGTCTAACTGTTACAAAGTCTGAAGTTGTTACTATAAATTCAACATAAGGATTTCCTTTAAGTTGAGCAAATGCTTTTTTTGTATTGGCAGTGGTGAAATAGAATTTACCATCTTTTATTAGATGAATATGATGAGGTCTACCATGAGGTTTGTCATTCTCAGATGTAGCTAAAATGCCTATATTGTTCTTTTCTAAAAACTCGATTATCTTGTCCATATGTAATCTCCTTAATGTAAGTAATTTTATAAATCATTCCAAGTAAACAATAGATTTATAAGTTGAGCATGATTTAATTGGATGCAATTTACTGTGATAATAATATAACATAGTAATTGTAATAATGCAATTAATATTTTTTGTAGTTGCGGTTTATGGATATATAGTATAATAATGTTAGTTGTTGGAGAATTATAGGAAAAGATAGATTTGAATTTTCGAAGGTAATATACAGTAAATAGATTAATTTAAGAGTTAGCTTCTGAAAATATGATTTATATACCATAATAATTAGAAAAGGGAAATAATCCTATGGCGTAGCCAGAAATTATTTCCCTTAAAAATCTTATTTAGTTATCTTGCTTGCAACTTCATCAATAAGCGCTTTTCTATCTTCACCTATTATATTGATAAGCTTAACAGGCATAAAACCATTTTTGTAGATTCTGTCTTCATTCTTTTCTATAAGAGTAAGAATGGTACTCTCAAATTTTTCGTAAGTAGTTAAGCCCTCTCTATATGAATCAACTACATCTAATAATTTTGTTGCTAATTCTTTAGGGTTTTTGTACACTGCTTTCATACTTATACTCCTTTTTGTATAGATTATGTATGCTGAAAATAATTTGTTAGTATAATAAATTATTCTTATACTACATATTCTTAGATATTACATAAATATGATACATTGTTTATAGGCTTATTGCAAATAAAAGCTTAAATTATTTTGTTCTTTAGGAAATTATATTTGGGAGAACGCTGTAGTTAAGCATGTGTAAGTGAATATGACTAATTTGAAAAGAGGTATAAATAAAATTGAGTAACAATATAGCATATTATTTTTTACTGCCTAGGAAATATATAAAAGTTCACTGAAGAAGGTAGCTTCATAAACCTTTTTACAGTATAAGGTTGATTATTTTGATTATTAAGCAAAGGTGGAATAATTGTGAGACTAAAATTAAGTAGCTACTCAGTACAGTTAAAATAATCTGTTGGCAGATTGTACTGAGGCTAATAGAAAGATTTGCTAGCAGTTTTAGCTGTACTAAAGATGTACTGCTTTAATGATGGAAGATTTGCAAGGAACATATATCTTATTGTATAAGATTTAGAATTGTTAATTTCATTATGAGGTGATGCATCCTATATTTGATTCTAAATAAAATTAGAGGGAGTACAGTTATGAATCATTTTTTAGATATTTTAAATAAGAGAAAGACACTTACAAGCGCTTATATTTTTATAGGAGTAGCTATAGCTTTTCTTAATACTTATAGTGCTAGCTATCTTCAAAAAGTACTAGATGGTTTTGGATATGGAACACTTTCAGCAAAGGTCATATTAATTTATGGAGCTATATTAATCTCTACCTGTATACTTAATTATATAGACGAGTATCCTAATAATAAGTTGTCTAACGGTATTTACTTGGATTTTAAGCTGAAGGTTATGAGAAAAATAAGTACTATAGATTATAGTAACTATCAGACTCTCGGAACCGGAAGTCTTATTCAGCAGGTTGAAAATGGAGCGAGTTCTGGAAAGAGTATAATTTTTGATTTCTATTTTCAAATGATTCGTGAGCATATTCCAAGCGTAATTTTTAGCTTGATTTTTATAGCAGCTATAGACAAAACTATTATGATTTATATACTGATAGGCTATATTTTAGTATTTATAGTAACTAAGGTTGTAAGCGATGGAACAAATACCGTCATGTAAATAGACCTCTAATTTGATATGCTTTATTAAAGCAATCAGATTGGAGGTTTTAATATTATATCTAAGAATGAAAATTATACTCTCTGGGAGCAGAGAATAAATGAAAAAAATAAAAGCGGTCTAACAATCAAAGAGTGGTGCGAAAAGAATGGAATCAGTAGACATAAGTACAATTACTGGAATCACCTATTGATAAAGAGAAATGAAAAACCTGTTGAAGAGACGACCTTTACTGAAGTTACAACAATTCTTTCAAAACCTGATAATACAAATTCAAACCCAAGTAAATCTGATGATTTTCAGATACTTTATAAAAATATACAAGTTACTGTTCCTAGTAACTTTAATCAAGATTCTTTAGCAGGACTGATGAAGGTTCTGCAAGACTTATGATGAATCATATAGCCGATGGGGCGGAGCACATCTATCTTGCACTCGGTGCCACCGACTTCCGCAAGCAACAAAACGGACTTGCCGCATTGGTTTCATTAAAATTTAATCTTAATCCTTACTCTGGCACAAGTGTTTTCTTATTTTGCAATAAAAGACATAGCTGTCTTAGGGCACTTCGATGGGATAAAAACGGCTTTATATTGGTTACAAAGTTTCTTTGTGATGACATGAAATTTCAATGGCCTAAAACAGAAGGAGAAGTACGTGATATAACAAAACGACAAATGGAATGGCTTCTAGATGGTTTACAAATTGATCAAAAAAAGCACATCGAGAAAGTATTGATACTGCAGGAATGATTTTCTAAAAATGGCTAAAAAGCTAGTAAATAGCCGTTTTTCTGGTATAATATAAGTAGTTAATTAACCAGAAAGGAGCCTTGAATCATGCAGTTTTTAGATAGCAAAGAGTTACGAATTAAAGAACTTGAAAATGAAAATAGAAAGTCGCAGGAAAGGTAACTATGCTAGAGCATGATGTTGAACTTCTCACTCAAGCAGTTTTACATGCATCAAAACAACGTTTTGGAGCATCAAGTGAAAAAACTCCTCAAATAGAAGGACAATATTCTTTTCTGGATGAAATAATTGATCCTATTATAGATGAGGCCAAAGTTATTAATATAAAAGAACATAAACGACCTGTGAGAAAAAAAGGCGACAGAGAAAAATTGATTAAATCATTACCACATGAAATAGTTGAATGCGTTATTAATGAAGAAGAAGCAGTGTGCAAAATATGCGGAAGTTATCTTAAAGTTATTGGTAAGAAAAAAGTAAGATCCGAAATGGAATATATTCCAGCAAAGCTTATAATCAAAGACTATGTTCAATACGTTTATAAATGTACTGAATGTGGAAAAAATGACGTTAATCCATATGATTCTATATATTGTGCACCTGTGCCAGCTCCAGTGCTTACGCATTCCGTAGCATCGCCTTCGATTACAGCGTGGATAATGTATCAAAAGTATATGATGTCAGTACCTTTATACCGCCAAGAAAAAGACTTTAGAAGAATGGGTGCAGAGCTTAAAAGAGATATGATGGCAAACTGGATAATACGAAGCACTGAATATTGGCTAAAACCTCTATATGAAAAGATGCATGAACAATTATTAAAGTGCAGTATTATTATGAGTGATGAAACTACTTGGCAGGTAAACAAAGAGAAAGGTAAGAAGGCATCTAGCAATTCATATATATGGATACATAGAAGTGGCAACTGCGAAAGCTTACCGGTAATTTTATACCAATATACCAGAAGTCGTTCAGGTGAACATGCAAAAAAATTTCTTGAGCAGTTTAAAGGGTATCATGTCTCCGATGCATATGCTGGATATGAAAAGGTTGAAGGAATTACTAGATGCTTATGCTTTAGTCACCTACGAAGATACTATCTGGAAGCTATTCCTTTAGATTCTAGAAAAAAAGAGATTCCGAGCTCTGGCGGAGCGGTCGGCAGGGCTTATTGTGATAAACTCTTTAAACTAGAAAGAAAGTGGAAACAGCTATCTCCAGATGAAAGAAAACAGAATAGACTTATCTATAGTGTCCCTATACTGGATGCCTTTTTTGCATGGGCAGAAAAAACATTTACAACACAAGATATGTTGAGAAAGGCTTTAAATTATACACTGAATCACAAAAAATATTTTACTAACTTCTTGCTAGATGGAAGAATACCCCTATCTAATAATTTATCAGAAATCGCTGTAAAGCCTGTAGCAATTACAAGGAAAAACTCATTGTTTTCCGATTCGGTAGCCGGGGCGGAAGCATCCGCAATTGTATTTAGCATTATAAATACAGTCAAATGCTAATAATTTAGATCCATATAAATATCTGCATTATATTTTTTGCCAGTTACCAAATATTAATTTTGCATCGAATCCATGTTTACTTGAAGAGTATTTACCATGGGCGGAGAAAGTACAAGTTCAATGCAAAGCAACTACAACAGAAACTACTCCAAAGGAGGAAAAAACTAGTGAGTCAGCCTAATATAGATTTCATGATGACTATGACCAAGGATTTTCTAAACGAAAAAATTGATGAAATAGCTTATACGCTTGATTTTCCATATGAACTTGAAAAAAGATACAAGAAAATGCACAAAGAAGATGATGATTATGCAGAATTGATTTATGAATGCCTTTATGAAGAAGGCATATGCTTGTTCGATGACCTATCAGATTCGGAATTTAAGAAACTTATTCGAAAACAATATAACTATATAAAGCAAATTGCAAAAGAAGGATTTTATTAAAATATAAGCTTCACAAGTTTTTGTGAAGCTTATATTTTTCAATACGGTATATGTTCCATCGCTTACACTAAGGTTTTGCTCAAATATCTTTACAGCATTAAATCCGTTATTCTAAATAATGAAGAGATATTTAATAAATATTTAGTAAGAGGATTTATGGAGTTTGTTGTTTTTAGGGTAAATAATAAGTTTGCAAAGGAAATAAGAAAGGCTGAATATGCTTCAGAAGAAATAGTTAAATCAAAAACTAAGATGAAGATGATACATGAAGCTTTTTTTGCTATTTTTGCAGCTTTTGTAATTATAATTAAAATAATTTTGATTTATATTAGCTGGAAAGAGGACAAGATGTCTGCAGGTGCATTAATAGCTTTACTTACTTTGATTGATAAAGCTTATTCTCCAATTGCTATATTTAATGTACTATTTGTTCAATACAAGCTAGATAAGACTTCCTTTCAGCGTTTAATAAATATACTCAACATGCCAGATGAAATAAATCTAAATTCAGGAAAAGTTCTTATGTCCACAGAGGGAAATATATACTTTGATAATGTAGGGTTTTCCTATAATAATAAGAATATATTCAAAAAGCTAGAATTAAGAATTGAATCAGGTAGTGCAATAGCCCTAGTAGGAGAGAGTGGAGCTGGTAAATCAACCATAGTAAAATTATTATTAGGACTAGTAAAACCTAAAGAGGGTAAGATTTTTATAGATAGTTATGATTTATCAGAGCTTAGATTATGGAAGTACTATGATTTTATTTCATATACTTCTCAAGAGTCTCCTATCTTTAGTGGTACTTTGCGCGAAAATATTATCTTTGATAAAGAGGCTTCAGATAGCGAGATAATAAAAGCAATGTATCAGGTCGGATTAGAGGATTTTTATAAAAGCTTACCAATGGGGCTGGATACTGAGGTTGGTGAAAGAGGAATAATGTTATCAGGAGGAGAGCGACAAAGAGTTGCTTTAGCTAGGATATATTTTTCAGAGGCAAAGATTGTTATTTTAGATGAGGCCACTTCGGCTCTAGACAACATTACAGAACAGTTAGTTATGAGAAGGTTAAAAGAATTCTTAAAAAATAAAACTATAATCACAATCGCACATAGATTAAATTCCATAAAGGATTATGATGTAATATATGCATTTAAAGCAGGGGAAATTGATGGACTGGGTAGCTTTGATCAATTAATTAGCGAAAGTCAGTACTTTAAGAAGCTTTGGAATAATGAAAATCACAAAAATTATTATATATAATGCTAATAAAGGATGTATAAAAATGGATGATATATTATTTGGAATGCCAACCTTAATAGAATGTGATTCCTTAGAGCAATGTGTCTATCTATGTAACAGTTTAGGTCTGGATTTTATTGAGATAAATATGAATATGCCTCAATACCAACAATGCAATATGGATATAGAAAATATGAGAGAAATGATGAAGAATAAAAATATATTTTTCACTTTACATCTTGATGAAAATCTAAACATATGCGACTTTAATGAAGCTGTTTCAAAGGCATATTTAGAAACCGTTAGAAGCACTATAGAAATTTCTAAGGAACTGAAAATACCTATTATTAATATGCATATGGCTAAAGGAGTGTATTTCACACTACCATCAAAAAAGATATATCTATTTGAAAAGTATAAGAAAATATATTTAGAAAAATTACTTTCATTTAGAGAATTATGTACAGATTTGATCGGTGAAGAAGATATAAAAATATGCATAGAAAATACCAATGGTTACGAAGCTTTTCAAGAAGAAGGAATTGAGTTGCTCCTTGAAAGTAAGGTATTTGCTTTAACCTACGATATTGGACATGATCATAGCATTGGTGGTAAGGATTCGGCATTTGTTAGAAGAAATATTGATAGATTAATTCATATGCATGTTCATGATGCTACAGCTAATAAGAATCACCTAGCTTTAGGAACAGGTGAAATTGATGTAGCTTCTAAACTAAATTTAGCCAAAGAGAATAACTGTAGATGTGTTTTAGAAACAAAGACAGTAGAGGGACTTAAGCAATCTGTTAAATACATTAACTCGTATTTTTAGATAGTTGTAGTAAAGCTTAAGTTTATAAGTTATAAGTTTTATGAGTTTTAGAAGTTATTATAGAGTGGGATAGAAAATTAAATCTATCCTACTCTTTTTTATCTTTGAACTTAGGATACGTTAAAGTATGGTTTTTAAATTAAGTGGTCAGTCATCTGATCCTTGAGCAAAGAATTAATATGATTTTATCATATACTTTTAAAAGCTACTCTAGAGCCCAGAAAAACTTTTAAAATGGATATCTTAAAAAGCATATTTACAAACAATAAAAGCTATTATAAAATGGTATACGTTGAGTAAATCATTTACACTGTGTAAACTATGGAGGACATAATGATTAATAAAGTAAATAAAAACAAATACCCATTGCTAATTTTGATGCTTAATCTATTTATAGCACTGCTAGGCCAAGGAATGGTGATTCCTATATTGCCTGATTATTTAAAGCAATTTAATGCTGGTGGGGCAGCAGCTGGGTACTTAGTTGCAGCTTTTGGAGCGGCGCAATTTATATTTTCTCCTATAGGTGGAAGGCTTTCAGACAAATATGGAAGAAGAAAATTGATATTAGGTGGCTTATTGCTAACCGTTATTTCTGATTTCATATTTGCTATTTCTCATGTACTATTGGAGCTTTATATTGCACGTTTTATAGGTGGCATAGGATTGGGTTTAATGGTGCCATCGGTTTTGGCTTATGTTGCAGATATGACTACAAAAGAAACTAGAGCGAAAGGAATGGGATACTTAAGTGCCTCAATGAACTTAGGTATGGTGCTTGGACCAGGTATTGGAGGAATAATAGCACAGCTTGGAATAAGAGTACCCTATTTTTTTGCTTCTGGATTAGGCCTTGTAGCAACGCTTCTTACAATAATTTTGCCAGAAACACTGCCGCTAGAAAAAAGAACTAAAGGAAGGTCTGGTAAAAAAGAAGATTCTATAACCAAACAACTTGTACAGTCTGTACATACACCATATTTTAAGTATCTGCTTTTAATTTTTGTAATGACTTTCGGACTTGTGAACTACGAGACTGTATATTCTCTATATGTAAAGCAAAGATATGGACTAGCAGCTGATAAAATCTCTATATTGATAACTCTTGGTGCAATAATAGGAATTGTAACTCAAGTGGGACTTATTGATAAGGCTATTAAGAAGTTCGGTGAATATAAGTTGATTAAATTTTCGCTTTTAATGTCTGCTGTAGCTTTATTTTTGATGCTTGTGAAGGTTAATTTCTTATATCTTTTAGTGATTTCTTCTGTGTTTTTTGCATTTAACTCTTTCTTGAGACCTACTGTAAATACTATGCTAGCTAACGAGGCTGGAGATCAGCAGGGATTTGTATCTGGGCTTAATACTACTTATACTAGTATAGGAAATGTACTTGGTCCAATACTGGCAGGAAATCTGTTTGACAAACATATAAACTTACCTTATACTGTGGGAGGTTTCATATTGCTTGGAACTATATTTTTAACTAAACAAACAAAGAAACCACTTATGAGTGAGGTCGTTGAGAATGAGTGATAACTGGCATCAAAATGTGAAGAGTAAAAATCGTGAAGAAATAATAACTGCAGGGAGAGCATTATTTCTAAAGCATAACTTTATAAATGTAAGCATAAAAGATGTTTGTGAGTTAGCAAAAGTAAGTAGGGTGACCTTTTATAAGCATTTTAAGTCAATAGAGCAGTTAATATTTGAAGTACAGATAGATATACTTAAAAATATGACTGAATTTATAAAAGAGAATTCCCAAAATGGAATAGATGGAAAAGGTAAGCTTAAGAAGATGCTTTATTCTTGGGTAAACTTTGCTAAAGAAAATAAAGATCAAATGAAGTTCATCACGCTTTTTGACTTGTATTATGAAGCATATGATTCAAATGAAGAACTAAAGATAAGTTATGAACAGTTCGTTAAAACTGATAATAAATACTTCTTAAATATCCCCATACTACAAGGTATTAAAGAAGGAGCTTTTAGAGAAGATTTAAATCCAGTAAAGACAGGATATTATATATTTCAAACTATCATGGGAGTCTTGCAAAGGATGAGTTATACAAAAATTCCTGAAGACTATGAGATGGTAACTTTTGATGACATCACAGATTCTGTAATAGATATGATTATAGGTTCCATAAGTAATATAACCTAAAAAATGCCTGCTTTGAAAAATTTAAAAGTAGATGTATAAAAGACTCACTGAAGTGATTTTCAGTGAGTCTTTTATATAAGCAAAGTTATTGTTCTTGTAGGGAATCCAATGGAACATCTTGTCTATTGGTAGGTTCGCTTATTGGATGAATGCATGCCTTAGATGCATTACTATCCACGCTTTCAATGTATACTGGTTGACCATTATGAGTTACGTCTATCATATCTTCTGAATCAAGAATCTGCTGTGCTCTTTTTATATCCATA
The DNA here is from genome assembly GCF_004015185.1 of Clostridium manihotivorum. Classification (GTDB taxonomy): domain Bacteria; phylum Bacillota; class Clostridia; order Clostridiales; family Clostridiaceae; genus Clostridium_AR; species Clostridium_AR manihotivorum. Next base: position 3,647,868 of record NZ_CP025746.1, on the reverse strand, counting down.
CTAAAGTCTCCTTTTCAATTTAATTGACAATAGTATTTTTACTTAAATCTTATAAAATATTCGATAGTGAGCAGTTTTATTAAGCTACAGGATATATCCTAAAGAATATAGCTCTAGCAATAGGGCCAACTATAATCAATTGAAGAGGTAAAGCGCATATAAAGTTTTTCCATAGAGAACCTACAAAAACTAGCGGTAATTCTGAGTTTATTCCTTGATGCATGGTTGAAACAATTAAAGTTATTGAAAAACACATACCGCATACCATAAAGAAAGAAGTAAGTAAGATCTTCTTTATTAATGGAGAGTTTTTGTCTATTAACTTTGAAACAAAAAACTTAGCAATCTTTCCAACTATAAACCAATCTATAATCAATGCAATACATAGAATAGGTAAAAATCCTACTAATACATCTTTGACCAAAGAGGAGGTTACTCCTTCTCTAAGTAATACATTATAAATAGACATACCAAAAACCATTAAAGCTGCGCAAATTAGTGTAAATATAAAATTTTCTTTCTTATTCTTTCCCATTAAAAAAACTCCTTATTATTATATTGTCATCTTGGTTGACAATTGATTCTATCACGAGATTGTCAAGAATGTCAACTGAGGAGACAATAATATTTTTTATAAATTTACATGGAGGATAGAGGTGTGGATAAGTATTTATGATAGCTTAAATGTAGATATGGGAGGAAGAACAAAAAAACAAAAGTTATGAGGTCTGCCATATGTTCCTAATGTACATTCGAAGCATATTCGCAAAGAAGAATCGTTAAAGAAGGCCATATTAGTGATTCTCTTCGTTGTGTGGAAAATATAAAACTGAGCTAGTTTATATGGATATATGGCATAATAATATGTTAGTATAAAAGTAAAGTGATATAGCAATTATTTCTTTGGTAGAAGAGAAACCTGAGGTGTATAAAAATGAATGAATACTTAAAAGAGCTTAATTTGATAGATTTAGTAAGTGAAAAGCATAAGAGATTGAGAAGTGAGGTTATGAAGCGCTGGATAGATAAAGATGGAGAAGAAATAACTGATACTGAGTCACATTTTCTAGCAATGTTAAATAAAAACAGTATGACTATTGCGCAGGCCGCGAGGAAAATAAGAGTGTCTAGGCAAGCAGCTCATAAGTGTGCTATGAAATTGATTGATGAAGAGTACGTAAAAGTAATTCCTATTGAGGGAAATAAGAAGGAAAAATTAGTGCTATTAACAGCTAAGGGCCAATCTTATTGCGACGAGATGTTAAAGATAAAAAAGAAAATAGAAGATGAAATCAGTTTAAGGATTGGAAAAGATAAAACTGAAGAGTTGAAGGTACTGCTTAGAACTGACTGGATTGATGAGTAAGTATTACTATGTCTTAGTTGGTGCCAAAATATGAATTGATAGCATTTTTAAAATGATAAGTATGTTTAAAAATAATGCTGATAAAACTTTATTTTAGAGGGAAGTTTAATGACTTCCCTCTAAATACATTACTTTCTAATTCCAGTTTTATCGAATATAATCTTTAAATGTATTTCAGTATAGACAATACATGCTATGGCAATCACTAACAAACCCATCAAGGATATTCTTAGTGATAGGGATATATTATTGATATATAGATATCTAAAAAATATAGAGAAGGGTATAAAAATAATACCACCTATGAAAAGCATTTTGCCACAGAAACGATTACCTTCCTTCCATGTTTCTTTATTTTTCATTGCAAATGGCGTTTTATATCCAAGACTGCTATTTATATTCTCTGGCGGATATTTCATCAACATCCATCCAATTAAGGCAAAAACTAGTCCAATAATGAAACTCACCAAAATACTCATATAACATCACCCCACCTAATTCATTCAATATTATTATACCACATATTTACATATATTATTACCGGCTGGCAATACTTTATAGATTCTTTAATTATTATAGGTTTTACACATGGCATTTTGCAACTCAGGTATCCATGTACCACTTGGAAATAAAATAAACAATTGAGGAATTTAGATTATTTGTAAGAATTTATTTAATAAAAATTAAAATTAGATTAAAAAAGCAGTTTTTGTGTCTAAAAATGTAGAATGAGTAAAAAAAATAGTTTATAATAAAGTTGAGTGAAAATTCAGTGAGTTATTGAAAATATTGATGGGGGAGGGGCTATTGATATCTTTAAATTTCGTTAGTAGGACAAGCTATTTAACTAAGGAGGGACTATAATGAAACTAAAAAAAAATTAGTGGAGTTTTAGTAGCTGCTATGGTATTGTCATCATCATTTGGTTGGACGAGCTATGCAACTACAAAGGATCAAAGTGTTAGTACAACAACTGATCAAAGTGGAACAAAGAGATACATAATAAAGTTCAAAGCTAAAAGTGTAAACGGTAATCAAATAGTTTCAAAGTATAATGGTAAGTTTAGACGTCAGTTTAAGAATGTTGAAGCAGCTGTTGCTGATATTACAGCACAAAATCTTGCGAAAATTAAGAGTGATCCTAATGTGGCATATGTAGAAGAAGATCATGTGGTAAAGGCGGCTGCTACAACCACAAGCACTCAAACTAATTGGGGGGTTACTGATATTGGTGCACCAGATTCTTGGCAATCAGGGTTGACAGGCAAGGGAATTAAGGTTGCAGTTATAGATACTGGTGTTGCTACTCATTCAGATCTAGCTGTTGCTGGAGGAACAAATGTAATAAGCGGTGCTAGTACAACATCTTATGCTGATGATAATGGTCACGGTACACATGTTGCTGGAATAATAGGAGCTAAAGGAATAGATGGTGGAGTAGAAGGTGTGGCACCAGATGCTTCAGTTTATGCTGTAAAGGCTCTTGATTCAACAGGAAGTGGGTATACTTCTGATATAATTTCAGGCATAGACTGGGCTATTGACAATAAGATGGATATAATTTCTATGAGTTTGGGGGCAAATGAGTCGGATATATCACTACAAAATGCAGTAGATACTGCTTATAACTCAGGGATACTTGTAGTTGCTGCCGCTGGAAACGATGGAAGTGCGGATGGAAGTGGAACTAGTATAGACTATCCAGCAAACTACTCATCAGTTATAGCAGTAGGTGCCGTGGATTCTTCAAATACCAGAGCATATTTCTCTTCCACAGGAAGTAAGCTAGAAGTAAGTGCCCCAGGAGTTAATATATTAAGTACATATTTGAATGGTGGATATGCTCAAATGAGTGGAACTTCCATGGCAACACCTTTTGTAGCAGGAGATTTAGCTTTGTTAAAGCAAAAGCATCCAACTTATACTAATGTGCAGCTTAGAAATCTTTTAGATAGTGGAGCTGTAGACTTAGGTACTTCAGGTAGAGATTCTTTATATGGTTATGGTTTAATTAAAGCTCCTACTGGTACAAGCCAAGTGGTTATGCCTAGTGCGCCAGTAGCTAATTTAGCTTCAGGAAGCTATACATCTGCTCAAACTATTACTTTAACTGATTCTACTCCAGGTGTTTCTATATACTATACACTAGATGGAACAACACCTACAGCAAGTAGTTCGTTATATACTTCGCCTATTACAATTAGTTCAACTGCAACATTAAAGGCTGTAGCAATAGATAGCAATGGTAATACTTCAAGTGCATTAAGTAATACTTATACAATAATAGCGCCTGTTGTTTTACCAGCTAAACCAGTAGCAAGCATACCAACTGGAACCTATAATTCAGCTATATCAGTTACTTTAAGTGATAAAACTGCTGGAGTTTCAATTTACTACACTGTTGATGGTTCAATACCAACTTCGAAAAGTAATTTGTATTCTACTCCAATTACCATAGGAATAACTTCAACCTTAAGGGCAATAGCCATAGATTCAAATGGAAAAACTTCAGAAGTTCTTACCTTAAATTATAAGATAAATACTGCTTTAGCAATACCGACACCAACTGCAAGTGTGCCAGCTGGAACTTATAAAACACCACTATTTGTACAGCTTTATTCTAAATATCCAGGATATTTGAAGGCTTATTATACTTTAGATGGAAGCACTCCAACTACTAAGAGCATTCCATATGCAGGATTCATAAGTATAAATTCATCTTGTACTTTAAAAGTTATTGCTGTTGATATTTATGGAAATACTTCAGGAGTATTAAGCAATCAATATACTATTATTAAGCCGCCTGCAAATCCTATAATCAGCCAAAGAAGTGGTGTTTACAAGGTAGCACAAACTGTAGCCTTAAGTGATAATACTCAAGGAGTATCTATTTATTATACTTTAGATGGAAGTATTCCTTCTGCTAAGAGTAATTTATATACTGGTCCTATTACAATAAAAAGTACTGCTACTTTAAGAGCGATAGCTATTGATAAGAATGGAGTTACTTCTAATATAGTAGCAGAGACTTATATTATTAGAAAATAGAAAAGTAGAATTAATTAAGTATTAACTTTAGGCGCTGTTAAAGTATTGTGTTGAACATAGCTTAATTTTTAAACTCACTGAAGGAGGCAACTTCAGTGAGTTTTTCATTTTATCGGCGAAATTTGAGGAAACTTATGATATAATTACTAATAATTACATTACATAATATAAAAGTTTATGACTCTTAAATCAATAAAGTTACAAGAGATAAGATAATTATATAAGGATTAATTAAAGAGTTTCCATATTTAAACGTAATAGTTGAGTTAGAAACTCTATATAGGGAAAGGAAAAAGTTTAATGAATTTGATTTATGGTACATATAATCCGTCTAAGCTTAAAAGTATGATTAAGATGCTTGAGGGGCTTGATATTGAAGTAACAGGTCTTAGCGGATTTGATATGAAATTAGTAGAAGCTGAAGAGAATGGAAAAGACCCACTTGATAACGCTGTGGAAAAAGTCACAACCTATTTTAAACAAATTCAAGTGCCTTTATTTTCTTGTGACTCAGGCCTATATTTTGAGAATGTTGAAGAAGATGATCAACCAGGAGTGTTAGTTAAGAGAATTCAGGGAAATAATTTAAGCTATAGAGAAATGCTTGACTTTTATAGCAATTTAGCAAAAAAATATGGAGGAAAGTTAACGGCTTATTATAAAAATGCTATCTGTCTGATTATGGATGAACATCATATTTATAGTCATGACGGAGAGGACATATGGTCTGAAAAATTTTACTTAGTAGATACCCCTCATGAAAAGTATAGAGAGGGGTTCCCGCTGGACTCAATATCTGTAGAAATTGAAAGTATGAAATATTACTATGATTTAGAGGATAATAAAAGCGAGAATCTAGGAATTCTTTCTGGATATAGAAGTTTTTTTATTAGAAGTTTAAATGACTATTTGAAGTCTGAAGTATTTAAAGGTAAATAAAGAAATGAAGGCTGAATGTGACTTGCTTGATATATTATAGATATTTTAATAGTACTTTAAAAACAAAGAAAAATGTTGTGGTTTTAAGATTAGGGCATATGGTTAATTTTATTTAACTATATGCCTTATGTTGTTGTAATTGACTTATATTTGTAATTATACTATAATTATCATGTCGATAAATGTTAGATAAAAGCAAATTTAGTCACAATTTATAAATGTTAAATTAAATATTTATTAATAATATATTTTTTATTTTAGAAGGTGTAGGGTATGAATTATAAAATAGGAAAAAGTTCTAAAAAAAATCCATTAGAGGCTGTTACAGAAGCTACCAGTGGGCTAATTGCCCCAAAGTTGATTTTGTTTTTTTCAGAAGTCAATAATTTTGAAAGCTTTACTACAGTCATAAAAGACAAATTCAAAGACAGCATAGTACTTGGATCAACCACCTTTGCAGGTTTTTGTAAAGAAGGTGCGTATAAGGATTCGCTGCTTGTAATGGGAATTGAAGAGGGGATAGAATGTTATGCTGATATACTAGAAGAGGCAGATAAGTTCCCAATAAAATATATTGATAGAATAACCAACTGTGTTGACAAGTTAAAGGACACTAAAAATACAGTTTGTTTTGAGATTTCTTCAGCTCTAATCAGCTGTGAGGAGCTAGCTTTGGCCACTTTAAATTCTGTACTTGAGTTAAATAGTATTCCGCTTTTTGGAGGCTCATCAGGAGATCAAGGAAAAGCTGAAAAGACTATGATATCCTTTAATGGCAAAGTATATGAAAATGCTTGCGCCTTTGTTTTAATAAAAAACTTAGGTGGTAAGATTAGATTATATAGAGAAAATATCTATAAACCTACTAATCATTACTTTACTGCGACAAAAGTGGATGTTAGAAATAGAATAGTCTATGAATATGACAATAGGCCGGCGGCTAAAGTGGTTGCAGAGGCGTTAAACACTACAGTAGAAGGCTTGAATAAATACTTGGATACTAATCCATTAGGAAGAATCATAGGTAATGATATGTATATTACTGCTAATCAAGCTGTTACAAGTAACAACGGCATGTCTTATCATGCAAGAGTTTATAACAACTCAAAAATGGTTTTACTTGAACCTGATGATTATAAGCATGTAATAAGTGAAACTATAAAGCAAGTAAAAAAGGATGTTCCTAATCCTTCATTTTCCATAATGATAAACTGTCTAGCAAGATCCCTGCTTTTTGAAAAAGATGGCTATTTAAATGAATTTGCTAAGAGCATGAGCAGTGCTTTAGGAAATTATATAGGTTTTGCAGGTTATGGAGAACAGCTTGATCATCAGCATTTTAACCAAACAATGGTTATTGCTGTATTTGAATAAGTGAGGTATAAGAGATGAAGTGGTTTAAATCAAAGAAAAGCGTAGTAGAAAATAATAGCATAGACCAGAATATAAATATGGAACAATGGAACAATTTTGAGATAGAAAAGCCTCAGGATAATAATGATACATACATAAACTATGGACTCTTACATATAGAAAAGAAATTGAGTGAGTTTATGGAAGAAGAAGTTAAAGTTACTCAGACAGTTCAAGATATAAGCAATACATATGGTAAAATTAATAATATACAGAAAATGCTTAGTAATCTAGACTCAAATTTTAATGATTTTAGTCAACATGCTAATAAGATAGACGGCGTAATGAATCGTTCAGATGTGGCAGTAAAACAAGCTGATGACAGAATGGGAACATTAGCTGAGAAATTAGATGGTACATGCATCCAGCTTAATTCCATCAACGAAGCTTTTCACACATTAGAGAATAATTTCAAAAGTATACAAGAAATGTCGGGGGATATAACTAATATAGCAAGTAGCACAAATTTGTTAGCATTAAATGCGTCTATAGAGGCTGCCAGAGCTGGAGAAGCAGGAAGAGGATTTGCTGTTGTAGCTGATGAGATAAGAAAATTATCTGCATCAACGGCTCAGTTAGTAAGTGGTATTGACAACAGTGTTAAGTCTTTATATGAAAGTATTGACTCCTTAAGGGGAGAGATAGATAACACTAAAAGTTCAATTCGAGATAATTTTGAGTATGCTAAAAATGTTCAAAATGATTTTAAGCAAGTAACAGACTGTACACAAGAAGTTAAAGATTTTAGTAGACATATAATAACCGGGATCGAACGTACTAGCTCAGAGATAAATGGTGCTGCTACTGGTGTTGGCTCTGTAGCTGAGATTGTTACTTCTTTAGGGGACAAACTAGATAACTTAAACCTAAGAATGAGTAAAAGATCTGTACTAATATGTAATGTTACAGAATTTTTACAGCAATTAGAAAATATGCTCTCTAATTCTTTAAAGAAAAAATAGATTTAGGATTGAAGTAGTATGTCCGCTCAGAGTGTTATTAATATTAGGGATAGAGGAGAGAGATAAATGGTTAATAATGACACGGTATTAATAACAGGTGCTTCAAGTGGAATTGGTTATGAACTTGCAGAAGTTTTTGCTTCTAAAAAATATGATCTTGTTCTAGTAGCTAGAAGTACAGAAAAACTTAAAGAGATATCAGATCAGCTATCAAAGAAATATCTAATAAAGGTTTTTATAATATCTGAGGATTTAACTAAGGAGAATGCAGCAGAAACTGTGTTCCAAAAGGTGAAAAACAATAATATAAAAGTAAATATACTAGTAAACAATGCTGGAGCTGGTAAAGTAGGTTTATTTCATCAGATGGATGCTTCGGAAGATTATAAGATGATACAACTAAATATAGCCTCATTAACTCATCTAACAAAACTATTTATAAGTGAAATGATGGAACAAGGAAGTGGAAAGATCATGAATGTAGCTTCTACTGGTGCTTATTCTCCAGGTCCATTTATAGCTACTTACTACGCAACTAAAGCCTATGTTTTATCACTTTCAGAAGCCCTTTACAAAGAGCTTAAGCCTTACAATATAACAGTTACAACACTTTGTCCAGGAGCTACCAAAACAAACTTTACTAAAAATGCAGGAAAGAAGGATGCCCCAGGAGCAATGGAGGCAGCTAAAGTTGCTAGATGTGGTTATGAAGGACTTATGAAGAATAAAAAACTAATTGTGCCAGGCTTAATTAACAAAATACTAATTAGACTTCCTAAGAATTTAGTTAGTACTCTGAACTTTAAATCTCAGAAGAACCTAGCAGAAAAATAGAACTGTACCGCTTCGATTGAAAAATAAAAATTTTATTACGAAGTGGGAGCTATATGAATAAATTATGGTTATATAAGAAAAAATATAATTAAATTAATATAGAATGTAATAAAAACATTTAAAAAACATATTCTCACTTGAAACTTTCAAAAATATTATATATAATTTAAACATAATATTTTATATTAATGTACAGTGATTATAAAAGCTACGATTTATGAATTTCTTTAGAGAGCCGATGGTTGGTGCAAATCGGTGAAAGGATTAATCTTTCCACTTTTGGAGCTGTCGATGATAAATCGAAGGTTGGTAACCTTTATATTACTTTTCGAGTGGTTGATTTTTTATCAACAATTTGGGTGGCAACGCGGATAACTTCCGTCCCATTTTATATTTTTGGGATGGAAGTTTTTTTACTGCTTGGTAATAGCCCATGAGGGGCAAAAATCATCAAAGTATAATAAAAGAAGCTTTCTTTTTCGTAGGAAAGTATAATCTTTTACATTACCTAAGCCTATGAAAAGCTAAGGTTTTTAATGGTATATTTAAATGTTTTTTCATTTTTAATATTTATGCTTTCAATATATATATAAATAGATACAAACTACTAGGAGGGTAAATCATGTTAGATTTAAAATTTGTAAGGGAAAATCCAGAACTTGTTAAACAAAACATAAAAAATAAGTTTCAAGATAGCAAGTTAGGTTTAGTTGATGAAGTTATAGCGTTAGATGCTGAGCTAAGAAATGCAAAGACAGAAGCAGACTCTTTAAGAGCAAATAGAAATAAAATTTCTAAAAGCATTGGTGCATTAATGGGCCAAGGAAAAAAAGAAGAAGCAGAAGAGATGAAGAAACAAGTAGCTGCAAATTCACAGCGTTTGGCTGAGCTAGAAGTTAAGGAATCAGAACTTGAGAAAAAAGTAAAAGATATAATGATGGTTATACCAAACATAATAGATCCAAGTGTTCCTATAGGAAAAGATGATAGTGAAAATGTTGAAGTTGAGCGTTTTGGTGAGCCAAAGGTGCCTGATTTCGAGATTCCATATCATGCTGAAATAATGGAAAGATTAAATGGGTTAGATCTTGATAGTGCTAGAAAGGTTGCTGGTAATGGATTCTACTACCTAATGGGAAATGTAGCTAGACTTCATTCAGCTGTAATATCTTATGCAAGAGATTTTATGATAAATAGAGGATTTACATACTGTATTCCTCCTTTCATGATTCGTAGTGAAGTTGTAACAGGAGTTATGAGCTTTGCAGAGATGGATGCAATGATGTATAAAATAGAAGGTGAAGACTTATATCTAATAGGAACAAGTGAACATTCTATGATAGGTAAATATATCGATACAATATTACCTGAAGCATCACTTCCTCATACTTTGACAAGTTATTCTCCTTGTTTTAGAAAAGAAAAAGGAGCTCATGGAATAGAAGAAAGAGGAGTATATAGAATACATCAGTTTGAAAAACAAGAAATGATTGTTGTATGTAAGCCAGAAGATAGCATGACTTGGTACAATAAATTGTGGAAGGATACTGTAGATCTATTCCGTTCATTGGATATTCCTGTAAGAACTTTAGAATGCTGTTCAGGCGATCTTGCAGATTTGAAGGTTAAATCTGTAGACGTTGAAGCTTGGTCACCTAGACAAAAGAAATATTTTGAGGTAGGAAGCTGCTCTAACTTAGGAGATGCGCAAGCCCGTAGATTAAAAATCCGTGTAGATGGTGAAAATGGTAAGTATTTTGCACATACCTTAAATAACACTGTTGTTGCACCACCAAGAATGTTAATAGCGTTTTTAGAAAACAACTTAAACGAAGATGGTTCAGTAAATATACCTGAAGCATTGCAACCATATATGGGCGGTATGAAAGTAATAAAATAAAAAAGGTTCGCTGAAGATATCTTCAGCGAACCTTTTCATATAAGTGGACGTACATTTTTTAGTAAGGCTTATTCAAAGAGAAGGTAGCTTTTCAATTATATAACTAATAAGAGTTTTTTTGCTCCTTTTTTTATATAAGCTTTCACTTATGTCAAAGCTTGAAGACTTTATTAGTTCAATTAACTCTTTCTGCTTTAGAGCATTAAGCTTTTTTTCTAAATCTTCTTTATCTAAAGACTTAAGTTCATCAATAGGGCTTGAACTTGATTTTTCTTTTAAATCGCAAATACACTTATCTTTAGAATCTACAAGGTCAATATCATTAGTTGAAGCAGATGCAATTACTTCAGTATTTTCATGTTTCTGTACTTTTTTCTGTATAGATATACTAATATCTATATTTACTGAATTGGTTTCAGCATCTTCTAACAATTGAAGAATTTCTTTTATTTGATCTATCGCTTCTTGGTTAGAGATATTAGAATTTATGGATTCTGGAATACCAGATTCTAGTTCTGGTTCTGGGCATAGTGGTAAGTTTTCTTCAGGGATAGGTTCACATAAGATAGCCTTTTTAAGAACTTGTTTAACGTATTTTTTACCATAGCCTTTTTCTACTATCTCTTCGATATTAAAGCCTTCCTCATATAGTTTCAGGATATCGTCTTTTTTACTAATTTTCATTCATATCACCTTTCATATTTAATATTTCTCATTTAAAGATGTACTACTTCGATTAAAAATCTATTTTCAAAACTCTTCTGGATCTGATAGGAAAATTTGAAAATATAAATTTTATTACGAAGTGGTGCACACAATTTAATAAATTGAGGAGTTTTATGGATATGAAGTTATTGATGTCTAAAATCGCATAACATTATCTGAATATTTGCTACATTACAATGAATATGACTGGGATATGAGAATTTATACCTAATTTCAACTTTAAAGGAAAGGAATTAATAAAATATTTTGCTGCTGTAAAAATTCACGAACACTAGGACAATATTAGAAGTTTTTATTGTTAAAGAAGTGGTGAAAATAAATTATATAGGTACGGTATTTTATACACAATAATATAATGATAGTACTATTATATCAGTTAAGTACTTTTTTTAAATATTACAGTATATTTTGTAAAAAAATATTCACTTCAGCATTATTCTTTTAGATAGCCAAAATAAAAATTGAGGGAGATAAAAGTAATGAGATTAATGTGTTATGTTATTGGGATAGTTTTATCAAGTATATTTGTTTATAAATTAATTAAGGCTACTATAAAAGATAAGAGTAAATAGTATAGTTTATATAAATACTAATAATATAGTGAAGTTAATATATATAAATACGATAATAAAGATGTAATAAAATTTGAATGCATTAGTTAAAGAAAATTATGATATAACTTAAGATAAGTGGGAGGTATGTATTTTGAAGATACATCAAGAAACGTCAGAAATTTTAAACTTTTTTATAAACTATGCTACGTTGTTGCAGAAATTAGTACCGATTGATTGTACTATAGGAATTACTGATACTGAAAAGTTTCTTTGTACTATACCTGGAGAAAAAATTAAAATGCCTGGTGACATTATAGGGAAGGCTATTCCACATGATGATGCAATATACTTAGCGATAAAAAGTGGACAGCCAAAAGAGGTAATTGTACCAAAAGAAACATTTGGCTTTTCTTTTAAGGCTTCTGCGGTACCTATAAGAGATGGTAACGGAAAAATTATAGGTGGCCTTGGCCTTGGTATAGCCTTGGAGAATAGAAATCAGCTAATAAATATTGCAGATTTGGTTTCTACTTCTACAGAACAAACTTTTACTGCAGTGGAAGACTTAGCGAAAAATGCAGAAAGCTTAGCAAGTCAACAGCTTACATTAAGCAGTCTTTCTAATGAAATTGAAGGAAGTATTGGACAAACAAAAGGAATAATTGAATTTATACAGGGAATATCGAAAAATACAAATTTACTTTCTTTAAATGCATCTATTGAATCTGCTAGAGCAGGGGAAGTAGGGAGAGGGTTTGCAGTAGTAGCCTCAGAAATGCGTAAAATGGCTGATGATACTGCTAAAAGTATAAAAGATATTCAGAGTATACTTGAAACAATAAAAAGTAAGATGTCTCAGATAGCCGAAAAAATTGACGAATCTGTTGGTATAAGTGAGGCTCAAGCAGGAGCTACAGAAGAAATTTCTGCAACTATTAAAGAATTGGCTTCTTCAGCAAAGATTCTTAAAGATTCAGCTAATAATGTAATTGGATAAAAAACAAGTGTTTTTTCTTATAAATTAAGGGATATAAAATATTTTAACTAAATCAAATTGAATAGTATTGGGAAGCTTTATAAAAAGCTTCCCTTTTTTAATGTCTAGGAATTGTCTATCATGACTAAAGCACTTACAAAGTATAAAAATTTTTATTGGCTAAATCAGCAGTAACATGTAATCCTAATAAACTTTTTATAAGTATATGAAAATAAATATAAGTTTAGTAAGCCAAAGTCTTAATAATATGGAAACAACTTAAATATAATATATAGAATGTCATACTACTTTTACTGCAGTATTAGTTCCTTGCTATAAAGATACAAGTTGACTTTATGTAACTTTATAGTGTTATTCACGAAGATTTATAGTGTAACATGACATAAAAAATAGATTCACACCGGTTTAATAGAACTAAGTATTTTTAATAGTTCTTTAAGAGATGTAGTTTAAAGCATAATCTTTATTAACACATTTCAAAAAGAGGTGAATATGTTGTCAAGAAAAGAAAAGGTCTATGATATCGAAAAAATACTATATTTATATGAAAAGTATGGTACCTTAAATGCGGTAAGAATGAGGACTGGATATGGTTCGAAAAAGATTAAAGAAATACTAATAGGTAGAGGAATAGAACTAAATAAGTATATACCAGAAAGATGGGACTTTAAAGAAAAGTTGAGATATTAGCCTAATTAAATAGGGGTAAGGGGTTAGCGCTTTATCCCTAGTAGTTCATTTTATATAAACAGTTATGAATGACAAGGTCTTGGCAAAGTATAATGAAAGATAAAATATATTCCACTGCTAAGTCTTTTCATATATTCGGAAAGAGAGCTGGGTAAAAATTATATAGGTGTGTGCAGAAGTTAATTATATTAATTTTGAGGTGATCGAATTGAAATTCTATGATCCTAGTGAAAAAATAAAAACCATAAGAAAAAAACTTCATATGAACCAAATAGAATTAGAAGGTAAGAATATGACTAGAGCTTTTATAAGTATGATGGAAAGTGGTAAGCGTAAAGTAAGCTCCAATAGTTCTATGCTACTAGCTAAGAAGTTTAATGACAAAGCAAAACAACTTGGAGTGCAGATAAACTTAGATGATGAATATTTTTCAAGGAAACCTTATGAAGATGCGAAGATTTACTGTGAAAGTGAATTAGCAAAGGAGATAAGTCATGATAAATATGAAGAATTGCTAAAGATATCCTTTGATTTTAAACTGGATATTATTGCTATGAAGGCATATAAAAAAGATGCAGATAAGTATTTTAATGAAGGAAACTATGAAATTGCTTTTGAGAAGTATAGCAATGCATTAGGAAAGCTGAAAGAATTAAAGGAAATAGATGAACAAAGCTATGTTTATAACCAAATGGGAATTTCAAAGCTTAATAGAAGAGAGTACGAAGAAGCCATATTTTATTTTAATCAAGCTATTTTCTACGCTCATAAGGAAATGATGGAAAAACAGATTATTGAAGTAGCTTATAATTTAGCTAAAGCATACTCAAATATAAAATTACATAATGAAAGTCTAAAAATAATAGATAAATATATTTCAGATGAGGATGGTTTAGTAAATACAGATTTTAACCTTGGAGTGAATATTATATTTCTGAAGACTAGAGAATTATATTACAGTGGTAAAAAGAAAGAGGCGGTAATTAAATACCTATATCTAATAGATTTAATAGAAGATAGAAACAACTTATTACTAATAGAAGTATTTAATGATCTAGCAGATTATTATTACAATATAGCTAATATACAAGAAAGTTTGAAATATATAAACCTTGCTCAAAGATTAGAAATTAGAACTGATAAAGTATTGAGTCCTAAAACACTGTGTACAAAAGCAAAAATCTTCTTTGCTCAAGGCTTAGTAGATGAAAGCATAATGATTTTGGAGTTAGCTATGAATATATCAGAACAAGTAAAAAACTTTGCAAGTCTATTTTCTACATACAAAGAATTAGCTATAGTATTTAAATCCCTAGGAGATTTAGAAAGATTAAAAGAAGCCTCAATGTTTTTTCTAAAGGTACTTGAAAAATATAATAAAAGTGAAGGCAAGGAGTTTGCTCTATGTAACCTTGTGGAGATTTATATAAGTCAAGGTAACGAAAAAGAATCCATAAAATTACTAAAGGAGTTAGAAGAAATTTTTGAAAATCAATAGAGTTGACATAAAAATGACACAGAATAAATATATAATTCAAAATGTAGAGTTTTTCATGATCTCCTTTTAAAAGCATCTTCGTGTATTCGAGGGTGCTTTTTTGATGTAAAGTATAAAATTTTTGAATATCTAAACTTAGCGAGATCAAGGCTTAGGAGTAGCTATTTAAATTAAACAGTAAAAAATAAAATTATGTCGGCTGGCAGAAATTATTCACATACTTTCAGAAAAGTCAGATGCGCTAAAAAAGTATAAACTATACTAATTCCTTATACAATATGGTCTTAAATAATATACTCGTAAATGACTATTGTAATTAATATACCTAAATGAAAATTTTGACATAAAATTGTCACATTAAAATAATAAAATAATAATGTAAAGTTTTTTTCATAGAACTCCTTTTTTAAAGCACCTTCATTTTAGTGAAGGTGCTTACCATTATAGATATATGTTTATTTTTAATTTAATCCCAATTCTTTACGTTTCTTTTCTATATGATCTACATATATCTTAATTGTTTTTTCTGCATCTAATTCTACAACAACTTTACCAAGTCCTAAGGATTCAGTTGTTTCGGTTAGGGTTTTAACAACAACGTCGCTGCCAGTTATAGACGGAACTGGTGCTACATGAACTAACCAACCTAAAGCCACAGCAGTGCAAGCATCAGCAACAGCTTTCTGTTCAAGATATTCAGGTGCGCCAATTACAAGAGGAAGTTTATTAGTGTCAACACCTAATGCATCTGCAAGCTCTTTTGCAGTGTGAGTCATTTTTCCTATATCAACACAAGCACCGTAAGATAATACAGGTGGTATTCCAAGTTGTTTACATACAGCTTTTAAGCCTTCGCCACATTCATCAGCTGCTTTAGGATCTGTAAGTCCTGTATATTCCATAACGGAAGAGGTACAACCACCTGAAAGTACTAAAATATTATTTTCTATTAGTCCCTTGGTTATCTTAAATATGTTACTTCCTCCTTGACCATATCTTGCAGTAGTACATCCTACTATTGTTGCTATTCCTCTTATGTTACCATTTGCTATTTGTTCTATAAGAGGATCAAAGCTTCCGCCTAATGCATTTCTTACAGATTCTGTACTAAATCCTACCATGCAATCAGAAGTGTGTGATGGTATGTATATCTTTTTATTTTCTGATTTACGTTTTGTAAAGGCTTCTATAGCTAAGTTAAGAGCTTTTTCTGCTTGATCTTTCATTTTCTCAGGTATAAAGTCAAGAGTTTCTGTACCTTGAAGTTTAATTACTGGATGGGTACTTAATAGTTTTGTTCCAAAGCGTTTTGCAAAAAGTGGCATAGTTGGAACAGTACAGTTATAATCAAACATAAACATATCAACTACACCAGTTGCAAGTAAGTATTCTTGAGATAACCATTCACCTTCTTGACCGCCATATCCAGGTTGGTTATGAGTTCCTTGATAGTTCATGAGTTGTTGACCTTCACATACGTGGCCTAATATCTGGATTCCCTCAGCACCTGCATCCTTAGCCTTTTGTTGCCATTCATCAGTAGAAGCTAAGTCTATGGCAACGTGAGATAGTAGTGGCATATGACCATTAGTAACTATATTAATCATATTTTCTTTTAGTAAGCCCATGTTTTGCTTCTTATGGGCAATTTCTTGAGTACCCATGAGTATTTCTTGAATGATATCAAGTAAAAATAGTCCTTGATATTCATTGGCGATACCTAATCTAATACTGTTTAACAAGAATTCAACAGGATCCGAATTAAAGTTTGTCATACATCTTGTTTGCGCATAGCCGACCTCACTGTATGCTCCACCAGGGAATAAACCTAAATCTCTCCATAATTTTTTTCGTTTAGTAGGTGCAAAAGCTTCAACTGTTTTTGATTCTATGTGATATGGTGAGTGGATATCGTTTATAACCCAATCAGCAAAAGCCACAGCTAATTTATCTATAGGCTGATTTGCATCAAGTCCAGCCATATCTGCATATTTTTTTAGCTTATCAGCATCCCTGATTTTTAATCCGCTTTCAGGATGCTCACCAGCAGCTTTTAAAGTTCTGGCAGCTTGATGACAGTGAAATACATTAGCAGATGTACCAATAGTTACATGTCTATATACAAAGTTTCTAGCTACCATAGTATGTGCATCCACGCCGCAAGTTCCACGAGGTACTTTATCACTTATTCTACAAGGGCCATTTGCACAAAGTTGGCAAGATAAGCCTTCTATACAGAATTTACATTGAATTGGTTGCTGTTGACTAAATCTATCAAATACATTAGTCATTCCTGCATCGTGAACAGCTTGGTACATTTCTCTCATAGCTGGGTCTATGATTACATTTAATGGGTAACCTTCTTTTGACTGATCACCTTTTGCCACATGATCTCTTTGCCACTTATGAAGCGCCTCACCTTCTGGTGATTTTTCAATCTTGTCATAGTCTATTTTTATACGATTATGTATGTCTTCATGAGTATTTGGGTCATTTGAATGTTCATTTGTCAGTTTAGTGCCAAAAGTAGTGTTATCACCTCTCATGGTTTTTGCGGCATTTTCAAAAGAGTCCTTAATTTCCTTGTCTGACATTGCGGTTCCTCCTAAGTATTATTTGAGTAAAATTTCAATATATAGATTGTGTTTTAAAAATACAAAATATTCATCTTTTGATATAGAAGTGTGACAAATAATAGTTTTTTACTGTATAGGAAAGTTTAATACTTTTGTGTTAGCTAAACTAAATTATTAAAAGATTTAGAATAAATATTCAGTATATACAGCAATAGAATAGAAGTCACTCGTATTTTAGTTTTTTTATACGATTGGAAGGTAACTATATAAAATATAATTATTGAGAGAAGGATATTTTAACGAACTTTTACAATAAGACTATAGTTTCTTTAATAAATAGCTTGATAGGTATAGTTCTACAATCGTATACATTTATATTTTGTGAAATTGACAATTTACTAGAAAATACTGTATACAATATAGTTACTAATATGTATAATATATACATATTAACAGCAATTGACGCAGTGGTGGTACCTTATAATTAATTAATTAACATATATAATTTAATCTGTTTACATAAATTATTTTTGGGGCTAAAAATTATAATGTTTTCAGAGTTATCTACCATAACATCTTATTTGTATTTAAGGATTAATGAAGATGTTATGTAGGAATAAATAAAAAGGGGGTTCATTATTATGAACAAATCATTAAAAAGTTTCATGGCAGTAAGCTTAATCCTTGCAACTGCATTGCTGCCAACCAACAATCTGGTGAAAAATGCGGAAAAAGCAATTCATCAAAATTCATGGGAGGCTAAGCCACTCATGAAAATCAAGAAAGCAGGTACATTAGCTACAGCTGGATATTCGCCTGCACAAATCAGAAAGGCTTATGGAGTTGATAAAGTGTCAGCTACAGGAGCTGGACAGACTATAGCCATAGTTGATGCATACGGAAGTCCAACTATGCAAAATGATTTATCAGTATTTTCTAGTCAGTTTGGACTAGCTCAAGCGAATCTTTCAATAGCTTATCCAACTGGTAAACCATCAACTACAGATGGAGGATGGGCTCTTGAAACTGCAATGGATGTTGAGTGGGCACATGCTATAGCTCCTGGAGCTAAGATACTTTTAGTAGTTGCAAAAACAGCCAGTGACTCTGATTTGTTAGCAGCTATAGATTATGCAACTTCGAATGGGGCTCAAGTTGTATCCAATAGCTGGGGTGGCGGTGAATTCTCTGGAGAATCTTCATATGACACACACTTCAAGCATACTGGTGTTACCTATTTAGCTTCTTCAGGAGATGACGGTGCAGGTTCTGAGTGGCCAGCTTGCTCTCCTTATGTTTTATCCGTAGGTGGTACAACCTTAAATCTTGATTCAGCAGGTAACTATTTAAGTGAAACTGCATGGTCAGGTTCAGGCGGAGATACTAGCAGCTACTATTCAAGACCAACTTACCAAAGTAATTGGACAAGCGTTGTTGGATCATATAGAGGAGATCCAGATATATCTTGGGTTGCGGATCCAAGCACAGGAGCTTCGGTTTATAGCAGCACTAAGGACAATGGACAATCTGGATGGTTTGTCGTTGGTGGTACAAGCTTAGGTTCACCTTCTGTGGCAGGTGTTATAGCTTTATTAAATCAAAATAGAGGGGCAAACTATACAAGCTTTGATGCAATAAGCAAATTATATAGTGTAGCTGGAACAGCAGGAAGTACAGGATACACTACAAACTTTAACGATGTTAAGTCTGGATCAAATGGTGGATACAGCGCAAAGACAGGTTATGATTTAGTTACAGGGCTAGGAAGTCCTAAGGTAAATAATCTCCTAACAAGCGCTAAGTAAGGTATAAGTTTTCAAGGAATATAAGAAATAGATATAGCTATAAAAATTCGCTAAAGCGTTCTTCTTTAGCGAATTTTTTGCGCATCTGCCTTTTCTGAACGAATGTGAAGAAATTCTGGCAGGCGATATAATCTATTTTTTATTTTTGATAATATTAAGTAATTGTTTTTATTAAGAGTTATAAAGGACTATATAAAGATATATTAAAAAAGAAAATAAAAACGCTAAAGCGTTCTTCTTTAGCGAATTTTTTGCGCATCTGCCTTTTCTGAACGAATGTGAAGAAATTCTGGCAGGCGACATAATCTATTTTTTATTTTTGATAATATTGAGTAATTGTTTTTATTAAGGGTTATAAAGGACTATATAAAGATATATTAAAAAAGAAAATAAAAACGCTAAAGCGTTCTTCTTTAGCGAATTTTTTGCGCATCTGCCTTTTAAATTTTCTACATTTTGATAAACATGTATTTACTAGATTGCATAAATATGCTAATATATAAAAGACTTAGTATAAACGGAGGTGAAGGATATGAAATGTTTCTTTTTAGATAATACAATTCTAGATAGATTACCTATGTCTTTATCTGGGATTACACATGTTAATTTTGGGTCCAAGGGACAAGTCTGCCCAAAATTGAATATGATTCTAAAAGGAATGTGATATCTTGCCTTATAATATAAAATGAAACTTTACCCAGGCTAGATAACTTGCCTGGGATTTTTATATATTTAAGTTAATATATATATTAATTTACTTGAATATATATAAGTATCATTTACGAAAACTTAATTTATGTATGCTCGATAATGCCGTTTCTTGGGATTAGCTGGGATAAATAAATTAATAGTTGAAGTTGGATACTTATAGATATAGATTAATTTTTAAAAAATCCTTTGGCAGTTTCATGCTAGAGGATTTTTTACTTTTTAGTTAGGGTAAAATTTTAAAAAGCATTCTAGAATTTATAGTCTCTACAAGGGGTGACATAAGGCGAGCTATTAAAATTAAATTTTTTCAGATGTGATGGCATTAAAAAAATTATAAGATTTTAATTTGGTTAGGAGAATTTGATATGAATTATAGAGATAAATTAAGAAAAAATATAACAAAAAATTATATATTTACGTTTTTTACTGATTTTACTTTTACAAACGGCATATGGATGATATATCTAGCTTCAAAAGGTTTATCATTAACGGAACTTGGACTCATAGAAGGAATCTTTCATTTAACATCATTTTTTATGGAAATACCTACAGGAGCAGTAGCGGATATATGGGGAAGAAAGGTAAGCAGAATATGTGGACGTGTATTATCACTTGTGTCATCGGTAATAATGATATTTGCCAATAACTTCTTAGGACTTTCTATAGGTTTTATTATATCAGCTATTTCTTACAATTTAGAATCGGGAGCAGGAGATGCATTAGTTTACGATTCCTTAATTGAACTTAAGGAAGAAAATAGCTACATGAAGATATCAGGAATAAATGAATTAATAATGCAGGTAGCAAGTACAGGAGGATTGATTATAGGCGGATTATTAGCTAAGTATGACTATAGCTATGCCTACATGGCAACAGCAATTGTAACTGTAATTAATATAGTTCATTGCTTTTCTTTTACTGAGCCGAAAATGGATTTAGAAAAAGGACATAAGAGCATAAAAGTAATTAAGGAACAGGTAATTGAAAGCTTTAAAATAATTTTTACCACTAAAAGGATTGCTTTCTTAATAATTTTTATGGAAGCTATTTCAATGTTTAATACTAGCATTTTCTTTTACTTTCAGAACTATCTTCTGGGAAATGGAATGTCACAAGATAAAATAGGAATAATACTAGCAATGTCTTCTCTTGGAGCGGCTATAGTCGGAGCTCATGCTTATAGAATAGAAAAGAAGATTGGGGAAGTTGGGATAATACTAGTTATTCCTATAATAATTTCTATAGCTATATGGGGAGCAGCTCTTAGCAAATACTACTATATTTTCTTTATGATCATTAGCGCCTTGGAATCACTGGTTTTTGTTGCTGTAGGTGATTATATCAATAAATTGATACCATCTGACAAAAGAGCAACCATCTTATCAATGGGGAGTATGATATTCAGTTTTTACATGATAGTTATATTCCCACTGATTGGTAAAATAGGCGACTTATATTCTCTGAAGACTTCTTTTGAATTAATAGCTTTCATAGCATCAGTGATGTCCATAATAAGCTGCTTTATCATTAAAAAGAGATAAATTACTTCACACTACTTTTATAATTAAGCTATGCTTAAGATTTTTGTGTAAATTAAGTGGTCATTAAAGCATCGGATCACTGACCAATTAATTTCCACACGGTATTTCAACAGAGCCTTTAATTAAAGCAGAAGAGTCTTGATTAAAGTGAAACATTTATTTCCTTCATGCATAGTATAAAAAGATTAGTAAAGATATTTTTATGAATGTATCTTTTAAATAATTTTTGAAGGTGAAGATATGTATCCTGAAGGGTATGGCGGTGTTTTTTCTAGTAGGTATAATTATGTAAATGGAATAGACGATATAGGAGTACTCAACAATATTTTAAAGGTGACAGGCACTGGAGTAATAAAAGTAATGCCTGATACTGCAGAAATTGTACTAGGGGTAATTACAGAAAACGACAAAGTACAAACTGCTCAAAAAGAGAATGCGACTATAACTGCACAGGTTATAGAAACTTTAAAGAACTTAGGCGTTCTTAGTAAGGATTTAAAGACTGAAGGCTATACAATCAATAGCAAATATGACTATGTAGATGGAAAACAGGTATTTAGAGGATATGAGGTAAGAAATTTAATTAGAGTAACAATTAGAGACATTAATAACATAGGTATGATTATAGATGCTGCAGTAGAAAAAGGTGTAAATAATGTTGGAAACATAAGTTTTACCATAAACGACTCCTCTCTTTTTTATTCAGAGGCTCTGAAGCTTGCGGTTGAAGATGCACAGAGTAAAGCTATCACTATTGCCTCAAAGTTAGGTGTAAAAGTGGATATAATACCTATAAAGATAGTAGAGCAAACCAGTGAGATGAGCATGAATGCCAACGGGCCTGCCTTTAAAGCCACTTTAGCAACTACACCTATTGAAACCGGAGAGAACAAAGTATCTGCAACTGTGGAAGCAGTATTTCTACTTTATAAGAAAGTATAAGGTTTTAATGATGTTAAACCTGGTGATTTCTGGGGATTAGAATAGTTTTTAAGGGGATACAAAAAAATAAAGCTTAGACCTGTTATATCTTCTTCCGTATATTATGGAAGGTAGATGCAGATTAAAATAATACACTTAAATGCTTTATAGTATTTAGGTGTATTTTTATTATAATGTGTAAAAATATTTATGATAGAAAACTATATATAGCATATTTTTAGAATTAGACTTTGTTTAAGAATATTCTTGAAATTAAGTGTTTATGAAGGAGATGCTATATGAGAACGCAATTAGAATTAAAATAAGGCATTAAAGTTAAAATAACAAAAGTTATAATTTACTCTAATTTTACTTAAGTCTAGGAGGAGAAAGATGATAACTGAAATTTTAAATAAGGTAGCCGATTTAAGTTCATCCAGTGAGCAAGTTACAGAAGATATTATAGTTGCTAGATTTAAGATAGTTAATGCAGTTTTGATAGGTAATGTCAATAATATTAACAAAGAGTGGGTGCTTATCGATACAGGGTTAGAAAGTTCTGCTGAAGAAATAATAGAGATAGCAGAGAAATATTATGGAAAAGGCAATAAACCTAAATGCATTATTTTGACACACGGACATTTTGATCACATTGGATCAGTTAGGTATTTAAGTGAATTGTGGCAAGTGGTTGTTTACGCTCATAAACTTGAGATACCATTTCTTACTGGGAAGGAAGATTATCCGAAAGGAGACCCATCAGTGGATGATGGGCTTGTTGCTAAGATGTCTCAATATTTTCCTATTCAAGCAATTGATCTAGGTGATAAGGTGAAAATATTGCCTGAAGATGGTACTGTACCAAATCTTTCGGAGTGGAGGTGGGTACACACCCCTGGGCATACACCTGGACATATATCTCTGTTTAGAGAAAGAGATAGAGCACTTATAGTTGGGGATGCCTTCACAACATTAAAGCAAGAATCCTTAAGTTCAGTTCTTATACAAAATAAAGACGTTAATGGACCACCTGCTTATTTGACAACCAACTGGGAAGATGCAAAAAATTCAGTGAAGGTATTAGCTGATTTAAAGCCGGAGATTATAATACCAAGTCATGGTAGCCCAATGAGCAAAAAGGATATTGAACCGTACTTAGAGGAATTGGTAAAAAAATTTGATGAAGAGGTGATTCCTGAACAAGGTAAATTTGTTAAGTAAATGTACCGCTTCATACTAGAACTTGTATTTTTAATTTTACTCTCTGAACCCAAAGGCGAATTGAAAGTAGCTTTCTGGTTAAAGTGGTACAGCTTTAAAAGGCAATTGTCCAATAAATGATAAACTAAATTATTGTTTACTATAGGTAAAATTAGGTATAATTATAACTAGAGAATGTGTAGCAATAGGAAGGGGTTTTTATGTATGTCTATATATAGCGTAATAAATATGGATATTGTAGGATCTAGGGAGCTTACTAACAGAGTGGAAATTCAAGAAAAATTAAAAAATTACTTCATAACCTTGTATGAAGACTATAAAAATATATTTGTAGCTCCTATAACTTTTACCTTAGGGGATGAATGGCAACTTGTATTAAGAGATGTAAAAAGAAGTTATGACATTTTTTTGCTTATAAAAACCTTCCTTTTAAAATACAATATTGAAATTTATTGTGGAATAGGTATAGGAAAAATTAGTACTAAAGAATCTGATGATACAAGAGAAATGGATGGAGAAGCATTCATTTATGCTAGAAATGCCTTGATATCTGCAAAGGCTACAAATACATTTTACAATAAGCAACTTTATACAAAAGATTGTAAGATTATAATAAATGGACCTTCCACTACCAGTAATAGAATTCAAAATGAAACTTACAATGAGTATTCTATAGGAGAATTAGAGGTTGCGGTAACAGCTGATGAGGATTGTTTAGAATTACTAGACCTTATAAATACATTAATTCAAAATAATGAAATGATTGAAAATAATACTACTGACAAGCAAAAACAAATAATTAGACTTTACGAAGCCTTCGGGTCTTATTCTGAGATTGAAAAAGCTTACCCTGGCTACACAAGATCAAGTATATCTAGAAAATTAGCAGCTTCTAACTATTTCTTAAGTATTCATAACAAGGAAGTTGTAAAAAGCCTTCTAAATAAGTATGTAGCTGTTTTCAAATAATAATGAGTTTTAAATAAGGAGTATTTTGTTATGAATATTGAGTTACTACTAGTAACCCTATTAAGCCATATTATTTTTGACTTTGTATTACAATTTGAGTTTATCCGTAATGATAGATTTCCTTTTTGTAAAGAAGATGGAAGAGATATTTTTCGTAAAAACATATTGTTAAAGACAATAAAAGGTAATATGATTCATACCTTTTTGCATTTAGTAGGCTTATATATTATCCTAATTATTACACAGTATTTAAAAAATAATCCAATATATATATCATTTTGGATGGTAGTAATAATAGGGTTGATTCATTTTGTAATTGATGAAACAAAATCTGTCATTTATTTGTTTAGGACAAGCAGTAAAAATAATGTGTGGATATTCCTGTTAGATCAAGTGTTTCATATAGTTTCTATTAGTGCAATTATTTATAAATTCAGTTTTGCAAATCTATTAAATGTATTGAAGTATAAACTCATAAATTATCCTAACGGGTTCACACTCACTGAAAAACTTTTGATTACTGTAATGGTGTTTTTTATTTGTACTTGGGCTGTAGGAATATTTATAAAAATTTTCGTGAATTATATAATCGGGAATAAAAATAAGCTTATCAATGACGATGGCTTGGGAAAGAATATAATTGACGAAAATGGCAATATAATTAAAATAGCACTTTCTGAAGCAAAGAATGGTGGATTTATAATTGGTATATTAGAAAGAATCTTGATTTTAATTAGCATTGTTATAAATTATCCTGCCATGATTGGATTTGTACTTACTGCAAAATCAGTAGCTCGACTTAAGAAATTATCTAATGATAGCTTTGCAGAATATTTTATTATTGGTACATTTATAAGTTTTATGTCTGCTCTAACAGGTGGCGTTATAGTTAGAAGCTTATTTTTAAAGTAATCAATTTATTAATATACTCACAGAGCAATTATTCTTTTTTGCGTATTTAACTGCTTTTCTAGCAAGATGGAAAGATGGTCCATCAAGTTGATTAACTGTAAGCTCAAAATTATGAATAGATACTGCTCCAATTCCTACCCCAGTATAAAAATCAATGTTTTCAGGTAAAGCATCGCGAAAAAAGTTGATTATTTTACTATAATCAGAATTTTCAAACAGTAAACCCTCCCACTCATCTCCTAAGGTTATTAAAAAAGGAGAGGCTATTATGTTAGCAAATAGTTCATTACAAGTTTTTATAGAATTAATTAACATTTTTTGTAGTTCATCTCTATTTTCTATATTTCTAGAATCTTTTAGATCAAATATTAAAGTTATATAATTCATAGTTCCTCCTTTAAATATTTTATAACCATTTAGTATTAGAGAGTTGTCTTTTAAATGACAACTGTCATAAAGTTGTCATTATAACAGCAACTTTTAGCTTAGAATTTTATAATGTATTATATGATATATCATTAGTTATGTACCAATACATGAAAAACCATTTTGAAGCTAGTAAAGATGTCTTCAGTTCGAAATTTAATTTACAAGTCCATCTGATTTATGAAAGGACAATTGAAAAATGTAGATTTGAGACATCTATAATTCATAAAAAGATATGTTACAATGTAAATATTATATGGTCTATATTGTTTCTGATTCCAATATATGTTAGTATATTTTTAAGAAAAGTTTTGTTAAGTACAGTGTTAAATTTAAGTGGCTAGTAATAAGATTCTAAGATGAGATTATGTAAACAATTAATACGAAATTTTATATTCCATGTTTAAAGATAGGGTAAGAGGATTTAGTAAAAAAGGGGAGGGCTTTTATGGATTTAGAAAAGTTTGTTCCAGAGCAATTAATGATACTAGTTGCTGCATTGTACGTAATCGGAATGTGCTTGAAGTCTACGCCTAAGGTTAAAGATTGGTTAATACCTTGGATATTGATTATTATAGGAATAATTGGATCCATTACCTTGCAAAAAGGATTTACTGCTCTTGCGGTTTTTCAGGGCATAGTTTCAGCAGGACTTGCTGTTTTAAGCAATCAACTAATTAAACAAACTGTAAATAGAGATGAAGATGATAAAAATAAGAAATAATTAGAAGAATGCAGATGTGTAAAAAAAAGGTTCACTAAAGAAAATCACTTTAGTGAACCTTTTTGTTTTTACTCAAAATGCATAGAGTTAATATCCTCTAAGCCTTGAAGAACTTCTTCTCGAGAAAAATTGTTAGAAATTAAATCTTCATCAGATTTTCCAAGTAGAGTATTGTAAAAATCAATAGCTGTATCCTTTATAACTCTAGATTTATTTTTCTCCAATTCTTCAAATATTAAATTTTCAGCCTTATTATAATTACCTTCAAGAATCAATTTCTTTAATAATAACTGAAGTAAATCTGCTGAACCCATATTGTTAAAATCAGATCCATCAAAAGCTTTTAGTTGTTTCTCATCATCCTTTTTAGTTCTAAAAAACGCCATAAAAACACCACCTACCAGTATGTAATCGTAACTTTTATTAAGTAGAAATATAGGCAAATAAAAGTTTTATCATAAACTATATTCTATCATAAATATTGAAGTAAGTAATTAATGAAATTACCAGAACCTATTTCATGCAAAAATGGTTAAAATATATCAATTTCTATCGATATGTGGGTACTTAATGCATAATTTAAAAATGATAAATTCATAATAATAAATGATAAAAGTACATGTATTTGGATGGAAATATTGTAAATTGTTCGATTTTGCGTTAAATAATTAACAAAAAAATAATTGATTAGTATATTTTTTAACAAAATGATTCTGTAGTATTATTGACACTTTTAACAAATCGTACATATAATAGGATAAATAACTTATAAAACAAATAGGAATAGTAATTTATTTGAATTTTCAGAGTTTTTAAAGGTGGTATATCCATGAATATTAATTGGCAATTTATATCTAGTAATTTGCCTTTATACGAAAAAGCAGCTTGGCTTACTGTGAAACTAGCTTTTTGGGGTATATTGGCATCAATTTTAATAGGACTTATTTGTTCAGTAATACTTTACTATAAAGTGAAAGTATTAGATGTTGTTGTAAGAGCTTATATTGAGCTTTCAAGAAACACTCCATTATTAATTCAACTTTTTTTCCTATATTATGGGTTAACAAAGTTAGGAATTAAATTAAGTGAAACTTCTTGTGCAATTATTGGATTATCTTTTTTAGGTGGAAGTTATATGGCTGAAGCTTTTAGAGGCGGTATAGAAGCTGTAGGTAAAAGTCAAATTGAGTCAGGACTCAGTATTGGACTTTCAAAATATCAATTAGCTAGGTATGTAATACTTCCTCAGGCATTTTCAGTAAGTGTACCAGCTATAGGTGCAAATTGTATTTTTCTTTTGAAGGAAACTTCGATATTTAGTGCTATAGCAATCGTGGATCTTATGAACGTAACAAAGGATTTAATTGGACTTTATTATCAAACCTTTGAATCTTTACTTATGTTAGTAGTTTCTTACTTAATAATACTATTGCCTCTGTCCCTTCTTCTGACATGGCTTGAAAGGAAGGTAAGATATGCAGAATTCGGTAATTAATGCGATTTTTGATGGTAACAATATGTTGAGGCTTCTAGGCGGTTTACTTGTAACAGCTAGAATTGCATTTATATCAATAGTTATTGGCTCCATATTAGGAATAATATTCGGACTATTAAGAACTACAAAATCAAAAATAGTAAGGTTTGTATTTAGACTCTATTTAGAAATCTTTAGAATAATACCTACACTTGTATGGTTATTTATACTTCATTTTGGAGTAACTGCTGCACTAAATATTCAGTTAGATGGAGAATTTGTGGCTATATTTGTATTTAGTCTATGGGGAGCAGCTGAAATGAGTGATATCGTCAGAGGAGCACTAGAATCTTTACCTAAGCATCAGTTAGAGTCTGGTAAAGCCTTAGGTTTAACTTATATTCAGCTCTATAGATATATATTAATACCACAGGCAGTGAGAAGGTTACTACCAGGTTCAATTAATTTAGCTACCAGAATGGTAAAAACTACATCGTTAGTTGTGCTTATAGGAGTAGTTGAAGTCGTAAAAGTTGGACAACAAATTATAGAGAATGCAAGATTTACCGTTCCAACAGCGTCTTTTTGGGTATACGGAATAGTGTTTATACTATATTTTATAATCTGCTATCCTCTTTCATTGATATCAAAAAGACTTGAAGCAAAGTGGAATAATTAGGGGTGATTATCATAGATAAGATGAATAATGAAGTATTGCTTGAGATTAAAGGCTTATATAAAGAGTATGAAAATAAAAAAGTATTGAATAATGTTAGTTTAGATATTCATAAAGGTGAAGTTGTGGTTGTTTTGGGACCTTCAGGATGTGGGAAAAGCACTCTTCTTAGATGTTTAAACGGACTTGAGCCTATTCAAGGAGGAGACATAAAATTATCAGGAATGTCTCTTACAGATAAGAATGTAAAATGGCAAGAGGTAAGGCAAAAGATAGGAATGGTATTTCAAAATTACGAACTGTTTCCGCATATGACTGTTATCGAAAACATACTTCTAGGACCTACTAAGGTTCAAAACAGAGATAAGAATGAGGTTTTGGAACAGGCAAAACAACTTCTTAGTAGAGTTGGTCTACTTGATAGAATGGATGCTTATCCAAGACAGCTTTCAGGTGGTCAAAAGCAAAGAATTGCAATTGTAAGAGCACTTTGCATGAATCCAGAAGTTATGCTCTTTGATGAAGTAACAGCTTCTTTAGATCCAGAAATGGTAAGGGAAGTATTAGATGTTATATTGGAGCTGGCTAAGCAAGGCATGACTATGGCTATAGTTACTCATGAAATGAACTTCGCTCGTGCAGTAGCTGACAAAATTGTATTTATTGATTCTGGCAGTATTTGTGAAGTTGCTGAACCAGAAGAATTCTTTGAAAATCCAAAGACAGAACGTGCACAGCACTTTCTAAATATATTTGAATATTAAAATTGGGGGAAGATTTATAATGAAAAACATAAAGAAAGTTTTAGCAGCAGTTATAGCAAGTACATTGTTAGTTGGAAGCTTTGTTGGATGTAGTAAAGCTATTACATCAGATGATAAAGGTAAAACATCAACAGCTTCAAGTTCATTAGAAGATATTAAAAAACGTGGTAAGATTAGAATTGGTGTATTCAGCGATAAACCACCTTTTGGTTATGTTGATTCTAATGGTAAGAATCAAGGTTTTGACGTTGAAATAGCTAAGAGATTTGCTAAAGATCTTTTAGGTGATGAATCAAAGGTTGAATTTGTATTGGTTGAGGCAGCTGCAAGAGTTTCAGTTTTAGAATCAAATAAAGTTGATATAACAATGGCTAACTTTACAGTTACAGATGAAAGAAAGCAAAAAGTAGATTTTGCTAATCCATACATGAAGGTTTCTCTTGGAATAGTATCACCAGATGGAGCTCTTATAACTTCTGTGGATCAATTAAAGGGCAAGAAGCTTATAGTAAACAAGGGGACAACAGCAGAAGCTTATTTCATGAAGAACTATCCAAATATAGAATTACTAAAATATGACCAAAACACAGAAACTTTTGAAGCTCTTAAGGATGGACGTGGAGCTGCTTTAGCTCATGATAACACAGAAGTATTAGCTTGGGCAAAAAATAACAAAGGGTTTACAGTTGGTGTTCCAACTTTAGGAAGTCAAGATACTATAGCACCAGCAGTTAAAAAAGGAAACAAGGAACTTTTAGATTGGATAAACAAAGAGCTTGAAAATCTAGGAAAAGAAAACTTCATTCATAAAGCATATGAGGATACTTTAAAGCCAGTTTATGGTGACTCAGTAAGTCCTGATAATCTTGTAATTGAAGGCGGCAAATTAAATTAATGTCTAGGCAGTTGGTATTTGATATCAACTGCCTTTCTTTAATTTATAAGAAAGTACACCTCCTTTGTTTGCTAAGCCTAGCAATAGAAAAGGTTTAAGATAGTTTATTAGGTTATATAGTAAAAAATAAAATTTATTTGCCTGCCAGATTTTCCACGTATGTATTAGGAAAGGCAGGAACACAAAAAACTTTGAAGGTTTGACTTTAAAGTGTATGATAACATATAATTTATAAATATATATTCGACTTAATATATTTAAATATAAATTAGTTTGGCTAAAGACTTACTTTATCTGAGCCTAGTTTATACTTAGTTATAATCGCAGCTTTTGGTATTTTGGGTAGTGACTAAATTGATGGTATTTTTCTTGAATTATATATTTTACTCTGAACTGATATATCTATATAAGAGATATTATAGATGCAAAAAAATTATAGAAAAATAATTAAATAGGAGGAAATTTTTGTTTTGGAAAAGATTGCAGTAGTGAACGATAAAGACGAAATAGTAGGATATGAAGAAAAGATGCTTGTTCATGAAAAAGGAATTCTACATAGAGCCTTTTCAGTGGTAATTTTAAATTCTAATAAAGAAATGCTGCTACAAAGAAGAAGTCTTGTGAAATATCATTCCCCTGGAGAATGGACAAATGCTTGTTGTAGTCATCAAAGAGAAAATGAAAGCATAATAGAAGCAGCAAAAAGAAGAATCTTTGAAGAATTAGGTATTGAGAAAATAGAACTTGAAGAAAGTTTTGTATTTCAATATAAATGTCATTTTTCTAATGGGTTATGGGAAAATGAAATTGATCATGTATTTATAGCAAGGTATGAAGATTATATTGAAGAGTTCAATGAAGAAGAAGTAGAAGACGTTAAGTGGATTGAACTAGAAGAACTTAAAAATTGGATTAAAGATAGACCAGAGGATTTTACATACTGGTTCAAGGTATTGATGAGAGAAGTAGAGCAAAGAGAAATAACTTTTCCAAGGTAGGAACTTTATAGTTGCTCTCGCATAAGCACATAAATTCAACAATATTTTTAATGATAGACTTATTTTAATATTACTAATTTGGTAATTATGTAAATTAGGGATATGTTAAAATGTTAAATTTATTGAGAATTAATGTATAATTATCTATGCAAGTGAGGCATAATATCAATGTAACGTAATATCTTCTCTAGTAGTTTTAATATTAATAATAGCTAATACTTTTTAAATATGAAACTAAAAACAGAGGATTTACCTAATGAACTCTTCTGAAAGCTAATTAGAAATCAACGTAACCTAGTAAAAAGTTAAACGAAAGATGGATTAAAGTGTATTTTATCATCCATAAGAAGTTACTGGTTACATCGGAATTTTATTAGTGAAATGTTCCAGAGAGTTTAAAAAATAAAATTTCGGAGGTACAACATTATGAATGGTACAGTAAAATGGTTTAATCCAGAGAAGGGATTTGGATTTATTACAGGAGATGACGGAAAAGATGTCTTTGCACACTTTTCTCAAATAAATGCTGAAGGATATAAATCTCTTGAAGAAGGCCAAAAAGTTTCTTTTGACGTTGCTCAAGGACCAAAAGGACCACAAGCAGAAAATATAACACTTGTAAGGTAGAAAGAAACGTCCCCTTAGATTTATTTCTAAGGGGATTAATTATTATAGATAAATTCTTATATTCTTATAAAGATAAATTTATAAACATATAAGAATTTATATGTTAGTTCAACCGTTAAGGCTATGCTAAGTAGCTATTCTATCCAAAAAGGCTGAGTCCATGCCATAGCTCCATCTTCTCTTTTAACTTCTATTCGTACATAATTTTCGTTTCCATTAACCGAGTAAGATGCTGAAGTTCCAGTGCATTGTTTTAGAAGTTTTCCTTCATTACCAATAAACAAAAATTTTGCAGGTATATTTTTGTGAGTTAGTTCAATAAAAATGTTTTTATCATCTGAGTTAATAGAATCTATGTAAATTCCTGTAGAAGCATAAAAGCTTCCAGATTTAAGCGAATTTAATATAGATTCTCTACTTTTAATTGAGCAAAGTGCCATATTAAAAGCGCCACCGCATCTTTGAAATATGTGCATGTCATCATTTGCAAAGCCAAATGTTTTCTTACCGCTGGAAAGTAAATTATCCCATAGATCAGTAGCTACAGCTCTTCCTTTGTTATCAAACTTAACATTATTATTATAAATCTCTATTCCTGAGTAGTTTGATAAAGCAATAAGCTTTTCAAAAGGCCAATATTCATCATTATAAACATGAGGATGACATATTATATTTATTCCGTTATTATTAGATACTTGATCAAATAATTCTTGATGATTTTCATAATTTTTTTCATCATCTTCGTAAGTGTCCATATTTATACCTAAGGTTTGAAGGTGATTACTTTTAAATTCAACACCTTGGAATAAAATAATATCGTCACTAACTGCATCTTGCAATTTAGTTAGTGAACAGTGGTCTGTGATAGAAAGAAAGTCATATTTCATCTGATAAGATTTGTACATATCTATTACTGTTTGTAAAGGGTAATGTCCACATTTGCTATTTGATGTATGAGTGTGTAAATTTCCTTTAAGCCAAATTCCTTCTGATAAGTATGGATTAATTATCATAAAGTTTCCTCCAATTAGTTTTTTTTCATACATATTATATAACAAAAATATAGCTTATAGATATAAAACTTGCTAATTTAATTAAGAGGCAACAATTGCTTAACATATATACTACATGATATTTTAAATAAAATCCTTTTCCTATATATCAATTTAAGCCACCTAAACATACTTATCAACAGGTTTTGTAAAATACAATTTTCTACTAAAAAAAAGAATTATTTATTATACATCGTGGTGGCTTTAGACTTCATGAGTGGTTACTAATAAATTAAAAAGCTCCTCTAATTAAAGAGGAGCAAGGAAACTTTATCTAATTATTATCATTTATTGATTAGTTGTAGCTATATCTCCATATACTACACCACGACCATTGGTTGCAATGTAAACTCTTCCGTAAATTCTTGGATCTCCAATAATAGCAATATTTGTACATCCATATTGATGTTTATCATCATTAATCCTTACCCAAGTTGAACCACCATCATCAGAACGATAAAATCCTCTAACATTATTTATCTTAGCACTAGTGTATATAGCTGGGTAAGTTTGATTTGGAGCAGCTTTACCAAAGCCTACTGCATCAGCTTCTTGTATATTAGACACCTTTTGGAAGGTTGTACCAGAGTCTGTAGAGTGCCATAAGCCATAAACGCCTTCTTTTGCAGTACCACCAGTTAACCATATGTCACCTTCATGTCCAGCTACTGTACTAAAGTTTCCTGTACCAGTAGTTGGTAGACCAGAAGATACTGTTAACTTAAAGCTTGCTCCACCATCAGTGCTCACATAAAATTTTCCTTGAGAGAAAGCATAGAATTTCTTTGGATTAACACGATCTGATACAACCTTTGCACCAGCTGGAACGCCTACAGAGGCAATCCATGAATTACCATTATCTTTAGAGTATGCAACCTTTCCAGCACTACCTCCAGCACTCCATACAACGGCACTAGCATCTGCAGCAGCAGCAACAGTTCCACCAGCATTAGAAGTAATACCAGTCATATTCTGAGCTGTAAACCAATTGCTTCCGCCATCATAAGAGAAGGAAATACTCTTCATACCATTTTTATAATCGTCATCACTAACATTTCCTGTACGGACAATGAAGTTTGGTGTCTTTTCTGCAAAGTCCATGCTTGTAGTATTAAAGCT
Source organism: Clostridium manihotivorum (assembly GCF_004015185.1). Lineage (GTDB taxonomy): Bacteria > Bacillota > Clostridia > Clostridiales > Clostridiaceae > Clostridium_AR > Clostridium_AR manihotivorum. The sequence goes on along the minus strand of NZ_CP025746.1, from coordinate 3,613,530 downwards.
TGGATTTAGCAACATCTTGCTAGGAGCTTTAGTTAAATCATCATGCTTAAAGCCACTGATGTCTCCCATGCCACTTAGAAGATTTGCACCAGAAGGCGGACTTATTATGGTGTTTACAGAAGCTTCTTCTATTCCTGAAGCTTTTACAGAGATATTTATCTTCGAGCCCTTATCCCAATTTGTCAAGTTATCGCTTCCGTAAATAGTTGCACCAGTACCATACATCATTCTATCTGAGTTAAATGGGTCGATAGCTATAGTTCCAGTCATCCAGCCAAGTTTAGGAGAAGTTTCTGGCATGCTCTTTGTTACACCCCAATCAAGCCATGGAGCGGAAGATATATCTTGAGTGTATTTTAAATCTCTATTAGGATAGCCGTTCCAAGACCATATTGGACTCCAGGTGGTACCACCATTTGTGCTTCTATAGATCTGAGCATCAGGCCACCATGAGTTTAGAGTAGTAACCATGATTGTATCAGGATGTTCTGCATCTACAGCTAGCCCACCATATCCAAAGTAGTCATCTGAACTACTTGGTGAAACGGGACTAATGTTAGTCCATGTACCAGTCTTAGTGTTGTACTTCCAAACATCTCCCTTATCTCCATCATAAGGTCCACAGGTATCACTATAAGTTATATAAAGATTACCGTTAGAGATAACACCATGATGTGGCAAATAACCTGTAGAGTTACCTTTTGAGTCCTTCCAGATTGTCTGATTTGTCTTAGTAGGTTGATTAGCTATTGGCTGCCAGGTTGCTCCACCATCAGTACTCTTATATATGCTTTGATTTGTATCGGCAACACCAACATATATGGTTTGAGTAGTATTGCCTGCACTGCCAGTAGAAGGATCAAAAGTAACCCAAACTATGCCTATAGAGTCATTAAAGTTAGGATCTATATAATTCCCTGTAGCGGTAAAGCTTGTAACCTTTGACCAAGTAACACCGTAGTCTGTACTTCTCCAAAGTCCATTTCCATTATGAGTTCCAAGGTATAACACTTTATTATTGTTTGGATCTATTGTAAGTCTTTCACCCATGGAGCGACCTGGCATGTTTCCACCAATCTTAAAGGGAAGATCAGTTTTTTGCCATGTGTTACCCTTATCTGTAGATCTAAGAATTGCACCGTTACCAGCCCAGTCATTTGTATAAGTGCCAGCAGCTATATATACTCTATTTGGGTCAACAGAATCTGTGGCTAAGCTTTCACAGCCGGTAAGATTCCAATCGTCAAAACCTATCCAGTCGAGGAGGGGAGTCCAGGAACTAGTTGCAGAGTTCCAACGATAAGCACCTCCCATATCAGTACGTGTATATATAAGGTCCTTTTGTTTCTGATTGAAGATTATCCCAGGTATGAATCCTCCACCAGCACCAGTTTTTACATTATTCCAGGTGTAGGAAGCAGTGGTTGCTTTAGCTTGGATTGAAGATCTTAAGGTTAAACCAGCAGTAACGGTAGAGCATATGGTCAGAGTAGCTATAATACCAATGAGCCTTTTATTCATCATTAACCTCCTCAAATAATTAAAAATAGGTAGCTTGTCTAATAAATTCTTTTAAGGGGATAACATATAAAATTTAGATACATTCCGCGGATAATGTAAACGATATATGTTGAGTTCATGATATCATATAAAAAAAGCAAAGTTAAACTTGAAAATTTGTTAAAAACAACCAAAAAACACTGAATTAATTCCAAATTACTACAATAGAATTACTAAACTTAGTTTATAATGTTAATTTAATAAGTGTAAAGTTTACAGATTACATATATTATTGGTGCTCTATACAGATAAAAAAACTTTATTAACAACTTTATAAAAGACCTTGAAAAAGTTTTTTTATGGTGCTATACTTTATTCAAAGACGGACAAGACATTATAAAATATAAGTCAAGAAATTCTATGATTCGTTTTTAATATAAGGGAATGAGAGGTTAAAGCAATGAGAGAATATTTTTCAAAGGTTTCAAAAATAGCTTATGAAGGTCCAGCTTCAAAGAATCCATATTCGTTTAAATACTATAATCCAGATGAGGTTGTAGGTACAAAGAAAATGAAAGAACATTTAAGATTTGCATTGTCTTATTGGCATACGCTAACTGCAAATGGAACTGATCCTTTTGGTGTTGGAACTATGCTTAGACCTTGGGATGATGTAAACGATTCTATGGAGCTTGCAAAGGTTAGAATGGAAGCAGCTTTTGAACTTATGGATAAGCTTAATATTGAGTATTTTTGTTTTCATGATAGAGATATTGCACCAGAGGGAAAAACCTTGGCAGAAACAAACGAGAACTTAGATAAAATCGTTGCTTATTGCAAGGAGTTAATGGCCAAGTACAATAAAAAGTTATTATGGGGTACAGCTAACTGTTTCTCAAATCCAAGATATGTTCATGGTGCAGGAACTTCATGCAATGCAGATGTTTTCGCCTATACTGCAGCTCAAATAAAGAAGGCTATAGAAGTAACTAAAGAACTAGGCGGAGAAAACTATGTATTCTGGGGTGGAAGAGAAGGTTATGAAACCTTACTAAACACAGATATGGAGTTGGAACTAGACAATTTTGCAAGACTACTTCAAATGGCTGTAGATTATGCAAAAGAGATAGGGTTTACTGGACAATTCTTAATAGAACCTAAACCTAAGGAACCAACAAAACATCAATATGATTTTGATACAGCAACAGTACTAGCTTTCTTAAGAAAATATAATCTAGAGAGTTATTTTAAGATAAACATAGAAGCAAATCATGCTACTTTGGCTGGTCATACTTTTCAACATGAGTTGCATGTAGCTAGAATTAATAATGTATTGGGAAGTGTTGATGCAAACCAAGGAGATCCAAACTTGGGATGGGATACGGATCAGTTCCCAACCAACGTTTATGATACTACCCTTGCAATGTATGAAATACTTAAGAATAATGGTATTGCTCCTGGAGGCTTGAATTTTGATGCCAAAGTAAGAAGAGCATCTTTTGAGCCTGAAGATTTATTCTTGTCCTATATAGCTGGTATGGATACATTCGCTAAAGGTTTAAAAGTAGCTCATAAGCTATTAGAAGATGGTGTATTAGAAAACAAAATAAAAGAAAGATACTCAAGCTTTGATAAAGGAATAGGAAAGCAAATTGTAGAAGGACAAGTAGGCTTTAAGGATCTAGAAAAATATGCTTTGGAAAATAGCATAATAACTAACAAATCCGGTAGACAAGAAATGCTAGAATCAATAGTAAATCAATATATATTTGAAGATAAGTAAAGAGTTCCTATACCGAAACTTAATTTAGACTTGTTCGAAAATCTCGGCTTCTTGAGATTTTCGGGCATGTATAAATTAGTAGTTGAGTTAGGAACTCTATAATATAGGTATCCTTTACGAAAACTTAATAGGTGAAGTTGGATTCCTAAAGATGTAACACTTCAACTCATATAACTGTTTTCAAAATGGGCATAGGAACCTGAGAGGTAAATTTGAAAATGTGTGAGTGATGAAGTGGTTTGTTTTATAAAACAACATATTTTATTTAATATTTTTTAATTATATTATTATAAATCTATAAAATAATGGAAACGGTTGAAATGAAAACGTTATATTTGGTATAATTGAGGAAACACTTACACTAATATACAAAGGAATGATGTAGCAATGATTAAAGTTAATAATGTAGACAAGGATACAATCAGAAGTTCCAATATAAAACTTATAATAAATTTACTATTTAACAAAAGGGAGCTTACGAAGCAAGAAATTGCAAAAGAAACTGGTCTTAGTATACCTACAGTTATAAATATAACTAATGAACTTATAGAAGAAGGATTAGTTGAAGAAAGTGGTGTTGGACAATCTAGTGGTGGTAGAAAACCTATCATTATAACCTTTAATCCCAATTCTAAATATTCCTTCGGCGTTGAGATAAATTCAAAATACATTAGGATTATTTTAACAAATCTTGATGCAAATATACTCGAAGATGAAGTTATAAGATTTAATGGTGCTTTTAAGCTAAATGAAAACAATATAACCAATATATTTGATGAGATATGCAAGATAATAAAAGTTATAAGTCTAAAGAGAAACATAAAGGATAGCAGTATACTTGGAGTTGGTTTTTCTCTTCCTGGTACAGTTAATGAAGAGAAGTTGTTCTTAGAACTAGCTCCTAATTTGTATGTAAAAAATTTGGATTTTCATTATATAGAAGAAAAATTAAATATGAAGGTTTATGTTGAGAATGAAGCTAACTCAGCAGCCTTAGCTGAGTTAAGGCTTGGAATAGCAAAGGACATGCGTAATTTAGTATACATATCTATTAGGGAAGGTGTAGGTACAGGTATTGTAGTTAGCGGCTACCTTTACAAAGGTAAGAATAAGAGAGCCGGTGAATTCGGACATATGACAGTAGAGAAGGATGGAAGAGTTTGCACCTGTGGTAAAAAAGGGTGTTGGGAGGTATACACCTCATCAGAAGTTATCTTAGAGGAATACAATGTAATAAGTAAAAATAAAGTAAAGAGTTTTGAAGAGTTTTTTAAACTAATTGATACTGTGGATAAAAATGCTATGAAGGTATGGGATAAATACCTTGATTACTTAGCCATTGGTATACATAACATAATACTAATCATGGATCCACATTACATTGTCTTAGGAGGAGATATAAGTGAGTATGATAAATATCTTATAGAGCCTTTAAAAAATAGAATTTTTCAAAATAACAACTTTTTCTGTGAAGAGGATTTGAAGATAATCACATCAAGATTTAAAGAAAACTCATCAATAATTGGAGCATCAATCTTACCAATTGAAAAATTATTTTTTATTAATGAAAGAATATTGTAATGGAGGTTATTATGAAAAAGAAAGAATTTGGGGAAGGTCCATTATTTACTGTTACTAATCATATATGGTATTTTTTGGTTGGCAACTTCTATTTTTGGCTTATGAATATACCAATGCTTTTGGTTTTATTAGGGGTAATCAATATAGAAAGCGGTGATAAAACCATTCTGCTGATAATTACTGTGCTTCCAATGTGTCCAGCCTTAACAGCTCTTTTTAGTTCCATGGGTAAGCTTATACGTGAGAAGGATATAAGTATAACTAAAGATTATTTTAAAGCTTATAGGACGAACTTTTTCGACTCAATTATTTTTGGACTAATAGAGGTGCTTATTGTTACAGTTTTATATGTAGATAGAATATATTTGGCAACCATTTCTTCAAGTGGAATATTACAAATGATTATGCTAATTATAATATGTGTCTTTTTAGCTATGATGAATTTTTATGTTTTACCAATAGTTTCAAGGTTCTATTTAAAAAGAATGCAAATTATAAGATTATCTATATACTACTTATTTAGAAGAATTCATATAGCTTTATCAGGAATGGCAATTTTATATGTATTATGGACAATCTCCATAAGAGGTGGATCAGTTTTGCTTTTATTCTTTGCGAGTATTCTATGCTATGGGATTATGTACTTCCAAAAAGATACTTTAATAGAGATTGAAGCTAGATTGGAGACAAACGCTACAAATGAAGAGGCCTAAAATAAATGGAATGGTAAAAAGTATAATTAGCTATTTCAATAATTTAAGTGTGAGATTTAAATTCGCTTTAGTTTATTTTTTAATTTTGCTCATGCAGATATTATTCTTTGGAATATATATGTATGGACAAACTACTAACTCTACAGTTAAGCAGGGGCAGCTGGTGATGGAGCAAAATTTACTCCAGACTAAAGAAAGCATATTACAGAAAAGAAGTTCAGTAGAAACTGCTGCTGAAATATTAGCTTTAGATAACAAAATTCAAAACTTCTTGGATTATAGCTATTCTAGTCCAGTGGATCAGATTATGGATTATCAATTTAGCATTTCTCCAATTGTTGAAAATATATTAAAGCAAAATAGGTATATAAATTCTATAAAAATATATATGTCACACAATATAGTTACTGAAATGTCTGATAGCTACTACAGTGTCAATAGCTTGAATGAACCCGTGAAGTTTAAGCAGTCATTAGAAAATAAACCACAAATAGATGGTTGGATTTCAACTCATGAAGCCAAAGCAAGAGCATTAAAAGATACTTTTGGCACTGGAGAGAAAGTATTAACTTATGCTAAAAAGATAGTATCCAATAGTACCTTTAGAGAGACAGGATATTTAGAGATAGAAGTTAAAGAAAGCGTTCTGTTTAGTATGCTGAGAGATCCTATTGTTACAAAGCTTGGAGAAATTTTTGTGGCCGATAATAATAGTCGAATTGTATCAGACAATATTCCACAATTGTTTAATAAAAAAGTTAGTGATAGTACCTTTGTTGGATTTCATCCTACCTCAAAAATAAATAAAGTAGAAGAGCTAAATCATAGAAAATTCATATTTATATCAATACCAATAAATGAAATAGATTGCAATCTGCTGGGGGTTTTTCCTTCAAACAATTTTAATAACGAAATAAAAATTTCCTTTAGGAACATAGTTTTTGTTCTTTTATTCTCATCTTTACTTTTTGGTATAGTAATATTTTTCACAACTACAGTGTTACTTACTAGAGTAAAGACCATGGTAAAAGCAATGAAACAAGTAAGAGATGGAAATCTTAATGTTTCTGTAAATGTAAAATCAACTGATGAATTCGGAGAGCTTGGAGTTAGTTTTAACCATATGACTAGTAGAATTCATGATTTAGTAGAGACTGTTTACAAAATAGAATTGATGGAGAAGGACGCTGAATTAAAGGCTTTAGAAGCACAAATAAATCCACATTTTTTATACAACACTCTTGCTACTATATCATGGGCAGCTAGAAAGGTAAAATCTTCTCAAATTGAGAATATATCAAATTCCTTAGCTAGGTTTTATAGATTAGTTTTAAGTAAAGGAAATAGACAAATTACAGTTGAAGAAGAGATTGAAATGGTAAAGGCTTATTTTCTTATACAGAAGATAAGATTCGAAGATAAATTTGATGTGGTTTACAAAGTGGAAGAAGATTTATTGTGTAAAAAAATGATTAAGAATATTATTCAACCAATAGTAGAAAATGCACTAAGTCACGGAATTGAGCCAAAGAGCGGTCATGGGACAATTGTTATAAAGATAGAAGCTTTGGAAGATAAGATCTGTATTAAGATAATAGATGATGGAGTTGGTATGAGTAAGGAGATACTATCAAAGGTGTTAAGTGGAAATCCAGAAAGTGAAAAAGGCAGTGGGTATGCTGTGAAAAATATAATACAAAGATTAGAGACCTATTCTGGAAATAAAGATGCATTTACTATTTATAGTAGGGAAGGAATAGGAACTGAAGTTAGGATATTGTTATAACTTTAATGTATTACAATCACTTATGGGGGGAATTGTATGTTGAGAATGTTAATAGTAGAAGACGAAAGACTTGAGAGAGAGGGATTACTTGATTTCTTAGACTGGAGCAGCTTCGGTATAGATGTGGTAGAGACTGCTTGTGATGGAATTGAAGGTATTGAGTCTGCAAAAAAAATTAGACCAGATATAATAATTACTGATATTAAAATGTCTGGAATAGAAGGCCTTGAAATGTCTAGAAGAATAAAAGAATTCTTGCCAAATGTAAAAATAATAATTTTGTCTGGCTATAATGATTTTAAATTTGCTAAAGAAGCTATTAACTTTAGAGCCTATTCTTATCTGCTTAAACCTGTAGACGAAGCTGAAATGATAGAAGCAATTAGAGGAGCTACAAGTGAATGTGTAAAGGATTATGAGAAGTCTGTTGAAGAAAGCAAGAACAGGCTACAGATTGAAGAAAGTTATAGTGTTGCAAGGATAAAGTTTATTAATGATCTCCTTGAGGGAAGTGCTGATGAAGATAAGTTATATGAGTATCTTAAGTATTTCCATATTAATTTAATAAATGATGATAAGATTATAATCATGGTTATAAAGCAGTATGTAGAAGAAGCAGGTACTTTAATATATATGGATGAATTGCTAGGTATTGTTAAAGAAAATATTGAGGATTTTAAGGATTCAAAATATTTTAATTTTGATAAAACTTTTTTGTTTAAAGATCAGATAAAAAAGCAGTTGGTGGTTGGCATAGCACTAAATGATGAAGATGACTTTGATACTCTACTATATTTCATTTCAAATAAGTATCTGCAAAGAATAAAAAGAGACTATAATATAAGCTTACAGATAGGAATAGGTTCAAAGGTTGAAGGGATAGAGAACATCTCACAATCCTATAAGTCAGCCTGTGAAGCTATTAAGTTTGGTGAATTTTGGTCTATAACAGGATTAACTTATTATGAAGGCGTAGAGAATCACGTAAAGCAGTTTGAGCAGAAATTATGTGATTTTGTAATCAAGGGAAACTATTTTTCTAAGAACTTAGTAAGTGCCTTAAGTGCTTCTGAAGAGGAAAAGGTTAAAGGACTTTTGAAAGATATGTTTGAATATCTAAATCAATTTAAGTGCAATGATAGAGATTTTTTAAATAATTATCTATATAACATAATTAATGAGGTTTCTCTTTTTGTATACAACATCAATAAGAGAACAGAGGAGTTTATGGAAGACTATAATGATAGTTTACGTTCTTTTATGAATTTAAGGAATATGAAGGCTATAGAAGAGTATTTTCATGGTTTCTTTGAGAGCGTGCTAGCTTTCTTAAATGAGAGAAGAGGCAGTAAGGATGAGTTAATTGTTAAAAAGGTCATTAAGTTAATTGATAAAAGGTACATGGAATGCATAAGTTTGAAAACCATAGCTGCAGAAGTCTATTTATCACCTAACTATTTAGGAAATATATTCAAGAAGTTTACTGGAAAAACCTTTAACGTATACCTTTGTGAATATAGGATGGAAAAGGCTAAATTACTTTTAAGTAAATCTAATAAAAAGGTTTCAAATGTAGCTCAAGAAGTTGGTATTCCCAATACTTCTTATTTCTGTATGGTGTTTAAAAACACCTTTGGTATAGCTCCAGGCGAATTTCATGAAATGGTTTTAAGAGGGTAATATAACAGGCTGAATGTAAGTCTATAGAAAGTAGTATTAAAATAATCTATTATTTTAATACTACTTTTTTTATATAATCTTATATTAAATCAAAACTATCAAAAGATGTATCAAATAGTAGCAATTTAACGGTATGATATTATTTGTGTAATTGTAAGATATTACTTGTAATTTGAGTGAAATAAGCCTACTAACATAAATTGATTATAAAGAAAGTTGTTTTTTGATAATCGATAAGTAATAAGTTAAAATGTTTACATGGAAAAATACTGGTTTTGCTGTAATTATTTTTGTCATAAATAACTAAAAAGTAAGTTTAAACTTATAATATTCTATAACGAAAAAATATAAAAAACTTTTTAAACTGTGTTGATTATCAAAACTAGTGTTGTTTTTTTATATTTACAGTATATGTAATGGGGACTAAGATATAAATATAGACACTAAACAAAAAAAACTAATTCATGTAAATGTAATCCTTTTCTAGCGAGATTTCAATAAGTTATCATCCCTAGATACAAAAATTAACTATTAGTAAGACGGTATATGTAATAACAAAATTAAGAGTTAGTGGAAGTAAAAAAACTAAATAAATTACTAATGTGAGGGGATAAAAATGATTACGGTTAACAAAGCTAAAAAAACAACTACTAAAAAAAATGTTTCATTTAAAAATAAGTATAAACTGTTCTTAATGGCGTTGCCATTCTTGGTTTTAACTTTTTTGTTTTCTTATTTACCACTTCATGGGTGGATATATTCCTTTTATGACTATAGGCCAGGAATACCTTTGGCAAAGTCAGAGTTTGTAGGACTTAGATGGTTCAAATCTATTTTTGCAAATCCAGTACAGACAAAAGAAGTTCTAAGAGTTATGAAAAATACAATTGCAATTAGTTCTATAAATATATTAACATCGGTATTTCCAGTAATATTTGCAATTTTGCTTTCTGAGATCAAAAGAGAAAGATTCAAGAAAGGTGTACAAGTTCTAACAACAATACCTAACTTTATAAGCTGGGTTATGGTTTATTCAGTAGCCTTCACTTTGTTCTCAGTTGATAACGGACTTATAAATCACGTTCTTATGAATCTTCATATAATAAAGACTCCGATTAATTTCTTAGCATCAGATAATCACACTTGGATGAGTATGACACTTTGGAGCATTTGGAAAGGTTTAGGATGGGGTGCAATAATGTATCTAGCTGCCATCACAGGTATAGATCAAGAATTGTATGATGCAGCAAAGGTAGATGGTTGCGGAAGATTTAAATTGATATGGAACATAACTGTACCAGGAATAATGCCAACATACTTTGTATTGTTGTTATTATCTATAGCAAACTTCATAAACAATGGTATGGATCAATACTTTGTATTCCAAAATGCCATAAACAAAGAACATATAGAAGTTTTAGATCTTTATGTATATAACATAGGTATGACAGGCGCGAACTTCTCATTCTCAACTGCCATCAGTATGTTAAAGTCCTTAATAAGTGTATTCTTACTTTTTGTAGCAAATGGTATGTCTAAGTTATTTAGAGGTGAATCAATCATTTAATACTAGATGTACTTATAACAAAGCAGGATTTTACAGCATTTTAAGTGGAAGAAGTCAATTTAATAGTATTACCTTCAGTTAAGATTACATTAAAAGATAGGATAAGGAGAGTGTGGTATAACTATGAAAAAGAAAAAAGGTAATGTATCTGATAAGATATTTAACATAGTAATTTATTCGTTCTTTATATTGTTTACTATATTGTGTGTATTCCCATTTTACTACTTATTTATTAACACTATTAGCGATAATAGCTTGAGTGCTAAAGGTCTTGTAAATTTTATACCTAAAGGTATTCATTTTACTAATTATTTAGATGTATTAAAACTAAAAGGCTTAGGTCAAGCCGCATTCATAAGTTTAGCAAGAACAGTAATTGGAACAAGTTTGACTGTAATTGCTTCTGGATTTTTAGGATTTATATTCACTAAAAAGGAGATGTGGGGAAGAAAGTTTTGGTATAGATTTGTAATAATAACCATGTACTTTAATGCAGGTATAATGCCATGGTACATTACCATGATGAATTTAAAATTAACCAATAACTTTTTAGCATATATACTTCCAAGTATAATATCTCCATTCAATATAATATTGGTAAAGACCTTCGTTGAAAGTATACCAGAATCTCTTCAAGAAGCTGCTGAAATTGACGGTGCAGGAGTTCTTACTATCTTTGCAAAGATAATAATGCCTCTAATAAAACCAATTTTGGCAACGATCACAATTTTTTCAGCAGTAGGTCAGTGGAATTCATTTACGGACACATTGTTCTTAGTGACTGATCAAAAGTTATTTACTTTACAATTTGTTCTGTATAAATATATAAATGAAGCAAATTCCTTAGCTGCATTAATTAAGAATAGCCAAAGTGGTATTGCAGTGGCAAACTTAGCAAACATGCAGACTGCTACGTCTATAAGAATGACAGTTTCAATGATTGTAGTGCTTCCAATCTTATTTGTATATCCTTACTTCCAAAGGTATTTTGTTAAGGGTGTTATGATAGGAGCCGTAAAGGGTTAAAGTGCTTTTAATCATCCGGTGATTACTAAAATAGTTTATAATAGTCACTGTATAGGTTCTATGAACAAATTTAGTGGTTAGTTGGGTGTTAAAAAATATATATAAAAACAAGGGGGATTAGTAATGAAAAGAGGTTTAAGCAAAACTATTGGAAAAGCAGTAGCTTTAGCTACCGCAATTACAACTATGTCTTTTGGTATGGTTGGCTGTTCAAGTGATACAAAAAAAGATGCAAGTAAGAGTGATTCAGAAAAAATTGATGTTTTCTCTATGAGTGCAAACTTTGCTGGTGAGCAAAGTGGATGGTTTGGGAAGGTTGTAAAAGATAAATTTGGGTTAGATATGAATATTATTTCTTCAAACCTTCAAGGTGGAGACAGTAAATTTGCTACAATGATGGCTTCAGGTAACTTAGGAGACATAGTAGTTTTTGGTGCTGATGATCAAAAATATAGAGATGCAATAAAAGCTGGTTTATTATTAGACTGGAATAAAGATGGTTTGTTAGATAAGTATGGAACACATATAAAAGAATACCAAAAAGCAATTGAAAAAAATAAGACAAATTTCGGTGATGGAAAAGCTGTATATGGACTTGGAGCCTCAGTTTCTACAATGCCAGCTACAACTTCTGCTGACGGAACTGAATTGGCTTATGGACCTCATTTACGTTGGGACTTGTATGAGAAATTAGGTAAGCCAACAATAAATACAATGGAAGACTACCTACCAGTGCTTAAAAAGATGCAAGAAGCAGCTCCTAAGAGTGATTCAGGAAAACCAACCTATGCATTCTCTATGTGGAGTGATTGGGATGGAAATATGATGATGATAGCAAAGCAGTTTGCTTGTATGCACGGATATGATGAACTAGGATTCTTATTAGTTCATGGTAATGAAGAAAAGTATCAAGACATATTAGATCCAAATGGTTACTACTTAAGATCTTTAAAGCTTTATTACAATGCAAATAAGATGGGCTTAGTAGATCCAGACTCAATATCTCAAAAGTATGATGATGCTTCTAACAAGATGAAGGATGGTCAAGTATTATTCTCATGGTTCCCATTCTACAGCACTGGATATAATACTCAAGAAAGAGTAAATAAAGGACAAGGCTTTAAGCTTGTGCCATTCGGAGATGAAACGGATTATTCAAATGGCTTTGCTAACTATGGTGCTAGCCAAGTAATAGCTATAGGTTCTAAAGCTAAGAATCCAGAAAAAATAATGAAGTTTATCGATTGGTTATACTCACCAGAAGGCATTATGACTAGCACAAATGGACCTAAAGGCTTAACTTGGGACATAAAGGATGGAAAGCCAGTATTAACTGACTTCGGTAAAAAAGCTGTTCCTTCTACAAGCTCTGATGTTATTCCTGATCAGTATGGTGGTGGAGCATATAAAGATGGTTTAAATGCTCTTAACTTCGTAACAGTAAATGCAAACTCTATAAATCCTGAAACTAAAGAACCTTACAACTGGCAATTATGGTCTTCTACAATTAATGACAATGTATCAACTCTTGACAAAAACTGGAGAGCAGCTATGAATGCTAACAATGATAAAGATTACTTTATTAAAAATAATAAAATTGTTGTAAATCCAGTAACTAATGTTAGTAGTGATGCTATGGATACAGCTACTCAACAAAAATTAGGTCAAATTGCTACAGTTATAAAGCAAGATTCTTGGAAGATGATATTTGCTAAGAGTGACGCAGAATATGAAGCACTTCAAAAAGATATGATAGACAAGTCTAAGGGCTTAGGTTATGACGATGTTGTTAAGTTTGATATAAAACAAGCAGAAAGAATATTCGCTGCAAGAAAAACTTTAAAGTAGTTTATAAAGAAGAGAGTCTGATAATATATCAGACTCTTTTTTAGTATTAATAGAAACATATAAAATTTTTTGTTAGTTAAACCTAGTAGTTTCTAGCAATTAGAACAGCTATTTATGGTAAACAGTAAAAAATAGGATTATAGCTCCTGCAACAATTTCTTAACATAAGTTCATAGAAGAATTTGTGCAAAAAACTAAGTTGTTTTTTAAGATAATAGTTGATTTTTATTATATACTTAAATGTTACTAATAATTTATAATGAAACTAGGAAAACATTTACATGAATTGTAGGAATTTTTAAGGTTTAGTGCTATTTTAGTTTGAAAGTTAAGTTGTTAAAAATAACTTTGATCATGGAAGTATATCAATGTGAAATTTAGTGATAAGTTTTGGTTAATTAGAGAATATATATATATATATACTTCTCTTACAGATATGATTTCAAAAAAATCGTAATTAAAGACGTTAACAGAGCAGTAAAAATCAATTACAAAATTGTTCTATGGGGGATATAAGGATGAAGGAGATAAATCAAGCTACAAAGCAGAGAATAAAAGAAATGATTTCAGAAATGACTTTGGAAGAAAAGGTATCCATGATCCATGGTAACGGACTCTTTAGGACAGAGGGTATTGAAAGGCTTGGGATACCGCCACTAGTTATGTCAGATGGCCCTATGGGAGTTAGAAAAGACTATGAGAATGATAAATGGGAAGATATAGGTAATACCTATGATTACAGTACTTACTTTCCATCAAATATGGCTCTAGCTGCTTCTTGGAATATTGACAAAGCTTATGAATTTGGAATGGCTATTGGAGCTGAGGCCAGGGGCAGAGCTAAGGATGTTATTTTAGGGCCAGGAATCAATATAATAAGAACTCCTCTTTGCGGAAGAAATTTTGAATATATGAGCGAAGATCCATATTTGATTTCAAAAATGGTAGTACCTTTTATAAAAGGGGTTCAGACTAAGGATACTGCAGCTTGCGTAAAACACTTTGCAGCTAACAACCAAGAGTTTGAAAGATTGAAAATCAATGTGGAGATGGATGATAGAGCTTTGCATGAAATATATCTTCCAGGGTTTAAGTCTGCAGTAGAAGAAGGAAATTCTTATACTATAATGAGTGCCTATAACAAATTAAGAGGTGAGTTTTGCTCTGAAAGTGATTACCTTCTTAATGACATATTGAGAAAAGGCTGGGGCTATGACGGTGTTGTAATATCTGATTGGGGGGCCGTCCATGATACTGAAAAGGCAGCCAAATATGGAATAGACATCGAAATGAATGTAACTAGCAATTTTGATGAATATTATTTAGCTAATCCTTTGCTTGAAAAAGTAAGAAATGGTGACATTGAAGAAAAAGTAATTGATGAAAAGGTTGAGAGAATATTAGGTTTAATGTTCAAATTAAATATTTTTTCAGAACAAAGGTATAGAGGCTGTTATAACACCTCTGCTCACAGAGAAACAGCTTTAGAGATTGCAAGAGAAGCGATTGTACTATTAAAGAATGAAGAAAACTTGCTTCCTCTTAAAGATTCAAGTATTAAAACTCTAGCGGTAATAGGAGAAAATGCGGATGCAAAGCACTCTACTGGTGGTGATAGTGCTCAAATAAAAGCTTTATATGAATACACACCACTCACAGGGTTAAGCATGAGACTAGGTGGTAACACAAAGGTTAAGTATGCAAAAGGATACTCTAATGATGAAAGCTTAAGCCCTGAACTTATTAAAGAAGCCATTGAACTTGCAAAAAATTGTGATGAGACCATTGTTGTAATAGGCTTAGATCATAATTATGATCTTGAGGGAAGAGATAGAACTGATATGAAGCTTCCTTATGGTCAGGATGATCTAGTAAAAGAAATCTTAAAGGTTAATCCAAATGCAATAATTGTAAATATAAGCGGATCTCCAGTAGAGTTTGAGCCGTGGATTGATGATGCAAAAGTTTTAGTTCACTCCTTCTATGCAGGTATGGAAGGTGGATATGCTGTTGCAGAAGCTATCTTTGGAGACATAAATCCTTCAGGAAAATTACCTGTAACTTTTCCAAAGAAGCTTAGTGATTCTCCTGCTCATTGCATAGGAGAGTTTCCAGGTGAAGAGTCTGTTCAGTATAAGGAAAGCATATTTGTAGGTTATAGATACTTTGACTCAAAAGATGTTGAACCTAGATTCTGCTTCGGTCATGGCTTATCCTATACAAAGTTTAAATATAGTGACCTTAAGGTAAATGTTATTAAGGGTAATCAAATAGAAGTTAAGGTAAGTTTTAATGTTACTAATTCAGGAAAATTAGCCGGTTCTGAAATAGCTCAAGTTTATGTTTCTGATTTAGTTTCATCTTTCATAAGACCAGAAAAGGAGCTAAAAGGCTTTGATAAAATCTTCTTAGAAGCAGGCCAATGTAAAAATGTAGAAATAACTTTAGATGAAAGTTCATTGGCTTTTTATAATGATAAAGAAAGTAGATGGACCTATGAAGAAGGAGATTTTAAAGTTCTTGTAGGAAGTTCATCAAGAGATTTAAGATTAGAAGAAACCTTCAGTATCTAGTATTTCTGTAAATAAAGAATGTGATTTGCTATAGAGGCATACTCAAAGACAAGTGTTATGTCTTTGAGTATGCTTTTTACTATGTAGACAATAATATTCGTCTATGTTAATAGCACTTTCCGATATAAGGGAAATATATAAAGATTTCTTGCCAAATCTAGAAATATCAAAGACTCAGAACAGATAGTTAGTTTTAAAAGTGAAAATTATATAAACTACTAACTAATTGAAAAAGCTTGTAGCAAAATAATAAAAAAGATTAGACATAAGGAGTAATATTATGATAAACGAAAAATTACCTCAAATTTTTTATGGTGGAGATTATAATCCAGATCAATGGCCAGAAGAAGTTTTAGATGAAGATATAATATATTTCAAAAAAGCAGGAATAAATGTTGTAACCTTGCCAGTATTTAGCTGGGCCAAACTTCAACCTTCAGAGGAGGTTTATGACTTTCAATGGTTAGACAAAATAATGGATAAGCTTGCTGAAAATAATATTTATGTTTGCTTAGCTACATCAACAGCTGCACAACCAGCTTGGATGTCGAAAAAATATCCGGAAATTCTTCCAGTAGATTTTGATGGAAGAAAAAGAAAACATGGAGGCAGAGTAAATTTCTGTCCTAATAGTAAGGTGTATAGAAAAATGTCTACTTCGCTTACTAGAAAATTAGCAGAAAGATACAAGGGCCATCCATCGCTTTTGCTATGGCATATAGGCAATGAATACGGTAACTATTGCTATTGTGAACATTGCGAAGAAGAGTTCAGAATATGGCTAAAAAAGAAATATAAAACCATTGAAAACTTGAATAAGGCATGGAATATGAGTTTCTGGGGACATACAGTATATGATTTTGATGAAGTAGTAGTTCCTTCTGGAATTAGTGAAATGTGGAGAGATAGCGGTAGAGAAAGAACTAACTTTCAAGGTATATCCTTAGATTATAACAGATTTATGTCTGAATCAGTTTTTAACTGTTATCATGAAGAATATAAGATCATAAAGGAAATAACACCTGATTTATATATTACAACTAACTTAATGGGTACATTCAAGCCTTTGGATTATTTTAAATGGGCTGAAAAAATGGACGTGATTTCTTGGGACAACTATCCTCAACTAATAGATCCAATGTATGTAACAGCTCTAAGGCATGACTTAATGAGAGGATTAAAAAACGGCAAACCATTTATGCTAATGGAGCAGACCCCAAGTCAACAAAATTGGCAGCCATACAATGGGCTAAAGCGTCCAGGTATGATGAGACTTCAAAGCTACCAAGCTGTTGCTCATGGAGCTGATACAGTGATGTTTTTTCAGCTTAGAAGATCCATTGGAGCTTGTGAGAAGTATCACGGAGCTGTAATAGAACATGTAGGTCATGACAATACAAGAGTTTTTAGAGAATGTGCCAAGTTAGGTGAAGAACTTAATGCATTAAAAGATAAGATATTAGATTCAACAATAGATGCAAAGGTTGCTATTGTTTTTGACTGGGAAAACTGGTGGGCAGTGGAACTTTCAAGCGGTCCATCAATCGAACTTAATTATTTAAAGCAGATTGAGAAATATTATAAGGCATTTTATGATATGAACATAGCAGTAGATTTTGTAAATCCAGAGTGGGATTTATCAAAATATGATGTTGTGGTTGCTCCTTTACTTTATATGGTTAAAGATGGAGTGGCAAGCAATATAGAGAGCTTTGTTAAGAGTGGTGGAACATTTATAACAACCTTCTTCAGCGGAATTGTCAATGAAAATGATTTAGTAACTCTAGGTGGATATCCAGGAGAATTAAGAAAGACTTTAGGAATCTGGGTGGAAGAAATTGATGCCTTATTCCCAAATATGAATAATAGTTTTAAATTAACTGAAAACAGTATTAAGTTGAAGGATGAATATAGCTGTGGTATGTTATGCGATATCCTCCATCTAGAAGGAGCTAAAGCTTTAGCTGTTTTCGGAAGTGATTTCTACAAAAACTCACCAGCTCTTACCTTAAATCAGTTCGGCAAAGGCAAAGCTTACTATATAGCTTCTGATCCTGAGGAAGAATTTATAAGAGATTTTATAAGTCATGTTTGTGAAGAAAAGAATATTTTTTCAAGCTTTGAGAAGCTTGAAGGAGTGGAAATAACTGAAAGAGTAAAAGAAGACAAGACTTTCGTATTTATTTTAAATCACAATGAAAGTCAAGTTGAAGTAAATTTAAGTGATAAAGAATATGTAGAACTTTTAACAGGTGAAAAGAAGATTGGAAAAGTTACTATAAAAGCGAAGGATTTAGTAATATTAGAAAAGTAAGAGAGTCTATTTATAAGGATCGAAGTAGTATGTTTTTTAAGAAGATTATATATCATGTTTCTATTATTTAAAGTGACTAAAGAATAATTTGTATACTAATGGTGTTTTATCTGATGAATAGATTTAATTTAATAATATCTTATCTTTAATAGAGGAAAGGAAGTGCAATATGAATATTAGAAGGAAAAGCAAAATTCTTTTTCAAGGTGATTCTATTACTGATGGCAATAGAACTCGAGATAACGATCCTAATCATTTTTTAGGTCATGGTTATGCATATATAGTGTCAGCAAAATTGGGAGTAGACGAGCCAGAAAAAGATTATGAATTTATAAACAGAGGAATAAGTGGTAACAGAATAGTTGATTTGTATGGAAGATGGCAGGAGGATACTCTAAATATAAAGCCAGATATATTGAGTATATTAGTTGGAGTAAATGATATAGCATGGGAAGTTAATGTTGGAGCAGGAATTCCAGCAAATAAGTATGGTAAAGTCTATAAGCTTTTAATAGAAGAAACAAGAGAAGTAAACCATGAATGTATCATTGTTATCATGGAGCCTTTCATACTACCTGTAGGTGGAGTTAAAGAAAAATATGATTATTGGAATGATGAAATAAGTAAGAGACAAGTTATAGTAAGAGCAATTGCAGAAGAAAATAACTGTATATTTGTTCCTTTACAACAGCAATTTAATGATGCATGCAAGAAGGCAGCACCGGATCACTGGATTTGGGATGGAGTTCATCCCACTGCAGCTGGGCATGAGCTTATAGCGAGGCAATGGATGAAGGTTCTAGATGAAGCTTTGAAATAAGATTATTCTTAATGTTTTAGTATATTTTCTACTACAATATGCTGCAGTAAGAATACACCTTTGAATTAACTGTTTAATTTTAATTATATTTTATTCTTTGAGGATATATCTCAGATAACCATGTGGATAAGCGTATGTGATAAAGTTGAAATCTTAATTTAGGTTTTAAAAATTAAAAAAATGCATGCTCATTGAATTTTTATAGAAACTATAAAATCAGGTGTTCAAGAAATGCTTTAGATAATTTTATTAAGGAGAATTGAAATGAAACAAGATATTTTTGATGTAAATAAATATAAATATCCTTATTTGAATCCTACTTTACCACTTGAAGATAGAATAAAAGATTTGATTAGCAGGATGACTTTAGAAGAAAAGATATCAATGATTCCAACTAGCCAGGGAGCAGTTGAGAGATTGGGTATAAAAAAATACGGTGTTGGTGGCGAAGCTGCTCACGGGGTGGTATCACCTCTAGGTACCGCAACAGTATTTCCTCAGCCCCAAGGGCTTTCATGTACCTGGGACAGTGAACTTATGAAAGATATAGGAAACGTTATTGGAGATGAGGCTAGGGTATACTACAAGAAAAACAATGAAGAAGGTGGACTTACTCTATGGGCTCCAACCATAGATATGGAAAGAGATCCACGATGGGGCAGGACAGAAGAAGCATATGGAGAGGACCCTTGTCTTACTGGTAAGCTTTCCGCAGAGCTTATAAAGGGAATGCAAGGAGAAGATGATTTTTATCTAAAACTAGTGCCAGCTCCAAAGCATTTCTATGGAAACAATAATGAAGAAGGAAGAATATATTGCTCTAGCAGCATTGATCCAAGAAACAAACATGAATATTATTTAAAAGCTTTTGAAAAGGCTTTTACTGAAGGAAAAGCTTACTCAATGATGACTGCTTATAACGAGATAAATGGAAGGCCATGTATAGTTAATCCAGAAGTAAAAACAATAGTAAAGAAAAAATGGGGCTGCGATGGTTTTATAGTGTGTGATGGTGGTGATATGAGTCAAACTGTGGAGTTCCATAAATATTATGAAACTCATGCTGAAACCATAGCCAATGCAATTAAAAATGGTGTAGATGTTATGACAGATGATAGAGATTTAGTTATAAAATCTACAAAAGAAGCTATTGATAAAGAATTATTATGTGAAGAAGATCTTGATAGAGCACTTGATAATATATTTAAGGTAAGATTCAGACTAGGTCAGTTTGATCCAGCTGAACTTAATCCTTACAGCAATATTTCAGAAAAAGTATTAAACTGTGAAAAGCATAAAGCTTTAGCTAAAAAAGCTGCTAAGGAAGCAATAGTATTATTGAAAAATGAAAACAATACACTTCCCTTAAACAAAAATAAACTGAATAATATAGCAATTATTGGACCTTTAGCAGATGTGGTATATAGAGACTGGTATACAGGAAAACATGAGTATAAAGTAACTCCACTTCAAGGAATAAAGAATATGCTTGAGGGGTGTGAGGTTAGCTATTGCAGTGGTAATGATATAGTTAAAATTTCAGATATAAGCGGCGAGAGGTATCTTAAGGTTTCTTCTGAAAAGAAGGTTAGTCTTGATAATATAGATGCTGACAAGGCAGATGAATTCGAGTTAGCTGATTGGGGCTGGGAGAGCTGTACCCTTAAAGCTTTAAAAGAGGAGAGATACCTGACTACGGATGACAAAGAAATACATGCAACTGCTGAAGAAGTATTTGGATGGTTTGTCAAAGAGATAATTAAAGTAAAAGAAGTTGATGAGGATAAGGTAGAAATAAGAACATGGAACGATAAATCTATATACACGGATGAACAATTAGGTTTAAAGGTTCTTGAAGATAGCACAAATAATTCAAGATGTGAGAAAGATAAGCTTAACTGCTTAAATGACAACTTCAAGCTTGAGAAGGTTAGGGATGGAATAGAAGATGCGGTAGATGTAGCAAAAAATAGTGATGTAGCCATAGTTTTCGTAGGAAACAACCCTGTGATAAATGGAAAAGAGGAAATAGATAGAACTGATATAAATCTTCCTGATTCACAAGAACAATTAGTAAAAGAAGTATACAAGGCTAATCCTAATACTGTAGTAGTGGTTGTAGGAAGTTACCCTTTTTCAATAAATGAAATTAATAATAATATTCCTGCGATTATGTATACAGCTCATGGCTGTCAAGAGCTAGGTAATGCAATTGCAGAGGTTATTTTTGGACAGTATAGTCCTGCTGGAAGATTGAGTATGACCTGGTATAGCTCGCTTAAAGATCTTCCCCCTATCAATGACTATGACATTATAAAAGGCAAAAGAACTTATATGTACTATGATGGTAAACCTCTGTATTCTTTCGGTCATGGACTTACTTATACACAATTTAAGTATAGTGATTTGAAGGTATCCTCGGAGAAACTAGCTGAAGATGAAGAGTTTACATTAACCTTGAAGGTTAAAAACACTGGGAACTTTGATAGTGATGAAGTTGTTCAAGTTTATATAAGAGCTGATAAGCCAAGTGTAAAAAGGCCGTATAAGGAACTTAAAGCTTTTAAAAGAGTAAATATAAAAGCAGGTCAGCAGAAAGAATTAGAATTTAATATTAAAGTCAATGAATTAGCTTTTTGGGATGTAAGGTCAGAGAGTTATCTTGTTGAGAGTGGCAATTATACTATTATGGTAGGAAGCTCATCAGAGGATATAAGATTACAAAAGTCTGTTGAAATCTGGGGAAAAACTCTTATGAGAAGGCAATGCAAAACAGAAATCCTAGCTGTAAATTACGATGATTATAATGATGTTTTCATTGATGAGTGGAAAGAATGTAAGGACTGCGTTGTGGCAAAAAGTGATTATAGCTACTTGAGATTTAATGATTTTGAATTTTGTGAAAGTAATAAAGTTTGTGAGCTTGTTATATCAAACAATAAAGAAGGAAAGATAGAATTATTTTTAGATTCGATAGATGGTGTTTCTATTGGAAAATGTAAGGTAGAAGAAAATAGAGAATTTGATTGCTTGAAGATAATAAGTTTTGATATAAAACCATATACAGGTATGCATGATTTGTTTATTAAATTAAGCAGTGAGATGAAAATAAGATCATTCATAATAAAATAACCTATATGTTGCAATTGAAGCTTTGCCTTCAAACAGCTTTTAGACTTATAAAATCTTTGACGTGGAGTTGATATTGCAACATATATATTGAGCATTTAAGGATAAATAGGAGGCAAGAAGTGATGAAGCTATGGTATGATAAACCAGCAAGTTTAGAAAATTGGAATGAGGCTCTTCCTGTAGGAAATGGGAGTTTAGGAGCTATGATCTTTGGTGGTATTGAGAAAGAGAGATTTCAGCTAAATGAAGAGACTGTATGGGATGGAGGACCAAGAGATAGAAACAATAAAGATTCCTTGGAATACTTACCTAAGATAAGAAAATTGCTTTTTGATGGAAATATTAAAGAAGCTGAAAAGCTTACAGCTATAGCTATGGCTGGAACACCAGAGGATCAAAGACATTATGAGTCCTTAGGTGATATATTTATAGATTTTGAACATGAGAAGCAAGAAATATGTAATTATGAAAGATTTTTAGATATAAGCAATGCTGTGGCAGGAGTAAAATACAGTTGTGGAGATGTAGAATTCATTAGGGAAGTCTTCATAAGTGCGGTAGATAAAGTGATGGTTATAAAGCTGGATGCTGATAAAAGCAAGAGCCTAAGCTTTATGCTAACTTTAAATAGGGAACGATACTTTGATTATATTTATGCTAATGCAAAGGATTCAGTAACTTTAAAAGGGAAAAGTGGCAGTGATAAAGGAATAAGCTTTTGCTCTATGGTTAAGGTAGTAGCTGATGGAGGAAATGCATATAGTATAGGTAATAAGCTGGTTGTAGAAAAGGCAGATAAAGTTACTATATATATGACTGCTAGAACTGACTACTATGGTGATGAACCAGAAGCATGGTGTAAAAACACTATAAGAGAAGCTATAAATAAATCTTGTGAGCAAATAAAATACGATCACATTGCTGATTATAATAGACTTTTTAATAGAGTAAAGCTTACCTTAAAGGACTATAACAGTGAGGATCAACTGTCCCTTATACCAACAGATGTAAGATTAAAAAAGATTCAAGAAGGAGAGACTGATTTAGATTTAATATGTTTATATTTCCAATATGGAAGATACTTGCTTATATCTTGCAGCAGACCAGGAACTCTACCTGCTAACCTTCAAGGCATATGGAACAAAGATATGATGTCACCTTGGGGCTGTAAATTTACTATAAACATTAACACTGAAATGAATTATTGGCCAGCTGAAACCTGTAATTTATCAGAGCTTCATATGCCATTATTTGATCATATTGAAAGAATGAGAGAACCAGGAAGAATAACAGCCCAAAAGATGTATAACTGCAGAGGTTTTATGTGCCATCATAATACTGATATTTGGGGAGATACAGCGCCACAGGATCTTTGGATGCCTGCAACTCAGTGGCCTATGGGAGCTGCGTGGCTATGCTTACATCTTTGGGAACACTATGAATTCACTAAAGATTATAATTTTCTTTCAAGAACCTATGATACTATGAGAGAAGCAGCGTTATTTTTTGTAGATTTTTTAATAGAAAATAATAAAGGGCAACTGGTTACATGTCCTTCTGTATCTCCAGAAAATACTTACAGTCTTCCAAATGGACAAACAGGATGCATATGTATAGGACCTTCAATGGATAGTCAGATAATACATGCTTTATTCTCTAATTGTATAGAAGCATCTAAGCTGCTACAAACTGATTTGGAGTTTAGAGGTAAATTAGAAGAGCTAATTGAAAGATTACCTAAGCCAACTATAGGAAAATACGGTCAGATTCAAGAGTGGGCAGAGGATTATGATGAAGTAGAACCAGGACATAGACATATATCTCAGCTTTTTGCACTACATCCTTCTAATCAGATAACTTTAAAAGATACTCCTGAACTTGCTAGGGCAGCCAAAAAAACCATTGAAAGAAGGCTTTCTTATGGTGGAGGACATACAGGCTGGAGCAGAGCATGGATTATAAATATGTGGGCAAGACTAGAAGAAGGTGATTTAGCCTACAAAAATATAGAGGCACT
This sequence comes from Clostridium manihotivorum, assembly GCF_004015185.1. Taxonomy (GTDB): domain Bacteria; phylum Bacillota; class Clostridia; order Clostridiales; family Clostridiaceae; genus Clostridium_AR; species Clostridium_AR manihotivorum. The sequence continues at coordinate 3,589,190 of NZ_CP025746.1, read as the reverse complement.
TTTAAGTAAATCCACTCTACCTAATCTTTTAGACAATCATCCACCTTTCCAAATAGATGGTAACTTTGGAGGTAGCGCAGGAATTGCAGAAATGCTATTACAAAGTCATACTGGCTTTATTAAGTTTTTACCTGCTATTCCTAAAGCATGGAGCAAAGGAGAGGTTTCTGGTTTATGTGCTAGAGGAGGTTTTGAGGTTGACTTTACCTGGGAAGAGGGTAAAGTAGTTAAAGCGAGTATTCTTTCTAAGGCAGGAGAAACTTGCAGGATATATTTTGAAGGTAATCTTAAGGCCTACAATAATGGTGAGGTTGTTGGAAGCTATAATGAAGAGACCTCATTACTTACCTTTGAAACTAAGATTGGCGAAAGATATGAAGTTTATTAAGCATAGCGCTACAGAAAAGCTTTATTAGGCGCAGCCTTAAGTTAGTATTAAATATTTTACTGATAGTTTAGTACTTAATTGTATTGTTATATATAGGTATCCTTTACGAAAACTTAATTTATGTATGTTCGATAATACCGGCTTCTGGGGATTATCGGGCATATATAAATTAATAGTTGAAGTTGGTTCTCTATAATAAAGTACAAGTTCAGAGGTAAGCTATATTATAATTATTTTTTTGAGATCAGAAAATAATTTTAAAATTTTAAAAAAAATTTTAAAATTCATGTATTAAATCTTTTGATAAGGTTATATTAATATCGTAAGGAACATGGTGATAAGGCAATGCTTATGAAAGATAGTTTATACTAAATTTATAAGTGATCTAAGTGAACTCAGCCTGGAACTGTTTTTTACTTAGAGTGTAGATTTTATATGGTTAGGAAAAGCTTTGTTATAGTCATTGTTTGATTATAATGAGGTTCCAACTTATCATATAAGGTCGAGATAAGATTTTATATGGTGTTGTAATGGTTATATATAGCCGGAAGGTTATATATAGTTGTGTAAATATTATATAAGGTCGAGTGAATCATTAATATTGGTAGTGATGTGCTTTTGTATAGTCGAAAGATTATATTTAGGTGATAAATTATCTGTATTGGTGTTAACCACATCACTATGTTTCTTACGCCTTTACTATTGAAAAATTAATTGTTTTACAGATTAATATAATAAATGGAATCAGTGTTTATGCTGATTCCATTTATTATATTGCATATTATTTGAAAACACTGAATAAAAATATACAACTTAAATCTGAATCTATTTTGAACACTGCTTTGAAGTCTGATAGAGCAATTTGAAAATATAAATTTACTACCTATATATGTATATCTTTAATGCAAAAAGACTAAAAAATATTATAATATATATGTTGCAAGATGAAAATTTCGATATGATATTTAGGTAAGAACATCCATTAATATAAGATAACTAAAATATCCAAACTAGAATATAAAATAAAAATTATAGCGAGGTTTTAAATATGGATATTTTGATTCTTAATAAGATTGCTGGGCATGAAGATGATATAAACGAGTTAAAATCAGCTTTAAAAAAGACTAAAAACACAAGGTTATATAAAAGATATTCTGTTTTACTTAAGCATTTTGATGGATTTACAAATAGAAAAATAGCTGAAATGGAGAATCTAGAAGAACATACTGTTTCTACATATATAAAAAATTATAAATCAAAAGGAATAGATGGATTAAATATTGGCCACGGCGGCGGAGCGCAAAAGAAAATCAATTCACTTCAAGAGAAGCTCATTGTAGAAACTATAACTACAAAAACTCCAGAAGATGTAGGCTTCGAATCTAAAATGAATTGGACTATTGAATTAGTGAGGCAATGGGTTATTAAAGAATTTAATATAAATATGTCACATAGAGGAATAGCATATGTACTTCATAGATTAAATTTAAGTTATACTAGACCTACTTACGTCTTAGCGAAAGCTGATAAAGAAAAGCAAGAAATTTTTAAAAGTGACTTTAAAGCTTTAAAAAAAATGCCTCAATGGCTTAGTTGATACCATCTTATTTGAAGATGAATCAATGATTAGAGATTATCAAGCAATTCAAAAGAGCTGGTTTATAAGAGGACAACAAAGGAAAATTCCTACGTTCGGTAAAAATGCAGGTGTTAAACTTATGGGAATATTGGATTACGAGACTGGTAACGTATATTGCGAGGAACATGAAAGATATGACGCTAAGATATTTAATGACTTTTTAGAAAACGTACTTAAGCAGTATCCAAAAGGAAAAATTGTTGTGGTATTAGACAATGCTAAGATTCATCATGCAAAGCTGATTCAGCCATTTCTTAATAGAGTTAAAGATAGGCTTGAATTGATGTTTTTACCACCGTATAGTCCAGAAATGAATCTTATAGAGGGGTTATGGGGATGGCTAAAGGCATCTGTTATTAACAATGTCTTTTATAAATCTCTGCCACAAGTTAGAACTGCAATTCAAAAGTTTATAAGTAACATAAATAAGGTTCCTACTCAAACAATAGACAGGCTATGTGTTAGATTGTAGAAACCAATTTGCAATATATATATATAAGAAAACAATTGGAATAATTAAGTTTTATTTCAAGAGATAGTTCTTTAAGTTATCTAACGGATCTAATATAATTTTTATAAATCTTTGATATGAATCCAAAAAATGCGGATGATAGCATAATTCCAAAACCGATAGCACCAGCAATACCTAACATTAGAATACCAGTACTTTGAGCAGAACTAAAATCTTTCTGAACAAGGTAAGTAACTGTACTATAAGCCGTTATACCTGGAACTAATGGAAATATGCCAGGTACATAAAACATTGATGCAGGGGTCTTTTTTATTCTAGCCATAAGCTCACTATATGCATTTACTGCCAAGGCACCGAAAAAAGAAGCTATTACTTCACTGGTTGTTTTACTTAGAACTAAGCTATATACAATCCAGCCTAGAGCACCTCCAATACCTGCGAAGATAATTTTCCTTCTATCAATATTAAACAATATTACAGGAAAAATGCTGCCTACAAAAGCTAGTGTAATCATTTTAATCGACATATTAATATCCTCCAAACTTATATCAGCAGTGCAGTTATAACTCCTGCACAAACAGCTACTATAATAATAAGTGCCTCACAAAATTTTGCTATTCCTGCTGAAAAGTAGCCAAAAATAACATCTTTTATTCCATTTGTAAGTACTACACCTGGAAGAAGTATCATTATTGATCCTGTGATTACATTATTTTGATTAATAGGAGAATATAGCATATGAGCTAATAAGCTTGTACCACCTATTACAAAACCTGCTAAGTAATTTTTAAAAAATTGTGACATATCGAAGGGAGCGACTTTTTCTAATATTATATAAGTAATAAAACAAATAAATATTGAAGCAATTCCATCTAAAAGTGACCCGTTAAAAAATAAAGAATATACAAAGCCTGTCATACAAGCAGCCACTGTACGTACAGGTAGTGTGAAAGTTGGAGAGTTTTGTATATCGTCTAAAGTCTTTTTTGCATCAGCATAAGATATTAAGTTCTTCTTTAGTTTACGTGAAAAGGAATTAATTAATTCAATTCTATATAAATCAACTTGTTTTTGACAAACCTTTTTCATTGATGTAATTTTGTTAGCATCGGAAGTCTCGATGGATAGCAAAATACCGTTTGACATAGCTAAGCATTCAGCACTTAGCCCATAGGATTCGCAAATAGACGAAACAGTTCCTTCAATTCTATGTGTTTCGGCTCCATTTTCTAGTAGTATGCTTCCAGCTATAAGAGCGATTTCGCTCACATTTTCTACTGTCATAAAAAAATCTCCTTTGATGTAGATTATTCCTAACATTGTCCATTTAATATGGTACCAATAAAGAAAATTCTTTGCAAGGAGATTTGTTACATTATATTAATAAGATTATCATCGGATTTATTACTTTCTTGCTTTTGCTTTGGATACGTATTCAAGTGCAGTGAAAAATAAAAAAATTATACCTAAAAAGATATAAGTTTTGCCACTGGCAGTGGATATAGTAATAAAGCCTGTAACAAAGAATAACACTGTACAGAATATATAAATATAAAGCATTATGTTTTTATTTTTTTTCATAGAAATTCCCCCTAATTTTATTTAGGCTCTGTTAAAGTTCTGTGTTGAAATTAAGTGGTCAGTCATCCGATGCTTAGATGAGCTTGCGCTAATTGATCGCTCATATAGCATCTCCTTCATAACCACTTAATTTCAACAATATTATTAAACATAGCCTTTATTTAAGTAAGCAATTATACTTTAATTATAATATTATTTGTAGCTTGTGTATATAAAGATGTACAACTTCAATCCAAAATCTATTTTTAAATCTACTCTGGCTTCTGAGAGAAGAGTTTAAAAATATAAATTTAATTATGAAGTTGTATAAGCACATGTTTATTTAAAAACTCTGATTAATGGATTATAATGAAAGTATGAAAATAATAATTAAATTAACAGCCTGCATTTCTATTGAAATAGTGTCTAATTTTAATTATTTATTTAAAAAATCCATATTCCTATAAGCCTAAATTCTTGAAAAGTATAAATTAAGCTTGGGTAAAGGAATTGATAAAAAGGATAATCTCAAATAAAAAAATATAACAATTGATAAAATAGGAGGAGTTTTATGATATCTAAAGTTAATGATATTCTTGATATTGCCACAAGTAAAAGCTATACTTACCAGCAGAAGTTGTACAATCTAGCTAATGTTGCTGAGAGGCTTTTAGACCCTCGTGAAATTCTAGGGTACACTGATGAGGAAATGGAGTATATAGAAACAGAAATGATCTGTGATTTAAATGAAGGTTATGCTTTATATAGACCAAGATATATCGTTCCTGATTACTCAGTTTTAGTAGAGAAGGGCTGCGAATTTCTTGATTTGAAACCTCCTACAGATCTGGACGAGTTACTTGATAGTTTATTGATATTATATTGTCATATTCCATCAATTACTTCCTTTCCTGTATATATAGGAGACCTAGATAAATTAATGGAGCCTTTCATCACTGATGAAGCTTCTGATTATAAAAAGATTAAAAGATTTTTAAATCATGTAGACAAAACTATAGTAGATTCTTTCTGTCATGCTGACATTGGCCCAGAAAAGACAAAGGCAGGAGAATTAATACTAAAAGCTATAGTTGAACTTCAAAATCCTACACCTAATATGACTATAAGATATGATAAAGATATAACCCCAAGAGATTTTGCTTTAAAGGCAGCGGAAGCATGTCTTAAAGTTTCTAAGCCATCCTTTAGCAATAATAAAAAATATACTGAAGATGTTGGAGATCACAGGATTGTAAGCTGCTACAATGCTTTACCAAATGGTGGAGGGGCCTATACTCTTCCTAGATTGAGACTTGGAACAATAGTAAAAGGCGTAAGTTCCTTAGATGAGCTTCTACAGGAAAGGTTACCTAAGATAACCAAGGCTATGGCTACCATGATGGACAAGAGAATAAAATTCCTAGTGGAAAAATCTAATTTCTTTGAAAGTTCCTTTCTTGAAAAAGAAGGCTTTATTAAGAGGGAAAACTTCTCAGCTATGTTTGGAATAGTTGGTTTAGCTGATGCAGTTAATTACATCTTAAAGCTGGAAGGTGTGGATGAACGCTTCGGAACTTCAAAAAGAGGTGATGAAATAGCCCATAGTATATTAAAGCTAGTAGAAAAGATTGCAGAAGAACATGAAGCTGTCTATTGTGAAAGAACCAACAATAAGTATTTATTACATGCTCAAGTAGGCGCTAGCTTAAGTGAAGAAGACCATAATAACACTCCAGCTCATAGAATACCAGTTGGAGAGGAACCAATACTTCCGATTCATATAAAACAAGCTATGCCTTTCCATGTGTATTTTACTTCAGGTACTGGTGATTTGTTTGCTTTAGATCAAACTTACTTGAATAAACTTGATGCAGTGGTAGATATAATAGATGGAGCTTTTGCTTCTGGCGGAAGATATTTGACTACCTATCTTCATAATACAGATCTTATAAGAGTTACAGGTTATCTTGTTAAAAAGAGCGAGATAATGAAGGTAAGAGAAGGAGAAGCGGTTCTTAGAGATACAGATATTTTAGGAACAGGCTCTAATACCATGGCTCATGTCTTGGACAGAAGAGTTAGAAAAGATGGAAAATAGGGCTACAGTAAATAAAATAATCCCTTTCTCTAATGTGGACGGACCTGGCAATAGACTTGCTATATTTTTTCAGGGCTGTAACATACATTGTGTTTATTGTCATAACCCTGAAACCATAAACCTTTGCTCCAAATGTAAGCTATGTTTGCCAGGTTGCCCTACAAAGGCTATAAAAGAAGATTTAAATAATATACAATTTGACAATAAACTATGTGTAGAGTGCGATCAATGCATAAAGATATGTAAATCAAATTCATCTCCTAGGACTAAGGATTATACTGTAGATGAGTTGTTAGCAATCATAGAAGAATATAAGTTATTTATAAGAGGAATAACTGTATCAGGTGGAGAACCAACCTTAAAAGCTCCATTTATAACTGAACTATTTAAAAAAGTAAAATCTATAGGACTTACTTGCTTTGTAGACACTAATGGATTTTTTGATAAGGAAGACATTTCAGAGCTTATCTCTGTAACTGATAAATTCATGGTTGATATAAAAGCTATTGATAACTTAGAAAGCTTATGCGATACAAAGATGAGTAATAATATTGATAACTTAAAATATCTTCTAAGTCTCGATAAAGTATATGAAGTTAGAACTGTACTGATTGAAGAATTGATGGATTTGGACAATACCGTAGATACAGTTGCTAATATTGTTAAAGAATTTCCTGAAGTAATATATAAGCTTATAAGAGTTCATACAGAAGGTTTAAGGGAAGAGCAAAAAGAAAAAATCAAAGACAAAATACCATCACAAGCTCGCATGAAGGAAGTAGAGCAAAGGGTTGAAGCTATTGGAGTTAAAAAGGTTGAGATAATAGATTTTCCAAGTGTTTAAAAATTAAATACTGTTAAAGTACTGTGTTGAACATAGAACAAAATTAATATATCTAAAATATTTTTAAATTTATAAAGCCATGCATGAGAGTAAGCTAAAGAACTCTGTATGCATGGCTTTTATTTACTGTATAGGAAAGCATAAAATTTCTTGAAAACTAAACCTAGCAATATCAAGGCTTTAGAACAGCTATTTAGGGTAAACAGTAAAAAAAGAAATCTTATTCGCCTGCTAGATTTTCGTCATGTACATTCGGAAAGGGAGTACGCAAAAAAAAGCTCACTTCGGCGACTATTTTTAAAAGTTTAACATTGAAGTTATATGCCTTTCTGTGATATTATGTTTAAGCACTATGTTAAGAACTAGATAGATTATTTAAAAGCTTGAACTTTATAAATTTTCATCGAAGGTTTCATTTTGAGTTTAAGAATTGAAGTATTATATGTTTTTATAATAAGTAGATTTCAATTAGCAGATAATATTTGATATCTATGTTATATAAAGCTTTCTAAATTAATTGTTAATCTGATAACAATACGGATTTAAGATAACTAAAATAAATTTGCACTAACGGAAGGGAAAACATAATGAATTTTAAAGAACTAGGTATTAGTGAAGAATTAACGAAGGTACTAAAGAAGTCTGGAATTACGGTACCAACAAAAATACAGAAGGAAAGTATAGAGTTTGTTAGATCTGGCAGAGATGTAATAGCTGAGGCTCAAACAGGAACAGGAAAGACTCTTGCTTTTTTACTGCCTATATTTGAAAATATTTGGCCTAAGACAGATAATATTCAAGCTTTAATATTAACTCCTACTAGAGAGCTAGCGATTCAGATAACAGAACAGGCAACGAAGCTAGCAGAAGCTAAGAATATTAATATATTATCAGCCTATGGTGGTAAAGATATAGATGGTCAGCTTAGAAAATTAAAAGGCAATATACATCTTATTATAGCTACACCAGGAAGACTTTTGGATCATATTAGGAGAAAGGCAGTAGATCTTTCAAAGCTGAAGACTTTAGTTTTAGACGAAGCTGATCAAATGCTTTTAATGGGCTTTAAAAATGATGTGGAAGCTATAATAAAGGAAACTTCAAAAAAGAGTCAGATTCTTTGCTTCTCAGCAACGATGGATGCTCAAGTAAAAAAGCTTGCCTATAGATATATGAAAGAACCTATTACTATTACAATAAAAAAATCTAATGAAGTAACTCTTGACAATATTAAGCAAGAAGTTGTTGAAACTACAGATAGAAATAAGAAGGATGCACTTTGTAAGGTTCTTGACGAAGATAATCCTTTCATGGCTATAATCTTCTGTAGAACTAAGAGAAGAGCTGATGAATTAGAAGAAGCACTTCATAAACGTGGTTATAACTGTGAAAAACTTCATGGAGATTTAATTCAATCGAAGCGTGAAAAGGTAATGAAGTCCTTTAGAAAAGCAGAGATACAATACTTAATTGCTACTGATTTGGCTGCGAGAGGCTTAGATGTAACTGGAGTAGATCGTGTTTACAACTATGATATTCCTGAAAATGCTGAAGCTTACATTCACCGAATAGGTAGAACGGGTCGTGCAGGTGCAGAAGGATATACTTGTCTTTTCATAGATCCAAAGAATAGAAGGGATTTTGAAGAGATAGAGAAAGAGATAAAGTATAAAATTCCTAAAAGAAATATAGAGATATAAGTTAAAGAATAAAGACAATATAATACTTTAATATAAGCACAGAAACTTGCATTCCAACAAGGTTTCTGTGCTTTTTGTTTTTATTGGCTAAGAAATAGGGTGAAACTTATACAAAAGATGCAGAATTCGCTTTGAAAGCTTCTTCAAACCGTGTCTCCATATGTAAGAGAAGCTTATACGTAGCAATATGGAAAAGTTATCATCTGTTAAAAAGTTGTCTAGTAAATATGAAAAAATGTATAGAAAACAGTAATATAATTAATAAAAATATAAATACTGGAGAAAATAAATATGCTTTAAAGTATATTAGGATATGTTTAAAAACATTGTTGGAAACAAGTAGTTATGCAATAACTGCCACGTAGAGCATCTATTAGTATTAATGTAAATTTATAGAGATTTAGTGGAACATATTACCTGTTGACTCCATATATAATAAATGATAACATACACAACATACTAATATGATTAAAATACTAGGAATTGAGGGAGAATAATGAAAAAAATCGCATTACTTATGGGAGCACTTTTAATAGCAACAGTTGGATTGGTTGGATGTACATCTAAAACAAAAGAAAGCACAACCTCTACAAATCTATTAGAAAGCATAAAGAAACAAGGTACTATAAAGATAGGAACAGAAGGAACTTATGCTCCTTATACTTATCACGATAGCAATGGTAAGCTTGTAGGCTTTGATGTAGAAATAGCAGAAGAAGTTGCTAAAAGATTAGGTGTAAAGTCTGAGTTTATAGAAACAAAATGGGACGGAATGCTTGCAGGACTTGATGCAAAGAGATTTGATATTGTTGTAAACCAAGTTGGAATTAATGAAGAAAGAAAAAAGAAATATGATTTTTCAGACCCTTATGTAACTTCAAGAGCTGTTCTTATAGTAAAGAGTGACAATACTACAATAAATACTTTTGAAGATTTAAAGGGCAAAAAAGCTGCACAGACTCTTACTAGTAATCTAGGAAAATTAGCTCAAGCAAATGGTGCTGAGATTGTAACTTCAGATGGTTTTAATCAATCTATTGATTTGATACTTGCAGGTAGAGCAGATGCTACTATTAATGATAGCTTATCCTTCTATGATTTGAAGAAACAAAAACCTGATGTTGCAGTAAAGATAGCTGCTGAGAAGAAAGATGCAGATCAAAATGCTATATTAATAAATAAAGGAAACAAAGAATTAGTAGATGCAATAAATAAGGCTTTAGCTGATATGAAAAATGATGGTACCTATTTAAAAATATCCAACAAATACTTTAATGCAGATGTTTCTAAATAGGGTTTAAGATGAATCTTGACGAAAGCACTTTAAGAATAATAAAGATACTTACAGATTCATTCTGGCCCATATTAAAAGCAGGCTTGGTTTTTACCATGCCTGTTACCATCATTTCATTTATATTAGGGTTGATAGTAGCGCTTCTCACTGCACTATGTAGGTTGTCCAATCTTAAGATACTCAATGGTATTGCGAAGTTCTATGTTTGGATAATAAGAGGAACTCCGCTTTTAGTACAATTATTTATAATTTTTTATGGTTTACCAAAAATAGGAGTTATTTTAGATCCATTACCATCAGCAATTATAGCATTTACACTTAGTGTAGGAGCCTATAATTCGGAAGTTATAAGAGCAGCGATTTTATCCATTCCAAAAGGTCAATGGGAGTCAGCGTTTTCTCTAGGAATGAGTAGAAGTAGAGCTTTAAGAAGGATAATTTTACCTCAGGCTACAAGAGTATCAGTACCTCCACTATTCAATTCTTTTATTAGTTTAGTAAAGGACACTTCTTTAGCTGCAACGATAACCTTAACTGAGATGTTCCAGGTTGCTCAAAGAGTTACAGCAACTACCTATGAGCCATTATGGCTTTATACTGAAGCTGCGGTAGTTTACTTGATTTTCTGTACTGTACTCTCTGCAGTTCAAAGAAGAATAGAGTTAAGATTAGAGAAATATGTAGCTAAGTAATGGAGGAGTACAATGATTAATATAAGTAAGTTAGACAAGTTTATTGGAGAAAATCATATTTTAAAATCCATAGATTTAAATATAGAAGAAGGTAAGACAACTGTAATAATAGGTCCTTCAGGATCTGGTAAAACCACTTTACTTAGATGTATGAACTTATTAGAGATACCTAATGAAGGAGAAATCACTTTAGGAGAAACTACTATTAAGTTTCATAGTAAAATAAAGTTAGCTGAAAAAGAAATAATTTCATTTAGGAAGCAGACTGGAATGGTATTTCAAGGTTTTAATTTGTTTCCGCATATGAATGTGCTCCAAAATATAATGGAGGGGCAGGTTACAGTTTTAAAACGTTCTAAGGATACCGCAAAAGAAAAAGCAACGAGATTATTAAGTAAAGTTGGATTGTCAGAGAAAGCTAATAGTTTCCCTTATGAGCTATCCGGTGGACAGCAGCAAAGAGTAGCTATAGCTAGAGCAATGGCTATGGAGCCTAAGATTATACTTTTCGATGAGCCAACTTCAGCTCTTGATCCAGAATTGGAAGCGGAAGTTCTTAAGGTAATGAAAGAACTAGCTGAAGAAGGCATGACCATGGTAGTTGTAACTCATAATATGAATTTTGCTAGGGAAGTTGCACACAAAGTTGTATTTATGGAGGAAGGAAAGATTCTTCAGGAGGGAAGTCCAGAAGAGATCTTTAGAAATCCAAAAAATGAAAGAATGAATAGATTTTTAAATATTTTAAAATAGAAAAGCCTATTTTTAGTAAAAGCATTGTAGATAGTGATAATTCTATAATGCTTTTATTATGCTTAAAAATCTGATTAAGCCTATTTATTTTATCTCAAGCAAAGTATATCTGGTTATCAGTTAAAGTCTAGGTGTTTTTATAGAACTTACATTGAATTTGTAACCTTTATGTTTATAATAATTTAATAAAATAATATACACTAGTAATATCAAGGGATTGTGTGAGAAATATGTATTATTTCATCAAAAAACATATTATTGTTGTGAAAAAAAATTAATTTTGTGGTAGAATACTAAATGTGAGATTTAGCATCTAAGAATTATGTATTTAGAAATGAGAAAATAGTATAATTGGAGGACGAAAATGGCAAAAAAAGATAAACATAAAAAGAAAATGAAAAAGTCTACGAAAATTGTTTTAATTTCTATAACAGCGGTATTAGTATTTGTTTTAGTATTTGGTTCTGTTGGGCTGTACAAGTTGTATAGCGATACTCTTGGTGGTATAAAGAAAGATACTATATCGAAAGATGAAGTTAATAAGAGTATAGATCAGGATGTCAAGGATAAGTATGATGATAGTATTATAAATATAGCGTTACTTGGAGTAGACAGAAGAGCAAATGATACAGGAAGATCAGATGCAACTATGTTTGTTACAATAGATAAAAAGCATAACAAACTAAAGCTTACATCTATAATGAGAGATAGTTATGTAAGTATTGATGGACACGGTATGGACAAACTTAATCATGCATTTGCCTTTGGTAAAGGAGAACTGTCAATAAAGACAATGAACCAAAACTTCGGTCTTAATATCAAAGACTATGTAGTTGTTGATTTTGGTGAATTAGCTAACATAATTGATGCTATAGGTGGAGTAGATATTAATGTAAAGCAAAGTGAATTTACAGAAACAAACAAATATATACAAGATGTTGCAGGAGAACTACATAAAACAGCTAGCTCACTTTCTGCACCAGGAATGCAACACTTAAACGGTATACAAGCAGTTGGTTATTGTAGAATAAGATACAACGACAATGACTTTGCAAGAACAGATAGACAAAGAGATGTTTTAGTAGCTATGTTTAATAAGATGAAGTCAACAAGCCCTACAGAACTTCCAGGCGTAATTAAGAAAATATCACCTTATTTAGAGACAACTATAGGAGCCACTGATTTGCTTAGCTTAGGTACAGGTGTACTTAAGAGTGGTATTGGAAATATACAACAACAAATATTCCCAATAGAAGGCTTAGATAATTGCAAGGGTGGACTTATTAAGGGAACATTCTACTTTACATACGATAAGGATGCTTTAAAGAAGAGAATTCAAAACTATATATTTGAAGATGCTGCTGCAAAATAAATTAAACTAATAAAAAAACAAGATAATTTTAATTATCTTGTTTTTTTATTCTTTTATTTTTTAAAATGGAAGTTGTATATCTGTAGATTTGTATTTATTTATAATAAAATATATAATTGAAATATATTCTATGAAATCGAGGTTAGTATTTTAATGGAAAGATTATACGATACATATACTGATGAGGATTTAATAATCTTAATAGGGAAGAAAAGTAACGTTGATATTAAGGTTGTTTATGAAAGAGACTTTCAACTAGATGACTATGTAGATAGTAACTATGAAATTTTTTGTTACTCCCCAACATATAAGATATTAAATAATGGGTATAGGCATATTTATGAAAAAGAGGTATATAGGGATTTAAGTAATTTAAAAATAACTTATAACGAAACTGGTGATTTAGAGGAAGTTGGTTTACTTTTTGAACAAAACTACATTCCTTTTTATATTAATTACGATCAATCAAGATTAGCTAGTCATATTAAGGAACTTATAAGGGATATAAGCACTTCCTTTGAAAATTATGTGTTTAACAACTTTAAGGATATTAGTTTGCATGCTCTAGGAGTATTTTATTTTTATGATGGTGAAGCTATAGATATAAATTTGACCATAGGAACTTCAGAGGAAAAGGAAGCTTTAGATAAAGAAAAAGATGATACTGAATATTTGGGTAATTACTCAATTAGAGCTACTATGGATGAATATTTGAAGCACAAGCTTGATACACTTATACTGAGTATTGCTAAAGATAAAAAAGCTGATGAGACGGAGATTCTAAAGTATATTGTAGAAAGTATAGATAAAAATTTAAGCGAGATTAACTGGAAAAACAAAACTTTAACTGATGAAAACTTCACTTATCATACTGCTGCTATGTATGATTAAATAGTAGTAGCTTAGTTTACAGGAGGCAAAGAAATGGAAGAAAAAGAAATAAGGGAATTATTACAAGCATTACAAGATGATATAAAGGATATAAAAGAAAGAGTAGAAAAAATTGAGAAAAATCAAGTTCAAGTTGCAAATGCAGAGCATAAAAATTGGCATATGCTAGCGGATAAGTTAGATGTTTATGATAAGGTATTATACAAGATGTTTGGTAAGATGCCGGAAAAATAATTAAATGAGAAGGTGAGATTTATGGAGGTATTAGAAGCAATAAACACAAGAACTTCCATAGGAAAAGTAAAAGATGAGCCTATACCTAAGGAAGTTATAGAAAGTATAATTGAAGCAGGTACTCATGCACCTAACAGATATTTAACTCAACCTTGGAGATTCTTTGTTATAAGTGGTAATGGAAGAAAAGCTTTATCTAAGGTTATGGAAGATATAGTTGTAGCTTCTGGAGTGGATATAGCTAGTGAAGAGGGAAAAAAGAAGTTAGAAAAGGAAATAAATAAACCTTTCAGAGCACCGGTTATTATTGCGGTGGCTGCAGAAGTTACTGAAAATAATAAAGCTTTAAGGATTGAAGAGCTAGGAGCTACCTATGCAGCAGTAGAAAATATGCTTTTAGCAGCACATGCCTTAGGAGTAGCAGCTTTTTGGAAAACCGGTAAGGCATGTTACCATGAAAAAATGAAAGATTTTTTTGGGTTAGAAGAAAAGGATGAGCTAGTAGCTTTGGTTTACTTAGGATATGCTGATATGGAAAAGAAGCCTACTGTAAGAAAGCCTGCTTCAGAGCTCACAAAATGGATAGAGTAAACTTATAATTAAAAGGGTACTTATAAGTATGCATAAACAAAAGCCATGGATAAAGGGAGATATTAGTCTGCCTTTATCCATGGTTTCTATAGTTATTTAGATACACCGTTATATCCATTACTAAATCCTTGTAAAAATCCACCTTTAAGATCTTGTAGTGATAAGATTAAACATATTATTATTAGGATAATTGATGTTACTCTAAGTCTTTTTAGAGATTTAAATTTTATACCTAATACAAAAAGAATTATAGAAACAATTAAAATTGTAGTCAAAATTATATCGCTCATGTGACGTTCCTCTCAAGATACTTTAAGTTTTATAGAAGTAATATATAAATATAGCATTATTAGATTTATATATTGTGACAATATTAACAAAGTTATAATATCACAAAAACTTAGATAATTCCATCTTATGTTGAGTAATTCAGTATAAGATGGAATTTATTACATTATTAGGAGTATTTATTTGTAAAATTTAACAAACAAGCAAATAGATATCAAAATAAATTTTAAAATGACATTTTTTAAATAATATATTTACAACAGTAAGTATATTGAGTTACAATAATATTACAGAAACAACTTACTAGATTTTTACAAAGTTAAATTTATATGTACTTTTTAAACCATTCTTAAAAACATTTCGAAGAAAAGCTACACAAATCTTAATACGATTCTAAAAAAATATATTCCAAGTTGAAGTAAGGATTGTAATTAAAGTTATACTTAGATTTACTTAGTACCTGTTTTAGATAGCTTTGCGCGAAGCTTTAATAATATATTATTATCTGAATTTCTTAATTTTAAGGGAGATGATATATTGAAAAAAATGCTTAGTCTAGTTTTAAGCCTATCAATGATTGGTACTATTATGCCCGTGAATAATGCTTATGCTGTTACTGGTACAAGTCAATCAAGTTACAACTATGGTGAAGCTCTTCAAAAGTCTTTAATGTTTTATGAATTACAAAGATCAGGAAAACTACCTGATGATAAAAGAGATAACTGGAGAGGTGACTCAGGACTAAATGATGGAAAAGACAATGGGTTAGACTTAACTGGCGGTTTCTATGACGCAGGGGATAATGTAAAGTTTAACTTACCAATGTCATATTCAGCTACTATGCTTGCCTGGAGTGTCTATGAAGCTAAAGACCAATATACAAAAAGTGGTCAGCTAAAATATGCACTCAATGATATAAAATGGGCAAATGATTACTTTATAAAATGTCATCCTTCACCAAATGTTTATTATTATCAAGTAGGCGATGGTGTAAAAGACCATGCTTGGTGGGGACCAGCAGAAGTTATGCAGATGGATAGGTCTTCTTACAAGGTTGATCTTAATAACCCTGGTGCTACTGTAGTTGCTGAAACTGCTGCTTCACTTGCATCAGCAGCAGTAGTATTTAAAGATAGTGACGCTGACTATTCAGCATTATGCTTAAAACATGCAAAAGAATTATTTAATTTTGCAGATATAACTAGAAGTGATAGTGGATATACTGCAGCAAACGATTATTACAAGTCTTATAGTGGATGTTTAGATGATCTAGCTTTTGCAGCAGTTTGGCTATATATGGCTACTAACGATAAAACTTATTTAGATAAGGCAGAAAGCTGCATAAACTCATTAGGTACAGATTCATATAAATGGGCGCAAAGCTGGGATGATGTTAGGTATGGAGCTATTTTAATGCTTGCTAAGCTTACCAATAAGCCTATTTACAAACAAAGTACAGAAAGACATCTAGATTGGTGGTCCATTGGCTACAACGGAGACAAGATAAAATATACTCCTAAAGGTCTAGCTTTTTTAACAGAATGGGGATCACTTAGATATGCTGAGGCTACAGCATTTTTGGCTTTAGTATACTCTGACTGGTCAGGCTGTGATGCTAGTAAAGCAAGTGCTTATAAGAGCTTTGCAAAATCTCAAGTAGATTACGCTTTAGGAAGTTCAGGAAGAAGTTTTGTAGTTGGATTTGGGCAAAATGCACCAACCCATCCACATCATAGAACATCTCAAGGTTCTTGGGATGATGATAAACAAGATCCAGTAAATTCAAGACATACTTTATACGGGGCCTTAGTTGGAGGACCTGGCGGTGATGACAGTTATGTTGATACTATTACCGATTATACAAAAAATGAAGTTGCTTGCGATTACAACGCTGGATTTACAGGAGCATTAGTAAAGCTTTATGGAATCTATGGTGGTGATCCAATAGCTAACTTTAATGCTAATGAGGTAAAGACAAATAATGAGTTCTTCGTTGAAGCAAAGGTAAATTCTTCTGGTAATAATTTTGTTGAGATTGATGCATTCCTAAACAACAAAAGCGGTTGGCCAGCAAGAGTTTCAGATAAATTATCCTTTAGATACTACATGGATCTAACAGAAGTAATAAATGCAGGATATACAGCTAACGATATCACTGTATCCACTGGAACAAATGAAGGAGCTACGGTATCAAAACCAATAGCTTATGATGTAGCTAAAAATATTTACTATGTAAATGTTGATTTTTCAGGTGCTAAAATCTATCCTGGCGGTAAGTCTGCCTATAGAAAAGAAATAGTTTTTAGAGTTTCTGCACCTTCTAGTGTTGTATGGAACAATAGTAATGACTATTCTTATAAGGAGCTTTCAAACAGTGGAACTTTCACAACCTGTTCAAACATCCCAGTATATGAAGGCACAACTAAACTTTTTGGAGTAGAACCCATAAATGATGTAGCAATGACAGCTAAAATTACTTCACCTTTAAATGGAGCCACTTTTGATCAGTTTAGCACTATTAATCCTATAGTGATAAGCTCAGATGCCACCATATCTAAAGGAACTATAAGCAAAGTGGAGTTCTATGCAAATGAGGCTAAGATAGGTGAAGCTACTGCAGCACCATACAATACTAATTGGGTACCAACAGGTTACACAACAAACTTAGATGGTTATGAAAATATAGCTTTATATACTAAGGTGATTGATAGCTTAGGAAACTCAGTTAACTCTGAAAAGGTTAACATAAAAGTTAAGCTTCCTATAAAGCCAGCACCTCAGCCACAAGGGAATATAAAAGTACAAGCCTTCAGTGGAATTACATCGACTTCAACTAATTCCATAAGTCCTAAAATAAAGATAACCAATACTGGTACAACAGCAATCAACCTTTCTGATGTAAAGCTAAGATATTACTATACAATAGATGGCGATAAAGCTCAAAGCTTTTGGTGTGATTGGGCTACTGTTGGGTCTAGTAATGTTACTGGAACCTTCCAAAAGCTTTCAAGTCCAAAGACTAATGCAGATTATTATCTTGAAGTTGGTTTTTCATCAGCTGCTGGTTCCTTGAATCCTTCACAAAGTGTTGAGCTGTCTTTAAGATTTGCTAAGAATGATTGGTCAAACTATACCCAAGGTAATGATTATTCCTTTAATTCTTCTTCATCAAGTTATACTGACTATAACAAAATTACCTGTTATGTTTCTAATAATTTAGTGTTTGGTATAGAACCTTAGGTTCTAATATCATAAATATAAAAAAAAGGGGAAAAGAAAAATGAAAAAGAAGATTGGTCTACTAGTCACCATGGTAATGACTCTGTCGGCTGTTACAGCTTCTGGAGGAGGTTTTACTAAGACCAGCACTGCAAAAGCTGCAACACTAAGCGAATACCAACAAAGATTCTCAACACTCTACAACAAGATTCATGACTCAAAGAACGGTTACTTCAGTCCACTGGGGATTCCTTATCATTCAGTTGAAACCCTTATGGTTGAAGCACCTGATTATGGACACGAAACCACCAGTGAAGCTATGAGCTATTATACTTGGATTGAAGCTATGAATGGTAGATTCACAGGCAATTGGAATGGATTAACTAAAGCTTGGGATACTATGGAAAAGTATATGATCCCAACTCATGATGATCAACCAACCAATTCCACTTACGATCCAAATAAACCAGCAACTTACGCTGGTGAATACGAAACACCTGATAAATATCCTAGCCAGCTTCAGCCAAGTGTTCCTGTTGGTAAGGATCCTATAGCTAACGAATTGAAGGCAGCCTATGGAACAAGTGATATTTATGGTATGCATTGGCTTCTAGATACTGATAACTGGTATGGTTATGGTACTAGAGCAGATGGAAAAACAGCTCCATCCTATATAAATACTTTCCAAAGAGGTAAGCAGGAGTCAGTTTGGGAAACAGTTCCTCAGCCTTCCTGGGATGAAATGAAGTTTGGTGGAAAGAATGGTTATCTTGATTTATTCACTGGAGATTCAAGTTACTCTAAACAATGGAAGTATACCAATGCTCCAGATGCTGATGCTCGTGTAGTTCAAGCTATGTATTCAGCTGATAACTGGGCAAAAGAGCAAGGGGTAGATCTTTCAAGCCTAGTTCAAAAGTCTTCTAAGATGGGAGATTACTTAAGATACTCCTTCTTTGATAAGTACTTTAAGAAAATAGGTTCGCAGGATATTAATAGTGCAGCTACTGGATATGACAGTTCTAGCTATCTAATGTCGTGGTATTATGCATGGGGTGGAGGAGTAGGTTCAAACTGGTCTTGGAGAATAGGTTCAAGCCATGATCACTTTGGTTACCAAAATCCATTAGCTGCATGGGTGCTTTCAACAAACAGCGACTTTAAACCTAAGTCTACAAATGGTGCTACAGACTGGGGAAAGAGTTTAAATAGACAATTAGAATTCTATCAATGGTTACAATCTTCAGAAGGAGCTATAGCAGGAGGAGCTACTAACTCTTACAATGGAAGATATGAAAAATATCCAGCAGGTACTTCAACCTTCTACGGTATGGCATATGTACCAAATCCAGTGTATGAAGATCCAGGCAGCAATACCTGGTTTGGTATGCAGACTTGGTCAATGCAACGTATGGCTGAATATTATTACAACACAGGAGATACCAAGGCTAAGGCACTACTAGATAAATGGGTAAAATGGGTTAAACCTGAAGTTAAACTTAACGTGGATGGTACTTTCCAAGTTCCTTCAACTATTGATTGGTCAGGTCAACCAGATACTTGGAACGGAAGTTACACTGGCAATCCAAATCTTCATGTAAAGATAGTTAATTACTCAACAGATTTAGGTGTAAGTGCTTCACTTGCAAACACATTACTATACTATAGTGCAGCAACTCAAAAATATACTCCTACAGCTTTTGATGACAAGGCCAAAGATATAGCTAAACAATTACTAGATAGAATGTGGAAGCTTTACAGTGATGATAAGGGACTTTCAGCTCCAGAAGCTCGTAATGACTATAACAGAATGTTTGATCAAGAAGTATATATACCAAGTACTTTCTCTGGTACAATGCCAAATGGTGATGCTATAAAACCTGGTATTAAGTTCATAGATATACGTTCAAAATACAAGAATGATCCTGATTATGCAAAGGTTAAAGCTGCATATGATAAGGGCGAATCACCAGTATTTAACTATCATAGATTCTGGGCAGAATGTGAAATTGCTATAGCAAATGGAACTTATGCAAATCTTTTTGATAATGCAACTGTTCCAACAAACACTGTTAAGACAGCTATAACAACACCAACAGAAGGTCAAATTTTTGACAATAGCACAACAGCTAATCCAATAACAATATCAGCAAGTGCTACAACTGACAACGGAACTATTGCTAAGGTAGAGTTCTTTGCTAACGGTACTAAGGTTGGTGAGTCAGCAACTAGCCCATATAAAGTTACTTGGACTCCAAGCGGATACGCAAATAGTTCTGATGGAGTAGACTCATATGCATTAACAGCTCAAGCTACAGATACCTCAGGGCTAAGCAGTGTTTCTTCAAAGGTAAATATCAAGGTGAAACTTCCTGTAAAACCAAAGCCAGTAGGAAATGTAAGCCTTCAATTCTTTAACGGAAATACTTCAACCTCAACAAACTCAATAGTTCCAAAATTTAAGGTTACTAATACGGGGACTACATCAATTAACCTAGCTGATCTAAAATTCAGATATTACTTTACAGCAGACGGAGCTACAAGCAATAACTTCTGGTGTGACTGGGCAAGTGTTGGTTCTTCAAATGTAACTGGAAGTTTTGTAAAACTAGCTACACCTGTAACTAATGCTGACACCTATCTAGAAGTTGGTTTCTCAACTGCTGCAGGAACCCTAGCACCTGGTGCAACAGTAGAGATAGCAGGAAGATTTGCCAAAGCAGATTGGTCAAATTACAGTCAAAGCAATGACTATTCCTTTAACGGAAGTGCTTCAAGCTATGCTGACAATAGTAAAGTAACAGCTTACATTGGTGGAACTCTTGCAAGCGGAGTAGAGCCAAAATAGAAAAAGAAAAAGATCGCCATACTGGCGGTCTTTTTTACTAACTAAACCTAGTAATATAGAGAATTTATATAATATTTGGGTTAAACTTTAAAAAATCTATATAAAGATATAAGCACTTTTAAATACTAATATATAAATACATAAATACTTTCACATATATAGTTATTGAGTTCGAGAGTGCAAGATAAACTTTTGGGGTATAAATTGAAAGATATATATATCAAAATCACCCAAGATGTATTCAGAAATCAATATAAATAAAAAGTTTATTTGAGTAGGTGTATTAGGAAATTTTTTGTATATATAAGAATGTATTAAATAAATGTTGCTACATATTGATACCAAGTATTTATTGCAAATCTATGATTTTAACATGGGATTTTGTCAAAATAAGGGAAAATTGAAGATAGAGTTGGATTAATATTCTTATACCGTTATAAGAAGTTACTTATTAAGTGCTAACAACATTTATTCAATACATAAGTATATAGAGTTGAAATAATAGAGATAATGTGTTGATTCATAAGAAAACAATGAAGATTTAGAAGTTGAAAAAGGAAAGAAATCCTTAGAAACATTTATTGAATACATGGATATATGGAACTAAAAAATCACTAAAGAAGATTCCTTTAGTGATTTTTTCTGGATTTAACTATTGTAATAAGGCTCTCCAAGTATTAGGTCCAACAACACCGTCTTGTGATAAACCCTTTGAAGCTTGGAAGCTCTTTACCGCATTATAAGTAAGTGAACCGAAGCTACCATCTGTAGTTAGACCAGCATTAATTTTGGTATTAAGAAGCCCTTGAACAGCGATAACATCACTACCTCCAGTAATATGTCCATATCCAACATATTCATTGAAGATATTTACATAGTAAGTTGCTACAACTTTTGAAAGACCTTCTTCTGGGTCAACCAGAAGTTTAGTTACATGAGCATTGCCGTTTGAGTCTACTGAGCTTCCTACAAACATAACCTCAGAGTAGTTGGCACTTGGGTGTATTACAGTTGAGATAGTTGTATTTACAACTTTGTTTGTATAGCTTGTCCTGTCTTGTGCGAAAGCAGTAGTTGAAAGTACTAATAAAGAAATTGCAGTGGTTAATGAAACAAGTTTTAACGATTTCATTTTATATTACCTCCTAAAAATTACTATAATATTATATTAAAGTTAATTACAGAATATGTAAAATATGATAAATGTTTAAATATTTCAATATTTGGCGGAATAGTTAAGTAGTGCAGAATTATATAGAAATATCGCTTGTTATTGCCAATTTTCTGACAATTACCATAGAGTGTGCCTATCTATTAAAAATTTTATATGAACTTTTGCTCTAGAAAATAGTATTTTATGCACAAATATTTTATAATCTGTTAGCTTAGAAGATAAAAATGCAACACAAATTATGTCTCAATATTATGTTGAATTCTAATAGGAAAACTTAGAATATAAGTTTTAAAATTAATTTTTATATAAGTATTCAATCTAAAAATAGTAACTAAAAACTGATTTATACTTAATATATAGTGTATAAATAGTTAGAGGTAAAGCTATGGGAGACTTTGGGAGTAGACAGATAATTGAGGTACGAGAAGGAAACATAACAGATTATTATTCAAGGGATAAGATCATTTTAACTGGAGAGTTTCCATATGTGGAAACAACCTTCGCTAACAATATAGAGCTAATTGTAAAGCCTAGAAAAAAGCAGTTACCTTCAGTTGTTAAGATTCCTTTTAGTGGGTATTACTTTCAGTTATTCTTAGGTGATTTTAACGGAGATGGAAAGGATGAAGTATTAGTAAGAGGAAGTTTTTTAGAGGTAAGAGGTTATGCCATAGGTACAATTTATGCTTATGTAGACGGATTGCTTCAGAATATCTTTAATCAAGAGATTTTTACAAGTAGCTATCCTTTTACTGTAAAGTATTTGGATAATTATAAACTAGAGGTATATAGTTTACCATTGAAGGAGAAATACGTAATAGATATCTCTGGCAGAAGCAAGGAATACTTAGAGCTTTTATACAATCCAGATGGAAAAGTAAAAGAAAATGTAGGGCCAGCTATTACTCCAGTAATTGATGTAGATCCTGTAAAATCAATATATGACAATAGTTATAGCCTAATAGTAAAGCAAAATATTGTTGGTATAGATAATTACGATGTATTTGCTATTATAGAAAGCTATTTTTCATTGCTAAATAATGAAATAAAGCTCATCAGTATGGGAATTCTCACATTTGGAAAGAAGGAAGAAAAAAGTGAAATAAAATGCATATGTCCAGATTAGAGTTCATGTATTTTCTTAAATAAGATCATAGCCTTGCACATTTTTCACATATACCTTGAGAAAGGTATATGTGAAAAAAATTCACTAAGGGGTGCCTTAGTGAATCTTTTACAATTACATACTTCTATCAAAAAGTCTTATAAGATCATCCTTACTAAGCTTTTGCAGTGCGTTGCTGTCTTGTAAGTCGCCTGTTAAAACATCGTCTATTAACTGCTTCTTATTGTCTTGAAGTGTTAATATCTTCTCTTCAATAGTGCCTTTGGCAACTAATCTTATTACTTCAACTATGTTTTTTTGACCTATCCTATGGGCTCTGTCCGTAGCTTGATTTTCTACCGCAGGATTCCACCAAGGATCAAAATGTATTACCAAGTTAGCTGAAGTCAAATTCAAACCAGTACCGCCTGCCTTCAAAGAAATTAAGAAAACTTTTACCTCTTCATTTTTATTAAAATCATTTACCAGCCTTAACCTCTCCTTAGCAGAGATAGAACCATCTATATAATAGTAGTTTATATTTAAAGCATCCAGTTGTTCTTTTATTTTAGATAAAGCAGATGTAAACTGAGAGAACAAAAGAACCTTACCTTCTTCTTGTAAATGCTCTTGAATTAGTGACATTGCAGCTTCTAGTTTTCCGCTACCGCCAGTATAATCTGGTATTAGAAGAGAAGGATCTAAACATATTTGGCGGAGTTTTGTAAGATATGAGAAAATCTCAATCTTTCCACCAGAACTGTTTTTTAGGCTTTCTCTTACATCTTTTATGAAAGAACTATATATAGATTTTTGCATCGGAGTCATTTCAACTATAAGTTTCTTTTCATTTTTATCTGGCAGTTCTTCAATTACTTCGCTTTTAGTTCTTCTCAAAATAAAAGGATTTATCAGGCTTTTAAGAAGCTCAATATTGTCTTTGTCTTTTATAGCAAATTTTCTTTCAAATACGTCCTTTGAATAAAGAAAGTTTGGCATTACAAAGTCAAAGATGGACCACAGTTCAGTAAGATTATTTTCTATGGGGGTTCCTGTTAAAGCAAATCGAGTAGTAGCTTTTATTTTATTTATAGCAAGCTTTGTCTTAGAAGTTGGATTTTTAATGTTCTGTGCTTCATCAATAATACAAAAATCAAAGCAGTAGCCTTCGTAACTCTGAATGTTGTTTTTTAAGGTTCCATAGGTAGTTAAAAGCACAGTGTTTTTATCCATTAATTCTTCTAGGCTTTTCCCTTTATTTCTCTCGCCATGAATTATATCAAAGGTTATATCAGGACAAAAGTTTGTAAGTTCATCTCTCCAATTGTAAATAAGAGAAGTAGGCGTAACTATGATAAATTTCTTGTTCTTCTCTGAAGCTATTAAGGCTATAGTCTGAACAGTTTTTCCAAGTCCCATTTCATCTGCTAGGATGCCGCCTAATCCTAATTCGGTTAAAGTCTTAAGCCACTTAAAGCCATTTATCTGATAATCTCTCAAGGTAGCTTTTAGTTCTAAAGGGACAGTAAGTTCGCTAGCTTCATAATTATCTAGTTTTTTCTCTAAATTCTTAAATATAGCCGAATTGTTGTGAATAGAATAGCTATTTTTCTCAAGTAATTCTTTTGTATAGAACAGTTTATCTTTATCAACTTCTAGAGAGCCAAATTCATTAGTATTATCCGTCAGTAATTCTAAGAGTTTGAAGAAACGTAGTACTCCTTCATCGGTAAAATCTAAATAGTTGTTATTACTGTCTCTATAGAAGCTTTCACCAGACTTATATGCTTCATAGGCACTGTGAAGTTCTTGAGGATCCATTTCTTCAATTCTATAGATTATTTTAACTTTCGGATCATTATCTTCTAAGTTCATCACTATATTCTTGGAATTATAAATCTTTATGTTTTCAAAGCCTGCGCCAAAAGTTACTTTTCCTAAGGTATAAAGTCCTGCGTTTTTCTTAGCTAATAGCTCAAATAAATCATTGTCACTACCTACAAATTGTAATCTTTCTTTTCTATTAATAAATTTATGACTTTCCAGCTTCATTAATATCTTATTTTCTGCTAATTTATCTCTTAACTTATCTTCACCATCCATGGCTGTAGTTAAAATATTTATTTTCTTATTAAAATATATACCATATATATCGCAATAAATATCAAAGCCGTCCTTATAAATGTAAAACTCAAATTTTAGATAATCAGAACTATAATTTTTTACACCTTCGCTTAGGGTTACATCTCTTGAAATAGCTGTAAGCTTAGATATTAGCATATTATAATTATCTAGGCCCTTAGGAAAAACTAAGATATCAGATTTTTTAAACTTTTCATAGAAAAAACTATAGTTGCTTATTTGTTTTCTTGAAGGTAAGAAAATTTGTCCATTAAAGAAATATACTAAGTTTTCATCGTCCAAAGAAATCGGAAGCTTCTTGTGAGTTGTGATTAAAAAGTCTTCATAATTATCCTTGAAGGTAAACTTTAGTGGTAATCTATCCTTTAATATAGTTGGGTAATAGTCTATACCTTTATATTTGAAAGTAATCTTGTGATTAACTAAGGTCTCCATGAATCCTATAAGCTCACTACTGTTAAGCTTTAATGCTCTAGAAGAAGCTGGATTTTCTTTAGAGTTGATTTTTTTATATAGATATTCTATTAATTCCTTGTAATCCTCTTTTATCTTATATTCTGAGAGATCATAGCTTAAGGTCGCATCAACATATATCTTAGTACTATCATAGAAGGAAGTAATAAATTGTTTTATATTAGTTATCAGATACTTATGAGCAGTACCTATGCGAAATTCAGCTTCATAGGTGGAATAGTCCTTAAAAGACTTAGAAAGCAAGGTTATTTGAAGAGAAAGCTCAAGCTTTTCTTGTACATTTGAGTTAGTAATATCATTAGAAACTTTCGACTGTTGCTTTTTACTCACTGAGTCTATAAATTTATAACAAGCTGCTGTGATATGTTCGCACATAAATAAGGGCTTATTTCTTGAAAAATCCTTAAAAATCTCACAACTGCAACTAGTACCTATAACCTTGCCTGTTTTTAAGTTGAGCTTTATATGAGTATTTAGCTCACTAGCTAATTTACTATCTTTAATATCTCCGTAAATATGGTATATATCATCTATCTTTTTTCCTCTAACTTTAGTAACAAGATTTTCTTTGAAAATTTCATTACCCTTTGTTCTCATTAAGTTGGAAGATGGTTTGAAAATAATTTGTTTAAGATTGTTAATATCCATTTTCTCACCACTTTCTTTATTATTAATCTGTAAAATGTTGTGTTAAAGTTCGGATATATATAAAGTATTCGCTAAAGTACTTCAACAAAAGCAGATAATATTATAACATAAATTACTGTCTACATATATAAAATGTATAGAAATCTATATACACTTTTCAGGTTAGCTAGGTTAAGGTTATAAATACTGGCTAATAGTGGTTATAAGACTTTTGAAAATAGTTTTTGTAGCGTGAAGATAAAGCTTTAATATAAATTTATACTTTGTTACAAATTAAGTTAAAAATGAATTAATTTAGTAATTTTGTATTGTAATAATTATATAATTGGTAGTAATATGTATATAAAGTTGAAAATTAAGGGGGGCTAAATATGCATGTTGATTTTAATGGGGTACCTGTTAAAAATAAGTTTTTAAAGTTCTTAATTGCATTCCTAGCAATATTTCTTGTTCTTATTATAATAGGGTTAGTATTCGCAATAATTTTTCCGATTATAGTGCTTTCAGGAGCTATAGTCATAGGAGCAATAGCTTTAGCACTTGTTCTTGCTTTGATTTGTATTCCATTAGGTCTGATCAAGGGCAAAGGTTCTAGAGAGTCAAAGGATAAATAATATTTTTGCTATGCTTCATGGTTTGTAATAATCATTTGTTTTAGAAATCCAGAAAATAAAGATGGTAGCTATTAAAACTAATAGGCTTTATCAATGAGAAAACTAAACTAAAAGCGATTAGCTATAGGGAACCTTTATGAAAACTTAATTTATACATGTTTGATAATACCGGCTTCTGGGGATTATCGGGCATGTACAAATTAATAGTTGAAGTTGGTTCCCTATAAAAGTTATAAAGCAAGACTTGGTTATAAAATGACATAATTATCTTTAGAAATAGTACAATAAAAATGGAATATTGATTAATATTATCATATGGAATAAAATGTAGTAGTACAGTATGTACTACTGCATTTTGCTTTTTAATGTTTTTAGAGAAAGATAAGAAGTAATATGTTAGAAGCTTATCAATTATATGTGTTTTTGCATTATTCAAAATAGTAGATAGGCGAAAATATCTACTAAAGTTACTTAGATAATATTCTTAGTTATGTATAAAAGGAGAGAGAGTATGGTTAATGTTATGGTAATGGAAATGATTAAGGAATTTTCAAAAATTCCTGAGGTTGAGGGTATACTTCTAGCTGGATCCCGTGCTACAAATACCTATGATGAGGGTTCTGATTATGATATTTATATATATTCAACTAGTGAAATATCTATAAATAGAAGAAAAGCTATTACTGACAAGTATTTTAAATACATTGAACTAAATAATACTTTTTGGGAAGCAGAAGACGATGGATTCTTAAAAGAAGATAATATCCCAGTGGAGATAATATACAGAGATATTAAATGGCTTAAAGATTCCTTAGATAGAACTGTCAAGTACGGTGAGGCTAGTGTAGGATATAGTACCTGCTTTTGGAGTAATTTTATTAATTCAATTATCCTATATGATAAGAATAGCTGCCTTGAGCAATTACAAAAGCAGTATGATGTTAAGTATCCAGTAGCTTTAAAAGAAAATATTATCAAGAAAAATTACCCATTGCTTAAATTACAAATGCCAGCTTATTACTTTCAGATAGAAAAGGCACTTAAAAGAGATGATTTTGTAAGTGTAAATCATAGAGTTGCTGCTTTCCTAGCTAGCTATTTTGATATTATTTTCGCAGTAAATGAATTTAGTCATCCTGGAGAGAAGAAACTATTAAAGATAATAAAAGAAAAAAACTTTAAGGTTCCTAGGAATATGGAAGAAAACATAATTGAGTTATTAGACAATGCATCTCCAAATAAAACAGGTTTGTTATCAGTGATAGATTCACTTCTATTAAACCTAGATGATTTTTTAAAGAAAGAAAATTTGTACTTTTGGGAAAAACATATTTAAGAAAGGATTAGAGCTGCCCACTAGGATATGGTAGCCGTATATATATTGAAAGAAAGTCTTTCAAAGTAATATGGTATCCACATAAGAATTGTAGTTGGTAGCTTATAACAATGAGATGGATGAAATATTAAGTTTACTAGAGAAGTTGAATTTTTCAAAGAATGAAGCCTCAATATATATGGAGTTATTAAAAAGTTCTAGCTTAAACGGCTATCAAATTGCAAAAAATCTAAAGCTTTCAAGATCCTCAGTATATTCTGCCTTAGATAACCTGTATGAAAGAGGCGTAATATTTTTAGTGCCAGGAGATACCCAGCTTTATAAGGCTGAAGATCCTACAGTACTAACTTCAAAAATGAAAAAGGCTTTTGTGGAAACAGCAGATTTATTAGAAAATAAGCTAAGAAATTTGAAAAAGGTAGAAGCGGAAGAGAGATACCTGAATATTGAAGGATATGAAAATATAGTTTCAAAGGCTAAAGAGCTTTTACTTACCGCAGAGAAAGAAGTTTATATAAATACAGACTTTGATCTTACTAACTTCTCTGAGGAATTTGAAAAGCTTAAAAGTAGGAAGGTTAGAATAATAGTATTTTCTTTTTCAAAAATTAAAAGCGATAAGCTTCCTATAGAGCTATATACTCACAACGATGAAAGCTGCAAGGATAAAGAAACTAGAATAATGATAGTTATAGATTGCAAGAGGACTTTAGTAGCCGACAGAGGACCCCATAGAGAAGAATTTTTAGGGACTTTTACGGACAACACTCTTTTTGCAACCATAATATCAGAGCATATTCATAATGATATATATCTATTAAGGCTTAAAAATAAATATGAAAAAAACTTGATTAATGAGGATATTAAAATAAATACAATTCTAGAAAATAGATAAGGTAACGCTTTGGTACTTATGAAGTTCATATAAGTATTAAAGCGTTTTTTACTGTTAAGAAAAGCGTAAAATTTTTTCATAGCAAAACCTAGTAATATCAGATGATTAGAACGGTTATTTAGGATAAACAGTAAAAAATAGAATTATGTAGCCTGGAAGAATTTCTTCATAGGCATTGTGAAAGGCAGATGCTAGAAAAAGATCACTGAAGAAATAAATACTATTCCATATATATATTTGTAAGGACAGTTGGATAAAAAAATTGGCTGAATTTTAATACTTAAAGATGAGAATTATAATAAATGAATTAATATCGGATTGTTTAAAAGTTTTAGCTTGCCAGCTAGAAGCCTTGATTTACAAGGCTTTTGAACTAACTTTAAATTTGTCATTGAAAACACCTCTCTAAATTGAAGTTGATTAAATTGAAAGAGTAAACGTTTTATTTTATTATAAGGACATAGCAATTAAACATTTTTTAAAAAAATTATAAAACAATTTTAATAGGAGGTATCATATGGAACATAATAAAGTTAATTCATCGGCTAAAGCTAAAGTTCAGAGATTTGGAAACTTCTTAAGTTCAATGGTTTTACCTAACATCGGAGCATTTATTGCTTGGGGACTTATAACAGCCTTGTTTATACCAACAGGTTGGTTCCCAAATGCATACTTTGCTAAGTTAGTATCACCAATGATAACTTATCTACTCCCTATCTTGATAGGTTACACTGGAGGTAAACTTGTCTATGATACTAGAGGTGGAGTAGTAGGTGCCATAGCTACTGCAGGTGTGGTAGTTGGAGCATCCATACCAATGTTTTTAGGAGCAATGGTAATGGGACCATTAGGCGGATGGTTGATCAAGAAATTTGATAAACTTGTAGATGGTAAGGTTCCAACAGGCTTCGAAATGTTAGTTAACAACTTCTCATCAGGTATTTTAGGTGGAGCACTTTCATTAATCGCTTTCCGTTTCATAGAACCTATAGTTTCTGGAATTTCAACTGGTCTTGGTAACATAGCACAAACTATAACTAACCAAGGATTGTTACCACTAATTGCAATCGTTGTAGAACCTGCAAAGATATTATTCTTAAACAATGCAATCAATCATGGAGTATTATCACCTTTAGGTATACAACAAGCAGCTACAGCAGGTAAGTCAATATTCTTCTTAATAGAGCCAAACCCAGGTCCAGGACTTGGTATACTACTTGCATTCATGTTATATGCAAAGGGAACAGCAAAACAATCAGCACCTGGTGCAATAATAATTCACTTTTTAGGTGGTATTCATGAAATTTATTTCCCATATGTATTAATGAAACCTCTTTTATTACTAGCTGTTATAGCTGGAGGAATCGCTGGAGATTTAACTTTCGTATTATTAAAGGCTGGTCTTGTAGCAGCACCTTCACCAGGAAGTATCATTTCCTTAATGGCTATGTCTCCAAAAGGTGGACAATTACCAGTAATAATGGGAGTATTGGTTGCTACAGTAGTTTCATTCTTAGTAGCAGCAATAATACTAAAGAGAGATCCACAATCAGAAGATATAGACCAAGCTAAAGAAAAAGTTAAAGAAATGAAAGCTGAAAGCAAAGGTCAAACAATAGCTAATGCAGTTGCTAGTGATGTTAAGTTAATAGTATTTGCTTGTGATGCTGGGATGGGATCTTCAGCAATGGGTGAATCAATACTTAAAAAAGCTTTAAAAGATGCTGGAATAACAGGTGTAAACGTTAGCCATTCTCCAGTGGATGATATACCAAAAAATGCTGATGTGGTCTTCACACAAGAAAATCTTTATGAAAGAGCTCAAAAGTCAGCAAAGACAGATAGAATATTAACTGTGAAAAATTTCTTAGATCGTTCAACCTATGAAGAATTTATTAAGCAACTAAAAAACTAGCTGACTAGGTATTTTAATTAATGGATAATTTAACTCCTAGACAGAAGTTTATATTAAGCAAGATACTAAATGAAGGCTCTTTTAATAAAGAGAGCCTTCTTAAACAATTAGACATAGGTACGAGAACAATTCTAAGAGAAATCACAGCTATTAACAAAGAATTAAAAAAATATAGTGTTGTTATTTTTGTAGACGATGAAATGGAACTATCTATTTCAGGAAACAAGAATAATATTGAAGAATTAAGATTATCATTAGCACAGATCCCGATGCAATGGCTATTTAGCAAGGAACAAAGACAGATTATTATGACCTGTCAGTTAATCATGGCAAATGAACCTTTAAAAGCAACATATTTCAGCCATAAATTTAACGTGGTAATGGGAAGCATAAGCCTTGATTTAGACAATATAGAAAAGAGACTATTAAGCAAAAATCTATGCTTGATTAGAAGAAGAAATCAAGGGATAAGTATAGAAGGATCCGAATGGAATAAAAGAATTGCTTTGGTAGAGTTTTTAATTGAACTAAGACCTTATGAGGATCTTCTTGCAATACTATATGGTGAAGAGGTAGATCAAACTGTAAGAGCTTTTTTTGAAATAATTTTTGGAAGCAAACTTTTAGTACTGGTAAAAGAAATGTTTGAACATTCAGAGTTTAGCTATATGAGAGCCAATGATGTGAAATATTTCACCTTATTCATTCAGCTCTTAATATCAATTAAGCGAACAGAAACTGGTGATAATATTCAGTTACCAGAAAAGATAAGAGATGAAATAATAGCTTCTGAAGCTTATAACAAAATTAAAAGCATAGATGACACTTTAAAAAAATACAGTATAGTTTTATCAGATGAAGAACTAGCATATTTAACTTTGTATTTAAGTGATTATAACTATTTTTTAAATAATAATAATAATACCTTAATGCATCTAGATATAAACTACGAAGATATTGCAATTGAGTTAGTATCAGAAGTATCAAAGAAACTTGGTATTGATATAACTTCAGATCAGCAGGTTATAAAAGATTTGTCACAGCATTTTAAGCAGACTTTTTACATGCTTAACTTAGGACTTGTGGTAATAAACCCTTTAATTAATGAAATTAAAGGACACTATAAAGATTTATTTAAGGTAGTAAGTAGTAAATGTAAGCTTATTTTTTCAAGGTATAATTTAAAAATTCCTTCTGAAGAAGTTGGTTATATAACAATGCACATAGATGTAGCACTGCAGAGGCAGCAAGGAAAATCAAGGAACCTTAAAGCTTTAATAGTTTGCCCTGGAGGAATAGCTACTGCTGGGATACTTTCAAATAAAGTAAAATCTTTATTTCCAGATATTACTGATCTTTCAATATCATCAATAAACAATATTGAAGAGAAAATAGAAAACAATCTTTACGACCTTATTATTTCAACTGCGAAGATAAATTCTAACATTAAAAGTAAGATCATAATAGTCGCACCATTTATGACTAAGACAGATTTGGAAAATATAAACAACTTTATCGTTGATTTTAAGATAAATAACAAAGAGAATTTAACAAAACTATATGATTATGATAATATGCGAGAAACCTTAAGCATCGATTATGAATTAACAGATGAATTGATTAAGAACTCGCGTATAACACAAGCAAGTGTAAGGAATTTCGTAGACCTAATAGACATAATTGCTGAGGATGTTAAAAACAACAATATAACAAAGGAAAAAGAAGCAATTAAACTATCAATACTAAAAAGAGAAGAAAAAGGTAATATAGTGGTGCCAGGAAGCAGCGTAGCCTTACTTCATGCAAGGTGCGAAAAGATTGATAAACCCTTTGTAGGAGTATATAGAATCACTGAACCATTATATATGAATAGTATAGGCTTCACAAAAGTTGAAACTAAAACCTTTATAGTTATTTTAGCTAGAAAAAATGAGAGAAACTACATTTTGCAGCTCCTAGGCATGATAAGCATAGCATTGATCGAAGATACAGATTTTATAAAAATACTAGAAACTGGAACACTATCAGACTTAAGAAATTATTTAGTTAATATAGCAAACAAGGAGAGAGAAGAGCAATGAATACAAGTGTATTAAATGAAAGAAATATTATTTTAAATCTACCATCAGAATCTAAGGATGCAGCTATTGAAAGAGCAGGAAAACTGCTAGTCGCTAATGGATACGTAAATGAAAATTATATAGAAGGTATGAAGCAAAGAGAAGAAGAAGTAACTACCTACATGGGGAATGGTGTGGCTATTCCCCATGGGATGAATGAATATAAAAAGCAGATAAAGAATTCAGGAATAGTTATTCTACAATATACTAATGGAGTTGATTTCGGAGATGGCAATACAGCTTATCTAGTAATAGGTATTGCAGGAGTTGGCGATGAGCATATGAACATACTATCTCAAATAGCACTTACTATACAATATGAAGAAAACGTTGATAAACTAAGAGCTGCTAAAAATCCAGAGGATATAATTAGAATCATAATAGAAGAAGGTGAGATGTAATGAAGGCAGTACATTTTGGAGCAGGAAATATTGGAAGAGGTTTTATAGGATATTTACTTTCTAAATCTGAGTACAATCTAACTTTCGTTGATATATCTGATTTTCTAGTTGATTCTATCAACAAATATAAAGAGTATACAGTTATTACATTAAGTACTTCTGAAAACAAAGAACAGGTTAAGGGCGTAGATGCAATAAATATCAAAGATGTTGCTGCACTAGAGAAAGCTGTAATTGAAGCTGATCTTATTACAATGTCCATTGGTGCACCTAACTTAAAAAGTACTGGTTCATTACTAAAAGCCATGTTAGAAAAAAGAATGAAAGTAAGCCAAAAGAAGGTTGATATAATTGCCTGTGAGAATGCAATCATGGCAACAGATATATTAAAAACTGCTATTGTTGAAGATATGGACAAAGCTTTTATAGAATATTTGGACAACTATGTAGGTTTCCCTAATAGTGCAGTAGACAGAATAGTTCCAAATGTTAACATAGAAAAGGAATTACCTATTGACGTTGCAGTTGAAGACTTCTATGAGTGGGACATCGAAAAGAATAAAGTAAAGGTCAATACTGAAATCTTTGGAGCTGAATATGTAGAGATGCTAGATCCATATCTAGAAAGAAAGCTGTTTTTATTAAACGGTGCGCATGCCACAACTGCATACCTTGGATATATAAAAGGATACAATTATATTCATGAAGCTATTAAGGATGAATATATAAGAAATGTAGTGATCAACTTCCATAAAGAGGCTGTTGAAGCTCTAAGTAAAAAGCATGGCATTGATATAGAATTGCTTACTGCATACTCAGAAAAGCTTATTAGAAGATTCGAAAATCAATATCTTCAAGACGAAGTATTCAGAGTGGGCAGAGATCCTATAAGAAAGCTAGCTTCTAATGACAGATTAATAACGCCTTTAGTGCTTTGCAAGGAACTAGGAATAAGTAGTACTAATATAGTAACAGGAATTGCTGCAGGTCTTTTATTTGACTATAAAGATGATCCAAAGGCACAGGAAGTTCAAGAAATCATAAAAAATAAAAGTATACAAGATGCTATTACTGAAGTCTGTGGCTTAGCAAAAGATAATGTTTTAGTGGAAGAGATAGTAAGTAAATACAATGAACTAAAAGCTATGAGATAAAAGCTAATGAAATTAAGTGGTCAGTCATCCGATGCTTAGATGATAGATGTATCACTTCGTAATAAAATTTATATTTTTAAATTCTCTCACCAAAACCAGTGAGAGCTTTAAAAATGGTTTAAGGATCGAAGTGATACATCTGTTCAGATGAATAGATAAACCACTTCAATCCTTGAACTCAAAATAAAGCTTTCGATGAATCTGAGAAGTTTTATTTTGACAAATTTCAATATGAAGTAGTTTATCTCTAGCTTGCGCTAATAGCTCGCTCATATAGCATCTCCTTCTTAACCACTTAATTTCAAGAATATTATTAAACATAACCTAAAAATATATTTCAAAATAAAGTGATTAGTTTTATAGAGTTCCTAACTAAACTGTTTAATTTATACTTGTACAAAAATCCTAAGAAGCGGAGATTTTCGAACAAGTGTAAATTAAGTTTCGATATAGGAACTCTTTATTTATGCTGTAAAATCACTTGCTTTTGTTGTCGAAATGCATGTCCTGTATTAGCATATAGTTGACTATACCAGTGATTTTTTGTTTATTAATAATATAATTTTTGAGGTGGTTTAGAAGGTGAATTTATGCATAAACATGGCTGAAATTAATAAATTTACAATATTTTTTTTATGCTTTTGAAAATGTAACAATTGGATTGACTTTAAATAATATGTAGTATAATATATAAAATTGTGAAGGCTGAAGAGACCATAATTATAATTTAAGAAGTAAAAGGAGGATAGAATTAATATATTTATTTAAAGCGCAAGGGGTTAAATTTTTGTATGATATTTAACCTGACGAGGATGAGGAGTATCGATTAATCAGCGGGTGCCTCACGGTATGATACTACCGTTAAAGTCTGGCAAAACTAAAAAGTGATTTTTAGAACAAATCCAGACGGGTATCAAGATATCAAAAAAATTAATGAGAAGATATCTTACAAGCATCACTTCAGCTTTAGAAATTATAAAGTTTAATATACAATTTAATATCTAAGGTTGAAAGTGCTTAAATAAATGCAGCCTTCCATGGATAAAATATTTCATATGATTATGGTACGTATATCTAAATATGAAAGGAAGATTTTTTTATGTGTGGAATAGTAGGTTATTTAGGAGAAAAGAAAGCAACACCAATTTTAATTGAGGGATTAAGCAAGCTTGAATATAGAGGCTATGATTCATCAGGTATAGCAGTAGTTGAAAACGGAGAAGTAAAGATCGAAAAGTGTAGAGGAAGACTTTCAAACCTTAAGGATAAAGTTTTAGACAAAGACTTTACAAGCAGTATAGGGATAGGTCATACAAGATGGGCTACTCATGGAGAACCTTCAGATGTTAACTCACACCCTCATAGTAACCAAGATGGAACTATAGCAGTAGTTCACAATGGTATTATAGAAAACTATATAGTACTAAGAGAATGGTTAATATCAGAAGGATATAAGTTTGTATCAGAAACTGATACTGAAGTTATACCTCATTTAGTAGACTACTACTTTGATGGCAATCTTGAAGATGCAGTAATCAAGGCAACTAAGAGAATGGAAGGAAGCTACGCACTAGGTGTTATTTCTAAAAATGATCCTGATAAAATAGTAGCAGTAAGAAAAGATAGTCCACTAGTAATAGGTGTAGGCGAAAACGAAAGCTTTATAGCTTCAGATATACCAGCAGTACTTAACAGTACTAGAGATGTTTATTTACTTGAAGATAAAGAGTTTGTTGTAATGACTAAGAGCGGTATTACAATATATGACGAAAACAAGAATAAGGTGGATAAGCAAATATTCCATGTTACTTGGGATATAGACGCTGCTGAAAAGGGCGGCTATGAGCACTTTATGTTAAAAGAAATATATGAACAACCAAAGGCTATCAAAGACACTTTAACTTCAAGAATAGTTAAAGGTGAAAAGATAAAGATCGATGGTATTCATCTAACAAAGGAACAAATAGAAAACTTTGATAGAATATATATAATAGCATGTGGAACAGCTTATCACTCAGGTGTAGTTGGAAAGTATGTAATAGAAAGACTTGCTAAGATACCAGTAGAAATAGACGTAGCATCAGAATTTAGATACAGAAACCCACTTATAACAGAAAAGACTCTTATGATCTGCATCAGCCAATCCGGTGAAACAGCAGATACTTTAGCAGCTTTAAGACTTGCTAAAGAAAAGGGAGCTAGAATCATAGCTATAACAAATGTTGTAGGAAGTTCAATTTCTAGAGAAGCAGATGATGTCTTCTATACTTGGGCTGGACCAGAAATAGCAGTAGCTTCAACTAAAGCTTATATCACAATGCTAATAGCATTATATATAATAGCTCTTTACATGGCAGAAGTTAAAAACACAGTAAGAGCTACTGAAATAGAAAAGATAAAAGACGGCTTATTGAACCTATCAGAAAAAACTGCTGAAATACTAAATGATATAGAGCCAATCA
Source organism: Clostridium manihotivorum (assembly GCF_004015185.1). Taxonomy (GTDB): domain Bacteria; phylum Bacillota; class Clostridia; order Clostridiales; family Clostridiaceae; genus Clostridium_AR; species Clostridium_AR manihotivorum. The sequence continues at coordinate 3,551,867 of NZ_CP025746.1, read as the reverse complement.
AAGCTTTCGTAGATGAGATATACAAGCACAAAGATGTATACTACCTAGGAAGAGGTCTTGACTATGCAGTAGCAATGGAAGGATCACTAAAGCTTAAGGAAATATCATATATTCACTCAGAAGCATACGCTGGTGGAGAATTAAAGCATGGTACAATAGCTCTAATCGAAGAAGGAACTTCAGTTATAGCACTTGCTACTCAAAGCGATCTATATGACAAGATGGTAAGTAACATCAGAGAAGTAAAAACAAGAGGCGCTAAGGTATTAGGTATAGCAATGGAAGGCCAAACAGAGATAGAAAAGACAGTAGATGCAACAATCTACATCCCTAAGGTAATGTCAATACTAGCTCCAGTACTTTCAGTAATACCTCTACAAATACTAGCTTACTACACTGCAGTTAAAAAAGGCTGCGACGTTGATAAGCCAAGAAACTTAGCTAAATCTGTTACTGTAGAGTAGGACATAGGGACGGTTCTTTTGTTGGTGTAGGTTTAAAACAAAGTTTGATCTATTAAAATAAGGATTAACCTTTTGAAAGAAAGTAGAGCCCTTTGAAAAAAAGTTCGATCTTTTGGAAAAAGATTAATCAAAATAATTAATAGAGCTATAACAGGGCATTAATGCTAATAAAAGATAAATATGAAGGACTATACATTCTGATTTTGAGAAGGTATAGTTCTTCTTTTTTTGTACATAAGAAAATAGTGTTGATTTGATAGAGTTTAACCCAAAACTCTCCCAATCAACACAAAAATATCTTAAAAGCTTAAGTCTTAAGGATATAATAAACTAATTCTTTAAGTTTCTAACTGTTTCAAGAGATAGACCGGTTTTTAGTGCAATGGTTTCATCATCAATTAGACCAAGCAAGTTTTTTGCGATTTCAATAGCTTTTTGGTTAGTTCCTCGTTCAATACCTTGTTCGATACCTTGTTCAATCCCTTGTTTTAGACCTTCTTCTCTTGCTGTCTTTTCCCTTGTCAATTGATCCATAATTTCTGCCTGCCTAGCCTCATAAGCCATTCTAGCTTCCTTACTTTTACTTACTCTTTGTAATATTTCATAAGCTGTTTTAATATTTTCATTTTTTTCAGCTATCATTTCCATTTCCTCCTTTGAATCAGAGTCTATAAATTCAAGCCAATCCACTATGGGGTCATCTACATCTTTTATACTATCTAATTTTGATAGCTTAGGTAATTCTAAAAAATGTATTTCTAGAACATCAGTAAGCTTATAGCCAGTTTCATCTTCTAAAATATGAAAAGTAGTGTGTATTTTATCTAGAGGTATCCTCTCAAAATCAACTATATTACTTTAGTAAATTATAACACATTAAAGGATTTTATATAATTTGATTTAAACAATATGATTTTATAATCTGCTATGTTGATTTATGTTATAATTTTTTTGAGATAATGATTTGTATTAGTTAAGCACTTATAGCTAATTACCAGGAGAGAGTATAATAAAGCAAAATAATTTAACAAGGTTATAGGATATTATGTGTTAAAAAACATATCGTATTTTGAAAATATAAATGAAAAAGAGGTACAAATTATGATAAGACCAATTGTAAAAGATGTATTGTTTTTAGGACAAAAATCAGAAGCTGCAACTAAAGCTGATATAGCAGTAATTGATGATTTAATAGATACCTTAAGAGCCAACTTAGAACATTGTGTAGGATTGGCTGCCAATATGATTGGAGTAAAAAAGCGTATATTGGTATTTACTGTAGGAGGCCTTATTGTGCCTATGGTAAATCCAGTTATATTAAAGAAGGAAAAACTTTATGAAACTGAAGAGAGTTGTTTATCTTTAATTGGATTTAGAAAAACAAAGAGATATGAAATGATAGAAGTAGAGTATCTCGACAAAAATTTTAAGAAGCAAAAGCAAGTGTTTAATGGATTTACAGCTCAGATAATCCAACATGAAATGGATCATTTTGAAGGCATAATAATCTAATTGAATAATTAAAGCTATAATTACCATAAGAAAGGTTTGCTATTTGAATATAATACATGACTTTTGTAGTAGAATATTTAAATAGTTTGTTCCCAGAAAATTAAATAGAATATAAAATTTACATATTATTATGAGGAGTTAATATGGGTTGGTCAATTAAAATAAAGTGTCAAGAATGTGATTATGAGAAGGTTTTTCTCTTAGGTATTGGATTTAATTATTTACCTGAATATATATTTAACAGTGATGGATCTAAGCTATCTCATTTTATAAAGGATAAAGAAGAACGGAAACTTATTTCTGAGATAATGAAAGATACAAAGGCTCAAGTAGAAGCTAGTGAAGAAAGATTATATAGATGTTTGAAATGTAATCAATTATATGCAAAATACTATTACTCTATAAAATATAGACATGGGGAACGTAAAGCAAATTATATTTGCTCAAATTGTAGTTATCCATTGGAAACAATAGATATTCGAAATGAAAAAGGAATAATATTAGCAGAAACTAATGGAAAGACTGTTGAGATAAAATGTCCAAAGTGTGGTAGCTCAAAAACTTCATGTCTAGATGGATGTTTTGATTGGGATTAATCAAATATAACTTCAAGAACTTAATGCAAGATGGTATTCCGAGTTTTATTAAAATTTATGCAGCTGTGGGAACATCAGGTGATGAAGTTCCTTTTGAAGATTTAAAGTGCTATCTAGCGGAGCTTATTAATAAATATCAAAAGTAATTATGAAAAGCTGCTTTAGAAATCTAGCAGCATTTGGGCTAGTTTGAATGGTATATTTCCGTTTAAACTAGCTTTTGCGGTACTATTAATATGGTTGAACATAAAGGTAAAATCTTGTTGACTCATATATTACAAGGTTTTCCTTTTCATAACTAATTTCCGTTTGGCTTAGAAAACGGAAGTTACTTTTTCAATTTACAGTCTTTCTTAACCCTTTCAACAATTACACCCCAAAATATAGTTTATGTGTTAAATGTTTGAATTAATTCCTAATAATTTGTATAATTGAATATAAGATTATTAAGTCTAGTCCTAAACAAAAATTTTATTAAGAAAATAAGCGAGTAACGAGGATAAGTTATTAAAACAGATCTATAGGGAAACAACTTCAACTATTAATTTGTACATACTATAAAATCGCCAAAAGCCACGATTTTATAATAAGTATAAGTTGAGTTTTCATAAAGGATACCTATATATAATTGGGGGATATGATGATAAAAGATATTTATGAACAGTGTCCAGTATATAAAAAGAATCTTATCACATTAAGGCTGACAGAAATAAAGGATGCCGAAGACTTATTAAAATGCTATTCCGATGAAAAAGCAGTACCTTTCTTTAATTCTGATAATTGCAATGGAGATGACTTCCACTATACTACTATTGAAAGAATGAAGCAGGCAATCGACTTTTGGGACTTTTCTTACAAAAACAAATACTTTGTAAGATTGACTGTAGTTTTGAATGATACAAATGAAAAAGTAGGCACCGTTGAAATGTTTCATAGAATTGCAGATGATGAATTTAATCATTTTGGCTTATTACGAATTGATTTACAAAGTAACTATGAAAATAAAGATGTTATTAGCGAAATCCTAGACATTGCTAATGAGAACTTCTATGAGGCATTTGAGGTTAAAGAGATTTTAACAAAGACTTTTTCAGATGCCACTGAAAGGACAGCTTCATTAGTAGAAAAAGGGTACTATCCAATCAATAGAAAGTTTATGATATATGATGATTACTTTGTTCGTTCTAAGAAAGGAAATATTTAAATCATATACATGACATATAATTAAATTATTCTCAAAGTAAAAATGGTGGACTTCTATTTAGATTTTCACCATTTTTGTATAAGAACCTAATTTTAAGAGTAGGAGATACTATGAAAATAATAAATTTATCAAAAGAACAATTAAGAAAGTTTTTAGTTATATATCAAGGACTAAGTTTTCCAAAAGCATTTCAAGGGTATGATGGTATTAAAGCTTATGTCAAAAGAGTTGGATGCGTGCAGTATGACCCTTTAAATGTGGTAGGTAGAAATATTGACCTTATGATTCAATCAAGAATAGATAATTATAAAACGGATATGTTAGATAAGTTGATGTATGAAGATAGGGGTTTAATTGATGGCTGGGATAAAATGATGTCAGTTTATTGTACTGAAGATTGGCCATATTTCGAGAGATTAAGACTGAGAAAAAAATCAGAAATAGAAATTATCCTTGAAAGACGTAATTCTAGCGAAGCAATTATGTACGTTGATACTATCAAAAGTTTTCTTGCTCAGAATGGACCTTCCTTACCAGCTAAAATAGATTTAGGTAGAGCTGAAAATGACAGTTGGGGACATAGAAAACTTTCAAGTGCTGCTATGGACTATATGTTCAACATTGGAACTATAGGTATAAAGGAGAAAAGAAATGTTCAAAGAGTGTATGACTTAATAGAGAATTTACTTCCAAGTGAAGTCTTACAAGCAGAAGAGCCCTTTGATAGTGATAAGAGTTTCTACAAGTGGTACTTTAAAAGAAGAATAGGGAGTATAGGAATCTACTGGGACAGAAATGGCGGAGGATGGCTAGGACATTTTGTTTCTGACAAAGCTTTAAGAATGGAAGCATTGAAAGAACTCTATGAAGAAGGAGAGTTGATAAAAGTAAATGTTCATGGATTTAATGAGAATTTTTACATGAGATCAGAAGATTCAAATATTTTAGAACTACTAGAATATAACTATGAAAGTAAAGTTAACTTTTTAGCTCCTCTAGATAATTTACTTTGGGATAGAAAATTGGTAAAAGATATCTTCGATTTTGAATATAGTTGGGAAGTTTATATTCCAATCAAAAAGAGAAAATATGGTTACTATGTGTTGCCAGTAATGTATGGTGATAAATTAATAGCAAGGTTTGAGCCAGAAGTACATAGGGGTAACGATGCACTAGTTATAAAAAATTGGTGGTGGGAAGAAGGGGCTATAATTACTGAAGAGATTATAAATGAACTCATGGATTGTTTTAAAAGATTTTGCGCTTTTTTAAATTCAAGCGGCTTATCAGATGAATCCTATGAGAAAATTATAGAAATATCTAATAAACATATGAAGAATAATTAAAACTTTTGAAAACAAGTTTAAGCTGAATTTATTCTTAGTATGATATAAAACACTGCAAAACTCAATTATGAATAATGCAGTGTTTTACTTAATTAAGGCTACATTACATTAAGTGAGTTTACTTGATTACGTTGTTCTATAAGAAGTATACGTCAAAAATAAATATAAATTTATACAAAACAAACCTATAAATCGGAGAATGAGGCCTTCTTGCTATGCTAATAACTTATTTTAGCATAAAAGCTACAATAAGAATAAAAGGAGAGAAGAATGGATTATAAAGCGATAAAAGCTCTTGAAGAATTTGTTGATAAAGCCAATACCATTTTAAATAATACTGTAGTATCTGCCTATTGCTTCGGCTCTGCAATTTATGATGATTTTCATATTGGATACAGTGATTTAGACTTTTTTATAATAGTAGATAAGACTATAACTGAAGATGACTTTAAAAAGTTTTCTATACTTAGAAGTGAATTTAAGAAGTTAAATCATCCATACCTATCAGTTTTGGAGGGGGAGGTAATTTCACTAAAGGCAATTCAGAATGATATGGAGTCTAATGTAATATATTGGGGTACCTCAAAGGATAGGTTAAATAAAAGATATGGATTAGCTGGTTTTTCTCTTAAAGGGTTAATACATAAAGGATATTTAATTTTCGGTAAAGATTTAAGAAATGAATTGCCATATCCAAGTGATGAGGAAATGCTAAGTCAGGTAAATAACATGATTGATACCATAAGAAAGTATGCTAAAACTACAGATGAGGATATTCATTCTATGGACTGGCTATTTTTAATAAGCCAATCAATATATTGGCTCAAAAGCTATAATGTTACTGGAAAGACCAATTCAGCTAAATGGATACTGGATAGCTGTGACTATAGTTGGAAAAGCTATTTAAACAAAGCTGTAGAAATACGCTTAGAGCCAGCTCTTGCTAAATTACAAGAAAATAAGAGATGGCTAAAAGGCTTGGGTGATGTTATACAGGTAGCCTGTGATACTTTGGTGTTAGAGAGAAATCTCTACATAGCCAAATGTAATTTACAAGAATTATGAAATAAAGTACTTCATTTCATAATGAGTATCTGTTATTGATACCACTTTAAACCCAATTCGTTCATATAATTGCTTTGCACGAATATTATCAATAAAGCATCCAATGCTAATAGTTTTATCATCTTTAATTGCCTGTTCAATAATATTGTTTATTATATCAAATCCAGTACCGTTACCTTGATATTCAGGAATAATATGAATCTCTGTAATATTAACATTTGAAATATCCTCATTTAGCTGTATAAAGCCAATATATTTATCATCAGCTACAATAACTTTAAAGTTTTCTATATTAAAATCAGATTCGAAATCTTTAACTTGATATTCTTCATCCCATCCCCAAATATTTTCAACATAATTATATATTGATTGCTTTTTTACATTATAAATAAAGTCCTTATCTAATTCGCTACAGTTTTCTAAACAATAGTTCATTAAAATACCCCCAAAATGTTATTAATCTTACTATATTGGTAAATATTATTTTTTTATTTGTAATTATATCATTTGAAACCAATTAGTGCCACTTAATTTATATTGTGTTTAAGATTACACTACTAATTTTTCATCATATTATTAAATAATATAAGATCGCATCTTAAATTACCCATTAACTATGTGCCATATATTTACAAGTAACATGAGAAAATCTATAATAATAGTATCATAAAGCAAAATTTTTCTTTAGCAAATGAAGTTGATAGAATAACATCTATTTTAATGGTAGAAAACTTTTTGGGATTAGATGACGTATAATATGACTCCTATAGATGTATGGAGAGTGAGGAAAAAGAGATGGAAAACAATTTTGTATTTAAGGTTCACGATATACTTGATATTAAAGGCCGTGGAACAGTAATAGTTGGGACATATAAAGGTGTTGTCAAAGTAGGAGATGCATTAATAACATTGACAGGAGAAAAAGTCAAAGTTTTAGAAATAGAAATCATGAGAATGATTGAAGGCAATAATCAGCAAACCATAGGATTATTAGTTGATGAAAATGCATATAGGAAAGATATACTTAAAGACCAGTTGCTTTTTAAAAATTATAATACTACATTTCTATATTGCAGTGATCCACTAAATAGGAACAAGCCTGATATGGATTACGAGGATGAATATGAACAAGCAAAAGGTCTTGGACTTAATGTGCTTCTATTTAGTTATGAAGATTTAGTTGACTTGAAGAAAGTAAAGATTCTTCAGAGTGAAGAGATAAATAGGGTGATTTATAGAGGATGGATGCTTAAACCTGAGGATTATGAATGTTTATATACTAATCTTGCAGATAAAAACTATTATCTTATAAACACTCCACAAGAATATGTAAATACTCATTACTTACCCAATTGGTATGAGCATCTTGAAAAATTAACTCCTAGAACAATTTGGAGTAAGGGTATTCCTGAAGAGAAAGAGATAATAGATATGCTGAAGGAGTTTAATGAAGAACCAGTAATAGTTAAAGACTATGTAAAATCTCGTAAACATGAATGGTTTGAAAGTTGTTATATTCCAAATGCTAAAGAAACAGAAAATGCATTGAAAGTAGTAAATAATTTTATTAATGGTCAAGGCGAATATCTAAATAAAGGTATTGTTTTCAGGGAATTCATTGAATTGGAGTCAACAGGGTTTCATGAGAAGAGTGGAATGCCTATTTCAAATGAATTAAGACTATTTATATTTAATTATAAAGTAGTATGTACAATTGGGTATTGGAATGGCGAAAATATAAATGAATATCCTGAATTTGTTGATGATATTGTAAGAAATTTGATGAATATAAAAAGTAATTTTTTCACTGTTGATATTGCTAAAAAAGCAGATGGACAATGGGTTGTAATGGAGTTAGGAGATGGGCAGGTATCTGGGTTACAAGAATACAATGTTAAAGCTTACTACTCGAATTTAATGAAACTTTTGTAATGTAAAGCATCAGTTAATATTTTGTAGATAATGGGGTAAGTGTAGTTTTATGTGAATTTGTAATTAGAACAGAATAATCCTGATTTTGAAAAGCTCTTAGAAGTAAATTAACTAATAACTTAATGTATTACAAGAAATTTATTGAAGACTTCTGATCTCTAGTATGAGGATTAGAAGTCTTTTGCTGTATAGGAACAGCTAATAAAATAATGGAATTCTAAAGAATCCTTTTTCTTTCAAGTATTATTGGAAATTCATACATAATAAAGTCATATAAGGAGAAACTTTTTAACAGAAAGTAGCCTCTTTACAACTAGAGATACATGGTAAACTTACAAGCTTACTTAGAATAATGTCATACCGAACTAATTAACTAACGAGAGGATGAAGGAAATTGAAAAGGTTTAGGTACATAGGATTAATTGCAAGTTCACTAATAATAGTGATTTTATTAGTAGCTTGTAGCAATGCAAATAAGAGCAAGGATACAAATATGAATATGGATATGAATCACAGTGAGAAACAGCCAAGCCAATCTGGTACTGTAGCAGGACAAAACAAAAACTTGATTTATACTGCCAATGAAAGTGGTACTGTTTCAATAATTGATGCTGCATCATATAAGGTTATAGGGACCATTAAGGATGAAGGGACTCCACATAATGTGCAGGTATCACCGAATGGTAAAGTATTTGCCTATACATTGCCTGTAAAGATGGAAAAAGGACAAAAGGAAGATCAATCTATGAATATGAGTAAGCCTGGATCTGTTGTATTTTATGATGCTGAAACAGGAAAACTTATAAAAAAGGTGGAGGTAGGCAATCATCCAGCTCACGTAGTCTTCACTGAGGATGGAAAGTATGTACTAGTAACAAACAATGCGGATAATAATGTAGCACTGTTAGATGCTCATACTTATAACCTTATAACTAATATTCCTGTAGGCAATGGGCCTCATGGCTTTAGAATATCCAGTGATAGTAAGTATGCCTATGTTGCTAATATGGGTGAAGATACTGTGAGTGTAGTAGATGTTGAAAATAGAAAGGAAATAAAAAAGCTTAAGGTCGGAAAAACTCCAGTAACTACAGGTATAACAAAAGATGGCAAGACCTTGGTAGTAACAATAAATAGTGAGAACTCACTGGCTATAGTTGATTTAGCATCGGAAAATGTTCAAAGGGTAGCTGTTAGTAAAGGACCTGTTCAGGTTTACCTAGAGCCAGATGATAAGTATGCCTTTGTTGCAAATCAAGGAACAGAAGATAATCCTTCAAACACTGTTTCAAAAATAGATATGGCAACAAAGCAAGTGGTTGAAACCATAGTAACAGGAAAAGGAGCACATGGAGTAGTTGTCACCCCTGATAATAAATATGTTTATGTGACAAATATGTACGATAATACAGTAAGCGTGATAGACAATAGTACAAATAAAGTTATTCAAAATATCCAGGTAGATGCTGAGCCAAATGGAATAAGTTATAAATAAGTACATGGGACGATTGATCAGGATGCTCTTAATAATATAGGTTATATTGTACACTTCAAAATCCTTTTAATATGGAGCAAATTTTAAACAGACTCTGAGTTTAAGAAAAACGCTAAGATAAACAAGAAAGACTATACCTTCTCATGTTGAAAAGATATAGTCTTTCTTTCATGTGAAAACTTTAATTAGATGGGACAAAGGGAGAATATGTTTAAAAAAATTTATATAGTGTAAAAGTCTTTGTCAGCATAGAGTGATAAAGTTAAGACTCACAAAGTGGTTTAGATAAAAATCAAAAAGCTAATTATAAAACATACCTACTTGTAGGGAACTATTCCTAAATGCTAGATCATATTGAAATATAATGGTTAATTAGCTATAATGATGTTAATAATTAATACAAAAGATAAAGATAAGGTAAGGTTATAGTAATGAATAAAACTTTAAAGGAATTAAACCTTGAGGATGATTTTTTGTTTGCGAAGGTTATGAGTGATAAACATGTTTGTAAAGAATTATTAGAAAAGATTTTAGAAGTTGAAATAGAAAAAGTAGAAATGGTTGAAGAACAGAAAACTATAGACTTATTGCTTGAAAGTAAGGGGATTAGACTTGATGTTTATGTTAAGGATGAGAATAATACAGTTTATAATGTAGAGATGCAAAGGGGAAAACATAGAAGTTTGCCTAAAAGATTGAGATATTATCAAGGTAGTATAGATTTGGACTTAATAAATAAAGGAGAAGATTATACTAAACTAACAAAAAGCTATATAATATTTATCTGCACATTTGATTACTTCAATGCAGGTAGACATAAGTATACATTTGAAAATATATGCTTAGAAGATAGTAGTATAATATTAGCTGATGAAACTCAAAAAATAATATTAAGTACAAAAGGAATCATGAATGATTTAAGTGAAGAGTTGTTGGAATTTCTTGAATATGTAGAGAATTCTACAGAAGATACAGTAAAGCATTCAAAAGGGAGTCTTGTGAGAAGACTTCACAAAAAGGTACAGGAAGTTAAAAATGATATTTCGGTGGAGGTGCACCTATTGAAAAAGTGCGAAGCACAATTAAGATCATATATGACTCTTTTAGAGAGAGATAGAGAGAAAATTGAAGAGGGAAGAAAAGAAGCAATAAAAGAACTGATATTGAAACAGTATAATAAAGGACTTTCTATAGAGTATATAGCAGAGCTAAATGAAATCGATATTGAATATGTAAGAAATGTAATAACAAAAAATACACCTAGAGCTAATAATTGATAGAGTTCTACTACCGTTTGAGAGTTATATTATGATATAAATTAAATAAAAATAAAAAAGAAAGACTATAGCTTTTCATGCTTAAAAGCTATAGTCTTTCTTTTTTCATGTGAAAACTTTAATTTAGATTGGACAAAGGGAGAATATGTTTAAAAAAATTTATATAGTGTAAAAGTCTTTGTCAGCATATAGTAATAAAGTTACAACTCACAAAGTGGTTTTCATAAAAATCAAAGAGCTAATTATAAAATGTATTATTTAGAAGGGAATTATTGCTATTTATAGAATAAAGTATAAATGAACTATTGCTGATGAACTAGACGCGGTAAGGGTTGGAATAAAAGTGCTTATTATGATAGGTAGAAGAAAACTATACCAAATATTACTACAGTGATTTATCTATTCTTAAAGAAATAAGAAAAAAGTGAGGATTGTTAAAATGGATAATAGAAAAATAGAATTTGCAGCAAAGGCTCTTATATTTTTTGAAGGTAAGTATTTGGCTCTACACAAGAGTATAGCAAAACATAATCTATATGAACTTCCAGGAGGAAGAATGGAGTTCGGAGAAACTGCAGAGGAAACAGTAATAAGAGAAGTTAAGGAAGAGACTAGCTTTATAGCGGAACCTATAAAACTTTTGGATACATGGAACTTTATTGCAACGGACTATCAGATAACTGGAGTTATCTATTTGTGTAAGATAAAAGCTGGCAGTTTACAGTTGTCTGATGAACATGATAAGTACGAATGGTTAGAGTTTAATGATATAAATCTTGAAAAGATGCATGAGGTTTATAAAACTAGGATGAAGAACTGGGATATCAGTGAGATAGAAGCTCAATTACAATAGCTTATATTAATAACACTAAGGTTCTGGATTAATTGACTCTTAAATTATAATTATTTGTTAAGTAGATATAAAACTTAATAATAGGCTATAGTAATTTTCAGCTTTTAACAAGCAATAGTTTCAGAAGGAAGGGTATCTATGAATGTTTTAGAGGTTAAAAACTTATATAAGGATTATCATAAACAAAGAGCCTTAAAAAATATTAATATTACCATAAGAGAAAATGAAATAATAGGCTTTGTAGGCCCTAATGGTGCTGGTAAGAGTACCTTGATGAAGATCATGGTAGGACTGATTCCGTCTACTAAAGGAAATGTTACAATAATGGGTTATGATGTAAAGAAAAATAGAGAACGTGCCTTGGAGAAAATAGGATGCACAATTGAAACTCCTTATTTTTATGAGTATTTAACAGGAAGAGAAAACTTGCAAATTATAGCCAATATGTATAAACACATAGCTAAAGAAAATCTAATTAAAGTTGCTAAGAAGGTTGGTATACATGATAGTTTAGATAAGAAGGTAAAAGCGTATTCTTTAGGTATGAAGCAAAGATTAGCACTAGCTCAGGCTATTATAATGAATCCTAAAATACTAATACTAGATGAGCCTACCAATGGATTAGATCCCCAGGGGATAGTTGAGTTTAGAAATATACTTAAGGATATAAATCAAAGTGGATGTACTATATTTATATCTTCCCATATATTATCGGAGATTGAGAACATATGCCAAAAGGTGATTTTTATAAATAACGGACAGATAATTAAGGAAAAAGTCATGGGTAACGAGTCAGAAGAATATGAAAACTACGTTATTAGATGTTCTAGGATAAATGAATTTCACGATTTACTGGAGATTGAAGAATATGTAGAGCAATGCAATATAAATAAGGATAACATCTATTTGACCATAAAGAAAAATAGCATTAAAGATGTGATTAAGCTGTCAGTAACTAAGGATATCGATATATATTATATAAGCGAAGTAAAGAAGAATCTAGAAGCAGAATTTTTTGATGTATTAAGAGAAGAAGGGAAATAGATATGTACAAGCTTATAAAAAATGAATTGTTAAAGGAAATAAAGAAAAAGAAAACCATCATAATGCTATTTATGCTAGTCATAGCAATGTTTTTTGCCAATCTATATGCTTTAGACAATCGAAGCTCCTCAAGTCCTGAAAACAGAATCAAACAGAATCAAAAGTTTATCGATGATTTGAAAGTTAATCTTGAGAAAAGTAATAATGAAAATCAAAAGAAGGATATTAAAAATAAAATTAAAGATATAGAGTCATCTAATAAGGAGCTACAGTTTCAAGTTGATAATAAGGATTTAGACTGGAAGGCCTTGGCTCAAAGAAAAATATCAGATATTGATGCTAAGCTTTCTAACTTGTCCAGCGGAAAAACAGAAGATAAAGATAGCTTAGAAATTAGTAAGAAAATGTACCAAATATGTTTAGACAAAAATATAGAACCTACCTATAGTGGGGATAAAGATAAAGCCTTTAATCTAATTATGAATGTTATAAGACTGCTTAGTATGTTCTTTATACCAATATTTGTAGTAGTAATTATCTCTGATTCAATAGCTGGTGAATTCAATCCTATGACCATAAGAATGCTGCTAGTACGCCCAGTTTCTAAAATGAAAATATACTTATCAAAATTTATTGCACTTAATATCTTAACTGTTGGTTCAGTGCTGCTAGTGGAATTGGTAAATTTCTTAATTTTAGGATTAATGATGGGCTTTGAAAACCCTCAGTTACCTAATATTGTTGGAGGAAAATATCAAAATGATTTATTAAACGGTGTATCACTTGTACATGGAAGTATGTACCTATTACCAATCTGGAAAATGTTAATGTTGGGAATAGGCCTGCAAGTATTATATATGGTGTGTGCATGCGGATTTATAATGATGGTATCTACCATAGCGAAGAATTCAATATTATCTGTAAGTATCAATTTTGTAGTCTGTGTAGGAGTAAGTTTGTTTACAAATGTTATTGCTAGAAGCGATTCTGAGTCTATTAAAGCTTTATATAATATAATTTTTGCTGGTTACTTTGATGGAGTAAGTATAATAACAGGTGATTTATCTAGAACTATGAAGAATCCCAATATTTCAATATCATCTAGTTTTCTGATAATTTCAATACAGCTTGCATTATTCTGTTTGCTTGGAACTTTAATATTTAATAGAAAAGAAAAAACTATATAAGCTTAGATATGGATATAGGTAAATAGTAAAAAAATATAAAGGATTATATGAATAACCATTAGGTTACTTATTTAATCCTTTACTTTATAAGGTCTTTTATATATTATTATAGGATTGTAATAGATTCAAATAATGGTTGGCTTCTCTAAGTACATGATCTCCTAATAGTGGTACAATTATTGATTTTATCTTGCAGGCCAAAAGACCTTCAGTCCCCTGAGCTTTAAAGTTTCTAAGCTTTATAGTTTCCTCCAAGGTTTTTTCTGTTAAGCCAGATAAATCAAAGGAGGATTTATTCATGGCAGAGGCTTCTTTTCTAAGTATTTCAAATTCCTTTCCAAAATTATTAGTTATATCAAACAATTCTACTTCAGTAGGATCTAATAAGCCCCTAATAAAGAATGAGTGTTCAGACATTATTCTATTCCAGAAGGTCTCTTGTTCTAGTATATCTTTTTTAATATCAATGGCTATACCATTTTGTAATCTTGTTAGTAATTCTGTAAAGAATATTGCTTCCCTCAGTATGTGATCTATTAAGAGAGGATAGGCTGTAGTGAAAAGTCTGCATGAGGATACATTGTTTTTAAGATCACTTTTAAATCGGATTATCATATTTGTTGCTGCTATAGAATGCTGATTTAAGGTATAAACATGATCTGTCAACGTAGAAATATCTCTATTATACATACTTGGTGACAATGATAGTTCACTGGCAGTAAGGCTTGAGTCTATGAAAATTCCTGTTGCAAATTGAGTTGCCTTCTCAGCTTCTGATGTATACTTAGTGACGATTTCATTGGACCTTAATACTATAGAAGGAACAACGCCATCTGATAAATAAATTGCATGAGAAAGTAATCTAGTAAATTCATTTTTAAAGGCATCTGCTTGATCAATTAAATTTCTGTCTTTTATACCAAAGGCAGCTTCTAAGAATATAGAATGCTCTTTCATAATTCTCAGAAAGAATAGATTCAACTCCAGGGATTGATTGATAAATGTTTGCTTCGATATCATTAGATACTCCTAAAATAATTATTTGAGCTGGTATTAATATATTCAGCTAAAGTATTTCAGGTGAGAAAATGAGAAGTTCCTATAACCAATAGAAGGAATAAATTAAAATAATTATTGTCAAAGAAACACCTACTAATTTGTATAAATTAGGTTAAATGAGTTATTATTTATTTAGAAAGATAAATTACCATAGCAAATTAAATCAATAAGTAAATATTCCGACAAATTGGGTTTATGGGGGAATAAGATGAACAAAATTGAAAAGATTATTTTTAGTATTCAAAGTACGAAAGACTTCCAGGATGAAAGCCTAGCTTTAAGTATATTAGAAAGAATAAATAGTACTCCTTTTGTTCCAGATATTTATGCATTCTCTGAGCCATTAAGATTTAAGTATGAAGTCGAGGATTTATCAGCACCGGTAAGGATATGGATGCACCAAGAAGTTAACAGAAATCTTGCGATATATAATCAAGCTTCAGGAAGCCTAATGATGAAATCAAAAAGTGAAGATAGAGTTTTTTATAATTTTAATTGGGATAAGCTTAAGGTTAATCCTAGATTTAATATTATGCAATTTTCTGTTGGTTCCAATTACTTAATGCAGGATAATAATTTTGAACGTTTCCTTTGGTTATGTAAAGAGCTTATAAAGATAATTGAACCTGTCTATGGAAATATCACAAGAACCGGAGAGCCTAATTGGAAAGAGGCAATTAATGTTAAAATTAGGTTGCCTGAGATTAGATGGTTGAATATTTACGGTAAACCTTACGTTGAGATGTTTGGGAAAGAGAAGCTTTTATCTACACCATGTCATAAAGCTAAAGCAATAACAGAAGAAATTATTTCTGTACAAGCATCAGAAAGTCTATTTCAAGTTATAGATGATAATGTTAAGAATAATATTAAGAATCATTTAGGCAAAGATGCTTTTGTATGGGATAACAAATCAGTATGGGGATATAAAGAGGGTAAGGTTCCCAATTTTGATTTTTCAGGTGTTTTATATGATATAGAAAGTTAAAATACCTATAAGAAAGTAATTAAAGGATTATTATTTAAGCTACACAATAGAATACCTTCAAAATCCTATGAGCAATAATTTTTAAATTACTAAATATTTTCTTATTATAAACATACTTGAGATAGTAGTTATAAGTATCCCAATAAGGATAAAACTCCAAGACATAGTTGTGCATATAAATGCTGGAAGTATAAATTCAATGAAGGTTTTTCCTAAGAAAATCTTTATTTGATCATATAAGGAGACGTATGAAAAATAAACTGCTATTACTGATATAGCGGCACCTAAAAAACCAATGGAAATAGCTTCAAATACAACAGGCAATTTAATAAACCAATCGGTTGCACCAAGGTACTGCATTATATTAATTTCATCAATTCTTGTATGAATTGCAAGTCTCAATACACGTTTAATTAGAAAGAATATTGCTGTAATAAGGAGAACAAATATCACTGAGCCTATTAATATAATTACCTTACTTAATGATATAATCGTCGGAGGAATTGCTTTATCATCAGTTATCCTATCTATCCCCTGAATACTACTAAGCTGAGATTCCATTTTAGCTACATCATCTGGTCTACTTACTCTAATTATATAGTTTGCTGCAAAAGGGTCATCTAAAAGAGTAACATTAGTTGGAGTAGTTAGAGCGTTTATACTTCTATCTATATCTTTTTTTTCGGTTATTGAGAGATTACCCTTTAAAGTAGCTTGCACTTCATATTTAGTATAGACACTAACAACTCCTGTTCTAAGATTCATGGTTGCTAACACAAACATCTCTAAAATAAATAGGGTTAACATTACTGTAATAGTACATGAAATAAAGGTACTAGAATGTCTCTTAATATTTTTTAAAGTGCTTTTTAAAAGAAACTTCAATGTATTGATTCTCATAATATTTTTTGCTCCTTAGAAGGTGAATTAGTATGATTTTAAATAAACCTTTATTAAAAAATAGTGATGATATAAGCAGTATTTTTAGGCAACTTGTTGAAAAATTGGCTAAATTTACACTTTATAAATTATATCATAAGCAATTAAAAAATCATAATCCATATCTGTAGGTATAAATAATTTCATCATTTATTTCTGGTTCATCTGCTCCAATACTCTTATATAATGAGCATGCAGCTATATTATTTGTATTCTTACATTATACTGAACTTATTCTATATTTTACCTTGATGTTGGAAAATGATAAAGCATTATGAATATAGATATGAAGCAAAGCTTTATGTGAGAGTTAGGCTATAATAATATAGTGATTATATGGTATAATTGTAATAACATTGAATTAACGTTAATAAAGTTTTAGCTAAAGATGTCACATCAATCGGAAATATATTATTAAAACCACTGTGGCTTCTGAGCGAAAAACTTTTTTAGGAGTTATATAAAAAATTTGTAGGTAGAAATAAATAAAATCAATCCGTGTACAAGCGAGTGCACTAGATATCTGAAGGAGATTATAAGATGATTAGTGATTTTTATTGTGAACAAGTGTTAAGTGGAAAAACAGAGGTAACAAAGGTATTTGAAACAGATAATGTGCTTGCCTATTATCACACTAAGCCAGCCTATGAAAAACATATAGTAGTTATTCCAAAGAAACACATATCTTCTTTGATTACAGTTACCGAAGAAGAAAATGAGCTTTTACTAGAGCTACTTAGCGTGGTAAAGAAAGTTGCTGCAGATATAGTATCTGAGCATGGAGCCTGTAGAGTAATCACAAATTTGGGAGAGTATCAGGATTCCAAGCATCTTCATTGGCATTTAGTTTATGGCAGTCGTAAATAGAAGTTAAATAATATGATTTTAAATAATACAAGAGAAATAGAAACATGGTTTTGCCCAATAAAGGTAAGCTTCAATGAAGTAAAATATAATGAAAATATAAGCTCTAATTTTAGAATACTATTAGCTAGGAGTAGGCATAATAATATTAGAATAAGCGCTATTAAAGCATTGTGTTGAAATTAATTGGTCTGATGCTTTTATGAGCTTGTACAAGCAATTAATATGATTTTGTTATGTTAAAAGGCAAAATTGAGAAATGTAGCACATAAATTATTTTTAAATTTATGTTGACAATAAATATAATTGTTTATATTATATTTAATATAATACAAATAATGGCATTGATGAGGAAGAGTAATTACAGTTTTGAAATAAAGAGAGGGAATGGTGGTGGAAATTTCCCATGATGAATGTAATGAAGGTAGCCTCGGAGCTTTAGGCTGAAAGTAATTCTTTATGAAATTCACTAAAGAAGGTCGCATTAGCGATTTTTTACGATTAGGTTCTAACATAGTTCCCACTGTTAAAAGGGAAGTAGTATCGGCAGATATGCCCGTACTATATTGAGTGTGTGCATTTGTACAAAATTAGGTGGTACCACGGAGATTCAACCTTCGTCCTTTATATAGGATGAAGGTTTTTTTAATGTTAAAGAAAGTCGCTTCAGAGACTTTTTATTACTTACCCACATAGAAAGCTGTGAGTTGGTATAAGCAGAACACTAAATGCTGATATTAGCAAAACTTTATTTTTCTTCTAATTGCGCAGTTAGAAAGAAAGCAAAATAGGAGGTATTAATAATGTTAAGTAAAAAATATAACCCAAGTGAGTTTGAGCTAAAATGGCAAGAATATTGGTATAAAAATGATATATATAAATATGACTATGAAAGTGATAAGGAGACTTTTTCAATAGATACCCCTCCACCAACTATAAGTGGAAGTCTTCACATAGGACACATATTTTCCTATACCCAGGCTGAGATTATAGCTAGGTTTCATAGGATGCAGGGCAAAAATGTATTTTATCCCTTTGGCTTTGACGACAATGGCCTTCCAACAGAAAGACTTGTAGAAAAAGAAGAGAATACTAGAGCTGCAACTATGCCAAGAAGTGAGTTCATTGAAAGGTGCCTTTTAACAACTAAAAAATACGAAGAAGACTTCAAGAAGCTTTGGATGGCAATGGGGTTCAGTGTAGACTGGAGTCTTCAATATGAAACAATTAATCCTAGGGTAAGGAGGCTTTCTCAAAAGGCATTTTTAGATATGGCTAAGTGTGGTAAGGCATATATTAAGGAATCACCTGTTTTATGGTGTACAACTTGCCAGACTTCTATAGCACAGGCTGAACTTGACAGTGCAGACAAGGAAACCACCTTTAATTATATACCTTTTACTGTAGATGGTGATGAATTAATAGTTGCAACCACAAGACCGGAACTATTATATGGATGTGTATGTTTATTTATAAACCCTGAAGATAAAAGATATTTAAACTATTTAGGGAAAAAGTCTTTGGTTCCTCTGTACAACTATGAAATACCAATTCTTGCAGATGAAAAGGTTAGCTTGGATAAAGGAACAGGCGTAGTAATGTGTGCCACCTTCGGAGATATAACAGATACAGAATGGTATGAAAAGCACAAGTTACCCTTCAGAAAAGTTATAGAAAGTAATGGCAGAATATCAGATAAGGTTCCCTTTATTAGTGATCTCACAGTTTTTACTGCAAGAGAGAAAATAATAGAGCTTCTAAAGGAGAACAATCTTTTAAGAAAAAGCGAAGTTATAGCTCATACGGTTTCAACTCATGAAAGATGTGGTAAACCAATAGAGATAATACCTTCAAAGCAGTGGTATATAGATATTTTAAGTGAAAGAGAAAGATACCTACAAGCGGCAGATGAGATTAACTGGTATCCAGCCTCTATGAAAAATAGGTATGTATTATGGGTAGAAAATCTAAAATGGGATTGGTGTATTTCAAGACAAAGATACTTTGGAATACCATTTCCGCTTTGGTATTGTAGTAAATGCGGGAAAGTTATATTTGCAAAGGATGAGGAGCTCCCAATAAATCCAATGGAAGCAAACCCTTCAGAAGCATGTAGCTGCGGCAGCACAGAATTTATACCTGAAACAGCAGTATTAGACACTTGGGCAACATCCTCGCTTTCACCACTTGTAAATTCAAAATATGGTAGTGAGGAGGATTTTAGCGATAAACTTATACCAATGGGAATGAGAACACAAGCACATGAGATAATAAGAACCTGGGCATTTTATACCATTGTAAGAAGTCTATTTCATACTGGGAAGCTTCCATGGAAAGATATAATGATCTGTGGATTCGTTTTAGCTAAGAAGGGTGAAAAAATAAGCAAGTCAAAGAACAATGCGTCATCCTCACCAAGAGAGCTAATAGAAAGACATTCAGCAGATTCACTTAGATACTGGGCTGCAGGAGCAAAGCTAGGAACTGATACCATGTTTTCTGAAGAGGAGCTTAAAATTTCAAAAAGGTTTTTAACTAAACTTTGGAACGCCGCAAGTTTTTGTATCATGCAGTTACAGGACTTTGATGGAAATAAGCCAAAGGAGCTACTACCAATTGATCAATGGATTATAGAGAAAATTAAGGTGTTAGAAGCTGATGCAGTAGAAAATTTAAACCATTATGAGATAGGCCTTGCAAAGCATGATATAGATGAGTTCTTCTGGAGTGATTTTTGTGATAATTATCTCGAAATAGTTAAAGACAGACTATATAAACCAGAGATACATGGAAAAGAAGAAAGATTATCAGGGCAGTATACAATTTATACAGTACTCTTGGAGATCCTGAAACTATATTCCATATATGTTCCTCATATTACAGAAGAAATTTATCAAGCATATTATAAAGACTTTGAAAAACAGATATCAATCCATAAAATGCTGTGGAATATGAAAGCAGAGCATAACAATGAAGCTATATTAAACTTTGGAGAAAGCATAAAACAAATAATCGGTGAGGTAAGAAGATATAAGTCAGAAAGAAATCAATCGCTTAAGGAGAAAATTAATACTTTAATAATCCATATTCCAATAGAACAACTACAGTATTTAGAGAAAACCTTGAATGATATTAAGTCCTGCACCTGGGCTGAGGAAGTTCAATTAAATTTATGTGACAGCTGTGGTATTGAGATAATATGAGGTTATAAGGTAAATGAAGTACAACTATACAATAATAAAAGTTAAAACTAGTGCAACTTTTAGATATCCTTGTAAGTCTAATATATGAATTCGAAGACAATACGTATTGCAAATAAGATAGGAGGAAGTCAATGGAAGGCATTCAAGCTAGTAAAATAAATAGAATCAAAACTGATAACATAGTGACTTCAGATGATAACCTAGTAGAAAGTGCAATAAAAGGCAGTAAGGAGGCTTTTGAGTCAATAATAGATGATTACAAGGAATATTTATATAAAACAGCTTATTTATATGTAAAAAATCAGCATGAAGCATCAGATATATATCAGGAAACAGTTTATAAAGCATTTATAAGTATTCATAAGTTAAAGAAGCCTGAATATTTTAAGACTTGGATAACTAGGATTCTAATTAATAACATTAAGGATAGCTTTCATAAAAGTAATAAGGTTGTTCTTATGGAAGATAATCAATACATTATGAATGATAATGACCATGCCAACATATTAGCCAATATTGATTTGTATAAGGCTCTAGATAGTTTGAATGTTAAGCACAAAACTGCAATAATCCTAAGATATATGCAAGATATGTCTATAAGAGATGTTGCAAGAGTTATGGGATGTTCAGAAAATACAGTTAAATCATATATTCATAGAGCACTAAAATCTTTAAAAGTTAATTTATTGGAGGAATAAACAATGAATAGTTTAGATGGTATAAAACTTCCAGATGATATTGATATATTGACTGAAAATGCTGTTAAAAGAGGAGAGAAATACAAAGAAGATAAAAAGAGATACAAAAAAAAGTTTGCGATAGCGGCTTCGATTTGTTTAGTTACAACTATTAGTATCACTTCCATATGTGTAGGAGCCAAATCTATTGAATACTCTGGAAATATTTTCAGTGAGTTAAAACAACTTATAGGAATAAGAGGCAATTATAAAGAAAATAAAAGCATTAATAAGACTATTACAGACAAGGATGTTAGTTTGACTTTACAAGAAGTTCTTTGCGATGAATATGGGGTTTATGTATCCTTTGTCGTAAAAAGTAAAGAAGCATTTGTTAATACTAAGGATACTCAACTTTTAATATATGATGAATATGCGAAAACTAGTTTTAACAAAGGTAATTTGGATAATGGCGGAAAGGCAGGGCTTGAAGGTAAGTTTATTGATAATAAGACGTTTATTGGAGTTGAAAGTTATCTTTTTAAAAACTTAAATGGAAATGTACCTAAGAACTTTAATTTAGGCATAACTATAGGTGCACTATCCTTGAATGGTACAGAAGATAATAATATCGTAAGAGGAAACTGGAAGTTCTCTGTGCCTGTTACCTTAAATGGAGAAGGAGTTAAAGTTATAACTCCGTCAATAAGACATGGAGATATTGTATTAAAGAAAGTAACGCTGAGTAAACTTAATACATTTATTGAGATGGAAATGCCATTGAATTCGACAAAACAAAAAGTAGATCTATATACAGATAAGGGAGTTAATATAGATAGTATTTCAACCGAATTTAATGAAAGTGATGGCAAAGTAATTGTAAAACAAAGATTTAATGGTGTACCAGATGATGTGAATAAGTTGATAGTAAATTTTGAAGATAGTAAGAGTATAGAAGTTAGTATTAATTAGTTTACTTATTTTATAGTCTATCAAAGTTAAATATATCCAATAGCGAAATATTAGAAAACCTTATGTCTTGATCTAATAAGGTTCATGATAATTCGAAAATTAACTAAATGAAATAAATTAATCCTAGTAAATAATATACACCTTTTGTAAGAACAGCTTTTTATTTTATATTATATGTGCAATAATATATCTATAATATATTAGGATAGGATTGTATAGGGGTGAAATTTATGTTTAAGCAAATAGATGAGAAAAAGAGATTACTTGATAGCAAAAGACCTTTAAATAGTGCAGCATTAGAAAACTTAAAGAAATATTTTGATGTTGAGCTCACTTATAATTCTAATGCAATAGAAGGCAATACCCTTACAATAACTGAAACTAAGGTTATATTAGAAGATGGACTTACAATAGGCAAGGGTAAGAGCCTGAGAGAACACTTGGAGGTTATTAATCATAAAGAAGCTATTGATTATGTTGATGATATTATAAGTAAAAATTTAGATATATCGGAAAGAGTTATTAGAGATCTACATTATATAATACTAAAAAGTATCGATAATAAAAATGCCGGAGAGTATAGAAAAACTAATGTACTTATTAGTGGTAGTAAGCATATACCTGTTGAACATTTTTTAGTCAAGGAAAGAATGATAGAATTGGTTGATTGGTATAATGCCAATAAGGAAAAGAAACATCCGATTGAAATAGCTGCAGAATTTCATTTTAAGTTTGTATATATTCACCCTTTTATTGATGGAAATGGAAGAACAGCAAGACTTCTGATGAATATAATTTTGATGAGAAGTGGGTATCCAATATCAGTAGTGAGGACTGAGGATAGGGATAGATATATGAAAGCCTTAGAAGTAGCTAGTACTGAAGGTAGGGTGGATGACTTTATTGAAATAATTGCAGAAGCTGTAGACAGAAGTTTAGATATGTATCTATATGTACTATAAGGATAGGGACATGGGGACGGAGCTAATGTCCCACTTCAAACGGTGAATATTATGATAAAGCAAAGAGGTTGAAGCTTTAAAACTAAAAAACTATGCTTAAATTAGTTTAGCATAGTTTTTTAGTTTGTTATTGCTATTCATAAAAGAGTGCAGGAAGTTAAAAATGATATTTCAGTGGAGGTAGAATTTATGACTTTATTAGAGAGAGATAGAGAAAAAATTGAAGAGGGAAGAGAAGAAGGTAGAAATGAAGCAATAAAAGAACTGATATTGAAACAGTATAATAAAGGACTTGCTATAGAATATATAGCAGAGCTAAACGAAATCGATATTGAATTTGTAAGAAATGTAATAACAAAAAATATAACTAGAGCTAATAATTAATATTGTTCTACTAACTTTTGAGAATTATCTTATGATATAAATTAAATAAAAATAAAAAAAGAAAGACTATACGGTTTCGTGCATAAAGGTATAGCCTTTCTTTTTTTATGTGAAAACTATAATTACATGAGACAAAGGTAGAATATGTATTTAAATTTGATATAGTCTCAAGGTCTTTGTCATCATATAGAGTTAAATTTAAAACACACAAAGTGGTTTTTATAATAATGAGAAATCTATTTATATCTATCGGATAAACTCCAACAATAAATATATGGATTTTATTATAAAATAACTGGCGAAGATGGGATATATTGAAAGTAATATTTTATGGTCATCATTATGAATTATTAAATCAATATCAATTCCTACTTTTCGTAGCAAACTCAAAAAGTGGATGGATAGATTTACTGGGGTTGTAACCAAGTACCTTGCTAACTATATGTACTGGTTTAAGTGGCTACAGTTATTTAATACAGAAAAAGATAGCGTAAAATGCAAACATTTATTGGTGCAATCACGTACATATCATTATGATATAAAGCTAAAGGATTTTAAAACCAGGGAATCAATTTATATGAAATTGTGCTAAATACTTGAAATATGTATTGATATTCTGTATTCTTGAATAATAATACGAATTTATGGGGGTGTTTAAAGTTTGTTAATTAAATTTTCTGAGAAAGATAATATATTTGATTCTAAACCATCCATTGATGATGAAGTACAGTTTAATTTGTTACAGTTAATAAGAGAAAGTAAATCGCCATCTTTGTTTACAAATAAAAATAAAAGTATAATAATTGGGCAGTTTATATAATTATTAGGAAATAATCTTATTTGTACAGAGAAAGGTATAAAAGTATATGATAACATTAGATAATATGTCTACTAAGGGGATGGGCTTACCAAGTTAGCTTACTACAGGGTAATTTATAGGAGTATTATTATGAGAAAAAAGCCTAAAATTATTTTTTTCGATTGGGGTAATACTCTGGTTGTTAATGTTAAAGATAAAATGCATAGTCAAAATTGCGGATTTCAGGCTGTACTTGATATGGCGATTAGAAATGATAATAATATAACCTCCTCCATGTTAGTAGATGAGTATTGTACATATAAAAGAGAGATTCATATGGATACTAGAGAAGCTATACTGAACTCATCTATTGAGATACCATTTTCAGTTACCTTACGATATTTACTTGAGAAGAATGGCGTACTGCTTAGTATTTCCTATATTGAAGCTGCAGAATTATTTTGGAAACATTGCAACTTATATAAAGCTACTGAGGGAGTACAAGAGTTTTTGGGCTTTTTAAGTGAGAAAAATATAAGAACTGCTGTCATTACCAATAATCTGTTTCAAGACACAATAATTAAAGATAGATTAGATGAAATTCTTCCATATAATAATATGGAGTTTATTATATCAAGTGCTGACTATGGAGTTGCTAAGCCAAAACCTCATCTGTTTAATATTGCTTTGAAGAAAGCTGGAATTTCTTCAGTAGAAGCATGGCATATTGGAGATGATGTTATCTGTGATCTGCAAGGAGCTAGTGCAGCAGGTATATATCCTATATGGTACAAGCGTTATTATAGTGAGAGTGATTTACCAAGTAAAGAGATGATACATTTTAAGGCCGAAAACTGGCAGGATATAAAAAATATTTTATAGTGATAATTAGTGTTTTTATAAATGTGCTACTTAAAATTAAAATGAAAAATTAAACGTTATGTATCTAAGTAATGATTTCAAGTTCAGTGTTCGTGGTAAGATTAGATAAGAAAAAATCATATTAACCATGATTAGTATGTGTTATCTTTGGAGGTTATAGTATGGTTGAATTTAGGTTTGCTGAAATAGATGATCTGAATTCTGTTAAAGAATAGTATTGAAAATCAAAAGGATCTATATACTTAATTATCCGTATTTGGTATAATAAACTAAAGATGCAATTGTAGGATAATGCGAACTACAGATTGTTTATATTTTGAGAGGTGGTGGTGGTATGAGTGAAAGCGATATTACTGGCATTAGTGATATTATGACGATTATAAATCTAAAAGTGATAAGGAGCTGCTTTTATGAGTTACAACCCCGAAATCCCAAAAAACAAATATGATAATTATGGAGACCGTGAATGGACTCGTCTTGAAAAAGATGGACATGGAGAACTTCTTTACCAGGTGCATTATGATATATTGAAGCGTTATATCAACCATAATGACAAGGTTTTAGAAATAGGTGCTGGTTCTGGACGATACACAAAAGATATTGTGAAGCTGTGCAAGGAACTAACGGTAGGAGATATATCTTCACATCAGATAGAATTTAATAAATCGAAAATGAAGGAACTTTCATTGTTTGATAAAATCAAGAGGTTTTGTGTATTAGATGTGCTTGATATGGGGATTTTTGAAGATTCCTCTTTTGATTGTATCGTTTGTATTGGCGGAGTAATTAACTATCTTTTAGATAAGGAAAAAGACGGAATAAATGAAATGTTAAGAGTTCTAAAGCCAGGTGGAACATTGATTGTAGGTGCTATGAGTTTTATCGGTGCATCACTATATTATTTAGATGGCATTAGGTACGAAAAAGACCAATTTGGACTTGAAGCTACAAAGTGGGTATTTAACACAGGTATTCAGGATGAAGAGCACTATCCTGTACCAAGTAAGCATTATGTCCATATGATGAGAAGTTCAGAAATGGATGAGCTATTTGCTGATTTTCCTGTTACTATAAAAGAGCGAAGTTCGGCTGGTTTATTTACATAAGCTGGCGATTCTGCATTAGAAAATGCTAGGCAAGATAAAGAATTTTGGAAACTTATTGTAGAAAAAGAACTTGCTTTCACTAAACTGCAAGGAACACTGGATTGTGGAATGAATATAATTTATGTGTTAGAAAAAAATAAGTAACAGTGGTAGGTTGTAAGCATAATCTCCAGTAAACTTAATATACAATATTCTTATATGACCCATAAAAGGCAATCCACAAAGATTGCCTTTTATTTTTGTGTGCCCAGCATGGGCAACAACTTGGCGGTGAAAGTCCGCTGTGGGCTTGGTAGTGGGAACCACTAGCTAAGGGCAAGGGTGTCCATCGTGAGGTGGAATCTGAAGGAAGCCTAAGGCAAAATCTCGGTCTGAGGGATACGAACTACATATAAGGCTTACTAGGGACGGACGAGTTTGCAAAACAAAACAAAGTCCTACACTATCCCAAATTTCTAGGAGTAAATGTAGCAGATATATGAGATGAAGGTTGTTGTTCTTACCTGGGGAGGTCTGATAGATACATTGCTGATAAGATGAATTTCTAAAGCGATAACCTACATAGTGATATGTAATTGAACTATCAGAAGTCAGCAGAAGTCATAGTAACTCCGCTAATCGCGATAGCGGATGAAGGACTGAACTTTAAGGAGGTTTTCAAGTTTGAAAGTTTCGCAGAGTACTCAAAGATTGCAGAAAACTAAATATTTAGGCTCTAGTGCCCAAGATAGAGTGGAACTCGAAGATAAGCAAAGAGTGCATAGAGAATTCTCGGCAACTCAAAGGAGAAAATCAGTGGATTTGAATATGGCTCACTAGAAAGGATATTATACAAGGATAATATGAACTTGGCTCTTAAAAGAGTAATATCTAATAAAGGTAGCCATGGCGTGGACGGAATGACAGTTTATGAACTTAAACAATTTCTGAAAACAAACTGGGTATCTATTAGAGAGAGTATTCTTAATGGTGAGTATAGACCAATGCCAGTTAGAAGAGTAGAAATACCAAAACCTAATGGTGGTACTAGACTCTTAGGTATACCTACAGTTTTGGATAGACTTATCCAACAAGCTATTGCTCAAGAATTAAATAGTATCTATGATAGAAGATTTTCTGAAAGTAGCTTTGGTTTCCGCCCTCAAAGAGGTGCTAAAGACGCAATTAAGAAAGCAGAGCAATATATCAATGATGGCTATAGGTGGGTTGTTGATATGGACTTAGAGAAATTCTTTGATAAGGTTAACCATGATATCTTAATGTATAAATTATCAAGAAGCATTAAGGATAAGAGAGTATTATCCCTAATAAGGAAATACCTTCAGTCAGGAATAATGATAAATGGTGTAGTGGTAAGAAATGAAGAAGGAACTCCACAAGGAGGACCGTTGAGTCCATTGTTATCTAACATAATGCTAGATGAACTAGATAAAGAGTTAGAAATGAGAGGTCATAAATTCTGTCGCTACATGGACGACTGTAATATCTATGTTAAAAGTGAGAGAGCAGGTAAAAGAGTCATGGAGAACATAACTGCTTTTATTGAAGGCAAGCTCAAACTTAAAGTAAATAGACAGAAGAGTGCAGTAGATAGACCTTGGAGAAGAAAATTTCTAGGATTTACATTAAACCTAATGTATGGAAAAGCATATGCATCTATATCAAAGCAATCACTGAGTCGACATAAAGATAAAATCAAAGAGATACTATCTAGGTCAAAACCGATGACTTTGGAACAAAGAATAGAGAAGCTTAACTTAATTAATGTTGGGTGGATTAACTATTATGGAATAGCCAAATGCAAAGGAATAGTAGAACACATAGATATTTGGATAAGGCAAAGATTAAGAATGTGTATATGGAAACAGTGGAAGAAAGTTAGAACTAGATATAAAAACCTTAAGAAGCTGGGACTTGAACACTATCAAGCTATAAAGTTTGCCAATACCCGTAAAGGATACTGGCGAGTAGCAAATAGTGCGATTTTAAACACAACTCTTACAAATCAATTCTTCTCGGACATAGGATTGAAAAGCCTAGTGCGTCAATATATTAAAATTCAATCAACTTAAGGAACCGCCGTGTACCAGACCGGTACGCACGGTGGTGTGAGAGGACGCTGAATAAAATAATTATTCAGCTCCTACTCGATTACATTATTTTTATATATCTCCTATACAATATGATTTAGATATCTAAAGGAATTATAAAAAATTTTATTAATAATTTCCCAAATCTCACCTTACTAAAGCATATATATTAACTGAAAGATAAAATAAGTTATCTGTGAAATAAAAAGTAAGGGGAATGAGATATATGAGAGAAAGAAAATATGTGAAATTTAGAGTTGATATGTATGAGGATACTAAATTTAAGATAATTGATATGAAGCCAGAAAGAGATGTTATTCACTACATATGGAATAGACTTGTAATGCTAGCAGGTAAGGTTAATTTAGAGGGTGAGCTGTTTCTTTCAAAGAACATCCCCTATACAGTAGAGACCTTAGCAATAGAGTTTAATAGGGACAGTGGTCAAGTTAAACTGGCATTAGAATTGTTTATAGAGCTAGAAATGATGGAGTTCGCTGATGGAAATGTATATAGGGTGAAAAATTTCGCCAAGCATCAAAATATTAAGGTCAAAGAAAAAGAAATAGGTAAGAGTGAAAATCATGATATGAAAAACAATGATATTCAAATTAATCAGGACTCAATTGACAAGGTAGAAAATACTAAAGATGATTTGAAAACTGACCAAGACACGGATAAAGCAATAAGAAATGGTGGACAGGCTACCGAAGATGATATAAAAACCACTAATACTAAGGTTGTTTTAACAGATGGCAGTGAAGCTGATGAAAGTGATAAGAATAATTTAGTAGAATACAACCCTAAGACCTTTGAAATAAAAAACAGGAGAGGTGGTAGGAAAAAGAAGAAGGATCCTACTTTGAATATTGAAACCACTGAGGAAATAATTTCAGAAGATGGAATTAGAGATGATATGACAAATGTAATTGAAGGAACAGCTCCTTTAGAAAATAGGGATAAAGTTGTTTCAGAATGGTCCTTTGGGTGATGTGCAACCAGACAAATAAGTAGAAAAGTATTTTGGTTTAATGGTGAAAAAGAAAATATTTGGTATAAACATACAAAGTTTAATTGATATATTCGAAATATATGGTAAAATATTGAACCGTAGTGTATAATTAGGATGCAATTGCATATAACTTGACTAAAATTTGTAGAATAATAAAGAATAAAGCCTATAAAAACTGGTTAATAAAAATAGCTGAACTTGCAAATGGTATTAAGAAATTATAAAAATGTTATGAGGTGATATGCTATGTACTGCAATAATTGCGGTAATGAAATTACGGAAGGTAATAGTATTTGTTATAACTGTGGAGAGCAAGTTTGGGATATACCAGTTATAAGCAGTGATTCGAATAGGTATGATATTTTTTCAGATGGTATTACAAGTGAAGAATTAGGGCTATTCGTTGGAAATAAAAGATATAAATATTGTAATGAAAAATGGTCAAAGTTTAGGAAACCTGGCAATAGCTCCAGTATAGGCTGGAACTGGTCCGCTTTATTTTGTGCAACCTTGTGGTTAATGTATAGAAAGATGTATTTATACGGGATTGGTATTTGGATTTTATTGGGAGTTATAATACAATTGCTTCCAGATCAATACACACTACCATTGAACATAGCAGTATCCTTATTATTAGCGCTGTTTAGTGATAAATTGTATTATGAGCATTCAAAAAGGAAGATTATTGCAATTAAAAACAACAGCAAGTATTCGAACAAACAGCAAGTGATAAGCAAAAAAGGCGGCACAAGTTTAGGAGTCCTTATTATTTGTATCATAATATATTTGGGATCAATTAGTGCTATTGTTATTGCTGCGTTTTCCAATCAAGCTTATCTCAATAAATATGGAAGTAATATGTTCTTTAAAGCATCAAGCAGTGAAACTGACATAAAGAGCACTTCCGATAAGTTTCTCACAGCATTTTTAGGAAATGACTTTAAAGGTACAATGGAATATAGTTTTCTTGAAAATTCAGATGAGCAAAAAAACAAAGAGTATTTCGATAGTTTAAGTAGAACCATAGCAGCAGCTACTAATTTAGATCAACAATCTAATGGACAAGCCTATAATTTGTATTACAAGGTAGAAAATATTCAGATTATAGATAAGGAGAAGGCTATGGTTAAATACTCATTGAGATCTGATGTACAAAAAGAAGCAAGAATGTATAATATGGATCTAGTTAAAAAAGATGGAGTTTGGAAAGTAAACTTCCTTACATTCGGAACCAGCTTTATGGGTATAAGCTGATATAGAAGTATTCTGTAAACAGCAATGTTAGCTACTATTTAGTAGCATAAAGAGCTATAATGTTATCGATTTTTTATTTAAAACGAATATAGAAGTATCTCGTGAAATAAGTTAGTAATTCTTAAGTTTAATATTACTTGCTTATTTCTTTTTTTATTGTCTTAGAGTAAATCATACATAGATAGAGAGAATATATTATGATACAATTTAAGAAGAAAAATATTGATGTAATTACATTATTAGTAAGGTTGTTATGTTTAAGTTTATCTATTATAATGTCAATGCTGTAAAAATAGTTAAGTAAGTTCTGAACTAGAGTATGTGCTTTTATATTAAAAAGAAGTTGATGGAAAGGGTGAAATTAAATAGGAATTACTAAGTTGCTTATTAAAAGTAGTATTGTTTAAAGGCTTAGTTAATTACTATTTTAATATCCTTAGCTTCAGCCTCAGTAATTTTTTTGATCACTGTATTAATAAAAGTATTAACTTATATGAAAGGTTGATTGAAGATGATACATGTAAATGCAAGAGCGATTATTGAAAGGTGTTGCAACAATAAAACGGAAGTTGTTATACAAACAAGAAATAAACCAGGCCAAGAAAAACTAGAGTTGCCAGGTGGACGAGTAAATGAATTTGAAGCACTAACAGATGCATTAAAGCGAGAAGTACTTGAAGAGACTGGCCTTGAAGTTATAGAGATAGAAGGACAAGAAAACAGAGTAGATACAAGTGATATGGGTTATGACTTTTCTATGGAATGTTTAAGGCCTTTTGCAGTGTATCAAACTATGAAAGGCCCAGTAGATTCAATGGGAGCCTATTTTAGATGCAAAGTAACTGGAGAAATACAAGAAGAAGGCGACTGCACTTTAAATGTTAGATGGATTGATATTAAAGAGTTGGATGCTTTGGTTAAGAATAATAAGGAACTGTTTTCAGATATTGATATTGCTAGATTAATATTTTATCTGAAGGAAAAAAGAAATCAGTGTTAGTAGGCTATATGTATTGTTAATCTATTATTAAACATTCAATAATGAAAGAATATGTTTTAGAGGTGTATAAATGGAGAAAAGACAGAGAGTACAAGCTATTGTGATTCAGGACAATAAAGTATTGTTCGGTGCTGGAATGGTAAATGAAAAAGAGTACAGGCACTTTTTTATAGGTGGCGGAGTTGAAAAAGGTGAAACTCCAGAAGAAGCCATTGTCCGTGAGGTAAAAGAAGAGACAGGTTGTAAAGGAACTATAATATTCAAATTTACAAATGAATATAAAGAAAATCATCATACTTTCTTAGTTGACATAGGAAATCAAGTTGTATCGCTAGGCTATGATCCAGAACCTGAAGAATTAGATAAGGAGCAGCATCTGAGAGCACTTCAAAAATTACAGTTTATACCTCTAAGTGAACCTAATAGTTTTAGTTTAATAGATATAGAATATTTTAAAATTCTATTAAAGGAACTTAATAATAGAAATTACTTTCCAGAATGGTTTGAAGAACTGAAAAAAATGCTTTACACAGTAAGTTAAAGAAATGGATGAAAGACTTTAATGGAGTAGCAACAAAATATCTATCAAATTACCTCTATTGGTTTAAATGGCTACAGTTCTTTAATGAGGATAAAGAAATTATTAAAAGCAAAAAATTTTTATAGGTATCCAACTTCAACTATTAATTTATATATGCCCGATAATCCCCAGAAGCCGGTATTATCGAACATTTATAAATAAAGTTTCCGTAAAGGATACCTATAGTTCATAGCAACTCAAACTTTATAAAGATTAATATAGCTAATTTAAAGGCAAAACCACCAATACCAGTATGATTTTAAGGAAGGGAATATGAGGAGATAGTATATGAAGATAGGGATAATTACAGACGTTCATAATAACGTTATAGCATTAAATTCCATACTTAAATTGTTTGAAGAAAAAGAATGTGATGAAATATTATGTTGTGGCGATATTATTGGAATTGGACCATTTCCAGAAGAAACTGTTCAAAGAATAAAATCACTAACTAACATTAAATGTGTTTTAGGAAATCATGAAAAATATCTTATAAATGGAATAAAAAAACCTTACCCAGATGGTATGGATGAAACCGAAGCCTTACATCATGAATGGGAGCATAGTTTATTAAGTGATGATTCAAAACAATATATTAAACAATTACCATATATACTTCATTTAGATAGAGGAAACTTGAAGTTAGCAGTTGTTCATTATTCAATTAGTGAGGATAATAGATACATAAATTTTAAGCCTAATCCTGATATTACAGATTGTGAAAAAATGTTCTCAAATATTAACGCAGATATTATCCTGTATGGTCATGATCACAGGGGTTCTATTGTTTATGGAAATGATAAAATCTATATTAACTGTGGCTCGTTAGGATGTACCAGTACAAATGAAGGAATTGCACAGGGGGGGATATTAACGATAGACCAACAGAAACCTGCTTTTCAAAAAGTCTTTGCTGAATATGACCTGAAAAGAGTTTTAGAAGAAGTTGATTCTATTAAGTATCCAGCATATGAAGATATTAAGAAATTTTTTTACGGTGTTAAATAGGTCTATGTCTAAAGTTTGATTTAAATATTCATTACTAAAATATAAAATATGGGAAGTTGTTTGGCTTTTCAAAGTTTGTATCATAATATCAACATTAGCTTAAAACAAAGCCTTAATTATAAATTATTCAAAGAAAAGCTTATTCAAAGACAGACTGGTTGGAAGAAAACATGATTAATGATTTTGATTAGGCTATCTTTAAACTAGTTTATACTAATGAAAAAGTTGAATTTTTAAAGCATGTAAGTAGTAACAACATTTATTTAATACATACCTATAGGTAGATAAATATGTATGAGGAGGAGAATAGAAGTGCTAAAAGTTAATTTTTATGATTTAGGGACTATTGAAGATAGTCTACTGAAGTTTGCAGTAATTTCAACTAAACATAATGGCAAATGGGTATTTGTGAGACATAAAGAAAGATCAACTTGGGAGATACCAGGTGGACATAGAGAAGATTTTGAGGACATTAATGATACAGCTTCAAGAGAATTAGTTGAAGAAACTGGAGCTGAAAGCTATAAATTATATCCTATATGCATTTATTCTGTAGATAGAGCTGGAGAAGAGAGTTTTGGACAGCTTTTCTATGGTGAAGTAGAAAAGCTAGGACAGTTACCTGATTTAGAGATTGGAGAAGTAAGCCTATTTGATGAGATGCCAATTAATTTAACTTATCCTTTGATTCAGCCTTTTTTATTTGAGAGAAGCATTGAATTTCTGCATAGCAATTTATAGAAGTAATTCGTATATAGAATATTAGTATTTATTCAATTATATGATATATATATTGAATGAACTAATTAAGTAAGCATCATCATCCAATTGTAGAGGTTTAAATACAAAAGTAGATTACTCTAAGCAACAGTAAGCCTTTAGTATAGTACTTATAAATTTCTATACAACTCTTCAAAATTAATTTCAATAAAGGGCTTATCGTTGATAATTTCATTTCTTAGCCAGGTTAAGTATTCTACATGTGGGCTGTTTGCTTCCTTTGAAAACATAGCATTGAAAAATTTATATGAGCATATCCTGCGATACTTTAAGAATAAATCAAACTTATCAAGCCAAAAGCTTTCTAAAATATTCTTAGTTTTATACCCTCTTAGGAAAGCTGCCGCAAATTGCTTACCAAAGGTGTTCCTCAAATCCGCTTCTTTATAGGATATAGTTGAAATAACCTGAAACAACGTTACAGCTATGTCAATTGGATACCAGCTGCAGATACAATCATCAAAATCAAACACTTTTATTTTGTTGTCATGAAGAAAAAAATTTAAGTGGTGCAAGTCATTGTGAATTATACCATAGGAATCAACTGTTCTCGGAAGCTTTTCCAGTTGAGAAATTATATTATTCCATACCTGAAGTATTTCAGTATCATTAAGTATATTAAATTCTGGTGAAAATGCGAAGTCTTCATTCCATTGAAATTGCAGCCCCTCATACCTATTAAGCGTATACTCTTTGGAGGTTTTATGTATATCTCCCATGATTTCGCCTAACTTATAAAATAGATTATCATTCCATTCATGGAGGTTCTTTAGGTTTACAAGTCTTCCTTTAGCTTTTTCAAAAGCACATATTATGTACGAGTCGTCATTTATATTAATTACTTCGTATAAACTACCATTTGTAGTGGCAATAGGCTTTATAACTTCAACAATTTTGCTTGAGAGATATTCTGCCCAACCTAATTCGAAAATAATGTGTTTTTCCTTATTCTCACTGTATTCAGAGATCCTAGCTATAAGTGGATCATCTTCAGTTGAAAGCTCAAATACCATATTTGCTGAATTACCTAATAACTTCCTATTAGTGGTTTTTGCATTGTATAAGTTTTCTACCATTTCTAGTATTTCATTAATGTACTGCTCTGAAGTTCTCAAGATATATTTCACCTCTCTAAAATAAATTCACTTCTAATATATTTAAAAGAAGTCTACGAACAAGTAGGCTTCTCATTTGCACTTTGATATGGAATTCAGTAGTTTATTAACAAAACTAAGTATGAGGGGGTATTTATTTTTTTCGATAATATCCTCTGCAAAATAATGTATTATTTGGCTTAATTAATATCAAAATCGAATTAATTATATCAGAAGAGGCTATTATTAAGTTAACCCAAGCAATGAATAGCATAAAAGACTTTAAGTATCCAGTACTTACAAATATAGAAATAATAAACGGAACTAGTGATAATCCTATAATAGGTAATGTCATATAAAACCAGAATTCCATTTTTGATAATATAGCATTAGTGTTAATCCAAAAGAAAAGACCACTGTGGGTGAAGCTAATATTATCTTTTTTATATATTACAATAATGTGAAGTAGTTCA
The DNA here is from genome assembly GCF_004015185.1 of Clostridium manihotivorum. Classification (GTDB taxonomy): domain Bacteria; phylum Bacillota; class Clostridia; order Clostridiales; family Clostridiaceae; genus Clostridium_AR; species Clostridium_AR manihotivorum. Next base: position 3,515,766 of record NZ_CP025746.1, on the reverse strand, counting down.
TGTACGATAAAGATTAGTGCTATGACCACTACAGTATAAAATGATCGAATATAAAAAGTTATTAATGAATTGCCCTCGTAGACAACGAAAGTATTCGGTGTTTGTAACCTATTAAAATCACTCCCAAGTAAACCTGGTAATACATACACTACACCCATTAATAAATAAACAAAATACATGAAGTTTTTTCTAAACCAAGAGTTTGCAATAAATGGATTCCAGCTAGAAAAATCAATATCTTTATTCGGCAAATCTTTAAACCATAATATCATAACTGTTCCTTTCTATATAATGATATCTCTGTGTACCCATGGTACAGAGTTGAAGGCTTTTCTTAAATATTTTTATTAAAAGCTCTGTTATTTATAAAAAATGTATACTATTCAATTTTATGGGATAGTGTCTATATAAGAACTATACTAATTTCATATTATATATGTCAATACTTCTATCTAGAATATTTCTACTATTACAAGTTTAAAATTGGAAGTAAAAAATTCGCAACGCTTTCTCCATAATAAAATTTATCCAATTATAAGTATTTTTATGGAATAAATGTTATAATTATCGTGTAAATCGGTTGTATATAAGTACATACCTTTGAATTTGCGACAATATTATTATGGGGAGAAGTTTTATTACATGCGAATTGAACGAAATGCTAAAATTGATGTGAATGAATTAAATAACTTATTGAAATCCATAGGCTGGGGGCTAAACTCATCACAAAAACTAGAAGAGGCATTAAAACTGTCGTGGGGCTGGGTTACTGCAAGAGATGATGAAAATAGGCTTATTGGATTTGTACAGATACTTTCTGATGGAATTAAGCACGCTTATATACTTAGATTACTAGTTCATAACAAATATCAGGGCAAAGGGATTGGTACAAAGATTATGGAGAATTTAATGGAACTTCTCGAAGAAAACAATCTAAGTCCTGTATTACTTACTAAACCTTCAGAAGAAGGCTTTTATTCAAAATTTGGTCTATCAAGAAGCAACAAGGGGTTTATTTCATTATTTAAATGGTGATAATAGTTTAAAGGAGGCAATGGTTGTCTCCTTTATCTTTATATATCAAAAGGGAAGCAATGTATGTATAATTTACACGAGATATTTTAACTATGTATTTGCATACTGTATAATTAAATATAATAACAATTGTTAAATATTACAGTAGATGCAAGATAGAACGTTAGTTTTCGAAGAAATTTGAAGAAATCAAGGATTGTGGTAATGGGAGGACTAGGTGTATAAGACTTTAAATAAATTATATGCTCTATTTAGAATAATAGCGCTTTTTGGATTTGGAACGCCGCTTATGGGGCTGGCCAAAGGTAGGAGTGGAAGCGAAGCTCTTTTTAATTATAATAGAGCTATGTATTACAAAGTTTCATTGATTGGAATACTTATAGCAATACTATCCGTAGTTATCTGTATAGTGTTAAAAAAGAAAATTGACAGTATAGAATGTGAAATAAAAGCTCAACAGCCATATAATGCTCCAGTAGAAAAATATAAGTTAGGTAAAAGCAAGTACTTAGTTGTATTTAGTGTAGCTGGTAAAAAGTATGAACATCAATTTGAATCAATAGAAGTTAAAAAAGTTTATGATTTTAAGAAAGGTTCTTTTGTAAGGTATAGGACATATAAAGGAGAAGTTATTCCTGAAACATTTTATTTAGCAATTCCTAAGCATCATAAAGGTATTAAAAACAAGTGGGCTTATCTAAGCGAAAATCAATAGAGGAAACTATGTCAAATCATTATTATTTTAGACTATGTTAGCGTGCCCTGTTGAGATCAAGCAGTCATTCGATAATTAAATGAAAATTCAAGGAGAAGAGATATGGAACTAATATGGGAGAAGCTTTATAAAGAAGCAATGAAGGTAATAAATCCTCATGAGGTATCAAGCAAGATGTGGGTTGGAAGCGTTGCTTCAGCGGTATTAACTAAAAAAGGCAATATTTATACAGGTATATGTATTGATACCAATGGATCTTTAGGTATGTGCGCAGAGAGAAATGCCTTATCAACAATGCTCACTCATGGAGAAAATGAAGTTGATAAAGTAGTTTCTGTTTATAAGGACGGAAAGGTTATACCTTCTTGTGGTGCTTGCAGAGAATTTATGATGCACCTTGGAGAAAATGCTGAAAATATTGAGATACTTCTTGATAATGAAGGAAGGACAATAAGGTTAATAGAGTTGCTTCCAGAGTATCCAAGATATAAATAGCTATGTAGGCTATAATAAGTTTTTACGTGGAATTATGTGCAAAATGTTTATCCTGTGTGATATTTTTCAAAATATGTTATAATAAGTATTGTAAGAAAACTACAGCCAAATGAACCTCTAAGCAACGATAGTAACTTATAATTCGTAGCAATAATAAATTTAATGATAGTAAGGTGATAGTTTATGAAAAAGGAAAAAATAAAAATAGAGGAACAGGCAAAACTTTTATTAGATGAGTTTAATGAAGTATACGAACCTAAAAACAAAATTATTGATGACATTATATTGTATGGACAAAATGAATTGAGCAAAGGTAAAATTCCTCAAGTTGTTTTGAAACATGTAGTTGGTGGAGTTTATAGGGTAGTTTTTATTGATAAAGTTACTGTTGGTGATAGAGCTTATAAAGTATTGAAAGAGATGGATAAACTTTCAAGGTCAAATGGGTGGTTGCCTATTGGAACTATAAGTTTTTTCTAAAAGATATTAGTCCAGTTAAGAACATATTTCTTATATTGTGTATTATAGGTGGATAGTTCCATCTATAATTTTTTTAGGCTATATTTAAACATCTTATTAAAACATAGCTTTTTATTAAAAAAAGATAGATGGTGATAAAAGATGAAAGAGAAGGCAATTGAATATTTAATGCAAAATCCTATATTACATATTGGGATGATTGAGCCAATACGTAGGGGATCTGCAGATATATTGTATGCTGACTTTGATGGAGTATTGATAAAAGAGCTAAAAAGTAAGGCTTATATGATATCTGTTACAAGCTACGAAAAGGGCCAAGAATTATTGAATTTAATACCAAAATGCAGCCTTATAGCTGTGCATCAAAAATACATGGTGGAGTATATATTAAATAAATTTAAGTTGACTAAAAGATTTGAATGCTTTCAAACTGTTTATACTGGGAAAACTAAGCGTGAAATAAAAGAAGAATTAGAAGTAAAGCCGTTAGAGGAAAATCAAATAGAAGTTATCCTAGAACATTATGACAAACTGTCTATGGACGAAATTAAAGAGCTTTTAAGGAATAAAAGTCTATTTGGTGGATATAAAGAAGGTAATCTTATAGGATTTATAGGAACACATCTTGAAGGAAGCATGGGATTGCTGGAGATATTTCCTCAATACAGACGTTTAGGATATGGGGAAGTTCTTGAAAGTTATATGATAAACCTACTTATAGATAAAGGCTTGGTTCCATTTGCTCAAATTGAAGTTAATAATGAAAAATCTATTGGGTTGCAAAAGAAACTAGGATTTACTATTTCAGAGGATAGGTTATATTGGATATTTTAATATATTTGATTTAAATAAATTTAAACGAAGTTTGCAGCTATAAATAATAGGATTACTTAAATGGTAATCTTATTATTTCGTTTAAGGGAAAGAAAAAATTAAAAGGCGTATTCAAGTGATGTATATACAAAAAAACAATAAAAAGTTATAATATGGAATATAAACATAAAATTAGTATTTGATATTATAGTAAAAGCAGTTTGGAGGTGAACTTATTTGACATTTTCAGATGCAAGAAAACTTGACTGGGATAAGACAAGAGTAAAAGGGAAGAAGAGCTTTATATTAATGCGTGGAGTATTTCCATTTGCATTAGGATCAATTCTTGCTGTTACAAGTGATATATTCGTTACAAATTATATAAATAGTAAGTCATCATTTAGTTTCCAGCACATGATTATACAGTACTTTGGTAGCTTAATTTTTTGCAGTTTATGTGGCGGATTATATGCGAATAGTATTTGGAAAAGCAATGTTAAGAACTTTGACAAATAAAACTTGTAGCATACATGGCTATAAAAGCTTTCTGAAAGGTAATTTAAATTATGCATAACTTAAAAAAGGTTGCTAAAGCTCATGAAATCCCAACGTTCATTGTGTTGACGTTAGGGTTATCATATCTTTTTTGGGGGTGTTTATATGCCTCATCTAAAGGGTTCATAACAAAGTCTATATATCTATCTATGTATATACCACTATATATAATAGGTGGGTTTATGCCAAGTGTTGTTGCTATATTTCTTATAAGTCATCTTCATGGAAAAATTGGGATAAAGGCAATATTTGAAAAGTTAAGAGTACATAGTGTTAAAAAAATCTATTATGTATTTATATTTTCTTTTACCATAGCATCAATTATTATACCTAAACTTATTTGTATTGCTATTGGATACAAGTATGAATTTACTATCAATTCTAGATTTTCTAATAGTGGCAGTTCTATTTTTTATATTGTATTTTATTTCTTTGCAATAATGCTTTTTGGTGGTGGCGTTAATGAAGAGTTTGGCTGGAGAGGATTTTTATTACCAAGACTTCAAAGAAAACTACATCCCTTTACTGCAAGTGTAATATTAGGCATCATATGGTCAGTTTGGCACATTCCTTTGTTTGCTATTACGCCAGATAATTATCTTATAGGTAATTTAGGTGTTGGATTAAGTTTTACTTTTTATGTCATTGAAACAATTTGGCTAACAACCATATTTACATGGTTATATAATCGTACTAAGGGAAGTCTTTTGGCAGTAATTTTATTTCATACAATGGATGATACTGTTCTATTGATAGCAAATATTAATAATGGCCAATTCAACATGTATTTAATTATTTTAAATCTATTAAGAGTAACAGTTTTCTGTTTTATCTTAATTGATATGTTTAAGAATCCTTCTAATAAAGTAATTATCGTAGAATAAAATAGTCCATAAAGCTAAAAGTTACTAGTTTTATCGACTATTTTTAATGTCTAGAAATTATAAAGTTTATTATTGCCTAAACCTAGAGATATAAAAGCTTATGACAGCTTGCTAGGATATAGATTTAAATTAAAACCTACTAGCTTATAGATTTTCCTTATATCCATTAGAAAAAGCTGATGCACAAAAAAATCACTGAAGAAAAGATACTTCAGTGACCTTTATTATTATTGAATAGGTAATAATTCTTTGCTGTCCTGGCTTTCTAAAATTTTAAAATGCTCCAGAGTCTCCCCCTCCAAAAGAGCCACTATCTCCACCAGAGGTGAAACCGCCACCGTCTCCGAAGCCACCGCCATCTCCAAAGCCACCAGAATTATTAGAGCTATTATCGGTGGTATTGTCTCTTATCTGACCTTCAAAGTTATCGAAGAAATCATAATAAACGAAGTTAAGGTAATGCATGTTATAGAATAAAGGATCTGAGGTTAGATAGTCATCGCTTATCATGTTAGGAGCAAAGTCTATCACTTTATCTACTAAGCCTAAGGCAAGGGCATAGGGTAAGTATTTTTTCCAAAGTTCTAAGTCTAAACTATCTTTTGTAGCAGAACTCATGCTATTAGTCAAAAACTTTTTAAAAGCTAACCACTTTAATTTTTCATTGTGATAGGTATTAGTTAAAACCTTACGATTTCGAATCTTTGTGTAAAAAGGCTTAGAATCTGCTTCTTGTTCTATTAAGCTAACCCAGTTATCAAATAGATTTTTAAATTCTCTTGCAGTTTCACGATCATTGGTTTGTTCTTCTATATGTTTTAGTGATATAAAAGAAGCGTCTCCATAGGAAGAAAGCCATTCAATCAGATGTCTTTCTTGCAAAGAGCAGCTATCTAAAGCTTCGGTATTTATAGTGAAGACAAAATCTATCTCTTCAGTGTCTTTAGAAATATGCTTTTTCTTCGTATAAGTGTTCTTAGTATATTTCAATACATTTCTTACGGATAAATCCATTAAGGTTGAGATCATATCTTTAATATCAATAGATTTATTTATAAGATAGGTCACTAAGGCTGGACTAAGGTCACTAGGCAATGAGTCGTAATAATCAGAAGTGAATGGCGGCTCAGTACTTCTGTATTCATCTAATTCTTTTTCAAATTCCTTTTTTTCTTTAGTTTTGAGGGCTACTACGATAACTATAAATAAAACAATACCTATAATAGCAAAGATAGCGCTGCTATCATCCTTTTTTGTATTGTAATAGTGTAGTTCATTAGCATCTGGGAGATTCACTGAATTATTAATATTATTGTTGTTGCTATTACTATTATTATTTTCAGTGTAAGCATTATTTTTTTGCTCATTATAAATTCTATCGTAGGCAGCTTCATTTACTATCTTTTTAGCTGATTGCAGGTAGTCCGGTGGAAAGAGTATACGGCAACCAAAATATTCACCAGCATTCAGTTTTGATACCTTAAATAAAAAAGTATTGTCATCTGTTTTACTTGAATTACCTGAGGCAGGACCTATTCCCCAGAACTTTGAATCTTTAACATTACCTGATGGAAAATTTACTTTTAAAGAAAGATTATTTATATCCACATTAGAGGAATTCTCATAGAACCTCTCATTTAACTCTCCAGCATCGTTATATTTGGTAGCAGCACCAAGAAGGTTGTACTTAATGTTAAATTTCACAACTTTGTTACTATTCTTAGAATATATAGTTAGTTTCTTATAAGTTCCGTCTGTAACTATGGAATAGCTACCATTTTCTTTACTATCATTATTTTTAAATAATACTTTATTTGACTCGTCTAAAACACTAACTTCAATATTCTCCACTCCGGAGGTTTCCTTAAAATTAATATTTCTAGTGATACCATTAAAATCACCTTTGAAATTATAGTCATAGGTCTCTGAAACAGCAATATCACCGGAAGTGTTTACAGTTGCGTCAATGTTTAGACTATCAATAGAAAAACTTCTAGTATCGGCAAAGGCATTATGCACTGGTAGTAAAAATATGAAAAGTAAAAAGGCTGTTAGATATTTAAAGTATTTTCTCATAATTTTCTCCTTAAGCTAAATATAGTTATATTTTACAGTAAAAAATTCCCTAAAGCCAATTTTTTTAGAGAATTTTTTTGCGCATATACCTTTGCAAATGTATATGAGGAAAATCTGGCAGGCGAATATGATTTGTTTTTACTGGTTACCCTAAATAGCTGTTCTAAACCCTTGATATTGTTGGGTTTATATAGCAAGGAAGTCATACTTTCCTAAACAGTAAAAGTATTGCATAGACAGCATATATATAGGATTGTCTTTACAGCTTTAGTTCTAATATATAGAACTTTTAAATAGTATATTAAGGTATATCTATTTGGGAGGAGAGAAAGTTGAGAGAAAGAAAAAGAAGGAAACTACATATTATGGCTTTACTTATAGCTATTGCATTAGCTATCTGTAACGCTGGTATAGTTAATAAGATAAAAATTGTTAAAGCTGCAGAACAAGTTCAAGAAAAGAATCTAATCATTTTAATAGATAAATCAGCAAGTATGCAGCAAACGGATCCCTTTAGGTTGTCCTTGGTGGCAGGCTCTATGCTTATGGACACTTTAAATGAAAAAGTAAATGTAAATGTAATAGGCTTTGGAGAAAATCTAGCCTATGCAAAAAAGCTTAGTGAAAAGCCATCAAGAGAAAGTTTGAAAGGTTTCTTACAGTCCATAAAGTTTCAAGATAGAGGCACAGATCTTAAGGAAGGGCTAAAGGAAGCTATAGCTCAGTTAGACGGAGTATCTGGAGATAAATCTATTGTTGTGCTCTCTGATGGAAAAGAAGACCCAGTAGCTGGCCTCACAGCAGAACATATAAGTGAGCTTAATGACTTAGTGAAAAAAGCTTATTCCTCAAAAATAAAGATTAATACAATTGGCCTTTCTAAGGATGTGGATCAAAACAGATTGAACTCCATAGCCTTTAATACAAATGGAGACTTTTTATACTGCGAAAATCCAGCTGAGTTATTCAATGCCTTTAGTAAAATGCTTGGAGATATGGATGGCTTTTATACCATAGCTAACTATAATACAGAAAATAAGAAAAGTCAGGAAATTAAACTAAGTTCCATGATAGATGAAGTTATCATAAAGGTAGCTTCTTGTGAAAATAAATCACCTTTAGTTAGTGTAACTTCAAATGGCGAAGAGCTTCCATCAGATAAAAGCGATGAAACCTATAAGATATATAAAATAAAGAATGATAGCGATAAAACTCTGAAGATAGATAGCAAAGATACTTCAAAAAACTCAGTGATCGTTCAAATAAAGAGTAAAGCAGCTATAAACATGAATGCTACTCAAACCACTTTAAATATACCTAAAGGAATTCCTTTAGACTTTGATATAACCGTAGATAGTGATAAGAAAATAGACGGGGTTTACCTTCAGAAGAAGGAACAAGACAGCATTGAGAACATTAACAATAAAATAGGTGATGTTTTTAAATATCAATTTAATAAGGACAAGCCAGGACAATACCCAGTTACCTTTATAGCTCAAGATGGCAATGGGGGAATCGTGGGGGTTAAGGAGCTGGTAATATACGTAAATGATTATCCTCCCTTTTATTATGAACCAGCACTAGTAAAAGATATAAAACTAGGGGATAAGCTGAAAATTCAGTTAAAACCTAAAGACAATACCAAAGTATCCACCTTAGGCGGAACTGTGGTTATTGATGATGGTACAGAGAAAAAAGAATATCCCTTAAAGCTTGAAAATGGAATTCTTTCAAATGAAATTGAACTTAATAAAAAGGGCACAGTAAAGCTTACTACTTGTATTAATGGAGTGGTTAACAATGAAAGCTTCAGCTATTATCTCCCTTATGAAAAGGTGAATGTAATAGATAAGCCACTTATAGAAATCAATAAAGTTACTGCTGCAAAGAAAAGTTATAAACTAGGACAACCTGTAAGTTTAGATATAAAGCTGAATAAAGTCATATTATATGACAAAGAAATGGTAGAGGTTTTAGATGAAGACAAACATAAAATAGGAGAGTTTGAAGTGACGCCTAATGGTCCCAAAGAAATTTCAACTTCCATAAAACCTTTAAAAAATACAAGAAACCTGAAGCTTTACTTCAAAACAGATAAGGATGTAGTAGTTACAGAGGAAATGAATACAGGCTTAATAGTACTTTCTGGAGCTTTATATTATCTTAACTTATTTAAGGTTCCATTAATAATTGTAATTACCTTAGTTTTAATTTGCCTAGCATTATATGTTGTAGGTAGAAATTCTTATAAGAAAAACATACAGGACTATAGCCTTGCTAAAGAAATAGACTATAGTGTTGGTTCTAAATCTAATTCAATTAATCTTTCAATTAATTTACAGCAAAATACTATGTATTTGAATTTCAATAATAGACTTAAAAGTTTAAGTCTTGATGATGTAGACGAAGGTTCCATAGGTTATTTTATCCTTGAATTAGAGGATAAACCGGAATTCTTGCTAGGCTTAAAGTATTTAATTAAAAAAGAGGCTGTCTTCAAGTTTAACTACTGTGGCACAGAACCTCAAGAAATTCTTTATAACGAGGAGGAGATCGGTAGTGAAATAGCTTATACCTCAGGTGTAGAAATTTCTTTAAGTATTAAAAAAGAAAAAATTAGAGTTAGTTTTATGTAAAATTTATTATATTGTGGAGGTTAAGTATGTACAATATGGAAGTTCCAAAAGATATTATGCCCACACTGGTTATTGGGCTGGGAGGTACAGGCTTTCAGGTTATTAAGAGACTAAAAAAGCTGTTTAATAAAAGGTACAATACTAAAAAGCTGCCTATAAGATATTTGATTATCGATACGGACTTAAAATCCTTCTTGGATGATGACATAGATAATAATGAAAAGTGTCAATTAAGATTTGGGGAGGGGGTAAAGACCACCTTAGATTGGGCTTATAGCAACCCTTATTTTGATTGGCTTCCTAAAAATCCACCTATAACTCCTGATTTCTTTACCTCAACAGATCAGGGGGCAGGACTTATGAGACCTATTGGAAGATTATATTTAGCTAAGAATGCACAATTGGTGTATGATACTTTAAATACTGCTAAAAATGATCTGGTTGATCTTCATAAGGTGCTAACAGATGTTGGAGAAGCTTATCTGGAGAATATAGACAGACATAAAGTATATGTAGTTGGTTCTTTGGCTGGTGGAACAGGCTGTGGTACTTTTTTAGATGTAGCGGTTATGCTATCAAAGGTGTTTAACAGGGATAACACAAACATTATTGGTTTATTTACATTGGAAAGCTGTTATGATGATAAACTATCTTCTGATTTGGATGCTCAAAACAGAAGTAAGGCAAACTGTTACGCTGCTTTAAAGGAATTGGAGTTTTTTATGTCTTCTATAACCAATCCAGATGATGAAAAATACTCCTTTAACTATAACAATATAGGCGAGATAAAGCTTGAAAAGAAGATCTTTGATATTTGCTACTTACTTGAAAATAAAAATGAAATGGGTGGAGTGTTAACAAACATTGAAGATATCTATGATTTATGTTCTCTTCAGCTTTTCCAAGAGGTAGGTACAAGGTTAGGCTCTCAGCTAAGAGCTGACTATGCTAATTTTATATGTAAGGATAAGGATCCAGTATTAAAAAGAGATAGGCACTTTAGCACTTTTTCCTCTTCCTCAATGGAAGTACCAGTGGAGAATCTTAGAAGATATTGTGCTTATAGACTTACTTCGGAGATATTATCCAAGATAAACAATTGTAATGAAGAGGATAACACTGTAGAAGCAGCTAAAGCTTTAGCAGAAGACATTAATGAAGCTTTAGAAATTACAGACAGGCTTAAGGATTTTAGAGGAAGTAATAGATATAGTGGAAAGAAATATAGTGAGTTTATAGGAAAAAAAGCAAATCTAAGAAAGGCTGAGAATATCTGTGATGAAAGATATCAGCAATGGAAAAGTGATCTTGAGGAAAATAGAGAACAGGTAAGCAAGCTTATTAAGTCCTTTATAAATGAAAAAGCCATAGAATATGGGCTTAACAATTTAAATAGAATTCTCATGGAGCTAAAAGCAAGCTTTGCAAGTGACTATGAAAACTATGCGGACTATAACGGTAAAAGTACCATTGATAGGGCAAACATTGAAAACTCCATGGACAATATAAAAGATAAAAAAGTTAAAAATGGTAAGAGAGATGTAGATGGTAAATTAATCTCTGACTTTAACAAGTTTATTGATCAGAAATTTGGTGAGCTTGCATATAGAATCCATAAGAAAAAATACGATATGGCAGAAGATATTATAGATGACTGCAGAGCAAATATTAATGCCGTAATTGGTGATATAAACGCTTCTATTACTCAGGTTAACAATAGATTGAATAAAATTAACTATCAAGCAAATAAAAAATATGGTGGCAATATAATTTCTAGAGAGATGATAACTAGAGAGTTCTATGAGCATTATTATAATGAGAACTTTGGAAAGAATCTTACAGAAAAGGTTGCAGCAATGTTTAAGGAAGTAAGTATCATCTCAGTTATAAGAGAAGGAAAGGAAAGACTATTAGCTATCTGTGAAAAGGAGTTTGACAAGATCGATTCTAAAATTAACATAATGGAGATCTTAGAGCAAAATGCTAAGAATATGGACATGAGTATAAATGATTATGTTAAAGAACAACTGGAGATAACCTCTAAGCTGTCTAAACCTTTCTGGTCTGCAGTGAAGAACCCAGAGGTTTCCTGGACAGAATGTTATTATATTGGAGCAATAAAGGATGATAATATTACCAATGGCTTTACAATAAAGCCACAGGAGCCTATTGATAATTGGATAAGAAGTCAAACAGGAGAGAGATCAAGACAAGCAAGATATGTAGAAACCACAAATCCATATGCCATCGACGTAATTCATATAACCATGGGTGCCTGTGCAGCATATCTTCCAGATATAAAAAACTATAAACAGTTTTATCTGAGACTACTTTCATCAAAGGCCTATCCACTCCACCTTGACGAGGCGTATGTTGGACTTAGTGATTTAGACTTAGATACTGAAAAACTGATGGAAGATTATTATTTATCTCTAGCCTATGGGGTGATAATAAATGTAGATGGTGATTTTGTAAAAAATCTTATATATGATGAAAGCTATAAATATATATATACTTCACCATATTGTATAGAGTTTGAGGATAGTAAAGACCAATGTGAAGACTTCCCTGAAAATAAGGCAACAATAGATAAAAAATTGATTTTGGGCACTTCCCAAGAAGAGGTGCTTAAAAGATTAGCAGATGATAAGCAATTGGTGAAATTAATCCGTGATTTCATAGCAGCTATAGAAAAGAGCTTCAAAAAGGAACAGTTGAAAGAGCATATGATAAAATTTGTTTCAGATGAAGTAAACGAGAAAGATTTTATTGCTTATGAGAAAATCAAATATAAAACATCAGTATAGCAGAGGTGTTTTAAATGAATGAAGTATTTAATCCTTCATTAGTAATTTCCATAGGGCCTTCTGGGAAAAAGGCCCTTGATTTTTTTAACAATATGCTCTTAGAACTGCCAAAACATTTTTTAAACCTAATAGAGGGGGTTAATATAGATACTTTGGATGAACTACAAAAAAAGCTGCAGAACACCATTGACAATAAGCTGTTGTCAGCTTCAAATCTTAATAAGCTTGTGGACCTAGGCTATAAGGTTAGAAATGAAAATGTTGAAGAAGTTAAAATAGATATTTATTTGCTTTGGGATATGTATAGTTCTGAAATATCTGCCAGTGAGCTTATAGAAAAAATCTATGCCTTAAATTACGGTAATGTGGATAAGTGTCAAAATTCAGGGGTGTTATTATACCTCATACCTATAGTTGATAAAGAGTGGTTATATGAGGAAGATGAAAGATTGCAGGGTGTATATGAGTTAGCTAAAGTTTTTAATTTCATTACAAAGCAGGAAAATATGATTAATATTGACTCAAAGATTTATCTTCTGCACAGTATTTCAAAGGATGGTACTAGAATTTCAAAAGAGGAGCTAGAGTATGTGTGCTCTCACTTGATTTACTACAATATAATTCCTTCCAAGCAGCCACCTTTAGCCTACTTTAATCAAAGGATACTGATGCATGAAAGTGAATTTAAAATAGGTACCATTGGTATATCAGCCTTAGCGGTTCGAAAGGACAAGCTCCTCAAGGAATTTTCAGAGTATCTTACCTCTGATTTGCTTGAACATATAGTGAACTTTGAAAAGAAGATAAATTATAGTTCTTACGATAGCTTTAGAAAGCTTAAGAGTAGTGCTCATATTAAGGAACTTAAAAGTGAAGTGCCGCTTATTGATGGAGATGAACCAACCTTAAGGTTTAATGAGGAGTTAAAGGTGAATCTAACAGAAGACATTTGGGAATATCCTCATATAATGAAGAACTGGGAAGGTGTATTTGAACAAAACTATCTTGGAGAAATAAAGCGAAGAATAGATGAGAACTCTAAAAACATTATGAGCAAGGCTAAAAATTCAATTAACATAGAGGTAAATGAATTAATTTTAAAATATGGGTTAAAACAAGGGCAAAACTTTTTGCTAGATTTATTGAAAACTACCAGTAATCAATCAGCAGGTCATGGGACAAAAGAGCCTAAGGATATAAGTTTTCTAAATGAAAATTTAAAAAAGAAGGTACTTAACTACCCTAATTGGATAGGTTTCATAATAAAGATAGTTATCCTTATAACCTTTTTAATTTATTCCTCTTACAGTTTGTTATTTCCTTTTATGAAGGTTTGGCTTCGGGTTATTTATATTGTGCTGCTAATAGGATTAATAACCTCTTTGACTTGGCTTGATTACAATTATAAGGTTAAAAGGTTCAAGGATTTTATTAAAGCTTATATTGAAGAGGTTTATAAAAATTCTGGTATCTTAGTTAAGCAATATATTGAACGAAAATTAGCAGAGGTCCAAAAATTAATAATAGATTTTATTAGCGAAAAGCTTAAGGAAGTAGCTGACGGACTTGAGAACTGTGAGAGACTAAGAGAAGATCTTGAAGTTATAACAGACGATAATGAGGAATATGAAGCTAACCTTATAACTAACTTATTAGATTATGAAGATAGAAGAAGCTTCTATGAGCATCAAAGTAAGGATATTAATAGTATCTATTTAGGACTTTCAGCCAAGCTCTCAGACTTTACTGAGTTTCGTAATGAAGCAATTAAGAAAACACTAGAAACATACACTAGAGAAGTTGCTAATAGTTATATATCTATAGATTTCTTTGAATTTTTGAAGTTTAAATACGGTGAGGACTTGAACAGTGAGATTTCTAGCTGGATAGATAAAGGAGTAATTAAGTCTAAGGAATTGCTTCAATATAACAATACGAAGGACCTGGAGATTCATAAGATGTTTTTAGCAACAAAGGAGTTTAAAGAAGCTACCAAAGAAATAATAAGTAAAAAGTTAAATGGTTATGAGATCTCAAGCATTGATGGAGAGGATATATTCACTAACAGCATATCCATCATCAAGCTGACCTTAGGAGTAGAACTTAGTAGCATAACTCCTTTTATGAATATAAAGGAGGCTGATTCTATATGATAGAATTTATTGCACTATTTTTAGTAATACTTTTTTATGTTATTCCTTTAAATATAGTGTTGTATAATATCTGTGAAAGTTTTTCAGAATACCTTTTGAATAACTATCCCAATCCCCCTTTTAAGTTTTTGCTTTATATATCTTCAGATTATTTACCGCCTACCATATACGTTGTAACCTTTATAATTATATTCTTGCTGCTTTATTTCTTGTTAAGTAGTGTGGTAAGAAAAAGTTTATTTATATTTAAGGACATAGACATAAGCAAATATACCATAATAAAGTACTCAAAAGGGCAGAAGTCAATGAATATAATAGCTAGAATTCTCATCATTGCTCTACTGGTGCTGCAATGGTATGTTGAAGTTATAAACATCAGAATTATAGTTTTAGGAGTACTTTGCTTTGTATTCATTTTTAAAGAATTAAAACCTAGAAAAATAAGAAAAACTATTGAAAATGCTGCAAGTTACAAGGAAAGAACTACAAAGAAAGAATTGGTGGTAGACGATAGTGAGAGCTATATTGATTTTAAATGGACTTACGAATTAGACGCCTTGGATATAAAGAAACCTATTGAGTTTAATATACGGTTTGATAAGAAAGCTAACTATATGGTGAAGGATAAGGCCACCATGCTAGAAATCGAAAAGAATGTAAGGGATTTTAGTGCGAAAGTAAAAAACCTATGTGATTATAATAACTTAGACAATTTTCATAAAATCTATGCTGTATACTCACTATTAAGTAAATTTAAAATTGAAAATTCAATAGAGAACTCAGAGCGAACCAATCAAACTCCTTCTGAAACGTTAGCTAAACAAGCTGGCAATGATTATTCCATAGGTATTTGCGCCTCTACCATACTAAGGGCCATGACCATGGAAGTAAAAGAACTTGAAATTCCGTCAAAGGATGGAGGTACAAAGCTAGCTCTAGCAGTAGAAGGTGCAGATGAGTTAGTAGGAAATTACTATGTCAGTGATAACAAGCAATATTTTTACTGCCAGTTAGGAGAAAATAATGATTTTATAGTAGGGGAAGTACCAAAGGCCTAAGGTATGCAATTATTGATTGTGATGGATGGTTTGAATCTAGGATCTATAGAAATTAAGTGTTTAGTCATTTGATTAAAAAGCAGGTCTTTATAGAGTTACTAACTCAACTATTAATTTATATAAGCCTGATGATCCCAGGAAGCGGGTATCATATTATCCCAATAACCCGAGATTTTTGCACATGCATAACTTAAGCTTTCGTAATGGAACTCTATATAGGGTTCCTAGCTCAACTATTAATTTATACGTGCCCGAAAATCCCCAGAAACCGCGATTTTCGAACAAGTATAAATTAAGTTTCGATATATGAACCCTATAGTAACTGCTATACAAAATCATCATAGTATATATTAATAATATACCAAGGTGATAAGTATGGACAAAGTAATAGATATTGCTAATGTTGTATTATATAAAAAAGCCTGTGAGGTACTTAGAAAAAACAAGATTCCTTTTTATGAAGAAAAACTAAGAAACGACGCTGAGCTTTGCAAAAAAATAATAGAACTGCTGGAGAGGTATGATTAAAAAGTATGCTGATTTTAATTTTCAGCATACTTTTTTCATTTTATATAAAAGGAAAATGTGTAAGCTTATAGAATATTTAAAATAGGAATTTTTAAGTTTATGTATGGAATGTTGATGTTTTCAATATATGATCTAAAAAGACTATCCTTGTCAATAATAGAAACTCATCTAATGTGAGCCTGATTAATGTTATTTAGTATGCAGCAATGTATTTAAAAAATGTGTGTGGCTATTTTCTTCATAGTTTTAACAAGGAAAAATGTACTTGATGAAGGGATATTGCTGTGTAGTAAATATTTAAATATAAAAAGTTAAAACAACAATTATTTAATACATACCAATATAGAGCTAAATATATGTATATTGGATACAAAGAATTGTTTTTACATGAATTGTACATCTATACAAATTATTATTTGAAAGGAACAAGTATGGGAATATTCGATAAGTTCAAGAAGAAAATAGAAAAAGAGGAGCCTAAAGCTGAAGAGGTTGTGATGGATGGCTGGAAAGCTATTGAAGCTGAGTGCTTGAAGCTCTATCCAGGACAGACTGATCCTAAACATTATGGAACACTTATTTCTTGGAGGCTTGGAGGTAATGACCCTCTAGATGGAATCAGTATTTACGATGGAGGGGACTATTATCACTTCGTTACATATGGTCTATCAGAACTTTATGAGAAAGAGTTTAAAAATAAAGAATATAGTGGTTACGGCTTTGAATTAACAGTGAAGTTAAAGAAGGGAGGATTAGAGGATGAAGAAGCAGCAATTCGAGGAATGTGTGGAATTCTTCAAGCTATAGCAAGATTAACCTATAATGAAGGAGAGATATTTCAACCAGATGAGTATATCTATACAGGGCAGACTTCTGGCATGGACCCTAAGGGGCAGTCGTTAATTACAGGTTTTATTACACATCTAGATAAGCTTGGAGAAATCAATACTCCAAATGGAAAGTTACAGTTTGTTGAGCTTATAGGGGTGACGGATGCAGAATTGAAAGCTATTATTGACAAGAAGTTAAATGTAATGGAATTATTTGATAGATTAGGTTCAGAATGCACAGATTATAAGCGTGAAAGTCTGTTTTAACTATCTATTAAGGTGTAATCTTCACTAGTTGAACCTAGTAACTTCAAAGACTTAGAACAGTAATTTAGAGTGAGCAGAAAAAAATTAGTATTGGATCTTTCCTAAAGAATAGTAAAAGCTATGCGTAGTAAGTTCATTAAATGACCTTACTATGCACAGCTTTTATTTATATAATAGTAATAATATTAGCTGTTTTACATGATTGATAATAATCAAAGCATCGGATGACTGACCATTCAATTTTATAACGGTACTTTAACATAGCTATAATTTTAATACTTTATGAAGAGTATAATTTTAGCTTGTTCTAGAAGCAAGTTTTTTATTTGAGTTGTCAACATCATTTTCCTTTTTAGCTATTGAAGACACCCACTTTATTCTCAAGATTAAAATAGTGGTAATAATAGCCGCCATGTAGTTGGAGAATAAATTGCCCCAGAAAACTGAGTAAAATCCAAGTACGTGCTCTGTAGCTAAAATAAATACATATCTTAAAAGCCAAATCCTAAGAAAGCTCATTATTAATGGGATTCCTGTACGTCCTAGTCCTATAAAGGCCCCTTGTTGAACCATGCATATTCCAAAACCTATTACAGAATAAGTGTAAATATGCAGAGATTTGTTTGCTATCTGAAGTACCTCAGAATTATTAGTAAATAAAACTGTTAGATATGGGGATAATGGTACAACTATAGCTATCAAAAGTGCTGCCGTAATAGCACTAACTATGCAGCCTTGAAAACAGGATTTTCTTGCCTTTTCACTTTGTCCAGCGCCTACGTTCATACTTACCATAGTGGTTATGGAAGAACCAAAGGCTGATGGGAGGATGAAACATACTGAGGTTATGTTTCCGGCTATCCCTTGTCCTGTAAGAACGATGGCACCATATTTTTCAATCTCATTGTTTATGAGGAAAAATCCTAAACTAAGCATTAAGCTTGATAGCATTGAGGGGATTCCTAGCTTGATTAGTTTAAATAAAACCTTAAAATCAAACTTGAAGCCCTTTATTATAAGCTTGTCATCTCCTTCTTTAATAAACAATTCATAAAACATCCAAATGCAGATAAGCAGATTTGCAGCAAAGGAGGACATAACTGCTCCTATAAGACCAAAATGAAAAACAGCAATAAACAATACATTAAATATAAGCTTTAAAATCAGCATCAGCATCATTCTTATAAAGGTAGCTTCAGGCTTTCCGTTGGCGTTTTTTATAGAGTTATATATTGCTTCAAGAAATAAAAAAGGCAATACTAAAGAATTTAAAGAAAGATACAAAAAAACGTCATGAGATATTTGTGGGTCAACTCTACTAGATATAGGAAAAGCTATGAAGTAAAGTACTGGTGCCATTATTAGCCCTATGATAAAAGCAAAAACCACAACCTGAGTTGAAACATATTTTGCCTTCTTATAATTTCCTCTACCATTCATTTGTCCAATTATAGCAATTGCAGCAACGCTAAGACCTTGAGAAAGAGCTATAGCCATATTTATAATAGGGCCAGAATAGGTAATAGCGCTAGCACCTATAGTTCCAACTATATTATTAATGAAAATCCCGTCCATTACTGGGATTATTGATTGAACTAGTCCCATCATCAGTGTAGGGACTGAAAGTAAGAAAAGCGTTGAAAGTATTGATCCATTTAGGATTAAATCACGTCTTTCTTCAGTGTTTTGATGTAAAAAATTCAATTTCATATCTATTTTCACCAGCTTTCAGTTAAGTAATTACTGTCTTAGTACTTATATACAGTGTGTAAAATAAACCATTATTAAGTATAGACTCAAATAAAAGCACCTTCAAACATAGAGCATAGTAGAAATTTAGACTTATTTGGGTAAGATAGCCATATATGACTTCTTAAGGTGATATGTCGTAGGAGAGGAAGTTTTGGAATATATAGATAATCAATATATCTCTAATTATCCAGTAAATATTTTTAACTTACAATGTGGCATTCCATGTTACACTTAGCTTTACAAAAACTCCCTTTCGCTTGAAAAAATCTGGGTTTAAAATAGGAAAGTGAAATTTTGTTAATAAAAATTAAATTGTAATTTTCAAATATTGCTTTTCAATTTAAAAAATGGCCTCTCGTCTTTCAATTAACCACTTAATCACTCAATAGTTGAAGCTGAAACCCTATTGTAAAGTAATACAATAAACCTTTATTGATAAACAATAAAAGTTGTGTTATATTATATTTATAACTTAAAGAGAGGTGCCTTTTATGAAACGATATTCGACAATTCTTTTAAAGATAGCGGTTATTTTAATTGGAATTCCAGTGCTTGCACTATGCATATTTTGGTTGCCTGGATTTATAAACTATCTTCCTCATGGTATAATAATCGGAGTGTATGCTACGGCGATACCATTTTACTATGCACTTTTTCAGGCTTTAAGGCTATTAAGCTTTATAGATAAGAATAAAGCTTTCTCCGAATTATCTGTAAATGCTTTGAAGAATATAAAATATAGTGCATTAACAATCAGTGGTATATATGCTGTAATTGCCCCTTTTATATATCCTATAGCAGATAGAGACGATGCACCTGGTTTATTAGCATTCCCGCTAATATTTATATTTGTATCAATTGTAGTTTCAGTGTTTGCTGCTGTACTTCAAAGACTTTTAAAAGAGGCAATAGACATAAAGACAGAAAATGATCTAACAGTCTGAGGTGATAAGATGGCAATTATAATTAATATTGATGTGATGCTGGCTAAGAGGAAAATGAGTGTAACAGAACTTACAGGGAAGGTAGGCATTACTATGGCAAATCTCTCTATACTAAAGAATGGAAAGGCAAAGGCTATTAGATTCTCTACTTTAGAGGCAATTTGTAAGGCTTTGGACTGCCAACCTGGTGATATCTTAGAATATAGAGAGGATACATAAACTAGAAGTTATATAACCACTTAATTTAATCAATAGTCTTAAACATAGCTTGTAACTAAAAACTTTATATATTATCTTTTCGTAAGAATACTATAGGTATCTAACTTCATCTATTAATTTAGTTTTCGTAAAGAATACTTATATAAGGATATACCGCTTCAATCCATAATTTATTTTCAAGACTACTCTAGATTATTAGGGGAGAATTTGAAAATATAAATTTTAATATGAAGCAGTATGTCTATAGACGAACCCCATAACTACTGAAGAATATATCAGTAATTATGGGGTTCGTCTTATTTTCTTCAGAGTTCTTAATTATTGTTCGCAGAATTATCTTATGGAGTTATAAAAAAATAGTTTGCTTGTCTATAGATATACCAGTTCAAAGTAAAGCTTTCGATGAATCTGCAAAGCTTTATTTTGATAAGTTTTATTTTGAAGTAGTATGGCTATAACAATAGTAATTTTTATGGTATAAAAAAATCTATTGTAGGAAAAATTTAATAATATAAGGTAATAAGATTAACGGAGGAATATTATGGCTTATAAATTATTAATAATAAACCCAGGTTCAACATCAACAAAAATATCAGTATTTGAAGATGAAAAAGAGATATTAGGAGAGACTTTAAGGCATCCATCAGAAGAAATAGGTAAATTTAAAAATATACTAGAGCAGCAAGGCTTCAGGACAGAGGTTATATTAAATACTCTTAAAAATAACAATGTGGACGTAAAAGAATTGGATGCCATTGTGGGAAGAGGTGGACTCTTAAAGCCGATACCTAGTGGTACTTACACAGTAAATGATAAAATGCTACAAGACCTGAAAGAGGGAGTAAATGGTGAACACGCATCTAATTTAGGTGCCATAATTGCAAAGGAGATAGCTGCTTCAATAGGAAAAGCTGCATTTATTGTGGATCCTGTTGTTGTTGATGAAATGCAAGACTTAGCTAGAATATCTGGAAACCCTGAGCTTCCAAGAAAAAGTATCTTTCATGCGTTAAATCAAAAGGCAGTGGCCAAAAGATATGCTAAAGAAAACTCTAAGAAATATGAAGAGCTAAACATTATAGTAGCTCATATGGGTGGAGGAGTTTCAGTAGGTGTACATGAAAATGGAAAGATAGTTGATGTAAACAATGCATTAGATGGAGATGGACCTTTTTCACCAGAAAGAAGTGGAGGAGTTCCTGCAGGAGATTTGGCTAGATTATGTTATAGTGGCAAATATACACTTGATGAAATATTGAAAAAGATAACAGGTAAAGGTGGATTTGTAGCTTATCTTAATACTAACGATGCAAGAGCAGTGGAAGAAGCTGCCTTACAAGGAGATGAAAAAGCTAAGCTAATCCATGATGCAATGGGCTATCAAGTAGCAAAGGAAATTGGAGCAGCAGCCACAGTACTTAATGGAAAGGTTGACGCTATTATTCTCACTGGAGGAATGGCTTACGGAAAGCCAATGGTAAATTTGATTAAGGAAAAAGTAAGCTATATAGCACCTGTTATTGTTTATCCAGGAGAAGATGAGATGCTTGCACTTGCTCAAGGAGTGCTTAGAGTTCTTAATAAAGAAGAAGAAGTAAAAGAATATATATAATTGCAGTAAATCAAGAAGTGGTCTTATAGTAGGCTGCTTCTTTTCATTTTTAAAAATTAGAATATAATGATATAAGAATAATTCGTAAAAATAAAAAATAAAAGTTTTAAAACTATTTTTTGTTTTATTACGAATACTATTATGTACCGGTACAAGGGAGTTTTATGTTAGGAGGAAAAGATGATAGACCATGAATTAAAACTTATAAAAAATATTCAGAAAAAAGGTCACAGAGAATCAGCTAATTTGCTTATTCAAGCTTATTATAAAGAAATTTATGGCTACGTCTTTAAACAAATATACTGTAGAGAATCAGCGGCAGATATAACACAAGAAATTTTTATTAGCATGGTTAGATCTATAGATAATTATGAGGAGAAAAGATGCTCTTTTAGGACTTGGCTTTATAAAATATCTAGTAATAAAATAATTGATTATTATAGATCAAAAAGCTATAAACAATGGACAAACTATCAACCAATTGAAAATGTGGAATTTGGTGCTTATGAGAATATAGAGGATGATTTTATACAAGGCGAAAGTATAAAGGAAGTTATGAGTGTAGTCAATGACTTTGATGCCAACTCTCAGCAGATTTTTAGAATGAAGCTTTTTGCTGAAATGACCTTTAAGGAAATCGGAAAGGTACTAAACCTTAATGAGTCTACAGTAAAAACTAAATACTACAGCTTAATAAATAAAGTTAGGGAAAAACTTGAGGAGGTGAGAACTAATGAGTGATAACAAAGAAAAGATTATTAAAGAAACTATGGACAGTACAGAAGGTTATCTTAATGAAGTACAAATGGATATTGATGTTATTTTAGATAAAGGATTAAAGGGAAAACAAGGATTTTTTAGTTACTTAAATTCTGTCAGAAAAGAATTAGGTATTAGATATATATTTAATGACAAGAGCGAGCTTGCATTTATCACAATACTCTTAGTTCTTGCATGTGGGTTCTTCGGCTTACAGCTTAGTAGTATTAGTAGTACTAATTTAAACTTCATTTATAGATTAAAGGCTTTTACTATTGGCACGGCACCTATTATATACTTCGCTATTTGTTCCTATGGTTTTATAAGCAGTAAGATTAATAGGGTTTATGAGCTACAGGCAACTTGTAAGTATAATTTCTATAACCTTACAGCTATAAGAATGTTTATTTTTAGTATCGCATCAATGTTAGTAAATACTGTAGTTATAAGTTTCATGTATTTAATAAAAAGAAATTTCAATGCTATAGAAATTATTCTATTATCCATAACTTCTTTGTTTATATTTTCTGCATTATATATATTAACCTTAACAAGATTAAAGGGTAACAATTATAAGTATATTTTAATGGCACTGTGGTTAATTACGGCTGTAGTAGCCGGATTTCAATTTGATAGTAAGTTTATGAAGACACTAGATAATATATCTTGGTATATACATTTAATAATCACCTTTATTGCTGCATCAATCTATATGAAGAGCCTAAGACATTTAATGAAGGTGAAAAAGGGAGAGATTTAGAGATGTTAATAGTTAATAATGTAAGTAAAAGTTATAATGATTATTCTGTTTTAGAAAATATAGACTTAGAGTTTGATAATGGAATTTATGGGTTGTTAGCACCTAATGGATCAGGTAAAACTACATTAATAAAGCTAATCACTACACTTATTTTCCCAACAAATGGGGAAATTCTTTATGATGGTACTGATATAGTTGCTTTAGATGAAGATTATAGAGATATATTAGGTTATTTACCGCAAGATTTTGGGTTTTATAAAAACTATTCACCTAAGCAATTCCTATTATACTTAGCTGCGTTAAAGGGAATAGAAAAAAAGGAAGCTGTAAGTACTATTGATAGGCTACTATCATTGGTAGCATTATCAGAAGTGGCTAATAAAAAGATGAGAAAATTTTCTGGAGGTATGATCCAAAGGGTTGGGATAGCTCAGGCGTTACTAAACGATCCCAAGGTTCTCATCCTGGATGAACCAACAGCAGGGCTAGATCCGAAGGAAAGGGTAAGATTTAGAAACATATTAGCAGATTTAAGCAGGGATAGGATAGTAATAATTTCTACTCACATTGTTAGTGATATTGAATTTATCGCAAATGAGATTATTATGTTGAAGGATAAGAAAGTATTATACAAGGATACAGTAGAAAATATCTGTAAAACTCTTGAAGGAAAGATATATGAAACAGAGATAGACTTTACAGAGGCTAAAGATTTTAGAAAGAAACATATTTCCCTGTCAGAAAAGCAGGAAAATGGAAAGATGAAGCTTAGATTTATAGGAGAAGCTGAGAAGAATGAAGCTTGGAAGTCGGTAAGCCCTAATCTTGAGGATGTATTCTTATATGAATATAGAGAGGGGATATAGATGACAGTTAGTAGGGAAATACTTAAATATGAATTTAAGAAGATAAATACTTCTCCTATTGTAGTAGTACTTTTTACATTGTTTTTAGTTTTTGACTTACTTATGGTTTTTAACGGAAATAGGGATAGAGAGGATCTAAGTGTTATAAACAAAATTGTAGACAATGTTGGATATAACATTAATGACGAAATGATGGAGAAGTTTAAGGTCTATTATAACAAAAACTTAAAGGAAGCTATGAACATAATAGAAACAAAGGAAGGTAAAAGCTATAAATCCGTTTCAGAGTATATTGACGAAGTTGGTAATTATTATCTTAAAGAGAAGTACAGTTATGATCAAGTTAAGATAATTAAAGATACAGCTTCTATAGAAAATTACTATACAGAGATACCGGCTCTTATAAAAAGATATGATGAGCTAAGCATATCTGCAATGGCTGATTCTTTAATAAAAGGGACTAAGTTATCAGGAAGCGCCGAAAAGCTAGCGAGACAGAATTTTGCTAAATTCAATGATAGATTCTCTGAAGTTAAAGAAAATAAGGAGTATATGCAATTATTTTTTGATAGTAGTAAGTTTATAATGCATGAATTTTTATATAAGGATATATTAAGAACCATTATCCTTCAAATGATGGTACTTATAGGATTATTAGTTCCTTCACTAGTAAATTACGAATTTGATAGTGGGACTAGTCTTCTAATCTATAGCTCCAAAAGAGGCAGAAGATTGATCAATGACAAGTTAAAAGTAGTTGTTTCTGTAGTATTAATTTTGAGTACTGTGCTTTTAGGGATTGTACTATTAACTTTTTTCTATCTATATGATTATAGCAGAATGTGGAATGTATCTATAAATAGTCTGTTTAATTGGGAAAAATTCATCCCTTATATAAGTTGGTTCCGTTTAACAGTTAAGCAGTATTTGATATTGATGATTTTGTTAACTTACTCCTGCCTTTTAATCTTCACAGCTATGGCCTTTGTCATAGGGATATTAATAAAAAACAGCTACGTTGGGTCTGCACTATTCGCTATATTGAATTCCTTAGGTTTTTTCATGCCTCACTTAATAAGTGGCAGCAGTGTGTTAAAAATCTACTCTGCCTTTAATCCATCTAGTCTAATTTTCAATTTTAGATATAGATTTATACAAAGTGAGGCCTTAACTTGTTTTAAATACTATGAACTTATTACTGTAGTAGTATGGGCAGTGCTTATGGCAGTTGCTATGTGGTATAGCATAAAAAGATTTAGAAGAACAAGCATTAGTTAGGAGAATATTATGAGGATTATTATAAACGAGCTAAAAAAAGTTTTAAATATAAAGAGTATACTAATACTGAGCCTAATCCTTTTTGTTATGTACAATTTTTTTATAGGATCTCGAACTACACCTATTAATGATATATACGCTACAACTGCTGCAAGGCTAATAAAAGAGAGGGGCTACAATCTTGAAGAAAAGGATTTGTCATACCTTAAAAATTTAAGAGAACCTATAAAGCTAGAGATTGATAAATGCCTTAATGAAGATATGGAAACCAAGAGCTTGGGGATCACTAGTTATGAAAAATTAATTGAATTTAGATCAGATAGGAAAAACTGGACAAATGAAAAGCTGTCAAAGTTAGTAGATAATGCTTACTTTAAAGACAAGGAATATTTGTTTGATGAAATAGAAGGAATAGATTTTTTTATAGATAAATTAGAAAATAAAAATGAATTTAAAGGATCTTATGGTAGTGAACTTCGAAATAATCGAGTGGCTGAGGTTAAAGCAAAAAAGTACTATAATGATATACTGCCAGCTAGTATTTATTATAGATATAATGATTTTATATGCTACAGCAATTTGCTTATTATTGTCTCAATTGTATTTATGCTAGCCCCTATATTCACCAAAGATAAGATGAGGAATGTAGAAGTGCTTCAATATACTACAAAAAGAGGAAGAAGTGTGTATAAAGACAAACTGCTAACATCCATTATAGCTACTACTATAATTACAACTATAGAACTTGGAGGGCTATTAGAATTATTCTTTTCTAGAGATAATAAAATAAAGCTGTTTTTTCATTCAAGTATAAATTCTTTTATGAATCCTTATCCCAATTGGTTTGATTTAAACTTATTACAATTTATTATATGTACCATTATAATTACTTATATAGTAGCTTTTGCTATAACCATGTTTATTTGTTATATATCTAGGAAAGCAAATAGATATATAACTCTTATAGGATGTTCTGTATTGTTAGTTTTAGCTTTAGGTAAAATCGTTACTAACGATATAATCGAAAATTTTGGAGTCGGAAATATACTCCAGGCTAAGCTTTTAGTACCTAGCTTTATTGGTATAATAACCTTAATAGGAATAGTGTTGACGTTAATAAAATATAAAAAGGAGCGGAAACTAGATATAGTATAAGCTTAATAAATATTATATAAGAGGTTTTTAAAATTATAGTTATAAAGACCAAAAGAAGATTTCTTAAAGATCTTAATAAAAAAATCACTAAAGCTTCCTTTAGTGATTTTTTTGCGTATACGTCTTTTCTGGATGGCTTTTATGTAAAGCAACTATTAGTTTATAGATAATAGAAATTTCTAAAATTGCGATTTAGGAATAAGTGTTGATTAAGTATAATATAGAAACATTCTAGAAAGTTAGGTAGTTGAACAATAATATATGTACGTACATTAATTATAATTGTACTGAATATTTGTGAGCTTTTTTCATAAGAGTATTGTTAAAGTTGTAACAAATGGGTTAAACTGTAATTAGAAAAATATGTAATTGACCTTTGTAAACAGTTCCATTATTATTGATTTATTTTAGAAAAAACTAAAAAGATTTGTATTTATATAAAAAAGTTAGTAAAATCTATTGAAATTTATGCTAAAAAGCTTTATTATAATATTGTTAAATAATGAACAAGAGTTGTACTGCTTTTATTGATGATTTGAGTGAAATACAAAGACATTGTACCTACATGTAGCAAACTCAACATCATAAAAAGGAAATTACATTATTTAAATATGCTTCTAAAATGAATTCAAACCAATGAATTTATTTATTTTAGAATATTGTCGATGGTAATTACTAGCTTTTAAGACTTAGTATATTATATATTGTACGTACATTTAATTGATTATCATCGACATTTAAATTAGCTAATAATTTCATGCAGCAATTAAATAAACTTGCTAAGTGAAAAAATATATATAAAGGAGATTATATAGAATGAAAGACTTTGATTATTCTTCTGAGAGTTATCTTAAAAAGGTAGATGCATATTGGAGAGCTGCTAATTTTATATCAGTTGGTCAATTGTATCTAATGGGCAATCCTTTACTAAAGGAACCACTAAAGCCAGAACATGTTAAAAATGCTGTTTTTGGTCACTGGGGTACAATTGCTGGACAAAACTTTATTTATGCGCACTTAAACCGTGTTATTAATAAATATGATTTAAATATGTTATACATATCAGGTCCAGGTCACGGTGGACAAGTTATGGTTTCTAACTCTTACTTAGATGGAAGCTATAGCGACATATATCCTGAAATAACTCAAGACATACCAGGATTATCAAAATTGTACAAGCAATTCTCCTTCTCAGGTGGAATTGGTTCACATGCAACTCCTCAAGCTCCAGGTTCAATACATGAAGGTGGAGAACTAGGTTATTCATTAGTTCATGGATATGGTGCTATATTAGATAACCCTGATCTAATAGCTGCAGTAGTAGTTGGTGATGGTGAAGCTGAAACAGGTCCATTAGCTGCATCATGGCAATTAAACAAATTTATAAACCCTGCAACAGATGGTGTTGTTTTACCAATACTATATTTAAACGGATTCAAGATCAGTAACCCTACAATAATGGCAAAAATGACTGATGAAGAATTACAAAAGTATTTCGAAGGCTTAGGATGGGATCCAATATTTGTTGAAGGTACTGATCCTGAATTAACTCACCGTATAATGGCTGAAAAGATGGATGAAGCTATAGAAAAGATCTTAACTATAAAGAAAAATGCAATAGAAAACAATGATATGTCTAGACCTAAGTGGCCAGTTATACTTAACAGAACACCTAAAGGATGGACAGGCCCTAAGGAATTAAACGGAAGCCCAATCGAAGGTTCATTCTGTGCTCACCAAGTTCCAATTCCTTTCGATAGAAAGCATATGGAATATGCAGATGATTTTGCTGCTTGGATGAACAGCTACCGTCCAGAAGAATTATTCACTGAAGATGGTAAGTTAGTTGATGAAATAGCTGAAATTATGCCTAAGGGTAACAGACGTATGGCTTGCAACCCTGCTGCAAACGGCGGAAACATAATGAAAGATTTACGTTTACCAAACTACCGTGAGTATGCTATAGACAACTCAGAAAAAGGTAAGAACGTTGCACAAGATATGCTAGTTTTAGGTAACTATGTACGTGACGTAATGAAATTAAACAAAAAGGAACGTAATTTCAGAGTATTCAGTCCAGACGAAGCTGCTTCAAACCGTTTATATGCAATGTTTGAAGAAACAAGCCGTCAATGGGTTGGAGAAATCAACGAACCTTATGATGAATTCTTAGCTCCAGATGGACGTGTATTGGATTCAATGTTAAGTGAGCATATAGCTGAAGGTGCTTTAGAAGCTTACTTATTAACTGGTCGTCACGGTTTCATCCACAGCTATGAGTCATTCCTACGTGTTGTAGATTCAATGGTTACACAACACTTTAAATGGTTAAACCAATGTGAAGAAATTTCATGGAGAACTAAGATAGCATCATTAAACTTAATAATGACTTCTCATATCTGGCAACAAGACCATAATGGTTATACTCACCAAGACCCAGGTATGTTAGGACACTTAGCTGACAAGAACTCTGGATTAATCCATGAATATTTACCAGCAGATGCTAACTCATTACTTGTAGCATTTGATAAATCATTAAGAAGCACTAACCAAGTTAATATATTAACAGCTTCAAAGCACCCAAGACAACAATGGTTCACTATTGATGAAGCTGAATATCTAGTTAACAACGGTTTAGGAATAGTAGAATGGGCAAGTACTGACAAGGGTCAAGAACCTGATATCATATTTGCAACAGCTGGTGATACTCCAACTCTTGAAGGTTTAGCTGCTGTTCAATTATTACATGATTATCTTCCAGAATTAAAGATAAGATTTGTAAATATAGTTGACTTATTAAAGTTACAATCTCCAGAAACTTATGAACATGGTATATCTGATGCAGAGTTCGATATGATCTTTACAAAAGATAAGCCAATAATATTCGGTTTCCACGGTTATGAAAACTTAGTTGATACTTTATTCTTCAAACGTGCTAACCACAATGTTTCTGTTCATGGTTACAGAGATAAGGGTGAAATCACAACTGGCTTCGATATGCGTGTTATGAATCAATTAGATCGTTTCAACCTTGTTAAGGATGCAATCTACCACTTACCACAATTAGGTAACAAGGGAGCTTACATTATACAAGAAATGAACGAAAAGTTAGACACTCATACTAAGTTTGTACATGCAAACGGAATAGATCTTCCAGAAATAGCCAACTGGACATGGAAAGGTCTTAAATAATACAAGACATTAAAGCTAGAAGGTGTTGATGAACAAAATGTTTGTCAGCGCCTTTTTTTACTATATAGACAAGATAAAATTTTTTCTTAGCTAAAACTAGTAATATTAAGGCCTTGGTGGAGATATTTAGGACAAACAAAAAATAAAAAAAATTTATCTGCTAGAATTTCTTCACATACATTCAGAGAAAAAAGATGCATCAGTAAAACTTTCCGAAAAACTTTTACTGATATTATATTTTGTCCAGAGCACAATTGGAAGAAAGATGTTAAACGATTGATACAATATACTAAGTATATGATAAATGGTTATTCCATAAAAAATATGCTAAAGAAGTTGAAATAAGCATATCTTATCATTTTAGTGGAGGCATAAAATGTTAGACGCAATTAAAACCTTCATAGGTGCTGAAAAAAACGGTAGCGTGTTGGAAGTTAGAGCAAGCAATGCAATTTATGTATAGGCATGTTGAAAAATTGATATTTTAAATATTACTCTGTATACTAAATATAATGCTAATAATATACAAGAATTGTTAATAATCGGAGGTAAAAAAATGAGTGTTACAAATGAACAAATAGATAATTTTAAACTTTTTTCTGATTGGTTAAATAAGACTTTAGAACAGAAGTTGCCTAAGGGGATTATTGCTTTTAACTTCAATTTATATGAAGGAGCAGAAGAAACTTATGATATTCAGTTAATTGGTTCTGACGAGTTTGATGAAGCTGATTCTGATTGGACTTGTACTGATTATTTTACAACCGGTGAAGATATTTGCTATATTCGAAGAACAGAAGACATTAAGCCTTGGGAAAAAGGTTTGGATTACATTACAAGTATGGTAAATAGATATCTTGATGAAGGTAAAAATGGCAATATCCTTAAAGATGTATCAGCGATAGGCATAGGATTTGTTGATGGAGACATTGAAATTATTTATAGTAAATAATCAGTAATGTACTTTAGAGTATGGTCAAAAGAGAATTCAAAATGAGTTCCCTTAAAAAATGGTTATTTATAAACACTATTCTTTAACATAGACTTACTTTTTTATGCTTACAATATTTGTTAAGAAGCCACAAAATATATTCACCAACATTTATTTAACACATAGATCTATAGAGTTAGAATAATTACTACTAGGCTTTCCTCAATTAGGAAAAATCAATATTTTCAAGCTACTAAATTTATCATTATTTTTAACAACAATTATTTAATACATAGACATATGGAGTTAAAAATAATACTACAACAGTCATGTAGGTGTTAGCTGCCAGATTCTCTTTGAGTTTTGGCAATGAAAACCTAGAGTATTCTTAAAATGTACATATGAAGAGTTAAATTAGAGCTTCGGTGGTTTAATTAAGTAGATGATATAGTGTATAATTAATAGGAATATAATATTTCCTGAAAGGTGAATAGGATGAGTAAAAACATAGATGCAAGAGGAAAAAACTGTCCGATGCCTGTTATAATGGCGAAGAAAGAAATTGAACAGGGTGGAAAGTTCTTTACAGTTCAAGTTGACAATAAGATTGCGGTGGAAAACCTAAGGAAATTTGCTAATAGTCAAGGTTTTCAGGTGAGTATAGAAGAAGCTAATGGTGATTTTAATGTTAGATTTTCCAATGGATGTGAAGACTGCCAAGAGGTAATTAATAAAGTAGAGAACAGAAAGCCTCTTGGAGATTGGTGCGTGTTTGTAAATAAAAGCACAATTGGTGTTGGAGATGAAGAGCTTGGCCAATCCTTGATGAAGATGTTCTTTTATACGGTATCGGAGTCAGAGGACTATCCAAAGGCCATACTGTTTATGAACGATGGAGTAAAGGTTCCAACATTAAATGATCAAGCGGCAGAACACTTGAAGAAGTTAGAAGAAGCTGGTGTTGACTTATTGATTTGTGGAGCTTGCCTTGATTTCTATGGTTTGAAAGAAAAGGTGTCTGTGGGGCAAGTAAGTAATATGTATGCAATTGTTGAATACATGAAGTCTGCAAGCAAGGTGATAACTTTATAATGGAGTAAGGCTGAAAATAAGTACTATAGTATGATCTTTAGTCTTATTTTCAGCCTTAAGTTTTTATAAAGCCTTATTGATTAGAAAAATAATATAGAGTTCCTAGCCCAACTATCAATTTACACATGCATAAAACTCATAGGTGCATGATTTTCTAGCAAGCATAGATTAAGTTGGATTTAGGAACTCTTTGGTCTTTATTTCACATACTGAAATAGTATATAGACTTTTCAATAATTTAAAGTCTCTAATGAAATATGCATTAACTATCTTATTATAATAGAATAATCCTTTTTATCACTTACCTGACCAATGATTCTAGCCCATGGAGTATAACATTCCATTCTAGACAAATATTCTTTAGCCTCCTTTTCTGGCATAGATAGTAATAGTCCGCCAGATGTTTGAGGGTCAAGAAGGACGTCGTGTATTTCTTGGGAAATATTGGATAATGGTTTAAAGCTATCTTTTAAATAATCCTGGTTATTATACATTCCTTCTGGGATTATACCCATCTTAGCATATTCTAAAGCCTTTGGTAGTATAGGTACTTTATCGCTAAAGATTTCAATGGTTTTGTTGCTTCCACTGGCCATTTCATAACCATGACCTATTAAGCTGAAGCCAGTAATATCGGTGCAGGCATTTACTTTTAAACTAGCAAAAGCTTCCTTTGCGTATTTGTTTAGTTCAATCATTGTATTAGTTAATTGTTTTATTTCTTCATTACTTAATAGCTCTGCTTTAGCTGCCGTATTTAAAATCCCTATACCAAGTGGTTTTGTTAATACAAGTACATCACCGGTTTTGGCACCACTATTAGTTATGATATCATTAGGATTTGCGAATCCAGTAACACAAAGGCCGTACTTAGGTGTAGGATCTGCAATGGTATGTCCTCCAGCAATAATTGCTCCAGCTTCTTGTACTTTATTATAGCCTCCAGCTAATATGTCGTGCATTATTGATGCATCAAGGCAAGAAGGAAAGCATAATAAATTCATAGCTATAGCTGGATTGCCGCCCATGGCATATATATCACTTAATGCATTTGCAGCGGCTATCTGTCCGAAGGTATAAGGATCATCAACCATAGGTGGGAAAAAATCCACAGTTTGTATTACTACCTTATCCTCCGATACCTTATAAACAAGCGCATCATCTTTTTTATCAAAGCCTACTAATAGGTTAGAATCTTCGAATTTGGGTAAATTTTTAAGAACATTATCCAAAACACCAGGACCTATCTTAGCTGCACAACCTGAAGTTTTAGTTAAAGAAGTTAGTTTAATATTATCTTTCATTTTATTGTCCTCCATTTTTTTATATGAAAATACCACTGATTAAAGTTATGATAATTGTCAATAATCAAGATAAAGTTATATATACCATTAAAAATTACAAATCTTAATTGAAAAACTACTTTCAAAGCTTCTATAAATTATAAAGAGAAGAGTTCAAAATTCAGTTTTACATTGGTATATATAGAGTGCCATTACGAAAACTTAACAGTTAAAGTTGGAACTCTATAAAAAGATCTATTTTAAATTAAACCTTAAGCTAGAAGTAACTTATCTTCATATACATAATTATAAATGAAAAATCAGAAATTCAGTAGTTAAAATGTAAGACTTGCTAATATAGCTATATAATAGATGCAGAATTCATAGAAATTTGTAAAATGTTATATATCATTATATAATTTATAATAGTTAGAATAACTTAGAAAGATTAATAGAAGGGTAACAACAGTTGAAGAAATTAAGCATAACTAATGACTTTAAAAGTATAGTACTAAATGATACAAAACTGATAGATGTTAGAGCTCCAATTGAATATGAAAAAGGAGCTATGTTAAATTCAATAAATCTGCCTATACTGTCCAATGAAGAGAGACATATTATAGGAATTTGCTATAAAGAAAAAGGAAATGATGAAGCTACTAGGCTCGGTTATAAGCTTGTATCAGGAAATATAAAAGCTGAAAGAGTGAATTCATGGGTAAATTGTCTTAAAAATGACCCTAACACAATGATTTATTGTTTTAGAGGTGGATCAAGATCAACTATTGCTCAGAACTGGATATATGAAGCAACGGGGCAGGATATGGTGAAACTTGATGGAGGTTACAAGGCTTTTCGTAATTATCTTATTGAATCTCTAAATCCTAAAAATATTAACTCAATGCCTCTAGTATTGACTGGATATACAGGCTCTGGAAAGACTATATTATTAAATAAACTCTCTAATGCAATTGATTTAGAGGGACTTGCAAACCATAGAGGTTCAACTTTTGGGCATTTTATTACACCACAGCCTACACAAATAAACTTTGAAAATAATTTAGCTTATGGCGTAATCAAGCATGAGGCTAGAAATTATAAATATATGATTCTAGAGGATGAAAGTAAGAATATTGGTAAAAGCTTTATACCAAAGGATTTTTATAACCACTTTCAAGGTGGAGATGTTGTTTTTCTAGATTGTACCTTGGAAGAGAGAGTGGAAAATATATTAGAGGAATATGTGGTAAAGGGACAAAGAAATCACTTTGATGTATTGAAAGATAAGTCTTTAGCTTTAGAAAATTGGTTAAATGATATGTTAGCTAGTATGGAGAGAGTTCAATCTAAAATTGGCGGTGACAGGATGAAGCTGTTAATAGAAGAACTAAAAGCTGCCTATAAAGATCAAATAAGTACTAACAGATTTGATAGACATAGAAATTGGATAGAACTATTCTTAAATAATTATTATGATCCTATGTATAAGCACTCTTTAGACAAAACTAATAGAAATATAATATTTAGAGGGAATAGTAAAGAGGTAACAGAGTTCTTAGAAAGTTTAGAATGATTTGTTTTGCTATAAAATTCAGGTTATTGATCAACAAAAATAAATTGACATTTTTACAATATAATGATATTTTTTACATATAGGTTATACGACTGACGGAAGTGGAATAAACCACATGAAGTATAACAATAAAAGCCGACCGTCTGGGCAAAAAGTCCGGATAGTGGGCTTTTTTTACTGTATACAATAGTATTAGTTTATATTAGGAAAAACTAGTAATATTAAGGGTTTAGGGCGATTTTTAAAGAAAAGTAGTAAAAAAGAATTATCATTCGCATGCCAGTTTTCCCTAGTCATTTGCAAAACTAATGTGTAAAAAAGTTACTGAAGAATCTAGCTTTATTAAATCTATTACTATTGTACAACATTAAATGCATAGAGATTTATTCTGAGAAGCCTTAAATGCTAATATAAGTCAAAAATCAATAATTAGAAAAGGAGTGTAATGACAAAAATGAAGGAATTAGAATTAAAGTACGGATGTAACCCTAATCAAAAACCAGCAAGAATATTTGTGAAGGAAGGTGACTTGCCTATAAAAATAATCAATGGAAGTGCTGGTTACATCAATCTATTGGATGCCTTGAATGGCTGGCAGTTAGTAAAGGAATTAAAAGCGGCTACAGGACTTGCAGCTGCGGCTTCTTTTAAGCATGTTAGTCCAGCTGGAGTTGGTGTAGCGGTGAAACTTACTGAAGTATTGAGAAAAGCCTATTTTGTTGAGGAAACAGAGTTATCTGATATTGCTACTGCATATGTTAGAGCAAGAGGTGCTGATAGAATGTCCTCTTATGGAGATTTTGTAGCTTTATCTGATGAATGTGATGAGCAGACTGCAAAGTTTCTCTCAAGTGAAGTGTCAGACGGTATAATTGCACCAGCATATTCTAAAGTGGCATTAGATATATTAAAAAGTAAGCGTAAAGGTAATTATCTAATTATTCAAATTGATGAAAAC
This sequence comes from Clostridium manihotivorum, assembly GCF_004015185.1. GTDB lineage: Bacteria > Bacillota > Clostridia > Clostridiales > Clostridiaceae > Clostridium_AR > Clostridium_AR manihotivorum. Next base: position 3,480,060 of record NZ_CP025746.1, on the reverse strand, counting down.
TATATACCTAATGAAGTAGAAACAAAAGAGGTATATGGAGTGACTTTTGAGCAAAAACGAAATGATGTAAAAATATCAGAGGATTTATTAACAAATCTACCTACTCAAAATAAGCTATTGCCAGGCAATGCAAAGAGAGATTTGATTATAGCCCTTATAACTTTAAAATACACTCAATCCAACTCTGTTTGTTATGTAAAAGATGGTCAGGCAATTGGGATTGGCGCAGGGCAACAATCTAGAATTCATTGTACTAGATTAGCAGGAAATAAGGCAGATATCTGGTTTCTAAGACAAAATCCTAAGGTTTTAAATCTTCCTTTTAAACCTGGTATAAAAAGGGCAGACAGAGACAATGCCATAGACATCTATATTTCAGAGGATTATATGGATATATTATCTGATGAGGCCTGGCAGGATATTTTCATAGAGAAGCCTGATGTATTAACTAAAGAAGAGAAGAAAGAATGGCTACAGAATTTAAAGGATGTAGCTTTAGGATCAGATGCATTTTTCCCTTTTGGAGATAATATAGAACGTGCAGTAAAAAGCGGGGTGGCTTATATTGCACAAACTGGTGGATCGATAAGAGATGATAATGTTATAGAAACCTGTGATAAATACAATATAGCAATGGCATTTACTAATGTGAGGTTATTTCATCATTAGACTATGTTCAACACGTCACTTTAACAGAATCAATGATTTAAATTAGTCATAGTTGCTGTTAAAAAACCATTTTCAGCAAAGTTTGAATATAAGATTTGGAGGTAATATCATGAAAAATGATATCTACAAGGTGCTTTTTATTGGCAATAGCCATACTTATTATAATGATATGCTTTATATGCTTAAGTATCTATCAGAGCAATCGGATGCAAGTCATAGGATTGAACCAGTGATGATTGCTCATCCAGGAAAAAGTTTAGGAGAGCATAAGGATGAGCCAGAAATAAGATTTAATATTCTTTATGGTAATTATGATTTTGTAGTTATGCAGCAAGTAGCACATCCTTTTAAAGGTGGTAAGGAGTCGTTACTTCAAGATGGAAAAGCAATTTATGAATTCATTAGTAAAACTGAAGCAACTCCTATTGCTTACATGACTTGGGCCGAAAAGGCCAAACCGGAAAATCAAAAGATAATGACAGAAGCATACATTGAATTTGCTAAGGAAATCAATGGTTTGCTTTGTCCAGCTGGCATAGCTTGGCAGAAGGCTCTATCTTCAAAACCAGAGCTTGAATTATACGACATTGATGGACAACATGCTAATCCTACTGGCTCCTACTTGGTGGCTTGTGCATTTTACAGTGTAATATTAAAAAGAAGCCCTATAGGATTACCAAATGAAATTAAGGTAAATAACAAGGTGCTTTATGATATTCCTAAAAAAGAAGCTGAGTTTATTCAACAAATAGTATGGAATACGATAAATTGCCAATATGAATAATATAAGGACTATATTTCTTATTTATAGGAAGTATAGTCCTTATATTTTATAACCAATATATATATTTACTACAGATATCTTACATCTATTTTCTAATAGGAACTTTATGATTTTTAATGATAGAGATGAAGTGATTAAGGGTTGTTCTGCTTATTAGTAATAGTATAAAATGAAAGTTTTGTCACCAAGGTTACATATCTATATGTAAACATAATAACATTGAAAACTTCTAAAATACTACCTAAATTAATTTGTAACCTTTGAATGAAATAATGCTATATATAGATATATATCAATTTATTTTTTGAAGTTGTTCTTATAACTGTATAATTGACATGTTGATGAATAATATATATATTAGTATATAGATGAATATCAATATATGAGGTGATAAATTGAAGCTTGATTACAATGAAAATGCAAAGATAATTAAGGCGCTTTCAGATCCAAACAGATTAAAAATAATCGATATTTTATCCTGTGGTGAGAAATGTGCTTGTGATATACTTGAACATTTTGATCTTACCCAGCCAACACTTTCTCATCATATGAAAGTGCTGATAGATTGCGGTCTAATTAATAGCCGTAAGGAAGGCCAATGGAATCATTATTCTTTAAATAATAAGAATTGTAATAAATTGATGCTATTTATTATGAACCTAATAACTGATACAGATGATTGTATCTGCAAAGACAAGGCTAAATGCCAGTGCAAATAAAAAGGAGATAGATGTTATGAAAAAAATGATAATTTTTGATCCAGCTATGTGTTGCTCAACAGGAGTATGTGGACCAAGTATTGATCCTGAGCTTTTGAGAGTAGCTACTGTACTTAACAACTTAAAGAGCAGAGGTATTATAGTGGAAAGATATAATCTGACTAATAATCCTCAAGCTTTCTTAGATAATAAAGAAATTAATGAACTGCTAAATAGTGATGGTATAGATATTTTACCAGTTACAATGGTTGAAGGAGTGGTTGTAAAAACTAAGGCTTATCCAACTAATGAAGAATTTTGTTCGATGTTAGATATTCCTGAGAATTACCTAAAACTTCAAATAAAAAAGAGATAGCTTTGAGTTTATAACCTGATTAATTATTTATGAATGCCATATCAATGGTAAAGATCCACGAATATAAAATACGTCTTCATAAATGAAAGGAAAATTAAATATGTCAAAGTTATTTAATCCAAAGGAAATAGAACTAACTAAATATCTGTTTTTTACTGGTAAAGGTGGAGTTGGTAAAACCTCAACTGCTTGTGCTACTGCTATGCTTTTAGCGGATCAAGAAAAGAAAGTTATGTTAGTTAGTACAGATCCTGCATCAAATCTTCAGGATGTTTTTAATAGAGAATTAAACAATAAAGGGGTTAGGATAGAAGAAGTCCCTAATCTTATGGTGGCAAATTTTAATCCTATTGACGCTGCAAATGAATACAAGGAAAGTGTTGTTGGTCCATATAGAGGTAAACTTCCAGAGGTGGTTATAAAAAATATGGAGGAGCAGCTTTCAGGTTCCTGCACTGTTGAAATTGCTGCCTTTAATGAATTTACAAACTTTATAACTGATGAAAATATACAAAGAGAGTTTGATCATATAATATTTGATACAGCACCAACAGGACATACTTTAAGAATGCTTCAGCTTCCTTCTGCTTGGAGCAATTTCATAAGCGAAAGTAACCATGGTGCTTCCTGTCTTGGCCAACTGGCAGGCTTAGAAGATAAGAAAGAAGTATATAAAGATGCAGTAAAAACACTGTCCGATGGTAAATTAACTACGCTTATATTGGTTTCAAGACCAGAGCTTACACCTCTAATAGAGGCAGAAAGAGCTTCTAGAGAGCTTAAAGAAATAGGTGTTAACAACCAAATGCTGATTATAAACGGAATTCTAAAAAAGGTAGATGATGCTTTATCAAATAGTATATATGAAAAACAGCAAAAAGCGATTAAGAACATCCCAGCAGAGCTAAAAGATCTTAAGACCTATGAGATTCCACTAAGGCCTTACAATATTACAGGGCTAGATAATGTAAGAGCTTTTTTGGTGGAGGATAAAATTAAACTAAGCAACCAGGAGCTTAAAGCAGACAATATACTAGCTCTAAAAGATATCATTGATGATTTATATACTTCAGATAAAAAAGTTATATTTACCATGGGAAAAGGGGGAGTAGGCAAGACTACTATTGCAGCTGCTATTGCATTAGGTTTAGCTGAAAAAGGTAAAAAGGTTCATCTTACTACTACAGATCCTGCAGCTCACTTGAAATTTGTATTAGATGGTGGTGAAGGCCTAACCTTAAGTAATATAGATGAAAAGAAAGAGCTTGAAAGGTATAGAGAAGAAGTATTAAGTAAAGCTAGAGAAACTATGACTGAGGAAGATATAGAGTATATTGAAGAAGATTTAAGATCGCCATGTACACAAGAAATAGCTGTTTTTAGGGCTTTTGCTGAGATAGTTGAAAGATCTGAAGATGAGGTAGTGGTTATAGATACTGCTCCAACAGGGCATACTCTTCTGCTTTTAGATTCTACAGAAAGCTATAATAAAGAAATATCTAGATCACAAGGGGATACTCCTGAAGCAGTTAAAAAACTATTACCTAAGCTTAGAGATTCAAGTAAAACCGAAGTCGTGATTGTAACTTTGGCAGAGCCTACACCAGTTTATGAAGCAATGAGACTAGAAGAAGACTTAAGTCGTGCTGGAATAAGCAGCAAATGGTGGGCTGTCAACTCAAGTTTGTATGCTGCCAATACAACCAATGATATCTTAAGGGTAAAAGCAAATAATGAAGTACATTGGATTAATAAAGTAAATGATATCTCCAATGGTAACTATGCAGTTATAGAATGGAAAAGTGAAGAAATAAAAAACATTGTTAAAAAGGGTGAGTTTATTTGAAAAGTAAATTAAGACTATCGTTGCTTGATAGATATCTTACATTATGGATTTTTCTTGCCATGGCTTTAGGTATTACCTTAGGCTGGGCAGTACCGGAATTATCAAAAGTGTTAACAAATCTATCTGTTGGAAGTACATCAATACCTATCGCAGTTGGATTAATTGTTATGATGTATCCGCCACTAGCAAAGGTAAATTATAAAGAACTAGGAAAAGTATTCAAAAATCCAAAAGTATTAGGGTTATCCTTAGTTCAAAATTGGATCATAGGACCTGTGCTTATGTTCATACTTGCTATAGTTTTTCTAAGATCAGATTCAGCTTTAATGACTGGATTAATACTGATAGGACTTGCAAGATGTATAGCAATGGTTATAGTTTGGAATAGTTTAGCTGATGGAGACAGTGAATATGCAGCTGCACTAGTTGCTTTTAACTCGATATTTCAGGTTATATTCTATTCAGTTTTTGCCTATATCTTTGTTACTGTATTACCGCCAGTATTTGGACTAAATGGGTACAAAGTTAATATCTCCATGGGTGAAGTTGCTAGGTCTGTGGCGGTTTACCTAGGAATTCCTTTTGCATTAGGAATGTTAACTAGACTAATCTTAGAGCCAATGATGGGATCAGAGTGGTATATAAAGAAGTTTATACCAAAAATCAGTCCATTAGCTTTGATTGCGTTATTATTTACAATAATAGTTATGTTTACTTATAAAGGCCAGTATATTGTACAGCTACCCTTAGAAGTTTTAAAAGTAGCAGTTCCACTTTTGATATACTTTGTAATCATGTTTTCTGCATCCTTCTTTATAAGTTATAAATCTGGTATAGATTATAAGAAAACTACAACCTTAGCATTTACCGCTGCAAGTAACAATTTCGAACTTGCTATTGCTGTAGCCGTTGCTGTATTTGGTATTGAATCGAAAGAAGCTTTCACTGCAGTTATAGGTCCACTTGTAGAGGTGCCTGTTATGATTGGTCTTGTTAACGTGGCATTATATTGGAGAAAAAGATATTTTAATAGAGCTTAGTATAATTAATTTAAGGGAAGTTGTATAACTTTCCTTAAATTTTTGTGTTTTTTAAATTTAGGAAAGTACTTTTAACTGGCATTGCACTTAATTCCTGTAAAAAGATCGCCTAGATAAAAGTTGCTGTAAAAATTATAGAAAGATAGTTGCAACTTGCAACTATTGCATAGTACAATGATTACAGGAGGTAATTATTTATGAACTTTACAAATAATTCAAATCAGCTACGAGAACTTATAAGAGTACTTGAGAGGAAACTTGGAATTTTAGAGGATAATGGTTTTTCTTGCTGTAGTATAAGTATATCTCAATGTCATGCTTTGGTTGAAATAGGACGCGCTAAGAGTATTTCCTTAAACAAATTAGCAGAAGTATTAAATCTTGAGAATAGTACCATGAGCAGAACTGTAAACAATCTTGTTTCAAATGAATTAGCTAAAAGAGATATTGATCCACAAGATAGACGGTATCTAACTATATCACTAACAGATAAAGGGCAGAAGCTATATGAAGAAATCGAAGAGGATATGAATTTATATTTTAAAAAAATCTATGATAATCTTCCAGAAGGTAAAAAGGACCAGGTATTAGAAAGCATTGAGATGCTTTTAATTGCCATAGATAAAAGCGAATGTTGTGAGTAGTAAAGGAGATGGGGAAATGGATAGTAAGTTGTACTTTAAAGAAGTAGCTAACCAATGGGATAATATGAGAGAAGAATTCTTTACCGCAGAAGTTAGAGATAAAGCATATGAAGTTGCAGAAGTAAAAGATGGTGAGCTTGCAGCAGATATAGGGGCTGGAACTGGGTTTATCACAGAAGGCTTGCTAAAGAAGGGACTAAAGGTTATAGCAGTAGACAGGTCAGAAGAAATGCTGGAAGAGATTAAGAAAAAGTTTAATTCTTTTGGAGACGTTGAATGCCTTCAAGGAGAAGCTGAAAAACTACCAGTTGAAAGTGAAGCAGTTGACTATGCCATGGCAAATATGTTTTTACATCATGTAGAAGAACCTCTAGCAGCAATAAAAGAGATGGTAAGAATAATTAAACCAGGTGGAAAGTTAGTAATCACTGATTTAGATGAGCATAACTTTGAATTCTTAAGAACTGAACAGCAGGATAAATGGATGGGCTTTGATCGAAAAGCTATAGAAAATTGGTTTCTAGCAGCAGGATTGAAAAATGTAGTGGTTGATTGTGTTGGAGGAAATTGCTGTGCTTCTTCAAGCTGTGGCTGTGAAAAAGCTAGTATAAGTATTTTTGTTGCTTATGGTGAAAAGTAAGTTAAAGATAGACGATCAACTTTAATTGATATAATAATTATGCTTTAAAAGATTAAAATTTATATTTTTAAGGCTTATTTTAGAACACAAAATGTGGTTTGAAAGGTTCCTCTTAGTAAATTTCTTTAAGAAGGAGTATTGAAATGGAATATGAAATAGAACAAATGCAACCATCAGATTGGGAGCAAGTAAAAAAAATATATATAGAAGGTATAAGAACAGGAATAGCCACTTTTCAAAGTGAAGCTCCAACCTATGAAGAATGGGATAAAGCACATCATAAATTTTGTAGGCTAGTAGCTCGTCTTAACAATGAAGTACTAGGATGGGTAGCCTTAAGCCCATCATCAAGCAGACCTTGTTATTCTGGAGTTGCAGAATTGAGTATTTACATTAGTGAAAACAGTAGAGGAAATGGCTTAGGGAGTGCCCTATTGGTGGAAGCGGTAAAACACTCAGAAGAAAATGGCATTTGGACATTATATTCCGGAATTATCAGAGATAATGCTAAAAGTATAAAGCTCCATAAAAAATGTGGGTTTAGAGAAATCGGAATAAGAGAAAAAGTTGCTAAGATGCCAAGTGGAAAGTGGCATGATGTAATGCTTATGGAGAGAAGAAGCAAAGTCATAGGCATTGGCTAACTTAATGTATAGCATTATTGAAGTACAACCGATAAATGGTGTGCAACAAAAATATTTTAATAATGGAAACACCCATGAAACAATTAATTTTACTTAATTTTTTCATGGGTGTTTTTGTGTGTTTGCTAGGCTTTATATATTATAACCAAATAAATGAGAGCTATACATATAAAGATCTCTACATTAAAACTTAACTAGCTGATTTAATAGTCTCCTACGAATTATTAGAGAATTTTAATGAAACTTTATGACTTCTCTTATAACTTATAGAAATATAAATATTATAATTTGGTTATAGAATATTTCTGAGAGGAGAAAAACAATGAAAGAAAAGATCGGAGCGCTAGTTAGAAGTGAAAAATTAAGAGGAGTTAGTAAAAAAGTTTTTAATAAAAAAACTATCACAGGTGCAATAATTATAATAGTTCTTGTGATTGCTTTAAGAGTAGCATTCTCTTTGGCATTTGAAGTGGAGGGTACTGTTACTAAAGTTGATGGTAGCAAGGTTACTGTTGCGAATTTCATTGCAACTAAGACTGTAGATATTGGCAACTTCCAAACCTCATTAAGTAATATACAAGTAGGTGATAGAATAGAAATACAGAAGAATTTGTCTGGAGATATTATAAGTGTAAGAGATAGGAACAACGGAAACTTTAAAGGAAATAGAGATAGATTAGAAAGAAACGGAAATAATAACTTTAAGAATAATGAGCAACATAACTCAAAAAGATAGAAATAATATTCTTTGTTAAAGCCCGTGTTGAAATTAAGTGGTCAGTCATCCGATGCTTAGATGAGCTTGTGCAAAGAACCTACCCAAATGTGATTAAGAAATATTATAATTGAAATAAAAACTATACTATAATATAAAAAGAAGCCGAAAGACTAAATGGTTTAAGAGTAAAACCAGTTACTTGTTTTTCGGCTTTTAAACCAATAAATACTCATCAACAATATAAGATCTTTGCTCAGTGACAAAACTTAGAATGAAATTATTGATAAAAGCATCATAAGGCGCATTTTATCAATAAATTCTTATATTGTTAAATGTTTAAGTTGTTATAAATATTTAAATTTTAGGCTATGTTTAAGCACCAATAATGAAAAGTTTAATTTCAACTGGTTACTTAAGCAGTGAAATAATTGAAAAGTTTTATATGCAAGGTGTATTTACACTTTGAACATTAGGAGGAAAATATGACGAAGGTTTTGATTGTAGAAGATGAAGCAGAAATAGTAAGTTTTTTAAAACCTGAATTGACTTATGAAGGCTACGAAGTAGACTGGGAAATGGATGGCAGAGCTGGTTTTGAAAAAATTCAAGGTGGAGATTATGATATTGTTTTACTTGATATAATGCTTCCAGGATTAAATGGTATTGAAGTATGCAGAAGACTTAGAAAGTTCTCTAATATACCTATTATCATGCTTACAGCTCGTGATCAGATTGTTGATAAGGTTACAGGGCTAGATATGGGCGCTAATGACTATCTTACAAAGCCTTTTTCTATTGAAGAACTACTGGCAAGAATGAGAGTTGCTTTAAGAATTAGCTCCTTAAGCAGTTCTTCAGAAGATGATAAGACTTTAACTTTCAAAGACATAACTCTAAATCAAGGTCTTTGTGAAATAAAAAAAGGCGATAGGCAGATTGAGCTTACTAAAAAAGAATATCAGCTTCTAGAGTTTTTGATTAAGAATAAAGGAAATGTAATGACAAGAGATCATATATTAGATTCTGTATGGGGATATGAGTATATTGGTGATACCAATGTGGTAGATGTATACGTAAGTTATTTGAGAAATAAACTTGAAGAAAACCTAGGAGATAAATATATTACTACTATTAGGGGGATTGGCTATGTTATGAAGGAAACTAATTAAAAAGTCTAAAAGCATGCTATCTATAGCTAAGAAGCTCTCAATTTCTAAAAAGCTTACATTAATATATTCTTCCATTCTCATGGCTATCTTGCTTGTGTTTACCTTATTTACATTTGTATTAATTAGAAGTTTTATGATAAAGGATAGCCAAAGCATATTATCTTCAAATGCTGACAGCATATCTAATTACATTGAAACTAACGGAACTATCAATAAGCTTGATAGCTTAAATTTGAGTCAGGATATAAATTATATTATTTACGATGACAACAAAAATATAATTTTTTCAAATACAGAGAAAGTAATACCGAGCTTTGACAGGCATCAAAATAAAAGATTTAGAGGTAAGGATGCCTTTGAGCGCAAAGGTGGAGCAATGTCTACCAGCAGATCCTTGAATGTAAATGGTAAGAACTATTATATATATGTAACTAGGAATTTTGAAGATATAGGAGATAGAGCTGGTGATATAGCTGAAATTCTTATTACTATAGGGATACTAGGAATGATCGTTTCACTGATTTCAGGTTTCTTCTTGTCAAGGAAGCTTTTGCAACCTATTAAGGATATTACAAGAACCGCAAAAGAAATAACCTCGAAGAGCTTAGATAAGAGAATTGTATTAAACGGTGCAAAGGATGAGCTCAACGACCTTGCAGACACCTTCAATCTTATGATAGAAAGGCTTCAAATTGACTTTGAAAAGCAAAAACGTTTTGTATCAGATGCATCTCATGAACTTAGAACACCTTTAGCTGTTATATCGGGACACGTTAACCTGCTAAATAGGTGGGGAAAAAATGATGTTGAGCAACTAGATAAATCACTTAAAACCTTAAAAAATGAAACAGAGAGTATGAATAGACTTATTGAGAATCTATTATATCTTGCAAAAGGTGATAATGATGTATTATCAATTAATAAAGAAGAGCTTAAGCTGAGTTCACTGCTTAGAGATGTTGTTGATGAAACAAAGTTAAGCTATGAAAATGTAGAAATATCTTATCACAGTGATAAGGATATAGTACTAAAAGCTGACTACAGCAAGTTGAAGCAAGTTATCCGTATTCTAATTGATAACAGCATAAAGTTTAGTAAGGATCCAGTAAAAATAATCATTGCAGCTTTTGAAAAAGATGATGAAATACATATTTCCGTAATAGATAATGGAATAGGAATCCCTAAGGAGAGTCTATCCAAGATATTTGATAGATTCTATAGAGTGGATGAATCAAGAACAAAAGCTACTGGTGGCACAGGCCTAGGACTTTCAATTGCTAAACAAATTGTTGAAGGTCATGATGGCAGAATTTCAGCAAGAAGTAATTTAGGAGAAGGCACAGAGATTAATATTATCTTGCCAATGCTTTCAGAATAGATTTTATAATATATGATAGTTTAAAGTTGTCAACAGGAAAAGTTTATAGAATATATTGACGTTAGAACATGTGTTCTTATATAATATTATTGATTAGATTTTGAGGTGAGAAATATGATATTAAATAAGAGCATAGAAATGGTGGCTGCCTTCAATAAGGATGGAAAGGTTATACCAGTGAGATTTAGAGTGTTTTCTGAAGATGAAAGCTATACTGTTTTTACAGTGAATAAGATATTGAGAGTTGATGAAGCAAAGAGTAATATGGAGAATGTAATATTGTTTAACTGCAAAAGTACAATCAATAATATAGAAAAGGATATAGAACTTAAGTATATAAAAGATACTTGCATGTGGTATCTAAATAAAATAAATGCATAAAACTATATATATTCCTGTAAGGTAAAATAACCTGACATTTAATTTTTACTGTGTTAGGAAAATATAATTTTTGTTAGTTAAACCTACTAATATCAAGGTTTTAGAACAGATATTTAGGGTAGACAGTAAAAAAAGAAATCTTATTCGCCTGCCAGATTTTCCTCATATACATTCGGAAAGGCAGATGCGCAAAAAAGCTAACTGAAGAAGGTCGCTTCAGTTAGCTTTTTTACTGTATAGGAAAATATAAAATTTTTTTGTATAAACCTACTAATATCAAGGTTTTAGAACAGATATTTAGGGTAGGCAGTAAAAAAAATCTTATTCGCCTGCCAGATTTTCCTCATATACATTCGGAAAGGCAGATGCGCAAAAAAAGCTAACTGAAGAAGGTCGCTTCAGTTAGCTTTTTATTAGTGTCAGGTTATTTTATTATTTAGAAAACTATATAGGGTTCCTAAATCGAAACTTAATTTATACTTGTTCGAAAATCGCGGTTTCTGGGGATTTTCGGGCACGTATAAATTAATAGTTGAGCTAGGAACCCTATAGATGTACCAAAGATGAAATTTAAGATATTTATATTAGAAACACTATTGTCTTACCAGTCCTTCATGAGCTTTCTCTACTTATTGCCGTAATACTGACTAAGAGACACTCCGTTTGCTCCAAGAGGTATTTGATGGTCAAGGCCTATGAACTTTCCAGTGGAGGTCTGCCACAATGCTGGTTTTAATAAAGCATATTTAGCTTCATCCAGGTCTTCCAGTCGTAGCTTAATAGTCCACCTGTATCTCCAGAGTTTGGATTTATGCACCAGAAGGTATGATTTATATGTTTGCTAACAATATAATCTCTTAAGAGAGTCATCCATTTCTGATTTTTTCCTCCATCCATTATGCCTCCCCACTCACCAATTAAAAGTGGAGCAATTCCTTTATCATTTATATATGCCCAGCTGTTATACCAATAATCGTCTAGCAAGGTTTGAGTAGTAAAGTCTTTGTCAAACCAACTTTGACTTGCAACTGAAGGACCATAATCATGTGGAGAATAAACTATTTGGCTGTTTAAGGCACCAACATTTATAGGATAGTCCTTTACTCCTCTTAGGTTTCCTCCCCACCAAGCACCATACCAAGGAGACTGGTCAGAACTAGCTCCCCAAATATCTGGAGTATCGTAGGTATAACATTTTTCAGTCTTTGGGTATTGCTCAATCCCTTCAATCATAATTAGAAGCTTAGGATTTGAAGCTAGTACAGCTTTAGAACATTTTTCAGCGGCATATTTCCAATTGTTTTCATCTGTAGAGTTGTCCCATTTAGCCATATCGGTAGTCGCGGTTGCAGTATAGCCTCTTTTGCCGTGAGGCTCATTTTTAAGATCAAAGGCAAGAATTGTATCGTCATTTTTGTATTTATTTGCAAGCCAAGCTAATGTGTTTATCCATTTATCTGTAGTGATCTCGCCAGCAGTAGTTGTAGTCTTTCCATACCAAAGAGGATAGTTATGTCCTGAGTTGTTTGCATCTGGGCTATGAACATCTACCATTACTTTAATACCTAACTGTTTACAGTAGCCCATGATTATGTCGAATATCTCCATGCTATTTTTAACGCCCTGAGTAGTTGGATCGTAAAAATCAGGATTACATACATAATATGGAGGGTTATTAGCAGCAGTAACACTGGATACAGGATTAGGCTTACCAATCATCCAACTGTAGAGAAGCTCAGAAGAGATCGGAACTCTCAAGAATCCTATACCTCTGTTAGCGATATTAGTCAAGGTATCTTTGATATCATACCAGGCACCATGGAATACGTTTTCTGTACAGTTAAAACCAAACCAATTGGCACCAGTAAGCCAAACCTCATGGCCATTGGCATCATAAATCTTGTTACCAACACAATGAAGCCAGTCGTCATTATTGTTGTCAGCAGCTTTTACTTTTTGCACATTACTAAAGGAGCAGGTTGTTACAATGGTTGAAACAACAGCGATTAGAGAAATGAACTTTTTCAATCTTTTCATTAAACTTTTCCCCCTTAAATAAATTTTAATTAGGCTCTGTTAAAGTACTGTGTTGCAATTAAGTGGTAAGTCATCCGATGCTTAGATATGCTTGCGCTAATAGCATCTCCTTCATAACCACTTAATTGCAACAATACCCTTGAACACAGGTATTAATTAATTTTAGCTGAACTTTTCCATACAATAAGATATTTATACAAAAATATATTACAATATTTGGAATTAATTACATATTAACATCATTTGCAAAGGATTGCAACATTAATAAAAGGATTTTTACAAAAAAATATATAAAGGCTACATAATTCAAAATAGTAATCATATGAAGAGCTTTTTTAAGTTATTAAGCAACTTTTTAATATAACTTTAAGAAGTAAAGATTTCAAAGGTAGAAGTAAAGTTATTATATATATTTAACGTTTTCAATGCATTAAAATTAGCTTGTGAAAACGTTTTGTAGAGGGATGAGGTGGTAATTTGTGAGTGAGATTTTTTTAAGGATGGAGAACATACACAAGAAATTTCCTGGAGTTTATGCCTTAAATGGAATAAACCTAGAGGTTAGAAAGGGGGAGGTTCATGGGCTTTTAGGAGAAAATGGAGCTGGTAAATCCACATTAATGAAGGTATTAGGTGGAGTACATGAACAGGACGAAGGAAAAATTTATGTTGAAGATAATGATTGTGGTTTCATCACTCCAAGTAAGGCAGCAAAACTTGGAATTGGTTTTGTTCATCAGGAACTAAACTTATCAGAGGCTTTAACAGTAGCTGAAAATGTGTTTATGGGCAGATTGCCTTATAAGAACAAGTCACTTGGAATTGTGAACTATAAAAAACTATATTCTGATACTGAGCTTATATTAGAAAGACTAGGCATTAATATAAAGGCAACGGATCTTGTGTCAGATTTGGAAACCGCTAAAAAACAGATGGTTGAGATAGCAAAGGCTATAAGTCTAAATGCCAAGATAATTATCTTTGATGAGCCTACTACATCACTTTCTAATAAAGATGTAACCAGCTTATTTAATGTTATTAATCACTTAAAGAAGCAAGGAGTATCTGCCATCTACATATCACATAGATTAAAAGAAATCTTCGATATTTGTGATAGAGTTACTGTGCTCAGAGATGGTACTTATATAGGCAGCTCTCAGGTGAAAGACATAAGTCAAGATGATCTGATAAATATGATGGTAGGTAGATCCTTAAGTAATCTATTTCCAAAAGAAGTTTTTCCTCAAGGGGATGTAGTACTAGAAACTGAAGGCTTATGTGATACCACTGGAAGAATAAAAGATATTAGTGTTAAGGCTAGAAAAGGTGAAATCTTAGGCTTTGCTGGTTTAGTAGGTTCTGGACGTACAGAAGTTATGAGATTGATTTTTGGAGCAGATAAGATTGGAAAAGGCCATGTTAAGATCAATGGTAAGCTTGTAAAGCTAAAGTCGCCGGAGGATGCTATTAGGCATGGTGTATGCTTGCTTACTGAGGATAGAAAGAAGCAAGGTTTATCTCTAGTTATGAGCGTAAATGATAACATTAACATTACCAATTTAAAAAGCTTTTTATTAAATCATAAGGCTTTAAGGCAGACAGGAGAGAAGTTTAGGGAAGCGCTACTCATAAAAACTTCAAATCTTGATGCTCTGGCTGGAACTCTTTCTGGTGGAAATCAACAGAAAATAGTACTTGCTAAGTGGCTAAATACAAATTCAGAAATATTCATTTTTGATGAGCCTACTAAGGGAATAGATGTAGGGGCTAAAGCTGAAATCTATCACATAATGAATGATTTAGTTAGAAAAGGTAAGGTAGTAATAATGATATCTTCGGAGCTTCCAGAATTATTAGGTATGTCAGATAGAATTTATGTAATGTGTGAAGGAAAAATTACCGGTGAACTTAATAGAGAGGAAGCTAGTCAAGAAAAAATTATGGCATTAGCTACAGTTGGAGGTGCTAATTAAATATGGATCAAAAAGTAAGTTCTAAATCAAGCTTAATAGCAAAAAAATCATCGAATTTGAATGCAAGAGATTTACTTCTAAAATACTCTATTTACTTAGTTTTAGTTGTGTTAATCATAGCCTTTTCAGGCATTAGTCCCAAGTTTTTAAGTACTGCAAACATAGGAAACTTTTTAAGACAAATACCTACAGTTGGTATCATAACTGTGGCAATAACCATGGTGCTAATAACTGGAGGAGTAGATCTTTCTATCGGTGCGATTGCAGCCTTTTCTGGTACTGCAGCAGCATATCTGTCACTACAGGGATTAAATCCAGTAATTGTTATTATACTTTCCTTAGCTATAGGTGGCTTATGGGGATTGTTCAATGGATTTCTTATAACCAAGTTTAAACTAGAACCATTTATTTTAACTATGGGTACAAGCTACCTTATAAGAGGTTTAATATTATTCTTTACAAACGGAATTTATATTAAAGGTGTACCAGATTGGTTTTACAGTCTTGCAAACACAACTGTTGGAGCTAGAATAGTACATTCTAATACAGTTATTTTTATAATCCTAGCGGTAATTATGGCTTTTGTAATGAAGAATACGAGATTTGGTCGCTATAGCTATGCAGTTGGATCAAATAAAGAAGCGGCTAGGTTATCAGGTATAAATGTGGATAAGCACTTTATTAAGGTATATGTTATTGAAGGAATTTTTGCAGCCCTTGCAGGTTTGTTACTTATGTCAAGCTTAAATGTAGGAGCTCCAAGTGAAGCAGATGGTATAGACTTATTTGCAATGGCAGCGGCAATCATCGGAGGTGCTCAGTTTGGTGGCGGTATTGGTACTATAGGTGGAGCAATGGTTGGTATCCTTACTATTCAAGTATTCCAAAACGGACTTGCTATCTTAGGTGTTAATACCTTCATACAAAAGGCTGTAACTGGAGCTATTATAGTGGTTGCAGTAATTATAGACTTCTATAGAAAGAGAAGTACCTTTAAGGCTAAAGGATAGTCACTTACAAATCCTTTAAATTAAGCTATTAATTTATTTGGCTAAGTCAGCCATGTATTTAAATAATTAAGAATTATATGAGGGGGAAATTACAATGAAAAAGAAAGTTATTGCTGTGGTTGCAGCGCTATTAGTTACTGGAAGTGTATTTACAGGATGTGGACAAAAGGATAAAGCTTCTTCAGCTTCAGCAGGAAAAGGCAAGACACTTTATTTTGTTCCAATAGTAGATACAGGAGCATATTGGTCACCAATGAAGAAGGCTGCTCAAGATGAGGCTAAAGCTTTGGGTTATGAATTGGTTTTTAAAACTTCACCTTCCAATGAACCACAAAAAAATGAAAAACATCTAGGCTTCGTAGATGAAGCAATACAAAATAGTGCAGCTGGTATTGCTGTGGCTCCAATGGACCCAGATATGTTTGATAAGAAAATAAAAGAAGTAAAGGATGCTAACATACCAGTTGTAACCTTTGATGCTGATGTCAAGACTAAAGGCAATAGAACTTCTTATGTTGGTACAGATAATAAATTAGCTGGAGAAGAATTAGGTAAACAAGCGGCTCAATACCTTAAAGACAAGGGAATAAAAAGTGGTAAGATAGCTATGGCTGCTGTTAATTTGACTCAAACTACTATGACTTATAGACAAGCTGGTATAAAGTCTGGTTTTGAAAAGGTTATGGGAGATGACGCTAAGAGCTTTACCTGGTTAGAACCAATTCAGGACAATGATCAAGCTGCAGAGTCAAAAAAGCAGCTAGAAGGACAAATCACTGCTAATCAAGATATGGTTGCTGTGTTCTCTTTAGGTTCTGAAGGTCCTGACACTGGAGTTATGGAAGCAATTAAATCACAAAATAAAGCTGGTAAGATATATCACTTTGGATTTGACTATACTCCAACCTGGGAAAATGGTATTTCCACTGGTTTGATAACAGGAATAGTAGACCAAGACTCTTATTCAATAGGAAAGACTGTAATCGATGTGTTAGATAAAAAGATAAAGGGAGAAAAGGTTGACGAAAATTACCCTGTATCAGTTAAATGGGTACCAGCAGACAAAATTGTTGACTATGGTAAAGAGAAGCAAAAGCAGTTCACCACTGAAACAAAGTAATAAAACTATATTTACTATTTAGATTTTGTTAAAATACCCTGTTGAAATTCAGTGGTCAATTATCAGATATTTTGATGAATTTGGGATAATTGCATGCTCACATAGCATATATCTCATAACTACTGAATTCCAACAATATTATTAGATTCAGCAATAATATGTAAACTATATAAAATAAAACCAATAGTTGTATAATTAATTATATGAGATATGATGAGGAGGTTTTAATATGAATAAAATAAACAATCCTATTTTTAAAGGATTTAATCCAGACCCATCTATATGTAGATGTGGAGAAGACTATTATATAGCTACTTCTACCTTTGAATGGTTTCCAGGGGTGCAGATACATCATTCTAAGGACTTAAAAAATTGGAATTTAATAAAAAGACCTTTAGATAGAGTGAGCCAGTTAAACATGAGTGGAGATCCTGATTCTGGTGGAATATGGGCACCATGCCTAACATATTCTGATAATAAGTTTTGGTTAATATATACTGATGTTAAGCAGTTATCAGGTATATGGAAGGATTCACTAAATTATTTAGTAACCAGTGATAGCATAACTGGACAGTGGAGTGAGCCTATTTTTCTAAATAGCTCAGGCTTTGACCCCTCATTATTTCACGATGATGATGGAAAGAAATACTTACTAAATATGGTTTGGGATCATAGAGAAGGCAATCATCAATTTTATGGTATTGTTCTTCAAGAGTATAGTGTAGAAGAGAAAAAACTAATCGGAAACCCTAAACTTATATTTAAAGGCACAGAAATTAGGCTTACAGAAGGACCACATATCTATAAGATAAATGGGTATTATTACTTGATGGTAGCAGAAGGTGGAACCAAGTATGAACATGCAGTAACTATTGCTAGATCGAAGAATATTACTGGACCATATGAACTACATCCAGAAAATCCAATTTTGACTTCCTGGAACTCTCCAACTAACCCTTTGCAAAAGGCTGGTCATGCTTCTTTGGTTCATACTCACAGTGATGAATGGTACTTGGCTCACCTAGTAGGAAGGCCATTAACAGAAAGAGGCTGTTGTCCTTTAGGGAGAGAAACAGCCATTGAAAAAATTGAATGGCATGATGGATGGCCCTATGTAGCTAACGGAAGAGAACCTTCTTTATATGTAGAGGCACCAAAAATAGAAGAAGTTAAATGGGAGCCTAATTATCCTGTAAGGGATGACTTTGATGAGGAAGAACTAAATATTAATTTTCAAACCTTAAGAGTTCCGCTAGATCAGTCTATAATGACCTTAAAAGAAAGAAAAGGATACCTAAGACTAAGAGGTAAGCAGTCACTAACCTCTAAATTTCTTCAAGCACATGTAGCTAGAAGATGGCAGAGCTTCAACTTTGATGCTATAACAGGTTTGCAGTTCAATCCATCAAGTTTTCAGCAAATGGCCGGTCTTGTATGCTACTATAACACTGAAAACTGGGTATATATAAATATTACAATGGATGAAGAGTTAGGTAAGGTAATCAATTTAATAGAATGTGACAACTTTAAATTCTCTGAGCCATTAAAAAACAATAAGATATTGGTACCACAAGATGTAGAAACAGTTCATTTTAAAGTAGAGGTTCGAAGGGAAAAATATAACTTCTTATATTCCTTTGATGAAAAGCAATGGGTTGATATTCCAATATATTTTGACTCAAACAAATTGTCAGATGACTATATTAGAGGCGAGGGTTTCTTTACTGGTGCTTTTGTTGGAATGTATTGTCAAGATGCTACAGGACAGAATCTTGAAGCAGATTTCGACTACTTTACTTACAAGGAAATTTATTAATAATAGATGTGGCAGGGAATTTTTACTTAAAATCCTTGCCATTATCTGCTTTATTGAAGTATGAGATTTTTGTCGGCTATGGTATTATTTATGTAGAAAATAAAAAATTATCCTAGAGGTGATGTATGAGAAAGTTACTTCCAGTTTTTTTGATATTAATATTTACAAGTACCTTTATAGGTTGTGATAAGGAAAAAGTAAACGATTTAAATAAGACTCAGAAGATTACTTTAAAATTGTGGCATATCTGGGCACAAAAATCTCAGGATAATAACTCGATTATTATTGAAGATGTAATAAACAAATGGAACAAAGATAATCCCAATGTACAAATCGAGGTTGAGAGTGTTGAAAGTGAAAAATATAAGACAAAGTTAAAAACAGCATCAGCTACAAATGAACTACCAGATATTTTTTATTCCTGGGGTGGTGGATTTTCTGAACCTATGATTGATTCTGGAAGGGTTCTGGCGCTTAATAAATTTTTAGATAAGGATATCATAAATAAGCTTAATGACAATATGTTAGACAATGTTACCTCTAAGAATAAAGTATATGGGTTACCACTAACTTTTTCTGTTGGCACCTTCTATTTAAACGAAAAATTATTTAATGAAGCTAATATAAAAATACCTAATAATTATGAAGAACTTTTAGAGGCGGTTAAAGCTTTTAGAAACCGTGGAATTACGCCACTATTAGTTGGTGAACAAGATAAGTGGACAGGCATGTTATATTACGATATTTTAGCCCTCAGAGAAGGTGGCATAGAGCAGTGCAAGAAAGCTTTGTCTAGCAGCGACAATAGCAATTTATATTTAAAAACTGCACAGAGGTTAAAGCGGTTGGTAGACCTTGGGGCCTTTGATGAATTTAGCTTAAAAGCAATGAGAGACGAATCAGAGCTACTATTTAAACAAGGGAAAGTCCCTATGTATTATACCGGAAATTGGCTTGCAGGAGAAATACAGGCTGATAATTCTCCCATCAAAGATAAAGTAATAGTCAAGGCATTTCCATTGATAAACAAAGGTTCAGAAGGAGAAGATGAATTTCTTGGAGGTGCAGCAGATTTTATGATGGTTAATAGTGAGACTAAATACAAAAAAGAAGCTGTAAAAGCCTTAGAATATCTATGTAAGAATATCTCAGATAGATACTATGAATTTGGATCTGGCTTACCTGCCTGGAAATATACTGGCGATGAAACCAATGTAAACAAGCTTTCAAAACAACTAAGAAATCTTACTGCAAGTGGAAAATATCTTCTATACTGGGATATCTATTTAGGAGAGGAGAAAGGCAATAAACATAAGGAACTTGTCTATAAGTTATTTCAGAAAAAGATAAGTCCAGAAGAATTTGCCAATGAGATGAAAAACTTGGAGGAAAAACATTAAGATTATGAAAAATAAGTCAATTAGTTTTAGCTTTAGTTTCATATTAGATAATATAAAAAGTAAATATTTAAATTCAAAGATAAGTTTAAAAATAGCCATATACTTTTCAATACTTTTTATAGTAGCTATTTTTGCTCTTACTTTTATTTATGAACATATAAATAGAACTTATAACACTGAGAAATTAAAGCAAAGTTCCTTCGAAGCACTAGATACAGCAGAAGCAAGTACAAATTTAATAATTGATAATGTTTCAAATGCATCGAAAATGATAGTGTCTAGCGATGATATACAAAATAACTTGAAAAACATAGATATCCAAAGTGATTTGGAGACTCAATATAATATAAATAAATACTTGACCCAGTTCACTAATTTTAATCCTAATATAGCATCCATTTATATTCTGGATAACTACAATAACAAATACTATTCTGAAAATAATACTTTTAAAAGCTTCAGTGTGGATGATATAAACAATATGAAGTGGTATAAGGAAGTATTAGACAAGCAAGGTGGCTTTATATTAAAGCTAAATGGTGGAGGTCTATTTCACAATAAGGAAGGAAGTTATGAGTCCTATGTATCCTTTATAAGAATAATAAATGATATCAACACTCAAGAAAAAATTGGAGTTCTCATAATTAATATAAATGAAAAAGCCTTTTATGATTCTATAGTAAGCGTAAGTAATAAGTATGGCACAAAACTGATTATTGAAGATGAAAATAACCACATAATAACTAAGCCTGATATTGATAAACAAGTATTGAGTGAGGCAGAAAAAGAAAAAGCTTATACAGAAAATAAGGGGTTTATTATTAAAAGATTAAAAAATAAAGACTACATTATATCAAGTATAAAGATGGCTAATAACAATTGGAATCTGATTAGTGTAAGTGAATATAGTCAATTGAGAGAGCAGTCTAACTATGTGAAATACTTTGTTATATTATTTATAGTTGTAAACATACTTTTAATCACCTTTGGTGCACTTGGGATATCTAGAATGATTACTAAGCCTTTAACAAAACTGCACTCATCTATGAAGGCAGTGAAGGATGGAGAGTTTAACACTGTAGACATTGAAACCTACAATGATGAAGTTGGGGCTGTTAAGGATGTATATAATTTAATGGTTTTTCATATTAAGTTTCTTTTAAATAAAATCAGAGACGATGAGAAGTTTAAAAGAAAGGCAGAACTGGATGTGCTAATGTCACAAATAAAACCTCATTTTTTATATAATACCTTTGATACCATAAGTTCCTTAGCTCTATCAGGGGAAAATAGAAATGTTTACGAAGTTATAAAAGCATTAGGAATATTTTATAGAACAAGCTTAAGTAATGGTAAAGATATCATCACCATAGATGAAGAAATAAAAACTATAAAAAGTTATTTGATGATTCAAAAGGTAAGATATAGAGATAAATTTGAAGTGATATATGATTTGGATCCAAGCTGCAGTGAATTTAAGATAATCAAATTAGTATTGCAGCCTTTAGTTGAAAATGCGATTTATCATGGGCTAAGAAACAAAAAAGAAAAAGGAATAATTAAAATTTCTAGTATATTGAAAGAAGATTTTATTCAACTATCAGTAGAAGATAATGGATGTGGCATAGATGAAGAAAGATTAAAAGATATTTTGGAAAGTTCAGCTTCTGGCATTGGAGTTAGAGCTACCAGAGAAAGATTAAAAGTATTCTATGGAGCTGAATGTAGCTTTTCTATCACCAGTGAAAAAAATATTGGTACTAATATAGTTATAACTATACCTCAGAAGGAAGTGGAGTAATAGTATGAAGGATGTATTAAAATTAATCACAGTGGATGATGAGTATTTGATTAGAAATCTTATAAAAAATTGTATTTCTTGGGAGGAAATCGGGATATATATAATCGGAGAGGCCTCAAATGCAGAAGAAGCAATAAGCTTGATTGAACAAAATACTCCAGATATAATTCTAACGGATATCTGTATGCCTTCTACAGATGGATTAGATATGAGTAGTTATATTCTAGAAAGATATAATAAAGTCAAAGTAGTTGTAATTACTGGTTACGATGAATTTGAGTATGCTAAACGTGCAATAAAAGTGGGGGTAAGTGATTTTATCCTTAAACCAATAAATGATGATGAGTTAAAAAGCACTATCTTGAAGCTGAAAAATGTTATATTAAGTGAGAGAAGTAAAGAGAGGGACTATAATCAAATTAAGGATAGAATCAACACTTTTGGATCCATTGTAGATCTAAAAGAAAATTATGAATGTGAAGACAAGTGCCTAAATATTGAAGAAATAAAAAAGTTTATACTTAAGAATATTTCAAACGATGAGCTTTCCTTAAAGCTAGTATCAGAATTTTTTTATGTAAATTCTAGCTATTTAAGTAGAGTTTTTAAAGCGAAAACAGGTATGAACTTTTCCGAATATATAATAAGTGTAAAGATGAAAATTGCTATGGATATGCTTAAAAATTCAGATTTAAAATCCTCTGAGATAGGTAGAAAGATAGGTATACATGATCCGAATTATTTTAGCGCATGCTTTAAAAAATATACAGGATTTTCAATAAAGGAATATAAGAAACTGGTTCTATAGAGACCAGTTTCTTATATTCCTTAAGAGCTTTTATCTTAGTTGAATCTGCAGATAGATAGCATGGAATTATTATATAAAAATATTGTGCTTTTTCGACTGAAAACGATTATGTTTTTGCTAAAGAAATTCTATTTTATTAATAGTTATATAATCAATTTAAAAAAATATCCAATAATAGTTGACAATAAGAAGAATATGGATTAATATTAATTCATACAAAACAGATAAGAAATATAGGTTTTAGACGATGAAGAGAAGAGTAATTTAAGAGTATTCTAAAGAGAGAAACCTCCTTGGCTGGAAGAGGTTTTAGAGGAAGCTTAGAAGAAGTGCATCTCTGAGTTCTGAATTGAAAGCTAGTAGACTTCAGCGGGAACGCCCGATATAGCGTTGCGGTATGTTTGTACCAATACATTAACTAGATTTTATGTATTATTATATAAATCAGAGTGGATAACGAAGTTTATAACCTCGTCTCTGAAAAGGAGACGGGGATTTTTTGCTGTTAAGGAAAGTTTAAAATATTTTGTTAGCTAAACCTAGCAACTCAATAGGTTTATAACAATTTGTTAAGTTATACAGTAAAAAAGAAAATGCTTCTTATAGAATTGGCTATAAATCTGTATATTAAAAAATTAATCTAAGGTTTTGTTAAAGCTGTATAGCTTCGATTAGAAAATACAAATTTTATTAAGAAGCTGTACATCTATATATTGACTTAAATTATCAAGGGGGAAGAAAACAAATGAAACTCAAAAAAGTATCAATGCTACTTACAGCATTAACTACAGCAGCTCTACTAATGACTGCTTGCGGTACAACAAAAAGTGCTTCTAATACAGCAGCAACAGCAACAAAAACAGATACCTTTGTTTATGGTATTGATGGAGATCCAGGTAATTCTGTAAATGTAATTACTACCAGTGATCGTTATGGACTTATGGAGATAAAGGCTTTATATTCTCCATTATATATGTACAATGTAGATGGAGTTAATTACTTCTTAGCAGAAAGTATGACACAATCAGCAGATAAGAAAACTTACACTGCAAAGCTTAGAAAAGATGTTAAGTGGAGCGATGGAGTTAAGTTTACCGCTGATGACGTAGTGTTTACATATAATGAGATGTTGAAGGAAAAGAATGCAGGTTGGGCATATAGCCAGCTAGTATTTAACGGAAAGCCAGTACAAGTTACAAAAGTAGATGACTACACAGTTAATTTTACACTTCCAGAAGTAAGCGCACCAGGAATGGAACTTTTAGGTAACATTTTCATAATGCCTAAGCATGTATATGAAGGTGAAACAAACTTTGAAAATAGTGCAAAAAATGCTAAGCCTGTAGGTACAGGTCCTTATAAGTTAGAAGAATACAAGGCTGGTCAATACGTTAAGATGGTTAGAAATGATGACTACTTCTTAGGAAAAGCTAAGATTCAAAACGTTGTATTCAGAGTAATTCCTGATGCTAACACAGCTAAGCTTTCCCTGCAAAAAGGAGAAATAAATGCATTATCTGTTCAATCAAGAGATTTAGATAGTCTTCTAAAAGGAAGTAATCTTACACCTTACAAGTATGACGAAGGTAGAATAGCTTACATGGTACTTAATTCTAATTCCGATAAGCTTAAGGATGCCAGTGTTAGACAAGCTATATTCTATGCTCTAAACAGAACTGATTTAATAAACGCTTCTTTTGGATCTGAAGAGTATGCTAAAAAAGCTTATTCCTTCCTTCCAAATGAAAGCAAATACCATACTGATGATGTAGAAAAGTATGAATTTAACCAAGCTAAAGCTAAGGAACTTTTATCTAAAGCTGGAGTTTCAGGTCTAAAACTTAAACTTGGCTATCCAGGAAGTAATGTACCTTACCAAAAGGAAGCTGCTATTATCCAACAAAACCTAAAAGCAGTTGGTATAGATGTTGAGCTTGCTGCTGGTGAAGATGCAGCTATAAGCAAACAAATGAAGGATCCTAAGAGTAACTACGATATGTTCCTTGGTGGATACATTATGGGTATAGATCCAGATACTTTTAATTCATTATTTACATCTGATAGTTCATACAACTATAGCCACTACAAGGATAAGCAAATTGATGACTTGTTCAATGCGGGAAGAGTGGAAACAGATGAAGCAAAGAGAAAAGATATATATGATCAAATCCAAAAGAAATTACAAGCTAATGCTTATTTCTATCCAATTCTTGAAAACAAGAGAATAGTTACAATGAGTTCTAACTTAGATGGAATAAAAGATGCTCAATTAGTACCAGTATATACTTTTGAGGATATGTCTAAGCTTTATTATAAATAAGAGTTCTGATTTTAATACATGGGGATTAATAGTCTCCATGTATAATTTATTAATTAAGGAAGTGAGAATAAAGTGGCAAAATATATACTTAAAAGAGTACTTCAAGCTATTCCGCTGCTTTTAATAATTACAATAATCTGTTTCATATTAATTCATCTGGCACCATACAATGCTGTTGATGCAATGACAACACCAAAAATGCCACAAGAAACAGTTAATCTAATAAAAGCTAAGTACGGATTTGATAAACCTGCCTATGTGCAGTATTTTTTATGGCTAAAAGGTATGGTTACAGGTCAATTTGGATATTCTATCGTAACGCATGAAGCAATTTCAAATGATTTAGCTGCAAGGCTTCCAGCTACTATGATATTAGTATTACCGGCTTATTTGATAGCCTTGGTTATTTCCATAGTGCTTGGGTTAGTTGCAGGAGCAAATAAAAATAAGTTTGTGGACAAAATCGTTGATGGCTTCTGTTCCTTAAGCATAGCAACGCCAACCTTTTGGTTTGCAATGATCTTGATCTATATATTTGGTTATAAATTTGCTTTATTACCTATATTAGGAATGAACACTATAGGGGTTGAAGGATCCGCCAGTGACTTTTTACTTCATTACATAATGCCTTGTTTAGTTTTAGTTATTGCATATACACCAGAACTTATAAGATATGTAAGATCCTCAACTATTGGACAAACTTCTGAAGGGTATGTAATGGTGCAAAATGCCTTTGGAGCTAGTAAAAAAGAAATATTGTTTAAACATATATGCAAAAATGTACTATTACCTATAATTACTAAGATAGGAATGGCATTGCCTATGTTAGTAACTGGAGCTATGATTACTGAAACTGTGTTTGGTTGGCCAGGGGTTGGACCTTATTTTGTTACTGCAGTTCGTGGGTTAGATTATCCAGTAATTATGGCGATTTTAGTATTATCCTCCTCTATGGTTATAATAGGTAATTTATTATCAGACATATTATATTCTATTGTTGATCCTAGAATAAAAGAAATGGAGTAAGAGCTATGAAAAGCATAAGATTAAAGAACGTTATAGATGAATTAAAAGGTAATAAAAGTGCTTTGTTTTCAGTAGCTTTTCTAGCTTTCATAATATTAATTTCTATATTCGCATTTTTACTACCAATGGACCCTGATGCAACAAATACAGCAATTATATTGCAAACTCCAAGCTCAAGCCATATATTTGGAACTGATGAACTTGGAAGAGATTATTTAGCAAGAACTATTTATGGTGGTAGAGTATCACTTATTGTTGGAATTCTTGCTATGCTTATCTCTACAAGTATAGGTATTGGAGTTGGTACAATAAGTGGTTATTTTGGAGGGAAGATAGATAACTTACTGATGAGATTTGTTGATATAATATCCTCAATTCCTTGGATGATACTTGTTACTGTAGTAAGTATATTTTTAAAACCAGGTTTTCAAGCAATAATTATAGTAATTGGATTGTTCTCATGGATGGAGACAGCAAGATTAGTACGTGCAGAGACTCTTTCCGTAAAGCAAAGGGAGTATGTACTATATGCAAATTCCATTGGAGAATCCTCGAAGAATATAATTTTTAGACACATTATACCAAGTGTATTTCCTACAATAATAATAGCTTCAACTTCAAGTATCGCAAATGCTATAATGACTGAATCTTCCTTAAGCTTTTTAGGTTTAGGAATTCAGCAGCCAATGTCTTCTTGGGGAAACTTATTACAAAATGCTCAAACTAATCTGCAAAATGCTCCATACATGGCTATTTTACCAGGGGTACTTATAATTTTAACCATATACTCCTTTAATAAATTAGGCAATGTATTAAGAGTATTTGCTGAACCAAGAACTTCAGGGGGTGGAAAATAACATTATGAAGGAAGAAAAGCTTCTTAAGGTTGAGAACTTAAAAACAACCTTTTATAATAAAGATAAAAGGATACAAGCAGTAAGAGGGGTAAGCTTTCAGGTTAATACTGGAGATATACTTGGTATTGTTGGAGAGTCAGGCAGCGGGAAAAGTGTTCTTATGAGGTCTGTAATGAAGATTCTTCAGGAAAATGCTAAGATTGACTCTGGTGAAATCAACTTTGAAGGAAAAGATATACTAAAACTTTCTCCTAAAGAAATGAGAAAAATTAATGGTAAGGAAATGGCTATGATCTTTCAAGACCCTATGACAGCCTTAAATCCATTAAAAAAAGTTGGAGACCATATTGTTGAGATATTGGTTAGGCATAAGGGTGTAAGTAAAAAGGAAGCAAGAGAACTAGCTGTTGGACTACTAAAAGATGTAGGAATTCCTATGCCTGAAAAGAGAATAAATCAATATCCTCATGAGTTTAGTGGTGGTATGAGACAAAGAGTTTTAATAGCAATGGCACTTGCTTGCAAGCCTAAGCTACTAATTGCTGATGAACCTACCACAGCACTGGACGTAACTATTCAAGCACAAATACTGGAGCTTTTAAAAGCTCTTAAAGAAGATAATGATATGTCTATTATACTAATCACTCATGATCTTGGGGTGGTAGCAAATATTTGCAATAGGATTGCTGTTATGTACGGCGGCTTGATAATGGAAGAGGGGCTTACAGAAGAGATATTTTATGAGACTAAGCATCCTTATACAAAGGCCTTATTAAATTCTATACCGAAGGTAGAAGGAGAAGAAAAGATAAGACTAAAACCTATTCAGGGTTCTGCGCCTTCTTTACTAAATCCACCTAAAGGATGTCCTTTCGCAGAAAGATGTCAGTATGCTGAAGAAAGATGTTTTAATGAGATGCCAAGTTATAAGGAACATTCAAAAACACATAGATCTATGTGCTTTTTATCAGAAAAGAACCTATAGTAAGGAGGATTATGGTGAATAACTCTGAAGAGATATTAATAGAAGTAAAAGACTTAAAAAAACATTTTCCTGTAAAAAACGGTCTTATAGGAGGCAGTAAAAAAGTTGTAAAGGCAGTAGATGGAGTTTCCTTTCAAATAAGAAAAGGAGAGACCTTTGGATTGGTAGGAGAGTCAGGTTGTGGTAAATCTACTCTTGGAAGGTCTATAACCAGACTTTATGATATAACAGATGGTGATATATTCTTTGAAGGCAATAATATATCCAAGCTTAATAAGAAAGATATGAAAGAATACCGTAAGAGGATGCAGATTATTTTTCAAGATCCGTATTCTTCACTTAATCCCAATATGACGGTTGAAGAACTAATCAGTGAGCCGCTGCTCTTACATACTAAGCTCAATAAAGAAGAAAGAACAAAGAAAATTGAAAGTTTACTTGAGATGGTTGGGCTTAAGAAAAGCGACATGGAAAAGTTCCCTCATGAATTCAGTGGTGGACAGTGTCAAAGAATAGGTATTGCCAGAGCTATTTCAACTGAACCAGACTTTATACTTTGCGATGAACCTATTTCAGCTTTAGATGTTTCTATTCAAGCTCAGGTAGTTAATATGCTTGAAGATCTACAAAAGAAAATGGGACTTACTTATCTATTTGTAGCTCATGACTTATCTATGGTAAGACATATATCAGATAGAATTGGAGTAATGTACCTGGGTAACATAGTAGAGATATCTGAAAGTAATAATCTTTACAATAATCCGCTGCATCCATATACAAAAGCTCTTCTATCAGCAATACCAGTAGCGGACCCTAATAAAGCAAAATTATCAGAAAGACAAGTAATTGAGGGAGACATTCCAAGTCCAATGGACATACCTTCAGGCTGCAGATTTCATACTAGATGTCCTTATGCTAAGCCTATATGTAAAAAAGTATCCCCTGAAATGATAGAGATTGAAAAGGGCCACTCTGTAGCATGCCACCTATATTTAAATAAAAATGATTAGTATACTTGTGCTAGGTATAAAAACACTAATGAAGGATTTCGTTAGTGTTTTTATATTTTGCTGTTAGGTAAAGCGTAAATTCTTTTATCATCTAATCCTAGTAATATCAATCAAGTCTTTAAAGTAGTAGTTTAGAGTAAACAGAAAAATAACTTAATTAAACGAGTACATTTTATAATAATGAATTATTATAAAATTATACCCCCTAAAAAATACTAATTCTATACGTAAAATATATAAGTGATAAAAAGCTAAAGTCATATTAAGTTTATTAATATAGGAATATTATAGATTATTGCTGAAATTAATTATTTATACAGTAGATAAAGATGTAGCCTATTAAAGTGATATTTTCAAATTTACTATAGATTTAAAATATTCTACTAAGATGTTAATAAATTCAACAAGAAATTAGTATACTACAAAGGTATATAGATTTTTAACTATTATATGTTAGTTTTATTGATTTATATATTTACTTTGAATTGGTACATCTACATATACTTAGTTTCAGCTAATATTCTAGCATTAAATATAATATTATAATAAGGATTTATACGGGGGAAACTATGCTAGCTACAGGATATATTTTAGATAATAAATATAAAATAATAAAGCTTCTTGGTAAGGGAGGTATGGGTACTGTTTATTTATGTGAAAATATAAGACTTAACAACCTTTGGGCCATAAAAGAAACCAAGAGAAATGATAAATTAGATATGAATCTTTTATCGGAAGCTAACATACTAAAAAAGCTTAATCATCCAGGTATTCCTAGAGTTGTAGATGTATTTTATGAAAATGATTTTGTTTATATGGTGGAAGATTATGTAGAAGGGCAAACATTATTTGATTATATAAATAGCAAGGATATAAGTGACTTAGAAGGTATTGTAGCTATAACACTTCAGGTCTGTGATATAATTAAATACTTGCATAGTTTTACACCAGCTATCATATATAGAGACCTAAAGCCTTCTAATATTATGATTACTAAGGAAAACAGCATTAACCTAATTGATTTTGGAATTTCAAGGATTTACAAGTTTGACAAGGATACAGATACTGTTTTAATGGGGTCAAGTGGATATGCTGCACCTGAACAGCATGGGTCGATGCAATCTTGTATGCAAACTGATATTTATGGTATTGGAATGGTAATGTATTTTATGGTAACAAAAAAAGTGCCTTTTAGCGGTGCAGAACCATTAATAGATGAGAATTATGGAAATGCTATTAGCCGAAAGCTAGTAAAGATAATACAAAAGTGTGTTCAAGTAAATATCAAAGATAGATATTCTTCTGTATTAGAGCTAAAAAATGAGTTAGTAGAATTAACTAATGAGCATTATTATGACAAGACTGCGGTTATACAAAATAATGATACAACTGTAATTGAGGAAATAAAAAAAACTAAATCAAAGAAAATCAATAAATTCATTATAGCTATTCCATTGTTAGTGATATTAATTTTAACATCGCTATATTTTCTAAATCAACACGAAAATAAGCTTAATGACTCTAAGCTTATTGATAATGCCACAAGTGTTGATAATTCTAATAATAAAGCTCAAGAAACTAAAGCTTCTAAGGAGCAAACAACGGACAGTCCTTCAAAGGAGCCTGAAGCAAATACTGATAATCAAAAGAAAGATGGTTCTACAAATGTTACAGAGCAGCAGAACTCAAATAACGCTCAAGCCCTTTATAATACCCAGAAAGGGAAGGGGCATAGTAAAAAGAAAAAATAAAAAGGTCGCTTAAGCGGCCTTTTTCAGTGAACTTATTTTGAGCATGTCTACTATCGTTTCTCATTTACAGCCTCTCTATATAGAGGTGATTAAGGTATATTATAGTATATAGATCTTATTCTGGGGATTCTAAGTGTATCATAATTTGGGTGTATCTTAATGACTGTTCTATATCATATTCAATTTTATTGCATATATCATGGGCAGCTTTTATTGAAGTATTGTCGTCAAAAACTAAATGCATTTCTACATATTTTATTCTCCCAGCTTTTCTTGTTTTAAGATCATGATAGTTACAAAATAAAGATGAATATTTATTTATAATATTTTTGATAACTTCAATTTCTTCATTTGATAGTTTTACATCTAAAAGAGGATTAAATGCCGTAATTAGTAAAGCAAAAGCTTCTCTTAATATAAACAATGCAACTAAAATTGCAACTATTGGATCTAAGTAATTAAGCTTAGTTATCCAAATAAAAAGTAATCCAATGCCAACACCTAAGGAAGTGTATACATCAGTTCGTAAGTGAAGAGCATCTGCTTCTAATGCAATTGAGTCCTCTTCTTTTGCAACTTTATATAGTTCTTTAGATACAATAAAGTTTACAACTGAAGCGAAAAACATAACTAGGAATCCAATCCCAACATTATCAACATCTTTGTAATGAATTAGTTTTTTTATGGATTCAGCAATTATCAAAAATGCTGCGCCAAAGATAAGTAATGCTTCTATTACTCCAGAAATATTTTCAACTTTACCATGGCCGTAAGGATGAAGCTCGTCTGCTGGTTTATCAGAAATTTTTACAGAAAAGAAAGCTATAATTGCAGCAAGTAAATCCATAGTTGAATGAATAGCCTCAGAAATTATGCTTACAGAACCGGTAAAAATTCCAACAGTTAATTTTAGCACTATTAAAATTGAATTTGACATAAGAGATAACCTAGCTACTTTTACTTTATTGTTCATTTAAGATACCTCCAAATATACTTAAGAATCTTATCAAGTGATAAATACATTAACTATATGATATACCATATATAAGTGAAAATCAATGATTAAGTGTTATTAGTTATTTTCAATTGATAATGAGCTGTATTATTGATATAGAATATGAATCATTAGTAACTACTATATTTGTACTGAGTCTTTATAGCTATTCAATAAATATATAATTGAGATTAATTTCTACATGATCAATCTTATAGTGCATTAAAATCATTGAAATCATAAAAATTATTAGGAGAGTATCAACTAAATCATTATAAAAAATTTAATTCTTTGTGCAAATCCATTCAAATATCTGACGATTTGACACATAATTTAAGTAAGGTATTGTTATATAGTTTTAATATTAAGTATTGTAAATTGGCTAGTTACTGAATTAAAGATTGGTAACAAATTATTCTATCTTCATAGATATTTTGTTTGGAGTTAGACATATCTATAGCTTATAATAAATAAGTAACTAATTTATTAATATCTATAATATTGGTATAAATTATTACTACATATTGACGGGGTGAAAGTAGGGGGATAAATTAAATGAAGAAAAAACACATAATTATAATAACTTCTGTTATAGTTGTATTGCTATTGGGAGCAGATATTTTTGCTAGTTTCTTTTTCTATAACTTAGCAATAGGAAGGAACAGTAAGGATTTTCTTAACAAAAGTAGTGATTTGCCTGCTTCAAACACAGGTGCAAAACCTAAGATAAGCAGTGGTGAACAATGGATTAATGATACAGGATATGAAACTGTTAGTATAAAGACAGAGGATGGACTTAACTTAGTAGGGTATTACATTAAAGCTAAGACTACTACTAATAAAACTGCTATAATAGCCCATGGTTATGGCTCTAGAGGTAAGGGAATGGGAGACTATGCTAAAATATACTATGATTTAGGTTATAATGTTTTAATGCCAGATGATCGTGGACATGGTGCCAGTGAAGGAAAGTATATCGGTTTTGGTTGGCCAGATCGTAAGGATTACTTAAAATGGATAAATCTGATGATTGAAAAGGTTGGAAAGAATTCTGAAATTCTTCTTCATGGTGTTTCTATGGGTGGAGCAACGGTAATGATGGTAAGTGGAGAAAATCTTCCTACCCAGGTAAAGGTTATAGTTGAAGACTGCGGATATACATCTGTTAAAGATCAATTAGAGTATGAGCTTAAAAGAATGTACAAGCTTCCTACTTTTCCTATAATTCCATCCACTAGTTTATTGACTGAGATTAAAGCAGGTTATAACTTTAGTGAAGCATCTGCAATAAAGCAAGTAGAAAAGGCCAAGGTACCAATGCTCTTTATACATGGAGGCAACGATACTTTTGTTCCTACAGAAATGGTTCACAAAGTATATGATGCTTGCAAGACTGATAAAGATCTTCTTATAGTTGATGGGGCAACGCATGCAGCATCCTTAGCTAAGGACCCATATACCTATAAAAAGAAGGTAGAAGAGTTCGTGGGTAAATATATAAAATAGTAGTGGTAAGTTGATAATTTGAACGAATTTTTAAAAATAAACTAATTTAAAGAAAATCATGCATAGCAAGGGTATTAACATTACATTCTCATGGAATGTAGTATACCCCTTATATGCATGATTTTTTCATATAAATAATCTAATAAAAATTAGAACAAATAGATTTATTGGTTTGAATATGTTTAAGAGAATAAATAGGTTAGAGCTGGAGTTCTCGTATAAGTTGATTGGTAAGAGTTCCATTTATAAAGTATATATGATAATAAAAATCATATGAAACTTGAATAAACCATATGCTTAAATACTGAAATTTTTAATAAATATAGGCTTGCTTAATTTCATATAGAACTTTAAGATAGCCTAAGTATAATATTTAGTGGTATATTGTACTGTAATAAACTTAATCTTTATTTGTGATTCTTTAGCATTTCTTCAATAGCATCTAATACATATTGTGGTTGCAGCAAATGGATATAATGTGTAGTATTAGGTACAAAAGTTAGCTTTGAGTAATTTGAAGAAGCAAGCCACTCTTGTCCATGTCTAGCACGCATCTCATTATATTCAGGTCCTTGTCCTGAATCAGCTGCCATTAGAATTGTCAATGGAATGTTTCTTAGAACATCTCCAGAATTTTTAGCTTGCAGTTCGCTAAGTAATATTTCATCTAAAGTTCCATCTGTTTTTGAAAATTGATTTTTAAATAAGTCTACAAGTGAAGGTTGGTATTGCTTTGCCCAGTTAATGGCGTCTCCAACTATATTTTTATTTGAAGGCTCAACCATAACTATCCCAGCAACTTCTTTAGGATATAATTTTGCAAACTCTAATACATCTAAACTACCTATTGAATGAGATACCAAAATATATGGAGCCTTTACTTTTGAAGCTTTTAGCAAGCTATGTAAATTTCTTGCCTTATCAATTGCAGTTTTTCCATGACCATAGTTATAAATTGAGCTATTATATGGTATTAGGCCTCCATTCAGTAGAGTATCTTCATCATTTTTGTTTAGATCAGGTCTATTTACAGTATCATCGCTTTTACCTATACCAGCTCTATCATAAGTCAAAGTTTTAGCGTATTTAGCTATAATCGGTTGTATCTTTCCCCAGTTTTCTAATGCTGAGCCATCAGTACTTCCATCGGTAGTAAGAATGCCGTCACCATATCCTGACTCGAATACAACAGATGCTTTGCCTTTACCTTCAATTCTTGCATTAAGTTTAATATCCCCTATAGTGTACCTTTTTTCTGTGACCTTCAAATCCTTGCTTTTTGCTAGGGCTGTACTTGAGTAAGCACCTATGCTTAATGTCATAGACAAACAAACAGTAATGACTTTTTTTAGATAATTTTTATGCATTTTAAAACCTCCTATTAATTAAATATACAGCATATATGATACCTTATTGTATCATATAAGGAAATGGTTAGTTTTAATTACCTATTATTCCATGAAGTTAGTTAGATATTGAGATGTTATAAATACAAGTTTTTAGATTATTGTTAAATTGAATTAATAATAAAAATATATAACTATACAGTTATGTATCAAATAAATTCTAGCAATCCTTAAGTAGGCAATAAATACTTATAATATTGACAATTATATAAAAGGAATCTATACTAAATAATAGTTAGATACCTAACAAAACTTTAGGAGAATTATTATGGATAGAGATGCACATATAGGAAGAATTGTTACTATTTTTGCAAACAGAATTAATAGAAGAATAGGTAGTGAGGCTTCAAAATTTGGTATAACAGGAACTCAGGGAAGAATACTTGGTTTTCTATATCATGAGTCAAAAAACAGGGATATTTTTCAGAAGGATATAGAAGAAGAATTAAACATAAGAAGGTCATCGGTAACTAGTATTTTGCAGTTGATGGAGAAGGATGGATACATAAAAAGAGTAAGTGTAGCAGAAGATGCTAGACTTAAAAAGATAATTCTTACTGAGAAGGGATTAGAGATTCAAGAAAATGTTTATAATTTTATTCTTAAATTTGAGCAGTCTTTAATTGATCAGTTAGATGATGACGAGGCTGAAATATTAATTAAGTTATTAAACCGATTATCAGATAAAATTGCAGACTAAATTTAGACAATAAATATAATTACATAAATAATAGAAAAAGCTATTGTAGCTTTTTTTTATAATAATAGTTAGAAATCTAACAATAGGAGGGATGAACATGATAAAAAAATTAGTTAGTTATGTAGGCGAATTTAAAAAAGACTCTATCTTAACGCCTCTCTTTGTAACCTTAGAGGTTGCTATGGAAGTAATTATTCCATTACTTATGTCTTGGATAATAGATAAGGGAATTGGAAAAGGAGATATAAGCTATGTTTGTGTTATTGGGACAGTAATGATAATAGCGTCCTTCTTAGCGCTTACCTTTGGCTTCTTATCAGGAAAATATGGAGCCAGTGCTTCTACAGGTTTTGCAAGGAATTTGAGAAAAGCAATGTATTACAACATTCAGGATTATTCATTTTCCAATATAGACAAGTATTCTACTGCAGGTTTAGTTACTAGGTTAACCACAGATGTGACTAATGTACAAAATGCATATCAGATGGTAATAAGAATGTTCGCTAGAGCGCCAATTATGCTTATTTCAGCTATGTTTATGTGCTTTTATATCAACTCTAAGCTTTCCTTAATATTCTTAGGAGCCATAGTTTTTTTAGGAATCTTATTATACTTTATTATGACGAAAGCACATCCTTATTTTTTACAGGTATTTAAAAAGTATGATGCCTTAAATGCTAGTGTTCAAGAGAATTTAACTGGTATACGTGCAGTGAAAGCCTATGTGAGAGAAGAGCATGAGGTAAGTAAATTTTATAAGGCATCAGAAACTTTATACAAGTATTTTATGAGAGCAGAAAAGGTTATTATACTTAACGCCCCTGCCATGCAGTTTTCAGTATATGCATGTATTCTCCTGCTTTCTTGGCTTGGTGCAAAGATGATAGTTTCTAAGTCTATGACTACAGGTGAGCTTATGAGCTTATTTACCTATACCACCAATATATTAATGAGTCTTATGATAATATCTATGGTTTTCGTTATGGTTATAATGTCTAAGTCTTCTGCAGAAAGAATATTAGAAGTTTTAGAAGAGAAAAGTGATCTAACAAACTGTGAAAGCCCTACTTACGAAGTTAAAGATGGATCAATAGCTTTCAATAACGTTAGCTTTAGTTACAACAATGATACTAATAATTTAGTGTTAGAAAACATAAATCTTTCTATTAATTCTGGTGAGACCATAGGTATAATAGGTGGAACCGGTAGTGCTAAATCAACATTAGTTCAGCTTATTCCAAGACTTTATGATGTAACAGAAGGGAATGTTTTGGTTGGTGGAGTTGATGTAAGAAACTATGATATAGAGACTTTAAGAGACAAGGTTTCAATGGTGCTTCAGAAAAACGTGCTTTTTTCTGGTACTATAAAGGAAAATTTGAGATGGGGAAATAAGAATGCTACAGAGGAAGAAGTGATAGAAGCCTGCAGACAAGCACAAGCAGAGGAATTTATAGAAACTCTACCTAATAAATATGATACCTTCATTGAACAAGGTGGTACAAATGTTTCAGGTGGACAAAAGCAAAGGCTATGTATTGCAAGGGCCTTATTAAAGAAACCTAAGATACTTATTTTAGATGACTCCACTAGTGCTGTTGACACTAAAACTGATGCACTTATAAGAAAAGCATTTAAAGAAACCATACCTAATACCACAAAAATAATTATTGCTCAGAGAATTTCTTCAATACAAGAAGCTGATAAGATAATTGTACTTAATGATGGAAAAATAGACGGTATGGGAACTCATGAAGAGTTGCTTTTATCAAACAACATATACCGTGAAGTATATGAATCTCAAGTGAAAGGAGCTGAAACCGTTGAGTCAAAATAATAATGAAAGCAAAAATACTAGCAGCACTACTATGAAAAATAAAAGAAAAGGAATTTCTCTAAAAACTCTAAAGAGATTATTAGTTTATGTTCTTAAGGAATATAAATTATTATTTTCCTTAGTAACCATAGCAATTATAATGAGTTCCATTTCAAATGTTGTTGGAACCTTATTCTTGAGAAACTTAATTGATGATTACATCGCTCCATTACTTAAAAGTTCAGAAAGAAATTTTGTACCATTGCTAAAAGCAATTACCACAATGGCTGCAATTTATGGTATAGGTGTTTTATCAACTTACGCATATAGCCGTATGATGATTATTATATCTCAGGGATCACTAAAAAAGCTTAGGGATGATATGTTTACCCATATGGAAACTTTGCCTATAAAGTTTTTTGATACCCATGCTCATGGAGATATTATGAGCTTATACACAAATGATACAGATGCCTTAAGACAAATGATAAGTCAAGGTATTCCTCAACTTTTATCAGCTTTTATCACTGTTGTAAGCATATTTTTTTCTATGATATTTATAAGCATACCACTTACCTTTATTGAAATACTAACTATAATAGCAATAGTCTATGCTACAAAGATAATTGGGGCAAAAAGCGGAAAGTATTTTGGTCTTCAACAGAAGGATTTAGGAGCTGTTAATGGATATATAGAAGAGATGATGGAAGGCCAAAAGGTAGTAAAAGTTTTTTGTCATGAGGAAGAAGCTAAAAATGATTTCGATAAATTAAATGATATGCTTTTTAATAGTGCTAATAACGCTAACAAGTATGCTAATGTTCTAATGCCAATCATGGGCAACATCGGCTATATAAGCTATGTACTTATAGCTATTTTCGGTGCAATCCTAGCAATTAGCTCTTTTGGTGGACTAACCTTAGGTGGATTGGCTTCCTTTTTACAGCTGACAAGAAGTCTTAGTCAGACCACAAGTCAAATGGCTCAGCAGTTCAATTTTGTAATTATGGCTTTGGCAGGAGCTGAGCGTATATTCAATCTTTTAGATGAAGAAAAAGAAGTGGATGAAGGTTATGTATCCCTTGTCAATGTAGAGAAAGATAAGGCTGGTAGTATACAAGAATGTAAGAATCCTACTGGTATGTGGGCTTGGAAACACCCTCATTCTGATGGTACTTTAGAGTATACACAATTGCTTGGTGAAGTTATATTTGATGACGTAGATTTTGGATATAGTGATGAAAAGATAATACTTCATAACATAAAGCTTTACGCTAAACCAGGTCAGAAGATAGCCTTTGTTGGTGCAACTGGTGCCGGAAAAACAACAATAACCAATTTAATTAATAGATTCTATGATATCCAAGATGGAAAAATAAGATATGATGGAATAAATGTAAATAAGATTAGAAAGGGCGATCTGAGAAGATCACTAGGCGTAGTTCTTCAAGATGCCCATTTATTTACTGGAACAGTAGCTGACAATATTAGATATGGAAAGTTAGATGCCACAGATGAAGAAGTTTATGCTGCTGCAAAGCTAGCCAATGCTCATGGATTTATTAAGCATTTACCTAACGGTTATGACACTGTACTTACAGGTGACGGTGGAAGTCTATCTCAAGGGCAAAGACAGTTACTTACTATAGCTAGAGCAGCTATTGCTGATCCTCCAGTGTTAATACTTGATGAGGCAACCTCGAGCATTGATACTAGAACTGAAGCTATTGTTCAAGAGGGTATGGATAAGCTTATGGAAGGTAGAACAGTATTCGTAATTGCCCATAGACTTTCTACGGTTAAGAATTCAGATGTTATCATGGTGTTAGAGCAAGGTAGAATCATTGAAAGAGGAAGTCATGAGGATCTAATTGAACAAAAAGGTAAGTACTATCAGCTATATACAGGAGCATTTGAACTGTCATAACTTAGCAAATAGTTTCATTAAGTAAAAGCATACTCATATAGGTTAATAGAAGAGATGTAAAGAAATATAATAGAAGAACTTGAATCATTATTTTTCGAAGCTCTCCGGTACTAGGGATTTTTTTGCACGAATAAATCCCTAGTTGACTAAACTTGTATATACAACTATAATTCAGTTATATGATTAATTGTTTGCAATTTAATTTATATAAGTTTTATTCAGATGTATTGAAGGAATAACCTTTGAAACATATAATTAATGCAGTAACTTGAATAAAACTCATGTAAAATTGCATACAATGACTTATTGTAAATAAAATATAAATAGAGAAGTACCACTTCATATTAAAATCTATGTTTTCAAATAGAACTGGTACATCTTTATATGAATTAATAGGAGTGTAAAATGGATAATTTGCAAGCAATTGATAAAAGAATATCTAGAAGAAGTTACTTATCTACCCCAATATCTAAAGATAAGGTTGATACTTTAGAAAGGTTTATAGCTGAATATAATAAGCAAGGAAACATTTCTATACAGTTTATAGAAGATGGAAGTGAAGCCTTTAATGGCTTAAGTAAAAGCTATGGAATGTTTTCTGGAGTGAAAGCTTTATTTGCCCTAGTAGGAAAAGCAGATGATCCTAACTTAAGAGAAAAACTTGGTTATTATGGTGAGCTATTAGTGTTAGAAGCTACTAAATTGGATCTTGGAACATGCTGGGTAGGTGGTACTTTTGACAAAAAAACACCAATAGTCACTGTAAAGGAAGATGAAGCTTTAGTTTGTGTTATACCTGTTGGTAATGTAAAAGAAGACAAAACTATTAAGGAAAAGCTTATATATAAATTATCTCATCGTAAAACAAAGGAAGTTCAAGAGTTTTACTCAGCAGACGGCGAAGTTCCCAATTGGTTTGTTGAAGGTATAAAGGCAGTACAAAAGGCACCTTCAGCTATGAACACTCAGAAGGTTAAGTTTAACTATTCCAATAATACAGTAACTGCATCTATAGAAGATACCTATGTGTTTGATCTTGTAGACCTTGGTATAGCTAAAGCTCATTTTTCTTTGGCTTCTAAAGGTAACTTTGAATTTGGAAACCCAGGTAAGTTTACTAAATAACAATGTAGAAAATTCGCTAAATATATATTATTTAGCGAATTTTTTTGCGCATATGCCTTTATGAATGTATTATTAGGAAAATCTTGCAGGAGACAACATATTGAAAGCTTTAATAGGTTAATAAGTTTTGATTTTTACTATAAAGGCAACTCACCAAAAATTCACTTGTTTCATATCTAGCTTCAAGTTATAATTAAATAGTTTTTAAATATGTATCATCTCAATCAGAATATTTAAATTTATTATGAAGTGATACATCTACATAAAATTAATTTGATAGTTTTAATTTAGAGCACTGGAGAGAAAATATGGAACCTTATAGTATATTAAATAACGTAATATTTTTAGATATTGAAACTACAGGTATAGATCCTGAAAGGGACACTATCATAGAAATTGGTGCTGTAAAGATAAAGAATAATGATATAACCAGGTTTAGTTCCTTGGTAAATCCTAATAGGACTGTTCCTCTTAATATATTGGATCTCTGTAAGGATATGACTCAAGCTGAATTAGACAAAGCTCCACAGTTAGATGTAGTTATGAGAGAATTAAAAGCTTTTATAGAAGATATGCCTATTATATGCCATAATGCTGCTTTTGAACAAAGCTTTTTGGACATTGATAATGAATTCTTAGATTCCTTAGAACTAGTTGCAATTCTGTTTCCAGAGCTGCAAGAGTTTAATCTTCAGTATTTGATTAATAGGTTTTTAAAAGGATCAATAGAAGAGAAACATAGAGGACTAAGCGATTCAGAAGATACTATTAAAGTTCTTAATATGGTTATAAGCACGTTTTATCTAGAAAGTGGTTTTACTTTGCCAATGACTATTGTAGAGCTAGAGCACTGGAAATGGTATAGATTTTTGACTAACATTAATATGGATTATGTTAAGTACTTTATAGATAATTCTTATATAGAACCTAATAATGAGACAAAGCAAAAAGCATATCCTGTATTTGCACTAAAGGATTATGAAAAGTTATTTGACAATAAAGAGATATGGACTAGAAATGGGAGAGGCTATAAACTGAGACCTCAGCAAAGGGATGCTTCTAAGTTTATTAGAGAGGGTTTACAAAATAGTAAATTCACAATCATGGAAGCCCCTACAGGTCTTGGAAAAAGTTTGGCTTATCTTCTACCTGCTACTATATATTCCTATTTAAATAATGAAAAAGTGATTATATCAACTAATACTAAAAGCTTACAAAGTCAATTGGTAGATAAAGATATACCGAACCTTTTAAAGTCGCTTAACCTAAAAGATGATGTAAGCTATGATTTGATAAAGGGTAAAAGTAATTACTTGTGTTTTGATAGATTCGAAGATATAGACTATCCTACGGATATTAATACTCTCCTTGGTTATATATATCTAAAGAGACTTATAACTGAAAAAGGCTTAGGAGACATTGAAGACATAAACTACGGTATTAAAGAAAAACTAAAGCTTAATAACCTTTTAGAACAATGCTTTTGTGATGCAGAGCTTTGTGATATAGAGAGTTGCAGTTATAGAGAAAGATGCTACTATGCATCTAAAGTAGAGGCTCTAAGGGAGTCAAAACTGGTGGTGGTCAATCATTCATTATTATTAAAGTGGCCTTATCAAAATGTAGCTCCACTTGAAAACATAATAATTGATGAGGCCCATAACCTTACACAAGAGGCCTATGACGCTTTTGAAAGTTCACTTATTTCTTACGAGTTCGAGAAATTTTTAAAAGAAATATATAATAGTAAAGAAAAAACAGGCTATCTTTACTACTTATCCTTAAGAGCAAAAGATAAGAATCTGCCACTAAAGGAGATTGAAGCGGATATCCACCAGTGTATTACTCAAATTTTTAATGTCAAAACTGCTTTTGAGAACTATATAAATCACTCAGGCATTAGTAAAGATTATAATATTAAGGAACATCTTAAAAAGAGTAATCCTAACACTGAGCATATAGTTAAAGCCTTGACCTTCTTAAAAGAAGATGTATCGTCACTTAATTTATATTTAGATAAATGCGCCTCGGTTTTAAAAGAAATAAAAGCACTTGAAAAGGATAAGAGACTTAAGGTTTTAACTGAAAAGGTTGAAGTAATAGGCAATTATATTAGGTTAATTGAAGATATTATCTTACAGAATAAAGAAGATTATTGCTTTTATTTTGAAGTTGATAAGAACCTAAATTGGTGGAGAATTTGTAGTATTCCTTTAGATGTATCTGGTGATTTTTATGATAAGATACTCAATGGAGCAAAAAGTTGTCTTTTTATTTCAGCCACTTTAAGTACAGACAATGGATACAACAATTTGAAAAACTCCTTAGGTATAAACATAGCTAAGTCTCAAAATAAAGAAATAGTTGAGGTCCCTCCTATTAATCCGGTTTTTGATTATAAAGGAAAGAGTGCGGTGTATGCTATAGAAAATATAGATCCAAACGACATAGGTTCTTTTGCTGAAGAAATGAAAAACTTTGTTCTGAAGCTACTTCATAACATAGAAGGGAATATCATAATACTATTCACCAGCAGAAAAAGATTAGAGGCTTTTAAAAACGAAAGTTTAGATTCATTTTCTTCCTTAGGCATAAGACTGGTGGAAGGTAAGAAAGATATAGTAAAGCTTAAGTCAAGAGATAATAGGTATATCCTTCTAGGTTCTAAAGGATACTTTGAAGGTATAGATATACCTGGAGATTCTATGACTACGGTGATCTTAGATAAGGTACCTAACATTAATAGTAAAGAACCTTTCTACAAATCATTAGTTGAAAATAGTATTGAAAAAGGAAAAAGCTATTGGCAGGCATACGCAAACATTAACTTTCCAATCGTATCCATAGATTTAAAACAAATTTATGGAAGAATTATAAGAACTGAGTATGATTATGGAGCACTTTTTATTATGAGCAAGTTTGACAGTACTAACTCTACTGTAAGAAAGCTTGAAAAGCAGCTTCATGGAGTTCCTATAATAAGAAAGGATGACGATGAAATATTCAAGGACTTGAAGAGAAGAACTCAGAGATGGAAGCAAATTAACCTATACAAGATAATGAAGGAAGTCAAAGAAACCATAAAAAATGATCTGAAGGAATGCAAAACTTCAATCAAGCTTGATGATCCTGGAAAAGTAGAGGAGTTCGTTAATGTCTTCTTTAAAGAGGAGTATGAGAAGAGAAATCTACAATACGATGTCCATATAAGTTTAATTCATGGAGTACATATATTTATAGCAGATAAAGAGATAAACCTTGGAAAAAGTAAAAAAGATATTGTTGCTTATTTTGACGATATTTTATGAAGATAATTAATTATTAAAAAGCACCTGTAATATATTTTACAGGTGCTTTTTGTCTTACACTTAGTAATACAATTTAGACATTACGTAGAAAGTTCCTTCTAGTAGTTATTAAAATATTTCAAAGTACAGAGATGAAAAAAGTTATTTTCAGATTTTGAAAACAAAAGGTAATAGCTTACATTTGTTAAATCGATTATAATTAATATAGAGATATTTTAAAAAATCTTTTATTAAAAGCATCAATACCTAAGGGTAAGAATATATATTTTAGTTAGATGAATTTTTAGTATGGGTGATAGGAGTGAAGTAATGAGTAAGGTAACATTATATTTAATGAGACACGGACAAACTATAATTAATAAAGCTGAAAGAGTTCAAGGCTGGTGTGACGGCGTACTTACTGAAGAAGGAATAGAAGTTGCTGAAAATGTAGCATATGCCCTTAGAGATATTGAGTTTAAGGCTGTTTATAGCAGTGATCTCGGACGAGCTATAAAGACTGCTAGAATAGTATTGAAGGAAAATAGAAATTCAGAGAATGTGGAGCTGATAGAATTACCTGAGTTGAGAGAAGTATACTTTGGCAAGTACGAAGGTGAAAAAGAAATCATAATGATGAATGACATACTAAGGCATTTAAATTTAAAAGAAATTGAAGAAATTTTTAAATTCTCAGACTCAGGAAGAGCTTTTACTGATAGTTGTGCAGCCCTAGATGAAACAGGAAAAGCAGAAAATTATGATCAAGTTATAGAGAGAATAATGAAAGCCGTAAAATTAATATGCACTAAGGCTGAAGACAATGGTGGAGGAAATGTTCTTGTTGTAGTTCACGGGGGAATACTTATGAACTTACTGGAGAATTTGGACAAGAATTTAGAGCTTACTGGAATTGACAACTCAAGTATTTCATTAGTTGAGTATGAGAATGGTAGCTTTAAGGTAGTT
Source organism: Clostridium manihotivorum (assembly GCF_004015185.1). Classification (GTDB taxonomy): domain Bacteria; phylum Bacillota; class Clostridia; order Clostridiales; family Clostridiaceae; genus Clostridium_AR; species Clostridium_AR manihotivorum. The sequence continues at coordinate 3,435,429 of NZ_CP025746.1, read as the reverse complement.
TCAGTAAATGATATGAGTTATTATAAAAACGGGTTAGAAATAAGAAAGACTCTAAAAACATTATAACATGTTATAAAATTCGGTTTTATTAAAATACCCTGTTGAAGTTAAGTTGGCAGTCTTTCGATGCTTTAATGAGCTTTCGAAAAAAATTAATATGACATAGCCTAAAATTAAATACTATATTAGTAGAAGTGGCATATGGTAGAGATTAAGTATTTTTTTAAATGCTTATGTTTTAATATAGTGTTGAAATATAGCCACAAAAAAATGCAGGTGGAGTTGTCCACCTATAATTCTCAATAAAAGAATATTATGAATTAATTTGTACTAATCCTGAAATATTTCCATAAGTCTTTCAGGATTGCTTAACCTATTGAATCCAAATTTTGTATAAAATTCATGTGCATCTTTTGTGGCAAGACACCAACGCCTTAAATTTTGCAAATCTGGATATTTAAAAACACATCCAATAAAAACTCGTTGCTATGTTAATTTCTACGACTTTAGCACTCTTCCTAATTAGGACTTAACGTCGGTTTTAATAAAGTAAATAAAAAAAATATAATGTAATTGTCTACATTATAATTAGTATATTGACAGTAAAAATTAAAAAATATATTATAGTATTAGTTTAAAAGATTAAACCAATCAACTAATAGGAGGTAGGTATGAGTAATAAAGAGAGCAAAGAAAAAATACTAGATCAATTTAGACTGTGTATTCCATATTTTAATGTTTTATCCGATGAAAATAGACAGAGCATAATAATGCTGTTGGCAGAAGAAGAGGAAGGTCTTAATGTAAATAAAATTACTGAAGGTATCCCACTTTCTAGACCTGCTATTTCACATCACTTAAAGATATTAAAGCAAGCAGGATTTGTAGGAATAAAGAAGATAGGAACAGAAAATTTTTATTTTTTAACACTAAAAAAACCTATAGAAGAAATTGAACAACTTCTACATTTTATCGAAGGTACTTGTCATTTTAGATAAATTTTTTATCTTATTGGTTTAACTGATTAAACGAATGAACTTATAATAAACATTACTCATATTATCTCTTAATTATAGAAGCTTTATCTTTAATGATAAGTACACGTACTAAGGTTAAGGGAGGTAAAAAGATGAATTCTAAGAATAAACCAAGTAGCAAAAAATCTTTATTTATTATTTTATCTATAGCAGTCGCAGCCGTAATGTTTATACCAATGCTTTATTCTTCTATTTACCTTGGAGCTTTTTGGGATCCATATGGTAGACTTGACAACGTTCCTGTTGCTTTTGTAAATAATGACAAGTCAGTTACAAAGGATAATAAAGAATATGCAGTAGGTAAGGAACTTGAGAAAAATCTAAAAAGCAATGATAAGGTAGCATGGAAGTTTGTAAGTTATGATGAGGCTAAAAGAGGAGTCCAGGGTGCAGATTATTATGCAATGATTGAAATACCAGAGGATTTTTCACAAAAAATTGCAGATTCTCAAGATGGAAAGTTTAGCACTCCTGAGGTAATTTATGAGGCAAACAAGGGTAGAAACTTTGTTTTCTCACAAATTTCTGAAAAGGTAGCTGAAAGCATAAAGACTGAGTTAAGTTCAAACATACAAAAGGAAGTTTCAAAGGCATTAGTTGATAGCTTATATGATGTGAAAGTTTCTTTAAAGGATGCTGGTGATGGTGCCTCAAAGCTTCAGGATGGTACTCAGAAGCTTTTAGATGGTAGCAAGACTTTAGCTGATGGACTTGGGACTGCTGCTAATGGCTCAAGCCAACTTAGAGATGGATTAAAGCAGGCAAGTGATGGTGCTTCTAATCTTCAAAATGGTACTAAACAATTGTTAGATGGTAGTACTACTTTATCAAATGGTTTAGGAACTGCTGCTAGTGGTTCAAATGATCTAAAAGCAGGACTTAATACATTAGCAAATGGTGAAAGTCAAATAGTTGATGGTTCTGGAAAATTAGTTGATGGTCTTAATACCTTAAAACAAGGATTAACTGCTAAGAATGATCAGTTACCTTTACTAGTAAGTGGAGCAGCTCAGTTAAGTGAAAAAACTAGTGAGCTAGCACAAAAAACTTCAGCTTTAAATTATGATAACTTTAGCGCCTTAGCTAACGGAGCAAAACAGACTGAACAAGCAGTTAGTAATGCCAATGCTGTTATAGATAATAAGTTGCTGTCTGATTTAAATACTAATAATTTAACTCCTCAAGATATTGCAAAGTTACAAGCTGTAATTGGTACAGTTCAGAAGGTTGATACAGTAAATAAAACAGCTAATATTGGTGCACATCTTTCAGCTATGGCTGAGGCTGTAAAGCCATTACCTAGTTCAATGCAGCTATTGAGTCAAGGGGCAAGCAATCTTTCAAAGGGAGTAAACCAACTTGTTAGTGGGCTTGCAGATACTCAAGGTAAAGCAGCAACAGGAGTAGATCAGCTTCTTACTGGAGCAAAAGCAATTCAAAGTGGTAGTACTGCTTTGAAAGCTGGCTTAAGCACAGCGGCAGAAAAAACTGGTGAACTTTCTAATGGTTTAGGTCAATTAAGTTCAGGATCTGTTTCATTACAGGCTGGATTAAAAGCAGCTAACGATGGAACAGCTACTCTTAAGGATGGGTTAAGTACTGCAGCTACTAAAACTGGAGAGTTGGCAGATGGACTTAATAAGTTAAGTACAGGGTCAGTTACTTTAAAGGATGGCTTAAATGATGCAAATGACGGTGCATTTAAGCTGAAGGATGGTTTGAACAGTGGCTACGTTAAGATGAATGATAACCTTAAGTTTAACTCAGATAATATGTCAAAGTTTGTATCAGAACCAGTTGATTTGAAGGATAGTTCTATAAATGGAGTTAAATACTACGGAGAAGGACTTGCACCATACTTCGTTTGTTTATCTCTATGGCTTGGATCTATGTTTATAAATCTTATTTTATCAATTTCTAAGAAATTAAAGGTTACTGATAACAAATTTGTTACAAGCTTTGGCGGAAAATTACTTATTGGTGCATCTTTGGCAACCCTACAAGCACTGATTTTAAGCTTTGCTTTGGTAAAAGGATTAAAAATTGATGCAACGAGTATATCAAGTTTCTATGTTAGCAATATATTCATAGCTATTGTATTCTTCAGCGTAATGTATGGAGTTTCATATGCAATAGGTATAATAGGTACACCAATAATGTTTATAGTATTCTTACTACAATTGTCTTCTTCCGGTGGAACTTTCCCTATAGAAACAGCTCCAGCATTTTATAGAGCTGTAGGACAAGTTTTCCCAATGACCTATGCTATCAGCACTCTAAGAATGATAATAGGTGGTATTAATTCATCATTATTACATAAAAATCTAATAATACTAGTAAGCTTCATGGGAGCTTTCTTAGTTGGTGGATATGTGGTTAGAGCTATTATAAATGTAACAAAGAAAACTGATGATGACATGGAAGAGTTAAAGGCAGCATAGATAACTTTTAATTAACACTTATTTTAAAGTTATAGAAGGCAATTATATAAATATATAGTAAAAGGGGCTGTCGTGCTAAATAATTAGTGGACAGCTCCTTTTTATTATTTCTTATTCATGATTTGAAAAATTGTATCTAGTTCTTGTTTTGAACTTTTTAGCGCTTTTGCAGAAGATCCATATCCAATTTCAAAAATATCATTTTCTATTCCATCTAGTACAGCTAGAGTGAATTCATTAGGTTTTAGATCTATATTAGTAAAGTTTAATCTTTTACGTGCTTCAATATTTAACTCAGTATCTACTGCTGGTGGTATTATTTCAAATACTTTTATTTTGGTATCTGAAAGTTGATGACGTAATGTCATTGTAAAAGAATGAAGACCAGCTTTTGTAGCACAATACACAGGAACTCGTGATAGTGGAGTGAATCCAAGTCCAGAAGATACGTTTATAATAGCAGCTGATTCCTGTTTCATTAGAAATGGAACAAAGAGAGCTGTCAAATATATAGGTGCCTCAAGATTTATTGCTATTTCATTACCTCCATCTAGTAAATCATCTATACCTCTTTTAAAATCAATATCTCTCTGGATTCCAGCATTATTGATAATAATATTAAGGCTTTCAAAATTGCTAGTAACCCATTTAAATAAATCCAATCTTTCTCCATCTTTTGCTACGTCACAAACTTTTATATGTAAGTTAGGTATGGCCTTTTTAGCTTCAAATAACTTATCTTCTCGACGGCCACATATTATAACTTCATTTCCTAACTTAATAAGATTTTCTGCTAACGAATAGCCAATTCCTGTAGCACCACCAGTGATCAATATTGTATTCCCTGTAAGTTTCATAGAATAACCTCCTAAATAATTTGCTCCTAAATTATATCACCTTCTAGAATTTATTCACATACAATCGGAAAGGTAGATGTGCAAGAAAACTCGCTTCAGCAACTTTTTTATAGTTTAAGTGTTTTTAAGCTATATAATTCATTAACTATTTATTTTTCTAGAGAGATATAGTATTAGTCACATATTTTCCTGCTCTATATACTTATGTATTAATAAATTGTTGTTACAGCAATCTAATGCATTCATATATAACGTTATATGGTGAAAAACAAATAGATTATAAGCTGTCTAATAATTATTTATCACTTAGAGAAAGATCATTTGTTTTATAATTTGTTGAATAAAAGAATAGTCTTGAAAATAGTAATAGAAGTGAAAAGTTTATGGAAATCATAAATGTAATATAAAAACATATGGTGTATCCTGGAATATAAAGGGGTTACTGTTGTAGCTATATACAAAACATCATATTTGTAGATAAGTTGGGGATTTAAAAGTTGACATACTGTTTTATTTCAAGGTAAAATGTTTTATATAAACATAAAACATTTTAATAGTAACTAAGTAAATAGGATGAAAGGGGTTTTTTCATGAGACAGAATGATGGTAAATCTAATTATAGGGAAAATTTAATTGCTCATTATAGATTTGATGATATAAATAATGTGGGCAAAGATAGCTCAAAAAATGGTAACCATGGTGAGGCACTAGGGGAAGTAAAGCCAAGTATAGGAAGTGTTGCAGGTAAGACAGCATTAAAGTTATTAGGTGGAAACCATAAAACTTCATATGTAAATTTGCCTTCTAACTTGCTTAAAGATGTAAATGATAACACTGGTATAACTATATCTACTTGGGTTTATTTAAATAAGGGACTAAGTGTATGGGAAAGAATCTTTGATTTCGGTAAAGGTCCAATGGGGCCATACGTGTTCTTGACTCGTAATTTACGTGGAGTATGTAATGCAGGTGCTGATATAGTTGCAGATGCAGGTCAAACTTATCCAGTAGGAGAGTGGCTACATGTTGCTTATACTATTTTAGGAACAGAAAGTGGAACTCTTAGTAGTGCAGGTCCTATTGTATATGTTAATGGTAAAATAGCTGCAAACGGTTTAATAAGCCAGACATCTAGTGGAAATTACGCAAAGTTGAGAGAGTGGTTTGAATCATTTAAGGATGAGGCTAATTACACTAGTAACAGCATAGGTAAGTCTCAACATGATGTAGATGGTGATTTTTGTGGTTCACTATCTGATTTTAGAGTTTATAGAGCAGGTTTATCAGAAGATGAAGTAATAGAAGTTATGTGTGAATCTCTTACTGACGAAGGTATAGTAAATCTTGCAAAGGAAAAGTATTTATCCTTCCCAGCAACTATTATATCGAAAGATATAAAACTACCAGAAACTTTGATGGGTGGTAAGGTTAAGGTTTACTGGAAGTCAAGCAATCAGGAAGCAATTACTGATGATGGAATAGTTAAGGGGATAAAGGAAGCTAAGGGTGTAAAAATAACGGCTAAGCTAGTAAGAGGAGAATATAGTACAGAAAAAGAATTTGAGATATCTGTTCTTCCTAAGAATCTTCCTCCGTATAGTCTGACAATTGATGGAAGTAAAGAAGTGGTTGATATTAGCCAAACACTATATGGATTGTTCTACGAGGATATTAACAACGCAGCAGATGGCGGTATATATGCTGAACTAGTTAGAAACCGTTCCTTTGAAGCATTTACCTTTGATACTTATTCTCCTGAGTCGGGAGAAAATGCAGCATCTACTGGTAGAATTCATAATCCTTTGGAAGCTTGGTTTGGGGATTTAGATAAGGTTACTGTAAAAAATGAAGGTGGATTAAATGAATTCTTTAATATTGAAGACAAAGAAATTAATTCTTATTATGTAACTGTAGCTAATGGTGCAAAACTTTACAACAGAGGTTTTTGTGATTCAAATAACTATTGTTCAATGTATATAAAAGAAGCTGCAAAGTATGACTTTACAATATGGGCAAAGGCTGAAAATGAAGGAACCATAACTCTTCAACTAAAGGATTCAAATAACGATACTATAAGTGATGTAGCAGTAATTAAAGTAGATGGTAATAACACTTGGAAGAAATACGGTGTAGAGCACAAAATTGTGTTAACTGGCGAAAAAACTACTTTAGGACAACTTTCTTTAAATTTTGAAGGTGATATATCAATAGACATGGTATCTTTAGTGCCAGAAGATGTTTGGGGAGCAGCAGAAGAAGTAACTTCAAACACTGCACATACTAACTTTAAAGGAAATTCAAACTACAGATTAAGAAGAGATTTAGTTGAAGCATTAGTAGAATTACACCCAACCTTCTTACGTTTCCCAGGAGGATGTATATCCGAAGGATCATATATATGGGAAAATGTATATGACTGGAAGGACTCTGTAGACGACGTAGAGTTACGTAAGGAAAACTTCAATGTATGGGGCTATGGAATGACTATGGGGCTTGGATACATGGAGTACTTCCAATTAGCAGAAGATCTTAATGCTACGCCACTTCCAGTTATGGCTTGTGGAGTTTTATGTCAGGCTCGTTCAGATTATGCTAATCCAGCTGGTGGAGCACTTAGAGATAAGTATATAAAGAACTTTACTGATCTTATAGACTTTGCAATAAATACAGATTTTGAGAATAATCAATGGGCAAGACTACGTAAAAAAATGGGACATGAAGCTGCTTTTGACCTACATTATTTAGGAGTTGGAAATGAAAACTGGGGTACAGAATTCTTTGCTAGCTTTGAGATCTTTAAGGCTGAAATTGATGAATACATGGAAAAGAATTACCCAGGTTATGTACTATACATTATATCAACTGTAGGTGCTCAGGCAGATGATGATGCATACCAAAACGGTTGGAAGTTCTTAAGTGGTAACCTTACAGGAACAGCGAAGGTAAGCTTTACTGACGGTAAGACAAGTACTGAAGAAGAAGTTTCTTGGTATAACACTCAAAGTCATTACATGGAAACAATTGCTGATGAACATTATTATCGTTCAAATCAATACTTACTAAATAATGTGGATAGATATAACTATTACTATAGAGCTTATAATGCAGATGGTAGCCTAAATGAAAGTGAAACTTCAAAGGTATTTGTGGGTGAGTATGCATCAACAGATAAGAATACCTTAGCAGGAGCTATAGCTGAAGCAGCTGTAATGACTGGTTTCGAAAATAATTCTGATGTTGTAAGACTTGCAGCAACAGCACCATTATTCAATAAGGTTTTAACTGACAATCTTTATAGATGGACTCCTGACTGTATTTGGTTTGATGATGAAACAGTATGGCGTACACCAAATTACTATGTACAACAGCTATTTGCAAAATACCTTGGAAAGAAAACTTTAAAAACTTCTTTCTCAACCCATAGAAAGGGTGAAAAGAAAGCTTTAATTCCTCACGGAGGTATAGAGATTGCAACTGGAAATGCAGAAGTTGTAATTAAGAGCGTAAAAGTGATTTGTAATGTAAGCGGAGAAGTTATTTTTGCACAAGACTTTAGAAAGGCTTTAAGCGATGAATGGAGTGTTATTCCAGGATCAGTAGGATATAAACTAGATTCAGAAAAAGGATTAATTCTACAACCACAAACTTCAGGTCTTAATGGATTATTTATAATAAATGAGAACTGGACTAATTACAAGGTTGAAGTAGTTGCCTCTAAAAAACAAGGGGTAGATGGATTCTATGTTGGAGTAGGCTTAACAGATATAACTTCTGAAAATAAGAACGTGTTAGAATATGCAATTGCTTATGGTGGAAATGCTACTGGTGTTAAGGTATTTAAGGACGGAATAGAAGGTTATACCCTAGGAGACTATTCATCAAGTACTGCAGCAGGCAATCTTAGAGCTTCTTCCTATGAAGAAATTAAGAATGATACAGAGTATACTATTACTGTAAACTATGGTGGAGATACAGGTGAAAACTTAATTTGTTCATATACTGATGGCAAAGCAGTAAGCAAAGTATTAGACTATAAGCTTGAGGCTTATAATAAGGAAATCTTCAGCTCTGTAACAAAAGATTCTAAGCATGTATATGTTAAACTAGTAAATGCAGATAATGTTGAAAAGAAATTAAATATAGATGTTAAGGATATAAGCTTAGCAAATACTGCAAAGGTTGTTGTTCTCACAGGTGAAGAAGAACTTGTTCACATTCCAAATGTAAATAAGAAGAATGATGAAAAGGTGGTTCCATCTGAAAAAGAATTACAATTGAGCAATGGCAATTTAGTTTTAGATTTGCCTGCAAATTCTGTGAATATTGTTGTATTGGATATTGTATAATATAACTTAAGATATCTAGTTAATATAAGATCAAAAAGTCGTTGAAGAGCCCATTCTTCAGCAATGTCATTAAGTTAATGTTTTGCCACAGCAAAATTAAAGTCAATTGAAAGTGTATATGCTTTCAACTGGCTTTTTTCTTTTGTATTGTATATTTTTTTGCATGCAAATAAGACAGAGTAAAATCTCTGTAAAAAAAAAATTTATATTAGCATAAATTTATGCTACTCTATATATGAAGCTAACTGCCGATTTGGTTTTGACTTTGCGAGGGTCTTTTCTGCCATTTCGAACAGGTAATATATTTCTTTTAATTAGTGCTTCAACATTAGGAGGTGAAGCTACATTACTACATCTGAAATATTGCATACAAACTGCTATGGCCATAGTGAAATTAACTTGATAGCTGTATTTTCTGTTTTTCTGTTGTACAACTACCTGTGTTGTTATTATTTCACAAAAGTTATACATGGTGAGTCTTGCAAATATCTCTTGTATGATGTAGTCCGCCTTTTTAGAATGAAAACTTGTTAACCCAATGGCATACTTTAATTCTCTAAATGATGTCTCAATTCCCCAACGCATGTGGTATATTTCTTTAAGATTCTCTATTGAAAACTCTTCTTTGCTAAGATTAGTAATAATAACTTCGTAAGTGTTGTCTGATATTGGAAATCGAACAACTCTAAAGTTTACCGGATAAGTTCCTTTATCTTTAACTGGAAGATAATCAAACCTTTGATTAGCAGGCATAAACTTATATTTTTCAGGATGTGCCTTTATATCATTAGTTTGACGTCTAGTCAGCAAAATACTATGCTCTATATCAAATGTTTCATCATTAGGTATAGATATTCCTGATACTATTCCATTACTATGTATATCTTTAACTCTTATAACATAATTCCAATTTTTCTTTATGATATGTTCAAAGACATTATAACTTTCGTATCCACGGTCGGCTATTATTATAGTTTTATCATTAATATTAGAGCGATCTACCATGTCAATTAATGCCTGAAATTCATTTTCTTCTCTACCTGATTGAATAACTGCATCCATATATGTTCTACTACATAAATCATACATAGCATTTAAGTGAAGAAGGTTATATCCTTTTGAATTTTCAGTAGCTTGAAAATGATTTTTTCATCTTTAGGATTATGTGCAATACATAAATCTGAACCATCAACTGCCAATAATCGATAGCCATTATAATATTTAGGGCTTACTGCTAATGATGTAAACTTACTAAAAAAGATAATTAAGTGCTTCAGGGAGAATCTTTTGCGGCCGCTGAACGAACGCGGAGCAAGTGGCTGATTCAGTATCATATGAAAAGTATTTTAGAAGCTCAAGGTTTAAGCTACTGCCTCCAATAGAAAGTAAAATATTTAGCATCTCTTTAAAATTCAACTTTCTATTTCTAGTGAAATCCTTATCGGGGTCGTTGACAAATAACCATGAGTATTCATGCATTTCCTTTAATACCGTATCTAATTTATTCTTTATAAAATCTGCATATTCGTTCATGAGCGAACCTCCTAAAAAACATTATATTTAAGGGGCTTCGCCACATTTTTCTAACTATTTGTCAAGCTTTTTCTAATATTTTGATAAAAATTAGTATATGTAAATTGTTATACAAAAAAAGAACAGGTATGTATTTGTAAACATACTCTGTTCCATAACTATAATATTTATTTCTTAACTTAATGACATTGCATTCTTCAGCGGCTTTTTTTGTGCATCTGTCTTTCCGAATAAATATGAGAAAAAATAGCAGTGGACATGATTTTTTTATTCTTTTACTTTAAATTAAGGTATTCTTAAGGAAAACCCTGTTTTGGCATTGTTTACATTAATTGTCTATAAGAGTATTATATATTTATTAGATACAAAAATATAATGAATTTTTAGAGGAGATAACTATGTGCTTTTATAATCTAACTCCTACAATATATGTTGTTAATAAGACCAACAAAGATATAGAAAATATATACTTTACACTGGATGACTATAATGTTAAAGACTCCAAGATAAAAAAGATTAAAAGTGGTGAAACTGGGCTCACTAGCGTTTACAATAGAGGCTATAGTGGAGTAAGAAACTTATATTTATACCATTTTGACGATAAATATAAGCATGAATATTTAATATATGATAAATTATCATCAAACTATGCTGGTGGAATAAGGGTAATAATTAATGGTTTGGATGAAAAGGGAAACTATAGTCTTAATGTAACTATAGATTATGATAACTTAAAAACTCATTAATGATAGGGGAGATGAACTATGCCAGGATTTGCAGGACCAGTAATAATACAAGCATGGCCTATTATTTATGTGATGAATAAAACAGATAAGCTAATTACTGACTTGTATTTTACAATGGATAATTATTCAAAAACCGATGTGAAAATAAAAAAGGTTAAAGTAGGGGCAACGGCCACAACTTCTATATACAATAGAGGATATCTGGGTACAAGAAATCTATATCTATACTACACTGATAAAAAAGGTTATAGATGTCAACATACTGTCTATGATAGTTTGCAAGCAAGCTATAATGGTAATATATTACTTACAATTACAGATGTAAATGAAGATGGTATTTTAAAGTTTAATGTTGTAATTGATTATGATCCTTTAAAGACTCATTAAAATTAGTTATTATAAGTTTCTGTTTATAATTATGTAAGGAAACTTTATAATACATATATGGCTCAATAATCCTAAGCCCAGAGATAATAATTATATCTATGGGCTTAGTTCCTTTATAAGTTTGAAGATTAAGATTGAGATGGTGAAGCATATCTTACTACATTAGAAAGTATGACCTTTTTTTGCTAATCTTTGAGTTTCAAAGCTGTATCTGTGACTTTCATATCTACTGCATATTGATTACTCATATTATAGGCGTCATAGTAGCCTTTCTTTAACATATAGTTAAATATTTTTTCATGGGTGGCAATAGCGGCATTAAGATGATTTCTTAAGGTTAATCTAAGCTCTGGGGTAGTTGCTTCGGTGAGGGCAATAGAATAGCTTCTTACAGCACTTTTAGCTGATACTAATAAATCTGTAGCTATTACCTGATCACTCATCTTATTCATTCCAGTAAGACTTTCAATTATTGAATTCATTGTGTAATCACCTCCTTGTGTTTATGCAATTATTAATAAGTTCATAGTTTAGTTGTTATTAAAAAAATTCTATACTTTATAAGTAAGAATGTACTTATGGTTGCTATAAGTTAATATAACTTTTAACTATTATTATTTTGAGCAACAGCAGATTGATCCATATATGCTTTTAACTCTCTAATCTGTAGCTGCTCAGCTGGAATGTTATCTTTAATTATAGTTTTTAGTTCATCATCTGAAACTAGTGGAGACATAGTAATGCATTTAGTTAAGCTAAGATTCTTTAAAGTAATAAGTTCATGAAGTTGTATTACTTCATGAGGTGTAATGTATTGTCCACACATATTATATTGATCACTCATAAGTTTAAGCCTCCTTAGTATGTCTAGAAATTATGGTTTTAGTACTACTTTTATACAATCTTCTGTTTTAGTGTCAAAAACATCATAGCCATGTGGAGCATCATCAAGAGATAATTTGTGAGTTATGATGTCACTTGGATCTATTTTACCTTCTGCCATTAAATTATATAAGGTAGGCATATAAGGAATTACTGGTGCTTGACCGGTTCTAAGATTTATATTACGGTTAATTAAATCTCCTAGAGGAAATGCGTTATATCTTCCTCCATAAACTCCTGTTACTTGAATCATGCCACCTTTTCTAACTGCTTGAGTTGCTATAGTAAAGCCGCTTAAAGATCCACTTTGCAGCTTAAGTCCAGATCCAACAAACTCCATTGGTGTCATCTTGCCATCCATGCCTACGCAGTCAATAACCACATCTGCGCCACCGTGAGTAATTTCTTTAATATATTCTCCTGTGTTGCCATGCTGTTCAAAGTTTACGGTTTCAACTTTGTTATATTCCTCTGCATGTTTAAGTCTATAATCTATATAATCTACGGCAATAACTCTTTCAGCTCCATGAAGCCAAGCAAATTTTTGAGCTAAAAGTCCTACTGGTCCACAGCCTAAAACTACAACAGTATTACCAGGTTTAACTCCAGCATTTTCTACACTCCAATATGCAGTGCCCATTACGTCTGCCATAAGCACTAAGCTGTCATCGCTTACTTCATTATCATCTGGTACTCTGAAAGGAGTAAAATTACCATATGGAACTCTTAAGTATTCAGCCTGACCACCAGGATATCCACCAAAGGTTTCGGTATATCCAAAGAAGCCTCCGTTTTCTCCATGAGGGTTAGAGTTATCGCACATACAGGTTAAATCATGTTTACAATAATAGCATTCACCGCAACTTACATTAAAGGGAACTACAACTTTATCGCCTTTTCTTAGTTTTGTAACATCAGGTCCAACTTCTTCTACGATTCCCATTGGTTCATGGCCTATTATGTAATCCTGATGCAGATTAGGAACCATATCATGAATGAGATGGAGATCAGAACCACAAATTGCTGTGTTGGTTATCTTTACGATTATATCATCTGCTCTTTGTATTGAAGGAGCAGGAACATCCTTAACTTTGACATTTTTTATTCCTTGAAAGGTTACAGCTCTCATAACATATCCTCCTTATTATTGATATGGTGTTGCGAAGTCTCCAAGTCTGCTTGTATCTCCAGGAAATAAATCTAGGCTGGCAATTTGAACTGCAGTTCTGGAAGATTCTTGATCCATTTGGAATTGTTTTTCTAAGTCCACTGGATGAAACCATCCTTTACGTATCATCATAGTTGTTATCTCTTCGTGAATGTTTATTGCATCATTTAACTGTTTAGTTAATTTTTCTCTTACTTCAGGAGTTGCTGCTTCAGTTAAAGCTATAGCATAATTTCTTACACCATTTTTAGCATTGAGTAAAAAGGCTAAGGCCATAGTTTCATCTACTAGTTTAGGCATACCTTCTGAATTTCTTACTTCTAAATAGTCGTTTATCATTAGTTTATAGCCTCCTATCTTAATTTTGGTGCTTTTCCTAACAGTACTTGTAAATCATTTATAGCTGTAATTGATTGTCTTACGTCTTTTTCAAATAGAGTTTTCAATTCTTGATCAAAGACTACGCCTTCCATCATTTTTGAGGAGGTCATGCATATAGTCTTAAAGTTTAGTAATTCATGAATTTGCATTGTTTCTGCAGGTGCTAAATAATTTTGTTCCAAAAAATTCACCTCCCATATTCTTATGTACCACTTCATATTAAAACTTATATTTTCAAATTCTCTTCTCAAAAACCAGAGGAGTTTTGAAAATATATATGAGACTGAGGCGGTACAGCTTTAGTAAACAAGTTTATTATTCCACTAAGGATATCTGTTATACTAAAAGCTTTTTAATGGCTAAGAATAACTGACGAATTCAAAGTCTTCACAAAGTATTGTAAAGAAATGCTTAATAAAACTTACGGATATTTTAAGATTGTTGAAAATTAACACTTACAAAATAGGAAATGAGTTAAGCGATCTGACTCTCGCATTTCCATTAATAATACATTATGTTAATATATATATTGTATCTAAGGATGTTTAATATCGATCTAAAATAAATAAAAAAGGTAGTATATACTGTTTAGGGGGAAAATTAATATGTCATATGATGAGAAAGATTTAAAAAGATTTTTAGAAAAATGGCAAGATATATTGAGATTAAGGGACTGGGATATAAGATATGTTCTTGTTAATAAAGACTGGAGAAAGTCTGGAGATATAAAGATAGATGCAGAAGATAAGAAGGCTGTACTTTTAATTAATAACTTCAACTCCAGATGGCCCAATCTTGAAGAGCTTGTAATCCATGAGCTTATACATGTGAAGCTCTATGGTATGGATCAACTTATTGAAGGTCTAATCTACCAAGTCTTCGGAAAAAATGAAGAAGATAAAAAGTTAGACTTTGCCTATGACAAATTTATGAGACTGCTAGAAACTACTACAGAAGATCTTGCAAAGAGCTTTGTTTCTGTAGGAGGAGAGGATAAAGAGTTATCCTTTGGAAAATTAAAAAGGCAAATAAATGAAGAAATTGGTGAAGGTTATGAAATTAGCAAGCTACAGTAGCATTTATCAATAAAGATAACAAATAAATTTATCAGTGACGGTATGACTATTTGAAGTATACCTATAATTCTGAAATAATTGCTTAAGGACTAAATGGTTTATAATAATACTTATTATCAATTGAAATTAACTATAGCTGAGAAAATATGCACAAATTAAGCTATATATCATAGAATACATTATATTAATTGATAATGAGGTAGTTATGTCACAGTATATTAAAGGTTTGAGCACGGAAGAAGTAATTAAGAATAAAGAAAGATATGGAACAAATGAGCTTTTTAAAAAGACAAAGTCAACATTTGTATCAAAGATTATTGATGTTTTTAAGGAACCGATGTTATTGTTGCTTTTGTGTGCAACAGTAATTTACTTTATCATAGGTCAATTTAGAGAAGGCATTGTCATGCTTGTTTTCGTTTCCTTTGTTTCAGCAATTTCTTTTATACAACAGTGGAAGACTGATAAAACTATGAATGAATTGAAGAACCTTGTATGTGCAAAGGTATATGTCTTTAGAGATGGTAAGAAAATACTAATAAATAGTTCAGATTTAGTTCCTAAAGATGTAGTTTATATATCGCCAGGTGAGAGAATTCCAGCGGATTGTGAAATTATAGAGGTCTCTAACTTCCAGGTAGATGAATCTGCTCTTACAGGTGAGTCAGAACCTGTTTATAAGCTTTGTAAGCAGGACATAACTGAGGACAAGGATCATTGGAAAAGGTACATGCTATATGCCGGAACACTAGCTGTATCAGGTACTTGTTTAGCTTTAGTAAAAACAATAGGGCTGAATACTGAATATGGAAAGATAGGAAAGTCTATATATGAAATAAAAGATGAACCAACCCCGCTTGAAAAAAAAGTTGGTAGCTTGGTAAAAAATCTAGCAAAGGTTGGAGCTTTATTATGTTTTATTGTAATAAGCCTCTCCTATATTACTAGTGGAAATATCTTAAAGAGTATAATGGCAGGAATCACTTTAGCTATGGCTATTATTCCAGAAGAGTTTCCTGTGGTTTTAACTGTATTTTTATCAATGGGAGCTTATAGGCTGGCAAAGAAAAATGTAATCATGCGGAAAATTTCGGCAGTTGAAACCTTAGGTGCTACTACAGTACTTTGCGTTGATAAAACCGGTACTATTACTGAAAACAAAATGAAGGTAAAAGAAGTTTTTTCAAAAGATCTGGGCAGTATAGGCTTAGAGAAAACTGATAAAAAGTTAGCACTATTAAGCATTTTATCTAGCGAAACAGATTCTAGTGATTCTCTTGAAAAGGCTATTTTGGAACAATATAGTAACAAGTTTTCTTTAGCTCAACTTAATGCTTTAGAGTTATATAAAAAGTTTGACTTTGACTCTAAAACTAAGACCATGGCCAATATTTATATAATGGACTCAGAGTATTACGTAGCTGCTAAGGGTTCGCCTGAAGCTATACTAGAGCTTACCAATCTAACTGATGAGGAAAAGCTTTCAATAAAATTAGAGTTTGATAAAATGGCTTCAAAAGGACTTAGAGTCTTAGCTTTTGCGGAAGGTAATGATAGTAGAATACTTGATAGCTTAAATCAATATAAGTTAGATTTTAGAGGCTTAATAGGCTTCCAAGATTCACCTAAAGCTGGTGTCATAGATGCAGTTAAAGGCTGTAATGCCGCAGGAATAAGAGTAGTAATGATAACTGGGGATTACTATAAAACTGCTATGGCAATAGGGCAGGAAATAGGCTTAAGGTTTTCTAAAAGGACTATTACTGGTGATGAAATAGAAAAAATGGATGCTTATGAATTAAGAGAAGCAGTTAAAGAATGTGACGTATTTTCAAGAGTGATTCCTGCTCACAAAATGAGAATAGTAAAAGCTCTTAAAGAAAATGGTGAAATAGTTGCTATGACAGGGGATGGAGTTAACGATGCTCCAGCATTGAAAGACTCAAATATTGGCATCGCCATGGGCAAAAGAGGAACCGAGGTTGCAAAAGAAGCTTCAGATATGATAATCCTAGATGATAGCTTTACTACTATAGTAGACACTGTTAGAGACGGTAGAAGAATTTTTACCAATATACGAAAGGCAATGATATATATTCTGATAATTCATATTCCAATAGTTGCTCTAGCACTGTTTTCTCCTATGTTTAATCTTCCTCAAATATTACTGCCGATGCATATAATGCTTTTAGAATTAATAATAGATCCAACTTGTTCAATAATTTTTGAACTGGAGCCTGAAGAACCTAATATAATGAAGCAGCCGCCGAGATCTCCAAAAGAGTCCTTAATTACACAACAAATGGTCAAGATGACTTTATTACTTGGTACTACAATGTTTTTATCAGCTTTTCTCCCATTTCACTATTTGGTAGATAAGGGTTTTTCTATAGAGTATGCAAGAAGTTTTTCTTTAGTAGTATTATTGATAGGAAATATGATTCTTGTACTAGTGAGTAGTTCAGGTTCAAAGCTCTTAATTACACAACTATTACAGAGTAAAAATAGGATAAGAACCATTGTAAATATTATATCAGTGGTTACTCTTTTGCTTATTGTATATAATCCATTCCTACAAGTATTATTCCAAACATCATCCCTAGAGTTACAAACGTTTACAATGGCTTTTATTCTTGGTTTAATATCTACAGGGTGGTGGGAAGTTGTAAAGTGTTTAAGAAAATAGAGTTTATACATTGCTGGTTTAAGTCAGTTTAATTTTTACCAGCAATGTATAGATAATATAAGAACGATGACTGTTAATTGCTGGAAGCATTCATAATTTTATTTATAGTTATAAACAAAATTATATTGACAATAATAAAAATTATTGATAAGTTACTTATTGTAGTATGTATTATTTTAAAGAAAGGGCAAGGTATTTGCAGAAATGAGATTATAATTCGCTTTCAAGACTATAAATGAATAATTTCTAGAGCTTTAATTAGCTTTATTTGTTGTACATTTTTGTGAGCGGATAGGATTTTCTGACTGTACTTGTCTTAATATTTTTAAATCTTAATAAAGACGTGGTAATGTTTGTTAATGAAATATATTTAGTTATACTTGCCGAAGGTGCTTAAAAAAAAAGCCTCTTTGTGTATGTATCTTGTTATGATTAGGATTGCTATATTTTTTCTTTTTATAGTATTTCACAGCATAAATCATATTTCATTATTATTTCCTTCTAAGTTTAGAATTTAACTATATATAAAGTTAATACATAACCTTAGTAAGCGTCAAAGATTTAAGAACAGATAATATATGGGAAATTTCTATCTTCTCCAAAATAAAAGGAGGAGATTTTTTTATGCTATTAATTGAATGTAACAAAGTTAAAAAATATTTTGGTGAACGACTAATATTAAATATAGATAATTTCAGGGTTTATTCTGAGGACAGAATTGGTATTGTTGGAATCAATGGGGTGGGTAAAACAACTCTGATTGATATTATAACTAAAAATATAAAACCGGATGAAGGAAGTGTAAAGATTTATGATAGCTACTCTTATATATCTCAGCTAAGAGAACCAGAAGATAAGAAACTTGATGAGGAAATAGCTTCGAAGTTTAACATCAATGCACAATATAAGGATAGTATGAGCGGAGGAGAAAAGACCAGATTTAAGCTTGCAAGTGCCTTTAGCAAGGATCAAGAATTAATAATTGCAGATGAACCTACAAGTAATTTAGATATTGAAGGAATAGAGTTGATAGAGAAAAGACTTGAAGAATACAAAGGTGCACTTATGATAATATCTCATGATAGAAACTTCTTAGATAAGCTATGCAACAAGATATATGAATTAGAAGATGGTAAGTTAATTTGCTATAACGGAAATTATAGTGCATATTTTGATAAAAAACTTCGAGATAAAGAAAGAGCAGAATTTGAATATACACAATATACCAAAGAAAAAACTAGACTTAAACATGCAATTGTGGATGCTAGAGAAAAATCCTCAGGAATTAAAAATGCTCCTAGTAGAATGGGAAACTCAGAAGCAAGACTTCATAAAATGGGAGGACAAAAGGCTAAAGCAAGTATTGATAGAGCTGTAAAAAACTTAAATAAACGAATAGATCATCTAGAAATAAAAGAAAGGCCAAAGGTACATGAGAAAATCAAACTTGATATTTCAAGTGTTAATGAATTGCATAGTAAAATAATTATTGAAGGGCGCAAGATAAGTAAGAGTTTTAAAGATAAGATAATATTTAATAGTGCAGATTTTGAGATATATAAAGATTCTAAAGTGGCTGTAGTTGGTCCTAATGGCTGTGGCAAAAGCACACTTGTTAAAATGATTATGCAAGGAGATAGCTCCATACGTATCTCTAACAGTGCCAAGATAGGCTATTTTAGTCAAGATATGAATATACTTGATGAAGGTTTAACAATAAAGGAAAATGTCCTTAAAGAGAGCATTTATGATGAAACCTTTGCTAGAATACTTCTATCTAGACTTTTATTTAGAAAAGATGATATCTTTAAAAAGGTTAGAGTCTTAAGTGGAGGGGAAAGAGTTAAAGTTTCTCTTGCCAAAATATTACTTAGTGATTTTAATATGCTTATTTTAGATGAACCGACAAATTATATGGATATAGATTCATTAGAGGTAATTGAAGAAGCACTAAGAGGTTATAATGGAACTTTACTTTTTGTGTCTCATGACAGAAGATTTATTGAAGAAGTTGCTGATAAAATAATGACTATGGAAGATAATAAGATTAATCTCTTCAATGGTGGCTATAAAGAGTATATAGATAAAAAATCAAAATCAAATACCATGAAGGAAGTAGAAAAAGAAAAGCAGTTAATGCTGCTGCAGAACAGGCTTTCAGAGGTGCTTGGTAGATTATCAATGCCATCTAAAAAGGATAATGTAGAAGAATTAGATAAAGAGTATTATGAACTTCTAGGGAAGATAAAAGAACTTAAACTATAGCAAAACCTAACAGCTTTCAAATATCACTGCAATTTTTATTATTTTAGTTAACGCACTGTATTAAGGTTAATTATATTTTTATTAAGATAGGGAATAACTAAGGTAATGTTGTTGAAGGTAAATCATAACTTAAACTACTAATAAGGTGATAATATGAAACTAAGACCATTACAAATAACTATTTTATCCGTACAAAGTTTAGCGCTAATTTTGAATCTATATGCAATTTTTATTAAAAAAGTAAAAGACTATAATGGTCACATAGTAGGAGCTTTTCTAATTTGTTTAATAATGGTGCTAAGCTTAAAATCCTGGTCACTTTCAGAGAAGAATAAGAATAAGATTTGATAGCAGCTTAAATTAAAAGATATGTTTAAGAATAAAATTGATAATAATATGTTTTTAATAGGACATCATATGATGTCCTATTAAACTAATTTATTAAAACTATTAATTTACTTATAATATAAAATACTAATTTTTATCATAGTAATGTTTTAATTCATTAGTAATATTTTTATTTATTTCACACCAGGTAGACTTATCGTCTACTGTATAACTCATAATAGATGATAGATAACTGGCAGAGAACTTACTTCCGTTACTGTAGGTTATTATAACACCATATCCAATACCATCACGTGGTTCCACATTTGACTTTGCAATTTTCACACTATTGACTAAGTCAATTATATTATCCCTATCAGATTTATCTTTTATTTCCTTTACTTCTCCATTTACATTGTGGATTTTAAAACTTCTTATATTATTACTGTCAATAAAATTCGTTTTGCTTTGAGTTTGGTTTTGGTGTTTGCTATCACACCCATAATATAATGAAGATAAGGTAACTATAAGTATAAAAAGTATTAAATTTTTTTTTAGCCTTTTCATATCAAGCACCTCCTTAAAACTATATACATGTAATTATAGGATTCTGCTTACCAGATTTCATTATGAACCATATCTTGAAGAGCCTTTCTAGGACGTGCTTTTGGATTCTCATTAGGATAACCTACTGTAATAACACCTATTACATATTTATCTGAAGGTATGTTTAATACTGGTCTTATCTCTTCTTGAGTAAACTCTGCAACCCAGCAAACCCCTAATCCTAAATTGTTTGCTTGTAAAAGCATATATCCAGCAGAAATTGCTGTATCTCTAATTATTCTTTTTACTTCATCTTCTGGACTGTTATCATTAATGATTACCTCTTCTTTTATCCTACAGCGCACATCTGCAACACATACAATAAATACAGGAGCAGTTAGCATCCATTTCTGATTATGGGAGGCCTCAGTTATTTTTTGTCTCATTTCTTCTGATTTTACTACTATATAATGCCAGGGCTGAGTGTTGTTACCTGATGGAGCCAATCTTGCGCTTTCTAGGATTTCAGTTATTTTTTCATTTTCAACCGGCTTGTCTATGTATTTTCTTATGCTTCTGCGCGTTTCAATTTCTTTAATCATCAATAATTTCTCCTATCCATAAGTATTTTTGTGCATTTAATTAATAAATTTTATTATACATCAAGTGGTTAATACTGGCTATAATTATCATTACTTTAGTAATATGTGGATTATGACAATAAAATGGTATAATAGAGTTAATTTCTAAGATTATGAAGGTATATATATATGAGAAAATATTCATCAACTAGGGGCAGATTATTGTTTTGCAGGATAATGGAGATTGTAGCACTTAATACAATTTTACCACATATCTTAAAAGGACATGAGGTACTAAATACATATACGTCCTTTTTGCTTTCTCTCTGCCTAATACTAGTATTAAATAATATATTTAGATACAAGTACTTAAAAGATTATAGAAATAAGACATATTACTTATCCTATGGTCTTAGTGTAGTTATCATAGGCTATTTCAACTACTATATGAAAAATCCAGGTACTGATATTTACTTCATACTTACACTTATCGAAGTAATGATAGTTAATAGGGATATTAAAACAAGATTAGTTACTTTTCATTTTATAATTTATTTAATATCTAATTTATACAAAATAGATTTGTTTGATTCCAAAGCTTTTATAAGTAGTTTAGTAAATGTTGCACTTAACTATGGTTCTTTCTTCTTAATTATCTTTCTTTTTAGAACTGTAGTAAATGAGAGGAATAAAGTTTTAGATCTTAATCAAGAGCTTCTAGCTAAGAATTTAACTTTAAATGAATACTCAGAAATAATTAAACAGTTAACCCTTGAACAAGAACGAACTAGAATAGCTCAAGAACTTCACGATTCAATAGGCCATTCACTTATAGCTTTAAAGATGAATATAGAGTATGCAGAAAATATATTAGATAAAGATCCGGAAAAAGCAAAGACCGCTATAACTAAAGCTAAGCAAGTTTCCAAAGAGTCTATGAATTCCTTGAGGGAAGTAGTTTCTATATTAAGAAAAGATAATTACGTAGATAAATTAAGAATTTCTATAAACGAAATATTTAATAATTTTAAGGAAAGTAATAGCATTGAATTTACTTTACATATGGATGAAGAGGTTGAAAAAGTAAGTCCTGACATTAAGAATTGTATATATAAAACTATTAGAGAAGCAGTTACTAATGGCATCAAACATGGCAATGCAACTAATTTTATTATAGAAATAAATAAAAAGGATAATAATATTAGTTTGCTTGTACAAAACAATGGCTTACCTTGCAGCAACATAATAAAATCAACTGGGCTAAAAGGCATAGAGAGTAGGATAAAAGCGCTGGGTGGTAATGTTAGTTTTATATCTGGTGAAATAAAGAATTTTACTATAAGTGCTAATATTCCTAATGTGTGATTGATTGGAGGATAGTATGATAAGAGTTATTATTGTAGATGATCAAGAGATTGTACGAGAAGGGCTGAAAATGATATTAAGTCTTCATGACGAGATAGAGGTAATTGGTGAAGCAAGCAACGGTAGAGAATTACTAAAATTACTAGAAACACATACTCCAAATGTAATCTTAATGGATATAAGGATGCCTGTAATGGATGGAATAGAGGCTACAAAAATAGTTAAAGTAACTTATCCGAAAATTAAAATAGTTATATTAACTACTTTCAATGAAGATGAATATATTTTTGAAGTATTGAAGGACGGTGCAGATGGTTATATTCTTAAAGATTCTGATTCTCAAGAGATTGTTAACTCAATAAAAACTGCCTATGCAGATCAAATATTACTAAATCCCAAGGTAACTATTAAAGTTATAAATCTTCTAAATTCAATTGAAGACAAGAAAAAAGCTAAAGCGAATAATAGTGAGGGAAAAAGACTTATAAATTCCCTTACTCAGAGAGAAAAAGAAGTAACTTCCCACATATTACAGGGGAAAAGTAATAAATCCATAGCAGAGGCTATGTACGTTACCGAAGGAACTGTTAAAAACTACGTTTCAAAAATACTTGAAAAGCTCCAGCTAAAGAACCGATCAGAATTAATTTTATTTTTACAAAAATATGGTGAATAAAAGCTTCCCTGAAGAATAGGCTTAATCTCTATCCTTCAGGGAAGCTTTATATATCTTCAATTGGCTGATATACATATAACTCGCAGTAATTATCTTTTGACATAGAATTATCAATATATTCAAACCTAAAGGTATCGGCAAATTTATACCCAGATTTAAAAATCCACCTGGAGTACATTTGAACTAGAAGTCGACCAACATGCCTTCCGTTTATATTATCAGGACTAAAAAAGCCAACAAACTTGAAAACTACGTATTTATGAGCAGGTATAGATATTCCAACCATACCTTCAGGAATTGATTCTAAGCTACTAACCTCAGCGCTTGGCATGTAGTATATGATGCCATTTTGATCTTCACTCCAATCTGTGTATCCAAAGTACACATTTTCTTTAGTTATATTAGTAATCTTGCTTCTTTGTTTATAGAAAAATTCTCTACCAAAGGCATTGGCGGTTTTATCTCCAGATTTACTCAATATTTTATGCTTAGTACCAATAAGGTTAAACTTTTGCTTAAATACAAACTGAGGATTGTAGGTTATTGAGTTTTCAACAGATAAAATATCCTTCGTATTTATCTTTTCCTTTATGATTAAGCTTAAGCTCATATTGTCAGATCTTAATTTTAAAGGTGTATGTCCGAAAAACTTCTTAAAAGCTCGTATATAGGATTGTTCATAATCAAAGCCATAATTTAAGGCAATATCTATTATTCTCATATCAGTATTCAGAAGTTCATTGATACTTGAAGTTAATTTTCTACCTTGAGTATATTCGATAATAGACTCACCAGTTAAAGATTTAAAAATCCTGTGAAGATAGTACTTAGAAACTCCAGTATGTTCTGACAAATCATCTAAGGAAATTTTATTATATAAATTCTGTTCAATATAAGCTATTGCGGAAACAATAGCTTCTTTTAAATCTTTCATATTTTTGCACCTTTTCATTTTAGTTTTAATATTAAAAGCAATATCTGTTCATTTTTATAAAAATACATTTACTACAATAATATTGAAAGGTGATTAACAAAACAGTGGCACTTAAATATTTGTGACAATTTTAAAGTTTACTTTCTCTACCGTAAGATGCTTTAAAATGAATTTGGAATTTAAGTGGCAGCTAATTAGATTAAATTTATTATATCTATTATATTTTGAAAAGTAAATACAGTTTGATATTTGGAGGTTTCTTATATGAGTAGAAGAGTAGTGATAACAGGTATGGGAGTAGTGTCTTCCGTTGGGATTGGAGCAAAGGAGTTTTGGCAAGATATTAAGATAGGCAAAAGTGGAATAAGTCTTATAGAAAGAGTGGATGTCTCAGAAATTCCAACAAAGGTAGCCGCTGAGATAAAGAACTTTGAACCTGGTGATTTTATAGAACGTAAGGAAGTAAAAAGAACTGATAGATTTTCTCAATTTGCTTTGGCTGCTACAAAAATTGCAATGGACAACTCAAAGCTTAACTTAGATAAAGTTGATGAAGAAAGAATGGGTGTAATTATAGGAACTGGGGTTGGAGGAATAGAGACTACCTTAGCTCAGCACAATATATTTCTTGAAAAAGGTCCTAGTAGGGTTAGTCCATTCTTAGTTCCTATGATGATACCAAATATGGCCTCAGGCTTGGTAGCTATAAAATACGGAGCAAAAGGCTTTAATGAGTGTACGGTGACAGCCTGTGCTACTTCCACTAATTCTATAGGAGATGCCTTTAAAGCTATTCAAAGAAGTGATGCTGATGTTATGATAGCTGGTGGAGCTGAGGCACCTATTACAGGTCTTACTCTTGCAGGTTTTTCTTCTAGTAAAACTATGACAACAAACATAGATCCTAAAAGTGCCAGTAGACCTTTTGATCTTAATAGAGATGGATTTGTGTTAGGTGAAGGCGCTGGCATAGTAATCTTAGAAGAACTTGAACATGCCTTGAAAAGAGAGGCAGATATAATAGCCGAAGTTGTGGGATATGGATGTACCAATGATGCTTATCATATTACTTCCCCTTCAGAAGGAGGAGAAGGTGCCGCAAGATGTATGAAGAGAGCGTTAGAAGATGCAAGTGTAGATATTTCAGCTATTGGCTACATAAATGCTCATGGTACTTCTACAAAAGCTAATGATAGAAGTGAAACTTCAGCAATAAAAACCGTTTTTGGAGATGCTTCTTATAACCTCATGATAAGTTCAACAAAATCTATGACAGGGCATCTTTTAGGAGCAACTGGAGCTGTTGAAGCCATTATAACAGCATATGCTTTGCAGGAAGGCTTTGTGCCTCCAACAATAAACTATAGTACAAAAGATCCTGAATGTGACTTGAATTATGTTCCTAATGAAGGAAAGAATTTTGATTTTAACTATGCACTATCCAATTCCTTTGGGTTTGGTGGGCATAACGCTACCTTAGTATTAAAGAAGTTCAAATAACAGTATTATAGAACAACACCTTAGACATCATCTAAAGGGTTACAAGATAAAACCTTAAGTTATGAGCTTTACTCACAATAGATTTTGCAAGACTTTAACGGTGAGTATAACTTAAACTTCGAGCCGTTAAACCTATATAGTGTTCCTATATCGAAACTTAAGTTATACATGTTCCATAATACCTGCGTCTGGGAATTATCGAGCATGCATAAATTAATAGTTGAAGTTGGTTCCCTATAGAAGCTAAATTATCTAGAAATATAATTTAGCTTCTATAATTTGAATAGTGTATCCATATTGTTGGTAATAATATATTTAGTAGCATATTTAACAGTATATAATTACGTTAATTCTTATAAAATTAAGTTTATGATGTTTATAACAAAAGATCCAGACTATTAATTAACAGGAGAAGGATATGAATATAACAGAAAAGGACTTAGTAGTTGAGGTTAAAGAGAAATACAGGGATCTTGTACCTATATTTTTAAATGCTAGATTATCAGATGTGGAAAAGCTAGAGGTCGCAGTTGAATTTTCTGATTTTGAGACTGTAGGGTTAATAGGTCATTCTATTCACGGAGCTGGTGGAAGTTACGGTTTTCAGTTCGCTTCAAAACTAGGCGAAGAGCTTGAGGCAGCTGCGGCTAGAGAGAATAGTACCGAAATAATAGCCATAATAAACTCATTAAGAGAATATCTTGCATCTGTAAAAGTTACATATATAGATTGATGCATCTAAAAATATATTATGTGTTCATGGATAAAGAAGGTGATATACTATGAAAAAATCCATTTTATTTGTAGACGACCAAGATGAAATATTACTTCTGCTTAAAAGGATGTTTCAAGAAGAAGATTATAACTTGTATTTTGCAAATGGCGGTCCTCAAGCAATTGAATTGTTAAAGCACAATAGCATAGATATTTTAGTAACTGACCTAAGGATGCCTGGGATGAGTGGGCTTGAGGTATTGAAGATTGTAAAAACTCAATATCCTGAAATAGTTAGAATAGTACTTTCTGGTTTTTCTCAGATTCCTTCTATAATAGAAGCCATAAATAGTGGGGATATCTTTAAGTATATAACCAAACCTTGGAAGGTAGATGAAGATGCTAAGAAAATAATAAAGGAAGCCTCTGATTATTCTGATTATCTTAAGTCTAAAAACACATCAGCTTCTGATAACTTTAATATAAAAAAAGAAGACTTTTTACAACTATTAAGATTTTTGCCTAATCCTTATATTTTTATAGAAAATAATGATGAAGCCTATAGTGAAAATATAAGAAAATTAGAAGAGAATAACATAGAAAAAGAAATTCTAATAGGTGATAGCTACAAATTATTGATTCTAAGAAAATAACTAGTTTTGCTTTATGAAAATTATAGTTTTTAGCTAAACATAGCAATGATAGCGTCACCAACCCTTTACCAAATATAGATTTATAAATTGAATTAATAAAATCCATGGATAAAGAAAAAGTTGATCTGCTTTTTTACCCATGGATTTTATTTTAGGATATATTTAATGACAATATTGAAATTAAACTGATAGCAAATAATCATTTCTTCTTAAACTTTGAACAAAGGATTTCATAAACGCCTATTATGCTTAAACAAAGATACATATAAAACATCCCTATAGTTAGTAAAGGGTGCTTTATATATCTCTTGAGATTATCCTTTCTATATAATACAGGTCTAAAAAAATACCATCTTTGAAGTGCTTTAAGAAAGCCACCTTCTTCAGTCGATAGAGTCTTATCCATAACAGAAAAATAATATCTTTTTTTGGCGATTATATTTTTCAAGGTTACATGCTTTTCATTATGATACATTCCAGTAAACTGAGCTCTTTTAATTAAACCACCTTTTTCAATAAACCTTATAGTAGGCTGTGTTTCCTCAAAGGCTATCTGATTTATGTTTATTCCACCAGTGCTATTGTAAGCATCTATTCTCCAAAACCTAGCTGCTTCAATTGAGTTTTTTCCTAAGTTCTCTCCTGCATTATTTATTGTATTTCTTTCAAATACCTTTACCTTAGAGTAAAAGTTATTGTAGTCAGAATAGGCTATTTCAGGGATAACAAGTGCTCCTACCTCTGGATGATCGCTAAAATATGTTATAACTTCTTTGAGTAAATGCTCCTTTAAAACCATATCAGAATCTATAATAAATAGAAATTTAGTACCTAGCTTCTTAGCTTTTTCGATTGCTTTAGCTCTAGCAATACCTCTCTCTCCATGAGGCAGTGGGATTAGATAAAAGTTGTCATAAACCGAAGCGGTTTTATTTAATACTTCTATAGTATTATCAGTTGAACCGTCGTCAGAGACTATTACATCAAAATTATCATAATCCTGTTCCAAACAACTTTTTAGACAGGACTGGACATATTCTGAACTATTGTAGGTTGAAAATATAATGCTGACCTTTTCATTCATACTTTCATCCCTTCCTTACTACTTCCATAAAGTCCTCAAAAGCTTTTGCTGTATTTCTCCAATGAAATTTTAGTGAAAACTCATAAGCTCTATTTCTATACTGTTCATACTCATCTTTATTTATAATAACTCTCTCCATAAATTCAGCTAAAGACAGCACATTGTTTTTTTCACAGAGATATCCTGCCTTTCCAAAGTCAACAGCATCTACTATACCTGGAGAGTTATAAGTTATACTTGGAGTACCTACTGCAGCAGCTTCCGTTACAATCAGTCCCCAACCTTCTCTTTGAGATGGAAACAACAGGGCATGTGAGCGACTCATAAGTTCTAATTTTTTTTCTGCACTTACAAAGCCAAAGAAAGTAACATCCTTATTCTCTCCCTCATCTCCATAGGAAAGTTTTTCTCTATCCAAGATAGGCTTTAGTCTTTCAGCTATATAGTTTTCGTTTTTCTTACCAACAATCCACAACTTGGCTGAGGAATAAATGGTTTTTAAAAGCGCAAAGGCTTTTATAGAGTCATCAATTCCTTTATATTTCGCAAATCTTCCTACATATATGAAGGTAGGCACAGTCTCCTTAGCTAAAAAATCTTCTTTTTTTACATGTTCAAACTCAATTCCTTCAGGTAATATATACACTTTATTAGGGTTAAAGCCTACATCAATAAGATCATTTTTAGTGGATTGTGATACGGTTATGGTGTAGTCGTTTTTGGATAATCTTAAAAGAGCATCCTCAGTATGATAACCAGCAATATTTAGTGGAAACTTAGTATTTATGTGCCAGATTTCTCTTGTAAGTTGATGGATAAAGAAGATTCTCTTCTTATCTTCAACCCAGAATCTAGTGAAAAATCTATGAGTATTGCACTGATCCACTACAAAATCTATGGTGCTTCTATTCAGTCTATAAAACTTAATAGCTTCAAGTATACTAGTGAGTTCATTACCTTTTCTTAGATATAATATGTTATCTATGATTTCCTCTTCTTTTGCTCCTTCGAACATAGGTGAAAAGTGAATTATTCTATATTTAGAATGATCGATACGCTTAAGCATTTCATGAGTATAAACCTCTGCACCACCTTTTTTAGGTGCATTTATATCTCTCCAAGATAGAAATAATATAGTAATCATTGATGAATCGGGCTCCGTATACATACAATCTACTCCTTTAACTCTTTTGTTAATCTCGCTATCAAAAATATAAACATCAAAAGGTAACATAGAATCTGAATAAATATAATTGATAATATGCTTTCATGATGCAATAAAAATAGTAGCAGCATGAATACTGATGTTATTAATAAATAAAGAAGATAGCGCTTTTTCTCTAAAACAATAAAAACATTTATGGCTAAAAAACAAGATACTAAAAAGATATAAGCTATACAGCTAAAAAATAAATAATTTGCAGCCTCTTCGTACTTGGTGCTGAAAAAAATAGAAACTGTATAGGGGAGTATGAAGTAATAGCCTAAAAGGGCTATTAACGATAATAGGGCAAATAATAAAAATGCCTTTTTAACGATACTCCTTAATTTTATCTTGTCATTATAGTTTGCACTAAAGGTTGGTATAAATACGGTTATTATACTAAAGGATGTAGCAAGTATAAGTTGGCTGTACTTCTGAATAACAGCATATATTCCTGATACCTGAGGTAGAAAATAGTTTATGATTAGCATATCTATACTTGTAAAAAAATAGATAAAGAAATTGGCTATATAAATGGATATCGATTGATTAAATATTTGTCGTACAGAAGTTTTTATTGAATGATCTACGGATATAAACTTTTTCATTTTTGAGTTTGTTAAAAAGCCGTAAAAAAAAGAAAATACCATTCCAAGCAATATGGATATCAAGGCAATATGTACGTTTTTTCTATAACTAAAGAGCCAAAATATAGCTATAAGTTTTACGAAGGTTTCTATATAGAAGCTTATATTTAAATGTAAATATTGATGGTTTCCTTGAAAAATCCCTCTAAATATACTCAAATATAAATTGAAGGCAAATATAACTATTAAAAATAATAAGGAAACATAGTCACTCCTAAGAAATCTCACAATTGGTTTAGCTAAAATTAAAGTACCTAACAATATAGGTAATAAAAAATATAATGTTGATAAATAAATGCTTTTAAAAGTATCAGCAGAGTAGTGACCTGAGGATACCTTTTTAGCTGTTAAGGTTTGAAATGAAATACCTAGTACAAATAATATTGCAGAAAAAGAAAGCAGGGAATTAATAGTTCCATACTGCTGTGGTAAGAGGTTCCAACTCAAATATAACTGAAAAAAATAATTCACTACGTTTAAAGCTATATCTAAAAAGGGGAAAATAATATTCTGTCTTTTTTTTATAAATCTCACCATGTGTAACATATTAGATTTTCCTTAAGGAGATATTTCGATGATTTTTATATATCTTAAAGATAGATTTTACAAAATGAATAGAATCTCTTACTATGTCTACGTGAGAACCTTCCATATCAATGCATCTAACTGGAAGCTGAAGTACTCTAAAGTTCATTCTCTTTGCCAAGTACACAAGCTCCAAATCGATTGCAAGTTCCGTTTCTGCATGAAGATAGGGAAGTATATATTGGGCAGCCACTGAATTTACCGCTTTAAGTCCAGTCTGTGAGTCATATACCCCCTTTGGAAGCATCGGTTTTGTCATTAGGCGTTTGAAAAAGCTTACGAACCTTCTTATAGGAGGTCTTTTTTCTGCAGTCATATCCTTTGTAGCAACTATAATATCATAGTAGCCGGCTTTAATAATATTTATCATCTTAGCTATATCTTCTATTTCAAAGGAGTTATCAGCATCTACAAAAACAAGGATTTCAGAGCGTATACTTTTTATTCCCTCAATATATGTTCCTGCTTTTCTTGTATTAACTTTCAGCTCATGGGAAGAAATTGTGCTTCTTTGTTTGATGTAATTTGTTTCTAGAAGATCATTGTCTATAAGTTTCTTTACCAAATCTTCTGTGTTATCCTTGCTTCCATCATTAATAAAGTATAGTGATGCGTTTATAAAGCCTTCCTCAAGTAAAACCTTTAACTTCTTCACAAATTCATATACATTATTGAATCTGCTAGCTTCGTTGTATACTGGAAGAACTATGGCTATATCAGTTTTTTCACTAGGATACTCAGGGTGTAACAGGCTTTGAATATATTCTAATATTTCATCTGAGTCACTGGCACGATAGTTTAAAGATCTTATTTGGCCATAACCTTCAATGTTTCTAAAGTATGTAAAATCTTTTGCTTCATCTAGGGTGCTGAGCAGTAATAATGGCATACTAGGCACTATATTTCTTATTTTATTTGCATAATTTATGGTATCTTCTGTATCCTTTAGATCTAATAAAATCATAGAATAATCATCCAAAAGGGTTGTTTCAATTTCACTACAATTTATAGTTTTATGAGAGTAAAAATCTATAGTATGTTCATAATCTATGTTTCTAAAATAATCGGAAATTATTAAAATGCTGTCATTATTAGTCATGTATAAATCTCCTTTCTCTAAATAATAATATACGTCGAAGAGCAATTATAATTCATTGAAAATATTAGAAAAGACACTATTAAAATACTGTATTGAAATTCTGAGGAGATAAAAATGAAAAAAACATATCATTACAAAAATATAATGTATATGATTTTTGCTGCCGGTATACCTATTATTCTATTCGTTATATTATTCTTATTTAGATTTAGAGGTTATTTTATCTCTGCTGCGGATACTAATCTTCAAAGCCTTAGAGATGAAAAAATTAACCTTATTAAAGAACACTATTCCAAGGTAGAGGAAAAGCAAGAGATATACTCTCAAACAATTGCTTTATCAATTTTAGGAGGAAAGGGAGAGCTTGTTAACGGGTGGGATTTTAATTCCTATGACAAAAATTCAGAGATTAAAAATATCTATGTCTTTGATACAAGCTATAATCTTATATACAAAAAGAACTCTGATCCTGACGTTATAAATGCAGCAGATACCTTAAAACAATATAAGTTTAAGGAGCCTTTTATATTAAGTGATTTTTTTACTACAAGTTCACAAAACTATCAATATCTATATTATAAGATTTCTAATAAGTCAGGAGCTCTTGGATACACTGTTTTTAAAATAGATAGTTCTCAAATACAATTGCTATTAAAAAACTCAAAACAATTAGGTGTAAAGATATATAACAACAAATTTCAAGTAGTTTGTGATACAGATGTTAAAAACATCAATAAGACTGAAATAACTCCTATTACCAAGAAGGCTTTGGATGGAAACACTGATATTGAAGCTTATGAAGGATATAGATATGCTTACAGTTTTATAGATTTAAACGGAGTAGCCTTGTATATAGCAGCCTATAATAGTGAAAAAAATATATTAGGTACAGTAAACAATATTAGGACCTTTATATTATTTGTTATAATACTTACCTTTATAGCTATCTTTGTTCTAGGCTGGAAGGCAGCTAGAAATCTAAAAGAAGCTATAGAAGATGAATTAAATAATATAGAAAATAATACTTCTCTCCATATAGATGAATTAAGTAAAAAAGCTAATAAAGTTCTGAAACATATTACAGACATAGAAAACTTATATGAACCTTTGTCAAAATTAAGAGAAGATTTAAATGAATTTGAAGATGAAGTAAGAAAGGAAGGATTACATATCAATGAAAAAGATAAACCTGAAGGAAAAACTTAAAGATTTAATCTATATTTACAGATATGATATCTTTTCATTGGTCATGATGTTGTTTTTGATTTTATGGTTCTTGCAACCCTTATTTGATAAAGGTCATGTGGTTTTTAGTGATATGGCTTTTGGCTTTACATCAGGCAGATACATGGAGGAGATTTTTGGAGTATGGAATGAACGTTGGAGTACAACTACCTTACTTAATATTCCTAGACTGCTTTATATTCTCCCTCCTTATATATTATCTAAGATATTTAACTATAGTGGTCCGGTACTGCTAAAAAGCTTTATAATCATCTTGATTTTAAACTCAGCAATTTCTATGTATCTATTTTCTAAAAGAATAATAAGTATTTATTTTTCAAAGGAATTTAACTTCTTTAAAATATTTGCTCTGCTAACTGGCGCAATATTTTATGCTCTTAACCCTTGGGTAATTTATAGAATACAGCATATCTACCTATTATGTGGATACAGCTTATTTCCTTTAGTTCTTATGTTTTTCTTCAACTTGTTTGATCCTAAGTTTCAAGCTCAGCTAATTCCTAATTATGAGGTTAGTAACATTAAGCTCTACAAAAGAAATGTTATTGATATCTTTATGATAAGCATAATATTTACCATCAGTGCTGGAGGGATTCACTACTTCTTTTACGGACTTATTTTTCTATTCGTAATCGGTATGTTATTACTAATGAAGCAAACTATTATATTTGTTAGAAGTAAAGAATTTAAGCGTTTGAAAAGAGTTTATCTCAACTTTGCCTTAAAGATCTTTACTTTTGGCACAGTATTTTGCTTCTTTAGCTTTTATTGGCTTTCTATGTACTTTGGCAGTATCCTTTTTAAGGCACAAGCCTCTCAGCATAATATTAATGTTGTGGATACACTTTCACTTTTTAGTAGATATAGCACTCCAGTAAAAGTACTTTATCTAGTAAGCTATTGGTGGCCCATGTTCAATATAGAAAAGCTACCAATTACATTCTATATGGGTGGGGCTGTACTTATATTTTATATACTCTATGCCATGGTGTTTAGAGCATATAAAGAGAATATAATTTTATTCTTTACCATATTATCACTTTTATTTGTATTGCTTTCTACTGGTGTAACCTTGCCGCTTTTCGCTGATTACTTTGTGATAATAGTAACTAAAGTGCCTATAATAGGATCAATGTTTAGAGATCCAAATAAGTTCGTAGGGTTAATGGCTGTAGGCTTTAGTTTGCTACTAACTTTTGGTGTAGAAGCTGTATTGCACAAGCTTGAAGCTAATATATATAACAGCATATTGAAAGGCTCCTTAGTTCTAGGAGTCATAGGAAGCTTCTGGCTTTATATTAATCCATTTTATCAAAACTTCATACAAGGCTTTTATCATCCTGTAGAAATCCCTAAGGAATATCTTGAAGTGCAAAAGCACTTTATTGACAAGGATAGGTTTGATAGCAAGGTTCTATACATGCCTATAGCTGATAACATGACTCAGAGTAATACTGGTGTAGCTACACCTTTTTGGAATAAGAATCCTAATATAACAGGTATGGAAAAAGCTACAGGGGACATACAAGTATATACTTCCCAAAAGAATACAATATTTCATCACGAAGGCAATATACCAAGCATTACTTACTATCTTAACTTTCTTCAATACGTTATGGATAGAGGAATTAGTAGTAATATAGGTACCTTAGTAAGCAATTTTGGTATAAATGAGCTTGCTTATCATAAGGAATATGTTGGTCAAGAGGAAAGACAGGAATTCAACAAAAAGCTTCTAGAATTGCAGGAAGGCCTATCAAAGAAATATGAAGATGATATCTTTTCTTTATATAAAGTACCTAAGCCAATTCCCTATATGTATCAAGTTCCAAAAAAGCTATATACCCCTTACGGACTTTCTAGGTTAGAAACCTATAATAGTATACCTAACTTCAACTTTAAGGATATTGGTGTAATATTCTCAAGTATAGAACCTAAGAGTTATATTACCAGTGCAAACAAAGGTGACTACATTGAAGCAGTTAATATGAGAGATTTACTGCTTTCTAATTTACCTAATGACAATTACATAAAGCCATTTGAATTTATAGATTCAGCTAACCCCTTTTTAAAATGGGCAAAAACCTTGCCACAGAACAATGAATGGTTATGGTTCTTATCCTCACAGGGAATACAAAACTTCCCCTTTGATTTTGATCAATCTTCTGGTATAGGTGTAACCTTTGCTAGTAGTAAGCTAAATGTGTTGCCTTATAGAATGAAAAGTATAAAAGGAAAGCTAGTAGCTGATTTTAATTCTTTGCTAAGGACAGAAAAGTTTTTCGTACCAGACAACCCACAATTTTTTAATGTTCAAGCTGCACCGATGACTGATGTAAATGCTATTCCAATGCTTTATGGACAGATAGCTAGTGGAGACCCTAAAAATATATGGCAGGTAGCCAAATCTGGACTTCTTGAAGCAAAGGAGAATAATCCTTACCAGTTTAATATAGCTGTATCAGGCAGAGGTGTAAACAAGATGCACATAAAGGTTAGATTTTTTGATGACAACATGAAGGAATTAGGAATTAGCTATGTTGTCGCACCTACTGAGTCTGTAAACTTTGATGCGGTAAACTTTTTTGGTGAGTACATATCTCCCTTTGGTTCTAAATACATGAGAATAGATATATTAAGTTATCAAATGCCTGAGCAGAGAACTTATTGGTGGATACATGACATGAAGCTTTTTGATCTTGAGGAATATAAAGCTCCTAATGAGTTTATAATGAAGAAAAAGTTTGATACTGATACAAAAGCCCATGTGTACGGAAGAGTTCTAAGCTCCAAAGTAGGAGGTAACTTAAAAATATCTTTTCCTAAGGATAGAAGTGTTATAAACACTAAAGACATAAGCCTAAATCAATTCACTTGGATAGATTTAGGTATACATTCCTTCGATAAAGGTGAAAATAACATAGCTGTAGAAAATGTCTCTGGCTTTAATGCAGTTAATGTTTTTGCCATTATTCCAGAGGAAGATTTTGAAAGAACTATTTTCCCAGTAAAAAAAGCAGTAGAAAGATCAAAAATATTCGCAAGCCTAGAAGCTGAAAATGATTTTTCTTATAGTGGAAATCTACAATCTGAGAGAGCTTATCCCAGTTTGAGTTTTGGAAAAGGAATTAGTTCGCAAAGTGGATCATTATCTAGAGATATAGAAGTATTAAAGGATGGAATTTATTCCTTGGCCTTAAATATCAACGGATATCCCTTAAATAATGGGAGAATAATCGTGGATATAATTAATAAATATAGTGGAGAAGCAACAAACAGAATTATCGAAACTAATTCTTTTAAGTTAAAAACTGAAAAAGCAGCTACAATGATAGACTACAATCCACTAAGCAAAGGCTATCCTTATACTATAGATAAACTATCAGATACCTTGCAATATTATTATAGAGTTGATCTCAAAAATATGTTTTTTAGCAGTGGAGACTATACTATTAAGCTAACCTTTGACAGTAAAGTACCTTCAGTAAGTACCTTTTCTGATTTTCATAAATTTGATGTTAGTGAGGTTAAGCTTCCACCTTTTATTGCGGATATTTTTCAAGAAGATTGCTCTGACTGTGATAGAGTTACAAAGGATATGATGAATAATAAAATCACCAGTGGAGTTATGAGAATAGATTATGAAAAGACTTGTTCCTGTGATTGGTACGTATATGCCTCAAATAAAATAAAGGTAAATCCTAAGGAAGAGTATCTAGTTAATGTAGAAGCGCGTTCAGAGAACATTAGAAAGAGACATATGAAGGTGATATTTTTAGATGATGACATGAACGTTATAGATGTTACTTATATAAATGAGGTAGAAGAAAAAGATAAAGCAAAATGGAACAAATATGAGCAGATAATTAAGGTTCCTGAAAAAGCTACCTTAATGCAATATCATATATTAGCTAGAGGTGAAAAGCTAAGTAATGGATACTTAGAACTTAAGAATTTTAGTATTATACCTTACAATCACATGCTTTTAGTAGATAATGTGATTTTTTACGAAGGAACAGACCTAGATAACTTTTTTAATATATCAGAAAAAAAGGTTGAAGAAGTTAATTATGAAAAAATAGATAGGATGAAAAGAAGGTTTAAGGTAAGCAATCCTGCTAAAGAAAGGGTTTTGCTTAATTACTGCGAATCACCAAATCCCGTTTGGCAAATAGATTTTGGCGAAAAACAAAGAGGAACCATGATTTTAAATGGAGTAACAACTGGATTTATAGTTAATGAAAGCGGTGAGGGAACAACTAAAGTCATTTTAAGAGAATTATACTATTTTGGTCTTCTAGTTTTCTTTTTAGGTTTTGTTGTTACTTTTGTGATTTATGAATTTTATACCACCGAAAATAGTGATAATAACTTAAAGAAGTTAACAGTAAGTATAAGAACTAAGGTTAAAAATGCTACTTATAGCTTTAAGAAGCTACTTGTGAAAATCATAGATAAAGTTGATGTTAATAGATTTAAAAGAAACAGAAGGTGAATATATGAGAAAAATACTTATAGCAGATGATGAAATTTCACTTAGATTTCTTATATCGGAAACCCTTGATGACGATGATAGTGAAATATATCAAGCTAAGGATGGTCAAGAAGCTCTAGAATTGGTATATGAAAAGAAGCCTGATTTATTGATATTAGATGTTATGATGCCAAAGCTAACAGGCTATGAAGTCATAGAAAAGCTTGGCACCGATAAAGGAAATATGAAGATAATGCTATTAACTGCCAAAGCTCAACTTTCAGATAGGGAAAAAGCTATGGAAAGCGGGGCAGATTACTTCTTGACAAAGCCCTTTAGCCCAATGGAATTGCTTGATAAAGTGGATAATATTTTTCAACTACACTCTAAAAAAGAAGAGGAGCTTTGAAAATAGATTTCGGATTAAAGTGGTACATATTTAATACATTGCTAAGACATAGAAGGAAGATTGGGGACTATGATAAGAAAGATAGAAGTTTTCATAATTTTATTGTTATTAGGGGTTATTTTAAATTTGTTTTCCATTCCATTGCCCTTTGGTACTGATTTTTTAATTGGTGGTATCTGCACAATATTATCATATCACTTATTTGGTATTAAATATGCTGCTATATCAGCTTTAGTAGTTAATTATAAAACTATTTTTCTGTGGGGGCATCCATATGCCATACTAGCATCAGTAATGGAAGTTGTAGTAATTCACTTAATAATAACAAAGACAAAAATCAAAACCGTGCTTATGGCTGATATTATATATTGGTGTACACTTGG
This sequence comes from Clostridium manihotivorum, assembly GCF_004015185.1. Taxonomy (GTDB): domain Bacteria; phylum Bacillota; class Clostridia; order Clostridiales; family Clostridiaceae; genus Clostridium_AR; species Clostridium_AR manihotivorum. The sequence goes on along the minus strand of NZ_CP025746.1, from coordinate 3,397,198 downwards.
TGCTGCTTTAGTTTATATTGCTTATTTTTATGTGATGAGGGTTAGTGCAGATGCTACATTACTTGTAGTATTAAAACAAGGGATCAATGGGATTTTCAATGTGCTTTTAGCCAATATTTTATATATGCTTATACCTTTTTCAACTATAATAAACGATGATGTAAGCTCTAAGATTTCATTAAAGAATATTTTATTCAACAGTATAGGAAGCTTAATTTTAACCCTAAGTTTGATTTATATAGTGATATCAGGTAATAGGGAGCTAGCTTACATCAATAATAATGGAAGATCTATGCTTGATATAGCTTCTAATAGTTTAGCTTATTATATAAGAGAGAACCTAGATGAAACAAATTACAGTCTAGATTTATTGGATACATACTCAAATAACCAGAATCTAATAATATCTTTTAGGCAAAATAATGGAAAAAAACTTTATTCCAATAAAGAAGATGACCTAGAAAATAAGTGGCATTCAGATGGTCAACTACTTAACCTTGGAAGTGGGATGTATCGATGGGTTCCTAATATAGCTACACCTCCTATAAAGCAGTGGGAAGAGTCTTATTATATAAAAACACAACCTATAGATGATGGTGTAGTTACTATTAAGTTAGAGCTAAGGCCATACATAAAACAGTTGTATGACACTAATATAAAAATATTCTCTATTATTGCACTATCAATAGGATTATTACTTTTAATATTGTCTCTAATACTTAATATATTACTTAAGCCTCTATCAAACTTAGCAAATATAACCTATCAGTTACCTGATAAAATAAAGAATCACGGAATAATAAACTTAGAGAGAGAAACTTTAGTAGAGGAGATAAGTATACTATTCTCAAACTTCAAGGCTATGCAACTGGCCTTAAAAGACAGCTTTGAAGACTTAGAAGAACAATATGAAAAAACCACTGAAATGTTAAATGTAACAACTAAAAGATTAGATAACATACAGTTTGCTGTGGATAAAGCAACCTTTGTATGTATAGTTGACGGAAATGGCAACATCATTCATGCCAATAAAAATATATGTAAACTACTTCAGTATACCTATGAAGAGCTTCACAATAAGAAGTTCGATTTTCTAAATTTAAGAGTTGCAGGTAAGGACTCAATTGAAAATATTAAAAAAGTTATAAATTCAGGTGAAACCTGGAGTGGAGATCTTAGCGTAGTAGGAAAAGATTGTGTTGAGCATCTGCTGTTTTCTACCATGGTACCTATTTTGAATGAAGTTAAAGGGAGATCTCAATTTATAATCATCAGCATTGATGTTACAGAGCAAAGAGAGGTAGAAAGACACAAAGAGGAATTTATAAATATGGTTTCACACGAACTCAGAACCCCTATGACCTCAATCTTTGGTTTCATAGAACTTCTTATGCATAAAGAATTGAATGCTCAAAAGCAAAAAAAATACTTAGAGATAATTTATAAAGAAGCTAAGCGACTTTCAGATTTAATAAACGATTTTTTAGACTTACAAAAAATGATTTCAGGAAAACAAAAATACGACTTTGTTTGTGTTGATATAAATGAAATGATGAAGGATATAATTTCCCAATGGAAGCTAAAGCATGAAAATATCACTTTGGAAATACCTGAGGGAGAGGTTATAGTTGATATAGACTCCAATAGGATAACTCAGGTACTACATAACTTAATAAGTAATGCCATAAAGTATTCAACAGAAGACTCAAAGGTTGAAGTTAGAGTAATTATAGAAGAAAAGTTTGTTAAGATAGCTGTAAAGGACTATGGTCTAGGAATTCCAGAATCAGAAAAGAAAAATATATTTTCAAAATTTTATAGAGTTGACAACTCTGACAGCAGACAAGTGGGTGGAACCGGCTTAGGTCTTGCTATATGTAAAGAAATAGTTGAAGCCCATGGCGGAAGAATATATTTTCAATCAGAGCTTGGTAGTGGCAGTACCTTTAGCATAGAACTAAAACGTTGTCTATAGTTTACTATCTCTAAACAAAAAACTTAATAATAAATGAGTTTATAATATAATACTCTTATGTGTGAGATCTTTAATAATATTGCACTTCTTTTATTAGTATTTCTTAATGCTTTATTTTTTAAATAATAGTTATTTTTATTAAATAGTTCCTTTTATAAAAATATATAGTATAATTTAGATTATATAAAATATAATTGACCCAAACTTAAATTTGTATATATTTTAAAAAATCATATTAATTTTTTTAGTAAGTTTATTAAAGTATATTTTAGTTGAATAACTATTTAATTGCAAAAGATACTTTAATAGCGATTAAGATAAAATGATAATTGAAAGGTGTACATAAAAATGCAATTTATTCAAGGTTTTATGCTTTTAGTATCTTTAATTATTTTAGGTTATATTGGACTATACTCTCTTATAAACAGAAAAGTTCCAGGTGCTATCTTTTTGTTTGTGCAGATGCTGGGCGGTATTATATGGTCACTAGCATCTTTTTTAGAAATTAATACTCTCGGACTGTATAATAAAATAATATGGAGAAACATTCAGCAAATAGGGGTTTTTACTGTACCTATAGCTAGTGTATTTTTTGCTATTGCTTATTCAAAGCAATATAAATTTAAAAAATATGCTTATGCCTTAACTCTTTTTCCATTACTAGATATTATACTGATATATACCAATTACTATCACCATTTAGTAAGATCAGGTTATGTAATAGCTGAGAATGCTCTTTTTGGACAAAATCTTATAGTTAAGCTTACTGATTTAGGTTCAATTTTAGTAGCAGTTAATTTTTTTATACCTCTTCTATCTATGGCAATACTCTTTAATTACAAAAGAAAGGTAGCCCTTAGATTCAAGAAGCAAGTATCTTTAGTCATATTGAGTATTTTCTTTATGTTGATATTTAGTTGGGCTAAGACTGCAGTACTGGAGAAGTTAGGCGTATATATACCAATAGCGGTACTATATATACCTAGTACTTTAATTATGTTTTATTGTTTATTTAAATATAACTTATTAAATGTATCGCCTATTGCTAGAGATAAGGTGTTTGACGTAATTAAAGAAGGTATAATAGTAATTGATGAAGCTTCTTACATTGTGGATGCCAATGAATATGCTAAACAGTTAATTTCAAAGTATATTACTGAGGAAGAGAACTTAATTGGCTTAAAGGTAACTGATGTATTAAAGGACCACCCAGAAATTTTGGATTTGTATTCTTCAAAAAATGAAGCATATGTGGAGCTAAAGTATAAGGTTAATGATATGGATAATTATATTAGCTGCAGTGTGCATTTACTATATAGTAATGATGCTATGATTGGTGCCATACTTATATTAAATGATATTACAGAAAAGAAATTATATGAAATCAGCTTAAAAGAAAAAGCAGACAGAGATAGTCTTACGTCTCTCTTAAATAGAAGAGGCTTTACGGATAGATTTAATTACATAGTAGAGGACATATCGGGTAATATGGTTTCTATAGTAATGATAGATATCGATTACTTTAAAAGTATAAATGATACCTATGGACATATGGCTGGTGACAAGGTACTTATGCATTTCTCAGAACTATTAAATAAATATTTAGACACAGCTTATGCATTAGGTAGAATAGGTGGAGAAGAATTTGCTGTTTTATTTAATGGTATTGGCAAGAGAGAGGTTTTTAACTTACTAGAAAACTTTAGAAAAAAAGTAGAAACCAGTGAAGTTATTATAGATGATAAAGTAACGATTAGTTATACAATAAGTATTGGCATAACTGATAATAATACTAAGGATATAGATTTAGATGAACTTATAAGAAAAGCCGATATAGCTCTTTACGAAGCTAAAGATAGTTCAAGAAATTGTACAAAGATTTATGAAGGAGTTTAAATATTAGACTCTGTTAAAGTATCCTGGTGAAATTGAGTGGACAGTCATCCGATGCTTAGATGAGCTTGTGTATAGTCCAAAATTAGAGTTTAGGAATTGTATATTAATAAAACCTCTAATAAACCTTATATAAACTAAGGCTTTTTAGAGGTTTTAGTTTAGTACAACTATCCCATACTAAGCAAATACTTCAACTTTGCTCTTTATATCTGAAACGATTTCATCTATTAAATCCTTAATCGGAGTATTCTTTGTTCCAGGAATGTATATCTCATGTTTTTGAAGAGGTAGGATATACTTAGTACAATTCATATCGTATATAGCCTTTGATATTAGTGGTGTAATCTCACCGTTTATACCACCACTGCAAAGTATACCTATAGGTCCAATTATACTATCCATCTTGTTGTTGGTGCAAAAAGAACAGATTGCTTTTTCACCACTTATTCCTACATTAGCCCCAGCTCTAACCATATTAGAGGTAGCAAAGGTGTTTGTCCCAAGTGCAACTATATGAATAGTACTATTTAATTCTTTACGAAGTTTTTTTATTATTGTTTGTCCAAGACCTGCACCCTGTGCATCTATTACAGCAACTTTCATGAAAATGCCTCCAGATTTTTAAGCTTTTTAAATAAAAAGACTACATAACCATAAATTTTATTATATAATAAAATATAGATATATTCTATAGTTTTGGAGATGTACATATGGATATTAGAGTTGTTAAACAAGTGATAGAAGATAGTAAGGATTGTAGTAATGATATCAAAGAGATATTAAGATCCAAGAAAGTCTATCTTATAAATGTAATGGGGTCCCCTGGAACAGGAAAGACTAGCGTTATTATAGAGCTTATAAATATTCTAAAGAGTATATACAACATTGCTGTGGTTGAAGGGGATATAGCCGGAAAGGTAGATGCAGAGAAGATAGATGCACTTGGAATCTCAGTAGTTCAGCTTAATACAGAAGGTGCCTGTCACATTGAACCGCTTTCAATAAAAAATATACTGCAATACTTTGATTTAAACGAAATAGATATTATTTTTGTAGAAAACGTAGGAAATTTAGTTTGTCCAGCGGAGTATGATATTGGAGCAGATCTTAAGATTGCCATACTAAGTATACCAGAAGGTGACGATAAGGTAGAGAAATATCCTTTGCTCTTTACAGAAGCAGATATAACCATACTAAATAAATATGATATGCTTCAGCATTTTGAGTTTGATCATAATAAAGTTGAAGAGAATATATTAGCTTTAAAGCCTGACGCCAATATATTTAAGGTATCTACAAGGACTAAGGAAGGTATACCAGAACTATCTAAAGTCCTAGAAGAAAAACTTAAAGCTACTATAGGAAAATAACATATTATTTACATCGTCAATAAATTATTGTAAAATTTATATGTATGTCACGAAGGCATGCAGTTTACTTTTTTTAATGTATTAAACATTAGTTTAAGCTATGAAATTGCTTAGTCTAGAGGATTTTAGTAATTTAAGATCTTATTAATATTTCACCTAAAATCCTAGAGTTATTAGTATAAATAGAATTTTATTAGGACCACGAAGGTTGATTTTTGTTATACAATTATCAATTTTTGTGGCCTTATTTTTTAGCTAAAATCTAAATATATAGGTACAAAAATTACAAAGGGGAGTTAAAAATGCATATTCCAGACAATTATTTAAGTCCAGCTACCTGTGCTGTTATGGGTGCAGCTATGGTTCCTATATGGGCTAGAGCGATTAAAACAGTAAAGAAAAAACTCACAAAAAAGAAGATGCCACTTATGGGGATAGGTGCAGCGCTTTCTTTTCTTACAATGATGTTCAATGTTCCTTTAATAGGTGGAACTTCTGGACACGCCGTTGGTGGTACTTTACTTGCAATTTTATTAGGGCCAGAAGCGGCTTGCATATCAATATCTGTTGCTTTACTTATTCAAGCACTTTTATTTGGAGATGGTGGTATACTAGCCTATGGTGCTAACGCCTTCAATATGGCTTTTATAATCCCAACCTCAGGTTATTATATTTATAATCTTCTAAGCAGAAGGGTAACTACAGATAAGGGACGTAATATCGTAACCTTTATTTCTTCATACATCGGCTTAAATATAGGAGCTTTATTTACTTCAGTAGAATTTGGGATACAACCATTATTGTTTAAAGATTCTCTTGGCATGCCTTTATATTGTCCTTATCCTCTAGGTATATCTATACCATCAATGATGATACCTCACTTAACTGTTGCAGGTGTATTGGAAGGAATAATAACAGTAGGTGTACTTAGTTTTATAAAAAGAGTTTCACCTGGAATTCTATATGATAATACTGAGACAAAAACAAAACCAGTCTATGCTTTTATCATAGTACTTATATTGTTATCACCTTTAGGCCTTTTAGCTTCAGGTACTGCTTGGGGTGAATGGGGAATAGATGAGATAAGTTCAGTAAAGGCAGGTGGCAAAACCTTAGGCTTTATCCCTAAAGGTATGAAAAATGGCTTTAGCTTTAAATCGCTTATGTCAGATTACTCTTTAAAGGGACTTCCTGAAAACCTAGGGTATATTCTTTCAGCCATAGCAGGGGTTGCAATATTATTGATTATTTTTAGACTTATATCAAGTTCTAGAAAAGAAAATCAGTAGAATGTGTAATTACACTTTATATAAATAATTTTAATTTTCTATAAGAAAGGAAGATTATGATGCCTGAATGGCTGCTTAAAAAGGATGATTATTCACCAGAAAAAGGCAAGGATGCCTTTATAAATAAGAGTATTATCTCGTTACTTTCAATACTCAACAAATTTAGAGTTCAAGGAAGTCAAAAGCAGAGCAAAATTAAGATAAATGCTGCAATAAAGTTAGCCTCAACTCTTATATTTATTATTCTTACAGCTTTAGCTAAAAGTATATACTACATATTCGTTGTTGATGTAGTTCTATTGGTTATAATTAATTTCTTAAGTATAAAAGATATTAAACATATTTTAAAGGTTAATATGGTTGTTTCGTTATTTACATTTATAGTACTTCTACCTGCTATATTTATTGGATATGGTAATAATAGCTTAGTTATTATCTTAAAAGTATTAACTTCAATAACTTCAGCTAATATTTTAGCCATAACTACAAATTGGAGTGATTTAATAAATGCCTTAAAATTATTTCATATGCCAGATATGTTTATATTCGTATTAGATATAACAACAAAATATATAATAATCCTTGGAGAATTTTCTTTAAACATGCTTTATGCACTTAAGGTAAGATCTGTAGGGCGAAGTAAAAACAAAAATAAGTCTCTTTCTGGCATTGTAGGGACTATGTTTATAAAGTCTAAAGAAATGGCTGAAGAGATGCATATGGCCATGGAATGCAGAGGATTTACTGGAGAATATAAAATATATACAAAATTTAAATTCAGTTTATATGATTTTATATTCGTAGCAATTGATTTGATATTAGTACTAACATATTTTTATTTTGATAGGTTGTGATTGTATGATAGAGATGAAAGAAGTTTGTTATGCTTATGATAATAACATAACTGCCCTAAATAACATAAGTTTTAAGATTGAAGATGGAGAAGCTGTTGCTTTGATAGGAGTTAATGGCAGTGGTAAATCAACTCTTATGAGTGTTATAAATGGCTTAATATCTCCAACAAAGGGAAAGTATATCCTGGACAATGAAGAAATAACAAGTAAAAAGCTACAGAACGAAAGGTTCTCGAAGGCTTTTCATAAAAGAATAGGCTTTGTATTTCAAAACTCAGAAGTACAACTGTTTTGCTCTAAGGTTTATGATGAAATCGCTTTTGGTCCAAGACAGATGGGCATGAGTGAGGAAGAAGTTGATAGAAGGGTAAAAGATACCATTGGGTTGCTAAAAATCGAAAGTTTGTCAGATAGACAACCTTACCATCTAAGTGGCGGAGAAAAGAAAAAAGTTGCTATAGCTTCAGTGGTGGTTTTAAATCCAGATATTTATATATTTGATGAACCAATGAATGGACTTGACCCTAAAACAAAAAGATTTCTTAAAAAGTTCATGATTAATCTAAATGAAGCTGGTAAGACAATCCTATGTTCAACCCATGATTTCGAATACGTTCAAGGAGTATTTAAGAGAGCTCTTGTTTTCTCTGACAATCACAGCATCATAAGAGATGATGCTTATGAAGAGGTAATGAAGGATACTAAGTTTTTATTTGAAAATAATATAATTTAATTAAGCTCTCTTAAAGTACCCTGTTGAAATTAAGTGGTCATTAATTCGATGCAGAGATGAGCTTTTTAAAAGAATTAATATGAAGAAAAAAATTGGGCCCCATTGAGTTTCTTTAATAAACAAAGGTGTGAAAAATACTAATTTAGATACGAGAAAAATATGTCTTAGCAATGATGTACATTGTATTTACTAATAAATAATACTAATAAAATCTAGGGAAGAGGGGCTCATTATGCCAAAGAATGATAATATGCTAGCAATTTTATGGATGCTGAATTCAGGTGCAAAAATAACTGCAAAACAAATATCAGAAAGGTTAGAAATAAACATAAGGTCAGTTTACCGTTATATGGATGCATTGTGTGTTAGTGGAGTGCCAATAATATCTGAGCCTGGTCATAACGGTGGATATAGTTTGCTTAACAATTTTATCCGAACACCACTGTTTTTTGACCTTGAAGAGAAAAAATCACTTTTACATGCTGCTATTTTTGCAATGGAAGCAGGATATCCTTTTATGGAAGCACTAAATAGTGCAACCTCAAAGTTAAAGATGTTCTCGAATCAAGAACAAGAAAAAGTTCTTAATCGTCATTTAGTCGGCTTTGAAGTAGTCAGTCGTATTTGCGATCCAGCTGTCAAACCTATATTAATGGAAATTGAGCAAGCTGTTGCTAATGAATGCTCTATGGAAATTGAATATTGTTCAGGTTATGAAGGGAATCCTAAGCAAAGGATTGTTGATCCCTATGGGATGCTCTACTGGAACGATAAGTGGTATGTTATTTCGTTTTGCCACCTAAGGAATGAAATTCGTAGCTTTAGGGTAGATAGGATAGTAAATATAATAGTAACTAAAAATTCGTTTAACCGTCCTGAAGCTTTTTCGGCACGTGAGTTTTTTACAAAAAACTTATTATCAAATTCAGAAAGCAAAGTAGGACTTTGTAATTTAGTGATTGAGGGCAAATCAGAAGCATTGAATGATCTTTGTGCACATTGGTTTTTAGGATACCATATTATAGAACGAACTGAATGCAGAGCTAATTTTTTAATGGATGAAAACTCAATCAATACCTATGTTCCTCATATTCTACTTCAATATGGTAAATCAATAAAGGTGCTTGAACCAAATAGTTTTAAAGATGCTATGGCAGCAATTCTTAGAGATTTAATGGCTCATTATCTTCACTGACTGAATTTGTCAGTGAAGATAATATATAATAGATCCAGATGGAGTTTGACACCATCCTATAACCAATAATACCAATAAAATGAATGTGGAGGAATAAAAAATGAAGGATACAGTATATCTTTATGTATTTGATACAATGGCTGACTGGGAAATAGGTTATTTAATACCTGAAATCAATTCAGGAAGGTACTGCAAAAAGGGATTAATGCCGCTAAAAGTTGTAACTGTAGGAATTACCAAGAGTCCTATTACTACAATGGGAGGTCTGAAAATATTGCCAGAAATTGAACTTATGGAGTGTAGTGTTAAAGATGCTGTTGCTTTGATTCTACCTGGTGGTAATACATGGCCAGAAGCAATTCATGCTCCAATTATAAGAATGTCTGAAGAATATTTAGAGGAAGGTATTGTTGTAGGGGCAATTTGTGGTGCTACAATAGGACTTGCTATGGGAGGAGTATTGAATCAACGAAATCATACAAGCAATGACCTTGGATATCTTAAAATGGTTTGTCCAAACTATGCCGGAGAGCTGTATTATAAGCAGGAACCTGTAGTAACTGATGGAAATTTGATTACTGCTTCTGGAATAGCTCCTCTTGAATTTGCCTTGCATATATTGAAAAGTCTAGATATATTCTTACCGCAAACCTTGGATTCCTGGTACAATCTTTATAAAACCCAAGAACCAAAATATTTTTTTGAGTTAATGAACTCAATTCAATAAAATGGCTTGAAGTAGTTAAGATAGCTCTTTTCACCACCTTTTACTTTAGAGCTGGTTTTGTCAGTAATGGTGGCTGCACTCCTTCTTTTATATGACGCAGCATTAACATCTCATAAACATAAACAGTGTACATGAAAAGAAAATCAATTTAATTTCAACAATATTATTAAGTATAGTCTTTAATTATTGTTTTGATGTAATTTCATTTGTGGTACAATAAGATGGACCTATTGAATAGAGATATTTCTCTAATTAAATTGGTATACTTATAAAGCATCCTAATAATTAATAAAAAGAATTTCATTAAATATACTTAAGGAGCAAACATGGAAAATAACTTCACATTGACTAAAGAAGAAATAGAACAATTAACTGCAGTTGAACTACTTGAAAAACTGTACGGTAAGGAAATTAATACAAAGAAGAACATACTTGAATACATTGAACTTACAAGGATTTTAAAGAAGTTAGAAATAACTCCTGATAAGATTCAAGATACATATAATCTAATATATGAGAAAATAGAAGCACTAGACATAAAGCCTAATACCCGAATGTTTCTAAAGAATAATCTAAAATCTCAATTAGGCAAACTAGTTTCTGAAAAAGATCCAAAACCAACTAATCACTTTATAGAATTTTTTAAGGAAGCTTACCCAGAGCATCATAGAAGAAAAGACTTTACCTGGGTACTAATGGATTTAAATACTATATCAGAAGAACAGCTTTGGACTACATTAACTTATATAAATAAAGAGTGTTTAAATCACGATCTAAGATTAAGCCTAAAGGAAAAACAAGATATTATAGATGTAATTGAGATAGTTGTTAAAAGAAACAATTCTAGATTTATAAATAATCTTAGAAACCTTAAAAGCTTGACAGATAATTTAAATATAAAGTTAGTAAGTGTTGGAGAGATTTTTAAGATAAAAAAACTTAATTAATTCATAATTCCTAAACAGTTTATCTCTAATAATAGGTTGTTACTTAGCTAAAATAAGCTTTAGAATGGTAACCATATTAGTTTTAGCTGCTATACGCGAATGTATTTAAAAAATGTGGGTGACTTTTCGGCCATCAGGTTTAGTATTAAACCTGATGGCCATTACTTTTTACACATAAGAAATAAAAGGTTCTACTATCCAAACCTATCAATATAAGGTAAGCTAACAAACATATACTTTTACAAATTTTGAATATAGTGCTTAAATTTAGTATAATATAGATGTTATTTGATGTTTTTATAGCATTCCGATAACTTAGGTTGTTTATATTGAAAACTATAATATAGTTAAAGATAGGGCCTAAACATGTTGTAACAATGCTAAAATGGAGATATATTATGAAAAGATATGGAGTTTTAACAAGTATAATACTAGTAGCTTTAATCACTACTGGGTGTACATCTAGTAAGAGTGTAAGTAAAACCGTAAGTACTGTAAGCACTACTAATGCAAATGTGAAAAATGTTGATTCACAGAAAAATGCTGAAGAAGAATCCGAAAATCTAGGTAAGTTATTTAAAGAGAATAATGCTCTAAAAAAGCCTAATATAGACGAAGCTAGAGACTTTAAGCTGTCCTTAAGTAATGGAAGTGTAATAATGCTTTCTAAAGAAAGCAGCAGTGAACTTGAAGTATATAATATTTCAAGTTTAGATAAATTTATTGATTCCTTTAATAATGGTAAAGCAGGTTATGTGCGTGTAATCAAAGGAACGCTAAAAAATGATGGTCCCCTTCTAGTAAATAAACTAGAGGAATATGAGTCAGATGGTAAGATTATTAAAGATTTAGCCTATGATACATATTCAAATAAAGATAAATTTTTACCTGGAACTCCAACTTACTGTGCTAAAATGGTAAAAGAGGCTTCTGGAGATGGGATTAGATATTCTATTTTACTAAGTAAGGATACTCCTGATAATATGGGGGCCACTGTAATTAGCTTTGATAAAAGCAGCATAAAAAATTAGTATTAAGATGAATTTAAGATAGCATCTACAGCAACATTTTATAATAGGTTATAGTTACTCAACTGGTATGGATAACATGTTGTACTATATAAGAGTAATACTTACAACAAATGCTTTATAACTTAGATTGACATATAAATTATAACTTAGATAGTTGAAGCCGTAGATCTATAATTATGATGAAAAACTAAAGAAATGATAGATTTATTTAAAGGAGCCATATATGAAATTTGATTTTAGAATACCACAGAAAAAAGATTCCTTAGACATAGCAACCTGGAAATATGATGATATTTATTCTTTCTATAGCAATGATAAAACAGAAGAAAAGAGAGAATGGGCATTAAATATTCATACAGAGGAAGATGCTTATGTGATTTATAATGAAGACAATGCTTTAATAGGTCACTGTAGCTTTGATAATGAGGATGGAGAAATGATATTAGGACTTCAAATGAAGCCAGAGTTTACTGGTCAAAGAATGGGCCGCCAATTTGTAGAAGCAATTTTGACCTTTGGAAAAAACAAATATAACTATGACCATATTTCACTATATGTGGCTAAGTTTAATAAAAGAGCTATAAAGGTGTATCAGGAATTAGGGTTTAAGACCATTGATGAATTTACTTGGGACATCTATGATGAAGATGTGGAGTTTATAGTTATGGAAAAACAATATTAAGAAATTTTTTATAAGTGTACATTTTCTTTACATACCTTCAGAAGGTGGATGAGGGATCAAAACGCAATAAATTTAGAGTGTAAAATTAATAATTTAAACAGGTTTATACTCAAAATTTGTAGCATATAGTCGTAAAGTTAATTAATTTAAGGAAACTTATATATTAACACTTTAAAAATCTTCACAAATTCAGTATAATATTAAAGAATTGAATAATTGGAGGAGTAACGCGGTGAGTAACATAAATGATAAGTATTATATAGAAACATGGGGCTGTCAGATGAACGAGGAAGATTCTGAAAAGCTTTCAGGTATGCTTAAAAGAATTGGATACGAAAGTACAGAAGTTAAAGAAGATGCTTCTATAATAATCTTTAATACATGTTGTGTTAGAGAAAATGCTGAAAATAAAGTATTTGGTAATCTTGGAGCTCTTAAGGCTTTAAAAGCTAAGAATCCTAATCTTATAATTGCTATATGTGGTTGCATGATGCAGCAAAAGGGAATGGCAGATAAAATACTAACTACTTTCCCATATGTTGATATTATATTTGGAACTCATAATTCTTATAAGTTCCCAGAGTACTTAAACACTGTTAAGCAGCAAGGTGTTCAAGTTAAAGAAATAGTAAATAAGGAAGACAAAATAGTAGAAGGTATTCCTATAGATAGAAAGAGCGATATAAAGGCCTTTGTTACTATAATGTATGGATGTAATAATTTCTGTACATATTGTGTAGTACCATATGTAAGAGGTCGTGAAAGAAGCAGAAAGCCTGAAGATATCGAAAAGGAAATAAAAGATTTAGTAGCTGCAGGCTATAAAGAAGTAACTCTACTAGGACAGAATGTAAACTCCTATGGTAAAGGCTTAGAAGAAGAATTAACTTTTGCCGATCTTCTAAGAAGAATAAATAGCATAGAAGGACTAGAAAGAGTTAGGTTTATGACTTCACATCCTAAGGACTTAACTGAAGATGTTATAATGGCTATAAAAGAATGTGATAAGCTTTGTGAACAAATACATCTTCCAGTACAAAGTGGTTCTTCAAGAGTACTTAAAGAGATGAACAGAAGTTATACTAAGGAACAATACTTAGAGCTTGTTAAAAAGATTAAGCAAGAAATTCCTGACGTATCAATTTCTACTGATATAATAATTGGTTTCCCTGGTGAGACTGAAGAAGACTTCAATGAAACTCTTGATTTAGTAAAACAAGTAGAATATGATTCTGCATTTACTTTTATCTATTCTAGAAGACAGTACACTCCTGCTGATAGAATGGAAGATCAAATACCTGATGATATAAAGCATGCTAGATTTAACAAGCTAGTTGATGCAGTTAATGAAATAATTGCTAAGAAAAATGCTACTTATGAAGGTAAAGTTGTTGAGGTTCTTGTTGAAGGAACAAGTAAAAATGACGAAAATAGACTTATGGGAAGAACAAGAAACGGTAAACTTGTTAACTTTGACGGATGCAAAGAAAGCGTAGGAAAGCTTGTAAATGTCAATATAACAAGAGCTCAGGCCTTTTCTCTTGTAGGTGAAGAAGTTTAATTATAAGTAAAAGTAAAAGCTCTTAGATTTAAGGGCTTTTTCCTTTAAGGAGGTTTAATAATGGCACTGACTCCAATGATGCAGCAATACATGGAGATAAAAGAGAACTATAAAGATTGTATTTTGTTTTTTAGATTAGGTGACTTCTATGAGATGTTCTTTGAGGATGCAGAGGTTGCAGCAAAAGAACTGGAGCTAGTTCTTACAGGAAGGGACTGTGGACTTGAAAGCAGAGCTCCTATGTGTGGTATTCCCTACCATGCAGCCAATTCCTATATAGGAAGACTGGTATCTAAGGGCTACAAGGTAGCAATATGTGAACAGGTTGAAGATCCAGCGCTTGCTAAAGGTATAGTAAGACGAGATGTAATTAAAATAGTTACTCCAGGTACATACAATGATTCTAATTATGTAGATGAATCAAAAAACAACTATATAATGTGTTTATTCGTAGACACTGAAAAGAATAAGGTAGGACTTAGTACTACAGATATATCTACCGGTGACTTTTTAACTACAAGCTTTGATTATAATCCAAATATTATATTAGATGAGATATCAAAGTTTTCTCCAAAGGAAATAATCATAAATATATTAGAGGATACTACTTTAATATCCATGATTACAGATAGCTGTAATGCCTTGATTACTAGAAAGACAATAAGCTACTTTGAAGATGACAGCGAGGATCTACTCTATACTCAATTTAAAGAGGAAAAGAATAAGCTAGATAGTTTATCCCTAAAAAGCTCTGTTGGAATAACTAAATACGTCGTAGACACTCAGAAGATGTCTTTAAGTAATTTAAATAGAATAGATACTTATTCTATCGTGGATTATATGACTATAGATACAAACTCTAGAAGAAACTTAGAGCTTACGGAGAACATAAGAGAAAAAACTAAGAAAGGTTCTTTGCTTTGGGTTCTTGATAAGACTTCTACCGCTATGGGAAGCAGAGAGCTTAGGAGATGGATAGATCAGCCTCTTATAACAAAGTCTCTTATTGAAGCTAGACTAAGTGGTGTAGAAGACTTATATAACAATCTATACCTTATGGAGCAGCTAAAAGAGACCTTGAAGGATATATATGATATAGAGAGAATAACAGGGAAAATATCTAACTTCAATGTAAATGCAAAGGATATGGTATCACTAAAGGTATCCCTTCAAAAGATACCTAAGGTGAAGGAATTATTAAAGGATAGTAAATCCAGCATGCTTTTAGACTTCTATAACAACATAGATGAACTAAAGGATATATACGAGCTATTAGATAACTCCATATCAGAAGAGCCTTCTCTTTCCGTTAAGGAGGGAAATATAATTAAAGATGGCTTCTCCAATGAAGTGGATGAGTTAAGACAGGCAAAGCTACACGGTAAGGAATGGATTGCTTCTTTAGAAAATCAAGAAAGAGATTTTACAGGTATAAGATCACTAAAGGTAGGCTATAATAAGGTATTTGGGTATTATATAGAAATATCTAGAGCAAACTATAGCTCTATACCTGAAGGAAGATATATAAGAAAGCAAACCTTAGCCAATGCAGAAAGATTCATAACCCAAGAGCTTAAGGAAATGGAAGAAAAGATTCTTGGAGCTGAAGAAAAACTAATCAATCTTGAATACAGTATCTTCGTTGATATAAGAGAAAAGGTTGAAGCACAGATAGACAGAATGAAGCATACAGCAAAGATCATAGCTGAACTTGATTGTCTTTGTTCCTTAGCACAGGTTGCTATAAGCAATAACTACATAAAGCCTTTAATAAATGAAGATAACGTAATAGATATAAAAGATGGTAGACACCCAGTAGTTGAGCAGGTTATCCCTAGAGGTGAGTTTATATCTAATAATACAAAACTAGATGTAGATAAGGAACAGCTTTTAATAATTACTGGTCCTAACATGGCAGGTAAGTCAACTTATATGAGACAAGTAGCTTTAATAACTCTCATGGCTCAAATAGGTTCCTTTGTACCAGCTTCATCTGCAAATATATCTGTATGTGATAAGATATTTACAAGAATAGGTGCTTCAGATGACCTTGCAGGGGGTAAGAGTACCTTCATGGTAGAGATGTGGGAAGTAGCTAATATTCTTAACAATGCTACTAGAAAGAGCTTAGTGCTTCTAGATGAAGTTGGTAGAGGAACAAGTACTTATGATGGCTTAAGTATAGCTTGGTCAGTTATAGAGTACATGACTAAAGATGATAGTTTAAGATGCAAGACTTTATTTGCTACTCACTATCATGAGCTTACTAGACTTGAAAAAGAGATTAAAGGAGTTAAGAACTTCTCAGTTGCAGTAAAAGAGATTAATAACACAATTATTTTCTTGAGAAAGATAGTAGAAGGCGGAGCTGATCAGTCCTACGGTATAGAGGTAGCAAAGCTTGCTGGTCTTCCTGGTAGAGTAATTGATAGAGCTAAGGAAATATTAAGCTCTCTTGAAGATAATAACAAAGTTCATGACAAATTAGATTACATTGCAACTTCTACAAAGGAAACATCAACTACCACTAACGAGACTATAATAGAAGTTTCATCTAAATTGGCTAATACTGTTATTACTGAAAATGAGTCTATAGAAGCAGAGATAGCAGTAGACCAGATAAAAGAAGAAGAGGTGTTACCTCGCAAGGGAACTAAAGGCAAAAAGCATAAGGAAGATTTCTTCGAGGCTCAACAGCTTAATTTTACTGATATAGAAAAAGATACTCTACTGAAAGCTATTGCTTCCATGGATATAATGTCCATGACACCATTAGAGTCTATGAATAAACTATATGAACTAGTTAAGAAGGCTAAAGAGATAATTTAGGTGGTGATATTTTGAAAAGAATAAATCTACTAGACACAAATACTTCAAATAAAATAGCAGCAGGAGAAGTGGTTGAAAGACCATCTTCTGTTGTTAAGGAACTAGTAGAGAACTGTATAGATGCAGAGGCAAAATCCATAGTTCTAGAGATTGAAAACGGAGGAGAAAGTCTTATAAAGGTTACAGACGATGGTAGCGGAATACATCCTGAGGATATAGAAAAGGCTTTTATGCCTCATGCAACCAGTAAGATAAGTTCTATAGATGATGTCTACAGCATAAACACTTTAGGTTTTAGAGGCGAGGCACTTCCTAGTATAGCTTCTATATCTAACGTTACTATAAAGTCTAAGACCTTGGAGTTTGATACAGGAAAGCTGCTTCAGATAGATGGCGGAGTAATTACACAAAATGAAGAAGTAAGCATGCCAACTGGTACTCAAATTGAAGTTAGAAATTTATTTTTTAATGTTCCTGCAAGAAAAAAGTTTTTAAAGTCTCAATCCAGAGAAGCCTCATTAATAAATGAGATAATAAGTAGAATAGCTATAGCCAATCCAGATATAGCTATACAGTACTACAATAACGGTAAGAAGATATTTCAAACCTACGGTAATGGCAATATGCTTGATGCTATAAGAACGATTTTTGGTAAGAACATAGTGGATAACCTTATTTACTTTGAAGATCATTCTGACACCTCTTCTGCCTACGGTTATATTGGTAAGGAAGAAATAAGCAGAGGATCAAGAAACAATCAAATACTCTTTGTAAATAAACGTTATGTAAAAAATAAACTAGCTACAGTTGCGGTGGAAAATGCCTTTAAATCCTTTAGTACCGTTAATAAGTTTCCGTTCTTCATACTATTTATAGATATATATCCTGAGCTTATAGATGTTAATATACATCCTACAAAAGCCGAAATAAAGTTTAAGGATGATAGAAGTATTTATAAAATAGCCTTTGATAGCGTTCATAAGGCTTTGAAAAATGATGTGTTTGAGTCCTTCAAGCTTCCTGAAGAGCAAGCCTCAGAAGAAGAAAAGGTTGAGAACATTCCACTTGATATAGATTTTAGTAATACTTACAATACTCACGTTAATTATGAGTATCCAATAAAACAACCTGAAAAAAATGATGAAGAAGAGGCTATAATAAGAGAAGATGAAGAAGAAACTAACTATGAAGGTAATAAACAAGTGGTAGATTTCCCAGTGGATTTAAAGCCTATTACCTTTGAGAAAAGTACTTATAATGAAAGTGAAGCTATTGTAGAAAATAGTAATTCAACATATGAAAAAAGCCCTTCTTATGAATCTAGTGCGTATAACTCAAAAGTTAGTTCTAACTTAGAGGAAAAGGCAAATGCTAAAATTCCTAACCTAAGGGTAATAGGGCAATTTGATAAGACTTATATAATATGTGAACATGAAGATATCTTATATCTAATAGATCAACATGCCGCACATGAAAAAATACTTTTTGAAAAGTATTTAAAGGATATTGAAAATTCACATATTCAGGTTCAAAGTCTCCTTGTACCCTGTGTAATAAACTTGATTATGGATGATTATGAGATTGTTCTAGAAAATAAAGAAGTTTTCGAAAAAGCAGGTTTTCTAATCGAATATTTTGGAGATACTAGTATACTGTTAAAAGAAGTACCATACTTTTTAGATAAGCTTAATCCTAAAAATCTTCTAATTGATATAATAGACAATTTAAAAAACCTTGGGTCAGGAAAAACTACTGAAGTAAAGTATAATAGAATCGCTACAATGGCCTGCAAGGCTGCTGTGAAAGCACATGATCTACTAAGTATGGAAGAAATGTATGAACTCATAAATACAATGAGATACATCGATGATCCTTTCCATTGCCCACATGGAAGACCAACTATAATAAAGTTTACATTAAATGAATTAGAGAAGAAATTTAGAAGGATACAATAGAGGAATTACGATATGGAAAAGAAAAAATTATTAGTGCTCGGCGGGCCTACTGCTGTGGGGAAAACTGATATATCCATAAAACTAGCCAAAGCATTGAATGGCGAAATCATATCTGCTGATTCAATGCAGATATACAAATACATGGATATAGGCTCCGCTAAGGTAACGGAAGAAGAAATGGATGGAGTTAAACATTATATGATAGATGTGGTTCATCCAAGCAAGGAATTCAGCGTTTCAGATTTTAAAGACTTAGCAAAAGGATACATTGAAGATATCTATAGCAGAGGTAAACTTCCTATAATAGCTGGTGGCACTGGGCTGTACATAGACTCAATAATATGCAATCTAAACTTTACTGATAGCAAAAAGGATGAACAGTATAGAGAGTACCTTACTGATTTAGCTGATAAACATGGCAATGACTATATACATTCTATGCTAAAGGAAATAGATTTAGAAAGCTATAACTCTATTCATGCCAATAACAGAAAAAGAGTTATAAGAGCCTTAGAAGTGTTTAAGACTACAGGTAAAAAGTTTAGTGAATTTAAAGAAACAGAATCTATATATAAATGCGATTATGATCTTCACTACTATGTACTAACCATGGATAGACAAAAACTTTACAATAGAATCAATATGAGAGTAGATATAATGCTTGATAATGGGTTAATTGATGAATGTAAAAAGTTAATGTCTATGGATTTGACTCCTGAAATGCAATCTATGAAGGGCATTGGCTATAAGGAAATCTTATACTATCTTCAGGGAAAAGTATCGTTAGAACAGGCAATAGAAATGATAAAGCAAGGCAGCAGAAACTATGCCAAAAGGCAATTAACTTGGTTTAGGAAAGATCCTAGAGTTGTTTATTTAGATAAGGATGAGCTAACTGATGATGAAATAATAAACAAAATAGTTGATGACATAAATATTTAATAGCATTATAATAATATATATGATTAAGAGAATTTGGAGGTTACGGTTATGAATAAGTCAACAAATAATTTGCAGGATATATTTTTAAACGGCGCAAGAAAGAATAAGATTTTAGTTATAATACATTTAGTTAATGGATTCCAATTGAAGGGATTTGTAAAAGGGTTTGATAGCTTTACTGTTGTTCTAGATTCTGATGGAAAGCAAATGTTAGTTTATAAGCACGCAATAACTACAGTAACCCCAGCAAAGCCAATACTATTCAATACTCCACAGGTTGATGAAAATATATAGATTAGCATAGGCAAACATTAAAGTTTGCCTTATTTTTCTTTATATGATAAAATCTTTTTGTTCCGTAGGATAAATTTGGAGGTTAATGTATGTTTGATATTACAAAAGAATTTTTAAGAAAAAGTTATAATATAAATGAGAATACTCTTAGTTTATATGAGAAAGCTATAGAAGATGTTAAAGAGCAATTTGCTATGTATGACAAGATAAGAGAATACAATCAGCTTAAGGTTCTAAACGCTCTTCAAGAAGAAAGAATAAGCGATAACCACTTTACTAACTCATCAGGTTATGGCTATGGTGATATAGGAAGAGATGCTCTTGACAAGGTTTATGCAAGAGTATTCAATACAGAAAGTGCTTTAGTTAGACCACACTTCGTAAATGGTACCCACGCTATCGGAGCAGCGTTATTTGGTAACCTTAGACCTAACGACACACTTCTAACTGTAAGTGGAAAGCCATACGATACTTTACATAATATCATAGGTATTAGCGGCAATGAAAACATAGGCTCTTTAAAGGAATATGGGGTGAATTATACTCAAATAGATCTTACTTCTGCTGGAAAGTTTGATTTTGATGCTATAGGAAAGGCATTAAAAGAAGACAGCAAGGTAAAAGTAGTACATATGCAAAGAAGTACAGGATACGGTTGGAGAAACTCTTTTGCAGTATCAGAGCTTGGAGAAGCTATAAAATTTGTAAAATCTATCAGAAATGATGTTATAGTTTTTGTGGACAACTGCTACGGAGAATTCATAGATACTATAGAACCAACTGATGTTGGCGCTGACATAATCGCAGGTTCTTTAATTAAGAATATAGGTGGTGGAATAGCTCCTACTGGTGGTTATATCGCCGGAAAGAGCGAATATGTAGAGCAAGCGGCCTTTAGACTTACTATTCCAGGAATAGGGGGAGAGTGCGGTTCTACTTTTGGAGTAATGAGACAGTTGTTCCAAGGTTTGTTCTTAGCTCCACACGTAGCTATAGAAGCTGTTAAAGGTGCTGTTTTCTGTGCTAGAATCATGGAACTTGCAGGATACGAAGTTCTTCCTAAGTTTAATGAAAAGAGAAGCGATATAATTCAGGCTATTAAGTTTAACAATGCCGAAAAGCTAATAAACTTCTGTAAGGGAATTCAAAAAGGTTCTCCTATAGATTCCTTTGTAGAATGCGAACCATGGGATATGCCTGGCTATAACGATCAAGTTATAATGGCAGCAGGAGCGTTTATACAAGGATCGTCAATAGAATTGTCTGCAGATGCTCCAATAAGAGAGCCTTATATAGCATATTTACAAGGCGGACTTACTTTTGATCATGCAAAGATAGGAATACTTATAGCTTTGTCTAATATAGGGTAACAAAAACCTCACTGAAGCGTTATTCAG
Source organism: Clostridium manihotivorum (assembly GCF_004015185.1). Lineage (GTDB taxonomy): Bacteria > Bacillota > Clostridia > Clostridiales > Clostridiaceae > Clostridium_AR > Clostridium_AR manihotivorum. Next base: position 3,375,521 of record NZ_CP025746.1, on the reverse strand, counting down.
TGAGGCTTTTTTGCGCATCTGCCTTTCTAATGTATATGAGAAAAATCTGACTGGTGATATGATTTTTATGCTTATTTTTTATTCCGCTCTCCATGAAAGATATATATTAAATAAAATACTCAAAATAAAAATAAGTCCATGTACTGAGAATCGAATCGTTTGAAATTTTCATTCTATAACAGAATTTATAACCATAAATAAACAGCACAAAGGAACGGTATACCGTTCCTTTGTATAATAATCAATATTAGATTGCTTATATCATTGGATATATGATTTTATAACGAAACTTCTATCTATTAATATTCTCTCAATACCTAAAAATATCTTAAATCAAATTAAGAAAGAAGTATCAAAGCTTTATATAATAAATATTATGTAATCTTAATAAGATCTAAATAAGCCAACTAAACGTCCTAATACAGCACAATCATCAACTATAATAGGTTCCATAGTCTTATTCTCAGGTTGTAATCTTATGTGATCTTTTTCTTTAAAGAATCTTTTTATAGTAGCTTCTGTTTCTATTAAAGCTACAACTATTTCTCCATTGTTAGCATGATTACATTGTTCTATTATTGCAAGATCTCCATCTTCAATACCAACCTCAATCATACTATTTCCACTTACTTTTAGAGCAAATAGCTCATTATCGTGCTTTATATATTCGATTGGAATAGGAAATACATCTTCTATATTTTCTGTAGCAAGTATGGGCATACCTGCAGTAACTTTACCTACTATTGGTATGTGAACCATTTCCTTCTTAGGCATTGACAGTTCAGCTATCTCTAGAGCTCTTGGTTTGGTAGGATCTCTCTTTATCAAGCCTTTTTTCTCTAATCTCTTAAGATGGCCATGAACAGTAGATGTGGATTTTAATGAAACAGCTTCACAAATTTCTCTTACTGAAGGTGGGTATCCTTTGTTTTCAGTATAATTTTTTAAGAACTCATATATCTCTGTTTGTTTATTATTTTCAAGCATAACTTACACCTCTCAATCTAATTAATATGATTATATCACATATATTGTCACTTATCAAACTAACGTTCTCATTTTGTTGATATTATTGCTAAGGTTTGATATAATTGTTTATTGTATATAAAGGTGTAACAATTATATTTAATAATTATCTTCAAAACTCCTTGATTTTTATGGAATGCATTGAAGATATACATTCTAATATAAAAGTAGTGCATTTATATACTCTTAACATATATGTACGGATGTATTGACAACAGGTTAAAAGCGGAGTAGTGTACATTATGAGTAAACTTAATTTGCATTTTGCAGATAGGAGAGAAAGTATGAATAATAATGAAGTTTTAAATGATGAATTATGCGATATTTTTCCTAATAAAATATGCGACAATTGCGGTAAATGCCTAGAAAATGAAGGTGTTGATCTTAGAGCTATAAAGATTGAAGACATTGCTAGAAACGTAGATGAAAATGATTTTGTAGAAGATGAATTAATAGAGCTTGATGACGAAAGTGATGATGGGGTAGACCTATACGAAGATTCTGAAGACAGCGAAGTTATATATGAAGAAGAAGATTATGAAGATGCCTGGGATCATATAGAATACATAGATGATTTGCAAGATATATTAGATGATACTGAAAGTATTCAGAAGTTGACTGAAGAAGTTTACCCAGGACTTATAAAAATCAGAAGAAGAGAGTAGTGGAGCTGCTATTTTTACATACTTCACTATATTTAAATAGGTTCTGAAGATAACAAAGCAAAAGCACTGAAGAATTATATTTTTAGTGCTTTTGCTTTATCATGATATTAGAGTAGTTGGATTTAAATTTTAAACTATATCTAGCTAACAATAAAACACTGTTATATATAGTGAAAAGTAAAATTCTAATATTAGAGAAGTTTAATATCTAAATGCATAAAAGCATTTATGATATATATTACTTATTATATTTATTAATCTGCGATAATGGGTTTGATTTCACAGCTTCTCTTAGGCTTTCATCATCTATATGTGTATAAATTTGTGTAGTAGAAACGCTTTCGTGGCCAAGAATTTGCTGAAGGCTTCTTATATCTACATTGCCGTATTTATACATGAGGGTAGCAGCGGTGTGCCTAAGTTTATGAGGTGTGTATTTAGCTTCAGTTAATCCGCTGTTTGTTATATGTTTCTTTACTAGTATCTCTACAGTTCTTTTATCTATTTTTTTGTTTCTTGAAGAAAGAAAAAGAAACTTTTTGTTTTCACCGTCGCACTTTGAAGCATCTCTTACCTGAAGATATCTATTTATTGAATCTAAAGAAGCTTCGTTAAGATAAACTGTTCTTTCTTTATTTCCTTTACCTATAATAGTAAGTATATCATTCTTGATCTTATCTATTTGTATATTACAAAGCTCTGATAGTCTTAAGCCGCAGTTTAAGAATAAAGTTAGTATGCAATAATCTCTTAGATAGTTTTTGTTTTTCTTATCCAGGGAATTTAATAAGTTTATACTTTGATCCAAGGTTAAGTATACCGGATGCCTTTTACTTATCTTAGGGGTTTCAAGCTCTATGGTAGGATCTTCGGTGATTATCTTTGCCTTAGTAGAAATAAACTTAAAATAAGACTTCAATGCAGCAACCTTTCTAGCTCTGGCATAAGTTCCATTTTCTCTTTGTTTTTCAACAAAACTCATAAAGGCATATAGATCTGTTAGCTTTATATTTCTTATGAAAGTTTCATCTATGTCTGATAGCAGAATTTCTTCAAATTCTACATTTGAACTGCACAAACCTTTATAAACCTTTAAAAATCTAAAAAATACCGTTAAATCGAATTTATATCCTTCAATTGTTCTTTCTGATTTACCTTTTATAGTTTCTAAATAATTTATAAAATCAATAACTGATGGTGGTAAATTATTATTTTCTTGAATTGCTTTTATATCGTATTTCATTGAAAATTCTCCTTAAAAACCATTAATCATAAGTTCTTATTAAATTATACCATATATTTTATTAAATCTGTACTGTAATTTCGCTAAATTAGCATTTAGCGAAATTAATTTTCGGTATTTTTAGTGTATTTTTATCATAAATCTAGCTTTTTTATAAGAAAAAACTCATTTTGCGCTCTTATTTGTATATTTTTCTGTTTTTAAGCTGTTTCTTTAATTAATATCTCTAAATTCACATTTTAAAATTCCATTTGTGTTTTCAAAAATTGATTTTATAATTTACAGCCAACTAAATTTAACTTTTCAACAAAATCAATTTTGGCAAAAAAATTCTACGGAAAATTTTTAAAACATCTATTTGCATGTTTATATATTATTAAAAATAATATTTTTGTATAAATCGATATGCTTTAAAAATTGATTGATCACTACAAATCAATTCTGATTTTCAGGTTTTTATTAGTTTTTTGGTTTATATCTCCAGATCATAAATTATTATATATCTAGGTGCATATTTGCATGTATTAAACAAATGTTGCTACAGATATAGAATTTCTAGATATGCCTTTATATATAAATATATATCTAACAGATAAATTTACCACCAACATTTTTTAAATACATTCCTATATACTAGTTTCAACTAATAAACTTAGGATCTATAACTTATTTATTATAAATACAGTAATAATATAAATAACTGCATATATTTATAATGAATAATAAAAAACTACCTTTTACTAAACACCAAAATCATTACATAAAATTCTTTCAATTATAAATTGTATACAATTAAAGATTATAGTTTTACATATTAAACATTATGTTAAGTAATGTAATATAAATGAAAATAAGAGATGTTTTCACATCTCTTATGTTTTTTGCTTACATAATACTTATAATGTAATTTATACACTTATTTGAGCTTCTACACCTAACAAATCTTTGTTAGTTTCTAAAACCGGAGCAACTTCGTTTTTCAAGAACTCTACCACTTGGCCTGGAGCTCTTCCTACAAACTTACTTGGATCAATTACGTTGTAAACTTCTTCCTTAGATAATAAGAAACCTCCGTCAGAAGCAATTCTTTCTATAAGATCATTATTAAGTCCTTCTTCTTTTACTCTTCTAGCTGCATCCATAGAGTGAACTCTGATCTTTTCATGCATTTCTTGTCTGTCTGCTCCCCTTTTTACAGCTTCCATCATTATATTCTCTGTAGCCATAAAAGGTAACTCGTTAGATACATGCGCAGCTATTACCTTATCATAAACAACCATATTTTCAGCAATATTTATGTAAAGATTTAATACACCATCTAAAGCTAAGAAAGCTTCTGCTACTGATATTCTCTTGTTTGCAGAATCATCTAAGGTTCTTTCAAACCATTGAGTAGAAGCTGTAATAGCTGGATTTAAAGCGTCAACGATGATATATCTAGCTAAAGCTCCCATTCTTTCAGAACGCATAGGATTTCTCTTGTAAGCCATAGCTGAAGATCCTATCTGATTCTTTTCAAATGGCTCTTCAACTTCTTTCATGCTTTGAAGAAGTCTCAAATCATTACTAAACTTATAAGCACTTTGAGCTATTTCAGATAAAGTATTAAGAACTATAGAGTCTACTTTTCTTGGGTATGTTTGGCCTGTAACAGCATAACTGCTCTTATATCCCATTCTTTCAGCTACAATCTTATCCAATTCTTTTACTTTTTCTTCATCTCCATTAAATAAAGCCATAAAGCTAGCCTGAGTACCAGTTGTTCCTTTAACCCCTCTTAACTTTAATTTCTCAATTACAAAATCTAAGTTCTCAAGATCGATTAATAGATCCTGAATCCAAAGTGTAGCTCTCTTCCCTACTGTTGTTAACTGAGCTGGTTGGAAATGTGTAAAACCTAATGTAGGTAGATCTTTATATTTATCAGCAAAATTTCCTAAATGATTAATTACATTTATAAGCTTTTTCTTAACTAATAATAAAGCTTCCTTCATTATTATTATGTCAGTGTTATCTCCAACATAACAACTTGTTGCACCTAAATGTATTATACCCTTTGCACTTGGACATTGTAATCCATAGGCATAAACATGACTCATTACATCATGTCTTACTTCTTTTTCTTTTGCTATGGCATCATCATAGTTAATATCGTATATGTGCTCTTTAAGCTCATTAATTTGTTCCTCAGTTATATTTAATCCTAATTCCCTTTCGCACTCTGCTAATGCAACCCAAAGCTTTCTCCAAGTTGAAAATTTCATGTCATCAGAAAACAAGTAAGACATCTCTTTTGACGCATATCTTGAATTCAAAGGTGTGCTATACAAATTTCTCATTCTTCATCCTCCTACGAATAAAATGTAAAAATATAGAGTCATCATTCGTATTATATCATATTTTTTCATATTTTACAGGTATATTTTATTAATTATTTTAATATATATACAGTGGGAATTTAATATGATGGGAGTTGAATATTGTGTACAAGCTTAGTATAATCGATAAACTCAGCTTTTTATTAGTAATTATAGGAGCTCTTAACTGGGGACTGATAGGGTTACTTAACTTTAATCTTGTTAAGTTTATCTCCTTCGGTAACTGTATAGTTGAAAGAATCATATATATACTAGTTTTCGCAGCAGCAATAAATCTTGTATATGTAATACTTAAAAGCAAAACAGATTTTAAAAAGAGCTTCTGAACATAACTATGAGTAGACTTTGGACTAGCTATCCACTCTGCTCCACTAAAGATAATAATACGAATCCATTTTCAAACATCCTTAGTATGTCCAAGATGCTTGAAAATATATATTATAGGAATCCTTTATGAAAACTCATTTTATACTTGTTATAAAATTGCGGTTTCTGGCGATTTTAGGGCACTTATAAATTAGTAGTTTAAGTTGGAACCTATTGGGTTACATCACGAAAAAATCAAGTTATGCATGTAATTATAAAACATAAAAATCGCCGATAGTATTCTATTAGCGATTTTTTGCTGTAAAAAATATACTTCTTTTATAACTAAATCTATCTAAATAAAGACTATAAATAAAGTATTCGAATATACAGAAAAAAACAAACTCTTTATTCTGCCAGTTTTTACTCATATGTATGAGAAAAGGCTGATACATAAAAAGTAATTAAAAATATAAAAAAGGCTCCTAACGGAACCTTTTTCATATTATTCTTCTAAGCTTTCAACTAACTTAACAATTTCTTCTGCTGCTAAAGTTTCGTCGTCTCCAGAAGCTATAACTTTTATGTTAGCATCTTTAGTAACACCTAAAGAAAGAACTCCTATTAAACTCTTAACATTAGCTTTCTTCCCATTGAATTCAATGCTAATATCAGATTTAAATGATGATGCCTTCTTTACTAATAATGTTGCTGGTCTAGCATGTAAACCAGTTGAATTTTTAACTAATACTTCTTTAGTTACCATTATATCCACCTCTTTATTCATATTTTATATCATTAACTATTATATTATAATAAGTTTTGGACAAAATTTCAATAAGTTTTGGACAAGTTGGTTATTTTAGTTTATTTAAGAAGGATTTTAATCTCTTTATTCCCTCTTCAATGTTATCTGTAGATGTTGCATAAGATAACCTAATATAGTCATCAAGTCCAAAAGCCATCCCCGGAACAGTAGCAACAGCGCCATCTTCCAAGAGAATTTCTGAAAACTTTATCGAGTCCTCAATAATAGTTTCACCAAATTTCTTATTTAAATAATATGATATGTTTACCATAACATAAAAAGCGCCGCTTGGGTTAATTATTTTTATATTTTCTATTTCGTTTAATTTTTCTGCCATGAAATTTCTTCTTCTCTCAAATTCTGTAGCCATATCTTTTACTACAGCTTCTTCAGTATTAAGAGCTTCTATTGTAGCATGCTGTGCTATAGTATTTGGATTTGAAGTCATGTGACTTTGAATACTAGACATAAGCTTAATCACATTTTCTGGTCCTGCAGCGTATCCTATTCTCCAGCCTGTCATAGAATATGTTTTAGAAACACCGTTTATTACTATAGTTCTATTGAATGCATCTTCTGATAAAGCAGCTATGCTAACATGTTCATTTCCATCATAAATTAACTTTTCATATATTTCGTCTGATACTATGTATAGATTGTGTTCTTTAGCAAAATTAGCTATTTCTATTAATTCTTCTTTTGAATAAATAGTTCCTGTAGGATTGTTAGGGGAATTAAGTAAAATTGCTTTTGTTTTATTAGTTAACACCTTGTTTAGCTCATCTATGGTATATTTAAAATCATTTTCTTCTTTACATTCAACAAAAACAGGAACGCCATCTGCTATCTTTATAAGTTCTGGATAGCTAACCCAATATGGAGTAGGAACAATAACCTCTTCTCCTGGATTTAATAATGCAAGAAATAAATTTCCTAGACATTGCTTTGCCCCATTAGAGATTATTACTTGTGACGTAGAATAAGTAAGATTATTATCACGAAGAAATTTTTCGCATACTGCCTTCTTTAAATCAATAAGTCCTGATGCCGGTGTATATTTAGTGTAACCTTTTTTCATCGCCTCAACAGCTGCATCAATAATATTTTGAGGTGTATTAAAGTCTGGTTCTCCTGCTGCAAAACTTATAACGTTTATTCCAGCTTTCTTCATTTCATTTGCCTTTGCTGTAACTGATAGTGTAATAGAAGGAGTTAATGCTTCTATTTTTCTTGATAATGTCATGATACCCCACCTTTATAATTTATTATAAAATCTAATAATATTATCTAAATAAGCTTTATCTATGCCAAATTCCCCAATAAGGTTTTTGTCCTCATTGCAGCATACTCCGTGGCAATCACTACCACCGGTGATTAAAAGCTTATATTTTTTGCAAAGATTATAGCATTTATTAATTTGTTCTTTAGAATGACCAGGGTGAAAAACCTCTACACCACAAAGACCATAGTCTTTTAATCTTTTAATTATTCTTTCCATATCCATGCCTCTGTATATTTTTCCAGGATGAGCAAGCACCGGTATACCACCAGCATCTCTAATTAAACCTAAGGTTTCCTTGTAACTTAGCTTATATCTTTCTACATATGCAGGCTTTCCTTTAATAAGATAATTGTTAAAAGCCATTTTATATGTGTCAGCATAGCCTTTTTCTACAAGTATATTGGCAAGATGCGCTCTTCCAGTAGTATCTATACAAGAACATTGAATATCTTCCATACTAACATCCACACCTAGAGAATTTAGCCTCTTAATAATCTCTCTAATCCTATCCATTCTTGCTTCGCCCAGCTTTAACATAATTTCGTTAAGCATGGAATTATTAATATCTACAAAATAGCCTAATATATGCAATTCTAGATCCTCATAAGTATTGCTTATTTCTACACCGTTAATTATATTAACAGAGGACTGGCAACCGTTAAGAATAAACTGAGATTTTATCGAGTCGTGATCAGTGATAGATATAGTATTTATATCCTTAGATTCTGCTATACGAAGTATTTCTGAAGGGCTTAATGTTCCATCAGAAAAATTTGAATGTATATGTAAATCAGCATATTTCATCTTATGCACCTTATTTCCATATTATATATTAAAATATAACATTATTAATTATAAAAGTAAATAATCCGATGTACATTGATAATTATTCTTATGTGCTGTTCTATATATTCTATTCTAATATAATATTAGCTATCCATCTATAAAAATAAATATTTATATAATTTAAAATTTATATAAGTATATATTTATATAATCATATAAATATATAGTGATAGAGCGGTTTCTAGAGGATTAACGCTAAGTCCTTTACATGGAATATGTATATATTATCGTGACGCTTAGAAATAAAATTTAGATTTTTAACTTCTTCAAACAGAAGTCAGAGAAGAATTAAAAATATATTTGATATCGTGCTTATACCGCTTAGGTATCCAACTTCAACTATTAATTTATAAATATCGGTAAGTTGATAAAAAATGTGATTTTAAAAATAATAAGATTTAAATTTCGGTATAGTAACTCTTTAACAATGCTTGATAAAATGTAAAAGCATAGTTACAATATGAATATAATAAGTATAAAAATGGTAATAAATCTATCTCTTTATTTTACATTCTTATACATACTAGCTTCACTATAATACTTTAAGGTTAAAGGAGGGATTATATAATGATACTAGGAATAATAATGCTTGCTGTTCTTACAGTACTTTCGTTAATTCTCATTAGCGGAAAAGGAGGCATTTTGCTGGCAGGCTATAACACATTAAGCAAAGAAGAAAAATAAAAATACGATGAGAAAAAACTTTGTAGAAATGCAGGTTATGAATTACTAATTGCAGACATATTTTTAGCAATACTTCTAGCTTATATTAGTACGGATTTCGGAAAAATACATCCATTATATGCAACTATACCCGTAGCATTAATCATAATCGTATTTGTATTCATTTCTGTTTTTAAAACAGAAAAAGATAAAGAAAAGTTTTATAAAGAGCAGTATAAGAGAAGAGATTAGTACTTACATACCACTAGCCTCTTCTCTTTCTTTGTTTTAATAGCCAAGGAAAAAGCTCTGGGTCTTCATAGGCTTTTGTGCAAACTTCATGATCGCAATTTTTATAAACCTTGAAGATGAGGTTTTTATTACAATCCTTTAAGCTATCTACTATTCTTTTACTTTCCTCAAAGTCTACTATAGTATCACTATCGCCATGAGCTACCCATATAGGAGTGTCTTTCAAGTATCTAACAGCTTTCTTAAGTGAAATAGCTCCACCACAGATTGGAGCTATAGCAGCAAATAGTTCTGGATTGGTTATAGCAAAGTTCCAAGTACCGTATCCTCCCATACTGTACCCTGTTAGATATATTCTTTCACTATCTATGCTGTAATTCTTCTGCACTATATCTAGAAGTTCCCTTAAAAACTTAAACTGCATTTCCCAGCTTTCATCCTTTGGGCAGTGAGGAGATACTACTAAAAATGGTAGATCTTCATTTTCTCTAAGTATCTTATGTATCCCATATTGTTTTACAGTTTCAATATCTTTGTTTCGTTCTCCTGATCCATGAAGAGAAAGTATAAGTGGCCATTTTTTATTTTCATCATAGCTTGCAGGCTTATATATTAAGTAATCTAATGAGATATTTATAGTTTTTTCAAGTTTGTGATCTGAATAACTCATAATAATCCTTTCTATTTGTTAAATTCTACAGCTTCTAAAATATAGCATTTTATATTTATAACATTATTTTATCACTAACTGCGATTTACCTATAGCTAAAAATGCGGGCTAATAACCCTTAGTTATATCTTAATAGGTATATTTAAAAGTCAAGCTTCTAAGGTCTATACACATTAGATTTCAATGCCTAAGGGAATGTATTTAAAAAATGTTGTTATTAAGATTTGGATAATATTAAGATTTTAATAATTCAAAAGTAGATGTTTATGAAATTAATATTAAGCATCTTATAAACTTTATTGTTATGTATCCAATAAACTCGTAGCAACATTTTTTTAATACATACATATAGATACTAGAAATAGTATTAGTCACCTACTTTAAGACACTCTTCTTTCCATATAAGTTCTAATAATCTCCATAAGCATATACCATCTGCATATACAAACCTCTTTTATCCATAGAAGGATTCTCAGGGATGCTTTTTAGACTGGGCTCATAACTAACTTTACCTGTTACCGCAAGACATAAAGCATCTATTATATCATCCCTAATTGCTCTAAACTTCTTATTAGAATCAATCTCCTTACTAATCTCTTCTGTATGTTTATAGTACTTACTAAGTATGGCTATCCTCTTTTCAAACCCTTCAATTGTTTTTTTGTTTTCTATTATTACTCTAGGAGTTCTTTCATAACAATTCAACATAGAAAAACATATTTCAGGATGACTTTCTAGCATTCTATTTTTAAAGTCAGGATGCTTTGATAAAAATTGATCTACATCTCTTATCTTAGGAAATATTCCATAGGACTGTTTACTTAACCCTTTGCCTAAAATTAATTTATTCATTTCATTTGCTCTTGAGTAGTCTGTCTCATATAAGGCCTGTCTACAAGGTACATTAAAAATACATGAAGCTCTTGATTTTAAAATCTTTCTAGCGTCACTCTCTGGTCTTATGTCTTCAACACTTTCAGGTAATCCTATAGGCATGTCTATAAGCATTACCTTACTATCTATATAGGTTAAACATAATTCTTCAATAGTTTCAAATACTTTTATTTCAAAAGCCTCTTCTGTTATATAAACAGCTACATAGCCGCCTTTACATCCATCTATTCCTAGAAAACCAAGCTTATTATTTTCCATTGTAATCTCCTTAGCTATATATTATATATGTCATCATAAAGCTATTATTCATATGTTATTGATCATCTGTCAACATATTGGTTTTATTGACATCAAATTTGCTTTTTGATAATATTATAATACCGTCCAGTCGGTATGTGAATAAGATATTAAAAGGAGACATAAAGTTTATGACTATTTCTATAAAAGAAAAGATTCTTTACTCGGCAAATAAAGTTATTGAGGAAAAAGGATTAAACTCTTTCACTTTAGATGAGGTGGCTAAAGAAGCTGGTATAAGTAAAGGTGGACTTCTTCACTACTACTCTAATAAAGAAAGTTTAATAAAAGGACTTATTGAAAAATACGTAGATTTATTTGAAACAAGGATACAAAGTGATGATGTTGATGAAAGTAAAAACAGTAACTGGCTTATATCTTATATACAGGAACAATACAACCAATCTAAAATAGACACAAATACAATGTATGGACTTCTAGCTGCAGTTGCATCAAATCAAAACTTGCTTCAACCTGTACTAGACAAAAGAAAACAGTGGGTAGATAAAATTAATAAAACTAAAGATCCAGTGCTGGCACTTATTATTAGCTTTGCTTGTGATGGTATAGCATTTTCAAATCTATTAGGATTAGATGTGCTTGATGAATGCCAGAAGTCTAAACTAGTTGAAAGACTTATAACCTTGGTAAAAGAATGCTATTAAAATATGTTCCATTATATCTACTCAGTACAGGTTTTACAAATCAGCTAATTTTCTATACTTTAACTATATTCGGTATACTAAAGCAATTAAGAGGTGCTATTCAGATGTCCTGGTTTTTAGGTACCATATATGTATTAAACTCCATTACTATTATAACTATCCTCTTTGTGGAGAGAAAGAAAACCTCAACTGCTCTTTCATGGATTCTAATCCTTACTTTCATACCGGTATTGGGCTTCATATTTTATCCTATTCTTGGGAGAAATTTAAGACCAAATCAAAAAAGAACCTTTGCTCTTAAAAAGAAATTGGACATACTATATAAAGAAAGACTTCACAAAGAAAATTATCTTCTAAAATACGATAACAAAAACTACATTGATAAGGAGCTTATCCCATACGAAGATATTATTAAAATGAATGCTAATGGCGCCAATAGCTATTATTCTTCTGATAATGATATACAGATTTACACTAAGGGTGAGGATAAGTTCAAGGCTTTATTAGAAGATATAAGAGCTGCTAAAGAAACTATTAATATATTGTATTACATAATTAACAATGACAAGTTAGGAAATACAGTGGTTGACCTTCTTACTAAAAAAGCAAGTGAAGGCGTTGAAGTTAGAGTACTTTATGACCATGTAGGAAGTATACTCACTCCACATACAATGTTTAAAAAGCTAATAAAGTGTGGTGGAGAGGTATATAGATTTTCTCCAATAAAGATTGGTACTTATACTAGAGTAAACTACAGAAATCATCGTAAGATAGCAATAATAGACGGAAAGATAGCCTATACAGGTGGTATGAATATAGGAGATGAATATTTAGGCTTAGATAGTCGCATTAAGCCTTGGAGAGACACTCACCTCAGGATAACAGGAACTTCCGTATATACTCTTCAAGAAAGATTTTTGATGGATTGGTCCTATGCTTCTGACAGCGAAAGAGAAACAGATATCTCTACATTGAACAAGTTCTTTCCTAAAGTTAAATGTAAAGGCTCAATTGGTGCTCAGGTTATTTCTAGTGGACCTGATGTTAATGGCGATCATATAAAGAAGGCTTATATCAAAATGATAGCCTCTGCTAAAAAGACTATTTATATACAAACTCCATATTTTATACCAGATGATTCTTTTATAGAAGCACTGCAAATAGCTATCCTATCCGGTGTAGATGTGAAAATCATGCTGCCTAAAATATACGACAAGCTATTAGTATATAGAGCTACTACTTCATATATAAAGGATATACTCCAATACGGAGGTGAAGTTTATTTGTATCCCGGCTTCCTACATTCAAAAATGCTTGTGATTGATGGCAAGGTAGCTTCTATAGGAACAGCTAATATGGACGTGAGGAGTTTTTCTTATAACTTCGAGGTAAACACCTTTATATATGATAATGAGTTCTCATATAAATGTAATCAAATCTTTGAAAAAGACAGAAAAATCTCTGAGTTTGTTACAAAAGAGGTCTACGACAAGAGAAAGCTTTACATAAAGCTTCAAGAAAATCTATGTAGATTATTTTCTCCTATGCTATAGCTATATTTAGAACTAATAAATCTTAATAGAAAGCATTTCAAAATCTTAAAAAATTTTAAGCATAGACTTTGAATGCATAATTAAAGAAGTGCTGTTAATGAACATAAAATAAAAACACTCTAGCTTTAGGATTTACCTTTTAGCTAGAGTGTTTTTATAATTATATTTTCTATAATCATTGATACTTATATAGATAATTACTATACGTGAGTTTAATGCCTTTAATTTCTACTCTTTTCTGTCTTAGAAGAAGTTAGTACACCATTTTCCATATTGAATACTTCATCACATAGTATCTCAATGTCTTCCTTATTATGACTTGATAGTATTATGGTTACACCTGTGCTTTTATATTCTTTAATTAGATTTCTTATATCCTCTACTCCACTACTGTCAAGTCCATTCATAGGCTCGTCCAATATAAGCAATTTAGGTTTCTCCATTATAGCTTGAGCTATTCCTAGTCTTTGCTTCATACCTAATGAAAACTTCTTTACAGGCTTCTTATCTTCGGGATTTAACCCAACTAAATCAATTACCTTCTTGATATCTTCATCGGTAGCTACATTATTGATAGAAGCTAATAACTTTAAATTATTAAACCCAGAATACTGAGGGAGAAAACCTGGTGCTTCTATTATTACTCCTGTATTTTTAGGAAAGTTACCATTGGCTATATCCTCTCCAAAAACCTTAACTTCACCTTCTGTAGGATTGATAAGCCCACATATAGTCTTAAATAACATAGACTTACCTGAACCATTTCTTCCTACTATGCCATATATTTTACCTTCCTCAAGTTCTAAATTTACTTTATTAAGTATTACTGCATCCTTATATTTTTTATATAAATTCTTTATTTCAACTACCTTTTTTCCCATAATATCTCCTCTTCTCTATCTACCCTTTGAAAGTATGAGTAAATCATTTTTCATCACTATTCTAAAATTAATAAACAAAAGTATACAACTAAATATAACTATATAGACTATTGACCATAATATAGAGAAATTACTTGTATAGTGCTTGATAAGAATTCCTTGACTAGGAGGTAAAAACTTATCTAATTTGTTATGTGCACCTAACTCTATAAAAAATAATATTAAAACCATGTTAGTAATAAATGCAATATTAGAATCCTTAAATACCAAGGTAAGGGTATTTTGAATCAGTGTAAGTAAAAAGCTTGTAGCAACAAGTAAAATTAAAATACTCACAAAGGAATATGTATCTATGATACTTTTCATAATATCTACAGCTATAACTTTTTGGCTACTGCTACATAATAAATATAATTTATCACACAAAACTATAATACCTACCCCTACACCGTAATATAGTAAATTAGTAATCAAATTAGTTGTAATAACACAGAGATACCATTTTTTCTTGCTTTCCATCTTCGGTATTAGATAAGTACTCTGTTCATTAATTTGTTTGTACAAGAAGTTACCCATCATTACTAATATAGGCACCTGGTAAAAAAGATACATAAATACCTGACCTATATCTTCAGCAAGATCACGCGGACCAACAAAGATAATATTTAATATAGAGCTTGAATTAAAAGCGCTGCCATACATACCAGTAGTCATAAATAACATGGATGCAAACATAGCAATACATAGGATTATTACCTTAGGCGAGAATATAGAACATAAGTTAAGTTTTAACATGTTAATAAATTTTCTCATTTTTCACCTTCAAATTTGAAATCTACTCTTTTGACTCTATATAGGCCTAACGCTATTAAGGCAGATATAGTTATCAACCAAAATATCAGTTTAAAACCTATCTGATATAGGAAGTTAGTAGAAGCCCATACTTGTGAATATATCATTGCATTTTCACAGAGGCTGAATTTTACAGCAGACTGTACTGAACCGGTATATGCTGTAACGCCTATAACAATAAATCCTATTGAAATAACAAAAGGAATTATTGTTTTTCTAAAATAAAGACTGCTTACATAGAAAACTATACCAATAAACAAGATATATAATGAAGTTAATAAATAATTTAATAAGCAAGCAACTAAAGGACTGACAGCTTTAAAATAGCCACTTACTTCAGTTTGAGTTATTTTTGCAGATAAACTGCTAACAGTTGTCCAATTATTGGAAACCCTCAGGTTAAATCCTCCCTGTATAATCACAATAAGTACAGCAATAAGTACATATAGAAAAGAAGTAATAGCTATGGCTACAATATTATTTATAAAAAGCTGTTTTCTATTAGAAAACTTTAGTATTAGGTACTTGCTAAAACTATTCTTACTTATAAAGTTTTTTATTATTGCCAAAAAGAATAAGTCTAAAAAAAATACTAAGAAAATGTATTGATTAAATAGAAATATCATATAATCGTATACACTTACATCCTTATATCCAGCAAAGTTCTTGAGAAAATCTATAAATTCACCAAATAAGTAAAGAAATAATATAAATAAAGCACTTAATGTTATTTTATTTATAATATTATAGTTAAAATAATTTTTAAATAATCTTATTTTATTCAATCTTATCACCATTTTTACCTCTTGAAAAATTTACAAAAAGTAATATACCTAATAAACACAAAATTGAGTCATAAAGAAGGATGTGACGTAAATTTACTAATCCTGTTAAATTGAAATCAAATAATCCAGCGAGCTCAAAATCAAATATTTTATTTATACCAAAATACTGAAATACAGTTCCAGTAAATATAGAAAACAAAAATGGTAATATTATAGTTAAATACTTACTTTTTATAACGGTTGACAATCCTAGTCCCAAGGTTGAAATAACTATTCCAAAAATAAAGGAAAGTACTAGTATTACAATTACAAAGAGTACTGGTTTGTTTACGGATAACCAATCTAAATCTCCAGCATACTTTCCTGCAGCCATTCCTCCTGTCTTCACACCATAGATTAAAGAGTAAAAGATAAATACTATTATCAAAGGAACAGTTATTGATAGTGCACCTGCTATTGCATTAGATATAATTCTTGTTAATAAATATTTTTTACGAGAGATTTTTAATAATATTAGTTTCAAAAATCCACTATCCTTATCTTCTAGAAATGAAGCTGCAAATGGTAATGATACAATTACAGGACCTAGTAAGGAAAGTAGACTAGTTCTACCTAGCGAATGAGCTAGCATAAAATAATATACAGCATCCTTCTTTTCTACATAAAAATTTCCTAGTAGTATACCAGAAAACATGCAAATACATGACAAAACAATTGCTATTATCATATTCTTTGAATATAATGCTCTTCTCATTTCTTGTTTAAAATAAAATTTCATATATAGCCTCCCCAATACTCTTTATGGAAAATAGGAATAGATGTAGTAAATATATCTATTCCTATTTTAATATTAACTCTTCTTGACTTAATAACAATCAGGAGTCCATTCACCAGAAGTAGATACTACAACCCAACAATCTGAACCTGATCTAATATGCATTCTTGTTCTATAACCATAGTACCAAGACTGTTTACCGTTATAGCTCATCTTTGACCAGCCATTTGATGTAAAGAAGTCTTCAGAAGTAATTTGTTCACTAGTGTCAGAACGTCTTATAGCACTATACAATTTATAATTTCCAGATACAGAGTGATTATCATTAAAACCATATGGCGCATTACCATCATTTTTAGTAACATCATACGTATCAATTCCACCAAAAATAGGAGTTCCTAAATCATAACTTCCAGAATTGTTCATTGCATAAGCAATATTTGAAGTCCCCATTATAGCTAATGCAAGAATCCCAGAAACTATAACTCCTTTTTTCTTTACTTTTTTTAACATAAAGTTACCCCTTTTCAATCTTTTATATATTTTCAAAGCACTAAACCAATTCTTGTCTACCTAATTGGTTAGTGATAATCTAAATTTCAACTTTTGGTACATACATAACATTAATATTGTTAATATTTGTGTTATGCATGCACCTATTCTAACTCTTACTGATATCTACCTAATTCTAGTAAGAATCTGGAGTCCATGAACCTGCTGCATGAACTCTTACCCAGCAATCCATTCCAGATTTTATATGCATTGTTAGACTGTAACCTCTTACATTACTTGCATCACCATAGTATTTCATCTTTGACCATCCGTTAGCAGTGAAATAGTCTTCATCACTTACATTTGTATCATGTAACCTAATAGTGCTATAAAGTTTATAACCACCACCTACTAATTCATTGTCATTGTACGCGTATGGTGCACTTGCATCAGCTTTATATCCTGGAGAGGTATCAATACCACCACTAACAGGTACAACTAGATCATAATTATAATACACACCTGCATATGCAATACTTGAAGTTCCCATTACTGCAGCAGCTACAAGTCCAGCTGCTACTACTTTTTTCATTTTCATTTTTTCTCCTCCCAAAAAGATTTTAATTTTTTGATTTTTTTGTTAGATGAATTCATATTTTTAACAAGCTTGTCTACATTTATAATAGTATCATATAAAATGGAAACCGAGTGTCGAAATAACATACTGCTAAAATAAAAGTTTATTTCATTTTATGATTGTTTTTTCGCGTTACGACTTACAATCAATGAAGATACGTTATATATATAACAATATTTTTCCAATAAGTTTAGTAAAATTATATTTAATGCGATAAATTAACATTTTCAAACTAAAATGTTTAAAATATAATTAATATTTGTTTCTTTATTTTTTAATTTTCCTTATGAATACCTATACGCTTTACCTCAAATGATTCAATAAGTTACTTATATCAAATATACTAAAGTAATTCTAAATAGAAGTATCTATAGGTAAAAATCACAGGTCGTATTTAGTATTTTTCCTGTGAATAAGATAAACTTTTTAACTACACTTTATAATAGCGTTGGTAATCTTAAGAGAGTTATATCTTGAAAAAGAGGTTAGAGCAAATAAGTCACTCTAACCTCTCACATATATTATCAATTATTCTCTAACATAATTATTTCTTTACTTCTTAAAGTAATAACTCCAAGTATTACAACAAAAACTACTAAAGAATAAAAAACTATTCTTCCAGTCTCATTAACACGAAGAATAGCTTCATAACTCATTAATTATTATTAATTTATATAATATTTAGAATTTATCATTTTTCTTATATTATAGCACATTCATTAGCTTCTATATTCTTAGAGTAAGTAAGATATAATTTTGTATGCGCTATATCACATTTATAACTTCTAAGCACTTGCCTGCCCCTCTAACTACACATTCTAGAGGCTCTTCAGCAATATGAACAGGAATTGATGTTTCACTGAATATAAGCTCATCTAATCCTTTTAGAAGTGCTCCACCCCCAGAAAGCATTATTCCCTTGTCCATTACATCCGCAGCAAGTTCTGGAGGGGTTTCTTCTATTGTAGCCTTAATCTCTTGAATTATTGTTATTACTGGTTCTTTCAAAGCTTCTCTTATTTGACTTTCTTTAATAATTATAGATCTTGGCAGACCTGTAACCAAATCTCGACCTCTCACTTCCATTTCTTTATCCTCGGCTAAATCTTTTGCATATACGCAGCCTAGCTGCACTTTAATATTTTCTGAGGTTATATCTCCTATGAGGAGGTTAAATTCTCTTTTTATATAACTCATAATAGTTTCATCTAGTTCATCTCCAGCTATTCGTAAAGTTTTACTCCTTACAATACCTTGTAGTGAAACTACAGCAATCTCGGTGGTACCTCCACCTATATCCACAATCATATTCCCAATAGGTTCATCTACAGGTAATCCTGCTCCTATAGCAGAAGCGATAGGTTCTTCTATAAGCATTACTTTACGTACGCCGATTTGACTTATAGCTTCATTTATAGCTCTTTTTTCTACCTCAGTAACTCCTGATGGATGTGATACAGCAACTTTAGAACGCTTTACACTACCACCCATCTTTATCTTATTTATAAATATCTTAACCATTTTTTCTGTTAAGTCAAAGTTAGCTATAACACCATCCTTTAAAGGCCTAACTGTTTCTACTCCTTCTGGGGTTCTTCCTATCATGTTTTTAGCTTCTATCCCTGCAGCTATGACTTGTCTATTCTTTGTCTTAATTGCTACTACAGAAGGTTCTCTTAAGATGATCCCTTTTCCCCTTAAATATATTAAAGTGTTTGATGTTCCTAAATCTATTCCTAAATCTTTAGACGATGTTAAAAATCCCATTTATATTGCTCCTTTCAAATTACATTTTATTACAACCATATGTATTGAAATAATATTAAAATTGCATTTGAGAATGACTTTTAACTTTACATTATGCATCCAATAACAACTTTTTTTACAGTATAAACCGTTTTTTGCTAATGTATCAATGCATAAATTATGCATAATAACCCATAATATATATTTATATACTTTTAATGGATAACATTAGCGCAGTATTATTAAGTTAAAATGTGGGAATAAACCCCAGCAAATCATCGAGTTTTAGCCATTTACATGCAAAATATCATTGGTAAAATAATTATGCTATTCACAGAAATCTTTAAAGATACTTTATTAAGGGAAGAGTCTTATGGTAAACATCCCTTTGTTCTAATATATTAAAAACACATTTATATTAAGTACTATAATTGTTCTATTAATAAAGATTTAATTTATAAAAAGTTAATAAGTTTTGCTTTTTAGTGTATATACTGTAACCTATAAAAGCTCTTTGAATTGAATTATAGGTATAATTTACGGAAGTTTAATTTATAAATGTTCTATAATAACGGCTTCTGGGGATTATCGGGCATATATAAATTAATTGTTGAAGTTGGATACCTATAGCTTATTTTCAGCAGGCTACTCCTACTTATCTATAGCTATATCTAGAATATATTTTGCAAAAAGGACAAGATTCTTTTCACTATACTTTGAGAGAGATTTATACTTCGTTAAGAATTCCTAAAGAACAAAAAAATAACTACCTAAGACTTTAGCGAGTCAAAGGTAGCTATAATAAAACTACTAGAATCTGAAATCTCTTTTTCCTTCTTTAAGCTCAGTTAAATGTTCTTTAACAATAGTTTTAACCTTCTCATTAGGAATATTTTCAGTTTCATTCAATATTAATTTTTCACCATTCTTTTTAGTTTCTTCTGAAGCATAATCTTCTAAGTATTCCTTCAATGTCATCAATGCATTTGGCTGACAGATGTTTGCAATTTGTCCTGATTTAACAAGACTCATAAATCTATCTCCAGTTCTACCTTCTCTGTAGCAAGCTGTACAGAAGCTTGGTATATATCCGAGTTCCAATAACCAGTTTACTATTTCATCAAGAGTACGATTGTCATTGACATCAAATTGAGCTGAGTTTTCTTCTTCTGGTTCAGGGTCAACATATCCACCAACACTTGTTTTAGAACCACCACTGATTTGTGACACTCCAAGCTCAAGTACACGTTCACGAGTTTTCTTAGACTCACGAGTAGAAACAATCATTCCTGTGTATGGTACAGCTATACGTATTATAGCAACTATCTTTTCAAAAATCTCATCTGATATTGCGTTTGAGAAACTATCTGGATCTATGTCATCAGCTGGTCTAATACGAGGTACACTTATGGTATGAGGTCCTACTCCCATTGCTGCTTCCAAGTGCTCAGCATGCATCATAAGACCTACAAAGTCATATTTATAAAGGTTTAATCCAAATAGTACACCAATACCTACATCATCAATACCAGCTTCCATAGCACGATCCATAGCTTCTGTATGATAAGCATAATTATGTTTTGGTCCTGTTGGATGAAGCTCTTCATAAGTGTCTTTATGATAAGTCTCCTGGAATAATATATAAGTTCCGATACCAGCATCTTTTAATTTTTTATAGTCTTCAACAGTAGTAGCGGCAATATTTACATTTACACGTCTTATTTCTCCATTTTTGTGTTTGATGCTATATATGGTTTTAATGCTTTCAAGAATATAATCAAGTGGATTGTTTACAGGATCCTCTCCAGCTTCTAAAGCTAAGCGCTTATGTCCCATATCTTGAAGAGCAATAGTCTCTCTTCTTATCTCTTCTTGAGTTAGTTTCTTTCTTGCTATATGTTTATTCTTATAATGGTATGGGCAGTACACACATCCATTTACACAGTAATTTGAAAGATATAGCGGAGCAAACATTACGATACGATTGCCATAAAATTTTTGCTTTATCTCTTTAGCTAGTGTATACATCTCTTTATTTAGTTCATCTACATCGCATTCTAAAAGCACAGCAGCTTCTCTATGACTTATGCCTTTATAGCTTCTTGCTTTTTCTATTATACTAGCGATAAGTTCTCTGTTACTTTTGTTTTCTTGGGCGTAGGCTAGAGTACTTTTTATCTCTTCATCATCAATAAATTCTGTAGCAACTCTAGATTTAACATTATACATTAAAATCCCTCCAATATTATTACTCCTGGCTAAAAACCTTAGAGTAAACCGTTTTGATGTTTACGTTGGGTAACATTCCTAATTTTCCAGAAAGAGCTCCGATAACATCATTAGGTGCATCAACAACTATAGTTATTATATTAATTTTTCGCTCTGCATAAGGGATTCCCATTCTGCCTATAACGTAATCATTATATTCATGCAGAATAGTATTTAATTTTTCTACCGAATCCTTATTTTCAATAACAATTCCAATAATAGCGATTCTTGTATCCATATTAAATTCCTTTCACATATATAAATCGCTAATGTGGCTTCATTAGTGATTTATGCATATCCACCATTAAAAAATTCAATGTTTTTTATGACAGATTACATATTTTAAACTTCTACTCTTCAGCATTATATAGATCATAGCTTCTATCTATAAATATTTTAAGACTTCACTCTGTATCAAATTAATATTTATAGATAGAAATACGTTTTATATTATCTAAAAAGCAAAAAGTCCTTGTACCAAAAAGGAACAAGGACAGAAAATAAATCGCAGTTAATCAAATAAATTAATTCCCTGAGTTTATAACAACTATTCTCTCGCCTTCTAATTTGGGACGAACCCTCATCCATTCAGTACGATACTTTAAACATATTTTTTTTGTGGCAAACCTTGAGAATAAAACTATTAAAGATAATCCCTTTATAAAAGCTTAAGTTATAAAGCAACTAATCCCAAAGAGCTTAAGCTCAGAAAGTACACCAACTATGTCTATTATATCACAAGGTTTTCCAAAGTAAAAGGAACTGACTTCCAAGAAGTTTTATTTTAGTTTCCGTTCTATAAGAAATGCCCCATGAAGAATGAACACCGTAACATATAAATGAAAAAGCCTTTCTTTTTAGTAAGAAAGTCTGTTTTAGCCCTAGCTCAACTAATCTTGATCACAATTTTTAAGGTAACTACATAATGAAACATAAGTTTATCATGAAATATAATATTTTCTATAGAAGTTTGCAACAGTAACAATAATTACTCATATTGAATTATATATGGCTATTTATGGAATATAAGATCGGAATTACTCCGAAATAATCAATATAACACACAATTGCTATTTTGTAGTTACATATATGTTGTTTTTACCATTTAAGTATGCTATTATGAAACTCGTACAGTTATTAATTATAGAAAGGATGATCATTATGAAACCAAAAAAATTATTATCATTTGTCACTGCAACAGCAATACTAAGTACTTTGATAAGCGCTGGTACTGTACATGCTGCTACCAAGGAGGATGTAATAAAACATCTAACTGATTCTACCAAAATTGAAGGCCTTGCCAAAAATGCTTTTAGAATAGTTAATCAATATAAGAGCGATAAATGGACAAATATAAAGGTTGTTAGCCAAAAGAATCTATATGATTTTGATGGAAAATTAGTTGCTTATAGCATTGATGTACAGAATGGAGAAACTGGAGCAAAGGGTTATATTATATTAAGTAGCAATAAAGAAAATGAGCCTATACTGGAATCAGCTATAGGAACTTATTCTCCATACACCGAACTAACTTCAAAACTTAAGGATAAGACTGACATAACTTATATATACAGTGGTATTTTAAGTTATAGTATTAAATATACTGATAAAAATGCATCTAATAGAAATTTTGCAAAAGCAGCTTCAAATTACAAGTACTTTGACCTAAGAGATAATAAGGAAATTGATAATAACACTGTAAAATCAATGACTGAAGAAGCTAAAACAAAAGAGCACAAGGCAAAGAATGTCACTTCTGCTAAAAAGACTTGGGACATGCTTTCTGGTGAAAATGTAAAAGAAGAAAATATAGCTCCAGACTACAATCCACTAAGCAGTTCAAAAATAAAAAATAACTCTTCATATTTATATCATAAAGTTATTTCAGGAGTTCCAGACTATAATTGGTATAGAGGTTGTGCACCTACTGCAGCAGCAAATGTACTAGCTTACTATCATCATTCAGGAGTACCTACTGGTAATGCATTGATTGATGAATTGGCAGCTGCAATGCACACAGATAGTAACGGCGGTACCAGTATCTCAAATGAAAGACCAGGAATTAAACAAGTAGCTGCTAATCATGGCTGGAGGCTTGCTATATTTACAGATCCAAGAGGAAAAGGCGAAGATGAATCACCATACGGAGATTTCCGTGATGAGATAGATGAATCTGATCCTGTATTTTGTAGTCTTCAAAATTCTAGATATGGTGATGGACATGCTGTTACCGGTGTAGGATATGAATATCAAGGTACAGACTACGAATATGTAATTGTTCATGATACTTGGAGCACTACACCAGTGGATGTTGCTATAAATTATAATAGTTCAGATATAGGTGATCCATCTTGGATGAGAATCCATTCTAAAAACTAAAATAATTTTTAAATAAGTATTCACAAGCACTTAGCAAGTTCTATAATATAATTACTTGTCTAAGTGCTTTTAATTTTAAGAGTATGTCAAATACGCCCTTGTTATAGTACTTTATATCTATTAAAGTAAGAGTTATCAGCTTCATTAAATTTTCTCTTTAGAACTAACAATATAAATATTTTAAGATAGCCTGTCAGAGTACAAAGTAGAAAATGGAAAAATCAGTGAGCTTTTTTATAAAACACTTAAAATTGCTTCATTAAAACTATCAGCTAAATCTTCAAATTCTTCTAAGCCAACGGATATTCTAATTAGAGTATCACTTACACCTAAAGATTGTCTTTCTTCCTTTGGAATCGCTGCATGGGACATCTTAGCTGGGTATGAAACTATAGTTTCAACACCTCCAAGAGATACAGCAAATGCTGCATTTTCAATATTATTTAAAAAGTACTTTGTTTGCTCTATAGTCTTAAACTTAAAAGAAAGTACTGCACCTGACCCAGAAGCTTGTGAAAAATGTATTTCTCGTCCTAGGTGACTTTCTAATCCTGGATAATAAACTCTTTCAATTTCCTCCCTCTCTTCTAGCCAGTGAGCAAGTTTAATAGCTGTCCTTTGATGAGCATCCATTCTTACTTTTAGAGTTTTTAAACCTCTTAAAAGCAGCCAACAATCTTGTGGTCCTAGAATAGCTCCAAAAGAATTTTGTATCATGTAAATTCTATCTGAAAGCTCCTTACTTTTGGCTACCGCTAAGCCTCCCACTACATCACTGTGCCCGCCTATAAATTTAGTGGCACTATGAACTACGATGTCTGCACCTAGTTCCAAAGGTCTTTGAAGGTAAGGAGACATGAAGGTATTGTCTACAATAACTATTAAGTTACTTTCTTTAGCTATTTCTATAGCCCCTTTCAAATCTGTTATCTTAAGCAATGGATTTGAAGGTGTTTCTAAAAATATTCCTTTTGTATTAGGTTTAACTGCTTTTTTTATATTTTCAAGCTTTGAAGCATCTACAAAGGTAAACTCTATATTAAATCTACTAAAAACCTTTGATGCTATTCTATAAGTTCCTCCATAAACATCTTCACAGATAATAATATGGTCTCCAGCAGAAAATATTGATAATACTGAGGAAGTTGCTGCCATACCCGAAGAGAAAGCAAAACCTCTATATCCATTTTCAAGCTGAGCTATAGTATCTTCTAAAGCTTCTCTTGTAGGATTGCCACTTCTTGAATAGTCGTATTTACTAAAGTTATCTATATCTTTCTGATGAAAAGTGGAAGCTTGGTATATAGGTATACTCAAAGCTCCTGTTATTTCATCAATTTCATTTCCATTATGAATTAATTTTGTTCCAAATTTCATAATTATTACCCCAAAGCTTTCTTTAAATCTTGTATTAAGTCTTCTATGTTTTCTATCCCTACAGATAATCTCAGTAATTTATCTGTAACACCAAGTCTATCTTTAATTTCCTGCGGAACCTCTGAATGAGTCTGTGTTTGAGGATAAGTTATTAGAGTCTCAACTCCTCCAAGACTCTCAGCAAAAGTTATAACCTTAACATTCTTTAATATTTCTGCTACATCAGCTTTATCTTTCACTTTAAAAGAAATCATTGCTCCAAAGCCTGAAGACTGCTTTTTACTTATAACATATCCTTTACTTTCAGGAAGTCCTACATAAAAGACCTCTTCAACTTTAGGATGAACTCTTAGAAACTCTGCTATCTTTATTGCATTATCCTGACTTTTATCCATTCTGATATGAAGTGTTTTAATGCCCCTCAGTATAAGCCACGAATCAAAAGGAGATAGAACTGCTCCAGTAGCTTTCTTATAATATATAATTTTCTCTTTTATAGCATCACTATTTGTTACCACAAAACCTGCCAAGGTATCATTATGACCACCGAGGAACTTTGTACCACTATGAACCACAATGTCAGCACCTAAATTCAATGGTTTTTGAAAGTATGGTGTTAAAAAAGTATTATCTACAATTACTATAAGGTTATTTAGCTTTGCTATTTCTGCAGCTGCCTTTATATCAGTGACCTTCATCATAGGATTGGAAGGTGTTTCTATAAATATTGCTTTAGTATTTTCATTGATATTTCTTACTATTTCATCTAAATCTGTGGTATCAATAAAACTGTGTTTAATTCCATAAACGCTGTAAATTTCTCTGAACAATCTAAAGGTTCCTCCATAAAGATCATCAGAAATCAATATGTGATCTCCAGGTTTAAATAATCTTAGTACTGCATCAATAGCAGCAAGACCTGTTGAAAAGCCTATCCCATATTTTGCTTCTTCTAGTTTAGCTACAGTATTTTCAACTTCTTCGCTGGTTGGGTTTAACAACCTTGAATAATCATATCCAGTACTTTCATTTAAACCTCCATGTCTAAAGGTCGAAGATTGATAAATCGGAAAGCTAATAGCTCCTGTCAATGGATCATACCCCTTGTCTCCATGTACAGCAGTAGTCTCAAACCTTAAACAACTTCCTTCACTCATCTTAAAAAGCCCCCTAAATAATTTTTTGAACAAATATAAAGAAATTCTGGCAGTAAGTATTTTTACCGTATCTTTTTATAAACTGGTTTAAAAATTTGAAATTGCTAGATTCAGTTAATAAATATTTATACTTTTTAACACAATAAAAAAACATGTCCGAGGATAACCCCTGACATGTTATATACAAATACAGAAATTCATCCTCATCTACCAGTTTTATCAACTGCAGGAATTAGCACCAATACATAAGTTAAATGAAGCTTATGCTGGTTGCTGGGTATCATAGGGCCAGTCCCTCCACCTCTCGTGATAAGAATTTAATATGCGAACATAAAACATATTAAAATTATTAAATTACTATGTATTATATATTAATTTACATATGTTGTCAACGCATTTCCTTGACATCTTAGATATTATTATAATTGTATATAAACAAAATCATGACCAGATGTAAGTAAAAAGTCCAAAAGTCAAACTTATAGTATATTGACTCTTTAGAATTAACATAAAACTCAGATAATAAGTTTTAGGCTTGGAATAGAGTCTTTTTTTATTACTCTAAATCTTAAATTTAGCTATTAATACTCTTAAATCTTCTGCTATCATAGCTAAGCTCTCACCTGAGTTTGCAATCTCCTGAACTGTAGCAGCCTGTTCTTCCATAGATGCCGATACCTGCTCTGTTCCAGCAGCATTCTCCTCAGAAATTGATGATAAATTTTGTGTTAGCTCAATAATTTTGTTCTTATTATCAGACATTAATTCTGCAGAATTATTAAGTTTATTAATTATACTCTTTATGAAATTTATAGCTTCGGCTATTCCTTCAAATTTTTCTTGTGTTTCACCAACGCTGCCGGCCTGTTCCTCAACAATATGCTTAGTTTCCTCCATAATTTTTACTGCACCTTGTGATTTTGTTTTTAACTCATTTATTACGTTTTTAATATCATTTGTAAAGCTATTTGATTGTTCTGCCAGCTTTCTTACCTCGTCAGCTACCACTGCAAAACCTTTACCAGCTTCACCTGCTCTTGCGGCTTCTATAGCTGCATTTAAAGCTAACAAATTGGTTTGGTCTGCAATGTTTTGAATCATAGTACTAGCACTTTCAATCTTCTCTGCACTTTCGTTATTACTCATTATTATATTGTATATATTACTTGAGGCATCGTTATTTTTTTCAGTTTTCTTAATAAGGTCCTTTATAATTAAGAAGCCTTCTTCTTTTTGCTTTTCAATCTGTGCGGCCGCAACATTAAGCTCTTTAATATAAGTTAAGTCTTGCTCTAACAACGCTCCTAACTCCTCAACACTATTAGCAGCAGTCTCTGTATCTACAGCTTGCTCACTGGCTCCTTTCGCTATTTCTTCAATAGTCTTTGCAACTTCTTCTGATGAAGTGGCTGCTTCTTGAGAGGTTGCTGTCAACTCCTCTGATGACGCAGCTACCTGTTCAGTTGCATCAGCAGTCTTGCGAATAAACTCTGCCACATTAGCTCTCATATTACTTAGAGCCCTTATCATATCTCCCGTTTCATCTTTTCTATTTAAGTAATTTTTATCGTTTAAATTGTGATCTTCTAAGAACTCCAAATTAGAAAAGTCTTTTATTTTCTTAGTCACCGCTATAATAGGTTTTGTTATACTTCCAGATATATAAGTAAGTAAACCCGCTGCCACTAAAAGTATTATTATGGAAGATATTATTACAATATTAATTATTCCTTTTGCACCTGACTGCAATTCTTTCTCAGTCATAAATGAAGCTAATATCCAATCAGTACCTTCAACCTTATATGGACTAACTATATATTTTTCACCATCAATAGTAACTTCAAAGGACTTCAATTCTTTATTTAACAGTTTGTTTAACCCTTGAATACCTAGTTCATCAATTTTTTTAAAATTATTTTTAGGATTTTTTCCATCTGCCATCACAATTCCTGTATTATGTACAATTATTGCATAACCGGTTTCACCAATCTTCATTTTACTTAACATATCACTAATAGCAGATTGCTCTACATCAATTCCTATTGCACCTAAAACTTTACCATTCTTATCTGTAAATGTACGAGCGTTACTCGTAAGTAATTGATTTTTGAAAGCGTATGGAGCAGTCCTTATGATACTTCCACTTTTGCTTATAGCTGCTTCGTACCAAGGTCTCTTTACTGGGTTATAACCTATTGTTATAGTATCTTTTGGCCACTGTATATAGCTTCCTTCTGCAGTTCCTATGTATACATAACTTGTACCTTTATGACTACTTGCATATTGTTCTAATAGTTCGTAAATTGTCTTTTCAATTCCACCTTTAGCAACAGGATCCATCTGAGTAACTTCTGTGGTATTTTTATAAGTTGATATACTACTATCAACCATTTTTAATAAAGGATTTGATGCTAACATATCAATATTTTTATCCAATTGATCATAAAAAATGTTAATTGCTTGTGTAACCGTAGACATTTGTTCTTTGGAATTACTATAGTAATCTTCATAGGCTTTTTTGTTCACTTGATATATTACAATACTACTAATACTTATTAATGTTATTAAAATAGTTATTATTGTAGAAGCTAGAATTTTTCCCTTTATTCCACCAAATCTTTTATTCATAATAACCTCTCTTTTTATTATATATAAGTTCTATTTAATAAAATTCATTACCATTTAATTTCCGTTTATACTATTTGCTAAGAATACACAAAATAAATATATATTTATTTTGTGAGGTGATTCAAATGAATAATGTGATGAAGAATACAGTTGAATATAATAATAAAGCAATATTGGAATTACAAGCGGCAATGAAAAAAACTAAAAATATAAGAATGTATAAACGATACTCTGTAGTTTTAAAGCATTTTCAAGGCTTTCAGAATAAAGTAATTGCAGAAATGGAAGGGTTAGAAGAGCATGCTGTTGGTAGCTATATTAAAAAGTATAAAGTCAATGGGTTAGAAGGTCTTGCTATGAAGAAACCATCTGGTGCCCCTAGAAAATTAAGCCCTGAGCAAGAACAAGAACTTATTTATGTAATAACAAATAACACGCCTGACGAAGTAGGCTTTGAAGCAATAAAAAACTGGACAATTAAGTTAATATGTCAATGGGTTATGCTTAACTTTAAAATTATTATAAAACATAGCAGCATGGCAGTTATACTTCATAGGCTAAATTTGAGTTATACAAGACCAACATACGTACTGAAAAAGGCTGATAAGGAAAAACAAGAAGTTTTTAAAAGGGATTTTGAAACTCTAAAAAAAACACCTTGATGGCTTAGTTGATACTATATTATTTCAAGATGAATCAATGATAAGAGATTATCAGGCTATTCAAAAGACATGGTTTGTAAAAGGTCAACAACGAAAGATACCTACTTATGGAAAGAATGCAGGCGTAAAATTAATAGGAATATTAGATTATGAAACCGGTCATGTCTATTGTGAAGAACATGATAAATATGATGCTGTAGTATTTCTTGAGTTTTTAAAGAAGGTGCTTTCGCAATACCCGAAGGGTAAAATAGTGATTGTTCTTGACAATGCTAGGATTCATCATGCTAAGTTGATACAACCGTTTTTGGAAGAAATGAAGGATAGACTTGAATTAATGTTTTTACCACCATATAGTCCAGAACTAAATCTAATTGAGGGGTTATGGGGATGGTTAAAATCATCTGTAGTGAATAATGTGTTCTTTAAGAGTGTGAATCGTGTTAAGGATTCAATACAAAATTTCATTAGAACAATAAATAAGGTTCCTACAGCAACAATAGACAGGCTATGCGTTAGAATGTAGAAACCTTATTAGAACTTATATACATAAGATTTATAAAAAGTGAATGGCTAAATAAAGAGTAAAACTGTATGTCCGAACGTAGTGAGTTTACATTTTCAGCCATGGAATATGACAAAATCATATTATAATGAAGCTACAAACTTATCAAAAGCACTTAGTCCCACTTCATCTCTTTTAAATACTCCACAATGTTCAAGAACCTTTGCAAACTTAATTCCAACTTCTTTTCTAATTATGCTCTCTACATTACCTAAAGATATATCGTCATAAATACTTATCATATCTTCAGCCCAGCTTTTATGCTTATATAATTCAGATTCCTTACTAATAGATTCTAATTTACATTCACCTATTAGATAAGCTTCTAAACTTTTGAGCTCATCCTTAAGCCTAGCTGGCAATACAGCAAGCCCCATAACTTCAATAAGACCTATATTCTCCTTCTTTATATGATGAAGTTCTCTATGAGGATGGAATATTCCGTCTGGATGCTCCCTCAGAAGTTCGGTTATTTCTAAGAACTAAGTCTACTTCAAATAATCCATTCTTCTTTCTAACAATAGGAGTTATGGTATTATGAGGAGTCTCACCTGTAAATGAAATTATATCTACAGACTCATCAGAATATTGTCTCCAGCTATTCAATATATGATCAGATAATTCAACTAATCTTTCAATACTATTTCCTTTAAGTCTAATCACACTCATCGGCCACTTAACTCTTGCTACAGACATATCTTCGAAGCCTTTAACAACATAGGTTTTTTCAGTATCTGCAGTTGCCATAGCAAATTCATAATTCCCTCCTTGGAAGTGATCGTGAGTTAAAATGGATCCTCCAACAATAGGTAAATCAGCATTAGACCCCAAGAAATAATGTGGAAACTTATCAACAAATTGAAGAAGTCTTACAAAGCTTTCTTTTCCAATCTTCATTGGTTCATGACTTCCTTTGAATACTATACAGTGCTCATTGTAATAAACATAAAGGTGAATACTGTAGATACCAATCCTCTGAGTTTAGATTCAAGGGAATAATTCTATGATTTTGTCTAGCTGGATGATTTATCCTTCCAGCATAACCTTCATTTTCTCTACAAAGTAAGCATTTAGGATAAGAACTAGATGGCATATTTTTTAGCCAGTGCTATAGCTTTAGGATCCTTTTCAGGCTTAGATAGATTTATAGTTATATCTATGTCTCCATATTCAGTGTTAACCTTCCACTTCAAATCCTTTTGAACTCTATCCCATCTTATATAATTAGAATGTCTACTTAAATTATAGAAATAATCAGTTGCCTTCTTATTATCTTGTTCATATAAAGAATTAAACTTTTCTATTATCTCTGAAGGTCTACCTATAAGGCATCCCATAATTTTAGTATCAAATAAATCTTTTGCTACCACTCCACCATCCTTAAGAACTCCATTATCTGAAGCAAAGGAAAGTATATTTTCTAAGATTGATTCTAAAGATTTTTCTTTGTGATTTTCCGTATATTCGTCTATCTCTGTTAACTCTAATACTTCTAACAATCTATTTTTTAGTATAAATTCTATCTAAAAGGACTTATAAGTTCCTTCTCTATAGCATAGTCTAATAAACTCTCTATCTCTTTTGAAATATTTATAACCATCTTTCTTATCCCCCTATACTTATAACAGCATTTTACTCCTCAAATCCATTTACATGTGTTTCATGGAAGTTCCAAACTGATGCTATTATTTCTTCTACATTATTATATTTAGGTTCCCAACCTAAAACCTTCTTTGCCTTATCACTTGATGCAATTAATACTGCTGGATCTCCAGCTCTTCTTGGACAAACCTCTGCTGGTATAGAATGTCCAGTAACTTTTTCTAGCTCGCCTCTACCATCTCTTTAACAGTAAATCCACTTCCACTTCCTAAATTGAATACATCACTTTGCCATCCATCCCTAAGCTTGTTGAATGCTAAAAGATGTGCATCAATAAGATCTTTTACATGTATATAATCTCTTATACATGTACCATCCTTAGTATCATAATCATCTCCAAAAAGACTTATCTTTTCTCTCTTATTTAATGGTACCTGTAAAATAAGAGGAATAAGGTGAGTTTCAGGAGTATGATCCTCTCCTATTAAACCATTTGGATGAGCCCCTGCTACATTGAAATATCTAAGTGCTATATATCTTAAACCATGTGCTTTGTCAGCCCATTTCATCATTTTTTCCATAGCAAGCTTTGTTTCACCGTATGTGTTTGTTGGTTCTGTCTTATCAGTTTCAGTTATAGGAACTGTTTCAGGCTCTCCATAAACAGCAGCAGTAGATGAAAATACTATTTTCTTAACATCATTATCAACCATTGCTTGAAGTAATACTTCAGTACCATGAACATTATTATTATAGTACTTTAAAGGTAATTGCATACTTTCCCCAACAAGAGAATTCGCAGCAAAATGTATTACCCCTTCAACATTATTTTCCTTGAACACCTTGTCCATAAAATTATAGTCTCTTATGTCACCCTCATAAAACTTTGCTTCTGGGTGCAAAGCCTCCTTATGTCCAGTTTGAAGGTTGTCTACTACTATAACGTCCTCGCCTCTTGCAATAAGCTCGTATACACAGTGAGAACCGATATACCCAGCTCCTCCGCAAACTAAAATACTCATCAAAATCATCTCCTACATATTAATAGTTAGTTTTTTACTTCTCCTATTATAGTTTATCAGTTATTGTTATAGCTTTCTAGCACCATCACAATTTGAGCCACATAGAAATCGGCTTCATATCCAATATTTTCTTTATATTGTGATCCTACATTTTTATAAAATCTTGAACAAACTCATTCTTTACTATACTTACTGTGCATCCTCCAAAGCCTGCTCCAGTCATTCTTGATCCAATAACTCCCTTTTGATCCCATGCAAGTTCAACTAAAGTATCAAGTTCTATTCCTGTAACTTCATAATCATCACGCAAAGACACATGAGATTCATTCATTAATTTACCAAACAAGTCTATATCCTTATTACTTAGAGCTTCTACCGCCCTTAGAGTTCTTTGATTTTCATAAACCGCATGTTTAGCTCTTTTTACATTTATATAATCTTTAATGAGCCCTTTATTAGCCTCAAAAGTTGCTTCATCGATCTCACCCAGCGCTCTTATATCAAGCCCTACCTGCAAGTCCTTTAGAGCTTCCTCACATTGGCTTCTTCTTTCGTTATACTTTGAGTCAGCTAAGCCTCTTCTCTTATTTGTATTAGCTATTACTATTGATGCGCCTTCAATATCTACCTTCGCGTATTCATACTTTAATGTATTTGTATCTAATAAAATAGCGCAACCCTCTTTACCCATTCCTATGGCAAATTGATCCATTATTCCACAATTGACACCTATAAATATATTTTCTGCTTGCTTACTTAGCTTCACCATCTCAATCATATCTACATCAAAGGAAAATAGGTCCTTTAGTATTACAGCAGTAGCTAATTCTATTGATGCTGATGAAGATAATCCTGCACCATTAGGAATATTTCCATAAAAAAGTACATCCATACCACTAGTTATTTTCTTACCACTTTCATTAAAAGCCCATATTACTCCTTTAGGATAATTTGCCCAATCATGACCCTTCTCATATTTTATTTCATTAACATCGAATTCTATTATGCCTAATTGATCAAAATTCTTGGAGTATAGCCTTACCTTTTTTATCATCTCTTTTTGTGGCAATTGCATAAGTACCAAAGGTTAGAGCACAAGGGAATACATTGCCACCATTATAGTCTGTATGCTCTCCAATCAGATTAACTCTTCCAGGTGCAAAGTAAGCTCCCTGACCTTCAGCACCAAATACTCTTTCGAAATCAATCTTTAAATCATTAACCATATCTTATTCCTCCCATATTAGCCTGTAAAATATATATTTTTTCTTCCTTATGAACAAGTAAACATTATCATTAATTAAATTCTATAACACTATTAGTAAAATTACAATATTTTTTTACTTAATTTTTACTAGTTTTTTTTACTAAAGGTTAAAGTGCCTAATCTTATTACTCAAAAGCTCTATAAAATTTCAATACCTTCTTAGCTTTATATTTCGTTAACTTTGAGATAATGCAACCTTAAATAAAAAAGTGATACTATAATAAATCTTGTTTATTATAGTATCACTTTAAAATCTACAAATTATAAAACCTTATTTAAAAAGTCCTTTGTTCTTGGGTTTTGAGGATTGGAAAATATATCATTTGGATCACCCTGCTCCACGATATAACCTCCGTCCATAAATATAACTCTATCCGCTACTTCCCTTGCAAATCCCATTTCATGAGTAACTACTACCATAGTCATTCCTTCATTTGCAAGCTCCTTCATAACCTGTAGAACTTCCCCTACCATCTCTGGGTCTAGCGCTGAGGTAGGTTCATCAAATAACAATATCTCTGGATTCATAGCTAGAGCCCTTGCTATAGCTACTCTTTGCTTCTGCCCACCAGATAATCTATCTGGATATTCATTAGCCTTACTCCCAAGTCCTACTTTTTCTAAAAGCTCAACAGCTTTTTTCTTAGCATCTTCCTTGTTCATTTTTTTTAATTCTACCGGTGCTAAAGTTATATTATCAATTACACTAAGATGTGGAAATAAGTTGAATGATTGAAATACCATTCCTATTTTTTCTCTTATCCTATTTATATTTACCTTTGGGTCACTTATAGACTCACCATCTATGACCACACTTCCACCGTCTATATCTTCAAGTCTGTTTAAACATCTTAAAATGTACTTTTCCCTGAACCCGATGGACCTATAAGACAAAGAACTTCACCTTGTTCTACATTAAGATCAATTCCCTTAAGAACTTCTAATTTTCCAAAGTGCTTTTTAGACCATCAACCTTTATCATATGTTCATGCTCCTTTCTATTCTTTTAGAGATGATTGAAAGCAATGTTATGATAATCAGATACATCACAGCTACAGCTCCCCATATCTGAAATGATTTGTAAGTTGAAGCGATGACAATTTCTCCACTTTGAGTTAACTCTTGTATTCCTATAACAGATAATATAGAGGTATCCTTAAGAGATATTATAAATTGGTTAATAATAGCTGGAGTCATTCTTCTAATAGCCTGAGGTAAAATTACTTTTCTCATGGCTTTTGAGTACGGAAGTCCAAGGCTTCTTAAAACTTCCATTTGACCTTTATCTAGTGATTGTATTCCCGCTCTAAAGATTTCAGCCATGGCAAGCTCCTGCATTTAAACTTAGCGCTAAAGAGCCTGCAAACATAGCACTTATTTTTATATCTAATGCACCTGGTAGTCCAAAGTATATAAAAATGCTTGAACTATTAGAGGAGTACCTCTGATTAAATCAACATATACCACTGCTATTGATTTTAACACCTTATTCTTAGAGATATTAAACAGTCCAAATACTAATCCAAGTATAGAAGCAAAAACAACGAGATAACAGTAAGTTTTATAGTTACAGCAAGTCCACTCAATAAACTTGGCAAACTATCTTTAATTATAGAAAAGTTATCCATAGAAAATCTCCTATTTATTCTTTATATATTTTGCTAGTATCTTGTCATATTCGCCATTCTCTTTTATCTTCTTCAAACCAGCATTAAACTTATCTAGCAGTTCCTTATTCTTTCCCTTATTAACAGCAAATCCGTAAGTATCTTTAGTAAGTCTGTCACCAACTACCTTTAATGAAGGTGTTGAATCAGTAGCAATCTTATATGCTATAACTGGATAATCTTCGAAATTAACATCAGCGTTTCCATTTATAACCTCTTGAAACATTGATGGAGAATCATCAAAATATCTTATATTTGCATTATATTTGTCTTTTACTTGTTCTGCATATTTTGAACCTGCAGTACCTTTTTTCACTGCAAATATTTTTCCTTTTAAATCATCAACTGACTTTATTGAATTATTATCAGCTTTTACTACTATAGAAATACCTGCATTAAAATAACCATCTGAAAAGTCTAAAGTTTTCTTTCTCTCATCAGTTATACTCATTCCAGCAATAGCTCCATCTATTTGGTTTGAAGTTATTCCAGGAATTATACCTTTAAAATTCATTGGCTTTAATTCATATTGAAAGTTTTCACTTTTAGCTACAGCATCAAGTATCTCAACATCAATACCTACATACTTACCGTCCTTTTCATATTCAAATGGTGCAAATGTTGCATCTGTAGCTATGACATATTTTTTGCTACTTCCTTCATTTCCCTTTGAACATCCAACAAATGTAGCGCTTAAAATAGTAACTGCAGTAAGCAGTGCTAATGTTTTCTTTAACATAATTTATTCCTCCTTGGTATTTTAAAAGACGCTCCTCAAAGGGTATAACATACCCCTCAAAGAACGCCATTGTTCATCTAGCTAATTTACTTTTTTCAACTTTACATAATAATATTATATGTACAAATTGCAAGTTGGTCAAGCAAATTATTCATTTTCAATAATAGTAATATTTTCTTAACTACTATAACGAATATCTTCATATTATATCGTTTTCAGTTGAATAAAAATAGTATTTATAAATAACATTTTTTAAAATTTTACACATTTATTCGAATGTTTTCATTACTTTAGCTATATATTAAACTATAGTAACATTATACATTTTCAATAGTAACAATGCATTTGGAATTATTTTCAAAATGTATTATAATAATATTATTACTTTTGTTAATATATAAGTTCTATTTAATAAAATTCATTACCATTTAATTTCCGTTTATACTATTTGCTAAGAATACACAAAATAAATATATATTTATTTTGTGAGGTGATTCAAATGAATAATGTGATGAAGAATACAGTTGAATATAATAATAAAGCAATATTGGAATTACAAGCGGCAATGAAAAAAACTAAAAATATAAGAATGTATAAACGATACTCTGTAGTTTTAAAGCATTTTCAAGGCTTTCAGAATAAAGTAATTGCAGAAATGGAAGGGTTAGAAGAGCATGCTGTTGGTAGCTATATTAAAAAGTATAAAGTCAATGGGTTAGAAGGTCTTGCTATGAAGAAACCATCTGGTGCCCCTAGAAAATTAAGCCCTGAGCAAGAACAAGAACTTATTTATGTAATAACAAATAACACGCCTGACGAAGTAGGCTTTGAAGCAATAAAAACTGGACAATTAAGTTAATATGTCAATGGGTTATGCTTAACTTTAAAATTATTATAAAACATAGCGACATGGCAGTTATACTTCATAGGCTAAATTTGAGTTATACAAGACCAACATACGTACTGAAAAAGGCTGATAAGGAAAAACAAGAAGTTTTTAAAAGGGATTTTGAAACTCTAAAAAAAACACCTTGATGGCTTAGTTGATACTATATTATTTCAAGATGAATCAATGATAAGAGATTATCAGGCTATTCAAAAGACATGGTTTGTAAAAGGTCAACAACGAAAGATACCTACTTATGGAAAGAATGCAGGCGTAAAATTAATAGGAATATTAGATTATGAAACCGGTCATGTCTATTGTGAAGAACATGATAAATATGATGCTGTAGTATTTCTTGAGTTTTTAAAGAAGGTGCTTTCGCAATACCCGAAGGGTAAAATAGTGATTGTTCTTGACAATGCTAGGATTCATCATGCTAAGTTGATACAACCGTTTTTGGAAGAAATGAAGGATAGACTTGAATTAATGTTTTTACCACCATATAGTCCAGAACTAAATCTAATTGAGGGGTTATGGGGATGGTTAAAATCATCTGTAGTGAATAATGTGTTCTTTAAGAGTGTGAATCGTGTTAAGGATTCAATACAAAATTTCATTAGAACAATAAATAAGGTTCCTACAGCAACAATAGACAGGCTATGCGTTAGAATGTAGAAACCTTATTAGAACTTATATATATTTTTAATATAATTTTTTCTTCTGAATCGAATATCCTCTGTCTTTCACTAACTTCTTTATCCATAATAGCATCTCCTCTGTATTCTTAAATTTAATTCATGATATTTAAATTCTGTATATTCTTAATATTCGAAATTTATGGCCGCTACTTTATCTAGGATAGAAGGTTTTTCATAGATGCCTTGCATGTAATATTTGCCATGTAAGAAAACAATTGTTTATACGTTTAAGAAAAGTGAACATATGCCCCCAATGGCATTTAGAAAACTTTATCACAAAAAATAAGATGTTTAAGCCAAGGCTCAACATCTTATTTTTTAATCAATATACTTTTACTTGCTTTATTGAAAACTAAATAAGTTTAAACAGCTAAAGCTAGTTCATAAAGTATAATTATATAACTTCTATATATCCTTCCGTACCATTAACTCTAATCCTTTGGCCGTCTTTTATTAATTTGGTAGCATTTTCTACACCAACAACTGCTGGTAGACCATATTCACGTGCAATAACTGCACCATGAGTCATAAGTCCACCTACTTCAGTAACTAGCCCTTTTATGGATACAAAAAGTGGAGTCCAACTAGGATCAGTAAAGGTAGTTACTAATATATCATCCTCTTCAAGCTCAGCATCTTCCATGTTTAATATGACACGTGCTCTTCCTTCCACAACTCCAGAAGAAACAGCTAAACCTGCAATGGCACCAGCAGGGAGATTTTCCCGTTTATATTTACCTGTAATAATTTCACCTTCAGAAGTAATAACACGTGGAGGAGTTAATTTTTCGAATAGTTTGTGCTCCTCTTTCCTTTCCCTTAGCATGTCATAATCTAGTTTACTTTTAGCTATAACTTCACGGAGCTCTTCAAAAGTGAGGTAATATATATCTTCTTTTTCAGTAATAACTTTTGTTTGTACCAATCGCTCAGCTTCTTTCATTAAAGCCTGCTTATAAACAAAGTAACGGCTAATCATACCGTATTTCGGGTATTCACGATACCCAATGAAATTTCGGATTAGATCAATATTTCGCTTTGTCTCTTTTACCTTTTCTTCACCATCTGGCAACTTAGCCAATCGATGTAATAGTGCTTTTTCTTTTTCAAGAGCTTCCTTTTGACCTTGTTCGAATTTTAGCTTACTAGCCTTTGGCTCAAAATTCTTGATGTTGCCAAGAATCATTGGTACAAGTGTAAGCGGCTTCTCGCTCCAACGGGTTTTAGTAATATCAATTTCACCGCTACATCTCATTCCGTATTTCTCAAGATAAGACAGTATCGCAGCTTTAACTTCTAGCCCACCATTTAATTTAGATAGATTCTCCAAAAAGTTATCATCTTTTGTATGTTCTAAATAATCAATTACCTCTGGATAAGGACGAAGCACATCAGCCAGATCTAATAGTGCTAGACCCATTTCCGAAGTGATATTGTTTGGAACAGATTGAGAAAGTATATCCGCAGCATTATTTTCACAAAGCCATTCATTCATTTTTTCATTGATCCAATGGGAAGCATTTATAGCTGACATAAATACAGCTGAACTTTGTGGGTCAAATAATATTCTCTTTAACTCCTGGATATCTTCTAGTATAAAATCAATTAAATTTGTTCCTGATTTTCCTTGAATATTTTGTTTTAGGTTATCTATAGAGGTTTGACTTTTCTTAATTAACTCTGAAACGATCGTGGGGTTGTTTTCTATTGGTGCTTGAGTACCAGCAGCCGATACGCCTTTATTCCCCTTAGGATTACTGTGTTGTTCCTTATTTTCAGGTGAATTCTTTATGAAGTCTCCTCTATCTAATATGGTCACAAGTGCATCTTTCATAAGCGGGTCATGTTGTCCCATGTTAGTTAATAACATTTTTCTGCTGTCAGGGGAAGCTAGCATTTTAGCTACATCAACAAAGAGCCTTCCACCAGCTTTAAACCTTTGACCATATGACACTAACTCCATTAATGACATTCCCAGTGGTTTTAAAGGATCTGTCATCATTTGTTGATGACCTACAGATATGTAGACATGATTCTCTTGATCATTGGCAATAGGAGTAGGGTATAAAGTTGTGATTGGTCTGCTTTGGACAATATAAAATATATCATCAGCTAAACACCATTCTATATCCTGGGGAAAACCGAAATAATCTTCTAGCTTTCTACCTATTATCTCAAGTTGCAAAATCTGTTTGTCACTTAGAGCTTGAGAGTTCTGTAGTTCAGCTGTAATCTCCTGCTGTTTCGTACCACCATCATTTAATGCATGAATAGCCAGTTTTTTTGAGGATATCTTTTTATCAACAACCTTGCCGTTAAGTACTTTATAGTTGTCAGCATTTACAATACCTGAGACTAGTGACTCACCAAGGCCAAAGCTGGCATCAATGGACAACACCTTTCTGTTACAAGTCACTGGATCAGCAGTAAACAAAATTCCAGACACCTGTGGGAACACCATCTTCTGAACTACCACAGAAAGATAAACTTTGCGGTGGTCAAAGCAGTTTTGAAGACGATAAACTATTGCTCTTTCTGTAAACAGTGATGCCCAGCATTTACTTATATGCTTTAGGATTGAATCCCTTCCCATAATATTTAAATAAGTATCTTGCTGTCCAGCAAAGGAAGCTGTAGGTAAGTCTTCTGCAGTTGCACTAGATCGTATTGCATAAGAATATTTCTCACCAAATTTTACTAGATACTCTTCTATCTTTTCTAATATATCTTTAGAAATAACTATATCTTTTATGACTTTACGAATATCCTTACTAATCTCTCGAATTTTCTCCCTATCTTCTACAGAAACCAGTGATAACTTATCTAATAAATCTCTAAGCTCCTGATTATCTGCAATTACATTTTTATAAGCTTCTGTGGTAACACAAAAACCTTCTGGAACTAAGATTCCATTAACCTTGGTTAGTTCACCTAGGTTGGCACCTTTTCCCCCTGCTATAGAAAGCATTGTTTTGTCAATCTCCTGAAAGCTAAGCACATATGAATTCATACATTTTCTCCTTCCTTTTTATAGGTGTGGATAAAACATTTCTCTATGACGTAATATCTGCTCCTATAATACCCGCAAAAAGAGCAAATTATAAGGCTGTTTTTAAGAAATCGTATATGTTATAATTAAAGTGGGAGAGTAATTAATTTGGTCAATACATGCTCTATGAAAAAGATAAGCTTTTTATTCTATTTTTGTGACGGCTTTAACATCCATGAGGTTTTCCGAAAGAACAAAGAAATTCAGATAGTTAAAAATTATCCTATCTGAATTCATATAATTATAAGGAATATAGGTTTACTTTATGATGCTAGTAATATCTTCTATAATCTGCCCCTCAGTAAGTCTATTCTTCTTCATAAGCTCCTCTGCAACATAACGATCTAGTAATTCCTTTTTTATACCATAGTTTACTACTTTTACCTCAGAAGGGCCATAGTATCTTGCTATCTTTTCTCCAAAACCACCATCTAAAATACCATCTTCAAGTGTGATTACAAGTTTATGCTCTTTCTTTAAGTTCTCAAGTAATTCTTCATCTATACCTGTTATATACTTTGGATTAATCAAAGTAGCTTCTATGTTGTTTTCTGCTGAAAGTTTTGAGACAACTGACTGACCAAGTTGATAGAAATCCCCAAGTGCAATTATTGCAACGTCTTTACCTTCTTTGCTAACTTGGTATTTATTTAGTATAGAATAATCTGTTGTGTCTTCAATACTACTTTCTATTACACCCATTGCCGGAACACGAATTGCTACCGGATGTTCATTTTGGTTTATTCCCCAATTAACCATAGCAAAGTATTCCTCTTTACAGGTTGGAGCAAGATATACCATGTTAGGAATATTGCTCATAAATCCAATATCAAATATTCCTAGATGCGTAACATCATTCATTCCGTAAACTGACGCAGCATTTACTAGTATTAAGGCAGGGTTATTGTTTATGCACAAATCCTGCGAAAGTTGATCATAGGTTCTTTGAAGAAAGGTGCTATACACTCCATAAACTGGCTTTCCTCCGTTGGCTGCAATTCCTGAAGCTAAAGCAACTGCATGCTCTTCTGCAATGCCAACATCTACAAACTGTTTACCAGCTTCCTTTCTTCTACCTGGTCCAAAACCAAGTACAGTTGGAGTTCCAGAGGTAATAGCAACAACAGTTGGATCTTGCTTCATTAGATCTAACAGGTATTCGCCTGTCAAATTCGAATAATTCTCTGCATTGCCCATAGAAACCTTTGAAGCTCCTGTTTCTAATTCAAAAGGCATTCCATAATGCCACTGTTCTTTATTCTTTTCAGCAATCTCAAAGCCTTTGCCCTTTATTGTATGAATATGAATTACCACTGGATGCTCTATATCCTTAACTTTATTGAAGGTGCTTATCAATTGTCCTAAATCATGTCCATCACTAACATAATAGTAATCTAGTCCCATAGCCTTAAAGAAGTTGCACTCACTTTTACCTTCTGTATCTCTAAGTTCTTTAAGATTCTTATATAAACCACCATGGTTTTCTGCAATAGACATATCATTATCATTTACAATAATAATCATGTTTGTTCCAGCCTCAGCAGCATTGTTAAGACCTTCATAGGCTTCTCCACCACTTAGTGATCCATCTCCTATAATAGCAATAACATTATCCTTTTCATTTTTTAGATCTCTTCCCTTTGCAAGACCACAGGCAAGACTTATTGATGTGGAAGTATGCCCAATATTGAAAAAGTCATGCTCACTTTCTTCTGGATTGGTATAGCCTGACACTTCATCGTATTTTTCAGAGTTGATAAACGCGTCTTTTCTTCCGGTAAGCATCTTATGAATATAACTTTGATGTGATACATCATATACAATTTTATCCTTTGGGGAGTTAAATACATAATGCAATGCAACTGTAAGCTCTACCATTCCAAGATTTGGTCCTATATGCCCCCCGTGCTCACTTAATTTCTTAAGTAACACTTGACGAAGCTCTGTGCTTAATTCATTCATCTCTACTATTGATAATTTTTTTAAGTCCTCTGGTGAGTTAATTTTATCTAAATGCATTTTTCATCCTCCTGTAATTCAACGAATTTATTTATTTTTTCAGCTTATCTTTCAAATCATAACTAAATATTTCTTAGTTTACAAAATTTCGAAACATAAACTAGCTACTTTATATAGGCAAGCTTTCTTGATTATGCTTTATAAATACTTTGACTTTTATTGATTTGATGTATAGTTTGCTTTACTCAACCCAAACCTCTTTTGCTAATGCAAAGGTTGCCCACGCATTAGGCCATCCTACATAAAATGCTAGATGTGTTATAACCTCAGCAATTTCTTCTGAAGTTACTCCGTTATTTTTCGCATTTATCAGATGAAATTTTAAAGAATTATCAAAAATTCCTTTTGTCATTAATGCGGTTACTGTAATCAAACTTCTATCCCTTGCAGATAATTTATCCTCTCGTGACCACACCTGGCCAAATAAAACCTCATCATTTAGCTCTGCAAATTTTGGTGCAAAAGTTCCAAGTGCGTCTTTTCCTGCTGTTTGCTTTTTCATAAATATCTCCCTTCTAAGAAAACTTTTATTCTATCTATACAATACATTATTATTTTAATTTGCTATATTCTTCATCTGTTACTGCTTCACACCACTGATTTGAAGCACCTTCTACTGGAATAGATAAAGCTAGATGTGCAAATGGTTCATCTGCTACAGCCCCGTGCCAGTGTTTGATTTCTGGAGCAATATATACTACATCTCCGCTTTTTAAATACTGTGGTTCCTTACCCATCTCCTGATACCAGCCATGACCGCCAACACAAATCAATATCTGTCCACTACCATGGTGAATATGCCAGTTATTACGGCACCCTGGCTCAAATGTAACATTAGATATAAATACTTCTTTAGTATTAAGGACACTTAAATAGCTTTTTCCGATAAAATATGGCGCATATGCAGTATTTTCTTCTCCTAGTAAAAAGTCCGATACTTTTTTTAATTCTTTGATTTCCATATTTATTTCTCCTCACTC
The DNA here is from genome assembly GCF_004015185.1 of Clostridium manihotivorum. Classification (GTDB taxonomy): domain Bacteria; phylum Bacillota; class Clostridia; order Clostridiales; family Clostridiaceae; genus Clostridium_AR; species Clostridium_AR manihotivorum. Next base: position 3,330,840 of record NZ_CP025746.1, on the reverse strand, counting down.
TTATTTTTATTATTTTCCATAAGATTCCAACCCTCAAACTGTCTAGTTAGTATTTTATAAGACTTATATCAAAAACTTTTTCTTTTGAAAAAGTATATTTTAGTATTGCATGAGTTCCATTTGTATCTTATGATAAATATATCATAAGACCTAAACCTAACTTTAGGTCAACATTTAATTTTAAATTTAATGTAAGATTTTTAAAATATTTTTGGAGGAAATTTATGAATTATTCCATTGGTGATATTTCAAAGATGCTAAATATATCTATATCAACTCTTCGTTATTATGATAAAAAAGGGCTTCTTCCACTAGTCAATAGAACTACTGGTAATATAAGAGTCTTTGATGATTCAGATGTAGAATGTCTAAAAATGATAGAGTGTTTAAAAAACACAGGAATGCCTCTTGATGATATTAAACAGTTTTTTCAATGGTGTGAAGAGGGTGATTCAACTATTGATAAAAGATATGAACTATTTGTTCATCAGAAAGAGGAAACTGAGAAACAGATTGCAATCTTACAAGACGCTTTAGCAAGGATAAAATATAAATGTGAATTTTATAGAGTGTCAAAGGAAAAAGGGACAACCGATGTACCTGGATTACGTGAAGAGCTAGCAATGAAATTTTTAGACAAAAGTGAAAATAAGATTTAGCGGCTTTTTATACATACTTATACAGAGTTTTATCTAAAATATAATTTGATAAAGAATAAAAAAATAATCACACACTGATATATGTAAAGTATATCGATGTGTGATTAGTATATTCTTTAAAATAATTGCTCTGTTTTTTTTATAACTTCAAGCTTGATGCTCTATTTATTCCCAATAGATCCCAACTCCTTAATTACAATCAGATTCAAATTTGATAAAGTTTTTCCCTTTGTAAGCCAGCTCTCCATGTTCGTATAAATGTACACTTTTAAAATTATTATCTCCGACTGAAAACTCAATTTGACTTCCAGACTCTAATTCGAAAATCAAAATTAAGGTTTCATAATTTGTTATAGCGCCATTTACATGTACATGTGCTTGAACATCGCTTTTTTCATGATGAGCCTTACTTTATTAGCGACTACTGGTAAATGTTTATTTCTTACTTCAATTATTTTTTATAATATCTAATGCAACTTCTGTTCGATGCACGCCTTTTGGTTTATATCCAAGAACGTCTGAATAGCCAATATAATCAGTTAGCAAATATAGGATAGAAAGCCACATTTCTGTACCCATAAGCCCTGGGTTGTAGTTTGTTTCTAGCTCAAAACTAAAGCCTTCTTCGTATTGCCAGTTCTTCAATATTCTTTCTATTTGTAAATAAGCCCACTCTTTGCCTTCATCATATCTATAATTTGTTTGTTTTTTACAAAGCCATAAAGGATGAATTACATCTAAAACATTGCAGGCATTGCCACAATCTTGTCTAAAATATCTAGTATTCTTTGAATGTTCTAACAAGGTATCAATAGCTTGTTTTGGATATGGAAGAGGAATACCAAACTGTGCATAGGTTCCTCTCGTTAACCTGTAAAAACCATTGACCAGCTGTAATAGGTCATCTTTATTTTCAACACCCCACATTCCATTTTGTGCATTAGCATTTAAACTTAGCCAGCCAAATAAGGTTGTACCAGAATTTTTCGATTGAAAATATTTTTTGTTCATATATAAAGCGGTGCCATAATGATCAATATTTGCTCCTGCAGACCAAATATCATTTTTCCAATCATAGGAGGAAAGTTTTTCTTCTAACTGTACTTTATTTTCATTTTCAATATACTTAAATGGATTCAGAATTTTTGTTCCAAGTACTTCTAAAGCATATCCCACAGTCAACACATTGTAATCAATCATGGTTGGTTGCAATTTTTGAACCTCTTTAATTAGTACTTCTTTATCCAAAATATCAGGTATTCCATCAAACATAGCTGCAATCTCTATTGCATCACACCATGGACGAACTTCTTCGCTAGAATCCTCTGGAAGGTTTACGTATATCTCTCTGCCATTTATATGTTTTTTTCTATTATTAAGCACAGCCTGCCATTGATCACGTACTTCACCTCCAAATTCCTGTAGACGTTTTTTCAAGTCCTCTTCATTTATTTTTCTTCTATCGTTGCTTTCGAGTCTTGACCTAATAAGCTTCGCAGGATTACCACCTACAACAGCATATTCAGGAACATCCTTTGTGACAACGGCGCCAGCTGCAATAACAGAATGACTTCCAATGTTTATCCCATCTAAAATAACGGCTCCAGCACCAATCCAAACATCATCTCCAATAATAATCCCTTTTGACCTTATAGGTTGCTGACAAATAGGTTTATTTAAATCATCAAAGGTATGGTTCATCGCGATTATTTTAGCGTCTGGGGCAATACGTACAAAATCCCCTAACTTTATTTTACCCTGAAGATATGCATTAGTATTAAAAGAACATTTTTCACCAGCAGTAAGACTTATATTACGAAGCAAAACTCCGGCACAAATCATGCATCCATCTCCTAAATTCAGTTCTTCTACACCATAAATGCTAGCATATTGCGAAACAAAGCAATCTTCTCCAAAATCAGCATTATATTTTACTATCAGCTGTTCCTGCCATAGAAACTGCTCTCTTTTCTTCTCTTCTCCACATTCCTCCCATGGCAAATAATCTATGGATTTATCAAAATACTCTTCTATTTTCATTTTTATCTACTCCTTTTCATATCCTCTTTACTTGCTTGTACACTACTTGATTTCAGTTTTTTTGTATTAGAATTGCTTCTTAATATAAGGCTTTTAAAACCTATGAGGTTAAAATTCTTCAAAAGCTTAAAAAAGTGCATACATGTGAAAAAATAGCTGAAGACGGTAATATCAGCAACTTTTACTCATTGTAAAATATTTATCAGTTTATTGAAATGTCATATTGTATTATAATAATGGTAAAAAGTAAGAAAAGAATGGAAGAACTCTGAAATGAATCCTATTTTTGATCAATTATATAATTACATAAACGTAACAATTAATTGCTGTTGTGATATATCCCATTCAGCCTTTTATCAAGAAAAAAAGACCCATAGCGACTACGATATTTGGTATATACTAGCTGGTGAAGTCACAATAACTTTAAATAATAACAAATACACAGCATCTAAGGATGATGTTATTTTTTTCTATCCAAATGTCTCTTATGAATCTGCAATACTTGAAGGATATTGTGAATTTATATATATACATTTTGACTTTTCCATTGGGAAAAAATTAAATGCTTTAGACAATTACAATTTTTCAGGAATTATAAGAAAAGAACTACTAACTAAAGTATCTGAAACTTTTAAAGATATATATTTTCAGTATAAAAATTCTGATTATCAAGCAAATTACTTAATAAAAGCCTCTTTTTCCTTATTGCTTGCAACCATATTAGATTTGCCAGAAAACAGTGGAGCTTACCGTACTTTTTTCCCTAATAATATAAAAGAAAGTACCACCGATAGATTTGATCTGCAATCAGTACTACAATATATAGAAGAAAACTTAAATAAAAATATTCGTATTATTGATCTGGCTAATATGATAAATACATCAGAAAAGTATTTTATAACTCTATTCAAAAGAAATGTTGGAGTTCCACCTTTACAATACGTAAATGAACTACGTATGAATCGTGCGAAAAAGCTTTTATATATCGGTTCTTATTCTATAAAACAAATAGCAAATATTCTTGGATATCCAGACCCTTATAGCTTTTCAAAAGCTTTTAAAAAGAAATATGGCATAGCTCCAAATAAATTTAAGGAGCAATGCCAATCATTAAGCTAGTTAAATTCACTTACACCTGTTAATCCTTTAACTGCATTTATACTTGGCTTTATATTCCTAATATAAACTATTAATCTTACTAGTTTTAATAATAGTCTTTAGTGTTTATTTACCTCTAAAGAAATTAACATCGAAGTTTATTGAAACATAAAAAGCTAAATAATTATATTTTTAAATCCTTCTTAATTGAAGTAGCCATTTCTACTATCTTTCCATTTTCATTTTGGCAAGCTTGTATAATGTAAGGTCTATAGCTATCCTTATAGTTATTTCTCATAAAGTTCAATACATTCACCTTCCATTTCCAAAGGTCATCAGGAGATACATAAAAGAATTTTGGTTGTATTTTATTTCTATAAAACTCCTCATCCATGTCCATAATTTCTTCTGGTGTTAATGATAAAGCTAATTCTTCTAAGCCCGGGAAATCTTCATTTTCCTGCCACTTGCCTTTATTCATAGGACATACATCCTGACAAATATCGCAGCCATAAATGCAAGAGCCAAAGGTTTTACTCAACGGTTGATTCGGTAGATCTCGTCCTCCAAAGGTTGTTAAGAAAGAAACACAAGCGGTGGGTGACATTGTATATGAATCAGATAAGGATTTGGTAGGACAGGCCGCTATACATTTGCCACAACTCTTTGGACATTGTGGCAGATCATTTGTTTCCTTCAATTCCATCTCCCTATCTGTAAGCCATGCTTCAAGATGAACCCATGAGCCAGATTTAGTATAGAAGAAATTATTTCTTCTCACTATTCCAAGGCCAGCCTGCAAAGCTGCCCAACGCATCCCTACTACTCCAAACTTTTGATTTGTTGCAACCTTTAATCCAAGTTCACTCATATATTTTTCTATTTCTCTGTTATGCTTATATTCCTCTGCGTTTTCATCTAGGCGTATATCAAATAAGTATGCCTTTGCTATATGTCCTTTCACCTGCTCTGGAACCTTATATTTACCATAGGGTACAGCCATTACAACCACTGACTTTGCCCATGGATAATCTGCTAGAGGGTTAGCCAAACGCTGCTGCCCCTTATAAAATTGTTCTGATTCTGGCACCTTTTTTATACGTTCGTCCAACTTTTCTTTATACCCATCAATCATGCTTAATGGTATAATACCGCACTTTTCATAACCAAGCTCGTAAGCCTTCTTTTGAATAAGCTGTTCTATAGTCTCCATACTCTCTCTCCTTAATATCTTTGATACTTCATATGACAATATTTTAACAAAGAATAATGTATTTGTGAAATTGATATATTCGAATTGACAATTCGATTTTATCAATATATTATTATATTTAAAGATTTTTGTTAGCTTATAAATAACGATTGGAGTAAAATCGATGGATATTAGACACTTTAAAACCTTTAAAAGTATCGTTGAAGAAGGTAATTTTTCCAATGCTGCAGCAAAATTGGGGTATACACAATCCACTGTTACATCACAAATCCAGCAGTTAGAACAGGAACTTTCAATAAAACTATTTGAGAAACTAGGCCGTAACATGGTATTGACCCCATTGGGAAAAGAATTGATACCACATGCAAATGAATTGCTTAGTATAGTGAGAAAAATTGAGAGTCTAGGTACTTGTAGTGATAATATCACAGGAGATTTAAAAATAGCTGTTGCAGAATCATTAATGTCCTATAAATTGCAAAATGTATTGAAATTGTTTAAAGAAAAAGCTCCTAATGTAAAACTTTCTATAATATCAATGAACTGTTACGCTATAAAAAATATATTATTAAATGGCGAAGTTGATCTTGGGCTTATGTATGATGTAGGACATAAAAATGATAATTTGACTTCTGTTACACTTTCTGATTTCAATTTATCGTTAATTTGTTCACCAGCCTTTGAACAAGAAAACTTAGACTTTTGTAAGCCAAATCAAAAAATAAATACAAGCCTTATCATTAATGAAGTTGAATCTATTTATCGAAAGATTCTTGAGGGTTACTTCTTTGATAACAATATATTTTTAAACAACACTATCGAGCTTTGGAGTATAGAAGCAATAAAGAAATGTGTAGCAAGTAATCTTGGAATTTCCTTCTTACCTCGCTTCACAGTAGAAGAGGAACTTAAAAATGGAAAGCTAAAAGAGATTGAGGTAGGTTGCTCCGATGAAAAAATTACAGCAATATATGCTTATCATAAAAATAAATGGATTAGCCCTGCAATGTCACTATTTATTCAATTAGTAAGAGATGACTTTAATATTGGTTAAGATCTTACAAGTAAGTAAATAACTAAAGTACTGCATTTCTCATAACCCGCATTAGCCTATTTTTCAACGTAAAGTATAATTGGGTAGAGGAAAGAATCAAACTTCTTTCCTCTACCCAATTGAAGGCTTCAACATCGAAAAAGTTGAGGAAATTCTTAAAGAAGAAGGCATTTTAGATACTGAACATTTTGGAGTTTCAGTAATGGCTAATTTTGGATATTCTGTAGTAGAAGCATATCCTAAGACAACCTTTATATTTAGTAGTACAATGGGTTTAATATTTTATATTAAAGAAGTTATGACAAGGTAGTAGACTTTAGCATTATATTATACTGGAATAATCCTTTTTATAGCAAAGTGGTGATATTTCTGTTTTTCATAGAAATATCACTACTTTGCTATAAGTTAAAGAACTTTTTTTGATTTACTTAAACTCTATTGAATCTAGTTTCGTCTTGAAGTAAAACCTATAGAAATATTCATCAAATTATAGTTTGTTTATCTTCTAAACGATTGAAAGTTAAGTAATTTTATTGCATAGGTTCTGGCCAATCATTCATAGGCGCGATAACAGTATGTCCAAAAGAACTATTATTTGTAGGTAAACTAGGTATTAGTATTGCTCCTAATAATAAAACACTTACTACACAGGTAACTATTGTTTTTTTCATTCCAATCCCCCTTTTCTTAGATGTTACCACTATGGATACACTTAATTATAATTATAGATCTCATATTTTATAAAATCATCTATGTTTTCAATATTTTGTTAATAATTATACATTTCCCAAAAAGTATCTATACAAAACGGTTGAATCTATGTATATTTATAATTTCACCTAAATATTTTATTAATTTGGTATTTTCTCTATTTATACCTTGCCTTGTATATTTCTGTCAAAAGAAATAAAATAGATTTATTGATGTGCTATTTGTGGATTGTATAACTACAAAAAAAGCAGCAAGAAAACTTCTGATGGTACATATAAAACAGTAAAGAAAAGGACGGTAAAAATAAATGAAACGAATATTTTTAGTTGAAGACGATAAAGCAATAGCTAAAAACCTTATACTTTTGCTCCGCTCGGAGGGATTTACAGTTATTCATGCCCCAACGCGGATTGAAGCCCTAGGCGTAATTGAAAAAAACAAATTTGATTTAGCTTTGATTGATATTTCTTTGCCTGATGGAAATGGATTTACGGTTTGCACAGAAATTAAAGCAAAACAAGATATTCCCGTTATATTTCTCACAGCTTCTGGCGATGAGGCTAGTGTTGTTACGGGCCTTAATATGTGTGCTGACGACTATATCACCAAGCCTTTTCGTCCCCGTGAATTGATTGCAAGAATAGGAACTGCTCTAAGAAAAAGTGGACGTTCTCCATCGGATTTTCAAATTAAGGGGCTTAGTGTGGATACAGCAAGTGGCATAGTGAAAAAGGATGGTAGTGAAATCTTTCTTTCAGCCTTAGAGTATCGCTTGTTGTTAGTATTTATCAATAACCCCAAAAATATTATCACAAGAAGCAGGCTGCTTGATGAATTGTGGGATGCTGCTGGTGAGTTTGTCAATGACAATACATTAACTGTGTATATTAAGCGCTTGAGGGAGAAGATAGAAACCGACCCTACAAACCCGCAAATTATTCTTACCGTTCGAGGCACAGGATATAGATTGGGGGACTTATATGCTTCGGAATAAAGAGTTTAGACAGTTTGTTCTTGTATTTACCTTAATAGCTGTAGCCTCTGTAACTATTGGATTCACAATCAATATGTTATCTGGAATCCTTGCTATTGGTTCCACTGCTGCCTTTGGAGCAGCATTTTTTGTGTTTACCAATGCTAGATATAAAAGTCTTGCAAAGATTTCAGATCAAATCGATCTTGTGCTTCATAACGCCGATCATCTGTATATTGGTGAATCAGAAGAAGGCGAACTTTCAATTCTGCAAAGTGAGATAACAAAGATGACGCTACGCATTAGGGAGCAAAATGAAGCACTAAAAAAAGAAAAGGAGCATCTTGCGGATTCGCTGGCTGATATAGCCCACCAACTCCGTACCCCACTCACCTCCGTGAATCTTATTCTTTCATTGTTAGAGACTAATCCTGAAGAAAATGAACGAAAAACATTGCTGAGAGAAATAGAGGAATTATTTGTACAGATGGATTGGCTGCTTACTTCCCTTTTGAAATTGTCACGGCTAGATGCAGGCATTGTGGTTTTTCAAAGCAAGCCAATAGATGTAAACAACTTGATAGGCGCTGCACTTCGCCAGTTCCTAATCCAAATGGAGCTTCACAACATTGATTTTCAAATAGATGTACCTAAGGGTATCATAATTGAAGGTGATTCAGGTTGGCTTTCGGAAGCAATTAAAAACATCCTTAAAAATTGCATAGAAAGCGTAGGCGATAACGGAAAGATCCACATTGACTGCAGAGATAACCCGCTGTTCACTGAGATATCAATCCACGACAGCGGCGTAGGCTTTGCAAAAGAGGATTTGCCCTTCCTCTTTGACAGGTTTTATCGTGGAAAAAACTCAGGAGCTACAGGATATGGTATTGGATTAGCTCTCTGCAAGATGATTATAACAGATCATGGAGCAACTATTACCGCCAAAAATAAATTACAGGGCGGTGCAATATTTACTATTCGTTTTCCAAAGTGACTAATCTCTCACTTTAAAGTCACTGAGATGTAAGTTAAAGCTTCTATTATATGAGTAAGACATAAGAAAGGGGGCTCACATAATGGAGTTCTTAAAAATTGAAAATTTATGCAAGATTTACGGCAAAGACGGAAACCAAGTTACTGCACTGGACAATGTTTCCCTTACAATAGAAAAGGGTGAATTTACTGCAATCATTGGTTCTTCCGGTTCTGGCAAATCCACATTGCTTCACATCATTGGCGGTGTTGACGTGCCAACAAGCGGAAAGGTGTATTTGGAGGGGCAGGATGTATACGCACAAAGTAATGAAAAACTCGCCATCTTCCGCAGGCGTCAGGTTGGGCTGATTTACCAATTTCACAACCTGATTCCTACACTAAATGTAGTTGAAAATATCACTTTACCTATACTAATGGATAAGCGAAAGGTCAATGAGGAACGATTGAATGATTTACTGGAACTGCTTGGATTAAAAGATCGTAAAAACCATTTACCCAATCAGCTTTCCGGTGGTCAGCAACAACGTGTTTCCATAGGACGTGCTTTGATGAATGCTCCAGCGGTAATGCTTGCGGATGAACCAACAGGCAGTTTGGACAGTAGAAATGGACATGAAATTGTGAAACTGCTGAAGGCAAGTAATAAAAAATACAATCAGACCCTTGTCATCGTCACACATGATGAAAATATCGCCCTTCAAGCAGATCGCATTATCGGCATATCAGACGGAAAAGTAGTTAGAGACGAGAGGGTGAGACCATGAACATTTTCAACAAAGTTACCCTACAAGCCATGAAAAAGAGTCGCACAAGAACCATTGTAACGGTAATCGGAGTTGTTCTGTCTGCTGCTATGATCACCGCAGTAGCTACCTTTGGAGTTTCTCTACTAAACTATATGATAAATGGCTCTATTGTAAAATATGGTGATTGGCATGTGGAGTTTATGAACGTCCCTTCTGCTTTCGTTCAGGAGCGAAGCCAGGACAAGGAAGCTGCAAACACCACAACCTTTGAGAACATAGGCTATTCAACACTTAACGGCGGTCAAAACCCAAACAAGCCATATGTTTTTGTAGCTGGATTTACCAAGGAAGCCTTTGATAAATTACCTATAACTTTGATTTCAGGCAGATTGCCGAAAAACAATGAGGAGATTCTTGTACCAGAACATGTTAAGACCAACGGCGGCGTTAAACTTACTATTGGTGACAAACTTCCACTTGCAATGGGAAGCCGCATGGAGGTTAACAAAGAACTTAACCAGCACGACCCTTATCTTTCGGGAAAAGAAACTCTTGTGCCAAAAGCTCAGAGGACTTACACCGTTGTGGGCATCTGCCAAAGACCAACCTTTGAGGATGTTTCTGCCCCTGGATATACCTTGATAACAAAAGCAGATCCAAAGGATAAAATAAACAGCTTCAGCCTATTTGTAAAACTTAAAAACCCACGTAATATTCACAGTTACGTAAGAAGCTCAGGTGGTAAAGAAGCTTATTCTTTTAATGATAATGTTTTGCGTTTTATGGGTCTTTCTGATGATAATTTATTTAACACCCTTTTGTACTCCGTTGGCGGTATTGTAATAGCCATCGTCGTAATAGGCTCGATTTTTCTCATTTATAATGCCTTTACCATATCGCTAAACGAACGGACAAGGCAGTTCGGAATCCTTTCATCTGTTGGGGCCACAGCAAGACAATTGCAAAATTCTGTATTGTTTGAAGGCCTTTGCATTGGTGCAATAGGTATTCCTATTGGAGTTCTCTTAGGTATCGGTAGCATTGGACTTGTTATTTCTGTTGTATCCAAGAATTTTGCTAATATAGCATATAGTAATGTACCTTTAACCTTGACGTTATCTATACCTGCAATTGTTGTTGCAGTATTAGTCAGCATGATTACGATTCTGATTTCAGCCTATATTCCCGCAAGAAAGGTTGCAAGTGCTCCTGTGCTGGAGAGCATTAGACAATCCAATGAGGTCAAAGTTGAAGCTAAAGCTGTGGAAACTTCAAGACTGGCTCAGCGTATTTATGGCTTAGAAGGAACTCTTGCTCTAAAGAATTTTAAAAGGAATAAGAAACGGTACCGTAGTATCGTGCTATCCCTAACCTTAAGCATAGTGTTGTTTGTATCTGCAAGTGCTTTCGGAACAGACCTGAAGGATGTGACAAAAAAGTCAGTAATGACAAATGACTATGACATATCCTTCTCCACTCAGGACATGGCTGAAAACGAAATGTTTAAACTTTACGACAAATTTAAGACTGCTGAGGGCGTTTACCAAAGCTCTTATCAAGCGATTATGACCTATTCCTGTGCTGTTAAGAAAAGTGATTTTTCAGACCTTTACAAGAAGTACTATGGTAATGATTTAACCGATGAAAAAGTTAACCTCCCAATGGATATTCAATTTATTAAGGATAGCGAGTATATGAGTTTTGTCAAAAGCTTAGGACTTCCTATAAAGAACTATACTGGGCAAAATCCAAAAATGATCGCTGTAGCCAAAGCCAAAAATGTGAATAACAACAAAGACGGTAACAGTGATTTGATTAACATGTTTTCAAAGCCTTCTATGAATTTTAGTATCGCTCCAGAAATAAATGACAAACCGAAGCTAGAACAGAGTCAAAATATTGACTTTACCCTGGTTGATACAATACCTGTTGATAGCCTTCCTCGAAATCTTACAAAGCCTAAGTCCTTCACCTTTATGGTGATTGCTCCTTATGAGCTAAAGGATAGGTTTGAAACTCCCGGTACCCATGTGGAGGTTAAGGGCTTGACCTTTAGGTCAAAAACGCCATCGATATCAGTGGCAAAAATGGAGAAAATTATTCAAGGTGCTGGAATTACCTCGGATTATACCCTATACAATGTATCTAAAATACTTGAACAGAATCGCAGCACAATATTTGTTGTGGATGTTTTTACTTATGTTTTTGTAATTATGATTTCACTGATTGCGGTTGCCAATGTGTTCAACACCATTTCTACCAATATAAAGCTCCGTAGACGGGAACTTTCCATGCTCCGCTCTGTAGGGATGTCTGAACAAGATTTTCAAAAAATGATGAATTTTGAGTGTGCTTTTTATGGCATTAGGGCTTTGCTCTTTGGACTTCCTATATCCGCACTGTCCTCTTGGCTTATTTACAGATGGATGGATGGAGGCACAGACAAAGTGAAGTTTATATTACCGTGGCTCAGCATGGCAATCAGTGTGTTCAGCGTATTCTTTGTAGTATTTATCACAATGCTGTATGCAATTAGCAAGATAAAAAAGGAAAACATCATTGATGCACTTAGAGATGATATGACTTAATTCAAGCTACACAATATTGCTTTCACATAAAGAAGCTATCTTTCATCAATATCTTAGCTAAGAATACTTTCTACAGTGCTTAAAGCTCAAGAAAAGCACATAATCAGAATATTTCATCTGATTATGTGCTTTCTATTTTCTTATATCTTCAGCGTTTTGCCAAAAATCCTGATAATATTTTTTATAAATATAGAAACAATAATTAATGTAACTACACTTTCAAGTTTTTACTTAAAGTATAATTTATAAATACCCTACATGTTGTTAAGATTTTCTTTAACAAATTCGTAAGTCATTTCAGCCACTCTCTTATTTCCCGCCTCTGAAAAACCGTGGCCTTCTCCAGGAAACACTTCAAATTTTGAATGAGGATATAACTTTGATCCACTATTCCCATACTCTAATGGTACAACTTCATCTTTATCACCATGCATAATCAATGTATTCTTATTAAATTTGCCAATATGTTTGAATACATCATAACCATGAATTGATTCAAAAAATATTCTACCTAAAGTCATGCCCCAAAATTCTTGTATATCAGGAATGCTTTCAATAGTAGGAAATCTTTCATTCCAATTATCTGCAATACATAAAGCTGGATATAGAAGTAACATTCCTTTTATCTTTTCCATATGCTCCTCTGCAACTAAAGCTGTTACCAAACCACCTTGGCTTGCACCAAATAGAAACACATTATCTTCATCCACATTATCCCAACTTCTAATTTCATCAATAACTGCAGATAAATCTTCTTTTTCTGTAAATATGGACATTTCACTAGTCTTTAGTTCACTTTTAGAATTAACAGAGCCTCCACAAAAATCAAAACAATATGCTCCAACACCATTTGTGGCCAAATACTCACTGTTCATAGCGAAATCATTATTATTTCCATTATAGCCATGACTAAATATAACTACTGGGCATTTTTCCTTATTTTCAGGCATATAAGATACTCCATATATTTTCCTTCCATTGCCGTTTATAATTACTTCCTTCTTAATACACTTATTCATAATAACCTCCAAAATTTACAAATTACTTGTTTAAATTAAATATTTTGTATACAGGTAATTAATAATATTTAGTTCATATACACAAACCAAACTAATAAACTTAATATTCATGAAAAAGATACTTTTGCATTTCAGTAAAAAGTATCAACTATTTAGAACTCTCATTATTTTTATATCTACGCCAGAGTTTGTCCCAACCAACTCTCCAATTAATATATCATAATTAAGAAATTGCAAAGCCTTACTATTAGTTATAATTTTAGGATAAGTTCTTAATGGACCAGCTTTATATTTTGTGTTTTCATTACCATTGTTCTCTATAAAGATTTCACAATTTTCACCAGTATGATCCTTGCCTTTAAGCATATATCTTGCAGATAATGTGTGCCTGTCCCCAAACTTACCAATTATCTGAGTATCAATTCCTCCTGGCAATATTTCTCCTTCAAAATACTTTCCAGTTGCATTGCCACTAAATGAAAGCATTAAAACTGAATCACCATATTCATTGTGCATTTCAATAGTTTTATCTATTTTAACATGTATAGTTAATACTTCTTCTACTTCCAAATTACTCTCCCTCTCTATTTATTACTTTTAATTCAAAATTGAATTTATATATTCTTCACTTTTATGCTATTTTCAATTTGTCCAAATGGCTCTTTCTCTTTTTCTCATTATACCGCCAAGAAGTTTTCTAACATACGTGCTGTATACTTGCCAAGCACAGCATAATGATCTGTTATGCACATAACATCATCAGCAAAAGACACCTGTTTCTCCATAACAATCTGGCATAATTCTGCTAATTGTATGTATAAAATTCCACATCTTAATATGCATGGTTTCTGTATTGCCATTTATGTTTCGCCTAAGCGTATGAGCAATGTACTAATTAATAACTTACTCCATAAAAATACATGAGTTTTTTTTAACTATAATCAATCTTTTATAAAGCTAAATAGAAACAATTAAAGCTATTCTAGATTATATTCATGATATTATTATTTTCCTTGTTTACTGTAATCCTATTTACTAAATCCGCAAAGTTATAATTCAATATATAGTATTTATAACTTTTATAGTATTAGAGTCAGAAAACGTATACACGCAAAACAACTGTTATATTCATAATATGACTTATATGATATATTTAACATCAAAGATATTTTACCACCAAGCATTCTATAAAACAAACTTATATTGCTAATAACACATAAATTTGTATGATCATCTATACTCAAAATTATTGAATAAACTTATCATGATTTCTGGTGTAATTAAATTATCATACTCAGCCATTGCATCATATTTAGACCTTGAATAGAGATGAATTTAGCAAATCTTTATTTTTCAGCTATAGAATTTACTTTCAATAATTGCAAGCATAGCAATTTGATATTCCAATATAGCAAAATAATTTAGCACTTGAATCTACTAGAAATACAAACTCTATGCTTCCATGGTAATTGCAACTAATCATCTATCACTATCCTGTGGAGATCAGTATTATGATATATTCCTTTTTCACAATATTGAAGTGATGTATTATTCTCCTATGCTACTAACCGGAAAAAATATATCAACTTCTAACTCGTCCTCCTTCTCGCAAATGTAAGAAGAGAATATTTCAAAGGATGGGAACATGTCCATTTCATAATTGTTTGCATTTAAATCATACATAAAAACTTGATTTAAACTCTTTTGGTAATCTTCCATAGTGCCAATATGCTTGTAAAATATATAATCATGTTCAGGCAGTGTAAAACCTATCATATTCTCAGGAACACTTTCAAGGCTTGATACCTGTACTGCAAAAACAAAAGAAAATATGGAATCAGGTACTAGATTTTTTCCTAAGGAATCTATGCCCGAAAATTGATATACTTTATCAGCCTTGACTACATTAGGTATCTTAGCTATTCTGTTACCAAATTCTCTAATACACTTAGGAAAGTCTTTCTTATTAATGTACTTTGTAAGGTGTATCCCAACAAAATTCATAGTTTCCTTATGAACTATAGTTAAAGGAATAGCTGGTTCAGCAGTTAAAAATTCTTCTTCAAACTTCCTTTGGAGTTCTTCCTCACGCATTAATTGAGCTTCTTTTCTTTTTTTATATTTTGAGCTTAAGATACATAAGCTCTCATCCACCGCTTCTAAGGTCTTTCCAATGATCTCAATGTTTCCCTCTGGCATAATATAGGTACATAATCTTTCAAATTGTTTTTGCTCCTCCTCGGACATATCAAAAACCATCATATCCATAAAATTAATACCTTTATAATCTGAAGAAGGCTTATCATTTTTTAGATTTTCTGTCATTCTGTACTGTAGCGTCTTCCACTCTTCCTCATCAGTATCTATAGTTGATTTTAGTTCCTCAGGAATCACTAGATTTGGAGCATTATCCAAAGCTTTAACTAAATCCAACCAGGCTGATTCCTTTTCTTTGTTGTCTAAAGGCTCTGTTAAGAATATGCTGAAGCAAAAGGATAATACTTTGCCATAAAACCCTGGAAAGATTCTCTCTATCTCAGCAATCATAAACCCTTCACGTTCTTTTTGACTCATCTCTAGAGCTTTACTCAATATATTCATTTGATCTGTAATTTTTTTAATATCAGTTTTATCTTCTTTCAAGTTATTAACACAAGAGGACAAAACAGTTTCGCACTTTTTCATATCATCAATTTGTTTTGAAAGCTTTGCAGTGTATTCCAGCATAACCTTCATAAGCGCTTCAGGACTTTCTAAGGCAGCTTTAATTTCTTTCACAGAAAGCCCGAAGCGTCTTAAGGTTGCTATTTGCATTAATAACTCCACATCTTTCTCAGAGTAATCTCTATAGCTGTTTTCCTGTGATACAGATGGTTTAATCAATCCGTTTTCTTCATAATAATTAAGAGCTTTTTTTGTAAGTCCTGTTACAGACATAACTTCACTTATTTTCATATAGACCTCTTTTCAGCTAAACTATCTAAGTTCAATTTTACTAAATAAATAGTCACTTAAAAACATTATTATCATAATAATCACAATAGAAATTATAACAAACATTACTAATGCCAACATTACATTTTTCAAATAGATTGCAATTATCGCTGCTGTAGCTGCTGCAGGTGCAACCATAATATAAGATACTAAAGCTGAAAGCATTGAATTCTTTCCATTGTCATTTGGCGGAGTAATCAAAACAGTAATTACAACACTAAAATAGCATATGACTATTGAAGTAACTGCAATAAGCCATAAAAGCAATACTTGTAAAACCGAGGTTTTAGTAAAAAACATAAGAGGAAGCAGCATCAAGGTATCAGTTTTAACACTATTTACTATCTGCTTAGTATGTAGTGCTAAAAGTTTTTCAGCAGCACTTCCTGGCAAGAGAAATAGGTACTGTTTTTTAAGCTCATACTTAAGAGGAGAGGATATTTGTGCTGATGTAACAGCTCCTTGTAAAAATATTAATATGAATAATGGATAAAAACTGTTAAAATCTTTTGTTCTTAATACATAACATAAAGCCACTGATGCAATTAAAGCAATTACGTATCCAAACACGCTGCCTTTTTTAGCGGTTCTCTTGTTTATTATGGAACTCTTCCAAATAAAACCCCATGGTCCTGTAAATTCTTTTGTATTAAAAACTTCAACAGACTTATTTTTCTTTGTATCTTCTAGGTTATCCACTATGTCATAAATATTAGTTGAAGGTGTATTTAAGATTTTTTCATGATAGTTTACAGAGTCACCAGCTTCTTCATAATATTCAGCGGCAAAGTAGATCGCACCTAGTAGCATTGCCGCTGTAACAATAGCTAATGCAATAGTTTGAACTATAGGTGCCTTATTAGGTACAAAAGGAGCTATTAATGCATCCCTTAGCCAGCCTGCAATAGGGATATTCGAAAAGAATCTTCCATTTAAGGTGTTTACTAAAGTATCTAATATATTTTTGCATCCTGCAACACTATAAAGTAAGCAGACGATTATTACCCCTGTAAAACCATATACACAATATTTAATAAGCTTACCTAAGTTAAATCTATTGGACAGAGTGTAGGTAAGAAATATTAAAGCATTTCGCAGTAAAGGAAATATTAATACTGCTATGATAACATATATCAGCTTAGATATATGAATATCAGATACCTTTGATATAGCCATAGCCATAACTACAATTAACAAAACTGAACTTACTAGCCCCTTTATGCATTTTCTTATTATGGTAAAGGCATAAATTGTTCTTGGGCTTATTGGTGATGGAAACAAATAATTCACATCAGCAGAAATAAACTGCGAAGGATCATATTTTGTCACAGAATTTTTGATTGTCAGTATTAATAATAAAAGTAATATTGCCATTGCTATAGCAGCTAATAAATTGGGCTTTATCATTTCTTTCAGTATATTTGCGGCGCCTCCGCCCTTTCTCGTGTATATTAAAAGGAGAAGTATAAAAGGGAAAAGAAAGGAACCTATAGCTTTTATTGCAGTGTATGGATGCTTTAAAGCTTCTATAAAGTTATTCTTATATTGAACTATTTCTATATATGCTAAAGTAGTTAAATCTCTAATTGAACTATCTCTCATCTTCAGTCACCCCTAAGAATATATCTTCAAGCGAAGTATCCTTAGAAACTTTCATTTTATTTCTAAGTTCTTCTATGGTTCCCTCAGCAAGCACTTTTCCTTTTTTCATAACAATAATCCTATCACATAAATTCTCAGCTGTATCTAGCATATGAGTACTTATAAGAAGGGTTTTACCTTCTTCCTTTAAGGTTCTAAATGCATCCTTTAACTCTCTTACAGCCTTTGGATCAAGCCCTATAAGAGGCTCATCTATAAAAAAAATCTCTGGATTATGAATTAAGGCACAGCATATAGAAAGCTTCTGTTTCATTCCCTTTGAAAGATTTTTGCCAAGCTCATCTTTCTTATCCAATAAATCAAATTTAGTTAATATTTTTTCTCCATTATCACTCCAGTTGCTTATTTTATAAACAAGAGCCATAAACTTTAGATGCTCCCATACTGTAAGCATTGGATATATATCAGGTGTTTCAGGAATATAAGCTAATTTATATTTTACATCCTTGGACTTATTGTCTGCTCCATTTATAACAATAGCTCCACTATTTTTTCTAAGCAGCCCTAAAATACACTTAATAGTCGTAGTTTTACCAGCCCCATTAGGTCCAGTTAGAGCAACAATCTCTCCTTTATTTAGTGAAAAGCTTATACCATCAACGGCATTAGTGTTTTTATAGCATTTTTTTAAATCGGTTACTTGTAATATTTTTTCTTCCATCATTAACATCTCCTACTGTATTGGTTGATAAAATTCTAACGCGGTCCCTTGGGGAACAGTCAATAGGAGAATTTTAAATTTCTTAAGAAATTTTCTTTTTAATGTGAAAGTTAGGTTTATAAGTAGATATCCTTAGATGGTATAGAGTTTCTAAATTCACTTGCTGCTGTGCCACTTACATAAAATTAG
Source organism: Clostridium manihotivorum (assembly GCF_004015185.1). Taxonomy (GTDB): domain Bacteria; phylum Bacillota; class Clostridia; order Clostridiales; family Clostridiaceae; genus Clostridium_AR; species Clostridium_AR manihotivorum. The sequence goes on along the minus strand of NZ_CP025746.1, from coordinate 3,312,234 downwards.
AGGACTAGCGCTATTATTAAAATAACACCAATCCTCTAAAAGGTTTTATTTGGTGGGTTTTCTAACCTGTTTCAATTATTTATTTGTTATTAATACAACACTATCCACATGTGTTGTCTGTTGATAAGGAACATGCTTCCTCACTCTCGTTTGCAGTATAGGAATACGTTTCTTCACTAGATGAATCTCCTTTAAATTTACTACAATCCTTTGATGCTTTCAATCCTGTTTTAAACACAAATGTAATCATATAAGGATTTTTTTCTCCTTCTTCTGTCTCTCCACCTAGAATAACTTCTTCTACAACAGCATCAAATGCAGCTCTATCAAATTTCTCAATTGGCTTATTACTATTAAACATCTTTCTAAATTCATCAATTCTTTTCTTATTTATATTTTCATCTTTAAAATTTGATTCCATATCAAACTTTTCCGCTTTTAGTTTTTCTATAGTTTCACATAATTCATTATATTTTAATGTATAATTTTCTTTATCAATTTCTCCTTCCATTCTCATATCCAAAAGTTTTTTTATTTTATCTTCATTCGACGCTATTTTCCTCTCAATAGATCTTAATTCTTTTTCTGAGTTTGTTGTATTTATTCTTTTTTCTGCATCTTGCAGAAACTCTTCTATAACTTCTTTATTATCTCGGCACATTATATTAAAAGATTCCACAAAAGCTTGTTCAATTATTTCCTCGCTTATACCCTTACTATCAGGGCAATTTTTCTTTCCATGTTTACAGGCCACAACACATTGCCACACATATTTTTCATGATTATATCCGCTATGCCACGTCCTTCTTGTCGCTGTTGCTCCACAGAAAGCACACTTTATTATACTACTAAAAGCGTATTTTCTACTATACTTTTGCCTTACACCCTTAGTAGTGCTTGTCTCACTTCTTTTGTTAAGTATCCTTTGAGCTTCTTCAAACATTTCTTCTGATATAATAGGTTCATGATGGTCTTTAAGATAATATTTCTCTTCCTCGCCCATATTTTCTAATCTTCTATGTGAAATAGGGTCAAGAGTAAATGTTTTTCCTAATAATATATCTCCCTTGTATTTTTCATTCTTAATAATTCCTCTAACTGTGCTCTCTCCCCACTTGGTATTACCTCTTTTAGTTTTGTGTTTAAGTTTAGTTAGTTCTTTTGCTATTACAAAACATCCTGCGCCATCAATATATCTTTGAAATATGTACCTAACTACCTCTGCTTCTTCCTCATTTACTGATATACTTTTGGTAACAGAATCATAATCATATCCTAAACAGCCTTGAAATCCTACTAACTCCCCTCTTTTCATTTTCATTTTCAAACCCATTTTAACATTTGCAGAAGTAGATTCAACTTCCTGCTGTGCTAGTGAACTTAGAATTACTAACAGCATTTCACCATTCATTGTTAGTGTGTTAATATTTTCTTTTTCAAATAAAATAGCTACATTTCGTTCTTTCAATAATCGAACATATTTTAATGTATCTAATGTATTCCTTGCAAATCTTGAAATAGATTTTGTAATTATTAAATCAATCTTACCATCTAGTGCATCATTTATCATGCGCTGAAAATCTGTTCTTTTAAGCACTTGCGTTCCAGTTATTCCCTCATCTGCATAGATATCAACAAGAGACCATTCTGGTTTTGATTCAACTAATGATTTATAATGAGAAACTTGAGAGTTATAACTATTTATTTGTTCCTCAGAGTCAGTACTAACTCTACAGTACGGTGCAACTCTCACTCTTTCAAAAATTTTACCACGTCTTCTACTTTTTGTACTATCAATATTTGCCTTAATTATTTGAACTTCTGCCACATTATCACTCTCCATATTGTATTCCTATTCATCACAATATATATTATAGAACGAAATACACATTGAATCAAGACAAGCTATTCTTAATTTTACAGGTTTTCATTATTTCATCTTTAATGGCTTCATATTCCTTTCTTGTAATCTTATTTTTGCTTATCAACTGGTTTAGTAACGCTAGCTTAATGCTGTATCTTATAAGATTATTCATTGGTTCCTCCACTCCTTAATCAAAGTATTAATAATATATTTAATCTCAATCACTAACTTAAAATCAGGATGTACTTCTTGTTCGTTTAATAGTAAATAATATATTTGTATGGTATTTGACCTCGCCTCCCCCATACATGGGAATACTCCAAACTGCTAGTGGCATATATTTTCTAGCATCATAGGTTTTAAACCTCTCCCCATTATGGCGAGTCGGACTCTGGAACTTAATCTCGACTATCCGAAAGTATCATTATCCCTTATGTGGGTCATCGCGGGTTACCTGCCATGGCAACCATGTTTCTCTTGTTATATCCTTTTCAGGCTTCTTGCCGCTGTCCCAATAGGACCACATAAGTAAAGTATCTGGAGTACTGAACTATATATTTTTCAAAGAACAATTTAAACCCATAAAATTCCTTATTATTATCAAAAGCTTTAGGAATTTTCTAATTCGGAATAGCCTTGGATTAATATCCTTAAAAGCTATTACATAAAGTAAATTGTGTTTTCTTCATTAAAAAAGCAACCAAAATTAAAATATTTTTATAAACTTTTTATAAAAAATAGCCCAAAGCAGCAAAATCAGCCGTTGGGCTATAATCTAAAGAATTAAGTTTTTACATTACTTCTCTCTATTAATGTATCTTTCCATATCAAACCTTCTAATGCAACGAACAAATTCAATCATTAAATTCTGTTTGCAGTCTTCAAAAAATGCTCCGTCTCGGATAGAAAGCTTATTGATTAACCGCTCATACCTCTTAATCAATTCTTCCTCTGCTTTTCTATCTCCCCTTTGGGAAAGTGCAATTAAATGAGCTGTTTCCATAATATCGTACATATTCATTTCTCCCTTCTGTTGAAAATTAAATATTATTCAACAGAAGGGGGAGGACTACGGATATGTACCTGTATAACTAACTTAGCTTTTCATTCGATTTTTAAGTTTACTTAATATTTTCTTCTTTGACTTCGTTAGAGCTTGCCTTGTGACACCAAATTTCCTAGCAATTTGTTCATCGGTGTTCTTCTCAAAGAATTTTATAAACAATAACTCTTTTTCATTCTTGCTGAGCAAGCTTACCGCTTTAGATAGCAAGTCATCTTCCAGATACCATTCTAAATGCACTACACTATTTGATGTAATGGTGGGTATAAAGTCCATTTCTTCCCAAGTATCAATGCTATCGATATTCACCATATTGCAAATTTCTTTAAAATACCTTCCAAAGTAATTCTGTGACGTAGAGTATAGAGCTGCTTTAACATAACTACTAAAACCTTTTTCAATATCCTGTAACAGTTCATCATTTTTTCCCATGTTAAAAACTCCTTTCTATAAAGTAAATTGTTTATGAGTATCAAAAAAAGCAACCAAGAGTAAAAATTTCTTTTAAATACTCAAAGTAACAGCTGCAACACTTTTGCAATTATTGATAAAATCCAGGAAAACGCAAAAAGCCATATAGTATGTGAAAACCACACTATATGGCTGATTGTGTTATATAATTATTTAGTAAATGTATAAGCCGTAACTAATCTTATGAATACAAGTTAAAAGAACATAAATTTACCGAAATTTTACTAGAAGTTATTCAGTTACAGTTTCAATAGCTTGGGTGCTTTGAATATTAAAATAGTGTAGATATTTTAGTATTGGTAAACAATAGCATATTGTATACATAAATCTTCCATTAGTTTCTATATAAATTCATTGTTCCGTGTTCCTATAGCTCTTAATATTACTATCTTTACTTTAAGAGAATTATTGTAGTGAATTAAATTTCATAGAATATAAAACAAAAAGATAAGCTTCAAGATATTAATTTTCATCGTGTTTCGTCTTCTAAAAATTAACCGTTTAGCCTTATCCCCTATCTTATTTACATTGCATCTTTATTTTTTAAGAAAACTTTTAGCTACTTTACTCCACCTTCCCTAACAAAAAACTTATAATGAGTATAATAAATACAACAGATGTTATTCTTGCATACAAAAAGTCTTTCTCTTTGATGAATACCAAAATTGATACACCAACTCTAAACACAGGAGTTAGAATTAATATTATAAGTCCTGTAAGAATTATTGCATAAGGTTTAAAAGCAATTAATCCCCTAAATATTTCTGATGGAGTAGTAGGGAAATAACTCCCGCTATATCCACTGTTATTAGTAATTAAAAACATCAAGAGTCCAATAAATACAACAACAGCACTAAGAATAACACCTATTCTAAGAAAGTTACTTATAACTATTTCCATCTCTTCTATTTTACTCTCATTTTTATTTTCCATTATTGCTTTAACTCCCTCTCCTTATTATTTAGTGAATCCTTTAATTATCATCTGAATTGATACAAATGCCAATACCGGTATAAAAATCATTCTAATCGTTTTACTTCTTAAATTCTGCATTATCTTTGTACCTATTGCAGCGCCTACTAGAACTCCTAAAGCAACTGGTGCAGCAATTTTAGGATCTATATCTCCTCTTAATAAATAAACTCCTGCACTAGCTGCAGCTGTAACACCTATCATAAAGTTACTTGTAGCACTAGAAACCTTAAGAGGAAGTTTCATAAACAAATCCATAGCCATAACCTTAAATATACCACTCCCAATTCCAAGAAGTCCTGAAATTACACCAGCGACATACATCATACTGAACCCACCATATACTCCATCAACATTATAGCTTACATTTTCTTTTAACACCTTGTCATAATACTCACCATTTAATCTTAACTTATCTGCCATAGGATGTGTTTTTACGTTTGAAGGTAATTCCTGCCCCTTCTTCTTAAGCATTGCAATTGCAGAATAAAGAAGAAGAATTCCAAATATAACATAAAGATATTTTGAATCTATTAGACCGCTTATAAACGCTCCAGTAATAGCACCAAGTGTAGTTGCTATCTCTAAGAACATTCCAATTCTTACATTTGTTATTTTATCTTTAATATATGCTATTGCTGCACCGCTAGAAGTAGCTATTACTGAGACTATGCTGGCACCAATTGCATATTTGATATCAATTCCAAATAGTAATGTTAATGCTGGAGTAATGATAATTCCGCCGCCTAAGCCTAAAATTGAACCAAAAATTCCTGCTGCTATAGATAAAATTAACATTTGTATAATTATTGTTGTCATTATTGTCTCCTTTCTGCTGAAGGTGAAATATAAGATTCCACTATCAAAGCTGAAGCACCTACAGCCATGGTATGCTCCTTAAAATATCCGCCTTTACTAAATTTAATATTTGCATTTGCTGCATTAATTTTTTTAATAGCTACTTCTGTAGAAAGTTTATAGAATATATCAGAGTTATATATTGTTGGTCCACTTAATATTACTAATTGTGGATTAAGAAGGTTTATATAATTCGCAAGAGCTGTTCCAAAAACAATTGCAGAATTACTTACTATCTCTTTTGATATGGATTCACCTTCATTTGCTAATCTGAAAACATCCTTATAATCAATAGAATCTAAGTTCTTTTCTATAAAATTTTTATTTTCTCTTATAGACTTAACTTTAAACTCCTTTAAGATAGAATATATAGATGAATAGCTTTCTACACATCCATGATTCCCGCAGTAACATTCCCTTCCATTAATATCTATAACCATGTGTCCAAAAGCATCTTCTCTATCATTTATGGCTCTAATTATTATTCCAGCTGTTATAACTCCTGTTCTGATACCAATTCCACAATTGAAGTAAGCAATATTTTCATATCCTTTACCATATCCATAGAAATACTCTCCTAATACTGCACAGTTAGCGCCATTATCAATAATTACAGGTAGTCTAAACCTGCTTTCTAAACTCTCTTTTATAAACTTTGAATTAAAACTGGATCCTCCAATATTTTCAGAGCTTGTTTCAGTTCCTTTTTCTCTTTCTAACGGACCTATCACCCCTATTCCAACCCCTAACAAATAGTCACTTGTTATATTGAGCCCATCTAAAAAACTTCTAACAGCTTCTACAATACGTTCTGTTAAATTTTCACATGAATACCAGTCTTCTCCTGAAAATCTTTTCTCTTTTATAATCTGCATTTTTAAATTTGTAAGTAGAATTTGAGTGTAGGTTCTAGATATATCAATACCTATGCTATAAAACTTTGATGAATTTACATTATATAATGTTGGTTTTCTGCCACCGGTGGATTCTCCTACAGATTCTTCAACAATTAATTCTTTAGTTAGTAAATCATTTATTATTCTGTTTAATGTAGTGAGCTTTAAGTTAGTTGTATTTTGAATGTCTCTTTTAGTCAATGGCCCTTTCTTCTGAATTAAACTAAAAATCACTTTTCTATCTTGCTGAAGATCTTCCATTACCTTAATCATTACAGTTGTCCCTCATTCTTTAAATCTACTTTATTAAATAAAAGTTATAATAACTTATAACCAAATTGGTCATAAGTTATTATAAAAAAATTAGCTACTTTGTTTTATTTTATTTTTAAAATAATAAAAAGCTAATGCTAAAATCCACAATACAACTCCTGATAGACTAACAAGCTGAGCTATTCTTATACTACCAAGCATTAAACTATCAGTTCTTAATCCCTCTATAAAAAATCTACCCATGGAATATAGACCAATATATGTGAAAAATACTATCCCATTTCTCTTACTTTTCTTCAATATTACTAGAAGAACAACAAATACACAGATATTCCATATAGACTCATATAGAAAAGTAGGCTGATAATAAGTTCCTTCTATATACATTCCTCTCTGAATAAACTCAGGAAAATGTTTTATAAAATCATAGCTTACCGGGCCCCCATGTGCTTCTTGATTAAAGAAGTTTCCCCATCTTCCTATTGCTTGAGCCAGTATGATAGAGGGAACTGCTGTATCAGCGAGCTTAAAAAAGCTTATCTTTTTACGCCTTAAGTATAAAAATGCGGTCAGTGCACCAGCTATTAAGCCTCCGTGTATAGCCAAACCACCCTGCCTAATATTTAGAATTTGACTCATGTTATTCTTATAGTAATCAAACTCAAATAATACATAATATAGTCTTGCACCAATAATACTTAATGGAAGTGCTAATAGAACTGTGTTTATGAAGGTATCATAATCAACATTCCTAAACTTACAAGTGTATTGTGCTATTAAAATTCCAAGCATCATACCACTGGCGATAAGTATTCCATACCATCTTATAGGCAGACCAAATAAAGTAAATGCTACTGGATTCAATTTACCACCCCTTAATAAAAGTATTTTACTTTTACATTATATCTTATAAAGCCTAAAATGCCTAATGAAGCGTTATCCTTTTAAGGTAGTATATGGATATAACCTTATTCCAACCATTCTCTTGAGAAATTAATATAAAAACATCATCGAATTCTATTGTTATTATAAATATTTTTTTACACATAATATTAAAATATAATCATCTATTTTATGAAGTCTTTGTTAATAGTTATAGTTTAGAGGTTTTTTTATGCATGACCATAATTACCACTATTTTCATAATCATCATGACCGCAGGCATCATCATGATGTTTCTTCTATGAGTTTAATCAAACTATTTTTAGTAATTATTTTAAATTAAATAATTACTATTGCTGAGGTGCTCGGTGGATTAATATCTGGTAGTTTATCTTTAATTTCTGATGCACTCCATAATTTAAGTGATACAGTTGCCATTGCATCAAGCTATTTCTCAATTAAAATATCCAGAAAGCCAAAGAATAACACTAGAACTTACGGGTATAAGAGAGCAAATATTCTTTCAGCATTTATCAACTCTGCCGCACTACTTGGAATTTCTATATACCTATTAATTGTGGCATTTATGAAGTTCTTTCGGCCGTCAGTTATTCAAAGCAACACAGTTATTATAGTAGCAATTATAGGTCTACTAGGCAATCTTTTTAGTGTACTACTTTTAAGTAAAAGTTCAAAAGAAAAAATAAATTTAAAATTATCTTACCTTCATTTATTAAGCGATTTAAAGAAATAAAGATTTTATTATAAAATATATTTGCCATATATTCTAATTTAAAATAGCAGCATACTAATATTGCTATTAATTTATAAAATAAGAAGGAGAATGCTATGAAAAATAAACTTGTTTTATTAGCTATTACAGCCCTATTTATATTGAGTAGTTTCTTGTCTAATATAAATTGTTCTGCAGCAGTTATGCCTACTTATAGTGAATTACTCACTAGTACATTATCGTCTCCATCAAATAGTAAACTTATTGGTGTAGAAGCCGCAAAAACTGATACTGAACTAACCTTAGGAGATATGCTAACTTATGCAATTCAAGATGAATATTTAGCCAAGACTAAGTATTCACTTGTGGTAGAAAAATTTAGAGAGCAGCGCCCATTTATTAATATCATCAGTGCAGAAGTAACTCATATTAATTACTTAACTCCTTTATTCACTAAGTACAATATTGTACTTCCAGCTGATACTTCAAAAGAATATATTGAAGAACCTAGCACTATAAAAGAAAGTCTAGAGGCAGGAGTGCAAGGCGAAATCGAAAATATAGCGATGTATGAAAGATTCCTAAAACAAGATATACCAAGTGATATAAAAACAGTTTTTACAACGCTTAAAAATGCTTCTCAAAATCACTTAAATGCATTCCAAAGGGCATTAACCTTCTACTAAAATTTAATATTTACCTAAGCTTAGGCAAAACCCTGTAAACTTCTAACATAATAATGGATAAACTTAACCATACGAACCCAAATTCATATCCTGCTGCAACATCACTTGGATATTGAATATTGAAATAAATTATACTTAGCCCTGGAAGTAAACACATAACTAAATATAGGCTTATTATTAATGAGTTTATCCATAATTTTCTATTATATCTTATAACTAGATAAGTGAGGAATCCATATGTTACCACAGCCATTATATTCTCTGCACTTGGAAATGTATATTCTGTTCCTGTTGGTCCAATTCTGTGAAAAATATTTCTTAACATAGAAGATAGCGCTACTGCACCTAAAAAAGAAATAGTTAAAAACCTTAATTCAAGCAATTTATTCTTTCCTTTTATCATAATAAAGATAGCTGTCAATAAAATTATAAATAGTAAAAAATACATATTTGCAGAATTGCTAAATACTCTCATAGCAGTCCCCCAATCTTCATCAAAAACATGCACTATTATATATCTTGTCAGTTCATCAAATTCTCTAAATTCCTGTGCTAAAAAATCTTGAATAATACCCATTACAAGAGTTGAAAATACCAAAAATACAGCTACTACAGTTCCAATTAAAGCTTTTACTTTTCCAAAAGAATGAAATATTGTAAGACTGTTATTAAGCATTTTTAAAACAAACTCATAGACTATCTGCTTATGACTTTTATAAATGTAAATTAGCATTATCATTACCGCAATAATTAAGCTTCCAATTAATAAGTATTTCTTCAATAGTAAATGATATCTTTCCCAATTTGGGCCAAGAACCTTCCCTAAAGTGATAAAGGTTGTAGTCCACAGAATTGCTCCAAGGTAAGCATTAATTGCAAATTTTTTATATGATACATTTGTTATACCTGAAAAATATCCTGTTATATGTCTTACACCGGGAATAAAATATGCTACAATTAATAATTTGTTTCCGTACTTTTGAAACCAATTTGAAATTTTATCAAGTCTTTGCTTATTCATATGAATATAGTGACCATATTTTTCAAAGAATCCAATACCTAGGCTTTTTCCGATAAAGAAAGATATAGTAATTCCAATAATTGTTCCGATTGCAGCAGCTATAACACTAATTACCCAATTCATTTTTCCTGTATATATCACATATCCGCAATATGTCATTAGAGCTTCCCCAGGCAGAGGAACTGCTATAAGTTCCAGCATCAAAGCTACTAATAGTACGATGTAACCATAATGATTAAATGTTTCAATTATAAACTGCAACTACTTCACCTCACTTCTACCAACTTAGATGTTCAATCCCCAATCTCTTTTGTTTATAATATAATTGAACATAAATACTTTTATATAATCCATTTATATCTAATTCCAAGTAAAAAATCACTTCTATATTTAAACTTTAAATTTATTAACTTTCTCTGAAACTTTTTTTGAAGATAAATCAAGTGTTTCTGCTGACTGATATATTTTATCTGTAAAGCTGCTTATTTCTTGTGAGGTTGCTGCTATCTCTTCTGTAGATGATGAAATGTTCTCTGCTACTAAAGAAACTTGATTAATCCTTTCTACAATTAAGTCCTTGTCATCATTAATTTTTATGGACATACTATTCATTAATTGAATTTTGGGAGTTACTTCATCTATTGAACAAATTATATCTTCAAAAGAAGTTATTGAATTATCTAATATACTTCCTTGCTTATTTAACTCATTGTCCATTAATTCAGTGGTTTTTATAACTACACTTGATTCTTCTGTAATATTAGTAATTAGCATTGCAATCTTGTCTGAAGATACTTTAGATTGTTCAGCAAGCTTTCTAATTTCATCTGCAACAACAGCAAACCCTTTTCCAGCCTCCCCAGATCTAGCAGCTTCAATAGCTGCATTTAATGAAAGTAAATTAGTCTTGTCAGCTATATTATTTATCAAAATCATGATTTCATTAATTTCCTTTATATTTTCCCCAAGATCTTGAATACGCTCTTTAACATCTATGAAAGATTGCTTCACTTCATTAACAGAGTTTATTAATGCTTTAAAGTTATTATTTCCATTTTTAGCTTGCCCATTAATAACCCCCGTATTCTTATTAACTTCTTCAATTAAATTGACTATTTCTGATATTTTTATACCAAAATTAGATACATAATCATTAATGCTAGTTAGGTTTTCTGATTGTGAAAGAGCTCCATTAGATACTTCTTGTATTACATTTGCTACTTCCTTTGAGGAACTTGAGATTTCATTTGATAGCTCTAAGAGTACAGTTGATTGATTATCAACAATATTTGATGTACTATTTATAGATTGTATCATTGACTTAATTTTTTCTATCGAAACTGCTAATTGCTTTTTCATTAATCCAAATTCGCTGGTATTATTTACACCAATATTAATAGAAAAATCTCCTTCTGATATAACACTTAAAGTATTTGAAAAGTCTTTAATAGAACGTTTTATTAAATTTATTATTTCAATCACTATTACAACTAAGACTATAACTGAAAATATTAATAAATATAGAAATAACTTATAGCTATTTGCTGCCTTAGTGTTTGTATCACCTCTCAGGATCTCTGCATCTTTTGTTCCATAACTAATCATATCATCTACAGCACTATCTACCTCATTAGCTATAGAATCAAAAGTTTTAATATCCTCTGCACTCAATTTTTCATTTACACTTAACTTAGACTTTATAGTTTTCCAATTACTGTTATATTTATCATAAGCTGCTTTTACTTTTTCAATGTAATCTTTTTCTTGCTGGTCAAGGCTTCTATTTTCATACTTGCTCATCAAATCTCTAATTTCACTGTCTATCTTATCAATTTTTTGAACATATTCATCTTTATATTCAACTGATGTAACTTTTGTTATGTAAAGCTTTGACTCGATTAGGTTTGCTTTAACCTCAGAAGCTTGAGTACTTGGAATCAACGCATTTCTATACATATCATCTTGAAGTGTTTTAATATTATTAATAGTGTAACCTGCCACACTTCCCAATATAAGAAAGGCACCTATAGAAACTATCAGGATAATATACAGTCCCGTTTTAATTTTAAAACTATTAAATAATACCTTTTTACCATTAGTGTTCATCATGATATTCTTCCTCCTACTGCATTATGCGGAATAATGCACCTTATTATCAATCAGTACGTTATTATAAATTTTAAAAACTCTTTGCCCAAAGTTTTCTATTGAATATTCATTTACTATATTTTTTATATCAACTTTCATGTTTTTTTCTAATTCTTTATTAGAAGTTATATTTATAAGGATATTAACAAACTCTTTCTCATCTTTATAAGTAAAGCCTGTTACTCCATCTATAATTAAATTATCTATGCACCTATCCCATTTACATATAACAGGAAGTCCGCTTGCCAAGGCTTCAATGTATGTTATCCCTTGAGTTTCACTAGTTGAAGCAGTTACAAAATAATCACCAAGTTTATAATATTTATTAATTTCATCACTAGTAATCATATCTGTAAATTTTACATTTGATTCTAGTTTATATTGCATTACCATAGTCTTCAATTTAGATAGACATGGTCCTCCCCCAACTATTAAAAGCTTTGTATTTCCAATATACTCTAACGCCTTATTATAAAAGCTTATTACTTCTTCTATATTTTTTTCTTCCGCTACCCTTCCTACATAAACTAAAATTTTATCTTCACCGCTAAATCCATACCTTTTTAATAGCTTGTTTCTCTCATCTACAGATATCTCCTGCTGAAACTTCTTTAGATTTATACCTGTAGGAATTATTTCTATATTAGCGGCCACATTATAGCTTTCCAGTTTTTCTTTAACTTTTTCTGTTGGTGCAATTACTGTATCGAAAGTGTTTAATAGGAATCCTGTAAGCTTTGAAAGGGTTGATTTTCTAATAATTTTACCGCCAAGAAAGTAATGAAGATAATCCTCATACAATGTATGATAAGTGTGTACTTGAGGTATGTTTAATTTTCTCTTTATATATTTAGCTACAATCATTGTGGAAAACTCACTTTGTGAATGTATAATATCCGGTCTCCATTTTATAACTTCACTTATAATTCTGTTTCTCATAGGCCTTATTATTCTTGCATCTGGATAAATATTGATATGATAAGAGCTAAAGTAAAGAACATCTCCTAAAATATGTTCTTTACCATCAGAAGATAGAGTTAATATTTTTACTTCATGTCCTAAGTTTTTTAGCTGCATGTACAAATTATCTGTAGATACAACAACTCCATTTGTCATTGGAAAATAAGTATCAGTAGTTAGTAATATTTTCATTTTTATCCTCCAATTTTGATATTTTACAAATCCATCATTTAACAAAGTTATGATTGTCATTCCTATATATAAACACTAATTATACAGTGCCTTAAATCCTAATTTATAGGCAACCTTTTTCTCTAAAATTTCATACAACTCCTCAACTCTATTTCTGAGTTTCAGATTATAAATATAATTGACTATAAAGACTATTGTATATGCTGAAATAACATCTGCAGGATAATGATGTCCTACATAAACCCTTGAAAATCCAACAATTGAAGATAATATACTTAATGTCAAGCTAATTGCCTTATTATATTTTCCAAAGCCAAGTGCAATGCTCATCGTCCCTGTGGCATGATCACTTGGAAATGATGCATCCTTTGCATGTGGAAATAAAAGATTCACTTTATTATGAACAAATGGCCTGTCTACATAATAAATGCTTCCAACTATGAAGCTAATAAAAAGATTCATTAGAGTAAAAACAAAAATACTAAACATACTCTTCCTATACTCACTATTTTTCTTGAAAATTCCAAGTAGAAATACTATAGCAATTATCGCCATGAATAGGTATGGAACATACTTTGAAAAAACAATCATAATTACGTCTAAAACATTATCTTTATAAGCTAAATTATTTATAAGCCTAAAAAGCTCCATATTCATCTTTAACACCTCTTTACATTATGTTTTGATATAAACTCGCAAATTTTTCTATATAACCTTTTTCAATAATAATGAAAACTATTTCTGAACATATCAAGCCAATAATAATCCCCGCTATTACATCTGTAGGATAGTGTACATGTAGATAAAGTCTTGATAAAGCTATTAAAAGTGCTATTGCCATAAATAATAGCTTGTACTGCACAAAATACACAGATAATACTTTTGCTACTGCAAAGGAAGATAAAGTATGACCTGATGGAAATGAATATGATATTGGCTTTGTTATTAAAAGCTCATTTTTATTATGATTTACACAAGGCCTGACTCTCCTTACCAAATGCTTTATTATGCCTTCACCAATTAATGTGCTTATAATTAGGGTTAGTATTATTATTTCTCCCACGTTGCTAAATGGTGTATCTAATAATAAAAACACCGCTATAAGTATCCAAACAGCTCCTAGATTACCCATACTAGTAATTAAAGGCATTAATCTATCTAAATATTTACTTTTTAAATACTTATTAATAGTTACCAATATATAATTATCAAAGTTTATGATTTTACTTGGTATGTCTAGATACATTTAATCACCTTCTATCAATACCTAAACTGATATTTCTTTGTTGTTGTCTTCTCTATAATTTATCATTTTATTAGATGCATCTATTACTAACTTGCTGCACAAAAGACCTAAGATAATTCCTGCTATAACATCTGTTGGATAATGTACATATAAATATAGTCTTGAAAAAGCTATAAGTGACGCCAATCCTAAAATTCCAATAGAGTACTTCTTTAAATATTTTGCCAGAACTCCTGCAACAGCAAATGAAGAGGTAGTATGCCCCGATGGAAAAGAATATGATAAAGGTTTTGCTATTAAAAGATTAACCGCTGGAATATCTGCTGATGGTCGTACACGCTGTACTAAATGTTTTAAAACACCTTCACCTAGAACTGTGGCTAGAATTAAAGCTCCAATAGCCATAAATCCTACATTTCTATATTTTTTATTTATAATTAACAAAGCTGCAATTAAAAGCCATATAACTCCTCCATTACCTAACGAAGTTATTATTATCATGAATTTATCCATAATAATGCTATGCATACTGTTTTTTATAAGAACTAATATAGAGTTATCCAATCTTTGAAGTAACGACATCATCATTATCATCTCCACCTTTTTTTCTCTTCTCCTTTATAATTGCTATAACTGCAGGAAGAATTGATATTATAATAATTGCTATTAATACGTAAGAGAAATGTTTTTCTATAAAAGGTAGATTACCAAAGAAGTACCCCCCACCAAGAAATAAAGTTATCCATAGTCCGCCACCGAGCATATTATACGGTATAAACTTCGTGTAGTTCATTTCTCCTATACCAGCTACAAATGGGGCAAAGGTTCTAATTATAGGGATAAATCTTGCCAAAACAATTGTCATAGAGCCGTGTTTTTCATAAAATGTTTGAGCTTTCTTTAAATACTCTTTATTAATAAATCTAATATCTTCTTTTTCTAAAATTTTGTTTCCTAATTTTTTACCAATATGATAATTTACAGTGTCACCCAGCACTGCAGCAATATAAACCACAATGAGAAGTGTAAATATATTCATAGCCCCCATAGCTGCAATGGCTCCTGCTGCAAACAACATTGAGTCTCCTGGCAAAAATGGAGTAACAACTAATCCTGTTTCCATAAAGATTATTAAAAAAAGAATTAGATATGTTAACATCCCATATTGTTGTACCAGTAAATTTAGATACTTATCAATGTGCATTATTCCGTTAAAAAGATTAATTAAAATGCTCATAATTTTTCTCCTTTCGTTTTAAAACCTCGTATCGGTTTTCCTACGTTTTATATTATGTATTTACTAGATTAAAATCAGATTAAAAAGAACTTAGATTTATCTTAAGATTTTTTATGTATTCGTTTAAAATAAATAAAGTGAGAATAAATTTATATTCACTCACCTTATTAGAAAAATATATCCATCTTTTATATTTAATGCGTAAAAAAAAAGCTATATAAGCATGGTATAATATTATTGTTTAAAAGCATATAATCATGCAGGAATAACAAAATAAATTAAAAGAAGGTAATTTTGATGTGGGTATTATTTGCATTTGGTTCAGCATTATTTGCTGGCATTACAGCTATTTTAGCTAAGATTGGAATTAAAAATACAGACTCTAATCTGGCTACAGCAATTAGAACGATTGTTATATTAATTTTCTCATGGCCTATGGTTTTCATTGTTGGTTCTCAAAGTTTAATTCATCAGATAAGCGGACAGACCTTATTTTTCTTAGTGTTATCAGGACTGGCAACAGGTGCTTCCTGGCTCTGTTATTTTAAGGCTTTGCAAATGGGTGATGTGAATAAAGTAACTCCTATTGATAAATCCAGCACAGTATTAACTATGATTTTAGCTTTTATCTTTTTAAATGAAAAAATTACTTTTATAAAATTTATTGGTATGTGCGGCATAGGTATAGGTACATACATGATGATAACTAAGAAGGACAGTGAAGCCAAGGAAGTCAAGGATACCAGATGGTTATTTTACGCTGTTTTGTCAGCTGTATTTGCTAGTCTTACTTCAATTTTAGGAAAGATCGGAATAAGTGGAGTTGAGTCAAATTTAGGTACTGCAATCAGAACAATAGTAGTATTGATTATGGCATGGATAATAGTTTTTGTTTCAAAAAAACAAGCTGGAATTAAAAAAATTGATAAAAGTAGCTGGTTATTCCTCTGCCTTTCAGGTATTACAACAGGTGCATCTTGGCTTTGCTATTACAAAGCTCTTCAGCAAGGCCAAGCAAGCATAGTTGTTCCTATAGATAAATTAAGTATCGTTGCTTCAGTTGTATTTTCATATTTTATTTTGAAAGAAAAACTCACGAGAAAGTCACTCTTAGGATTGATAATAATCGTCATAGGAACTCTATTGCTTTTAATAAAATAGTTGTGGAAAATCAAAAATATATCGTTGATTTTATAACGACTTTAGATACTTAAGAATTAAAAGGATTGGAGTCTGACCAAGAAAAATTCGGTATACAATCCTTTATTCAATATGTAAAATTAATTATTATCCATATTTCTAATATTTATTTAAGTGAATCTCTTAGCCACTTATCTAGAGCTACTAAGCTGTCTTGGAATTTTCTACTTTCATCCAAATAAATTTTATCAACTTCTTGCTGCTCTAAATTAAAAGTCCTATCCCACTCAGAACCTTGTCCTCCTGTAGCAGATGTAAGTTTTTCATATTTGCTATCGTATTCTTTTTTCACATTTTTGAGTAGATTATTTATATCATTATCTTTAGTATTTTTAATCGAGTTTAAACTATTTTCATAAGATCTTTTGATTCTTAGAATTAATAGCTTTCTCTTTTCGTAACTTATCTTTTGATTATAATCACTTTGAGCTTTGTTATTAATTGCTGTATTTAGAGCTTTAGTTTTCTCATCCGTTGTTAAATTTTCAGCATTTATTTTTTCCGCTTCTAAATCGTATGTTTTCTTTATCATATCCAGCTGTTCTTTGTTTACTTTATCTAGTTCTACCATACATGCATTTATAACTTCGTTGGCTGTTTTAATCATTTCCTTTTCTTTATCATCAAAAGATATTTTATATTTATCTGAACTCTTAGTATACATTTGATCTCTTTTACCTATATACTCATCTTTAAGCTTCTGAAGATTTGTTTTATACTCATTATTCAATTTATCTATAGTAGTCTTATCTGTAGTATTGCTAGTAGTACTCGTATTAGCCACAGTTGAAGTTGCCGTTACTGTATTTGAAGTTTTTAATATTTTTGAACACCCTGAAAGCAATGCTGATATTGCTATTATAACAATTAAAATGTTTAACTTTTTCATATTTACATTCTCACTTTACTAAAAAATTATACAACTTATATAATCCATTCACCATGAATCCTAGCCCAAATAGTGTTATGACATAGGAAATTATATTTTCAAGCTTGCCAGAAACCTTAGGAGTAGTAAGTTTTTTACCACGAGAAGCTAAATAATTTATAGTCCATAAACTCATAAACATTCCAACTAACATAAAAAGAGCAAATATAAAGTAAGTAAATTTTCCGTAACTTCTCCATATTCTTATTACAGTGCTGCTTAAGGTTAACCAGAAAAAGTGAGTCATTGGATTAGAAAAGTTAACAATGAATCCTGTAAATAAAGCACGTGAATCTAGCTCTTTTTCTTCTGCTGCATCCTCATCTTTTTTTAGATTATTTTCTTTACTTTTTTTTAATGATTTATAACCTATTAAAAAAATTATTACTCCTGAAATTACCCAAAAGGTTACTTCTAATAGTTTGTTTGTTTCAATTAACTCAAGCAGCCCAAAATTAATGAGCATAACATCAATTGCATCTGCAATCAAAGACCCTGCTGCTACTTTTACACCTTGTTTAAAACCTTTTGAAATAGTCCATCTAACAGATTCAAAACCTGCTGGTCCCATAGGTATCGCAATAGCAATACCTGTTAATAGCCCAGTATATATTGCTCTTATCATTAATATATAATCCAAATTCATTACTCTATCCTCTCAAGATTAACAGATATTGTTGTTCCCTTCCCCTCAGTACTGTCAACTTCTATACAACCTTGGTGCATATCAACAATCCATTTTGCTATAGACAATCCTAGCCCACTCCCCCCTTTGTCTTTAGATCTTGATTTATCTACAGTATAAAATCTATCAAAAATACTTCTAACTTCTTCTTTAGGTATACCTATACCGTTATCACTAACAGTTATCTCTATGCCTTTATCTTTTATCTTTGAGCTTATATCAATTGTTCCTTGTTCTGATGTAAATTTAATACTATTTTCAATAAATATCCTAAGCATTTGTTTTATCATCTTCTGATCTGCCAAAACTTTTAAAGTATCATTATTATTATTTGTTATTATTCTATTAGAAGCTATTAATTTACTTTCCGCTACAACTTCATTAATTAACTCATTAAGCCAAAATTCTTGCTTTTCTAGTTTTTGCTTTCCACTATCACCTTTAGCAAGAAACAATAGTCTCTCAACTAGGTTGCCCATATTATCAGCCTCAAATTTAATGGCATATATAGATTTATCTAAAGCTTCCTTATCATCCTTGCCCCATCTATCAAGTAAATTTGCATAACCTTGTATAACTGCTATAGGAGTTCTAAGTTCGTGAGAAGCATCTGATACAAACTGAATTTGTCTATTAAAAGATTCTTGAAGTCTATCTATCATTTTATTGAAAGTATTTCCAAGTCTTTTTAGCTCATCTTCAGGACCTTTTACTATAATTCGTTCTCTTAGATTGTTAATGCTTATGCTTTCTGCAGCTTTAGTAATATAATCAATTGGTTTTAGCATTTTCTTACTTATAATGTATCCTATAATAATCGAAGCAATTACACCAATAAAATCTGCTATGCCCATGAGTACAAATAAAATTTTCATAAAATCATACTCATTATCCATATCTTTAACTATTTGTAAATATACAGCCCCATAATCCTTATTATCAATCCTTATGTTCTCAAATAGTATATGTTTTTCCCCTGCTTCTTTTTTTAGTACTTTTCCATAAGTTTCCTTTATTTCAACCTTATACTTAAATTTATCCGAAGAATTGATAACATTTCCGTCTCGTTGTATTATCCTTATATGAATATTTTCATTTGAAGGAATATCTGTAACTATTTCTTTGTCAGATAAATTGATATGTTCATTTTGGCTTGTAATCTTATTTGTTAATATAGTTTTTATATCTTCAAGTTGCTTGTTGCTCTGACTATAAAGATAGTATTTAACTCCATATAGAATTGAAGCATTTAAAGCCAGCAGGAGTAACGAAAACATAAACGCATATATTATTGTAAGCTTCACCGAAATTTTAGCATTTTTAATAATTTTAAAATTCATCATCAATCACCCTTAATTACATATCCTACTCCTCTTATAGTAGTAATAAGCTTTTCATCAAATCCTTCATCAATTTTACTTCGTAAATATCTTATAAATACATCCACCACATTAGTGTCACCTACATAATCATATCCCCATATATTCTCAATAAGCTGTTCCCTTGAAAGAACTATATTTTTATTCCTGATAAGCATTTCCAAAATGTCATATTCTTTTTTTGTAAGTTCTATTTCTTTTCCATTTCTCCATACTTGATGAGTTTTGTTGTCCATAAGAATATCTTTCACTTTAAGTTCCTCAATCTTATTAATTATAGACTTATCTCTTTCATAAACTCTTATTCTAGCTAAAAGCTCCTCTATCGCAAAGGGCTTAGTAAGATAATCATTGGCTCCTACATCCAGTCCTATTACTTTATCGGACACATCACTTTTGGCAGTTAACATTATTATAGGTACCATAGAAAATTGTCTTATTCTTTTACAAACTTCTATTCCATTTAAATTGGGAATCATTATGTCTAAAAGCATTAAATTGTATTTATTATTCTCCGCCTTTTTCAGCCCTTCTCTCCCATCGTAAGCTGTGTCTACCTTATACCCTTCATGCGTTAATTCCATTTCTATAAACATAGACATCTGTTTTTCATCTTCTACTAATAAAATATTAAAGTCTCTCACTTTAACACCTCCATAAGAAAGTAGTGAGCTGATAGCTCACTACTAAATACTAATATATACTATTTTGCTAGTCTTCGCCACGGTTACCTTCCTCTTTATCGTGACCATTTCTATTTTCACCCTTAGATTTCTCATTGTCTAATTTTAATATTACACCATTTTTAGAATCCACCTTTACTCTCTGAAGCATATTCTCTTTGTCTTTAATATTAAACTCGTATTCATAAACTGCTTCCTCAAAATTCAATTCTTTTTCTACATTTATAACCTCACCAGGCACCTTACCTAAAGCAATTTGCTGTAGCTGATCTTGTGTATATTTTAAGTTGCCTTTTGCCTTAGAATATACTACTCCAGCTATTGATCCCCCCACAATTATTACCGCTGCAATACTGATTGATATAATCTTTATGATCCTTTTTTTATAGTTCCTACAAAATTCCTTTACTTTTATAAAAATATTTTTCATTATATTTTCCTCCTGTCAGATAAACAATATTTTAATTCTTGATTTTATGTTGTCTTAGTGTATTTCTTTTTTAGCATTATAAATACTGTTCCTAATGCTAATAGGATTGGCTCTACATAAGATATTATCAACACCATATTTTTATCAACTTTTGTATTTCCCATAATCTCTATAGGAATAGCATCGCTTGAAATAATTTGATTATATTCTTTAGAAACCGCTGTAGTATAAAGATAATAATTACTGGTATATACAAACCGTATAGGAAGTTCTATAACTTTTGTTTCCCCCGGATTAAGTATATCTACCTTTACAGGTTTATCTGCACTGTAATCTTCTAAGTTAACGGTCATATTCTTTTTTATATCTGCCATAGTTATATAAACAAGTAAATCCTTTATAGGCTTATCCGTGTTATTTTTCACTTCTGCTTTAACTAATTCTTCTTTTCCTGGGTAATCTTTAACCGCAGAAGGAGATGTTATGGATATACTTAATTTATCTGTATTTAAATCCTTAGCATAAACATTTGTTAATGGATATAAAGCCAGAATCAAAAACATTGTAATTGCTATATATATCCTCCTCATACTATTCTCCTCCTTTGAATGCGATTTTCTTTGTTCCGTAGATTAAAAATATATAGGACAAAACTGCAAATATTAATATTGGAATTATGAACTTAGTCATTCCAGCAAAGCCCTGTTTTTCAATTATTACAGCTTTCATAAGGTTAAATGTATTAGATAATGGACTAATCTTTTCAATCACCGCTCCAAAACCTGCTTTTTTAATTGAAGTTGATAATAAGCTCGGCAGTCCAGTCAGTATAAAAAATATTATAGAAGTTATTATAGAGCTCTTAGATGAACCCAATAAAATTGAAAGAGTAATAGAAATATTGGCATAAGAAAATGCTACAATACTACCTATAACAACAATAAAAATTACTGCTCTAGCAATAAGTCCTGTTCCATAGCTTAATGTTGATATATATGGAATTGCTATGGCAAAAACAGATATTCCCATCAAAAGCACTCCAATTAGTTTTGCAAAAGCTACCTGCATCTTTGGTACAGGTGTAAGCATCAAACTTTCAAGAGTACTTTCTTCTTTTTCATTTGAAAAAGTTACTGCAGCAAGAACTATTGTTATAAGTAATGCTAATCCTATAACTAATTTCCCCATTGTAACTATAACTTCTGTTTGAGCAAGTAGACTTAACTCTTTCACAGATACAAAGCTATAAGACATTATGCTAAATATAATTGCTATAATAATTAACCATAAGTTCCCTTTCATAGCATAAAAGTTTTCTCTAAGTTCCTTTTTAATAATTGAAAGATTCATATTAATTTCTCACCTTCTTATCAGTAAGTTTAAAAAATATATCTTCTATCGTTGTCTCTACTTTGCCTATCTCATGGATGTCAATAGAATTCACAAACAACTTTTCGACGATATAATGCTTTGCTTCATTTAACAAATTATTGTTACAGGCTTTATTGACATAAATGTATATATTATCGTCTTTTAACTCCAATCCAGTAAACATCTTATTTTCTTTTAAAAACTGATACACCTTTATATTATCAGATGTTTTAAGTTTTATTGTTTCATTTTCAGAATACTTATCCTGAAGTTCCTTAATACTTCCCTGCTCTATAAGTTCTCCATTTTGAACTATTGAAACTTTATTACAGAGCACTTCAATATCTTTAAGTAAATGAGATGTAATAAATACTGTTACATTCATTACTTTATTTATTTCAAAAATAAGATTTTGAATATCCTTCTGTCCTATTGGGTCAAGTCCTAAAGTAGGCTCATCAAGAAAAATTATTTTAGGATTATTTATAAGAGATTTAGCAATACCAAGTCGTTGCTTCATACCCCTTGAATAATGACCTATAGGAACTTTTTTCTTATCACTTAATCCTACTTTTTCTAGTAAATATTCAATATGCTTTGTATATTTTGATTTATCTTTTCCAAAGAGTTCAGCAAAATAGCTAAGGTACTCTACACTGGTCATCCAATTGTAGTAACCATGAGATTCTGGCACAACCCCTATTATTTTCTTAACCTCATTTTCGTTTGAAGCAACATCAAGTTCATTAACAAAAACTTTTCCACTACTTGGTTTTAATAATCCCGTTAACATTCTAATAGTTGTGGTTTTTCCTGCCCCATTGGGACCAAGAAAACCAAAAATATCTCCTTCTGCAACATTCAGACTTAAGTTTTTTACTGCTGTAAATCCATTTTTATATGTCATAGTCAGATTTTCAGTTTTAATCAAAATCTTTACCTCCTTTTAGCTTAGTTTCAATATCTCTTAACTTATATTTGTATATTAAATTTCCTAAATTAAAAAGGATTAAAATTAAGATTAAAATTAGATTAAAACTACAAAAATAATTACATTATTTTAAGAAGTCCATTTTAAATTACACAACAACTTTATTGATACTCCACAGTTATTCCAATCGAGGAGGCGAATGTTTGCTTCACTCACCGACCTCTCACCCCGTTCGTACCCTCTGATACACATTCATATCTGGAGATTTTATGGGCAAAGATTATAATATATAAATATGAATACCAGAAATCCCAAGATAGATTTTTCACCTAGGATTTCTGGTATTTATCTTTTTTATAGAAGTAAATTTTTCTGCAATATAACAATATACTAAAGTAATAAAACATCTATAAATCTATGAATGTTGCGTTATACTCTAAACTTTTGAATCATACTAGTAAGTTTCTCTGCCATTTCAGCCTGTGCTTGTGTAGCTTTTGCGATCTGCTCAATTGCTGATGTAGTTTCATCAACACTACTTAATATTTCCTGAGAACTAGATGATGATTCTTGTGCAGACGCAGCTACTGTTTGTATTGCATTAGTAACTTGATCTATAGCTTCTGCCATAGATCGTGTTGCCTGTGAAATCTCTTTAGATATTTCACTAAAGTAATTAGAGTCTTCTTCATACTGTTTTCCAGTCTTTATCATAAAATCATAATCTGGCTTAACATCTTGCTCTATAAAGCCAAGCACTTCTTGAGCATTTTTTGATAAATTATTAAATGATTGTTGAACTTGATCCACTATATCTTGTATTTGTTTTACTGTAGCAGCAGATTGCTCCGCAAGTTTTCGCACCTCTGATGCTACAACAGCAAATCCTCTCCCCTGTTCTCCTGCCCTGGCAGCTTCTATAGCTGCGTTTAGAGATAACAAATTAGTTTGGGCTGCTATAGAACTTATAGTATCACCCATTATTTTTATCTGTTCTACTACCTTGCCATCATCTATGGCTTTTAAAATCTTTATCTGCTTGTCTTTATAAAGATTATTAGTATCCTCTATTGACTTTGAACTCTTATCTTTAACTTCAACAGCACGTACTTTAATTTCATTTGCATTATGACTTGCATCTTTAGACTTTCTGTCAAGTTGACTAGATGTAGAACCGATCTCTTCTATAGATGCATTTATTTCCTGAGTAGAAGCACTTAATTCTTCTGATCCCTTAGATATCTGTTTGGTCGATTGATTCATTATTTCCATTTTAGATAATATCTCTTCAATAGTTGAAGAAAGTTCCTCACTAGACGCTCCCATTGCTTCTGCACTATTAGTTAATTCCTCAATTAAACTTCTTGTATTTTTTACTGCTTTATTTAATTCTTTTACCAATATGCCTATTTCATCTTTAGTATCTATATCAATATTTTGAGTTAAGTCACCACTACCTAGTGACCTTGCAAAAGTTAATACTTTCTTTAGCTGACTACTTATTTTTGTAGATATAAATAAACCTAAACTCACAGCTATAATTAATACACATATAGAAAGTATAGTTGCCATTTTAAAGGCTGATGAATAAATAGATTGATTATTATCATTTGCTTGTTGTGCATGAATTATAAATAGTTTTACAAGGTTATTTAAAGTGCTTGACATTTCTTTTCTTATATCTGAAACTTTAGGGAACGCTTCCTTTGCTTTTTCATAATTATTTTCTTTAACTAAATTTATTATATCTTCTCTAGAGGTTCTATAGTTCTTAATTCCTTCTTTAAATTCGTCATATATTTTTTCTTCTTCGGATGTCAAATTTATTTTCTCAAAGCTTACCATAAGTTGATCATTTTCTAGTTTAAAATCATTTATCTCTTCTTGTAACTCTGAAAGCCTATATCTATTATCTTTGTCAAGGATCAATAAGATATTACCCCTAATTTGTAACAAATTCTCATTTATGGTTTTTAATTGATTTATGGGTATCAAATTTTTTTCATACATATTAATTGCATTATTATTGATTTTAGACATATCAGAAATTCCAGTTATAGCAACAATACCTATAAGCAAAGATACTAATGTAAACCCACCCACTAACTTAACTTTAATTTTCATGTCATTAAACCATTTCATATAAATCCTCTCCTCCTTTTTTGAATCATAATCAAAGAACAACTCTATGTCTAATACTGTTAGTAGTTTGTTATTTAGTTTCGCTATACCTTATCTTCAACAAGAGTAAATTTAGTGTATTGGCAAATATCCATTAAAGATACACCTCTTTTTAAGCTTATAGGCTTGTTCACTATAATATATTCAAAGGATGAACTTTAGTGATATTGATTACATTTATAAATGTATTTGCAATAAAAAAGTTTTCTATATTTTTAGATTTCAACGAAATGGTGCTATAATATATATATCCTCCTATACGGGATAGCAAGGAGGACATATATATGCAAGCTGGAATGAAAAGTTTATTAAATAGTTTTTGGGAGGTGAATATAGTGGAAGTTAGACAACATAAATCTGTATTTTTTGCTGTTTTAGCAGCAGGATTATATGCGATTAGTTCTCCTATATCAAAACTATTATTAAAGGAGATTCCTCCTACACTCATGGCTTCATTTCTATATCTTGGCGCAGGAATTGGAATGTTCTTTGTTAGCTTTGCCAAGGGGAAGAAGTATAAAGAAAAAGCAGAAGGGAAACTTACTAAACAAGAACTGCCCTATACAATCGGCATGGTTATATTAGATATTGCAGCCCCTATTTTATTAATGGTAGGACTTACTATGACAACTCCTGCTAACGTGTCATTACTTAATAATTTTGAAATTGTAGCGACATCATTAATCGCTTTACTAATTTTTAAGGAATCTATCAGCAAAAGACTCTGGGGTGCTATATTCTTAATTACTTTATCAAGTATTATCTTATCTGTAGAAGATGCAAGCAGTTTTTCTTTTTCTTTTGGTTCAATTTTTGTACTGCTAGCATGTATCTGCTGGGGACTTGAGAATAACTGCACAAGAAAGTTATCTATAAAAGATCCATTACAAGTCGTTGTTATTAAGGGGTTTGGTTCTGGAATTGGTTCATTGCTAATTTCATTATTATTAGGTGAGAAAATTAGTAATACTTCTTATATCATAGCAGCCCTTATATTAGGATTTTTCGCTTATGGATTAAGTATTTTCTTATATATTCATGCTCAAAGATACTTAGGAGCAGCAAAGACCAGCGCCTATTATGCTATAGCACCATTTATTGGTGTTGGACTATCATTAATAATTTTTAAAGAAGTACCAACATTATCATTTATTGTTGCCTTAGCAGTTATGCTTATAGGAGCATATTTTGCTTCAACAGAAGAGCATTTCCATAAGCATACCCATATTTTATTAATTCATGAGCATATCCATAGTCATGATGATAACCATCATAACCATATTCATCCTGAACCTGTTATAGGAGAACATATTCATATCCATACCCATGAAAAATTTACACATACTCATAAACATAAATCAGATATTCATCATTGTCATGTCCACTAAATTATTTCATATGTTTCATAAAAGCACCTGCAAGTCGTTTAATACTTACAGGTGCTTTTACTAATTTTAATATCTGTTACTATATTTTTCATATAATTGTTTAAATAATTTAACATGTAGTTCTTCATCAAGAATTATTCTTTCCAGTAGCTCTCTTATATATCTATCTTGTATTAATGTTAAATGATACCTGTAGTTTTCTATAGCCTTCTGTTCAGACTGAATATCTTCCATTATCATTTCTGTTATAAACGTAGTAAAGTTAACATATCTAGGAGTCCAAAGCCTCCCAGGAGGGCAAGCATTATCAATATATATTGGTTTAATTCCTAATAGCTTAATAGTCTCTCCTAAAAGTTCTAGATGCTTCATTTCAGCCATAGATACTCCACCAACAAGCTCTGCGTAGTCCTCATATTCACCATCACTTACAAAATGCTGATATACATATAAGTTAATTGCTGTAAACTCACTTACATCTCCTGAGTAATCCTTTAGAAGAATATTTGCATACTGTACATTTGGTCTTTCGATCCTTGGTTCTGGATAAGGTAAGTTAACAATATATTTTGTATGCTTTGAAATATCACCTGGCATATTTGCCTCCTAAAAATAAATACATAATATTCTATTCCTTATTTATTTTAAATATTCCATATAGCAACTTTACTTAGTACCAAATAAATCTTTAAAAAATAATTTCACAAATTCATCACATTTACTTGCTTTTATTGTCTTCACAATGCTTAGAAAAAGATTTTTCATGTTTAATAATAAAAATGTCAAGAATGTCAATGCTGATGAAGCTTATAAATTAATAAATGAAAATAAAAATATGATTATTCTTGATGTAAGAACCAAAGGTGAATTTGAGTCGGGTCATATACCTAAAGCTAAGAACATACCCGTTCAGCAGCTATCTACAAGAATTAAAGAATTAGAAAAATATAAAGATACCCCTATTCTTGTACACTGTACATCAGGTGGAAGAAGTCCATCTGCAGTAAAATCACTTGTTAATAACAATTTTACTCAAATTTATCATCTTAACAGAGGTCTTATGTCCTGGAAACACTAATTAAAGAAATAATTTAAAAATAAAAAACTACGACAATGAAATTTTTTCTCTTTCATTGTCGTAGTTTTTTATTTTTAGTTTAATATTTACCATACATTCAAGTTTTAATTTGCAGCATACTAATAATGTTATTAAATTTACATATAAAAAGGAGAAAAGCTATGAAAAGAAAATTTGGTTTTATTACTTTTGTAACAGTATTTGTGCTTAGTAGTTTTATGACTGAAATGAATTTTTACACAGTTGAGGCAAAAACTCTAACAAATTTAAGCAAATTTGTACCTTCTACAACTAGCAATCTTATAGGTGCAGAAGCTGCAAAAGCAGATACAGATCTAACCCTAGCTGACATGCTAACTTATGCAATTCAAGATGAATATCTCGCAAAGGCAAAATACTCACTAGTAGTAGAAAAGTTTGGTCAGCAGCGACCATTTATTAATATTATTAGTGCGGAAGTAACTCACATTAACGCCTTAACTCCGCTGTTTACCAAGTACAATGTTGCTCTTCCTGAAGATAATTCAAAGAACTACATTAAAACACCAACTAGTATAAAAGAGAGTCTTGAAAATGGAGTTAAAGGCGAAATTGAAAACATCGCTATGTACGAAAGATTCCTAAAACAGGACATTCCAAGTGATGTAAAGACAGTTTTCACAAGGCTGCGAAATGCTTCCCAAAATCATCTTCAAGCATTTCAAAGGGCTCTAAGTTCATATTAAAAACAGCTTATATATCCTGATAAACTTTCTATCTTACATAATTAGTTTATAGGATATATAAGCTATATTACTTTTTAAGTATATTTTAGTATTTTCCAACCATATTCCAATCTCTTTCTATTCCTGGCTGACCACTTTGCCAGTTTGCTGGAATTGCTAGATTAGTCTTTTTACTATACTGAAGCGCTTGAATAATTCTTATAATCTCATTAATATTTCTACCTACAGATTGTGGATTTATAAATATGGCTTGAATAATGCCTTCTGGGTCTACTATAAAAGTAGCTCTATAAGTGAATCCCTCTTTTTCATTTAAAACACCATACTTTTTAGATATTTCCTGAGGTCTATCTGATAAAAGAGGAAAATTAACTTTTCTTCCTGATGGCGAAACTTGTGTAAATACCTTGTGTGAATATATACTATCAGTGCTTATTCCAAATATCGCTGTATTTAATGCCTTAAATTCATTAATTTTTTCAGCAACTGCTGCAAGCTCTGTAGGTCAAACAAAAGTAAAATCAGATGCATAGAAAAATACTACTGCCCATCTTCCCTTTTGCTCATTAAAATTTATCTTAATTCTCTCTCCAGCTAAAACACCTTCTAGACTAAAATCAGGTGCTATGTCTCCGATTTTTAGACAATTGATTGAGGTTTCTGATAGTCTTTCTAATGGCTCAGTTCTTTCAGTTATATCATCATCAAAATTAGACATAGAATTATACCAGCAATAATAAGGAAATCGTTCATAAGGATAATTCATTGCTACCTCCTAAAAATACATTTTATATTATACTATGTATTTTATGAGCTTTGTGTGATGAACTCCTCAAACACTTATACTATGTTTTCTTATAAACTCTTTTCTACAGTACTCACTGCAGAAGTAATAGGTTTGCCCATTAATTGTTTGTTTTATCGCAGTATCAGGATTTACTGTCATGCCGCATATTGGGTCTTTCACAGCATTCAATTGGTTTGTTTGCTGACTATATTCACCATTATGATTGTGCTCAGAGCCTCCGCTGCAGCATCCTCCCCCGTGAGAATGTCCACTGGTTGAGTGAGCCTCATGAGAATGTCCTCCGCAGCATCCGCCTCCTTTAACCATCATAAACACCATTAAACCAGCAAATAAAATATATATCCAGTTATTTAGTATAAATTCCATTACATAACACTCCTTCTATTTCTATCTTAAATTTTATTTTTTAATTTAATATTATTCTCACCTTTCCACTAGTTATAGAATCATTAATAATATCACGTATCTCTTCTTTTGATATTCTATTATTCTTATATATAACTTCAATTACCTTTGTATTAATATCAATACTAAATTCTTCGACAGTTGGTATATGACTGATTGCTTTTGATGCATTTATAACACATCTATAACAAAGGATATTGTCCTCTTTAAATTTCAATGCATTTCTTTTCATTTTGATCTCCTCCCTGCTTTCTTTAATAAAAATATAACCCCAAATTGTGAAGCAATTATGGAGAAATACTTTTTGCAAAAAAGATTTATAGTTAATTCCTATGTTGCAATAGCTTTACTATAATTACTTCATACGGTCTTCATAAATCTTCTTTATAATAGTTGCTATAGACCAAAATATATCTATCGGAGGTTAAAAAATGAATCACCCTAATTATGTGTATGCCATTAATGGAAATACCAGAAAAGAGCATAAGATACTTCAAATATTACTTGCTCTAGCTTTATCCTTATCAATAATTTTAGTATCAGTAAAGTTAACATTAATGTTCAAGCCTTTATATTATTTTGATATCCAATATCTAAACATTGAAAAACAATCAGGCTTTAGCAGAAGTGAAATAGTAGAAAATTATAATTATGTTATTAACTACTTATTAAGCCCAATTCAACAAGAATTTAAGCTACCCTCTATACCTTATTCAAAGTATGGACAAATTCATTTTAAAGATGTTAAGAGAATTTTTACTTCTATAGATATGCTTTTCATAATTAGTGCTATAGGTTTAACACTTAATATCAAACGTAGAAATTTCAACTTCATTAGACAGACTTCTTTAATGCTGGTATTGCTTCCAGCAACCCTATCAGCTGCCTTAATTATTAATTTTGATAAAGCTTTTGTAATATTTCATAAAATATTTTTTAGAAATGATTATTGGCAGTTTGACCCTGAAATAGATCCAATCATAAATATATTACCTCAAGAATTTTTCTATCATTCTGCTTTATTAATTGTTATCTTAATAATCTTAAGCATTATATTCTTAAGATTACTTCATAAAAAACTACTTTATAAGAAACAGGTCTAGAATACCTGTTTCTTATAAACATGAGTTTATTTTTATACATAAATGTATTTAGGATGCTATTTCTCCACATTTCCTCCACAATTTATATGTACACTTTTATTTTATTAAGAAATTTCATAAAATAATGTATCTACATAGGGAGGAATATGGGGTGAAATCTAACTATGATACCAGTTTACATGAAAAAATTGATTCGTTAAGACAAAAGCTTGAAAGTCTAATTCTAGAAAATAATCTTAAACAAAGCGACGAAATAGTTCAGGTGAGCCAGAAATTAGACAAGCTAATAATAATTTATTATAATCAAAAGTGTGGATAATTATATTTAATATTGGAGGAATTATATATGAAGTTTACTATTCGAAAAAAATTATTCCTTGGTTTTGGAGCTCCATTACTTCTAATGGCTCTATTAGCAACCTTAGGATTATACGAAATAGGTGAAATAAATCATAATGTAGAAGATATGTACAAACAGGTAAATGCTGTTAACTACATAAAAGATGCCCAGTTTAATGTTGCTAGAGTACAAAGAGCTGAAAAAAATGTGCTTTTAGCTTCAACCTTAGAAGAGAAAAAAGAGCATGTAATGCATATTGATGAGGCTTACGATGAAGGGATTATTAAAAATCTTAATATGTATAAAGAGCTTCCTCATTCCAGTAACAAGGATAAAATAGATTCATTAATTCAAAATGTTAATACTGTTAGAAAAAAACAGCAAGAACTTATAGAAAAAAGTATGAACAATCAAAATGATGAAGCATTGGCTCTTTCAAATAATAATGCTAATTTATTTAAAAATATAGAAAATGAAATAGTTAATATTGCCGAAAGCAGCATTGAAGTATCTGAACAAAAGCATAATGATAGCATGAAAATCTATACTGATATAACTAAGTTCGTTATTTTAATTAGTATTATTGCTTTAGTCTTAAGCATAATCTTAACAGTTATTATATCTTCTTCTATCATTAAGCCACTTCAGAAGAGTATATCTTTTGCTAAAAACTTAGCGAATGGTGATTTAACTGATAGTCTCATATTAAAATCAAAAGATGAGCTAGGAATACTGACAAATGCATTAAATACCACGGGCATAAGACTTAAAGGAATTGTTGCTAAAATTAAAGCAACATCTTTAGAGGTTAATATCGGTAGTGATCAGCTTGCATCTGCTCTAGAAAGTGTAAGTAGTTCAACAAACGAAATAGGTACAAAAATTATAAATGTTTCAGACAATATGCAAGATATTGCCACCTCCGTGGAAGATGTAAATACCAATCTTGAAGCTATAACTCTAAGCTCAAGTAAGGTTTCCAATCTTACAGAAGAAGCTAAGAATAATTCACTTACCTTTAGAGAGCATGCTAATAAAGGTAAACAATCTGTTGATATAACAGTTTCAGCAATAAACCATATTGAAAATGCAACAAAGGAAGTTAAAAGTACAATAAGCGATTTATATACATTATCAAATAAAATAGGTGATATAACTTCCATGATTAGTAATATTGCTAAGCAAACTAATATGTTAGCTCTAAATGCTGCTATTGAAGCTGCTAGAGCTGGCGAGCAAGGTAAGGGATTCTCTGTAGTTGCTGAACAGGTAAAAAAGCTTGCAGAAGAAAGTGCATCTGCAGCAAACAGTATAGAAAATATGATTTCTGAAGTAAAATCTAAAACAGATATTGCCGTAAAAAATATATTGATCACAGAGTCTAAAGTTAAAGAAGGTACTACAGTAGCAAATGATGCAGAAAGTCAAATTAATTTAATAATAGAAAATATGAACACTTTAGTTAGCAGCTTTGAAAAAATATTTACCCAAGTAAGCAACCAAGCTTTATCAACGGGGAATATATCACAAAATATGAACAATATAGTAAATAATGTTCAATTGTTGTCTACGGTATCCCAAGAGATAAACTCTAATATTGAGGAACAAATAGCTGTTACAGAAGAGATTACTTCAACATCTGAAACTCTTGCCAGCATGACAGAAACTCTAAATTCTATGGTTGAATATTTTAAAGTATAAGAAATCAAGAATATAAAATTAATTAAAGCCTGTCGCTTCCTTAATAGAAGCTGACAGGCTTATTAAATATAGCTATATTTAAGGGATTACAGGAATCTTTTGTACATTATGGATTAGCTATTCAACAGGTTTATTTAGCTCAAGTGCTTTAGTTTCATCTTTATTTTCACAACAACTTGATTTTTTATTGCCACCAAACATCATTGGTATCATTCCAATCATCATTATCGGGCATAGAAATGGTACTATCTTTGACACAAAGCTTCCAGCGTTTGGACTTATTCTTGATATTAATGGTAGAAACCCTACAATAACTATAGGTAGTCCACAGCAGAGAATCATATGAAGCATATGCTTTAATGGACTATGATTATGACCTTTGTGATTTTCCTTGTTGTTTCCGTGACAATTCATAAATGTTCCTCCTGCATAATAGATAATTTTAAAATCAAATATCTTATGTTCAAATTCTATAATATTAATATAAAGACAATATGAAGAAAAATAGATTTTAATAAGGTTCATAAAATATTAACTTCTTCATAATTCCTCCATAGTTTCTCTATATAATTAGTTACATAAGAGATATTCGATTTAATCAAATGAGGAGAGCGAGTGGTTTCAAACTGCTCTGTGCTTCCGACTAAAAGGAGGAATTAAATTATGTTTTGTGGTGGTTTTGGAGGATACGGTTTTGGTTCTGCAGGTCCTCTAAGTTATACCTGGATGTTCTTAGCTATGGGATTTAGATTACTAGTATTCATAGGTTTAGTAGTTCTGGCTGTGAAACTATTTAAAAGCTATACTAATAAATCCGAGGATAATATGAGAATACTTAATGAAAGATTTGCTAGAGGTGAAATTAGCGAAGAAGAATATATAAGAAGAAGAACAATTCTTTCACAAAAAAACTAGAGAGCTAGCTCCCTAGTTTTTTTAATAAGTATAAACTATAATAAAATCACAATATTTGTAGTTAGAGGTGATATGATGAGTAATGAATTTAAAATACTAGTTGTTGATGATGAACAAAAGATCGTAGATGTGGTTAAAGCATATCTTGAAAAGGAAGGTTTTGAAGTAGTTACAGCTAAGGACGGCGAAGAAGCTTTAAATATATTTAATAATGAAAATATTCATCTTATAGTTTTAGATTTAATGATGCCTAAAATAACTGGTGAAGAAGTGTGCAGTAAGATAAGAACCACTTCCAGTGTACCTATCATTATGCTTACTGCAAAAGCCGAGGAAGATGAAAGAATAGAAGGAATATCTATTGGAGCAGATGACTATTTAACTAAGCCTTTTAGTGCACGAGAACTTGTAGTAAGAGTTAGGGCTCTCTTAAGAAGAGCCTACAGAGATGTTACCCCTATGGCAGACATTCTAACCTTTAATCACGGAGATTTAGAAGTTGATGTGAAAAAAATGATAGTAAAAAAACAAGGTAAAGCTGTAGGCTTAACAACAAATGAGTTTAAGGTTTTAACAATACTCTTAACTAACCCTGGTCAAGTGTTTTCAAGAGATCAACTTGTAGAAAAGGCTTTTGGAATGGATTATGAGGGCTTTGATAGAACTGTAGACACTTATATAAAAAACATTCGCCAAAAGGTAGAAGATAATCCTAAAGACCCAATATATATAACAACTGTTTATGGAATGGGATATAAGTTTATCCCGAGCTAAGCTGTTTATCTAGGCTAGATTAGAAAAATGAAATGGAGGGAA
The DNA here is from genome assembly GCF_004015185.1 of Clostridium manihotivorum. Taxonomy (GTDB): domain Bacteria; phylum Bacillota; class Clostridia; order Clostridiales; family Clostridiaceae; genus Clostridium_AR; species Clostridium_AR manihotivorum. The sequence continues at coordinate 3,277,665 of NZ_CP025746.1, read as the reverse complement.
ATAATGAAAGCATCCTTAATGAAAAAGCTGTCTTTAGGTTTTCTCATTGCTGTTTTAGGCTCAATCATTTTGGCAAGCCTTATATCAAATTATACGGTAGGAAAAAAGTTTAAAGATTACTTAGTAGATGAACATAAGACAAAAGTAAATAATGCTGTAAAAATAATAGATGATGTATATAGTAATAAAAAAAATCCGACAGATATTGATACTGATGAAATACAAAGATATGCTCAGCTTCAGGAAATGTATATTGAAGTTAAAGATTTAAACAACAATACAATATATACTTCAGGAAATTCTCATTTGCAGCATAACCCCATGATGGAAAATATGATGAGAGGTATGATGCATAATTTTTCTGAAATGAATATAGGTGAATATAATGAGGAAAAACATCCTTTAATTGTAAATAATGAAAATATAGGTACTATAATCATTGGATACTTCGGAACCTCTTATTTATCTTCTGCATCAGTTACATTTATAAGCACCTTAAATCATTCCTTTATACTTTCAGCTATTGCAGCATTGGCTTTCGGATTTGCTATCAGTGTAATTATCTCTAAACAACTTTCAAAACCTCTTGTTGAAATTACAGATACGGCAAATAAAATGAGAACTGGAGACCTAGAAGTAAGAGCTAACGTAAATACAAATACTAAAGAAATAGATGAGCTATCAAATTCCATTAACTATTTAGCAGAAACTTTAAAAACTCAAGAGATGCTCAGAAAAAGATTAACTTCTGACATGGCTCATGAACTTAGAACTCCGCTTACTACCCTTAAGACTCACATTGAAGCTTTTATGGATGGTATCTGGGAACCAACTACTGAAAGGTTTGAAGCTTTTTATGAAGAAATTGAAAGACTAACAAAAATGGTAGACAATCTTCGTAACTTAGCAAAGCTTGAGCAGACTAATCTAAATTTAAATAAAAGCAAGGTTAACCTATCAGAGGAATTAGAAAAAATTATAGATACTTTTAAGCCTCTTTATATTAAAGAAAATTATGAGTTAACTAGCAGCATAACCCCTGAAATAACTTCAATGGTAGATAAAGATAAATTCAAACAAATAATGAATAATTTGCTTTCAAATTCTTATAAATATTTAAACCCAAATGGAAAAGTACATGTCATACTAGAAAAGAAAAGACAAAATATAGTTATCAAAGTTATAGATAACGGTATAGGAATACCTGAGAAAGATCTGCCCTTTATATTTGAACGTTTTTACAGAAGTGACTTGTCGAGAAATAAAAATACTGGCGGTTCTGGTATAGGTCTTACTATTACAAAGGCTTTTGTTGAAGCACATGGCGGAAAAATATATGTAGAAAGCAAGGTAAATGAAGGGACTATATTTACTGTTGAACTTCCAAGTAGAGAAGTTATGTAAAAAATTATTATTTCAAAATAGTCTTTTTCATATTTCCTACACAATTTGGTGATAATATATGTGTATAAGGTTGTTAAGTTATAATACAACCTTATGTAGACCTCAGTTTGATAAACATTTACTTCATAGTAAAGAGAAGATTAGTTTCTCCCAAACCAATCTTCTCTTTACTATTTTATTTACTTTCTATAGTATCCCTCATTTTTCTATATTGCTCTTCATCAATTTCTCCCCTTGCGTATCTCTGTTTCAATATTTCAATTGAATTATCGTTAATTGTTATATTTGAATTTCTTTTTCCACTGGTAGTTATTTTGTATGCTGCTATAGCAATTATAATAATAAGAACTAAAGGAATAAGCCAAAACAAACCTCCCCATGACATCATGTCATATCCACGTCCATATCTATATCCCATCATAATTTATATCATCCTTTCTATAATAAGAATATCGTTATACTATTCAACTAAAAACTGCCCCATCATTCCTAAATCTTCGTGCTCAAGTATATGGCAGTGATACATAAAAATGCCCTTATATCTAAAAGTAGTAATAGCCTTTACTGTTTCTCCTGGAGCAACAGCTATTGTATCTTTAAACCCTTGTTCATTAGCAGGTGGCTTTTTACCGTTTCTATCTAAAATTAAAAACTGAACTCCATGAGCATGAAACGGGTGCATCATATGCATAGTGTCATTTTTTATTTGCCAGATTTCTGTAGCTCCATATCTTACTCTTTCATCAATTCTATCCATATTCATTTGTTTTCCATTAATATTTACACCTCTTCCCATTCCTTGAAAAGAGAAGGTTCTAGTGACAGTTGCACTTTCAGTTGGAATTTTACTTATCTTTGTTAATTGCTTGGGTAGTATACTCGTATCATTGCTACTTTCAGTAACCTTGAAATTCATAAGATTAGCATTATTACTCTTAAGGGTAATTTTATCTCCTACTTTATATTTTGAAAAATCTACTATAATTTCTGCTCTTTCTGCAGGTGCTAAAATAAGTTCATTCGTTTCAACTGGTGCTTCTAAAAATCCTCCATCAGTAGCAATTTGATAAAACTTGTTGTTATCACTAAAGCTAAACTGATAAACTCTTGCATTTGATCCATTAAGTAATCTTAATCTTACTTTTTCAGTTTTCACATCTAAGGTAGGATTTATAGCTCCATTGATAAGAACTACATCACCTATCATACCATTCATCATATCAGCCATACTATTTGCATAAACTAAGCTTCCATCACTTGAAAATCTCCTATCTTGAACAACTATTGGAATATCGTTCTCTCCATATTTTTTAGGAATATCTAAATTATTTGACACATCATCCTCTATAAGAAATAACCCAGCTAACCCTTTATATACTTGTTCACCTGTTTTATGTAATAAATGAGGATGATACCAAAGTGTTGCAGCTGGCTGATCTATAACAAAAGTTGCATTATAAGTCTCGCTGGGCATAAAAGACTGCTGCACATTGCCATCTACTCTTCCAGGAAGTTCTAAACCATGCCAATGTAGTGTAGTTGCTTCATCTAAAGAATTTGAAACTGATACATTTACCTGGTCACCTCTTTTAACTCTAATAACTGGTCCTAAAAAATCACTATTGTACCCATAAGTCTCTGAAGATTTCCCCTTAATAAATTCCTTAGATGATTTTTGAACATTTAATCTGAAATCCGCTATGTTGTCTCCAGGGTTTAAATCCTCAAGTATAGGTGGAATTGGAAGCTTATTTTCTTCGTTAGTACTTGAAATACTTCCTTTAATAGTATTTTGAAAATTTACTCCTGCTCTTATTCTTGTTATGGCCAATACACTGTATCCAACTAGTAGGAAAACAGAAATTATTAAGACAGTTATCCACTTATTTTTGGTTTTCAATTCTCATCCCTACTTTCATTCTTGATAAAAGTAGTTTTTACATTTTTACACTCAAATATTAGCAATTAAGAAATTATAAAAGCACATTATGAAAGTTGTTTTTAACATCTATTTAAAACTAACAGTTTTCTTCATACTATCTACATAATAATTTCCTATTATTAGTAGTGAGATGCTGAATTTAGATACGAGGTAAAATATAGACTATGAAGAAAGTACATTATTTAACCAAAAACTTTATAGCTTACAGCTTTATAGCATGTTTTATTACTGCCATCATGTTAATAGCATTTATAAGTTTTCATGTAAAAAAGGACAAGATATCTTCTGAACAAAAAATGATTCATTTAACTTTACATTATATAGTTGAACCTGAACTAAATGTTGAAGATTTTCAAACCTATATATCAGAGCAAAAAAGTAACTTTTTAGATAATAAGTTACAGCCTCTTATAGGTGACGGTACTATTTCTTATGTTCGGATATGGAATAGAGAAAAAAGGCTTATTTATTCTTCTAATGATAAAAAGACTAATATTGATAATAATAGTTTAGAAAAAGCCTTAAAAAATAACATAACCTACATAATAACTAATGATAGTGGTAAAGTTATTAAATTTTATTTGCCCATCAATTACAATAATAAAACTGTGGCTACATATGAAGTAGTAAAATCCTACAGTGATATAAAATTTCATATTAAAGAATTAACAATCATTATTTCTTTAAGCATATTTTTAGGATTAATATTACTGTATTTTCTTTTAATAAGAGTTATAAATAATAGCTCAAAAACCTTAATAAAGCAAAATCAGGATTTAGTAGTAAGTAAATTGGAGACTGAATTAGCATATTCAAAACTTAATGAATCTTATAAACATACTATAATTGCTCTATCTAACTCTATTGATGCAAGAGATCCCTACACTGCTGGTCATTCTGAACGTGTAGCACGTCTTTCATTAGATATTGGTAAGGAGCTAGGCTTAAATAAGGATAAATTAGATACGTTGGAAATAGCAGCTTTGTTACATGATATTGGCAAGATAGGAATATCTGATGATATATTACATAAGACAGGCAGGCTTAATGAGTATGAATATGAAAAGATTAAAGAGCATCCTTCTATAGGTGTGAACATTTTAAAAGATATAGACTTTCTTAAAAATGCTGTCCCCTTTATACTTCATCATCATGAAAGATTTGATGGTTGTGGATACCCATTAGGAATAAAAGGTTATGAAACACCTTTAGAAGCTAGAATAATAGCAGTTGCGGATTCTTACGATGCTATGGTTTCCGATAGGCCTTATAGAAAAGGGCTTTCTCAAGATATAGCTATTTCTGAGTTAATAAAGTTTAAAAACATACAATTTGATGGATTAGTTGTGGACGCTTTTTTAAAAATAGACAACCAAAACAAAGAAGAACTAGAATAAATATGCTAGTTCTTCTTTGTTTTTAACAAGCTACAACACAATTTTTTCCTTTAGACTTAGCCTGCAGCAATGCACTATCAGATGCTTTTATCGTTTCATAAACATCACATCCGTCTTCTGGATGACATGCTACTCCTAATGATAGTGTTATTCTTAAAAATGAGTTAGTATGTAATTTATTCATTCCTATTCTGATATTCTCAGCTATTTTCTCTGCCTTATCTTTGGAGCAATCCTTTAGTAATACTACTATCTCTTCACCTCCATATCTATAAACATCACCTTCACTATCAACTGTAGACTTAATTACTGTGCTTACATCTTTGAGTACAATATCCCCTGTTTGATGTCCATATTTATTATTAAAATCTCTAAAATTATCTATATCTATAAATATTATTGAAAACTTTTTATGTTCTTCTAATGACTTAATGTGATTGTCAAATGCTCTTCTATTATAAAGTTCGGTCAGCTTATCGGTTTCCAAGTTTGTATGCAATAATTTATTTGTTTGTTTCAAGGCAGCATATTTTTTGTAGAAAAACAGCACTATAAGATAATTTACAGCTTGGAATAGTATCCCCGTGGAAATGCAGTGAAGTGCTATTCCACCAAATAAAGGCATAATCATAAAATGATAAGCTACTCCATATATAAAACCTGTTGATATCATTGAGATAAATAAAATAACCTCTATACGATACTTCATAAATCAGTACCCTCCAAATTACTTTTAGCATTAAATCACGCTTATGTACCTAATTAGATTATATCAATTCTATATGTAGAAATTATGAAACAAAGTGTAAGTATGTTGTAATAGAAAAGCTTTTGTATAATGCTTAGGAGGCTTAAATCACTAAAGCCTCCTAAGTTAAATTAGCTTTTATTTTCACTTACTCTTAGAAAGAATAGCCAATGGATTAAATATAAATAATGTAATATAAATAGCTGCACCAATATATATAGTTATGCTAAACCCAAGCTTCATGGATATAATAACAGCTAAAGTTGAACCTAACACAGAGAAAATACCGTTTATCCCAATCATAAGAGGAACTATACCCTCTTCCCCTTTGAGGCTGCCAAGTTTTTTAAGTCCTGAAGGAAAAGCCATTCCCATAAGAAGTCCCATAGGTAATAAATCCAAAAATACAACTATAAATTTATACGTTGTTTGCCAATCTTTTGTAAGATTTAAAATAGAGCTTAACCCCATCTGATTTACTAAAATCATAATTCCGGCAGCTAGAATATAATAAGGTGATTTTGAAACATATTTTTCAACTATTCTATTTCCACTAATAAGGCTTCCTATGCCACTTGAAATAAGCAAGCTGAATACTATAAAACTAAAGGCTATAGAAGAACTTCCAAAGTATAACACCATCTTCTGTATAAGAGGAATTTCAACCAGCATATAAGCCACTCCTAAAGATGCAAAATACAATGATGTCTTTTTATATTCAACCGTAGTTAAAAATTTCTTCTTAACTACTAATACTATAGTTAAGATTAAAGCTAATATGAAAATCATTTCCACAGGAATAAATTTAGAATTATTATAGAAAAATGGACTATTATCAGCAATTGGCTTGGAATTAAAGCTTATGTTGTCTATAAGCTGCTCATAAGTCATTTTTTCAGTTTTTAAAGATTTATATGGCTCTATTTCATTTCCAGGAAAGTGAATCATGTCTCTATTTTGTATACTTGCAGTATTCACTATTGAATTAATATCCTCTTGAGTAAAAGGCTTATTTCTAAATATAACTAATGGCATAGCTATTCCACTTCCATGAACTTCACTTTCTGTTTTTGTAACTCCATTTATTATAGTAAAATAGTTTGTAACATCCTTTTGTTTTATTCCTTTGTCTAATAATACTTTAATACCTGTATTCACTACCTTTATAAGATCCTTTGAGTCATGAACCATAAAGGTTAGCTTGCCATCTTCTGATAAGTGGTTTAAATACTGATTTAATGCTTCTTCTGTAAATATATAATATTCAGCTAAAGAATACATAGTGTTTTCCACGGAATTTGTCATTACCATAGATAGATATATATTATCGTACTTATCCTTGCTGTTTTCTATAAAATATCTTCCATCCTGGTTATACAAATTAACTCCTGGATAGTTATATATGTTACCGCTGAATTCTTTAAACTCATTTACAGCTGCTATAGTAGAAGGATTTATTTCCACTGCATCAATTTTTATATTTCCTCCAAGCAGTGCAAAAAGAACGTCTTTTCCTCCGCCTGAACCAATAACAAGTGATTTTTCATTCTTCCCAAAGGAGAAAGGAATATAATTAACTTCTGATTTTAATTCTTTAACTGAATCTAAGTTCCCATTAAACTTTACAATTGGAGCAGCTGCACCGCCATCGGTAACTATAAGCTTTTCATTATCACTTTTAATATCAATTACATCTGTCTTCGATATAGCATCCCATTTTGAAAATACAATTTCAGCAGGATTCTTTGAGTTTTTATAACTTCCTATTACTGTAACAGGGCTTGTATAATAAGAGCTAAAATTCTTTCCTACAATATCTATTAAATTTCCCCTTATAAGCAGTATACTCATTACTATGAAACCAATTGAGGATATAATAGTAGTCTTTATTATTCTATAATACAGACTAATCCCTATGGCTGAAACAATTCCAAATGCAGTAACTATAATAACACTTCCTAAGAATCCAAAAGAGTTCATGAGTTTAATGATAAGAAGACTTCCGAGTCCAGCGCCTAGTAAATCCATTAAATAAAGTTTATTGCTGCTGTCTGTTCTTTCTTTAAATATAATTGAGGTTATTATACCTCCCAAAATAAACGGAAAAAGAGCAGCAGGGATGTATAACAAAAAGGTAGGGGTAAAGGGCAGGAAGTACATTAAGGCTATAGATAAAATAAAGCTTACAGGTAAAAGTACAGAAGTCCATGCCAGTATTTTTTCCATGCTTTTCTGTTTCTTAGATAATTTATAGCTTATTATGGCTCCAATACCACCTCCAAGAATTGCAAAGGATACTACTATAAAAACTAAGCTGTAACTTAATATTGCTGAGAATAATCTAGTTAGCAGCGTCTCATATATAAAAAGAGACATTGCAGTAAAAAACATAGAAAGATAAATATATATTGTATTTTTATTCTTGCCATATAAACTATTATTTTGTGGCATAGTTTTTTCCTCCTCTATTATTCTTTATAGCAAAGAAGAACTAGACTGCTATGCTAGTTCTTCTTTGCAGGAAGTTATCTTCCCATCATGGAATTGTGTATATCAACCATTTCTTGTCTGCTTACTGAACCCATCATTTTAGCCATGCCTTCGTAACCATTATTTTTCATAATATCTGTCATTTGATTATATTGCTCATCTGTAATATTATTCATAAAGTTGTTCATAGAATCAAAATCCCTATTTTCCATAGCTTTAGCAGCATCTTCGAATCCATTGTTTTTCATTAAGTCAATCATTTGGTTATAAGTTCCATTTGAGTTTATATTGTTTTGATACATCATCCCTCTGCCAAAACCAAAGTTGTTTTGAGTATTATTTTCCTTTGCATATACGGCAGTTACTGCTCCTATAGTTAATATAGCTGTTGTCATCATTACTAAAACTTTTTTCTTCATTTAGAATCTCTCCCTTTTTTATTTGATTTTTATTTAGTTCGTTTCTATGTATATATAATAACTTTAAATTGTGGAGGAATTATGAAAGATATATTTAAATAAAAAAAGATGATAAAAACCTACCTGATAAAATTACAGGTAGGCTCTTACTATGTTTGTGCATCTATAACATCATCTTTACTTCCCTCAATTGTGACAATAATATTATTAGGAAGGCATACTATGCTCTGGTAGCCTTTATCTATCCAACCTGTATCTGAGCAAATAGCATTTGGACATATTTCCTTATCCATTTCAAGCATTCTTACCTTTCCATCTTTAACTTCAAGATAACCTATATTTCCATTAAACTCAAATTCATAAGTTTTACTTTTACTTGTTGTGTTTAATGGAATATTCTTCGCAACTTTATTGTCTACCTTAATAACTATATTACTATTTCCCTTATTTGACTTCGCGAGCATCACAATTCCTGTAGGTAAGATACTTAATATTAGAAGTACTATAATAACTATTTTATCTAATATTTTTAGCTTTAATATTTTCATTAAAATCCTCCACTAGTTCTTTTATTAATATGAGTAACCACACTTTACTATATCAATAAAATATGAAGAAAATATGATGTTAAAGCAAGAAAAAAATAATGACTATATTTCTAGATTAAAATTAACCTTAGAAATATAGTCATTAATATTGTTAGTTATATATTACTTTTTGAAGCTTATACCATTTGGCTCTTCATCTACTGGTATTGTTGCAATTACTTTATTTGTTTCATTGTCTATTACACTAACTGTTGCTTCATACATATTAGTTACATATACAAACTTGTTATCTGGACTTACTACTACTCCATGAGCTCCCTTGCCTGTTTCTATTGTAGCTACAACCTGCTTTGTAGTTAAGTCAACTTTTGAAACAGTGTTAGAAGGATTTTTCTCTGTTCCTTGGTTTGCAACAAAGGCATATTTGTTATCATTAGATAGATATACTTGAGCTGGTCCTACCCCTACCGCTACCTTTTCAATTTTATCCGTAGCTAGGTCTACTATAGCTAAGTAATTTTCAGCATTTACTGTTGCAACTAAAGTCTTACCATCTTTAGTTATCGCTGTGGTTACAGGTGTTTTTCCAACCTTTATTTTCTTAATTTCTTTGCTATTTGCAATATCAACAACACTTACTGTATCTTCTCCCATATTTGCTACATAAGCAAACATACTATCAGCAGAAATTCTAAAACCATGAGGACCTTTTCCAACTTTTACGTTATTTATTAATTTATAAGTTTTTGCATCTATTATAGATACATTATTATCTTCATTATTTGTTACCACAGCATAATTTCCGTCTTCAGTAAATACTATATGAGCTGGATGCTTGCCTACTTCAACTTTTTTAATTTGCTTTCCTGTTTCTACATCATAAAATATTGCTGATCCATTCATACTCATGGAACCATGGTCTGTTTGCCCTTTTTCCATTTTAACTGCTGATGTATAAGCAAACACCTTGCCATCTGGTGATACTTGAACGTTATGTGGAGAGCCTTCATCCTTAAAGGTCTCAACTACTTTATTTGTAGCAGCATCTATTTTAGATATGCTTCCACTTTCATTGGCTGTGTATATATAAGATGGAGATTTTTGTTCTACCTTAGTCTCAGCTTTATTTTGCTCAGGTGCTGCCGCAGGCGTTTGAGTATTTTTTACAGAATTGCTGCAGGCTGCAAGAGTCAAAGTTAGTACCACAGAACTTCCTATAAGCTTGAAATATTTTGATTTAAACATATGTTTCCTCCTTTTGATGTTCATCTTCATCTGACAATGATTATTGTATTATATAGTTATGAAGATGATGTGAAGAAACTTTATTTTTTAATATATGATATTAAAAAGATATTAATATTATTTTTAGATATCAATATTTTATTTTGATAGGCTTATTCTTTATCTTATAAGTTATTATAAAGCATAAACTTTATTGTTTCTGTAACTTTTATCACACTAAAAAATTAATACAAAAAGAGATATGATCTTTAAAACCATATCTCTAGTTAATATCAATTCATATATTCTACTAAGTTTAAGCAGCTTGTTCTTTTAATTTATTATATTCAGTAATAGCTTCTGTATATATTTCTTCAATTCTATTATTTATCTCATTATAATCATTTGCAATTTTTCTTGAATATTCTTCTTTAAATTTTTTACTGAACAACATTTTTAATATTCTCATATCCTTATCCTCTCCTCGTAATTTCTATATTAGAAGCTTACACTTAAATTGTGGGGACATTATGAAGATATAAAATATTATTTATTATTCTACTTTAATTTGTCCCATCATACCTGCTTCTTCATGTTCAAGAATGTGACAGTGGTACATATAAGTACCCTTTCTATTAAACTTAACTATAAGTCTTACTTTTTCGTTAGGTTCAATATATACAGTGTCTTTCCATCTGCTTTCTTCTGGAGAAGGGGCATTACCGTTTCTTGATAAAATTTGAACCTGTGTGCCATGAATATGGAATGGGTGCCCCATTTCATGCATCATAGATCCTGGATTTGTAATTTCCCAAATCTCTGTATCTCCAAGTTTTACTGTTTCATCAATTCTATTCATATCAAACTTTTTATCGTTTATTGATACCATATGACCCATACCTTGAAGCTCAAAGCTTCTTATCTTAGTAGCTTGTGCTTCTGACATTCTTTCTATATTCATTAAAGTACTAGGTACTTCAGTTGTATCTTTCCCATCGCCTATAACATTAAAGGTCATAATGGCTTCCTTATCACTCATAAGTGATAGCTGCGTTCCCTTTTCATACTTTGAAAAATCCACTATTATTTCTGCTCTTTCTCCAGGTGATAACATAATATTCCTCTGGCTAACCGGTTTTTCTAAAAATCCACCGTCAGATGCTATTTGATAGAATACATCTCTATTATCTAACTTTAAATTAAAGTTACTTGCATTAGCACCATTAACTATTCTAAATCTCATCTTAACTCTATTAACCTCTAAATTAGGTTTAATAGCTCCATTAACTATGATAGTATCCCCTGTTGCTCCATCCATCATATTCGTATTGTAAATAAAACTGCCGTCCCTACCAAAGCTTCTATCTTGAATTACTAAAGGTATATCATTTACTCCATATTCCTTAGGAATATTTAAGCTTTTTGATACTTCATCATCCACATAGAATAGTCCTGCTAAACCTTTATAAACTTGGGTAGCTGTATTTCCTCCAAAGTGCGGATGATACCACAATGTTGCAGCCTGTTGATTTACTGTAAAACTAGGCTCCCAAGTTGTTCCTGGTTCAATTCCTTGATGAGGGCCCCCATCCTTTTCTCCTTCTACCTCTAGTCCATGCCAGTGAACTGTAGTTGCTTCTTTTAGCTTGTTATTTACGTGCACATTTACTTGCTCACCTTTACTTACTCTGATGACAGGGCCTAAGAAGCTTCCGTTGTAACCCATAGTTCGTGTCTTGGTATTTGGTAAAAATGAAGTTTCTCCTTCTTGAGGTTCTAAAGTAAAATCCGCAATATTAGGATCTGGATTTTTATCCTCTAATAGTGGTGGTATAGGAAGTGTACTTTTTGTTTTACTTGTTTGAATATCTATATTAACTGCACTCTTGTTTATTTTAAAATAACTAATCATTGGTTCTAAAAGTGTAATATATCCAACTGCAGTTAATCCGACTGTAAGTCCAATACCTAATAACATATGTTTATTCTTACTCATTTTTATTCCTCCATAAATTATTAATACTAATTAATAATAATTATACTTTATCATTATGAAGGAAATATGAAGAATACTATTGTTAATGGTAATAAAAAAGAGATACAATTTATAAAAATCATATCTCTAAATTAACTATGCTTTAATATCGATTTTTGAACCTAAATTACTATCCTTTGCTATATTCTTTGAATCTATAGAGCCTGTCTGATTGTGCATACCCTTCATATTGCAGTTTGGGTCCATTTTATTTTGATTACTCATTTTAGTCATGTTATGATTTGAATGACTTTTAGATATGTTTTCCCCAGCTTGTTTTGTTCCATAGGCTGTCTGCAGGTTTGATAAGGTATTGCTTCTTGTTACTTGCATAAGTACTCCTCCTAGTTATTAAATAATATTGTACTTTTAATATATCTTATAACTATGAAGACATTATGTAGATTTAATATTAAATGAATTATTTCAATATAAACATAATTTAAAATAAAAAACTCTTATAAATAATTTAATGAGGTTTAATTACTTATTCTAAATTGGTATAATACAAAATTTAAAGTACATAATAAAAATCGTGAATATTTTTCCGAGGAGTGATTTAGATGGGAGTAGCAACGATGGTAACAAATAATATGCAATCATGTATAGATGCTTGTAATAAATGCGCACAAGCATGTTATGAATGCTTTGAAGCTTGTCTTAACGAACCTGACTTAACTGCAAGAAATCATTGTGTGAAAATGCTTATTGAATGTGCAAAGATGTGTGAAATGTCTGCAGGATTAATGTCTATGAATTCTCACTTTGCAAAACAGCATTGCAAGATGTGTGCTGATATTTGTGATGCATGTGCAAAAGACTGCAGCATGTTCAAAGACGAACACTGCCAAAAATGTGCTGACATATGCAGAATGTGTGCTGACGAGTGCAGAAAAATGGCTAATATGTAATTGCTACCAAAACCAGCTATCAATTAGCTTTGATAGCTGGTTTTTACATATATTTTAGGAGCATTGATAAAAAATATTCTTAAAGGAGGTTGATATCTTGATTTGGTTATCATTAATTCCTGCTGTAGTAACAATAATTTTAACATTTAAGACAAAAAAACTTATAGTTTCTTTATTTGCAGGAGTTTTGGCAGGTACTCTAATTAGTAAGGGTCTAATAGGCGGCATTACAGCAGTTGGGGAATATATGATGGATGCTGTTGCAGATAAGGAAAGTGCCTATACTTTATCATTTTTGATTGCATTTGGTTCTCTGGCAGAATTAATTGAAATGGGCGGAGGGATTTCAGGCTTTAGTGAGAAAGTAAGCAAGTGGGCTAAAAGTGAGAAAGGTGTTCTAGGATGGGCTTGGTTATTAAGTATTATAACCTTCTTTGACAGCTCGTTTCATACTATTGCAGTTGGAACTGTACTGACTCCACTTGTAAACAAAGTTAAGGGATCAAAAGAAAAGTTTGCCTTTATTTTATCTGTAACAAGCCTTCAACTTATTTTGCTAATTCCAATAGCCACAGCTTATTTAGGCTATATGGTAACACTAGTTACAAATAATATTAAGGATACAGGAATAACTGAAAATGCATATACCCTTGTTGTTAAAAGTGTCTTTTGGAATTTATTCTCTTGGATTATGATTGTTATAGCTGTTGGAGTTACTTTATTTGGATTAGGCTTTGGTAAATTTAAAATAGGAAAAGCTACAGAAGAAAAAGAAGAATTTACAAAAGGACACATTGAAAAGGAAGAGCTACTAGGAAAATCAGTTGAAGAATATCCTAAAAACAGTAAGAATTTAATAGTTCCCGTTATAATATTGCTTATAAGCACTATTTTCTTTTTCTGGTGGACAGGAAAAAGCAAAGCTACTGGCTTTTGGGGAGCATTAAGTGCTGCTCAATTCAGCGTTTCCATATTCTCAGGTGTAATATTTACCCTTTTTATAACTACTGCTTATTTTATGATGCAAAAAATAAGTTTGGCTGAAATTGAAGTTCATATAGTTAAAGGCGGAGAAAAGGTACTTTCACTTGTTATTATTCTTATTCTCAGCTGGGCACTAACCTCAGTTACTCAAGATATGGGATTTAATAATTTAATTAGTGAAAGCTTAATTAAAAGTATACCAAAATTTCTTATACCAGCAATTTTATTTTTAATAAGCGGGATTATTTCCTATACCATTGGTTCATCATGGGCAACTTGGGCACTTATGATGCCTCTTGCTGTTAATTTTTCAATTAACTCAGGAGTTTCAATTTCCATAATGATAGGTACAGTTTGGGCAGGTGGTGCAGTAACAGATATAATATCTCCTCTTTCTGCTCAAATGGCGGATACATCTTTTGGGAAGCATCTGACTACATCATTTCCATTTGTCATTGCAGGTGCAATAATCACCACAATTGCTTATGTTGCTGTAGGCTTTCTTACATAATAGCTATGGATATAAATAACTTATTACACAGGGATGTATTTCCTATAAGGCTAATCCCTGTGTAATTTCTAAAGCAAAATATAAACTACTATACCTTACTTATCGTTTGTAATTACTATATTTTTAACAATATCGCTATATAGGTCTTTTACCTTTATACTACCAAATCCTGCATTATACACATTTTGAACTGTTTTTCTATTTATATTTGCGCCATAAGTGTTTACTACAATAGGATTTAAAATATCCATAATAAGACCTAGTATCTTATTTTCACTTCTGACATGTTCAATCATTATTATTTTGCCATTTGGCTTACAAACTCTTCTCATTTCCTTCAACCCCTTCATAGGATCAGGAACTGAGCAATAAACACAAGTTGTAAATACCATATCAAAGGTATTATCCTGAAAATTCATATCTTGTGCATCCATTTGTAGGAGTGTAACTTGCTTATTATATTTTTCTGACTTTTCTCTAGCTTTTTCAAGCATTTTTTCACTAAAGTCTATGGCTGTTATATCAATATTATCTGGATAATATTCTATATTCTTACCTGTACCAACTCCTACCTCTAATACCTTTCCCTTAAGCTCCTTCATTAAATTGATTCTCCACTCTTTTAATGACATCATTTCCATAGGGCTTTCCAATATATCATAAAATCTTGATGCTCTATTGTATCTTTTACGTATTTTTTCTGAATTAATATCCATTTATATCTCTCCATTTGTTTTTATTATAAAAAAGGATAGAGTTTTTCTATCCTTTTAGCATTCTTACCATATTTCTTATTTTGCATTGTTTATTGCAGTAACTAATATATTTTGAACTTCCTTTGCTGTATCTTCTAAATCCTTATAGTTAAGCAATCCAATAAGTTTATCTGGACTCATCATGCCAATTTTTACTTCACTGTTTTCCTCATAAACCACTAATTTGCAGGGTAGAAAATAGCCTACATCAATATGTTGTGTAAGTACCTCTTTTGCTTTATGAGGATTACAAACTTCTAATATCATAAAATTGCTATCAAAATCTATACCTTTTTCTTTTAACTTATCTTTAAAATTCAACTTCCAAAGCACACCAAATTTTTGCTCTTCAAGGCTCTTTACTATACTGTTAACAGCTTCATCAAAGGATTTATTTGTTGATATTTCATATTTAATATTCTCCATAAAATCATCTCCTGTAGATATTAATATTCTCTGTGCAATCATTCCCATAGTCTTTATTCTCTACTTTTCGTTCTGAACTATTCATTTGCTTCAGTTAGAGATAAATATAAATTTTCCTTGGATCTTCTATTTTTCTTTTATAATTGACATAATAGACTTATCTCCTTTAGATTTTAATATATAAAATTATCTAACATGTTAATATAAGCATCACCTTTAGAACAATTATTAATTTGATTTTTACCTAAAGTTTCTTCCCATCATTCCACCATATCCCCCCATCATTCCTCTGTCTCTGTAGGAGCCCATCATCCCATAACCACTCCCCCATCTATTGCTATAATTATAGTTATCACTTCTGTAAATGCTATTGATATTAGTTTCTCTTAACACTTTGTTTCCACCTAAATAAATATTAGGCACTAGATAAGTTGCAAATAGCAATACTGAAAGGATTAACACCCCAGACCATAAAAACTTTCTTGATTTCATAATTACACCTCTTTTTGTTTTGCTTGATTTAATTGCTATGGATATATGCTACAAATAAATTGTGGAGGAATTATGTAAGACGATAATTTTCTAAATATAGTCAAGTTAATAGAAAAACCACAGCAACACGTTATTTTTAATTAGTGTATGTTGCTGTGGCTTAATTCTTATTTTTAACATTTAATTATTTTTATCCTTTACTTGAAAAGTTTGGTTAAAGTGCTGTTTAAATCGTCTATTGCAGTTTCATCATTTCTTTTTATGATATCTTCTATACAAGAATTAATATGATTTTGCAAAATTATTTTAGCCGTACTATCAAGTGCAGATTTCGCAGCTGATATTTGGGTAAGTATATCATTACAATCTCTATGATTCTCTGTCATACGTTTAATTGCTTCAACCTGACCTGAAATTCTTGACAATCTATTTATTATTACCTTAGTTTCATTAGTCGTTAATTCCTTCATATAAGTTCCTCCAACTATAATTTATAGTAATTTTCTTTAATTATAATGTTGTATACGGTAGTAATTAGTAACCCTGCTATATGGATGTATTATCCTTCATTTATAAAGGTTTTATTATATAATTTTAAGTTTGTTTAAAACTATTGATAGTAGAATGTATAATTCAAAAAGTTTATCTTTTCGCCTAATATCTTATCTTTAAATTATGAAGGAATTATGGAAGTATATATGGTATTATATTGTAGTTTAAAAAAATAAGCCCAACAAATAAATGTTAGACTTATTTTTAAAATACCATATGCAGAATAATTTCAGTGTATTTCTTTATGTTTTATAGGAGTTTGCTTTCTAATCTTGGTCCATTATAAACTCCCCCAAGATTTATTGAATTGTATTTAACAATCATTTCATTGGAACATCTTTATATACAATAGTAGTAAACATACCACCAGTAGGTTTTGTCATATTATTAGTCATATGATGAGGTATATGGCAGTGGAATGGCCATATTCCCGGATTATTAGTAAAAAATTCAACATCCCAAGTCTCGCCAGATGCTACGTGTATTGTATTTTTTCTCATCCTATTGCGTGGCTCTATAGTATTTCCGTCAGCTGCGGATACCATAAATTGATGACCATGAATATGAATAGGATGACCATTTTCCATAGCATTTCCTAGTCTTATCTTTATATTTTCACCGCATTTTACTTCTAATGGAGTGGTAAAAGGAAATGCTCTGCCGTTCATTGTAAAGAAATTGAAGTCATGTGAATGGGGATCTATTTCATATTTACCCGGTTTTACTACTCCCATAGGCAATCCTTCAACTTTAAATTCCTGAAGCATAATAAAATAATCTCTATCTGTTTTTAAATCATAAGGGTCTAATATTATTAAGCCTCCCATCAGTCCCATCATCTGTTGAGTATGTGATATATGATGGGTATGATACATATGAGTTCCAGGTGGATTAACTATTTTAAATCTGTAATCAAAATAGCGTCCAGGTTCAATTTTGGGTGATGGCTGTACATCTGGCACACCATCCATAACAACAGGTACATCTAACCCGTGCCAATGAACACTAGTTGGTTCAGATAGTTTATTATAAACCCTAAAGTTAACATAATCACCGGGACAAACTTGAATAGTTGGTCCTGGTGTGCTTCCATTGTATCCCCAAGCTTTTATAAATAATCCTGGGAGCAGTTCTCTCTCAACTTCTTCAGCCACTAACTCAAAATACTTAACTCCTTTTATCTCCTTATAAGGAAGGTTATGAAGATCAGGCGTTATGACCATTAATCAACTCTCCTAAATATTATTTTCATTTATTATTATATGTTAGATTATAAATCATTGGTACAGAATCCTATTGTATATAAATTTATAAATTATTCTTCATATTTCCTTCACAATCTTAAAATATAATAAAGTCACTGAGAGGAGAGATGATAATAATGATGTTTTTACCGTTAGTAATTCTAACTATTTTTATAGTTCTTTATGTAAGTCCTTCTGAGAATAATCTAAACTACAGAAAAGTCAGAAGGTCTGATAGTGCATTAGACATTTTAGGCAGAAAATACGCTAATGGGGAAATCTCTGAAGATGAGTATTTAAAGAGAAGATCCATATTAAATAGTTAAATATTAATTTTATAAATAAATCCCCCCCTTCTATGGAGTGTTTACTTAAGAGTAGATACTCTTTTTTTCTTCATATAATCTTTACATATAAGTGATAATATTATTTAATAATTAATATCTCTTTAATGAAGGAGTTGATTATAATAAGCGATTTTACAATTCGATTTTATCAAATTCTTAATATTTTAAGTCAAAGTATTAGTACACCTTTAATTGAATTAAGTAAGGATACAAGTATTCCTATGATATCAGTATTCTTACTTGGTGTTTTAGGCTCTACAGCTCCCTGCCAAATCACTACTAACTTAGGAGCTATAGGTTATCTTTCAAAAGATTCAAATGATAAAAAGAAAATTATTAACAATACCGTATGGTATATTTCTGGTAAACTAGTTATGTTCTTGTTATATGGTATTTTAATAGCGGTATTTAATATTCAGTTACAGCAAGCTTCAATACCAGTATTTAAATTCACAAGGAAGTTTATAGGCCCTTTGGTTATTCTTATTGGTCTATATATTCTAGGTGTTATTCATTTAAGAGGTTCCTTAGGTAATTCTTTATCCTATAGAATTGAAAAGTACCTTAATAACAATAATAAATTTAATTCTTCTTTTATTCTAGGTGTTGTTTTCTCGCTTGCATTTTGCCCAACACTATTTTGGTTGTTCTTTGGATTAGCAGTGCCAATTACCATAAAAGCCTCCGGTGGATTTTTATTGCCTGTAATCTTTGCTGTAGGTACAACAATACCAATGCTTATAATAATCTTTTTATTGCTTTTAGGTAAAGGTGATGGTAAATCCTCAGTAAAGCTAGTAAGAAAACTTCAGAACTTCTTGAGAATTTTGGGTGGTTTGATTCTTTTAGCAATTGGTTTTATAGACACCTTAATATATTGGTTTTAGCTATGCCTTAAATTGATAAGTAATAGAAGATATTTATTTTTTCCATTACAAAAACACAATATCCTAGCTTTAACACTAGAACATTGTGTTTTTAAAATTAGGTATTATTTTATTTAGAAACCACCCATCATATTATTGTAAGTTCTACTGTTTGCTCCCCTACCAGGTATGGACCCCATTGAATTATGCATCTCAACCATACCTTCTCTACCTATGGACTCCATCATTTGAGCCATATAACCATATCCATTATTTTTCATAATTTCAATCATCTTATCATAATCTTCCTGTGATAGAGTATTCATATAGTCATTCATTGCATCAAAATCCCCAGTTTGCATATATCTAGCTGCATCTTTAAAACCATTATCTCTCATTATATTAGTCATATTCTTATAAACATCTTTAGATTGGTTATTGGCGCTATTTTCATTATACTTAGCAGTATCGATATTACTATTTATTTTTACAGCACTACTGTCCACTGTTTTTGAGACTGTATTAATAATATTTTCTTTTTCCTTAGCTTGATCATTTACTTTAACGGTGCTGGTATTACTACTTGCCTGTCCATCATTTTTAAGTGATATATTCCCATTATCTATAATTACTGGGTTAGTATTTACTGCTGCAATTTGCTGATTTGCCTTAAAGCTATCATCAACACCTTTTGCAAAGGCAACTCCTCCTATTGTTCCTGCAGAAATTACTACTGCACTCAGCACAACTAATATTGAATTTTTCATAACATTTCCTCCTCGTATAATAAGTTTATAGTCAGTTAAATGACTGCCATAAACTTATTTATTTTTATATTTTGGTATAGATAAGAACGTGTCTGTGTTTTTCTGTGGGGATTCTCCCAATTCAGTAGTTGATATCTAGTCTGCGTCCTATCTATACAAATTTCACTAACCATTTATAAAGGAATTTCCTAGTGCTAAAATAGTCCTAACGGACATTAGCGAAGGTTACTGCTTCATTCCTCCTGCAAAGCATATTGCTATTGCCTGTTTAGCTTGCAGCCTGACCAAAGCATCATATTCTGCTTACACAAATGTTGCATCTCTATTCGTAGCCACCAGCAAGGTATTTCGTCTGGATGAATGCTGATTACGCGAGGTTGCAGTCAGTGCTTTGGATTAGGATAATTCCTTTCTAATTTCCTCATTACTTTCGAAAGGTGGTGATTTCATGAAGAAAGCAGATTACTTATCAACTCTATTTGTTGGTATCGATATTGGTGCGAGACAAAATGTTGTCTCTGCAATTAACTTTGAACAGGAATTTTTAATTAAAATGAAACCTGTTCCTAACACACAACCTGGTGCAGATCAACTAGAATCCATGCTTGTCAAGATACTAGAAAATAGTGCGTTTAAGACTGTCATAATTGGTCTTGAATCTACTTCATTTTACGGAGTACATATAGCCAATTTTTTATCTGCAAGTGAAAAACTTATGCCTTATAAACCCTATGTCTACTGCTTGAATCCTAAGGAAGTTGCTAATTACAAGGATTCCTTTAATGCCCTTGATAAAAATGACGGCATTGACTCTTTTGTTATTGCTGACTTTGCAAGAGTGGGCAGGATTCATACTGAGCCTTGGCGTGGTTCTCAATACCTCGCCCTACAAAGGCTTACAAGACACAGGCTTCATATAGTTGAATGCTTAACAAGAGAGAAGACATATATGTTATCCAATGTATTTCTCAAGTTCAGCGAATTCGCTTTATTACAGGGTGATGAACATCCTTTTTCTAATAAATACGGCGCTACCGCTTCCTCCATCCTGACGGATTTTTTATCTTCTGAAGACATTGCAAATGCGTCTATAGAAGAACTTGTTGAATTCGTCAATACAAAGAGTCGAAAGAGGATTTCTGATCCTCAGATGACCGCTGAGGTCCTTCAACAGGCTGCCCGTAATTCATATCGCCTTGATAAATGCTTGTATGAGCCTCTAACAACCTCAATTGCATGCTCTTTTAACTGTATTCAGGCTTTTGAGAAAGAGTTGAGTACTATTAATAGAGCCATAGAGAAAGCCGTTATGGGAATGAACCCTGTGGAATACCAAATTCTCTTGTCAATCCCTGGCTTTGGTCCTGTTTATTCCAGTGGCATTCTTGCAGAATTAGGCAGTGCACAGGCATTCCCTAATAATGATGCTATTGCTAAATATGCTGGAATCGTGTGGAAAGAAAATCAGTCTGGTAGCTTCAAGGCCGAAAATACACCCATGAACAAAGCAGGTAACCGTTACTTGCGATACTACCTGATAGAAGCTGCCGGAAGTGTCATAAGGCACATTCCTGAGTATCAAGAGTTCTATCAAAAGAAATTTGCTGAAGTAACTACTCATCAGCATAAACGAGCACTCGCACTAACATCTCGTAAAATGATTCGCATGATTTTTGGATTGCTGGCTAAAAATCAGCTCTACTCTTCAAATAGGGTAGATTAACTCCATACCCCCAAAACATACGTTCTGGGCGAACTGTATGTTTATTAAGGTTACCCTTTTTTCCAAAAATCATTTTATTTTCTTTTCACTTTGCTCTTGACATATTACCAAATTGCTATAATTTTAAATTAGATTTTTAATATTGGTCTTTTTTATCTATCTTAAACTATTTCATTGTTAAAGTATTTCTCATTGCTTTATATTGCTCCTCATCTATTTCACCAGATGCAAATCGCTTGTTTAACAATTGTAATGAATCACCATTTTTAATTGAGCTATCATTAGTGATAATTTTATAAACAGCAAAAGCAGCCAAAACCATCACTACGATGGATATAAATCCAAATACGCCTCCTCCCATCATATTGTAACCATATCCCCCCATCATATTTCCATATCCGTATCCCATCATTTTATCTATCTCCTTTCATTTGTTTGTCTCTGTGCTTATATAGTAGTCTAGAATTGTGGAGTAATTATGAAGCTATAAAAATATATTTTATTTTTATGTTCACTTTTCTATTTTTCAAATTAATCAATAATCGTTTCTACAATACTTATTTATGTATAATTAATAATCCATAATCAAACTCAAATTATTTCCATAATATGTTAACAATTTATTTACCTTTTTCTCAATTCTCTTCATATAATCCACATATCTATTTTATATACTTTTATTATTGTCTATAAAAATAAACCTTTTTAACTATCAGTTACATATTGGGAGGTTGTATATGAGCATTAGGAAAGAAAAATTTAAAGTGTACGAAATGACCTGTACATCTTGTGAAAATCGGGTTGAAAAAGCTTGTAAAAAGGTAGGTGGTGTGCTAAATGCAAAGGCTAGCTATAGTGGACAATTTGCAGAAGTTGAATACGATGATGAATTATGCAGCATAAATAAAATTAAAACTGCGATTAAGTCTGCTGGATACACTACAGAAAGTTCAAATGACTATAAGTTTATGGGAATACTTATAGTAGTAGCTGCTATTGTACTTCTTGGTATAAACACTAGTGGTTTTGATATGGAAGCAAAATTGAAAAACGCTTCTTATGCTGTTTTGTTTGTAGTTGGTATGCTTACATCAATTCATTGCGTGGGTATGTGCGGGGGTATAATGCTTTCACAAAGCTTATCAAAGGAAAGCAAGAATAAGTTTGAAGCCATGGAACCCGCAATTTTATATAATATAGGAAGAGTTGTATCTTACACTATATTAGGTGGTATAATTGGTGCCCTTGGATCAGTGTTTACTCTTTCAATTACCGCCCAAGCAGGTATGCAAATATTTGCAGCAGTATTTATGATAATGATGGGCTTTAATATGGCTGGATTCAGTATATTTAGAAAATTTAGCATTAAACTTCCACATGCCGCATGCAAAGTTAAAAATAAATCTGGTTCTCCTTTTATAGTTGGACTTTTAAATGGACTTATGCCTTGTGGACCGCTTCAAACAATGCAGCTGTTTGCATTAGGTACAGGCAGTGCTGTTAAAGGTGCGTTGTCTATGTTCATGTTTGCTATAGGAACAGTACCATTAATGCTTACCTTTGGAGCTATTTCAGGTATATTAAGTAAAGGTTATACAAAAAAAATTCTTAAATTTAGCGGTGTACTTATTATAGTTCTTGGTCTTATTATGGGAAATAGAGGCCTAGCTCTAACGGGAATGAGTATTAATCCATTAACTTATATATCTAACTATTTAGCTAGTTCAGATAATACAGGAACTACAGAGAATAATAAAACTTCATCCTCTTCTTCAAATGCAAATAAAGCAATCTTAAAAGATGGTGTACAAGTTTTGAATATGACTGCTAGTGGTAGAGGATACACCCCTAATGTTTTATATGTACAAAAAGGAGTCCCTGTTAAATGGGTAGTTAATGCAACTCAGCTAACTTCATGTAATAATGCTATAGTAATTCCTTCTCTAAAGAAACAACAAAAGCTTAAGAGTGGTGAAAATATAATAGAGTTTACTCCTGGAGATAAGGATCTAAGTTTTAGCTGCTGGATGGGAATGATACGTGGTACTATTAAGGTTGTAGATGATCTCGGTTCCGTGGCTTCTTCAAGCAGCAGTTCTTCTGATGGACCATCTGAGCAATCTAAGCCAAGTATTTATGGCAATGATATTAGTAAGGTGCCTACTGATAGATTAGTAAAAAAAGCACAAGTTTCAAAAAATAATCAAATCATAAAAATAAAAGGAACTGGTTATGAATTAGAACCTCTGATAGTTGTAGTTAATAAGGGAATAAATACTAAGATGTCCCTGGACTTAACTTCTTTTGATTATTATGATAGCGACTTTTCTATAGTAGATGCAAATACTGGAGCTATTGTAAAGGAGTTTACCGGAAAGAAAGGTATAGTTGATATTGACTTTACTATAAATAGTTCAGGAGTATATGCACTATTAGTTAATCAAGATTTATTAGGAGTAGTTGAAGCTGTTGATGACATAAAAACTGTGAATCTTGAAGAAATTAGAAACAAGTATATAAGATGAAAATCCCCATAAATATTTAAATAAATATTTCTAAAAAGACATGTATTGATTTGTAAGATATGCATGTCTTTTCAACTTTATTTTTAAAATACTCATCCCTGTGATGGGTAACTTTACCTAAGTCATCTTCACATTATCTACATAAATATATCTTATAATAGTCATTAAATATACTAAAACAAACATACACAAAATGCACAATACACACATCCTTAGTTAATTTAACTGTAGAGCAAAAAGCCTATTTTAAGCGAGGTGATAACAATTAAATAATATAAAAGGCCTGAGGTATCAGGCTTTTTATATTATTTAGATATACGTATTCGTTCTATATTTATATTGTCTTCATAATTTCTCCACAATTCGATATTATAATATAAGTACAGTCAGTTAGTTAATCACCCATCCTTACATTAACTAATTGAAAATTTTTTTTTCAAAGATATATCCCCAAACCCAATTTTATTTAAAGAAGTCTGTTCCACCAAACAGACTTCTTTTATTTTCATAGTACCCATTTCCAGTAAAATCCTAGTATAAAAATCCCTCTCTTCATATTGTCTACATAATTCTAGTTTATAATTCTATTGTCGTTGAGATTTATTTTCAAAGTATCTCATTAATGATATTAAACTATAAAAGCCTAATGCTTTTGCAGCGGAGGATATATACTTGGGGTGAATCATATTTATGTAGGGAAATCCTCTTCCCGAACCCGTCAACTAACTTCGCAGGCTCAAAGGAGGAAAAACATATGAACAAAAGATTTATTGCCTATTATTTATTAACGCTGAGCTTAACTGTACCTTCCCAATTAGCGTTAAGAAATCTTCAAACTGTTTCTGAAACCAAACCAGTTGAGTACGTATCAGCTAAACAGGATACTCAGATGATTGAGGATAATTTATTATTAACTCAGCAACAAAAAATATTAGAGGAAAAGAAACAAGAAGAAACTAATGTGAAGGAATCTACCCTTGCCACAGTAGCTGTAAACTCAGTTTCTACAAATAAAGAAGTTAAAACTACACCTTCTTTATCAAGAGGAGGCACAGGCTTAACTAAGCCTCAGCCTCAAACTAAAACCACTGAAAAACCTGCAGAAAAAAAGCAGCCTGTTAAACAAACTACTGTAAGCAGTAGCACTGCTCAAAAGAAACAAAGTACATATTCTTCAAATGTAGAGCTTGTTGATTGGTGGAAAAGTGGACGAACTGTTTTCTCTGTTGGAACAGTAGCTGAAATTAAAGACGTTTATACAGGAAAAACTTTTATGGCTAAAAGAACTATGGGCACTAACCATGCCGATACCGAAGCTTTAACTAAGAAAGATACTGATATAATAAAAAGCATATGGGGTGGATTTTCATGGGCTAGAAGACCTGTAATCCTAACTATAAATGGTAAGAGATATGCTGCTTCTATGAGTGCTATGCCCCATGCTGGTTTAGATTCACAGCCAGCTTATGCTGTAGTTAATAACCGTTCTGATGGATATGGCAGAGGTGAAAATCTTGATGTTATAAAAGGAAATGGCATGGATGGACATTTTGACATACATTTTTTAAATAGTACACGTCATAAAGATGGACAAGAAGATTCTCAGCATCAGGCTGCTGTATTAAAAGCAGCAGGAAAATAAATATAGATATATAGTAAATAATAATCCTAGTTATTTTTATTGCTAGGATTATTTTAGTATTTGTAGAATATAAAACTGGAGATTGATGAAATGCAGATTATAACAAATATACTCATTAAATACGGTATACTTGGAATTGCAATTGCTGGATTTTCCGAAGCCGTTTTGTTACCAATGCCTATGGAATTTATATTTATACCTATTGTTTTATTAGATACATCTAAAGCACTTTTATACTCTATTACATTAATAGTATTTTCTGCCTTCGGTTCCATAGCTGGATACTATGCAGGAAAATTGTTAGGCACTCCTCTATTAAATAAGTTAATTTATAAGGATAAGTTTAATAAAATTAAAGAAATGTACTCTAAAAATGCATTCTTAACTATTTTGACTTCATCCTTTACACCAATACCCTATGAAGCCTATGTTATATCTGCTGGTGCGTTCAATATTAATTTGTCACTATTCATGACTGCCTCAATTTTAAGTAGAGTTATAAGATACTTACCTCAAGGTATTCTTATATACTTATTTGGAGATGCGGTTTTATCATATATAAAAAGTTATACTATATTTGCAGGGATGTTAGTATTCATACTATTCCTTGTATTTAAATATTATTTTAAAATGAAGAAAAGTTCCAAAAGCTAAAGCTTTAAAGAGGATAGAATTATTATAAAACCATAAAAAGAGCACTGATATCACTATCAATGCTCTCAAAAATTATAGTATTTCTATTCCTACAACCTCATAGCCTGCATCATCTATTGCAAATTTAATATCCTTATCTTCAATATCTACAGTTGCTTCTATTATTGCTGTTTTTGATGCCAAGTTAACCTCAACATTAGTTACTCCATTAAGTTCACTCAATGCCTCCTTAACATGATTTACGCAATGTCCACAGCTCATTCCTTCAATTAATATCTTCTTTTTCATTTTGGTTCCCTCCATTTAGTTATATTTATTTAAAACAACTATATAAGAAGTTATCTTCTTATATAGTCAATTATTTATATAATTACTTAGCAGGTTTAAAGCCCTTCAATCTTAAAGCATTTAATAAAACTGAAACTGAGCTGAAGCTCATGGCAGCTGCTGCAATAATTGGATTTAATTTGGGACCGCCAAAGATGTACAGTATTCCCATTGCTACCGGTATTCCAAGGATATTGTAAGCAAATGCCCAGAATAAGTTTTCTTTTATATTTAATATAGTCTTCTTACTTAGTTGAATTGCAGTTGGCACATCCATTAAATCACTTCTCATAAGAACTATATCTGCTGATTCCATAGCAACGTCTGTACCTGAACCTATTGCTATACCAATATCTGCTTGAGCAAGTGCTGGCGCATCGTTTATACCATCACCAACCATGGCAACCTTCTTGCCTTCTGCTTGAAGTTTTTTAACCTCATTTGCCTTATCCTGTGGTAGAACTTCTGCTAAAATTCTGTCTATTCCAACCTGCTTAGCTATAGCTTCTGCAGTTCTCTTATTATCACCAGTAATCATGGCAACTTCTATACCCATCTTATGCAGCTGTTCAATTGCTTTCTTACTGTTTTCTTTAACAGTATCTGCTACAGCTATTATACCAGCTATCTTATTGTCTATAGCTACGTACATTGGAGTCTTGCCTTCTCCTGCAAGTTTATGTGAAGTCTCTTCTAGATTTTCCAGTGATATATTGCTTTCAACCATAAGTTTTCTGTTGCCTAATAGAATATCTTTACTATCTATTTTAACTTCTATTCCATGCCCTGGTATAGCCTTAAAGAAATCAAGTTTCTTAAACTCAAGCTCTTTTTCTTCAGCACCTTTAACTATAGCTTCTCCAAGAGGATGCTCAGACCCCTTTTCTGCTGATGCGGCTAATTGCAATAATTCATTTTCTGTTATACCATTTGTAACTACTATGTCTGTTACCTTTGGTTTTCCTTCTGTGATTGTACCTGTTTTATCAAATACTATTGTCTTTACCTTATGAGCAGTTTCAAGTGCCACACCACTCTTTATTAAAACACCATACTCTGCACCCTTTCCTGTACCAACCATAATTGCTGTTGGTGTTGCAAGTCCTAAAGCGCATGGGCAGGCAATAACAAGCACCGATATAAATATTGTTAAAGAGAATACTCCTGTTTCTCCACCAAACCAATACCAGGCAGCTGCTGAAAGAACAGCAATTGATATAACCACTGGAACAAAGTAACCTGAAATAATATCTGCCATTTTAGCAATTGGAGCTTTAGAACCTTGAGCATCTTCTACTAGTTTTATAATCTGTGCTAAGGCAGTATCTTTACCAACTCTAGTTGCTTTATACTTTATAGAACCATTTTTATTTATACTTGCACCGATAATCTTATCGCCAATATTCTTCTCTACTGGCATACTTTCTCCTGTAAGCATAGATTCATCAACAGAAGTGATACCTTCTACTACTTCACCATCTACAGGCATCTTTTCACCTGGCTTAACTACGATTATATCTCCTACTTCAACTTCTTCTATAGGAGTTTCAACTTCTTTACCATCTCTTATAATGATAGCTGTCTTAGGAGCGAGTCCCATTAGTTTCTTAATTGCCTCAGAAGTTTTTCCCTTTGTAACTGCTTCTAAATACTTTCCTAGAAGTATAAGTGTAATAATAACACCTGCTGCCTCAAAGTATAAATCATAGGCATAGTCTACGTTACCGCCATATATTTGTATTATAGCAAAAATACCATATAAAAATGCTGCTGAAGTACCTATGGCTATAAGAGAATCCATATTAGGACTACCTTTAAACAAAGACTTAAATCCTACTGTAAAGAACTTATATCCAGCTACTATAACAGGTAATACAAGGATTAATTGTATCATCCCAAAATTTCTAGAATTTTTCATAGGATCTATAATATCAGGTAAATGGAAGCCTAACGGTTCACCAAACATATGTCCCATAGTTATAACTAAAAGTGGAACTGTGAAAATTGCTGATATAACAAACTTCTTCCAAAGAGTCTTTATTTCTCTTTCTTTTCTTTCCTTATCAGCATCTACGGTAGTTTCTTCCTCTACAGCCTTATAACCTGCCTTTTCTACGGCTTTCTTTATATCTGATATTCTTACTTTTAAAGGGTCATAGCTGATATTTAATTTTTCAGTTGCAAAGTTAACATTAGACTCCATAACACCATCAAGCTTCTTAGTAACTCTCTCAATTGTTTTAGCACAGGCTGCACAAGTCATACCTTGTATTTTAAGCGTTTTAGCACTAGACTCAACTATAGCCTTATATCCTGCTTTTTCAATAGCAGTCTGAATATCTCCTAAGGATACCTTTGTTTCATCAAAGTTTATATTAAGTTTTTCAGTAGCAAAATTCACATTTGCCTCAGTAACTCCTTGAAGTTTCTTGGATGCTCTCTCCACTGCCTTTGCACAAGCAGCACAGGTCATCCCCTCTATCTTAAGACTCTTTTCCAATCTTAATCCCTCCTGTATTCTTTAATAGTACGTAAAGATTATTAATCTTTACGCCTCCTAAAATAAATTATTTATTTTTATTAAAACCTTTGTTACTAATGTTTGTAGTTTTATTTAAATCGCAACAATCAAGTTTACCAGCGCCAAAGGTTTTATTATTTTCTTCTTCAATTTTTTTAATAAGCTTTTTTAGAAACTTAAACATATAAATCGCCTCTTTTAAATCTATTTTTGAATAATCTTTTCTAAAATATCTATTATTTCATCTATTTTTTCTTCACCTTTATCGTGTATTACAGCTTCTTTTACACAATGGTGTATATGCTGTTTTAGTATTAGCATATTGGCTTTCTTTAAAAGGGCTTGTGCTGCAATAATTTGATTTGATATATCGACACAGTATCGCCCTTCTTCAATCATCTTGATAATACCTTCAATTTGGCCTTTTGAGGTTTTAAGTGACACCAAAGCTTTATTTCTTTCTTCGTTCATAATTTCTCCTTTACTAGTTTCGCTATTGTAATTATAAAAATATTTTACCTATTATTAGAGAATTTAATAATTTATTATTTAACCACCCCACATGGCGGGGGAGGTTAAATAATAAATAAAAAAGAACTTATTTCTTAATGTCATATATCTTTACTATTTGATCTGGATTTGCTCCCATTCCCATATCATCACTACTTGCTTCTTTAAAAACCCAACCACTACCTTCAAGCTTGTTTAGATCTAATCCTGCTTTAACTAATGGTTCAGCCTTTAAAACGAATATCATGTCAGCATCATTTAAACCTAGCTTCTCAGTCCATTGTACTTCATTACCATCACCCAGTTTTAAGCCAAAGTGTTTCTGATCCTCATGATACTTTATCATTTCTGAATTTGCTTTAAGAAGTCTTCTCATAGAATCCTCTGATCCGCTTGAGGTTTCTTTTTTATCACTAACATTGTATGGCTTTATCAAACGATTAGGAAGTTCTTTTCCCATATCATCTTTTCCTGCTGGCTCATACAGCCATTCACTTTTATCTAACTTGTTCACATCTAATCCTGCTTTAACTAACGGATCTGCAAGCATTACCATAGCAAAGTCTGCTTTGTTTGCGGACATATCCTTGCTCCATTCAAACTTTTCTCCTGTAGGAAGCTCAAACCCCCAATGTTTAAGTGACTCATGAAATCCCTTTTTATCAGGATAAGCCTTAACTATTTCATTTATAGCGTTAAGTGCATTATCGGCTTCTTTACTTCCAGTTACTTTTCTGCTGCATCCAGCAAAAGATATCAGCATTGCTGTAGAAATAGTTAATGCAAGTATTTTCTTTTTACTATTCATAAAATTATATCCCCCCTTGTATGTATTTTATTGCTTTACACATACAATAATAATCAAATCTTATGAAGACTGTATGAAGAAATAAATAAATTCAAATATTTTTTATTTCTTCATACAATTTCTAGTTAAAGTTTCTTACTATTAACCTTGTACAAAATAAAATACAAATACAGAAATAGCAATTAGAGTAATTAAATATACTACCAAAGTGCTTGATTTTATTTCGTTTACTTCTAGCTTCTCAACTATATCTCTATTTCTACCTAGAAGCACTTTATACACGATTAATGCAATAACTATTAAAATCAGACTTAATATGTGTGAAATCGAAAATGGACCCCATACAACAGGATTTATTCTGAAGAATTCAACTATACCTCTTATTATTGGAAAAGCAATTAAATAAATTATGAATAGCTCTCCCTCAAACCTCTTCTTATAACTTCTCTTCCATAGTATTACAAATAATATATAATCCAAAACAAACTCATATACTTGTGCTGGATGCAATACTTGTCCATTGTAATTGATAGCCCATGGCATTATGCTAGCCATAGGTTTACCGAAAACATCACATCCTACTCTACCTATACCTTGTGCAAGCGGAAGAGCCATAACTGTAATATCTGCAAGTTTTAAAAATGATATCTTACTTTTTCTTGAGTATATATACCCTGCTAAAATTGCTGCAAAAATACCTCCATGTATAGATAATCCTCCTTCATCTATTTTTATAATTTCAGAAGGGTTATTAAAATAGTAGGATGGATTATAGAATAAGATATAGAAGAGTCTTGCTCCTATAACCCCAGATACTACAACTATCATTATTAAATTTAGCATTGTATCTTCATTTATTCCTCGTTTTTCTGCTTGCTTAATTGCAAATATACTGCCTGCAATTATACCTAAGGCTATCATTACTCCAAAAAAGTATATATGAATTGGTCCAAAACTAATAAGTTCTTTCATCACTTAACTTCCTTTCATCAATTATTTATTTCTTTATCAAAACTAATAATAAAAATGCTACCTTTACCTTCTTCACTTTTTACATCAATAGTTGCATAGTGAAGTTGCAAAATATTTTTTACAATTGTTAATCCAATACCACTACCTTCAATTTGGTGTCGGCTCTTATCTCCTCTATAAAGTCTTTCAAATATAAAGGGCTGGTCTTCTCTTTTAATACCTATACCACTATCTTTTACTTCTACTATATATTTTTTATCTGTACTATAAAGTTTCAAATCAATTTTTCCATTTTCCTCTGTAAATTTAATTGCATTAGATAGTAAATTGATAAATACTTGTCTTAGCTTATCCTTATCACCGGTTATAATATATTTTTCACCAGGTTCTAGATTATAAGACAAATTAATTTTTTTATTTTCTGCTGCAACGTAAAAGTCTTTACTTATATCTTCTAGTAGCTCATCAAGAAATACAGTCTCAAAATTAAGTTTAATACTTTCAGATTCAAACTCTTTTAGTACATTTAGATTATTTAATAGTCTACCAAATCTGACTACTTCCTGATTAAGATAATTTAGTCTGTCTGCAGTTACTGGAAAAACACCATCTATCATAGCCTCTAGATTATTTTGCAGTATATTTAGCGGAGTTCTAATTTCATGTGATATATCAGAAACCAATCTCTTTCTAAGATTATCTTGATGTTTTAATTTTTCAGCGAGGATATTAACACTTTTTCTTAAGTTTTCAAGTTCTTCAATATTACTTTCTGTACTAGACTTTGCATTAAAGTTTCCTTTTGACAAACTGACAGACATATTTGCCACCTCCTTAATAGGGATAGAAAATTGTTTAGAAAAGTAAAGACTAATTGTAACAATAATGACAAGGGTTAGTATTCCACTGGCAATAATGCTTTTGTTTATAGATGCCTTGAAGTTTACATCTTCTTCAGATAAAAGAACAGATGAGTATTGTCCTATTTCAACATATCCCACTATTTTTCCATCAGATTTTATTTCAAAAGTTCTGGCATTATAAACTCCAGTATCCTTTGTCATCATTGTATCTAAATGTAGGTTATTTTTTATTTCATTTGGATCCATACCCCATATAGTTTTTTTGTTACTATCCATAAGTGTTAAGCAATAATTTCCCATATACGCTTCATGCATTAATTCTACACCTGAGTATTCAGTCCACTTCCCTTGTTTCTTATATACTTCTTCAAAGTAAGATACTATTCTTTCATATCTTTTATTTTGAATATCTATCATATATTGATTAAATTTATTATTAATTGTTAAGTTTACAAATAGTGTAATTAGCAAAATAGCTGCAATGGAGCATGTAAAAAACAAAATACTTAATCTTCTTCTTATTGTTTGCAATTAGCTCTCACCACCAAACTTATAACCTACCTTCATTACTGTGATTATATATTTTGGATTCTTAGTATCTTCTTCTATCTTCTTACGGATATTTTTTATATGAACATCAATAGTTCTATCATATCCTTCAAAATCCATTCCAAAAACCTTATCTATTATCTGTTCTCTTGATAATACTTTACCTTTATTTACTACAAGAAAGTATAATAAATCAAACTCGTTAGGGGTAAAAGATACCTCTTGCCCTTTTACTTTTACCATTCTTTTCTCATAATCTATAATTAAATTTCCATCATCAAAAGTAAAGTTAGAAACTTCCTTCTCTTCATTTAATCTTCTAAATAAAGCATTAACCCTTGCTGTTAGCTCTCTCGGACTAAAAGGTTTTATAAGGTATTCATCTGCGCCGATGTTTAGCCCTTCTATCCTATCATTTAACGCTGCCTTTGCTGTTAACATAAAAATATGAACATTAGAGGTTTGACGGATTATCTTACATATTTCTTCTCCGCTGATATCTGGAAGCATTAAATCTAAAATAACTAAATCAAAATCATTTGATTTAAAAATTTCTATACCTTTTAATCCTTTGCTGGAAGAATAAACCTTGTATCCTTCTTTCTCTAGATATGCCTTTAATACATCTGAAACGCTTTGCTCATCTTCAATTATTAAGATGCTATTCATCTACATATCACCTCTATTCAGTTATTGTTATTATTCAAAATATCTAAGTAATTTATCTATTATGATTTGATTATAGCAACTTAATTTAAAGATAATATGAAGATTTATGATAAATATCTTTTAATAATGTCCTAAAATAGCAAAAAATAAGAGACAGATTTAACTCTGCCTCCTACTACATAACTCTTCTTGCTGTAATATAATCTGGTCTATCATAAGGTGAAACCTTCACAACATCACCAGTTCTTGGTGAGTGAATATACATACCGTTTCCTACATATATACCCATATGACTTGGACTTCCACCTGTACCATAGAAAACTAAATCTCCAGGTTTCAATTCATCTCTTGAAACGGGATAACCATCATTTATTTGATTATAAGTAGCTCTTCCAAGATTTATTCCAAAATGCTTGTACACATACTGAGTAAAGCCTGAACAATCAAAACCTGATGGTGTTGTTCCACCCCACTTGTAAGGTGTACCTAGAAAATTTGATGCATAAGCAACCACTGCATTACTCGAAACTGATACAGCACCTCTAGATGGTGTATATTTAGGAGTTGAACTTCTTATTGCTTCTATTTGTCTTAATGTTTCATTTAACCTAGACTGAGATTCATTTACTGTAGCCGCTAATAATCTTTCCTGTCTTTCTGCCTCTTTAATTAGTTCGTTTTGCTCATCTTTACTCGATTTTAGATTGTCCATCTTTTTATCATTCTCATTATTTATCGAAATTAATTGGTTGTTTTGATCAATCAATTTTGTTTTTTTATTATTTAATTCTTCTTGCTTTATCTTTATATTTGTAGTAATCTTTTTGTCTAATGCAATAATACTTTTTACTGCTTCTATTCTTGACAGGAAGTCATTAAATCCTGTAGAACCTAAAATAATATCTATATATCCATCAACTCCATTTATGTACATGGCTCTCATTCTCTTATTAAATAAGTCTTGTTCTCTTTTTAAATTCTCCTCTGATTCTTTTAAATCTTTCTCTGCATTCTTAATATCAGTTTGTATGTTTACAATCTTCTTTTTATTGTTTTCTATCTCATCCATAACTTCTTCAATTTGGTTGTCTAAATTTTCTATCTTTTGCTCAATTTCAAATCTCTTGTCTTGTGCCTCTTTCAGCTCGTTCTTATCTGCTTGTAGTTGTTGACGTTGAGTTTGTACTTGTTCATCTGCTGGTGCTGCAAGTACTGGTCTACTTATTGCGGCAAATACTGCAAGAACTAATATGAAAACTTTTAACTTATTTTTCATCACCTTTTCTCCTTAGATTTTAAACCTATTTCTTTATTATATTATATAGTTTTATTAAGCTACTATCTATGATTATGTCTTGTTTTATCACCACTGCAGCATCCGCAATCCCCCGATGATTTTTTCCTAAAATTTCTATAAACCATATAAGTAGCGAATGTAATTATTCCTG
This sequence comes from Clostridium manihotivorum, assembly GCF_004015185.1. Classification (GTDB taxonomy): domain Bacteria; phylum Bacillota; class Clostridia; order Clostridiales; family Clostridiaceae; genus Clostridium_AR; species Clostridium_AR manihotivorum. Next base: position 3,242,392 of record NZ_CP025746.1, on the reverse strand, counting down.
AAGCAATAATAATTTCAATAGCCATATAATTTAGCTCCATCTTAATTAATAATAATTCATTACTTTATAAGATATATACTCTTAGTTAAGCATTATAACAGTAAAATGTGTAGAACATATGAAGAAATCGCAGTTTTCCCTAAGGTGGTTTCTATGTATGTTCCTATGTAGCTTTTTTCAACTAAAATTTATTTATTAAATTTACTTAATAATAATGTTAATCTCAGTGTCAAAAATAGGCTATTATTTTGTAATGATGTAAATATTTTATTAACTACTTCATTTAAGTTTGCATCAAGTATAGCTATCATTTATAATATAGAGGAATTTGCTGAATCTACATAATGTAGAGTGGGGGATTAAAAACCTGGGGTGAATCATAATGAAGGTAACTCTATAGCCTAACCCGTCAACTAACCTCGTAAGCATGATAGATGAGGAACTTTATGTTCAAAAGAAAAAATCTTGTCTACAGTGCTGTTGTAATTTTAGCAACAGCATTAACCGTTACATCATTGATGGGCACTAATAAAAAGGAAGGTACAAATGACCAAATCAATAATATAGTCTTGACTGATCAAGTTAAAGAAACGGCTGAATTGGATACATCCTCTCAAGAAGATGTTATTACAGCTGATGTTGAAAATCCACCAACTAATTCAGCAGTAACAAATAAGATAAAGATTAATACATATACAGTTAAAACAGGTGACTCCTTAGAGAGTATTGCAGCCGCCTATAATGTTAAAGTGAATACTATTGCTGAATCAAACAAACTATCTCTAAATGCAACATTAACAGAAGGGCAAGTGTTAGAATTTCCTTCTATAGATGGAGTCTTGTATAAAATACAAAGTGGTGAAACACTTTGGGACTTAGCTTTGTTAAATAAAGTTGATTTTAATAAAATAGTTGAGATAAACGAACTTGAGGCACCTGAAAAACTAAAATTAGGTCAAAAAATAATTATACCTGGTGTAGATAAGGTAAAACCTTTGGCTTCTAATACCACAACTAGCACTAAGAAGAGTTCAGCTTCTAATAAAACACTAAGTCGTGGCGGGTCTATACCTACTATCATAAGTGCTTCTTTACCTGTTCAAGGAAAGCTTTCATCAAAATATGGACCTCGATGGGGAAGACAACATGCAGGAATTGATATCGCAGCCCCTACTGGCACTGATGTTTTTGCTTCTATGGATGGGAAAGTAACTTTCAGTGGCTGGGATGATGGTGGATATGGCAACCTTGTGATTATAGACCATGGGAATGGTCTTCAAAGTTACTATGCTCATAATTCAAAACTTTTAGTTGAAAAAGGTGAATATGTTAATAAAGGTACTCAGATTGCTGATGTAGGAAATACAGGAAACTCTACCGGTCCACACTCTCACTTTGAAATTAGAAAAAACGGCTCACCTGTGAATCCATATACTTATATAAAGTAGAAATATAATTAAGCTCAAAAGCACCCTTAAACGCAAAGCTTACAAGGGTGCTTTTAAGGTTGATTTTAATCATAATCGTGTAATATAAAAGTCACAACAATCACTTCCTTTACCTAATGTGGTAGGTCGTTCAAGTTTACATTTTGCAAAGCTCATTGTAATATAATCGGTTACACATAAAGATGATATAATCTCAGGTACACCTTCACTTTTACATAGAAAACAAAGCCCACATTTGGTAAAAACGATGTGAGTTAAGTTGGGATTTTCCTTATCCTTTACTTCTACCTGCCAATTAGTAGGGTATTTATCTTTATTTTTCTTGCACCATTTTCCTGCTTGTTCGATTTTATTTTTATAATTTACTGAAAGCAAATCTACTTTACTCATATGCTTTTTCATATAATGGAAGTTCTTAAGCCCTTCTGAGATTATTCCATCTAATTCAGTAATGCTGAGTTTATCTTTTGTATTCTTATATAAAGCTATAATGTAAGCTCCCATTAAATAACTCCCCATAAATAAGTTCTTTCTTCCTCCAATATCAGGGGAACGTTTTATTATTGCTCTGTATTCATTGTGAATTTTTTTAGATAATACTTTCATGTTATCTTTAGAATAATATTTACATAGTTGTTCTTTAACAACGCCACGTAAGATTATTGGATAGACGTAAGCCATTATAGTCATTTTCACTTTTATTCATCTCCTTAAAATATTGTTGCATTATATACTGGAACTCTTGTATAGATTATCTATAAAAAACAAATTTCTCGCTTACGGTTAAGAAGTTTACCATGACCATATACGAAAATTAACTAATATTTTTTAAGAATAAAAATCTTGTACGTACCACCTAAAATACTCTTTCGCTCTTCTATAATTTTTAGATTAATATTTCCAAGAATATCAGAAAATCTTCTGTTTATATCTGTCCCTAGTAACTTGGTTATATTATTTAGAAGTTTTCTCACGAAAGTAGGTTCTTCTTTATCTTCTATGAATTTGTCAAATACTGCTATCTTACCTTCATCTTTTAAAACTCTATATGCTTCGCCTAAACACTTGTTTCCATCAGGGATAACTGAAAGAATTAGATTTAAAACTACATAATCAAATTGGTTATCATTAAAATCTAAATTTTGACCGTCCATGTTTAATATTTTTATATCTTTTAAATGTAAGTCTTTTGCCTTAATTCTTGCTACATCAAGCATTTCTTCTGTTATATCTACTCCTATTACACTAACACCTTCCGGTATAAACCTTAAATCTTCTCCGGTTCCAATCCCAATAAATAATACTTTATCGCCGCTTTTAAGATTAAGCATAGAAATTTCTGTTTCTCTTTGCTTGTTAATATACTGACTTCCAAAGAACATGTCGTATTTGCCAGCCCACCTCTTATATATTTTTTTATTATTTAAATTATTCATTGATTATCACTCCTATAAAAATGTGCAGCCATATTATATATGACTGCACTAAAGATGAATATCACTATATATTTTCTGTTTTCATTGCTCTCATAGAATTTAACACTGCAAGTAGTGTTACTCCTACATCACCAAATACCGCTTCCCACATAGTACCTAAACCCAAAGCTACAAGAACTAATAAAATAACCTTAATACCTAAAGCAAAAATAATGTTTTGCATTACTATAGTTCTTGTTTTCTTTGCTATTTTTATGGCTGAGGCAATCTTTGAAGGTTCATCAGTCATAATAACTACATCTGCAGCTTCTATAGCAGCATCAGAACCAACTCCACCCATTGCAATACCTATATCTGCTCTAGCTAATACTGGAGCATCATTTATGCCATCTCCAACAAATATTAACTTGCCCTTAGGTGATTTTTCTTTATCTAAAAGTTCTACCTTTTCAACCTTTTGGTCTGGCAGCAGTTCTGAATGAACTTCATCAAGTCCTAGCTGATTGGCAACTTTAGTACCAACAGTCTTATTGTCACCTGTAAGCATTACTGTTTTCTTTACACCGATTGCTTTTAGAGCCTTAATTGCTTTTGCTGAATCTTCCTTAACTTCATCGGATATTACTATGAAACCTGCATATTCTTTATCTACAGCAACATGAACTACTGTACCTATAGTTTCTACTTGGCTATAAGCAATGTTTTCTTTATTCATAAGCTTATAGTTACCTGCTAATACTTCTCTACCTTCAATAATAACTTTTACTCCATGACCTGATATTTCTTCATAGTTTTCTACGGCATCTTTAACTATTTCTTTGCCATAGGCTTTTAGTATTGAAGTTGCTATTGGATGGTTAGAATAGCTTTCTGCATAAGCAGCATAAGCTATAAGTTCATCTTCAGAAATATTATTTTGTGGTTTTACTTCTGTTACCTTAAATACACCTTTTGTAAGGGTTCCTGTTTTATCAAACACAACAACCTCAACATCATTCAATGCTTCAAGATAGTTTCCACCCTTTACAAGTATTCCGTTCTTAGAAGCTCCACCTATACCACCAAAGAAACCAAGTGGTATGGATACAACTAAAGCACAAGGACAAGATACTACTAGGAATGCTAATGCTCTATATAACCACTCGGAAAACGTTGCTCCATCAATAACAAGCGGTGGTATTACTGCTAATGCTACAGCTGAAAAAACAACGATAGGTGTATAGTATCTAGCAAACTTTGTTATAAAATTCTCTGTTGGAGCTTTCTTGCTGCTTGCATTTTGAACTAGGTCAAGTATCTTTGCAACAGTTGAATCTCCGAATTCTTTCTCTACTTCAATAGTTAAAAGACCATTCTTATTAATAACTCCACCCAGGATGCTGTCCCCTGCTCCTACCTCTCTGGGAACAGATTCACCAGTTAAAGCAGAAGTATCAACCATAGAATTCCCTTCGATTACTTTACCATCTAGAGGAACTTTTTCTCCTGGTTTTACTACAATAATATCACCTATGCTAACTTCTTCTGGGGATACCTTTTTAAGTTCATCACCAGCTTTTAAGTTAGCAAAGTCAGGTCTTATATCCATAAGAGCAGATATAGATTTTCTTGAGCGATTAACAGCTATACCTTGGAATATTTCCCCTAGCTGATAAAACAGCATAACTGCTACACCTTCTGGATAATTTCCTATAGTAAAAGCACCGATGGTAGCTATACTCATAAGGAAGTTTTCATCGAAAACTTGTCCTCTACTTATATTCTTTAAAGCTCTTAGAACCACTTCTCCACCTACAATTATATAACTTATTAGATAGAGAATAAGTTCCAAGTAATTAGGAAGCTTCATTGCTGTTGCTACTGCAAAGATTGCTGCACCAGTAGCTAATTTGATTATTTCAGTTTTATTACTTTCTCCATGTTCGTGACCATGGTCGTGGTCATGTTCATGAGTTTGATCTTTTGATGCTTTATTTGTGTTTTGAATCTCAATAACCTTAACATCGGGTTCAATTCTCTTAACGATTTCCTTAACTTTTTCAATAATTGAATTTGTCTTAGAAGGATTATCAATTTCCATAATAAGTTTTGTTGATACAAAATCAACTACAGCTGATTTTACGCCGTCTATATTATTAGACTCTCTTTCTATCTTTGCAGCACAGTTACCACAGCATAAACCTTCTAATAATATTTCTTTTTTCAAAACTTTATTAGTTTGCTTTTCTACTACTTTAACATGTCCTTCAATACTTTGAACAATATCAGTAGTTGCGGCTATTAATTCTTTTGTCCTGCTAATTTCTTCGATTTCTAAGAATAATGTTTTTGTTGCAAAACTTATATTTGCAGATTTAATACCATCTAATACATTAAGCTTTTGTTCCATCTTAGCAGCACAATTAGCACATCCAAGACCTTCTAAAACAAATTCTTTTTTAACAGCATTTTGTGATGATTTAGGATTTGCATTTTCTTGTTTAATATTTTTTGACACCAATTTAATATTACTTTTGGTATTAACTTTTTCAATTTCTTTTTTATTCATTACTACCCCTCCCCTGTAATGATTATCTTTTTTCTGCTATATGAAGTAGGCCTTGGTCAAAAATATTCTTAACATGTTCATCGTCTAGTGAATAATAAACTACTTTTCCGTCTTTTCTGTACTTTACAAGTCTTGACTGTTTTAATACTCTAAGCTGATGTGAAATTGCTGATTGGGTCATTCCAAGCAGTGCAGCTATATCGCATACACACATTTCAGCTTGAAACAGTGCACACAATATTTTTATCCTAGTTGAATCTCCAAGAACCTTAAAAAGATCAGCTAAATCATAAAGTGTCTCTTCTTCTGGTATATGTTTTTTTACTTCATTAACTACATTTTCATGTATAATAGAACAACTGCAGTTTTCAATGTTTGTTCTTTCTTCCATAATCTCATTCCTTTTCATTTGAATATCTGAATATCTGTTCATATATTCATTATACGCAGAACCTGTAATTATGTCAATGAAATAAGAAAATTTTTGAAAAAAATAAGAACTGTTCACTTAACTTAAACAGTTCTTATAAAATAACAATATCATTTCATATTCTTGAAAAGCCTTACAGTGAATATTATTATTTATATTGAAATTGGTTATTAGTGTCAATAAATTATCAGAACTATTATAAAATATCAGCATATAATAACTGTTCTTAATTTAAACTTATAAAAATACTATAAATATATATAAATAATTTTGGGAGAGACTATAAGTATGAGTAAACTGATGAACACAATACTAATTACAGGAGTATCAGGCTATCTTACGGCTTGGATAGGAATCCTTACTGGAATTTTATTCTCATTTTTTATTAAAAGAAGAGGAAGACGTTTTAAAGGAACTGTACTAGGTTTTATTGGTGGATTGATGTTAGCCATTGTTTGTTTCGACTTACTTCCAGAGTCATTTGAGGCAGGCAGTATTTATATAGCTACAATTGGAATTACTTTTGGACTAATTTTGGCTGTATTATTAGATGGAAAACTAGAACATGATAAGATACCTACTTCCGATAATAAAAAACATAGATTTTTAAAAGCTGGTATCTTTATGGCTATAGGTATAGGAATACATAATATCCCCAGTGGAATTGCCCTAGGCTCTTTATTATCAACTTCTTCAATAAAAGGTCTTCATCTTGCTATTGCTCTGATACTCCATGGGATACCTGAAGGACTTGCTGTAGGTATATTTTTTAGAGAAAGCAATCTAAGTACATTTTCTCTTGTTAGCATATCTGTTATAACTTCAATTCCAATGGGGTTAGGAGCTTTGCTTGGAGGTATAATAAGTAAAATTTCACCTATTGTAATATGTATAAGTTTAGCTATTGCAGGTGGAATGATTCTATATATTGTTTGCAGAGAAACCTTACCAAATGCTAGAGATACATGGAAAGGCAGGTTATCAACCATAGGAAATGTCATAGGTATGATTGCTGGCATATTGATTGTATCTTTTTTAGATTAAATCAATAAATGGAGTAGGAGCTGAATATTGTAGTATTCAGCTCCTACTCCATTTATATATATTTTATGATTTATCCATTAGTTTTCGTAATTTTATCTGTATAAAGTAAGTCTCTTGAAACCAGTTTTTCTCCCTCGTAGGTTAGCTTAAAGACTTTAACCTTATCTCCTTCTACTTCATTAACAATATCATATTTCTTGCTGCTAAGGCTGGAATTGGCATAAACATTAAATGTAATATTTTTATCCTTAATCATAGATTCAATATAAATAGGATAGGATAACGTATTTTTAAACTTATAATCTAATAACCCATAAGCAACTGTAGCATCCATTCCTAACCCTACATAAGTTGAAGGTAAAGAATGACGCGTTCTTTGTACTGAAGGAATATTGGCTCTTAATACAGCATTATAAAGCGTAGTAGAAACTTGGCATACTCCTCCACCTAAATCTTCTACAAATTTACCATTTAAAATTACCTTAGCCATTTTATATCCTCTTTCAGCAGATCTTTCTCCCACTACATCATTAAAGCTAAAAGAATCTCCTGGCATTAGTAATCTACCATCTATAGCATGTGAAGCCACACTTATGTTAGTTGAGCGATTTTCATTTGAAGACTTAAAATTAGTTGTGAAGCTTGAAATCTTATAGTCTATTTGATTTAAATCACTTTCTTTAATGCTAGGATCAATTCTTTTTAAATCGGCTTGCACTAGTAAGTTTTGCTCTTGCTCTATATTATCCAGCTTAACTTTTATATCCTGCTTTAACTTTTGAGAATCTAATTCATAACCATACTTTTCTTTATTTATAATAAAACCATCTGCGTCATTTTTCCTTATAGTTGCATCAACTGGTTTTTCATTATTTTCTTGCTCTATGTTTTTAATAATGGAATCCACTACATCATAGGTATATGTATGACTAAGTTTGAAATCTTTTCTCACCGAGGATTTAATATAAGAATACTTTTTAAGTATATTATCGTTTCTACCTACATTAAAAGCTTCGTCAACGATTTTACTATAATCATATTTCATATTAAGCTTTGAGGTATCAATGTTATAATTTTTATCATTAACTTTTATATTAATTATTTTCTCAGCAATTAGATTATCATGCTTTTCAATAATCGCACTCTTTGCTTCTTCTTTTGTTTTGCCGCCCACATTTATATCCTCTATCCAAGTTTCTGGATATATTTTAGCATTATACTTTGATATAGCAGAATACATTATGCTTCCTTGAATACATAATATAGTTCCTATTATTCCAGTTATAATATAAACTGGTCTGAGATTTCTTTTCTTTTGCTTTTCTGTCTCTATTACATGGTCATAATTCAACCTTGTCCACCCTCTTTTTAAATTTGCTATAAACCCTTATTACATTTATATAATAACCTAAATGTAAATTTATTACAACAATTACATTAAAAACAACTGTTAGGATTACTTTAATCCCTATTGGCTATTTTTTGCAACGTAGATTAATGGATAATTATCTAGGTTATCTCCTTTCACAATATAGTAAACTCCATTGTTTTTACTTTCTTTAACTATTTCATAAGCTTTATATTTTGTTGTTTTTTTAGATCCAAAATTATCTCTAGTAGTATCTACTATAAAATTTAATTCAGCTCCACTAAATTCTAAAATATTAACTATTGCATCACCTTCAGTAGTATATGTTGTAACTCTAACTGTATCTTTTTGTTTATTCTCAAGATTTTCAATAAATTTGTCTAGTTTTTCAATGTTATATCCCTTCCCATGAACACCAACGATATCTCCGTTATTAATTGCTGTATCTGACTTATATTCCTTAGGTAATTTTTCAGTTATAATTTTTTCATTACCTGATATTTTAGCTTCAATAGCAGTAGTTTCATTTTTAACTGATTCACATTTAATAACTTGTTGCTTTGATTTTGCACAGGCTGTGAAACCAATAGTCGAGCATAAAATTAAAAGTATTAATGCTTTATTGTTGAACATAGCTTTCACCTCTATATATTAGACGAAAATAATTGATAAAAAGTTTCCATATTTTTATAATTTATAATTTACTTTAGAACCTTATTATTCCATTGAATATATTACCTGTACCAATTTCCAATGTTTTTATATATAATATTGCTTGGACAAACTAGAAAGAAAGCCGAATGCTAATTAGCAACGGGGGAGTATCATTGGGGTGAATCATTTAGTGTAGGGAAATCCTCTTCCCGAACCCGTCAACTAACCTCGTAGGCTCGTGAGATGAGTTAAAAAATGAAAAAAATAATCATGACAGTAGCAGCTTCTTTAGTATTAACAATTGGTATTTCAAGTGCACTAACTTCTAAACTAAATTCAGTTCAAAATGTGCCCGTTGCAGCAACTTCACTTACAGTAGAAAATGAACTTCCTAAGGAAAGTACAACGACTGTTTTGGAATCTGAAACAAAACCAACGAGTAACGCTGAACCTCAAACTCCAGAACCTAAAAATACCGAAAAACCGAAGGAAGCTGAAACAAAGCCTGCTCAAAACACTTCTGCTGCTAAATCTTCATCGTCAAGCAGTGGCACAGCTAAAAGCAGTACAAGCTCTGAACAAAAAAAGACTACTACGGTAGCCAAAGCAGACACTAAACCTAAACAATCATTATCCAGAGGTGGTAGTCCAATCCCTTCTCAAAAGAATACATATACTCAAGCTCCAGCTAATACTAGTTCTTCTAAATATGGTGAGTTACTAAGTTGGAGTCAAGCAAGTGGGCTTATTCCAAGAGGTTCAACAATACAAGTAACGGATCTTAGTACAGGGAAAACATTTAGTATTAAAAGAACTTTTGGGACAAACCATTTAGATGGAGAAGCTTCTGCATCATCAGACACAAGTACTATAAAGAGTATTTGGGGCGGTTTTTCATGGGTAAGAAGACCAGTTATTGTTAACATAAATGGGCGTAAAATAGCTGCTTCGATGACAGCAATGCCTCATGCCGGAGTTGATTCTGCACCAGCGCTAGCCACTGTTAGCAATCGCTCAGATGGATATGGGAAAGGTGAAAATCTAGATGCAGTTAAGAATAATGGGATGGATGGAGTAATTGATATCCACTTTTTAAATAGTACAAGACATAAAGATAATAAAACAGATCCTCAACATCAAGCTGCTATTTTAAAAGCTGCAGGAAAATAATATTTACATTATAAGTAATAAAGGAAGTATAAGAATGCTATACTTCCTTTATTACTTATATACCTTTAGTGCATTATTACTTTCATAAACTCATCTAATATTGTTTTAATATCTGTTTCTTCATAATAGTCTTGATTTACTTTCTCAAATAATTCTAATACCTGAGTAGCTTTCTCTAAAAATTCTTTAGTTAACTTCCTTATTTCATTTTGAGCTTCGTTTAAGCTATCTTTATAATATTTTTCATTTCTGATATGATTGGCAAAATTTAATAAATTCTCCTCACTAATATCCAAACTATTAATTATATGAATATCTTCAACTTCTGAGCAAATCATTCTGTTAATTATATAAGAATTTATCACTTTTACAAGTTTATTATCAACATTAATACTACTAATATTATCTGTATCAGAATATTCTTCAGCTACTTGTATTTGCGTATTTTCTATATCATCAGCTATAATACTATAATAACAGTTTGCACTTTTAATGATAATTATATATTTTTTCATCAGCTCATCTAAATCAAAATAACCACTATTTAAACTTATAATATTCAGTCTATGCACTTTATCTTTAATCATTGTGTTTCTATTTGTCTCTTTTGTACTTTCTAAAAAATCATATAATTTTGAGTATAACATAGTATCAACTATGTCATAGTATGGTATTGCATAGTATTCACTATTTAGTTTAATTATAGTATAGCTGTACTCCATCTTCTCCTCCAAGATACACAATAAATTTCATTTAATCCTTATAATATTATATGTACCTCAATAAAATTAGTGAATAAGAATATTAAAGCTCGTCCATAATTTATATAGAAGGGTGTAATGAGTCTCCAAGAAAATGATGAAAACACTATTATCTTGGATATAAAGCAATATGCTACTCAAAACAATTTGGAGGAACTTATAGAAAAGATAAAAAATTCGGTGGGTACTCTAGGAATCAAATTATCTTATTCAGTCTATGCAAAAGCAAAAACATCAGCTGTAGACATCTCAAAAACGAACAAAGATATAACAAAGCTTTTAAGATTTAGAGGGTATGATAATATAGACACTATAAATATTAGCAATGGAGTAAGTACAGTCGCTAATAGAAAATATAATCCTATAAACTCTAACAAAAGATCAAACGTAGATTTTAACTATGCTGTTACCACATATTCTTCAGGTACTTATATTATTCTAGGAGCACCTGTAATTCCTGTACCTTATTAAACGTATAAAAACAGAGGAGCACCTTTTCTCCTCTGTTTTTGCAATATAGTTTATTTATGTTAATTAATCTTTATATCTATGTTTCATTGAAATATGTTTAATACACTCTGGCAAGTAATTTATTATAGACTTTTATATATCTTTAACCCTCATAATTCTCATTGCATTTATAATTGCAAGTATTGAAACTCCCACATCTGCAAAAACAGCTTCCCACATAGTTGCTATTCCACCAGCACCTAAAATAAGAACTATTATTTTAACACCAATAGCAAGTGTTATATTCTGCCAAACTATCTTTCTAGTTCTCTTTGCTATTTTTACAGCACTAACAATCTTAGATGGCTCATCTGTCATTATTACAACGTCAGCTGCTTCTATTGCTGCATCTGAACCGAGTCCGCCCATTGCTATCCCTATATCAGCTCTTGCTAGTACCGGAGCATCATTTATTCCATCACCAACAAAAGCTAGTTTTCCTTTAGGTGATTTTTGTTTATCTAGTTTCTCTAGCTCTTCAACCTTTTGGTCAGGTAAAAGTTCTGCATGTACCTCGTCTAATCCTAAAAGATTAGCAACCTTCTCACCAACAGACTTAGCATCTCCAGTAAGCATAACGGTCTTTTTTACTCCAACCTCTTTAAGATTCTTTATAGCTTCTTTTGAATCATCTTTAACTTCATCAGATATTACTATATATCCAGCATATTCTTTATCAATAGCCATATGAACCACAGTTCCTACTAAGTCAAGTGTTTCAAATCTTATATTTTCCTTATTCATTAATTTAACATTTCCAGCTAAGACTTCTCGGCCTTTTACATTAACTTTAATACCATGTCCTGATATTTCATCATAACTTTCAATTTCTTCTTTATTAACTTCTTTTCCATAAGCTTTAAGTATTGAAACTGCTATAGGATGATTAGAAAAGCTTTCTGCAAAGGCTGCATATTCAAGTAATTCACCTTTATTGTATTTTTCGTTAGTTTTTATCTCCGTTACATTAAATACACCTTTAGTTAGAGTACCTGTCTTATCAAAAATAATTATTTCTAAATTATTTAATGCTTCTAGATAATTTCCGCCTTTTACTAGCACTCCATTTTTAGATGCTCCTCCTATTCCTCCAAAAAATCCAAGCGGTATTGAAATAACCAATGCACAAGGACAGGATATAACTAAAAATACTAACGCTCTGTATATCCAATCTGAAAATTCAGCACCAGCTATAAATAGTGGTGGTATTACTGCTAGTAGTACTGCTATTACAACAACTACAGGAGTATATACCTTGGCGAACTTAGTTATGAAATTTTCTGTAGGTGCTTTTTTACTGCTTGCATTTTGGACTAAATCCAGTATTTTTGATACTGTAGATTCTCCAAATTCCTTCGTAACTTCTACTGTTAAAAGTCCATTCTTATTTATAAATCCCCCTAGAACAGTATCTCCACTTTGTACTGTTCTAGGTATTGATTCTCCTGTTAAAGCTGAAGTATCTACCATAGACTGTCCTTCTAGTATGTTTCCATCAAGCGGAACCTTTTCTCCTGGCTTTATGACTATTTTATCTCCAACTTTAACTTGCTCTGGAGAAACCTTTTTTATTTCTTCCCCTTCTTTTAAATTAGCATAATCTGGTCTAATATCCATAAGTGCTGAAATAGACTTTCTAGAGCGATTAACAGCCACATCCTGAAACAATTCTCCCACTTGATAAAAAAGCATTACCGCAACTCCTTCTGGGTATTCTCCTATAAAGAATGCACCAACAGTTGCTATTGTCATTAAGAAGTTCTCATCGAAGACTTCTCCCCTACCTATATTCCTAACCGCCCTTAAAACAACTTCTCCACCAACTAATATATAGCTTATTAAATACAAAATAAGTTCAATGTTGTTAGTGAACCTAAAAACAATAGCAATTGCGAAAAATACTGACCCTATTATAAGCCTAATCATTTCTTTTTTATTTTGGCTTTCACCATGGCTATGTGAATGTCCATGCTCTTCTTCGTGTATATGACTATTTTCTTTCTTATCTATGTCTACAACATTAACCCCTGGTTCTATTTTTTTAACTATTGCTGTAGCTTCTTTAGTTATTCTCTCTAGATCATGTTTATCTTCAACTTCTATAATCAACTTTCCAGTTGAAAAATCAACATGAACATTCTTTATACCTTTTACTTTGCCTACCTGCTCTTGAATCTTACTGCTGCAATTTGCACATGATAGTCCAAGTAGTGCTAATGTTTTTTTAGGAGAATTAGTATAATATTTCTCTTTAACTATAACATCTGGTTCCAACTTTTTTACGATGTTCCGTATTTCTGAAATAATGTTTTCCATTTTATTTATATCATTGGCTTCAACTGTTAATGTCTTTGTTGCAAAGCTTACCGCGGCACTATTTATGCCCTCTATCTTTCTTACTTTATCTTCTATTTTTTGAGTACAATTTGCACAATTTAAGCCTTCAAGAATAAGTTCTTTCTGTTTTTCTTTCATTAAGATACCACCTCTTTCTTTAGTTAGTATCTCGTATTTTATTCTCAATATTACAACAAATAATAAAAGATATTCTAAAAAAGGTCTACCCCAAGATTACTTTTTATCAAAATAATCTTAGGGTAGATCTTTTTTTCTATTTTACGTAGTATGGTTTTGGATCAATCGTTTCTCCATTCTCTTTTCTAACCTCAAAATGCAAGTGCGGCCCGCTGGATAATCCAGTATTTCCTGAATAAGATATGAGTTGTCCACCTTTTAACTTCTGACCTGCTTTTCCTACTAATGATGAATTATGAGCATACACACTAGTTAAAATGCCATGATCAATCATAATAACATTACCATAACCAGACATCCATCCTGAATAAATAACTTCACCATCAGCTAGAGCATAAATTGGTGTACCAATACCTACTCCTAGATCCATACCCGCATGTAACTTCTTTGTCCCAAGTACTGGATGTACTCTCCACCCATAAGGTGAGGTCATATAGGTTGGTTTACCTGTTACATTATATAATTTTCCAATGCTAGATGAATTTCCTGTAACTACAGTATTTGAACCGCTACTATTTTGTTTTTTCTTTGCTTCTTCTTTTCGCTTTTGTATTTGATAAATCATTGAAGCAATTGTCTTAGACTGATCTTCCTCTTCCTTAATTGCTCTCTCATAAGCAGTCTTGTCCTTTACAAGCTCAGCCATTATAGTCTTTTTCTCATCAGTTGTATCTTGAATTTCCTTCAATTTACCACTTGCTTGTTGTTTAAGGGCAATAGTTTCTTTCTTTTTCTTTTCTATATCACTTTTTTGAAGTTCTAGACTCTTCTTTTGAGTTTCTATACTTGCTATAAGGTTTTTATCATATTCCATAATCTTAACAACAGAATCAATTCGCCCTAAAAAATCAGTAAGGCTTTGAGAACTTAGGAGTATATTTAAATAACCTTCATTTCCATTTATGTATAAAGCTCTTACCCTCTTCTTAAGAAGTTCATTTTGATCTTGTAGGCTTGTCTCACTTTGAGCTATTTCCTTTTCAATCTTTTTAACCTGAGTATCTAAATCTGAAATTTTACTATTTAAATCGGTTAAAGTATCGGAAGTTCCTCTCATTTTCTGGAGCAAGTCTCCCAGGGCTTTTTCAACAGATTTTTTCTCTTGATTAATATCTTCAAGCTCTTCTTTTTTATCATTTATAGATTCTTTTACATTATTTAGTTTTTTTGAGCATCTGTTAATTCATCAGCTTTTACAATATGCATACTTGCTAAACTCAACGTTATAGCTAAAAGCAAGCTTATAGTTTTTTCCACCTAAATTCCCCCATCAATTTCAAAAAATATGCTTTGATACTTTATGCTAATCTTTCGATAATATAATTGAAAAGCGAGCAAATAATACTTATTATAACATGAAAATCCATTATTGTCTAAGAATACATGCTCAAATAAAGAATCTGACATACACTTTCAACTAAATTGGTTATAAATTGCCATAAAAAGATTAAATAATATGTTCTATCTTATTTTTAAAATAGTAAAAAACTAATACTGCAATCCACAATACCACACCTACTAAGCTAACTAATTGAGCAATTCTAAATGAACCAAGCATTAAACTGTCTGTTCTTAATCCCTCAACAAAAAATCTAGCTATTGAATATAAACCAATGTATGTAAAACATACCATACCATCTAATTTCTAGTCCAAAAATTGAAAAAGCTATTGGATTCATAATCCTCACCCCTATTTAAGACTTAATATATAAATTGATTAGTCAAATTTAATATTATCATTATCGAAATCATATTTAAAGTATTCTTCTGTTATATGTAGAAAATACCCAGATATTTTAATTCGGAATTTCAACAGAATAGTGCTATAATTTATATATTCCCCTATAGGGGATATTAAGGAGATATATAAATGTGCAAACAACAAACTCATGAACACGAAAATACTCAAGCAGTTATTAATAGATTATCAAGAGCCATAGGACACTTGGAATCCGTAAAAAAGATGGTAGCAGATGGTCGGGATTGTAGTGAGGTTCTTATTCAAATTGCGGCAGTTAAATCTGCTGTTAATAACATTGGAAAAATAGTTTTACAAGACCATATTAATTCTTGTGTCGTAAATGCAGCAGAAACAGGAGATAAAAAAGTATTGGAAGATCTAAATAATGCTATTGAAAAGTGTATGAAATAATATTTGTGAGGTGTATATAGTGGAAATTAAACAATATAAGGCAATTTTCTTTGCTATTCTAGCAGCAGCATTGTATGCGATTAGTTCTCCTATATCTAAATTATTACTAAAGGAAATTCCTCCTACACTCATGGCTTCATTTCTATATCTTGGTGCAGGGATTGGAATGTTCTTTGTTAGCTTTGCGAAGGGGAAGAAGTATAAAGAAAAAACAGAAGGGAAACTTACTAAACAAGAACTGCCATATACAATCGGCATGGTTATATTAGATATTGCAGCCCCTATTTTATTAATGGTAGGACTTACTATGACAACTCCTGCTAACGTGTCATTACTTAATAATTTTGAAATTGTAGCAACATCATTAATCGCTTTACTAATTTTTAAGGAATCTATCAGCAAAAGACTCTGGGGTGCTATATTCTTAATTACTTTATCAAGTATTATCTTATCTGTAGAAGATGCAAGCAGTTTTTCTTTTTCTTTTGGTTCAATTTTTGTACTGCTTGCATGTATCTGCTGGGGACTTGAGAATAACTGCACAAGAAAGTTATCTGTAAAAGATCCATTACAAGTCGTTGTTATTAAGGGGTTTGGTTCTGGAATTGGTTCATTGCTAATTTCATTATTATTAGGTGAGAAAATTAGTAATACTTCTTATATCATAGCAGCCCTTATATTAGGATTTTTCGCTTATGGATTAAGTATTTTCTTATATATACATGCTCAAAGATACTTAGGAGCAGCAAAGACCAGCGCCTATTATGCTATAGCACCATTTATTGGTGTTGGACTATCATTAATAATTTTTAAAGAAGTACCAACATTATCATTTATTGTTGCCTTAGCAGTTATGCTTATAGGAGCATATTTTGCTTCAACAGAAGAGCATTTCCATAAGCATACCCATATTTTATTAATTCATGAGCATATCCATAGTCATGATGATAACCATCATAACCATATTCATCCTGAACCTGTTATAGGAGAACATACTCATATCCATACCCATGAAAAATTTACACATACTCATAAACATAAATCAGATATTCATCATTGTCATGTCCACTAAATTATTTCATATGTTTCATAAAAGCACCTGCAAGTCGTTTAATACTTACAGGTGCTTTTACTAATTTTAATATCTGTTACTATATTTTTCATATAATTGTTTAAATAATTTAACATGTAGTTCTTCATCAAGAATTATTCTTTCCAGTAGCTCTCTTATATATCTATCTTGTATTAATGTTATATGATACCTGTAGTTTTCTATAGCCTTCTGCTCAGACTGAATATCCTCCATTATCATTTCTGTTATAAACGTAGTAAAGTTAACATATCTAGGAGTCCAAAGTCTCCCAGGAGGACAAGCATTATCAATATATATTGGCTTAATTCCCAATAGCTTAATAGTCTCTCCTAAAAGTTCTAGATGCTTCATTTCAGCCATAGATACTCCGCCAATAAGTTCTGCGTAGTCCTCATATTCACCATCACTTACAAAATGCTGATATACATATAAGTTAATTGCTGTAAACTCACTTACATCTCCTGAGTAATCCTTTAGAAGAATATTTGCATACTGTACATTGGGTCTTTCGATCCTTGGTTCTGGATAAGGTAGGTTAACAATGTATTTTGTATGCTTTGAAATATCACCTGGCATATTTGCCTCCTTAAAATAAATACATAATATTCTATTCTTTATTTATTTTAAGTATTCCACGTAGTAAATCATAGTCGTTAACTTAAGCAATAATTTAGTAATTATTTTTGACAAAACAGTATCCTTGTAATGTTTCACTAGTAGCTATTTTCTCCCGTTTCTCATGTAGACTATGCTTGGCTATCCTGGTAACTATTGATTCATTTTTTTACATCTCCCATTCCTACGTTTAAAACTCTATTACGCCTCCCACATAAAGTATAAAGCAACAGCAATAAGTATAACTCCGCTAATCTTTTCAATAACACTTTGATACTTTGATAAAAATTTTAGATTATTTAAAAGTCCTGTAAAAGTGCCTACTATAAGTAGAGGAATACTTCTTCCTATTGCATATGTAAACATAAGTAACATTCCATGTAAAACACTGCCTTTTGTTGCTGAATAGGCTAATACAGCTGCAGTTATTGGCATAGTGCAAGGTGATGCGGATATGCCAAATGGTATACCTAATAAAAATGATCCTACAAATCCACTTCCCTTTTTAGGCTTATAATTGTCAAGTCTAGATACGCTGTTGCCAAAATCAAAAACCTTTAACTGCCACAGTCCCATAAGTATTAGGATAATCCCTATTAAGTAATTGAGTATATGAGCCTTTAATAGTACATTACCTATTAGCCCTGCAAACATGCCTAAAACTGAAAGCATTACTGCTATTCCTAGTACAAATGCTAGTGAAAGAACAAACCCTTTCCTCTTTGAATAATCTTGCTTTCCACTTACATATGCAACTACAAAGGCTATTGTTGGCAAAGTGCATGGGCTTACTCCGCTTGCTAGTCCAGTAGTAAATACTATTAATAAGGTTGCCATTAATCCTATGTCTCCGCTCAAATTCATTGCTTCATCACCCCATCCAAAACTTTTCTAATTTCCTTATCATCAAAAGTTCCTTCAAACACTTTAATCTTCTTGCCTTTAGAATCTCTTACTAAAATGGATGGTAGTTTCGATACTTCATTATCCTTTGTTATTCTTTCTAATACTTTGTTTCCCTTATCACTTTCTATGATTCCTGTATTTATAAATAAAGTCTCAAATTTATTCTCATAGTCTTTCATAAGTTTCTTAGCATTTGAGTTGTATTCATTAAAAAACTTTTTTGTATTTTCACAGCAATCTGCATCATAAGAAAATATAATTATGGATGGCTTTACAGAATTACTAATTCTGCTGTACTGCTCTTCTAAAGTTAATTCCTTTATATTCTTCGGTACATCCTTTCCCCTGCTAATAATTACTTTAGCAGAAAACATAATTATTACTGCTAGAAAAACAACAGCCACTATAGTTATGCTTCTTTTAGTCAAGCTTTTCACCTCTTTATAATATTTCTAGCAATTTAAATACTTACAGAGAGTAAATACTAAATCATCACTTTATAATTATATTCTTATGAATTCATATAATATGTCATTATCAGTTCGCTTTATTAATTTTCTGAAAAAGAAAAAGGACTGAGAATTTATTCTCTATCCTTCACTATCTATCTCTTTGCATTTTCAATTACAATCCCAACATAATTCTCTACTGCATTTATTATATTTTTTATTTCTTCACTGTATAGACTATAGTGAGTTTCAACACCAACCTTTTCGCTTTTTAGAACACTTGCATCCTTTAATATCCGAAGATGCTGTGATAGATTGGCCTGACTGAACTGAAACTCTTCATTTAATTTGCACACACATTTTGGGCTTTCATAAAGAAATTTTATTATCTTATACCTTACAGGATGTCCTAGTGCTTTTATTATATTTATTGTTAAATCATCAAAATTCAAAGGTAATTCCCCCTAACCTAACATCAATATACAATGGATATACTCTATTATATTTTCAGTATAGGCCAATTATTTTGCTAAATCAATCTACATATAAAAAGACTTATATACATAGTAGACTTACAACTATGCATATAAGTCTTTTTCCTATACTAATAATTTTTCAGGATGTTTATGATTTCATTAACAATTAAAACTCTTCCACAAGATACAACTCTTTCATTTATTACAAGTGCAGGAGTTCTCATAACTCCATAGGACATTATATCTTTATATTCCTTAACCTTAATTACTTTTGCATCTATTCTTAGTTCTTTTAATGCTTTCTTAGTATTTTCCTCAAGTTTTTTACAATTAGCACATCCACCACCTAGTATTTTTATAACCAAAATTTATACCTCCATAAAATTGCTCTATACTATCATCTTATTATAGATAAATCTTTAGGTTACAAAAATTCATAATGATATAATTAAATTCTTATCTATTTTACCCCTCTATTTATTTTTCTAACAATAGTCGAAGCAAGAAATGCTACTAAAAACATTGCTGCTGCCGCAATTAAGAATATAGTACCTATACTTGATATATTTATAATCCTTCCATTTACGCTCGTTCCGATTGCACCCCCTACAAACATATTAAATGAAGCAAGCGACATGGCTGTTCCTCTTAATTTAGGCATTGTCTCCTGAGCCGTTGATACCAATGTAGATTGAAGTGCTACAAAGGCTAAACCAAAGCCAAACAATGCTATTCCAATTAAAATAGGACTAAATGAGTAAGAAATAGTTAATAACGATATGCTTCCTAAAAGTCCTGCAAATAGTAAGAAGTTATTCTTTAATTTATCTCTTAATTTAGGAGCAATTCTACCACCTACTACTGTTGCTACTCCAAATAGGGTTAATATAAGTCCTACATAGAAAACATTGTATCCTGTTCTGCTCTCCACTAACTTACCTGAGTAAGTGAAACTTCCAAATACGCTAAATCCAACAAGCATAATTGTTCCTACCACACTTACCAAACTCTTATTTGAAAGGGCTTCTTTATACACTCTTGTAAACTCTAATTTCTCCATAACCCCAGGACTTTTTGGCAGTATTTTAATCATAACTATAGCAAGTATAAGTTCCGCTAAACCGTAAATAAAATAAACAAGTCTCCATGATCCAAAGTATGCTAATGCTCCACCGATAGCAGTTGCTGATGCTCCACCTAAAAACATCATACCCATAACTTTTCCTATAGCCTTTTGCCTGTTAGATGCTTCATAACTTTCACCAACTAGTGCCATAGTTACAGGGAATATACCTGCTCCAAAAGCACCATTCATTGCTCTAAAGAATATAAGTGAAGGCAGGTTAAAAGCAAATGCTCCAAGCATACTAAATATAGCAGTACCAAAGGCTGCAATATTAATGATAGTAGTCTTTCCATACCTGTCTCCTAGCGGTCCAAATATGATTGTAAATAATCCAAAGGTAAGCATATAGGCTGTAACGGATGCTGCCGCATTACTTATCCCTATATTCAAATCTTTTGCTATGTTTATTAAAAGTGGAGCAACTGCATAGTTATCTCCGTTTGCAAAGAAAGCCATTATACTTAATGTCATAATCATAATATTTCTACGCTTATTATCCATTTTAACACTCAACCCCTATATCAATATATTTAGATACTAAAATATATATCTTATGTAAAAAGGCCTCTTATGAAGGCCTTCTTTAGTTATTATAGATATTTCTTGATTTCGTCTGGTGCTGGAACTCTTCCCATAACCTTAACTTTTTCATCTACTACTAGTGCTGGTGTTTTCATTACTCCATACTTCATTATGTCTTTGATGTTTTCTACTTTCTCAATAGAAGCATCAATACCTAATTCTGCTACAGCCTTTCTTGCGTTTTCTTCTAATTGATGGCACTTAGCACATCCTGTTCCTAATACTTTGATTACCATTATAAATTCCTCCTTTTAGTCGGAAGCACTGAGCAATTAAAGATTACTCGCTTCCGCTCGCTAATTGCTCGTCAAAGTCCATTTAGGACTTTGACCTCCTTTTATTAAATAAATAAATATGAAAATGCATTAAATAGATAACCTATAATTATTATTCCTATAGATACTATAGAAACAAATATAGCAAGTAATTTACGCTTAACTACCTTGCTAAGCATTATTATTGATGGAAGTGAAAGTGCTGTTACAGCCATCATGAAGGATAATACTGTACCAATACCCACCCCTTTACCGAATAGTGCTTCTGCAATTGGAAGTGTACCAAATATATCTGCATACATTGGTATTCCTATTGCTGTTGCTAAGAGTACTGCAAATGGATTGTTGCTTCCAACAACATTTTCTACTACTGATTGAGGTATCCAGTTATGAATTGCTGCTCCAATACCCACGCCTATTAATACATATAGCCAAACTCTCTTTATAATATCCCTAACCTGTTCCTTAGCGTAAGATATTCTTTCTTCTCTTGTCATTTCCATTTCTTCTATTTCAACATTTTCAATTTCTCTTACATAACCTTCTACATATTTCTCTAAGCCTAATTTATCAATTACAGTTCCACCTATAACTGCAAGAATTAATCCTACCACAACATAGGCTATAGCAATCTTTGCACCAAAGAAGGATGCTAAAATTAGTAAAGATGCTATATCAACAAGTGGTGAAGATATTAAAAAGGAAAATGTTATTCCAAGCGGTAAGCCTGCTGATGTAAAACCTATGAATATTGGAATACTTGAGCAACTGCAAAATGGAGTTATTGTTCCAAGTAATGCTCCTAATATATTACCTTTGATACCTTTTATTCCGCCAAGTATTTTCCTCGTTCTTTCTGGTGGAAAATAACTTTGAATATATGAAATCATAAATATTAATATAGATAACAATATAAATATTTTTATAGTATCGTAAATAAAGAAGTGTATGCTGCCACCTAGTCTTTCTTTAATAGATAGTCCAAATACTTTCTCCACTAATAATCTTACTAATTCTGAAAGCCAAGTCATTTTTAATAGTTGATCATTAAGAAATCCAAAGAAATTACCTATTACGCTCATTTTTTCACCCACCCCTAATTTAGTTATTATTCTTTCTTGACAACAAATTATCTTTTACATGTAGGAAGGTACTCTTCAGCACCATCTAGTCTTTTGAGATCATTTCTAATCGTTTCGTAATCTTCAATGTTATCTATAATATTTTTCAAAACTTCTTCAAATAGTTTATTGTTGAAGTTTAGGTAATAATAAATGAACTGTTCTTTTCTTTCATCTTTGACAAAGCCCATATCTCTTAGTTTTGCTAAATGTTTTGAAATCTTAGGCTGTGTCTCTTCCATTATGCCGCACATCTGGCATACACAAAGTTTTTTATGATATAAAAGAACTAAAATTCTTACTCTAGTTTCATCTGATAGCATTTTAAAAAAGTCCGTTAGTTTATCCAATGTAATTCACTCTCCTTATTCATATGTAAAGTTTTGTAAAGTCCTATATACGCATGTGAGTATATATTCATAATATGCCTAATATGTATTAATGTCAACTATAAATAAAAAACTTTATAAAATAAAAAGGTCAGTATTAACCGACCTTTTTAAAAATACATACTATTATCTTTTATTTTCTTGCTGTTTCACCTGGAAACCAATTCTTTGTGTTATTTGCTATTTTAACAAGTGTAAGCATAACTGGAACTTCTACAAGCACTCCAACGACTGTAGCAAGAGCCGCACCTGACTTTAACCCAAATAGTGCTATAGCAACTGCAACTGATAATTCAAAGAAGTTACTTGCACCTATCATACCTGCTGGTGCTGCAATGGCATGAGGAAGTTTCCACGCTCTAGCCCAGCCATAAGCTAAGAAGAATATAAAGAAGGTTTGTATTGTTAAAGGTATTGCTATAAGAAGAATGTGTAATGGATTATTAAGTATAATATCACCTTGGAAGGAGAATATGATAACAAGTGTTAATAATAATCCCATAATTGTAATATTATCAAATTTCTTTAAAAATACATTATTAAAGTAGTCTAATCCTTTATTCTTCACTACTACATTTCTAGTTATAAAGCCTGATGCTAAAGGTATAACTACAAACAAGATTGTTGAAAGTATAAGAGTGCCATAGGATAACGGAACATCACTAACACCTAATAAAAATGCTACTATTGGAGTAAAGGCAATTAATATAATAAGGTCATTTACTGCTACCTGAACTAAAGTGTAAGCAGCATCCCCTTTTGTTAAATAACTCCATACAAACACCATTGCTGTACATGGTGCTGCTCCAAGTAATACTGCTCCTGCCAAATAATCCTTGGCTAAACTTTCTGGAATAAATGCTTTAAATACAATGTTGAAAAAGAATGCTGCAATTAAATACATTGTAAAAGGCTTTATAAGCCAGTTAGTTACACAAGTAACGACTAACCCCTTTGGCTTTTTTGTTGCCTTAACAATACTTGAGAAGTCAATTTTAAGCATCATTGGGTATATCATAAGCCATATTAGTATTGCAACAGGAATTGAAACATTGTAATACTCAAATTTATTAAGCGTTTGTGGGATAGCAGGTATAAATTGACCAATAAGTATACCTACTACAATACAAAGTGCCACCCATATAGTAAGATATCTTTCAAAGACTCCAAGACCTTTGCCTTCATTTTTATTTTCTGCGGACATAATTAATCCTCCTTCTACATTTATATGGGGCAACTTAACCTACTCATTTCCATACGTAAGTTGCCCGTAAAAGGTCATTTAGACCTTTTACCTATCTAATATCTCTTTCTACAGTTAAATCAATTTCATTATTTTGAATTCTTTTTGCCAGGTCCTTTACTTTTTCTTCAATTATTTTTGCAGTTTTTATAAACTCTTCATCACTCTTTCCTGATGGATCGTCTAAGCCCCAATCTTCCATATGTCTTGAAGGCAGGAATGGACAAACTACATTACAGCCCATCTTTACAACAATGTCTACCTCTGGAATATCAGTAAGAAGTTTAGACTTTTGTGTTTCATTCATATCTACATTATAAAGTTCCTTTATTATTCTTACTGCATCTTGATTTATCTGAGGTCTTAATTCTGTTCCTGCTGAATAGGACTCAAATACCTCTGAAGCAAACATCTTTCCTAGTGCCTCAGCCATTTGGGATCTACAAGAATTGTGTACACATATAAATGCTACTTTTGGTTTCATAAATAATCATCCTCCTAGTATTCCTTATACTGCACGTAAGGATTATTAATCCTTACGCTCCGTTATTTTCTTATTTATATTTAAATATCAAAACAAACCTTACCATCTTTTAAGTCATCACAACTTAACTTACTGTCTTTGTACTTCTTTAGTCTTTCATAGTCAATACTGCACTGCTTTAGCTTCATTGCATGTTCCTCAATAATTTCTTTTAAGAAAGGGAACTCTTTTATAGTATCTTCATTTAACTTATAATATACGTATTTAGCCACCTTATAGTAATCTACTATCTTTGAGGTAGTTAATTTATTTAAGTGCCTTGAAGCATTAGACTGGTTAATATCTAATAGAACTTCTAGTTCGCACACACATAAATCACCGTCTTTAAGTAAATTCAATATTCTCATACGTGTTTCATCTGATAATGCCTTCATCACTTGTATTAAATCCAATATGTTCACCTCCTGTTGTATCATTTAATATTAAATATGAATTTATACACGGATAAATTATCATATTCGCTTATAATCATATGATATTCTATATATGTATTATTGTCAACAAATTACACAACTATATATGTTAAATAAATTTAACATTAATAATCAATAATAAATCAGATTTTTTATTCAATCCTATTAACTACTATCACATATATGAGTGTATGTGAATATGATACTATTATGAACATAAGAAATATATAAATTCCTGCTATAAAAAAGGAGGTATACTTAAATGAGTAAAAAACACCATCATCATGAAGTTGGCTTTTTTGATGATTTTGGAATTGGAGGTACAAAACCAACATTGCCAAGTATTATTATCTTAATACTAATAATTCTTCAATTTAATGGAGGAAAGTTTGGCGGAGATGGCAATTTAGCGGGCTTTAATGGAATTGACAATGGTATACTATTTATAATTGCTATATTCTATTTGAGTTGCTGCAACACTTGTAAGACAACTTGTTAATACTGCTAACTTTATAATCTAATTGGGCTTTGGTTTAAAAAAGACTTTAATGCTCCCCCTTGCATTAAAGTCTTTTACTTTCTAATAATTCTTTACACTCTTTCAACTGCTCGCAGCTCATGCCACTTTCTTTATAGCATGTTAATTTTTCCATATCTTTTTGACACTGTTCTATTTTACTTAGTTCTGTGTCAATTAAACTCTTAATAAAAGGATATTCACCTAAAATACTTTGATTTAATTTATAAAATACCCATTGTGCTTTCTTACCAAAGATAACAATCTTTAAATTAAATAATTTAGTTAAATGTCTTGATACGTTTGATTGGCTCATTCCTAATATATGCTCAATTTCTCCTACACAAAGCTCCGCATCATTAAGTATATTTAAAATCCTTATTCTGTTTTCATCCCCTAGTGCTTTAAGAATTTGAACTAACTCCAAAACCTCACCCCCCCTAGGATTATATTCAGTTATAATCGGCAGTATTCTTTGCTAATACAAATTCCACTACAATTTTAGTTTTATGTGTAGTGGAATTCTATTCTAATATATCAAATTATTAAGTTTTTCACCCTTAACTTCTTCTGGCATCCATTCTATAATTGCTAAATTTCCCTTTGATATTTCACTTACCTTATTAATCCACTGCACTTCATTGCTCGCTTTTACCTTTAGTATGGCATTAGTTGTATTAGCTGCGTAGAAGCTTGAATTAATAACCCACCATTTACTGTGAATACCCGCTCTATCTAAGTCCTTTTGAAGTCTCATAGCTTCATAAACAGGAGTTGTTTCTGCAAGAGTTACAATGATAACCTCTGTTTCACCCTCGTTTTTAAGCCTTGGTAAAAGCTTTTTAACCGAACTTGGTACATCTCCTGAGGAACGTTCAATTTCCTTATTATAGCTTTGAGTGGAATCTAATAAAAGTAAAGTATGCCCTGTTGGGGCTGTATCTATAACTACAACTTCATTTTCTGATTTTTCTACTATTTCAGCAAAAGCTCTAAATACTGCAATTTCTTGTGTGCAAGGAGATCTTAAGTCTTCTTCAACGTATGCAATATCATCCTCACTCATTGTTTCCCTTGCTTTACTCAATACTTCTTCCCTATACTTTTCAAGCTCTTTCTTTTCATCAATGTTACTTAAAGTTATACCATAGCTTTCATCCAGTACAAACTTTAAATGCGCTGCTGGATCAGTAGTCGTTAAATGCACTTTTTTCCCTTTTTTAGCCAAACCTAGTGCTATAGCTGCAGCTATAGTTGTTTTACCAACTCCACCCTTACCCATTGTGAAGATTACCTTCTTATTGCTGTTATATAAGTCCTCTATAACAGTTTTTAGTTTAGGAATACTTTCTGTATTTAAAGTTTCACTATGAAATTTAATATTACTATCTTTTAAAAATGCTCTAACATTTTCAATACCTGTTACATTGTAGGGTCTAAGTGGTATTTCAAAAGTTTCAATATTTTTTAGTCCTTCCGTCATTTGCTCCATTGCCTTTTGCTGCTTATCATAAATAGTAGTAGAAAGCTTATCATCATGCTCTTTAAGTACTCCATTTACAACTAAAACCTGATTATTTACTCCTATATCCTGAAGTTCTTTAGATGCTCTTTCAGCTTCCTTTAATGGTGATTGCTCAGGCCTGGATACTAATATGAGCGTAGTTTTTTCTTTATCAGCTAAATTGCTGACTGCATTTTTATAAATTTCTTTTTTATCTTCTAGCCCTGAGAGCTGTCCAAGGCAGGATGCTCCATGAGTACTTTCACTAATAAAGTTACTCCAGGCAGAAGGAAGCTGAAGCATTCTAAGAGTATGACCTGTTGGGGCTGTATCAAAAATAATATGGTCATACTCTTCTGCTGTTTTTTCATCAGTGATGAAGGTTGAAAACTCATTAAAAGCAGCTATCTCAACAGTACAGGAGCCAGAAAGCTGCTCCTCCATATTTTTAATAACAACATCTGGCAGTTTACCTCTAAAGGGTCCCACAACACTTTCCCTATACTCTGCAGCAGCCTCCTCTGGATTAAAATTAGCAACTACTAAATTTGGTACTTCTTTTATAGCCACACCCTTATTGTTCAAATCAATATTAAATACATCTTGCAGATTTGAAGCAGGATCAGTACTTATTAGCATAATCTTTTTGCCTTCATCAGCTAAGTTTACCGCAACTGCACAGGCTGTTGAGGTCTTTCCTACTCCGCCTTTTCCTGTGAAAAATAGGTATTTTGTTAAGTTTATATCTGAAATATCAAAGTTCTTAAACATTAATATCCCTCCTGCATTCCTTATACTGCCACTATAGATTATTAATCTTCCTGCCTTCTTTGTATTTTAGCAGCATCCGTCTCCACATCCACAGCTTTTAACTTTAGCAGCAGCTGGTTTTTTTATAGTAACTTTCAAAAAATCCTCTGGTAAATCTAATAATTTCAATAATTCTTCATTTGTTGGATAAGATTTGGTTTTAACTACTTCACCATCAACAATGGTAATTGGCAACACATCTATACCTTCTTTTAAAAGCATTGAATTAACAACCTTAGTATCAACAAATATTTGAGGGTTGTTAGTAAGATTGTGTCTTTCAACTTCTATGCCTTTGCTCTTTAGGTTGTTTAAAACTGTAGAAATTCTTAATAAGTCTTTATCCACTGATGGTCCACAAACTCCTGTTGAACAGCACATAGCTGGATCAAAAATAATCATTTTTTTCATTATAGTTCACTCCTCATAATTATTATCTACAATTACACTTTGATTTATCTTTACAGATACATTCATTTGTATCTGTTACAAGATTCATAAGGAATATAATTAACTTGTTACAATTAGAGCTATTAAGAGAATAATAGCTCCATAAACCTTCTTTTCTGCAGTTAACTAGACCGCAGTCCATTAATACTTTCATATGGTGAGAAAGTGTTGGTTGGGTAAAGTCAAAGTGTTCTAATATATCACAAGCACATTTCTCTCCACAGGATAAAATATCAATTATTTTTAATCTATTAGGGTCTGATATTGCTTTAATAATTTTTGAATTTTCCTCATAACTTTGACTCATTTAATCACTCCTGTATTATTGTCCTTTAAACCTCATACATAGATATCCGTCTATATAAAGAATAGATGGATATCTATGTATTGTCAATATACCTCCTCAAACTTAACATATAGTTAATATTTATATATATTTTCTTCTATATAGTGTTATTATATACGCAAAAAACATACTTGTTACTGCATTATCTAATTAATAAAAATCAAATTTTTATTTTTTAAACACTATACATTAATAGATATATTATCTATATTCGCACCACTAATTATAATCTTTATTTATTCAAATAAAACAAAAGAGCCGCTAAGTTTTACCTAAAGCAACTCTTCTAAATTTAAATTTAAAGTAGTTTTTCCATAATAGTTATATTTACAAACTTGCCATCAAGAATGCCTTGATTTTCATAGGTCCCAACTTCTCTAAATCCCAATGTTTTATACAGTCTTTTGCCTGCATTATTAAACTCAAATGTACTTAAAACTAACTTATGAAAATCTTGCTTCTTGGCAATATCAAGTAAATCTGCAAGCAAAATCTTTCCTAAGCCCTTTCCTCTCATGTCTCTTTCTATATATATTGAAAGGTCACCCACTCCACTATAAGCACATCTAGAATTAAATATATTTATGGAAGCCCATCCCCTAACTATACCTTGGCTATCCTCTATAACTATAACTTTGTATCTTTCGCCCCTGCTATTTAGCCACTCTTCCATTTCAGCATTGTCTCTTAATCTAGTTTCCAAAGTAGCAATTCTATCCTCGATACCTTGATTATATATTTTTGTTATATATGGAATGTCTAAAAGTTTTGCTTCTCTTACTACATAATCCATAAGTGTCACCTACTTATATGCTTTAACATGGGCACCTGCATACGCACCATCAAGCAAATCAGCATCAATTTTACTGTATACATCACCTAAGTTCTTTTGTTTTGCTATGTCCTCAATAATTTCCTTAGTATATAAATTTACTGGTGTAATCTCAACTTCCATAAACCCAACCTTTTTAAGAATATTTTCATATATTTTAATATCCAATGCCCCTGCAATACAGCCTACCCACATTTCAGCACTTTGCCTTATATCTTCTGGAACTTCCTTTAGTTGCACTATATCTGCTATAGCAAGCCTTCCACCTTGTTTTAAAACCCTATAAGCCTCTCTTAAAGCAACCTCTTTATCTTCACATAGATTTATTACACAGTTTGAAGTTATAACATCAATAGTTTCATCCTCAAGCGGAATATCTTCAATGTAGCCTTTTATAAACTCTACATTACTTACTCCCATTTTTTCTTTATTTTTATTTGCTAGTTCCAGCATTTCATCTGTCATATCGAGGCCATATACTTTTCCTTCTCCTCCAACATATTTAGAAGATATAAAAGCATCAATTCCTCCTCCGCTTCCTAGGTCTAATACAGTTTCACCTTTTTTAAAGGCTGCTAAAACAACTGGATTTGCACAACCTAAAGATGCATTCACAGCCTCCTCTGGCAGTCCCTCTAAGTATTCTTTTGTATAAATATTTGAGTTATCACTTACGCTACCACAACAAGCAGATCCACATCCACAGGAAACCTTTGAATTGCTGCTTACCTTCTTAGCAATGCCACCATAGTAAGATTTAACTTTTCCTTTAATATTTTTATCCATGATTTAATCCCCTTTCATCAACAACATTTATTTTGCTTTGCAGCATTAATTATTAATTGCAAACTCTCTAATACCTGTTCTCTCTTTCCGTCAGGAATAGATGAAAATATACTCTGATAATACTTCTCCATACTCCTTTCAATATTATTAAATATCCTAACTCCTTCATCTGTTAATTTAATTGACACATACCGTCTATCTTCAGGATGTAATTCTCTAATTGCTAAGCCTGAATCTACTAATTTATTAATAGTTCTGCTCATGGTACTTTTATCTAATGCTAATAATTCAGCCAATTCATTAAGAGATATGTCATTTGTTCTTCCTATCTCAACAATTGCATGGCATTGAGAAACTGTCGTTCCACAGCATGTTGCTTCACTTTCTTCTAGTATTCCTAAGTTCCTGACAAGAACTCTAATTAATTCTCTTAAATAGTGACTTTCTTTGTTATCCATTTTACCACCTCTAATTTAATTGTAATTCAAAACTGTTGCATATTGCAACTGTTTTATATATAAATATTTCGACATTACTGAACTATAGCAAGGAAAACAAGAATCATATGAACACATACTTTTTTAAGCAAAAATATAAGGCGAAGCAATCCAAAAACATGGCTACTTTGCCTTATCTCTATTTAAATATACTATTTTTGCCTGTATAATTTTGCAATGTATCTTTTTTTATCTATAATATTAATTAAAGTATAAGCTATACATAGTACACCATCATTTCTATGATAAACTTCTTCATCTTCCTTGGACATATCTTCATCATTCTTAAAGTTATTGTATTTCTTATCTAGATCACTTATAACCTCATTGGATAGCCTTATTATTTTCTTCAACCATTTTTTCAAGACCTTTCTGTCAGTCTCCTCTGTTTCCTCAAGTAAGTTAACAAATTCATCAATTAACTGCTTATGTCCATTATTATGAACCAGCAGCCACTTAGTATCTAATCCTTCCTGAGTTAATTCATAGCTTTCTTTCTGATGTATGACATCCAATCTTCTGCATTGTTCAATTAAAAAGTTTTTATTCAACTTATCATCCCCTAACTATTAACACCTCTGAGTGCATTATATATAATAGGCAGCATAGTAGCTTTAAAGAATTCTAGCTTTTCTTTGTCCTTTAGCATTTCAGTATAAAACTCGTTGCTATTCTTAAAGCCATTAACTAATATTTTGCTAAACAAATCATTATAGATATGACCGAATATTTCCATACCATTATTTTTTGCAAAGTTAACAATTGTTTTGTCATTTTTAAAATCATCTATGATTTGCTCCATTACCTTGTCTACTCCAGCGAATTGGGTGCCAAAGCGTTCATTGATTTTTTTGATTATTTCACTTAGAGTATCTTTCTTTTGCGGCTTTGCTCCTCCTGCGTGTTCTGCTCCATAAACTGTTCCTTCACTTTCTTTAACAAGTTCTATTTGTCCTTGATAGCTCTTTTGAAGCTTGTAATAGTCCATAGAGATTTTACCTTCTAAATCAATATCTTCTTCTCTTTTGCTAGGTAATACTTTAAGAAGAAATTTTACATAGGTATAAAATTCATGTAATTCTTTATCATACATTCTCACTACCTGAGTAATAAAAGCATATAGTCTTACAAATGATGAAAGTGAAGATTTAAATTCCTTTTGAGCTAGCTCTTCTAGATCTAAATATCTATCCATGGCTGGTTTTAATAAACCTGATACTTTTCCTAAATCATCTTTTACAGTACGCTTACTAAAGAATACCTTAGCAAAGCTTTCTACCTCTTCTTGTGTATATACATGTTTTTGATCCAGCAAATGTTTTATATCATAAAGCATATTAGGATTAGTTTCTTTTTCAAGAACTGTGCTTTCATAGAAGGGCTGAAATGCCTTTTGAATATCTTCAGCACTATTTACAAAGTCTAACACAAAGGTATCTTCTTTTCCCTCACAAGTACGATTCAACCTTGAAAGTGTCTGCACTGCCTTTACATCGCTAAGCTTCTTATCCACGAACATAGTATGAAGTAATGGTTCATCAAAGCCAGTTTGATATTTCTCAGCGACAATTAGAAAATGAAAATCATCAGTTTTAAATACTTCCTTTAATTCACTTTCTTTTACATAATTACCTTTATATTGATTCATCTTTTCTTCTGTTTTAGGCACTCCATTATCATCAACTTCTCCAGAAAAAGCAACTAATACATCTAAGTCATTGTACCCTTTTGATTTTATGTAGTTTTTAAATTCCTCGCAGTATCTCACTGCATGTAGACGTGATGCTGTTACTACCATAGCTTTTGCTCTTCCTGAAAGCTTATGCCTTGTAACTTCTCTAAACTGCTCTATCATAATAGCTGTCTTCTGTGCTAAATTGTGTGGATGCAGCGATTGATATCTCCTTATAGCTTTAAGCCCTTGTGCTGAATTAAGCTCTGGGTCATCAGGTATGTTTTTTACTATATTAAAATACATATTATAAGTCATATAGTTTTCCAAAACGTCTAAAATAAATTTTTCCTCAATAGCCTGACGCATAGAGTAGATATGAAAAGCTCTATACTTGCCATCCTTACCTCTCTCGCCAAACATCTGTAATGTCTTAGCCTTTGGTGTTGCTGTGAAGGCAAAGAAAGAAAGATTAGGATGTACACCTTGTGAAACTAATTCCTTTACAATCTCATCTTGTGGATCTAGTTTATTTTCCTCAAAGCTTTCTTCTATTCTTGCATATTCCTCTAAAGCATCACCAATATCAGCAAGTGCTACCTTCAATTTAGTCGCTGCTTGGCCTGTCTGTGAAGAGTGAGCTTCATCAACTATAATAGCAAAGTTTTGTCCTTCCACTTTCTTAACTTCTCCATATATTAAAGGGAACTTTTGCAATGTAGTTATAATGATTTTCTTTCCACTATTTATTGCACTTAGAAGCTGCTTTGAATTTTCATCAATCTTTTCTACAACTCCAGCCACATGATCAAACTGATAAATTGTTTCCTGCAGTTGGCTGTCCAATATTTTTCTATCCGTTATAACTATAACCGATGAAAATACAGCTTTGTTTTCCGCATTATGTAGTCCTGAGAGTCTATGAGCAAGCCATGCTATGGAGTTACTCTTTCCACTGCCTGCACTGTGCTGAATTAAATAATTTTTACCTGCACCATTTTCATAAACGTCACTAAGAAGCTTTCTAACAACATCTATTTGGTGATATCTTGGAAAAATTATTTTTACCTTTCTGGTTACCTTATCCACTTCTTTATGTATAAATTTGTGGAGAATTTCGAGCAAACTGTCAGGAGCTAATATATTCTTAAAAAGGTACTCTGTATCAAAACCTTCTTGGTTAATTGGATTACCCTTTCCTCCTATATTGCCTGCACCTTCTGAGCCTTGGTTAAATGGTAGAAAGAATGTCTTATCACCTTTTAACTCAGTTGTCATAAATACAAGATAAGGATCAACAGCAAAGTTTACAAGAGCACGTCTATTGAAACCAAAAACAGGCTCATTTGGGTTCCTGTCTGCCTTATACTGCTGAATTGCATTATCCACATTTTGACCTGTCATCGCATTTTTAAGCTCAATTGTTACAACTGGAATACCATTTATAAAGAGCACAACATCGATGCTATTTTCATTATGCACAGAATAGTGAAGCTGCCTTGTTACGTGAAAAATATTTTTACTGTATTTATCTATCAAATCTTCATTCAAGCTTGTTTCAGGCTTGAAGTATACTAATCTAAATTTAACTCCTCTATCAATAAATCCTTGCCTTAAGACATGTATAAGACCTTTATCTTTAGAATTTATATCTTTTGTCAATCTATCAAGAAAAGCCCTCTCTGCATTTCCTGGATAGTTACTTTCATGGCGTTGCCATTCCTTAGGCTGTGTGGCTTTTATAAAAGAAAATAATGTTTTTGTATCTAATGCGAGTTCCCTGTTATAATCAAAAGTATTTCCCTTTATATATCCCTGCTCCATCAAACATTCCTCTACAAAATCCTCAAAATCTTTTTCTTTGTAATTAATCACCCTAAGCTCCCCCTCTTTAACCCTATCTAAACCCAATCTGCTTAGAAATATTGTTCATTATTTTGGTATTAATATCACGCAAATTTTGTATTGTCCTCGTATCTATGTTCATAATATCAATCATTTGAGTTTCATTTAATTTAATATTAAGTTTTTCTTCAATCTTCTTTATCATCTGGTTTTTCTTATAACTTATATAATTTTGTTTATCCTCTTGACTAAGTGGATTTAACTGACACATAAAGTTAAAGCGAGACATAAGTTCTGGAGAAATTGTTTTGCTTACATCTTGCTTTTTTATATTTGATGTAAATACAATTAAATATTTATTTAAATCGAACTCTCTTCCTAAAGAATCCGTAAAATTTCCATCTTCCAATAACTCTAAGAAAAAATTAAATACAGGCTTACTTGCTTTTTCAAACTCATCAATTAATATTATCTTAGATTTGCTTCTAAGTATTTTTTCAGATAACTCTCCTTTATTGCTGCCAACATATCCTCTTGGACTTCCTATTAAGCTGCTTAGTGCATTTTCATCACTGTAATTACCAAAGTTTATCTTAATCATCTTTTCAGTAGGTGTTAAATAGTTATGTAATAATCTGGCTATCTCAGTTTTCCCAATTCCAGATTCACCACAGATGAATACAGAAAATATTGGTTGCTCTCCTATTTTATTAAAAAGCCTATACTTTATTAATTCCTCTTTAAGACGTTTCTTAAAATTATCATTACCAAATAAATTACTATTTAAATGATGAATCATGCTATTAAACATAGCTTCATCTATATCAACTACGTTATTTATTGATTCATGAGGCATTCCAAGCAATATTTCTAGTTTTTGTATTTCGGAAATCCTCAAATATAATGTATTCTTAATTATTTCGCTATATCTTTTATCAACTATTATGTAGATATCACATTCATAATTTTCTAGTGTTATATTTAAAAATGGAACAATTAATCCAATTAGATTTTCTGCCCTATCTTCGTTAAAAAGCAGCGATGAAATATCTATATATACAGCCTCTGTACCTGCTGAGAACTCAACTTTATCTTCATTGCCCTTTTTATTAAAGATTGCCCAGTCTACAATTACGCTATCTTGCTCCTCTATTAATTTCTCTATTTCCTTAAAGTTTCTCTTGTCATATTCATAAACTATTACTTTTTCCACTAACTTCACCTACTAATCAATATTGAGATCTTGGATTATTGCAATAATATCAATATAATGCACTATTTCATCTTTTTCAGCTTCATTATTTTTATTATCAATATCTCCATCTTCAATATTAGATTCTGTGTTGTTTGAAGCCATGTTATTTAGCATCATAATTTGGCTCATTTTACTGTCTATATCCTTTTTATTATGTTTTCCTCTATAAATTCCAAGAATGGTAACTGTCCCTATTTCTAAATCTGTAATGTTATATTGACTTTCCATTTCCTTATCTATTTGCATAGGTATCTTAAACGAAATTTTAGTTCCTTTATGAGTTCCGCTAAAAATATAGGCAGAGTCTTTCAAGACGGTCTGGAGAAAACTATTTACATTAACTCCCTCATACTTTATATCCTCAATCATTCCATTCATAATTGATTTAGTTGCAATAATTTCATTCATATTATCAATGCTTAATGAAACATCATCAATTTTTATTAAACTCCCTATTTTATTATTAGAAAGCTTTCCAATCTTCTTTGCCTTTTCATTTATTTGCTCAAGAATTATAGATTTCGTTATATTTACTTCCATGGTATCAATCATCTTTTTAGAATTTGTTGAAGAATGGGTGAACTTTAAACCTAGCTTTCCCATAGCTTTAGCAAAAAGACTATTTCCACCTTCACCCTGCGCTTCTGCATTAGTGTCAAAATTATTTTGTTTTTGACTTTGATTTTCTTGTTGTTTTGATTTTAAAAGAACATTGTTAATCATCATTGAAATTTCGAAAGCTTTTTCTAAATTTATATAATAAATATTGAACATCACTTCACCCCTGTCTTCATTAGTTTATCGTTGCTAATACTAACCTAAAACTTGAAAAACAGATTTCCCTAATAATTGAATTACTGAGCTATAAAACCATCCATGCTTTTCTATATTCTTGTTAAGACGCTTCATGAGACCACTATTCTTATGAATTGTTTTAGTTTCATTTATATTTCCACAGATTTCTTTAACATCTTCCAAAAGCTCATTTAATTCTTTTTTGTCATCTCCACCATGCTCATCAATTAATTTCTTTACCTGCTCTATTGAATTATCAATACTTTGAGTTGAATTTATAACATTTCCGAAAGTCACATTACTACCATGTGCATTAAATGTATCTATGTTAAAAATCTGAGCAGCATTTATTTCTTTTTGCTTTTCAAATTCCGCTTCTTGTTCAAAATATATTGTTCCATTGTAAGTTATGGATACATTATAAGGCAGGTTTTCAGCCCACAATGGCACTGATATTAAATCTTTATTTATTAGTTCCTCTATCATTCCTCTCAGAACAACATCATCGTCATAGGATAAATCTTCAAATTTATTTTTAAAATATTCATCGAGGATATCTCTATTTTCAAGTATTTCAGCAAATAATGCTCTTACCTTTGGTGTTAATGTTCTAAACATATCTTTTCCACCTGCAAGTTTCCAATTCTGTTTTTTTTCATTAGTTTCTTTTTCACTAAAATACTTTTTAGCATAGGGAGTTAAAATAGCGATAACCTCATTAGTATAAGGCGTAGTATCCCAGTTTGTCTCTATTTCAAATCCAACAAGAATATGTAATTCTTGAAGTTCGTTCATAATATTATGGATATCTAATCTAATATGTAACGGTAGTATTTCATAATCAAATTTAGCTACAGATGTTGTACCATTTTCATGGAAGTTATCTAAAAGAATTTTAAGTAACTCTTCTTGAATATTATTTAAGCAAACCACCTTACCAACCCGCCCCCTAATTTAACATCTATTTATTCTGTAAAGTTCCTATAACGGTGTTTCCAAATAGCTCAAGTATAGAACTATAAAACCAATTGTGTTTTTCAAAATGCTTTCCTAATCTTTTTATAAATCCATTATTAGTATGTATTGATTTGGTTTCCTTGATATTTTCAGCTATTTCTTTTGCTTCTTCAAGAAGCTCCTTTAGAGCTTCTTTATCTTCCGCACCCATTTCATCTATTCTTTTCTCAATTGATTGTACTGAATTATCTATACTCTGTGTTGAACTTATAACATCACCAAACGTAACATTGCTTCCAGTTGCATTAATAGTTCCAACATTATACTGATTACTTACCCTATTATTCTGTAATTTTTCAAAATCTTTTTCCATCTCAAAATAGCTCCTTCCTTTAGGGGTAACTTGAAAATTAAAAAGGCTATATCTCATTCCCCATGAAAATTCTAGGTACCCCATTTCCTTCAAACCATCTAAATCACTTCCTAAATCTCTATCTTTTAAATTGTTATTGTCCATATACTTATTTATATTTATAATAGCTTCTTCAGTTGATACATTATATATTAACTGCATAATATCTCTTTGACGTCCATATAACTTATCGAATATCACTAACTGCTCACCTCTTAGTATTGTTGATATATTAGTTTTTTGTTACTGCTCTTTTTCAATTGGTATAATGCTAATTTGTGGGAACTTTTCTTTCCATTCTTCTAGACTACACACTTCAAAATCAGAAATTATAGTTCTAGTAAGTCTTTCATCTTTTAAATTTAACGGCAATTGTTTGTTAATCTTCTCTTTAAGCATTTTTCTTATCTTCTTATCTATCATTGGATGCTCAATTAAAAGAATATACACTATAGGTAAGTTTTTTTGATTTCCATTACATGCCCAAAATATTAAAAGGCTATCATAGTATTTCCGAGCTATCTTTTTATAAAAATCTTCAGTTTTTATCTTTTGAAATATTCTATCTGGATTAACTGCTCCTTTTATACTTGCATTCTTATATTCTATAAATAGTATTTTATTGTTAGTTTCAGCAATAAAATCCACATCACTTAGCATAGTATCACGTGTTATCTCGTGTATTTCCCAAACATAATCCGCATTTGAAAAATCAAATTTGTACTGTTTATTTTCATCAAGCAATATTTTATCTTTCATCAGCTCACTCACCAAAACTTCCTTCAATGACTTCATCTAAAAGTTTAGAATCAGCTTCAATGATTGGATTATTATTTAATTTTCCAAAATAACTTTCACTTTGAGCTTTAACACCATTTTCTGCTTTATATAAGTTGTGATATATAACTTTGTCTGAACTTCCTCGTTTTATTTCAAAATACTTAGCAAAATTATAACTATGTGTAGCTACAAAAATTTGAACTCCTTCCCTTTGAAGCTCTAGAAGAATATCTACAAGAACAGGTATTAATTCTGGATTAATATTTGCTTCTGGTTCATCCCATAGAAGAACAGTATCCTTATCTATTAATCCATTTCTAATTAATTTCCACAACAGCCCGAACTTACGTAACCCTTCAGCTTCTATGGAAAATTCTATTTTTGAGCCATCTGTTTTAATTACATAAAAAGTATCGTTCTCATATACTACTTTACCATCAATTATCTTTGAAATAATATCTAATAACTTTTGATTTAACTGTGATATCTCTCTTGTTTCTGGCAGTTCTGCATTAGTAATAATATCAACGTATGTTCTATCGAAGGGCATGTCATATTTATTATTTAATGCTAAAAATCCCTTTGAATGAGACAACATTTCTTTTGCAGGAATAAATATATCCTTTATCTTAAAGTCAATATTATTGTAGCTAGAACCATCTGCTGCTAATTTCATTCCTTCATGTTTAATAATTGCATAACTTGCATTACTATCATCAGCATAGTGAACTGACACATTGGTTTTCTTATTTTTATCCTGTCTATCTCTTACTAAGTTAATAGAATTTACTCTAAAAAATGGCTGAGATATATCAAATACATCTTTCCCCTCATAATTAACACTTTCACATACTGAATATATCAGCTTTAATAAATGGGTTTTACCTGTTCCATTATGACCGATAATAACATTTATTCCCTCTGAAGCTTCCAATTCAAAGTTATCAAATACCGTAAAATTTTGTATGCTAATTTTACTAATGTTCATTCTAAGTACCTCCTGCTAAATCTCAATTTTCCCCGTTACAGCCTCATAAATAAGATTCTTTTTATACTCATTTAACTTTTTAATTAATCCTTGTTTTATGGTTATTGCTTTGTCTATATCTTCGCATTTTTTATCTAGATAATTATTTATTTCTTCTTGCTCATCAATTGGGGGAGTAAGTAATGGAAAATTATAAAATTCTTCTCTTTGCAGCCTCCATCTACCTAAATGTGATACTCCTCTGCCAAAGCCATAAAATAATTTTCTAAAGTAACACATTTGAAAATAATATAAGTAGTATCTCTTTGACCCCTCCTCATTTAGTTGAAACACTCTATAATCTGGGCTTGTTACTCCTTCGTAAATCGAACAGTCCACATATCCTGTCAACAAGTCCATTGAGTTCATAACAAAATCATCAATTAAAACCTCTTGATAACCTGCATAGCTTACTGCTAATTGTCCATCATTACTTGTTATATCTTTGATTTTTAAACCTCTTTGCGTAAGTGAAAGAACTTCTCTATCTTCTGTGTAAACAAGGTTCTTTTTAATTGCAAACTTGTTCTTTATTCTTCCTACTTCCCAATGGCATGGAACTTTGCCAATCCAACTAATATTACTATCTTTCATCTCAGCATTTTTATTGATACCTTTTGTTATAGCCTCAGTTATAATTGATTGTTTATATGTTTTCAATAAATCTATATGTTTCTGATGAATTTCTATAGCTTTATCAACTTCGTTACACTTATTATCTAAAAAACCAGCTAACTTTTCTTGCTTTTCTAATCTTTTTGGCATAGTAATAACTAGATTACCTATATCACCAAAATTAAGTCCTTCTCTAGAGCTACCATTTTGAAAAGAGTAAATCTGATTAAATACAAAGCAAGATTGCATTACCTTTTCAAATAACATTGGTAAAATCTTTTCTTGAATAGGTCTTAGGATGCATACGTGCTGATTTACATTAGCAACTTGAAAATCTCCTGGTACCATACATGTTCTACCAATAGATGCTCCCGTTATGTTTAATAGAATATCATATGGTTTAACCTTTGTAGAAGACATCTCCTCATTAGTTTTTTCATCTATATATACAACATCATCTAAATGTAATCCATCATTATAAATATTTTGACTTCTTAAAAACATAATTCCACTTTGAACATACACTTCTGCTCCACCTTTTGGAGTCTTTCCACTACCAACTTGAGAAGTTAAATATTTTACTTTAATTACTTGCCAATCACTTGGTATTTCTTTTATCCATCTTATTCCACTATCCTTCATCTGTCTCATACTTCAAACAACCTCCCAAGAACTGCTTGAAGTTCTGTCTCCATATTCATTATTTCTATCATTACTTCATTTGATTGTCTTGGAATAGTAAACTCATAGAAGTACCTTGTAAAGTGTATTTCATATCCTATTTTAGTTTTGCTTTCATCAATCCAAGCATCTGGCACATAAGGTTTTACTTCCCTCTCAAAATATTCATATATATCTTCATTAAGTGGAATACTCTCTGTATCTCTGAGCTTAGCATCTGGCTTTGGATTTCCTTGTTTGTCAGTTATAATATTTCCTTCTTCATCTCTTAATGGTCTTTCAACCACTATCTTGTTGTATCCAAATTTATTATTATCGTATATCTTTGAAATATTGCTTTCTTTAAAATCTCCAAAGGTACGAGTGATTTCTTCAATCGCCCATTCTGGTACTTCTTGACGTTTCTCCCCTAGGGATTTTCTCATTTTTTCATACATATTAATGGCATTAATAAGCTGAATCTTTCCTTTTCTATAAGGCTTTTTCTTGTTTGATAACACCCAAATATAAGTTGATATTCCAGTATTATAAAATAGATTAGTCGGCAAAGCTATAATTGCTTCCAGCCAATCATTCTCAATAATCCATTTCCTTATATTGCTTTCTCCACTTCCTGCATCACCTGTAAATAGCGGAGAACCATTTAATACGATAGCTATTCTTGAGCCTTCTGGCTTCATCTTAGAAATTAATGTTTGTAAGAATAAGAAGGCTCCATCAGATACTCTAGGCAGACCTGCTCCAAATCTTCCTTCATACCCTAGTTTTTCATATTCTTTAGTAACTTCCTTTTGTTGTTTTTTCCATTCAACTCCAAAGGGTGGATTTGAAAGCATATAATCAAACTTTACATTTGCATACATATCATTTTTAAGGGTATCTCCATGCTTTATGTTGTTGGCATTAGCACCTTTAATAAGCATATCTGAACCACAGACAGCATAAGTTTCTCCATTTAACTCCTGACCAAAAGGAATAAGTTTTGCCTCACTATTTAGTTCCTTTAAGTATTCATCTGCTGCTGTAAGCATTCCTCCAGTACCGCAGGCTGGATCATATATAGTTCTTGGTGTGTCTGAACCTGTAAGTATTTCTGTATCCTCAATAAATAGCAGATTTACCATAAGCTTTATAACTTCTCTTGGTGTGTAGTGCTCTCCTGCTGTTTCATTTGATATTTCTGAGAACTTACGTATAAGTTCCTCAAAGATATATCCCATTTCTATATTAGAAACTTTATCGGGATGTAAGTCTGCTTCTGGCTTTACAAATTCACTTAAAACAATATAAAGAAGTTCACTGTTCACAAGCTTTGTTATTTGAACATCAAACTCAAATTTTTCAATTATTTCATAAGCATTTTTAGAGAATCCATTTATGTAATCTTTTAGGTTAGCTTCGATATTATCAGCATCATCTAGTAATGTCTTAAAAGTATATTTACTTGTATTATAAAAGTTATACCCACTTTCGTCTCTTAAAAAAGGATCTAGCACTTCTTCATCCATAATAGATTTTAGCTCATTGTATTTTGCCAAAACCTTATCTTTCGTATCTTCCAGCACACAGTCTAGCCTTCTCAGCAC
Source organism: Clostridium manihotivorum (assembly GCF_004015185.1). GTDB lineage: Bacteria > Bacillota > Clostridia > Clostridiales > Clostridiaceae > Clostridium_AR > Clostridium_AR manihotivorum. Next base: position 3,199,736 of record NZ_CP025746.1, on the reverse strand, counting down.
AGTTAAAGGCAGTATAACTTTACCGTACTCCGATTGCTTAAAATCTCCTCTTAGTTTATCCGCCACTGACCATATCAAATTAGCTTTTTCATTTATGTTTATATTAATCATTTGACCCTCCGTTGTATTCTATTTCATTGCATTTATTAGACTTAATTCTAGCATCTTTAGGCTTTTCAGCATCCTTTGGTATAGCCCAGGAACGTCCAAACCGCAAAACCCCTTCAATTCTTCCCTTTTCGCAAAGAGCCTGAACTCTTCTCTCTGAAATGCTCCACTTTTCGGCTATCTCTTTTACCGATACAAAGTCCATAACTTTCCATCCTTTCATTTGGAACACTGGGTAGCCTATCTCGCTCGTTCCCACTCTCTAGTCTATCTGTTATAGATCATTTAGATCTTTGACCTCCACGAACACATACATAATTTACCTACAATTGCTCATTTTAAGTATATACGGTTATACGAATAATAGCAAGTTTTAAGCATATATATATAAATTTAGACTATGGCAACTACTTCTCTGTATTAGTGCTATATTATTAAAACATCTGTATCTTTATATAGTTATAATACTTATTTTTCAATAACCCTATATATCTTAGATTATATAGTTCAAGGTGGTTGCAAACTGTCACCCTCCCTACGACACTGAACAATTGTATAATTATCTAGAAAGCACCAGTTACTTTCAATTCTCTTGAATGGCTTAAAAATAGAGCAATATTCTGTAGGTATACAAGATCTGTCATCCCTATAAGATGATTCTGTAGCCCCATTATGATTTGGCTCGTCTTCTTTTAATAAATCTTCATTAATAATTTCACTTATTAAGTCATCACTTGATGTATAATCGTCAAAAGTTACTATTTGCATCTTTATATTATTCTCATTGCAGTTATCTTCAACTTTTTCTTCTTTAATATTTAACTCTTTATCATCCACTCCTTCACTGGTTTCAGAAGGACAACATAGGGTATATAAATTAGATGTTTGTCCTCCCTTTTCTCTAAATCGGCTATCCTTCTTTATAAATCCTTCTTGTAAAATAATTGTCATAGTTCTTTGAACTGTTCTTGCTGATATACCGCAATCGCTGGCTATTGTTTTAACAGAAGGAAAGCATGTTCCTTCTGCATTAGATCTATTTATAAGATAAAACATAATCTGTTTAGCTCTACTTGGTAAGTTTGATTTATAAACTTGGTCTAACAATTCATTTTTCTTCATCAGAAACATCCTCCCCTTACTTAAATTTCTATAATATAATCAATTAAAATATCTTTAAACACTTTTTCATTAACTTTACCATCAAAAAGACTAGGATTATATAGTGAAAAATGCACTTTATTATTTTCGCTTTCAGTTAGTTTCTTCAAATTAACTCTCCCTGCTTCTGCGGAAAATGAGAAAATAGTGTTTGTTTTTTCTTCTCCTATCAGTTTCAATGCTTTATTAAGACAGGGCAGTTCATAAGGTTTGCTTCCACTGCATAAAATTCTTACATCGCAGGCTTTAAATATTGATAAGCTAGAAAGGTTCAATATTCCTAAATCAAAAATATTAAAATTATAATCATTTGGAAATTGTTTATCTAGGTAATACCCTATACCTTTGTATTTAATACATTTATCAGAAACCATGGTAAACTCATAATAAGCTGCAATATCTTTTAAATGCTCATTATTATTGGCTTCTGTGTAACTCACTTTAGCACCTATTCCATGCAAATAATTAGTTAAATTAAAAGCAGTCGTAGTTGTACCAACTCTATTTTGTGCACCTGCAACTGCTATTTTTATATTCTTATGCTTAAAAATATATTTTGATAAACTTTTTGTACCTTCGGAATCCCTGTAATCTTCAATTGTCATTCCCTGTTCACTAACACATTTTAATATCTGCTCTTTTATTTCTGAAACCGTATCTGCTATTATAATGTTATAAATCCTTTCGCTAAGTAGTTTTTGTATGAGATTATCTTCTATTAATAACCCTTCTGCAAAGATGATTATTCTTGAATCATACATGGTTTTAAAGGCAACTAAGGCTTCTATAAGTTCATTTTCATTATCTTTAATAGCTTTTAAATCAACAGCTACATAACTATAATGGCTTAAACTTCTCATATCATGAATAACAAATTTCTTAAGATAAAACTCCCCAGTTAATTTCTTTATTATCAGTCCTTTTTCCTTTGTTAAAAAGTCAAATATACCTATGTTTTGATTACTTGATAGGCAAAGAAGCATTGCTCTCACTCCCCTGTATAATCTTAAAATCCGATGGCAATGTTATTGGCTCTCTTTGTGGCTTATAGGTAAATAGCAGTACTATGCCTATAACCACGATAATGACATAAATAAATAATTCAATTAGTAATTTCTTTTTCATCATCTTCCTCCATCTTATTTGCTAATAATCCAAAATGGCCCACCTGCTGCCGCTCCTTTGTTTGTTTCATTTAAGATAATAGATAAATCCCATTCTTGTTCACTTCTTTTTCTGCTTACAGGGTCTGCAACTAATATTTTTCTGCCTTGTGTTACACCTCTAAGAACAATGAAGTGTCCTGAGTTTGTAAAATGTCCTTTTGCCATAATTGCAATAATGAGTTTTCCTTGTGATAGTGCATCTACTAATTTTTGAGGCTCATTTGACTTAACTCCTTCAACCTTTAAGCCAAAATGTTTTGCACCACCTGGAATTAAGCTGTGAAAAGAACCGGTACCTTCTAAGTAATATCCATTTTCATAAGCCCATTTGCTCATTTGAACAGGGTCAACTTTTTTATCTGTAAGACTTGAAGCTACTATTGCAAGTGAAGTTGGTCCGCAGCCACTTCTTCCTATAGTTCCTGTCTTTCCATATGGAGTATTCTTCCACCTTGTGTCTGCTTGATTATAGTAAACAACTTCTGTTTTACCATCTTTAAATGAAACTCCCGAAAAGTCTGATCCGCTGCTCTCTATATAGCTTTCATCATTTGGATTTACAAGCTGTCCATAGCTATAACTGCTTGTTATGTCTTGAACATAATTTAGTTCATTACCTGTAAAAAAGTGAGATATTGCTTGAAAAGGACTTGTGAGTATATAAACTAAAAAGGACAAAATTAAAAGCACCGCTATTAACGGTGCCAAAATTATCAAAAATGTTTTATGTCTTTCTTCTTCATCTTTTACAGACTGCATTGCAATCTTTGCTATAGTCGCTGCTGTTTTAGGATCAATTGCCATTAAACCACCCCTTATCTTCCTCCTGCTTTACCCATATAAGCAAATTTGTACTCTGGTATTTCAAATACTACATGCAGCCTTTTAGAACCAATCATAACTAGAGCATTTCCTCTCTTTTTGCTTGCAAGTAGTTCCTCCTCTGCATCTGTGAGATTGTAAAGCTCTTTAGTTTCTTGTAGATTTCGTCCATCAGTACCCATAATTATCTTAAAACATGGTATATCAAGCAAAGCCTGTCCATACATTTTAATTTGCGGGTCTAAAAAGTCAACCACTGAGTGGCTTATTATAGCAATTCCAGCTTCATATTTTCTTGCACGTTTTTCTACATTTCTTAAAAACACTAGGCTTTGAGGTACGTTAGGATCTATCATTAGGTAAGCTTCATCACATATAAGCAACACTCTTTCATTTCTATCTTTACTCATCTCCTGCCAGCACCAAGTAAGTATATTAAAGTATTGAGTTCTTTTAATATTATCATTGGTATTTTGCAAATCATGAGTATCAAGACATATACATCTGGTATTTGTTTTTATAGAGCTATGTCCATTCCATAAGAATGAATCGCTGCCCATAGCAATATCTTTTAAAAGTAATGCAAGGTCAGCGAATATATTTTGTTCACTTTCCTTGCGTGTTTTTTCTTTTTGCTTTGCCTTCTTTTCAATTAATTTATATAGGTCAGAAAAGATTGGGAAATCTTCATTATTTAACTTTATTATGTCAGTATCCCAGCTAATATTAAAATTATTATAAAGTTCTATAATGCTGTCTTTTAGTATAGCTCGTTCTCTATCTGTAAGTGATGGAAGATAAAGACTAAAGAAGATTTCTAAGTTTTTAATATAGATTGCCATATCTCCCATGCCATAACCTTCATCTTTGTAAAGCTCATCATCTTCATCTACAGGTGTAGGTCTTATTTGAAGTGGATTTATTCTACCATTACTTCCTCCACCTGCATTAATCCAATCTCCTCCAAGTGCTTCACAAAGCTCTTTGTACTCGCGCTCTGGATCTACAAAAATAATTTTAGTTCCTTTCATATATTCAGATAATGCTATATGCTTTACGGCTGTGCTCTTTCCTACTCCTGCAACTCCCATAATAACCATGTTTGTATTAGTTCTATCATTACCTCTTTTCCAAGTATCAAGAACTATAAGTCCACCACTGGTGTCCCTTCCAAAATAATAACCTGTACCATCATTATAACCACTTGATGAAAAAGGAAATCCACCTACAAAGGTGGATAACGGAATAATTCTTGATACAATTTGGTCTATATTTTCGTCTTTTGTATAAAAAGGTGAAAGACTTTTAAAAGCCTGCTCTTGAAGATTAGCAAGAGTTCTAGGCTTACATTTACTCATAGCACAAGTGCTCTCTGTTTTTCTGCATACTTTATTAAAAGCTTCATCATCTTTTGATATTGGCATAATAGTTATTCCCATAAGCCCTACTGTCTCGCCATTTTGGTCTATCTGAACCATTATTCTTTCTCCATCTAAAGCAGCTCTTTCAGCTCTCTTTTGTGCTAATGGGTCTTTTGCACTCTCCGCTGCTCCACGATTTTGAATAACACTTTTAGAAAGGCTCTCAATAAAAGAACCATTGTCAATTGGTGTAAAAGATACACTGACAATGGTACTTGGTATGTTTGTTAATTTAGAAAGCCAGCCATAATCAACTTTCTGAGGATATTTTACTATTCCATATACTTTACCTGTATTTTCTCCAATAACAAGACTGTTTCTTTTAATCTCTAATCCCATTGGAGTTATAATATTTAAAAGTGCACTATTTATTGATATTTCTTGTTGAGTATTCTTTTTATTTTTAGCCATTAATCTATCTCCATTTCTTCATCTTCTTCATCAAAATCTCTTTCAAAGCATTTATCTTTTGATAATACTGTAGGATTAATAGGTCTTCCTACTTCATAGCTGTCCTTTATCTCTTGATAAAATTCCTCTCTATTTTCATAATAAATAGTTTCCATAACTTTACCTGTCATAGAATAAAAATCAATCTTTCCATAAAAAATTCTAGTTCTTTCGTTATCTATATTTGCTATAATAATTCCTCCAAATAGTTTAATTTTCAGCTTTAGAGTATAGGGATAGTTGCTTCAAACTCTGTGTCTTCAACATTTGCATAGGCAGGATTATTAACAAGATTACAAAGTCTTACTATATCTTGTTCTTTCAATATTTCACATCTTATATTGCCGCTTTCAAACTTTGATACAAATTCATAGCACCTTCTTGTCATATCCCTTTCAATGCCATCTTCATACTTTTCCCAAAGCATAATATAAAACTGTCTTTCTACTACATCTCCTGATAAAGCATAGTTGCTCATTACAAGCATTTCATTTCTAAGCAAATCCTTTTGCTTTTGATCTGAAGTACTTGAAATTATTTGTGTATATTCATTTATAAGTGGTGAAATATCTACTGGTCTTGATACTGCAAGAAACTTAAAAGGCTTCTGCTCACTGGATAACTCTGCAGTAAGTGTTTTACAAAGCTGCTTTTTTTCTCTTTCTGATAACAAATCAATGCTTATTGGATTAATTTTTATATACATAATAATTTGACCGTCCCTTGTATAAAGGAAACGGTCTTTAATTTCTTTAACATTTACAAAATCATTGGCAGTTTTCTGCTCTTTATTTATAGTTTCTTTAGCCTTCTTTTTATCAGTTTTTAGATAAACTAAAGTTATTCCTCCACCAATTAAACAAATGATAATTACAACTATTGGTATAATAGGATTCATGTTTTCCCTCCTTACAGCTCAAGTTCTTCATCTTCTGCATAGAAGATTTGAAAAAATTCTGGTTCCTGCATATCGTAGTAGTTAAAAGATTCTGGCTCATAAAATCTGTCTTTGTATTTTGAGATTTGTTCATCGAATAGTGAAATAAATTCACCATCATCATTAAATCCACAAATAAAAAAAGTGCCAGCAATTATATCTCTTCCGACACGTCTATTTCCTTCTAATCCCTGAAGTTTTCCTTCTTCATTACATACAAGGGTTGTTTCATTATCTAAATCAACACATTCAATTAGTCCACCAACAACTCTTTGCATGGAATGTAAGTCTTTATTTATGTTTGCTTCATAAGGAATTTTTTGCGGCTCAACTATTAATACTCTCATCTAAACCCTTCTCCTTTAATCTTTTTATGCTTTCTCTAATATCTAAACCATCTATCTCATTTCCAAGACAAACCCAGCCTTCATACTCTTGCCTTGCAAATAATTCAACCCTTGGTAAATCACCACATAGCTCAATAATTCTTTCCCTAACTATATCTGGCTTCTTACTGTGTTCCTCTATAGGTGTATCTACAATAGAGTGAACTGACTTAGATAATCTCTTTGGATTACCTCTAGTTGCTATGATACATATTTCAGGATTTGCTCTTGTCCAAAATCCAAGTCCCCAAAACCATGACGGACTTTTCTTGTTTCTTTTAACCCAACAAAACCCAAGGGTTTTATAAGTAAATCCCCATCTTTTAATAGTTTCTATACCAGTTATTAAATTGGGGAAAGTAACCCATAAAAATAAAATACAATCTTTTGCAGCTAAACTTGCTACATCAAGATTGTATATATCTTCATGGTTCATAGTACTGTAATGGCTTTCTGCTGATCTTCCTTTTCCTTTGTCTGAATACACTTTATAACTCCAAGGTGGGTCAGCATATATTATGTTAAATTTCATGTGTACCTCCTACTTTCTAGGTCCAATATGCCAATCATCATAAAGGCTACCTTTTATATTTACTGAATCACTTAAGTTAGCTGATAACATGCCAACTGGAGTCCAGGCATCAATAACTTCAGTATAAACAGCATAAGCTCCATCTGGATACCAAACTGGAGTAAAATGTGTTCTGCTATTGTAAGTAGAATACTTATTATTCTTCAGCTGAAAACTTGCTACATATTCTCCTGAAGTTTTCTCTAAAACTCTATTGTAATTTTGATAATTAAACTCTGGATAATAGGATATTACATTTTGAGCGCCTGTAACAGCAAGGCTAGAAGCATTGGAGCTTAAGCTTGTTGAAGTATTTAAGTTTATACCATAACCTGATTTCATTGTTTTATTAAAAGTTGTTGGAACTTTGCTATCAGGATTAACATTTAAACTAGCTGATAAACTTGCAGAATAGCCTATCCATCTAAAATTCCAGTCTCCTTTATCTATCCAATGCCCATTATCAACCCACTGTCCATCTATCCAATTCCAATCTGCTTCCCACTCCCATTGTGGCTGCCAATAGTTGTCCCATTCTCCCCATGTTGCTGTTGTTTTTTGAGGATTACTTGGAATATTAGAAGCTTTAAAGTTATCATTTTTATCATTGGCTGTTGGATTTGGTGGAGTATTTTCTTTTAATTCTACTATTTTTGCTGTGATATTTGACTCATAAGAAACAGCGCCACTTACACTGACATTTACATTCATAGTCTGTGGAGTTTTAGGAGTATGCCATTTAAACCATACAAGCTGTGATTCTCCTTCAGGTATATAAATGTCATTCACTGTATAGCTTTTTCCATCTACCTTAAAGGTTACTGACACTGGATTATCTTGAGTACGTCTTTTATCTGTAGCTACAGTAATGGATGTTATAACATCTGTATCGGTTCTATATTCATAGGAGCTTGTACTTACTTGCACTCCTTTGTCTGCATCAGCAAAACGTATTATTCCAAGTCCTAAATATGATTTTATCTGGGCATTAGTAACTTTTTGGCTATCTGAACCTGTCCATGCAGGAAAGCCTAAGTCAGAAGTTTGCAAAAATAAAGCAAGAGGTAAATTCTTATGAGATAAGCTCACCATCTTGCTTCTTAATACTCCGCCTAAAGCTTCATCATATAACGCAGCTTCATGAGCAGTCATTGCCATATACATTCCTTGAAAGGTCATATATGCTATAGGTTCTAGTAATATTTTATAGTCACCACTTATAATATTTTCATATTTCATTCCTGTGATGCTTGAGATTAGTCTTAATGCATACTCTGAGCAAAAGTATCTTTTAGTTGCTTCAATATTTATCTGATAACTACTTGATCCTATTATTCTAGGCATAGGCTGAGAAGGTCTATAATATACGTATCCATTTATCCTTGGAGTTAATGAAGCACCGTTTTTATAATCAAATTTGCTTTTCTTCCCAAAGTGAGCCAAAGTAGATGGTTGATTATTATTTGAAAAATCAATAGAGTTAGTAACAGGCATTCTATCACTGTTTCTTATTACTGTAACTCTAACACCATCATTTCCAGCATTCCAAAAGTTTTGATTTGTACCACTTCCCATACCTCCTCCACCGCCATCGAAGTTTCCACTTCCTTCAGCAAAAGCACTTTTAGGTACTGAAGTAATAATTAGCATTATACAAAGCAAAAAAGCTGTAATTTTTTTCATTGATACACCTCCAAAATAAAAGAGAGTACAGCTTTACTCGCCATACTCTATGAAATCATTGATATTTATTTTAATCCATTGTACCTACTTGCTTATTAACACTACCAGTAGAGTTTACACTTTCGCCTTTATTAGCACCACCATCATCAACCCATCCGAAACCAGGGAAGTAAACTTGTCCTTTACTGTTTTTCTCTCCTGCCTTTGGAGTTTGTGTTTGTGCCTGCGGCTTTATTTCCTTATCAGGGTAAGTAGGAACTTTGCTTTTATCTGTTACGCTGTCAGTTGTCTTGGGTTTTTCTTTGGGAGGCTCTGGCTTAGGAGCCTTCTCCTTTTGAATTACTACCTGTGATTTTGAAACTTCAGTTTGAGTAACCTTAGGAACTGGTATGTTATTTGTGTTTTCTGAATCCTGTTTTTTATTTACTTCTGGCACTACTACTGGATGAGGTTCTTCATTCTTGCTCTCATCCTCTGTAACAGTTACGTTTTCTGGCTTGTTTGCTAAAGCAGGCATATCCTCAACCTTCGGTATTTTTGTAGTTAATGAAATAATAGAAACTACAAGAACTACACTTACTACTGCACACATAGAAATTAGGATATTTTTCTTTACCTTCAAATTTAATTTTTTCATTACTCATTACCCCCTCAAATTTTTAATATAGCGATGTTTTTTACACTTGTTAAAAAATAAACATATTTTACTCAAAATGTCTATATATTTTTCAAATCTTTACAGATGTAAATTGTGGAAATCCTAAAACTTCGGTGTATATCCTGAAACTACTTTTAAATTTATCTTCAATGGAGGACCTTTATCAAAGCCAAATCCTATCGGGACTTCAAGAAGTATAAATGCTTCTGCTTGAAACCTTTGATTACCACTTGTTTCTGTTGGAGCTAAAGAAGTATTAATTACATTTACTTTTAAATCTGATACTTTAAACTCTGCCTTTCCATTAGATAACTTAACATAATAGCCTCCTTCTTTTTTAAGACCAAGTAAATTACTAAGCTCTGAATATATATCTCCATTATCTAATTTACTTTCCCACTTATTATCTGAAGATAAGTAGTATCCTCCACTGTAACCTTCACGAAGTCCGTTATAAACTTCATCATAATTTGCAGCTGCAACAGAAATGATTGAAGCTTCCAATGCATCACGAACACCTTTAGCAATCATTTGAAGCCTTAAGTATTCAGATATTCCACTAAATATAATGATTAAAGACATTACAATAGCACAGGCAAACGGAAGTGCATTTCCTTTTTTCTCTTTCAATAACCCTTTTATTTTTATCACTTCCAATAAACTTCACTCCTTCCTGTTGCCTTTGATGTAAGTTCAATAGGAAAAGAGCCAAAGCTAAAAAACCCTATGTCTAATGTCTTAGTTACTGTTACAGTAATATCATCATTTAGCTGAACTTTATTTGTACCACTAATATAATCTGCTTCCCAAACTATCTTAGGATCAATTCCTGTTTGTTCCTTTAGCTTTAGATTTCTCTCTGCTACTTCATTTCCTATCCTTCCTGAAATTTCAGCTTCTCTAAGGATTTCATTTGTATAACTATTAAGCTGACTTTTAGCTGTAAAAACAGGAAATACTTTTACCGCAAAGGCTATGACAAGCATCGCAGATATTACAATAACAACAGTATCAATATAGCCTTCACCCCGTTTGCATTTAAGTATCTTTTTCACCCTTGCACCTCCCTAAAACATATTACCAAGAGTCTTAACTATCTCAACTCCCATTACTGTGAGATACATAAATATAAAGCACATAAGCATGGCAAAGGAGTATTTTCTTATCTTCCCTGGCTGCTTAGCTGCTATTGTCTTAAGTCTTTGAAGCTCTAACTGTTTTAAATCATGGGATAACATTTGAAAATATACAACTCCATCATCACCACGTAGAACACTTATAAGCCCTCTAACGATTTCTGATAGAACTGAACTTCCAAGCCTTGTTTCAAATCTAGTTAAAGCAGCTTCATAGCTTCCCGACTTCATATCTGCAACAGTTATTTCTAATTCACTTTTCATGCTTCTACCTGCACTTTGCTTATATCTTTCAAGTATTGATAATACATCTCTGCTTGCCTTTAGTTCCTGAACAAGTGTTGAAGTAAACCTTGGAAGCTCATATTCTATTTCTTCTCTTTGTTTTTTAACTGCTTCATCAGCTTTTTTTGTTTCTTTAAAATAAACTGCTATTGAAAGAAACAAAACTAGAGGACTAATTATAGGTAAAATAAATAAAGCAGGTACTATAATTAAAAATACAATACCTGCCTTTACAAAAGCCTGTGCTATATAAGTTTCTGGAGATAAATTAATCTCTGCTGACTTTAAACTTGCTATCATTTTTTTCTTTTTATAATCATTGAGCTTTATAAATTTTGATAGCTTAGTTGATAGCTCTAAAATAAATACATCAGTATTTTTAACCTTTTTTCTTTCTCTTTTACTAACCTTTAAAATTGCTTTAGATGCTTTATAACTTGGAAGTTTAAATAAATCTGCCATTATCATAAAGGTTCCAAAGGAAAATAAACATATAAAAATAAATAATATACCTAGCAAATTCTCACCTCCACTTAAGCCTTTTTAATTTGTCTATATTCAACTGGCTTAGTAATTTTTATTACTGCTGATAAAGATACGAAGATAACTAAAGCACATATTGCAAGAATTGCTTTGCCTATGGCTGTAAACATCAAGGTATGATACCATGACTTATTTAGAAAATACATAAGTGGTATGTTTCCTACAAGAAGTATGGTCATAGTTATAAATTCCTTCATAGGTTCATACAGAAGATAATCTAATTCTGCACTAACAATACGCATATCTGAAAGCTTTGAAACAATTGGTGTTAAAGTAGTTTTTAAATTTTTATCTTCTTGGCAGGCAATAACTGCATCTACCCATTCTCTAAAAACATCATTATCTATTTTAGATTTTAGATTTTCTAATGCCATTTTAATATTAGAGTTTATAAGCTTTGTCTGCATAAGAAAGCTTTTAAAAACATCTGCTACAGGTGGATTAATATAGGTTATATTTTCATCAACTGCTGTAATAATGCTTTCACTTCTCATATATGAAGTTGTAATCACTGATAATGCTGTTTCAAGTTCTGCATTTAATTGCTTCTTATAAAATGTAGCTGTAAATTTAACATACCAAAATGGAAGTAATGAAAATCCAGTAGCAAGTATAGGTACTAAGAAAAGGTTATTTAATGAAATTGCTATCATTACTCCTAGTACAAATAATGCAAAAGCCCATATACAGAGATTTGAAAAATTATCGCTTTTATTGGTTGCTTCTAAAATATCTTTTGTTTCTTGTATTAATAGCTTTAATCCCTTAGGCTTTTTATTTTTTATTACTTCATTAACTTTTGATTTCAGCGTAGCTTTTCTATTTTTAAATGGCTTAATAACAGCTTCAGCAAGCTCAAAGAGATTTAAAGAAAAAAGTATAAAGCTGCCTGCTACAAGTCCTAAAAATGCTATTACATTAAGCAGTCCCACTATGCTTCACCTGCCTTTAGTAAATTTTCAAGCATATTAAGTGGCATACCATTTTCAAGAAGCCTTTTTTGCAGGCTCTTTGATATGTTATTTACTTTTTCATACTCTCCTATTATTCTAAGCTTTCCATCTACTATTTTATTTTCTTTGATGTTATAGCGAAAAAGAGTGTAAATTTGCCTTTTACCATCTGGAAGGATTTCACACTCCGTTATCTCCATTATTTTTCTTGTATTATCTTCAAGCTTTTTAGTAAAAAGCACTATAGGAAAGGCTTCTGTAACTAAATTATAAAGAGTATCATCATTTATGTCATATTTCATCTTACAAAGAGTAACCATCCGATAATAAGTAGCTTCACAGGAATTTGCATGGGTTGTAGTTATAACTGCATGGCCAGTTCTTGCTGCTTCTTGAGCTGCAAAGGATTCTCCTCCTTTCATCTCTGCCACACATATATAATCTGGATTTGCTGTTAAAGCACTTTCAAGCAACTTTTCTTGGTCTATATTCTGCCTTTTGTCTTCACTATATCTTGTAACTGTATGCACTACATTATTTATAACATTACCTTTTTCATCTAGCTTTACAAGGTCAAATTCTCTTGTACCATTTTCTATGGTGAAAATACGTTTATCATCTGGAATGGTTGATAAAAGATAGCTCATCAAAGTTGTTTTCCCTGAAGATGTTGCTCCTGTTGCACACATACTTAATCCATATCTTAGGGAAGCACTTAAAAAATCAAGCATATCTTCTGTTACAGTTTCATTTTTTATAAAATCCTCTCTATCAAGCTTTTGAGGATTTACAATACGTATTGAAGCAGAAATACCTTTATCCTGATCTACTACCCCATTTCCAAAGACTGTAATTCTTATTTTATTTGATAAATGTCCTCTTACAACAGGTTGAGAGTTATCAAGTATCATACCAGATTTATGAAGAAGCCTTCTTATAACATCTAAAGCATGTTCAGGGGAATTAAACTTTTCTTTTGTAGGAAGTATTTGTCCATTTGAATAGGTTATCTTTATATCTTTCCATTGGTTTATATTGATTTCTTCTACATCATTTCTAAAAAGGTATTTAGTTATGAACGAGAACTCTGCCATCTCTGAGTACAGCTTTTCCACTAACTCTTCAAAGTTTAAATCCTTAACCCCTAAATGATAATCTAAAAGGTATTTAGAAATATAAGATTTAATCTGCTCTTTTTGTTCTTCAGGATTATCAGATAATAAAGTTGAATATTTATTTGAAATATACTCCTGTACTTCTTGAAGTATCTCTGGAAACTCCTTTATAACCTTAGCGGAGTTAAAAAACAAGTCTGCATTATTCATCTACTCTTCCCTCCTTTAAGCCATGAGAAAACCTTATTTTCTTTCTTTGATTCTTCTACCTTTTCATCAAAAGCTAAGGCAATTAGATCTTTCAATGTCTTATTGTATTCTTCTTTTTCTTTACTTTTTAAATCATTTAAAAGCTCTCCACATAAAAATTGCTCTGTAATTTCTTCTACATGAAGAAGTTCATGTTTTACCCCATGATACTTTTCTTTTATCTGCTCCTTAGGTTCATTATCTTTAACATTGGATATAGCCTTAATATGCTTTTCTACATTAAACCTTCTATCAGCAAGTAGTGGTAAATATGAATCAAAGTAGGATACTGCTTTTAAATTTGCACTTTTAAGTCTTATTACTTTATCTGCCATTTCAAGTGCTACAGTAGATAAAACATCAGATGTAAAATAACTCGAGCAGTCCACTATAACATAATCAGCAAGATGCCTTAATAGTATTAGTAAATCCATTGCTCTTTCTTTAGAGTACTCAGCATAAGTAAATACATTTTCTCCTTGAGCATAACTAAGAAAGCTTAAATATTCATTTTTCTCTAAAATAATACACTGAGATAAAATGTCTGCCTGAGTTATAGTAGGTGTTGAAAGTAACCTGCCTATAGATTTATTTTCTAAATCTTTATGAGGTAATATAGTCATAGCAGTAGGACACAACACATCACAAAATACAACAATCACATTTTTCTCTCTTTCTGAAAGCTCTTTTGCAATTTTAATGCTTGTAGTTGTCTTACCGGACGAGGGATTACCCCATACGGCAAGTATTTGATTTTCGTTCATAAAGTTTTTCCTCCTTGGACATTAACTATGGCTGCTGCACAGTGTTTACTTGATTAACTGCAGAGCTGTCTCCACTTGTTTCTTTTAAAACCTTATCCTGTTCATCTAAAAATTTTTGTGCATTTGCTTCACTTCCACGATAAACAAGAGTTAAATGAATCTTGCTCTTTGTTTCTAATTCCGCTAATAATTTTGATTGACTCTTATCTACTAAAAGGGTTACTGCTGAAGGAAGCTCTTGTTCTTTATCATCATTATTTATCTGAATCTCTTCTTGCTTATCTGCTCCCTTGCTTGTTGTAACTGCAAGTACCTTAACATATTGAAGCTCCTTTGGTACTAAAGTTTGTCTTTGATCTCCATAGTCAGAAGCAATTATAGAAACTATATCTCCATTTTCAAGTTTTCCTGAAAGTCCAGCAGCAAAATTTTTAATTGTAATTGATATTGCTTGCTTATTTCCATCAAATCCATAAAGGTATTTGTTTTCTGATGTAGGGTTTTCTGAGACCTTTGTATTTAGCACATAATCACCTTTAAATAAGTCTGCTGTTGCATACTTTCCAACTACATTTTCCTTATTCTTAAGCACTTCTTTAGGTAAATTATAACCACCTATTTCTACTATCTGAACTTTATCTGCTGTAATTTCTTCACCTTTAACTACATCTTTAACAACTCTAACTACCTTAAGTTTTGACTGCAGTGCATTATTAAAAAGCGGTGTAATTCCAAAACTAATAATTAATGACAGTGTAATAGCTGCAATCCCTACTACAGTTCTGTTTTTAAATAAATTCTTCATCCTAAAATCCTCCTAAAATTAAGTATGATAAAAAACACCCTATCGAAAGATAAGGTGCTAAAGGAAATGATATGTTTTTATCTTTATTTTTTACTTTATAGACTATAGCATTAACACATAAAGCAAGTAAGAGTCCTATGATGCTGGCAATAAAGCCACCTTTAATAGCTAGGAAAAATCCGCTTGCTGCCATAAACTTAACATCTCCACCTCCTATTCCTCCGCCTTTTAATAAAGCGGTTATGAAGAAAGGCAATGGTACAATTAAAAATCCAAGTATTGAGCTAATTAAATTTATTTTTATTAAGCTAACCAGTAAAATCAATACATGAACCCTATCTGGAATGGTCTTTGTCCTTATGTCTACATAGCTTCCATACACCAAAATTAGAGCATAAAAAAAGCCTTTAATGATCAAATTTATATCATCAAAGGCTGTAAGTAGAGAAGCTACTACTAATATAATTAATAATAAACTTATAAGTTTTGTCTTCATATTTTTAATTCCATTCGTCTAAATACTTGTATCTATACTTCTTTTGAGATTTTCCAAACCTCACCATAAACTTCAACTGATCCAAAACAGAAATATTAGATTTATCCTTAGTTAGCATCATTACAGAGCCTGCAATTGCAGATAAAATAAATACCACACAAAATGAAATACTCTTAGTAGTAAAATATACAGCTATATCAATTACTCCTGCAACTAAAGTAGCAATAATGGCTTGAAAAAGTTCCTCCTTTCCAAAGCCATCAAAAATTTCTGTTTTTGTTTTTAACCCTAATGGAATATACAAGGTTTCTTTTTCATAATTATTCAAGGTTGTACCTCCTAGCTTTAGACAATAAAAAAACACCTGACTTAAGCCAAGTGTTATCTAATTATCATTTTTCTGGTCTTGAAGTAGTGCCATATAGTCTCTCTTTCCATGTAAAATACGCTGAATTGAGACTGTATTATCTTCATAAATATAAAATATAAGATATTGACCACAAATAACATATCTGTATTTGCTCTTTAATCTTATTTTGTACATTAGCATCGTTCCTATCTCTGGAAACTCTGCTAAGCTTTCAATTTTTTCTATAATTTCTTTTACTACTTTTGTGGCAGCATCTATGTTATCTTCTGCTATATAACTTTTTATTTCCTGTAAATCTGAAGTTGCCACAGGGTTTATTCTAATTTTTGCACTCATTTTAAACTCCCAAGCTACGTTTTAAATCATCTAATGTTTGCCACTCGTCTCCTGTTTTAATGGCTTCTTCAGCTTCATTTAGCTTTGATAATAGCTTTAATATGGTTTGTTGTTTTTCATATTCTTCTATATCAACAAGCACATATTTCCCTCTGCCATTTTTAGTTAAGAAAACAGGCTCTCCATTTTGACAATCTCTTAAAACCTCATTATAGTTTCTTAAATCTGATATAGGTTTTATATTAGGCATACTTACACCTCCAAATTATGATGATATTATTGTATGCTAATTTTACTTAAAATACAACATCAAATTTATCAACTGTAGTAGCCTAGTACGAGATCTTTTAACTGCCATATACATTCCGCTAGTATATAAAATACAACAGTATTTTTAGCTCTCTTTTTAAACATAGCACTTTCTTCTTCCGAAACTCCCATACGGATAAAGCAATAAACTAATCTAAAGGCAGCACCTACTCTAATAAGTATAACAAAAGCGTCTGCCATTTCTTTTACTAAATCCATTATTTAAAAGCTCCTTTCGCAATCTGGACTAAACGTACAGATTGATAAATTGTACCTGTAACTCCAGAGCCTTGACCACCTGATACAATAATAAACTCCTGTAAAAACTTTGGTGTCTTTATTGCAAGCATCAGTGCAGCTACTCCCCAAAATACATGGGTATTGAGCATGAGTGCAACTCCAAGTTTTGCTAAAACGATCTGAATTAATACTGCTAAAGTTGATTGAAAAAACTTTTGAATATATGTCCTAAATACACCTTTATCTGTATCTAGTAAGCCTACACATGCAACTGGCAGCCCTACACGAAGTATTAATATTTCCATTCCTCTCATTAAAAACTGAAGATATAGAAGAAAGAAACATATAAAAAATATAAGTGATATTATAGCAGTAAATAATCCTGCACTTGAAATTCCTGTAATTATTGCTGTGAAGTCTGTTGCCATGCCATTACTTACAGCATTTATAAGCTTTGCTGTTAAATCTTCAATTATTGTAGCAAGCCAAGAATACATGGTTGGAAAAGATACTGCTATGGCAAGTGCTCTAAAAAAGCCTGTTAATAGCAATAACGGGTCAGAATCTGCATCTCCATCTGTCCATAGGATATATTGCTCAAAACCCTTCTTTAAGAACTTTAATACTATAAGAGAAATTCCAAATCCGAAAAATATATTAAATATTTCTGTTAGTCCATTTGTACCAAGCATTGTATCCATATATCTTTCTGCATTTAAAGCTATTGGTATAAGATCCTTCATCAAAGAGTTTGCATAAGTTAGGCATCCCGTTAATATTGCTGCAATTAATAGCACCAATATATATTCCAAATAACCACCTCCAAAAGTTTAGTGGACTTACAGTGTTAACACCGCAAGTCCACTAAATAGGTTTAATCTATCCTTTAAAATCGAACATATTTTTAATCTTTTCTGTTAATGTCGGAAGAATTGTGTCCTGGAACAGCAAGTAAAGTCCTGCAAGAATTAATGCTCCAATTACAACTGAAATTAATATTTTTACAGCAGTATCAACAAAACTCTCACCGCTTTTGCTTGTGAGAGCTTCTTTTACCTTACTTACTATATTCATTGTTTTAACTTGAGTTTTTAATATTATATTTTTCATCTTTTATAAACCTCCAAAATTTATTTTATCAACCAATTTTTATTTGTAATATCCAATAATAACATTTAAAGTTGCTGAACCTAGAACAGCGCCTATACAAGAAACAATAGCAACTACTATTCTATTGTTCCACTTCTTCTGATCCATTTCATCGGCTGCACTTCTTCTTATGCAAAAGTATATAATAAGTAGCCCTGCAACAACAGGAGCAAGTACCATAAGCCATGTGGTTGCATCACCTATAAGCTTTTCTGTTCCTTTTACAATCTGGCTACTTTTAATATCTCCTGAAGCATAGGCTGGTGTAGATAACATTGCTAATGTGTATATTGATACTGCTGATAACCACAGCTTGTTCTTTACTTTTTTTAAGAATGTTTTAATCTTCGTCATTGTACATATCTCCTTTTTCAGTCTCTGTAGTATAGGTAATCTTTTGTACCTTATTAAGTTTTTCCCGCATTAGCATAGCTGCTTGATTCATAGTATTTAATTGCTCGTTTGCTGTGTAATAAAGCCATACTCCCCATAAATCCATTTCACTCATGCTTGTACTTCTTTTTGCTCTTCTATTTTCTCTTAGCTCTCTCACTCGCCTATTATGTTCCTTATCACCAAGCCCAAACATTTTATTGAATTGCCACTGTGATAAATCTGGGGAATACATAATTGCAGGGTTATTTCTTGATGTAATTAAACTGTATGGTCTTGAAACAAGCCTTATTTCATCTACAGAAAGTAATGCTCTGTGAGTAAGATTTATACTGTGAGAACTTGAAGGTGTACTATACTTTCCATGAGAAGCACTAAGAGAATAAGTAGATACCGTATAATTCCCAAGCTTTTTTGATATCTCATCTAAGGTTTCAAGGTCATCTGCCTGAAGATAAATCCAGTTTTCGCAGTTTCCCTTAATTGTTTTTGCTACATCCTTTCCATACTTATCATCAAGTTGAGCAAAGCTTTGTAAAAATAGATTAAATCTAATTCCTCTACCGCCTCCAACTGTAAGCTTATTTGAGAAGTCTGGAATTTGAACAAAGTTTCCAAATTCATCAAGCAGAAAATTCACCCTGTTTTTTAATCTACCTCCCCTTTCATCTGCACTTTTAACAAGCTCAATATAATGCTGAGATACAAATAAGCTTGCCAAAGGATAATAGGTTGTCTTTTCATCAGGAAGAATAATAAAAATAGCTCTTTTCTTACTTCCTGTTTCCTTTGGGTCATAGTCAGATACATTAGTCATAGAATTTATCAATGGATTAGTAAAAAGTCTTAAGGTAGTAAGCGCTGCTGTATAAAAGCTTCCCCTTGTTTTACTTGGTGCAACTTCTGATATTGCAAGCAACGCTTTTGCAGGATGTGTTGGACTTAGCTTTTTAACATACTCAATTATAGGCATTGTATTTCCAACAGCCTTACACATCTCACTTATGAAGTAATAAACGTTAGTCATATTTTGATACTTGCGATTTTTGCCTTCTCTATTATCATAAACAACACTCATAATGGCACTTGCAATAATACTTGCTTCACCATCTGTCCAAATTCTTTCTCCTTTTGGCTCACCTACTAGCTGTGAAGTTAAGTCCCATGTAGCATCAATAGCTTTTGCTATATCATCATTATCTACAGCTTCTATAACAGGTTGAAGAAAATTATATCTTTTACTCTTTAAGGGATTTTTAAAGTCAATAGCTATAACTTCATAACCTAGTCTTTCTAAATAAGGGTAGGTATATTGATATAGCTCTCCTTTTGGATCACTTAAAATCATGCTTTCACCTGCAAGAGCTAAAGTTCCTATACTTTGAAGCACTACAGTTCTTGTTTTACCTGAACGGGTTGCACCAATACATAAGGTATGAACATCATCACCTATATAATAGACTTTTTCATTACCTTTATATTTTTTACAGCCTAAAACTATACCACCTTGCGATATAAGGTTTTTCTTATTATTGGAAGAACCTTCGGAATCTTGACTTTTATTTTGAATATGTTCCTCTTGTTTTCCTGCTGAATCTTCCTGTGTTTCATTCTTTTCATTTTGTTTTTCACCTCCTTTCAAAGCTTCTTTAACATCATCAAAACCATGTTCAATTAATAATTTTACAGTGGTGTCATCTGTATTTAAGGTAAAGCTATTAAAAGCTGTATCCTTCTCCTTTTCCTTAAGCCATTCTGCTGAACCAAACTGTTTTTGACCTGCTGGCACAGGTGTAGATATCTTAGGTGTAATCTGCCTTAGCTCACTCTGGTAGGGCTTGTTATTTGCTGCATAAATAAAAATAGCAAATAACAGAATAAATCCATTTAGGCATAAAAAAAGCACCAAGTGTTCTTTATTTGATGCAATACTTTTTATACAGTATTTTAAATTTGGTATTGATAAGGTTGTTCCCTGCTTTGATAGCAGTAGATGCAAGTTTGTTGAAAAATAAACGTTAAATAGCATTCCTCCCACTAATATTAGTAAGGATATTAATATCTTTTTCTTTCTTGATCTCAAGTTATCACCTCTACTCGTATAAATTTATACCATAAAAATAAGACTCACCTTTAGGCAAGTCCATAAGACAGAAAACAAGAAAAAGACGTACCAAGTATGGATTAAATCCTACAATTATCTTCATTGCAATTAATGCTTTCAAATTGAATAACTATGTGGGTTATATTAAAATGCTCCATTAGAATATGTTGAACCCTATCACTTATTGTTTTTGACTCACTAATAAGCATATCTTGTACTTGAATATGTCCTTCAAAAACATTATTATTTTCATCTAATCTCCATACATGAATATGATGTACACCCTTAATGCCTTCTATATTCAACAAGTCTTTTTCCATTGCTTCCATGTTTGTATCAATTGGAGTTCCCTGCATTAAAATATCTATGCTTTCTTTTAAAACTCCGTAACTTGATTTAAGAATTACTACATT
Source organism: Clostridium manihotivorum (assembly GCF_004015185.1). Classification (GTDB taxonomy): domain Bacteria; phylum Bacillota; class Clostridia; order Clostridiales; family Clostridiaceae; genus Clostridium_AR; species Clostridium_AR manihotivorum. The sequence goes on along the minus strand of NZ_CP025746.1, from coordinate 3,178,713 downwards.
TATAAAGATAGTTAAAACAGGGTCTATCCAATAAATAGTAAAATACTTAATGACTATTCCTGCTATAATTACTGCTACAGAGGATAATGCATCACTTAACATGTGTAAGTATGATGATTTAATGTTTATACTATTTTTTGAACCTTGCTTCAAGAACAATGCACTAAACGAATTACCTAAAAGACCAACAATTGCAACAATTATAACAGTATTACCATTAATATGCTGTGGAGTTATAAATTTTCTAATCGCCTCTACAACCAAGAATATTGATATACCAATTAGAGACGCAGAATTTATAAAAGCAGATAAAATATTGGCTCTCTTATACCCATATGTTTTTGTTTTGCTTTTTGGCTTCTCCGATATTTTTATGGATATATAACTTAATATTAGAGAAGCAGTATCACTTAAATTGTGAATAGCGTCTGATATTAATGAAAGACTTCCCGAGATTACTCCTCCAACTACTTCGGCAAAAGATATAATTAAGTTAAATATAATTACAGCAAACAATCTTCCTTTATTCATAGAAGAAACGTGATGATGGTGATTATGTCCATGTTCGTGTTCGTGACTATCATGGTGGTTATGAGTTGACATACATATAAAACCTTCCTTCAGTTGAGTCTAACCATAGTTTATACTTTACCAAATCAAAATATGTTTATGCTTCGCAACAAATTACTAAAACGTATTAATATTTTTCCATAAATTAATACTGCTTCATATGCATTTATTACATATCTTTTCCACCTTCTTTATCCCAATCAAGCCCCCTTCCCTTAGCTTCTTCCATAGCTCTTTCTTTTCTTCCTTCACCTTCAAGAGCTGTTAATGGATAATGTCCTTGATTATTATTTCTATCTTGTAGCGATAACATTTGAATAGCCGATAGTAAAAGTTCCATTCTTGATTGCATCTGTTTTTTAGTTGCCTGCTGTTTATTTAGTTCAAAAGCCTTAAGTAGTGCTTCTTTTGTAAATTGCTCCGGAGGATAGAGTTTTCTGTTTCTACACTTTTTACCGCTTGGAGTTGTGAAACTTATGTATTTTCTTTCATCACTCCAATCTACTTTATAGCCTAACTTCTCCATATTAGCTACAAATTCTTCTTTGCTTCTACTGCACCATTTGCACTCTTTTACTGAAAGGTAAAGTTCATACTTCCAGCTTTGTTGTTTTTCATTTGCTCTATATTCTCCTCTATCTTTTCGCTTGCCCTTAGCTCCATCAATAATAATAAGTCCATAATCTCTACATAACTGATCTGAGTATTCTTTAAGACTTTCTAATTGCTCCTTTGATAGCTGCCATTTTCGCCCCGTAGTAAAACTTACGGAATTAATTATAAAGTGATTATGAAGATGTTCTTTATCTGTATGGGTAGAATATACAACTTGAAACTCTTTAAATGCTTCATGTTCTAGCAGCTTTCTTCCTATTTCATTTATTATCTCAGGTGTAGCTTTATCATTGGGTGAAAAAGACTGCACAAAATGAATAAACTGCCTTCCTGTTTCCTTCTTAAAGTTCTGCTTAACCATTACAAACTCATTAAAGGCAGTATCAGGACTGCAGTCTTTTCCACCAGCTAGATGTGGTGCTGTTTTTAATGGATTTTTAATATATTCAATGGCTCTTTTCATTCCTTTATAGGTGTTATTTGAAGCATTTATAAATTCTATTACAGCCATCTTTCCACCTTACTTTTTTCTCTTTCTTATAGATACTAGGTACTCCCATAAATCATTTAAAAATTTATTTGTTTCGGTTATGTCTGGAACAGTTATCTTACCTTGATGACAAAGCATTGTAATCTGATTAAGATTTGTACCTACCTTTGAAAGCTGGTGGGTAAAATCTTTTATTCCATCAATAACTATAACTTCATTATTTAAAGCTGATGATATGACATAGTTACTAAAAGTCATATTGGCACTTTTAGCTTTTTTCTTTATTTTATTAATTTCATCCTCTGTCATTCTTATATTGGTTTGTATATTTCTCTTTCTCACTAAGCTCCTCCTTATCTTAAAAGAACTTTTATTTAAAGGGGCGTTGGGATTCCCCACTCTTTACAAGCTATTGGCTATACCAATAGGAAGCTTGCCCTCACCAAAGCCTATGGCTTTCCCCTCGGTTTTTAGGTTATTGAGAAAAAAGCATTTCCTCTTCTGCCACTGTATGAATTGCCTCATTTTCTACAGTCTTGGGATATGCTTTATTCATATTTAATAGCTGTTCATTAAAGTCTTTTCCTTCTGGAACATGCCTTACTATCTTATACCTGTCTCTATACTTTTCTCTTATCTGCTGACAAGCAAAATGCCCTGTCTCATCATTGTCAAGGCAGAGCATTATCTTTTTTATATTAGGATTTTCTTTTAGATAGTAGTTAAGTGCTTTATCTGAAACACCACCTAGTGAAATGCAGTGGCTTTCAAAGTTTTGTATATTATGCTTTTTTATTAAGGTTAAATAGCTTAAAAGGTCAATAGGTGCTTCAAAAACACAAAGTGTATCATTGGTTCCTTCTTTGCAAAGGGGATAGGTTTTATCTGAATTTTCTACATCACATCTAAAAGATTTTCCTGAAGTATTTGTACTTCTTATACTTGCATATTTAGCCTGTCCTTCTTTATCAAAGCCAACAAAAACACAACTTTTATGCTTGTTTTCATATAGCTTATGCTTTTTCACAAAGTCATAAACTATTTCTTTATCTATTCCTCTTGAATTTATTAAGTAAGCAAAAATATGTTTGAAAGTATTATTCTTTTCCGGAAGGACAAACTCTCCTTTTTCCTTTTCTTCTTTTTCTGCTACTGGTGGAACAAATCTTACTACTTCATGACTTATGCCTAGTAGATATTTAATAGCTTCAACCCAAGTTTTATTCTCTATCTCCATTACAAACTGTATTGCACCACCACCTTTATTTTGAGAAAACCAATTCCACTTATGACCATCACTATGGATATATAGACCGCCATAGCCTTCTATTTTAAAAGATCTTGGAGTAACTTGCTTTATTGGATAACCTGAGCTTTGAGCATAGCTTATTATATTTATGCTGTCTGCTTGAGCTATCTGCTCATCAGTAAATCTTAGCTTTTCCCTTGTCATAGTTAATCACCTTCTTTTGAAAAACTATTTATTCAAGTTCCCATTCTTCATCTTCAATGCTGTCATCATATCCTAGTTGTTCTTCCTTTGCAGTTTCAACGACTTTAAATGGCTCATAGTTTGCTCTTTCTATTGGGCTTTTGGGCATCATTCCTTCTTCGGCCATAGAAGTGTATTTAGTATCTGCAACGATAATATGGTCGTGAATTCTAATGTCTAATGGATGGAATATATCTACAAGCCTTTGAGTCATTGCTTTATCTTCAACTGATGGGTTAATTGAGCCTCCTGGATGATTATGCGCTAAAATCACTGCGGTACAATCACAAGCTAAAGCCTGCTTTAAAACCTCCCTTGGATAAACCATTGCCTGTGAAACAGTTCCTTTTGATACTTCACTTGAATGTATTATGTTATTTCCATTATCTAAAAAAGCAACCATAAAACTTTCTCTGTCTTTCTTACCACTTAATAATGGTACAAAGAAAGCTGCTGCTTTTTCTGGAGATGTTATTTTTATTTTATTTTCACTTTCATATTCTTTTAATAGATTATAGGAAGCAATAAACTCATTTAAAAGTCCAATCTTTTGAAGCTGTTTTTCATTTGGATCTATTATTAATGGATGTTCTAAAATATTAAAAGGACTATTACCTTTTGCATATTCCTGAATTTTCTTCATTGAAAGTCCAGTTAATGTGGTTAGTCCTTTTAAAAAGTTTTGGGTATGCGGCATATTATTCATTATCTAACACCTCCATTTCCCCATAGATTATTTATTTCTTTTTCTTTTTCCAGAGCTTCTAAAATGAGCTGCAGATTTTCTAATTTATCTATAACTTCAGAAGGCAAGTCCATAATTTCGATATTATTAAAGAACTTGTCTACTCCAAAGTTTTCAATGTATCCTGTAATTATTTCCTCTGTATAAATATCAACTTCTAAAAGCTGTGCTAGTAGTGAGCTTATATATTTATACTCCGCTAAATTAATAGATTGTTGTTTGTTCATATAGTTTTCATCTTCTCCTTTTCATTTAATTATTTTTAAATAGCCATATCATCTTCCTGTATTTCTTCATCTATGGTAGCCTCATCTTCTGCTGCACTTAACGTATCTTCATCAGCCAAAATATCCTCATCTTTTTTATTTAAATCAAGCATCGTATTAAGTTCAAACTGTCTTGCAAGTTTTGTTTTTAGTTCTTCTTCATATTGAAAAGGTTTAGCATATTCTATTTTTGATTGTTCTAAGTTTCTCTGATATTCCTCGATTTTACCTTCTAAACGGATCATCTTCTCTTCAAGGTTATTTAAAGCATTTTCAATTCTTATCATATTTCCATGAGCACTATCTCCAAGCTCTATTGTGTACTTTGAGTTTCCGTGAATTAAAAGGTCAAATCTTTCGTAGAATATATTTCTTCTTAGCATCAAGTCAAAACCTTTAAAAGAGCCTATATGAAGTTCTTCTCCTTTGAACACCTTTGAAGCTAAGACTTCAAGCATAGTACCTGCCTTTTCCCTTTCATTAAATATCTTGCCATCTAGGGTTATTGAAAAGTCCTTATCATCATTCATATCTCTTCTGCTAATGTCTTTTATAATACATTCAAGCTGCTGCTTTGCTTCACTAATTAACTTTGGGTATTTAAAGGTAAAGTTATCTTGCATTGTGTATTTTTGATTATCATAAGCAGCCTTTAAAACTCTTAATCTTGATACCTCATTGTCTACGTCCATCTTTTCTTTAATTAATGGATTACCTGTTGCAAGTGCCTTAACTTCTGCATAGGAAAGTACTGTTTCATCTACATCTTCACAGTTTCTTGCCACAGATTTTGAAGTCATTATCTGAGATATAAACCTTTGCTTCTGCTCAACAATTTGCCAGAGGTAAGAGTCAAAGGTATTTTTAGTAACATACCTATAGATACTTACCTCGCTGTTCATATTACCCTGTCTTAAAATTCTTCCTTCACGCTGTTCTATGTCGCTGGGCCGATACGGACAATCTAAATGATGGAGTGCTATGAGCCTATCTTGAATATTAGTTCCTGTGCCCATCTTTTGAGTACTTCCTATAATTACTCTTTTGTTTCCTGACCTCATATCAGAAAACATCTGCTCTCTATGAGCTTCATTTTTAGCATCATGTATAAAGCATATTTCATCTTCTGAAATTCCTCGCCTTATGAGTTCTTCCTTAACATAATCATAAACAGAAAAACGCCCTTCACTATTAGGCGTTCCAACATCACAAAATACTATTTGTGTTCCTTTTATATCACTCGATTTTAGGTATTCTTCATAGATATTTTCTATACACTGATTAACCTTTGAAGCTGGATCATTTTCAGCATTTATATCTAAAAGTCTTGGGTCTGTACCTAAAAGCCTTGCTTCATTTGTTATCTTCAGCATATTATCGCTTGATGGGTCCACCATACCATTTCTTATGCTTTCAGCTCTTTCAACAAACTCCATCATTGTATCTTGAACAAATTCATTTGGTTCTGATGCCGCAATGATATATCTATCATCCTTAAGCTTTGGTATTGGAAGCTTAAGCATGTCCGAAGTTTGAACATCAGCAATGTTTTTAAAAAGTGTCATAAGCTCTGGAAGATTAGTAAATTTAGAAAATCTACTTCTAAATCTATAGCCTGTTCCTTCTGGTGCTAGTTCAAGGGAAGATACAACTTCTCCAAAGCTTGCTGCCCAGGCATCAAAATGATGAATACCTCGTCTTTCAAGTTCATAGTTTTGAAGATATCTCTGCATCACATACATTTCTGTCATAGAGTTTGAAATAGGAGTTCCTGTTGCAAAAATAACTCCCCTTCCATTATTGGCTTCCTGTATATACTGACATTTCATAAGCATATCACTTGCCTTTTTAGCTCTAGTATTTGATATTCCTGCAACATTTCGCATCTTAGAGAATACTGCACAGTTTTTATAGTAGTGGGCTTCATCTACAAACATACAGTCAATTCCTAGCTCTTCAAAGTTAATAACATCATCTTTTCTAGAAGCATCTAGCAATGCTTTTAATTCACTTTCAAGTCCCTTCTTAAACTTCTCCATTTGCTTTATTGACCAGTTTTCACCACGTTCCCTTTTAGTTTGTTCAATGGCGAAGGTTATTTGTTCAATTTGGTAATTCAGCATTCTCTCTTGTCTTTCCTTTGAGATTGGTATTTTCTCAAACTGACTGTGCCCTATAATAATTGCATCATAAGCTCCTGTAGCAATTCTACTTACAAACTTTCTTCTATTTTGCTTTTGAAAATCTTTCTTTGTAGTTACAAGGATATTGGCTGAAGGGTAAAGCCTTAAAAACTCTGCTCCCATTTGCTCTGTTAAATGGTTTGGTACTACATATATGCTTTTCTTTGCTAGTCCTAATCTTTTAAGCTCCATACCGCTTGCTATCATTTCAAAGCTTTTTCCTGCACCAACGCAGTGAGCAAGGAGTGTGCTTCCACCATAAAGAGTTCTTGCTATAGCATTAACTTGATGCTGCCTTAATTTAATATCTGGATTCATGCCTGGAAAAGTAAGATGTGAGCCGTCATATTCTCTAAGCCTTATATTATTAAAGTTTTCATTATAAAAATTAACATACTTCTTTCTTCTATCAGGATCTCTAAATAACCAGTTCTTAAATTCTTCCTTTATCTGATTTTGTTTTTCTCTGGCCAGCATGGTTTCCTTTTGATTTATTACGTACCTTACTGAATCTCCATCTTCAATTCTATCTTTAACTGTTACAGTTCTTAGGTTTAAAGTTTCCTCAACGATGTAGTAGGCACTCATCCTTTTAGTTCCATAGGTTTCTGTGGCTGATACTGAGAAGCCATCCATGCCTTTATTTTCTATAGTCCAAGTAGCATTATAGTTATTGTAGTGAACTTTTATTTCATTGGTAGCAACCCGTGAACCTGAATTTTGACAGTATTTTGGTGTACCAAAGGTTTCATACATGAACCTTTCTATATCACCTTCTTCAATCCATGTAGTTCCAAGTCTAATATCAATTTCACTAGCTTCAAGGTCTATAGGCTGTATCTGCTCAAGTGCTACTACGTTACCTGCAAACAATTCTGGGTTGCTCTCTACATATATTTTTGCTACTTTAAGTTTCTGCCTTACATTACCACTTAAATACTCGTCTTGAGTTTCCCAGCCAACTAATATATCTTCCTTATCGTACTTTTCAGGGTTTAAAAATATCTGACCCTTTAATTCTTCTATAATATTTTCTGGTGTACTGTCATAAAGCTGCAGCATTAAGGATAAGTCTACCTTACCTTTTTCATTTAAGCTTACTGTAAGTGCTTCAATAGCTGTATCTACTTCTGTTATTTTCTCCATCGGTCTTATAGTCTGCTTAGTAAACATATCTGCCTTTGTAACCTTATTATTTTCATCAACATATTCTAAAGAACATAATAGGGGATAATCATTGTCATCTCTAAAAGCAGTATTGTTTGCTCTTGAAGTTATATAACCATGTTTTTTAACAAATTCATCATATCTAGCATTTAAAACCACTTGTTTTTCTTTAAGCTCTGTTTCCGTGCATCCCCTAGTTTGAATATCTATAATTTCTCTTGTGATTTCTCTAATACCATGAAGCCCTTTAATTCTCTCTAAAGTTTTTCCACTTTCATTTATTTTTCTCATTACAGCATTTTCACGGTAGTAAAGTTCATCACCTACAAAAGTATAAGTATAGTTTCTAACATTAGGGTCAGCTGAGATTACATCTTCTAAACTATTTTCTTCTCTTTTAAAACTTCCTATATCTGCAGTAAGATTTTGTACTGCTTTATCTAGTGCTTCTTCAAGGTCAAAGTTTTCATCTTTATTTACTAAGGATGTATATTTACTGCCTTCTCCAAACATTCTTTGGTCAAAAATCATCTTTCCAAGAAGCATATCTGGATTATCTATAAAATAATCATTTACAGGAACTTTATCTTCCGTAAGTCCAACATGAAGCCAATTAGGCTCATTTACAGATACTCTTTCTCTCTTTTGAAGGAAAATAATATCCGTAGTAACATCAGTATTGGCATTTGCTTTAAAAGCAGTATTAGGAAGTCTTATAGCCCCTATTAAATCTGCTCTTTCAGCAAGGTATTTTCTTACTGAATTATTTTCCTTATCAAGAGTTCCTTTACTTGTTATAAAGGCAACTATACCTCCAGGTCTTACTTTATCTAGTGCCTTACCAAAGAAATAGTCATGTATTAAAAAGTTATACTTCTCATACTTTGGATCATAAAGCTTATAATCTCCAAAAGGTACATTACCAATTGCAACATCAAAAAAGTTATCTGAAAAATCACTTTGCTCAAAGCCTTGTATTTTGATATTTGCCTTTTGATATAATTGTTTTGATATTCTCCCCGAAATATCATCAAGCTCTACTCCATAAAGCTTAGAGCCTTCCATACTATCTGGAAGCTTTGCAAAGAAGTTCCCTACTCCCATAGATGGCTCTAAAATATTCCCTGTTTTGAACCCAAAGCTTTCAATAGCTTTATACATTGCTTCAATTACTATTGGCGAAGTATAATGTGCATTTGGTGTAGAAGCTCTGGCACTTGCATATTCTTCTGGAGTAAGAAGTCCTTTAAGTTCTGCATATTCATTATTCCAACCTCCAGCATTCATATCAAAAGCCTGGGGCATTCCACCCCATCCAACATACTTTGCTAGTATCTTTTGTTCATCTTTAGTAGCAAGTCTATTTTCACTTTCTATAACTTTTAGCATTTTTATGGCTTCTACATTGTTTCTAAATTTAGTTTTTAGTCCTCCAACTCCTATTTCATCTTCTGGATTGTATTTATAATTTATAGGTTTATGTTCTTCTGAAGTTTCCTTTTTTTCATCTGCTTTGACTTCTTCTAAAATAAAATCTTCTTCATTATCTTTACTTTCTTCTGTTAAAGTATCATTTTTTTCAGTGTTTTCTGGCATAAAAAAAGAGCCCCTTTCAAGCGACTCAATAAAGTTTATTTGTATATTCTTTTTTATCTCACCTGATACACTATCTCCAGCAGTATTATCTCTTCTGCTGTCTGCTTCACTTGTTCCCTGTGCTTGAAGCTTTCCACTGTGTTCTCTGGACTCGGTATCGGATTTTTCATTAGTATCTGTTCCATGATTAAGTCTAGTTTCTGATAAGCTTCCTGATTCACTTTGTGCATTGTTGGCATTAGTTTCCCTGTTGCCAAAAGTAGGCTGTATCGGTTTGGATGATTCTCCTTTAGATAGTTCAGTGCCATCTGTCCGTACTTCCCTAGTGGTTTCTCGTCTGCCTCCTTGTCCTTGGATATTTGTATCTCTGGATAAAGTATCCCGTCTATCTCTTTGTAATTCAGCTCTAGTGCTTCTTTCATTGTTTCTCTCGCTCCTTTTTTCTTTAATTATTTGAATAACTTCGCTTTCTATTTCTCTAAGAATTTCCTGAGAAATGCTGCATACTGCATTTCCTAGCCTAAAGGTTAATGGAAGAGTATTAAAATGTGTTATTACTCTAAATGCATTTTCATCATTTAAAATCGGAGAGCCTATACCACATCTTTTTGCCACCACATATTGAGTGCTCTCAATTATAGTTTGAGTAAAATAAGCCATAAGCCCCTCAATAGGTAAATCCTTAAGCCAAGTACTTTTTGTATCACTTTCAAAATCTTTAAAGCACTCTTCAAAATTAGCATTGACTTTAATCTCAACTATTTGAAATATTGTGCTATCTAAATCACCACTACTTAGTTCATATTTTCCCTTAAGCCTTTCTGAAAGGATTGGAGTTATATCATCATTTAATCTCCAAAGCTTAGGTATTGTGTGTGGATCACCATTGGTATCTTTAATATCAAATAAATACTCTAGCTTTAAATTAGCCTTTGAGGTATCGAAAACTGCTATACTTCTAGTGCCCCTGTTAATATATCTTCCTATCCTTTTATTCCATACTTCCATGTTGGCAACCATTGTAGCATCTGGTCTTTGTGCATAGATTAAAATTGCATTATCAAAGTTATATTTATATATCCTTGATGCAAAGCTTAAAAACTCCTTCCATTCCTCCTTACTGCTGGTAACAATGTCGGTTATCTTATCATAGATGTCCCTTACTTCATTAAGTCTACTCATCCAAAACCTCCTTTTTCTGAGTTTCAAAATATAGTTCCAAAGCTTTTTCAATGACTTCTTCAATTTCAGTTTGCTTTATTTCTGGTGCGAAGAATTTACTGATAAGCTTAGGTTTCAGTTTAATTGGTGCAGGTTTATTAGCCTTTGGTTTTTTATTTAATTCTCCTGAAAGAATAGAATAAGCTGTTTCTTCGTTTAGCTTCTTGCCTTCTGAAAATGCTCTTAAGGTCTCTGCTTTTTTCATATCTATCTTAAATTCACTTGAGGTTAAAATATCTGCAATTAGTATTTGTTCTTCATCTAGCAAATAGGATAAATCTACACCTGCTCTTATAGAGATTTCCTCACTATCTATAAACTCTTTTAGTTCATCAACAAGTTTGGATATTCTTAAATATCTTGCTATAGAATTTTTAGATAAGTTATATGCTTCACCTATTTGCTCATGAGTTCTTAACTTTTTCCCCACTGGGGAAGAAGTTTCTTCCCTCTTGATTTCATCAGCATTTAAAAGACTTTCAATCTCTTTTAAAATGTCAGTTCTTTTGCCTTGAGAAGACAATGCTTTATGGTGTTCAGATAATGCTGCTGCCCTTTCCGAATGAAGCATATCACTAAATGAACGCTGCATTAAGTTAGTTTCTGTAACAATGAGCATTGCTTCTTCATCTTCTAAGTTTTCTTTAATGACAACCGGCACTTCTAAAAGCCCTGCTGCCTTAGCTGCATTTACTCTGTTATGTCCTGATAATATTTCATAGTCATACCCTTTAGGTCTTACAATGACAGGAACAATAACACCAAACTCCTTTATGCTTCTTACCATATTTTCAAATCTTTCACCTTCATACAGCTTGAAGGGATGATTCTCAAAAGGTATAAGCCTTGATATTTCTATCTTTGTTTGATTTTCTTGCTCAGTAGTGTTAATGCTATCACCAAACATATCATCTAAGCTCATTAACTTTTTCTCACTCATAATGAAACAACCTCCTTGGCAAATTCTCTATAAGCCACCGATACTTTATTTTTAGGGTCATACTCAATAGTGCTTTTGCTTTTCATATTTGCTTCTCCAACCTTTACTGATGTCGGTATCTTGTTTTCAAATATGTGAATATGACTTCCGTATGCCTCTTGTATAATGGACAACACTTCCTTTGAAAGTTTTATTCTTTCTGCATACATAGTAAAAAGTATCCCATCAACTTCAATTTTAGGGTTAATTCTTTTTTTGACTCTTATAATGCTTTTTAGAAGTAGCTCTAAACCTTTAGCAGAAAGATATTGAGGAGTAACAGGTATGATTACACTATCACATGCTGCTAGAGCATTTATTGTCAGCATACCTAGTGATGGAGAGCAGTCGATTATAACATAATCATAATCTGCCTTGATTTCATCTACTATAGCCCTTAATACCGTTTCTCTACTCATGACATTAACAAGTGCTATCTCAATAGCTGATAACTCTAAGTTACAGGGAATAAGGTCAATATTCCCAATCTTAACTATGTAATCCTCCATCTTGGGTAAGCTTTTTTCCTCAATGGCTAATGCCATAAGATTATAAATTGTAGTTTGAATATTGTCAGTGTTATCATAACCAAAGCATACGGTTAGACTGCTTTGAGGATCAAAGTCTATTAATAAAACCTTCTTACCCGTTTCTGATAATGCATACCCTAAATTTAAAGCTGTTACGGTCTTTCCTATCCCACCCTTCTGATTAACAATAGCAATTACTTTGTTCTTATCCATAGCATTCACCTTTCTTTTTTCATTTTCTTCAATTAATATATTACACTTTATAATTTGATAATACACTTATAGATGTGACATTGCAAGTAGTAATACATTAATTTGTTTAATTTTTTTGTTTTTATTGATATAATACACTTAAAAGTGTATATTGTTTATTGAGGGTGGTGAGAAAAATGCCTTTAACAATGAGTGAAAAAATTCGTATTTTGATAAAACGTAAAAATATGACTATATCTGAACTAGCAGCTTTAACAAATACTTCAAACCAAAACTTATCCAATAAGCTTTCTCGTGATAATTTTTCTGAGAAAGAACTTCAAGAAATAGCAAAGGTTCTTGGCTGCAGGTTTGAAGGATTTTTTATATTTAACGATGGTGAACAAATCTAGTAATTTTTTACCTTTAAGATAGAATAGGGAAACTATGAGCATAATCCACTTCTCATAGCTTCCCTATTCTATCTTATAAAGCTTATTTACTAGACTTAAAGTATTTCTTTGAAACTTCACTAATAAAACCACCTACCCCTAAATTACTTATCTGTCAATTATCAACTATCTTCATACTGCTCCCAGCCTAGAAGCTGTTTCTCTAATTTATCGTAATCATAAGTTCTTTGCTCAAAGTTATTAAAGGTACTTATCCTAGTTCCATAATCTTTATTCTCTGCCTTTCTCTTAACTTCCTTTTCTCTATTTTCTTTAGACTTTATATTTAATACCTTCCACTTAGCAAGATAGACTTCAACTTCATCTAGGGTTTTAAATCCTTTTTCGCTCCAGTCTTTAAGACTTGCTTGTATGTATGCTAGATTCTTAGCATTTTTCATTACAGCTACTTCTATAGCCTTATTTAATATTTCTATTCCAAAAATATCTTGAAGCTCTGCTAATTCTTTAAGCTCTATTTCACTTATGTTCTTAGAAATACATTCTCTATAGACTTTAATAATCTCTTTGTCTATCTCCACCCCTTGGGTGGTTTCTTCTTCTTTTATATTTAAATTATTATTTAGTTTATTATTATTTAGTAGCTGCCGTTTTTCCAAGATAGGTTTCTCCTGTCTTGGATTTTCCTGTTTAGGCTCTTCCAAAACTGGAATTTCCCTTTTAGGCTCCTCGTTAGTATTTTCAATGATTATAGGTACTTCATGTACTGTATAAATATAGTTCTTGAGTTGTCCTTTTTCATTTCTAATTCTTTCTCTTGTTATATATCCATTTTTCATTAATTCCTTTATTGCTGATGCAGTGCTGTCAACTCCATCTTTGGCATGTGCTGAAAGCTCTTCAATATATATCTGCCAGTTGTCCGGAAGACTCAATAGATAAACTAAAAGTCCCTTTGCTTTCCAGCTTAAATTAGCATCTTGAAGGGCATCTTTATTAAGCACTACAAAATTTGTTTTCTTATCAACTCTAATCATAGTTTGCGACATGAAAAACCCTCCTTTAAAATATGTTGTAAAATCGATATTAAGATACGAGCACTGTAGTGATGCTGTTACATATTTCATAATTAAAGCATTAAAAAAAGAGCCCTATAGCTCTTATCAATTAATAAAGTATCAATGTAGTGATTTAACACTAAGATGATAAATAAAAAATTTATCTCCTACTATCATCGAAATTTATTTATAATCCTTATTAATAATCCATCTTATTGTTGATAAATGCCAAGCCATGAACCCTAATAATGCTGGGTATGATACAGCAGAATACCATAAATTCCATTTATTATGATAAAAGTATCCTGACTTGATCGATAAATATTCATATACAATACAAAATATAGATGTAGTTAAAATATAAACTACCTTTCTTACAAGTGGTTTATTAAACGGAAAATAGTTCAAATAACAGACACTAAATGCAGGATACAAGGCAAGAAAAGTTACAAAAGCTACCAAATCTATTCCTTCCTTGAAGTACCCATACAAATTGAATTCTAAGTCAAAAATGATATCAACTATTACCTGAAGTAACAGAACAAAGATGCTAGAGATATACACTTCCGTTCTAGTTAATTTTTTAGGGATTAAAATTGCAAGTCCATTCAATGTTATTGTAGATATAATTAGGAAAACTACTGTAATTGGTATAAGTTAACACCTACTCTCAACTCTATTCTTTTTCTTTTTCGCCTTATATAAGGTCTCGTCTGCTAATATTATAAATTTTTCAATTTCAATTGAATCTTTAATAGAAGCAATGCCAATAGAAATTGTGACATTACAACCAAAAGCATATGCCTCAACAATTTTTCTTATTCGTTCGCCTAAGGCAAAGGCACCATCATTATCCGTTCGAGGCAGAATAATCGCAAATTCCTCTCCTCCCCAGCGTGCAACAGTATCGTATTCTCTTACACTTTTCCTTAAAATATTTGAAAGCTCTTGTAATACTCTATCTCCTTCTATATGACCATATGTGTCGTTAATATTTTTAAAGTTATCAATGTCTATTATTGCAAGCGACAAATGATTTTTATATTTCTTGAGTTTTTCTATTTCATATGAAAGCGTATCGTAAAAGTAACGTCTATTATTTAGCCCCGTAAGTGGGTCCTTATTTGAATATTGGTATAATTGCTTAATCAAAACACCTAATAGCAGCCCTGTGCTTGTTAGGGTAATTATAACAAATCCCCAAAACAGCATTACTAGTTTTAATCGAATGTACTGGTGAATAAAAAATATACTTACACCAAAACAAAATCCTGTAGCTGCTAAAACAACATGAGCAGACTTATAAATACATGCTTTCTTCATAATCCCCCACCTATATACCTATTTCTACCTATTATTTAAGTATATTAATTTTATCAATAATAGTCAACCTCTATAGAGTACATCAGTATCAACGATTAAATTAATTTATGTTTAGAAAATCTTCTTAAATTGATTTTTTCTTTTTCAGAAAATTAAGAAAATATCTTTATTCCGATAATTTTAAAAATAATATCTTAGGTTGCTTTGCAACCAATAAAATTTTTTCTATTTTTTTGTTCCATAGTCTTTCTTTTTATCATCACCTTTGTTAAAATTATATTGTTATAGGTCGCGTATTTTTATATGTTGATTTAATCGTGATATATCTTCAGATATTAGAGGTTCTCGTCGAAAAGATTCTAATATTCTTGAAGATATTTCTTTTATACCAACTTTTAATTCTCTTATTGCTACGCTACCTTTTTCTAACAGTTGTCTTAATATGTCTGATATCTGTATTAATAAATAGTGGTTTTTCATAGCTTGATAATTTAAACAACAAGCATGCTCTATGTCATATCTTATATTCTTCTGGTTATTAAAGCCTTCATTTTCAATTTTCCACCTACTTCTACCAGCAGATACAATTTTGAACGCATTTCTTTTGGTAATCTGTATATTCGTAACAAAAACAAAGTTTTTGGTCGTTTTTTCACGGCTGTCTTTATCTTTAGATTTCTTAAAAATTGTCTCAGTAAAATCTACGGTATTAATAAATCTATGTTTATATGAGACTTCATTAATATAAGTTGCATCCCAACTAAACTCTTGTTTTTCAAAAGCCAATGTAGAAGTAATTTCGTTGTTTTCAAAGCTTTTTATAACCTGAATTTCTTCCCAGAGAGTTTTGGCTCTTCCTTCTTTAAATCTAAAGATAAATTCCCAATTATACTCATCACATAATTCATAAATCGGTTCACAAGCATAAAGACTATCCCCTAGAAGACAGATATTTAGCTTTCTAAACTTGTATTTTAATTTTTTCATTAGCCTTTTAGCTTTTATTTCACAATCCTGTTTGCTGACGCTCTCGTCCTCATTTTCAACAAATTCAGTTAATATACTAAATACCATATCTCCTAAGACTAACTTTGCTTCTAAAACCGTATGATAGTATACAGTTTTTTCTACTTCTCCAGTTTCTTTATTTTTATATTCTTTTTTTAAACAGTGATCACAATGCCTTTCGTTAAAAGAATATAGTTGTGAACCATCAATGGCAATACACCAGTATTTATCCATCAATCTATATTTCTCTAATGATCTTTTTTCTGAAAAGTTCTCTTATCATGTAGTCTCTAATTTTTTCTAATTCACTTACTTCTAACTCTTTTAGAAAGTTATTAATTGTATCATAATGTGGTATTTCTTCTAAAGAATCATATCCTAATGACGTATTTTAATATTTTCTATTACGGCGTCATTATTAAAATCTTTGTCATTTTGTTCATGCTTACTATGCCTGAAACATTTTTCATTATTACCGTAAATAGTATTATTTCTGGTGTATAAGTAACATAATTCTGATTTCTTTTGTCTTTTACAATTGCTAATTTTTTATTTAGATCTTTAAAAAAGTGGTTTTTAATTTTCGAAAATTCTCCGAAATAATTTATTTCATTCTCTTTTTTTCTCTTTTGTTTTCTTGTCATTTTATCCATATTTCATCCCCGCAAACGTAGTAAATTAGGCACTTTCCCTTATTATATTATACCATATTTTATTACATTTTTGGGTGTTTTTAACTCGAAATATATTTACTCCTTAATGCTGGAGTACATTTATTAAGCAGTTCACCCTCTATACCGCGTTGATTGATTTTATAATACACTGTATTTTCAAATAGGGGTGAGCAAATGAGTAATATATCAAAATTACTAGGTGAAAGAATAAAAAGCTTACGAAAAGAATACGGATGGAGCCAAGAGGATTTAGCAAATAGAGCCGGAATAGCTCGTTCATTTATGGGTGAAATCGAGCGAGGACAAGCAAGTGCAACCGTAGAAAGCTTAGATAAAATTGCAACTGCTTTTGAAATACCAATAGAAGATATATTTAAAGGCTTACAAACTAGTAGTGAAAGTAAATATTCTCTCTTAATAGATAGAGCAAATGATTTATCTACTGAAAACCTAAAAGCTGTGTTAGATTTTTTAGAGACTTTATACCGTTTAAAGACAAAGTAAAAATAAGCCTGACGTTTTGCACGAAAGGCTTTTTCCCACATTTAGTAAGAACATAGTGTTATAAGTTTGTTTGATACGTTCTTTACTTTTTAGTATCTTGTATAAGTCATGTAACTCTTTTTTACTTTGCTCATTAAAGAATAATGCTTTAGTACTTATCCTTTGCAAACGCTAAAATATTCCCGTCAATATCAGAACCATAAGCTACATAATCTCCCCAATTTCTAAGTTCAGTTTTACTAATTCCTGTTCCACCAGCTTTTACTAATCTAGAATAATATTCATCTGGATTATCAACGAATAAATATAGTTCACTTCTGGGCACTCCATTTGCATGTGCTGGATTAGGTATTTTATTTTCAAGTATTCTCATAATCCCTTCCTCTGGCATTATACCTAATATAACACTATCTGAAAGCTGAAATTCTGTCATTCCCTGAACATCTAGTATTGGTTTATATCCTAACAATTTTTCATAAAATAATTTGCTCTTTCCTTGGTTATTAACATAGATTATATACATCATTTTATCTTTTGATATGCTCATAAAATTACCTCGTTTTAAAAATAAGATTAAAATATAGCTAACTTTATTTTACACCTTAAAACTATAACATCAAACAATATTATAATTAATCTTGTAGACATTACCTAAGCTTTTTATTGTGAAATAAATAAAAGTATGCTGGTGGATACTGCTATATAAGGACATAGAGCACCTCTATCGCCTGTTTTTACCTTTCTAGTTATTAGCCTATATGATGCTACTATTCCTGCTAAAGAAAAAGCTACAAATATGTTAATTAAACTTATAAAACTTCCAATATATAGAGCTGTAATGATAAATACTTCCGCATCTCCCCATCCCATAAAACCTAAGATAGCTATATTCAAACACATCACTAAAATGCTTGAAATAATAATAACATAAGTTGTTAAACTAGCTCCATAATATAAATCAGCCCCCATAAAAACAACTCCAATTGCTAAAAAAGCAAAGGATATAAATGTATATACATTTTTGGAGTAGTGATCTATATATCCTGTAACAGTTAAATAGACCATTAATAAAAAATACTTTATAAATATTATTGATAAACCATACTTTATATATAAGAATCCTATAAATAGACTGAATAAAATGCTTATAATGGCTCTATTAGCTCTTTTATCAATTATCTTTGTATTATCCTTTGAATTAATAAATTCAATAACCCTAAAAGAATTATAGATAAAGAATAAAGAAATCAGTGACATTGATATTAATTTTAACATTGTCCATCCTTTCTTACTATACTGGATATAAAATAAAAGAAGCATATAAATCACCGTTCATACACTCCCTAAATTACTTTATATTTAATTATCTTACTCTTCTTAAAATAACTTCTTCGTGCTTTGATACTTCCTTCTCAATATTATTAAGCTTCTCAGTATTTTGCTTATATCCATCAAATAATGCTTCAAGCTTCTTTCCATGATTTTGTTCCATACGAAGAACAGTTTTTTCTACACTACCTATTTTTTCACTATTGTCCTTAACATCTTTTTTTATTTCTTGAAGCTCTGAAAATAACTTTTCTTGGCTGCCTTTAAAATCAGAATACATCTTCTCCATTAGTTCAAACAGCTTTTCATTTTCCATTTGCACTTTCACCACCTATTGATTAATATTATATCATATTAGACTAAATAGTAAATCAGTTATATTTGGTTCTTGTTCTTATTCCTTTTAAGATATTACTTATTACATTGAACTTTGCATTGTTCTCAACCACACCAATTGAATTTTTAAAGGCTTTAATATTAACTGCAAAGTTATTTTTTTCTTCTGCATAAAGTGGCACATTAAATACCATTTCAGTAGTTAAAGAGCCTTTAGGTTCTATATTTATAGTTCTATTTAATGTACTATCTAAAGCAACTAGCTCATTAGGAAAGGTTATCTGCAGCTTATCTAAAAACCCTGTTGTATATATCCTAAGTATAGCTTTTTGTCCCTTTTGAAGTGTAGGTATGCCTGCAAAGCTTGGAGCATTGTATGGCACTATCTGAGCATTTAAAGTAAATAAATCAAATCTTTGAGTTTTTATTTTGCCTGTATTTCCTACATTATCCCTTGTATAAATATCTATGTTTATATCTTCGCTACCAAAAAGACTATTAACATTAGTGTTAGGTAAAACATAGCTTCCATTTAGTAAATTAAGCTGTAACATCTTTGCTTCAGCTTCTCTGCCTGAGGGATAAAGTTTGGCATATACAGAATTTATTCCAGAACCTATGTCCTTTAAATAATCTACTCTTGCACTAATATTAAGATTATCATCTAAATTTATTATTGTGCTTATTTTGCTATCTAATATTTTATTAGAAGTATCAGTAAATCCTGGGGCTATACCATCTGTTTTTAGCCATATTCCTGAATCATAATATCTATCATAATATTCAGTTCCTCCACTTAAATAGGTATTGGCATACATTAATTTAAAAGCTGTGCCATTTAATTTTACCTTCATGTGATGCCTAATTCCTGAATAGTTATTTCCTGAGTACTGAAACTGCTGAGCCCTTTCTTGACTATTATTTAAAGTAAAATAAGTGTTGTATTCACTGCCATTAATATAGCTCCCATTAATATCACCATATTGTCTGGCTGAATTACCTGTCATTGCATCATCCTTTGCGAATAAAAGATATGTTCTGCTAGGATATATTCCATAGCTTGAAGGAAAATAACCATCTGTATATATCCCTATAGTACTATTAGGTTTAACCCAGTAAATACTATCGCTTTCCTTATAATCATATTCATAAACTGTTAACCTTCCTGCCATTGGATTGGGCATAATCCTATTAAAGCTAGTACCTGTTAAAAACCCATCATTTTCTGCGTTATCTGCACCATATACATGAGCATCAAAGGTTCCGTATTTTCCAATATGATTAGAAGTATTTAAATCAACAGTTACAGTAAAATCATTAGTACCTGATTTTCTATTCATAGTGTACCAATTTCTATAGGCTTCTCCATCTTTCCATACTGCTACTCTTATTGTTCCATCATTTACTCCACTTAAGTTATCAGTTACATTTTTAGCAGTAATAACATATTTATTAATATCTGAGCCGTTGGTTATTGTTAATCCTGTTGATGTAGGAGCTTTCTTATCAACTCTGTAGGGGCCTGAGCAAACTGGATTAGATTTGTTTCCTACATTATCAGTAGCATAATACCATAAATACCAAGTTCCTTCGCTATTTTGAGTTGTATTTACTGTTGATGAATTAATACTATTCCAAGCTGTAGGAGCACTAAAATTTGAATTAGACCAAGCGTAATATAAAGTGTTTACTCCTGATCTTGAATCACTTGCATTTATTGTAACAGATAAATTATTAGTCCAGCCACTACTTGCAGGATTAGCTGCTAATGTAGGTGCTATTCCATCTGTTTTAATTGTCATACCAGTTGAGACATAGCTGCCGCCTGGTCCATATTTACCATTAGCTGAGTAATGATAAGCTTCTACATTAAAATCCCTAGAATCTTGGCTAGCTCTTACGCTAAAGGTAGTATATAAATCTCTGTTTCCATTCTCTCTCCACACACTAGGAAGTCCAATATTAATTTCATTAGTATTTGGTGAAAAATAATTTAATGCTCCATTAAACTGTGCTGCTGCCCTTATATCCTGACCATTTCCTGTTAGCCTTATATAGTTATAGTAAACATAATCATCTAGTTGCTGAGCGTATCCTTCAAAGTCCTGCCTGCCATGTATATTTACATTTAAAGTAGTACCTGGCTTAATCCAATAGTCTGAGCCATCAACATATTGTGCTCCACTAACACTTGCTCCTACAAAATATGGTGAAGTTTTAGACCTCCTATAGTAAGCTATAACTCTTTTCTCATAACGCCCATATGTGCTATTCCAACTCGGTGCTTTTCCAGACCCATCAGCCCAAACAGCATCATAAGAAGTAAATCCAAAGGTAGAATATCCATTATTCTCATAGTAGCCATCATATTGAATATCTCCCCAAGTATCATTATAGAAGGTGTTAGGCTTTCGAGGTTTAGCAGCATACCATGATTCACCTGTTTCATAATTACTCCTATTCTTTCCAAACCAATAGAAATATCCTGTATGATAATAATAATCTGCGTCTGAAGGATAGGAGCTTTCTACTGGCGCAGCATAGACATTTATTACTGGAATAACTGTAAACAATATAGTTATAGCAAGGACTGATAGGATAATTTTCTTTCTTAATCTCATTTCAATATCCCCCATCTACTATTTGAATTTTTATTTATAGTTTTCAATGGAGATATTATCATAAGTTGAACTATCTAGCTTTTTTAGTGCTTTTATCTTACCTCTTTCAACTGCATTATCTAATTTATGTGCATCAACTGCACTTAGATATAAATTTAATGCACTAGCAGCTGCTTTACTATCTCTGTTTATTAAGCTCCCATCTGCAGCAATTGCTTTGCTGATAATAACATTTTTAAGTTCCGTCTGGGTAATTACTTTGTTATCTTGATTTTCTGTAAGTATAAGGTCTATTACATCACCTTCTCTTAAAGTTCCTCCTGCAACTTCACTTATATCTGAAAATTTTATTGAATACTCCACCTTGTTTGGTATGTCTTTTAATCTATTTGAATTCTTATCTATTCTTTTTCTTGAAATCTGTTCACCTTTTAGAATATTTTCTGCCGTATATATTTCCAGTAACTCTTCCTTATTTGTTATAGAATCTTCAACTAAGTTATCTTTGCTTACTTCCCTTTTAATAAAGTACTTATCGAAGTTGTCTTTATTAATTATTGTATTTTTGCTTATATACTGCTGAGAGTAATAAACTTCTGTCTTACCATTTGGATTTGCAATTTTATTTTGCAACGTAATTACTACTGCAAAAATAATAGCAGCCATAAGTAGGCTTAAAAACATTAAGGAAACCTTTTTTTTCAAGCTATCTTCCTCCTTCTTATTCTTTCAATATATCTGTATCCTCAGAGAACTCAACATGCATACTATCTTTAAATATAGTTTCTAATGTAAATCCTATTTGTGAGTGAACTGTACTTGCTTCAACCTTAGTACCTTTAGGAGTATATATATTGCCTTTACCACTTGGATAATTTTTAACTGCAAAATTTAGTGTAGTAAAATTTAATTCATATACTGCAACATCATTTCCCTGCACATTATATATAGTAAATTTTTTTATATCTACTTTACCTTTTATAGAGCTAATAGAATTTTTAGGCGCATAGTTTTCATCTAGTCCAAGATTATACTTTAAATGTCTTTGGAAAGTCTTTAAAGCTTCATTAGGGTCTTTTACAATAACAATTTTTTTATTAGGATCTTGAGATAATAAATCTATGTCTAAATTTTGGGTCGTAAGAGCTGCAAGATTTGATGAAACTAAGGCATCACTTACTATCTCACTTTCTGCACTTATCTTATATTTTGTAAATGCAAACATGCATACAATAAACAAAATATAGAATAGAAAAATAGCAGAAATCTGTATAACCAAATTACCCTTTTTCTTTTTCAACATACCACCTTCCTCTAATTCTTTGCTGTTGAAGAACGTGATATTTGAACTCTTTGAACTTCATTTACAAATTTGACATTAAAGTTTTCTATATCTATGTTTCTAATCGGTTGGTCATAGTTTATAAATAAAAAAACATCTTCTCCATTTTTTACTTCTGACATGGTAGTTCCAGTTAAATCTATATTAGAGAAACCTTGATTTGTTAGTTCACTTCTTAATTTAGCTGCGTTTTCAGGAGTTAAATATCCCTTACTTTCAATCTTTAATACATATTTTCTCGCTATTTGATTAGCAGTTATATATTTATCTGTGGAACCTACGTAGTTAAGTGAAGCTATTGTTATTATAAAGAAGGATAGTATTCCTAACACAATAATTACATATTGATCAATCTCACCTTTTTTCTTTTTCACATTACCACCTTTATAAAAAATACGGAAAAATTTAACTTTCTCCGTATTTTAATCACTACTAAATATTTATTATTTTACTGTTCCAGCAAGCAGGCTATTTATCTGTGTCTTTAGCGTACTAACAGTATCAGTCATAATGTCATAAATGCCATTTCTAAAGTATATGCATAAACCTACACCAAGGGCTGCTAATACTAGAGCTACAATAAGTTTATCGTCTCCTTGTTTTTTTCTTGTAAAAATGTTATTTGCTTTGAGCTTTATATTACCTATTTTTTCTACAACCTTTACTTCTGTATTTATTATTAATTCTCTCATTACCTTTTCTCCTAATATTCTTAAGCTTTTACAGTTCCAGCAATTAAGTTTTGAATCTGAGTTTTTAACGTAGCAACAGTACTTGTCATTATATCGTAAATGTTGTTTCTAAAATAAATACATAGACCAACACCAAGAGCTGCAAGAACTAAAGCAACTATAAGCTTGTCATCGCCCTTCTTTTTCTTTGTAATAAAATTATTAAGCTTATTTCTAAATTTATTTGCTCCTTGCTGCATATTGATTGATGTGTTTAATACTAATCTATTCATTAACTTTTTATCTCCTTTTTCTTCAATATCTTATTTTTATTGTTTAGATTATTTTATAAATATTCCTGTCCAACTTTTAATAAGTTCAGCTCCTGTAATGTAGAGTATTGTTGTCATAATACCCATATACATCAGGAGCTGAATAATATTTGCTGTACTATTTACTTTTTTAGTATCTTCCTGTATTGCTATCAGATTTCTTTCTTTTAGCGAATCTGATATATCTTCTAATGCTTCTTCTGTCTGTCCAGTTATAAGACTTTGCTTTATGGTTATAACAAAGTTATCTATCTCTGGCGAATTAAAATTACTTTGAAAATTATCTAAAGCCTTCTCTATATTTTTAGTCATGTTTATTTCCGCTGATAGCTCTGCAAGTTTCATTTTAAATCTTTTATTTGAAGCTACTAAGTAGCACTCTGTTAAAGCATTTCCTATGAAAACTCCTGCAGAAGTTTGTATGTTTAATAGATCATAAACATCTCCAAGCTCTAGCTTAATCACTTTCATATCTTGTTTATCTTTCATCTTTAGAATGATATCTAATATAAAGTAACCAAACACAGCAAAAATAACTGCTAGAATATAATCATTGCTAATAAGAAAAGCTATAAATAATATAACTGAAATTAATAGTTTTCCTATTATATATCCAAAGGGAGTCAGCTCAAGCGGATTCCCTAATTTTTTAAAGTATTTTTCTATTCTTTTGTATGAAAAATATCCCTCCTCATTTTTCCTTAGATAATTATTAAACCTTTTATAGCTGTTTTTTTCTTCTTGCATATCTCCCTTCACTTTTTTAGGTGTGTAGTTTTTAAAGTATAAATATGTTGATACCAAAATTAAAAGGAAAATAGCAATATTTAATACTGATACAATAATTTAAATCACCCCCTCCCCGTGATTTTCTAGTAGTTTAAATTATCTAAGGTTATAAATTTATAGGTAGCATATATTAACACTATTAAGAAATATCCTAATAGCACATTACCTACTAACGTAGTTTTAAGAGTATCTAATAAATTGCCTGAAAAAGACTGTAGAATATTTAAAGTGAAAAGTCCCATAAAAAGTGTTATGACTATTATTGACCTTCCACTATTAACAGCTTTAGTTCTTCTTTCTTTTTCCTCAAAATAATGCTTTAGAATTACTTTAGATTTTTTTATTATCTTCTCATAATTGGCTTCATGCTTAGAACAGATTGCCAAGTTCTTAATTAGCTGCTTAAATCTTTTATTCTCAACCTTATCTTCAAGATTTCTAAAGGCTTTGTACACTGGAATTCCTTTTCTACATTCAAAAACAAATTGTTCAAGATATTCCTTTATAGGCTCTTCAACATAATCTATTGATTTTTCAATAATAACTACTATGTCGTTATTAGAGCTGCATAAGTTTTTAAGTGTATTTATATAAACTAATAGTTGCTTATCAATTTTATTAAAAGTTCTCTTTTCCATGTATTTTAAAGTGAAGACTACAATAAATATTACTGAAGCGAAGGCTGCAACAGTATACAGCCAAAAACCAAAATATTTGTTAACTAAAAAAGCAGATACAAAAGCTAACACTAATATACCTGCAATTAATAATTCACTTGTTATAAAGGGAATTATAGTTTTTATCCTTGATCTTTCAACAAGCTCATCTATTTTATCTATAATTTTTTTATCACTTGTTGAACCTTCATAAAGAAATTTAGCTTCCCTTACCTTCTGCCTTTCATTGTATACTTTACTCACATCATCAAGAATTTTATTTAAATACTTCTTTTCCCTAACTTCAATAATTATTGAAATAAAGAAATAAGAAAATACAGCTAAAAATATAGCCATTGCTGCATATACAATGTATGTTACATTCAAACTAAATCACTTCCTTGAATTGATTTCTCTTAAATTTGCTATATGCAATTTTGTTTTTAATCTTCTGACAACTTTCATTTAGCTGTATAAATTCACCCTTATCATTGCTTATACTATATTTAAAAACAGGATTAAATATAAGGCTTTTAGTTTCTTCATTAAATCCTTTTATTTCAGTTATTTCAAATATTTTAAAATCATCAATAAATATGATTGCATCAATGCCAGTTAACATTTTAAGCAAGTCTTCTGTTTTTAAATCTGCTGCTTTTGGAGAATACCTTATATAGTGTATTAGTTTTTCGACAGCCTCTTTTGCACCACTGGCATGTACTGAGCTTAAAGCTGTATGTCCAGTAAAGATAGCATTTATCATATCCCAGGCTTCTTCTCCTTTTATCTCACCTATAACAAAATAGTCTAAGTCAGTTAAAAGCCCTTTTACCGATAAATCGGCAAGAGTATATTGTATCTTTGACTCTCCCTTTGCATATTTAACCTTTTGCAGCATTAAGTCTGGATGCTTTAAACTATAAAGCTCTTCAGCTTCTTGAATAACCAGACCTGATTTATTAAAAGGTATTTCATCTATTAAGGCATTGAGCAAAGTGGTTTTACCTACTGCACCTTTACCACATAGGAAAAAGGTTAAATTGCTGCTCATACCTTCATTCAAGTATCTTTCTATTTTGTCATCAAACATTTCTTTTGCTTTTAGCTTAGGTAAATCATCTTTAAATTTAGAAATTTTTCTTATGTGCAAATATGGGTATTCTACTGAGTTTACATATTCACTAGATATAGTTATTCTCAGAATAAATTTATCTGAAGAATTCTTATCTGTCACAGTTTGCATAGCTTCCTTTTCACTTAATATAGCTCCATTTTTAACTGCAACAAAATTTATATATTCTTTTAAAGCTTCTCTCGATGGAAAAACTACATTTGATTTTTTTCTCTTTCCCTGTTCTTTAATTCTAACATTATCATAATCTATAGTTTTAATATCACTTATAGTATCGCTATCTATAAGCTCCTGCAGCTCTCCATATTGCCATATATATCTTTCAAAGTTTTTAAGAATAAAGTCCTTATCCTTCTGGTCTAGTCCATAGGCTTTCCTATCTAAGAAGCTGTAAACTTCTTTTCTAAGTATTTTTTCTTCTTCAATACCCCTTTCAACTGCATTTATAAGCTGTGGCTTCTTTATGATAAATTCATGAATCATATCGTTTAGTAATTTATTTAGTTCTCCTTTATCTTTTATCTTACTAATCGTCGGCCCCTCCACATCAAGTGTATCTGAACTTTGCACTTCAGTACATACTAGTGTATTTCTATTAGCTTGACTATTGACAAAATCTTCTTTGATCCTCCTATCTCTCTTATTATTTATAAAATAATATATTAGTACGATAATTGCTGTTAAAGCTAATATTAGAAAAAATATATTCATAGCTTCTTATATTCTCCTTATCTTAAAAATTCGTATAAAAAAAGAGCCTTATGGCTCTCTTGATGTCTAAACAATAAGACCTGCAGTTCTCAACTCTCTATTCAATGCAAATCGTCCCATCTCTTCTCTCAATATTTCTTTAGCATATATTTCACTAAGATCATCACTAACAGAGAAAAATTCAATCTTTCCGTATCCATTGCTTATCTTTATAAGCATCTCTTCTTCAATTTTATTGCCTAATAGAATTGGAACAAACAATCCATTGCTCATATCATCATTACTTGCATAAACACATACGCCTATACTATTTTGTTCTGGCATATAAGCAACTACCGTAATTGTGGGAGAACTCTTAATTTTTCTAATCTTTGATATATCATCTTTCACAACAAGTGTAATTATATATCCCTCTTGAAATATAGCCTTGCATCCTTGATGCTTAAGGCTAGTTCCCCATTCTCTAATTCTTTCCTCATAAGTTAACAAAATATCCCATCCTCTCATGTTTTTAATATATTATCGTCCAATAAATGTAAAACTTTATATCACTTAATTGCTTTATCAGTAAAAAACATTATGCCTATGCATTTTTCTCTTTCAAACTAACTAAACGGTCTTTTGAGAATAGGATTTTCTTGTGTATATCAGGCAAAATTGTTGAGTAATTTGCTATTATATCATTAAAATATGATTCTCCATTAGCCCAATTTACCATATACGTTTTGAAGGTCTGTACCTTTAATTTAGGATTATCTATAAAAAGAATTTCGTTTAACTTTCTATCATTTAAAATAACACTATCCATTTCTACTTTTGTATTTTCTATAGTTATGTTTGCTTTAGGAGTAAAAAATATTCCGATCTCTTCTCCCATTTCATGCCAAGATGCAGAATCATCAATAGCCGGACCCACAAATACTAACTCTTGCTTATAGTATTCACCATAACTTGTTGCACCACGTATTAAAAATCCTTTTTTTAAGCAAGTATTAATTAAGTTTTGTGATATCAATGAATGAAGCATTGTTTCATAATGTATTTCACTTCCACTTGAAGTTATTACAAAAGTATCTGATATTAATTCAATAGAAAGTTCTAGTCGAAATTTTTTTAATTCATCTAAAACACTTTCATAGTTATTTGAATACTTTGCAATTAAAGTTTCTAAGTTACTACTGATTTTTATAATTTCTTTTGATAAGTCTTTTCTATTTTCATCGCTAAAAAATCCTCTCAATTCATGTTCAACAATATTCTTATAATACCTTGCTTGTAAAACTGAAATATATTCTTTCATTTCGGCTCTTATTTGTAATAAGCTATCAACAGGATTAGTTTCCCGTTTTGTTTGCCAAATACCCTTCCATCCTAAAATATCTGCAAATGTAACATAACCGTAATAACTATCTGTGCTCATTTTTACACCTCGATATTTTCTGGAGTATTTTTTTCGCAAACATTAATCCACATAGTTATACTTTCCAAGTATTCTTTTAAATCTTCTATGCTCATTTCCTCACTATCTGCCTTATTCCATAAATCAAGCATAAATCTGCTTAGAGAGTTTGGATAGCTTATTGAATCATGCTCTAAGTGCTTTATTAAAGCTTCCCCTTCTTTACTTCCTTCTCTTGTTTGGTGGAATGAAACCTTCCAGCCAGTAGTTGTTCTAGCAATTCTATAATAATCATCATGTCCCCAGCGTCTTGAGTAAATTGCAATTTTAATATCTTTATTTAGGTTCATATCGCCCTTTTTAGAAGCTATATTTTTGCCATTCCCTAGTAATTCATTATATAAGTCTTCTAATGTATGATAATGATTATAATAATCCTTTGTGTTTTCATTGGGGTAAATCTCACTATTAACAATCATATATTCTTCGTATTCAGGAAGTATATACCAATGAATCTTATAAGCCAATTCAATAATCTCTTTGGTTGGCTCATAATTATTACTATTAATTAATTCCTCAAATTTTCTTTTATAATCCATCTTTAATGCTTCTAGAGTTTCATCTTCCTTTTTTAATTTCCCTTTAATTTTAGTGAATTGTTTTATAAGTTTTTCAGTAGGCATATACTTTTCATTTTTTAAAATTAGGATATTTTCTTCAATCACATAATTAAAGTCCTCTTGTCTAAAAAATAATCTATTTGATAATTCGTCAGCAGTAAAACCATCCTTAAGCTCTTCAATTGAATAGTTTTTACAGAAACGATTAATTAAATTATGTATTCTAGCCTCTTTTTGAGTTATATACATATTTGGCTTACCTCCTCTTTATATCTCCGATTATATATACGATACTCTAATAAATTTTTCAAGAATTATATATATTATACTATAAACCTTTCCTTATGGCTAAATTAAATATACATAAGTCATCTATATAAAAAAATAACCACTATAATATAGTGGCTACTTAAACTAATATTCTTATTAAAAATACTGATTAGAAATGCTGAACCGTGTTTCCACACTCCACTTCAAATTGCTACTCTCACTAAAATACCATCTTTTTTCAATTTATTCCTAAAATCATCCCCATCTGAGGTGAACATAAAAAACTCTCTAAACAGCATGAATTCAAAGATTACAATGAGTTTGCCCGACGTAGTCCTACGACGCACTCCACATGGCTCGAGAGGACAGAACGAATGTCTTTCTAGCTTTCCGTTCTCGGGAACATATCCACGGCATTTTTTTCACTATCGGTAGACGGAAACATATCCACTACATTAGCATAGATAAACAGAATGTGCTGGTAAAACAAAATCTACTCTTTTTTCTGATAAGCTTTATTAGCTAGATCTAATACTTGTTGAGTTTGTTCTTCACTGTAGCCCAGTTTTCGCATTACCCACATAATAGCAATTTCCTTTTTTTCCATACCAAAAAAACATTAGAAACATTATGCTTAAATTTAGCATTAAAATCTTATATAGTTTAAGTTTTCTAACATACAAAAGCACACTGATATCAATTATCAGTGTGCTTTTGTATATTACTCGATCATAATGCGTTTTGAAGTGTCAACTTGTTCCTTTTTAGGCACTTTAATTGTCAATACGCCTTCTTCTAATTTTGCTTGAATCCCTTCATCATTTGAATCTGCAAGCAGTATGCTTCGTGACATTTGAGCATATCTTCTCTCTCGATGAATGAATTTTTTGCTCTTGTCTTCTGAAACTTCCTCTTTCTTAACAGAAAGATTGAGTCTTCCTTCATTCAATGTAATTTCTACATCTTCTTTCTTTACTCCTGGAAGTTCAGCTTCTATTATATATTCTGTATCGTTGTCTTGAATGTCAATTTTAAATGTATCTGCCGCTAAACTTCTTTGGACTGGCCAACTGCCTGTAAAAAAGTCATCAAGCATGTTGGAAAAATCATCAAAACCAATGTTCATCAAATCATTTCGTTTTCTGTTGAATGGAATTAATCCTGCCATGATAATCACTCCTTTACATTTTTTTAATTTTTTTGTTAGCACTCTCGACTAACGAGTGCTAACTTTAATTATTTTATACACCATTTATTTTTACTTGTCAATATTTTTTCTCTATTTTTTTAAATTTCATAGTCAATCCTTTATCAATAGCTTCCTGAATAATCTTATGGCAACATACGCCTAGAGGATTGTTTTCTTTGCAATTAGAATTTTTCATTGCTCCAGTTATAGCATTTACTTCTTTTACTGTTTTTGCATCGTGTTTAATTACAGCCTCTATTACTTGGTCTTCGGTAACTTTACTGCAATAGCATGCATACTTCGGATTTGCATCTTTTTTAAACCAGATAGGAACTCTAACTTGATTTTTCAAGAACTTAATTCCATTATCCACGTTATAGTAGACAACACTGCACTCTTCATTCATGCAAATCTTATATCGCCCTCCCTCAACGGCATTGCGATAATTGTCTTCTACTAAGTGTTCAACGGTTACCCCACTAACGGAAACTCCTTCATTATTGCATACCGGACAAGTATCCTTTGTTTGTTCAATTTTTTTAGTATTGCACTCACAACAACATTCATTATCAATTTTCATATTATTAATCTCCTAAACTTTATTAATTACGTAAAAAAAATAAAACATAACTAGATATCACAAGTGTAGCCACTATTAAAAGCAGCATTCCTAACGCACCTAATCTATTTTTAATAGACAAATTATAGTTTGTATAGCTTATTGGGTAGGCTACCATACCAATAATAAGCATCATAATAATCATGTTCATTTTTTATTCATCCCTCACATTGTTATCTGAATTTCTCAGGAGGCCTCCAGTTCTTCTTATTTTGAAATCTACTTTAACCTCTACTTTTGCTTCCATGAATTTTTCATTCCAGTTATATTTTTCCCACTCATTAATGGTCAAAAAGTGCTTGACTGCCGTTCTCCCAAAATTGAAAGGATCTGTATTTAGTGATTGACATTTATGAATAACACTAGTGATGCCTTTTTCCAAGTATCTGGTCATTTCGTTTTCAATTATTCCTATCATTTCTTCGCTTTCATAATTAATACCACTTTGAATTGCTAATATATCTCCTTCCGTTTTAACTTCTAGGCTTATTATCGGTCTGTCGTTGTCAAAATAAATTTTTAAATTCGGCTTCCTGGAAACCCTTGTATCAATAGGTATTATCCACTTAGAAGCCTCGGGATCTTGAATGGTGAATATCCCTTTTTTAAATTCTCCTCTAATTAACATCATCATTCTTGTTTCATGTCCATTTAGCTTACCGACCATGTTATCTTTGACAAACAATGCACTTCCAAGCAATTCGATAGTATTGCCGCCCTTCCTTTGTGTATCTCCAGCAAAATATTGCCCTGTATTTTTAACCCCCTCATTATAAGACTCCCCCTCCTCGTCAAAGTTTTTCTTGTGTACACTTCCTAAAGGTAGGACAGCCTGTCTATAGGTTGACTTAATTCCATTGTAAAAATCATTCAAGGATATTTTAGGATAAAAACCTGTGTTTTCTCCTTGCCTTATCAAGGACACTACTGCCCGGGAAGGGCTGCCTTGATTACATTCTTCTGTCTTTTCAACAAATTCTTGAGCATTTCCCCGAACAACTATAACATTCAACGTTCTTCTTATCTCCCTAAAGCGAACAAGAGGTGTAATGTATTCTCCCATTAAACCACTTTGTGCAAGATCTTCAGAGATTACAAGCAATGAAGCATGGGTGAAATCCAGTTTTTGAGGAATATTCGTATTAAACAAGTCAATTCCTCCATTAAAAGAAGGGGCGTCAATTGTAATTGTTTTGGTCTGCGTTTGCTGTGAGGATTCACTTCCTTTATTTGAACTGTCATCACCATTTTGCATACTTGCAATTTTTACAGTGATTCTCCACTTGTCTGTAATACCTTGATCAATACCAATCATCTGTACAAACGAAACTGAAGTCGCCTCTCTAGCATCATAACAGGCGGTCAAAGTGAATATCTGCATTATAATGGTAATAATTAAAAGGATTTTTTTCTTCATTGAGAGCTACCTCCGTATTTCTTTTTTATCTTAGCTATCGCGAGAGTGATCACAGGAGGTATAAAATAAAAGGCCCACCCATAGCTCCTAATCATACTTACTATGCCATTTGTAAGTTGAATAATGTTTTGAGGAATTAAAGCAAGAAAAACAACGATAATCCCTAAGGGAATTATAATCGGTCTTTTGTCATCAAGTTCAAATATATAAGCATATATGATAATCAGGACATAAAATAAAGCTGCTACAGATATAACTGTACTGATATTCCAAAGGAAAAAGAATAATGGTTCGATCCTTTGTATAAACTCTCCATATTCAATAAGCGAAACCATCAAATAAATTGGAGCCGTAATCTCCTCTCCTGTATAATAAGGAAAAGCAAGTGAAAATGCTAGTAATGCTGTAGTTACTATAGAAGCAGAGAAGATTAAGCTTAAATAAGCCGCTCGTTTCGCATGCTTTATGCCATGAAGCGAACCAATTATTACTCCAATAATAATTATTTCACCATAGACAGAGGATCTTTGAATCCCTGTCAGCACTGTTGTATCTAATCCATTACCTAAAATGGGGAAAAGGCGATGGAATTCATATAACTTCATAGACAATACCAACACCGAAATATATAATAATAGCAGAAAAAAAGCCATTAGCTTGGAAAACCGTGCTATCGTTTCAAGTCCCCAGTAAGCTAAAACACCTACTGCCACAAATAATAATATTAAAAGATAACTTGGAGGACTTTGAGGAAGGTCGTATACCTCCATTATTTCAATAAATTCTCTGCTATTTGCAGCCACAGTAACAAGAATTGATGCGAATAAAATAAATGAGAGTATTTTCCCCACTACTCTTCCATATACAACTTCATATATCTCCATTATTGTTTTGTTTGGGTATATCGACAATAGCCTGATTAGCAAAACAGTAACTATAAAAGCAACAAATGCAGATATGATCGTCATATACCAGCCAGCTGTTCCAACTTTAGCGGCGACTACAGAAGGACTGGAAAAAAATACCTTTGATGAGATAGTTATTGTTAACAACGCTATGGTTTCATGGGCTCCAAACTTGCCATCCTTTATCATTCATCATCACCTCGCTGATTTTTGCCATTTCTTTTTCGGTTGGGTGTGTTGAAAGGGTCTGAGCGCATACTTTGGTTAAATAGGGGTTGACGAATGATTGAATCTGGATTAATCTTTGCGCTAGGTGCAACGGGTGCCAAGAAAGGCACACCAAAAGATTTCATATAACACGCCATTGATGCAATTAGAATAAAAGCAAGAGATATTCCATAAAAACCTGCTATCGCTCCCCCAAAAACAAAGATAAACCGTATTATACGAACTGCTAAAGCCATAGAATAATTAGGCATGGTGAAACTACCCAAGCCTGTTAAAGCAATTATTACAATTAGAATTGGACTAACAAGCCCCGCTTGTACTGCTACCTGACCCAAAATCAAAGCTCCAACAATGCCCAATGTCTGACCAATCACACCAGGTATTCGAACCCCACCTTCACGGACCAATTCAAAGGCAATTTCCATTAGCAGAAGCTCAACAATTGTTGGAAAAGGAACAGCTTCCCTAGACTTTACGATTGACTCCAAGAAAGGGGTTGGAATCATTTGATGGTGATACAACACTAAGGCAACATACAGTCCCGGAATTAACAAAGCTGACATGACCCCAATAAATCTGATGATCCTCAGGAAAGTACCGTATTGCCATCTCAGCATCGAATCTTCAGAGGAGTGAAATAATCTGTAAAAAGTCACCGGAGCAGCTAAAGCAAATGGATCACCTTCTGTAATAATCACTACCTGCCCTTCTACTAAAAACGAAGCAGCTCTATCAGGTCTCTCAGTGGAAACGACCTGTGGAAACGGCATGAGATAATTATCTTCAATTAACTGCTCTAGCATACCATTACCAGCAATAAAGTCGGTGTCAATTTCGGTAATGCGACGACGCACCTCTTCCACTATTTTAGGGTTAGTAATCCCTTCAATGTAAATTATTGCGCTGTTGACTTTATTTAATTTTCCAGTCGGGATAATTTCAGTGATAAGCTTTTCATTTTTTATTATTCTTCGAAGCAAGGTAATATTCGTTCTCAAGTTCTCTGTAAATCCTTCTTGTGACCCCTTTACCACCTGTTCTGTAATAGGTCTGTCAATGTTTCTTTTTTCAAATCCCCGTGTTTCCATCATCAGCGCTTCTGAACAATCATCGATAAACAAAACCGACAAACCATTAAGGATTTGAGGTTTAATTTCATTAAAATTAGTAGCTTTTGTAATCTCCGATATGGATAATACACTATCCTTGATATAGTCAATTGGGCAAGTTCCAGAAAAATCATTAAAATTTTCAGGCCTCATTAACTGAGGAAGTATAAATTGATTTATAGACGTTTTATCAACCATACCATCAACAAAGACCAGAAAAGCTTTTGTTTTTCTGGCCATTTTAAATTCCCTGATAATTAAATCTTGATTTCTAGGCATACTAAAGATTTCTTCGATATATTTTTTATTGGATGCTATGTTTTTGAAAACGGTAGCTGAAGGCATATTTTTAGAGTGACTATACTCATCTGGTCTACTATTCCTCTCCCTCTTCCATTGTTCAACTTTAATTGGTTTTATAATTTGTGATACTTCATTTTGATTCCTGTCTTTCTGCTCATTTTGCTTTTGGTCTTTTTCATATTCAGAGGAATCAACCTTCTCGGTTCTATCAATTTCATATTTGTCTTCTAGTAATTCGAACCCGCCCTCATTATTCATTGGTCTAGTATATTTAAAAAGTTTTAGTATTTTTAAGAACACATTTAGCATTATCACACTTCCTTATTCAAGCAAATTTAAAGGGCATTTACCAAAAATATTAGTAATTCCACTCTTATTAAAAGATTATGCCCTTTTTTGCCTAAATAATTCATTTACCCAGCAACATCTGGCAATATACATACCCACTAGTCACGACTACATTAACTATAACTAGTATGCTGCCCGGACTTAAACCTGCATCAATCACTTTTACCCGCAGTAACAGAGAATAGAATCTTTAAACTTCATATTTTATAGTATAATATCTTTCTATATATCAATTTCAACACCTGATTTGAATTCAACGGTGAGTTTATCATCAAATACCGTAATTTTTTCAATAAGCCGCCTTACCAGTTGCTCATCATATTCCTCCAGCTCGTAGGACTGCTCATTTAGGAAGTCTGTCATCTCAGTGATTCGTTGCCTTTTTCCTTCACGCTCCGCATTCTCCACAAGTGCATTTTGCTTCAACTCCCGGAGACGGTATATCTCATCTGCCACATCATCGTAATCATTCTTTGACTTTGCTTGTTTGAGAAGCTCCTTCTGCAATTCTTCCAATTTGCTATCAATATCATCGGTAGCATTATCATTTTCCTCATTAAGTACTGTTGCTATGTTTTTCAGCAGTACCTGAAGGAATGGTTCTTTGTTGGCTAATAGTTCATTAATAGCTTTTACAACCGCTGTCTGCAATGTTTCCTCATTTACGGTAGGGGAGGTACAGTCAGACCCCTTTTCCTCCAAGCGGCTGACGCATCTCCAAACAATAGACTTGTAGCCTCGGTTATTCCAGTGTACCCTGCGGTAAATATCACCGCATTGTCCACAGTAAACTATGCTCGATAAAGCATACTTGCTGCTATAAACTCTCTTTTTACTGCTCTTACCGCTTCGGATGTTCGTCCTTCTTACCATCTCTTCTTGAACCTGCATAAAAAGGTCACGCGGTATGATAAGCTCATGGCTGTTTTCTACATAGTACTGGGGAACAATTCCGTTATTCTTGACTCGCTTTTTGGAAAGGAAATCTACCGTATAGGTTTTTTGCAAGAGGGCATCTCCGATGTACTTTTCATTCTGT
The DNA here is from genome assembly GCF_004015185.1 of Clostridium manihotivorum. Lineage (GTDB taxonomy): Bacteria > Bacillota > Clostridia > Clostridiales > Clostridiaceae > Clostridium_AR > Clostridium_AR manihotivorum. The sequence goes on along the minus strand of NZ_CP025746.1, from coordinate 3,142,322 downwards.
AATATCTTCTTTAATGTTTCTGGTCTCCATTTTGCTTTGCCCGCTGCTGTAAGAATACCATCTGCCTCTAATCCTCTTGCTATCTGCAAAAGGCTCGCTCCCTCAAGGTATTCTCTGTAAATTCTTTTTACAATTTCTGCACCCTCTGGGTCAATCACCAGGTGCTTGTTTTCATCCTTGGTATATCCCAAGAAACGATTGTGGTTCACCTGAATTTCACCTTGCTGATATCGATACTGGATACCTAGCTTAACATTCTGGCTTAAGGACTGGCTCTCCTGCTGGGCAAGGGAGGCCATAATAGTTAGCATGATTTCGCCCTTGGAATCCATTGTGTTGATATTCTCTTTTTCAAAGAACACGGCGATATTCTTATCCTTTAGTTGACGGATGTATTTAAGACAGTCCAAAGTGTTCCTTGCAAATCGGCTGATGGACTTTGTAATGATCATATCTATATTTCCTGCCATACACTCTTCAATCATACGATTAAATTCTTCACGTTTTTTTGTATTGGTTCCTGTGATACCGTCATCTGCAAAGATACCTGCAAATTCCCACTCCGAATTCTTTTTTATAAAATCTGTGTAATGAGCAATCTGCACCTCATAACTTGAAGCCTGCTCATCACTATCCGTTGAAACACGGCAGTAAGCAGCTACTCGTGTTTTGGGTTTGCTTTCACTATTATTAATGTATCCGACTCGCCTAATTGCCGGAATTACCGTAACATTTTTACTTACCGCCACATGTTACACCTCACTTTCTATCAGACTGTAAGCATATTCTGCTTGCTTGTATGGGTTATCGTATTTCTGCTCCATGGGTTTTACTTTGAACTTTACTTTATAATCCACCACTGGCTTATCCCTTGTCTCCCATACCCTTCCGAGCTTTTTAGCTCGTTTTTGTTTTTCAATCATGGCCTTTTCGAAGGTTTCCTCATCAATAATCGGAGGGTAGAATTCATCGCCAAGGTAGTGCTTGTCTTGTAGCATTCTTCCTGCAGTGGCGTGATAACAGTTTATCTCAGCTTCTTTAGCAGCCTCCTTCAAAGAAAGACCCTCCAAGTATCCTGCATATAACTTTCTTACTTGCTCTGCTGTCATTTCATCCACTATAGCCTTTCCGTTTTCAATTCTATATCCGTAGGGTGTATGCCCCATCTAATTCACCAACCTTTCCCTCAGTGTAATTCCACACTTTAATTCAAATCCAATCTCCTCTCGTGAATAAACAATAATCTTCTCCACATAATTTTCAAACAACTCATCCTTATAAGCTGTGAGCATTTTTGATTTAGCAACAAACTTAAGCAGACGGTTGACTTCCTCTACTTTTGCAAGATTGTCGTTTGTCGAATGAGTGAGCTGCTCCTTTTCGGCTAGAAGCCTTGCACCTTCTGCCGCTAGTGAATTCTTTTCTTTATTGAATAGAGCAGGTTCTAAGTATCCTTTGGTCATTAACCCCGTCAACATCTGACTCTGCTCCGAGTTACTTTCAATCTTAGCTTCCAATTCTTCAATCCTCCGAAAGCTCTCTGGACTGTTTTGTTTACGCAATCCATCCAACAGCGGTCTTATTATGAACTTTTGACCGAAAACCAGTTTATTCATCATCGTAACAAAAGCTGTTTTTATATCATCATCTCGAATAAACTGCATGGAACATTCCGTTATCTGCCTTATGTGCTTACTGCAACACCAAGCGATATATTTTCTTGCTCCGGATGAATGAATCCGCCTTTTAAAGGTACTACCACATTCGGAGCAGATGATTTTGCCTGAAAAAGGATATCGATTTAAATATTTACTTGTACGCTTTACGATACCTTTTTCTTTTGCTCTCTGATTGATAACTGCATCTACTGCTTCAAAATCTTCATGGGTGATAATTGCCTCATGGTGGTTTTCTACCAAATACATGTTTTTCTCACCATAATTGGTGCGCCTGTTAAAACGGCTATCGGTATAGGTCTTTTGCAAAATAACATCACCAGTATATTTTTCGTTGGCAAGAATGCCCCGAATTGTTGTAGCCGTCCAACGACCGCCTTTTTTTGATGGGATACCTTTATGATTAAGGTCATCTGCAATTTTCTGTGTGCCCTTGCCCGATAATGCCTCTTCAAAAATATACTTCACAATTTCTGCCTGCTTGGGGTTTACAATCATCTGTCCGTCAATGTTTTCATAACCGAATGGTGGATATGAAATCTTGAAAGTTCCGTTCTGGAATCGTCTTTGAATTGCCCACTTGTTATTTTCCGAAATGGAAATTGACTCACTTTCCGCAAGTCCACTCAGAATGGAGAGCATCAACTCACTTTCCATTGATTGGGTATTTATGTTTTCCTTCTCGAAGTAAATGAAAACACCAATGTCTACCAGTTTGCGAACCATCTCCAGACAGTCTGTTGTATTTCTCGCAAATCTACTGATGGACTTTGTAATGATTAAGTCTATTTTCTTATTTTCACAATCCGATATCATCCTAAGCAGTTCAGAGCGTTTTTCCTTTTTAGTGCCGCTGATGCCTTCATCATAATACAACCCTACATATTCCCATTCCGGGTTTGCCTTTATGTAGGTCTCATAATGGGTCTTTTGTGCTTGCAAGCTGACAAGCTGTTCATCGCTGTCTGTAGAAACACGGCAGTAAGCAGCTACTCGTAACTTTGGCTTAATAAAGGAATTGGTCTTGTTGCTCTCTATTTTCGTTATCTTTTTCATCCTCTCACCTCCTTCTTGGTAGGTCACATATTACCTCTAAAGTCCTTATATATCAACGTTTTTAGGGCATTAACTCTGCCAAGAGTGGTGAGAAAGTTTGCCGATTTAATGCGGTTATTTTGTTGAATTCAGCCTCCGAAATCAAGCCTTTTTCAAGCATCTTATTCAGTAATTTTTCTGCCTGGATATAATCAAACTCACGCTGTAGCTGCTCAAGTGACACACTTTTAGATTCGATTCTTTTTTCTGTGATTTCTTCCGTAATCTTTGTAACTTTTCTATACTCGTTCTGATTCATAAAGCCACCTCCTACCTAATAGCCGCGGGAACAGGTCGAAGTTGAGGATTTGTAAAAATTAATTTGAATCAGAGCATAAAAAAAGAGCCTGCAGGAGCAAACCCCCACAGGCAATTTATATTTATTATTCATATTTAATAAAAGCATCCTTAAATCCAGAAGCTTTTGCCTTTGCAAGCTGTGCTTCAGCATTGGCTTTTACAGAGAAAGCACCGATTTGCACACGATATAGCTTAGTTTGTGGTGTTACAGGATTTTGGCTCTTTTCTGCCTCCAATTGTTTCTTTACATCAGTTCTAAAGGTATCCATCGACTTACCGTGCTTGGGAAACCAGTGCATAACATCCGCATGGTTACTTGCGATGCCTAGTTTGTGACCTTCGCTATGGCAGATGATGTCTTGCTGACTAAAGCCATAGAGTTTACAAAGATATACACAAAGCTCTATAGCTTCCTTATAAACAGCAGAAAAATACGAGGCATCGGTCAAACCGTCCTCGCAGATTTCAAATCCTATATGCGTATTGTTTGCATCTCCTCCGGCATGCCAACCTCGGTGATTCCAGGGTAATGTTTGATAGGTGGCAATGGAGCCATCTGCTAGTTTACCAATAAAGGCATGAACACAAACTTGTCGACCTCCGGGTCTTTCCTGATTCCAATGGTTGTTGTATTGGTTCATCCCCAGTAAACCATCGTCTGGACCAACATACCTTTTGAGATTAGGGTTATTGGCGCCAGTAGAATGCACCATGATGCCCTTCGGTGTTATAGTTTTACCTGCTTTGAAGCAGGCATTGTTTATTAATATAAGTTTTTGCAGGTTCATATCGATCACCTCATAGATTATAAGATTTGGTTTGTAGCTAGAGTGGCTGGATATAGATGATAGGTAAACTTCAGGTCACAGTATGCATTCGTCGATGTGCCGTCACTTCCCATACAGATATACAGTCCATAACCAGCGGGTACTCTGCCCTGACGCATTTGAATATGAATATGTTGAGCTGCGTTAGTACTATCCGCCCCAACAGGTGTACTCCGTGCTATCCTGGTGAAAGTCTCTTCGTCATTGGATATATATAAGTCAAGTTCTTTCTCACTTGTATCTGATTGACGACAAAGGGTTAACAAATGACAGTCATAAGTCGCGGGATAAAGCAATCCACCCTGTCCTCCAATAACCACACTATTTATGGGTAAAACCGTGTGAAAATGACCACGTACACTATTGACACCGGTTGGACCTGAAACGTTGCCCGACATGATATATCTCAGGTAGCTTATCCTTGTGAATGGATTGATAGTTGCAGTTGCAGTAGAAGTAAAAGGTATTGGAGCTGTCTCATTTTCCGCTCTTTCCAATACAAATAAGCTCTCACCTGCAGCTACAGAAACTTCTCCAATAGAAAATCTTTGACTCGTCCAGTAGGCCGTACAAGTCGGATTAGGATCTGTACCTGTGCCATAGGCAATGTTCGCATCGTCTTGAATACCTCTTATGGCTTCAGCAAATTTCTTTACTGTATTTCGGAGAGTGTCTTGAATCAATATCTGAACATTATTTGCAGTCGGACTTCCTAAAGCTGTAACGAAAGTATATGTCACTGTACCGATTACTACGTTGTTGCCATTCGCTATACCGGTAAAAGTTATGGATGCTCTTCGACTTATCATATCCGGTGCTGTAGCTGTTTCTATCGGATGCATATGATTAAGGAGAACCCCAATCCGCGTGTATAAATGGTCACGCGTTTCCTCTACCAAATTGTGTGTAGTATTTAGCAGATCATAGTTATTATTTAATAGGTTATAAGTGAGATTTAGCAGATTATTTGTTTCATGAATATCTAGTTCAGCTAAGGCAGAAAGTACTTGATTGAGCCATTCCTGAGCGGGTGGTTCAGGTGGTTCAACAATTCCGTCAACAAGTGCATCCTCAACGATGGTTAATATTTGAACGCTTTTTCCAACCACTTCTCCATAAGTAACCCTTATTTCCAGACGACCGACACCAACAACAGATGTGTCCGTTGCACTGGGTGACCAAATAAGGACTCCATCTGCGTAGTTCGTGACAACCGGATAGGCAATTCCATCAGGTCTTAGGTAAACTGCATTTAAGGAGGCACTTGGATATTTATCTTCCAGTAAGCTGGATACATCAAATTCAATATTCCTATAGTAGTGTTCACCTCTTCGGCCGATGAATACCGTTACTGTTTTCGTTAAGTCAATCATAGTCCGTCACCTGGCTTACGGGGTTCTTCATCGCGCCCATGTAGCTGCTCTAGAACCGCCTTTAATTTTTCTGGTATAGGAAGTCCAATATGCCCGGCATTCTCCAAAATGGATACACCCTCATTACTTAGGTAGAAGAAAATTACTGCTGTGCGCAAGGCACCACCACTATCTCCGCTACTGCCCAGAATTTGTGTATCAAGAATATGAGCAATACCTACCATCACAAAGATAAGTACCTTTTTGAAGATACCTTTTGCCCCGATTTCGCTACACAGCTTTTTATCTGCAATTGCACAGAGCACTCCTGTCAGATAATCTATAGCAACAAAAGCTACCAGTGCATATAGAAACCCGTCATAGCCACCAAGGAACCAGCCAAGAAATCCGCCTATAGCCACAAAGGTCAACTGTATCCAATTCCATATCTCTTTCATTAAAAACACCTCCGTTACATTAAATTTGTATATAGAAAAGCGCCCCTGCAAGTCACAAGAGCGCTGAATTGTAGTATCAAACTTATAACACCAGAATGAGGTCTTGAATCTGTTCCATCACATCCGCCTTTGGCCTTCCTGATCCGATGGGTAGCCATGTAAAAGCTGGTATGTCAAATGTGGCAGAAGAATCAAAACCATTAACTACCCCTATAATAGTGTCAATAGCTTTACGGATTTCAGTGATGTGGAACGGCCAATTCTTAATAGTGGTTTTTCCTGCAATGATCTCCTCTCTCCAAGTCACAGGAGATAGGTTGTAGTATTTACGAGCCATGTTTACAGCGTTTCGAATCGTCTGAATATGTGTTGCTTTTACATGCGTCACATTTGCAGTAATTGTTTCAAAAGGTAGTTGTAGTATCGTAAAGGAACGGACAACCTCCGTGCTTGCCGACTCAATATCGCTGTCAAGGCACCGAAAGGTAATAGTATGATTTCCTACAGTAAGTGATTCTGCTTGATAAACTGTCTTAACACCATTACCAAGATGTCCGCTTGTAGAAAACCTCTCAGGATTGTCTACACTATTATGCCATACCCCTGAATCAATCTTCACCTCCACTATCTGTGTCTGACCGTCTGGCTCTACACCTGTTGTGATCATGAAACGTGGTGTGGTGTTATAAGCAGAGTTACCAGTCATTGGGTAGGCAATTATTGGAGCAGCAGGCGGACTGTTTTTCTTTACCGTATTACTAACTACATAGCTTGAAACTGCATCAAGTGCATCTGTTACACTGATTCGATAACGGGTATACATTCCGGGTATCTGTGAGGCATACACTTCATGGGTGCCTGAAGTAGCACTTGAAATAATAGTAGTCAGTGCTTCATATGCCGACCAGTTTATACCGTCAATCGAGGTAGCCTGTTGGATGACATACTGCTTAATGGCACTGGTTCCGGGTGTCGTTCCGCTCCACGTAAGGGTTATTGTGTTGACTTCATATATTGGAGGAGCCGCTGTAAAGGAAGTCGGTGGTATCGGCAGTGTATTTTTACGGACTGTGTTACTAGATATGGTCCAGTCTGAGTAATAGCTCTCTCCAGCCGTACCTCGCGTTCTCACTCTGAACCGACGATAATAACCGCGCGTACTCGGTGGACTCACAGTTACGCTTCCACTTGTCGCAGAAGTAAATGCTACAGTCAGTGCTGTCCACGCTCCCCATGCACTGTTATCTGCCGAGTCACTATATTGTATCTCATAGGATGTGATGGCATTACCCGCACCACCAGAAGCACCACTCCATGAAAGAGTGACGTTTCCTTCAGCTAAAGCTGCACTTACTGAGCAAGCAGTTGGAGGTCCGCAAGCCGTAATGTCACAATAGATACTATTACTGATTTTCTCGGAAGAGTAGACATCCAGAGTGTCTATCGTCCAGATACCAAACTGAGTATAAGTTCCTGGAACTCTTGATACATTTGGATTGTAGCTACCACTACTGGCCGACAAATTCAATGTTGTCAGTACATTCCACGGACTCCATGTATTATTATCTGTAGATGTCCGACTGGCAATCTGATATCCCTTAATTGCACTCGTGCCTCCAGAGGCTCCACTCCAATTCAACGTGATTGTTTCATCGCTATAATTTACAGGAGTAGCCATTGCAGTGGTTGGCGGACTTGGGACCGTGTTTCGTCTAACAGAGTTTGAGGATATCTTCCAGCCTGAGTAATAGCTTGCTCCTGCTGTTCCTCTTGTCCTTACCTGAAATCTGCGATAATTACCCCGCGTTGAGGATGGTGCTACTGACAAACTGCCACTGGTAGCCGTGGTAGTCACTGTGGTCAGTGCTATCCATGCGCCCCATGTAACGTTATCTGCTGATTCGCTATACTGAATTTCATAAGATGAAATAGTGTTATTTATACCACCTGATGCACCGCTCCATGACAATGTGACGTTGCCTTCCGAGAGTGTTGCACTCACCGAACAGGATGTCGGTGGACTGCAGGCAGTTGTTCGGCTTGCCCAATTGATAGTTAGAACAATCTGGCTTAGATCATCCCTAGCACCAAAGCCCATGTAGTTCAAAGTGCTTGAACCCGCATCCATGAATAGACAATTGCTCGCACCGCTCCCGATGGAATCTATAAGTACAGTGGAAATGGCTATATCCTTTGCACCTTGCCCAGCGGAAACAGTGTAGCTATATCCAGAGGTAACCTTCGTCGGTCTGCTCCCAGATACACTCGTGCTTGAACTTGGCGCTGGCATACCATATGCATTTCCAGCGTATAACGTCATGGTTCTTGCAGAACCCCAGTCACCCGCTGCTATTCTTACAAGATGAATACTGGCAGAGGTTGGGTAATAGTTCGCATAGGTATTCCGAATGCTAGTGAGGTCAAACAACATAGCCCCCACATTCTCATAATTGTTGGCTGCAGTATAAACCCCTTGTCTTACATAATCGGTAACACCTGCAATCCAGCTCCCATTACGCCATGTACATGCATTTATAGCCTGATATGTTGCCATAGAAACTCACCTCACTCATAAACCGCTGAAACCAACGAATTTACCAACCCACATAGACTGGTATTCAATCGGGTATCCGTAATGTTATTTGTTGATATCGATGTTGCTGCCGCCGGTACTAGAACATCAGCAATGCCCAGTTCATAGATATCACTTGTTCTTGTCAATTCTGGCGCTACCGGTGTTGCTGTGGGAGTCCCGGTAACAACTGCAAGCTGAATGCTCCTGGTGATCTGGCTTAAACGAATGACAACTCGGTCAATCCGAGGATTGCTTCCATTTGCCGTAGTAAGAGGTATGTTTAATTCATCTGTATTTTCATACCTATATCCATTAATCCATGCACTGCCCGCGGCAATGCTCACCGCCAATCCAATCCCAGGTGACACTTGAAGATTAGTTGATGTAGCGTAAAATACACCATTCGAGACAAGGCTTCCGAAATATGCTGCAAAGTCCGTTGCTCCATAGACTCTATCTCCATCGGATGAGTTAAAAAATCCGCTTTTCTCCATAGACCAATTCCTCCTTTTAGACGGTTTTCGTGTATTCCATAATTACGTAGCCAGTAAATGCTGTCCTGTCATTACCTGGTTCAACAACGATATTGGTTTTATCTGCGTAGAGACCTATTTGTGATGCAAAGTTGTTGTACCTTGCAAGTGGTAATGGCAGAAAAACAGTCCCATTCGTTGCAAAGCCAGTTAAGCTGACAACAGTATTGAGGTTTGCTATACCGTGGGCTACGCTTCCCGGGGTCGCGTTCGGGAGGGAACCAAGATTTATTTGTTTCCGATAAATGGTCTTCCCATCTACCCATAGCCGCCCTGTGTTTTGCTCTGTTGTTGAGTAATCGGTAAATGAGGACGCCATTTTGACAGCTGTAATCGTACGGTCTGCAATCTTCGTACCAGTGACTGCTCCATTTGCAAGTCTTGCTGTAGTTATAGGTTCATTATTGATATTCAGCCAGTTCGCTTGACCAGATGGATTGTTGAATACGAAAACAGAAATCACATAAAACGTCATGGTGTTGCGTGAAATAAAAAATCCCATCGCTCGCTGATATCCACTTCCCGTGTTGTCCCCACTGTGCTTTATCAGAAACACATGACCATCGTCACTTGGTTGATCACTAAACTTGTTCCCACTCCATGAGGTAAAGTAAAAAGCCTCTCCCGGCATCATATTGTGTAAGGCATATTGACCGATAGATATAGTACCCGCTCCAACATTTATTTCAAGCGCGGGAAGTTTTCCAAACAGATTATTTATGGTATCGGTTACGCTATCTCCTTGAATTTTAGGGTCTACCTCATTTAAGTCACCAAGAGCTTCTGTCACATTTCCTAGCGCCTCCGTCACCTCAGAAATACCGGTCGGAGCATAAATTGCCGTTTTAACCTCACTCATATCGGAGCGAATTTTCTGTGCTATTGTTAACTCAGCTTTTCCAAACACTACACTGATACTCTGACCGTCTGCATCATAGGTTTCTTCGACTTCAGTGATGCGTGTTGTCATGGATATACCCCATTCCTTGGAAATGACTTTAACGGTCTGACCAAGGTCGAAGTCTGTCTTGTATGTTAAATTGCCGTGGGGATTAACTGATGTATCGAAGGAATAACGTATTGCCTGCTCGCTTAGCTTACTTTGACCCCGAAAAATCAGTGTGTCGATGTAGTCTGCTCCGAAATCGTCCTCACGCAGGTCTTTGGCATCCACAAAGATTTCGTGCCGTGTCTCTCCAGAACCACTTGTAATGGCAACAAATGTCCGATCTGCACCTTCGCCTTCGCCGCCGACGAGCGCGGTATTGGCATAGTCAGCAGCGCTTATTGTATAAATTTGTTCAATTAAATTCTCATACCCCTTGGAGAATACCGCTTGTGACTCAGTGCCCATATACAACGTTACCGTAAAAACCCCTGACGCAGGAGTAAACATGGTCTTGATACCAACATCTGAAACCCCGCATAGGTCCGTCACCACATCCATCAAGTTCCGGTATGATACCTGTGTACTGATGGGCACACTCAGGTTTGGAGATGAAAAGGATATATCAGTGATCTTTCTTGCTGTATCAGAGGGATTGATGAGATTATTATTTATGAGCTGCTCTACACAGGCAGACAGGTCGCCTGACAGTATCTCCGTTTGCCATACAATACGCCTTGCAAGAAGGGACGTGACAAAGCGGCCACTTGCAGTGATAAATTCCTGCTCGGTTTGGGATAGTTCCAGGTGCTCAATGATACCGGCTTCCTCATCGTCGTTCTTCCAAATGATATTACCCTCTTTAAGGAGATCCGCATTCTCTTGTGTGGCTATGGCTTTTATCTCAAAGGAGCCGCACTGTGAGTATCGCCTCGTCCATCGCAGATACTCAAAAGATTCCACGATGCCCTCAAGCTCTCTATTTGAATTGTAGATATACAGTTCCATGGTTACACCCCCAGAAATTGTGGACGAAAGTAAATGCTAACCTCCAGCAGATCCATATTGACTGAAGCATCGTAGCGAAGTGTGTTAATACCTGCTGCAAGCTGAAAGAACACAGAATTGGTGTCTAACAGTGAAAAAGCGTTAGTTTGGGTCATTCCATCAACTCTGACTACACGTTTGCCAGCGAAATGGGTATATACTCGAAGCTCATCCCCTGCATTCATCGTCGTGAGAAGCCGGATGAATTCACCGGTGTCTATGTTTAAGAGTTCCGGGTTCGTTACTGTACCTAGCGCTCGAAATACAATTTCACATCCACAGGATACATCACCGATATTTTCCACGGTAATGATCTGGCTTGGCTGACGCATTCCAAATTCCATACCACTCGTTGGTATCTCCAGTTCAAACTCTAACAGTGGTATCCATGACGCCAGTTCCTCTCTCACCTCCTCCAAGGTCTCAAAGAAAGGTGATGGGCAGAGTAGGCTGACAAAGAAATTGGGTACCCGTTGCCGATTGGAAACGGCAAACCCTGCCTCCTCAACCACACAGGAAATCTGTCGCCCTCGATACTGAAGCGTCCCAAGTAGCTTTGGACTAAATATCTGAAGGAAGCGCTGTCTCCGCACATAGGCCTCGTCAGGAGTACCAGCAACAACCGTACCTTCTAGCGTGATGTTTCGCATATCTAGTGTAGATGAGATATAAAAAGCGCCGTCTTGGTCAGGCGCCTTAAAAGTGTTAACGGTTTGTCGTATGTTCCCAGTCCCGTCTATCTTAGTAAGAAAGTACGGACGGCTTTGTCTGAGAGTAATACTCTCTCCATCTGCATTAATATAGGTTAGTTCCATGGCCGTACCTCCTTTATAATTCAAGTGCTAGTTTACGGGACAGATTTTTAAACTCCCGTGCTATTTCTTTTTCTGATAAAGCCTTAGGTGACACCACCGAGATATTCTGAGTAATACTTGTACCGGTGGCTCCGCCTTGCCCGGATAAACCTCTGTAATTCCAATCAAAACTTGTTGGTACTGCATTTTGCATATCCCTAGTAACTGTTGACATTGCGTCCTCAAAACCAACACCGATGCCTTCGCCCATATTCTGGCCAATTCCTGCAAATAGAGTTGAAGGGGAACGGATACCGAAGAAGTCCTTAATCTTCGATACAACATTTCCGAAAAATCCAGAGATTTTACTCCATAGCCATGCGCCTGCGTCCGAAATACCCTTCCACAATCCTCTAATCAGATTACCGCCCACTTGAGACATTTGGCTTATATACCCGGTAAAAGCTCTAACCAGTCCTGAGATGATTTGTGGAACTGCCTTAACAATCTCCACGATTATCCTTGGAAGGTTTGCAATCAATGCCACAAACAGCTGAACACCTGCCAAAATAATCTTATCGATATTTCCTACAATAGCGTTTACCACTGAGGTAATAATCTTTGGAATCGCACCTACAACAGTAGTAATAATCTGTGGAAGTGCTTGTATCAGCGATATCAAAAGCCGGATTCCTGCATCAATAATCATGGGAATCGACCCAATGACTGCACTAATGATACTGTCGATAATTTGCGGAATTGCCTCAACAACTGCTGTAATAATAGTTGGCAACGCTGTAACCAATGAAGTCAATAATTGAATGCCCGCATCAATGATCTGTGGAATAGATTCTATTAAAAAATCCACCACTGCTTCGATGATGGCAGGCAATGCAGAAACAAGCTGAGGTATTGCTTCCACTAATCCTTCCGCCAATCCAATAATCAACTGTAAAGCTGCATCCAGAATCAAAGGTAGGTTATCAATCAACCCTTTGACAATCTGAGTGACTGCAGAAACTGCTGCAGGTATGAGCTGGGGTAAAGCTATTCCAATACCCTCCACAAGTGCGGTTACCAGTTCTATTGCCGCATTTATGAGCAACGGAAGATTATCAATCAATGCTCCAACAATCGTCATTACAGCATCCACTGCCGCTGGAATTAGTTCAGGTAATAGGTTTAGGAGTGTCTCCAACACCTGGGTGAACAGGCCCGTGACAGTTTCCAGCAACAGGGGAAGCAGGTCGCCCACTGCAGTTAATATAGCATCGAACGCAGGTGGGAGTGCGGTTACGATGTTTTCCAAAACAGGAACAATGTTTTCAACGACTGAACGAAAAGCATCCACAAGATTTTCCGTCAGATTGGTCATGTCAGCATTGGCATTGCCGAGTCCAGCTGTAAAAGAACCAAGTGCAGCCTGTAACAATCCAATAGAACCGGAAATTGTCTGAGTTGACTCTCTTGCAAAATTTCCCGCGTACTGCTCCGTGTTCTCAAAAAACATCTGCATTGCAACTTCGGCTTTTTCCGCTTGTGTTGCAGTATTCCAAGTGAAATCCAGCCCCTTTGCGAGAGCGTAAGCTTCGATGTTTGTGGCGTTCATCGCAACACCCAAGTTATCCATCATCGTGAAATTACCTTTTGCCGCACCTGTGACAGCCTCCAATGCAGAGGACATATCTATTCCCATAACGGAGGCCATGTCTGCAGCACGTTGCATCGCTTTTTCGGTCAATTCAAGACTTTTACGCTGTTCGATACCCGAGCCTTGGAACAATGCACCCATTTTGTTGGCGGTCGCAAGATACTCACTTTGGGATACCCCCAGATTTTTATAGGCTTCCTCACCGGTTTTCTGAATGGATGCAGCATATGCACCGAAAACCGCTTCAGAGCCACCCAGATTTTGTTCCAACTCTCCGAACTGCGTAACTACCTCTTTACCTAGCTTTATAGCAGCGGCTCCAGCTGCAACTACAACCGCCCCCATTGCTACACCGATGCCCTTAAGTACACCGCCAAGCTTTTCAAACTTACCGCCAGTATCTTCTGCACTTTTGCCGGAATCATCTAATTCTTCACCGAGATTATCCGCTTCAATTGTGGACTCCTCAAGCTCTTGTTCCATACCATTGAGTTCTGCCTGAGCTCTATTTAGCTGAATCTGCCAATTCTGAGTACGTCGGTCATTTTCACCGAAAGAGGAGGCGGCATTATCAAGAGCAGCCCTAAGGGTGGCAATCTTGTCTTTTTGTGCGTCAATTTCTTTATTCAGAACCGCATTACGGGCAGTAACCGACTGGATGGATTTATCGTTTCTATCAAACTGACTGGTCACAAGGGCCATTTCACTACCAAGTACCTTAAATGTTTGATTGATTTCGGAAAGAGCCTTCTTAAACTCACGCTCGCCCTCAACGCCAATTTTTAACCCAAAATTATCTGCCATACCTTCACCTCCTCCTAAATACCCGGTGGGATAATATCATCAATCGTTCGAATCTTCTTTGGCTTTTCAATGCCATGCCACTGCTTGTGGCAGGCCCATAAATCAAAAAACAGTCCGATTGGCATAAGCCAGAATTCCTCTGCATTCATGCCCATCTGAACTGTTCCATAGTAAAGAAGCCGGGTAAAGACTTCAGCGTCCGTTACCCGACTTCCACGTTTTTTGGATTTTCTTCCTCACTTTCCACGTTGCGATTCGTACCTTTGAACATTGCATCAGTAATTGCACTTTTATACGCCGCCAAGTCAAGCGGTGAGGTAAGAAGCTCCACTTCTTCCTCGGTAAGCAGCTCCTCAGGTGTGTTCTTATTTTTCAGGTTACGAATCAAGATGGACTGGTTTGCAAGCAGTGTTATCAACCATACAATTTCGTCCAGTGCCATCTCGAAGTTTTCTGATTTCATCAATTTTTCTCCGAGATTTTCAAGTCCCCCGTACCGATTTGCAATCGCTTTAGTGGCTCTTGTAGTGAGTATCAGTTCAAAATCTTTACCGCCGATGTTAATAGTGGCACTTCTCTCATTATCCATCTTTTCCCCTCCTATGGTTCCGGTGTATAGACCGGTTCGTAAACTTGGGTAAACCAACCGGTGATGGTGGTCGATGAAACACCTGGATCACCTTCTGTGACCTCCGCTTTCCACGGGTGCTTGCCCAAGCCATCCAGCTTATTCCTGCGCATAACCGTTCCCTCAATAGTAGGTGTGGAAAAGGTAATAGAATCCGCCTTAGTCTGCAGGTTGGTTTCAGGCAGACCGAACTTTACGCGGTATAGCCAGAAATATCTGTATGTTCCGTTTGCCTTCTGTGCACGAAATCCCACTGCAACAGGTGTACTCACATTCTCACTTGCGGAAATCAATACCCCGTTATCATCAGTAGAGGCACCAGTTAAATCCGCTGCCACTGTAGGGCCAATGTCGTCCATACCGAGGGTAAGTGTACCGCTATTAAAGTCTTTCACTACCTCGGCGGCACCATCATCAGCATACAGAATCGCTTCTACTAGCTCTACCGAGAGTTCGGCAGTGATGGCTTTTGCAAGTACCGCAGGTACAGCGTAGGTTTCCTCGCCGTTAGCGTCCTCGGTTATTTTTGAATAGTACAGTCTATCAAGACCGATAGTTGCCATATGTTATTCCTCCAATCCATAATTTTTCGCCACATCAATGGCATAATGGTGATATCCAGTATCATCCTCGTGTCCGATATATCGACGTTCAGTCACTGTGAAATCAGCATTTAATAAAGCTGTTGTGATCTGT
The DNA here is from genome assembly GCF_004015185.1 of Clostridium manihotivorum. Classification (GTDB taxonomy): domain Bacteria; phylum Bacillota; class Clostridia; order Clostridiales; family Clostridiaceae; genus Clostridium_AR; species Clostridium_AR manihotivorum. The sequence goes on along the minus strand of NZ_CP025746.1, from coordinate 3,127,000 downwards.
CTTTTCCTTTCTAAGTAGTTATTCTTTGAAAACAGCGATAGCCGTGCTTCTTGTACATCAAAGCCGGGACGGTTATCCGCATGGACTTCAAAGATGTCTGAAAGCGGGATTATCACAACATACTCATCCGGCGCTAAACCAGAAAAAACCCCGGTTTCCACGGGGATCGGTATAGCAGTTATGAGAGTATTTAGTTCCTCCAAAATATTCATATCTTGTCGATCTCCTCCTCCAACTTGGCGACCATCGCGTTGATGCAAGGCTTTCTGGAGGCAGTTCTCGCAGGTTTCAGAAAAGGTTTTGCAGGCTGACCATGCTTGCCATATTCAATGATAGTAGCAATTTTAGCATTGCTCTCACCATCAGAACGTGGTTCTGAGAAACCTACTTTCACATTAAAGTTACCGTCTCTATCCTGTTTTGCATCCGAAAGACCCAGTGAAGATAATAGCTCGCCTGTACTTCTGGAGGGATATTTCGTATTCTTACCGACCACATCACTCAGATTCCCTTTGACTTTATCCAACACCACTGACCCACCAACTTCCAATACCTTAGGGAGAATAACATCAGTCTGATCAGCTAACCGGGATACCTTCAATAGGAATTCCTCTGGCATCTTCATATTGGCTTTTGCCATATCCATCACCTCACAGTTGGCTCCAGCTTTTCCGTTAAAACCTCAACATACATTCCACGACCTCTTACATCCTCTACACTTAAAATCTGATACCTGCCATCTTCGCAAACTATGATCATTTCCGTTGTGACATTAAGTCCAGAGATTTTCCTAAACCTAAACAGTGAAGATGCAGAAGAAAATGACGCCATATTGGTCCATCGCTCACTGCCATGCCGGTCTTCTTTATAGGCACGTACACTAGCAAGTATGTTATCTCCCTTTGTCGCGAAACCTTCCTCATCCTTGATTGGAATTGTGCTGATGATATCAATAAAGGTATTCATCTTACCGAAGCTCATATCAAACACCCCACTCTCGGTCAAGACGAAGTAGTAAGTTCACAGTATTCCAAACTTGCTGACCTGCCTGTACGCTATCAGCGAAGAAACCTGCTGTCGAGCCATCCCTACTTTCATAGAAATGACTCGACAACATGATCACTGCTTGTTCTGTTGTAGGAGGCATGGCATGGGTTTCATAATGATCTTCAGGAACATGCTGATAACTCTGTGCATATGAAACTGCAGCGTTGATGAATCCGATAAGGAGAACATCGTCCTGGTCATGCGTTAAGATTAAGTTCGCCTTGACTTTCGGCAAGAGATTATCTGCTACTGCCATACTGTGAGCCTCCTTTTATATTCCACCTTAATCAGCCTCCATAAGTCCCGCCGCTTTTAATTTGGAAAGCAGGGCATTAAAGTCTGCGACCAGACCGGCGATATCTGTAGCAGTACTGTCCGCCTGGTTTTCAGCAACCGGGAGCCCTGTTACTGAAGCTCCCGATAAGATTTCCATCGTTCCACCTATTACCAACTTCTCGCCGCCCTGTTCCATGTAGTTCTTCGTGTTATAACTCATATCGCACCTCCATTAAGCTTTTTGCTGGAGCACTTTAACAGCCTCTGGCAGAATAAGCTTTCCGTCCACACGTTGGGTAGCAATGAAACCTACCTGTCCAGTAGCGGCAAAGAGTTCATTTAAACGCTTGAATACTCTTCCCTGACGGTCAGCCACCCAGTAATAGCTAAAGTCACCGAACACCATGGTCTTTGCCCCTGCTGCAATGGTGGGTACATATGACGAGGTGTACAGCGGGCGGTTGAGTATAGTATCAGGTGTGCCTGCCTGGATGGATGGCTGCCAGAGATACTGCCCATTGCCGTCTTTCAACTTACGGATAGCCTTAATAGTGGCATCGTTCATTACAAATGCCGCCTTATTACGATAAGGTGCTTTCAGACTGTAAAACAAATCTAAAACCTCATCCAGTGTTATGGCAGTGGCGCTTGCTGTAGTAATGCCGACTTGACCACCGCCAGTAGCATTTAGGATTCCTGTAGGCTTACCTGTACCATCACCCACAAAGAATGCTTCCTCCTCCTTGTTGCCGATACGACGTGAGAATTCCCTTGTAATATAGCTTTCAAGATTAAACACAGAATCGTTTAGCAGTTCCTCGGAGACTTTAATCATCGTTGCTAGTTTATAGGCACCAATAGATACTTGCCCGAAGCTATCGTCACTCTCAGGAATGACTCCTTCTTCATCTACCCAGCTTGCAGTTCCTTTGCTTGCAACAACGGGGATTTTACGATCACCGGAAGAGGTTGTGATAACATTAGCAAGTCTACGAAAGATGTTCTCTTCCTCTAATGCTTCCACCAGGGTACGCTCAAATTCATCCGGTACAAGATATCCGCCCTCAGAGTCGGTACCGATTTGCAGAGCATTTCTGACTTCATAGCCACCCTTGTCACGCATAGCATTCCAGAAGGCTTTTCTATATTCAGCACTTGCACGACCGGTCTTTTCCTCTCCCTTTCTTGTAGGTTCATTAGTAATTGGGTTACTGGTTGCTTTCGACAGTTCCAGGTCAATAGATGCTTGACGTTCCAGACGCTCAATTTCCTTACCAAGAGCCACAACATCGGCTTCCATCTTTTCATAGGTTGTAGTGTCCTCAGCGGATAACAGTCCATCACCGCCACGTTTAGAATCAAGAAATGCCTTTGCCGCATCCCATGCCTTAGCGCGTTTCTCGCGCAACTCAAGAATTTTACTCATTGTTATTTCCTCCTTTAAATTTAGTGAGAAATTAAAGAAAGCCGCTTATCAAGCGACTCTATTGGTGTACCAGTTTTCAGTTGTTGTTTTGGCAGTTTGCTTATAAGTGAGTTGGTAACTGCCATCCTGCTAAAAATAAGACTATCTGACAAATCAGGCGGCTCGCTCTCCATGAACATGATCTTATCTGCAAAACCAAGTTCAATGGCTTTATTCGCATTCATCCATGTCTCTGCATCCATCAGATGTGAGAGCTTAGTTCGAGAAAGACCCGACTTCAACTCATAGGCATTAATGATACTTTCCTTGACCTCATCTAGCAGAGCCTTTGCTCGCAGCATTTCCTCACTGTCGCCTATAGCAATCGTTGACGGGTTATGAATCATCAGCATGGAAACCGGGGACATATATACATCTCCACCTGCCATTGCAATAACGGATGCTGCACTTGCCGCAAGTCCATCGATTTTTACAGTGACTTTTCCGGTATACTCCATTAGCATGTTGTAAATCTGAGCTGCTGCAAACACATCACCACCAGGAGAATTAATCCACACTGTGATATTGCCGGTGCCTGCCACCAGTTCATCTTTGAACATCTTAGGTGTAACCTCATCTCCCCACCATGTTTCGTCTGATATTACTCCGTTAAGATAAAGGGTGCGCTCTTCATTAGAATCTCGCACCCAGTTCCAGAATTTCTTCATTTACTGACCTCCTTCGGTTTTGGCAAACGCACCTGCGTCAGCCAGTTTTGTCATATTTCCGTTAACCAAATATAAATCACCGCCATCCTCAGCTGGAATACGGTTCATGTCCTCCAGTTCACGGATATCGTTGGCTGACATCCAGCCATTCTGCCGACCTGTAGCGTAGCCATTCATACGGCTTTGGTAATCGCCACGTAGCAGACCGTCTAAATTGAACTTGATAAACAGTGCTGTTTTCTCGGAAGGTAAAATAAGTGATTGCTGAAGACTTTGTTCCCAGCGCACCACCCAAGGGTCGAGGGTGTATTTTACAAACTCCAAAGACTGCTGCTCAATATTTGAGAAACTGGATTTCTCAAGATCACCCACCATATGTGGCGGCACTCGGAAAATCCTTGCAATCTCATTGATTTGAAACTTCCGTGTTTCCAGAAACTGCGCCTGTTCCGGCGGGATACCGATGGCTTGAAACTTCATGCCCTCTTCTAGCACGGCAATTTTGTGAGCATTGCCAGTACCTTGGTAAGCACTATTCCAACTATCCTTCACCCTCTGAATATCTTTGATTACTCCCGGGTGTTCTAGCACTCCTCCGGGATTAGCACCATTGGCAAAGAATGCCGCTCCATATTCCTCAGTAGCAAGCGACATACCGATAGCGTTTTTTGCCATAGCGATAGGACTATAGCCGATGAGTCCATCAAAACCTAATCCAGGTATGTGCAGAACTTCATCCTTACGGAGTGTGACATAGCCACCTTTGGGGTTTAGACCACTTTCATCAGTATCACGATAGTAGGTATAAACCAGCTCGCCATTTGATGCTCGACTAACTTCCATCTTGTTGGGGAGCAGAGGATAAAGGGCAACTGCCTGCCCTCGTCCGTTTCGAACCACTTGTGCATAGGCATTACCCCAAAGCAAAAGATGACTCATCAGTGTTTCTCTGAACACGAATGAAGTCATCTCTGGATTTGGTTCATCATGAAGAAGGTAATACAACGGGTGGAAAGGTACCCTTTCTTTTCCTCCATCAGAACGATATCTATATACATGAAGTGGCAGCCCTGCTATTGCTTCAGCCAGTATCCTTACACAGGCATACACTGCCGTTGCCTGCATGGCAGTACGCTCATTTACCGCTTTACCTGATGACGTTCCGCCAAATAAGAATGAAAATGCACTACCCACACGGTTTTGCGGTTTGTCTCTTGAGCGAAACATTCCTTTTAATAAATTCATAGGCGTCACCTCCGAACATAAAAAATAACAACATTTTTATTACAATCATTGAGGTTAAAGGATAAGCAAACCTCTCTCGTCATACACCGAATCTCCGCCATTACCAGAGCCACACCGGATTGCACGATCAAGTGCCATAATAGTTGCCACCGCACCATCTATTTTTTCTGTACTTTTTTCCTTATCCGGCTTCACGTTGCCCGCCGGGTCAGTTTTTATATAAATGTTATCCATCATCCACCGAAGCACTGGATGACCCCCATGCGCAATTCTCTCTTCTAACGTCAGTTTCATCAGTTCCTTGGTAGGTGGTGACATATCTTTAAAGCCTTGACCGAAGGGAACTACAGTAAAGCCTAATCCTTCAAGGTTCTGCACCATTTGAACAGCACCCCAGCGGTCAAAAGCGATCTCTCGAATGTTATACTTTTCTCCCAGTTCTTCAATAAACCGCTCAATATAGCCGTAATGTACTACGTTTCCTTCTGTGGTTAGAAGATGCCCTTGCTTCTCCCAAAGATCATATTGTACATGGTCTCGTCTGACTCGCAGGTCGATGTTGTCCTCCGGCATCCAAAAATATGGGAGGACGATGTATTTATCCGTTTCATCCTCTGGTGGGAACACCAACACAAAGGCCGTAATGTCTGTAGTGGAGGATAAATCAAGTCCACCGTAACATACACGACCTTCAAGACTTTCTGGTATAACAGGAAATGCGCAGGCATCCCACCTTGCCATCGGCATCCAACGGACAGACTGCTTTACCCACTGATTCAGACGCAATTGACGAAAGCTGTTCTCTTCAGCTGGGTTCTGTTTTGCACTTTCGCAAGCGGCTTTTACCTTGTCGATGCCCACTGTGATTCCCAAGCTTGGATTTGCCTTCTTCCACACCTTCGGGTCTGTCCAGTCATCCTCTTCCTTTGCACCGTAGATTACAGGATAAAAGGTAGGATCATACTTTCTACCCTCAATGATATCAAGCGCTTTTTGGTGTGTTTCGTAGCAGATGCTCTGGGTATCTGTCCCTGCCGTGGTGATAAGAAAATATAATGGCTGCATCCTCGCGTCACCAGATCCCTTCGTCATGACATCAAATAGTTTCCGGTTTGGCTGAGTATGGAGTTCGTCGAAAACAACACCATGTATGTTGAAGCCGTGCTTAGAGTAGGCTTCCGCCGACAATACCTGATAGAAGCTGTTGGTTGGTAGGTACACTAGTCGCTTAGTTGACGCCAGTAGCTTGACACGTTTATTGAGCGCCGGGCACATTCGCACCATATCGGCTGCTACTTCAAATACAATGGATGCCTGCTGACGATCGGCAGCACAACCATATACCTCTGCTCGCTCTTCACCATCACCGCAAGTGAGGAGAAGTGCGATAGCCGCCGCAAGCTCACTTTTTCCCATCTTTTTAGGTATTTCTACGTATGCCGTGTTGAACTGTCGGTATCCATTAGGTTTTAAAGTACCAAACAAGTCACGGACTATTTGCTCCTGCCAGTCGATGAGTTCAAAAGGCTTTCCTGCCCATGAACCTTTCGTATGGGAGAGTGCTTCAATAAAAGACACGGCATAATCAGCAGCATCCTTATCGTAATATGATCCATCAGCTATAAAGGCGGTCGGCTTATATTTCTTCAGTTTTCGCATAAACACCGCCCCTTTTATGAAAATAGATAAGGAAAAGAGCCTAAACATTTGAAGAGACTCTTTTCCTTTATCCTGCTTATATTTAATTATTTCGTTTCATCTACTTCTCCGGTCAGTATGAAGTGAGTGTGTTTTGCTTTATGGTCAATTAAATAGACTACCAATTCATAGAACCCTCGTTCATTTGCTTCATACTGTACTCTGTTCACATCAAACATGTTTGTGACTCCGCTTTCTCGAATGGATAGGATTTGTTCCTTAATTACTTCATTCATAGGCTACCTCCTCCGATTCGGTGGAATCAGTTGTAGCTTTGCGCAGGATATCCACATCGAAGCCCGCACTTTTATAGCCTTCTAAAATTGTACTGTAATAATAACAGCTTGGCTGACCAATAGGTCTCCCATCGTTCATAATGTAGACCATCGCCTTTACGGTTTTGCCGCTTAATTTCACTTTTACAGTTTCCTTGCGATAAAGGAACGGCCATCCTTCGTAGCGGTCAAGAGCCGCCTCATCAGCCGGTGTGATTTCCCACACCAATACTGGTACACTTTGACCCTTTAATGGCTCAATGGTCGCAACAGCGCCCGCGTGTGCCCCTCTAAATAACAAGCGATAATCATTTATTTTACTTGTGCCTACCACCTTGGCTGTGGGGCACCTGTTGGCCATTTGCTCCAGATTAAGATTGGAGCCATAGGCAAGATATAATTTACTATTCATTATAATCCTCCTTCTAAGCTTTAGGGGTTAGGGGCAGCTCAGGCCGCCCGAAACCGCCATGCAGCTGAACCCGAAAGTGCTGCGGTCAAATGTTCTCTGCAGTTTGTAAACTCATCACCTATGAAACCAATCCGGTTTAAATAAGTTCTCATGGCAAATTTCTCGTTCTCCACCTGTGGTTTCTTTGCCGATGCACACTTTTGTGTTAAGGCTTGGTGGTTGATGGCGAGTGCTAGAACAATATAACTTCTTATTTTTCCAGCATGAAGCTCGCTGTTAAATCCTCTAAGCTCAACTGTATGGTTTCCAGTAAAAAAGCTGTGAAGATTGAGGAAATGGTAGCGGCTGTTGTGATAATGAGTACCTCTGCTCTCGCTGTAACCCTCGTACCAAATGTCCTCGATTTGTCTCATTGTCTTAGGCTTTTTGCGGTTCATCTTCTCAACTAAAATGCTGTCCATATTCTTACAATACCGCATTCGCTCTGGTGCAATCTGAAGTGCTTTATAAAAAAGGTCATTCTTGCTTGCGATGATATTTACGAAGTTTCGAATACTTCTCGGTGTATGATCCGCACCGTCTAGGTGAATGTGAATGCCGCAAGATGTATTTGCAAAGGCACCGGCCTTGCGAAGCTTTCTCACTAGCTCCTGTAATGTTTCAATGTCCTCTCGGTAGGTAAGGATGGGACTGACAAGCTCGACGCTGTACTCTCTGCCTGCGGCTACTTTTCTTCCGCCTTCTTTTCTTTGGCAGTTGATACTCCCGTCACTCATAAACTTCCAAACCCTCCCATCTGGTGCTGTTACCTTTTTAGTATCGTAGTAGGTTCCACCTTCAGCATAAGTGCCTTGCAAAAATTCTGTTGCAACCTTTGCTGCTTTTTCTCTTGTGATCCCTGTGAACTCAATTTCAATCCCAAATTTTGTGCTTAGCATATTTCTTGCTCCTTCTAAAGTGTATTTGTCCTTACGACATGTACATATATCACTCTAAAAGGCTTATATAGCAAGTGAATTATCCGATATAAACACACAATTCTATTGCCATCTTTGGCTTAGAATGTGTGTGATTTATTCATCGATTTTCTTACATAAATCTTCGCCAAAAGCCACTCCAAGAGAACTACCGGAATCCCAACTTACGTGGATGGTTCCCATGTCATCAACACCAGTAACCGTACCTTTAGCTCCAGGCTGAAGCTTGGTATAAGGGTCATTCATCTTCAAGAGCATAACCCTTGTTCCTGGAGTATAATAGCTTTTTAGCTGCTTTAGCATTTCTGGGTGAATTATATTCATTATTCACTCACCTCCTCATGCTTGGCTGTTCCACTTTTGAAAGCAGAACTGCCCGACAGTTTTGAGAGGAGAATCTTTCGCTCCATCTTATATTCCGAGCCAATAAATCCAAGCCTTAGAAGGAAACAACGGAAAGCGTACTTTTCATTCTCCACAGGTTTTTCGGTGGAGTTGACGCGGGTCTGTTTTTTTGCCATTTCGCAAAGTGCCGTGACGAAATGGGTGTAAGTCTTAACTTCTTCTGCAGAGCATTCACCTTGAAACCAAGGGAAGGTAATTAATTCGTCGCTTACATTGATTGGAATGGAATCCGCCCCTAGCGCCTTCTTTATAAGGACTGCTTTACTTTCTACCAATCCTTTTAAGTTCTCAAGTGCCGTATCGGTAAAATCTGTCCTTGGCATTTGAATAATCAGTCCGATAGTATCCTCTAATTCTGCTTGGGGAAGTGGTGTATCGTATTCTTCCTCAATTGCCTTTAAGTCGTGCAACCCCAATAGGTCCTCAACCAGTTCATAATTATCTGGTCCATTGAGCACCCCATTTTTATCAATACAGTAGTCTGCCACCTCATATGCGAATGTAGGGGCTCCGAGGTACTTTGCCGAAGCATTCAGTGCCTGGCTTATTGCACTGACCAGTTCTTTTCTTTTTGAACCAGTAACATTATAGTTAATCTGCATTTTCCATACCGCCTTTCTATTTTCGGTACATACATATATCACTCTAAAAGCTGTTAATATCAAGTCATTTAGAGCGTCTTTCTGTATAAAATACTGTTCTATTAATCAGCGGTATCTTGTGTAGATAACACAATGCCGGTCAGCACAAAACAAACGCATGGCAGTGCAACACCGTTCCCCCACATTTTGTATTCGGCAGCATCGGAATGCGGATTCTTAAGCCACTTTAAAATCTGCTTTCTTGTTTTCGGTTTACTACTTTTGCCTATGATTTTTCGATGTGTTTCCCAAACCTCCGTCCAGAATGTAATTTCATTTTCTGTTGGATTTTCTGTGCTAAGTTCAGCACACCAATAGTCTGGGAAGCCTTGAAGCCTTGCACATTCCGTTGGCGTTAGTCTACGGACGATATAATCCGGCTCATCGCTTTTCTTGACTGGAATAAGCATATCGTTTAATGCATCCTGTCCATTAAATCCACTTGGATGGGCGCCTGCTGAAATCGTACCACTGATATCTTGATAGGGTTGTGCCACAGCTGACGGACCTTGAGCATTTAATGTTGATGCAACACTGTCTTCCGCTATCCCTAAATTTCTAGCGAAATTCTGTCCACAGTTGAAGGTTTCACGATCAATTGCATACACAACACCATGCCGATCCACTGTATTAAGGGTAAAACTGATATCATCATTTATGCCGTCACCTTGGGGATCGTTTTTATCCTCTCTTCCAATCATCGAGCCTTGTAAAGCAACTACTGCAATACCCCCTTGATTGCATCCTGGATTTCCACCATTAGCATCAATGGTACGGGAAGTATCCGCTTCATATATACCGCTGTGTGGATTACTTGACTGCATGGAGTTGCTCTTATCCGAACAGATACCAAATGCCGTAGGTACAAAAACGGTTTGATCATTATTGCAACCAAGGGTGGCTGACTTATCATCCTGTATCAATGCACCCTTACCGCCACCTTCACAACCTGAGCGGATTTTCAGTGTTTTAGGAGTTGGCTCAAATACACACTGCGTTCCTTTATAATCTGTTCCTGTTAATGTATTTGCTACATCTTCACCTACTGTGAGAGCATACTGTCTCTCGTTCATGACAAGCGGCACATTTCCACCGCCCGTTCCCATACGAGAGGTCAATGTCTGTACTTTATTATCTTCGGATAGTTTCACACGGCTGTCAGTTGGATGATTTTCTATTACAACGGCCGTTTGATTGTCTCCCATGTTTGCACGAAGTGATCCACTTAAGTCTTCATCTGTATGACCGCCAATGCGTGAAACGGCACCCGGTTCAAAGGACATGACTGTACCGCTTGACTGCATTACACAAGGTTGATGTCCGTGTTCTTCCGCTCGGAGTGTTGCGGAAACATCCTCCGAAACAGATATCACTTTTCCGCCTTGGTCATTTAAGCAAGTTATGCCACTGCCTGTTTTTCCAATGCCGTTTTTAGCATTTTCGGCAGTTCTTTGCCACGTGCTGCCGCTCGGCGTAAAATTCCTTGACACGCCTTCGGACTCAAATAATATTTCTCCAGCACATCCGCCTGCAAAATCTGCGACAAGGTAGATTCTACGACGGCGTTGGGGGACTCCGAAATATTGCGCATCGATAGTTCGGTACGCCACACTCCATCCATCTCCCATATAGATGTCTGCATAGGGCCATCGTCCTTTTTGAGGTAAAGGCACTGAGGTGTTCGGTTCTTTGACACCGATGACCGTTTCGAGCACTGCCTTGAAGTCTTCTCCTTTATTTGATGAGAATGCACCGGGGACATTTTCCCAGACTGCATACCTTGGATATCGTCCATCAGTTTTACACCTCATTTCCTTGATGATTCGTATTGCCTCATAAAAAAGGACGGATTGTTCTCCGTCTAGTCCAGCTCTTTTACCTGCCACACTCATATCTGTGCAGGGAGAGCCAAATGTTATTATATTTACTGGCGGAAGCTCCGCACCATTTAGTTTGTTTATATCCCCATAATGCTTCATCTGCGGGATGCGTTTTGTCGTAACCCTTATTGGAAAAGGCTCAATTTCAGAAGCCCATAACGGTTCGATGCCACAGAGCAGACCTCCCAGCGGGAAACCACCGCTACCATCAAAGATGGAGCCTAGTGTCAGTTTACTCATCTGCACTCACCTCCGACAAGTCACGGTACCTATACTCGCCACCATCTCTCAAAAGAAATACACCATCCGTGTTTCCAACTTGCTCAATATACCTTTTCACGATGACATCACAGTACTTTTCATCCAGCTCAATGGTGTAGCAGATTCTATCTGTCTGTTCACAGGCAATAAGTGTACTTCCTGAACCACCAAAGGGATCGAGAACAATACAATTGGTAAGGCTTGAATTCATAATAGGGTATGCAACTAAAGCCACTGGTTTCATGGTTGGGTGGTCGCCATTTTTCTTCGGTTTCTCAAACTCCCAGATGGTGGTCTGCTTTCGGTCTGAATACCAAAGATGCTTCCCATTCTTTTTCCAACCAAAGAGTACCGGTTCATGCTGCCACTGATAAGGAGAGCGGCCGAGAACAAGGGACTGCTTCTTCCAAATACAAGTGCCTGAAAGATAAAATCCCGCATCCGAGAATGCTCTTCTAAAATTGAGGCCTTCTGTATCGGCGTGAAACACATAAATAGAAGCATCCTTCGCCATCGCCGTTTCGGAGTTTTGAAATGCCGCAAGCAGAAATTCGTAGAACGCTTCGTTTTCCATATTATCATTTTTAATTTTTCCGGCTGTACCTTCATAGTTAACGTTATATGGAGGGTCCGTAACTACCAAATTAGCAGCTTTCCCATCCATCAAGACATCAAAGGTGTCTTTCTTCGTACTGTCTCCGCAAACTAATCGATGCTGTCCAAGTATCCAAACATCCCCTAAATGAGAAACAGCGGGCTTTTTCAGCTCGCTGTCCACATCAAAATCATCTTCTTTTATTTTGTCTTTAAGGGAATCCTTGAAAAGATCATCCAACTCTCCCGGATCAAAACCAGTCAAAGACACATCAAAGTCCGAAGCGTTTAGGTCTGTGATGAGAAGGGCCAGTTTATCTCTATCCCAGTCACCGCTTATTTTATTAAGTGCTATGTTCAGAGCCTTTTCCTTTTGCTCATCCATTTCAACAACCACGCATTCTATCTCATCCATACCCATACTCAGCAGGACTTTCAAACGCTGATGACCTCCGATGACTTTGCCTGTAGTCTTATTCCATATAACGGGTTCAACATATCCAAACTCCTCAAGAGATCGTTTTAACTTTTCATATTCTACATCACCCGGCTTCAAATCCTTCCTCGGATTATATTCGGCGGGGATGAGTTGTTTCGTTTTAATCTTCTCTATCAACATACTTTTCCACCGCCTTTCTAAACTCACTGTATTTATTTACATCCTCCCAAGGAAAGAGACAACTGTTAAAGTGTCCATAAGTCGCTGTGTCAGAGTAAATCACATTTCTAAGACGCAGTTTTTCAATGATTGCTGCAGGTCTTAAGTTGAATACCTCTTGTGCAGCAAGAGTTAGTACTTCGTCAGAAACAGTGCCAGTGCCAAGGGTATTTATTGTGAAGGATACCGGATTTGCCTTACCAATAGCATAAGAAATACTAACTTCACATTTCTTGGCATAACCACACCAAACGATATGCTTAGCGATATACCGAGCCATATATGCACCGCTTCGGTCAACTTTGGTTGGGTCTTTGCCACAAAGAGCACCACCACCGTGGGATGCAAGTCCTCCATAGGTATCAACCATAATTTTTCTGCCAGTCAATCCTGTATCTGCAGCAGGACCACCTTCAACAAATCTACCAGAGGGATTGATGAGAAGTTCTGTTTCTTCATCAAAAGGGAAGTCCTCAAAACACTGCCATAAAACATTGTTAAGGATATCTGCCTTAAGTTCTTCCTGGGATTTATTCTTCTCATGCTGTACCGATACCACGATGGTCTTTACTCGCTTTGGAATATCATCTTCATATTCTACTGTAACCTGTGCTTTACCATCCGGTAGGATATCTTTTATAAGTTTCCCTTTTCGGCAATCATCAAGCCTCTTTACTATTCTGTGGGATAGCACAAGGGGTAGTGGAAGCATTTCTCTAGTTTCTTTTGTAGCATAGCCATACACAGTCCCCTGATCACCTGCACCTACTGAACCGTACTGTTCATTGACACCATTTCGTGCTTCCAACGCAGTATTAACACCAGCCGCAATATCTACACTTTGATTATGTACATATACATAAATCAAAAATTTCAGAGGGTTGTATCCGACTTCTTTCAGCACATTTCTAACAATGTAACGAATGTCAACTTTCTCGCTGCAGGAGATCTCGCCCGCCACGATAATTCTTCTCTTGGTCGCCATAACCTCACAAGCCACACGTGATGCCTTATCTTTTCGCAGGCATGCTTGTAAAATACTATCTGCAATAATGTCGCATAATTTATCTGGATGCCCGGCACATACACTTTCTGCTGTTAAATATCTTTTACTCATTTCACATCTCCTCATCTTTATTTTCCTCTACGGGCAGATAGCAATCTCTCCATCACATCGTCCTGTGGGTTTAACCCAGAATACTCTGTAGCACAATTTTCACGAACGATCTGATATATTTCCATCCATAGTCTATTTGTCTGACTCATAAAGTTTTGACTCATAGCCACATAAGGGCTTTGAATTGCATTTCCAGTGGTTGGGTGCTTGGCAAGAAAGCCAAACTCAGTCACTGCTTCCTCACACTGTATCCATCTTGCAGCGCTCATAGCATAGCGTTCTAAAAGCTGTGGAAGCACCAGATGGGCACATCCTCGTTCCTCTAGCCATTTCCATGTAATCTCATAGATCTCACTGGCCAACAAGGTTTTCCCGTCCTTTTGCACCGCTGAGAGCATACCCCTTGGTTGCGGCATTTCCTGCCCCTTAAGGTCAGCAGTATTTTTAAAGTCAACGACTTCAAGCTTTCTTTTACCGGGATTTCCCTCTGCTATTTTGTCAGCAAGTGGCTTCTTCTTTTGACCAGAACCGATACGGGCACCTCCACGATTTGTTCCGTCTTTGGCCATTTACTCACCTCTTTTCGTTGTCGGGTCCTATTACCCTGTTTGAAACCGCGTTTTTTCGTGCGTTACCCCACGCCCGTTGCACAATCAATAAGCTGTAGAGATTTAATTCCCCCCTTACCGGGTTTGCCATCTGTCTCCATCTCTTGCTGTGACTTCAGAGTGGCATGGAGTACAAAGCGCCATCAGATTACTTTTATCGTGTGTTCCTCCTCGTGCCAATGGAAGAATGTGATGGACTTCAGTTGCTGGAGTCAGCTTTCCATTCTTCTTACACTCTTCACAAAGAGGATGAGCGGCTATATAACGGTCACGAATTCTTTTCCATGCACGACCATAACGCTTACGGGTTGCTGGGTCACGGTCATACTTCTCATACCTTGAAGCTTCTTTCTTAGCATGCTCTTCACAGAAGCGACCGTCAGTCAACTCAGGGCAACCAGGATAAGAACATGGTCGCTTGGGTTTCTTTGGCATATTGCACCTCCTTTTTGCCCATAGAAAAAGCCCTCGCAGGAGTGGTGCTCCCATGAAGGCTCTTTGCTATTATTCCATACTACCATTATATAGCTTTCACTACGGACAAACAGTGTCATCGTATGCCAAACTGTGCCAAAGTGTGCCAACTTTTTATTTTGGAATCTTTAAGTGTTGCAAAGCTAAGGAATGAAGTCTGTGAACAGTACGCATTGACACATTAAGGTTAACGCAGATTTCTTCCCAGTTAAGGAAGTTGATGTATCGGTAGCGAAGCAGCAGCTTTTCATCTACATTCTCCATCCTGTTAATAGCCTCTCGGATATCAGTCTTTAGCTTTACTAAGCGTTCAACCTCTTGTTGTATCTGTTTCTCCAAATCTACTATCTTTATCACATACTTTTCAAAAGGAGGGTCTGTACTCTTTGTTCTACTAACTTGCTCCTCAAGCACAGGGGATGAAACACTTCTTGATAAATCCCTTAAGTTCTGTAGTTCCTCAAGATCGGAGTTTATCAATTCATTTAGACGGTAAGCCTGCTTTAAGAATTCCTTTGCCGTCATCGCCTAACCACCTCCTCATGTAGCTTTTGAATTAACATTTCTGGTTCAAGGGAGGTTATGTTAGAGAAAAGCCCGGAACGGAAGAATCGCTCAACCTCATGTTTCGTATATAAAGCAGAATCGTTACGAGGATATTTCGCCAATCTTTGTAGTGCAAAGCGGTAATCCTTGACTGCTTGTAGAATAATGGCATTTGCCAATTTTTCAAATGCATCCATCATACCGCCTCCCTCGCTTTCCCAAGATTTGCTTTGACCGCATTGATTAGGTCGTTCTGTGTCTTTTCCTTTCGTTTTAAGGCGCTCATAACATCTTCGTCAATAGTGCCTTTGGTAATGATGTGATGGATTACAACCGTTTCATTTTGACCTTGCCTCCAAAGTCTCGCATTGGTTTGCTGATACAGTTCCAGACTCCATGTAAGTCCAAACCATATAAGAGTTGAACCACCACTTTGTAAGTTCAGACCATGTCCAGCTGATGCAGGATGAATAACTGCTACAGAAATACCGCCATTGTTCCAATCCATGATATCCTTGGAAGTCTTGATTTCTCGAACATTGAATTTTGCCTTGATACGCTCTAAATCGTGATTATACCAATAGGCAATAAGCACAGGTTTGCCGTTTGCACCTTCGATTAAATCTTCAAGGGCATCCAGCTTTCGATCATGAATGAAATGGGCACTTTTATCTTCATCATAGATAGCACCGTTTGCCATCTGTAGGAGTTTACCTGAAAGGACTGCTGCATTCATGGCATCAATCTCTTCACTAGCAAGTGCAAGAACCATCTCTTCACGAAAGTTGTTATACACCGATTGTTCTTTTTCACTCAAATATACAGGCACTTCATTGATCACGCATTCTGGCATTTTCAGAAAATCCACTGACTTCATGGAAATGGTGATATCCGAAATGAGCCGATATATTGCGTCCTCTGCCCCGGGTAACGGTTTATATGAAAACACAATCTGCTGATTACGTTTATCCGGAGTAAAGAAAGAATTGCGGTAGTGAGTTATGTACCTGCCGAGTCTTTTACCCATGTCGAGAATACGAAACTCTGCCCACAAATCCATTAAACCGTTACTTGATGGTGTACCCGTAAGACCCACAATACGTTTTGCCCTTGGTCTGACTTTTAGTAAGCTTTTGAACCTTTTTGCACTGTAGGACTTAAAGGATGACAGCTCATCAATGACCACCATATCGAAAGTAAAGGGAACATCGCTTTTGTTTACCAACCAGTCTACATTTTCTCTATTTATAAGATAGACACTTGCAGGTTTCCTAAGTGCTGAAAGACGCTCTTGCTCTGTACCGATTACCACTGAAAATTTCAGTCCTTTTAGATGCTCCCACTTATTTATCTCAGCTGGCCAAGTATCCCTTGCTACCCGGAGTGGGGCAATGACCAGAACCTTTCCAACTTCAAAACTATCAAGGCACAAGTCAAATATAGCAGTAAGTGTAATCACGCTTTTCCCAAGACCCATCTCTAAGAATACTGCAGCTATGGGATGCTCTAAAATGAAGTTGGTCGCGTAGGTCTGATATTTATGAGGATTGTATTTCATCGAGTATCCCTCCAATCTGATCATCATTGTCAATTACATAGCAGGCAAACCCCAACTTTTGTAATTGCTTTATTCTTCTAAGCTGTAGCGGGCGGGGTTTCTTACCGGGAGCCTTTAATTCCACAAATGCCATCTTCCCCTTTGGCAAAAGTACCAGGCGATCTGGCATTCCATCTAAACCAGGACTAACAAACTTCGCCGCAATACCTCCCATCTTTTTTACCGCCGCCACCAGTTTCTTTTCGATAACTTTTTCAAGCATAAATTCCTCCTATATAAAGGCTCGGAACAAGAAAACAACTTTGACCGATTTTTCCTATACGCGCGTGTATATACGTATGCACAGGCTTACACTCTTCTTTTTATCATCTTTTATATATAAAGGTAATTTCTTGTTCCACTTGTTCCAAACCGTCATTCTTTATTGTTTTATCTATATTTGCGAGTGAACAAGTCTGGGAACAAAGTATGGTACAACTTTAGCTCTGTTCCTCATTTCGGGAATAAGCTCGCTGCTTTCCGTAGACAGGAAACGTCACTACACCATTCTTGTTCCCGGTGTACTTGTTCCACTCACTGATTTTTCTCATAATGGCACCGATGGCATAGGAGTCTGAAGGCTTTAGCATTGATGCCTCTTTACCGAAACACTCACACCAAATCTCCATGTTGCAGACAAGGGTTCTTTTTACTGTTCCAACACGGGTGCCGCCCCCAAACTCGCTACCGCCAAGGAAATTTCTACGCTCATACAAAGACATGGCATCCCAATCATCTGGCAAAAGGGTATCCAGATAGGTACGAACCAGTCCTTCACGTTCGTCGGTTTCCATTGCATCAGCCTGTTCACTGGTTGCTAAATGTACATCATCACCTTCAAGGTAGAGTTTTTCACCCTTCTCATAAAGCACCAGTGTCTCTGCCCAGATCTGCTGAACTTCCTCTTTTGTCATCTGCCAAGCTTTCTTTTTACTGTTACCACTAATGCGGACTGGCCAGAATCTGCGGTTGCCCGTAATGTCCCGAAGAAATCCGCTTTCTGCATTTGTAGAACCCACAATCACACATTGACGGGGATGGCTTTCTACATTGACTCCATAACTTGCACGGTACTTATCATCAGTCCTAGAGATAAAAGACTTAACAACCTCCACATCGGTCTTACGCATTCCGGCAAGCTCACCCAGTTCCAACATCCAATATCCCTGCAATTTTTCAGGACCTGCTTTATCCTTCATGTCTGTAATGGTCAAACTGTCTGAAAACCAATCTCCAGCAAGTTTGGCGAAAAAGGTAGACTTGCCGATGCCCTGGGGTCCGTTTAAGATAAGGACACTGTCAAATTTTGTACCTGGTCTATAAATACGGGCTACCGCTGCAACCATTGTTTTACGAATAATTGCTTTTGTATAGGAATTATCCGTTGCACCGAAATATTCAATAAGTAGGTTTTCCACCCGATTGATACCATCCCATTTTGGCAGGGAGTTCAGATACTCCTTAATAGGATGGTAGGCTCTCTCCGTAGCTACAGCTACCACTGCATCCTTGGTCTTAGTAGGAGAATAAACTCCATACATACTGCTTAAGTACACTTTAAGTAATGCGTTATCTGAATCATTCCAGCCAGCCTTAATCTGTTCCCAAGGCAAACCACCTTTGGCATCAATGCCATCACGGTGGCAGTTGAAAGCTATATGTTGTAAATTCCCATCATGCCGAATAATTAGGACAATGTTGTCCAGTGTGTCTTTTATTCGACCTTGCTTATCCAGTTCCAATCCCGTCTGCCAATCTTCATCGCTAAACTCCTCTTCAGCTTGAGCCTGTCTTTCTTTGGCAAACTCAGCTTTCACTGCATCGTCTTTTATAGCAAACTCGCACATTGCTACAAAAGACGGCATCCTACCGGGAGCCGTAGTAGTGGAGACCTTATCATCTAAAGAACCGAATTTATGAATACGAACGAGGTCAAAAGCATTTAAGAGTAGACCGCTTGCCGGATCGGTGGCATGATGGCTGTATGCGAATTTATCATCATAGATAATTACACCTGCACTACTGTCAGCCGGGATATAATCATAGCGTCCTTCCATTGCAGATGGGGCATAAACTGCACCTAAGAATTTCTCTATCGCTTCACAAACGGAATAGGCGCGACAGAATGTTCCTACTACACCTTCCTTTAAAAGCGGATCTGCTTGCTCTTTAAGACTGCGATTAATGACTTCAGACTGCCTGCTTGATACTGGCCAAGTTGACGTATCATGCCAGTTTTCATATTTTGAAAGATAAATATCAGGGTCAAGTAATGCTCCATCCTGCTCTTCATAGACAAATTCACCGTTTGATGATGTGGATGGCCAATACATAAGGCGGTGCGCTTCATATGTCGTGTCATCGAAAAGGTCAATACCGATTTCTTTTGCCACCATACGTCCAACGGCTGCATATTCTTCTTCGCTGATTTCACGAGCAAGTGGAATAATAAGCCTAAGTCTTGGATTTTCTGGTGTGTGTTTATGGGTGGAGTAGACGCAGCATTTAAAATCGAAAAGCATTGATATTTGCTCCCAGATATCTGGCTTACCGTAGTCCATATCGAGGGTAAGCAAAGAGCGGCATAGAACATTACCCTTCTTTCGCCTTCCTTCTTTTAGATGCCCTCCTACAAAGCCACCTACATCCTTGATACCATCTTGTTGCCCTTTTTTAAGTTTCCGATATTCCTCTACCGTTTCCGTGGTACGTTGTGTCGTTTTTACACGGGAGCAAAAACCCTCCCATGAAACATCACTGTTTTTCCACTTTTTATCCATCCGGCTGTTGCCCACTGCAATTTTCATAGACTTTCGACCTCCTTATACTCCGGATTAAAATATCTGACCGTCTGTCTGCGTTTTTTAGCTACTTCAATCTCCCTTGCCATACCGCTTGAGATGATGTTCCCAAGCACCCATACCTCAGAGCACTTTCCCATGAGCACGATATCCATGAAAATTGCAAGTTCCCGTTCATTTAGGTTTTCATCATCCATAAACTGCGGAAACATAAGGTGCGGTGCAATTGGTATGCAATTTTGCTCCAAGGCAAATCTACAAAAGCTACGAGCCTTTTTAACGTTCCCTTCTATATCACCGGAATAGGGAGAACAAATATATACAAGCGGCTTAAAGGCAGATTTTTTATCTGCCTTTTCCTTTCTCATTATGTTGGTCAGTGCTTCATGAGGAGTTGGGTCATGGTAACCCTCAGGATTGAATTTGTTGATTCCCATTACGCACCCTCCATTTCTATCTGTGGTAAGATACCGTCTGCCTTCATAAGTTCATAAATGAAGAGTCTGCCTTTTTGTGTCCAGTAAGTATGAACCTTTGTATGTTGTTCTCCGTTACTGCCAAGGTAGCTATGTGTTTTGGTACTGGTGTAGCCTTTCTCCGCATACTTCTGATATAAAAGCCAGATGTCACCCTGCTTGAACTGGATACCTTTATCATGAAGATAACGGTTCATCCATATAGCAGACTTGCCATAGTCCTTAGCAATTGCCGATGTTGAAATAAGGTCTTTACAATTTAGAACCACATCATAATAGGACACCTTCGGTTTCATTTCTGTAATCTGTTGATTCTGAACAGCAATCGTACCTTCAAGCAGTTTATTTTGATGTCTTATTTGAGTTAGCTGTTGATTGGCTAACTGTAGTGCCCTTGCCATGATTGCCTCTGGTGAATTCCACTTCCTCTCAATATCAAGGAAGTATTGGCGGCACTGCTTTCCTTTTGGAGTACGCTGTATCATGCATAGCTCTTTTGCCATGTCGATGGTAAGCTGATGATCTACGCTTGGTCTGCCTCCAGTACTTTCGCTCAAAAATGAGCTAAAGTCTGACCCTTCCTCAAATCCATACTCACACATTCTTGGAAACCAGTCCTTATACGCTGTCTTGACTTCCAAGGCTTCATGTAAATCACGACCGAGTACGGTTGGTCGATGATTTTCATAGTTGATTCTTACTAATTCGTCCATACGAATTACCTCCTGTAATTTAGTCAGAGGAAAGTTCCTCTACCTAATAGCCACAGGAGGTAATGAATGTTGAGGATTTTGAAAAATTAATTTAATCTTTTTGATAAAACTGACACTCATAGCCATCGGCACTAAGTAACAGACCTTTTGCCCAGCTTGGTGTTCGTCCCATCTGTTCACAAACGGTAGGAAGTGACATTCTCATATCTGCTTCGATAATAATTTCATCATGTACATGAGCCACAATAGAACAATTCTTTAATGTCTGCATGGCGTAGCACAAAATGTCACGGCTGATTGCCTGAACAATATTCTCTACAAATTTGGGTCCGTAGCTTTCGATTCTTTCCCATTTTTTCGTTCCGCCGACACCTTCATAAGTAACCGACTCACCGCCAAAAACATTCTCTCCCATACGAGGTTTTACATAGGCAAGCCGTCTACCGGAAGGAAGAACAATAAAGAGCATTCCACTTTGATATATAAATTGAATGCCGTGTGTCTCTGTGGGAGTTTTCTGCTTAACACAGGTTTTTACCGCACGGTCAACATCCCACCAAAGTTTTGTGATATTGGGGTTGGACTGTCTCCAAGCATTTACAAGAGGCTGAAGTTCTTCTTCTTCAATTCCCATCTCTAAAGCACCCATCGATTTTAATGCTCCAACAGACCCACCATAGCCGAGTGCAAGTTCGGCTATTTTGCCTTTTTGACGAAGATGCCCGTTCACACCGTGTTTTTCAACAGGTACATTAAACATCTGAGAGGCACTGGCACAGTAGATGTCACCACCCTTTTGGAATACCTCTGTTCTCCATTTCTCACCTGCAAGCCAGGCAATGACACGAGCCTCAATCGCTGAGAAGTCTGCAACGATAAACTTCATTCCATCACGGGGTATAAAAGCAGTACGGATAAGTTCCGATAAGACCTCAGGTACGGAATCATAGAGCAGAGTGAGGGCATCAAAGTTTCCACTACGAACTAAAGCACGGGCCTGTTCCAAATCAGGCATATGGTTTTGAGGGAGGTTCTGCAATTGAATCAGCCGCCCAGAAAACCTGCCTGTTCTATTAGCTCCGTAAAATTGAAACATCCCTCTAGCACGACCGTCATGGCATACCGCATTTTCCATTGCTGTGTATTTCTTCACAGATGATTTAGCAAGCTGCTGACGAAGCTCCAAAACAGTGCCTAGTGGTTCAGGTGCTGTCTTTAACATCTTTGAAACTGCTTTTTTACCAAGGGTATCTGTTTCTAACCCATTCTCTGAAAGCCAACCTTTCATTTGTTGCACCGAGTTTGGATTCTCTAGATTAGTCATGTCCTGCATAAGAGCAGTTAGCTTTTCACGGGTATGTTCATCTATTGCGACAGCCTGTTTGACAAAGGTCATATCAATGGCAATGCCACGATCATTGATTTCCTGGTCAAGATGATATTCCGCCCATATATTCTCTGGCATCTGAAACTTGGATAATCTCTGCTTTATAGACATCTCGGCTTCCACGTCACGAAGGTTATAGGCTTTAAAACGCTCCCATTTATCCTGATCATGTTCCGGCAGATTTCCTACTCGACCCCCATTTGATTTTGTGGGAGAGCAAGGTGTACAAAAGTATTTGATTAAGTCTTTACCCTCAGTTAGCTTTTGTTTTTCCAATCCTAAAACAGCACCGACACCTTCTAGAGAAAGAGGAAGTCCCATATATGCCGACCATATCATGGAGCACTTCCATGATACGGGGTCAAGATATTCTGAAAGATTAAGCCATTTCGATATACAAACACGCTCGAACATTGCATTAAAAGCCCACTTGGTTACGGAATTATCCATGAGGGCATTAATAATCTCCTCCGGGATTTCCTCTCCACAGGCAAGATCAACAATCTGCACTTCACCATTGTCAGCGGAATAGCCAAACAGCAGAATTTCAAAATCATCACTCTCGACATAACGGTAAACTCCGCATTTTTGAAGATTGACACTCGAAAACGTCTCTATGTCAATAGAAATAGAATTCATATATTACCGTCCTTTTGAATACAAACAAAGTGGCAGAAGAACTTCCTCCGCCACCTCGTCTGTCTAATTTTTTATCTGTTATGCCAGGAAATCATCATCTTCAACAGTGGTGAAATCATCCGCAGCATTGGTTCTGCCACCTAAAGGCTCTCCGTCCCTTACCTTCTGGATATTGCCAAGTCCACAGGCCACACCCTTATTGCCATTTGAGTTGAAAGCATAGAAATTAAGGGATACTCTTGCATAGCAACCGCTGTACACCTCATTACGATCTAGAATAGGTCTGACCGCTTTGTCTACAATCTGAGGTGGAGTATTGCTGTTGGCATTTACGAAATAATGACCTTTGTAAGCCTCGTCGTCACGCTCCACGTCCCCATCCCTAAGCGGCAACTTGATGGCAGCCTTATTCGGTTTCTTACCTCCAAACTTTGCAATGCCCTCTTCAATAGCTGCATCTACTGCTGCATTAATTGCATTGATGGTTTCCTTATCTGTCTTGGGAATCAGTACTGAAACGCTGTACTTTTCCGCTCCGCCATTGATGGATACCGGTTCCCAGCCGTGAAAGTAGCTTAGCCGTGTATTTACACTTGTAACAACCTTAGTTCTGTTTTGATTATTCATATTCCAATACCTCCGTTATTTCGTTAAATTCGTTTATTACGTTTGATACATTCATAACCGGACGCTTATCTGAAAGTGGGACTAGCGTCGGTTTGCCCGGTGGTTTATGTATGAGGCCACCGAGAATTTCCTCAAATTTTGCCTTACCCATCAACTTCTGCATTTCTGTTAATGTAATGAGACTCTGACGGTAGATATCCTTATAGCCATTTGCCTTGGCTGCTTCAGCCACAGCATCTTCATCTCTATATTTACGGACAGACCTACCCTCAACAATCTTAAACCCATGCCACTCTTTACCGTGATTGACTGCAGCATCCGTGGCATAAGAAATGATTTCGTTTGCCCACTTCGTAAGGTCTGTCAATTTAGCAAGGACTTCCTCAATTTCAGCGTACGTAAGTAGAGGTGGTAATTTAAACTCCGACTGTGCCAGTTTCAGCTTTTCTTCCGCTCTTGCACGGCATTTAACAGCAGCTCGGCAGAAAGTACACCACTCACCTGGAAGATATTCACCTTCACCTTCATAGGCCATTGATGCCTTTGGTTTTAGTTCATTTTCTGCCCAGTCTTTTAATTCCTTTACCGAAATAGTCCATGTGCTGACATTTTCTCTGCGTGGCTGAAATATGGTCATGGAAACCTCCTCAATATCATACAGACTATCGTAGATTTCCAAAGCACCAAGTGCGTACAGTTTCATCTGTGGGTTTTCAATTGCATTTACAATAATCCCCATTCCGTATTTCATATCAATAATATGAAGTTTCTTGTCCCCAATGATAATGCAGTCACCGGTTCCAAAACCGTCTGGTACATAGCAAGAATAATCAAGGCGCTGTTCAATAAGTATCAACGGGTCCTTGCAGCTTTGCTTTGCCACTTCAAGCTGCTCCATCACAAATTCCACATAGGCATCGCTGTGTTCTTCCATCTCATCAGTGTTATAATCAGAGATTGGACGCTTACTTCTCATGTGAAGCGCTTTTTTAAGTTTATGTTCACAAAGAGCATGGGCGGCGGTGCCTTCGGCTGCTGCACCGGATTCATTATTTGCAAACTCCAACTCCAGTCTTGCAGATGGAAGGCAATGTAGCCACCTATGCGCCCCGGATGCAGAAAGTACTGCGTGTTTACCCATTGCCGAGTACCTCCGCATCCTTCAAAACATCTGCATAATGTTCCGGGTTAATTTCGCTTAGTTTAGAGCTGCCATATTTTTTAATAATTTCTCTCACTTCAGCAGTAAGACCGGCTTGACTCTTTTCAGCGAGTTTGGCTCTGACTTCCTCCAATGTGATTTCCTTTTTCTCTGGCTCACTCTCTTTTACAGCTTTTGTCGGTTCTTCTGTTTCGAAAGGTTCATTGCCCGCCATTGCATCTGCAACCGCCTGTATGCTGTCTGCCAAAGAACGCATATCTGAAACCACATCAAGGAGTAACTTGATTTTGCTCATGACTTATCCCTCCCTCCTTAATCTCACAGATAGCGAGTTCCTGTACGGTATCACCTGGAACAAGGATAGTCAGTTTCTGCTTATCACCAAGTAAGAAACGAAGGAAACGCTCCCTTATGGTGACATTACGACAGGAAACAATCCCGCCAGACTGTGGATGCTTTGAAACACTTATTTTCAAATTGTGTTTCATTTCGTTCACCTCTTTCCGAGAGCGTTTATGTACTGCCCTCTACCTATTAGCCTTGGGAAGAGGGGTAAGTTGAGGATTTCGGAAAAACTTTTTTGAAATTTTTCATTGCTGTTTCCATTCGATGTGAGATGGCACTGACTGTAACACCCTCCCGCTTTGCATACTCTGATACCGAAACCCCGTCCAAGACAATAGCTATTAGTAGCTCCGCTTGTTTTTCCTTTAGTGCCTTGCGAATAATGTCACAGACATATTCATACTCTTCTTGTTTCTCTCGAGTCTCTTCATCTGAGTTGTCAGGAAAATAATCCATATGATCAGATTCATCTTCGGCTTCGGCATCCTTGCGGAATGGTTTCTTTGGCATACCCCTGTGTCTGTCAAATTTATGCCAGTTGTTATATTCAGGCTTGTTGAACCGCTCATCTATAATTTCTTGGGCAGAGCGTCGAGTGACAGTTTCTTTATCTTCAGCAGAAGATAGCCTGTCCTCATAATCAGCATCAATCATTACAGTGCAGTCCTCGTCTGGTACCTCCAGATAGGTAGGTTTGTTGTCGTACAGAATTCTAATTTTCATTGTGCATCCTTTCCGCCGGACTGCATTGGCGGCAAAGGATACATACAAAAAGGTCTGTGCTTTGAAGTACACAGACCCTTTTATCCTGAAAATGAGCGCAATAAGGGGAGGGTACTTCTATTGTAGCGCCACAGTCCTTGCGGACTGGAACGAAACAATATGTATCCTTTGCCTTATTGCAAATCAGGCATTTGATATTTTTTTGATTTCTATCACACTAAAATGTAATGTCTTATATCGCAATCAAAATATCGCTGTTCGCAAATATTTAATTGATATTTGCGAAAATTGTGATATAATGGATATATTAGCCATCTCTAGGGGCATGTCCCTATTTACTTATGTTTAAATTATAGAAGGTTTTTAAATTTCAACTCACACGCATGGGTACTCACGGATACGCTCGGATACAAAAGTGATTGGAGGTTAGGGAATTGAAGTTTAGTGATTTTGCAAATATTCTTTACTCGATATTGGCAGACGGTAAGAACACTGATGAATTCACGCAGGAATTATTTCTAAACATCGTGGATTACCCAGCTGATGTAGATAATAAGGTAGAAAATCGTACGCTACCTGCGTTTAAGTCTTATTTCAACGGAACACGTTCAATAGACGGAATTGCCAAAGACATAAATAAATACATCGAGCCTGAGGTATTTGTGAGCTACATTAACGGATTACCTGAAGGTACAATCTCCAATCTTTGCAATGCTTTAATTGCGTATATACCAGACATTAACCTCTATAACACGGCAGAGGTTTGTGCCGATATGTTCAAGAAGATCCTTTTTAATGCAGCAAATATAAAGAAAAACAAAAAGACCACCCTCATAGAAATTGAGAGTGGTGCTTGTGCGTTGTCAGATATAATAAAACAAAGATATGGAACTCGGCTATTAGTAGAGTCAAAGGGTTTATGCCCAAACGATAACTGTTGCCGTCCATTATATATCAATGCAAATGGTCAAACCGACATGAACTATGAAATTACGCAGATCAATCCCAACCTACCTCCAGATTCCTTTGCAAATCTAATCGCCCTTTGCCCAGACTGTAGTAAAAGATATCTCCTCGCAAAAGATGATGAACAGATGAACCGTATGGAGATTATCAAGAGGCATTTAATAAGTGAAGCAGAGACTATAGAAGTTTTAGCAAACACAAAGGTTGAGGAGGGTGTTGAGAGAGTTCTTAGAAAAATTTCCGATACCCCAATGATGAAGTTGATTCCATTAAGTTATGAACCCGTGAGTCTCCGTGAAAAGATTTTACCAGAAAATAGATCCCTTTACATAAAAGCTAAAGCGTATGTTACTGAATACTATCCTGCTGTTCATGGGATTTTTCAGCAATTAAGTAAAGAACGCAAACTACGTTTTGACCCATTTTGTATGCAAGTAAAAATGAACTACATTAATTTAAGAGATAAAGGACTTACACAACCTGAAATATTTGAGGCCTTAGTAGAATGGCTTGCCTCAAATACCAATGATCGCAAGGACTTATGCGAAATTGTAATATCGTACTTTATCCAGAAATGTGAGGTATTCGATGCAATTACCGAATAAACTTTTTAGCTACAATGAAAGCATTATATCAAAGTTTCCAATCGTGCTGAGAGCATTAGAAAAAGAACCACACACAGTGGGAGCACTCTATGTAAAAATGCAAAAACAGGTTTCAAGTATTAATGAATATATAGAGATATTAGATGCACTTTTTGCACTCAATAAAATATTCTATGACGAAGAACGGGAGGTATTATGCCATGCTGTTTGAAATTAAATGCGATAGATTTATGTCACATGGTCAGCCTCGACCGGCCATACGTTTCCATAGTGGCTTAAACACCGTTCTCGGCGGGAAATCTGCCGACAACTCTATCGGAAAATCTACTTTTATGCTAATCATTGATTACGCTTTTGGTGGAGACACATATAAAGATTCCGATGCCGCGCACCATCTTGGAAATCATCTTATTAAGTTCGCTTTTGAATTTAATGATACAAAGTATTATTTTTCTAGAGATATCGTTAACTTCAACGATATTAATATTTGTGATTCATCATATAATACGCAGGAAACGATTCGTCTCGATAAATTCAAAGATTTCCTCTTTGAATCTTATAAGATTAATTTACCTTACACGACTTTCCGCGATATCATTGGTCGCTACCTAAGAATATATGGAAAGGACAACCACTCAAGTACACGACCACTGGACTCTTATCATGGGGAAAAAGCCGAAGTTGCTATAACAGCATTGGAAAAGCTCTTTAATGTATATTGGAAAATTGAAGAGTACAAGTCTGCTTTATCTAATAAAGAAGAAATAAAGAAAACCTTTAATAAAGCTCGAAAGTTGGAACTTGTGCCGTTTTCAATAACCACACAAACACAGTATAAGAAAAATGAAGCTGCAATTCAGCAATTAAAAAATGAGTTATCTAAGCTCATAGAGCAAACAGATCGAAAATTGGCTTCCGATGATTTAGCGCAGGCTGATGAGGCCGCTGAAATTAAAGGGAAAATTACTGCACTTAAAAGACAGCGCAGTCGGCTAAAATCTCAATTAGAAATTGTTAATGTTAGTATTAGCGGTGGATTCACTCAATCAGTTGCAGATCTAGCAGAACTGGCACAGTTTTTTCCAAATGCAAATATGCGTAAAATATCTGAAGTCGAAAGCTTTCATGGAAAAATGCAGAACATCCTGAGTAATGAATTAGACGAAGAATCTCAGAGACTTAAATTACTCATTGACTCTTTAAGCAAAGAAATATCTTCCCTAGAAGACGAACAACGTGCATTAGGGATTCCATCCAAAGTTCCAAAATCCTTTTTAGATAATTACACCGAACTACAACGAAAAATTTCTGGATTGGAAGCTCAAAACAAAGCCTACAACGACACAAAAGTATTTGTTGCAGATGTAAAAACAGCAAAGGAGAGTTTATCTCAAGCTCAAGAAACAGAATTGCGTTACATTGAAACCGCCATCAATGAACAGATGGTACGCTTTAATGATGTTATTTACGGAGGAAAAAGGAAAGCACCTGTAATTGATCTTGTTGATGGAAGCAAATACATATTCTGGACACCGGATGATAGTGGTACTGGAACTTCTTACAAAAGCTTAATTGTCTTTGATTTAAGCATTCTTAAATTAACACCGCTTCCGGCTATAGCTCATGACTCGCTCATCTTCAAAAATATTGCCGATGAGCCAATATCGAATATCATAAAGTTGTACAAGGAATTTGATAAGCAAATATTCATTGCTTTCGACAAAGATGAAGCGTACTCCGAGGAAACAAGTAAGATTTTGAACGAAACATCCGTTTTACATTTGAATAGTAATGGTGATGAATTATTTGGATACTCGTGGGGCGAAACAAAATCGTAATTCTCATGCAAATATACACTAAGGAGGCCATACGATTGTATATTAGTTATAATAAACTTTGGAAATTGCTTATAGACAAGAACATGAACAAACAGGAACTCAAGAAAATAAGCGGTGTAAGTTCAGCATCTATTGCCAAACTCGGAAAAGGTACAAATATTACAACCGATGTCCTGCTCCGTATATGTGAGGCTTTAGATTGCGATATTGCTGATATTATGGAAATTGTAAAAGACGGAAGTACCACATCAAACGTAAAGGAGTAATCGAATGAAACTGTTGTATTCAAACATCCTGCCCCTTGCTACATTACAGGGTCAAGAAACAATTATTGACTGCTTTAACGAACAAATCGCAAAGTCAGACCGAGTTGAAATTGCGGTTGGATATATCTCTCGTGCCGCTTTGGAAGAACTTGACTATTTAGTCAAGGAGCACAATCTATCCAATATATGCCTTACCATTGGTATGTACTTCATTGAAGGAATGCCAGAAGGATCATACAATACTGCTCTTGCAATAAACAAGAGATGGATAGAGGCCGGCATAGGCGAAATCAAGATTGTAAAAGCATTTAAATACCACGGCAAAGTATACTGCTTCTATAAAGATGGACAGCCTTTCTCAGCTATTATTGGTTCTGCAAACTTAGGTGTAATCAAATTAGATGCCAATAACCGCCGACAGTATGAAATCTCATCGATTACCGATGATGCTACTGAATGCAGAGAAATTGCAGATTTTATAGAGAGACTAAAAGCGCAGAACTGCTCAGATAATATTGCCAATATAACAGGAATGCCAATAATCAGAGAAGTTAACACCTCTCTTAGTGGCATCGATACGGTAACACAAATCCCCCAAACTGGTGTACAGCTATATGTACAACATAAAACAAGTATTTCATTTGTGCTACCGTTAAAAGTTCCTGCTCACGATGAACGACACATGGATGACGGTAAACACTTCACGAAATCAAATATTAATGTTAGCTATGCCGCACCACGAAGCAAAAGAAAATCCCGTGATTGGTATGAGACTCAGTTGACCGTTAGCAAAGAGATAACTCGCTCCGAAGGCTACCCTGAAAAAAACAAGCCTTTCTTTGTTGTTACCGATGATGGTTATTGGTTTAAGGCTCATACTACAAGTGATGGCAATAAGCAATTCAGTGCTGTTGGGGATGAACTTATTCTTGGTCGTTGGATTAAAGGTAGACTTGCAGCAGCAGGGCTAGTAATACCAGTGAATGATACCCAAGCCGATACTGACCGTAAAGGAATGATTACAAAAGAAATGTTGCAAGCATATGGTTGCAACAGTCTTGTGCTTTCTAAAACGGATCAGAAAGCATTAGACGAAGACGGATCTGAGCTTGATGTATGGGTATTATCATTTGAAACGACAATTAACGAATGAGAGGTGCGACTATGCAATACTTAAAGACATACCTACAAAAAATAAAAGACCGCGGTAACGAGAAATTGGCGGAATCTATTTCAAAAACTGCTGAAGATATTGGCAATCAGCATATTCGCAATTTTTCATTCACAAGTCATGAGATTGGTCTGTTGTTTGGAAATGTACAATCTGGAAAAACAGGTCAAATGTTTGGCGTAATGAGTAAAGCTGCCGATTTAGGCTTTCCTGCATTCATCTTACTCACAACAGACAACGTTGTTTTGCAACAACAAACCTTGGATCGAGTCAGAGATGATTTAGAAGGTTTCTGTATTTGTGGCGAAAACGACTCAGGATTGTTTATTGAGAATAGCCTTGTTAAACCAGCAATTGTCGTTTTAAAAAAAAATGCAAGAATGTTAAGACTTTGGGCAAATGTATTCAATTCCACAGGCTTTATGAAAGGAAATCCTCTATTCATTGTTGATGATGAAGCGGATGCCGCTTCCTTGAATACATTAGTAAACCGCAATAGTCAGTCATCGATTAATAGATATTTAGATTCTATAAAGAATGGTGCATCCAGTAGCCTTTATCTGCAGGTTACAGGTACTCCTCAGGCAATCTTATTACAGACTCTTGCTTCAGGTTGGCATCCATATTTTACATACTACTTTCATCCTGGCGATGCCTATTTAGGTGGAGACTTTTTCTTTCCGACAAGTGGTAAACCAGAATGTATCGATTTTCTCGAAGCAATCAAACGACCGACACGAAGTGTTGTTTTACGCCATCTTGCTGTTTCAGCTCAAATTTTAGCATCCAACGGCAAAGTGTCAAATTGTCTTATACATCCGAGTGTACGTCAAGCAGTCCACCAGCGTTTTGCTAATGACGTCATAAAAGAACTAAATTGGTGTATTGAACATATCAGTGATGAATTCATCACCGAATTACAGACCCATTACGATGCTTTAGATCCCGACAAATGGATCTATGTCAATATATTAGACACAAAAAGTTGAACTTTTTACGCAATTTTTCTAGCTAAATCTTCACATTTTTGCGGGGTTAAATAGCCAATACTACTATGTATCCTTTTTCTGTTATACCAAGCTTCTATATACTCAAATATAGCAAGTCTTGCAGCATCATAATCAAAATACTTAACAAGGTGAACTTCTTCTTTTTTTAAAGAAGCATGAAAGGACTCAATACAAGCATTATCATAGGGACAGCCTTTACCACTAAAAGAATGAGTAATTAATTTAGTGCTACTGATATATTCTTTAAAAGCAGAGCTTGTATATTGACAGCCTAAATCGCTATGAAGGATCAATGGCTTGGTTGGCTTTTGCAACTTAATTGCATTTTTCAACGCTTGCAAAGCAAGGTCGGTATCAATAAATTTAGACATGGCATAGCCAATTATTTTTCTACTATATAAGTCCATAACTGACGCTAAATAGCACCAACCATCCTTAATTGTGTGGATATAGGTAATGTCTGTTACCCATTTTTCGTTAATTGTGGTTGCATTGAAATCTCTTTTTAAAACGTTTTCTTGTGTTTCTATTTTGTTTTTAGATGAAGTTGGTCTGAACTTTTTTACTATTATAGATTTTATCCCCAGTTTCTTCATTAATCGTTGGGTTTTCTTTAGACTTATAGTTATCCCTGAGGATTTTAAAGCTTCGTTTATCTTAACTGCCCCGTAACGATTTTTGCTCTCTTTGTGGATATTTATAATCTTTTCTTCTATTTTTGAATTTTCTATTGCTCTATTGCTAGGCTTTTTATGTAAATGTTTATAATATGAGCTCCTAGACACCTTTAAAACCTTGCACATAAGCTTAATATCATGATATTTTTGGTTGTTAGTTATGAACTCAAATACAGTAGTTACTTCCTTGCGAATATGCCCATGGCTTTTTTTAATATTTCATTCTCTTCTTCAAGTTGCTTATTCTTTTTTATTAAAGCCTGATAATCTGCTGCAGTTATAGTTGTACCTTTATCAACAGCTATAGGTTTATTCTTCTTTATCCATCCAGTTATTGTGGATTTTGATAGGGCATATTCACTGCTTAACTCTGCTAAGCTCTTTCCAGCATTATAAAGCTCTACTATTGTATTTTTGAATTCTTCCGTATATTGTTTTTGGCCTCTTGACACTTTAACACTTCCTTCTCTTTCTTTATTTTAAAGTGTTCGGCTTTCTGTGTCTACAATATTATAC
Source organism: Clostridium manihotivorum (assembly GCF_004015185.1). Classification (GTDB taxonomy): domain Bacteria; phylum Bacillota; class Clostridia; order Clostridiales; family Clostridiaceae; genus Clostridium_AR; species Clostridium_AR manihotivorum. The sequence goes on along the minus strand of NZ_CP025746.1, from coordinate 3,094,234 downwards.
TAACACCAAAAAGCGAAAAACTTTCATTCGATGTTATCTATAAAACTGCTAAGAGCTTGATGGAAAACAAAAGCATAAAAATTCTAGTTATGAATGGTAAGACAGATGTTGAAAGTCCGGAATATGCAACAGGCTGTAATTTTATTATAGGTGGAAATACTCTAGGGCGAGGTGTTACTTTTCCGGGTCTACAGACAATTTACTATACAAGAACAAGTAAAAAGCCTCAAGCTGACACTATGTGGCAACATAGCCGAATGTTTGGTTATGACAGAGACCCTGGCATGATGAAGATATTTATAGACGAACAGCTCTATAAATTATTTGCGGATATTAACGCTACTAACAATGCTATCATCGCTCAAGTAGAGCAGGGAATCGATAATATAAAAATTTATTATCCAGTTGGATTGAATCCAACCAGAAAGAATGTTCTTGATAATAAACGAGTAAATATTCTCTCAGGCGGAACAAACTATTATCCATTCTATCCAGATAATGACTCTATAGAGGATATATCAAAGCTATTGGAGACTTTCCATGATGATGAACCTTATTATCAAGTAAATTTGAGACTTATTAAGAAAATATTGTCCCATATTATTGCCAGCCCAGATTTCAAGATAGATGCATTCCTTTCAATCATTGACACACTTCTTTCAGAACAACCTGCGGGGCAAGGTATTTTGATAGTTAGAAGAGAAAGGAATGTAGCACAAGGCACAGGTGCGTTGTTGTCTCCAAATGACTGGAAACTTGGTGGCACTTTTCTCAATAAAGTCGTCCTTACCATGTATCAAGTAACTGGAACTAAGGGATGGGGTGGAAAAGCTCTCTGGGTGCCGAATATTAAACTTCCTCACGATACAATGTATTATGATGTGTGTGAAGATAATACAGAAGCATAGGAGGGCAATCATGTATGTTTACTAATAATATAGCGCAAAGAATTTTATTTACTCCTCCACTTCAAGGAGCAGATTCTTTATTAATATTAAGTGGATATGCTACTCCTAATATGGCATCATGGCTAATTAAGAGTCTTCAGGAGCAAAATATACACCCTATCAATATTTCATTGCTTATAGGTATGGTACCTTACGATGGGTTAAGTGTTCCTATACACGAGGGCTTTAAGGAACTCCATGGCAAGGCATACCCAAATGCCGTAGAAGACTTTTCCTGTAGTTATGTTTGTGAAAACCCTCCAGTTCATGCAAACTTATACATTTGGCTAAAAGGTGAATCGCCATTTCAGGCATATACGGGTTCTGCTGATTTTGTGCAAAATGCATTTATTCCATCTCGAAAAGAAATCGTGGAGTGTTGTGATCCCGAAGAAGCATATAGGTTCTTTGAGGAAGTTGAAGCAAATACCATATATTGTAACCATGCAGAAGTGGAAGACCATATCCTTCTCCGTCCAACACATCAAATTTTAGATGCTGAAAACAAGCCAGTAACTACTTTAGCTGGAGAGGGCATTATTTCCACAACACTATCTCTTCTTACTAATAGGGGTGATGTTGGTGAAAAGTCTGGTCTAAATTGGGGACAACGTAAAGGAAGGAATCGAAACCAAGCTTATATACATCTTCCCGCAAAAATTGCAAGGAGTGGTTTCTTCCCTCTTGATAAACAGCATTTTACTGTTGTCACAGACGATGGTCATACGCTACTTTTGAGGGTCGAACAACAAAACGACAAGGCAATTACAACACCTCTTAGCAATGCTCAACTTGGAGAATACTTCCGGAACCGTTTAGGCCTTGGAAATGGTGCATTTGTAACGAAACAAGATTTATTGAACTATGGAAGAACAGATGTTACCTTTTACAAAATCGATGATGAGCAGTACTTTATGGATTTCCATGTATAAACAAAGCAGTTACTTTGCTTTTGCTACAAAGTAACTGCTTTGTTATTCTTTAATACTTGGTTCTATACTCTCATATTCTATTCCAGCAAAGCACTTCAAAATTGCTTCAAAAATAATTTTTGCTCCTTGGCTAGGTACTGCCATACCAATTTGCTTGCGTACACTCTCTTTACTTCCCACGAATCTATAAGTATCAGGGAAAGTCTGCAATCTTGCTCTCTCTCTATTAGTCAATGCTCGTGGCTCTTCCCAATGGTAAATATGAGTTCCTCCGCCACCGCTTCCTGTGACCGTGTAGGAAGGCTTTGTTGGATCGAGCCTCTTATATATTTGACTTATTTTTGCACCTGTAATATTAAGCTGTAAATCTTCTGGAAGATCAGCTGTGAATGCATTCTGACCTGGAAGAATGTGTTGTAATCTTCTAACGACGGTTGCCGATTGCTTAGTCAATTCGTTGTTATATGCATCTTCTGGAATAGGTGGATTTTCTATTGCATTTCTGCAAGTATTATCAATTCCAGCATAAGGTGCTGTTGATGGAACTTTAAATTCAGTGTTTATGTCATTTCGTATGCCAACAATTATCAAACGGTGTCTTGCCTGAGGTATTCCATATTCCTCAAACTTATACAGATGAGGCGTAATCGTATAACCAGCCTCTCTCAATTCCTTGAGAATCTTAGTAAATGCCTTGCCATCATTTGCATTTCTAAGACCGCCTACATTCTCCGCTAAAAACCACTGTGGTTTAAAGATTTTTAAAGCCTTGACGCCATATGAATATAAGGGACCGTATACCCCATCCATACCTTTTTGTTCACCAACAACACTATAATCATTGCAAGGGAAACCAAACGCCAATGCATCAATTGGAGCAAGTTTTGACATATCAAGTTTACGAATATCCTCATGGTAAACGGTATTAGGTGCATCGGGACAAATATTTAATCTATAAGTCTCGCAGGTATCCGCATCATAGTCATTTGCCCATTGATGTATAATTCCAAAATCATCATTATCTATATTTGCATTTGTGGCTCCCCAAGCGATACCACCCGGCCCACAAAACAATTCTCCAAGCCTAAAAATCATATCTCATCAACCTTCCTTTTTTTGTTGAGAAAATCGATTTGTGCTTGAATATGCTGCATTTCCTCGTCATCAAGAGAAGAAACACCTTGAAACACAAACTGATATTCTTTAATATCTCCTTCATTCAAGTAACCTGCTAACACATAAAGCGGAATCAAATGAATGTTATATAACTGTGCGAGTTTTTTTAAATCATCAGGAGAACAATTAATTTGCCCTCGCTCCATCTTGCTAAGTCTTGAGTCTGTTATACCGGTAATTTCATATACCTTTTTTAGGCTCAATCCACTTTTTTCGCGACTCACTTTCAACCGATCGCCTAACTCAGACATACTATCACCTCTATAAGAGGATAACACTACCGCTGCAAAAAGTCAAGATATTTTATGAAAAATGCTGCACAATCGCAGCACAACATTAAAAGTTACAACTCTTTTTCTAGAAGATTATTTATATCACTTCAGATATTTCGACCTATCTATCATCTATCCTATCTCCACAACCCTACGAAATTATCTATCCCGTCTCCACAACCCTATGCACATTTTTGTGGTCGACTTGTTTCCTCATCAAATAAAAATAAGGATTTTCGACATTAAAAGTAACTGCCGAACAACAGGCAGAAAATCATCTAACCTCGGAAATCCTTTATTTATCAGTGTTTTCAGCACTCCTTATTTTTCAATCCTTGACATCAAGACAACACACTCAACGTGCATCGTATTAGGAAACATATCCACTCCCCATCTAAACCCCAAACAACCCAAATACCTCATCATCATCAATCACTCTCTCGCTCTTCCTATCAGCATTCTTAAGCATATTTTGCATTTTTTCTTCCATAGATTTTTTAAGTAGTTCTTGGAAGTCAATATTTCTCAATGTGAAGAATAATACAGGTTCTGAGTCTAGTCTATTTCCAATTCCATATAATACTGCAGCTACGTGTTTACACATCCATGCGGAGTCTGGGCAGCTACAGCTGAAATGTATTTCTTTTGGGTTTGGGAAAAGTCCATTTTTTGAAGCACTGAAGATTTCCTCTAATTCCTTGGGGAAGCTGCCTGCTAGTAGGGCTTCTAGGGTGTCTATCTTTTTGTTGCAGAGGGTACGGATATTTTCCCACTTTGCTTTATCTAAGGCATCTATTGTTATTGTAACTTTATATGGCTTGGAGCCGCTGCCTTGGACTATGGCTTCTGCTTTACCTTCTATGATTTTTAAGTCTAATACTGAGCCGCTTTTTACATAGGTTCTTCCTCTAGATATTCTGTTGATATAATCTGCATAGCTTTCTAGGTTTTTATTCCAAGACTTGCCCCACCATTTAGTTGCAATATTTTTTCCTTCTATAATTACTGGTGATATATCAGGATTTTCTTTACTAAGCTTCTCTAGGGCTTTTTTTGCCTTTGCTTTGCTTTCTGCTGCTGAAACTTTTTTATTAGGATTATAATACCACATCTATTTTCCACCACCTAGTTTGAATAGTTCCATTAATTCTTTGTTGTCTAGCTCTGTAATCCAATTTTCGCCTGAGGCTCCTATTATGTCTCCTGCTAGTTTTTGCTTTTCTTCTAGCATCTGATCTATTTTTTCTTCTATGGAGCCAGTGGTTATAAATTTATGTACCATTACGTTCTTTGTTTGACCTATACGGAAGGCTCTATCTGTGGCTTGATTTTCTATGGCTGGATTCCACCATCTATCAAAGTGAACTACATGATTAGCTGAGGTAAGGTTTAGTCCAACTCCTCCTGCTTTTAGTGATAGCACCATGTAAGGAATATATTCTTCACCATTGAACTTTTCTACCATTTCACTTCTTTTCTTTACGGAGGTTTCTCCATGAAGTACTAGACCTTTTTTATTAAATATTGTCTCTAAAAAGTCTGCTAAAGGTTCTGTAAGTTCTTTAAATTGTGTAAATACAAGTACTCTTTCCCTCTTCTCATAGATGTTTTCACAAATAGTTTTAAGCTGCTCAAACTTTCCGCTATTATCTGTTTTATATTCCTTTAAACCTAAATATTGATCAGGATGATTGCATATCTGCTTGAACTTCATTATGCTTGCTAAAACTAGGCCTTTTCTCTCAATGCCTTCAGAATTATTAAGTTTTGCCTCAAGCTCTTTTACAAGTTTATTGTAAAGTACTACTTGCTTTTTGCTCAAAGTGGCATATTCTTTAAGTTCAACCTTTTCTGGTAGGTCAGATATAACCGTCTTATCTGTTTTTAATCTTCTTAGAATGAATGGATTTACCATATTTCTAAGCTTCGCATAACCATTGCTGCTATGGTTTATATCTTTTACAAAGCTCGTAAATTCCTTAGTGGTGCCAAGTAACCCTGGATCTAAAAAGTCAAACAAAGACCAAAGATCTGAAAGCCTATTTTCAATAGGTGTACCAGTCATGGCTATTTTAGTTTTCGCTTGGATCTGCTTAATAGTTCTAGTTTGCTTAGTACCAGGATTTTTAATTGCTTGTGCTTCGTCAAGTATCAATATATCCCAAAGCTTCTCCTTTAGCTCTTCCATTCTAGCTGCCATACCATAGGTGGTAATATATAAAAAGCCGTCTTCTAGAGCTAGGCTTTCACTGGCTTCTTTCCCATGGAGTATAACCACTGGCATTTCTGGAGCAAACTTTTCGGTTTCCTTTTGCCAGTTACCTATTAGTGAAGCAGGAAGGATTAAAAGTGCCTTTCCTCCTTTTTCTACTCTCAGTTTTTCTAAGAAGGCAATAATCTGAACAGTTTTACCAAGTCCCATATCATCTGCTAGACATGCACCAAAGCCAAGGCTCTGCATGTAAGAAAGCCAATTAAAGCCTGTATATTGATATGGTCTTAGTTTTGCCTTAAAGCTTTGAGCTGGTTTTACTTCCTTTATAACCTTTGGATCTAACATAGCTTCCTTAACTCTTTTAAACCAAGCTCCATTGGTTACATCAAAAGCTACCTTCTCTTCATCTATTCCAAGACTTTCAGGTCCTTTAAGCTCCATTCGCATTGCTTCTGCGATTGTTAAGCCTTGTTTCTTAGATAACTTCTCCGCTTTTTCATAGGCTTCTAAGGCTTGAGATAATCTTTTTTTATCAACTTCAATCCACTTTCCCTTAATAAGGGTTAACCCTTCCTCCTCTAATAGAAGCTTCTTTAATTCCTCTTTAGATAGCTTTTCATCTCCAAGAAATATCTCTGGATTAAAGGATAGAAGTGCATCCATTCCAACCATTGAAGGCTCTTTTTCTCCAACAGAAACTGAAAGTCTTACAGAATTACTTTTATTTTTCCACCAGTTTGGTATCCTGCACATTATTCCTGCTTCTTCATAGGTAGGAATTTCTCTTAAAAATCTATAGGCTTCACTTTTAGTCAGTCTTAATGGTGAAAATAGCTCACCGCTTTCCATAAGCTCTGATATAAAGTCACTTCTCTCTGCCGCTTTGCTTATAGTAGACATCAATTGTAGAAGCTTTTCCTTATCCTCCTTATATTCTAAAAGTGCATTTTTTAGAGGCATATGCTTGGCTTTTTTTATACCTTTCTCTTTGTCCTCTGTCGAATAGGTAGCTAAGAATGCAAAAGGATGTTTATCTTCTTTATTTTCTACAAGGTGAAAAAACACTCTTCCAACCACATTGATATTGCTGTTTCTTTCAAGAAAAAATGCATTAACACTTCCTTGGTAGCTTAATATCTCTCTTCTATATACCTCAGCAATTTTTTCAAAGTTAGCTTTTATCCACTGATTATTGATAAACTCAGATCCTATGGAAAAGGGAAGCTTCTTACTTATATCCTCAAGTTCTTCCAAGGATAGATTAAGGTCAGCATTTTCTCTTGTAAACTCTATGTCTGATTGCTTAGAAATCTTATCAATTAATTTTTCTGATATGTAGTTTAAAAAGCTTATGGATTGAGACATCCAATATTTTTTACTCTCAAAGCCCAAGTCCCATAAGGCTTTATATTTATCTTTCAAAAATCTTTCATACCATTGTTCTTGAACTTTTATATCTTCTTCTGAAGCCGCTGACTTAGCTAAGGCTTGAAAATCTAAAATGAAACTTTTCTCGTTGAATATAGCAATTAGTTCTTTACTATCTTTAATTCCTTGTTTCAAGGGTTGTCCTCCTACCACTTACATATTTTATTGCTGAGTTTTTAGCTAAAACATTAAATTATACATGCCTTAGAATCCATAACCCACTGGATTTACGAACGGCTGTAAAATAAATTTATATGTAGAAACTCTTTATATAGGTATCAAACTTCAACTATTAATTTATATATGCCAGATAATACCCAGACCACGGTATTATTATATCATCAGAAGCCGTTATAATTTAAGTCTTCATAAAGCTTCCATATAATATTATAACCAATACTTTTTTAATATATCATATTTAGCAATCTTTGTATTGAAGTTATCGTTAAGTTTGTTTTTTCTTTCTATAATTATACAACCAATTCTAAACCCTCATTTTTCCTATAAATTCTTAAATTGTTATATTCTTATCTTGTTAAAAACTTAAATTTAAAAGAAGTTATATTTATATAAATATAACTTCTTAAGTGGTTAACTTGTATACTTTTTTATAAACTGCTTATGATAAACATCCTTAATCTTTCCTTATCCAAATATTTCTACGTTCTACTATTACTTTGCACTTGGCTATTCCATAATAGTTAATCCACCCAACATTAATTAATGTTAAGCTTACCTATTCTTTGTTTTAAAGTCATCTGTTTTGACCTAGATTATATCTCATTAATTTTATCTTTATATCGATTCAATAATTGCTTTCATATATATACATCTACTTTTCCATATGATATTCTTCATATACTTGTTCTTACCATAACTTTTGCAAGCTATAAGTCCGTTTACTTCAGCACTTAGTATACTTACTTTATTAAAACTAACTAGTTATATAGATACAATCTTAATAGCTGCTAGCTTGCTACTACTTGATTGTTATTTAGTTTATTGTTTTTAAGTTTATTGTTAAAAATAATATAGAGTACTACTCCAGTTAAAAAGGTAATTATTTCTGTAATGGTCATGGACCATATAACACCATGCAAGCCAAAGAATTTATTCATTACCATTATAACAGGAATAAAAAGAATTCCTTGGGTGATTGACATAATTGTTGATGGTGTTCCTTGACCTGATGCCTGAAAGATTCCTATAAATAATGTTGTAAATCCATTGAAAAGTGCGGAAATGAGCATTGCAGCCATGATATAAACTCCAACACTTAATACTGCTGCATCATTAGAAAACATATGAATAATTACATTTCTAAAAATATAAACTATGGTAACTACTCCGCCTGATAATCCCAAAATCCATAAAGCTGATTGTCTTATACTGTCTTTTAATCTCTTATAGTTTTCATTAGAAAAATTATATGCGATTAAAGGTATGATTCCTAGCGCTAGCCCCATTGCAAGAAACTCAGGTACTTGTACGATTCTTAAAGCAATTCCAAAACTAGCTACTACACTTTCTCCATATCTAATTGAATAATTATTCAAAAGAAGAGTTGTAACAATTAGAAATCCAGCTAAGAACAATTCAGAAACACCAATTTTGTATATCTCTAGCTTATCTTTAAGAGAAATATTAAAATTCTTAATAAATCCTTTTAAATTCTCACTTTTTGTTTCCAAGTAGTAAACATAGTAAGAAGATGAAGCTATATTAGCTAAAATCATTGACAATGCTACTCCAACAACATTAAATTTAAATACTAATATAAGTAATGGGTCAAAGATAAGACTAAAAACTGTACTTACAACCATTCCGAACATTGATTCTTTTGATGCTCCTTCTGCTCTTACAACTTGCTCTAATGCAAAGTTCATTATAATTGCAAAACCACCAATAAACATAGTTAAAGAATATCTTTTTGTATAATTAATGATAGCAGAAGTATCTGCCCCCATAATCTTAACAATAGGAGTAATTGCTAGTATTAAGATTAATCCGAGCAAAATTCCTATGATAATACTACTATAAAAGGTATATCCTGCTACCTTCTTAGCTTTCTCTGTATCTTGTTTTGCCACAAGACGAGTTATAAATGTTCCGCCTCCAGCTCCTAACATATTTCCAAAAGCCATCAGTATAGTAAAGATTGGTAGTCCTAAAGTAATAGCAGTTAACATATCAGTATTTTTTAGTAGTCCAATAAAAAAGGCATTAATAACGTTATATACTGTACCTACTGACATACCTATCATCATAGGGATAGATAAATGTGCAATCGCATTAGTAATTGGTGCATTTTCTAAATAATATTCGTTTGAAAATTTTTGTTTCATAATATCATCCTCCGTAATAATTATTCTTAGAATTCATATACTTAGAATTCTAAGTATTTAGGTATAAGTTATTATATTAATAACTTATAAATTTCTATCTACTTTCAATAGCAAAGCTAATAAAGTTTCTTTTTCTTGTTCAGTTAAGCTTGCGACAATATTTTCCTCTGTCTCAACCACTGATTTATTAAACTCTTCTATCAATTCAGCACCTTTAGGCAATACATATATATATTTTTGTCTCTCATTCTCTTTAGGTATTCTTCTTTCTATATACCCTTTTTTCTCTAACCCTTTAAGCATACTTGTAATGCTTGCTTCTGTGCGTTGAAAGGCTAGTGCCAAATCCTTTTGAATAATACCGCTGTCCTGATGTTCATAAATATAGCCTATCATGCGTCCTTGTTGAGAATTCAACCCTAACTTTCTAACTTTTTCATCAGAACTGAGTTTCATTTTTATCGCAATACTTCTTATTAATTGTGAATATGGTGTTTGCATAGAGTATGTAGAATCAGCCATTCAAATCCCTCCTGAAATTCACTTAGAATTCTAACTATTTATAGTTTAACAATTAGATTATAAAGTGTCAATGTCTATTTTTATATTTATAATATTTCTTTCATTAAGTAATATCATATTTTAAACACTACTCTTTAACAAAGTAAAATTTAGGGATAAGTCTTTTTATTTTCAGCAACAGGTATTTGTTCAGCTTTGATGGGCTTATAATACTGAATAACTTTCAGGCAAAACCCCTTGTAAACACTAAGTTCACAAGGGGTTTTATCTATTATTATTTACTTAGTAAAGTATCTGCGTAATAATCTCTCCTAGTGCATTTATGTCAATATGAAATCATATAAGCTCAAAGTGCTTAAGTGCATTCTCCTCAGTTCCTAGTTCTTCTGTTGCTTTTGTTACATAATCAATATATTTTTTCAATAAAATATACCTAATTTTTTTGTACAAAGACAGTCTCTACAAGTTTTTTCTCTGAAAAAGTTTTAATCTTTTTTATATATAAGTTCTATTTAATAAAATTCATTACCATTTAATTTCCGTTTATACTATTTGCTAAGAATACACAAAATAAATATATATTTATTTTGTGAGGTGATTCAAATGAATAATGTGATGAAGAATACAGTTGAATATAATAATAAAGCAATATTGGAATTACAAGCGGCAATGAAAAAAACTAAAAATATAAGAATGTATAAACGATACTCTGTAGTTTTAAAGCATTTTCAAGGCTTTCAGAATAAAGTAATTGCAGAAATGGAAGGGTTAGAAGAGCATGCTGTTGGTAGCTATATTAAAAAGTATAAAGTCAATGGGTTAGAAGGTCTTGCTATGAAGAAACCATCTGGTGCCCCTAGAAAATTAAGCCCTGAGCAAGAACAAGAACTTATTTATGTAATAACAAATAACACGCCTGACGAAGTAGGCTTTGAAGCAATAAAAAACTGGACAATTAAGTTAATATGTCAATGGGTTATGCTTAACTTTAAAATTATTATAAAACATAGCAGCATGGCAGTTATACTTCATAGGCTAAATTTGAGTTATACAAGACCAACATACGTACTTAAAAAGGCTGATAAGGAAAAACAAGAAGTTTTTAAAACAGATTTTGAAACTCTAAAAAAAACACCTTGATGGCTTAGTTGATACTATATTATTTCAAGATGAATCAATGATAAGAGATTATCAGGCTATTCAAAAGACATGGTTTGTAAAAGGTCAACAACGAAAGATACCTACTTATGGAAAGAATGCAGGCGTAAAATTAATAGGAATATTAGATTATGAAACCGGTCATGTCTATTATGAAGAACATGATAAATATGATGCTGTAGTATTTCTTGAGTTTTTAAAGAAGGTGCTTTCGCAATACCCGAAGGGTAAAATAGTGATTGTTCTTGACAATGCTAGGATTCATCATGCTAAGTTGATACAACCGTTTTTGGAAGAAATGAAGGATAGACTTGAATTAATGTTTTTACCACCATATAGTCCAGAACTAAATCTAATTGAGGGGTTATGGGGATGGTTAAAATCATCTGTAGTGAATAATGTGTTCTTTAAGAGTGTGAATCGTGTTAAGGATTCAATACAAAATTTCATTAGAACAATAAATAAGGTTCCTACAGCAACAATAGACAGGCTATGCGTTAGAATGTAGAAACCTTATTAGAACTTATATATACTACAATTTATAAATTGTAAATAAGAAATTCAAACTTAATAATAGGGAGCATTCCTAGCTTTGATTTACACAGATCTAGAAATGCTCCCCATTATTTATAAAAATCACAATATTTCATCCAATTTATCAGAATAAAATTCTATTGCTTTTTTATAGGCTTGTATGTTTTCATCCGAGGATGTTTGAGCTAAATTAGTTAACAAGATCTCCATTGCCTTAGAATGCTCATTTAAGTTATACAAGGTCATTGCATAGAACACTTTCATAACTCTATCATCTGCAAATTTATCTAAACCTTTCTCGAACACTTCTTTTGATTTTTGATACTTTCCTAATGCTCTATATGTACTTCCTAAACCTAAAATAGCACCTTGCAACTCTATATCTGGCAAACCAATTAAAATAGCCTTTTCATAATATGGCACGGCTTCTTTTTCTTAGCTCAGCACATCGAAACTCCAAGCACATTGATAATTAATAAGTGAATTATCTGGATAGTGGCTTGCAAGAGTTACTAAAACTTCATTTGATTCTTTTAATTTACCTTCTTTTCTTAATGCAATTGCTATTTCTAATTCTTTCAAAGCTAATCTCTCCTTAACATCAGATAATTACTTACACTTAGTGAATGCTTACAAATTGTAAATATTAATCCTTGAATTATCAGCTTCACAGCATTCATTAAAATCCACTTTCAATTCACCAATTCTATCTTACTTCAATTTCTTTTATTTTATCTTTCCTTGATAACATAAATATTCTCAAGTGTTTTTACAACCTATTTAAATCCAAACTTATCTTTCTTAAAAGAGAATTGAAAATTTCTTTCTCTTCTTCTGTTAATATAGCTAGTATCTCTTTTTCCACAGACACATGCTCATATACAGCTTCATTAATTAATTTTAATCCTTCCTCTGTTAATTTCACATATACAATCCTTCTGTCTTTGGTATCATCAACTCTTAAAACTAAGCCTTTTTTCTCTAGAGTATCTATCCTATTAGTCATAGCACCTGAAGTTACCATCAGTAGATTGTATAATTCTGTGGGCTTCAATTTAAATTCTCCTCCAGAACGTCTTAAAGTTGCAAGAACATCAAATTCTCCACTATTAAGCCCAAATTTCGAAAAATTATCTCCTAATATCCTTTCAGTAAGCTTAGTTATCCTCTGTAGTCTTCCGAAAATAGCCATAGACTTTGTGTTCAATTCTGGTATTTCTTTTTTCCATTGTTCAATTATTAAATCAACATTATCTCTACTCATACTAATAATGTTAGCATTAGAAAATTTAAATATCAATACAAAATTCAATTAGCATTAATAATCTTAACGTTAAGATTATTGACATTAATATAAATTTATTTTAAAATACAAATATCTTAACGTTAAGATACTTATTGTTAAGATTACTTAGCTAAGTTTTTTAACAGGTTTATTCCTGTTAAAATCATAATTTTATATCTAATGCTGATGAAAACTATTTAAATATCTATATGTAATACATATGGAAATAATCTGAATATAAATGGGAGGAGAATTTCAATGGAAAATCTAAAAGACACCTTACTAACAATGCTTGCACCAATACTTTGGGGTTCAACCTATATAATTACTTCCATGTTAATTCCAATAAACAGGCCAATATTTGTAGCACTTATGAGAGGGCTTCCTATAGGATTAATTCTTTTGCTTTACTATAGGCAGTTTCCTAAAGGTATATGGCTTTTAAAATCTATTGTATTGGGTACTTTAAATATTGGCGGTTTTTTCTTGTTTCTTTTTATTGCTGCTTATAGACTTCCAGGTGGGATTGCCTCCATATTAGGAAGTGTACAGCCAATATTTACAATTTTCTTTAGTTGGATCTTTCTTAAAGAAAAACCAAGTAAAAATTCATTTATTGCAGTTTTAATGACAATTACAGGTGTATCACTATTATTATTAAAACAAGATGCTACTATAGATCCTATAGGTGTAATTGCTGCTCTTACTGGTTCTATAGTTATGGCTTTAGGAGTTGTTCTTACTAAGTACTGGCAAAAACCACGAGAAATAAACAACATGACATTTACTGCTTGGCAGCTGTTCTTTGGTAGCCTTATATTAATTCCGATTACTTTTTTAGTAGAAGGAAGAATCCCACAACTTAATAGTACAAACGTATTAGGACTCATTATATTAGGAATTTTTAATACTGCCTTAGGTTATTATTTATGGTTTAGAGGAATTTCAAAATTAACTCCTACTAAGGTATCATTCCTTGGTCCCGTTAATCCTTTAACTGCATTTTTACTGGGATTTATTTTCCTAAAACAGACTATTAATTTTAGTCAACTATTAGGAGTTATAATAATAATTTTTAGTGTTTATTTCTCTCAAAAAAAAAGCTTCACCTAAAATTAATTATGTTGCAAGTAACTCAAAAAACACTGCATCTTAAGTAAGCAGTTCAGTATATAGCAATTAGTAGAAAAACTGGGAGAGTGTCAAGTTCTTTTGATGGGCTCCCAATTTTGGTGATACTTCTATTGCAAATCATTATTCAATGCTTCCAGTATAGATTTTCGCTTATAATAAATAAAAACTATGGTTGGAGATGCTAATTTTAAAATACTAAGATACTGCATCAACTTTGTGAGAATAATGTTGTCCATATATATATTGAATTCACACTAAGTCTCATATTTACTTAACCCAATTTTTATATGATGTACATTTCTCATGTAACTGATGAATTTATTAAAATAATTTTTTCTGAAAAAAATAAGAGTCTCCGAAACCAAAAATCCTTGCTGTATACTAGCAAGTACACTTTTACTTTCAGAAACCCTTATTTTTTAGTGTTTTAAGCACTTCTATTTATCTTTTAGTGACATCTTTACTAACATCTCACCGTGCCTTGTGGATGTGATGATTATGTCTCTCTAAAGGTTAACCTTCTCTTGATAGAAAGTCTATTTCTCTCAAAAGAGTATTCTGCTTTCTTAATATAAGCACTAACATGAATATATTTTAAAGTGACTTTGCAAAATCACGTACTTGTTCCAGTTCCTTAACATCGTTAATACTACCTTTTTCTTGGAGATTCGGAATTTTTATAACCCCTTTTATTTCCCATTTTAAATAAGCTGACATCGCCTTTAATTGTGCTTCAGCTGCGTCATATACCCCGTCTGCACCTGAATTCAGTAACATTGCAATTGATTTTAAATGAAAACCCTTTTTCGCAAAAGCATACATTCTATCAATAAAACATTTCGTCTGAGCAGAAACATCAAACCAGTAAATCGGAGATGCAAGCACCAGTATGTCCGACTTATCCAAATCTTTTAATATCTCATTCATATCATCATTTTGCACACATACGCCGTCATGAGTAAAGCAATATTTGCAGTCAATACATGGATTAACTTTGTTTTCACTTAATTTTCTAACTGTTACCTTATGCCCTACTTCTCGTGCAGACTCTGCAAATACTCCTGCAATAATCTCTGTATTTCCGTTTTTTCTCGGACTTCCTGTAATAACCAAAATATTCATACTAAATTGTCCTTTCTTTTCACTAGATATCTTTACCTTAAATGTTTACACTTCTACTTTAACTGATAATATAAGTATATCTGTAAGTTGATTTACAATTAGCTAATGGTTAGGATTGTTGTTTTTCTAACTTTTGCATTTCAAAGGCATAAATACCTCTGTATGGCTTAATAGGACTTTGATTGATATCCAAGCAGGTTAAAGCTGTAAAATTCGCCTTTTTTACATATGTTCGTTCGTTGAAATAAGTTTATGGCATTTTTATAGATTTTCGCGTTTTCTGGAATAAGTCCAAACCTATACCATAATATCATACTCATCATCCAGTATCTAGTACCTTTCATCTAATTACAATAATGCTAGTTATTATCTTTTACTTTTGATGCAAATTTGCAGATATTCAACAAGGCTTTTACATAAGAATCCTTGTTATCATATTGTAGGCTATATATGCCCCCCTTTCCAATATTGCATACATTCCTTTTTAACTAAATTACATTTTACTTAGTTCAACTTAATGTGCCCATAACTTTATGCTAAAACCAATTATATTCGATTTTTCTTTATCATCTGTAAGGCAACAATGATAAACTTTTACTGAAAATCTTTAGATCTTAGAAGTCTGATGGAGTAAATTATTTTATTATTGAAAATAGTTGTGTACACAACATATATGTGTTACATTTAATTCAAGCTGTTGTGCACACAACCAATTAAGTTTTTTATGATACAACTTCTCAAGGAGGTTTTTATGATGTATTCATCTGAACAACTTGGTGACTTACTCATCGCCATTAACAAAGAGTTAAAAACAAAGATTGAACGTGAACTGAAATTCTATGGTATAGGAATGGGACAATTACATATATTAATGCTTTTTTATGCGCATTCTGGTGAGACTTTCTCACAAAATGATATAGTAAAGCTGTTGAATATTGATAAAGGTAACATAAGCAGAAGTATAATGAAGTTGCAAGACAAGGAGTATCTTGAACAAGTTCCTACAAATTCAAAGACATATAGATTATCAGAGCAAGGTATAGTACTTAAAACAGAAATTATGTCTAAGTTTAATACCCTTCATCAAGCAATGATATTAGATATTGGACAAAATGAACTAAAGCAAACAGTTTTAACTTTATCACAAATATTAAAAAATCTAGAGGTGTTTTAATGAGAATTTCGATCGTTTATTTTAGTGGAACAGGTAACACGCAAAGCATAGCACTTGGTTATGCAGAAGCTTTAAAGAAGTCAGGACATCATGTATCTATGTCATCAATAGAACATATTTCTTCTCTAGAAGATCACGATTTACTTATCGTAGGCGGCCCTATTTATGCTGGTAACATGCCAGATGAACTGATAAATTGGGTAAGGAAAAATGTTTGTCAAGTCACAGGTAATAAAAAGGCTATACCGTAATCGACTTACCTACCTTTGAAATGCCTCGAAATTTTTACATCGACAAATATGAACCTACCCCTGATTTGATCCAAAAGCAGCAATTTGAAAAGGCTGCACAAATAATTTTAGTTTCGGTAAATAAAATCACTTCTAATGAATCTTTGATCTTAAAAGATTCTGTTCTCATGATTGATTTACTTGCTGATATCTTCCGCATCATGGCAAAATCAATGGGAAAAAATTTCAAGATTGATGACACTTGTATAGGATGTGGAAAATGTGAGAGGAACTGCCTCAAGCAAAACATCAATTATAAGGACAAAAAATTCAGCGATAAGTGTATCCTTTGCACTCGATGTATCCATAACTGCCCTGTTAACGCTATTACTTACAAAGGTAAAAAAATAAATCAATACAAAGTCATTAATCAAATTGTATTATAGCCTGAAAAACATTTTTATTTTGTACAGCTTTTATTCAGTCTTAAATAATATGAGCTAATAAAAATACCATCCGAACTTAAGAGTTTAGATGGTATTTTTATTAGCTTACAGAAATATGTACTAGTAACATAATAGGAAGGCCATTGTTTTATATTAAAACAGTTCCTGAAGCTAAGGAAGCTCGAAGCCGATTTATATCGCTTATAGGAGGCAATCCAAACATCCGTGCATATTCTCTACTAAATTGAGATGGACCTTCTTATGTTACCTAATCAGCATATCTGAAGACCATGGTTAATTACTTTTTAAGTAGGTTCGCAGCTCAACTTAGTCAAAATTGAACTGTACCATTTCAAATAACTATACTAACTACTAACAGTAATATAATGCAAAGATTAGAGAAATAGGATTGAGCATTGTAGTCTAAGTATCCCAAAAAATTGATGGTAAAAAACTTCATTAATATTTTTGTTGAACATAGAAATAATAAATACACAAACACTTTAAAATATTTACTAAAAGTATACCTTATAAATATGCTAATGCCATAATTAAAAGAATTAAGGTGATATGATGAAAAAAATATTAATTACAGGCTGTGGTTCTGGCCTTGGACGTGAGGCAGCTTTCGCCTTAGCTCATAGAGGACATTATGTCTATGCAACAACTCACACCGAAGAACAAGCTAATAAAATAAATACTTTAAATAAAAAATATAACCTTCCTCTCGAAGGCTTTAAATTGGATATTTTAAATAGTGAAGATAGATTGAAGATAGCCAATCTTGAAATCGATGTTTTAATAAATAACGCAGCCATTGGCAACTCTGGTTCAGTGGCTGAAATAGATACTAATTCGTATAGAGATACTTTTGAAACTAATGTTTTTTGCCCCATTGAATTAACTCAAATTGCATTAAAACAAATGATTCATAGAAGAAAAGGAAGGATAATTTTTGTCTCTTCTTTGGCTGGACGTTCACCTATTCCCTTTTTGTCTCCTTATTGTGCAACTAAGTTTGCTTTAGAAGCCATAGCTCCATCTTTAAATGAAGAACTTAAAGGACTGAAAAATGTTGACATTCCTGTTATTTTAATAGAACCTGGAAGCTATGCCACTGGATTTAATCAAAAAAACATAGCTAAGCAATTTAATTGGATGAAGATTAATTCTTATTTTAAAGATACTTTGCTTTCATTAGAAAGAAAGCAATATATGTACTTTAAGCTCACGGAGTCCTCTAACTTTGATTCTATTATAGATAAATATATAAAAGCAGTAGAAGATAACCATCCAAGGGAACGTTATATATCACCTTCCAGTCAGGGTGCTTTTATCAAATTTAAAAATATATTTATGAAAAAATGATTATTGATTATCTAGTGTAGCTTTCATATGAGCCGAAAAAGCTAACTGGAGATGAACCCTTCAGTTAGCTTTTTTACTGTCCAAAATATTATTTAAGTATTATCTGATGTATGTTACTTAATTTTCCCAACAATTGTTAGATCCTTTAGCACTGACTCTCCATGAGGAGACTTGCTGAGCTCTGCTGACAAATCTGTTCCAGCCTTTTGTCCATGGTGTGTACCATTCTTCCACTCTGGGACATCTGTAACATCATAAACTAAACCTTTATAAGCAACATATGCCTTGTTTCCATTCTTTCCATTGTATTTTGATAATTCGTCTAAAGTATAGCTTTTTAATTTCGTAGTATCAACTGAATCTGATAACTGATTGCCATTTCCATTTCTAGATGTCATATTTAATGCATAAGGAATAATTAAATGAATTGCTATTGCAATAATAATTAAAACAGCAATGATTCGATGTGCAATAAACCATGGGCCTTTTCTTGGCTTTTTCTTAATGTTTGCATAAACACCAAGTAGAACCTGTATAATCATCATAATAGCGGCGATAGCTCCAGTAACATTTATTCCAAATTTAGCGAATTGAGCGATAAAATGTGCAAGTAACAAGATAACTGTAGCAAAGCCAAAATATTTATGATTACGTACAAAAATAGTCATCAGTATTTTCATAAGCTTCTTCCCAACGGGATAAGCAGAAAGCTTTTTACTAAAACGTCTATTCACAAATTTGATACAATAGTTCAATATAGTACCTACAAAAGCAATAACAAGAAGCCAGCCAAATAATCCACCTAATTCTTCAAACATAGGCCCCCTCCTAATATCAATTTCTAAGTTCTCCATTGTATTACTAATAATGGTATTATACAATTACTTGTTATTATTTCCAATAAGTTTATTTTTGTTTTTTCAATTTCCTTAATATGAGTACTAAGAATTATAAAAGAGATCCTTGCTCAACTATTATATCTATTATTTTATCTAATTCTTTACTCAATACTTTTTAATCTTTCAAGCCACTTCAGTATGCAGCCACACTTAAAGAAATCTAAGAGTGCTCCATCACAAAAGCGCTCAGCTCTGACAGCTCCCATAATAAGCGCAAGCACACACTGTGCATTCAAAGATGAAACGTCAGCATTCTTCATAAGTTCCATATCCCATTCAAGGCCATTAGCTTTAAGAATATCTCCATAACTTGTAAGTCCCATATCTTTATTACTTTCTTCAAAATTGTAAAAATCCTTGATAAAGTTATTCACTATTTCTGAATACGCCACAAAGGGCATATGTATAGGATGCTCCAACGTTCCATCGTTTTCTTTATCAATAACCCATTCGCCAACGTTATCTGACTGGATCATAGGTATGTATTTTGTCAAAATATCAAATTCACTCATTCTAATCCTCCTTCGTATCCACTGAAATCTTTTTGTTTTTCCAAGTTTTAGTCTTGCGGTTTATCTTTCATTTTAATAAATCAATTAACTAATACTAAAACATGTTCTGGATTAATTATATAATAATTTTTCTTCTTACACCTACAAATCTATCTAATATAGCGAATTTCCTATATATCTTTACAATTTATAATTCCATATATTAGCCTATCCTCAAATTTTCCTGTTCTTCTATTATAGGCTGAACTCTTCGTTAAATCCAAGCTTTATACTTAGCCTATTTGATGCAATATTTTCTGGGTGAATCAAAGCCTCTATTCTATGCATCCCTATTACCCCAAAAGAATATTGTATAACCTTTTCTCCAGCTTCATACATAATATTTTGTTCCCAATATTTCTTATTAAACATATATCCAATCTCAGCTTTTGAATTCCAATTGTCAAAATCATGAAGTGTAATTAAACCTATTTACTTCACCTGTTTCGCTTAATAGTTTGCTTTTGTTTCTATTATCTTCATTAAATCCTGTAATTGCTCTTTGCATGTAACACGATAATTAAGCCATCCTCCACTTCCACAGGGGTATTTATTATTCCACACAGCTTTGGCATAATCACTCAACCCATTATAAATTGAATTAATTGCATCGTTGGAAATTCGAATCAATGCCATAAAAGCACCGTTTTCTGCAAAGACATCACAGATATGCTTGCTTTTTAAGCTATACTTCATGCTCCATCCATATTTATTGCCATAGGGAAAACGAATGCAGCCTTTCATTTTGAGTTCATCTTTTAGATATCCGTCCAGCTCAAGCCACAGTTTTCCAGCATCACCGCAATAAGAAATCATTTCATCAAATAACGGTTCGGTCTTCTTGTCCAACATTCTCTCATACATGATATTTACACCTTCTTATAATCGTCGACGATTTTTTTATAGATTTACCTATATCTAGTGTTTCGTCATTATTAAATTCATTATTATGAGAAATAACAATTATTATTTTGTCCATTTTTATTTCTGACAATATTTTTTCAGCTTAACTTCTTTAGTATATCATATATGTAAATTTTTGTATTGAAGCTATTATTAAATTCATTTTTGCTTTCTATGATTTTATAACCAGCTCTAAACCCACATTTTTCCTATAAATTCTTATATTGTTATATTCTTATCTTGTTAAAAACTTAAATTTTTTAAAAGTTATATTTGTAAAAATATGAATTTTTAAGTGGTTAACTTCTATAAATACACATATCGTAATTAAATTCATGATATGATTAAATTATAGATTAATTTAGGGGATACTATAAATATAATGAGTAAAAATCGTATAAATCTATTATGGAGCATTAGCTTACTTGCTATATCAGTAACTACAATAACTATAAGTACTTCATCAATTGCTGCCATTAAATTACCAGATATGTTAAAAAGATGTTTGGGTGTGATTGAGTTGATTTCACTGTTTGTATTAGTTTATTCTTCAATAAAAAAGAATACTCAATAAAGTTAAATAGATCTGGCACCCGTTGAGCCCAAAATTAAAAAGCTAAAATAAAACAGATGACCTTATCACGTTTTATCTTAGCTTTTTAATGTTTCTTATAAAAATATAGCATGTCTAACTGCTTTTTAAGTAGTTTGTTGCCACTACTTAATTAAAACTGACCAGTAACCCTTTGAACAATTATACTAACTACTGCAACTGTAATCCAAACTATTAATCCTAAGAAAATAGGTTTTATTCCGGCCTTTCTCATCTTTCTAAAATCAGCATTGAGTCCAATAGCAGATAAAGCCATTACTATCATGAATTTTCCTAAGGTATTTATGTTAACCACAATGCTACTGCTGAGGATTCCTGTTGTATTAATCAGCGATGCAGCTAAAAAGCCTAATATGAACCAAGGAAAGATTTTTTTTATACTATAGCTTACATTACTATTATTGCTATTTAATCTTTTTTGTCTTGCTGTTATTAAAGCAAAAATTAGAGAAATAGGAATGATCATTGTAGTCCTTGTGAGTTTTACTATGGTTGCATATACTCCTGCTGCATTACTAAAGCTATACCCTGCTGCTACCACCGAAGAAGTATCATTAATTGCCGTACCAGCCCAAAGACCAAAGGCCTTATCTGAAAAACCAATTAAGTGTCCAATTAGTGGAAATATTATCACTGCTAGAATATTAAATAAGAAGATGGTAGAAATAGAATAAGCTATTTCTGTTTCTTCTGCTTCAATTATAGGAGAGATTGCAGCTATGGCAGATCCACCACATATTGCTGTTCCCACTCCAATCAAGGTTTTAAGTTTATAGTCTATTTTAAGCAATTTCCCAAAGCCAAATGCCGCTAAGAAAGCTGCTGCTAGTGTAAAAATCATTACAGAAAAAGAACTTACTCCTGTATTCCATACCTGTTTTAGGTTTAAGCCTGCTCCTAACACAATAATTGCCCATTGAAGTACCTTTTTAGAGGTAAAGGTTATTCCTTTTACTAAAAATTTCGGTTTATTTGAAAAATTATTTATTAGAGTTCCAATTACTATACCAAATACAGCTCCGCCTATTATAGGGAACTTATTGCCCAATATATCTGCTATCAATGCTAAAATAAAGCAGGCTATAATACCTGGCAAATAGTTTTTTAAAGTTTTCAAAGCTATCATCTCCAAAGTTTAGTCAATATTAATATTGCTCCTTTATCTTAAGCCCTACCTTACTAAAATGCCAATAATAAGTACTTATAGTATTATAACGTTTTGTTATAAAAAGTATTTCTTGTTTATAGTATAATGTATAAGGGTGTACTAGACTCATATTTGTATTTACAAAACTCTTTTTGCATCATAGAAGAAAATTTGAGAATATGGATTTATAAGTACTAGTAAGCTCAAATAAGTTTTATTCATATATATTTAAGTAAGAAAACTATACTCATCTAATAAACGAAGTAAATTACGTAAAGTTTATATATCGAGAGACCTTTACGAACACTTAATTTTTAGATGTTCAGTAATGATTATATGAAATGAATAAATTAATAGTTGAAGTAGTTCTATACAAGTTTTAAGATATACAATAACCAATGAAAATGACAAAATCACATGACTTTAAGGAGATAAATAGATGCTAGATATAAGAATTATGTCCTTTTTAGCTTTAGCTAAAACTAAGAACTTTACGAGGGCTGGTGAGCTTTTAAATCTAACACAGCCAGCAGTGTCCCAGCATATAAAATTTTTAGAGGATTACTATAACGTAAAGCTTATAGAGAAAAAAGGACGTTTTATAGAACTCACTGACGAAGGAAAGCTGATGCTTAGCTATGGTAAGGAAATAAAAAGTTTGTATGATGGTATGGAAAAAGAACTTAAAAGCAAAGCGGAAAATGCTAAAGCCTATAACATTGGTGCTTCTTTAACCATAGGTGGCTACGTATTACCTGTAATATTGTCTAACCATAAACAAACATACAATAATATAGATATAAAATTACAAGTACATAATACTGAAGAAATTTTAAATATTCTCTTGGACAGGAAGCTAGACTTAGCTTTAGTAGAGGGGCTTTTTGATAAAGAAAAGTTTAACTATAAATTCTTTAAGGAGGATGAACTAGTGCTAGCAGTAGCATCTAAAAGTAGATTAGCTTACGAAAAGAAAGTGGATTTGGAGGATGTACTCTGCGGCAATCTAATAATGAGAGAAAAAGGTTCTGGTACTAGAGCTGTTTTCGAGCAAAAACTTATTGAACTTGGCTATGACTTAAATGAATTTAACCCATATATGGAGCTTGGCAGTATACAAGCAATTATTTCTTTAGTGGAGCTTGATATGGGCTATACCATAATTTCAAAGGAAACTATAAAAGCTCATTTGGCCTTAGGAACTATCAAAATTCTTCCTATAACTAATGTAAAAATTCTTAGAGAATTTAATTTTGTTTATCTACCTAGTTGTGACAAAGAGTTTATTGATGGCTTTATGAGCTTTTGTAATTCATATATAAGCTCCTAGTTATTTTAATAAAAATGTTCTGTATTAATAAGCTGTATATGATCTCACATGATTGAAAGCTTTATTTTATGAGCCTTCAAAAAATAGTGTATAATCTAAAAATTAGTTCAATGAGAATATTGTAAAAAACATAGGTAAGTACATTGTGATAATATTATATATAATCATATTAATAAAATAATTTTAAGGAGAACTAGAATGGAGAATAAAAAAATAGTTGTGCTATTTCCAGGAGCTAAATATAGCACAGATTGTCCATTATTGTATTACGCAGGTTTTAAATTTGAAGTTCGGGGATATGCAAAATTAGCCATTAGTTATGGGGACTTACTTAAGCAAGATATTTTAATTGACGAATGTATAGAAGATATAAAGAATTTGACTCTAATACAACTACAACAACTTGATTTATCCAAGTACGATGATATAGTGTTTGTTTCTAAAAGTTTAGGAACAGTAGTTGCTGGGTGGGTTGAGGAAAAATTATGTATTAAAGTAAGGCATATATATTTAACACCGGTAGAAGAAACCTTACCTTATATTCAACACGAAAAAGACATTATAACAGTAGTTGCAGGTACAAAAGATAAACACTTAAGCATAGATATTCTTAAAGATCATTGTTTAAAAGAAAACATTTATTTGAAGCAAATTGATGGAGCTGGACACAGATTAGAGGTATGGGGAGAGATGGATAAAAACATACAAATATTAAAAGAAGTGGTTGATCTATATTAAAATATTGCACTTAGTAAAAGTCTTTATAATATTCTTATTTAAAGTAACACAAATAAAAACGCTGAAACTTACTTCAGCGTTTTTTTCATTAACTTAAACTCATTGATTTATATTTATTACTCTAATTTTTTCCTTATACTTCTAAACTTCAATAAACCTGCTCCAGCTAAAAGCATAGCTGCTCCTACTACAATTAATACTATAGTTCCTATAGGCGAACCAGTTTTAGGCATAGCAGCTGCAGTATTGGTGCCAGTACTATTTACTGTATTCGAAGTCTGTCCCTTTGTGCTACTACCGTTAGAAGAAGCATTATTCACTGTAGTACCGTTTGAGTTATTATTATTGCTATTGTTGTTGACATTGCCAGAATTATTACTTGAATTACCACTTCCATTGGAACTATTGCCGCTATTGGATCCATTATTTCCAGTATTGCCATTGGTGCCACCATTATTATTGTTGTTAGAATTTCCTCCATTATTGGTATTTGATCCGTTAGAGCTACTATTCTTAACTAAACCGTCCATGGCTTTTTGTAAAGCTGAAGCTTCGTTATCTATCGCTTGTTGCTGAGCTTTTGGATCTGAAATTATATTATTAGCTTTAGCTAGTTCAGCTTGTAGAGAGTTCCAGCTTTCTTTTGTATAGTCTGTGCTTTGGGTTTGCGCTACTTTATTTATTAAGGCTTGCAGCTTTGATTTATCAACCTTAGGAATTACAGGTGCCAAAGCTAAAGCCTTTATAGCACTTTCTAAGGTAGTCTTAGTTTGATTTACAGTTTCATTAGTTGCATTGCTATCTTTTAAAACCTTCTGTGCTGAATCTAAAGCTATAGCAAAGTTATTCCAGCTAGCTTCAGTGTAATCTGCTTTTATCTTGGTTAGGGCTGTGTTTATGACATTTTGAAGAGCAGTTTTGTCTACAATAGTTTTATTTTTTTCACCTAGTACCTTCCACTCGATTATTCCTACTCCATCACCACTTTTTACCATAGTTATTCTAAAGCCAGTTGTTGTTAGCTTGTCAAAGGTTGTTTCATTATATTTATCCAGCTCTAAACCGTAGCCTTTAGCATTGTTTACTGGCAGCCACTTTCCGTCTGCAGCTAGATATTCATATTTGTAAGACTTAGGGGATAGTATTCCTCCGCCATCGTTGAATAGATACAATTTTGTACTGGTTATATCCATTGGAGCAGTCCAACTGTAGGTTACAGATTCTTCTGTTGAAGAATTTCCCCAGGTACCATAGTGCTTTACATCATCACCTTTTGAGGTAGCAGAAACTATATTGTCATTAACAGCAGTTATAGTTTCCCAAGAAGAACAGAAACTAGTAGAAGCTGAGGCATTAAAGGCTATATTATTATCTAGAGGTAATAAAGAGGCAATGGCATTGTTCAATCTAGAAGTTATTGTATCTACAGTATCTTGTGTAGCTTTTGCATCATTAAGCACAGTAGAAGCTTCTTTTAATACTGTCTGCAGTGCTGCCCAGCTATCTTTAGAAAATAACGCCTCTTTTAGATTACTTGCTTGTGAAATAGAAACTTTTAAAGCTTGCTTATCTATTATCACCTTATCGGAATAGCCATAAACCTTCCACTCTATTACCCCACAGCCTAGGGTCTTAGGTGTCATTATCATACGTATTCCCTTAGTCACTATCGGATCAAAGGTGGTTTTGTTGTATTTATTCAAATCTACTCCTAGACCTTTTGCATTATTTACTGGTAGCCAAGCGTTATTTTGATCTAAATACTGAACTTCAACTGAGGCAGGTACAAAGTTTCCATCAGTGAAATAATAAGCATCCATGCCTGTAAGAATAACTTCATTATCCCAATTATATTGAACCCAAGCTTTAGCTGTCTGATCCCCATGCCAATTGTGCCATGCTCCATGACTGGTATCCTTAGAGCTTGTTGGATCGTAATTGTCATTAAGTGCAGCAACTCCGCCCAAATCCTCTGGTGTATTTATGATGGCTGAAGGTGTAGCTGATAAAGCTAAATTAGCGGCTTTTCCGCTTACTACAATGATTGTTTCAGTGACAGGTGCTTGAAGTCCATCAATCTTACCAGAGACCTTAAAGTTTCCAGCTTTTGAGTAGGCATCACTTGCTACAGCATCCCACTTTACAGGTACATCATAGTAAACACCATCAGAGTACAAGGCTTTTATGGTCTTTGGAAGCTCCACTGGCTTTCCTACTTCAGTAACAAAACTGCTTGCTGGAGCGGAGACAATAGTCAGGCTTCCGTTATTACCATAGGTAGTTTTTATATCCTCTGGGCTCATAGCAAAGGACTTCATATCAAAGTTATCTATTACCCCATTGAAGAAAGGTGTATTCTCATCATAGGACCTACCTAAATAATTTCTCTGAACTTCTCCAAGTGAGCTTAAGGTAAAGTTAAAGTTATTCAGTGAAGCCTTCTTTATTCCATCTACATAAAGGGTTGCTGTATTGTTGGTCAAGGTTATACCAACATTTTTCCAATAACCTTTTTCTATAACAACACCAGTATTTATTGTATTATTCTTACCTGTATTACTATCAGTTGCGGTAAGAGAAAGCTCTTTTCCATTTATTACAGATAAGTAAAAATACTTGTTGTTCATATCTCCAAATTCCAATATTCTAGAGTTTTGCCCTTGAATATCATTAAGCTTTACATCCAAATCTATAGTAAAGTCCTTTACATTCTTAGTTAGGGCATTGGTAAGCTTTACATATCCTGTGTTTTTACCATTCATCAACACTCCATTGCCAGTCTTTCCTGCTGCAAAGGCAGTATTACCTACTATAGTAGCATTATTTTTAGCTGTTGTATCATCTAATACGAGCTTATTGGTGCTATCAATATTGTCAAAGCTATAATGGGCTAAATTCTTTGGTACTACTGGGGCTTCTAAAACCTTAACTGACATGGTGTCACTACTTTCTAGAGCTCCATCACTTACGGTTAGTTTAAACTTATAATCTCCAGTTTTATCTACCTTAACATCAGTTATTAGCTTATCATCATTGGCTATGGTAACCTTAGCACCATCAGGTTGGGTTACTACTGACCATTTATAAGTCAGGTTCATGGAAGGATAACCATCATCAACTGCTGTGCCCTGTAGCTTAAAACCATCAGATATATATGCTTGAAGGTCTTTGCCTGCCTCTACAGTAGGTGCTGTATTTTTTAAAGCTGAGCCTGCTTTTATAGTTATAACAGCACTGTCGGTAGCTGCTAACTGCACAGGAACATTAATCTTTTTATTATCAAGTGCTTGGAAGCTTCCTTGTGTCTTTCCATCCACCGATACTTCATAAGAACCTTTTTTTAGACCTGTAAGTTCTAATTCCGATTGATGAGAGGTTTTAGTAAGATTTTTCATATTTAAAATAATGTTTGAGCTGTCTTTATTTACTACTGCCTTTGTGTACTGATCTCTATCAAGCTCTATATATAACTTCTGGTTTATAAAGTTTAATTTTGTATACAATCCATCTAAAGGTGTTACTTCATAAGCATTGCCGTTATCTTTTACATTACAGCCATAGCCGAAAAGCCCAAAAACAGGGTCTGTAGCTACATCTGATGAAAGAATTTGCAGTGCTCCAAACAGTCCTAAGTCAGCCTCTCCTGACATCTGCCTCCAGCCATTATGAAGATTGCCATCTCCTACTCCTTGCCCTCCTAAGTTGCCTTTTTCTGATTGATAAGTCCATGCTACTGTACCTATGTTTTGTGGATCCGCATCAATCTGTCCTGAGTTAATAGCGGTAAGATTTGCAAGCTTTGCAGCGTAGTTTACTCTTTCTGCTGCAGCACTTTCCTCACTGCTCTTGCCATTGTTTTGAAGTCTTAACCAATCATCCATAGTGTAGCCTGCTAAGGAAGCTGAGTACTGAAAGTTCCACCAGTTTTCTCCGCATATGGTTGTTGGATTAGCATAGTGATACCAAACAGGCTGAAGACCACGACAAGCTCTTGTTTTTTCGTCTATCTTCTCCATTATTGAGTTTGAATTAGCAGTATCAACAGCATTATTTAATTTTGCAAGGGTGTAAACTGCCTCTTCACCTGTATTGTCATAAGAATATTCTGAACCATATGGATATTTTGTATTTTTAAAGTTTGCATACTTTTTTGCCATAATATCCTTAAGGTTTTTTGCTTCATTATAATATCCTTCTTTTTCTAGAGCCTCAATAATAGCTGGAGTCGTAAGCTCTCCCATAAGTCCTGTCTCCCAGTTGTAAGAAACTCCGTCTCCATAAAGTGCCTTTATTATATTGTAAGCTCTCAAAAGATAAGTTGAAGCCTTCTCTTTATATGGTATAAGTTCAGGATATTTATCTGCTATTTTATACATTGAAAAATAGGTGTTATAGATATGAGGATAAGCATAACCTCTATAAGTTGGTGTAGTATTTGGCTCAGCCATTAGAAAATCATGGACTTTGTAGTCCTCGTGATGCTCTCTCATAAGTCCATTCCAAATAGCTGTATTCAGATATTCATCCAAAGCTTTTATTTCTTTAACCACTGGCTGATACACATTTTTCTCTGCAAGGAACTCTCCGTGAGTAAGTCCCCAGTCATCTCCCCAGCCCCAATAGCCATCGAACTTGTTTCTCTTTGACTTTGTATCCATCATCCAATCATCGAAAACCTTATCATAGACCTGCCCAGGTGAATTGTATTGAGTTTTATCCACCATAAAGTTTGAATGCAGCCCTAAAGCATCAGTGACAGAGTCCATCATATAAAACTGCAATACAGTTTGTTTTTGCTTTTCCTTGTTAGTATCAGCTTTATCATAATACTTTATGGTTACATTGTTTTGTCCTAGGTCTGCAAAAGCAATATCATAAATCAGATAGCTTTCATCATTTATAACTTTTGTACTATTGTATTTTACATAAGTGTTTTCCGGAGTTTTTTTGCTTGGTAGATTGTTAGATATGGTTTTAGGTTTGTCTTTGAAAAGATTTAATTCATTTGGCCCTTTTATATCGAAGCTTATATTTTCCTTTGGAACTTTTGTATGAAGATACAATTTTCCTGGCATATTTACTGAAAAAGTCATGCCTGGCACTGAAACTGCATCAATAAGCCCTTCATCATAAAGGATTTTTTTCATATTATCTTCATTTTGAGGTGCTGAAAAATTAAAAGCATAGGTCTTTTCTTCACCGGGAGCCAAAACTAAGGAAGTATTGTCCAAATATCCTCTATTAGTAGCTTTTATTACAGCGGAGTGAATATAAAATACATTAAGTCCATTGGCCCAGCCAGCTTGATCTTGACACCAAGCAGCTTCATCTTTACTTCGTTCATCAGTCCTCCAGTGATCCTGATACTCGAAACCAGCACCGGTGGAGGTATCAGGCGTTAATAATAGAAACTGACCGATGCCGCTAGGTCTTGTAGCATATACATAAGAAGAGTCTTTACCTACAAAGCTATGGTATACAGTTCGAGTTTCATAGATTTCTTCTCCTCCTGGCCATTTTTCATTAAAGGCTAAAGGTACACCTAAATCTCCTATGGTAAGCTTTTTATCATTGGTATTTACCAGCTTAATCTCCCAACGTAACTTATCATTCACCAGTGAATAGGTTTCAACAAGCTTAAAGTTCTTAATGCCGTTTGCCTCTTTAGCATTTTCATAGGTTACCACTACTTTGTTACCATCTAAGGTGACTTTTCTAGCGGAGTCGGAGGAATTGGTTTTAGCCACTACCCAGGAAGCACCATCTCCTACCTTTGTCTGAAACATCAACTCTCCCATCCATTCATGGCCTGAGGTTACTTGTTCTGGACTATTTTCTTCATTCATGACGTAGTTTGTGGGAAATTTATCTCCAACTATTTTTAAGGACTTTATCTGTCCGTACTTTCCTACCTGCACATCAAAATAATTATTCTTTAGACTTATAGTATCACCGCTTTGCACTGCTTTAGTTTCCGACGTTCCTTCCTTATCCATTGTAGCTGCTAATACCCTGATAGCTTGTATAGGGAAAATACCAATAATAAAGATTAGGGACATAAACACAGCAAAGAATTTAGACAATAGGTTTGAGTTCCTATTTTTTTTAATCCTTATAGCTTTTCTCATAACTCTCTCCTTTTCTAAAGAGTTCCTATATCTAAAATTAATTTACAGTTGATAGGAAATCATGGTCTATTGGGACTTTTTAGGACTTTTTAGGACTTATAAATTAATATTTGAGTTAGGAACTCTATAATTAATATTAAGTATTAAAAGTTAATCCATACTAGACTAAAAGATAATTTTATGACAGACGAATAAAATTACTTTTTCCTAGTCTTATTACATTCCAAGAAGCTTTTGCTAGTACTGTTTTCACCTCCCCCTCTTCAATAACAGTTCTCTGGACCTTCTTTGGAACAACCGTCTCCTGCTTAGCAGTATTAGACTTTTTAAGATCGTCACATTCTAGAACTATATGTTCAAGCAACTCATAGCCTTCAAAACTCCTTATGCCACAGTTCAAATTAATATTATCCTTTAGATTACGGTTTACAGCAAAAATAGTAACTGTCTCCTTTTCATCATCATAAACCGCTATAGCTTCGATATCCTTAACATCTGTGAAGTCTGCAGTATCATGTTTTGGAGAAGAAAGCATTGGCTGAAGAGCTATTCCCCTTCCATATTTAGATGCATGAAGATATGGATAATAAATAGTCTGTTTCCAAGCTCTCCCCTCTGGCTCTGTCATAATTGGAGCTATGACATTTACTAATTGAGCAAGACATGCTATCTTAACTCTATCAGAGTGCTTAAGCAGTGTTATAAGCATCAAACCTACCATAAGTGCATCTTCAAAATTGTATATATCCTCAAGTAAGGCTGGTCCTTTCTGCCATGGACGGTTTTTCATGGTATTGTCGCTATCTTGATTGGAATGAAACCAAACATTCCATTCATCAAAGCTTAAGTTCATGGTCCTTTTACTGCGCTTTTTAGCTTTTATATAATCACAGGTTGAAGTAACTGTCTTTATAAAATGCTCCATTTCCTCTGTCATAGCTAGAAAGTTTTCTGTGTCATTGTTTCTATTTCCGTAATATTGATGTAAAGAAACAAAATCTACTAAATCATAGGTGTGATCTAAGGTTAAAGCCTCCCACTCGGGGAAGGTTGGCATAGCTGCAAAGGAGCTTCCACAAGAAACAAGCTCTATGTCAGGATCTATCTGTCTCATAGCTCTTGCGGTTTCTGCTGCCAATCTTCCATACTCATCTGGTGTCTTATGCCCTATCTGCCAAGTACCATCCATTTCATTGCCTAGTCCCCAGGTCTTTATCTTGTGTGGAGTCTTAACTCCATGTTTTATTCTCAAATCACTATACTTTGACCCACCTTCATGATTGCAATATTCAAGAAGATTGCAGGCAGAGCTAGTTCCTCTAGTGCCTAGGTTTACGATCATCATGATGTCAGAATTAACTTTTTTAGACCAAGTAGAAAATTCATTTAATCCGATTTCATTACTCTCAAGACTTCTCCAGGCTAATTCTAGTCTGCTTGGCCTTTCAGAAAGCGGTCCTACGCTGTCTTCCCAAAAGAAATTTGAAACAAAGTTTCCTCCAGGATATTTAATTATAGGTACCTCTAGCTCTTTCACAAGCTCTAATACATCTTGTCTAAATCCAAGTTCATCAGCAGTTTTATTGCTTGGATCATAAATTCCCCCATAAACTGCCCTTCCTAAATGCTCTATGAAAGAGCCATAAATTCTTTTATCTATTCTAGAAATTTTATAATCTTTGTCTATAACCATCTTTGCACTTTTACTCATATTTTCTAATTTCCTTTCTGATATATAGTGTGAAAGTAAGTACATTATATTTTCATTTCTTATTATTGTAAGCTTACACTGCCTTAGAACAGCATTTTTAGCGAATACAAAACAACAAGTCTAAATGTCCTTCAGTATCTCTTACCCCTTAACTGCTCCAGCAGTCATTCCTTCAATAAAGAATTTCTGACAGCTCATAAACAATATAAATATAGGTAATATGGAGAAGAAGGAACCAACTATCAATAAATCGTAGTTATTACCATAAGGAGTTAGTAAGGTATTTAGCCCCATAGGTAAGGTGAATTTAGTATCGCTTCTCAGTACCAATAAAGGCCATAGGAAATTGTTCCAGCTATTCATGGTATTGAGTATAGCCATGGCTGCAAAGGCAGGTTTCATAATAGGAAGTATGAGCTTGAAGAATATACCATACTCGGAAGCACCATCTATTCTTCCTGCATTTATAATAGCCTTAGGAATCCCTGAGATATATTGTCTAAAGAAAAATATTGTAGAGGCATGTGCTACAGTTGGAAAGATTATTGCTATATAGGAATCAGATAAATTCATATTATTTATCTGGTTATATAAAGGCAGCATAAGTATTTCAAAAGGAACCATCATAACCAGCAGCACACAGATAAATAAAATATTTTTTCCTTTAAAATCATATGCTGCGAAGCCATATGCACAAAATGCACTTACAAACAAAGTACAAATTACCTGAACTATTGTAAGCAGCATACTGTTAAAAAACCAAGTAAAGTAAGCATGATCTCCAGTAAACAGGTAAATAAAGTTTTTAAGGGACATCTTACTAAAATCAATTGCTAAGTTTACACCGTATCTAACCAAATCTCCTCCGTCCTTGAAGGATGATATGAATATTACATAAAAGGGTATTAATATTATTAGTCCTACTATAGTAAAGAATATTAGGGTAATAGTTTTTAGAGATAACTTTTTCATATTATTACTCATGTGAATCCTCCCTAGCAAATGTTCCATTTATTTTTAACTGAATTAAGTTGATAACCATTGCTATAGTTACTAATAATATTCCGACTGCAGAGGCATACCCCATGTCATTCTTTTCTATGCCTTGTCTATATAAGTATCCGATGATTGTAAGCCCTATGTTTTGAGGTGAGTTATTGCCTGCCCATAACATATAGCTTTCAGTAAACATTGCAAGTCCACCGTATATGGATATTGTTAAGACATATACTGTAGTTGGCTTTAATTGAGGAATGGTTATAGCTTTAAACCTTTGCCATGCATTGGCACCATCGATTTCAGCGGATTCATACAATTCTTCTGGGATACTTTTAAGTCCCGCAAGAAAATAAAGTATGTTAACCCCCATCCATCTCCAGCAAGCAAGTATAAGCAGGGTAACAAATCCAAAGGTTTGTGACTTAAGCCACTTAATAGGCTCAAAACCGAAGAGACCAATAAAGGAATTCATTAAAGAGCTTGCTTGTTCACCAAAGGCTAATCTAAAAATAGTACCAGCTACTACTACAGAAGTAAGTGCAGGTAAAAAGAACACTGATTTGAAAATCTCTCTACCCACCATGATCTTGCTATTTATAATGCAAGCAAGCACCATTGGAATAGGTATAAGCAATAACAGAGTTGCTATTGTGTACTTTATACTATTTAAAACCGCCTTAGTAAATACTTCATCACCAATTAGCCTTTTATAGTTATCTATCCCAATAAATTTACTTTGTCCTGGAAGTATAGACTCAAAGCTCATAACTAC
The DNA here is from genome assembly GCF_004015185.1 of Clostridium manihotivorum. GTDB lineage: Bacteria > Bacillota > Clostridia > Clostridiales > Clostridiaceae > Clostridium_AR > Clostridium_AR manihotivorum. The sequence continues at coordinate 3,060,155 of NZ_CP025746.1, read as the reverse complement.
AGTATTAAAAATAGGAGAAATGAAAAATACTACAAATACTAATACAAAAGGTAGTACAAATATATAAGGTGCAATCTTCTGATTGAACAAGAACTTTTTTACCATGTATTAACTCACTCCTTATCTTAAATAAAGATACTGCAAAAGCTATGGCCTAATATAGCTTTTGCAGATCAAAAGGGATTTCTTATTTTAATTCATTTTCTATTTGCTTTTGTGCATCATCTAACTCTTGCTTAATGTCTTTGTTGCTTTCAAATATATTATTTAAAGTAACAGTTGCAAAGGTGTTATTAATTGTAGGATAAGCAGCATTAACCTTTATAACCTTAACTTCATTCTTTATATCATTTAGTACGTCAAAAGGATTGTTTACAAAATACTTAACATAAGTATTGTTAGGATCGTGTGTAATATCATTTTTTGACCATATATCAGTATTAACAGGGTCAAAGCCTAGTTTTTGCCATATCCTTGTAGCTCCTTCATCAGAAAGCTTAGCATAAGTTAAAAAAGCTTTAGCCAAATCTACATTTTTAGCAGTCTTTGTAACCACTGTACCGGTTCCGCCACCACCAACTGAACGTGGCTCTCCTTTTTCGAAAACTGGAACTGGAGCAATGCCAATCTTACCTGATAAATCCTTCATATAGCTAGTGTATCTGGACATCTGCCACATTGGCATTATTGCACAAGCATAGTCTCCTTTGTTAAAGGCGCCATAGGCTTGTTCTGAATCTGGGTTCCCTCCTGGAACAGTAGCTATAGCCTTGCTCTTTTGAAGATCCTTTAGCATGGTTAAAGCTTTTACCATTTCTGGAGTATTAACCTTTGGCTTACCGCTAGCATCAGTAAGATCACTTCCCTGCTGCGCAAGTAACGCATTTACCTGCCAAAGGTCAGCAGTATCTGCAGTCCCAAGGTATTTTCCTGTAGCTTTGTAGTATTTTTCTCCAGCAGCTTTGAAGTCATCCCAAGTTATAATCTTTGTATAATCAATTCCTGCCTTTTCAAGCAGTTCTTTATTGTAAAAAGCAACCGTAGCTCCAACGTGGGTTGGCGCTCCATAAATATTTCCATCCTTTGTATATATGTCTAATCTAGCTTGCACTAGCTTACTCTTATATGGCTCTATTGCATCATTAAGTGGTACTATCTGAGGGTCTCCTTTTAAGAAATTTGCAAACTTTCCTAGTTCTACATCACACATATCAGGTGCACCTTTTCCAGAAAGTAATGAAGTTTGCAGCTTATTATGCATATCATCATAAGGCAATACTGTAAATTTGATATCTAGCTTTTTAGTTGGATTTTCTTTATTCCACAGTTCTTGCATTTCCTTGTAGAATTGAGCATGCAATTCTACAAAGGTCCACATCTCCATATGAGTAGTACCTGAAGCATCTACACCAGTTGATGCAGTCTTTGTCTTTTGAGAGCTCCCACCACAACCTACAAGCATGGTACCAGCAATAGTGGTAGTTAAAGCTAGCTTTACAAATAGTTTTAAGAATTTCATTGATTATTCCCCCTCATTTTTTTATATAGCTTAATATTTAAATGTGTGCTGGAAAGCTCCAGCAAAGCACATGTATTAATTTTTTAACTTTAAATATGTTTAAAAATAATTTATAAATTAAGTGGTTATGAAGAAGATACTATATTAACTCATGCTGATTTTAGTGTCTAAAGCCTGACCACGTAACTTTAAAATAGCATTTTAAAAGATCTAATCTTTCAATAACTCTTTAATCCACACAAGCATTTCTCCTTGTTTACGATTACACCAATAACAGTATGGAATTGCTTTTATAGTTATTTCTTCTAACTTAGGTTTATGTTCACAATATAACCTATGGGTATCCCAGTTCTTGCCTGATATTCGCTTTCCTTTTGCTATAACTGTAGTTACTCCACCAAATAATTCTTCCTCAAAATGCTCTTTAGGCTTTATGGAGGTGTCTACTAAAATACCAGAAAGATTTTCTCCATTGTCTACCTCTTCTAAGCAATATACTAAAGGGCCTTTCATAATAGCTGCTTTCCCAGCATCTGCTCTTACCTTTGGATTGGCATAAATAAATTTTGCAGGAGCTTCAAAGCTGACTTCTAAAGTGTCATCTATAAAAGATCCATCAATCATTGCATATCCTTTTTCTATTCCTGCAGCAAAGGGCTCTCCATTAATTAAGATTTTATAATTTTCAGCATAGTCAGGTATGCGAAGTGCTAAGGTAATCTTGTTGTCTTTATTTGAATTTATATTAAGCTTAAAGTTATTATTATTGGGAAAGTTTGTCTTAAGAGATAGCTTTACAGATTTGTCTTCTAGTTTAAAAGTTGTATTATTTGAAATGAACAGATTAACATAAATAGTTTCTTTGTCTACCAAATATATATACTGCCCTAAAGATGCTAAGGTCCTCGCTATATTGGGTGGGCAGCAAGCAACTCCAAACCACTTTTGTCTTACTGGTTTGACATGCGCTTTTGAAGTATCTGGCAAACAGCTGTCAGGCCACACTTCTAATGGATTTACATAAAAGAATTCTTTTCCATTCAGACCTATACCAGATAGCAAGGTATTGTATAAAGCTCTTTCAACAATATCAATATACTTTGATTGTCTTGTAATCTTCGCCATCCTTAAACCAAATAAAGCTAATCCAATAGAGGCACAGGTTTCAGAATAATTGCTGTCATTAGGCAGATCATAATCAGTGGTAAACCTTTCTAAGTATCCTGAGGAACCAATGCTGCCTGTTATATACATTCTTTTATCTACTATATTGTTCCATAAGCTTTCACATACTTTTAATAGTTCTAAATCCTCATATTCATAAGCTATATCAGCCATTGCACAATACATATAAGTTGCTCTAACAGCATGTCCTTCAGCAGTAAGCTGCTGTCTGATTGGTATATGTGACTGAGAGTATATAGGCTCATACTTTGAGAATTCTTGAAAAATCAATTTATATTGCTTAGTTTTTCTTTCTTCTAAGAAGTAATTTGGCATGTTACCTCTTTCATCTAAGAAATATTTCGCTGTATCTATATACTTTCTTTCTTTTGTTACCTCATATAGTTTAACTAAGGCCAGTTCAATCTCTTGGTGACCAGGATATCCATGCTTCTTTCCCTGTTCCTTGCCAAAAGTATCACAAATTAGATCTGCAAATCTTATCATGCTATCTAAGAATTTTCTTTTACCTGTGGCGTTATAGTATGCCACAGCAGCTTCTAACAAATGTCCTGCTGTATAGAGTTCATGTCCCTCTGTTAAGTTGGTCCATCTTAGTCCTGGTTCCTTAATAGTAAAGTAAGTATTTATATAACCATCTTCACATTGAGCTTTTGCTATAAGATCAATAACATAATCAGCTAAAGCCTCTAGGCTTTCATCTCTATCCTCACATAAGGCATAAGCCACTGCTTCAAGCCACTTTGCCACATCAGTATCTTGAAATACTGCACCACCAAACTCACCGGTCTTTTCTCCTGCTGCAATCCTAAAATTATTTAAACAATGGCTAGGTGCTGCTCCTTCAACATTATCATTAAGAATCTGCCACTGATATGGAATTATTACTTCCTTAACGAGTCTTGTATAACTATTCCAAAAAGTATCATTGATATTTATATTCTGAAGAGGTACTGACTCTAATTTCTCATATCTTGCCGTCTTCATTCTGCTTCCTCCTAACTATAAACAAGAATAGTAAAACGTTTTAGTAAAAACCAATAAAAATGCTACAAAAATCATAAAGTTTAATCATTTATACAATTTTGCTTTTTTATTCTTTCTCATATGTTTAAATTTAAGTTATGCAAGCATACTTATCCACATCTTTATCTAAAATATAAATTCCTAAAGAATTAAAAAACAATCTGATTCTCCTCAATGATTTTAGTTAGAAATATTTAAATACTAATCTAAATGCTTTGTTTTAATTGTGAAAACCTTTAAATACCTTACATATTATTTATACATTATTTTCCAAATAAAGCGAATATGCAAATTTTACCATTTGAATAAATTAGTTTACCCTATTTCATTATTTCTTCTATTATCTTTTCCCTGCTCATATTTAAAATTTATTAAACGTTTTATGAAAATAAGATATTTTATATTTTCATTTATAATTTCTTAAAATGATTCATAAATATAAAGGCAATAACATATAACGTGAGTTTATGTTATTGCCTTTATATTCATTCACGGTAGAAGTGATTATATTGGTAAATAGCTACAATGACACTGGTAATTAAAATAGCTTCTATACTTCTATGGTATTTATAGAATATCTTTCTTTTAAATCACAATAAATCTTATACGTTTTATCACTTAATATGACTTGAGGGTTTTGAATCATTTCAATCAATACCTCAGCAGACTTTTTCCCTATTTTAGATAAAGGTAAAGCAACTGTGGTCAAAGCTGGAGTATACGCTTCACTTACTTGTTGATTGTCGAAGCCTACTAAAGCTATATCTTTTCCTATTTTTAGTTCTAATTCATTGATATAATCATATACTCCACCAGCCATTACATCATTCATGGCGAAAATGGCTGTCACGCCTAACCCTAAAAGCCTCTTACTTCCTTCATATCCTGATTTTCTTTCCCAATCTCCTGAATATACAAGCTTTGGATTGTATAAGATTTTATTGTCAAATAGCGCTCTTTGGTATCCTATAAGCCTTTGATTGGTATGCATACTCTTATCAAGACCGCAAATAAGCCCTATATTTCTGTGACCAGAGTTAATTAGTTTACAAGTTATTTCGTAAGCCCCTTGCTCATCATCAAAGATAACAGATGGAATTTCATCATTTGAGCTATATGAATAAGCTGTTACTATGGGAATTTTAAAATTATCTGGGATACACATTATTTCTCTGCAATGACATCCTACATAGATTATACCTTCCACTCTTTTAGATCTCATCATCTTAAATTCTTCTATTACATTAGAATAATAATTATTTTCCGTATAAAACGTTTTATCATATTTTCTATATAATCTTAAGTTACCTAGAACAAATTGATAATCATGTTCCTCACAGTACTCGTTTATTCCATCAACTATTTCTGCAGTATTAAATACCGTTAGGTCTTCTGTTATTATCCCAATGGTTTTACTATTCTTCTGTTTTAAGTTTTTAGCAATTACATTTGGCGTGTAATCCAATAATTTTATAGTTTCTAGCACCCTTTTCTTTGTATCTTCACCTACACCAGGCTTATCATTAATAACATTAGATACAGTGGCTATAGAAACTCCGCTTTGTTTTGCAATTTCTTTAATACTTGCCATAACACCACCCACTTAAACGTTTTAACATAATTTTACCAAATTTGTATTTTTCAATCAATAGCTTTTTAAAATAGTTATTAAATACTTCCTGTAAATTAAGACAACCTGCACAGCTAAACTATGCAGGTTGTTTGTTATAATTAGTTTTTCTTTTTAGTTAAAGTTATTCCAACACCAGAAGCTACCATCATAAGACCTAAAATACTTAAGGTATTAAAATCTACTACTGATCCTGTCTTTGGAAGTTCTTGAATTATAGTAGCAGTCTTTTCAGGCTGTGGAGCTTCTTTAGTAGGTACCACTGGATTACTTACTATAGGTGTAGTCACAGCTGGTTTCTTAACTTGGTTCATTGATATATCTCTTTTTACTATGTTCTTTTCAACAGAAATAGTTTCACTTACAAAAGTGTCATATCCATCTTTAGTTGCTACCAGATAGTAATCTGCTTCTGGGAATACCATAAATGCATACTTACCATTGACATCATCAATCTGTGGATTTTCGTTGTCTGCTGGAGCGAAGCCAGGTACTTTTGGTAAGTTTACCAAAGTATTAGGAGTTCTTCCTGCTGCTCTGTTTCTTTCTGTATCAGCATAGTAAAGCTGAACCTTAACGCCATCAATAATTCCATTTGTTATTGAATCTGTTATTGTACCATAAGGGTCAATAAGCATTGAGGTCAAGTTAATCTGTCCATCTGTATTTACATTTACTGTAGCAGTTCCAATGGCTATCTTTTGTCCAGATGGGAAGGTGTAGTTTATTGCTATGGTATAGCTCTTACCCTTTTCTAGTCCTTCTGCTTCGAATACTCCATTTACAAAGGAAGCTCTTACATTGCCAGCACTACTTCCATCTGCTTTATTTAATACCTCAATACTAAATAATGAATCATCCTTAAGCATTGCTACTTTTCCATCAGTTTGCTTTGAAAGTATAACTCCTGCCACAGTTTCCTCTGAGGAATACTGTTCTGTTTTTGTTCCTGTTATTTCTCCAACTTTGCTGTTTTGAGTAAACTTAACATTTTCATAAGAGTTTCCAACCTTTACTGGCTTAGTTATCTCAACCTTATAGTCTGTATTTCCTCTTGGAATTGCTATTGTATATTTACCGTCAGCTCCTGTTATTACCTTTGAATAGAAGTCTGCTATGCCATCTCCATCAAAATCCTTCGATACTTCTACTACAGCATTACTTATAGGAAGATTTGTATCATTATCAATTACAACTCCAACTATAACTCCTGGTTCAAAGGTCATTATGATTTGATCAAAAGCTTGTAGATTATGTGCCTTATCATCAACAGAAGCACTTACATGTATTTTTTGTGGCTCTGTTCCGGATACATTTGCTGATTTAAATAATACTCTTGCTATTCCATCCTTGTCTGTAACTGCAACTGCACCATTAGGGAAGCTTCCTCCATCTGCTGAGAAGTTAACCTGAACATTTGCCACTGGATTGTTATTGCTATCCACTACCCTTGTGGTTAATACAGAAGTTGAAATTCCATCTCCTAATATAGTGTTTGGTGAAGCTGTTAAGTTTAAACTGTAAGTTAAGGCATCAGATACTTGGAAGTCTTTTCTTACTGTATAATTAGTTTCGCTACTTGGTTCTACATCAAATTCATCGTTAATGGTTCTATACTGTGAATTGGAAACTCTAAAATCATATATACCTAACTTAACATTCTTTATAGCATAGTTACCTTGTGAATCAGTAGTTGTAGTATAAATTAAACGTCCTGCTAGGTCACTTAATTGTATAGTTGTGTTAGGAACAACCTTACCAGTAGATATATTCCTAACAGTACCAACTAAATCAGCTTTATCTCTTACAGTTATATTTATTGTAGATATTGCTGTTTTACCATGTCCATCTGATACCTCAACGGTAAAGCTATCACTGCCTGCATAGTTGAAGTTCGGAGTGTATGTCCATGTACCATTACTGCTAACTGTCACATAACCATTGTTTGCTTGGGACTTTAAAGTGTATTGTAGAGTATCGCCGTCAACATCAGTTCCTTGTACTCTGCTTGATATTGATTTATTGTATGGTGTTGTCTTATCGTAATTTGGTACAGTTGGAGCGTCATTTATCGGATTTACAATAATATTTACTGTAGCGGTTGCTATTCCACCATGACCATCACTTATAGTATAAGTAAAGCTATCATTACCGTTGTAATTAGTAACTGGCGTATATTTTACAGTACCATCTGAATTAATAGCTACTTTACCATGAGATGGATTAGTCACAGCTATAACTGTTAAAGCATCATTATTTACATCTTTATCATTGTTAAGAATATCAATGTTTACTGAAGTATCTTCATCAGTAGTTATAGAATCATTTATAGCCACTGGAGGAGTATCAACTATTATTTTAACAGTAGATATTGTAGAAACTCCTTTTCCATCTTCAACTTTAACTGTAAAGCTATCTGTTCCACTAAAATCTTTAGCTGGAGTATATACCCAAGTTCCATCTCTATTAACTATAACAGATCCATGGCTTGGATCACTTGCTTTACTATAAGTTAACACATCGCTATCAGCATCTGAAGCTACAACTTTATCTGAAACTGATTTGTTGTAGTCAGTCTTTTCTTCGTAACTTCCAACAACAGGTGTGGCATTTACATCAATACTTACAGTTGCAGTGGATATACCATTATGCCCATCACTTATTGTGTAAGTAAAGGATTCTTTACCATGATAACCTGCATTTGGTGTATATGATATAGTTCCATCAGAGTTTACAACTACTTTTCCGTGCTGTGGCTCAGTTACTGATATTATGCTTAGGGAATCCTTATCTAAATCAGTGTCATTTGAAAGTACATTAATTTTAACCTCTGTGCTCTCATTAGTTTTTACTTCATCATTGACCGCTGCTGGAGGTGTATTAACTGTAACTGATATTGTTGAAATTGCAGTTCCACCATGTCCATCAGCAGCTTTTACTGTGAAGCTGTCAGTACCGCTAAAATCTTTGTTTGGAGTGTAAGTCCAAGTTCCATCTTCGTTAACTATTACTGTTCCATTACTTGGATTACTTACTTTACTATAAGTTAAACTATCTCCATCCTTATCTTCACCAATAAGCTTATCTGAAACAGGTTTGTTGAAGTCTCCTTTTTCATCATAGTTTGTTAGAGTAGGTATGGAATTCACTCTTATATTAATAGTAGATATTGCAGTACCACCATGATCATCTGATACTTTTATAGTAAAGCTATCTGTACCACTGAAATCCTTCTTCGGAGTGTAAGTCCAACTTCCATCTTCGTTAACTATTACTGTTCCATTACTTGGTTCGCTACCTTTACTATAGCTTAAGCTATCCCCATCTACATCTGAAGCTATAACCTTGTCTGAAACAGGTTTGTTAAATTCTGTTTTCTCTCCATAGTTACTTACTATAGGTAATGAATCAACTTTTAAGCTTACTATAGATATAGCCGTTCCACCGTGACCATCACTAACTAGAACTTTAAAGCTATCAGTACCACTAAAGTCTTTATTTGGTGTGTAAATCCAAGTTCCATCGTTGTTTACCACAACAGAGCCATGGTTTGGATCACTTTCTTTACTATATGTCAATGTATCACCATTAACATCAGAGGCTAATATCTTATCTGATACTGACTTATTAAAGTCTACCCTCTTATCGTAGTTTCCTACTGCTGGAGGTGTATCTACTGTAATTGTTACTGTTGAAACTGTTATTCCACCGCGGCCATCATTAACTAGAACTTTAAAACTATCAGTACCACTAAAGTCTTTACTTGGTGTGTAAGTCCAGGTTCCATCGTTGTTTACTACAACAGTGCCATGGCTTGGATCATTTTCTTTACTATATGTTAAGCTGTCTCCATTAACATCAGTAGCTACCACCTTATCAGATAATGATTTGTTAAAGTCTACATTCTTATCGTAGTTTCCTACTGCTGGAGGTGTATTAACTGTAACTGATATTGTTGAAATTGCAGTTCCACCATGTCCGTCATTTATTTTTACAGTAAAACTATCAACTCCGCTGAAATCTCTATTTGGGGTATAAGTCCATGTTCCATCTTCGTTAACTACTACTAAACCATGGCTTGGATCACTTATTTTACTATAAGTTAAACTATCTCCATCCTTATCTACACCAATAAGCTTATCTGAAACAGCCTTGTTAAAGTCTGCTTTTTCATCATAGTTTGTTAATGTAGGTATTGAATTAATTCTTATATTTATTGTAGATATAGCAGTTCCACCATGATCATCTGATACTTTTATAGTGAAGGTATCATAACCTACATAATCAGTATCAGGTGTATAAACATAGCTTCCATCTGGATTTACAACAACTGAGCCATGAGATGGATTGCTTGCTTTAGCAAAGGTTAACACATCTTCTATATCAGCATCACTAGCTATTACCTTATCTCTTAATTCAGAATTCACATTTACTTCTTTATAGAAGCTTGGTATCACAGGTATAGCATTAACTCTGATGGTAATATGCGCTGTTGATGTTCCGTTGTGACCATCACTGATAGTATAAGTAAAATCTTCTGTTCCAGTATAACCTGCATTTGGAGTATAGGTTATTGTACCATCTTCATTTATAACTGCTTTTCCATGTTGTGGCTGTGAAACTGCAATTACACTTAGCTGATCCTTATCCACATCAACATCATTGCCAAGTATATCTATAACCACAGAATTATCTTGATTAATAGCCTTCAAATCATCTACTGCCATCGGAGGTGTATTTACATTAACCATAACCAATGAGGTTGCAGATCCCCCATGTCCATCCTCTACCTTCACAGTAAAGCTGTCTGAACCGCTGAAATCTTTATTTGGAGTGTAAGTCCAAGTTCCGTCTTCATTAACTACTACTGTTCCATGAGTTGGGTCACTAGCTTTACTATAGCTTAAGCTATCTCCATCTACGTCTGTAGCTATAACTTTGCCTGAAGCAGGTTTGTTAAAGTCAGCCTTCTCTCCATAGCTACTTACTGTAGGTAATGAATCAACCTTTAAGTTTACTATAGATATAGCAGTTCCACCGTGGCCATCATTAACTAGAACTTTAAAACTATCAGTACCACTAAAGTCTTTATTTGGTGTGTAAGTCCAAGTACCATCTTCATTAACTATTACTGAACCATGAGTTGGCTCACTTTCTTTGCTATATGTTAAGCTGTCTCCATTAACATCAGTAGCTACCACCTTATCAGATAATGATTTGTTAAAGTCTACATTCTTATCATAGTTACCTACTGCTGGAGGGGTATCTACTGTTACTGATATTGTTGAAACAGAAGTTCCACCATGTCCATCGCTAACTTTTACAGTAAAACTATCTGCTCCACTAAAATCTTTATTTGGTGTATAAGTCCATGTTCCATCTTCGTTAACTACTACAGTACCATGAATTGGGTCACTTTCCTTGCTATATGTCAGTATATCTTCGTTAACATCAATAGCTGCAATCTTATCTGATACTGACTTATTGAAATCAGCTTTTCTATCATAGTTACTTACTGCTGGAGGGGTATCTACTGTTACTGATATTGTTGAAATTGCAGTTCCACCATGTCCATCATTAACTTTTACGGTAAAGCTATCTGCTCCGCTGAAATCCTTATTTGGCTTATATGTCCATGTTCCATCGTTATTTACTACTAATGAACCATGAGCAGGATCACTTGCTTTTTCAAAAGTTAAGCTATCTCCATCTGTATCAATTGCAGTGACCTTTGATGTTAGCGGTGTATTAAAATCTACTTTTTTATCAGAATTCCAGGCTACTGGTAGAGCATTAACAATCACATTTACTGTAGCTGTAGCTGTTCCCCCATTGCCATCGCTAATTGTATATGTAAAAGCGTCTGTTCCATGGAATCCAACATTAGGAGTATATGTTATAGTTCCGTCAAGATTAACAACAGCTTTACCAAAGAGCGGACTTGTTGAAGATATTATATGTAATGAATCCCCCTCTACATCACTATCATTGTCTAGTACTCTAATAATCACTGATGTTTTTTCATTGGTCATAGTAGTATCATTTAGTGCTGTGGGAGCATCATTAACAGGTATGATTATTACGCCACATTAGAACCATAGGTTCATATTATTGAAACTATCTATTCACAGTAAAGAAACCACCTATTCACTTATAAGCACCGCCTAAAGGCGGTGCCTTTATAACTAAATTTCTTTAGTAGAGAAGTACTCTCTCATGTTCATGCTCCCTGTATCAATACGAATTGATTTATGTACTATACGGTCTAAAATAGCATCAGCCATAGTTCCACCTCCCAAGCGAGTATGCCAATCTGACACCTTGTATTGAGTACAAAATAAGGTAGAATGACAATCATAACGTTTCTCAGTAAGCTCAAAAATAAATCTGACGTCATCATCGGATAATTCTTGAAGTAGCCATTCATCCAGAATCAGTAGATTATAGTTAGAAAATTTGTTTACCAACTTTCCGATCCCTTTGCCTTGCAAAGTTGCCTCGGTCCGAAGCTCTAGGAGTTCTGGCATTCTTATATAGCGTACTCGATATAACTGCCTACAGGCAGCTTTGCCTAATGCACAAGCTAAAAAGGTTTTACCAGAGCCTGTGAAGCCGTTAAGAACAATACTAAAGTTATTACGCATGTATTGACAGGTTGAAAGCTCAAGAATTTGATTTTTATCAAGACCTCTATCTGCATAGTAAATCGAATTTACATCTGCATCAGTAAATCTGAATTTGGCCTGCTTCATTAAACGCCTCGGAGCGCTTATTGTTTTTACCCTGATATAGACCGTCAATAGCTAAAGTTATTCTTTCATCAAAGGTCATAGTTAGATAGAGCGATTGATTATCATCCTGTATCTTTAATATATCAACCATTTCATCAAGGTTTAACTCTCGAAGCTTACGTTTTGTTTCATCACTAATCATACCTGCCACCTCCGTAGTATTCAGAACCTCTCACATATCCATGAGTATTGGAGTTTGATTGTATAGATTTAAGGTGGGTATTTTTCTTTTCAAGATAGATGATATCTTGATTACTTGCGAGAATGGACTTAAGCTGTCTATAGCGAGGTATGCGTGTCATAGGCAATGCTATTTCACATGCAACTTCAAGTCGCTTTTCCGAATAACTCTTACTTAATTTTAAAACTGATAATGCAGAGTTATATCCTTGTTCTTTTATGGTTACACTTTTAAATATACGTTCAATAACTTCGCTTGTGTGAGTACCTATACTTGCTGCCCATTGTCTCAACCTTATATCATTCATTTCTGGTTGATTAAAGGCATCAGGCATATCTTCTTTGTGGGTAGAATATTTGTTACTCACATAAAGCGGAAACCTAGGATGCGTAGAAATACGCTGATGTCGGTTATATATTTCTACAATACTATCTGTTAGCTTCACATCCACATACTGACCGGCAAAAGCAAAAGGTACAGAGTAATAATTCTACAAACGCATACATGGCTGTTAGGATAAACCTTATGATTGTACTCCCAAGCGGCTACTTCGTAAGGTACTGCAGGAAGTGCCCGAAGATACTTTCTTTCTTCTTCAAACACTTCAATTCTACTGTATTGACGTTTCTGAAAAGGTGCCTCATTAAATCCTTTCAAAGCCTTTGAAACAGCTTCTTTCAATTCATATAGAGAATAAAAAGTACATTGTCTTAGCTTAGCAATTATGGCAGTTGCCACTTTGCCAACCGTACCTTCTACGGAACTTTTTTGTTTAGGTTTTCTCACTCCAGTCGGCATGATAGCTGTAACATAGTGACTTCCTAAGGCTTCATAAGCATCTGTGAGTATAATATCTCCTTCTTTCGGATGTTTAACAACTCCCGCCTTAAGATTATCACATACAGTTTTTACAGGAACACCTGAGAAAAACTCGTACATATGGATATGACATCTAAGCCAAGTATCTTGCTTTTCATCTAGAGTAGGCTCTACATAAGCATATTGACTATATGGTAGACATGCTACAAAAAGATGTACCTTTGTAATTTCACCAGTATCAACATTCACGATTTCCATAAGCTTGCCACTCCAGTCTACTTCCACCGTCTGACCTGGTTTATGTTCTAAAATGATTGGAGAGATTGCACTGATTAATGTATGAGCTATAGCCCTCTGTAAATTTAGTGTATCCCACAGGAATTAAGCCCTCTTTGTTGCAGAAATCCCTATATTCTTGATGTAAGAGTTTTAGTGTTACACCAACTCTTTTCAGTTCGTTGTGAATGTAGTCATAGTCGGGTACTTTAAACATTGTTTCTACAGCAAACTTATCTGGATAAAAGAGACGGTATACTTCATCGTCAGGTTTATCTTTAATGTCATCGTAGAAAATTTGCTTTTCCTTTGCGATATTTAGTACATCGCATATAGAAGTTTTTGATATGTGCACGGTCTTTGCAATTACATTCTGCGATAATCCAGATGCCTTAAGCTCCATTATCAGCTTAACATTGATTTTATTAGCCATATGTCTGGCTCCCTTCTGATAGAATTTGATAGTCCTACGGACTTCCTTAATAATTCTTGTCAAAAGAGGTGGTTTTCAAGCGTGAATTAATGGTCTCTTTAGGCAAATTTATATGAAATTTAAAGTGGTTTTATTAGTGTGAACTATCGGTTTCGAGAAGCGAATCGGTGTCTTCCGATACGTGAAATATTCAGGTATAACTGTAATATTTACCTTAGCTGTATTGGCTGAATAAACTGTACCGTTACTTCCAATCCAATCAAAACTTACGTTTCCATTCCAGTCTTTGTTAGGTACAAAAACTAAATTACTTAAATTATCTACAGTTATTTCTTGATTTAAGGTTACTGCTGTTCCATTAAGCTTAAGCTGTCCATTGCTAGGAAGACTTATTATTTGAATTTTGCTAAGATTATTATTAGTCCCTGCTTGAAATTGATTTATGAAGTCTGATGCAGCAAAGGTAATATTAGTATCTTCATTTCCACTTTTGCTAAAATTAGAAACTGTTGGAGTTACCTCAAAAGTTAAATCCACAGCTTGTCCTGGAAAATAGGTCCAAGTATCTATTCCTTTTACATCTCCAAAGTTTTGGAAATAAGCGTTTGTACCATTACTACTATCAACACCGTTCAAAGCGGAAATAGGATTAATATTGTATGCTGTACTACTAGCATTTAAATTAACAGTTGTATTGTTTGAAGTAGTGTAATTACTTTCATCATAATAAACTTTATATTTATCAGTATAATCATTTGGATTAGCATATCCAGGTGCATTCATTAACTGAACCTTTATACCGAAAGGATTATGCTCAGCATCAAGCATTGGGAAATGATATTCTCCACCTTTCATTATTAAATGAGCAGAGTATGTTCCAACAGGAAGCTTTTTACCACTTTTGTCTGTACCATCCCATGTCACAGTGTTTTTTCCTGCAATACAAACATTTTCAATTACCTTATCTGTAGCTAGATTAAAACCACCGGTACCATCTGTATCTATTACTAGTCTATAGCTTGAAGCTTTATCAGATACAAAGCTGAAAGTTCCTCCATTGCTAAGCTGAGTTTTACTCTGTGTTCCTGTATTGCCAGTAAAATTGAAGTTTTGTGGAACTGCAGGCGCAATAGCCTCTGGAGATAAATTGCTAGGAAGATCTTGTGATGGATAGTTAAAGAATACATTATGGGTTATGTCAGTAGCTGTATCAGCCACATCTGGCCTTTGAGGTGAGACATTTCCCAATATATGCTTTAATGTATTGCTTGTACCGTCATTGGTTGCAGCTGTCTTGTCCTCGACAACTGAATGATACAAGGTCATATTACTTGTACTATCTACAAAGCCTCTGTTATTTGAGAAGAATAGGAAACCATTTGGGTCAAGTCCATTCATGGAAGTTTTATATACGTATCCATCCTTAGTTAATACATAGAAATCACTATTTATAACTTTTTCAGCAGAAGCAGCTGTTGTTGCTGTACCATTTATAGAGGAATTCTTTCCAACAAATAATGATACATAAGACGTAAATACTCTACCTTTTCTTTCATTACCCGTCATATCTTTTACTGTTATATCCCACGCTCCAATAGTATTACCTTGTGCCGCCATAAAATCATCTGTAACCTTCTGTATTGCAGACGATGCTCGTACAGACTTTGCATCCCAGTCTACGGTGTTCTTATTAGTAGCAGCGCCTGTTGAATCATAATAACCTGGTTCAGTAGGATCATCAGCATGTTTACCTGAACCCCTAAACTCCACCTTCCATACTCCTGAAGTATCAGCAGTAATTGTTATTGGTGTATATCCGCCTGAGCTTGGATTAGGGCCAGCTGACTCTTTCTGAACAGAATCGATATATCCTAATCCAGTATTTTTATCAACATGATAGCCTGTCCTTGTACCATTTGGCTTGGTAACATATATTTCATAATCCTTTGTAGGGTTAGAAACAATTACACTGGAACCTAAGTTTATAGTTTCACCAGCATTAACAAATACATTCAACTTTGTTTGTCTTGGAATATTTGCATAAGTGTCATTGCTTGTCCATTCTGTATAAGCCCTATAACCTGCATTTTTAACCATATCTTTAGTGCCTTCAGCTTTTACCTTAGTTGTATGCATAACATTATAAGAAATGGCTGCTGTGGCTATTAGCATCATAATTTTCGTTTTACTTTTTAACAAAATCTCACCTCTTCTATTTATGTAAAAAATCTTCAAATCAATATTTTTATAGGCCTATTAAATATGCTTATCTCAAGCTGTGAATAAAATATATTCATTTTATGTATATAAAATTTAATAAAAAAACCGACCAATTATAAAAATTGGTCGGTTGCACTATTAACTCCTTATGTACAAAGTGCCCAGATAAGTACATAAATCAATGTTTCCACATTTTTTCATAAGTTTACTATTATTTTTATAAGAATTATCATAGGATATAATATGTATTACGACAAATTATATCATTATTCATCATATTTATACATCTATATAAAATATTATATAAGAATCAATTTCATTGTCAATATCTAAACTTAAATAATAATTATTATTAGCAAAACTTAATATTTTTAACATTCTCATTATTGTTTTATACAAATATAAAAAATCACATATAATAGAATTAAAATAAAATATAGAGTGCTATCTATTAAACTTAAACATTATTCATTTCATAAAAGTGTTACAGGAGCAAATACATGACTTTAAAAACGATAATTAAATTGATAGAAAATGAATTATTACCAAATATCAATCTTAAAAGTATAAAGCCTAATGATCCGATTATTGTTAGCAATGTACCAAATCAATGGAAAGTATTAGGCTCAGGAAATTATGCTGCTGTACTGTATAATAGCAATTTTCCTTATTATGCAGTTAAAATCTATGCAGAGAATCGACCAGGTATAGATAAGGAAATAGAAGTATATAACAAACTAGGCTATCATCCTTCTTACTCACAATGCTTTTATCATGATAAAAACTATCTTATTCTAAGACGTCTTGACGGAATAACACTATATGATGCTATAGTAAAAGGAATTCAAATACCGGAAAGTGTTATATCTGATATAGATAAAGCTTTAGATTACGCTATCACACGAAACTTATATCCTCATGATGTACACTTTAAAAATGTTATGATGAAGGATGGTAAAGGTTTCGTTGTTGATGTTTCTGATTTTTATAAATATGAAAAATGCCTTTTATGGGCTCACTCTAAAAAGGCTTATAATAAAATTTATAAAAATATACTGTATAAATTACACCCTCCAATTCCTAACTTTATACTAAATATTATAAGAAAAATTTATCAGCTTTATAAAAGATAGAAACGATGATGAAGCGTATTTCCTCAGCGTTTTTATTTTTTATATAATTTATCTAAATTATATTTTAAGTAAATTTCTAACAAACTAATTTTTAAGGTCTTTTTACATACTGCCTATTCATGATTTATCTATTAATAAATATTAATCCAATAAAACAAAATGCTATCCCAATAATCTTATTAATCCCAAAGCCCTCTTTATAAAATAAAATGCCTATAGGAATAAGCAAAATAGCGAGTAAGATATTTGCAACTAATGAACCCACGCTTATATTCCAACCTGCTCTATATGCCATTATGTATCCAAATTCCAGCCCAACTATACCAAAGCCAAGGACTACACTTGCCCAATTCAGTTGTCTAAAACACTGTATAAGTCCTCTATCACCTTTGTTAAAATTAAATAGTAGTAGAGCTATAACTGCTCCAGTCAAATAGGTAATCATCAGTGATGCAAATGGATTCGCCTTCTCAGGTATTGACTTTGAGCAAATATTATAAACTGTATTGGATGCAACTATCAATACAATAGAGAATACATACATAAACATAATTTTTCCCCGCTTAATTCATATAATATTTTTCTCACTAACTTATTGATTATTAGATGTTACTATATTCCTTAACATTTTACTCAATTTCAAATAAAATAATACTTATTAATAAGTATTAGATATACTAGTAAAGTCTTCTTATCATATAAATTACACTTTCTTAGGTAGTAAAAAAGTTAATTAAGCAACCTCCTGCAGTGAGCTTTTTTTACGCATCTGCCTTTCCGAATGTATATGAGGAAAATTTGGCAAGCGAATAAGATCTTTTTACTGTTCACCCTAAATGGCCATTCTAGTTCTTTGATATTACTAGGTTTAACTAGTACTTTTTGTATAAGTAGTGTTAACAGTAAAGAATTTATATTTCCCTTTAAAACAAAAAATAGCGTTTGAACTATTTACTTATAAATAATCCAAACACTAACTATACTTTAAAAGGTAACTTTTTTCGCCATTTATTAATTTACACAAAGAAAAATATGATTTTACTGAATTACAAGTCCAAGTCACTTTCCCATATATACAGCATCTCATCAGACCAATAACGGCTAGGAAGTATAATAGTTGCCTTACTTCTGTATGGAGCTATCAAAATAGGGAAGCATCCTTTCTTTAAGTATCCATCAGGTATATGGTTTCTATGTACCATAATCGTAGTATAATATACATCTCTTCCTTCTGTAAATTCATAAGGAAGCTTAAGATTCATGATTCGTTTATATTCATCAGTTATTGCATCTGTAAACTCTTTGATATTTTTTGGAGCATCATCAACTCCCTTATAACTATAAAGAACAGAAGCCATTTTTCTAAGCTTATCAAAGTTACCATCAAAATAATTATCAGGACTGTATATGATTGCTGCAGGAGAATCATTATTTCCTTTTTCAAAAAGTGTAGTATTAGCCTGAACTAAGCATCCATAAACGATTTTACCTTCCTTATATAAAACACCAAGATCCAAGTAAATCAAGTTCAACTTATCTTTTACGTTTGTTTTAAGCCAAGAAGGTTTAACAAACTTATCCTTTTTAACGCTAACGAAAGTAAAAAGATTTTTCTTTCTATATAATTCCCTAGTTTTTTCTATAGCTATCTTCATCCCTATCTCCCTTTCTTTACAAAAACACTTTAAACTCCCATGCTTAAAATACTTTAATTACTAAGTAGAAATTTCATTATCAATCTAGATACCAGTAAGTACTAGTATCCCCTTATAAACAATATAAAACCAACTATATTATACAACATATAAAATGCTATGCAAATTAGTAATCTGCATAGCATTTTGTTTACTGTTTGTGAAAGTATAATTTTCATTGAACAAACCTATCACTATTAAAGATTAAAAATAGCTTGTTGAGCTATAAAGTAAAAAATTTAAACTTAGCTTTCATAACTCAGCTGCCATGGTATACCATATTTATCTGTAAGTGATCCATAACATTTGCTCCAAAAGGTTTCCTGAAGCTCCATCTCAACTGATCCACCTTCGCTTAATTTATTGTAATAATTCTTTATATCATCCATGTTATTGCTCACAACTGTCAAACTTATATTATTTCCTTGAGTAAATTCACTTCCTGGAAAGGTGTCTGAAAACATTATGGTACTTCCACAAATATTTAGCCTAGTATGTAACACTAAATTCTTAGCCTCTTCAGGCATAGGAAAATTAGGATCAGTACCGCCTTCTCCAAAAGTCATAATTTGAGGTTCCTCTGTACCAAAAACCTCAGAATAGTATTCTACTGCTTCTCTACAATTACCATTAAAATTAACATAAATATTTACAGCCATAGACGTCAACTCCTTAAATAATGTTATGTTCTTAAAAACTACTTCAATTACTTTAGTTGTTCCTTTTATAAAGGGAGTTTATTCTAAGAATGAAATAATTTATATAATCAAGCTTTACATAGATATATTAACTCTGATGCAGATAAATTTTTGTAAAAATATGAAGCTCAAGCATTACAATTTATTATTAATTTTCTTAGAGATTTTTCAGAAGTGACCTAGCCTAACATTAAAGATTAGTTTATCAAGACAATATGTGAACACTCTATTTATTTTTACATTCGCTCAATTAATTCTTGTAGTATGTATTCAGTTATTTCAACCTGAATGTTATTTAGATTTAACAGACCACTTGGATATTTATGACATAGCGTGAGTCTTGTAGGAAATGTTGGCTTTACCCCTTATAGTTATGCAACATTAATTCTTATAATAAAAATATACCTAACTCTACAGTTTCTAGAATCAGGTATATTTTTATTATATATTCTGTTTTTTCACACTAAACAACGCTACGTTAACACATAGTATTAGTGCTGCTAACCATATGGCTTTAACTCCAAATAATATAGTCAGTATGGCTCCCACAAATGCTCCTAATATAAAGCATATTATAATAGTAAAAAGTTTTTTTGCTCTTTCCGATGCTTTTTTATCTTTTTTAGTTATAGCTGCATATGCAGCCTCACAAGCAGTTCTTAGGTTTCCTGTAGTCATTGTTGTGCTATATGGACAATCACCCAATTTTCTAAAAGACGCTATTTGTAAGGAAGACACAAAGGAGATTATTGTATTTACTATAATATCTGAATTGCTTTTAGGGATAAGCCCAGCTACCAAAAGAACTAATATTTCTAAAACCAAGATAGCTTTTCCCCACTCTTGTATAAACATCTTTGGTGAATTTCCCTTTATGATTTCAGTTACTATAACCCCTAAAATAAAAGCTATTATTGGTGGCAGATGTTCTAAAGCGTGTATCCATTGTCCTTGGGCTCCATAAATACCCAAAAGAACTATATTTCCTGTTTGAGCGTTTGAAAACACTCCACCTCTTGCAATAAAAGTATAAGAATCTAAAAAACCGCCTACAAGCGCAAGAAGTATGCCAAATAACACTGTTTCGTGGATTTCATACTTTGAATATGATAATCTGTCTCTTATGTCAAAAACTTTACTGTTCAAGTGAAAGCCCCCTTATAAGTTGTAAATCTTTTTGAATAAAAATATTCCAAAAATATTATAGCACTTCCACAAAATTATGCTTTCAGGTTTTTTATCGAAATTTGCTGTTTCATCAAATTATGCTTAGATTTTTCTAGGATTTTTAAGATTTTCACATATGCTTACTTACATATTGCTTAAATTCATTGGTTATATCATTACCTGTATTATCAATCACTTTTACTTCCTTTAAATCTTTATTGTTTTTTTGTGACATAATAAAATAATCATTTTTTAGTTTGAAGTTATCTTTCGATAATTCCTCATTGGATCCATCTGCATATATTAGTAGTAGTTTGTCTATTATTTTTTTATTATCCTTACCATAAAAGATAAAATATTTACTGTTGTTCAAATCTATATTTTCCATTGAAATAAATTGTCCTTCAGGAGCTTGTGAACTAAATTTCATCTTAACTTTATATCTATTTAAGAATATCTCTTCCACTGTTACTACTCCTATTCTATTATCATTTCCATATAAGCAAACCTTACTATGACCTATATCTTCTGATGCAGTAAAATCTATGCTTCTCATATCATACTTTGAATCAGAATCCTTTGATAGTATTTCTCTTTTTATTGAATTTTCATTATCGCCAACTGTGGCCATATAAGTGATAGTTACTGCTAAGGTCAAAGAGATTATAAGTGGTATCAGTACTATAGAAGCGATTTTGTATACTCTTTTTAAAAAGCTGTTTCCATAATAATCTTTATATTCGCTTTGTTTTAGTTTTCTTTCTAAAGGGATGTAAAAACTCAAAAATCTAATGAAGGGAACTGTTAAGAATGTAGTTATTAATACAACACATAAGTTCCATTTATTTGACCTTGCTATATCATTTTGCAATATAAATAAATAATATAATGAAACAAATTCAACTCCATACCCTGATAAAAATATTATTAGTCTTTTTCTTAACCATGATATCTGCTCTCTAGGGTCATTATAAATGCCTATTTCTTCACCAGTATTACTAGCCGTGGATCTAAATATTCTGTAATTATTATTTTCATAAACTATTTGCCAGCCGCTCTCTTTGAACACGGTATAGTATTCATCTAAATCTTTAATGTGCTTATTATAATCAACCTTGTAAATTATGTCCGAACTAGTTCCTTTTATAAAAGTATATACCCCAAAACAGTTTACTCTTTCGAAAATCCATCCATCATTAGCCATTTTCCTAAGCCATTGTTCTAATCTATCATAGTCAAAAACGTAGAAAAGTTTGAATATCTTTTTAGTTTCCACCAAAATCAACTCCCCCCAATATATTTTTAGCTTCTCTTCCCAAAGTTTCAATTCTACTAAATTCCAACCTTACTACTTCTCTACCTAGTGAGGTCAGTCTATAAGTTTTTCTTCTATCTGCAGTTTCTGCTGTTTCAAACACCTCTATTAATCCATCTTTAGTTAACTTTGATAAAGCTCCATACAAAGTCCCGGGCAAAAGCACCACTCTTGAATTTGTAACCTTATCAACAGTTTGCATTATTCCATATCCATGAAGTGGTTCCCATAAGGAAGCTAAAATAAAAAAGGTTGTTTCGGTTAAAGGAAGGAACTCTTTAGCGTTTTTTCTCATAATTACACCTCTTCACATTAATATCGACCTTCTATATATAGATATATGATATATTTACACTCTATATATCGAATGTCTATATATAGGATATCTATATAGTATTCTCATTTTCTTATAATGTCAATATTTTACTTGTAAAAAAAGTACATTTTAGAAATATATTTCATTATGTAATATTTTTTTTACAAATATGTTTTTTCTGGACCCAAATGAAGAAATTCTAGTATGAGACATCTATTTTTTACTTTTTACCCTAAATAGATTTTCTAATTTCTTGAATTTACTAGGTTTAGTTAGCATTTTTTATACTTCCATTAACATTAGCAAAAATCTATAATTAGTGTTTTAGTTCCATATTAATATGTGTTAAATAAATGTTGGTGCACCACAACAACATTTATTTAACACATACATATAGAAGAAAAACAATCACTATAGTCCCCCCTTCCTATAGTGATTGTTTTAAGTAACTATCTGCAATATTAAAATTTATTTACGTTTCTATACGAAATGTACAAGAATAAACTTCATAAAAACTTATTAATTAACAATACTTATTTTATTGATTTGTAATAGCTCCAAAGAATTCTATATCTAACTTAGCATTAACATTTATCTCTGCTTTTTTATATTGGTCTTTCCAGCTTTTTGATTTCCAATACTTATTATGCTTTGCCCTCATTACCTCACCAAAGCCTACTGGATCAGAGCCAATTTCTTGAAGATAAGCTACTAGATCTGAACAATCTGAAGACATACATCTACTAACATCATCTTCAAATAGCTTTTTGTCCTTTGGATTAGACAAATCAATTTCTCCTAAATATTCTGTAACTGACCCTTTAAATTTTAAGTCTATATCTATAGTAACTTTATCATTATCAGTCTTAACTTTAACTTTTCTATTTTTTAGCTTCATCTCTAAGGAAGCCCCATTTTTTTTGTTACCTTCTGATCTTTGTGCATATTTGCCATTATACATATAGTGAATCCTGCCTTTTTTCCCTCTTAAAGAATTTAACATGGCAGCTTGTTTTGTATTTATTGTTCCAACTAACTTATCACCATTAAAAACCGCTGAACCTAATACTGTAATTCCATTTCTATCATATCCAATATAAGTTGCAGTAGGGTCTATAGTTTTACTATGACTTAATATAGAAAATTGATAAATTTTTGACTCCAAGGTAAAAGAATTTTTAATTGCTTCATCAAGTAAATCATTAACATAAAAAGAAGGTCTTTGTTTGTCTTTAAAATCTTTGCTATATTCAATAAGTTCCTTTGGACTTCCTTCAACTATCACTAAATTTGATATCAAAGAGCTTTCAGGACTTCTTAAAAAATACTCCAAATATTCATCTAACCCGTTTTTTGATATGTCTTTAGAAAAATATATTTGCTGATTTTTACCTCCCTCTATATTTTTTCCAGAGGAAAGTTTCAGCTTATCTTGAGCTTCTTTCATAAGGTTAGTAGTTGTTGACAAAACTTCAACCTTTTCTTCTGCATAGGGATCCACCTCTGGCATATTAACAGTATAAACTATCTTATTATTTTCACTGAGCTCTACCCCAGTTTGAAGGATAAAACCTATCTTTTCAAATATCTTTTGATCCCAACATCCATTTTGAAGGAGAGTAAAAATTAGCATTACTGATATAATTAATATTTTTTTAATTCTCTGCATTATCTTTTACTCCTTTTCTTCTAAAATAGGATAAAATTAGGCATAAGATAAAAAACAAATATATTGCTATTCCAAACTGACTTAAAATCTCTCTATACAGAAAAACCTGGTTAAAATCTCTTGGAATTCTACTTACTAAAATAAGTATATAAGTTCTATTTAATAAAATTCATTACCATTTAATTTCCGTTTATACTATTTGCTAAGAATACACAAAATAAATATATATTTATTTTGTGAGGTGATTCAAATGAATAATGTGATGAAGAATACAGTTGAATATAATAATAAAGCAATATTGGAATTACAAGCGGCAATGAAAAAAACTAAAAATATAAGAATGTATAAACGATACTCTGTAGTTTTAAAGCATCTTCAAGGCTTTCAGAATAAAGTAATTGCAGAAATGGAAGGGTTAGAAGAGCATGCTGTTGGTAGCTATATTAAAAAGTATAAAGTCAATGGGTTAGAAGGTCTTGCTATGAAGAAACCATCTGGTGCCCCTAGAAAATTAAGCCCTGAGCAAGAACAAGAACTTATTTATGTAATAACAAATAACACGCCTGACGAAGTAGGCTTTGAAGCAATAAAAAACTGGACAATTAAGTTAGTATGTCAATGGGTTATGCTTAACTTTAAAATTATTATAAAACATAGCAGCATGGCAGTTATACTTCATAGGCTAAATTTGAGTTATACAAGACCAACATACGTACTTAAAAAGGCTGATAAGGAAAAACAAGAAGTTTTTAAAACAGATTTTGAAACTCTAAAAAAAACACCTTGATGGCTTAGTTGATACTATATTATTTCAAGATGAATCAATGATAAGAGATTATCAGGCTATTCAAAAGACATGGTTTGTAAAAGGTCAACAACGAAAGATACCTACTTATGGAAAGAATGCAGGCGTAAAATTAATAGGAATATTAGATTATGAAACCGGTCATGTCTATTGTGAAGAACATGATAAATATGATGCTGTAGTATTTCTTGAGTTTTTAAAGAAGGTGCTTTCGCAATACCCGAAGGGTAAAATAGTGATTGTTCTTGACAATGCTAGGATTCATCATGCTAAGTTGATACAACCGTTTTTGGAAGAAATGAAGGATAGACTTGAATTAATGTTTTTACCACCATATAGTCCAGAACTAAATCTAATTGAGGGGTTATGGGGATGGTTAAAATCATCTGTAGTGAATAATGTGTTCTTTAAGAGTGTGAATCGTGTTAAGGATTCAATACAAAATTTCATTAGAACAATAAATAAGGTTCCTACAGCAACAATAGACAGGCTATGCGTTAGAATGTAGAAACCTTATTAGAACTTATATATAATAAAAAATATTAATACCATACCTCTTGTATCCTTCAAATTAAATAACTTTCCTAAACTGTAGTAAGCCGCCATCATATAAGCTCTCATGGAGCATCCCATAACCACAAACCAAACGGTTATAAGATACAAGTCTAGTCTTTCTAAAACTGGTGCTTTATAAACTCTAGCGATATTAAAAAGAGGAAGATTTTGAACTTTTAGAAAGTTTTCACCAAACAGTGCTGTTCCAGAGAGAACTATCATCAAAGAAAATATAGTGCTCAATCCAATTGCTATAGCATGCCATTTCATTAAGTTTTCTTTATCAGTGATTTCTGGATAAATGAAAGCTATTATTTCTAAACCTAAAAAAGCAAAAAAACCTGTTCTTACATTTTGTAATATTTTCAATACACCTGCTTCTCCCACTGGCATAAGGAAAGATATATTATAATCTTTCCATAATAGTAATAAATACAAAAAAGAAACAAGATATGACACACAAGATACATACTTAAATCTAACTACATACTTAAGTCCGGATCCCACCATATATATAGATGGTAGCATTATAAATGGTGAAATTACATAGACAGGTGTAGTTGGTAGTATAGTTATTTCTAAAAATACTGAAAAAGCTCTTACACTGTTTGCTGCAGCTAAAAACAAAAATACTATTAATAATACATTAAAGCAGCTTCCAATTATTCTGCCATAGATAAGTTTATTTATATCATATATAGACTTATCCTTATATCTATTTAAAAGATGAATCATAAGTACACCTATAACTATAGATAAAACTCCTGATAACAAAACAGATATCCATCCATCATGCCCAACAGCTCTTGACATTACAGTTGGAAGAGTTATCATTGATACTCCTGTTTGGGCCACGAAAGTCAATAATACCATCTGTTTAGAGGTTACATTGTGTTTTCCCGTATCATTCACCTCCTCTAAACTTATTTTTAGTCTTCGTCATAGAAGTTCTCTTTTTCAAGAATTTAAAGGGTATTCTCAAAAAACTATCTTTTAAATCATATTTCTTAAGAGGAACTACTGGCTGAAAATATGGTTGACCTAAGGATTCAAGCTTAATCAAATGAGCCATGGTTAGGGCAAAGCACATTACAATAGCTATAATCCCAAATATTGAAGCTAGTATCATATATGCAAATCTTAAAATACGTATAGCTGTAGCCATATCCTGACTTGGCAATGTATAAGATGCTACTGCAGTTACTGCAACAATTATTATTAATAGATTACTAACTATACCTGCCTCTACTGCAGCCTGACCGATAATAAGACCTGCAACCACACTTATAGCAGTTCCTACATAAGTTGGAAGTCTTATGGCTGCTTCTCTTATCATATCTACAGTAAATTCTAGCATCAAAGCCTCTATAATAGGGGGGAAAGGAACCTTTGATCTAGATTCTGCTAAAGAAATTAATAAAGAAAGTGGTACTGCATAGTAATGAAAGGAGATTATTGCTATATACATAGATGGCAGCAAAAGAGCTATAGTAAAAGCTATAATTCTTAATAATCTATAAAAAGATCCCGAAACCCACATAAAAGCGTAGTCATCCATAGCTTGAAAAAAAGAAAAGAAGCTAACGGGCGCAATAATAACTCTTGGGGTCCCATTCAACATAATAACTAATCTCCCTTCTAAAAGAGAGGCTACAGCTTTATCTGGTCTTTCTGTAGATATAAATTGTGGAAACACTGAGTTAGGAGAACTTATTATTTTCTGTTCGATAAATCCAACCACAGGAACACCATCTGAATCAATACTTCTTATTTTTTCAAAAGTACTGTTTACTAAGTCCATATTAGCTATACCATTAATATAGGCAATGGCAGCGGTTTGCTTAGTTCTTCTCCCTAATACCACAATTTTAAACTTCAAATCATTATTTTTAATAGCTCTTCGTAGTATAGACATATTTATGTCTATTGGCTCAACAAAGCCTTCATGAGATCCTCTGATATTCTTCTCTGTTACAGGTTCATCAATGGCTCTTTTTTCATAAAGTAAATTTAGAGACGCTATGGCATAAGGTATCTTATCACAAACAAAAACTATACTACCTGAAGTTATACTTTCAATTATTTCACTAGTAGCATGTAAAAGTTTTATTTCACTAGAAGGAACATTATTTACGTTCATTTCATTAGATAATTGTTCTAAAGTCATATTTATTAATGGTTTAATAAAATCCCTTTGCATCAAATTATAGTCAACCATCTCATTAACATAAATAAATAAAGCTTCATATTTATTTTCTATATATACTTTCTTTTTAACTATGTCTGGACAATCTACTAAGGCATTATCTATATCTTTAATTATTATATTTTTATTTATATTTTCCTCCATTATTTCCACCTCAAATCCATTATGCCCAAAGTAGCATTTCTTAATGTATTTCACTAATTTGAAAAAGCTTGGCCACTTGATACAAAGTGTATTGTGTTATATACTAGGAATGTCGTCATTAAAAAATTTTTAACAATTTAGAGGATTATTATTACAAATTTTAATTTATCAAATCATTTTTTATATATAAACATGCTTATAGAAAGGCGCTGAATAAAATGACTTCGATTAATAACACTAGATTACTTCAGAATAAATCCTTAAGATTTCTTATTGTAGCTAGAGTATCTACCAACTTTGCTTATCAAATGCTTACAATAGCAATAGGTTGGCAAATGTACTCATTGACCCACTCTGCTTTTTATCTTGGGCTTGTTGGCTTAGTTCAGTTTTTACCTATGCTATTACTATCCTTATTTGTTGGACATCTCGCTGATAGATATGATCGTAGAAGAATAATAAGTATAAGCCAAGTATTTGAAGGTTTATTTATATTAACATTAGCTTATGGTAGCTATAGCAATTGGATTACAAAAGAAAGATTTCTTCTTCTAATTTTCTTCATTGCTATATGTCATTCCTTCCAAGGTCCTCCAATGCAAGCCTTGCTGCCTAATATAGTTAGTAAAGATATTTTTCCTAAAGCTTCGGCATTAATGTCTTCTGTATCTGAGTTTGCAGTAATTATAGGACCTGGCGTAGGAGGAATCCTCTATTCATTTGGACCTACTTTAGTTTATAGCTTAACTGGTGTTTTAATTTTTATATCCAGTATTTTAATAGCACAAATCGCTATGAAAAAAGAGAGCTTTAAACCTGAACCTGCTAGCTTAAAATCTTTGTTTGCAGGAATTTCGTTCATTAAGAGTAGACCAATTGTATTAGGTGCTATCTCTTTGGATTTGTTTGCGGTACTTTTTGGAGGAGCTACAGCCTTGCTACCGATTTATGCTAGTCAAATTTTAAATATAGGTTCTTTCGGTTTAGGTATTCTTAGATCAGCGCCAGCTGTTGGTGCACTACTTATGTCTCTTTATCTTGCAAAAAAGCCTTTAAAGAAAAAAGTGGGACAAACAATGTTTATAGCAGTTATATTTTTCGGGCTATCTACAATAGTTTTTGCTATTTCAAGATCTATTGTTATATCCTTCTTAGCGCTTTTTGTTCTAGGGGCTTCTGATGTAATTAGCGTTGTTATACGTTCTACCCTTGTCCAACTTGAAACTCCAGATAACATGAGAGGTAGAGTAAGCTCCGTTAATATGATATTTATAGGAACCTCTAACCAATTAGGTGAGTTTGAATCAGGTCTAACAGCTTCCTTGTTTGGTACAGTACCTGCTGCTTTAATTGGTGGCATAGGAACTATAACTGTAGTCTTAATTTGGATGAAGTTATTTCCTCCTCTTGTAAAGGTAGATAAATATGATGAGTTGAAAGCTAGTTAAGGCTTATATTTTTAGTTTTTATTCTATATCCCATCAATCTGTTCTAAACCATTAATATTGCTAAGTTTATCAAAAAAATTATAGTTTGCTATATAGTAAAAAGCCATGCATATAGGTAATAACCTAATACTGCATGGCTTTATTTTACTGTATATATGACTTCAGTTATTTTTTATAGTTATGTTGTGCTTAATTTGAATATGTTGCTTTAATTTCGCCTTTATTCTAGGATTTTCATTACTTTTTTATATCTTAAACTTTGATATGCTGCTTTGAAGTTCTATAACTATTCCAGTTAAAGCTTCTGCTGCTTCAGCTACTTGCTGCATTTGTACTATCTGATCTTCAGAAGAAGAAGCTACATCCTTTATGCTGTTGGAATTTGATCTAGATACCTCTGAAACATTTTCCGCAGCATTTATCATAGCTTGTGAACTTTCTTTAATTCCACCTATTACATCAACTATTGCGCTCATCTGCTTAGACACATTTTCTATAGAGTTCACGATATAATTAAAGGATTTACCTGCATTATCTATCATATCTTTTCCTCTATCCACAGCAGAGTTACCTGAGCTCATGGCAATCATAGCTTCTGCAATCTCCTTTTGAATCTCCATAATAAGTTTGCTTATCTCTCCTGAAGCATTACCTGATTGCTCGGCAAGCTTTCTCACTTCGTCAGCAACTACCGCAAAGCCTTTACCTTGTTCCCCTGCTCTAGCAGCCTCAATTGCAGCGTTTAAAGCTAGAAGATTTGTCTGTTCAGAAATTTCATTAATAAGTGAAACTATACTATCTATCTTATTCGATTTTTCACCTAAATTATTAACAATTTTAGCTGATTCAGATACTTGGTCACTTATTTGCCCCATATGTTTAATAACATCATTTATTACCTGCTCTCCTGATTTAGCTCTATCAGTAGCTTCTGAAGAAAGTTTAGAGGTTGATATAACATTTTCAGAAATATTAACTATGCCTTCATTTATATATTCCGCTACGTTTGATATCTCCTCAGTATTCTTAGCCAACTCTTGAGCTTTACTAGACATATCAATTACTATATTAGTAACCTGTTCAGCAGAAGTATGTGTTTCTTCTGAACTAGCAGTCAACTCTTCAGAAGTACCAACTATATTATCTAAGCTGTTCAATATATTGCCGAATACCTCTCTCAAGTTTTCAGTCATATTATTTAAATCCTTAGACATTTTACCAAGTTCATCTTCAGATCTTACTTCTATATTATGAGTCATATCTCCACTAGAGATTATTGAGGTAAGCTTAGTTACTTTGCCAATACTGTTAGTTAAATAATTACTAAAAAATACAATACTGATAATAATTAAAGCTATCAAGATTATACTTATAATAACCAAGAGATTGAGTAATGACTGCAAAGACTTATACATTTCCGAATTAGAAACAGTAATCCCAACTACCCAATCTGTTCCTTGTACAGGTTCATAATATACAATTCTTTTTTCATTACCATTGCTGTACTTATCATGTCCACTATTGCCACTTAAAATATTAGAACTTATAGCTGAAAACTTACTGTCTTCACTAATTTTACTTTTCATTACTTTTTCAGCTGCAACGCCAGCGATATAAGTCCCATCCTTAGTCAATAAGAAGGCCTTGCTGGTGCCACCTAAGTTTATATCATTTACTATTTTTTGAAGATTAGTTAGTTCTATATCTGCTGTAGTAGCCCCCATAAATTTACCTTCACTATCATAAAAAGGAGCTGCCGCTGTAGCCATGGTTAGCTTCGTATTTTCATCATAATATGGTGGGGTCCAAATCACTGCAGATTTAGTGCTCTTAGCATTAGAGTACCAAGGTTGAGAGGGATAATTATAGTCCTCTTTCATATAGTCCTCAGTATAAACTACCTTATCTCCGTCTTTATAAGCATATGGTCCATAGTACTTAAGTTCATTTTTATACTTATTTGCTTCAAACCAAATACCAGTTCCTAAGGTATCTTCATTAATAGAAGCATATCTTTTTACTAAATTTGCATACTGATCTGTTGAAATTGTATTTGAAGAAATCTCTGCTGTTCTTGCCAAGCTTTCTGCTACTCTTGCATTTGCATTGATTCTATCACTAATAGATAAACTCAATTCATCCATTTTATTATTAATCTTAGAATCAATCTCTTTACTTATTATATTTTTACTAACAAAGTAACTGGATAACGAAAGAATGCTTAATAAAACAACTGTTACTGGAAGTATTGATACTAATGTTCTTATTCTTAAACTTTTAATTTTCAAAACTAATTCCCCCTAACTAAAAATATCTTCACGATAATTTTCGACATTTTTAGAGCAAATCTTTAATTAAATTTTAAAAATCTAAATAAAAAAGTTTCAAATTCAAAGTATCATACCAAATTAAGCAGATTGTATATTTTTTACTTCTTATAATATTTATCAAGCATAATTCTATGAGTGTTAGGTATATCTTCTGGTAATTTATCGAAAGCGAAAAATTTAAGTTCTCTTGTCTCCACATTATCCACTTTTAGTTTTCCACTATAAGTCTTAGTAACATATCCAATTGATATAAAGTAAGCTTTGTCACCAGTTGGAAATTCAATATAACAACCTTTACCAGATGTAGTTCCTAGTAAAGTCAAATTATCTATATCGAGCCCAGTCTCTTCTTTCGCCTCTCTCTTAGCGGTATCTTCAAGTGCTTCTCCAAGCTCAGTAATGCCTCCTATCAATCCCCACTTATAGGGAAAGGTTCCTCTCCTTTGTAAAAGCACTTCATTTTTATCATTTATAATCAATACATTAACTCCAGTAAGGTTAATAGCATCATGCTGAACTTTCTCTCTTATGTATTTTACATAATCCATTTACATCCATACCTTTCTTTTTATAATTTATGTTACTATATAGTTTCTAAAGATACACCAAAGTTACTAATTTTTGAGTTAAGATTTTTAAAATACTGTTTCCTATTTCCTTGCCAAGTATAAAATTTTGCTATCCATACCTAGATTATTACCTATCTTCTGTATAAACTTAACTATATATTAGTATGTATTAAATAAATGTTGCTAGATATTTGTTATAATATCCTAGTTTTTATTAGAAAACTATTGTTTATGTTTAATATTAAAGTAGATACTTTAAAATATATCACTTTTCTGAACGTATGCGAAGAAATTCTGGAAGGCAACGTAACTCTATTTTTTTTACTGTCTACCCTAAATAGCTACTCAAAAGCCTTAATATTACTAGGCTAAGCAAGAAAAAACTTCATAACTAGTCTTAACAATAAAAAAAGCTACTGAAGTGTTATTTTTCAGTAAGCTTTTTTGCGCATCTGCCTTTCCCTATCTATATTATGAAAACTTGGCATGCGAATAAGATTTAATTTTTTTACTGTTTATCCTAATAGATGCTCTAAGTGCCTGAAGTTACTAAGTTTACCTAATTAAAAACTTATATTTTCATTAACAGTAATTTGCATTTCGGGACAAAAGCTCCGTCCCCGTGTCCCACCTAAACAGTTATTAAATTATCTTCTTCCAGTACATTGGTTATTGAAGGCTGTAGAAGTTCTAAACCAAGAGTTTCTCTTAAAACATCTTCAATAGTCTCAACAATTATAAACTGCAGATCTTTTCTTACTTCTTCAGGAATATCTAATATATTCTTTTCATTGTCCTTTGGGAGTATTATTCTCTTTATTCCTGAACGATGTGCTGCTATAACTTTTTCTTTAATTCCTCCAACGGGAAGAACCGCACCTCTTAAGGATATTTCTCCTGTCATGGCAAGCTTTGAGTCTACATCATGGCCAGTTAATAATGATGCCATTGTTGTGAATAATGCAACACCTGCAGATGGACCATCTTTTGGAGTAGCTCCTGCTGGTACATGTATATGTATATCATTTTTATTAAATTCAAAACCCTTTAATATGTGACTGAGCCTTGAACGTATTAGACTGTGTGATATTCTTGCAGATTCCTTCATCACATCACCTAATTTACCAGTAAGCATAAGTTGTCCATTACCAGGCATAGTTACTCCTTCTATGAAAAGTATATCTCCTCCAACTGGAGTCCAAGCAAGTCCAGTTACTACTCCTGGCGCATTCTTTTCTTTTGCTATATCATATTGTATTGAGTCACGTCCTAATATGTCAGTAAGCATATCTTCTTTTATTATGTAAGGTAGTTCAACTTCACCTATTACAATCTTTTCTGCTGAAACTCTAGTTATTTTAGACAACTGTCTCTTTAGTCCTCTAACCCCAGCTTCTCTTGTATATTTTTCAATTACAGCCTTTATTGCATCATCTTCTATCTGCAATTGGTCACTACTTAGTCCATGATCTTCAATAACGGAATTTATAAGATGATTCTTTGCTATATGGAATTTTTCTGTACTTGTATAGCTGCTTATATCTATAATTTCCATACGATCTCTTAATGGTCCTGGTATATCTCCTAAGGAATTGGCTGTAGCTATAAAAAATACCTCTGATAAATCATAAGGAACTTCTAAGTAATGATCTGAGAAAGTACTGTTTTGTTCTGGATCAAGTACTTCTAGCAGTGCACTTGAAGGATCTCCATTTGCAGACATTGATAGTTTGTCTATTTCATCAAGTATGAAAACTGGATTTTTCTCACCTGCTTTTTTCATCCCTTGAATTATTCTTCCTGGTAACGCACCAACATAAGTTCTTCTATGTCCTCTAACTTCTGCTTCGTCTCTTACACCACCAAGACTTATTCTTACGTATTTTCTATCTAAAGCTTCTGCAATACTCTTTCCTAAGCTTGTCTTACCTGTTCCTGGAGGTCCAACTAGAAGTAGTATGGAACCTTGTTTATTCTGCTTTAATTTCATAATTGTAAGATGCTGTATTATACGATCCTTAACTTTATCTAAGCCATAATGCTTGCTGTTAAGCAAATCTCTTGCAGCTAAAATATCAATGTCCTTGACTTCACTTTTTCCCCAAGGCAAGCTAATTAATAAATCTAGATAATTTCTAATAACATTTCCTTCTGTGCTATTTGCACTTTGTCTCTCTAACTTTTCTAATTCATTAAAAGCAACTTCTTTTACATCCTCTGGCATGCTAGAATCCTGAATAAGTTTTTTATAATCTTTCTTCTTAGTATCATTACCTTCGCCAGTTTCATTAAGTTCTTCTTGAATTGCTTTTAGCTGTTGTCTTAGTATCTGCTCTCTATAGCTCTTATTTACCTTTTTATTGAACTTTTCTGTCATCTCAACTTGAAATCTTACAGCTTCTCTTTGCTCGATTAAGATATCTAAAAATCTTAAACTTTTCTCTCTTAATGAACGTATTTCTAAAAAAGCCTGTCTTTGATCAAAAGATATATTCATGAACGGGAACAAGTAAGCTACCATACTCTTTATATCTTGAAGGTTATTAATATAATCAACATATGCTTCCGAGCCTTTAAAATTAGCACTTATTTCCTTAACTAAACTCTTTACATTCTTCATCATTTCGCTTTGACTGTTTTCGTCTATATCTACTACATCTGGGATAATTCCATAAGTTACTTTAAAATCTTCTCCATCTGGAATAATCTCCTCAGCATAAACCCTCTCAATTACATCCAACTCAAAATGATATCCATCCTTAAGAGGTTTAGCTTCTTCAACTTTAACTAGTGTTCCTACTGTATAAAAGTCCTGTTCATCAAAGCTATCTATCTTATCGCCTTTAACAGCTAGTACAATTCCGTAGTTATCTTCTTCAGCAACTTTATCATAAAAGCTAGCCCCTGCTTCTTCATTTACTTTAACAGTGACACTCTTACCTGGTAAAAGTACTGTATTAGGTATTATTATTAACGGTAATGTATTATTTCTACTAAATTGATTCATATATATTCATCTCCATCTTTTAAACACTAAGGTGTTCAATTTATTTATTCCTGTAATTGCTATAATTCTATAGTTATAGAACTATAGAATATAACTTGGTGATTTAACTTAATTATCTAATGATTAAGATTTACTCTACATATTCTAATTAGGAATCAATCCCATTCCAAAGAAACAAAGGCTCTTAATATTTCTTTATTTAATCTATAATAATGATAAATCCCATCTTTTCTAAGCTCTATTAATCCGCAATCTGCTAGCTGCTTCATATGATGAGATAAGGTTGACTTTGCACATATACAAGCTTTATCTTCAATCTCATTACAGCTAAGCTCTTCCAGCGTATATAAAATTTTGATAATTTTTATTCTTGTTGGTTCACCTAAAGCTTTATAAATCTTAACAGCTTGTCCAATAGTATTTTCATCAAGTTTCATACGAACCTTCTCCTGATAATTTTATAGTTCTATATTTATCGAACTTTAGATTATAATAACATCTGTCTTCTGTTCTGTCAATATTAATTCTCAATTAATTCTATATAGATATCCAACTCCAACTATTAATTTATATATGCCCGATAATCCCCAGAAGCCGGTATTATCGAACATACATAAATTAAGTTTTCGTAAAGGATACCTATATAAAACCACATTGTATAGCTTTCATCTTAATATACTTAAATTGAAGTTATACATTGTTATAGGGAAGCAACTTCAACTTTTAATTTATACTTCTTTGATATATGAACCCTACAAACCACTTTACTATTGACATGTTTTTATATTTTGGCAGATAATAATAGGTAAATATTAAATATATTTTAAAAAAATAAAATTGGGGGCACATTATATATGGAATTTTCAAAAATAACAAAATCCATGAAGACTTCAGAAATAAGAGAGATACTAAAATTAATCGAAAATCCTGAAATTATTTCATTTGCTGGAGGGCTGCCAGCGCCAGAGTTATTTCCAAAGGATGAGATTATAAGTTTAACTGCTGAGATTATCAATATAGAAGGAAATGAAGCACTTCAGTATGGTACTACTGAGGGATATAATCCTTTAAGAAAAGCAATATTAGAACAAAGGCTTATCCCCTTCGGAATGAAGGGTTCTATAGATAACCTTCTAATTACCAGTGGATCACAGCAGGGATTAGACTTTAGCGGAAGATTGTTTATCGATGAAGACGATATAATCATAGTAGAAAAACCAAGTTATCTAGGCGCTATCAATGCATTTAGAACCTATGGAGCCAAATTTGTAGAAATACCAATGGATCAGGACGGTATGATTGTTGAAGAGTTAGAAAAAGCTTTAAATTTATATCCAAAAGCCAAATTTATTTATACAATACCAGATTTCCATAATCCTACTGGTATTACTATGTCTATAGAAAGAAGAAAAAAACTTGCAGAAATAGCAAATATATATAAGATACCAATATTAGAAGATAGTCCCTATGGAGAATTAGTGCTTGAAGGTGAAAGGCTGCCTACTATAAAGAGCTTCGATACTGACGGATATGTAATATATTTTGGTACTTTCTCAAAAACCTTTTGCCCTGGATTGAGGCTAGGTTATATCTTTGCAGATGAAAATGTAATAAACAAATATGTTACTTTAAAGCAAAGTTCTGACTTACAATGCAGTTCACTAGATCAAAGAATTTTAGCGTATTATTTAAATAACTATGATCTAGATAAGCACATAAATAAGATAAAGCAGGTGTATAGAAAGAGACGAGATTTGATGTTCGAATGTATGGACAAGTGGTTGCCTAAGGAAATAGAATATACAAGATCAAGAGGCGGCCTGTTTACTTGGTTAAAGCTAAGAGAAGATATGGACACTGTAAAATTATTAGAAGAAGCTCTTAAGTTCAATGTTGCCTTTGTTCCAGGAGGTTCGTTTTTTGCAAATGGTGGAGTTAAAAATTATCTTAGATTGAACTACTCTAATATGCCTGAGGAAAGAATAGTAGAAGGAACCAAAAGACTCTGTGAACTTTTGCAAAATTACTACTAAACTAAAAATAAATTAGATAAATAAAATCTCTTCTTATTGGAATAATAGATAAGGAGGGATTTTTATGTATGATCTAAAAAACTATCAACCAACAAATGAAA
This sequence comes from Clostridium manihotivorum, assembly GCF_004015185.1. Taxonomy (GTDB): domain Bacteria; phylum Bacillota; class Clostridia; order Clostridiales; family Clostridiaceae; genus Clostridium_AR; species Clostridium_AR manihotivorum. Next base: position 3,022,885 of record NZ_CP025746.1, on the reverse strand, counting down.
CTACTAAAACTGGTGAGATAAACAGTGATAGTAAACCAGTGGATATAGGTGATAGAGGTTATTACAGAACTCACTTAACTGATAGTGTTCTGTATACCAAAGCTTCCTATGTTCCAACAGAATCCCTATTCTAAAATTAAAAAATAGCTAAGACACCTGTGTCTTGGCTATTTTGCTTTTTATTCTTTCTCTAATATATATTTAAGATGTCAACAGATACAGAATCATTAGCTCTTATCTAAAATATAATTTTCTACAAAGAAGAAAGCTCTTTGTCATCATATATCAAAGTATATATTTAATTTTATATTAAAACAAACTGCTACTGCTCCCAAATACTCACATTATTAACAAAACGAAATCCATTGGTTGAGTAAAGTTTCTTAGCTATTTCATTCTGCTTATCAACTCTTATGGCAATTTCTTTTATCCCTCTGTTATAAGCAATATTAACTAGATGATTTAGAAGATATGTACTAAATCCCATCCCTCTATATTCTTTAACTATACCTAAATTAACTATAAAATAGCTACCGTTATTAAATATAATCTGCCCATAACCTATTGATTCATCACCATTTTTTATGAAAACAGAGGAATTTGGTAGATAGTAATCCTGGCATTGATCGTAATATATATCATCCAAAGTTAAAGGAATTCTACTATCCTCTTCAAAAATATTATTTTGAAGATTACATCTTAAATCTTCTTCCTTGTTATTCTCCATGAGCTTAAATGAAATATTATTAGGTAAATCTATATCAGGCATGGCTGTTAGATCCTTTTTCATCAGTAGTGTCTCACTTGTCTTTCGAAAACCTAATGACTTGAGTATAGAAATACTAAAGTCGCTATCCTCACATTCATATATAAAGAGACCTCTTTCAAAAAACTTGTCTTTATCCTTATTTAACTTATCCCCTAGATTTCTATCTATTACTAAATCCTTTATTGAATAAGTTTTTTCATATATCTTTTCAAACCACAAGTACCCTACTAAGGCCTTATCTAAATATATATATCTTATGTCTTTTATAAAAAATCTTAATAGACGAGGCTTAGAATAATAGTACTTTTCAAGGCTAGTATTGAATGAATTGAAATCTCTTGATTTTTTTAAAAGGTCTATTAATTTATCTTTTTTGAAGCAAAATCTTTTAATCTTAATCATACCATTATGTCCTTTACATTATTTACCTAATAATATTTTAATATTCTTCTTAAAATAAATCAACAGACAACTAAAATTATGATGCTGAACAAATACATATAATGCGCTATAAAGAAACTAAAAATTAGTTTAAACTAACTTTTCCATTACTAGATTTATCTGATTATAACATATATTTTACTAAAGAATAAAAGAGTATAGAATCACTATAATTCTACACTCTTTTTAATCTAGTATTTAGACTATAAGATTCCTATATCGAAACTTAAGTTATACTTGTTCGATAATCGCGGCTTTTGGGGATTATCGGGCACGTATAACTTAATAGTTGAGTTAGAAAACCTATAATATATATTTTTAAAATTATTATATTATTGAAATATCCTAATTATACATCCTTTATACTTAATCCAATACGTTTGTTTTCTTTTTCTACTTTTATTATTCTAGCTTTAACTAGTTCTCCCACCTTCAAAACTTCTGAAGGATGATTAATCTTGTTATAGGATAATTTAGAAATATGCGCTAAACCATCTACTCCTGGTTCTAACTCAAGGAAAGCACCAAAATCGTTTAATCTTGCAACTTTACCTAATACTATATTACCTTCAGGATATTTTTCTTCAATGTCTTGCCAAGGATCCTGAATTAATGCTTTTATACTTAAGGATACCTTTCTGTTTTCAACATCTACAGCCAACACTTTAGCTTTAACCTTATCATCAACTTTAAGAACATCTGAAGGATTGTTTATCTTACCCCAGGATAATTCGGATATATGAACCAATCCATCTATTCCGTTTACTTCAACAAATGCTCCAAAGTTTGTAAATCTCTTAACAGTTCCTTCAACTACGTCTCCAACAGTTAAAGAGTTAAGAGCATTTTGTTCTCTTTGATCTCTTTCTTGTTCTAATAAAGCTCTTCTTGAAGCAACAATTCTTATATTTTTTTCCTTCTCAACTTCAATGAATTTCACTTCAAGGTCTTTACCAAGGTAGTTATTAAAGTCACCAGTATATCTAATATCTACTTGAGATGCAGGAATAAATACTCTTAAACCTTTAAATGCAGCCACCAAACCACCATTTACAATCTCATTTACTTTTACAATAGCTATTTTTCCTTGATTAAAGTATTCAAGTGCTTCATCAAAAGCTTTTTCTTTTTCTAGCTCTATCCTTGATAACACTACGTACCCTTCTTCATTTGATAATCTCAAAACTTTAGCTTCTACATCTTCACCAACTTTAAAATTTTCACCTAAACTAGTTTTTACGCTTTCATCAACTGATATTTCAGAATAAGGAATAACTCCATCAGCTTTATACCCATCTATAGCCACAATTATTTCATTTCTAACTATTGATAATATTTCACCTTTTAATATCTCACCTACGTGTATCTTCTTATTAGACTTTTCCATTAACTCTAATTGCTCGTTAAATTCATTATTTCCGTTATTCATTTTATCAATAACCTCCTTAATTATCCAATCAGGTGTAGAGGCACCTGCAGTTATTCCAACAGTATTGATAGAATCATCTTCAAGTAAATCTTTAGGCAATTCTTCTAGATTTTCTATATGAAAAGTTCTTTCACAATTACTTCTACAAATTTGAAATAATTTTGTTGTATTAGAACTATTCTTACCACCAATTACAATCATAGCATCAACTTTTTTTGAAATTTCCTCTGCACTTTTTTGTCTTACGTCAGTAGCAGAACAAATAGTATTAAAAGCTAATACATCTTTACTATTATTATTTACTGAATCTAATGCTTTTTCCCAGTTTATTTTTTTCTCAGTTGTTTGAGAAACTATACAAACCTTATCTGGAACTTTATAATTAAACTCCCCATTCTTAGTAACTATGGCTTCGTTATTGCACCATCCGTTAATTCCTACTACTTCTGGATGGTCTTTATCGCCTACTATTATAATATTGTATCCTTCATCATGATATTTATTTACTTTCTTTTGAATATTAGTAACATAAGGGCATGTGGCGTTTACTACAGTTACACCCATATCATTAAGTTGATCAATCAATGCCTTAGGTACACCATGAGAACGTATTACTACAACATCATCTGATGAAAGAGTGTCTATCTCCTCTAACTTAATAGCAAAAATATTATTGCTTTCTAGCATTTTTACTACATCGTTATTATGGATTAATGGCCCTAAAGTAAATATTTTTTTATTATATTGCTTTTGAACCTTTAAAGTTTCTTCTACAGCTCTTTTTACTCCAAAACAAAATCCTGCACTTTCAGCAAGTAAAACCTTTTTCATATTTTACCTCGTACTAAATTCAAATTCTTTATTAATATATTCGCAAATTTTTTCTACCACTTGCTCAATGTTAATACCAGTAGTATCAACCTCTAAGGCATCCTCAGCCTTGGTAAGTGGATCAATTTCTCTGTTACTGTCTAAATAGTCTCTTTGTATTATCTCCTTTAATATAGAATCATACTGAACCTCAAGACCTTTAGCTATTAGTTCTTCATATCTTCTAGTTGCTCTTTCTTCTGGGCTTGCTGTAAGAAAGAACTTAAAAGATGCATCTTTTAAGACTACTGTACCGATATCTCTACCATCCATTATAACATCATATTTTTTTGACATGTCTCTTTGAAGCGCTACAAGTCTTACTCTAACTTCTTTTATTGACGCATATGCTGAAACATTTTTACTAATATTAGGTAGAGTTAATTGATCATTTATGTTAACACCATTAAGATAAAGTTCATCATTTTCAAAATGCATTTCCATATCCTTTATAAGGTCGCATAAAGCTTCTATGTTGTCTGGGGATATGTCTTTTTCCAATGCCTTATATGTAACAGCTCTGTACATAGCACCTGTATTAATGTACATTAAGTTATATTTCTTAGCCACAATCTTTGCTATAGTGCTTTTTCCTGCACCTGCTGGGCCATCGATAGCAACTGATAATCTCAAATAAATCGTCCTTTCCTCAATACGTTTTTTTACTTCATGTATGATTATACCACAATTTATATATTTCCATATATATCTTTATATATCATTTACATGAGTGCCTGCCAGATAACCTGTTGAAAGAGCAATCTGAACATTGTATCCTCCTGTAAAAGCATCTACATCTATTACTTCACCAGCAAAGAATAAATTTTCAACTATTTTGGATTTCATAGTTGAAGGATCGATTTCTTTTGTGTCAATTCCACCTGCTGTAACAATTGCTTCAGCTATAGGTCTTAGTCCTTTAACCGTAAAGCTTAGTTTTTTTAGTAACTCTACAAGTTTTTTTCTTTCTTCTTTAGTTATTTCGTTTACCTTCTTATCACCTGATACTCCACTTAAGTTTATTATTGTATCTATAAGTCTCTTTGGAAGTAAATCACCTAGTGAATTTTTAAAATCTTTATTTATGTATTTTTGAAAATCCTTCTGAACCCTTAGGTCTAATTCCTTTTCATCTAGAGCCGGTTTTAAATCTAAAGAAATATTATATTCAGTTTTATCATTTTTAACGAATCTACTTCCACTTAATACTAATGGTCCGGATATTCCAAAATGAGTAAATATCATCTCACCTTGATCCTTGAATAAAACCTTCTTACCATTATTTATAGAAAGCTCTACATTTTTTAGTGAAAGTCCTTGTAAGTCTTTAACCCATTGTTCCTTTATCTCTATAGGAACTAAAGATGGCTTAGGTTCTACTATTTTATGACCTAGCTTCTTTGCAAATTCAAAGCCTTCACCTGTTGATCCCGTAAGAGGATAAGACTTTCCACCTGTGCATAAAATAAATTTATCTCCCTCAATAACTTTTCCATCATCCAAAGTTACAGCTTTTATATTATTTCCTTCAGTTAGTATTTTACTTACCTTGGAATTAAGCATAACCTTAACCTTACTTTCTTCTAGAGCTCTGCCAAGAGCACTAATTATATCAGAAGATTTATCAGATTCAGGAAATACTCTGCTGCCTCTCTCTACTTTTAGTTTAACACCCATTTTGCTAAAAAAGTTCATAGTGTCTTCATTTGTAAAGGTATAAAGAGAACTATAAAGGAAATGAGGATTTCCTGGTATCATCTCAAAAAATTCACCTATATCCTTTGCATTGGTAACATTACATCTGCCTTTACCAGTTATGAACAGCTTTTTTCCTAATCTATTATTACCTTCTAGCAATATTACCTGATTTTCTTTAGCTGCAGAAATAGCAGCCATCATCCCAGCCGGACCAGCACCTATAACAATAACCTTACTCATTGGTATCACTCCTTAAATAATAACTCCGTACAACTGAATCTGCCTTTTCTGAACGTATGTGAAGAAATTCTGGCAGGCGACTAATTACTTCTTTTTTACTGTAGTCAAAGAACATTAGAATCTAATAGCATCTATAAATTGTATTAAACTTAATTAATTACTCAAGCTTAAAACAGTAAACTTAAAAAAGTCGCTGAAGCGCTCTTCTTCAGTGAGCTTTTTTTGCGCATCTGCCTTTTCTGAACGTATGTGAAGAAATTCTGGCAGGCGACTAAATTACTTCTTTTTTACTGTAGTCAAAGAACATTAGAATCTAATAGCATCTATAAATTGTATTAAACTTAATTAATTATCCAAGCTTAAAACAGTAAACTTAAAAAAGTCGCTGAAGCGCCTTTCTTCAGTGAGCTTTTTTTGCGCATCTGCCTTTTCTGAACGCATGTGAAGAAATTCTGGCAGGCGACTAATTTATTCTTTTTTACGATAGGCATACAATTTTTTTAATTCTATAACATTTATAAATTGTATTACATCTATGATTCTCAGTCTTAAAATAGTAAAAAAGAGGCTTCTGCCTCTTATCTTGATTCATTACCGTTCTTATTATATGAATATACTTGATACTCTTTCCAAAGGCTCTCTAAATCTGCAAAGGTCTTTGATATCTTTTCCTTTTCCCTCATACCAACAGCTATTATTACAGCGTTAATAACACTTAGCGGAGCTACCAACGAATCAACGAAAGATGCCATATTACTCTGTGCTATTAGTGTATAATCTGCTTGTGATGCTAGAGGAGAAACTAAGCTGTCAGTAATTGCAACTACTTTTGACTTTCTAGACTGGGCAAATTCTAGAGCATCTATTGTCTTAACAGCATATCTTGGGAAACCTATACCTATAACTAAGTCTCCTTCACCTATATTAATCATTTCTTCAAATACATCGCTTATGCCATTACCTATTATTTTTACGTTGTCTAATATCAAATTCAAATAAAATCCTAAGAACTCTGCTAAAGCTGAAGAACTTCTTAAACCTATAATATAAATTCTTTTTGCATTAAATATACTATGTACCACATCTTCAAAGGTTTTATGATTTATCTTCTCCAAAGTTGCTCTTATGTTTTCCATGTCTGCTTTTAAAACACCCTTTAAGGCATTTTCTTCACTAATATAATCATTTGATAGTTGTAATCTTTGAACTGAAGTCAGCTTATTTTTTATAAGCTCTTGTAATGCTTTCTGCAACTTAGGGTATCCACTAAAGCCAAGCTCATTAGCAAATCTAACTACTGTAGACTCACTAACCCCTACACTTACACCAAGTTTTGCTGCAGTCATAAAAGCAGCTTTATCATAATTTTTAAGTATATATTCAGCAATAAGTTTTTGTCCCTTACTGAGTCTCGGAAATTTTATTTGTATTAATCTCATTAAATCGTGATTATCATTGATACTCATACTAGCTATCCCTTCTTTAAATGCTGATGATAAAATGCAATATTTATTTCATTTTATCATCAAATATCAATATATTCAATATTGCAGACATTTTATTTCTTCTCGATTACAACAAGCTCTGGAGGGCAATTATTGCGATTTAGATAGCTATGATGCATAACTCCGTAGCATTTTTTATCAAGGTTTCTTGCAAATTCTATCACTTCATGGGTTTCTTTTTTTCCTTCTTCATGGCCGTTATATAGTGCAATAGTTATAATTCCTCCTGGAGATAGGATTTTAACTGCACTGCATAAACTTTTCATAGTTGAATCAGTAAGGGTTGTGACTTCTTTTGAACCACCGGGTAAAAAGCCTAAATTGTACATAATACAATCTACTGGCTTATCTATGTATTTTTCTAAAAATTCATGTGAATCTAATATAAGCTTTACATTAGCCTTATCTTTTTCTGCGTATTTCTTTACAGCCATTTCTTGTATATCGAAAGAAATTACTTCTTTAAAAAGCTCACTTAAAAAATCCGAATCGTGTCCATTGCCAAGAGTCGCATCAATGGCCACTTCTTTATTATCTAAAAAGTTTTCAATTATATAATGAGTAAGATTACTTATATCTCCAACATACTTAAACATCTATTCAACTCCTATAGTGACCTTATATAATTTAGCTCCTCATCAGTAAGCTCTCTAAAGTTTCCCTTCTCTAAAGCACCAAGTTTTATCTCCCCAATGCTCTCTCTAGTAAGTTCTAATACTTCATGATTAAGTGCAGCACACATCTTTCTTATTTGCCTATTCTTGCCTTCATGAATTTGAAGTCTAATCTTTGAACGATCTTCAAGTGTCTCCAGTACTTCTAACTTTGCATCTGCAGTTATATAACCGCCTATGTCTACTCCACTCTCAAATCTACGAATTTCCTCCTTAGTGAAAATTCCTTTAACTATTGCTATGTAAGACTTATTTATTTTTTGTCTTGGGTGAATAAGCTTGTTGTATATCTCACCATCGTTAGTCAGTAGAAGAAGTCCTGAACTGTCATAATCCAGTCTTCCTATTGGAAATATTCTCTCTTTAATACCTATAAGATCAATTACTGTTTCACGATCATGTTCATCCTTAACCGACGATATGTAACCTTCTGGTTTATTAAGCATAATGTATCTCTTCTTTTCTTCTGGTCTAATCTCTTTACCAGAAACCTTAACTACATCTCTATCTTCATCAACCTTTGTACCTAATTCTTCTACAATTACATCATTTACACTAACAACTCCTGAAAGTATGAGTTCCTCGCACTTTCTCCTAGATGCAACTCCGCATCTTGCCATAAATTTTTGAAGCCTTTCTTCCATAAAAATCACCTCTAATAATCAATTCTAATAAATATAAGGGAAGATTTCAATAAAATATTACTCAATTACATTTCCTGGAAAATAAATTGCTATTTATATTCTTAGTTTGTTATACTACAATTACGATTTAAGTTATGGAAAGGATATATATATGGAAAAGCTACTATTCGGAATTTCAGGACTACCAATAGGTGATAGTCAAAATAAATTTACTTACAAAACAGGAATCGAGTATCTTCACTCAATAGGCTTAGATGCTATGGAGCTTCCTTTTGTTAGATCCATTAATGTTACAGATAAAAATAGACAATCTATTTTGGATATAAAAAATGAACATAATTTCTATCTATCTGCCCATGGTTCGTACTTCATCAATCTAAACGCAATTGAAGAAGAAAAAAGAGAGAAGTCAAAAGAAAGAATTTTAAATGGTGCCAACGCATTAAAATCTGTTGGCGGAAGAAGTCTAGTATTCCACCCTGGTTACTATCTCGATTCTACCTATGAAGAAGCTTTCGAAAATATAAAAAGAGAATTGCTAGATTTAGATTATAATGGAGTAGATTATAGATTAGAAACCACAGGAAAACCTACTCAATTTGGTTCCTATGAAGAACTTGTGAGATTATGTAAGGAAGTACCAACTTGCAAACTTTGTGTTGATTTCTCTCATGTTCACGCTAGAGGAAATGGAATACTAAAGGATTATGCTGATTTTGCAAAGATCTTTGATTTGATTGGAACTGAGCTTGGAAAAGAAGCTCTACAAGACTTGCATGTACATCTATCCGGTATAGCATATACTGTTAAAGGAGAGAAAAATCATTTACCTTTTGAAGAAAGTGATTTTAATTACAAAGCTTGTTTAAAAGCTTTTGTGGACTTTGATGTTAAAGGCTGCATTGTTTGCGAAAGTCCTATATTAGAAAAAGATGCCTTACTTTTGAAAAACACCTATGAAAGTTTATAGTTAGGAAGAAATTTAGTAAGATAATAATATATATTTTTTACGGTTTATCTAAAAAATATATTCTAAGTCCTTGATATTGCTAAATTTAGCTAATAAAATAAAATGCATTTTAATATACAATAAAAAAGCCATAGGCAAATGCCTATGGCTTTTATTAGCAGCGAAACGAACTCAATAATAATAATAGAAATAAAGGATTGTTGTAATAACCTCCACAAGGATTGCCGCCACAATTGTTAAATCCTGCTCCACATCCAAAAGGACCATAATTGAATCCATTATTGCAGCAATTGTTTGTATAGCAAGGAGTACAGCAGTTATTATAGCCTCCACAACAACATCTGTGTCTTCTTGACAAGTAAATCACCCCATCTCTTTTGTATATTATATAGTATTCATCTATGTCATAAATTGACAGCACTTTATTTTTTTATTTATTAATATCATTTACGAGGATATTGATTAAGATTATATTTTATTCTATAATATCTGTATAAGGGTATCATTTATGAGAACTTAATTTATACATGTTCGATAATCTCGGCTTCTAGGAATTATATGGCATTAATAAATTAATAGTTTAGGTTAGATACCTAGATAAAGGTGTATCACTTCCATCAGAAATTCATATCTCTATTAGATGATACATCTATAACCTAAAGTGAGGTGTTAAAATGTCAGAAAACCGTAATAGGATTATAGCTCCTAGAAATGTTGTAAATATTAAACAAATATATATTTTTTACATATTAAAAGAATTAGCTAAAGGTAAAGAGGTTTTTGGTAATAGGATTCTTGAAGATTTTAGAGAAGCCTTTTCAAACAATAATCTCCCGCTTCCAGTATCCTCAAGTACTATTTACGATACCTTATACGATCTAGAAACTAGAGGCTATGTAAAAAGTAAATGGGAAGGTGATGAATTTCTTAATAAGAGAAGCAAGAAAATATATTCCATAACTGATGCAGGTATCCTTTATTACAACACTCATGTAGCAGATTATATCGACAACATAAAAAAGAGCAAAAGTTTACTTGATCAATTAATATATATGCTCCAAAGATAAGTTCTTTTTGAAAGTTTATTATAATTTTAGAAGCTATTAAAGTACCTATGGAAATTAAGTAATTAATAAGTCTATGCTTTAATGGTTAAATTGCATTAATAAAGCCATACATAATTGAGATTTAAGTTCCCGATATATGAATGGCTTTATTATTATTTAGGACTATTATGTACAGCCCTTTTTATATTGTTAAAGTTTTTAGAGAATAGTCACCATATTATGGAGTGTAAAAAATTTGTGTTGCCATAACTTTACCATTATAAGCAGCTACTCCTATACCAATTTGAGTATAGTTACCATTCAGAATATTAGCTCTATGTCCAGGAGAGTTCATCCAAGACTGAACTATTTTTTGACCGCTGGCAACATCTTCTACTCTTTGTCCTGAAAAACTCATTGTATATATGTTTTCACCTATATTAGAGTATCTCCAACTATTTTTATTAGCTATATCAGTTATATACCCATTTACTGGTGATTTATGATCAAAATAGTTAAGTCTAATCATTTCTTCACTTTTGCTTCTGGCATATTTGAAAGCTGTACTGTTTATTGTTAGTGGTTTTAAGCCATTCTTTTGTCTTTCTTCATTTGTATATTTTAGAATATCAGCTTCAATAGTACTCATGTATTGTATACCCATATTGCTTTGATTGGTCTGTGCATTATTGGTTCCAGCAGTATTTTGATTGTTGCCATTGTTATTAGTACTGTTTGTGTTATTTTGATTTCCAGAGGTGTTATACTGTGAACTTCCACTACCTGAACCAGTTGGAGGAACAGCTGAACTATTACCACCAGTACCTGAATTAGGGACTGGCTGACCTGTTGCTGCTGGGTTTGGAGCTGTTTGTGTTTGAGGTGCTTTAGTTCCTGATTGATTATTACCTTGATTTGTAGTATTAGATCCATTATTACTTTGATTAGTAGTAGTATTATATCCATTATTATCAGTGTTCTTAGCAGTTGTACTCTTTTTATTAGCACAACCAGTAACCATAAGTAATGCTGACAAAATACAGCTGAAAACTATTACTTTCTTTCTCATAAAACAACCTCCTATTAGTATAATTATTTTTCTTAAATATTTTACCCATATAAGATTACTATATGACTTATTATTTAAGGCACTATTAGGGAGTTATATATGTATTTTGAAAATTTTAGCTTGGTTTACATTATGCCATTTTCCTATCGCGTTGCGCCAATTTAAAAAAACATTCCATACAATCATTTCTTTTTTAATATTTTAAATCTGCTAAATATATTTAAATAATTAAATTTACTAATATAATTTTTTTCTTTTAACTTTAGGTATAGTACTATGAAAAAATCCATGACTATAATTAAAAGCATGAAAGGAACTATTACTGGTAAAATAGATTCAAAAGTAAAAAACAATTTATTTATAAATGGCTCCATAATATATATACACATTAGACTTAAGACCATCCAGTATACAGAAAACTTTGCACATACCAATCCTTTAAAATTTAAAGGTTCTTCTGAGTAATCCCAGTATATCTTGTCATAGAAGTTTTTTAGTATATGTCCAGTTATATACTCAATAAATGTAGGTATTATAAGACAGATAATTAGCAATAAAATCAAGTGTCTATGCGCAAATCTATTTAATAGTACCAAGAGTGTAAATGCAAAGCCGTACATTGGCTTGTATGGTCCATTTAAAAAACCATCATTCTGAAATCTTCCTAATTTGTAGTAACAATAGATATTTTCCACTATCCAACCTAGAAAAGAATAAATGATAAATATACTACCTAAAAAAATAAAAAAATTCATAAATTTTACCTTCCTTCAGCTTTAATAACAACTATTATTGGCAAAATTAAATGAATTTATTTAATAATTTTTTTAAGTTTTCAATTTATTTTTATTTTTTTATTTGTATTATTTTATTTGATACATAGGTTTATATTTATATAGTATATCTACACAACAAATTTTTCTATCACTTCACTTACTGCATCATTGTCATTATCTCTTAATGTAATGTATTTTGCTACTGCCTTTACAGTTTCATGTGCATTAGAAACAGCAACACCAAGCCCTGCCCTCTTAATCATCTCAATGTCATTTCCATCATTGCCTATAGCAATGCATTCCTCTAGAGTATATCCGTAATGCTTTGCTAAGGTCTCTAAGGAACTGCCCTTACTCATACCTTTTTTAGTTATTTCAATACCGGTTTTCCCAGACAAAACAACTTCCACATCAAAAATATCTTCTAAGTACTTCTTTATAGTATCAATTTTATCTGAATCTTCATCATATATTTCAATTTTTGAAACCCTAGGTGAACAGTTAATTACATACTGCTTCAAATCACTTATAACCTCTGACTTTAGCCTGTATTCTTCTGGTAAAGACATATTATATTCGTTAAACTTTTCTGCAAAAGGATGTAATTTTTCTGAATAAATAATGTCTTCACAAAAAATATTATAAAAAATCTCATTAAAGTTTTCTCTAATATAATTAATCACCTTTATAACTAAGCCATTATCTATGGTTTCATGAGCTATTTCCTTATGATTGTGGTCAAGTATTATACTCCCATTACAAGCTATAACTGGCTGATTCTTTGGCATGTCCTTTATTATACAGCCTAAGGCTGAAGGTATTCTCCCTGAGGATATTACAACCTTTACTCCCATATCAACAGCTTTTTTTACTGATTTAAGATTTCTTTCTGTTATGTTTCTTTCTTCATTTAAGAAGGTACCATCCATATCGATTGCTATCAACTTATACTTCATCTTTTTCTTATCACTCCTAAAACTATTATAATTATACTAACTTTTGGCTCTGTTAAAGTACCATGTTGAAATTCAGTGGTCAGTCATCCGATGCTTAGATGAGCTTACACAAAGAATTAATATAGCATCTCCTTCTTAACCACTTAATTTCATCAATATTCTAAAACATAACCTAAATTTTATATACTTTGATAATATTCTTTGATCTACCTTCATTATATTTAAACTAAGCAGATAAAAAAAGCAATTTTCAGATTTAGAAAGTTAAGATTTTTTATGGTTAGGTTAAAAACATGTGATATCTATAGATATACTGCTTTGGACAGGTACATCTTTATATACTTTAACAATTGTATATAAAGAGAATTATAGTGGCTCGATTGTCAAGACAAAAATATTTAAGTTTACAATGAACCATATTTTACCATTATGTAGTTGCACTATGCAGTAATACCAAGTAGCACAGGATAGTAGTTTTCTGCCGGAGTTTGATAGCCAAGTGCAGAGTGGAGCTTTTCAAAATTGTAGCTGTGGATAAAATCACCAATCTGCTTACGGGCATCTCTTATGTTAACATAGTCCTTCAGGTAGACTTCGTCATATTTGAGCGTGCGGAACCAGCGTTCAATCATGATATTGTCTGCCCATCTGCTCTTACCATCCATGCTAATTTTGACTCTATGGTTTTCCACAAAGCTAATATACTCATGACCTGTGAATTGGTCGCCTTGATCAGAGTTCAATGTTTCAGGTTTAGCAACAGAAAAGGCTTTTTCAAGAGCGCTTTTAACCATATTTGTGGATAACGTATCGTCCAGCTCCCAGCCTACGATGAGACGACTGTGCCAGTCGATAATGGCTGTCAGATAGACAAAACCATGTTTGAGGCGGATGTAGGTTATATCGATAGACCATGCTTGATTCGGCCTTACAATATCCACATTCCTAAGAAGATAAGGGTATATCTTGTGTCCTTTAGCAGGCTTGGACAGGTTGGGTTTAGGGTAGATCGCATGTATGTCCATATCCTGCATGTACCTGCGAGTCTTCAATCTACCTATATCGAATCCTTGGCGCTGCAGCTGCTTTGAAATCTGCCTGGAGCCCCAGGATGGGTTGTCAGTGTGCATTCTATCTATGGAGTCTTTTATAGCTAATTCTGTTTCAGACGGACTTTTACTCTTGTAGTATGCACTGGTACGGTTTACGTCCAGTAATTCAGCTACTGTGGATAAAGGGAGTTCCTTGCTATCTTTTTGGGCGCGGAGTAAATTTACTCTCCCAATCAGGTCCAAAGAGTTCTTCAGATTTTTTTTGAGCCAATCAACCTGCGTAGTTAACTGACCAACTTTCTTATATAGATCATCCTTCTCCGCTTCGCTTGATTTAAGGCTTTCTTTAAGCTTTTCATCCTTTTTATTATCAAAGGCATTGGCGGCGTTTTCGAGGAATTCGCTCTTCCAGTTACGCAACTGGTTTGGAGCAATCTCGTGTTCACTTGCCAGCTGGCTCAACTCCTTTTCGCCTTTTAGTAGCTCTATTATTACTTTAGCTTTGAATTCTGGTGTGAATGTTCTTTTTCTCATAATGAAAACCTGCTTTCTTTTGATACTTTTATTATATCAGGTTCATTATATTTAACTCATATTTTTGTTGAGTTTTCTTAGACCATTATATATGAAAGAATAATACTTTGGCTAAATCCATTATTTCTTGAAAAGCATAATGAAAATAACTCCGACTTACTAAACTGCTTTAAAGTAGCTTATGAAAGAAAGCTAAATCTAATAAGGTTAACCTCAATGCAAATTGAAGCTTTAAAACAAAATTTATTTGATTTAGAAAACTCTATTAAAGATGATGGTTTTGCAAGTGAAGTTTTAAGAAAAGCCTTATTTCTTCAACTTATTGTGAAAATTAATAGGCTCTATTTAGAAATGGATAAGCACAAGAAGTTAGAAGATATTAAATATGATCCTAGAATACAGTCAATATTAACTTTTATTAACTCTAATCTTAGTAGTGACTTATCAATTGAAGTGATAGCCAATACCTTTTACTTAAACAAATATTATCTAATGCATTTATTTAAGAAAGAAACAGGCTACACACTTTATGGATATATACAGAAAAAAAGATTAAAAAAAGCTTCAGAGCTAATTAAAGTAGGAGTGCAAGCTAGCGAAGTCTGCTCTCTTTGCGGATTTATTGACTACTCTAGCTTTGTGAGGGCTTTTAAAAAAGAGTTCCATTTATCTCCTAAGCAGTATTTCAAAGCCTCTGCTAGTAACTAACAAGGCTTTGAAAATAATTTTATATACATTTCTATTACTCTTTATAAAAAAGTTGCTAAAGCGACCTTCTTTGGCGACATTATTTTACTTTTACTCTTTCCCCCAAATATCTGTCCTAATCTCTTGAAATCACTAGGTTTAGCTAACAAAAAAAATTTCACACTTTCAATAACAGTAAATAATAATAAAAATTACTTAATTATCAGTTCTAATGAAAACCTTTAATAATATAAATATTATAGAGAGTTATTTTTATACAAAATAAGTATACTTTTATAATATTTATTTAAGGATAGACTACTTTTTCCCAAGTTATTTTTGAAGCCTTTATTCTCCCCTGAGTAACTACTTTAAAGATAGTTTTAGGTGTCAAGTAGTTCATCCTTATAAGTAATATATCTAGTAATTTAGATATATTTATTAAAGGGAGGGATATATATGTTTTTTAAAACAACTGCACAACATGAAGACTTAAGAATGAAGATTAGAACCTTTGCTGAAGATGAAGTTAAACCTATAGCATTTATGTTAGATCAAGAAAATAAATTTCCATCTGAAGTTATGGATAAGTTAGGTACTTTAGGTATATTAGGTCTTCCCTATCCACAGGAATACGGTGGAGCTGGACTTGATGTGCTAAGTTATGCTATTGCTGTAGAAGAATTGTCGAGAGTAGATGGTGGTGTTGGTGTTATTCTTTCCGCTCATACATCTTTAGGAACATATCCAATTGCTGCCTATGGAACTGAGGAGCAAAAACAAAAATATCTAATTCCATTAGCTAAAGGTGAAAAGCTGGGCGCTTTTGGTTTAACCGAAGA
Source organism: Clostridium manihotivorum (assembly GCF_004015185.1). Classification (GTDB taxonomy): domain Bacteria; phylum Bacillota; class Clostridia; order Clostridiales; family Clostridiaceae; genus Clostridium_AR; species Clostridium_AR manihotivorum. The sequence continues at coordinate 3,006,683 of NZ_CP025746.1, read as the reverse complement.
AAATGCTGGAAGTGATTCTGGAGCCACTGAAACAACTGCTGTTCTAGAAGGCGATCATTATATCCTAAATGGTTCAAAGATTTTTATAACCAATGGCGGTGTAGCTGATATTTATGTAATACTTGCAGTAACCACCCCTGATATTGGTACTAAAGGTATAAGTGCATTCATAGTTGAAAAAGGCTATGAAGGTTTTTCCTTTGGAAAGCACTATGATAAAATGGGTATCCGTTCCTCTGCTACCGCTGAGCTTATCTTTAATGATGTAAAAGTACCTAAAGAAAATCTGCTGGGTAAGGAAGGACAAGGCTTTAAAATTGCAATGTCCACTTTAGATGGTGGTCGTATAGGTATTGCCGCACAAGCCCTAGGTATTGCTCAAGGTGCTTACGAAAATGCCCTAGAGTACTCAAAAGAAAGAATTCAGTTTGGTAAGCCTATATGCAGACAGCAAATTATAGCGTTTAAGCTAGCTGATATGGCTACAAAGCTTAGAGCTGCTAGGCTACTTGTGTATAGCGCTGCAGAGCTTAAGGAAAATCATGAATCTTATAGTATGGAAGCAGCTATGGCAAAACAATATGCTTCTGATGTATGCCTTGAAATAGTGAATGATGCGCTTCAAATATTTGGAGGTAGTGGTTACCTAAAAGGTATGGATGTAGAAAGAGCTTATCGTGATGCAAAAATATGTACAATTTATGAGGGAACAAATGAAATTCAACGGTTAGTTATTTCCTCTAATATCATTGGAAAGATGCCCAAAAATGGAACTGCTAATAGAGCTTCTAAACCTGAACCCGCAACCGGCTATCGTAAAAAAGTAATCTTTAAACAAGGAACTTCAGAAGAAAAGGTTGCCTCTCTCGTAAAGGCTCTTAAAGAGGATGGATATGACTTTACTATAGGAATTCCTTTAGATACTCCTATAAGTAAAGCAGATAGAGTTGTTAGTGCTGGTCTAGGCATAGGAAGTAAGGAAAATATGAAACTTATAGAAGCTTTAGCACTTCAAGCAGGTGCGGCTATCGGTTCCTCAAGACCTGTAGCTGAAACCCTTAAATATGTGCCAATAAATAGGTATGTAGGAATGTCTGGTCAAAAATTCAATGGTAATTTATATATTGCCTGCGGCATTTCAGGTGCTGGTCAGCATCTAAAAGGAATAAAAGAAGCTACTACAATCGTAGCTATCAATATTGATCCTAACGCAAAGATCTTTAAGAATTCAGATTATGGCATAGTAGGCGATTTAAATGAAATTCTACCTCTACTCACTGCAGCTTTGGACAATGGTGAAGCTAAAAAGGAAGCCCCTCCAATGAAGAAAATGAAAAAAGCTGTGCCAAAGCTATCTTTACCAAGTTATAAGCATCATGTATGTAATGGTTGTGGTTACGAGTATGATCCTAGTCTTGGAGACGTAGAAGGCGAAATACTTCCAGGAACCTTATTTGAAAATCTTCCAGAAGAATGGTCCTGTCCGGCCTGCGGTGAAGAAAAAAATATGTTTATCGAAGCTTAGTTATAGTAAAAAAGTTTTAATTTGAAGGAGGATAAAATTCATGTACTGTTATAGAAAAATAGATGAAGATCTTTACTGGATCGGAGGAAATGATCATAGACTTGCTCTTTTCGAAAATATACACCCTATTCCTAGAGGTGTTTCCTATAACTCCTACGTACTTTTAGATGAAAAAAATGTGTTGTTTGATACAGTTGATTGGTCCATTTGCCGCCAATTTCTTGATAACCTTAAAGAAATACTAAAAGATCAAACTCTTGACTACATGGTAATAAACCATGTTGAACCAGACCATGCCGCTTCTATAGAAGAAGTGCTTTTGAGGTACCCTAAGGTACAAATTATCTGTACAGAAAAAGCAGCTTTATTCCTTCATCAATTTGGCTTTCCTGTAGATGGAAAGTTAATACAGGTAAAAGAGAATGATACTATGAGCTTTGGAAAACATAATGTGGTTTTCGTGGCTGCTCCAATGGTTCACTGGCCAGAAGCCATGGTAACTTATGACACTACTACTGGTACACTATTTTCTGCTGATGCTTTTGGTTCTTTCATAGCTTTAGACGGAAAACTGTTCAATGATGAAGTAAACTTTGATAGAGACTGGATAGATGAAGCAAGAAGATATTATACAAATATAGTTGGTAAGTATGGTCCTCATGTTCAGACCCTATTAAAAAAGGCTGGTACTCTTGATATTAAGGTTATTTGCCCACTTCACGGTGTAGTATGGCGTAATGACTTTGGGTATTTATTAGATAAATATGACAAGTGGAGCCGATACGAACCAGAAGAAAAAGGTGTAGTAATAGTTTATGGAACAATGTATGGCAATACTGAAGCTGCTGCAAGTTACTTGGCAAGCAGCTTAGTAAAAAAAGGTCTGAAAAATGTAGTGATGTATGATGTTTCTAAAACCCATGTATCCTACTTAATTTCCGAAACCTTCAAGTATAGTCACCTAGTATTAGCTTCAGTAACTTATAACTTAAAAATATACCCACCTATGTTAGATTATATAAATGATATGAAAGCCCTAAATCTACAAAAACGTAAAGTTGCTATAATAGAAAATGGTTCCTGGGCACCTCAGTCAGCTAGGTTAATTACAGAACTTTTAAATGATATGAAAGAAATGACTATCTTAGGTAATAATGTTTCAATTAACTCATCAATAAAGGAAAATGATATGCCTTCTATTGACGACCTAGCTGACAGCATCATTGAGTCAATGGAATAATCATTTTAATTATCAAATTTATCGAAAACCTCATCTCCAGCATAAACTTCTAAAAAAAAGAATTCACTGAAGTGTCCTTCTTCAGTGAATTCTTTTTTACGCATCTGCCTTTTATTATATAACGAATCCTATTACACAATTCATAGATATAATCTCTAACGAAAGGATTTTGTTATATTATATACCTCTAAACATAACTCTAATTATATATATCAGAAAACTCTATGCTAATATTTTGAACATTAGATTGATTAGTCAATTCACTGACCACATCGTCTTCTTTTGTATCAGGAATAAGTTTTGCAGGAAGGGTTATTATAAACTCTGTCCCAACTCCATAGGAACTTCTTACCTCTATGCTACCCTCATGCAACTCAACTAAAGCCTTTACTATAGATAATCCTATTCCACTTCCTTCATGACTTCTACTTAACAAAGGATCTACTTGCTTAAATCTTTGAAAAAGCTGTGATAACTTTTCTTCAGGAATTCCTATACCTGTATCCCTTACTGAAATTACTATGTACTCCCCTTTATCATGTAAGTTAACATATATTTCGTCACCAGGTTCTGTAAACTTAGTAGCGTTAGAAATTAAATTGAGCAAAATTCGCTCCAACTTTTCAGCATCAAACGCCATTATCTTTTCTTCTTCATCTGTATCAAATACTATTCTTCTACTCATATGCTGTACATACTCTGCTGTAGACTGAGTAATATCTTCTGCAACTTGTACTATATTACGATTTCTCATTTCTAACTTCATAAAGCCAGAATCTATTTTTGTCATGTCAATTAAATTGTTAACCAATCTTAACAACCTGTAACAGTTTTGCTTTATGCTACCAGTATAGTTTTTAATCTTATCAGTATTTAGACTTTCACCATTGTTTATAAGAACATCGAAAAGTTGAGCTGTCGAAAATATTATATTTAAAGGTGTTCTTAACTCATGAGACATATTAGCTATAAATTCGGTCTTTAACTTATCATATTGAAGAGTTTCTTCTAAGAGCCGCTTATTTTCCGATATCATATTGTTAAAACTATTAGAAAGCACCCCTATCTCATCCTTACTTCCAATATCACACCTTACTGATAAGTCTCCCTGCCCTGCTATTTCCATGCAAGTTTTCAACTTATCAATTGGTTTTACTAAAGTGTTAGCCAATATTAAGGCTATAATTCCGCCCAAAAATATAATTATGGTTCCAGTTACTATAGTTGTAATCAAAATCGATCTTGAAGAAGAATTTAATTCATCATAATTAGCTGTAGTAACTATATACCAATGCCAAGGCTCAAAATATTTATAATATGCTAATTTTTTCACACCATTATATGAATACTCTATAGTCCCACTGCTCTTAAAATGCATTTTCTTTACAAAATCATAATAACTAACGTTTTTACCTTTATCGGTAGGATGAATTAGTACATTCCCCTCTGAATCTAATACATAGGCATAGCCTGTCTTTCCTAATTTTATATTACTTAAGGTAACTTCTAAATAGCTATTTACTATCTTATTACCTATACCTATAGCTCCAATAATTTTATTGTTTTTATCGAGAAGTGGCTTCATTCTTGTTACATATCCGTTACCTTCTATTGAAATATCACCAATATATTCTTCATTATTAAGTATTTTTTTATAGGCAATAGAATCACTATTTATGTATGTACCTAACACACTATTATCATTTTTATAAATTGTACTTGAAACTCTTATTAATTTATTATCATATAACAGAAAAATTGTTGCAGCTGTTCCCGTTGACTGCTTGAGCTTGTCAACTATAGTGTTATCCACAGACAGTCTCTGATTGCCAGTATATATCACCGGTAACTTAAAGCTTCCAACCTGTATATTTTCATTATAATTCACGCTTAAATCCTGAAAGTTATTTAGTAAGGTATCTGCAAAGTTTAAATCAGAATATGACTTTTCAGTTAGCAGTTCATTTCTCACGCTTAAAGTTGTATTAATTGATTCTGTTAGCCTTAGACTTTTTTCGTTAACTTCGGTCAACACCGCACTATTGGCTTTTTTAGCAATTAAGAATCCTAAAACACTTACAGCAAATATGATCAAAGCCATATAGCTTATGATAAGTTTATACTTTACTCTCATAAAACCCACTTCTCCCCTAGTGTACATAATCAATATTTCAATCCATAAAAAGGTATTATTTGCTTTCATCACAAAAGACAATATTCGGCTAATTATACCACACTTTGACCTCATTTTCATTCAAATTTTATATCTTATAGATACAAAATATAATATAACTTAACTTGTAATTAATCATAGTATACATTCTATTACTTTATATGCTGAAACGGACTTTTGTAAACCAAAAATAATATTTAGGTTGACAATAAACTCTGGTTATTTTATACTTATTTGGACAAGTTGATTAAAAAGTCACTGAAGCGACCTTATAATATTGTTGAAATTAAGTAGTCATGAAGGAGATGTAATTCTTTTTGCAAGCTCATCTAATCATCTGATGACTGACCACTTAATTTCAACACAGTACTTTAACAGAGCCTATCTTAGATATAAATTCTTAAAGAATAAAAAATATAATTATTTTGGAGGATTTCAATGAGTAAAAAAATACAACTTATCGACATGATTTATGCAGCACTTTTCGCAGTTCTAATTTCAATACTTGGATATTTGGTTATTCCTTTACCTTTTAGTCCAGTTCCATTAACCGGACAAACTCTTGCAGTTATGCTAGCAGGAAGTGTTTTAAGTCCTCTTCAAGCAGGATTAAGCTTAATTACATTTATTTTTATGGGCATAATTGGACTACCTGTGTTTTCAGGTGGAGCTTCAGGTATAGGTGTAATAGTAGGTTCTAATGGCGGGTATCTAATAGGATTTTTTATTGGAGCTGTTATTATTAGTTTAATCAGAAACAAGAGCAATTCTATTCCTTTACTAATAGTTGCAAATATTTTAGGTGGTATTATTATAGTTTATATTTTAGGAGTTCTTTGGCTTTCATTTATCACTAAGATGGGTATTTATAAGGCATTTACATTAGGGGCATTACCTTTTATCCCTGGAGATATAATCAAAGCTATAATTGCAGCATTTATTGCTAAAAGAATAAATGCCCTTAGAAGGAAAGCCATTTCGTATTAAATATTAATAAAAGTTAATTTCTACTGTTCAACCTAAATAATTATCATAAATCCTTGAAGTTACTAGGTTTAGCTTAGAAAAAATTCAAACTGTTCTTTAGAGTAAAGAAGTCATGACTAGATAGACACATAACTGCTATACTTAGTCATGACTTTTTATTATTGAATTATTGGGCTTTAGTACAATTCTTTATGAAGTCTAAATTTACTTTATGGTTTTCCTCAAACTCTTTTGAAGATATTTCTATAACTTCATCCTTTAGTACTTTACTCACGTATTCTAAATTTTCCTCAACTAGCCTTTTATCTTCAATACCAGTGTGTCCTCCTATGACTATATCTACCTCCTTATTAAGATACTCTTTAAGTGTATCAACATACTTATCTAGATGTATCGAACTTAGATAAGGAATTGGGCTCTCAATATTATCTCCTGCATATAAGACCTTATCAGTTTTATCTATAACTGATATGCAGTCATCAGTATGCCCCGGAGTATAATAAAGCATTATAGAATCTTCTTCAAAGTAAATTTTATCTGTAAAAGTCATGTTCGGATATACTATTTGTACTTTCCCTTTTTCATACTGTCTATATTTCTCTAACTCTGCTAGACCTTCTTCTTCAATTAATTCTCTACATCTTTTATAAGCTATGATTAAGTCAGAAGCGTATATACAATTTCCCCAAATATGATCCCAATGACTATGAGTATTTATTATAACTTTACTCTTATTACCAGCCACTTTCTCTATATGCTCATTAATCCTTTGCATTACTTCTGGACCTAAATAGGTATCTATTATATAAACATGCCTCTGTCCATAAATGACATACACATTTGTAGCTATTCCAATATCATAAAAAGTGAATAGCTCTCCTCTACTTCCAACTTTAGTTATCTCCACAAACTCACCTCTTTCTTTCTATCATAGTTATAGAACTACTACTTCATATTGAAATATATGTTTTCGGATCAAAGTGGTACATTTTTACCTACATCTAACTCGATTTGCCTTTTTTATAATTCTACATACTCTTATGAAATTTTATTCATTATAGTAAATGTTACTCACTTTAAGATAAGCTTTTAATGGTGAACCTTACTAATTTAATAGTATAAATGAATGTAGTTAAAAAATGTGGATGGCTTTTTATTTAAATATTTTAAAAGCAAAAGCGCTAACAACATTTATTTAATACATACCTATATAGTGCTAAATGTATACACCTATGAGGTTATAGAAACTTATATTATTTTAATTTATCTAAAATATTAGTATAAACCTCATATGGAATATCTAAGTTATTGTCTGTACCACTACCTAGTTCAACTTCTGGTCTATTTTTGCCGTGGTAGTCTGTCCCTCCAGAAATCATTAAATCGTATTTATTAATTAAATAGTCTAGGAAATCATAATCCTCTTTAAGGAAGGTTGGATAATATCTTTCTACTCCATCTAGTCCTAAATCAATTAAGTATTTAAACTCTACTTCCATATCTTCTTTTGTCAAGCCTTCAAAACCTATTCTCTTATTGTAATGAGCCACAAAAGATAAGCCTCCTGCTGCCTTTATTATCCTAATAGCATCTTCAGTTTTAATAAGTTCTTTATCTCTATAAGGAATGGGATCCAAATATTTATGCCATATTTCATCTGAAGAATTACCTAAATTATTTTCAGACATATATCTAAAAATATTATATCTATCTAGATATTTCCCATGAGCCTTCTTTCTTAAATCTTCAATATTAATATCCAAACCTTGTTCCTTGATGCTTGCCAATATATATTTGACACCTTCATCTCTAGTTTCTCTCATTTCATTGTAGGCCTCTAAAAACTCTTCATTGCTTGGATCTATTCCAAGACCTAATATATGTACTAGTCTTCCATCTTTATATAATGAACTTATTTCTATACCATTTAAAAATTCTATATTATTAGCTTTTGCTAACAAAGAAGTTTCTTCTAAACCCATTATTGTATCGTGATCTGTAAGGGCTATAGCTTTAACTCCTTCTCTAACTGCAACATTTATTAGTTCCTCTGGAGTACTAGCCCCATCAGAATACTTAGTGTGAGCGTGAAAATCAACTTTATACTTCATATAAACTCCTTCATTTTTTACATACTATTTTATATTAAGGCTATTTTAAAGTGCTGTATTGAAATTAAGTGATACGTCATCATAGGATACCTTAATGCACATGTACTAATAGCTTTATATATCTTCCACAAAATACATTATAACAAATTCTTTCTAAAGATGTACCAGTGCTAAGTAGAATATAATCAAGTAAAATACAATTAATAATAAAAGTAATTTATAGTAATCTTAAAAACTATGCTTTATTAAAACCGTTGCCAAAAATCTATAAAAACCTATAGATCTTGTTTAATTCCCTGTTCAACTTGTCCGATTTTGCTAAAAGCTACTTTCTTTGCTATAACACTCCAAGGGCTTAAATTCCCATACAACGCATGGTACATATTAGTAGTATCGTTTAAGTGATTAGCCTACTAATTCATATCTTGATAACATGTACTGAAGATTCAGATAAAGTCAACTATATTAATTTTTATAAATAAAAGCCATACATAAAATGAGATTACTCTAATTTTTATGCATGACTTATATTTTTATAAAGGTCTTTGAAACTTTTCAGTTGTATTCTTACAAATCTTCTGTATTTTTTTGTATGCACTCAGAACGATAATTTAATAAAAAAATTATTCATTTGATAGCTGTTTTTCATGTTTTGCAAAGAAGTCTACTCTTGGTTCTAAGTACTTTAATTTATGATTTTCTACATCTTCTATAAGTGAGTATATATTATCAAAAATATAATCCCAACTCCATAACCTTTCATCTACTCCTAAATATTCTCTAACCATCTCGCAGCTAGTTGGTGCAATAGGATGAATCAAGGTAATGGCTGTTCTAACTGCATGGAAACTATCTATTAGAACCTGTTTACGTAAAGCTTCATCATTAGTAGTTTCAGCAGTTCTCATATTATTAACCCAATATTTATTCATGTTACGAATATAACTATCCAAGACATATGTCACACTATGGAACTCGTGATTGTACATATACCTTTCATAAGTTAAAATCGCTTCATTAGATTCATCTAAGACATTCTTACTTATTTCTCCTTTAGGAATACTACCGTTAAAGTATTTTTGTGCAGTATAGAAGCAAGAACGAACAAGTCTATTAAATACATTGGTAAGCAGATTACCATCTTTAAGAACTGTATCTGGTCCTTGTTTATCCTTCTCCTCCATAAAAGCTTGTGGTGCAAAACTAACACTTTTCTTTACTAAGCCAAGGCTTAAGAAATGCATCCTCAATTGTTCTGCTGTATAGTACTCTAGCAAATCCCTTGCCATAGGAGGTTTTATGGAACCACTGCTACTAGCCTTTTTATCCATGAATAGAAGATGATTGTTGGCAATTAAATGCGGTGGATTAATCTCTTCCCAATTTACCTTATCATCTTTTTCTATACCTAGTAAAGCCATGAACATTGCCATCTCAGCAACTCCATAGAAATATATATTATCTTCACCAATGAATTGATAAACCTTAGAATCCTTGGATAGCCAATATTCCTTCCAAGCTTCCTTATCTTTACCAATGCTTTCAAGATATGTTTTAGTAAAAGAAACTGGAGCCCATAGTGATTCTGGCCAAACCCAGAAGGTTAAATCTTTAAGATCTTCCTTATCTGGCACTTCTATTCCCCATTCTACATTTCCTGAAAGCCTAAATGGAACTAAAGTTTTCCCAGTTCTAAAACGTATACCTAATTTATCAAATACTTCTCTTGCAGCATCTCTATCACTTAGATTGTCAAACACAAAGGAAACAGAAGGCTTCTTTGGTTCATCTATGATTGTATGCTTTGGAAGTTTGCTTGTAAGATCCGTAACCTCTTCTAATTGCTTACGCTTTACATAAATTATTGGAGGTTTTAAGAATTCTTCAATGGTATTCAAAAGATACTTTCTCCAATTTGAATTAGTTCTTAGATAGTTCATTTCTTCACTTAAAAGATTATTATACTCATCAAGTTTAAAGTACCAATTTGTAACATCTCTTAGCTCAGGAGTCTTTCCTGACAATGTACTTTTAGGATCTATCAATTCTATTGGCATAAACTGATGTCCTAGATCGCACTCATCGGCGTAAGCCTTTTCAGAAGTACAACCTTCTATAGGACACTTACCAACTACTTGGCGACCATTAAGTAAAACTTTTCTCTCTGGATCATAAAACTGTGGTGAGGAAAGCTTTACTAAATATCCACCTTCATATAACTTATTGAATATCTGCTCTGACACCTCTTTATGTATCTCACCAGCTCTATCAAGAGCAGACGCCGCATAAAGATTAGGCTCCATTTCATATTTGCTCAGTACTTCCTTTTGCTTTTCATGATTTCCACGAACATAATCTTCTATAGAACCTTCATATTTATTCTCTTCTACAAGCTTACGATAACTTGCATATATAGGAGAGCCGTAACAATCTGTTCCTGAAACAAAAATAACATTTTCCTTACCAATTCTATCTCTTAAAAATCTAGCAAATGTATCTGCATGAACAAATACACCACCTACATGACCAAAATGTAATTCTTTATTTCCATAAGGCATACCTGAAGTTATAACAGCCTTTTTAGGAAATATTGGACGTTCTACTTTTTTTCCTTCCATGATGCACACTCCTTAAAATCAACTTATGTTTATAATAAAATTATCAAATAAAATCTCTATAAATATAATTATTTTGAAAATAAAAAAAACACCTCCTACAATTATATGTAGGGGCGAATTAACCGCGGTACCACCCTGCTTCATTAGTATGTCGCCATACTAATCTTGTCGAGTACAAAACTATACTCTAGTTCAATAACGCGAACTCACGTCATAGCATCATCTATTGATAAATAGAATCCGTATGCAGCTCCAAGTCTTGTTTCATTAACTATAATACTGTTCCTTCTCAGCTTCTGGAACTCTCTGTAAGAATATATATTAATTACTCTTCTCTTCATTGCCTTTATCTAAATATATTAAATTGGAAGATTTGTGTCAAGGGGGTATAATAAAATCTTTTTCATTATCTTTAAATTTCAGAATTCATATTAGAAAATATGCCACGAATGAACTTTCTTTTTTACTGTTTTTCCTATGTAGCTACTCTAAACCCTTGATATTTCTAGATTCAAAAAAACATTATAAATGTTCTAGACAATAAAAAATTAATCCTGAACAAATAAATCATAAAGATTATTCATTCAGGATTCTTTAACTTTTATTTTGAAGTTTTTATAGTATAAGTGTTTGCTGCATTGATAGGAACTGTATTTAAATAAGTTTCTCCAGTTTTGCTAAAAGTAACTCCATAGGTTATACCATTTCCACTGCCATCTCTTATTCCCTTGACTTGTATTACAGCTTTATCAGGAACAGATACCTTTACTGGCTTATGTCTGATGGCAAAAGGCTCAGTTTGTGGTGAACCATCTACAAAAACTTGTACATAATCCCCATCTTCTTTATCAGAAAAGTTCCAAACTGAAAGTTCTATTTTTCCATAACCACTGGTAGAATCAACTGTAAAATCCTTAGCTTCAAGCTTTACAAACTCCTTACTTAAGGCATCACCAGCTTTAACTCCACTAAGCTTTTCTGAAGCTAGATTGGATTTGTAGTTTGAATTTCCGTTAAAATTTCCTACAAAGGTTACTAGAACTATAGTTGCAATAGCCAGAATTGCTACTGCTCTTCTAAAACCTTTCATTGAAGGTGTTAGAAAATCATCCTGTTTTTCTTCTTCCAGCTCTTTGTAAGAAGCTTCTATATCACTTTTTTCTTCGTCTACAGCTTTTTCAATTGGTGCATCAACAATTCGATTTTTCTTTTCTGCTTCACTGCTATTAACTTCTTGTTTGTCTTCTCCATCTACCTTACCAAAATCTACTAAGTTTTCTTCTGATTTTATTTCTCTCCTAGATTCCTGTTTTCTTATATCAAAGCCTAACTCATCTTTTTTACTATCTTCCTCTTTAAACTGTTTCATTAAATCTCCTCCCTCTTAACCTAAGCTTCTTTACTATAATTCTGCATTCTTTCTTTATTACTTGTTTTAAATGCTACTATAGGTTTTTTTGAATAGTAAATAGCCGCAAATATTCTCCACAATATAAAGGATGCTATAAATACAGCAATTCCAAGCTTCTGTATCGTAGGGTTTAAAGTGGTATGACTATAGTTCAAAAGCTCCGCACCAACTGATATAAAGCAGTCAGCTATTATCAAATACTTTAAGAACTCGAACATTGATGGGAACAAAGCATAGATTCTTCTTAAGTTTCTAAATCTAAGTGATATATAGGTTAAAATTAAAACTGCAATCATCAAAGTCAGATATTCATTATTTACCGAATACCCCGTACTAATTATCTTAACCCCATCTGATATAGCCATAAATGGCATAACCACAAGCACAAATAAACTAAGAGGAATAAATATTATCCCAAAAGCAGTTGTTATCAAATTACTTATAAGTTTTATAATAGTTCCCATATTATCACCTTCCTACAAACTTACTGCTGTAACATCTGCTTCTTCTATAGTAACTAGATGTTCTTTTGTTAAGTTTTCTATGTTTTCCAATCGAACCGCTTGATTTCTTACTGTCTTCTCAAATAGATTTCTTACATATCGTCCATTACCAAAATCAGCGATAGCCGAAGCCTCTTCAAATATGACCTTCATCTTGTTCCTTGCCTTCTCCGTAACCACATACCCCTTGTTTTTGAATACAATATCTGCAATATTCAAAAGGTCTTCTACAGAGTAATCTTTAAACTCTATTATATTGGCAAACCTTGACTTTAATCCTGGATTTACTTCTAGGAAATTGTCCATATCTTCACTATACCCTGCAAGTATGACTAAAAGATTCTCTCTATTGTCATCCATACCTTTAACCAAGGTATCAATAGCTTCCTTACCAAAACCACTATTACTTCCAGCATCTTGAGCTAAGGCATATGCTTCATCTATAAATAATATACCACCTAAAGCTGAGTCTATTTTTTCCTTTGTCTTTATAGCGGTTTGTCCTACATATCCAGCAACTAAGCCACTTCTATCAGTCTCAATAAACTTTTTATCCTGTAATACCCCTAGACTGTATAAAACTTCTCCAATTATTCTGGCCATTGTTGTTTTACCTGTACCAGGATTCCCTTTAAAAATCATATGCAGTGTTTGTGCATCATCTATTGGAAGCCCTAAAGCTTTTCTTTGTTTTTTTATCTTAAGCTGTGCTTGTAGACTTCGTACAAACTCCTTAACTTCCTCAAGACCTATAACGTCCTTAAGTTTTGCTTCTAGATTAAAGTTTTCACTTTGACTTTGAGTAATTCCAAAGTCTTCTTCAGTAAGTAAAACCACAGCTTTTTCATCTATTTCCTCTAGATCCGCAATTCTTGAAGATTGAGTTCTAATTGCTTTTTCAACTATATTTCTAACCATTCTACCATTTCCTGATTGAGCGGCATCTTTTCTCTTCGCTTCGGCAATAGAAGCTCTAAGCTCATCCTCAGCATTACCTGCAAGTACAAACCCCTTTGAAGTTATCATTGCTTTTCCTATCTGTAGAAGCTCATCTAGGTTATAATCTTGAAAATTAATCTTAAGTGGAAATCTTGATTTTAATCCAGAATTAGTTTCTAAAAACTCACCCATTTCCTTGTCATATCCTGCTAAAATAACTATAATATCTTCTCTGAAGTCTTCCACAAGCTTTACTAATACATCTACAGCTTCTTTTCCAAGAGGATCATTTTCGGAAGACATGATTGCATAGGCTTCGTCTATAAATAAAACTCCTCCTAAAGCTGATTTAAACAACTCTGTAGCTTTCTTGGTAGTTTCACCTGTATACTGTCCAACTAAGCCACTTCTATCAGTTTCTATAACCTGTCCTGATTTCAAAATACCCATTTTCTTCATCAAATCTGCTATAAGTCTCGCTACCGTAGTCTTACCGGTTCCAGGATTACCTGTAAAAATCATATTTAGTGACTGCGAAGACTCCACTTTTATTCCTAATTTCTTTCTTTTTTCCTTAGCAATTATTTGTTTTTCTAAATCTCTTACGAAATTCTTTACTTCCTCCAAGCCAATTACTTTAGAGAGCTCTTCTTCTAGGCTAAACTCAACCTTATTATCTAGTCCAAAATCAGCTATAGTGAGCCTATTAATCTCGTCTTTGCCTATTTCTTTGTCTGAAATTGAAGCAAGTCTCTTTGATTGATTTGCTATAGCCTGTTCAATTATATTTCTTGCAAGTCTTCCATTTCCGCTGTCATTTTTACCCTTTATCTGTTTTCCCTCAAACAAAGTTATAAGCATCTCATCTAGTGCTTCTTCAAACATATAGCCATTAGCTTTTGCTATTTCCTTAGATATCTGTAACAGCTCTGAAGGAGTGTAGTCTGGGAACTCTATATTATGGTTAAATCTAGATTTTAGTCCACTGTTAGTCTTCAGAAACTCTTCCATCTCTTTGGTATAACCAGCTAATATCACAACTAAGTCTTGTCTATTATCTTCTACAGCTTTTACAAGGCTATCTACTGCTTCTATACCAAAAACATCATTATTATCTCTAGCTAAAGAATAGGCTTCATCTATAAACAATATTCCTCCTAGAGCTGAATTGGCCTTTGACATAGTTTTTTGAGCTGTTTCTCCTACATATTGTCCTACAAGATCATTTCTTGATACTTCCACTAAATGTCCACTGCTTAAGTAACCTAGAGCCTTTAAATATTTTGCCATTATTCTAGCTATTGTTGTTTTACCTGTACCTGGGTTTCCTGTAAAAATCATATGTAATGAAAGCTTAGCTTCACTAGCTCCTTGGCTCTTTCTCATATTTTGAACTTTTATATTATCTTGTAATGTCTTTATAAAAGTTTTAATACTATTTAAACCGATAATGCTATTTAGCTCCTTATCTAATTCCTCTAAACCACCCACATCAGCTTTTTTTATCACTGAAGAAAGTTCAATATTATCATCTCCATCAGTCAAAACTAATGAGTTTTGTATTTCAATTATTGAATATTTCTTTTCACTAAAAAGCTTCTCCTTTAGTTTAAGTTCAACCATAGGTGCATATATATTTTCCTCAATAAAAGACTTTAATGAATGAGCCCCTTCTGACCTATCACTTTCTTTTACTACATTGCTTGTAACATCATCCATGAAATCAACTATTATTCCTAAGTTAGTACTAATCTTTTCCTTATAATCCTTTAATATAAACTTAGTAATAATTGATAGGTTCTTATCGGAAAGTGCAGTGGTGCTGATTATATCATGAACCTTTTGTATAAACTTGCTTGAAAACATAGTTCTGATTTTTTCTTCACTTTTCTCAGTGATAAACACAAGAAACTTTCCATTGGCCTCTATCACATCTGTGGTATTCAAGGTCAGATTTCCTTTTCCCGTAACATCAATCATTTGGTCAGACTGATCCATAAATCTTCTATTAAGCTTTAGTTCACCATCAATTACAAGCTTGGAAATAGTATCTAAAACATTTGAATGGCATTTATCAAAATTATCAAAAACTACTATTGGCTCTTGACTATTTAAGCCATTATATAAATCAGATAAAAACAGATTGTCGGCATCTTTTTCTAGCTTATACTGAGATAAATCTATGGTAAAGCTTCCTGACTTTTTGAATACCTTTACTTCTTTTAAAAATTTGCCTATGGCTTTAACAGAAAGATGCCTTCCTGAACCCTTAGGACCAGTTATAAATATTGCATTTCTTACCCCATCATTTTGACCGTATAAAAATGGTCTCTTAAAAGCAATACAAAGTTCTTTTATATATTCATTTTGACCTAAAACATATTGAGAAAGCATGTTCTCTACTTTATCAAAATCAGCTTCAATTCCCTCTTTGTTTCTATTTATTACTATTGTTGAACATTCTACAACTTCTGAGGAAGAACTTGACATACTAGTGCTTTTAGATGAATTAGTAGCAAAGTTAGTAGATGAATTTTTAGCTACCTCTTTAACTATAGCTTTTCCTTTTTGAGTACTACTTTCAACATTCTTTAGAGTATTCTCAGCAGCTTCAATAGTGCTTTCTATCCCCTTTACGGCTATTTTCCCAACTTCACTGGTTACATTTGTAACAGCTTTACTTGCAGTCTTCTTGCTCTTTTTATAAAACTCTTTATTAAGTACACCATTTTCTTTTATGTAATCTATAAGCTGAAGTTCAGGAAATAAAACTTTTATTATATTATTAGGTTTAGAATCATCTGTATTTGATTTATTCTTTGCCATCTTTATACCTCCAGTACTATCCATGATTACTAATTATATCATAAATATACAAAGCTTAATATTTAAGAAATGACACTGAAAAATATTTTTTCAAAAAGTAACAAAAGTTTACAAAGAAAAAACACTAAAACAATAGAGTCTTAGCGTTTTCAATATTTATTTAACATAACTTATATTCTATTAGTATTAGAGTTTCACCTCAATAGGTTTATTCGAATCATACTTCTAGCTCTAACCAATTATTTCTCTTAATTGAGAAAGTTTAGTAATCTCATAAGTAGGTCTTATATCAGTGCTATTAACTACTTTGTTAGGATTATACCAACAGGTGTCTATACCTGAGTTAATTCCTCCCTTTATATCTGAAGTCAAACTGTCTCCAACCATTAAAACTTTACTTTTATCAGTATGCTTTAAGTTGTTTAGAGCTATCTCAAATATCTTTGGGTCAGGCTTCGCAACCTTCACTTCCTCTGATATTACAACATCTTCAAAGTACTTTGCGATAACAGACTTTTTGATTCTTTTATTTTGAACATCCTTTAATCCATTGGTAACTATAGTTAATCTATAATCCTTATAAAGGCTCTCTATAAGTTCTATACTATCATCATATAAAAATGAAGCATTAGCTAAATGTTTCATATATGCCTTTGCAAATAAATGCTCATCAAAGCTTATATTTAACCTGTCTGCAAGTCTTTTGAATCTTTCTACCTTTAACTTTTCCTGGGTAATAATTCCATTTTCAAATTCTTTCCATATTCCCGAATTTATCTCGCTATATATCTTTAGATGATGATTTTCTTCATACTCTATATCAAACTCCAGCATAGCATTTTTAAAGGCATCTCTTTCCGACTTCTTAAAATCAAATAAAGTTTCATCAGCATCAAAAATTATAATTTCGTATTTCATAATTATCCCCCTCTACATGTACCACTTCATACTAAAATTTATATATTCAAATTCTTCTCTCAGAACCCAGAAGAGTTTTGAAAATTGATATCAGACCAAAGTTATACATTTTTAAAAACTAAGCTTTACAATAAATAAAGAATGCTTTATAAATAATTTATACTAACTTTAGCAAATTTACTAGGACATTTGTCTTATTTAAGGAGAATTTATGAAAAGAATTGTAGATAATACTGAACTTAATATATATTTCAATAAATATAGCATAGAAAATTTATTTGATAAAAATATTATAGAATTTGCAGAACTGTAAATCTATGCTTTTCTTAAGGTTTATCAATAAGCTTACTCACCTCTTTTTCGCTAAGCTCAGTGATTTCCATAATGGTTTGAACATCTATCCCCTTGTTTAAGGCATCTCTAGCTATCTTTTCTGCTTCGTTATAGTATTGCTTTTCATCTCGCTTTTTTAATGCTGCTTTCAGCCCTTTTTTAAAGCCTTCTTTAAAGCCATTTTTATAGGCCTTTTTTAATCCCTTCTTTATCTTTTTCTTCAGCTTATGCTTTTTATGCTTTTCAATACCTTCATAATCATACTGATTATTTTCCGACACTATAATTAACCTCCAATTATATTATTATATAAACGTCGCTTAAGTATTTTTAGGTAGATTTGTTGTGAAAGTTATATTTATACACATTATTATATTCAAAAAAAACAAAATTCACTTTGATTTAATGTAATAAATAAACTTAGTTCTTGATTAATTTCACTATACCTTAAGATAATTTTCTAAACAATAAAATACCGTGTATTAAACAAAGCATGAAATATCATCCCAGGAACAAGTGACTTTGTTTTAAAATACAATTTTCCGAATACATACCCCCATATCATCTGAACAGCAGTATGAAGTACAAATATGAAAGATATATTTGTTCCAATCATAAAAGTATGAGCTAACCCAAATAATACTGCTTGGATAATGTTGCAGTATTCATTTTTTATACGCATTCCTCTAAGTGCTGAAATTAAAATTCCTCTCCATAAAACTTCTTCACATAAAGCTGGGTAAAAAATATGAAAAGAAGTACTAATAAATAACCATACAATGTAATTATGACCTGTAGCAGTTATAATTTTGCCGTTTAATAATAAAGAGTTTATTAAATCAGAAATATTTATTATGAGGAATAATAGAATAATATATAAGAAGGTCTTTTTAGAAATATTCCATTTAAAGCTTGATAACTTTATCTTAA
Organism: Clostridium manihotivorum; assembly: GCF_004015185.1. Lineage (GTDB taxonomy): Bacteria > Bacillota > Clostridia > Clostridiales > Clostridiaceae > Clostridium_AR > Clostridium_AR manihotivorum. The sequence continues at coordinate 2,988,169 of NZ_CP025746.1, read as the reverse complement.
AGAGATAACTGATTAATATATAACTAGTAATCACCAATTGAAATAAAAAAACGATTGTAAAGTTAGATTTTCCTGTTGTTGAATTGTTAAGTCCAAAAAATCTATCCAGTATGATCGCACTAAAAATATTTAAGCTAAAAATTATACAAAACGGAATTATAGCTGTTTTGCTGGAAAAAATTTCTATACTTCTATTTTCTCTTATGCTGATAAATTCAATTATTGCCACACATATAAAAGCAGTAAGAAATTCAATTAAAGCTTTTAAAATCATCCAAAGTTCAACTTTATGTTTTGCAACTGCAAAGTAAGTAAAATATACTATAGCTGCAATAATAAGTACACCAAAATCTAATGACAATTTTTTAACCTTCATTTTATTATCCATATACTTCCCCCTATTCTTTTATAAGATAGATAGTATTTTTCATCATATATTAAGGAATATTTTACCACATGGTACAAATTAAAAGAATACCTTCCCTTAATACAACATTTTTAACTTCAAGTGGAAAAGCGCAAGTAATTAAGATACAATATTATTGATTTACTTATACTATTTTTAAAATTAGTAAAAATAAACCTTATACATAACATTAGGGATTGGAGAGTTCAATATGGAACAATTAACAAGAGCTTGGGATTGGTCAAAAAATAAAGATAAACATTGGATCATACCTTCAGAAGAATCCTATTATCTTCTAAATCGATGGAAAGATAAGAAATTCAATAAATTTCTTGATTTAGGCTGTGGACTTGGCAGACACTCTATTCTATTTGCTAGAAATGGCTTTAATGTTGATTCAGTAGACTTATCGGAATTAGCAGTGGATATGCTTAACAACTGGGCAAATAAAGAAAAATTAAATTTGAAAGCAAAAGTTTCAAATATGATGGATTTACCTTTTAGTGATAATTACTTTGATTGCCTACTTGCATATCATGTTATCTCTCATACAGATAGTAAAGGAATAGTTCAAGTACTTTTAGAGATAAAAAGAGTATTAAAAGAAAATGGAGAGTTTTACTTAACACTTTGTTCAAAGCAAGGTTTGAATTTTGATGATTCTGAATTAGTAAAACTTGATGAAAATACAATAGTTAAAACAGAAGAAGGTCCTGAACAGGGTATTCCTCACTTTTTTGTAAATGATGATGACATAAAAGCAGTATTTAAAGATTTTAAACTTATTACTGTACGCCAAGTTCAAGACGTTATAGTTGGCGGTGAAAACTATAATTCATGGCATTATTTTATCTTAGGTAAAAAGTAGAAATTATATGCAGCAATTTAATAAATCTATTACACTATAAATTATTAAATAGTTTATAGGAGTATACGTATGAAGTGGAAAATTTCTATAACAAAGGAATAATAAATAATCAAATTCAGTAAAAACTTTATTTAAAACAGATTTATTCTCTTATTTATTCGAGGTATAATATTTATATATCTAGTTAAACAGGGGGATAATATGTACGTAAAAGATGACTTATTGATATATGATAATAACCAAGCTTTTAATGATGACTTTTTAGGAATTGGACATATTGATTCTAGAGGAAGAGTAAAAACTAGACAAAAAAGTAATCCTAATATCATCGACTATAGCAATATGGATAAAAAGCTTCAAAGAAAAGTTGATAAAACAATATCTATAAAAATTCCAAAATGGCTAACTATTCCAATAGGCATAGTATTGTATTTTTACTTATTCATGGAACATACAAGATTCTTTGGAATACTGAATACATTGGGAGCTATATTTCTTATATACTATTTAGTAGAAAAAAGCATAAGATTTAGGCGCTTTAATTTCTTTATTAAGTTCATATCTATTGCATTAATATGTATATACACTTTATTTTTCGGACTTGGAGCAATTATTGCTGAGCCAGATAAAAACAGTGATGCATATAAAGAATATCACAAGCACTCCATTGAAACAGCATATAATAAATAAGATACATATGAAAAAACACTGAAGCAAGTCAACACTTCAGTGTTTTTTATATAGATTTATTAAGGTAATGAGTTACCTGCTGCTAGGTATATTTCATACCACTCTTCTCTGCTTAACTGAACATTTGAAGCCTTACAAATCTCTCTTATACGAGTTGGATTCATTGACCCAATTACTGTTTGTATCTTAGCTGGATGTCTTAATATCCAAGCTGTAGCTATAGCAGTATTAGTAACTCCTTTTCTTTCTGCAATTTCATCAATTTTCTTATTTAACTCTGGAAATTTTTCATTTCCTAAGAAAACTCCCTCAAAGAAACCATATTGGTATGGGGACCAAGCTTGTATTGTTATGTCTTTAAGTCTACAATATTCAAGTATACTTCCATCTCTATCAATGGATCTATCAACCTTCATATTTACATTTATTCCTGAATCTATCATACCAGTGTGCATTATACCAAATTGCAATTGGTTTATTATTATGTTATTACTTCCTAGATATTTATTTAAAAGCTCTATTTGCATTGAGTTATGATTACTTACTCCAAAGTACTTAACTTTTCCACTATCATGAAGCTTTGTAAAGGCTTCAGCTACTTCTTCTGGCTCCATTAAAGTATCTGGACGATGTAATAACAAAGTATCTACGTAATCAGTCTTTAAACGTTTAAGACTCCCCTCTACAGAAGCTAGGATATGTTCCTTTGAAAAATCATACATTTTTCCTGGCACTATAGAACATTTAGTTTGAATTATCATTTTTTCTCTTATATCAGAATTGATATTTATAGAGTCTGCAAATATTTCTTCTGATTTTCCACCACCATAGATATCCGCATGATCAAAGAAGTTAATTCCCTCTTCTAAACAAGTTTTTATTACCTTCTCTGCAGCGTCCTTTGTAAGGCCAGCCATTCTCATACAACCTAGAGCAATTTCTGATCCATCAATTTGTCCATTTCCTATTTTTATATTTTTCATTGTATATCCTCCTTACACAAGTTACCTTCGTTTCATTATTTTTATTGTACAGAATTTTTTAACTAAATACAAATGAAAACATTTTCTTTTTTTGAAAAATTCCATATCTATAATCTTAATATCTAAAAAAGTTCACTGAAGCGATCCTCTTCAGTGAACTTTTTTCGCATCTGCCTTTCTGAATGATATGAGGAAAATCTGGCAGGCTCCATAATTTTATTTTGCGCAAGCTCATCTAAGCATCGGATGACTGACCACTTAATTTCAACACAGTACTTTAATAGGGCCTATTTTTAAAGTTTATCTAGCATACTGCCTTTTCTTTTTGCCCCCACTAGTTTTAGCTAGAAGTTTAGCTTTCTTTTCTGCGAATGCCGCCTCTTTTTTTAATTTTAAAAAGTTCTTCCATCTATCTATAGTAAGTTCTCCAGTTTCTAAAGCTGCTTTAATGGCACAGCCTGGTTCAGTTTCATGCTTGCAATTGGTGAATTTGCAATTCACTTCAAGCTGTTCTATGTCTGAAAAAGTTGCGCTAAGCCCCTCATCTAAAACCCACATTTCAAGTTCTCTCATGCCGGGAGTATCTATTATCATAGTTCCATTTTTCAGCATGATTAACTGTCTATGAGTTGTTGTATGGCGCCCTTTGCTGTCATCTTCTCTTATACCATTAACCTTCATAACCTCATCCTCTGCAATAGCATTAACCAAGGATGATTTACCTACTCCAGAAGAGCCTAAAAGAACTATGGTATTTCCTGACTTTGTATATTGTTTTAACTGATCAAATCCTTGACCTGTAAGAGAACTAACAGCTATCGTCGGCACTCCAAAAGCAATACCTTCAACCTCTGAAATATAGCTTTCATAGTCTTCACATAAATCTGCTTTTGTAAGAACTATAATAGGAGTCGCTCCACTGTCCCAAGCACAGGCAAGGTATCTCTCCACTCTCTTCAAGTTAAAATCATAGTTTAAAGAGGTTACTATGAACACATAATCAAAGTTAGTAGCAACTACCTGCTCTTTTTGATTGAAAGAATCCATTCTAGCAAACTTACTCTTTCTATCCAATACCCTATATATAACATCCTCACCTATGGGATTATTCTTTACTAACACAAAATCTCCAATAGACGGAAATACAATGTTAGGATCTTCATTATAGAATATAGACCCTTTTAACTTTGCGTCCTTTTCACCTAAAGCTGTGACAATCTTATATTGTTCTCTATGAACTTCAATTACCCTAGCTGGTATTAATTCATTATTTGCAACCTCAAGTGTATTCACTTGTTCTTTGTAAAATTCTGTATAACCATATTGTTCAATATTAATATTATTCATCTAATTCCTCCAAATATATATACTTTTTCCCTACTAAATTTCTTATTATTAACGCCATTTTACATTTCTCCTTTCATCTATCAAATTTATTTTTTATTCACAGAAGTAATATTCTTCAGTGAGATTTTTTTGCGCATCTGCCTTTCCGAATATATATGAGCAAAGGCTGTCAGATGACACAATTCCTAAAGAATAAAAAAACCGTAGACAAGCAACCCTTTTATTGAGCTGCTATCTACGGCTATTTAAACAAATATAAAGTTATATAGACAAAATACTTCACTCCTTAGACGCAAGATAAAGATTGCACTTATTCCAACAATCTTCATTTTGATAAATAATCATAGGATTTAGCTATTCTATACATTTAAAGCTTCATATCCTAACTTATATTTTCAAAGCTTACTCTTAAAGCTGAGAGAATCTTCAACAATAGCGTTTAGAATAAAAATTTTAAAGCTTTATAACTTTTATACATGAAAAAAACACGACCTTCCTGTCGTGTTACTATCCTCTAGGCAGTATATTTATGAAAGGTTAACATTACTGTAAAAATACAACTCAAATAAGAGGTTTTCCACCCCTAAAATTATATTTTTACCAATATTAAGTTTTAGACTGCAATCACCTTTAAATCTGCATTCATAAAACAACTCTCCTTTCAACAATAATTTACTATAGATAACTTCTTTAGCAAATTATTTATCGCAGTTGCCTCTTATCAATAATAATCCTGGCAAGCGACATATACCTTTATTATATTCTACTGTTCATATCATGTTTAATAGTTTTAACTTAAATACTTACTCATATTCTGTAAAAATATAAAGTAAAAAAACAATTATTAAACAGTACTCTACGCTTATATTTTAACTTTAAAAGAAATATATGTCAACTAGCTATTTCATAACTTTATCTAAAATATAATTCTCTAAAGAATAAGAAACAAATTATCTATAATATATTTTTTAAAAAAGATAATACTATGACTTGTAATCCAAAAGGATTTATGGGAGTTAATATACAACAAAAATCAGGGAGCTATACTATGAGTAGTAATAAATTTCACGAGCCTACTTCAAGAAGATATATAGCCTATCTAAGCATTTTAGGCACAACTCAATTACATTTAAGAAATCCATATATAATCGCAGCTTGGTCTGTAGCTTTTCCTGGGATGGGACACCTTTTGCTTTCAAAATACCTTAGAGGTTTTGTCTTATTTTTATGGGAAGTATATATAAACTATAAAGGTCATATTAACCTTCTCATTCTTTATTCTTTTATAGGTGATTTTGAAAAAGCCAAACAAGTTGCTGATATTAGATGGATGTCTCTTTATATCCCTACATATATATTTGCTATTTGGGACAGCTATAGAACTACCATTGATTTAAATCACGCTTATATACTTGCAGATCGTGAAGGTGGAGAAATTAAACCCTTTAAAATAAGTGCAATGGAGATAAATTACTTGGACAAGAGAAATCCACTAGTTTCAGCAGTATGGTCATTATTAGTTCCTGGTTCTGGTCAATTATATCTTCATAGACTTATTACAGCTCTTTTTCTTGTTGGATGGTGGATTTTTATATGTTATGATTCAAATCTTCTACCAGCCTTCCACTACACATTTTTAGGTGACTTCACTAAATCAAAAAATCTTTTAAACATGCATTGGTTCTTAAATGTTCCATCAGTTTATCTTTTTGCTGTGTATGATGCCTATGTTAATACAGTAGAAAATAATAAATTATTTGATAAAGAACAATCAAAGTACCTTAAAAGAGAATATCAAAAAAATGATTTTTTAGCCTTTTTCAACAAATCATATAGAGGTGATTATATGTATATAGTATCTACCTTTGAACACTCTATATATCTAGAATTAGCTCTTAGCGAGCTAGAATGTAACGGAATAAACAAGGATAATATATTGGCAATGCCTTTGGATAAAAGACACAAAAACATATCACTTTTTGATTCTATTCATTCTTCTGATGGTTTAAGTTTGTTCGACTTACCTGCCATACTAGCAGTAGCCTTTGGAATTTTTGGTGGAATCTATGGGTTCGTTTTAAAATGGGGACCTTTACTATGGGGCTTATTAGCTATTCTCTTCGGTTTTGTATTAGGATTAATTATAAAACTAATATTTACATGGAAAAAAAGTCACAAGCTTATTTCTGAGAAACATTCAGAGGTTGTAATCCTAATAAAGTGCAACAAGGAACAAATAGAAAGCGTTAAAAATATACTTTGGAATAATAATGCTTTTGGTGTTAGTAGCTTAAGCCTCTCAGATTCGTAAAAGAGTTTTTTCTAAGCTATACTGCCAGATAGGAGGTATTGTTTTTGAATATAGTAACTTTACTTTATTTATTAGAAATAGTCTTTATAGTGTATTCGCTATTCAAATTTATACCTAAAGAACAACGCCGTGAAGCAATAGCAATCTACACATATACTCTAACAATCACATGGTTTTTTGGACTTATGGTTGCAGAGTTTAATCTTATAGAATATCCCATTAGACAGTTTCCAAGAGCGATAAAAACTAGTTTCTTATTTGAATATTTTCTTTATCCATCAATATGTGCATTATTTGTAGTTAACTATCCTGAGATGAAAAGTAATACTCGCAAATTTTTATATTACTTCGCTTTTTGCAGCATTTTAACCTTTATAGAAATTTTAGAAGAAAAATATACTTTAGTACTAAAATACATCTTTTGGGATTGGTATGTTACTTGGATAACTTTTTATATCACCTTTTACTCATGTTATAAATATAAAAAATGGTTTTTTAAAAAGTATAAACTTAACAATTAATCATTTACATTTCATAATAAATGTAGTAAGTTATTACATGGGTGGCATCGAAAGAGCTATACCAGACTTTTAAGAAAAATTTTTAATATTGTGCACATATCCATTGGAATGAGACATATTTCTATTCAGGTTTCGCCTTTTAATCTTTATAACAACACGGAGGTGGCGCCTATTAAAATTGGATTCATAGGAGCTGGAAAGGTCGGCTTTTCTTTAGGAAAGTACTTTTCAGAAAATAATCTTGATGTAATTGGGTATTATAGTAAAACTCTGACCTCCTCAAAGGAAGCAGCTATTTTTACTAATACTAAGTTTTTTGAACAAATTGAGGATTTAATTGATGTTAGTGATCTTATTTTTGTCACTACACCTGATGATGAAATATACAAAACATGGATGCACATAAAAAACTATAATCTTAATGAGAAAATAATCTGCCATGCCAGTGGCTCTTTATCTTCAACTATCTTTTCTGATATTAAAAAGTCTGATGCATATGCTTATTCAATTCACCCACTTTTTCCAATTTCCGATAAATATGAAAGTTATAAAAAGCTTAAAGATTGCGTTTTTACTATTGAAGGTGATGAAAAATATCTTCAAAGTATAATTATTATGTTCGAAAAGCTGAATAATAAAGTTATTAAGTTACAAAGTCAAGATAAAACCCTTTACCATCTTGCCGCTGTGACTTCTAGCAACTTAGTAAATGCACTATTAAGTTTTTCCTGTTCCTATTTAAAAGACTATGGTTTTACTGAGGATGAGGCTATTAAAGCATTATTTCCTTTAATTGAAACCAACATAAATAACGTTAAAGCAAACGGTCTTGTCAGCTCTTTAACTGGACCAGTTGAAAGGTGTGACTTAAGGACTGTAAAAAATCATATTGCTGCAATTCCTATGGAACAGAAAGAAATATATACAAAGTTATCTTTGCAACTTTTAAAGCTTTCAAAAATAAAAAATCAAAATACTAACTATGAAGAGTTGGAAAAGTATTTGATAAATCAGGAGGGTAAAAATTGAAAAATACAGTTACCACTTTTAAAGAAGCAAAAAATAGCGGAAGTAAGCTAACTATGCTCACAGCTTACGACTACTCTACAGCAAAATTAATTGATGAAGCTGGTATTAATGGTATTTTAGTTGGAGATTCACTAGGAATGGTTTGTCTAGGCTACGAAGACACTTTAAGTGTAACAATGGAAGATATGCTTCATCACTGTAAGGCTGTAGCTAGAGGTAACAAAAATACTCTATTAGTTTGCGATATGCCGTTTATGTCATACCAAACTTCAGTATATGATGCTGTCTCTAATGCAGGGAGACTTATGAAAGAAGGTAGAGCTCATGCAGTAAAGCTAGAAGGAGGATCTGAATTCTCTGAGCATGTTAAAGCAATAGTAACTGCTTCTATTCCTGTTATGGGACATATAGGCTTAACCCCGCAATCTGTAAATGCCTTTGGAGGCTTTAAGGTACAGGGTAAAAATGAGGCAGCTGCAAAGAAACTGATTGAAGATGCAATAGCTTTAGAAAAAGCAGGCGCTTTTGCCATAGTTTTAGAATGTGTACCTGCAAAGCTCGCAGAGGTCATAAGTAAGAAGGTTTCTATACCTACTATTGGAATAGGTGCAGGCAATAAGTGCGATGGCCAAATACTTGTTTATCAAGACCTTTTAGCTTTATTCTCTGATTTTAAGCCAAAGTTTGTAAAGCAATATGCTAAAATTGGTGATCAAATGAAACTTGCTTTTTCTCATTACATTGAGGAAGTTAAAGAAGGAGTATTTCCTGCTCCAGAACATGAATTTGCTATATCTGATGATGTATTAGAAAAGCTTTATTAATAGCTTAATGGAGGAAATATAAATGAAAGTTGTAAGTACGATTAACCAAGTCAGAGATATTATAAGTCAGTGGAAGAAAGAAGGTCTTTCAGTAGGTTTAGTACCTACTATGGGCTATCTTCATGAAGGTCATGGTTCTCTTATAGAAGCAGCTCATAAAAACAATGACAAGGTTGTAGTAAGTGTCTTTGTAAATCCAATACAGTTCGGTCCTACAGAAGATCTTGACAAATACCCAAGAGATCTTGAAAGAGATAGTAAAATAGTTGAAGATTTCGGTGGAGATTTAATCTTTACACCTACCCCTTCGGAAATGTATGTAGAGGACTTTGCTTCCTTTGTTGAAGTATCCAGTCTTACAGAAGGACTTTGTGGAGCAAAGAGGCCTGGCCACTTTAGAGGAGTATGTACTGTAGTTACTAAACTTTTCAACATCGTAACTCCTGATAAAGCATACTTTGGTGAGAAAGATGCTCAGCAGTTAGCAGTTATCAAAAAGATGGTAAGAGACTTAAATGTACCTGTTGAAATAGTAGGATGTCCAATAATAAGAGAATCAGACGGACTTGCTAAAAGCTCTAGAAATGTTTATTTAAGCACTGAAGAAAGAGCATCTGCACTTATTTTGAGTAAAAGTTTAGCAAAAGCAAAGGAAGCTCTTAATAATGGTGAGAGATCTAGCGAAAGCCTTAGACAATTAATCATAGATACTCTTTCCTCTGAGCCTTTAGCCAAAGTTGATTATGTAGAAATTGTCGATAGTTTATCGCTTAAGCCTGTAATAAACATAGAAAAAGACATCTTAATAGCTCTAGCAGTATATATTGGTAAAACTAGACTTATTGACAACTTTACTTATAAGCTTTGTTAAAATAGTGTATTGAAATTATGTGATTATTCATACGGTGCTTAGATGAGCTTGTCCAAAGAATTATAACCGCTTAATTTCAACAATATTATTAAGCATAGCATACTTATTAGAGGTTAAAGCTTAAATGCTAAATTTAGATAACTTGAAAGATTTGTAACTTAATATAGATAAAAAATGTACGACTATAGACTTATAGAATTGATTTTTGAGTTTTTATAATATAGGGGGAAAAATAATGGTACTAAATATGCTAAAATCTAAAATTCACAGAGCTACTGTAACTCAAGCAGAGTTAAACTATGTAGGCAGCATAACTATAGATAAGGTTCTTATGGAAGCTGCTGGAATACATGAATATGAAAAGGTAGCTATAGCTGATATAGATAACGGTGAAAGATTCGAGACTTATGTAATACAGGGGGAAGCAAATAGCGGTGTTATCTGTCTAAACGGCGCAGCTGCTCGTTGCGTTCAAAAAGGAGATAAAGTTATAATAATGTGCTACTGCCAGATGGATGAAAATGAAGTAAGTGAGCACAAACCTAAGGTTGTATTTGTAAATGAAGACAACTCAATCTCTAAGGTTGGCAATTATGAAAAACATGGAGAGATAGCCTTAGCTGACTAATCTATAGACAGTAAAAAAATCTCACTGAAGCGAACTTCTTCAGTGAGATTTTTTTTGCGCATCTGCCTTTTCTGAACGTACGTGAAGAAATTCTGGCAGGCGAATAATATTTCTTTTTTACTGCTTACCTTAAATAGCTGTTCTAAAGCCTTGATATTTCTAGTTTGGGCTAATAAAAATTTTATAATTTCATTGACAGTAAAAAATCTGCCTTATTTTTTAGTATACTCTTCTTCACACCTTTTCATAAAAATCATGATATTAGTCATAATTAGTATTGAAAGTATGAATAACGCTACTATATAAATAAACCCTACCTTCGGAATAAACATTATAATAAAAGCTATAATACTGCCTACTTGCAAATATTTATAGTATCTATAAATTTCACTAGCTTCTGCAAATAAATACGAATTATTTTCTATTTCTGTCATACAGCTTATCCCTAGAAATAAATTTTTAACCATAATTATATTTATAACAAAATATAAAACTGTAAATAAGAATATAGCAATAAATTTAACACTAAATTCAAAATATCTTACTGATATGGAATAATTCCACAACTTAATTATTGATAAAGCTATTAAAAACCAATTATAATTCTGTGCCTTAAGGAAATATATATTTTCTTTTGATAATATATTAAGTCCTACAGCAAAAAGTATATATCCAATAACATCTGGTAATAAATCAAAGTTATTGATATTTACATTTAACATTATGAAAAAGAACCCCCAAAAGAATGCTAAAAAACTATTTTTCCTCATATATCAGACTTCACCCTTCCAATTTATGTAATCACATTAATAATAACACTTTCTCCCAAAACTTAATACAGTAAATTTAATAAATAATAGGCTTGAACAGAAATTAATAATCACAGTTTTATTGCCTTTTCTGAACGTATGTGAAAAAATTCTGGCAAGCGAATATGATTTCTTTTTTTACTGTTTACTCTAAACAACTGTTCTAACCCTTTATTTTACTAGGTCTTAGCAAAAATTTTCACTTTATTGATAGTAAAAAAAGTATAGATAACTTAATCATTGTAGTTATCTATACTTCTATGTTTCTATTGATTACCTTTATTGACTTTATAAATTTTGACTATGTTTAATAATATTGTTGAAATTATGTGGTCATGAAGGAGATGCTATATGAGCGAGCAACTAGAATTAAATGATTTTTTCAGATGGAATGGCTTTAAAAATCACTAATACGCTCTTCATTAGTGATTTTTTTCGCATCTGCCTTTTCTGAACGTATGTGAAGAAATTCTGGCAGGCGACATAATTTTTTACTCTTTACTCTTTGAAATCAAAACATCTTATATTATTTATATTTAAATTAAGATATAAAATGTTTATAAAGATTACAATAGTTAAAGAGTAAAACTGTATGTTCGAACGTAGTGAGTTTACAGTTTTAGCCATGGAATATGACAAAATCATATTAATTCTTTGCGCAAGCTCATCTAAGCATCGGATGACTGACCACTTAATTTCAACACAGTACTTTAACAGAGCCTAAATTATTTATCTTTATAATCTGTACAGCTTTCGAAGAGAACATATATCATATCAGCACATTTATCAATACACAAATCAATATTCTTTATTTCATTATCGTAAAGAATTTTGTGACAAGCATCTTCAATTAATAAAAAAGAGTAATGTAGAAATATATTTTCTTCCTCCTCATTCTTAAAAGGAATTGACAGTGATCTAAAAATTTCTCTTGTTCTATTTATTCGATTTTGCTCCTGCTCTTTTCTTACTTTTGCTATATCCTCGTCTAGTAGTGCTAAGGCATCCATTTCGTCATGAAAGGTTTTAGAAAAATCATGATAGTCTATCATCATTTTGGTAAAAAGTTTAAAAAGCTTTTTTGACAACTCAGAATTATGCAACTCTTTATCTTCATTATTAATCCAGAACTCTCTGGTTGGATAATTAAACTTTTCGCTTACTTTTTCAATTACCTTTATATAAATCTCTTTCTTGTCCTGAAAATATGCATATACTGACCCAGTCGCCACATTAGCTTCTTTAGATATATCCGCTGTGGTAGTATTGTAATAACCTTTTTCATTAAATAACTTATAAGCTGCATCTACTATTCTATTAAACTTTTCTAATGCTCTTTTTTGAGTTGGTACTCTTGTTTTTCTTTCCATGTCCATCACCTAACTTAATAATAAATTAACATAAAATAAAAGTCAATAAAATATGAAATTCATTTCATGTATTGACTTTTATATTTTTCCAGTTTATTATTAAAACATGAAATTAATTTCACATTCATATTCACATTTATTATTTTTGGAGGTTATTATGAATAAAAAAGAAAAAATCTTAGCTTTTATATCTTTAGCAATCGCATGCTTTTTAACTGTATTAGATGGAACTATAGTAAATGTATCACTACCAACCATGGCAACTTACTTTAATACCGACATGGTAGGAATCTCTTGGGTAAGCACAGCCTACCTAATACCTTTCTCAGCACTTTTGATAAACTTCTCAAAGATAGCTGATATCTTTGGAAGAAAAAAACTGTTTATTGCTGGACTTTTCATCTTCGGATCTGCATCTATATTCTGTGGTCTCTCAACTACTCTACCAATGATAATAATTTTTAGAATACTTCAAGGTATTGGTGCAGCAATATTAACACCACTATCTATTCCTTTAGCTATTGAGGTGTTTGGTAAAGACGCTATATCTAAACTTGCTATCCTTATTGGAATGATAATTTCTGTTGCAGCAGCATCTGGCCCAGTGGTAGGTGGAATTTTGAACGAAGCCTTTGGTTTCAAGGCAATTTTCTATGTAAATACTCCCTTCATTGTGATTTCACTTCTCTTTGGCATAAAGTTTCTTAGAGAGTGCTATGACAAAACTATTGAAAAAAAGATAGATTTTGTAGGTTCAATATTACTAGCTTACGGAATTGGAGCATTGACCTTTCTACTTGTAAAAGGTAATGACTACGGATGGGGTAGTACAAGAATAGTAACATTGATTGCAACCTCAGCTGTAGCTATACTTGGCTTCTTGGCATATGAATTTAGAGTTAAAAACCCTATGATAGACTTTAAGCTATTTAAAATAAAGAGTTTTACTTCCTCTATAATCATAATCGGGGTAATATTCTTTGCATACATGCCTATATCCTATTTGATGAACTTCTATCTTGAAAAACAACTAGGCTATACAGTATTGAAGTCAGGGCTTATTCTTGGAGTCGTAAGTGGTATTTCCTTCTTTATGTCTCCGATCTTCGGAATAATTTCAAAGAAGTTAGGTGCTAGGGTAACTTCTCTACTAGCAATAGTTTTTGTAACCCTTGGAGACTTCATGTTTGTATTTATGAATAGTACTAATAATATGAAGACTATCTACAGTGCATTTATTCTTGTTGGACTTGGCATAGGGGCAACCTCTCCACTTTATCAGAGTGCTTTTGAGGAAGTTTCTCAAGATAAAAATGGCCTTGCCTCTGGAATATTGAACAGCTTTAGGCAGTTAACTGCTTGTCTTGCTATTGCACTTGTGTCCACCTTAAGCTCTCATTTCACTACTGTAGCAATAGACAATACAAAAAATAAAATAATAGACTCAGTTAATAAGAACACAGTACTTGAGCAACAAGTGAAAACTACAATAAATGACAAGATAATGACTTCAAACACAAATTCAAATACAACTTTTTCTAAAGAAAATGCTGATAAAATGATTGCCGCACAAGAAAAACAGGTTTTATCTACTGTTCCTGATAAGATGAAAGCAGAAGTTAAAGCTAAATTCTTGGTACAAACAAAGGAAATTTACTCAATAATAGATGAAGCTTCTACTATAAAAGCTGATGAGAGCAATAAGGTTTATAATAAGTGTTTTCTAATCACAGCCATTGTTGCTGCTTTAGGCCTACTAGCAGTACCTTTTAATAAAAAAAGAGCTGAAGATCTACCAGAAGGAGAATCTGAAGTAGCTGTATAGTTTAAATAAAATTCTCCATAAAAATCCCCCTTATCTATTAATTTAGAAAGGGGGATTTTTCTATATATTTTTTGCCAATATTCTTTAGAACTGGCATTATTACTATAAATTCTTATATTCTTAACTTGTTATATTCTTTTCTTCTTATATTCTTTTAAATTTATAATCATAAGATTATTTAAAGTTCTAGCTTTAAATTCTTAACTATTTTATAGGATTCTATTACCGAAACTTAATATACTCATGTTTCGAAATCATATCTTCTTAGAATTGTCTGGCATGTCCAAATTATTATTTGAAGTTGAGACAATATGAAGATATAACCATTCAAAAAAATTTGTATAGCAAGTAATTTTGCTTTAAAAGTATATATCTGAAAACTCAATCTCCATTCCTTGAATTAATCTATTATCATTTTCCATAAAATTAGTGTTGGTAAGGACATCTCCTTCAGACTTACGCTTTTTACTAATCTTCCTATTTGGAAACATTACAGTAAATGTACTTCCAATACCCTCCTGGCTATCTAGAAGAATATTTCCCTCTAAGGCCTCCACTAGCAGTTTAACTAAATGGAGCCCTAGCCCGGTTCCTTCTGCTTGACGAGATAGTGTGGTATCAGCTTGTCCAAACTTCTCAAAGATAATTTCCTGCCTACTTTTAGGTATTCCTATGCCTTGATCTTTAACTTCTACACATACCCAGCTACTACCAGAAGCTCTTTTAGTATATATCCGCACCATGATATCCTTATCATTTGAAGTAAACTTTAAGGCATTTGCTAATAAGTTTAATATAATTCTTTCATATTTTTCTTCGTCCAATCCAATCTCTTTATATTGAATAGTTGATTTAAAGAAAATATTAATATTTTTTTGCTTTGCGTATAGTTCTACAGACTTTATTATAGCTTTAGTGACGTATACAATATCTAAATTCCTCTTATCTATTTTTATGTTTCCGGAGCTTATTTTGGTTATATCTAAAAGATTATTTACTAACCTCAACTGCCTATTAGTATTTTGCTTTATGCATTTTAGATACTTAGCAACTCGAGAACTAAATTCATCCTTGCAGATAAACTCAATTGCTTGCAATGCACTATATATAACTGTAATAGGGGTCTTAAACTCATGAGTAATTAAGTACAAGAATTCATCCTTAAGCTTCATAGAAGCTTCCAAAGCTTCATTTTTCTCTTTTTCATATCTTATTCTTTCTTCATCATGGTTCTTAATCTTTTGATGATACTCTATCATATCTGTAATATCTCTATGATTTGATACTATAGCTATAACGTTATTGTATTTATCTAAAATGGGAATTGCATTAATTTCCACGTACTTCAATGAAATAGAATCTTTTATTATAAGTTGCCTGCTTCTTACACATTCTCCCTTTGCTGCTCTCTGGGTAGGTAAATCCTCTAGCTTTATTGGTTCATTATTAAAATCCAAAAATTCAACATCTGAATTCTTACCAAAGATGCAGCCTTTATGCTTTATACGCGGATATAACCTCAATGCTGCCTTATTTAACAGTGAAATATTGCAGTTCTCATCATATACTATAAACGGATCGGTTATGTTATCCAAAATAATCTCTAAAAACTCTTTGTGCATCCTTACTTTTCTATCTTGCTCGTACCTCTCACTTACATCCCTTAGTGATACTAATGCATAGGCTAACTTTCCTTCTTCATAAATCGGTGTTCCACAATAGCTGTAATATGCAGTTTTATCTGGTCTAACAACTTTAAGTATGATGTTATCAATGCTCTCACCTCTTAAAACTCTTGCAGTAGGAAGCTCATCAATATGAAGTTTTGTACCGTTTTCATAATAATAGTCAGTGTGCTTTAGACTATCTCCCAACTTTCTAAAGTTATCTATATCATAAAAATAATCAGATGTTCTTCTATTTAAGTAACTAAAATATCCATCTGGATTCACTATAATAAGTGCGTCTGTCATGTTATCCGTAATAGCCTCTAGTTGGTTCTTTTGAGCTCTTATGATTTCATTTTGCATCTCTATAGTCTTTCTATACAGCACTGCTTCAGTTACATCAATAAAATTACAAAATATATATTTAACCTCCTCTTCAATCTTTATAGGAGTTATGAATGAATTCCAATAACACTCACCCTTTATGTAATGATAATATTTGAATTCTTTATCTTGAGCAGTCTTTCCAGTTTCAATTGCTTCTTTTAATACTTTTTCACCTTCACTACCGCTCCAATCCGCATGGAATTCATATATATATTTACCAATCAAGTCAGTAGTATGAGCATTCTCCCCTCCCCAGCCTACAACATATGTATTATTGCATCTTATTAATTTTAAATCTGGAAAAGTAAATACACATACAGCAGAGGTTTCGCTCTCCATCAATTGTTTAAGATATAAATCATTGTCAATAATATTATGCTCCAAGATTATGCCTCCATTCATATATAGGTAACCCACTTCATTTTTTCATTGTAATAGTACATCTAAACATCATAATTTACCTAGATATAACACATTTTTTATTTTCAACACTTTAAATATACATCTTTTTACAATACACTTCCACGGATATTGCTCGACATTTATTGCTTGAAATTCCCAATATATTATCACTTATTATGTATTTCTTTTTAAAATCCTTTTTTTCTTAAAGTATAATATTGTTTTTTATATATTCCTATAGTAGTTTTAAATATAACGCTTACCAATTCCCTAAATATGTAAAATAGTATTTTTCTACTTCATATAGATCAAAGCTTAAGCCATCTATGGCTTTGTTTTCTTTATAATATTTCTTAAGCTCTTTTATTTCTAATATTTTTTTCATTATCATCACCTCAATATCTATATTAGTCTCTAGGCCTAATGCTTGTAATCAACCGAAAGGTTGATTGTTATAGTTGAGTTAAACAAAAAAAAGGAACCCTTTGTTGAGTTCCTTTAAAAAAGCTTTATTACTAGCACTATTGTTTAATAGATATTATTTAAAAATATTTTTAAGCTTCTTGAGTTTGTACCTCACTATTTAATGAAACTGAAGTTTCATCATTCTTTGGAGGCATTATTACATTTTTAATTGCATTCTTTTGAGCTTCAGTTATTGTGCCACTTGTAACTAAAGTATCTAATGGATCAACAAATCCTGATGCATCAGAACTTGCGCTTTTCTCCATTGCAGTTTTAAGAGCAGTTTTTACAGCACTTTCTTGATCAGAAGAAATCGTTCCACTTGAAACTAAACTACTTAACTGATTATCAATTTGTGGAGCTCTTTCTGATCTTTTATGATGATGCGCTTTTGCTGCATCTTTAAAGGCAGACTTAATTGAATCAGCCTGATCTTTAGTTATTACACCACTACTTATAAGTGACGTTATTGGATTTGTTGGCTTACTGCCATATGTACCTGCTATATTTGATTGTCTCATCGTTGAGAAAGCATCTTTAATAGCAGTTTCTTGATCTTCAGTAATAGTTCCATTAGTAACTAAGCTGCTTAGCGGGTCAGTAAAACCAGAATTTTGAGTTGCTTGTATTAAATTAGGATTAGATTGATAAACGTCTTGATCCTCATAATCATTACGACGAACCTTTGATGTTTGTTGATTTGAGCTTGAAACTTGTGTAGTATTTCTTATATACCAGCTATTAGAAACTCCACTTATTGTTGACATACTATCAACTCCTCTTCACATATTTTATCTAAATTTTAGACTCCATAATCAAGTATACTTTTAAGTTGTTTGTAAAATATCAAAATAATGTGTGAAAAATATGTGACTGAGGTAAACTAAGCCAAGTCCTTATCCTGAAAATTTATTTATTCAAACTCAACCTTACCGTAAAAAACAAAATCCATATGAAAATTACAATTGTTTTTTCCTCCAAACATTGAGTTTGCTCCAATTGCTATATGATATGTTCCACTAGCTTTTTCATCTAAAGGAGTATACCCTATGATTTCTGTGACATTCTCATTTAATCCTATACCAAATTCACACAAAATATCTGAACTGGGAGGAAGAGTTTCTAAGAATTCATTAAATATATCTGAATTGGAATTTACAATTTTACCTTCTTTAAATTCTAACCTTAATCCTTCAATTTTCACATCATCTAAAAATACCTGATCTATTAGAATTGATCCCTCAGCAGAATTTTCAACAGGTGCTATATATACCTCACCACAAGGCAAGTCGCCATCACCAGCATCTATATACCAAGCTCTATCTTTCAAAGATAAACTAAGCTTTTCATTATCTCCAGTTATTATTGTTGTTGCAGTATTCTTCTCTAGATCACCTACTAAAGACTTAGCCTTTATATACAATTTATCGTAATCTATATCATAAGCTTTTACCATCCTAACTTTATATTCTTCCTCATTCAATGCACTTTCCAAGGCATTTTCAGAGGTAGGAATCCTTAACTGTACAAACTTTTCCTTTGTAGCTAAAACCTCAAATAATCTTTTCATATAAGATCTATACAAATCCAATTTTTCTTTTGGGAATTCGTCATGTGGTCTTACTGGTGCACAAGCACATAGGTCAACTACAACATCTACCTCCTTAAAGCACTGAAAACTTTCTTTATTTATTTCTTTTTCCTCTGCTTCTGCGAATAAATTTTTATAATGAATCCTTGAATGCTGATACTCAATTGGTATTGCTCCATTGTTTTTTACTGCAGTACTAAATTTATGAAGAAGTTCTTTGTAGTCATCTTCTCCCCATAATTGAAGCAAAACCTTATCTCCTTTACTTATCTTAATTGCTTTTACAAGCTTTTCTACTAAATTATCATCAAACATATAACTTCCACCCATAATTTTTATTATTTCTTAACAACCCTATAAATACCATTATGTCTCTCTAAGAGATTTTCAGATACTAAGGCTCTTCTTATAGTACAGAAATCCTCATTAAAGTCAGCAATAATTATATTTACCTCTTTCTCTGTATATTCTCTTCCCTCTCCAAAGTTTTTTAGCAGTTCTTCTAATATTATTCTTCTTTTCTTTTGCTGCACTGGAATAGATTTTAAGGTGCCATATTGAAAAAAACTTTCAATAACCTTTTTTCTATATTCCTCTTCTCTCTGTTTTTCTAAGGTCTTATCTGAAATGTCTGTTTCAATTAAATCTTTCAATGATAGATTTAGTACTTCGTAATTAATAGAATACATCACATAATACTGCTCTTTCTTTGAAGTGACTAGGCCTGCATCTTCTAGCTTTTTTAGATGGAAGGAAACCGTTGAAGGAGCTAGTGCCAGCCTCTCAGCAAGAAGCTCAACATACATAGGCTCTTTAATTAAATTATTTATTATAAGTAGCCTAGATTTATCTGAAAGGCATTTAAATAACCTTATTGAATCAAATTTATCCATAAAGCTCTTCTCCCTTAAACTGTTTGCCTTGTATAAAACTTTGTAAATGTGTCTCTTATTCTTTCTGCTGTATCTATTTTTAATTCTTCAAGAAATAAATTATAAACATCTTCATTTGCTTTAGCCTTCTCATAATTTATCCTCCAACTTGCCGGAATCCTAGTAAAAAAATTTAAATAGATTTCTGATAACCTTTCATATAGAGCTTCATCATCACTGAACTGCAATCCATACACCTTTTTAACACTTGCGTTGAACACCGTCTCAAATATCTCATAAATATTTAGTCTAACTTTTTCATGTATAGCTTCGTCCTTTGCTTCTGAAGTATCTAATTTTTCTATGGTCTTCTTTATAGCTTGTTGATTTTCTTTTAGTTCTTTTGTAAAATCCTCAATTAAAATCTCAATCTTCATAATATCACCTCCCAAGAAACTAATATCCTTATATGTAATATTATAACAACCAAAACGAAATAGTCAAATCTATTTTGATACTCATAGAATTAAAATGTAATTTATGTTAAATGCTTTAATAAAAATTAACCAGTTAGTCATCCAATAAAAAACTTTATATTTTAACTTACAATAGAAATGGCTTAGCAGTTCATAAACTGCAATTCTTACAAACTTATTAAGATTTGTGTAAATTAGCCAAATTTCTAAGCTTACTTCGTATATCCTTATTGAGAGGTGATTTTATGGATTATAATACTATAGAAAGATTAGTGCTTTTATGTAAGGAGGAAAATGCTGAGGCAAAAGAAGCCTTAGTCGATGAATTTACTCCTTATATAATTAACCTAGCTAAAAGAACATATATCAACTGTTATGACTTTGAAGATATCAAAAACGAGTGCTACTCAACACTTTTTAAGTGCGTAAAATTGTACGACATGAGAAAACATAGATTCGTTTCTTATGCCACAATAGCTATAAGAAATTCAGTTAATCTTCTTATTAGAAATTCTTTAAGTAAGAAGCCAAAGGAAGGTATAGAATATGTAGATATTGATGAAAAGATAGACAAATTAGAGATTTTTGATGATTTAAATATCGAGGACCTTATATGTGATAAGCTCCTATTACTTAATGTAGACAAGGCATTAAAAAACTTATCTAAAGAAGAACGGGATTTAGTTATCTATATATATTTTAAGGATTACACTTTTAAGCAATATGCTGATTTGAAATGTATTTCTTATTATAAGGTAATGGGAATGAAGGAAAGAGTATTAGGCAAGCTTAAAATTAATGCGCTTTATAACAACAGTTCACATTCTAAGAACTTACTTAACTAAGCTGTATCTCTAAAACTGTAAAGTCTCTTTATAGTAGGATCCTCTAATATATAATATGATAATATAAATTCCCTGAAGCTACGATTACTTTAGGGAATTTATTTTTGCCTAGTATCGAAATAAGCTCTAATTTTATGACAAGGGAGTATCCCTAGATTTGTGTAAATCAAATGTAGGGATACTCCCTCTGCATTTTTATATTATGCTTATTTCCATTAGTTTTATACTAGCTTATAGAACATAACTTTTCTGAACCTAATTATTGTCTCATTATGCATACAGCTTTTTATTGATATCTATTTTTTATATATTTTTCTTGTAATTTAACTAATTACTAATATGTCTTTCCATAAATAAAGGATTTGTAATAAAGCTTGATGAAATTACTCTTATAACCGTATACATAAATTAAGTTATAATTAGGTGTAACTTTTTCCAATTATCTTCGAATAATTAATGTAATAAAAAATAAGGGGGAGAAAAATGCAAGAGGATATAGACCTGATTCAAAGCTTTAAAGCCGGCAATGATGAAAGCTTTGAATTACTGATAAAAAAATATCGAGCAAATGCTATAGCTTTTGCATTTAAGTACACCAGAGATTTTTTCATTGCAGAAGATATTGCTCAAGATAGCTTTGCATATATTTACGTAAATATAGATAACTATAAAGAAAACTATTCCTTTAAGACTTATTTGTTTACCATAATTAAAAATAAAAGTATTGATCTTTTAAGGAAGAAAGTACCTTTACCACTAAACGAAGATATCAATTCTCTATCCTCCTTCAATGTGGAGGAAGAAATAATTTCAAGGGAAACAACAAACTTAGTTAAAGGAAAGATCAATCTATTAAAAGAAGATTATCAAAGAATACTTTACTTAATTGAATACGAAGGTTTTAGCTATGAAGAAGCTGCTAAAATTATGGATAAGAATTTAGGTCAAATAAAAATCTTAATCTATAGAGCTCGAAAGAAATTAAAATTGCTGCTAGAAGGTGAGGTATAGCTATGGAGGAATTTAATAAGATTGATAAGGATTTTATAAATGGTGTTTGGAGGAAGGTTCGCGTTCTTGAATTTGAGAAAAAAGAACAAGAGCTAATAAAAGAAAATAGAAAACTTCAGTTTAAGGAAACAGTTAGGTTAGTTCTAATTATTTCTATTCCAATGCTTTTTATTTTTATACCTTTACTAATTTTAACAAAACTTGCACTATTTTCGCTAATACTAACTGGAATATACTTATTAAGTGCAAGTATATTTTATGAATACCTGCAAACCTCTAGCAATTTAAGGAGGATTATAAATGAGAATAGAGATAAAAAATTTATCTAAAAAATATGGTTCAAAGCATGCCCTAAATAACATAGTTTTAGAAATACATCAAGGTATGTTTGGACTTCTAGGTCCAAATGGTGCTGGGAAAACTACTCTTATGAGAATTCTTACTACTTTGATTAAAAAAAGTGATGGTTCTATTACTGTTAATGATATTGATATTACAGAAAAGTCAAAGATTCGTTCTCTTGTTGGATATCTTCCTCAGGACTTCTCTATATATCCATCGATGAGTGTATATGAAGCTATGGACTACTTAGCTATACTTTCTGGAATAAAGGACCGAAAGTTTAGACACTCAAGGATAAGTGAGCTTCTTAAATGTGTAAATCTAGATAAACACATGAAAGTAAAATTTAAAGCTCTTTCTGGTGGCATGAAGCGTAGGCTTGGAATAGCACAAGCACTACTTCATGATCCAAAGATCTTAATCGTTGATGAACCTACAGCAGGACTAGATCCTGAAGAAAGAATACGTTTTAGGAATCTTTTATGTGATTTTGCCATAGATAGAATTGTTATTCTCTCTACTCATATAGTTGAAGATATTGAGTTTACCTGCGAAAACTTGGCAATATTAAAAGACGGATCAGTATTGTATCAAGGAAAAGTCAGCGATTTACTTAAAAAAGCAGAAGGGAGTATTTGGAGTACAACAGTAGATCGCAATGAATTGGAAACCATAAGAAAGAAGCATACTATTATCTCTACAGTATCTGAAGGCGAAAACATAAAGGTGAGAATCTTATCAGATTGCAAGCCTACTGAAAACTCAATCTGCCTTAAGCCTTCTGTAGAAGATGCCTATATGAAGCTTGTAAAGGAGGTGTGATTATATGCTTATAACATTAGTTATTAAAGAAATTAAGTACCAACTAAAGAGCATAACTTTTTATCTTTTCCTAGCAATTATCACCCTATTCTATGTATCTCAATTTTTGCCATCACTAACAGACTTTAAAAAACCCATACCTGGGCAAAGTTATTATGGAAGTGCCCCTACTACAAATAAAGAAGATGAAATTAAAGCAGTATATAAGCAACTAAATCTAAATCTCAGTGTAGGAACTGTTTTAAGATATGGTAAATTTATTAATAAGATGGTTGTTCTTTCCGAAACAGATAAAGAAAATATTAATAAGGCAATAAAAGCTATATCACCTTATGGAGAACAGGATGGCAAGCTTAATATAGCCGTTTCTTATGAGGAATATTTAAATATTGTTAGGACTCTAGATAAACAATTAGGTGGTTCTACAGATTTTGGCGATGACCATAGAAGTATGTTATCAAAAAGGCCTATGACCTACGAAGAAGCTCTAAACGCCTACAATAAGACAGTGAATATAGACAAATTATCTAATGCTTCTGCTAGACTTTTCTCAGATTATATGGGCATAACTGCAGGACTATTCACAGTGTTTTTATCTGCTTTTATATTGACTAAAGACAAAAGAACAAAAACTTACGAGGTAATATACAGCCGTTCAGTTTCCTCTGCCACATATATTTTATCAAAATATATTGCTATATGTTTATGTGTCTCCTTAGGCTACCTTTTACTTGCCTCCTATTCAACCTTTTTAACTATTAGAATGTCAGTTTTAAACAATTATCCTATAGATTATTTATCCTATTATAAATATACTGTTACTTGGATACTACCTACTGTATTCTTTAGTAATGCGCTAGGCATGCTGCTTTCTGCTATTTTTAACAACGGAGTTGTTGCTATAATAATACAATTTGTAATATGGATTAATTCCTTATTACCTTTAAGTGGAGATTACACTCTATTAAAACCAATAATTAGATTTAATTCACTTGGTTATTATGATGACTATGTATCCTATGCTAAAGCCATAGAAACAAATAGAATTTTCTACTTAATATTATCCTTAGTAATCGTTGTTGCTAATATATGGGTACATTCTATGAAAAGAGGTGCAAATGATGGAAGTCTTAAAAAGCTCTTTAAGCTTCGTAAAATACAACATTAAGGTAAGTTTGAATCTAAATGTTGCTGTAGCTTTAGTCTTCGTTTTATTTCTACCTTTTATCTTTAGCTTTAAGTTAATAGATGCTTTTAGTATGGCTAAAATCAGCGAACTTTTTATATCTATTACCGGTATTATACTGTTTCCCTATCTAAGTAGCTTAGATGAAGTAGACAATATTGGTGAGGTCACCTCTACCAAAAGAATCCCCTATATTTACGCTTTTTCAACACGTTTAATTTTTGTTGTTTTATTTAATCTACTTTTAATAATTTTTGCAACCACCATAGCTAAGATACAAGGTGCTGACTTTCCTCAATTAAAGTTCACTTTTTCTATACTAGTAACCTGCTTAACACTGGGCTTAATCGGACTTACAGCAGCACTATTAACCCACAGTATTGCTGCAGGTTATCTACTTCCTTTTAGTTACTACGCCTTTGAGTTCTCTACAAAAGGCCAATATACAAAGAACTTTTATCTATTTAGCTTGCTAAAAAATAGTTACACTGAAAAATTCCACCTTCTAGCACTACTTTTAATATTGATCTGTATTAACATAATGCTGATTCTAAGGAAAAGTTAAAATTATTGGGCTATGTTAGAATACTATATTGAAATTAAGTTGTTCAGCATATGATTCGCTTAATTCTCTAATCGCTTGAATTTACTAGCTAGGTGCTTTATTTATTCTTTAACTCACATAAGTATATAAGCCTTATACACTTATTTAAATATCTGGTACTTCAATCCGAAATCTATTAGAAAAGCTCTCCTGTCTTCTCTGATAGGAGAGTTTTTTAATTTAAACTTTATTTTAAAATGCTAACTCTGCTTATTCTAAATGATATTATTAATAAATACCTTTAGAGCCGTTACATAATGCCTCATTTCATCCCCTACAGTAATTCTAAGATTACAGTTATCAAGAGCCGAATAAGTTGGTCTTTTCACTTTACTCTTATATTCCTCAGATGTACATGGTATAACCTTACAATTAATTTTACTAAACTCCACTATCTTACAAGCAAAATCATACCAAGAACATTCACCATGGCCTGCACAATTATAGATTCCATACTCTTCAGTAACTACAAGCTTTAAAATATGGTGTATTATATCCTGCACATTGGTTGGGTTACCTCTTTGGTCTTTTACTACTTTTATTTCATCGTTATTCTTAGCTAAATTCAGTATTGTATATACAAAATTTTTGCCATTATACCCATACACCCAAGCGGGCCTTATTATGAAATACTTAGTACATATTTCTTTTACAAAATCATCACCCAATTTTTTACTTTTACCATATTCACTCTTTGGTAAAGCGGTATCGTACTCCTTAAAGGGTCTACTTCCTTCCCCGCTGAAAACATAGTCAGTGGATATATGTACTAACTTAGCAGAAATCCTCTCACAGGCCATGGCTAAATTTCTTGGACCTAAAGCATTGACTTCAAAAGCTTGATCAAAATTATCCTCTGCACCATCAACATTTGTAAAGGCTGCAGCGTTTATAACAACATCTGGATTTATTGACGCTACTTTATCTATTACCTGATTAATATTTCTTATGTCTAACTCTCTGGAACTGAAGCCAAACACCTCCGCTTTTTTAAGTTCAGAAGGTATACTCCCTAGTTCCGTCTCTCCTTTCTCTAATACTTTTAATAATTCTGAGCCTACTTGTCCACCAGCTCCAGTAACTAATATTTTCATTATTTTCTTCTCCTTTAATACTGTAAAATCAATCTTTTATTTTCCAGCGCTAAATTTCAAAGCTTGTCTCTTATTTCTTTTAAAACCTTAGTTTCTCTTGGCACCCATGGATTTATATCCAAACTCTTTTCCAAAAGCTCTTCATTTGTTGCTATAGCATAGTTGATATCAACAAATTCTGGTCTAAAGTCTAGTTCCGCTTCATATGCATCCAGCCTCTGCCCCAGCTTTTTATCCTCTGTTTCACAAAGATAATAATATGATGTCATTTGAAAAATACAACTTTTATCATATATATCATAATTTCTTTCTGTAATAACTCCAATTTTATCTTTAACATATGAGATTTCATAACCAGTTTCTTCCAATACTTCTCTAATTAATGTTTCCTCATGGCTCTCTCCTTTATTAGCTCCACCTCCAGGAAATTTATAATCACCTTTATTATTGTTAACTAATAAAATTTTCTGCTTATCCATTACAACAGCTCGTATGGCTTCTCTTTGGATTATCTTAAACTTTTCTACTTCTATTTTACTAAGACCTAATTCAAAATCAAAAATCATTGACTTTCTTCCTTTCATGTTTAAGCTTGACTACTATTAATATTCAACAACACTATCTTCATTAGTGCTTTTTAGTAAATCCCAAAAGCCAAAATCACTTAGCATATTTATTACTAATTATCATTTCAGAAATCCTGTTTATCAAGACTAATACAGTACTTATAAAGCCTACTTTTTCACCATCTAATATGTCAAATAGAGATAATAAGCCTAGTATTATAAACAACATTCCTGAGAATATATCTGAAATAGTTTGCATATAAATATATTTAGCGTCTTTATCCTCATCCTTATTAGATCTATAAATCTTAAAATTATTATGGTTAAGAGAGATAAATATAATAAATAAACCAAGACCTATTATTATTAAACTAATTATATTTTTAAACATGTTTTAACTCACTTTATCATTTTTTATTAATATCATGTTTCAATTTTTCAACAATTCCTATCACAACTTCCAAAATTCCTACTGTTAACACTGATAAAATTGAGGTAGCTAGCAATACTATATTTGCTATATCATTAGAAACTAATTCACCCACAACTAAGTTTATAATATACTCCAATAAAACTCCTAATAAAGGACTTGCTAGAATAATTACAACGCCTAGGTTTATCCTAAAGTATCCATTAAGTTTAATATCTTCTTTATTTCTTGTATCTTTATTCATTTCTTCCCATCCCCATACATATTATTATAACATTAATATACTTTAATAACTTATTATTACAACACTTTTAATATTATTGTAATCATCTTTCCTTGAAAAGCATTTATAATAAAAAATATAATGTATACGTTGTAATTTATTTAACGTGACATAAGTTATAACTTTTAACATCAAATATAAATTTCTACTAAGAAGGATTTAAAAAATAAGATTAGGGGTGACGCTATGGTGAAACTAAAAAAAATCTCAATATTTATTTTATCTTTCATATGCTTCTTAATAGCTATAAATGAAATTTCTTTTTTCATCGATAAATCAGAAATACAGAAGGGAAATAACCCTGTGTTTATACTTAAGAAAGATATCTATAAGGACGGCGGTACTACAGTTTATTATGGTTTAGGTTACCAAATAATATCTTGGAATCAATATAGTAAGCAGAGCATCAACGGTATAGAAAAAGATGGGACCTTGAAAGGAATAGAAACTCATAGATTTCCGTTTTACAACAATGTAATACATGGTGGTAAACCTTCAATACAACTAGAATTTGCAGAGGGAACTTTTTAAAAAATCCCTCTGCTTATTATGGTTAAAGCCTGTCTTACAGCCCAACCATGATACTCTAATAGAAGCAATTTTATACACTCTTCTGGATCTAGCCAAACTAATTCATGATCTTCTTCAATTTTCTTATTAGTTAAATTCAGCAAATCTATTATATAGAAATGACCTATTCCTCTAAGATATTTTTTTGTTCTAGTTTGATGATAAAGAATAGCTTCTCCAATATAACCTTTTATATCTACCTCATAACCGGTTTCTTCAAGCAATTCTCTCTTAAGGCACTGCTCATAATCTTCATTCATCTCCAAACCTCCACCAGGAAGGAAGTATTTATCTATCTTTTTTATCGTACCAACTTTGCCTTCTTTATTCAAAGCTATACCATATACACCAATTCTATCCTTATATTGTATTCCAGCAATTTTCTCTCCAAATACCTTCTTTTCCATCTCAATATCTTCATTCTTCATATAATTAACCTCTTTCTATATTATGCGGTTCAAACTTCAACTAACAATATAAATTAAATCTTATAAACTACTATCTTAATATAAATTCATGTCTATGCTTGCTCTTCGTTATTCTCCTCTAAAATCACCGCTTGTGCTACTATGACATCAGTACCATTAAAAGTACAAGAAGGTGAGCCGTACAACTTATATCCCTCATTGAGTAATTCGGTAATCCTTCTACAAAAATTCGAATCATCTTTGCCAGTAATAAGTCTATATCTAAGTTTATTTTCCATTAAAATCCCCTCCATAATTGCTACCTTTTATATAATTATATACTATATTTCCTTTAAAATTAATACAAATATAAATAGTAGATTTTGAATCTAAACATACTATTTTCTTAAATAATAAATTAAAATAAAAAAGGTATATAGGAAAAAATTGCTGTAGGAAAAGAATCTACAGCAATCTAAGCCTTACATTTATTAGGCTTTACATATTGATCATTTTTGTACACTCAGCTGCGCATTCACTGCATACATGAGCACATACCTGACAATGTTCATCCTTAAACTCTCTACATTCATTTTGACATTCTTGGCAAACTGATGCACAAAGCTGACAAATTTCCTTTGAAAATCCGCTTCCTCTTGCCATAAGACAGGCTGCTGTGGAACAAATTTCAGCACAATCTTGAAGAGTTTTAATACATGTTCCCCTAGCTTCTACATCTGCTTCTTGAAGACACATGCTAAAGCATTCTTGACAAATTTGCGAGCACTTTACACATAAATCTATGCATTTCTGAGTAGGATTTCCTCCTTGAATAAGAGATATTACTGGTACTTCTACTGTTGCTGACATGTTTGTATCCTCCTTTGTAGATATATTAAAAGTGTTAGTCTAATGTTTTACAAGCAAAACTTTATGTTAAGACCATGATACAAAATTAAATTTCCCTTTAGCTATTTTAAATATTCTAAGAAAAATGTAAATAAAATCGCTTATTTGAGTCTTCTAATCATATTTGCCTACAACTTTATCTGCAATATAATTTTATTAAGAATTAACAAATCAAAACCCTAACCATGTTGAATTAACAACTTCAACATAATTAGGGCTTCAGAAAAATACTTACACAAATTATTTTACCTGAGCCTTAAGTTTATCATAAATACTGTTTGTTTTAATTGTATCGCTTTCATTATATATTATATAAGAGTCTTTAAGTTTTATAAGTATATACGGAGACTTTTTCTTATATATATACAACTTTCCTGTACCGTAAGAATTTACATTAAACTCCCCTCTTGCATAGCTTGAAGTTAATGCACCATCTATTTTACTTTCTATAGGAACATCATCTATAAGTTCTACATCCTTTATGTCATTGGATTTGAAAACAGTACTGTAAGCAAGATCGCTTACCTCTATTTTATCTCCCTCTATATTAATCGATGGAGTATAAAAATCTGTTATTAGAAAAAATAAAGATAATCCGCCAACAGATAGTATTGCTAATGCTAAGGATGTTAATCCTATGGCTCTACCTGCTTTATTTCCTAAGTTGAGTGTCTTTCCATTACCCACTCTCTTTGGTACTATAATGCTATCATCACTTGGATTGTAATAATCTAACCCATTTGGCCACAAATCATCTTCATCATAGGAAAAATTTTTCACTTTACCCTTCCCATTTCTTTCTTCAATACTATCTAAATTATTAAAGGTTTTATCAAGCTCCCAATTATTATTGTGCTTCAAAGCCTTCAGCTTTTTATTTGCAGAATATATAACTCTTCTTGATGCAACTAAAATAAATGCTATCCAGATAAAGAAGTATGTAATTATAAGCGAAGGATATCCCTGAAAATCTATCTTAAACAATAGTTCAGGAACAAATAGTAAGGTTGAAACTACCGCTAGAGAATTTATATTTTTGTTATATAAAAATTCTATCTGCTGTACGCTATTATAATTTATCTTATCCTTTGGTAATGTTACACCAAGAACACTATTATTACAGGGATCTAACGCTGCTTTTAAAGATGCTAAAATCGATATTAAAAACGCTAATTGAACCAATAGAAACACTATAAATACTATATTACTCATAACTTCATCTCCCCAAACTTAGCTTTATTTAAATTTAGCCTTTTTCAGGTTTTTATAAAAACACTAATTTATATGTAAGAATTATATATATTGATATATAATCACTCTGTAGCCTATTAAATCTTAATCTAACATTTAATCCTAATATCTTATTTACCTAGGCTATGCTTAATAATATTGTTAAAATTAAATTGTTATGCAAATATATCACTATGTATATTAATATTTACCAATATAACTAAAATTATTAACTTTTTTAGATTTTAAGTGATAGTATTTTATATAGAAGAGCCCTTATTTATAAGATTACCCTTGTCATCATAATAATCATAGGTTGCTATTACATCTCCTATTGAAAGTGAATTCTCAACGATACAGTATCCTATTACATTTCTGTTTCCTTCAAGCTTCACTTTATAAGGCTTATAATCTATTTTAATCACAACTGTAGTAATTCTCGGATTGTCTATCTTTCCGTAATATATAAGATACTTTTTTTTATTTTCTTCAACAACTTCAACCTTTTCACTTCCAAAATAGCTGTCTGCAGCTCTAATTCTGTATCTGTTAAATATTTTAAAGTCCATTTTTAGCAAAAATAATCTATTATCCAGCTCAGTTAACACATATCTTTTATTGCCTAACTCTATGGAACTTAGAATTTCTACCTCGCTATCCTCAGAACTTTTATTTATATAATTTCTTATCCCTCTTTTAGCCGAAGTATTATTTGACATATTAACCGTAATGGAAAAATAATAAATTACTACAAGAACAATTGCTATAGGTAAAAAGAATAAGTGTTTTTTCTTTGGTCTTCCCATTTTCACTCCTTGTAAATACTTTGCGGTAGTAAAATAATATTACAAAATATACTAGTTATTTATTATATTCAATAATCATTTAAATATGTGTTTAAAGC
The DNA here is from genome assembly GCF_004015185.1 of Clostridium manihotivorum. GTDB lineage: Bacteria > Bacillota > Clostridia > Clostridiales > Clostridiaceae > Clostridium_AR > Clostridium_AR manihotivorum. The sequence goes on along the minus strand of NZ_CP025746.1, from coordinate 2,956,624 downwards.
TGTACAACTTCAATCCTTAGACTCATAAAATGTCGCTGAAGTGACCTTTTTTTTCGCATCTGACTTTTCTGAACATATGTGATTAAATTCTGGCAGGCGACATAATTTTATTTACTGCTCCCCTAAATAGCTTCTCCAGATCCTTGATAGCGCTAGGTTTCGCTAGTTTTTTGTATAAATGGTATTAACAGTAAAAAAGAGCATGTGTTCATATTAAAATGTTATCTATATCAAGTAACATTTTATATAAGCACCTGCTCTTTTTTTATATTAGGCTATGTTTAATAATATTGTTGGAATTAAGTGGTTATGAAGGAGATGCTATATGAGCGAGCAACTAGAATTAAATGATTTTTTCAGATGGAATGGCTTTAAAAATCACTAATACGTTCTCCATTAGTGATTTTTTGCGCATCTGCCTTTTCTGAACGTATGTGAAGAAATTCTGGCAGGCGACATATTCTCTCTTTTTACTCTTTATTTTAATAGCATTCTTAATATACTTAATATTAAGATACATAGGATTTATAAAGAGTGAATGGTTAAATAAAGAGTAAAACTGTATGTTCGAACGTAGTGAGTTTACAGTTTTAGCCATGGAATATGACAAAATCATATTAATTCTTTGCGTAAGCTCATCTAAGCATCGGATGACTGACCACTTAATTTCAACACGCTACTTTAACAGAGCTTTATATTAAATTTTATTTTTACTCATTTCCTTAGCTGCTTCTATTAGCTTGTTGTATAGATAAACATCATTTTCAGAAAAATACTGTACTGTGAATTTATCTACAGGAAACCACTCTACTCCACTGTTTTCATCTTCTTTTATAACTAGATTCTCCTTCTCATCTGCAATAAGTATATAAGCAACTGAAAGATGAAGATGTCCACTAACATATTTGCCTTTCTTTACATGTCCGTATACAGGCAATATATCTAGTGAAGCAATTTCTTTTGATAGAGCAAAAACGCTACTTATCCCGGTCTCTTCTTTTGCTTCTTTTATTGCAACATGAAGTAAATCGCCATCCCCATCAGCATGTCCCCCAGTCCAAGCCCATGCATTTCTTATATTATGGTGAATCATTAGAACTTTGCTTAATTCTCTATTCATTATAAAACCAGAACTTGTAATATGCGCAAACTCATTATCCCTAAGCAATATATTATCAGGAAATTGATTTATATAATCAATTATTACCTTCTTATCTTGTATCTCTTGCTCATTTTTAGGAACATATGAAAAAATATCTTCTTTAAAGTTCATATTATCTATCTCCTTAAGCTTTACTAAAGCAACAAACTATACACATTCACTTTTCTATAATTAAATTTATATATTTCCAAGACTTTTAATCATCATTATCTTTTGTGATTATTACATCTTAACCAATTGATGTACCACTCCTTAATAAAACTTATATTCTCAAACTCTCCTCTCAAAAACCATAGGAGTTTTTAAAATATATTTCTTATAAAATTGATACACCTTTAAAATTATTTATCTTAACCGACTATCATAATTTATACAAGAATTATACCCTTTTAATATTGCAAATTCAATATTCTACAAATTACATGCTTTTACGTCTACTTAAATTAATCTCAGACTTTTGAGCTATTTGCAGCTTACTTATAATATACAGGTCATATTCTTTCAGCGATAGATACATATTTTGTATATGATGGTATAATTATAGAGTGATTTTATATTACCATAATTTATCTTTATGATAAAATCTATATTTAATGAGGTGAGTTAAATGAAGAAACAGCTTATCTTAATGTTAGACATGGAAGGTGCTTCAGGAATTTTTGAAGAAAACCGTTTAGCCATGCTCCACGGTAGTGATGAATGGAGAAGTTATGGCAGAGAATGTCTAACTTCCGATACTCTAGCAGTATGCGAGGCTGCTAATGAATTTGGTATTGATGAGATATTAATATATGACGGCCATTTTGCAGGTAATCCAGAACACAACATATTAATCGATAAGTTACCAGCAAATGCAAAATTATTTGATACTCCTGATAGATGCTTTTATTGGAGAAGAATAAGAGGTCAAGCTATCTGGGAGCCTTTTGGTGTTATTACTATAGGCCAACATTCTAGATATGGTGAAAAGAACGCTTTCTTTCCACATACCATTCAAAGCCCACCAATAAAAGAAATCCTATTAAATGGTATGCATATTGCTGAGATAGGATTTTCAGTATTAAACTTCTATGATACAAAATATCTGGCTAATATAGGCTGTAAAGCTTCCATGCAGGAAGCCAAAGAGCTTTCCAAAAATGTTGCAACAATAGTGGTTAAGGATAAAGAAAGCAATTACAAACCTACTTATAAAGAAACCTACGAAATTATTAAAACTAGAGTTTTAGAAGCATTAAAAAATAGAGACAATATAGAAAATACAAAATTAGAGCCTCCTTTTAATTTCTCTATGTCTCTACTAGATGGCTTTCATTATAAAACACCTGATAATTTCAGTTGGAAAGGAAGCTTTAGCAAAACTACAGCTACTTGGGAAGCACCCTCCATAGAAATTGGTCTAGAGATATTTGACTTCGTTAGAGAGTACATAGAATCAGATATTTAAATACTTTAGCACCTATTGGTATGTATTAATAAAATGTTGCTAGGACTTCCCCTTAAAAACTCCAGTTTTTACTCAACAACATTTATTTAATACATTACCATATACATCAAATATATTAAGTACGCCTGATTTACCAAGCTTAAGTTATACATACTATAGGGAACCTTTATTAAAACTTAATTTATACTTGTTATAAAATCCCGGCTTCTGGGGATTTTATGGCATGTATAAATTAATAGTTGAAGTTGGTTCCCTATAATAATCTGCTATAAACCTTTTATATTACTGGGCTCCGCTATAAAAAACTACATCTTTTTATAATTAATAATTCTGACAGGAGCCATATTTCTATCTTTTATTTACGCAATTGGGCGTATCCCATCCTGCACATTGACCAGCTTAAGGTGGATTTGACTATGCAATCTCTTAGGTCCCACAAGTTGTCCACTATTCTTATCTCTACATTTCTTTTGATGAGTTCATCAAATAAGTTGGTTATTACAAGCTTTTGTATAGGAACTTGAACTGTCTCGCTTACATAATAACCAGCGGTTTCATCCTGAAGATAAAAATTTGTATCTTCAAATTCATAAAGATATAAAGTAGTATTTTTCATTACTTCAAACCACTTATGTTCTATAGCAAGTACATGGCTGCAAGACTTTGAAGAAAAGTATCTTTCAACATCTTCAGCACTAGAATCTTCAGTCTTATAATATGTAACTCTAGGACAGTTTCTAGGAGTTAAGAAATTAGGTAAACACTGTTCTGTTATAGCCCACACTAGGCCCTTGGTATTATCTAAGTCAGTTCTACTTGGAATTCGTGGATTAAAAACTTCAATGTCACTCTCTTCACTTACATGAAATAACCTCATAATATGATCTCCTCCAATAGTAATTGCATTAACTTTTACACTTTATTTTTAAAAACTCTTCAACAGCTTCTTTTTCCTCTTCATTACAGTAGAAACTTGCTCTATTTTCCAATTCCACCCCTAACCCTTTTTTTGTTATATCAAACTCTACCAAGCAATTATCACCGATTTTGTATTTTCTAATATTTTCCCAACGGTGATAAACGCCCCAGTTGATGATCCCATTCTCTACAATACAATTTTCGCTAGCAAAATGAAATGCCTGATTTGCAACAAGCATAAGCATCAAAATACATAATGGTAAGTTGCTAATATCTTTAGAAAAAATTACAATCAGTAGTTCAATGAAAAAAAGGATTATAAAAAATAGTAACATAGCTTTAAGTCCTTTTTTCGTCTTCGCTACTAACTTAAATTTACTTTCACCAATATCTTTTCTTATCATAATTGTACTTATTATATCCCACATAAGGCAGACGAAAGCTATACTTGAGAATATCAATGCTAGTATTTTAAAGATGTTACTTTGCCCTTTTGTTTCTAATTTACTTATTACTATTCCTGGAATTATACCAGCTAGAAAAATTAAACTTAATAAAATTAATAATCGCTTCTTCCATTTACTCATTTTTCTCTCCTATACTCTATTTATCAATTAGTTTCTAAAGCCATTGCTCGCCATAAAAGCAACCTTTTTGTAATAAAAATATTTTTAAAATTAGTTTTTTTGATAAACTTTATATATTCATCAATAAAAACGCTAAAGAACATTTGTCTTATCAAGCTTAAAAGTCAGTCCATGATAAGTTTGTCCATCAAAGCTAATAGAATTCTCTTCTTTTTCAGCCAGTTGAAAACCTAATTTCTCAGCTAATTTTATCATTCTATGGTTGCCTGACCAGGTTTCTGTATATATATGCTCAATATCCTCTGTTTCGAACTTATATGTTATGAATAATAACAGAGCTGCCTTCCCTAATTTTTCTCCTCTGTATCTTTCACTAGGTATATCAATGCCTACTGCAAGTTTTGAAGTATCGCCATTTATATAGTATGAAGATACCCAACCTATGTGTATTCCGTCAAGCTTACATATCTCAAATCTTCTACGGCTTTTAGGAGGTTCAACCTCTAGTCTTAATTTCAGTTTTTCCCTTAGATCCTCTACATCAACTTTTTCTTTTTTCTCCCAGGGAGCATCCCAATTCTGCCACTCCGTTTCAATAGTGTTCCAGGTAATATAATCATCTATATCCCCTTCATTCATATCTCTTAGACAAATCTTATCATTATATAATTCTAAACTAGAACTTCTTTCTATACTCATAAAAATTACCCTCTACATATAATAATAACCTTTATAAACCCTACTATTTATTAATTAGCTATGCTTTAATTTCATCATAAGATGCTCATTTACATCTCTTTTATAGAAACCAGGTATTTCTCCAACCTCTCTTTATCCAATACTTTTATAAAGTTTCTTCGCTCTTTAATTAAATCTTCTACCATAAGCTAAGGTCTATAAACCTGTCCATAATTCAGTTCATGAGAATACTTTTCAAAATTAGGTACCTTTGCTTCTTTGGCATCTCTAACTGCCTTTTCAACATCATAAGGAACTCTTACTAATGTAAATGAAATTGGAGCTTCAGTTCTTTCATCAAGCTTTCCTTCTAGTATGGCATATGAAGCTTGTGACACTTGTAGTGGAACTCCCACGCTTCCAACATTAATCAAGGTCTTTTGATTAAAATTTTGTATATATGCAACATGTATGTCCCCGTATATTAAAACATCACATTCTTTGGCTCCATTCTTTGGTGGATTAAAAAGCACTGATTTTTCCTCAACAGTACAGTTTGATCTAATTCTTAGAAACACATCATTAGGCGCTGCATGACACATCCTTACTAACTTGCCGCTTATATAGAACTCTATGTATAAAGGTAAGTTCTTTAAAAAATCTATTTGCTCCTCATCCAGTCTAATGTTATTCCACTTCATAGTTTCTCCATCAGCTACTTCTGCAACCAAGTAATCCCAATTACCTTTCACAACAGTTTCACAAGTATTTCTAATAATATCAACTACTTCCTTGGGGTTTGCTCCTTTTCCCACCAAATCGCCTAAACAAATGATTCTTTTTATACCTCTTTCTTTTATATCTGCTAGTACAGCTTCTAATGCCGGCATATTACTATGTATATCTGATATTATTGCTATTCTATCCATAATTTTTCACCTCTTAAATTTAAAGTAGCATCTGACTACACATATACTGTGGTTTACTATTAATATTAAAGAACTTATTTTTATTAAAACCTTATAATTTAACATCAAATTTTATAAATAATAACCAAATTATTATAGTAAAACAGCTCACATTACTACAATATATATTTTTTTACAATAAAATGCAACACTAATGATTAAGAAATAATTGGTACATCTTAAGTTTTCACCAATTATTATTTTATGTTAAATATATATTTTTTTATTTACAAAGAAGGATTTTAAAGTTACATATAGAATATATATATTGTGCTAATATTCCAGATAGTTACAGGGGGTGATTAAAAGTTTACAACTTATAGCCACTTGTCATAACATTAACTTTAAACTAGAATTACAATTCCTTTTAAGCTACTTCAGCTTAGGATAAGAAACAACAGATATTCAAGGAATAATTGCATACGTTTACTTCAACTGTATAAAGACCAACTAAAATTTCGTATTATAGTTTATCAGATGTACAATTTATGTACTTTATTTTCAAGTTTCTATCTCCCCCCAGAAATAGTTTTGAAGATAATCCTTAATTAAATTGTACATCTTCATCTCCAATAACCAAATTTATAAATAGACAAAATATAATAAAGACATAAGCCTCTAATTTTCAGTTGCTTATGTCTTTATTATATTTAAGCTTTTAACTTCTTAACAATAAAACATCTTTTCTTACATGTAGAATCTATCTTCTTCTAAAATCTCGCTTTATTATACAAAACTAGAAATAAATTATTAAAAAACTTCAAAATAGGAAATTTTAAAGTTACAATAATACTATAGAAAACTACACAGTACTCTATAGGAGGATTTATCTTGAAAAGTAAAGAAATCATTGATGACATAATAGGAAAGATAATATCTGGGGATATACCTGCTAATTCTAAAATGCCCTCTGAAACTCAGCTTTCAATCAAATACGATTGCAATAGGCATACTATAAGAAAGGTTGTAGAGCATTTGATAGAAAGAAATTATCTACTAAAAAGTTATAGTGGCATTACTTATGTTATGGATATAACTGAGTATGACAATTATAATTTCTTCATTGGCTCACTATCTGACAGACATAAGGAAAATGAAATAAAAACAATAGTCCACAAATTCGAACTACTAAATCCATCAGAATCAATTTGTGATCATCTTAATATCGACAGTGAGTCAAAGACATGGCATATAATCAGAATCCGCTATGTAAACTCTACTCTAGATCATATTGAGGAAATATATATGCCTTATTCTATTTTTTCAAACCTAACCATAAAAGACTGTGAATCCAGCCTACTAAATTATATAGAATCTCAATATGATTTTAAGATTAGCCACGGAATTAGAAATATAAGTGCTATTACATTAGGCGATGAAGAAAGCAGACTACTAGATCTCCCTTCTAATACCATGGTTATGCAGATTACCAATACTGGATATTTGACAAATGGACGAGTATATGAATATTCCTTATCAAAGACAAGAGAAAATAAACTTACATATTATTGTAGAAGATAATTTTAATAATAGACTAAGGTCCTATATCATAGTTAAAAACTATAGATATTACAAATAAAAAAACCATGCATAAACATTTTCTCAATGCAATCCTGTTGAACTAGAATGCATTTTAAAATTATATATTATGCATGGCTTTATTCATATTTAATTGATAGCCAATACCTTAGTTGCAGAAGCTTTTATTAAAAATAATGCTATTGCTATAAACAGTAATACAATTAAAAGCTATTAACATAAATGCTTAATTTAGAGAAAATATATTGGGTTATATTATAAACCTAATATTTTGTTATACTGTTCATCATTTTCCTGCAAACATACCTGCTCCATTATCTCCTCTGTAAGGAAGAGCATCCTTTACTGAGATGTTATATATCATAATTTTATATTGCTCTTTTTTAGGAATAGGATTTTTGAAAGTCAATGTAAATTGTGAGTTAGCTCTATTAGTTGCTTGTATTTTCACGAAATTATCACTAAGAGTATTTTGCTCACTTATTGTTTCATTCTTTCCGATGGTAGCAATTCCTCTAGGACTATCATTCTTCAAGTCTTGTACGCAGTAATTAGCAGGATTTTCTCCTAACTTTTTATCTACCGCCCTATCAAAAGTTATCTTAATTTTGTTTGAAGCAACCTGCTCTGATTTTAATAATATTGGTATAGGGTATTTATCTGCATAGTTTCTTCGTACTGGAGATAATGTAAGGTTATCTTCTGATTGCCAATCAATAGCCTCACATTGAATAGGCCCTACACTCAATATTAATGTTAGTAAAATTAAAAAGCAGTTTATTATTCTTTTCATATTTCCCTCCATAATATATCCAATTTAGGTATTATGGAGTTATATTTCCCATATAAATGAAAAATATTACAAAAATTTTATTTCTTATAAATATTCGTACCCGTTGACTACAACATCCAGTTTTCCAGTCTCAGGATCTATTATTAGTCCATGGACTTTTATATCTTTAGGTATAAGTGGATGTCTCTTTATGATATCTACGCTTTCTCTAACTGATTCCTCTACAGAATTAAATCCACGAAGCCACCTTTTTACATCTATTCCTGAATTACTTAAAGTATCTATTACATCTTCCGAAATTCCTCTTTCCATAGCCTTTTCTAAGGTTTTGTCTACATTTAAGTTGCTCATGCCACAGCCATGATGTCCTATTACTAAGACTTCATCTGTTTGAAATTCGTATACAGCAACCACAATACTTCTTATAATACTTCCAAAGGGATGCATTATCGAAGCACCAGCATTCTTTATAAGTTTAACATCGCCGTTCTTTAGATTTAAAGCTTTTGGTAAAAGTTCAGTAAGTCTAGTATCCATGCAGGATAATATAACTAACTTTTTATTAGGATTTTTTGTTGCTCTATATTTTTCATACTCTTTATTTTCAACAAAAGCCTTATTAAATTCTAATATTTCTTCTAACTTACTCAAAATCAACCCTCCAAGTATCTATAATATTTTAGTCAATTATACCATAATCGGTTTGTTGATTCTAATATGATAAATTTTAAGTGTGTAACTTTAAAAGTAGTTTATTTCATATCTACACTATAAATAAAGTGTTAAATAATCATATACATATAAAAACTAATAATCAAAAGGAGGGTCTGGAATACCTTTCTTAGCTACAGTCTCTATATTGCTATAAAATAGAAAACTATTATCTCTTAATCAATGGAAATGCGATAACTTCTCTTATTGTACTAGTTTCCGTTAGGAACATTATCATTCTGTCAATTCCTATACCAAGACCTCCTGTAGGTGGCATTGCGGTGTCAATAGCCACTGCAAATTCTTCATCCATAGGACTTGCTGTTTCAAGTCCAGCCCTTAACTTTGAAGCCTGGTCTTGAAGTAGTATTCTTTGTCTTAATGGGTCATTAAGTTCTGAATAAGCATTGCCAAGCTCCACTCCATAAGCATATGGTTCAAATCTTTCAATCAACTCTGGGTTCTCTCTGTGGACCTTACATAGTGGTGATGACTCTTTAGGAAAGTCTATTACAAAAGTTGGTTGAATTAACTTCTTCTCTGAATACGCTTCGAATAATGTAACTATTAACTCACCTTTTGAAGCTGTTTCTAGGTTAAGCCCTTCTTTTTGCTCTTCTTCTAATAGCCCTTTTTCTAAGATCTCCCTAACAATTTGTTCTTTAGTAAGATTGTCAACATCAATATTGGTATCTTGCTTTACAAGATCACACATCTTTTCTCTTCTCCATGGAGCCTTAAAATCAATTTTCACACCTTCATAAGTTATCTCTGTTGATCCATTGACTTTATTAAAAACATACTCATACATGTTTTCCATAAGTTCCATCATATCATTATAATCAGCATAGGACATATAACACTCAAACAAGCTGAATTCTGGATAATGGGTTCTGTCTATGCCTTCATTTCTAAAAGCTCTTGCGAAAGTATAAACCCTCTCTATTCCACCAACAATTAATCTCTTTAAGTATAACTCTGGAGATACATTCATATAAACCTCACAATCTAATGCATTGACAAAAGTTGTGAAAGGTTTTGCCTCTCCTCCGCCATACTTAGTATCTAGTATTGGGGTATCCACTTCAATGAACTCTTTTGCTGCTAGGTATTCTCTTATTGCTGCTATCGCTCTAGAACGGTTTATAAACCTTTTCTTAACCTCATCATTCATTATCATGTCTAAAGATCTATGACGCTGCTTCAAATCTGCATCCTGAATACCATGATATTTATCTGGAAGTGTTCTAATAGACTTTGATAGCAATTCAAACTTTGTAGCTCTAATTGTTATCTCACCAGTTTGTGTCCTAAATACCGTACCTTCTACGCCTATGATATCTCCTATATCTATAAGCTTTAATATATTATATGCTTCAGCACCAAGTATTTTTTTACTAAAAAACACTTGTATATTGCCCTTCTCATCTGTGATATTAGCGAAAGTCGCATTGCCCATCCTTCTTATAAGCATTAGTCTTCCAGCTAAGTTGAACTCTTGTTCTTCTGCTATATTTTCAAAATTATCTATAATATCCTTTGTATGAGTTGTTGCTTTATAGCTATATGGATAAGGATTAATTCCTGCTTCCTCTAATTTATTTAATTTTTTAATTCTCTCTATAACATATTCGTTATAATCAGGCATTACCTTTTCCAAGTTTTGTACTTCTTCGAATTCTTTATACATCTTCGTTACCACCTTTTTTTATTTTGCATCTTATTCCACTCAAATCCATTGTACCTGTAGTTTTTACTAATTTTTTTGCAAATAAAAAAACTCTCACCTCCAAGATTACTAATCTTGAGGACGAAAGTTATAAATTCGTGGTACCACCTCAGTTTATTTATATGTTGCCATATAAACCTCTTCAAGTACATAGTTAAATATACTCTATAACTTTAACGGGTTATACCGTCGCAGCCTACCTCTAATACTAGACTCAGTGCGAAACTCTGAGACCTTCTTCAATAAACAATTCCTCACTCATTCTCACCAAATAGAGCTCTCTGTACATTCCTTAGTTTATTTACTCTTCTCTTCATAGTCTTTATTTTATTATATATATTATTTTTCCAATTTGTAAACACTTTTTTTACTGTATATGGAATTATAATTTTTTATGTTAGCTAAACCTAGCAATATCAAGGCTTTAGAACAGCTATTTAGGGTAAACAGTAAAAAAACAATTTATATTCGCCTGCCAGATTTTCCTCATATTCATTCGGAAAGGCAGATGCGCAAAAAAAGCTCACTTAAGAAAGGTCGCAATTTAAATTATCTATTCATACCGATCTACAAGGTTTTGCACATATACTTTTATTTCTATATGCTAATGTATTAAATAATTGTGTGTGAGCCTTTTAATGCTTTTAATTTATCTTTAGGAAGCCACCCTGATTCAGTATCGTCTAAGCTTATACACCATATCCAGCCATTTAGTTCAATTGTTCCTTTAACAGTACTTCCCTTCTCTACATTAAACTCTTTAGCTGAATAATCTTCTAAAAATACACCTTCTTCGTTTTCTATCTGAATTATCTGCTCAGGTGCCCAGCCTTCGCTAGTTCCATCCATGGTGCAACAATAGGCCCAGTTTATCCAGCCATCACCCCAATTAGACCTTCTAACTACCTTAATTCTTGTCCCCCTTTTAACTATAAGTGGGTTGTTATTTTCGTACCTATGTTCTTCAATAACCTCAAATCTCATTTAATTTCTCCCCCTTTATTAATTAACTAATAATTCAAAAAATTATAAAACTGAAATATTCATTTTTCTAAACTGACACAGCACTATAATCGATACATCTTTCAATTCATATATTATTCACAAAATCAATAATTATCTTCCCCATTAAAGTTAATTATAGCTAAATTAAACTAATATACCAATATTTTAATGCTACTTTCTATCATTTAGTCTAAATTGAACAAATGGACATGTATGTATCTTGATGCTATTATTGGAAAATAACTTATATTTTGTCGCTTAACTTGTAATATTTTAACTTTGAAAGGGATGCAGCAATGAGAGAATTATTAAATTCAATTAAGAAAAAACAGAAAACCGCTCTAAACTCTATGAGTAATTATTTCAAAGGCACTCTTATAATGCCTAAAATTACACTTACATTATTAATTTTAGCAATAGCACTTTCACTTCCCTTTGGTTGTATTAATGGAAAAACTAGCCTAGTTTATGCTTTTGTAATCTTTGTACTAGCCTTATTAATAATGTTAATTTTATCATTAGTATTTAGGCTGACTAGATCAATACTTTCACAAGTAGCAAGACCTTTAATGCCAATAATATTTGTAACCTTTATTATATTAATGCTTTATTTGAACTCTGTACTTTATGTAAGTCTATTACTTTCTGTAGTGATTTCTATTATAGCAATATTTGTAGAAACAATCTTAGGACTATCAATTGGAGTATTAGTTAAAAAGAGATTCAAAGACATAATATCGTGGATACTTTTGATAGCTACCTTTTCTTTAAATATAGGTTTAGTTTCTTACCTTAGAAGTCCTGGAGATGAAGATACAAGCATGAATAAGTATATTTCCTCCATAAAAACAAAAAACTTAGAACTTAATGCTGATGACCCTTCTAAAAATGGAACTTACTCTGTAAAAACCTTATACTACGGTAGTGGTAAAGATAAGAACAGAAATGAATATGGTAAAGACGTAAATATTAAGACAAATTCAGTAGATCTATCACCTTTTCTTGAGAATTATAAAGGCTTAACCTCCTCACTAAGGACCCTTTACTGGGGCTTCGATGATAAGTCCATGCCTGTAAATGGTAGGGTTTGGTACCCTGAAGGAAATGGCAAATTTCCACTGGTTCTTATGGTGCATGGTAATCACATGATGGAAGAATATTCTGATGAAGGTTATAGCTATCTTGGAAAATTACTAGCTAGCCGTGGCTACATTGCAGTATCAATAGATGAAAACTTCCTTAACATGGGTATGTTTATGGATATAGGTAAGTAAAACGATGGTAGAGCTTACTTAATGCTAAAGCATTTAGATGCATGGTCCTCATTTAACTCAGATAAATCTAATCCTTTTTATGAAAAAGTTGATATGGATAACATAGCTTTAATGGGACACTCTAGAGGGGGCGATGCAGTCACTACCGCTGCACTGTTTAATACTCTTACAAAATCCCCAGATAATTCAGATATATCTTTTAAGTTTAATTATAAAATAAAATCTGTTATAGCAATTGCTCCATCTTATGGACAATATAGACCAGCAGACAAATTCACAAAGATAAAAAATGTGAACTATCTACTACTACAAGGTGCAAACGATGATGATGTTTCTAACTTCTCAGGAAGATGGCAATACAATAACGTTTCCTTTGATAAGGATACTGACTACTTTAAATCTTTACTTTATATATATAAAGCAAACCATGGTCAGTTCAATACAGTATGGGGAGACACAGATATCCCTGGAACCATAGGTGGATGGCTATTAGATAGAAAGCCATTACTTAAAGCTTCAGAACAGCAAGAGGTTGCCAAAGTGTATATATCTGCTTTCTTAGAAACAACATTAAAAAATAATCAAAGCTATAAGCCTATGTTTGAAAACTACCAATATGCAAGTAAATGGCTTCCAAAATCAGCCTATATCAATGATTATCAAGACTCAAAGTTTAAAACAATTAGTAATTTTGAAGAAGATCAAGATTTAACTACAGGAAGCCTAAAAGGTGTTACTTTATCCGGTAGAAACTTATCTTACTCAGAAAAAAATCAAGGTTTCAAAAATCCTAATAATGCTTTTCAAGACAACTCAGTTTTGAGTATTAATCTAAAGAAAGCCGATAGTTCTTATAAAATTGATTTATCTGAAGATGTCTTAAAGACCTTACAGCTAAAGACAGATTCAAAATTATCTCTTTCAGTGGCTTCCAATGATGAAGCTAGCTATAAAAAAGGTAGCTTTGACTCTAAATACTTTACAATAAAAGCCACAGATAAAAACGGAAACTCAGCTATAGTAAAACTTGAAAACTACAACATACTTCACCCTTCTATTGGAGTGAAGATGAGCAAGCTATATTTCTTTACTAAAGGAAGATTCGGAGGGGACTTTGAACCAGTGCTTCAAGTATTTAATATTCCTCTAAAGGATTTTAAGGCTGCCAATAGCAATTTTAATACTGATAACTTAAAATCAATTGAATTTGTTTTCGATAAAGACAAGCAGGGCAACTTAATGATTGACGATATAGGAATAGAGTAAGAAGTTATAGATGTACCACTTGGTAACAAAATTTATATTTTCAAAAACTCCTCTCAGAACCAAGAGGAGTTTTGAAAATAGACTTTAGGTCGAAGTCGTACATCTTTACTTTCCTAACAAAACTGGATTTTATAATTAAATATTTCTATAAAAGGCTGTTGAACACTATCAACAGCCTTTTATAGTATAATTATTATAATTTATGTTTTATATTCATACCTCTACATTTATCCATATTGAAATTGTTATAATCTTTATCTATTTTTCACTGGAATAAACATGTGAGTAATATTCAAAATTTCAGCTAATCTAATTAATATGCTATTTAAAAACAACATATTGTCCTTCATACTCAGCAAAAACTTTGTTTTCCTTACAACACTTAACTTTAAGTGTCAGTCTTGCTTTATTATGCTTTTGGTAAGTTTGAAAGAACCTTTCTTTTTCAGCCTCATCATATAGCTCGCATTCTGCAGAAAAATCAAAATCTATTGGTGCCTTATAATTAATATTACTCTTTTGAATAACTATATGAGCTTCCTCATCCACAGCTTTTATATTAGCGAAAACCATTGCCCAGCCACATACTGTCATCAAGGAGTTTATACTGCCACCAAAGGCTGTGGCCTTATGATTCGTATTAGGTTCAAGCTTTGCTGCTAATTTAACTTTAGTACTGGTAAATTCCTCTACTGTAAATCCCATTTTCTCCGTTATGGGAATATGATCATATAAGAACTGTTCAAACTCCTGTCTATTCATAGTCTCCTCCAAACTTTCTAAAAATCTATCAAGAATATATTTTTCATTGCCTTCATAATCTAAAGTGTATTTTTAGATATCACATATCAAAGGATAAACTATAACACTCGCCTTATTAAGCTTATCCTTATTACTTGCATTAGGTTCAAGTTCACTGACTTCTCAGTTTTACTATTACTCAACTACTTCGCCCGATATAACAACTTTCCCATTATCAGGACATCTAACTTCAAATTTCTTAGCTTTAACATTTCCATAATCTAATGTACCTCCATTTAGTAAGGTATAAACATTGGGATATATGCTGTTCCAAAGTTCATGGCAGATTGGCGGACAAAGGTCTTCAACCAAAAAAATGTCTCCTTTTTTATGATACCCACTTCTACAGTGGCTTTCTTTTATTGTTAATTTAACCTTGCACATACAAACTCTCCTTTACATAAAGACAATTAACCTTATACAAACTTATCATATGTAAATTTTGACATATCTAATTTTGCATTTCAACCTTTATCCATTTTAACTTATTCTCTGCTCCATTCTTGTCATAAGTTTATTAAAATAAAATGTGTTTTAAAAATAAGTATTTAATGAATAAAAATATCTGATTTCCTTCATTTAATTTAGTAGGACTATAGAGCACATAGTAAATAAATTGCTATAGTCTATGTATTTTATTAGAAAATACTTTATAAAAATGTTAATATAAATCATAGATAAATTTTAAAAATGAATTAATAATAATTGAATTATTCAAATAGCTTCATTATTTATATTTAAATCAGAACATCCTATACTATATCTAAACTTTTTACTAACTAAAAATTTAGTAAAAATATATACTTACATACATGTTTAATTGGGATTATCTATAGGGAACCTATACGAAAACTTACTTTATACTTGTTATAAAATCGTGGCTTCTGGCGATTTTATGGCATGTATAAAGTAATAGTTGAAGTTGGTTCCCTATATAGGGTTTCTATATCGAAACTTAACTTATACTTGTTCGAAAATCCCGGTTTCTGGGGATTATCAGCCATGCAAATATTAATAATAAAAATAATCGCAGCAAATTCTGCTTGTATTAAAGAGGAGTAATATGAATATAAATGTTGTAATTAATCAAATGGTACAATTATTTCTTATTTTAGGACTAGGATATTTTCTTAATAAGATAAAAATTTTTGATGATATCCTGAATCAAAAACTTAATAAATTATTGCTTAACGTAACCACTCCTGCATTGGTTCTGGCTTCAGTAAGCTCAATTAAGCAAAACAGTAATACTAATGAAGCATTATTTGTTCTCTTAGTATCAATAATAATATTTACCCTACTTCCAATAATAAGTTTTGCTTTAGTTAAAATAATGAGAATCCCCCGCCACCAAAGAGGTTTATATATGTTTATGACTGTATTTTCAAATGTTGGTTTCATGGGTTTTCCAGTTATGAAAGCAATTTTTGGTAATGAAGCTGTATTTTATACCTCAATGTTTAATATGATATTTAATATATGGGTGTTTACTTTTGGAATTATGCTTATTAATTATGGTACAAGTAACAAGGTATCCTTAAGTCCTAAAAGTCTTCTTTCACCTGGAATAATATCTTCAATCATTGCAATAATAATCTATTTTTTAAGAATTCCAGTACATCCCATATTAAAGTCCTCCTTTGACATGGTAGGTAACATAACAACTCCAGTGGCAATGATGCTTATTGGTTCGACTTTAGCCAAACTTAACCTTAAAGAAGTATTTACAGAATTGAGGATTTACCCTTATACAATTATAAAACAGATATTGATTCCTTTAGTTTCCTACCCTATTCTAAGATACTTTATAGCAAGTCCATTGGTTTTAGGTGTAGCACTTATCAACCTAGCTATGCCTGTAGGAAACATAGCTGTACTCTTTGCCAATCAATACGACGGTGATGTAGAGCTTGCTGCTAAGTCAGTATTTATAACTACACTACTGTCTGTTTTTACAATTCCATTGATTGTAGCTATATTCCTAACCTGATTAAAAATGAAGCTTTACTTATAACTTTTCCAATTTGCCATATGTTCTTAATTTAGTAATTGTAAATATACTTTTATTATGAAGTTACAGATTTTAAACTCATTTCTAATTTTTATAATAAAATTTAAAAATATAATTTTTGTTATAAGCTGCTAGATTTATTTATACTCTACTAACCTGGTAAAAGTAAAGGAGGACATATTTATGAGCGAAAAGAAAAAGGCTGCAATAGTTATATACCCACAGTTTAGTAATTATGAGATAAGCATAATCTCAGCAATTTTTAGAGCTTTTGCAAAAGAAATTATTGTTTTCTCTGCAGATAGAAGCGTTGTTGACAGTGAGGAAGGCTTTCACTTTATCCCAGATAAAACCTTATCAGAATTTGTATTAGAGGATTATGACTGCTTGATCTTACCTGGAATGTGGTGCTTTCCAGATGTGTTAAAGGACTCAAGGTATATTGATTTCTTTACTCAATTTAAAGATAAAAATGGCATAGTAATTGGGAGCATATCTAGCTCCCCTATTCTACTAGCGAAAGCTGGAGTCCTTAATGGTAGAAAGTTTTGTGCTGGTTTATTTGAAGAGGATATAGATCACTATGACTTTATTAATAAGGAAAATATAATAAGAGCTCCACTTGTAATTGATAGAAATATTATTACGGCCATGGGTTCTGCCTATAGGGAATTTGCAATAGAAATTGGACGCAAATTAAACTTTAACTGCGGAGAAGAGTGGTTTAGCGGCATCAGAAAGCCCATAAGATCTGAAGACTATATCTTCTATAGAAATCATAAATAATAAAATAGAAATCTGAAATTCAAGCTTTCTAAAGCTATTATGTTGCAAGGTTTAGATAGAAGAACTTTTTATTCTTTCTCATACAATAAAAAATCCAGGAGCATACTTAGTATCTAAATTAAGCATGTTCCTCAAATGCTTTTAAGCTATTTCTACTGTAAATTTCTACTCAGTATAACCATAGTAACCTTTTAATTAAAACAGCTTAAAATATAAGGTAAACATATTTATTTACTATATTTTTAACATGTTATCCCTATAATAAACATGTCTAAAAGATTTTAATCACAATTACCTATCTTTTTTGTTTCAAACTCAATTATCTTTTTATCCAATCTTTCAAAAAGTATTTGAGAGTCACCGATTATAGTCTTTTCTTCTAGTTTAATTTCCTTCCAAATTGAGCTATTTACTCCGAACCAGCTTTTGACCTTTTCTGAAGATTGAGGTAGGAATGGATTAAGTATGTTAGCTATATTTATTATTGAATACAAACAGTTATATAATGTGTTACAGCACTTATTCATATCAGAGTTTATTGTAATCCAAGGTGCATTTTCATCAAAATACTTATTTATACTTCTTATAAACTCAAAGATGTCTTCAAGCGCTATTTTTAAATTACCTTTCTCTATACACTTGCCTATTCTGTCATATAAAGTCTTTATGCTATCCTCTATTTCTGTATCTATCTCGCCTTTAGGTACTGTGCTTTCAAAATATTTCTTTGTAAAAACTAAAGCTCTATTTACAAGGTTGCCATAGGCTCCTAATAGTTCACCATTATTACTATTGACAAATTCTCTCCAGGAAAAGTCTGTATCTCTCTTTTCAGGAGCATTTATCAAGAAGAAATATCTTAATTCATCACTGTTATATCTATCAATAATATCTGGAACCCACACAGCATAATTTTTGCTGGTTGATATTTTTTTGCCTTCTAAGGTTAGATACTCACTGGAAATAATTCTATCAGGTAACTTTTCATAACCAATGCCTTTTATTAAAGCTGGTAAAATAATCGAGTGAAAAGGAATATTATCTTTTCCATGGACATAATAAGATAAAGCTTCTTCATTCCAAAAACATTGATAATTTTTATTATTTTCTAGCGCCCACCTTCTACTGACAGTAAGATAACCTAATACAGCATCAATCCATACATAAACCTTTTTATCCTTAAAGCCTTCTATTGGGATATCTACGCCTAAGGACAAATCTCTTGAAATAGCTCTATCACAAAGTCCTTCATCTAGATATCTCTCAGTATTATTCACTGCATTAATTCTCCAATTGTTCTTATTCCTTTCTAGGTTTTCTCTAATTGGATTTTCAAAACTTGATAAAGCAAAGTACAATTGTTTGGCATTTTTCACTATGGGTTCGCTGTTACAAAGTTTACAGCTTCTTTCAGATAAATCTAAGGGATCAAGAAGTGTACCACAATTGTCACACTGATCACCTCTTGCAATAGCATTACATTTAGGGCATCTTCCTTCTACATACCTATCAGGTAAAAATTGATTGCAGCTCTCACAATATAGTTGCTGTACTGTTTTTTCATATATAAAATTCTTCTCATAAAGTAAACTAATTATATCTTTAACCTCTTGTTTATGAAACTCCTCATCAGTCCTTGAGTAGTAATCATAAGAAAAGTTAAGCTTATCAAAACAATACTGAAACTCCTTATGGTATTTATCAGCTATAGCTTTTGGTGGAACCTTCTCTTTTTTTGCTCTTATAGCTATTGGCGTTCCATGACAATCACTTCCTGAAACATAAAGTACATTATCTCCTTTCGCTCTATAATATCTTGCTATTACATCTCCTGGCAACAATGCGGCAATATGCCCAATATGCAATGAACCATTGGCGTAAGGCCAAGCTCCTCCAATAAAAACATTCATAAATAACTCCTCCTAATTAATCTTTCATTATAAATTTTAATAAAATTACTTTTTTTAATAGTTAAATAGAGTATTAAAAGTCGATGAGCTCAACTTCTCCAATTAACTTTTTTGCACATCTGCTTTCTTACTAAACTACGTTAAAGGTTTGCTTTCATGAAGGATTTTTAAACAAAAAAAACTCTCATTCCTAAGAAATTAATCTTAGGAACGAGAGTAAAACTTCGTGTTACCATCCTATTTCACATATACCTCACAGCATATGCCTCTTCAAGTACGTCATAAATCTATGATTATACTCTATCACTATAACGGGTGATTCCGTTGCAGCCTAAATTAAAATCTCGGTGCACTGCTCCAAGGCCATTTTCACTTTAATATCCTTTGCGCCCTCTCACCAAACGGCAACTCTCTGTATAAGTGTTTTCAAAGCTACTTTCCTTTTCATTGCATTTTAATAGATTATACTCTTCAAATCAGTATTTGTCAAAAGTTTTACTTTATTAACTATCTTTAACAATTACAACATTACAACTACATAAATTTATATTCTTCATATAGATTAATACTTTCAAATTCTTCTCTAGAAAATATACAAACTTTAAAATTATTTTTAAGTTAAACTGAAAAAGCTTTAATAAAATTGCATTTTATTTAGGAATGAAAATAAAATTGAACATTCCAATGAATAATAAATATACTATACTGTATCATTTTTTAGGAGATAATTTATGGAAAATAATATTTCGGTGCGTCGTTCTGGAAATACAGCTTTAGACTTGGCATTGATAGAAAAAGAAAAAATTGCGGCCTTTACTATTATATTGGGATACACAATTCTTATAATATCAGCTAATAAAGAAAGAAATATCCTAATTCAAAGAGAGCAAGGTATTGAACCACAAAATGAGTCAGAGCCAACTAGATTAGTGGTGCTCTCCAGCATAATGACACTACTTGCCAACATCTTACTAGGTGATATAGCATATTCTAGACTTAGAGAGCTAGAGAAAAATATTAGCTCAGGAGAAAGTAAATTTTCCATTATTCCTAACCTAAACATAACAAGAGGTTACTCTATTATAATATTAGGAAATATACTTAAGACAATTGGAGTTATTCAAAGAGCACAAGAACAAGCTCAAATAACAGTACTTTAACTAAATACCTTCTAATCTAAAATAAAATTTGTGCCACAACTAGTTGCACAAATTTTATTATATTAACTTAACTTATCATATATTATAAGAATATTATTATAGCGACTAAAAAAACCTTTACAAATCCTTTAGCTATAAATCTTGCTATTAGAATTCGAAAAGGCCATTATAGGGTTCCTTTACGAAAACTTAATTTATACTTGTTCGATAATCCCGGTTTCTGGGGATTATCGGTAATGTATAAATTAATAGTTGAAGTTGGCCCCCTATAGTCTATTTCCTACTAATATTTAATTAATCAATAATGTCATCCAGCAGCTTAATATGCTTGTCAATCTTGAATAAACAGCAGCCTAAAAATCCTATAATCCCTATTAGAACATATATCAGTGCATTTCCTGCACCGCTTCCTTTTCCTACAAACATTGAAAGTACTTGTTGTAGTGATGAAGGTGTATTCATAAAGGGTTTAAGAACTTTATCTGTAGAAAATCCACCGATAAGATAACCTAAAGGAATAGTAAAATATTGCAGGGTGTTTCTTGCTGAAAACACTCTTCCTTGCAATTCTACTGGTACTTTAGTTCTCATAAAGTACTCTACATTAGCCGTTAGAAATGGAACCATGCTGTTTCCTAAAAACACAGCCACAGTCCATACATAGTAACTTCTCCCTATTCCAAGCATAGTATTGCAAACCAGGAAGGAAAACAGCATTGAGTTAATTATTATAGGAACTCTTTTTTTAGGCTCCTTCATTATGGTTACTAATAAACTTCCTACAATACCAGCGATTCCTATAGCTCCAAGTACAATACCAAGCTCATACTTATTGTTACCATTTCTAGATAACACCATTGGTGTAAAGTTTGAATTGTAAATAGCCGCGATGAGATTTACAAAAGCCATATATATTATAAGATGCAATATATCTTTTCTATTAAAAATGTAAATAACTCCTTGCTTACAACTATCTATAACTCCTAATTTCCTTTGCTGTTTTTCTATAACCTTGTTTGGAATATGAACAAAAATCAGCAATGATAGAAAAGCAAATATAAATGTACATAAATCAGTAAAAATAATTGCCTCAATTTTTAGTACTGTATATAATCAGGAATATAAGAATGTTTTAATCATCTCTGATCTAACATTCCATTTTTGTAATAAATCCCTTATACTTTTGGAAACGATTAATCTTCATATAATTAAAGCTGCAAAGTCAAAATCAATAGTTTACTACTCCATGCAATTACTATCCATAATGACTTTGCATGGAGATATTACAATACAAAACTTCATGATTTCACCTCTATGTTTACAATATTACCTTTATTAATATTATATGCTTACCTAACAAACCTGCTAACACTGGCTATTATAAGCGATTAAAAAGCAATAAGCAATAATTTCTAAATTACCCTAATAGTACTTGTAATTAATTTTTTTAGTATCCTTTTCCAAAAAAGGTATTTACAACTGATATTATATGAACTATAATGAAGTCAATAAATGTTCTGAAAGGAGACTGTTACGATGTCAAATTCAAAATTAAGACTTATAAAAATCAAATCATCAAAATCTACAGTCTGCTGTCAGTAATTAGAGTGTATTATTATGTATAATATATTTTTGATTTAATATGTAAATTTAGACCGCAGACTATATATCTGCGGTTTTCTTATATTATAAAATAGTTTAAGTATGAGCTTTAATTTATTGATTGAGACCTTATGCTTATACTCATTATTTTAGTATATTAGTTCCGCAGATAAACTCTGCGGTTTTTTATTTGCTTATAAATATGCACCACTTCATATTTTTAGGGGGAGTTAGAGATGAGCACTATTTAAGTTTTTTGCCAAGACATCAAATTATAATTAAATATTTTAGGAGGCATACAACAGTTTTAAAACACCTACTAAAAGCAACTAAAATATATTGGAATATTGTTAGTTTTATGTTGTCATAATATGTGTAAAGAGGTGATAGCATGAAGTATTATACAATTGGTCAATTCTCAAAATTAGTAGGAAAAAGTATTCAAACTTTAAGATTGTGGGATAATGAAGGAAAGTTAAAACCACATCATATAACAGAAGGTAGACACCGTTATTATTCTGAACAACAAATTAATCAAGTTTTGCAAGTGCCACTTGTTAAGAGAACTAAAAAAGTAATTGGATATTGTAGAGTATCAAGTAATAAACAAAAAGACGATTTAGCAAGACAAGTTGAAAATGTTAAAACATACATGATTGCTAAAGGGTACTCATTTGATGTTATTACTGATATAGGAAGTGGAATAAATTACGATAAAAAAGGATTAAATCAATTGGTGGATATGATAACCAATTCAGAAGTTGAAAAGATAGTAATTCTATATAAAGACAGGTTGCTGAGATTTGGGTTTGAAATAATAGAAAATCTATGTAATAAGTATGGGACTGATATCGAAATCATAGATAACACTGAAAAAACAGAAGAACAGGAATTAGTTGAGGATTTAATTCAAATTGTTACAGTTTTTAGTTGTAGGTTGTAAGGCAAAAGAGCCAATAAAGCAAAGGAAATGATTAAGGAGCTGTTAGAGAATGATACTGGCGAAGAAAGTTAGAATTATTCCGAATATAGAGCAAGAACAAAAATTATGTCAGTCTGTTGGTACTGCAAGATATATTTATAATTGGACGCTTGCAAGACAAGAAGAAAATCACAAAAATGGTGGCAAGTTTATAAAAGATGGAGATTTAAGAAAAGAATTAACTATTTTAAAGAAATCAGAACTTAACTGGCTTAATGAAGTATCTAATAATGTAGCAAAACAGGCTGTAAAAGATGGTTGTAGTGCTTATAAAAATTTCTTTAAAGGGTTAGCTGATAAACCAAGATTTAAGAGCAGAAGAAAAAGCAAACCTTCATTCTATAATGATACAGATAAACTAAAAGTTAAAGAAAATTTAGTATTAATTGAAAAAGTAGGTTGGATTAAAACAGTAGAGCAAATACCTACAGATATTAAATATATTAATCCAAGAATAAGTTTTGACGGTAAGTTTTGGTATATATCTATAGGCATAGAAAAGAAAGAAACTATATCAGAAAATACAGATATATCAATAGGTGTGGATTTAGGATTAAAAGCTTTAGCAATAGTTTCGAATATAGATAAACCATTTAAAAATATTAACAAAGCTAAAGAAGTGAAAAGACTAAAAAAGAAGTTAAAAAGAAAGCATAAACAAGTTTCAAGAAAATATGAAGATGGAAAAATTCGAATAGGAAAGGAAGGTGAAAACCGTTATAAATTTACTAAAACTAATAATATTAAAAAACTCGAAAGAGAATTAAAACTTATTCAAAGAAGGCTTTCAAATATACGTTTAAATCATATTCATCAAACAACAACTGCAATAGTGAAAACCAAGCCAAGCAGAATAGTTGTTGAAGATTTAAATGTAAAGGGGATGCTTAAAAATAAACACTTATCAAAGGCTATACAAGAACAATGTTTCCATAAGTTTATTAGTATCTTAGAATATAAGAGTAAATTTAATGGCATTGAATTTGTAAAAGCAGATAGGTTTTATCCTTCAAGCAAAACTTGTTCTTGTTGTGGCGCAATAAAGAAAGATTTAAAACTTAAAGACAGAGTTTTTGTTTGTCCATCATGTAATGCTCGGATGGATAGGGACAAAAATGCGTCAATAAATCTTTCAAGGTATAAAAAATCAGCATAATATCACTAACAAGATAGTGCTGATATGTACTGTGCGTTACGCAGGATTTTAAGCCTTTGGAGCAACATATCAAACTGGAGTAGTCTTATGACAAAACAGGTTGCGTTGAATAAGGAATAAATCTCTAAATATTAGATTTTAGTAGATTTTATGTAACGGAAATTATATGATAACTGGAAATATAGATGGAATAAAAAAGCTGATTCTTGAAAGGCTTGAAGCATTATATGAAATTAATATAGAAAGCAGCAGCATTTTATCTTATGAGTTAGCTTGTGAGATGAATGCTATTAGCAAAATGATAAAAAAGGAACTATGTGTTGTAATTAATAGACGTGGGAAAATCACTGATATTTCAATTGGTGATATCAACAGCGCTGAGATACCATATATAGATGGAGCAAGCAAAAAGTTGTGTGGCTATAGAGTGATTCACACTCACCCTACTGGAAATAGCACACTTTCTTCTATGGATACCTCAGCCTTGATGGAATTAAAGTTAGACGCTATGGTTGCCATAGGTGTTAATGAAAATATAGACAATATAACTTTGAATATAGCTCTATGCGACATCTTTGAGAACAACTTAACTTTTAAAGAATATAAGAATTTAACTTTACAGACTGCTCTTCAATTTAACTTTAAGGATAAATTATCTTACGTAGAAAAGATAATTACAAATATACAAAGAACTGACGATGATATTGAAAGAGCAATTCTTGTTGGTACTGATAGTGAAGAAAGCTTAGAGGAACTTTGTGGCCTTGCAGAAGCCTGCAATGTGGTACCAGTGTATAAGATTCTTCAGAAGAAAAATAGAATTAATTCTGCTTTTTATGCTGGTCAAGGTAAGATTCAGGAAATCGCTTATTTGAAACAGATAAAGAATGCAAATGTAGTTATTTTTGATGATGAGTTGTCTGGCTCTCAGGTAAGAAATCTTGAAGAAGCCATAAAGTGTAAGATCATTGACAGAACTACCCTTATCCTAGATATCTTCGCAAGACGTGCTAAAAGCAAAGAAGGCATACTTCAAGTTGAACTTGCTATGCTTAATCATAAGCTTCCAAGACTTAGAAATGCCAATGCTAATCTTGCGAGAATCAAAGGTGGAGTTGGTATGAAAGGTGGGGTCGGTTCAAGAGGTCCTGGAGAAAAGAAGCTTGAAACTGATAGACGTCATATAGAAAGAAGAATAGAAGAAATAAAACTAGAGCTATCAAAAGCTTCCGAACAAAGGTCTATTCAGAAGATAAAGCGTACCAAAAATAATATTAGCAGAGTTGCTATAGTAGGCTATACAAATGCAGGGAAGTCAACTTTAAGAAATAAACTTTGTGATATTTCTGCCTCTAACAAAGCGGATAAAGAAGGAGTTCTAGAAGCAAATATGCTTTTTGCAACCTTAGATACCACAGTAAGAGCTGTAAGCTTAAATGATAATAGAAAGATTGCCTTATCAGATACAGTAGGTTTTATAAGCAAACTTCCTCATGATCTTGTAGAAGCTTTTAAATCCACCTTAGAAGAAGTGTTAGAAGCTGACTTACTTCTGCACGTTATAGATGCTTCCAATATAGAGGTTATAAACCAAGTTAAGTCCGTAAACTTAGTGTTAGAAGAACTTAATGCTAAGGATAAGAATACTATAATTGTTCTAAATAAAGTAGATAAAGCTACTGAGGAAAACTTGCAACAAATTAGGAACTTCTTAAAAGACGAAAAGCTAATAGAAGTAAGTGCAGTAAAGGAAATTAATCTTAATGAATTATTGGACTTTATAGGTAAAGAAATCCCAGTTAAGCTTATGGAAAAAGAATTTATAATTCCTTATCAACAGCAGAAACTAGTTTCAATAATTCATGATAATTCTAAAGTTATCAAAGAGGATTACTTAGAAGAAGGCACTCGTATAAAAGCCTTAGTTCATGATGAAATTTATAAGAGATGCATGGATTTTGAAATATCTTCTTTTGCTTAATATAATAAGCTAATTTCTTGCATAATATATAGTAGACGTATACCTATTTTTACCATTGAAGAGTATGTGAAGGTTATTTATTACTTCACTGCTCTTCTTTTTTTGCTGATCTAACTTTTCCTGAACGTATGTGAAGAAATTATGGCAGGTGAATATGATCTATTTTTTAATGTTTACCATAAATAGCTGTTCTAAAACCCTGATATTGCTAGGTTTAGTCAACAAGAACTTTATACTTTTCTTAACAGAAAATAAGTGACATAAAAGTTTGTAATAAAATCTTTTATGCCACTCACTAACTTTGATTTATTTTATTTAACTAACTATTATATTAGTTAATCTTCATTATATACTAAAATGAAAATGTTTCTGGTTCTGCATTAAAGGCAGAAATAGTAGCTGTTGCCTTTGTAAAGTATAATACTGCAAATATACCATCATCTACGCTGTACATTCTCTTTAATGATGGAACTGCTTCAAGCCCAACTTCTTTTACTTCACGTCTATCATCATGAGCAACTTCACCTGCAACACGTATCCATTGTCCTTTTTTATTCATTCCTGAAATCTCAACCTTAGGATTTTCGATCATTTGCTTAAAGCATTCTTTCTTGTTGTTTGTTACAATATATAGCTTACCTTCATATTCAAAACTGCACCAAAAGGTCTTACTCTTGGTTGATCTCCTTCTGTAGTTGCTAAATAAAATATGCCGCATTCTTTTAAAAACTCTAACGCTTTTTCCATAATTATTGCTCCTCTCCCACTCTTTTATGCTAATATTCATCACATAGAAATCTTACCACTTACAATATAAATATCAAGTACGTTTTTTTGATTATGTAAGGATATATTTTATACTAATGATATAATTATTGAGTTGTGCTCTATTAATAAAGTTAATGCTCTAAAGTAGTTTTAAGGCTATAAAATTATATATCCTTGTATAAAAATGTATTGATTAAAAATTTTTAATTATGCAGTTGTAATTAACTTATAAAGTAGTATAATATATTTATTCACATACTGAGAGGTACTTTTATGAAAGCGGAATTACTAAATACTATCCAAGTATTTTTTATCTTAATATTTTTTATAGGCGTTTTGGCTTATACAATCAATTCCATTAAAAGCTATATAAAAAAGTCGCTGAAGCGAACTTCTTCAGTGAGCTTTTTTTTGCGCATCTGCCTTTCCGAATGTATATGAGGAAAATCTGGCAGGCGACATAATTCTATTTTTTACTGTTTACCCTAAATAGCTATTCTAAATCCTTGATATTTCTAGGTTTAGCCTTTTAAAAAATTTTATATTTTTCTATACAGTAAAAAGAGTTACATACACTTTGGTTAAGAGACTTTATATTAAAGCTCTCGATTACTCAAGGTTTATGATAATAAGCAACTATTTTTCCTTTGAAAAATATGATATTTGGCGCTATTGCGTACACTTTTAATGAAATGATGTTTCTTAATAAAACTTTAAATTTAGGAGGAAAATTATGAACATCATTTCAGATATATTAAACGCATCCCTTAATTATCTTTTTAACATGACAGGAGATCTAGGCATAGCCATTATACTTTTAACATTAACCGTAAGACTATCTTTAGTTCCTTTATCCTTTAAGCAAAAGAAAGGACTTCAAGATCAACAGAAGCTTTCAGAAGGCCTAAAGGATATACAGGAAAAGTATAAAAATAATAAGAAGCAGCTAGAACTGGAAACTCAAAAATATTATCAACAGAATGCTAAAGGAATGCTTGGTTGTCTAACTACCTTCCTTCAGCTACCAATAGTATTTGCTTTATATCAGGTCATATTAAAGCTGCCTATGAATGCTGGAACAGTACTAGTTCCCTGGGTAGCTAGTCTCAAAATGGCAGATAGCTTCTTCGTTATACCGGTATTTTACATGATATCAGTGCTTATGCCAAACATAATACCATACATTCCGTTTTTAAGAATAACAGCTCAGGCTAAAGTAAGCAAAGTAAATATAATAATTTCCAGTCTCATAAGTGCTTTAATAGCCTTCAAGGTTCCTATCGCTATAGGTTTATACTTAATTACAACAAGCTTATTTTCATTTTTAGAAGAAGTTGCCTTTAGATTGTATTCAAGGAGAACTACTGCAACTACTTAATATAAAAATATCCTATTTACTACTTAACAAAAAATCATGCATAAATAGTTAGTTTATAAAATAAGCCCTATTATAAATTTATTTTATAAAACTTCAATCTATATGCATGATTTTTTTAGTATATACGAATGTATTCAAAAAATGTGTGTTTCTACTTACCACCAGCTAGCACACCTATTAATAAACAGATTATAATCATCATAATGGCAGGAATCATCAAATAGAGAAATAGGCGCCTACCCTCTTTACTTGCAAAGTTTATTGTGACTCCTTTACCATTCTTTCTATCTACAGTTCCTCTAGGATCATCAGGATTATAATAAAAAATACCGAACTTGCTATTTTTATGTTTATTGTCTTTTTTATTCTCTTCACTCATATTAATATACCTCCCTATAATATCTCGTCTACTCGCCTGTCAACTGATTTGATTTAATTTATATGTATCCTATATTGATATTTCAAATATATTATTATTGAAATATCCTTTGTTTCAGATTATTTTTTAATTAATTGCTTATGTATGATTTAATTTCAGCCCTTCACTTTAATAACCTATAGATGCAAATTCATCTACATATTTAGAACCTATTTATTATAATAATCAACTTTATTAGGTATGGGCGCTTTCTCCCCTGTTGGCATGTTAAATGGATCATATCCTCCATTTCCGTACCATTCTCTCATTTGTAAATCTTTCCCCATTACAAACCAATTTCTATAAGGATAGAAATAAACATATACATCCAAATATGAATCAACAGTTGCCACCAGTTTTTTATCATTTCTATATACCACATGTTCTGGCTGATGAGAAAAAGCAAAAATAAGTGTAGTAACTATTATAATACCTATAATTAATACTACTCCCAAAAGTCCTTTTAGTGTGTTTGCCCAGTTATGTTTAAATTTCAATCTTCTTATTATTAGAATAAGCAGTGTAATTATTAGAACAGATTTTGTTATGAGTAAAAAATCTCCGATCCATGGTCTAAATGTCATACCAAATAAGAGTAAAACTTTTTGTAATAAATAGTATAAAATGATAGAGCAAATAGATATCCATATGATTAACCTTAAAAACCTGTTCACTTTTATTTTAATCACCTTCCTTGTTAAAGCACCGTAGCATCATCTTCACATTGGTATACTCAGTAGATTTTTAATCCTTATGGTGAAATCAACTAGTTGTTGACATTACATTTAAAAATACCTATTAATGTCTATAACTCCTCATTAAGCAAAACCATATGTATATGATCTTCCCACTTTCCATTGATTTTCAAATATTTATAAGCTAGTCCTTCATCATAGAAACCAAGCTTTTCAAGTACTCTTCTAGACCTTTTATTCTTAGGCATAATATTTGCTTCTATCCTATGAAGTCCAAATTCATTAAACATAATATCAATGCCTTTTTTTAAAGCTTCAGTCATATATCCATTATTAATCTCTTCTCCATCAAGTTTATATCCAAGATAACAGGACCAAAAAGCACCTTTTACAATGCTTGAAAAACCAAAGGTTCCTATAACTTTTTCTTCATCATCCTTTTTAAATATCCACATTCTAAACATATTTTTCTTATTTATATTATCCAGCTCACTTCTTAGTATCTTAGCATGCCTTTCTAAAGTATAAAAACCTTCTCCTTTAGTAGCCTCCCACTCTTCTAAGAAGTCCTTATTTCTTATATAATAATCCAATACAATGTCCGCGTTAGTTTCATCTAACACCTTTAATATAAGTCTTTCGGTCTCGTAGCATCTTTCCATAATGCTCCCCCCATAATGATAATTTTTTTTATTTTTTAATTTGGGCTATTCATATAATTATATACTACTTTTACAAAAAATTGAATTAAATAAAAAAATTCTGGCAGGCGACAATTCTTCTCTTTTTCTCTATTAAGTAATACATCTTTAATCTTCATTGCATATAAATCACATACAACTTTTCTAATCTAATAATAATAGAGAAAAAGAATATTATTAGACTTTATGCTTACTATATAAATATAAATATTTTCGCGCATGCTTTGTAAATAGAAGTATTATATACCATATAAATACATTAATTTTGACATTTCGACAAAAATAATGTAAGCTACAATTAGACAAACATTGTTGTCTAATACAATAATAATATTCGTGTTTAGAGGTGTAACCAATGGAAAATGTTTTTGATTATGAAGATATTCAATTAATACCAGCAAAATGTATAGTAAATAGCAGATCTGAGTGTGATACCACTGTAACTTTAGGTAATCGTAGCTTTAAGTTACCAGTAGTACCTGCCAATATGCAGACTATAATAGATGAAAAGATTTCTGTTTACTTAGCTGAAAATGGTTATTTTTACATAATGCATCGTTTTGAACCAGAAAAAAGATCAGAATTTATTAAGGATATGCAATCTCGCGGATTGTTCGCCTCTATCAGTGTTGGCGTAAAAGACGATGAATATAAATTTGTAGAAGACCTAGCAGCTAAAAACCTTGTACCGGAATATATAACTATAGATATAGCTCATGGACATTCAAATGCAGTTATAGCTATGATTCAACATATAAAGAAGCACTTGCCAGAAAGCTTTGTTATAGCAGGTAATGTAGGAACTCCAGAAGCAGTAAGAGAACTAGAAAATGCTGGAGCAGATGCTACGAAGGTAGGTATAGGACCAGGTAAAGTTTGTATCACAAAGATTAAAACTGGCTTTGGTACTGGTGGCTGGCAGTTAGCAGCATTAAGATGGTGTGCAAAGGCAGCTAGCAAGCCTGTTATAGCTGATGGGGGGATACGTACTCATGGAGATATAGCTAAATCAATAAGATTTGGTGCAACTATGGTTATGATAGGTTCACTTTTCGCAGGTCATGAAGAATCCCCTGGAATAACTATAGAGAAGGACGGAAAGCTATATAAAGAATACTTTGGTTCCGCTTCTGAATATCAAAAAGGTGAAAGAAAAAATGTTGAAGGTAAAAAGATGTTTGTAGAATATAAGGGACCTTTAAAGGATACTTTAATAGAAATGGAACAAGATCTTCAATCTTCAATCTCTTATGCAGGCGGTAACAAACTAGAAGCTATAAGAAATGTAGATTATGTAGTAGTTAAAAACTCCATATTCAATGGAGATAAGGTATATTAATATTCTATATAACTGTATAGAACATTAATATATAATGGAAAAACCTATAAATAAAGGTTTTTCCATTATTTTTTACTGCCTAAAAGTCCATATGAAGGCTAAACTTCCATAAAGTATAATAAAAAAGCTTTCTTTTCCCTAGTGAAGTATGATCTTTCTATTGATTTAACCTAGCAATATCAAAGTTTAGTAGCAGCTATAATAGCTATATTTAGTAAAAACTATACAATCGCAACTCTCTTATAACAAAAATAGCTCCCTGGAGTAATTTTATCATCATCATAATATAGCAATCCAAGTTCATTGAATATAACTTCAATATCATATTCTTGTTGATCCAACAACTTCAGAGCTTTTTCATAGTTATCAAAAGAACCTCCTCCAATTGCCACAGTCATATGAAATATATATTCATCTCCATCAAAATTCGCCTTACACTCACCAAATATTTTTTCTAGTTCTTCATTAAGCCTTTTATGAAGTGACTGAAGTTCTTGTGACTTATCAGCTTCTATTACCATTACTCCTGAAGAGTATCCAAAAACACTACTAGGATAGCATTTGACTTCCTTAAGTATGACCTTTATAGGTTTCAGTGTTTTAACAAATTCATCAAAATAATTCTCTATCTCTTCAAGACTTTCTATATGAAATGGCTGTTTAAGAGATATATGATGTGGAAGCCTTGCCATCTCAAATCCAAGTTTAGACTTTTTATGTGCTTCTAACATTATTCTTCTTCCCATATTCTCTAATTCATTATTTGCCAATAATACAAACGTTGCCTTCATTTTATTTCCCCTTTATCATATAAATAGCTTTTTAATAAAACTTGCACTTTATATTATTCAATTGCTCGTAAAGCTCCAAAGCACTCTTTTATAAGGCTTTAAGTTCTATTTCTTCCTTTAGCCTCAAGACAAAATTCTCTAAATCTAAGACACCTTCATCCCCATTTTTCCTGCTTCTTAAAGCTATGCTGCCTGTACTCTGTTCTTTCTCTCCCAATACAATAATGTAAGGCACTCTTTCATTTCTTGCTTCTCTTATCTTGTAGCCTATCTTTTCTGCTCTATCATCTAACTTAACCCTTATATTATTTTCCTCTAAGCGTTTTACCACTTTGCTTGAATATCCATTAACTTGATCAGATATCGGAAGTACCTTTACTTGAACTGGTGAAAGCCAAGTGGGAAATTTTCCTTCAAGATGCTCTATAAGTATGCCTAAAAATCTCTCAAGACTTCCGAAAACTACTCTATGAATAACAACTGGTTTATGCTTTTCTCCATCGCTACCAACATATTCAAGATCAAACCTCTGAGGAAGTTGAAAATCAAGTTGAATTGTTCCACATTGCCATGTTCTGCCGATACTATCCTCCAAATGAAAGTCTATCTTAGGTCCATAAAAGGCACCATCTCCAGGATTTATCTTAAAAGGCATATTTATTTCTTCTAGTGCACTTTGAAGTGACCTTTCTGCCATCTCCCAATCACTATCTGCGCCCATAGAATCCTCTGGCCTTGTAGATAGTTCTACATGGTACTTGAAACCGAATCTAGCATAGACTTCATCTATCAGTTTTATTACACCTTTTATCTCATCTTTGATTTGCTCTGGAAGCATAAATATATGAGCATCATCCTGAGTAAAGGCTCTTACTCTCATTAAACCATGTAAGGCTCCTGAAAGTTCGTGTCTATGAACTCTTCCAAGCTCTGCTGCTCTTATAGGAAAATCTCTATAAGAATGTGTCTGCATCTTATATACAAGCATTCCTCCTGGACAGTTCATTGGCTTTATTGCATAGTCTTCTTCGTCAATCTTCAATGTGTACATATTTTCCTTATAATGATACCAATGCCCTGATGTCTGCCAAAGCTCTCTGTTTAGTATAAGCGGAGTTTCAATTTCCTCATAACCGTATTTATTATGAACCTCTCTCCAGTATTCAATTAGATTATTTTTCAATATTACCCCATTAGGAAGAAAGAAAGGAAATCCAGGACCTTCATTCATCAAAGCAAATAACTTTAGTTCCTTACCTAGTTTTCTATGATCTCTTTTCTTAGCTTCTTCCAGCATATTTAGATATTTATCTAGCTCGCTCTTCTTCTCAAAGGCTGTTCCATATATTCTTTGGAGCATCTTATTTTTTTCATCACCACGCCAGTAGGCTCCAGCCACAGATAAAAGCTTAAAGGCTTTGACCTTGGAAGTTGAAAGCACATGGGGTCCAGCACATAAGTCAATAAAATCTCCTTGTTTAAAGAAAGTTAATTCTTCTTCAACTGGTAAGTCATTTATAATTTCAACTTTGTAACCTTCTTCCTTTTCCATCATTAACCTTAAAGCTTCTTCTCTTGGCAGTACACTTCTTTCTAGTTTCAAATCCTCTTTAATTATTGCTTTCATTTCCTCTTCTATAGCATTTAGTGAATCTATAGTAAGTGATTCTTCCATATCAAAATCATAATAAAATCCATTTTCTGTAGCTGGTCCAATTGTCAGCTTAGCACCTGGATATAGACGTTTCACTGCTTGTGCCATAATATGTGCTGTGGTATGTCTTAAAGCCCTTCTTCCATCTTCTTCATTTGAATCAACAATTCTTCCATCTTTTAATAATACTTTTAACATGATAATCCTCCTTCTATAAGAATCATATTTATTTTTAAACCACTAATGGTATTTTCATTAGCGAGTTTTTTAACAGTTCTTAGGTAATGCTATATATCATCGATGCTATTTCTCAGCATCGAAGGTAAACAGAAAATTGGTGCTCACTCTTTTTAAGTTTTAATTTACTTTTCCATACTTCTATTATTCTAAATCGAGTAGGAGCTGAATAATTATTTTATTCAGCGTCCTCTCACACCACCGTGCGTACCGGTCTGGTACACGGCGGTTCTTTAAGTTGAATGAATTTTAATATATTGACGCGTTAGGCTTTTTAAGCCTAAGTCCGAGAAGAATTTATTTGTAAGAGTTGTGTTTAAAATTGCACTATTTGCTACTCGCCAGTATCCTTTGCGGGTATTGGCAAACTTTATAGCTTGGTAGTGTTCAAGTCCCAGCTTCTTAAGGTTTTTATATCTAGTTCTAACTTTCTTCCACTGTTTCCATATACACATTCTTAATCTTTTCCTTATCCAAATATCTAAGTGCTCCACTATTCCTTTGCATTTGGCTATTCCATAATAGTTAATCCACCCAACATTAATTAGGTTAAGTTTTCCTACCCTTTGTTCCAAAGTCATCGGTTTTGACCTAGATAGTATCTCTTTAATTTTATCTTTATATCGATTTAATGATTGCTTTGATATAGATGCATATGCTTTTCCATACATTAGGTTCAGTGTGAATCCTAGGAATTTTCTTCTCCAAGGTCTGTCTACTGCACTTTTCTCTCTGTTTACTTTAAGTTTGAGTTTACGTTCAATAAATGCAGTTATGTTCTCCATAACTCTTTTACCTGCTCTCTCACTCTTACCATAGATATTACAGTCGTCCGCATAGCGACAGAATTTATGACCTCTCATTTCTAACTCTTTATCTAGTTCATCTAGCATTATGTTAGATAAGAGTGGACTCAACGGTCCTCCTTGAGGAGTTCCTTCTTCATTTCTGACCACTACACCATTTATCATTATTCCTGACTGAAGGTATTTCCTTATTAGTGATAATACTCTCTTATCCTTAATGCTTCTTGATAATTTATACATTAATATATCATGGTTGACCTTATCAAAGAATTTCTCTAAGTCCATATCAACAACCCACCTATAGCCTTCATTGATATACTGCTCTGCTTTCTTAATTGCATCTTTAGCTCCTCTTTGAGGGCGGAAACCAAAGCTACTTTCAGAAAATCTTCTATCATAAATACTATTTAATTCTTGAGCAATAGCTTGTTGGATAAGTCTATCCAAAACTGTAGGTATACCTAAGAGTCTAGTTCCACCATTAGGTTTTGGTATTTCTACTCTTCTAACTGGCATTGGTCTATACTCACCATTAAGAATATTCTCTCTAATAGATATCCAGTTTGTTTTCAGAAATTGTTTAAGTTCATAAACTGGCATTCCGTCCACGCCGTGGCTACCTTTATTAGATATTACTCTTTTAAGAGCCAAGTTCATATTATCCTTGGATAATATCCTTTCTAGTGAGCCATATTCAAATCCACTGATTTTCTCCTTTGGAGTTGCCGAGAATTCTCTATGCACTCTTTGCTTATCTTCGAGTTCCACTCTATCTTGGGCACTAGAGCCTAAATATTTAGTTTTCTGCAATCTTTGAGTATTCTTCGAAACTTTCAAACTTGAAAACCTCCTTAAAGTTCAGTCCTTCATCCGCTATCGCGATTAGCGGAGTTACTATGACTTCTGCTGACTTCTGATAGTTCAGTTACATATCGCTATGTAGGTTATCGCCCTAGAAATTCATCTTTGTAAGCGATGTATCTATCAGACCTCCCCAGGTAAGAACAACAACCTTCATCTCATATATCTGCTACATTTACTCCTAGAAATTCGGATAGTGTTGGACTTCGTTTTGTTTTGCAAACTCGTCCGTTCCTAGTAAGCCTTATATGTAGTTCGTATCCCTCAGACCGAGACTTTGCCTTAGGCTTCCTTCAGATTCCACCTCACGATGGACACCCTTGCCCTTAGCTAGTGGTTCCCACTACCAAGCCCACAGCGGACTTTCACCGCCAAGTTGTTGCCCATGCTGGGCACACAAAAATAAAACTCGCCCCAAATAAGGGACGAGTTACTCGCGATTCCACCCAAATTATAGTAGTTTACTTTTAGTATAGATCGACTCCTTCATTCAAAACTTGCATTTTCAAAACCAACTCTCTGAAAACAGAGAACTTTTGAAAATAGTTTTAAAATTGAAGTGGTTAATCTTAAAGCAATAACAATTAGAAATCAAGATATACAACATCTAATAAATAATCATCAGTATTGTAATTATAGTTTCTAAAAAGTTAGCTCTTACTACTATCACTCAAAATCATTAACGCAGAATTGCGGAATTGCCTACTTAATTTCAGCAATCAACTCAGAGGTGGTTTTCGATAATGCTTGTTTAAAAGACCTTTCAGCCGGTGAGTCTTTCTCTCTTTTAACAGTAAACTATCTACTCGTCCTCTTCATAGTTTTTAAATATTCTTTTATGTTTAAGATATTATGCTTTTATGACAGCTTAGTATTCATGAGCTTTTGTTGCGCATTTGCCTTTTCTGAACTTATATGAAGAAATTCTGGCAAGCTACATAATTTTTTTTACTGTTTCCCATAAATAGCTGTTATAAGCCTTGAAATTATTAGGTTTAGCTAGTAGAAAATTTTATATTTCCTATGCAATAAAAAAACTCGTCCCAAATAAGGGACGAGTATAATCGCGATTCCACCCAAATTACAGTAGCACAACTTAGCTTAAATTCTGTCTATTTACGCATTATTGCTATTTATAATATGAACTATAAAATACTATTCATAATATTTGCTACTATCACTCAATACTTTTAACGCAAGCATACGGAGCTACCTACTATTAGCATATTAGATGCCAAAGTTCAGCAGTCAACTTAGAGGTGGTTTTCAATAATACTTGTTTAAGAAACCTTTCAGCCAATGAGTTTCTCTCTCTTTTAACAGTAATTTATTTACTAGTCCTCTTCATCGTTTTTGTTATTACCAATTTTAGTACTATAAAATTACTTTGTCAATATATTATTTCAAATTTTAACATTATTATACAACTTTTCTTCAATACTTTTTATCATTTCCTGTAACTCAGTATCGTTTTCGATTCTAGAAAGACACTCCCAATCCTTAAGTAAAATATGACCATCCTTAGATCTTACTGTCCAGTAATTATAATCCTTCGCTGCATATGAATGTATTACCTTATATGTGGATAACTTTCTCATATCATCTAAAAATATCTTCTTTGCTACATCAGTTACATTCTCACTAAACTGTGAATAAGGTAATGGCAATGAATCTTCACAGCCTGGTAGAAATGTTATTATGAAACTTTCTCCTTGTCCACATTTAATATAATCAATAAACTTTGGAGCAGAAGTAATTTCTAATGTATTAATAAACTTCAACTTTTGAACATAAACTTCTGAATATACCTGTAACATATTTTCAATCATATATCCTTTGTAGAAATATTTTAATGAGCTTACCTGAGTGAATCTAGAATCTTCTTCAAGCATCGTTAAAAAACTATAGGAATCATCAAAATCCTTTATATTGCTTATATCATCCATTAGCTTTAATATTTCAACATCTAACATCATAGTTTAAAACTCCTTAAACACAAATCTAACCATAATTATTATATGTATAGTATTAGTATTTGTGACTAAAAATATACTTCACAAAACTCAATAGTTATTCTTTAGTCGGACGATTATAACTACTTTTTTTATAATTTACTGTTAAATAATTTTATATATATACTATCATTTTATTCAAGCTACTTACATTTATATAACTATTCTCTAGCACTAAATATTAATCTATTTTAATTATAATTTTTAAAAAACGAAAATTTTAATAGCTAGAGCAACTCCTAAAACTATTCTATATACACTAAAAGCTTTCATAGGTTTCTTCTGTAGATACGCTATAAACTTTTCTACTACAACTAATGCAACTAAGAAAGCTACTATAAAACCTATAAGAAGTGCTACTAATTCTGTTGTTGTTATTGCTGAGTAGTTAAATTTAAATAATTCTAAACCTGATGCCCCTACCATAACTGGAATTGCTAAAAAGAAGGATAGCTCTGCAGCCACAGGAGTAGCTATGCCAGAAACCCAACCTCCTATTATAGTTGATGCACTTCTAGACATCCCTTGCCATAATGCTAAGCATTGAAATATTCCAATTACTATAGCCTGAATATAAGATATGTCACTTACGTCCTTCTTAAAGTTTGCTTGTTTCTTATTACGATAGCTTTCAGCAATTAATAAAAGAACTCCCCCCACAATGAAACCTACAATTACAGTCTTTGTAGTAAAAAAATTATTTTCAATAAACTTATTAAATTTTAATCCAAAAGTTCCGAAAGGTATTGTGGCAATTAATATAACTACCCAGAAGTTAATAGCTTTTTTATTTAATGAAAATAAATCAATAAGATTTTTCCAAAGCTTTTTCCAATAAAGAACTACAACAGCTAAGATCGCACCTAGTTGAATAACAACTTCAAACATCTTAGTAAAGTCTGTTCCACCAAATCCTATAAGTTCACCTACAAATACCATATGGCCTGTAGAAGATACTGGTAGAAACTCCGTAATACCTTCTACGATAGCAACGATTATAGCTTTTAAAATATAAATAAAATCTAAATTCATCTTTCTCTCCTTCTAATAGATAATTATAGAAATACTATTACTAACGATTTGACGCTAAAAGAATAATTTTATTGATAATAACTAATTATAGACATCTTACCTGGAAAAGATTAATAATAGATGAATTATAAATTACGTCACGGTTACAAATATATTAACATAACTTTCCAAGTAGCTTCTCACATGAAAATCACATATTAGTTTTATAATTACACCATAATCAAACTATATAATTTATCTGTGCTAATAATAGTACTTACTGCTAACTAAGGAAAGCATCTTACATTAACTTATGATAAAAGGAGTTTTTTATGAAATTACAAGGTATAAGTAACAAAATTAGTTGGAGCATCTTTGAAAAGTATTCTTTAGTATTTCGCTACATTACTGTCTTAACATTTATAGCTGCTATAATTGTAGAAAAATATGATTCTAATAATCATCCGAATCCTATTTTTGTACTAATTATGATAACTTCAGGTATTTCACTGTTTAATTTATATCAACATGCACTAATAAGCTTAGCCACAGCATCTGT
This sequence comes from Clostridium manihotivorum, assembly GCF_004015185.1. Taxonomy (GTDB): domain Bacteria; phylum Bacillota; class Clostridia; order Clostridiales; family Clostridiaceae; genus Clostridium_AR; species Clostridium_AR manihotivorum. The sequence continues at coordinate 2,916,928 of NZ_CP025746.1, read as the reverse complement.
TACGGCTTATTTTACTCATATGAATACTGACCTAAAACACCCTATGCCTAATGGAGGATATGTTCATTTTGCGATATTTTTCATTTCAAATTGGTTGTCTTACTTTCTTATTGCCTTTATAATAACTTATCTAATTAAACTTCATTCTAAGCATCAAAAAGCTACCTTAGATTTTATTATGACCTTAGCAAAAACCCTTGAATCAAAAGATCCTTATACAGCTTCACATTCAAAAAATGTTGCGATGTATTCAAAGGTAATTGCTGAGAAACTTAAGTACTCAAAAATCGACTGTGAGACTATTTATGTTGGTGCTTTGCTTCACGACATTGGTAAGATAGGTATATCAGATAACATATTAAATAAACCTGGTAAACTGACAGATGACGAATATGAATTAATTAAGCAACATCCTACCATAGGGTATAATAGCTTAAAACTTATAGATAGTTTTAATGAGCGTAAGATACTAGATATGATTTTGTATCATCACGAAAGATATGATGGAAAAGGCTATCCTCTTGGCCTTAAAGAAAAAGAGATTCCTCAATGTGCCGCAATAATTGCTGTTGCTGATTCCTATGATGCTATGACTTCTGATAGAATTTATAGGAAGGGACATAGTATAAGCTTTGCAGTAGCTCAGCTTAAACATAACGCTGGAACCCAGTTTGATCCTAAAGTAGTTAAAGCATTTACAGAATATCTACAGGATACCTCTGGAGCTACCATAAGTGCAAATAGCTTAGCTATTTCATCATAAATAAAATAAATCTATAATTAATACTCACTGAAACTATTTTACTCAGTGAGTTTTTTATGAATATTAATGTCTATTTCTTTTGTAATAGTTACTTACTTTCTTGTGGCATAAAGTTCTATTTCACAGCCTATCAGCAGCGTAACCATAATATGCGTATGATTGGCAATCTCCAATAAAGGATATAACACAATAATAGCTAAATCATCTTATAGTACAAAACAGTTTCATGCAGCTCGCCATTTGAGGACTGAGCATATTTAGGTATTCTACCTGCTTCTATATAACCTCTTGCTTTATACAAAAGATTAGATACATCTCCGCCTCTTGTATCTAGAGTCAATAATTTAAGGCCTTCTTTTCTTGCTCTTTCTTCTGCAAGCTTTATTAAGTCTTTTCCAATACCCATTCTTCTTGCCTTTGAGTGAACTATGAGTTTAGCTATCTCTCCACGGTGCTTACCATTTTGCTTTTGACATAAGTACAGCTGAATAGCCCCTACTATATGTCCTGCAATTACTGCTACCCAAAGTATCACGCCCTTATTTTGAAGTACTTCCTTCCAATAACTCTTTGCATCTTCCAAGATTAGTGGCGATAAAAATCCCACTGATGCACCATTGTCAACTACATCTATTAGCAGTGACGATAATCCTTCTAAATAAACATCGTTCATCTTATGAATTTCAATTATTTCTATATTATTCATTACAATAACTCCTATTAAAATAAAATTATTCTTAAGAATAGTTTATAATAATATTCTATCTATTAGTGATTGATGTAGATTTATTAACAAATTCCTCTGCTATGCCATCAGCTACACCCATAATAATGATGCAGTCATTTTTATCTTTACCTTTTTTCTCGAATATGTAAAACTTGCCACCATTATAGCTTGCTTTGCCTATCTTTTTCCCCATAGCTTTATTATCAGTAATATCTCTAACTACATACTCACAATTATCTTTACTAATCGAACGACCATCATTCGTCATAGTGTAAATGTCCAGTCTAGTGTCATTTATATACCACCATAAGTTATAACCTAAAATAATTAGTATTATTAAAAGTATTACAATACCAATTTTTCTTTTCTTCATATAATCCCTCTTCCTAAGTCTGTTAAGTACAGCAAAAAAAGTTCTATACTTTCAAATATAGTAAAGAATATAATTAACTAATATTACTTTTCTAAGTTAAACATCTCTTAAACTATTTCTTCTCTACTTTATGTCCATATATACTTGCTTTAAAATTATCCAAAAACAGATTAAAATCCTCTGTCAATACCATCGCTTCCTCAAATTCTTTATTTAGCTTAATAACTTCAATGGCCGCTTCCATAGTACATAGATTACCATCAAATACTCCTTTTCTAAGAGTGTACTTTGATTTATAATCCGCTTTCAATGTAATTCTTGGAATAGCTTTAAGATACTCACTTCTCCTAATTATCCTTTTTGCTTCTTTCCAAGTTCCATCCACTAATATAAAAGCCGGAATCTTGCTTATACCTTTATTATTAAAGTCAACAATTGTGCTGCTTTCTTCTTCTTGAGGAAATAGAAGATAAACATCGTATATGCCACTTTCAATTTTTTCAATTAACTCTTTAGGAGTATTAGATCTTTCCCAGTGAAATATTTCAGTTGCTTCTGGATTAGCTAATTTTAAAATTCTAGCTGTATTAGAAGGTCTGTAGAACTCTCTTTCTACTGAAAGTATCCATAACTTTGCCTTTGTATTTACTTTTTTCACTGAACTACAAATACAGTTTATAACTGGCAGTCCACATATATCGCAACTCTCATATAATTTCGTAATCTGCTTAACTTTATAATTAGATTTCATTTTTCTCCTATCAACTCAATATAGTTTGCACAGACATCTAAACTTATTGTATAATAACTTACTCTATAAAAGTTTATTTTCCGCCAAAGCTTTATTTGAAAATGGATTTTTCCTTACAGCCAATGAATATAAAAATGGATATTCCTTTTTCAAATGACTCATGTAATTTAGCCATTCAACCACCATTAACTGATAGCACCTTTTAATATCTATAGATAGATGCATAAAATCTTCTTCTTCAAGCTCATATAAGTTATCTCTAAAATTAAGTTCATCATAGATATGATATAGTGACCAAAGCATATCTGTAAAATTATTGTGCTCTAATAGTGTTTTATTTTCAAACATTGTAAGTATGTTTTGTCTATTGGAAAATATAAATTTCTTTAATAACTTTAAATCACTTGCTTTGCTATCTATTATAATATTTGACTCCCTAAATTCTTTAACAGCATTATTATAATCCTTATCTGTCCAGCTATCCCCTACACTAAGATTTTTACTTATTTCATGAAAATTCAGGTTAAAGACTGATAGATTCCTAATTGCATTTACCCCTGTTTCAGTGAAAAAAGCTCCTATTACCACACTAATTTTCTTAAAATTATCCTGTTGTTCTTTGTACTTGACAATTTGATCTATTAAAATAGTTACGATTATAACTTGTAAAGGAACGAAAGCTAAATCCTGTAAGAGATAAAAAGCTGTGTCTCTCTGATCATGAAATATGTAGATTTGAAGAAAGTAAAATATCAATGAAACTGCAAATAATGAAAGTACTAATATAATATTTCTATATAACTTTTTAATATAAATCACCCCAGAAGTAATATTTTTTAATAGTCAAAGCTTATTTGTTAATATTTTATCATATATTCTGGAGTTATGGCAATTTTATACTTGCTATTAAATATTCAATAATAAAGATGTAGCACTTCAATAAGAAATCTATCTTCAAAAACTTCTCTAGGTTCTCAGAGGAAAATTTGAAAATATAAATTTTTGCATGAAGTGATACATCTATGAAAAGCTGCCCATTAGCTTACTTATACGAAAACTTATCCTTTATTCTTTTCGGCGGCTTGCGCATTTGCTTTTGTTGGATGCACTGTTCCTTTAGGATGTTGAGGAGGAGCATATATAGAATATACTTTTAGAGGCATACTTCCTGTATTTATAACATTATGCCAGGTACCTGCAGGAATCATGATTGCAAAGTCATCTGATACCATTGCTTGAAAGTCCATTCTATCCTTAGTTTTTCCCATTCTAACCATTCCTTGTCCCTGTTCAATCCTTAAGAACTGATCAACATTAGGATGAATTTCTAAACCTATATCGTCACCAACATTAATACTCATCAAGGTAACTTGCAAGTGTCTTCCTGTCCATAAAGCAGTTCTGAAGGTATTATTTTGCTTAGTTGCTTCATTAATATTAATAGTGAATGGTTGTGGCCCGTTGTCTTTTATTGCCATTCCAGGATTCATAGTACCACCAGGTACTTGCTGCTGTAGATCTGATCTGTAGCCATAAGAAAAGTCATCTTGTGGAAATTCATAGTTAGGCTGCTCAAACTGCCTTTGATATGAATGATGTGGATGATATTGATTATATGGAGGTACATTATAGAAATAATAAGGATACATGTAATACCCATAGTTAATATTGTATGGATTGTATACAGGCATATTTGGAAAATAAGGACTTGGATAATTCCAATTGTAATTATACATAGTTTTCCTTCCTTTTGTAATTTTACACAATTATACTATGTTATATAACTGCAGATGTGCTTGTTTACATATAGACATATTGCTAATAAATAATATATAAGAACTACATTTATTAAAGCTTTATATGCTTAATTACATATAACTTCAACTGTAAAACATTCTTGCCAAATATTTTTGTAGTATAGGAAACCTTTATTAAAACTTAATTTATACTTGTTATAAAATCCAGGCTTTTGAAGATATTTTCATGCACGTATAAATTAGTAGTTGAGTTAGTAACGCTATACTAATCTTACAATATGGCAAAGTATATTATTATTTATTTCAGTAGAAGTAACTGAACTTTATATAAACTATTGAACTCATAATTTAATAATAATCATCATATTAGTATTACTATAAATAAGTTTCAGTAGGTGAGATAATGACCATATTTGATAATCTTACGCCAGAAGATGCAATTGTTTTAACAAATGCAATAGTTATTGCTATTTCCAAAGATAAAACTGCTGATGAGATAAATGTACTTGGAAACTTTATCACAGGTGTAGGCTGTTTACTACTAACTGTAGCAGCTCAAAAACAATTTATTCAAACAGATGTTAAACCTTCTAATAACAACAATGATAAAAAGAATGATTCTAATAATGATGATATCTTTGTAGGATAATTCAGTCCCCATATATTCAAATTCTTTTCGCTGATAATTCTATGATTTAAATTATGAAAATTGTAGTTTAAATCATTTAAAATTTTGTATTAAAAACATATCAATAATACATTTTTAAGCCATCAATATAAAAAGTCTCTGAAGCGACCTTCTTCAGTAAATTATAATAATATTCTTCTTAGAGATATGGTTTGTATTTTGGGACAAAAGCTCCGTCCCCGTGTCCCGTTTTAAACGCAAAAAAGACTTCACAAAATGTGAAGTCTTTTTTATACCATCAAGGTATTTTATTCACCTAGCGACCACTTACTCTCCCACACAGTCGCCCATGCAGTACCATCAGCCGTTCATGTCTTAACCTTCGTGTTCGGTATGGGTACGGGTGTAACCCATGAACGCATCATCACTAGATATTGAAAGATTATTCTTTCAAAATTGCACTTAAGTTTACTTTGTAATATTGTTTTGGTTAAGCCCTCGATCTATTAGTATCGGTCAGCTGAACATGTTACCATGCTTACACCTCCGACCTATCAACCTCGTGTTCTTCAAGGGATCTTACTAGCTTACGCTATGGGAAATCTAATCTTGAGGTGGGCTTCACGCTTAGATGCCTTCAGCGTTTATCCCTTCCCGACGTAGCTACCCAGCTATGCTCCTGGCGGAACAACTGGTGCACCAGAGGTCAGTCCATCCCGGTCCTCTCGTACTAAGGACAGCTCCTCTCAAATTTCCTACGCCCGCGACGGATAGGGACCGAACTGTCTCACGACGTTCTGAACCCAGCTCGCGTGCCGCTTTAATGGGCGAACAGCCCAACCCTTGGGACCTACTTCAGCCCCAGGATGCGACGAGCCGACATCGAGGTGCCAAACCTCCCCGTCGATGTGGACTCTTGGGGGAGATCAGCCTGTTATCCCCGAGGTAGCTTTTATCCGTTGAGCGATGGCCCTCCCACGAGGTACCACCGGATCACTAAGCCCGACTTTCGTCCCTGCTCCACTTGTAAGTGTCGCAGTCAGGCTCCCTTCTGCCTTTGCACTCTACGAACGATTTCCGACCGTTCTGAGGGAACCTTTGGGCGCCTCCGTTACTTTTTTGGAGGCGACCGCCCCAGTCAAACTGCCCACCTAACAATGTCCCGTCACCAGCTTCATGGTGCCCGGTTAGAATCCCAGTACTGTCAGGGTGGTATCCCAAGGTCGACTCCACATCCCCTAACGAGGATGTTTCCCAGTCTCCCACCTATCCTGTACAGACAATACCGAAACTCAATGCTAAGCTACAGTAAAGCTCTACGGGGTCTTTCCGTCCAATCGCGGGTAGCAAGCATCTTCACTTGCACTACAACTTCGCCGGATTTACAGTTGAGACAGTGCCCAAGTCATTACGCCATTCGTGCGGGTCAGAACTTACCTGACAAGGAATTTCGCTACCTTAGGACCGTTATAGTTACGGCCGCCGTTTACTGGGGCTTAAGTTCACCGCTTCGCGTTACCGCTAACGATTCCCCTTAACCTTCCAGCACCGGGCAGGCGTCAGCCCCTATACATCAGCTTTCGCTTTAGCAGAGACCTGTGTTTTTGCTAAACAGTTGCTTGGGCCTATTCTCTGCGACCTACTCTCGTAGGCACCCCTTCTCCCGAAGTTACGGGGTCAATTTGCCGAGTTCCTTAACTGTAATTCTTCCGCCGGCCTTAGGATTCTCTCCTCACCTACCTGTGTCGGTTTGCGGTACGGGCACTACATTTCTCCCTAGAAGCTTTTCTTGGCGGCTGTAGAATCAAGTACTTCAGCCACAAGGGCCTTCCCCATCACACCTTAACTTAGCAAGCGGATTTGCCTACTTGCATGTCTAAGTGCTTAGACTAGCATCCAATAGCTAGCACACTCTATCTTCCTGCGTCACTCCATCGGTAATAACGATTTGCAGTGGTATCGGAATATCAACCGATTGTCCATCACCTACGCCTTTCGGCCTCGGCTTAGGTCCCGACTAACCCTCAGCGGACGAGCCTTCCTGAGGAAACCTTAGGTTTTCGGCCACTAGGATTCTCACCTAGTTCTCGCTACTAATGCCAACATACTCACTCGTAATCAGTCCACCGCTCCTTACGGTACGACTTCAGCCCGATTACGACGCTCCCCTACCCCAGTAGAATAATCTACTAGCCGTAGCTTCGGTGATAAGTTTGAGCCCCGAACATCTTCGGCGCAGGATCTCTCGACTAGTGAGCTATTACGCACTCTTTTAATGAGTGGCTGCTTCTAAGCCAACATCCTAGTTGTCTTAGAAATCCCACATCCTTTCCACTTAACTTATACTTTGGGACCTTAGCTGACGATCTGGGCTGTTTCCCTTTGACTACGGATCTTATCATTCGCAGTCTGACTGCCGGACTAATACTATATGGCATTCGGAGTTTGATAAGGTTCAGTAAGCGATATGCCCCCTAGCCCATTCAGTGCTCTACCTCCATTAGTCATATCCGACGCTAGCCCTAAAGCTATTTCGGGGAGAACCAGCTATCTCCGAGTTCGATTGGAATTTCTCCGCTATCCACAGCTCATCCCATGGTTTTTCAACACCAACGTGGTTCGGTCCTCCACGAAGTTTTACCTTCGCTTCAACCTGGCCATGGATAGGTCACCCGGTTTCGGGTCTACGGCATGCAACTATTCGCCCTATTCAGACTCGGTTTCCCTTCGGCTCCGTACCTTAAGTACTTAACCTCGCTACATACCGTAACTCGTTGGCTCGTTCTACAAAAGCACATCATCACACACATATGGTGCTCTGATCGGTTGTAGGCACACGGTTTCAGGTTCTATTTCACTCCCCCTCCCGGGGTTCTTTTCACCTTTCCCTCACGGTACTTCTTCACTATCGGTCATCAAGTAGTATTTAGCCTTTGGAGGTGGTCCTCCCTGCTTCCCACAAGGTTTCACGTGTCTCGTGGTACTCTGGAGCAGAACTAGTTTATTATTATTTTCACTTACAGGACTATTACCTTCTACGGTATATCTTTCCAGATATCTTCAATTAATAATAACTTCACCTTATGTTCTGTCCGCAACCCCAAAGATAAATCTTTGGTTTGGGCTCTTCCGATTTCGCTCGCCGCTACTGACGGAATCGATTTTTCTTTCTCTTCCTCTAGGTACTTAGATGTTTCAGTTCCCTAGGTTTACCCTCCTATAGCTATGTATTCACTATAAGATACGTAGGGTTACCTACGTGAGTTTCCTCATTCGGAGATCTTTGGATCACAGGCTATTTGCGCCTACCCAAAGCTTATCGCAGCTTGTCACGTCCTTCTTCGGCTCTTGATGCCAAGGCATTCACCATGCGCCCTTTCTAACTTAACCTATGTCGTGTCATTATAATCTGCGCACTACTTCGTCAGCTCGGTCACTGCGGTGCTCACTTGTTTGAAACAAGCTCCGCGCCTCGTTCGGTCGCTTCCTCGTATTGCTTGATTCTAATGCCACTCCGAATTTGCTTCGCAAATTCTGCGTGTGACTTATAGATGTACTGTTCACACTGGTGTGTATTTGTACTTATTAGTCATTGCATTTTGCGTTGAACTAGTAGAACTACTTAATAAAATGGTTAGTTTTAAGAAGTAATAGTTCGCAAATTCATTACTGACTTCAATACTAGCGTGCATTGTTTGTCAGTAGTTATATTACAAAGAATTAGTAAATATCTTTACTTTAACTTATGTGCAATTTTCAAAGAACAATCTGAGATACTTGGTATCTCAAAATTAAACAGAGTAAATAACAACCAGAATTCGTGTATATTAAGCCTGAAATGCATCAGTGCTTAATAATTTCTCCATAGAAAGGAGGTGATCCAGCCGCAGGTTCTCCCACGGCTACCTTGTTACGATTTCACCCCAATCGCTGACCCTACCTTCGGTCACGCTCTCCCCTTACGGGTTAGCTCACAGACTTCGGGTATTGCCAACTCTCATGGTGTGACGGGCGGTGTACAAGGCCCGGGAACGTATTCACCGCGACATGCTGATTCGCGATTACTAGCAACTCCGGCTTCATGTAGGCGAGTTTCAGCCTACAATCCGAACTGGGACAAGTTTTTGAGATTTGCTCCACCTCACGGTCTTGCGTCTCTTTGTACTTGCCATTGTAGCACGTGTGTAGCCCTAGACATAAGGGGCATGATGATTTGACGTCATCCCCACCTTCCTCCCGGTTAACCCGGGCAGTCTCGCTAGAGTGCTCAACTAAATGGTAGCAACTAACAATAAGGGTTGCGCTCGTTGCGGGACTTAACCCAACATCTCACGACACGAGCTGACGACAACCATGCACCACCTGTCTTCCTGTCGATACCAAAGGTACCGACTTCCCCGGTTAAGGGTAATTCAGGAGATGTCAAGTCTAGGTAAGGTTCTTCGCGTTGCTTCGAATTAAACCACATGCTCCGCTGCTTGTGCGGGCCCCCGTCAATTCCTTTGAGTTTTAATCTTGCGACCGTACTCCCCAGGCGGGATACTTATTGTGTTAACGGCGGCACGGAGGTGTTGAAACCCCACACCTAGTATCCATCGTTTACGGCGTGGACTACCAGGGTATCTAATCCTGTTTGCTCCCCACGCTTTCGAGCCTCAGTGTCAGTTACAGTCCAGAAAGTCGCCTTCGCCACTGGTGTTCTTCCTAATCTCTACGCATTTCACCGCTACACTAGGAATTCCACTTTCCTCTCCTGCACTCTAGATATCCAGTTTGGAATGCAAAGACCCAAGTTAAGCCCGTGTATTTCACATCCCACTTAAACATCCACCTACGCCCCTTTACGCCCAGTAAATCCGGACAACGCTTGCCACCTACGTATTACCGCGGTCGCTGGCACGTAGTTAGCCGTGGCTTCCTCCTTGGGTACCGTCATTATCGTCCCCAAAGACAGAGCTTTACAACCCGAAGGCCTTCATCACTCACGCGGCGTTGCCGCATCAGGGTTTCCCCATTGTGCAATATTCCCCACTGTCGCCTCCCGTAGGAGTCTGGACCGTATCTCAGTTCCAATGTGGCCGATCACCCTCTCAGGTCGGCTACGCATCGTCGCCTTGCGAGCCGTTACCTCACCAACTAGCTAATGCGCCGCGGGTCCATCTTATAGCGGATTGTTTCCTTTGATTTTCATTTCATGCGAAACGAAAATGTTATGCGGTATTAATCTTCCTTTCGGAAGGCTATCCCCCTCTATAAGGCAGGTTACCCACGTGTTACTCACCCGTCCGCCGCTAAGAAAGTTCCGAAGAACTTTCTCCGCTCGACTTGCATGTGTTAGGCACGCCGCCAGCGTTCGTCCTGAGCCAGGATCAAACTCTCAATTTAAAGTTTAATCATAGATTACTTACTTAGTAAGTCTTTTTTCAAAAGAATTGCTGGTTTAAGTCTAGTTTTAGACTTTGTTTATTTTACTCTGTTTAATTTTCAAAGACCAAGTTTATTTCGCTGTATTTCTGACAGCTCATTTATCTTACCACCGTAAGATTCCTTTGTCAACATACTTTTTAAATTTATTTTTAAATCTTAGTTTAAAACCTAAATTTAAATTTCTGTGCTTTGTCGCTTTCTGTTCCAGCGACATGACTAATAATATCATATAGTTGTTCTTCAATATAAAGCTAAGGTATCGTGAGCCCTAAATACTTGTCCATTAATTACTTTTTCTCTGAATTTCGACATTTTACACCAATTGATACACTTGGCAGTGTTATCGCCAATTTATAACATCATTTTATATATTACCCCATAATAATTACCAATTACTTCTTTATTAAAGAGATAATAGCAGCTAGCTAAATGTTGTAAAACAAATATTTACAAATAAAAGTCATGTATAAAAGTAAGCTTGCTTTACTTTTTGGCTATGTTTAATAATGTTGTTGAAATTAAGTGGTTAAGAAGGAGATGCTATATGAGCGAGCAACTAGAATTAAATGATTTTTTCAGATGGAATGGCGTTAAGAAACTGTACTGTTCGAACGTAGTGAGTTTACAGTTTTAGCCATGGAATATGACAAAATCATATTAATTCTTTGCGCAAGCTCATCTAAGCATCGGATGACTAACCGCTTAATTTCAACACGGTACTTTAACACAGTCTACTTTTTAATACATGACTTCTACTTTTATAAAGACCTCTTATCAATTTTTCAGTAGTTCTTTATAAATTCTCTTTAATATACTCTATTTTCTTTTCTATATATCCTTCTATAGCTTCTAATTCTTCTTTTGGAAGAGTAATTACGGATTTAAAATCTTCAGGTGGTGTCAATAGCTTACTTATTGATTCATTTTCAAATACATTGTACATAGTACTCCTTAATATCCTATCTTCCCAAAGAAATAGATTGTAACATTTATTGGAACAAAAATTTTTACTTAAGTGCTGATCCTGCTTTAGTATTAAAGCCATTATATCGTGAATATTTTTAGGTGCATCAGATATATCTTTATAAATGTAAAGATTAGTTTCATCATTAGTGATCTCTTTCCCACACTTTTCACAATGAAATCTTATATTGTGCTTACTCATAAAATAATCACCCTTAACTAATTTATTCCTGCTCTAATCAATTAATTCTTATTACGAAATTAAAATTAAACTGAATTTATATCATAGCCATTAACTTTTCTTCTTCATTCTCAATATTCTCACTTAATCGTGTAGCTGCCAAAACTGGAAGCCATGCTAGGATGAGTTCTTTGCTTTTACCTGTTTCTTTACAATAAGTATTAAGATACACTTCTGCTAACTCTGACCCATATAACTTATATAACAAATACGTTCTACAAGCATCCCCATCGGAACATCCTACTGAAGCATCAACCCAATCGATAATAGAATACTTGTCTCCATCTAACAAAATGTTATATCCATGAAAATCACCATGGCAAAGTTCATTTCCATCTGGTAGGTCTTTTAAAAGTTTTAAAACTTTATCCTTTTTACTTTCACTTAATTTTGTATTTCCTTCTATCTTTTCTTTTAACCTATCCCTTAGTGTTATAGGAAGTACTATGTTTCTAGAATGAATAGAAACTTGAATCTTAACCATTTTATCTATATATGCTTGTATATTTTCAGCATCATTTTGCAAACACTGCATTAAAGACTCTCCTTTAAGGTAGTCCATCTTTATTGCCAGTTGGTTATTTATATTAAGTACTTCATAGACTTTAGGTACTGGAAGTGCTGTATTTTCAATGATTGAAGCTATCAGAGTCTCGTAAAACACAGAGATTTTATCATAATTACTCTCAAACACTTTTATAGCATAGTCTTCATATAGATAAACTTTAGCCTGAGCTCCAGTGCCAATTAATTTATCTAACTTCATAATTTCCCCCTCATTTCTAATTAAATATATTCAATATTAATAATAATTAAGTTTCAGCCTTTATATCTATAAGTTCTCAACCTAATTTAATTTTACTTATTTATAATTTCATTCTTCCTCTAGAAATTTAATACCTATCAATTACTTTATTGACTTTAAGTTCTTTTATAATCCTATCATAGTATTTATCTCTAAATAAATTTTCCATAAAACTAAATTTCAATTTGGATTCAAATGGTATATAAATATCTATGACCTTATCAGCTAAACTAGCTTCTAAAACATTTTTTATACTCAATTTAGTGTCTACAGTACTTAACACTCTAACTTTTTCTATATCTAAGGCTGTGTTTTCAGAAAAGCAGTTCAATAATTTATTAATTATATTATTAATTCTATTAGAGCTATCTTGTAGTATTTCATCAATGGCACTTTCATTTGTTTTAAAATCAAAAAACAAGCTAATTTCACTATTATTACAGATATATCTTCTTCCCGTATCTCCAGCAGCTAGAAGCAAAGCAACTAAACCAGAAGCATATTTTAAGGCAATAGTTACTACCTCACAACTTAAGTAGCGTATTGTATCGTATATAGCCATTATTGATGTAACTTTTCCGCCCTGACTGTCTATTAATATATATATTTTCTTAGTTGAATCATCTTTAAAGAGCTTAAGCATATTTTGTATTATATTACTTGCTAAACTGTCATCAATATAATCATGAACAATAATTATTCGTTCTTTTTCTGTGATTTCATAATGCATATAATAATCATCCTTCGCATTTATATTTTTCTATTTTGAATGTTATAAAATTATCATAATTAAAATAGATTTATAGTAATAAGAATATGAATTTAATTATAAAATTACAATATTTAATTGGAGGTATCTATGGATAAGGCAATAAAACTTTTAGCAGCTACCATTATGGTTGTTTCAGCAATAGCAGGTATAGTAATAATCACACTAGCTGGAATATATAAAGCTGCATCACCAAGAAAACAAATGTCAGAAGAAAACTCCTTTAACACATTGTCTACAGAACTGAAGGAAACCAACAACGAGATCAAAGAAGAGCTCTCACTATTAAAGGAAAAAGTGGACTCTATTGAAAAAAAGATTGATAAACAGTAAGAAAAGAGAGTTCATTAATAAAAAACTCTCCTTAATCCTATAGCCAAAAGTATTTTAGATATGTCGTAATCTAATTAAATATATCTAGATTATAACTCTTCTATCGTAAATGTTACATTTTTTAAATGTCTATAATAGTTACCATACTCAGTATTAAAGCGTAGCACTGTATAATCCGGATCATCTATACCTAATGGATAATAAACCTCACAACCATCAGACCATAGCATTTCCTTAGAAGCTCTATCCTGCAGTATTTCAATAGTTCCTACTAGCATAAGTCCAGCAAAGTTATCTTCATCAACAAAATACAAACAGGTTTTATTATCTTTTTTTAATACTTCTACTCTTTTGGTTGATGTATTTGTACTCAACCAAAATTGCTTTAATCCCTCGTGTTTTAATCTCATCATTGCTTTTATGTTTGGATAACCATCATCACCATTAGTTCCAACCATAACAATTTTTGATTTTTCAACTAATTCATTGCTTTCGTTAACTACCTTCTCATCAATCATTTTTTGCGCCTCCCGAACTTACATTCTCATATAACATTATGAAAATTATAACAGTTCACATCATGATATTCAACAATATTTTCCACTTTTGTAAGGTTACACGCTAATATATTTAGACTTTGCTTAAGAATATTGTTAAAATTAATTTGTTATTAAGGAGATGCTATATAATCCAGCAATTAGAATTAATATTTTAATATAGCTTTTATTCTTCTAACTCCAGCAGATGCACTTTCCTCTTTAACAATTTTAAACTGACCTAACTTTGATGTATTTTCCACATGTGGGCCACCACATATTTCCTTGCTAAAATCTCCTATAGAGTATACTTTAACTACACTTCCGTATTTGTCAGTAAACAATCCTTTAGCATTGGATGCTTTTGCCTCTTCAAAAGTCATTTCTTCACATATTACAGGAAGTCCTTCATTGATAACCTTATTTACCAGGTCCTCAACTTTTTGAAGCTCTTCTTTTGTCAGTTTTTGTGGGTGTGAGAAGTCAAACCTAAGCCTTTCTTTTGTAATGTTAGATCCTCTTTGCAGTGCATGTTCGCCTAAAACTATTTGCAATGCTCTGTGTAAAATATGAGTTGCGGTATGAAGTGCCGTGGTCTCTTGAGTATTGTCAGCTAATCCACCTTTAAATTTATCTGCAGCACCTTGTCTAGATAACTGTTGATGAGCTTTAAATAAAATATCATATTCTGTAAGATCAATCATTAAACCTTTCTCTTTAGCTAATTCTGCTGTAATCTCAGGTGGAAAGCCAAAAGTATCATACAAATTAAACACAGTCTTACCATCAATAATTTTAATTTTGTTAGCATTGCATCTTTCTACTACTTTATCAAATTTCCTCTCTCCCATTTCTAAAGTCTTCTGAAATTTATTCATCTCTTCTATAACATTCTTTAATATTATATCCTTATAAATAACCAGTTCACCATACATATCCTTAAGACCTTCAATGGTTGCTAAAATTAAACTCTCTATTGCCTTTGGATTAATACCTATTTTTTTCATATGTCTTAAAGTTCTTCTTATAAGCCTTCTAATAACATAACCTTGATCCACATTTCCTGGAGTAATTCCATCAACTATCAGAAAACAAGAAGCTCTTATATGCTCTGCTATAATACGTATGCTAGTTTCATTAGGGTTTGTAGCTAAAGAGCGAATTTCTTTTATTACCTCTGAGAACAGTTCGGTTTCATATACACTTTCCTTATTCTCAAGGATTGCAGTCATTCTTTCAAGTCCAAGTCCAGTATCTACGTTCTTATTTTTTAAAGGTGAATACGTACCATCTTCATTTTTATTATATTCCATGAATACATTATTCCATATCTCCCAGTACTTGCCGCAATCACAAGAAGGACCACAATCTTCAGAACATTTAGGTTTAAGACTATCATAGAAAATTTCTGTATCTGGTCCACAGGGGCCAGTGACCCCAGCAGGGCCCCACCAATTATTACTTCTATCGCAATAATATATATTTTCTTTCTTTATACCAAGTCCTTCCCAGACCTTTGCTGCTTCCACATCTCTTGGAATATCTTCATCTCCTGCAAATACAGTAACAGCCAACCTACTGACATCAAGCTTTAAGTGGTTAATTAAAAAATCATAGCTCAATTCTATAGCTTCTTTTTTAAAGTAATCTCCCAAGGACCAATTGCCAAGCATTTCAAAGAAAGTTACATGTATATCGTCTCCAACTTCATCAATATCGTCTGTTCTTAAACATTTTTGATAGTCTACTAGCCTTTTTGCCCATGGGATGAGGTTCACCTAGTAAAAATGGAACTAAGGGGTGCATACCTGCAGTTGTAAATAAAACACTAGGATCATTTTCAGGTAGCAAAGATGCTCCTGGAATCACATGATGATTATTCCTCTCAAAGAATTCAATAAATCTGTTTCTAATTTCCAAAGCTTTCATAAATATACCCTCCTTAAATTTAATAAATCTATTGCCCTACTTTTAAAAGTAATTTCCGCCTGTTTCCTTTCCAAAACTTACATTCCCTATTAGCCTGAGTAAATTTGCTAGTTAATCTTTTTATAAGTGCTTTACCTTGATAAACATTTTTTCGCAACAAAAAAGTACCGAAAAAAAATCTTTCCTCCACAAAGGGACGAAAGATTATATTCGCGGTACCACCCTAATTAGCAAATTATTGCTCACTCTACCAGTACTATCATACTGTGCCTTTTTAACGTAAGGAAACGTCTTACTCTACTTTTACCTTAGAAAAAACTAAAGCAGGTTCAAAAAGAAGCTCAAGAGCTGCGTTCAATATAGCTACCTGTTAGACTTTCACCAACCTCTAACTCTCTGAAAGTATACCTATATCTACTCTTCTCTTTCATAGCTTTTATTTATTGTTTAGTATATTATACTTTTCACCATAAAACAATGCAATACATTTTTACAAAAATTTAGTTTTTATCCAATATGTTAAGCACTATATATCTACTCGTAAATTTATGTTAACAAAGCTAATGATAAACCCGATATTTAGTAATTGTAAACTATCAGAAAGCATATATCTAATTTTGGCTCTGTTTAAGAATAATGTTGAAAATAAAACAAGCTTTAATTGTTAATATATCCCATATAATATATAATCTAGTTAAATAACAATAGCAGTAACTATTCAGCTATAGCATATAATTTTATTTTTGATAAAATTTTAGATATGACAAATAGGGGTATCAAAGTCCTTAATACCCCTTAAATAATCTTATCTAAGCCAAGGTCGGATCAACTGGATTTTCTGTAAATGTAGAGTTTATACACTTAAGTGCATTCATGCCTTGCTTTCGCACCGTGGATACATATCCACGAATACGAGTAAATGCTTTAGCGCCACTAACACTTCTAAAGGTTCCAGAGATTTTTTGTTTAACCTTAGCCATTCGCAGATCTCGTTCTGCTAGATTATTATCAAAAGGTATATCAAAGTCATGCATGAAAGCAAGTATCTGTTCTCTATAAGTACTTAATCTATTTAATAAATTAAGGCTAGCACTTTTCTTTGCTTTCTTTTTAGCATAAGACTCACTATTGGCAATATAATCTTCTTTGAAACCATCTTCTAAGATTTGAGTATATCTTTTTCGAAAGCTTCTATTTTATCTAAGGTTAAAGCATTAGCAATATTCCAATTTAAATCTACTTCTTTCTTTATCTCAATTAGTAGATTTTTCATTGGTTCAGCCCATGATTGTTTTTTCTAGATCAGAGATACCATTTAGTTCTCTGAGAATATGGGCGTTACACAGAGAGTGATCACAATCTGTGTATTGAAGATATGTTTTCCAGCAGTCATGGACTGCTGTTCCGATGAAATTAGGTAAAATACCTATAGAGTCAACAGCTTCTTTTCCACGCTTTTCATGTGCTTCATAATATGTATATCTCTCGTTTGAAGCAACATGTAACCATTGACGCTTTTATCTATAGCCAAACCTGTTTCATCAAAATGTACAGCACCTTGAGAATTAATTAATGATGCTTTTATATTTTTCTCAATAGGTTTCAAGTTTTCATGACAAGATTCATTAAAATTAACCATTGATCCTTGACTTAAATTTATATCAAATAAATCTGAAATTAACTCTGCACCACGTTTATACGGAATCAATTGATACTGAGTTAAATAAACAGATACAGCCTTTATCTTTTCTCCATATTGTACTGTATTGGTTATTCCCTCTGGGAATTTACCGGTATTTTTTCTTCTACATTTTGGACACTTTTTAATTTCTGCTCTATGTTCAACAACTTTAACTTCTATCTCTGGTATATCAACTACTTGGCGGATAATATTTCTCTCCGATTTTACATCCTGTAAAGATGTTCCGCAGATATCACACTTATCTACTGTGTGTATGATTATTTCGTCAGGATTATCATTGAGTTCAAGAGTCTTTCCCTCATGACCTTCTTGACCACCAGGGATTTTTATCTGTCTTCACTCTTAAACTTTTAGTTTTCTTTTTAAAACCGTCTGATGATGGTGGTTTACTACTGTTATTACTATTTTTATTAACTTGGCTTTCTAGTGATTTAACACGATTTGAAAGGGCTTTATTATCCTTCGATAGTGTTTCTACTTGAGAATTTAAACTCTTGATTTCATTAGTAAGTTCTCTAATAACACTCATGACTTGTGTTAATCCTTGATTATAGATTTCAATTATTTTGCCTTCACTCACGGAAGTCACCACCTTATCATTAGTTTTTTAAGACAGGCTATATAATATCAAAAACTAACAATAATAGAAAGGGGTTTATGAAAATTAATTTTATAGCCTATACTAAATTATTTGAATAGCTGAATAGTTACCAATAGCAATATATAATGAATAGATTTGACTGGAGACATTTATATGAAAAAATACGAGTATGAATGTGTTTTCACAAGGGGCGGTGCAGAGAAAACATCAAATAATATTGAAAGGAAGAATGATTTATAATGGCAAAGCAGTTGTTAAAGACGCTAAATGTTGAAAAGAAAGACTTAGAATGGCTATACGTACCTGATGTGGAGTATTGTGAATATGAAAATTGTAAGAGGCATTTGCAATTAATAATACCATATAAACGAAACTGGTTAGATAATAAAAAATATCCTTTGGTTTTATTTATACCAGGCTCTGCGTGGCACAGACAAGAAATGTACAATGATATACCAACTTTTTCAGAATTGGCGAAAAGAGGGTTTGCAATAGCAGCGGTTCAATATAGAGAATCTGAACTAGCTATCTTCCCTGCGCAAGTAATTGATGTTAAAAAAGCCATCCATTTTATTTATTCTATAGCAGAACAATTCCATATAGATACCGAAAATATTTTTTTAAGCGGAAATTCATCTGGGGGACATATTGCACTTTTAACTGGATTAACAGCTTCTTACAGAGAGCTTGATTCAGGTGATAAAAATAATATTCCTTGCAAGGTCAATGGGATTATTAGCTATTGTGCACCAACTGATATGTATATATCAAATGGTGATGGACCTATAGAGGATCTATTAGGTACAGATGATTTAACAAAGGTTCCTAGCCTAGCCAAAAGTGCATCCTGTTCAACATATATTTCCAGTGAAAGAAATATTCCACCAGTATTGATGTTCCACGGCATACAGGATGAAGTTGTTTCCATTGAAAATGGCCGCAATTTCTTTGAAAAGTTAAAACAGTTTGATAAAGAAGTAGAATATTATGAAATAGAAAATGAAGGCCATTGTTGTCCTACATTTTGGGGTAAAGATATATTGGACATAGTTGAACGGTTTCTGAAGAGAAATTGTAAGTAAGACATCTAAAAGTGATAACTCTAATAACAACAAAGAGTTAAATTTCAATTAATATATACTACTTATAAGAGTCTATTTTTAAGCTCCATTTATCTTTGATAGGGCAATTATAAAATGTAAACTTTATTAATAAGCCACAGATCTATATATAGTTGAAATTGCCCCGCCACACCACTATAAAAATTTGTTATTAAAAATCGAAAAAATAGAGAAAGCAATAAAGCCCTCTCTATTATTAGTATTATTTAATCAATCTTGGTATATCATTTCTATTTATCTTTTTATTTGCTCCAACAAAAAGTGTTGCCCAAACAATCAAAGATAATGAACCTGCATAGTTAAACAAAGCTCCAAACTTGCTCCCAACAATGTAAAAAACTCCAGCTAAACTAAGAAGTAAAATGTTTAAAAACTTGTAATTTTTCATAAAATACCTCCAAATAGAAATCTGACAATATTTCATACCTCTTTAAAACATATGAAATGTTAAGTCTAAAATAGTTTTTCTAAATATTGCTCTAAGTAAATCAAATATATGAGCTACTCTAATTTAATAAGTACTTTGATATTAAATCTTCTTATATAGTATTATAGCACTACTTTAATAGTATATATCGTTATTTAAAAATTTTAATATTAATATCCTTGCATTTTATATTTGAACATAACTTTACTAAATATAATTGCTAATTTATAAAACTTTCACTTGCATATTTTCTAAGTCACTATTTTTTCTTTGACGCAATAACTTCTAAAGCTTTATCCAGTGGGTTTTCTGAATAATCTACATATATATCTGTTTCCAAGACTCTTTCGCTATCTTTACTTTTATCTGGCCTAGTCCACTTTGTAAATGATACTTGACCTTTAAGTTTTGAATTTTTCAACTGAAAACCTAATACATCCCCATAGGAAGATGGCATGTTTTTGCTCGGTCTTCCTATGATTGTTCCTAATTTACCATCCTTCACCCAGGTTGCTAACCACTGTGCTGAACTAAAAGTTTCCTCATTAGTAATTACATATAGACTTATATTAGGATTAGGTACAGCATCATTACTACTGTCATGACTATCGTATCCACTTTTTTTGCTAAAACCATATTTCTTTTGAGCCAGCTCTGAAAATCTTCTTATACTTCCAAAGCTACCTGGCTTAACATTTATTGCTTCTAGTAATTTTGAGCAAGCTTCAGAGTTTCCTCCTGGATTATCAGTAACATCAATAATTACATTTTTGATTCCTTCTTTTAATTCTAGTTCTAATTCCTCAATAACTTTTCCAAGGTCTCCGTTTATGACACAAGTTCCAAGCTTTACATATACTGTACTTTGGTCAATTTTCTTGCTGTATATTTCATTATTTTTAGAAAAGCTATTTGCACCGTTTAAAAATTTCAGTTGTATATTCTCTTCAGAAGCTCCATTTGTTACTGTTACATCAATGTCTTTGGTGCATTCCACTCCTGAATAGCCTAACACTTCTTTATATTTAGAGTACACAGAGTAATTATCTGCTACTGCTACATAATTCTCTGCAGGAAATAGTTCATCTATAGATTTAAATACTTTGTCTATCCCTACTCCATTTATCTTAGTTACTATCTTTCCTGTAAGTTTGTTTTTATCATCTAATATAACCAACTTATTATTGATATACTTCCAGTTTACATCTAAGACTTTATCAACTTGCCATTGAATTTCTGTATGTGCATCTTCTATGGATGATAGGTACTTTGAAACCTCTACTTTAAACTCCTCTTTTGTCATACTTTTAGATGTTTCAGCTACAAATTTTGCCTTAGCTTTTTTATAATTATCTGTTTCTCCCTCTAAAATAAAAAACGGATGAGTATTTTCTATAATATCTATAAGTTGTTTAGTATCAGAAGTAACTTCTTTTTTAGATAAAACCCAGCTCTTGTCAATCTCATCAAATTCTTTTGAAAACTCTTTTGCACTTGCTACAACTAATTTTCTATTATACCATTGATAAAAAATGAACATCCCTATTAAAATTACTAAAGCTGCTAATATACCTACTTTCATTTTGTTATTTATCTTCATTACCATAGTCCCAACTCCTTATAAATTCAAAGTCAGTAAAAGATGTACCTCTTCAATCCGGCCTCTATTATTTAAATAATAGCACTAATACAACATTATATCTCAACAACATTACCATATTTAATAAATATTTACATTTAAAGTTTTTTTACGCCTCAAGTCATAATGATTTAATTTACAGAGGCAGTAGTTATATATATGATATAGATTTATATAGACTTAAAAAGAGAACCCTCTACAATTAGAGAATTCTCCTTTAAATTACTTTTAATTTGGCTATGTTTAATAATTTCAACATGGTACTTTAACAGGTCTTTTAATTAATATTTTATGCTTTCTTCTTAGTTCTAAACACGATGTCCCAAAAACTAGTGCCAATACCGTAATTGTACATATAAGCATAGTGATGAACTCTATGATGTTCTTTTAAATTTCTATAAAATTTTAGTTCTTCTATAAAAAGCTTATTCTTTTTATGGAAATAAAAATGCACAAACTCTTCCCACATATTATAGGCAATACACACTATAAGAAATAGTACTCCAAAAGCTTTACTATAAATAAATATTGCTATTGCTACAGGAAGGTATAAGGCTACGTTTCTTAAAATCTCGCCTATGCTTGACAACACAGTGTCCTTCTCAATTTCTTCAAGTTCATAGGATTCGATTCCATGATAAACTTTATGGTGAATTCTCACGTGTTCCTGTTCATAGGAATGATGAAGTAAAAATCTATGAAGACAGTATTCAACCAAAGAAGAATATAGGAACCCTGCTACTATAATAAGCATTAACATAATTAATGTAGATAAATCTTTTACTGCGCCCAAATTCTAGCACTCCCTTTTGTAGTTTTAAAACTCTCAATAATTACCACGTGATAATCATTCTCACGACTTTCATTATATACTAAGTGTTTACTTTTGTGAATAATAATATTTATTAAATAATATAGGTATTCAACTTAAGCTATTAATTTGTACATACCAGATACTCCTAAGAAGCCTGGGCCATCAAACCCCAATAAGCCTGTATTAGCCAAAAGGGATAATTTAAGTTTCCATAAAATATACCTATATACTCTAATATATAGATCATCCCCGTAATAGATGACATTATTATTAAAACTTCCAGCATATATAAGTTAAGCTTTCGTAATTGAACCTTATATATAAATTGCAATAAAGCTCATATTGACCTAATATTTCTATATATACATCTTTAATCCATAGTATCTTTTCTATATAATTAAAGTATTCGTAAACTATGTCTTGGGACAAAAGCTCCGTCCCTATAACGAGGTTGTAATCATGAAATATATGTCATTAAAATACTCTATTCCAAAGACAAAAAATGAATTAGTTTTAAGAAAGAGCTTATTTAAAAAATTAGATGAAGCTGTTATTGCTAAGCTTACCACGGTTGTTGCTCCAGCGGGTTATGGAAAAACTTCTCTTATAAGTTCTTGGGCTAATCTTAACACTAAAGATAACCTCTGCTTCAAATGGATTTCACTTGATGAAAGCGATAATGAAATCCATAATTTTTGGAACACCTTTCTTAACTGCTTAATTACTGAAGATAAATGCTCTAAAGCCTACAAATTATCAGATAATGAACAAAACTTAAATTTTCATTACTTTATTACTGTTGCTTCAGACTATTTAGCTAAAAGCTCTGATATGAGACTCGTATTCATTCTAGATGATTTTCATAATATAACAGACAGTAAAATACATAAGGAATTTAACACTCTTATAAAATACTTACCAGAGAAGCTTCATCTTATTATGATAAGTAGAGAAAGGCTCCCTGTTTCCCTTTCAAAATATCTTATTAATAATGAAGTACTTGAATTAGATACAGAAGACTTAAGGTTTTCAGTTGAAGAAACGACAAGTTTGTTTAGGCGCAAATCAGCTATAAATATTTCTGATGAAGACATAAAAATCCTAAGAGATAATTTTGATGGCTGGGCTGCAGGAATGCAGATTTTCATTCTTTCGAATAAAGATACCAATATAAACTCTGATTCAATAAGGGAATTTACTGGACAGCAAAGATATATCTTTAACTTTTTCACTGAGGAAGTATTTGAGCATTTAGATGAAGAAATCAAAAGCTTTCTTGTGAAAACCTCTTGCTTAGACGTTCTCAATGCATCACTTTGTGATAAGGCTATTGGAACAAATTCCTCCTATAAGATACTAGAGTATCTCGAACAAAGAAATTTATTTTTGTTCCCCTTAGATGATAAAAATCAATGGTATAAGTACCATTGCTTATTTAAAGATTTTCTAAATAGACAACTAAACAAACATTCTGAGCAATGTATAAAAGAAATATATTATCATGCTGCAATTTGGTACGAGGAAAGTTCCTATTATACTGAGGCAGTTTCTTACTACTCAAAAGCAGAAAAATATAAAGAAATAGTCGCTATACTTGATAATGAAGGCTTAAATATGTTAAAGCGAGGTAATACATCAGTACTTCGCCGTTGCTTGAGATCTATTCCTGAAAACATCTCTAGAGAAAATGCTTCTGTATGTATTTACTATGCTTGGCTTAGCTTACTGAATTCAGAACTAAACCAAGTTAATAGATATTTAGATTATGGAAAAGCTTCACTTAGTAGATCAAATAATGATAACTATGAAGGGATAGAAGCTCAAATATCTACAATAACCATAATAACCGATTATTTAAAAGGAAATATAAATAAAAATATGGAAGAGCTAAAAAGCAGCATGGAACTTTTACAAGAGTTTCCACAGATGTACTGCATTGTTGCATTGAATTTAGGCGGAAGCTATATGGCAAAAGGTGATATAAATAGTGGAGAGTATTGGTTTTATGAAACCTTAAACGCTAGTAAAGAAATAGATAGTTTCTACACCGCTATTATTGCCTTAAGAAGTATGTCTACCTGTAAATTTCTAAAAGGAGAAATAAAAGAACTAGAAGAGTTATATACTGATTGCTTAAAATATTGTAAAACTGCAAAAGTTGAGTATTCTCCTATAATTGGATTATTATACGTAGGTATTGCAGATATAAATTTTAGGAAAAACAATTTAGAAAGCTGTGAAAATTACTTAGAAACAGCCCTAGAGCTTGGCGAAGCTGCAAATATAAATGAAATATTATATGATGGCTACTTGCTTATGTCAAAGCTGTTAGTTTGTAAAAAAGACTATAAAAAAGCAATAAAGATGATAAATAAAGCAAAGTATATCTCTAAGAAGGATAAATTATTTATAAGAGTTATTGAACCAGTAGAAACTTGGGAGATTAACCTACTTCTTAACGTCAATGACTTATCCTCAGTTGACCAATGGGAAAGAGATAACAGTGTTGTATTGGAAAATGACATAAATATGCTGAACTTAGCTATCTACAGAACCTTATCAAATATATACATTAAAAAAGGACTTTCAATAAAGAGCATAAATACTTTGAGTAAAATAGTGTCTTACTCTGAAAATAATTCCTTAGAAGGTGTAGCATTTGAAGCTTATGTTAAAAGAGCCTTAGAATACTACAAGATTGAAAAACTATCAGAGGCTTTCTCTGATATGGAAAGCGTAGCCGCATTACTATTAAAATCTGAAAACTTCAGAGTAGTTTTTGAACATGACAAAGAGCTTTTAGATCTTCTAAACATGATGAAAATTTCAACTGATAACTTTCCCTTGGATTTTTTAGTTAATAGGTTAAAAATTAGAACTTTAAAATCTTCAGAAGAACTTTTAAGTGAAAGAGAAACGGAAGTATTGAATTTAGTAAAGCTTGGATACACAAACACAGAAATTGGAGAAAGATTGTTTATTTCTACAGGAACTGTTAAAAGACATATAATAAATATTTATAGTAAATTGGATGTGCATACCAGAACGCAAGCAGTTCTAAAGGCTTCTGAATTAAATATATTATAGATATGCAAATGTATCTTTCGGTACATTACTCCTAAATTCTTAGCTAGTAAAATGGTAAGTATGAGGAGGCGGTACTTTGAAAGATAAAGTATTTTCAAGAACAGAAGTAATATTTTTAATAGCTATTGGACTAGTAATGGGATTTAGAGAGCTTTCTATGACCATGGTCAATCCCTTCATAACAATATACGGAAAGCAGCTACAATACAATACACCATTTTTATGTGGATTAGGTCTTGGAATATATGGGCTAACAAATGCACTATTTCAAATACCTTATGGGTTAATAAGTGATATGCTTGGAAGGAAGAAAGTGATACTTGTAGGTCTTCTTCAATTATCTTTAGGCTTGTTTATTGCTTTTCTTTCTAAAAATATATATGTATTTATATTTTCAAGAGCACTTCAAGGAAGCGGAGCTGTTATGGCCATTGCTTATTCTTGGATAGGGGACAATATTGAAGATAAAAAGAAAGATAAAGCCATGGGCATTTCAGGTACCATAGTAGGTATAGGAGCAGTTGCAGCTTTCGTGCTTGGGCCAATGCTATATAAAGTGATTTCGGTTTCTAAAATGTTTCTAGATTGCAGCATAATTATAGCTCTAACTATTGTATTTATTTTCTTCTTTATACCAGAAAATATAAAAGCTAATAAAGAAGAAATACTACAATCTGAAAATAGTATTAATTTATTCAAAGCCAGCTTAGTTAAGGTTTTAAAAGATATCACTATACTGAGGCTAAGTATCTGCGGTTTTATTATAAACTATATAATGGCTGCTACCTTTCTCATCGTTCCTGATATATTACAAAAGTTGATTGGCGTCAGTAACATGTGGAAGGTATTCTTGCCTGCAGTCCTAATAGGAATAATCTCAATGCAAGGAGCTATAGCCTTATGCGACAGAGGCATGTTTATAAAGGTTAGTATGGCAAGCTTTCTTGTATTGTTAATTGGGACTAAGTGTATATCCTACTATAGCTTAACAGCTGTAACCCTAGGTGTTATTCTTATCCTTAGTGGATTTATTACCTTAACTTCTCTTATACCTTCAACCATAAACAAATTGACAGATAAAGAATATAGAGGCACTGCAAACGGCTTATATCAAACCTTCACCTTTCTTGGTTTTTGCGTAGGGCCTACCTTGACAGGTTTTCTTCAAGGCAAAAACTTAAATTTATATATATTTTATGTAACCATTGCTTTAGCAATTGTTGGAGCAACTATAAGTTATACTTTAAAAAACGATGGGGATAAATAACTTAAATACAATTTTATCTGCTTCTTTATTTGCCATAACTAGTCCACCATGAAGCTTAATTATTTCCTTGACTATTGATAGTCCTAGCCCGCTGCCTTCTCCTCCCCTTGCCTTGTCCTTTTTATAAAGTCTATCGAAAAGCTTAATAACTTCTTCCTCTTTTATATCTTCTTTAGGAATACTAATTACTGAAATTACACCATAACTGCTGTTATCTATATTTTCTTTCCCTATTACCACTTCTACTTTCGTTTCTTTTTTAGAATATTTTAAAGCATTGGACAACAGGTTACTTACCGCTCTAAATATCAGTTCTCCATCACCAAATACAATTATATCTTTATTATCCAAATACAATAAAAGTTCTAACTGACTTTGTTTAAAAACTGGTTGCTCCTCAACAACGATTTGTCTAATCAGTTCTTGAAGGTACAATTTTTCCTTATTCATATCAATATCATTTGATGCTAACTTAGAATACTGAAAGAAGTCATCTATCATATACTTTAAGTGATTACTTTTACGCTCCATAATATCTACGAACTTCCCTACTTCTTCAGTATCACGATATTTTTTCTCTTTTATAATCTTTATATATCCTGTTATAGTTGTTAGAGGAGTTCTTAAGTCATGAGATATATTCGTAAGAAACTCTTTACGCTTGTCATCTTCCTTTTGCAGCTCTTCTGCCATAAAATTAATATCTTTAGCCAGTTGTGTTAATTCATTTTTATATTTTACTGGTGCTATACTACTTAAATTTCCTTCTGCCATTACTCTTATAGATTTATTTATCTTCAAAAGATAAGTAAATCTTCCGCCTGTAAGTAGCGAAAAAGAAATAAGATAAATAGCTATCACACTGAATATTACAGTGTAAAAATTCCCATCATTCTGACCATAGCCTAAGTAGTCAAATAATAGAAAATAATCACTACTTATATGGTAACAAGCCCTTACTCTAACAGTAGTATCCGTAACATCTTTATTTTTTTCTTTATTATCAACATGCTTTACTTGGACCATTCCATCTTTTATATACTCAGGGTCTATCTCTTTAACTGAACCACTGCTTGATTCTATAACTCTTCCATTTTTATCTACTAAATATAAAGTGTAATCTCTCCGCCATTCTCTATTTATTATACTCTTAATTTTTTCTTCATTAATATTGGCTGGCTTTTTTAACTCACTGAGTAGATCTTTAATATAATCTTTATAAACATAGTTATACACCTCATTATCACTCTTTAAATCAGGCTTTACCGCTGCGTTTATCATTATTCCTAGAAACAATGATATTCCCATTGATATTATGGCAAATATAGCTAGTTCAAGCTTTAATCTACTAATCTTTCTCAACTTTATAACCCACTCCCCAGACAGTCTTAATGTATTTACTGCTCTTTACTTGATCTCCAAGCTTTTCTCTTAGATTTCTAATATGAGTTAACACGCTATTGTCATTTCCCAAAAACGTATCTTTCCATATAAGTTCATAGATGTTTTTTGTAGAATAAATCCTGCCCTTATTAGCTGTCAAAAGCTTAAGTATTTCGAACTCTTTAGGAGTGAGCTTTATTTCTTCCTCTGATCTTTTAACAGTGTATTCTTCTAGGTTTATCTCTAAATCCTTAATACTTAAAAGCTTTTTATTCTGAACAGGACTACTATTATTACTTGTTCTTTTAATAATAGCCTTTATCCTAAAGGAAAGCTCTGTAAAATCAAAAGGCTTGGTCACATAATCATCACAACCTTTGATAAAACCTTTTACCTTGTCAAGCTGTTCTCCTTTAGCTGTTAAGAAAATCACTGGTGTGTCAGTAAATTCTCTCATCTTTGTAAGCATTGAATAACCATCAATTTTAGGCATCATTATGTCCAACAGAACAATTGAATAACTTTGCTCTCTAAGCAGCTTCAATCCTTCTTCCCCATCTTTAGCAGATATTATTTCATATTCATCCTTGAAATAAGTCTTTACCATATCTAATATATCATTATCATCATCTACAATTAGAAGTTTTTCCATCATAATTACCATACCTCTTATAATAGGTTAATTTTCCCTTAATAATTCACTTTTTACCTTACCACCAGTTTTAACCATTGGCAATAAAAATGTCGCTAAACATAATAATATATCTAATAAAAACACTAAAATAATCTGATTAGAATAATGTACTGACTTTACTCCCATCATTTGTAGAAAAACTTTAGAAACTACCGCATAAAAGCCACCTGCTAATATGGATGAGATTATAATTATTACAGTTTGTTTCACTACATAAGACTTAAATATAAATTTCTTTCCTAGTCCCAGTGCTATTATTATATTCTCATCTTTTCTTTCTTCTAAGAAGGTTACATAAGCTATGTTTATATTGAAAATAAGCGCTGAAAGTATTATCATTGCTGACAATATTTTAAATAGTATTATAAACTGATCTATTCTTTGTGCCATAGCATCACTAAGGCTATTTACAGAGACTACTGGTGAGTCTTTAATTTCCTTCATCCACTTGTTATTCTTTGAACTTATAAGATAGCTTATATTATTACTTTCCTCACTATATGGAACTAATACCATTATTGTATTTAAGAAATCACTATCATATATCCCTCTTACCTCAAGATCTTTCTCCTTGTCTTCTGAGTATATCTTCAGCGTATCTCCTACCTTTAGTTTGTTAAGCTTACTAAGCTTTGAACTTATTAGACATTTATTTTTATCAGAAAAATCTAGATCATTCCCCTCTAGCAACTTGAATTTCAATCTATAATCCTCTTCTTTTATTCCGCTTAAATCTATGTCTTTTGTTTCTGTAAGGTTATTATTTGTACTCCATATCTCATTGTAGATTTTAGTAACTTCCTCTACCCCTTTTTCCCTCGTAAGTTTACTATCTACCTCTTCATTATCAGCTTTTAAAAGCATATAATTGTAAGGAAGAGCTTCTTTAAATTGGCTATTTAAGGTCATTTCAATAGTCTTGTTAAAGGAAGTAGCTATTAAGATAAACAATATGGTTATTGATAAGCTTAAAGCTAGTAGATTAAAGGCTAAGAAGTTTTTCTTTATATTCTTAAAGGAATATATAAAACTAATATTTTTAAATGGCATTCTAGAAAATATATTTACTAGTACTGAAGTTATAATAAAAAATAAAAGTATGATTAGCAATAATATTAGACCTGTACCAAAGCTTATAATAGTTTTTAGATAAACTGAATATATAAGCATCACAACTGGTATTAGTAGTAATAATAATATAAAAATTCTTCTTTTTATCTTTCCAGTATCACTATAGCTTTCTCTAATTATATCTAGTCCTTTTATTCCTTTTAAAAGCATCAGTGGAATATTGTAAAATAAAAGAAAAAATATAAAGTTTAAAAGCATTCCTCTTATTGCAATACCAACTTCCTTATCTAAGCCTAGTAATCTATCAATATAATTAAGTTTTAATAAGCTTGAACTTACCATAAGAGATAAAAATAATGCTAAAACTATTGGTATACCAATAATTATAAGCATCTCTAAGCTGAAAGTTTTCCTAATATGCCTATTTTTTATTGATAGTAACTTCATTATTGCAATATCTTTTTTTCTTCTAGTGATTAGAACTATACAAGTACTTATTATGGTAACTGAAGATAATATATAGCCCATGGTTGTTAGCATTCCTAATATACCTATTTTCATATTAGTTGAATTACTAACCTCATCTGCTTTATCTTTTAAGGAAGAATACGTATAAGTATCCTCTACTTTTTCCAAGCTATGTTTTAAATTTTCCCCGTCATCATTTCCATCTATATAAGCGAAAGTAGGATTTTTAGGTTTTTGAGCTACCTTCCCATATCCTAAGATTGCAGCATCATTACTAACTCCTTTAGGATTGCCCTCTATACTTTTCACTATATATTCCTTAGAGCCAAATTCTTTGTCAATTACCGTTAGTTTATATCCTGCTTTAACTGAAAGGGCTTTTCCCAAGGAAGCTGATAAAATTATCTCATCATCTCTTAGTTCTTCATCTCCCAGAATCACTTTAGAGTATATCTTTGTTGACTTAGAAGTTTTTAAGTAGGCGGTGCTATCCTGTTTCAATGTCACCTTATAGCCTTCTGCCCTCAATTCATCCAGATTAGCTAAAAATTTCTTTGAGAAGGAACCTGCTGATATGGAAAGTATACCTCCATTTATATCCTTTATATTCTGCTCATTATAGGCTTTCATGTTTTCAGATATTATTGGTATTGTTATTTACAAAACCGTAGTTATGAAAATAGATAGCATTGTAAAAAATATTATCCACTTTTCTTTATTCATCCTTTTTAGGTTATATAATTTAAAAATGTTAAACCACCTCATTAAGAACACCATCCTTTAAAAAGCAACGTCTCTCACCTAAGGCTCCTATTCTTTCGTCATGAGTTACTATAACAAGTGAACACCCAGTTTCTTTTCTAAGTTCTAGTAAAAGCTTCATAACCTTTTCACCATTTGAACTGTCTAATGCACCTGTAGGCTCATCACATAAGATTATACTTGGATTATTTACCAATGCCCTAACAACTGCTACTCTCTGTGCTTCCCCTCCAGATAAAGCTGTTGTTTTTGCATATTTCTTTTCACTAAGTCCAACTCTGCTTAATAGCTGCTCAGCTGCTTTCTTTTTTGTCTTAAGCTTGCTTTTGCCATCCTTCATGGCAATCATGAGGTTTTCTAATGGGTTTAATGAGGCTATTAAGTTAGCATTTTGAAATATCAAGCCTATACTTGTTCCTCTTAAATCCTCTATATGTGACTGCTTTAAGCAATCAATTCTCCTGCCATCAAGATATATTTCTCCACTAGATGGCGTTTCTAAAAGTGCCATCAGGTACAAAAGCGTTGACTTTCCTCCACCTGAAGCCCCCATTATTGTTATAAAATCACCATCTTCAACGGTTAGATCGACATTTTTTAAAACCTCTTGAACTGTTTCCCCAGTCTTAAAGCTCTTGCAAAGATTTTTTACTTGTAGCATACAAACTCCTCCTAATAACTTTTCTTCAATACCTTCTATTAATCATGCCTATCCAAAGGTTTTGCTTATTAACAAAAAGATCGAAGATTATACTCTTCCTATAGTTGATAGACCCTGTACTCACCTTTCACTTATGACCATTGTCATGGTAGATTTGTATCTAAACTTACTTCATCACATAAAATAAAGTAATTCCAAAGGTTTACCATCCATATAAACTTAGTATAATGAAAGAAAATTTGTATTTTATTTAGTAAAAATAAAGAAAAGATAAAGATTGTTTATAAGCTCATATAAGTTTTATATATTTTACTACAAGGTTCAACCCTAGCATATGGTAAAAACATATTGATTTCTTGTGTAATTAACATACTAAAAGTCCATGAGAGAGAATAAAAGACAGGAAAAACAGCCTAATACATTTACTTTAAAGGTGCAAAACAAAGACTTGTAGTCATTTATATAAGATAATTTGCAACAAAAAAACTATGCTAAAGCTAAACTTAAGCATAGTCTTTTACATTTAATTCGTTATTGATGAACGATATATGAAGATTGTTAATTAGATAAATATTTATTTAGCTGTTAGATTTCAGCAATTGTAAGACTTCTTAAATACCTGCCTTGTCCATCGATATTGCTTGGAGTTGCGACAAAACCTTCTTTTACTAAGTATTCATTGGTAGAACCAAAAATTTGATGCCATACTTCGTTTGCTGTTTCTTTTATATCCACCTTATGCTTTACAGGTGTTAATGTTGATGCATTAATTTCAAAATTATCAAAGATTTCTTTTACTATAGGAAATATATTTACAAGTATACTATCTGACAACTCTTTGATAATTGTAGATAATTCAAAGTCATAAAATACTGGAATATTCACCAAAATAATGTTCTCATCATCTTTTATACTGATATATTCTAATTCTTTCAAAAACTGTACTATATTCTTTTCTTTATCTGATAGTTGACTATATGTAATATCATTTTCGATGATATTACATATTAAAGTACCACATTCATATGCAATTTTCTTGTTAATTCTATCTAAAGCCTTGTTATATAAGATATTTACTGCATCAAATGGACTTGCACTACCAATGCTTTTTTGCGTTAGCCTAAAAAATCTGAACATATCTTTTCTTAAACCATTTGAATCTCCAAAACTGTTAAAAGTAAATCCACAACTTCTATAGTTATTACTACTACATAATATCTTATTGTTGTGTTTTTCAACTAATTTACTATCCTCGTATCCAACAATAATGTAATCCCTATTTCCAGGTTGTAACTTTGATGCACAAAAAGTATTTCTTTCTGTAAAAAATTCAAAAGCAGTACCATCAAAAATTTCATTGCAGATGATATGATAGAGAATTCTCTCGTAACTATGGTATTTAAAGCATCTTAAATGTGAAACTTTTTCATAAATCATATCCTTCATATCAATTATTTTTTTACCAATAGTCTCTCCTACGTTATGGACATAATGTTCCATTTCTACAACGTCTTCTTCCAAGAAAACAGGAAATTTAACCATGTATGTATTATCCTTAACTTCTACAGCATTAATTAATTCAAGATTATTGATAATATTTACAACAACTTCCTCTTTAATATTTAAAAATCTTGCTATTTCAAAACTAGAAATAGTAAATGGAGCATTTTGGGCAATTAGATAAAGTATTTCAGATGTATATTCTCTGCTGCAAACAAATTCCGGATTATATTTATCGTATTCGCCAATATCCCCAAAGAAATAAAAATTCAATTTTCTTTTCATCGCTCTATTTTCCCCCTAAAATAGTTATTACATAATCCCATACTATTGTCTATCAATAGTGCAACCTAATTTTTCAACCGCTACCAATATAATAAAATTAATTAATCATGAGGAATACCCGTTCTAAGGACATACTTTAAATGTAGTTCACTACTGACTACAAGTAAGGTTTTGGATTCATTGTCCAATAAAAAAGCTTATACATACTATAACGCATGCTATTGCCAAAGTTTGTCCCATTTATCCAGCATATTTTTATCAAGTCCATGTCTTTCACTTTTTTCACAGGCATCATTATAATATATATGTTGCAAGATGAAAAT
This sequence comes from Clostridium manihotivorum, assembly GCF_004015185.1. Taxonomy (GTDB): domain Bacteria; phylum Bacillota; class Clostridia; order Clostridiales; family Clostridiaceae; genus Clostridium_AR; species Clostridium_AR manihotivorum. Next base: position 2,883,121 of record NZ_CP025746.1, on the reverse strand, counting down.
TTCGATATGATATTTAGGTAAGAACATCCATTAATATAAGATAACTAAAATATCCAAACTAGAATATAAAATAAAAATTATAGCGAGGTTTTAAATATGGATATTTTGATTCTTAATAAGATTGCTGGGCATGAAGATGATATAAACGAGTTAAAATCAGCTTTAAAAAAGACTAAAAACACAAGGTTATATAAAAGATATTCTGTTTTACTTAAGCATTTTGATGGATTTACAAATAGAAAAATAGCTGAAATGGAGAATCTAGAAGAACATACTGTTTCTACATATATAAAAATTATAAATCAAAAGGAATAGATGGATTAAATATTGGCCACGGCGGCGGAGCGCAAAGAAAAATCAATTCACTTCAAGAGAAGCTCATTGTAGAAACTATAACTACAAAAACTCCAGAAGATGTAGGCTTCGAATCTAAAATGAATTGGACTATTGAATTAGTGAGGCAATGGGTTATTAAAGAATTTAATATAAATATGTCACATAGAGGAATAGCATATGTACTTCATAGATTAAATTTAAGTTATACTAGACCTACTTACGTCTTAGCGAAAGCTGATAAAGAAAAGCAAGAAATTTTTAAAAGTGACTTTAAAGCTTTAAAAAAATGCCTCAATGGCTTAGTTGATACCATCTTATTTGAAGATGAATCAATGATTAGAGATTATCAAGCAATTCAAAGAGCTGGTTTATAAGAGGACAACAAAGGAAAATTCCTACGTTCGGTAAAAATGCAGGTGTTAAACTTATGGGAATATTGGATTACGAGACTGGTAACGTATATTGCGAGGAACATGAAAGATATGACGCTAAGATATTTAATGACTTTTTAGAAAACGTACTTAAGCAGTATCCAAAAGGAAAAATTGTTGTGGTATTAGACAATGCTAAGATTCATCATGCAAAGCTGATTCAGCCATTTCTTAATAGAGTTAAAGATAGGCTTGAATTGATGTTTTTACCACCGTATAGTCCAGAAATGAATCTTATAGAGGGGTTATGGGGATGGCTAAAGGCATCTGTTATTAACAATGTCTTTTATAAATCTCTGCCACAAGTTAGAACTGCAATTCAAAAGTTTATAAGTAACATAAATAAGGTTCCTACTCAAACAATAGACAGGCTATGTGTTAGATTGTAGAAACCAATTTGCAATATATATATGAATTTAATCAGTATTTAATTAGTAATTAACTTCGACCTAGTATCATGATGTCATAAGAGAGGTGATATAAATGAAACTTTTTAATATCTGCATTGATATCGATGGTACCATAACTGAACCTTATTACTGGCTAGACAGGTGTAATAAATACTTTAGAACTAATATTACAGAAAATCAAATTACAGAATATTATATACACAAGGTACTAGGAATAGCTCGAAAGGACTATGAAGACTTCTATGAAAATCATAAATTTGAGATTCATTCTAACCAGCCGCTTCGGGATGAGGTTCAAAAAGTTATTAAGCTCCTTAGCCTAGAAAATAATATCTATTTTGTTACCGCTAGGGACAGTAGTCTTAGGATGCTTACCTATAGCTATTTAAAACATAACGAAATACCTTATGACGATTTATTTATTCTTGGAAGTCACTATAAAGTTGATACGGCAATACAGCTAAATTGTAATATATTTATTGAAGACAACTACGATAATGCTATACAACTCTCCAATGCTGGTTTTAAAGTATTATTGATAGACGCAAACTATAATAGAAAGCCTTTAACTGAAAATATTACAAGAGTCTACAACTGGCAACAAATATATTCAACTATAAAAAAGATGCTATTACAAAGCAAAGCAGTGTAAAAGCATCTTTTTTATATTCCTTATTAAAGTTTATTTACTTGTGCTTAGCACTATTGTAGAAAAAACTTGGCAAAATAATATTATTATCTTTTTCTGCCTGTTCTATATATTCATGTAATTTAGGAATCTCATTTAATCCTATACTTCCATAATACAGCTTTGAATATAAGGTAGGCTCCTTAGCTAAAGCTTCCTTTATATCCATATATCCTTGAAAATATACATAATCTCGAACAAAACCTCCTGGTTTACTGGTATCAGATATTCCTATTTTTATTCTTGACACAACATATATAGCATTGTCTATACCTACAAAAGGCTCTATTTCTTGTACCATTTCATAAAAAGACATACTCTCCATATTGACTGCACTTATAAATCTTGCAGCATAAATTTTAAGCATTTCAATGTTGATTTTTCCTGCTATGTCTTCATTATACAAAGCCAACCCTTCTTCAGTTTTAAGGGCGTTTGATGTGCCATTTTTAAAGATTTCATATTCTCTTTTAGCTCCATTTTCTGAACGAAGTACATGTGTTGATACTTCATGAACACAAAGCCTTTCCATATCATTAAGAGAAAAACTTTGATTACCATTTATATAAATTGTCTTGTTACCAGTGCTTACAATTACTTTTCCAGGTATCTCATATGATATTATAAGCTTCCAGTCTAAACTATAACTATCTAAACATTTTTTTAAGTTACAACGTAAATCCTCAGCACAAAAGCTTTTTTCTTCCTTCGCTGCTTCAAGGCTTATGGCCTTTCTTGCATTATCCAAGTACAAAGTATTAGGAACCCCGTCCATTTTTTTCGAATGAATTGTAACCAAATCATCACTACCTATATTATCCATAAGATTAAGAAAGTTATATTGTATTTCTTTTTCTTGCGAATATATATGTCCTATAACTGTATTAGTAAAGGACAACCCTTCAAGCTCCATAAAAAGTTTTTTAAAATTTATAGTACTTCTGTCTCTGTAACTATAAATAGGGTTATAAGACTTCTTTGATAGATAGGCTTCCTTGAACAATTTATTTTCTTCTTGAAAGTTTATCGGTGTTATGTACTTACTAAAGCATACTTGCTGATTTATTTTATTAAATACTTCCTCTGCCTTTTCAATGCATTGCTTTTCATTATATATCATAGTGCACCCCTAAACTAAATAAGTATATTATCCCACAATCATTACTTAACTATAAGTATAGACCTATTTAAGTATATTACAAATTTTTTACTAACACTAATATCATAGTAAGCTTTTATGTTGCTTCCTTTATATATAGGTATCCTTTACGAAAACTTAATTTATACATGTTCGATAATACCGGGTTCTTGGGATTATCGGGCATGCATAAATTAATAGTTGAAGTTGGTTCCCTATAGCTGTACACTTTGTAATAAATTTAATAATAATATTTCTTCTAGATATAATAGAAATATTATTGATTGGCGTATACAGATTGTATATTTAAGTTAATGTAAGTATTTCTAATTATGATTAAACCTTAAACTTTAATCAATATGATGAAAGATGCTATTACAAATAAAATTTGTGTAATAGCATCTCTTTTATAACCTGTTAATTTAAATAATACCCTTTAGCATACCTTACTTCTAATATTGTTAAGAATTTATAGTTCTCCAGCTAGTTCCTTCCTTTGAGTCAATTAGTTCTACATTGATACCTATAAGAATATTTCTTATTTCATCAGCTTTAGTCCAGTCTTTTTGTTTCCTAGCTTCATTTCTTTCCACTATTAACTGATTAACATAACTTTCATCAATTAAACTGGATTCCTTACTATCTTCATTCTTAGTGAGATTTAAAGAAAATACTTTATCAAAGTCTTCAATTAAATATATTTTTTCTTCATGATTTAATTCTTCACTTTTTATTACCTCATGCAATACTGTAAAGGCATTTGGTGTATTCAAATCATCACATATTTGTGCAGCGAATCTCTGTTGGTATTTTTTCACCTTATTTTCATTTATAATTTCATCCTTAGATCCAGCTTCAATTATGTGTCTAATCTTGTTTCTCAACTTATTAAGAGCTTGTTTCGAATCTTTAAGACTGTCCAAGCTAAATAACAGTTGCTTTCTATATCTTGATTGCAGACAGAAATATCTATAATCTAATGGGCTAAACCCCTTCTCTTCCAGTCTAGATATGGTTATAAAATCGCCACTTGATTTTGACATCTTACCACTATCATTCACTAAAAACTCACAATGTATCCAGTAATTTACCCACTTCTTGCCTGTAGCACTTTCTGACTGAGCTATCTCATTGGTATGATGTACAGGGATATGATCTATTCCTCCACAATGAATATCTATTCTTTCTCCCAAATACTTCATTGACATAGCGGAACACTCTATATGCCAGCCAGGGAATCCTTTTCCCCAAGGAGATTCCCACTGCATTATTTGATTAGAAAACTTGGAATTTGTAAACCATAAAACAAAATCTAGTGGATTCTTTTTAAATGGATCTATCTCAACTCTACTGCCTGCTTCTAGCTCTTCCATACTAAGATTAGCAAGCTTAGCATAATCAGGATACTTATCTATTGAAAAATATACATTTCCATTAGCTATATAAGTAAAGCCTTTTGCTTCTAGCTTCTGAATAAATTTGATCATATCTTCAATATGCTCTGTAGCTCTGCACACCACAGAAGGTAAAGCTATATTAAGCAAACTGCAGTCCTTTAGAAAGGCCTCTTCATAGAATCTTGCAATCTCCCATACTGTCTTCTTTTCTCTAAAGGCACCTAAGGCCATTTTATCCTCCCCAGTATCAGAATCTGATTCTAAGTGTCCCACATCAGTTATATTCATTACATGTTTAACTTCAAATCCCACATACTGTAATGACTTTTTGAGAACATCTTCAAAAACATAAGCCCTCAAATTTCCTATATGAGCATAATTGTATACTGTAGGTCCACAGGTGTACATCTTTATCTTTCCTTTTTCTAGTGGTACTAGCTCTTCTCTTTGCCGAGTAAAACTATTATAAACATAAAACTTCATCAAATCTTCCTCCTTTTTGTGATTCTATCTTCATTTACTGTGGTTGACGTATAAATTTAGGACTTAAATTTTATCATTAGCTTATTTTTTCAATTATGTTAAACAATCCTTTTGAATATAATATCTAAAAAAATAAAAACTGCAGACAATAAGCCTACAGTTTATAATATTCAAAACTTTATATAGGTTATATCAAAACGCAGACCTGTTGCCATACTATTTTATTAATATAAACTTATTAAATAAACAGCAACAACACATCATTGATTCCCCCTACAATTTAATATACTTATATTATATCCTTAATTATGGAAAAATGATATGACTATTTTAAAGATATATAGATATCATACTTCAAAATGAAATCTATCAAAATAAGTCTTCTTAGATTCATCAAGAGCTTTACTTTGAGTCTAAGGATTGAAGTAGTATCAGTTCAGAGGAATAGATGTACCAATTGGTAATAAAACTTAGACTATGTTTAAGAATATTGTCGCAATGAAGTTGTAATTAGTGAGATACAACATGATCGAGCAATTATCTTGAGCTCATTAAAGTATCGGATTACTGACCACATGATTTCAACAGGGCCCTTTAGCATAGCCTAAATTTATACTTTCATATTTAAAAGAATTTCTTCTACCTCACCATGTAGCTTCCAAACATTACAAGTTTGATTAGCTAATACTATACTTGTGGTATCTATAGATGGATAATATGCAAACATAGCTGCAACGCCAGCATTTGCACCTTCTTTAAACATACTTACTAAGTTTTCTCTCTTATCGTATTTAAAGTGAAATCCATATCCATTTATAATCTTACCACCATCACAGTTTTTTTCTATATTAACCTGAGATTTCATTATTTCACTGGTTAACTTATATGATAAAAGCTTTCCTGCTTTCAACTGTCTCATAAAAACATCTAAGTCATAGGCCGTAGTAAAAGCTCCCCCATCCGCTGTACCAATGGGTGGATAGGAATAAATGTTTTTCTTCCAACTAATAGTATTACTATCTTTATTAACAACAGAATAATAACCTTCTGCTATCTTTTCGTCACCATCATCTCTGGAAGAAAACCTTGTGTTTCTCATACCGCAAACCTTAAATATATTCTCACTTACATACTCTCTATAGCTCTTATTAGTTAATTTCTCTATAGCTAGTCCAAGAAGTACAAAAGCGCAATTATTATATCTTACATTAGTGCCAGCTTTAAAATTGGGCTTTTTATAAGCGAATTGAGGGATAAAATCACTGCAGTTTCTTATTGAATAGTTAGGTTTACTTATAAATAAATCCTCATACTTTTCTCCAGCCTCTTCATCCGCATCATCTGCTATACCTGAAGTATGAGTGAGTAAATGAAATATGGTCACATCCCACGGAATTTCTGTTCCTGTTAGATCGATTATATCAACTATTTTATCTTCTAAACTCAGAAGCTTCTTATCAACTAATTGCAATATTGCTACAGTAGTAAAGAGCTTAGTTATGGAGGCAGTATCAAACATTGTATCTAAACTATTTTTAATCTCAAAACCTCTATGCGCAAAGCCATAGCTTTCAGTAAAAAGAATGTTATTTTCTCTTTTTACTAGTACTACTCCTGAAAAGTTTTCTTTCTCAAAGTATCTTTGACAAATAGCCTCTATTTCAATTGCAACATTATCTTTAGTATCGTTTTCTATCTCGCTTAATATATTATAGCTACCATCCATTTTTATTCTCCTATAACTTAATATTCAATTCTATTTAATATAACTTTTCAATTAGAAAATAAACCACTTCAAGCTTACTATATCTAATCTAAGATTGAAGTGGTTTATCTTTATTACAAATCTATTATAAAATATTTCATAAGTAAAATATAGGTAATAGATATTTCTATATCATTTTTAACTTCCAGAACTTTCGTAGCTTTTTATCCCCTTCGTCCAAAGTCCATAAGCTAGAATCCATGCGATAGCAGCACATAGCACTGTGCCTAATACTCCATATAAAAAGTTTACTTTTCCTAAAATATATTCTGCTGGTATAAAAGCTGTAAAGGCAAAAGGCACTATAAATTGAACAAGCACACTTATTGCCTTAGGATAAATACTAATTGGATATTTAGCAAAAGTACTTATGTTGTATACCATAAAAACAAGATTTATTGAATTCTTTATCCAAAAAGCAAAGGATGCAAAAAACAACTTTATTGAGGTATAAATAACGGAACCAGCAATTATCAGTATTATAAAAATAATTATATTAAAAATTGAAATAGTAATATTTATCTTAGGTATAGAAATTGCTAAAATTATTAATCCTACAATGATTTCGCCAAAAGCATCTGGTTGAAATCTTTCAGATATGACTTGAAAAAATGGATTGATAGGTCTCACTAGATACCTATCAAAGGTTCCCTGGATAACCATGTCTCTAGCAAAAATCCATATGTTATCCATGATTAGATGATCAAGCCCTCTTGGCAGTTGAGAAAAACCATAAATAAACAATATATCATAATAACTCCATCCATTTAAGCTTGGTATATTTTTAAACACTAAATTGATAAAAGCTATCCCTGACGCTTGAATTAAGAAAAATCCAACTAGCCCAAACAAAAAATCCACCTTATATTCCATAAGCCCTTTTAGATACTGAATTAAAAATCTTTTATAAAGTTTTATATATCTCACAGCATTAACCTCCTAATATGGTTAATCTCTTCATAGATCTATTCCACATAAAATTGCTCAATAACGCTAGTAAAACTATCCATACCAATTGTACTATTAAACTATTTATAAGTTCATGTCCTCTTATCTTTCCTAAATATATCATTATTGGTGTATAATTCATTGATGAAAACGGAACAAACTTAAGTACATTCTGAAACCAGTTAGGAAAAAATACTAATGGTATTAAAGCTCCAGAGCAAAATTCAATAACAGCTGCTTGTATCTGAGAAATACCCCATAGATTTGTAAAAGAGAAAGCAAGTAGCCCTATGCAATAATTGAAGAAAAATAATACAAAGTAGGCTAAAATGCAGCTTACTATATATAGTACCAAAGTAATTATATCAGGAGGTAATTCTCCCAAGGTTACAAATCTTACAATCAACAAAATTATCCATAATGGTAGTGCGGCAAATATAATAAAAGCTGCTGTGCCACCAAAGCTTTGAAAAAGTACCCTTCCCATAAAATTTATAGGCTTAATCAAAGTCATTGCTATGGAGCCATCTCTTACTTCCCCACCTACTAGATATGTTGCATTATTATCCAAAAGCCCTGCTGTTATCTTGCTCATAAACACATACAAAGCCATCTCTGTAGCAGTAAAACCATTTAAAATGCTCTGTCCTGAATTGGCGAATATAGCCTTCCATAGATAATAGATTACAAAGGTAGATATTATATTGCCTAGTATGAACATTAAAACATTTACTCTATAAGCTATAAATCTTTGAAGTGAACACTTAAAGAAAGGTAGGTATACTTTCATTAAACGTTTCATTAGACATTCACCTCATTCCTATAAATCTTCTTTACTATTTCTTCAATGCTTGTTTCCTTTATAGATACATCAAGAACTTCGCATTCCTTCATAACAACTTGAATTATATCAGATACTGGAATTTTGTTTTTATTAAAATTAACTATTACAGAATCTTCAACTACTTCAGTAAACAAATCCTCTTCAGAAGAATTTAATAATTGATTAATATTAAACTTATTCAAAGCTTCAACACTCTTTATCTTTATCTCAACCTTATTCATATAGCCAAAGGCACTTTTTATTTCATCAATACTTCCGTCATAAATCTTCTTGCCATTATCTATAATTATTATCCTATTACACAGTTCTTCTATATCATTTAAGTCGTGAGTAGTCAGTATGACAGTGGTACCAAACTCTTTATTTATCTCTTTTATAGCTTTCCTAACCTTCTCTTTTACCATAACATCAAGACCAATTGTTGGTTCATCCAAATACAGTATTTTCGGATTATGAAGCAGAGAGGCAGCAAGGTCAGCTCTCATTCTTTGACCTAAAGAAAGACTTCTCACTGGAGTTGCCATAAAATCATTAAGGCCCAGCACTTCATCTAAGAATTTCATTCTATACTGAAAGTCTTCATTTGATACCTGATAAATCTCCTTTAACACAGTAAAGGTTTCTCTAAGCGCCAGATCCCACCACAGCTGAGTTCTTTGTCCAAAAACAACGCCTATGTTCTTTGCATTTTCTGTTCTATTTTCATAAGGAACAATACCATCTACTGTAACCTTGCCACTAGAAGGTGTAAGTATACCAGTCATCATCTTTATAGTAGTAGACTTACCAGCACCATTAGCTCCAATATATCCAACAATTTCTCCTTTACTTATGGTGAAGCTCATTTTATCTACAGCCTTCTTAAGGGTATAATCTCTAGAAAACAACCCTTTGAAAGCTCCCTTAAGCCCCTCCTGCTTCTTTACCGTTTTAAACTCTTTACATACATCCTCTAAAATTATCAATTTATCTCCCCCCATTAACCTTACTCTTCTTCAGAGTGCTAAAAAGCTACCTTAAAAGTAAAATCTTCCACTCCTTATATGATACCGTTTAAAATAAGTTGTCACATTTTATGCAATCGCTTGCATAAAGTAGTATAAAAGTGCAGAATACTATTCTTCAGTGAGCTTCTTTTAATAAATTCCTTTAAATTATTCTTAGGCTCACCTTTTTCAAACTTACTTGTTTTACTTTTTCATTGTAGTTTGCTTTCACATGGTTGTCAATATATGTAACCATTTATATAAATAAGTCCTACTTTTCTGCGACTTTCCTAAATGAATTTGTTGTTAATTACTAAATCTATTGTCTAGGTACTAAATTAAATCATGACTAGAGTTTAATAAATTATATAAACGTACTATATTAAAATTAAAAATTTAAATATTCATATATTTATATAAATATATAGTAATCATGCGGTTCCAATGATTATTCTATAAAACAAAACATAACTTGTTAAGAAGATTCAAAGAATACAAAAAATCTTCTGTACTAAAAATAATTTAGCACAGAAGATCTTTTTACCTTCTATAATATTAAATTTATCAAAGGTGATAGGAATAACACCAAGGAAAGAATAACTATAAAAATCACAGTTATCCATATTATAATATTTTGAACCTTATTGTTAACATGCTCACCCATGAGCTCCTTATTGTTAGTAAGAACCACCATAAATATCAGTATAACTGGACAAAGTATACCAGCTATCTGCTGAGTTACAAGCATTATAGAAACTAAGGATACATGTGGAATTAATACTAAGATAGAACTAAATATTATCATAAAAGTGAAAATTCCATAAAATGCTGGTGCTTCCTTATACTTATGGTTTAACCCACTTTCAAAACCAAAGGATTCACATATAGCATAAGAGGTTGATAGCGGTATAATCATGGTTGCAAGCACAGACGCTCCGAACAGTCCTGCTCCAAAAAGTATTGATGCATAATTACCAGCTAATGGCTTTAAGGCTGTAGCAGCCTGCTCCGCACTATCTATTTTAATTCCTGCTTTATATAAAGTAACAGCAGTACATACTATTATGAAGAAGGAAACCAAGTCTCCCCATATTGCTCCCAGATAAACATCTAGCTTTTCGTATTTGTAATCCTGCAGCTTAAGTCCTTTATCAACCACTGAAGATTGAAGATAAAACTGCATATATGGGGTAATTGTAGTACCTATCATCCCTATAAAAGTTAGTATGAAGGCTTTATCGAACTTTAAAGTAGGTCACTACCGTTTAATCTTTGATTAAACTTTCCATTGACAATTTTAATATGGTTATAAGTTGTCTAATTACCATAAATTTAGACGTGAAATAGCCAGTAACCTTTGATTTAATGTAATCACCAAAAAACAATAAACCCAAAGGAGGTTACTGGCTACGTGGTTGATTATATCAAATTATTCGATAAAATTATAGAGTTTATCAATTGGGATACACTGAAATATTCAGTATTTAAACTAAATACTGACAATAAAGTTTCTAAGTTTTTCACAAAAGAACATTTAAAATCAATGATTTACTATCATATACTCCAAAAAGATAATTTAAGGGATCTAAGTTCTGGTATTTGTATGTCTAAGAAATTGAAAACAATCATCGTAAGTGTTAGTTTGGGTACCTTATCACATCACAATAACAAAAGAAATTTTGAAGTGTTTTTACCAATTTTAACTGAACTTATTAATAAAGCTGTAAATATAGGCTCAGTAAACGAATCGTTAAAACGTTTCGGACCTGTCAAGCTAATAGATTCAACCACCATAAGCATGAGTTTAAATCTTTATCACTGGGCACTATTTAGATCTACTAAAGCAGGTGTAAAAATTCATACAAGGTTTGATTTAAATAATGGGCTTCCGGATGCATTTGTTGTAACAAATGCTGTCGAACACGACAAGACTACAATGGATTCCTTGATGGATACGAAGCACTGTATCTATGTATTTGACAAAGCATATAGTGATTATAAAAAATTTGACCAATATACAAGAGATGAAAAATACTTTGTAACTAGATTAAAGGATAATGCAGTAGTAACTGAAGTCAAAGACTTAAGGATAAGCCGTAGTGATAACAGACTTTTGGATTTAGGAACTCAAATATTATGCGACAAGGTAGTAAAGTTAGGATCTCTATACACTTATCAGACCAAAGAGACTTATCGCCTTATAAAAATCTTAGACAAAACTGGTAAAGAGTTAACATTCATAACAAACATTGATGAACTCTTTAGTGAAGAAATAGCCTGGCTTTATAAAAAACGCTGGGAAATAGAAATTTTCTTCAAGTGGATAAAGCAAAATCTAAAATTTAAAACCTTTATAGGTCGCTCACTTAATGCAATAATGATTCAGATAATTACTGGAATTATGACTTTTGCTATATTTAAGATTATAGAGAAATTAGTTGAAATAAAAATTTCACTAATTAATATTAAGAGAGCTATAAAAAATAATTTCTTTGAAATTTACGAAGCAAGCAAATTTAAATGGTCTGATATTTTTAATAGCTCCTAAATATGAAACTAAAATATAGTTTTTTTTAAAATTTACATTGAAAAATTCTGAGCCTACGTATGTTTTTACTGGAATTATATTCCTGACTATCGAATAAGACCTTTTTTAAAAAGTCAATGGAAATATTACTTAATGATTAAACAAAAGTGAAAGTAGGTGTAAACGTCGCTTTCATAACTTGATGCCAATCTGGCTTTACTATAAAACAAGTTATTATATATGAGAAAAATACAAAGGTAAAAGCAAGAAATAGTTTTTCTATCTTTGAGTAAGATCCTTTTGTAATAAGGAACCAAACTAGAAAAGCCATTATAGGAACTGATATATATTTGCTTACTCCAAACAGTTCCATACTTGCTGCTATACCTGCAAAGTCACCTATGCAAACTCCAAAGTTTGCTATAAATAAGGTAAGCATTGCAAATAATGCAAGCTTCACTCCAAATCTTTCTCTTATTAAATCCGCTAATCCTTTTCCAGTAACAATGGCCATTCTAGCATTCATCTCTTGAATTACAGCTAAACTAAAGGTAATAAGAAGAAGTCCCCAAAGCATCTTATATCCATAAGATGCCCCTACTGAGGCATAGGTTGCTATACCACCGGCATCATTACCAGCATTTACAGTTATGAGTCCTGGTCCAATAATAGTCATGATAAATAGTATCTTTTTGAATCTGCTGGATGATGTTTCTGTCATAGTGCCACCCTCCTTGCTGGAATATACTCTCTAACACTATCATTGAGTGATATGGTACCAACTAGCTCGTTATTTTCATCAACCACAGGCATTGAGATAAAGCTATACTTTTCCATTGCCTCTATTGCTTCACCTATGGTATCTTCATCCTTAAGACTCTTTGGTTGAGTTGTCATTATATTGTACAATTTTGTATCTCTATCTGAAGTAATAATATTTAATAAAGGTATTACTCCTAAAAGATTATTCTTGCTGTTAGTAACATAAATATAATATGCCTCTTCTTCATCAGGAACATTACTTCTCATCCAATTTGAAACTTCATCCACAGTGAGGTCTGGTAAAAAAGTTATAAATTCCTTCGACATTATACTTCCTATGGTATCTCTTTCGTATTCCATAAGCTCTCTAATTTCTTCCTGACTTTCCTTGTCCATTTGAGTTAACAGCTTTTCTACTCTAGAATCTTCCATTTCCTCAAGAACATCGGCAACTTCATCTGAAGGCATAATTTCTAAAATATCAGAAGCTTTTTGATCTGACATAGAATTAATCAAGTTGACTTGTACATCTGTTTCTATCTCTTCAAAAACTTCTGCCGCTTTTTGATTGTTAAGGCTATTAAATAAAATATGACGGCTCTTATTGTCCAGTTCTTCAATTATATCAGCAATATCAGCAGCATGTAGAGTCTCTATTTTATTTGCTGGAGAGGAAAGCTGTAAATTGTTATGTCCTGTGGACAAGGGCTGAACCTTATCCCATATAATAAGCTTATTTCTCATCTGAATATTAAGAGCACCTGTTAGCAGTATAAATGGATATTCAACACCAAGTCTTCTTAGAAGCCCTCTGGTTCCTATATCAACGGCTATTAGCTGCCATTTTCCATTTATATTGCCTAGTCTAACGTCATTTACTCTTTCTACTCTTTTGCCATTTATATCTACTATTTGCTTATCTAAAAAATCTTTAGCCAAGAATATTACATCTTTACTAGGTAAATCTATTAGTAAACTACTAGTGTTTAACTTGATATGGTATCTTTCTTTGCTATCCTTAAAAATATCAAATTTATCTAAAGATACATAGTAGGATTTGGGTCCGTTCTTAATCTGCACATACTTAGCTGTAGGCTTTTCATGGTTGAAGTCTACTATAAAATCAGTTAACTTACCAATTAATTCACCTGATATATTAAAAATATCTTTCTTTATTATCTTACTAAAGAAAAAACTAGTTGCTTTATCCATTTGTTTCACCCCTTCTATTTATAGCATCTCGCTGTAATGCAAGATACATTTAAATTACTCTTACATTTCTTGAAACTAATAGGATTCCTAATTCAACTAGCAATTTATACATTACCCAAAACCATTTATACTAAGTCATTGAATATATATAAACTATGCTTCAATTTATGGATCCTATATTTTCATAAGCGAAACGTGAAATACTTTAGAAAGGGTCGTCAAATAATTAACATCAAAGCCGTGAATAAACTCTTTATATGTCATAACAATAACCTCCTAAAGGCCACTGCTATTCAAAGGGTCGGTTACCCGTAAGAATAACGGTGGATATTTTGTTTTTACTACTGACTATACTATCCGTAGGTCCCTCTTCCACGAGTAACCACCTCCTAATTCTTAAATAATGAAAAAGTCTCTGAAGCGATCTTCTTCAGTGATCTTTTTTGCGCATCTGCCTTTTCTGAACGTATGTGAATAAATTCTGGCAGGCGACATAATTTCTCTTTTTTTATTCTTTCTTCTATATCTAAATTTAAGCCATCTATACATACTCATCAACAGCTATATCTAAAATATAATTTTCTAAAGAATAAAAAAATCTCTTCATTACAACGAATGAAGAGATTTATGTGCTCAACAAAAAAACAACCTTTTCTCCATCCGTTGAGTTTTAGCACTACAAAGCTTTGAGCAATAAGCATTCATATAAAATGAATGTTGTCAGCTACATTAAGTAAAACCTTAATTCGGCAGTACCTGCTGACCCATTGGCGTCTCTCGACATTTCTGGGCAGTAGCGTATATCTTTGTAGGAACCTCACCTAACGAGATATTTAATTTTACTTCCTAATATATAATATTATTTTTACTATGATTTGTAAACACATTATTTCACATAATAAATTTTATTTTATATATATTCTAAGCTACTTTAGTGAAATTAAATCTTTTATTAAACTTTCCCTTGACATTAGTGTTTTATTGCTGTATATTAAGTACATAGATAAATCACAACACAATATCGCGGGGTGGAGCAGTTGGCAGCTCGTCGGGCTCATAACCCGAAGGTCGTAGGTTCAAGTCCTGCCCCCGCAACCATATAAAACAGATATATATAAATATATCTGTTTTTTTATTTCCTTTTCTCTGTATATATTTGTATATAATAAAAACTCTTATTCTAAGTTAGACTTTTAGGTTCTACTTTCAGAATAACAGCTTTAAAATTTAATTATGTATATACCAGTTCAAGGTAAAATATATAAAACAATTAATGTATCTTTAATAGTTAAAATGATTTCTAGTATTTATTAAGTTTATAGAACTGTAATATCTATTCTTCTGAACAGATTTACTATTTCAATACTTAGCCCCAAAATAAATCTTTATCATATGATAATTACTCAGTATAGTCCTTCTTCAACATAGCAAGAATAACATCGTCAACTAGCTCACCTTTTATCATAGTTCTCTCTCTTAATATCCCTTCTTGAGTAAATCCAGCTTTCTTTAATACTCTTACAGATGCATCGTTGCCATAAGTTACAGTTGCTTCTACTCTGTTAAGATTAAGTTCTGAAAAACAAAATTTCACCATAGTCTTTATAGCTTCCGTCCCATAGCCTTTATTCCATTCATCTCTATTAAAACCATAGCCTATCTCACCTCTTGCTGCATCATCATCGAAATCCCCTACACAACAATAACCTATTATCTTATTGTCACTCTTCCTAGCAACGCCCCAAGTAATTTCCTCTTCTTCTAGGAACCCATTGTTATACCCTTCTATTATGGCAAAGGCTCTTTCTTTATCCGTTATCGGTCTAAAAAAATCGTACTTAGCCACTTCTGGATCGCTGTAGATTTTAAATATTTCTTCCACATCAGTTTTAGTTATCTTTCTAAATATCAATCTTTCTGATTCCAGTTCTGGAAAGTTATTAAAACAATCGTTATTCATCTCAATATTTCTAATTGATTCATTATCTATCATAGTTTTCTCCTTAATCTTTTAAAATATAAAGTATGTTTAAGAACTATGATAAAATCATATTAATTCTTTGCGCAAGCTCATCAAAGCATCGGATGACTGACCACTTAATTCCAACACGGTACTTTAACAGGACAGAAGCATAAAACAATTAGTATATTCTTACAAATATATCTTTGTTGTGTTATACTTTATTTTATACTTAATTCATAAAATAAAAAAATTGTATTTGAAGGTGATCAAATGAACAAAATTCTTATGGGCTGTCTCGTTGAAATGATTTTACTTTTTATTTCCATGGTATCGAACAACATTAACATATTCCTAAATGGGTCAAAGTTAATTGTTATAGGATGCTTAGTTATAGCCATGATTATATCTGGAGTATTTAATAAAGACAATTTACACTCTACTAGATACGAGAGCAGTGAGGATAGGGATACTAGACTTCACCATGTAAGCACCTTATTATTCTTAGGAATCCCTAGCCTTTTATCTTTATTTATGTTATATGTATTTATTAGATAATAAAGATGGATTAATTGTTATTATCTTTTTAATCTAATACCTTCTCAAAATTTATGCTATCTATCCATTGTCCATTTTGATAAATAAAATTACTATTTCGTCCAGTAAATTGGAAACCATTTTTAATAAGCACTACCTGTGAACCTATGTTTTTCGGTGATGTACCAGCTTCTATCCTGTGTAATCTATACGTCTTTAACGCTTCTTCTAGCAACAGCCTAACAGCAAAAGTTGCATATCCTTTACCTTGATGTTCCTCTCCAATCCTATATCCTATCTCTGCCTTGTTTAGATTACCTCTTACAATTGATACCAAATTTACTCTTCCAACAATCTCTTTCTTCTTATCATATATCAAGTACATGTAATTTAAGCCCTTATCCTGTTCTTCAATCAATTCTTCTACTATTGATTTAAAGGTCTCAGCTCTGTAGTAATCCTCACCTCTTGGAAATCCTAATCTATTAAAATATTCCCTATTGTTAACTTCAAATTTGTAAAGGCTTTCTAAATCAGATTTTTCTAGAAGTTTAATAATAATTTCTGTCATAAGCGCCTCTCCATTTCATCCTAATATCTATAAACCTGTACCACAAAATCAGTGTTAGGAAGCATTTCTACATGATAGCTTTTTCCTTTAACAAAGAAATTTTTATCTGATAGGTTTTTATTCATTACAAACTTTTTCTTGCCTAAAGTGAATTTAGTAAATGTTGTTCTGTCATCAGAAATACTTAGCTCCGTCAACTCTCCGTCATAGGACACATATTCTGATTTTACAACCCTCGAAAGATCTTTGTAGTACTTAGGTAAAACTGCAACTCCTATATAAGCTGTTAAAAGTAAAAATATAATTCCAACAGTTCTAACACTAATTCTAGAAGAATACTTATACCCTTCTGCTTTATGCAGAACACAATAGTACGAGCCTAAACAAAATAGAACGATTGCACTAAAGGTATAAGTCATAACTGCACCAATAAATTTTGCCTTAAATCCTCCAAATAGGTTCATAACCTTAGGCAGCAAAAGACCTAAGGCAAATAATATTGGAAAAAGAACAAATGGAATTTTTGATTTAACCTTATTTACTTTATACCAGTTCTTTACTTTCAATATAATCAGCTCCTATAAATACATTTTAACTATATAAATTCTACATTATTTATGGTTCTGCATAGCTATATAAATTTCTAGTATAATAATCTTAAGTTGAACAGCTTTAAGCTATTTTAAGAACCCATCTGGCCCCTGATTTAACTCCATCACTATTTAACTAAAAAGAAGCAGCTTACCTATATTTCATCAATGCAGATAAAATATAATAGATAAATGGAGTCACTAAAATAACACTATCAAACCTGTCTAATATTCCACCATGTCCAGGTATTATCTTGCCGAAGTCTTTAATACCATTGAATCTTTTTATTAAGGATGCTATCAAATCACCACACTGTGAAATTATTGCTCCAATGCTTCCTATCAAGAAACAATATAATGGAAACCCATTTATATTCACATTGGTTGATCTTAAAACTATAATTCCATAAATAAATGATAGTATTGACGCACCAATTATTCCTCCAATAAATCCTTCAACAGATTTATTTGGGCTTAATTCTGGAGTTAACTTTCTTTTTCCTATGGTTTTACCTACTACATATGCGAAGGTATCCGAGCTCCACGCTACTATGAAAATAAGCCAAACAAAGACGTAGCCTTGAGGTTTTATATTAATTATTTTGCTTATATACGAAAACATATAAGTAACGTAAAAAAATCCTAAAAAGGTTATACCAATATACTTTACATTGTTCTTATTATAAAAAACAATGGAGTAAAGTATTAGTGAGATTAAAAATAAAAATATAAATATCCCCAGTGAAGAATCAATGCTTGGAGGTACAAATATATAATAAAGAATTGTAAATCCAAACCCAATCAAGCTAAAGCTCTTATTATAATTTTCAAAGGAATCATAAAACTCATTTAACCCAATTAAACAAACTACCATAAGAATACTATTAATTAACAATGCATTTTTTGTCATTATTATGCCTATTAAAATAGGAAGTCCTATTACTGAGGTAATTACTCTCTGTTTCATCATATACTCCTAAATTCAAAATATTTCCTTATAGGATCATCTGACCAAATTTGAACTTCTATATACCTCTTTGGCCCTTTTGATCCATCACTATTCCAGTTTTGTGGCAATCCATATAATTCTACTACTTTTTTTATTTCTTCTAGGGTATATACTTTTTTAGAATAAGGTTTGCCATCCTCATATCTCATAGCTGGAAAGATATCCCCATATGTAAAGCTTAAGATTTGAGGATCAAATTGGCATATCGGTATATTTAACTCTTGTCCATCTTTATACCAATCCTTTATCCAATTGCAGGGACCTAAAGTCATTGAATAAGGTGACTGTCTTAGTGGTTGTCCACCATTATCTATAAACAACTCTCTAACCTTTTTTTCTAACTCTCTTCTAACAATCATGTAATCTACTGAGCGTTTGCTGGCATAGGTTTCTCCTTTAGCTCGGATACGATCTAATGCTTTCTCAGCTTCTTCTATTGACAAATCAGATAGTGTTTTGAAAGGCCCTACTTCTGCTTCATAGTAATGGTATAAGTTTGTAGGCATTGAAATCATAGGCTTATACCTCCCAGTTTTTGATTGATATACAAATAAATCACTTTACCTCTAATTATAATTGGTATTTCTAAATCAAATAATATTTAGTTCGGTAAAATTAGTCTATAAACAAACGGACCACTCCATTAGAAAATTCATGTTCTGTATTTATATACACATTTGATTCATCGCTAACAAGAAAGTTTTAAAATACTCTATACATCCTGAAGTAGTCCATTCTCATATAAGAGATTAATCTCAGTTAATTTTTAAAGAGATTTATCTAATATATTTACATACACTTTAACTATTATTTAGTTATATAAGCCTAAAATAAATTCAGCTGACTTATATAAGTATTATCAGAGTTTTATTAAATATTCTTTTGTATTTATATCTATAATTCTAGTTCTTGTGTCTCTTTTTGAAATATATATCGGCTCACCGTCACTGTTTATACAGTAAGAAACAGGTATTGATACACCACAGTTTTTATAGGAACCATCTGCATGACTTGTTCCTATCACCATAGTTTTGTAAGTTTTAGCGATATTCTTTGCCTCATTTATCCATTGTTCAAACTGCTCTTCGCTGTACATGCCAACACCAATTGGATTGGCAACAAAATCAATTTTTCTTTTTACTTTTTTTAAATCTCTTTCACCTTTTAAAATTTCCATACAAAGCAAATATCCAATATTAATTTCATCACATTTTACATCCAAAGGTTCAATTAACTCCTGTTCTAATTGAGGAAGTGTCTTAGCTCTTTCTAATACCTTTACTCCATTACAATCAATGATTATTGCTCTATTTTTCTTATCCTTTAAGTAAGAAGTAATAATTATGACCTCATACTTCTTTGCAAGTTCGCAGGCACCTTCTAAAGCTTTTTCATCCGCTAAATATCCCTCTGGATAAATAACTATATCTACTCCGCTATTTTCTACTATCTCATTGGTTATTTGAGCAATTCCTTTTTCACGAACTGGCTGACCAACTAAGATTCTCATATAAATCTCACTTACCTTCTATTTTATTTATTATAATATTTATATTCATTAGACTCATTAATTATTAAGCTTGTCCTCTATTTTTAAAAATTGTCTTTGCTTTATTTTCTACTACCATCTTTGTTAAAGACTCTTGTCATATGTACTTCTGTGAAAACACAAGCTAGCACAAGTGATATTATAATAATCCAAAAGCAATAAGCAAAGTTTCTATATCCTTTTATAAGTAAGCTGGCGCCTACAATTACTGATATGATATTCCCTAAAATAAGTATGTTTGCGCAGTATTTGTTTGCCTCATTCCATGTATCTAGGTTTTTCATAGAAGATCTGGTTTTATAACCGATACCTGTAATAGATTTTTGTTTAATACTTCTAAGGAAAATACCTGCTATCAAAAACACTATGCTCAATATAAAATAACTCATGGTATACACCTCTCTATAGTTAATGAGAATATATTATCACAAAAGAAAAATTAAGTAAAACAGTAAAAATATAACTTCCATTATAATAACAGAGACCATCTATAGGAAATATTTTTTCTATAAATGGTCTTTGTCATCACATAAAAGCTTTATGTAATATCCATTTCTATTTAGCACAAAGCACTGAAGAATCTAATTCTATAATTTTTTCATATAAACCTGTAGAGCATCTAAATTTGGTGTTTCCAGTTTTACTTTCTGCTTTAACTTATTTAGTGCCTCCTCTAAGGCTACCATCTCTCCAACTGCAGACATAGCATGATCGCTGATAGCAAGTTTTCCGATTGGTGTTGCAGTGACAATCTTAAGCATTAAGTAATACACCTTAGATTTATCACATATTAACTTTGCTTCCTTCTTAGGAGTAGGTTCATATCCAGCAGCTTCAATTACCTTATATCCCTCGATGGTTGCATTGACTATTTGCTTTAAAAGCTTTTTGTTCTTAGCTGCCTTACGCAAATTTCCATCACAGGCATAAGTCGCATAAGCTAGAGGCATGATAAGGGCAATATGACTTTTGTGCCAAGCATCCATATTATCAATATATGTTAGCTTGTATCTGGTATTTTCAAAGGCTTTATCAATAAGCTCTCTCCAGGATAGCTGTCCATTTAAGCCTCCTAGTTCCATCTGTCCCCTTGCTCTTACGCATACTACTCGTCCATTTTCACGCCTTCCTCCAGTACTTTGAAATCCAAATGCTATTTTTTTCTCAAATGAACTATTCTTTTGTATATAATCATAAGTTGCCTGCCCATCTGTATTATTTCCTACAAAAACAATATGCTGACTATTGTTTTCTGCCAGTATTGGTAAAACCGCCTGTAATTGGGTACACTGCATTACCACAAATATTAAATCATAAACATCCTCTTTAGTTAGCTTATCGATAACATTTACCTTATCAACAGTGGTTTTACATTGAACATAATGTCGGATTATAAGCCCATTTTTGCTAAGTTCCTCAAATCTCTTACCTCTAGCAAGAACTGTGGTTTCATTTCCTCCATTAACCAATACATGAGCAAGATAACTTCCCAAAACACCTGCACCATAGACTAACACTCTCATATAATCTTTCTCCCTTCCTTTGATAAATTCACTTTTTGCACATATGTCTTTTCCAATACATATTAGGAAAATGTGGCATGTGAATAAGATTTTTTACTTTTTATTCTAAACCTTATTATTGTTATGTGTAGATAAAAAAATTTATATACGTTCAAGACGGTAAAAAACAAATCTCAATTACCATTAGTAATTGAGATTTGTTTTCATTATACATCTTATTCCACTTTATGTAAATAAAGTTATAAGTTTTAATTTTGTCTATGTTCAAGTATATTGTTGAAATTAAGTGTTTATGAAGTAATCATATTAATTCTTTGCGCAAGCTCATCTAAATATTGTATCACTGACCACTCAATTTCAACACAGTACTTTAACAGCACCTTATTTTTATATACAGCAGTAATTACCAATTATGAAAGCATAGAAATTACACTTAAAGCATCTTCGAAAGTTAACCCAATCTCTCCATTTACTTTAACTAAGTGAGCATTTATATTTTCATCCCTAAGTAACAAATCATCTATTACAACATACTTTTCTACATCTTTATTATCCTCAAGCCATGCAATTATTTCCTTTGCTTTCACATGGCTAAAGGTCTTTCTTGATTTTATTTCGTCAGTGCTGAAATCTGGTGTTTTATCATATATTTCTAGTTTATTTTCACAAAAAATATCATATAGCTGCTGTGAGTAGCCTTCTGTAGGCAACATATTATCATCAAACCATAATCTCCAGCCTGAGGACATTACTATAAGCGCGCCAGTTTTCTTTATAATATACTTTAATATACTTATCTTCCAGTAGTCTATGGCTACTCCTGGATTGTCATTAAGGAATCCTTCTGTATTAAGAACTCCGTCTACGTCTAAAAATATAATTTTCATTAATGTACCTCATATTTACAATATCAATAGAATTTAATTTTTTAATTAATCAATTATAGAATAAAGCTGACTAAAATCGCTTACTATATGATCTGCAACCTCTATATTTATTCCTGCTTCATTAAAATAGCAACCATAAATACCAGCATTTTTGCCAGATAAAATATCTAACTCTCTATCTCCTATCATTATTGCTTCATGCTTTAAAATATTGTGCTTTTTTATTAAGTATTCTATAGCTTCAGGGCTTGGCTTTCTTTCAAAGCCGCTACCTTTTGTTATGAAGTCTGTAAAATAATCATATAACCCATACTTCTTTAAAAACCTTATTGACGATTCCCCTCTATGGGTATATAAATAATTGTTTTTACCTGAACTATGAATATATCTGCAAACTTCTTCTATTCCAGCATATGGCTTGCAATTTTCCTCTTCAGCATCTTTCCTTCTCCTAGAATACTCGGATAAAAAATCATCATCTATTCCAAACTTTTGACTATAGTATTGTGCTGCAGTAGACATAGATACCTTCATATATTTAAGTATTTCCTCTATAGGAGCTTCAAAACCATGGGCTTCAAGAGTTTCCTTAAAGGTAGTTGCCATTACAGTATATGTATCAAAAAGTGTTCCATCAAAATCCCAAATAATATGTTTATACAATTATGTTCCCCCCAACCCTTATTCACAGACTGACTAGTCAGCATTTTTATCTAAAATCTCTTCTTGAAGCTTTTTACTAAAACCGTTAAAAACAAGGCTATAGGACATGTTTATCATCTGCTTTAATACGTCGTCTGGTACATCACCTTCAAAATACACTGAGTTCCAATGTTTCTTGTTCATATGATAGCCTGGAACTATATGCTCATATTCTTTTCTTAAAAACTCACCAAACTCAGGCTCGCATTTAACTGAAATTATAGGTTTACTATATTTATCTCCACCGATCATTAAAAACATCTTATCTCGTATACGATACCTAGTTGCTTCCCATTCCTCTTTATAATCTTTAACAACTCCTTGTTTAGAAAGACAAAACTCATCAAGCCATTGATACTTCATACACACACCTCATTTCAAAAATATTATCAATTCTTCTGTAGCTAGTTGTATAAATAATTTTGCTAGTCTATTCTTATAATGGTCAAAAACAGGAAAACCTAATTTATACGATATATAAAGTGCTACAATACATATGCATCTTTAGGTACCTATTCATACTTACTTTCTGCATCTTTCTTATTGCTATGATTATATATTGAACTACATATAATATCAATTTCTCTTGCTAAAAAACTTTAAGTTCATTCAATGTTTTTTCAACTTCTATTGCTATTACTCCTAGCTTAGCATGATCTAAACTGCTTCCAGCTTTATAAACATAAATATAATGAAGCATCCTTGCAACAGAACAAATTAAGAATAAACTATGCTTTACTCAAAATTCTTCTTACTCATTTAATCTTCACCCTATGGTTTTAAATCAATTTATAGTACACGGAAACAAATAGTTACATTACTATTCCTTTTGTAGATAATATCCATATAAGTCCAAAAAACATTATAGGAATAGCTATAAACGTTACTAACAATATAAATCTCATATGATATTCGGAGTAATCTTTACTCTTTTTTACTATCCTATCATTTAAAGCGCCTATAATAATAAATGATATAAATGATATAACACAAACTATTGTAGCAGCAGTTATGGAGGCATTGTTCTTAAGTGCTTTATAATTTATTAAAGCTTGAGCTATTGCAATGAATCCCACTACTATTGAGGAGTTAAAAAATCTATTAACATTATTATTTTCATTAACTCCAAGAGATTTATAGAACTCTTCCCTCCCCTTTAGATTATCTTCTTCAAACCTAAAGAACCTATTTACTATTATCCGTTTATACTCTTTAGAAAATATCATTAAACATCCATGCGCAATACATACTATACCGAAGGCCAAAAAAGCACTAAATATTGAAAAAGCTACAGATAACAATCCTAAGATGATTATTATTAGACCTAACACAAGAATTCTCTTTGATTTCATATTTCTAACCTTTCTTAAATTATTATTAAGCTATAATAATCTTTTGTCATAATAAACCGTCATTTTGAAATTAGACGCTACTCTATATAGATACCCTTTACAGAAACTTAATTTATACATGTTTGATAATCCCGGCTTCTGAGGATTTTGTGTCATGCATAAATTAAAAATTGAGTTAGGAACCCTATCAAGCCTCTTATATATTTCCTGGAAAATAATTACATATACTTCAAGCATAGTTTCCACTTTATAGTACATAAGTTTACTTTAAACTTAAAGATTTACTAGACTTCAGAATTTTTATATCTTAGTAAACTCTAAACAATATAAAGTTCCATTTCTTATCTCTGTTACTTTTATATCCTTAACATTTGGAGGCAATAAATCAACAGGAGCTGTTATGGCTTCCTTTCTGTTTTTGAAAGGCCCTCTAAAATATGGTATCTTCTCAAAAAACTTAGCAACCTTCTCTGTTTCATCAGCTATTAATATCTTCGATCCACTCTTAGCTACTCTCACCATTTCACCTATAGCTCTTTTCTTATCATTAAAGAAATTTATCCCACCTATATGATATACTACATCAAAACTATCATCTGGAAAAGGAAGCATCTCTCCATTTCCCCAAAATAGTTTAAGTCCTAAATTGTATTTTTTATTATTCTTTTCACACTGTTTTAGTTGACCAAGGGATATATCCAATCCATAGTATTCAGCATTCCTTGGTAAGAACCTTATGTTTGCCCCTGTTCCAACAGATACCTCAAGAACCTTATCCCCCTCTTTTACATTTATAAACTGCAAATAATCATTTCTAGCTTTCTCTTCTCCACCTAAGAAGGCATAATAGGCTTTTTGACCAAGCTCATAAAAAGGAGCAAAAGAGTTATAAAACTTTGTACTATCATAATTTGTACCATCAATATCCTCTGAACTAATAAATGAAGGGATTCCTTCTTTTATAGCAAATCTTTCCCCAGTACTTGAATCTACCAAAAACTCCTCTATACCATTAGAATCTACGATTAATTTGTTATGGGTGCTTGGATTACAAAGCATCTCTAAACATAAATCATTTACCATACCAACACCTCATATTCCATATTTTGTTTAATAAATTATATCATTATATTTTAATGGTTGTAAAATAAATATACAAAATCTTTAATATTCTATATTTTCAATTTATATGTTATAATTTCCATGAAATACATACATATTTATAAATTATCCAACTTTCACTCTTAAAGTTGATATGCTTGTTAGGAGAAAATAAAATGAGTAATTCGCTAAAAGAAGTAATAATCAAATGCTTTTTTGTTTTTCTAATCCTTTATCTTGTAGGTATATTTATAAAGTGGCTAGCTTTGACTCTACTAAAAGCTCTTGCCATCGCCTTCGTTATAGCACTACTTGACGGAGTATATGTTCTATTTAAAAATTCCAGTAAAAAGACTCGCTAAAGCACAAAAATTAATTATACTTTGATTAAATATGAATATTATAGGAGAAATCTCATGAAGGATTATATTATTAAGGAAAGTAATAAAGAAGATTGGGCAACTGTTGATACTGGAATTGTTGAGTATAACGCTTCTAAAGTTCCATTTACTCAAGCTCCGGCTTTCATACCACTAAATAGAGTTATAAAAAACTCAGAAGGTGAAACCCTTGCAGGCATAAATACTATGATTTATTGCTGGAACTGCTTATATGTTGATGTATTGTGGGTTAAGGAAGGTTTTAGAGATAAAGGATATGGCTCTATATTATTGAAGGAAGTTGAAACCATAGCAAAAGAAAAAGGCTGCAAGTTAATACACCTAGATACCTTCGATTTCCAAGCAAAAGATTTTTACCTAAAACATGGTTATGAAGTATTTGGTATACTAGAAGACTGTCCCGAAAGTCATAACCGTTATTATTTGAAAAAAACTTTATAAAGATGTAACACTTCAATCCGAAAGCTATTTTTAAAACTCATCTAGGCTTTGAGAGGAGTATTGGAAAATATAAATTTTACTATGAAGTGATGCATCTAAAATATCTAAAATTAAATATAAGCTGGAGGCAAAATGTACATATATATATTGATACCTTTAATCTGCCCAATACTTTGTCCTTTGATAGTCATTGGAACAAGCTGCTTGATTAATAATTTATCTAATAGGAACCTAGACAATTCAAATTTTCTCAAGTCCTTATTGTCTTAAAGCAATACCAGCTACTGGCTCACGGCTAATAAGCTTTCTTCTAGGCTTTTAATGCTGTTTTGCTTATTTACTTTAGTTATAACTTTAGTTATTACATTTATATTAGGTCCAGATAATTTAGATTTAGAGGTTTTTATTTCCTCCACTTTAGTTATAGTTTCATCGATTTCAAGTATGATTATAACTCAAAAGCACTTTAAGGAAAGATTTGATAATTGCAATTTGAATAACTTATAAGGAGAAAATGACTAATCATGTTGGCTGAAATTAAAGAATATAAATTTACTAAAAAGTTTCCTACACCATTACAGAATATTGTTAATATTGTTTTTATAGCTTTTATATTTTTACCTCCAAAAGCCGCCATTTATACTACCATAGGAATAATATATGAAATATCTTTATCCTTAATTTTGTTACTACTAATTGGGAATCAACTATACATAGCATTAACGGAAAAACACAGACAACCTAGTCTAATTATAGATAAAAATCAAATAGCTTTTTCTAAGTATTTCTTAAGGAAATATAGATTAATAAGACTATCTGAAGTGAAAAGTATAAACGAACTTAATCAAGCATTTGATAATATAATAGTACTTACTTTACTTAATAATAGAAAGATACGTCTTAGCTTACATGGATATAGCGAAGAAGCTAAAAAACAAATCAGTTACGCATTTAATGAACTAAAATCAGAAATCACTGTGTAAATAATAAATTCTATCTTCACTTTTAGCATTCTTTTTATAGACTAATCTTTAGCTATAGAAATGAATCAAACTAAAAGCAAGTGCACTTAAGCTTTATACTTAAGGCACTTGCTTTTATATTATTTACTATTTTCTTTTTTTGTCAGATTAATATAATTAGCTATAGTTTATAGTCCATGTTAATCTGTCCTGGTTCTCCATTAGATTGATAGTTTAACGATTTATACAAGTTAAGAGCCCTTTGATTTTCTGCATCACAAGCTAAGAAACTTCTTCTAGCTTTACTTTCTTGTCCCCATCTTATAGCTGAATATAGTAACTTACGACCAATTCCTCTTGATTGATATTTAGGCTTAACTGCAAGCTCTCTTATCCATAGTATGGTTCCTTTTTCACTTTCAAAGCCGTATAATATACCAAAACAAACACCTATTATGTGGTTGTCATCTTCAGCTAGAAACAATCTGGATTTTTCCATATTACTCCATTCCTTTATAGTCTCCTCTGACTGACCGGTAAATCCCCTAGAATAACCAGCACAACTCTTAGTTACTGCTGCAATCTGAGCTATATCCTCCATATTCTCAAAACCTCTAACCTTAAAGTTATCATCTACTGGCAATTTTAAAGCGTATAAATCCTTATTCCAGTAGTCTATCCACTCAGATACAGTATTGAAACCTAAGCTCTCCATATCATTTACAAACTCAGCTGGGACAAATTCAATATATACTCGCTCTGCTTCAGCTTCATTTTTTCTAATATAATTTATAGTCTGCTCTAACCCCTCAAAATAGCTTTCTTTAGTATTGGAAGCCCAAAAAACTTGAAAATTATTTTTGGATTTTGTATAAGTCCCTATTTCTCTATCTGTATTCAAACTAATGTATAAGAATAAGCTATCTTCAGTATCAATGCATAACTTGGCAGTTTCAATATCTTCTTCCTCAACATACATTAAAGAATTAAACTTAAAGTCTTCTGCCTTCTTCATAACATTTTTTATATTTGACATATTTCCACCTCAAAATTTCACTGTAATTTTTAATTAATCCTTCATTATAAACTTCTAATATTTTCTTATTGCACATGCTACATCATCTCCTTATTATAAGTAAAATAGTGTTTAAATTAAGTAGTTATTCATAGGAGGCCCTATTACTAATAGTTAGCTCATATCTTATTTTCATTGTAATCACTTAACTCAATGGGTTTTTCCACATAATAGTTAGATAATTCCTCCTTTTATCTTCCATATAAAGTTTATTATTCAATATTATAACACAAGCAAGCTGAATAGAAATTTATGCATTTAAATTTAATATTTTTGTATTATGTATTTTATCCTGCAGGTCATTTAAAAAGTTCCTACAAAAACAAAAAAGAGCTGGTACTCACTATATACCAGCACTTTCTATAACCATAATGTATAACTTTATATAATAAATCAATTTTTAGGTTTCATTGAACTACGCTACTTTTCTTAAAGCTTATAAGAGTACCACAGTCTTTATCATTATTATTGGAGCATATACCATACCATAAATCATTGGGATAGTCTTTTTTAATAACTCTCTTCTCAAAGGTTTTAGGTGATTTTATAAACTCCTCTGGATTTGAGTAGGTATCATACACAGTCATTTCTATACTTTGCCCATTAAACTCTAAATCATATAACTTATTAACCCAAACCTTACCATCATCATATCCATACTTAACGATTCTAACCTTATCTCTTTTTAACTTTTCAACATTCTCGATAAATTGATCAAGTTTCTTAACATTATAAGTTAAAGTATCTTGACTTTTACCTGGATATTTTGCGTTTGCTGGAAGTTCTACAACATAACCATTACTTATTGCCTTACTAAAGTTTAAAGTGTTGTTGTTGAGCAGTTCCTTTTCTTCAGTAACAACTTTACTTTCCATACTTTCAATTAGCTTGATAACACCTAGGGCACCAGAACTCATGTTAATTTTTCGTTCGAAGATTTCCAGTGTACTTCCTAAAGATACAGCTAGTAGAGATGCTATTACTATAGACTTCATCCTTTGTAACCTCCTCTGACCTTCGTTAGTTAAAAAATATAGTATCCTTTTTTATTTCTTTTATACACGTTTTTACAGAGAAGCTCACAAAAGCATTTTACAGTACCTTCTTCAGTATATATTCCATCTATAGGTATCCTTTACGAAAACTTAATTTATACATGTTTGATAATCCCGGCTTCTGGGAATTATCGGGCACGCATAAATTAATAGTTGAAGTTGGATACCTATACTATTTTTTAAGTACATAAACTCTTACAATGATTATTCGTTATCTAAACTATTAAGTTATGCATAACTAAAGTTCATAGGTGCAGGATTTTTCACCATGCATCACTTAAGTTTTCCTAATGGTCTATAGCTTGTTACTTTTCAATTATATCCATAACATCTTTTCTCATGCTCTTAGGAACCTCTTTAGTAGGCTTACCTATCCTAAATAGCATCTGCAGAGTCTCGCCTGGAAACGCAAATTCTTTATGAATCTTTGTATATTGATCTTTCATCTCAGGATATTCTTCTAATACCTGGCTTAAAGGCTGCATAGCAAGTCCCAAAGATTGTGCTGTTAACACCAATCTACTATAAACCATGCCGCTTTTTACCTGTTCAATTCGTGAATTACCTTTCGTAGCTACTATTCCATAGCAAGGAGTATTATCAATGGAATTCTTTGTTGAACTAATGTACATATCTTTAGATGCCTTTTCACTATTAATTGATGGTATTAAGGTTATAGCCCCTTCTAGCAAGTACATTTTTAGTCCCTTTATATCTTGTCCTTCAAATGAATAACCGTATCTAAACTTATTTTTTGTGTATTCATTTGATCTAAACACATTTGCCGACTCCACATTCATCCTATGAATGCCAGCTTCTATTTCCGCTCCCTTCATAGCTAGTGTACCTAATCTTTTTAAATCTTCCTCACCGTCCAATATTCTTATATCTATATTCTCTTCAGATAAAAGTTTTAATGTAGATATCTGATCCTTTGTAAGTTTAGTTTTTTCATAAGCCTCTCTATTGGTATCTGGATAAAACATATAATTATATAAATGAGCACTTTCCTCAGTTTTGGATAGGTTTATTTTTGCTACAGGCTTACTGCTCATACTATTAACTAAGTCTTTTTCGTCATATACACCTTTTGGGAAAAGTTCTATATTCACGTCATATCCAATTTTTTTACCTGCAACAATTAAGTATTCTAAAAAGGTCCCTTGAGTAATCATAGTCTGCCTTGCTAAGGGATCTACTTCTAGGTTCAACAAATGGCTGTCTGCGTATAGGTAGAAGATATTCTTGTCATCATCAAGCTTTATTTTCCAAGGCTGCATATTATGTCCACTGGCGGCTAGAATACCATTAGATATTATTTTCACTCTTACGTCTTTATAATTTTCCGAGTAATTTTTGTTCCATGTCTCAAGATATTTAGACTTCAAAAAACATCCACTTGCTATGAATACCGAAACTACTGCAACTAATAAGATAGTTAGAACTACCGAAAATGCTATTATCAATTTTCTTTTCCCCCTATATTCCATAAGATAACTCTCCTCCTACTTTTCTATAGTTTTTGTAAGCATATTAAAAGCTACTTCCAATAATTCATCTACACTCTTATGGTGTACCTCTACTATATAGTTTTTCTTTTTCTTTAGAGTAGTGAATATTCCAACAGTGAATGACCATAACAATATTGCTGTACTCTTTATATCTATATCCTCACGTATGATCTTTTCTCTAATGCCTTGCTCTAAGAAGTCACTAAGATACTGAAAAATTATCTCCCCAAGTTCATAACACTGTTCTCGTGACTTATCTGGTATTCCACTTGAAAAATCTAGTTCTCCATTTTCATAGTTCATTATGGCGTAAAAGTAATTTGGATGATGTTTACTAAAGCAAAAAAACACTTCACCTAATTTTCTTACCTTAGTAATTCCATCGTCCTTAGAATTGCTAACATATTCATCAATCATAGAGATTAAAAGCTTATAACCTCTTATCATTATTTCAAAATATATCTGCTCCTTACTATTGAAATAAACATAGATAGTTCTTTTACTAAACTCTGCAGTTTTAGCTACATCATCCATAGTAGCCAGATCATAGCCCTTAGAAAAAAACACCTTCTCAGCAGCATCTATAATGTCATTTCTTCTTATTTCTTTTTCCTTTTCCTTACGCTCACTTACTCCCATCTCTTATCCCTACTTCTATATATATTAAGTAAACTCACAGTTTACTTAATTACATTTTAGTATACCAAAAAACTATATTCAATAATATATCAAAATTAATATGTTAAAAATTTTTAACAGCAATTCATTTTAAAATTAGAAAAGTTTAATAACCTACTATTGCTTTATATTTAATACAATCAGATAAATCATATGATGAAGTTATACTGTTTAATCCTTCATCAAGAACATATTCTTTTTATGCAATCTCATACTGATACATATATAAAAAACAATATAAAATAAGGGAACTTTTTAAAAGTTCCCTTAAAATTTTCACCTTATATACATTATTGTTTCACTGTCTTAAAAACTAATTTTAGTAAACTGAAAATGCCCATTTTATATCTCATCAACTAAAGAAACTAACTTACTTAAAGTTTTCCAATTTCTAACCGTATCTGTAACCTTAAGTTTGGTAAGATTAGTGGCTAATTTCGAATTTCTTATGCTTTTTCCAAATAAAAGATATACATCTCTACCGATTACCTCATATTTATCATATTCATTTTTATAAGCTTCTAACAATTTTATATTTTCTTCTAAAGGAACCTGTTGCATTAAGGATACATAAAGACTTTCTCCTTCTGAAGTACTTTCAGCCTTTTCTATATCTTCTTCAGAAAAAGGAAGGTTTCTAATTATATTATTTAACTCTTCAGAAGATCTCAAAATCATCTTTGTAGAGAAGCCAAACCTATCCTCAAAATTACTTTCAAGCTGTTCTTTGATCTGATTTTCATCAAGCTCAGATCTAAATATCACATTACCACTCTGTATATAAGTTTTCACATTAGTATACCCCAAGTTTTCGAAATACTCCTTAAGCTCAGACATTTTTATCCTATTTTTTGTTCCAACATTAATTCCTCTTAATAACGCTATGTAAACGCCCATAAATATCTCCTATTCTATTTTTATTCTTTTAGTATAATAAAATTAGCATTGTGTCTTTAAATAAGCCTTAAATGGTGGACCATATTAATTTAAACTAGTATGTATGAATGTATTAAAACTACTAATTATAACTAATATAAATAATTTTATTTATATTTTTTATACAACTTAATACCTATTATAAATATTCCTACAAGCAATACTAAGGTGGTAATAAAACCTCCTTCTGGTCCAAAATCTCCTCCATTAAGGAAGTTAGCTGGAGTATTTTTGAATAATACGCAGCTTTCTCCGTAATTAGAAAACCCACTTACAGGAAAGCCAAATATATTTCCTAGAGTTAGATTCCACATAAAATGCAAACCCATAACTGTCCATATACCGTTACAATATATAGCAATCATAGCAAAAAAAGCGCCTGACAAAATTAGATTACTAAAGGATAGCAAAGTGACGCCTTTGGTAAATAGATGTAGTATACCAAAGACAACTGAAGTTATCAAGATAGCTGTAATGGGTGTCTTTCTGTATCCAAGTTTAGGAATGAGCCATCCCCTGATAGCAATCTCCTCTGCAGCACTTTGTATCATCCAAGAAACTACTATAGGAATAAATGACAAAAGCGAGAACCCTTGACTAACACCTATAAAAGTTATTATCTTAAGTGAAAACAAACTAATAGTTATCAAACAAATAGCTAAAAATCCTATAACCATTCCATTTATATAGCTTTTCATAGGTGCATCAGCTCTAAATCCCAATGATCTAATTTCTCTCTTTTCAAAGAACTTCACCCATATAAAGAATAAAAGTATCTGTACTCCGCATACCAAAATCTTTCTAAAGCTTTCTATTAAGTTTTTCTCTACATTTAATTTATTAATAAAGAAAGTAGAAAAGCCTTCGTATACCACTCTACCTAAAAATAATCCAGTCATCCATAGGATGAAATAAAGCAAGACAATTAATACAATATTTAGTTTAATTCTATCCTTAGCTGCATCTGAGAAAAAAGTACTCTGCTTTAACTTATAATCTAAACTATTCATAATTACCTCATAATTTAATAATAATTTGGTTAATAACTTGTAAGTAATGTTTCATATGGAAATTATACATAATCATCTGCTACAAACTGTATTATATTAAAGCTAAAAATAGTTAGTACTATCATAATTAAATGATTATCACGATTCCTAGAATATGAAAACACCTCTTCTATCAATTAATATATAGAGGTGTTTTTTTACTATTCATTCTTCTAAACATAGAGAACCATTTAAATAAATGCTATCTTAATCCAAAAGTAGCTTAAACTAACAAGTATTTTTATAATTGCTTTACAAAAATAAATTTTATAAATAGTTCTTATAAATACAGTTATGTTTCCAGTTTTACTTGAATCTATAGGTTCATAAAGCTCTATGAGTTATTTTTAATATATATTCTTAGAGCTTTTATAAGTAAAAGCATTGTGTATATGCTTAATCCAGCCACTCCAACAATTATAAATAGATAAAGAAATTGAAGTATACCTACAAACATCATCCTGTAATCCCCCCCTAACCTCATAATAAACCATCAATAACTGTTAACTTATAGTAATTATACCATTGACTTGTAACATATTCTAATAATTAACTTAATTTTGTTTTGCAAAATAATTGTCTACAGCGTAGCCAAAAGAATGCATTAGAAAAGAGGTAGCCTGCTTGCTTACTTCTGCTTTAGGACAAAGAATATCGAAGCCATGATAACAGCCTTTAAATAACTGAAAATATACTGGAACTTTAGCTTTACTTAAATTGTTAATATACTCTAAAGTCTCATCTCTAAAAGGTTCCAGATCTCCAACAAAAGTAATCGCTGGAGGAAGGTCTTTGTAGTCAGTGGCTCTTGCTGCTGCGGCATAAGCAGGTACATCTTTACCATACAACTGTCCAAGGTATAACTTCCAAGCCCATCTATTAGATTGGGAATTCCACACAGGAGCATCGTTATCTTTGGATGATTCAGTTATCATCCTATCATCTATCATCGGATATAACGGAATTTGAAATGCAATATTAACTTCCTTTTTATCTCTTGCATACAAAGTTAAAGCCGCAGTCAATCCACCGCCAGCACTTTCTCCACCTACAATCAATTGATTATCCTTTATACCTAGCTCTTTTGCATTGTTTTTCATCCATAAAAGCACTTCATAACAATCCTCTAGTGCTGCTGGATAAGGAGCATCAACTGACAATCGATAATCTGGCGCTATTACTACACACCTTCTTTCAGTTATAAGTCTTTTATATATTTGCCCGCCTTGCTCAGGAGTACCAATAGCATATCCTCCACCATGTATCCAAAGAACTGCAGGAACCTTTTCATTAAGCTCAAGTGGCCTGTATATACGAACACGAATTTTAGATTTATCTCTTTTTCTAGGAATATATATTTCACTACACTTTAATTCTTTAATGTCTATTCCGGCAAATAATATGCTCATTATTTTTTTTGATAGTTTGTAACTCATAACACAAGTTTTTTCT
Organism: Clostridium manihotivorum; assembly: GCF_004015185.1. Taxonomy (GTDB): domain Bacteria; phylum Bacillota; class Clostridia; order Clostridiales; family Clostridiaceae; genus Clostridium_AR; species Clostridium_AR manihotivorum. The sequence goes on along the minus strand of NZ_CP025746.1, from coordinate 2,847,853 downwards.
CTAGAAGGAAGTATTCTTCTCATAACATTGCCTTTAAATCTTAGTTCTTTATTTATCATATCATTGGTTATTTTCAAATCTTCTCACTCCTTTTATATCTTTGTATCAAGGAGAACTTTTGTAAATAAATATTTTGGAGCTTATTATTGCTGCATCGAGGTTTATGCTAAAAACGCCACTTAGCAATCACATCAACTTTTAAACCTCCAGTATAGCTGAAACCTATTTATAAAGGCCATCAACTATACTAAAGCCTATATGATTTATTTTGCCTATGTATATAAGAATTACACAAATAATAATTATTAATCTAGTACATTTTTACATGCAAATTAGTTTAAAGAAACAATTCGCTAAAAATATAAACTATACCTTTGTAATACTAACTTATTCGCATACAAACCATGTTTTTATACGACTTGCTCTTCTTTGCTCTGTATGAACCTTTTTGTGATAAATCTATAAAAGTAAAAACCAATCGCTGCTCCCAAAGTGTTTAAGATAATATCATCTATGTCAAAAGATCTTGCACTGCCAATAAACGCTGAAAGATATTGAAGAACCTCTATTGATAAAGTTACTATAAAGCCAAGTAAGACAGTTGCTTTAGAGCTTCTAAATCTTTTAAAAACCAAGGGCACAATTATTGCTAAGGGTGTTAAAAGCAATAGATTTACCAATATATTAACTAACCAAAATTTAATCATGAAAACTTTCATATTTTGTGGAATATTACTCATATCCTTCAACGTATTAAAGACAGGTATTAAATTAGCTTCTGGGCTATGAGCACCCCAAGACCGAAAAGGCAATAACGTAACTGATATTACTGTTATTATATAAATAGAAAGTAATATAATAAGAAATTCTCTAATATTAAAAAACTTCCTATTTCTCTTTTTACATTTTTTATATCTTAATATTTCAGTAACTATTAGTATTGGTACTCCTATGACAAAAGCAGTTATTCTATCAAAACTCATCGTATTTTCCCCCCATTAAATAAGCACATATTATATAAATAATTTGTTTAGTTAATACTGATCTACAGTTATAATATCTTCATCACTAATTTCTCCCTTTGTTATAGCGATATATAATAATTTAAATCCATTAACTCTAATAAAACTTAACTTGTTGTAGTTCTGATACTGTGACTCCTAAAGTGGTTTTTCCTTATAAAAATTACGATTACTATTATTAATCTGGCCATAAATGAAAATTACTCTTACTATTATAATAATCAGGCCACAACTCTTTAAGCTTAGATATTATAAACTTACCAGCTATCAAGTAATACCCCTCATGATGTCTCCTTACAAACCAATCAAGTCTGCTTGTACACCAAGCTAAATCTCCTCTATCAAAAGGAAAAAAGCCCTCTATGCACAAATCCACAATAAAAGATTCATAAATACCATCATAGTCTAATTGATATATTCTAGTAACTTTGTTGTTAATTCTTCTAATTAATTCTTCAATATCAACCTTCTCCTCAAAAATCTCCTTCTTAAAAGAAACAAACAAATCTAGATTCTTAGCTTCATAAAAACGCTGAAATCTCTCTTCTACCTCACTTTTTATATTTTCAGCTCTTTTTCTATCTAATACCTTCCGATAATATAACTTAGGCACACCGCCTAAATCCTCTTCATATATATTAGAAAAATAACTAAAAAAACTATTCTTCTCCTTATCACAAATTATATTAACTTTAGCTTTATCAACGCCTGAAAAACCGAATCTTCTATCTATTCTTGCTTCACTACTTACTTCAATGACTATATTTTTAATAGCTTTCAAATCATGAAAATTATTTAAGTCTATGTTCTCAATTCTCTGCAGTATAACCTTTAGTATCTCTGCCTTTATAGACCAGAATGGATTTTTCTCATTATATGACCTATACAACTGACTTATACTTTCACAATTCCAAGTCTTTGTTACTTTGTAAAGCTCACAGGCTTTCTTATCTATACTATCAATTCCCTTCCTATAGTTTCTTAAGGTATCGATTATATATACTCTACATAAGTTATGAAAGGCTAGAACATTACTATTCATGAAATTATTCCTCTCTAATTAAAATTATTTATGAACAGCTTTTCATATATTGTATTTATTATTTAACTATGATATATTAACTAAGTAGTTAGTTAATGTATACTTAATCAATAGGGTAACGATATATAAGTATATTATACCAATTAATTACAAAATATAAAATTAGTTTATGAGAGGCAGTGTGTCTAATTTGGATAAAAACAAAGCGCAGGATACTAAGCAAAAGCTTCTGGATTCCGCTATTGAAGTTTTTTCTGAAAAAGGGTTCGATGGCGCCAGAGTAGATGAAATTGCAGCTAGAGCAAAGGTAAATAAGGCAATGCTCTACTACTATTTTAATAGCAAGGAAAAATTGTTTGAGGAGCTTATAATGCAATATAAGCAAGACTTTAAAGATTTTCGTGAGACCTTGGTAAAAGATACTTATTTAGATGAAGAAAGCTCTTTAGAGTTCTTATTTGAAGAATTGTATAAATTTATATCAAACAAGAAAGATTTACTTAGAATTATAATAATAGAATCAATCAAAGCTAATTCCAGCAATGACAGCATATTTAATTCTATACTTCCTTCTGCTGAAATAAAAGTTTCAAGACTTAAGGATAAAGGTATAGAGGTGGAAGATACTGTTAATCTTATGCTTAGCTCCTTCTACTATATGTTAGTACCAGCTGCAGCATTCATAATAGTTGGCGATAAATGGTCGGAGTTTTATGGCTTTGATAAAGAAGAAGTTAAGAAAAAATTCTTACAGGTATATAAAGAAATTCGTAAGAATTATATAAGTCATAAATAGAAATGAAAGTTTACTATGGCTAATGAAGCTAATAATTTATAATAATATAAATAGCAAATATTAAAATGTATTTGCTTTATATTTTAAGGTTATTTAACTAAACGGTTAGTTATAAATATAAATCGAATATACTCTAATAATAATTATTCTACTAAAAACAAGTAACTCAATTGAGTTATTATATTTTTGTTCAAAGTTAACTAAACAGTTAGTTATAAATAAGCCTATTACAAAAGTTTATTATTTTTTACGCAGTATTAACTAAATAGTTAGTTATACATATATCTTTAGAAAGGAAGTGCAAAATGGATAAACATGACGAACGTTATATGTGGCTCTGTTTAGCAGTAATTGTAGTCGGAACCTTTATGGCTATTCTTGACTCCAGTATAGTAAATGTTGCTATACCTAAGATGATGACAATCTTCGGTGCTGCTGAGTCCCAAATTGAATGGGTTCTAACAGGCTATATGCTGACAATGAGTATTGTTATTCCGCTAACCGGTTATCTCACAGATAGGTTTGGAGGAAAAAATATTTATGTCTTCGCACTAATTATATTTACCATAGGCTCTGCACTCTGCGGCTTAGCTACTAGCACAAATACAATGATAGCTGCCAGAGTTGTGCAAGCTATCGGTGGCGGAATGATAATGCCTGTTGGTATGACCATGCTTTTTCAAAATGTTCCTCTTGAAAAGCGTGGCTTGGCTTTAGGTTTCTGGGGAATTGCCGCTATGGCAGCACCAGCTATTGGGCCAACTTTAAGTGGTTATATTGTACAGTATATGGATTGGAGATTGATTTTTACAATTAACATTCCAGTGGGAATTATAGGGGTTACTCTAGCAGTACTTCTATTAAAGGATTCACCAAAAACCATAGGAAAAAAATTCGATATATTTGGTGGAATTACTTCAGCCTTAGGCTTGTACACCTTGCTTTTAGCACTTGCTAAGGTTTCTGATAAAGGTTGGACATCCCCTTACACCATAACACTATTGACTGTTGCTTTTCTTTCATTAACAGCCTTTGTGTTTATAGAATTAAATCACTCAGATCCTTTGCTTGATCTTAGAGTAACAAAGAACTTTCCTTTTACTTTAAGCTTAATAATAAGTACCATAACTACTATTGCAATGTATGGAGCGGTATTCCTAATGCCTATATATATGCAGAATCTTAGAGGTTATAGTGCTATGCAAAGTGGTATGATGATGCTTCCTCAAGCTATTATAACAGGAATAATGATGCCAATTAGCGGAAGACTCTTCGATAGATACGGAGCTAAATGGCTTACAATAATAGGTTTAATAGTAGTTTCAGGATGTACATATATGCTAAGCAGGTTAACCCTAGACACACCATACAATACGGTTATGCTTATCATGGCAGTTAGAGGTTTTGGTAACGGTCTTGCTATGATGCCGATGCAAACAGAAGGTATGAATTCTGTGCCACCAGCAATGACTGCAAGAGCTACTGCTCTAAACTCAACTGTTCGACAAGTTGCTGGATCCCTTGGTATCGCTATGTTAACAACAATTTTGCAAAGCAGAGAAGCCTTCCATAATGCAATATTTTCTCAATCCTTAAATACAAGCTCTCCTGCTTTCACTAAAGCTTCAGCTTTGGTTCAAGGATTAGCTACCACTAAAGGAATTAGCCCTACTGCAGGAAAGAGCCTTATATTCATGCAGATTTATGGAAGTTTAATAAAGTCCGCTACAGTAACTGCTATGAACGATACCTTTATTGTAGCTACTGGAATATCAGTATTCGGAGTATTTATCGCTCTATTCATAAGAGGTAAAGCTTCAAAAAAAGTAAAACTATCAGAAGAACAATTAAGTATGGAAATATAATCCTTAAATCATAAGGAGGAAACCCATGGAAAAGTCAGTTAAGTCAAACAAATCAAAGGGAAAAATAATTCTAGCAGTAGGAGCAGTTCTAGTTATAGCTCTAGGTGGCTTTGGAATTAAATATTATATGGATTCAAAGAACTATGTCACTACAGATGACGCTAAAATAACTGGTGATCTTTTAAATGCAAGTTCAAGAATTCCAGGAAAAGTAGTAAAAATCAATGTTACTGAAGGTGCAACTGTTAAAAAGGGTGATGTTCTATTTACTCTTGAGGGAGATCAATTGCAATACCAATTAAATCAAGCTCAAGCTGCTCTTGATGTAGCTAAGGCTCAGCTTACTAAGGTTGAAAGTGGTGCTAGAGCTCAGGAAGTGGCTGGTGCTCAATCAATGGTTGACCAAGCTACCGCTTCTTTAAATGGAGCTAATACTTCTAAGTCAAACTTACAAAGTTCCTTAAATACTCTTCAATCAGAGTATAATAAATTAATATCACAAATGGATAGTTTTAAAGATCCTTCAACTGGAGATTATGATGCAAGCTATGCTCTTAAACAGCTTGATGCAGCAAGAGCAAAAAATTTAGTAACAGAAGCACAATACACAGTAAAAGCTCAAGCAATCGAACAATTATTCTCCAGCAAAACTCAGCTTGAAAACCAAATAAGCCAACTTCAAGGACAAATAAAAGCAATAGATGCTCAGATCTCTGCTGCAAAAGCCGGTTTAGAAGGTGCTAACAGCAAGCTAAGTCTTACAAACTCTGGAGCATCTGACAAGGATGTAGCTATAGTTGAGGCTCAAGTTAGAGCTGCTCAAGCTTCATATGATCTAGCAAAGCTAAACTTTGACAACGCAGAAGTTAAATCCAGCGTTGACGGTACAGTTGTTCAAGTAAACATTCATGAAGGGGATATGATTGCTGCTGGTCAGTCTGCAGTTTCAGTAGTAGATTTAGGAAAGCTTGAGGTTACTGCTAATATCTTAGAAAGTGATCTAGAACGCATAAGCAAAGATGAATCCGTAACAATGACTGTAGATGCTTATCCAGGTGTTACTTTTAACGGCAAGGTTAAGGAAACTGGTTTAGCTACTGCTTCTGTCTTCAGCTTATTTAGCACAGAAAATGCTTCAGGTAACTTCACAAAAGTTAGCCAAAGAGTTCCTGTAAAAATAAGCTTAGATACTACAGGTAAAAATGTTATCCCTGGTATGTCAGTAGAAACTAAAATTAAAGTAACTAAGTAATTTAATTTTTATAGTTGCTAAGTACATCAAAAAGAACTCATTCCTATAATTGGAGTGAGTTCTTTTCTTACTGTGTATTAAAGCATATTTTTTATTTATTTAGATCAATCTTAACCTTGTATTGATCTAAGATCTCTGGATTGTCTACGGTAGGTAGCGCAATCTTATATTTCTTATTTTTGTCTATAGGAGGAAGCATTATTGATATAATTCTATTGTTAACATCTTCATTTACAGGAGTCTCTCCATTCTCCGCTCTTTCGATATCATTGTAATTCTCATCCAAAATAGTGGCATCTAACAGATATCTAGAAGAATATGCTCCATTACCTTCTACTTTAAAAGTTAATTTAGTATATTTATCCGTAGCTGAAATATCTTTTATTACAAGATTATTGCTACTACTTACTTTTATACTTTGATTAATCAATTTGTCAATACTCACAAATTCTCTTGTTCTATCTATATTATAAACATGATAAACCTTATCATAAACATAACCACTGGATTTTTCTTCTTTAGTTGCAGGCCTAGACTTAACTATTGTTTCTTGAGGTATATTAAAATCATTGGTATTAATAGTTCCTTGAAGTACTGGTGTTTTTATGCCATCAACATCTTTTTCAGCCTCACCATAATCCTTAAATATTGGCACAACAGTTATAAATTTAATCTCATCTAAACTACTGTTAATTTGTATTTTTCCTTCGAATTTTTTTGTATTAGAGTAATCAGGAGCAATAACTGCATCCAGCATCTTACCTTTATCATCAATAACTGCAAAGTCAAAAATCCCATTTCTCTGACTTTTATTTTCTTTGTCATATACACCATCGTAAATTATGGTATTACCTAACGGGCTAGTTACAAGCTTACTTAGTTCTAAAGTAGCATTAGGAATTTTTATTGCTTTATTCAATTCAATAGTTTTTGAATTATTATTTTTATCACCCTTTGGTACTGAAAATTTAAAATTCCAAAAGCCCTGAGTATTACCAATCCATAGATACTTCAACTCTATATTCACATTGTCTGTTAATTTCATCTCTGATACATTAGCATAAGTTACTTCTACCATCTTATTATCATTTATTTTTTTAGCCTTATAGCCAAAACTTCTAGGTGCTTGATTATTCAGTAAAATGCCATTCATATCCCCTTTACGTTCATCAAGATCTTTTCCTTCAATAGTAGATGTTATAGCTAAAGTGTTATCATCTAAAGTTATATCATTTATAGTGACTTTTATCCCCTTGTCTTCTACTGTTTTATTTACACTAGTTGAAAATTTCTCAAACCCAGCCACCAATTGACCATCTTGAACATGATTTATAATACTAAATACTGATTGTACTCCAGGAATTGCTTTTACTATATTGGGATTAGTTATTCCTATTATGGACATAATTCCAACTATACCAGCTGCGGTAGCCACTTTTCTATACTTTCTACTTTTTCTATTAACCTTTTCTTTTCTTCCTCGCTCAATTCCCTCTTTAATAGCCAGATCTATGTTTTTTGGTATCTGTATCTGTTCTTTGATTATATTTAAGTTATCATTCATACTAAACAATCTCCTTATCCATAGAAGTTCTAAGTTTAACTAAAGCCTTATTTAAATAAGTTTTAATAGTCCCTACTGGACAGCTCATAACTTCTGCTATTTCTGTTATAGTTAAGTCCTGAAAATATTTTAAAATTATCACTTTTTTCTGTTTTTCTTCTAGCTTATCAATAGAACTCTGTATATCTAGCTTTGCATCTATACAGTATACTTCACTATCCACAAAGCCTTTCTCACTATTGCCCACTACAGATAAAATTTTCTTTTCCTTCTTAATTAAGTCCATAGCATTATTTAGAAGAATCCTTGTTATCCATGTCTTAAAGTATTTTGTATTTTTCAATTTATCTATATTTACATATGCCTTATATACAGTTTCCTGAAGCACATCTAGTGCATCTTGCTCATCTTTAACATAAGCATAAGCTGTCCTGTAAAGCTCCTCCTTACACATATTTATGAGCTCTTCAAAAGCCTTTTCATCTCCATCTTTTGCTAACTGTACCTGCTTTTCTGTTATCATCACTTAGCTCCTTAAATCTAAAAATTACGCGTAATTTATATTTTACATCTATTAGACGGTATAAAACACCAAAGGGTTTTAATTTTTTTAATATATTTAAATACTTTGTAAATATCTGTTTGAACCTCTAAAAACTAAATATAAGCTCCAGGTAAACTTTACTACATACTTATTTTTTCTATTTATTGTACTTTTTAGCTGTAGTAATATGATATTATAGATTATTTATGTTTAGAGTCCTATAGCACCTTGTATATGGTTAAACGCTAGTCTTCATTCAGTAAAAGTTACAAAACCTAATATCAAGCTTGCTTAGAGGTTTAATAATATTGTTGAAATTAAGCGGTTATGAAGAAGAGCTATATGAGAGAGCAATTAGCGTAAGCTAATTTATGCATCGGATGACTAAACACTTAATTTCAACAGAGTACTTTAACAGAAATTAATATTAAAACTTAAATGATCTTAATAATTAACTTAATGGGCGGTGGCGATATGCTAAGTAAAGCTGAAACTTTAAATATAGCAAAAAAACAATTAATATTAGACTATAATCTACAGATAACTGATTTTGAAAATAATACTAATACTATCGTTGAGAAAAAGCTTCTTGAAGGAAGAAGACTTTATGATAATGATGATTGCTTTCTTAAGATACTTTGTATGGAAAATAAAGCCTTCATAAGCACAGAGGCTACTATAATTCCATGGTTTGAGGAATTTTACGGAAAAGGTACTGGGGAGTGGTTCTTTAACTATCCAAATTTAAGAAGAATCGATAATAAGCTAAAGGATTTTGGACATGAAATAGCAGATTGTCACCACTATTATCTTCCTATCTTTAATAATATTCCAATTAAAGAACTAGCTCCTGTAAAATGGTATGAAAAAGAAGATATATTGCAGTTCAGAGGTGATGATAGATTTGATGAAGCCTTTGCTTTTAATGATAATTTTCCTGATATGTTAGGGGTAGCAGCCTTTGATGGTGAGGAAATAATAGGTATGGCTGGTGCCAGTGCTGATTGTGAAAGCATGTGGCAGATAGGTATCAATGTTATGCCAGATTATACAGGCAAAGGAATAGCAACTTATTTAGTAAGACTGCTGAAAGAGAAAGTATATAAAAGAGGTAAAATACCTTTTTACGGCACTGCAGAATCTCATATTAATTCCCAAAATGTAGCCATTAAGTCTGGCTTCTTACCTGCTTGGGCAGAATTATATACAAGAAAAATTCGATAATTTGATAAAACTTATTAAGTTAAATTATATTCTAATCAATTATATTAATCCATTTCCTTTGCACTAATAGAGTAGATTTCTAATATTGCTCTATTAGTGCAAGCTCCTAGGTAGCTAACAAAAATAATATCCACAATTACTCCTATTGTTCCCATTCTCGCAAAGACACATGTAAATACACTAAAAAATGAGAATATTAATCCAAAATATATTGCCATCTTAATGGAAAGAGCCAAATTGATGAATAAGAACCTTATCCCTAGCTTTAAATGTTGTAAGAACTTCACATCATCAACCGCAAAAGAATATGGTACATACACAAATATTACATTTATAAATGCAAGAACAATAAAGACTTCATTTAAAGCTATCAATATTAGTGGTACAAAACATATTAAGTTCAATAAAAAGAATTTATGCCAATTCTTATTGCCTTTTACAAAAAAGTCTTTTATTCTAACTTTTTCTTCTAAGCTTGTACCAAGCACACTCATATAGCCACTACTAATGAAGCTTAGTATTAGTAATATTGTTATTGTTAGCGCTACATTAAAGAGACTTATTCTACTTATAATCCCAGTCAAACCATTACTATCATATTTTAGCAAGGTTGTAGGAAAATCCTCTAATAGATAAGCAACACTTGGTGGTGCACTAATAAAACCAATCTTAAATAAAAATATCTTTTCAGCCGGTTTATACACACTGTGGTATAGTTTTTCCTTCATAAATAAATTAGTTAAATCGAGCAATATAGGAATACTAATAATCCATAAAGCTTTTCCTGTTATAAACTTCAATCCACTCCTAAATCTTTCTGAAATATTCATAGGTTATCTCCTTTTAAACTGAGCCAATATGTAATATAATCAATATTATACCATATATTGGAGGAAAACTATGAAGAAATATTCTATGCTTATCCTTACTTCGCTTATGCTTCTACTTACTACAGTAGTTTATATATACGATAATTCAGGACAAGCCCCACAGATTAAACAGCCTAATATTTCAATTGATTCAAAAAAGTTTGGATTAATAAAAAATATAGTATGGCCAAATGAATTTACAAATATTAAAAACTCTTTAATCCTTCTATCAACTAAAAAAACTAATGAAGGGAATATGTCATATTTGTACAACCTAAATATAAATACTGGAAAATCAGTTATGATGGCAGAATTTCCTTCTCATAAGAATCTAAACAATGTAATTTTATCTAGTTCTCCTATGGGAGATGGTAGTATTATAGTAGCCTATGATAGAGGTATTGTTAAAGTAAAAACTAACCCAACAGATACAAACTCTAATACTGTATCTATGATTGAAGTACCTGGTTTTGAAAATGCAACTAGCATGGATTATAAAAACAGTTTAATTTATACACGTGAAAATGATAGTATACTCTATTATTCGGATGTAGACTCATCTCAGTTTGGTTTTGCTTTTAATAACCCTAACTATACAAATACATCAACCTATTATTTAAAGCCATTTTATGTAGCCAATTTAAATTCCTTGGATAGATTAATTACCTATACTTCCTTAAATAGAAATCAAATCAATCTATATGCTTTGAAAGACGGGAAGCCTATAAATACTTTTAATACTCCGGTAATAAAAAATGTTGTAACCGTACGAGGTGTTTGGGATAGCTATGGTTTCACAGGTATGAATATATTAGATAATAAGGCTCAGAATAAAGAACTTAGTATATTTATGATACGACATACCATAGATAACTATAATCATGATAACTACTATGATCTAGACACTATACCTTATAATACAGATCCTTTCGGTGCAGTACCAGCGATAGATTCATACACTTTTAATGAAAAATTTTCTTTAGTCTATACAACTTATGATAAAAGCCATAGAGGAGCCATTAAGATCTGCGGCCTTAATCAAATCCCTAAGGTTATTTTGAAGGGTGAAAATATCTTTGGTCCATTAAGTATCACTCAATATCCCTTTGACGAAGAAGGAAAACTCTATATTCTTTACTTCTCCTTAGAAGATAAAAAAGTAAAAATTAAGATTTGTAATGAAAATGGAGACTTAGTTAAGGATCTCACAGATATAATAACTGGCGATACTTTAACTTAAGCACCTGCATTCCGAAAGAGCTAAGTTTAGCTATTAAAAATTTCATAATCTCTTATAAGATGATAGTTTATTTTATTACATGCTTAAATGCTGTTTAAAAATTTGAAGTCCTTGATAAAAGACAATTATATTACCTTTTATCAAGGACTTATATATAAACTTATTAATATCCATTGTGCAAATATAATAGCGTATTACTCTCCTAAATCTGAAGAATTATATTAAAAATCTTCTTAAAGGTTGCGCTATGCTATAACAACTTTTATACTCTGTCAAAGTACTAAGTTGAAATTAACCATAACCTATTTTTTTCAGATTTTAAGTACAAATCTTCTTTATAAATATATTTATATAATTAAAAAATCATATAAATATATAGGTATATCAATGGTTTTACCTCTTCTACTACTTTAAGTTATTAATCCAAGTGGATTAAAATCTTATCTCCAATAGAATCTTCTCTAGAACCATACTCATGTTCTGTAAAAATCAAATCAATCCCAGAAAAATCCTCTGGTAATACTGGTGAGATAACAAAACTATGAGAACTATAATCTTCTCCTCCACAGCCATTATCCATTCGACATTCATACTGTGGCCCTATAAACAATTCAAAATAAGTGTGCTGATTCATAGTAGAACGTTTTTCACCATTCCAATCTATGTTAAGAACTAAAACACTAGCATTTTTGTACTGTTTCATAAAGGTTATAGTAAAGATACGGTTACCTACTAAAATAGATTTAAAAACTGGTACATGCTTCTGGAATCCTTGTGGCTCTACTAAAGGTTTATATATCTTTTCATGATATAATACCCTAAATATTTCTTTCAAAAATTCCTCACTCATATCAAATTTCTTTGACCAATCTGATATATATTCTAAATGTGGAAACCCTGGATTATTATCCGAAATTTCTTTGCGTAGTTTTATCAATCCACAAATCTCTTCATCAATCTTAATTATTGCTTCTTCATAGTAACTAGTTGGCACTTGAAATGGTAGTCTTTTCATTGAATACTCTCCTTACTTTATTTAATTAAACTAAGCAAATCTCATCTGAACTCAAATTATAATTAGACTAATTATAACATTAATTTCATTATTATCCACAATACAGAAAAAATCAATTATTTTTTAGGCTCTGTTAATTTACCCTGTTTAAAATAAGTGATCAGTGATCCGATGCTTTAATTGTAATATTTTTGCAAAACTTAATCATTTTACAATTTACAAATATTTTATAATCAAATAAAATTCAAGTTAATTATTGACAAAATGAACTTTTTATATTACAAATATATTTATAATAAGTACACTTATAATAAATACATTTACAAATAGGAGGATTAAAGATGGAGTTAAGTTTTAAAGTTGAGGTAAATGCTAAAAAGGAAACTATCTGGCCTTATTATGCAGATCCTAAAAAGAGAAATATTTGGGAGGAAGATTTAGAATACATTAAGTTTAATGGAGAAATTGAAACAGGTACTACTGGTGTTATGAAGCTAGAGGGGATGCCTGAAATGCCTTTCACACTAACCAATATAATTAAAGATGCTTCTTATTGCGACCGAACTGATGTCCCTGGTATTGGAGGCTTGTATTTTGAACATGATATCTTAGAAGCTGATGGGAAGACTTATATAAAGCATACCGTAAGATTAGAAAAAGAAAATCCATCAGAAGAAGATTTCAATTTCATTTGCGGTGTATTCTCTGATGTTCCTAGTTCAGTTATGAAGATTAAAAAGGAGGTTGAAATATAAATTGGACTTTCCATCCACTCGTTTTAAAGACAATGCTGATGCATCTACAGGACTTCTTTTTATACGAGTATATAACAAGTGGCATTCGACAATTAGCCAAGAACTTCGAAATTTAGGAATTACTCACCCGCAGTTCGTAGTACTTACATCACTAAACTTTCTTAGTCAATCCGATGATAATGTTACCCAAGTAAGTATTGCTAAGATGGCAGATATGGATGTTATGTCAGTATCTCAAATAGTTAAGGGCTTAGAAAAGAATGGTTTTATTGAAAGAACTGCAAATCCAAAGGATAGTAGAGCAAAAGCAGTTAAACTATTGCCAAAAGGATTAGAAATGGTAATTAAAGCCTTACCTATGGTAGAAAAAATAGATGACGACTTTTTCGGCATATTAAAAGATGATGAACGTGTTTTTAGACAATATTTAAAGATATTGGAATAGTTAAAAGAGCTGTCCCCTTACGAGAACAGCTCTTTTATTAACCTTTCATTTCTTTTTTCTGTCATAAGTCTTCGTCTGCAAAGTAACTTTATGTATACCAAAAGTTCTTTTTCTGTATTTATTATCTGTTTGGTTTTATTGTTCCTTTTAACCTTAAATATAACCTTTTTACCTTCTTTAATGCTATCTAAAGCTTCCTTAAGAATATTTTTTATATATTCGTACAATTTATCATTGACTTCATAGTTATCTATCTTTAAATAGGATTTTTGAAAATCTTTCAAACAAAGATTATACAAGTATCCTTCAAAATCATCATAGATTATAAATTCTTTTTCTTCATTTTTTATCTTTCCAAAAACTCTTTCCATGGCCGAATAGGTCGTAATCCATATATCCCCTGCCTGCTTTATCTCATAGGTTTCAAACTTTCCCCTCTCAATAGCCTTTCTTATGGTAGAACCATCTGAAAATCCCCACTTCTTTGCAGCCTCAGATAAAGTCATTACTTCACTTAGATTGCTACTGTCTTCCTCGTCCTTAATATAATATAAAGCCTTTATATCCTCTTTCTTTAAATATCCATTAAAAGCTTTAAGCTCATTTCCATATTGATCATATTGATTAGATACAACCAAAATACTTCTTTGCTTATACAGAATATCGTAAATGCTATCTATATCAATAATAGGTATTTTGCGTACATCATCATAAATATCCGCAGGATACAGCCTCTTATTTTCTGTGGTTATTATATTAATTCCACTCATATGTACTTCCCTTCCAAAATCTATCTACTAAATCTAAAGTATTATATATTGTCTAAATTAATTCTTTGAATTAAGTTTTTCTCTTCTATTTCTTATGAAATTGCATAGAGATGTACCACTTAGTACTAAAGCTTGTATTCTCAAATTCTGATTTTAGAAATCAGAGAAGTTTTGAGAATATATTTAGGATTAAAGTGGTACATAATGACATAACCATGTGCTATAAAGCATTCATCTTCTTTAGTATAAATAATACTTTAGTCAAACTCAATAGACTTTGATAGCTTTCATACTTATCAAGTTTATCGGAAGCTGTAATATAATAATTAACTTTAACTTTCTATAACATCAAATAGTCCTTGAGATTCTTTTGAAGTTATATCTACTATCTTATAGAAGAATTCTTTTTGAGTTAAACTTCCTTTCTCAAGAGAATCATCAATTTTGCCATCTCTTAAGAATAATAGTTGCTTTGCATAGCTTGCAACCATAGAATCATGTGTTACCATAACTATAGCTATACCTTCTTTTTCATTACGTTCCTTCAATATCTTAAGCATATCATGTGAATTCTTAGTGTCAAGGTTTCCTGTTGGTTCATCAGCAACTATCATTTTAGGGTTTAATACTAAAGCTCTTGCAGCTGCAGCTCTTTGTCTTTGACCTCCGGAACACTCTGAGGGAAATTTCTCTAATATAGCTGTTATATTTAATTTATCAGCTATCTCTGCAACCCTGTCATTACACTCGCTTCTTGATTTATTTGCTAAAGTCAATGGAACTCTAATATTCTCTCCAATAGTTAAAGTATCAATAAGATTAAAATCTTGAAAAATATACCCAATATTATCTCTTCTAAACTCTCCCACTTTGCTTTCAGACATCTGAAAAATATTTTCACCTTTGAATTCTACTGCTCCTTGTGTTGGAACGTCTATATTAGCTATTATATTTAAAAAAGTAGATTTACCTGAACCGGAAGGTCCCATTATGCATATGAAATCACCTTCATTTACAGTTAAGCTAACATCATTTAAAGCTCTTACACCACTTGCACCCTCATATATTTTTACAAGTCTTTTTACTGCTATTATCTCATTCATTTTATTACCTCCAAGGCTTTGTTAAATAGATAAAACAAGTTTTTTATAAACTCTATAAGAAATTGGTATCATTAAAAGAAATACTCCTATAAAAATTCCAAGAAGTATAGCTGCAAGTTTAAGATTTATTACTCCAAAACTAATAAATTTATAAAGATAAATTAAAATATGGATTAGAGGAACCAATATGGCTATACCATAAATCATGGTCACTTCTTCTCTAATTATTTTTTTCATTTGCTTTTTGGTATATCCAATAAGAGACAATTGCCTAAAAATGTGCTTTCTATAAGATGCTTCTATAATAAATTTATATAGTATACTTGTACCTAAAGCTATTATAGAGTAGATATATACCAGCATGCTCATTAACTCCACTTCATGTGAGTTTTTATTACTGCCTGTAAGATATATGAGAGTTACTGAAGATATGGCTAGTATTATAATTAGGTAATTTATCTTTCTAAGTGAATAATGGAGATTGCTAAGAGATATAAGTTTGATCTTGTCTTCTGCGTACTTTCCGCTTTTTAATTCTAATATCTTCTCTGGGAAGTACAGTCTTAATAGCTTTTGGATTCCGACTATTGAAATGACTAGAAAGAAAAACAACATAAAATATATAATACTAGAGTCCACAAAAATTATGGTAATCGGTATAAAATAAATTATCACAGCAGCTATTTTACTAGGTTTTACTTCTACTTTAACAGTTTTAGTAGGTTTTACTTCGACTTCAGCCGCTTTACTTGGTTTTACTTCTACTTTTTTAGTGTTAAGTGAATAAAACTGTTTCCATTCACTAGATAGTTGTGGCAAGGAAAACTTCTTCACTCTTGGAGTAAATACCTTACTCTCCCCATATATCATTTCTTTTATTGGCTTGTTTATTATATAAGAAAAATCTCCAATTATGACATAAGGTATTATTATGAATATAGTTATAACAGTTGTAGTCACTAAGGCATCTGTGGAAAATGCTTGCACACCGCCCTTAATTCCTAATAATCCATTAGTTGCAAAGGTTACTGCTGGCGTTGTAATCATCCCAAGTATTATTCCTATAAGTCCACCTGTGATTCCTACTGCTATATTTTGAAGGCAAAGCATACCTACTAGCCTATAAGAGCATACTCCGCCAAGTTCTGCAAGAGCATATTCCTTAGATTTACCTGTGATGAAATAAGAATTTGAGAAAAAAACTATGAATATTGACAGTATAGTTAAAAACATTAATAGAATTTGAAGCATCTGCCAAACGCTTCCATTCTGAGGAATATGAGAATTACTGTCCATTATATTATAGCCATAAAATAAAACTAAAGTGGAAAATGCTACAGAAGTCATATATAGCAATGTCTGTCTTACATCTGTCTTAAGCATCCTTAATGCATATTTTAAGGTTCCCATTTTTACCCTCCTATTTATTTTTATTGAACTAGTAATGATCTACATCCATATTACTAGTCACTATATCGTGACAACATCATTGTACGTCCAAACTCAAATTACTACAAACTGCAAATTAGCTCATTATTGAATGTTTTTGCAAGTTTTATGTAATCATTTACCTTTTCACTATGTAGGGAATAAATTTGCTTCAATTTGCTAAATAATAAAACACCGTAAATTCAGATAATTTCCAAAATATACGATGCTTCAAATCAATAAATGTAATTGTCAAAGTATAAATATACAAATTATATAATTGAGTTCACTCTAAAGAAATATATACGACTACCTCTTCCAAATGAAATCTGTCAAAACAAAGCTTCCCTTTCAATCTAAAGATTAAAGTGGCACACCTTTATAGGTTTTCTAACTCAACTACCAATGATGAATTACCTCTGGATTTGCAAAAATTTCATCAAGTCTTTTTAAAAAAGGAATAATAGAACTAAAGTCAACTGCCCTGTGATCAAAAGCCAAACACATAGGAAGTATTTTTCTTATGCCGATTTCTTTGGTTTTATTTTCTTTTATATACACACCAGGTCTCTCTTGTACCGAACCTAATCCAACGGCAAAAACTTGTGGTGGTATAATCTCAAGCAGTGCAAAAAATCCTCTCTGTTCCTTATATAAAGATCCTATATTTGATACCGTCACAGTACCTGACATAATATCCTCTTCTATCAAGCGCTCATTTTCTGGTATTTTATAATACTCTTCTTTTTCCTTGCCCTGAAGTCCTTTTATTCTATATCTTGTAACTTTAGAGGCAATAATTCTTCGTATCACACCAAAATTGAGCTTTTTTAATTCATTAATCGTATCAGCTATTACTGCCTTATATAGCATTTCATCAACATTGGTATTTTCAATCCTTTTAGAAAGTTTTATTACATAATCTGCAATATCCTCTAAACTCATTTTATCAGCATTCGGCATTACAGGAGTAATCATCTTACCATCACTTAAAAGCCAAGGTATTGAAACATTTATTTTCTCAAAAATCTCAGTAGATCCTTCTGATTTTTTATGATTATACTTTATATGAGCATTTAAAGCTGGAGCTGCTAACAACCCTTCAATTAATACCTTAATCATTAAGGTATTAAATGTAATTTTATGGCCTTTACTGTTTTTATCCTTTGCAAGCTTACTAAATTCTCTGAAAAAATCGGTAATATCAGGCTCATATATATAGGATACATGGGGAATATTCTTCCATGAAGTTGAGGTCATGTGGGATACTACTCTTCTTTGTAGACCAAACCTTTGAGATTTTGCACTTTTAATATTTTTCTCTTTCATAACTCTCTACACCTATCTCTTTCCCCGTATTTTTAAATCTAATTTATTTGTTAATCTAACCTTCATTGATTCTAAGTATATCTATAATTATTATGAAACCCAAAGATATAAAATAAATAAAGATGTACCACTTCTATCCTGAATCTATTTTCAAGGCTCCTCAGATTTCTGAAATAAGAATTTGAAAATATATTTGTTGCACGAAGTGATACATCCATATAAAAAGTTCCTATTTAGTTTCTTGCACATCTGCATTTTCTGAACGTATGTTAAGAAATTCTACTATGCAAAATATTTTTTTACTGTTAATCCTAAATAACTAATCCAAATCCTTGATATTGCTAGGTTCAGATATTTTTTATAATTTGTCTAAACAGTAAAAAATTCTTCCTCTAAAATTGAATATTCATAAGAATCATGCCATATTGGTTTTCCACTGTTGTCTTTCTTAAAGAAAACCGGCTTTCTAAAATGGCCTTCTCTTCTCATAGATAAACGTTCTAGTAGCCTCCAGGAAGCTGTATTCTCAGGATTGCATTGACCTATGATTCTATGAGTTCCTAATTCTTCAAAGCCATATTTCATAACCCTTTTACATGCCTCTGTAGCATATCCTTGTCCGTAATAATCTGGATTAAAAACATAGCCTATTTCCCAAGTTAAGAACTCTTTAGGCTCTTGCTGCTGAAAATAAACATTTCCTATTAATTTATTATTTTCTTTTAAACATACTGCAAAAAACGAATCACTTTGTGAACGATATGCAGCCTCTTCAATACTAGACTTTTCATCATAAACATCATATGGCTCGTATTTAACAACAGCTTCTTGAGAAAGATATTCAAACAAGTCCTTCCAATCATTCTTTTCAAATCTTCTAATAATAAGTCTTTCTGTTTCCATTAATATCATCTAATAATCTCTCCTTTTCATCTTTGGAGGAATAGATGAATATTTTTTCTTATTCCTCCACTTTAATTAAAACAACACCTCATAATTTTGCTCATACAACACCACTCCTTACTCTATTTATAGATACCTATGATTTTAGCATAACTATCCAATCCAATTTTACATCATTTAGGTAATTTATACAATTATTATTATCCATCTCATATCAAGGTATAAAATCCTTATTCCTATACTGAAAATAAATTTCTATCTTACAGCAAATCTTTGTATAACCGCAACATAAGTAATAGATATTATTCCATTATTTAATAGCAACAACTTCAAAAGCTTTTGAATCATAGATATTTCCACTTAAGTCAGTAAGTTTATATATACTTTTATCTACTTTAATATTTGAGAATAAATCTAACAAAGACTTTAACTCCCTTTCGCTAGTATAGTGGTGAGGTACATCTTCTTCCCCCTGCCTTGAACCTATAAAGGTATTATGCTCTATTTCCATACCAACTCCATAGGACGCATCCTTATCTGATAGTATGTCAAAAATGAAGTATCCCTGTGGCTTCAATACCCTGTACACTTCACTAATAGCTCTTTTTATTTCGTACATCCTAGCATGATGTATGGTAGAAGTACATATTACTGCATCAAAAAAATCGTCATCGTAGGGTATATCAATGAAACTATGCTCACAAATATTTATATTAGTTATATTCAACTCTTTCACATGTTTATCAATATTGTGGCAGTTAATATCTGATGCATAAACTTCAAAGCCTTCATTATTGAAGTATATGCTATGTCTTCCACTACCACAGCCTAAATCTAATATGGTTTTATACCCGCATTTCAGCAGCTGATTCTTCATATTTATAATAAATGTTGAAATAGAAATCTGATTAAAGCCATATTCTGAAGTGACATACTGATTATATTCCTTCCACTCTTCACTAATTTTAAATTTATTAGTCATACCACTACTCTTCTTTCTTATTTATTTGCTTTCAAAGGATGTATACACTTACTTGGCAAGCTTCGTAGGTTCGTCTAAGGATTGAATTAGTATATATTTTCAGTGGAATAGAGAATCCAGTTCTATTATTTTGAAAATTACTATAGATCATTTTAAGAATTAATTGTATCTTTATTGATTTGATATTTTATTTTGAACTGTTATATCTATATACAAAAATGTACCACTTCGATCTGAAAACTATTTTCAAAATCCCTCTTAGTACATAGGGAGTCTTTCAAAAATATACATTTCATCAAAAAGTGGTACATCTATTAACTATCTTTCTTATTATCAAAAAGCTAATATTCTTATATTTAGTAATCTTATGCAAATTTACTTATTTCAATATTATAGTATGGAATTAAGGAAATATTCATTCCTATATTTAATTAATTAATTAATTTAGATCACAATTATTTAATTTTAAAAATTAATTTATACTGTGGTACTTTTGTTCCCGCGAACACCCCAAATAATCAAACCAATAATAAAACCACAAAGCGCTGGTAGTATCCATCCAAATCCATAGTTAAATCCAGGCAGATACTTAGCTGCAAAGCTTACAATATTAGTAACTACACTTCCTTGAAGAGATTCTGGCAGTGCCTTTAAGAAATCGAATACTGCAGCTATTATTGTCAAGCCTGTAGTCCATTTGTAAACATCACTTTGTTTTTTAATAAAGGGTGCCAATATTGATAAAAGAATCAATGTAATTACTAATGGATAAAGGAACATAAGTACAGGTATAGAGAATTTTATTAGGTTACTTAATCCAAAGTTTGCTATTACAAAAGAAAATAATGTGAAAGCAATAGCATATTTTTTATAAGAAATTGATTTTGGAAACATTTCACTGAACATTTCTGAACAGGAAGTAATTAAGCCAATAGCAGTTTTTACGCAAGCAACTATAACTATTGCTGCTAATAATACTTTTCCAACAAAGCCAAAATAATGATTGCTAACCATCGACAGTATACTTCCGCCGTTATCTGCACGGCTTACACTTCCAAGACTTGTTGCTCCCATATAAGCTAATGATGCATAAATGATAGCCATTCCTGCAACACTTACTAAACCTGATTTAGTAGTTTCTACTGCGATAGAACGAGGATCGGTAACTCCTAGTTTTTGAATATTTGAAATAATTATTATAGCAAAAGCTACTGAAGCTAACGCATCCATGGTATTGTAACCATCTAGCAAACCTGTAAATAATGGCTTTGCAACATAATTACCTTGAGCTGCATAGTCACTTACATGTCCCATTGGACTTACAAAGGTTGCAATTAACAAAATTGATAGCAATACTATAAATGTAGGTGTAAGAAATTTACCAACCCAATCTAATATTTGACCTGGTTTTAACGAAAAGTAAATTGTAATAGCAAAAAATATTAATGAGAAAATAATAAGTCCTAGCTTTAAATTTTCATCAGATATAAAGGGATGAATCCCAACTTCAAAGGCCACTGTTGCAGTACGTGGTATTGCAAATAGAGGTCCTATTGTTAAATATAGCAAGCAAGTAAATATAGTAGAGTATTTTGTGCCTACTGGTCTTGCCATATCAAATAAACTTTCACTTCTTGAAAGAGCTGACGCAATGATACCCAGTATAGGTAGCCCTACACCTGTAATTAAAAATCCTATGGTGGCTATAAGTGTGTGATTGCCAGCCTGTTGCCCCATCTGTACTGGAAATATTAAGTTACCAGCACCAAAAAATAGTCCAAATAATAATGAACCTATTAGCAAGTTTTGATTAAAACTTAGCTTTTTCTTCATAAGTTATCCCCCTTCAAATGTTAATACCATCAAAAATTAGTAATATAAGTTCACTTTAACTATTGCTTTTTTGATAACATTGTGATCTGTTTTTATTATTATAATATACTTATTTAAATTAGTAAAACTTATTTTATCAATATTCTAATAAAGTTTAACTTAGCTAAAGAAGATAGCAAATATTAGTTCATTTTATTGATTAATTAATATATGTTAAAAGAGTCAATATATTCTTTTGCTTCTTTTAGCCCAACACCAGTTGCCACTCTATATACTTTTATAGCTTTTATCTTTTTGCCTTCTAAAATAAGTTTTCTTATCTCATCATTTAAGTCATTGTTCAAGCTTTCAGATTTAGGTGCTTCTGTTCTTATATTCATATTATCTACACTAGATGTACCAAACTTCCTTTCTATCATCTCCAATGTGTACTTCATATTCGCCACATCACTTCTCAGCTTTCCAACAGCAATAGCCAAGATAATTAATATAATTGCACCTATCACAAGTATGATCATCGTAATATCATCCATTTACTCTTCCTCCTAATTTTCAAATTACTTGATAACCTCTCCATATACAGTGTTCCTAACTCAATTGTTAATTTGTGCAAACCTGATGATTCCCAGAAACCGAGATTATCTAATCCGCAGAAGCTAGGATTATCTAACATGTATAAATTAAGTTTTCATAAAGGATCCTTATATATTTAACATATCCAGTATTATCACCCTAAATTTTACCATAGCTTACTTGTTTATAAAAGAAGAAATATACAAACCACCTTATTAGCATATATTTTTTCTTAAAACAGTATAAAATATGAACTGTACCTAAATATATGTAAACTTTTAAAAAAATGATATAATATATCCATAGTTAGACTTATTTTTTAATCTTTGGAGGAAAAATATGAAAAAATCAACAATACTTTTAACTTTAATTCTTTCTTTTGGTTTGGTTGGTTGTAGTAGTAATAAGAAAAGTGATACCACTACAGCTCAAAGCACTCCAAGTGATACTACTTCTAATTCTAGTTCGACTTCAACAGCAAAGGATGATAATATAATAAAAGCTGAAAAAAGTATAGAAAATTTAAGTTCACTGGTTGATGAGAAAAAATATGACGAGGCTAAAGCGCTAATACAAGACCTCAGCAAACAAAAACTTGATGATTCTCAAAGAGAGAGTGTAAATAAATTAAAGAATAGAATAGATACAGAATTATCTAAGGCAGCTACTGATAAGAAGCAACCTAACTCTACTAGCAAGAAGCAGCAGTATAAAGAAAAGCTAGACAACTTAGAGTTAAGCTTAAAACCTACAGAAACTAAATATCAAAATGGAGCAACAACAAAGGATATGAGAGAAGCAGCTGGAGATATATATAAAGCTTGGGACAACGCTTTGAATGAGATATATGGTGTCTTAAAAGAACAGTTGTCTCCTAGCGATATGAAGAACCTACAAGCTGAGGAAGTTCAGTGGATAGCCAAAAGAGATGCTAAGGCTAAAGAGGCTTCTTCTTCAGTAAAAGGTGGCACTTTAGAGCCAGTAATCTATACGGATTCTTTAGGACGTACAACTAAGGATAGATGTTATGAGTTGGTAGAAAAGTACATGAAATAAGTTACTAAAACTACTATACCAATTTTAATATCTAATCCTAATTTGATAATAAAGCCATTCACTCCACTTTATTTATTGGCATATACCAATGCCTTTAAGTATAAAGTGGAGTCTTTAGCATCAAAACTTGCATCATATAGACATGCTTGAAATAAATATGCCTTACAAAAAGCTTAAAATTTCTCTAATTAAATGTTTAGTAATAATATGTCTTTTCTAAGAATTACTTAGCATTATCATTTTACACTTCTATGACTGCTTAGCCCTACTCAATAGAAATCCAACCGCAGAGAAAAGTAAATTTCTTATTTCTACAGCAGCTGCTCCAGCCTGATTTATATATACCCAATGTCCTGCAATTGATGTGGCAAGACATACTATAGCAACTATTATCGCTATTTGTGTCTGAATATTAACATTTTCTAGATTAGAATTTTCTGACAGCTGTGAACCAAATATAAATCCAAATATACTTGACATCACTGACCTTATTGCTATTGAATTAGGGCTTGTCTGATTTGCATCAAAAAATACCGTAAGCACTGTTTCAACTAAGGAAATCATACCAACAATAATTAAAGCTCTAGTAGCCAGGTTAAGTCCCTTATAAAATCTTACAAACCTACGAAGTAAACTTTTCATACAATGTCACCTCATTATATATTATGTAAGAAAATAAAACTTGTTAAAGGAGATAATATATGAGTAATAAAATAAGACAAGCAATTGAAAGCGATTATTTTGAATTAAATGAGTTAGTAAAAGAAGTTCATAAACTTCATTATAAAAACAGACCAGATGTTTATGTTGACGCTAATACCCCTTTGGATAAAGCTCACTTTATACAACTAATAAACGATACAAAAACTAAAGTATCTGTAGTAGAAGATTCCTCATCTAAGCAGTTAGTCGCCTACAGTATAGTTACTATAATGACTCCAAGAAGTATTCCAATTCTTAAAGCATCCTCTTTTGCTTATATTGACGCTTTCTCAGTTAAGAAAACTAGCCAAAAAAATGGTCTTGGCACTTTACTCTTTAATCACATCTTAGAGTATGCAGAAGCCGAAGCAGTTTCATCTATTCAGTTGGTAGTATGGGAGTTCAATAAGGATGCAATTAAGTTTTACGAGAAGATGGGACTAACAACTAGGAACCGAAGAATGGAACTAATGCTATAATATTTATACTAATTTAATATGAATAATTTAAATTCAAATTACAAATCCTATATGATGTAAACATTTGTATGTTATACACAAATGCCCTTACTACAATACTTTCCATTATACCTAACCAGTTTTATAAATATTTTATAGAAGCAGCTTAAACCTGCTTCTATAAAGTAAACTAATCATTACTTTTTACCTTCTAATCTATAAACAATCTCACCTTCTATTATTATATAATCAGCTTTTGTAAAAATATTCGTCATATTAGCAGTGAATGTTTCGATATTAGCATCTTTACCAGATTCAATAATCCAAAGTATCACCCAAATTTACAGCTATAATTGTTTCATTGATTTTCTACGTTATAGAAATCCTTTTTCATCATACCTTACGGCATCTTTAGCATCCATGTGCGATTCCTAAAGAATAAAAATGACCTATAAAGTAAAAAACTTTATAGGCTAAATATGATTTTAATTTAATAAAGATATATGTTATAGCAACTTTTAAAGCGAAAAAATGGATTTAATTTTGTCACCACTAGGCTAGTTTTAAATTTGAAACTAATTTCTTTAAATTCAAAATAAGCTTTACCATTAACTTTAGCAATGCATATCCAAAAAGGCTTCCGATAATAGCTGACATAACATCATCTATATCTGCTACTCCCAGTTTTGTAATATGTTGAAGTACTTCTATAAATGTAGCAAAAGCCAATGATATAAGTACGATAATATTGACACTTTTTAATTTATTAATGATAACTGGGAGAAGAAATCCAAATGGAATAAATGCTATCATTGGTCCAAAAAGTGCACTAAACCATGTAGAGTTATTAATATGATTAAAGTTAGTTAAATAAAAATATATAGATTTAAATGGAACAAGGTTTATTGTATCAAAGTTTGCCAGCCCCCTATACCTTAGAAAGGACACTTGTATAAACATTAACATATACATTGTAAATAAGGTTGCCGCTAGTATACTTGTTGTCCTAGAAAAAGCATTATATGTATTGGCATAATTCTTTTTTATCTTTTTAATCTCTCCGAAGTTTTTAATCGCCATTTTAGCTGCTTCTCTTTCGGAAAATCCTTTCGTTATAAACTCTTGCTTTAACATATTTAGATGGTCTTCTATTTCATCTGCAATATCTTTTTTGCTATTTGAATCAGTGAAGATATCCTTCAAGATGTCATTAATATAATCCCTAAATTCATGCATACTTAAACCTCCATTCAAATTTTTATTATTTGTATTGTTATTTCACGTTCTAATCTCTCAACTATTGTCTAAACCTTTTTCAAGAACTGATGATTAAATAACTTATCAATTCTCCTACTCATTATTCCCTTATCTACAACCTTATTCCAGTTACATATACATTGTATCACTATGTATATAGTTAAGCAATATATTTTTTCTAGTAATATCCAGTGAATTACGTATCTGTCCACTTAAATATTTCTGAAATAACACTAAAGATTTGCTATATTTCAAACTAAACTATGATTGAATAAACTCTTAATCTTATAACTTTATACTAAGGCTTGATTAATATTTGAACATTTGACTGAGAAAGCATTGTTATGATATATTTTACATATTATCAAATATTTAAGCATTATATAATTACTGTGTCTTTAATTCTTCCTTAGGTCTAATATAATCTTCATTTCCACTCTGTCAATTGTTTTTATTATACCTCGAACTTCTGAAAGTAAAAGTTCGCTAACCCTCACTATGCCTATATATTTATATAATTTTATAAATATTTGATTCTAGTCTACATTAAGTTTTAATTGCAATTTAACTTTGTACATATTTGTATCTAAAAATTTTCCGCAACTTAGAAATTTCAACTATAAATTTTTCACATTGGGAAGAGGTTTAACTATGAACTACTTAGAAATCTTTGATGATATTGCTAGCATAATGCGTACAGATTATTCTGGGTGCAACGATAAAAAAGACTGGGATGCTCCTGAAATATTTAGAAATCAGCTTATATCTCTTGAAAAAGACAATAATTTGGATGCTATTACTTTTAAAGAAATAGTATCTGACTATTTATTGGATT
Source organism: Clostridium manihotivorum (assembly GCF_004015185.1). Taxonomy (GTDB): domain Bacteria; phylum Bacillota; class Clostridia; order Clostridiales; family Clostridiaceae; genus Clostridium_AR; species Clostridium_AR manihotivorum. The sequence goes on along the minus strand of NZ_CP025746.1, from coordinate 2,820,991 downwards.
TTAAAGATGGTCATGTATCTTTAACATTATCAGGAAATAATTCTCCTAAGGCTTACGATAACGGCTTTAAGTGCAGGAGACATAAGGACAAGTTGTATATAACACATGTTGGCAAAGAAAAAAGACTTGAAAAGGGAATGGCTATTGTAGCCATGGACGATATATCAATAACAGAACTTGGCACTACTTACAAAAAGAATATTCAGGTTCTTGGTTCCCATGCTGATAGAGAAAATTGGTCTTCTGTTCTACTAAAACATAAACAATGTGTTGTTGAAACAAAGTCTGGTGAAGCTTTTGAGATGATTTTAGAAAAATATGAAAAAGAGAAATATATTCCTGAATACTCCATAAAACCAATTGGAAATGATACCTTATTAATTAAGCTAACAGATTTTAATGATGATGATATTAGTAAACTTATAGAAGATAATAGAGCAGCATTAGATACAGCTAAATATTTAATAATTGACGTAAGAGTAAATTATGGTGGAAGTGATTCTGCATATATGAAATTGCTTGACTATATATTCCCTAGAGAGATATCCTTTAATCAGTTGCATATTGACGTAACCCAATATAATATGACTGAGAGAAATTATACTTTAAGAACAACTCAACTTAAGCAATATCTTACTCAAGTTGAAGACCAAAATACTAAGAAAGTTATTAAAGACTATCTTGATACAATGGATAAATACAGAAATAAAGGTTTTGTAGAATTCGATATAAATGATTCTGTACCAAATGTAAAAATTAATGGAAGAAAAAGTCCTGAAAAGGTAGTTGTTCTTCAGGATGTATATTGCGGTAGCTCTGGTGATTCCTTTGTAGTAATCGCAGGTCAGTCAGAAAAGGTAACCTTAATAGGCCGTGGTACTGCTGGTATAACTGATTATAGCAATGTAGCAGTTCAACAGTATGAAAATGGACTTATGTTATGGTACCCAACTTCTAGAGATGCTGGCATAGATAATGGTAAAGGCTTGACTGGAGTTGGTGCTACCCCAGATATTTATATTCCATGGAGCCCTGAACATATTGAGAAAGACATAGATCTTGAAAAAGCAATTGAATTTTTATCTAAATAATATTTAATATATAGAAAAAGGTTAATAGAAGATAGTTTGTCTCCTATTAACCTTTTATGTAGCTATATTTAAAATATGACGTTGAAATTATTACTTATTTTTAATTAATATTTTTTAAGCCACTCTGAAGCCAATGCAAACCAATGTTCGCAATGTGGATTGATATGATTTTTTTCAGAAGCAGTATATTCATTACTTAAGGATAGTCCATGCACTCCGCTTTCAAAAACGTGAAGTTCATATGGGATCCTGTTCTTACTTAGCTCATAAGCCATCTTCAATGAGTTAGCTGCATATACTAAGCCATCATCTGCGGTATGCCAGATAAAGGTTGGTGGTGTATTTCTAGTAACATAGTTAGTTGGGCTAAGCTCTGCTAGCTCCTCTTCAGTCTGCGCATCTGTGCCAAATATAGCCTTATTAGATACTTTCCAAAAGTCTACAAGCCATCTATTTTCACTTGCTGCCACTTCTTCCTTCATAATATTATAATCTATCAGTGGATACCCTAAGATAACAGCATTTGCCTTGAAATAATTACTGTCTACTCCAAACTTTTCTGTCAGTAAAGAATCCTGCCAATGAACCCCCATACTAGCAGCCAAATGTGCTCCAGCTGAGAATCCGCATAAACTTATTCTTTCACTATCTACAAACCATTGCTTTGCATTTTCTTTTATAATCATCATAGCTTTAGCCAAATCAAATAGTGGTCCAGGATAAACTGCTCTTTCATTGTATTCTGGTAGATTATCAAAATCAATCTCCATCTTATTAAAACTAGTATTGTACCTCAATACGAAAGTATGGTACCCTTGAGATGCAAATTTCATAGCTATTGGTTCAGCCTCTCTATCAGAGGTTCCAAGATAACCGCCTCCTGGTATAACGATTACAGCAGGTCTCTTATTATTGGTTTGAAACTCTAAGGAATTGTCCAAAATATAGGTAAATAGATTAACCTCTTCATTGTCTTCCCATAATTGAATCTTTTTAATTAGCATTATAAACTCCCCCTACCCTTGTTGTTTGTATTTATAAATAATGTTTATACATTCTGTCCAACAAAAAATCTAAAATCTTTGTTCTTCTTATCAAACATACTACTTCCCACCTTAGATTCAAAATAGTGCTTTCCAAAAACCTTCGAAAATCTATTTTAAAGATCTCACTATGAAATAATCTATCTAAATATATACCATATTCTACTCGAAACTTTTGTCAATAAATTCTATAATAATCGTTAGCTAGCAAGTATAAACTACTACTAATTATACCTCTTTGATTTTAATACTTAAAGCATAAATTTAATTTGAACTTTTTTTATAAATCTACGTTTAATAGTTATGAGGTGAAGAAAATGAACGCAATAAAAATAGAAAATCTTAATAAATCTTATGATGGCAGCACTAACGCTTTAAATAACATCAGTCTATCCATACCCAAAGGCGAAATATTTGGTTTTCTCGGCCCCAATGGTTCTGGCAAGACTACCACTGTTAGAATCTTAAATGGAATTCTTGCTCCAACAGCTGGACATGCTGAAATATTAGGGATACCTGTAAAAGACAATCCTATTGAGATTCACAGGTTATGTGGAGTTATGACTGAAAGTTCTTCCTGTTATGAAAATCTTACCGCAGAACAAAACCTAATATTTTTCGGAAAAATGCATGGACTTGAAGAAAAATCTCTAAAAAAACGAACTAACTCTATTTTGGAAAGACTGGAACTAGTGGATGTTAAGGATAAAAAAGTGAAATCCTTTAGTACAGGAATGAGAAAAAGAGTTTCCTTGGCTGTTTCCTTAATTCATAATCCTCAAATTTTATTTCTTGATGAACCTACTTCTGGACTAGATCCTGAAAATGCTCTTAATGTTACAAAGCTTATTAAGGAACTTGCTGAGGAAAGTGAGGTTACCATATTTCTTTGTACCCACCAACTGAAATATGCTGAAGATATATGTACCTTATATGGTTTTATAAATAATGGCAATATACTTGGCTTAGGTACCTTCAATGAACTTGCTTCAAAGAAAAATGCAACACTTAGGTTTCAGGTTAGAGGAAGGAATATTTCTGACAAATTTGGATTTCTTCATGAAGGTAAAGATATATATAGCAAAGCTATCTTAGGAGACACAGAAGTAAACAGTTTGATTCAAGGTATACTGGAAAGTGGTGGAGAGATCTATGAGGCTGTACAGCAAAAGTGGTCCTTAGAGCAACTTTACTTTAAATATATAAAAGGTATAGATGAAAAGCTAAAATTATAAGTCTGGAGTGATTATAATATGAATAGAAGCGAAAAAACATTGATATATAAAGATATAAATGAAATTACCAGTTCAAAACAGGTTATTCTCCCAATGACCATTGTACCTATTATAATGATTGTACTAATTCCCATAGCTATATTAATAGGAGCTAAATATGCTGGTAGCGATGCAAGTTTACTAACTAAGCTTGGACCTCTTTTAAAAAAGTTGCCGGCTGAATATGCTTCCTACTCTCCAGCTCAGCTTTTAATAAAAGTAACTATAAACTTCATGTTTCCATCCTACTTCCTCATAATTCCTATAATGTGTTCAGGTGTCCTTGGTGCCAGTAGCTTTGTTGGAGAAAAGGAACATAAAACTCTTGAAACTTTACTTTACACTCCGATTTCAATGGAACAGTTGCTTAAAGCTAAGATATTGGGAGTTTTTATTCCATCCTATATTGTAACTTTGATATCTTTTATATTACTTGGAATTATCTTCAATATAGGCGGCTACATTTATTTTGGCTCATTAATTTTTCCAAATATTCAATGGCTCCTTATAATATTTTGGATAACCCCTGCAGTTAATTTGTTATCTTTGACTTTTACTGTTATGGTTTCAGCAAAGTCACAAACCTTTCAAGAAGCACAACAGGTAAGTGGATTGCTTGTACTTCCTGTAGCTCTTCTAATAGTTGGTCAAATGACTGGTATGCTTTTACTAAATAATCTTATTATGTTCTTAGGCGGAGGAGCTATATTGATAATAGATTATACCTTAATAAAGAGAATCTCCGCTAAGTTTACTGCAGAGAAATTAGTTTAGATATATAATTGTAATTTTCTAGGTGATTTAATCTCAGAGCAATTCAGTTGAACTAGCTTTTCTATGTATTTTTTATAGTTAATAAGCCGTTGTTATAGACTAACTTCAACTATTAAGTTATGCATGCCTGATGATCCTCAGAACCCGGGATCATCTACTCCACAGAAGTCGGGATTTGCGAACATGCATAACTTAAGTTTTAGTAATAAAACTCTATAAATAGACTTACTATAATCAAACAAAAAATATTTCTTATATTGCATTTCATATTATTTAGAATACTTTTATCCTATATATTTTTAATAGTTTTTCTTAATGGTATAGTAAAAAACTTTATTAATCCTCTGTCTCAACAATTCTTTCAATAGAAGAAGGAAGTTTTTCAAGGTTGTCCTTTAAAAACTTAGGGTATAACTCTTCATTCTTTATATCTTTTATGTCCACCCATCTAAATTCGAATTTAAAATTTCCTTCAGTAACATAAAATAAATCACCTTTATCTATAAGTGCAGTATCCTCACATTCAATCAAATAGTAGTAGCATATTTCGTGGCATTTGTTATTATTGAAAGTATAAAAATCTTCACAAATCCAAAGCAGTCTGTCAACCTTAACATCAACACCTAACTCTTCCTTCATTTCTCTTACTATTGTGGTTTCAGTACTTTCAAACATCTCAAGCCTGCCTCCTGGCAAAGCATAAAAATCATCATTAATTGCCCTATGTATAAGAATTTTATCTTTGTTAAACAAAAGACCTGCTACGCGGAAATTAAAAGTTCCTTCTTCATTCTTAAAATTAATCATAAATACTCTCCCCCCATATTCTTTACAACATTAAGTCATAAGAAGCTTTAGTGCTTTAAGTATAATTTCACACAAGGATTATTATACCATAAATTCAAATTATGTTTATGTTAGTAGTTAATTGAACCTTCAATACAGCCACAATAACTTGTATTGAAAAACTATGTTTTCATATAACATTCTTTTAACACCTATAAGTACTAGTTATTAAACACCACCTGTACCCTTCCTTAATACTCATTTAATTGATTAAGCATATCTTAAGAAACTTACAAAGCGGTTCAAATCACTATATAAGGCAATAAATTGCATTATATAAAAAAATATTAAAAAAGTTAATTGTGATACATATAGAAATTTGTTATAATAACTACTACTCAAAATAAAAGCGTAATTTATATTGAATAAAAATTTTAACTAATTGGGGGAGAAAGATGGATAGACTAAAATTGGTTTTACCGACACCAGATTACAAAGAAATGATACTTGATTACAAAAGAGAATTTATTGAAAATGGAGATAGCATGGATGGAACAGCTGGTCTAGCTAATTCTGAAACCTTTGAAGAGTGGTATAGTGCATTTTTCGATAACTTAAAGGAAGAAACTGTACGTAAAGGTTTGGTTCCAGCAACTACTTATCTAGCCCTATCTACCGAGGACAATTGCCTAATAGGTATGATTGATATTAGACATCGATTAAATGATCACTTACTTAACTTCGGTGGACATATAGGTTATAGTGTTAGAAAGTCCGAAAGACAAAAAGGGTATGCTACTGAAATGCTGTCATTAGCACTAAAAGAATGTTTAAAATTAGATATAAAAAAAGTTCTAGTTACTTGTGACAATGACAATATAGCCTCTGCTAAAACTATAATTAACAACGGTGGAAAATTAGAAAATGAAGTAGAAGCTGATGGCACAGTTACACAAAGATATTGGATAACCTTATAGTTATAGCTTAAAATAATTCTTTTCACTGTTTATCCTAACTAGCTGTGCTAAGCTATTTATATCACTAAGTTTAGCTATCAACTATTTTTACTTCCCTAGACAGTAAAAATAATGTTTTTCAAATTAGAAAGCTGTTTAAACATAATCATACCACTTAAACAGCTTTCTTTTAAAGAACGTCCTTTATTATTTATTGCTAGAGGCATACGGTTCTGAAATGCTTAAAACTTTAATTTCATTATCAAAGATAGCAGTTAAATAGTTGCTAGCTTCATATTCTGGCCATTTGACACCTTCTATCTGTGGTGTTCCATATCTAATAAACGAAATCCACAACTTCTGTATCTTATCAGCTAATAATCTATTTTTTTCTGACTCTATTTGGAATACTTTTAGATTATTGAATACAAATGGAATTTCTAAACCATGAACAGCTTTTGATGCAAAATAATGATCAGTAACAGTGTAGTCAAACCTATACTTAAACACAGGAGCAAACTTACTTTGACTTTTTGCTAGCTGCGCAGAATCTTTCCAAAATGATTCCGTAATTCTTTCTGCCTGTGCTTTGTCTTTAGTAAAAAGCCAACCTTCATCACGGTTTGTACCAATTAGTATTGGAATTCCTTTAGCCATTCCCTCTTCTATCGCTTTTTTAGGTTCTTTTCTAAGCTTAGAATTTGTAAATGGATAGAATATATGCCTATCTATGCCTTCCTGCAATTCTTTACCTATTTCATCTGCTGCTTGTATTATGTTTTCCACAGGTATTGTTTCTAATTTTTCTATATTATCTTCATTTATGTTAAGCTTTTTAAGTAAATTTACTGTAATATCAAATGCTTCGCTTTCTGTTAGTCTTTCTTCCAAGATTCCACTTTGAAGTATTGCTTTTGAAAATAATTTATTAATGTCAGTGGTAGCAAGTAAGTAAGCTATACTTATAGCTCCTGCTGATTCTCCCATAACAGTTATATTTTCAGGATTTCCGCCGAAAAACTCTATATTTTCTTTTACCCATCTTAAGGCTGCCACTTGATCCAACAACCCTAAATTGTCTTCAAATCCATGTCCAAAAGATGACAGCTTCAAAAAACCGAGCGGACCTAATCTATAATTAATAGAAACAAATACAATATCTCCATTTACAACAAACTTTTCTCCATCATAGGCTGGTAAACTTCCAGCTCCATTCAAGAATGCTCCTCCATGTATCCAGACAACAACTGGTTTCTTTTCTACTAAGGAAGTAGATGAAGTTATGTTTAGGTAAAGACAGTCTTCACTTTCATTAATATTGTTATATACTATCGGAAATCTACCTCTCTGAAAACAAACATTTCCGAATTCTAAAGCATCCTTTATTCCCTGCCAAGGCTCTACTGGCTTAGGAGCTTTATATCTAAGTTTTCCAATAGGAGGAAGTGCGTAAGGTATCCCTTTCCATGTCCTAACATTATCCTTTTCAAAGCCACGCAACTTACCACTTTTAGTTTCTATTACAATATACTTCATAAATTTTCCCTCCATAATTTTTTATTTATTTGAGAATTTAATAAGTAATCTTTCAAAGTTCTTTTCTGCATTTTTAAGTGTAATAAAAAGTATAAAACCTAATACACCAGAAAATGCACAAGAGCCTATTATTTCAATTACATTGAACTTTAATAATTTAGTTGAAATATATAATATATAAATGTTTATAGGCAGAAATATAATAGCTGTCACTAAGCCAGGAACATAGTTTTTAAAGTTTAAAGATAGTTTAAAATGTGCTGTAATAAAATGCGCTGTTACAGTAAACAAAAATCCATACCAAAGATAATAGTTATTAAAAATAATAGAGACTAAGGTAATAATAGAAAGTATAAAAAATAATATTTCCACTCCGATAGAAAACTCATCAGTACTTCTAAAGTCTGCGTAAGGCTTCTTTTTCATTGTGCAGGCTTCAAGATCGTACTGATACCTCTTCCTCCATACCTTTATTAAGATTATCTCTTCAAAGTCATGAAGCATAAAAATAATTGGCAATAGCCATGCAATAGAATTCATACTATTCATATAAATCAACTCCTTAATATAATATGTCACACATGAGACATCTAGTTCCAAATATAGTATAATACATTTAAGAGCAATATCAATACTATTGGAACAAGTGCTACATATATAATAAAACGTGACACTTTAGGAGGTTATTAAATTGAAAAAAACAAATCCAATTGCTGAACAATCAAAAAAATGGTTAGTGGAAGCATTAGTAGAATTAATGAAAGAAAAGCCTTACTCAAGTATCTCAGTGAAAGAAATAGCTGACAAGGCACAATTATCTAGAAGAACTTTCTATCGAAATTTTAATGTAAAAGATGATTTATTAACTGAGTATGCTGACTATTTATTTAAAGAATACCTGGATGAACTTAAACAAGTAAAAAATTTAAATATTTCAAATGTATTTATTGTCTATTTTTCTTTTTGGAATAACCATCTAGAAGAGTTAAAGCTATTTAAGAAAAACCATTTATTTTACTCCCTTATGGAACAAGTAAATTTATTTATCCCTTACTTTAATACCATTCCAAACGTACAGTGGCACGATTATGATAATCAAGCAGAAGAAGACTATATAAGCTTTTATAATATAGGTGGTATGTGGAATGTATTATCAAATTGGATAGATCATGAAGATAGAGAATCTCCACAAGAAATGTCCAAGATACTAAGCAAGGCAATCCGTAATTTTTCAAAGGGACTTTAGAATTCATGGTTTGCTTAAACAAAAAGAAAACTGTTTTTTTAAAGTAGTTGCCTCTATTAAGGTTGTTATAGATGTACAGATGTCACACTTACACTTATTTGTAGCACTTGATTTGAAGCTATTGATTTCTATAGTTGTAAATATTATACTAATAATCACAAAGTGTCACAAGTGAGTCACTTATTTCAAATTATTGGAGGTAATATTTATGAGAACTTTATTTACTATGATTTGGCTTTTTCCTATACTATTTATGCTTCATGACTTTGAAGAAATCTTAATGATCAATGCTTGGCAAGAAAAAAATAAGCAATATATAGCCAGTAGACCTGGTAAATTCATACCATATAACTTTAAAGGTTCTACAGCTTCAATAGCCTTTGGAGTTGCTATAGAATTCCTAATCATATCTGCACTTACTATTATCTCTTATTTGTCTAACAGCTTTATTTCATGGTTTGGCTTATTTACCGCCTTTGTTATACATCTTATACTTCACATCATAATGTGTATAAACTTCAAAAGGTACGTGCCTGGAGTATTAACTAGTGTACTCTTCCTTCCTCTTTGTTTCTTCATCGAATACAAAATTAAGTTTAATATTTTATCCAACTTCAACACACATACTCAAATAATTTCAGTACTTGTTAGTACAGCCTTTATGCTAGCAATTATATATATTCTTCATAAGGCCATAGAATATTTTAACTTATGGTTAGGAAAATATAAAGTTAATACTCCTTAGAAAGTTTTACTTATACTATTTTGGGTTGCCTTTAAGTACATTATAATTCTGATTATAAATTCATTGGTAGATATAACTTTAACAATATAATTATTTTATAGATGAATATATATTTTCTATATTATGACCTTACAAGCTGTTATTAGCACTTCATCTTATTATGTTTAGATAAAGAAACTTATACTTTTTTACAATAAATAAGGCTGCTTCAAAATCAACCACAAATTTTGAAGCAACCTTACTTTTACTATTTAATTGTTCTTTTTTAAACTTAGTTTTCTTCATAACATATTATAGGAGTTCCAGGTTCTATATTTTCAAAGATAGTCTTTGCCAAATATAGCGGAGCATTTACACAACCATGAGTTCCATTATTCTTATAAATATCTCCTCCGAAGGAATATCTCCAGCTAGCATCGTGTATTCCTATATTACCATTGAAGGGCATCCAATAAGTCACGTCTGATTCATAGTTTTCTCCTCTTAAGGTAGATCCTTTTTGTTTATAATTAAGCATGTATATTCCAAGGCTTGTTGCATTGCCCCTGTTAGGATTGCCCGTTACTACATCTCCTTGGGTTATTAGCTTTCCATCTTTATAAAACCAAAGATACTGCCTTGTTATATTTATTTCCACATAGGTATCACCTATATCATTTTCACCTCTTGTTACAGCCTTTTGTGTATATATAGGCTCACGTTCTATTTTCTTACCAGTTTTTATACTGGCTAGAAGTGCTTTTACTTCAGCAGTTTTATTAAGCTTCCAGCCATAGAATCCGCCACCTATGTTTAAAGTCTTACCTATGGAAGTCTTAAACTTTCTTGGAGTTCCTACCGTATCGTATTTTTTACTTAGGCTATTCACATATTCATTTACAGCTTTTTCATCTAATATGGCATCTAGATCTTCATTCACTGAAACCCATTGGTTTATGGTACTTCCATCCAAAACTTCAGTCTTATCTCCTAGGAGATAGGTAACTTTTGTTGATACATAGATATCAAGCAGTTTTTTTGTCTTCTCTGTTTTATCAGATTTTAGAGTATACTTTGGATTTTCGTAGCAAGGACACTTATTTAAATCGATATTTTTAACGCCAGCTATTATGTTGCTTTCCACTGATTTATGAAATTTAGCTCTATCTATCTTGTTTCCCTCAACTTCTTTAATTAATTCATAGGAGCCATCTACATATTTAAAAGCAACATTCTTAGGTTCTATTACATCTTTATTTAGACAGTTTAATTGATTTATCCTATTGTCTAAGCTTAACTTATCATACACAAACAAATCCTCTACCAGATACTTTTGAGCTTTAAAAATCGAAAGTCCCCATTTAAATGAATTCTTACTGCGGTAAATGCTTGATAGACTACTTTTTTCATTATATTTCAAATTTATAGCTCGTCCATCTATTTCTTCGGTGAAACCTTCTCTTTCAATCAGCTTAAGCTTATAGTTCTTAACACTACTTTTGATTATATCTTTAACTTGATCATGAGCCTTTAGAGACACATCTACTCCATTTATTGTGGTGTTAAAAAAGAAATGTCCAGCAAAGTATATGGAAACTAGCAAATATATTAATATAACCACTGATATACCAATTACTATATTTCCTGTGAGCTTCCTTTTAAAAAGTTCCTGTATATTTATCTTCCCAATATTGATTTTACGCATACCCTTTATATCCTTCACCAAAAATACTTTTTATTAATCTAGCAATTACTTTTTCCCAAAATCCCTATGTTTATCATAGCAAGCTTTGAAACTATAAATGTTCTTTTAAAGCAGCATATTAAAACTACACTGTTGGGTAATATACATTTTTAAGAATGGCTATGTTTAATTTCAACATGGTACTTTAACAAAGCCTTAAGAATAAGTAGCTAGTATTTTAGTAACACTTTATAATATGTTTGTATTTTTGATTTTAAAACTAATAGTTGCACATCTTTACTGCAATTTTTTAGGCTATACTCTAACCTTAAGTTAAAGTATAGCCTGAGCATAAAGATAACATATTAAAAATATAAAGCTGTTTTCCGAGAATATATAAATCAGTTCTTATTACAATAGGCCCTATATGCTACAGAATAGCAAAATAACTATAGGTCTTCTACCCTAGATAAGCTTCCCGAACCATATCACTTTTTAATAGTTCTTTTCCGGTTCCTTCTAATATTATAGAACCTGTTTGAAGTACATAGCCTCTGCTTGCAATCTTTAGGGCTTTATTTGCGTTTTGTTCTACAAGAAGTATGGTCATACCATTTGAATTTAACTTTTTTATTATATCAAAGATTAGTTCTACCATTAAGGGGGCTAACCCCATAGAAGGTTCATCCATTATAAGAATAGACGGCTCTGACATAAGTGAACGTCCTATAGCAAGCATTTGCTGCTCTCCTCCACTTAGAGTTCCGCCTTTTTGTTTTTCCCTTTCCTTTAATCTTGGGAATATCTCGTATACACCTTCTATACTCTTCTTTATCTTATTACTATCTTTGAACCTAAAAGCACCCATCTCTAGGTTTTCTTCAACCGTCATCCTTGGAAATATCTTTCTCCCCTCTGGTACATGCGCTATACCAAGTGCAGAAATCTTGTGAGCTGGAAGAGTATTTATTATTTTATCTTCGAAATAAACTTCACCAGTTCTTGGTTTTACTATGGATGAAATTGTTCTTAGAGTTGTACTTTTTCCAGCACCATTACTGCCTATTAGGGTAACAATCTCACCCTTTTTAACTTCAAAGGAAACATCTTTAAGTGCATGAATACTCCCATAATAAGTATTCACGTCTTTTAATTTCAGCACTACTTCATCCTTGGACATATTTTTCACCCCTTATGCTATTACCTCTTCTTTTTCCTCACCAAGGTAAGCCTTGATTACTTCTTTATTATTTTTTATAGCTTCTGGCTTACCCTCTGCTATTTTCACCCCATAATTTATAACCGCTATCTTATCTGACAACCCCATTACAAGCTTCATATCATGTTCTATAAGTAAAATAGAGCAGCCAAAATCCTCTCTTACCTTCAATATAAAATGCTTCATTTCTTCTGTTTCCTTTGGATTTAAACCTGCTGCTGGTTCATCTAGCAGTATCAGTTTAGGTTTTATTGCCAGAGCCCTTGCTATTTCTAACCTTCTTTGATCACCATAGGGAAGACTTTTTGCAAGTTCCTGCTCTTTTCCCTTAAGTCCAACATATTCTAGTAGCTTTAAGGCTTCAGAGTAAGCCTTCCCCTCTTCGCTTTTCAATCTTTTAGTTTTAAAAATTACATCTGTTATTTTATAAGGTATATTTATATTCATTCCTACCATTATATTTTCAACGGTGAGCATCTCTGGAAAAAGCCTTATATTTTGAAAGGTTCTAGAAATCCTAAGACTAGCAACCTTCTCAGGAGTGAGCTTATTAATCTTTTTGCCATCGAATATTATATCTCCTCCATCTGGAACATATAGACCACTTATCATATTAAAGAAAGTAGTTTTTCCTGCACCATTTGGACCAATTACACTTACAATTTGACCTTTTTCTATTTCCAAATCAACAGCATCCACCGCTATTAATCCTCCAAAATGCTTGCTTAGGCCTTTTATCTCTAATAATGACATATACTATACCTCCTTTATACTAATGATTGTTTCTCTTTCTTCACGATACCGAATATCTTTTTGCCTGCAAGATGAAGTTTTCTCTTGGCTGGTAGGATTCCTTTTGGTCTGATTATACACATAATTATAAGTATCAAGCCAAAAACTAATTTCTCATATTTTGCAGGATCCAGTTGTGACGGAAGATTTATAATACCTGCATTAGATAAGTCACCTAGGTAGCCAGACAGTGATTTTAATATTTGAAGCTGCAGTACCACTACCGCTGTAGCGCCTGTTATCACACCAGCTATACTACCCATACCACCTAAAAGTATCATTGCAAGTATACCTATAGATTCCATAAATCCAAAGCTGGATGGATCAATAAAGTTTTGTTTTGCCGCAAATATTACCCCCATCATACCTGCAAAAGCTGCTCCACAAGCAAAAGCAAATAACTTCATCTTTACAAGAGGAATCCCCATAGTTCTTGCAGCCAATTCATCTTCCCTTATTGCACTCCAAGCTCTTCCTATCTTTGAGTTGTTTAGTCTATTCACTATTACTATGGTTAGCATCAAGACTACAAGTACAATAAAGTAAAAATGAATAGGTTTATTTAAGGTAATGCCAAATAGTTTTGGTGGTGAAATAGGAACTATTCCCTTTGGTCCATTTGTTATATTTACCGGTTTATCCATATTATTAAGAAGGATTCTTATAATTTCTCCAAAGCCTAAGGTAACAATAGCTAGATAATCTCCCTTTAATCTTAATACTGGAAGCCCTAGCAGAACTCCTACAACAGCTGCTACAATCATTCCTATTATTAGGAACAGCCAAAAATAGTTGCCTGAAATGGGGCTCCAAGACTTACCCATAAAGCCACTAGCTTGAGTTGATGCAAAGATAGCATAAACATAAGCACCAGTTGCGTAAAAACCAACATAACCTAGATCTAAAAGACCTGCAAAGCCAACAACTATATTAAGTCCAACAGCTAATACTGAATAAATTCCTACCTCTGTTAGTACATCCAAATAATAAGTATTGCTGTGCCCCATAACAGGAATTACTACAACAAGGTTAGCAGCTGCTATAGCTAGCTTTATTGGAAGCTTCAAATCACATTTATATAAAACAAATAGTGAAACTAAATATAGTAAAAATATAATTGTAGAGTTGCTAAAAACAAGAAAAAGTATTGGTGCTGCAATAATAACTGGAAATTGTAATTTTCCTAATAACTTTCTCATCAACTACACCTTCTCTCCAACAGTTTGACCTAGCAGTCCACCAGGTTTAAATAAAAGTAAAATTATAAGTATTACAAAAGCAAAAATATCCTTATACTCTGCACCTAGTACACCATGAGTTAATGCGCCTAGAGAGGCAGAGGCAAAGGTTTCTATAACTCCAAGTAGAACACCACCAAGCATGGCACCAGGTATATTTCCAATTCCTCCTAATACCGCTGCTGTAAATGCCTTCATCCCTAATATAAAGCCTATATAAGGATCTACTAGAGAATACTGAACTGCGAACATTGTACCTGCTGCCCCACCTAGTGCTGCTCCAATTAAAAAAGTTAAAGAAATTACTTTATCAACATTAATACTCATAAGACTTGAGGTAGATTGATCCTGTGCAACTGCCCTCATAGCCTTTCCCCATTTTGTTTTAGATATAAAAAGATTTAAGCCAACCATAATCACCACTGCAATTATTGCTATATAAAATACTTTTACAGGTATGTTAAGGCCATTTGATATCTTTATGTTTGAACTAAATATGGTAGGAGTTGTTAGATAAAAAGCATTTCTTGCCAAGCCTTCTATTAAACGTACAAAATCTTGGAGAAAGAATGAAACTCCAATTGCCGAAATAAATGGAATAAGCTTTGGTGCATTACGAATGGGTTTGTAAGCCACTCTTTCAATAAAAACACCTAAGGTTCCGCTGATAAGCATAGCAATTAACAATGCGATTATTAATGCAAGAGGAGCTGGTATGGAGCCTAAAACCCCAGCGCTTTGTGCAAATAATAACACCTCTGTTCCTGCAAAAGCTCCAACCATAAATATTTCACTGTGTGCAAAGTTTATAAACTCTAATATTCCATAAACCATAGTGTAACCTAAGGCAACTATGGCATAAACTAACCCTAAAGTTAGACCATCTACTAAAAGTTGAGGAATCATTTTTAACATACTCTCCATTTCTTCACTTCCTTTCAAATTACTTAAAAATGTATTCATAGCTCTTCATAAAAATTATCTTCATAAAGATGTACCACTTATAACGCACTGCTTTTTTTGCTTAAGATGTATTCACAACTAGTAATTTGTCCATTAAGTGGTACAGCTTTATATAATGCTGAATTTTACTACTTTGTTCTAAATTCCTATTTCAAATAATCCTTAGCAGTTATAGTCTTTATTACTGAAGGCGGATATTTAGCTTCCTTAAATTGAGATATAAACATAACTGCATCTTCATTGTCTCCTTTAGAATTGAAGGTAACTGTTGTAGCAACTCCCTTAAAGCCCTTTATTGATCTAACAGCCTTTGTAACTTGATCTTGTGTTGGTTTCTTGTTTCCATTGTCTTGTACAGCCTTCTTTAAACCATCTAAAAGAACATTCATTGCATCATAACCATATATTGCATAGTTTTCAGGTTGATTTCCGAACTCTTTCTTATACTTTTCTGCCCAAGCTCTTCCTGCATCTGTTAAGGATACATCTGCAGCCATCGTTGTATAATAAACTCCCTTTGAGCTATCGCCTGCAATTTTAACTACTTCTGCAGAGTCCATTCCATCAGGTCCTATAAACTTAGCAGTGATGTTCTTCTCCTTCATCTGCTTTATTATTAAAGAACCTTCTGGGTACATGCCTCCAAAATAAACAACGTCTGGCTTAACTTGGGCAACCTTATTTAACACACCACTGAAGTCAGACTCACCAGCTGTTATACCTTCATACCCAGCAACAGTTCCGCCTTTGTCTGCAAATCTCTTTTTAAATTCGTCGGCAACGCCTTGACCATAAGTAGTTTTATCATGAATTACAAAGGCTGTTTTTGCTGATAGATCACTTAAGGCAAAATCTGCAGCTACTGGACCTTGAACATCATCTCTTGTACATATACGATTAACATCCTCATAACCTCTCTCAGTAACTGCAACAGCAGTGTTAGCTGGAGAAACCATTGCTAAATTTACATTCTTATATATTTCTGAAGAAGGAATAGCAACCCCAGAATTGTAATGCCCTACAACTCCTAAAACATCTTTATCTGCTATAAGCTTTTGTGCTACTGAAACTCCTACCTTAGGGTCCGCCTGATCATCTTGAGGACTAAATTGCAGATTAATATTAAGCTTTTTAAACTCATCACTTCTCTCAGTCAATGCTAACTTCGCCCCATTTTTTATAGATTCACCTATTGCTGCTTGTGAACCTGACAAAGGTGAAACACTTGCAATCTTTACAGTAGCCCCATTACTGCTAGAATTCCCCCCCTTTGCGCACCCTGACATTGCTATCGTAGTCGTGAGCACAGTTGCCATTGTTAAAAACAATAATTTCTTTTTCATTCTTTTATCCCCCTATTTATTTATTTTTATATTGTCAATCTTATTAAGCTGTTATAAATCCTTTATATTGTTAGGGCTAGCTAATATAAATTTTATAATTGGACTAAATAGTAAAAAAGCAATGAAGCATCAGAAATAAACTCTGAAGCCCCATCGCTTTCGTTTAATTTATGCTAGCCTTACTAACATTATCTATATGTAATTTTCTGAATGTTGAAGCACCACGGAAAACTTTTCAGCAATTATCTGACAATTAACTATATTAAAATGTTAATATATTTCCAATTATTACACAAATCGTTTTTAAGCTGATTTATTGACAATTTATCACAGAGTAAACGCTATCAACTATATTTTTCTCATTTTTTGTATGTATTTTGTATTAATTGCATTTTATTATAAATCATTTATATAAAGTAAAAACCTGAGGTTTCTCCTCAGGTTTTCACCACTCTAAAATGTGTTAAATAAATGTTGTTGAGCGTTATAAACTCATCAATTTAATTGATAGTCTCAATTTTTCTATATACTCTTCTCGTTCTATATAAAGCTTCTCTGCTTCTTTAAGAGTTATTTTCTTAAAACTTACTTTATCAGAAGGCTTTAGCTGAACCAACCTTGAAAGATCAACAGATGCTACATGAGATATTTTAGGATATCCTCCTGCAGTGGCTCTATCCGCAAGAAGTATTATAGGATTACCATCTGGTGGAACTTGAATTGTTCCAAAGGAAACCTCTTCTGATATCATTTCTAGGCTTTCCTTTATCTCTAACTTAGGACCATTTAGTCTATAGCCCATTCTATCAGACTTAGCATTTACAGTAAAATCCTGGCTAAAGAAATCATTAGTACTTTTTTCACTAAGATTTTTAAATTGTCTATCCTCAAAAGCCCTAACTAACTCTCGCCCTGTGCCTTCATAGATAGCTCTATGAAGATACCAGCTTGGATAAATAAAATTATTTCCCTTATGAGCTGTTTCTAGCTTTTTGATTATATTTAAGGAGAGCTTGCTTTTATTTCCCACTTCCAATACATCATCTTTTTTAAGTGCTCTTCCATCTTTGCCTCCTAAATTACCTCTTAGATAGGTGCTTTTACTATTCATAATAGTTTGTAGCTTAAAGCCTCCAGCAATTGATAGATATGCCCTGCAGCCACTTATACACCTTCCAAACCTTAATATGGAGTCTTCCTTTAAGAAAATAGGCCTTCCCATAGGTACTTTTTCATCATTGATAGTAGGTGAAAGATTAGCTCCAGTTATTGAAATTAAATTGTTTTTTTCTATCTTTAAAGAAGGTCCCACTAAAGTTATTTCTAGCCCCCCTTCATTGGGCTTGTTTCCCACAGCAATATTGCCTAGTTTCATAGAATACATATCCATTGCACCACTAACAATAACTCCATGTTTTTGATAGCCAAATCTTCCATCATCTTGGACAGTAGTTAAAAGGCCTGGAGCTAATACAGTTATTTTCATTATTCATTCCCCTTTAATTGTTTATACTCATCATAGGAAATGGGATAAAATTTTGCTATATCACCACACTTCAAAAGTGTCTTTTCCTCTCTATTTAAATCAAATAACTTTATTGGAGTCCTGCCAATTATCTGCCACCCTCCAGGAGTTTCAATAGGGTAAACCCCTGTCTGACTCCCAGCTATTCCAACTGAACCTGCTGGAATAACCGTTCTTGGAGTGCTTCGTCTTTCAGTATGGATCTTTTCTGACAAACCTCCCAAATAAGGAAAACCTGGTGCAAAGCCAATCATATAAACTAGATACTCACCTTTTGAATGAATTTCTACCACTTCCTCTATGGTTAAATTGTTTGCTTTTGCCACATACTCTAAATCTGGCGCAAATTCCTTTTCATAGCAAACAGGGATTGCAACAATGTGCTCTTCATACTGAACCTTGAAATCAATTCTTGATATTATATCCTCTAATATTGATTTCACTGTCTCAAAAGGTTCACTACTGCCAATTGATAGAGGATTGTAAACCACAGATACAGAAGTGAAATACGGAACATATTCTATAAAGCCCTTAAAGGAGCTTTTATCGAGGTATTGGCAAAATAGCCTTATCTTTCTATTTGTCTCTTTATCGATTTTAACCCCAAACTCAATTAAAGCTGAAGTTTCTGTTATTTGGGATATCTTAATATTATCTTCCTCCATACTTTATCACCTACATTAGCATTTTATCGCCTTACTTATTACCATCTTGTCCGATTAAAGTTAATTCATCTTCAATTTTAACATCCTTTATAGGGGTGACGTCAACCATCATTAGGTTCATACGTAGTTCCCCATAAATCCTTAGGCTTCTTTCTCAATACAAGGTTGAAATATCCCAAGGTAATGATTCCTAGATTCATCAAAAACTTTATTTTTAATCTAAGTATTGAGATATCAAGTAATTTTTACCTGAAGAATAGATGTACTACTTGGTAGTAAAATTTATATTTTCAAATTCTTATGTTACACGCCAGTAGTTTGTAAATTGATCTGAGATTTGATTGGTACATATTTAGAACTAATATCAGTATTTCAAATCAATATTCTTTATATCAGTTATAAGCATATGACCTGGTGCATGGGTAATAGCTATTATTGGCTTCACATTCATTACCACTGCTTGAGGGGTAACTCCACAGGCCCAAAATACCGGTACTTCTCCATGTTTTATGGCTACTGCGTCACCAAAATCAGGCTTATTTATGTCCTTTATCCCTATAATAGACGGGTCTCCTATATGAACTGGCGCTCCATGGACTTTAGGCATAGCTCCAGTGACAAGAACTGATTTTACAATCTTATCATAGGAAAGTGGTCTCATACTGACCACCATTTTCCCATTAAACACTCCCGCTGGTATACAATCTATATTAGTGATATACATAGGAACATTAGATTTATCCTCTATATGTCTTATAGGAACCTGTGCTTCAAGGAGCTCTCCTTCAAAAGAAAAGCTGCAGCCTATTAAGAAGCTTACAAAATCCTGTCTCCATAAATGACTAATATCTGTACACTCACAGGTTAAAACTCCATCTTCATAAACTCTATATTTAGGAATATCCGTTGTTATGTCTATATCTTCCCCTAAATACTTTAGCTTTCTATTCCCCACATCACTTACTTCAAGAATGGGACAAGACTTCGGATTTCTTTGAGCAAAGAGTAAAAAATCATAGGCTAGATCTTTAGGTAATATTACTAAATTAGCTTGGGCATAGCCATCACACATTCCAGCAGTAGGACTTGTTATCTTTTCATCTCTTATTAGTTTTCTAACTTCTGAGGGCTTCATAGTTGAATAATCCATACGCTTCTCCACCTTAAATTATATTTTGAAGCTTTTCAGCTTCATAAACATAGTCATCAGCTTTTTCGTAAAATCCTAGCTCCATTACTTTGTCAAACCATGTGGCACAAGTTTTTTCCAAACTCATGGCAGAATCTATGGTTTCTCTCATCAGGCTAACTATGGATAGATTCATCTCTAGCCCACAGCCATCAATAGCTGGAACTAAGTCTCCATACATGTCTATCATCCCACTTCTAGAGGCAGTAATCATAGCTTCCTTCTGCATCTCTTTTGTATGCATTAAGCTTAAGTCCTTCTTCAAATAAGCTAAGGCTGCTATAAGTCCGTAGCATCCCCAGTCAGAAACCGTTGCAGTTATTATATTATCAGCTTTTGTATTAGCTAGTATTCCACCATTGCAGCCGCAATTACAGCTTCCTTTTGCAACATAAGGAACATACTTTTCCAAGTGTTCCTTCAAGATTCCCATACCTATCTCATTGCCAAGATCCCCAATTGCTATGTTTAAAACTCCCTTATTCTTTAACTTGTTAAATAATATATCCTGCTTTGCTTCTAAACTGCTTACGTCTAAGCCCACAGCATTATGGTACACTCCTTGTGCATTTGCTCCAGGACATTCTATGCTTATAACTGCAGTAGGAAGCCACTTTGAAATTAACTCCTCAGCTTGTAGTTCAGCTTCCCTTTCATTCTTTGAAAAAGAGATACATGCTAGAGAAAGCGGATATTCTCTTAGGCTTTCTATATTGTCATGATAATGTAGTCCAATCACATAGGCCAGATTTTCTACAGCTTTAATATTTTCCTCCGGGCACACTATAACAGGTTTTACCTTAAAGCCTTTTACCAAAGTTCTAGCTAGAAGAAGAGAACTAACTATACCATCCATTTCAGCCTTTTTGAAGGGTAACAAAACAAACCCTGTCATGATATAAACCAAATCCCCCTCTTTTAGTGTACTTTCTAGCTTCTTTGCACTATTAGTTGTTAGTGGCTCTTTAGTGTATTTTCTTGATGCGCTGTAAAGTATCCTACAAACTCCATAGCCTCTTGGATCTAAATTCATTAAACTATCTAGATTCTCACCTACATTTAATATGGTTAATTCTTTTTGATTCATACACAATACCTCTAACCCTATATTGTTTCTTCTAAAAATTCTTCAAGTAAAGCATTCTGCAATCTTTCAACTATTTCAGAGGCTTTTCCACCTACTGGCTTTCCATCGATCTCACAAGCACTCATGCAAAATTGACCAGAGCTTGTAACAATAACTTCATCTGCTTCCATCAACTCTTTTAAAGTAAATGGTGTTTCATCTACAGGAATACTGAATCTCTTACACATTTTAATTATATGAGCCCTTGCAATACCTGGTAGAATCAAATTATCCGCTGGTGCAGTTTTAAAAATGCCATTTTTAATTATAGATACATTACTATGGGCACATTCTGTTACTCTATCACCTCTATGAAATATTGCCTCATCACAGCCTGCTTCTTCAGTTTTTTGAGCCGCCATAACACTTGGCAATAAATTCAAAGTCTTTATATTACAATGTAAGAATCTTGTATCTTCGATAGTTATTAGTCTTATCTTTTTTGACATGTCCTTAATATTGCGTGGTGTAAGCACTATCCAAATATTAGCCTTTACGCTCTCTTCAGGAAAAATATGATTACGCATGCCAGTTCCTCTTGTAACCTGCCAATATACAAACTGTTCTCCGCAGTCAACCTTTTTTACCATCTCTTGAAGCAAATCCTTTAGTTCTTCCTTAGTATAAGGAATCTTAATTGAGAGTAATCCTGCACTATTATAAAATCTATCTATATGCTCATCTAATGCAAATATTTTATGATTTCTACTATAAGTAGCGTCATAAACCCCATCACCAAAATAGCATACACGATCATTCATTGGTATCTTCATATTCTCGATTAAGTCATACTCCCCATTGTAAAATCCCAAATTTTCCATAAATATTCCCCCTTAAATTATTATTTATTTTTATTGTCTGTAACTTATATACACATATGCAAGGATATTTTCACAGACTATGGATAACTTTTTTTCTCTAACTACCTCTAATATTTTTAAACTATATGTTCAAATATATCTAAAATATAGTTTTTTCAAAAGAATAAAAATATAACTCATACTTATTAACACAGCGCCCTTGCTGTATAAATATGTATGAGTTTCAAATATTAATATAATATTATACCAGTTATAAATTTTTTTCAACATTTATTTCTAATACTTACTACTATTTGGACCGTGATGTCTCTCATATCTTAGGGCCTTTGTTGCTAACTTAAATTTGTCATAAATTATCGCTAGGTTGGAAATTGATACTAAATTCGTGTTATACTTATTTTGAAATTATAGTTTAAGATAAGCCTAGCTTGTTTATAATAGGTAATGTAGTAAACATATTCTAAAGATGTTTTATAGATTCTAGTTTAATTGCCAAAATGCTATTGAGGTAATCTATCAGAAATATTTACGTATTTTTTCTTAATGTATATGAAGAAATTGTTATGGATAAAAGACTAATTCTTTATATTAGAAATAGATATATAATATACTAGTTGAATTACATAATCTATGCTATAGATAAATTGATTTGAAGTAAATCTAATTTCATAGTTAATTTACCTTAACTATTTAGTAAAACTACTAACCTACTTTATATAGGGAACCAACTTCAACTATTAATTTATACATGCCCTATAATCCCCAGAAACTGGTATTATCGAACATTTATAAATTAAGTTTCCGTAAAGGATACCTATATAGTACAAATCTAGGATTTATTTTAAACTTAGTAGCTAAATATGCAAAACGTAAATTCCGAATTTATTTTTAAGCTCTCGCAGATTATAGCGCAAAGATATTAAAAATATAACTTTGGAATAAGATGGTGCGTCTTTATAGGCTACTTTCATGTTCAGTAAAATAATAATACCCTTAGTCTAAATCATAATATTAGTCTAAGCAGTGTGATAATAGGAGTTGATTATATTGGAACGTAAAATTAAAGTACATTTTATGGGTATATGCGGAAGTGGAGCTGCACCTATAGCAATTCTTGCAAAAAATTATGGTTTTGATGTGTCTGGATGCGACCTTAACATATCAGGTTATTATAAAGATGCATTGGTAGATAATAATATAGATCTTATAAAAGGTCACGATGTAAGTCACATAGCAGATATAGATATATTAGCTATCTCCCCTGCTATCTTAGATATCTCCCCTGATCACCCAGAAATTGTAGAAGCAAAGAAGAGAGGAATCCTAATGACTTGGCAGGAGTTTTCTGCAAAATATGTTCAGAAGGATAAGTTTGTTGTTTCTATCGCCGGTACTCATGGTAAGTCTACAACTACAGTTCTAATGGGGCTTGTTTTAGAAAATGGTGGTATTGACCCAAGCGTTGAAGCTGGAACTACCTTTAAAAATTGGGGTGGTGGATACAGACTAGGAAAGTCAAATTACTTTGTATGTGAAGCTGATGAATTCAATAATAACTTCTTAAACTACAGTCCTTCAATAGCTGTAATAAATAACGTAGAAATGGATCACCCTGAGTTCTTCAAGGATGTCGATGATGTAAAGAATTCTTTTAAGAACTTCATAAAAAAACTTAAAGGGCCAAAAACTTTGATTGTTAACGAAGACAGCTTAGCTATTAGAGAAATTCTATGCGAACTAAAAGATTGGCTTGAGCAAGAAAAAGTAAGAGTCATCGGTTATTATATAGATAACAAACTGGACTTTCCTTTTGCCATAGAATATAAAGCAGAATTAACTTCAAACACTCCTGAGTATTCATCCTTTAGATTAAACTATGGAGATAAAGAAGATATTTTTGAGCTTGGTCTTATTGGTAAGCACAATGTGGAAAACTCTCTAGGTGTTCTAGCTACTGCCTTAGAATTAGGAGTTGACTTAGCTTCCATCAAGAATTCCTTTAAAAGCTTTAAAGGAGTAGGAAGAAGATTAGAGTTAGTGGCTGATATTGAGGATATAAAGATCTTTGATGATTTTGCTCACCACCCTACTGCTGTAGCAGCTACCTTAGACTCAATTAAACTTAGCTTTCCTGGCAAAAAAGTTTTTGCTGTTTTTGAACCTCATCAACTTTCAAGAGCAAAGCTATTTTTCAACGAATTCGCTGATGCTCTAAGAAAAGCTGATAGAGTAATAATCACAAAACCATTCTTAGGCAGAGAAGCCTATAAAAATATAGAGCCTGTTGACTTGAATAAAATGTGTAGTGTAATAGATAAAAATAAAGCAGACTATATAGAAAACTCTGAGGAGATATGTAGCACTGTCCATAGTGAAGCAAAAAAAGGCGATATAATTATAGTTTTTGGTGCTGGTAATTCTTATAAGCTGTCTAGACAAATTATTGATGTATTACAAGGAAAGCGCTAAGTAAAACCTTGATTAATATATGATTAACTAAATACTATAATTAATAAAATCCCTCTTCAATTCTTTGTGATTTGTAGAGGGATTTCAACTGTTCCTAAATAATGCCCCGTAGTTAAATACCTTTCTTTTACTGAATTATTAATCGAAGCTCATTCCACTTACACTTTATTCCATAATCAATAAATATGTAATATCCATTATAATTTGATTATATTTGCTTATTCTGATTTCTAAATTGTTCATATATTCAAGTATATATTAATTATTTTATATTCATTTCATTTGGTTTTATTTGACACATTTTCAAATTAATTGTACCATATCCCAGTAATATATTTTAAGGGAGGATACAATTATGAGACTAAAATCAATCTTAACAGCATTACTTGTAACATCGATAACTACAGCAACACTACTTACAGGATCTAAGACTCATGTATCAGCTTCAGTTAAGGCAAAAGTTGCAACCACACCTTTATACACATTCAGTGTTATCTCTGATACGCACCTAGGATCAGGATATACTGCTATAAAAAACACTTCAACCGCATTAAATAGCATAAAGAATAATTTTTCTGATAGGTGTATAGTAATAAATGGAGATGTAGTTGATAACTATTTAGATTCATCCTATCAAGACTTAACTAATGTAGTAAACTACGTAAATACTAATACCGCAAATCCTAGCTATAACCCTTCATCTATAAGTGGTAAAACTTCAAAACTTCCATACATCTACTTTAATTTTGGTAACCATGAGTTTAGAGAAAATGCGACTTGGTCTTCAGATCAAAGTAAATATGACTGGAGTCTTAGTCAGTTTTGTACTTATACCCGCTCAATTCAAACTAAACTAACTCCTAACGGGGTATCTTATACTGATAGAGATAGAGACAAGTCCTACGATGTTCAATATGTAAATAACGCTACTCTTTTTTTCCTAGGAAGCGATAATGTTAATTATGGAGATTGTGCCTACTTAGATCCTAACTATCAATTATCTTACTTACAGACTAAAATCAATAATAAACCACTTTTCCTTTTCTGCCATCAGCCAATATACAACACTGTCTATGGATCTGATGCCAACAACTGCATATATAATAGCAGCGATTTAACCAATATAATAGGAAGTCATTCAAATGCAATAATGTTCACTAGCCATACACACAACAGCTTCACTAGTACAAGTGGCTTTAGTCAAAATTTCGCTAAAGTAGGTCAAAGTTCAGTTTTTGCCACCTCTTCAGTTGTAGAAGGGCCTCAAGGCTTACATGTAAAAGTATATAGTGACAGAGTTGTTGTTGATGCTGTAAGCTATACTTCTGGAAGCAGTTATAGTGTTATAGCCTCAAAAACAGTATATTTGTAAAATAAAAAAAGTAGCTGAAGCAAAATTCAGCTACTTTTCACATCACTAACTTTTTTAATTAATACGAAAGCTAGCAGACAGTGATTTTATTCTTTTTGAACATTTTTTACAGATTTCTAACTGCTAATAATATGAAATTTAATATAAATAGTACTGTGAATAAATAAATTACTGGATGAATCTTCTTTGTTTCCTTCTTTATGATAGCGATTATAACATAGCTTATAAACCCAAAAGAAATACCTGTTGTTATGCTATAAGCAAATGGCATAAGTGCAATTGTAAGGAAAGCAACTGCTGCTACACTGAAGTCTTTCCAGTCGATTTCTCCAATAGAAGACATCATTAGGATACCAACAACTACAAGTGCTGGTGCTGTTGCAACTGTTGGAATAATTCCGATTACAGGAGCAAAAACAAGACATATAAGGAACATGATTGATGTTACAACTGATGTTAAACCTGTTCTACCACCAGCAGCAATACCAGCTGAGCTTTCAACATAAGTAGTAGTATTTGAAGTTCCGAAAAATGCTCCTACTATAGTTGCACTTAAATCTGCAAATAAAGCCTTATCTAAACGTGATTTAACACCTTTACCTTCAAGCATTAACTTTTCATCTTCTGCATCAAAGATACCTGAACGACGACCTGTCCCAATAAATGTTCCAAGGGCATCAAATATATCTGTTAGTATGAAAGCAATCATTGCAGTTACTGCTAGCAAGAACTTGCTTCCATTAGCAAAAAGGCCCGCAAAGTCCATCTTAAAAGCTGTATATTTAACTGCTGCAATAGAATTGCCTATACCGCTTAGAGATATGTTAGCTGAGGAGAAAAACTCATGAGCATTTTTAGCGTGGAAACCAAAAACACCAGGGTTAACACCACAAGCAATCTCGATAAAGCAAAGTGCAGTTACTGAAGTAATACCAATTAAAATTGCAGCTCTAACTTTTAAAACCATAAGAATAAGTATTAAAACAATTCCGAATAATGCTAACTGTACAGCTGGGTTAGAGAAGTTAACAATTGCTGGAACAGCAGATGAATTAGCAACCACTGTTGCATCTGCAGGAGTTTTACCTAGGAAAAGGTAGGTTCCAGGGTCAGAAGTAAACTTTAAAAGACCGCTGTCTTTAATCCCTATGTATGCTATAAAAAGACCAATACCGCCACCGATAGCTTTTTGTAAAACCGATGGTAAAGATCGTATAATTATCTTACGAAGTCCTGTGACAGTTATAACAATATTTACAACACCACAGATAAATACCATTGCCAAAGCTTCTTGCCATCTGAAGCCCATAGTACCACAAACGGTAAAAGTAAAGAATGCATTTAATCCCATACCAGGAGCTAATGCATATGGTACATTAGCAAAAAGTCCCATAACAAGTGTACCAACCACTGCAGATATAATCGTCGCAACGAAAATAGCCTGTGGGTTAAAAGGATTGTCTGGAGTTCCTGCTAACTGTAAAATGTTTGGATTAACAAAAATGATGTACGCCATAGTAAAGAAAGTAGTAAGACCCGCAATGATTTCAGTTCGTACGTTAGTACCGTACTTCTTCAAATTAAAAAATTTTTCCATCTCCATAACTCCTAAAATATTTTTATGATAAAATTTTATCACCAAAAACAAAATAGATTGAAACATCGTTCCAACCTACCGAAAAAACAGAATTATGAATGAAAAAAATCCATACTCTATGTTCATTTCGATAGTCGGATAATTAACGGTCATCCGGTAGAAACTGCCAACCCATATATGTCGGCGATATATCGAATCTATTTAATTATTGATAAAGTTTTCCGAGTTAAATTATAGTGTAATTTGTCTAACTTTACAAGTAGTAATCATACTTTTTTATACATTTATTTTAATAGAATCAGTAGTATTTCTATATAAATCTAATTAATCTATTTATTGTTAACTATTCCTACTTTAGACCATGTTTAATAATATTATTGAGTTTAAGTATTTATAAAGATAACGCTATATTCTAATTAGATAATATAACAATTCCTTTGTTTACTAATGCTATGTTTACTTAATATAGAAAGCCTTTGTAACTTTATCAATTACAAAGGCTTTTAAAGATCTATCACTTCAATTTGGAACCTAATTTCAAAACTTTTCTGGGTTTTTATATGATAATTTGAAAATATAAATTTTACTAGGAAACTGTAGATCTATATGAGCTTATTTCTTTGGATTTCTAGCTATAAATATCCCACTGGATTTAGGTATATCAATGCTTCCATCCCTTGAAATAATATTTTCCAGATATGCATAAAAGTCTTTTATTCTACTTTCCGTAAGTATTTCCTTTCCATTTGTGTGTCCTTCTAAAGAAAGTACATAATCTACAAAAGGCTTTGCTTCTGTTATATGTAAAGAATCCTCACGTATTATCTTTTCTACAGAATTAAAATGCTTATATAACTGTTCTTCCCCATTTTCTAGTCCGAATTCACTAGTTACAGAAAAGGATTTTATATTTAACCTAGGATCAAATGCGACCACTAAATCCTTAAAGCCTTTCATATTATTACTACCATTGGTAGTAGCATAAAAGGTACCTTCTGGTTTAAGTATGCGGGCTACCTCACTTATGGCTAAATCTCTATTTTGTACATGATAAAGCATGTGGTTGGCAATAACGCAATCAAAAGAATCATCATCATATTCAATATTTTGTATGTCCATTACAGCATAGTCTATTCCTTCAATATCTTGCAGGCTCTCCTTTGCAGCATTCAACATACCCTCTGAAAAATCAGTCAAAACCAATTTAGTATCTTTGGGTATTCTATCTTTATTGTTGGACCATATGCTACCATTACCACAGCCAAATTCTATAATTCTTTCATTAGGCTTAATACTATATTGATCAAATACCCAATTTGCCCAAGCATATTTATTGGTACTAAAGATAATGTGAAATGCTTGTCTAGCATTTAAATTCTTGTCTGAATTATACTGAATTTTAACTATCTCTCTATCGTTTGCTTTAGACATAATAAATCACTCCATTCTATGCAAAAATAATTACCTAATTATACTAAATTACAATATAAAAACTCCTGTATAGCCACTTAATCTCAATAATAATGTTAAGCTCAGTCAGACTTAAGTGTTATTGGAGAGTTTTGTATATATTGTAATATCTAACATAATAGGAATAAGGTTTATTATACCACAAATTTATTCTTGATGTTAAAATGATATTTTTTTGCGCATGTTCTCTTCCCAATGTATATGATAAAATCTGATATGCGACATAACTTCTAAATAAAGAAAACCAAGGGAACATTTCTATGCTTCCTTAGTTCTTTGTCAATTATAGGATTTACTTTTTACACACTTTATTTACAATATAAATTTTTCTATTCCAATTGCTACTCCGTCATTTTCCACTGTATCTGTAACCTTTTTAGCAAAACCTTTAACATAGTCATCAGCATTTCCCATTGCTATGCCGCAGCCTACTGTAGATAGCATCTCTATATCATTTTTTCCATCACCAAAGGCATAGCTATTTTCTACTGGTATATCTAAATACTCTAATACCTTTAATATTCCTGAAGCTTTTGAATTTGCTTTAGAATACAATTCAAAAGTCTGATCATGTAAATTGTAAATATAATTAAAATTGGAATCTCCTAAAGTTAAGCAATAATCAGTTCCAGCCTGGTCATTACATAACATCTCAATCTTATATACATCAACTTCCTTATGATTAAAGTTCCCTTCTAAGTAGCTTTTAGAAACGCTGTAAGACTCATAATAGGAATGCAGCTTCTTATGAGTATCTTTTATATAAGAGTACTTTTCTCCCTGCAAAATATACTCCACATTAAGATCTTCAAATTTATCTACCAGCTTCTCTATTAGTTCTTTATTGATAGCTTCCTTATGGATACACTTGTCCGCAATCTTTACATATGCACCATTAGTAAGTACAAAACCATCAAATCCGAAATCTAACAATGCTTCATTTAGAAAAGCGTAGGGTCTGCCAGTGGCAATAAAAACGTAATTTCCCCTTGCCTTCAATTCACCTATAGCCCTTTTTACTCTAGGAGTGATATCAGTTATTCCCTTTAAACAATCAATCAAAGTTCCATCAATATCAAAAAATACAGCCTTTTTCATGTTATAATCATATCCTCCTGATAACTAATTATGTTCTCATTTAGTTTTATTTATTATCATTTTATGTCGTTTCTTCTCATTTGTCAATTAATTAGATTGCGCAACCTAATAATTATTGCTAAAATAGAAGAAAATGAGAAACACTCGGAGGAAGCTATGTTTACCGAAGAAAGACATAAACACATATTAGACTTGTTAGAAAGAGACGGAAAGGTATTAGTAAAAGACTTAAGTACCCTATTTGAAGTTAGTGAGAGTATGATTAGAAAAGATTTAAAGGTTTTGGAAAAGAGTAACTTACTACAACGAACTTATGGTGGTGCTATTAACTTAAAGCGCACTATAGTAAATGGTGAGAGCTTCTTTAAAAGAGTTGAAAAAGATATAGATATAAAAGAAGTTATAGCTAGAAAGGCCTATGAACTAATACAGGAAGATGATACTATCTTTTTAGATGCATCAAGCATCTCTTATTTTCTAACAAAACTAATTACTGAAAATAACATAAGACTCACTTTAATTACTAATATGGTTGAAATATCATCAATGATTAATTTGGAATCAAAAGTAAAAGTTATTTTTATAGGTGGAGATTACTATCCTCTTGTAGGAGGAAATGTTGGTTCCCATGCAAATGAACAAATAAAGCTTTACCGTTGTAATAAAGCATTTATCGGTTGCAGCGGCATAGATCTTAGAGATGGAAATATTAGTACAGGCGAATCTGAGGATGCAGGTACAAAAAAGGCTATTATGAGTATATCTAAAGAATTGTTTCTAATAGCTCCAAATGAAAGATTTAATATAGATGGTGTCTACAACTTCTCTAACCTATCTGATTTTCATGGCATAATTACAGAAAACGAGCCTAATGATACTATACTGACACTCGTAAATCAGTATGATGTAAGACTAATTTAGTTTTATATAATATAAATTCTTTTATACTGGAATTTAACTAAATATTGACCTTACCTCAATTATTGCCAAACTTTCAGGTTCAAGGTATTATGTATATATTAACAAACATGTATGTAGATTGCTTCAGGAGGCTTTAGATTGTCAAGATTAAATTCTATATTAACTAAAAAAACAACTGATTATCCAATGAAATTATTGATACTTAAATTTATTCAAATAACATCTATTTTCTTAGTATCGAAATTAATCATTTTATTAACCATACATTTCTTTTCCATTGGCCCATTTTCACTAATAACTGATCATAAGGATGCGCCATACAATTTTATTACAAGTATAAAAAAGGGGTTAACTGGATGGGACGCTGGATGGTATAAAAACATAGTTGAACATGGATATTCTTATACTGAAAATGTAAAGGATCAGCAAAATGTAGCCTTTTATTTTGGATATCCTATGACTGCAAAACTAGTTAGCAAAGCCTTCAATCTAAAAGCTGATTGGGCTCTTATACTAGTAAACAATTCAGCTGTGTTCTTTGGACTTTTTTTCATGTATTATTTAGGTAGATTACTGGGACTAAAGGATAATATAAATTTTATAGGAATTACGCTATATTCCCTTAACCCATTTGCTATCTTTCTTACAGCCGGGTATTCCGAAGGCATGTATTTTCTAATATCCGCAATGGCACTAGTTTTATTAATAAAAAGAAATTATCTGCCAGCTGCTATTGTAGGAGGACTATTAAGCGGAATAAGGTCAATTGGAATCTTTTATGCACCAATTCTATTTATTCATTATTTTTTCATTGAAAAAAAGAAGTTTAATATGAATAACATTTTTACATCCATAATGCTACTAGCTTTCAGTGTTTGGGGTAAAGCTGCTTTTATGCTATATAACCTTATAAAATTTGGAGACGCCTTTGCTTCTGAAAAAGTTCAGCAGTATTGGGGTAACATAGGTGGATACATAACTTTAAGGCAAAGATTTTCCAATCTATCTCATTATATTTTAATCCCATTTAAAAATCATTTTAATTTGCTAGATCCATCTGTGGTTTCTATTTTGATGGTATACTTTTTACTAATTATCTCTATGATAGTCCTTATAAAAATTACACGAACCTATAGGACTGAAGGAACCTTAAACCTAGTAAAATTTGAAAATGAATTTATATTGCTTACGTGGTCAGTGGTACAAATAGTTCTTCCATTAATAATATTCGGAACCAGAAACAACAACCCCTTCTCAATGGGAAGATATGTGTTACCAATGTTTCCTCTCTATATATTATTAGGCAAATTAATAGACAAGAAGACAACTCTATACGCTCTTCTTCTTGCCACATTTACTTTTGAGATGGTTATTATAACAGTTGGATTTTCTTTAGGAATGCCAAAGGGTTTTTATGTTTTTTAATTAGCAAGGTAGTGTCTTGAAATTAATAATACCCTTTAATAAAGTGCGAAGAGCTATTTCTTCGCACTTTATTTTTAATTTTTAGACATATTTTTATATAGTTTTCTTTTGTTTATCTGCCTTAACAAAGTATAAAGAATACAAACTTCTTCTTTATACTTTGTGGAGGTTTGCTCTCATGAGCGATCCCTTTACAATAAAAAGATCACTGAAGCTACCTTTTCTTCAGTGGTCTTTTTACTATTAATCTATTTTTAATATAAGCTCCAAGATTCTCTTAGCACATATTTCTAGCTCTTCTCTAGAAATAAAGCCTAACTCTTTAGCCTGTAGAAGACGCTGAGGATATCCACAGCCCATTTTCACATCATTTCCGGCTTTGACCTCCTTATAATGTTCTCCACAAGTCCACCAATCTGTTGTGACCATCCCTTTCCACCCCCACTCGCCTCTTAGTATATCTTCTAAGAGCTCTTTGTTTTCTGAAGCGCGATGTCCATTAATAATGTTATAAGAAGTCATTATGCTCCATGGATCTGCTTCTTTAGCTACTATCTCAAAGGCTTTTAGGTAAATCTCTCTAGCTGCTCTTTCTGACACTCTGGAATCACTGTTCTTTCTGTTAGTTTCTTTATTATTTAAAGCAAAGTGCTTAACCGTTGCGCCAATATGCTGAGATTGTATTCCATTTACCATTGCTGCTGCTAGTTTACCTGTCAAGAAAGGATCTTCAGAATAGTATTCAAAATTACGTCCACACAATGGGCTTCTATGAATATTAATTGCAGGGGCCAACCAAAGAGCAATATTATTTTCCTTAACCTCTTTAGCACCTGCCTCTCCAACAGAATAAACAATATCTCTGTCCCAGGTGCAAGCTAATAAAGTTGAACAAGGCCATGCTGTAGTATTAACACCACACTGAGGTGCAATTCTAAGCCCTGCAGGTCCATCAGCAGTCATAACATTAGGAATTCCATATTCAGGCATATTACCATATCCAAAGGTATTCCCTACTCCTGTATTTGGTTGTCCACCTAGCAAGTGGCATACCTCTTCATCAGTCATTTGTGATAAAAAGTCCTCTACAGTAAGCTTACCTTCTGCCACTTCATCAAAAATTCGAATGCCCTTTTTAAAAGGCTCTTTCCATAATTGGTAGCTCTCTCTTGCACGTACTGCTGGAGAATACCCTTCCATCATTTCAGCTGATAATTTTTCAATACCACAGGCATTTGGATCATTTGCTTCTTTTAAAGGTAGCTTCTCAAAACTGCCATCAGATACCATTCTTTCCTTCAGAGAAGTAGGTGCAATACTTTCACTAAGCTGTATAGTAACTCTGTCCTGCTCTACAGTATAAACAAAGCTTACCTTTTCTACCTGTCTTACTGATGTACCAACATAAAATACATAGTCTCCAGCCTCTAATACATAAGCAGATCTCTGAACTTTACCTAAATCATCATAAGACGCCATAGCTTCAACTGAAAATTCAAGCTTAAGCAGTTGAGTTTCTCCTGGTTTTAGTAAACGGGTCTTTTTAAAGGCTACTAAGCTTTTTGCGGGTTTACCTAACAGTCCTTGTGGTGCACCTGCATAAATTTGAATAACTTCTTTACCTTCAATATCTCCAGTATTGGTTACGCTTACTAGAAATTCAATCATACCTTGTTGTTCCTTTATAGAGGTCACTGACCAATTAAAGCTTGTATAAGATAAACCAAACCCAAAAGGATAATTCACCTTATCAGCAGCTCCTGGGATTGTCTCAAAATAACGATATCCTACATAAATATCATCAGTATAATCTACATAAGCTTCAGATTCATGAAAATTGTAGGTAGACGGATAATCTTCCAACCTTTTTGCAAAGCTATCTGCTAACTTACCAGAAGGATTTCCGATACCACATAATAGCTCAGCAGTAGCGAGACCACCTTCCATCCCACCTTGCCAAGCCATTAGTACAGATTGAATAGAGGCATCATCTACGAACCAACTAGTATCTACCATACCTCCAACATTCATGATAACGATTACCTTTGAGAAATGCTCTTTCACAATATTTACCATAGCTGCTTCTGCATGTGTGAGGTAGAAGTCACCATTTTCAAATAGCTCACCTGACTTTTTTGTCATAGCCTCTTCAAACTCCCAAAGGTTTTTATTTTCTGTGTCTACAACACTTTTTCTGTCCCAGCCTTCTCCTGAAAAACGGCATATGGTTATAACTGCTGTATCAGTGAATGTACAAGCTTTTTTTAACAAAGCTTTAGGAACTTCAGGTTCTACTGTCATTCCTGGCACAGCACCACTTTCATACTGCTGCTTCACATTTTCCCTATAGAATTCTGACAGTTCTTCAAAAACAGTAACATGTCCATCTAAAATTTTCATGCCATCATATAAATTTATAATATATTCAACTGTTACATCTCCACTACCTCCACCGCCTTTTACATAGTCAAAGCAGCCTTTTCCAAATAGAGCAACTTTAGAACCTTTACTAAGTGGAAGTACATTTTCTTGATTTTTTAGTAAAACCATTCCTTCCTTAGCTGCATTCTTTGATAATTCTCTATGAGCTTTGCATGCTGTAACCCTTTCTCCATTATTACCCAAAGGTAAATTGGGTTGAAAGCGGGACCTTTGCCACTTATTCATGGTAATACCTCCTAATTTATACATTTGTGTATATTATATTTCTATCTTATTACTTGATAAAAGCTATAACAAGTATTCTTATGACTTTTAACTAAGTCGATATTGACTTTTTTGTTATATAATGATAATTGTTTATATATGATGTATTTCTTATAAAAGCCTGATATGAAAGGTAGTATTATGTATGCCAAACCATGAAATAATAGCTCCGAAAACAGGACTTCCTGTTTATTTTGATATTCATAGAACCTACAACCAACTAGTTGCAAGCCACTGGCACAACCATCTAGAAGTTCTTTATGTTTTCCAAGGCACAATGCATATAGTTCGCAATGATGAAAAATATACTATCTCTAAGAATGATTTATTTATAATAAATTCTGGAGATATACATCTAACTAGGAGCCCTGGCAATGTTGAAGTTCTTCTTCTACAAATACCTTACGAACTTCTTAGCCAATCGATTCCAGGTTACAAAGATATACGCTTTAAAGAATATTATTCTCAAAATGAACTAAGTGATGAACCTGCTTTTCAAAATATGATTTATCACTTGCTTAACATGAGAACACTTTATGAGCAAAACAAATCAGGTTATCAGTTTTTATTTATTAGCAGTCTCAATCTATTTCTTCATAGTCTTTATACTAACTATATTGTTAAGCAAAATCTTGAAGAAAAAAGTAAGAATACAAAAAACCTTGACCGCTTAAAGGAAGTGTTAGATTATGTGGAGAAAAACTATAGCGAGTCTATAAGCCTAAAAGATGCAGCCTCCTTAGTTGCTTTAAATCCAGAATATTTTTGTAGATGCTTTAAAAAACACACCGGTTTCACCTTTATTGAATATGTTAACATGGTTCGTCTTACTCATATTCACAGCGACATTCTTGATACAGATGACAGCATCACAATAATTCAAGAAAGACATGGTTTTACTAATTATAAGTTGTTTAACAGAATGTTTAAAGATACCTATGGCTGCACACCTTCTAAGCTCAGATATAACAACCATATCTACAGGTAGGATTCTATATGTTTGCCACTACTTACTAAGGCTTATAATGTCATATTGACGTTATACATCTTTAATAACTATATGTTCTAACGTATATGTTGCAATATAAATATTTTATAAATAGACTATGCTCAAGAATATTTTGAAATAGGGTGACATTGAATATCTCCTTAAAATTAGCCATACATAATAGGATCTTAATCTGCCCTTTTATGCATGGCTTCTATTGTACAAATAAGTTTTTTAATTAATCTGAGTCTTACTGGCCATGCATATTGCAAGCCATTACTAGGTCATTAGCAGCCTGCATTCCACTCTGAAGTGCTCCCTGCATCCATCTATGAACCGCAGAAATATGCTCTCCTGCAAAAAACACCCTATTATTATATTCTGGTAGAATCATGGAATAGGAGAATAGTCTCTTCTGTTCTGGCTCAAAGAAGGCCAATGCTCCTCTAAAGCTGGGCTCCTTATCCCAATTTACAGTCTTTTGTGCCTCAATTATATTG
Organism: Clostridium manihotivorum; assembly: GCF_004015185.1. Classification (GTDB taxonomy): domain Bacteria; phylum Bacillota; class Clostridia; order Clostridiales; family Clostridiaceae; genus Clostridium_AR; species Clostridium_AR manihotivorum. Next base: position 2,784,450 of record NZ_CP025746.1, on the reverse strand, counting down.
TCAAGATAACCACCTTGTAGACCATGAACCATTTCAATCTCTCTTTTCACTTCATTAAGCATCTTTTCTTGAGTTAGATTACCTAAACGGGTTGCATCTAGCCCAAAATTATAAGAGCCAACAAATACACCTGATTCATTAAATGGAATATTGTTCATATTAAAGGAACCATTAATATATTTTCCATGGTCAGAGGGATACCAAATAGAGGAAATAGGTAAGTCAGTATAGGAACCGCCGCCTATAATTCCTTGTCTCTCCCAAAACCTATCTTTAGATAAAAGTAGTATTCTCTGAGCTTGAGTATAGTAAACTTCTCTAATAGCTCTCATTTTCATATTGCTGAAAAGAGGATTAATTCTTACATTTCTCAAAGATGAAAATGGGATAGTGCAAACCACATAATCAAATTCTTCTAGTAAGTTATCCTTAAGCTTCTTGTCTTCATAATTTATAATTACTTTCTGACTCTGGCTATCAAAACTTATAGCCTCCACCCAGCAACCTGATTTATATTTTACTTTACCAAGGTTGTTCATCTCCATATCTGAATAAAAATTGGTAGGATTTGTAGTGCTAAAGGATTCTATGAAAGTTTTTGGTAGTCTTACCATACCTCCAGGAATTTCATATAAATACGAAAGATCTGCTGGATATACTTCTTCAATATAATCTATATAACTATTATATAAATTGCCATAAAGCAAAGGTGCAAAATTAGAACTTAAGGATATAGCTTCTTGACTTAAGCCTGTAGCCTCCATCAACTTCATACTAGAGTTGTCACTCCATAGTATAGTTTCATTTTTATAAAAAGGCTTCACTTGTATAGTTTCAGCTCTTGCCTCAGGGGAAGCGCAAAGCAAGTGGCTTTCCACTGCAATTTGAAATAATCTTTGCCAGTTTGTTTTCCGCTCATTTTCTGAGAGATTATATTTGGGATAGATATTTTTCATGGTATCATATCCGTTTCTATCGTTTCTAGCTCTTGATTGTCTAAGATAAATAAAAGCATTTTCGCTGTACTGTATAAATGGCCTTGTTGGTAACTTAAACAGATTTAAATAATGCCAAACGGTCTCATGGGACACAGGAATTCTCATAGGTCCAAATTCATGATAAAGCTTCTTCTGTTCATCAAAATAGTATGTATAAACTCTACCACCTATCCTATCTTCTAGAGCTTCATAAATGGTAATATCAAAACCTAGTTTCCTTAGTTCAAAGGCTGATGCAAGCCCTGCCAATCCACCTCCTAATATTGCAATCTTCTTATCTTTATACTGGCCAGCTCTTCCGTAGTTTCTTATATCTGGAGGAGGCGCTAAGAGCCTCATACCTGTGCAAAAATCTTCTAGGCGCCCTGCTAAACTCATAACATAACGAGTTAAAAAATATCTATCATTATCACTTGGATTGTCTGGTTGTGGGGGATAAAATAATGATTGGCTGTTTAAATTCATTTTATTCCTTACTCCTATAATTAAATATTTGTAGAACATATAAAAATCTAGTTAGAAAAACACTGCCTAGTTGCATAATATGTAACTCTACATTATATGCTACTGAGCAGTGTTATAGATGTATTTTTCTAATTAAAACAGACTAATCAACTACAACCAATACTAAGGATTCTTTCTGTTGATACTTATTTATATTCACACTTAAAGTTTGTGAACTGAGAATAACTTGTATAACTTTCTCCATAGGCATATAACCCTATAATAACCCCAGTAAAACCACAAGCTACTTCAGTGGATAAATATCTAGTTTGTGCCGTACCTAAAAGAATTTCTTTGTCTTCTGCTTTTATATAAAAGCTATAATAATTATTATTTGCATCAATAACAAGGGATGCCTTACTATTTTCTAAAGCTATTATATTTTCTATAGATTTAACATCACCAATATTTAGTCTTTCAATAACCTCAAAGCCACTATTTGCCTTACGTATAGCAAGGTCATAATGATGATTCTCATCCATGTATAATGTGATGCCTGCTTCCCCATCAGTTACAGATACATCACAAGAAATTACTGCATTAAAGTCCATCTGACGTATACCAATAAAGGTTGGTGAAGCTGTCTTATCTAAAGTTACTTCAGTTCCTTTTAACTTTACACTATCCTCTTTAAGAATATAATTATCGCTGTTAGGATGTCTTAAATAACACCAATCTTTGTCCCATTCAGTATTTTCAAAAGTATAAAATTTCTTTTCTTTCTGAATTACTTGGTCACTTATACGATCAGTATCAACGGTATTCAAGGTTGTACCATTATGTCCAGCTGTGAACCAACCATCTTCGTCGAAGGTTACCTCTGTAAGAAAAACTTCACGTCCTAAATGATGGAACATAGCCCATTTATCTATTTGACGAAAGCCTAAATGAAGCATCCACCAGTTTCCACTGTTATCCTGAATAAGATCTCCATGTCCTACTCCCTGTATCTCATAGCCGCCTAGATTACGATTAGTCAATACTGGATTGTTGGCATAAGGTTCAAAAGGACCATAAGGAGAGTTACTACGTGCATAGGTTACCATATGACCGTACTCTGTTCCTCCTTCTGCTACCATAAGATAATAGCTTCCATTTATCTTATACAAATGAGGACTTTCCAAGTAACGGCCTCCTGAGCCCTGCCAGATCACTTTACTTTCTGTAAGTCTTCTTCCACTCTCTATTTCAATTTCACATTGATATATGCCATTAACTCCTTTATCGTCTCCCATGGTACTCATAAAATAAGTTTTATCTTCTTCAAAATACAGCGAAGGATCAATTCCTCCTTGATCTACATACATAGGCTCAGACCATTCACCATATATATCCTCTGTCCACACGAAAAAGTTTTGATTTGTTGTATTATTTGTGGTGGTCATGTAAAAACGTCCATTGTTATATCTAATAGTTGGAGCAAAAACACCTCCAGAGCTATTTATATTTTCAAGCTGAACCTGGCTTTTTCTTGTAAGACAATGGCCTATCTGCTTCCAATTAATAAGATCTTTGCTTTCGAAAATAGGAACTCCCGGAAAGTACTGAAAGGAGCTGCATACAAGGTAATAGGTATCCTCTACCTTACAAACACTAGGGTCTGGATAAAATCCTTTTACAACAGGGTTATTATATTTCATCTCTATACCTCCAACTTTCTTTATTGGCTGATTAAGTACCACATTTAAGTTCTCATACAATTTACTTAAACCTAACTGGTATTAAAAATACTTGTCCAATAAGTTTTTATATCCATATTTAAAATCTATTTAACATTCAACTTATAGATGTCTATATAGTGCTAATATTATCAGCCAATACACTTATTTATCTATTTTCAACCTTTCGCATCGATATTATCTTTGTTATAACTAAATACATATAGTGCTGCAAAGGTTTTAATGATATTATATTAATATAACCGAGGCTATCTTACCTTGATTATTAAGCCTAACAATAGCATTATATAGACATATAAATCCTAAAATATTCTCAAACACATCCAATATCTATCAATAGTCTAAGCATATATATAAGAAGGTGATGATTTGAAATACATGCATCTCAGTATTTTTACTAAAGATACTAATTTTCCTTTCTTTATACAATTAGGGAAACATGAAAACAATATGCCAGTACATTATCATGTGGATTTTTCAGAGTTGGTAATTGTTTTAAAGGGAACCGCAGATCATATTGTTAACTCAGAAAAATACTTTATTAAAAAAGGTGATGTTTTTATAATTAATAAAAACACCTTTCATGGTTATGACAATGCTTCTGATTTTAGAATTTGCAATATTATGTACAAACCTGAGCATTTATATCAAGTAGGTAGGGACTTAGAAAAATCACTAGGCTATCAAGCACTATTTGTTGTTGAACCTTCTTTAGCTAAGGAATCAAACTTTGACAGTAAACTTCAATTAACTTTGTCTGACTATGAAAAAGTGAAAGACCTCATTTTAGACATGATAGATGAATATGAAAATAAAAAGCAGGGATCTCAGACAATGGTGTATTCACACTTTATGGAATTGGTAGTCTTTTTATCAAGACTACATGATTTGAGTGGTTCAGGTATAAATTCTAACCTTATAAATATTGCAAAGGCCACCTCCTATATGGAAAACAACTTTCAAAACCCTATTAACCTGAAGGACTTGGCAGATGAAGCAGGAATATCAGTAAGACATCTAGATAGAATCTTCAAAGAACATTATAAGACAACACCTATAAATTATTTACTTCGACTTCGCATTCAATATGCATGTTTGCTGCTAAAAAAAAGCGACTATACAATCTCTGATGTTGCCTATGAAAGTGGTTTTGGAGACAGTAATTATTTTGCTAGGCAATTTAAAAAAATCATGGGCTTTTCACCAAAGGATTATCGTTCAAATATAAACGACATTCAGTTATAAATCGGTACTTTATAATATTTTTAGTAAAACATATAGATGTCCCTCCTTCTATTTTTAAATTCTATGCTCAGAAGCCAGAATAACTTTAAAAATCAGAAAGAGCTATAATTATCTCATAGCTCTTTCTTTAAGTTTCTTTGTCTTTCAAATTCTGTTATCACTCTTTCATTAAAGCCATCTAAATCTGCACCTAAATCTAAAGTCCCTAGTTCTTCAAATCCATCCTGCATTTGTCCATCGAAAGAGTATAACTTTTTTAATAGCGTCCATAGCGTTTCTATTTCACTTGAAGAAAAGTCTTTAAATAAATCCGTCAATAAGTAAACACCTAGTTCAGAACACTTTATTATTACTTTACCTCCCTCTTCAGTTACCTTAACATTAACTGCTCTTTTATCCTTAGTACTTGGCACAGTTTCTATGTACCCTTTTTTCTCCATTATATCTAGGAGCTGTTTTACACTCTGCTTTGTGGTACCTAGCTTCCTTGCAATGTTGTTTATAGTTCTCTCATCCTCTTCTAGATGAGCAAGTGCAACAATGGCCATGAACTGTCTTGAGGTTAATCCTTCAAGTCTTTTGTCTCCTACTATTTGTATCTTGTTAGTAAGAGAAAATAAAGTTGCATAGGCTTGCTGCATTAAAAACAGTTCTTTAGTAATATCCAATAAAATCACCACTCTTACTTCTAAATTAATTTTTACCCTAATGATATCAGAACTTTTGCAATTAATCAATATACTGTCTAAGTTCCTTATCTTCATCAGCGAATATTGCTTCATAGCAAGGTGTATGATTAGGTTGCTCAGATAAAGTCAAATAAGAATTAAAAATAGAAGCTTTACTTATAGAGCTTTATTATTTTTAATCTCATCAATCATCCAAAGATATTGTAAATCACCAAATCCATACTGAGGGAAAAGTGTCATTAACTCCTTTACAAGATCCTTTTTATCTATATTATTTCTGATATATCTTGAGATTTCACTACCTTCTGTTCTGTAAGAAAGATATAGATTAATTGCCTGATATGTCACTGGAAGTAGCTTTGAATCAGGCTTTTCTCTATGGCATAGTACTGTTTTATAAATATTATTATACCCATTTATATCAATTTCCATAGCATCTGATAGCATCTCATCTTTTTGTTCTAATGCCATGCAGAAAAGTACATCTCCTTGATAATTAATTTGCTCCAAATAAGCAAGAATTGTGATAAAGTTAATCTGGCAGAACATATCATCACCAAACCACAAAACAATTATATCGAAGCTATCAACTAATAGTGGTTTCAACTGTTCTATAACAATATTCTTGTATTCCTCTGGTGTAGAATTTAAAGAAGCAGCTCTCTTTTTTATAAATTCTGTTGAAAAAATCTCTTCATCAGCTTCCCCCCAGCACATTGCCTCATTAAAAGGAATATATACTGCCTCTTCATTCATAAGCTTACTTTCTTGAAAAGCTTGAAGCATACTCATCCCATTTAAAATATGCAAGGTTCTTGATGGGTAATTTTTCTCAATTTGACTTTGTACATGTTTTATGGTTTCATTTTTCATATATAAACTCTCCTTGTCTTTTAATAAAGGATCAATATTCTTCTGATAAGCTGCAAGAGGTAGTGGATTTAGACGAAACTTTTTCGGTGTCATTCCAAAGGTAGTAGAAAATGCTCTTGAAAATGCCTCTTGAGATGAGTAGCTATATTTTATTGCAATATCAATAATCCTATTTTCAGTATTTTTAAGCTCCTCTGCAGCACAAAGCAGACGGCGTTTTTGAATGTAGCTTTTCATGGTTTCACCAAAATATCTATGGAAGATAACAGAACAATAGTAAGGTGAAAAATTTGAGTACTTTGCTAATTGATTTAACGAAAAATCTTCTGTTAAGTTTCTCTCTACGTAATCCAATATCTTCCTCATACTTGCATCTATCATGGAAAATCCCTCCTTTGTATAAATAGTACTACGTTCTGAAAACATTATTTTGATATTAATTGTGGTGTATCTTTAAATATTAGAAAACTTGCTAAGCCTTACATCTGAGAGTTTAAAATGTAGGCTCTGTTAAAGTACCGTATTGAAATTAAGTTTCCAATAAGAGTTCTATAAATTCATGTACAAATCACTTATATCTCAATAGCTTTTTTTTTAGAGAATTTGTGATATATTAGCCTTAACCTATGTTTGCGTATATCTCTTTCTAACAAAAGTAAAACCTATGCTTTAATATTAGCATAGGCTTATAAATTCACTTAGCTATTTTAAATTTTTCATCAAATTTCTTATATCTAATATAGATGTAATAGGCTAAAGCGATTATTAATAGTGAAAATGCGAGTTTAATTCCAAATCCTTGATAAAAATAATCCACTACTGCACCTATTACAAAGAACACTGCCCATAGCAAAATTGTTTTTCCAACATAATTACAAATCGCTACCTCATCATAGTTGCTTCGGTCTTCTGAAGTTGCAAGATTATATCCTGAAAGAAAATTACAACCTTTCCCCTTTGATTTTATAAATAACATTCCCAAAACTATATTGATTACTACCATTAGTAGGTCAATTGACATGCAAATTAACCTTGTACTCTATAATGGTCTAAGAAAACTCAACAAAAATATGAGTTAAATATAATGAACCTGATATAATAAAAGTATCAAAAGAAAGCAGGTTTTCATTATGAGAAAAAGAACATTCACACCAGAATTCAAAGCTAAAGTAATAATAGAGCTACTAAAAGGCGAAAAGGAGTTGAGCCAGCTGGCAAGTGAACACGAGATTGCTCCAAACCAGTTGCGTAACTGGAAGAGCGAATTCCTCGAAAACGCCGCCAATGCCTTTGATAATAAAAAGGATGAAAAGCTTAAAGAAAGCCTTAAATCAAGCGAAGCGGAGAAGGATGATCTATATAAGAAAGTTGGTCAGTTAACTACGCAGGTTGATTGGCTCAAAAAAAATCTGAAGAACTCTTTGGACCTGATTGGGAGAGTAAATTTACTCCGCGCCCAAAAAGATAGCAAGGAACTCCCTTTATCCACAGTAGCTGAATTACTGGACGTAAACCGTACCAGTGCATACTACAAGAGTAAAAGTCCGTCTGAAACAGAATTAGCTATAAAAGACTCCATAGATAGAATGCACACTGACAACCCATCCTGGGGCTCCCAGGCAGATTTCAAAAGCATTTGCGGCATACAAGGATTCGATATAGGTAGATTGAAGACTCGCAGGTACATGCAGGATATGGACATACATGCGATTTACCCTAAACCCAACCTGTCCAAGCCTGCTAAAGGACACAAGATATACCCTTATCTTCTTAGGAATGTGGATATTGTAAGGCCGAATCAAGCATGGTCTATCGATATAACCTACATCCGCCTCAAACATGGTTTTGTCTATCTGACAGCCATTATCGACTGGCACAGTCGTCTCATCGTAGTCTGGGAGCTGGACGATACGTTATCCACAAATATGGTTAAAAGCGCTCTTGAAAAAGCCTTTTCTGTTGCTAAACCTGAAACATTGAACTCTGATCAAGGCAGCCAATTCACAGGTCATGAGTATATTAGCTTTGTGGAAAACCATAGAGTCAAAATTAGCATGGATGGTAAGAGCAGATGGGCAGACAATATCATGATTGAACGCTGGTTCCGCACGCTCAAATATGACGAAGTCTACCTGAAGGACTATGTTAACATAAGAGATGCCCGTAAGCAGATTGGTGATTTTATCCACAGCTACAATTTTGAAAAGCTCCACTCTGCACTTGGCTATCAAACTCCGGCAGAAAACTACTATCCTGTGCTACTTGGTATTACTGCATAGTGCAACTACATAATGGTAAAATATGGTTCATTGTAAACTTAAATATTTTTGTCTTGACAATCGAGCCACTATACTCATATCTTTTCCATTCCCTTATAATATTATTTACCTCACACTATTGATGTATTTCCAAACTCTGTAATAATATAAATTATACAAATAGTTGATTAGTTTATCACATGATCAAAATCAATATAATATTGAGTAAGAATAAGAAAATGGATGCAATAAGCATATAATCAAGTTATTATTTAAAATAAATATATGTATTCTTAATATATTCAACTATAATAACAAATTTTGTATTAGGTGAAAAATATATTTTTTTATCTACAGTTGAATTACTTAATTCTCTTATGGCCAAAGTACATTTGATATTTTCATTACTCACTTATCTTAACAGTCCCCTGCTTTGTCCATATACCTAATAGCTTTGATGCCAGAAGATAAAATAATGTAGAAGATAGACATACCACTTCTTACTAAAATTTATATTTTCAAATTCTCCTTCTTGTAACCAGAGTTAATAAGAAAATACACTTAGTATAGAAGTGGTACACCTTTAAACTTCCTTTTAAGTTTGAAAACTATATTTTCAATCGTATGGAATCTTTACTTATGAACTAATTCATTTTATTGCTGCTTCTTTACTGGTATCTGTATTTCACTCAAATAATCTTCTGTATTTGTTTCATTCCATGGACCTTTTATAGCGACCTGACGTGGATTGCCGCACATAGCAAATCCATTTTCTTCGATCCAATTTGCTAGAAAATTATATGCGCCTGTCAAATTAGAATACTCCCCAGGAACTAATATACTAGCAGCCTGCTCAACAGCTTCAGTCTCCTTGAATACAAAACCGCTATCATCCTTCATCAAACTATAAACACCCATTACTACCTCTACATCAACTTGTCCTTCTTTATATCCCTCATCATGATAAGTCGCATATGCAAAATCATTGCACGGAATATTTCTTTTCATCAAGTATTCACTTAATCTAGCCCAAAGCATTCCTTCTGCAGTATAAGCTGGTATAGTATCTCTTAACGAGATGACCTTATGGCTTGGTATTTCCTTTAATGTAACGTTATATTTCATATTAACTCTCTCCTCTTTCATATCCTTTATGGTGGAGTTAATTCTTTCAAGCTTTATCTGCTCTGCTCTTATATTATTTTCAACTTCTTCACTTTTCACCTTTAGGATTTCCTCTAGCTTTTCTTTAGATCTTTCCTTTATAAACAGAGCTATGTCTGCTACATTAAAGCCCATGTCTCTCAAGGCTACTATTAAGTTAAGCTCTAAAATTTGTTTTGCTGAATAATATCTGTATCCAGTAAAATCATCGATTCCTTCAGGCTTAAAAAGTCCAACTTCATCATAATATCTGAGCATCCGTATAGAAACTTTTGTTAGCTTTGAAAAGTCTCCAATCTTGAACATAAAATCAACTCCTATCTATTACTGCCATTCGAATGACATATTTAGAATAATGCCTACCACTATGTGAGAGTCAATATTTATTTATAATATAAAATTATATATATTTTATATTAATTTTCTCTTCTATTAGTTGGAATATCTCCCTTACTTACCTGAGTAGCTTCAATATCAGATAGAAGAATACCTATGTTTCTTCCAATAGGTGCTACGTTCATCTTACCAAACCTTGGATTTTCCATACCCATAACCTTGGATTTCAATCTGTTCCCCTTAGTGTCTACTATGTACACCTCATCGCCTAGATGTATATCTGCACCTTTCACTATTCCAACTACTATGCAGCCTAATTTCGTAATCGTGAATATATCTTCAATATAAAATGTATAGATACCAGACGGATTTCGGACTTGCTCCTCTTCTTTTTTTCTAAATAAATTGCTTAAGAATCCCATCTGCATTATCTCCTTATCTTACCTCAGTATACTTGCCAATTGCTATTCTAGGTTATGCTTAAAAATAGCTTTCAGATAGATGTGGTAAATCTTTATATGTAGCACTTCATACTAAAATTTATAGTTTCAAATTCTCCTCTCAAAACCCAGAGGAGTTTTGAAACTATATTTGGGATTGAAGTGATAGATCTTTAAGAGCGCAAAGACTTTTTTAATTCCTTCGAAGAATTTGTGGCTCCTTAATATGGTACGTATCCAAATTTACTCAAGTAGCAAAGTGGAAGTTCCATTCTGACTGTTTTGTAAGAATTAACCTTTTGACAAACAGCTAGATTTCCACAAAGACTTAGAAGTACGCCAGCATCATAGGAGTCCAGACCTACCTCTTCTACTAGAAAGCTTAACATCATTGCAGTAGCTTCATCAGCTGCTTCATCTAAGCTACTACAGGAAGCAATTGCCATCCATTTTCCATCTACAAACACAGCTGGAGCCCTTCTGCTCACTTCAGGAATTACTGTAACCTTAAGCTTTATTGTACCTTCAATCTCAAGGCCGCAGCCACCAACTTCTCCGTCCCCCATAAGAGCATGTATATCTCCAATTGCAAGTAAGGCTCCTTCTGTAAATACTGGCAGGTATAACACAGAACCTTTCTTAATCTGTCTACAATCCATGTTTCCTCCGTGATTGCCAGGCATAAAAGTTGATATCTCTTCGTAAGCTGGAGCAACCCCAATAACTCCTATCATAGGCTCTATAGGCACGGATATCTCCTTAATAATTTTGGCGATTCCCTGCTCAACAGCAAGTCTTTTAGTTTCAAACTTCAAGTTTTTCTCGCTTAAACTGTTGCAGTTAGACCCAATAACATTTACACCCAATGTCCCTACGGTAATATCTAAAATCTCAACCTTTAATGTATCACCTTGCTTTGCTCCTTCAATATATAAAGGTCCCGTTGCTGGATTCCCTATAGATTTATTGTCTACTCCGCACTTTGTCCCTTCAGGCAGTAGCTCATTATTAAAGCAATCTAAAGTATGGAATTCAACTATATCACCAGATTTGCAAAAAGCCACAGGTTTATTATCCTTCGACATGTTGTGTATAACATGTTCAGTTTTAATTATAATCATTTATACTCTCCCCAATATTATTTAATAAAATATATAGTCTTTTATTATGCTATATTTGACAATATTATCAAAGATGCATAAACTAACCATTAAACTTCTCTGCTATGAATAAAAGATGATTACTTGCTCCAAAGAATTCTGGCTTTTCGCAGCAGTAGAAATGATAGTTAAGCCAAGCTTCATAGCTCTTATCATCCATACTATTGATTTTGTTTGCTAACAATTCACTTAAGCCATCTGCAGCAACTTCACCAATAATTTTCAAAGCAGAAGTGTTGATTAGATTTCTACAAGCATCTACTGTATGAAAGACAAAAGGTTCATCTACTACCTTGAAGGTTTCATGATTGTAGTTTTCACTCTTAAAATAGTTAGGATTATAACACATAGCCTCAGTTGTAATAACCATATCATTAGAAATAAAAGCAAAGAACATCTTTCCATTATCTTTGCAAACTCGCTTTACTTCCTTTATATGAGTAAGTTTGTCCTCATCTTTCAGGAAATGATATAGCGGTCCAAAGCTTAGAACAACATCATAAGACTTATCTTCTAGCACTGATAAATCAACTGCATTGCCTTGAAACACCTCAAGAGAAATGTCTTCCGTAATCTTTTCTTTTATTTGTTTCACATGCTTCTCTACTATCTCCACTGCTGTTACTTCAAAGCCCTTTTTAGCAAAATAAAAGCTGTACTCCCCTGTTCCAGGGCCTAAATCTAATATTCTCATCCCAGGTTTAAGATATTTTTCAATCTGCCTTACAGTTGTTAAAAACTCAACTCTACCAGCTTTTGACGCTAACCTTAAGGACTCATCAAAAACATCATATACAGCTGAAACTTTGTTTTCTTGGCTTTCTAAACAATACTCTTCTTTAATGCTCATAGTTCCTCAACACCTCTTTTCTCAATATATTAGACAACATTATATCATATAAGTAATATTTTTCAACTAATTATACTTTTTTCAAGTCATTTATGGAGCTGACACTTAATGGTTTCGCAGTAAATGAAACAAATTATCAATTAACACTGGATTTATTATCCTTACTTTATGTATAATAGAATATATTAGTTAATTTACTATTAGCCTTCTACTATAGATTAGCTAATACTTAATCAATTGTTTGTTAATTAGAAAAGGAGAATATTTATGATTGAATTTAAATTTGATACTCAGTTATTAATAGCAGGACAGAATCTTTCAGAGGATGATATTAACGATTATATTACTGAAAACTTTGAAGGTGATTCCTTGCTTGCAGTTGGAGATGATGAACTTATTAAGATACACTTTCATACTAATAAGCCATGGGAAATCCTTGAGTACTGTGCTTCATTAGGAGAAATTCACGACGTTGTTGTAGAAAATATGGAAAGACAGGCAAATGGCCTTAAAGGCTAGTCTATAAACATAAACTAAATATATCTATAAAAAATCACTAAAGCGACTTTCTCAATGGCATTAAGTTAAGAGAATTCAAGAAGCTATTACATAAAGTGATAGCTTCTTTTTTCAGAGTTAGCTGTAAATGTTCAACCGAAATGAAGAAAATAATTTTAAAAATTGCATGCAAATAAAGCAGGCATATATCCCGCTAAAAAAAACTATTAAATTAATCATTATTATGCTACTCTATACATGAAGCTTACGGATGTTTTTTCAGACATATTTCTAGGTCGCGAACGACCAGGTCGAATCGGTGTTATGTGCCTAGCAATCAAAGCTTCTATATTAGGTGGAGTAACTTTACCAAGGAAAAACTGTCGGCATATATGCGCTGCAACAGAAAAGTTGACTTTGTAGTCGTATTTCCTGTTCCTTTTCTTTATGATTACGTGTTGGGTAATTATTTCAGAAAAGTTGTACATAATTAGCCTTGCATATATTTCCTGAAGTATGTACTCCACCTTTTTTGAATGAAAATGTAGCAATCCAATAGTATATTTCAAATCACGGAATGATGTTTCAATTCCCCAACGCTTGAAATAGAGTTCTTTTAGTGTTTGAGGTGAAAATTTCGTTCTATCTAGGTTTGTAACAACAACCTCATAAGTATCATCAGTAATTTTAAATCGTACAATCCGAAACGGTAGTTTGTACATTACTGTAGGATCACTTTTTCTATTTGTCTCTGGGAGATAGTCAAATGTCTTATTTTTCCCAATTAGTCTATAATGGTTTTTATCCTTAAGCAATTCTTTCACTTTATTAGTTTGTTTTCTAGTAAGGTTTAAATCAATATCAACATCAAATTCATCAGCAGATGGAAGTTCAAATCCATGTAAAATACCTGATGCATGACCATGAAAATCTTTTATTCTTATTAGAATTTCCATCCTTTTTGTTGAATGTGTGCCATATTGTTATAAGATTCATACCCTCGATCCGCAAGGATAATTGCTGGAGTTTTAATAGTAGATCTGTCTACCATGTCTGTTAATGCCTTACATTCATTGGAAAGCTTTCTTCTCAGCACAATTACGTCCTCGTAGGTATGTTGATTAAGATCGTATAATGCATTTAAATGCAAAAGGTTGTACGGTTTCCTAGAGTCTTTAAATTCATATAAGGAATCCAAATCGTTTTTATTTGTTGGAATATGTATGTCAGATCCATCGACAGCCAAAAGGCGATAGCCTTTAAATAGATAATCAGTTGTTGTTTTGTTAACGAAGTTATGAAATAATTTTTCAAATGCCGTAGTCAAGATCTTTGCCCTTTGTTGAACAAAGGCCGCCGATGTAGCTGTGTCAATAGAGCATCCCCATTGATTTAAAAGCTCATTACTTAAAGTATTTCCTTCCATTCCTAGCAAAGAAAAAATTATTTTATCAAAGGGAAGTTTTCGATTTCTAAGGAAATCCTTGTCGGGATTCCTAATATTCTCTTTAGGATTATCGCGAAGCTCTTGAATAAGTTCAAATAAAGTGGATCTCAATTCTTGTGACTTAGTATTCATATGTATTCTCCTCGTAATTGAAATTTCTCTCTAATTACAAGGGCCGCTTTCACTACCTTTAAAACAATTGGTAGTGAAAGCGGCCACATATTTTTGAAATGCTGTCAAGTGATAATTAAAAAAAATAAAAAAGACCCACAGCACATATTTGTGATGCAAGCCTTTCCTTAACTTAATGACATTGAGCGACTTTCTTTAGTGATCTTTTTGTTTATATACCTTTCCCAATGTATAGGTAACCAACTTCAACTATTAATTTATACTTGTTACAAATTATGTTTTCATAAAGGTTCCCTATATAAGAAATATCTTGCGGTCAACATAATTTTTCTTATTCTATATCATTTTAATATTAATTGATTTGCTTTGAAGATCTTTTTATCGTATCCCATATAATAAATAGTATAATTATAAACTGGTATATAATCCAAGTAGCAGTATATCTATTAAATGATTTTACAAAATACGGATTAATTAATGGCGTAATATTATATAATGTGTGAAGAAGAATAGTCATTAATACACTTCCATGAGTTCTGTTATATATCCATGTAAAAACTAATGATAAACACATCACTGATATTATAAACAAACTAAAAGGTATTCCATATTGTGGTGTACCCTGAATAAAAAAAAGTGGTAAATGCCAACATGACCAAATTACTCCCAAAATTATACTTGAATAAATTGGATTTAGTTTATTCTGAAGTTTTGTTAAAGCAAAGCCACGCCACCCAAACTCTTCTCCAAGTGGACCACCCAAAAGTAAAACTAAAAAGAAATTAAGTAGTACACTATTAAAATTCATTGATATATCAAAATTATAAGAACTACCTGTAATATTACAAAACCAGAGAGGTACAAAAAATGATGATACTACATAAAACAAAATGAATATATAATATAAAGGATTGATTCTCCAAATAATACCTTTTTTAAGTAAGTTCTTTACTCCATCAGTTCCATAAAAAAATCCAGTAAAGATTATAGCCATAATGGTTGGCATAAACGCACCTATTGCAAAAAAAACTCCAACATAATTCTTGTAAATGTCATAAGAAATTATATTTCTATCAGAGGCATATATAATGCCCCAAATAATCCACGAAAATAAATAAGTTACAAATACATATAAAATCATTTGTAGTTTATTTGCGGATTTTGTTTTTCTATCAATCATATAATAATCCTCTCAATAAAGATATATTTTTATATAAAAATTATATAATCAACTAAACAAATATTTATTATTCTTTTAAGTCTGCTATATACAGCTTCTATTTTAAATCAGGCCATTCTGAGAAAAGGCACCATCTAACTCCAAATTTATCGACAAAGTCCACCATGCATGGACTAAAGGAAGATGATCCAATAGGAACATTGGTATTACTTTCTTCTCTTAAGACTTCATAGGCTTTTTCTACATCCCCTGCAGTTTGCATCCTTACATCTATCTGAAAAACTGTACCGGTTACTGAAGCTTCTTCATAATCACTAATTGCTAGCTTTTGCCCATGTGCAATAATTTCTGAATGAAGTACTGCGTTTTCTTGAGTGTACTCAATATAAACTAGTTTTGCGTCAAAGGCTTTTTTATAAAGCTCAATGGCTTCCTTCGCATTTTTTACATACAACTGTATCATAAATTCCATTTTATTACTTCCTCTCATTTTAACTCATACTATTTTTCTATTCTAAGTCAATAAACTATATGATTGTACAATAATTTAATTATACATAAAATGGATATTGTTTTATATAATAAAATAGTTTTTTTCATAATATTCTTTTAATTCCACATGTGATTCTTTAGTTATTGCTTTAAGTATACAAAGTTAGATACAATATATAATGTATAGGATGTACATCTTCCATAAAAGACTTATTTGAGAAACCTCTTTTGTTCCCATCTAGGTTTTCTGTGTAATTTCAATCTTGAAGCTACATCCCTAAATAACATAAGGAGTCATACTACTATGATAGATTTACATATGCACACTACTACGTCTGATGGTTCTGACGAGCCTAAAGATCTCCTCATTAAAGCACAAAGCTTAAGGAAATAAATATTCATCAATACTATGAGGGCAAACTTATACCAGGCTGTGAATTCTCTGCTGTACATAATGGAAAACCAATTGAGATCTTAGGATATGGTATAGATCTAGAGGTAATAAGTTCAACTGGAATAGTTTCTGATGAGAAATTTTACGAAAGAGAAAATACTTACCTAAAGAAAATGATGGAGGTATGCAGAAATCTTAATATTAAGTATAGCGATAATTTATCAATTAGAGGAAAATACTTTGCAACACAGATACTCCATGCAGATATAAGAAAATATCCTGAAAATGAAAGACTTTTGGACAAAAATATATGGGAAAGTCTTAATGCCTTTTATAGAACCTGTGTAAACAACCCAGAAAGTCCATTCTTTCTAGATCAGATGAAGGATTATCTCACAGTACCAGAAGCTGCTGCCCTAATCAAAAAGGCAGGTGGTAAATCCTTTCTTGCACACCTTTATGGTTATTTTGTAGAAGACCACGATGCTTTTCTTGACTCAATAGTGTCGCTAAATGCTCTTGATGGTATAGAATGTTATCATTCTCTTCACACCATTGAAAGAACAAAGCACCTACTTGATTACTGCAAGGAACATAATCTACATGCCTCAGGCGGCAGTGATTATCACGGTGCATTAAAACCTAATGTAAAAATGGGCGAAAGTTTACCTGATGTAAAAATTCCTTATTCCATACTGGAACCTTGGCTTCCAAGTAATATCATATAGGAAAATTACCAAAGTATATTTCTTCAATGATTTTTTGCAAATCTGTCCTTTATTAATGTATATGAAAAAACTATAATAGGAAACTGAATTTTTCTTCTTTAACTTCGACTAAAATAAGTATTTAACCTGATTCCGGATACCTATCCCAAATTTCATAGGTACCATAAGTTCTGACAAGGTAAAATTATTATATATATATTGCAAAAAGAAGTAAGCGAGGCTAATAATCCAATAGCCTCGCTTACTGATCTACCATCGACGATTTCACTATACTATAAGTTCCAAAAGCTCTATATTCTCTTCTACCTTTAAAACATGTATTTCCATTTTATTTTTTATTTTAGAATTCATTGAATTCTTGCCGTCATTAATAAAAATCAAACCTCTATTATGCATATTTTTAATCTTACTTCTAGAAAGTCCTAGTATATCACTTAAAAGCTTATCCACTCTAATTTCTACTGGATATTTACAACAAATTTCAAAAACTAGCTCATTTTCTTTTATATATGAGGCATTTAATTCCTTTTGAACCAAGGCATAACTTACAGTTTCAAAAATAACCTCAGCTTTATTTTTACTGTACATATTTAAATTAAAAGCATATTTTCTGGCTAGTTCTTTATCATTTGAAAGGAACTTTTCATACTCCTCCTTATTAATATCAAAAGGCTTAATCCTTTCATATATAGTCATATTATAAGTGGACTTGCACTTCTCACATTGATAAATCATCCAAATATCAAGATTATTTTTATTTGCATTTACTCTGAATTTCTCAGTATTTATATAAGTTGCTTTTTCATTACATTTAGGACAGTTTCTTTTTACCACTGGTAATTTCTCAGGAACCAGCTCCCATTGATATTTTTTTAAATAGCTCATTTTGCTCCTCCTAGTTCTCTAACATTTTTAGGAACAGCAAAGGCTACCTCATTAAACTTTATTTAATTAATGCAATAGCCTCTGCTACGCACTAAAGATATCTAACATCATAAAAATTCCTCCAATCCTTTATCTACGGAGATGTTATAACTCCTAGTTGAAGTAGATAGTTGATTTATCCTCTCATAATGTCTACTACACCAACCTAATTTCAACAATATTTTTTACTAAATATATTTTATCAATTTCATGTACTAGAAAAAACCTCATACTTATTTGAGAAATAAAAATGAGGCGATAGGTTGACCACCATAAATCGCCTCATTTTTTAGAACAGTAAAATTCAACTATTGAAATATATATTTATTTTAGTGTGTTTTCAATCCTCTGAAATACTTAATATTTACCAATGTTCCTCCAACAAGGAGTACTCCAAGTATAACATAAAACCATCTTTTTGACTTTAGAAACATTATAATAGTTGAAACTACTACAAATACAAGTAAAATCCATAATAAAAAGTTAATTATACTGACTATCTTATCATTTAAGTTCTCTTTCTTAAAATTATCTAGCACACCAATCCCCCCTTTAATATCTCTTATAACAATATCTATTTTAATTTATACTTTAGTTTTAAATCATCTATAAGAAACGATATTTTTAGATACAACATTTAGAAGCCAGAGGAACTTTAATATAGTTCTTATACAGAAAGGTACATCTTAACCATATTATACCACCATTGCTAAAAGAGTAAATTAAATATTATAAAAAGCCGCTGAAGCGTCTTCAATAATCCTTATTAACAATTTAAATTTATTAAACATATGTGAAGAAATTCTGGAAGGAGATATAATATCATTTTTTACTGCTCAGCCTGCATAGCTGTTGTAAGTTCTTGATATTACTAACTTTAGCTAATAAAAGCTTTATACTTTCACATAAAGAAAAAGATAAGATATTTATTAGAGGCTATGTTGAAGTACTGTGTTGAACATAACCTTATTATAAAATATCTTACCTTATATATCTAAAAGAACTGTTGCTTAATTATCTTTGATTTACTATACAATCATTAATAAATATGAAACCTTGCTTTATATTTCTGTGGCTTAGGGCCTTTACATCAAACTTTAGTAACTTATATACTACTTGTACACAATACCCTATTCCAAAGGCAGTTATAAGTGTTCCAACTCCAACAAAGCCTCCTAATGTCCAGCCAATTATTAAAGCTCCCATTTCTATAAAAAATCGTATTAAGCTAATAGGTTTGCCAGTAAGACTAACTAAAGCAATCATAAGACCATCTCTAGGCCCACATCCCATCTCGCAGCTTATATAAAAATAGCTACCTATAGCACTTACAAATAGACTACCTATCATCATTAACATACCAGTAGCTACACTACTACAAACAGGAATAATCTTGCTGTATATTATTAAGTCAATGAAACATCCAATTACTATCATGTTAGCTATTGTTCCAATTCCAACCTTAAGTCCTAATATACTTGTTATTATAACAATAATTATGCCAACTATAATGCTAGCCTGTCCAAGAGTTATACCGGTTACCTTTGTTAGCCCTTGATGGAATACATCCCATGGACTTAAGCCCAATTTAGAGTTAAGAGCCATAACTGTTCCACAGGCACATAATAAAAAGCCTAAGGTCATTCTTATAATAATTGCTAATATTTTTCTCATTCTACCTCTTCCGTGGCTCCATTACTCAAGCCAATGTTCTTCTATATTTTCACTGATTCTTATCAAAAATTCATATCATATATAAACTATTAATGAATTAAGAAAGACTTTTATTTATTAATACAAAGAATCTTATAGATACTGTCATTAAAATACTTAATAGAGCTATTATAAATAAAAAGATAATTCCTAAAACATCTATACTATTCTGAATGTACATACCTCTCCCTATAAGAACTGCCAGCAGCAAGAATATTAAAAGGTATATAGAAAACATTGCTATAGTGAAAAAATTATTCCTTACTCTCTTAGCTTTAAAGCTCTCAAATTCTAAAGGTTCTTTATTACTTCTCTTTCTTCTTTCAACATGCATTTGATATTGTGTATTTAATTTATCTAAGTATTTTTCTTCTCTAGCTTCCTTTTCTTCTTCCATGCTACCTCGTTCTAGAACTTTCATCAGAAATAATATTACAAAATTAATTAATCCTAAATATAAAAGAATTAATGATACCTTTGAGAAAGACATAATCATCAGACTACTCTTATCATTGTCTTTTATAAAGGAATAAATCATTATTGTAATAATCCATATTGCATAATATGTATATCGCTTAATCCTTCTGCATCTTCTAGGATTCTCAAACTGCGATTTTGTTACAAAGGAAATGATTTCAGGAATACATATATAGGCCAGCATTAGTATAATATCAGCTATTCCAAAATTAATTGTTTTAAATATTACTCTCATATCTCCTAATTTTATGGCATCAAAAATTCTAGGAAATACTTGCATATAGGCGGTATAAAACAAGGTGCCAAGCAAAATGAAGAATATCCTAGATGATTTATAAATATAAATCCTTTCTCCATAGATCATGTCATCACAATATCTCTTTAAATCTGGTCCTGTAACTTGAATTACTGATTTTTCCTCTTCTTGAGCAGATAAAAATGTGTCTAATACTTGCAAGAGACAGTTGTTTTTTTCAGAGGTATTAAGTTTAGATGAGCCAATAACGTATACCTCTATCTTATCAAAGTCTTTTCTATAGTCATCCATTAGTAAATTAACATAGTTTTTATACCCCTCATATTTATCAACCTTATTTTTACCAATATCCATTCTATCCTCCCAATAAATCTATAAGCTATCTGCATTTATAATTTCATTTACCTTTGATGTAATTTCCATAAATACTTTTTTGAATTCTTCATAATATGTTTCGCCAGACTTCGTAATAGTATAATACTTACGTTTAGGCCCTAAGGGCGACTTTTCAATACGACAAGTTATAATGTTCTTTTTCTCCATTCTAGTTAATATTGGGTAAAGTGTCCCCTCATAGATATCCTTAAATCCATATTTATTTAGTACCAGCAGTATTTCATAACCATAAGTTTCCCCTCGAGAAATAATGCTTAAAACCGTACCTTCTAGGATTCCTTTAAGTAATTGTGCTTCATCCATAATAATTCCTCCCTACTATGCTTTGTATAGTAGCTTGATACCAATATATAACACCTACTTTGCAATGTCAAGTAGCTTTATATTTAATAAGGATATATTTAATAATATTTTTGAAATTAATTTCAATACAGTACTTTAACATATTTTAAATAAAGATCACTTTTAGATTTCTGAGTTCAAAATTAAGTTGACTAAACTTTTCTACTATGCTAAATTAATTCTAGTAAGTTGCAACTTATAAATTTTGATTTTTTATATAGTTTAGTCTTCTAGGGTTCCGCAGTTTATACTGGCTGGTCCAAGAGAAGACGCACAGGTAACTGTGTACACGGAAGGATAAAAGCCTGGGAGATATTTTTATAATATTTCCTTGGGCTTTTTTTTAATGTATAAGAAACTACAATTTTTTATTAACTAAACCTAGCACTATTAGGAGGCTAAAATAACCCAATAAAAAAGAAAGCTTCTTCGCCTGCCAGATTTTCCTCATAAACATTCGGAAAGTCAAATACGCGAAAAGAACAGTTAGGAGTGATGTTTGTGAAGTCTCAGTACTCCCCAATTTTAATAGTGATTATATCAAGCTTGTGCTATCATTTATCTCAAAAATCAACGCCATCAGCCTTGCATCCAATTGCAGCTTTGATTGTTACCTACGCTTGTGCTTTAGTTATATCCATTATATCATTCTTTATTTTTGTGCCTGGGACAAATTTAATAGAATCAATTAGAGTCGCGAACTGGACAAGTATTTTACTAGGATTTGCAGTTGTAGGTGTAGAATTAGGATTCTTATTGTCATATAAATCTGGATGGAATATAAGTGTAACCAGTCTTTTATCAAATACTTCGGTAGCACTTTTACTTATCCCTATAGGGTTATTGCTTTATAAGGAGAAGATTTCCTTCACTACTATATCAGGTGTTGTCTTATGTATGGCTGGCTTAATTCTAATTTCTAGATCATGATGGTGTAAAGGCATTTAATTTATCAATAATTACTAATAAATAATACAATAATAAACTATTGATAAACTTAGACTTCTTAGCAAGCTATTCATAGAAAGACTTTAATATATCAGAAAGCTTATGCTTTAAGATTCAGTTTTATAGGCTGTTTCAGAATATAAATAATTCAATTATACAAGGAGGAGCAATAATGAAAGATTTCATAATAGAGGATGATTTTTGGAGCCTATTCCCCAATGCTAAGATAGGAGTGGTTATCTGCCAAGATATAGACAACTCTATAAAGGATGAAGACAAATATAAGGAGTCTATCCTTAACGCAGAAAAGGAAGCTTTAAAACATTTGCAGAATGATGAATTTAGTAGCAATCAAGTTATAAAAGTATGGAGAGAGACTTTTCAAAAGTTTAAAACAAAAAAAGGCGCTAGATCCTCAATTGAAGCATTATTAAAAAGAGTTAATAACGGCAATCATTTAGGTACTATTAACCCACTAGTAGATATCTATAATTGTATTTCACTTAAATACGCATTACCTTGCGGTGGAGAGGATATTGATAAATTTGCTGGCAACATTAGGTTGACTAAGGCTGTTGGAAACGAAGACTTTATTACACTAGGAACAGACAAAAGTGAGCCTCCATACGAAGGTGAGATAGTATATAAGGATAATGAAGGAGCAATTTGCAGATGCTTTAATTGGCGTGAGTCCGTAAGAACCATGCTAACTGAAGATACAAAGAATGCTTTTTTATGTATTGAATTAGTAGATGAAACAAGAACAGAATACTTTGAAAACGCCTTAAAGGAATTGTCAGAAACCATACAGGTTAATTTAGGTGGAAGCTGTAAGCTTTTCATTCTTGATATAAACAATAAACAAGTTACAATACAGTAATTCAAGGAGGTCATAATAATGGGGGTTTTCAGCTACAAAGAAGTTTATATTGAAGATGGAAAAAAAGTATTGGAGGTTAATGTACTTCCTGAAAAGCATTGTAATTTTGATTGTATATTTTGTCCTATTGGAAGATCTCAAAATAAGGTAGATATCCAAAGGTCATTTGATGATATGGATAGTTCATTGAAGGATCTAGAAATCATGATAGAAAATACTAAAGCAGAATTAATTTTTATTAATTCAAAAGGTGAGGCTTTAGTTAATGACAAAATTTCTTATATAATTGATGTAATAAAAGCTAAAGGTTTGCCTGTAAGACTACTGTCTAATGGGTATTTGCTAGGTAGATCTGAATACATAGAAATTGCTAATAAGTGTGATGAGGTTATTGGAGAAATAAAAACAATAACAGAAGAAGATTTCCAAAAGATCCAAAGGCCAATTGATGGTTATACAATAGAAGATTACATTTCAAGCATGGTTTCTTTTAATAAACAATATAAAGGGAAATTTATATTTGAAATCACTATCATCAATGGTTATAACGACGATGAAGAATCAATTGAAAGACTAAAGATTATTACTAAGGAAATAGCTCCAGACAAAGTAATTATTGAAAGAATAGATGATGAAAGATTTAAGAAAAAACTTTGGATAAATGATGTAAGATTTGAGGAGATCTCAAAGGAACTACTAAGTATTTGCTAATACTTACAAAATATGTGGCTCTTTTATTACACTTAAGTTGTTCCTGTTAGATTATATAAGTTTGTAGTTTTTGGGTTACTAATATATTTTAATTTAAAGATGCACAGTTTCAATCTAAAACCTATTTTTAAAGCTTTTCTGACTTCTGGGAGTAGAATTTAAAAATACAAATTTTATTCCTGAAGAGGTACACTCATATAACAAATTTTGGAGGAATGAACTTTATGGATAACTTTTTAGTAAGAGAATGTGGTTTAGAAGATGTGGAAAAACTTAAATATGTAGGAGAAAAAACCTTTTATGAAACATTTTCTAATGAAAATACAAAAGAAGATATGGATAATTACTTAAAAGATAATTTTTCTTATGAACAAATAGAAAGTGAACTTAAAAATAGTGGTTCAAAATTTTATATAGTTGAAAGTAATGAAAATGTAGCTGCTTACATGAAGGTTAATTTTGACAAAGCCCAAACAGAGCCAGGTCACGAAAACACTTTAGAAGTACAAAGAATTTACGTACTACAAGATTATAAAGGCAAGCAAGTGGGCAAAAGTTTAATACTTAAGGCTATTGAGCTTGGAAAGAACACTAATTTAGATTATATTTGGCTAGGCGTATGGGAACACAACATAAACGCCATAAAATTTTATGAAAAGCTAGGCTTTGAAAAGTTTGATACCCATATCTTTAAACTAGGTGATGATGAGCAGACAGATAACTTGATGAAGCTGGTATTGTAAAAACCCTAAGCAAGCTGGTATTTTTAAATGAGCAGAAGCTAAAGACGGGATTTATTAAACACTATAATATACCTGTTGGAAAATATACAAAGCAACTTAGGATAATCATAGCTAAAAAATTCTTGTATATAAAAGACTTACCTGCTGAGATGGTGGCTAAAAAAGTAGGTTATACTTATTAAGCAAATTTTTCTAGGATGTTAAGAAAACTTATGGAAAGACTCCTTTAAAGTATAGAAAAACTAAATAGGAGCTTTCCATAAGCTTTGAATTTGATGCGCTTAAAGCACCTACTAATTACTTATTTTTCTGAGTAGAACTTGAAGGCTTCTCCAATAAACTTAGAAGCACCCTCTCCATATTTCTTATCAGTTGCTTTTATTATAATATCATTTGATAAATAGGACTCTGCCATATAGCCCATATAATTATCTCCCTGATCTAATTTATAGATTTTGTTAGTTTTTTCATGTAGTTCTTCTATTTCTTTAACAATTTGCTGTATTTCTTCGGAGGCTGGATCTTTACTTAGGTCCGCTAAAAGCTCTTCATATAATTCCACTGCTCTAGGTTTCTTATTATCTAGATTCTTTTTTAAAGCCTCTCCAACGAACTTACAGGTTCCTTCACCATACTTGTCCTCAAAGGATTTTATCCAATCCGGAAAAACTAAATACATTTGGACATGACTATACCAAAACTGCCCCCCAATCTCCTCTACTTGAAATACATCATAATCTTTTTTAGCTGTAGCTGATATTTCTTCCGCAACTTCTTGTATTTCCTTAGAAGTAGGATCCTTGCTTGTATCCTCTATTAATTTTCTATATAACTCCTTTAATCTTGGATGATTTTCTTCTAATAAATCCTTTCTAAATTTATCGATTTTCTCTGATAAGTTTTCTAGTTTTTCACTATTTAAGTTATTTTTAATAGCCTTAGCATATCTTTCAATACTTCCATATTGCCTAATAGCAGACTTAGCAATTTCAGCTTCTTTAGATTTAATTTTTTCAATACTTTCATTGTATTTTTCTATGCTTCCATAAGCTTTGATTATTTTATCTTCATGCTCTAACTTATATTCCTCCAAAACCTTGTAGTATTCACTCATATCAAATTCTTCAAAGTTCATATTTCCTTCTCCTTTCAAGGTCTTATTTATAAGATCTATCAAACCATTAAGTCTTTTTCTTTTTAATATCAGTAGCTTCTTTTGCTCCTCTAAAGCTTTCATTTTATCGAAATATGGACTAGTCATTATTTCTTTAACTTCCTTCAAAGGTATATCTAGCTCTTTAAAAAACAGAATTTGCTGCAAGGTTTTGAGAGCTTCCTCATCATAAAGCCTATAACCTGCTTCTGTAATCTCGCTTGGTTTTAACAATCCTATTTCATCGTAATAATGCAGTGCGCGCACACTTATTCCAGTTAACTCCGAAACCTGCTTTACCGTTCTCATGGATACACCTCTAAACTGAATTTTATTGTCTATAGACATTCATTAATTTATCTTGGCCAATTTTTATATTACACTATGACGTTATGTTAGGGTCAATAACTAATTGTTAAAGTATTTATATTTTACTATAATTATCCAAATTAACAACTAACCGTATGCTAATAGAAAACACTATAGGGAAGCAACTTGAACTATTAATTTATACATGCACAATGATCCCCAGAAGCCTGGATCATCTAATCCCCAGAGGTTGTGATTATCGAAGATGTATAGATTAAGTTTCCGTAAAGGATACCTATACATAATAGCCTTTTGCAGATAAATTAAAATCACACTTTCCTTTATGGCTAGTGTGATTTTAAAGTATGCTATGTATTGAAATTAAGTGATCATTAAATAGATTCTATATAAGTAAACCATTAAATTTAAATCATCAGATAGCTAAGTACATAATCTTAACAGGTCACTCTTACAACATCCTTTTTATAGTAAAAAGTTATAATTATGGCTAGCAGCAACTATAATTTAATACGTACTTATAAAAATTAAATTTAAGCCGAAGGAGACTTTTATGAAACTTAAATTTGTATTTCTAGGAATATTCATCTTTGCAATTATACTAATCTTCAACATAACTAATTTCATGCTGGAAGAAGGATTTAGCTCTACAATAGGAATGATGCAAGCAGCTGATAAAAGGTTTGCATATTCATTAGTAGCCTTGTTTTCATTAGTTGGGTACTTTGTAGAAGTAATACTAGAGAGGATAAAGAAAAATTAGTTAGAACCTTACTGTAATAATCACCCTTTTAATTGCATCAATTTTCACTTTTACTTATATTAACAAGCATAATAGTCCTACCAAGTCGCTGATGCAATGGGCTGACCAAGAAAATAATATATTGGACCTTGAAAAAATCAAGCCATAAAGAACACTGTCTACAAATATACCTAATAAATCAAAAAACACTATACTAAATTGTCCTGAGGAATAGTGCATTAGCGTAAAAGCGATAGATACTACTATTATGGCAAAAGGAACCGAAGTAAATTTTGTGATAACTGCTTGAATCACTTGTCTATATATCAATTCTTCTAAAAAAGTTCCTACTATAATATTTAATAATACTAACTTTTTGTTATTAAGATCGAATGGAAGCCTTTTTATTATATGCTTGGCTACTTCCGGAAACATTGTTCTTTCAATGAAGGCTATAACAATTGGAATAACTATAGCTACTAGTAGCATTAACATTAAAGTTTTTTTCATTAATTCAAACACCTCAATTATTGGACTCAAGAATAGGATGAAATTATTATACATTATATTACCTATATTCAAATATATGTATTTATACTATATAATACCTTTATAATTATTAAGCGTCAATAAATCAGTGTAGTCTATATTTGTAATAAACCCTCCACTTCTCTCTTTCTATACTCTGAAGGAGAACAATTTCTATATTTTTTAAATACCTTTGCAAAATAACTTATCCCGTTAAATCCTACCTCTAAGGCAATGTTGGTAATAGATTCTTCAGTTTTTAGCAGCAGCTCTGCAGCCTTTGAAACCCTATACTCCATTAAATATTCGAAGGGCGTAATCTTTAATATCCTCTTAAAGCTACGACAGCACTCGCTCTTGCTTATATTTGCAGCCATTGCTATATCTTCTAAAAGAATATTGCTTGTGTATTTTTCATGTATATATTCCATAGACAGCTTTACTCTATTATCATCCTTTGAAATTATTTGCTCAGAAATCAAGCTATCAGCTTTAATTTCTCTGATCAAATGTAGCCAAACCATACTTAGATTATTTCTCATTTCAAGCTCATACCCGTAAGGCTTTTCATGAGATAGTGTAAAGACAGCTTTTATCAAAGTCAAAATATTCTTCTGCCACTGTTCTTCTGGCTTTAGGCTTATATATTTTAAATTACTATTTTCAATGATTGGAGCTAAATACTTCTTCTCTATTACTGATTGCTCAGTGCCACCAAGAAAAACTGGATCGAAGTCAATTGAAAACATCATGCAATCACTATTATTGTATGGTTTAATCTGATGAAGCACATTGGAATTTATCATAATTCCCTCACCTGGAGACAGCACTATCTCTTCATCCTCAATAAACACTACCACCTTATCATAAATAGCATAGGAAAACTGCAAATCCTTATGCCAATGCCATCTAATATAACCTTCCTTAAATAGACTGAATCTATCTGTATACACTGCTATGGGAAAATCATAGGAACCATGCTTTACTGTTTCCTGCAAATTGTGATTCACTTCTATTTTCGTTGCCTGCATTATATCATCTCGCTAATATAGTTTTTATTTTAGGCAATATATTAATTGTTAAAGCCCAAAAATAATAATAAAATTATTACAGATTCACTTACAAAAAGCAATATATTTGCATTATATTATTTGACTCTGTTTAAGTGCTGTGTTGAAATTGAGTGTTCAGTCATCCGGTGCTTTCATGAACTTGCGCATATAGCATCTCCTTTATAACCAATTAATTTCAACAGTATCATTAACGTAGACAGATAAAGTTGTACCCCTTATCAAAAGAGTGTTTATTAAACTATAAATATATAAATTATAACTTCATTAGTAAGTGTATTAGAATGTTATTATTTTATTACTCCCATAATTAAAGCTTAATAGAACTTACATAATGAAAAATCTTCATAGAGAAAGTAGGAAAATATCAATGAAATCTAAAATAGAAATAAGAGGGCTGATGCTTGTTATTATAGCTTCTATGCTTTGGGGTGTGTCTGGCACAGTAGCTCAATATTTGTTTCAGCAAAGGTCCTTTACTCCAGAGTGGCTAGTTGTAATACGTTTATTAGCTTCAGGTATAATCTTATTAATATACTCTTTTTTCAAGGATAAAAAGAGTACCTTAGAGATATGGAAATCTAAAGCTGATAGCGCTAGGCTTGTATTGTTTAGTGTTATAGGCATGGTAGGAGTTCAATATACTTATTTTGCTGCTATAAAATACGGAAATGCAGCAACCGCCACCATACTTCAGTATTTATCACCAGTTTTAATAACCTGCTATTTGGCTATTAGAACAAAGAAAGCTCCAAATTTGAAAGAAATGCTAGCTATAACCTTGGCCATATTAGGCACCTTTCTCATTATCACAGATGGTAATGTTCATAGCTTATCTATTTCTAAACTGGCTTTATTTTGGGGCTTTGGTTCTGCCTTAGCAGCAGCCTTTTATACTTTGCAGCCTCAAAAGCTACTTGAAAAATACGGCTCTATACTTATTGTAGGTTGGGGTATGCTAATAGGAGGAATTACTTTTTCCTTTATCCATAAACCTTGGGATTGCACTGGCCAATGGGACTCTTACTCTGTACTAGCCACCTTCTTTGTAGTTTTATTTGGAACTTTAATTGCTTTTACTCTCTATCTAGAAAGCTTAAAGCACTTAAAGCCAACAGAAGCAAGTATTTTATCCTCAGCTGAACCTTTGTCAGCAGCTTTATTGTCTGTACTTTGGCTGCATCAAAACCTTGGATTGCTGCAATGGCTAGGAACTTTATGTATCATAGCTACTATTACTATATTATCTTATGTTAAAAATTCCAAAAAATCTAAGACAAGCATAAATAATCAACCCATATAAAAAATCACACTGAAGTTAGATTCTTCAGTGTGATTTTTTACTCTTAACCATATTTAATAAAGTTATTATCCATAAAGCGGCATAAGAGTGAGCTACTAGAATTAAAATATCTGAAAATAAATTCCAGATTGATGTACTATCTCTTTAGTAAGTTTAAAGCTGTTAAACCTAGTTTAGACTTATTATTTTCAGATTAAAGTAAAATATCTTTAGTAAGTCCCAACTTTAATCTTACTTCTATTTACAGCACTTCCTAGTAAATAAGCACCAACAATCCAAACGAGCAGATATAAAAGTTGGCTACTAAACTGGTAGATATGCTTTCCATTTTCTATTCCTTGTATCATGGTCATATATGCTTTTTGTGGCAATATACCCAATAACATACTTAAAACACTATTATTCCCTGTTAAGGAAACATAACATCCTGCAAGTAGGCTGGTTAATACATATATACCTGTGGAAGCTAAAGAATAGTCTGTTCCAAGCACTGAAGCAAATAGAAGTGCCAGTGAAGTTGATAAAGCTGAAATTATTGCAACTAAAATAAATAGTATTCCATAGCTAAAATTAATATCCACTCTAAATACAAGCTTTGTAATTACTAAGGTTAAATAAGAAGGTATTAAGATAGATAAAAATGTGAACAATCCTTGGGTTAAAAGATATACCCTCTCATTGGCTGGCGACATTAATATTCTTCTTAAAGTTTTCTTATCTCTATCTTCAGTATATAAATTTATAAGTGCTATGCCTTGCATCAATAAAATCATCAGGATATAACCTAAGATATTAGTCCCTATGCCTTTCCTTACAGTATCAGAGTTACTATTAGCATCTGATACCTTGCCTGTCTTAAAAAATCCTTCTATTAGTTCCTTATCCTTATTACTTTTCAGTGTAGTCACATTATAATTATCTCCTGATTTCTCCACAATAGCAGTATATTTTCCCATGAGGAGAGATGAAAAGGCTGGTTTTTCTTTTAGAACTTCAATATTAATATTAGGATCTCTTGGGATACTTACTGAATTATCACATACGTAACCAATACTACCTTTTATTTCTGTCTTTTCTGAAAAAAATACTGCCATACCAGTCATAAGAGGTATAAGTATAAAGGCCATAACTATAGTAGCTTTCTGCGATAGGGTTCGATAAAGGTTATTTTTAAAGATATTTAATATATTCATTATACATATTCCTCCGGTTCAAAAGTTATATGACAAATAATAATACAGACTATAGAAAAAACTAGAATTACACAAATCGTAGGTATAAATATGCTAAAGTCTTTATCATAAATAATTCTAAAAGCACATTCTGTAATCCACTTTATAGGTGATATAACTGATATTTTAGCAATTGCTTTTCCAAGACCCTCTACTGGAAAGAAGCTGCCTCCTAAAAGTATAAATATTAGTATTGGGATCTGCATGATAGAATTGGCAAGCTGCTCATTTTTAAAAATACTACAAAACATTGTACCAAGGCAGCAGCCCAAAAAAGAAAGCGCATTTATTAATAGCATGATATAGAGAATATTTTTCCCGCCAAAGTTAATGTGCATAAGGTACTGACCTAAAAGCATAATAATGCTAAAACAAATTGTGCCTAAAATATAGGTGGCCAGCAATTTAGAAAAATATATTGTTGTTTTTGAAACTGGGGCATATATAATACGAGTATTTCCTTTCTTAACCTTCTCTTCCATAAAGGTGTTTGTTGCTGTCATTGCAAGCATTATTGCTGTAAAAATCATCATAGTAACTCCATAGTAATCATACGAATCAACAGTTGAAGCGTTGTAACTTCCTTTAGTTACAAAACCCATAACTCCGATGATTATAATAGGAACTATGGTATTTGCAATTATTAACGTTGGGTTTCTCACTATATTTATAAAATCAAATTTTATTATTTTTATAAAATTCATAATTAATCTTTCCTTCCATTAATCTCTCAAGTTTCTTCCTGTAAGCTCAAGGAAAACTGTTTCTAAGGACGCTTCTTTGCTTTGCATACTTTCAACCTTGCAATGCTTATCTAAGAAAATACCTATTATCTCATTAAGATTGTTATTGGATTTTAAGGTAGTTACCCTTACTTCATCTTCAACAATATTAACCTTTTTTACACCTTGGACAGCATAAATCTCTTTATCTATTACATTTTCTATATTGTTAAGTTTGAAAGTATAGGTAATTTCATCATTAACCTTCTCCTTTAGCTCTTCCTTAGTGCCCTCAGCTATTATCTTACCTTCATTAATTATAATAATCCTATCTGCTATTGCCTCTACTTCCTCCATATAGTGAGTGGAATAAATTACTGCTGAACCTCTAGCTTTTAGTATTTTAATAGATTCCAAAATATGATTTCTTGATTGTGGATCTATTCCTACAGTAGGTTCATCCATTATTATAACCTTAGGCCTATGGGCAATGGCGCAAGCTATATTTAGTCTTCTTTTCATTCCACCTGAAAAAGTCTTGGGCTTATCTGCCCTCCTATCATAAAGCCCTACCAACTCTAAAGCTTCCTTAACCTGTTTTTTTAACTCATTTCCTTTAAGTCCATATAGACTTGCAAAAAAACTTATATTCTTTTCAGCACTTATCTCCTCATAAATTGCTAAGTCTTGAGGTACTACACCTAGGGTTTGTTTTATTGATTTAGCATTACTAGTAAGCCTTTGACCTAAGACATCTATATCTCCCTTATCTGCTTTCAATATGGTAGATAAGATATTAATAGTTGTACTTTTGCCAGCACCATTAGGTCCTAGCAGCCCCAATACTTCACCATCTTTTACAGAAAAACTTATTCCATCTACTGCCCTCTTAGCTCCATAATTCTTTTCAAGATTTTTTACTGTAATAACATTATTCATAATTGCCTTCCTTTCTAGACATTATACTGTCTATTAGATTAATAATATAATCGTAGGCTTCATATTTGTGTATAGGGAACCAACTTCAACTATTAATTTATACATGCCACAAAATCCCCAGAAGCCGGGATTTTATGACAAGTATAGATTAAGTTTTCATATAGTTTCCCTATAATGAGCTACGATTTAAAATCTTAATTTTAAATTTTTTAGTTTGTTCCTTCCTCATTCCTATATTTATTTTGACATTATATTGTCTAAAATAAATATACTGCTAAATATTTTATAAGTCAATATACTGTCTAAATATTTTTGCTAACTCTTCAGCATTTATTCTTCTCGATTTAATTCAGGGCATCCTGTAAGTAGAATAAATTCTATAATATTATTTTTTACTCAAGTATTGAGTTACCTTCAATAATATTGAATTTAGGTCATTATATACTTTCGTAACCTTTTCTCTAATTACAAATAAAACCACCACAAGATTCGCTTTGAATAATGTGGTGGTTGAAGTCTTTATTTACTTTTAGATACTTTATATATAGATATACCAGTTCAAAGTAAAGTATATAAATTAATAAAAGTATCGTTAGTAGTTTAAATAACTTCTTGTACTTTTAAGATTATAGAACTGTAATTCCTCTGAAAAGAAATACTACTTCAAGCCTTAAACTCAAAATAAAGCTTTCTATGAATCTACGAAGCTTTATTTTGTTAGGTTCAATTTTGAAGTAGTGTGTCTATAGATGTACCGATTCGTATTTAAACTTATGCTTTCCAGCGAAGTGTACAATCTTTATTAAGTTATATTTTAAAGATTATTCAACAAATTTCTTAAAGTTTTCATCATACTTTGTTGGTTGGAACTCTACTATCTCATAATTAGCAATGCTATCTATTTTAAAAGGATCCTCACTAATAATTTTCTCTACTTCTTCCATATTTGTCGCATTACATAAGATTATTCCACCAGTCCTAGGATTCTTTCTCCCTGAACAGATAAAGTTGTTACTAGCATAGTATTTATCTAAGAATGTAATGTGCTCCACCAGATGCTTTTCAACCTCTTCCATAGGTTTTACATAAGTTAAATTTACTATAAACATCTTCTATTCCTCCAAGTCTAAGTTACAATTTCGCTATTAAGAAGTAGTATAACATGATTATACTACTTCTCAATAAAATTTATATTTTCAAAAGCTCTTCTCAGAAGCCAGAATAGCTACCAAAACCGATTTCGTATTGAAGTTGTACATCCTTAAATCTCATGTCATATCCTTAAATAAGAATATACATCATATTGTGAATTACTTTCTACACTTCAAATCCAGTCCTATCTTCTTCAGTAATTTCTCTAATTACTCTACAAGGCACACCTGCCGCAATTACATTTGCAGGAACATCTTTCGTAATAACACTACCGGATCCTATAATTGAATTATCTCCTATTGTAACACCTTGATTTATATTAACTCCTGCTCCAATCCAAACATTATTGCCTATCTTTACAGGTTTTGCATAGCAGCCTCCTGCTACTCTTTCTTTTGCATATGTCGCATGATTAGAGGTGTAAATTCCAACTCTAGGTCCAAACAACACATTATCACCTATAATTATTCCTCCTCCATCTAACATTACACAATCAAAATTGGCATAAAAATTATTCCCTATTGTAATATTGAAACCAAATTCACATCTAAAGGTTGGTTCGAAGTGAACTCCACTTCCAATACTCTTAAGTAACCTCTTTAATATTTCTTCTCTTTCCTTCTGAGGTCTACCGAAACTATTATTATATTCGTTTGTAAGAAACACTGTTTTTTCTCTTGCTTCAATTAATTCTTTAGTCAAATCATTATACATCTTACCAGATAAAATCAATTTTCTCTGTTCTTCTAAATTCATAAAACAACCTCCAAATCTACTATAGGATTCTTTAAAATCACTATATAAATACCCTTTATTCCACAATTATACACTATATTAACTTAGTTTATTTCTTAAGATTTCTCTAAATTATATAAGAATTAAACTTAATTAACTTTTTCTAGCTTTCCTTTGGAAATAAAATATATTTCTCCATAAAAAAATTGTTCTTTACCTCTGCATACAATAGCACTATTGTCGCACATTGCATATATATCATATTTTTCAGAAGCCTCAAGCAATTTATCATACTCTATCCCACTACCTTTAGGATTAAAATGTGGCTCAATTGACACATCAACCAGATTAAGGCCTTCATATATGACTGCTCTATCCTGTCCACTTTTTTCGGTATTAATAGATATTTTCGCCATATTTATAGCTCCTGCACTTAACCCCAAGATACAGCCTTCACATATCCTTAAAGCTTTATCTAGATCATTTTCTTTAAGAAATTTAAACTGAGTCAAGGTCTGACCACCCATTAGAAAAATTACAGAAGCATCTTTTATATTTTCTATCATTTCACCTTTTCTCATTCTATTATCAATTACTGTGCTAAGCTTAAATTTAATACCTATATTAGAAAACCACTCTAAATATCTTTGGGCATACTTATCTGTATTACTGTTATGTTCTGGACTTGAGGCAATAAAAACTATCTTATTATTATCTTTAATATCAATTAATAGATTGCTTACAACCTCAGTAGTAAATCCTTTTTCCATATGAAAATCGCTAAACAAATAATAAACACTCATCTCAATCCACTCCTTATTGTTTATATATCACTATAACATTTTTAAAAACCATCTGTATACTTTATAGACAATAATATGCAATTCCTGTAGAATAAAATTTACATATACCTGTTAAAAATTTAAATTTTTTCTATAATTATAGTGTTTTAGGGGGATTATTTATGGCAAATAAAAGTATCCATGATACCAACAAAAATTATTGGGACAATACCGCAGATGAATGGTTTGGAGTTACTGCGCTTCCTACATACGGGGTTCAATTTATAACAGAAGATGAATTAAATTTATTTGGTGATGTTTCTGGAAAGAAGCTGCTCGATATAGGCTGTGGAAGTGGTCACTCATTAAAATACCATGGTGATCATAAGGCTGCTGAGCTTTGGGGACTTGATATGTCTACAAAACAAATAGAAAATGCTGATAAGTACTTAAAAGAATGTGGATATTCCGCAAAACTAATAAATGCACCTATGGAAGTTGACGCTGGCATACCGCTTGATTATTTTGATTATGTATATTCTATATATGCAGTAGGTTGGGCTACAGATTTGCAATGCACCTTTGATAGAATAGCATCCTATTTGAAAAAAGATGGTGTATTCATCTTCAGTTGGAAGCATCCATTACATCATTGTGTTATTGTAGAGGACGATAAGTTAATATTTGATAAAAGCTACTTTGATGAAAGCTGGTTTACCTACCTAAATGATGGTTTTGCCATAACGTTATGCAACAGAAAAATTCCCACCTATATAAATGCATTAGCAAAAGCAGGCTTCGTTGTAGAATATATGGCTGAAGAAACAGATAAGGAAACGATGCTGGCTACCTCTGACCTTAGCGAAAGATCAAAAAAGGCAAAAATGTTACCTCTTTCATTTGTTATTAAAGCTAGAAAACTCTAATTATATAAAATTACTGTCAATTCACATTAGTTTTTATTTTAATAATATGTAGACTTCGAAAATTCCTTTCGGGTCAATATCATTAAGCTCGATTAAATTGCCAAAAATAATTCATTCGCGTTTCATTATGGTATAATTAATATAATATTACTATATATGGAGGTACATTATGGATTTCTTTGCTACAAAGTTGAGTAATGTTATTGCATTTATATTAGTGCTATTGGCTGTGATATGCTATTTCTTTGGATTTAAAGAGGCGATTATAGTACCAATAGTGTATCTGATTTTTGTAGGTTACATACACTTAAAAAAGACTAAGAGCTAAATTATTCAGACTTCAGCTCAGTGATGGCTATAACAATTCTGTTATTTAAAACTAAGTAGTCAATTAAATTATTTATCAAACTTTAATTGCCTACTTAGTTTTTCACTATATATTTAACATAAACCAATTTATATATAAGGAAATTAATACATGCTTACATATTACTTCTAAATAATTTATTTAAAATTGAGGTTAATTTATGGATAAAATTAAAGCAATATTTTTTGATATGGGTAATACTTTACTACACTTTCATTATGGACAATCTGATTATGAAAAAGATATACACGGCTTAATGCACTTAACTAAATATCTAAACAGATTTAACACAAATATCAAGCTTGACCAAGTAAAGCAAGGTTTCTATGAAGTTTGGATGGAAACAATAAAAGATAGGCAAACAACCTTTGTAGAATACCCTATAGAGAATTTCCTAAATAAATTTCTTCAAGAATACGAGGTAGTTTTAACATTGGATCAATGCATAGAAGCAATCAACTTATTCTACACAGAATATAGAAATCAATTGTATTTTGAACCATCAATATATGATACTTTAAAACACTTAAAAGATAAGGGTTACAAGACAGGAATTATATCTAATACTTGTTATTATGATGAGGTAATGAAAGAATGTTTCAAGAAAGCAGCTATTTACGATTTAATTGATGACTTTACCTTTAGCTATTCATTAAGAATTGGTAAACCTAAGGAGCAAATTTTTAAAGTTGCTCTAAACAATATGAAAATCACCCCTAACGAAGCAGTAATGGTAGGTGATAGCTTAGAAAAGGACATCAAACCAGCATCAGATTTAGGTATGAAAACTATATGGCTAAATAATAAAACTAGCAATATAAATAGTGATATTAAACCCAACATCGAAATATCAAGTCTAGCTGAATTAACTAAATACATATAGATTAGTCTAAGTTATTATTAAAAATTATATAGACCAACTTAAACTATTAATTTATGTATGCCAGCTAACCCACAGAAGTAAAGTTTATCGATCATGTATAAATTAAGCCTTCATAAAGGTCTATAGTCAAGGCAATCTTAACAGATTGCCTTTTTAGTTTCAGAAAATATTAAGAAAATTTTGCTTATCAGCATTTATATTAAGTATCAGAGAATTTCTCCATGTACTATATGTGAATCTGCTTACACCACAGTTACTTGTTTCTCTCGTATAGGTAAAAGTAGATCTAGTCGAATAGAACCATCTTAAAGTGCGACATAACGTCAAAGTCAATGGTTTTTACTAAACTATATCGTAGACATAAACATCTATATTTTTAGAAATAATATTTTTATTTATTAGTTTTTCAATCTCTTCCCATTTACCTCCAGCCAATCCACATCCAATTCTAGGCATATGAATACTGGCATCTAGCTCTATTGCCTTTTTCGCAACCTCTTCTAAGCACTGGTCAACAGCCTCATATCTAATAGGAGGAGTACCAGTTTTCCCCCTTCTTATACCTCTTTGCCCTATCATATTGGCAACATATATTTCATCAGAAACTTGAACAAACTGGACTTTTCCTAACTTAAAATCATCGCCAACTTTATACCAAGCTTTATATTGATTTTCTGGCTCACTCCAGCTTCTCGAAACAGCTAAAACAAAGCCTTTTCCCCATGCACCAATATCATTACATATATGTGCAATAATCTTATTTCCTCCTACATTAGGATTAGTGGCATCACCTTTTAAATATATAATTTCTTTTTCCAACTCTATATCCTCCAAAGCATCTATAAGTTAATTTAACAAATTATTTAATATAAGTTTTAGTTTTTTATGTAATCTTCTCAATAAAAATTATAATTCAAAAATAAGTAATATAATAGCTTATAGCCAACTTTAATGTTGTAAGTTTTCAAATAAGTTAATAGTTTATCTAATGCAAACTCTAGAAATAAAAAAACTAGATGAATCTATAATTCATCTAGTGAAAAGAATATGTTATCCTGCTATTCCTGGACCTTCAATACTCATAGGTGCAACAGCCTGGCCATTACCAGAAATACTTTTACTAGTAACAGGAATTAAAAACATACTAATAAATAAAATATCTGCTATACCTTTTAGAACTTTCTTTCTCATATGCTTAAAGCTTATTCAACATAGAATCGTTCCAAAAGTATTATTGATCATTTCTCTTAATATTCTTTTATAAATACTAATTTATCTTTTACTAATCAATAGGTCCTGGTTCCAATCCCATAGGTGCAATAGTAACTCCATGAATTGAAACATTATTGCCAACAACTGGAACTAAAAACATACTAATAAATAAAACACTTGCAATAGCCTTTAAAAATTTTTTTCTCATATACTCTCACCTCTTATTCAACATAGAATTACAACCAAGATATTCTTCTAATTTTACTTAAGTATTTCTTTTAAAATTCTAATCCATAAAAGGTCCAGGTTCTCCACCCATAGGAGCAACTGTGCTTCCATGAACTGAAACACTACTACCAACTACTGGAACAAAAAACATACCTACAAATAAAATACTTACAATAGTCTTTACAAAATTTTTTTTCATTCTCAATGCCTCCTTAACTTTATGAAACAACTATACTATATTATACACATTCTTCCATTATATATGAAACATGTTAACAAAAAATTATCACAATAATTTTTCTAACTCACTTAATAAATTTACAGTTTCTTCTTTTTTATCTAAATGAGCTGAGGCTTCAGCCAACTTTAGCATTGCATATGACTTTCCTGAATTAACCTGACTATAATCTAGATATTCTATTAGTCTATTCATCAGTTTGACAACGCTCTCGTAATCTCCTGCAGACTCGTAAGCTTGTACCAAATCCTTATAATTTTCTAACGATAAATCAAAGTTACTATACTCTTCTGCTAGATCAATTGCCAAATTAAAAACTAATATAGCCTCTGAGTAAAGACCTCTTTTTAATAACACCTTTGCTTTAATATTTATAGTACGAGCTAAAGTATCCTTATATACGCGCATTTTAAGTTTTTGCGCTTTTTCTATATATTCTAAACTTTTATCGTATTCTTCTAAATCATAATAGCATTCAGCTATATTATTATATACCATAGACAACATAACTTCGTCTTTATCCTTTAAACTATCAACTAAATTCTCAAATACTTCAAGAGACTTTTCAGTTTCATTCTTCCTGTTATAAAGTACCATGCCTTTTGTTATCTGAGCTCTAGCCAGTAAATCAAAGTCAACGTCATTACTTCTATTAAAAATATTATTTTCAAGTATATTTAAAGATTTCTCATATTCCTTTGTATACATATAAACTAATGCTAAGTTAGAGTTTCCTTTATAATAATTCTCCATATCCATTTCATCTAGAGCATATGATATAGTGTCTTCAAAGTAATTTATAGACTCTTCGTATTCTCCTCTGTTATATTTGCAGTTGCCCATTAAAAGATATATTCTAATTTGTGCTTTATTATCTCTAAGCTCCTTATATTTTCCAAGAGCTTTTCTTAAATATAGAAACCCATCTTTATAGTTTTTCTCATTATAGTATAATTCACCTTCAAGCTTATACATTTGAGCTAATAACCTATCTAATTCAAAATCCGTTGCTATCTTAATTAACTCTTTTAGTTTATCATGAGTAGCTTCACTCTTTAGTTGCTCTTCGCAATAGTAGGTTGCATCTTCTTTAGGTGTTCTTGAAAAATACTCATCGTCTAAATTTAGATCTACGGATATTCTTTTTGCAATGTCATTAAACTTCTCTGCTAAGGCCTTAGAGCTTGTCCTACTAACATTTCTTTTTCCGCTCTCCATCATGCTGATGAAGGCTCTCGTCATATTCGCACCTTCAAGTTCAGCTTGATTTACTCTAAACTTTTTTCTCATAAGTTTTATTTTCTCACTTGGATTATAAAATTCCAAACTTCTCACCCCTGATTCTTTAGCTTATCGCCTTTTAAATAATACATTTGTTAACTACTATATTCCATTATATAGGAATTATCATCTTTTATGCAATATTTTTTGTTTATTTTTTCTAAAGAATTACAGAACAAACTGAATTATTTGTATCTATCTATAAATCAATACGTTATATTAAAGTATTATTACAATATGACAAGCAGTTGTCGCATTAAGTATTGTATACTTTATTTATAAAGATGTTCTACTTCAATCCAGAATATATTTTCGGAGCTATTCTGGGTTTTGATAGAAATTTTGAGAATATAAATTTTATTATGAATGGTCCATAATAGATTTGAAGAGAGGAAGAAAACTTATGAAATTTGAATGGAAAAAGCATGAGAAAGATCTTTATCTACCAAAGGATAACCCAACCTTAGTTTCTGTACCTAAGCAAAAATTCTTTATGATAAGCGGTAAAGGCAACCCAAATGATGAGGAGTTTTCTGAAAAAATAGGCATATTATATTCCTTATCCTACGCTGTGAGAATGATGCCAAAACAAGGTTACACACCAGAGGGCTATTTTGAATATACTGTATATCCACTTGAAGGAGTATGGGATCTAACGGAAAAAGGTAGAAGCTCTGCTACTTTAGATAAAAATGAATTAGTATATACAATAATGATTAGACAACCTGATTTTGTCACACAAGAAGTATCTGATAAAGCCTTCGAACTTGTAAAAAAGAAAAAAAGTAATCCCTTGTTAGATAGTGTTACATTTAAAACTATGGAGGATGGATTAGCTGTTCAGATGATGCATATAGGCTCCTATGATGATGAACCAGGAAGTTTTGAACAGATGAAACATTTCATAAAAGAAAGTAACCTAGAGATAAAGACCCTAAGACACAGAGAAATATATATTTCAGATGCAAGAAAGACTGATATCTCCAAATTAAAAACAGTTTTGAGATATATGGTTTTATAAAGCTATATCCCTGCTTATAGTTAGACGTGTTCGTTTACCGTATAATAAGATTTATTAATTCATATAAAACTATTCAAAAAAAGCTATGTTGATATATGAATGTAGCATTAATAGTAAAGCTTATAGTTCAAATACTACTTTAAAAACACTGCCTTTCAAAGACAGTGTTTTTAAAGGTTCCTTGCAACTTATAATTACCGTTTTTTTAAAGTGTTCCTAAAAAAAATGAATTTTTATTAAAAAAATCTTT
Organism: Clostridium manihotivorum; assembly: GCF_004015185.1. Lineage (GTDB taxonomy): Bacteria > Bacillota > Clostridia > Clostridiales > Clostridiaceae > Clostridium_AR > Clostridium_AR manihotivorum. The sequence goes on along the minus strand of NZ_CP025746.1, from coordinate 2,742,902 downwards.
TAAAAATCTATTGACGTTTAAAAAAATCCGAAGTAAAATGAAATAAATTCAAAGTTAAATTTCAACATTCTATTATAAAAGCATTGATGGGAAGAGTAGTTATTATGACGTAGTTATAGCGAGTCAGTGGCGGTGTGAGACTGATACGAAGCTGATAATGAAGAACATCCCGGAGCTTCCAAACGAAATTTTTTTAAAGAGTAGTCTTGGACGGAGCCAAACCGTTACAGCATGGACAGTATCGAATTGATTTTCTATAAATTAAGATTCTGTACTGATTAAGGAGAGCTTTTTAAGCTAATTTAGGTGGTACCGCGGAAGTATAAGTCTTTCGTCCTATAGAAAAATATAGGATGAAGGGCTTTTTTTATTACCTTTTAGCAAAAATCATACTCTACACATATATCCGGATAACAAATTTTTATTATAAACATAGACTTATGTATGATGAGCTAAAAAGTAAATATATGCTACTTGAAAGAATTTCTCCACATACTTTCATAAGAGACAGCTACACAGAAATAATCTTTATACAAATCCATGGATAATTATGCAAAAAATTATAAACAGTACTATCTTAAGAAACAAAAAGAAAATTAACTTACTGCTACACTCTCCCTATACTTATTGGGAAAAGCAGATGTTCAAAATAACTATAAAAAATTATATTAACGATTATATTTTAAATTTGGGGAGGAGTATTAATATGTGTACTATTATGTGTTATACAGGAACAGACATGAAACATGAAAAATTTGCTGAGGCTTTACAAAGAACTGAGTTAAGAGGTCCAGATATGACTGAGATTCTAACTTTACCTTCTGGTATCTTAGGCTTTCAAAGACTTGCTATCATGGACTTAAGCTTTAGCGGAATGCAGCCATTTACAAGAAAGAGAGATGCTTCTATCTGCAACGGTGAAATATATGGTTTCCGTAAGATAAAAGAAGATTTAATAGCTAAAGGACACAAATTCATATCCGATAGTGACTGCGAAGTGTTACTTCCAATGTACTATGAATATGGTTTAGATATGTTTTCAAAACTTGATGCAGAGTATGCAACAGTTATCTATGATGGAGAACAGGACATCTTCATCGCAGCAAGAGATCCAATAGGAATTCGTCCTCTATTCTACGGCTACTCAGAATCAGGAAAAATAATATTTGCCAGCGAAGCTAAAAACTTAGTTGGACTTACAGATAAAATCATGCCTTTCCCTCCAGGACATTATTATGCGGATGGAAAATTCACTTGTTACTGTGATATAGCTGCTGTAGAAGGTGATTACCTAAAGGATGATTTAGATACTATTTGCCAAAATGTTCATGACAAACTAGTAGCTGCTATAGAAAAACGTATGGATGCTGATGCTCCTGTTGGCTTCTTACTAAGTGGTGGCTTAGATAGTTCACTTGTGTGTTCAATAGCTCAAAAAATGTACCCAGGCAAGCCAATAAAGACTTTCGCTATAGGTATGACTGAGGATGCTATAGACTTAAAATACGCAAAGGAAGTAGCTGACTACATCCATAGTGATCACACTGTTGTTTATATGACTAAGGAAGAAGTTCTTGAATCCTTTGAAGAAGTTATAAAGCTTCTTGGAACCTTTGATATCACTACAATAAGAGCTAGTATAGGAATGTATCTAATCTGTAAAAAGATTCATGAGATTTCTGATGTAAGAGTACTTTTAACTGGTGAAATTTCTGATGAGTTATTTGGCTACAAATACACTGATTTTGCTCCAAGTGCAGATCAATTCCAAAAGGAATCTCAAAAGAGAATTAGAGAATTATTTATGTATGATGTACTTCGTGCAGATCGTTGCATCAGCTCTAACTCTTTAGAGGCAAGAGTTCCATTTGGTGACTTAGACTTTGTTAAGTACGTTATGGCTATTGACCCTGAAAAGAAGATGAACAAATACAACATGGGTAAATACCTTCTAAGACACTCCTTTGAAGGTAACTATCTGCCACAAAGTATTTTATACCGTGAAAAAGCAGCCTTCAGCGATGCTGTAGGACATTCTATGGTAGACTACCTTAAGGAATATGCAGAAAAGCAATACAGCGATGAAGCCTTCGAAAAGCTATGCGAAAAGTATAAATATCATGCTGAGCCATTCACAAAAGAATCTCTACTATATAGAGAAATCTTTGAAAAATATTATCCAGGTCAAGCTGAAATGATAAAAGACTTCTGGATGCCAAATAAGGAATGGGAAGGCTGTAACGTAGACGACCCAAGTGCTAGAGTATTGTCAAACTACGGTGCTAGCGGACTATAATATTTAGAATTTAATTCATATGCTTCTACATTCTACTTCTAAGCAATGCTTATAACAAAAGCATAAAAAAATCTATTCTTCTAATATAATGAAGGCACCTAACATAACTTATTAAGTTTTGATAGGTGCCTTTAAGTATTTTCAATGCTCAAATTATTGTTTATTCTTTTCACTTTAAATAGAATTTTCATTTGAAGTTTTCAAAATCCATTTTACCGCTTCAAGTACATTTTCAGCGATATAATCAGCTTCGTACTGCTCCCAAGTATGTCTAAACTCTGATAAGCTACCTTTGCCTACTCCTGTCAAAACTAAAATACCCTTTGCCCCAACATTTCTAGCAAGGACAATATCGCTCATACCCATATCTCCTACTACGAAGCTATTTTTCACATCAATATTAAGTTCCTTAACAACCTTGTCCACCATACCTGTGAGAGGTTTCTTACAGCTGCAATTATCTTCTTTAGTATGGGGACAACAGTATACACCATCAAAATGAGCACCATTTTCACAAAGCTTTCTTTTAAGAAACAAAATTTTATCATCAAAATCCTTTTGTGATAAGTATCCTCTTGAGATATTACTCTGATTTGTTGTTAAAACAGCTAATATATCATTTCTATTTAATTCCTTTATGGCCTCTATAGCAAATGGATAAAAGTCAAAGTTTGAAATATCATCTATACCGGTACCTCCTAATGTACCTTGCATGTCTAAAAATACAGCTTTATTTTTCTCACTCATACTCTTAAACCTCCTAGTAAAACTTTCAGTAAATTACCTTCTTTTGTTAATTCCTAGGATACTTTTCTTATCTGAGCATATTTGAAGAAACTTTGGCAAGCTAATGAGCTTTTAGCCTCTATGTGGTCTATTATTTACAGACTACCAATCCTACAATAAGATATTGGTATATAATCCGTTTTATGTATCTACCAAAATTTCTTCTTTTGTCTATGTATTATTTCTGATCCTATTAAAGAGTTCCTATGTAGAAATTTAATTTACACATGTTCAATAAGCCAGGCTTATAAAGATTTTCTTGCACGTATAATTAATAGTTGAGTTAGGAACTCTATTATTAAGATGTACCACTTAAATCCCAAAACTATTATTAAAGCTCCTCTTTCTTCTGAACGGAGAGTTTAATAATATAAATTTAAATATAAAGTAGTACATCTATTAATACCTATGTATACTGCTCTAATACTTTTTAGCTTATCTATTTCTTGAAGACAATGTAGTAAGAATTTTACTTACATCTCCATCCCAAAGAACATAATCACTATCAACTTTTGTAACTTTTCTAGATTGGTTACTATGAATATAAAGACAATCTAACGAAGCAGCTTTAGCACCTTCAACATCACATAAGTGATCATTGCCAATAAAAATGCTTTCTTCTCTATCTAGGTTCTCATTGTTTATAAGATAATCAAAAAAGGCCTTATCTGGTTTGCATATTTCTATATCTGAAGAGCTATATAGGCCATCGAAATAATCGTGAATGCCTAGATATTTTAATTCTGGCACTGTAAATTCTCTTTGTCCATTTGATAGCATGTATATCTTTTTATTAGTTGCCTTTAACTCTGTTAATAACTTTTTAACTCCTGGATAAAGACTTATATATTCTGTAGATAGTCCTCTAAACAGCCTCATGGAGTAATTGATTAGCTGCTCATCCACTTTTATACCTTTATCCTCATATAACTTTTTAAAAACTTCTGATAATTTTATATCTGGATATTTTGTCTTATCATTTTCTTTAAGCTTCTTATTAACTTCTTCTAAATATGCTTGTTTTAATTCACTAGGTTTATATATAGCTCCATTGTAACTATAAAACAGTGAAAGCTTCTTCCAAAGTATACTTTTTGACTCATTAGTATGAATGTTTATTAAGGTTCCATACAAATCAAATATAAAATTCTTGTACATAAATAATCTCCTCACCTTTACCCAATATCTTTACTTTTATATATAAAATTTTTCCACATGTTTATTATAACAAATTTGAGTTATATTTTAATAAAGATATACTACTTCAATCCAAAATCTATCTTCAAAACATTTCTGTTTTATGAGAATACAATCTAAAAATATAAATTTTCATATGAAATGGTATCGTTATAGACATAGCAGTTTTATGAGTAATAAAACACAAGAAATCATTTTAACTATTAGTGGTACCTCTCATGATTTATATATTTTACTTTGAACTGGTATATCTTTATATAATACTGACATCAAGTAATTTAATATTTTTACGGCATTAAAGCACTTAAGATTATTTATTACATAAATAAAGCATATATAGCTTTTATTTAGAAAATACTATATATGCTCTTAGGCTTATTTAATATTAAATTTTGGTGTACTTCATTTTAAATCTTAGCTATTATCTTACTATAAATTTTCTTCATATTAGGTTCAGTTAAATGTATGTCTAATTCTTTTATTGGTAGCCATTTCACTGCGCTATTTTCATCTGGTTTAATATTAACAGGCTCATTATCGTCAGCTTGAAATAAGTATACAACTGAAATATGTAGATGTGCTGTAACATATTCACCTATTCTCAAATGTCCTGATAAAGATAGAAGATCTAAAGAAACTATTTTGTCTGATAATAGAGTAATAGCTTCTAAGCCAGTTTCCTCTTTAATTTCTGATGTAGCAACACTCACTAAGTTTTCATCACCATCTGCATGCCCACCTGGTAAAGACCATGCCTTGAATATATTATGATGTACCATTAATACTTTATCTTTAGACTTATTTATCACAAAACCAGAACTGGTTATATGGATAAGTTCGTTGCTCCTACTTAGGATATTGTCAAAAATGTTTATATACTTCAATGTTGCTTCTTTATCTTTTTTCTCCTGTTCATCAGAAGGAATGAACTCTTTTATTGAATTAGCCCAATTCATGTCTCCACCTACATTCTTAAATTAATAATTTAGCATTAATTCATATAAATTGCACTCATGCACTCTTTTAAAGGACTTTTTTATTGTTTCTTTATCTTCTCCTATATAGTGATTAAAACTGCTACATACAAATAATTTGCTAATAGTAGACTTAGCTATCTTATCACATTCACTGCCTTCTGCATAAACATGAAGATAGGACTCTTTCCATATAAAGCCTCTATTTTTATACCAATCATTTACCCATTTATCATCTCTAGTCCATGCTTCAAGCTTCTTTATCCCATTACTTTTCACCCTATTTATTGCTTCACCCAATAACATGGTTGCAACACCTGATTTTCTATATTCAGGTAGTACTGCTAGATGCCATATCACGCCGCCTAATTGATTAGTGCTATAGCACACCGTTCCTTTTTCTATTTCATATTCTACGTCTATTAAGCCAATAATTTTTCCATCATCTTCTGCCACTAATTCTACAGAAGGATTTTCATAATGCTCTTTTTCTCGGAGCACGTTATCGAAATATGCACTATCTAAAAAAGACAGTAATCTGCACTTTACCCATTCATACTCATCAGTAGTTTTATATTCTCTTATTTAATCATGCATTATCTAATAATTCTCAAGTAATATATTTGATTTTCCACTTTGCCTTTTTATACGACACTTTATAGCTTTTACTTAATTCTATGTTCAACAAAATATTTTAACAGAGCCTTACTCAAAACTTTCTTTAAATATTGTTTTTAATAGTTCACTAGAAATCTCTTGCTTATGATAAATTTGCAGCATACCTTTAGGTGTTAGTTTATAGCCTTTCAATTCCTCCTTATGGGAAATTACTGCTTTCGCTTCCACATTTATATGATCTTTAAAAGGAATAAGCCGAACAAAATTATCCTCAACATAGAAGGATGGAAGTTTAGCCCATAGCTTTTCTAAAGCTTTAACTCTATACCGCTTTTCTTCTCTTTCAACAGTATTTCTATGAGCTGAACGATTTGTGCTCCTGCTTCTACAGGAGGCATTCCATTTTTGTGTATATTGGATACTACGGTTCTTTGGGATTCTAGCTTTTTGCTGCTGGCTTCATAGGCCATGTAGCAGCTCATACTTTCACCTGTAGCTAGACCAGGTCTTTCTCCTATCAATATGAGGGTTACTTTAGCATTTAAGACTTCACTTATTTTATCCATGGTAGCAACTCTTGCATATTTAACAAAGATAGGAGTGCCTAGTTTATAGCCTTTAGCTTTTAGTCCATCAACTAACATTGGATATATTTCTTTTAGATTTGACGTTATAGCAGGAGAACTCAATCCATCACCAGCGATAATCTGCACATCCACGTCCTTTATACAGTTTTCTTTTATATCTTTCAGTACTTGTTCTGAAAAGCATCTTCCTAAATCCGGCCTTGTTATATATTGCTCTTTATCTTCAACTAAGGTTTGCACCTTAAAAAATCCAAGCTCATCAACTACCTTTTCATCTACATAAGACCATACTGCATCCATTGCGACGGCATGATCTGCACGTAAGCTTAGATAAGTGCTTGTTTTATATCTAGTTCCAGCTCTACCTAAGCAAATTCTTGCTGGAGTTGCTTGCTTTAGCATAATACAGCCTTCCTTTTCTAAATGCTTGTCTTTAGAATCACTAGAATTCGAATCATTTTCCAATGTATTATCTATAAGATCCTCTTCCACAGCCTATACCCCCATATTTAAAAATAGTGATGGATTACCTGCTGTACTGGTCAATACTCCATCTTTCATTATTCCAAGTTCATTAAGTCTCATTTCAAACTCTTTAATGGGCCTTTTATTAGTTATTTCCCGTAAGGTTGCAATATCATGATAGCTTGTAGATTGATACATTAGCATAACATCATCACCACCAGGAACCCCCATAAAATAGTTGCAGTTGGCTTGTGCTAGCAGAAGCGCAAGGTTTTCCAAGTCATTTTGATCTGCTTTCATGTGATTTGTATAGCAAACATCTACTCCCATTGAAAGTCCAGTAAGCTTGCCCATGAAATGATCCTCAAGTCCTGCTCTTATTACCTGAGCTCCATCATAAAGATACTCTGGTCCTATAAAGCCCACAACTGTATTTACCAAGAAAGGCTTATATCTTTTTGCTAGTCCATAGCACCTCGCCTCCATGGTAAGCTGATCCGCTCCATTATGTCCTGCTGAGGATAATTCAGAACCTTGTCCGGTTTCAAAGTACATAAAGTTATCTCCTTTAGAAGATTTGAGAGTCTTCATAAGATGATAACCTTCGTCTAATAATTTTACATCTATGCCAAAGGCTCTGTTTGAGATCTCAGAACCAGCTAGGCTTTGAAACATCAAATCCATAGGGGCTCCATTTTTAAGAGCCTCCATTTGAGTGGTTATATGAGCTAAGACACAGTTTTGAGTTGGCAGCTTAAACCTATTCATGAAGTCCTTAAAGGCTTTTAATATGTTTGAAACACCTTCGATAGAATCTATTGCTGGGTTAAGTCCAATTACTGCATCACCTACTCCATAACTTATACCTTCCATAACAGATGCCATTATCCCCTGAAGATTGTCAGTTGGATGGTTAGGCTGAAGCCTTGAAGCAAGAGTGCCTAGGGTACCTATAGTAGTGTTGCAGGTTGCGGTATTTATTATTTTCCTAGATGCACATATAAGATCCATATTGCTCATCAGCTTAGTTACAGCTGCAATAACCTCAGAAGTTAGTCCATCACTTATAGCCTTTATTTCCTCTCCTGTGTTTTCTAGAAGAAATTCTCTAAACTCCCCTATTGTCATAGACTTAACCTTCTTATAGATCTCTTCATCTACACCATCTTGAATCACTCTTGTGACTTCATCCTTATCATAATCCACCACTGGATTATTTCTCAAATCTGCTATGGTCAATTCAGAAAGTACTATTTTAGCAGCTACTCTTTCTTCAGTAGTACTTGCCCCTATCATAGCCAGATTATCCCCAGACTTTTCTTCATTTGCTTTTGCAAGAACTTCCTTTATATCTAAAAATTGATATACCTTGCCAAAAAGAGTTGTTTTCAACATCATATATTAGCCGTTACATAAAATCTACTAAAATCTAATATTTAGAGATTTATTCCTTATTCAACGCAACCTGTTTTGTCATAAGACTACTCCAGTTTGATATGTTGCTCCAAAGGCTTAAAATCCTGCGTAACGCACAGTACATATCAGCACTATCTTGTTAGTGATATTATGCTGATTTTTTATACCTTGAAAGATTTATTGACGCATTTTTGTCCCTATCCATCCGAGCATTACATGATGGACAAACAAAAACTCTGTCTTTAAGTTTTAAATCTTTCTTTATTACGCCACAACAAGAACAAGTTTTGCTTGAAGGATAAAACCTATCTGCTTTTACAAATTCAATGCCATTAAATTTACTTTTATATTCTAAGATAGTAATAAACTTATGGAAACATTGTTCTTGTATAGCCTTTGATAAGTGTTTATTTTTAAGCATACCCTTTACATTTAAATCTTCAACAACTATTCTGCTTGGCTTGGTTTTCACTATTGCAGTTGTTGTTTGATGAATATGATTTAAACGTATATTTGAAAGCCTTCTTTGAATAAGTTTTAATTCTCTTTCGAGTTTTTTAATATTATTAGTTTTAGTAAATTTATAACGGTTTTCACCTTCCTTTCCTATTCGAATTTTTCCATCTTCATATTTTCTTGAAACTTGTTTCTGCTTTCTTTTTAACTTCTTTTTTAGTCTTTTCACTTCTTTAGCTTTATTAATATTTTTAAATGGTTTATCTATATTTGAAACTATTGCTAAATCTTTTAATCCTAAATCCACACCTATTGATATATCTGTATTTTCTGTTATAGTTTCTTCTTTTTCTATGCCTATAGATATATACCAAAACTTACCGTCAAAACTTATTCTTGGATTAATATATTTAATATCTGTAGGTATTTGCTCTACTGTTTTAATCCAACCTACTTTTTCAATTAATACTAAATTTTCTTTAACTTTTAGTTTATCTGTATCATTATAGAATGAAGGTTTGCTTTTTCTTCTGCTCTTAAATCTTGGTTTATCAGCTAACCCTTTAAAGAAATTTTTATAAGCATTACAACCATCTTTTACAGCCTGTTTGGCTACATTATTAGATACTTCATTAAGCCAGTTAAGTTCTGATTTCTTTAAAATAGTTAAATCTTTTCTTAAATCTCCATCTTTTATAAACTTGCCACCATTTTTGTGATTTTCTTCTTGTCTTGCAAGTGTCCAATTATAAATATATCTTGAAGTACCAACAGACTGCCATAATTTTTGTTCTTGCTCTATATTCGGAATAATTCTAACTTTCTTCGCCAGTATCATTCTCTAACAGCTCCCTAATCATTTTCTTTGCTTTATTGGCTCTTTTGCCTTGCAACCTACAACTAAAAACTGTAACAATTTGAATTAAATCCTCAACTAATTCCTGTTCTTCTGTTTTTTCAGTGTTATCTATGATTTCGATATCAGTCCCATACTTATCACATAGATTTTCTATTATTTCAAACCCAAATCTCAGTAACCTATCTTGCTAAATCATCTTTTTGTTTATTACTTGATACTCTACAATATCCAATTACTTTTCTAGTTCTCTTAACAAGTGGCACTTGCAAAACTTGATTAATTTGTAGTTCAGAATAATAACGGTGTCCACCTTCTTGTTATATTATGTGGTTTTAACTTTACTTCATTATCCCACAATCTTAAAGTTTGAATACTTTTTCCCACTAATTTTGAAAATTGACCAATTGTATAATACTTCATGCTATCACCTCTTTACACATATTATGACAACATAAAACTAACAATATTCCAATATATTTTAGTGGGTTTTAGTAGGTGTTTTAAAACTGTTGTATGCCCCCTTATAACCGCTTTTAACTTCAATTAAATATATGTACTATACGAATAATAATTAATACATGGTAAAACTCTATGTCATTGGATTCTTTAATAAGCAATCTTTACATTTTCTTATAAGCTTATGAAGTTCAAAGATAGTTCCAGCCTAATCAAGAATCATAACTGAGAATCCAATATTACCAAACTTAGAGCTTCTCTCAAAAGAACTAACTTTTTTAAAGCCAGTTCTTTCATATACTTTTACTGCTCTGCTGTTAAAATCTGCTACAGTTAGTCTAAAGGCCTTTGCTGCAAATTCATCTTTAGCAAAATCTAGGATAGCCTTAAGGAATCCAACACCTAGTCCACAGCCGCACAAATCAGGCTTCATCCCTAAACCAACATCAGTATAATCCTTGCAATCATAAGCTCCAAAGATATTTCCTATTGGAACCTGAGCATCTTCCCCAAAACAACAGTACCCTATAATATTATTTTCACTATCAAAAACTGTATAATAATCTCCCTTAAGAAGTTCTCTTACACACTCTTCACTTTTATCCATGCTATATATTGAATACGGTGCTTCATACACCCATTTTGTGATTTGTTTTACGTTCTCAAGGTTAATCTTCTTTATATCTAATTGCATATTAAATCCTCCTTTGCTTTAGTAATTATTTAAAATGGTATTTTCAAATTCTCCTCTCTAAAAGTAAAGGAGTCTTAAAAATGATTTTAGGGTTGATTTTGTATCTTATAGGTATCCTTTACGAAAACTTAATTTATACATGTTTGATAATCCCGGCTTCTGGGGATCATCAGGCATGCATAAATTAATAGTTTAAGTTGGATACCTATACTATAGGGAATCTTTATGAAAAATTAATTTATACTTGTTATAAAATCCCGCCTTCTTGGGATTTTTTTGCATGTATAAATTAGTAGTTGAAGTTGGTTCCCTATATCTCTAAATTAAATCTATCAAAATACAGCTTCGTAAATTATCTGAAAGCATTATTTTGAGTCTAAGGATTGAAGTGCCACATCTTTATAAACCAGCGTCTTAATAACTACTGGAATAGCATTACCTATGGGTAGTCCTATATCTATGTAATCTCCATTTTTTGTAGAGATTTTATCTAGGCATATAATTTGTCTTTTATCTTTAAGCATCAAAGAAACTATCTGCCCTAAGGCTTTTGCAAAGTCATTTTCTAGTATTACAATTATTGGCCCATCTATTTCTTTATAGAGCTTTATAATTTCCTCAGAAATTACTTTTAGTTCCTTATAGCTTGGACTCTTAGGCCCTATTAAGGAAAATGCTACTGTAGTATTTTCATAAAGACTAAGCTGTTTCTTTCCCTGAGAAAATATTTTGTTTATATTCTCTTCGGCAGTAAAAGGTTTAATTATAGGTATATTCTTAATAGGTAATATACTTTTATCAAAGGCAATCGTACTTCCGCTTATGGTTAATGAGTGATTTCCTGCTCCTATAACCGTTGCCCTTATTCTTTCCTTGGGCAGTATGATTTTGTCTTTATATTTATTAAAAGCTTCACTTATGCATATACCTAAAAGTGGTCCTATGTCCTTGTATATTGCTAAATCTTCAAACCTGGTGACTTCAATACTCGTCCCTATATATTCTGCAACCCCTCCAGAAAAGCTTATAACATCAGCTGTAAACACCTTAGGCTCTTCAGTTATGAATAATCGCTTTGTTTCCTTGGTTAATTCACTTAAGCAAGAAGCTTCTAGTAAGCACTGGACCAACTTTAAGCACAAAGCTTTAAGCTCCAGTAAGCTTATCTGCTCTCCAAGTTTTATGTCTAGATTCATAAGCTTTAAGAGAAATTCAATTCTTTCAGAAATATAAATAACCTTTCCTTCATGGTCAAATCTAATAAGTCTGCCACCAATATCTAAAGCAAAGGTCTCTTCGCAGCTGCCACAATTGAAAACTGCTACGTTTGTTGTTCCTCCTCCAATATCAAGATTTATTACCTTCTTATTGAGCTTCTTAGACAACTCTGAGGCTCCTGCCCCTTGTCCAGCAAGCAGTGCTTCAAGCTTAGGTCCAGCTGTGGCTACAACAAAGCTTCCTAAGTATTCAGAGAGCTTTTCCGATACCTCTCTAGCATTTTCCTTCCTAGCAGTTTCACCTGTGATAATCACAGCTCCAGTAGAAATACTATTTTTCTCTACACCACTTTGTTTAATTGCTTCCTCTACCATCACTTTTATTTTTTCAAAATCTATGGTCACAGTATCTAAAAGAGGTGTAAACTCAATGGGACTTTTATATATAACTTCCTTGCTTTCAATAATGGTCTCTTGGACTAAGGAAGCTCCTATGATGTTTTTGAGCTTTAGCTTGCTTAAGATAATTTCAGTAGTTGAAGTTCCAATATCTACACCTATGCTATATATTACATTTTCCAAAGCACTTCTCACCTCTTTACAATATGACTAAAGCTTATACCTGTTATATTGTTAACCAATATTTGTAATGTATCCATTATTAAATAAGAGCATCTCTGGATTTGGCCACTCTTCAATTTATAAGAGTGCTACTTGCTCATTGCTTTCATGGTTTCAAATAATGCTGGAGATATAGAAGTCATTAAGATTTGAATACTTGTTGCAAAATCTAAAACAGCGTGTCCTATCATCAATGGCTGTAATTTTCTATTTTTATAATAAATAATCACCAATACCAAGATCAAAGGCAAGAATGACAAAAATCTAAACAAGATATGCTTATAATCATATAGAAGTGGAATAAAACTATGTTGTAACCCATAGAAAAATACTGTATACACAACTGCTAATATTTTATTACCTGTAATTTTTTCAATTCTGTTTAGTGCATAGCCTAAATACAAAGGTAGTTCAGCAAATACAACGGTAAGTGGCAAAAGTATAACATTTATTATTGAGAACCAAACAGGAAGTGGATGTATCATTGTCACTGGCACATAACCATAAATCATAAATGCAAATCCATACATTCCTCCCAACCCTAATATAAGCATTGCTACAACAATCAATAAAGTATGCTTCAGATTTCCTTGCCTACCTTTGTTAAAAATCAATTTTTTATATGTAGTGCCTTCACTTCTACATACTGCCATTAATACAACAATAGTAATAATATTGCAAATGGTACATATAACTGACCACCATTGGCTTGCTTGCTCCAAGGTTTGATTGGTTGCTATTGCAAATAATAATCCAACTATAATAAATAAAAGGCTTCTGAATATCGGTAGTATGAATGGAATAACTTTTTTCATTTCATATTCTCCTCACTATTCAATAATATTAACTTAGTAAATAATCATTTTAATTAAATCATATCTTGCCACTTAAATTTCATTTCAATATAAGCTTTCTCATACCATAACCTGAAGAATCATCTGGAATCTTCTGAAATCCCATTTTTTCATAAAAGGGCTCTTTGCCCTTTGCAGCAATAAGTTGAACGGTAGCTCGTCCTCCTATTGTAGTAATGCTATCTGCATGCTTTAATATCATATTAATTATGTTTTTCCCAATGCCTTTTCCTTGATACTCAGGCTTTATAACCACATCCACAACTGTGTAATATATTCCATCTCCAATTAATCGTCCCATACCAATTGGTTGCTCATCCTTAAATGCAACAACAGTATATATACTATTTTTAATTGCTTGTTCTGCTTGTGCTCTTAAAAAATTCTTCCATCTTACACTTTCTCTTAACTCATAATAGTCACTGTATTGTAAAACATTTTCTTTATATACCATGTCTTTTTCTCCTCTCTTAAAGTGTTTTTAATTTATTTATTACTTTAGCATTTTATATTCTTGTCCATGCTTAAAATTATGTTGAATCAAAGTAGTTGCATAGTAGCTTTTCAGTTAAAATCAGATTATTTTTCCAGATTAAATCCATATAAGTTTATTTAACTTTTGCATATATTATATTGTCAAAATAACCATTCTGGAACTTAACAACCTTTTTTAGTAGCCCTTCTTTTTCGAAGTTATTTTTTATTGCCACTTTTTCACTTGCTTTATTTCTGGGGTCCATCCTAATCTCAAGTCTTACTAATTTAAGCTCTTCAAATGCAATTTTCTCTAATGCTTTTACTGCTTCAGTTGCGATTCTTTTATTAAAATATTCTCTATCTACAAAGTATCCCAACTCTCCAACGTGGGAATTTTCCTTATCAATCCTTATTTCACAGCCACCAACTAAAATATTATTATATATAATAGAAAAATTATATTCTAAATTGTTTTTTCTTTTGTGCTCTCTTCTTTCAAGCCACTTTCTCTCTAAATCAATACTTTCAGGAATTGTAGCATAATAGTATTCAAACTTTCCCTCTGTCAGTATTCTAAAAAAAGCTTCTGCATCAGAAATTAATGGGTAACGCAGTTTTATCATATTTTCACCTTCTACAATTATTTTCCGCATACTCAATTCACAGTATTTTACTAATATGTAATATATACATTATACATGAAATTTCCACTTATATACATTAGCAGAAGATATCTTTGTCATTATATTCTATAACTATCTAAAAACTGTAATAAGACCTAATTGAAAGCATAATTAATTTAGTATATAATATTATTAATTTCCATTTATGAGAATTATATACCAATAAGTGTTTTACTACTAATTGAATCGAGGGATAGACAATGATATTAGGAGAATTATTAGGAAGCGGTGGCTCCAGTGAAGTATACGCATATACTGAAGATAAAATTGTAAAGTTGTACTATGAAGGTTATCTCAAAGATAATGTAGTGTGGGAGTTTGAAAAAACTAAGAATGCTGGTGATCAAGGGCTACCTGCTCCTAAAGTTTACGAGATGATTGAGCATGATGGACGATATGGTATTGTGATGGAACGTATTGATGGAACTTCTTTCATGGACTGTATGTATCAGTTTATAATTAACTTTGAAGGAAGAGAGATTACTGGAAACGAAGTGAATCAGTCACCTGAAATGAACTATGTAATAAAGGAAACAGCTCGTCTGTTATACAACTTACATTGTACTAAGGCTGACTTAATGGATACAATGAGTAGCTCAATGACTAGAATGGTAGAAAATAATACATACTTGACCTCAGAAGAGAAAGACTATGTAAAAAATATGATTGATGCCTTACCGCAAGGAGATTATGTCTGTCATGGTGACCCAAATCCAGGTAATATTATAAAAACCAATGATACTACCCGTCTTATTGATTGGGTTAGCTGTGTTAATGGACATCCCCTATATGATCTTGCCGAATATATTCTTATGTTTGAATATGGTGAGCTACCACCGGATACTCCTGCTTACATTATAGAGTTTATTAGTAAGAACAACCAAAGTATGATTGATATATTCTTAAATGAATATAGTCGTCTATCCAATTTAGATTTGACTAATATTGATGCTTTTATAATACCAATGTTAGCTTCCAAGTTAGGCGGAGGAAGTTCAGAAAGACAAAAAGAGTTTATTTTAAAGAAAATCCGTAGTGGTTTGAACATTGCATAAAACACAAATTTTTTAGCAGAATAATGTCAACTAATACTCTTATTAGTTAGCATTATTCTGCTTTTTATTTTAGCTTCATTAATCACTTTATGATAACAGCCTACTATTACTTACAGTACCTTATAATTTACAAGTAAAATACCATACTTGATTTATAAGCTAACATTATAGCATCCCTTTCTACATTCATAATTATTAGTGACATCTAAGTGCTTTCCTAAAATAATCAATTTGCATCTGCACACCTATTCTAGACTTAGGCTATGTTTAAACCTTCTTAGGCAGTAGCTTTTGATAGGTATTTCTAAGCTCTTGAAGCCTTTCTAAGTTAACTAAAGACTGCTCTTTTCGCTCCTTACCTACAGCTACAATTATGCTTTCAATTAAGGCTAGTGGTGCTAGCATGGAGTGAAACTCCCAAAGTTCTCCTCTAGCGGAATATAACTTAAAGGTTGCCTTGTCAAGCATAGAGCTTACCATTAGATCTGTTATTAAAATTGTCTTGCAGCTTATCTTTTCTGCTAGATCAAATAACACCTTTATTTCTGGCGATTCGTGAACAAAGCCAAAGATCAATATTGTATCTTCGGGCTTTATGTGAAGTAAATCTTCATAAAGTTCATGTCCACTACTTGTTAACTGTTTTACCTCTATTCCAAAGCGCTTTAATCTAAATTCTAGTAAAGAGGTTAAAGAAATAGCTGGTCCTGTGCCATAAAGATGCAGCATCCTGCATTTATCTATAGCTTCTACTATATTTTGAAAATCCTCACTGTCTAATTTATCTACAGTCTGCTTTAAATAGTTTGAGCCTGCCATTATAGCTTCTGATAACATATTGTAACTATCCATCTTTTCAAAGGCAATTTCAATCTTTGTAGCAGGAGAAACAGAACTTTGTCCTTTTAAGTATTCCTTAAATTCCTTGAAGTTTTTAAAACCTATTGCCTCCCAAAATCGAGATACTGAAGAAACACTTACCTTACACTTGTCAGCTAGATCTTTTTCTACCATGTAGGGAATTAGCTCTACATTCTGCATGATATAATTTGCGATTTTCTTGTGATTTTTAGTAAACTTTTTATCTGAAAAGTTTAGTTCTATCATAAACTTCCTCCAACATTAAAGAGCTTCGAGTTGCTTTTTTAAAAGGCTTTTAATCATGGTTGCAGCCTTTATTTTTATTCTTAAATTAGGAGAAATAAATAAGGAATATCTTTCTGCACCTATTTCCTCTTTTATCTCTTTAACTGTATTACATTCCTTTTCAAACACAGTCATAACACTTCCTATTTGCAAGTATTGATGAGTATCGCTGCCTGCAACTACTGGAACCTTATGCTTCTCGCCCAAGTTCTTTACCATACTAGTCATTTCCTCTACTCCATAGACATACAAATCTTTTCCATTTAAATCAAAGCCATGGAATTTATTTAATAGTTCTGGAGCTGCCTTGTATAGAGGATGATCTTCTCTAAAGGGATGAGAGCCTATAATCAGAATATCATATGGTCTACACAATTCAAACAATTTTTCAAGAGCAATAAAGTTACCCTTTGTGTCATAACCATTTAAAGCCTCTCTTAGCATCCTTATGTCCTTTAGGTTCCCAATCACCAAAACATGGGCCTCTTCTGCTACATCCACCTCCATGCCAGTAAAGGCTTTAAAACCGTCAACATCATAGTAATCATTTGTATATTCATAATACTGATCTAAGGTATCATAAACTGCTGGAAAGTTAGTGGTATTAAAGTGTTCTGTAATAGCAATAGCTGTTAAGCCCTCCTCTCTTGCTTCTTTAATCAATTCCTTAAAATTTTCTATGTCAAATGCTGTTTTCTTAGATAACTTAACGTGTGAATGAAAATCTATCTTCATACTTTTTCTCCTTTAATCATAACGTTTAATAATTTTCCTGATTCTTTATCATAAATATTTACTTTATTTTGCTTATATGATATCCATAAGTTTGAATCAACTTCATACTCCTTCTCACCAACAACTAAGGCTGTTATAAGCTGTTGCCCAACCATTAGCTGTACTTGAGTTTGTGGTCCTGCTGGAAACACTGCAACTACAGTGGCGCTAAGACAATTACTTTTAGCTTTCTTATGTATTTTTATGTCTTCTGGCTTTATGGTTAGTATCACTTGCCTTTGAGAACTTTCTAAAGCTAGAATACTAAGAGTTCCAAAGCTAGATTTTATAACTCCATAACCTTCAGCCTCTTCATAAATCCCATCTATTATGTTTAAAGATGAATTACCTATGAACTCTGCCACCTGGATATTGCAAGGGTTCTTATATAACTCCCTTGGCTTTGCAACCTGTGCTATTTGTCCATTCATAAAAACTGCTACCTTGGTAGATAAGGTCAAGGCCTCGTGCTGATCGTGAGTAACATATATAATTGTAGTTTTTAACTCCCTATGAAGTCTTTTTAATTCATTTCTCATTTCAACTCTAAGCTTTGCATCCAAGTTGGAAAGTGGCTCATCCATTAACAATACCTTTGGCTTAGTAACAATAGCTCTAGCTATGGCAACTCTCTGTTGCTGTCCACCGGATAATTCTGTTGGATATCTTTCACTTAAACTTTCAATCTGCATTTTCTTTAAGACCTCTAGAGCTAAACTTTTTATTTCTGCTTTGGGAATCTTTTTTATCTTGAGACCAAAGGCTATATTTTCATATACCGTCATATGAGGCCAAAGGGCATAGCTTTGAAACACTAAGCTCAGATCTCTCTTTGAGGAATCTAGATGATAGCTATTTTCCCCGTTATCTACTTCCTTATCATCAAAAAAGATCTTTCCTTCCTCTGGATTCTCTAAGCCTGCTATTATTCTTAAGGTTGTAGTCTTCCCACAACCAGATGGTCCAAGAAAAGTCATAAACTCTCCATCCTCTATATTCAAATCTATGTTTTTAATCACCTTATTATTGTCAAAATATTTACTTATGTTTTTTAACTGAATACTGCTCATCTTAACGACCAATTCCTTTCGTTAATTCCACTTTTCCAAAAACCGTAGCTATAAGATATACCATGAGAATTATGAATATGGTAAATACCAATATTGCGTTTGTCAGCTGGGTAAAGCTTTTTTGAGTATAATAAAAATTCAAAGTGGTTAAGGTTTCTGTTTTTGGTGTAACTAATAATACTATTAGCTCCATCTCTTTCATGGCCCCAATGAATACTAAAAGAAAGCTGGTAAATATGCTTTTCTTGTTTAAAGGCAATATTACTTTTTTAAACCTAGTAAACCAGCTAGCACCACTGATTTTGGCCACCTCCTCAAGCTCTTCTCCAATTTGAAGTATAGCACTACTTCCCACTCTAGTAGTAAAAGGAAGTTCTTTAACCACAGTGATTAATATGATTAAGGCTAATGTTCCATACAGTGCTGGCAGGATAAAGGTAGGCTTCGCAAACATCACAATATATATTGATGACAAGGAAATTCCAGGTATAAGATAGGGTATAAAGGATATCTTATCTATACATTTCGATAACCTGCCTCCCTTTCCCCTTGCAGTAACATATCCTAATATAAGTCCTATAACTGCAGCTATTACAGCTGAAATAATCGCTATTTCTAAGGAGTTTTTTAAACCTACCAAAAAGGTTTCGTTTTTAAAGATTCCAGGTTCTCCTGTATTGATATCGTATATGGAATCCCCTATCCAGTAATGTAGGGTTAGATTACTTAAGCTTATCACACCATCTCTAAGTAGAAAGGTTTGAAGTAATATAAATATCAAAGGCACTATAGAAATCAAAAAAAGAAATACTAATATCGCTATAGAAATTAATCTTCTCCCTTTACCTAAAGGAACGAGTCTTTGCACCGTAGCCTTTCCTGTAACTGTAGCATAACTTTTCTTCTTACCTACAAGCTTTTGGTTAATAGCTATGGCCAGCATTGAAATCACTATTAATATTAAGCTTAGAACATTGGCCTCTGTTACCATCCTTGAGCGCATACTGCTATATAACATGGTTGAAATAGTATAAAACTTCACTGGTGCACCTAAAAGCTCTGGTACTGCAAAAGAGCTTATTGCCTTGCTGAAGATAAGTATAAAGGCAGAAAGAATAGATGGCAAAACCATAGGAAAAACTATTTTTTTCAATATATGAATTCTTCCTGCTCCAGAAACCCTAGCAGCTTCTTCAAGCTGACTGCTCATAGAGCTTAATGCAGCACCAACTATGAGATAAAAATATATGCTGTCATGTATGCTTAAGGATGCAACTATAGGCACAAAACCATAGGATATATAATCCGGAGGATTTATGTGAAATAGCCCTTGAATAATCCCTATGCTTCCTCCAATTTTTGAGTTTTTGAAAATAGTTAGCCAGGCCATGGAAATTACCCAAGATGGAAATAAATAAGGAATTATGACTAAGAATCCTATCAGCTTCTTAAAGTGAATATCAGTACGACTTACTATCCAGGCAAGACCTGAGCCAATTACCATGGAAATCAAAGCTACCACTAAGCCTATACCAATAGAATTAATTAGTGGTTTATAAAATAAAGCTTTGCTTACATCACTATATATAACTCTGAGCCAATGATAAAAGGTAAACTCACCAGGAATGGCCCCTGCTACTAAACGTACATCTTCCTGCTTCCATTGAAAAGTAGATAAAACTATCTTAAAAAATGGAATGAGTATGGTATAAGCAAGAAAACTCAGGGCTATTAAAGAAACTATATTTATGGGACTGCTCAAATAGTTGATTATTTTATTTCTTGTTCGGACCTTCAAGATACTATCCTCCCCATGCTATATTTATGTAACGTATATTATAACAAGCTGTTCTAAACCATTTTATTACTAAGCTTAGCTAACAAAACTTTTATATTGATCTTAATAATAAAAAACTCAGATAAGCTTGTTATGTTGCCATACTACTTCATTAATAGATGTACCACTTCTTAGTAAGCTTCATATTTTCAACTTATCCACTGTGAAACCAGAGAAGTTTTGAAAATAAATTACTAATGGAAGTGATACATATTTAAATAGCTTTATTTTTGCTTAATCCAGAAATCTCTTACCTTAGGTGCTGTTTTATATAGCTTTTCTCCGTCAAAATCCCAAAGCTTTAAATCTTCAAATTTTATATCATTTTTTGATTGAACATCATTCCTTGGCACCCAAGAGCCAATTGTATTGAATTGATCTGCACCAGCTGCTTTTCCATCAGCTTCTCCCATAATCCAACGAGTAAATAACTTTCCTGCACTTTCATGAGGTGCATTCTTAGCTAAATACAAATAACCTGGGTCTGGTACAGAAGTCTTTGGCTTTATATCATAAATTGCATTTACATGCCAATTCTTCTCCTTTATTTTACTCATATCTCCTGATACAGATATGCCTACTGCCTTATTGCCAGACTTTGAAATTGCATCAAGTACATCATCGCTGCCCTTAAGTGCTACTAATCCATTTTGAAATAATTCTTTTATGAATTCATAGCCTGCATTTTCAGTGCCATTTAAGGTTATATCTTTACCAAACTTCTCTTTATAAGCCTTTGCCATATCATCACTGTTAATAACCATTGTTGTATACAAATCCATAAAGGCCGGTGAACTTAGTGGATCTACAGCATAAACTTTTCCTTTCCATTCAGCAGTAGTCAAGTCCCACCAATTTTTTATAGGAGCTTCTTTGAAATCATCTGTATTGTAAAATACAGTTCTAAACTCTATGTAGTTAGCGTAAGCTGGAGATTTTGTTTTGAAAGGCTCATCCACATGAGAAGCTATATCCTCAGGCAAATACTTTATATAACGGCCTTGCTTTACCATCTCTTCTTCCACAGCACCGCTTACCTCTTTAGTTATAATCACATCTGGATTGTAAGTTCCCGCATCCTCTTCACTAGTAACCTTGTTCATCATTTCATCAGACTTAAGTTTACTAACCTCTACCTTAACTCCAGGGTATTTTTTTTCGAAAGACTTCTTTGCATCATTGGCACGAGCAGAAGTTGAGTAAACTACTACCTTGCCTTCTTTCTTAGCTTGTTCATACAACTGATCTACTGACTCCGTTTTAGAAGTACTGGTGCTCTTTTGTTGATTAATAGTTTCCTTTGAAGCTTTTTCACTTCCACAACCTGTGACTGCCGAACTTATGATTAGCATTGCAGCTATGGATATCATTGTTCTTTTTGATAAAACTCCTCTTTTCATAAACTAACCCCTCCAACATATTTTCTTTGCTTCCACAATTTCAATATAAAGAAATAATGTTAATTTTAAATTAAAACAAGGTTTAGTTTTGGTAAAAAAATATTATTTTATTCACTTTGAAATAAAATTATCATTTTTGTATAAAAATAAAGCTTAGATAACTCGTCTAAGCTTTATTTTATAAATCTATATAATTTATCCTTCTAAAAAAGAGTTTATCTTGTCAATAGGATAGATATTGAAACAATCTTTACTACCTATATGAATGTATTTAAAAAATGTTGTCATCAATTCGTTGAAGTCTCTACAAAAAACTAAATTTCTTTAAACTTTGCTCCAAACACTCCCACTTTTAGATTGTTTTCTTTTAGTAACTGCTTTGCTTTTTTGCAAAGTGCTAGAGAACTAAATAAATTTACTATTGGAATTAACGATAAAAATAGATACATAGCCGTCTTTTCTCGAATTACCTTGGAGGCAATTATTAGCCTTACAGTTCCGTTTAGGATAAATAGGTAGTTCACCAATGCCAATATAGAAATGATGACTCCTATTATTATTGATACATAGGCTGCTAATGGAAAGGTTAAAAGTATTGCTCCAGGTAAAAACGACAACGCCAAAAAACATATCAAAATATACGCTACTTGTACTCTCATGCTATAAAGCATCAATGCTGCTAAAACAGCATATATTATGTTTATTATAGTGAGATAAATACCAACCTTTGTCAGCCCTAATCCTTTATCAATTCTGCTTAACTCTACTGAATTACTACTATTTCCAACTTTCTTAAGCCTTGAATATGAAAAAATATTCATATCCGCAATTAAGAGGATATATATTATGCCTACTAAAATGCAGAATATCATTAAGCCTAAGTTGTCCATAAAATTATGTGGCGTAAATATAATAGCAAACAATGAATACGCTAGATTAACTACTATAAAGCATACTGATGCCGGAAGTACTGATAGTAATAGTATAGTTAAATTAAACTTGAATCTTTTTAACTTCCTCATAATTATTGAAATTATAAGGAAAAAAATTATTATTATACTTATCAGATTTAAAAAAATCATATTATATAAAATCCCCTTTATCTTTTAATGCTAGGCTCGGTTAATATGATGTGTTGAAATTATTAAACAGTTTAAAGTTAATTCTAGATGTCTTACACATATCTCTTTTTATCAGTACAAAGCTCCATTGCCATTAATGCTATCATTTTGATTTACCAGTAAAAAATGAATTTATATAGTTTGTTAACACACCTAATTTACTGTTTGGATAAAACTTAAAAGAAACAACTAAAACTACAATCAAAATTACTATTGCTAATACATCTTTATAATCCATTAATATTACTCCTTAAGAATTACACTTAAACCATTCAATTATTACTTTATTTTAAGGCTTAAGTACATTATATTGTTAGCAGATTACTGTCAATACATATTATACCACTAAAAAAACCTCACTAGAACATACTTCAGTGAGTTTCTTTCATATTTCATGTCCTAATGAGTACAAGGAAAACCTTGTATTCCATATGTTTTTATAATTAAACTTAAATTAGTAACTATTGAATTCTCATAAAACTTTTTAAAAACCTTGCTCTTTCAATGGCCTTGGTAGCTTTCCACCAATTTAAACTGATTACTGCTTCCTTAGGATATTTATCGTTATTTTCAAACCAGGACCAAGAAATTGGCCAAACATCATTTTGAGGTAAAGTGTCATGTAGGAAATCTAATTCTACATTAATGATTTCTTCATTGCCTTGGTAAAAAATACTATCCTTCGATTTTATATAATCTGATGGTCTATATCCATAATAGCACCACTGCTCTGGATTTCTTTGAATAGAACCATTGACTAACTCCTTAAGTCGTAGTTCTAATTTATCATAGTCGTAGCCTTCAAGCTGTGCTTGTTTCATAGAATTTACTAGGGAAATATAACCTGTTGGCCCCATATCTCCATGCTCGTCACTAAATAATTTTTCTATCATTTTCTCCATAAGTTCCATCACAGCAGGATATGTTTTTGAATCACGATAATGATCTATAATAAATGAGGAGAACCCTAAAATGACCCCTGTACTTTCTATTTTATTATAGTTTTCATCATAATTATGAAAACTAGCATGTGGATAATTTCTATTGGTAATGACAGTAAAGGTGCAACCTTCTGGGAAGTTCAACTCAGTATCGATATATTTTTTTATACCTAGATAGATTGGGTGCTGCATATCATCAAATTCAATGTCTTTAAGTATGTTTAAGGCAAATAGTGTAGCGTAGGGCGATGAATTTACATCCCAGTTATCAGGATCAATTGCATTTCCAAATCCACCATCTTCGTTTTGATAATATATTAATGCATTAATAACATCTTCTTTTGTTCCATTCTCAAAATGAAATTTCCATATTGCAACCTCAAGTTCCCTTGCATTTCTATGAATCCATGCTGCTATAGGCTTTAAGCTAACTTTTTTCATTATTACTTCCTCCAAAACTTTTAAAGGTGTACCATTTCCTTTGAAAATATATTTTCATTCTGATTTATGCATTTAATTATAGAACATTACAAATTTCCTTATGGATACGAAGTAATGTATCTATATCCTTTGCTGATAACTTTTCTAGTGCTGAAGCCATAGCTAAGTATGAGCTAGGGTTTTGAATTGATTTCTTTGATATTTCTTTACCTTTATCAGTTATACTAAAGTTATTTTCACTAATATCTTCTTGAGAGGATTTTTGTTCAACTAAACCAAGTTTAATAAGTTCTTCAATACTAATAGTAGCTACACTTTCAGAAATTAACAATTGTTCCGTTATCTGTTCAAAGGATATTAGTGGAGTAGCATAAACAGTATTCAATATACCTATCTGCTGCAATGTTAACCCTAAATTAGCTGCATTTTGCTGTGTGTATTTTGCTAAGGCTTTGCTAATCATCATAAATGATTGAACAACTTCAGTAGCCTGTCCTATTTTAATATTATCCATAAAAATCTCTCCTCAAAATATAGTTCAAACGTTAATAATTTATATTGTTGCTATATTGCATATATTTAATCAAAAGTTATGTTTTCTATAAGCAGTTAAAGTCTTTAAGATACATTAAGTTTTTCAAAATCACATTAGCCTTCCACCAGTTTTTGCTTATTGCCCACTGTTCAGGATAATCAGCCCAGTCCCAGGTTATTGACCAGGTACCTTCTGAGCTCAAGGTATCTATAATAAAACTAACCTCGTAATCCGAAAGTTCCTTATTGTCCATGTAGAAAACGCTTTTAGGGGTGACCATAAATTGTGAAGGCTTACACAAATAAGTATCCTTCCAAGCTTCTTTATCTTGGCCAATTGTTACTTTCACCTTTTGCTTTAACCTATCAAGCATCATATCAGTGTTGAAAAGTTCAGTTACTCCAGCCTTTCTACAATACTCATAAAATCTAATAAAGCAAGCTATTTGGTGCATGCTTTCTACATTATCAGTATTTAAAAATAAATCAACTGCTTTTTCTGCTATTTCAAGTGCCAATTTATAAAGCTTTGTTTCCTTATCTTCAAAGTATAAAATAAAACCAACGAGAGCTATCGTAGGATTGTAACCCCAGTTTTCAATTACATTTTCTCCATAAGTCCACCAGGGTGCATGGGGATAGTCATTATTACTAGGTGTTGCTGCAAGCCAGTACCCCTTCTTAAAATCCTGTTTGCTATCCAGATATTTTAATATACCTTTAACTATTTTATTATTTTTATCAGTAACCTCTAATTCATACAAAATTTCAGTAGCACACCAAGTTTGAATAGGAGTAGAATTTATATTCCAGCTATCAGCTTCAAGCGCATGTCCAAAACCACCATCACTATTCTGATAAGCAACTAAAGCTGCCAATACCTCTTCTTTAGTCCCTTTTTCAAAATGATATCTCCATCTTGCTAGGTCCAAGGGCCTTGCATTCCTATAAATCCAATTTCTTATTTGCACAAATTGTTCCTTACTAAGTTTATCCATATTATCACCTCAAAACTATTCTATTAAAAGCATCATTCATTGTATTGTAAAAATACGACATCATCTTTTCTTAAAAGTAAAAGCTCTGGCAGCTCTTGGAGTCATTGTATGATACTTTTTAAAATCTCTAAGCAGATGAGCTTGATCCACATAAGCATATTTAGAAACTAAGTCTTGAATGCTTATGCTATTACCTCTTATGATATCCTGCCAAAGATACTGATAGCGAATAAGTCCAGAAAGCTTCTTCGGCGACACCCCTACATATTCTAAAAATAGCCTTTCAAGCTGTCTCTGACTAATAGTTGTAAAATTCAAAATCTCACTGATACTAGCTGTACCCTTTGATTGTAGTATCTTATACACAGCATTCATCAAATTATTATTTTGCTTATTTATGTTAAGTCTCATAAGAAGATAATCCTGTACCTTTCCTACCCTATCAACGATACTAGTGCTAGCTAACAATATATGTTCTAAAGCATTTTTAAGATTCTTAAAATAAACTTCAGTTTCGGTAAATGCATTTAGTGCCTTATTCATAGCTTCATCAGAAAATAGAGGTACAGCCCAGCAATAAAACCTGATAGCGAAACATGCTATTGTAGCTGAACTTTCCTGCTTTTCTGTAATAAAAGATGTATCATTTATTCCACAAAATATATCCATAAGCTGATTTTTACTGATATCAATATCAAAGATAATATCCATGCAGGTATCAGGGATCACAATGCTGCTTTCTAGCTTTAAAGATGGATTTTCTGTGTAGGGTTTTGGTGTGCCCCAGAAGCAACGTATATATGGCTTTAAAGCTTGGCAAGGCTCTATTTCAACATAGGTTTCGTTTCTATTAAAGGGAGTGGCTGTGATTGGATAATAAATATCACTAAGTTTAAACATGTAGTAGCACCATCCTGAGTATGTATTTCATCAATTTTCAAATATTATATACATATTATACCATGCAGGTCTAAGTCATTTAATAAATTTTTTATATTGCAAGTTTTAGTAAGGATGCTATTAACTTATATAACTTAATAGTGTATTTAAATGAAAAATTGAAAAGTAGCGAGATAGTGATAAGGTGAATTTATATCTTTGTATTGTATTATTTTTTACTATTCTTCCGATAAAAATCCTTGTTTTTTAGTTAGTAGAAAGTAATCCGGCATATTGGCCAATCTACTTGTAAATTCTTTAATTTTATTATAGTCTTTGCATTTTTCATATATAGATATAATATCTCTATAATTTTCATACATCATATTAAATTGTTGAAATTCCTCAGCTATATCTATTGCCAACTGAAATACCATTATACTTTCTTCTACATAACCAAGTTTATATAAAACTCTGCCCTTAGTATTTAAAGTATTAGGTAATGTTTTCTTGTCAACTTTATTTTTTAATAACTGTGCTTTAGATATATATTCTAAACTTTCGTCGTATTTCTCAATCTCATAATAATATTCACCTATATTATTGTACAAGTATGATAATAAAATATCATCAGAATCTGCTAATTCATCAACTAAAGCAAAATACTCAGCTATTGCTTCTTTATAATTCTTTAGTTCCTTTAATACATTAGCTTTAACTAATCTAGCATTTCTTACAAATGTTCTAGGTGCATTATTAGATTTATTTAATATTGACTTATCTAAAACCTTTAAACATTTATCATACTCTTTAGTCTGTACATAAACCAAAGCTAGATCATGATTGGCCCAAAAAAACGTTTCCTTTAACTTTTCATTCTTATATGAATATGATAATGCTTGGTTAAAATAATAAACAGCTTCATCATAAATACTTCTCTTCAATTTACATAAACCAAGTTGCTTATAAATATAGGCTTGCTCATTTTCGTCTTTAAGTTCTTTATACTTTCCAAGGGCATCAGAATATCTAATAAATCCATTGTAATAATCCTTATCTTTTACATAGTCTTCTCCATCTAACTTATATAATAAAGCTAGTGATTCGTCTAGATTAAACCTATCAGCAATTTCTATTAATTTTTCATAACATTGATGCCCATTTTTATTATCTTCTAATTTTCTCTCTATGTAATATCTGGCATCCTCCTCTGGCTGCCTTGAAAAATATTCATCATCAATATCAAGGTTTACAGATTTCTTACTTGCAATTTCTTTAAATCTCGATACTAACTTTTGTGAACTTGCTTTACTTACATTTCTTTTTCCACTCTCCATCATACTTATGAAAGCTCTCGTCATATTTGGTAACTCTAGATCAGATTGATTAACCATAAACCTTTTTCTCATCAGTTTAATTTTTTCATTTGGACTACAAAAATTCACGTAAAACACCTCTTTTAACTTATCATAGTTTATACATTTAATTATAAGTATAATAATATTTGTTAAGAACTTAAATACAAAATTGTTAATTATGTCAAATTTTACACTAACCTATTTGCTAGAGTTAACTGGTAAGTATCTGATTAGAAACTCTGTGATTTTATCTTGAAAATTAGTCTACTCTCTATTATACTGTCGATGATATTTACCGATTTCACTTCTGTATAACAAAAGAAGCCCTTAATCCAGAGCTTCTTTCCTAAATGCTTTATTGAAAATATTGCTTCAAGTCTACCTTATCGTCCCTTACTTCAGTCTGAGGTAGATTGTTCTCGCCATCTTCTCCTTCTGATAGACAATTAAGGTAGTCTTCTCCAGTACTATCAGTCACTATCTCTACATCTTTTATTACGCCTTGCTTTGCAAATCCAACTGCATCGCTAGTAGAGATTTCATCTCCATTGTCCAGTTCATAGGATATTACTTTACCCTTTTCATTCTTGATGATTCTAACTATTGTGTGTCCAAGTCTTGTATCTATAGTCATATTCTCATTCCTTTCATAAATTAATACATATTAAGTTTAAGCATTTATCTGTTGCCTATACGTAATCTTAGTTGATTTATGATAATTTCCTTAAAGTACTAGTTTTACTTTCATTATTATATACTTTCTGCTGTTTACCAATAGTTGTACAGTTTATATTGTTTATGCCCAATCATGAGTAAGCTTATATTTGCCTAAATAGCTAAGTTTGCTACTGTATAATATTTCAACTTTAGCTACTAATTCATATATGTTTAAAAATCATTAATAGATCTTATTTTCAAGACTCCTCTGAGTTCTGATAGTCCACATATAATTTTAAAACTTTAATAAGATTTGACATTATCATTATGTTATTATAAGCTCAAAAAGTACTAAAAAATGAAGGTTTCTATTCATATTAAAGGGTGAACTTAGCTATTAGCTATCTTTAATACTAGAATAAGAAAGCTTTCTTTAAATAATTTATTTAATATATATATTTCAATAAAACTTCTACATTTTAATGCATAGCCTGTCTATGATTTCTGTAGGGGTTTTATTTATATGTGTAATAAACCTTTGCACTGCTTCGCTTACCCTAGATAAGGTAGGATAGAATGCATTATTAATTATTCTTGACTTAAGCCACCCCCATAACCCCTCTATCAAATTAAGTTCTGGACTATATGGTGGTAAAAATACTAACTCTAATCTATTTTTATTCTCATATAAAAAGGGCTCAAGTAGTTTTGCATGATGTATTCTTGCATTATCTAGTATCATTACGATTTTACCCGTAGGGTATTGTTCTAGTATACACTTTAAGAATCTTTCAAATACAACTGCATCATACCTCTCATGCTCTTCACAATATACTTTTCCTGTACCATAATCCAATATCCCTATTAATTTTACTCCAGCATTTTTACCGTAGGTTGGGATTTTACGTCGCTGACCTTTCTTAAACCAAGTTTTCTGTATAGCTTGATAGTCTCTTATCATGGATTCATCTTCGAACAGAAGATGCGCTAGCTCCCCATTAATTAGTTTTTTTTTAGGTCTTCAAAAGTTACCTTAAATTCTTCTTGCTTTTCTTTATCAGCTTTTTTTTAGTACGTAGGTTGGTCTTGTATAGCTTAGATTTAATCTATGCAAAATTTCATGGATTCCCCTGTGACTCATGGTTATACAAAATGTTTTAATCACCCACTGCCTAATTATTTCAATAGTCCAGTTTTTTCTAGATTCAAACCCGACTTCGTCAGGAGTTTTATTTGTTACAATTTCAACTATCATGGCTTCTTGGTCTTTACTCAATTTTCTGGGAGCTCCTGTACTATGCTTCATTACTAAGCCTAGCAATCCTTTAGCTTTGTAGTTTTTAATGTAGTCTCCGACTGTATGTTGATCTAAAGAAACCATTTTAGCAATATCAACATTTGAAGCACCTTCCAAGTGCCTTAATATTACTAGGTATCTTTTATACATTCGTACATTTTTAGTTTCCTTCATAATTGACTTTAATTCATTAATTTTTTCATTTAATTCTAATGTATTATTTGAATAAATATTATCCATATAAATCACAACCTTTTAAATATTATTGTAATTATTTTGCACTTATTTGCGATTTATATATTTGGTAATATTCTACTATGAATTTTTATTATTGAAATTTATATAAATATTTTAAAATACAGGTTGAGGTTAGCATGAATATTGAAAAGATAAAATATTTTATTGATCTTGTGGAATGTAGAAATTTTACTGATACAGCAAAGAAGAATTATGTGTCGCAGACTACTATTAGTCAACATATTGCATCTATTGAAAAAGAGTTTGGCATGCAGCTCTTTGATAGAAAACAGATTCCTATCGAGCCCACTGAAGCTAGATGGTTATTTTACGGTGAAGCGGTTATACTTTGGAAGCAGTACAATAATATGAAGGCTAAGATGGAAAATTATCAAAGGGATCATACTCAAACCTTAGCCATAGAATATGCTGCAGTAACAGATATCAAAAGTATATTAAAATTCATACCACCCTTTAAAGAAAATAATCCGAATATTAAAATTGAGCTAAATAAAGTTTTACTTAAAGACGTATCAGAATTTCTGCAAAAAGGAATATATGATGTCGCAATAGCCTTTGACTCTGAGTTTAAAGGAAAAGAGGATATTTTAACAAAGACCTTATATAGTGGAAGTTATTATGCTGTTGTGTACAAGCACCACCCCCTATATGATAATTCCTCTATATCAAAGGAAGAACTCTATGGTTACCCTCTTGTGATGCTCAGTCCAGAAGCTATCGGTAATTCTTATTATTTAATGATAGAGAATGCTATAGAGGATGGGTATGAACCTAATATACTTAGAACTGCAGATGATGTGGAAACAGAGCTATTTTACATAGTAACAGATAACTTAATTGGATTCTTCCCAGAGAATTATAATCTTACATATATGAGAGATGAAGTACGTTTAATCCCTCTTCAAGACTCTCACCATACCTTTAAGATAGAGATTGGCTACTTAAGGGACAATAGAAATCCTGCTTTGAAACTATTCCTAAATCAACTATAAATTGGTTTTCCCAATGGCTCATAGCTTTTTTGTATTGGACTTTAGTTATTTTTTAACATAACATAATATTATAAAGTTGTAAAAAGAAAGGTTTGTTGTATATTATGGGTAAACTATTATTAACTGGAGTAGATGGAAACTTAGGAAAACAAGCTGCTGATTATTTATTAGAGTTAGTTGGTAAGGATCAAGTAATTTTTTGTGGATATAATCCAGCATCCTTAGAAGAGTATAAAGCACAAGGCATAGAAACTCATGTAACCAACTTCAATGTAATCGATGGTCTTGAAGAAGCTTTTGCAGGAGCAGATAAATTAGCTTTAATATCAATGCCTTTTGTTGGTAAGAAACGTCAAAACGCACATAAAAACGTTGTAGACGCCGCTAAAAAAGCTGGTGTAAAACAAGTTATATATACTTCATTGGTAAATGCTGCTGATGAAACAAATCCAAGTATTGAAAAGATTGACCATGCGTATACTGAAGCTTACATAAAAAGCGTTGGATTAGACTTTATCTTCCTTAGAAATTCACAATATGCTGAAGCTATGATAACAAATTACTTCACCTTTGTAAAAATGAATCAACCATTACAAAACAGCCAAGGTGATGGAAAAATGGCCTATATATCTCGTAAAGACTGTGCAAAAGCTGTAGCTTATGCCTTAGCATCAAAGGACTATCATGAAGCTATTCTTAATATCAATGGAGCTGAATTAATGACAATGGCAGACTTCGTAGCATATGGAAATGCAGCCACTGGCAACAATGTAACTTATAAAGCTATCACTGATGAAGAAAACTACGCTATTTTCGATGCAATGGGAGTTCCAAGAACAACTGATGGTACCTTTAAAAAGGACTCAGAAGCACCATTCTCTTCTGAAGGTATGGTTACATTTGCTCAAGCAATCCGTTTAGGAAAAATGGATTCCTTTACTGATGACTTTAAGAAGCTTACTGGACAAGATCCAATTACCGTTAAATACATGTTTGAGCACGCAGATGACTTCCAGGTTGGTGAACGTCATTCATTAGATGCTTAGTATTATTATAAAGCAAAAGGGGAGAGATAACCTCTCACCTAATTCCTTGCTAATCTTTATAATTTGTAAGGAAAATAAAAAACAAACAAGGATTCAAACACCTGTATTCATTATACCAATATACTTTTGATTTTTATAGTGTGAATACTTTCCATCCTAAGTATTATAGGAATTATGACTAAATAGACTTGATTAAAAAGATTAATAAACCTCTCTTTCTTAGTCAAACTTCCATATACCTACTATAAAACTTTCTCATAAGTACTAATAAGCTCTTGTATTATTCTATCCCAGGACTTACTTTTAATGTATTCCAAGGCATTAGCAATGAGATATTTCCTAAAAGATTGATTTTCTATAAGCTCTTCCATGCAGTCATATAGTTCCTTATGGTCCTTTGGCTTAAACTTAATACCAGTATTCCTATTATCTATAATCTCTCCTACTCCTCCTGCATCTGCTCCAATTACTACAAGTCCAGAAGCCATGGCTTCTAGTACCACATTACCGAAAGTTTCTGTAGATGATGGACAAACGAAAATATCACTGGAGGCATATAGCTCTGAAAGTTCCCTACCCTTTTTAAATCCTGTAAATATAGTATCTTCTGAGAACATATTTTTACATTTATCTAGATAAGGTCCATCTCCTGTAAGGATTAAGGCTACTTCATCTTGGTATTTTTCTTTTATTGCTTTGTAGCTATCACTTAACACATCCAAGTCTTTCTCAAAAGAAATTCTGCCTACATATAAGAATACTGTTTTTCCTTCAATCCCTAAACTTTTTCTAAGCTCCTCATTTCTGTAATCAGGGTTAAAGCTTTCTACTTCTACTCCTCTTGAGAATATTTTAGTTTTACTAATACCATTATCATTCAATATTCTTTCAGTTTCCTTTGATGGACAGGTTGTTATATTATTTTGATTATGAAACCACCTCATGTAGTTCCATATGCTTTCTTTCAAAAATTCTAAATTGTAATACTCTGTGTACTGTGAGAAATTAGTAGTATAGTTAGAGATGGTGGGGATGTTGTGCTTTTTACCAAAATTCAATCCAGCTACTCCCATACTGAACTCTGTCATGTTATGGATGATATCTGGCTTAAACTGAAGCAATGCTTTAGATACCCTAAATATATTGGGAAATGCTACCCTGCATTCAGGATATAAAAACAAACTAAGGCTATAAAATCTTTCAATATTACTATCTGTACTGTTAGCATCATACTTAGGTGCAAACACCATATACTCTATATTTTTCTCATTAAAGTATTTAATGAGCTTATCTAAAGTATTGGTAACTCCATTTATTTGTGGTGAAAAAGTGTCAGAAAACAATGCAACTTTCATTGAAATCTCCTTGTAAAAGTAGCATACAATAATGATTTACAAGAAAATACTATAACAACTATATAAACTCTATATTATTATAAGGTAAAATATCAGTTAATTTCCTTAGGCTAATACTCTTCTGATAAAGCCTTTTACAATATGTCTATGCCTTATTCTCTAACTTAATTTAGCAAAAGAAGGCTCTTATTCAATCTTTTAATGCATGAATAATACCATTTAGAAAAATTTAATTTATCTTTAAATAAGTATTTATACGCTTTCTTTATAATAATCCTCCCCCCACTTACACATTGAACTAAAAACAGGCATTAATTTTTCTCCTAGATCAGTCAATGAGTATTCAACCTTTGGAGGAACTTGTGCGTAAACCTTTCTATTAATTAACTTATCAGCTTCTAACTCTCTTAATTGCTGGGTTAATATCTTTTGTGTCACCTTTGGAATAAGTTTCTTTAATTCACTAAATCTCTTTGTACCTTTGTTTCCCAAATACCATAGAATAAGTGGTTTCCACTTTCCACCTATTAAGTCCACTGCTATCTCAAAGGTACATGTATATTCTTTATTTCTTATTGTCATAATATTTTCACTTATACTCATTATAAACTCCCTTTCCTTAGTATCCTTTTAGAAACCATAAAACTAAAAAGTACCTACTTTTAGTAACCTAATTCATTGATTATAATAGTATCACAACCAAAATTCACCAGCAATAAAGGAGCTAATTATGGAAGGAAATTTAATAAAAAAGACAGTAGATAACAATGGAGTTGAAATCGAATATTATGTTAATAACAAAGTTAATGACAAAGCCACAGTAATAATATCTATGGGTGTATGGGAGCCTGCTGCAAGAGCATTACCATTAATAAGCAGACTTTTAGGCAGACATTGTATAGCAATTAGTTACAGAGGTCGTGGTAGCAGTAGTACTCCAATATCAGGTTTTGATTGGCTTCAACATTCCTCTGACCTCAGTTCAGTATTAAAAAATGAGATAACCAATAGGCCTGTATTTTTAGGATTTTCTAAAGGAGTTTCATATATGCTTGGCTATATTTCCTCTAACTTAAGTGAGCCTAGTGGAATAATTATAATTGATTATCCTGCCATACACTGTAAAGCTGCAAAAGGATATGCTCAATTTTGGAGTAATACTGAGTATAATGGCTCAAAGATGGGAAGTTATATTACTAGTCATGCCTTAGAAGGCATAGAAAGCGAATCTACCTACAAGGAATTTTATACGGCACTAAGTAAAATAAAATGTCCTGTATTAATATTAAGAGGGACAAACCCTGATTCCTCTATACCTTCTAATTTAACTGATGAAGATATCTTTAAATATAAAGATTCTATAAAAAATTTAGAGATTATTGAATTCCATTATAGCGGTCATATGATTCTTGATGAAGAGTTAGGTAAGACCTGCAAGTATATTGACAATTTCCTTAAGTTAGTGGATAGTAATAAATAAAAGTATTAATAAAAAGGATATATAAAACATATAAAAGAAGTATAATTGTACAGATATTTGCCAAATAATTTAAATATATTCTTATTAGAATGGGTAGATTAACAATTGGCCATCGATTATTAGAAGAAAATTTTATTTATCCTTAGAGAGGTGTACTATGATAGCTGAAAAGAGGCTAGCTGAAAAAAGATTAACAGAAGCTTATAAAAATGCCAAAGTAGAATACTTTGATAAAAACTCTAAATATATATTTTTTAGTGATTGTCATAGAGGCGATTGTACACCCTCCGATGAATTCGCAAAAAATCAAAATATCTTTTTATTCGCCTTGGAGCACTATTATAGAAATGGCTTTACTTATGTAGAACTAGGCGATGGAGACGAACTTTGGGAACACTCCAACTTTAAACATATAAGATTAGCTCATGATGAAGTATATACTCTATTAAAGAAATATTTTGATGATAATAGATTTATCATGCTATATGGAAACCACAATATACATTTAAAATATAAGGACTTTGTTGAGAAAAATTTTTATAAATTCTATGATGAGTATAACGAGGAAGAGATAGAATTATTTCCTGGATTAACTCCATATGAAGCAGTAGTTTTTAAGCAGAAATATACAGGTCAAGAAATACTAGCTGTCCACGGTCATCAAGGTGATAGAATGAACGATAGACTATGGCATTTTAACATGATAACAGTAAGATACTTTTGGAAATTTCTTCACTCTGTTGGCTTTATAAATCCTGCAAGTCCTGTGAAAAACGCAGAGAAAATTCATAAAATCGAACGTATTTATGGAAATTGGATAAAAAAGAATAAAACCATGATTATCTGTGGCCATACTCATAGGCCACACTTTCCAAAGGCCCATGAACTACCTTATTTTAATGACGGTTCCTGTGTTAGAGCAAGTGGAATACAGGGGATTGAAATAGAAGACGGAAAAATACAGCTGATTGAATGGAGAATAAGAACAGACGAATCCGGTGATCTTCATATCAAGCGAAAGGTATTGAGAGGACCTGAACCAATAGAAAACTTTGATTTAAGAAATAAAGAAATCGATAGAGAAACTTATTTATAGATTTATTTTAAAAAGCTCCTTTAAGAACCAAAAGGAGCTTCAAAATATATTCCGAATTGAAGTGATCTTTATATGGTTACAACTTCAACTATTAAGTTAGGCATGTCGCAAAAATCATCAGAACCAGAAATTTTCGAACATGCATAAATTAAGTTTTCGTAATTGGACCCTATGTGAAGTTATTGCAGGATAATAATCAAAGATTTATTGAAAGAAAAATTTTTGCAAAGTTTAATAAGTAAGGGCATGAATAAAATACTTTTTTATTTATGCCCTCTATCCTTGCTTATGTTTAAAATTGTTAAATTTAATTGGTTTTGAAGGTTCTGCTATACTAGTGGGCTATCAAAATCAAGTAATTTTTTCACCATACTCCTTTTCTAAAGGTATGCTAAAAAATTATAATAGGTTATATACTCTCTTCTTAATTCACTGGAATTATGTGCTTCCCCCTTCTACTTTTCTGCGTTTTTAGTATACCAATTGTCAGCAATTCTTACAGCTATAGTATTTAAAATGAAGACAAGCACTAATATTATAGCAAAGTTAATTGCAGTGTCTGATGAAAGTAGTTTCTTCCCAGTTAATCCCAAAAACTCACTTATTATATTTCCCCCAATGAAGGCAATAGCGAAGGCTCCAAATTCAAGTCTTCTTCTTATTTTTCTGTATTTTTCATGTATGTTCATAAAC
Source organism: Clostridium manihotivorum (assembly GCF_004015185.1). Classification (GTDB taxonomy): domain Bacteria; phylum Bacillota; class Clostridia; order Clostridiales; family Clostridiaceae; genus Clostridium_AR; species Clostridium_AR manihotivorum. Next base: position 2,705,818 of record NZ_CP025746.1, on the reverse strand, counting down.
TCCTCCAATATATTAATTTATAATATCTTTACTTATTTAGGAAATATTAAACCTTAAAGCTAAACTTATACCCTACTATAGAAGGCTATTCTGTTAAAATCACTAGGCTTAGCTAGTAAAAAGCTTTGTAATTTACTATGGAAAAGATAAGTTTTTTATTATACTTTGTGTGAGTTTTACCATCAAGTAGAATTACCTTAAAGTAAAAGCCTTATAGCTACAAGTAAAATTCAATAAAGTTGTAAGTAGGTCTCGTTTATTTTCTAAATATTTCCAAGGAAATTTCAATTACTATTTAGATTTTAAGTTTAAATATATACCATAATATAACAATGATGTATAGTAATTATATCATCTACTGAATCACGATGTACATATAGCTTTAACCTTTATTAGAACATTTATATTTTCATATATATGCATTTTTTACTTTGTTATTATCATTAATTTAAGCATATTATACTCTCCAAGCATGATACTATCATAACCGATAGGTTTAAATTGAATAAATGTTATAATCAGTATAATAATTTTTATATCTATAATAGTGCAAAAACACTTGAATAATTTTACAACTAAATAAAATAAAAAAACATTTATGCTAAATCTTTGTTATAATTGAGTTCCCACACAACAACTACAGCAAGGAGATTTGCATAAATGTTTCAGAACACAATTATATCAGATGAGTTATCAATACACAAATTCTTTAAACAACTAAATTTTGATTTATACCTAACAAAACCACAACTAAAGCATCTAGAGAGCATTGTAAATGCTATGCTATCAAAAGGCTATAAAGGGAAAATGTCCGATATAGCGGAGCTTGCTTCGCAAAGGCATCGAACCAGTATTACTAGATTTCTAGCAAGCAGTTCATGGAATGAAGATTTTTTAATTAAAGCCTTAAAAAAATTAGTTGTAGAATTAATTTGGAGCAAATCTAAAGAAACTAACAAACCAATATACTTTATCATAGATGATACTATTTCTGAAAAAAACTAAGCCCTCGTCAAAGGCTAAAAATATTATTGAAAAATGTTCTTTTCATAATTCTCATCTCAAAGGTAAAACAGTGTACGGTCATCAAATTTTAGTTTCATTGCTTTCTTGTGATGGTTTGGTACTTCCTTATTCAATAGACATTTACGATAAGGATTTTATGAGTAAAATAGAACTAACTCAAAAGTTAGTTGAATCACTACCTAAACCTGAAAATAAAGGCTATGTGTTGTGTGATAGTTGGTATAGTTGTAAAGCTATTTTTAATAGTTCCGAAAAAGCTGGTTACAGCTACATAGGAGCTATAAAAACTAATAGAGTAATTTATCCTAAAGGACATGAAAGGCTCGGAGTAAAACTTCATAAATTTGCAACAACACTCGATATAGATGACTTTGACCTTGTCACAGTTAAAGATCAAGAATACTATATTTATAGCTATATTGGAGATTTGAAGGATAGAAAAAATGTTACCATTATTTTAAGCTATCCTAAAGATTCCTTCCATAAAGACGGTTCACTAAAAACATTTATAGCATTGGATAACTCTTTAGTTCCCTTAGATATTTTAACTCAATATACTGACCGATGGGCGATTGAGCCATTTTTTAGAGATTGTAAAACTTACTTAGGACTAGACGGATATCAAGTAAGAAGTGAAAAGAGTATCAATAGATATCTTGCAATAATGACTATAAATTATACTTACTGCAAATTATACTCTAATGAATCATATCACTTTAATACTGGATATAAATCAGCCAAGAAAGCTCTAATAAAATCTAAAATAACATATATCTACGAAGCTGCCGCTACCGGAAAGTCACTAGAAGAAATTTTTAAAACATTAAAAATAGCTTAGTTAATCTTTTGGTTATTTAACTGTAAAATTATTCAAGTAAAAACGCACTATTATAGTTATATTAATTTTTCAGATCAAAAAGCTTGACATTAACACCAATGTCATACTTTAAAATATTCATTAGAAGAGAGGTATATCGAAATTGAATATTAGTAAATTGTCTAGTAAAACCGGTGCAAGTGTTCGTTCACTGCGCTACTATGAGTCAAAGGGACTTTTGAAATGTGAGAGATTAGAAAATGGTTATCGTGATTTTCATGATTCTATGATTGAAAGAGTAAAAACAATTCAAACTTATTTATCACTTGGATTAAATACCGATGAGATTGGCCAGATTATTGAATGTCCTGTATCAATGATTAACAAACAGCCACTTTGTGACAAAGCTTTGAATGCTTACAAAATTAAATTATCAGAAGTTGAAAGTCAGATTGAGATACTACAGAAGCTTAAATTACAGTTACAAAGAACAATATCCGATTTCGAATAACCTAACTTGAATATACTTAAAGAGAGGTTATAAATATGATTATCGACAGTCACCAACATGTTATTGTTCCCACTGAAAAACAATTAGCTTTGATGAGCGAAGCAGGTATTGATAAAACAATACTATTTTCAACATCAGTTCACCCAGAAACCACAAATGATTTAGAATCCTTTGAGAAGGAAATGGAAGCTTTAAATGGAATAGTATCCGGCAAACAAAACGCCATTGAGTCTAAAATAAAATCAATTGAAGAACTGGCTGGAGTTATCGAGAAAAACCCAACAAAATTCATGGGATTTGGATCAGTTCCACTAGGATTATCCCAAGATGCAACTTCAAGCTGGATTGAGGATAAAGTTATAAGGAATAAATTTCTAGGACTTGGTGAATTCACCTTAGCTCCAGGTCAGGTTCAGCTATTAAAACCAATTTTTTCAGCTGCTAAAGATTTTAACAATCTTCCTTTATGGATTCATACATTTTCACCCTTAGCTATAGATGACATAAAAGCCATTTCACTACTTGCTAAACAGTTTCCAGAAGTTCCAGTTATATTGGGACACTTAGGCGGTGCTAATTGGTTAGAAACCATCAAATTAGCTAAGGAAAGTAAAAATTTATTTTTAGATTTATCAGCGACATTTTCAACCCTTGTGGTTTCACTTGCTATAAAGACTCTACCAGAACGTACCTTGTTTAGCTCAGATGCTCCATATGGTAATCCATTAATCTGCAGAGAAACCATTGAAAGTGTAACTAATGATAGTCACGTTAAAGATCAAGTTCTTGGATTAAATATTGCTGAACTATTAGATTTATAATTTTTATTTCTATACTTAGATAAGTGAAAAGGCAATACTGTTAATATAGCATTTACTTTATTGTTCTTTTTGCCCTTACATAATTATTAATTTAAGTCCAGCATATTACCAAGTAAGGCTAACTTTAAACAACCGATTCATATACATTATATAGAAAGGGAGGATTAGGTTTGGATATAGTAAATGTAACCCATAATAATATAGATATCTTTTCTAAGGTCTTAAAAGACTCTGCTACATGGCTTAACTCTATAAAGCAACCTATGTGGAAATACGAAGATATAACAAGTGAACAATTACTAAAGAAATATCGTATGGAAGATATGAAATTATGCTATGAAAAAGGAAACTTAATTGGAGTATACGTTTTGCAATGGTATGACCCGCTATTTTGGGCAAGCTTAAAGGAAAATGAATGTGGAATACTACACAAATTAGCTGTATGCAGAGATAATGCCAAGAAAGGTGATGGTAGTAAACTAATACAAGCTGCTGAATTAATGTGCAAAGAGCGTAATATTAAATGGTTGAGATTGAACTGTGGTACATTTAGAGATCGCCTTAGAAACTTTTATGAATGTAATGGCTTTAAGATGGTAGACAGGGTATTTATTGATAATAGGGATCAAATTAGATATGAAAAATTTTTAAAACCTTAGTAAGTAAATAGCTTGCTAAAGCTACCTTTTTAGCGATTTTTTTGTCCATCTAACTTCCCGAATATAAACTAGTAAAATCTGGGTGGATACTAAATTTTCTTCTTTTACTGTATGTCTCAAAAAGCCGTACTTATATCATAGCTAGGTTTAGCTAAATCAAAGTTTTTACCATGCTCATAAGGCAAAAAAGCCAAGTTAAGGGAAGCCCTATGGTTTCCCTTAAAAATTGCTTCACTATCCTCTAGTTGCCCATTCTTCACAGTTCCACACATCAGTAGCAACCTCCTTGTAGAATTCAGGCTCATGGCAAACTAAGATTATACTGCCGTCATACTCTTTTAAAGCACGCTTAAGTTCATTCTTTGCGTAGATATCTAAATGATTTGTAGGTTCGTCTAACACTAATATATTGGTAGGTTCATTTATTAGCTTGCATAATCTAACTTTAGCCTGCTCTCCTCCACTCAATATATTAATTGGGCTGTCTATATGCTGTCTCGTTAGTCCACATCTTGCAAGTGCTTTTCTAACTTCTGTTTGGGTAAAGTCTGGGAACTGATTCCAAACTTCATTTAACACTTGTGTAGTATTTTCTTCTGCAAGTTCCTGCTGAAAATATCCTACCTTTTTATAATCACTTATTCTAACTTCTCCATCTATAGGATCTAGTAAACCAAGTAAGCTTTTCAGTAGCGTTGTCTTTCCTAACCCATTAGCTCCTATTATTGCAATTTTTTCTCCTCTTTTCATTTTCAAATTGAGAGGTTTGCTTAATGGGCTGTCGTACCCTATAACTAAGTTCTTGGTTTGAAATACTACACTTTCAGGAAGTCTTAAGGTTTTAAAAGCAAAGTAAGGCTTTATTATATCCTTTTGTATTTCTATTCTTTCAATCTTATCAAGCTTCTTTTCTCTTGATTTAGCTTGTTTAGCAGTTGCTGTTCTCACCTTATTCTTTCTTATATACTCCTCAAGTTTTTCTATTTCCCTTTGCTGTTCCTTATACTCAATAAGCCTTTGCTCTTTCCTTATTTCATATAGTCTTAGAAAACATTCATAGTTTCCCTCGTATCTTGATAGAGTCTTGTGTTCAAGATGATAAACTACATTCACCACACTATTTAAGAAACTATTATCATGGGATATTAATATAAATGCGTTTTTATAGTTTATTAAATATTCTTTTAGCCATTGTATATGTTCTTCATCTAGATGATTGGTTGGCTCATCTAATAACAAAATATCTGGCTTTTGTAAAAGTAGTTTAACCAGCAAAACTTTAGTTCTCTGGCCTCCGCTTAAAGCTGAAACCTCTTTATCTAAAAGCTCCTTTATTCCTAATCCAGCTGAGGTTGCCTGTATTTTAGAGGAAATACTATAGAAATCACTTTTATCTAAAGTCTCCTGAAGAACAGCGATTTTGCTTAGAGCTTTATTCATTTCCTCTTCATCCATATTGCCAAGCTTTATATATAAATCATTAATCTTATTTTCTACCTCAAACAGATTAGCAAAAGCTTCCTTTAAAAATTCCAATGCAGTTATGCCTTCCTTTAAGTCCACAAGTTGATCTATATATCCAATGGTATATTTCTTATTCCAATCAATAGTGCCGCTGTCTGGCAAAATCTGATTTGTAATAAGCTTCATAAAGGTTGACTTACCCTCGCCATTGGCACCCACAAGGCCTATATGCTCACCTTTCAATAGTCTAAAAGATACATTATTAAATAATATTCTATCACCAAAGGAATGGCTCATGTTTTCAATGTTTAAAATACTCATATCTTACCACCTCATTGTATCCCATAACACCATGATATCATCACCTAGATTAAAGCCCAAGTTCATAAATAATTCTGTAATGTTTGTAACCGGAGAAAGCTTTAAAAAAAGTTACTTAAGCTGCTGCTAGGCCTTTTGATTAGTAGGTTTATCTGGCTAAAGCTCTTGTACTTTTTGAGAGCTTTAGCATTCATGGCATATTCGAAGACAGCAAAAAGACATACTTTTCATAGCTATAACTGCGAAAAATATGTCTTATATCATTAATCATAATTTTTTTGCTTCCTAATTATTCTTCTAATACTGCTCTCTGTTAAGAAATACTGTTCAGCCAATATTTTAACAGCCACTCCAGAAGAGTACTTATTAAATATTTCTTTATCTCTATTTTTAAGATAAATTTTAGTTTCAGTATTTTCTCCCCAGGACTTTTTGTTTTCATCTTTTCTAGGTATATAGATATATCCACCATCAATATAATTTTGAAGAAGCTCAATTATATTGTGGGGCAATATATTTTCTGCTTTTTCATATTTCATCTTCTCTTCGCTCCAATCTACATTTAGTTTCTAAATGAAGATGCAAAGATTTATCCAAATATGAAAAACTCAATATTTAAATATTGGCTCCAGGCAAAAGTTTTTCATATATCAAATCTTTGCATGGAGCTTACTACTATGACTAAAAACATCTTAAATCACTTCCTTTTTTATTCAACATTATACCATTTAAGTAAGTTATGTCAATTTTATTATATATTATTTCTGTGCCGATAAAGAATAATTCTAAAATTAAGTGTCTGTTACTATAGTGATCTAGTTAAAATCCTTCATTCATGTAAAAGCTTTTTATCTGCTAATTGAAAGCAATATCATTAGACTTGCCTCTAAATTATTATATGCACAAAAGTCAATCTCATTATCACTTAAAGCTTAATAAATCCATAATATCTACTCTCTAAATTTTCTCGATTAATTTTTCTAATACCTCAATAGAATTCTTTGCAACAGATACGCAGTTATTTTCAAAGGCTTCTGTTCCACTCTCATCTGCAGTGTCAGTTATTGACCTTATAGCTAAAAATGGAATCTTATTAACATAACACACATGTGCAATACTTGCTGTTTCCATGTCTACACATAGTGGGTTATATTTTTTAATTATATCCTCTCGCCCACTATCACTTATAAATGCTTCACCAGTAACAATTCTTCCAAATAGTACTTTTTGCTTAAACTCACTCTCTTCTACCACTTTTTTGCATACATAGACTAAGGTATTATCAGCTTTAAAATATATATTATCCATCCAAGGATGATACTCTGTTAATATACCAGCCTCAACATCATGATATGCAATTTCTGTTGAAATGACAGTATCTCCAACCTTCAATACACTATCAATGCCTCCTGCAACACCAGTTACCATAACATGGGTGATATTAAACTTGTCTATAAGTATTTGAGTTGCAATAGCTGCATTGACCTTGCAAACACCGCAGTAAAGTGCTACCACATCTTTATTGTCATATTTACCGCTATAAAACTTTAACATTGCATAGGCTTTTACCTTTTTACTATGTATTTTATCAATGAAAGGTACTATCTCATTTTCCGATGGGCCTATAATTCCTATTCTCATAAATTCACTTCCTCTTATAACTTTTTGCTGACATTATTTAGTGTATCTATGCATAGTTAAATGCCTATAGATTGAAAAATTCTAAAATGTATAATTAAAATACTTCTGCCTATCTTGTATATAGTTTTGGCTCCCTATATGTATGTGTTAAATAAATGTTGTTATTATCTTCATATATAAATTCTAATTATTATGGCCCACTTTATTTCAAACACAATACTTTAAGAGAACCTAAAATAAAAACAGAAAGCCAAATTTCAAAAAATATAGACTCCCTGTTAAGACATAAGGTACTAATAAGCTTTATATTCTGGTTTTATCTAGTGTAAGAACTTTGCCTTTTTATTAAGCAATAACCATAATATATTAGACCCACTGTAATGAATGATATTGCCATACCCTCAAAGTATCCTTTAGTAAAATCAGTCATATTCTTAAAAATAAGGCTAACAAAAAGACTAAATGCACCGATTGGCACGCATATTTTAAAAAATCTTTTTCTCATATTGCCCACCTCTTAAAATTTTTCCTACCATACTTATATTTATATATATGTTTTATTATACTACACCGAAAGCATATTATATACTTTTCTAATAAATATAATATACCTAAGAAAGATATCTTTCCTTACACAATGATGGAATATTTTATAAGTCATTAAGGAATATTCAATAAGTTTAGTATAAAAACGTCATAAGTTACTTTAAGCTTAAACTATATAACAATTCATCATCGATTATTCTACCTGTAGCCTTGAAGTTAAAGCTCTCATAAAGTTTTTTGCCAATTTGATTTTCTGGATCAAAGGATAAAAAAATCTCATTACAATCCTTAAAGCTTTTCATTTCTTCAATGACTTTTCCTAGTGCTTTCCTGCCATAACCTTTTCCCTGATATTTGTGATCTATCATAATCCTACATATCTCATAAAAATTATTTTCATAACAAAAACCATACATTGTGAACCCAATCATAGTATCTTCATCATATATTGCCTTTGTAATCCACCCTTTTTGAATTTTTGATTGGGCAATTGATAAAGCATTTGAAGCAACAAATTCCTCACAAATAAAATGCTTTCCTTCTTTATTAGTAGTTAACATAATGCATTGCTCCCAATTCTGGTTATCAATATCCTTTAAATATATACTCATATTTCCCCCTATATCCATCCATCTGATATGCACTGCTTCACTAATTCTATAAGCCTATTAATTCATTTACTGCCTGTTTCCAATACCTTTCAGGTATATCAGGCCAAACGCAATCACCAGTTTCCTCTACGCATAAATTCACTGCTCTTGATAAAACTTTTCCATGAGATATATTACCTCCACGGAGAATATTTTCAGTTACCAAGCACCAATAGGGTGCATGTTCATTGAGCTTAACTTCATGAAGCTCTCTGATTGCCCGTAAATAGTCATATTCGAGACTAACAAATTCCTCTGACCAGGTTATATCATTGCCATGCAATATTAAGAACTGTGTCTTTCCTTCACTAAAAAGAGGTACTCCTATCGCTCCTGGATTTAGTACAACTTTTTCATTATGTACAATCTTTCTTTGAATATGGGTATGTCCACATAAAATTATGGATGTTTTAGCATTGTTCATGATTTCTATAGTCTTCGCATTATCTGGTAATAGCTTTTCATTTACCTTGTTAGGTGAACCATGACAAAGGGTTATTGCTGGCATATCCTCAACAGTCATCTCCTGTACTGGCTGTAACTGCTCAAAGAAATCCAAATCTTTTGATGTAAGAGCTTTGTATGTATATATTAAAGAACCACTGGCAGAATTGTTATCCTTCCAGCCTTTTTCACCACCAGCACGGTAATTAAGCCAATAATCCTCCTTGTTACCTTTGATGAAGTAACATTTATATTTTTCATTCAATTCATATAATATTTTCATTGTTCTTTCAGGGTATGCTAATTCACCAATATAATCTCCAAGAAAAATAAAGTTACTAATGTTTTTTGAAAATGCATATTCAAGGCAACGCTCTAAAGCTACGTAATTACCATGAATGTCTGATAAAACTGCTATATCCATTTTATACCTCCAAGTTTGAATTATTAGTTTACAATTAAGCATTGAGCTTCAATTTGCTATAATGAAAAAGTCACTGAATTGAGTTTTTTTTGCAAATCTACATTTCTTATTACCATCAAAATAATCTCATTGCTTTTAATAGTTCTACCTCTATTCCAATGCTTACAACATATTCTACTAAAATACTAATAGGCTTTGGTGGTATTAAATCTCCGTCTACACCTGAAATATCTAACATAGGACTTCCATCATCTGATATGCATTGCAAAGTCCATTCATATGGATCCATAACTAAATAATACCTTTCCATATTCATATTTGAAGCTTTAAAATTCTTCACTTTCAATAACCGCTGTAAATGAGCATATTGCTTATCGTTTAGTTTTATACCTTTACTTGTGTAACCTTCCTGAAAATTATCATATGTAATTTCCAGCTCTTTACATAGCATATTTACCTTAAATCCGTAAGCTAATATACCACAATTATCTGCATTAAAAACTGCCTTTACATAATGCATAAAATTCCTCCTAGGATAAATTGAATCTACTTTCTAATCTATATGTTATTTGAAGAAGCACTTCTCTTAGAATATAAAGACCATTGCTATTAGTCCTTATTTTGATTCAGAACCTCATACCTTATTATACCATATATTGAAAATTAACACTTATGTTTGAATCTTTCCATCATATGCCTTTCCCAATTTATATGAAGACAATATGTAAGGATAATAAGCTTTTTTACTTTTCAAACCACCAAACTAATCTAAACCCTTGATATTACTATATTTAGCTAATAAGAATTTTTATACTTTTCTACGAAAAAGTCAGGCTCTTTTTCATTATACTTCTGCTAGGACTTTAGCCTTCATCAGCGATTCCTACGAAAAAGAAAAAATTGCACATCATAATTTATTTGAGATTTAGCCTTCATAGGGATTCCTAGACAGAAAGATAGCCTTAACCAATTAAGATCAACGGTTAAAGCTATTTATTAATTCTATATTTTGAGCTGAGTTATTTGTCAGTTCTGGTTTTATTCCAGTAGAAACTTTATTCTAGGGTCATCTTTTACAAAATCCAATGTTTTATCATTTTTAATTAATTTCTTTACTAGTCTTTCGTATCTATCCTTGCTCCATCTTTTAGTAACCTTCCATTTTCTATGTTTATACAGCTTTGAATCCATACTGTCCATGGTCTCTGCTTCCTTTACCATATTTATAACTAGTTCTATAGCTTTTTCTTTATCTTGTTTTTCTTTCGCTAAATATAAATCTAAGGTGTACTTATGGTATGCTCCTAGTTCAAATACTTCAACTAATTTTTTAGCACGTTCTATATAATCTTCTGCATCACTTGTTTCATTCTCTTTTAGAGCCATCTCTGCCATCAAAAATAAAATGCCAACGGCCTCATGAGCAGTTTTGAATAACATTTGCTCACAAGCATCATAAGCTTCGTCTAGCTTATCCATACTTTCAAGTAACAGTATTTGTTGAAGCTTTTTCCCATAATCCATCTCTAAATCTGGAAGTTTGCGCAGTATTTCTTCAGCTTTTTCGTATTCTTTTCTCTCTCTGTAAATTGCAACTAAAGATATTTTTGCCATAGTAGCTGTTTTCTCATTGCTGTTTGATGCTACAAGCTCAATCCAAGCAATTATTTTTTCTTCATATTTGTCTTTATTATCAATTTGCTGGGGAACTAGAAATAGTCTTAGCATTGAAGCTACTCTTAATATTAATTCATCACAGTTTGAGTATTGCTTAATTAATTCACTACCCATTTCAAAAGCTTTTTCATATCCCTCTTTGGATACCATTTCACTTACGTCTCTTCCGAATTTGTTAACTTCCGCTTCAGTTAACTCCTCATTAAAGGCTAATAAAGTATTAACATCAACTTTTAGAATTCTTGCAAGAGGTGATAGCAGAGTTATGTCTGGATAGGATATTCCATTTTCCCATTTATTCACTGCTGGAGTGCTTATATTTAAATAGTTAGCAACCTGTTCCTGAGTAAGATTTTCTTTTTTCCTGTAATCCCTAATGATCTCACCTATTCTCATAAATTAAACTCCTTTGCTTGTATATGTACTACTTAATTATATATTTTTAGGCTCTCCTCTGAGAAGACAGAAAGGAGTTTTAAAAGTATATTTCGGATGTAAGTATTATATCTTTATCAATAATAACTTAGGCCTTCGTTACCTAAATCATATCAAGATTGTATAACTTAAACAATTGAAGTACTTTCACTTTTCGTTCATAAAAATTAACCATTAGTTAATACATTGCAGGAACTCTCGCATATCTTTTTATAAAAGTTCGCTTCTCTCCATTTTTAAATGCACTACCTTCACATTTCCATCCATCTCTGTACCATCTATTTTAAAGCCACACTTCTTTGTATAAAAATTTATATTCTTCTCTTTATCCGCTGGAGTTATCAAGGTTATTTTCTTCCAATCAGAGTAATAAGCCAGTGTATACTTAATTGCTTGTGCTCCAATCCCTTTGTTTTGGTAATCAGGTACTACACAAAGACATCCTAGATAGTACTCGCCCTCTCCCCTGTTTGCAAATGAAACAGCTCCAACGGGAATATCATCACTGTATATTATAAACTTAGGAGATTTTTCAATAGAAGCTTCCATGTTCTCTTTTGATTTTCCATAGGCAGGACATTCAACATACTTAATATAATCCTCATAAAAGGATTGATTATATATTTCTATTAGCAGTTCTGTATCTTCTTTTTTTGCTTTAATATATTTTAAACTCATAAAACACCTCCAGTTTTATCTAGTTTCTCTTAAGACTTGCCATATATTATGTTCATTTTATAGAACAAATTCAATTATTAAGTTATGCATACCTAAGGTTCATAGCTTCATTATTTTCGAACATGGGTAACTCAAGTTTTCGTAATGTACCCTACAATTGATTTAATTCAAATATAAGTTTTTCTTTCATTTCTTTTAATTCTTCTTCAGTAGGTATTGTTGAATCATCATACATTTTCTCCTGAGGATACCACCAAACAGGTCCTTTTCCATTGATACCATACTGTCCCAAATCATTTTGCCTTCTTGGAAACAGGTGCCAATGCATGTGTGAGTCACCATTACCTAACATTTCGTAATTCATCTTTTCGCAGCCAGTAGCCTTTTGTACAGCTTCTGCTACAATTGACATTTCCTCTAAAAACTTCAATTTAAACTCATTACTCAACATGCTTAATTCTGTTTTATGAACTTTACAAAGAAATAAAGTATAACCTTTAAAAAATTGGTTATCACCGATAACTACATAACCTGTTTCTAGCTCTTTTACAAAGTACTTATTTGTTCCTTCTTTTATCATAGAAATTCTATCGCATATAAAACACATATTTACCTCCATAAATCGTTGTATTTTTTATTATTTAATTAAGTGTCAGTTCGCTATAGATAGTATCGTTAAGTGATAAAGCCCATATTGCCAAATTCCCCTGTCACAATCTAGATGATTCTAGAATTGTTGAAGTTGTCCATCTTGCAATTGTAGTAACTTATTACCTAAGGACATCCTTATATATCAGCTCTACTGTTTCCTCTAAGCTTAATTCTTTATGTATATCTGCCTCTGGAATAATACCTAATAAGTCTTTTTCCTTCCACCATCGCTTCATTTCTTTTTCACCAAATTCATTGGCGTTAGGTTTCTGTTTATGGCGATTTAAGGTTTCCTCAAAAGGTATATCAAAGTAATACGCAAAAACTTTATCATCAAACTCCTCAAGTATGGTTTCAAATAGTTTTCTATACCAGGTTGCATTTAAAATTCCTTCTAAAATTATGATATCGCAGTGCTTCTTTCCATATAGCACAAGATCAATTAATAATTGCACTGCCTCATTGTCAGGACCATCCTTTACAAATAGCATCTCTCTCCTAACTATATCCTGTGGAATTAGCATCGTGCCATGTCCAAATTTCTTTTGTAATTCCTTAGCGGTAGTACTTTTACCGCTTCCAGAATTACCTCTTAATATTATTAATTTTGTATCTTTATTCATACACTGTCCCCATCCTTCTGAGGTATCTTATTTCTATGTGTCATTAGATTTATAGGGTTTCATTACGAAAACTTGAGTTATGACTGTTGGAAAATCACGGGTTCTAGAGATTTTTGCGTCAAGCATTGTTCAATAGTTGAATTTGGATACCTATAGGGAATCTTCATGAAAACTTAATTTATACTTGTTATAAAATAGCATCTTCTGGCGATTTTGCTGCATGTATAAATTGATAGTTGAAGTTGGTGCCCTATAGATTTTATTTAGAACTTATTAGATGGCCTACTTTAATCAGAAATCTATTCTTAAATCTTTTTGACTTCTTATTTTGGGAATACAAATTTTAAGATAAAGTGATTCATATACATAATAGAATTTTAAAGGGACTTAGCTAAGTAGGACTTTCTTTAACTTATACCTTAATTATTTATCCTTCATTGATATCCAATACCTTTGAACTATATTTCCGTTCTCTTCAGTTATCTCATTTTCAAGTACTCCATTATTGGCAAGGATAGTCTTTGCTGAACCTATATTATCTTTATCACAGGTTACTAAAACTTGCTTTATTCCCATATCTCTACACTTTTCAAGAGCCAATTGTAGCATCTTGGTTGCATATCCTTTTCTTCTTTGACTAGGTCTTATTCCATAACCTATATGACCACCTAATCGGAGAAGCTGTTCATTTAAACAGTGTCTTATGCTAACTGCACCTAGCAGACTATTATCTTCATTTACCAAAAAGAAAGTATCCGAAGGTGAAAGGTGTGACGGGCAGGTTTCCCTTTTTTTATGTGCTTCTAAAGTTTCTAACCAGCTACTATATTCAATACAATTCCTTCTTATTTTACCTGGATAGATATGCTCCTTTGTGGCTTCCCATTCTTCCATCATGTCTATATATGCATCCTTATGTTCCATGGAAGGACAAACTAAATAAAGCTTTTCCACTTCTAAATCACTACCTCTCAACATTTCTTAATATCATTTTTTTATCAAGTCACATTAATTTCAATGTTTTTCAATTATATACATATACATACAAATACTTACTTTATATATTGTATCAAATTTTTATGACATATTGAAAGGTATACTTTTTTATCTATCTTATACTGGGACACTAGCTCCGTCCGAAACCACTGAAAAAGTAGCATCTTTTAGACAATAAAAAACGGCTTCTTCAATAAAAATAGATTAAACATCCTTTATTTGTAAAAAACTTCAGTATATCTAATAAAAAGGAGGATACCAGCTTGGCTATCCTCTTCAAATTTACCGCTAATGCCGTTAACCGGGCTTGCATGCCCATGCTTCTTAGACCATACCCTTTGGCACGGTCTAACCCATGAAATCTCTTCATTTCACCATTTTTCCACTCATTACAGGAACGATTTTTATATTTTTCTAGAAAATCTTGAGTCTTTGCACGTTGACTATACTCGTAGTACTCATGTGCATTTACTCCAACTTCTAAAGTTCTTGCTGACACTTTACCATTAATACATTCAGAACGGTGTGGACAATCTTTACATATTTCTTTGTCAAAAGTATATCTAAAACTTTTTTACCACTTTTATTGATTTTTGCTTTCTTTTTTACTGTATTGTTTCCATATTTACAATACCATTGGTCGGAGTCTTTATTATAATTAAATTTACTCTCATCGATACGATATACAGATTCACTAACAGGTATATAAGCTTCTGCTTGATCTTCTTTAATTAAGTCTAAAATGGGTTTTCTAAAGTATGCTTTATCACCATAAACTTCTTCCGCTTCAATCCCTCGTTTGCCTTCGTTAGCTCGTATAATTCTTTAAAACCTGTTCCGTCAACATAAGCTCCATCATGTACTGCTACCGCAGTGATTATACGTTCTGAACCTGTAGTCATTATAAATTCTGTCTTGTATCCAAAAAAACTATCAGTTTTACTTTTGTTTCCCACTCTTGCATCTTGGTCTACTAATGAACGTACTCCTTTTTGTTGAATAAATTTCTCATCGGATATGATTTCACGAGCATTCTTAATAACCGCTGCGGTAGCAGAAGTATCAGGATTTTCTATATGATTTTCTGCTTTCTCCATAAGATCTTCCAAGTATGCTTTCATTGTTTCTTTGGCTACTTTGTGATCGTCGATTGCTTTATAATCAGGAATGTTTGCATCAACATCCTCAGGTATTGACCAATGTCATTAAGTTAAGAAATAAGTATTATAGTTATGGAACAGAGTATGTTTACAAATACATACCTGTTCTTTTTTTATAACAATTTACGTATAATAATTTTTATCAAAACATTAGAAAAAGCTTGACAAATAGTTAGAAAAATGTGGCGAAGCCCCTTAAATATAATGTTTTTTAGGAGGTTCGCTCATGAACGAATATGCAGATTTTATAAAGAATAAATTAGATACGGTATTAAAGGAAATGCATGAATACTCATGGTTATTTGTCAACGACCCCGATAAGGATTTCACTAGAAATCGAAAATTGAATTTCAAAGAGATGCTAAATATTTTACTTTCTATTGGAGGCAGTAGCTTAAATCTTGAGCTTCTAAAATACTTTTCGTATGATACTGAATCAGCCACTTGCTCCGCGTTCGTTCAGCGGCCGCAAAAGATTCTCCCTGAAGCACTTAACTATCTTTTTAGTAAGTTTACATCATTAGCAGTAAGCCCTAAATATTATGATGGCTATCGATTATTGGCAGTTGATGGTTCAGATTTATGTATTGCACATAATCCTAAAGATGAAAAAAATCATTTTCAAGCTACTGAAAATTCAAAAGGATATAACCTTCTTCACTTAAATGCTATGTATGATTTATGTAGTAGAACATATATGGATGCAGTTATTCAATCAGGTAGAGAAGAAAATGAATTTCAGGCATTAATTGACATGGTAGATCGCTCTAATATTAATGATAAAACTATAATAATAGCCGACCGTGGATACGAAAGTTATAATGTCTTTGAACATATCATAAAGAAAAATTGGAATTATGTTATAAGAGTTAAAGATATACATAGTAATGGAATAGTATCAGGTATATCTATACCTAATGATGAAACATTTGATATAGAGCATAGTATTTTGCTGACTAGACGTCAAACTAAGGATATAAAGGCACATCCTGAAAAATATAAGTTTATGCCTGCTAATCAAAGGTTTGATTATCTTCCGGTTAAAGATAAAGGAACCTATCCAGTAAACTTTAGAGTTGTTCGATTTCCAATATCAGACAACACTTACGAAGTTATTATTACTAATCTTAGCAAAGAAGAGTTTTCAATAGAGAAGCTTAAAGAAATATACCACATGCGTTGGGGCATTGAGACATCATTTAGAGAATTGAAGTATGCCATTGGGTTAACAAGTTTTCATTCTAAAAAGGCGGACTACATCATACAAGAGATATTTGCAAGACTTACCATGTATAACTTTTGCGAAATAATAACAACACAGGTAGTTGTACAACAGAAAAACAGAAAATACAGCTATCAGGTTAATTTCACTATGGCCATAGCAGTTTGTATGCAATATTTCAGATGTAGCAATGTAGATTCACCGCCTAATGTTGAAGCACTAATTAAAAGAAATATATTACCTGTTCGAAATGGCAGAAAAGACCCTCGCAAAGTCAAAACCAAATCGGCAGTTAGCTTCATATATAGAGTAGCATAAATTTATGCTAATATAAATTTTTTTTTGCAGAGATTTAACTCTGTCTTATTTGCATGCAAAAAAATATACAATATAAAAGAGAAAAGCCAATGGAAAGCATATACACTTTCAATTGACTTTAATTTTGCTGTGGCAAAACATTAACTTAATGACATTGAGGTATTGACCCTCTTTCTTCTTCTAGGTTCTTTAGGATTTTTTTAGCTAAGTGCTTTAATACTCTCTCAGGAACTAACTTACCTGTATTAGCATGTGTATGAGTAGCATCAATGCTTATACTATGTCCTTTTATAATTCCTTTTTCAACGCATTGTTTTACAACTTCTTTTATGATTTCATCCATTGTAACTTCTTGTAGTCTATGAACTCTAAATTTAGCAAGAAGACTTGGATGCGGAAGTTCCTCTTCTGGGTTTAAGCCAACAAACCACATGGATGCAAGATTTAAAGAAGTTTCTTCTATTATTTTTTCATCCGATAAATTATATAAATATTGTAAAATCAACAATCTTATCATCATTTCCGGTTCCTTTGCGGGACGGCCATAATATTTGCAATAAGAACTTTCAAGAAGTTTATTAACAAAACTAAAATCCACAGCTTGATCAATTAGTTTCAATATATGATTATCGGGAATTTTGTGGTATAATATAGAATATAGACTGTATTGTTTTGATTGATTTCTTAACATATGGTTGAACCCCCCTTTTTGGTTATGGTTGTCGCAATTCCATTATACCATTTTAAGGGGGTTTTTTGTATTCTATTCTACTTTATTCTGATTTATTTTACATATTTTCAAATATTTATAATATGTTTTTCAGTGGTTTCGCTCCGTCCCCCTGTCCCTTGTCCCTGAGGCCCATATAGAAGAATATAATTGAAATGATAGTGCAACCTACTGCTGTTAGAATAATAGAGTAATCAATCGCTAATCTTCCTAAAATCTTGTCAATTATTATATCTAATATATGTAAGATAATAAATGCAATTGATAAACCATAGTATTTATTTAATTTGGTATAACAAAATATAAAAGTACCTATCCACAAATAACTAAGTGATGCAATTACGATTGGAATTCCAACAGAAATTAACCAGTGACCATTTGTATTTTGTTCAATTATCCATAAAAAAGGTATGATTAATATACTCAATGAAAGCATTGAAATCGATAGTCTATTTTTCTTTAGTCTAATCATAGGTATTATAATAAACCATGCTAAAACTATAGAACTTGAAGGGATTATGGACCAGCTAATAGTTTTAGTTATGGCTAAATCGCATAATGTACAAATAAATATGGCAGTTAGAAAGATTAGAGAAACCACTATGGTAACTATATTTACATTTTTAACATTACGATGGTCACTTACCTTATTTACATAATCTAATGAGCTATCCACAGCATTGATTAAAGATGAATCTTCCGTTAATCTTTCTCCATTTAAAAGTTCATTTACTGTAACACTCAGAATTTCAGCAAGTTTTGATATTATAGTAATATCAGGGTACCCAATTCCTCTCTCCCACTTTGAAACTGCTTTATCTGTTATGTTAAGTTTCTCTGCTAATTCTTTTTGAGTCATATTCTTGGCTTTCCTTGATACCGATATAAAAGTACCTACCTTATTATTATCCAACTTAGCACCTCCTTGAATTAAATCTACCACCAATTGTAAAAATAGGCAACCTACACCTAGATTACTAGAGGTAAACTAACCGTAGATTCGCCTAAAATCAATTGAAACAACGTTATTACATACAATTTTTATTTTGGAAACAAATTTAATTATCCAAGTAGCCATAACAATATATATTCGAATTTATCGCTAAATAAAGTAGATTGATCATATAAAGTTGGATATAATATTAGTAAGATATATGTCAAACCATAAGTAGTCAATGTTGCTCAAAGATTTAGAGAAATCGTAGATGGAAGTGAATTATTTGAAGATAGTATAATAGATTTTAAGTATAGTGTATTTCATGTAAATAACAAATTCACTAAAGAGCAGCTTATTGAATATAAGAATATAACCTCAGCGATATTTTTACTAGACCAAAAGATTGATGCTAAGGAATTTATAGAAAGAATTAAAGCAATAGCATTATTTTTTTCTAGTATAACAGAAAAGGAAAGAATGGTATTAAAACATTGGATAGAAAATACCATCGAGGAAGATTTGGCAAACACAGCTAAGAGTATATTAGATGCAAATAAAGAGGAGGTGGAACGTATGGTAGCGAATAATGCATTTTTATTAAGAGAAATGAAGGAAGAAGCCAAAAAAGCAGGTAAGATTGAAGGTAAGTTAGAGGGTAAAAATGAAGAAAAAATACAGATAGCAAAAAACTTACTAGACGTTCTAGATGACGATACCATTGCTACTAAAACTGGCCTTTCTTTGGAAGTAGTGAAGAATCTCAGAAAATCTTAGTAGTAGGAAATCACCACTTACTAAACAGAACATCCCTTGACTTTTGAATTATTTACCCAAGTTAAGGGATGTTCTATTTATAGGGAACCTTTACGAAAACTTAATTTATACTTGTTATAAAATCGCGGCTTCTGAGGATTTTGTGGCATGTATAAATTAATAGTTGGAGTTTGATACCTATATAGGGTTCCATTAAGAAAAATTAAGTTTACTGAAGCCACATCTCTTCTTATTCTAAGCCCTTCAATTCACTAGTTGACATGCTTCTTAGTCCTTTAATATTTATAAGCGCTATAGCGAAAAATATAATTTCTCCTATTAAAAGTGATCTTTCCGCACTATTTATATTGGTTACGTATCTATTATAGACGTTGCTATATCCTACTTCGTTAGCATTTGTAAGCTGTGCATATTTTACTATAGTGTCTTTATAGAATTTCAAGTCAAAAACATTATCCGAAGGCAGATAGTTTGGGTCTATAATTACAGTAAACTTTGCCAGCATGAATATAACTATAATACATACCAAAATCAGTGATATCTTTGAAAGGATAGTTAGAAGTTGTATTTTGTTAGAGCTTATTATATCCTTAACATAGTATTTCTTAGAATTTTCTTTAAATATCAGAGCAAGGCTTTTTACATATTTCTTCAATATTCTTATCAACTCTACTATAAGCCATAGTCCTATCAGAAAACATAGTATTCTCAAGTATTGAAAGTTTATATTTTTGTTTAAGATGTAGCTATAACTGTTATATTGGGATAGAGCTCCGCCTAATATATTCACTAACTTATTTCTAATTTTTGCTGAAGTATTTTGTCTTGATTCATTAGTTGCAAATACGTCAACTGTTAGTTTTCCCATGTTATCAGCTATATAAGAGGTATATGGCACAAAGATTCTGTCGTATCCATCATCAGACATGTTAAAGATAAATGATTTATCTTGCTTATAAACTCCTATAATTTTATAAGTAGCATTGTCTATTTCAATTTCATTTCCAACTACTTTAAGGGTTTTATAGAGCTTAACTGCTAACACATCACTGATTACAATTATTTTATCTCCTTTTTCTACTGATAGGTAATCTATCTTGCCGCCTGAAATAAACTTATAATTATATAAAGTAAAAAAGTTTTCATCTGTTAAGACTAATTTCGTCTTCTCAGCTTTCTTTGGAGTTATATCAAATTTATTTCTAACTTTACATATTGCTTCAGAGTAGCCTGTGAAGTTTGCTTCTTTATATTTATCTTTTAATTCATTAAGTTTAGTAAAGCTTAGACCTGTGCTGTCTATCTTCTTATACTCTATTATGTTTGGGATGCTTTTATTTAGATTTATATCTAAGTATAGGCTTACTAGGAGTAATGTTATAAATCCTACTACACTAATTGTAAGGTTCAACTTTATGATTTTCTTCTGCTTCACAAAGGCACCTCCATTATCTCTCAGTATCAAGTTTAACTTCAGCTTTATCTTCGATTTGCTTGGAACTGTTAACTACCACTCCATAGCCTCCTGAAATATCATTGCTGTTCTCCATCTTAATGGCACAATTGATACTATCTGAAGCTATTACTTGCACTGGAACTTTCTCAACATAAAGTTCTCCCCCTAAGGCATTTGTCTTGTCTTTAACAATATAGACATAGTCTTCTCCTGCTTCTTCTGTTAGACAGGCTTTAGGGATTACATTATCATATCTCTTACTGTCTTCTACCAAATTTATTGTCACTTTGTCCCCTGGTTTTAATTGTCCAGCATTATTTATTTCTGCTAAAAAAGTATAGCTATCCTTTTCCATATTATAGGTCTTTTCAGATATGCTTGAAGTAATTTTGTTGTCCTTATTATTATCTTTAGTTTTAATCAATACATCAATATTTGAACCTATAGCTAGTCTTTCAGCATCCTTGGGATTAGCTTCAAACTTAACTATAAATTTAGGATTATCATCTACAATTTCGAATAGAGCCGTAGATTTTACAGCATCCTCTGTAGCTTGACCACTTATATTAACTATTTTTCCATCCATATCGCATAATATATTTCCATTCTGATCCAAACCCTTGCGAATTTGGCTTAATTTAAGTTTTTCCGTTGATAGCTCATACTGACTTTCCTTTATCTTATCTACATCTCCATTGGGTGTAGCTTGTAGAGACTTTAATTCATTTTCCAGCTTCATGATTTGAGCTTGCTCTTCTCTTTCCTCTAGGATTACCTTGCTATTATCTACTTTTCCTAGTATGTCTCCTTTTTTCACAGGCTTATTTACCTGTACTGCTATATCTTGAACCTCCCAGTCACTTTGACAGATTATTTTATGGGTGTTCTCATAATTTATAATTCCTTCTGTTTCAAAGGTATCTCCAATAGCACCTGACTTTAATTGAGCTGTTGAAACCTCAGGTAATAGCATATTTTTTATGGTTTTTGAAAAATACATACAAAACAAAATTGAACTAATAAAGACTGCAATAACTATATTAATAATCTTTTTTCTTCTCATATAACACTCCTATTTACTATCAAGATGCTGTATCCCTTCTAATAAAAGTTTCTCTCCCTTAATAAAAATGAATACCGCTGGCAATATGAATATTACTGCACAGGCAAAGGCCAAGCACACTGAATTTGGGTTGTTACAAATTGTTGGTAAATAAGTGGATAACGGTTGCTGATTGTCATTAAGTAAAATCAAAGGTTGCTCTATCATATTCCAATTGTCTATAAAGCAAAGAATTCCAAGCGATGCAATTGAGCTTTTACACTGTGGAATAATAATTTTCAATAACACCTTAAGATGGCTAGCTCCATCAATCTTTGCACTCTGACATTGATCCTCCGGTATGCTTTTCATAAATTGGGTTAATAAAAACACTCCAAAAGTTGAAAAAATATTTGGAAATATAACTGAAGTATAAGTACCAATTAAATTCAGTTTTTTCATAAGAATATAAGTTGGTACAAGAGTTACTTGGTAGGGCATTATCATAAGTAAAACAAAGCCAAAGAAAAACTGATTTTTGAAAGGAAATTCTATTTTGGCAAAGGCATAGGCTCCTAACACCGATACTACTATTTGCCCTAAAATTATTGGTATAGTCAATATTAAAGAATTTAGGAACTTTAATAAGAAATCTGGCTTTCTAAGAAAAACCTCATAGTATTGAATTAATGTAAAAGAATTAGGTATGAAATGAAAGCTATTTCTACTTATTGCCTCAGCTACTTCTCTTTGTCCCATAAATGAACCAGAAATTATATAAACCACAGGTGCTAAGGCAAAGATTGCACTGATGCACAGTACTATATACTTAATAACTGTTAAAAACTTGTTTTCCACTGTCATGACTTTATCACCTATATTTCGTAGCTTTTTTGCAACTTAAATAATAATCCTAAAGCTGCTGCTACTGCTATAAATACTATTACAGAAGCTGTAGCCAGCCTTTGATAATCCAAGCTTGCAAAATTGTTATTTATAAAATGCTGTAGCATATAAACACTAGATTCGGGGTATTTACCAAAAAGCAGGTATGCTTCTCTATATACTCTTAAAGAGTTTATTATTGAGATTATCAATACGAAAAATATTGTAGGAACCAGCAGTGGTAAGGTTATTTTTAAAAATATGCCTATGGTACCATATCCATCAATGGCCGCAGCCTCATAATATTCTTTTGAAATACTGTTTAGCCCTGCGAGAAATATTATCATATTGTATCCACAATTTTTCCATATATATAACAATACTAGAATTATAAATGACCACCTAGTGTTAATATAGTCTGGGCCAGATATACCTAAGTTTATCAATATCTGATTTAAGAAACCGATCTGTGCAAAGGTAAGCTGCCATATTAGTATTATAGATGCAACTGGAATCACCAAAGGTAAAGTTAGGGTAGTTCTAAAAAAACTACTTCCTTTTATACTGCTATTGAGAACTAATGTAATTAATAAGGATATTACAAGCAATAATGGTACACTTACCAAGTTAAATAAAACTGTATTCTTTACTGCCAATTGAAAATCACTATTTTTAAACAAATCCAAAAAGTTCGCAAAGCCTACATATTCAACATTACTAGCTCCTTTTGTAAAGCAATAAAATAAACTCATACTAAAAGGTATAGCGAAGAAAATTAAAAATCCACCTATTGATGGTGATGCGAAGATATAACCATTTAGCTTCTCTTTATTATAAAACCTCAACCTTTCAATGCCTCCCTTTCTTACTTTAGATAAACTATTCTACAAAAATTCTTAAAGCTATTTTTGTTGGTTAACCATATAGATAATGATTTTTTCAGCTTTAATCTGTCCACCTTTCTTGCTGCCCCACACTTCAACAAAAGAATCTTCTTTGATATTTGATATTTCACCAATCTTATCATCAAATCTAGTATTGTTTTTGTCTATAGGAGTTCTTATCACCACAGAAATGCTATTATCTATGTCTATAGTAACTAGCTGCTGTTTGTCCTTGGGAGCATTCTTTTTTTTACTTGTTGCGGCTCCATCAGAATAGTTAGTAACTTTGGAAATAGTTATTTTTTCCCCCTGAACTTCTGATACTGTACCAACTATAACCGGTGCATTATTATTTTGCTCGAATGCTTGAGCAGCTTTAGAAGTATCATTAGTCTGAGAATTAGTAGACTTGTCTTCTGTGCTTGAGCCTTGGTTTATACTTGAATTTGAAGCTTGCTGGAGGCTTGACTTATCAGTATGGTTAGAGCATGCTGCTAAAAACATAATATTAAGCCCATAAATAAAAGTTATGATTAATTTATTTAAACTTCTACTTTTCATCTTTTTTCTCCCTTACTCATTCAGATATAAATTAATTTTATTTTCTAAGATCTTTAAACAGGTTTCATAAGAAGCTTTATCCTCAAAATACGGTGTTAAACACTCCATCATCATATTTTCAACCTCAGAATTAGTAACTTTAGCCTCATCAACCTGGTCTATTATCTTATCATAATAAGCTTTAAAGTTTTCAGATAAAGGCTGCTTTACTACAGTTAAACTTTTGCTATATTCAAAGGTGCTATTAACCTCATTTTTTATATACTGTTGTTCCAGTTCTCTTGCGGCTTTCTTATTAACCGGTATCATAAAAGGTATCTGCCTATTTTTCTGTATTTCCTCAGATATGGCAAGCTTTATGAAGTTGTAAGCAGCAGCTTTATTTTTCGCATTCTTACTAATAGCTAATGAACCATTAACAATAGGAGTTATCCTCTCCCCTCCACTATAACCGGGGATAACATTAATTATTAGATTTTCTTTGATAGTTTGTTTTATTAATGACTCATATGGGAAAAAGGTATCTCTCATGTCTATAGGATCATTAGACAATAAGGCCGTTCCATTCTTTAAGGCTTCAAAACCATCAGTCCCGCTTCTTCCAGTTACTTCACTATCCTTCTTAGAGCTATTGTATATTTTTTTATAATCCTCTACTATTTCCTTAAACTCCGGCTTATCAAAATAGGCTTTTTTGCTATCATAATCAATAAAGTTTACACCGCTTCCTTCTATGAAATCTTCTATATTTACTTGATTAGCAAAAAGCAGTTTTTTTCTATCCTTACTAGCGGAAGCTATATAAGAGCTTAGTTCCTTAATAAACTGTTTTTCAGTGTAATTTTCTTGAAGGTTAAGATTGTTTTTCTTCAGTAGTTCCTCAGTGGTTATATACTGATTAACGTAATAATCAAAGGGCATTATTACCTGCTTTCCTTTATACTTACCGCCTTCAATAACCTTCATGTTGTAATCTTCTTTTTTAAAGTCTCTATCTTTTTCAATAAAAGCACCTAGGTCAACAAGCATATCAGCTTTCTCTAATTTTCTGGTAGTTTGACTGTCCAAAACTAATATATCTGGTCCATCATCTGCTAAAGTATCTGTAAGCATCTTTTTAACATAATTATCCACTCCATCACTGGTGCTGGCATTGAATACCACTACTTTAATTTTTATATTGGTATATTTTTTCTCGTATTCCCTTACTACAGCCTGTATCCTCCTATCATAGTTATTCTCATCGCTGCCCAATACATAAAGCTTTAAAACATTCTCCTCTTTCGCTACAGTTGGTTTTCTTTTAAAGATAATAGGATAAGAGCCTAAAACCACTACTATCACTGCCAGTAATAATACAATTAGCACCTTTTTCTTCTTCATTCCATCACTCCCTTTTTAGCTGAATTTGCTTTACATAGGTATAATAACAATATCAACATTAAGATAACGTTAAGCACAAACTTATATTTATGGGTTGATAATGCAAGAGGAAAATCTGGTAGGTGAGTAAAGTTTCTTTTTTTGCAGTTTCCCCTAATCAGCTGCTCTAAGCTTTTTAGAACTTCAGATTCCATCGAATATTTCTAGACAGTAAAAAACTCTTTTAATCTATAAAGCTAATACAGTTGAGCTGCAAGCTTTATAGATTAAAAGAGCTTAATATGTTTTTTGAATGTTGTTGAATTTTAGCAAGATGAAGCTTTGTAATTCCATGTAAGGCTTGATTTTAAGTTTATCAATTGAAGTAGTATGTTACTATTCTATTTCTTAAATACTAATGAAAACTTAGAATATTCTCCCTTACTGCTTTCAACTAGGATCTTGCCTTCATGCAAATCCATTACATGTTTTATGTAGGCAAGGCCTATCCCGGTGCTTGTTCTTTTTTCTGTTCCGTAATAAGGTATAAATATCTTTTCAAATCGGTCTTTTTCAATTCCTTTACCATTATCATAAACTTCAACAGTAACATTGTTATCATCTTCATATACTTTTATATTTATCTCATTAATAGCTTTTTCTTTGTCCATAAACTTCATTGAATTGTCAATAAGATTGGCTACACATCTTTCTATCCATACTTCTTTTCCTTTAATTGTTTCAACACCCTCTTCAGGCATGTCGAAGTTGAAGTTATTAAAGATTACTGAGTATTCATCAATGAGCTTTGCACATATCAATGCCAAATCAACCTCTTCTTTTCTATCAGAAATGGTTGTTGTGGCCATAGCTAATATATCGCTTATAATATTATTTAATCCATCTATATAGCCGGTAATTTCTTCTGTATCTTCACCTATCTCTACTTTAGCTCTTAGTACTGCCAGTGAATTTCTTAATTCATGTGACACATAGGAATTTAATCTCTGCAAATTCTCATAAGAGCCTTTTATCTTTCCTAAAGCCTCATTGTAAGCTAGAGTCAAATCATAAATTTCATCTTTAACCACTGGCGCTTCAATTAGTTCTATTTTATTGAAATTCCTCTGTTTCTCAACCTTCTTAGTGAACTGAATTAAGGGCTCTAAAGCAAAAGAAGCATACCTTTTACTTAGTAGAAAATTGACCAATAAAATGATAGCTATAACCATAGCAATAATTATAAAAAACCTGCTATAAAGATTGCTCATAATTATTTTTTCAAAACCTTTTTCAGTAAAACTCATAATGCTATCTTCTGCTTTAGTAGCTTTATCGCTTTTGCTCTCAACCACAGCTTGTGGCTTTTTCCCTATTATTATTACACTATCACTATCCGTCCCTACAGCTTTTCCCTTCTTACTTACTGTTATTTTTGAAGTACTTGCATTTAAGCTAAGATTAGATATTAGTGGTTCTTTATTAAGATTAAGTTTTAGAAACAAGTAAAATAGCACTATAAAGAAGATAATTAATATTACCGTAAGCACACTATATAACAATGCAATTCTGCTTTTTATCTTTAGCTTTAGCATAGCTTATATCCTCTTCCTTTTATAGTTTCTATTACCTCTTGTCCATTTTCATTTTTTAATTTTCTTCTCAAATTTGCAATATGCACTCTTATTACATTTGAAAATTCATTTGTATCTATGCCCCATATATGTTCGATAATACTTTCAGCTGAAACTGAATTGGGATAACTATAGCCTAACAGCTCTAAAATTTCATACTCTCTTGTGGTTAGCTGAATTAATTTTCCCTTTACACTAACGTTCTTTTCCTCTGTATTTATAATAATATCTCCTATTTTAAATATATTAGAGGTCTTGTTATAGTTTCGTCTTATTAAAGCCCTGAGTCTTGCACTTAGTTCTTTTAATTCGAAGGGTTTCCCTAAATAGTCATCTGCCCCACTGTCTAAGCCTAGTATCTTATCATCAGTATCAGTCCTAGCTGTAAGCATTATTATTGGCGTATGTATGCTTTTCTCTCTGATAGCTCTACACACTGTTATGCCATCTATTTTAGGGAGATTAACATCTAAAATAATAGCATCATACACATTTATTTCACTGTAGTATAAGCCTTCTTCACCATCAAAAGCCACATCACTTATATAATCATATTTCTCTAAGCCCTTACTTAAAACAGAACATAGATTTTTATCATCTTCTATAATCAAAAGCTTCATGTTTATACTCCCTTAATAATAAAAATATTTATTTTATAATACCTTTCTTAGATAACATTCTGCAATAAAAGAAAAATGCCCATGTAATTAGTAATAAGCCTATATCGAAAAGAGATACCCAAGGGCCAAGAACATTCCATCTATTTCTAAAGGCAAAGGTTAAGGCATCTAAAAATAACATAGATACAGCTGAAACAAATGAGATTGTTTTTGCTAGGCGAATTCTGAATAGAAGAATAATAGGCCCAAACAAGCCACTGAAAATATTTGTTGTGTATAAAATCAAAAATACTATTGGGTAATTTGTAAAGTACTGAACTACTGCTTCGCCATAATGTTTGGAATTATAATAGTTCGCATTATGTCCAAGCATCATAAAGTAATCATAAGTGCCGTTAACATAAATAAAAATAAATAATACTGCAGTTACCCAAAGATGCCAAGGTGTGTTAATAGATCTTTCCTCTGAATTGTTATTAGCTACATTCTTTTTCATACTATTTCTCCTTTAAAATTTATATGAATACTTAAAGAAAATTAGTTATGCATGAACTTCAGAATCTTCCCTTGTAAAATTTGCAACAAAATACATAATTTAACGGGACATTAGCTCCGTCCCCCTGTCCCTAAGCATAATTGGGTGTTTCTATAAAAAATGCTGCTCCCACTCCCCAAAATAATATTAATCCCAATATAAATATAATTATATTATTAGTAATATATCTTTTAGTCTCTTTATTAGATTTTAATTTAGCTATAAAGCCTAGACCTATGATAAGTAAAATATATAGTACCATTGAAAGCACTCCTGCTATTAGACCTTTAACACTTGGATACCTAAATATTGGGGTGAAATTGACTTTATGATTAACCATATCTAATATAAGCAAAATGGTAAAACCATATATAAATGAGATTATTGAACTTATTGTATAAACTAATTTAATAACAGCATCCTCCTAGCTTTAGTGATAATATATCATAGCATAATGTTCAAGCTCTCATATCTAACCTATAAAATGCTTCCTATATGCTATCTTTATGGTATCTTTATGATGTTCATATGATTCTATGATATTTTAAGAAGCTTTAAGCTATACCATAATTAATATTACATTTCTATGTGAAAGCTTAAAATTTACTTAATAGCATACACCCGGTATTCCTTGTCAAAATGATATCCTAATTTCTCTGCAAGTGCCACTGATCCTAGATTTGCTGCATCCCAGTGAGGATAGATATTTCTTTCCATGCAAGCTAGAATTAACTTTGAAGCTACAGCTAGAGCTAACCCCTTACGTCTATATTCATCTTTTGTTCCAATAGTTATTTCGATACAGCCCTCACAATAAGAATAAGAAGATGCTCCAGCTATTATCTGTCCATTATAAACTATGGCATAACCAAGCCCATTGTTTAAAAATTCTTCTAAGGAGTCATAATTTGAGCAGCAATCTGCCATAAAATTATCTTGTAAAACTTTAGGATAAAGTGATTCATCAATTCTACTAATCTTAAAATCAGAATCAATGGCATTAATATAATCATTTAACCTATCTTTCTTAAATAGATCAGGCTCTGTTTTTATTGAATATCTACTAAATCTCTTTAGAGGGTTAGGATATTGGCTTTCTATAAAGGAAATCCATGAGCTGTCATCAGCTATTATGATCTTTCTCTTGCACTTTTCAATCAATTCTTCTATTGAAACTTCACCCTTACAACCTTCAATGCTTCCAAGTAAGTAGCAGAAATCAGCTACCACCGCAATACCAAAGGTAGGATTGCCATTATTATCTGCCCAAGCTTTTCCCATCTTTCCCTCAATACATGACCATATTGTAACATCAGTTTTTTCCTTACGAAATCTGCTAAGAACTTGTCTTTCCTCAGATAATAACTCTAGCATAACAATAGCCTCCCAATATAATTTAAGAATTTATTTTAATATTTATCGAAGATTAATTTATGAATGTTAAACAATCTTGACCTATAAAAATTGCGTAGATGTACATAGATTAACGGGACATTAGCTCCGTCCCTCTGTCCCTAAATCTAACTTATATCTTAAGATTATTTCCGTTGTGCCATCCTCAAACTTACGGTTGCCATCTGGTTTAAATCCATGATTTTCGTAAAACTTCCTTGCTTTATAGTTCTTTTCTAATACCCAAAGAAATACTTGCTCTGTACTTTTCTCTTTAGCTTGATTTAGGCAATCATCTATTAATTTGCTTCCAATTCCTTGTCCTTGAAAAAAAGTATCTACATAAAGTTCAAAGATCTCTATACTATTTTCATTACTTTCTTTACTTAGACATCCATATTTGATCAATCCTTTTACGATTCCATCATCATATACATATAAGCCCTCTAATTCAGCTTTATTGTCACGAAAACCTAACGCCAAGTCCAAAACCTGCATTTCGTTAAAGGAAACCTGGTCATTGTTGAATATTTTTCTATAAGCAGTCCTTTTTGCAAATATTAATATTTCCGCTATCCTTGATGCATCCTTAACTTCTGCTTTTCTTATCATCTCAGTACCTCTTAAATTATGATTTGTATTATATGTATGGAACCTTTATGAAAACTTAATTTATACTTGTTATAAAATCGCGGTTTCTGGCGATTTTGTGGCATGTATAAATTAATAGTTGAAGTTGGTTCCCTATACAGGTATCCTTTACGGAAAATTAAGTTATATATGTTCCATAATCTTGGCTTCTGGGGATTAGTTGATCCAGGCTTTTGTGGATCATCAGGCATGCATAACTTAATATTTTAAGTTGCTCTATATATTAGATTGGAATTTTATCATCATTGTGCTCTTTCTGTTCCTCCTCAATAAATTTACTGAATAACTCTAAGAATAATTTCACCTCAGGGGTGTCCTTTTTCCACATAACATATGTAAATGATATTGGAGCTTCTATATGATTAGCTTCAATTACTCTAATATTTTTGTCCTTTTGCTCTTTAAAAATATATGTAGGCAAATATGAAATTCCTTGATTCGCCTTTATTAAACACTCAGTGGTATGCACAGATGATATATTAGTTATATCCGCTTCTGGATATAGTTTGTATACTTCTTCAATTAACTTCTCCCAATAGGAAGGATGATTACCGGCTAATATACGGTATTTCTTAAAGAAATCAAGCTCATTAACTAAATTTTTATTCTCTTCAACATCTGGTACTATTAATTTTATTTTCCCCTCGCATACATTTAAGTAATTTATCTTATCTGTATTAGGTAATCTTCTATCTATTCCAATTGTGTATCTATTTTCTTCTATTGCTTGAGGTATATATTCATCCATAACTGATATTGATATATCTATATTAGGTGCAGCTTCAAAAAAGATTGGCAAAAAACTAGGCATTAAATATGAAGCTATGTAAGAAGTAACGACCACATTAAGTCTAAAGGAATATCTCTTCTTAGATTTTTGCATCTCATATATCCCTTTTTCATATGTGCTTAAGGTGTTAGCTGCAATTGAATAAAATAATTTTCCATCCTCTGTTAGTGTAATATTTCTTCCTTTTGGTTCAAAAAGCTTTGTTTTTAATAGATTCTCTAAATTCTTTATATGATTGAATACCGAAGTCTGGGTAATAAATAATTCATCTGCTGCTTTCCTATAATTTTCATATTTTGCAACAACTATAAACGTATAATACCATTCTAAATTCATTTCTTCTCCAAAAATTAATCATTACTTTTTTCTTAACATTATATCAATAAATTACAAATTTTAAAACAAAATACACTAGTATATAATATGATCACAGCCATGCTAGTAGTTAAACTTAAATATATTTAATGGTAGGTTATAAGACCTTTATAAGTTTAATTAATTATTTTAGTTAATAATATATTAAGAGAGGATTGTAAAATTTATGAAAATTAACGTAGAAACCAAGAGTGGCTATTTGCCAGCTAAATATTCAAAATTTGCTGAAATTGAATACCAATATAAAGGAATTCCTTGTGTATCTTTTCCTATTGAGATAAAAGATATATCAAAAGAAGTTAAGTCCATAGCTATTACCTTTGTAGATCATGATGCCATACCTGTATGCGGTTTTACTTGGATACACTGGTTAGCTTGCAATATTCCATCTACAATTGATACTATTCCAGAAAACATAAGTATCCATAATATTCTAAACATTGTACAAGGAAAAAATAGCTATGCTTCTCCTTTAATAGGTGAAACGGATCCTAATATAAAAAATAGATATGTTGGACCAACTCCTCCAGATAAAGATCATGAATACAGCTTAAAAGTATATGGCCTTGACAAAGTCTTGGACTTAAATGAAGGCTACTTTATGAATGAATTTTTAAAAGCAATTAGAGGTCATGTTATCGAATCTGCTGAATTGAATATATTATCCCGTTGTTAAATAAATGCTATGTTTAATATATTGTTGAAATTTAGTGGTCATGAAGAAGATGTATTATGACAAAATCATATTAATTGTTGCGCAAGCTCATTTAAGCATAAGATGACTGACCACTTAATTTCCAACACAATACTTTAACCACTGCTTTAGCATAGTTTTTTATATTCTTTTCTCTAACCTTCCTTGCTCTTTAAACTCTTTGATTAATTCATACTTTTTTTCTTTGTGTCCTTTTCTTTTATTCCAATAAGCCATGTAGTCTGGAAACTTAGTCAGATAGTCTAAACCTTCACTAGAAATACATATACTCATTTCCTTCTTTTTTGTAGATTTTCCTTGTTTTAAGGTCGTTTAATGAGACTTCAAATCACTTTCTTATGCTCATAATTTTACTTATTTTAAAATTACTTTCATAAAAAGTATAACTTTTTGTCAAATAAATACGATAATTACATTAGTTGCTTAATTAAGTGATTTGTACTAATACATTTATGACCTAATTAGACAACATACATATATTTAAGTAAACGTGATTTTTAGGAGGTACTTTTAATGTCAAATAATATATTAGATTCAGTTGTCGTTGCTGCTGCACAACTAAAAACATTTTTTCAAGATGATAGTTTATCTATATGTATATCAGATTTAGAAAAATTTATAGCAATATATGATAGCGAAAAGATACCAGCAGTTTTCAAAGTTGGTGCGACTCTTGAAGAAGTTGGTTATTTAGATTCTATAAAAGAACTTCTTGAAACAAAAAAGGCTAAAACTATTTTTATACCAAAAGAAGTTGTAGGGATACCCTTCAAATCTATTGTAAGTCCAATTTTGGATGAAAGAAATGAATTGGTAGGTATGTTTAGCGTATGTATTAGCTTAGAAAAGGATTCTTTAGTTGAGGAAACTTCTGAGGAACTTACTTCCTCTATTGAAGAAATCAACGCTTCCTTCCAAGAAATTGAACTTGGAGCCAATAAGCTTAACAATATGTTGACTTCAATCAAAGAAAGTACAAGGATAATTGAAGATAACTTAACCATCAGTGATGAAGCTGTAAGTTTAATTAACGGAATTTCTTCGAAATCAAATTTACTTGGGTTAAATGCTGCCATTGAAGCAGCTAGAGCTGGTACTTTTGGACAAGGTTTCTCAGTGGTAGCTTCTGAAATGAGAAAGTTAGCTAGTCTAAGCAGCGAAACCTCAAAGAAAATATCCACCTCTCTTCAACAGATGAGCCGAACTATTGAAGATGTACTTAAAGTTATAAATGAAGTAGGAGATATTGCAGACACTCAATCAAAATCCACTTCTGAAGTCTCTAAAGCAATAGAATTTATCACAAACAAATCCACAGACTTAGTAAAACTTTCAAAGTCTAACTAAGGCCCAAATTGATAAATAGTATTACTTGAAATATAACTTAATAAGTACTTAAAAACTTTGCGGAAGTGTATTTCTTCAGCAAAGTTTTTTGCTTATCTGTATTTTTGAATGTATATGAGGGAAATCTAACAAGCTACACAAGTTCTCTTATAAGCAATCATCTCTGATTTTATATTTTTACAGAAGCTATAACCCTTTCAATTATTTTATCTACAGTATTATCTATTTCAGTTCCTTGCCATCCTAAATTCCATCCATTTTCATCAAGTACATCTGTAATTATATAAATAGCTGAAGCTGCACAGTTTCTGTATTTAGCTATTGTAAAAAGTCCGACACCTTCCATTTCCACACATAAGGCTCCCTTAGCTCTATAATCTAGAACTTGCCCCCAGGTTTCATGGTAACCTGCATCTGTTGTCCAATGCTTTCCTTTTTGCATATATATTGAACTAGTCTTTAATAAAGCCTCTAATTGATCTGTTAAACTTTCAGCTGTTTCTATAAAATCATAATCAAAGCCGTAGAGCCTAGGAACAGCAGTATCATTATATGCCCCTTTTGTAATAATAACTTGACCAACATTTAAATCTGGTTGTAAGCCACCTGCAAACCCTATATGTATTAGCTCCTTAACACCTCCAGCAATTAAATCCTCTGCTTGGGTAGCGATTGCTGGAGCACACATTTGTCCTTTTACAAATCCAACATTTGAATTATTGTCAAAAATATATAACCTTCCACCTATGGGATACTTGTATGTTCCACAATTTTTTTCAAGCATATCATCATAAATGCTGTCTGCCAGTAAAAACACTCTTTCTGGAACTTCAATTTTATCTAAATCAAAACCAGCATTTTTTAATTCAAGCCTAACTAAATCCTTAGGCTCTGTAAGAACTCTATTTCTATCCATTTTATAACCTCCATAAATTCACTATTCTATTGTATCTTGAGGATTCTCATCCCCAAGTATGTTATATTAATACTGACATCTAACTTGTAAAAAGCTTAGTTATATATAGAAGTAATTTATCAGCTATTACAAGCTTACCATGGTGCCCATATAACCTTACAATACTATATATGTATGTATTCAAAAAATGTGGGTGGATTTTTTGCTTTATAATTGTAGTAATAAAAAGCAGTTTTTAAAACTTGCCATATACATCGTTATTTTTAAAAATCTTTCCTTAATAGAAGTAATTTCCTGGCTAAAACTAGCTTTCCATGGTGACAATATAACTTTACACTACTATATATGTATGTATTTAATAAATGTTGGTGGATTTTTTCTTTATAATTATAGTAATAAAAAGCAGTTTTTAAGGCTTGCCATATATATCGTTCTTTTAAAAAATCTTATCCTTTATAGAAATAACTTCCTGGCTAAAACTAGCTTTCCATGGTGACCATATAACTTTATGCTACTATATATGTATGTATTCAAAAAATGTGGGTGGATCTTTTTCTTTATAATTGTAGTAATAAAAAGCAATTTTTAAGGCTTGCCATATATATCGTTCTTTTAAAAAAATCTTATCCTTTATAGAAATAATTTCCTGGCTGCAATTAGCTTTCCTTGGTGACCATATAACTTTACGCTACTATATATGTATGTATTTAATAAATGTGGGTGGATTTTTTTCTTTATAATTGTAGTAACAAAAAGCAGTTTTTAAGGCTTGCCATATATATCGTTCTTTTCAAAAAATCTTATCCTTTATAGAAATAATCTCCTGGCTACAACTAGCTTTCCTTGATGACCATATAACTTTACGCTACTATATATGTATGTATTTAATAAATGTGGGTGGATTTTTTCAAAGGTAAGTACTGAATATCATTCCACCTTAGTACCCCATCCATCATATACTTCATTAAAAGCAGCAGCAATTTCTGTCATTCTTTTTGATTCTGCAAATATAATATTAGGTTCTACTAAGCAATACTTGCAACCATCAAAATAATAGTATTTCTCACCATGTTCCTTAGTTTCTTCGTACACTTCTGACACCTCATAGCCTTCATTCTTCAAGCTTTCTGCCATTTTAGTAATATTGCAATTATGCATAACGGCGAAATGATGCTCAATGTGGTGAGGCTTTGACAAATCTGAGCCTGCATTTTTTAATGCCTTTATTGTATCTAAATATAGCCTTTCGCGTTCTCTCTTTTCTATATTTGCCTTAAATTTATAATTAATTGACTTGAACATTAACTAATCGCTCCTCCTAGAACTCCTAATGTTTTTTGTATTTAGCACTATATAGATATACTACTTCATAATTAAATCTCTCAAAATAATGCTTCGTATTATCATAGAAAGCTTTATTGCAAGTCTAAGGATTGAAATAGTTGTTTATCCATAATGAAAGTTACTTCATTCTTAAATAAGACCTAAGCTCAAGTTTCTCTACCAATACACATGCCATTTATTACAAATTTTATATTTTTTAGGGTCTTATAATGTTATAATTAACTATAGACATGCTATTAGATATAATGTTGGAAGGTGAAACCTAAATGACAAGAGAACTTGAAGATTATTCTGATAATGTAGATTTAAAAAACATAACCGCAGTGAAAGACTATAAGCTCAATTTAAGAAGAGAAACTCAGCATTTTATAATTGATTACACTGAATTTGATCAACCGTGTATAGATAAGGTTTCTGATGTTCTTGAAAATAATTATGCTAGAATTACTACTAACTTTAAGCAGCAGCTTGAAGAAAAGCTGATTATCGAGCTTCATCCAGACCATAAGCAGCTCCATGTAGCTTTGGGTTTCCCAGATGCACCGGATTGGGTAAGAGGAGGTCTTGGAGTGGGCAAGATTGCTATAGCTTCACCTTTAAATCCTCCACCAGGTTCAGAATTTCACAATGTATTAAATACAGCAGTTCATGAATTTGTTCATATCATAGTAAATAGAATAAATGAAAACACTCCTAGATGGCTCAATGAAGGTATTGCCGGTTACGAAGCAAAGGACAACAATGAAAACTGGATAATACAAACTGTTAAATCTGGATTGCTTAATAATACTGTTCCTACCTTCAGCGAATTAGATACTGGAGATGATTTTGAGACATTTTTCAACCGTGACGGATATCAATACTCTTATACTATAGTAGAAGCAATAGTTAAATTGTTCGACTACGAAAAATTGTGTAACTTCATAAAGTCTCCCAATAGTTTTGTTGATAGCTTTGGTTTAACTGAGGCTGAACTACAGAATAAATGGATTGATTATATTAGGAAGAACTATTGCTAAAGAGTTCCTATAATGAAACTTAATTTATTTAAATAAAGCTTTTGATGAATCTACTAAGTTATATTTTCATAGGCTTCATTTTAAAGCGATACAGCTTCATAAATTAGACCTTTGGGAAGTTTGAGTTGAGCCACTCCTCTCTAAGAATGCTCATTTGTATTTGATTAAGGAACTTGCCTTTTCTCAAGCTTTCTTCTCTGCACACCCCTTCTCTTATAAAACCTGCCTTTTCATAAAGAGCAATTGCCTTAGGGTTATTTTCAAGTACTCTTAGCCAAATTCTATTAAGTGATTATTACGCCACATTAGAACCATAGGTTCATATTATTGAAACTATCTATTCACAGTAAAGAAACCACCTATTCACTTATAAGCACCGCCTAAAGGCGGTGCCTTTATAACTAAATTTCTTTAGTAGAGAAGTACTCTCTCATGTTCATGCTCCCTGTATCAATACGAATTGATTTATGTACTATACGGTCTAAAATAGCATCAGCCATAGTTCCACCTCCCAAGCGAGTATGCCAATCTGACACCTTGTATTGAGTACAAAATAAGGTAGAATGACAATCATAACGTTTCTCAGTAAGCTCAAAAATAAATCTGACGTCATCATCGGATAATTCTTGAAGTAGCCATTCATCCAGAATCAGTAGATTATAGTTAGAAAATTTGTTTACCAACTTTCCGATCCCTTTGCCTTGCAAAGTTGCCTCGGTCCGAAGCTCTAGGAGTTCTGGCATTCTTATATAGCGTACTCGATATAACTGCCTACAGGCAGCTTTGCCTAATGCACAAGCTAAAAAGGTTTTACCAGAGCCTGTGAAGCCGTTAAGAACAATACTAAAGTTATTACGCATGTATTGACAGGTTGAAAGCTCAAGAATTTGATTTTTATCAAGACCTCTATCTGCATAGTAAATCGAATTTACATCTGCATCAGTAAATCTGAATTTGGCCTGCTTCATTAAACGCCTGGAGCGCTTATTGTTTTTACCCTGATATAGACCGTCAATAGCTAAAGTTATTCTTTCATCAAAGGTCATAGTTAGATAGAGCGATTGATTATCATCCTGTATCTTTAATATATCAACCATTTCATCAAGGTTTAACTCTCGAAGCTTACGTTTTGTTTCATCACTAATCATACCTGCCACCTCCGTAGTATTCAGAACCTCTCACATATCCATGAGTATTGGAGTTTGATTGTATAGATTTAAGGTGGGTATTTTTCTTTTCAAGATAGATGATATCTTGATTACTTGCGAGAATGGACTTAAGCTGTCTATAGCGAGGTATGCGTGTCATAGGCAATGCTATTTCACATGCAACTTCAAGTCGCTTTTCCGAATAACTCTTACTTAATTTTAAAACTGATAATGCAGAGTTATATCCTTGTTCTTTTATGGTTACACTTTTAAATATACGTTCAATAACTTCGCTTGTGTGAGTACCTATACTTGCTGCCCATTGTCTCAACCTTATATCATTCATTTCTGGTTGATTAAAGGCATCAGGCATATCTTCTTTGTGGGTAGAATATTTGTTACTCACATAAAGCGGAAACCTAGGATGCGTAGAAATACGCTGATGTCGGTTATATATTTCTACAATACTATCTGTTAGCTTCACATCCACATACTGACCGGCAAAAGCAAAAGGTACAGAGTAATAATTCTTACAAACGCATACATGGCTGTTAGGATAAACCTTATGATTGTACTCCCAAGCGGCTACTTCGTAAGGTACTGCAGGAAGTGCCCGAAGATACTTTCTTTCTTCTTCAAACACTTCAATTCTACTGTATTGACGTTTCTGAAAAGGTGCCTCATTAAATCCTTTCAAAGCCTTTGAAACAGCTTCTTTCAATTCATATAGAGAATAAAAGTACATTGTCTTAGCTTAGCAATTATGGCAGTTGCCACTTTGCCAACCGTACCTTCTACGGAACTTTTTTGTTTAGGTTTTCTCACTCCAGTCGGCATGATAGCTGTAACATAGTGACTTCCTAAGGCTTCATAAGCATCTGTGAGTATAATATCTCCTTCTTTCGGATGTTTAACAACTCCCGCCTTAAGATTATCACATACAGTTTTTACAGGAACACCTGAGAAAAACTCGTACATATGGATATGACATCTAAGCCAAGTATCTTGCTTTTCATCTAGAGTAGGCTCTACATAAGCATATTGACTATATGGTAGACATGCTACAAAAAGATGTACCTTTGTAATTTCACCAGTATCAACATTCACGATTTCCATAAGCTTGCCACTCCAGTCTACTTCCACCGTCTGACCCGGTTTATGTTCTAAATGATTGGAGAGATTGCACTGATTAATGTATGAGCTATAGCCCTCTGTAAATTTAGTGTATCCCACAGGAATTAAGCCCTCTTTGTTGCAGAAATCCCTATATTCTTGATGTAAGAGTTTTAGTGTTACACCAACTCTTTTCAGTTCGTTGTGAATGTAGTCATAGTCGGGTACTTTAAACATTGTTTCTACAGCAAACTTATCTGGATAAAAGAGACGGTATACTTCATCGTCAGGTTTATCTTTAATGTCATCGTAGAAAATTTGCTTTTCCTTTGCGATATTTAGTACATCGCATATAGAAGTTTTTGATATGTGCCTGGTCTTTGCAATTACATTCTGCGATAATCCAGATGCCTTAAGCTCCATTATCAGCTTAACATTGATTTTATTAGCCATATGTCTGGCTCCCTTCTGATAGAATTTGATAGTCCTACGGACTTCCTTAATAATTCTTGTCAAAAGAGGTGGTTTTCAAGCGTGAATTAATGGTCTCTTTAGGCAAATTTATATGAAATTTAAAGTGGTTTTATTAGTGTGAACTATCGGTTTCGAGAAGCGAATCGGTGTCTTCCGATACGTGAAATATTCAATTAAGGCCCATTTGTCCAAATCCTAAGCTTAATAAAAGCTTAATTGCCTTGTAAGCAAATCCTTTTCCTCTAAAAGAAGGACTTATGCATATGCTAAGCTCACCACGGCGATTCTTCCAGGATATATCAAACAATTCAACGATGCCTATAAAGCTTTCGCATTCATCGGTTATGATGTAACACTTATTACTATTATCTTCGTAATATGCTTCATCAGAGAAGGTAGTAACTCCAAGCATCTCTCGTGCTTCTTCATCCATGACCATCATATTTATAGCTTGGATATGTTTTGTTTGTACAGGTATAAGAGAGACCCCTTCATATTTTAAGCTTATGGGCAATGAAGCTTCAGATAGCTTGTCAATTTTCTTGATAGTATCATAAATCTCTAGAGGAGAATTTATCAAAAACTCTATATCACTATTATTCTGAAAAGTTTTATCATAGCAAATCCCAATATATTTAGCTTTCACTTCATAAGCAGCATCAACATCATCAGTGTCAGGGCCTACAATAATTGCACTGCTGCAAGCACACTCCTCTAATATCTGTTTAATAAGCTGAACTTTTGTATAGCAGTCATTACTATATTTGATTGATGAGATGTATTCATTAATTTTTAAGATTCTAAGAAGATTCTCAGTATTGAGCTCCTGTTCATCTGTATATACACCTAAGGTATATCCTTCCTTATAGAGGCTTAAAATTAAGTCGTTTACTTCCTTATATTGGGGCTCCTTGTCTACAATTAGACTCTTTAGATTAAAGATAATGGTTTCATACATTAACATCACCCTATTTCTTAACCAAATATTTTACAAGTATTATCTATAGGTATCCTTTACGAAATTTTAATTTATACAGGTTCGATAATACGGCTTCTGGGATTAGACACCCCAAGATTATGATAATAATCAGTCATGTATAAATTAATGGTTAGGCTATGTTTAATATTATTGTTGAAATTTAACAGCTCCAATAGTTAAGTTACTATGGTTACAGAAACAAATTTTAAGTTGTAAGTTTTAATATAGAAGTATTTTTTAATGTATAGGTGTAAGCATAACTTAAGCTTTAAACTGAGAAACCTATAAATCAAAGAATGGATTTTACTACAAAAACTTTTTTGACATTGATAATCTTAAATAGCTTGTGATTAGCACTAAGCTATACGCAAATCCACATATAGCAGGTACCATAACATTTTTATCAAGGCAATCTATAAGATAATAAGCAGGCGGCAGTACTAAAATTATATATTTAATAGCCGGGTAATCTCTTATTATCACTCCTTGTAAGCAGGATAAAAGAAGTATTATAAAAACAAGGATTATAGCTATTTTTCTATCCTTAAATTTACTTGATTCAAAAAAGTTTGCAAACCCGATACCAAGTAAGCTGACGATTCCCTGAATAAGTATACCTTTTAGGACATCTGTAACTGTTATGGATTTTGAAAAAGAGCCGAATATAATTGGGTAAATAATTGATATTATGCTAAAAGCTGAAACAAAAAGAAAAAGAAATATAATTCGGCCTGAATAATATTTTACTTCTTTATTAACGGACAGCATTACCAGCTGTTTCTGAGTAGTATCTTCTATTTCATTAAAGGTAAATGTTATCCATACTGCAATTATATATATTGCAATAGAGCTTTCTGCATATCCACTTAAGATAGAATCCAACCCAAAGGCATAGGAAACTATCAAAAAAACAATTAAGAAAAAGAATGGTACTATGTATATATATGACTTTATTAAATATCTCAAATAATATTTTATTATAGCTTTCAACTTTATAATCCTCCCAAAGACCGATCTAATTTGTTATTTCATTTAAACTCATGATACTGATACCATTTTTTAATGCTGTAAAGACCACATTATCACAACATTCCTTCTCAACTAGAACATCTGTTATATCTTTATAGCTTTCGAAATTAATAACACCTTGTAGATTCCTTAAAAAATCCATATCTACTTGGTTTATATTTTTCAGTTGCAATAACTTCAAAGATTTTTTATTGTATTCCTTAACTTTATGGTCAACAATCTTACCTTTGTCAACCACAATTACCCTGTCTGAAATTGTCTCAACCAGATGCATTTCATGACATGCAAAAACAATAGTTGTATCCTGCTTCTTTAGCTCGCTAATTAATTCAATGAGAGTCTTTTGAGATTTGATATCTTGTCCTGATAATGGTTCATCCATTATTAATAAATCACATTTTATTAGTAGTGCCTGTATCAAGGCTACTTTTTGCATTGAACCTTTAGACAACACCGTAATTTTTTGATTTGCCATATGAGATATGTTCAGTCTTTCATACAAAATATCTAGTTTAGCTTTGATTTCCTCGTTTTTCAAGCCTAAAATACTGCCCATGTGATATAAATATTCATTTACTGTAAAATTAAGCTTAGGGAAATGCTCTGGCACATAACTAATTCTCATATCCTTCTTCGATATAATTCTTTCACCACCAGTTAAAGCTACTAACCCAGCAATGGATTTTAAAAGTGTGCTCTTCCCCATACCATTCCTACCTAATACAGCTAAAGCTTGTCCTATATAAAGTTCTAGATTAATATCATCTAAAATAATTTTCCCATCAACTTTTTTTGTAACATTTTTTAGCTGTAAAATACTATCCTTCACTTAAATTCCTCCATTATTAAGATATACTAAATCTTCAGTTTCAAA
Source organism: Clostridium manihotivorum (assembly GCF_004015185.1). Classification (GTDB taxonomy): domain Bacteria; phylum Bacillota; class Clostridia; order Clostridiales; family Clostridiaceae; genus Clostridium_AR; species Clostridium_AR manihotivorum. The sequence continues at coordinate 2,663,148 of NZ_CP025746.1, read as the reverse complement.
ACTATTATCCGATCAAGCTTGCAAGTTATTCTTTACTTAACGCAAACTTTAGTCAGTAAAGATAAATATATCTTCTAATATCCTTTTCCAATTTACTATTACTTGAATTTATGTATATATTTCACCACTGAAACTAATTATATATTTTATACCTTCTATAGTCAATTTAATGAGAAAAGCTTCTATGCCTCAAGCAAATGTCTAATTTGGTAATTATGCTGTATCTAATATTTTCAATAGATAATTAATCTAGTTTCTATAACCAATTAGAGAGATTAAACAGCTTATATTTCTCTACGGTCTACATAACCATTCGGAAATATTTTAATTTTAGGCTCTGTTAAAGTTCACTTTTTAATTTAAGTGGCCCTAATCTAGTAATTTAATAATTTAAACTTTTACCAGTTATATACAACTAATTAAAAACAATGTTATAATTTAATTATTACATAATAAATGCCTATGTAAGGAGAAATATCTATGGTAAAGATTACAATTCTAATAATAAACTTTATTATTTTATTCTTGGTAATAAGATCTTTAATAGAAGTTTTGAAAAAAAGGTTAAAAAATACTAGCAAACGCCTTAGAGTTAAGAATCCAATGCAATCTAAGCTTCCTATGTTTGCATTGTTATTAGCCATCCTTAACATGTGGTTTTTTATTTTGGGTAAATTCTATATAGTCTCATTTATTTTTTTATTAATGCTTATGGCATGTGTAATTTATATGGGTGCAATAACTGAAGGGAACTAATAAATTTCTAAGTATTTTTGTAATATTTTAAAACCTATTATATTAATAAAACTTATTAGAAATTATATTTATTGAAAACTATATTCATATATAAAAAACTATGCTAAAACTGTTGTTAAATCATAGTTTTTTTTATTTTAAACTGATTGTAAAATATTGATAGCTTTTAAATTAACATATCTATAGAAAACCCTTTATTAAAATCCGAACTCTTTTTTATTTTATGCAACCGTTTTTTTATTGAGCGTTCCAAGCACTATCATTTGCTACTCTTACTTCTTGTTGCACTCTATTAATTAGGCCAACTTAAATATGCACACTATTTTTAAACATGCATAAGTTAAAGTCTAGTAATATATGGCTGGTCCTAAGCCTGCTGCACTTTACTCTTTCCAAACACTGTATAATACCAGAAAATGTTCACAATAAGATTAACTAAACACAATACTAGTTCTGCTATAACTACATTCATAGCTGCATTTCCTATAAGTCCTATGAAAATTATCCCGCTAATAAGTAATCCTATAGAAAAAGCCCCTATGATTACCGCTATAAAATACTTGATTTTATCTAGCCCTATTATGAAAAGTATTAATGGAAATAAGTACACTATGAAAATACTCAAAACTGAAAGCCACATAGCTCCCGATCCAAATTTGTTAGAATGAGAACCATAACTGATTAAGGATGCTACTACTGTAACTAAGGTGAAAAGTACTCCAGAAACCAAGGTTAAAAAAGTGATTCTGTTCTTATTAGCTTTTACCTTCATAAAACTTCTCCTTTAATTTTAATGATATAATATGAAGCAATTCCTATATGGGCATATCCTCTCTTTAAGACAAGATGTTTTTCAAATCTGCTTATGGGTTACTTTAAGATATTTAAGATCTAATTCCAACACTACCTTTAAACAAAGCCTTTTTTTAATTCTTAATGGATAATATAACTTTTATTCTGTAAGCCCTATATTTAATATTATCTTACTATAATTGAATGTATTAAATAAATGTTGCTAAAGGTTCTCGCTTCAATCATGCCATAATTCTCCTTGAATTTGATATTTACAATAGAACGTATAGAAGTGGACAAATGAACCTGCCCACTTTACCTCTAAATGGTAATAGGTTAAGTTTTCCAATCAATCCAATCTTATAAATTCCAAATTACTTCGTTATAAATACTAAAATTGAAACCACAAAAATAAGTATGGCAGCAAATAAAGTAACTATAGCAGCCGATTTACTTTTCCTCCAATTCTGAATGGTTTGAATTAACATTACCACACCCAACAATGGCTCGAATACATTTATTGCATTTTTCCAAACACCTAAAAGCTGTATAACTACCAATATTATTATGCTTATAGAACAAATGCCGCTCATTACAGCCAGCACTTTTTCATCTGTTGTTTTTTTGCTCCATGTATATTTCATTATTGGCCTTTGAACCTCCTATATATTACAATTTTTAGCTTACAATTTAATAGGATTAATTAATATCACATATTCCTATTATACTTAATTTATCTAATTAAATTCCAGCAATTGTATAAATAAAATTAACCCTTTATAAATCTTTCTTTTTTTGTTATATAGGTATCCTTTAGGAAAACTTAATTTATACTTGTTGGAAAATCACGGGTTCTGGGTATTTTCAGGCACTTGTAAATTAATAGTTGAGTTATGGATCCTATATTTATCCTTTACGAAAACTTAATTTATGTATGTTCGATAATACCGGCTTCTGGGGATTATCGGGCACGTATAAATTAATAGTTGAGTTATGAACCTTATACTCGCTTCTAGGGATAAGATGCTTCAGGTTTCTGCTAATAATTATCATGCCTTAAATTAATAGTTGAAGTTAGAACCATATAGATATACCGCTTCATAATTAAAAATCTATTTTTATATTCTCTTCTCCCCGAGAGAAGTCTTGAAAATAGATTTCTAATTGAACTGCACTTCTTTAAAGAACACATCAAATTTAATAAACTAAATAATTTCTATTATTTCTTTATAAAAGAATGTTACTTGTTAACAAGCTTAAAAGGTATCTCCTATATATAAAGGGGTTGTGATGTTTCCTTGTTGGTCAAAAACTCTTTTTAACGCCTCTGGATACAGGGTTCTATCTTTCATTTCATCAAAACCAATCCATTCAACTCCTACTTGGTCAGGGTCAGTATTGGTGGCTTTTGACAGCTCTATAGAAGATTTTAATGAGCAGAAAAACATACATTCAATTCGGTGCACTTCCGAATGTATATCTGCAAATTTATGATTTTTCCCAATATATTCAGTAAGCAGTGCAAATCGTTCCACTTCTATTTCAGCTCCTAGTTCCTCTAAACACTCCCTCTTTAATGTGTCGGCAAAGGTTTCGCCACCTTCTTGTCCACCACCTGGTAATACATAGTATGTAACTCCAGTTCTTTTTGAAATATATTTTACAAATAGTATCTTATTATCTTGAATAATTATGGCTTTAGCGGCATTTCGTAATTTTATCAAAACATCGAACCTTCTTTCTAAAATTAATAAAATAGTGCAATTTAAATCATTACTTTTTTATTGTAAATTATTTCAATACATCCATTACAGCAGAAATAATGGACATTATCCCCTCTCCAGTGATCAATCCTACTGCTACATTATTGGGTACTAGTTTGCTATTATTCTTAACCAATAGTTTTGCTATTAGGCCTCCTAGGAATATTGGTATTATTACTGATGTTGGAATAAGTATTCCCATCCCTATTAGTAATGGAGAGTGTTTAAAATGAGCTAGGATTATGCTAAGGAATATTGCAATTTCTATATAAATTATATTTATACTTGTAGGAATTCCTCTATTAACAACTGCCTTTGCAATTGTTCCCCAAGTTAGGCTTGTTGGGGCAGGCAAAAGCGAATTGCCAAAACCATATTCTGACTTCAGTATAAACATTGTGACTGAGCCTATAAGAACTCCAACAACTGAGCCAATCGTATAGCATATAATAAGCTTCTTAATAGAAGTCTTTGTGACTTTGCCAATGCTCATCATTTCCATACAATCTGAAAGTGTTACGGTCATTAAGGTTATACCACCTGAGATCAAAAGAGTTGTGGTGATATTTTTAGTAATTATTCCGATTAAAGGTATAGTAAAGTAAATTGTTGCTGTAGTTCCTAAGCCAGTTTCTCCTCTTGTTCTAGCAGTTACTAATCCAAATAGTAAGGCTAAACAAAGAATAACTATCAGACCATAGATAGGAAAGGAAAATTGTATTTTAATAAATGTGCTAAGGCAAAGAAAAAATACAAGAAAACAGACTCCATAGATATGATTTAGCTTTGTATTCTTCTTGGCTATATTAGAAAATACACTCCCTATCTTTATCAGTAAGCCAGGTACTATGTAGATTGTGTATCCTAATGCCAAGCCTATAGCTACAGATAATACTAAGGGATTAGATAAATGATCTTTAAAGGTGATTGCTGGCGAAAATCCTTTATTGGATAATACAAGCACCAGTGTAGAATAAGCAGTACCTATTAACATAAATAAAACTGATTTAAAAGGAAGAAACATCCCAAGTCCAAATAGAAGTGGAGAGATTTCAGCTCCAATAAAATCTGGAGTCTTAAATAAGCTAGCTAAAGGATTGTATAAAGACTTCTTGAGTCTAACAGTTATGTAAACCACTATTGCAATTAAGCCACACCATAAAATCTGAAATAAATTTTCTTTTTTGTCCTCTGTAATTGAAAGAATAATGTTTCCCATTGCTTGTCCCTTAGGAAAAGGTAAGCCTTCCTCGTAGATCCATACTCTTAGTAGTGGTATTGCAATAAGAATACCAAAGACGTTCATACCAATACCTAGAACCATTATGATCCATAAGTGAATATTTGCACCATTACCTCCATAGATAATTGAAGCTGCATATGCACTTTCTAGAGAGAAGGTGGCTAGAGAAGCCCCTGAAGAAAATATTTGTACCAAGGTAAGTTCCTCACTGGTTGGCTTAAAGAAAATTCTAATAAAAAAATAGAATATTATAGGTGTTACCAAAGTTGATGATATGCTCATACCAGTTTTGTATACTAGCAGTATTCCTATAAATGCATATAAAATTCCTATGAGTAACCCTAAAGAAACCATATAGCCCCATTTAATTGCATGTTTCATAGTATTTGCCCCCTGAACAGCTATTAAAGTTATAATAGATGATTTGTAATCTTTTATTGTTTTATAAATTCAACTAAATATATAGGTATTTTCCACGAAAACTAATTTATAATTGTTAGAAAATCATAGGTTTTATGTATTTTACGAGCTTTATAAATTAATAGTTAATTTGGTCCTCTATAAAGATGCACCTAGAAAATAATGCCTATAAATTAAATGATGCATAAATGATGCATAAATAATTCTTGAAATGCTTTCTTGTTTTATTTAAGTTTGGTACTCTTTGATTATAAGTGGATACTTTAACAGATCCTATTCATTAATATACACTACGTAATTTATCCTAAGCTATCGAAATAAGTTTAGTAATTTACAAATAACCTTAGGTAGCTATATCAGATACCTAAGGTCATTTTCATTTCATTTTATAAATTATACTCACTCATAGAGAGAATTTCATCAGAATTCATTTCAATCATTTGCTTGGTGTTAGTTGTAGGATAAATTTTTCTAAAACTTTCAATTATCTTATAGCCAAAAAAATAACCTGCGCACCAAGGTATGGCTGATTCTTCATTGCCAAACATATACTTTGCATAGTCAAAATCAGTTTCATATAACAATTTTGAATAATTGTTCTTCCACAGTTCCTCTTCTTTCTCTTTTGATATTTGACATATCCATGTTGGGTTTAGTGTAGGATTAAGGCTTTTTGCGAAGAAATCAGCTTGGCCATCTATTAGCAATGCTTCTAAAAGAGTTCCTGTGCTTCCTCCATGAATTACATGCCAATAATTGCCCCATACGGTATGATGGTATTCATGTGCAAAAACATATGGAATCCATTGAAGATAATCTTTAGCAAAGGGATTAACTTGTATTAGCATGTTTCCAAATACATTTACACCTAGTACACCATTCTGCTGTTCCTTAACTGTAGTATTATCATCATCAAGTGGATATATCGCAATCACTATTGTATCATCATCATAATTAGGAAGTGCCTCTACTACAGCTTTAAACTTGCTTTTTATCACATCTAGATTCATTTCTTTCAATAATCTAATCTGCTGTTTTAATTTATTTATATCCTTTATTGGCTGTGGTTTTCTATCAGACATGTCAAAGGGCGCCCATTGACTAATCTTATCCCAATAAGGTTTTATCGCATATCTATCCCACAACTCTTCATAAGCTGTATTGTCCTTTTCCATCTCAAGAATATATCCCTCTAAATTCTCATAAACCGCTATTATCTCTAAATTCATTCTTTCTCCCTTCGGTATAACAAATATAAAAAAGTAGCTAAAGCCACCTTCTTCAGTGAACTTTTTTGCTCATCTGCCTTTTCTGAACTTATGTGAAGAAATTTTGACAGGTGCTATACTAAATATGATACTTCATTATAATTAGGTACTCTTAGAATAAATCTTCAATATATGTGGAAACTTGTTCCTACTTCACAATAAGCATGCATTTTCAAAACCTCCTCTAGTATTCCAGAGGAGGTTTAATAATGACTTAGGGGTAAAGTTCTCCCTATTTAAGATGTACCACTTCCATAGGAAATATATTTTCAAAGCTCCTTTTATTTCTTGGTGGAGAATGTGAACATATAAATCTTATTAACAATTGCTACTTCTATAAATGGGATTCTTACTTTTTGGTTGCGGTCATTGCTATAAGTGTAAGATAATCTTCTGAATCGGCAGCATGCAAATCGAAATCCGCAGTTGATCTCCATATTTCCTTACCATCTTCAATGTTTTCAGCATAAGTCACATCAACTATGCCAGTTTTTTGCCATAGGTCCTGCCACCACTTTGCACTGTGGAAACAATACATATCTGGTTCCCAGTATGGTTTCATTGCTTCTGGTAGACCATCGCTGAACTCCCTTGTAAGGCCAGGGCTGACAATTCCAAACTGTCCACCCTTTTTAACAAGCTTTGAAAAATAATTTGGAAAATAGATTTCATCTGTACCAAAATAGTGATACGCATCTATACTGATGGCTGCATCAAAGTAGTTTTCCGCATAAGGTAATCCATGAGCTTCTGCACGAATTGGGAACACCTTATCTTCTACTTTCATTTCAACAAAGCGACGGTAGTTATCTGTAGGGCTTATCCACAAATCGTTTGCAAATACAGTTACACCAAATTCCTTTGCAAGAAATATTGATGTAAGTCCCATACCACACCCCATATCAAGCACGCGCATACCTGGCTTTAAATCCATCTTTTCGCAAAGAATCTCAATAAGATACATGGCGTTTGGACCAAGCATTTTATTTTCTTCAAAAAACTTTCCATACTTCTTATAATAATTTTCACAACGTTCAAATTTTCTCATTTTAAATATTCTCCCTTATTATGTTATTCTTTTTTTCTTTTTAATGTCATATACGGTTAAGTTATCTATGCATACTTATCCGACTATTTATCTAATATAGGGTTGGCTAAAGAATAACACGCAAGGCGATAATATATAATTTAATAATATCTCAGGCGTGTTATTCAGAAACCACCCTTGATACTATGCTCTTTTTATTCATCATACAAACACTTCCTTTCGCCAAATAATGGATTTATCATACCATATATAAACCATTATGTAAACTATTTCCTAAAATAGTTTTATATTCTTTTCCTTATAAAAAATGCTTAAGTAATTTTTTTTCACATCTGCCTTGTCATAGCCTATCTAAAGATGTATAACCTCCATCCTAAATATATTTTTAATGCTCTTCTGGTTACGAGTTGAGACTTTAAAGGCAGGTCTTAGTAAAAGTAGTACATACTTAGACATGCCACTTCGTAATGAAATTTATCAAACTAAAATTTCGTAGGTTAATCGAAAGCCTTATTTTGAAAGTAAGAATTGAGATAGTATATCTTTTCAGATAAATAGCTATTCTGTCTATTCAAACTTTAAAAGCCACAACAATATTACATATAGCAGTATAAAATTATTAGTGTATGGTAGAATTCCTGCATTAAAAATCATATGATATGTCAAACAATAATTTTGAGGATAATATGAGGTACATTTTAAACATTAAGGAATGCGAATTTTTAGGAAAAGGTGACGAGGGAGCAGTATATTTAACTCCAGAAGGCTTTGCACTAAAAATATTTTATGATAAAAAGAAAGCTGAAAATGAAGTTGCTATTTTAGAGAAAGCTAGTAGCAGTAGGTTTTTCCCTAAGGTACTTTTTATTGCTGACAATAGAGTTTTAAGAGATTATGTTGTTGGTGTTAGTATAATATTGTAGACACAGAAAGCCGAACACTTTAAAATAAAGAAAGAGAAGGAAGTGTTAAAGTGTCAAGAGGCCAAAAACAATATACGGAAGAATTCAAAAATACAATAGTAGAGCTTTATAATGCTGGAAAGAGCTTAGCAGAGTTAAGCAGTGAATATGCCCTATCAAAATCCACAATAACTGGATGGATAAAGAAGAATAAACCTATAGCTGTTGATAAAGGTACAACTATAACTGCAGCAGATTATCAGGCTTTAATAAAAAAGAATAAGCAACTTGAAGAAGAGAATGAAATATTAAAAAAAGCCATGGGCATATTCGCAAGGAAGTAACTACTGTATTTGAGTTCATAACTAACAACCAAAAAATATCATGATATTAAGCTTATGTGCAAGGTTTTAAAGGTGTCTAGGAGCTCATATTATAAACATTTACATAAAAAGCCTAGCAATAGAGCAATAGAAAATTCAAAAATAGAAGAAAAGATTATAAATATCCACAAAGAGAGCAAAAATCGTTACGGGGCAGTTAAGATAAACGAAGCTTTAAAATCCTCAGGGATAACTATAAGTCTAAAGAAAACCCAACGATTAATGAAGAAACTGGGGATAAAATCTATAATAGTAAAAAGTTCAGACCAACTTCATCTAAAAACAAAATAGAAACACAATAAAACGTTTTAAAAAGAGATTTCAATGCAACCACAATTAACGAAAAATGGGTAACAGACATTACCTATATCCACACAATTAAGGATGGTTGGTGCTATTTAGCGTCAGTTATGGACTTATATAGTAGAAAAATAATTGGCTATGCCATGTCTAAATTTATTGATACCGACCTTGCTTTGCAAGCGTTGAAAATGCAATTAAGTTGCAAAAGCCAACCAAGCCATTGATCCTTCATAGCGATTTAGGCTGTCAATATACAAGCTCTGCTTTTAAAGAATATATCAGTAGCACTAAATTAATTACTCATTCTTTTAGTGGTAAAGGCTGTCCCTATGATAATGCTTGTATTGAGTCCTTTCATGCTTCTTTAAAAAAAGAAGAAGTTCACCTTGTTAAGTATTTTGATTATGATGCTGCAAGACTTGCTATATTTGAGTATATAGAAGCTTGGTATAACAGAAAAAGGATACATAGTAGTATTGGCTATTTAACCCCGCAAAAATGTGAAGATTTAGCTAGAAAAATTGCGTAAAAAGTTCAACTTTTTGTGTCTAATATATTGACATAGATCCATTGTTGGTACAAATTTATATGATTACATTAGTAAAAATGGATTATCTTATAAACTTTCTGTTGAGATAATAGAACTTATAGAAGACTTTAAACGTCTAAACTTCAAAAGAATCGATATCAGGAATGCTCACATCTTTGTAGATAAAGCTGGGAAAATACAAGTTATAGACCCAAGAAAGGTCTTTGAAAAAAACATTCCCTACCCTAAAGAAATAATTAAAATATTAGTTCAGCTTAATGTATTTGATGAATTTCTTAAGCATGTTTTAGCTTACAAGGGAGGCCTTCTTGATTATTGGATTAAGGGTTATGAATACTTTGAAGCTATGCGTAAGAAGTCAATTACTATAGATATGAAGGCTTGCTAAAATGACATATCTATTCCTATGAACAAATCATACTACTTCAATTATTAAACTCAAAGTAAATCTCTAGCTGAACCTATGAAGCTTTATTTTGATATCTTTTAATATGAAGTAGTATGTCTATATAGGGAACCTTTATGAAAACTTAATTTATACATGTTATAAAATCGTGGCTTCTGGGGATTTTGTGGCATGTATAAATTATTGTTAAAGTTGGTTCCCTATATATAGAGGGAACCTTTACGAAAACTTAATTTATACATGTTTGCTAATCCCAGCTTTTAGGAATCATCGGGCATGCATAAATTAATAGTTGAAGTTAGAGCCCTATAGATGCAACACTTCGTAATAAAGTTTATTATTTTTAAATTCTTTCACCAGAAACCATGAGAGTTTTAAAAATAGATTTCGGTTCGAAGTGGTAGATCTTTTATTAGTTTGATTGGTCAACTATTCACTGAAGCAGTTACTATCTGTCTTTCAAATAATTATGCTACACTATAAATCTTCACATCTGGATCAGCACTCCAAAGTGGTTGTAGCCCAACGAAAACATCCTTTTGGAACATTTCACTGGATAAGTAAGTTTTTGCATGTTCTACGCTGTCAAAACCATGAAGTACTTGAACATCCTCTTCACGAATTAATAAGTCTTTGGTAAGAGCTCCTTCAATTGTTTCTAGGAATGGAGTACGGTAATCAGTATAAACCTTAGCAGCTGCTGGACGGTTACCTTCCTCTATTTTCATTGTAATTTCTAAATAAGCATTTACTTTCATGATATTACCTCCAATTTTCTTATATGACTCTGTTGCTTTCGCTGAGCCTGGTATAATTATATTTCAAGTACTCTAAGAGAAAAATATATCCGCAAATTAATGAGTTACTAATAAATTTCATAGTTACTTGCTATTAGGCAATTAGCCAACTATAATGATGCTACATTGATTTGAACACGGGAGGTTAATATGTCTATATCAGTCTTTGGAACAATGTTAGGATATATGCTAGTTTGTTCTTTTACGCCTGGCCCTGGAAACATACTGGCTCTAAATACCACAACTCAATTTGGCTGGCGAAAAGGAAAACCACTGCTTCTTGGCATTTGTGCAGGTTATGCCCCTGTGCAGTTTATTTGTACTTTGGCGGTATATGGCTTAAATACTTTTCTCTTACCAGTGCTTGCTGTACTAAAATACATTGGAACCATATATATGTTATGGCTTGCGCTAAATATTTTTAGAAGCAAACCTTTAGAGAATAGTAATGGTGGGCAAGCATCCTTTAGAGAAGGATTCTCTCTCCAATTTGTAAATATAAAGATTTACTTCTATATTATGACTTTATTAATGGTGTATCTGGTGCCTCATATTAGTACTTTGCTTGGTTTACTTTTAGCTGGTTTGGGAGTGGTGAGCATTGGAAGTATCGCTTCTCTTACTTGGGCATTTGCAGGTATCAAGTTACAAAAGACTTATGCAAAACACTTTAAGCTCATCAATTTTGTATTGAGCCTATTCTTGCTGTATTGCGCTTTTGATATTTTAAAGGGGTGAATATAATGTATCAACATAAACTGGAAGAGGATATCCGATGTCCACTTGAATATGGTCTTGAAATTTTCGGTGGAAAATGGAAATCCAGAATAATATGTGTTTTGGCTGAGAAAGGCACTTTGCGTTACAGTGAACTTCGAAAAGAAATGAGCAATATCACCGATGCTGTATTGGCATCCACCTTAAAAGAACTTATTTCAAATGATATTGTACATAGAAAATCCTTCGATGAGATTCCGCCTAGGGTGGAGTATTGCCTAACTTCAAAAGGCAATTCAGTAGTTCCTATCCTTCAAAGTATTTGCAGTTGGTCGGGAGCTTACCACAAAGAAGATAATGAAAATACACTAACACAATGTAAAAAATGTGACTACAAATATAAAAAAGGAGGAGTTTAAAAATGAACATTACTTATACTGAGGAAAAAAACTTCACAGAAATAGAAGTACAGCAATTGTTTTTATCCGTTGGCTGGGTGTCTGGCCAGTATCCAAGTAGATTGCATAAAGCCTTAATGAATTCCTCTACGGTGATAACAGCTTGGGATGATGATAAACTAGTTGGACTAGTACGTGTACTAGATGACAGTGAAATGGTAGCATTCATTCATTATGTTTTGGTAAATCCTAATTATCAAGGAATGAAAATTGCTGGAACAGTGATTGAGATGATTAAGGAAAAATATAAGAATTATTTATATCTTGAAATCATGCCTGAAGAAAGAAAGAATGCAGCCTTTTATGAAAAGTTTGGATTTAAGATTATGGGAGATGGCGTTTCAATGCAGCTTTCTAATTTTCAAAACAAGTGTTAAAGAGTATATACATAGTGGCTCAGATAAAATAATGCTTTATCTAATAAGCTTTAAAATAATTCTTGCAAACTTTAGCTTAGTGTTAACAGCACTAAGCTTTCTTACTATTTAAGAATACCTATTTGATTATATCTACAGCTTTCAATATAATGTACATAAAAGATACGTAAAGAAGGTGTACTTAATATATGAAATATAATGTGGAGCTACTAACACAAGAGAACTATAAACCAACCTATTGGTCTGGAGGCATGGCTACGGAACTTACTACATACCCTGTAACTTCTGATTATGCCAGCAGAAACTTTTTATGGAGACTAGGAATTGCTAAGATCGATATTCCAGAATCCACTTTTAGCAGTCTTCCAGAAGTTTATCGTAAATTCATGGTTGTAGACGGAGAAATAACTTTAGATCATGAAAATAAATATAAAAAACTGCTCAAGTCCTTTGAGCAAGATTCTTTCATGGGCGATTGGACCACTAGAACTTATGGGACAGCTACTGTCTTCAATCTAATGACAAGAGAAAACTATGATGGACTATTACTTCATCTTAATATTAATTCTAACAAACAGCTTAAGTTCCAACATACAACTCCAGCAGATAAAGAACTTGTAGCAATTTGTTTTTACACCATAAATGGTGGCTTTAACACTTCTATTAATGATAGTATTTTTGAAGCTGTTAGCAATGATCTACTTATAATTGACTGTCCAAATAAAGATAGAAATCATGAATTTATGCTATCCAACAATACTTCTGAGGCTACTGATATAATAGTAAGTATTATTTACAAAGAAGGCTTATAGAAAATGAAAAGCCTTAAAGAAAAAGTAATTCGAATCATTAATGAAAAGCAAATGTATTCTTTAATGAATAATACCAAGTGGAGAGAACTACAAAGTGCCGTGAAGACATTACAATTTCCTCCACCATATCAAATTAAATATGTGCATATGGATACACTCTATCCAGAAACCTTTGATAATATTCCATGGTATTATGGTGATTGGAGTAATGAAGCTATAACACCTTTTTACTCCATTGAATGGATTAGGGTTCAACCAGTATGTAGGTATCATCAAGGACAGTTAATAGATGATGGAATAATTGATGAAACCAATGAATTTCTTTCCATATTGAATAAATACTCAATTCCCTATGAAGAACTCAATGGAACATATTTTATCTACGGCTATAAAAGATAGTATTAGATAAGCTACTGATCATTGATTCTCTATCAAGGTATGATTATTAGTCTATAGGAAATTGTGAATAATTATAGATAAAGACATGTATAAAAGGTGATTATTTTTTACTTTTATGCATGTATTTTATTGTTAGAAATATTTTTTATAAGCATAAGTATCTCTTCCAGCTTACTATAACAGAATATTATTTTATAAGAGAGTCTAAAATTATTATATGTATTTACTTGTGTCTTCATAGGTAGATTACCATGTTAAAACACTTGTTGTTGTAAAAAATTAACTTTATAAAACCAATATTGTGCTATAATAGTAAAATAAATGAAGTAATCATTCGATTGTTTTTGTATTTAATATCAAATCATAGCCTATACTTTGATAGATATCTAAGTTTAGCTAAAAGTATATATGCATAATATTTGCTTAAAGACTTAATTATTAATTTATATTTGTTTCAAAATCGCTTAAAGTCACGATTTTAAAACAAGTATAAAATAAGCTTCTACAAAGAAAAAATTTAAGCAATGTCTTAGTTAAATTTTAGATTTTACATCTATAAAAATATCTAAATAAAATTAGCTATACAGAAATTCGTTAGCTTAAATTTGAAAGGAGCACAAAATGAAAAAATTTGATTTACGAATTATATTTATGGGAGCCTTAATTATTGTATTATGTGGTGTTATTGCTTTCTTAACACTTGATAGAAAGCCTGTAAATAATAAAGACACTGATACCAATAAAAGTACAGAAGCTTCTAAAGAAACATCAACTAATGCAACCGCTATTTCATCTGATGGAAAAATAAAATCTGCAAACTTTAATAACTATAAGGTATATTTTAATGGGAAAGAAATTGCTTTAAACAAGCCTTTGGTGTCTATAAGAAGCGAAAAAGATTCTGAACCTCAGCTATATATGCCTTTTGATGAGATACTAAAATATATGCACTTTAATATTAAAGTTGTTGAAAAAAACAATGCAGTATATCTAACAATGGGCCAAAAAGATCAACTAGATGCTTCTGAAGATTTATCCAAGCTTTCTGGAAATGAGGCTGATTTAACAGCTGCAGACATAATACAAAAGACTGGAAACTGGTCATACATTGAAAAGTATTTGAAATACATGACTAATGATGGTATAAAAAAAGTTGTTGATATATATAATTCTAAGCATGATAATGCAGCTGAACATAAGAATGCTGCTGACTATATGAAAAAATAAATATAAAACTAATAGAATCCACAATTTTATCGCAAATGCCATATAATTGTGGATTCTATTACTGTGCAATATAACTTTATAACTTCTTAAGAATTTACTTATAGAATGCGGGTTTGTGAGTATTTAAGTGATAAATCTTTAGATAAGTTCTTATTTAATCCCATTGACCTGGAAACCTTAACTTTTTTAGCTTAGGAAAATTCTTATTATATTCTTCTACTTCTTCCTTTGGAAGATTTTCAAAAACCTCTGACTCGTAGAATTTTCCTTTTATGTCCTTCATGCTATCTTGTGCTAATTCTATAGCCATAAAGGCATCAAAGTTTTTACCATCACTGGTTGTAATATTGAAATTATCACAGGTCTTAAAGCCTATTCTAGGATAATAATCTGGTTCTCCAAAGATTACAATACCTTTATATCCTTTACCTGCCGCTAATTTCATTGTCTCCCTTAATAATAACTCCCCTACTCCACAGCCTTGCCATTTAGGTGCTACAGAAAGAGGCCCAAAAGTTACAATTTCATGGATATCTAATCCATCAACTACTTGTGCTTTTGAGTACATTATGCAGCCTATTACTTCTCCATTCTTTAAAGCTATTCTACTTAGCTCTGGAATATAATCCTTATCTTCACGTAATTTATGGACAAGATAATGCTCGTCACATCCAAGATGATGCTTATTCCAAAAGGCCTCTTTGGTCATTAACTCCACATTATAATAATCGTCCTTTTTTTCTCTTCGAATTTCTATCTCTTCAGCATTTAATCTCTTCTTTTCTTCTGGAAACCACCCAAATTCTAATCTTACTTCTTTTCTCTTTAAATCGTTGTTTTTATAGCAGCAAGTGTCCATGCCAATTAAAGTAAAACCTTCATGCTGATAGAAATCTACTGCATTGACATTGCAAGATTGTGTTTCTAATATAATAGCTCTACGACGTTCTCTTCTTGCTTGTTCCTTCGCTATTTCTATCAATTCATGGCCTATACCTTGCTTTTGATATGTTTCTGATACCCAAAGCTCTGTTATTCTTAGGCGATTGGACCACAATTCTTGGTCAGTTTCAATTGCAGCAACTAATTCATCATTAACCACTACTCCCCATGCATAGGCATTTTCCCAGTGTTCTTCGTATAACTTATCTGGAAAATCATATTCTTCCGGTGTATGAGTTACTGATTGTCTAAATTCTTTCTTTTCTATATCAATTACATATCCTCTATCTGTTTTATTTACCATAACATCATAGTATTTATCTGTGGTATATTTTATTGGAATTATGGTTCCTTGCCACTTCTCTTTTGGTAAATGTATGATTTCATATTCCATCGAGTTATCCTCCCAGCTTTATACAAGTAATTGCCTTTGCAGGCTCTAGTTATCCTGACTTTATCACTTCATATATCAACAGCTAATTACAGATTTACCTCTTCATAATTAAATTTGTATTTTAAAATTGGCCTATCAGGGCCAAAGGCTTTTTGATAATAGCATTGGTTCATACTTATTTAGATTCCAGGTTATTTACATATTCCTTGAATAAATTTCCACGAACTTCAAAGTCCTTGAATTGGTCCCATGCAGCGCAGGCTGGACTTAAAAGCACAACGTAACCATCACTAGCTAAAGTATATGCTATTTCTGTAGCCTCATGTAGACTATTAGCAACCTTGCAAGGGATTTGGCATTGCTTCGCAAATTCATCTACCCTCACTTTCACCTCACCAAAGGCTACAATTAACTTTACATTTGTCAGATATTCTTTTAAGCCATCAAAACTCTGGCCTCTATCTAATCCCCCCAATAATACTATGGTTGGTCTTGTGAATGAAGAAAGTGCAGTTTGAGTAGATTTTATGTTAGTGGCTTTTGAATCATTATAAAAATCTATATTATTTATGGTTTTAACATATTCTATTCGATGCTCTACTCCTTCAAAAGTTTTTAATACATTAACAATAGCATCATTTTCTACCCCTAACTCTTTAGAAACTGCAATAGCTGCCATAGCATTCTCATAATTATGTCTGCCCTTAATTTTTATTTCTTCTATGGATATAATCCTCTGATCATTGTAATAAATATATCCATCATTAACTTCACAACCTAATTTATTTGGAGAACTAAATGAAAAATACTTTTTAGTAGAATCAATATCCTCTGTTAGACTAAGCACTTCTTTATCATCTGAATTGATAATAGAAATGTTACTTTTTGTATGATGATTAAATATTCTCTTTTTCATACTTTTGTAAATATCGTAAGAGCCATGGAAGTCAAGATGTGCTTCTGATATATTAGTTAAAACAGAAATGTCTGTCTTAAAGTCTACTACATTACACAACTGATGATCAGATACTTCCATAACTGCAATACTATTATTTTTTAATTGAGATACAAAAGAGCATACTGGATACCCTATATTCCCCATTAATAACACATCCAAGGAAGCCTTTTTCAGAATTTCGTAAATCAATGTAGTTGTTGTGGTTTTTCCATTAGTTCCAGTAACTCCAACTATTTTTACACCTGTTGGAAAATATCTAAAAGCCAATTCCAATTCATTTATGACAGGTATATTAAGCTCAAGTGCTTTTTCTACATATTTATGCTTATTTGAAATACCAGGATTTTTAATTATCATATCAAAACTGTTATCAAACAAATCATCCGGATGACTTCCTAATATGATTTTGACACCAAATGATTGCAGTTCTTTTACCTGTTCTAAGTTCTGTTCAGTATTGGCATCATTGATAATTACCTCATATCCCTTACTTACTAGGAGCTTTGCAGCCTCATATCCACTTCTAGCCATACCAAGAACAAAAACTTTTTTACTTGTACTCATTATACCTACTCCTCTTTATATGTAGTATTATAGCTATATATTAATTTTCTCGCTAAAATACATTTCAGACTCATAAATCCTTATTACTACAATATTAACAATTTCTGTGCATTTAATCAATTTTTATCTACTTTCCTTATTAACCAATGGCAGTGCTATCAATATTCTTAGTAGTCCTTTATAACAGTAATTATTTAATTTTATAAAATATTCTTGTTCATAATATTTGGGTAAGATTTAATTCTTTGCCTGTACTTATTTCAATAAGTCAAATTTCTTCAATTCGCTTTCTAAAAACTTTTCTTTCATATGTGCGCTTACACCAACTCAATTTTTATTGTGTCCTCAGGTCACTTTTCCACCATGTGTAATGATTAGATAATGATAAAATCACTTGTCATTACGTTCTTAATTTTTATGAATAATCATAAATTATAGATTGATAACACTATTCTAAATAAAAGAGGTGAGCTTATGAAGGAAGATAAAAGATTTGAAGCTATATCTACTCAAGGGCTTCTACAAAGTTATAACATAATCATTGATAGAGAAACTGGAGTAAATTATCTATATGTCAGCAATGGAACTTCTGGTGGATTGACAGTTTTACTAGATTCTGAAGGGAAACCAATAATAACAAAGTAGTAATTATCTACATACTACTTCAAAATGAAATCTTTCAAAATAAAGCTTCGTAAATTTATCGAATGCTTTATTTTAAGTTTT
The DNA here is from genome assembly GCF_004015185.1 of Clostridium manihotivorum. Lineage (GTDB taxonomy): Bacteria > Bacillota > Clostridia > Clostridiales > Clostridiaceae > Clostridium_AR > Clostridium_AR manihotivorum. The sequence goes on along the minus strand of NZ_CP025746.1, from coordinate 2,644,943 downwards.
AGGATTGAAGTAGCATGTGGATTCAGAGTAATGGATATTCCAATTCTATAATCATTAACATTCATTAATGTATTTTTCAGTTATATTAACGTTAATTAATTGTTTTTACATTTTATGGTTGCAAACCATTAACATTCATTATATACTATTAACATACAGGAATATGATTATACATTTATTTATGCTTACAATTATATTAATAGGAGTGATGTTGAATGTTTATTGAAGAGCGCCATGAAGAAATCTTAAAAATTATTAATGAAAAAGGAAGAATTTCCATTGGAGAAATACAGCAGTTGTTTAATATCTCAGTGGATTCTGCTAGACGAGATCTAAGAATCCTTGAGGAAAAATCGTTACTAAAAAGAACACATGGAGGAGCAATCCCCCTGATGCAGGTTGGTGTAATGCCGCCTAGAGTAAGAGATATGAAAAACATGGAGGTATATGATAATTATGCTGCTATTGCAAAGAAGGGAGCCGAATTTGTTAAAGAAAATGATATAGTTTACCTCACAAGTGCCTCCATAGGCTTCATACTGTTGAAGTATCTGCCAAGAGATATACATTACACCTTGGTAGTTAATTCGGTAACCTTGGCTGAAGAGTTAAAGTATTGGGATAATGTCACTGTGTATATTGTTGGTGGCAAAATGCGTCAACATGGTACTACTTCTCTTGTAGATAGCTTTGCTACTGCCTTTGTGAAAAACATGCATTTTGATATAAGTCTCATATCTGCTGGTGGAGTGGATGCTGCCTTTGGTCTATCAAATGGTACTGATGAAACAGCTACCTTCCAAAGAGCTGTAATAGAAAATACCAGAAAAAACATTTTGCTAATGCCTAGCCAAAAGATTGGGTTTAAAGCCTTTATCAAGGTTTGCGATGTAAACAAATTTGATACATTAATAACAGATTGGGATGCCTTAGAGGACGAATTGATAAAGATAGAAGAAACTGGTGTGAAGACAATTGTTGTAGAGAAAGAAAAATAAGAAGTCTGTACTTAGCCATAAGTAATATTAAATATAATTCGCTGCTACAGACTAAATATCCATATACAATAGCTCTTAAAGTCCTGTCCTCCGTTGAAATTAAGTGATTAGTTTACTGATATATCATCTTTGTGTTTGTATAACCACTTAATTTCAACATTATTCCTAAACGTAGACATTAGATAAATTAAATTCACTTGCATAAATGTAAAGCACTTGTAATAATTCATATCTATTATATGTAATTAAACTTATATGCTATTATTGTTAATTATATATTGGAGGGGGTACTTTGGAGAAAAGATTAAGTCTATTGTTCGGAATAATCGGGGGCTTTTCTCTTTCACAGATAAATGTACTATTTCAACTACAAATGGCTATATATGAATTAGTCGGGTTCGTGACTTATATAATATTTAGAATACTTTCATTCCTAGGACTTATCTGCGTCATCTGTTTTAGTATTTTATTGATTATTGATACCATTAAGACATTGTCTAAAAAACTAGTTAAAGATACTTTCTTTAGTGATTTTTTTTATTTTATATGTTTAAACATGACATGCTTGGATCTATGTCAATATATTAGACACAAAAAGTTGAACTTTTTACGCAATTTTTCTAGCTAAATCTTCACATTTTTGCGGGGTTAAATAGCCAATACTACTATGTATCCTTTTTCTGTTATACCAAGCTTCTATATACTCAAATATAGCAAGTCTTGCAGCATCATAATCAAAATACTTAACAAGGTGAACTTCTTCTTTTTTTAAAGAAGCATGAAAGGACTCAATACAAGCATTATCATAGGGACAGCCTTTACCACTAAAAGAATGAGTAATTAATTTAGTGCTACTGATATATTCTTTAAAAGCAGAGCTTGTATATTGACAGCCTAAATCGCTATGAAGGATCAATGGCTTGGTTGGCTTTTGCAACTTAATTGCATTTTTCAACGCTTGCAAAGCAAGGTCGGTATCAATAAATTTAGACATGGCATAGCCAATTATTTTTCTACTATATAAGTCCATAACTGACGCTAAATAGCACCAACCATCCTTAATTGTGTGGATATAGGTAATGTCTGTTACCCATTTTTCGTTAATTGTGGTTGCATTGAAATCTCTTTTAAAACGTTTTATTGTGTTTCTATTTTGTTTTTAGATGAAGTTGGTCTGAACTTTTTTACTATTATAGATTTTATCCCCAGTTTCTTCATTAATCGTTGGGTTTTCTTTAGACTTATAGTTATCCCTGAGGATTTTAAAGCTTCGTTTATCTTAACTGCCCCGTAACGATTTTTTGCTCTCTTTGTGGATATTTATAATCTTTTCTTCTATTTTTGAATTTTCTATTGCTCTATTGCTAGGCTTTTTATGTAAATGTTTATAATATGAGCTCCTAGACACCTTTAAAACCTTGCACATAAGCTTAATATCATGATATTTTTGGTTGTTAGTTATGAACTCAAATACAGTAGTTACTTCCTTGCGAATATGCCCATGGCTTTTTTTTAATATTTCATTCTCTTCTTCAAGTTGCTTATTCTTTTTTATTAAAGCCTGATAATCTGCTGCAGTTATAGTTGTACCTTTATCAACAGCTATAGGTTTATTCTTCTTTATCCATCCAGTTATTGTGGATTTTGATAGGGCATATTCACTGCTTAACTCTGCTAAGCTCTTTCCAGCATTATAAAGCTCTACTATTGTATTTTTGAATTCTTCCGTATATTGTTTTTGGCCTCTTGACACTTTAACACTTCCTTCTCTTTCTTTATTTTAAAGTGTTCGGCTTTCTGTGTCTACAATATTATACTAACACCAGCTGTTGTCGCATATGGATTGATATAATACACTATAGATTAAATTTTTTAGAAAGAGGGAGAACTGATGAACTTAGCCTTTAACATAGACTCATTGTACATATGTGTAAATGATATGCAAAGAGCAATTGAATTCTATGAAAAACTATTTGGACAAAAAGTTACTGAAAGAGATGAAGTATATAGTGTTTTTGTTATTCATGGTTTTAGATATGGATTATTTGCAAATCAGAAAATGAATGAAACAAAAATATGGGGAAATAATTGTTTACCTAGTTTTGCTGTAAATAATATTGATTTAATTCTAAAAAGATTTCATGAGCTAAATTGTCCAATTGTCTTTCCGTTAACAACTATAGGTGCAAATAAAGTCTTAGAATTTACTGATAGCGAGGGAAATCATATAGAAATCACTTGTCCTATATAACAAACAATACTAGTGAATAAAATTCTTCTCAATTAAAGGTCAAAAAGATGCTTACCCTGATAAGAGCAGCATCCTCCACTTTGATGTAGCCTCTTTATAAATCATTTCAAGACTTTTGTCCAGTTCATTCCTATATCTGATGCCTTTTTTATAAATACTCCAGCAAATCATGGGGCAGGGTTAACATAACAAAACCTTTATCTTTATCATTACGCTTAATACTAAAAGAAATCAATATTATTGAGTCTCTTTCATTAAGTATACTTTTACTTTCTGAATATATTATCATATCTATGCTATTAAAATCCGGATTTATCCTTTTTAAGCCTTTCGCAGTCAAATCAAGTAATCCTTCCATAATCTCCTTATTATTTCCCCAACACTCTGACAAGATAACCTTAATAGGTGAACTAGTAATATTATTTTTAATCACGCCTATATCACTGCCTGCTATTAAGAATGTTCTTAGTTCACTTATAGTAATGTTCTCAACTGTTAGCTGCTTAATTGAGCATTCACTATTAAATTTACTTGTCAAATAAATTGAAAATTTTTGTGCTAATTCAGCGAATTTATCTTTTAAGTTTTCTAATATTTTTAGCTCTATAGGAAGCGGGCCAGTTACGGAATGCTCTTGTATCTTTATATCAAGCTTCTCATCTTTATCAAAAACTTTATTAATCACTTCTTGCTCATTGTCACTATTATATATAAGAAAGTCAATTTCTTCTTGTTTCAGTGCAATTGTAGACATTTTCTCTTTAAACTTATTGTCATCAGCGGTTAACATATTATTAATTCGCTCTATGTTGACGCTATTCTTATGATCTAACCTTCTTTCCAAAGCTTTTATGAGTCTTGAGCTTGATATTGGTTTTGAAATAAAATCCATAGCGCCGGCTTTTATACTTTCTAATATAACTTGACCTTGACTCATTGCAGAACAGATAATCACTCTAGCATTTTCATCTTTCTGCATAATATGTACTGTTGCATCAATACCATCCATCTTAGGCATCACGATATCCATTATAACAAGTTCGGGGTTTAATAAATCATATGCAGCAACTGCTTCCTCTCCTGTAGAAGCTTCTCCAACTACCGTATACCCATATTCTTCAATAATGTTTCTTATCATCTTTCTTGCTAATTCAAAATCATCAGCAATAAGGACCCTGCACCCTTTAGCCTTTGTCCCAACATCCTGATCTATTTTATTAATTCTCTTTTCTAACAATCCATACTGATCCTCAAGTTTCATTATCTCACTTCGCAACTCGATACGTTTTTTTTCCAACATGGCTTTTAGACTCTCATTACTATTGTCTTTTAATAATAATCTTATTTCATCTAAAGAAAAGCCATATTGTTTAAGTTCCAATATAAAGGTAAGCTCTTTAATTTGTGAATTTGAATAATATCTATACTGGTTACTTGCTTGAACTAAACACGGCTTAAAAAGCCCAATCTCATCATAATACCTTAAGGTATTAGCAGAAATATTTACTATTCTTGATATATCCCCTATTGTAAACAAAATAAACAACTCCTGTGATTTGGTATTTTTTCTATATCTAGATATATGATAATTATAGACCTTAGTCTTACACCAAGGTCAATACTTTTATTTTTAGCTATATTAAGGTATGCTTGCACTCCAAAATTCCTGATCATATATAAGCACCTACCTATCAGAACACAATTGTATATTAATCCTAAAATACTAGAATTATGAAATAAGCCTTGACATTGACCTTACGTAAATTGCTATAATGTGAATAGACTCAGGAGGAATATTATGGAACATTTGTATACGATAAGTGAAATTTGCAGTCAGTATCACATTACAACTAGAACACTTAGATTTTATGAGGAAAAGGGACTTATTCAGAGTATTCAAGACAAGGCTCGTATGCCGAGAAAATATTGTAAGGGAGAAGCTGAAAAAATCGGAAATATACTATTTCTAAAAAATCTAGGCTTTAGTATCAGCGAGATTTGCGAGCTATCCTATGATAAACAAGATATAAAAGAGATGGTAGAATCAAGAAAACTTCTCATTCAAACTCAAATTGAGTTAAAAAAACTTCAACTGAAAAGATTACAAGACATGATGTTGCTGTTAAATGAGGGAAATGATCTTTTCTCATCTAAGCTTGTAATTGATGAAGAAAAAAATACTCGCATTGAGAAAGCTGTAGATTTTTCAAAATGCTTCATGGAAAGAAAGTTTGAAAAGCTTCACCATAGTCTTCCACCAGCTATAGGTAAAATTTTTACAGTGAATTTTTTGGAAAGTTTTAGAGAATTAGTTGAAGAAGAGACTGGACAGTTTAAATCTCTCATCCACATAGATGAATTTGAGCATGATGTCTCATTATATCTAGAATTTGAAAAATGTGGTGCAGTTATGAAAGTAATTTTTTCTGCATCCCATATCACTGGTTTCACTGTGTATACAATTGATATTGATATGATAAAAAATTTCCTTACTGACAAAAAGAAGATTGATCAATTAGAATACAGAAATACTTTTACCATGAATTTTGAGAAGGAGTTTTAGTTATGGCAAATACAGAGGTAAGCTATAAAAAAGAGTTTTATAAAAACAATCATCTTAATTATTTCATGTCAATATTGGTGGTTATTGCAAATGCAGCACTTCAAATTGCAATTGCCTTTATCCTTGAGATATTAATTGATGTAGCTCGTAAAGGAGATATCACAGAGTTTTGGAGGGACTTGACCCTTGCTGGAATTGTTATGGGATCAACAATTCTTGCATCCATATTGCGGAAAATATTTATAAACCGCTATATAAAAAGAGCGCTTAATCAATATAAAAATAAAGTTTTTCAGAAAATATTAGACAAGAATATCAATTCCTTTAATAAGGAGGCTTCAAGCACTTATATTTCAGCCTTTAGTAATGATTTAACTTCCATTGAACAGAACTATCTTGTGGGTAATATAAATCTAGTATTACAATGTTCCTTATTTATAGGCGGTCTTGCTGCTATGGCTTACTATAATTGGAAGATGCTTTTAGTTACTTTAGCTACCAGCACACTTCCTATCTTAGTAAATGCTATTCTCGGCAATAGACTTACAACTGCTGAAGTTAAAGTATCAGATAAGAATGCAGCTTTTGTAGCTCTTGTTAAGGATCTATTGACAGGTTTCCCTGTAATTAAGAGCTTTAAGGCCGATAAAGATATTTTCCATATTTTTGTAAGTAAAAATGATGAGCTAGAGCAAACCAAGAAGACACGTAGGGATGTAACAAATAACATTGAAATTCTCAATTCACTGGCAGGACTTGTGGTTGAACTAACTATATTCGGCTTAGGCGTGTACTTAGCAATAACTGGAGCAATTACAGTCGGAGTTGTTGTAGCCTTCATTCAGTTGCTAAATTATGTTTTAGGACCAATAAACGCTATTGGTCCTGCCCTTGCAAACAGAAGAGCCGCAGAAGGCTTAATTAAAAAGATTGAAACTATTGCAGAAGCATCTAATACTACTAGCGGAACCATTACATTACCTTCTTTTAGTAATTCAATTGCTTATAAAAATGTTTCCTTTGGATATACTGAAAACACTCAAACATTGAAAAACATCAATGTGAAGTTTGAAAAGAATAAAAGCTATGCCATAGTAGGTAGCAGCGGAAGTGGTAAGTCAACCTTACTAAATCTACTGCTTGGTTACCACAACAGCTATGAAGGCGCTATCGAAATTGATGGTCATGAATTGCGAGATATTTCAGTGGACAGCTTATATGATATGGTTTCTATGATCCAACAGAATGTATTTGTATTCAATAACAGCATTGCTGAAAATATCACTCTCTTTAGAGACTTTGATAGAGAAAGTATAGACTACGCTGTATCCTGTGCCGGTCTATCTAAATTAATTGATGAAAAAGGAATAGATTATAAGTGTGGTGAAAACGGAGTTAATCTATCTGGTGGTGAAAAGCAGCGTATTTCCATAGCTCGTTGCCTAGTACGTGGTACTCCAATTCTTATAATGGATGAAGCTACTGCTGCCTTGGACAATGAAACTTCTCGTCAAGTTGAAGATGCTATCTTAAAAATAAAAGATTTAACTAGAATAATCATCACTCATAAGTTGTATGCTGATATATTGACCAATTACGATCAAATCATAGTAATGAATAAGGGAGAAGTTATAGAACAAGGCAGCTTTGATGAACTTCTTGATAAGAAAGGCTTCTTCTATTCATTATATTCAGTAACCAATTCTAATGATTATGTTAGTGAAGAAGTATCATAAATTCGCTTAAAATATCTTCTTAAGTGAAATTTTTCCCCATCAGCCCTTTCGATTATGTATGCTGAAAATATGGTAGTCCAATAAATTTCTTTTTTGGTGTTTATACTATATATCTATTATAAATCCTTAAAATTATTAAGTTTAGCTAGCAAAAAATTTTATTTCTTCCTAGACAGTAAAAATAAAAGCAATTTGGTAATCCCAAATTGCTTTTATTTTTAATATAATTCTGGCCAGTAATCTTTATTCACTTCTATCAATTCATCTAATATTTGCTTAGCAACCTTTGCACTAGGAACAGTCTTAGAAAGGGTTATAGCTTGCCATAGTTTCTGATAGGATTGTTCTGCCCAAGCTTCAACTACTAATTTTTCCACAGACACTTGTTGTTCCATAAGTCCCTTTTGAAATTGAGGTATCTTTCCTATTGCTAATGGTTCTGGACCATTGCAACCAACTATGCAAGGTATTTCAACCATTCCAGTATGATCAAAATTTTCTATTGATCCATTGTTAGGTACTATCAATAACATTCTTTCATGGGTGTTATAAGCAATAGCTCTTGCTAAATCCACTATATAGGAAGCATGTTCGTCTATTTCCATCTTGCAGCCTTCTGTAGATTGATTTTCTATAACCTTTCTACATTCTCCAAATACAAACTTTTCACGACCATCCATTACTTCATTTGCTCTTGTATATTCTTTATTAGAGTGTTCAACCACGTAATCTGGGAATAAATAATATTTCAAATAAGTATTGGGTAGTGTACTTGGGTCTACTGCATATACGTCCCTAGCTTTAACAAAGGTATCATTCCAACTAGCATCCGTATGTTGAGTGTCTCCTTTTTCAGCTACATAACCGTATTTTGCAACATGCTGCTTTAACCTTGGCATTAAGTCATTGCCAGCCTTATCGCGGATATCTGTCCACCATCCGAAATGGTTAAGTCCATAATATTTAACAGTCATTTCTTTTCTTGAACTTAAGCCTAGTATCTCTGCCATTCTTGTTTCTATACCTATTGGCATGTCGCAGATGTTTAGTATTTTTGAGTTAGGTCTTAACTTTCTTGTTGCCTCTGCCACTATTGCAGCTGGATTAGAATAATTAAGCATCCAAGCATTGGGCGAATATTTTTCCATATAATCAAGAATTTCAACAACTCCGCCTATAGACCTCATTCCGTAAGCTATTCCTCCTGGGCCACAGGTTTCTTGTCCAACAACTCCATATTTTAATGGAATTTTTTCATCCAATTCACGCATTGCATATTTACCAACTCTTATATGTGCCATAACAAAATCAACATCGGTAAAGGCTTCTTCTGGATCTGTAGTTGCTAAAAACTCTATTTCAGGCGCCTTTTCTTTTAAAATTATCTCGCAGGCTCCGGCTACTGTTGCTTGCCTCTCTTTATCATTATCATAAAATTTAAGCTTTCTTATTGGAAACTTATTTAGATTGTCTAGTAACATTAATACTATGCCAGGAGTGAAAGTACTTCCCCCTCCTGCTATTACCACTGAAAATTTTTTCATATCTCTTCCTCCTCAAATCATTTAATTTTTTATTAATAATTCAAATACTCTATTCACTAAAAGTTAATTTTAAGCTCAATTGTTGGCTTATGATTTTAAAAGTAAGCTTTCAAATTCTTCTCTAACCTGAGGGACTGACAGTCCAACTATTACTTGAATAGCCTTTCCATTTCTCACAACCCCATGAGCTCCAGCACTTTTAAACACACTGTCTGGTGATAATTTATTTTCATCATTTACAGTTATACGCAATCTAGTGGCACAATTGGTGACATCAGCTATATTTTCACTTCCGCCTAAGGCTTGTAGAAATTGCACAGCTTGACTTTCTTTTTTTGCTTCCTTCTTAGTTTCTCCATCAGCACCCTTTTTGGCTTTATAATCAGCTTTTGTATAAAGTTTTGCCTCTTCGTCCTCTGGTTCACGTCCTGGGGTTGCAAAGTTGAATTTTAATATTAAGAACCGAAATACTAAGAAATATATTCCTGTAAAACATAAACCTATTATTACCTGAGTTATATAAGTACCTGGGTGATATTTAAATAATGGAAGCCAATTTTGCGCAAACCAATCTATTAGTCCTCCTCCAAAGTTACCTACCACTCCAAAGGAATATTCAGTAGCAGCTAAGGTTGCAGCTAAAACAGCATGTACAGCAAATAATGCAGGAGCTATAAATAGGAAGGTAAATTCAAGTGGTTCAGTAATCCCAGCCACAATAGCGGTTATTGTTGCAGGTATAAGTAATCCCGCTACAACTTTTTTCTTTTCAGGCTTAGAAGTTGAATAAATAGCTAAAGCTATACCTGCACAGCCAAATATCTTAGAGGAGCCATGAAGCGCAAAACCACCTGCTGGGAACATCTGCTTTAAAGAATGTGCACTTGTTGCAAAATCTGATAAATGCTTTGGCCAGTAAGAAGCAATTCCATCTGGTACTACTGCTGGTCCAAAAATAAATGGTCCATAAATGAAGTGGTGCAAACCTGTTGGAATCAAAATACGTTCTAAGAAGGTGTATATCCAAACCCCTATAACTCCAGAGGAAGCTAAAAAGCCTTGCAGTGCTCCTATGCCACCTTGAACCTTTGGCCAAACTAAGCACATTAATAAAGCAGTAGGAAGCATTACTAAGAATCCTATCATTGCTACAAAAACTGAGCCTTGAAAAATTCCTAAGTAAGCAGGTAACCTCTTTTCGAAAAACTTTCCATGTAAATATACAGCTATTCCTGCAATTAATATTGCACCTATCATTCCAGTATCAAGAGTCTTTATCCCTGCAATCATTGCAAGTCCACTTGATACACCATTCGTTACTCCAGGGGCTAAGTCAAAATTGACACCAAAGCTTGAACCTGAAAGAGTAAGAATAGCATTAATAAAATAGTTAAAGGTCAAATATATTAATAAAGCTTCTAGACAAGCTCGAGCTTGAGCTTTTTTAGCTAATGCAATTGGCAATCCAACTACAAACAGTAATGGCAATTGATTAAACACTGTCCACCCACCTTGTTGAACTACATACCAAAAGCTATACCACGCTGTGCCTTTGGCTGCTATTGGGCCCATAATATCTGCATTGGTAAACAAAATAGAAAAGCCAACTACCATACCATAGAAAGCGAAGAATAAAACTGGAACAAACATAGCAGCACCAAAGCGCTGAATTTTTTGCATCATTTTTTTATAACCTCCTCAAAATTAATTATCAATTACCATTGCCACACATGAAGATTTTACTTCCCTACTTGGTTCTTATTACTGCTTTTTTATGCTTGGCTCTCTTGCTCCATTTCTTTGTTGAATTTTTATGCTATACACTTTTACTTAGTTGCTTCATTACTTTGTTGTGTTGTTTTGTTGAGTTAATCTGTTGGAATTTTTGTTGCATACTTTTGTTATAATCTTTTTCTACATTATTTTATTGCGTTGTCTTACTGTACTTTTATTGAGATTTTTTCCTTCACTATCTTGCTGCATTCTTTTGTTAGTTTGTTTTTCTACGTTCTTCTGCTAAGATCTATTTTTGAGTTATCATTGGTTAGAATATTTAATGTAGAAGGTTTGAAGACTTGTTATGTTTTTAATACTTTACATATAGATGTACCACTTCATTCTAGAATCTATATTTTCAAATGCTCTTCTCAGAACCAAGATCAGCTCTGAACAGACATATTGCTTAAATCTTTAAAATCAAAATATAGATTTCTGACTGAAGGTATCCATATTTATATCAAGATATCCTGTATGAGTTTATAGTATCAATTGATAAAAACCTTTTCAATGACTTTAGGGCATTTAATTCCTATGTACATTTTTAAGTTGTTCTCACATAATTTGTGCAGCCTCACAGGTCTCTTAAGCTCTTATTTATTGTTAAGAATTGCATTACTGTCAAGGATTTTATCTACAAAATATACTATAGGGAATCAACTTCAACTATTGATTTATGGAACCCTAGACATAGAAAAAGCCCTAGACTTAAGAAACGAGTTGTTTCCTATACCCAAGGCTTCTAAAAAATTTATAACTACCTGCTTTGAATCATATTTTTTCTCTATATTTATCTATAATGCTGTGTTTTCTTTTCTTAATTTAGTTAAGTATGTAACATACTTTAGAAATAACATTTCAGTCAGAATAAAGTACTGTCCTACATTTTCAAAATTAACCACATCTCTTATTTTTATCTGGTTTGTAATGATATATAAGTTTTGATCACATAACCTAGCTATTGAGTTGTCTGATAGCTTTGTAATAGAAATAGAAGGGATATTCTTAAGCTTTATCTTTTTTGCATGTTCTACTGCCGACTTTTTTTCACCGGATAATGATATAATAACAATCAAATCTTCATCTGTAGCGGTCTCTAGAACCGTATCCATTTCGGCCTCTCCATGTAAGGTAACAAAAAATTTATTTACATTTATAAAATGCCTTTTAAGCTCATTTGCTGCAGCAACTTGCACAGTTCCAGTTCCATAAACAAAAAGATGTTTTGCATTATAAATCATCCGACATACTTCAAAAAGATCTTTTTCTCTCATGTCTTTTATTGTTTTGTAGTAATCCTGATAAACATCTTCTACACTACTGTCTTCAGTATTGTCATCCTCATCAAGCTCTAATTTTAACCTTACCTTAAACTCTCCGAACCCTGCCAAAGATAGCTTCTGAGTAAATCTTGAAATTGTGGTTCTTGAAATGTTACATTTCTTCGCTAACTCGTCAATAGACATAGTACAACACTTTCGCCTATTATTGCTTATATATTTCCATATATGAACGTCATTTTCATTTAGCTTATCAAAACTATTATTAACTAATTCTTCTAACTTCATGTTTACTTCCTATCTTTGAAACAAGTTTTTTTCCTATATTATAACATTACAAACTTTTTATGTAAATTTTCTATTAAAACATCCCATTTTCATTAGGAGAATCCTGAGGTATCTCTTGAGATATATCCCACATCTCAGCTATCTTTTCTCCCTCAAATCTGTACATATGTACCACCGCTGCCTCTTTAGCTTCTGAAATCTGAACATGGGAAAGTAAAGTAACATATGGCGGCTCAGAAACTGCAAGCTTTATAGTCAGCTTTTTGTTTGGGAACATTTCATTACTTTGTATCATGGCTTGTAGAAGTGACTCTCTATCACCATTAAAAAATCCGTTATGATGCTTAAAACTAGGCAATGTATACAAATCATAGACCTCACGTACTTTTCCAGTTATAACTCCTTGAAGAAAAGCTTTTGATATTTCTTTATGTTTGTCTTCCATAGTTTCTACCTCTTTTCAAGTTTATTTTTCAAAATTGGAGTTTACCCCAATTTCTTTAAGCAAATTTGCAATTTCTTCTGTTTGTGCAATTCCATTTACTGCAATGCCAGAAAGTATTGTGGCTTCTGTACACTCCTTAGCAATATCATTTTCAATATGCCCAAAGCCACCGCCTCCATGAGTACAAAATGGAATTATAGTTTTGCCTGAAAAGTTATGCTTTCTAAGAAAACTCATCACTGGTGGTGCTACTGTTTTAAACCAGTTAGGAGAACCTATAAATATAGTGTCATATTCTTCTATTGATTCATTACCAGATATTAATTTAGGACAAAAGCCTCTAGATATTTCATTTCTTACTTCTTTTGCAGCAGTATTATAGTCAAAGGAATATGGCTTTTCAGGAATTAATTCTCTTATACTGCCTCCAGTCTGCTTCGATATTTCTTCAGCTAATTTCTTAGTATTTTGAAAAAGTGAATAATATACAACCAATGTATTACCCATATATTATATTTCCTTTCTTCTATATATAAATGTACCACTTCATACTAAAAACTATATTTTAAAACCTGCTCTTTGAAGCAATTGTCGTTTTGAAAATAGATTTCGTATTGAAGTGGTATGTCCTTTAATTTCCTATTTTACTGTTCTTCTTTAAATAAATCCTTCATTTTTTGCTTTGATTCGTTTGATAAGGTATCAACTAAAAAGTTACGATCAGTTTTCTCCATGACCTGCTGTTCCTGCTTCATAGCCGCGTTAGTTGCTTCGATTTCAAGCTTAAGTTCCCTAGCTGATAAAAGCAGACTTCCTCTTCCACGGACAATCATTTGCTGCAAACCATCGGAGGTTGCAACCACTATACTGTATTTTGCATTATTATCATGGGCAAATTTTTCGATATACTGATCTGCAGTTTGCGCTTCTTTAGTATAAACTACGTGGATATTATGGTAATCAATCATTTCTTCCACATGTCCTTGAACCTTATAAGCATCGAAGACTAAAATGATGTTACATTTTTTAATACCCTGATAATTGCTCAGGATATCAATCAATTTCATTCTGGCCCCATCCATGTTGTCATTTATCATAGCTTCTAGTTCTGGCCAGGCATGTATAATGTTGTAGCCATCCACAAGCAGGTAATTCTCCCTAATTGTCTCCTGCCAACTATCACTAGTGACGTTTGATGGTTTATAGTAGCTTTCAGCTGCTGTTCTGCCTCTTTTCCAGATTGATTTTTTTCCTTGGTTAGAGTAAAAGGTTTTATTTATAATCTGATCAATCTCATCTGTGCTTATAAATCTTTCTTCTGTATAGGTTACTTGGTTTTGTGGCACTTCATTTGATACCTCTATCTTTTCCTTAAGATAGCTTTCCAAGTGCATATAGTCCTTTACTTCATACCACTCAACAACAAAACCTGAACCATGTGCACAGAATACTGAGCTAGTAGGATTGGCTATATCTCTTGTTGGATCATAACCAATACGATTTACCACTTCATCGGTATTTTTGCAAGGCTCATAGCCTTTTTGACTTAGAAATAACCTGCCATGTCCCTTGGTGTAGGCAACGACCTCCCTTTGGTAGTTTCTCATGCTACTTACAGGTGCACTGCCTACAATAACTGCATTTTCACCATCGGAATGAGATACTTCACAAGTACCATTCATTTTATCTATATCTATCATAGCTCTTCCCACTAACTTTTCAGGAAGTTCCAGCTGGAAGGAATAATAAGGCTCTAACAAAACAGATTCTGCTTCCATAAGACCTTGACGTAAGGCACGCCAGGTAGCTTCTCTAAAGTCTCCACCTTCTGTGTGCTTATTGTGTGATCTACCTGCAACCAAGGTAATGGTCATATCTGTAATCTCTGAACCTGTGAGTACTCCTTTATGAATTTTCTCTTCAAGATGATGTAAGACAAGTCTTTGCCAGCTTCCTCCAAGAATGTCTTCACTACATTTTGTTTGAAACTTTAGACCACTTCCTATTTCACCTGGTTCTAATAGGAGATGTACCTCTGCATAATGCCTTAGTGGCTCAAAGTGTCCTACTCCCTCAACAACATTCTTTATCGTTTCTTTATATATTATGCCTCCAGTATCGAAGGCCACCTCAACTCCAAAACGATTCTTTATCAAGCTTTGAAGTATTTCTATCTGAACTTCACCCATGATTCTAACCTGGATTTCCTGAAGTTCCTCATCCCATACAATATGAAGCTCAGGGTCTTCTTCTTCAATCTGTCGAAGCTTCGGTAGCATAACCCTTGGGTCGCAGTCCTCTGGAAGTATCATCTGATAGGAAAGTACTGGTTCTAAGATTGGAGCACCAGAGGCTTCTTCTATTCCAAGACCTTCTCCTGGCATGGATTTACTAAGTCCTGTCACCGCACATACTGCTCCCGCCTCTATCTCATTCACCGCTTCAAACTTCTGACCAGAATAGATACGAATCTGATTGACTTTTTCTTCCCATTCACTGCCTTTAAGTATATCCCTTACCTTTAATTTCCCACCGGTAATTTTCATATGAGTGAGACGATTTCCTTGATCATCTCTTGTAACCTTGAATATTTTAGCTGCAAATTCCTTTGGATAAGAAGGTAAAGTCACATATTCAGCTATGCACTTCAGCAACTCCTCCACGCCAGTAAGCTTTAAGGCCGATCCAAAAATGCAAGGAAATACTCTTCTCTCACTAACAGCTTTCTTTATTTGTGGAGTTTCAATTTCCCCATTTTCCAAAAAGGCTTCCATCATGCTTTCGCCACACATAGCCAGTTCATCGTAAAACTTTTCTGTTTTTACCTTATCAAACTCAATACATCCATCACTTAATTGACTTTTAAGTTCTTTGATTAAGCTGGCCTTATCTGTTCCGTACTGATCCATCTTATTAACAAAGATAAAAACAGGAATATTGTACAGCTCCAAAAGTCTCCATAAGGTTTTTGTATGTCCCTGAATTCCATCAGCACCACTTACAACTAAAATTGCATAATCAAGTACTTTTAATGTTCTCTCCATTTCCGCTGAAAAATCTACATGTCCAGGGGTATCAAGGAGCATTATCTCAGTGCCAGCATTTTCAAATACCGCCTGCTTGGAGAAAATAGTTATTCCTCTTTCCTTCTCCAGCTCGTAAGTATCTAAATAAGCATCCTTATTATCAACTCTTCCTAATTTTCCTATTTTACCGCTCATATAAAGCAACGCCTCTGATAAGGTCGTCTTCCCAGCATCTACATGGGCCAATATCCCAATCACTAATTTTCTCATTTTCATCAAATCCTTTATTTTTCTTCGGTTCCTTAGATTTATAATCCTTGGAATTTAGTATGTAAATTTAATTATTTCAAAATTATATTTATTTAGTATTATATCATACAGAGATATTAGGGACTAGGGGACGGAGCTATTGTCCCAGCAACTTAAATTTAGGGACAGGGGGACGGAGCTTGTGTCCCAGTGATTATAGTGTAAAAACGACTTATTCGTTTTGGACCATATGGTTTTAACTTCGATTATTAGGTTATAAATAACTCAAGAATCCTCATCAACTACGTTCTTCAATATGAAGTAGTGCATATATTAATTGAATCTATACATATACCAGTTGAAAATAAAATATATAAATCAAGGAGAGTAGCATTAATAGTTAAAATTATTTCCGGCTTTTTTTAGCTTATGAGATTAGAATATCTATTTCGCTGAACAGACATACTACATCAATCAGAAATCTATTTCCAAGGCTCTTCCGGGTTCTTAGTTAAGAATTTGAAAGTATAAATTTTATTGTAAAGCGGTACAACTATCTTAATCTAAAAAAACCTGCTGAATTTTAGCAGGATTTTAAATATAAAGGTTAAATATAAAGGTTAAATATAAAGGTTAATTATAGAGTTGTCCTTTTTCTTGTCCGTTATGCAAGTATATTTGTTTAAGTTTTGTAATGATCGTTTATATAACGCAATTTTTAGTCATTTCGTAGTAATATCATTATCTAAAACCAACGTTTCTTTATTTAAGATATGCAGATTTAATTTGCACTAAGCTATAGAGGTATTATTTACATCATTAAAATCATGTAAAGCCTGTATAGATATTGAGTAGATTTTACTTAGAAATGCATGTCCATAGATATACCAAATAGATATTAAATATCTCGGCTCTTTGAAATTTTATTATTAGCGGTATATAAGCCAAATATTTACGATCCGATATCAAAATTATTGATAATATATCTCTATTTTTTCCCACACACCATTTTTCATTGAAAATAAAGCTCTTAACTCTATATTTACAAAGTCACCCCAATACCCCATCACTACTTTATCTTTCTCAAAGGTAATCCATGAAAGAGACACCATATAGTTTCTAATATCAAATTTCCCCTGCTCAAAGGTGTTCTTACAAAATTCTTGTACAATATTATCCGCTTCTTCAATATACATTAAAAAGCTTACTACCATGTCATTACTTATATTTTCATGTCCATCTATTTCAACAGAAAAATCTAATTCTGAAGAATTAATTTCTACTGTTTCTTGCGTTTTATCTGCTTTCTGCCATGCTTCCACAATAATATCTTCTGGATATCGATTCATTTTTATTTCATATTTTGAATTGTCCATTAGACTATATTCCTTTCAAGCCACTATTTAATCTTGTGAAAATTATAAAATTCTTTCAAAGCTGTTTTACGTTCTTGTGACAGAGCAACTTTCTTAATACCGTGAATTGCACCTTCTAGAGCTAATAATCTATGTATACACGCAGAAGCATCAATTTCTTGAATCATTAACCACGCCTGTTCTGCGCCAATATCCTTTAATTCATCATAAGTAAAAATACCTACTTCATTTAACTGTCTTTCAACTTCTGATCCTATATTAGGTAGTTTTGATAAATCTCCCATAGTGAAACTTCCTTTCGATACCCGATTGTTTATCTTATATTTTTTACCATTGTAACATATTCTGTAAGTTAAATTTGTTTATGAGCCCTCTTTTACTTTCATTAAATAATATTATTAGTGTACACCTCCACTGAAGCCGCTTTTTTCAGTGCATTTTTTGTGCATCTGCCTTTCTGAAGCTACATTGGAAAAATACGACAAAATCCTCGACCATAGATTGAAGATTAGAATAGTAAATATTTAACTTTTAGGGACATTAGCTCCGTCCCCTAGTCCCTCTGTTATTAATGCTTTTGATATATACATTGCTTCTATTATGTTTTTTAAACGAGTATGATTAGAGGTTCCCTCAGCAAATTTCAGCTGTGCTTTTTCACATTTACTGATGATTGAACTTACTGGACTCAATGCTTCTATTAGTTCTTTCTCTGTGTATTGCTCCATAGCATTTTCACCTGTTATTAGTGCCTTTGAAATGTACAATGCTTTTATCCTATTTCTAAGAAGTGTATGCTGCGAGGTTCCCTCTTCAAATTTGGGTTGCATTTTTTCACAATTACTTATAGTTGAAGCTACAACCTTTAGGGCTTTTTCTAGTTGTTCTTTTGTAAACTTATCCATGTCGATTCACCTCAAGTTCATATTTTAGTATTTCATATTTATACTTCTCCTCTCCTACGTTTGCAGATGAAATGTAATACTTTTTCCGCTTCATTTTGCTATATCTCTACTCAACAATACCTAATGATATTGATGCATCTTAGGTACATATTTGCCTGTAATCTCTATGGCATTACCATCTGGGTCTTCCACTTGAAAATAATAATATGGCATTATATTATTTACATATTTAATCTCTGTTACTAAATCACTTATATCTAAGTTTATAATTCTCTCTCGTTCTTTTTGTAAATCTTCAACCCAAAAGTTTAATACAAATTTATTTGTGTTTCCTGACTCTGCTATTGCAACAAGATTATCAAACTTTTCTATATATTGTCCACTACGTGTTGTTAGCTCAGGATTTTGGGAGTCAAAATAACCATTCATTATAGATATGTTATGTCCTTCGAACTCAAACTGAGCAAAACGTTCCATATTTTTTGCTGTTACCTTCATCTCTAGTAATTTTTCATAAAAACTTATTGCTTTGTCGAAATCTTTAACAATTAAATAGATTGATCCTAAATGCATTTTATTCCTCCACCAATAAAGCAGCTTTAAGTTTTTCCTCTAAAGCAGTCAAATCCGGGTACTTTTTCTTCAATCTGGTCATGTTTCTCAATAGTAGCTTACAATATTCATTTTTTTCTTCTATTAGCTTGTCACATATATTTTTTAATAATTTCATATTCTTTTCTCTATTGTATTGTGCTACTGATATCAGTGCAATAGAGTAAAAATAACCTATGACATCAAACCCAGATAGAATTGGATTCTCATTTGGAACGTCCCATTTTTCAATTATTGCTGATAAAGCTAAAACGAGAGCTTCGTCAGCTGAGAATGCCTCCATTCTCAAATATTCTTTCACAGTCACTGGTGCATGAGCAAAAGTTGCTGCCTTTTTACAAAACTTCCAAGCGCCTTCCCATTCCTCTTCATTACTTATCTGTTCCCTAAGCAATTTATATAATTGTCTCTTTTTTGCAATTTGCTCAATACTCTGACCTGTTATAACTACCATAGCTCTCCCACCTCATCACTATAGGAAACCCATAGGAAAACTTAATTTATACTTGTTATAAAATCCCGGCTTCTGGGGATTTTGTGGCATGTATAAATTATTTGTTCAAGTTGGTTCCCTATAAAGAGTTCCATTACTAAAATTCAAGTTATGCTTGTTTGAAAATAATGCCCCTATTCACTTTAAGAATGAATAACTTCGCGCTTTAAGTTAGTCTATAAAGGGTTTCTATGTTAAAGTTTAATCAGTTTCTATTGCTAATTTTTGAAAAAGACTCCACACATATGAGTTTCCACCTTCTTGTTTAGGATCAAAAACTAGATTTTCCCAAAAATCTAAATTGATTATAAAATCGTATTCTCCCACTGATAAAGGCTGTAAATATTCATCCCTCATAGCCATATTCATATCAATGGGACCTTCTACAACTTTATCATTATACAAAGCCCTTAGAATTTTTATTATTTTATTTATATCTTGATGATTTGCTTCATACTTTACAAGGGCAATCGTACTAAATCCAGGCACTTCATGTATTTCCCAGCCATTATTAGCTTGTTTAATAATTTTGTACATTCTTTACCTCAACTATAAATCACTATTTATTCTACAAATTAATTATTAATTCCTTTAATTGTAGCACAATTTGTAAATACAGATTAATTATATTTTCAGGACATGCTCTATCCCATTGTCTCCTATATATAAAATAAAAGGGACAGCAGCTCCGTCCCCTAGTCCCTATTAGCGCAGAATAAATAATGAGGTACGTTAACTCCCCGGTAATGCTTGATAAACTTACCTACACAAGTCATTCCGTTTCTTATTGCTACATTTTGTGAAGGTATATTTGTATCCCGGATAATCGAATATACTTCTTTAGCCTTTAGCTTGTCAAAGGCGTATTCTTTACAGGCAATTGCAGCCTCACTTGCATATCCATGATGCCAGTACTCTTTTTGAAAAAGATACCCTACTTCCAGTACCTTATCGCCGTTATAAGGTTGCATTGACAATCCGCATTGTCCTATCATTAGTCCAGTTTCTTTTAGAACAACCGCCCAAAGACCAAATCCAAATTCTTTATAACGCTCAATTTGTCTGTCAAGCCATACTTGAACTTCATCTATGCTAAATGCGCCCTCATAAGCATACATCACATCATCATCCTGTAAAATCTTGCAAAGAGCAGGAAAATCCGGTTGTGTCATTTCTCTTAATACTAATCTTTCAGTTTCTAATACCATATCATTGCCTCCTATAAATTGCATTAAAATCTGCCATACAGATTTCATAGTTGTACATATTATTGATCATATGTCTTTCTCATAATTTATAATTAATTTTATAAATTACCGCCTGTCTTTGTTATAATTTCACTTTCAAATCCTAGATTGCCTTGTTTCGAAAAATTATCTATCTTAATTCATAACCTACTTTACAAGTAAAAATTTAGTGCTTCGACACCGAATCTACTTTCAAAACTCCTTATGATTTTGAGAGAAGATTTTGAAAGTATAAATTTAATTACCAGGTGCTACTCCGATGATATTTATTTAGGCCACAAGCTCCGTCCCTATGTACATTAACTTTCCTTCCTATACAATTTATATTCTTCTATACACTGAAACCAGCCAATCCTTCTAAATATAAGATACATAATTCCAATATATACTGCTAATATAATTAAGAATAAAGTGCCACCCCAGAAGCTTAGTATACCAAATGGCTGTAGAATATAAATTGTGGCTCCAAATATCAACAGCGCAGGTATTATAAATAAAAAAGGAGCAATTGAAGAAACGATTATACCTGCTAGTTTATTTCCTTTGTAATAAAAGGCTATTATAACTAACACTAAAAGATCATATATAATATCATTTCTGCCGATAGTATCCTTTCTTAATATTGTTACTGCCAAACTTATCAAGTTCAAAAAGATTACCATAGAAATTGCTACATTTATAAACCTTTTTCCGTTATTAATTTTATCTTTGTCCAAGTATTTCATATATTTAATTTCCTCTTATACAAAAGTTTTCTTACTTACCTTCACAGTACTCTACAAATGTAAACCAATACAATTATATACTGTATGGGTAATTTTGCATATAAGAAAGTCACTGAAGCGACTTTCTTCTGTGAGCTTTTTTCGTATCTGCCATTCCAAACGAATATGATAAAAACCTGGCAGAAGGATAGGATTTCTTTTTACTACTTACCCAAAATATATTCTAAGCCTTTGAATTACCAGGCCTATCCAACTCTTTGTCATCTGATTTTCCCAAGGTATGTTAGCAATTTTTCACATACCAATAAGTCTTATTTTATATACAAAATGATTTTCTAATCCATTCAACTCACTAAGTTTATCTAACAGAAATTTTTTATATTTATATAATAAAAAAATAGCTTTTCTATTAACATATTTATTAGATTTTCACATTGAAAATTGTGTTCTAATTACAATAGTCTTACATATATAATCTTGCTTGTGTTGAAACAATTAGAACTTAAGGAATAGAGGGGACATATATGAGTGAACGTCCAGTACTTTCAAAGGAACTAAAGCCTGACACCTTTCTTCAATATTATTACCTAAAAGAAGAACTTGTTTCATTTTGCAAAGAAAATGGACTTTCTGCAACTGGTGGAAAGCAGGATATAACTAAGAGAATAGAGCACTTCTTAAGGACAGGTGAAAAGTTGGTAAGCAGAATAGTTAAAAGGAAAAATGCTGACTTGAATTATCATAAACTAGCTTTAGACAATACTATTGAAGAAAATTTCGTATGTTCAGAAAAGCATAGAGTATTTTTTAAGTCAGTAATAGGCAACAACTTTTCATTTAATGTTACCTTTCAAAAATATCTAAAAAGCAGTGCAGGTAAAACATATTCTGATGCAGTAAAGGAATGGTATAAAATACAGGAAGATAAAAAGAAAAATAAGGGTAACTCACCTATAGATAATCAATTCGAATACAACACCTATATTCGTGACTTTTTTAAAAACAATGGCGATAAAACCTTAAAGGATGCAATTAAATGTTGGAAATTCAAAAAAGGCTTAGCAGGACATAATAAGTATGAGAAGCAAGACCTATCTGTGCTTGAGAAATAGTCAATTATATCTAAATAGGTAGCCTTTCTAGTGGCTACCTATTTTTAGTATACATATTAATATTTCAATTTAACAGCACCATGATTTTAAGTTAGTATATATCTAAGGACATTGTTGAATTTAAATGATTATTAAGAAGATGCTATATGAGCAAGCATTAGAATTAAATGATTTTCTCAGATAGAATGACTATAAAAATCACTAATACGTTCTTCATTAGTGATTTTTTGCCCAAGCTACTTAAAGCCTCGGATCACTGACCACTTAATTTCAACAGGGTACTTATATAAGGTTACATTACGAAAACTTAAGGTATGCATATTCGAAAATCGCTGGTTCTTAGGACTTTTCCGGAATGTATAACTTAATAATTGAAGTTGTAACCCTATACTAACAGCTATTTAATTCTGTTAGAATTATTGCTCCTTATTATTAAAAGTAAATACCCTCCTAAATCCATCAAAGGTTTCACACTGTTTTTCTTGAAAATTATTTCTTGTATAAGCTCCAACAGTTTTTCTCCAAAAGCTTTCTGCACGAGGGTTTGTACCGTTTGGCGCTACATGCAAACCCCACTTTCCTAAAAATCTGTCAAATACCTGCTTTGCAGCAATGGATCCAATATCTTTTCCTCTATAGGGTCTTAATAAAAATGACTCATAAAGGTAATAATCCATCTCTTTAGGTGCATATTTGCCAGTGGACACTAGGTCAAACCCTGCTGGTTTCCCATCTACCATTATTATGAAGGGAAAGAGTTCATCAGGCTTCTGAAACCAAATATTTTGCACATCATATTGCTCAGCTAAGGTCTTTATAGGCTCAGTCTCATAAATCCCATATTCATTAGGTAGATTTCCATAGAACTCAGATAAATCATGCAAATACAATGGATACATATTCTTTATGATATTTGCATTTTCCTCATTTGATAAAATAGTCTTTACTTCCATAATATCGTCCCCTATCTATATATCGAGGTAATATTTTATAATAAAATTTAGATTTTCGAGTTCTTTCTGCAATCCAGAAAGACTTTGAAAACTTGCTAAATCCTTTTATTAACTCCTCTAAATAGATAGTATCATTATCTCAAATAACTCTTCAATTTCATAAACAGTTATGTATCAATTACGAACATGCTCTCTTTCGCTCACTTATTATCCGCCTTACACTCTGCTCCGATAAAAAATACATTGCTGCTAACTCTTTCATAGTTATACCTTCTTTATGTTTTTGGAAAATCTCATGGTTTCGATTCTTTAAAATATCCTTTATACCGTTTTTTTCTCCCCAAGCTTTTTGATTCTCATTTTTTCTTGGTATATAAAGAAATTCACCATCTACATACTCTTGTATAGCTTTTATCATATCTTCTGGTAACACATTATTTGCCTTAATATATTTCAAAGTCTTGCCCTCCTCTATATTATTTATAGATTTGTCGCAAAAAACTACCTTAAAACTTAGTTAATGTGTTACAAGAACCTAAAATATTTACCACGTGCAAGCAAAATTAATAATTAGGCTCCTGACAAAGCATTGCTACTTAGTTTCATTGTAGTCTTTGCAGGAGCAACTTATAAAACTTCTGAACATCAAATTGATCTTCATATTGTCACCACTTCTCTTCTAAAATTGATGCTGTTAAAATACCTTTTACAACATAACATTAAAATTATATTTCTTTTTCAACTTATTTACAATATTAATCATTATTGTATTAAACTATTGTTAAGGTCAAAAAGTCTTTGTAACTAAAAAGCTACATATCATTTCTAATTTTTTTTGAGATAATGCTCATAAATAGAAAAAGATAAAACAGATTATTTTCTGTCTTATCTTTAATAAAACTTTCTATTTTATTACACAAGTCATTGTATTTATCCTATCATTTAATTGATGTGAAGGTGTAATCTGCAATTCATATGGCACTAGCTCAATAAGCCTATCTTCAAAAATATTCTTAAATGGGACAAAAGCTCCGTCCCTCTGTCCCTCGTCCACTAGTCCCTAAATACTAAGGTAAAGCTCATTCCTTCACTTTCGCAAGTTGCAAAAATTTCGCCGTCCATCTTTTTCATTATGTGTTTACAGATGTAAAGCCCTAGTCCATTGCCAGGTTTGTCCTTGGAATTACTGGCTCTATAGAAGCTATCGAAAATATGATTGAACTCATTTTGACTTACCTGCTCTCCACTATTGTATATTTTAATGAGCTGGCAGTAGTCTTCCTCATAAAAGCACATTTTAATTTCTCTTCCATCACCATACTTTAAGGCATTCTCAAGGATATTTCCTATAACCTCAAGGGTTCTGTCCATATCGCCTTTAATTAACTTGTTATTATAAGCTTCAACTATAAAACCTATCATTTTCAAGTTGCATTTTTCTTCATAGGTTGCTATCACCTTATCTACTAAATCCTTTAAGTAAAATTCACTATTCTTTACTTCAATTTCAAGAATATCTTCCTTTGAAGTTTTTATTATATCTTTTACGAAGTTTTCTATTTCTAAGGACTTTTCCTGTATTAGCTTTGCTGCTGATACTTTCTTTTCATTGGTGTCATAGAGATTTTCTTCAATGGCCTTTGCATAAAGCTTTATTGCACTTAAGGGAGTCTGAATATCATGTGATATGGAAAGCAGTAAAAGTTTCTTTTCCTTTTCTAGCTTAAGTTCTTTTATTTTATGATGATCCAAATTCTCTCGAAGTAAGTTGATGGCCCAAATAAACTTTCCGAAGTATCTGCTTTTACTTTCTTTAAGTTCTTCCTTAAAGTTTCCTTTTGATAGTTCATATGGCATTTTACTAAGAATATTAAAGGGCTTTAAGATTGAATTTCTCACATATAAAAGAATTGAAATTAATACTGCTGCAAAGATAAACACTGCAAGCTCCACTTTCAGTAGGATATTTTTATCTGAATACCTGCCTTCATAGTTAAACCTTAAATAGCCTATTAATTTATCTCCGGAAAACCAAGGCTTTACCTCGTATTCTAAGTCATTTGTGCTCTTGTAAAATTTAGCTATTTCCTCTTTTTTTGTTTCTTCTGAAGCAGGTAAAAATTCTACTGACTTTATGAATTTATATGAAGATAAATCAGGCTCAGTAAAGGATGCCTCCTCTATTAAGCCTGAATAGACTCTGTTTATTTCTACTTTGTATTCACCATCAGGTTTATTATTGACTCCTTTAAGTAACACTGGTAGCATAATGGAAATAACTATATAGAAACCAATCAAAGCTCCAATTACTTTATCAAATTTCTTCATACCTGTAGCCTACCCCCCAGAGAGTGACAATCCGTACCGGCTTTTTAGGATTATCTTCAAGCTTATCCCTTAACATTTTAATATGGACAGTTAAGGTTTGATCCTCACTGAAGCTATCTGCTCCCCAGATTTTATTGAATATATAATCCTTTCGTAAGGTCTTTCCTGGATTCTCTACCAGTAGAAGTAGCAGCTCAAACTCCTTTGAGGTCATGTTTAACAGCTTTCCCTTAAGATATACCTGATTTGCACTTTTATTAATGGAAATATCACCGGAATTTATAATTATATGCTCTGCTTTAAGTTCATAATTTCTCTTTATCAAGGCTGATATCTTCGCACTTAAAATGTCCACGTCTACTGGCTTTTCAATGTAATCATCTGCTCCAAGGGTAAATCCATTAATCTTATCTACTTTGTCAACCTTTGCGCTGATAATTATAATTGGTGTATTGTGTTTTTTTCTGATGCCAGAGCAAACTGTGAAGCCATCTATACCAGGAAGCATTATATCTAAAAGTACAACCTTTGCGGTATTATTTTCAAGAAACTCCAATGCTTTTTCTCCACTATCAACATTTACAATACTGAAGCCATCTTTTTTCAAAAAAGTGCAAACCAAATCTGCAAGTTCAGAATTGTCTTCTACTAGTAGTAAATCTATCATATTACCATCCCATCTCCATTAGCCAAGAATTGACCTTTCTTTCTCTTTCCTTAAAACTGCTTTCTTCTAAGAACTTTTCTAAGGTAATTTCACCTTTTATTGTTCCGTCTTCAATATACATTATCCTATCACACTTTGCTGCAACCTTCATATCATGTGTAACCAGCATAATAGTTGTCCCATCTTGATTAATACTGTTAAGCTCCTTCATTACTACCTTTGAATTTTGCTGATTTAATGCACCTGTTGGCTCATCAGCGAAAATCATCTTTGGGCAGTTTATCAAGCTTCTGCAGATACAAGCCCTCTGAAGCTGTCCTCCTGAAACCTGATTTGTATCATTATCAGCTATCTCACTTATTCCAAGCTTATGCATCAACTGTCTTGCCCTATCATTAACTACTTTTCTATTTTTTACTTTTTTTGACTGATAGGCAGGTAATATAATATTATCATAAATGGAAAGATTTTTTAACATATACATTTGCTGAAAAATAAATCCCATCTCATCTAGTCTTAGATCACTGATTTCATTTGCTGTAAGAGCACTGATTTCTTTTCCAAAGTAGTGTACCTTTCCAGCAGTTAAAGTGTCCATGCCGCTTACGGTATAAAGTAAAGTGGATTTTCCTGAGCCGCTTGGCCCCATCACTGCCACCATTTCACCTTCCATAATTTCAAAGCTTACATTCCTTAAAACATTGTTTTGAACTTTATTTATAATATAAGTCTTACATAAATCTTTAACCCTTAACGAATTCATTTCAAACCTCCGGTTATTCCACATTATTAATTTCTTTCAGATCTACTTTTATGACAGCTCTGGTGCTTAAGTATGCAATAACTGTATTTATAATAAGAAGTATAGTAGGATATGCTAAATAAACTTCTATTGCTTTTACTTTAAAAACAATGTTATGAACACCCATTTTTGAAAATGCCTGTCCAGCTGTTATAGGGCCAAGGAACTTGGATGCTATGATTCCTAAAATAATTGAAACTATAAGGACTATACTTATTCTAGCTGACTGCCAAAACCTAATTGCACTATTTCTAAAGCCAATATTTTTCAGCATTGCTATTTCACCTTTTTCTTTAGTAATGTAGGTTTTCATCATTAAAACTGTTATTAAAGCATTAATAGCTAACACTATTAGAACTATTAAATTCTTAATTCTATCAAGTTGCTCCAAGGTACTTCCCATATATCTTGAAAGAAATTCTTGTGGATTTTTAAAAGAATATGCTGGATACTTTTCTCTTAATTTATTTATTAGCACCTCAGTCTCATTATTTTTCTGTAAGTCCTGCGACTTATTGATTGCTTTAAAATTACCTTGAAACGGTTGTACCATTGTTAAGTATTTGAAGTCTACATTTATTTTAGGATTCAGCCTTACGGACTGACCCATGTTGGTCATGCTCTCATATAGACCAGTTACTATTAATTCCTTTGCTTCATTACCTATCACTGCATGAATGGTATCTCCAATATTAACGTTTAATCTTTTAGCCACAGTTTCAGTGATTGCTACTTCATTTATCAACTGAGGCATCTTACCTTTTAAAACATTATAGTTATTAGTATCGCTTCCTTGAGCTTGCAAAGCCAATAAGCTAAAGGTATTATCCTTATCACTGACATAAAAGTTGAGACCGTAAATTACCTCACCATGAATTTTTATATCTACTCCTCTATCTTTAAAAGATTTTTCAAGATTACTCATATCCTTTAAATATTGTTCCTTATTAGCTTCAACCGTATATTGGTCAATCTTATTAGTTTCAATAAATACATCACTATACTGCAAGCCAAAGGTCTTCACTATATTTCCATCTTTTATAGTATTTATTGTGTTTAATGGAATAACTATTAGAATTGTTCCAATACAGTAGATTAATATTTGAACAGAAAATCGCTTAATATTACTTATAATATCATTTAATGCAATGAACATCGGTACACCAAGTTTTTTACATCGCTTAAGCTTTACTTTGGATTTCCCTTTAAAGCTTTCACCACTGCTTCCATTCCTGATGGCATCTATTGCCGAGAACTTATTTAACTTTCTTGTACAGGTGTAGCAGAATATAATGACTATTAAAACTACCATAACGGCACAAGCTGCATTAACCTGCATATTGCCAGTTGATGGCTTCATTAAAATATTTCCTTCAGCCTGCTTTAACATTGCATTACCAAAAGGAAAACTCAATATGAATCCTATTAATACCCCTACAATAGTTATTACAAGATACTTTATAAGATAGATTTTTCTAATATCAAACTCCTTGAGACCAATAGCCTTCATAACGCCTATTTCCTTAAAATCATCTTGCAAGGTAAAAATTATTGTGAACCTTAAGATTAGAAATGAGATCAAGATAAGACAAAAGCTTACTACAATTAAAACAGCAAAAGTAATGGTATCCAGAATAAAACTTTTACGGATTAGTGATTTATCGTTACTGTACATTGTGTTAAAGTTCATACCTCTAAGTTCTTTATCTAACGTATTTGTATCATCTGACATTATATTATAGTTATTCAAAATACCTGCTTCTTTGGAACCCTTGAACTTCTCATAATCTTCTTTACTTATAAGAATCCTCTGAAAATTATTCATAGATGAACTAAAAATAGCATCCTTAGTAAAGGTCTTTATTATGAATTCCTTTCTAATATCCCCCACCGTAATGACAATTTTATCTCCAACCTTTAGCTTATTTTTACTTTTTTCAGGCAAGGAAATAGCAATTTCTCCTATATTCAACTTAATTTCTTCTCCATTATCATCAAGTAGTTTCCCATATTTTTTAGGTTGTGCTTGAAGTAAATCTTCTGCAACAGATTCGAATTTCTTAAGTTTTTCATCCTTCTTTATTTTTATTTTATCCTTGGAAAGTATTATGCCACCTTGAACTTCATAGGATTTTATTAGTTTAGAAGAATCTAGCCACTTAACTAAATCTCCATTATCCCCCCTATCAATAGCTGAAATCACATAGTCTGGTGCTTTAGCCTTATCCATAAAATAGTCAACAGACTGCAATACTGCAATCAAGTTGTTTACACTGCTTGCCAAAAAGGTCGTTACCAATATGATAAATATTAACAAAATAATATTCATGGTTTTCTTTCGTTTTAAATCTTTTTTTAAAATCCTAAAAAACATAACTCACACCCTCATAGATTATTTATTGCTCCTGAATCTATGATAAATGAATAATTATTAAATAATCCTTAAATATAGATATCCTTTATTAAAACTTAATTTATACAGGTTCAATGCTCCTAGGTTATTGGGATAGTATTCTTCCTGCTCTTGGTATAGGATTATCCTGGATTTTGGGCTTTTGGGCTTTTGAGAATCAACTGGCTTGCATAAATTAATAGTTGATGTTGGATATCTTATAAATACTATTTATTACATAATCTAATTGTTAAACATAAGCTAAGTCAGGACCACCCGTCAAACGGGTGGCTTGCTCTGCGGCTATAAGCCTAAAAAATATATAAAAGCATTTTTTTAATTAAAACTGTTCATATATTTTTTAGTTAGTCACTTTGCTTTTCATCAAAATTATGGCCTTAACCTTCAAAACTTACGTTATTCTTATTTTTGTATTATCAGTATTAGTTTACTGGTATCACAAATTCTGAAAAACAACATTTTTTTGATATTGCTCTTAGTTTTTTAACGGTATAACCAACCGCCCACCACCCGCTTAGCAGGTGGTTTTCTTAAACGCTAAAGCACATAAATAAAAAAGTCCGCTAAAATGGTATTTTAGCGAACTCTTTTTGCGCATCTGTTTTTGCGAATGCATATGAGGAAAATCTCGTAGGCGAATAAGTTTTATTTTTTACTTTTTATTCTGCGAAGGTATTCTAAGCCCTTGATATTGCTATGTTTATCTAATAAAAGCCTTAGTTCTTTTCTCCGAAAAAAACTTTGTTCATTATATTTTTTGTGAGCTTTAGCCTTCCTTAAAGATTCCTCCGCATAATACAAGCCATTTTCATTATACTTTGTGTGGCCTTTAGGTATCATGGATTGTCTTAGGTATTAAAATGCTCCGTCCCGCTGTCCCTTGTCCACTAGTCCCTTAATCGTACTTCAGCAACGTAATTCCTGAATAGTCTATAATATTTGTGCTGTTTAGTTCTAGTTCTTTATATTCTTTTGCTTGCAGACCAGATGCTGCTATGAATTTATCAACTTTTGCAAACGCAAGTCCCATTGGGCCTAGTGCTTTTGTTCTGTAGTGCATTGGAATAACCACTGTTGGGTTTAATTGATTCATTACCTCTACTGCATCAACAGCATCTATGGTAAAGCCTCCACCAACAGGAACAAGCAGTATGTCTACCAGTCCTATTTCCTTTACTAAGTCAGCATTAAGTGTATGACCTAAATCTCCGCAATGGCAAAGCTTTATCCCATCGATTGCAAAATTATATACTATATTTTTACCTTTTTTTGCTCCTGACACTTTATCATGAAAGGCTTCTACACCTTTTATCTCTATGCCATGTTCTAAAAAACTTCCAGTTTTATTTATGTGTACAAAATTGCCCTCTACTGCTTCTATATAATTATGATCTCCATGGTCATGACTGGTTACTACTATTTCTACTTCAATATCCTTAGGAAGTTTATATCCCAACATATTTTTGTAAGGATCTATGATTATTCTAGTACCATTGTCAGATGTTATCATAAAACATGAGTGTCCAAACCATTTAATTTTCATTTATAATCCCTCCATATTATAGAGTTCCTAGCTTAACTACTAATTTATACTTGCCAGAAAACCTACAGAAACTGATATTATAGGACATGTATATATTAAGTTTCGATATAGGAACTCTTTATTAATAATTACTGAATAATAATCTTTTTATTTCAAATTGTCCTTTCAAAAGCCAGAGGAGTTTTGAAATTAGCTTTAGGCATTAAAGTGATACATATTTATATTCAGTTCTATATTGGTATGTATTAAATAAATGTTGTTACTACTTTTGATCTGTAAAATATTTAATACTTCAGCTTAAAATCATTATGTTTCTTTAATCCTAATGTTTGTTTAATCCTAAGGTTATTGGCTCCATATAGGTATTCAACTTCAACTCTTAATTTATGCATATTCCAAAGTACCTAGAAGCATGTATTTTCTAACAAGCGTAAGTTAAGTTTCTATATAGTAACTCTTTAACTAAAATTTACTTTTTTATAGACTTTGAAATAAACCCAAACTGCATTTAATAATAGCAATGCACTGGTAATAAAGAAAACATAACTTATGCCAAACCTAGCTGCTACCTGTCCTCCTAAAACTGAACCGGCAAATACACCTAAATAACCTGCTGCTACAGTAAAGCCAAAGATTCTTCCTGTAATAGAAGTAGGTGTAATCTTCTTAACTAAGGTACTTATAGATGGATTTAAGCCTCCAAAAGTCAAACCTACTAAGAAGCGAAGTGCCATAAGCTGCCAGGGATTCTTTACAAAAGCCTGAGGTATATAGGCTATCCCTGCAGCCACAAGTGCAATTAGTACAATCTTATGAGCTCCTATCTTATCTGAAAGCTTGCCTAACTTTGGTGCAGCAATTATATTTGCAAAGCCTGATGCAGAGAATACCAAACCAGATATTAGAGCAATATGACTTGCATTATTACTTATATGTGTTACATATATAGTTATGATTGGTTCAATAGTATATAATGCCATTGTTATTATAAAAAGAGTCACAGACAAAACTATAGTTAAACTTTTTTCAGGAACGCTAGCCCAAACTTCTTTTGTACTTACAGTCTTTTTCTCCTCACGAACAAAGGATTCTTCAACAAATAATAAAGTCGTTATAAAAGCTACAAACAATAATGCGCCAGTTATGAAAAACACTGGTTTTAGTCCTATGCTATCTTCAATAAGTCCTCCAATAGTTGGTCCAATAAGTGACCCTGCAACACCAGCAGTTGAAAGTGTACCTAAAGCATATCCTGCATTTTTTTTGTCAGTTTGGGTTGCAATAAGAGTGGTGCAAGACGTGCTGTAGCCTGTGATAGTCCCCTGTAGTAGTCTTAATGCAATAAGTACATATACATTTGGTGCAAATCCCATTAGCATTATTACAATGGCCATGCCAAGGCTTGCCCTTAACAGCATTGGTTTTCGTCCAAATTTATCAGCAGCACTTCCCCAAATAGGTGAAAATATAGCTGAAATGATAAAGGTTATCCCGAAGGCAACTCCTGATATTTGTGAAATTAAAGCTCTATCAGAAACACCAAGATGTCTTATATAGAGAGGCATAACCGGTGCGATCTGACTCATTCCTACTCCTGTTACGAACATTCCAAACCAACATACTAACAAGTTCTTCTTCCATATCTGCATAAATATATTCTCCTTTATATGTATTTTTTGTGCATCTTCATATGTAGTCTTTACGCATCTGCTTTTTGGAGATATATGCAAAAAATTCTAATAAACACCGTAATTCCTTTAGATTCTTTCCCCCATATCTACATTTAAGTCGTCTATGCCTATGTCTACTTCCCCAGCAAATTTACTTAAAATATAATTTTCTGCGCAAACGACATACTTTTTTATTTAACCATTAAAACTATTTATAATTACACAACTTACTTTACAAAATAACTATAAACTATAAATAATAGTTTGTAAACTATTATTTATAGTTTGATAAAACCAATATATAATGATAAACTATTGTTATCGACTTAACACTTACTGAAGTTTATATTTTCAAGTGCTCCTCTCTGAAGCTCGAGGGGCTAAAAAATAGATTACTGATATAAGTAATCTATTTTTACAGGATTCCAATTTGAACCATTAATTCGTGCGTGCCATATAATGTCCTGAAGCCGGTATTATCAAACATTTTTAAAGTAAGTTTTCGTAAAGTATACCTATAGGGAACCAACCTCAACTATTAATTTATACATGCCACAAAATCGCCAGAAGATGCTATTTTATAACAAGTATTAATTAAGTTCTCATAAAGGTTACCTATATCCAAAATTCCAACTTCAACTATTAAGTTGTGCATGCCGCAAAAATTACCTGGACCCGCAATTTTCCAATATGTATAAATGAATTTTCTACATAAAAACTCTAAAAAAAAACTACTTAAAAGGAGCGATATACTCATGCAAAAGAGAAACTTAACAAAGGAAAAGATTATTCAGGTTGCTTTTTCACTATCTGATGAAATAGGTCTTAATAATCTCACTTTCCCTAAAATTGCAGAACAACTGGGTATAAAATACCCTTCTTTATATAATCATTTTAACAATATGGAAGATCTAAAAATAGCAATGACCATAGCTCTTCTAAATGATCTTAATTCCATGCTAGCCAAAAGATTGATTGGTAAAAGTGGTGAAACCGCTGTTAGAGAGTTTTCCAATGCCTATAGAGAGTTTGCTCTTGAAAATAGAACTGCTTACTGGCTATTCATGAATATTCCCCATACTGGGGACGAGAAGGTATACCTTTTAGCAAAGGAAACCACAAACATCATATATCAAATTTTAGATTTTTATATCAAGGATAAAACCCAATTGGCTCATAAAGGCAGGGCTTTGAGAAGTCTTTTACATGGTTTTGTATCCTTATATTCCTTTGGATACTTCCATGGTGAAGTAGACTTAGAAGAAAGCTTTCAATCCATGGTGGATGATTTTATTTTTTCACTTTCCGCAAAGTAGATGGTACTCCTTTCCCTACTTAACTAGTATTTGTGATTAATAAAAAATATCTAATATAGTAGAAAGAGTCTTGCGGCTTTGCAAGACTCTTTCTTTGAACAAATATAATTTAACAACTTCACATTTCTATAAAGTAAAAATAGTTATTTCAGCACCTGTAAACAAGTTCTACATCACTTATTCTGTTTTCCAATAACTAGCACAACTTATATTTATATATTATTTTCTAAATTAAATACTACTTTCTTATAATCCTTTTTAAACATCTTAGCCACAAAGTACCCCATGATAATAGATATTATTAGGCAAATTGTATATTTGTGAGTAATAACAAAATCAGCAAAATTATTTACAACTCCGCTTGTGGTGTTTAAAGCTCCGTGAAATAAAATTGTCAAAAGCAAGCTTCCGTCTGTTTTGTTATATACCCAAGTTATCAAAGTAGCAAAGCATGTAAATTCTAATAGGAACAGAAAGAAGGGGATTTGATTTTGTGCAGTACCTGGTATAAAGAATAACGGCAGGTGCCAGAAGGTCCATACAAAACCAATTATTATGCTGGCATAAAATTTCTTCTGAAGTCTTGGTAATAAAAATCCTCTCCAGCCCAATTCTTCACCTAATGGTCCACCTAAGAATAGTACAAATGTAAATAGCTCTATTATATAAAAAGGATTACTATTAACAGATAATTTGTTTTTGAAGCCTAATAAGTTGTCTATTACTGAGGTGCCATAAAAGATCATTATCCAAAAGAAAATAACGTACAGGTAAAACAATGGATTAACCTTCCTCCTAACAGCACAAGTATTTTATCAATCACTGTGCAGTTATGGCTTCCTTGCTAGATATAAAACTATGGTATCCTGAAGAGTTATCTTATTGCCAAAACTCAAAATAACATCTCTAATGCCATTATAGAAGTTTGATCTATCAGGCTCCTTTAGAGTTATGTGAGTAGCATGGGTACTTATCCAACACACATATTCATCAGCATTAAGCTCTCTAGTTTTGTGATATCGACGGCATTCAACATCAGTAAACCCGTATTTCTCAGTATTATTGTACTCTATGTAGCAGGTATAATCTGTTTCTGGATGAAAATACTTATCGTAGACCTCCTGCATCTTCATATATAAAAGCTCATTAGCACTTTTCTCATCGGTTTTAGTAAACATCATGGCAAAGGTTCCATTGCTTTTTAGCATATGATAGACTTTTGGAAAAGCAATCTCCTCCGGTATCCACTGAATAGTTGCAGCTGAATAAACCAAATCAAACTGATCATGTCCAAAATCATAGGTTTCAAAATCAGCATTTACAATATGAAAATTATCATAAGAGCTAAACTTATTTTTCGTATACTCCGCAAGCTTTTCCCCAAGTTCAATGGCTAAATAATTGCAGCCTGTCTTCAATATAGGCTCTGTAGCTTGCCCTGTACCTGGTCCAATCTCAAGAGTTGCCTTTCCTTGACCAAGCTTTGAATGCTGTATAATGTCAGCGAAAACTTCATCGCAATATCTGGTCCTCCACTTGTCAAATTCTTCAGGAATATTGTTAAAAACCTTT
Source organism: Clostridium manihotivorum (assembly GCF_004015185.1). Lineage (GTDB taxonomy): Bacteria > Bacillota > Clostridia > Clostridiales > Clostridiaceae > Clostridium_AR > Clostridium_AR manihotivorum. Next base: position 2,609,053 of record NZ_CP025746.1, on the reverse strand, counting down.
CTAAAATCCATGAAAATCACTTCCTTCTTAATTATATAATCGTAGAATTTGGTTTTTAGGGCTCATTTTTATACAAGTATTAGTTGTTTTAAATTGATCCATTATGATATCACACTGTTCAATTATATAACTCTTAAGAAAAAGTTACCATATTTGTTTTTATGTAACAATGATATTTTTTTAGATATACTGCTTATTGCAATAGTTTCATCATAGGGTTGATGTGAGGTTAAACATTCCTTGTGTTTTGCGTACATTTAAAGCTTTAGCTCTGTTAAAGTGCTGTGTTGAAATTAAACATAGCCTAAACCTTTTATTGGTATGGATTAAGTAATCTGAACAGACATACTAATTCAATCCTTGAACTTAAAATAAAGCTTGCGATAAGTCAACGAAGTTTTATTCTGAAATAATCTATCACTTTTTAATTGAATTTATATTTTCCACTCTCCATTTTATAATCTAAAGGGGCTTTGAAAATACATTGCTATCTTAGTGGCGCATTCATATATTCAGCCCTATATTGCTATGTATTTAAAAAATGTTGTTACTGCTTTTTCTCTGTAAAATGTTTAATACTTCAACTTAAAATCATTAAGTATGTTTAATACAATAGTTATTCAGTTAATAACTCAACTATTAATTTATACATACTTGAAAATCCCTAGAGCCAACGTTTTTCAAACAAGCATAGACTAAGTTCAATACTTCGTTTGTCCAATTGTATCTGAAGTTTTATATACAGTATATATGTCTTTTAAATTGTGTTGAGTTTTAATATTTATTAGAAGAATATTTAACCACCACTTGCACCCTCTCTGTTATACTTTGTAAAATATGGTATAATAAGCATCAAGCAGAACTTAGTATGATTTGCAATAATATTTTATTATTCATTATGCTAATAACAAAGGGGACTAATTACTATGAAAGAAAATTTAGAAACAAATAGATTAATTATTAAGAGAACTAAGACCGAAGATGCTGATTTTTGTTTGGATATCTGGTTGGATGATGAAATGGGGAAATATTTATCAGACCCACCCCGTGAAAAAGCAACTGATGCATACTTGAAATGGAAAGAAACTGTAGAAATTTATGCTGGTTGCTATTACTTTATTGCTGTTTCAAAACAAACTGGTCACTATATTGGAACATGCAGTGCCGTTCCAAGCGAAGATCAAAAGCATTGGGATTTAGGCTATGCCATTCATAAAAACTATTGGCATCAAGGCTATGCTACAGAAATGATAAAGGCACTAATTGATTTTTGTCATTTCAGTGGTGCTAAGAAAATAACCGCTGCTGTGGCAAAAGAAAATTTAGGTTCAAATGCTGTATTAAAGAAACTTAACTTTTATGTTGAAAAAGAAGGGACTTTTAAAAAAATGGGTACTCACATCATATACGATGAGTATATGTACAGACTTGATTTAGAATAATTTTTAATTGATTATTTTAAAGAAATTATGTTTAACTTCACCAACCTAGGCTATCTAATATATAATTTAGAGTATATTGGAGCCATCCCTACTCATGAGGTATAATGGTATGGAATTATTTTAAGATATTGAAACTAAGAAAGTTACATAGCAAGGAGATACAGCAGTGGAAATTATAAAATCAATATTTTATTTTATATTAGCAGGTATATTTGAGATAGGTGGAGGCTACCTTATTTGGTTGTGGTTACGTGATGGTAAAAGCTTTTGGTATGGAATTATAGGAGCTGTGGTGTTAATATTATATGGCATTATTCCTACCTTACAGCCTCAAAATTCAAACTTCGGAAGAGTGTATGCAACTTATGGCGGCGTATTTATTGTACTTTCAATTCTTTGGGGATGGAAAGTTGATAATATACTTCCAGATAAATTTGACTTAATTGGCGGTATAATTGTATTGCTTGGGGTTATTGTTATAATGTATGCTCCAAGAGGATGATACTTTAACACTTAGAAAATATTTTTTTCTGTTGTCTTAAACTCATTGCCCCAAACTCTTTTATCTAATATTATTCCAGCCAAATAATTCACTTACTACATTTGCTAATATAAGGCTTTTTTAAAGTACCGTACTGAAACATAGCCTAATCTAAAAGTGTTTCAAAATCTATTAAAATTAAAACTTATAACTTAAAATCTGATCTGTGAACCCTATAAAGATGTACCCTTCAACTGAAAAACTATTTTTAAAGCCCTTTGGATTCTAATCGCAGGGTTTAAAAATATAGATTTTAACATGAATCGGTACATCTATATAAGAAAAATTTTATTTTTTTAATAATATCATTTAAGGTTTTCTTGCAAGCTGCAAGTCTAGGGTATCGTAAACGGTAATTTTTCCTCCGTAACTGTCAATTACATCTTTTAATTTATTGAAGAATTCTTCTCTTTCAGTTTTTTCCATTGCAATATATTCTGAATATGTGCCTATAAAATTGATATACTCTTGTGAACTAAAGGTTCTTGTTCTGTGATATAGCTTGTATTTTATATCAACAAATCCATATTTCCTACTGATTTCTGCTCTTTTTTTGCACTTTTCTTCGCTGTATTCTGGTCCAAGGACGTTTGATGGCATATATTGTGAATATACCTCCTGCATAGCAAGATGCATCTCTTCTCTTCCCTTATCTTTGTAAGAATGATTGGCAAAGCGAGCAAATATTCCACCGCTTTTTAACATCTCGTATACCCTTGTATAGCCCAGTTCTTCAGGTATCCAATGAAAAGCAGTGGCTGAATATATCATGTCATATGAATTAGGTGGGCACTGATAATCTTGAAAAGAAGTATTCTCTACATTAAGGTTCTTGTAGTTGCTAAATTTTTGTTTTGTATACTCTGCTAACTTATCTCCTAATTCTATAGCTGTTATAGAACAGCCTTTCTGAAGAATAGGTAATGTAGCTTGCCCTGTTCCAATACCCACTTCAAGCACCTTACTTGATGAATTGATTTCCTTATATTGAAAAATATCTTCATATAATTCTGCAACATAGGTTGGTCTCCATTTGTCATATTCCGCATACATGTCATTAAAGGTTGTTTCTAATCCTTCAATTGTAGCCATTGATCTTTCCTCCTCTTATAGGTATCCGACAACTATTAATTTATACATACCTGATGATACCTCACAAACCAGGATTATCTAATCCCTAAAAGCCTTGATCATCGGACATTTATAAATTAAATTTTAATAAAGTATACCTATATATAAATTATTAGTTGATTTGAAAAATTGGAGAAGAACGTAATAACAAGTTAATTTTATTAATTATTCAGACACAGAACTACCATTAAAATCCCATTGCTTTTTTAACTTTTTCCATCTGTTCCTTGGATGTCAATAATTGCAATAGTTTAAAGGCAACTCCTGATGCTGTCTGTGGACAATATGAGGTAATAATATTCTTATCTATTACTATAGGCTCATTAACTACATTTACAGCAAACTCTGCTAGCTGCTTTTGACGATACCTATCGTTCAAATGATAAGTTGTTGCTTTACGATTGTTCAACACTCCACTTTTCCCTAATGGTAAGGCTGCAACACAAATAGTTGCAATAATTTTTCCATCAGCTTCAAATTGTCTAATTATGTTTAAGAACTTTTCGTCATATGCTTCTTCATAGAATCCATACTCCTCAAACCCTCCTGGAATGGCCAATGCATCATATTCATCAACTTTTATATCATCTATTAACCGATCTACCAATATAGGAATATTAAAAGTACTCATTACCTCTCTGTTAAATCCACAGGTTTCAACTTGCACATCATATCCATAATCATTCCTTGCCCAACCCAAAACATCCACAAAAGCACTAAACTCCATGGTTTCAAAGCCCTTGGCTAAAAGCAATAATGTTTTCATAATCTTCTCCCCCATTTTACAATCAAATTCTTACAGCCTAAAATCCTGTAAGTACTGCTTAATCAAATTATTTAATACTTACTTAGGCATATATTCATTATACAGTTATAAACCATCATATTCCATATTTGTTTTATATAGTTACAATCTTGTAATTCCATCTACTATTTCATCAAACCTACTATGAACTTATGGTGAAACTTCTTACCTACTATGCATTTCTAAGTTTATGTGTCTATCTATCAAGTAAATTGAAGGCATTGACCATATACTCTTCTTAAAAATATGCCACTTCAGTCTGAAATCTATTTTCAATTTTCCTCTAGGTTGTGAAAGAGAATTTTGAGATTATGAAGCTGTATATATATTCAGCTCTATATTGGTATGTATTTAAAAAATGTTGTTATAACTCTTGCCCTATAAAATGTTTAATACCTTAACTAAAAATCATTAAGTATTGTTAAGACTAAAGTTATAAAGCTGCTATAAGAACTATTTAGTAAAATCTAAGATAAATCTTATAGCTTTACTGATTGTCCAATTTGTATTTAGGCATTTTATAAGGATATACATATCTCTAATTGTGTTGAATTTTAATATTTATTAGAAAAACTGTTAGCTACAGCCCGCATATATATGTTATACTTTGTAAAATATGTTATAATAATCATTAAAAAAACAAATATGATGAGTAGTAGTAGTTTATTAAGAAGTAGTACATCTATAGATAAACTACTTCTTATTAGAATTTATCAAAATAAAGATTCGTACAAGCATCGAAATATTTATTTGGAATCCAAGGATTGAAGTAGTTTATCAGTTCAGAGGAATAGATAAACCACTTCAATCTAATAAAACTAAGTGATATTTTTGTTAACTATTAATGGGAATTGAATTGTAAATACATATTTCATTTGGAACTGGTTTATCTATATAAAGAAAGTATTTGGAGGATTTAAAATTGAAAAAAGAAGATTTATGTAAATCAATTTTTGAAGTAGCACATTTAGAGGGAACTTTTAAATTAAGGTCTGGGCAAATTTCGAATGAGTATTTTGATAAATATTTATTCGAATCTAATCCAGAAATTTTGAAAGCAATTGCTAAGCATCTCGCTAAGCAGATACCAGAAGGTACCGAAGTTTTAGCCGGTTTAGAGATGGGCGGAATTCCAATAGCAACAGCCTTATCTATCGAAACAGGCATTCCAGTAGTATTTGTAAGAAAAAAAGCTAAAGAATATGGTACATGCAAGCTGGCAGAAGGAATGGACTTTAGAAATAAAAAAGTATGCATTATAGAAGATGTTGTCACAACAGGTGGCCAAATATTATTAAGTGCAGAGGATCTAATAGGCTTTGGGGCAAAATTAGAAAATGTTTTATGCGTTATAGAGAGAAACCCTGAGGGAAGAAAAAAACTTAAAGAATCAGGCTTGGAGTTAAAAGCACTCTTCACAATGGATGAATTAAAAGAACACAAATAAATTGTTTTCACCATAAGAACCCTTTATATATCTTTAAGTACAAGCTATTTTCAATACTATATTAAAAGCATAGTCAAAAAAATTACCACAGGAATCCTTATCCAGTGGTAATTTTCAAATAAGCGTCAACTGGTCTAAATCATTTTGCACAAATAACTCTATATTCTTTGAATAAAAATAAAGTAACTCTTCTTTCATACATACTTTATTTATTGAACTGTATTAATATACTCATCTAAACGGATAACTTTAACCAATGAATTACCTGTATTTCTTGTGGCATCTGTTCACAATGCTCATAAGACCTGTTAAGGTTTTCTTGCAAGCTGCAAATCTATGGTATCATAAAGGGTAATCTCTCCTCCATAATTGTCAATTGCATTCTTTATTTTACTAAAAAACTCTTTTCGCTTAGTTTCTTCTATTGCTATGTGGTCTGAATATGTTCCAAGAAGATGTATATACTCTTGTGAAGTAAAGGTTCTTGTTCTGTGATATAATTTGTATTTCACATCAATAAATCCATATTTTTTACTGATATCAGCTCTTTCTTTACACTGTTTTTCGCTATATTCTGGTGAAGGGGGCACAGCTGGCATATATTCTGAATATACCTCTTGCATAGCGATATGCATAGCTTCTTTTCCTTTATCTTTGTAGGGATGATTAGCAAAACGAGCAAATATTCCCCCGCTTTTTAACATTTCATATACCTTTGTATATCCTATTTCTTCAGGTATCCAATGAAAAGCAGAAGCTGAATAGATCATATCGTATGAATTAGGTGGACATTGATAATCTTGAAAAGCAATATTTTTGATATTAAAGTTTCTATATTTACTGAATTTTTGCTTTGTGTACTCTGCTAACTTATCTCCAAGTTCTATAGCCGTTAAGGAACAACCTTTATCAAGGATAGGTAAGGTAGCTTGCCCTGTTCCAATACCTACTTCAAGCACCTTACTTGATGAATTGATTTGCTTATATTGCATAATATCTTCATATAATTCTGCAACATAAATTGGTCTCCATTTGTCGTATTCAGCATACACATCATTAAATGTCGTTTCTAAGCCTTCAATTATAGACATTGATCTCTGCCTCCTCATATATAAATATTAATTACTGGAAAATAATTAAAAAGTTCAAACTTATATTTGGTTTCCTATGCCCAAAAACTTTTTACAATGAGAATAGAGTTTCCTCTGTGAAGTAAAAACTGATTTATTTTCCAACCTTCATTCCAACTGTAACACCAGTCATCATTCCCCCAAATACGAAATACGAAGTAGTTGGTACGTCAATTATGTAAATTCCTAATACTCCTATTATCAACATAACTAGTAATGTAGCGCAAAAACTAAAGAAGGCTAACCATTCTTGTTTTATGTGTAGGCTTAAACTAATTCTACTATTCATATTATATTTTTCATTAATTTTTACATAAATCACCTGACTTATTGTTTAGGCTAATACCATTGGTAATAGCCTATATAGAAAATCATTCATAATCTTTCATCCCCCTAAGTATTTCGCACCTGTAAATCATGTATTTTAGCTCTCTAAAGGAATACTATTTGAAATTTACTCGCTACGATATCCATATATGACCTAATTATATCATATTTTCTAAATTTTATTAATCTTTAACTCTATCTTTTATTACAGCAGCTTAACAAAGTATTTAATTTTACTATCTATTAGTTTAAATTAGCTGTTATTAGATATATATGGATTTTACCATAAATCAATTTTTTAATTTCTCTGGCTTCTGAGGCGAGATTTAGAAAGTATAAACTGTTATTCATAGTGGTGCAACCAATTATATTGCCAAATACATATGCTTGTTTAAATTGAATAGACTCTTCATTACAGAAAAAGAAAGCATAAAGATTAAAAGCCTAATAATAGAATCTCATAATCATATAAAATTAAAGACTTTTCATATAGGAAAGTTTCTTATATATAATTACTTCAATCCCTTTAATAGCATTAAATATTAATCATATAATAACCCATTAATTTAAATATTTAGAATTCAAACTATAAAATGGTATAATATAAGTTATCAAACCAATAGAGGTACTTATATGAAAGCCTCATTAAAATTTTTCATCTTAATTATTGTGATGAGTTGCTTTATTTTAACAGGTTTAACTAGTAGCAGCCCTAAATATAATCACGGTAATTTAACCTTTACTAAAGACGTTTCTTCTGAAATAAGTAAAGGTAATAATAAATTTCCTATAAGCTTGCTTTATTATCAACACTATTATTTATTAAAGCCATTATCTAAAGGAGGGACTTGGAATGTTTGAATTAAGTGTATTGAATGCTTTTAAAACTGTAGGCTCATTTATTTTTTATCAAGATACACTAGTATTTATGATTGGCCCAGACAACACAGGGAAAAGGTTAGGCATTATGCGGCTAGGCGGCCATATAGAAAAGGATGAAAGCTTGCTACAGGCCTTAGAAAGAGAAATTAAAGAAGAAGGGGCAGTTGAAGTAAGCTTGTTTAATGCTCCAAATACATTTTATAAAGCCAATTGGGCAGATACCAATTACTGCGACATATCAAATAAATTACAATGGGATATTAAGCCATTAATTATAACTGGAGATAACTCTCGTTCAACCGCTGTTTTTCTATCACATACTGAGGAAGAACCCAAACCATCGTCAGAAGCTCATGGATTGATATTCCTAAAAGAAGATGACATAAGGTATATTTGCACAAAAAAGCTTCATTTAATAGATTTTCTAAACAGTGGAGGGAAACTTATTCAGCAGAAAGAGCTAGACCTTAATATGGAAATATATGCAGGTGTTCACCTTTCATTTTTAAATAAACTTATGGAAGATGATAATAATTTGATTCATAGCTATTTTACTGGGAGTTTGCCAAAGTAAGCTTTTTTCCCCTACTCTGTAGTTTAAATTATATCGCTCGCGAAATGTGCCTTACTTTACTGCTTGCAATAAAAAAAGCTTCACCCACATTTTTTTAATACATTCGCATATAGTAATTCTAATTAATGAGGTTCACTCTCTAATGCTTACTATATGGTGGTATTCAGTATCATGTAGCCAAATCACCTCAAATGAATTGTAAAAACTATCTAGAAAATATGAAGCAGCTCTCACCGATATATTGTAATAATATGTAGACAAAGTTATAATGGACGTGTTCCAAATCTATATTCTAATGGACAATATTAAAATATAGCGTGGTTAGAATTTCATTGTGTGACTTTAATATGTGGAGGTAATTATGGAAATTAATAAACTTATTCCTGCTCCTGAAATTAGAAACTGGACAGGTCCCTTTGATGATACGGAATATTATCTTAATTTAGGAAAGGAGCAGGCAGAAAAAATCATTCAGTGGCTATCTATTAAGCCTGAGCAAAAGATACTTGATATTGGATGTGGCTGTGGAAGAATAGCCATTCATTTTTTGAATTACTTAAATGAGCAAGGCAAATACATCGGAATAGACAGCAATAAGCTACTGCTTTCTTATTGTGAGGATAACATATCTACAGTAAATAACAATTTTCAATTTGAATTTGTAGACGCTTACAACGGAGCATATTCAAGAGATGGAAAATTGAAATGCCAAGATATTGTTTTTCCTGTAGAGAATGAATCAGTGGATACTGTGATAATGTGGTCTGTATTTACTCATATGTACTTGGCAGATATAGATGCATATTTAAAAGAAATTCATAGAGTATTGAAAAAAGGCGGTCTTTTTATATCTTCTTTTAATTTGTATAATAAATTTATAGAGAATCAGATTAAAACAGATAAGGCTTATTTGAACATAAACTATAAGATAAACGAAGCTTCCTATACTTTAGATAAGGAAACTCCTGAAGGTGGTTTTGCTCATGATGAAGAGAAGATAAAAGACCTTTATTGGGAAAATGGATTTTTTATTAGGGAAATAAAATATGGTATTTGGTCATCAAAAGAGCTTGCAGGTGAATTCCATGATTGCATAATTGCTGAAAAATTGGAAGATTGTTTACTACCAAAATAAATTTATAATTTTCATATGTTTATCATTATAGGCGAGCAATTTCACCTATAATTTTTTTTGCGATATTTACCTTATATTAAACATAGTCTTTATTTTAAAGCATTAAGTATGCTTATATATAAAGCCCATCCTTAAATACTACCTTCCCTGCTGGATTTATAAAGAGAATCCCCACCCAAAATTATTTAATATATTCGTATTTAGTGTTCTAATTAATATAGTTTACTCTCTAAAGCCTACTTCAGTTTGGTATCTACTATTCTTAAAAATTATATAAACTAACTTTATTTGAAACCGTCTTTAACTTCTGCAGTTATAAAAAATCCCACCCACATTTTTTTAATACATTCATATATAGTAGTTCTAATCAATACGCCCACTCTCTAAAGCTTACTCCAGATGGTGATCAATTATTATTCAATATTGACAATATCTTCAAAAGGTTTAAAATGAATGTATGAATAAATAATAAAATTATTCATATATTTCACACAAAATAATAAGGTGGTGTTAAATTTGCCGCGAGGATTTAATGATACTCAGAAAGAGTTAATCAGAGCTCAACTTATAGATAAAGGAAAGGTTTTATTCACTAACTTAGGGCTAAAAAAAACTAGCATTGAAGATTTAACAAAGGCTGTAGGTATAGCTCAAGGTTCATTTTACAATTTCTTTTCTTCGAAAGAAGAACTCTATTTTGAAATACTAGAGCTTGAAGAAGCTTTAATCAAATCATCGTTAATTGAAGGTAGTAATTGCTTAAAGGGAACTCCCCAAGAAATACTAAAAGCTTTTCTCACCTCTCTCTTTGAATTGGTTGAGAACAATGTATTTATGAAAAGAATGCATATGGAAAATGAAATGGAGATACTTATTAGAAAACTGCCAAGTGAAAAATTTATTAACCATAAAAAGAATGACTTCATTGACTTTTTGCCTTTGATAGAGAAATGGATTAAGGATGGCATTATAGTTGACAAGTCTCCAGAAATCATATCCGGGTTAATTCGCTCAGTTCTAACAATATCTTTCCATAAAAATCAACTTGGTGTTGAAACCTACAATCAGTCTATTAAGCTTTTAATTGATATGTTATCAGAATCACTAACTAGAAAGGAGCTTTAATAAATGATAATAGATGGTCATGCTCATGCTGCTGGAGACTTTTGCAAGGCTCTTGATATTATAAAAAGCCTAAATGAAAATAATGTAGATTATGTGGTGCTAGCTAGTACCCCTCAACTCAATAGTAACAAAAACCAAGACTTATCCTTTTTCTCTAAATTTGCTGAGAAGCATCCTGAAAACTTAATATATTTTACTAATACCATTGTGAAAAAAGTGAACGCTTTAAATAGAACTTCTAAGAAAATAGAGTTTGGAAATGAATATGTTCATAATTTGGTTAAGCAATATCCTGATAGAATACTTCAATTTTATTGGATTGATCCTGCGGAAGGAAGCATATTGACAAAGCTAGATGAGAAATATGACCGGTATAACTTTAAAGGCATAAAATTGCATCAATGCATTAACAAATTTAATTTGAAGGAAAACTATATGCATGAAATATCTGATTGGGCTGCCAGTAAAGATCTGCCTATATTTATTCACCTTACTTCCAAAAAAGATGTTATGGATATGCTTCAATTAATTAGCCAACATAGAGACACAAACTTTATTATCGGTCATTTGATTGGTTTAGAAGTTTTTATGGAATCTAATGTAGTGTTTCCAAATGTATTTTTTGATATATCCTGCCCACAACTAGTCCCTAAAACTAAGATTTTAACTTGCGTAAATAAATTTGGTGCAGAAAAAGTAATTATGGGCTCGGATACTCCCTATGGCAAAAATAATCTTAGCAACGTAATTTCTAACGTTAAAAGCCTAGCCATATCAAGCCATGAAAAGAAGTTGATTTTAGGTGATAATATGAGGGATCTATTAAGATTATAGTCATCTAAAAGTTTTTACTGAGGAGTTCAACTATATTAAATAAAATAACTTTCAGGGTTAAATTCATATAAATCAGTAAATACATTATTATAAGAATTTATCCTTATAGCTATATAGTGAACTCTATTAGTAGAATATCAGTGCTTTATCTTATACTTTTAGTAACAAATTCATGCATTCTCTCTGATTTGAAGCCTAATTTTTCGTATAAAAACCTTGCTGGATTTCCTTTAACAACCCATAGTCCAATATTTTTAAAGCCTCTATCTAGCAGCTTATTAACAGAATAGCTAACTATCTTCTTGCCATATCCTTTTCCTTGCATGTCTATTCTTACTGCAACTCCGTCTATTTCATTGTCCTCCAGTATAGTAACAGCTACAATGTTGTTATCCTCTCTTAGTACAAATATGTTCTCTGAATTTTCTCTATAGTAATTTTTTTGTTTCTCACTTTGAACGCTCAAGGTAGATTTTATTCCTACAAATAATCGCATTTTATGAAAAGCTTCACTAAGGATTTTTTGACACTTGTAATAATCCTTATCATCATAATTTGTGATACCACAATCATCTAAGGACACTTTATCACCAGTATAAACCATATAGCTTGAGTAAAACCAGCTCTTGTATCCATTCTTATACAAAAACATTTTCTCTGATTTATTATCCTTAAAATCGCATACTATCTCCTCTACTCCAGCATTTCTCATATTGTTTTCCAAGGCTTTTAAAAGCTTAGTTCCTATACCTTTTCCTCTCCTTGCTGGCTTTACATATAATGTCATACTGCTCTTTTTATCAGCACCAGTAAATGCTCCTACAGCAAGCACTTCACTTTCAGCTTTTATGACCAACCCATATTGTGGAAATAGATCTAATGTAGCAATTATATCCTTTCTTACAAAACTATCTTCTACAATAAGTTTTTCTATCTCCTGCTTATAATCATTTTTATACTGCTCAATATAAACTGCCATTACTCTCTCCTAATCTCAATTGTTTTATTAAAGAAATACCTATCTTTGATTTAGAATCTATTATTAAAACTATGCTGATTTTTAAGATTATCCTTTGAAAAACAATTCATTACAAAGTGGTACATATATAAATATTATCATAGCCCACCTCAAAGCCTATAGCTCAAAGATTTTTCTTAAATAAATATGAGTAGTTTCTTATCCTGCTTCACTATAAATCACAGCTATTTTACTACTGGAAACTCATTAATTATATTTATTAGATATATACCACTTAACTCGGAGATCTTTAATTTACTTAACATATATCATATGTTTTCAGAGAAGTTTTTAAAATAGAGATTTCACAAATAAGAGTCATAGTTATAGTTTTCCTTCAGATATATGAAGTATATCGTAGACTATTCCTTCTACTAATTTTTCAGTATCTAAGGCGTCTAAAAAATAAAACACACTATATTTCCACTTGTCAGGGCTATAGATAACTATATACTCTGCATTTTTAATTTTGGCAATTTCCTCTTCTACCTTATTCTTAAAATTATTAAGACTATGTTGTAATCTTATTTCTCTTGTTATCTCAAGTACATATTTGCTATCTTTAATTTTGCTAGTTGTTGTATCAATCAATGGTATTCCTACATTTACCTTTTGCCAACCAAAAGAAGCTATTATATTGTCATAAAACCCATTGAACAAGAACTTATTTATTCCATTGCTATCCTTCCAAAGGTATAAAGGACAATAACTATTTTGCAAATTACTGTTTTTGCCTTTTTCTGTTGTTAGGTATAACTTAAACTTTAAGTCTTCAAAACCATCTGTTTTATAGCCGTTGTTTTTAACTCTTTGTCTTATTATATTCATATCATAATCACTAGGTAGTACTATTTTATATTGTGATGCTATCATTGCTTTTTTCCTCCCTTTTTGTTTTTACTTGCTTTATGCATATCTAAAATCTATGGGACCTGGATTTTTAAATTAAGTAGTCATGCCCTATGAGCAAGCTATTAGCACAAGCTCATTAATGCATAAGAATCACTGACAACTTAATTTCAACAGGGCAATTTAACAGAGCCTCAAATAAGTATTACTCAAATTCTCTATCTTGCCTCATAATAGTTTTTACACTTACAGTTTAACTCTCCATATTTAAATTGTATAATACTTATAAATAATATTTCATATCACTAATAGTGATGGCAAGAATAATTTAGCTTCAATGAAAGGTTTCTATACTATGGAAATTAATGATTTAAAAATATTTCAAACTGTTGCTTATGAAAGATCTATATCAAAAGCTGCTTTAAAGCTTGGCTATGCACAGTCAAACATAACCATGAGAATTAAGCTGCTTGAACATAGGTTGAACACTACCCTATTCATAAGAAACAATAAAGGTACAATAATTACTCCTAGCGGAGAAAAATTGCTTACATATGCAGATAAAATTCTTCAGTTATTTGATGAACTTGATGCTGAGTTTGTTCCTGATAAGCTTCATCCTACTATTAAAATAGGTGCTACTCAGACTATTTCTGCAGCCATTTTACCTAAAATATTTTCATTATTCTACGCCGAAAAGCCTGAAGTGTCTTTAACATTAAAGACAGAAAAACAAAAAATTCTGCTAGACATGCTTATGGAAGGTGAATTAGATGGGGCTTTTATATCTGGTGAGTTTTCCTCTTCAAAAATTAAAGAAGTTTTTACTTTTAAGGAAGAGCTTGCACTAGTATCTTCTAAAGAAATTACTGATATTAACAAGTTAACTTGTCCAGTAATAGTAGCTTCAGATATAGATTGTCCTTATCGTAAGCTACTGCAAAAATGGTTAGTTTATAGCAATTCTAAGGCTCATATTCTTGAATTTGACTCATTAGAATCTATTATTAGAAGTATTGGAGAAGGTTTAGGAATATCCCTTCTGCCTAAAAGTATTTTACCAGAAAGCAATAAGTTTTTTATTTACGACTTAGAGGATGGTTTTAGTGAGTTAGAGGTTAGGTTTGTAGTTAATAATAGCTTAAAAATGAATGGTGTACTTAAGAGCTTTATTAATATATCAAATAATTATATATTCAATTCAAAATGATTAGTATTTGCAATAATTTAGTTCTAGTATCTATTATCAAAATAATGTTGAGATTAAAATAAAAAATTTATAACAATATACTTTACCTACAAAAAAACATCCATAGCTTTATTAAAAATAACTATGGATGTTACTAACTCGTTTATATTTTTAGATATTTCCTTTCATCTCTTATGATTCTTCTACTCAATTATTGTACTAAAATAACTTTAACCTGGTACTAAAGCTCCGTCACCAAGTCCTCCGTCTCCTTGACTCTTATAATTTTATTATTCTATCGCAACAGTTTGCAACATAAGAATCATGAGTAACAATTATAATTGTTTTTCCTTGTTTATTAAAGTCTTTTAACATTTGAATAATTACAGCTCTATTTCTTTCATCTAAAGAGCCAGTAGGTTCATCTGCTAATACAAGTTCACATTCTTGCAAATAAAGCTTAAGCATTGCTATTCTTTGCTGTTCACCACCGCTTAACTTATATACAGGTTTGTCTTTTAGACTCTCTAATTTAAGCATTTTTAATGCTTCTTCAATTTTATTATTTCTCTCTCTCTTAGACAATTTCTTATATTCTAATACGATATTTAAATTCCATTTTACAGTTTCATCTTCAACTAAGCCATAATTTTGAAACAAATATCCTATTTTATTGCGCCTTAATAACATTGCGTCCTTTGAATATATATCAACATTTTTTTTATCAAATAAATATAAATCTCCGCTAGACGGCTTTGAAATCAGTCCTATAATATTTAGTAAAGTAGTCTTTCCTCTGCCGCTTTCACCAACAATAGCTATCATTTCTCCTTTTTGTATAGAAAAGCTAATATCGTCGATTACCTTATTATTATCAAACTCTTTATTTATTTTGTCTAATCTCATAACTTCCATACTAGCATCCCCCGTTAATTATCTTATATAAATCGTTAACTATTATTTTTCTATACAGGACTAATAGCATTATCAAATCATATGCAATAAATAATAAATAATAAATAAAATTTATTTTCAAGATGTATAGCACAATAGAACCGGCTATCATTATTACTGTTGTTATAATATTAGCGTTCAATATCTTAATAGCACTATATCCTTGAATATACTGTGCTCCATATTTTTTACTGTTCACAACCATATCTATATAGTTTGATATATAAACAATAAATAATAATACTAGCACAAATAGAAATATAAAAATATTTGCTTGCTCCATTAAAAATTTATAATTACTAATCTTCATCTCAAAAGGTCTCAGCATAGTACTTGCATTATAAATCTTGTCCAAATTATAACGTATTAGCATACTCTTAAATTGGTCCCTATCGTTTAACTTAAAGGCAATGCTACAATTTGTAAGATTGTCATAATAAAAGCTACTTTTAAAACTTCCATTATCTAAAATTATAATAGAATCGTGAATCACTATGTCTGTTGTATCTTCATTATAGATAGAGCTTAATATATTGTATTTTATACCATTGGGTATATAAATAATTTGTATATCCTTTATATTGTTCTCACTGATTTCTGAATCATCTTTTGAAATATTATTTAAATATAGATTATAAGTCTCTATATATGCAGCTTTTATTTCTTTTTCATCTTGCTTATATTTCTCTGGCACCAATATTGTTGGAATACTTTGATTAAAATTCCAATCTATCTTTATTCCAGTATAATCCTCTATATATTTTCTATTTAATATAAGTTTATTTCTTTCATAAGAGTTAACCATTTGTTCTCTTGTTTGGCCTAACTCCTCCTCAAAGGATTTATCTTTCAAATATGGCGTAATTAAATCCTTCATAACATAAGCTTTATCTTTATTTTCAACATACATCTTTTTGACATTATTATGTGCTTCAGTAAGTTCTTTCTTATTACTCCGAAGCCTATCATATTCATCAGAATTAAAACCATTAGAAGTATACATATTATTCAATGCTTTATAAGTATCACATTTCTTATAAAGTTCTTGCAAATTTCCATAGTACTTAATAGACATATTAATCGAAACCGTAATAAAAATAATCAATATAATTTTAATTACATGAATTATATAATTGAGTCTTGAAGAAAAAACCTTATTTTTTAATGCTGCAATGATGTCCATCCCTTTTACATACCTTTGAAGCAACAATATCAGTAAAATATTAATGCTACTTATAATAATAAGAAACAAAGTTAAAAATACTAAATATCTCAAGGAAAGCTTATTATTAAAATAATAGTAAATTGCATATCCACAAACTACTATTGCTATACAAGCGCTTTGTATTTGAACTGTTTCCTTAATATTAGTAAAGACTATTTTTACTGGGGAAAAACCAACCAACTTCTTCACTGAATTTACCTTATATCTAAATATTGTATATATGTATATTATTGCAAAGGTGATAATACACAGTATAACAAATTGAAGAGCATTTTGTTTCAAAATATCGCTATAAGCTATTTTTTGATTTTCTACCATCTTAATATTTATTCCGATTTTTTGTGAAAGCATTTTTATCTGCCCTGAGGGTAAATTAGTAGAAAACAATCCACTACTATCTACAAAATCATCTTGAGTCATTTTAAAATATCTATAAATATTATTTGATACTCCGACAATCTTTTTTATTGAATCTATATCTGTATGATAAATATCATAATAAATTTTATCATTACCAGATATAGGAGTTTTCACTATTTGAAATTTAGCATTATTTGCTGTAAGCTCCTTATATACCTTTAATAAATTTTCACCTTGTGTATCAGATATTTGATACTGAGTTAAAGAAGTATCCCCAATATTATTAAGACCATATATTTCATATATAGAATTGTTAAATACATAGGAGAATATTAACATTAAACCAACTAAATAAATAGCGTATATTTTTTTCATAAGCAACCTCTTTGATATTCTTATTTTATGTGAAGTAACACATCCTAAACTTACGGAGTTATAAGAGACTAAAAAGTTGCTGCTATATGGCTTATTCAACTTTTTAGTCTTATTAATTATTATACTTATTTCATTAAGTTTCTATATCTTAATATGCTGCTCCCCAGTTCTGATTAGTATACTCGGTGATATTAAGTTGTTCATAATCATAATATGATGTTTCATTTGTATACCAGTGTCTATCTTTAGATATAGATGCTGTTCCATAATGCCATCCTGATGAATATGTTGATCCTCCAACTTTAACACTTGCTTTACAGCCCCAAGCCTTGCCATCACCTTTTGTATTCCTAAATGGGGTCTTTGCATCATATATTTTGCTATAAACTTGGCTGTCAGTTTGTCCACCTTCATATCTTAATGCACCGCTTTCAAGATCTAATGCGTATGCTATAACTACAGGTACAGCCAAACATAAAACTGCTGAAAGAATTGCTCTTTTCACTTTTTTCATTTTCATTTCTCTCCCTTAAATTATATTTATATTATAATTTAGCGGCCACCAAACTTTAATACCTTTTTTTTACATTTTAATTATACGTTATTTCCCATAAGATGTAAATACTATTTTTACACTTATTCTTAATATAAGATACATTTACATTTATATTCTACTGTTATGAAACATTACTCGTATGTTTTATTACTTTTAATAGAATTTTCCAACCAATATGGAATCGATATTTGATGCTAATTGCTATATTGAAAGATGTAACCTTACACTCCAAAACTTATCTTTATAGCAAATTAACAACTTTTAATTAAAATTCAATGCGAAAACTGTCAACGGTACAATCTTATTTAATGTACGTACTGCTTCGCTAAAAACATCAAAACATTTTGTCGAATTTCGTAACTTATATTTACCTCCTCGAATATTATGTTACCAAAGGTACAACGCCTTTTATTATTATGGAGGGATAATTATGACTTTTTTTGATCAGTCACTTGCCGATTTGCAGGCTATCAAAAGCAAGCGTGATCCAGATGATTATAATATAGTATTCTTTGGGGACAGCTGGGTTCAGCGTAGCACAGGGAGTGATGTTAGGTTTGTAAGCAATGATATTTTCCAAGTAGCTATGCAAAGAGCAATGATATTTTCCAAGTAGCTATGCAAAGAGCAATGGATTTTAATCCTTTACTTTTTTTGTATGGTGGACACGGTGCCTTCATAAGTACAGAAGATAACCTTAATTTCCTAGTTGAAAAAATTAAAAGTTTAAATAAAGATAAAAATGGCGATACAGTGCCTTTTTTTATGGTTCCAGGTAATCATGATGCCGCAAAATTGGGTAATACACTTTCCTTGGATAACTACAAGGAAATTATTGGTCCTGACGATATTCATTGGTCCATTGATTTGCCTAAGTTCAGACTGAAGCTGATTGGGCTTAATTCTTTATATCATTATGTTTATAACGAATATGGTCTGACTGAAACTGAACTAGACTTCTTGAACAACAGATTAAGAAGTACTATGTGCACTTCCAATGTTTTTGTCAATATGCATGTTCCACCAAGAGAACCGCAGCTTGATTGGCTTGGAGATGATGCCTTTCCAAATGGAAGAGGAAGATTGGAGTTTTATAAAATAGTAAGAAACAGAGTGTCCAGAGTCCTTATGGGACACATTGATGATTTTCAACTAGCAGAATCTCATGGTGTTAAATTCGTTCTTTCTGGTGGGGGCGGAGCAACTCTTAATGTAGGTGCTCGCTTTCATATAGTTGTAATAAATGTTAGAAGCTGTGGTAAACACAGTATAATCACACAACAGTTTGTTCCAGTTGGCTGGCAGAGAGCAACCGAGCCTGTATCCCCATAAATAGTAACTTCACTCAAATAATCTATAAGATTCTCAGAGCAAAGTATTAGTAATGACAACCCGCTTAGCAGGTGTTTTTCTTTAATCACCAAAGAATAAAATTGAAAGGTGTCCCATTAAATATAGGACACCTTTCCTTCTAAATGGCTTTTTATAGATTTTGCAATTCTCCAATGATTCTTTAGTAGATCTTCTCCTTCTTAATTTCCATGCTTTCTCTCTACATTATCTTCATATTATCCTCTGGACTTGGGACGAAAGCTCCGTCCCTCTGTCCCATTCTTATCACTGAATAATGCAAAGAGTATGCCTGGTAAAAGAATTAGCGAGCTGATTTTAAATGTAAAACTAAAGGCTTTAACAGTATAAGTCAAAAAGGTAGCTTGGATATTAGGTGCTATTTTTTTGATTTCCTTATTTTGAGCTTCTTTCATTTGGGTTTCTTTACTTTGAACTCCTTTATCTTGAACTTCTTTATCTTTAGCTTCAAAACTTGCTTTGATCTTATTTTCAGAAGTGGCCTGAGAAGATGCTACAGCAGCAGTTCCTTCTTTATCATTTTTGTTTAATATTTTGGAAACATCTGCACTTTTATCACTACCTGATTTTATAGAATTAATTATCTGCCGCTTGGTTTCATTGTCGAGCACAGTGTTATTTTGTATTGTTTTCACAACAGAGTTTTTAGCATCAGACATTTGGGTAGTCATATTTGATGTAAATATGGTTAAAAACAAGGCAACTCCAAGTACAGTTCCAAGTGTTCTCGTCATGTTATTTATCCCTGAAGCCATTCCTATTTTATCTACAGGAACGTTAGACATAATAGAACCTATTAGTGTTGCCATACTTAAACCAGTACCAGAACCAGCAACAATTAATCTTAAAATAATATCTATATTGGAAGAATGTTGAGTAAGAGAACTATTTAAGTAGCATGAGACGCAGAGTAAAAAAATGCCCAATGCGCTAGTAAACCTGCTGCCTACTTTTTTTGTCAAAATAGGAGCTACTAATGAAAAACACATTGAAGTTAAGGACATAGTTGAAATGATAAGTCCTGCTGACAATTGATTTAAGCCCTTGATCTGAATCAGGAAAAAAGAGAGCAAGTAGGTACCAGACATCATACCAAGTCCCAGTAAGAATAGAGTAATTGAGCCGTTTGTAAAGGGTAAGGATTTGAATAAACTAAGGGGAAGCATAGGTTCTTTAACTTTTAACTCGATAATAACAAATAGTATAAGCGCTATAGCAGAAACCGCAAATAAGGAAAGTGTAAAACTTGAAGTCCAGCCTTTTTCATTAGCCTTCATCAAGGCGAAAGTTAAGCAAAACATAGCAATTGAAATTGTTATAATTCCTCCAAAGTCTATACTTTTACTTGCAGTTGGATCATAAGATTCCTTTATGAATTTCATAGTTAATAGTATGCAAATACAACCTATAGGTATGTTTATAAAAAAGATATATCTCCAATTAAAAAATTGAGTTACAATACCGCCAATGGATGGTCCACTTGCTGCAGCAAGCCCTGAAAAAGCTCCCCAAAGTGCCATAATAGTTCTTCTCTTTTCCGGTGGAAATATTTCAACAGAAAGAGGCATTGCAATAGTCACCACAAAAGCTGCTGCTAATCCTTGAAAGGTTCTAAATAATATGAGGGCCTGAAGAGAACCTGAAATACCACATAGCAGTGAAGATATGGTAAATAGAAATACTCCTCCAATAAACAGTTTTTTTCTGCCAAATTGATCTGCTAGTCTTGAAGCAGTCACTAAGATGACTGCGGTAGCTAGATTATAGGAATTTACTACCCAAGAAATATGATCCATAGTAGTATTAAAGTATTGGGTCATTTTAGGCAATGTGATATTTACCACAGTTGTATCTAATAGGGCCATAAAGAAGCCTAAGATGATAGCTACAAAAGAAATGTTTTGATGTTTTTTGTTCATAAATCGATCCTCCTAAACAATATATTAATATATAATAAAGTACTATAAAGTATAGTAATGCGGTGAAAAAAATCTCTCCTAATATAAAGATCTATTAGAGACATTAAAGTATTAATTATAGTAGTCAAAAACTTTTTCAGACCATTTTTCCAAAACGTTATAAACTTCGTTATATAAATCTAGTATAAGAAATTCAGAACCAGATCTTTCCTTGTGTTGTTTTTCATAATTATAAACTGATTCCACAAAAGCCCTACGCTCCTCTGCCTTCTCTTTGAAATTGCTGAGGTATTCTTTTCTTTTTTCATCTGGCAAATTTTCTATATTAACCAAAAACGCATTAAACTCCAAATAAATATTACCTATATTTTTTGAACTCTCTTCCATTAGTTCATTGAAGTATAAATTCCCTTTTTCGTTTAGTGAATATAGTGTTTTTTCAGGCATTTCGCCTTCTTTAACAGTTCTTGAATCTAGATATCCGCTATCACATAGTTTAATTATATTTTTATAAATTGACGGGGTACTTATTTTTAGCCACTTATTAAGATTCCAAACTTCAAACTCTTTAACCATTTCATAGGCACTTTTCTCTTTATTTTTCAAATAGCCAAGTATTATTAAATTTATTGAAGACAATTTAATCACCACCATTTATTATACTACTATATAATATAGTAGTATAATAAATATTTGTCAATATAGAAATTTATAACATTATCATCGAGTTAGTAAATATTTTCCAAATTTTTAAAGGACCTTAGAAGGTCCTTTAGTTCGCTTATAATAATTATTGTAATTTATTAAATTTACAATTGCTTTTTATTAAGCTTTGAATTACGTGAATATTTCATAAGGTCTATAGCACTTCCAATGCCAATACCAGTAATCATCCCCCAATCAATATGTTTAAAGACAGCACCAAAAATTATTCCTAATGCGCAACCATAGAACATCCCACTACTCATTGTATTATGCTTTTTAATTGCCATGCTTACTTCTCCCAACTTTATAAAATTATTACATATATTATACACCATTTAAATTTATTTTCTGTCTCAAAATTTGAAATAAATTTATTGGCTTGTATAATTAATAAACAGTAGTAAATCCTCATACCCATCGATTTAGCTAATTTTTTAACTCATGATATAATTATTTGCAATGTTTATACCATAAACTTTATTTTAAGCTTCACTTTTTCCTATTAGTTCAATAACCTTAATATTAGGATTTGTATATCGCTTTCTTTTTATGGTTTTATTCCCCCATTGAATGGCCTGTACAGGGCAATATTGAATACAAGCTGTGCATTGCTGACAGTTATGTTTCCATGTTGGTTTATCCTTATTAAACTGTATATTGTTAACTGGACAAATCCTTTCACATAATTTACAACTACTGCAATTATCATTAACCCAAAAATCTTTGTCTCTTAAGTGAAGGTTTTTAACTATCTTGTCTGTTGTCTTAATAAAAGCTCTATCAATTAATATATCAACTACTAGTTTACTTAGTTCACATTTACAGTTTTTTCTTTCTTTTATTATATCAGTTATTTTCTTTACTTTTTTCTTTTCTCTTTGGAAAAGCTTGTTTTGTCTTTCAGTAGAATCTGGGCCATATGCAAAAATATTATTTCCTGGCATGTGAATTAAAAAGCCAGAATTTAAAGTTATACCTTTGCTTTGCAATACTTTTTTCAATTTACTCAATACTTCAGCAGGCGCTCCCCCATGGGTTGCTACTGCAAAAACATAGCTATCTTCACTAATCTCAAGCCTTTCTAACACTCTTTCTAATATCAATGGTAGCCGTGCATAAATTACAGGAAAAACTATTCCAAATACTTTCCCTTCAATTCTTATCTTCTCTTCTGCTCTAATTGAAGATATATTACACAGCTCCAAATCTCCTAGTTCACTATTTATATCCTTAGCCACCTGCAAGCTGTTACCTGTCCCTGAACAATATAAGATTGTATCCTTATCTATTACCATAAAAACCTCTCCTTTAATATTCCTCCATTATTTTTCACAATGAAGATCTTAGTTTTTAATGGTATTATAGACCAGGTACTATAGTACACAGTCAACACTTATTTCTTAATATAGATTTGCAAGTCATTGCAAGCTTCCATATCTTCCGATGATAAAGTTTTGTTGACTTTCTCAAGTAAGCTCTTTTTTTCCTCTAATTCATTGATTTTTATATTCAATTCATTAATTTTACCCTCAACCATTGTTATGATATCTTCAATGCTTCCACATAATATTTCACCATGTATTAATATACTGATTTCCTTCAAGGAGAAACCGAAACCTTTAATTACCCTTATAAATCTAATCATTTCTATATCTTCTTTTGAATAGATCCTATATCCGTTTGTATTCTTTTTTGGCTCAGAAAGCAAACCAACTTTTTCATAATATCTTATTGTCTCCTTGTTTATCTTTAATTCCTTTACTAGATCCCCAATAGTATATTCATCTTCCATATACATCTTCCCCTTATTTCAATAATGTCAGCTTCTTTGTAAATATTATACTATAGACTTCATGGTTTGCTTATTTAGAAATAATTTTTTCATACTATATATAACCTTTTTGTTCATAAAGTGGCACTTAAGCTCCGTCCCCCTGTCCCTTTAGCACCTCATTAATGCAGTTATCTAACTTAAAATCTTCATTTATACTTGCATCCTTAACATAAATATCTGGTTCAGTCATGAACTCGTCGTCACAGGTTCCTTCTGAGTGTGTACCAAGAGATATTTCGAATTTAAATAGGAATGCACTTTTAGGTAACATTAGTGTGGTTGGCCCTATTCCATTGTCCCCTCCTTTGGTTTTCTCTCCTACCAAGGTCGCTAATTTACTTTGCTTACAGAAAACCGCTAAGGATTCTGCTGCAGAATACACTGATTTATCAACTAATAAATATATCTTCCCTTTATAATTTATTGAAGCTTTAGGATTTATCTCATTTACATCGGTTTCATAATATTTAAAATCACTCAATACTTCTTTAGGGATATTAGGAAGCTTGCTTACTAAATCTTTTGTTACTATACCTATGCCTTTTAAGTCATCGCCATAAGTATATTTTAAGTAATCCTTTGAAATGTCACCATCTCTATAAAAGTTATACCTTGTGCTGGAAAATGTTTTATTAATAATCCTAGGAAATAGAACCTTCTTCCAATAAGAATCCGTTCCGCCTCTGTTTCCTCTTATATCGATTATTAAACTTTTGTAGTCTCTTACCTTTTCCAAATACTTGTTAACAACCTCTTCATCTTTCTGTATATTACTATCATCAAATGAGTTTATACGTATATAGCCAACCTTATCTTCAACTATATATTTAGCAATAATATTATCATTTCCAGCATTTTCACTGGATACTTGCTTATCATTGTCCTTTGGTTTATCAGAATCAATATTTAAATTATTAGTATCTATATTGTTTCTTTCAAGAAAAGTTTTGTTTTCTATTATCTTAATTGTATTTCTCTCATGCCAATTGTTTTTGTGATTTTCTTTCTCTAATTTATCTTTATTTTTCAAAAGCGCTTTGATATCTTCAGCATTTACTTTATACATAGTGGTATGTGGATTATTTAAATCCTCTAATATTCCTTGTAATACCATGTAAAAGTCAGTATCATTGTCAGTTTCTTTTATTCTTTGCATATAAAGTTCTTTATTCTTTTCCCAATCTATATTATTGATTCTTTTGTTAACCTGTAAAAAAGGATAGTTTTCTTCTATTCCCTTATATAAATAATTAAAATCCTCTATTTTTTCCTCTTGGGATAAATCCTTAATTATTTTGTTATTAGGATAATCTTTACTTACCTCTTTACCAATCTTCACATTCTTAAACATAACAACAACAAGTGCCAGTGCTATTATCATAAATATTGTTATAAAAATTAAATATCTTCTATTAGCTTTATTTCTTAAGATAAATTCCGTATTAATCATCACCTTTTTGAGGATTTATATAATCCTGTATTAGTCTCTAATATATATGCTAATAAAATTTGTTACCCCTGATTTTATACTCACATTAACTCTTTGTTTAAACAATTCACTTTTTCTATCAATCACCTAAAACACTATCATATTTACCTTAAACTGTAAACATAGATAAGCAGCATGGTTCTTACTCTCATTATTGACTTAAAATACTATAAGGCAAATACCTTCTATACTAGGGGACTATTTTTTACTATACTTCTTAAAAAGCTATTATTGGTGAGTTTAGCTGAAAAAATTAAGAACATCCATAGGTTCACTATATCAACCATGGATGTTCTTAATTCACTTATATTTTCACAAATAATTTCTTTCTTTAGTGAGTCTTTCTAACTTATTAAGGTTGTCTATTAATTGATACTTGGGACAAAAGCTCCGTCCCCCTGTCCCGAAATTTTTCAATGTCCTTTTCAATTAGCTTTAATGAATTTCTCCAAAAATCTATTGAATGTACATCTATACCCATTATTTTTGCAGCATCAGAAATGTTATTGGTGCTTGTCGCACTTAAAAACTTATCATATTGGGCAACAAAGGATTGTCCATTTTTTATAAATTCAGCATATAAACCTTTTGAAAACAATACTCCAAAGGAATATGGAAAGTTTAAAAATTCATTTTCAGCCATAAAGTATCCTGGTTTATTCATCCACATATAAGGATGAATTGTTTCGGCTTCAATACTGTCTCCATAGGCTTGTTTCATGCAACTAATCATTATCTCATTTAATTCTTCCACAGATAAAGAACCTGATTTCCTTCTTTTGAGCAATTCATTTTCAAATAAATATCGGCCATAAAAATCTATTAGATAATACAAACTATCAGAAATGCTGCTTTCTAAAATTACTAAGGCCTCATTACTTGGTAGTTTCTCTATTAATTGATTATTTAATATAGTTTCACAAAAAACTGATGCTGTTTCTGCAATTGGGGTAGAATATTCAGTATTCAACATGGTTTGCCTATAAACCTTAGAACCATGGTATGCGTGTCCTATCTCATGGGCTAATATACTAACATCAATAAATCTCCCATTAAAATTAGCCATTATCCTACCTTGTTGTATTGGAAAAATATCTACTTCTAGTGCAAAATTGCCTTTACCTCTTCTTGGCTCGGCATCAACCCATTTATCCTCGAAGGCCTTTCTTGCAAAGCTTGCAAGCTCCTCACTGAAGTTTTGAAAGCTTGATATTATTAGCTCCTTAGCTTCTGCATAAGAAACTTCTTGATTACTATCACTAATAGGCACATATATATCATAAAAAGGAAGCTTAGATTTATATCCTAGCATTTCAGCTTTTTTCTCATAAAACTTGCGAAGCACTGGCAAACTTTCCTTAATAGCTGATATCATGGTGTCTAACGTTTCAGCATCCATTCTTGAGTTAATAAGAACTTTCTGTAATGGTGACTTGTATCCTTTAGCCTCATATATAGTTAGTGCTTCTCCGCTAATTCCATTTATACATTTAGCACAAGCCTTAGATAGTCCTTCGCATAAATCAGCTTCTTTAAAATAAGCTTCTTTCCTTAGGAAACTATCCTTATCATACAGCATATTTTTAAGCTGAGAAAGTGTGAAACTTTCCACTTTTCCTCTGATAGTAATATCCTCTGTAGTAAATGCTGTTAACTCCATATAGTATTTTTCCCAAGCACTAGATCCCGAATTCTTCAGCTTGGCAATAATTGCTTCCTCTTTTGCACTTAATAAATATTTTCCCTTTAACAAAAGCTCTTTGAGATAGAATTCATGCTCTACTAAATATTCTGTTCTACGTATTACTTCATCTAAATCTTCAATAGTCTTAAGCCACCTGCTAAAGCTGACAAAGACTTCTGTTAACTCAGAGTTTTTATCTTCAAGCTCATCAAGAATATTCGCAGCCTCAATATTTTCAAAGTCAGCATTCATAAGTAAATATGCATAAGAAGATATCTTACAATATATTTTCTTATATTCATTGTTAAGCCTTAAGAATTGTTCAATTTTTGATACTATATCTATAGTATCTGTCCATTTATCAACCTCGAGACTTTTTATATCAGCTATATAAGCCTCAAGCTGCTTCATATCATTTTTAAACTCCTCAGAATCCAAGGACGTATATATATTATCTAAACTCCACGCTAAATCCATTAATAAGCATCTCCTTTATAAGAACAGTATTAAGTTTTAAATTATAATCAAATTTTCACCTACATATTTAAAACACTCATAAAAATATTCGCTTATTATATAATTAATGGATTTAGAGCTAATTATTTGTATGTTATACCAAAATCTACATACATGTCAAGTATAATTAAAAAACTCATATGATTTAATAAAATCTATATGTCGTAAAATTTGGATTAACCTTATACAAAAACTCTGGGACAGAATGTCCGTCCCCTTGCCTCTGTTCATTATATTTTCTTCCACTTAGAATTTCTTCCCTTACCAACAGCTTCTATTTTCCCCTCAATTTTAAGCTTTTCAAACACCCTATTTATAGTTGCTTCTCCTACATCGGGACATATTGTTCTTATTTCACTCTTAGTAAAATAACCTAGTTTTCCTTCTATTGCATTCTCTATTCTTTCACTCTTATTTCCCTTAGTATTTTCGATATAACCTACCCTCTCCTCTAATTCCTTATAGGCTTTTATGATAACTCCAAGAAAATATTCAATCCATATTTGCAAATTATTTTTCCCATCATGCCATAGCATAGATGCTTTATTCAATGCTTCGTAGTAAGTTTCTTTACTATCTTCAATAATTTTTTCTAAACTAATAAACCTTCCAACCTCAAAACCACTTTGGTATAGAAGTAAAAGTGTTAATAATCTAGACATCCTTCCATTTCCATCATTAAAGGGATGAATGCAAAGAAAATCTAAAATAAATGCTGCTATTAAAACTAATGGCTCAACTTCTCCTTTTGCAATCTCCTTTCTATATTCTTCACAAAGTGTGTCCATATAACTTGGAGTTCTGAAGGCATCTACAGGCTTAAATCTAATGTATTTACTTCCATTTGGTAATATTTCCTCAATCACATTGTCGGTACTTTTATAGTTTCCCCCTTTTGCAGATGAAAATTTGTACAAATCCCTATGTAATTGTAATAATACAGATGATCTTATAGGTATAGCATCAAAGTCACTATGAATGGTATTTAATACATCCCTATACCCAGCAATCTCACTTTCACTTCTATCCCTTGGCTCTATTTTATTATTCATTATTTCGCGCAATCTTTTATTAGAAGTATAAATTCCCTCTATTCTATTAGATGATTCTGCACTTTGCACAATTGCTACATCTTTAAGCGTATTTAATATTTGAGGTGATTGCTTTTTATACAAATCTTGTTTTCCTTTATATTCATTTATAGCAGTTAACATTCTCACTATATTCATTGGCAATGCTAGGTTATTCAAATTATTATTTTCAAAAGAAATCACTATAACTTCTCCCTTACTAACATTATATTTTATTATTATCATTTTACCATAAATATAATCATCAAAGGTAAATTGACTATGTTTATTTGTAAAATAAATATATCAAACTACAATAAACATTATCATTTAACCCAAAATGATAATGTTTTTATATCATGAACCCGTTTGTAATATTACTTTTAATAATGTCTTCATTGAGTTTCTTTATTCAGTTGCCTTTCCGGATCCATATACGGAAAATTATTAGTAAAGATAATTTTTACCGCATATCCTAATAAGCTATTTTAATACCTTTAGATTACTAGGCTTAGATAGGCAAAAATTTTTACTGATCTTAACAAAAAAACACCGATTGCTTATATACTGAATCAGTGTTTCTCCGTTTTTTAATTATTATTTTCGCAAAATCTTCTCCATGGCTTTTCCCTTTGCTAACTCATCTATTAGCTTATCCAAATGCCGAATTTCCTTCATGATCGGTTCTTTGATATCTTCCACCCTGACACCGCAGACCACACCTTTTATTAAAGCTCTAGAAGGATTGAGAGCAGGAGCTTCAGTAAAGAAATTTTCAAAGTCTATCTGTTTTTCTATCTGAGCTTCTAACTCTTCTTGACTATACCCTGTAAACCATAATATAATTTCATCGACTTCTGTTTTCGTACGTCCTTTTTTCTCCGCTTTCGCAACATAAAGTGGATAGACACTTGCAAAACTCATTGTATAGATCTTATGTTTTGTCATGATATCTCCTCGCTTGTATGATTTTCTCTATTGTATCATGAAGTATATATGAATATAAATCTCTTTTGAATATACTTTTTATAAGCTTTACTTTCATTTCGCTTTCCCTTTTCGAAAAAAAACTGCAGTGGTTCCTTATACGGGTGATCCTAACTCATTTCTATTTTCAGAGCTAGTCTTTTATTTATGCTGATTTCTTCCTAACTAATTGAATCATTCTGCTAACTATTTGCTGGGACAAAAGCTCCGTCCCCCTATCCCACTTAGCTAAACAAGCTTACTAATGCCTCTTTAACTTCTAGTATATCAGATAGCTCAGCTATTTCTTTTCCAATAACTCTTTCACAAATTAGTTTTACAAAATAAAAACCGAACTCATGCATTAATATTCCATAAAAGCACTTTTCAGCGAAAGTCTCAATACCTTCTCCACCTATAAATTCATTAATCATGCATTTATCGAAATCGAATAGATCAAACAAAATTGGTGGAAATTCATATTCTTTTGGAGCTATTCTGCCATCGGCAAAATCTATTATATAAAGCATCCCTTTCTGAGTGATCATTACATTATCACCTGTAATATCTCCATGGACATACACCTTGTTTACCATGTCATATCTTATAACAAGCTCTTTAACTTGACTAACTATCTTATTACTAAATATATTCCATCGTGCATTGGTTAGTATTCTCTCTTTTACATCTACTTCTGGATATTCCCCTTTGTATGTGGTATTCATCTTTCTGATATTTTCTTTTAATTGACGAACAAATTCAATCTTTTCACTATCTGAATAGTGCTTTAACACATCTTTAGCATCTTCCCCTTCTATGTAATCCATAATGATGTAACGAAATAAATATTTATCTTCAATAAATGAAGCAGCTATTACCTTAGGTATATTTATCCCCATATCCATTGCTCTTTTCATGCCAAGTATTTCACTGTTAAAATCAATTTCTGTATTAAAACCTGATTCAATTGGAGCGAAAATTTTCACAACAAAATTGTCCACTTTGAAAACTGCATTCGTCCCAGCTGTTAAGTTTGAAATCTCTTTGCAATTAAGCTTTTCCTTTTCAAATATTCTCTTAATTAACTTCTCAAAGGCAGGTATAGACTGAAACACTTCTCCCCAAGTCTCCCACCCTTTAATTTCTTCAAGAAACACATTACTCATAATCTCTTACCCCTTAGTTGTTATATTATAAATACAATTTGGGTTATTTTCACTACGCAAAACTATATCAACCAAATTTGCAGTGATATCTGATTTTTCTTGAGTTTGTCTATATTGTATTGATATTAATTAGTTTTGCTTTCAAAAATATGAACGAAGAATCTGAACGCTTTAATTATACAATACAGTATTTTGTAATAAAAGGTAAATAATAGTTATGTTCGTTTTATACAAAAAACCTCTACAAATATAAAAACTTGCAGAGGCTTTACTCATTTTAATCAATGTTATTCTATTTTTCAGAAGAATTGTAGAAATTTCGCTGAAGCG
This sequence comes from Clostridium manihotivorum, assembly GCF_004015185.1. GTDB lineage: Bacteria > Bacillota > Clostridia > Clostridiales > Clostridiaceae > Clostridium_AR > Clostridium_AR manihotivorum. The sequence goes on along the minus strand of NZ_CP025746.1, from coordinate 2,578,104 downwards.
ACCTTCTTTAGTAACTTTTTTCAAATATGGCTTTCCTGATGCATATGCAAAAAATCTGGCAGTCCACATAATTTTTCTTTTTTATTCTTTCTCCCCTATATAAATTTAAGGTATCTGAATATACTTATACACAGGTTTATCTAAAATATAATTTCATACGAAAAAGACAGGCTCTTTCCATCTTTTGTTGAAGCTTTAGCCTTTCATGCTGGGTTTATAAAAATAAACTATAGGGAACTTTCACTTAAATTTTAGGCTCTGTTAGCTGTACTTTGGGAATAGAGCTCCGTCTCCATGTCCCTGCTCCGCTAACTATATATTGGGACAAAAGCTCCGTCCCTCTGTCCCTACAACATGCTTAAAAAGCTTTCTAAGTTAAATGCATCATTAGTTTCAAAGAGCTCTGCTAGCTTTTCTATATTTTCTTCCAGATGCTCAACATCTTTAGAATACATGTGCATTATGTCTACTGCGTCTTCATCAGTGAGTTCTCCGCTTTCTATCCATCTAAACAAAAATAATTCCTTAATCATTATATAGCTAACCACCGCTGTTTTCACTTTTGCAGATACATCATAATCAAAAACTGCTTTCATAAAATATCTAAATATAAAATAAACTAAAAGATTTTCAAATTTATAAAGTTTGTCTTCATAATACTGATTAAATTGTTTATGTTTAGCTAGATAAAACTCTTCATCATTATTGCCCTGCCAGAGAAAGCTTAAAATCTTGTCCAATCCTAATGGATCATTAGTGGTTATATGTTTTAATTCTTTAAAGACTTTAAAAATCTCATATGTATTATGATATTTGATATTACCCTTATCTTTATACTTATCTAGACTATTAATAATCTCATTTCTAAGGTCACTATTTAAGTATTTCTCATTAATAGCTTTTATTCCAAGTATGTTATTTTCATCTATTAATGCTTGAACTTCACTAGTAAATTGGAGAGTTAAGGAAACCCTATGCTCTAGAACGATATCACGATTTTGAAGGATATCAAAAACTATTTTTCTACTTTGTAAAAGATATATAAAAAGCATAGCATTAATATCATTATATGAAGTTATTTCTTCTTCAATTTCACTTACTTCAAACGCAGCCTTTTTAGAGTCTCTTAATATTATTCTTGCTGCTTCTGGACAGGAAAGTGATAGCCCTATTTCACGTAAGCCACCAAACTCTTCAGTGTACCTTGGATATTGCTTGCAAGTATGACAAAGACTATCGCCTCCAAGTTCAGTATATATATCGCACATTTTGTTTTCATTTAGAAATGCACAGTTGTCGCCTTTTAATACAAATATATTATCTCCATCACTTGGTACTATGCTATCTCGTAGTCTTTTCCCAAATGCTCCCTCTACCTTTTGATATTTATTATAGGTTTCATTATCGATAACAATTTCCCAACCAGCACAGCAGGTATCTTCACAGTCTGAAGCTATGCATTTGAATTGTTTAAAATAATCTGGCACTCGAATCTTCATTTTTTCCCTCATCTTATTTATATTATTTTTAAGATATAGAATTTCTAACTCAATTGTTAATTCATATCTACCTGAAAACCAAAGATTTTCGAACAAGTATAAATCAATTTTTTATATTCTACCTCTTTGTATATGTGTAGCACTTAATATTAAAATTTACATTTTCAAATTCTTCTCTCAGAATCCAAAGAGCTTTAAAAATAGTTTTTAGATTTAACTAGTACAGCTTTATTATTTTATTTTAATACCTATTGATGATATCATCAAGTAACCAAAGATTTGTATTAGGGGACGTAAAACTTAAAGTAGAGATCTTACTTAGATACATTACTATCTATAATTAGCTTTATGTTCTTTTTATTATATTGTTCACCGTGACTATTATAAATGAGGTCTTTGCATCTTATTCTTGTGTATAAATTCTACATAAATATTGTATAATTCCAGGGTAGAATTAAAGAATTCCGTAATGGATATGCTAGAATTAATTATAAAAAAACTTTCTTACTATTTTTGTTGCTGGATTAGCTTTAACTTATAATATTTCTGTTCTAAGTTAATCATCAAGATTAAGTTTCTTAGTTTTTATATAGAACTTAATGGCAACGAGAAAAAGCACCCATCCAACAAAGAATAGTGCTTCACTCTAGAATAAAATATTAATTTCAGTTCATCCAATAGCTCTAAAATAATATAAATGTTTTACGAATTGCTTAGTGTTATCAACACTAAGCTTTTCTTGTTTATCCTATATAGAGTTTTTATAAAAAATAAACCTGTATAATTTTTTCTATTTAAAGATTTTAATCTCAATAATATAAATTGGAGTCTATAGTAAAAATTATCTCAGCCTTTCCTTGCAAAACTTAAAAGCATATTCATTCAAAGTTTTTCCTTTACTATCAACATGAAGGTATACATCTTTATCTTCCTTTTCAGTACTTTCATTTAAATATGTTAGTGCTTTTTCATAATCTTCATTGTAAATACAAATAATTGCTTTGCTCAAATTAGATACTTTATAGTCAGTAGGTTCTTCCAATAACACATTTACACTGTTTAATATGACTTGATGATCACTTATTCTTTTCTCAATATCTCGCAAAGCGTTTTCTAAAGAAAGGCTAAAATTATTATTGTCATATGGTATTCTATATGATTCGTACTTAATATCATTAATATTAAATGCACCTCTAAAATGAAATGTTTTCGGTTGAGTCTGCATTTTCTCCATATTCATATTCTGAACCTTCCAATAAGTATCATTAAGTATCCATGGCTTTATAAATAATGAAACATATAAATCTTCATAATACATTGGCCTTATATCAACAATAGCAGTATAAACAAAGTCACCTTCAAATCTATATAGATAACCATAGGCAAATTTAAAATTATATTTCTTGCATAATTCTTTTAAATCCCTTTGTATTATTTTATTTAAATCTTTTATTAACTTTTGCTGTTCTCTTTTCATAGAATAGAGCACCTCTATAAATCACTATTTGTCCTTAACAAAAATTTGTTTCCAATTTTATTATAACATATTTTGTAAATGAACTATTACTTATAATATGGCTCTATATAATGCCAAAGGCTAGTGGTAATTATTTTCCTGAAAGAACATCTTCTATCCAGCTGAAGATTCTCTCGTTGCCAATAAGTTTTGCACCGCATTGACAGTGTGCACCTGCACCCTCTTCGCCAGTAAAGAGCATATAATCCTTTCTGCAAGTGAGAGCCTCATAAAGTGGCTTAGCTTGTGAATCAATAAGTCCATCCTCGTCGGTATCAACCACAAGTGTGGGGCACTTTATATTTTCTGCAATGCCTTTCATTATATATTTTCCTGTAGCTTTAACAAATTCCGCTGGAGTACTACATCCGAATACATACATGCCTTGAGATATTTTCCATCGGAATTCAGAATTTTTTTTCATAAAATCGTATAGCTTCTTATTAAGCGCATCAGGCTCTTTTTCAGCAATGGTGAGTATCTGCTCTCTTGTTAATCCAAGCCCCTTTATTCCGCCTCCAAGGAAATCATAGATCCCGCTGTTTGCTATACATGCAGCAAGACGGTGTTCAAAAGCTGCTGCTCTTGGTGCCAAGTATCCTCCAAAGCTTTCACCCCACAGAACTATCTTTTCTGGGTCGATAAATTCATTTGTAAGCAGGTAATCTACAGCAGGGCTAACAACAGCTTCATAGTCAGCTCTAAAATATAAATGCTGCTTTTTAACAACTTCACCTTGTCCAGGACCTTCTATGGCAAGACAGTTCATTCCATGTTCAAGGGCTGTCATAGCCAGTCCATAGAATTCTTCCTTTGTACCGTCAAATCCTGTTAAGAGTATTAGAACTGGCTTTGGCTCCTTTGTATCATTTAACTTATAATAATGGGCAGGCAGAGTTGTACCTTCATAGGGTACCAAAACAGACTTAATTACGGGGTTATTAAGTTCCATAACCTTTGAAAAGCATTCTTCGCTTGCATTAAATAGCTTTGCAATTTTTTCTGAGTTTGGATTTTCATGAAGGAAGAATTCTGCAGTACGATAATAGTTAGAAGCACGGAGATAGGCTTTTCTGGCACTTATTAAATGCCCTTCTGCGAAGGCTTTGTCACCTATACCATGCAATCTTTCTGCGGTTTTAGTCCATTCATCACACCAACTGTCATAATCACCTTCTGTTATCCTATTGCTTGTGGAGACAACTTCTCCTATATCAGCTGCACAATAGGCTGTTTCTCCAAGTAATCTTAGTACCTGAAAATCAAATTGGTCATCTTTAAACAATATACTCATAATGTATTAACCTCCCAAAAATTATTTACTCTGAATAGTACAGTTAAAGTCGTTGAACATCTTTTCCGCAACTACTTCTGATCTTTTTTCAAAATCAGGTTCTATGCTTGATTCTGCAACGTAGGTACCAACAACGGTGGTTTTGAACTTATCTCCTTCATTTATATCAAAAGCACGTCTAAATATGGTTTGCACACAGTCTGCATTGTTAGTTTCTTTACCTCCGCAAGTAACTAGCAGTGCTGAAAGTTTGCCTTTTAATAGATCCTTATTCATCAGACTGAAGTGTCTGTCAATAATTGGCTTAAGTTGAGCGGTTATATCAAAACAGAAAAGCGGTGATGAATATATTACAGCATCTGCAGCCATAATCTTCTTAAATACCATGTCCCAGTCATCTTTTTGAGGACATCCATGTTCTGAGCTTTTACCCATGCAGGTGTAACATTCTTTGCAGTTGTTAATTTTTATATCTACTGCATTAACTCTCTCAATTTCATGTCCAGCCTTTCTCATACTGTCTTCGAATAGTGATAGTGTAAAAGCAGTTCTTCCATTTTTCTTCGGACTCCCCATAATGGTTATAACTTTCATTTTTTATTCTCCTTAATACTCTTTTTTATATTAGTCAATGCATTGTCTAATATAAATATATGCCTCTAAAAATATTTTGTCAACCCATTGTCTATATGTGATATAATATTTTTATTAACTATAACAGTTGGGAGGATTAAAATTGGATAACAAAGACTTTAGTGAACTATTGTATATAATGGATCAGACCTACGCCAGTCTCATGGCAGTCTCAAACAAACTTCAGACTGCAGGTGACAGTTATTGCGGTGATCTAACAAGCAAGCAGCTGCTAACACTATTAGCCATACTTCATTTACCAAAAGGCGATACTACCATCATAAATATAGCAGGTAAGTTGGGCACAACTAAGCAGAATGCAACGAGGATTATCAAAAGTCTTGAGAAGAAAAAATATATTTCAATAGTGTCATCAGAAAAAGATAAAAGAGCTGTTAATGTAGTGTTGACAGAAGCAGGCATCAATTCTCTTTCAAAAAATGCAATGGATGCTAAGAAGAATTTTATGGCTGATATATTTAAAGGTTTCAGCAAAGAAGAATTGGGAACCCTCTGGCAGCTTTTAAAGAAGCTATATAGTTATGATGGTGTTCCAATGGATGGCTTTGAAGAAAGAATTAAAATTCCAAAGCCTTCTGCTGATATGTTAGAATAATTGCGAAAAGATAGTGTGATTTAGATAATCTATGGTAGAATACGAAAATAAAGTTTTCACAAAAGTGGCTGACATTAGAGAAATTCGTCTATTTTGATTTCATACAATCTTCATGGTAATAAGTCTACATAACTAACTGTAGCGGTGGAATTTTATTAACAAAATACATAAGGCACTTTACGTAAATTGAACGTAGAGTGCCTTGCTTTGTTATTCTTTTTAATTTCTGCCACTAAAAGCAATTTGCTATGCTAATCTTTGTCGGCCCTTTGGTAACAGAGATTATGAGCTACCTTATAAACTCTATATTGGAAAAGTATATTGTAGAGTCGCTTCACCGTACCTAATGTATTGCTTCATATTAAAACATATATTTTCATAAATAATATTTCGCCTATGCTAGTTCTTTTCTGCCTTTTTAAAGTACTCCGCTAACTGTAATTAGGGACAAAAGCTCCGTCCCCCTGTCCCTCGTCCCCCTGTCCCTTTTAATATACTTTAGCCATTCGTTGTATATATCTTCTTCTGATTTGCCAAACACCTTTTCATAATCTTCCGTTTTAATTATCAGCATCACTTTGTCCCATCCATAGTGTTTATCAATATATTCTATATAGCTATTTGCAAAGGTATAACCTCCCATATTGGCAAATTTAATTGGATTACTAGTTTTAGTTTCTGAGTAGGTTGGAATATGGATATTATCGATATCTACTTTGTCAAGAGGTTGACCATTGGATAGATATAAAGCCATTCCTTCGGTTAACCACAGTCTTATCCGTGGATTTATTATACTTACATAGGCGTGAACCATTTCATGTAAAACCGCTTGCTTATTATCATCATAGTTATGCGCCTTCCCGGGGTTGGCAGGTGATGTTAATATAACATTTGTTCCTAGGTTGTCTCCAATATACCAATCTAGCCCTAACATTGATCCTATTAGCCCATACTTTTTTCTTTGCATTGTTGCCTGATGGTCATAAATATAAATGCTTATATTTTGCTTTTTACTAAAGCCTAATTTCTTAGCTAATTCACCAGCCCTTGTATCGGCCAACTGAGCAACATCCTTCGCAGCAGCTTCTTCCTTTTCATAATAAACATTGACCCATTGCCCTTCTATAACCTGCATATTTGATGTCTTTAGTCTAAGTGTCGGAATAAAGTTAATAAAAACAAGTAATGCAGCTACGACAAAAATAATTCCAAGTACCTTAATAGTTCTATTTCTTTTCATGTACTATTCCTCACTTCTTCCCTATTTCCTATAGAATACCTGAAATACTTTCCATAAAGAAGTAACCACAGTCATTAGTTATATATGACTGTGGTCATGTTTATTTGCGTATGTAACACTTCACATTAAAATCTATATTTTCAATTTCGCTTCTCATAAGCCGGAGGAATTTTTCAAATGGATTTTTGATTGAAGTGGTACAGCGTTATAGAATTCCTAACTAAACTATTAATTTTTTAAATGCGAGAAAATTATCAGAGCCTAAGATTTTTGAACAAATATAAATTAAGTTTGGATATAGGAACTCTTTATTAAGAGAAAATTTTTGCAAGCTTTAAGGCTAACAGGGTTCTGTCCTTTATTCCTGTTTTATCATAGATAGTACTTATATAATTTTTTACCGTTCCTTCAGAAATATATAAGAATTCTGCTATTTGAGAGTTGGTATATCCATCAGAAAGCAGCTGACAGATTTCAATTTCTCTTTCTGTTAGATTTTTTAATATCTCTGCCTCCGCATATTTTTCTTTGTATTTATTTTCAGTTGATCGCTTTGACATTATATCTGCTAAGGCAGTCATTACTTTACTGTCAAGTATGCTTTGACCATTCATAACATTAAAGATTCCTTGAACGATAACTTTTGTTCCTGCATCCTTTAGCAAGTAGCCATCTGCTCCATTCCGTACTGCATTTACAATGTTCTCTTCATCATAAAAAGTGGTTAAAACAAGTATTTTCATTGAGGAATAGACTGACTTTATTTTTAGTATTAAATCCTGCCCTGCCATTCCCTTCATATTTAAATCTACTAAGGCAATATCTGCTTGTTTTTTCTCTAATATTTCTAAGGCTTCTTTCCCTTCCTTTGCCAAACCTACTATTTCGAAGGCTTCATTCATGGATAATATTAATTCTAGACTTTCTAAAAGAAGCTTTTCATCATCTACTATCAATATTCTTATTCTATTCATTTTCTCCACCTGCTCTTATTGGAACTTTCATTTCTACCAGCAAGCCTTCTTGATTCTTTAGCTTTAAAGCTCCGCCTATGGAAATTAAGTAGTTGCCGATTTTTCTTATTCCAAAGCCATTGTCTAATAATTCTTGACAATCTCTTATATTTTCAATTCCAGTTCCATTATCCTGAATTATTATATTTATATTGTTTATATCTATTTCTATAACTACAATAATTGCTGTTGCCTTTCCATGTTTTACACTGTTAGTTACTAATTCCTGCAATGCCCCTACTAAAAAGTCAATCCTCTCAATACAAATATCTTGAGTTTTCAATTGCTGATCACTATAATGAGTTTTAATCCTTATCTTAATATCAAAATCCTCTTTTAATTTATTGATATTTAGAGTTATTAATCTCATAAGGTCCTCTATGGTTTGTCCACCCGCCTTTGTGCTTATGCCGCGTACTGCTTTTCGTATAGCTTCAAGACTTTCCCGCATTCGTATATTAGCAAATTTTATTTTTTCCATTGCTTTATTAGAATCCGCATTATACACTGCTTCTGCTGCATCCAAGCTCATAATTGCCGCCATTATTGTATGTCCTACGCTATTATGAATATCTCTACTTAACTGCTCTCGTTCCTCATATTTTATCTTCTGTAAGGCTATAGATTTTTCAAGCTCAAAAATCTCTTTATCCTTTATAGCCTTATGATACTGTACCATAAGCCCAGAAGTACGATTGCACAATATGTAAAATAAACTTCCGCAGCATAGGTATTGAAGTACTCTTGGCACCGCTCCATATAACATTATATTTCCTAAGCCGTTAAAGGGCTCTATCCAGGGTTGCATTAGAAAATAAAAGCTAAATAAATGGGCTAAAACTATATTAAATACTGATTCAACAATCACCACTATAAGCTGTGCTTTTCTAAAATACATAGAGGCAAGTATCGTTGGAACAACAAACATTAAAATTGTCTGAAAGGTTAATAATGTATAACATATTCCTGTAGAAATCACAGCACAAGTAAGTATTGAATACTTTATCCATGGTTTATTCAACTTCAACATGTCCACTAAAATAGTAGGCAGCAAAAGAGGAATTATAAGTAATACATTCATTTTTATCATCACACTCTGAGCAACATCAAATATATGAATTAAATTAAAAAGCCCAGCTATAAAGGAGAAATATAAAACAATTCTCATTGCCTTTGATACGGTTTTATTAGTTTCTATTTCATTTTTCCATAATAATATGTCCACCTGATTCATTCTATACCTCTTGTATCTAATATTAATTGAAAAAAGTCTGCTAAACTCATCTTCTTCAGTGAATTTTTTACCATCTGTCTTTCCATATCAATATAATGAAAGCCTGGCAGGAAAAATGCTTTCTCTTCTTTGTGCTATATATGCAATTAAGCCATCCAAGCTAATCATTTTCTACTTATTGCTATAAGCGGTATGTTCATTTCCTGTTCGGTCATTCCGGCATGATTGGAGATAAATTGCTTTGATTCTTGAGAATATACAATGCCTTTATCACTAATTGCTACTGCTAAATAATCTCCTATAAATTCTTCAAACTTCGGATGCATTTTGCCAGTGCCAAATATATTTTTTTTGATAACCTCTTCTTTTGAATACAGTAAAAAATCATCTCCAAAATTATTGTGGAACTCAGCTCTAAAATCATCTAGATATTCATCTTTTATATAGAAAGCTATAGCTCTTGTCTCCACAGAAGTTGGACGTTTTAACATATTAAATAACTTAGGATAATCACTCAAAATATAGTATTTCACATTACAATGTCCATGATCTGCAGTAACTATTACCAATGTATCAGACAATCTATTGCACATAGTTGCTACTCTTTCTTCTAGCTCTTTTATATTGTCAGTAACCTGGCTGTTATAGCTACCAACCATATGCATTAAGCTATCAGGGTATTCCCAGTATCCATATATGTATTTCTTCTCTGAGGTAGCACATAATCTCTCTACTTCATTGGTCAATTCATCAAAGGTTTCTATTTTATTGCTTCCGAACTTTGACACGCTATATGCCTCAGCACTACCAGCAGCTCTTATTTTTTCGTAGATGCTTTTATAGGGTATTATTTTACTGGCAACATGATATTCCTCTGCCTGAAGCTCTGTATCTTTTTCTGTATTAATAAATGCATTTACTATTTTATTTATCTCACTAAAATACAAACTCCATCCTAACCATCCATGTTCCAGAGGGGTTAGGCCACTTTCCATAGAGGTGGTTGCTGATGTAGTTGTTGGAGGAAATACAGATGAATATTCCTTAAGCAAATTCTTTCTAAAAAAACTATTTTCCGATAAATTATGCTTTAATATATCAATGCCTAATCCATCCAATAGTAAGACAACTACATTTTTATATTGAGCTTTCAAAAGCTCATCCACTTCTTTTAGTGTACTATGTTCACTGTCAGCACCAAAATATTTCAAGATAGAGCAGGCAAGATTCACGATACTATTATTATAATTAACAAACATATTTTCCCCCTATTTTTAACAGCTTACTAGAAATAATATTAAGTTAGCTAGTTTATTTATAGGAAACCTATACGAAAACTTAATTTATACTTGTTATAAAATCCCGGCTTCTGGGGATTTTGTGACATGTATAAATTAATAGTTGAAGTTGGTTCCCTATAATACAACTTAATTTTTCAATAATTATAACTTATTTGCCATAACATTACAATTATGAGCTTGTACTTTTCTCATTATTTAACCTTTAATATGAGTAATAACCTGTAAACTCCGATTTCAGAATGCATAAATATTGGATAATAAAACACTTTATAATAAAATGTACTAATTTTCCAATTCATGTGAGGAAGCTGGCAGGCGAATAAAGATTGGTTTCTTACTGTTCAACCTAACTAGCTGTTCTAAAGCCTTGATATTACTAATTTTAGCTAGTGTCTTTTTTGTATAACTGGCTTAGACGGTAAAAAAATAAGATAGGCATATAAAGCCTATCTTACCGAACTACTCATATCTCATTACCACTAAATTTCTTTAATTTTGCATTCATGTTCCTTGCTCTTTGAATCATAACATATGGCTACAGCTAATACTTTTTTACCTTCATTTTCTTTCTTGAATTTTTCTACATATTCTTTTTCTATAATTTGTTTTATTGCTACTTCTGGTAACTCATCTTTTTTAAGTTCAACAATAAAAGAAACATCATTCTTTCTTCTTGGATGAAAAGTGAAATCTGCATAGCCTTTTCCACTCTTTTCCTCCCGTTCTACTCTATAAGTATCTCTAGCTGAAAGATATGCAAGTGTAAGAACGCAGGATAAGCTATTTTCATCATTATACTGCAAAACTGGAATTTCTGAGTTATGAATATCATGAAGAATTTCTTCTATAACTTTTGTATCGCCCTTCACTGTTGCTTTCAACATTCTCTTAGAATTTTCTATTATCTTCGACACATATCCAAAAGCTTCATCTTTTAGAGCCTTCTCAAACTCTTTCATTAATTCTTTATTAGGAATCTTTAGATATCCATCATAATAGGATAAGAAACCTAAAACAATCATAGCTGAATATATTTCTTCCTTATTTCTTGGTGCCCCTTGTCCCGCTCTAAACTCTTCATCAATTATAATATCAATTTCTTGTCCTGATACCATTTCTATAACATCATCTCTTATATCTAAAGTGTTATATTTCAAGTATTCTGCTACTTCATCCATAGCACCTGTATTGGTCCAATAACTTTCACAATGATTATTTTGTAGTGCTTTAACAACTGATCTAGGATTATATACTTTAATTCCCAATGCCGTTAAATATCCATTGTACCAGCTTTCAAGTTCTTCAAAGCTCAACTCACTATTAATTAAACATAAGTTCTTCACTTCATCTTCAGTAAAACCAAAAAATTCTCCAAAAATCCTATCTCTCAAAAATGTATATTCATCAAACATATTAAGAGCAGAACCACTGGAATACTTTTTAATCGGTAAAACTCCTGTCATATAACAAAGTGCCACATATGGTTGATCTTTTAGAAGGTTTCTTAGAAATTCTAAGAAATCATTTTGATTTTCTTCAAATAAGTTATTAGTGAAAATATAGTCCCATTCATCAAAAATAAATATAAATCGATCATTTGTTTGACTTAACATATGGCTAATATTATAAAAATCCTTTATTTCCAAATCTGGATACATAGTTTTTATATCATCTATTATTCCGTTCTGAATTATACCAATATATTCATCATAAGTTTCATTTTTATCTGGTATCGTATTAAAACTTATGTTTATCACATTGTATTTATTTAAATGCTCTTTATAGCTATTTACTTTACTTATTTTAAGCTCATTAAAATAGTTCTTTGAATCTACAGCTTTAGAATAATACGCACCAAGCATATCTACAACACTAGATTTTCCGAATCTTCTTGGTCTTGTAATGCATACATACTTACTCTTAGTAGATATTTTTTCATTCAATAATTTTATTATTAGTGATTTATCTACAAAATACTTTTCATTTATTAGCTCTTTATAATTTTTTAGTGGCCTATCTGTGTTTAAATACATGGTCATATTATCATCTCCTTCTGTAGTTTATTTCTCATTACATTATAACATAAGCCAAAGATACTTTTAATATCATTGGCTTAATCTCATTATTTTAAACATTCATTTTAATTTGGTTTCTTTGCAGATACGCTTTACTATATCCTTATTATCCTTATATCTAAACACTTACGTACCAAAATATGCCGAACTTATCAATTACATTTGCACAGCAAGTATTCCAAGGCAATGGTCCTATTGGAAGCAATATATTTCCCCCTTCTATCAAGACCTCATAGGCTTTTTTTACCGCGTCTTCACTTCCTAAAGAAACAGAAAAATTCATTGTTGGGTAGTCAGTAGGAGAATATCTTTTTATATTCTCAAGGCCAACGCTAGTAGATGCTTCACTCAAGGCAATCAAGAGTTGTCCATCTAAATTTATTTCTGCATGCATAAAGGTACCATCATCATTTCTAACGTTATACCCTAAAGTACCTCCAAAGGCCTTTTGATAAAACTCTACAGCTTCAACAGTTCCTTGGATATAAGCCTGCAATCCTATTTTCATAACAAATTCCTCCCAAAATTAAAGTATTTCTTATAAAAAATCGCTGAAGCGACCTTCTTCAGTGAGCTTTTTTGCGCGTCTGCCTTTTCTAAATGTATGTGAAGAAATTCTGGCAGGCGACATAATTTTATTTTTTAAGGTTTAACCTAAATAGCTGTTCTAAACCCTTGATATTGCTAGATTAGATAATAATATTTATACCTTCCTAGACAGTAAAAAAGTCGCTGAAGCTGCTTTCTTTAGTGAGCTTTTTTTGCGTATCTGTATTTCTGAAAGTATTGTGTAAAATATTAATTTCTCATTTATAAATTTCCGCAATCCAGGTGAAGTTTACAACATGTTCCAAAGTAATTTTCAAATTATTTTCTTCTACATATTTTCTTAACTCTTCAACTATAAAAAAATTCTTACTTTCTATAAACTTCCACAAGTCTGGCCTGTTGTTTCTTAATAAGTTTTCTTTATATTCTTCTTTTGATTTCATATTTTCAAACATAAAATCTATTAATATAACTCTTTTTTGGTCATTAAGTAATAGCATATTAGAGAGTGCTTTCCGTTTCTCCTCTTCATTTAATCCATGTAAAACATAAGACGATACAACAATATCTGCTTTCTCTTTTATACTTGATACATCCAAAATACTGCATTCAATAAAATTCATTTTCGGGTATTTTCTTTTGCCTTCTTGAATCATTTCAACGCTTTTATCTATTCCTAAAACATTAATTTTTTCACTTAAAAGACCGCATAAATTACCTGTACCACATCCAAAATCAATTACATTTTTTATATCATATCCTGTTATTTTATCTCTTATCTTTATGAACGTCTCCTCATACTTATCAAACAAACCAAGTTCATCCCCAGATTTTTCTTGAACCATTTTATCATATCTTGCACCCTTGTTTAGATTTTCCACCTTATTACTCCCCCCAGACTAACCAATAAAACTTTATCTCTAATTATTTCTTCACACTTTTTCAGTAATCCTTAATTTTAAGCAGTTATAGCTTATATTAGATAAAACCATAACTAAACACTTATAGGTTTCTCATTATTTAACTTTCATTAATATCATTTATCAAAGCACCATTTATAATAGTTATTCTACAAAATATATAGGTTATTTATTGGTATATTAATTTAGAAGCTCTGCTCTTCTAAGGCATTAAGAAAAATAAAAAAGTTCATTATTTGCTATTCTTCTGGATTAATATAACTGCTGAATATGCTATTTTGCTGTAGTTAGAGTAACTTATTCATTGATGTATAATTTGATACCTGAAATCCAAGATTTTTATATAATGGCTTTCCTTTTTCAGTGGCCATTAAATCAACTGCGGCAACACCTAATAGCTTAGCTTCTGCTAAAAGTTCAGTCATAACTTTCGTCGCAATTCCTTTTCCTCTATGTTGAGGGTATGTAAAAACATTATATACCGTACCGACAAGGTATGATGAGAATGCTATTATCGGAGGTCTTTCCACAATTGACATAAATGCAACTGCCAATACTTCATTTCCATCCTCAGCAATGACAGCAATAAATCCAGTGTTAAGATGTTGAGTAAAATATTCCTTTAACTTCGTTCTAATATCTTGTACCTCTTCCGAAGAATACACACCTTTTTCTGCAAACAGGTATTCCATTCGAATCTTTATGAGGAGGTCGATATCCTCTTTACGCAATTTTCTTATATTCATGTTTTGCACCGCCTTATATTTATAATCTTCAGTTATCACTTTAATCAATATAAATTTTTTTATAATTATAACTTATCTACCATAACATTACAATTAAACATTTATCTAGTATATTAACTACTTTTATTCTTAATATTCTTTTATTGCATAACTTCAGTGGAAATATATTTTCAATGTTACTATGATTTTATGAGGGACGATAAAATTAAAACTGAATATCCGTATCCTTTTGTGATATAATGTCAACAAGGTTAAATATTACAAAAGGAGGCGGTATTATGGTAATGAATAACATAAAAACAAATTATGAGGTGATTGCTTTATAGATTTATTTGTTTCGCTTTAACCCTGTGAATAAAGTACTATACTGTAATTCTAATCACCTAAAGAGGAGATTAAAATGAGTAAAATACTATGTTTTGTTTATGAAAGTATGGCAGACTTCGAGATTACTTTGGCCTGTCACATGTTAGGGTGGATTCCAGATAAGAAATTAATTAGCATCGGTTATGAAAAATCGTCAGTTAGAGCTTCTTCAAATCTTCAATACATTCCTGAAATCACAGTTAAAGAAGCCATATCTCTTGATGACATAGATGGATTAATTATACCTGGCGGCTTTGAGAGGACATGTACTCCTGAATTAATTGAGCTAATACAAAAGCTAGATAAAGAGAAAAAACTGATTTGTGCAATATGTGCTGCTCCAGAGTTTCTAGCTAAAGCAGGTGTATTAGACAATCATTTATATACAACAACTTTAGTAGAAGACTATTATAAAGAAAATGGACTCCAGGACCAGTTCCCTCGTCAAAACTATTTAGAACAAGCAGTAGTAAGACATGAAAATATCATTACTGCTAAAGGCAGATCCTTTATAGATTTTGGAGTGGAAATATTAGATTATTTTGAAGCCTTTGAGGATGATTCAGAGAAAAGTATGTTATCTAAATCTTATAAAGAATAATAAACTTCAGCTTTTGTTATTAACCCCATATGCTAAAATCCAAATGCTTATTAATTGCGAAGTACAATTGACTTAATAAGAATTAGTAATGAGCTTTTATAGATTTTATTAAAAAAGATTTCAAAAAAGGTCTCTCAGTCGGGAGGCTTCTTTTTATTATTTATAGACCATGCTTTGCAATAATATTGCAATTATATGATTATTTTAGTGTAAGGCAAATTACTTCTATCAAACTAGAGCTAAAAGAATTTATTTGTTATTAACTTTATTAATGGCCTTTTGCCAAATATAATCACCTTACTTAAGTTACCTAAAGTATATTTGTCTATCACATTGTATAAGTCAGTGTGACACATAGTGCAGTGGCCACATATAGAAATAAGATTTACCTGTAGTGATTCTTTCTACTTAAATTAAGTATTCTGTTTCCTAAAATTTAGTTCTCCTATCTCCGTTAATTTGGATTTGGGACAAAAGCTCCGTCCCCCTGTCCCAGTTAACTTGGATTTTAGACTAGAGATCCGTCCCTTGTCCCCTATTTTTACAGAAAAAGAGAGGTTCAAATATGTTATTAAACTACGTTAAAGAGGGATTTAGTTTTTTTATAAAAAGTGTACCTATAGCTTTTATTATTTTTATGTTTATAACTTGTTTGAAATGGATTATAAAAAGAAAGCTTGAGTTTAAACCTATTACTATGTTTTGCGAGTTTGCATGGATACTTAATGTCTATGCAATACTTAGGATTACTGGAATCATTGGAATGGATTTTAGAGTTACAGAAGTATTAAATGGTCATATTCATTACAGTATTAAGCCATTTGAGGACGGATTGTCAGCAGCCATGGTTTTAAATCTACTGCTCTTCGCTCCTTTTGGTTTCTTTACGCCAATAGTATTTAAAAAGATGCAGAGCAAGTGGTTATTTAATCTTATAATTGCAGTACTCTTCTCTGGAAGCATTGAGTTTCTTCAGATATTCTCAGGCAGATATGCACAAATTGATGATATTCTTATGAATACCTTAGGTTCATTATTGGGTTATGCATTATATGTTTTATCATTAAAATTAAAGTCTCAGTTTAAACCTCAAAAATCTTCTATTCATAATAATTAGTTTTGTAAGATCTACTGTGTTTAGAGTAATGATTAATTTACTAAAGTCTATTATAATTTTCATATTGAGACAATCTAATTATGATTTCTCTATCTTTAGAAATTATAAATATAAAAAGCAGGCTAAGCCTAGTATATTGCTAGGTTTAGCCTGCTTTTTATAGAGAAAATTTATTAGGACAAAAATGCCGTATCTCTGCCTCCGTTAATCTCTAGCTGGGACATAAGCTCCGTCCCCCTGTCCCAGTTGATTAAGCCTTTTTAAAAGTTGCTTTAACTGCTCTCTTTATAACATCAAAAAAGCTTAGTGAAGAAACCATATGACTTGGGTCAACATAATTTCTAATGGCACGAAGTACTTTTTTTGCATCTTTAG
This sequence comes from Clostridium manihotivorum, assembly GCF_004015185.1. Taxonomy (GTDB): domain Bacteria; phylum Bacillota; class Clostridia; order Clostridiales; family Clostridiaceae; genus Clostridium_AR; species Clostridium_AR manihotivorum. The sequence continues at coordinate 2,561,009 of NZ_CP025746.1, read as the reverse complement.
AAGCAAAGGTATATGTACCATTTTTCTTCGTACGGATTGCATATCTTGGAATCCACTTTCCTTTGAACATAATTGAAGCAATTACGTAGTCAACTTCTTCCCACGGAATTTGAATAAATTTGTGAGTATCACGAGAATTGTAAAACTCAAAACCTTTGTCTCCGATCATGATCTTACCATAATCTGAAAAGCCCGTAAAGGATGTTCCATCAATTACCAAATCCACCTTTGTATTTAGGGATTGAACCATTAGATCTACCTCTTTTCTACTTATACGCACATTTACTGTTATTATATATTGTTTATATTTTTCTATCAAGTATTCAAAAGTTCGTTAAAAATCACAGATATTTTGCCAGTTTATTTAGTTAATGTATAAGTTCTATTTTTTTATAAGATTCAAGGCTCAAAGTATAATTTATACTCCTATAGAAAGCCTTACAAAGTCTATTGTTAGCAAGACTTATAGTTTAAGTACTTTAAATAAGCCTTATATTTTAATAAAAGCCCAGGCTAAAAAGCCTAGGCTAAGAAATAAATATTACATTAAACCGATTAAGTGGAAAACTATACCAATTGCGAATAATCCAAGGATTATTATGATTGGAGATACTTTCTTCTTAAGTAACCACATACAAATAAGTGTAATTACTAATCCAGCAAGACCTGGGATTAATGAATCTAAGTTATTTTGTAATGTTGTAACTTTAGTATCAGTTAATGACATACCTGATCCTTGTTGTAATAGAGCTTGCTTAATTCCTTCTGCTCCAGCAGGAAGTTTGCTCCAATCTATGAAAGCACCATCACTTAACTTAACAGATGATACTACTGGTGCAAACTTAACAGATACCCATCTGTTAACTAATGATCCTAGTATGAACATACCAAGGATAGATGCTCCCTTTGTAATATCTTGTAATAAGCTACCTGATAAATCTTCACTGATACGTGATCCAGCTTTGAATCCAAACTCTTGTGTATACCACATAAATGCCATACGGATAATATTCCATGCAAAGAAGAATATTATTGGTCCAAGTATGTTACCACTCATAGCAAGTGAAGCAGCTAATGCTCCTAATATTGGTCTAACTGTGAACCAGAAAACTGGATCTCCAATACCTGCTAAAGGTCCCATCATACCTATTTTAACACCTTGAATAGTTACGTCATCTATTGGCGCACCATTTGCACGTTCTTCTTCTAAAGCTAGAGTTACACCTATAACTGGTGAAGCTACATATGGGTGAGTGTTAAAGAACTCTAAGTGACGTTCTAATGCAGCTGCTCTATCTTCTTTAGTCTTATATAATCTCTTGATCGCTGGGATCATTGCAAATGCCCAACCACCATTTTGCATTCTTTCATAGTTCCAAGAACCTTGAAGGAAAAATGAACGGAACCAAACAGAAACTCTATCGCTTTTAGTTAATTTTAATTCTTTTGACATTTTCGTACTCTCCCCCTTCTTAGTATCTATCGATGATATCGCCTATTGGATCACCAGTATTTGAACCACCAGCTTTACCCATACCACCTTGTTTGCTAAGTGCTAAGTAAACAAGAGCTATAGCTACACCTAGTGCACCTAATCCAATAAGTGTAATTTGTGAAATTGTTGCTAATACAAAACCTATTGCAAAGAATGGCCATACTTCTTTTGTAGCCATCATGTTGATTACCATTGCATAACCAACAGCAACAACCATTCCACCACCGATAGCTAAACCGCTTGTTAACCAAGTAGGCATAGCGTCAAGTAATGAACGTATTGGGCCTGCACCAATTGCTAATATTAAAGCAGCTGGGATTGCGATACGTACACCTTGTAAACATATAGCGGCTATTTGCCACATTTCAATAGCTCTAAGATTTCCTTCTTTTGCAGCAGCATCCATAAAGTGTACAAACGCTGTAGCTATAGTACGACATATAATTGTTAATAATAATCCTGCAACAGCTAGAGGAACAGCAATAGCGATTGCTGAAGAAACTCCTGCTTGCCCTTGACCACCAAGTACTAAAATAATTGCAGATGCAACAGATGCTAACGCTGCATCAGGTGCTACCGCTGCACCGATATTTGCCCAACCTAAGGCGATCATTTGAAGAGTACCACCTAAGATTAAACATGGTAATAAGTTACCAGTTACTAATCCGATTAATGTACAAGCAATTATTGGTTGATGGAATTGGAATTCATCCAATATACCTTCCACACCAGCTAGAAATGCTACAATAATGACTAATACTATTTGAATTATATTTAAAGTCACGATTATTAAACCTCCCTTTGTGTAAATAAATTAGATTCCTTAAATAATTAAATTACTTTAATTTAGCTAATTCATCTTGTGCTTTTTTAAGTATTTCGTCCATATTTCCCTTTGAATCATTTGGTACTTTACGAACATCAAAATTTAATCCAGCTTTTTTAAGCTTATTAAATGTATCGATATCTGCTTGATTGAAAGCAAGCACTTTACTTGGTTGTACTTTACCTATAGAGTGAGCCATTGAACCAACATTGATTGTCTTCAAAGGTATTCCGCCTTCTACAGCTCTAAGTACATCCTGTGGATTTTCGAAAAGAAGCATTGCGCGTTGCCCACCAAAGTGTTGATCATCTTTTGCAAGTTTAATCATGTGATCTACTGGAACAACATGAGCTTTAACCCCTGGAGGAGCCGCTTGTGTGATTAAGTTCTTACGTAGGTCATCTTTAGCTACTGCATCTGAAACTACAATAATTCTTGTAGGATTCATAGCTTTTGTCCACGCAGTCGCCACTTGTCCATGAAGTAAACGGGAGTCAATTCTAGCTAAAACATATTCGAATTTTCCAGGTTTACCTGCATTTGATTGTTGATTAGAAGCTCCAGAAGCTTTAGCTTCATCTGCTGGTTCTAATGCTTCAGGCTTAACCTTAACTCCTTCTTTAGCTGATGTTAAAATGAAAGTTGCGATTTCATGTGCAGACTCCATTGAAAGACGAGCACCATAAGCTTCAATAAGCATTGGTAGATTTAAACCAGCTACAATTGCCCATTTGTCTTTGTGTTCTTCAAATAGAGCATTTGCTTGATTGAATGGTGTTCCGCCCCAAAGGTCAACTAAGAATAAAACCTCATCTTGGTTGTCAAAGGATGCTATTGCTTCTTTCATTTTTGCTTTAAGATCATCAGGTCCTTCGCTAGGCATTAAAGTAATAGCTTTAACGTTTTCTTGTTCTCCGAAAATCATTGAACCAGATTGCAATATGCCCTTAGCAAATTCACCGTGACTAGCAAGAATAATTCCTACCATTTTACATATACCTCCTAGTTATATATTTGTTACAAAATCAAAAAGGCATGAGCACTAAAATAAAATCTATAATACTAGGTTGCAGTTTATTCACAAAGTTTATACATAAAAATAATTCTTATTTATATATAATGACTTGTCCAACTGTTTAAACTATGTGAAATAGCTAACCAATATTAAATAATTTCATTATTTACGCTCATGCCTGATCTAATCAGTAACATTACGAATATTAAATTTTATTGTAATCTAACAGGTAACCATCGCTTGATGTTCCGCTATTGACTACGTTTCCATAATAACATCATTTTAAACATGTTTCAATAGTTTTTTTTCATATTTTTTAATTTTTTTTAAACTTTCTCCCTCTATGGTAACATTTTATACATATTTTCCATTAATTCCTAATAAATTTAAAAATCGTTTATCCTATTGAGGTGAAGGTTGAAATTCTCTTTAAATAAACACTTAATGCTTGTGATCATTATATCACCTAAATTATATAGTTCTAGGAATCTGCAAGATTATTCAACATTTGTTTATATCATTTTCAAGCTATATAGACGGGACATTTACTCCATCCCCCTGTATCACTTCTAATAATTCCTCTAGAGCTTTAATCACAATGAAATTTTTGTTATTTATAACTGTATCCTTTTTACGGTTTATAAAAACTGGCATAAATCCAAAATTATATGCTCCTAACACATCAGCTTCAAAGTTATCTCCAATAAAATAAACCTCTTCCATTTCGATGCTAGCATCATACATTTTAATATCATCAAATACAATTTTAAAAAAGTCCTTATGAGGCTTTCTTATGTTATAATCTGCACTGAAATATATATTTACAAAATATTTTTCTAAATCAAACTGGTTAATGAATTTTTTCATTACATTCTTTTTAAATATGGAGTTACTTAGTAGATATACCGGAATATCTAATAACTTAAGCTGCTCTAATGTAGAAACAGTGTCATTAAAAAGTTCAGTAGCATTCATTTCAAGTGCACAATTAAACAAAACTTCCTCTAGCGGATAATTCACTTTAAAGCCATATTTGTTTTTAAAATCTAAGACTTCATCTTCAAATGCTATTTCTGAATTGTCCTCATTTCGTTTATCATAAAGATCTTTCCAATATGTAGCTGCATACTCTATAAATTCAGCTTTATCAGTACCCTCTGATAAAATATTTTCATGTAGATAGGATAACCCTGAATCAAAATCGAACTTAATATCATGAAGCAATGTGTCAAATAAATCAAATATAATGGCTTTAACTTTTTTCATAAAACTCCTCCACAAAAATTATCTAAAGGCTTGGTCAAACTCTATAACTGCATCACGGTTTTTCCTGTCTTCATAAATGTCTGATTAATAGTATTTACCACCCTGCGCATCAGCTAGGTAGCCATCTCTTAGTTCCATTGCCATAAAGGCCGGATAAATTCCCCCATTACAACGCCATATTCAGCTGCTTCAACAAATCCAAACTGATTCATTAACAATAAAAAAACACAGAGTAATTATAATACCTATGGATGCCATAATTATTTTATATTTTATGAAATAAACATTAATCTGTGGTGAGCTTTCCAAGCCTAGATTAAAGTACTCTTTTTACTATAGTCTGGGACAAAAGCTCCGTCCCCCTGTCCCTGCAAAAAGTTATCAACCAATTTTTGTGCTTCTTTAAATGACTGTTCGCAATAGTTTTTAGAAAAAGGATTACCAAAGCCATGCTTTCCATTTAACATATAAGCACTAATATTATCCTTATTCAAATAATTAACTAATTCTTCTACATTAAAGGATATCTCTTCAGAAGGGAAAATTAGAAGGGTTGGACATTTTGGAGTGATATTCATATAATCCCTAATTCGTGAACCATAATATCCTATTATCCCTGTACACATATTTTCTTCCTCACTGCATAACCATGCAACTGTTGCGCCTACACTATAACCTAACAAAAATATATTCTTATATTTTTTTTTAGCTTCCATAATCACTTCTTTAACTTGCCTTGTTGCGAGATCAAACCCGATATTATCCATAAAATGTTGATATGCTTCTTTCTCAGAAGAGTATTTAAAAGCTTGCGGAAGATTAATTAGATTTGGGCAGATAACATCATATCCGTTGCTAGAAATCTTCTTACAAACCGTCTTAATATGTTCATTAATTCCGTATATCTCATGTAGTACTATTATTACAGAATCATAATTATTTACAATTTCCATATTTCCCACCTTAGATTTATTAAGTAATTTTTTACTGCTTCCTTTAGCTTTAAACTTGGTAATAATAATTAATTATACTAGAAGTAGACCTCTCAAAGGTCTAATGCATTGTACCCTTCTATCATTTTCTCTAAAACTTTAGAGAACAGTTCAGGTAGCAATTGTGTATTATCTTCTTTATCACATAAATATTCGATTATAATCTCAGAAATTTGCTTAATAACTGCTGCACCTTCCTCAAAAAGAGCTGATGACTTTATCCAGTAATGATTTTTTGTTTCATCTCCTAAATATCTAAGCATCACACTCATTTTATCAAAGCCACCCTTAAACTCAATGAAATCAGGCTCATCAATTCCTTTAATAGCATTTGGAATCGTTGGAACTGATCCAAAAAACTCTACCATGTTAAGTAATATTTTATCATACTCTTCTTTACTAAGCTCATCCTTCCACCTTGGAAGTTCACTGATAAACTTTTCAAAGCCTTTATATCCTAGAAAACCTGCTGTTGGATTTAGGAATAGCTCTTTTTTCCTTGCAATAGCCTCTTTAGCGATTTGGATTTTATCTAATTTTTCAACCATTCTAATGGTACAAAGTGTATTGGGGTTGCTTAAGCCAGGATAGTTACAATTCATAGCATTACGTAGTTCAGTATAAGGAAGTGATAGACGCTCTAACCTACCACAATCATATAGGTAAATACTTTGCTCTTCATCATCATACCCAACCATAAGTATGTAATGAAAAGGAATATGTTCCTTTCGGTACAACTTTTCAAAATACGGAAGATAAAACATATCTATAGCGCCCAAAACCACAGGGTATCCAGAATTAATTTCGGCTTTGGCTTTTATTAGAGCTTTTTCAAAATTACTGTATTCATAATGCTTATATTCAAACCCTATTATTGGGGACAAAAACTCATACATCTTTTTTGTTCGCCCATCTCCTAAAGCCACCAACCTCTTAAGCTCAGCTTTTTTAGTTTTTAAATAACAAAAGGAACCAAAACTTGCTAGAGTAAAGAAAAAATTATCGGGCAAGCTTTCTCCGGTTTTATTCATATATATATCTTCTATACCATTCCACATGCATTCATAATCGTCCATATGATGCTCTATATCAATTATTTTTCTCATATTACATCTCCTAAAAATTATACTTGTTGCAACACAAATATAATAAACCCTCGTACGATACAAGGGTCAATAGTCTTTTCAAATCTTCTTCAGAGGATAGTAATATTCTGTTATATAATCCTTGGGATCACACTGGTTATTGGGAGACACAAGATATTTACGTATTGGTGCGTAACCTAGTTCATACCCAATATCTTTGATGTATTTATGCACATAGCTGCTGATATCACTTATTCTGCTATAGATTCCCTTAAATGACACAACAGCAACTTCAATTGGAGGCAACTCGTAATAATTTAACCCCTTGGTTTCTGTTGTGCCTTCACTAACTATACGCAAAACTTCTGTATCTATTATATTTTTTGCCAAATCAATACTATGCGTGATGGCATAGGAATATTCGTTGTTTAAGATTTTCACATTATTTTCAATACATTTGCGCTCAAAGCTTTTCCACAGTAACCCTTCATCTTCAAATTTACTTATATTGTCTCGCAGACTAATAACTTTCCGCGACGCAACAGTAGTTATTTTCACAGAAAAGGTAAATTCACTATACCTACCAATGTGATTAATAATTTGATCCATACGATTAATTTGTTCTTCAATATGTTCTTTTTCCTTCTGTTTTTCTAAGATCTTATCTTTAATCAATTTACGTATGTCGTCATCAGAACTACTGTTTATCATTGAAATCTCTTTCAAAACGAAACCTAATTCTTTGAGTATTTGAATACGATTAGCAATTATTATTTGGCTCTCACTATAGTATCTATAGCTATTAACTTGGTCAACATGCTCTGGAATTAGCAGACCTATTTTGTTATAATTTCTTAACATATTAATACTAATTCCAGTAAGCGCAGCAAACTCACCTATTTTTAGCATTTATAGTTCTCCTTCTCTATATATACTCACTAGAAATATTCCGCAATCATCCCTTAGTTTCAAAAGTATACCTGCCCAATTACTTGTAGATATACTTCTCTAAAAATGATTATTTATCTAAAGGCTTGATCAAACACTTTAACTGCTTCACGGTTTTTGCTGTCTTCATAAATATCTGATTCATAGTATTTACCACCCAGTGCTTCAGCAAGGTAGCCTTCACTTAGTTCCATTGCCATAAAGGCTTGATAATTCTCCCCATTGCAGTCTGTTACGCCATATTCAGCTGCTTCAACAAATCCAAACTGGGGATAATACTCTGGACGTCCAAAAAATATGATTGCACCATATCCAAGTTCTTTTGCATTATTGATCATTGCTTGTATAAGGGTTTTTCCCACTCCCTGACGCTGTAATTGTGGCAATACACTTATTGGGCCAAAATCAAGTACCTGTAGTTTTCTTCCGTCAGGTATTTCAACAACAGCATTGCTGCAAATAATATGGCCCACTACTTGTCCATCTACTTCAGCTACCAAGCTTAATTCTTTAATGCCATCACGTTTACGCAATTCATTGACCATCCAGTGTTCATAGGGAGAACCAATGCCACCTCGTTCTATTCTTCCAGGATAGGAAAATGCCTCTCTTGTGATTTCTTCAACTCTACGATAATCCTTTACTTCTTCGGTTCTCACTACTATATCCATTACCAAACACCTCGCTAAATTATCGTTTATAATTTTTATTTTAAATACCTATATGTTAATAATACATATTTGAATTTGTTAATCCTCACATATAGGTATCCTTTACGAAAACTTAATTTATACATGTTCGATAATACAGGCTTCTGGGGATTATCGGGCATATATAAATTAATAGTTGAAGTTGGATACCTATAACACTTGTACTATCGGCTTATTAACGAAAATTGACTAGCTGTTTAATTGTGTTAATTATGCTGTAGTAGCAATATAACTTCCCCATATTTACAGAAATATTGTAAACCGCATTTAAATTGGTAATTTTCTACAGCAACGCAAAATGAGGACTCTCCATAACTGCTTTCATTTGGCATAAGCAAAAAGGGTGTCCAGAAGGGTCAAGCATAACTGTCCAATCATCGGAAAATTGCTCAGATGCCATTGTTGCTCCACACTGGATTGCATATTGAACTGCTTTTTCTAAATCATTAACAGCGAAGTCTAAATGTGCCATTTGCTGCTGAGCTTCAGGCTTGTCAGGCCATACAGGTGGTTCATACTCATGATTCTGTTGAAACAATATAGAAGGATATGTTCCCTGATTGGTTCCTGGAGCGTAAACACATGCCCATTCTTCACCCATAGACATTACTTCCCACTTCAGCAATGCTCCATAAAATTTTGCTAATTCATGGGGTTCTTTGCAATCCACCGTAAGTGAGTACATCTTGATTTTCAATTCATCATCCATAACCTTAATACCTCCTAATATAAATAATCTGTTCTATAAATCGGAATAATTTGTCAGCTTCGTATTATGCCTATTGGGTTTATCATATTGCAATCCACCAACACACTCCAAATTTGTCTATAACAGTCGCACAACACTTGCTCCATGGAAGTTCCTGAATAGGATTAATAATAACACCGCCATTACTCAAAATATTAAAGGCATTATAAACCGATTCTTCGCTTCCCATCTCAAAAACATTAAAAGTCATAGTTTCCCATTTCATTTTATGAACTATGTTTATGTCACAAGGGTTTGCTGCTTCGCCCAATGCTAAAAAACCTTCACCATTTACGGATAATTCACAGTGTACATAAGCAGTTTTGTCATCATTTTTCACTTCAAATGTAATTTCTGCGCCAAAAGCTTTGCAATACATTTCTGCCGCTTCAAAACTACTTTTCACATAGACCTGAGTATAGTTTTTCATATTTTCCCTCCTAATATAATAATCCGCAGTTAAAAATGCCCGATAAATTTACTATTTATAGTTTTTATCTAAAAAACTTACAATATTATCTATCTTCATATTTATGTTCATATTCTTTAACATAGTTGCGCCCCATATTCTTTTCATGCTTGTCTATGTAAGATGAAGAAATTTCATCTGCTGTAATTCCGTATCTAAGTAATGTATCGTTAAAATACATCAATACGTCACTCATTTCCTCACAGAATGCTTTTCTTACATTTTCGTCCTCCATTATTGCAGAATCACCTTTTTTCTTTATTATGGCGATGCACTCACCTACTTCTTCCATCATCCAGAGAATAGAGTTCCTTCCATACTGAGCTTCTAATGGTGGCCAGGTATCCTTATGTACTTCATATAAAGCCTTTTGCATGTTTAACATATCTGAAATTCTTATATCCTTCATTTTATTACCTCCTCAAATTGTAGCCATTCACTGGTTTTATTCCTATATCTTCAACTTCTTTCAATTATAACCTATAATAGTGCAAAAACACTTGAATAATTTTACAACTAAATAAAATAAAAAAACATTTATGCTAAATCTTTGTTATAATTGAGTTCCCACACAACAACTACAGCAAGGAGATTTGCATAAATGTTTCAGAACACAATTATATCAGATGAGTTATCAATACACAAATTCTTTAAACAACTAAATTTTGATTTATACCTAACAAAACCACAACTAAAGCATCTAGAGAGCATTATAAATGCTATGCTATCAAAAGGCTATAAAGGGAAAATATCCGATATAGCGGAGCTTGCTTCGCAAAGGCATCGAACCAGTATTACTAGATTTCTAGCAAGCAGTTCATGGAATGAAGATTTTTTAATTAAAGCCTTAAAAAAATTAGTTGTAGAATTAATTTGGAGCAAATCTAAAGAAACTAACAAGCCAATATACTTTATCATAGATGATACTATTTCTGAAAAAACTAAGCCCTCGTCAAAGGCTAAAAATATTATTGAAAAATGTTCTTTTCATAATTCTCATCTCAAAGGTAAAACAGTGTACGGTCATCAAATTTTAGTTTCATTGCTTTCTTGTGATGGTTTGGTACTTCCTTATTCAATAGACATTTACGATAAGGATTTTATGAGTAAAATAGAACTAACTCAAAAGTTAGTTGAATCACTACCTAAACCTGAAAATAAAGGCTATGTGTTGTGTGATAGTTGGTATAGTTGTAAAGCTATTTTTAATAGTTCCGAAAAAGCTGGTTACAGCTACATAGGAGCTATAAAAACTAATAGAGTAATTTATCCTAAAGGACATGAAAGGCTCGGAGTAAAACTTCATAAATTTGCAACAACACTCGATATAGATGACTTTGACCTTGTCACAGTTAAAGATCAAGAATACTATATTTATAGCTATATTGGAGATTTGAAGGATAGAAAAAATGTTACCATTATTTTAAGCTATCCTAAAGATTCCTTCCATAAAGACGGTTCACTAAAAACATTTATAGCATTGGATAACTCTTTAGTTCCCTTAGATATTTTAACTCAATATACTGACCGATGGGCGATTGAGCCATTTTTAGAGATTGTAAAACTTACTTAGGACTAGACGGATATCAAGTAAGAAGTGAAAAGAGTATCAATAGATATCTTGCAATAATGACTATAAATTATACTTACTGCAAATTATACTCTAATGAATCATATCACTTTAATACTGGATATAAATCAGCCAAGAAAGCTCTAATAAAATCTAAAATAACATATATCTACGAAGCTGCCGCTACCGGAAAGTCACTAGAAGAAATTTTTAAAACATTAAAAATAGCTTAGTTAATCTTTTGGTTATTTAACTGTAAAATTATTCAAGTAAAAACGCACTATTATAGTATAACATATTTTTCGCATATAGCTTCCAAACTTGTTATATTTTCCTAGCTATCATACAGCATGTTTCTTATGACTTGTAACATGGACAAAAGCTCCGTCCCCCTGTCCCTTCTCCCACTGTCCCTGTGATATAATATAATTATTTAACAAATCCATTTTACATAAGCTTAGGAGGTAAACATGAAAAAAACGCTGATTATTGGATCTACTGTACTGGACATAATCATCAATATAGAAAAACTACCCACTACCACTGAGGACTGCCACATAAATGGCCAAACTATGTCTATGGGTGGCTGTGCTTTTAATGTGCAGAATATAATAAAGCTTTTTGAAGTACCTTATGTGTTTTGCTCACCTATCGGTACTGGAATTTATGGAGATTATGTGGCTTCACAACTGAAAAAGATAGGATTATCACCATTTGTCAGAGTTGAAGATCAAGATAACGGGTGTTGTTATTGTTATGTTGAATCCAATGGGGAACGAACTTTTCTATCATATCACGGTGCTGAATATACTTTTGACCCTATGTGGCTTGACGATATTAATATGAATGATTTTGACCAAGTTTACATCTGTGGTCTAGAAATTGAAGAAGCCACAGGTAATAAAATCATCTCTTTTCTTAATGAAAATAAGCATTTACAAGTTTTCTTTGCCCCTGGTCCAAGATTCTCCATAATAGATAAAAAGAAGCTTGATGACATCTTCAAGCTTTCACCGATTATTCATCTAAATATGGATGAAATTCTGACTTTTACAAAGGCAGTAACTTTAGAACAAGCTGTTAAGATCCTGTACTCCTTAACCAATAATTTGATTATCATCACAGATGGTGAAAAGGGCTCCTATATATATGATGGTGAACACCTACAGCATTCTATGGGTATCAAAGCTGATGTTGTTGATACAATTGGTGCTGGTGATTCTCACATCGGAGCCTTTATGGCTTGTAGAATGTTGGGCTACTCCTATATAAAAAGCCTAGCGATAGCCAATCAAGTATCTGCAAAAGTCGTGGGGATAAAAGGTAGCCTTCTAACTTCTGATGTTTTTAGGCAGATAGTACCTGAATTGAAACCATGAATTATATGAATAAATTTATGAAAGTTCATAATTGAATTTTTACTATTTCCCCTAAACAACTGTTATACGGCTTTAATGTTGCTATATCTAGATAATAAAAAAATTTATACTGGTCTTAACAGAAAGAAAGGTTCACTTAACGACCTTTTTCAGTGAACCTTTTTTTGCGAATCTGTCTTTCCTGATCCTATGTGAAGAAATTTGGGCAGGTTAATAAGATTTGTCTTTTACTTTTCACCCTAAACTACTGTTCTAAAGCCTTAATATTGTTATGTCTAGATAATAAAAAGATTCATACTAGTCTTAAAAGTAAAAAATGTTCACCAAAGTACTCTTCTTCAGTGAACCTTTTTTACGAATCTGCCTTTTCTGAGCCTATGTGAAGAAGCTCTGGCAAACCACATAATTTTTCCTTTTTATTCTTTGTCCCATATCAATGTCACTAAAAAGCTTTCTCAATTTGTCACTTCTCACTATATAAACCAAATCACATAATTGCCTTATTTTTAGGGAACAGTCCATAAATTAGATTTGTAACTACAAGTATGAAAACAGTATAAGTACACATTCTAGCCACATATGATTCTAAAAGTGCCAATCTAAAAAAATAAAAAAATGCGTTCCATACAATAAGGATAACCATTCCTATACCAAATCTTACCATAAGCTTAGCTTTAAATTTTCCAAAACTCCTCTTCCCCTGTCTTACACTTCTATATAAAGCTATCATTAAAATCACCGACAGTATTATTGCTGCCATAAGTGCAACAAAGGCAACAAGTTCAATATTTTTATAAATATAAAATAGTGATGGAGTTTTACCTGTTTCGTATCCCTTCCACTGGTTAAGCACATCATTTATAATGGCAATGCCGTTGTCACTGTTGGTAAAAATAATTATTCCGTCCTTTTTTCCAGGTATCATCTCGAATTGAGCTTCCCATCCTCGATTAGCACCAGCATGATATATAGCTGTAGTTCCATCAGATAAAGTCTCTCTGGCAAATCCAAATCCGTAACCTGATTTAACTGGAGTAAACATGGTATCAAGATTTTCCTTGCTTATAATTCCAGCTCCATCATCCATACAGGCAAGCATGAACTTTGAAAAGTCACTAACTGTAGTCTTTAATCCTGCCGCAGTTGCTTCAGTATATTTATATGTTGGAATCTTCTCTCCAAAAAAACTATATGCCTTTGACATAGTTTCAGGAAAATACTCAGCATCATAAGAGCTATTTTTCATACCTAATGGATTTAAGATTTCTTCATTAGCATATTGGTAAAAAGGCTTCTTTGTAACCTCTTCCATAATAAGCTGAAGTATTGTATATCCACCTCCAGAGTAGCTATATTGGCTTCCAGGCTTAGCTGTAATTTTTACTCCATCTGAAAGAGACTTTTCTAAGCTTTGAAGCTTTTTATCTGGATCTGTTCCACCATAACCATGAATTGAAATACCTGCTGTATGACTTAAAAGCCGCCTTATGGTTACATCGTCTTTATTGTATTTTGAATCAGGAATGTGCCAGCGGGTTAAGTACCTTTCAGCTGGAGCATCCAAATCAAGCTTTCCTTCTTGAACTAAGTGCATTACTGATACAGCTGCAACACTCTTAGATACAGAGCCTACCTGAAACACTGTATCATTAGTTATTGGTTTATTTTCACTTTTATCACTATATCCATAGTTTAGAACATATGTGAGTTTACCACCACTTATAAGTCCTATGGAAGTTCCCCCTATATCATACTTTTTCAAAAGTTTAGGTACTCTGCTGTCTAGTTTAGCTTTAAAATTCTTTAAGTCATTATTATTAACTTCAGCATGCACCATAACGCAAAAGGCTAAACTTAATATTACAAGGGATATAAAAAACTTTCTTAGGAAGTTCTTAGATTTTGGATTCATTCCTATACCACCTTTATTAAAGTAATTCTGTTTCTTTAAACTGTTAAAACCTAATCATTGCAAATAATTATGTTACCTTATATAAAATAATAATTCATAGTTATCTCAGGATATTCATTTAAAAAATAAAAATATCCTTATGGTATTTATATCTTCCACATGGATGATATTGCCTCTCTTTGCTCGTAAACTTCTCTAATCAAGTTAAACATTCCGTGTATTCATAGCTTGTATATAAAATTCTAGCTTTTGATCGTATTCATATCATTGTAATAACCACTAGTTTTTTTACCATCTCTAATATAAACGCCGCTACTTGAAATAATATCTCTAAAAGTAAAAAATTTCAACCTCGATGTAATATATCAAAACTGAATTTCTTCAATGATGTGTGATGACTGTAATAGCTTAGACTATACCAAATGTCACTTCTATTGAATCAAAAGCCTCAAAAAATAGAGCCCCCCCCACTATACTTAACTTAGTGGGAATAAATATGCTATAAACTATCTGAGCATTGTATCCAATACAGATATCCTTATAAAACAGCCCTAACAGTTCATATGATGACAAAATTTTATAATTAAATAATTATATAAATATATAGAATTCATGCGGGGTTCAGAGATATATTACATATCTCAGCTTATCAATAAATAAGTGGCTTACAGGAAACTCTTTTTAGCAAATCATCTTCTTGAAATGAGAAGTAAAAACACCACAATACTCATTCTGAATAATGCGGTGTTTGAAATTATTATTCGTTTTTTAGTTGTGTTAACATATATAAATGTTATGCATCAATCTTGGTAGCAAAATGCTTATTGATCATAGAACCTTATTTTTTAATAACTGGTATCCAAATTTCGATTTTGTAGTCAGTTGAACTCATATCACCTTCCGAGTACCACTCCACTTCTGGTGCTTCTGCATGCTCATAACCGGATGTAGGAAACCATTGGGCAAAAATCTGTCCCCATACTTCTGCCATTGCTGTAGGCATAGGACCGGTTATTTCAAATATTGCCCATGTAAGAGATGGTATTTCAAGCTTACACAATGTTTCAGGACAGCTTTTTTTCGTTATAGTGGCGATATAATAGTCAGTTGTATTGTCCTCATACATTCCACTGTATACACCTAATAAACCATATGGTTCGGTGTCCCCCAGTTCAGCGATTTGCTTAAATGTCTCTGATGGTGTATCACTCCACATTCTTCCTATGTTTTCACCTAAGCCTTCAATATGTGAAAACCTTTCCTTGACACCTGCAATGGTAAACGAATTTTTTTGCTCAATTCTGTAGTTCACTTTAAACACTCCTTTTAATGATAATGATAAAGTTATGCGGAGATACGCCTTTAGAGATACTCCATTTTCTCTTAATTTTGAGGTCGTTACTCTATGCACTAATATTATGACTTAATCACTTGTAATCATATCATATATATGGAAATTATTACATATATTCTATAGATGAATAAATATTTTCATAACATCTTTCACTGCATTATATAATCTCATGTATTTCTTTGATATATCGCTGTCAAAGATAAGTATATCATCAGAGTTTATGGTTAGATCAACTCTAAAACTCACTTCTTTTCTCTTCATACTCTTTTCTGTGTATAATAGATTGATAACTTCGTTGATGATTTGTCATAAAAGAAAAATATGTATTAAAACACAGTAAATTTCACTTCTGAAATAATACGATATTCTGATTTCCTGACTTTATTTTCTCTCTACAATTTCACCACTACTTTTCAAAATACTATTCTCTGGAATATAACCCCTCACAGAGGATAATGGATAAACGATACTATCTTTTCCTAATATTGTCCCTGGGTTTAAAACTGCATTACATCCTACTTCCGATGAATCACCTAAAATTGCACCAAATTTCCTTAAACCAGTTTCAATAATATCTGTACCATATTTTACTTTTATCAATGTTCCATTAGACTTTAAATTAGAGGTTATTGCACCTGCCCCTAAATGGGCTTTATACCCTAATATTGAATCACCAACATAATTATAATGGGGAACCTGGGTTTTATTAAAAAGGATTGAATTTTTAATTTCAGTTGAGTTTCCAACTATAACATTATTACCAATAATAACATTGTCTCTAATGTAGGCACAATGCCTGATTTCGCAATTATAACCAATTATTGCAGGACCTTTTATCAGGGCACTTCTTTCAATAGTAGTGCCTTTGCCAACCCATACAAATTCCTCTATTCTTTCAAAATCATTAGGCAGAGTCTTTGCGTATTCAAAAATGAAATCCCTGATTTTTGTAAGGGCTTCCCAAGGATACTTAACCCCACAAAATATTGCTTGTGCATCTAATTCACTCAGTGTAAAAAGTTCATCAACAGAAATTTCCATAATAATCCTCCTTAAAGTATTTCGCAGTATAAGAATATCACTACTTAATCATCTTCCTTTTAACAGTACCTTGTTTTGTCCACATTTCTAATAATTTTGTTATTAAGAAATATGAAATTGCAATATATCCCGGATATTTCGAGAAATTAAAAATTATAATAAACCCAATTATAACTCCAAGTATTCCGAATAAAATGTTTGTAATGAATAGTTTAAATCTATATTTAGGTCTATTAATTATTTCATATTTTTCAATATTTACTTGAAAAATATCATAATGGTCTTTCTTAGATATTAATATAGAGAGCGTCAATACAATTGATATTAAGATACTACTTATTCCTAATATTAATTGAAGATCCATAAACATATCCTCCTAACTTATTTCTATGTAAAATAGTGTTATTGTACATTATCTTACCATTCCGCCTTAACTATTATTAATTATACAATATGAAACCAATTACCATAAGAAACCCGTAGACCGAAGAGGTTTTTCAATAAATTTATCTGAATATAAAATCTTCATCTTCCATTTATATATCCTTTTTAAGCTAAATATAGGGGACATAAGCTCCGTCCGAAACCACTGAAAAAGTAGCATCTTTTAGACAATAAAAAACGGCTTCTTCAATAAAAATAGATTAAACATCCTTTATTTGTAAAAAACTTCAGTATATCTAATAAAAAGGAGGATACCAGCTTGGCTATCCTCTTCAAATTTACCGCTAATGCCGTTAACCGGGCTTGCATGCCCATGCTTCTTAGACCATACCCTTTGGCACGATCTAACCCATGAAATCTCTTCATTTCACCATTTTTCCACTCATTACAGGAACGATTTTTATATTTTTCTAGAAAATCTTGAGTCTTTGCACGTTGACTATACTCGTAGTACTCATGTGCATTTACTCCAACTTCTAAAGTTCTTGCTGACACTTTACCATTAATACATTCAGAACGGTGTGGACAATCTTTACATATTTCTTTGTCAAAAGTATATCTAAAACTTTTTTTACCACTTTTATTGATTTTTGCTTTCTTTTTTACTGTATTGTTTCCATATTTACAATACCATTGGTCGGAGTCTTTATTATAATTAAATTTACTCTCATCGATACGATATACAGATTCACTAACAGGTATATAAGCTTCTGCTTGATCTTCTTTAATTAAGTCTAAAATGGGTTTTCTAAAGTATGCTTTATCACCATAAACTTCTTCCGCTTCAATCCCTGCTTCCTTCGTTAGCTCGTATAATTCTTTAAAACCTGTTCCGTCAACATAAGCTCCATCATGTACTGCTACCGCAGTGATTATACGTTCTGAACCTGTAGTCATTATAAATTCTGTCTTGTATCCAAAAAAACTATCAGTTTTACTTTTGTTTCCCACTCTTGCATCTTGGTCTACTAATGAACGTACTCCTTTTGTTGAATAAATTTCTCATCGGATATGATTTCACGAGCATTCTTAATAACCGCTGCGGTAGCAGAAGTATCAGGATTTTCTATATGATTTTCTGCTTTCTCCATAAGATCTTCCAAGTATGCTTTCATTGTTTCTTTGGCTACTTTGTGATCGTCGATTGCTTTATAATCAGGAATGTTTGCATCAACACCCTCAGGTATTGACCCTCTTTCTTCTTCTAGGTTCTTTAGGATTTTTTTAGCTAAGTGTTTTAATACTCTCTCAGGAACTAACTTACCTGTATTAGCATGTGTATGAGTAGCATCAATGCTTATACTATGTCCTTTTATAATTCCTTTTTCAACGCATTGTTTTACAACTTCTTTTATGATTTCATCCATTGTAACTTCTTGTAGTCTATGAACTCTAAATTTAGCAAGAAGACTTGGATGCGGAAGTTCCTCTTCTGGGTTTAAGTCAACAAACCACATGGATGCAAGATTTAAAGAAGTTTCTTCTATTATTTTTTCATCCGATAAATTATATAAATATTGTAAAATCAACAATCTTATCATCATTTCCGGTTCCTTTGCGGGACGGCCATAATATTTGCAATAAGAACTTTCAAGAAGTTTATTAACAAAACTAAAATCCACAGCTTGATCAATTAGTTTCAATATATGATTATCGGGAATTTTGTGGTATAATATAGAATATAGACTGTATTGTTTTGATTGATTTCTTAACATATGGTTGAACCCCCCTTTTTGGTTATGGTTGTCGCAATTCCATTATACCATTTTAAGGGGGTTTTTTGTATTCTATTCTACTTTATTCTAATTTATTTTACATATTTTCAAATATTTATAATATGTTTTTCAGTGGTTTCGCTCCGTCCCCCTGTCCCTGATGGTGACTAGTACATTCAAAACTCTTTTTTAAAATAAGTTCTACTACTTCTTCAATACTCAAATTATCTGTTTTAATTCTTATGCCCATGATTTCTTTCTCAAGCGAAGGTAAGCATCTATCCATCTGCTGGGCTGGCCATGAATTATTTGAATCACCTCTTGCTGCTAACCTACTTAATAAAGTAGACCTTTCAGCAAGTAAAATATAATGACGAATAGAAATTCCCTCATTAATCAGCCTGCCAATAATTTGACTATAATATTCTTTATTCACCAGTGTCATTGGCACAATGATTATTCCAGAGTAATTTTCATGTATATATTTTAACATCTGATAATTAACATCACGCCACATTAATATATCTTGAAAATCACCTTTACGACTAATACAATCAGGTGAATTATTCCAAATAAATTCTCCTGCATTTTCAGGGTCATATACAAAAGAATCTTTTAATTTTTTATGTAATTCATATGAAACTGTTGTTTTTCCAACTCCAAATGGACCATTTATCCATATAATCATAATTACTTGCCTCATAAAATATAAATATTATTTGTTTCACAAAATCTTTCTGTTCCGACTTAATTACTTGTAATTATACCACATTTAACCAAATTATTCGTAACTATAAAACTACATGAAGGTTTTAATGTTATTCTCTACACTGCATTATTCTATTTTCAAAGAGCATTGTTAGCATAGTAAATTTCGCAAGTTATGTCGTCTTATTCTTGAATTACGACAAATCTATTTATCAAATTTCATTATTTAAAGAAATTTTTTATACAAAACTTTAATGTATAAGAAAGCTTTGGTGAATCTTTTGAAATAATTAGTAAAAATAAACTTACTAATCCTCTAATAATAAAGAAAGAAATTGAAGATAATTTATTTTTAGATTATGAAGGAAAATATGTAAAAATATAGAATTTATATATATAAATAATTATTATTGGAGGGGATAGAATGTGTAAAAAGAAATTTAAAGTTTTTGGTGCTACAACTTTATGTATGTTGTTGGCTAGTAGTATTTTTATTACTATACCAGCAAAAGCTGATTATTATAGTACATCAGGGCTGGTTTCCTGGTATGAACCTGGTGGTAAAATAGGCTATGATGGAAAAGTGATAACTGACCAAGATTGTGCAACTAAGTTGTCACAGGATAATCCGCCAGGGGGAACAGAAATACACGTAACAGATAAAACTAATTGAACTGAAGCTGTATTTTATAAATATGATGTTGGTAATTTCAAATCTGGTGTTATATTAGATCTAACATGGAGAGGATTTGTGGTTACTTTTGGGCATCTTGGAAGTGATGGATATTTTCAGGGAAGTTATTATCATTATTAAATAACATATAATTGATTTGAAAATTAATTATATGGAGGATAATATGAAAAAAAAGATTTTTATATATATATTAATTTTTATAGTAATATCTTTTTCAATACTTATAGTTATATTTAGTTCTAAAATCGCAAGTGGCAAAAATGAAAATAACATCAAAATATCAGTAATGTATACTAACAAAGATTATATCGCAAATTATGGAATATACGACTTAAAGAAAAACGACTTTAAAAAAGTTTATTCGAGAAAAAATGAATGTTTTTCAGACTTTAGTATAGATCAAAAACATAATATTTTGTATTACTCTAATTTAATTGAAAAAAAATATAATATATATAAAGTGGATTTAACCAATAAAAAAGATAATACTGAAAGGGTAGCGTTTAATAATTGTAGTGGAGATATGTTTGATTTATATGATAATACATTAATTTTTAGAACTCTTCAAAATGTTAATAATAAAAATTATACATTAGGTGTATTTGATATAGTAAATCAAGATATACGTACTTTTAAGAATGATGCAGATTTGCAAATATATAAATTTTATTATAACAAGGTCAATAATAAAATTTATACAATAGAACGTTCTATAAGTGAAATGGCGTCAACTAAATCTCCTAATATACCAAGTAATAAAGTAGCTGAATATGATAAAAGTGGAGAAAATAAAAAGCAAATTTATAGTGCAAATAAATTTATTGATAATATTTCTGTTAATAATAATGCGGATAAACTTTTATTTGATGCTACAGATATAGTTAATAAAAAGACAATACACAGTATTTATTTAATTGATTTAAAAAATAAATGTGAAAAAGTTATATTAAAGCCTGGCGATAAATTTGAAAATACTAAATTTAATATAATTAAAAGTCCACAATTTTCACCAGATGAAAAAGGATTCTATTTTTTGGGCTCTACATTAAACTCAAATATTATTGATCAATCTAATAAAGGCAATACTGTAACTTCAAATGCATTATATTATTATGAATTTTCAACTTCAAAAATATCTAAAATTTTTGAAGTTGATGATGCTATTATTAATATTTTTAAAGTTAATTAATAATAAATATTATGTTAAATTGTAAAATAGCTCAACCTAGTCATTATTATGTGGCTGGTATTTACACGTAAGTCGGCTGTACCCTTATTTTAATTTACTTTCCAACACACACTGGAATTTACTACGTGAATTCCAGTGTGACCTGCGGGGCTTTTTGGAGATAAAAAGGGAGTTTAACAACTCCCCTTCGCTTTTTTAAAGGCCGATATAACGTGTTTTATCGCGGAGGTTTTCCATCTTATTCCTGACTAAGTTTCATCCTATCAACTGTTACTTCCATAAACTTCTTAAGTCCTTCATCTGAAAAACAAGTCATATTGCCTTTTTCATCAAAATTAATTCCTAATATTTTGCAAATTGCTAGCAGTTGAGTTGGGCTTAAAATATAAAAAGCTATAAAGAATTAATTCCTCATAGCTTTTAAGACGTAAAATTTTCATATGGCATCATAAACTCCGATTTTTATAATCTTCTCAAGCCATTTATTCTTATATCATCAATCTCTTCAGCGGTTAATGTGTCCGCGTTATATAATCTCATATATTCCTTGGATATATCGCTGTCAAAGATAAGTATGTCATCAGAGTTTATGGTTACATCAACTCCTGAACGGTAAAGTTCCTTGATTGGATGTGTTGCTAATCTTTCAACTCTTCCAAGTTTAATGTTGCTTGTAGGGGTAATGTTTAATCGGATATGATTATTTATTAAAAACTCAACTACCTCTTCTGAAGTCACCGCAGCAATGCCATGTTGTACTTCATCTAGTTCTAACAATTCAACAGCCTTTTTCACATCATATGCAGTTCCCCATTCTCCAACATGGGCTTTAAGCCTCAAACCTTGACTTTTAGCTTTCTTATAAATCGGGATAAAGTTTTCAATTGGTTGTGAAAGCTCATCTCCGTATAAATCAATAGAATAAAATATTTCATTTCCCCAAAAGTGTTCTAAGCACTTTGTCAAATAATCTATGGGACAATGTCTTGATAATCCTATTTGTAGCCGTAACTCAATTTCTGGCGCTATCCTTTGGTTTGCATCTTGAAATGCATTAATTAAATATTCTATTTTATCATGATAAAATTCTCCTAAGCCCCAAACATCTTCACCTATCTCAAGAACTTTAATTCCATCATGTTTTGCTTGTACAAAAGTGGCATCAACCAACAGTTTTCGCATTTCTTTGTTGTTAAACTTCTCACCAATATACTTATCATTCCAGTTATGCATCTCCTGCATAGTGGACAAAACTTCTTTACAAAAAGGAATATCTATTCCAGTTTGGAGTTTAATGTAATCCCTACTTCCACCTAATGTAAAATGATTGTGCAAGTCTGATTTTGGTATGTCTCTTAATTTATCCATATCATGATTCTTTAATGCTTCAATGAATTTATCTGAAGATATGTCCTTCATCTTATCCTCCACCATTTCCCTTTGCGTAGCTTTTTTAAGTTAAATATATGAGACATAATCTCCGTCCCCATGTCCCTGATGATATGCTGATTTATAACTTTTAAATCATCACAAGTTTTCGTTGAGATTTTCTTGTAATGCCACGTAAAAAAACTGCATACTCAATTGTGAATAATGCAGCGTTTTAATTAATTATTAGTTTTTATTTATGTAATGCTAAATAAGGAGAATATGAAATTATAGTTTACTATTTTTCTTATCATTAATATATAAGTCAAGCGCTTCGGTTGCTTTAATAGCTAGTTTTATAATAACAATAAGTGCTATTATAAAAGTAACATTAACTATCCATCCTGTTATTTGGCCAAAAACATAAAAACTCAAATCCTCTTCCCCACCTTACATTAAATCGTATAATCTTACCACTCTATATTGATTATACCATATTATTCCACACTTCTCTAAGAAATCCGTATACCAAAAGGTGTTTTAAAATAATTCTTTACTGCATTATTCAATCTTCAAAGAACATTGTTCCTACTCTAAGTTCTAAAAGTTACGTCTCATCTTAAGAATATTCCTAACTAATTAACCCATAACCTTTGTATTAATAGTTCCTTTAAAAGTACTCCTCAGCAATTTATTCAGCATATTCTTTTCTTAAAATATCTATAAATTCTTCTACTTCTCTATAATTACTTAAAATTTTTACGTTTTTATCAGGAAAATTTGTTAATATATTTTTAATTTTAGGCATTGTATCCATTTGAAAACTTTTTATGAACTCAACGAATTCTTCTGACACTGTATAATCAAAGCCCTCTGCCATGTCATCCCTAATTACACCTTGCTTAATATTTTCTTCAGCTCTTTTATAAGCATTGGCTACACATATTTCTGAAGGTATATTTAATGCTATCACTGTATCAGCTAATTTAACCCTCATTTCAAGTGTAGAAATATAATTACCATCAATAATCCATTTCTCGTGTATCCCTGCAAAATCACTTACTCTTGCAACTAATTCGTCTCTTGTTATGTGCGATTTTCCGCCAGTATGATAAATTTTGTCTAAATGTAAAACTGGGTAATGCAGAAAATCATTAATTCTTTTTGTTAATACTGATTTCTCCGCACCTGGACACCCGATTATTATAATTTTCATCTATTACGCCCTCGCTTTTCAGTTTCTTTTGCTTGCATACGAATAAATACAAATATTATTAGTGAACAACATCTTACTGTTCCGACATAATTACTTGTAATCATACCATATTTAACCAAGTTGTTCCATGACTATAAAGCTACTTGAAGGTTTTAATGTTATTTCCTTAGATGCATCTGTCTGCTTTGATGAGACTTAGTATAATATTAGGCATAACTTCTCTTCTTACAAATTTCATATAAGTTTCTTCATCCTGCGTTCTTCCGCCCATCAGAGACTTATTCGCAATCATATTGTCAGAAGCACATAATAAAGCGACCAGCGGTTTTTTCATCAATTTTGCCGCTCTGAATGCTGAAGCAGTTTCCATATCAATGAGGTTGCATCCAGTGCTTATGATACTATCAATATGAGGAAATTGAGCAAAAATCGTGTCAGTGCAGAAAGCCTCGCCTATATGCCATTTTACATTATTTTCATTGCAGATATTCTCGGTTTCCACTTTGAGAAGTTGGAGTAATGATGCATCTGGGTAAACTCTTTCACCAAAAACATCTATACCTAATTTATTTGAGGCTATGTATCTGCTTGCACCATCACCGCATACAGAATATTCAGGAATAACGATATCACCTATACCTATCTTCGTATCTAAGGCACCAACAGAACTGATAAATATAATTCTTTTACATTGGGACATACCCAAAGGCAGTAAAGTATCCATGAATGCTGGAGCCCCACAGCCAGTTTTAATAAATGTCATTTCAATCTCACCATTTTTTATATTCCATACCTTTGAACCATATAATGGTGCAGATGAGATAAGTAATTCCGCTTTACCAAGGCCAGGCAACCTTTGCGGCTCCCAGCCAGGTGTAATAATTACATTATCATGAATCATATCTGAAGCAATTCCCAAGCTATTAATGCATACAGCCTCATCACAGACCCCAAACCGTTTCATTGCTGATATTAAATCGTTATACTCCATAAGACCATCTCCCTTCTAAAGATATATGGGGCTCATTAGAATATATCTCATATCTGGTATAACCAAACCATAACTGGCATTGTTGCAATACAAATAATAGTTGTCACTACATTTATAGCACTTGCATATTCTGCATTCTTCCCATAGATTTGAGCCATTTGTGTAACTGTTGATGCGGAAGGTGTTATTGTTGCAAGTAGACTGATAAGTAAGATCATCTTTCCATTCAATAATAGGTTTGCCATTCCACCATATTTAAGCAGAAGCAAAATTATAAAGGGACATACCAACATTTTAAGAAATGTAACTATGTAAATTCGCTTATAATCAAATATCTGTTTAAAGCCCATATTTCCAATCAGCATTCCCGTCACAATCATACTAATAGGACCAATCATAACACTTACTGATTCCATAGTTCCCGCGATAATATTGGGTAGTTGGACTCTTGTAACAAACAATAAAATTCCAAAGAAGATAGTAATCATATTGATATTTAAAAGAATTTTTTTAAGATCTATTTTTCGCTCTTCGCAGAGTACCATCCTGCCATGAGTCCATAGAAGAATTATTTGTACAGATAAGAAAGCACTGGAATAAATAACCCATTCTTTTCCTAGGACAGAAGTTACAATTGGGATAATCAGATTGCCAGCATTTGAGTACATAATAGATGTTTTTTCAACTGCATCCAGGTGAAATATCTTTTCAATCACCTTTACTAAAATCAACAAAATAATATGAATCACTATTGCGGCCACAAAAGCAAGAAGCAATCCATTCCGTATGCTTTCTGTATATTTAACCTGAAAGGCATTAATAATAACGCAAGGCATTATTAGATAAATAACAATCATTGAAAGACTTTTGCTCTCTTCTACTTTCATTAAACGTGTTTTAACCAATACGAATCCCATAGCCATAATTAAAAAAAGTTTGGCAATCTGCTTCATTAATAACAAACTAATCACAATTCTACCTCCATAATTTAGGGGAAACAAGTTATACCTTATATTCTTCACTTTACAATAAACTCAAATTTTCATAACACACTTAATCAATTAATTCTTATATCATAAAGATTTTCAGATGTTAATGTCTCCAATCTTTCTTCTTGTATTAGCATTTGCTAAGCATATATGAAATAACTTCAAAGGAAATCAAGGCTTTCTGGACATCAATTATTAATAATGGAATATTCTTTTTACAATGGCTCCTAATTATATTTTAAATTTAAGCGTAAAAATACCCGGATGAAATAATGCTTTCTCCCGAGTAATCATTCTAAAAAACATTCCATTACTAACCTTCCAATAAGCCACTCCGAGAGTTATGCTTAATTTTGTGTATATTTAAATTCATCATAATACATCACTCCCTATACTTAAACAATATTCAATTTACAAATCTAAGTAAAAATAGATATTACTCTTATCGGCTTGGCTGGTTCCTTCATACTCCTGTGTGTTAAGTCCACCTATTGCAAATCCGGATTTTATGTAGAATAAACATGCAGAAAGATTGTTATCTTGACCTATTGTATAAATCCCTCGATAACCGTTTTCTGACGCAATTTTCTTTCCCTCATCCAGCAATAGCTTACCTATTCCGTTACCTCGATACGCCTTAGATACTTTTAAATCATCAAGATATAAATATTTAAAGTAGTAATGCCTATATATCGCAAGTCCTACACACTTTCCACTATCATTATAGGCTCCAACAAAGAAGCATTCTTTTTTTAATTCATCAAAATCATAGTTTTCATCTGGAAATACCATATCCCTGATTTCACTTTTCTCAAATTCCTCGGTGGTGTATGCCCATTTGGTACCATCGTAAGTTGGTATCATTTTTCCCCACAATGCAAAAGGTTCATTAGGAATGTTAATATCATTCTTATTAGCTTCAGCAATCCTTTTAATTCCAATCATTTTCAAGCCCCCTTGCAAACTTATTGTTTGTCTATTACTTAAATTTGTCCCTAAATTTATTATAACATATTCTTCAATTATACTTTTGCTTCAGGGTATTTTCTACTATCCTTTACCAATGACTTTATATTCTAAAGCTAATTTCTTTACAAAAAGCTATCATCACTATGTCTATTACCATAATACTTTTAAAATAGACAAAGCTATTATTATTACTACAAAAACTAATACAATAATCCCCATGTTCCGATTATATTTAACCATCTCGTCACTTGGTTCAAGGTTTTCATTCTTAAACTGCCATCTCCTGCCGAATAAAGCTCTTTCTCTTGGATAAAATATCATATATAAAAGCACTACAATAATAGGAATAGAAAAAACCAAAATGAAGAATATATCTATTATTTTCATAAAATCCCCTCAATCACTTCTTATTTATAAAATAGTTCAAGCTATATATATTGCAAATTGGTTTCTACAATCTAACACATAGCCTGTCTATTGTTTGAGTAGGAACCTTATTTATGTTACTTATAAACTTTTGAATTGCAGTTCTAACTTGTGGCAGAGATTTATAAAAGACATTGTTAATAACAGATGCCTTTAGCCATCCCCATAACCCCTCTATAAGATTCATTTCTGGACTATACGGTGGTAAAAACATCAATTCAAGCCTATCTTTAACTCTATTAAGAAATGGCTGAATCAGCTTTGCATGATGAATCTTAGCATTGTCTAATACCACAACAATTTTTCCTTTTGGATACTGCTTAAGTACGTTTTCTAAAAAGTCATTAAATATCTTAGCGTCATATCTTTCATGTTCCTCGCAATATACGTTACCAGTCTCGTAATCCAATATTCCCATAAGTTTAACACCTGCATTTTTACCGAACGTAGGAATTTTCCTTTGTTGTCCTCTTATAAACCAGCTCTTTTGAATTGCTTGATAATCTCTAATCATTGATTCATCTTCAAATAAGATGGTATCAACTAAGCCATTGAGGCATTTTTTTTAAAGCTTTAAAGTCACTTTTAAAAATTTCTTGCTTTTCTTTATCAGCTTTCGCTAAGACGTAAGTAGGTCTAGTATAACTTAAATTTAATCTATGAAGTACATATGCTATTCCTCTATGTGACATATTTATATTAAATTCTTTAATAACCCATTGCCTCACTAATTCAATAGTCCAATTCATTTTAGATTCGAAGCCTACATCTTCTGGAGTTTTTGTAGTTATAGTTTCTACAATGAGCTTCTCTTGAAGTGAATTGATTTTCTTTTCGCTCCGCCGCCGTGGCCAATATTTAATCCATCTATTCCTTTTGATTTATAATTTTTTATATATGTAGAAACAGTATGTTCTTCTAGATTCTCCATTTCAGCTATTTTTCTATTTGTAAATCCATCAAAATGCTTAAGTAAAACAGAATATCTTTTATATAACCTTGTGTTTTTAGTCTTTTTTAAAGCTGATTTTAACTCGTTTATATCATCTTCATGCCCAGCAATCTTATTAAGAATCAAAATATCCATATTTAAAACCTCGCTATAATTTTTATTTTATATTCTAGTTTGGATATTTTAGTTATCTTATATTAATGGATGTTCTTACCTAAATATCATATCGAAATTTTCATCTTGCAACATATATATATTAGAATTCCTGTTTAATTACTCGTAATTATGCTATTTTATTGCAACCAGTTCTATAAAGTATACAATTAATTGAAGATCTTAATTTTACTTTTTCACTCCATTATCCAATTTTCATAATCTTATCAAACCATCAATTCTTATATAATGAAGCTCTTCATCGGCTAATGTATCCGCGTTATATAATCTCATGTATTTCTTTGAAATATCGCTGTCAAATATAAGTATGTCCTCAGAGTTTATGGTTACATCAACTCCACAGGGGACATTAGCTCCGTCCCCATGTCCCTGAGTTCCCAGTAAATCAAATCCTGGTCACGATTAATTTCTTTCATGCCTACCTTTTCTAATATTCGTGCAGAAGGCCTGTTATCAATGAGACAATCTGCCTTAATGACTTTTACATTTTTTTGAGAAAATGCCCAATCCGTAATAGCTCTTAAGGCTTCAAAACCAAAGCCCTTCCCTCTTTCATTTTCTACTAAGCCAAACCCAACTTCAATCTCACCTTTCTCATCTGGTTTTCCTTTAAACCCTATATCTCCTACTACTTTCATGCTATCCTTTTTAACAATCATCCAAAATTCAAATCCACTTGGGATTTTACTTTTCTCTAAGTCCTTATTTATAAAAGGTAAGATATCCTTAGTATCATTAGTAGGCCATTTTTCATCTAAGCCTATTCCGAGTTTTTCAATTTCTTTAATACTTCCCTCTAATAAGGATTGAGTTATTTCCAAGGTTACAGGGATTAATATTAATCTATCCGTAATAATATTATTTAAATTCACTTTAGCTTCCACCTTTCATTGCCAAACACCATGCTAAGCTGATATTGTTTAATTCTTCCTTGCTACAATTGTAAACTCTTCTTGTACATTGTCCTTTGTCCAAGATGGATGTTCATCAAATCTATTAAGAGTAAATCCATTTTCCATAACAGCATTAATGATTTCACTAATATTGTATTTTCTATAACTACATAAAGGCATCTGTCTACGAATATCTTCAGAGAAAAACCTTGCATGCACCATTTCACCGTCAAATATATCTGTTTGCTTTTCTAACCCTAGAACATCTGATACCTTTTGGAATGGATGAAAATCACTACAAATCATTCTTAACTCTATCCGAAGGTTTTCCTGATGTACTTACCCAAAAATCATAAGCGTTATATTCCCAAGCCTTTTTATTTTGTTTGCTGTACTCTATGATATAACCTCTCCTTTACAAGTGCCTTAACTTTATACATTGA
This sequence comes from Clostridium manihotivorum, assembly GCF_004015185.1. Taxonomy (GTDB): domain Bacteria; phylum Bacillota; class Clostridia; order Clostridiales; family Clostridiaceae; genus Clostridium_AR; species Clostridium_AR manihotivorum. The sequence goes on along the minus strand of NZ_CP025746.1, from coordinate 2,531,028 downwards.
ACAATCATACCATATATTATACATTAAAACATTTATTGTAAGTTCGCCACACTTTATATGGGACAAAAGCTCCGTCCGAAACCACTGAAAAAGTAGCATCTTTTAGACAATAAAAAACGGCTTCTTCAATAAAAATAGATTAAACATCCTTTATTTGTAAAAAACTTCAGTATATCTAATAAAAAGGAGGATACCAGCTTGGCTATCCTCTTCAAATTTACCGCTAATGCCGTTAACCGGGCTTGCATGCCCATGCTTCTTAGACCATACCCTTTGGCACGGTCTAACCCATGAAATCTCTTCATTTCACCATTTTTCCACTCATTACAGGAACGATTTTTATATTTTTCTAGAAAATCTTGAGTCTTTGCACGTTGACTATACTCGTAGTACTCATGTGCATTTACTCCAACTTCTAAAGTTCTTGCTGACACTTTACCATTAATACATTCAGAACGGTGTGGACAATCTTTACATATTTCTTTGTCAAAAGTATATCTAAAACTTTTTTACCACTTTTATTGATTTTTGCTTTCTTTTTTACTGTATTGTTTCCATATTTACAATACCATTGGTCGGAGTCTTTATTATAATTAAATTTACTCTCATCGATACGATATACAGATTCACTAACAGGTATATAAGCTTCTGCTTGATCTTCTTTAATTAAGTCTAAAATGGGTTTTCTAAAGTATGCTTTATCACCATAAACTTCTTCCGCTTCAATCCCTGCTTCTTTCGTTAGCTCGTATAATTCTTTAAAACCTGTTCCGTCAACATAAGCTCCATCATGTACTGCTACCGCAGTGATTATACGTTCTGAACCTGTAGTCATTATAAATTCTGTCTTGTATCCAAAAAAACTATCAGTTTTACTTTTGTTTCCCACTCTTGCATCTTGGTCTACTAATGAACGTACTCCTTTTTGTTGAATAAATTTCTCATCGGATATGATTTCACGAGCATTCTTAATAACCGCTGCGGTAGCAGAAGTATCAGGATTTTCTATATGATTTTCTGCTTTCTCCATAAGATCTTCCAAGTATGCTTTCATTGTTTCTTTGGCTACTTTGTGATCGTCGATTGCTTTATAATCAGGAATGTTTGCATCAACATCCTCAGGTATTGACCCTCTTTCTTCTTCTAGGTTCTTTAGGACTTTTTTAGCTAAGTGTTTTAATACTCTCTCAGGAACTAACTTACCTGTATTAGCATGTGTATGAGTAGCATCAATGCTTATACTATGTCCTTTTATAATTCCTTTTTCAACGCATTGTTTTACAACTTCTTTTATGATCTCATCCATTGTAACTTCTTGTAGTCTATGAACTCTAAATTTAGCAAGAAGACTTGGATGCGGAAGTTCCTCTTCTGGGTTTAAGCCAACAAACCACATGGATGCAAGATTTAAAGAAGTTTCTTCTATTATTTTTTCATCCGATAGATTATATAAATATTGTAAAATCAACAATCTTATCATCATTTCCGGTTCCTTTGCGGGACGGCCATAATATTTGCAATAAGAACTTTCAAGAAGTTTATTAACAAAACTAAAATCCACAGCTTGATCAATTAGTTTCAATATATGATTATCGGGAATTTTGTGGTATAATATAGAATATAGACTGTATTGTTTTGATTGATTTCTTAACATATGGTTGAAACCCCCTTTTTGGTTATGGTTGTCGCAATTCCATTATACCATTTTAAGGGGGTTTTTTGTATTTTATTCTACTTTATTCTGATTTATTTTACATATTTTCAAATATTTATAATATGTTTTTCAGTGGTTTCGCTCCGTCCCCCTGTCCCTTGCAATCTTAAAAACAGGCAAAATTAAAGAACCCCCGTAGTTCGAGGATTCCTCTCTATTATTTTTTATATGCTTCTATTTGGCGCTGTTTTAAAAATAAAGGACTTCTTTTGTTTTCCTACACCCGATGAGCAAAGTAATACCAGTTTAGGTTTAGATGACTTTTCTTAATGTCATAAACTTGCAATCCAACTCTCAGCCTCTTGAGTATTGCTAAAGGTTCTAAAATGATTTCCTTTGTTAGCTTCCATAATCATTTCTTTAAATCTCTCATTAAGTACCTCAGTGTCTTCAATAATAACAGCGACCTTTACATGATAGTTTATAAACTTTTGCAATGCCGTACCTGCAAGTCCAGATCTTAGATTAAAAAAATCTTCGGATAATACATTAGGCTGCAATAATATTGTATAAACATCATTTTCCATACATATAGATATATAATCTATCACATCTTTCTCTGAAGAAAGTTTCATAAAGTCAGAAGCAAATTCAATATATTTCTTGTTATCTTTATCTACTACTCTGTAATTCAAAACATTCACTCTCCTTATAAATCAGTTTGTTCCACTAGCATAGAAATCACACTCAGCATCTCTTCGATAAAGCTTATATTTCCCCATAATAAAACCCTTAGTCTACTTACCTTTTCATCATATTTCACATTAACGGTTGATTTGCCCATTTTAGGGTCTTTACAATTCATTAGTGCTATAAGAGTATTGGATATTCTGAAATATTCTTCTTTATCTATATCATTGATATCTACAACAGTAGATACATTTACCTTTTCATTTACAGTATCTTTAATTTCTCCATTAGTAACAAAATCAATATTTGACTCTTCACTAATCTCCTTATCACTTATATTCACATTATTTTTTTCCATAAAAGTACTCAGATCATGTCCTGAAATTCTCCATTGCTTTCCAACCTTGCTTGCTGGAAGCTTACCTTCTGTTATAAACTTCCTTATGGTTTTGTGATGCATACCTAATATTTCTGCTATTTTATCTATTGTGTAAAATTGATCTTCCATAAGAAATCTACCCTCTCAAAATTAATCTATGGTCAAATTATAATGTACTTTCTTATAATCGTCAAGTGTTTTATTGCACTTTGTTTAACTTTATTGACTTTTATTGCGCTATTATATATATTTTGTTGCACTTTATTATACTTTTGTTTACTATAAATGAATTACAGTCTGAATTCTGATGTACCGCTTCTATCATTAGACTTAAATAAAGCTTTTTGTGAATTTACTCAGCTTTATTTTAATAGACTCCATTATGAAGTAGTATGCTTATTTGACCAGTTCTAACTACAGCAAGCGAGGTTTTATTATTTCATTCCTATTTATGCATACTCGTAAATTACAGTGCAATTCTAATTTACAATAATATGCTTAAAACCTCCAGCCTAACTCAGCTGAAGGTTTTATTTCTGGACACTGTGATTTTTATTTTGATTCTTATCTCTGGTACATATGTAAAAGAAGAAAATTCATAGCCTAAGCTGTAAATATAGGCAGCAAAATATTATCTATCATGTCCTTTGCACTGTCTTCTGTAATCTTACCATGCTGTATGATCTCGTTGATAATCAACAGTGATGGCAGATTTAAAGCTTTTTCAGAAATAGTATTTATAGAAAGTGAAATCTCATTGCGCTGATTAGCCCTGGTTATAATAGTCACAATGGATTTACTAATATCATTTTCTTTATTGATACCGTTAAATAAGTCGTAGGCTATTGCATTGGAAAACATATCTGAAATCAAATCTCGCAGGTCATCAGGTTTTATGATCTGAAAAATTGGATTTAAGCTTTCAAATAGTGCCACTAAGTCTTCCTTCAATGAACCATGATCTCCTATTTCAAAGTTTATAGCTGGTGATTGTCGGCTTATAGCAGCAAAAATAAGATAGCATTTTTGTGGCCAGCGCCTATAAATGGCATTTTTATTGGTTTTTACAGCATGAGCTACATCATCCATAGTCAACTTACCATATCCCTTTTGTTGAAGCAGTAGCCATGCCTCATCTAAAATTGCATTTTCCAGTGTAACGCCTCGGCGGCGTCTAACATTATCGCTCACTTTGTTTTCCTCCTATTTTTGATCAACATAATTCCACCATAATATAGTACCATAAACACCAATAAATACTATAACAGAAACTGACATTCTGCCCACCCAATTAATTAGCTGCGGATTAGTTAAATATATTCCAGGAATGGACCATGGAATATATGGCCCTACAGAATGTGATCCAAAAACAACAGCAATAATTAGAGCTACAAAGGAAATACTAACGGGTGCAAGTACACCACGTACCATGCTGGCAATGAACGGGAACAGGAAGCTTAGACCTATGTTATATAGTGTTGCTATGCTCAATCGCTTTACAATATTTCCAGCCAAAACTACATTGAAATCTGCTAAATTAAAACAATACCCTAGTATGAAAGTCAACATGATGGATATCACAGTTATACCTAAAAAGCTCAATTCTGAAGCCAAAAACTTCGCAGTAACTAAACTTGTACGAGGAATTGGTAAGGATAATAGATCTTTATAAGTTTGATCCTGATATTCCCTTCCAAATACCCATGTGCTTAAAATGCTGAAGCCTATCAGCCCAATTACAGTTGAATACATGAAAAAAGTACCACTTAAAAATGCTCCCCAGGTTTTATCCTGCATATGAATGAATATTAAAAAGGTATAAAAGGCCAAAATATAGATTGGTATATGACCTCGTATTATTTTATAAAGCTCTATTTTAATCATTGACCATAGCTGTTTCATAATTATGCATCTCCTTAATTGTTCTAAGAAAGAATTCTTCTAAGCTTTCCTTTACAGGCTTAAAAATCATAGGCTTTAGCTTCTGCTGCTCTAATTGATGCAACAAAGCAGAATATTGATTAATTGGCACACCTGAGACAAGTATTTCTGACTCACTTACTGAAGTACACTGCAAGTGCTTTGTAGTAAGGTAATCAGTAAGATTTTTAACAGACTCCTCCACTTTTATATATAGTTTAGCTTCCCTACAGCCTTCAAATTCTGAAAAACTTAGTTCCTGCAACAGGCGTCCACTAGCAAGTATTCCGATACGATTCACCAGTTTTTCCATCTCATCTAGTAAATGACTTGAAATAAAAATAGTAGTTCCGTTTCTAGCCATACTCAATAAAGCTTGGCGTACAGCCACAAGCCCCTCTGGATCTAACCCGTTTGTAGGCTCGTCTAGCAAAAGAATCTTTGGTTTATGTATAAGTGCTTTTGCTAGTCCGACTTTCTGATTGTTTCCTAGAGAAAGATCTTTTACCTTAACCTGTCGGTATGCATCTAACAAAAGCTGCTGTGATATGTCATCAATTCGCTTCTTGATTTCCGAACTTTGAATGAGTCTTTGCTTTGCATATAATATGAGATTTTCTTCAACAGTAAAGTTTGGATATGCATGTGGTGTTTCAATCAAGTATCCCACCTGATTCCAAAACTCAGAAGGAAGCTTTGAAATTGATTGTCCTGAGTAATAAATTTCGCCTGATGTAGGTCGAATCATTTTTAGCAGCATACGCATTGTTGTTGTCTTTCCAGCACCGTTTAACCCTAAAAATCCGTATATTTCACCTTCGTTAGCTGTCAAGTTAATATTAGAAACACTATTTTTCGAACCATAACGCTTGTTTAAATCTTTAGTTTGAATCATTGACAAAGGTACCCACCTCACTCTCACGCTTTTCGTATAAGGTACCTCAGTACCTTATGTAGAGAGTATAGCACTGGAAAATCAAATATGCAACATGAATTTATTATTTTATGATCCAGAGAAACATATTTTTTATATTTATTCATCCCTTTATAAAGGTACAAAATCAGTTTTCCAGTAAAACTACCGGCTTGCTTTCACACTTTCTCCATAAGCCCCTAAATTAATTTGGACAATCACATATGTATTTATTATTAATGTAAGCAGTGGTTGGATGTAAGTTATTAAAAACAGAAATTATACAAGAAATCTAAAAGAAGAAATATTAAGAGAAGTTCAAGAAGTAGGAAATGTTTCATTAGTATCAAGAAAGCATGGACTATCTAAATCAACAATATTTACTTGGATAAAACCTTCAAATAAGAAGGATGACTTCAATCTAAATATAAAAACTTCTATGTGCAATCTAATTACACATAGAAGTTTCTTAACTATAATATATATCTATATTTTAATCTATTTTGTTTTCTTATCACTTTTTCATACAAAACTTTTTATAAATTGTTTAATAAATCTTCAAACCATTTAAGATTCACTAAATGATGAGAAAGTGAATTTTCCATCATCTTTTTAAAATACATCTCAATATTCTTATCATTTTTAATAGATTCTTCTAATAAAAAAATTCTTTCCTTAGTTTGCTCTATTTGAATTTCTATTATTTTTTCTAAGTCCTCTTTTTTATATTCATCAGAAAATAACATTGCTCCATAAAAAGGTAAGTTTATATACTCAGTTTTAGAGCCATACTTATATATTAACTTTTCAAACTCTTTATTCCCTAGTTCAGTTATAATATAATTTTGAGTTTCTCTAACATTTTCTGAATTATCAACTCTTTTAATATATTTTTTTTCTTCTAATGTTTGAAGATTATAATAAAAAGACCCTTTAGTAAAATTAACTATGTATTTGTAATGTCTCTCTTCCATTAATGATAGTAATTGATATCCATATGAACCTGGATTTTGTTTTATTAAACCTAAAATTAATAATGGTATCAAAATATTATCTCCTTTCACTACCGTTTAATCTTTGATTAAACTTTCCATTGACAATTTTAATATGGTTATAAGTTGTCTAATTACCATAAATTTAGACGTGAAATAGCCAGTAACCTTTGATTTAATGTAATCACCAAAAAACAATAAACCCAAAGGAGGTTACTGGCTACGTGGTTGATTATATCAAATTATTCGATAAAATTATAGAGTTTATCAATTGGGATACACTGAAATATTCAGTATTTAAACTAAATACTGACAATAAAGTTTCTAAGTTTTTCACAAAAAGAACATTTAAAATCAATGATTTACTATCATATACTCCAAAAAGATAATTTAAGGGATCTAAGTTCTGGTATTTGTATGTCTAAGAAATTGAAAACAATCATCGTAAGTGTTAGTTTGGGTACCTTATCACATCACAATAACAAAAGAAATTTTGAAGTGTTTTTACCAATTTTAACTGAACTTATTAATAAAGCTGTAAATATAGGCTCAGTAAACGAATCGTTAAAACGTTTCGGACCTGTCAAGCTAATAGATTCAACCACCATAAGCATGAGTTTAAATCTTTATCACTGGGCACTATTTAGATCTACTAAAGCAGGTGTAAAAATTCATACAAGGTTTGATTTAAATAATGGGCTTCCGGATGCATTTGTTGTAACAAATGCTGTCGAACACGACAAGACTACAATGGATTCCTTGATGGATACGAAGCACTGTATCTATGTATTTGACAAAGCATATAGTGATTATAAAAATTTGACCAATATACAAGAGATGAAAAATACTTTGTAACTAGATTAAAGGATAATGCAGTAGTAACTGAAGTCAAAGACTTAAGGATAAGCCGTAGTGATAACAGACTTTTGGATTTAGGAACTCAAATATTATGCGACAAGGTAGTAAAGTTAGGATCTCTATACACTTATCAGACCAAAGAGACTTATCGCCTTATAAAAATCTTAGACAAAACTGGTAAAGAGTTAACATTCATAACAAACATTGATGAACTCTTTAGTGAAGAAATAGCCTGGCTTTATAAAAAACGCTGGGAAATAGAAATTTTCTTCAAGTGGATAAAGCAAAATCTAAAATTTAAAACCTTTATAGGTCGCTCACTTAATGCAATAATGATTCAGATAATTACTGGAATTATGACTTTTGCTATATTTAAGATTATAGAGAAATTAGTTGAAATAAAAATTTCACTAATTAATATTAAGAGAGCTATAAAAAATAATTTCTTTGAAATTTACGAAGCAAGCAAATTTAAATGGTCTGATATTTTTAATAGCTCCTAAATATGAAACTAAAATATAGTTTTTTTTAAAATTTACATTGAAAAATTCTGAGCCTACGTATGTTTTTACTGGAATTATATTCCTGACTATCGAATAAGACCTTTTTTAAAAAGTCAATGGAAATATTACTTAATGATTAAACAAAAGTGATCTCCTTTATATTTTTAAATTTGTACTATAATATTTTTTAATTATATCATTAGTCATTATTAAGTTTAGTAACTTGTGCTAAGAATTCATCATATGTTATTTTCCCTAACGCAAAGTCCATACTTTTTATATATATTTTCTCAGTCTTAGTATGTACTCTTGAACAAATTGAATTTACTAAATCACTTTCATTTATCAATGGCTCTAATATATGCTTTTTATTAGAAAAAGCTTCAAAATATCTTAATCCAAATTTTCTTTGAGAAATCGCATTAATATGAATGCCATCAGGATTAGAAGTTAAACCTGCTGCAGTGACAAAATAACAATTGTCTTGTTCAATTGCAAACTTTTCTAACTCTTGATTTATAAGAGTATATTCAGTACAACTTTTTCCGAAGCCTTCTTTTCCTAAAAAATCCGGTAATTCACCAATAATAACCGGAATATTTGGAGCATTTAATTCTTTTCTAAGCGCTTCAACTATTAAAAGTAATTTTTCATAGTAAACTTTATAGTTTCCATTATAACTGTCACTTTCTCCTTGATGCCACAAAATTCCAACTAATTCACTGCTTTGCATAGCGAATTTAGCTTCATTTATAGCATGTCTAAAAAGTGCTTTATCTACGGCCCACTCATCTATTGTGCTTCCCCCTTCTGCACAAGGAATTAAACCAATAATATCATCTTGATTCTTACAGCACCATGCCTCTGAAAATGAAGCGGCTAAACTTATTCCTGAAACAGGTCTATCATAATTAATTGGTTCAGTCATCATTTGCCATCTACCGTTACGCAACATTTGTATTCTTTCATTATAAATTGGAGGTACTTCATTAATAAAACCTCTTCCTGCCATATTGGACTGCCCTAACATTAAAACTGATTTAATCAATTTTTTCATCCTTTCTTTTGTTTATGTAAAACTAATATAACTCATCAATAGTCTAATTAGACTGTTCATACCTAATTATTATAGTCTAATTAGACTACTTGTCAAGTACACTTCTCATAGAAGTATGTATCCTTATAAATTAGGTTTTACATCAAAAGTAATAGCCTTATTTCATAGTAATAATATATATTTACATATTATATTGATCCTATTAACATCTTTATGGCATTTACATATTATGCTATAATTGGCTTGTTATATCAATTTAGTACGGTAAAATAAAATGACACAACTGTAGCTACATGAGAAGTGTAAAATTCATATTTTCGTAAGAGGTGGTACAGTGAAACTAATGATTGTTTATGCTTCATACAATGTCTTTTTAGGCTGAAGCTTGTATGAAGTAAATTTCATGCCTATAAAGACTTTGTCTTTTATAAATAAAAATAAGTTATGAAGGAGAAAGTCTATGAAAAATAAAAAAATATATAAAGCATCGTTTTTTCAAGTTGATATTACTCCTAATTTTCAAGTTGAACTGATAGGTGGTAATAGTTGCAAATCACAAGGAATTCTTGATAAATTATTTGCTCAAATATTATTATTTGAAAATGATAATAACTTTTTTTGCCTTATTGCTATTGATAATTTAGGACTGACTACTCGACTTGCGAATACTTTGCGTACCAAAGTAGCAAGCCAACTTAATACTAAAAATTCACATATAATGCTTAATTTTTCTCACACCCATGCTGCCCCTTGTCCAGATTCGAGCGCATTGAATGGAGAAAGATATTTTCATTTTATGTGTGATCAAATAATACAATGTGTTGAAAATGCAAAGACAACACTTATTCCATGCAAAGGTGGTTGGTCGCTTACAACTACAAATATCGGGGATAATCGCCGAGACGGTTGTACTATAGTTGATAACAGGTTGGGAGCATTAAAATTAGTAGATTCAAAAAATGGGAATCCTATGGTAGTTATTTTACGAATTACTGCTCATGCAAATGTTCTGATGGGTGACAATCAATTGATCTCAAGTGATTTCTTTGGTGAAGCACGCCAAGTATTGGAGAACTACTTTTCTTGTCCGGTTATGTTGATTCAAGGAGCTGCCGGAAACATCAAGCCAACTGGAGTAGATAAAATGCATGGAGGCAATATTTCAGATATAAACAGAATAGTTGATATACTGAAAAATTCTGTGACTGAACTATACTTTGATATACAAGATATAGTGGATATTCAGATGTTATCAAAGGAAGTTAAACACTATTCTGATGTGCCTACTGAGACAGAAGCCTTAAAAATTTCCATAGATTCAGGAATGGATGCTTCAAACTGGCTTTCAGAATGTGAAAGGCTGAGAAACACGAATGTAAAAGAGCAATTACAACAAAGCGAAGTACAGTTTCTTAAAATAAATGATGGTTGTTTATGCGGTGTACCAGAAGAAATTTTCTGCGAAATCTCACTTGATGCTGCTGTAAGAACGCACAATCCGTTGTTATTCCTAAATGGATATACAAATGGTTGCACAGGTTATTTACCCACTAAAGAAGAATGGCAAAAAGGTGGTTATGAAATACTTTATAGTTATTTAACATTTTTCCCATTCCATGGTCATGTAATGCCATTTAGAGAAAATGCATCAGAGAATATTATTGAATTAGTAACTAATACCTGGTTGGAGATTAGCCTCCGCTAATAAACATAAGATGCAGTTGAGTTATTTCGCATTATTCATAATGTGTCACAACTGTCTAATAACAATATCAAGGACTTACTGATAACCAGTAAGTCCTTCAACACTTCTAAAACCTCATTTACTTATGGTACGGTTCACCACACCTTAAGTAAAAAGGTTTAGACTTCCCCATATACATCATAATCAGTATTATTTCAAATTCAAGTTTTCATTATATTTTTATAAAAAAATAAGATAGCTTCAAGTTAACTGTTTTCTAGAAAACAGTTAACCCAAAGTCTATCCTATATAAAAATCAAATTACTTTATTCTATTAATTTCTTCCTCAGTTAGTCCTGTTGCTAAAATTATTTGATTCACTGGAATTTTCATATTTATCAAGTTTTTAGCTATCTCTATTGCTTTTCTTTCTTCTGCTGAACTAATCATATTTGCTCTTTCATGTAATGATCTTTCTCTCTCGTAATAAATCCTCATTGTTTCTTCATCACTACTTAGGTATTCGATTTTTTGTTCAGCTTTTTCTATTGCTGTATCCAAACTCATCAACTCCTTTAATGTAGTTTCAGATATATCTTTTTCTAAAAACATAAGCCATCTTTCTATCGCATTTTCTCTATAATTTTTACCTTTTTTATTTCTAAACTTCGGTAACTCTAAAAAGTGAATCTCAACAACATCTGTTAACATATAGTCCTTTTCTATATCCTCCCATAGATGAAATGAAGATTGATAACTCTCTGTTCCTAAAAATTCAAAATCTAAGATATTAATTGTGATTACCTTTTCTAAAGTAGTGTAATCTTGGCCCTGCTTTATATTTTCAAGATACATCTTCCCCCAATAAAATAATGTCCTCTTATCCATGTTTCCTTGGTCTGTAAGCTGTACTTCTATGTCTATATTTTCTCCCTTAGAAGTTTTTGCTCTAACATCAATAATCCCTGTCTTATCTAAAATTAATTCCTTCGTTAATTGCTTATTATCTATAATTTCAACTTCTACTATTTGCTCTTTTTTAGTCCTCTTTAATACTGCATTTATAAATGCTATTAAAATATCCTCATTTCCTTTCTCTCCAAAAATCTTCTTGAAGATAAAGTCATTCAATGGTTTTACTTTCCTCATCTATATTTACCTCATTTTTTTATCTTTAGTCACATTATTATCTTGTATTAATTTTATTATAACATTAAACTAAAATTTATTTAATTAAAACTTGAAATCTGAACCACTATACGAATTCAACTGTTCTTACAAAACCTTATAAGCCTAACTATTTTTTCTACTAATTTTGGTTCTCCACAGATACGGTTCACCGTATCATAAGTAAATGAGGTTTTTCAGTTTATTTTAAGGCCACAACATTAGATCATTGTTTTTCATATGTAAGCGATGGAACAAATACCGTCATGTAAATAGACCTCTAATTTGATATGCTTTATTAAAGCAATCAGATTGGAGGTTTTAATATTATATCTAAGAATGAAAATTATACTCTCTGGGAGCAGAGAATAAATGAAAAAAATAAAAGCGGTCTAACAATCAAAGAGTGGTGCGAAAAGAATGGAATCAGTAGACATAAGTACAATTACTGGAATCACCTATTGATAAAGAGAAATGAAAAACCTGTTGAAGAGACGACCTTTACTGAAGTTACAACAATTCTTTCAAAACCTGATAATACAAATTCAAACCCAAGTAAATCTGATGATTTTCAGATACTTTATAAAAATATACAAGTTACTGTTCCTAGTAACTTTAATCAAGATTCTTTAGCAGGACTGATGAAGGTTCTGCAAGACTTATGATGAATCATATAGCCGATGGGGCGGAGCACATCTATCTTGCACTCGGTGCCACCGACTTCCGCAAGCAACAAAACGGACTTGCCGCATTGGTTTCATTAAAATTTAATCTTAATCCTTACTCTGGCACAAGTGTTTTCTTATTTTGCAATAAAAGACATAGCTGTCTTAGGGCACTTCGATGGGATAAAAACGGCTTTATATTGGTTACAAAGTTTCTTTGTGATGACATGAAATTTCAATGGCCTAAAACAGAAGGAGAAGTACGTGATATAACAAAACGACAAATGGAATGGCTTCTAGATGGTTTACAAATTGATCAAAAAAAAGCACATCGAGAAAGTATTGATACTGCAGGAATGATTTTCTAAAAATGGCTAAAAAGCTAGTAAAATAGCCGTTTTTCTGGTATAATATAAGTAGTTAATTAACCAGAAAGGAGCCTTGAATCATGCAGTTTTTAGATAGCAAAGAGTTACGAATTAAAGAACTTGAAAATGAAAATAGAAAGTTTGCAGGAAAAGGTAACTATGCTAGAGCATGATGTTGAACTTCTCACTCAAGCAGTTTTACATGCATCAAAACAACGTTTTGGAGCATCAAGTGAAAAAACTCCTCAAATAGAAGGACAATATTCTTTTCTGGATGAAATAATTGATCCTATTATAGATGAGGCCAAAGTTATTAATATAAAAAGAACATAAACGACCTGTGAGAAAAAAAAGGCGACAGAGAAAAATTGATTAAATCATTACCACATGAAATAGTTGAATGCGTTATTAATGAAGAAGAAGCAGTGTGCAAAATATGCGGAAGTTATCTTAAAGTTATTGGTAAGAAAAAGTAAGATCCGAAATGGAATATATTCCAGCAAAGCTTATAATCAAAGACTATGTTCAATACGTTTATAAATGTACTGAATGTGGAAAAATGACGTTAATCCATATGATTCTATATATTGTGCACCTGTGCCAGCTCCAGTGCTTACGCATTCCGTAGCATCGCCTTCGATTACAGCGTGGATAATGTATCAAAAGTATATGATGTCAGTACCTTTATACCGCCAAGAAAAAGACTTTAGAAGAATGGGTGCAGAGCTTAAAAGAGATATGATGGCAAACTGGATAATACGAAGCACTGAATATTGGCTAAAACCTCTATATGAAAAGATGCATGAACAATTATTAAAGTGCAGTATTATTATGAGTGATGAAACTACTTGGCAGGTAAACAAAGAGAAAGGTAAGAAGGCATCTAGCAATTCATATATATGGATACATAGAAGTGGCAACTGCGAAAGCTTACCGGTAATTTTATACCAATATACCAGAAGTCGTTCAGGTGAACATGCAAAAAAATTTCTTGAGCAGTTTAAAGGGTATCATGTCTCCGATGCATATGCTGGATATGAAAAGGTTGAAGGAATTACTAGATGCTTATGCTTTAGTCACCTACGAAGATACTATCTGGAAGCTATTCCTTTAGATTCTAGAAAAAAAGAGATTCCGAGCTCTGGCGGAGCGGTCGGCAGGGCTTATTGTGATAAACTCTTTAAACTAGAAAGAAAGTGGAAACAGCTATCTCCAGATGAAAGAAAACAGAATAGACTTATCTATAGTGTCCCTATACTGGATGCCTTTTTTGCATGGGCAGAAAAAACATTTACAACACAAGATATGTTGAGAAAGGCTTTAAATTATACACTGAATCACAAAAAATATTTTACTAACTTCTTGCTAGATGGAAGAATACCCTATCTAATAATTTATCAGAAATCGCTGTAAAGCCTGTAGCAATTACAAGGAAAAACTCATTGTTTTCCGATTCGGTAGCCGGGGCGGAAGCATCCGCAATTGTATTTAGCATTATAAATACAGCTGCAGCTAATAATTTAGATCCATATAAATATCTGCATTATATTTTTTGCCAGTTACCAAATATTAATTTTGCATCGAATCCATGTTTACTTGAAGAGTATTTACCATGGGCGGAGAAAGTACAAGTTCAATGCAAAGCAACTACAACAGAAACTACTCCAAAGGAGGAAAAAACTAGTGAGTCAGCCTAATATAGATTTCATGATGACTATGACCAAGGATTTTCTAAACGAAAAAATTGATGAAATAGCTTATACGCTTGATTTTCCATATGAACTTGAAAAAAGATACAAGAAAATGCACAAAGAAGATGATGATTATGCAGAATTGATTTATGAATGCCTTTATGAAGAAGGCATATGCTTGTTCGATGACCTATCAGATTCGGAATTTAAGAAACTTATTCGAAAACAATATAACTATATAAAGCAAATTGCAAAAGAAGGATTTTATTAAAATATAAGCTTCACAAGTTTTTGTGAAGCTTATATTTTTCAATACGGTATATGTTCCATCGCTTACTTTTCATATTATGTTACTAGATGCGTTATAATAGCAAAATAAATTGCTCTCCTGAAATTTTACAATCCTTTTAATTTCAATTTCTTTACAATATCAACGTAAAATTCACAAACATCAAACTCAGGGATATTCTCCCGCATTAAGTCAATCATATCTCCGTGGGAAACTCCTCTTCTTCCTTTTGTTGAGTAGCATCCTAAATAATCACCGTGTTTTGACGACTCAACTGTAACAAAGCCATCGTTTTCGCCTTCTTTACGTGAGACTATCGCATAACATATATTCAAAGGGAATCCGGCACTGAACATACTACTCATTTTTGATGTAACACTTTGATAGACACCCCCCTCTTTATTAAGAACTTTTTCATTAAACTCTGCACATTTACTTGCAGTTAAATCATAAATAGCGCTATAAAAGTCAGGGGTTTTGTCCCCCAATCTTAAATAGGCAGAATTATATTTTTTTGCAAGGGTTCGCACAAATTTATCAGGTAATTTTTCTAATAGATTGTCCAAAAATTCACAACCGTTGTGAGGAGTGCCAATGGTAGTTAAAGATGCTACATTTTTATCAATTCCCAAACAGCTGATTGCATATCTGGCATCTATGCCGCCTTTTGAGTGCGCAATTATATTAACTTTCTCACACTTTTCCTTTTCAATTATCTGAAGTATTTGCTCTTTAAGCTCATTTGCACAGATTTCCATAGTCGTCGCCGATTGCTGGTTTCCGTAGTAAATCGTCGCTCCGTTCTTTATTAACTCACCGGGAATCCTCCCCCAATAGTTGAAGAAATGCCAGTCCCTCCAAAATATACCGTGAACTAGCAATATCGGGTATTTTGTTTTGCAAATCTCACTTTCTCTTCTTTGGTTATTCAGTTCAATTTTTGATATTTCAAATATATATTCTCTACGAACAATATGACAGCATTTCCAAAATATTATTATATTAAGTATGGGAATCCACCAAGTGAAAAACAATGAAATTTTTAAAACTATTCCAACTTGTGATGAAGTTAATATAATACGTAATAGACCATTCCACAGCAGTATAAAAATAGCAGCTAAATAAACTAACGCATTAATGCCTAATGAAATTAGTGTAAGTGACGCCCTTTTATAAACTATAAAAATATATAAATACACCAACCCTTGCACAACAAAAAGTACACAAGCATTAGTTACTAACTCATAGCCGCCAATCATTATTGTTAACTTTTTCATGCCTGCCTTTTGTTTCATGGGAATAATATTATACTTAATAAAGTATGCAACAAGCAAAACAAGGGCTATGCCATTAATCACTAAACCGAGCTTTAATGTATCTATTAAGATTACTGAATTTAATAATATAAGTATAATAATAGTGCTTAGTATTCTTTTTAGAAGAACCATTTTATTTACTCCTTATGTTATTTAATATCCCAAAGATTTTAATTCAGCTACAATTTGACAATAAACATCACAGATATCATTAACACCTTCGGATGAACTTTTCCGAGAAAGTCTCATTCTTCTTATATCAACCTCATCTCCGTGAGAAATTCCACGGTTCGTAGATCCTCTAAAAACACCCTTGAAGTTTGTCCACTCTGCAGATTTAGGAGTTACAAGCCCATCGTTTTGCCCTTCCACAAGATTGACAACAAAATGTGGTATAAACATAAACATATCGCTGAAAGAACTTTTCATAACTGCTGCATAGCTCTGATAGTAAACGTCTATCTCATCCGGATTTTCTGAATTAAATTTTTCTGCAAAATATGTAGTGAATTGTCCGCAAACATTGTGAAAATCAGGTTTTCCATCACCGAGCATTCTAAACCATAAGTTTGCAAACACAGCTACCAATCTAAATAGCATTTTCGGTAGTTTACAAATTATATCCATTGTCTTAGAACCATGATGAGGGGTTGCAATGGTAGTCAAGCTTGCGATTTTACTTGACATATCAAGATTGGAAATAACATATCTTGAATCAAGCCCACCCTTCGAGTGAGCGATTAGATTAACTTTCTCAGCCCCGGTTTCCGCAATTATTTTTTCAATACTGTTTTTAATCATTATCGCATTATTTTCTATGGTTGCCCAACTATCTTGATAACCATAAAATATTGAAGAACCATTGCTTGCCAATGCCTTAGGAATTCTTCCCCAATAATTAAGATATTTTCTATCACGAAAACCTGTCCCATGTATTAAAACTATAGGATATTTTGTTTGGCATTTACAGCTTATGCTATTCAATTCTCCAGGTACACCTCCCTTTTAATAAAATAAAGATTTTCAATTTTAGAAAGGTTTCATGTATGTTTGTCTATAGATACACCTAGGTGTTATACACTTTTCAAATTTCTTATTACTTAAAATTAATTACTAACTTAATATTATTGTATTTGTAAGTATTTATCAACTCTTGTTTAAAATGACACCCATTGCTTAAAAAGAGTCTTTCTCTAACCTCACCATACGCATCGCGTGATCAGTGTGCGAAAGCATATTTCTTTATAAATCAGCCTTGCTTCTTAGATGTTTTCTCATTTACTTGTGATATGGTTCACCGTAACTACTCCAAGTGAGGTTTTTCCATTTACTATTGTGTAACTCTAATGTACAATTTAGTAATTAAACGTGGGTTAATGGTATCACTCCCCCTTCTTATGAAAGGAGATGATAAATGTAAGTAACGCTTCTTTAATGTTTTTTTAGATTAAAGATTTACCTAATTAGTTGGTTTAAATCTTTTTCTCGTTTGATGTTCTTCATCTATCACGGCTTCTCTTGCTGGAATCCCTGTAAGTGTCTCTAATTTATTCTGTGCTTCAATTACTCTTTCTACCCATAATTGTTTATGATTATCAAAATTTCGGCAGTCTTTTGGTATAAAAATTGGTTCTCCAAATACCAAACGATTCTCAGCGCCTTCAACAGCTTGCTCGATGAAAGCTGGTAAAACAGGAATCTCCAGTAATCTAGCTAACCAGAATGCTCCTCGCTCAATATCTTCTGTCCTCTCTTTATTTATGTCATAAATTGTTCCTTGATAGAATATCAGAAAATGCTTTGGCTTTTCACCTTCAGCAAACCACTTTTCTGCAACTCTTATTGTCGCAATTGATCCTCCAGAACTTTTACGGTCAACTGCAAAAACATTTTCAAACTCTAATATGGGTATTAATTCTTTAGGTATGGAAACACCATTAAAGCAATTTTCTTTAGCGAAAACAAACAGCTCCGGATAAGTATCTATAACCTGATGCATAAGCTCATAATAATAGCTCATTATTAGCGGAGCATCACAATCAGTTAAATGATTAGATGCTATTATATAAGAAGTAGTAGTAAAATCTTCTGGTACATTATAAGCTTTAAAGTTATATATTTTTAAAAGCTTTTTCTTTGCTTCAATTATTTTATTTCTTAATTTTTCTTGATTATTTACAACGCTTAATATCTCTTTTTTTGCATTCTCATTAAATAATGAACTAGCATTAAACAAATGCATAGTATTCCTCCTAAATTAATTCAAATTATTATTCCTATTACTGAATTTTTTTAATTTCATTATAACATATTCTGTAAGTACAGTATTACTTATGGCAAGGTATTTCCACATATAGAAATAGCCTTAGACAAGTTATATCAATGTCTAAAGCTATAAACCTCATTTACTTATGGTACGGTTCACCATCAACAATCCTACTGCTCCCCTACACATTTCCTTATCAAAATAATCTTCTGAACTCCTATTCTACTAGATCTATAACTAAAGCACTATATATACGAAAGAAACCTTGGGAGTAGTCCCAGCTCCTCTTTCCTGCCTGGGACATAAGCTCCGTCCGAAACCACTGAAAAAGTAGCATCTTTTTGACAATAAAAACCCGGTTGTTTAATAAAGACAGATAAAACATCCTTTATTTGTAAAAAACTTCAGTATATCTAATAAAAAGGAGGATACCAGCTTGGCTATCCTCTTCAAATTTACCGCTAATGCCGTTAACCGGGCTTGCATGCCCATGCTTCTTAGACCATACCCTTTGGCACGGTCTAACCCATGAAATCTCTTCATTTCACCATTTTTCCACTCATTACAGGAACGATTTTTATATTTTTCTAGAAAATCTTGAGTCTTTGCACGTTGACTATACTCGTAGTACTCATGTGCATTTACTCCAACTTCTAAAGTTCTTGCTGACACTTTACCATTAATACATTCAGAACGGTGTGGACAATCTTTACATATTTCTTTGTCAAAAGTATATCTAAAACTTTTTTACCACTTTTATTGATTTTTGCTTTCTTTTTTACTGTATTGTTTCCATATTTACAATACCATTGGTCGGAGTCTTTATTATAATTAAATTTACTCTCATCGATACGATATACAGATTCACTAACAGGTATATAAGCTTCTGCTTGATCTTCTTTAATTAAGTCTAAAATGGGTTTTCTAAAGTATGCTTTATCACCATAAACTTCTTCCGCTTCAATCCCTGCTGCCTTCGTTAGCTCGTATAATTCTTTAAAACCTGTTCCGTCAACATAAGCTCCATCATGTACTGCTACCGCAGTGATTATACGTTCTGAACCTGTAGTCATTATAAATTCTGTCTTGTATCCAAAAAACTATCAGTTTTACTTTTGTTTCCCACTCTTGCATCTTGGTCTACTAATGAACGTACTCCTTTTTGTTGAATAAATTTCTCATCGGATATGATTTCACGAGCATTCTTAATAACCAGCGCGGTAGCAGAAGTATCAGGATTTTCTATATGATTTTCTGCTTTCTCCATAAGATCTTCCAAGTATGCTTTCATTGTTTCTTTGGCTACTTTGTGATCGTCGATTGCTTTATAATCAGGAATGTTTGCATCAACACCCTCAGGTATTGACCCTCTTTCTTCTTCTAGGTTCTTTAGGATTTTTTTAGCTAAGTGTTTTAATACTCTCTCAGGAACTAACTTACCTGTATTAGCATGTGTATGAGTAGCATCAATGCTTATACTATGTCCTTTTATAATTCCTTTTTCAACGCATTGTTTTACAACTTCTTTTATGATTTCATCCATTGTAACTTCTTGTAGTCTATGAACTCTAAATTTAGCAAGAAGACTTGGATGCGGAAGTTCCTCTTCTGGGTTTAAGTCAACAAACCACATGGATGCAAGATTTAAAGAAGTTTCTTCTATTATTTTTTCATCCGATAAATTATATAAATATTGTAAAATCAACAATCTTATCATCATTTCCGGTTCCTTTGCGGGACGGCCATAATATTTGCAATAAGAACTTTCAAGAAGTTTATTAACAAAACTAAAATCCACAGCTTGATCAATTAGTTTCAATATATGATTATCGGGAATTTTGTGGTATAATATAGAATATAGACTGTATTGTTTTGATTGATTTCTTAACATATGGTTGAACCCCTCTTTTTGGTTATGGTTGTCGCAATTCCATTATACCATTTTAAGGGGGTTTTTTGTATTCTATTCTACTTTATTCTGATTTATTTTACATATTTTCAAATATTTATAATATGTTTTTCAGTGGTTTCGCTCCGTCCCCCTGTCCCGCTAATATGCTTTACCCCAATAGACCATTTTTTCTGCTTTTTTACCACAGCATACACAATTGGTATCAAGCTCTTCTTGCTCAAATGGAATACATCTAGAGGTCAAGCCTGCTACTTCTTTGATTTTTTCTTCACATTCTCTTTCACCACACCACATAGCTTTTATGAAACCTGATTTATTTTCAGCAATAGCTTTAAGCTCTTCCATGGTTTTAGCAACAAAAGTTCTTTCTTCCCTATTCTTTAACGCCTTCTCGTATAAGCTATTGTGAATCTCATCTAGTACTGCTAAAACCCTATCCTTCAAGTCATTTAAATTAACTACTTCTTTTGCTCTAGTATCTCTTCTAACTAAAACTGCTTGATTGTTTTCTATATCCTTTGGTCCAATTTCAATTCTAACTGGTATCCCCTTCATTTCATATTCGTTGAACTTCCAGCCCGGCATCTTGTCTGAAGCATCTAATTTAACTCTTACAACACTAGAAAGATTATTTTTCAGTTCATTAGCCTTATCAAGAACTCCTTCTTTATGCTGAGCAATTGGAACAATAACTGCTTGAATTGGTGCTACCTTTGGTGGCAATACTAAACCACTATCATCTCCATGAACCATTATAATAGCTCCAATTAATCTAGTTGTAACTCCCCAGGAAGTTTGATGCACATATTGCAGCTTAGAATTTTTATCTGAATATCTTATGTTAAAAGCTCTAGCAAATCCATCTCCAAAATTATGAGAGGTTCCACTTTGAAGTGCCTTTCCATCATGCATTAGGCTTTCGATTGTATATGTTGCCTTAGCTCCTGCAAACTTTTCTTTTTCAGTCTTTTGTCCCTTTAGAACAGGAATTGCTAAATATTCCTCTAGCATATCAGCATAAACATTTAGCATATCTATGGTTTCTTTTTCTGCTTCTTCTGCTGTTGCATGAGCAGTATGTCCTTCTTGCCATAAAAATTCAGAAGTTCTTAAAAATGGCCTAGTGGTTTTTTCCCATCTCACAACAGAACACCATTGATTATATTTCTTAGGCAAATCATTATAACTTTGAATAATCTTAGCATAATGCTCACAAAATAGAGTTTCTGAGGTTGGTCTTACTATTAATCTTTCAGCAAGATCTTCTCCTCCTGCTCTAGTAACATAAGCAACCTCTGGCGAAAATCCTTCTACATGATCCTTTTCCTTTTGCAATAAGGATTCTGGTATGAACATTGGCATATATACATTTTCATGGCCTGTTTCCTTAATCCTATTATCTAAGTATTTTTGAATGTTCTCCCAAATTGCATACCCATAAGGTCTTATAATCATGCAGCCTTTAACCGTTGAATAATCAATAAGCTCTGCCTTCTTTACAATATCTGTGTACCACTTAGCAAAGTCCTCATCTATGGCGGTTATTGCTTCAACAAATTTTTTATTACTATTTTTACTCATAATTTTCTTCCTTTCTATGTGTAAACTTGGCTATGTTTAATAATATTGTTAAAATTAAGTGGTTATGAAGGAGATGCTATATGAGCGAGCTACTAGAATTAAATGATTTTTTCAGATGGAATGGCGTTAAGAAACTGTACTGTTCGAACGTAGTGAGTTTACAGTTTTAGCCATGGAATATGACAAAATCATATTAATTCTTTGCGTAAGCTCATCTAAGCATCGGATAACTACCCACTTAATTTCAACACAGTACTTTAACATAGCTTTGATTTTTATATAAAAAAAACGCCAAGAAAAGTCCGAAAGGGACCCTTCTTGGCGTTACCACCCTAATTATTATAAAATTGTGCATAGTAATCTTATAATCTCTCTTTATCTATAACGGGACTCCCCGCTGTAGCCTACTATTATTTCGGTACAGAACTCCAAGGCTGGTTCAGTATATAATTCCTAGGAACTTTCACCATGCATTCCCTCTCTAATAAGAAATCACTATACTTACTATTCCTTTTCACAGTAATAACAATTTTTATAAATATTAACTCAATAACCCGTTTATGTCAAGTGCTATATTTTCTTTAGGTTTAATTATTGTCATTTAGTTACGATTCTAAACTTCTTCACAAATGTTAGAATTATAGACATTTCTGTCTAGGGTTTTCTATGGTGAAGACGAAACTAGACCTTTAAAATCTTCGCTATTTCATTCTACAAAACAGACCATTATTAACTATCAATTCCATCAAACACAAATTCAATTTCTTTTTTCATCTTATTATGAACAAATTTCGACAATTGTTCATCATGTAATAATTCGCTTATTCCCATATTAGTAATACTAACACCTTCTACCATATAATTTTTATTACTGTACTTTTTCACCAAATCATCCATGTCATGTATATCATTCCTCAAATCATCTTGAGTACATTCAATAAGTTTTGGCACTTCATGGTTACTTTCACAAGGTTCATAGTAATAACTTAATTCACCTGGATCATTATAATAATTATCTACTATGCCATCTAGATAATTTTTATTAAAATAGTACTTAACTGTGTATTGGTAAGGTAGATTTCGATAACATGGTAATAATTCCTTTATTCCACTAAAACTATTCTCTAATATATACATAATTGATTTTTTATATAATTCGAAGAATTTACTTATTCTTTCTACTAACCTTTCCTTAGAGTAAACTTGCCAAATAAAATAAGAATTTTTATCTATATCTATATCTATATCTCCTTTTGGTAAAGTGTAATCTTCTATTTTAATATTCTCATTTTCTAAGAAAATTATTGCATTTGCTAAGTCTATTAAATCCACGTTTCTGTATATATATTTTCTTACATTTGGATGTCTTATTAACTCGATTTTTACCATATCTAATACTTTATTATTATCATCAATTCCTATTTTTCTTTTTAGCCACTCTACTCTTTCACAAATAAGTTCAGGACTAGATAAAGTTCTTTTATCCATAATGCTTAATAACTCTTTTTTTAATGATTTTAATGCTAAATACCTAGCACTATCTAAATTTAAGTTAGATAAATTAATATCAATAATACTTGTAATTCCACCTGTGGATACTAAGTCTATTTTGTTAACAATCTCACTATCACATATAATTACATTTTCCCCCTCATATTGCAACGAGTATTTATATAATAAATATCTTCGTTCCGATAAACTTCCTTTTATAACCAATTCCATATCTTTATAGTTTGAGTAGTATCTAAAAGGATTTAATAAATATTTTATTTGTCTAAAATATTTGTTAACTATTTTATCATACGTTGTCACCATTATATTTAAATACATATAACATAATTCATTATCACTTTTATTTTTTAAGCTTTTAGATAAATCATTTTTCTCTTTTACACACTGTATGTATAGTTTCAAGTTATAATCCAGTAATAAATTTAAATATATGTCCTGATCTTGCCAATCTTCAAACATACCCGCTATAAATATTAATACTTCACTCCACGCATCATCATTTATTATCTCTTTAATAAAATTATATTTGTCTTTTACTATTTTCATTATATATCTAGCAGCAAAATACTCCTTATATGTCTTATGCTTAAACCATACTACATCATTATTAACAGTTTCTAATACACCTAAATTTAATATATAATCTAATATGTTCTCTACTTTAGATTTATCTTTACATACTTCAAAAATCGAATCATATAAAAAATCTAAACTAAAATCATTCATTTTAAATGTTTTATAAGCTATATGAGTAAAAATATTCTGTAGTTCTATTTTCATATATGCACTTATTGATAATTTAGATTGTTTTTCATTCCATTTATGTATTAGTGTTAGTAAGAATTCATTATATAACTCTACTCTACTATTGGGTCTGTATCTCAAGTTATTCTTAATTATATTATAAAATATACTAAGTAATAATGGATTCTTAACTATATTTATTACTCTTTTCTCTAATTTAGGGATATATATATTCTCTTGATCCCTAAATAAATATTTTCTAATTTGATATTCATCTAGCTCTTTTAATTTAGTTTCAACTAAATTAAAGTCAAATTCCTTGTTATACCTATTGGATCTACATGTTATTATATATTTATTTTTCTTGTTGTATTTTAATAAATCTTTTATTTCTAATATACATTTATTATATGACTCCTGCTTTACTTCATCTAGGCCATCAAAAAATATTACTATATATATTTCAATAAAACTTCTACATTTTAATGCATAGCCTGTCTATGATTTCTGTAGGGGTTTTATTTATATGTGTAATAAACCTTTGCACTGCTTCGCTTACCCTAGATAAGGTAGGATAGAATGCATTATTAATTATTCTTGACTTAAGCCACCCCCATAACCCCTCTATCAAATTAAGTTCTGGACTATATGGTGGTAAAAATACTAACTCTAATCTATTTTTATTCTCATATAAAAAGGGCTCAAGTAGTTTTGCATGATGTATTCTTGCATTATCTAGTATCATTACGATTTTACCCGTAGGGTATTGTTCTAGTATACACTTTAAGAATCTTTCAAATACAACTGCATCATACCTCTCATGCTCTTCACAATATACTTTTCCTGTACCATAATCCAATATCCCTATTAATTTTACTCCAGCATTTTTACCGTAGGTTGGGATTTTACGTCGCTGACCTTTCTTAAACCAAGTTTTCTGTATAGCTTGATAGTCTCTTATCATGGATTCATCTTCGAACAGAAGATGCGCTAGCTCCCCATTAATTAGTTTTTTTTAGGTCTTCAAAAGTTACCTTAAATTCTTCTTGCTTTTCTTTATCAGCTTTTTTTTAGTACGTAGGTTGGTCTTGTATAGCTTAGATTTAATCTATGCAAAATTTCATGGATTCCCCTGTGACTCATGGTTATACAAAATGTTTTAATCACCCACTGCCTAATTATTTCAATAGTCCAGTTTTTTCTAGATTCAAACCCGACTTCGTCAGGAGTTTTATTTGTTACAATTTCAACTATCATGGCTTCTTGGTCTTTACTCAATTTTCTGGGAGCTCCTGTACTATGCTTCATTACTAAGCCTAGCAATCCTTTAGCTTTGTAGTTTTTAATGTAGTCTCCGACTGTATGTTGATCTAAAGAAACCATTTTAGCAATATCAACATTTGAAGCACCTTCCAAGTGCCTTAATATTACTAGGTATCTTTTATACATTCGTACATTTTTAGTTTCCTTCATAATTGACTTTAATTCATTAATTTTTTCATTTAATTCTAATGTATTATTTGAATAAATATTATCCATATAAATCACAACCTTTTAAATATTATTGTAATTATTTTGCACTTATTTGCGATTTATATATTTGGTAATATTCTACTATGAATTTTTATTATTGAAATTTATATAATAAACCTTTTCTAATTAAATTATCAACCTCATCTATTTTAAATAATTCATTATATTGAGATAGTATCTTTAATATTCCTTCTCTTATATCTTTGAAATATAAACCATATCCTTGCAACTTCAGTATTATAGGAATCTTATTAAAAGTAGACTTAGTTATCTTATAACAAAGTGATTCTATTACACATGATTTACCGCTACCAGGTTCATCTAATAATATATATTGTCTTTCATCAATTAATATATTTTCTATATTTACAATTATTTTATTTTCTACATCAATAATATCTCTACTTATATAATTTATATCATCAAGTAATTTTTTATTATTTATAGATAAATCACTTATATAATCTTCATAGTTATTTATATTACCTACTGAAATTATTGGATATTCCCATCCCCTACTAAAGCATATATCTAAAATAAGCTTGATACTCATTCCTATTGCCATATTCATTGTTACATCTTCTCCGACACCATGTGTATGTATCCCTATTAAGGAAATACTACTTCCGTTTTTCAAAAAAACACCTGATCCTGATACCCCTAGTAAATCATCATTTTTCATAGATACATCTAAAGCATTTTCTATATCCAACTTATACTTAAAGGTCTCTGATTCATTGATTACGCTATCAAAATGACACATATATTCGTTACAATTAATTTCAAATTCTAAATCAGATAATTTTTTTGGAAATCCATTGAATATTAACTTAGATTCCTTTTTCACATTAATGGGATTTAAAAAATTATAACTTATTTTTTTACAGTTAATTTTCTTACATCTGATTACTGCAATATCGTTTATATCTCTTTCAAAATTATCATTTCTTTTTATATATTTCATGTGAACTTCAATGTTTTCTTTTTCTAATCTCTCATATGAACTAACTCCAGATACGTCATAATACCTTACTCCAAACTTTACGTCTTCATCTAAATAATCATTAACTACATGCGCTGCTGTAAATATATATGTATATTCATTACTTTTACTTGGTGTCCAAAGAATCCCACTTCCTATAGATTCTTGTTCTCCACTTGCTCTTTCTATCTCTAATCTTACTGATAGATATTTAACATCTTCATCATATCTCATACTTTTCGCCTCATCATTCAATTACTATTCCATCTTGTCCTATAACAAACATTTTTAATTTATTAGTATCTAAATATTTAGATTTATCCTGTACTGTAAAAAACCTTACACTTGTCCACCATTTGTAATTACAATATATCTCCACACTTTCTCCATAACTTAATAATCTACCAATTGTCTCTTTATGAACTGCTGATTTCTTTGAAATAATGAATTTATGACTTCCTAGCATACTTAAAAGTTTATCATTTACATTATACTTACTTCCATGATGCGATAGCTTAACAATATCTATGGGTTTACCGTTCCAATATCTACTCAACCCATATATAATATCTTCAGCATGAGCATCCCCTAAAAATGCTATATTTTTATATTCATATGAAAATATAAAAGAAATTGATGCTTTATTAGTGTTGCTATTATCGGGTTTATATTCATCTATAATACTTAATTCATCAAAACTTAAGCTGTATTTATTGCATTCTCCATGTGGAGTTAATCTTTCAATTTTCCTAGATACATTAATCATATCTTCATATCTAGGTGTAAGTACTGTTAAATCAGCCTCTCCTATCCTTTCCATAGTTCCACCTAATATTGGTGTTATTAAATTAATTCCTTTAGTTCTTATTGTTTCTACTAATCCTCCTATATTTTTAGGCGAATGTGTTTGGTTATTATAATACTGTATTGGCTCACCATTTAACCATATCTTTTTTATATATTTTCCATTTATATTACTTATACTTCTTCTAAAACCATTAATATGATCATCATCGATATGAGTAAGTATTAATAAATCTATAACTTCATTATTCTGTATAATTTTATCTATTAACTTTTTAAATGTCTTAGCAAAAATCCCTGTTCCTGAATCTATAATTATATTTGTTTTAGTTTTTTCTCCGTATCTTATTCTTATACACTCTCCATTAAATGCCTTTTCTAAAAAAATCTCCATACCAATCTTTCCTCCGTAATAATATTTTATCATACATATTCTCTATCATTCATGACTCTAACTAAATAAAATAGTTCTTATAGTCATGACCACTCGTAAACGGGTCAATGTATTCTTTCAAATTTAGTTGTTCATATGCTAAATCTTCTTTGTATCTCATTCTTTATATACTCTTGTATTACTTTCTTATTTCTTCCTACTGCATCTACATAGTATCCCTTACACCAAAATACTCTACTGCCATACTTATCCTTCAAGTTTGCATGTATATCAAAAATCATCAGTAACCCCTTACCTTTGAGGTATCCCATAAACTGAGCTACACTAAGTTTCGGTGGTATACTTACGAGCATATGTATATGGTCTTAGCATGCATTTGCTTCGATTATTTCAACACCTTTATGCTCATATAATTTTCTTAATATATATATTGCAAATTGGTTTCTACAATCTAACACATAGCCTGTCTATTGTTTGAGTAGGAACCTTATTTATGTTACTTATAAACTTTTGAATTGCAGTTCTAACTTGTGGCAGAGATTTATAAAAGACATTGTTAATAACAGATGCCTTTAGCCATCCCCATAACCCCTCTATAAGATTCATTTCTGGACTATACGGTGGTAAAAACATCAATTCAAGCCTATCTTTAACTCTATTAAGAAATGGCTGAATCAGCTTTGCATGATGAATCTTAGCATTGTCTAATACCACAACAATTTTTCCTTTTGGATACTGCTTAAGTACGTTTTCTAAAAAGTCATTAAATATCTTAGCGTCATATCTTTCATGTTCCTCGCAATATACGTTACCAGTCTCGTAATCCAATATTCCCATAAGTTTAACACCTGCATTTTTACCGAACGTAGGAATTTTCCTTTGTTGTCCTCTTATAAACCAGCTCTTTTGAATTGCTTGATAATCTCTAATCATTGATTCATCTTCAAATAAGATGGTATCAACTAAGCCATTGAGGCATTTTTTTAAAGCTTTAAAGTCACTTTTAAAAATTTCTTGCTTTTCTTTATCAGCTTTCGCTAAGACGTAAGTAGGTCTAGTATAACTTAAATTTAATCTATGAAGTACATATGCTATTCCTCTATGTGACATATTTATATTAAATTCTTTAATAACCCATTGCCTCACTAATTCAATAGTCCAATTCATTTTAGATTCGAAGCCTACATCTTCTGGAGTTTTTGTAGTTATAGTTTCTACAATGAGCTTCTCTTGAAGTGAATTGATTTTCTTTTGCGCTCCGCCGCCGTGGCCAATATTTAATCCATCTATTCCTTTTGATTTATAATTTTTTATATATGTAGAAACAGTATGTTCTTCTAGATTCTCCATTTCAGCTATTTTTCTATTTGTAAATCCATCAAAATGCTTAAGTAAAACAGAATATCTTTTATATAACCTTGTGTTTTTAGTCTTTTTTAAAGCTGATTTTAACTCGTTTATATCATCTTCATGCCCAGCAATCTTATTAAGAATCAAAATATCCATATTTAAAACCTCGCTATAATTTTTATTTTATATTCTAGTTTGGATATTTTAGTTATCTTATATTAATGGATGTTCTTACCTAAATATCATATCGAAATTTTCATCTTGCAACATATATATCTGCCCAATATCCGCTTTTATCTTACCATATATGATTTGTCTTCTATACTTCGGTGCGAATACTATGTGATATTTCCAGTTCCACTTGCTATGTGCTAAACTATTATTATCCATTTAGTATATAAATCCTTCAAAATGTTAGGGGTTGGCAAACCTACTAACATCAGGGGGTATTATTTTTTTCTACTCATAGCTATGAGCTTTTTAGAACCACAGGCATAACCTGTGGTATTCATTAATACAATAAAAAAATCCAAGACAACCTGTCGTGGATTTTTTTGTGGAGGCGAACCGATCTAAATTCAAATCAGTAAGAATCTATTTTATTCATGATACATTTAACATAAATGAAATTCTGAAACTCCATCCATCTGTCCCGCGCATACAGTACCCTTCTTTCAACATAATCCATTTCTCTAATATTTTCCAATAGAATTTATATAGAAATGCATCTTTTTCCAATTGATAAAATCTAATAATATTATTGATATACCTTAAACCTTGTTGAACTTCTCTTTATTAGGTTAATGCATAGTTCACAGATTTCAGGCAGTATAAATAATTGAAATTCCTATTGAAATTTCTCTTGCTTAGTTATAAAGATACTGTGAAGTCAAACTGACCAGCAAAACAAAGGAGAATTTTCATAATATCCAATATGGTCATTATTGCCACCATCCTCATGGTACTGACATCTTCCTTTTCTATTCACTATCTGGTAAGATTGGCTCGAATTTTTTTCCAAGAAGTTGTAGTTTTGTACATGATATCAATTCAAACAGCTGCCTGTCTTTATAATACACCAACTTATCATATTGCTCTTTCATAATTTTTTCACCGTGTGATGATAGATTTCGTGGCCAATACAAATCTTGAAGCATTTTGTTAAATGAAAATGTGCCTTCAATAAATCGTATCTTGTTTTCTTTAATAAATTTCTTCATATCATACCACATCAAATGTTGCGTAGGCTTATTTTTTATATCTGAGAGTTGTATAATCTCATTTATTTCTTGCTCAATAACCCCACAATATTGTTTAAACGGCATATTATAAGAAACTGTTTTTCTACCATCCTCCTTTTCAAATTGCTCAGCCACAGAATCTGCTGAAGCCAAATCCAACATAGAATTCTCCGATAAACCGCCACAGTTAGTATGATAGATTGAATAATAAAAATCGACTTTATCAAGCGCCACCCATTCAATCCATATGTTATCATTTTTCTTTTCTGCATAATCAAGTTTCCATGATGACAATAGTCCATCTGTATCTACAAACATTTCAATATGATCAACGTATCTGTCTAGACCTTGTAATATAATTTGATATGCCAATTTGGATAAAGTAAGCATAGCACTATAATCACATCGTTGATAATCACCTTTCATTAAATATTCATTATAATTCATTGAAGCTATTTCTGATAAAATAATGGCTTCAGGATCAGTAAGAGTATTATTTTGATAGGTATTCTTAATTTTTGTGATTATGTCTTCTAAGTTTTCTTCTATACAAGCAATTTGATGAACCTCTTTTATTACTTCAAAATAACGGTCACTACCTCTTTGAGCAACAGAATACAGTGACGAACACAAAAACTTTATCATGTCATCATTGATATTTAATCTACTCAAATTTCCGATTAATTGTTCTAATGTTGCAAGCACATAGTTTTTAAGCCCAGTAATGTAGTTGTGCCTTGGAATTATTCCTACTACATTATCCAAATATTCTCCGTCCACTTTCTCATTTATTGGTTTCCAATCTATCATAAGATAACCTCCTTATTTCTTTTATCGATTAAACTTTCTATCTAAAATAAGTTACATAAAAAGTGACATATAATTCATCAAGTCATAGATTCAATTTTAGGCTATAATTTATCTAAGCTTCCCATTATAAATATAATTACAAAAAATCATTACTACCATTTTAACTAACATGATCAGCCTTATTATCACTTCAATATAGACCTAGTTCTACAAACCTACTTAAATTCCTTTTATCCTTAATAACTATGCTACTACTTATATTTTAGTATAAATAAAAAAGATAACAAAATCTTAGCTACCTTTACTAATCGATATTTATAAAAATACTATATATTACATATAGTTTATTTTATTTGCGATAAATTAATTTATTTTGAATTAGACTAATATTAGATATATACATGCCAATCAGACAAACCACATTTACTTATGCTATGATTCACCATACCATAAGGTAAATACTCAATCATATAAAATCAATTCAATAATATTCCCAAATTCAATTTTTAATTGATATTTTTCATAAAAACTAAGGATAGACTCAAAAAGCCTATCCTTTAACTTTCTTTTCTTAATGATTTAATTTTTTCTATATCTAATCCTGTTTTTATTGCTATCATTTCATCATCTAATATGTCTAATAAATTCTTTGCTATTTGCAATTTAGCTCTTTCTTCTGCTGAACTAATCATGTTTGCTCTTTCATACAATGATCTTTCTCTCTCATAGTAAATTCTCATAGCTTCTTCATCACTACTTAAGTATTCGATTCTTTGCTCAGCTTTTTCTATTGCTGTATCCAAACTCATCAACTCCTTTAATGTAGCTTAAGATATATCTTTTATAAAAACATTAACCATAACTCTATGTCATTTTCTCTATAATCTTTATCATCTTCTAAACTTAGGTAGTAATAAGAAGTGGATTCCTACACTATCTGTTAACCTATAATCTTTACCTGCGAATTCCCTAAGATTATGGCATTATCTTGAATCTAGCCAAATAAAAAAACACTTCTCATCCTCGCCTTAATCTAGTTTATTAGAGAGAATTAATTCACTCCAAATCTATCACTAAACAAAACCAATATATATTATGAAGAAAACACTCTTCCCCGAAACAAATATATTCCTAAAACCGCTTGAAACCCGCTGGCTGCAAAAACACTAAATCTTTCCACCACTCCAAAATATGCTTTTGGTACTACTGCAGTGCCAACGCCCCCAATAAGCATGGCAGTTAGTGCAATAGTAGCGCAAACAGCTAAGGATCTGTACTTTTTCTCTTTATATCCTCCTATCATAACTAAAAGCAAAGAAACAATTGAAAGTAGTACTACCAATGAAGTAATAACAAAAACATGCACAAAATCTTGAAAGGTTCCTGCGTAGCCACTATCAGAAAGCCTGAATAAAGTGTATCCTACATTTGAAATAAAGCTCATGATGGCAAAAGTATAAATGCCTAATCGTAAAGGCTTGTTTAACTTCCCTTGAATGTATACGCATATCATCATAACGCATATGATTCCGCAGACACCATATAAGCAACTTAACTGTTCCCAAAGCATTTTAGATGGAGCATTATTTGCACTTAGATCACTTACTGCCTGGCTCATCCAGTTATATCCTGGGTATGCCAATGGTGAGAAGATAACTGCTATGGTGTAAGACAAAAAACTAATAACTCCAAGCAGTCCAAACCAATTAATTAAGCTCTTTTTCATATCCTTTTCCCTTCTTTACTAAACTAATTTATTTTTAAGTATTCACATATAAAGCTTACATGTATAAACATCTTTCTAACTACTGGTGCTGTATCTTCTCCATTATTTACAGCATGGGCATATTCCAAGGTTAAGGCTAGAAGCGTATAGTTTTCTCTTGCTACTAAATCGAAATCTATAGCTCTTATTAGATTTTTCTTATGCATTATCCTCAAAACCTTACCAATAAATCTTGCAGGTTCAGCAATAAAATTTTCTAATTATGAAAGTTGCTAATTAATATATATTCTCTGCCCTATTAATCACCAATAATATAGCCGCAAGTTTATATTTACTTTAATGCTTTATAAATTTTTGCATTGCCCAACAATTTAACCTGGTCACCATCAACAATTATTGCACTATGAGGTTCCGTAGTATAAACTATTTTATTTTTTTCTCTCATGTATTTTTCAGTACTATTATTTTGTGAGTCAATGTTTTTATAATGAACCTCAACCGCAAAATCTTTTATACACTTTAGTCCCTTCTTATAAACGAACTCTGGATAATCGTTATCTGGCGAAATATAGTATTCTGCACACTGCATCATAGCTCCAGCACTCCACCCCATTATTATGCCATTATGCTGTTCAATAATATCAATTAAATCAAATTCCTCTAATCTATTCATCATTTTATCTGGAAAACCACCAGTAAAAAATATTATATCACTTTCTCTAACCTTTGCTTTAGCGCTCTCAACACTATCTACAAAATAATTTATCAACGTTATATTTTTATCGTCTATGCCATAAGTATAGAAAGCAGCTACGGTACTTTTATAATGTTCGCCATTTAATTTGTTGTAGGATTTTTCCCATTCTTCTTCATTTCTTATCCAATCCTCATGAAAAGCGAAAGGAACAACGCAAAGCTTATGCTCTGGTTTAATTATTTTCCGGAATGCTTCATATGCCCAACTCTCATTAAAATCAAGTTTATCTAATAGAATGTTCAAATTGCTTCCTCCTTGCCATTTCCCCTATGGTCCTTCATAAGTTTCATGGAACTTTCATATTTTAATTCTCTTTTAAATTTATTCTATGTCTCTTGAAACATATCCCACGACATGCAAGCACCATGAAACATCATGAGAATTTGTTCATTGTCCAGTCCAAATTCATATATATTCATCGTAAACTCCTTACCTTGTCAAATTAGAATTATATATACATGTTTTATAACTTAACTATTTATTTATACGTGCCAGAAAGTGCCAATAACTCGCTATTTTGGGACAAGCATTTATTAATTTTCGATATATGCCCCCTATATATATGTATCTGACTTCAGCTATTAATTTATACATGCAACAAAATCCCCATAACCCACGATTTTCGGACAAGTATAAATTAAGTTTCCACATAAGAACCCAACTTCAACTATTAAGTTTTCGTAATGAAACCCTACATTTTCTTCTCTCTTTCAATATAACTATCTACAAGTTGCCAAAATCCTTCAAGATCATTATTAATGTATGTCTCATTTTCTAAATCAAGATAGCCATCATAGTCCTCAATATTAATCGCTTTACATTTTTCCAATATTTCAGCCTCTTTTATCGCACCACAATTTTTTAATGCACTAATAGTTTCATTTACATAGTCTTTAGTTGAATCATTAAAGAAACCTACTAGTCCTTCCATTTGCAATTCTGTATCATAATCAATAATAAAAATCACATCTTGTACAAATTGTGGGTATTTTTTAATTTCGTTTCTATCTATTGCCTCCTTATATACATCTGCCATTGCTTGCAAAAATTCATCAGCGCTCATTTCATTGATTCGTTCTAAGGCTCTATCTATAAAATTCATCTCTAAATCTCCTATGTAAATTGGAATTTTTCTTATATCCACTGTATAAAAGCTGTCTTATCTTTATTATTATATCCTGCTTGCTTATAGAAATTTAGCGTGCTCTCTTTTTTTGAACCTGTTAGTAACATTAATTTATAGCATTTCTCTTGAACTGCTATCTCTTTTGCATAATTTAAACACGCTGTGGCAAATCCTTTTTTCCTATATTCTTTATCAGTTACTACATTTTCAATAAAAGCATACGATCTTTGAGAATGTGTGAAATTTGGTATTATTACACAAACACACGAAGACACTATCTTTCCATCTTTCTCAATAATGATAATGTGATGATTTTTATCTTGTAAAATATTATTCCATAATTCCATTATTTGAGGCGTTTTTTCGGGCATTGGATTATCACCCAGTTGCATATATAATTTCATTAACCCACTAAAATCTTCTTTTACTATTTCTCTTATCATAACCCCCATCATCCTTTTAAAATTACTATTTATATCACTTAACCTTAAATTATAATTTGCCTAACTGTATTATTACTCCTACTCTATAAATACTCTTCCTTCATCATTTGACTAATTTTCTCAGCACTTTCATCAACAAATCTATCCATCTCTTCTTCTTTTAAGTATGTATATTCTCTCTCCAAATTATCTTTTTCACTGCCATAAAAACTTAATATATATTCTCTTCTGTTTTCAAAGGCATCATCACTAAAAAAATCCATATACTCATTATGAATTTCATCTGCGTTCTTATAAATTGAAAATGCTCTGAAGTTAGGATTTTTCTTAATATACATAAAGTCAAGGTCATACCAATCTTTCTTTAATGTCCATATCCACTCTGCCCTGTCCTTATCATATAAAGATTTAAATTTATCTATACAGGGGCGAACTATTAGTAAGCGATGGAACATATACCGTATTGAAAAATATAAGCTTCACAAAAACTTGTGAAGCTTATATTTTAATAAAATCCTTCTTTTGCAATTTGCTTTATATAGTTATATTGTTTTCGAATAAGTTTCTTAAATTCCGAATCTGATAGGTCATCGAACAAGCATATGCCTTCTTCATAAAGGCATTCATAAATCAATTCTGCATAATCATCATCTTCTTTGTGCATTTTCTTGTATCTTTTTTCAAGTTCATATGGAAAATCAAGCGTATAAGCTATTTCATCAATTTTTTCGTTTAGAAAATCCTTGGTCATAGTCATCATGAAATCTATATTAGGCTGACTCACTAGTTTTTTCCTCCTTTGGAGTAGTTTCTGTTGTAGTTGCTTTGCATTGAACTTGTACTTTCTCCGCCCATGGTAAATACTCTTCAAGTAAACATGGATTCGATGCAAAATTAATATTTGGTAACTGGCAAAAAATATAATGCAGATATTTATATGGATCTAAATTATTAGCTGCAGCTGTATTTATAATGCTAAATACAATTGCGGATGCTTCCGCCCCGGCTACCGAATCGGAAAACAATGAGTTTTTCCTTGTAATTGCTACAGGCTTTACAGCGATTTCTGATAAATTATTAGATAGGGGTATTCTTCCATCTAGCAAGAAGTTAGTAAAATATTTTTTGTGATTCAGTGTATAATTTAAAGCCTTTCTCAACATATCTTGTGTTGTAAATGTTTTTTCTGCCCATGCAAAAAAGGCATCCAGTATAGGGACACTATAGATAAGTCTATTCTGTTTTCTTTCATCTGGAGATAGCTGTTTCCACTTTCTTTCTAGTTTAAAGAGTTTATCACAATAAGCCCTGCCGACCGCTCCGCCAGAGCTCGGAATCTCTTTTTTTCTAGAATCTAAAGGAATAGCTTCCAGATAGTATCTTCGTAGGTGACTAAAGCATAAGCATCTAGTAATTCCTTCAACCTTTTCATATCCAGCATATGCATCGGAGACATGATACCCTTTAAACTGCTCAAGAAATTTTTTGCATGTTCACCTGAACGACTTCTGGTATATTGGTATAAAATTACCGGTAAGCTTTCGCAGTTGCCACTTCTATGTATCCATATATATGAATTGCTAGATGCCTTCTTACCTTTCTCTTTGTTTACCTGCCAAGTAGTTTCATCACTCATAATAATACTGCACTTTAATAATTGTTCATGCATCTTTTCATATAGAGGTTTTAGCCAATATTCAGTGCTTCGTATTATCCAGTTTGCCATCATATCTCTTTTAAGCTCTGCACCCATTCTTCTAAAGTCTTTTTCTTGGCGGTATAAAGGTACTGACATCATATACTTTTGATACATTATCCACGCTGTAATCGAAGGCGATGCTACGGAATGCGTAAGCACTGGAGCTGGCACAGGTGCACAATATATAGAATCATATGGATTAACGTCATTTTTTCCACATTCAGTACATTTATAAACGTATTGAACATAGTCTTTGATTATAAGCTTTGCTGGAATATATTCCATTTCGGATCTTACTTTTTCTTACCAATAACTTTAAGATAACTTCCGCATATTTTGCACACTGCTTCTTCTTCATTAATAACGCATTCAACTATTTCATGTGGTAATGATTTAATCAATTTTTCTCTGTCGCCTTTTTTTTCTCACAGGTCGTTTATGTTCTTTTATATTAATAACTTTGGCCTCATCTATAATAGGATCAATTATTTCATCCAGAAAAGAATATTGTCCTTCTATTTGAGGAGTTTTTTCACTTGATGCTCCAAAACGTTGTTTTGATGCATGTAAAACTGCTTGAGTGAGAAGTTCAACATCATGCTCTAGCATAGTTACCTTTTCCTGCAGCTTTCTATTTTCATTTTCAAGTTCTTTAATTCGTAACTCTTTGCTATCTAAAAACTGCATGATTCAAGGCTCCTTTCTGGTTAATTAACTACTTATATTATACCAGAAAAACGGCTATTTTACTAGCTTTTTAGCCATTTTTAGAAAATCATTCCTGCAGTATCAATACTTTCTCGATGTGCTTTTTTTTGATCAATTTGTAAACCATCTAGAAGCCATTCCATTTGTCGTTTTGTTATATCACGTACTTCTCCTTCTGTTTTAGGCCATTGAAATTTCATGTCATCACAAAGAAACTTTGTAACCAATATAAAGCCGTTTTTATCCCATCGAAGTGCCCTAAGACAGCTATGTCTTTTATTGCAAAATAAGAAAACACTTGTGCCAGAGTAAGGATTAAGATTAAATTTTAATGAAACCAATGCGGCAAGTCCGTTTTGTTGCTTGCGGAAGTCGGTGGCACCGAGTGCAAGATAGATGTGCTCCGCCCCATCGGCTATATGATTCATCATAAGTCTTGCAGAACCTTCATCAGTCCTGCTAAAGAATCTTGATTAAAGTTACTAGGAACAGTAACTTGTATATTTTTATAAAGTATCTGAAAATCATCAGATTTACTTGGGTTTGAATTTGTATTATCAGGTTTTGAAAGAATTGTTGTAACTTCAGTAAAGGTCGTCTCTTCAACAGGTTTTTCATTTCTCTTTATCAATAGGTGATTCCAGTAATTGTACTTATGTCTACTGATTCCATTCTTTTCGCACCACTCTTTGATTGTTAGACCGCTTTTATTTTTTTCATTTATTCTCTGCTCCCAGAGAGTATAATTTTCATTCTTAGATATAATATTAAAACCTCCAATCTGATTGCTTTAATAAAGCATATCAAATTAGAGGTCTATTTACATGACGGTATTTGTTCCATCGCTTACGAACTATTACATTTGCCCACATCATATCAGTTAACAAATGAGCTAAATAACCAAGATAAAAAGATTTCTGTTTTGTATTATATTTCTTTCTTTGCTCCACTGTAAAAAATTGTTCAATATATTCGTTTAAATGAATATCTTTTAAACCATCAATATCTGTTGTTTTAAAATGCGAAACATCACCACTTGGGGTAAAAGCCGACCAATCATCGTTCGGTATGCCACTGTCAGGTGCTATATTGCCAATTACAAACTCAGTAGCTGAAAGATTAGATATTTCATTTAGCAATTTATCTGCAATTCGTAAATGTACCATCCAAGAAGCCATTCTAGCCCTCCTTTTAATGGATAAAAAATCAGTTTAACAAATTACTATTTGCCTATTACACAAATTTATTACCAATTTAATTATAACATATTTTGTAAATCAGTCTTTACTTATAATACGCTATTTCTGTCTATAAAAAAGTAGCTAAAGCCTCCTTCTTCATTGAGTTTTTTATATATCTGCATTTTCTCATAAAATGAATAAAAGTCCTCAAGAGCTGACCTCCAATTGTCTTTTACCACTGCTTTAACCATTCCTGTCTCGTTGAGACCAAAGGTTTGTACAATCTCCTGAATAGTTAAGTCATGCCCTAAATAAGGTGATACGGATTTTTTAAAAGCTTCGATACACATAGGAATTGTGTCCCCAACCGTTCCGTCAAAGTCAAACGCTACCATTTTAATCATGTTTGCAAGTTCCATTAATTCTTCGAATTACCCTACATGGGTTTCCAACCGCTACACAATCTTCAGGAATATCCTTTGTTACAACACTACCTGCTCCTACAACACTGCCATTTCCTATATTGATTCCAGGCAGAATAATTACGCCTCCGCCAATCCAACATCCATCACCAATAGTCACTGGAAGTGCATAGGTACGACAAAAATATTCCCCGCTTTCCTGATTCCAATCCTGGGTTAATCGCTCTGCCAATTCTACCGGATGAGTAGCTGTATAAATCTGTACATTAGATGCAATAAGAACATTATTGCCTATATTGATTTTATTACAATCAACAAAAGTACAATTCATATTGATAGACACATTATTGCCCAAATGAATATTGCAGCCATAATCACAGATAAATGGAGAACCCACCGATACATTAGTACCTATATTACCCAAAAGGTTCCGTAAAACTTCTCTTTTTTCTTCCTTAAGATCATAAGCAAGGCTATTATATTGGGATAGTAATGTTCTGGTTCTCTTTTTAAACTCTAGAAAAACTTCATCATGGCAGTTGTAGATTTCTCCTGACATACACTTTTCAAATTCTGTTTTCATTTATTACATTCCTCCTTCTCCACCACATCTAATAATAGTGTAAAAAAAATTCTGTTACACAACTAGTAACAAGATGTCTCAAACTTTAAATTCTTCTTGCCAATGCTTCTATCAGGAACATTACAGGTACCTGGGTTGTCGCATTATATCCACCATTAACTTTATGAATATTCATATTATAAGAGATGTTCCAATCTGACATTTTTGCAATAGTGGAATTAGTTTGATTGGTGATGCTCAAGATATTACATTTGTTAGCTTTGAAGCGGTCAATTAAATTAATAATCTCTTTTGTTTCTCCTGAAACTGAAAGTACAATTATTACTGTAGGACTCGCCATATCTTTTGTAATTGGATAATAAGCGTCTTCTAATCCAATTGAAAACTTACCCAAATTAGAGAAATATCTTGCTCCATATCTGGCCAGTGTACCAGAAGAACCCCCTCCTATAAATATAACGGTTTCCGCTTTTCTAATAAAATCAGCACCTTGCTCTATTTTCTGCTCAAAGGAATTAGTGTTAGTTCTTTTAAAGTAATCTAACAGCTCAACTAAATCATTTTGAGGAGGCATTTCCTTTATATTACTTAAATATTTCTTAAGTCTTTCTTTGAATTCCTTGTACCCATTACAGTCCAATTTATAGCAAAATCTAAGGATTGTTGATGTGGAAACATGCATCATCTCAGCCAATTCCCGAATAGTCATATATGGAATCTTTTCTCCGTTATCAACAATAAACTTATACATATGAATCTCAGTATCATTAAATTTCTGAATATTATCATACGAAAACATTGTAGCCTCCAATAACTTCTATTTATTAGTGATATATACCCTGATTCTATCTTATCCGTAGCCTATAGTTTGCGACTTAATAGGGACAGGGGGACGGAGCTTCTGTCCCTCCATCTACCTGGGACAGAAGCTCCGTCCGAAACCACTGAAAAACATATTATAAATATTTGAAAATATGTAAAATAAATCAGAATAAAGTAGAATAAAATACAAAAAACCCCCTTAAAATGGTATAATGGAATTGCGACAACCATAACCAAAAAGGGGGTTTCAACCATATGTTAAGAAATCAATCAAAACAATACAGTCTATATTCTATATTATACCACAAAATTCCCGATAATCATATATTGAAACTAATTGATCAAGCTGTGGATTTTAGTTTTGTTAATAAACTTCTTGAAAGTTCTTATTGCAAATATTATGGCCGTCCCGCAAAGGAACCGGAAATGATGATAAGATTGTTGATTTTACAATATTTATATAATCTATCGGATGAAAAAATAATAGAAGAAACTTCTTTAAATCTTGCATCCATGTGGTTTGTTGGCTTAAACCCAGAAGAGGAACTTCCGCATCCAAGTCTTCTTGCTAAATTTAGAGTTCATAGACTACAAGAAGTTACAATGGATGAGATCATAAAAGAAGTTGTAAAACAATGCGTTGAAAAAGGAATTATAAAAGGACATAGTATAAGCATTGATGCTACTCATACACATGCTAATACAGGTAAGTTAGTTCCTGAGAGAGTATTAAAACACTTAGCTAAAAAAAAGTCCTAAAGAACCTAGAAGAAGAAAGAGGGTCAATACCTGAGGATGTTGATGCAAACATTCCTGATTATAAAGCAATCGACGATCACAAAGTAGCCAAAGAAACAATGAAAGCATACTTGGAAGATCTTATGGAGAAAGCAGAAAATCATATAGAAAATCCTGATACTTCTGCTACCGCAGCGGTTATTAAGAATGCTCGTGAAATCATATCCGATGAGAAATTTATTCAACAAAAAGGAGTACGTTCATTAGTAGACCAAGATGCAAGAGTGGGAAACAAAAGTAAAACTGATAGTTTTTTGGATACAAGACAGAATTTATAATGACTACAGGTTCAGAACGTATAATCACTGCGGTAGCAGTACATGATGGAGCTTATGTTGACGGAACAGGTTTTAAAGAATTATACGAGCTAACGAAAGAAGCAGGGATTGAAGCGGAAGAAGTTTATGGTGATAAAGCATACTTTAGAAAACCCATTTTAGACTTAATTAAAGAAGATCAAGCAGAAGCTTATATACCTGTTAGTGAATCTGTATATCGTATCGATGAGAGTAAATTTAATTATAATAAAGACTCCGACCAATGGTATTGTAAATATGGAAACAATACAGTAAAAAAGAAAGCAAAAAATCAATAAAAGTGGTAAAAAAGTTTTAGATATACTTTTGACAAAGAAATATGTAAAGATTGTCCACACCGTTCTGAATGTATTAATGGTAAAGTGTCAGCAAGAACTTTAGAAGTTGGAGTAAATGCACATGAGTACTACGAGTATAGTCAACGTGCAAAGACTCAAGATTTTCTAGAAAAATATAAAAATCGTTCCTGTAATGAGTGGAAAAATGGTGAAATGAAGAGATTTCATGGGTTAGACCGTGCCAAAGGGTATGGTCTAAGAAGCATGGGCATGCAAGCCCGGTTAACGGCATTAGCGGTAAATTTGAAGAGGATAGCCAAGCTGGTATCCTCCTTTTTATTAGATATACTGAAGTTTTTTACAAATAAAGGATGTTTAATCTATTTTTATTGAAGAAGCCGTTTTTTATTGTCTAAAAGATGCTACTTTTTCAGTGGTTTCGCTCCGTCCCCATGTCCCTCGTCCACCTCTGTCCCTGTCAGTTCAAGTAGTTCTTGTACTGCTGCACTCTACTATCTGATGCAATCTCTCCAAACTTCTGGCTTGTAGGGATCCAGGTGAATCTGACACCACCAACTTGTCCATTTCTATTTTTGCTTATTAGTATTTCAGCTATATTTTTAAGCTCTGAGGATTTGTTGTAGTATTCATCTCTATATAGAAACATTATTACATCTGCATCTTGTTCTAGAGATCCTGAATCCCTCAAGTCTCCAAGCTGTGGTCTGTGATCTGCTCTTTGTTCTGGGGCTCTAGAAAGCTGAGACAAGGCTATAACTGTTATATCAAGCTCCTTTGCCATATTCTTTAATGCAGCAGATACCTTGCTCACCTCCTGCTCCCTGGAGTAGGCTTTCTCCTTAAGCCTTACAAGCTGGATATAATCAATAATCACCACATCTAATCCTCTTAGGAACTTTAGCTTTTTACATTTTGATTTTATCTCATTTACATCTAAGGCCGCGGAATCATCTATCTGCATATCCTTCTTATAAAGTCTAGAATTGGCATTCACTAGCTTTACCCATTCATTGTCCTTTAGGTTACCACTTCTTACCCTAGTCAAATCCAGATGACAGGCCGAAGCCAGCATTCTATGAGATAACTGTGCCTTACTCATTTCTAAACTAAAAAAAGCTACTTGTGAATGCTCTGATATATTACTCGCTAAGTTAAGTGCAAAAGCTGTCTTCCCCATAGATGGCCTAGCCGCTAATATTATAAAATCTGTTTTTTGAAAACCACTTAGATATCTATCCAGATTCTTAAAGCCTGTAGATATACCAAGTAACCCTCCGCCCTTTCCATAGTTTTGCTCTATATTTATCATAGACTCCTCGATGCAGCTGCCTATAGTTTGAAAGCTCTTAGCATTGCTGTAGTTTATGTTAAATATTGAATTCTCTGCTTTTACAAACAACTCACTTGCAGCAATTTTATCCTTACAAGCCTCTTCCAGCACTTCTTTAGAGGCAACTATGAAATTCCTTTTAATAGCTTTATCCTTCACAATAGCAGCATAGTCCAAAATATTTTCTGAAGTCATATACCCTTCCTTGAGCTCCATCAGATAAGATACTCCACCAACCGTAGTTAGCATGTCCATACCCTTTAACTCCTCAGCTACAGTAATAACATCAATACTCTTATTCTTTTTGTACATGTTTAAAATACAGGCAAATATAAATTTATGAGCTCCTCGATAAAAATCACTTTCCTCTAAAACCCCTATTAATTCATCAACATTACCCTTTTCAAGTATACATCCAAGCACCGCCTGCTCTGCATTTTCAGATTTTGGTACTGATCTTAATGTATCCATAGTTTCCCTCCCAAATTAAAGATTTCCTATATCTAAACTCAGCATCTGATATCCCGTTGGCTCTAACTTGATAACAGACTCCTTCGAGCACTAGGTCTTATCATAAAATATTTATCATAGATTATTTATCATAAATTATAAGTATTATACTTATCTGCTATGTCTTATAGTTGTCCCACTTGTTAACAAAATTTATAGCTTCTAATTATCTTCAAGTAAACTTCTAATAACAGCTAAAAACCTTAAAAATATCCATCTGCTTTAAGCAATTCGTCTTCAATTAAATAATTCATCATATCAGTACTGAAGTAATCTATATTTCTTTTATTGAAGTGCTTATCCTTCTTTTTGTAGACGTTGATACTTTTATTTAAGTCCTTATCCTTCTTCTTGTAGATGTTTATATTATTG
The DNA here is from genome assembly GCF_004015185.1 of Clostridium manihotivorum. Lineage (GTDB taxonomy): Bacteria > Bacillota > Clostridia > Clostridiales > Clostridiaceae > Clostridium_AR > Clostridium_AR manihotivorum. The sequence continues at coordinate 2,486,660 of NZ_CP025746.1, read as the reverse complement.
AGCCTAATGCTATTAAGATTAATTTTCTTATTATTGCCGTTATTGTTAATATTGATATTATTTTTATTGCTGCTATTTTTATTTTTTACATTACTCTGATTATTCTTGTTGTTATTACTCATGTTATTGCTGTTGTTGCTAGCACTAATGTTATTACTTTTATTACTTTTATTACTTTCATTGTTATTATCCTTACTATCTTTATTGATATTAGCTTTATTAGTCTTATTTTCATTACTCTCACTGTTTATATTATTTTCCTCATTGTCAACAACCTCATAATTCCTATTAGTATTTTTCCCATTATCAATGACCTTGTAATTCTTATTAGTATTTTTCTCTTTGTCAATACAAACCTTATAATTCTTATTAGTATCTTTATCATTCTTATTACTGTTATTACTGTTGTTGCTCTTGTTGCTAATACTCATCTTGTTTTTATTTTTAATGTTCTTATTGCCTTCATCATTGATATCCTTATTATTATTTTTATAAATATCTGTATCTGTATTACCATTAATATCTTTATTATTGTTATTATTAAGATTATTAAAAGAATTATTATTAGAATAATCATTTGTTCCGACTATCAATCCTGTTTCTGTAGGATTTTCCTCCTGATGCCTTATGGATAATAATCCGTTACAAGATGAATTTTCTTCCATACCTTTGGCTTTCTCTATCTTACTCTTTAATTTTGACATATATTCTTCTACTAAACTTCCTAAACTTCCAGCTACTTTGGATGATTGAACTTTAGCCTCTTCATCTTTAGAAGCTTCTCTTAACAGCTTTATTTTCTCTTCAAAATCAAAATCTTCTAAAACACTAGTATCGGCAATCAGCTTTAATCCATCAAGCATTTTATCTTGCTTAAGCTCCTCTTCCTCATACATTTCAAGATCCTCTGTATACCGTTCTTCGGTGTTATACTCAATTTCTAAAGCTCTTATATTCTCCGCCACATTAAAGTAATCAAAGTCATCAGTTTTTTCAGGCAGCTTATATAGTTCCTTATGCTTAAGCATCTCCATTAACTTAGCGTCATATTCCGATGTAATCTCGCTGAGATTATGATTTTCATCTATTTTACTGGACTTTTCAAAGCCTGCATCACAAGCTTCTATTTTAGAATGCCTAAAATCTTGATTGTAATCTGCTGTATTAGCATTCTTTTGTACGTCCAGTTCTTCACAACTATTAAGGTTACTTGAAGATACCTCACTGATATCCATCGTTGCTTCAACTTCATCAAAATCATCAAAGTCTACTAAAGCCTTAAGCTTTTCATACTCCTCATAGCTATCCCATTCTTCGTAACTATCCCATTGTTCATAACTGTCCCACTGCTCATAGTTATTCAATTCCTTATAGTTATTTACTTCCTCGGAACTATTTAATTTCTCATAGACATCTAATTCCTCATGTCTATTTAGTTCCTCATAGACACTTAATTTCCCATGGACATTTAATTCCTTATGTTTATTTAATTCTTTATGCTTATTTAATTCCTCATGTTTATTCAATACCTTAGTTCTGCTTACTTCCTCAAATTGTTCTATCTCAGAATCTAAATAAAAATTCTCAAACTGATTAGCTTCACACTGATCAATTATCTGCTGGTCAATAACCTCAAACCCTCCATTGCTTTTAATAGCGTCCTTTACCTTATACTGATAAAGCAGCTCACCATAGCCATCCCCTAAGGTATAATAAGAGTATTTTCCATTGTTAATAATGGTTTTATGCTTCAATATATTTAACTGAACAAGTTTCTTAAATCTTCTATATACACTGTCCACATTATTAAGCTTTAAAATAGGATACTGGTTAATAATGCCCTCATATTTCACCCAATAATACACTTCTTTATCAATAATCTCACTTCTCATCTTCAAGGTTTCCATGAAATCTACAAAATACCTCAGTATTGCAGCATCCTTGATATCAAGACCAAATTCCATAAGCTTATCCTGCTTAAATCCTAAAATTGAATACTTCATAAATATTCCTCCAGTTAGAGCTGTTTACTATAGATATCCAACTTCAATTATTAATTTATACATGGCCGATAATCCCCATAAGCCTGGATTATATAACATGCATAAATTAAGTTTTCATAAATGATACCTATATCTCTTTATCCAACATAAAATCCTTATATAAGTTTTGCTAATATAGTCATAGATCTTATATCAACTTATTAATAAAACGACTTTCTTCAATATGCTTATCTAATACAATCGTATTATATGTTATTTTTGTAATTATTTGGTGATTTTAATTAATTTGTAAGAAATCCTTAAGAATCTTAATATTTTTATGGGCTTTTTGAAGTTATGAATTTTAAAAAACGCCCTGCTTTCAGTTAGAATATTTTGCATTTTGATTTTTAATGGAAATGTTCACACTAAGTATTTGATGATACCAAGCATCTTAATATATAATAAAATATATGTTTAATTATGGAATCTTACTATTATCTATATTGATTACCATAAAAGATACTATCTTATGAAAGTTATTCTTTTTAATAACTTAATTTTAAGACAATCAAAAAGTAGGTGATTCAAAATACCAAATAAAAGAAAAAAGAGAGGTAGAAGAAAAAACAAGATAGAAGTAATTCATAAAAGTGCTTTTATTGATAATATTGTGCAATCTTACAATATCCTTGGTGTACTATCAGCACTGTGGGCACTATTTTACCCCAGTCCTTTTAAGCTTTCCATTACTATAAGCATAATCTTTGGATTAGCTGGATTTATTATTTTAATTATATTCAATAAGGATGTTGGCTTTATTGTAACAGATGGTTCTCGTCCTTCTGTTGGAATAACAATCTCCCTTAATTCATTATCCATTAGTCTTACAGGTTTTATTTGTAGTAATACTATTTATACATCTATATTTTGGATATACTTTACCATAACATGTATAATTCTAACTTTATCCATGATATTTATAAATCATGTTTCATTTAAAAATATTACATCATTATTTTTTCTTCTAATCTCAATTCCATCATATTCTTTTGGTTTGATAACAAATATTAATTATCTATATGATAATTCTAATCCGACCCTATACACTACCTCAATCATAAATAAAGAGATCTATACTAGCGGTGAAAAGATAAGAATTAATGTTGACCAAGTGGTAGTATCTCCTTGGGGCAATATGAATGGCAATTCCGTAGTTGCAGTATCTGAAGATTCTTACAACCAAGTTTCTGAAAATGAACGAGTATTTATTGGCTTGAAACACGGGTTATTAGGAATAAGTTGGTACTATCTTGAACTTTAAGTATTTTTAATATAGATAGTCCAACTATATACTACAAATCCTCGTGAAATTTCTACTAACAATTTAGCTATTTGCTAAAAAATAAGATCTACCTTAAAAGACTTTTAACTGGATTTGCAAAATTGTTTAAATAAGCTATGAAACTTATTCCTAAACAATAAAAAAATACCTGTGCATGTATAGTAACTAGCTACTCCATATATTGAATAAAAACTCTGAAACTGTTATAATTACTGACTAATAAACTGAGAAATGGAGAAAATTATGAGTATTAAAAAAGTACATCACATATGCATTCAAACAGAAAAATACAAGGAATCTCTAGATTTTTACACAACAATCTTAGGCTTTCAGATAGTTAACGAAACTCCAAACTTTCATGGAAGATCCTTTAATACCTGGTTAAAGCTTGGCGATTTTATGATTGAACTTCAAACTCCTAAGGAAGGTGATAACTTTAATAAATGGAATTCTTTAAATGCAGGACCAGTACATATGGCATTTATGGTTGATGATGTGGAAGCAGAATATGAAAGAATTAAGTCACTTGGCTATAACGATTTTAAGCTTAAAAATGGCAAGGTAGTTTATAAGGTTTTAGGAGAAGCTCTCCTTAAAATAAAGGCTCCAGAAGGTACTGAAATAGAGTTGCGTGCTACTGATATTGTAAGTTGAATTTAATATCTTTCAAGTAATTGTGTAGATAAAAACAATTTAGATTTGCAAACTAATTTTTATTGTATTCCAATAGATAAAAACTAGTATCACAATATTAACTAAGAAGGAGGGAGTCCTCTATGTTAAAGAATATAAACAATAAACCTATGGATGAAAATGAATTTTGGAATATAATATCCATGTTAGATTGGAGATACTCTGGTGATGATGAAAAAGTACTAAAAAGAGCAATCAATTACTTATCTAAAAAGCCCAATGAAGACATTTTTGCCTTTTATGATATCCTATCAAAGCTTCTCTACGATTTGGATGGGATTCAATATGCAAAGAATATAGGAGAAGATTCATATATAAATGAAGATGAACCTTTCTCCGAAGACCTATTTTTATATGCTCGGTGCGTAGTTGTTGCAAACGGCAAAGAGTTATACTATGAAGTTCTTAATACCCCCAGTGAGATGCCAAGAGATTTAGAGCTTGAATCGCTTTTATACATTGCTCCTGAAGCTTATGAAAAAAAGAATGATAGTGAGTTTGAATATGTATCTAAGTATGATTTCGAAACCTTTAGTAATAAGCATAAATGGATGACTCACTAGTTATAAATGGATAGTGACTCTTATTCCTATGAAAAGAGTAATTTTTTATTAAATTAAGTTGCCATATAGGGACTCTTTATTGAGTTCCTAATTTAATAACACGGTTTAAATATGTTGTAATATTGCAAGATTAACCATAGAACTATGGAGGTGACAGAAGTGCTTTATATATTAGGACTAACAATTTATATTGTTGTGATTTTCTTAGTATCCTATATGCTTTATAAAAGCATAATCTACAAAAGGTATAATTCCTTCGAAACAATAACTGAAGCACAAATGCTCACACCTAGCTTAGGTCAAAAAGTTATATATTACATGACCCTTTTACAAATGCTTATCATATTCATAGGTCTTCTTATATTTGATTGGTTCCTAGTAAATTTTCTTCAGGAGAAGCTAATAGTTCCAAACAATGCTCTTCTGTACCTGAAAACCTCTGAATCAGAGATAGCAGTAATCGCAGGAATCTTTATAATCATCCCCTTAGTTGGTATTATTATGATGTTCTTTCATAGTAAAGATTATGATTTTGTTGCAATATATAAAAAACTCCCTACAGGTACCTTACAGCAAAACCTTGTTCCTCTAACATCTATGCTGCTTATTTGCTTTATATTAGCATTTCCATTTTATATTTTAGGTATGGGGGACTATGTGTATTTCACAGACGATTATGTGGCCGTAGATAATTTTTTCACCTTTTCTGAAAAACATTATTCTTACTCAGAAATAAAAGAAATTAAAACAGAACTAACTGTCAATGTTCACAAAAATAATTATAATTTTTCCTACACAATACTTTTCAAGGATAAAAGCTCAAAATCTCTTCCTATAGATACATCAAATGATATTATAAAAGCAGAGACTATACTAAAATCAAAGAATGTGAAAATCAATCATTCTAAAATATCAAAACAAGTCCTTGAAGACATAAAGTCTAACTATAATAAACATATAACTGAAATCGTGGAAAATGTCTATGAAGTTAACTGAGAATTAATAGGTAATAGATAATAATATATTTAGTGATCCAACTTTAACTATCAAGTTATGCATGTTGGAAGATCCCAAGAAACTACGATTTTCCAACATGCGTAACTTAAGCTTTCGTAATATAACCCTATAGGGAACCAACCTCAACTATTAATTTATATATGCCCGATAATCCCCAGAAGCCGGTATTATCGAACATTTATAAATTAAGTTTCCGTAAAGATACCTATTATAGGGTTCCAACTTCAACTATTAAGTTATGCATGTCGCAAAAATCCTCAGAAGCCACGATTTTTGAACATACATAACTTAAGTTTTCGTAATGGAACCCTATATATAACACCCACCCAATTTCGCCCAAACTACATACATTATATTGAAATTAATGCTATAATTAGTATAATTAAATTAGAATATAAGAGATTTTTGACACTAGAAAGGTGGACCAACAACATGAATAGAGACATGATTCTTAACATCTTATCTACATTGGTTTTAATAATAGGCATCGTAAACATAATTATAGCTTCTTTCAAACCTGCAAAATTAGTTAAATTAGATAATTACAAACTAAATGGTAGAACTTATACTATAAAGGATAAGCCAGGCTTCATAAAACATAATCAGAAGGTTTATGCATTATTCGGCATAATATGCAGCATTATTTCTATCATTACACTATTAAAAATAGGTGATTTTACTTTCTTTGCAGTTGGAGTAAGCTTTACTGTTGCCTTTCTTGGTTTAATAAATTCCATATCAATAAAGAAATTTGCTTAATTTAATAGGTATGATTTAAAGATGTACTCTTCAATGGAAAATATATAAAAAAAGCTTCGTGAACTCACCGAAGCTTTTTTTAGTTAAATATCCTTCATTCATAATCAGTCTATAAGAATTCCCGCTCCAGTATAAATGTATGGAGTATATCTGCTTAATGTAATTTTTCTATTAGCTTCCACAATAAATTCTTCCCAATTAACATTGTCAACTCCATCGCCATATATAGCTGATGAATTTAACATCTTGAAGGTATCATCTTCATATTTGATTAATATATAATGCAATGCTAACCCATCATTTTCATAGCCACACAAAATAATTGCATACTTATTATCACCTGACTTTACCTTATCCATAACATCCATGTCTAACCAAGACATGTTAAGTTTCTCTGCAAATGAACCAAGATAGCTATTTGGTAATCCACATAAAAATGAAGGAGATTTCCAATTATCACTTAATTCCATAGCAATTTTTTGTGGACTCGAGCACACTTCTGATATTCCAACAGTATTAAAACCCAATTGTATTCTTTCATAAATACTATCCACAAAAGTTCTATCATTTATATGTGTGTCCTTATTATTCTCCCACAAATAATAAGCAATTGAATAGGCGCCACAACACATACTTCCTTTAGGTTGGGAAACATATGGCTTCATAAAAAACACCTCTCATCATTTCATTAATATAATTATTTTTTCAAAGGTTTTTAACTATTTTAACTCTTTTGGGTTTAGGTTTTTGTTTTAGGTTTTTGGTCTAGTTTTTTTGGTTTAGCTCTTTTCACTTCATGTACTTGTCCCAATTTTATACATTACATATATAATAAACCAACCTAATCTTTACTGCAAGATACTCGAATTCTAATAAGTGCTATCGTAAGTCACATAAAAAATATATAAAAATATTTCTTAGCAAGGTGTAACTTAAAAGCCCTATCTACCCTCATTATATATTTAGCTCCCTATTGGTATGTTTTAAATAAATGTTGTTAGTATTTTTTATGCCCAAAATATGTGACTTTTTAATCTAAGATCCTAATGTAATATTACTATAGGTATCCTTTAAAAAAACTTAATTTATATATATTTTATGATACCGGTTTCTTTGGATTAGCAGATGTCATTACTTTCAGCAAACTTTGCCAAACTTCCTATAGCATGAATGAATTAATGGTTTAAGTAGGATACCTATAAAAAATTCCTATATAGAAACCTACCAATTTATACTTGTCCCAAAATCATAGCTTATAGGGATTTTCGTCCACGTATAAATTAATAGCTGAGTTATGGGAACTTTATACTAGTAGCCTATTCTTAAATATAACTTTCGCTGTTGCAACTATGAAGAAAATGCCACCCACATTTCTTTAATACATTCCTATATAGTAGTAAAAATTAGTATGATACTCTATTGAAAGCTTGTTTCAGGTTAACATTCAATATCAATGCATCTGAAACCCCTTGGAGTTCAATGCCTTATCAACGCATAATTAAAAATATTAATTTCTACCCTATACATATAAATTTTGCTCTCTATCAGTATGTATTAAATAAATGTTGTCAGCACTTTTGATATCTAAAGTACATTCCTCATTAATTCAAGATTATGATATATATTTACTGTTTTAAAAATTTTTAATATAGCTTTCACTGCTGCAACCATAAAGAAAATATCCACCCACATTTCTTTAATACATTCATATATAGTAGTTAAAGTTAGTACTATACTCCCTTGATGACTTATGTAAGATGCATGACTCCTATTAGTATGAAAAAACTGCTATAGAACTTGTCTATTCAATGCAATAATTCAATTCGATCTTGTATTTTATTTGTAAATACTAGCTTTATATGAATTTTCGTCTTCATAGTATAATCTGTATTTTAGTAGTAACTATTTAAATCAATCTTTAGACACATACCTATTTAATACTTTTATCAGAATTTACTTAAATCAAAGTCCTAAAAATATGTTGGAGACTGAAGCCATATTGCTTTAACCTATTATTAATAATTATTTTAAAGATGAATTTCTATTTAAAACCAATATTGCCGCTACTATAAGAAGTACACCCATAAAGGCTGGTGCAGCATGACCTAGTGCTACATAGATTTGACCTCCAATGATTGGCCCAATCATTCTTGCTAAGGCCTGGATAGATTGACTGCCTCCTTGAATTCTTCCTTGTTCACTAGAAGCCACGGACTTTGAGAGCATACCATTGAATGAAGGTCCAAAGATTGAATCACCAAAGCCAAATATAAACATTCCAATGATAAAAATAGGATAGAAGGAGAATAACGCTGATGCCGCAATAAGACCGTAGCCTGTCATCTCAGAGACCATTCCAAGAGTTGCTATTTGTTTATCACTAAGTCTTGTCAAAAGCCTTGGCATGATTAACCCTTGTGAAACAATATCTTGAAATCCCATTATTGAAAACATAAGTCCTATTATTGCAGGCTTCCAGCTGAAGGTATCCATTGTGAACTGTGAAAAAACTGCTTGCAAAGAACCGTTAGGTATCCAAAGTAAGAATGCTGATATAAGAAGTCTATTTAAGTTTTTCATGGAAAGTATGCTTGCAAGCTGTATAAAAGGATTTAGTCTTCCTACAGTGATTTCTTGAAGTCTATTATTCTTAGCAAGACTTTCAGGCATAAAGAAGTAGCCATAAACCACATTCACTAAAGTTATTGCTGCTCCAAAGTACATTGGTACTGAATAACCAAACTTTGCAAGCAAGCCGCCTAGGGTTGGACCTATTACCGTCCCTACACCTACAACTGCACTTATCCAACCAAAGTATTTAGTTCTTTCTTTTGGAGGAATTATGTCTGCAAAATATGCGAAGATAGTGCTTATGCTACCACCGGTTACACCTTCTATTATTCGTCCAGCAAATAGCACCCACAAAGCTCCGCCTATACCGAATACTAAGTATCCAATTGATGATCCTAAAAGGCATACTAAAAGCAATGGTCGACGGCCATATTTATCACTTAAAGCTCCAAGCACTGGAGCTGCAAAAAATACACATACTGCATAAACAGAAGTCAGTAGTGTAACCACTATAGCTTGCTCTCCTGGACTGGTTGTGTAAGGCTTCACTAAGAATGGAACTACAGGTGATATGATACTGAAGCCTATTCCACATAGGAACACAGATATAAGACCAAATATAAGAGCGTGTCTATCTACAGTTTGTACTACATTGTTTTGATCAGATGATTTAGATTTGAACATTTGAATTCTCCTATCTATTTTTTGTTTCCTAGGAAACATATTTGATACATTCATACTATATGATTTTTGTTTCCTTGTCAACAAAAAAATAAAAAAACAATAGTATTATCACCTTCGCTAAACTTTACTATTTTTTCTATCATAAATATTTATTAAGGAATGCAAAGGCTCACTGAAGTAATATTCTTCAGTGAGCCTTATTTATTAGTTGTCTTAGATATGAAAAACTTTATTCTCTTACAATACAACCAAGCTACTTTTACTTATATTTTTAGTAGACTTTGCTTACGTGCTATAAGTATACAACTTCAACTGTTAATTTATATATTCCTGATGATCACCAGCCCCCGGGATCATCTTCCCCCCATAAGCCATGATTATCGAACATACATAAATTAAGTTTTCGTAAATAATACCTATAGATTAATTTACAATAAAAAAGGCAACCTCCTCCCAATTGAGTTGGCTACCATTGAATTTATTCTCATAACTTATTCTTACTCTGACTTATTATTTATATGGTTTTTCTTTATTTCCTCGTCCAAATGTTTACTATAACTTTCTATAAATTTAAGCATACCATCAAACTGCTCATCAGTTACATTCTCAAATATAACTTTATCACGCTCTTGAAACTCTTTATGCAGTCCTTCATGGATTTCGTAAACTTTTTGCCCTTCCTCAGTAAGCCTAAAATAAATTTCTTTCTTATTATCTGGCTTTTGGTAGCTTTCAATTAGCCCTTTACTCATGAGCTTTTTGGTTAATTTACTTATAGCACCATTAGTCATATAGAAGGCCTCAGCAAGCTTTGTCACATTAGGATCAACATTGCCTCCAATATATTCGATGCAATGTACTTCAGAAGACTTATAATCCTTAAGAATATCTTCCATCTTGATTTTATTAAGTGAACTCATCTTGTTAAATAAGTCCCTGAATTCTTTTATTACTTGCTCCCCTTTGTTCATGCTTTATCCTCCCGCTAATTGGTACATTAATACTATTATATTAAATTATTGTTTCTCTTTCAACAATATAGAGTAGCTATTTTACAACATAACTTACCACCTAACAAACTCAACTATTCTAATCCTTCATCAAATAAAGGCTAATTGTCCCTTAACAGTGATTAATTTACTAAATTCACTAAACACTTTCTATCTCAAAGATTTTTTATATTTTTTAAAATACCCTAGCCCAAAATTAAAGTAAAGTGCGCTGAAAGCAAAATAAAATACTGTTCCAAATGTTCTCTTAGAAAATAGATTTATTATTGTAAATGCTAAAAAAAGTAAAGCAAACCCAGTGTTAATAATTCCCAAGCTTTTGTTCATAGTGGCTGACTTCATCTTCCCAGTACTTTCTATTTGATTAACCCTATATTTGTAGGCAACATAAGGCATAAAATTAAATACAAATATAAACAAATCAATTATCACAAGAACAAATAGTGGCCAAAATAAATATTTTGAAATTATCACACTAAAAATCATTAAAATAATTAAAAGTATTCCTGCTATGGAGGAATAGATGGATCCTCTCTTGGTTCGTATCCTCATACTCTCATACTTATCTGTTTCTGTGTTGTAGTCTGTATAGATAGGTTTAGTTCCAGGCTTAGCTGAAAATATATGCATGTTCCCAGCTGAGCAAGCCTTCTTCCAACCTGCTTCCTCAAATAATGAAAAGTATTCTTCATCTGCATCTGCTTGATAATCCAGGCAATATGAAAGCTCCTGTGGTTCAGCTTTCTTAAATTTGTAGAAAATTCCTAAAGCAAAGCCATCGATTAACCACCCTTCACTAGCGTATTTCTTAAACTTTTCCATATCCTCTTCTTCACTAAAGGCAAGACCACCGCTCAATACATATTTGTTTTTCATAAACTCCAACTCCTTACTCACAAGATAGAAATTTCTCAGCAAACTTTATCATCTGTTTTTTTCTTCTTATCTCATTTTTGAGCATCTCTCGTCCCTTTTCCGTTATCTTATACACCTTTTTATTTTCTTCCACCGCTAAGCTTAACTCTACTAGTTCTGCTGATAGAAGCTTTTTCAAGGTTGTATAAAGCGAAGCCGGCCCAATGCTTACTTCATTATCAGTAAACTTTTCAATGGCCTTCATAATTAGATATCCATGCTTTTCCTCAATTACACTAACTAAGATGTAGAAAGCAGAATCAGTTAATTCACCAATATCTATAGAATCTTTTCTCGGCATAAACTACCTCTTCTCCTTCTCAATTATATCATTTAATGATATATCATTTAATGATATATCATTTAATATAATATATCATTAAATGATATATATGTAAACCCCATAATATACATTTTTTGTAGCAACATTTTTTTAATACATTGCTATATAACCGAAATATAATTTAAGAGCTTTCCTCATAAATTTCCACTTCTTTATAGATATTTTATTTCTTCATACCATCATCCCAGCAAAAATGATATTCAGATAAAAATTTATCTAGACTTAATTTTTCAACTTAGGGGCAGCTTTGCTATAATTTCACAAAACGCTTGCACACCATCCGCTACAAGATGTATAATTTAGTAATAATTTCCTAAAGTAACAACCCATGATGCTGCTATCACAGTCAAATGCGGTAATTCATGGACATGGATTTTTTAGTTAACCATCAAATTACTTTTTATAATTAAGGGGGGAAAACAATGGGGTTTGAGGTTGAAAATATGGATGTGCATTTTAATAAATGTGCTTCAAATTATGACAGGCATTTTTATGAAGATCTTGGTATGAGTGAGTTCTATGACGAAATAGAAAAGCAGATTATTAACTGTGGTGAGCCTAAAAACATTTTAGTTCTTGGCTGTGGTACTGGCCTAGAAGTAGAGAGAATTAAACATTCTTCTACAGTTACAGCCATTGATATTTCAGATGGAATGTTAGAGCAACTGAAGGAAAAAACTTTGGATCCAGCTGTGACACTAAATACAATTTGTGGTTCATACTTTGATATTCCTTTTGTGGAAAATAGTTTTGATCTTGTGCTTTCAACTTACTCTTTGCATCATTTTAAGTTAGAACAAAAGTCAGAGCTATATAAAAAGATATACAGTGCATTAAAAGTAGGTGGAGCTTTCATCAATGGTGACACAGCTTGCAATGACAAAGCTACTGAAATAAGCTTGCTAAACCATGCTGAAGAGATCTATGAAAAGCAGCAAGTTCCCTTTGGAACCATTCATATTGATGTTCCTCTTGCTCTTGATACAGAAACCACCCTACTTTCTGACGCTGGTTTTAAAAGTATTTCATTAGAAAAAAGATGGACCAAGGCTGCATTAATTAAAGCAGAAAAATAACATTTTTTATTTAATTGCAAATTTTAAGAGAAGTCACTTCAGACTTCTCTTTTTAGATTTTTTAGAAAAGCAATCATCAAATTATGCATATTCACTACATATTAACTACTTTTCCAACTGAAAATTCTTTAATTTTATATGATAATTAAAACTATTTGATTGAGAATAAGTGGCTAGAGCAGCCCCCACAGATAGTAAATCATAGAGAATTAGCTAAAGTTTAATTCTAAAGACTATTAGAATAGTTAGTTTTCTTAATATATAGAAATGAAAATCTGTTTCTCTGAATAGATATGCTAATTTAATTATTAATATCCCAATAGATATCTCTATAATCTTTTCGATCTCTATTGGGATAAATCTTAATATGAAATTTACGATTGCTTAGCCTTATCTTTTCCACTTATAACACCTTTTAATTCTATACCAAGCCACATCAGCAATGTGGGAAGTAATGCTGCAATGAAGTATACAAAAGGACTTTTTATATTAAAAATATTAATTAAAGGTAAGAAATAGGCAGTATAAACGCCATATATTATCCAATTAGAATTTGACGATATAGAACCAAAACCTATTGCAGCAACACTTATTATCCAAATCACTGTCCCTATGCCGAAGATTATAGCCACAGATTTAAGATTATCCAATACTGCCCCCTTGCTATCCATAAAGGACCCACTTAACAAATACATTATAAATATTAAGGCAATATTCAGCATTGATATTTTTTTATCAGCAAATCTACAAGTGATAGCATAGGACAAATATGCTACTACACATATAATTACATGAGCTTTTAACGCTTTATAAAAATTCATCAATTCACCCCCTTATTAATTATTTTTATCTATATATTTTAAATTGAAATACTGTATCTTCATCCTTTAATTAATGGCTCAATAATCATGAAATAAAGCTTTCCTTGAAAGTAGCTTTTTAAGTTTTCCCAAAATCTCAACTTGTAAGCAAGCCTAATTATAGTATAATATGTACAAATCATAATTGGAATAAAAAGGGGGTGAAAAATATAAATTACACATTCCTTAACTATTGATTTTTAAGTAATTATGCTACCTTTAACTGTCAAAGTAAAGTTATGTTTATTTTCTATAGCTCTGTTAATTTTCAGTTGCTTGTACAAGTTAATGGTCTACTTATAGCTTTGTTTTTGAAGCCTATGCTTATGTATTTAAAAAATGTTGCTAATACTTTTATTCTTGCTCTTATTTTCACTAAATATTTTTTCTAACCTATTAAATATGGATTATAGTTTAAAGGATCATGATTATTTCAGCATGAATATCTTATTTATAAAATGCTCAATTATTCTACAATGATATATTAAACTAACTCCACCATTTACATTGAGAGGCATATATGATAGCCTGTCTTTGCTATAGCCTTATTCAATGTGGGTATATATGCAAGGCTATAAAACCCAGATATGAGGCTGCTCAATGTTAATGGCTAATATATTTGCTTCGTAATTTTGATGCATTTCTATTTTAGAGTTTTTCTATTTTCTACCTTCTGCTATTACTATGGACACTGTTCTTTTAATCCTTCACTCTATTTTTTCAAGTATCTAGCTACCACATTTTATTATCTATATTAATGTACTAAAATAATGTTGCTATTATTGTATATCTATACCGCTTAGTAATAAAACTTATATCTATTTCTATTCTAGAATACCTAATCCAATATTTAAGCCTCACTGAGATATCCTTGTGAATCCCTTATAATATAAGTTCTTATAAAGTTATTCTCTTTTAGAAAATTTTCATTCATTAATTTCAAGTAACTTTGCCCACCGTTGGTATTTACCAACACATAAAGTTCAAGATATCTTTGTAAGTATTTTGTGGCAACTCCTCTGAAAACCGCTATAAACTCTCTAATATTTCTCCTTAAATATATCATCCTAGGATCTTTTTCAACTTCCATAAATCTCTTCCCGTTGTACTCTTTAGCAATTGTAGCTGAGTACCCATCCTGATTATACGGCACAATATAGGATTTTTTGTCAACTCTTGAGAATATCTTTTCTTTAAAGAACTTCATCTTTATATGAGGTTTAACTGAAGTTGCAAACATGCAGCCGTTATCTGAAATAGCGCTAAAAACCCAAATGCTTTTCCTTGGGTTTCTCAAATCCCACATATTCCATTTACTTTCCTTTATTTCTTTACTCTTTATGTCTCTGCAACCTTTAAAGCTTTCTTTACAATGCACTCTTCCTGCATGGACGACTCCCCCTAGGACTTCCTTTTTTACTTGTAAAGTCAAGCTATTAAGGATCTTATGACGCCAATAAAAAGCAGTAGTTAAGCTTATTTTCAATTCTTTAGCAGAAAGTCTCAGAGATTTCTTTTCTAATGTAAATTTAAGAAATCTAGTCCATGCCTTAATATCTTTCTTTGAATAACTCCATAATGAACTAGTAGAATTTGAGAAAGTTTTATCGCATTCACTGCACTTATATCTTTGAATATGATTGTAAAACCCATGTTTATTAAAAGTCTTGCTACCACATTGTGGACAACATTCAACTTTTCTATTTTTGTAATACTCTTCTTTTGAAGTGTATTCAGTATTGAATTTATCATCACTGGATTTGCTTTTTGACTTCACCATGGAAACACTCTCCAATACAAGTTAATAAGAATTATTAGAATGCATATAAAATTTTCATATTAAACATTTCTATATACACTATTGAAATTCTTGACAACTGGCTAAGTTTTTAATCCATTTCTTCAATAAATAAATGCTAACAACATTTTTTTAGTACATTCATATAGGCATTTTGAAAAATAAATCTCCCTATATCTTCTTCAAAGTTAGTTGTGATTTAATTTTTGTTATAGGAAATTTTTGTATAAATAATTATTCATAATTTTAATTGCTGGCTCAAGTCTTACTTATACTAAATTTATCCTAATATTACTTCGCCCACATTTTTTAAATACATTCGCATATAGAGTTAAAACTGTATCCCACACCCCTGCTCTCTTAAAAATGTTATCCATAACACCCAAACTATAGTATCTTCCTCCACATAAAAAATGCGCAAAAAATTGCTGAAGCATCCTTCTCCAGTAATCTTTTTGCGCAAAAATAAAGCATCAAACCAATCTCTTGATTTCACTCCAAACAATTATACAAACAATTCTTTATTAATAATAATTAATTTGTCAGAATTTTATCTTAATAGCTGCCATATTACCTTTTTCATTCTCTATTAATAAAATAAACTATGTTTCAAATCACTACGTAAATTCACATTTCTAAGGCCTAATACTACATCATCTTTCCAATCATTCAATGGGTGTTATATCTTTACCACATATTTAACTGAAGCTAAAGTTAAAGTTAAAGTACTACTTTCTTACATATATATTTGACACCACTGTATCATAAAAACCTGTCTTAGTATAAATCTTAAAAGCCTCATTGCTTATTCCAGTACTTAAATATATGCTTTTCATATTATGTTTACTTGAGTCATTGATAACATGATTTATCATAGCTTCTCCTATGCCCTTTTTCCTATGATTTTCATTAACAACAAGGTACTCTAGTCTTGAAAAGTCTACATTATCTAAGTAAGCCCAAACAACTAAGCCAAGAATATTATTCTCATTGTCCAGTACACAGCCTACCTTATATTCATCTCTAAGCAGTTCATTAAAATTATCTCTAGCTCCATCCCAATCAAAAGTCTTATCTAAAATATAAAAAATCTCATTATTTTTTGAGACTTCGTCCTTGTCCAATTCTAATACTTGCCACTTAACTTCTCTTATTGTATTATCTATATCATATTGCATTTCCCTTTGCGTAGTTTTATATTGCCAGCCCATAGCTGTATAGCTTCCATTTAAGGCTTGGTTCTTATCAGTGCATACCCCTGTTAATTTTTCAAAAGTATATTTCTTGCTTTCCAATATTAATTTTATAGCTTTCATGACATTTTCCTTATTAAGATATTCATCAACTAATATGGGACCTACAAAATAGGCTTCATTTTCCCCTTCAGTATATAAAAAGCCCCCTATGCCTATAGGTTCATCTTCATCTAATATTACACATATGCTTTCACTTAATTTGTTGTCATAAAGCTCAACCTCTGATATCAATTCTTTCATATCCTCACATCTAGGGTACCCTATTCCCATATGATGATTTTCATTTGAAAGCTTAAGCAACTTGTCTATAAAATCATAATCTTTATCTGTATAATATTCTACTTTAAACTCTTTCATAAAGTATCTAGCCCCCTTATTGTATAGTATTTATCATATGTTTAATTATACCCAAGGCTAATACATTACTTAAGATATTTTACATTGCATAACTAATTGTACCTCTAATATTCAGTATCCATAAAGCCACTCATAGGATTATCCCCCTAAGTCTAATATGCTCACAATCTATACAGAACCATTTATTAGATTGAAGTAACATTTTCAATCATGTTATCATTGCCATGTGGAAATCCAATGATAACTGCCTTTTTTATTTGTAGATTGATGAGGCTACAGCTATTGGATCAAATTCAACTATTAAGTTATGCCTGCCTGATGATTACCAGAGCCCGTGATCATCTAATCACCAGAACCAGTGATGATCTGGTTTCCAAAAGCCTAGATCATAAAACATGTATAAATTAGTTTTCCTAAAGGATACCTATATACATATGAGCTATTAGAAAATTAAAAATTTAGAAATGAGGTAAAAACTTACATGAAAACTTTTATAAAGAAAAATCAATTTAATTATATAAAAAGATGCTTAAACGACTTGGCCAATAATTACAAGTCTTGTGTAGATATCAATGTTGTTGAAGCTTCAAAGGCTTATACACAGGATAAAATATTAAATCTATTTACTAATTTATCTGAGGAAGAAAGAGAAATTCTAAATATAAGCAAACTAAAGGAAGCCTCTCAAATAGATAGCTATTTAGCTGATTTAGATAACTATGTCTATGGAATGGCTACAATCACAAGTGCGCAGGTAAGCAAGTTATTTAAGAAAGAAAAGAAGCTTAAGTTACCAGAATTAAATCAAGAAGCTTCAAAGAAGGTGTATTTAGGCTGGGTGGACAAAGCTAGCAACAAACTATTTGTAGCCTACAATATGGACGAAAAACTCATAGGTATGGCTTGTAGAATAACCAACGGCGGTTCCAGCAAAGCTAATATATGTTCATTGTGCAACTGTATTCATGTGGACAATGAAGTGATCTTTGTTTCACCTATTTGTAAAGTCTCAAATGCCGGTGAAGGCGGATACAAGTCAATAGGTTTTAGCATTTGTGCAGATAGTGAAAAATGCAATGAAAGAATAGAATCAGTAGACAATCTTGAGAAAATTTTAAAGGATGTTAATAATATAAAGTGATAAAGATATTAACCATGGGCCCCACCTGCAAATAACAAGGCAAACTACCATTAATAAAAATGCTAATCTATCAAATATTATATTATGATTTTAAAAAAATACATTATTTTGTCGAAATACCGTAAAATTTGTTTATTTTTTCGGTATTTTTTTAATTCACTTCATTTATTTATTAACCAAAGCCATATAATTCTACATTATTTCCATTGCTTTAGCTAGTACTAAAATGATAAAATTTAGATAAGTCTATAGTATTAGAAAGAGGGTATGCATATGCCGTTTCAACTTATATTACTAAGTATATACTTCTTTTTCGCAGCACTGCTTGCAGGACTTTTTGCTACATATGCATTTTCAAAGGGAACCAACTGTTTAATAAGAACTTTTTCAGCCTTGTGTCTGCTAGTAAGTATATGTCTGTTTGGTTATTTACTTGAGCTTAATAGTAACTTATTGCCTCAGATGATATTTTACAACCTTATTGAATATACTGCACTGCCATTTTACCCAGGTTGCTGGCTTTTATTATCTCTAATCCATACCAAAACGATTAGAACCTTTAAAATAAGTGTTGCATGGTTAATATTTATTATTCCCATTTTAACTTTCTTCATAAGGTTTACCAATTCAATACATCACTATTTTTACAAATCAATGACCTTAAAAGAACTGTGGGGCTTGAACTTTTTATATTTAGAAAAGGGACCTTGGTATTTAGTTTTTAATTCTTGTATGGTGCTTTATCTCCTGGTATCAATATACGTATATATGAAAAATTATAAAAAAGTTACTGCTTTTGAAAAATCCACTTATAAAGTTATGATTTTAGCTTCATTACTACCATTTATAGGTTTGGTATTGATACTAGTTAATCCTATGCAATTAGGCCTTAACTATATAGCACTATTATTGCCTTTTTCCCTATCCTTAATTCTTGTAGCACTTTTTAAGTATGATTTTCTTAGGCTAAAGACCTTGGCTAGAGAGGTTTTGTTCGAAAAAAGCACTGAAGCTATGATTTTACTAGACAACACTAACAGAATCATGGATCACAACACTACAGCAGAGAGTATTTTCAGCGAATTGAAAGGTCAAGTAAATGGGAAAACTATAGAATATGTACTATATAGACATCCAGACTTTATTGAAGCTTTGAAAAGCGATTGTAATCAGGACATAAAATCTATCTGCGGAAGCAGCGAGGTATATTTTGAGATAAAAATTCTAAAAATAACTGATGATTTCGGATGTACAGTTGGAAGACTTATAAATTTGGTTAATATAACTGAAAGAAAAAATGCTCAAGAAGCCCTTAGTATATTAGCTACCACCGATTCTTTAACGGATTTGTACAACAGAAGCCGATTTGAGGAATTAGCCAAGCTTACAATGGAAAGAGCAAAGCTTTACAATACCACTTTTTCACTGCTTATGATAGATATAGATCATTTTAAAATAATAAATGATACCTATGGACATGGTGCAGGAGATGCTGTATTAAAGCATTTAGGAACCCAAATGAAAGACTATTTTAGAAAAACAGATATATTAGCCCGTCTAGGTGGAGAAGAATTCATAGTTATTCTTCCAGATACAGAGTTAGAAGATGGTGAAAATCTGTCAGAAGTGTTCCGCAATATGATTTCTAAAAGACCAGTAGTTTACCAGGACAAATCAATATCCTTTACCTTAAGCATTGGAATTTCAAGATTTGATCCTAAACTAAGTAATTTTGATGAAATAATGAAGCTTGCTGATGATGCCCTGTACCAATCAAAGAAAAACGGTAGAAATAAAGTAACTACTAAGGTTGCTATCTAGAAATGTTAAACTGTCAAACCAACAGCTTACCAATTCAACAAGCTAACAATGAAATAAGCTATTCATTTACAAAGGACAAACGGGCTTGAATTGGTCAGGCTTATAAACTAATTATATAATATTATAATAGTACTCTTCTAAGGTATAGTGTTGAACATAGAAAATAATAAAGTAGAAAACAATAAAATACTAATAGCAACACAAGAAAATATCAAGTATTAAAAGCTCTCATTTCCAATTCAGTATCAACGATTAAATTAATTTATGTTTAGAAAATCTTCTTAAATTGATTTTTTCTTTTTCAGAAAATTAAGAAAATATCTTTATTCCGATAATTTTAAAAATAATATCTTAGGTTGCTTTGCAACCAATAAAATTTTTTCTATTTTTTTGTTCCATAGTCTTTCTTTTTATCATCACCTTTGTTAAAATTATATTGTTATAGGTCTCGTATTTTTATATGTTGATTTAATCGTGATATATCTTCAGATATTAGAGGTTCTCGTCGAAAAGATTCTAATATTCTTGAAGATATTTCTTTTATACCAACTTTTAATTCTCTTATTGCTACGCTACCTTTTTCTAACAGTTGTCTTAATATGTCTGATATCTGTATTAATAAATAGTGGTTTTTCATAGCTTGATAATTTAAACAACAAGCATGCTCTATGTCATATCTTATATTCTTCTGGTTATTAAAGCCTTCATTTTCAATTTTCCACCTACTTCTACCAGCAGATACAATTTTGAACGCATTTCTTTTGGTAATCTGTATATTCGTAACAAAAACAAAGTTTTTGGTCGTTTTTTCACGGCTGTCTTTATCTTTAGATTTCTTAAAAATTGTCTCAGTAAAATCTACGGTATTAATAAATCTATGTTTATATGAGACTTCATTAATATAAGTTGCATCCCAACTAAACTCTTGTTTTTCAAAAGCCAATGTAGAAGTAATTTCGTTGTTTTCAAAGCTTTTTATAACCTGAATTTCTTCCCAGAGAGTTTTGGCTCTTCCTTCTTTAAATCTAAAGATAAATTCCCAATTATACTCATCACATAATTCATAAATCGGTTCACAAGCATAAAGACTATCCCCTAGAAGACAGATATTTAGCTTTCTAAACTTGTATTTTAATTTTTTCATTAGCCTTTTAGCTGCATTTATTTCACAATCCTGTTTGCTGACGCTCTCGTCCTCATTTTCAACAAATTCAGTTAATATACTAAATACCATATCTCCTAAGACTAACTTTGCTTCTAAAACCGTATGATAGTATACAGTTTTTTCTACTTCTCCAGTTTCTTTATTTTTATATTCTTTTTTTAAACAGTGATCACAATGCCTTTCGTTAAAAGAATATAGTTGTGAACCATCAATGGCAATACACCAGTATTTATCCATCAATCTATATTTCTCTAATGATCTTTTTCTGAAAAGTTCTCTTATCATGTAGTCTCTAATTTTTTCTAATTCACTTACTTCTAACTCTTTTAGAAAGTTATTAATTGTATCATAATGTGGTATTTCTTCTAAAGAATCATATCCTAATGACGTCGCAATATTTTCTATTACGGCGTCATTATTAAAATCTTTTGTCATTTTGTTCATGCTTACTATGCCTGAAACATTTTTCATTATTACCGTAAATAGTATTATTTCTGGTGTATAAGTAACATAATTCTGATTTCTTTTGTCTTTTACAATTGCTAATTTTTTATTTAGATCTTTAAAAAAGTGGTTTTTAATTTTCGAAAATTCTCCGAAATAATTTATTTCATTCTCTTTTTTTCTCTTTTGTTTTCTTGTCATTTTATCCATATTTCATCCCCGCAAACGTAGTAAATTAGGCACTTTCCCTTATTATATTATACCATATTTTATTACATTTTTGGATTTTTTTAACTCGAAATATATTTACTCCTTAATGCTGTTTCCAATTACAGTGGATAAGAGAGCTTTATTTTTTTCTTATAATCACTACTTATATAATTTAATATTCTAATGATTACTTTCTTACAATTATTTTTCCTACAATTACTTTTTTATAATTACTTTTTTATAATTACTTTTATAATTACTTTCATATAATCAATTTTCTTGTTACTTTAAGCCATGTTACTTAAGGCTACTTCTTTTAAAATCCCCTTAAAATGCTTCAACTTAATAAGTTATCTTAATATACTACCGCTGCTAGCTTTAGCTTCATATAGCATGTCATCAGCTTCATTGATAACTGCTTCAAAATAGGTACTTTCATCAGGTGTACATATTGAATAGCCTAAGCTAATAGATAGCTTATAAGGCTTTTTAGCTGTAGCATTGTACACTTGGAAGTTATTATTTATATTTTCTATTAGATTTCTTGCAGCATCATGGGAGGATTTATTCACTGCTATGGCTATGAACTCATCACCACTTACCCTTGCAACTATGTCTTCTCTTCCGAAGGATCTTCTTAATAGAGATGCAGTCCTTTTTATGGCTTCATCTCCCTCTTTATGGCCAAAGGTATCATTTATTATCTTCAATTTATTCAAATCACCGTAAAATAATGTGAAGCTGCTTCCGTTCTTAAGGCAAGCATTGAAAAAATTCTCTCCTCTTTCATAAAAACCTCTTCTGTTTAGAAGTCCAGTGAGTTCATCAGTATACACTGCCTTATTTTCTTCAACTAATTTTTCCACTTCCATAAATGCATCGGAGAAATTTGATGCAAGCAGATAGGATTGGGAAAATATAAATATGAAAAATCCAGCTGGTATCAGCGAATTTGTATATATTATGCCTGCTTGAAGGATTATATCGTGTATAACACTAATCAAAAATACAGTAAATCCAAACAATATTATCAAGGCTCCCTGATTCTTATTCATAACAGCTTTGATAATCATGTATAAAATATATACGAAAAGGGCCAGTATCCATATTTCATAATACAGTAGAAAATCATCATAAATTTGTATCCTTGTAAATATTGTTACCAAGCTGACAACTATTGATATAATGTTCATGAGCTTTACCAGTTTTGATGAAATCTGATTACCCAAAATTTCTTTAAAAAACATTATTATAAAAGGTAGCGAACAATATACTGTGAGGTATGCAAGCTTATTAAATAAAGAAAATGATATATTAGGAAATACATCAAAGATTATTCTCTCACCTACTATCGCATTTCTCAAAGCAATCAATAAACAAAACACTCCAAAATACAATGTGGCTTTATTGCTTGGCCTCTTATAGTAAAGTGCAAAATGATATATACCCATTATAAATAAACATCCAATGATAAATGCATCTGAAACAACACTTCTTATATAATCGTTTTTCAATTGCTTATTATAACCTATGTAGATGTTTTGAACCTTCCCAGTTACATTATTATAATTGGACATTTGAATAACAATCTCATTTTCAACTACGTCATTTCTGAAAAATGCAATCTGGTGTTCAAAGCTTCCCAAAGCACCATCTACATCCCTGCTTACCTTTCCAGTGGAAGTAACTAACTGTCCATTAATCCATATCTTTGAAGCTGAAAGTATGTACTGACTTTTTATACCATAAAGTGCGTCTTCATTAGGCTTAAGCTTAACCTTTAGCCTAAGGGTAGCATAGCCAAATTTAGGCAGACTTTTGTTCTTAGCTGTAGTAACAAAATTGTTAGGCACCTTGAAATAGTCCACTGAAGCTTTATTATAATTCCCCTGCTTAAAGTCCTTTGGTTCTAGCAATTCTCCACTATATATTTCCCACTGTCCATCCAATTTGGCAAGTCCATCTTTTTGAAAATTCCAACTGCTTAAATCAATTCTTCCATCACTAGCCTTTGGCATTTCCCTTTTCCCATTACTAATAAACCCAAAAAGAATGAATATAATTAAAAACAAAACTATAAGCACTAAACTTTTTCTTTTTCTAAGCAAATTATTTTTTTGTACCATTACCAATAGTCCTTCCCCAAATGTTCTTGCCTATTATTAATAGAATAATACTATATCATAAATAATAAAACCTAAATTAACCTTACATCCTAGTATACACAAAGTAACACTTTTTCAATAATTTAATTAGCTTTCATAAATATTATGTTATTTATACAATATTTCCACTATTACATATAGAATGTTTTTTCTCAATAAATCCAAAGATTTTTTTAACTTTATTTAACAGAACTATACTTACAATTGTAATCTACCTCATTGTTTTTGGAATATCTCATTTGATTATCTATTATACATAGTAAACTAACCATTTGATATAAGGCATAATCTATTGTAAATTCGTATATTTTCAGTAGTAAAAAAACTAAATCGAGTAGGAGCTGAATAATTATTTTATTCAGCGTCCTCTCACACCACCGTGCGTACCGGTCTGGTACACGGCGGTTCTTTAAGTTGAATGAATTTTAATATATTGACGCGTTAGGCTTTTTAAGCCTAAGTCCGAGAAGAATTTATTTGTAAGAGTTGTGTTTAAAATTGCACTATTTGCTACTCGCCAGTATCCTTTGCGGGTATTGGCAAACTTTATAGCTTGGTAGTGTTCAAGTCCCAGCTTCTTAAGGTTTTTATATCTAGTTCTAACTTTCTTCCACTGTTTCCATATACACATTCTTAATCTTTTCCTTATCCAAATATCTAAGTGCTCCACTATTCCTTTGCATTTGGCTATTCCATAATAGTTAATCCACCCAACATTAATTAGGTTAAGTTTTCCTACCCTTTGTTCCAAAGTCATCGGTTTTGACCTAGATAGTATCTCTTTAATTTTATCTTTATATCGATTTAATGATTGCTTTGATATAGATGCATATGCTTTTCCATACATTAGGTTCAGTGTGAATCCTAGAATTTTCTTCTCCAAGGTCTGTCTACTGCACTTTTCTCTCTGTTTACTTTAAGTTTGAGTTTACGTTCAATAAATGCAGTTATGTTCTCCATAACTCTTTTACCTGCTCTCTCACTCTTAACATAGATATTACAGTCGTCCGCATAGCGACAGAATTTATGACCTCTCATTTCTAACTCTTTATCTAGTTCATCTAGCATTATGTTAGATAAGAGTGGACTCAACGGTCCTCCTTGAGGAGTTCCTTCTTCATTTCTGACCACTACACCATTTATCATTATTCCTGACTGAAGGTATTTCCTTATTAGTGATAATACTCTCTTATCCTTAATGCTTCTTGATAATTTATACATTAATATATCATGGTTGACCTTATCAAAGAATTTCTCTAAGTCCATATCAACAACCCACCTATAGCCTTCATTGATATACTGCTCTGCTTTCTTAATTGCATCTTTAGCTCCTCTTTGAGGGCGGAAACCAAAGCTACTTTCAGAAAATCTTCTATCATAAATACTATTTAATTCTTGAGCAATAGCTTGTTGGATAAGTCTATCCAAAACTGTAGGTATACCTAAGAGTCTAGTTCCACCATTAGGTTTTGGTATTTCTACTCTTCTAACTGGCATTGGTCTATACTCACCATTAAGAATATTCTCTCTAATAGATATCCAGTTTGTTTTCAGAAATTGTTTAAGTTCATAAACTGGCATTCCGTCCACGCCGTGGCTACCTTTATTAGATATTACTCTTTTAAGAGCCAAGTTCATATTATCCTTGGATAATATCCTTTCTAGTGAGCCATATTCAAATCCACTGATTTTTCTCCTTTGGAGTTGCCGAGAATTCTCTATGCACTCTTTGCTTATCTTCGAGTTCCACTCTATCTTGGGCACTAGAGCCTAAATATTTAGTTTTCTGCAATCTTTGAGTATTCTTCGAAACTTTCAAACTTGAAAACCTCCTTAAAGTTCAGTCCTTCATCCGCTATCGCGATTAGCGGAGTTACTATGACTTCTGCTGACTTCTGATAGTTCAGTTACATATCGCTATGTAGGTTATCGCCCTAGAAATTCATCTTTGTAAGCGATGTATCTATCAGACCTCCCCAGGTAAGAACAACAACCTTCATCTCATATATCTGCTACATTTACTCCTAGAAATTCGGATAGTGTTGGACTTCGTTTTGTTTTGCAAACTCGTCCGTTCCTAGTAAGCCTTATATGTAGTTCGTATCCCTCAGACCGAGACTTTGCCTTAGGCTTCCTTCAGATTCCACCTCACGATGGACACCCTTGCCCTTAGCTAGTGGTTCCCACTACCAAGCCCACAGCGGACTTTCACCGCCAAGTTGTTGCCCATGCTGGGCACACAAAAATCTTGAAAGAAGATTTTTTTATCTACTTTCAAGACTATCTTTTTTCTGTCCTCAAGATTGTTGTTTATCCAACTTTAGGATTTTTATTGTTCCTTAACTAATTTTTTGTGCTGTTATTAAGCATGTTATTACTCTCTATTTTCTCTATTTCTATAATCTAATTAACGTAATCCTTATCTATTTTTTCTGATCTAATCGATAGTGCTAACCTTCTCTATTAACCTTGACCTTACTAAGCAAGCTATCCTTCTCTACTGTTTTTAACTTGGTAAAGCATGTTGTCGGCCTCATGAATTAACTCTTCAAAGCTTTTATTACTTTTACCATCATATAAAGAGTAGCCTACACTGATTGTAAGCTCATAGGGTTTTCTAGAAACCAAATTATACTTATAAAAATTAGTACTTATCCTATCCACGATCTTCTTTGCTTCATCCAAGGAGCCTCTACCATATGCTATAGCGGTAAACTCGTCTCCGCTTATCCTTGCCACTAAATCTTCTTTTCCAAAAATCCTCTTTAGAATATAAGCTGTTCTCCTTATGGCCTCATCGCCTTCCTTGTGTCCAAAGGAATCGTTTATAGTCTTTAATTTATTAAGATCTCCATAAAACAATATAAGGTTTCCGCCTTTCCTAGCTACCTCATTAAAGATTTTTTCTCCATGCTCGTAAAAACCTCTTCTGTTAAATATTGTTGTTAATTCATCTAAATAAACCTCTTTATTTGCTTCTAGCAACTTTTCTATCTCAACATAAGCGTCTGAAAAAACAGCTGCCATCATGTATGACTGTGAAAAGACAAAAACTAAAAATCCAAAGGTCAAAAGTGAATTCCCTTGCAGCCATCCAAGATGCAACAGCATATCATGGAATATAGTAATTATAAAAATGATGAACCCAAATAAAATCAGTTGAGCTCCATTTTTACCATTGATAACAGCCCTAACAATAATATATAAAATATACGCTAGTAAAACTGTGCCATAAACTTCATAGCCTATCAAGAAATTCTCATACACTTCTATATTGGTAAATATAGTTGCTGTGGCAAGCAGTATTGATACTGTATTTATTCCATATACTATCTTCGGTGAAAGATCTTCAACGAAAAATTCCTTAAAAAACAAAACTATAAACGGCAAAGGACAATAAACCGTCAAATACGCTATCTTGTTAAACAAATCGAAAGTTATATTAGGAAAAAAGCTATAAACAATTCTTTCTCCTACTAAAGTATCTCTTAAGGCAACAAATAAGCAGAATATAGCAAAGTACAATGGGGCTCTTTTATTAACTCTCTTAAAATACAAGGCAAAATGATATATGCTCATTATAAAAAGTGCCCCGATAACAATAGAGTCTAGCACTACATTTTTAATATATTCCCTCTTTATATCCTGTGAATAACCTATATCTATACTTTGGAATTTACCAGTGACATTATTGTAATTAGAAGTTTCTATAACAATTTCAACTTCATTTTTGGTATTCTCAAAGAAGGCCATGTTGTGTTCAAAGCTTCCAACCGCATCTGTTGAAGATTTAGTAACTACACCATTGGTAATTAATAGTTTACCATCAACCCATACCCTTGACGCTGAAAGGAGTGATTGAGTTCTTAAACCATAAGACTTTCTATCGCCATCCTTCAATTTAATTGTAAGCCTTAAGGTTCCATAACCTGACTTTGGAAGCTTATTATTACTTAGGGTTTTACTGAAAGAATTAGGCGCATTAAAAAAGTCTCTTCCTTCTTTATTATAGTTAGCTTCATCAAAATCCTTTGGCTCTATTAACTGACCATAATATAATTCCCACTGTCCATCAAGTCTAGCAAGTCCATCTTTATCAAAATTCCATTTACTTAAATCAATTTTTCCTTGCGCAGCTTTAGGTATATTACTTTTAGGTGTTCTAACTCCTAATAAAATAAATATCACCAAGGCTAATGATAGGATAATCCAAATTAGCCTTGTATTAAAATATTTATTTTTCTGAAACATCTATTTGCGGCCCATCTACAAGTTGTCCCCTTTTTATGAAGGGTAAGCTGCCTGCATTTGAAAAATCCTTAGGTTCATAACTGTTAGGTGGATATTTTTCACTTAATATTCCCATATGAATATAGGTATCTGATATCAATTTACTACAGAAATAATCTCCATTATCTACTGCCTTACCTAAAATCCTACCTTCAAATACTTCCTTTTTAAGATCAAACTCAGTTTTAGGAAAAGTATCCAAGTGAACTTTTTCTATAAAAGCTTTAAGCTTAAGTATCATATCCTCTGTTATATCACAAGTATTATAACGAATCTGGAATATATTATCCTTCTTATCCTTTAAATCTGTTATAAGTCTCTGTTCTAAGTCAACTAGCATAGGACCTATCTTAGTTTTATTTAGCTCAACATCCTCTAAGTTTACTAAGGTATTAGACTCCCACAAAAGTAATTTGTCAGTAGACTTTATACCTAAATCCTCCGGTCTTACTACCATTCCAACATGAGACCAGTGACTACCTGTCAAAAGCTCATTTATCTCGCTGCTTATTAGCATTCCATGAAATAATATAAGGTCTCCAGTTCTTAATTCATTCTTGATTTCATTATAAAATACAGTATTATGTTCCACTATGTAACGCAACCTCCTACGCTATTCAATTCTACAAAATTTATGTTATATCTACATTATTTTCACTATTACATATAGCAATTTATTTGTCAAGAATATTATGGTTAAACCTATATATACTGGAAAATACATTTTCCTGAAATTTTATTAATCTAATTTTCCCCTAAATTTCTATAACTATATTCTAGCAACAAAAGAAAGATCTTTAGGATAGTAAATACTATAATTAAACCAAATAATAGTAATGCTCCTAAAGCTATAAAGTTTAAAGAGTAAAATACCATAAATAAATCCAAAACTACCAAGCATGCTGCTATATACCAAAAATATTTTATGTGCTTTTTAGCCTTAAATATCTCACTTTCATAAAAGCCTCTTTTTAAAGAATAATACTCTTCTGATTTTAAAAATTCTACTATCAATGTATCCTCTTCACTTAGCTTCTCTTTAGTATTCATTAATTCTATTGCTCTCTTTTCCAGTAAGAATATCTTTTTTATTTCTTCCTTACTCAATTGGTCCTTCTCTTTAATATTGTTTATAAAAGTTTCCGTTATCTCCATCTGTTGTCCCCCTCTAGCTGAATATCATGAGTAAATTATACAATAAATTCTATAACATATAAATAAACTACTAATCGAAGTAAGCTAAAAGCCTACAACTTCAATTATTCATTTATGCATGCCAGATAATCTCCAGACTCCAGCACTACCAACATGTATAAATTAAGTTCACATAAAGGCTTCCTATAAATAAAAAAATTATTTTTCCAAATTACTATTGTACTGACATATATCTTAATTGAAAGCGTTAGTGCAGTACCTAATTCATCACTTAATTCTTAGGCTTTTTCACCGTAAAGAGCTGTATATTTACAATCACCACTTGTTTTAACTATTAATACCTCTATGCTTAGAGCTCAGTATAGTAGTAAGGGTTAGGTGTCCACAACTTCAAAGCTCTCTCGCTTCTAATTTTAATAATAAAAAGGAGGAAAACATTATGGCAGTTAACAAAGTTTTAGACTCTACTACATTTTCTATGGAGGTAGAAAGCGGAACCGATAAAACCGGAGCAAAAATCTATAAAAAGAAGACTTATTCTGGAATAAAGAATACAGCAGCTCCTGAGTCTGTATTCGCTGTTGCTGAAGCTATCAAAGCAGTTTTGGCAAATGGCACTAGAGACTACTACCTAAACGAAGCATCTAAGCTAATTAATGCCTAGTTTCATAGATAAGCTAATTAATTCATAGTTCTATATAATAGTAGGCAAGCCGTTTTAAAATGCAAGTCTCTATTTAGTATCCACACATATTTACTATGTATTAGCTTAAAACAATCACTACATTTTGAAATATATCAAAATGTACTAACACAAATTCACAATATAAAAATCAATTAATCATCATCAATAAAACTGTATCACTTTATTGAAAAAGCTATGCTTAAGAGTCTTCTTAATTTTAATCATAAGATTATAAGCACTAATTTTAAATCAAGTGGTACATCAAACAATTAAACTTAATTTCAATAAATTAAAGGAAAAGAAAGGAGATCAATCATGGAATATACATTATCTTTAACATTCGTAAATGTCGCTGGGGACAAGGTTAATTTAAGCATAGCAGGTGTAAAACCTGATATAACAAAGGATCAAATCAACAGTCTTATGGATACCATAGTTGCTAAGGACGTATTTGAAAGCAAAGGCATCGCTTTAGCATCAAAGTATGGTGCCCAGCTAAGCCAAAGACAAACTACTAAGTTTGAACTATAGGACAAGCTGCTAGACTTGAATTATAGGACAAGTTTCCGTATTTGTACTATAGAACAAGCTTTTAGTTTTTAGCTATAACTATAACCCCTTAGAATATTAATTTAATACCCTTTATAAATAAAAAAGTAGCTGAAGCGACCTAAAATGGCCCCTATGTCAAGGACATTTTAAATCTTCTTCAGCTACTTTTTTGCGCATCTGCCTTTCCCAATGAATATTAATAAAATATGGCAGGAGACTAGGCTCTCTTTTTGCTGTTATCTCATATATTTTAATCTTCTATTTGCTGATTCTATATCAAAGCTTTCATATCCCTGATATCTTGCCCAATTGATTAAATCCTCATATTCTGGATCCTCTGCATCTGCCATTACCCTAAGAAACTCCTGATATCCATCTACACCACCAACATCCTCTGGTGGTGCATCTCCACTTCCCTGGATACATATTGGATAATTTTTTTCAAAGTCAGCTACAATTCCTTCTATAACAACTTCATGCTTCCAATAGTCTCCAAAATCATAACAATAAAATATTTTCAAAGCTTTATCCACATAATCAGCTAGATAAACTTGCGATTCTATTGCAATCTTAGATTCTTCCTGCATATCAATAAACTCATTATCTTTACTTACAATTCTTAACCTATCTTCATCCTTTTCATCAAAAATTATAAATTCATGTATATGATTGTTATTCCACGGAATACTTTTTTGAATTATAGCATGCAAATCTTTAAAGGTTATATCATTAGGCGTAACAATTCTTCTCTCTGCTATATAGCTACCTAAGTATAATTTAACTAATATTTCAATTCCTCCGCATTGGATAATATCTTCCCCATAGGCATTTGTAAAATCTTGCATCAGCAAATTGCAAGGTTCCTCATATTTATTGGAAGCATCTATTTTTACATAATCGGTATTTATATATCTTGACATAATCGATTGATAAACCTTATCTTTATCTATACTTTTCTCTTGCCACTGACAATATTCACAGACAGTGTTTAGTCTAGAAACATATTTTCTCCCTCTTGTCTTAGAATAAACCGCCTTCCCTGCATCTTTTAAATAAGCTTCAATAATCTCTTCTTTTATCTTCTGACTTCTAAGAGATTTTCTAATTCCATCTATAACAACATTGTCAAAATTCTTAAAATCCTTTGCTTTCAACCCATAAAGAATAAAGCCGAATCTACTGCTATCATTTACCACTACAACAGACTTTCTTCTATTTATCATAACTATATTAGCAGTCCAAGAAAACAAATCATTTCCATCTTCTATATTTTCACATTTTACTCCAATCTGTTCCTGTAACTTTTTTGTACAACATATAAGCATCTTACATTTTCTCCTCACTTACCATATGTATAGCTATCCAACTTTAACTATTAATTTATGTATGCCTGATATTCCCCACAATCCTGGATTATCTAATCCCAATAACCTGGGACTATTGAACATCTATAAATTAAGTTTTCATAAAGGATACATATAGGTATCCAACTCCAACTATTAATTTATATATGCCCGATAATCCCCAGAAGCCGGTATTATCGAACATTTATAAATTAAGTTTTCGTAAAGGATACCTATATATGAACAACTTCAACTATTAATTTTTTACATGCCACAAAATCGTCAGAAGCCGAGATTTTGTAACAAGTATAAATTAAGTTTTTGCAAAGGTTCCCTATATATAACATTAATATATTTAACAATTAAAGCAAAACATATTACAGAATTGCCCATCTTTATTGAATATATCTTTTATTTTTTATCTGTTAAATTATCATGTCTAAATATACCATAATCTTTAAGTATTTTCTCAACTAATTAAGTTATTCCTCTCCTAGATATAAAGGAGGAGCTTATAAGAATCTTCTTTGCATACTTCCTTTTAAATGGCTTTTCCTAGGTGCTCCACTGGTATTGGTACTACTATTTCAACTCCCTATGGCTATGTATTTAAAAAATGTGTGTGGAGCTTATAGGCGCAATTACGTGACTAAATCTCATTAGAATAATGTTCATTAAATAATTTCTTACGATCATATTTCCTTAACTTTGGCAGTTCCTAAAGCCACTGTTGAAATTAAGCATAATCCTAAGTTGATTTCTAACTGATATAATAATCAACCCTATAGGTATTTTCTAAATTGTTCTCTTGTAAATGATATTTTCTTAGATGCTTCACTGGTATTGGTACTACTATTCTAACTCCTTATGGCTATGTATTTAAAAAATGTGGGTGAAGGTTATACTAGTATCTATTAGTTTAAACTTATAATGATATTGTTTTAGAAGTATGCTTATCCCCTAAGCTTGCATACGTTTATAAAAGAGCCAATAATTTTTCTGACTATCCAGTAACAACATTTTTTAAATACATATATATAGGTACTGAAAATCCTATCACATACGCTGGCCAATGCCTATATTTCCCAAATCTATAAAATAGTCTACATCTATATCCAAAGATATAGCCTTACTGCTATTTTAGAACTTATACCTTCAAATTCTCAGCTCATAAAGAAATGAATTTTTAAAATGGCTTTCCTGCTAAAATACTGCTTATTTAGTACAATAAAATGCTCAACTATATGATAACAACATTTTTAAATACATACATATAGGCACTGAAAATACTATCACACATACTGCCTAATACCTATATTTCCCAAATCTATAAAATCGCCTACATCTATGCCCAAAGATGTAATACTTACTGCTTTTTTAGAATTTATACCGTTAAATTCTCAGCTCATAAAGGTATCTACATCTACATTTGAAGATGCACCACTTCATACCTTTTTAAATTCATACTATTTTAAAGACTAATGGTGTGAATATATTATATTTTAAGAGAACCCATAGAGTCCCCTAAAATTAGATTATATAATCATTGCGTGCTGATTTTTAATATAAACTTTGATAAGTTTTTAGAATTGATTTTATAACATATGCCATTAATCTTATTATTATGGAAAACGTAGTATATTGTTTCATCATCTTTTCTAACTAATTGAATAACCGAATCAGTAAAAGAAATATTCAGTTCCACCAAGCCACCTTCATATTCAGTAACTAAATCTTTTTTAGAGTCCTTTACTGTTTGCAGTATATATTTGGCATCTTCTTTATTTAATGAAACTGCTTTTTTATTATGAGAGCTATCGAACACCTTTGAGTTACTTATATCTCCTTTAGGATATATTTCATTCTCTGAATTTTTTTTAGATGTGCCACTTTTTATATAGACAGTTACAGAGATAAATAGAATACAGAAAATTAATAGCGTTGCTGTGGTTATCATTTTACTTCTTTTTCCCATATACATCACCACAATCCTATTTATTACATCCAAGTAATAGGAATCCAAGATATTTGGATGTTTACTAAATTATATATAATATACCCGAAAATATTCAATCATTTATAATAGCAATTCATAAATTACTTCTCTAATCTTAAATTCCTTTAACTTTGTATTAATATTAGTGGTCTGAGATTGTACTTATAAATCCTTGCTCTTTATAGTTCCTTCTCTTTATTGAAGATTTATGCCATTTAGAACAATACCTAGAATTAGCATGAAAGTTTAAAAATAATATTTCTTTTTTTATTATTTCTCCTAAAAATCTATTCAAAGGCTTTATATTAGTATGTTAAGCTAACAGAGCATTTAATAATTTCCTAGGAAGAATAAAACTTTTTATTGTACTTTTGTTATGGATTTAGATTTCATGTTTGCTTCCTAAAAAAAACCTTTTCATTATACTTGGCAGAGATTTTATCTTTCATAATATATTATTTTACAGAGTAAAAAGGAGCTCAGTTCTGCTGTTGCTACAGACTCTGAACTCCCTTTAAGGGAATATTAGCTAAATGTTAATCTTCTTTTCTTTTTCTTCTAAATACACCTATGGATCCTGCACCAACTAGTAATGATCCCATTAATCCTAGTAGGTTGCTATCTATCATTGCTCCAGTTTTAGGCAATGATGAAGTGCTTGTCTTAACAGTATTGCTTCCAGTACTATTACTTGAACCATTCACTGTATTATTTATAGTACTTGAGCTGCTTCCACCGTTATTAGAATTTGAATTGTTACCTGTATTATTAGTTGTAGTGTTTGAATTACTTCCAGAATTATTAGTGGTGGTATTGGTATTGCTTCCTGTAGTGTTAGTATTTGATGGAGTACTTGGATTACCATTGCTTCCACCATTTCCACTATTATCTGTAGGTTGAGTACTAATTACTGCTTGACCAGATATTGCAACGGTAGTTTGTCCATTTACTCCTGAACCGTCTTTAGCTGTTGCTACTACTTGTACATTGCCATCCTTTAATGCAGTTAATAAACCATTTTGATCTATAGATGCTAAATCTGTATGTTTTCCATCTGCTCCTAAAACTGACCAAGTAACTGATTTGTCAGTAGCATTATCTGGACCTACATTAGCAAGCATTTGTAGCTTACCGCCTCTTGTTGTAATTGAAGAAGCTCCATCTTTTCCGCTTACAGCTATTGTGTTTACTTTTACAACATTTGTATCGACTAATTTTAGACTAATATTATCAGCGTTATAGTCAAGTGAAACCTTATAATTGCTTGGAAGACCTGTTGTAACTAATGAAGTAAATTGTCCAGTACGTCCATCCTTCTTATAAGTTATTATAGGAGTTCCATCTTGAGGTACATAGTTATTTAAAAAGTTTAACTTTAGATTTCCAGAAAGATCAGCTTTGTCTGCTATATTTAATAAATCATCCTTGCTACCTATGCTAAGTTCAAGTGTGCTATTTGGTGCTTGATCAAACTCACTTCCTATATTTGCAGCACCAGCTACAGCTTCAGTTATTGTCCCACCATTATTGTTGACCTTACCAGAACCTAAGGCATTAGCTGAGTCCATTTCTAGAGTTCCGTTGTCCACTTCTGTACCACCAGAATAGCTGTTATTGCCTATAAGCTTTAAGGTACCAGTTCCATTCTTAACTAAGCTTCCATTTCCAGCAATATCATTTTTCCAAATATCTAAAGCATTGAAACCACCTTTAGCAGCGTCCATATTTACATTAACCTTGTCCAATAATGCTCCATAGCCATCTGCTGCTGCGAAAAGATTAAGACGTCCCCATCCTTCAGCATCATCAAGTAATGGGAAACCTGATTGCACACCTGTAGTAGCTAGCACCGCACGACGTTGATTTGCATCAAGATATGGAAGTCTGGTTTCTAGTAACACCTCTGCTCCCTTTGGCACTATCATAGCCTTACTCTTGTCCCCAATCTGAGGAAAACCATAAGTTAATCTATCAGTATAATTCTTCTTATTCTTAGCATAATCACTGAATCTATCAACGGAAGAAGCATTGCTTTGTGCTAAAAGCTTACGTCCATCGTTATAAGCTGCAAGTTTTGCAATTTGATTGTCTGGATTATTTAACGCTGCAGCGGCAATAGCTGTAGAAGTCATACGTCCTCCCATTACGTCAAGAGGTGAATGCATTCCTGCTACGATTCTATCATAACCTAACTCTGAGGCACGAGTAATCATTTCCTGAAAACGCTCTGGAAATGCATAAGCTAAGCCTATTGCAGCTAAGTATGCCGCGTTTGTATGTCCACTTGGGAAGCCTCCATCAGTTTCTGGAGTAGTGCTCTTAGCTGGTTCCAAGGTAGGCAATACTTTTACATCAGTGCTCCAACGCCAAGGACGTGGATATTGATAGTAAGACTTTGCTGGAGTTGTTGAAGCAGCACTACTTCTAAGTACATTAACCAAATTAACCATATTTCCAAGGTTTGAATTAGTCTCAGCCCAATTTCCATTGCTATTACCTTTATCATCGTATTTTTTTGTAGTAGCATCCTGAGGAATATCATAAGGTATTGAGGTTCCCGCATTAGCTCCAGCAATAAAGGCATCAGTGTACTTACCAAGTCCATTAATTATGCCATAGCTCTGATTTCTACGATCATCGAGATAAGCCTGATGAGCTTCAGCTTCAGAACGGTTGTTAGTAATATCTATAGATTTTTGAATATTTGAATTTAGTATTGGTGCATTGAGTATAGTACCATTATTCCAAGCAGTTCCTGGAGTCCATAGCTTAAGATATTCTGAAAGCACCCCAATAGCTGGATTGGTACTTGGAGTCATATTAGAAGTGGTATTATTTTTCCATGAGTCTACATAATAACCGTAAGCTGCCGGTTGTGGTGCATTAGGTGCATCAGCTAGAGCGGTTCTTGTAAAGCAGCTTGTGGTAACCGCCGCCAGTAAAACTAGTGGAACTATCCTTTTATTTAAGCCCATTTAAATCTTATCCTTTCATAAAACCTATATTAATGCTACTTTTAAGATGCATAAACCTACTTAAGTAGAAACTTTAGCCTATCATCTGTATCCAGGAAGTGAAAATTCAACTAATAGAACCTCTACCTTTTTCAACTATAAGATACGACTTATAAGATTTTAGGTTGCCAAAATCTATTATTATATAGATTTATCTTTCCGAATAATACCAGGTTTAAATCTGATTAATTACTAATTCATAATCAGATCTACTACATCTATAAAATCTGCATCAAGTATATTATAGTAAGTATTTTTCCCAACTATATTATGCCAAGGTTAAGCGGATGTTAAAATATGGATAATAATTGTAAAATCTATTAAATATTCAGCTTTATATTTTATATAGCTGTTCCCCTTCAATAGAGAGCAAAGAATGTAACTGCTCAAAGTAAAATATATAAATCAATAAGAATGCCATTAATAGCTAAAATGCTTCCTAGTATTTTCAAAATTATAAAACTGGAATATCTATTTCTTTTAAGAGACATTCCACTTCATTCCTTAGACTCAAATAAAACTTTCAATAAATTTAAGAAGCTTTGCATTTGATAGATATAATTTTGAAGTAGTATGCTATAGGTATCCTTTACGGGAACTTAATTTATAAATGTTCGATAATACCGGCTTCTGGGGATTATCAGGCATGTATAAATTACAGTTGAAGTTAGATACCTGTATCATTATCTTCTTAGAGCTTCTCTAGGTTCTTGTATATCTCATAAGTTAATTTTTATGAAATTATATAAAATATTGGATATTTATTTCCACATACAATATAATTAAACAAAATGCTGTTATTACAATATGAATTTTATTATGTTTTTAGGAGGTATCATGAATAAAAAAATTGGTATGCATTCGGCTATTGTCACTTTAATTGGTGTCATAGGCTTTGCTATTTCTATGATAGTAGGTAAAAATGCTGGAGGTTATTTCTTCAGTATTATTATTTCCTTAGGATTTATTCCAATGATTTGCACCTTTTCTTCGTTAAACAGTAAGGAAAATAAAGCTGCCGGCTATGCTGCAATTGCTTTTTCTTCTGTATATGCTGTACTTGTTGGACTGGTGTACTTTGCACAATTAACAACTATTCGCTTATCAAAATTAAGTCCTGAAGCTCTTGCCATACTTGACTATCAGCACCTGGGCAGTTTATTTTTCAACTATGATTTGTATGGTTATGCTTTTATGGCACTTTCCACATTTTTTGTAGGCTTGACCATAGAAGTCTTTAATAAAAGAGATAAATGGTTAAAGGCATTACTATTGATTCATGGAGTATTTGCATTATCCTGTATTATAATGCCTATACTTGGTGTGTTTAGCACAGCTGCAAAGGGCAGTTATACTATGGGTGTACTGGCTTTGGAGTTCTGGTGTGTATATTTTACTCCTATTTGTATTCTTGCATATCAATATTTCAAAAAGAATCTCTAAATATATATTTATCTAATTTGATAAGGAAGGTTAGCCTTATGATATTTAAAGAATTGGGGTATAATAGCAAACTACCAATTCTATTAATACATATCTATAGGTTTTCTTCTTTAATTTTTTCCTTTATTCCATTATATGTTATAATTATTTGCGTATTTAATATAAGAAACTTATTAAGGGGATTCTATGAAAAAGACTTCATCAGTGTTATTCATAATCTCAGCTATTGTGAACCTTGCAGCAAAAAGAAGAGCTGAAGTAGACACTTAAAGAATTTTTACATATGCAGCAATTTCTCAGTGTGTATAAGGCTAGTAAGAAAGGAGATTACATATGGCTTCTTGGATAGTACATCTTCGTGTAGCAGAATATTTACTTGATAAAATCCCCAATCTCTCACCAACTGAGTTCGTAGTTGGCAATATAGCACCGGATAGTGGTGTCCCAAATGAGGATTGGTCAGCTTTTACCCCAAGTGGAGATGTTTCACATTTCAAAACCACTAATGAAGATGGTTTTAAAGATATTCACCTAGATGAATATGTTGAACAGTTCTATAATTTAGAACAAAGGAAAAAATACACCCCACCGCAAAAGTCTTTTTATCTAGGCTACTTAACTCATCTACTAACTGATATTCTGTGGGTGAAGCAAATATTTCGTCCTTGCAAATACAAGTTTAAAGCTCTATATGCTCAAAACAGAAATGATTGGATATGGGCACAAAAGAAAGATTGGTATGACCTAGATTTTCTTTATCTTAAGAAAAATCCTAACTTCAAGGCTTTTTCTATATATAAGTCTGCAGTTGGATTTCAAAATCACTATATAGACTTCTTCAGCAAGGATGCCTTTTCAAACAGGCGAGAGTATATAATAGACCTCTACAGTGGTGAGAGAGACAACTTGGATAGAGAATATATATACCTTAAGGAAGAAGAAATGGATAACTTTATTATGGAAAGTTCTGAAAAAATAAATCAAATTCTTAAAGAAGAGTATTTATAAAGAAGCGAATGAAGCTGTTCTAAGTAATAAATTTCAATAGGATTCGCTAATATGATTTATAAAATCAAAAGCCAACATCCTAACCCAGCTTCTGGTAACATTCATATATTCACCAATATAATCTATAAAGTAAAAAGTAGTAGTGTCCTTTCCCAAAAAAAGAATCACTACTACTCTACTTACTTATTATATATACCACCTTATGGGCGAGAAATCCGCAGACTTTATAAATATAGTTATCCTACTTACTTATTATCTACCACCTTAGTCCTTAAACTTAGTGATCTTTTCAAGTACCCTGTAAAATTAAGTCGTTAGTCATCCCTCAACCGGCTTCAAATTATATAAGTCCGTTAAAGTACCCTGTTTAAATTAGGTAGCCTGTCATCCTATGCTTTAACTCCAAAAAAACTATCCTACCTTATATTCATCCACATTCTTACTTATCATCTGTGCTCCAACCTTTTGCACCAGTTTTCCCCCTGAACTAGAAAAGGCATTCTTACTTATCACCATATCCATTGTATTCGATATTTCTTGTTGTGTTAGATTGTCCCTTACTCCACGTAGAGATATATTTATCTTATCTCCCTTTTCGTTTTTAAATGCGAGTACAAGGTATTTTACCTCCATAAAGGCACCTCCTTTCTTAATAAATTAGGTCTACACCATTATTGAGGCTATAAGGATGTCCTAATTAATTCTTAAACAACATATAACACTTCCATAATAAGACCCAAGACTTTGCATTTGTAGCTTAAGGCTTTTAAATATCCTCAACTAAATAGTCGTGCTGCTTTCTTATACTAACAGCATCAGAACTCATGAGACCTGCTAGTGCCTTTCCAACTGCATAAAAATCATCATCGCTTATGTCTAGCCTCACATCTGAAAACCTCTGACTGTTAAATATATCATCGCCTTTTTCATTGGTACCAGTCTTGTACTTTATTATCATGGAGTTATTACTCAATATTGAAGTTGCCATATCTTCACCTCCCTTCAAGCTTCACTAAGCCTAATACTTCCGTCACTCTCTCAATTTATGCCTATAGACATACTGATTAATAATGAAATCTATCATAATCCTGTTTAGTAAACTTAGATATATTATTACTTAGAACTAGAACTTATTCTGCATTTCCAACAATCTAAAATTCTTAAACACCTTAGTTACTAGTAAAAGCTAACTGCTTGCCCTTTTTACAATTATTCTTAAAAATTAAAGCTGCTGATAACTTTAGTTGTTTTGTCAGTGTAATCCTTAGCTATAGATTCAACCTTGTGACAGAT
This sequence comes from Clostridium manihotivorum, assembly GCF_004015185.1. Taxonomy (GTDB): domain Bacteria; phylum Bacillota; class Clostridia; order Clostridiales; family Clostridiaceae; genus Clostridium_AR; species Clostridium_AR manihotivorum. Next base: position 2,445,706 of record NZ_CP025746.1, on the reverse strand, counting down.
ATAGTTTAAGGAACATCCTTCACAATCTTCTAAAACCTCATTTTCCAGCAATGAACAACCAAGCCCATCCTCATAAGTAGAATCTCTTATGGCCAAAGCAATCTTTAGCTTATCGAAATTTCTTCCCTCCTCTAAGTTAATTGAAATACAGTCATTAATCATAACATTTCCTTCCCTTCTTTAAAAATAGATTGGATTTGAAGTTGTCTATCCTTAAGCCGTCCCTTGTCCACGGCCAAGTATATAATATGTGATTCATAAATCACCTGAAGTAGATAACATACTTTCTCCGTTTTTAATGCCTAGCAAAATAAGCAACTTCATTCCCTTCTAATTAGCTTATATGCTTAAAGCTAATACTTTGGGGAATTTAATATTCTTTCCACTTCTACTTTCCTGTAAAAATCATTTCTGTATATACTGCTTTACCATTTAAAATGATAGTATTTATAAAAAGTCGCTGAAGCGATCTCCTTCAATTAGCTTATTTTGCACCTCTGCCTTTTCTAAAGGTATGTGAAGAAATTCTGCAGGTGACATAATTTTATTTTTTACTGTTTAACCTAAATAGCTACTACAAAGCCTTAATATTACTAGGCTTAGCTAACAAAAAAAATTATACTCTCCTATACAGTAGAAAAGTGACGCCAAGTATCCAAAGCATTTCTTAGTATATCTTAAACTTTTCCTCAATCCCTTTCCTTAAGCATATATACCATATGAATGGAGGTGAATTTCACATTCAGGTTAATGATTTAGTAAACTTAGTAGCCAATGTAGGATTTCCAGTTGTTATAAGTGCCTATCTGCTTATAAGACTTGAGAAACAGATCATCTCACTAACAGCCTCAATCAATAAACTCAATACCATAATCTCAACCAAACTCGGAATTGTTATAGATAATTCTGAGGAAAACAAAAGTGCTTAAACCACTATAAAGAATAAAAAATCTCACTGAAGCGACTATTTCAGTGAGATTTTTGCATATATAATTTTTCAAGCTTATATAAAAAAATTGTACCATTGAATAAACTTTCTTTTTTACTGTATACCTAAAAAACATATTAAGCCCTTTATTTTACTAGGTTTAGCAAGCAAATCATTTTATAATTTCAACCGATTATGTTTATCAGAATATTTGTAACACTCTATTCCACGGATTATGTTTAGCAGATTATTTCTCACATTCTATTCCATAGATTATGTTTAGCAGAATATTTTTACATCGTATTCCATTTCATCACTACAAATAATATAATTGTATTATATTTACATATAGTACCCTTCCAATTATGAACCTCACTAATTCTTAGCGTATGTTCATTAGCCTTTAAAATGGCTTAGCTGTTTAACTTCAGCACTGTAATTTATGTATAGATGCACTACTTCATAATAAATTTATATTTTCAAATTTTCAGCTCAAAACCTAGAGGAGTTTTAAAAATAGATTTCTGATTGAAGCTGTGAAGCTTTAAACTCTCTTACTTAGCACTTGTATATTTTTTTCTCATAGATATATTTTCAATGTCCACGTAATATATCTTACTATAATATGTAACTTTAATATGTAACTTCTATGAAACAGAAAGGCTTTTCCATTATACTTTTGGGGAACTTTAGCCTTTATGGGAAATTCCTACGAAGAACAATGTGGTTTTCATCATACTCTGTGAAGGCTTCACTTTCATATACGGTTCATAAAAAATAAAGAGAGCTTATACAATTGGGGGAATATTACTATGAAACTAAGAATTAATAAGAAAAAAACACTAGGTATGCTTTTTGTTGCACTAATTATATTTAGCATGATATTTTCTTTAGCTACTACTAACTCAGTACCACTGGGGGATATTATCTTAAAAAGATTAGGTTTAAAGACCTGGTCTAATGGAACTGAAGGCTTTCACTATACAGTTCTGTACTCTATAGCAATGCTAATAATAGGCTATAACGGCGCTTATCATTACTTACATGATATTTATCCAAAATTTATTAAAAGAATTCCTCTACTATTAGTAATTTTACTATTAATATTTCCATCAATACAGTCCAGCATTGATAAAACAGCTAAATCCTTCTCAAAGGGAGTTAATGCCATAGATTATAGAAAAGATATTAGCTATTGCAATTTTACCAAGGACTCCTCTGGCAATGTTGTATTGAATACCCATCTTCAATTTAAAAACTATAGCAACAAGGATGTAAAAATTTATATAAAGCTGGTTCCAGATAACCTTGGTCCAGAAAACTCTATTATCAAAGATCCTGTTGTTGCTTTGGACATAAGAAGCAATGCTCCAAGAGAATTTCTCATTCACGCTAAAAGTTTACAAGGCTTAGATGTGCAATTTAAAACTAATTTGCAAACTACAACTTCATACCAAGGCAGTGCCCAAGGCTTAAATCTAATCATCTATGACAATAATCAAGAGAAAAGTTTTACAACTGATTATCAGTACAACCTTCAATAAGGGACTTTGTTAAAATATTGTGTTGAGATTGAATGGTTAATCATCCAGTTTCAACAATAATATTAAACACAGCCTAGTAAAAATTCAAGTTTTTTTTAACAGAGTAATACATAAATAGATAACGAGGAGAGCTAATTTATGCTGAAGGAAAATAAGAAGTATATTCTAATGACCATAGTTAGTGTAATGATAATACTTTGCTATCTATATATTCAAATCTTTGGTATTCCACCTAAATATGATAGTGGAAAAACTATAGAGAAAGCTTTAAATGTAGGCTATGAAAAGAACCATAGTAATGCTGGCTTATCCCAAATACTATCTACAGTCGATCTTCCTAAAGATGAGAAATTAGTATTTTATAAGAGCAATGAAAATATATTATGCTATGGACTAGTAAAAAGAAAATCAAAGGATAATTGGATAGTTCTAAGTAAAGGTGGCAGTTATCAACTGGATCAAACAACAGCTTCCCAATATAAAGATAAGCTTTATTGGGCTTGGTCTAACATGCAGGAGTTTGGCCTAACCGTAGGAGTTGTTGAAGATTCTGATATAGATAAAATTACAGTTGACGAGAAAAATGCTACAATAATAGATACTCCTATCAACAAAAGAGTATGGTATTTCATTGATAGAAAAGCTTCTTCTTCAGGAAGACATGAATATAGCGATAATATTAAAGGCTATGGCAAAGGAAATTTAATTTATACCTTTCCTACTCAAGCTAAATCTTTATAATCGAAACAATGACGCGTATACAAAATTAAATACGCACCTTTTCAATTTATATTCAAGCATATAGATAACTGCTGAATCTAAACGAAAACTACTTTTAATAATATCGTTGATAAAGGAGACACGTTATGAAATTATTACCACCAACACTGGAATATAAAAATCAAATTTTAGAGTACAAAAATGAATTTCTTAAGGATGGGGATAGCTTGGCATGATCATCCTATCTATAAGACTACGAGACATATGAAAAATGACTTCAATTTGTACAGGATAATGAAAATGCAGCTACAAAACATACTGAGATAACTGCAAGCCTATTCTTAGCCATAAGAGAGGAAGACAATAAGTTACTAGGAATGATAAATATACGACATGCTTTAAACGAATACCTCTTCAATTACGGAGGACATATTGGCTATAGCGTAAAAAAAGAAGAACGTAGAAAAGGTTATGCTAAGGAAATGCTAAAGTTAGCTTTAGAAAAATGCTCAGATTTAGGCCTTAAAAAGGTATTGCTCATCTGTGACGCTGATAACATTGCTTCCTCAAAAACCATAAAAGCTTGCGGGGGAATACTAGAAAATGAAGTTTTAGAAGAAGATACTTTAATCCAAAGGTATTGGATAGAATTATAGGTAGGTGGCTTATTATAAAGCCTCACTAAAGTAACATTCTTCAGTGAGGCTTTGCAATCTGCCTACATTCAAATTCCACCACTCATAAAAATACTATAGGTAACCAACTTCAACCATTAATTTATAATTATTATGAATTAAGTTTCATATAGGTTCCCTATACACTAACTATTCATGATATTTTACTTAGTTTGCAGTTTTATTTAGAAGTAGTACATCTTTAGAATTAACATTTTCTTTTATAGTACTCCACCTTTTTTAAAATTCCAGGAGTTTTTATTAGCTTCAAAGTCCTATCAAAATAATCTAAAGCAGAATTCTTATTACCCTTTTTAAAATAGTAGATTCCATAGTATAGGTATAAACTACTTCTAAGAATATCGTTAGGCTTTTCCTCAAGCATTTTATTAATGGAATGCACGCCTCTTTCAAGATCACCATCTAGTATATCTAGTTGTATTTTCCTATATTCTAAGGATAAATAAAAAGACTGCATATGCTTTTCACTCTTTATGTTGGATATTGCTTTTTCCAGCATTAAAATATATCGTCTAGCCTCTGAAAATTTATCCTGTTCAATTAATGGACTAATTAAGTTTATAAGAATAGAGCTATAAAAAATGTCTCCATTTTGTTCAGCTTTACTCATATTGTAATATGAAAGGAGCTCTCGTAGTAAATCTTCCGCCTCTTGATATTTTCCGCAATTAATAAGAGCAGTTGACTTTTGGAAGCGATAATAAGAGATCTTTCTCTCCCACATCTTTTTTTCAGAGGCTCTTATTCCTCTATCTACTGTATCTTTAATATAAGCATCTATGCCATTAATATATCTCATTGGATCTTCATAAAGCAATTTCTTTAGTTTTCTTTTCGGAATAAGTTTAGTTTTTCTTTGTTCCTTTCCAACCTCACTAGCCCAATATCTGCTTGGAAGTATAATAGATGCTTCTGTTTTTTCTGGACACATCAGTACAGGAAAATATTCAAAATCAATGTACCTGTTAGGAAGCTGTTCTCTATGAACCATGAAGGTAGTTAAGTAAACTTCTTTACCAAAAGTAATACTTTCAGGAAGTTTTGCATTAAATAAGGTTACAATCTCATCATCTAATATATCTGCAAATCCTTGCAGCTTCTCATCATTGCATACTTTACCTTTTATCTTAGTAAGCTCCGATGCAATAGCTTTTAATGCTTTTGGATTTTCTTCAAAATATGGATCTTCTGAAAACACCATAACCGCTGGGTTATTATTAATTTCTAAAGAGAACAATCTGTAGTTAGCTTGAACTATAGTTCCTATAGCTATTCTTCCCTTTCTCTTCAAAATGCTCTGATCTTTATATGTAGCCGCATACCTATTATCATTTAAATTTTTCATCCACATTGGCTTTAACAGTATATTATAATCATTAAAGGTAAAAGAGCTTTTTTTCCGCTCATTGTAATAAATCTCTCTCGTCTTGTTCATAAACTCAACCATCTATTTTCCCCCTTCAATCCCTGTCTGCTACCCACATTCAGCTATTTTAAAGCTACAGTACTTCGTTTTCTAAAGTAGCTGTGCCCCCCTAAATCCAAATTGACCATAAGGTTCTTCAATATCATTAACAACCTAACCAAAGCATTAATTTTTGCTTATATAGTTGTACTTCTCAATAAGATTTATATTCTAAAAATTATCTCATATAAACTAATAGTAAAGTTTAAAAAAGATTTAATAAGTATCTTATGCAGCTTTTTATGTCATATCATCTATAATAAAAACAAAACCTATATGCTCATTATCTTAATATTTTTTCATCAAATCTTACTTATAACTTAGTAACAATATTATAGCACAAACAATATTGTGTCCGAAAGCAAACCTTATCTCCTACACTTTAATATACATTAATTGTCTAAAGCATTTTTATTAGTTATAATAAATTGATAAAGCAAATTAAATATAGCTTATATAATAAAAGTATAATTATTGATAATAACACACCACATTAACCAAAGAAGTACTACATCATTATATAGATTGAAAGGCGGTTTATAGAATTTATGAAACCTTGGGCCATTTTAGATATTGAACCTACCGATGATATTTCAGAAATAAAAAAAGCCTATGCTAAAAAGCTTAAAATTCACCATCCAGAAAGTGATCCTGAAGGATATCAAGTTTTGCGTGAAGCCTATGATACCGCTGTAAAATATGCAAAAGCCTCTAAAAAATCTGTCAATATAGATTCCACCACTGAAACAAATGATACATCCATAAATATAGATTTTATCACTAAAACAACTGATATTTCCCCTCAGTTTACTATTGAATATGGACCAGGCTCTCCTTTACATATGGAGGAAGTACCTCATGAAGAATCTCCAAGTATATATGAGCAAAATGCCCATTTCCTAACTCAGGTTGAAGCTTTGTATGATGACTTTTATTCAAGAATTGATATTGGAAATTGGAAAACTCTCTTAGACAGCGATTTATTATGGCTTATAGAAAACAAGCTAGTGCTCAGCAGAATGTTGCTAGACTTTCTCTCTAGTCATCACCACCTTCCAAAAGACATATGGATACTTCTTGAGGATACTTTTAAATGGTGCGACGAAGAAGCTAAGGTCACTTATTCCCATGAGTCTGACTTCGTTGATTATATAAAGAAACAGTTAAATACACCAATACCTTTAAACTACTCCTACTTTAGGATTATAGATTGTGTGGATTATGAATTATTTTTTGACCATAGAGAAAAAGTTCAAGATAACATCATGGCGAATAATATTTCTGCTGCAAAATATCATCTAGAACAAGCAAAAAAACTTTACACTGATGATCCAGACTTATTTCGTCTAGAAGGTATAATCTACCTACTTAATGAAGACTTAGTTAATGCTTATGGTTCCTTCGAAAAAGCTTTAACAATTAATACTGAGGACCCTGCTGCTTTAAAATACGTTATCACTACCTATTGCGAAAATAATCAGACTGCAGAAGCCCTGGAAACCTATAAGTATCTTTATCCAGAATCTGCTGATACCAATGCTCTACCACTTTTCGTCGCAAAAACCTATTTTAAATTAGGTGCCTTAGATAAAGCTAAAACCTGGGCTTTAAAGGCCATTAAAACTTTTCCCCCAGAAAATGAGGCTAATATATTACTTTCCCAGATATATGCAAACCTTAGGAAAAAGCTATCTAAAGCATTGGCCGAAGACCCTTCCAATGAGAAAATTAAACTTAAACTGGATGCAATAAACTCTGAGGTCTTTGGAAGAACCACTGAAAATACCCAACTAAACGAACCTAAAGGCATCCTCAAAGCCATACAGCTGATATTTAAAATTGTACTAGCCATTCTTTTATTTGTGATAAGCCTAGCATTAATCTTTGCATCAAGAATCGGTATAGTAGTAGTAGCTTTCTTCGCTATTATGAGATTTGTATTAAAAAAAGGAAAATAATATATAAGACTAGTTAATATAATTAGCCAATGAAATCTTGATTCTGCTTCCAATGATTGAAGCAAAATGTGTATTCACAGCAATTAAAAAGTTAAGGCTCAAAAGTAATATAGACCTTGCTTACAACAAAACAGCTGATACTAAAGAACCTCACTGTTCCTTACTTTGACCATGAGTCATAGTAAACTTATAACAAAACAACTGATAATAAAGAACTAAAGTAATATTCCCTTAATCAAATATATTATAGTTGTTAATGTCATTGTTGGCACACTAACTTTATTGGTGGAGGTAAAAAAGTGATTACATATAGAGAAATTGATAGCTCATACTTTGACAAATATGATAAGATTCCAATGCTTGTTAATGCTAAAAGCATACTTAAACTAGAAAAAATCCAGAATGGGTTTGGAGGTATTTTATTAAAAGAGCTTCCAGTGGAAGCATATATAAAAGATTTAGGCCAATATGCAGAAGTAAGCAAATATGCAGAAGAATTTGATATAACTAATTGGGCCTTCTTTATGGCTTTTGATAATGAATTTCCTATTGGAGCAGTTACTGTTGTTTCAAAAACAAAAAATATTCATATGCTTGATGGTAGAGATGACATGAGTGTATTGTGGGATATAAGGGTTGACGATAGCTATAAGCAGCAGGGAGTGGGTACAAAGTTATTTAATATGGCTGCTGAGTGGTCAAAATTAAAAGGATTAAAACAAATGAAAATTGAATGTCAAAATAACAATGTCCAAGCATGTAAGTTTTATCATAAACAAGGTGCAGTATTAGGCAAAATAGATGAATATGCTTATTATGAGGATATTGAAGACAGAAATGAAGTTCAGCTTATATGGTATTTAGATTTGTAAAATTATCTTTAGATTTATAGAATCATATTGAGTATGATATGAAATCTTTTTAAAAGTGCTATTTCCTAATGGCCTGGCTAGCCTTGCCAAAGTATAGTAAAATACAGACCTGCCTGTGCTCTGTATGTATATATTTAACTCCCTATAGGTATGTGTTAAATAAATGTTGTTAACCTCTTTGACTTTTAAAAACCTTTCTATTTAATCTAAAATCATTAGATACCTCACTACTAATAATATAAGTTAAAATTCATATTTCATTGTTGAAGTTATAAAAAAATGCTCACCCACATTTCTTTAGTACATTCCCATATAGTAGTTAAAAGTAATATTCTCCACTCTCCAAAGCTAGCTTCTGATATTATGATTATATCAATTCAAAGAAGTTCATAATAAAGTTCAAAACATCTCAAAAATAATACTCAACGCACATTTTTTTAATACATTCCCATATAGTAGTCAAAACCAATATGCTCCACTCTCCAAAGCTGGCTTCTGATATCATGATTATATCAATTCAAAGAAGTTCATAATAAAGTTCAAACCATCTCAAAAGCAATACCCACACACATTTTTTTAACACATTCACGTATAGTAGTCAAAACCAATATGCTTCGCTCCTCAAAAATCACTTTTCAAAGTATCTATTTTGAAGCTAAAAGAGTTTTTTATAAAGCTCACTCCATTCCAAAGAAAATGCTCACCAACAATTTTTTAATACATTCACGTATAGAAACAAAAATCAATACACTATCCTCTCCAAAGTTTGTTTCTACTAATAATATTGGATTATATATCAATACGAAAGAAAATTTCTCTAAAGTTCAGACCATCTCAAGAAAAATACCTACCCACATTTTTTTAATACATTCCCATATAGTAGCGAAACCCAATATGCTTACCCTTGAAGCCTTTTTTAATCACTTCCTATACAAAAGTTTCAAGTTTTAAATAAAGATAGCCTATATTTATTTAGATGCACACATCATATGGCTAATATATTTAATATGGTTGATATGTTATAATTATCCATAGCTCGATATGCAGTTGCATTTTTTTACGAAATAGTGATTATATCAGAACAAAGTATTTAGAAAATATATAATTTCGGAGGTTGATATATTTTGCAAAAGATAGTCTTTATGCGACATAGCGAACCTGATTACTCATTGGTTGAAGAAAAAAAATACATAGGGCATGGGATAGATTTAGCCCAACTTACCGAAAATGGTATTCGAATTGCTGAAAATGCTTCGTTGGACAGTAGATTAGATAATGCAGATATAATTGTTTCTTCTCCATATACACGAGCTTTACAAACAGCAGCAATTATATCAAAAAACAGACAATTGGACATAAAAATAGAACTTGATTTACATGAATGGATGCCAGACCTGTCTTTTCAATATTCATCTAAAGAACAAGCTTCAAAAGCAAATAGGTTATGCATTGAAAATAAGGGGATTTGTCCAAACGATAGCGAGATAAAGTTTGAGAACCTAGAAGATGTCTTTATCCGAGCTAAAAAGGCACTTTTAAAGTACAGCAATTATAAAAAAATCATTGTAGTAACCCATGGCATTGTTATACGACGATTTTCTTTTGAACCCAATATACCTTTTTGCGGGATATCTGAGATTGACTTTGATGAATCATTTATATGTACAGCCTTTCAAGCCTATTAAAAGTAACTAATAGGCATAACCTGAAGAATAGCTACTTCACTTTCTTATTATATACAATCTTAACGGGTGAAATTTATTCGCCCATTAATTTTTAAGCAAACTTATCAAAGCATAATATAACTAGCATTCAAGTACGGTACTTTAACAAAACTAAATTCTATAATAAAATTATACCTATATAAAAAACGCTAAATAGATAAACTATAGAAAAAGCACTAAGGAGATCAAGCTATGGCAGAATTTTGGGAAGCGAGCTTTATAGAAAATCAAAGGATGTGGGGCTTTGAACCTGCAGACTCAGCAATATTAGCAAAGGATTTTTTCCTTGAACATAACGTTAAGGACATATTGATACCTGGCATTGGCTACGGCAGAAATGCAAAGATTTTTCTTGATAATGGAATAGATGTAACTGGAATTGAGATTTCAAAAACGGCAATTGACTTAGCCAGACAAAGCGATCTTAATATTAATATTTATCATGGCTCAGTAAATGATATGCCCTTCGATGACAAAGTTTATGATGGCATATTTTGCTATGCACTCCTTCACCTGTTAAGTAAGGCTGAGCGAAGTAAATTTATTGAGGCTTGCTATAATCAGTTGAAGCCAGAGGGATATATGATTTTTACTACTATTTCAAAGGATGCTCCAATGTTCGGAAAAGGTAAACAACTAGATAAAGACTATTTTGAGATAATGGATGGACTAAAAATGTTTTTCTATGACGCTGAATCTATAGAAGAAGAATTCGGTAAATATGGACTGATGGAAATTTCAGAAATAATTGAGCCTCATAAGAATGCAGAAAATAAGCCTCCATTTAAATTTTTGATGATAAAGTGTCAAAAATAAGACTAACAAAGCTTTTAAGTTTATCTAGGATTTTATTATTATTTTAAATATTAAAGTAGTATATATATTAAGCTGTCAATGCTCCTATATTTGTTATTATAGGATGGAAATTTTCAATATAATTTCTTAGATAGATTGCAACATTATATTAGAATATAGATAAATAAAAAGTCTCACTGAAGCTGCCTTCTTCAGTGAGACTTTTTCAGCCCATCTAACTCAAACTCAACCATTCCAACCCGTTGAAAACACCACATCTCTATCTTAGTATGATCAAATAAACTATGGCTTTTCAACTATCTTAGTGTGATCAAATAAACTATGGCTTTTCAATTAAATATCCCTGCAATTACCTACACCTCAAGCCCCTCAGCTATCCTAAATATTTCAGCCTTCCTAGAAGCGTCAAGTGCTTCAAGGTATTCCTTAAGCTTTCTTTGCCATTCTTTTTCACTTTCTGATCCATACTCATTGTCAAAGGCTTTGCTGGTGGAGGTGGATTTGATTAGAAGTGCCATTTCAAATTCATTTAAAGACTTAAAGATTTCAATAAACTCGTCTTCAAATATGCAGTCAGCACCTAGAGTATCTATTAGGTCCTTTAAGCTATGAAGCCCTTCTCTTATTATTGTTATCTTTTCCTCTGGATTTTTGCAGGCTCTTATCTCCTCAGTAATTTTTCTAAACTCACTATTGGTTAGGACTTCTCCATCCTCATATTTAAAAATATTGTCTTCTGAGCGCTTTAGAGTAATAAATACTTTTTCCAGCTTATCAATTTCTAAAGCATTTTCTAGCTGTATAATTATTTCCTTAGAAACTTCTCTTATATACTTAATAAGCTCCTCATCTATTATGGATAGTTCATCGCAGAGTTTAGCTCCAGCAGAAAATATTAATTTTTCAATTTGTTCACTAGATAAACCTTCCATTCTACTGCTTATATATACCCTATCCCCTTCATTTAAATCCAGAAGTACCGCAGCTTTTCCTACAAGAACACAGCCTAAGCTATTAGTCAGTACAAGCTGAAAAATATTAATAAGCATATGAATATAATCCTTTTTAAAGCCTTTTAGCAAAGCTTCAATATCCTCACCGTTAAAAAAGGCACAGAATTTATTTTCAACCCTCAACCTATTTAAATACTCTTCTAAGCATTCCACTCCAGTCAAGTTTCGAACATCAATAGCCAACTGATAATCTATAGATCCTGGCATGTCGTGGCTTGCAAATCTAGTGTCGTATTCTTTAAAAAACAGAGGAATTCCGTAGTCTATAGTGTCTGTATATGCATAAGTCTCAGTGTTTAATCTAGTTTCATATATATTATTTAATAAACTCTTACATAGCTCTACCTTGTCCCTTAAGATCTTCTCTCCTTCTTTGAAAAGCTGCTTTACCCCTGCATTTTTAATTAAAGCTATATTATCCTTCATGGTGCTCTGCTGTTTCAAATAAAGTCCTATGGTAAAACAAATGGACAACATAATCTGCTCAGCCACTTCTACTCTAACAGAGGAGCTCTCATATCTTGTATAATAAGAAACAGTTTCCTCAAGCAGTTCTATAAGTTGAAACTGAACCTTCTCCAGCTGTTTTGTGCTGAGAAGCTTATTGGAATAAAGAAGCTGAAGCATAGACTGAAAATAATGCTCCTTGCTTACTAAACCTAGTAACGACTCCTCTTGATTAATAATAAAGTTTTCCACTATTCATCATATCCTTCCTCATCAAAGTAACTGTCAGATAGCTCCTCCATATCATCTTTTAAATAATCATTGGAACCGTACTTTACATTGTGAGTCAATTGATATAAGTATCTGTACCTCAATAAATCAAAATCTCCCTGACACTTATTATCAAAACAATCCTTCATAAATGAAATAAGGTCATCATCACTTATCTCGTCTAAGGTTTCATTCTTAAAGTAATAAAAGATTTCTATAAGCTCATCTATGCTTTCCACATAATTTTGCTGGTGAATATACGGCGAATCACAAAAGGCCTCAATTATTTTTGTGATTACACCTCCACCAAACTCTATTCTTCCATTGCTGTTCAATGAACTATTCCTTGTGTCCACGATAGCTCTTATATCTTCTTCAGTAAGCTTTAAGCCATACTCTAAAGTTTCTTCGTTAATCTTCTGAATTTCCAACAAAGTCTTTTTCATTAAACTTGAGCTTTTGATAAACATTAGATTATTTTCCACGAATTAACCTCCTAACTTTTTTTAGAATACCTATTGACTTCTGTTTGAAAATGTGTTATATTTAAATTATATATAAACTAAGTCATTCAATATGAATAATTCTATCATTGCGCTTGTTAAACGTCAATGATATTTTTTATTGTTTAAAAACTTATATTTTAGATAAAACTGTATATAATTATGCTGTATATAGATTAAATGTACATTGATCATAGAAAGAATAAAAAAGAATTTATGTCGCCTGCCAGAATTTCTTCACATACGTTCAGAAAAGGCAGATGCGCAAAAAAATCACTAAAGAAAATCACTTTAGTGATTTTTTATACCCTTTTTTACTTTATTCCCCCCCTATATTGGTATGTACTCAAGGTACCATTAACCAATATCACTAAAGCTTCAAATCTTAAAGCATTAACCTTTTGCTCTATTAAAGAATAGCGTTGAAAGAAGTGTTTGTGTTAGGCTCATTTGCTACAGAGGTTACAAATGAAGTTAAGAAAAACAGATTTTCAAGTGGGAAAGTCTGCCCTCATTATGGTCATGATGAAGTATTAAGAAATGGGAAATATAAAGAGAAACAAAGATATATCTGCAAGTTCTATCGAAAGACTTTTACCGACTTACACTCCCCCCAAAGCATAATATTAAGAAAGATACCATAATTTATTTGTTCAATCCCATACCTCTCATCCTGACACAAAATTAAAGGATTTTAGGATTAGAGAAGAAATCTATGCATAATGTATGTAAAATATTTGAAATTATACCTCTACATGTTATATAATAAAATAATTAGAGAATTATAGATTTTTCTGGCACAATGGTAAGAAATGTGAAGCTAAGAAAGTTTATATAATATACATGATGATGAGGAGGATTTTTATGAAGAACCCATATGAGACATGCCCCACTTTTGAAACAGAAAGTTTTATTTTAAGACTGGTTTCAGAAGAAGATTCCGAAGGTCTACTTAAATGTTATTCTGATAGTAAGGCACAAAAAATTTTTAACTCTGATAAGTGTACAGGTGATTTTTGTATTTACAAAAATGAGGATATGTTACAATGTATTAAAGCTTGGCTTTACGCATATTCTCAACAAGAATTTATACGCTTTGCAATTATAGATAAATCACTATCTAAAGCTATTGGAACAGTAGAAATGTTTGGTTATGTTGGTAAATATAAAGTTAAAACTGGAATACTCCGAGTTGATGTTTCTTCTGAATACGAAAAGGCACATTACTTAACCCAAATATTTAGTGTTTGTAACGAGAACTTTTTTGATTTGTTTGAGGTTGATATCATTGCAACTAAAGCAATCCCTCAAGCTGTTGAAAGGCGGAATACATTATTAAAAATTGACTTTTATGAAGACAATGCCTATGAAGGAGATCACTATTTTGTACGTTCAAAATAAACATAATCTACAGTAAACTTAATATTCTTAAAATGTGCATTAAGGGAACTTTTAAAAAGTTCCCTTAAAAAATTGCATATTAAATTCCATATCTTATAAAATAGCGTAAACTATAAATATAAATTGCATTTTTGAAAGGGGTTTTCTATGTCTTTGTATAAATTACCTTTAGGAATTAGAATTCCTACTAATGATGAATATCCTAATGAATATGATGTTAAATCAATTAACACTGCTAGAGATACCGCAAATATAACTGAAGGTTTTAAAATAGCTAAGGTTTCAGACCAAAATTTCACTTACTTTGCAGAAGTAAATCTCGATGTGGATAAAATCTGGGATGTATTTTCCCATTTAGCAAATAACTTGATAGATCATATTGCTTACGGAATTTTAGGCTTTAAGGATGAAGAACCTCTACTAAGCAATTTTGCTGAAAAACAAGCTATTATAAATATTTTCGAAGAATACAAATTTGAACTAACAAATGACGGCTATCTAGAATTTGGTATAGCCTACTACGACAACAGCACACTGAATGAAATATATATTTCAAGCTTTAAATACATGAGAATATGGACAACAAAAAAAGAGCCATTAATCAAGTGCTTAAATAACTTTGGAATAATTGAATCAGACAATCTTCAATTTATTGATAGCTTTCCTGTTGTATCAGAAGCACTTTCCGCTGACAGTTCTAACGGTATAAGGCACTATTCAGAAGTTATTAGCTGCATAGAAGAAGAGTTCAACAAATTATGAGTTTAAACTTACTGCTTAATAGTGATTATATGAAATATGTCCAAGTTATTTGGGGATATCAATTATGAATATTAACTTAAATGAATACTTTAAAATGCAAAAAAAATTTAGTGGAAGTGTATTGTTATCAAAAAATAACGAAATTATATTTAATGAATCCTATGGATATTCAAATAAGGAAAAAGGAATAAAAAATACACCTGAAACAAAATTCATGATTGGCTCTATGACGAAGTCGATAACTGCATTATGTATTATGCAGTTATCAGAAAAAGGTTTCCTTTCAACACAACAGAATGTTGAAGATTATATTCCAGACTTCTACAATGGTCATGGAATTACAATTCATCATCTTCTAACTCATACTTCTGGGATACCTAATCACTTGACTCTAAAAAATCAAATAAAATGGGGACAACGTCATCCCCCCAAGAAATACTACAAATTGTAAAAGGTTATAAATTGAAATTCCCTGCTGGCGAAAAATGGTCCTACGGTAATACTAATTATCTTATTCTTGGCTTGATAATCGAAAAGATTTCTGGAATGAATTATCACCAATATGTTAAAAATCATATATTTATTCCTGCTAAAATGAATAATTCAGGTTTTATTCAGGAAGAACAAAAAAATGTAGCCAATGGCTATATTAATGGTAAAAAAGGGTTCTATATTGACCCATCACTGTGTTTTGCTGCTGGTGATATTGTATCAACTGTTGGTGATTTTTATTTGCTTGATAGAGCAATTAAGGATGGCAAACTATTGAAACCCCAAACAGTAAAGGAAATGCAAAAGCCTCACTACGACGGTAAATATGTAAAGTATGGGTATGGATTGCTTGTAAAAAACAATTTCGATTGTAAAAGTATATGCCATGGTGGATCACTTCCAAGTGGTTATACTTCTCATTTTGAGAAATATATTGATGATGATATTACCATTGTTGTATTAAGCAATGATATAGTAAGCTACCAATTCTTATCAATGAAAGGGGCTGGTGGTACATATATAAGTAGAGAGATTGCTTCATTAATTTATGGTAAAAAGTTAGGTGCTTTAAAGAAGATATTCTAAAAGAGATTCTTATATATAGGTAGTTACTGCACATCTTTCTTCAATATCGAAATAAAAACAGTATTAATATCCGTGAATATTAATACTGTTTATTTGTTATTATCAATGATATACTTTGTTTTGCACCTAAAAACGGAAGCAGTTGCCTAAAATACTACCTATTTTCATAAACTTCTATGTTTCTTTACTTCTTTACTTTTTTAAAACCTATACAAACTTCTCTCTTGTCCTCATTTTATTCCAAACCTTATGGCATCTCCATATCCTTGAGAAAGCTGATATTATAACCAGCATTAAGGTTATATAAAGCAATATATATCCATACCTAAGGTCTAGCCCTTCATAGCCAAGCATAAATGCTCCTGGTATTAAAAAAAAGTTTACCGCTGCTACTCTTCCAAGATGATCAAATACAAAGAAGGAGCTTTTAAGATCGTCATACTTTTTAATAAGCTTAGAGGTTATCAAAAACTCTGAAAACTTAAATATGATAACTAGTATAAACCACCTTGGGACTAAACCATATAGGCTCAGCACAATATTCGAAGAGCTTATGAAAATCAAATCCGCAGTAACATCGAAGTAGCTGCCAAACCGAGATGAAGCTTTCGTTTTTCTAGCGACTTTCCCATCTATTAAATCTGTTAAACATATTATTATAAATAAAATCACCGCTGCATTTATAAGTGTTTTATGAGCTTCATTTACTTCTACCAGCCTTATAAGATATATCCATACCACTGTCAATACAATTCGTAATGATGTTAAAATATTAGGAAGCCATTTTAACATTGCCATAATCTATTTCCCAGCAAAGCTTTTTCCTGTTTTATAAGCTAAAGTCTCATCTGCCTTCCCACTCTTAAAGCCTATTTTTTCCGTAGCTTTCACACTACCTAATTGTTGTTCCAAGGTATCTAATTCCCCATTATTCAATTGTCCACCAGTGGCAAATAAAAGTATTTTAGCATTTGTTAAGCTTTTTACTGAATTCATGTACTGAGTTAAAACCGGTGAGATTTGCCCCATATACACTGGAGAACCAAAGACTACAATGGAATATTCGGAGAGATCTGTTTTGAGATGCTTTCCTGGATTGTCTAAAGTGACCTCATAGCCAGCATCATGGATTCCCTTAGCCAGGTTCTCAGCTACTTTATCTGTCTTTCCTCCCCTAGAAGGTTGATATACAATTAGCGCCTCCTTACTATTTCCGTTTGTAATATTTAATACCCTTCTGTTATCTCCATAGTCCTTTGTATTTGACCTTGTGTACCACGAGCAAAATACAACTGCTATAACACATATACCAACAAAACCAAAAAACACTTTTCCTATGATTTTTAATATATTGACCATACTACACCTCTCATTAATAAAATTTTATACTATATAGATTAAAGGGTTCCTATAGGGTACCATTACGAAAACTTAAGTTACGCATGTTCAAAAATCATGCATCTATGAACTTTAGGCATGCATGACTTAATAGTTGAATTTAGATGTCCCCCTTCAATCCTTAGAATCAAAATATGCTAAAGTTACACCATGATTACTGGATTAACAACTTATACAAAGTCTTTACATTAGTTAATATCATAGCTTTCGTTCCTTCTCTATCACTGTCTACTAGTCCTCTGTTATTAATCCATTTGCAGAACTCCCCGTGAAAATAGCTGTGCAATATATTGGCCACCTGCTTAGCCTTATCATCATCAATTTCACTATTAGCAATCTTAACAAGAGTTACAAAACCCTCCCCAGGTCTGTGTATACTTATAGCCACTTCCGGAGAAGGTCTCCCTCCTAAAGAATCAAACCACATAAACCTATACCAGCCTGGATGTTCCATAAAAAAGTCTATCACTTTCGATATAGTTAAATATATTTTGTTCTCCCCCTGCTGCTGCTCACTGTCCCCTGAGTTTGAATAATCCATCATCAAACTAAGCAGTTTGCTTAAAGACTCCCAAAATATTTCATCTAAACTTCCAAAATAATTGTATAAGTTCGTATGAGCACAACCAATTTCCTTAGCAATATCTCGTAAGGTTACCTCTTTTATCCCTTGCTTCTCATCAATTAGCCTTAAAGCCGTTTCTATAATAATTTCTTTATTCACCTGTTTTTTATTAATAACCATCTGAGTTGCTCCCTTCATTACCAGCGGTAATTACCACTGGTAATATAATAACAATAATATACTTTTATGTCAATAGTATTCATAACAACCTATAGGATACAGGAATTATATGAGATTTTGTAACCAGGCTTTGAATGACTGCCCCCTTATTTTCACACAGTACTTTTAATAAATCCTTGATTATAAACCAATGAAAAAAGAGCCCAGCCACCGGCCAAGCCCTTTAATATCCTACACAAGCTTCATTTCAAATATTCCGCTCAAATTAAGCTTTTCTATTCTTCTAGCTATTTCACTCTTATCTATAGTATACAAGCCTAAAGCATCCATTCTCTTAAAATACTCTGAGCCAGCAAAGGTGAATCTTGCCTTTCTTCCCTCTCTAGTTTCAGATCTCTCATTTGCATAAGCTATCATATCGCCAATAGCTGTAGCCCTTGGAAGTATCAAAGCTGGCATTCCTAGACCATACCTTACTGCATTGTGACCTGCTAAGGTTCCAGTACATATTGCCTCTGTATGTCCTACAAACAAGCCTGCTTTTTCTCCAGCACAGAATAGATTATCCACTCCTGTTACCTTCATTTCATCAGTTCTTGGTGCAACTGACAAATATCTTATAGAGTTTCCCTTACTTCCTGCATATGGATCCACGTATTTTGCACTCTCTAGTCCCTTTATTTTTCTAAGCTTTTCTAAAGGGTAATAGGTGGTCATAAGCTTGGCGTGGCCAGTATCCAGAAGGATGATATTTTCCGCAAACTCCTTTAAAGCATACTGCTGACATACCTTTGTCTCCAGCTTTCCATAGTTTACATCTTCCTTTGGTATCTGAAGAATAACAACTCCTGTCTCATCCAATTGTTCTACGATTTCATCAGATAAGCTTTCCTTAGCTAGTTTGCAGGATCCGCTAAAAGCTCCAAGCTCATCGCCATTTCTCTCACCCTGTATATCCCTAACCCCTGCTCTCTCACTTATACTAATCCTTGGTCCAAAAGCAGGACATCTCAATATACACATAGAGCATCCATTACCATACCTTAAGCAGTTGCCCATTGGTCCTGTAGAGCCAGTAGCCTCAATAAATACATCGCCCTCCACATAGTCACCATCTGCCAGGTATATGCCAGTTATCTTCTTGCCCTCCATACTTATATCCGTAACTCTAGCAACAGTATGGACATTTATCCCCATATCCTTTATATATCTAGAAACTTCACCTTCTATTTTATTTACATCATATAAGCTTGCATGTTTATGTCCCGGGAAATCAATATCCCTATGCCTGCTTACCTTATCTGTTACATTAATAAGATCTCCTGCTCCCAGTGCGATTAGTTCCTCTGAAGCGGTATACCTTCCGTTGTTCCTCATTATCCCGCCTACGTTTCCTAATCCAAGCAAAAGATCAGTTTTTTCAAAAATGTGTACTTCTGCTCCAGCTTTCTTAGCTGCAATTGCTGCTGCGCACCCAGCCCAGCCTCCACCTATTACAACTATCTTCATATAAATCTTCTCCCCTCAAAAATATTCCTTGGATCTGTCTGCACTTTGCATAGTCTCTTTACCCTGTGTCCCTGGAACCTTGCAGTACAACTACCACAAACCCCTTCCCCACAGCACATTTTTGCATTGTTGCAGCAGGACACCTTAACCTCTCTCTGATTAATGCTGTCTAAGAACTCGATAACCTTATAGCTCAATATATCTGCCCCAGCTACATGAATAAGCTTTACTCCATTCTTTATTTCTTCCTCTATTGTCTTCTTTATTTCATCAGAAAGCTTACCCTTGTCAATGGTATTAATCTCTTCATAGCCATCAGTATATTGAGCAAGGTATTCATCTACATATACTTCTTTATAGGGAGACTTATCCATTATTATCTTTAAAGCATTCTTGTTGTTTGACAGCTTCCTAATAACAGGAATTGCTGGAGCCATACCTATTCCTCTAGCAATAACCAAGGCTTTGCTATCCTTTAATTCATTTATTGATTTAAGCCCAAATACTCCATTCCAGTAAGGCCCTCTAATAACCATCTCATCATCTATCTTTATATCTAATAACTTCTTTGTTTTAATTCCCCTTATTTCAATCATCAATGACACTAAGTCGGTTTCTATATCGGATTCCATAATAGATATTGGCACATCGAAATAGAAGTTTTCATCAGTTCGTATAAATACATAACTACCAGGATGGACTAAATCTAAGGCAAGCTTGTGTGGGGCAATGAACCTTATAAGTAATATATCTCCTTCAAGGTGAGCTACTTCCTTTACCTTACATCTAAAAGTCTCTCTACCCTTTTTAGCCACATTCCCATTATTATTAAACTCTTGATATATACAAACACCTTTCCAACTCAGGCAATCACAAAAACACTTCCCATGGAGCTGCGAGCAAAGTATGCATTCCCCAGCTTCTGCTAAATGACAAGGGCATGCTTCTGTTCTTAAAAAGCAGCCTTTCTAAACGTATTTTTTATAGCAATACATTTTTTAACAAATATAGATCAGGTTTAAGATATATAAACTCTTTAATAGCCATATAGATTTTTATTTTTCCTAAAAAGCCCTTAGCTTTACCAGAGCTCTAAAAATAATTTTGGATTATTAGGAGACATTCTATACTAAATCCTTCCTAGGGGTATATAGATAATATAAATGAATGCCTATAGGTATGTATTTAAAAAATGTTGGTGAATAATAACTTCATTATAAAATGTAACTTTTCAGTGAAAACTTCTTTCTGCATACTTACATTGTGACTCTTTTGTATACTAAATTAATTATTTAACAATACATAGTCCATAACTTTGTCCTCTATCCAATACTCCCAAAACACTTAACAACATTTTTTTAATACATTAATATATAGAGTCAAACCCTACATATAACCCTCTCCTAAATATTAGTGCACCACCTCAAAGTAGAATTTTAAGTCCATACGGCACTCCCAAATACCTAACAACATTTTTTTAATACATTCCCATATAGAGTAGAAACCTTATATATCCCCCCTCTCAAAGCTATATACCACTCTGTAGTAGATTTTTCATTTTCATATTCTTTCACAGAACCATAATAGTATGAAAAATATCTGTTAGCTTAATCATAAAATAATTATATAATTTTATTCCAATAGCATCATAGTCTAAAAACCATAGGAAATTAACACTAAATTTGATAATTAAATCATTGTATGGCATAATGAAATAATTACCAAAACAGATTACTATTCATTTCTAAAAGATTAAAACCCTAACTTTATAATACTTACATTACGGAGGTTCAAAGTTATGACAACATTGCAATCAGAGAACTTATTCTTAAGACCATTATCCTTTAATGAACTGTTATATTTACATAATAATGAATTAGGTTCCTTGAAAATATTTATAGAAGCAGAAGCCTTGTCTGATTCTATCCAATCAGCCATCTCTAAGAAAATAGAAAAGATGAAACATGTTAGTGACAAAGTGCATCAGTGGTATACTTACTGGCTCATCATTGATAAAGCTAGTGAGAAAGGTATTGGGTTTATTGGTTTTAAAGGCTTGTCTAATGAAGACAGCTATATAGAGGTTGGCTATAGCATTTCTCCTAATTATAGAAAGAAAGGTTTTATGACAGAGGCTCTAAAAACACTAATAGACCATACTTATACTTTTAAAACTTTTAAAGGTATAACTGCAAAAAAAGTTTTAAAAACGAATATTGGTTCTATAAAAGTATTGACTAATTGCAACTTCAGCCTCATCGGTTCAGATGAAGAAAAGTATACTTACCTACTTGATTTTTAGTAAAGCAGAACTCATCAATTTCATATAAAAATGATATATCCTTAACTATTTTTCTGGATAAATAAACTATAGACTTCATAGTTGAAAGTCTAAGTTAACTTTCGATACAAGAACTCTTTAGAGGTGATTAAAAACATGAAAGAAATAAGAAAAGAATCTGACTTAATAATTTTAAGGACTACCAGAGAAGATGATTTGAATTTTGTACTAGCTGCTGAAGAACAACCTGTCAACGCAAGGAGTATATCATCTGTATTTATAATAAAAATAGATGGCAATCACTAAGACTTGCCACCTAAAATATTAAATTAGGAGTATATATCTGAAAACTCTATACTGATTCTTTCTACATTAGTTTGTGAATTCATCTCTCTAACCACATTATTGTCCTCTTCTATAACCTCTACAGGTAAAACTATTGAGAATTCTGTTCCTTCCCCTACTTTACTCTTAACAGCTATAGTACCTCCGTGAAGCTCTATTAGTGCTTTAACCAAGGATAATCCTATTCCAGTTCCTTGGGCTTTATTTAAACCTCCATCAGCTTGTCTATATCTTTCAAATATAAGATTTAGCTTATCTTCCTCTATTCCAATACCAGTATCCTTAACGATTATATTTATTCTATCTTCCAAATCTCCAACATATACAAATATCATATCTCCTGGTCCTGTGAACTTAATAGCATTAGATAGCAAATTTAATATTATCCTCTCTAATTTATCATGATCAAAAGCCATAAACTTTTCCTCTATGTCTGTATCAAAAACTATATTTATATTTTTACTTTCACAATAGCTCACTACAGACATAGTTATATCCTCAACAATCTCAACTATATTTCCATTATGCCTATTTAATTCAAAGAAACCAGAATCAATCTTGGATAAATCAATGAGATTATTAACCAACCTTAAGAGCCTGTAGCAATTCTGTTTTATAGTCTTATGATAATTCTGAATTTTTTCTATAGAATTCACTATGGTATTTTCTGTTTTGTAGAATCCTAGTATTTGTATTGCTCCTAATATTACATTTAATGGGGTACGAAGTTCATGAGAAACGTTAGCAAAGTGCTCTGTTATAAGTTTATTCAAGGTTACTGTATCTTCAAGTTGTTTGCCTTTCTCCTCTATATCTACTGATAGCTTTTCTACCTTCTTTTTATCAGTCAAATCCTTCATTACTATTAAAACAGAAGGAGCTCCCTGATATAGTATCCTGGTACACTTAATCTTGACAAAGATACGTTTTCCATCTAAGGTAAAAAACATTGTATTTTTAACAGAAGTATTTCGTTTATTATTAATTACGTCTCTTATCAAAGCTCTACAAACAGTCAAATCTTCCTTATCAATAGTTTTAAAGACATCAGTCTTGATCATTTCCTCAACACTTGAAAAACCGAACATTCTTGCAGCAGTTTCATTAGAGAATACCTGCCTCTTATTGGAGTAAATAAATATAACATCACTAGAGTCCTCGATTAAAATTTTATAACACTCTTCACTATTGAGTAATGCTTTTTCAAACATAATTCTTAACTCATCTTGTTTATCCAATTTATCAGTCACATCCACTAGTGCTCCGCTAATATTATCAAAAGGTTCCCTCAGTCCAATCTGAACTATGGCCTTATATCTCAAGTAAAATGCTATAGTCCTAAGTACAAAGGCACTGGTATTTTCAATGGAATGGTTATGGTTAAAAAATATGAAAAGTAGCTCATTTAAAATATTAAGAACTATTGATAGCTCCATATAAAAAACTAAGCCTATGTTTAATTTATTTAGACTTTTCTTAAAGATTGTTAGACTTGCAAAGAATATTAAAATTATGATTACCCTACTTATATTATTAAAAGTTGTATTACCCACTCCTTCAACATAGTTAACCGGAAAGTTTCTAAAAATGTAAACACTTAAAATAATAGAAATGAAGAGAATTAAATATAAGAGCTTTATTGCTCTTATATTCAATTCTTTTTTATCTAGATACAAGACTATACTGGAAAGAAGAACTGTTATACCCCCAATATACCTGCCAATAATCCAAAGACTTGCAGCTAAATTATTAGGTTCTAATCCAAATAAGCCTACATTAAAATATGAAACAGTGTGAAGCATATCTACTACCCCAACTACAAGAGATCCTATTCCTAAAACCATAAAGAAATCGTTTCTTACCATTCTATGAGTATTATTGGCAAATAGATATATAGCGAAACATACAACTATCCCTATAAGCATAACTATGCTATGAAAAAATAAATAATCTATCTTTACCATTTTTACAGAAACTACTGTGCTTAAAAATATTAATAGTAAACATTTTATAATCTCGTTCCTCATATTAAAATCTTCAAAATTACTAACAATCTCTTTTGCTTTTTTTATCATTTTATCACCTACACTTATAAATTTTGTTCTTTTAATTTTTATCTTTCTACATTCGAGTACTAAACACCTTTTGATTCCTCTTATAACTATAAGTGGTTTTATAGTTCAATAAACATAAACTAATACTCTTACTACTCTAAAACATAATTATTCTGTGAAGTATATTTCATAAAAATAAAAAACAAGCCACATCAAAATCGATGGCTTGTCTAAAAAAATATTTTTATAATATTACTTAAGGATTATTTTATCAATCTGAACTATAATAAGTTTATTGTCAAATTTACCTTAGCATATATTGCCAGCACATTAGATGTCAAATAGTGTAAAAGTATAGATATAAATCTAAAGGTATCTTTAAGCCAACGATTCGCATTTCTGTCTGTAGCTTTAAATAATACATTTTAATTATCCCCCCATTCTTTTAAATTTTTCACTTAATCAACCTCTCCTCCCTATAGAAATTTCATCAAGTTATATTTTCTTGATTAACCATATTATAGCAACTTATTGTGTGCAAGCGCTATATTTACTGTAATAAATTTGTAATACATACTAGCATTAATAACCTTCTACTTTTCAATATTATTATCTTATTTCTTTCTACATATATTTTTAAAATCGAGTAGGAGCTGAATAATTATTTTATTCAGCGTCCTCTCACACCACCGTGCATACCGGTCTGGTACACGGCGGTTCTTTAAGTTGAATGAATTTTAATATATTGACGCGTTAGGCTTTTTAAGCCTAAGTCCGAGAAGAATTTATTTGTAAGAGTTGTGTTTAATATTGCACTATTTGCTACTCGCCAGTATCCTTTGCGGGTATTGGCAAACTTTATAGCTTGGTAGTGTTCAAGTCCCAGCTTCTTAAGGTTTTTATATCTAGTTCTAACTTTCTTCCACTGTTTCCATATACACATTCTTAATCTTTTCCTTATCCAAATATCTAAATGCTCCACTATTCCTTTGCATTTGGCTATTCCATAATAGTTAATCCAACCAATATTAATTTGGTTCAATTTTTCTATTCTTTGTTCCAAAGTTATCGGTTTTGATCTAGATAGGACTTCTCTGATTTTATCTTTGTATCTCTTTAACGATTGCTTTGATATAGATGAGTATGCTTTACCAAACATTAGGTTTAGCGTGAATCCTAGAAACTTTCTCTTCCAAGGTCTATCTACTGCACTTTTATCTCTGTTCACCTTCAATTTGAGTTTGCCTTCAATGAAATTTGTTATATTTGCCATTACTCTTTTCCCAGCTCTCTCACTTTTAACATAGATATTACAGTCGTCCGCGTAGCGACAAAATTTATGACCTCTCATTTCTAACTCTTTATCTAGTTCATCTAGCATTATGTTAGATAATAGTGGACTCAACGGTCCTCCTTGTGGAGTTCCTTCTTCATTTCTGACCACTACACCATTTATCATTATTCCTGACTGAAGATATTTCCTTATTAGGGATAATACTCTCTTATCCTTAATGCTTCTTGATAATTTATGCATTAAGATATCATGGTTAACCTTATCAAAGAATTTCTCTAAGTCCATATCAACAACCCACCTATAGCCATCATTGATATACTGTTCTGCTTTCTTAATTGCATCTTTAGCTCCTCTTTGAGGGCGGGAAGCCAAAGCTACTTTCAGAGAATCTTCTATCATAAATACTATTTAATTCTTGAGCAATAGCTTGTTGGATAAGTCTATCCAAAACTGTAGGTATACCTAAGAGCCTAGTTCCACCATTAGGTTTTGGAATTTCTACTCTTCTAACTGGCATTGGTCTATACTCACCATTAAGAATACTTTCTCTAATAGATATCCAGTTTGTTTTCAAAAATTGTTTAAGTTCATAAACTGTCATTCCGTCCACGCCGTGGCTACCTTTATTAGAAATTACTCTTTTAAGAGCCAAGTTCATATTATCCTTGGATAATATCCTTTCTAGTGAGCCATATTCAAATCCACTGATTTTCTCCTTTGGAGTTGCCGAGAATTCTCTATGCACTCTTTGCTTATCTTCGAGTTCCACTCTATCTTGGGCACTAGAGCCTAAATATTTAGTTTTCTGCAATCTTTGAGTATTCTGCGAAACTTTCAAACTTGAAAACCTCCTTAAAGTTCAGTCCTTCATCCGCTATCGCGATTAGCGGAGTTACTATGACTTCTGCTGACTTCTGATAGTTCAGTTACATATCGCTATGTAGGTTACCGCTTAGAAATTCATCTTTGTTAGCGATGTATCTATCAGACCTCCCCAGGTAAGAACAACAACCTTCATCTCATATATCTGCTACATTTACTCCTAGGAATTGGGATAGTGTAGGACTTCGTTTTGTATTGCAAACTCGTCCGTTCCTAGTAAGCCTTGTATGTAGTTCGTATCCCTCAGACCGAGACTTTGCCTTAAGCTTCCTTCAGATTCCACCTCACGATGGACACCCTTGCCCTTAGCTAGTGGTTCCCACTATCAAGCCCACAGCGGACTTTCACCGCCAAGTTGTTGCCCATGCTGGGCACACAATAAAAAAGCTCGCTGAAGTGGACTTCAACAAGCTTTTTTTGCGCATCTGCATTTCAGATTACATATGAGAAAAATCTGGAGTAGGAATATGTTTTGTTTCCTTTACCACATTGATAAACCCTCCGGATTTCATCTAAATGCCTTATATAAGTTTTAAAGATATGATTGGTATTTTGGGACAGAAACTCCATCTCCGTGTGCCGTTTTAAACGTAAAAAAGACTTCACAAAATGTGAAGTCTTTTTTATACCATCAAGGTATTTTATTCACCTAGCGACCACTTACTCTCCCACACAGTCGCCCATGCAGTACCATCAGCCGTTCATGTCTTAACCTTCGTGTTCGGTATGGGTACGGGTGTAACCCATGAACGCATCATCACTAGATATTGAAAGATTATTCTTTCAAAATTGCACTTAAGTTTACTTTGTAATATTTATTTTGGTTAAGCCCTCGATCTATTAGTATCGGTCAGCTGAACATGTTACCATGCTTACACCTCCGACCTATCAACCTCGTGTTCTTCAAGGGATCTTACTAGCTTACGCTATGGGAAATCTAATCTTGAGGTGGGCTTCACGCTTAGATGCCTTCAGCGTTTATCCCTTCCCGACGTAGCTACCCAGCTATGCTCCTGGCGGAACAACTGGTGAACCAGAGGTCAGTCCATCCCGGTCCTCTCGTACTAAGGACAGCTCCTCTCAAATTTCCTACGCCCGCGACGGATAGGGACCGAACTGTCTCACGACGTTCTGAACCCAGCTCGCGTGCCGCTTTAATGGGCGAACAGCCCAACCCTTGGGACCTACTTCAGCCCCAGGATGCGACGAGCCGACATCGAGGTGCCAAACCTCCCCGTCGATGTGGACTCTTGGGGGAGATCAGCCTGTTATCCCCGAGGTAGCTTTTATCCGTTGAGCGATGGCCCTCCCACGAGGTACCACCGGATCACTAAGCCCGACTTTCGTCCCTGCTCCACTTGTAAGTGTCGCAGTCAGGCTCCCTTCTGCCTTTGCACTCTACGAACGATTTCCGACCGTTCTGAGGGAACCTTTGGGCGCCTCCGTTACTTTTTTGGAGGCGACCGCCCCAGTCAAACTGCCCACCTAACAATGTCCCGTCACCAGCTTCATGGTGCCCGGTTAGAATCCCAGTACTGTCAGGGTGGTATCCCAAGGTCGACTCCACATCCCCTAACGAGGATGTTTCCCAGTCTCCCACCTATCCTGTACAGACAATACCGAAACTCAATGCTAAGCTACAGTAAAGCTCTACGGGGTCTTTCCGTCCAATCGCGGGTAGCAAGCATCTTCACTTGCACTACAACTTCGCCGGATTTACAGTTGAGACAGTGCCCAAGTCATTACGCCATTCGTGCGGGTCAGAACTTACCTGACAAGGAATTTCGCTACCTTAGGACCGTTATAGTTACGGCCGCCGTTTACTGGGGCTTAAGTTCACCGCTTCGCGTTACCGCTAACGATTCCCCTTAACCTTCCAGCACCGGGCAGGCGTCAGCCCCTATACATCAGCTTTCGCTTTAGCAGAGACCTGTGTTTTTGCTAAACAGTTGCTTGGGCCTATTCTCTGCGACCTACTCTCGTAGGCACCCCTTCTCCCGAAGTTACGGGGTCAATTTGCCGAGTTCCTTAACTGTAATTCTTCCGCCGGCCTTAGGATTCTCTCCTCACCTACCTGTGTGTCGGTTTGCGGTACGGGCACTACATTTCTCCCTAGAAGCTTTTCTTGGCAGCGTAGAATCAAGTACTTCAGCCTCAAGGGCCTTCCCCATCACACCTTAACTTAGCAAGCGGATTTGCCTACTTGCATGTCTAAGTGCTTAGACTAGCATCCAATAGCTAGCACACTCTATCTTCCTGCGTCACTCCATCGGTAATAACGATTTGCAGTGGTATCGGAATATCAACCGATTGTCCATCACCTACGCCTTTCGGCCTCGGCTTAGGTCCCGACTAACCCTCAGCGGACGAGCCTTCCTGAGGAAACCTTAGGTTTTCGGCCACTAGGATTCTCACCTAGTTCTCGCTACTAATGCCAACATACTCACTCGTAATCAGTCCACCGCTCCTTACGGTACGACTTCAGCCCGATTACGACGCTCCCCTACCCCAGTAGATTAAATCTACTAGCCGTAGCTTCGGTGATAAGTTTGAGCCCCGAACATCTTCGGCGCAGGATCTCTCGACTAGTGAGCTATTACGCACTCTTTTAATGAGTGGCTGCTTCTAAGCCAACATCCTAGTTGTCTTAGAAATCCCACATCCTTTTCCACTTAACTTATACTTTGGGACCTTAGCTGACGATCTGGGCTGTTTCCCTTTTGACTACGGATCTTATCATTCGCAGTCTGACTGCCGGACTAATACTATATGGCATTCGGAGTTTGATAAGGTTCAGTAAGCGATATGCCCCTAGCCCATTCAGTGCTCTACCTCCATTAGTCATATCCGACGCTAGCCCTAAAGCTATTTCGGGGAGAACCAGCTATCTCCGAGTTCGATTGGAATTTCTCCGCTATCCACAGCTCATCCCATGGTTTTTCAACACCAACGTGGTTCGGTCCTCCACGAAGTTTTACCTTCGCTTCAACCTGGCCATGGATAGGTCACCCGGTTTCGGGTCTACGGCATGCAACTATTCGCCCTATTCAGACTCGGTTTCCCTTCGGCTCCGTACCTTAAGTACTTAACCTCGCTACATACCGTAACTCGTTGGCTCGTTCTACAAAAAGCACATCATCACACACATATGGTGCTCTGATCGGTTGTAGGCACACGGTTTCAGGTTCTATTTCACTCCCTCCCGGGGTTCTTTTCACCTTTCCCTCACGGTACTTCTTCACTATCGGTCATCAAGTAGTATTTAGCCTTGGGAGGTGGTCCTCCCTGCTTCCCACAAGGTTTCACGTGTCTCGTGGTACTCTGGAGCAGAACTATGGTCTTCTTGTTTCACTTACAGGACTATTACCTTCTACGGTGTATCTTTCCAGATATCTTCAATTACAATAGCCACCACATTTATGTTCTGTCCGCAACCCCAAAGATAAATCTTTGGTTTGGGCTCTTCCGATTTCGCTCGCCGCTACTGACGGAATCGATTTTTCTTTCTCTTCCTCTAGGTACTTAGATGTTTCAGTTCCCTAGGTTTACCCTCTTATAGCTATGTATTCACTATAAGATACGTAGGGTTACCTACGTGAGTTTCCTCATTCGGAGATCTTTGGATCACAGGCTATTTGCGCCTACCCAAAGCTTATCGCAGCTTGTCACGTCCTTCTTCGGCTCTTGATGCCAAGGCATTCACCATGCGCCCTTTCTAACTTAACCTATGTCGTATTATTATAACCGGCGCATTACTGCGTCAGCTCGGTCACTGCGCTGCTCACTTGTTTGAAACAAGCTCCGCTGCTCGTTCGGTTGCTTCCTTGTTCTGCTTGGTTCTAATAATACTCCGAATTTGCTTCGCAAATTCTGCGTATGACTTATAGATGTACTGTTCACACTTGAGTGCGTTTGTACTAGGTATAATTCATTGCATAGATGCGTTGAACTAGTAGAACTACTTAGTAAAATGGTTAGTTTTAAGAAGTAATAGTTCGCAAATTCATTACTGACTTCAATACTAGCGTGCATTGTTTGTCAGTAGTTATATTACAAAGAATTAGTAAATATCTTTACTTTAACTTATGTGCAATTTTCAAAGAACAATCTGAGATACTTGGTATCTCAAAATTAAACAGAGTAAATAACAACCAGAATTCGTGTATATTAAGTCTGAAATGCATCAGTGCTTAATAATTTCTCCATAGAAAGGAGGTGATCCAGCCGCAGGTTCTCCTACGGCTACCTTGTTACGACTTCACCCCAATCGCTGACCCTACCTTCGGTCACGCCTCCCTTACGGGTTAGCTCACAGACTTCGGGTATTGCCAACTCTCATGGTGTGACGGGCGGTGTGTACAAGGCCCGGGAACGTATTCACCGCGACATGCTGATTCGCGATTACTAGCAACTCCGGCTTCATGTAGGCGAGTTTCAGCCTACAATCCGAACTGGGACAAGTTTTTGAGATTTGCTCCACCTCACGGTCTTGCGTCTCTTGTACTTGCCATTGTAGCACGTGTGTAGCCCTAGACATAAGGGGCATGATGATTTGACGTCATCCCCACCTTCCTCCCGGTTAACCCGGGCAGTCTCGCTAGAGTGCTCAACTAAATGGTAGCAACTAACAATAAGGGTTGCGCTCGTTGCGGGACTTAACCCAACATCTCACGACACGAGCTGACGACAACCATGCACCACCTGTCTTCCTGTCGATACCAAAGGTACCGACTTCCCCGGTTAAGGGTAATTCAGGAGATGTCAAGTCTAGGTAAGGTTCTTCGCGTTGCTTCGAATTAAACCACATGCTCCGCTGCTTGTGCGGGCCCCCGTCAATTCCTTTGAGTTTTAATCTTGCGACCGTACTCCCCAGGCGGGATACTTATTGTGTTAACGGCGGCACGGAGGTGTTGAAACCCCCACACCTAGTATCCATCGTTTACGGCGTGGACTACCAGGGTATCTAATCCTGTTTGCTCCCCACGCTTTCGAGCCTCAGTGTCAGTTACAGTCCAGAAAGTCGCCTTCGCCACTGGTGTTCTTCCTAATCTCTACGCATTTCACCGCTACACTAGGAATTCCACTTTCCTCTCCTGCACTCTAGATATCCAGTTTGGAATGCAAAGACCCAAGTTAAGCCCGTGTATTTCACATCCCACTTAAACATCCACCTACGCTCCCTTTACGCCCAGTAAATCCGGACAACGCTTGCCACCTACGTATTACCGCGGTCGCTGGCACGTAGTTAGCCGTGGCTTCCTCCTTTGGGTACCGTCATTATCGTCCCCAAAGACAGAGCTTTACAACCCGAAGGCCTTCATCACTCACGCGGCGTTGCCGCATCAGGGTTTCCCCATTGTGCAATATTCCCCACTGCTGCCTCCCGTAGGAGTCTGGACCGTATCTCAGTTCCAATGTGGCCGATCACCCTCTCAGGTCGGCTACGCATCGTCGCCTTGGTGAGCCATTACCTCACCAACTAGCTAATGCGCCGCGGGTCCATCTTATAGCGGATTGCTTCCTTTGATTTTCATTTCATGCGAAACGAAAATGTTATGCGGTATTAATCTTCCTTTCGGAAGGCTATCCCCCTCTATAAGGCAGGTTACCCACGTGTTACTCACCCGTCCGCCGCTAAGAAAGTTCCAAAGAACTTTCTCCGCTCGACTTGCATGTGTTAGGCACGCCGCCAGCGTTCGTCCTGAGCCAGGATCAAACTCTCAATTTAAAGTTTAATCATAGCTTACTTACTTAGTAAGTCTTTTTTCAAAAGAATTGCTGGTTTAAGTCTAGTTTTAGACTTTGTTTATTTTACTCTGTTTAATTTTCAAAGACCAAGTTTGTTATGCTGCATTTCTGACAGCTCATTTATCTTACCACCGTAAGATTTCTTTGTCAACATACTTTTCAAATTTATTTTTTAATTTAATTAAAAAATCTAAACTTAAATTTCTGTGTTTTGTCGCTTTCTGTTCCAACGACATGACTAATAATATCATATAGCTATTCTTTAATATAAATATAATAGGTCCTAAGAGCTAACTACTTGTCCATAATTAAATATATCTCAGTTTTTCGACATTTTTCACCAATTGATACGCCTGGTACTGTATACATAAGATGGATTTATTCAGCTAATAAGCATATCTTTAGCTTTATCTCTTATCCTCAAGCCTGCTTATGTAGGTTACAAGATATAGCAGTTCTAATTGGATACTAGTATTAGGTTATATTTAATCTCAGTTTTAAAATAAGGCCAATGTGCAGGAACTGCTATATTAGCCAGCCATTAACCTAAGCTCCTTAAAGCATAGGTTGATTAGCCACCTAATCTAAAATACTTTAACAATCCTAAAAAATATATAAAAGCATTTTTTAATTAAAACTGTTCATATATTTTTTAGTTAGTCGCTTTGCCCTTCATCAAAATTATAGCCTTAACCTTCAAAACTTACGTTATTCTTACTTTTGTATTATCAGTATTAGTTTACTGGTATTACAAATTTTGAAAAGCAACATTTTTTTGATATTGCTCATAGCTTTTTAACGGTATAACCGACCGCCCACCACCCGCTTAGTAGGTGGTTTTCTTTAAACACTAAAGCACATAATAACAAAGACTCAATATGACCTTTATCATATCGAGTCCTTGTTATTGCTGTGTTATATGTTCTTGAATATACCTTTTAATTAGAAAACATAGATCATACTATTATACTTATTTTTGAGATACTTGGTGAAACTCTATATAATTGTTAAAGTATAAACCTTAGCTATAGATATCCTTTACGAAAACTTAATTTATATATGTTCGGTAATACCGGCTTCTTGGGATTATCGGGCATATATAAATTAATAGTTGAAGTTGAATACCTATATCATAAATATATAAGCTATAAATAAAATCTAGCTTGATATTAAAATTATACTATTAATAGTTAATAAAACTATCCTGTTTTTAAAATAGAATTTCTCTGAACAGATAGCATTAATAGCAGAATTATTATCTATTGATGTTTTATTAAGCATCTAGAATTATCCTACATTTGCTTTTGCCATGTGATCATTGTACCATTTCCCAAAAACAACTTTTATAGATGCAGCCAGAGGCACTGCTATAAGCATTCCTATTAGACCACCTACTTTTCCACCGATTAAAATAGCAAGCATTGTAAACACTGGATGTAGTCCTACACTGTCACCAACAATCTTAGGTGCAAGGAAGTTGTTGTCCACTTGCTGTACTCCGAGCATACCAATAGTTGCCCAAAGTGCTGTGATTGGTTGGCCACTAAGAAGAGCCATAATTATAGCTAAGATAGTTCCAACAAGAGGTCCTACATAAGGGATCATATTGCATAAACCAGCGATTATTCCTATTACAAAAGCATAGTCTATACCTAGTATTGCAAGGACTATAGCTGATAAAATACCTACCATAGCTGCTTCTAAAAGTTGGCCCCTTATATATTTGTTGAAGGTATCATTTAAGATTGCGAAGATCTCTCTTAACTTTATTCCAGCTTTACTTTTCCCAAAAATAAGATTAAATATCTTGTTCCAAATATCTAAAAAATACTCCGAATCTTGAACTAGATAAATACTTAGCACTAATGCTATAAAAAATGATGCTATATTACCACCCATAGAAATTATGAAGTTAGATATTCCCCCTATGCTTGCTACTATATAAGTTTGCACAGAACTAATTATTTGAGCAATCTTCTCATTCAAATCATTAGGTATTGATATATTAAGGCTTTGTAACTTTTCACTTATGTATCCTACAGACAAAGTTGAGCTATTCAAATACTCACTAAGATAGGACGCTATATTAGCTATAGTAGTATTGTTAGAAAGCTTGCCTCCTACCATTATATATATTCCAACCATTATTGCCACAAATACTCCAATAACTGCAGCATATACTATGATTATGCCTATGGTTCTTCTTGGAGCAGCCTTTTTGAATATATTTCTCTTTTCCAGGAACTTTTCAATAAAAGTAACCCCTGGTTTTAATAAATACGCAATAACCAGAGCTATTAATAATGGCTTAATTAGTACAAAGGTCTTACTAAGGGTACCAGTGACCATCATATAAATATTCATTATGTTGTTTAGTATAGCAATTGCTATATAAATCACTATTACTGTTGCAGCAACATATAAAGAGTATTGTAATAACTTTTTATCTAATTTCATCCGCACCTAACCTTCCTATTATTGATGTACCACTTCATGCTAAAACTTATATTTTGGATTGAAGTGGTACATCTATATAACGACTTTTTACATATAATTACTTTACATTATAATAAATGATTGAAGTGCGGTAAAGCTAAAATATTTAATAATAACTCCAATGAACAGCTTCTCTGCTAATTTCTTACTTAATTATAACTAAATAAAAAATGTATCTTAATCATTCTTTGATTTCTTATTTCTAAATAGTGATATTCCACCAAATCCACTGATTACAGCAGCATAAAAACCTAAATCATAAAACCATCCTGTGTTATTCACCTCGTATACCCTCAGATGCTTATTAAATAATCCTCCAACAAGAGATATTGGCGCTATCCAGCCATGCCAAATCCCTGAAAAGAAGCCTGCTGGCTTTGCTACTGTATGGCTTCCATCCCCTGGAATGCATCCTGTTAATAAAGCCAGTGCCCCTACAACCATTAATCCAATTATTAATATTTTTCTCTTCTTCATCGATTACTTTTAATGGAGAAGCTAAAATATTTCCCCATTAAAATCCCCCCTTCTTATTTTGTATTATTTTATATATTTTAGCTTAGTTATCACAGCCATTGGCTGGTGCTATATAGCTCCTAACTCTACCATTAATTTATATGTGCATGATGATCCCCAGAAGCCGGGATTATCTAATTGCCATAAGTCAGGATTTTATAACAAGTATAAATTAAGTTTTAATAAAGGTTCCCTATAGGTATCAAACTTCAACTACTAATTTATACATATCCAAAAAGCCACAAAAACCAGCGATTTTCCAACATTCATAACTTAAGTTTTCATAATAGAACCTGGTATATATATGTATCTCTTAATTTAAAATTTACGTTTCTAAATTGCCATCTCTGAAGCACGGTGAATTTTGAGAATAGATTAATAATGTTGAAGTTGTACATCTTTAATAATTAATATGCCATTGTAACTTTCTCTATGATATGTAAGCTATATAAAAACTTATTTCTATCTAAACTTTCAAAATGGATTGTCCAACTGAAAGAGTACATAATTTATCAAGCGCCCTATTACAAATAATAACATATAACACTCATTATTCCAATCAGCTCTCCACAATTCTGAATTGTCTTAATATTCTAGTAAAGAAAGAATCAAAAGCCTCCGAAAGTTATGTATACATCTAACATAAGACAAAGGAGAGTTTTATATGGGCTTTAACAAAGTTAAATTATCTAACAAGTTGATACTAGGTTTTTCTTTAATTATCCTGCTTTCAGTATTATCTTCAGCTCTAGCTATAGTCAGGCTAAACAGCATAACTAAGACTGTAAACACATTAGCCAATGTAGAAAACAAG
Source organism: Clostridium manihotivorum (assembly GCF_004015185.1). Lineage (GTDB taxonomy): Bacteria > Bacillota > Clostridia > Clostridiales > Clostridiaceae > Clostridium_AR > Clostridium_AR manihotivorum. The sequence continues at coordinate 2,409,429 of NZ_CP025746.1, read as the reverse complement.
AAGGTAACCTTATCTTATCAGATAAGAGGTAACATCAATAAAATGGCTATAAGTATAAGAAATCTATCTATAAGCGCAAGTGACAGCTATATGACAGAGCAGAAAAAAATAGTTGATGAAAATAAAGAATTATTCTACAAGAATTCAAAAAGTTTAGAGTCACTGCTATATTTAGAAAAAGGTAAGGCTTTGTTTAAAGATATCGAAACTAAAGCAGAACCAGCATTGGCTGCCTTTGATGCGGCAACTAAGCTTGGAATGACTGGAGCACTTACAACAGATCAGCTAGAAGCACTAATAAATACTATAGATAAGCCTCAAAATGAACTTGTAACTTCCATACAAACAATGATAGACTTTCAAAATGAATTAGTTCAAATAGATGCGGAAAAGGCAAGACAAACAGCAGTTTCTTCAACTAATCAGATGATCACACTATTAATTATAAGTATTGTAATCGGTATACTATCGACTGTTATGATAAGAAGAAGCATAGTGATACAAGTTAAAGAAGTTATGGATGCGTCTAAAAAACTTGCTGAAGGAGACTTAAATCTTCATATGGAGGCTGCAGCTAAGGATGAAATAGGTAATACTATTGAAGCCCTTAATGATGCAGTAGAAAAACTTAACTCCAGTATGGTATTGATAAAGAACGAAAGCGATAGCATTCTCCATAGCAGTGAAGTCAGTAATAATTTATTCCTAGAGGTAAGTTCACAAATCCAGCAAATATCTGCGGCAACAGAAGAAATATCCGCTGGAATGGAAGAATCCGCAGCTGCTGTTCAAGAAGTATCTTCTATGACTTCTAATTTTAAGGATGAGGTTTCGGACTCTTCAAGAAAAGCTGAGGAAGGCTTAAATATTGCTATGTCCATACAGAAAAAGGCTATATCCATCAATAAAGACTCCATAAACTCAAGGAATACTGCAGAAAACATATATAAGGAAACAAAACTTAATCTAGAAAATGCTCTAAATGAGGTAACTGTTGTCAATGAAATATCTGAAATGGCAAATAGTATTGACGCTATAGCTAAGCAGACTAACTTACTTGCTTTAAATGCAGCAATAGAATCAGCTAGAGCTGGAGAAGCTGGAAAAGGCTTTGCAGTAGTAGCAGATGAGGTTAGAAGACTAGCTGAGCAATCTTCCGTTGCGGTTTCAGAGATTCAAAACAAGGTTAATGCTGTATTAAACTCCGTAGGTAAGCTTTCAAATTCTTCTCAATCAATTCTAACCTTTATAGAAAAAGATGTTTTAAAGGATTATGAAAACCTAATTTTAATAAGTAATGAGTATAAGAAAGATGGAGATACTGTTAAAGATATAATCGAAAGATTGTCAGAGACTTCAAGAAGCATTTCCAATTCTATGGAGCAGATTTCAAGAAGTATGGATGACGTATCAATATCAGTATCAGAAGTGGCAAAATCATCTACAGATATAGCTTCAAATATTGTAGATGTAAGCGGCAAAAATGACTCAATTATGGCGTCCTCAGATAGTAATGCCGAAAGTGCTTTAAAACTTGACAATCTTATTAAACAATTTAAACTTAAATAGCCTGTGTTAAGATAGGTGTCATAGCTTATTTTTATGCCTATGAAAAAGTAAAAAACACTCATATAGGGAAATTAACTTCCCCCATATGAGTGTTTTTTTATATTCTAGCATACTTTATTAACTCTACTTAAAAAGTAACCAGTGATAAAATGCTTTTGTAGAATCTTATTAATTATTTATCTAAGCTTAATTAATTGTGGAGTATATATCCGAAAACTCAATACTAATTCTTTCAACATTAGACTGATTATCATAGGTAACTGGTTTATTGATTTCTCCCTCACTAAGAAATGCAGGAAGTGTAATTCTAAACTCTGTTCCTTCTCCAAATTTACTGCTCACTGCAATACTTCCTCCATGAAGCTCTACAAGTGATTTGACTAAAGATAATCCTATACCTGTACCTTGATTTTCTTTGCATAAAGGACCCTCGGCCTGTCTATATCTTTCAAATATAATATCAAGCTTATCACTTGGTATACCTGCTCCTGTATCCTTAACTATTATATCTACATATTCATCTCTATCTTCAAGAAATACCAATATATCATCGCCTTCTTTTGTAAACTTTATGGAGTTAGATAGTAAATTAAGCATTATTCTTTCAATCTTATCGTTGTCAAAAGCCATATATTTTTCTTCTATATCTGTATCGAAGATTATATTTACGCCCTTATTTTCACAATAACTAACAATGGATAATGTTACATCCTCCACAACCTTTACTATATCCCCATTACTTTTATTCAACTCAAAGAATCCTGAGTCAATCTTTGATAAATCTATCAAATTGTTGACTAATCTTAAAAGTCTATAACAATTTTGTTTTATACTTTTATGGTAACTCTCTACCTTTTTTTTGCAATCTACCACTGAAGCTTCAGTTCTATAAAAATCCAGTATTTGGGTTGCTCCTAATATTACATTTAAAGGTGTCCTAAGTTCATGAGATACATTAGCAAAATGTTCCGTTATAAGTCTATTTAATTCCAAGGTCTCTTCAAGCTTTCTACCTTTTTCCTCCATGTCCGAGGATAACTTTTCAAATCTTTTTTCTGTGCTCAGATCCCTAAAAACAAACATTATACAAGGCTCTGCCTGAAAGATAATATAGGCACTTTTAATCTGTACATCTACATAATTGCCTTGAGCTGTTACTATCTTAATGTTCTTATGTTCTCCTCCCTTTTTACTTTCTAACACTTTTATAACTTCTCTTCTTGCATGGGCAATATCTTCTTTGGGAAGAAAACTTTCAATTTCCATTCCAACTAGCTCTTCTGCATTATTAAGCCCAAATAGCTTGGCGGCAGTGTAGTTAGCAAAAAGATGCTTCTTCTCATTTGCTATTAAAATAGCATCGTTAGAGTCCTCAATTAAAAGCTTATAACATTCATCACTTTTTATCATGGCTTCTTCAAAAAACTTCTTTTGGTTATTTTCTAGCTCTAATTCATTGTTAGCTTGTACTAGAGCTGAACAGACCTTACGATAAGGTTCTCTTAAGCCTACCTTTAACACAGCCTTATAAAGCATATAAAAAGCTAATACTCTAAGTATAAAGGCTGTTATGTGCTCTATGCTGTTAGGATCAATATATAAGGTAAATAATATTTCATTAATTATTCTTAATATTATATATGCCTCTATAAATGTAACTAGTTTCTTGTTAGAATAGTTTTTAGATTTATGTATTACTACAAGACTTATAAAATATATAAGAATTACAACATATCTGCTTATTTTTCCAAACAAGGTATAACCTGTTCCATCTATATAGCAAACAGGAAATCTCCTTAATCCATAGATTTCAATTAGGCTTAATACCAAAACTCCACTATAAATAAATATTATAAGCTTTATATTTGCATCTTTAATACCTTTATAGAGCAATATACTAGCAATTAATACAGTTGCCCCACCAAAATACCTTGATACAATCCAAAGGATTTCAGCTAGATTGGATGGATTAAGCCCAAAAACACCAATATTTAGATGTGCTGATAGATGCAGCATATCTAATATTCCCACAACTCCATAGCCAACACCTAGAACCATAAAAAAATCATCCTTTGCAATCTCATAAGTAGCCATTGCAAAAAGTAGTATACAAAAGCATACCACTATACCTAGTGTCATGATCATTGTATGAAAAAACATATTATCAATTTTGGCTATTGGGCTAAGGACTATTATTGCTAAAATGACTAATAATAAGTATTTAATCGCTTCTCTAAATATAATATTTTTAGAGTTTTCTTCATCAGTGTCACCTACGTTATTATTCATTTTTATCACCTACATTTATAAACCTTTAATTTTTATATAGATATATAGTTTCTATGATATAAAGCTAAATTTATAATTTCATTTACTACTGCGAAGAATTTTACATCTACTTATATGTTTTATTTTGGACTGATATATCTATAAATAGAGCATACAATCACGCCTTAAAGCATGTTTATATAAAAGTACTTATTATTCATTCCCCCTAAATTATTATGCATTTTACTCAAAGACTAATGTTTCTATACTCAAAGACATTTATATGGAAATTATACCATAATGTTACTAAATTTTCATTATTTAATTATAATCTTGTTTATTTTATTATTATGAAATTCAGCCTGTATAAATCTTCCATACCTATTCTATATTACAATCCAGTTATAGCTTAATTTATATAAGTAAGTATTAAATTTTTCTCTTGTTACACTTTGTATTTGATATATGTGGAACCAACTTCAACTATTAATTTATGCATGCATCACAAATCCCCAGAGCCCGCGATTCTCAAACATACATAACTTAATTCTTCGTAATGGAACCCAATATATTCTTCACAGCTAGAAGTCTTAGGCATACTTAAAACTGAAGTTTTACAAAACCTATTAATTACGAGTCCCACACGTAACTTTAAACCATAAACTTTCTTATAAATTGATAATTCCATATATAATTTAAATTACAATTTGAGCTTCTTTAGGACAAGTTTAAATACTAACTTTCGAAAATCAGAAAGTATTGCTCCAATAATGAATATATGGATTTTCAAGAGAATATATTTTAATTGTTAAGGTGGTGAAAAAATGGTCAATGAGTCTATGCATAGCTCCGATTTTCAAAATATTCATTGGTTACAAGATCACATATACCAGATACTAAAATACTATTATCCTAGGTGTATGGATTACGAAAATGGAGGCTATTTTAATTATTTTCTTGATGACGGAACTATTGGCGACTTGGAGAATAAACATCTTATTGAAACCTCTAAATTTATCTACATCTTTAGCATAGGTGCAATTTTAGATCCTAAGTCCTCCTGGTGTACTAAAGCTGCAGAACATGGCTTGAAGTTTTTGCAAGAATTTCATCTAGATAAAAAGAATGGTGGTTACTTTTGGAAACTAAAAGCACAAAATCCTTGTGACTCCACCAAATATGCTTACGGACAGGGCTTTGTACTTCTCGCTGCCTCTAAAGCCTATGAAGCTGGCATACTCTGGGCTAAAGATATAATTGAATATGTTTATGAACTACTAGAAGAAAAGTTTTGGGAGGAACAATACGAATTATACGCTGATGAAGCCAGTGACGACTTCTCAAAGCTTTCTAAATATAGAGGGCAAAGTTCTAATATGCAAATATGCGAAGCTATGATAGCCGCTTATGAAGCAACCTCGGATAAAAAATTTCTTAAAAAATCCTTCGAACTATGTAGAGCGGTTACCTCAAAACTAACACCAAAGTCTGGCGGACTTATCTGGGAACACTATGATGAAAATTGGAACATAAATTGGGACTATAAAGAGCTGGATGAAAATAAAATTTTTCTTCATCCTGAAGGCTTTATACCAGGGCACTCTATTCAGTGGAGCAAACTTCTATTGATGCTGAAACGAAATTTTCCACAAGAATGGATGGGCCAAAAAGCTGAGTATCTATATAACACCTCGATGTCAAAAGCTGTAGACAACGAATATGGCGGACTCTTTTATTCTTTAGCTAGAAACAATTCTGTTATAGATTCAGATAAATATTACTATGTGATGGCAGAAACCCTTGGTGCCTCTGCACTTTTAGCAGCCGACAGCAAGGAAGCCTATTACTGGAACGTCTACACCTATATCTTCACCTATTGTCAGACCTTTTTTATAGATAGTACCCATGGCTGTTGGTACGAAAAGCTCAGTAGAAAGAATGAGAAGTATAAAGATTTGAAAAATATCACTCCAACAAGAGACTACCACCCTATTGCGGCCTGCTATGAAGCTATCAAAGCTCTTAGGTCTATTGAAGAAGAATAAATAAAAGACTTTGTTAAAATCCCCATTTGAAATTAAAAATGTTCAATCCAATGATGCTTAAACTCAGAATAAAGCTTTTCATCAATCTACGAAGTTTTATTTTGGTAAACTTTAACACGAAGTAGTTTACCTATAGCTCATGCACATAATTAATATAAACATATCATATTCTATGGCTAATAATTTAAACTCACTGAAGCTAGTTTCTTCAGTGAGTTTTTTATAAAGATCATAAACATGTACCGCTTCAATATTTAAACTCAGGATAAAGCTTTCAATAACTCTTCAAAATTTTATTAAAATAAATTTTGATACTAAACTTTATTTTAATTTAATAAATTATAAGACGAAGTAGTATGTCTATAGTTATATTGCTTGGGTTAAAACACATCTTATTATTTATTATTCCACCTGCCAAGCCTTCTAAAACAACAAAAAAGTTTTAGAAAAATTTTTTTGATAAAATCTTGACAAATTAATCCAGTAGGAATATATTAATACTGTACCAAGTCAGTATACATTAGGAGATGCAAGATGAAAATAACACAAGAAGCAGATTATGGATTACGTGTTGTATTATATTTATCAAAACTAGAGAATGGTGCAAAAATAAATGCTGCAGTTATCGCTGAGCATGAGGGACTTCCCTTAAGATTTTTATTAAAGCTTCTAAGAAAGCTTATAGCCAAAGGAATTATAAGATCCTACAGAGGTGTAGCTGGCGGTTATTCTCTAAACAAACTTCCTGAAGAAATAACTCTAAAGGATGTTATCGAAGCAATTGATGGACCTATATATGTAAACCGCTGTATCATTGATCCAGCCTATTGCAATGCCCAGAAAGGTAATAGGTGCGAGATTCATAGAGCCCTTGGTGAAATACAGACAAGTCTTATAAAACAGTTGTCAGATATTAATTTTAAAGCCTTAAAGGATGGGACCTATAAACTCCCAGTTTAAAAAGTAAACACAGCAAATTATTAGCCTTTTTGACTTTTTTAATTTGCAGCTGGCAAGGAAATAGCTTTTTGCTATGTAAGCTATACGACTATTTTAAACTCTAAGGAATCGGTAGTTTTAGAGCCATAAACTTTGTATTTTTTAGATAAAATTCTACTGAGGCTACTTTCTTCAGTATGTTTTTATAAGTATCTGCCTTTCCCAAAGTACTATGATGTAAATCGGACAGGCCAATAAATTTTATTTTCAAATTATATGAAAAAGCTAACACAATCCTCAGAAATTACAAGGTTTAGCTAGCTAAAAATCTTATATTTTCAAAACAGTAAATAAGATGTACCACTTCATTGCCCACCTCTTACTATTCACAAAAAAGAGGATTTGAAAAAGTCATTTTCAATAAGAAGTGCTACATCATATATTATAAATTAAAAGTATACCATTTTGGTTAACATTGAGGAGGTATTATTAATGTCTAGTTGTGGAAATTGTACAATTTGTAGCAGTGCTGATAAGGTGCTTGAAAACTTTATCGCAAATACTGAGGTAGAAACCTCTCATCACAGAGTTAAGGATCAAAGCGTAAAGTGCGGCTTTGGTAAACAAGGTGTTTGCTGCCGTCTATGTGCAAATGGCCCATGTCGTATTACACCTAAGGCTCCTCGTGGAGTATGTGGCGCTACCGCTGATACTATAGTAGCTCGTAACTTCTTAAGAACAGTTGCAGCAGGTGCCGGCTGTTATTTGCATGTAGTTGAAACTACAGCATTAAACTTAAAGAAAACTGGAGAAAACAAAGATAAGATTAAAGGTGTAAATGCCCTAAATCACCTTGCTGAGATATTTAACATAGAAGAATCAGATATGCACAAGAAAGCAATACTTATAGCTGATGCTGTATTAAAAGATCTATACAAACCAAGATATGAAAAGATGGACCTAACTGAGAAAATGGCTTACGGTCCTAGATTTAAAAAATGGCAGGAGCTTAATATTCTTCCTGGCGGAGCTAAGTCAGAGGTTTTTGACGCAGTAGTTAAGTCCTCTACTAACCTAAGCAGTGATCCTGTAGATATGATGTTGAACTGCTTAAACCTAGGAATATCAACTGGTCTATACGGTCTTACTTTAACTAACTTATTAAACGACGTTATGTTAGGTGAACCTGTTATACGTCAAGCAAAAGTTGGCTTTAAGGTTGTTGATACTGACTATATAAACATAATGGTTACTGGTCATCAACACTCAGTTATTGCTCACTTACAGGACAGACTTTTAGACGAGGATATAGTTTCAAAGGCTAAAGCTGCTGGTGCTAAAGGCTTCAAGCTGGTAGGCTGTACCTGCGTAGGTCAAGACTTACAGCTTAGAGGTGAACACTACAAGGATGTATTCTCTGGACATGCTGGAAACAACTTTACTAGTGAATCCTTAATCTCTACAGGAAGCATTGATATAATACTTTCAGAGTTTAACTGTACTCTTCCTGGAATCGAACCAATTGCTGAAGAGTTTGAAGTAAAGATGATCTGTCTTGATGACGTTGCTAAGAAAGCTAATGCTGATTACATCAACTATACTTATGAAGACAGAGAAAAGATAACTGATACCATAATTGAAGAAGCTGTTAAGAGCTATTCAAGCAGAAGAAAGAATGTTGGAATAAACTTGCCTGTAGATCACGGTCATGATGATGTTATAACTGGTGTAAGTGAAACTTCTTTAAGAGAATTCTTAGGTGGTACTTGGAAGCCTCTAGTTGACTTAATAGCAAGTGGTAAGATCAAAGGGGTAGCTGGTGTTGTAGGCTGCTCAAATCTAACAGCTAAAGGCCACGATATCTTTACAGTAGAACTTACAAAGGAACTTATCAAGAGAGATATCATAGTACTTTCTGCTGGATGTTCAAGCGGAGGATTGGAAAACGTAGGCTTAATGTCTCCTTCTGCTGCTAGTCTTGCTGGAGATAACTTAAGAGAGGTTTGTGAATCCCTTGGAATTCCTCCAGTATTAAACTTTGGACCATGTCTTGCTATAGGAAGACTTGAAATTGTTGCTTCAGAGCTTGCAGCATTCTTAAATATAGATATACCACAATTGCCATTAGTGCTTTCTGCTCCACAATGGTTAGAAGAACAAGCTTTAGCTGATGGTGCTTTCGGACTTGCTTTAGGACTACCTCTACACCTTGCAATCCCACCATTCATCACTGGAAGCGAAGTTGTTACTAAGCTATTAACTGAAGATTTAAAAGATATTACTGGTGGTCAATTAATCCTTGAAGATGATGTAGTTAAAGCTGCTGATAGACTTGAAGAAATAATTATTAATAGAAGAACTGGTCTAGGCTTAGCCTAAGAAAGTTTTAGGAGGACGATGCTATGAGAAGAATAATCATAGATAAGGCCTTATGTGAAGGGTGCTTAAATTGCACCCTTGCATGTATGGCTGAACACAATGAAACTAGTAAATCAGTAATGGACCTAAATCTTCATGACAGTAAGAATGGAAGCAGAAATCATATTGTATTAGATGAAAACGGTAAACCTACTCCAATCTTTTGCAGACACTGCGATGAGCCAGAATGTGTCAATGCTTGTATGAGTGGCGCTATGACAAAGGATCCAGTTACAGGAGTTGTATCCTATGACGAAAAGCAATGTGCTTCTTGCTACATGTGTGTTATTTCCTGCCCTTACGGAGTGCTTAAATCCGCTGATGACTCTAGAGTTATATTAAAATGTGATTTATGTAATGGCCGTGAAGTTCCAAGATGTGTTGAAAGCTGCCCTACAGGTGCTATTCAGCTTTGTATGGAGGTGTAGTCTTATGAAATATGTAATAATAGGTGCCAGTGCTTCAGGTATAAATGCTGCCAAAACTTTAAGAAATTTAGATTTAACTTCTGATATAACTGTTATCTCTAAAGATGTAAACGTATATTCTAGATGCATGCTTCATCATCTAATAAGCGGTGAAAGAAATCTAGATAGACTTTCCTTTGTGGAAAAGGACTTTTTTGAAAAAAACAACGTAAACTGGCTTAAAGGCCTAGATGTAAAAGACCTTAATACTGCTACTAAGACACTTGTATTAAGTGACGGACAAACTATTAGCTATGATAAGTTACTTATAGCTTCTGGTGCTTCTGCTTCTATACCTCCTATAAAGAATTTAAGAGAAGCTACCAACGTGCATCCTTTGAGAAATATAGAAGACGCTATCTCTATAAAAGAAAGCTGCAAGCCTCAAGATAACGTTGTAATAATAGGTGCTGGACTAGTTGGTATAGATGCTGCAGTTGGTCTTATAGAAAAGAAGGTAAATATTCATCTAGTAGAAATGGCAGATAGAATACTTCCTCTTCAGTTAGACAAAAAAGCAGCAGTAAAATATGAAAAGCTACTAAAGGATAATAACGTTACCCTTCATCTTAGCTCCTCTGCAAAAGAAGTAGTACTTAATGAAAAAGGAGAAGCAACAGGATTAATAATAAACGATAATGAGCTTATTCCCTGCAGTACTATTGTTGTAGCCGCTGGAGTAAGACCAAATATAGACTTCTTAAAGAATTCTAATATCAACTGTGATAGAGGAATATTAATTGATGAATTCTGTAGAACAAATATTGAAGATATTTATGCAGCTGGAGATGTTACAGCATTATCCCCTATCTGGCCTGTAGCTGTAAGACAAGGAAAGACTGCTGCTTCAAACATGGCTGGAAAGGAAATTTCCTGCAAGGATAACTTTGCTTTCCTCAACTCAATGAACTTCCTAGGTCTTCAAGCTGCCTCCATAGGAATAGCCAACGCTCCTGACGACAGCTATGACATAAATACCTTAGAAACCAAGAATGTATACAAGAAAATAATCCATAAAGATGGTGTAATCTACGGTGCTTTACTTGTGGGAGATCTATCCTACTGTGGAGTCTTAACCTATCTTATAAAAAACAAGATAGACGTGTCCCACATTAAGAAGAACTTATTTGACTTAAACTTCGCTGATTTTTATGGAACTAAAGAAAATGGTGAATACACTTATGCTATATAAAATTCGTATTTGTTAAAATGCAGTTTTGAAACTAAGTGTTCAAGTATACCAGGCTTTGATGACATTTCATAAACAATTAACATGCTTTCACCATATCCACTTAAATTTAAAAATATTATTTGACATAGACTAAGACTTAAATAAAAGCTGATAGTAATATATAAACTTACTATCAGCTTTTTCTATTTTATATTTATATTAAGAACATATTCCTTATTTCTTTGTACATTCACCAACATATCATTGATTGCAAATTTATGTTTTACCAATTACCCTCTTTTTAAGTTTCACTTTTCTAGTTAGGACTTTGATGTCCTTTATTATATATAGTGGTTCATTCCTTATATTCAAAATAAATATCTATGATGCTTCGTTTTTAAATTTATATTTTCAAATTCTTTTCTCAGACGCCTGAGGAGCTTAAAAATAAATTTCTGATCAAATTAATTCATCTTAATAAACTCTTTAATTTTTTGGAATAATTATGATCTTCAAATATAAATGTAAAACAAACTTGACATTACAAATGGAATTAATTACAATAATAATGTAAAGTGCATTTTACATAGAAAGAGTGATTATATGAAAAACCATATAAAAGAGTTAAGAGAAGCGCAGAACTTAACCCAAGATGATTTAGCCAAATTAGTAGAAACCTCAAGACAAACTATAATTTCATTAGAAAAAGGAAAATATAATCCGTCAATCATCCTAGCTTATAGAATATCAAAAGTATTTAATAAAATAATTGAAGAAGTGTTTTGCTTTGAATAGGAGGATTTAACATGGAAGATAATAATCAAAAGAAGTCAGATTCAATATTAGTTGGTGCAATAGTATGGACGATACTATTTTTGAGCATTGGATTTTTTAAGTTGATTTTTACAAAAGAAATAGACTTACTTGCCTTTTTATTAGGTTCTTGCTCTCTTATATTTTTAATTTATTTATTAAAGAAAACAAAATCAAATCAGAATGAAAGATATGAAGATGAGAGAAAACATTACTTAAGCGAAAAATCTTCAAGCATTAGTTATGAAGTCATATTTCTCGTAATTGTTGTACTATCAGCCTTAGTTAGAAGTGGAAAGCTTGTAATAGGTGCTGCTGATGTACTTTTAATTATATTATGTAGTGCGTTAATAATAAAATTTATTGCTTATCTGTCAGTATCAACGATTAAATTAATTTATGTTTAGAAAATCTTCTTAAATTGATTTTTTCTTTTTCAGAAAATTAAGAAAATATCTTTATTCCGATAATTTTAAAAATAATATCTTAGGTTGCTTTGCAACCAATAAAATTTTTTCTATTTTTTTGTTCCATAGTCTTTCTTTTTATCATCACCTTTGTTAAAATTATATTGTTATAGGTCGCGTATTTTTATATGTTGATTTAATCGTGATATATCTTCAGATATTAGAGGTTCTCGTCGAAAAGATTCTAATATTCTTGAAGATATTTCTTTTATACCAACTTTTAATTCTCTTATTGCTACGCTACCTTTTTCTAACAGTTGTCTTAATATGTCTGATATCTGTATTAATAAATAGTGGTTTTTCATAGCTTGATAATTTAAACAACAAGCATGCTCTATGTCATATCTTATATTCTTCTGGTTATTAAAGCCTTCATTTTCAATTTTCCACCTACTTCTACCAGCAGATACAATTTTGAACGCATTTCTTTTGGTAATCTGTATATTCGTAACAAAAACAAAGTTTTTGGTCGTTTTTTCACGGCTGTCTTTATCTTTAGATTTCTTAAAAATTGTCTCAGTAAAATCTACGGTATTAATAAATCTATGTTTATATGAGACTTCATTAATATAAGTTGCATCCCAACTAAACTCTTGTTTTTCAAAAGCCAATGTAGAAGTAATTTCGTTGTTTTCAAAGCTTTTTATAACCTGAATTTCTTCCCAGAGAGTTTTGGCTCTTCCTTCTTTAAATCTAAAGATAAATTCCCAATTATACTCATCACATAATTCATAAATCGGTTCACAAGCATAAAGACTATCCCCTAGAAGACAGATATTTAGCTTTCTAAACTTGTATTTTAATTTTTTCATTAGCCTTTTAGTCGCATTTATTTCACAATCCTGTTTGCTGACGCTCTCGTCCTCATTTTCAACAAATTCAGTTAATATACTAAATACCATATCTCCTAAGACTAACTTTGCTTCTAAAACCGTATGATAGTATACAGTTTTTTTCTACTTCTCCAGTTTCTTTATTTTTATATTCTTTTTTAAACAGTGATCACAATGCCTTTCGTTAAAAGAATATAGTTGTGAACCATCAATGGCAATACACCAGTATTTATCCATCAATCTATATTTCTCTAATGATCTTTTCTGAAAAGTTCTCTTATCATGTAGTCTCTAATTTTTTCTAATTCACTTACTTCTAACTCTTTTAGAAAGTTATTAATTGTATCATAATGTGGTATTTCTTCTAAAGAATCATATCCTAATGACGTTTAATATTTTCTATTACGGCGTCATTATTAAAATCTTTTGTCATTTTGTTCATGCTTACTATGCCTGAAACATTTTTCATTATTACCGTAAATAGTATTATTTCTGGTGTATAAGTAACATAATTCTGATTTCTTTTGTCTTTTACAATTGCTAATTTTTTATTTAGATCTTTAAAAAAGTGGTTTTTAATTTTCGAAAATTCTCCGAAATAATTTATTTCATTCTCTTTTTTTCTCTTTTGTTTTCTTGTCATTTTATCCATATTTCATCCCCGCAAACGTAGTAAATTAGGCACTTTCCCTTATTATATTATACCATATTTTATTACATTTTTGGGTGTTTTTAACTCGAAATATATTTACTCCTTAATGCTGGCTTATCTGTTTTGTAGATATAAGTACTAAATAGTTCCTATAAATGTACCCATTCACTACAAAATTTATATTTTCAAAATCCCCTCTAAAACCACAGAGGAGATTTTGAAATAGATTTTACAACTCTGTTATCTAATAATAAAGTTTCGTAATAAATACCCCTCAATTGAAAATGCTCTCTATAGATGTACAGCCTAATTAACTATATGTATTTTCAAACATAGAGTCTTGAAAAAGGCTTTTGACTATTTGTATCACCTCTTGTATATCACCAACATTTATTTAAAACATATAATGGTCTAAGAAAACTCAACAAAAATATGAGTTAAATATAATGAACCTGATATAATAAAAGTATCAAAAGAAAGCAGGTTTTCATTATGAGAAAAAGAACATTCACACCAGAATTCAAAGCTAAAGTAATAATAGAGCTACTAAAAGGCGAAAAGGAGTTGAGCCAGCTGGCAAGTGAACACGAGATTGCTCCAAACCAGTTGCGTAACTGGAAGAGCGAATTCCTCGAAAACGCCGCCAATGCCTTTGATAATAAAAAGGATGAAAAGCTTAAAGAAAGCCTTAAATCAAGCGAAGCGGAGAAGGATGATCTATATAAGAAAGTTGGTCAGTTAACTACGCAGGTTGATTGGCTCAAAAAAATCTGAAGAACTCTTTGGACCTGATTGGGAGAGTAAATTTACTCCGCGCCCAAAAGATAGCAAGGAACTCCCTTTATCCACAGTAGCTGAATTACTGGACGTAAACCGTACCAGTGCATACTACAAGAGTAAAAGTCCGTCTGAAACAGAATTAGCTATAAAAGACTCCATAGATAGAATGCACACTGACAACCCATCCTGGGGCTCCAGGGCAGATTTCAAAGCATTTGCGGCATAAGGATTCGATATAGGTAGATTGAAGACTCGCAGGTACATGCAGGATATGGACATACATGCGATCTACCCTAAACCCAACCTGTCCAAGCCTGCTAAAGGACACAAGATATACCCTTATCTTCTTAGGAATGTGGATATTGTAAGGCCGAATCAATCATGGTCTATCGATATAACCTACATCCGCCTCAAACATGGTTTTGTCTATCTGACAGCCATTATCGACTGGCACAGTCGTCTCATCGTAGGCTGGGAGCTGGACGATACGTTATCCACAAATATGGTTAAAAGCGCTCTTGAAAAAGCCTTTTCTGTTGCTAAACCTGAAACATTGAACTCTGATCAAGGCGGTAATTCACAGGTCATGAGTATATTAGCTTTGTGGAAAACCATAGAGTCAAAATTAGCATGGATGGTAAGAGCAGATGGGCAGACAATATCATGATTGAACGCTGGTTCCGCACGCTCAAATATGACGAAGTCTACCTGAAGGACTATGTTAACATAAGAGATGCCCGTAAGCAGATTGGTGATTTTATCCACAGCTACAATTTTGAAAAGCTCCACTCTGCACTTGGCTATCAAACTCCGGCAGAAAACTACTATCCTGTGCTACTTGGTATTACTGCATAGTGCAACTACATAATGGTAAAATATGGTTCATTGTAAACTTAAATATTTTTGTCTTGACAATCGAGCCACTATAACATTCATATATACATTAAAATTTGTGCTGCTCACCCTTAACTACCCTAAGTTTTTCCAGCATTGATAGAAATGCTCCCCCTCTGTGCTCTCCTCTATCAACTTAAATCCACTAGTGCTTATCAATTTTCTAAAATACTCTGCATCCTGATATGCATCCTTTTTTCCTACTCCATAGGTTGTACTAATAACCTGCTCATCTATGGTAATTTCAATATCTGCTAAAAAAGGATTTGCTTCTTCTATTTTTGTGTCCCATACATATAAACGGCCTCCGTCCTTTAGCACCCTGCTTATCTCTTTAATGACTTTTGGATGATCATCCTTATTAATAAACATAAAACTATAAAAAGCAGTAACGTTATCAAAACATTCATCTACAAAACACATTTCTCTGGCATCCATAATAAGCTTAATAGGGCCTTTAGGCGCCTCCAGAAGTTCATCCTTACGATTATCTATAACAATAGCTTGGGTAGGATATAACCTTCCGATTATACCTTCTCCCCCACCTCCTATATCTAAAATGTTACCTTCTATGTCTCTAAAAAGTTTTATTTTTTGCATACAATATTCTCCCTAATCCCCATAATAAGCTTCTCTATACGGAAAATTATTAATTCTATAACCTCTTACTCAGATTACCTTAGTCTACAATTAGCAACACTGCCAATCATACTCAACCTTTGAAAAGTCTTTATTCTTCAAATCCTCCTTAGAGATAAAGAAATTACAGTTTCCTGAATCGCCAAACATAATACCACATTTATCTTCAACATCTAGCTGAAGAAGCAAAACATCATATTCTCCATAAAATTCAGGTTCTGCTTGAACAAAGTATGGATACCCACCTACTCTGCTTCCTGCACCATCAAATTCTTCCCATGCCTCCTCTTCCAGCTCTTCAGTAAAAGGCTTTCCAACGAAAGCTTTATCAAAGTCCTCACAGCTACAGGTTATTGGCATTTCTCTTAATTCAAAACTCATCTTTCCGTTTTTATTAAAAGGTAAGAATTGTTCATATTCTTTTTCATAAGGATTCTCTGAAAGCAATCTACTTTCTTCCTTTATGTGATTCTCAATATACCTAACCTTACAAGGAGCATCAAAGCCGTAACAATCATCATTATTTATGAAAAACTGAAGAAGCCCTTGCTTTGGCATATCTTCAAGTTCAATCAAATCGGCTAGATTTATCTGTGCTAGGAATATCATTGGTTTGCCGTTCTTTCCTGAAGGATATTCCTCAATATTCTCAAGATAAGGACACCCACCTAGTTTACTATCCCAAGGCTTTGTTTGTTCTATTGTAAAAGTTATTTCGTTAGCTTTGCGCAGTGATTTCTTTATTGTATCCTCATAATCTCTAAATAGTTCTGGAACTTGATATGTCATATATTTTCCTCCAAACATTTATCTAAATTATTTATTTACTTCAAAATCAGTTTTATAGGCAACCAACTTCAACTATTAATTTTACATGCCTGATGATCCCCAGAAGCCGGGATCATCTAATCCCCAGAAGCCGGGATTTTATAACATGCATAAATTAAGTTTTCATAAAGGTTCCCTATATATTATAACTTTAAAGTTTTTCCATAATACCAATTACTAAAAAAGTACGCTGACAAACCTAAAATAATATACATAAAACAATAAATCATTGCTGAGCTATTCAAATAAATACTAGATAATATCATAAAAAAACTACCTTATAATACAATTCTGTACTATAAAGTAGTTTTATTCAAGGAATTTCTATCTACACTTATGTTTAGAAAATAAAACTTCTTATATAATTATTCCTTATATAAAGAGTTATCAACTTAAGTCAAATCTCCTTTAGATGTCTTCTCCATTTGATGCTATAACCTGCTTAAACCATTCAAAACTTTTCTTTTTATATCTCTTTAAATCTTTCAAATCAGTCTCATCACGGTTAACGAATATGAATCCATATCTCTTCTTCATCTCTCCCTGGGAGCTTAAAATATCTGTGCAGCCCCAAGTAAGATACCCTATTACTTCTACTCCTTCTTCCATGGCAAGCTTCATCTGTTTTATATGTTCTCTTAGATAATCAATTCTGTAATCATCATTTACAGTATTATTTTCATCCAACTGTTCTCTAACACCAATTCCATTTTCAGTAACGAATATAGGCATCCTATATCTAGCATATACTTTCTTTAAGGCAATTCTAAAGCCTATTGGGTCAATAGCCCATCCCCATTCATTAGCCTCTAGATATGGATTCCTTTTTATTCCTTTAAGTAACCCTCCATCCTCTTCACCAGCTATATATTCTACAATATCGCTTCTATAATAGCTGAATGTAAGGTAATCTACAGTATTCTCTTTTAATAATTGTTCATCTCCTGCTTCAAATACTGGCTTTATACCTCTCTTTGCCCATAAGCTAGTGATAAAGGATGGATATTCACCATTAGCAAATACATCAAAATGTAAGTCATTAAATAATTCCTTTACTTTCTGGTTGGCCAATGCATCCTCTGGCTTGCAAGTAGCAGGGTAAGTTGTAGTATAAGCTATCATTCCGCCCATCTTTCCATCAGGTATTATCTCATGCAACAGTTTAGTTGCCTTAGCATGAGCTATAAAAACATTATGACATACCTGGAAACCAACTGCTTCCTTATTATCACCTTCCTTTGTTTTAACTCCCCAATGATCAATTCCAAAAACTGAAAAATTCTGCTCATTGAAGGTTATCCAGTATTTAACCTTATTCTTATATCTTTCAAATACAAGCTTTGCATAATTCGCAAAAAGCTCTACTACTTTTCTTGATGCAAATCCATTGTACTTCTCTGCTAAAGCCTGTGGTAAATCAAAGTGATATAGAGTAATTACAGGTTCTATGCCATTTTTCAATAATTCATCAAATAAATCATCATAAAACTTTAAGCCTTCTTCATTAACTTGTCCTTCTCCATCCGGTATAACCCTTGCCCATGAAATACTGGTACGATACGAATTGATTCCTAGCTCCTTAAACAACTTAATGTCTTCCTTATATCTATGATAAAAGTCAACAGCTACCTTCCAATCTGAAAACCCTTCTTTTATTTCTCTTTTATCTACTATGGAAAGTCCTTTTCCACCTTCATTATAAGCTCCCTCACTCTGAAAAGATGTTACTGCACCCCCCCATAAAAATCCTTCTGGAATTATGCCCTTTATATTCTTATCCATTGTCCCACTCTCCTCCTATTAATAAATATTCTGTTTCATTAGTTAGCAAGCAATCATCTACTTTAATCAGCTTCCGTAAAGAATTATAGATGTACCTCTTAATTCAAAATAAATCTTTACCTTACACACGCTAAATGTAATTGATTACTACAAACATATTTTAACTCTCATTTTTATTATATGGGGAGTTTGTCTATACAAGAATTTTATCTTACATCTAATCTAACACATTGCCTTCACTAAAAAATAAAACCACTTCCTCAATAAATTATACTGAGAAGTGGTTATTTAATCACATATTAAAAACCTATCCAATAAAAAAGTCGCTGAAGCGATCTTCTTCAGTGAGCTTTTTTGCGCATCTGCCTTTCCGAATGTATATGAGGAAAATCTGGGAGGCGAATATGATTTATTTTTTACTGTTTCCCCTAAATAGCTGTTATAAGTCCTTGATATTACTAGGTTTAGCTAACAAAAAAAATTTACACTTTCCTTTACAGTAAAAAAGTATCTATTATACCTAAACAAATTAAAAGCCATTATATCCATTATAATTTTTAATCCTTATTCTATAAGCTATCATAAACATACATAACAAAATTATATACATTATGGAGGTTAATACAAACATATTTTCAGTTAAATATGCTAAAGAGAATTTAGAGTTGGCGCTAATAATAAGCAATCCTGGTTGTCCTTTAATACTAGCTAGATTTGAAAAAAAGTCTGTGGCAATATGTATACCTACTGACATATAAAGTGATTTAGTCACTATATAAACATAGCCAAGTAAAATTCCGCCGGTTAAAACCGCTAACAACTGACTTATACTCTGGTATCTTGTACAGTGAAAAATCATAAAAACTATTGAGCTTACTACAAGCCCAAACATCTTCCCTTTATATCTTGAGAAATAATTTAGTAACACACCTCTAAAAAATACCTCTTCACAAACTCCAGCAAAAGCAGCTCTTACAAATAAGCTTAAAACAAAGACTAATACTATATTCCAAGAGTAAAAGCTAAATCCGATTCCGTCATAAAAATAAAGTTTTATTACACAGCCTGCAACAAACATAAATATGGAACCAAAAAGTCCCATGACTACTCCTGACCATATTTTCTTTCCACTGTTTTTTTCCTTCTTAAAACCTATGGTCTTAAAGAAACTTTTTTCACTATATTTTTTTACGATAATAAACTGAACAATAAAGATAACAGCTTCTAATAGTACGTTTCCCAGAAGACTATCTGGCAGTATATCTACTCCCACTCTCTTTAGTGATGAAAGAAGAACCTCTAATACAATCAGTGCTGCAAGGGTAAAAAATATTGACTTTACTGCTACTAAAGCATTTTTATTAAATTTAGTATCTTTCATTTTATCGCCTCTTTTTTTATATGTGCAACCTTAATTTCAGCATAGTTACTAACCCTTATTAAAATTTTAGTTCCGTTTAAAAACATAATGGGTTTAACATGGCCCTAATTTATAATAAGAATTTTTATATTAAAATCGCACATCTATATTTAACTTTAGTCAACATCCAAATTATACCACAACTCTAATTAATATTAAAAGCTTGTACTAAAAAACAGCACCTCACTACAACTATTTATTAATCATATTTTAAGATTTTGCTCAGCATATACTTTTCACTTAGACCTATAAACCCTAATTCAGAATAAAAAGACCCTGCATCATTTCCTACATGGACACTAAGTCTTAGTGCTGGATATTTATCTATTAATAGATTTAAGGTTCTTTTTACCATCTTCGAAGCTAAGCCTCTTCTTTGAAAATCAGGATGCACCACAAAATCTAATATGTACGGAAGCTCATTCACTAATCCAACAGTACAATTACCAATCAATCTATTGGTTTTAGCTTCGAAAATCAGTGTGGACCACTCTCTTGGTACAGCATTAAGGAGTAAATATATTTCGAGTTAAAAACACCCAAAAATGTAATAAAATATGGTATAATATAATAAGGGAAAGTGCCTAATTTACTACGTTTGCGGGGATGAAATATGGATAAAATGACAAGAAAACAAAAGAGAAAAAAAGAAAATGAAATAAATTATTTCGGAGAATTTTCGAAAATTAAAAACCACTTTTTTAAAGATCTAAATAAAAAATTAGCAATTGTAAAAGACAAAAGAAATCAGAATTATGTTACTTATACACCAGAAATAATACTATTTACGGTAATAATGAAAAATGTTTCAGGCATAGTAAGCATGAACAAAATGACAAAGATTTTAATAATGACGCCGTAATAGAAAATATTGCGACGTCATTAGGATATGATTCTTTAGAAGAAATACCACATTATGATACAATTAATAACTTTCTAAAAGAGTTAGAAGTAAGTGAATTAGAAAAAATTAGAGACTACATGATAAGAGAACTTTTCAGAAAAAAGATCATTAGAGAAATATAGATTGATGGATAAATACTGGTGTATTGCCATTGATGGTTCACAACTATATTCTTTTAACGAAAGGCATTGTGATCACTGTTTAAAAAAGAATATAAAAATAAAGAAACTGGAGAAGTAGAAAAAACTGTATACTATCATACGGTTTTAGAAGCAAAGTTAGTCTTAGGAGATATGGTATTTAGTATATTAACTGAATTTGTTGAAAATGAGGACGAGAGCGTCAGCAAACAGGATTGTGAAATAAATGCAAACTAAAAGGCTAATGAAAAATTAAAATACAAGTTTAGAAAGCTAAATATCTGTCTTCTAGGGGATAGTCTTTATGCTTGTGAACCGATTTATGAATTATGTGATGAGTATAATTGGGAATTTATCTTTAGATTTAAAGAAGGAAGAGCCAAAACTCTCTGGGAAGAAATTCAGGTTATAAAAAGCTTTGAAAACAACGAAATTACTTCTACATTGGCTTTTGAAAAACAAGAGTTTAGTTGGGATGCAACTTATATTAATGAAGTCTCATATAAACATAGATTTATTAATACCGTAGATTTTACTGAGACAATTTTTAAGAAATCTAAAGATAAAGACAGCCGTGAAAAAACGACCAAAAACTTTGTTTTTGTTACGAATATACAGATTACCAAAAGAAATGCGTTCAAAATTGTATCTGCTGGTAGAAGTAGGTGGAAAATTGAAAATGAAGGCTTTAATAACCAGAAGAATATAAGATATGACATAGAGCATGCTTGTTGTTTAAATTATCAAGCTATGAAAAACCACTATTTATTAATACAGATATCAGACATATTAAGACAACTGTTAGAAAAAGGTAGCGTAGCAATAAGAGAATTAAAAGTTGGTATAAAAGAAATATCTTCAAGAATATTAGAATCTTTTCGACGAGAACCTCTAATATCTGAAGATATATCACGATTAAATCAACATATAAAAATACGCGACCTATAACAATATAATTTTAACAAAGGTGATGATAAAAAGAAAGACTATGGAACAAAAAAATAGAAAAAATTTTATTGGTTGCAAAGCAACCTAAGATATTATTTTTAAAATTATCGGAATAAAGATATTTTCTTAATTTTCTGAAAAAGAAAAAATCAATTTAAGAAGATTTTCTAAACATAAATTAATTTAATCGTTGATACTGCTCTTGGTATGTTATTCTGGCTTGTATGACTAAAATATGTATCAACGCTTATACTTTGAAATTCATAACTCTGCTCCGAAATAGCTTTAAGTTTATTTGCTCTATAGGTCTCATAATATAACTCTGTCATAGCTTCTTTATATTCTAACTTAGGCTCACAGAGCTTGTATTCTGACCCAAAACTCGCCTCAAATTTTTCAGTAGCACGCACCATTATTTTATTAACCTCATTAAGCTCATACCCTAAGCAAGTATAATAACCAAAACTGTCCTTATCAGCATCTTGTACTACAATCACTTCATTATTATCAGTAATCGTCTCTGCATAATTAGCTACAACCTCAATGATATGCTCCATTTTATACGGAGGAATAACAAATACACATTTAATCATATTAGGCTTTATTATAGCTCCACCAACTCTTATCCCTTTATGTAATACCCAGCAACAAAAATTCCCATTCTTATATCTTTCTATGTCACCCTGAAAGCTAAGCGACATCCACTCATTAACCTTGGTTAATCTGTAAATAGCATGATATCTAGCCCATTCTTCACTAATAGCTTGTACAACTTCATATTGATCTATGTCCATATATAATCCTACCTTTCGTTATCTACTTTTTTCAATAGAACTTACAGTTCTTTAATTCTTAAACTAGTAGCAACCCTTTTAATTATTACTGGTACTTTTCTTGATTTATGTACTTTATCTTGAGCTATTATGCTTTAAGTCCCTTTAGAGTAACTATTATACCTATTACCACAATAATAGCTGCAATAAACTCAAATAACCAAAGGCCTAGCAAAGCTAAAATCCCAGCAAATATTCCTACCAATGTGATTTCAATTCCCAATAGCATCAGTTTAATGTCACTAATATTGCTTTCTTTTATCATAAGAACAAAAGCTGTTAAAATTACTATGCTTACCACTACTGTAATTATTCCTGCTAATATAGACATATAAGCCTCCCTTTTATTCACTTAGAAATTTAAGAACATAATTTCAAATTGAAGTGCTGCATCTTTAAAAAATCTATATTCAATTTGCACTTCATAGAGACATACTACTTCAAGATAAAGCTAGCTATATTCTCGAAAGCTTTATTTGAGTGTAACAATTGAAGTAGCACATCTTTAATCATATCTTTTACAATAATTATACTCTCAGGCTCGGCTCTACGTACAATATTATACATTCAATTTAAAATTTAACATTATCTTAATCATAATTCTAGGGATAAAATGATGCATAAATAAAAAATATATCCCTAATCATAAAGGCTATCTTCATGAGCCCTGCATAAAAATTGACTAACATATAAAATTACTCTTATCAGCTTTATTTTAAATATTCTTTTGTAGATACTGTAGGAGCTTAACGCAGTCTTCTCTTCCATACTCCTCCAGCAATATCTTAGCTAAGGCCTTGGCATATTGTCCCTTCAGCTTATCTGAGAGTGCTCCTTCTAGCTTCACTGTTATTTTATTCTCCATGTTTTATATAACCTCTTAATTATTCCAACTAACATATAATATGAAGCTACTTATATTAATGTCATAACTAAAATTATTGTCATATATAAGCTCTTTAAAAATAGAATAATACCAAAAGCCTCAGGAGGTTTTTATGAAAGCAGCTATCTATAGCAGAAAATCTATATTTACTGGTAAAGGTGATTCAATTGAAAATCAAATAGAGTTTTGTAAGGAGTATGGGAAAAAATTAGGTATTGAGGAATACATAGTTTACGAGGACGAAGGATTCTCTGGTAAAAATACTAACAGGCCAAGATTTCAGCAGCTTTTAAAAGATGCCAAGAAAAAAGCCTTTGATTTTCTAATATGTTATAGACTTGATAGAATAAGTAGAAATGTAGCGGACTTTTCCTCAACCCTAGAAATACTTCAAAAATATAATATAGACTTTATAAGTATTAGAGAGCAATTCGACACCTCTACTCCAATGGGCAGAGCCATGATCTATATAGCCAGCGTATTTGCTCAGCTTGAGAGAGAAACTATAGCTGAAAGAGTTAGGGACAATATGCTTCAGCTTTCAAAATCAGGCCGCTGGCTAGGTGGTCAAGAACCCTTTGGCTTCAAGGCTGAAAGAGTCACTTATCTAGACGAAGATTTTAAGGAGCGTTCTCTCATGCAGCTTTCCCCATATGAGGAAGAACTTACGGTTGTAGCTATGATTTTTTCTAAATATATGGAGTATAATTCCTTATCTAAGGTAGTTAAATATCTAGACTTATGCTGCATAAGAGGTAAAAACGGGGGACATTGGTCAACTATCCAGCTTAAAAGAATTCTCTCTAGCCCCCTATACGTTAAATCTTCAAAGGCTACAAATGACTATTTAAAAAATCTAGGAATCAATGTATTTGGTGAAGCAAATGGCAACGGATATCTTACCTATAATAAAACTAAAAATATTACTGAAGAGAGAAATATAAATGAATGGATAGCTGCTATTTCAAGGCATCCTGGCATCATAGACGCTGATTCCTGGCTAAGTGTACAAAATAAAATTACAGCTACTAAGGAAAAGACTATAAAAAGACTAGGTACAGGCAACAATGATGCTCTGCTATTAGGTCTATTACAATGTGCAAAATGTGGTGCTCTTATGAAGTTAAAGCAAGGTCGATTCTCTCACAAGCTTAATAGAAGACTAGATTATTATGTCTGCTGTAATAAAGATAAAAGCCACGGAACTACTTGTAATAATAAAAATATCAGAGTGGATATAATAGATAAACTTGTCACTAAAAATCTTAAAATATTGGGCAAAGACTTTTTAAGTAAAGAACTATCAGCTTTATTAGATACCTCAGCAGTAAATCAAACTAACAAGGATGAACTTCAAATTATTGATTCAAAAATCAAAGAAAATGAAGCTATTATCTCCAGTCTGATAAAAAAACTGGCTATTTGCGATAGTGAACGAGCTTCGAAGCATATAGTCTCTGAAATTGAAAAGTTAGATACTAAACTACAGCAGCTAAAAGCTGAAAAACTTAATTCTTCTACATTAACTAAAAACTATAAACCTTCTGATGATAACTTAACCAATGATAATTTGAGCAACGGTTCCCGGAATATTAAAATACTTTTAGAAGCTTTCAATAAAATTAACAATGAGTATTCTGCCATAACAACCGCTGAGCACAAAAGAGCCTTACTAAGACTTGTAGTTAAAACGGTACAGTGGGACGGATCTAATGTCCTGCTTACCTTGAATTCTCTTAAGTAGAATTGTTGCTTTTTTATAACTTAAGCACAATATTCTGTTCCAGCATCAATACAATCAATTAACTCTCTGTCCATCTACTCCTCCACAAAGATTATTTAGGATTTTAAACACATATATTTCAAGTTTTTAGATTTACACTGTTCACACTGTAGTGGTTAAGTTATTATCAGTCTTTATTAAAATCCTATACTACTAAATTATTTCACTAGAAGTAATTTGGTTACTATATGATATCTAATTTCAAAAGTTTATTTTTATGCTCTTAAAGCTATTTTTAGAACCTCTTTTGTTATTTGTAGCTATAAAAAACTATAAATATGGAGTGTAATGCTAGAGTAAATTATAAATTTGGATTTGGATTTAGATTTGCATTGAGCTTATATTAAAGTTCACTGTTGAAATTAAGTGGTCAATGATCCTATGCTTTAATGAACTTTTCTAATTTGTCGCTTCTATATTTAATATTGCATAAATAATTGGTGCACCTTAAATTTAAATAATTTAAGGTGCACCAAAAGCTTTATTTTCTATAAACATACTTTTTAATTATCTCATTTCCATCATTATCAAGCACCGTTACTTTTCCACCGATTTCATACTTTTTATTATTTTTATAGTCCTTATAATCTATCTTATAACTTTTACCTTTTGGAAGTACAAAGTCTATATTTTTTTCTCCATCATAATTATTTTTAGCTGCCACTGCTTCACCTACAGCTTCTTTGGTTGGTACTGAGTAAAAATCGTAATTTTCTTTTACATATTTATACACCTTCTCAGTTGCCTCCCATCTATCCGGACAGTTAAGAACTACTATAATAATATCTCTTCCATTATGATTAATAGATGAAACCAAACATTTTCCCGCCTGTCCTGTATATCCTGTTTTTACTCCATTTGCCTCAGGTATCCTGTGAAGTATTTTATTTATATTTGAGTAATCTCTGGTAAAACCATATTTCTCTTTTCTTATTTCCTTTACAGCTGCAATTTCTCTAAACTTAGGCTTTTCCATAGCCACTGAAGTAAGCAGCGCCAGATCATAAGCTGAGCTATAGTGATTTTGACTATCCAATCCATGTGGAGATTCAAAGTGTGCATCCATAAGCCCTAAGCTTGTTGCAAAAGAACTCATATGCTTTGCAAAGTTTTCTACACTTCCACCTTGAGCTTCTGCTAAAGCTATGGCAGCGTCATTGCCTGATCTTGTCATAAGTCCAAAAACAAGTTCATGCATAGATATTTCTTCTCCTGACCTAAAGCCAACAGTAGACCCTCTGATACCAGAAGCGTTTTTGCTTACTACTACTTTTTCTTCTAAGCTTTTATTAGATAAGGTTACAAGTGCAGTCATTATCTTTGTTGTACTAGCCATAGGAACTGGCATATATCCATTCTTGTTGTATAAAACCTGCTTTGAGTTTCTATCCATTGCTAGTACATATCTAGCACTAGGTGTTAAATCCTTGGCATATACCATTTTATTAGTGCCAACAATAGAACTAGTAAGTACTAGGCTCATACAAAAACTTAATACCTTCTTTATATTCATAATATCAATCCCTTTATTTAGTTTGGTTATGGATATACTACTGTAGATGCAGCACTTCATATTAAAATCTATATTTTTATACCTTCTCTCAGAAACCAGC
This sequence comes from Clostridium manihotivorum, assembly GCF_004015185.1. GTDB lineage: Bacteria > Bacillota > Clostridia > Clostridiales > Clostridiaceae > Clostridium_AR > Clostridium_AR manihotivorum. The sequence continues at coordinate 2,382,337 of NZ_CP025746.1, read as the reverse complement.
GGAATTTTAAAAATATTTTTCGGATTGAAGTGATACATTTTTAGATGTACCACTTCATATTAAAGTCTATATTTTTAAACCTCCTCTCAGAAACCAGCGGAGTTTTAAAAATACTTTTCGGACTGAAGTGGTACATCTTTAATATGGTAATTGACCTTTGGTACATCCATATTTATAAATTTCCCAAAATTAATTGCAAATAACCTAGATATACATGGTTATAGGTTTAAAAAATGGAAATACTATAACTATAAGGATTGAGTATCCTTTATCTGGAGGAATTTTTAATGCGTGTATTATATATTTTGATAATCATACTCATATTGATGCTCATACCTTTTCCTGTGAAAATTCAAGTGATATTTAAAGATATGGATTTAAAGGTGTATTTATATAAATTCAAGGTATTTTCATTAATTGAGACTTTAAAAAAGAAAACAGAAAAAGATAAAAAAAAGTGTAAGCCTAAAAAAGAAAAGAAAAAAAAGAAGAAGCTTGTAATCAACTTAAGCGTTATACAAAATATCATTTATAAACTAAATAATAATCCAATAAAGCCTAAGATACGACTTTATTACGATATAAATTACTCCACAGGTGATGCTGCTAGCACAGCAGTTATATATGGAATAATTTATCAAGTCATAGCGGTTCTTAACCTTATAATTAATGTTCTATTAAACATTACTTTAAATAAGACTGATATTGCTCCAAATTTTCAGTCAGAAGATGTTTTTGTTAAAATCCAATTTAAAAGTATAATTTTTTTAAATTTAGTAAAAATTATATATATGATTTTATTAATATTATTGTCCTTAAAATATAAGGAGGTGGACCCTAAAGGGGAAAATTATGGAATGTAATCATCCAATCGAAAACTTAATGAAGACAACAATGGAAAGTCTTAGAGACATGATAGATGTAAATACAGTAATTGGGGATGCTGTAGAAACAAAAGATGGCAGTTATATCATCCCTATTTCTAGAGTGTCTTTTGGTTTTGCATCTGGCGGAGGTGAATATGGTAAAGAAGCCTCTGAAAAATATCCATTTGGTGGCGGCTCAGGAGCAGGGGTTACCGTAAGACCTGTTGCATTTTTAGTTCTTAGAGAGAACTCTGTCAGGCTTCTTCCTGTGAACCAAAATAATACTTATGACAGAATAGTAGATAATGTGCCTCAAGTATTAGAGGTAATAAAAGACTTTTTCTCAAAATCAAAAAAAGAAGAACCTTGTGAAAAACCAGAGGATTACCTATAAAACTAAAAATATAGACTTTCATCACTGTTGACGAAAGTCTATATTCTTCAAATCAATATTAAGCATAATCATAATCAATTAAGGCTATGTTTAATAATATTATTGAAATTAAGTGGCTATGAAGGATATGTTCTATGATTGAACTACTACAATTAAAGACATACTTAAAGATTTTTATTCAGTATACTCTTCGTTTTCTTCTTCATTATTATCTATTTCCTCAAATAAATCTAAAGATGGTAGTTCTTTAAGATCTTCAAGTCCAAACTGTCTTAAGAATTCTTCAGTAGTTCCATACTGTATTGGTCTACCAATAACATCTAATCTTCCCATTTCTTTTATCAAGTTCTTTTCCAATAGCTTCTGTAGTGCGCTATCACTTTTAACACCACGAATTTCGTCAATCTCAACACGGGTTACTGGCTGTTTATAAGCTACAATTGCTAAACTTTCTAATGAAGCTTGAGATAATGATTGTCTCGTATTCTTCTTTAAAAGCTTTTGTATATAATCACTATTTTGTGGTTTTGTTACTAGCTGATACATACCATTTATACTAATTATCTTTATTCCTCTTCCTTGATTCTCGTATTCTTCAGTCATAGAATCGACTATTTCTTCAACGAAATCTACTTGACATTCTAATATTCTCGCTAGATCCTTTGCACCTAAAGGCTCTCCCGATACAAAAAGTAACGATTCTATTACTGACATATATTGTTTTTTCGTAGACACTTCTTCAAACCCTAGTTGATCTATACTAATCTTGTCCAATATTTTCATTCCTTTCAATATATATGTTAGCGAAGCTATCCTCTTGCATAACCTTTATCACCCTCTGCTTAATAAGCTCTAGCACAGCTAAGAAAGTTACTACCTTTTCTATCTTTGACTCACATTCATAAAGCAGGTTCTGAAAATCTATATTTCTTCTCTTAAGCACCATATCAGAAATGTAGCTCATCTTATCCTCAAGCTTGTACTTATCTGCATATATTCTCTTTTCGATAACATTTGTATTCTGTTTGTTTTTATAGTTATTTATCAGTTCATTAAACAAATTATATAAATCAAGCATAGTTATATTTAAAAATATATCTTCATTGTTATCTTTACTTAAATCTTCTATAATTTCAGGCTTCTTAGTAAATATCTTTCCTGTATATAAGCTCTTTTTGCCAAGAAAAGCAGCTGCATTTTTAATCTTTTTGTAAATCAAAAGTTTTTCAACTAAGTCAAGCTTAGGATCTTTATCCTCTTCATCTTCCTTCACTGGCTTTGGCAGTAACATTCTCGACTTAATTTCCAGCAAGGTTGCAGCTACTACTATAAATTCTGATGTAATTTCCAAATCCATTTCTTTCATAGAATTCAAAAAGTCCATGTATTGATTTGTTAACTCATATATCTTTATATCATGAATATCCATTTTATTTTGCTTTATAAGATGTAGCAATAAATCAAATGGCCCCTCAAAATTAGTTATCTTAATACTTGGAAGCTGCATGTAATCTCTCCTATAGTTTCAATATTAAAACTTGCTTCAAATTATGTATAAATTAAAATCTCTTATAATACAATAAGATTTATTTCTATTCCAAAACTTAATAATATCACATATTAGCTAAGTAATAAATGAAAAAATACATCTTCTTATATAATATCAATTTCACCGTTATTAAGCAATAAATGTGCAAAAAAGTCACTGAAGCGTCTTTCTTCAGTGAGCTTTTTTGCGCATCTGCCTTTTCTGAACCTATGTGAGGAAATTCTGGCAGGCGACTTAATTTTTCTTTTTTTATTCTTTCTCCGATATATGCATTTAGGATATCTACACATACTTACCAACAGGTCTATCTAAAATATAACTTCCAAAAGAATAAAAAAAGAAGGATGTAAAATCCTTCTTATACTCCACCCTTGAAAAGGTTTTGAAAATTATATTTTATGTTTTCTAGGAAGTTTGCTCTCTTTATGTCTCTATCAGAATATAACTCAACTGAGCCTACCAGCTGTTCACCTAAAAAGAATTCACATTTTCCTACTGTCTCGCCCTTCTTATATTTAACTTTATCAGTATTTAAAGTTATCTTCTTAGCAATCTTGTCTGATGAACCTTTTTCACAAGTTATTACTGCATCATCCTTAGCTTTTGCTATAAAGAACTTTTCTCCGTTCTTACTCATACTTATCTTTTCCACATCTTGATCTTTTGCAAATATCTTTTTACTTTCAAATTTTGAAAAACCAAAGTTTAAAAGCATGCTGGCATCTCTATTTCTTATCTTGAAGGTTGGAGCTCCCATTATTACTGAAAGCATTCTTACTCCATCTCTTGTAGCCGTTGCTGAGATGCAGTACTTTGCATCATTAGTAAATCCAGTCTTCAAGCCGTCACAACCTTTAAAGAATCTAACTAGCTTATTATGATTAACTAGCTCTATAGGTGACTTTCTGCCCTCAGATATATTATCCATATATGTACCGGTATACTTTAATATTTTAGGATGCTTTAGTAATTCCCTTGACATTAATGATATATCATAGGCAGTAGAAAGATGTCCGTCTGCTGGAAGTCCAGTACAGTTTTTAAAAGTTGTATCCTTCATTCCAAGCTCTTGAGCCTTTGCATTCATCATATTAACAAAACTAGCTTCTGTGCCTCCAAGATACTCAGCCATAGCTACTGCAGCATCATTTCCAGATGCTATTGCAATACCTTTAAGTATTTCCTCCACAGTTCTTATTTCACCAGTATCAAGAAGCATTGTGCTTCCACCCATTTTTTTAGCATTTTCACTAGCTGTGATCTTGTCGCTAAGCTTTATTTTTCCGCTATCCACAGCCTCCATGGCTAAAAGCATTGTCATTATTTTTGTTACAGATGCTGGAGCAAATTTTTCATGAGAGTTTTGCTCAAATAATATTTTTCCACTTATAGCCTCCATAAGTATTGCTGACTTTGCTTCTACCTTTATTTGTTCTTCTGCAAATACAGGGAATGAAAATAGTCCTAAGAAGATAATTATTGATAATAGAAAACATATTAATTGATATTTATTTTTTTTCATCATTACTCCTCCTTTCGACATTATTTTTACCAAAATAAAATAAATTATGAAAAAAAACATTAATCATATTAATATAAATATTTTTTCAAATATATCTTTCATAATGCATAAAAGGAAGATAAAGAAAGTAAAAAAATAAACTCTAGGTAACCCTAAAGTTTATTTTTTAATCTTTAACATAAATCTAGCTGTATCACTAGGTAATAAAATTTATATTTTTTTCTATGTTTAGCAACAATGTTGAAATTACAAAGACAGTAATTAAGGATGCCTTTAGTTAGTTAAATAAGAAGATTCCGAAGCACATTAATTTTCTATTTCTCTTTTAAAATAATGCCAAGCCCACCATATACACACTAATTCCCAACCTTGCTGTCCGTATTCAGTTAATATTCTCGATGTTTTCTCTGAACCACCCCGTATGGAAACACATTTATATTCGTATTTTTTCATATCAAGTCCTCCAGTTAAATTTATTCATTATAAATTATTATTGCGAACTTACTTAATTATACATTATATGGATTATATTAACAATTTAAACTTATCTTATTTTCAACAGTATTCTTTTAAATAGAGCCATATTTTTAAATTCTTCTCTGAAAATACAGAGTGATCTTATAAACAGATTTTGTTTTGAAGCTACACATTTTTAGCTATAATCCCCCATTTAAACTACTATGTTTATCTAGCATAAAAACTTTATATTTCCCTTATGATAAAAAAGCTTTATGCCCTTGGATGAAAATTATTATAAGATATGTTAACCTTATCTTTTGAAACATGCTCAAAATATAAGTCCATATAATTCATTACATGAGTTCCCATAAGCTGCTGGACAGTCTTAGGGTGGGCTCCATTTTCCAGTAGATGTATGGCGAAAGAATGTCTTAAGGTGTTTAAGTTTATATCTTTTTCTATTTTTGCTTTTTCACTGTATTCCTTAACTATTCTCCAGATTCCTTGCCTTGTTAACCCTTTGCCATTTAAATTTAAAAATAACATATGACTATCTCTACTTAGCTTTCTTCTTTGCGGAAGATAATCAACTATTGCGTTTCTTGCTGCTCTCCCAAAAGGGATTATTCTTTCTAACCCCTTACCGTCTTTACAATTAATAAAGTTCAAATCTAGGTTAACATCTTCTAAGGTTAGAGAAATTGCCTCTGTAGCCTTAATACCAGTGCCGTAAAGCATCTCCAAAACCGCCCTATCCCTTATGCCTTTTATATTGGTAGTATCAATTGAATCAATTATCTTTTCAACCTCACTTATGGTCAATATAGGCCCTATATTCCTCTTCTCATTTCTATCTAACTTCGGAAACTTTGGTATTTCCTTCACAAGATTCTTGTCACTTAAAAATCTATAGAAACTTCTCAGCGCTATAATACATCTTTCAATAGATTTTGTACTTTTTACATCAGCTATAGCTTGTACATAATAATTCACTGAGTAATCATTATCAAAAGGTTCAACCTTGTTTTCTATAAGATAATTATAATATCCTACAATGTCAGTAATATAAGCCTCTACTGTATTATTGCTTTTATTTTTAGCTATTAAGTTTTCTTTATATAAGTTAATAAATTCATTCATATCATAACATCCTATACATAAAATTTCTTAATTATTATTTTCATTAGATTAGGAACTATATATGTTTCTAAGAAAATTCCAGCAACTAGAAATACCGCTGAAAACAAGTAGAAGTTAATATAACTAACTATTGCTTCATTTGACATAATTGATTTAGTAAATTTGCTTTTAAGCTTTGCCATAGAAAACTGTATTGAAAGACTACTACATATTATTATAAATGGCACAATTACAATATTTTGAGGAAGCAACGCTATGAGGGCTAGTCCAATTCCTCTATTGCCAAGTACATTAACTAATAGCGAAAATGAAAATCCAATTAAAAACCCTTTTCCAAGAACTATAAGAAGAACAAAAGGTGCTCCTATAAAAATAAGTCCTAAAAGCAGTATTGAAACAAAGAATATTAAATTGTTTTTTACAGATTCAATTACCAAGTCCTTATAATTTATCTGCTTGTCACTTACTGAAGAAACAAAACTGTTAAAATAACTTGTAACATCACTTTTACTTGATTGGCTCATGTACAAGGTTGAATACACACCTAAAATCAAACCAATTATAAAAGTGATTGTAATTATGATATAAATCAGTTTATTTTCTCTTAAGTTTTCATTGATCTTATTAATAAATGCGTTCATCTTTTTATCCCCCTTTTTTTCCTTAATAAATATTATGTTCAAATCTCCAAAGATATACTTAAAGAAATTATGTAAATGGTGAATATAAGATGAACTTTTTTTCCTAATTAAGATTTTATACTTTTAAATATCTAACAAATTGTAGTATATATTATGTAAAACGCTAAGTTTATAAGAACTGAAGAGATGCAATTGTCTTGCCATCTTCAATTTTACCTTCTCTAATAAGTATCTTTAAGTCCTCTAAACTAAATTCTTTCAGATTAATAAATTCATCCTCATCAAAATCCGTATCCCCTTTAGTTAATCCCGTGGCCTTATATATAGATATATATTCATCACAAAACCCAGGTGCGGTGGCTATTTTTCCTAAGTACTGAATATCCTCACAGCTATATCCAGTTTCCTCCTTAAGTTCTCTTTTTGCAGCTTCCAAAGGATCTTCTCCTTTATTAAGCTTTCCCGCTGGAATCTCTAGCAATTCTTTCTCAACTGGCTTTCTAAACTGCTCAACTACTAGTATCTTTCCATTATCCTTAATAGCCACTATAGCAACTGCACCAGGATGCCTTACTATATCTCTATAGCCTTCCATTCCATCAGGAAGAGTTACTTTCGTTCTTACAACTTTTATAAAATCTCCAGTATATTTTAATTCTTCTTCCAGAGTATTTTCATTTAAATTATATTCCATAATAAACCTCCATAACTGCTTAGCTCTTATATAGGCGCTCCACTTATTAAGAAATCTATATTGTCAAGTTGAAGTGCTGAATCTTTACAAGATCCCTTAACTCAACTATTAATATTAATATATACATGCCATTAAACTCCAAGAAGTTGCGATTTTAAAACAACCATTAATTAACTTAATGTAATGAAACCCTATATACTTTTAAATTAAATAATATACCAGATATTCACAAAAGTAAACAGACTGTAGGTATCCAACTTAAACTATTAATTTATGAACCCCATATTATCAAACATATATAAATTAGGTTTCCGTAAAGGATACCTATAAATCCTTCTAACTACATAGAAGCTTTTTTTAATTTATCATAATAATTATTTCTTTTATTCAACTCAAAACCATTAGCGGATAATATCTCTATTATAAACTTGTCAAAGGCCAATATGCCTGACTGCCTAAAGCTATCTATATATTTTTGTGAAAGATTTAAGATCTCATCCTCACCATGATATAGATATAGATTTTCCGAATCCATCAGATAATCTACAATTTCCTTTCCACTGAATAAATAATTATTAATCAAAGAAATAACATATGCCACATATTCTTCTGTACTGGCAGTATTCCTTATCAAAGAATCTGTAAAAGTTCCGCCTCCGACTACTACTCTTTTATTTGCTGCATTTATTCCCTTCATATATTTTTCTCTCCTTTATAAAATCATAAATCTCCTATATACCCATAGATAATTAAACTTCCCTAAAACAACTTTCTTTAGTGAACTTTTTGTGCATCTGCCTTTTCAAATAAATATTAGAAAAGTCTGGCAGGCGAATAAGACTTTTTTACTGTTCACCCTAAATAACTGTTCTAAACTCTCTCTATCACTAGGTCTAACTAGCAAAAACTTTATATTTTTCTTAACAGTAAAAAAACTTCCTTTGATCTTACAATCATAAGGAAGCCATAATCTATTAATCTTATAGTCCCATATGAAATATGGTAGGTATTAGCACCACACCTTAGTAGGTTGCTGTAAGTTCATCGAGCCCATTCTCTCCCTTACTCTTTATAAGCAATCTTATTCAATTACAATTTTTCTTTTTTATTCTTTATCATATATGGATTCAAGCTATTTAAGCCTACTTTTCCACGTCTATATCCAAATTATACTTTTCTAAAAAGCAAAAAATTAAAAACCTCTATCAAAGGATAAGAGGTATTGAAATCCAAAACCTACTTATCATTATTAGTTTTACCACCTTGCATTGAGCTGCAGGTTGGTGTCACGGTAATAGCGAGCTAATTCTCTTCCATGACTCTTGATAAATATTATTAACTTTTCTTAATTATATTATTTTTAGACTAGTAAGTCAATAAAGTTATATATCTTTTCAAATTATTAACAATTGATTATTATATAAGTCATCTTAATCTTATAGATAATACCTATAAAGTACTTATTACAGTAATAAATAAAAGTTTTTTCAAAATTGTTTTAATCAATAGCTTAAATATATTCCTATAAATAAAAAGCCTTCTATAATCATATTCCTATGAAAATAGAAGGTTTTTATCAAAACTTTTTAAAGTTTATAAATCAAAATTAAATATCTTACAGTCTATCTTTCTACCACTGAAAAGTTATAAAGCCTCATAATCAGTGTTAGAGAAACAATTTATATTTAGCTCACCTTATTCTTAAGTCTCAATTTATCAGCGACCATAGCGATAAATTCTGAATTTGTTGGCTTGCCTTTATCATTGTGAACAGTGTAGCCAAATAATTTGTTTATAGCATCCACTTGTCCTCTTCCCCAAGCAACTTCTATAGCATGTCTTATAGCTCTTTCAACTCTACTTGCAGTTGTGTTATATTTTTTTGCTATAGATGGGTATAATTCTTTGGTAACCGCAGATAATAACTCCATATCATTAACCACCATGCTTATAGCTTCTCTTAAATACATGTATCCTTTAATATGTGCAGGAACACCAATTTCATGAATTATATTTGTGATTTCTGATTCTAAATCAACAGGTTCCTTCTTTGACTCCACCTTGATTTCAGGTGTTTCCATCAATGGTACAGTTTTTCTAGAAGAATCTCCTGATATTGTATTATTAAACATTTGTCTTATTCTCTTAGTGAATACATCCATATCAAATGGTTTAACAACATAGTAGTCTGCACCTAAAGTGATAGCTCTTTGTGTTATTTTGTCTTGTCCTACAGCAGAAAGAACTATTATTCTTGGAATTGGATCTAAATTCATAGAAGCTAGTTTTTCTAAAACTCCAAGTCCATCTAAATGTGGCATAATTATATCTAGTACGACTAAATCTGGTTTTCTTTCTTCGATTAATTTTAAAGCCTCTAAACCATCTTTAGCGATTCCGGTAACTACTATATCTCTTTGATTAAGTAAATAGTCATTTAATATATTACAGAATTCCTTATTATCATCTGCAATTAATACTGATATTTTTGATTCTTGCATAAAATTCTCCCCTTCGCATATGATTCCATTTATTAACAATTTAATTAATTCGACAAAACTTCTTCAATTCCTTCTTTAAAAAAGATTTTAGATAAAAAAGATATCATTTAAGATATCTTTTTTAATTATACCACAATATTACTTTTTTTGTTAGTTAATAATACCTGCATCTTTTAGCATCCATTCTATATAAATACCATATCCTACATCTGGTTTATTTATAAGAACATGTGTAACCGCGCCTACTATCTTATTATTTTGAATTATAGGACTTCCACTCATTCCCTGCACTATTCCACCTGTTTTTTCTAAAAGTTTAGGATCAGTAACCTTAATAATCATACTTTTTGGTCCTGGCTTATCTTGACTTAATAACTTTACGATTTCTATATCATACATTTGTGGACCACTTTCATCAATAGTAGTTATTATTTTTGCTTTTCCTTCTTTGATTTCATCCCTAAAACCTACTTTTAGAGGTTTATTACTTCTAGTATTAAGTTTATTATCTGAGGTACCGAATATGCCACAAACAGTATTATTTTTTATTTCTCCTAAGGGATTATCTTCTTCTACAAATACTCCTTTTAATTCACCAGGATTTCCTTTTTGACCTTTTCTTACGCTTATTATTGAGGTATTAATCAATGAACCATCCTTTATACTCAAAATTGTATTTGTGTCATTATCTGTTATTGGATGTCCTAAGGCACCAAACTTTTTAGTATTTTCATCATAAAAGGTTAAAGTACCTACACCGGCTGTTGAATCTCTTACCCATAATCCTATCTTGTATTTTTCATCACTAGATGACTTTATACTAATAATTGTCTTTTCCATTATTTCATTATTATGACTTATGGTCACCTTCACATCAGAATTAGTCAAATTATTCAACTTTTTAATTAAATCCTTTGAATTTTCTATGTCTTCACTATTTACTTTTAGAACTACATCTCCTAGCATTATTCCAGCTTTTCTGCTAGGACTTTCTGCTTTCCCCTCATTTGTTTCTATATCTGAAAATCCTACAACTAATACACCTTTTGTTTGTATCTTAACACCAACACAGCTTCCTCCAGGATATATTTCTAAGTCTTCTGATTTAGAAGAAAATACAGATTTCATTGGAGCTGTTGTTATGTTCTTACCCTGAGTCTGCCTTTCTTTGCTACTTACTTTTTTACTATCAGTAGACGCGAAAATATTATATCCCTTCTGCACTATATTCATATAACTTCTAGTGGGTGTTGTTACATTAGAAGAGAATATGTAAAAGCTTACGAACAACACTAAACTTATGGTATAAAATATATTTCTGATAAGCTTCGTATTCATTTTATCTCCTCCTTTTCTTTACCCTTAAGTTACCCACAAATATAGTTGCATATGCTATATTAACTCTGTTATAAAAGACAATAAAATTTAAAAGCTACTAATTTTATCTTCATTTTTTTAAATTTTAACTTGTAAGCTATGAGCAATTTCTCTTGACCTATTTTTGTTTAATATGATGGCAAAATTGTTGAAACTACTTATATAGTGTTTTTAAAAAACTTGGTAATATTAAAACACAGCTATGATAAATATATACAGAACAATAAAACTTTTAAATTGGGAACTTTATAGAACCAATGCAATGCTATCGATTGAATATAGAAATTTAATTTCTACATATATAATTAAATTTATTTAAAAAGCACAAAATAGCTAAGTGGCTAATCATAGAATGCTTTAAAGAACTTACTCAAATAATTAATATATCTTTATTTATATTAAAACTTTATAGCTATTATTATGGTAGGGAAAAATTGTTCTAATGGATTTTTGATATTTATACATTTATAAAGAAAAAAATAGAACTATCATATAGTTCTATTTTTCCTAAATCTTCATTAATTATGTATTATATTTCATATGATTTTTTTTAATATCTGCCATCTCAACCATTTCTTTTGCATTAGTAAGTGTAGCCGAGGTTACTTCTACTCCACCTATCATCTTAGCAACTTCCAGGTTCTTTTCTTCAGTGTTTAAAACTTTTACTTTAGTAAAGGTCTTATGCTGATCAACATGCTTTGAAATAAGAAAATGATTATCTGACATCGATGCTATTTGCGGAAGATGAGTTATGCAAAAAACCTGGTGTTTAACAGATATTTCATACATCTTTTCGCCAACAGCTTGTGCTATTCTTCCACTAATTCCTGTGTCTATTTCATCGAAAATTACTGTAGGTATCTTATCCTTATCCACAAAAACTGTTTTTAAAGAAAGCATTATTCTTGAAAGTTCTCCTCCAGAGACTACCTTTTCCAATGACTTTAATGGTTCTCCAGGATTTGTAGATATTAAGAATTGCACCTTATCCATCCCATTATAGTTGAACTCTTCTGAAGAGACTATTTCTATACTAAAAGTACTCTTTTCTAGTCCTACATACTTAAGCTCTCTACTTATTCTTTCTTCAAGTTCTTTTCCTAGGTTCACTCTTATTTCATGTAGTTCTTCGCCTACTATTCTCATTTCATCATATATTTTATTTTTTTCTTCTATAAGCTTATTGATAATCTGTTCAGAATTAACTATTTGGTTGTATTGGTCTTCTAACTGTTTTCTATACTCTAGGATACTCTCAACAGTTTCTCCATACTTCTTTTTATAAAGACCAATCTCATAGGTTCTTCTATTAACCCTGTCCAATTCATCCTCATCAAAAACATATTCTTCACTAATATCTCTAACTTCATTGGCAACCTCAGCTAAGTTATAAAATATTTCATTAAGACTTTCATAAGCTTTCTTTATTCTATCAGAGTACTTAGTTATATTAGAAAGATCGTGAGTAATGCTGGCTAGGCTATCAATTATGGAACCCTCATCACTTCCACCTCTTAGGCCGTTATATGTATGAGAGAGTGCTTTACTTATCTTCTCAGAGTTTGATAATATTGAAAACGTCTCATTAAGCTCTTCTTCTTCGTTTACATTTAGCTTCCCTTCATCTATATCATCAATCTGATACTTAAGATAATTTACTAACTTTTCATTATCCTCATTACCTCTTAGTTCTTTTATTCTATTTTCTACAGCAACTGCTTCTTGATAAAGTCCTCTGTATTTACTTAAAGGTTTGAGTATTTTTTCCTCACCAAAACTATCAAGATAGTTTATATGGCTGGATTTATTCATAAGATTTTGATTTTCATGCTGTCCATGAATATCTATAAGTGTTTCTGTAAGTCTTTTTAATGATGAGATGATTAAGCTCTTACCATTAACCTTAATTACAGACTTTCCATTTTGAAAAGATTCTCTGGATATTATTATAAGATCATCAGTATCTATGTCCAGCTCCTCAAGAGCATTCTTAGTTCTACTATTTTCAATATCAAATATAGCTTCTACAAAGGTCTTATTTTCACCAGTTCTTATAATATCTTTATTGAACTTTCCACCTAAAACATAATTTATAGCATCTATAAGTATGGACTTACCTGCACCTGTTTCACCAGATAGTATATTAAATCCTTTATCAAAGGATAAACATACTTTTTCTATAAGTGCAAAATTTTCAATAGTAAGTTGTAATAACATCCTAACCCACCTTACTCTTCATTAAGTATTTATCATTTTTCTCATTTTAGATACTAAATCTTCTGCCGTTTCTAAAGTCCTCACAATAATAAAAATAGTATTGTCTCCAGCTATAGTTCCTGCAATATCAGTAAAATGCAAAGTATCTATAGCTTCAGCAGCAGCTGGTGCAGATCCAGACAAAGTCTTTACAACCACCATCTTATCTACATTCTCAACACTTAATACAGTGTTAGTAAAGATACTTGCCATCTTATCAGTCATGTCATTTGTGCTATTATTTATGGAAGCATACTTATATCTGCCTCCATCACCAAGTACCTTTATAAGTTTCAAAGTCTTTATATCTCTAGAAACCGTAGCCTGAGTTACATCAAAACCTTCCTTCTTAAGTATTTCTGCAAGCTCTTCTTGAGTTTCTATAGACTTATTATTTATTATTTCTAAAATTTTTGTATGTCTTTTTGACTTCACGTTTCCCTCACCCTACCAATCGCCATCTTGGCTTAAGATTTTTTTTCTAAGAACGTTAAAATAATCGTAATCGTCCAATAATATTAAATTACAAGATTTATGATTTTTACCTACCATTATTTTAGAATTTTTACTTAACTTTATAGACTTTTGCCCATCCACTGTTAAAAAGGTTTCTTCTCCAAAACTTTCAGCTTGTATTTCAATAGTGCTGTTGCCATTAACTATAATGGATCTCATTGTAGGAGTATGCGAGCATATTGGAACTATGGTTATGATTTCTAAAGAAGGCATTATCAAAGGCCCTCCAGCAGAAAAAGAATATGCAGTAGAACCAGTAGGTGTTGATATTATAACACCATCTCCTTTGAAAGAAGAGTAAAATTTATTATCTACAAAAATTTTGTATTTTACCATTCTAGAAAGAGTGCCTTTTGCAATTACTATATCGTTTAAGGCTATATTGTCATAAACTCCACTTTCACATGACACATTACATTTAAGCATCATTCTTTTTTCATATTTAAAGCGTTTATTTTTAAGACACTGTAGTGCATAGTCAGTGCATTTGCTATCAACACTAGTAAGAAACCCAAGATTACCTATATTTATGCCAAATATAGGTATATCTTCAGGTATAGCAAGGTCTCTAGTAGCACCTAGAATTGTTCCATCACCGCCTAAAACAATTAGGCAATCCGTAGCTTCCTTCCTACTTTGTATATCTTTATTGCTCTGAACTGTAAAAATACAGGAGTCTTGAAAATACTCTTTTGTCTTTTTAGTTATTGTATCTAATATAGAACCATCTTTGTCCTTAGATGGATTTATAAAAACGCCAATATTTTTCATAGTTCCTCCATGTTATATATTATTATGAGAGTCTTGAACTACTTTTTCAATTCTTTCTTCAAGGCTAAATGGAGTTTCAACTCCAGCCTTAGTGAAATATACTAAATACTCTATGTTACCCTCTGGTCCTTTTATAGGCGAGAAGTCTAGTCCCTTAATAGATAAACTTAATGAAGTTATAAACCCAACGATTTTTTCTATGACTTCCTTGTGAGTATTCGGATCTCTAACTACCCCTTTTTTACCAACCTTTTCTCTTCCAGCCTCAAACTGAGGTTTTATAAGAGCTACAACCTCACCCTTATCATCCAATAGATTAATTACAGCTGGAATTACTTTTGTAAGAGAAATAAAAGATACATCTATAGAAGCAAAGTTAGCCTTTTCAGCTAATTGATCTTCGGTCACATATCTTACATTAGTTCTCTCCATGCATACTACTCTCTCGTCTGTTCTAAGTTTCCATGCAAACTGTCCATAACCAACATCTATTGCATATACCTTAGTAGCATCATTCTGAAGCATACAATCTGTAAATCCTCCAGTTGATGCTCCTATATCTAAACAAACAGTTCCTTTTAAATCAATACCAAAGGCTTTTATTGCTTTTTCTAATTTGAAGCCTCCTCTACTGACATAAGGTATATCATTACCCTTTACTACTATCTCAGCGTCAACCTTTACTTTTTCCCCGCTTTTATCTACTCTTCTACCATCTATAAAAACACTACCAGCCATTATGCTAGTCTTAGCTCTTTCCCTAGATTGAAAAAATCCTTTTTCAACAAGCAGGATATCTAATCTTTCCTTTTTATCTGCCATCCTTATCTCCTCTATACAGGTCCTCAAAATTAACTCTCAATTCTCAATTCTCAACTATCAACTAACTAAACTCTTAACTCTCAATTCTCCACTCTCAACTATCAACTATTAACTCTCCACTCTCAATTCTCAACTATCCATTGTCAATTCTAAATTCTCAACTATTAACTCTCCACTAACTCCACTATCTTCTCTCTTATGGAATCAGTATCAAGCCTATTCAATTTATATAATGTAGCTAAATCACCGTGTGTAATAAAGCCATCTTCATATCCCATATTTATAATTTTGCCACTGAAGCCAGTGTTGTTCAAATAACTTAATATCTCTCTTCCTAGTCCACCACTAAGTACGTTATCTTCAATTGTTATTACATGTTTATAGTACGAGGCTACTTTATCTAAAATAGATTTATCGATAGGTTTAATAAATGTAGCATTTATAAGTCCTATACTATACTTTTCATCTACTAATTTAATTGCTGCTTCTGCATGTTGAACCATCTTTCCAGTTGCAATTACTACAACCTCTTGCCCATCTCTTAACTGATCCCACTTGCCTTTTTCTATGTTGTCAATTGGTTTTAACTCTATATCCTTTTGGTCTCCACCTCTTGGATATCTTATAGCAATGGGCTCATTTTGCTTTAATGCCCAAGTTAATATTGGTTTAACCTCTTCCAGCATCTTTGGTGCTATTATAGTAAGATTTGGAATATGAGACAAATAAGAAATATCAAATACTCCTTGGTGTGTCTCTCCATCTTCACCTACTATGCCGGCTCTATCAATAGCAAAAACTACAGGTAAATTTTGTACGCATACATCATGAAGTACTTGATCATAGGCTCTTTGCAGGAAGGTTGAGTAAACAGCAAACACAGGTTTAAGCCCTTCTTTTGCCATCCCTGCTGCAAGAGTGGTTGCATGCTGCTCCGCTATACCTACATCAAAAAATCTATCTGGAAACTCTTTCGCAAACTTTTTAAGTCCTGTTCCATCTGGCATAGCTGCTGTTACTGCAACTACTTCCTTCATCTCTTTAGCTATATCTATTAAGCTTTCTCCAAAGGCATTGGAATAAGTTCTAGTATTTGATGGATTTAATACCCCGCTACAGCAATCAAAAGGTGCTATGCTATGAAACTTATTAGGATTTTCCTCAGCGAAATTATACCCTTTACCCTTTTGAGTTATAGTATGTATAATTACAGGTCCATCTTGTTTCTTTGCTTTATAAAGCATATCACTTATTTCATCTATGTTATGTCCATCTATAGGACCTAGATACTTTAAACCCATATCTTCAAATAACATACTTGGAACTACAAGCTGTTTTATGCTATCTTTTATCTTACTTATAGAACTAGCAATATTCTTTCCCATTGCTGTATGATTTAGCGTATTATTAATTTCATTTTTCAGCTTATTATAGTTAGGATCTAATCTTACTTTACTTAAATAAGTAGATAAGCCACCAACATTGTCTGAAATCGACATTTGATTATCGTTCAAGATAACTATTAGATTTGTTTTACTGTACCCTACATCATTTAGAGCCTCAAAAGCCATTCCACCAGTTAGTGCTCCGTCACCTATAACAGCAATCACATGGCCATCCTTTTTAAGTATATCCTTAGCTCTAGCTATACCTAGTGCTGCAGAAATAGATGTGCTGCTATGTCCTGTGTCAAAGGCATCATATTTACTTTCACACCTTTTAGGAAATCCGCTTATGCCGCCGTACTTTCTCAGATTATCAAACTTATCTTTTCTTCCTGTTAGGATTTTATGTATATAACTTTGATGACCTACATCCCAAACTATCTTATCTTTTTCTAAATTAAAAACTCTAAATAAACTTAAAGTTATTTCTACAACTCCCAAGTTCGATGCTAAGTGTCCACCTGTTTTAGAGACCTTATCAATAAGGAACTCTCTTATTTCATTTGATAATTCATTAAGTTCAGTTCCATTAAGTTTTTTCACATCATTAGGACAGTTGATTTTATCTAAATATTTATACATATTTTTCATTCCTTTTATATTTTATGATTCTCTATGTAAAAGCTCTAGAGTTAACTCCTTAAGTTCACTTGTATCACTATTCAATCTATCCAAAAGAGCTATACACTGTGAAGTAATCTCTTTACATAGCTCCACCGACTTTTCTATACCATAAACAGATATAAAGTTAGTCTTATTGTTATTTTCATCACTTTTTACATTTTTGCCGAGCTTTTCTGTACTTCCTAAAACATCGAGAATATCGTCTTTTATCTGGAATGCAAGACCTAATTTATACCCATATTCGCTTAATATCTCAATATCCTTACTTGAAGCCTCTCCCAAGGTAGCACCAGCTACTATTGAAGCCTTAATAAGTTCTCCGGTCTTCTTTTCATGCATATACTTTAGTGTAGCTTCTGATATTTCTTTACCTTCATAAAGTATATCTACTACCTGTCCGCCAATCATTCCTTCTCCACCAGCAGCATCTGTTATAACCTTAGAGGCCTTCATGGCTTCAAGGCTATTTTTAGATATTGAATAGTCTATCATTATAGAAAAAGCCTCATTTAATAGGCCATCTCCTGCTAAAACTGCTATAGCATCACCAAAGACTTTATGATTAGTAGGTTTACCACGTCTCAAGTCATCATTATCCATACATGGCAGATCATCATGTATAAGTGAATATGTATGAATCATCTCTATAGCTGCTGCCATTGGCAATATATCCTTAATATCTTTTTTATAAAGATTATAAGCTAACATCATTAACATAGGACGTATTCTTTTGCCACCTATATTTAAGCTGTAAGCCATAGCTTCATAAATAAGCTTATTTTCTCCCTCTCTTGACTCAAAATATTTTTTAAGATATTCGTCTATGAGTAATTTGATATTTTCAGTGCTCATAACTTGCTCCTTTTATCTATACGAAATTTTAAGACTTTAACCTACTGTCCTTCAACTGTAAAATCTTTAATTTCTTCCTTACCATTAATAATCTTTATTTTCCCCTCCATGTCATTGAGAGTTTTATAAAGTTTATTAACTAATTTTACACCTTCTTCGTATGCCTTTAAAGACTCTTCCAAGTTTAATTCAGAACTTTCAAGGTCTTTTACAATATCATCAAGTTTTTGTACCATATCATCATAGGATTCATTTCTTTTAACCATAAAACACCTCACCTTTTAGGTTCTATTTTAAAGTCAGCGCTTCCATCTTTCATTTTCACGTTTACTTCATCTAAAGCTTTTAGTTTATCAATATTCTGAATTACGTTTCCATTGTTATCCTCTATTATAGCATATCCCTTGTTTAATACATTTATTGGATTAAGCAATGTTAACATATTATTTATATTAATTAGATTCGATCTATTATTTTCAATTTTCTTCATCATGATATTAGTTAATTTATCTTTTATGCTGTCAATATCTCTATATCTATTGATTATCATATTTCTAGGACTATTGTTTTCTAATATTCTGCTGATGTAGTTTATCTTTTCTTTTTCATTTATCATCCTAGTACTTATAAATTGATCTAAGTACGCTTTATGCCTGCTTAAATTATTATTCAGCTCTTCTAACTTAGGCGCTGCCACTTCAGCTGCTGCCGATGGCGTAGGTGCTCTTAAATCACTAACAAAATCTGTTATTGTAAAATCAATCTCATGGCCAACTCCTGATATTACAGGAAGTTTAGACTTAAATATTTCATATGCTAAGTTTTTATCATTAAAAGCCCAAAGTTCTTCTATAGAACCTCCTCCACGGATTATAATTATCACATCTACGTTTTTCTCTCTATTAAAATACCTTATACCATTTATTAGGCTGGCTGGTGCATCTTTTCCTTGAACTAAGGATGGATATACCATTATATCTACATAAGGGCTTCTTCTTCGTAACACATTTATAATATCTCTCAAGGCAGCCCCTGTTTCTGATGTTATAACTCCAATGGCTTTAGGGAGATAAGGAATAGGCTTTTTGTACTTTTCATCAAAAAGCCCTTCACTAAATAACTGCTTTTTCAATTGTTCAAACTGAGCGTGCAAGTCACCTACTCCATACTCATTTATCTCTTTACAATAAACCTGGTAAGAACCGTCCCTGGTATATACCGAAAGTCTTCCTCTTACCTCAACCTTTGTTCCATCTTTAATAGTAGGCGATACATTTACGGCATCCCCTTTAAAAATCACACAGTTGACTTTGCTATTCTCATCTTTAAGCGAGAAATATATATGTCCACTGGAATGTATCTTATAGTTAGATACTTCACCCTTAACCTTTAAATTATTTAAGATAAAATCATTATCTGTAATTTTTTTTAAATAGTTATTAACTTCTGTTACTGAAAGAGTCTTTAGAATCATATTCTTCCATCGCCTCGC
The DNA here is from genome assembly GCF_004015185.1 of Clostridium manihotivorum. Classification (GTDB taxonomy): domain Bacteria; phylum Bacillota; class Clostridia; order Clostridiales; family Clostridiaceae; genus Clostridium_AR; species Clostridium_AR manihotivorum. The sequence goes on along the minus strand of NZ_CP025746.1, from coordinate 2,362,413 downwards.
ATACATTTAAGAATAGAAGAGTAGTAGTTAGTGCTCCTACGCCTCCTGGTACTGGGGTAGTCATAGCTGCAACATCTACTACCTCATTAAATAAAACATCTCCAGTAATCTTACCATTTAGTGAAGAAGTTCCAACATCAATTACTGTAGCATCTTTTTTAATATAGCTCTTATCTATAAAATGTGGCTTTCCCATAGCTACAACTAATATATCTGCTTCTTTACATATTTCTTGTAGGTTACTAGTTCTTGAATGGCATATGGTCACTGTGGCATTCTTTTGAAGTAGCAATTGAGCCACTGGTTTACCAACTACATTACTTCTTCCTACTACTACTGCTCTCTTCCCAGATATCTCAATATTATAGTACTCTAGAAGCTTCATAACACTTCTGGGTGTGCAAGGGATAAATCCGTCATTTCCACTATAAAACTTTCCTATGGATACATCCGTTAGGCAGTCAATATCTTTTGATGGAGATATTGAAGAAATAATCTTTTTCTCATCAAAGCCTTCTGGCAATGGAAGTAATAAAATGATTCCATTAACACTGTTATCAGCATTTAATTCTGATATTACCTTAATAGCCTCTTCTTCACTACAGCTTGAACTTAGATTTATCTTTTTGTAGTTTATTCCTAGATCCGCTGCAATTTTACTCTGGCTATTTTGATAATATATAGAACCATCATCCTCACCGATAAGAACAGACGCAACTGTCGGAACACTTTTTCCGTCCTTAATTCTGCTATTTACAAATTCTCTTATGTGATCTTTTATACTAGCAGCTACTTTTTTGCCATCAATTATTTCCCCCATATTTTCGCCCCCAAACTATCTATATTTCTTTTAATGCCTTGTCTAAAACTCCATTTATAAACGCTACAGATTTCTCATCTGAGAACTTTTTAGCAACTTCTAGTGCCTCATTTATTGCAACTTTATTAGGGATATCTTCTAAGTGAACCATTTCGTATATAGCTACTCTAAGTATAGCAAGATTAACCTTAGAAACTCTATTTAACTTCCAATTTACTAAATATCTTTCTACTATTTTATCAAGTTCTTCTTTAGTGTCCTCTATTCCTTTTAAAACTTGTTCTAAGTATGTAGCATCTAAATCGTTTATGTCATCAGTATGAGCTTCTTTATAGCTTTCTATAGCCTCTATTGGCTCCTCTTTATTGATCATCATTTGGTATGTAAGCTGTACTGCAATTTCTCTAGTTTTTATTCTGTTCATATGTCCTCCTAGACTTAAAAAAGGTAATATATTTTATAAAAATTAAATTATATCATTATTATATATGTAGATAAACCACTTCGCTTTATTAATTATTCCCTCATAACTACTATATAAGTATTTATCTTTATTATAGTCGCAAAATCAAAAGCTTAAACATCTATAAACAAGGAAATACCCTCTGTAAACAGAGGGTTTTTAATTACTCATGAACTTCTTCTGACTTTTCGTCGTTTTTAGGAACAATTATGTTTTGTATAAAAATATTAACTGCTGCAACAGAAAGTCCTGTCATTGCTTCAACAGTCTTCTTAACATTGTCTTGAACTTGAACAACTACTTCAGGAATTCTAGTTCCATAAAGTACTGCCAATGTTAATTCTATCTGTGCTTCTCCATTTTCAATTGATACCTTTACACCTTTTCCAGTGTTTTTCTTGCCTGTGAATATTTGAGTTATACCACCGGCAACACCTGGATTACTTTCTACAACTCCATTAACTTCTGATGCTGCTATACCAGCTATAACACTAACAACTTCATCAGAGATCTTAACCACTCCGATGTTTGTCTCTTCTCTATTTAATTCCTCCAAGCTCACTACCTCCTTAAGCTTTGCACTAGCAAAACCTGTTAATCATAGGTACATTATATCAAAAGATTAATGTGAATACAATTATTATTGTTTTGACTCAATTACTATATCCTTTATCTTGGCAACGCTAGCTACAGAATCTTGTATCTGTATGCTTTGCTTTTCATTTACATTATCCTTAGACTTAACTATTACTCTTGCCTTATTTCCTTCTATAAGACAAAGTGCATCATCAAAGCCTTTTCCTTTTATACTTAGTTCTATTCTAGTCTCATAATCTCTTGCCATAGTCAATGCTGTAAGTTTCTTTTGTGCTTCTGTTTTTTGATCTGCTGAAGTATTTTTATCTTCTATGATTGACTTTAAGCTTTGCATTGTTTGAGAATCCTGTTGTTCTCTATCATTCCTCGAATCATAGAAATAATCCTTTGTGTTTGATGTTTGCTTGTCCTTATCTTTGTCTTTATCAGAATCCTTTGTGAATGATAATGATGAACTTAGGCTACTGCCTGTCCCATCGTCAACTTGTCCATTAACCCTCGCTGCCAAAATACCAGCACATACTATAAGTGCTAGTAGTGTTAAAATTATACCTGCTTGTTTTCTGTTCATATACAAAAACCTCCCATCTGTTTCTATAAAATTATATGCTACTTTTTCATCGGATATACATTAACTTTATCCATTGGCAAATCGTATAAATTCGACACAGCTTTAGAAATGTCGTATTTTACCTTACTACTCTCTGAACCTTCTGCTACCACAATTACACCAACAACCTTTGGTTTATAGGTCTTAACAATTAGAGGTTCACTACCATTATTATTAGAAGTAACTACTACCTTACTTGAATCTGTTTCCTGACTGTTGCTCTGCTTACTTCCTTCCTTGTCAGAATTTTCATTAGTGTTCTTCTGAGAACTGGTGTCTACAGCTGGCACCTTGGTCTCATCACTCTCAAATGTTATCATTACGTCTACGTTTCCAACCCCCTCTATCTGTTTTAAAATTTGTCTAAGCTCACTTTTTTGCTCATCCTCATATTGAGTTCTCAATTGTTTATCTGCATTGCTTTGCTGTGTATTGTTTTGATTTGAAGAAAATGTAGGTATCATCGGTTTATTGGTAAAGAAAGTGAATACTATATAAATAAAAATAAACGTTAAACATATTAATAATAAATATCTTATCTTAGCATTATCTGAAGAGTTTTTTAGCTTTTGGATTAGTTTTGAAAGATCCATTTTCTACTCACTCACCTTTATAAACATATATTTTTTTCTCATCTATATTTAGCTCCTTACTTAATATGCTTTTGATTTGCTTACTTACGCTTGAAATTAGCTGCTTTTTAGTTATATCATTAGAAGTTTTATTTATATCATCAGTGTTTCCATTACTGCCTACATACACCTCCAAGTGGTCTATGTCCACTTTAGTGTCTTTCATATCTAACTTTCCAATAATTTTCACATTAGTATTTGTACCGTTTAAGTCTTTCTTTATAATTTCCTCACAATTTTTCTCTAGATTAGAAAAAAATCTTTCCTCTGTGGCACTTGAAGATCCACCATTATCTGACTGTACATTAACTGCATTTTCATATTTAGTTATAAAGTTATCTACATTAATGCTATTTCTTGTGAATAGCCTTATGAATGGATTTATGATCACAGCAATTAAAATTAGTCCAAGAACAAATTTCACATACTTTTTAGTGCTGTTATCTGGCAAAATAAGTTCTACTGCTGTCATAAAGATCAGTGTTGCACATAGGGAAATAACCCAACCTCTAAGTACATCCATAGCTAACCTCCTACAACAAACTTTCCTGCACTTGCCATTAGAGCTGTCATAACAAAGAACATAACTGTAATACTTATAAGGCTGGACATTATCAGTACTAATGAATCTCCTGCGGTAGTAATACAGCTAACTATTCTTTTGTCAGCTACAGGTTCAATGACAGCTGCAGAAATCTTGTAGATAAACACCATTACTACTATCTTTATAATTGGAAATAACATCACAATTATCATTATTAAAAGTCCTACTGAACTTATTGCATTTTTTAATAACAGTGAATATCCCGCTACCGTTGCAATGGCGTCTGACAGCGCCTTTCCTACTATTGGAATGAAGTTATCTACTGCAAATTTAGCTGTTTTTAAGGTTACAGCATCTATTGTATTAGAGGCTATTCCTCTTACAGTAAGCAGTCCTATAAAAATTGTTAACACAATTCCCTGACCCCAGAGCACAAACTGCTTAGCCACCTTCACTAATCCATCAATTTTATGCTCGTTTGAAATATTATTTACAAAGCCCAAAACAAAAATCATTAAGATAGCTGGTATTAATACATCAACATAAAATCTAGGAGTCAAGCTTACTGCCCCTAAAACAATAGGGTCCATAGTAGTAGCTTGTGCTATTCCTCCAGCTGTAGATAAAAGTAACACAAGTGCTGGCAATAAGACTGCAGTAAAATCAGATAAAGTTTGAATAGTTTCTTTGGCTAAATTCACCGATACTAAAAAACTTTTACTAAGTACTAATATCATTACTGCATAGCATGCGTAAAAGGCTATATTACTAATACTTTCATTGGAAAAGGCTCCTTGTAGATTTTTTAAAAGCGTGCTTATTATAGCCAGTATTATAACTGATATCATAAGCTTTAAAGCAGCTTGTACTTCTTTTACAAATACACCTATGAAGGCTTTAACAAGCTTATCCAAGCTTATAGGATCTTTGCCATCCTTAAGATAACTTTCTACATAGTCCTTAGGATTCAAGCCATTCATGATTTCCTCATTAGTTTTCATATTGTCCATATACTGATATAATCTCTGTATTTGGTTACTATTATCTATCTTTTGCTTGTCCACTCCATCCTCTGCGTATACTACTTTACTGGTCATTAGGACCAGAAAAAAACTTATTATTAACGTACACCATTTTTTCATATTCACACCTGCATAATATTTAATATTGAGTCCAGTACTGCCATAAGAACTGGTATAGATAGCACCAATATCATTATCTTTCCTGAAAACTCAACTTTTGTTGCTATGCTACTGGCTCCTGAATCCTTACAGATTTCACTGCAGAAAGATGTAAGGTAGGCAATAGCTACTATTTTTAGCACAATTCCAATATAAAGTATGTCTACATTGGCCTTGTTAGCTATATTCTTTATAAAATCAATTATCTGTGTTATTTCTGGAACAAGTACAAGAAATATTAATATTCCTGCAACCACTGATATAAATATTGAAACTTCACTTTTTCGTTCTTTTAATAGCAGATATAAGAATAAAGATACAAAACAAAATCCAACTATCTTAACAATAAGCATGTCCACACCTACAGCATAAACATAGTCTTCACTGAATCAAATAACTTACTTATTAGGTTTATAACCATAGTAAGTATTATTACTATTCCAGCGATATTAGCTATTGTAGCTACATCATCTTTTCCGCTACCTTTCAAAACTTTATCAATGATCAGAAGTATTATTCCTGCACCTGCAATTTTAAAAATGAGAGAAAGATCTAACATTTACTCGCCTCCTACTAAATCAAGAAGATAACTAGCATAAATCCTACGCATACACCTAAAGATTTATACATTTTAGAATATTTATCGCATTCTTTTTCTGCTTTTTCTGTATTATTTTTCATCCTATCTACGGTAATGGAGAATATCTTTTTTTGCCCTTCTATACCAGTAGTTCCTAAAGACTTAGCTAAATCTAATAGTATGCTAGCATCATCTTCATTGATATTTACCTTTTCTTTACATTCTTCCAGGCTTTTTCTGGTGGATAAATAAACATTTTCTGCTTCGTTATTTTTAAGCTTACTTCCTATAGCTTGAAAAAGCTCTCCTACAGGTTCTTTAAGCTTACTGCCTGTACTTACAAAAGCTTCAGGTAAAGGAGTGAAAGTATAGGTCATTTCATTTTCAAGATTTATATAGCCATTCATAAGTTCCTTTAAACAAAATACCCTCTTTTTATATCTATCTCCATATAAAAAACCTGTTGCTGACGATAAGCCCATGATTATGAGTAGTAGAAAATACTTAAACAACATTTACCACCTGCCTATCTAAGGTAGTGTCCACTATCTTTTCTATGGTTCCTACTCCGTTTTTATTACTCAAAACTATAATTCTTTCTATAACTTTATTTTCTAAAAGCTTGTTAAATACAGGTCTATTGTAGAGGTCATTTTCGTCATTTCCATGAATAGTAGAAATAATTTTTACTCCGCAATTAAACGCAGAAACAATAGCTTCCACATCCTTTTCAGTACCTATCTCATCGCATATAATAACATCTGGTGACATACATCTTATGGCCATCATAAGCCCTAGATACTTCATACAATTGTCATAGATATCTGTTCTTACACCTACATCCATTTGAGGAACCCCTAAATGACAGGCTGCTATCTCACTTCTCTCATCAATAACACACACTTTTTTACCTGTTAAATTATATTTTAGATATCCATTAGATATGTTTCTCGTAAGATCTCGTAATAAGGTTGTCTTTCCACACTTTGGCGGCGAAACTAAAATTGTATTATATAACTTGTCCCCTTTTATAACATGCTCTAATAACTTATCAGAGCAGCCTATAACTTGCCGTGCTATTCTTATATTAATAGAAAACACTGACTTCAAGGACTTGATTACTCCATCATCATTTACCCAATGTCCCGTAACCCCTATCCTATGACCACCTTTAATGGTTATAAAACCTTGTTTTATATCCTCTTCAAACGCATAGATTGAAAAATTACTTATCCTATTAAAGATATTATTAATTTCCTCTCTGCTAGTGGTATAGTTTAGAATTACCTCTTTGTTATCAACATTTAGCATAACTGGTTTATTACACTTAAGTCTTATCTCCTGTAACTTACTTAAATCAGGCCTATCTTCAATGAGCTTCAATAAATTCATTGGTAGAACATTTTTTAAATCATCCATAAAATCCCCCTCTCTCAACTTTTGTAATCTTATATAATATTTATTAGGTTAACTAAAGAAATATTACATAATATTTTAAAAAGTTCTTATCCCCTTTCTAAAATGAATATCTGCTTCTTCCCAATGTACATGAGAAAATTCTGAAAGACGGCCAATTTCTTTCTTTTTGCTCTATTCCAATTACTTTAATAACTCAAGGAAATTTAATTTCTTTAATTCTTAAGTAACATAACTCTTTCCCTAGAAAACTAAAAAATTTCTAATACGCTTTTTATTAGAGATTTTTTGCGCATCTGCCTTTTCTGAACGTATGTGAAGAAATTCTGGCAGGCGACTAATCACTTTCTTTTTGCTCTATTGAAGTCACTTTAATAACTCAAGAAAATTTTTACTTATCCTTAAATTCAAGAAATATATCAACACGCAAAAAGAAGCAAGCAAATTAAAAATAATTTGCTTGCTTCTTTTTAAGCGATGAATCCCAAATTTAGTTTTTAGTTGATGTATATATATCTGCCCCACAATACGGACAAGGAATTTCAGTATTATTATCTAAGGCTGACTGCTCAAAGAATATACCTTTTCCGCATTTATTACAAGTGACTTCAACATACTCTTCATCACCACAATCCAAGTCATCCACTGATACATCCTCAAATAAATCCTCTTGTATGTCCGATATATCATTATTTAAGAATTCTATGTTTTCTGTTAGACTTTCTTGATTTACTTGTAAAGCTTCAACTTCATCACAAATATCGCTCAAAATATCTAATACATTAACTTTAAAATCTCTGTTATCAGTGTTCGAATCTTCACTTATTAATGCACTTAGCTTTGATATTTTCTCTCTTAGTTCCTTCATTATTTACACATCCTTCAAACATAGGAATAAAAAATCTTCAATAGGTTTTCTTATGAAATGAATATGCTAAGTCCATATTGAACTTAGCATATATTCAGCCTATACTCTTTCCATGTATTCCCCAGTTCTTGTGTCTATTCTTATAACGTCACCTTCGTTAACAAATATAGGTACGTTTATTACAGCTCCAGTTTCAACAGTTGCAGGCTTTTGAACGTTTGTAGCTGTATTTCCTTTAACACCTGGTTCAGTTTCAGTAACTTGTAATTCAACAAAGTTTGGAGCTTCAACTGAGAAAGCTTGACCTTTGTAGAATTTAATTACTGCAAACATATTTTCCTTTAAGAACTTTATTGCATCTTCAACCTTTTCATGGTTAAGAGGAATTTGTTCAAATGTTTCTTGATCCATGAAGTAGTATAACTCTCCATCTGAATATAAGTATTGCATTTCTTTTCTTTCAATTACAGCTTCTTGAAGTTTTTCAGTTGGGTTAAAGTTTCTATCTACAACTCCTGCTGTCATTACGTATCTTAATTTTGTTCTTACAAATGCTGCTCCCTTTCCTGGTTTAACATGTAGGAAGTCAACAACAGTATACACTTGTCCATCTAATTCAAAAGTTGTACCTTTTCTTAAATCTCCTGCTGATATCATAGTGGTATCCCTCCAAAATCTATTAATTCATTATATATTATAACCCGTTCAGGTATTTTAATACCAACAACCTTAAGCTGTGAATTCAAAATCGAATTCTTTATGGGCTATTGAGCGTAGTGCATAAATCTCTATAAAATATCTAATATCGTTATATTTCGTTTTAAAAATTTAATGATCATTACCTCTCACTCACACACAACAATGATATTTTATCAGAAGGTGAGCTTAATTGCAATTATTTTAATTAAAAATGGATGTTCATACTATTTATGGACACTAGAATCTTATCGCAGATTTCTTCTGGTGTGGCACTAGCACAATCAATTATAATATCAGCTTTTTCATATATTGAGTTTCTTGTATTTAAAAGTTCTTCTAAAGTTTTTATTGCATTAGGATCTTTAAATAGCGGTCTATTTTTTCTATCTAATCTTTCGTTTAAATTTTCTACAGTATTTTTAAGATATATTACCGTACCGCATTTTTTCAGCCTTTCCATATTATCGAACTTTGTAGGCATACCTCCACCGGTTGAAACTATTGTGTTATGGAAAACAGAAATTTCGTCTAATATAACATCTCTTTCTAATTCTCTAAAATAGCCTTCTCCATATTCACTAAAAATATCCTCAATGGATTTCTGAGTTTTCGATTTTATGTAATCATCACTATCAAAAAACTCCATTTTTATCTTCTCTGCTAATATTTGCCCAACAGTAGTTTTGCCAGAACAAGGCATCCCCACTAAAATTAAATTATCCATTTGCTTCCCCCTTATATTGCCCCAAAATATTGCATATTAAATTGCTATCTTTTTCTTCGATATCATATCTTATAATTATAATATCATTGTCTTCCAAAAAATCAAATATTTTAACTAATTTCGAGGCTTCAGTATTGATGTTGAAATTAATTTCCTTGTATCCTTCTTTGCTATTAATACTTGTTATATTCAATCCTTCTATGTTTTTAAACTTATTAATAGCTTCGTAAAAGGGAACTTTGTCACTTTCATCACTAGTATATTTATTCTCTTCCAGTTTCATATTAGTAGGCTCCGCAGAAACAGGGTTATTTTCATTTGTATTGTGTCTAAAATAATCTAAATTGAAAAGCATTTGAGATATCATAACCAATAATAAAATAATAATCATAGACATTTTTACAAAAAACTTTTTCATTGCATCCTCACTACTATTCTCAACAAGTTGTTTTGATTTTCTACAGATACAACCTTAAGCTTATTTTCCGAGAAATATTTAAGATATTTATTTATATCAGCGTAATTGCCACTAAAAGTCAAATTATTATCAGCATAAGCAAAATTCTTAACTGCTAGTTCATCTATAAGCTTAGTTATCTTATTTATAATAGCCTTATCTATATGTTTCTTTTCATGGCTGTCAATCACTATAGGCTTAGGCTGACTAAGCAACCTTCTATTTTCCACCTCTTTTTGTACCTCTATATATTTATTGTAGGAGAAAGGTGCAATCACCAAATTTACTATTATTATATATATAATTACTCTACCTAAAGCACTCAACAGCTCTTTGTTTTTCTCTTCAATTATATTTTCAGGCCAAAAGTCTTTATATTTTCTAAGGTACATTAACAGTCTCTCTTTCTATGATCTTAAATTCATATTTATTTTCAATATCTATAATTACTTCATCCTCTTGTTTTATTACATAAAGAGGCTTTTTCCTGTCATATTGACTATAATCCAGTAGTACTTCAAGATTTATTCCATCTTGCTTATACATTTTGAATAATCTGTTATACTGTATATGTCCATGTTCTAAATCTACTATATATAAACTTTCCTTAAGACTATATATAACCACAAAGCTATTTCCTTTTGAAACCTTCTTAACCGAATAAGCTAAAAGATACTGTATAGGCAATACCTTTTTCACCTTGTACTTTTGCCATATTTCCTTAACCTTCTCAACAGCATTTATACCATATAATATCAGCTTTATTTTATTTCTTGATTTAATTATTTCGTAATGAAATAAGAACTTTGCTGTCTCGAAAGCTACTTTTATGTCCTTATGAAAAAAGTTTTTAAGTTGTTTACCACTACTAAACTCAAATTCTCTTACAAATAACTCCTTATCAATGATTACAACTTCGACCTTTCTAGTTTTATCAAAATTTAAACTAAATTGTTCTTTATAAGAATCCACAAGCAAAAAATTATTTTTCATCTTACCTCGCTCATCTCATTAATAATCTCCTGTTCCTGAAGCTTATCTATATTATATATTCTCTCTGTCCTAGCTATTGCCATTGCACTTAAAGAAAGGGCTATGGACAATATTATCAATACTTCTAAGGATACATATCCTTTTTTTAACTTCTTAAAGGTAAACATTTCTTTATCTCCTCTTCTCCAACCTTTATATAGATGTACATTAAGTTATTCTTTTTATAGAAACTTGCACTGCTTACACCAGAAAGTAAAGTTTTACTTTCTTTCAATACAGCTGTTCTAGAGGCCCCGCTACCAATATAACCAATCCTTAAAAACTTTAACTCACCTGATGTGAAACTTAATATTTCGTCCTCATGGTCAGTATTGTTTAGAGATATTGTAAGTTTGGTATCTGTGACATTAAAGCTCTTGCTTATTGGTTCTCTAATTGCATTATCTATATAAGTGATTAAATTTATCATATTATCGTAGGCTATCTCATCTCTTTTTCCCTGCTTTAATTCTTTCAAGGACAAAATCAGAACATTAAATGCAAGTACTACAATAACCATAGCAATAGATATGTATAGTAATAACTCTGTCAAAACATATCCTTTCTTTTTCATCATATCTTAACCTTTCTCATGGAATAGCACTTACTTATATTTACTCCGTTTTTTATACTATCTATATTTATATCAATTTTTACAAAAGCTCCACTTATATCTTCTTCCATTTTAAGTTGAACATAATTATTGCTACATTCTTTATCTAGAGAAAAAAGTTCTTTTCCTTTGATATTATCTATATTTAGATTTGCTACAGAAAATTTATAAATTCCAGATTGCTGTATAGCTTTTGCTTTTATTTCATCATAGCTGTAATTATATTTAAGTTCTTTTACAACATAGTCAAGAGCTTGAGTATTCAAAGTACTTTGCTTATGCAGAGCTAAATTCTTTTCATTTACTTCAAGTGTAAAAAAGATGGCTACAGACATAGATAATAAAATCGCTGTTCCTACTACAGCATCAATAAGTATGTTTCCTTTTTCTTTTATTTCTCTAAACCTTATATATTTATTCCTTAACTCTAACATATAAACTATCTACTGAAGTACTCATTGTAATTCTGCTCTTATCTGGTACATTTATTAATATAGTTCCAGCAGTATATATCTTGCCGTTATTATTTATGACCATAAGATTATTTATAGAGCTAGCATTAAAACTTACAGTATAACCCTTTCTCAAATCTATTTCTTTCTTCTTGTCTTCACCTATCTTTAAGATAACTCTATCCTTATCAAAAATTATTCTTCCGTCCTGTTTATTGTTTTTGCAGGCGCAAGTAGAATAGGTTATTAAATTGTGAATTTCATTTTTCACTTCTTCTTTATACTTATCTTCATCTAATTTTTTTACGCCCTTGTAGCACATATCAAAGACACTTAGGAAAATAAGCAATATAGCAATATAAACTACCAGTTCAATTAAGGTTAAGCCTTTTTTTATACTTAGACATTTAGACTTGAATAAATAGGAACCATCATTATTAGAATGAGAAAACATACTATTACTCCAATAACTAATATTAATATTGGTTGAATAAGGGCGGTCAACCTATCCAACGCCTTTTTGAAGTTGTCCATAAGCATATCTTTCAGTCTTTCCAAGGTATATTCAAGTCTTCCAGACTCCTCTCCAACAGTAATCATGCTTAATGTTAAATCTGAAAAGCTTTCTGTGCTAGCAAAGGCCTCACTTAGGGTTACTCCATTGTTTATTGATGCTTTTATGTCGTTGAAACCATACTCAATATTACCACTACTAAAGGTATCTATTAGTATTTCTAGTCCATGTACCAAAGGAATCCCGCATTTTATTATAAGTAGCAAGGCTTCTATCTCTAAAACTTCTTTAAAGCCTCTAATTAATCTACTTCTACTAACTACTGCTATTACTGCTTTATTCTTTGCTATAAGATATAATAAAAAAGCAGTTCCTATTCCCCAGCAAATTAAAGCCGTCATAACAAGAGCATTATTTTCTCTTATAAATTTACACCCAGATAAGATTTTCTCAGTATACCACGGGATTTTATTATCCATTCCCTTTACAAATTCCCCTATGGACGGCGTTATAACTTGAATATAGAAAACTATCATTGTCACTAATGTACCTAACAGCATCATTGGGTAAATTGACAGATTAAAAATCTTCTTTCGAATTTCACTTTTTATTTTATAAAATGTACTAAGTTCTTCTAAGGCAGTAACAAGGTTACCACTGCTTTCCCCTATAAATAACATCTGTATAAATAGCTTGGGAAAATAATCTGTAAAGCTTCCAAAAGCCTCAGATAAAGTACTACCCTCACGTATCTTTTCAATAATCTTTTTCAAAATATTTTTATATCTCTTATTACTTATAGAATTAGCTAAGATCTCGAAAGAGTTGAAGATAGATATGCCTGAACTTAATAATATGGCTAGATCTGAACTTATCCTAATTATTGAATCATAATTGACCTTATTTTTAATCAAAATGCTTCTCCTTTTACAAATTCTAAATAATCCTCAAAAGAGATTACACCATTCATAAGCATCACCTTACACTGCCTTTTAAGTTCCTTCTGCGGATCTATAACCTCTTGGTTACTTATAAAAGCCTTAATTCTACTTTTACTTTCAATATCTACAGTTAAAATTTCGCTTATTAAAACTCTTCCAGAATAACCAGTACCCCTGCACTTCTCACAACCTTTAGCCCTGTATAGCTTTGTTCCAAGCTCTACTTCTCCATGGATTTTCTCATGTTCCTCTGCTGCATATTCCTCCTTACAGATACACAGTTTTCTAACTAACCTTTGGGATATAACTCCTTTCACAGCGTCTACAAGTAGATACTCCTCTATTCCCATATCCTTAAGCCTTGAAAATACCTCTATAGCAGAATTAGTGTGTATGGTAGAATACACCTTATGTCCTGTTATTGATGCCCTTAAGGCAATCTTTGCAGTTTCTTCGTCTCTAATCTCTCCAACCATGATTATGTCTGGGTCTTGGCGAAGTATGCTCCTTAATCCACTTGAGAAGGTTATGCCAGCCTTCTCATTTACATTTATTTGACTTATTCCATCTATAAATATCTCCACAGGATCCTCTATGGTTGTGATATTTACATCATTTCTATTTACACTACTTAAGATGGAGTACAAGGTAGTGGATTTCCCACTTCCAGTTGGCCCACAGACCAATACTAAACCATGCTTCAGTTCAACAATATTCTTTATACTCTCAATTTGTTCTTCACTATAACTTAGGCTACTTATATCAAAGGGAAGTATCCTGTTATATAATATCCTTAGGACCAACTTTTCCCCATAAACAGTGGGAATTGATGAAACTCTAATATCATATCTATTACCTTTTTTGGAAAAAAGTATTTTCCCATCTTGAGGCTTTCTTTTTTCCGTTATATCCATATTTGACAAGAGCTTGATTCTAGTAAGAAGTGAATTATATATGACTTTATCGGTCTTTCTAAAAATATAAAGCTTTCCATCAACCCTTACTCTTATAACAGCCTCTGCTTCCATTGGTTCAATATGAATATCGCTTGCCCCTTTATCGATTCCATAACTTATATATTCTTGCATTATATCTGAAACTATAATATCTTTATTCAATTTATTGCCTTTATTACTAACTGCAAGATAAAACTCATCTATGAACCTATCAAATTGATCCTCTGATATCTTCTTATATTTTATAGATTTTTCAAATACAAATCTTAAATATTTACTATTCTCAATAGAGTCTGTTACACACAGCACATAGACGGTTTCCTTATCTTCTCTATAAGGTAGTATCTTCATAGATACCGCCGCATCCATAGAAACTTTCTTTAAGGTATCTATATTTAATTCATCAATATTTATCATAATAGCCCTCCTAGCTTACATTGTATCCTAGTTTTAGTAACCTTAATCACTTTTTTAGTAACACACGAATATTTTTTATCTTTTACATGTAAATAATTTAGCTATTACGTTATATGATGGATTTTTGAATACATATATATATATTTTTTTATCCCTTCATAGTAAAATTTATATCTTCAAATTCTACTCTCAAACCCCAGAGGAGCTTTGAAATTAGATTTTGGATTGAAGCAGTATGTCTGTTCAGATGAATAGATATCTCAGTTTTGTAATCTAAAAAAATACTATAAATCAATAAAACTATCAATGATACTTTTATTGATTTATATAAACCCAAAGAAAAAAGCATGTACTTAAATTTTCATTTAAACACATGCTTAGAATAATATATCGTATTGTCCTATATTATCAACCAATATCTCAATAGCTTTATCGGTTATATTATATCTTGCTACCAATTCGTTATTATCTTCGTCTTTGCCTACTAAAATTATCTTACTTCCCAATTTTAATATCTTTTTGTTCTCAGCCACTTTGCTTGGCAGATCATAAATCAATCTTAATGGCTTTTCTTGAGCCATGGTAATCTTATATAAGCTATATAAATTATCTTTTATTATTCCAGTAAAGTATAAATCTTTTCCATCATAAGTCATATCACCAATACTTTGTATCTTGTCAGAAACTAATTTATCCTTGAAGGTGTTAGTATCTAATACATAAGTTTTTCTCTTATCATCCTTATTTAAGATATAAACTATTGATCCGTTATCTTGTAAAAACTTCTCTACAATCCCTTTTAAAATCAGGCTAGATTCTATTTTCTTAGTATCTAAATTATACTTAAATATTCCTCCTTTGTTTTCTCCATCAATTCCATAAAAGATTATACTATCTTTATCTTTCCAAAAATACATATCCCCAGAAATCATTAAATCGCTTAATTCTAGGCTTTTATTTTTTTCCACATCATAAAGAAAGTAACTTACTGAACCATCCTCTTTTTCTACACTATAAAGTATCTTTTCACCATCAGGACTAATTTGACAGCTCTTTATTTGTTCTTTTATGCTTAATTTTATATTTTTTTCATCCCTACTTAAATAGTATCCCTTTTTATCTGCATCCTGATATAACAATATATGTTTATCAGCATTGACATCCAATATATTGCCCGCTACCAGCGCCTCTGTTTTTCTGACACTCTCATCAGTTATGCTATAATAAGTATAATCATCACCACTAGAATAGAGCATCATATGTTCAGGCCACTGAACAGCAACTTTTTCATTTGTTGAAGGCTCTTTAATGTCATCATCACAGCCAAATAAAATTACGCTCATAATTATAAGCATTAAAGCAGCTATTACTTTTTTCATTTTTTATCACCAGCTCATTTTATTGATATAAAATGGTGAAAAATGTTATACTATTTTTAGTTAAGTATGAAAGGAAGATATTATGGCTTTAGACGGAGTATTTTTATCAACCCTAATAAAGAGTTTAAAAGAAAACTTATTAAATTGCAAAATAGATAAAGTCAATCAGCCTGAGAAGGATGAGGTTATTCTAACGATTAGAGGCTCAAGCCGCCAAAAATTGCTTATTTCAGCAAGTGCCAATAATCCACGAATACATTTTACTAAAATCTCAAAGGAAAACCCAAATCAACCACCGATGTTTTGTATGGTTCTAAGAAAATACCTCATTGGAAGTAGGATCTTAGATATCAGCCAATACAAAGGAGATAGAATAGTATTAATTGATTTCGAATCCACAGATGAACTTGGATTCGATAGTATCTATACCTTAGTAGTTGAAATAATGGGAAGACACAGTAATATAACTTTAATTAGAAAAAGAGATAATAAAGTTATGGAATCAATCAAACATATAACTCCTGATATCAATAGTTATAGGGTGCTTTACCCAGGAGTTCAGTATGTTCTACCTCCAGACAGTAATAAAATAGATCCTTTTTCCTTTGACAAAAATGTTTTAGAAAACTTTTTATCAGATAACAAAATTGAATTTAATGAAAATTTCTTTTCAAAGCTCTTAACTGGTGTTAGTAAAATTTTATCAAAAGAATTATATAATATGTTTACAAAAAAGTATATATTTGATATTAATAATTTATACCAGTTTACAAAAGATTTTTTTGATAGTTTAGATAACAAAAAAACTTTTATATCCTATATGGATAAGGAAACTAAAGTATTGAAGGATTTTTATTGTTTAAGATTAGATATATACGATGGTTATGAGGAAGCTGAGTATGAGGATGCCTCCAGCCTACTTGAAGGCTTCTACTCAACTAAAGATAAGCAAGATAGACTTCATTCCAAATCCCAGGATCTTCAAAAGCTTATAACCACCAACATGGATAGATGTTCAAAGAAGAGAAGAATCCTAGAAAGCACCTTAGAAGAATGTTCAGAAAAAAATGACTTTAAGGTGAAAGGAGATATTCTATCAGCCTTCATATACAATATAAAAAAAGGTCAAAAAGAAGTTACTCTATCAAACTTTTACAGTGAAGACGGAGAAGATATCCTAATAACTCTCGATGAGAACAAAACTCCTTCAGAAAATATTCAGTACTATTATAAAAGATATAATAAACTTAAAAAATCTGAAGAATCAGCAATACTTCAATTAGAAAAGAATGAAGAAGAATATAGTTATCTAAATTCAGTACTTACAAATCTTCTTAATGCTGAAAATTATACTGAAATACAGGATATAAAATCTGAGCTAATTGATGAAGGATATATAAAATTCAAAAAAGCAAAAGGAAAAGCACAGAATCCATCAAAACCTATACACTTTATATCTTCAGAAGGAGTAGACATTTATGTTGGTAAAAATAATATTCAAAACGACTACTTAACTTTAAAATTTGCTGACAAAAATGATACTTGGCTTCACACAAAAGTTATTCCTGGCTCCCATGTTATAATAAAGGGAAAAGATTTTTCTGATGTTACCCTTAATGAAGCTGCCAACTTAGCGGCCTACTATAGTAAAGGCAAAGATTCAACAAAGGTGCCTATAGACTATACTATAGTTAAAAATGTAAAGAAGCCTTCCGGCGCAAAACCTGGAATGGTAATATATTATACTAACAAAACCCTATATGTGACTCCTGAGGAGCCAAAAATAAAAAGAGTGTAAAAACACTCTTTTTTTACTGTTATGAACATTATATATCTTTATTATCTGACCCTAGCAATATCGAGGGTTTACAGTACTGTTTAAGGTAAACAGTAAAAAAACAAAATTATGTCGCCTGCCAGAATTTATTCACATACGTTCAGAAAAGGCAGATAGGCAAAATAAAAAAAGCCGCTTAAGCGACTTTTTTTATTTTGCAAGATATTGATAATAATAACATTTTATCTTACCATTATATAATTTTCTATTTTTACTAGCTTTCTCGCCAAACAATGCTTCAAAGCCTTCAAAGGAAGTAAGAATATTCATATCCCAGCTAGGAAGATTCTCATGGAACTCTCCTAACTTTTTATAAAGGCTCTTTACTTCATCTAACTCTCCAATTCTCTGTCCATAAGGCGGGTTTGTTATAATAAAGCAATTTTTCTTTCTAGATGACAATTCATTAAAGTCTAGTTTTTGGAAATCAATATATCTATCAATTTTAGCCTTTTGAGCATTCTCTCTTGCTTTTCTAAGTACAGGTCCATTTATATCATAACCTATAAGCTTCATATCATTATTTTTTATGGCACTATGTGCACCTTCTCTTACTTGCTCCCAGGTTTCAGCGTCCATAGTAGGCCAATTTTCACACTCAAATCTTCTATAGAGACCTGGAGCTTGGTTAATGCCTATCATAGCAGCTTCGATAAGTATTGTACCTGAACCACAGAAAGGATCTATAAGCAAGCTCTCGTTATTCCATCTAGAAATCAGCACTAAACTAGCTGCTAGGGTTTCCTTTAATGGAGCTTCACCTGCGTTTTCTCTATATCCTCTCTTATGAAGCCCTGGACCAGTAGTATCTATTGTTAGTGTTACAATATCTTTAAGAAGTGCAACTTCTATCTTATAAATCGGACCATCTTCTGGAAACCACTCAGTGTTGTACTTGCTTTGCATACTTTTAACTACAGCCTTCTTAACTATTGACTGGCAGTCTGGAACACTAAACAAAGTAGATTTAATTGATTTACCTACTACATGCATCTTTCCATTAGCAGGAATTAAACTTCCCCAATCAACTGCAAGAGTCCCTTGGAATAATTCTTCAAAGGTTGTTGCTTTAAATTCAGCCATTTTTATCAATATTCTATCTGCAGTTCTAAGCCAGGTATTTGTGATGGCTATATCCATTTCATCTCCGGAAAAAGTTACTTTTCCATTCTCAATCACTAAGTCTTCATATCCTAGCTTTTTTAATTCCTTTGCAGTAATTGATTCTATACCAAAAGTACTGGTAGCTATCAAATCGTAATCCATTTAAAAACTCCTATCCTTAACTTAAGTTTATCTTTCATATATTTTAACAGAGTCAATACCATCAATCTCAAGTATTTCTACCCCTATATTTTCTGATTTTGATGTTGGTACATTTTTTCCTACAAAATCAGCTCTTATAGGAAGTTCCTTATGTCCTCTGTCTATTAACACTGCTAATTGTATATTAGTAGGTCTTCCAACATCCATAATGGCCTCAATTGCAGCTCTTACTGTTCTACAGGTATACAATACATCATCAACAATTATAACCTTTTTATCCTTTACTGCAACCCCAATATCGCTCTCCTTAACTGTTGGTTTGTCCCCAATATCAGTTAAATCATCTCTATAAAGAGTAATATCAACGCTTCCAACTGGAACTTCTATGCCTTCTATCTTTTTTATTTGTTCTGCAATTCTTTGTGCTAAAGGAAATCCTCTTCTTTTTATTCCAACTAAAACAACTTCGTCTACACCTTTATTTTTCTCTATTATTTCATGAGATATTCTTACTAGACTTCTTCTAATAGCTTCTTCATCTAAAAGTATTGCCTTTAGATTCATGTTATACTCTCCTCCAAAATTATTTATTTACCTTCAATTTACTATTATCAATAATTAAAGCTTACTTAAAACCTCTAAAAAGTAGTCTGGTAGCTCCGAGTTAAACTCCACATATTCATTCTTAGTAGGATGAACAAAACCTAAAGTCTTAGCATGGAGCATTTGTCCTTCGAGCTTAAACTTCTGTTTTTTATATCCATATACTGGATCTCCAACTAAAGGATGTCCTAAATACGCCATATGAACTCTAATCTGATGAGTCCTACCTGTTTCTAGTGAACACTTAACTAAAGTATTGCTTTTATATCTTTCCAAAACTTCATAATGAGTCACAGCTCTTCTTCCATCCTTAACTATAGCCATCTTTATTCTGTCCTGTGGATGTCTTGCAAGCGGCTGATCTACCAAGCCACTATCATTTTTGAACACTCCTTCTGTAAGTGCATAATACTCTCTTTTAATTGAGTGAACCTTGAATTGTTCTGTTAGTTTACTATGTGCTAAATCATTCTTAGCAACTACTATTATTCCAGAAGTGTCTTTATCTATTCTATGAACTATCCCAGGACGAATTACTCCATTTATTCCAGATAAATCTTTGCAATGATATAATAAAGCATTCACAAGGGTACCATTGTAATTGCCTAGTGCAGGGTGAACTACCATACCTTGTTTTTTATTGACAACTATTATATCTTCATCTTCATACACTATATCAATTTCTATATTTTCTGGTTCAACCTTTAGTTCCTCTGGTTCTGGCATGTTCATTGTAATAACATCATTTTCTCTTAATTTGTAATTACTCTTTATGTTCTTACCATTGACCAAAACAGCATCATTGTCTATTAGATTTTGGATATGTGATCTTGACCTATCTAAAATTTTCCCCGATAAAAACTTATCTATCCTCATACCTTTTTCATCTAAATTTATTTGAAAAATTACTTCATCCATATCGTTTATTTAAATATCCCCCATCCATAAAAATTAATCTGGTAGTTGACTTTTATATTGTTCGTTACTTATTTTCTCAACTGGATCTACGTACATATCGTCATCATCATAATTATCAAAAACATTATTTATTCTGTTAAAATAATCTACAGACTGAAAAGAGTCCTCTGCATCAAAACCAACCTTTTCATACTCATTGAAGTCATTATATCCATATCCAAAAGGATTACCTATGACAGACTCCTCAACCGGTCTCCTATTGCTTCTATACTCTTTTATTGATCCAATAACATTTTGACACTTAATACAATATTCTGCATATGGAAGAAAGTCAAGTCTTTCTTTACTTATTTCTCCACCACATCTTTTACAAACACCATACTTTCCTTCATCAATAGCCTTTATGCCGTCATCAATTTTTCTTAATATCTCTTTTTCATTACCTTTAAGAGCTTTACCTCTCTCAAAATCAAAAGTCTCCGTAGTCAAATCCGCTGGGTGATTGTCATAAAATGAAAGCTCTGATGCAATTTCAGCATAAGAGTCTACAGCCTCATTTTCTTTAAGCTGCTTGATTAAGCTTAAAACTCTTTCTTTTTCGCTGTTTAATTTAATACGATATCTGTCTAAATCCCTGCCATCCATAATATCATTCCTTTCAAAAGAATTTTGAAATATATTATTATTCTTTCAAAAGAAAATATTTTTATTACATTGAATATAATAAACCAATAATGTGAAGAAATTCTAGCAAACGGCTATTTTTATTCTTCCAAGTATATATATCCAAAGCATCCTGGCTTACTTAGCCATAGCTTTATCTATCGTATAACTTCCTAAATGAATGAAAATAAACCACTTCCAATATATAATATTCTCATTCTAATAAATGAAAATTAAAAATATTATATAACAATGAAGTGGTTTAATGCTTTTACCTTTATAGCTTATCTATTAGCAAAAAAGCTCTTTATTTCATCCATATTTTTGCTTTCAACTTCTTCTTCTTTATAAGTATTGATGGTATTATCTTCAGGAACAATATGTATATCTTTTTCTACTATATCGTTAATAGGGTGTGATATGTTATAGTTCTTTACAAGATCTTTCTCCAAATCATCAAAAGTTTCTAATTGAGTTTTCATGAAGTTTCTGAATTTAGCACGGAACTTCACAAATTCTTGCTTAACTCTATCAAATTCATCATTTATCTGTATTACGTCATTATGAGCCTTATCCAATATCCTTTGTGCTGTCTCATTAGCATTACTAACTATAAGTTC
The DNA here is from genome assembly GCF_004015185.1 of Clostridium manihotivorum. GTDB lineage: Bacteria > Bacillota > Clostridia > Clostridiales > Clostridiaceae > Clostridium_AR > Clostridium_AR manihotivorum. Next base: position 2,340,611 of record NZ_CP025746.1, on the reverse strand, counting down.
CGCTTCCTTCTGTGCATTTAGCTTAGCTTGCTCAGCGGTATTTTGTGCTAAAAGCAAAGTATTTTGTATAGTATTTTCTATCTTTGCATAATGCTCAACCTTTTCACCTACAGCTGCTAACTTTTCTTTAAGAAGTCCATTTTCCTTATATAAATTTTCATACTCTTCAACTACTTGCTCTAGAAACTCATCTACTTCTTCTGAATTGTATCCTCTTATGCCTCTTTTAAATTCCTTATTTGTTATTTCCATGGGAGTTAACTTCATATTAATCACCTCAGCTATTTATATTTTTTTACCATTAGTTTTAAGTTATCGCTCTTGGTCTTTCCCACTATATCAACTATGATAAACTTTCCTGTCCCTCTTATTGTAATTGTACTATTTAATTTCACTTCCGTACTCTTATTACGATTTTCTTTATAGTTCAAAAGCACACTCCCATTAGAAATTAGATCCATAGCATCATTTCTACTTTTCCTGCTTATCGACGCAACTATGGTGTCCAACCTCATAGAAGCGACTTGTATAATAACCTCTTCAAAATCAACTGCTGGAATATCTTCTGGATTTGCAACGGTTTTAACCGACACACTATGCCTACCTATCTTTGTCACATTAGAAACTATATAATCCTTTATATCGCTGTGTATTGCAACAAAACAACTAAAATCCTTTACTCTTAAATCACCAATTTTTTCACGCTTTATTCCAAGGGATAAAATTGCGCCTAAAAAATCTCTGTGTGCCAAAGTTCCAAACTTACCATTATAGCTTAATTGTATTATCTCAAAAGGCCAGTCTATACTATAACAATTTATAGCCAAGATCCTTCTTTCGCTATCTGTAAATCCACCTTCGGCAACAGAATTTATGCCTATTCCCTGTAAATATTCAAGCAATTTGGTCCATACTACAGGAGAGTAAAATTCATTTGTCACTATGGGTATTTCTCTTTCTAAGGATAATGATATCTTATTATATAAATTACTATACTCGCCTATGTCATCTACACCTAATATAGAAATAAATTCTTTCTTGTTCATGTTAAATAAAACTTAAAAGAATATTTTGCACTAAGGATAAAACTATTATAGCTATCATTGGTGAAAAGTCTAAAGGTGAATTGGGCGTAATCTTGTTTTGTAATTTTTGAAAAGGCGATAGTATAGGAGCTGTAATTAGTTTTATATAATAAGTTACTTTATTTTCCTTACCCATAAAGAGAACGGATGAAAATGCATCAATTAAAATCATAAACTCAATAAAATTAAATAATATGCTTATAAATTCTCTTATAAAAGGTATAAAAATCTCCTCCGATCTTTAAATATACCACTCTATAACTAAATTTTAGTTTTAGGATGCCTTTACGACATATTAAATCTTACAACTTAATAAAATTACAAAATGATATATCTCTACTTAGACCAATTGAAAAGTCCTTTAGTTGAAAGTTCACTCTTAAGTTCATTAGTAACCTCAACATTAGATGGTGATAGTATGTATACTCCTCTTTCAACTTCTTGAAGTTCTCCAGCTAGAGCAAAACATGCACCACTTATGAAATCTAAAAGTCTTTGGGCAATTCTGTTTTCTAAACTACTAGTATTTACAACTACGATTTTTCTGCTCTTAAGTGCATCACATATTTCGGTTGCATCCTCATAGGCTGTTGGTTTAGTTATCATCACTTTCGCAGAAGCTGCGGTATGAATGTTTACAACCTTATTGTTCTTCTTTCCTGCTAAAACAGGTTCAAGATTTTCATCTACTGCCAATTCCTCTGCTTCATCAAATTCATCATACTCTTCATCGTATTCCTCAAAGCCTAAAATCTCTTTCATCTTGCTAAACATCTTTGCAGCCATAGTTAATCCTCCTATTTATATTCTCTTACCAAAAATACCCTCACCTATCCTTACTAAATTAGCACCTTCTTCTAGTGCTGTTTTATAGTCATGAGTCATGCCCATAGATAGTATTTCCATAGTTACATTTTGGTATTTCTGTTCCTTGATTTTTTCATAAATATTTTTTGTTCTCTTAAAATAATATCGGTTACTTTCTTCATCACCTTTAGGAATTATAACCATTATTCCTTTAATTTTAACACAATTACATTTTTCTACCTCAATAAAAATTTCATCAAGGTCTTCTTCGTAAAAACCGTATTTGCTTTCTTCTTTACCGATATTAATTTGTATAAGTGTGTTTACTTGTAATTGTTGCTTATTACATTGTTTCTCAAGCTCTTTAAGAAGTTTTATGCTGTCTAAGGAATGTATCATAAAAGCCTTATCAACTATATACTTAACCTTATTAGTCTGCAAATGACCTATAAAGTGCCACCTAACATCCTTATGAAAAAGCTCAAACTTTTCCATTAACTCTTGAACTTTATTCTCAGCAAAATCTCTAATGCCAGCTGAATAAGCTTCCTCCAAAAGTTCAATAGGTTTAGTCTTAGAAACGGCAACTAAAGTTACATCCTTTGGCATTGATTCTTTTATCTGCTCTATATTGTATTTGATATTCAAAATAATCATGCCTCCACTTCTTTAAAATATTATATTCTTCATAAATATGAAAAATCCTTCAAAATATTTAAATCTTACACCTATTTTGTTTTAGGTGTAAGATTATTATAACTTATATCTCCTATATATGGATCAATTTTCAGATTATTTTCTTTTGTAATATCAACTTGAATTCCTCTGTTGATAAGTGATCTTATAAAACCATCATCTCTTTGAAGAGTACTATCTAGAGTTTCCGGATCCCCTATGGCAGTTACTTCAAATGGAGCTGGTATTTGATGACCGTTAATTCTTAAAAAAGCCCAACTACATAGTATCTCTGTATTTGGGAGAACTCTTTGGCCGTTTATGGATATAGCTTCAGCACCAGCTACTCTAAGCTCATTGACAACTCTTATCATATCATCATCATGAAGTGTCTTTAACAAAATAAGTTGAGTATTTTCCTGTTCATACCCTTTAGGATCATCTATAGTACCATCATTAATGACTAATTTTACTCCGTTCCCTTTTACAGCACTAAATCCTATTTCCATATTATTATCATTAAATTCATTATTAATATCCTGTGTTAACTTTTGATTTTTAGTATCATCATATTTATATTTATTTATTTTATCGGACATCTTTGAATTGGAATCTTTAAGGTTTGAAACCTCAGCATACAATTTATTCTTTTGATTGTAAGCATCTTGGTACTGCTTAGCGCTCATTTGAAAACTTCTTGAGGTTCCCTTTAAATTAATATTAAGAGCTATAAGAATTCCTATTATAATAGAAGCTATAAAAACAAATATTGATGCTTCATTATTTTTCATAAATTCCCCCCTTTATCGGGATCTTGCTTTCTCTATTAAAAGCCTTCTCACAATAGCAAAATTATCGAATATTCTTCCACCAAAAACTATTACCGCTGCAATATATATAGGAATTCCAAGTTTATCTCCTAAATAAGCAAGAGCAACTGCAAGTGCAGCATTTCCAAAAAATCCAGATATAAATATATCTGCTTGAAAGTTTTTTGACAAACTTGCTCTAATAGCTCCAAAGACTGAATCTAAGCAAGCTAGTATTGCAACAGACATGTAAGGCGAAAACTTTTCAGGTATATCAACCTTCCATACTATTCCTACTATAATTCCAATTAAAAGCCCTATAAATGCTATCATTAATAATCAACTCCTACTGTACAGCTTTAATATTATCGTTATGAATTACCTGAGATGATTTAGGGATTGTTATTTCATTACTTTTTTCTATTTTTCTTTCGTAATTGAATAAAACTCCATAATCTAAAGCTCCTTGAAAGGTTAATCCAGCTTCAAGGGTACTCTTTACACCTATTGCCTTTATTACTATCTTATCACTAGGTGATATTCTTTCATTTGCACCTATCCATATGTAGTTACTAGCATTTTTTATACCTGTCTGAGTAGTAACTCTTTTATCATTTATAGAAATGGCCTCTGCTCCTGAAAAGTTTAATATATTTACTATGTGAATGAGTTCATTTTCGGATATATAATCAGCACCATTAGTAGTAAGGAAAGAGGATTTAGGAGTAAGATATAAAATTACACCTGGTCCCTTTACATCTACAGTTCCAAGTATCATTCTTGTCTTATCAAGTTGTTGTTTTATCTCGGTATTAACATCACCTTTTTTTGCAGCAGACTCCTCTATTTTCTTTAAATCATCTGTCAAAGAATTATTCTGCTTTAAAAGTTCTTCTTTTTCTTTCTTTAGAGCATCAAGTTCAGCTACAACATCTGTTTTATCTACATTATCCTTTATGGCACTTTCTTTATTATTTATAAGCTTAAATTGGTAAGCCAATAAAAATCCTAGCAGCGCACATACGATAGCAACAACTATCTGAGAAGTCATCTTTTTCATTGCTTTGCCTCCTATTCCTGTTTTATAACTGGTTGCCCGTCAAAACTAACATCTATATATCCTTTTTTAAGTCCTATATTACTGTCTTTTAAAATCCTTATACAACTATTAAATTTGTCCTCTAATTTTTCATCAGTCCCTAATAGGAGCCTTACCTCTCCTACTTTCATAGTAAGTGAAGTAGGATCTTTTATCTCCAAGGAATTAAACTTCACATCACTTCTGTTAGTTTCTAGATATCTGCCTATATTTGCTGCTATTCTCTTAATCTTCTCGTCATTTGATAGATATGCGCCAACTTCTGTAGCTGTTGGCGTTATTCCAGTTAGCTCTGTCAAACTCATCCCATCTATGTTGTCTCTCTTTTCAAGTATTTTAAGTTCTGAGTTCAACACATAAATCCCATCTGAATTCTTAAAGAAGTACACAGTTTTTCTTTCAGTGACGTTTATTACTATTCCATTGGGAAGTACCCTTTTTAACTGAACACTATCTATATAAGGATTAGCCTGAATCTTGGATCTAACATCCTTCTGATTTATATAGAAAATATTTTTACCATATAGCTCTGACCTGTCGACAATTTCTTTACTGTTTATAATCTTATTATTTCCTACCTTTATATCCTGTATATTAAAAAAAGGAGCTTTCAATAATATAAGAATAGTTATAGAAAAAAAGAAAACAAAGAACAAAATCAACTTTTTTCTAACCTTTTTTCTTTTATGCTTTTTTATATATTCATTTATCTCATTATTCATATATTACCTTCTTAAACATTTGATATAATTACTAAAAATATTATTATATTACCATATAATATAATAACACTATATCCTTAATTTTTCATTACAAATTTATTAAAACATTTAGCTTATTACTTACATAATTTCAGCTCTTCCGGATAATTACTAAGTACATTAATACTATTATTTATATTAAAGTGTTATGTTGAAATCAATTAATTTTAACACATTACTTTAACAGAACCTAATTATATTATCGTACTTCATAAGCTATAGTTAATATTTACTTTTCTTTAGAACACAATATTTTTTAGGTTGTTAAAAAATAAAAAGGTCGCTGAAACGACCTTCTTCAGTTTGCTCTTTTGCACATCTATCTTTCCTAATGTATATGAGAAAAATCTGGCAGGCGAATATTATTTTTTTTACTGTTTACCATAAACATCTCATATAAATCCTTCATAATGCTAGATTTAGATATTGAAAAATTTTATATTTCCCTAGACAGTAAAAGAATCGCTAAGGCTAGGCCTCAATGTCATTAAGTTAAGGAAAGGCTTGCATCACAAATATGTGCTGTGGGTCTTTTTTATTTTTTTTAATTATCACTTGACAGCATTTCAAAAATATGTGGCCGCTTTCACTACCAATTGTTTTAAAGGTAGTGAAAGCGGCCCTTGTAATTAGAGAGAAATTTCAATTACGAGGAGAATACATATGAATACTAAGTCACAAGAATTGAGATCCACTTTATTTGAACTTATTCAAGAGCTTCGCGATAATCCTAAAGAGAATATTAGGAATCCCGACAAGGATTTCCTTAGAAATCGAAAACTTCCCTTTGATAAAATAATTTTTTCTTTGCTAGGAATGGAAGGAAATACTTTAAGTAATGAGCTTTTAAATCAATGGGGATGCTCTATTGACACAGCTACATCGGCGGCCTTTGTTCAACAAAGGGCAAAGATCTTGACTACGGCATTTGAAAAATTATTTCATAACTTCGTTAACAAAACAACAACTGATTATCTATTTAAAGGCTATCGCCTTTTGGCTGTCGATGGATCTGACATACATATTCCAACAAATAAAAACGATTTGGATTCCTTATATGAATTTAAAGACTCTAGGAAACCGTACAACCTTTTGCATTTAAATGCATTATACGATCTTAATCAACATACCTACGAGGACGTAATTGTGCTGAGAAGAAAGCTTTCCAATGAATGTAAGGCATTAACAGACATGGTAGACAGATCTACTATTAAAACTCCAGCAATTATCCTTGCGGATCGAGGGTATGAATCTTATAACAATATGGCACACATTCAACAAAAGGATGGAAATTCCTAATAAGAATAAAAGATTTTCATGGTCATGCATCAGGTATTTTACATGGATTTGAACTTCCATCTGCTGATGAATTTGATGTTGATATTGATTTAAACCTTACTAGAAAACAAACTAATAAAGTGAAAGAATTGCTTAAGGATAAAAACCATTATAGACTAATTGGGAAAAATAAGACATTTGACTATCTCCCAGAGACAAATAGAAAAAGTGATCCTACAGTAATGTACAAACTACCGTTTCGGATTGTACGATTTAAAATTACTGATGATACTTATGAGGTTGTTGTTACAAACCTAGATAGAACGAAATTTTCACCTCAAACACTAAAAGAACTCTATTTCAAGCGTTGGGGAATTGAAACATCATTCCGTGATTTGAAATATACTATTGGATTGCTACATTTTCATTCAAAAAAGGTGGAGTACATACTTCAGGAAATATATGCAAGGCTAATTATGTACAACTTTTCTGAAATAATTACCCAACACGTAATCATAAAGAAAAGGAACAGGAAATACGACTACAAAGTCAACTTTTCTGTTGCAGCGCATATATGCCGACAGTTTTTCCTTGGTAAAGTTACTCCACCTAATATAGAAGCTTTGATTGCTAGGCACATAACACCGATTCGACCTGGTCGTTCGCGACCTAGAAATATGTCTGAAAAAACATCCGTAAGCTTCATGTATAGAGTAGCATAATAATGATTAATTTAATAGTTTTTTTTAGCGGGATATATGCCTGCTTTATTTGCATGCAATTTTTAAAATTATTTTCTTCATTTCGGTTGAACATTTACAGCTAACTCTGAAAAAAGAAGCTATCACTTTATGTAATAGCTTCTTGAATTCTCTTAACTTAATGCCATTGGGCTAGGCCTTAGTGATTCTTTTATTAAATATTAATGTTAAATATTCTATATAACTCTCTTTCTTTCAACCTGTCTGGATATATTTAAGAGCACACCCATGGCGGCCATATTGATGACCAGAGAACTCCCTCCATAACTAATAAATGGTAGTGGCACTCCAGTAACAGGCATTGATCCAGTTACAACTGCTATATTGATTATAGCCTGAACTGCAACAATAGAAGTAATTCCTGTAGCAAGTAAAGTTCCAAAGGCATCTTTTGCTCCCATAGCTATCCTAATGCCTCTAAACACAAAAATTATAAATAGTATTATTATTAAAGCACAACCTATAAGCCCTAGTTCTTCACCTATTATAGCAAATATAAAATCATTATGAGGCTCAGGCATATACAGCGTTTTTTGTCTTGACTGCCCTATACCAAGTCCAGTGACTCCTCCAGCTCCTAAAGCATAAAATGATTGAATCAGCTGATATCCATCACCAGCTGGATCTTGCCACGGATTTAGGAAGTTTAATAATCTTCTTCTTCTATAATCTTCACTAAATATGAAAAACGTAGCAGCCGCAAACATTGCTGGTACTACACCAAAACCAAGAGTAGTAGACTTAGCACCTGCAACGAACATTACTATAAGGGTAACTATCATTATTACTGAGGCTATACTTAGATTCTTTTCTAAAAGTATCATTCCAGCATAAAAACCAGATACTATAAGATAAGGTAAAACCCCTTCTTTAAAGGACTTCATCTTCTCTCCCTTTTTTTCCATGCTAGTAGCCATAAACAGTACTACAACATATTTTACTAACTCAGAAGGCTGAAACTGTCCTAATGGCCCAAGCTGTATCCATCTCTTAGCACCATTTACGTCTTTAGAAAATAAAACAGCTACTAAAAGCGGTAATGATATTATCATCATTATTCTAGTATATTTTTTCATCTTATGATAATCTACCGACATCATAAACAACATAACTGCTATTCCCAGCACTGACCACTGTAGCTGTTTCTTTAAGAAAAACATACTATCATTATTCTTATACATCGCATAGTATGAACTAGCGCTATAAACCATTACTACACCAATAGCCAATAGGAAAAAAATCGTATAAAAAGTAACATAATCGATTTGTCCCATTTTAGGCTTCTTTTTTTTCATTCAAATTCCTCCTATAATTACTACAAAGACAAAAAGGCAACAAGGCAAAGTAAAACTGTACAAATAGCAAAGACTGAAACAATCTTTGTTTCGCTCCAACCTAACTGTTCAAAGTGATGATGAATCGGTGCCATCTTAAATACCCTTTTACCAGTTAGCTTAAAAGAACCAACCTGAATTATAACCGATAGCGTTTCTAACACATAAATTCCACCAACTATTACTATTATCAGCTCCATTTTAAGCATCATTGCTACCGCAGCCACAGCACCTCCTAAGGCTAATGAACCAGTATCCCCCATAAACACCTTAGCTGGAAAAGCATTAAATCTCAAGAATCCTAACAAGGCTCCTGCTAAAGAAACACAGAATATTGAAAGTCTATAATGTCCCATATTTAAACTTAGTATGGATAAGAAAGTCATAACCAATATTGTAATAGAGGTTGCCAACCCATCCAATCCATCTGTCAAATTTACTGCATTGGTTGTTCCAGCAAAGTAAACTATTATAAAAGGTATAAATAACCAACCCATCTCCCATTGATGTCTAGAAAATGGTACATTTATTGAAGTACCTATAGTGTTATATGCATAGTAAGCTAATGCTCCAGATACTATAAGAAGCAAAACCATCTTTTGCCAAGCTCTAAGTCCTAAGTTGTTTCTGTGAATGATCTTTAATATATCATCTAGAAAACCAACAAACCCAAAAGCTAAAAATGCGTAAAGTACAACCATTGATTCATCAGTAAAACTTGGTATCATAACTAACATTGTTATAAGCGTGGCTAACATAAATATTAATCCACCTATTGTAGGTGTTCCAGCCTTTTTTAAATGACTTCGAGGACCATCTTCTCTTATATTTTGTCCAAATTTAAGCCTATGTAAAAGAGGTATTATAATTGGACCTATTATTGATGCCACTATAAAACTTATTAAAATTGATATTATTAATGCTGTATTAGCTAAATTCCCCATATATTGCCGTCCATTTAAAGACAGCTCACCTCCTTGGTTATAAAATAATTTTTCTAAGCTCGCTGACTATATCTTCGAATTTCATACCTCTAGATGCCTTTACAAGCACAGTATCTTTTTCTTTTATTAAATCTTTAAGCGAATTTATAAGTTCTTCTTTTGAGTCAAAAACAATACAATTTTCTCCTTCAAAACCTGTTTTAAAACCTTCCGAATACTGGCCACAGCAAAGTAATAAATCTATGTTATTCTCTTTTGCATACAATCCAGTTTCAGTATGTGCCTTTAAGGATTCATCTCCTAATTCCCTCATGGTTCCCAGTATAGCTACCTTTCGATTTTCTGCTATATTGTTCACCACGTCAATAGCTGCTTTCATTGAAGAAGGACTTGCATTGTAGCAATCATTCACTATAGTTATCTTTTCTTCCTCAATTATCTCTAATCTCATTGAAGTGGCCTCAATATTATTTAAGCCATCATTCATCTCTTTCATAGAGATACCAAGTAACTTTCCTACCTGTAAGCACAACAAACAATTTTGAATGCTATGTTTCCCCAGCATAGGAAGACTAAAGTTAAATTTAGTATCTTCACCCATAACTTCAAACTCGCTATGATCCTTAAATAAAGTCACATTACTAGCAATTAAATCGTTATACTTGTCTAAACCAGTCTTTATTATCTTGTATTGTTCACTGATAACATCTTTAAGAAGATCATCATCACCGTTAACTATTAAAGTATTTTCTTCGTTGAAATAATCAACAATTTCCATCTTAGCTTTTAATATATTTTCTCTACTTTTGAGGTTTTCTATATGAGATAAGCCTATATTGGTTATTAAAGCAATATCAGGTCTTGCTATATCTGCTAGAAGATGTATTTCTCTAAGATTACTCATTCCCATTTCTAGTACAGCTATATCTATACTTCTATCTAATTCTAGAATCATAAGTGGTAATCCTATATCATTATTAAAGTTTCCCTTTGTTTTAAAAACTGAATATTTTTCTCCTAGTATAGCTGCCAATATATCTTTTGTAGAAGTTTTTCCATTTGATCCAGTTATGCCAACAACTTTAAGCCCAAGTTTATTTCTATAATACTTAGCAAGAGCCTGAAGAGCCTTTTTGGAATCCAGAACTTTTATTATGTTACACTGTAAATTAGCAAATTCAGCTCTTTCTTCATCTACTATGCAGACACTTGCACCTTTTTTAACAGCTTCTTCGATATAGTTATTGCCATTAAAATTCTCGCCTCTTAAAGCAAAGAATATACTTTGTTTCTCAATTTTTCTTGTGTCTGTACTAACTTTTACAAAGTGTTCATCTTTATTTCTTTTGATAAAGTGACCATTTATGGCTATTGAAATTTCTTCCAAGGTTAAGTCTAACATTTTTCCACTCCTAATTGCTCTAGTATTTCGATCACAACTTCTCTTTCATCAAAGTGAATTGTCTTATCTTTTAGTATTTGATAATTTTCATGGCCTTTTCCTGCTATAACAATAACATCTCCGGACTTTCCTAGCTTAAGTGCTTCTTTTATAGCTTCTCTTCTATTTTCAACAATTTTATAGCTATCTGCTTCTAAGTTCTCAACTATATCCTTTATTATTGCCATAGGTTCTTCAGTTCTTGGATTATCGGAAGTAACTATAGCAATGTCACTTAGTTCTACTCCAATTTTCCCCATCATAGGTCTTTTAACCTTATCTCTATCTCCTCCACATCCAAATACAGAAATCAATCTATTAGAAGTAAATTCCCTTGCTGTTTTTAATATGTTTTCTAATCCATCTGGCGTATGTGCATAATCAATTATAACTTCGTATGGAATATTGTATTCTAACGCTGTTCTCTCACATCTTCCTGGAACAACAGCCTTATTCAATCCTTCCATTATGGCCTCTATTGGTAAGCTTAAAACCTTTGCTAAAGTTAAAACTGAAAGAGCGTTGTATACATTGTATAACCCAGGCATTTGAAGTTTAATGTCATAGGTTGTACCTTCTAAAGATACATTAAAATGTACTCCCTTAGAAGAATTAACTATATTATCAGCCTTAATATAACTGCTATCATTGATAGAATAGGTATAAACCTTTGTATCTATATTCTTATCTTCTAAGTCCTTAATTATATTTTTACCATAAGAATCATCTATATTAATTACCGATATATCGGTTCTTTCGAACAACTTAAATTTAGCCTTATAATAGTTTTCAAAGGTCTTATGAAAATCTAAATGATCTCTAGTCAAATTGGAGAATATAGCACCAGCAAATCTTACTCCATATACCCTATCAAGTTCTAAGGCATGAGAGGAAACCTCCATAACACAGTAATCAACTTTTTCTTCTACCATCTCATTGAAAAGTTCTTGAAGCTCCAAGGATTCAGGTGTTGTACGTTCAGTTTTAATTACTCTATCTCCTATATAGTTAGCAATTGTACCTATTAGTCCAACCTTATATCCACTTGCTTCAAGTACCCTCTTCATCATAAAGGCAGATGTTGTCTTACCGTTGGTACCAGTTATTCCTATAACCTTAAGCTTCTTAGTAGGATTATCATAAAAGTTTGCACCTACTAAAGCCATGGCTTTTCTAGTATCTTCTACCTTGACAATAGTCACATCTTCATCAAGGTTTATATCATCCATACAGATAATAACCTTAGCTCCGTTTTCTACTGCACCCTTTGCAAACTTATGACCATCACTTGCAAATCCCTTAATACAAAAGAAAACATCCCCTTCTCCTGCTTTTCTATTATCATAAGTAACATTATTAACTTCTTGCTCCAAGCTTCCTTTGATAAGCTCATGTTTTACTTCCTTCAGTAACTCTTTTAAAAGCATTGTCCACTCATCTCCTTAAATAATATGCTATCAAATTCTCCTAAATGATGTATAGTTTTTAATAATGACTATGATTAATACAAAAAGTTATATTTTTGACCTAAAGGTGATTTTTAAGCATAAAAGTTGTTAAAGTATTTTCTCCTATGCTAAAATCAATCCTAATATATCAAAATACTAGCATGTGGCTGAGCCACATGCTAATTAGTCATCTACATCATCACTTAAGGTAAGTCCGATTGAATCTCCTTTTTTAACAACTTCCCCTGGTTGAATAGTTTGTTCATCAACCATAAGGCCCTTACCGGAAAATTCAGCTTTTAGACCTACTTTTTCTAGAATTTTAGTAGCTCCCTCTTTAGTATAGCCTTTTATGTCAGGAACAATAACATCTCTATTATAATTTCCTGAACTTCCACTGTAAAGATTAACCTTACTACCTTCCTTAACGGTATATCCAGGTGTAGGCTTTATATCTGTCACATACTCTCCCTGTCCCTCGATATCAAAATCTATCTTACTATCCTTAAGTTTCTTCTTGGCTTCATCAATCTTCATTCCCCTAACCTCAGGTATTATAGCATCAGGAGCATCTGTATTGCTACTTGTATCCTTAGAGATAACCGAAGGATCTAAATAGTTGAATATATCATTGAAAACAGTTTTAGCTACTGGAACTGCTATAACTCCACCATAGTACTCTCCAGCGCTAGCTTCATCAATTGAAACCATGACAGTTAGCTGTGGATCATTGGCAGGTGCCATACCAACAAAAGAAGATATATACTTCCCTGCCTCGTAAGTTCCATTAGCAGAGTTTACTTTTTGAGCTGTTCCAGTCTTACCAGCAATGTGATATCCATCTATAAAGGTTCTCTTTGCAGATCCTTCCGAAACAACCTTTTCAAGATATTCTCTTAACTTTGTTGTCTTTTCTTTACTTACTACCTGCTGGGTCTTTGGTTCAAACTTTCTATCTACTACTCTATTACCTTGATCATCTACATGGCTTACCTCTCTCATTACATGAGGTTGAATCCAAGTTCCATTGTTTGCTATTGTATTAAACCCAGCCATAAATTGTATCGGATTAACAGTATTTGTTTGTCCAAAAGATATTGTGGCAAGATCTATATCGGTTATTGTCGCCGGTGACTTTGTTATTCCTTTTGCTTCACCTGGAAGGTCTACTCCTGATTTTGATCCAAAACCAAATTTCTTAATATACTCTGCCAGTTTATCTTTACCAAGCTTCTTTCCAACCTCTATAAAGGCAACGTTACAAGAATTCTTTAAGATCTCTCCAAAGGTTTCGGTTCCATGTCCACTTCTCTTCCAGCATTTAATTATTCTATTCAAAACTTTTACACTACCAGCACAAGAATAGGTCTCTCCCTTATCAGCAACCCCTTCTTCCATAGCAGCAATTGCTGTAAAAACCTTAAATATTGATCCAGGTTCAAAGGAGTCACTTACTGCTCTATTTCTCCACATCTTTTGAAGTTTATCACTAGCTGTGGCCCCATCAAAATTTTCTGCTCCTTCATAAGGATTATTAGGATTAAAATCTGGTTTGTTAGCCATGGCTAATATCTCACCATTTTTAGGATTCATTACTATTACACTTACTGCCTTTGCCTTATTGTCACTTAAGGCTTGTGAAGCTGCCTTATCTGCAAACATCTGTATCTGCCTATCTATAGTAAGCTCAACATCCTTACCTGGTATAGGTGCTGTGAAGTTTGATATAGTATATGGCAATTCTTCACTTTTTCTATTAATTTCAGCTATTCTTACACCTGGAGTTCCAGCTAGATCTTTATCATACTGATACTCAACTCCATTAAGTCCTTTACCATCTGAATTTGTATTACCTAAAACATGAGATAAGAGATTGTTATTAGGATAATATCTCTTTGTATCTGGTGATACCATTACTCCGTTTATCTGTAAAGCCTTAACCTTGTCAGCCACATCTTTTTCTATTCTTCTAACTACATGTGCGGCTCCAGCATCTGCTCCGCTGGGCAATTTAGTATTTAGCTTTTTAAGCACATCTTCTTTTGTCAAATCTAATGCAGCTGCTATCTTAGGAGCAATGTCTTCGTTTGTACTTTTATGCTTCTTTAAATATTCCCTTATAGCATTGAGGTCAAAGTCCACTCTATAGACATTACCACTAACAGCTAGTTCTGCTCCATTTCTATCTAGAATCTTACCTCTTACTGCATCAATTTCTATTCTACTTGTCCACTGTTCAGTTGCCATTTTAGAATAGTCGCTGCCTTTAATTATCATTACATAGGCTAATCTTAAAGTTAATCCAAAGAATAATATAGTTAGAAAAACTACTGTTATCCACATTCTCTTCTTAGTGGTAGCTTCGTCTCTGTAATTATGCTCAAACAATAACTATACCTCCAAAAACATTGCTCATACATTCAGAACCGAAGTTATTCCATATATTAACTTATGATATTACATTGTTCTAATCTATAAGTTTATTCATAGATTCCATTTAATTATAGAAACCTTCTATTTACAGCTGTGCTAATTAATCAGTTTATATAGAAAAACTATTTTATAACTCCAAATTTTTCTTATATAAATTTAAAACTAAATCAGCATATCCTTAATACCTATAAAGATGTACCACTTCAAACCCGCGACAAAATCTCAACCCATCATTTTAATATCCGAAGGAATTGAAAAAATATCAAAGGAGTTATGAAGTGGTACATCTTTATCAGCTTAAACAGCTTATATATTTTGATAAATACTTTATAGTGATTAATGTAGTACTTATCAATTTTATAAAGTTTCAAATACAATGTAAAATACTCTCATACAGCTTAGATTTCCTAATACCTATTATGGATGTACCAATTTGTAATAAAATTTATATTTTCAAATTCTTCTCTCACAATCCAGAGGAGCTTTGAAAATACATTTTGAATCAAAGTGGTATATCTTTAAAATAAAAACTCTTTTATTTTTGCTAAAAGGTTCCAAGAATCTTTATTTTCTACATGCTTGTCCTTTGTTTCAGCAGCAAAGTAATTTTCTTTAGAACTTGTCTTCAGAATATCATCTTTTCCAGGAACAATCATTCCAAGTTTACTTTCAGCAGTAGACTTAATACTATCTAGTGAAGATACTTTTAACAATTCTGCCTTTAAAGCCTCATTTTCAGCACTATATTCATTAATATCTGAATTTATTTGAGTCAATTGAGCCTGAACTGTATAAACCTTAACGTCTCTCCAGATAGTTGCTATACCTAAAACAAAAATTGCTATGATAACCTGCGTTGCTGCTCTTCTATTCTTTTTGTGTTTCTCTTTTAGTCTTCTATCCCTGTCTATCTTAGACCTTCTCAGGTCCTCATACTGCTTATCTCTTTGCGGATCATTGACCTTTCTTTTAGGATCTATCGCTGTATTTCCGTTAACATAATCGAATTCCTTCACTACCAACTTATTCACATCCCCACCATAATATAACTAATTTATTTATTTTTTTGTACAACCCTTAGTTTTGCACTTCTACTTCTTGGATTTTCTTCAACTTCAGCTTCTGTAGGATCGATAGGTTTTCTAGTAAGCACCTTTACTTCAGAAACCTTGCCACACACACATATTGGAAATTCTTTAGGACATGTGCATGGATTTTCTAATTCCTTAAATACTGTTTTTACAATTCTATCTTCAAGTGAATGGAATGTTATTATAGCCATTCTTCCATCTTCATTTAGCCTTCTAACTCCATCTTTAATAGCCTTATCAAGAATAAACAATTCCTTATTGACCTCAATTCTTATAGCTTGAAAGGTTCTCTTAGCTGGATGAGGGCCTTCTCTTCTAGCCTTCGCAGGTATGGCAGCCTTTATAATATCCACCAACTGGAATGTAGTCTCTATTGGCCCCTTTTCTCTTTCCTTCACAATAAAATTAGCTATTCTACTAGCAAACTTCTCCTCACCATAATTTTTTATTAATATAAATAATTCTTCACTGCTATATCCATTCACTACTTCATAAGCGGAGAATTTATTTTCTCTATTCATCCTCATATCAAGTGGAGCATCCTGCATATAGCTGAAACCTCTTTCTCCTGCATCAAGCTGATAGGAAGAAACCCCTAAATCCATTAATATTCCATCAACTTTTTCAATATTTAACTCTTCAAGTATGGAGTCTATATTGTAGAAGTTGTTGTGTACTAAAGTTACTCTATCTTTATACTCTTCGAGCTTTTTCCCTGCGGCGCTTAGAGCATCTTTATCTTGATCAATCCCTATAAGTCTTCCCTTACTTGACAATCTTTTTACTATTTCTGAAGAATGTCCTGCTCCACCCAAGGTGCAGTCCACATAAATTCCGTCTTCTTTTATATTCAAAGCTTCTATGCATTCATTTAATAATACTGATACATGCTTAAATTCCATATTTATTTCTCCTTATATTCCTAAGTCACTCATCTTTTCTGCTATAGCATCGAAATCTATATCAGAGTTGTTGTAGTCTACCCATTTTTCTTTGCCCCAAATTTCTATTCTAGTTAATACCCCAATACTTACTATTTCCTTATTTATACCTGCGTATTCAATAAGATTTTGAGGAATAACACCTCTTCCTTGTTTGTCAGTCTCAATTTCAGTTGCACCTGAGAAGAAGAAACGTACGAAGGCTCTAGCATCTTTATTAGTAAGTGGAAGGCTTTTAAGCTTTTCCTCTAACATTTTCCACTCACTCAATGGATAAACGTATAAGCATCCATCTAGTCCTTTAGTCATGATGAACTTACTACCTAGTTCTTCTCTAAATTTAGAGGGCATGATTATTCTGTTTTTACTATCTAATCCATGCTGATATTCTCCAATAAACATTAAACACCTCAAAACTAGGTATAGATGTGGAAAGTTACACCACTTACCACCACTTTTCACCACTTTAACTTTAATATTCTATGTAAATTCGAAAATCCCTCTTTTTTTATATATTTTTTAATATTTTTCAAAATAATATTAATGTTTCCCAATATATTAAATACTTATTTTGGATTGTTATTCATTTTTAGTTAAATATTCAAGTTTTAAAGCTGCTTTTGTGTATTTGCTTTCTACAATCCCCATAACAGAAAACTACTAGATTTATCTGCAGTAAAAAAGTCGCTAAAGCGACCTTCAGTGACTTTCTATTCTCATCTGCCTTTTTGAACCCATGTAAAAAAATTCTGGCAGGAGACATATTTTTTGCTGCTTACCCTAACTAGACTTTTCAAATTCTTAATATCGTTAGATCTCTCTAATAAAAGATTTATATAACTGCTCTAGACAGTAAAAAAAGCCTAGGTCATTTCAAACCTAAGCTTTTAAAGATGTACTAGCTCAATACATTATATAATTAAACATTAAATCTAAATAAGATTACATCTCCATCTTTAACTATATATTCTTTGCCTTCTAGCCTGTAAAGTCCTTTTTCCTTAGCAGCTGCTTCTGAACCACAGTTAACTAAATCATCATAAGCTATAACTTCAGCTCTAATAAATCCTCTCTCAATATCTGAGTGAATCTTACCAGCTGCTTGAGGAGCCTTCATCCCTCTAGTTATAGTCCATGCCCTAACTTCTTGCTGTCCAGCAGTTAAGAAACTAATAAGTCCTAATAGTCTATAGCTTACATTTATTAATTTATCTAAACCAGCTTGATCAAGTCCGTATTCTTCTAAAAGCTCTTTCTTTTCATCATCTTCTAATGATGAAAGCTCTTCTTCAAGCTTAGCGCATATAACAACTACCTCAGCATTTTCTTCTGCTGCATGCTTCTTAACTATTTCAACATATTTGTTGTTAAGATTTCCTTCCATCATATCATCTTCTGATATATTACCAACATATAGTACTGGCTTTGAAGTTATTAAGAATAATGATTTTACAAACTCGTCTTCGTCTTCAGTGACTTCTAATGTTCTTACTGGCTTACTCTGCTCTAAATGAGCCTTTAACCTCTCCATTAGTGCATATTCTTCCTTAGCTTTTTTATCTCCAGATCTAACAAGCTTCATTGTCTTTTCCATTCTTCTTTCAAGAATTTCTAGATCAGAGAATATAAGCTCTAGGTTTATAGTTTCAATATCTCTTATAGGATCAACAGAACCTTCAACATGTACAACATTGTCATCATCAAAACATCTTACAACATGACAAATTGCAGCAACTTCTCTTATATGAGACAAGAACTTATTTCCAAGCCCCTCACCTTTACTTGCACCTCTTACTAATCCTGCAATATCATAAAACTCAACTGAAGTAAATACCTTCTTCTTTGAGTTATACATTTCTTCTAATACATCCAATCTTTTATCTGGAACACTAACCACACCTACATTAGGTTCTATTGTACAGAATGGATAATTAGCTGATTCAGCTCCTGCTTTAGTAATAGCATTAAACAAAGTACTCTTTCCTACGTTTGGCAATCCAACAATACCTAATTTCATTTATGTACATCCTTTCTAACTTTAATACCTCATAATAGTTCTAAATCTTTTAAATGTAAATTTATTTTTATCTAATTCTGAAGTTTCAAAATAATACACCTTTAATCTAGCTTTCATAATACCCATAAAATTATACCTTAGTGCAAGCAACATTTCAATAAGTTATATTATGTGGAATTTAACCCTCTATAAAACCAGTATTTCAATAGATTTTATGAAAAAAATATAATGGAGGTGATTTAGATGCAACTTTCATTTTTAAAAAGCACTTTAATAAGTTTATCGCTGGTTACATCAATGGCTACATCTAATTTAAATTTTGATCTTAAAAAATTTGATTTTTTCAAGTTTAACAGTAGTTCGGAGCAATCTTTAAGCAATAAGGAATATAGCTGGTATTATTTGTACAACAAGGGCGAAGCACCAGATCCACCAAAAGAAACAAAGGATTTTGTATTTAATTATAACTGTCATTATCTTGGAGACACATCAAAGAAAGTCTTATATCTTACCTTTGATGAAGGTTATGAGAATGGTAATACAGGAAAAATATTGGATATATTAAAAGATAATAAGGTTCCAGCTGCCTTCTTCTTAGTTAAGCCTTATATTCTTCAAAATCCTGATTTAGTTAAAAGAATGGAGTCAGAAGGGCACCTTGTATGTAATCATTCTTCACATCACCCTTCCATGGCAAAGGTTACTGATCCGGAAAAATTTAAAAAGGAATTTACAGATGTTGAAGAAGAATATACAAAGATTACAGGTAAGGAAATGCCTAAATTTTTTAGACCCCCAATGGGAAGATATAGTGAAGCGTCTCTGTCAAAAACTAAAGAGTTAGGCTATAAGACAATATTTTGGAGTTTTGCTTACAAGGATTGGATTGTAGATAATCAACCTGATGCTATTTCCGCCAAAAAGAGAATAATGGAGAGAACAAGTAACGGTTGCGTAGTATTGCTTCATGCAGTTTCAGATACAAACACAAAAATCCTTGATGACCTGTTAAAGGAATGGAAGGCACAAGGTTATGAATTTAAATCTTTAGACGAACTATAGATATACCAGTTCAAAGGGAAATATATGAATCAGTGAAGGTACAATTAAATAGTTAAAATGGCTTTTAGTACTTTCCAAGACTATTGAACCGGAATATCTACTCCTCTGACCAAATATACTATTTCAATCCTTAGACTCAAAATGAAGCTTTCGATGAACCTAGTCAGCTTCATTTTAATAGATTTCATCTTGAAGTAGTGTGTCTATAAAGTAAATATCTATAAAACCATGCTAATTAGATAATATTAGTTTTATCTAATTTAGCATGGTTTTTAAATTTGGCCATGTTTAATATTATTCTTAGCATTATATGACTTTCAAGAAGATGATACTTGAATAAGATATAAGAAATTTTTAGTGTTCTCAATAAATTATCATATGAATAACCATTTTTAGACACAGTTATTTAATAGATCCTTGATTTTTAATGTAACTAAATAAGGTTTTAATTATTTATTATATATATTATAATGGTAAATAAATTAATTATTTTGTGTACAAGAAGGTGAAGTTTTTTGAAATATTGCGTTTTATTTCCTCAAGCTAAAAACGTACATCTTATTAAAGATGTTGGTATGATAGCTTATAAGCTTCATAAGCTTTATTCCTGTGAAAGCTATGTAGCATGCTATAATAATGATAAATATGATTATATAGATGGACATTTAAAAGGTCTAAAACTAGACTTTATTGATAAAAAACGTAACAACGATATTATTGATGGTTCTATATACTTAAAGAAAAATGCTAAAAGCATAGATGTGCTTCAACTATTTCACGTAACCATAAGATCAGTAATATATGCAATAATGTATAAGCATTATAATAAAAAAGGAAAAATATTTCTCAAATTAGACTGTACAGAGGAATTACTAAATAAAATAAAGAATCTTAATTTTGCTGGAAAATTATTATTTGACTATTTCTTTAAAAAGGTTGATTTAATAGGAGTGGAGCAAAAGAGACTCTTTAATGAAATAAGATCTCTTTTACCTAGATTTGAAAATAAATTCATATATATACCTAATGGTATTGATTATGACTTAATTCACCTAGATGATCTTACCTATGAAAGCAAGGAGAATTATATTCTTCATGTTGGAAGACTTGGTGCTGAAGAAAAAAATAGTGAGATGATTGTAGATGCCTTTATTAAACTATACAAAGAAGATAATTCTATCCCCTGGACTTTAGTTCTTGCAGGAGATAGTACACCTGAATTCAATGGGTTTATAAAAAATTATACCGATCAATATCCCGGTTTAGATGAAAAAATAATGCTTCTTGGACAATTATCTGATAGAGAAGAACTATTTAAAATGTATAGTAAGTCAAAAATCTTCTGTTTAACTTCACACTTTGAAAGCTTTGGCATAGTTTTAATAGAAGCTGCTGCTGCCGGAAACATAATAGTCTCTACTGATGTTGGAATAGCTAAGGAACTTACCGAACAAGGAGGTTCCATTGTTTCTGATTCTGACGTAGACGATTTAGCTTCAAAATTATTAAGCTTCATAAACGATAACAACTCAAAGAACCTTTGTAAACATAATATTGACTTTGTAAAAGAAAATTATGATTGGGATAAAATAGTAATGAGATTATACAAAGAAATTACTAGCTATTAAGGAGAATATATGATTAATGAACCACTAGTATTTATAGTAATATTAAATTTTAATTCCTATACGGAAACTTTAAGATGTCTAGAAAGCGTTTTAGATAATGATTACTCTAACTACCAAGTTGTTGTAGTTGATAATAATTCTACTGATGCTTCCAAGGAAATATTGGATAATCATTCAGATAAGTTCAAACTGCTAACCAATAGTACAAATCTTGGCTACGCTAATGGGAACAACGTAGGAATAAAATATGCTTTAGAAAATAATGCTGATTATGTCTGTATTTTAAATAACGATGTAGAGGTTGAGAAGAATTTTTTATCCGAACTTATAAACTACATGAATGTAAATGAAAATGTAGGTATAGCGGGGCCATGCATATGTGATTTTCAAGAAAGAGATAACGTACAATCCATGGGCGCAAACATTAACTTATTTACCGGTCTAGCTCAAGCAAAAGGGAAAAATACTTCTTACACTTCTATTAAAGAAGATTCACTATCTGTAGATTATTTAGGTGGTGCATGTTTTGTTGCTAGAAAAGAAGTTTTTAAAAAAATAGGTTTAATACCAGAAATGTATTTTCTCTTCTTTGAAGAAACTGAATTTTGCTTAAAAGCAAAAAAAGCCGGTTACAAACTTATATGTTTAAATAGCAGCAGAGTTTATCATAAACAATCTGCTACCATATCAAAATATAAAGGTTTAAGCTATTTCTTTTTAAACAGAAATAGAATCGTATTTATGAGAAGAAACGCAAAACTGTATCATAAGGTAATATTCTCTTTTTATATAATAATAGAAACCTTTGCAAGAAAAGTTTTAAAAAATGAACCTTTATCCTTATTTAGGGTATATCTTGATGGTCTAAAAGCTGATGTTAATAATATTAATATGAACCAAGTAAACTCTTTTTTTAAGAAAAGTTAAGGAGGACAAAAGATGGATTTTAAAGATAAAACTATAATAGATTTTGTGAATGAATTAAGTTCTAATAGCCCAGTACCAGGAGGTGGGGGTGCTGCTGCTCTTGTAGGCTCTTTATCTGCTGCATTAAGCAATATGGTGTTTAACCTTAGCATAAATAAAAAGGCTTTCACAACCTTGAAGGATAATGAACAAAGATCCGTTATTGATGCCTTAGATGTTTGCGAGCGAAAGGCTAAGGAATTTCTTGACTTTATCGATAAAGATGGAGAAGCATTTTCAACACTGATGAAAGCTTATAAAATGCCTAAGGACAGTGAGGAAGCTTTGAAGGTAAGAGAAAAAACGATTCAAGAAGGCTTAAAGAGCGCAATGCAAGTTCCACTAGATCTTTTAAAAAACTTAGTTGCCATGATGTCTTATATAGATATAGCAGCCACCTACGGCAATGCCAACGTAATATCAGATGCTGGCGTATCTGCAATACTAGCCTATGCTGCTATCGAAAGTTCAGTGTTGAATGTAATGGTAAATCTAAACTTTATTAATGAAATAAATAAAGATGAAGTTATAAAAACTTGTACTGATTTACTAGATAAATCCGAAAAACTAAAAAAAGAAATAATGCTAAAAGTTTATAATAAAATTTAGTTATAGATAAAGTAATCTAAAAGAATATAAATTTTAGAACTTAAGATGATACACCCATATGCTCTTAAACTCTAAATAAAAAAAAACATGCAAGAGAACCCTCTTTCTTTTGCATGTTTTTCTATGTATAATTCATACTACCTATTTATATATTTTCTACACTTTTAAGTATACCTATCTTATTAAGAATTACTATTAGTATGAACTTAGGTATCTTTCCTAGTCGCTTTATTCGAAAAGGCTCTTTCCATACTCTATAAAGCCACTCAAGCCCCAGCTTCAACATAATATTAGGTGCCCTTTTAAGCTTTCCTGCAAAAATATCGAAGCTACCCCCTACAGGCATATATACCTTACATGGCAACTCCTCCATATACTTCAGTATAAAGTCTTCCTGTTTTGGTGATCCTAATGCTACAAATAGCATATCCGCCTCTAATTTCTTTATTTCATCTACTATTTCATTAACATCCTCATTTTTAAAATACCCATCTCTAAAACCGCAAATATTTATAGTTGGATACTTATTCTTAATATTTTCACTGCACTTACCTATAATATCTTTCGAAGCACCTAAAAGATACACTTTAAATCCCTCTTTGGCCGATATACGTAAGAGTTCATCCATTACCTCTATTCCAGCAATCTTTTCTCTAACCGGTTGTCCAATTAGCTTTGCTGAAACCACAGTACCTACTCCATCTGGAATGATAACAAACTCATTACTATTAAACTTATCATAAAATTTCTTATCTTTCATTCCGTTTAAAAGCACTTCTGGATTTCCTGATATAACACATACCTTATCCTTACCAAGTACATATTGAACAAGCTTATCCTTGTTTAAATTAAAAATCTTATATCCAAGTATATTACTAAACACTTTATCTACTCTCCATTGTTATATTGTAAACTTTTAATACATCTCTTATAAATAGGTCTACAGTAAAGTTTTCCTTATAATAATTATAACCTTTTTTACCTATTTTATTAAGTATATCTTTATGTTCAAAAATATATTTCAATTTATTATATAACTGCTCAGAACTTTCTGGGGCAACGATAAATCCATTCTTGCAATCTTCAATCATATCTGTCAAAGCACCAACTCTGGTACATAGTACTGGTTTAGAAAGAGTCATGGCTTCTAAAATAACATATGGCATGCCTTCTTTTACTGATGGTAGCACAAATAAATCCATACAGTTTATCAAATCATAGTTGTCTTTTCTATATCCCAAGAACTTCATATTAGTATAACCTTTAGCTCTCTTTACCATATCATTCTTAGTAGTTCCTTCGCCTACAAAAATACAACTAAAGCTATATCCTTCATCAGTTAATTTAAGTAATGCATCTATCAAAAACTTATGACCTTTTGTTTCATAAAAATTTGCCAAAACTCCTAAGACAAAGGTATTTTCAATACCTAATTGTTTCTTTAATTCTTCTCTATTATTTAAAGATGCTCTATCGATTTCATGCACAGCATTTGGTATATAGTATATATTTTTTTTATTTCCAAATCCATAATCTAAGGCACAGTTATAATCCTTTTTAGATACCGCAATAAGTTTGTTTCCAAATAAGGATCCTATTTTTTCAATTATTATATATAATCTTTTCTTAATTTTACTCATAGGTTCATTGAAAACAAAACCATGAGCTGTATATACCACAATTTTTACGCCTGCCAATCTTGCAGCAATTCTTCCTACAAGCCCTGCCTTTGAACTATGGCAGTGTACTATATCGTATTTCTCCTTTTTAAATATCTTCATAAGCTTTATAATAGCTTTAAAATCATTTAATAAAGATATTTCTCTCTTCAATAATTCTATTCTTTTAAAATCTATATTTAACTGTTCTAATTCCTTATCAAGCCCTTGGCCTTCTCCTGCATATACTGTAACACAATTATCAAGTTTCTTCAATTCATCGCTTAAGATTAGAAGATGCTTTTGAGCTCCCCCCATCTCTGCCTGAGTTATTATCTGAGCTATTTTATAAGACATCTCTTCACACTCCTAAAAGCATTTTCTAATTTAATATATACTCCTCTGAACAAACATAATACTTCAATCCTTAAACTCAAAACAAATCTTTCCATGAATCTATGAAGATTTATTTTGATAGATTTCAGATGGAAGTTATGCATCTTTAAATGTACCACTTGGTAATAAAGCTTACATTTTCAAATTATCATCTCACACCCCAGAAGAGCTTTGAAAATAGATTTCCAATCGAAGTGGTTCATCTTTAATTATGTTTTAAAGGTACTAAAAAACTATCATTGCTTATCCGTATTTCTTATATTTCTGACTCCCTATATGAGAATAACATTGCTACCATGATCCAAAAGAAAGTTGAAACCTTAGGTACAAATAAAATATTATCAAAACAGTTCATAAACAAAAATGGAATTAATCCAACTAAAAATCCTTCAATAAAATAGGATGTCAAAGTTTGTGATTTGTTTTTCATGAAATGAGCAGCTTCTCTAAGAATAAATATAATTATCAGCCAGAAGCTTAGTTCCCCAACAATCCCCAATTCGCTTGCTATTTTTAAATAGGAGTTATGGCTAGGAAAAACATCTACACCTTGCTCTTTAAACTGTGGATAAAGCTTAGTATACTTAGGATACTTTACTATAAAATTACCATTTCCCACTCCAAAGTATGGTTGCTCCTTTATCATTTTTATAGCCGAATTCCATATTCTTATTCTTGATTCATTTTGATTACTGTCAGTAATCTGCTTTATCCTACTAATACTGCTTGGAATAGCTAATATTATCCCTGCAACTGGAATCAGAATAAGCAACAGCCTTTTTCCAAAGAGTAATAGTAACAGTACCAATCCAATTGCAAATCCCATCATAGCACTTCTAGACATAGACATAATTAAATTTATAAAGCACATTACACTGGTGACTATAGATAATACTTTAAATACAACGCTCTTATTTTCTGCTCTAGTGATTGATATTAAAGGAAAAAGCATTAAAACCTGAAACGCTCCTAAAGTATTGGGATTATCTAAAGTAGATTGTACTCTAGGCCTTACCGAAGAAAATATATGTGTTTCTGCTCCTATACCTGTGAAGTACTGTACTATACCTAATATAGAAACTGTGAATGATATAAATAAAATAGTAAATATAATTTTTTCTCTTTCTCTTTTATTAAACCCCCTATCAATCATAAACATAATTATGATATAAGTAAAAAATCTCATACTCTCTTTTAAAGCTATGGATTTATCCTCAGCATAAATTGTAGATAATAACATCAACAGTAGGAAAACAACCATTAGTATGTATACTTTCTTACTAAAAAAACTAATTATATCTAGTTTTAACTTTATAAAGTTTTTGTCTTTAATAAAAAGATAGATATATAAAATAAATACTATAAGTAGGATCATTTGAACTGCATTATTATAATTATTTCCTCTTATTCCAAAAGGAATCAAAGGGATTAAAAAAATATATATACAAAATACTATACTTATTAATTTTTTCATAATACCTCTCTCCCTAAAATAATTAGGAGACTAAAAAGTCTCCTAAATTAAACCTAACTAAAGTACTTTCGTTAGTATCTTATACATTAATTAATCTTCCATTTTATCTATTGTTATTTCAGCATTTGTATTTTTTATAAGCTTATTTAATGGCAAATCATCCTTCAGACCTTGTGAACTTTCTCTCACGAACATAATCTTTATAGTTTGAAGTATTAACTTTAAATCTAAAAGTATTGAATAATTCTTAATATATAGTATATCGTATATTGCTTTATCTTCCGGTGTTGTTGAGTATTTACCTAATACTTGTGCCAGTCCTGTAAGCCCGGCCTTAACAATTGTTCTATACTTGTAATCTGGTATTTCATTTTTAAATTGCTCTACAAAAAACGGCCTTTCAGGTCTAGGTCCCACAACACTCATATCTCCAAATAATATGTTTAAAAATTGAGGTAGTTCATCTATTCTAGTGGCTCTTAAAATCCTACCAATCTTTGTTATCCTCGGATCTGACTCACCAGCAAGTACAGGTCCAGTGAGCTTTTCGGCATTCATTACCATGGTCCTAAATTTCAGTACAAAAAACTTTTTTTCATTGATTGTAACTCTTTCTTGCTTGTAGAATATCTCTCCACCATCTGATAATTTTATAGCTATTATAACGAATATCATTATTGGACTTGTCAAAATTAAACCAATCAAAGAAACTATTATATCCAGCATTCTCTTAAATATCCTAGCTTCAAGAGTAAGCCCAAGTTTTTTCACCTTGAACATAGGAATGTCATCTGCCCTATTTAGCTTTGAGTTTAGTATTGCAATCTCATATATTCCAGGAATTATATATACACTCTTCCTGCTTGTAAGACAGCTATCAACAATTTTCTGCTTTACATTTAACTCTACGTCATTGCATATAAAAACTACATCTACATTAGCAACATATTGATCTAAACTCTTACTTTTACTTCCACATATATATTTTATGTTGTATAAATCTCTCTGCTTCATAAGGATTTTCTTAGTTAGATACTCTAGTGAACCTTCCCCAACAATGAGACATTCCTTTACCCCATGAAGTATTCTGCTTATGCTCCAAATAACCACTCTCCAAATAGATAAAATTACAAACTGTACAATAGTACTAATAACAAGAACCATTCTAGGATATGCAAATCCTCTTGCAAAGAATGTTATTCCCGCAGTAGTTATAAACAAGGCTACCACTGTGATGCCAATTGAATATATAGTTTCACCTATTCCCTTTTTTAATAAATCACCAAGGCCGAATACATACATATATATCAAATAAGCTAAAACTATAAATGGAATTATATTAAAAAATGGAGTAATATTATATTCTGGCGGATCTGACTTAAACTGTATTAAAAAAGATAAATATACTGAAAAAACTACTAGTACTGCATCTACAAAATAAGTTGCAAATTTAAAAAGTTCTGTTCCCATATTTTTTCTTTTCATAATATACCTCTAAATCATTTTAAACTCTTACTAATTTTACACTTATTACAATTTAAAGTCAAATTTTATGCAAAAAAATTTCCAAATATAACCTTTGTCCTACTTTTGTCATCAAATAACCCGCGTTAGACAGACATTTTTCGACTTGCATATTGTAATAAGTTTCCATCTTTACAATAAATAGATAAGAGCTTTCTCATTATATTTCATAAAATTCACGCTTTCATGATCAATTATCGGAAAAAGCAAAGCATATTTCAATTATATTTTTGCTATACATATGACTCTTAAAATTATAAAAAGTCGCTGAAGCGATCTTATTCAGTGAGCATTTTTACACATCTGACTTTCTGAATATGCTTTTACAAAATATAGCAGGTGATATAATTTTATTTTTTTACTGTTTCCCCTAAACATCTGTTCTAATCTCTTGAAATCACTAGGTTTAGCTAACAAATACCTTTACAATTTTTTAACAGTAAAAAAAGAAGTAATTAGAATTTCTAATTACTTCTTCTTAAATAATCTTGATAGAAGGCCTTGCTTCTTAGGCTCTCTAATAGACAATGGATTTACTTCTTCACCATTCAAAATATTAAGCTCGTTACTTTCAATCCATTTATATAACTCTATATTGACTTCCTTTATTACTTCATAAGCCTTATCAATATAAGTATTTCTTTTTTCATTGTTGTGGCCATCACTACCAACTATGTGAACTAAGTTTCTAGCCACCAGCTGTTCTGCCACATCTTTTATAGTGTTACCATATGCTCCTGTTAAGCTACCTGCATTTACCTGAGCTAAGTTTCCTTGTTCTACAAGGTTCTTTAATAACTCTATGTTGTTAGCAATTTTAAAATTTCTCTCAGGATGAGCAAGTATTGGAGTAACTCCCTTTAACCTAAGTTCATAAAACACATCCTCAGTATAAAGGGGAAACTCTCTCATCGGAAGCTCTATCAGCATATATTTTTTATCATTTATGCACCAAATTAAACCATCACTATAAAGATCAACGAGATTAGGTGTTATATATACTTCTAATCCTTTAATAACCTTTATGCCTTCTTGTTTTCCAAAGTCACTAACTTCTGAGAAAATGTTATCATAATTATTTTTTTCTTGCTCAAACTCCCCAGGAATATAATGAGAAGTGGCGCAAATATGAGTTACTCCTTGACTTATAGAATTTCTTATCATATCTTTTGTAATCTCAAAAGACTGAGAGCCGTCATCTACACTTGGTATTATATGACTGTGAAAATCTATCATAATTTCACCTACTCTTTATCGTAGTATCCATAATATTTACTATAGTAATACTCATTCGCCTTAGATGGTACCATGTTTAACACAACCCCGATTAATTTAGATCCAACTTTGTCCAACATTTCTTTAGACTTAATAATCGCCTTCTTCTCAGTTTTTCCGTAAGAAGCAACAAGAAGAGTACCGTCTGCATTTACAGAAAGTATTTGAGCATCAGTCACAGCTAAAACTGGCGGTGCATCTATTAATACAACATCGAATATTTCTTTAAACTCGTTTAAATACTTAGTCATCGCCTTACTACCCAATAACTCCGATGGATTAGGAGGAAGAGTGCCACAGGTAAGTATGTACAGATTTTTTATTTCAGTACTCTTTAGACATTCTTCAATTTTATTTTCTCCAATTATTATATTGGCTAATCCTTTCGAATTAGGAATTCCAAATTTTTTATGAACTGTTGGTCTTCTAAAGTCACAATCTATCAAAAGAACCTTCTTACCAGCTTGAGCCATTGATGAGGCTAAATTAGATATTACTGTACTTTTTCCTTCAGAAGGACTCGAAGATGTTATTACAATAACGCGCATTTTTTCATCTAACGATGAATATTGTATGTTTGTTCTTAAAGTTCTAAAAGCTTCAGCACCTCTAGATTTATTACTAACTAAAGAAATTAAGTTTTTATCCATTTTAAGCCTCCATTATTCTTCTATAATAGGAATTACTCCTATTACAGGAACTTCAAGTAGTCTTGATAATTCTTCTTCATCCTTAACGGTGTTATCAAGGTATTCAATTAGGAAAACAAGTCCCACAGATAACATTAGTCCTACAAACAATGCTACAGCAATATTTAACAGTGGTCTAGGACTATCTGGACTAGTTGGAGCAACGGCCTCATCAACTAACTTAACATTATCTCTATTATATATCTCCATAGATTCTTTTTTTAGTGATTTAGCGATTTGATTAGCAATCTTTGCTACTTCATTCTTATTCTTTGACTTTACAGTTATAGTTAAAAACTCTGTATCTCCTTTAGGCGTAACAGAAGTCATTTTTATAAGTTCTTCAGGTGTCATATCTAAGTCTAGTTCTTTTATGACATCATTTGCTACAACTTTAGTCTGCACAAATATACTGTAGGTCTTAACCATCTTCTGATACATCATCACATCATTATAGTTTTCTTTTGTCTGATCTGCTTTATCATTTTGACCTATTATTACTGATATATCAGCTTTATATACTGGCTTTATTACAAAATAACTTACTACTGCTGTCAACAATGTACAGCTCAATGTTATTAGTATAACTAACAATAGTCTTTTTCTTATAATGTTGAAATATTCTCTTAATTCCATTACTTATCCCCCTATTATATTATTTAATTGTTTTACAATTTCATCATCAGCATTTAATTTATTTGCTATATCAAGATGAAGCCTTGCTTCTTCAAGCTTACCTATATTGTAGTAACACATTATCAAATTTGTACAAACTTCAACGTCCTTTGTAGCTTCAAAGGCCTTTCTAAAATACATTATAGCACTTTCAAAATCCCCAATTGCTGCATAATTAATACCCAACTCATTTACAGTTTCTACTATAGAACTATCTATTCTTAAACTTTCATTAAGATAGTAAATAGCTTTCTCGTAATTTTCAATTTTTCTATATGATAAACCTACATAATAATATATAAGTGCGTTATCCTCAAACTTATCTACTAAAGGAAGAAGCTTTTTCAAGGCTTCCAAAGGATTTTCATCAATCTCTTCCTTACCTTTTTCATAGTTAGCTATATCAGAAACTTCATCAAGCAAATCGTCAACATCTGAAGTTCTAGCTCCCCCTAGTCTAATATATTCATTTAGGCACATAAAAGCCTTTGAGTACTCACCTTCTGCTTTAAGTAAAACTGCCTCGAACATATAAGGCATAGCACTCTTAGGATATTTGTATTTGTAAAAAGAAATATCCTCTAAGAGAACACTTTTAAAGTCTTTATTAGCTGATCTTATTATTTCTCCAATGCCGACAAGTCTTTCAAAAAATTCCTCTTTTCCATATACTCTACACAGTCCTCTTAAAAGTACATAGCCATCATTATAATTTTCTTCTTTTACTTTGTTCGCTACTATTCCTTTAATACACTCTTCGGAATCATTTATAGAAACTATAATTTTTATATAGTCCTCGTTATATTTAAAGTCCTCATCTGCACCTATAGCATAAAACATACCTTCAATAAATTGATATATAGGTATTTCTTTAAGTTCCTTATTATTTTTCACTTTATCAGCCAAAAACTCCATGCTGATTGGCATAAACAATTCTTTGCTTGCAAGTTTTATTCCATTATAACTAATCTTTCTCAAAAAGGCATCGATATCTTTTATTTCAAGGAATAATAGTTTTGATAGCTTATCCTTAAAAAGTGAATTATAGTCCATAATATTCACCCCTATTTATAAATCTTTTGTTTTTAATATTGAATTAAAAATCACTCAAATCAATTACTAAGAGCATGTAATTTAAATATGTATAGATTACCACTTCATAACTTTCAACTATATTCCCATCTTTTACTGCCATAATTACATAATGCCAATGAAAATATATACAAAGCTGAAGTGGTATCTTTGTAAAGAGTTCCTATAACGAAACTTAATTTATAATTGTCAAAAATCACAAGTTCTATGGATTTTCGGTAATATACAAATTAATAGTTAAGTTAGGAACTCAATAGATATAATCGTTAATTAACTAATTACTATTATAAATTTATAAAATACATCTTTATAAGAACCAATTCATAATAATACTTTTTTGTTCACTAAGGACATCCCCCTGTATAACATAAAAATATTTACCTACTAGAACTGGTCCATCTATAATGATTTCTTAATTCAATTTGTCATTAATAATCTGCATCACATCATCAGTATACTTTTTAATCTTATTTTCTGCATCCTCTAAACTGCTACCAACAATGGATAAGTATACCTTCATTTTAGGTTCTGTACCAGAAGGTCTTACTACAAACCATGAATCATCTTCTAAAATATATTTAAGAACATTTGATTTAGGTAGGTTTATAGTGCTCACAGCATCTTTTTCCACATCTGTTTCTTCACTCTTTTTGTAATCAAATCTCTTAACAATTTTAATTCCATTAACGCTTGAAATTGGGTTGTTTCTCATATTATCTATGCAACTTGCTATTTTTTCTTGACCTTCTTTTCCTTTAAGTTCAATTGACACCAAGTTTTCTCTGTAGAAGCCATATTGATTATATATATCAATCAATCCATCGTAGAGAGTTTTCCCCTTAGACTTATAGTATAATGTCATTTCAGCTATTAACATAGATGCAATTACAGCATCCTTATCTCTTACGAATTCTCCTGCTAGATATCCGTAGCTTTCTTCAAAGCCAAAAAGGTACTTATGACTACCTGATTCCTCAAATTCTCTAATCTTTTCACCAATATATTTAAAGCCAGTTAAAACATCTATAAGTTCTACCTTATACTCTGCTGTCATTTTTCTTACTGCTTCAGTAGTAACAATTGTCTTTATAATTGCGCCCTTTTCAGGAAGTTTATTAGTATCTTTAAGTGAGTTTAAAACATAATGAGTTAATAACATTCCAGTTTGATTTCCAGTTAAAACTCTATATTCACCTTCATTATCTTTAACCACTACACCTATTCTATCACAATCAGGATCCGTACCAAATATTATATCTGGTTGCACTTCTTTTGCTAGATCTAAAGCTAACTTAAATACTGCTGGTTCTTCTGGATTAGGATAAGAAGCTGTTGGGAAGTTTCCATCTGGCTTTTCTTGTTCCTTTACTACATGAACATTATTATATCCTAATTCCTTTAAAACTCTTCTTACAGGCATATTTCCTGAACCATGTATAGGAGTATATATTATTTTTAAATCCTTTGCAGCGGATTCAACTAATTCTTTTCTGATTGTTAATTCTTTTACTCTATCAATATATGTTTTATCAACATCTTCTCCTATATATTGAAGTAAGCCTTTCTCCAAAGCCTCAGCTTCAGTTAATGACTTAACATTAGCGTAATCCTCTATAGCATTTACATAACCAATTATCTTCTTTGCAGGTTCATCAGTAACTTGTCCACCATCATCACCATAAACCTTATATCCGTTATATTGCTTAGGATTATGAGAAGCTGTTATTACTATTCCACCTTTACAATTAAGCTTTCTAACAGTATATGATAACATTGGTGTAGGTCTTAAATCTTCAAAAAGATATACCTTTATATCATTAGCACACAATGTTAAAGCCGCAGCTTTAGCAAATTCTCTTGACATATTTCTTGAGTCATATGCTATTGCAACTGACTTTTCGTCTTTATATGCTTCATTTATATAATCTGCTAGGCCCTGAGTTGCTTTCCCTACTGTGTATATATTCATTCTGTTAGTTCCTGCCCCTATAACACCTCTTAATCCACCAGTACCAAACTCTAATTCTTTGTAAAATCTATCTTCTATTTCCTTTTCGTCAGTTATATTTTTCAATTCATCTTTTATTTCATCGTTAATAGTAGGCGACTGCAACCATTGATTGTATTTTTCTAGATAAGTCATTGATATCCCTCCTTATAATTTAACATTAAATATTATACAACAAAAATAATACAATTGGAACTTTTATATGTAAATTTATGAAATTCTGTGCATTTATATATATAAGTGCACTTATTTCACATTAATACTCATTAAAATCCTATTATCATCTACATCCAAAATTTATTATTATATTCATAGTAAAATTTTTAATTTTATCAAATTGTGCAAATTTACGATAACAATACTTATATTTTTACTTATGTAAATACAAGTATTCTTGTAATTTCATATTGGTAAAAAAGAAACCCTATGTTATCATAGGGCTAATTTATTCTTTTCTTTCCTCAGGTTCTACAGCCTCTTGTATTTTATGTTCATAACTAACAGATCCAAGTACTGTATTTAAGTCATCAATTATAGATATCTCTTTACCTACCTCTATATCGCTTACTTTGTAAGTACTTCCTATTGAAGACTGAGAAACATCTAGTTCCAAATACTTTGGCAAATTACCTGGAGTACAGCTAACCCTTATGTTCGATTTCTCCTTTTGAATTATAGCACCATATGAATTAAGTATTCCTTCACCTTTGAAATGTAGTGGTACTGTAGTTATAATTTTTTGATTTTTATCTATAGTTTCTAGATCTAAATGTATAATTTTATGAGTTACTGGATCTCTTTGAAGCTCTTTAATCAGCACAGTCTTTTTTTGTTCATTTAAATCAATATCTATTACTCCATGCTCACCATGTTCAGTAATAACATGATTTAATTCTAGCTCACCAATTTCAAACATAAAGTTCTGCATACCTTTTCCGTAAACTATGCCTGGAACCTTTCCAGATCTTCTTACTTTACCCGCAGTCTTGCCTATTTTGTTATCTCTACTATTTAATTTAATATTTTCCACTTTAATCCCTCCTGCCCTATATTATTGTCATAATAAATAAATCTTATTCATATTAATTTTTTTATTGCATTACAGTTACTCATAACATATAATTATATTGTTTTTCATAAGAGATATTTATTTGTTGAAAGAAGGTGCGGTATCAAAGTGTACAGATTTGACCAAAATGAAACTCCTTTGTTTGATGCCCTAATGGAATATGTAGATAGAGATACAATTCCATTTCACGTTCCCGGTCATAAGAAAGGCGTAGGAATAGATGAGGAATTCAAAAACTTTATAGGTGAAAACCCATTTAAGATAGACGTAACGGTGTTTAAATTAGTCGATAGTCTACATCATCCAACAGGACCAATAAAAAAAGCACAGGAACTTGCTGCTGATGCATACGGTTCAGATGCTTCTTTTTTCTCGATCCACGGAACTTCTGGCGCAATTCAAGCTATGATTATGTCAGTTGTAAACCAAGGCGATAAGATAATTATTCCTAGAAATGTTCACAAATCAATCACCGCTGGGATAATCCTTAGTGGAGCAATTCCTGTATTTATGCAACCAGAGCTTGATAAGCAATTAGGAATAGCTCATGGTGTTACCCCTGAAACAGTAAAAAAGGTTTTGGAAGAAAATAAAGATGCTAAGGCTGTGTTAATAATAAACCCAACTTATTATGGTGTTGCCACTGCTATCAAAGAAATCGCTGATATTGTTCATAGCTATGATATTCCTTTAATAGTAGATGAAGCCCATGGTCCTCATCTAGCTTTTAATGAAAAACTACCTATGTCTGCAATGGAAGCAGGTGCTGATATCTGTGCACAGAGCACTCATAAAATAATAGGCGCTTTAACCCAATGTTCTTTACTTCAAGTAAAAAGCAACTATATAGATCCAGCTAGAGTTCAGCAAGTTTTAAATCTACTTCAAACAACTTCACCATCATATATATTGATGGCAAGTTTAGATTGTGCTAGAAGACAAATTGCTTTAAATGGAGAAGAGCTTTTAGATAAAGCTATTGATTTAGCAACTTATGCTAGAAATGAAATAAATAAAATAGATGGTTTCTACTGCTTTGGTGAAGAGATTTTAGGAAGACCTGGAGTGGTAGCTTTAGATCCAACTAAAATCACAATAACTTGTAGAGACCTCGGGATAACAGGTTATGAATTAGATATGATATTATCCAATAAGTACCATATACAAATGGAGCTATCTGATTTATACAATGTTCTTGCAGTAGGATCTTTTGGGGACACAAAAGAGAGTATTGATAAATTAATTCAAGCTCTAAAAGAAGTCTCTGAAGAGTATTCTTCTAAAGGTAAAGTAAGACCAGACTTTTTAGATATTCCGTCTATACCTGAAAGTGTTCTGATTCCTAGAGATGCTTTTAACAGCAAAAAAGAATCAATACTTCTTAGAGATAGTATAGGAAAGATAAGTGGTGAATTTTTATTAGCTTATCCACCTGGAATTCCACTACTTTGTCCAGGTGAAATAATAACAGAAGAAATTATAGATTATGTTGAAGAACTAAAAGAAGTTGGTCTATACGTACAAGGTACAGAAGACTCAAAGGTTGAATATATTAAAGTCGTAGCTAAATAGACTTTATATAAAAAAATCACTGAAGCGATTTTCTTCAGTGATTTTTTTGCGCATCTGCCTTTTCTGAACGTATGTGAAGAAATTCTGGCAGGCGAATAAGTTTCATTTTTACTGTATATACTGACAATCTGTTCTATACCCTCTATAATTGTTAGTTTTAGCTAATAAAAATTTATGCTTTTCTTTACAGTAAAAAATCACTGAAGCGATTTTCTTCAGTGATTTTTTTTTTGCGCATCTGCCTTTTCTGATTTATATATAGTCTTCTTCACTGAGCACTTGAATTTTATTTGCCTTTAAAAGCTCAGCAGTTACCCCATTTCCTTCTTTGAGAGTTCCTGTAAAGGTACCATCGTAGATTTTCCCAGTGCCACAGGAAGGGCTTTTAGCTTTTAATATTGCCGTTTTTACGTTATTTTTTAATGCAATATCTAAAATTTTATTTGCTCCATTTATAAACTTTTCAGTAACATCAGTACCTTGGGCAGATAAAACTTTAGCTCTTCCTTCCAATACGTCAAATCCTGTACCATTTTGTATTTCCACAGGTTCTCTAGGAGTACTTAGCCCTGACATTTCTTCCGGGCAAACAAGTATTGCATTCCCTTCATCATAAAGCCTTTTTATTTTTTCATTGTAATTATTTCCGCCATTATACTTACAGTTGCATCCACATAAGCATGCACTTATCAATATCATACTTAGCCTCCTACTTAAGTTGAACTACTGTTACTCCATTTCCACCCTCTCCATATTCTCCCAATCTGTAAGACTTAACATGAGGATGATTCTTAAGCATATCATTTATACTTTTTCTCAGTATTCCTGTGCCCTTACCATGGATTAAAGATACCTCTCCAAGTCCTCCAAGATATGCTTCATCTAGATATTTATCAGCATTATAGCATGCCTCCTCAGCATCTAAGCCTCTAAGATCTACTGAGCTAGAAACAGACTTGGTGTTCAAGTTTACCTCTCTTCTGGTCTTTTGCTTTACTTCCTTGGTTTCTTTGGATTTTCTAAGATCCTTTAATTTAACATTGATTTTCATTATACCAGCTTCTACCTGTACATCACCTCTAGAATCCGGCATTGTAAGTATTACTACCTTTTGATTCAAAGAAGGTAAGAAAGCTTCCATTCCAGGCTTAACATTTTCTATAGTCTCACCATTATCCTTTTCAGCCTTATTTATTACACTTTCAGTTTTATCTAATTTATCTTTTAACTTACTTCTCTGCGCTTCTAGCTTTCTTCTTGCATCAGAGTCATATCCAAGCCTCTCAAGCTCTCTCATGTTCTTAAGTATTTGATCAGCCTCTTCTTTTGCTTCTCTAAGGATTTGTTTAGCTTCTCTTCTAGCTTCGCCGAAGGCATTTTCTCTTGTTTTTTCTAGATTCTCAAGCTTAACATCATACTTTTCTCTTAGTTTCCTAGCTTCAAGCTTAAGCATCTCAGCTTCTCTGGCATCCCTTTCAGCCTTCATGCTCTTTTCCTGAAGACTTTGTATCAAATCTTCAAATTGAAGAGATTCACTAGAGATAAGTTCTTTAGATTTTTCTATTACGTCATTGCCAAGTCCAAGCCTTCTAGAAATTTCAAAGGCATTAGATTTACCTGGTATACCTATTAAAAGCTTATAGGTTGGTCTCAAAGTTTCTACATCAAATTCCACCGAAGCATTTTCTACTCCCATAGTTCTTAAAGCATATCCTTTAAGCTCACTGTAATGGGTAGTGGCTACTATTTTACAGTTTCTATGTCTAAGGGTTTCTAGAATAGCCACTGCAAGTGCTGCACCTTCAGTTGGATCAGTTCCTGCTCCTAATTCATCAAATAGTATAAGAGATTCATTATCTGCTTCTTCCATTATGGAAACAATATTTGTCATATGAGAAGAAAATGTAGATAAACTTTGTTCTATACTTTGTTCATCACCTATATCTGCATAAATTTCTCTAAAAAAGCTTACAGCAGAATTTTCTCTAGCAGGTATTAAGATTCCGCTCATAGCCATTACATGCAAAAGCCCAATAGTCTTTAAAGTTACTGTTTTACCACCGGTATTAGGTCCTGTTATAACAAGGCTTGTAAATTCTCTTCCCAAGTAAATATCAGAAGATACAACCTTCTTAGGATCTATAAGCGGGTGTTTAGCTTGAACTAAATCCACTATTCCGTTGTCATTAACTGCAGGACAAATACCTTCAATGGAACTAGCATATTTAGCCTTTGCAAATATAAAATCTAATTCATTTAGTATGTTAGCATTATTTTTTACTGCTATAATTTCATCATAAACATAGCCTGATAATTGTTGAAGTATTCTCTCAATCTCAGCCTTTTCCTTAAGCATAAGTTCTTTAATTTCATTATTTATCTTTACTAAGCTCATTGGCTCTATAAATAAAGTGGCACCAGTGGAACTTTGATCATGGATAAGTCCTGGGACAGAACCCTTATGCTCAGACTTTACTGGAATTACATATCTATCTCCTCTCATGGTATAGAGGTTATCCTGTAAAAACTTTGAATTTTCTCTTATTATAGAGTTAACCTTGTCTCTAACTGAGGAATTCCTTTCTTTTAAAGCTCTTCTTATATTATAAAGAGTTTGACTAGCCTTATCTGATATTTCTTCTTCGCCTATTATAGCATTAAAGATAGAATCCTCCAGTTTTCTTATCGGAGTAAGCCCAGCGCATATATCTTCTAATATATTATAAGCTTCCTCTTCATCTTTTCTTTTTATGAAATCTATGAATCTTCTGGCACATCTAACCATGTTCCCTATTTTTAAAAGCTGCCCTGGATTTAATGTACCACCCTTTTCAGCTCTTGTAACTGCTTCCCTTACATCATACAACCCTTCAAAAGGAGGCGCTCCTTTTTTCATAAGAAGAAATAGTGCTTCCTTAGTTTCTTGAAGATGTTCCTTTACTTCATGAATATTGTCATATGGAACTAGTTCATCTATAGTATCTTTTGAAGCACCTGTAAGTGCATATCTTTTTATCTCTTCTTTTACCTTATTAAATTCTAGAACTCTTAACGCTTTATCGTTCATAAAATTTCTCCTTTATTCTACTCCTCTTTTATAATGTCCCTTAGTATACTTATTACTTTTATCATCTTTTTCTTCTTTATTAATAATTGATATTATACGACTAACCTCGTTATAATCTTCATCAATAAAATCAGCCCTAAAGCTTGTTATTCCAACTTGCTCCATTCTTTCTATCTCATCTATAAGGTTAATAGGCACGCTATTATATATATGAGATCTACAGAATCTATCAGTAGTCATGACAAATCTTTCTTTCATTCTATCTTCTAAAACAAAATCATCCTTGATACAGCTTTGATTACAGTTACTATTTGATGTCTTTTGTCCGAAGGTACTTCCTATTGGACAATACTCACTAACCATCATCTCCACTCTTCCATAAATCAAGGCTTGGTATGAAGCTTTTCTTCCTTTAGTTATAGAAGTCATCTCACCTTTATTTAGCTCAACACTTGTTGGAACTACATCCATAAATCCCTTATAGAATTCTGCTGCTTTGCTGTTAAACACATTAAGCTTATAATCTCCGATAATGCTAGTTTTTCTATTATATCTATATATAATTCCTGCATTAGCAGTTATAATTCCTTTTATTCTGTCAATATACTTATCAATGACACTACATACATAATTATATTCCTCTTTGATTATATTAGGAATTTTCAAATAAACCTTTGATAAATCTATATTTTTCAAATCCTCTTCTTTGAAGGAATTTAAGCTTTTGCCAAATACATCTATACCGTAGTTGTCACAATTATTATCAATCACAGCCTTTAACTGCTCTTTAGTTCTAACAATGTATAAGACTCCATTAAATTCTTTAGAAGTTCTACTGTTTTTATCAGCAATACCCAAATCATGAATATCCACTTTTCTCTTATGCTTACTAATTTCATTCTCCTCTATAGCTTCTATGATTTGTCTTCTTAATGAATTTATAGCTGATACAGGTACAAAACCCTCTTCGAACTCTAAAAACTTGATAGAATTTATCTTATATGGAGTCTCTCCGGACTTCATCATATTCTCTTCAACTTTCTCAACAGATAAAGGCTTCTTAACTGCAGCTTGAACTACTTCACCTTCAATCTCATAGAACTTTCCATTATAATCTAGACTAACCTTTAAAGGCTCTCCAACTTTAAAAATCATAAATGCTTCAAGCTCTATTTTATTTTCATAAGGATTCACATAAGATGGCTTGTAGTGTTCCATTAGAGCTACGTCTAAAGTCTTATATAATTTATCGTTATTTCTATACTTAGCAGGTAGAAGTTTAACTGCCATTCCCTTTGACGCCTTATCTAAACTATTCTTACCTTGAAGTATTTTACTAATAGTAAAACCTTCTTTTCCACTGCTTATACCATCTCCTAGCATAACATCCTTTTCAAGTAAAACCTCGCCTTTATTATTAACAGAACCAATATATACACCAGTATTCTTTGGATTTTTAAAAGCCATCATATCCTTGCCTTCATTTTTATATAGATAGGCTTTAGAAAAACCTTCTCTATTAAATAACTGCATAAGGGTATCTTTAGAATCTTTAACATTAAACCTAATGTTTTTATCTTCTATAGTATCTATCGCAGTCCTATAGGACTCTACAACTCCAGCAACATACTCAGGTCTTTTCATTCTGCCCTCTATCTTCAGAGAAGAAGTACCTGTATTGACAATTTGTTCCACATCCTCTATTGTACACATATCCTTTGGACTTAGTAAATAGCCTTCTTTTTTAATATCATCGCTCAGTCTTATAATATTGTATGGAAGCCTGCAGGATTGAGCACATCTTCCTCTATTGCCGCTTCTTCCTCCAATCATACTACTCATCAAGCACTGCCCTGAATAGCATACACATAAAGCTCCATGCACAAA
This sequence comes from Clostridium manihotivorum, assembly GCF_004015185.1. Lineage (GTDB taxonomy): Bacteria > Bacillota > Clostridia > Clostridiales > Clostridiaceae > Clostridium_AR > Clostridium_AR manihotivorum. The sequence continues at coordinate 2,299,036 of NZ_CP025746.1, read as the reverse complement.
AATCTCAGTTTCTATGTTAAGCTCTTTAGAGATGTATTCAATTTCTTTTAAAGATAACTCTCTAGAAAGTACAATTCTTTTGAATCCACTTTCTTTGAAGAAAAGCGCTCCATCTCCATTGTGCACAGTCATCTGAGTAGATCCATGAAGTTCGATATCTTTATATCTCTTTCTAGCTTCGTTAAACACACCTAAATCTTGTATTATAAGTCCATCTACACCTATCCTATATAAAAAATCTATATAATCTAAAGCTTCTTTTAACTCATTCTCTTTTATCAATGTATTTATAGTTATATAAACCTTAACACCATATAAATGTGCATAATCCAATACTTCTTCAAGCTGCACATCATCAAAATTAGAAGCATATGCTCTAGCTGAAAACTTACTTCCACCTAAATATACCGCATCTGCTCCTTTATTTATTGCAGCGTATAAACTCTCTTTGCTTCCTGCTGGTGCTAAAAGCTCTATATTATTCATTAGTCCATCTCTCCTATAGATATATACTCCATATGAAAACTAATATTTTATCTTTTTCATATTGATAATAATGAAATTTTTCTAAAATATCCGGCAAATTGGAGTAATATCATCTTAATATTATCTATGCTTTGTTGTAGGTCAATAAATATAATTTATATATCCTATAGGTATCCTTTACGAAAACTTAATTTATACTTGTTATAAAATTCCAGTTTCTAGGGATTGTGTTGCATGTATAAATTAATAGTTAAAGTTGGATACCTATATAGGGTTCCATTACGAAAACTTAAGTTAGAACCCTATAACCACCATTCTAAAACTTAATATCCGCTATTAAATCGATACTTTAAACATACTTTATATTATAACAGAAAAATAACTTACTTGTCATGCAAGTAAGTTTCCAAGTATAGTAAGTGTTATATAGTTAATCTATTTTTTATCTTTTAGAAAAGCCTCTTTCTTTTTCTTTTCAGTTGCCAATTGGAATTGGCTGTCTAAATACTTTTTCTCTAAATCCAAAACCTTATATTTAAGACTTTGTAACTCAAATTTTATTTCCTTATTAGTTTTCCTTAAGGAGTTATTCTCCTCTAGTAATTTCTTAGAGGCATCCTCAAGTTCTAGAATTTGCTCGGATAAATCCTCAGTATCTTTATTATTTTGCATACTCTCTATATTTCTAAGCTCTTCTTCCTTAGTATTTAAGGCTTGTAATAAGCTTTTATTTTCTTCTTCATATCTAATGTTTGCTATTTTCAAATCATCATTTTCTTCTTTTAAAGTAAAAGTTTGTTGTATTAAAACCTCTTTTTCTTCTTCTAAGCTTTCTATATCTTTTACTGATTTTAGTTCTTCTTCTTGCCTTAAATTAGCTTCTTCACATATTTTATTCATCTGTTCTTTTAATTCAGCATTCTCTTTTTGTATTTTTTCAAAGTTATCTAATAGATCATTAAAATCATTGTTAACCTTAAAAAGCTCATCTGATATATTTATAGCAGCGAGAACTGTAGCAGCTAAGGAGCTTAACTTAACATTTTTACCAAGAATCTCTTTTACCTTGTCATCAACATAATTTGCAATATAATTTAGATACTTTTCATCATCTTTTCCTTTTAGATTATATTCAATCCCATTTATCTTTACAGTTACGGAAGCCATTTTAACACCTCTTAGCATTCAATCTCTTAACTTTATGTTAACATATATACGCCTATGATTTCAAAGTTTTATTTGATAGTTTTAATAATATTTAAATTATTATTGTAGCTGCTAGCTAGCAAAAAAGCTGGTTCACTTGAACCAGCTTTTTTTTGCTTAACTATTAATTATCTTAATTGAGCACCTAACTTGTATTCTAAAGAACGTAATATCTTATCATGTACTTTATTAACTTCATTATCAGTTAATGTCTTATTTTCATCTCTATAAGAAATTGCATAAGCTATACTCTTCTTGCCCTCTGGAATTTGTTTTCCTTTGTATACATCAAATAGTTTTACAGTTTCAACTAAGTTTCCACCAGCTTTTCTTATAGTTTCTTCAATCTCTTGAACTAGTATAGCATCCTCTACTAAAAGAGCAATATCTCTTGTTACCGCTGGATACTTTGGTAGTGGTCTATATTTCTTCAATGTATTCGAGTTTGAGTATAATACATCTAAATCAAGCTCAGCTACATAAACACTAGTGTCTATTCCATAGTTATCAGCTACATCTGGATGAATTTCTCCTAAAACTCCAACTCTTTCTTTACCTACGTATAAGTCAGCAGTCTTACCTGGGTGATAGCTTACATTGTCACTTTGTCTCTTGAATGAAGGGTTCTTTACCCCTAAAACTTCTATAAGATTTTCAACTACTCCCTTTAAATCTAGGTAATCTACATCGCCGTAAAGTCCAATTGTAAGTATATTTTTCTCATTAGGAAGTTGATTTTCGTCTTCCTTAGGAATATATACCTTACCAAGCTCAAAAAGACTAGCAAACTCGTTGCTTCTTGAGTAATTTCTACCAAGGCATTCAAGCATAGATGGAAGTGTAGATGTTCTCATTATGCTATAGTCTTCACCTAATGGATTCTTAATCTTTACAACTTTTCTAAGGTCGCTATCCTGAGGTAAGTTTATCATATCAAATACCTTAGGACTTACGAAAGAATAAGATATTGATTGATTTAATCCACTTGAAATCATAGTGTTTATAACTAAATCATCTAATTTAAGCTTCTTGTTTTTAGCATCCTTAGGAGAGTTAGCACCTATTACAGTCATAGGAACCTTATTGTAACCATAGATTCTAGCAACTTCTTCTGCTATATCCTCTTTTATTGCAATATCAATTCTAAAAGTTGGTACTGCTATAATTAAATCATCATTTTCTATAGTTGTTTTAAGCTCTAGTCTATCAAGATACTCTTTCATTTCCTCATTTGAAATAGTAGTACCTAGGAATTTATTTATCCAGCTTCCACTAACCTTCATTGTATGAGGTTCTTTTTTATCATTGTATATATCTATAGTTCCATTAACTATTTCTCCAACCTTCAATTCCTTTATTAGAGCGCAAGCTCTATCTAATGCAACAGCTGCAAGATTAGGGTCTATATCTTTTTCAAATCTTGAAGATGCTTCTGATCTAAGATTAAGTTTCTTAGAGTTTACACGGATATTAGTTCCATCAAAGCTAGCACTTTCAAAAATTATATCAGTTGTATCTTCTTTTATTCCAGACTGAAGCCCTCCCATTATGCCTGCGAGGCCTATAGTTTCTCCTCCATCTTTAATACAAAGAATTTCTGTATCTAGATTTCTTTCAATTTCATCAAGAGTAATAAACTTTTCGTTCTCTTTTGCTCTCTCAACAACTATTGTATTAGATTTAACTTCTCTCTTGTCATAAGCATGCATTGGCTGGCCAAGTTCTAGCATAACAAAGTTAGTTATATCTACAACATTATTTATAGGTCTTACACCAGCCTCTAAAAGTCTTTCCTGCATCCAAGCTGGTGAAGCTTCTACCTTAACGTTCTTTACTGCTCTTGCCATATATCTCTTACATAGAGAATCTTTTACTTCTACCTTAACAAGCTGATTCACATCACCTTCTCCTGTAGCTTTGTAATCAAGCGAAGGAGTCTTATATTCTATTCCTAGTGTTGCAGCAGTTTCTCTAGCTATACCAACTACACTAAGACAATCAGGTCTATTTGAAGTTATTTCAAAGTCTATTACAGCCTTGTTTAACCCTAATACATCCTTTATATCTTTACCAAGAGGTGTAGTCTCAGGTAGTATCATAAGCCCGTGAACTGGTTCATCTCCGGCTATACCAAGCTCTTCTTCTGAACACATCATACCATTTGAAGGAACTCCTCTAAGCTTACCCTTCTTAATCTTCAAGCCATTTGGAAGTGTTGAGCCATGAAGTGCAACTGGAACTATATCATTTTCCTTCATGTTCTTTGCACCAGTAACTATTTGAACTGGTTCTTCTTGACCTACTTCAACTTGACATATAACTAACTTTTCTGCATCTGGATGTGGTTCTATCTTAAGTATCTTTCCAGTTACAACGTTAGTAATGTCTTCCCCGGAAGTTATTACTTCTTCAACCTTTGAACCTGATAGAGTAAGTCTATCAGCCAATTCTTTTGCATCTATATCTATATTCACATAGTCTTTTAACCATAAATAAGGTACTTTCATATTAAATTCCTCCTAAAACTGATTTAAAAATCTCATGTCACTTTCATATAGTTGTCTTATATCATCAATGCCATACTTAAGCATAACCATTCTGTCTACCCCCATACCGAAAGCAAATCCGCTATACTCTTCTGGATCAATACCACAATTTCTTAGTACTTGTGGATGAACCATACCGCAACCATAAAGCTCTATCCAACCACTACCCTTACATACTCTGCAGCCTTCTCCTCCACATACGAAGCAAGTAGCATCCATTTCAGCTGAAGGTTCAGTAAATGGGAAGTGATGAGGTCTGAATTTAGTTTGAACATTTTCTCCAAACATCTTTTTAGCGAATAACTCTAAAGTTCCTTTTAAATCAGCAAAAGTTATACCTTTGTCTATAACTAAGCCTTCCATTTGATAAAATATTGGAGAATGTGTTGCATCAGCAGCATCAGATCTAAATACTTTACCTGGAGATATCATTTTTATAGGTGGTTTTTGTTTCTCCATAACTCTTATCTGTACTGGAGAAGTTTGAGTTCTTAAAACTAGATTATCATTTATATAGAAAGTATCTTGTTCACTTCTAGCTGGGTGATTTTTAGGTATATTAAGAGCTTCGAAGTTATAATAATCCTTTTCTATTTCTGGACCTTCCTCTATACTAAAGCCCATGGATATGAATATTTCCTTCATATGCTCTAAAGTCAAGTCTAGCGGATGTCTCTTACCTATTAAGTTTTTTCTTCCTGGCATAGAGATATCTATAACTTCACTTTCTAACTTTTTCTTTTTCTCTGCATCCTTTATTTCCTTGGAAATTTGCTCTAATCTATTTTCAATCTCTGCTCTTACTTCATTGGCAAGTTTTCCTATAATAGGTCTCTCTTCAGCAGTAAGACCTCCCATACCTCTTAAAATTGTTGTTAACTCACCTTTTTTACCTAGAATTTTAACTCTAATGTTTTCAATATCACTACTATTTTTCACATCTTCAAGCACTTTTAACGCATTGTCCTTGATTTCTAGAAGTTTTTCTTTCATGTTATTTTCTCCTTCCTAAATCTAAAAGTTATTTTTTTGCAAAATAAAAACCGCCCCTATAAAGGGACGGAGGTTCCGCGGTACCACCCTAATTAGTAAAATACTCACTTAATATATATAACGGTTCCCCGCTAACTACTACTTTATTTCACAGTTAGAACTCCTGAGTGAACTTCAGAATAGATACCAATAAAGAGACTTTCAGTCTTTGATCTCTTCTCCCTGAAAAGTTAATATATTCTTACTCTCTCATTCACAGTTTTTTCATATTTGATTATATAGCCTATTATACATATTAATCCATGTTAGTTCAATACTATTTGCTCAAGTTTTGCCTAACTTTTTCATAAATCATTATAGAAGCAGCTACTGAAGCATTTAAAGACTCCGCATTACCAGGCATAGGAATCTTTGCCTTCAAGTCGCAAAGCTCATATATTTCCTCAGAAACTCCATTTCCTTCATTTCCAACCACTAATATTATTTTGCCATTTAGATCAACTTCATAATAATTAAAATCTGTATCTAAGGAACTTGCTAAAAGTTTAAAACCTTTTTCTTTAAACTGGTTTATAACTTCCAAATTCTTATCTTCTATTATATTAGTATAAAATATGGATCCCATAGTACTTCTCAAAGTTTTATCATTATATATATCTACAGTTCCTTCTCTTATAATGATTCCATCCACTGCAGCAGCATGAGCAGTCCTTATTATGGTCCCTACATTACCAGGATCCTGAAGCTTATCTAAAAGAACATAAAAACTCCCATCTATATTATTACCACAATTACTCATTTTAACTACAGCCATTATACCTTGAGAATTCTCAGTATTACATACTTGATTAAACAAAGAAGGCTTGAGTAAAGTAATCTTACTGTCATCTATTCTTTCGTAAACAGCTTCAAATCTGCTTTGCTTACTCTCATCAATTATAAGCTCCTCAATCTCTGCATCGGCTTTCATTGCTTCTTCAACAAATCTTAAGCCTTCAATTATATACACTCCAAACTGTTTTCTATATTTTTTCTCTTTTAATTTCTTTATTTCTTTAAAATGTTTGTTGTCAGTACTTTCTATTAAATGCACAGCATACACCTCTAAATTATTTTCTAGCTACAAAAGATTCCAATTTTCCTAAATCTTCTGTAGAACCTATGGCTACAATTATATCACCTGGTTCAATTATCTCCTCGGCATTTGGAGTAATATTTATATCATGTTCCTTTTTTATAGCCATAACATTTATTCCAAATCTTGTTCTAAGACTTAAATCCCTTATACTACTATTGTGCCATTCTTTTGGTGTTTCTATTTCAATTATACTGTAATCTGGAGATAGATCTATATAATCTAGTATAGTTGAAGAAACTAAATTATGCGCTACTCTCACTCCCATATCTTTTTCTGGAAGCACCACTCTATCTGCTCCTATTTTATATAAAACTTTGGCATGAAGATCACTATGTCCCTTTGCTACGATATATTTTACCCCTAACTCTTTAACTAAAAGTGTTACCATTACACTAGCTTGAATATTTTCACCTATAGTAATTACAGCTACATCAAAATTTCTTAGTCCTAGTGTCTTTAAGGCGCTCTCATCTGTTGCATCCATTTGGACAGCATGAGTTACGCTATCTGATATATCTTGAACAAGATCTTCATCTACATCTATAGCTAATACATCATTTCCTAAATCATAAAGAGTTTTAGCAACAGAAGTACCAAATCTGCCTAATCCAATCACAACAAACTGTTTATTGCTCATTTACCTTCCTCCTATCCAACTAATATCTTATCCTCTGGGTATTTATAATTCGGCTTTTTCTTAGCTTTTGTTAAAGCTACTGCTACAGTCAAAGGACCAACTCTACCACAATACATAGTTAATATTATAACTACTTTGCCAATAATACTTAGTTTAGGCGTCAATCCTAAAGTTAAACCTACTGTTCCAAAAGCAGAAGTGGCTTCATATAACAGATATTCGAAGGGCTGAGAGATTTCAGTAACAGATAATATCATTGTAACCGAGAGTACCAATGCTAGCGCAATACTGAATATAGCAAAGGATTTATATACGGTTTCCTTTGATATTCTTCTTCTAAAGACTTCTGTATCCTCTCTTCCCTTTATTGTTGATATCAAAGTAAATACCAAAACTCCAAAGGTAGTTGTTTTAATTCCTCCTGCAGTGGAACCTGAAGATCCACCAATGAACATTAGTATTATAGTAAGAAGCTTACCTGCTGCAGTCATATCAGCAGTGGAAATAGAGTTAAAACCAGCGGTTCTAGGCGTCACTGATGCGAAAAAAGAATTCAAAAGTTTATCTTTTAAGTTCATTTCCTTCATGGTTCCAGGATTATTAAATTCAAAGATAAACATCAATAGTGCTCCAGCAGTTAACAAAATCAAGGTAATAGTCAAAACCATCTTAGTATGAAATGATAGCTTTTTTATACCCTTAAAATTATAAATTTCTATCCATACTGCAAATCCTAAGCCACCAATTATTATAAGCGCTGCAGTTGTCAATATGATTACTGCATTATCATTATAAATAGTCAGACTTCTAAACTCTCCAAACAGATCTATACCAGCATTGCAAAAAGCTGAAACAGAATGAAATATACTATAATATATCCCTTTTGCGATTCCGAAACTTGGAATAAATTGAGTTGAATAAAGCAGCGCCCCTAAGCCTTCCACTGAAAATGTAAAAACCATTATATATCTGACCATCTTTACAAGACCTTGAATATTAAAAGTATTCATAGCCTCCTGCATAACCAGTCTATCTTTTAAGGTTATCTTTTTTCCTATAAGTATAGCTAAAAGTGTAGCAAAGGACATGAACCCAAGTCCACCAACCTGTATCAATATCATTATAATTGTCTTACCAATATAGTTCCAGTGAGTCCCCGTATCAACAGTCACTAGCCCTGTTACACATACTGCTGTCGTTGAAGTAAATACACTGTCAATAAAACTTGTGGCAGAACCATCCTGTGAGCATATTGGCAAACTAAGCAGAATCCCCCCAAGTAGAATAACCAATGCAAATCCTATGGCAAGAGTTTGAACTGCGTTAAATTTAAATTTGTCTTTCCAGTTATTTTTCAGCACTTTTCCACCTCTATTCTTAAAAAGGTATTTATAGCTACACGCAATTATAAGAAATTCATTATAAACTACCATTCCTTTATCTTATATAGGTGTCCAACTTCAACTATTAAGTTATGCATGCCTCAAAAATCCTCAGAAGCCACAATTTTCGAACATGCATAACTTAAGTTTCCGTAAAGGATACCTATAGCTTCAAAGTTTACAGCTAAACTTAGATAAGCATTTATATTAATTATACAATATTTTCATTGCTAACAAAAGCTAATACTAATAAGACCTACTATGTAATACTGAATTATCAGAACATTTCTGTAAAGCAACGTGAAAATTTTACTAAAGTACTCTTCTTCAGTTATTTTGCCACATATATTCTTTCTAATCGTAATTTAAAAAAATTCCGACAGGAGCCATAATTCTCCACAGTTAAAGAAAGCTTTCTTCATTGTACTTTCGTGATTGATTCAGCATTCATTGGAGATTCTTATAGAATAAAAAAAACGCGACATAAAGTCGCGTTTTTATACTAAGCGTTTAAGTGCTTCTTTGCTAATTCAACTAAATCAGCAAATGCTTTTGCATCGTTGATAGCTATTTCAGAAAGCATCTTTCTGTTTATATCAACACCAGCTAATTTTATTCCGTTCATAAATCTTGAATAAGAAAGTCCATTTATTCTTGTAGCAGCATTTATTCTTGCTATCCAAAGTTTTCTGTAATCTCTCTTCTTTAATCTTCTACCAACATAAGCATTTCTTAATGCTCTAACCACTGATTCGTTTGCTGTCTTAAATAACTTGCTCTTTCCACCGTAGTAACCTTTTGCAAGTTTTAATACTTTTTTATGATTTTTACGAGCGTTTACTGCTCTTTTAACTCTTGCCATATTACAAACCTCCTACTCCGTATTCTTATAGATATGGTAATAATTTCTTCATTGCTTTTTCTTGTGCAGTTGAAACGTAAGCAGTTTTTCTAAGATTTCTCTTTCTCTTAGAACTCTTCTTAGTTAATATATGGCTCTTGAAAGCTTTAGCTCTCTTTAGCTTTCCTGTTCCTGTCTTTTTAAATCTCTTTGCTGCACCTCTATGAGTTTTCATTTTTGGCATTATAGTTTCCTCCTCTCAGATTATGCTTTTTTAGGAGCCAGAATCATAGTCATATTTCTGCCCTCTAGTTTAGCAGGCTTTTCAACAACACATAGATCAGACACTCTAGCTAAAAAGTTTTCAAGTATCTTAAATCCTACATGTGCATAGTCAGCCTCTCTACCTCTAAACCTTATAGTAACTTTAACCTTGTCTCCATCATCAAGAAATTTCTTGGCATTATTTGCTTTGATTTCAACATCGTGTTCTTCAATATTAGGGCTAAATCTGACCTCTTTAACATTAATAACTTTTTGTTTTTTCTTGGCTTCCTTTTCTTTTTTAGACTGTTCGTATATGAATTTTCCATAATCCATAATTCTGCTTACTGCTGGATTAGCATTAGGCGAAATCAAAACTAAATCAAGTTCTTTTTCCTCAGCTAGCCTTAAAGCTTCTTTTGTAGACATTACGCCTAACTGGCTACCATCATCAGAAATGACTCTCAATTCTTTTTGTCTAATTTCATCATTAATCGAAAAATCTTTATTGATACTTTTCACCTCCGGTAGATAAGAACACCTTTATATAAATAATAAAAGGGCGGCATAAAGCCGCCCTCAATTACCACATTCATAAACAAATAGTAAGTAATCCATAACCTTACTAGCTTTGCTGTAAGGTGAGAAACGGCTGTTTCTTCTTAACACAATAAATAATATATCATCCGTAGTAATCAATGTCAATACAATATTAAATTTTTATTTTATTTCTATTACATATTTTACATTCATTACAGTAGGTAACTCTCTCTCCAAACACATTATCTATGGTATCTAGAAATTCTTTATTTAGACACATTTTACCGTTATGAATTACAATCTTATTTGGAGAATTGGTTATTAGTCCACTTATTATAACATCTTCTACATTCACATTATTTCCAAGCTTGCATTCACTTAAATCACTTATAAAATCCTGAAATATATCAGCTCCATAGCTATCAGTGATTCTATACTCCCCATCATTTTCTATGATTAAATTAACTTCTTCAATTCTACTTTCCTGTATGTCAACGAAGTACTTGAGAAGTTTTATAAACTCTTTATACTCCTTCTCAACCATATACTTTTCAACAACCTTATCGATTATTCTTTCTATCTCACCTATAAGTTCTTTCATTCTAAAAGTTATAAAACCGTTTATATTTATTTCTTCGTTTTCTTCTATACATTCTCTTATATTTTCAATTATTGTATTTATCCTATTTATGCAATATATGCTTGTTTCATCTGATATGGCCTCTTTCAAATTTAGAACATTCATTATATCTTCTTCAACTTCAAGTAGTTCATCATGCTTTAGAAAAAAATATGTGTCAGTTAGGTATTCAAACATTTCTCTTTTTTTAAATACGTCTATTACAACTTTGTATAATATATTGCTTATATATAAATATATTATAGATTTCAATCTATCGTTATAATCATCATCATCACAAAATATCTTTACGAAATGAGTATTATTCTCTATACTTTCAGAAATACCGATAGTTATATTTTTTTCTTTTAGAATATTTCTGATACTCTGTATATCTTCTATGAAGTATTGTTCTCCTTCGTAAGCAAGCTTCAGCAATAACATTCCGCTCACTCCTTTCTTAAATATAGTATGTATTAAAATCTCTCCTATATACAGAATTTAAACATCCACAAATCGACATTTGCATCTTACTTTACACTGCGATACACTTACTTTACTAGGAATAACACGCTTTAAACTCACTTTATTTTATTTAAAAGTAATTTTCTTCAAGAGATTTAATTCTATGTTTTTTGTAAAATATACTTATGTACAAGATTTTTATAAGAAGAGGAGTGATAACTTGAATTATTGTTTTGCTGACTACCGAATATCCATGGAAGAAGAACAAAAACTTAAAGCTTTAAGTATATCAGTTATTAAAGTTCCCAAATGTGAAAAGATTTATGATGCCATAAATGGTCATCCTGATATACAAATAAATATCCTTGATAGTAATACTATAATAGTGCAAAGAGATGTTCCTTTAGCTTTCTTAAAGCAGTTAGATTTACTCGGCATAAAATATATGCTTTCCTCAAAAAGCTTAACCAAAAACTATCCTGAAGATATAATATTGAATGCCGTAAATTTAAAAAATCACTTTATACACAACTTAAAATATACTGACGAAACTCTTAAATGCACCATAAAGAATAAAATTAATATACAGGTCTCTCAAGGTTATACCAAATGCTCTTGTGCAATTGTTAGCGACAATGCTCTGATTACGTCAGATGTTAAAATACATAATGAGTTAACTAACAACGGCTTTGATGTATTGCTTATTCCTCCAGGAGATATATTGCTCCCTGGTTTAAACTATGGCTTCATTGGCGGTACTTGTGGTTTGACTTCCAATAATGAACTTATTTTTTATGGGAACTTAAAAAACTATAAATATGGGGATATGATAATAGAATTTCTAAAAAAATATAACGTTACTCCCATATTTTTAAATGAAGGTCCTCTAGTAGATAGAGGCAGCTTACTATTTCTCTCTATCTAGTCCATATATTTTACGCTTTTAATGAATAAAAGTTGATAAATATGCATATAATAATTAATTCTTATTTATGCCAAAAACTTTTATAATTCCACAAACAATTTGCAACAACATATATTAGGACACATTTAGGACACAGACATCTTTTATAATATGCCTATACAAAATTAAGGAGGCAAATTATGAATATAAAATTAATCCTTGCTATAGTATCAATTACTGCAGCATTATTTTTCTATACTATAGGTGTACTTTATGAAAGAAAAACAAAACTACTTCAGCTATCTCAAGTGTTTTTATTTTGGACAGGCTTCCTTTTCGACACTTTGGGAACTTCACTTATGACATCCATAGCTAGAAGTGAAGCTGTATCGACAAAGTCAAATCTTGCCCAGAGCATACACGGCTTAACAGGTAGCTTAGCAATATTACTAATGGCATTTCATGCAATTTGGGCTACATATGTTATATACAAAAATGATGTAGAGAAGAAAAAAGTATTTCACAAATTTAGTATATTTGTATGGTTAGTATGGCTTATTCCATACTTCATAGGAATGTTTATGGGGATGTCTAAATAAATTTCTTTCTAAAAGTATAGCTACCTATAAATTTTTAAATTAGGCGCTGTTAAAGTACCCTGTTGAACATAGCCAAAAATTAAAATACTAATGGAAAACTCCAAGTCTTTCCATTAGTATTTTTTTCATTGTGAAGCTTGTATAAAAAATTCAGCATATTTTCTATCAGATAAAATATTTTTTACTTTATATTTGCCATTTCAAAATAAGATATAGTCTTCTATTAAATTACTACTAATAGTTAATTAAACTATCATCTATTTGTCAGTTCCTCACAATAAAACTGATCTATTTGCTTGCGAAAAAACACAGACTCCTTCAATGAAAAAAATATAAACCTTTATACAAATTTTCTCACTTATGATAAAATAATCTCATTGACCTTTTTATTAACAAGGAGTTTAGTATGACTACTTTTTATTCGTTATTCTTAGAGTTTCCAGAGTTAGAAACAGAAAGATTTATCTTAAGACAAGTTAACGTAAAAGATATCAATGATTTGTATGAATTATACTCAGATGCTAGTTCTCTACAATATCAGCAATCTGAAGCTATGACTAATATTGATCAAGCAAAAAAAACTGTAATTGCTTTTCTTAATGGTTATGCTAGTAAAAAATTTATACGCTGGTGTATTGCTGATAAAAACTCTGACAAGATAGTTGGAGTAATTGCTTTACATAGCTTTGATCTAATTAATTCAAAAGCTGAGATTGGCTATATGCTGAATTCTAATTACTTAATGCATAATATAATGACCGAATGTGCAAAGGTAATACTTAATTTTGCTTTTAATCAAGCCGGATTCAGCAAAATAGAGGCCTCTATTCACCCAGACAACCTAAGATCAATAAATTTAGTACAAAAACTAGGTTTTAAAAAAGAGCTTCTCCTTAAAAATATATCTTTTAATTTCAAAACAGGTATCTTCGAAGATAGAGTTATATTTGGCCTATATAAAGCTGTACCACTTGGATCCTAAAACTATAAAGAATGGAGTCTTTTCTATGATTAATTATGTTACTACACTGGAAGGAGTCAATGAAGATAATATACAGGGTTTCTTTGTAGACTGGCCTAATCCTCCTTCCGCTAAAAAGCATATAGAAATACTAAAAAACAGTTCCTACTTTTGGCTAGCCATAGATACTTCTACTAATAATGTCATAGGCTTTATAAATGCTATATCTGACAAGACTCTATGCTCATATATACCTCTACTAGAAGTATTACCCAGCTATAAAAATAAAGGAATTGGAACAGAACTTATTAGATTAATGCTTGGTTCCTTAAAAGATTTTTATATGATAGATTTACTTTGTGACGATGATCTAGTGAACTTCTATAAAAAGTTTGAAATGTTTAAAAGTTCTGGCATGATTATAAGAAATTATAAAAAACAAAATGAAGTTTGATAAAAAAATCGCTAAGCTATATTCTTGGCGATTTTTCATAACCTAAATTTTAATAAAGATCTAACCATTGGATTCCAAAGCTATTTTTAAATCGCCTCTATAATCTAAAAAGAGATTTCGAGAATTTCTTACCTTTACTTGCAGCCATCCTTAACATACATCATATTGGGGTATATTTTTTTAAGCATTGAATCAGGGTAATGCTTGTCAAAAAATATATCAACTGAACTAGATGCTGAAACCCCACAATGCCTCTGAGTACCTCTGTAAACTGCTGCTCCTGAGATAGAGGAATCAAAAATCATAAACATTATCAAAAACCAAGTAAGTATAACTCCAACATTATTAGGTATTTTTTCAATGATATTTGAGATTTTAGGGTATATAATCTTAATCCAAATTAGTGACAGCCCACCCCAAAAAACACAATAAAGAAGGCTTGTTCTACCTTGGATATTCAACACAGTCTTGCTATACTCCCAAGATACCGTCCCAAATATAATTTGCTGAAACAAACTGCACAAGTACTCATATACTCCACCAATAAAAAAACCTCCTACAAAAATAAATTGATTACTTCTATTGCGAAGCCAATATAAACTTAAGGTTATAGCAACTGCTCCAACCCCATACACAAGATTGAACGGCCCATAAATTAGCCCACTTCTACTCTCGTATCTATGAAGTGTAAGTATACACCACAAGGTTTCAACCACAACGCCAAAAATACAACCTATAAAGAAGATCCAAAATATCTTATATAGATTTAATCCTTTAGCAAATATTTTACTTTTGTTTTCTGAATGGATTTTTGAATTTAGCATACTAATTCTCCTTCATAAAATCATATTTAGAGATAAATTGCTACCATCCTAGATCCAAATAGAAATCCTAATATTATGAACTATTTATTAAAATCTATTAAGGAAGTTATTTATCTTAGAAAATAACCTTTTAAACTAGTAGATAATTATTTATATTTAGTTTCATGCCAACTAATACCATGTAAAACCTACATAACCTTAATAAGTTGTCCTATGTTGTTTTCCTATATCTATTTATGGTAATTTGGGTATGAGAAAAATATAACACTCTCTAGATTATCGCTTATATTTATTAATATGCTGAAATGTTTATATTTGACAAATTAACATTCGTAAATCCTTTATTTTAAAAAGTGATACCTCAAGCAAATTGTTTTCTAGTTGGTCAACTGCCTTTCCTAATTAATAAATGAGAAGAATCTAGCATGCGAAAAAACAAGTTTTTTTATTATATTTTTTGAGCCTTTAGCCTTCATGGTGAATTCCTAGACAGTAAAAAAGCTCAGCCTAAATTATTAGAACTGAGCCTTAATGGTATATAATACTTAAACTACCTCTTCTTAAATTACTAATACAACTTAAAATTTATTTGAATGTAGTCTGCTTCTTATTTCATTTAAAGAGTATTCTTTCACCAAAATTCCATCTTTAAAAACTGTTTTTAACATATTGTCCTGCAAGCTTTCCTGCTCACCTATAGTAAGCTGGTCTTTATAAAGAATATCATGTCCATCTCTATAGACATAGCACATTCCTTTTTGTGACTTTTTAAAGTTATCTGTATCTGTCTTAGGCGCTTTAAAAATAAACTTTTCTTCTCCATTTATTATGGCATGAGTTGCTTTTAAAGCAAAACCAAAGGTATCTCTTGTATTGTACTGGTAAGTAAACGACCCAATACCTAAAGTACAATTGCTTACAGCAAACCCTTTCTCCTCTAAGCCTTTACAGATGTCTTCACACCTTTCAACAGTTATACTATCACCGTATATGGTTCCAATCTTATCATTTAGAACTTTATATCCCTTAGAGTTTACATATCCTCCAAAGATTTCATAGAGTAGTTCAACAGTCCCTTTATATTCTGGAGTACCTTCTAAGGCACTCTTATCACCGCATATTATCTTAACAGGATCACCGCTGTCTCCTCTTATTATTATCTTTCCATCTCTGCTTAAAATATCTTCCTTAAGTTTTGGAAGTATATTGGTTATTACATTCCAATAATCGTAAGTATCCGATACTATACTTAGGTTTCCATTTGGAAATTTATCATTTATCAGTGTCTTATAAGCTTTAAGCTCATCTACTCCGTAACTGCACATTACACTGTGCTCTGTAGAAGGGGTTCCTAATGCTACCACTTCCTCTTCTATATTACAATTATAGTATTTCTCTAAATATGGAATAGTTGGAATAGTTGCTGTTCCTATAAATGAAAGCAAATGACCTGAACTGCTTGCTTCAGCACTTTCTATGGAACTGAAACCTCTCATACTAAAATCTCCACAAGCTCTTTTAATCTCGCCCTTATCTACAGTCTTATTGTAATAGCTTTCTACTATTTCTCTATATCTATAAGCTATAGTGGCGCTAGTCATAGGCTGCCATATATTGCAGCTCATAAATGTCTCTAGATAGTTTACTAGCCAAGCAAAATCCTCATGAGTATTGGTAATTTCAATCATAGGAGTTTTTATATTTACTCGTTCTCCTTCTTCTATGGCCTTTATTTGTATTGGTAAATATCCAAGATCATGAAGAGCTTCTATATGCTTGGTATCTGCCGCTGACTCTCCCATAGTTCTTGAAATAATTCTTTTATATTCCGCTACTATATTCTCCTTTGGTACTTTAAAAAAATTCTCATTAAAGTATTCAATAAGATATTTCTTTAAGAAAGGTTGAAGCCCAAACATAACAACCTTATTCATATTCTCTTTTCTAGACATTCTTGGCGTCCAATAACTTACAAGCTTTGTCATGCCCTCAGCATAACATATATGATGAATTGTTTTATAAAAATCAGTTAGTAGTAATGGATTCATAATTATCTCCCCTCATACTTCGGCAAAGCCTTTTATTATCTTAGTTCTTATCTTATTATCTTCACTTGTAAGCTCTCAATTACGTCTAGTGCCTTACGATGAAGCTCTTCGTCAAAGCTGGCACACAGTCTTCCATCCACCTTAATATCTGCGTTTGTATATTGCGATTGAAAAGTAACTACATTACTTACAACGCACATATTCGTAACCACTCCAATTAACTCTATTGCATCTATGTCCTTACCTATATCTTCAGTTATCTTTATCATTTCCGAAGGACTTAACCCAAAGCTTCCTTTATTGTAATGATAGGTATTTTCTCTTCCAACAAAATCCTTTAAGCTTCCATAAAGCTTATGACCTTCTGAACCTTCTATGCAGTGAATAACAGGAAGGTTCTTCCCTTCTCTTGTTTCTAAATAATTTTTATTATGAGTATCATAAGTAAATAATACCTTTGAACCTTCCTTAAGATACTGCTCCACTTTATCATATATAGGTCTTTCAAGCTCTACAGCCTTGTCAAATCCTAAAGTTCCATCAACAAAATCCTTTTGATAATCTACAACTACTAATAATTTTTTCATAACTTTCTCCTCCTAAATCTCATGAATTTCTATCTTATCATGACCTTTACTTAAAATACTATTTGTTGTATATACCTTTGTAATTAAGTCGTTTTTTAATATATCACCCTCAAATATGGTGTCTTCACAGTGAGTGACTACTAAATATATTTCTTTAGCTCCAAGGTCTTTTAAGGCTTCTGCTGTCAATATAAAAGTACCACCTCTTGAGCACAGATCATCAACGATTATTGCTTTAAATTCCTTTTCCTTTACCTCACCATTAATCTTTAGACTCTTAATATATCCAGTATTAAAATCTCTCTCTTTATTAGCAGTAAGTACCTTTTTATAATCTATTTGCTTCTCATATCTCTTTGCTGCTCCTGCATCTGGATACACTAGATACAAGTTTTCCTCATAATTAAGTTCCTTTAGTAGCTCTTTAGTTAATGCCTGAGACATATTTATAACCTTAACTCTATCTAAAAGAGCTACCGAAACCTCTGAATGAGGCTCATAAATAGTCACCTTGTCAAAATTCAAACTATTTATTAGCTTACATAAATACTTCAGTGTAAAAACTGTAACGCCTTCAGTTCTGTCCATTCTAGAATAAGGCATATATGGTATTATAAGATTAGATTTTTTATTTAGTTCATCAAGATGATTTTTTAGAAATATAAGCTGTGTTATATCTTCATCACTTTCAAACTTTAGTTTAATCTCATTATCATAGCTGTTTATTACTAATCCTTCATTATTTATTAAGGATTCTCCATTTGGAAACTTCTTAATTTGAACTTTTTTATTATTTAAATAAATCATGATATATTCCTCCAAATTCTAAAAATTGTGTTCCCAGTTTTCATTAAATTTAAATACCTTTGCTGGTCTAAAAGGCTTTCCTTCAATCTTTTCATCAGTTTCTATAATCATGTCATCCATCTTTCTTCTGAAGTTTAATATTTCTCGTCCCATAATGGCCTCATAAACATTTTGAAGCTCTTTCACCGTAAATAATCTTGGTAGAAGATTAAAAGCAATAGGTGTATATTCAACCTTATTCCTAAGTCTGTCTATAGCATAATCAATAATCTTATAATGATCAAAAGCTAGTATTTCATTTGATTCTTCTAAAAGCTTATAGATTACCTCTTTCTTTCTATATACATTCCTGTCTACCTTTTCTAAGACTTCATAACTTATTTGAGTTTCACCATCTTCAGACTTAAAGACAAGGGTATATGTATTTTCTGAATAAAAATCATATTTCTTCGTACTCTCAAGAAACTTATCTACCCAAAACCACTTAATTTCACTTGTATTTTCTGGGTTATTGATATTTATGCTTTCTTTCTCCACTAAAGCCATATTAGCTATACTAATAACTCTAGTTCTTTTATCTCTATTAACATCTCCAAATGTATATAGCTGTTCTATATAAACATCTTCCACACCAGCTTTATCTTTTAGTTTTTTCTTAGCACCTTCCTCCAAACTTTCTTTAATGTCGATAAAGCCGCCAGGTATTGACCATTTACCTTTATCAGGGTATTGCTCTCTTTTCATTAAAAGAATCTGCATCCCCTTCTTAGGAACCTTTCTTTGATTTTCTTCCTTTATATCATCTGTTGTAAATATTATTACGTCATTGGTAACACTAGGCCTCTCGTAATTATTCACATCATAATTTTTTAGAAACTCATCCTCACTATCTATAAAGCTATTAATCAAGATTCACACGCTCCAACTTATTATCCTTTAGATAATATCAATTTGATACTATGTGTTTATAGTACGCCTTCTTCTATTTTTTGTCAACAATTTTATATCTACTTAGATGTAAAATAGTATAATATACTCATAAAACTTTAAGTTTCCTTGTAACTCATTATAGGGTTGCCTATATAATCTATCTTCAACTTAAAATAATAGACAAAAGCAATCAAATATATAGACATATTACTTGATAAAGAAATCTATGAAAATAAATCTTTGTCTGTTCATGGAAATCTTTATTTTGAAATAAGTATTTATCACAAAGACATTTTACGAACCTTATTTGCTTTCTTAAATAACAATTTAGAAATACTGACAATAAACTCGTAAAGCCATATCTTCTTGTATAAAAAGTAATTATAGGAAATTTGAAGCAATTACTGTATAATTAATTTATATAATTAATATTTGTTTTTGTAAAAAGGTGACTTTATGAAAAAATTTGAAATTTATAATGCAAAAAAACTAGGAGTTGGCAGTTTATCATTAGTACTATCTATAATAGGGATAATGTTTTCCTTCACCTATCTAGGTGGTGATCGCCCTATAGGTGCAATTATTTTGAATTCTATTCACATCTATGGATTGACCTCTTTTGTTTCCCTAGTTCTATTTATAACATCCATTTTAATAGGAAATAGGTATAAAAATGATCTAGGCGCTAAACAAGGAAAGTTTTTATCCATATTCATAATATTATTGATCGCATCATTAACAATTCTTAGTTTAATGAAATAAAAAATCTAACTGAAGCGATTTTTCTTCAGTTAGATTTTTTTGCGCATCTGCCTTTTCTGAACGTATGTGAAGAAATTCTGGCAGGCGATATAATCTTATTTTTTACTGTTTACCCTAAATCACTATTATACTAATTTGAATTTACTAAGTTTAGGTAGCAAAATCTTTGTATAACTGATCTTTACAGTAAAAATTCTAACTGAAGCGATTTTTCTTCAGTTAGATTTTTGCGCACATTCCTTTACTATCTTTTATCCAACTAATAATTTATACATGTCCCAAGTTTTTTCTTAATTAAAATATTGGAACATGTATAAATTAAGTTGAAATCAAGTACTTTCATAACCTACCTATATTCTCCCTGTTGATTGACCTATAACAAGCTCTCCTTGAAAGGTCTTATGTTCAACCAACTTCTTCTTTCCTATAACGTCAAACAATATCTTTATTGTCTCCTCTGCTATCTTTTCTACCGGTTGCCTAATTGTAGTTATTGATGGATTGTAGAACTTAGCTAAATCAAGTCCGTCAAAGCCTGCTACTGAATAGTCCTCTGGCACCCTTTTACCATAATCAAAAATTGCCTTGCAAGCACCTATGGCCATACTATCACATATAGCATAAACCGCTGTAAATTCTTCTCCTGATGCTAAAAGTTCCTTTGTAACCGCATATCCATTATCCATTGAATAACTTTCAATATTAGATTTCATTATACCTATTATATTTTTATCCACTTCAATTCCATTATCCCTTAATGCACTAACGTAACCTCTAAATCTTAGGGTACCAATGCTTTCATCGTCTAATGGTGCAGTAATAATGGCAATCTTTTTATGACCTTGTTTACATAAATAATCTACAATTTTATAACTTTCTTTATAATCATCTAAGGATACAGATGAACATAATGATTTGTCCAATTTCTCTATTGTTGCTATTGTACTCAAAACAAAAGGTACATTAAGCTGCCTTAGCTTTTCATCAGGATGTGAAAAATGTCCTCCTAGGAAAACTATTCCTTTTAGCTTCTTTTCTTTTATCAGCTCAATAGCTATGTCTACTTCATCTTCTCTATCATCAACATGTTGAAGTATGAAGGAATATTTCTTTTCCTTGATCTTCTTTTCAAATATCTTTATCATGTTGCTAAAAAAAGGATTTGTTATTCCTTTTATCAGTACCGCTATGGCTTTAGAATCAGTTCTTTTAAGATTACGGGCGCTATTATTAGGAATATAATTATTCTCTTTTATAACTTTCATAATCATCTCTTTAGTTTCTTCATTAATATCAGGGTGATTGTTTATGGCTCTAGAAACAGTGCTTACTCCGACTCCACATAATCTTGCAATATCTTTTATTGTAGTTATCTCCATCTTATCCATCCTTCTCATTCCCTAAAAAATACTAATCTATATTACAAATGCCAACCTTTTTAATATAACACTATTATAATAATAAAATTTTGTAAATGTAAATGTTTTAATGACGAATTTTAAAATATAGTTCATATAAATGTAAAACAGTTCAAAGTATAGTTAAGTTCTTCTAACAAATACTTACATAAGTTACATCTATTTAAGCAACTTTAAATATAAATAGCTAAATTGAAATCCCCAATATTTCACTGGGGATTTCTCAGATTATCTTCCATATAGTTTAACTATTCTTCTTATCTTTTCTACCAACTGATCAGTGAAATCCTCTTCTAATAATCTCCACTTCCAATTCTCACCTAAGGTAGAAGGTATATTAATTCTCGCTTCAGCTCCAAGCCCTAGATAATCCTGAATTGGTATTATTGCAAGATCCGAAACTGTTGAAAATGCTAGCTTTATAAACTTCCAATGTACATCTTTGATTTTAGACTCATCTATATCTAAATATTCATTGGCTAAATCTCTATCTTCAACATTGATTCTGTTGTACCATTCTGTAATAGTCTCGTTATCATGGGTTCCTGTGTACACAACAGAATTTCTATTGTAGTTGTGAGGCATGTAATCCCCGGCTTCCCTTGAATCGAATGCAAACTCTAATACCTTCATTCCAGGATATCCAGTTTTTCTTACTAATTCTAGCACAGTGTCAGTAAGGAATCCTAAGTCTTCTGCTATTATATTAACATCGCCAAGCGCTTTTTTCACTGCATCAAAAATCTCATATCCAGGACCCTTTCTCCACTGTCCATGCTCAGCTGTTGGTTCTCCAAAAGGTACTGAATAATATTCATCAAAGCCTCTAAAATGATCTACACGGACAACATCATATAATTTAAAAGAATAGGCTATTCTCTCAATCCACCAAGCATATGATGTTTTTTTGTGATATTCCCAATCATAAAGAGGATTGCCCCAAAGTTGTCCTGTGGCAGAAAAAGCATCTGGTGGAACTCCAGCCACTGATATAGGTTTACTTTCTTCATCAAATTGGAATAACTCTGGATTAGCCCAAGCATCTGCACTGTCAAAGGCAACATAAATAGGAATATCGCCTATTATCTTGATGCCATTTTCATTGGCGTAAGTTTTAAGTTTTAACCATTGTTTTATAAACATGAACTGCTGAAATTTATAAAACATTATTTCATCTTCAAACAATTTCTTTAGCGACTCTATGGTTGAAGACTTTCTTACTCTAAGGTCCTCCTCCCATTCACTCCAGCTCTTTCCTCCGTTATGATTCTTAATAGCCATATAAAGCGAATAATCCTCTAACCAAAAAGAGTTTCCATCTATGAATTCTTTAAATTCTACGTTATCATTGATATTACTTCTCTCATAGGCGATTCTTAGCGCCTTAAATCTTGAAAGGTATATCTTTTCATAATCTATATATCTTTCATCATCTCCAAAATCGAAAGCTTCACATTCTTCTTCGGTCAAATAACCGGACTCAATTAATGCTTCTAAATCAATAAAGTAAGGATTGCCAGCAAAAGTAGAAAATGATTGGTAAGGGGAATCACCATAACCTGTTGGCCCTAAGGGCAGTATCTGCCAATATTTCTGTCCTGCTTCTTTTAGTTTATCGATAAATTTGTACGCATTTTTTGAAAATGTTCCTATTCCATATTTTGAAGGTAGACTTGCAATTGGTAACAATATGCCGCTGCCCCTCATACTTTTCCTCCTTTTATACAGTATTTTTATTTTTTATTTTAACCCTTGACAGCACCTGCTGCAATACCTTTGATAATGTGCTTTTGACAAGCAAAATAGAATATTACTATTGGTAAAATAGCTAAAACTAACATAGCCATCATTGCACCCATATCTATGGAACCATATCCGCCTTTTAAGTATTGTATTGCTAATGGTATAGTCTTATAGTCATTACCAATCAGAAGAGATGGCAGTAAATAATCATTCCATATCCACATAGCATTTAGTATTGCTACAGTTATTGATATTGGTTTCAATACGGGAAAAACGACCTTAAAGTATGTTTGGATAGGGCTGCATCCATCAATTAAGGCAGCTTCTTCTATCTCTAAAGGAATTGACTTTACAAAGCCTGAAAACATAAATACAGACAATCCTGATCCAAATCCAAGGTATATAACAATTATGCCGATTGGATTATCTAAGTAAAGCATATTAGCAATCTTAGTTGTAGTAAACATAACCATTTGAAATGGCACAATCATTGAAAATACAAATAAATAGTACATTGCCTTAGTCAATTTAGTTTTAACTCTAGTTATATACCAACCTGTCATAGATGTAAATATTACAATCACCGCTACAGAGGAAACCGTAATAAACAATGAATATCCAAAAGCTTTCAAAAAGCCTGTTTTTTCCAATCCGCTTGTGTAGTTTTCTAATGCTATAAAAGTTTTACTTGTAGGAAATACAAATGGAGTATCACTAATGAATAACTTTCCTTTAAAAGAGTTCATAAGTACTATCAAAATAGGTATTATAAATGCTACCGCTAGAACAAATAATATTAAGGTTATTACACTATTCTTTAACTTCGAAGTTTTCATTAACTCTCAACCTCCCTATTCCTAGTAAACGCCAGCTGCGCAAATGCAAATACTCCTACTAACAAGAAGAACATTACAGCTTTAGCTTGGCCTATACCTTCTGCACCTACAGAACCATAGAAGGTATTAAAGATATCTAAAGCCAACATAGCAGTCTTCTTTGCTGGTGCTCCTGCAGTCAATGCTAAGTTTTGGTCAAATAGCTTGAATGAATTTGATATAGTTAAAAACAAGCATATTGTTATAGAAGGCATAATCATAGGTATCTTTATACTTCTTAGTATCTTGAAAGAGTCTGCGCCGTCTATCTTTGCGGCCTCAACCAAATCCTCTGGAACATTCTGTATACCTGCGATATAGATTATCATCATATATCCTATCATTTGCCAATTCATTAAAATAACTAAGCCCCAAAAACCATACTTTGGATCATAGGTCATAGTTACTCCAAATTTATATAGCACACCGTTTATTATTAATTGCCATATATAACCTAGAACTATTCCACCTATTAGGTTTGGCATAAAGAAAGCTGATCTCAGTATGTTTGAGCCTTTCAACCCTCTAGTAAGAAATAAAGCTAAAATAAAAGCAAATATATTTATGGTTAGTACCGAAACCACAGCAAACTTAGCTGTAAAAATCAATGCGTTTAAAAAATCTTTATTATGAAATGCCTTCACATAATTACTAAGTCCTACAAATTTAGAATTAGTTACAGTGGTAAACTCAGTAAAGGATAAGTACATTCCAAGTATAAATGGTACAAAAAAAGCTATTAAAAACGCTATTAATGTTGGAAGGGCAAAAATATGAAAATATTTTTTTAATATCTTTTCCACGTTATCTTCTCCTACTCTTAATTTTAAAATGGTGAGTCAGAGTTAATTCTCTAAGCTCACCATTGGTATTATTTATACTACAATACTTACTTCTTATTTGCCTTTTCTGTTTGCCATGATTCCTTAACAGTCTTTACAACATCATCCCAAGATTTACTTCCTTGTGAATACTCTAATAGCGCATCTCCAAAGGCATTCTTAAAATTTTCACTTGGGAAGGCTGCAAATGACCAAGCTACGTTTGTCTTACCTTTTGCCATCCAGCTCAATACATCCTTAGCTAGTGGATCTGATGGTTTTTCACTATCACTAAATGTATTAAATGGTGCTATAAACCCTAAATCATTTGTTACATACTTCTTTCCTGTATCACTTGAGAATAACCATTCAAGAAAATCTTGAGATTCTTGTTGCTTTTCCTTTGATACTTTGCTGTTAACCGCGAAGAAGTTTTCTGTACCTATACATAAACCTTGATTCTCTTCTCCACTAACTCCTGTATATATTGGTAGGAACTTAATATCTGATTCCTTAACTGTATTACCACTAACACCTTTAATCTGTGCCCAAGCCCAGTTACCATTTTGAACCATTGCTGCATTACCTAAAGCGAAATCTGACATGGAGTCATCAACAGATTTAGTTCCCAATAATTTCTTATCTGTACATGAGTTGTTTATATATAAGTCAAAGATATTTTTAAAGTTATCTGAGTATTTAAAATCAACCTTGTCTGCTGCAAGACCAGCTAAAAGCGGGCTGTCATATTTAGTATTTTCTTTAAATTCATAATAGAAAGGTACGTTAGCAAGGTGAGTCTGCCATCTCCATTGTTCTCCAGACTTTAAGGAAGTAGAAGCAAATACGCCCTTTATACCTAGTTGATCCTTATGTTTAGTCATATCATCTACTACTTTTTTGAAAGTATCATAATTAGTTATCTCAGCTGTTGAGCTTATTGACACTGCTTTGTCAGAAAGTGCGAAGTACTTTTTCATGATTGCATCATTATAAATTATTCCGTAACCTTCTATAGCATATGGAATTCCATAAACTCCATCACCACTTTTTACTGCTAAGGTTTTATCAGTAAGAGTACTGTATAACTTTGAATCTTTTAGATCTGAGCAGTAATCCTTCCAGTTTTGGTAACCTACTGGACCATTTATTTGGAAAATTGTTGGTGCATCAGATTTTGCTATTTCTGACTTTAAAGTTTGCTCATAAGTACCGCTAGCTGCTGTAACAACCTTTACTTTAACACCCTTTTCCTTTTCATAATCCTTTGCAATTTTGTCATAAACTTGAGCGATTTCAGGTTTGAAATTTAAAAAGTAAATTTCCTTTGATGATGAAGATGATTTCCCCTTATCACCACATCCTGCTAGTATAGTGGAGCCTACGGCAACGCACATTACAAGAGCTAGCAATTTCTTTTTCATAATAAATCCCTCTCCCCTTATAATTTTTTAATCCATCAAATATACTTGATGTTGATATAATGTACGCAATCGGAATCGTTATCGGTATCGTTTCCAATCACTACAATATAAATATATCATCATTTTTATACGTTTACAACCCATATAGCGGAATTAAATACAATTTTTAATCGACTGTTTTCATCATAATTTCCTATTCTCTAGAAATAGCATGTACACTTTCTATTTATTATTATAATTAAATCATTAAAAATTATAAAAACATTTACTTAGATAAAATAAAAACCATCATATTAGCTTAGCAAAACTTTCTATGTGTATGGTTTTAAACTAATATTTTTGAAAACAAAATATAGAAATTCCGTCAAATAAGCACAATTAATATATTACTACAAACTTAAATTATCAAAAATGCAGTATTATATCATAGTAAATGAACTGTACTTTGATTTCTACTTAAACTGGAATTGTTCATAATGAAATTCTTTAACTTTATAATT
This sequence comes from Clostridium manihotivorum, assembly GCF_004015185.1. Classification (GTDB taxonomy): domain Bacteria; phylum Bacillota; class Clostridia; order Clostridiales; family Clostridiaceae; genus Clostridium_AR; species Clostridium_AR manihotivorum. Next base: position 2,272,262 of record NZ_CP025746.1, on the reverse strand, counting down.
TTCTTTTTTTAATTCTTTTGCAATATTTTTTCTCATTGGCTTTGGTCCACAAAAAAATACTTCTACAGTTTCATCTTTATTTAAGTATTTGCTAATATGCTCAACACCTAAAAAACCACTCTTAGAACTGTCTAATAGATGTATCCTAACATTCTTCTTAGACTTAATATCTTCTAATTCTTTTGCATATGGTGCATCCTGCTCATTGTTATACGCATAAAAAAAATCTATATTATATTCATTTGGAATATCAGACTGCAAAAAGCTTCTGAATGGGGTTATACCAATTCCCCCTGCCACCCATAACTGTCTTTTTGTTTCTACTCTATAATCAAAGGCACCATGTGGCCCAGCAACGGCTATGGTATCTCCTGTTTTTATATTATTTTGAAGCTTCTTTGTATGATCACCTAATACTTTAATTGCAAACTGAATTTGCCCTATTTTTTCTGATTGGCTCATTGTAAATGGGTGAGATGGAAATCCCTTCTTTCTGCCAATCACCTTCATAAAGGCAAACTGTCCAGCTTTATAAAGCAATGATTTGCCATTAGTAGTTCCAGTTATCTCATACGTATCCTTAGCTATCTCCTTAACACTAGTTACTTCGTATTTGTATCTAAAGGCTGTATATTCATATATACAGATACTATATACCGCCGACAGTACTCCAATTGCATTCATTATATTCATCCATATACTATAGGCACTTAGAGCAAATACAGGATAGTCTGAATCTAAGTAGTAATGCACTACACCAAAGACATATGGTACTATCATAAGCTTGTGAAGAAGTTTCCATTTTTCATATTCTAATTTATATGCAATTAGAAAAAATATAGTAAGTCCAGTGAAAATATATAAGCTCAAAGTACCTAGCTGTTTACCATTTGTAAACATACTAAGAATGTTTCCACCACCCTCTCCCCCTCTTTCAAAGCCAGCAGGAGGTTTAAATCCAGAAGGCTTTCCCCCAGAAGATCTTCCCGTCTTCAATGTTAAATCATGCCCCCAGATTAAGATAATTGCTAAGATACTAAGATATTTATGATATGCATAGGATTTATCCAATCCATGAAATATCTTGTCAATTAATCTATGTCTGCTAGATATATAATTTATCCAAGTAAACACAACCAGAGCTATAGATGCTATAAGCTGAGAGTATTGTCTATTAGCATACATAGAGCTTGCTAATCTTTCTGGAATCCAGCAAAGCCAAGTAATAATAAAGCTTAATAATATTAAGATTAATCCGAGACGTTTTTTCATCATGTCCTCCTTTTTAGATATTGTAAATTAACATTTTTAAAACTAAATTTTTATAAAAATTACTATATCTAATTATTCTCAGCAATAGTTATTTTTATGTGACCTAATTACTTAAATTGCATTTTTATTATCAGTGTTTCATTCAAGCGAAGTATTTTTAAATTCAAAAGCTGCTACCATACTAAAATTATGTTAACTGCTTTTCTTTATATATAAATGTTCTTTACTACAACAAATTCTAATATGTAGCCTTTAATTTAATCGCTACTCATAATTAAGTGATAAAATTCATATCTATAAAACGTAGAGCTCAGATTAAATGCCATTATTAGGGATAAGCATTTATATGTATAAGTTATTCAGATTAATTACATGCTGCATAAAGTTGGACAAGTCTCTTGATAAGCCACTCACTTTTTAATGATTATTTATTTTTGTATAATAGTCTCTCGGAATTATGAGTGATTATTATAGTCCTATCGGGGTAGCGTACATTAAAAAGTGAATATTATCCAAAGATTTACAGAGAATGTGGAATATTAATAAAAATGAGCATAACTAATAGACATAGCTGCCGCTATGTTTTAAAATAATTATGTATTGATTAAGCGGCTTGCAAAATCAATTTTTTGAGATCTGACTCAAAAGGCAGATCCCAGGCATCGAGATGTTGTAGCATCAAGATGTTATAGAGGCGGCAGTACCACATCTTAGTAGAGCGGTGTCTGCCGCTTTCTAATAGAAAGTCTATTTTTTGTCGTTTATTAGAACGTTCTACGGAAGTTCTTGAATTATATTCTACTTTCCATTCTTTACTATCCCTTGGTGGGATGTTTATCAATCTTGGATTATCTTTCATTGCCAGATGCACCGTTCTCCCGTATTTGGAATCAGAACAAGGGTGTTCGCAGGAACATCCATACTTTCTACTTGTTAGAGGACAATGGAATTTGATACGGTGTTTCTTTTTTTCAACACCATCACGATTCATCTTACGGCCTGCTTTGCAGACGGGAATACCATCTTTACCAATGATAAAATCATCTTTATATTTAACTTTGATGCCACGTTTCTCATTCAAGTCAATAAACGGAGTTATTCCTTCTTGCTTGAAGTATTCATAAAATGGCATGGCATCATGAGCAGAGTCGAGAATAATTTTGTCTATTTTAAAGTCATGAAGTAAACTTTTCATGCGAAAAAACGCATGGAGAAATCCATGGGAGTCATGCCTTGAGGCTGGCCCAAACAAAGGGAATACTGGAAGATCACTATCAGAATCAGATGCAACAAACATGTAGAGATCATATCCATGATAAAAACAGTCTCTTGATGAATCCCAGCCGATGTCACAGTCAGGCTGAGAAAAGAATCTATCGCAAGTACAGTCAGTAATACCTTTGGAAATACAATCACATACACGGTGTTTTCGTTCTCTTGCAGAGGTAGCGACTGGTGTGCCATCACCTGCAAGAGCTAAGTTCTCTGTATTGATCAGTCCCTTTGTATAGAAAGATTAAGAAACTCATTTTTATATAAATTAAAAAGGGAACTATAAGGTTGTTCATCACTTAAAAAAGATACTCCTTGTAATTCTTTTAATAGTTGTTCTACTGTTGTCTTTTCAACTGGATCAGCTTTTAAACCTTTCTTTTTAGGTTTTTTTACAGAAGTTTTTAAAGGTTGTAACTGAGATGAAAGATTGTTATTATCAGAATCCCATAAGCGGCTAAAGAAGTCATAAAAAGTACCAACACCAGGAGTGTCGCCTACTTCAAATCCGCTCAATATAGCATAAAGAGGGTTGATCTTAAGTTGTGCAACCCAATCAGTTACTGAAGTAACTTTAAAATCAATAGATAAAAGATATGATCTATGCATACAAGAAGGATTTCTCGGCTTCGGACCGAAAATGGAATATTTATTTTTCAGATGTATTTCAGTATATGAGAGGTCTAGGTTCCAGAAACGATCAATGATATCCCAGGTAGAACGCGCGATAGCATCCGGATTAGGATAATATTTACGAAGCATTTCAACAACAAATTTTTGATAGGCGGAATGGCCGCCAGAGTAAACAGGTAACATTAAAAATCTCCTCCAATCGAAAAATATACCTTATATTTAAGGGGCGCGTAGCGCCGCATTTTTCGATATTTTTGTCAAGTGCTTTTAACAAAAAAGTGGGGGATTTCAATAAAAAAGGAATCTTTAAGCCAGATAAATCAAGGCTTAAAGATTCCGAGAGATTATTATATTTAAATGGAGGATATTTAATGAATAATATATTATTTGCTTTCAGTTTAAGTCTTTTAGCCGGACTATCTACTGGCATAGGAAGCACCTTGGCATTCTTTACGAAAAAGACAAATACGAAGTTTTTATCCTTAAGCCTTGGATTTTCTGCAGGAGTCATGATATATGTCTCTATGGTTGAGATTTTTGTAAACGCTAAAGATTCCTTAACTTCTGAAATTGGAATAAAAGCTGGTTCTTGGCTCACAGTAATTTCGTTTTTTTGCGGAATGCTTCTTATATACCTTATTGATACCTTTATACCAAGCGAAGAAAGCACAGCTGCAGCCTATAATATTAAGTACAGTACCGGATACTCAGATATAAAGCTTCTACGAATAGGTATCCTAACCGCACTGGCTATTGCTATCCACAACTTTCCTGAAGGCATCGCAACCTTCATTTCTGGAATACATAAACCTTCTATAGCAATCCCAATCGCTGTAGCTATAGCTATACACAATATACCAGAAGGTATATCAGTATCTGTACCCATATACTATGCTACAGGTGATAGAAAAAAAGCGTTTTTGTATTCTTTCATTTCTGGACTGTCTGAACCCCTTGGTGCTGTAATTGGATATCTTATTCTTATGCCTTTTATAAATAATCTGACCTTTGGTATCATTTTCGCAGCAGTAGCTGGAATAATGGTATTTATATCACTAAATGAACTTCTTCCAGCTGCAAGAGATTATGGCGATGATAATCTCTACATATATGGACTTATTGCAGGTATGGCTGTAATGGCTATAAGCTTACTTTTATTCTTATAGATTAGCTGATAATAATATAAGTTGAATACCCTATATCTATCTCTATATCTATAATTATGATAAGTGTTTATATTTTATGGATGTACACATAGACATACTACTCCAATCCTTAAAATAAAAAGAAACATTTATATAAATATGCCAATCTTTATCTAAATGTATTTCGATACCAAGTAGTATATCTATACTCCCCCTTAATAGGATATATATTTTCAGTAATGTATAAATTTAGATAGTTGAGTTATAAATTATCCAAGAGTTCTAACTTCAACTATTAATTTATACATGCCACAAAATCCCCAGAAGCCGGTATTATAGAACATGTATAAATTAAGTTTTCGTAAAAGATACCTATATATATACTTACCACTAAGTTAGTATGTAACAAAAATGTGCATACTTATTTATTATAATAAACTACTATATAATTCTTTAGTAGATAAATTATAATAAGAGTTTAAGATATATTATTAAGAGGAGGTATTTTATGAGCTTTATTGATCTTGTAAAAGAAAGACATTCTGTAAGAAGCTTTGATGAAAAAAAGGTAGAAAAAGAAAAACTTAATCTTATATTAGAAGCAGGAAGGTTAGCTCCAACAGCAGCAAACCTTCAACCTCAAAGAATTTTAGTCATAGAAAGTGATGAGGCTGTTGCAAAGCTAAAGGATTGTACAATTTACTCTTTCAATGCTCCTATGGCCCTTATTGTATGTGCTGATAAAAACGAAGCTTGGAAACGTAAGTATGATGAAAAAACTCATACAGATATTGATGGTAGTATCGTCGCAACCCATATGATGCTTCAAGCTGCTGAACTTGGCCTTGGAACCACTTGGGTTGGTCATTTCGATCCAGAAGCAGTAATGAAAGTGTTTAATATACCTGCAAACTTGGTTCCAGTATGCATCTTCCCATTAGGTTATCCAAGTGCTGATTCAAAGCCACACCCCAATCATGAAAAAAGAAAATCTCTTTCAGAGACTGTTTTTTATAACAAGTTTTAATATGAAAAGTAACTAAAGAGAACTTTTTTGCGTATCTGCCATTACTAATATAAATGAGTAAAATCGGGCAAGCGAAATAATTTCATAAAGCAAGAAGGCCCTAAAATACTGCCTTGTATTTTAGGGCCTTCTTGCTTTAATAAAAACTTTACTCAAAAAATCTCATTAGGTACCATAAACTTATGGTACAAATTGTTCATCAGCAGAAACAATTATAGAATTCTCAGTATTTATCCAAAATATTTCTCTTTCCTTATGCTTGGCTATTCTGTCAGAAAAATCACTATAAGTGCACTGATTTAAGTTTCCGGTCCAATTAACGTAATCATAATCTTTAAAAGTTGCCTTACTTGATATCTCATATACCTTCAACTCTGCACTCTTGTTTCTTATATAATATCCATCTTCAGCATAATACCTGCCATCGCTTTCAAAAATAGCTTTCCCATCTTTTTTAGCTTCATCTGCAGCCTGTCTATCTTTGTAAAACTCTATTTCATCAAACTGAAGGTATCTCTTTCCATCCTTCTCATATACAGATTTGACATAGCCACATTTTCTTTCTTTTACTATTGGCTTTACTGTTAAAATTAATTTTACTGCTCTCTCATAATTACCTACCACCACACCGTCGAAGTTAAACTTTCCACTCTTACTAGTATCAACATTAGAATTATTCCAATTTACTGCTTGTTTAGTTTCTTCACCATTAATTTTTATATTTACTTCCTGGGGCAGAGTATAGTTCGTATCAGTATACACTGTGTCTTGTAACACAGGCACCTCAAGTTTTCCTTGTATTTCATTAAGAATTGACTTCATGTTTTCTACATCAATGTTATTCTCTATTGCTAGCTTTACTATATAATAAGCATCATCTAATCTATTCTTTTCAACATATCTATCCTTTATTTCTAAATAGGTACTTTTATTTCCTGTATCCAAAGCTATAGCACTTTCAAATACCTTCTTAGCATCCTCATATTTCTTTTCTTGAAGATACTTACCTCCCTGTTCTATCTTTTCTTTTATCTCATTTTCTTCTGACTTTACTTGCTGACTCACATCTTTTGATACTACAATCTCTTTATCTTTTTTACTACACCCAATACATAGCATAGAAGCTGAAATGATTGCAAAAAATATACCGCACATAGACTTTTTCAAGAAATTATTCATCATATTAACTCTCCTTTTCTTATCTTTAAGTTAATAATATCATTAAGTTTTTACCATCTTTCACAAACTTGTTTCCAAGTTATTGCCACTTAAAGGGAGTTCAATATTTGCAGTAATAATTTCTCCATTTTCTATACTAATCTTTCCATTGTGCATTCTTACTATTTCACTACATATATATAAACCAAGGCCTCTACTGTCTTCTCTAACATCTGACCCCTTAGTAAAAGGCTGAAAAATGTTATTATAGACCTCTCCAGGAATTAATTCTCCTTTATTCACTACCTCTATTATATAAAAATTTTCTTTAATATAAGTTTTTATTAAAATAGGACTACTTCCCACAGAGTACTTTATTGCATTATCTAATATATTTATCAACAACTCTCTTATCTTGTTGATCCTGCCTGGAATTGTTCCTTTGCTTACTTTTTGCTCTATCTCTAAAGAATACTTTTTAGCTTTAATACTCATGTCGTCACATATCTCACTTATGAGTAGCTTCATATCAATATCTTCAACATCCTCTTCTATAAAAGAAATTCCTTTAGAAATATCAATAAGTTCAAGAACAAGTGAGTGTAACCTCTCGCTCTCTGAATATATTCTTTCTAACGCTCTATTCTTGAAATCTGAATCTGTAACTATACCTTCTAGCAATAATTCAGCATATCCTGAAATTGCGGTTAGCGGTGTTTTTAATTCATGAGTAACGTTATTAAAAAAATCTCGCCTAGCCTTTTCTAGCTTTTCAACCTTTTCCTTCTCATTTTTTATTGTGTTTATTTGATTACAAATCTTTTCTTTCATGTTTATGAACTCCATTGATAAGATACCTACCTCATCTTTAGAATTAACTCTTATATTAATGTCATAAATTCCCTCTCCAACTTTTTTCACTGCATTAGTTAAGTCAGATACTGGCTTTGTTATTTTAGCTGTAATTAAAAATGAAGTTGCAAGGATTATAACTAATATAATTATCTGAATAATAGTAATTGTGTTAATTGTATTTTTATATGTTACCAATATATCAGAGTAACTTTTATTTAAGTAAATAATACCCAAATACCTACTGTTTATATAAACTGGGAATACCATATCACCTTGCACATTATCTTTGATATATTTAATTTTCACTACTGCCTCACCTTTTTTTGCATTTGCTATTAGCTTGCTTTCTCCACCCATGGATTCATTACTATCATCATTGTTAAGTATATTTCCTTGCATGTCCATAACCTTACTATTACTTTCATAGTTTAAAGAAATATATTTAGATATATAGCTTGCATCATTCTTTAAAATATCATCATCTGATAGCTTATCATTTACCATTAGCCTATACTTTACATATTCTCTCGAACTTTTCATTATATCTTCCATGGATCTTGAAATGCTGTTTTCCATATTATAAACCAGCACTTGCCTTATCAATATATTTAAGATTAATGAAAAAGCAATCAAAATTATTGATATCGCTAATGTAAATTTAAATTTTATTTTCATCATAACCTCTCATTACATAACCAACCCCGAATACTGTTTCTATCAATGACTTACTGCTCTTATCATCCAACTTACTTCTAAGTCTCCTAACATGAACATCAACGGTTCTAAAATCACCTTCATAATCTAAGCCCCAAACTTTGTCTAAAAGTTCTTCTCTAGAAAATACTCTATTTCGATTCTTAACAAAAAACTCTAGCAAGTCATATTCTTGAGGCTTTAACTTTACCTCTGAGTTTACTTTAATTACAACCCTTGCTTCAATATCTATTTTTACAGATCCACTCAATTCAATGTATTTTGTATTACTAAAAGATTTGTATCTTTCCACCCTTCTTAGAGCAACTTTAACCCTAGCCAATACTTCTTTTATATGAAAAGGTTTAGTTATATAATCATCTGCACCAAGTTCTAAACCTAAGACCTTATCGACTATATCGTTCCTAGCCGTTATCATTATTATTGGTATATAGAATTTTTTATTAATAAATTTACAGAGTTCAAAGCCATTTTCATCTGGCAAATTTATATCAAGAAGGGTTATATCAGGAATAAAACTTTCTAATATCTTTCTAGCTTCTTTAGATGAAAAAGCACTCTTAACCTTATATCCATCCGCTATTAAAGCAGAAACCAATATATCATTAATTGATATTTCATCCTCTACAACCAATACTCTTAAGTCCATATTAATAGTTACCCTCCATTATTCCTATTAAGTTTTGTTTTTCATAATAAAACTATAGTAGTAATCCACAATCAATAGGCCGATATCTTTATTTATATCACCACATTTATTGTAACATAAATCAATTATAGTTAAATTATACCATGACACTATGTTTTTATAAAATATTAATTCAGGAAAACCGTTATTCCAACCAAGGCATTAAATATATATCCAGTAGGTTATTATTCCTATAAAGTAAAAAAGCTCACTTAAGTGAGCTTTTTTTGTACATCTGTCTTTGTAAATTAATATCTAAAAAATCTAGCATACCAATAAGTTTCAGGTTGCATTTAACTTCAATATGTTTCCAAACTAATCACTATGAAAATTCAATTTCATCAGTATACATGGACTTTACAAACCTTCCACCTAAAAGAGTATTGTGATGCTCCACTATCTTATCAGCAGTAAGTACTGGCCCATCAAAGGTGGAGTTAGCATCTCTTACTAGTACATTTTCATGATACCCCTTGCTATATGCCGCTCTACAAGTAGTATCTAAACAAAATTCTGTTTGCATTCCCACTATTATTAGCCTCTTTATTCCCTTTTCCTGCAGAACTTCTTCAAGCCTAGTTTTATAAAAAGAATCCCAAGTAGTTTTTTCTACTACAGTTTCACTTTTTAATGGTGCTATTCTAGGGTGAATATGCCACGTTGGTTTTGCTCTATTGTATTCATCATCTTCCTCGCTTGTATGCTGTATAAAAATTACTGGTATATCAGACTTTCTTGCTTTTTCAAGCAAAAATACTATATTATCTAATACCTTTTCACCGTTGTACAAAGCTTGATCTTCATAAGAAAACATAGCAACTTGTACATCTACAATCATAAGTGCTGTATCCTTTGACATCTTAGTTCATTCCTCACTTTCAAATTTTTGTATTAAATTATTGCTATATAATTAGCATATATGTATTCTTCCTTTGTAATAAAGTCTAATTATATCACTTGCCTACTTTTTATAAAATATTAAATTAATAAAAATCCTATCAAAGCTCTAAGCTCTAATAGGATTCTTAATATATCTTAGCAATAATTATCTCTTAATAGCTCAACAAGTTTACTTACCCTTTCATCTAAAATGAAATAGGTACATGTAAGCCCTTTTTTATTATAATCAACTATTTTATGAGCCTTAAGCATAGCCAAATGCTGAGAAATAGCTGACTGAGTCAAATTACTAAGACTTTCATTGAGTTCACTTACTGTCATTGGTTTTTCGATTAAATGACATACAATCATAAGCCTATTTTCATTTGAAAGTACTTTTAAGACCTCTGAAACCTCTTTTGCTTTATCAAGCATATTTTACCGCCTCTCTTTTAGTTCAAATAAAAATTAATCATTTGAACATATACCTCTTCACGCTATATCTTATATAATTCAATTTTCTATACTCATATAATGAGCAAATAACATTATTTCTCCTGGTAATATCTAAAGCTTTAACACTATAAGATTTTATATTAAATACAAATGTAATTATTCTCCAAGTTTCAAAAAACTATCATACTAGATAAAAATTTAAGTCTTAATAATATAAACTTATAACACCTCTCTAGTTGCGTATTCCATAAGCCTTATAGCTTTATACCCACCAGTTATATTTTTACACTTAAATCCATTTTGCTTCAATATTCGTTCGGCAATATAGGATCTAATTCCTACAGCACAGTGAAGCCAATATTCCTTATCCTTATCTAATTCATTTAGTCTATTTCTAAGTTCATTAACATTTATACCTATAGAGTTTTCTATTTTTCCTAAAGCTCTTTCTTCTTCCGTTCTAACATCCAATACTACAATATTATCCTCTGGTTTTATCTTCTTTAACTCTCTTGGATGAACCAACTCGCTCTTCTCAGTAAGATAGTTCTCTGCAACATAGCCAGAGAAATTAACAGCATCTTTTGCTGATCCAAAAGGTGGTGCATAAGATAGTTCAAGCTCAGTTAAGTCGTAGACTGTTCCTCCATACCTTATAGCTGTTGCTATAACATCAATTCTCTTATCTACTCCTTCTCTTCCTGCTGCCTGAGCGCCTAATATCTTTCCTTCATCATTAAAAATTAATTTTAATGTCATTTGCTGTGCCCCTGGATAATACCCTGCATGACTAAATGGATGAACTATCAGTGAATGATGTGGTATATCAAGGCTTTCAAGAATTCTCTCATTATTGCCAGTAGCTGCTAAAGCTAAATCAAATACCTTTATTACTGTGGTACCCTGAGTATTTTTATATATGGATGGAACTCCACATATATTATCTGCAATAATTCTTCCTTGTTTGTTAGCAGGACCAGCCAATGGTATAGCAGTTTTATTTCCATTTACAAAATCAATTACTTCCACAGCATCTCCACCAGCATACACCCCTTCTAGATTTGTCTCCATTCTATTATTGATTAGTATATGACCTCTCTCGCCTAATGCTATTCCTGAGTCTTTCAAGAATTCAGTATCAGGACTCACTCCAATTGCAGAAACTACTATATCAGCTTTTAGGATATTTCCGTTATTAAGGTAAGCTTCTATTCCATCCTCTACCTCTTTGAAACTAATTACTTTACTGTTTAATTGCAAATTGATTTTATTTTTTTCCATAGCCATTTCAGCTGCAGCTACTATTTCTTCATCAAAAGGAGACAATATGTGCGATGCTGCTTCTACTAAAGTTACTTGTAGATCTAACTTTTTGAGATTTTCAGCCATCTCTATACCTATATATCCTCCACCAACTATTATCACTGACTTTATCTCTTTAGTAACAGACTTAAGCTTATCAGTATCCTGAACATTTCTTAGATAAAATATTTTTTCACTGTTTATTCCATTTATATTAGGCTTAAATGGTTTTGCTCCTGGTGCCAAAACTAAATAATCATAGGTTTCTTCATAATTACCTCTATCTTTAGAACTTATAGCTACCTTCTTTGAATTACCATCAAGCTTGATCACTTCACTATTAACTCTTACATCAATATTAAATCTATGCTTCATCAGTTCTGGTGTTGAAACTAAAAGTTCTTCTCTTTCTTCTATAACTCCTCCAATATAATAAGGCAAGCCACAGTTTGCAAAAGATATATAGTCTCCTTTTTCAAATAGAACTATTTCTAAGCTCTCATCTAACCTTCTAAGTCTTGCTGCTGCTGAAGCACCTGCTGCTACCCCGCCAACTATAACAACTTTACTCATATTATCTTCCCTCCAGGTTTTATCTTTCTAATGGTCTTAAGTAAGAGCCGGTTCCACCAGTTACATTTACAACTTTATAACCTTTGGTACTAAGCTCACTGCAAGCCTTGGCGCTTCTTCCTCCAGATTGACATATAATGTGGTATTCTTTTTCTTTATCAAGATACTTCTCTGGATCTTTAAGAATGGTAGCCATAGGTATGTTCTTAGCATTTGGTACATGTCCATCTTCATACTCATAGGGTTCTCTTATATCAATTAGATCTATCTTAGTAACTATATCATCCACATCATGTATGCTTATTGCTTTAAAGTTCCCTCTTTTAATAAATGAAAACATAATACTACCTCCAAGTTATTCATATATAATTTAGTATTTGTTAAAAAAGTAATTTTTATAAGTATATTAGCACTTTCTTATATACTTATATATTATTCAGAAGTCACTATTATGTCAATAGCTATTTTTATAATTAAAAACTTTTCCATTAGGTGTATAAAAGCTTAGTTTTATTAACTACTGAAAATCACTAAACTTTATAAGTTCCAATTCTATTGTTTAATATTGAAGTGGCACATCTTTATTAAGATTATAAAAACAAAAAGCTAGTCCCAACTTAAATTAAGTGTTACTTAGCTTTTTATATTCTCTATCCATCAATATGAAATATTCCGATCTGCTTATAGTGGTCCAACTTATAGTCTATAATCCCAAGACTATTATTGAGTCTTTCAATTTGATTTAAAATATTCTCTTTATGTTTTTGAAGTATTTCTTTTCTTTCCTCGCAGGTTTCTTCCCCTTTTAGACATAGGTTCATAAATTCTTTAATCTCCCCCAAAGACATGCCGCTATTCTTAAGACAGTTTATAAGTTCTATCCAACAAATATCGTTTTCGGAATAATTTCTTATTCCAGAGGCACTTCGCTTTAAAAGTGGCATCAGCCCTTCCCTATCATAATATCTTAAGGTATGATCAGATAAATTTGTTCTTTCAGCTACTTGCTTTATTGTGTAACTCATGACTATCCCTCCGTTTCAGGCTTAATAATACATTGATGAATTTAATATTGCAATCAAGAATTTAACTTTTCATTTTACAGTAAATAATCTTATATACTCTTGACTTTGAGTTAACTCAAAGGTTTATATTTATTATATATTATAAATTTGGAAAGGTATAGGTGGGTTTTATGAATTATAGAAAAGTAGGAAAATGGGGTTTAAAGGTAAGTGAAATTGCGTTAGGTAGCTGGATGACAGATGTAAGCGGAGGTAATGCTGTAGATATTGCTAAAAATACAGTTAAACTAGCATATGAAAACGGTGTAAATTTCTTTGATTGTGCTGATGCTTATAGCGGAGGAGAAGCAGAGAAATTCTTAGGAAATATATTAAAAGATTTTGAAAGAAGCTCTTACGTAGTATCTAGCAAGGTATTTTTCCCTGTTGGTACTGGACCTAATGATAGAGGACTATCAAGAAAACATATCTTTGAACAAATTGATAAGTCTTTAAAGAATATGCAAACTGACTATCTGGATATGTATTTTTGCCATAGATATGATGAGGAAACTCCCTTAGAAGAAACATTACAAGCTTTGAGTGATCTTGTTGAAAAGGGAAAAATACTTTATTACGGAGTAAGTGAATGGAGCCCAGTTCAGATCACAGAAGCTCTTGGCATAATTAAATCTATGGGGTTAAGACCACTATCAGTAATACAACCTCAATATAATATGATGGATAGATATATTGAAGATGAAATCATAGGAATTTGTGAGAAAAACGGCATAGGTATAGTTCCATTTTCTCCACTTTCTCAAGGATTGCTCACAGGCAAATATAGAAAAGGACAGCCTATCCCTGAAGGATCAAGAGCCACTCATCAAAGTGATAAACAAATTAATAACTTATTAACTGAGGAGAATCTTGATAAAGTTGAAAAGCTTTCAAAAGTAGCTGATGACTTAGGAATTAGTCTATCTGTTTTAGCACTATCTTGGGCTCTTCGCAAACCATCTATAAGTAGTCTAATAACAGGAGCTACAAAACCAGATCAACTTGAAAATAATATAAAAGCTAGTGGAGTATCTCTTCCTTTAGACGCCTTAAATGAAATAGAAAACATTCTAAATTACCATCCATTTTCACGTAGAATAGGATAACTTAAAAATAAGACACCAAGCATTTTATCTGGTGTCTTATTCTATATGTTGTTGAATGTAGGGCTTTAACTTCAACTATTAAGTTATGAATACCGCAAAAAGCCGAAGAACCCAAGATTTTCAGACATGCGTAACTTAAGTTTTCGTAATGGAACTCTATAGGGAACCAACTTCAACTATTAATTTATACATGCCATAAAATCTCCAGAAGCCGGGATTTTATAACAAGTATAAATTAAGTTTTCATAAAGGTTCCCTATACAATATATACCTACTCAAACCTATATATTTATACATGATAAAACTAATATTTAGTTTATACTTTAATAACTGTATTCTTAACCGGATAATATTTGTCATTAAAAAATATCGGTACTCCTTTTCCTTTCCAATAATATCCGTCCTCACAATAAGATACCTGCATGTGTAAATGAGGTCTAGGAGTTAATCCAGCGTTACCGATGATAGCTAATAATTGTCCTTCTAAGACCTTATCACCAGGTTTTACAGTTATGCTATCCTTTGCTAAATGCCCCATAACTATATAATAGTTGTCCTTCTTTAAAACCACCCTATTACCAACATTGTAAGGATAATTACCGCTAAAAGGTATATTATCTTCCATTCCATCTACTATATCAACTACAATAGCATCACAGGGGCAATACACTTTTTCATGAAATATTTCATACTCCTTATTTTCTCTCGTAAGAACGCTATTTACTGTAAAACCAAACTTACTTAATTTAGCTATGTCAGTTGCATATCTCATAGATGTATTAGATCCGCCATTCTTATGAATCTGAGCCTTATTATGATAATTTATTAGAGAGCTAGTCTTTCCGTCTCCACCATCTGTTATGATATACTTACCATTCTTGAAAGGGAAGCATAGTTTTATATATTGTTCTGGCTTTCTTGAAGCAAAAACTGTGGATAGGTTCAAATAAAGCATAATAAGAGAAATCATCGACAATAGCAATAAAACATAAATATTGTTATTTATCACAGTATTTTTATAGGAAACGACCAAAAACAAATTTCTTGTTCCTATAACTAAGTATACAAGAATAAGAACATATCTAATATAATAATTAGTAAATTCCCAATAACCTGCTTTAAATAATAAAAATATAAAATTGCCCACAAATAATAAGTATATAATAGCACTTATAAGATTCACTGTACCAAATTTAAATATGCCTAATATAAGTAATATAGGCATTACTATATTTAAGATATTAGTTATGATAAATATTTTGGATCTACTTAAAAACACCTTTTACAACTCTCCTTTATTAATATTATTTTGTATTAAGGTAAATATAACCAGTAAACAAAGTGATTATAACATAATATCAAGTTACAATAAATGCAATTTAATCAAATAAAAGGTTTTTATTTTGTAATACTTTAAATACTTCAAAAATCATAAATATAGGAACATATTAATCTACTTATATATTATCTCTAAAAATATTAACACATCAAAAACTTTGATATGTATAAATAATTTCATTTTATGTTTATAAAAAGTAAAAAGTCCAAAATAAAAACTGTGATCTATCAAAAGATAAATCACAGTTTTTATTTTGGAGGCGCCACCCGGATTTGAACCGGGGCATAAAGGTTTTGCAGACCTTGACCTTACCGCTTGGCTATAGCGCCAGAAATATTTAAATAAATGGTGGCCAGACCAGGAATCGAACCAGGGACACGAGGATTTTCAGTCCTCTGCTCTACCGACTGAGCTATCTAGCCACGTGGCGACTCAGAAGGGGCTCGAACCCTCGACCTCCGGCGTGACAGGCCGGCACTCTAACCAACTGAGCTACTGAGCCATGTGCTTCTATCGTCCACGTATTATATTATATGAACTTTAGAAGACTTTGTCAACAAATTATTTTTTCAAAGTATTAATTAATTCACCAATTTGTTCATTAGTAAATACATAAGATTTATTACAGAAGTGACATTTTAACTCTTCTTCTTTTCCTTCTTCATATATTTCATTAAGATCTTTAAGCCCAATACTTATAAAGGCTCTTTCAACTTTCTCTCTTGAACAATCGCATTTATATAAAGGTTCTATGCTTTCATTTATTTTTAGATCCATTCCGTCAAATATATATTCTAATATTTCTTCTATAGTCTTTCCTTCAGTAATCATATTTGTTATAGGCGGTATCTCTTCCATTCTGTAAGAAAGAAGATCTGCTAAAAGCTCATCTGCTCCAGGCATCATTTGAATTATAAATCCACCTGCTGCTTTTATTGATAGGTCATTATTTACTAATACTCCAAGTGATACAGCTGATGGTGTTTGTTCTGAAGCAGTAAAGTAGTACGCAAGATCTTCAGCTACTTCTCCAGTATAAATAGGCACTTGTCCTACATAAGGATCTTTTAATCCTAAGTCTTTTATTACCGTTAAATTACCGTTTTTACCTATGGCCCCAGCAACATCTAATCTTCCGTTAATGTTAAGAGGTAAATTAACAGCAGGATTACCTACATACCCTTTTACTGAACAATCTGAATAGGCTGTTACAGTTACTCCCTTAGCCTCTCCTCCACCATTTATCTGAAGTGTAATTATCTCTTTTTCAGATTTTAACATTGAGCCCATTAAAGTTCCTGCTGTAAGCATTCTACCAAAAGCAACTGCTGCTGTTGAGCTGCATTCATGAATTCTTGTTCCTTCGTCAACTAGATTAGTAGTAATACCTGCTATTATTCTAACCATTCCATCTTTAGCCGTAGCTCTTATAATTTTATCTTTCATATCTAATTTACCTCCAAACATTTAAGTACATAAACTATTCTTTCACTATCTTCTTTTACGGCACTTTCTTTGTAACCATCATATTTTCCTACTACTTCAAAACCACACTCTTCTAAGATATCTTCAATAGTTTCTTCTGTATAAGCTCTCTCTTCATGAATTTCTTCAAATCTTTCATAAAGCTCTCCATTTTTCACAAAGAAAGTTAAATTCATTTCTACTATTTCATCTTCAAAGATGTTCTCCCAAGCATAAAATATATCTTCTGAATTGTATGTATAAACATTATTTCCAAGTATCTCACTAAGTTTATAATATGAATTTATATCAAAGACAAATATTCCGTCTTCACTCATATGCTTTTTTACTGAAAGAAAATAATTTTTCAGATCTTCAATATCTAATATGTAATTAGTTGAATCAAGAACACAGGTTACAAGATTGAATTTTCTATTAAGAGCTAATTCACTCATATCCTGACATACAATCTTACACTTCATTCTTTCTTCCCTAAACTTTTTATCAGCATTTATTAGCATACTTTCTGATGAGTCAACGAGAAATATATTTTTAAAATGCTTTCCTAGGATTGCGGCCACGTTTCCTGTGCCACAGGCTAAATCTAAATAGTACTCATAATTTATGTTATTATTTTTACATAGATTAAGTACAAAACTACTTATATCATCATAATTTATATCTTCATATATCAGTTGATCATAAAGATTTGCAAACTTATTATAGCTGTCCATCTAATAATTATCCCCCAAACTAAATCTACTAAATAATATATTATTAAATTTCAGCTAAGTCAATGATATAAATATAATAACAACGTAAACTGTACTACATACTATCTTCTACCTAGAATTTCATCATTACTAGGTATCTTTAGATTTTTCTTTCTTTTAGTCATAATACCGCCTATTCTACCGGTCTCCTCAGCGGTTAGTCCTCCCCAACCTTCTGAATCAACTTTATCTTTTAATCCAAGTTCTTCTGCAATTTCATATTTCATAGCTTCTCTAAGCTTTTCGGCTTCAGTTAGCTCCTTATTTGACTTTATTTTTGACTTAATGATTTTTTTTAATGGTGTTTTACTCATAAGAAATTCTCCTTTCTTATTTTTTCTATTATTGCCACATCAATTTGCGGATATACTGAATAAATAGAGCTATCACTATCTATATATCTAAGCAAAGACTATGTAAAAAAATAATGTTAAAATCAAGTGCTTATCCAGAGAAATATGTATGAACTAGCTACTAGAATTAAATGATCCTTGTGTAAGATCATTAGAGCCTATGATTATTAACCACTTAATTTCAATATAGTACTTTAACATCTCCAGTAAATAACAACTCCTAAAAAGCTATTATCTTTATAAAGAAAATATACTTTTTAATATGAAGTGACACATATATATTATGCGAAAATTAAAATTTAAAATTCAAAAAATTTCATCTGCTTATTAAATAATAGTGTATAATTAATTTAACGTGACAAAGTATTATGATATAATTAGACCTGATTTATATTTATGCATAATTTATAAAAAACTTAGGAGGGATTGCTTTGTTTAATGTAGCAATAGTTGGGGCAACAGGTAACGTTGGAAGAAAGTTTATTGAAATACTTGCAGAAAGAAATTTTCCAATAAAGAACCTGTACTTATTTGCATCAAAAAGATCTGCAGGTAAGATTATGAAGTTTAAAGATAGTGATTATGTAGTTGAAGAGTTATGTGATGAAAACATAAAAAATAAAGAAATTGATTTTGCATTATTTTCAGCTGGTGGAGATGCAAGCTCGGTGTTTGCTCCAAAATTCGCAGAAATTGGTGCAGTTGTTATAGATAATAGTAGTGCATGGAGAATGGATCCAAAGGTTCCTCTAGTAGTTCCTGAAGTTAATCCAGAAGATATTTCTTGGCACACTGGTATAATTGCAAATCCTAACTGCTCTACTATACAGGCTGTGGTTGCTTTAAAGCCTCTATATGATAAGTATGGTATTAAGAGAATAGTATATTCCACTTATCAAGCAGTTTCAGGGGCAGGGCTTCAAGGGATCTTAGACCTACAAGACGGTCTTAAAGGAGAAGCTCCTAAAAAGTTCCCTTATCCGATAGCAGGAAACATCCTTCCTCATATTGATGTATTCACCGAAGATGGCTACACTAAGGAAGAGATAAAGATGATAAAAGAAACTAGAAAAATACTTCACAATGAAGACTTAAAAATAACAGCTACTACTGCGAGAGTTCCGGTTTTAAATAGCCATAGCGAAAGTATAAATGTTGAGCTTCTAAAAGACTTTGATATTAAAGAAGTTATTACTTTACTTGACAACTCTAACGGCATAGTTGTATATGATGATACTAAGAGTAATAAATATCCAACACCATTACAAGTGGATGGAAAAGATGATGTCTATGTAGGAAGAATCAGAAGAGATTTTAGTATAGACAACGGTTTAAATCTATGGGTGGTTGCTGATAACATAAGAAAAGGTGCTGCTTTAAACGCAGTACAAATAGCAGAGTTAATGATAAAAAACAAATAATATATAAAAAGTGAATTACTTTTTAAATTAGTTAGACATGGAGGTATAATTATGTCTTTGTTTAAAGGATCTGGAGTTGCTATAGTTACTCCTTTTAATGAAAGTGGAGTGGACTTTAAGAAATTAGAAGAACTTCTGGAGTGGCATATAGCTAATAGCACAGATGCCATAATAATATGTGGTACTACTGGCGAAGCTTCAACCATGACTGAAGCAGAAAAAAAAGAAACCATAAAGTTTACAGTTGATGTTGTAAAAAAGAGAATTCCTGTAATAGCAGGTACTGGTACAAATAATACCGCCTACTCCATTGAAATGAGCAAATGGGCTGAAAGCATAGGTGTAGATGGCCTTCTAGTAATAACTCCTTATTATAATAAAACCTCTCAAAGAGGAATGATTGAACATTTCAAGGCTATAGATGCTGCAGTAAATACGCCAATAATTCTTTACAATGTGCCAGCAAGAACTAACATGAACATTAGTGCTGAGGTTCTACTAAAACTAACTGAGCTAAAGAATGTTGTTGCAGTAAAGGAAGCAAGTGGAGATTTGAGCCAAATAGCTAAAATTAAAGCTCTTTGTGGAGATAAGATAGATATTTATTCTGGAAACGATGACCAAACTATTTCTATATTATCACTAGGAGGAATAGGTGTAATATCAGTGCTTGCCAATGTTATGCCAAAGGAAGTTCATGACATGTGTGAACTATTCTTATCTGGTAAGACAAAAGAAGCTTTAGAAATCCAAATAAACACCTTAGATCTTGCTAATACACTATTTATTGAACCAAACCCAATTCCAGTTAAAACAGCTTTAAACTTGATGGGATATAAGGTCGGCACTTTGAGATTGCCTCTTTTTGAAATGGAAGGCTCAAATCTTGAAAAACTAACAAGCGTTTTGAAAAAGCATGATCTTGTAAAGTAATGGAGGGAATACTATGACTAGAATAATATTAAACGGCTGTTGCGGTAAGATGGGAACTGTAATATCTAATCTTGTAGAAAAAGAAGAAAATCTTCAAATAGTAGCTGGAATCGATAAATTCCCAAAGGGTGAAAGAAGCTATCCAATATTTAGCGACTTAGATGAATGCAATGTAGCTTACGATGTATTACTTGATTTCTCAAGACCTGATTCATTGAGTTCTATAATTGCTTTCTCAGAAAAGAATAACAAACCAATGGTTCTATGCTCCACTGGATATACTAAGGAAGATTTAGCTTTAATAGAGGAAAAATCTAAGTCCCTTCCAATATTCAGATCAGCAAATATGAGTGTTGGGGTAAATCTAGTTAACATGCTTCTTAGAAAGATCTCACCGGTTCTTTATGAGAACTTTGATATTGAAGTAATAGAAAAGCACCACAATCAGAAGGTAGATGCACCTTCTGGAACAGCAGTTATGCTTGCAAATACAATAAAAGATTCTATTGAAGAAGAAACTCATTTTGTATACGGAAGAGAAGGCATAGCTAAGAGAGAGCATAAGGAAATAGGCATACATGCTATACGTGGCGGAAGCATAGTGGGAGACCATGATGTAATATTTGCCGGTGACGGTGAAGTTATAGAAATAACTCATAAAGCTATTTCTAGAGAGGTTTTTGCTGTGGGAGCACTAAAGGCAAGTGCTTATATGGGCACAATATCAAATCCAGGACTTTATGACATGGAAGACGTTTTAAATCTTTCTTTTTAAATAAATTTATAAAAAGGCTGAATTGAATTATTACCTTCATTTCAGCCTTTTTTCTTGTCCAAGAAAGCATATTTTTTTGTTATATATAGGTATCCAACTCAAATTATTAATTTATACATGCCCGATAATCCCCAGAAGCCGGTATTATCGAACATACATAAATTAAGTTTTCGTAAAGGATACCTATAGATATCCAAACCTATCAAGATTAAGGCTTTAAAGCAGCTATCTAAGTTGATCAGTAAAAAAACAAATCTTATCTATATAAATAGCTCAACTGTTTACTCTCAATTTTAATAAGATTTTTTATAGATGTAGCATGTACTAGATTTCCTTTATAAACTCCTCTATCAGGTCCAAAGCCCTTTCTAATTCCTTATCGCTGTAGCAGTAGGAAATCCTCATAAAGCCTTCTCCTCCAGCTCCAAAAGCGCTACCTGGTACACATGCAACCTTCTTCTTTTCCAAAAGAAGTTCACAAAACTCTTCTGAAGTCATATTAAACTTCTTTATTGATGGAAATATATAAAACGCACCCTTAGGAAGATTTACTTCAAAGTTCATAGCTTTAAGTCTACCATATACATAATCTCTTCTTCTAAGAAATTCTGATTTCATGTACTCAACGTCTCTAAGACATTCTCTAAGTCCAACATAAGCTCCATATTGGGATATAGAAGTGGCACAAGAAACATTGTATTGATGAACCTTCATAAAATCATCCATAAGCTTCTTATTAACGCAGAAGTACCCTAATCTAAGTCCAGTCATTGAAAATATCTTTGAAAAGCCACCTATAAATATTACCCTATCCTTCAATTCTTGAAGCTGAGCAATTGAATGGTATTCATCATAACATAACGCACTGTAAATCTCATCAGTTATCACCATAAGATCATATCTTAGTATAAGATCCTTCAGAGCATTTAACTGTGTCTTCTCTAATATTGCACCTGTTGGATTAGTTGGAAAAGATAATAAAAGGTACTTAGCACCACTTTTCAATATAGCTTCTTCTAAATAACTAATATTAAGAGAAAAGTCTTCATTTAGTTTATAATTAACTACCTCGCCACCAACAAGCTTAACACCGTTTTCGTAAGCAGGGTAAGCTGGAGTAGGTATAAGTACTTTCTCACCTCTATCTATAAGAGTGGTGAATACTGTAAAAAGAGCTTCACTTCCTCCTACAGTTATGCAAATTTCCTCTTTATCATAACTTATTCCAAAGCTTTCTAGATATTTACTTATCTCTTCCCTTAATTCTACTAGCCCTGCATTTGATGTATATACTGTCTTACCTTGCTCCAAAGCCTCTATCATAGCTTCCTTCACTCTTTTAGGAACAGGGAAGTCAGGCTGTCCCAGTGTAAGAGATATTGCTCCTGGCACCTTTGCCACCTTGTTAGAAAATTTTCTTATTCCTGAAAGCTCAATCCTATTTACATTACTGTTCATCTTAATACTCTATCCCCTCTCTAGCAACTACACCTTTTTCATAATAATGCTTTATATCCTTCATTTCTGTAACCAAATCTGCTCTTTCAATCAACTCTTTGGGAGCGTTTCTTCCAGTAAGAATGATTTCCATATCCTCAGGCTTATTATTTATAAGCTCTAAGACCTCTGAAATCTCCAAGAAGTTGTTATACATTGCCGCCATTATTTCATCTAATATTAATATATCGCACTTTCTTTCTCTAACCACAGCTTTGGCAAAGGAAAATGCCTCTTGTATCTCTCCCTTTAACTCAAGCTTCTCTGTTTCATTTAAAGTCCAAACAAAGCCTCTTCTCTTCTCAAATCTATGTATTTGAAAATTAGGAGAATGAAATTGAGCTGAATTTAGCTCTCCAGTTTTATTACTTTTTAAGAACTGAACCATAACTACCTTCATTCCATCACCGACAGCTCTAAAGGCCAAACCTAAGGCTGCAGTAGTTTTCCCCTTACCATTTCCAGTATATATTTGAACATATCCTTTTTCTAACTTTGCCACTAATCATCACTCCCGTTTGTTCTAATACGATATATCTGTAACTACTTAATATATTCTAACTGAAGCATTTACAGATCAACCTTTTTGCATATATTTGCGCAAAAATTGCATATTAATACACAAATTTAAAGCCAGCAATACTTTTTAATGTTAAAATCATTGTACTTTAGTTGCTTTTAAACTGCACTCATAATCCACATAACTTTTTAAAACATATATTGTTTAATTGCTTATATGCTCAATATCATCAGGTATAATATGCCTATAAATGGCTATTTAAAGACATTACACAATAATATTTTCTATAATTTAAACTAATAAAATAGATTTAAAAATTAAAATCCTATAAGTTATATTTTACTTTACATGTTGAACTTTCGCCATAATATTTTATAAAAATTGAATTTCTACCTCTAACCCCTTTCATAATTGAGTAAGTTTTATTATAATAATCTTATTGCGTAATACATATCTAAGCAATAGAGGAAAGGATGATACAATGAGTTATAATTTTACTGATCCATATGAAATAGCTAGATTTATAAAAGAATCAAAGAAATCTACTCCAGTAAAAGTATATGTAAATGGAGATTTAAAAGATAGCGAAATGAATAACATCGAATGGTATGGCTCTGACAACTTCTACGTACTTTTCGGAGAAAGTGATGACATAACAAAGGTAATTCTTGATAATAAACATAAAGTAAAGCACTTTAGAGTTGAAAATGATAGAAGAAACTCTGCAATTCCTATGTTAAACCTACTTGATATAGATGCTAGAATAGAACCAGGTGCTATAATTAGAGATAAGGTTACAATAGAGAAAAATGCAGTAATCATGATGGGTGCTGTAATAAATATAGGTGCTGAAATCGGTGAAGCTACTATGGTTGATATGAATGCTGTAGTTGGTGCTAGAGGTAAGCTTGGAAAAAGAGTTCACCTTGGAGCAGGTGCAGTTGTTGCTGGAGTTTTAGAACCGCCAAGCAAAACACCATGTATCATAGAAGATGATGTACTTATAGGAGCAAATTCTGTTATTCTTGAAGGAGTTAAGGTAGGAAAAGGATCAGTAGTTGCAGCCGGTTCAGTGGTTGTAGATGATGTACCTCCTGGAGTTGTAGTTGCTGGTACTCCTGCTAAAATAATAAAAATAGTAGATGATAAGACTAAAGACAAGACTCAATTACTAGACGACTTAAGAAAATAAACAAATTTATACTTTTATTAACAGTAAAAAAGGGCGAATACTCGCCCTTTTAATATGTTATGAAATAGGTTTTAAACTGCGCCTATTTGATCATCAACTAACTCATTTTCCCCATTAACTCTTTCCATCTTAGATATTGAAACTTCGTAAGCTACTTTCTTAATCACTTCTTCTTCTGAAACTTTCTTTTGGTATTCTCTACTTTGAAGTCTTCCCCATATTCTGATATTGTCACCAACACTTAAGGTTTGACAAAATCTTGAGTTTCTACCCCATGCTATTGTGGGTATATAGTCGGACTTATTATATGCTCTATTTACAGCAAGCAGTACGTCAGCAATCTCCCTACCAAAAGGAGTTGTCCTATATACTGGCTCCTTACATATATACCCGTCTAAAAAAATTTCGTTTGGGTTTTTACTTCTCTCCTCACATGGTCTAATATCACGAGCAAAGACTGTCAATATAAGCTTATTAGCTCCATCTACAAATTTATTATAAGACCTTAATTGTCCTTCAACAATTATATCAGTACCTATACTTAAATCAAAGTTAGTAAGCAATCTTTCAGATATAGTTATATTTAACATATCTTTAGAATCACTTAATCTCATTACCTCCAAAGAAAAAGTAAGAAATTTCTCCCCATACATTTCATGGCTAAAGTCTAATTCTGAAGCAACAGTTCCTTCAAGGTAAATTTTATTATTTAACATTAAATTATCCATTTAAACCCCTCTCTCCCTTGTTTTTTAAAATTTTTATTTTTTGTAATAAAGTATAAATTAGAAAATAACTTATTTCCATTATAATACATTTCATGCCTTTTTTACAATATGTTTTTTTTCTAGTTAACCATATGTTGTTTACCATCGCTGTCAATGGTGAAATTATTCTTATAGATAAGGTCACCAACAGGTACAAATTCATAGCCTTGAGCCTTCAAATTCTTGAAAATTCTTTTTAGATTTTCAGGAGTATATTTGCCATTATTATGAAAAAGCAAAATAGAACCTGGCTTTACATTTTTCATTACTCTTTCATATTCTTGATCTGCCCCCTGATTCTTCCAGTCTACACTATCCACATCCCACTGTATACAATAATATCCCATATTTTTAACTGTATTTATAACAGTATCATTATAAGAACCGCTTGGACATCTAAAAAGCTTTGTCTTATAACCTGTATTATTGTAAATTATATCCTCAGTTTTCTTTATTTCAGATACCATTCTATCTGTAGATATGTTTGCAAAATTAGGATGTATATAACTGTGATTTGCTATTTCGTTTCCTCCCTCCTTTATTTTTTTCAACTCCTCAACGTTTTCTTCATTTGAATTTACCCAGCCTCCCATGATAAAAAACGTACCTTTTACATTATATTCCTTCATTATGTCTAATATACTTAAAAGCTTATCATCATCAGTCCAATTCACATCAAAGGTTATAGAAATCTTTTTCTCCTTGGTGTCTACAGAATATATAGGTAAGGATTTTTTTATCATCCATGCATTTACTGCAGTAGATGCTGCTACAGTAACAACAACTAATACTAAAATTAATATTAAGATTGTTTTATACTTTCTCAAATGTATTCCTCCATAATGAAGTCTCTTTAGAATAATATTCACTTACCTACTAAATAATGACAATAAAATTTTCATAGAGAAATTAATAAGTTTTATGCTATAATATAGACATACTGGTGATTGGGAGGATAATCGTATGAATGACAACACATTAGAACTTGCTGAAAACAAGCTTCTGCTTTTATATATAATTAAATCTATTAAGTATCCAATATCTAATGCACAATTAACTGAAATTGTTTTGGAAAACAGCTTTATTAATTACTTTTTCCTTCAGCAGTATATAACAGAACTTATTTCTTCTGGTTTTATAAAATACGAAGCTAGCAATGATAAGAAACTTTTATACATTACAGATACAGGAAATAAAGTATTAACTTTATTTAAAGATAGGATATCTCCACAAAGACTAAGCTTAATAGATGATTATTTAAAATCAAGCATAGAAAAGATAAAAAGAGAACTTACTATCTCAGCAGACTATACTCCAGATCAAAACAATACCTTTATAGTTAACCTTAGAGCAGTTGAGGATGATAGCTTGCTTATGGATTTAAAGATAAGTGTAGCCTCTAAGAAGCAAGCTATTGCCCTATGTAGTAAATGGAAGGAAAATCCTTCGTTAATCTATAACAACATTATTAATATACTTATTGAAGAGAAATAGATTTACAAATGAGTGAAAATTCGCTAAAGCAAACCTTCTTTAGTGAATTTTTTTCGCATCTGCCTCTTTATTTACTTAATTTATTCAATTTAGCATCATCACTTAATTTAGAGTAAATATGATTTTATACTATATTCGCTTCTATAAAACCTAGTAATATAGTATAATTACTAATGACAGTACTATAAAGATACTACAATTAGAGGTATTACTTTTTATAAAGTATAGTTGTTTAATCTTTTAGTTAATAAAATAACATAATGAGGGGGAGTCTCAAATGAATTCTTATAAAACTGCTGGTGTGTGCTCAAAGCAAGTAAGCTTTGACATAGTTGATAACAAGATATCTAGCGTAAACTTTGTTGGCGGATGCAATGGTAACCTAAAAGGAATATCTTCGCTTATAGAAGGTATGGAAGTTAATGAAGCTATAAAAAGACTTAAAGGAATAACTTGCGGTAATAGAGATACATCTTGCCCAGATCAATTATCAAGAGCATTAGAGGAATATGTAGCTAGCTCAATATAAATCTCATCAAGGTAAAAATATTAATTTGAATGCATCAAAAGAACTATTCTAATATTCTTTTGATGCATTTTATTCTTTATTCCACCAATGTAGTTTCCCAACAAAATTTTCCAAACTAACCTTTTTATCAAATATATAATATTAAACACTCCATTAAATTATGATTTTTTTATTGATTATGGCATATTTATCTAATTTACTACATCTCAAAAATATAGTATATTAATACTACTAAGTATTTTATATATTAATTATCATAAAAAACTTCTTATTACTCTTACAAATGAAATTTATTAAGTATTTAAAAGAATTACTAAATCATCTTATGAATTTTAATTTTTCAGAATTCATAGAAAATTAGTTATATAAAATACATAAAGCGTAAATAAGCAAGAGCTATTATGCAGAAAGGTGGTAGCAATGGAGAATTTCAAAATGCAAAACTATCCTAATCTAGAAGAGATACAGATTTCAATTCATGATGCCGAAACAATACATTACGGCGGTAATCAGTACTGGTTTCCAAAGAAAGCTCATCAGCTTAGCGGCTGTGGCCCTGTTGCTGCAGCGAATATAACTGCATATCTTTCTAAATTAGCTCCAGATAAATTTAACAAATTATATCCATATAAGGATATTATTAATAAAAATGATTTTGTAGAGCATATGATTGAAGTCCGTAAGTATGTAATCCCTGGGATGTTTGGACTTACTTCTGTAGAGCAATTCAGCGAAAATGTTTTGTCTTTTTCGCAAAGTAGAGGGGTATCTTTGGTTCCCCATATATTAGACGAACAAGCTACCATGGACAATGCAATAGATTTTATCTATGAGGCTCTAAACTTAAAACTTCCTATAGCAATTTTGGTATTAAAGCATCCAGTGAAAGAACTTGAAGATTATACTTGGCACTGGATGACTATAACAAATCTGTTGATTAACCCTAAAACCAATAAACACTATATCTCTATATCAACCTATGGGGAATTTCATCAAATTGATTTGGACTTACTATGGAATCATAGACGACCGAAAGATGTAATAAGATTAGCCTACTTTACCTAAAGCCAAACTATATCTTTATATATTTAGCTGTGGTTAAATTACCTGTAAAAATTAAATTTCTATAACTTTGGATATAAGCTATTCTTTTTGCTTATATCCTTTTTTATTTTATACACCATCAAAAGTTTCCTCTTGAAATCAGCGAGGCAAATAAGTTTTCTTTTTACTGTTTATCATAAAAAACTATGACCTCCTATGCAATTAAATTTAAAAATAGGAATATACATCGGAGTTTTACAGAAACTAAATATATCTCAATTTATATAGATGTTCCACTTCATACTAAAATTTATATTTTCAAATTGAAATGTAACATCTTAAGAAGGAGGTTTTTTAATGCCAACCATAAATATGCTTTCTTCTGCTGATAAAGTAAAAGGGCAAGGAGTTCTATCGGCTTATATTGAACAAGTAAATTTAGTAAGGACTGGACTTAAAGATAAATATAATATAAAGGTTAATAATTTATATTTTTGTGATATAATGCACTATCACACTATAGATTTAAAATTCTTTTTAAGTATTCCCTTTACTAAACTTTTAGGAACTTCTGTAGCTTATGTTCATTTCGTTCCTGAAACTATAGAAGAAAGCCTAAAACTTCCCTATTTTATAAAAAAAATCTTTTACAAATATATGATTACTTTTTACAAAAGTGTGGATCATTTAGTAGTAGTAAACCCATATTTTATAGATGTTTTGAAGAGCTATAAAATAAGTGAAAGTAAAATCACCTATATACCAAACTTTGTTTCTGAAGAAAACTTTTATAAGTATGATGGTGACAAGGCTAATTTAATAAAAGAAAAATATAACATACCTTTGGACAAATTCGTGGTTTTAGGAGTTGGTCAAGTACAAACTAGAAAAGGTGTTATGGACTTTATAGAAGTTGCAAAAAACTTACCTGATGTACAATTTATATGGGCCGGTGGCTTTTCTTTTGGTTCCATAACTGATGGCTATAAGGAATTAAAACGCATTGTAGAGGATCCGCCCAAAAACGTAAGCTTCTTAGGCATAGTAGATAGAAATGAAATGAATAATGTCTACAATATTTGTGATCTGATGTTTCTACCATCATATAATGAATTATTTCCAATGTCTATACTAGAGTCAATGTCGCTAAAGATACCAATACTATTGAGAGACTTGGATATCTATAAAAGCATATTATTTGACTCCTATATAAAAGGTTCTAATATAGAGGATTTTATAAAAACTATATCGGCTCTTAAAGATAAAAGAAGTGACTATTATCATTGGTGCAACGAGTCCTCTAAGTGCCATGAATTTTACTCGAAAGATTATGTATTAAAGTTATGGGAGCAATTCTATGATGAAATATATGCACAGAAACTAGGAAGAACTAGGAGAAAACTTAATGAAGAGTAAAGTTTTTAACCTTGTTATAGTAATTATCTCAGCTTTTATCTTCATAACTTTTTTTCTATTTACTAAAGGACTAAATACCTTAATAAATGAAATAAAGACTTTGAGCTTTCCTTGGCTACTTGCAGCTATAATACTGATCATAGCATTTTGGCTTTTTGAGAGTCTTGTTATATATGTAATAACCAAGGAGTTATATCCTATAGACAATTTATATATTAAGTCTCTTAGGTTTCAGATAATAGGACAGTTTTTTGGCGCTATTACTCCCTTTTCTGCTGGAAGTCACCCAGCTCAACTATATGAGATGACAGAAAGTGGAATTCCAATCGGCATTGCAGGCTCTATCTCAATGATAAAGTTTATAATTCATCAAGTAACAAATATACTAATTTTGCTCATGGCATTCCTGCTTAGATTTAATTACTTTTACTCAAGAGTAAACTACTTTATATATTTATGTTTTTCAGGACTTATTGTTCATATAATAACCATGATTTTGGCTATACTATTTCTGTTTAGTAGTAAGCTAACTAAAAAGTTACTAATATTCATCTTTAGGATATTAAAAAAATTCAGGCTATTAAAGGATATTGATTCTACCTACACCAAGATAGAAAAAGAGTTAGAAAACTTCCATGAAAATGCACTACTCATAACAAAATACAAAAAAATGTGTGCAAAAGCCTCAATCTTCACAACACTTCAATGGTTAGCTTTCTTCTCTATTCCTTACTGTATATATAGAAGTTTTGGATTTAATGCTGAAGACCTTGTAACAATGATAGCTGCCCAGGTATTTTTAGTAAACTTTATGGTAATAATTCCGCTTCCTGGTGCTGAAGGGGGTGCTGAAGGGGGGTTCTATTTAATCTACGGATTATTTTTCAAATCAGGAACCATAATAACAGCTATTTTTTTATGGAGGCTTATAACATACTACTCTTCAATAGCAGTTGGAAGCATACTAAGTTTACTGTTTCCCCGTACTAATCTTGAAAAAAAGAAAACCTAGTATTTACTCAATGTCATTAAGTTAATGTTTTGCCACAGCAAAATTAAAGTCAATTGAAAGTGTATATGCTTTCCATTGGCTTTTCTCTTTTATATTGTATATTTTTTTGCATGCAAATAAGACAGAGTTAAATCTCTGCAAAAAAAAATTTATATTAGCATAAATTTATGCTACTCTATATATGAAGCTAACTGCCGATTTGGTTTTGACTTTGCGAGGGTCTTTTCTGCCATTTCGAACAGGTAATATATTTCTTTTAATTAGTGCTTCAACATTAGGCGGTGAATCTACATTGCTACATCTGAAATATTGCATACAAACTGCTATGGCCATAGTGAAATTAACCTGATAGCTGTATTTTCTGTTTTTCTGTTGTACAACTACCTGTGTTGTTATTATTTCGCAAAAGTTATACATGGTAAGTCTTGCAAATATCTCTTGTATGATGTAGTCCGCCTTTTTAGAATGAAAACTTGTTAACCCAATGGCATACTTCAATTCTCTAAATGATGTCTCAATGCCCCAACGCATGTGGTATATTTCTTTAAGCTTCTCTATTGAAAACTCTTCTTTGCTAAGATTAGTAATAATAACTTCGTAAGTGTTGTCTGATATTGGAAATCGAACAACTCTAAAGTTTACTGGATAGGTTCCTTTATCTTTAACCGGAAGATAATCAAACCTTTGATTAGCAGGCATAAACTTATATTTTTCAGGATGTGCCTTTATATCCTTAGTTTGACGTCTAGTCAGCAAAATACTATGCTCTATATCAAATGTTTCATCATTAGGTATAGATATACCTGATACTATTCCATTACTATGTATATCTTTAACTCTTATAACATAATTCCAATTTTTCTTTATGATATGTTCAAAGACATTATAACTTTCGTATCCACGGTCGGCTATTATTATAGTTTTATCATTAATATTAGAGCGATCTACCATGTCAATTAATGCCTGAAATTCATTTTCTTCTCTACCTGATTGAATAACTGCATCCATATATGTTCTACTACATAAATCATACATAGCATTTAAGTGAAGAAGGTTATATCCTTTTGAATTTTCAGTAGCTTGAAAATGATTTTTTTCATCTTTAGGATTATGTGCAATACATAAATCTGAACCATCAACTGCCAATAATCGATAGCCATCATAATATTTAGGGCTTACTGCTAATGATGTAAACTTACTAAAAAGATAGTTAAGTGCTTCAGGGAGAATCTTTTTGCGCTGCTGAACGAACGCGGAGCAAGTGGCTGATTCAGTATCATACGAAAAGTATTTTAGAAGCTCAAGATTTAAGCTACTGCCTCCAATAGAAAGTAAAATATTTAGCATCTCTTTGAAATTCAATTTTCGATTTCTAGTGAAATCCTTATCGGGGTCGTTGACAAATAACCATGAGTATTCATGCATTTCCTTTAATACCGTATCTAATTTATTCTTTATAAAATCTGCATATTCGTTCATGAGCGAACCTCCTAAAAAACATTATATTTAAGGGGCTTCGCCACATTTTTCTAACTATTTGTCAAGCTTTTTCTAATGTTTTGATAAAAATTATTATACGTAAATTGTTATAAAAAAAGAACAGGTATGTATTTGTAAACATACTCTGTTCCATAACTATAATATTTATTTCTTAACTTAATGACATTGAGTATTTACTAGGTTTTTTTCTGCAAAAAAGGCATCCCAATTATGTTTTGTGGTTTATTACTTTGGTTAAGTCCATTTCTATATTTTCTGTATTCTTTAGTACTCTATAATATTCATAGAGCACCCTATTTCCGAAAATCTCACTAGAATACTCATTAGCTTTATTTAGAGCACTTTGTTTCATATTGCACCTTAAAGTATAATCATTGAGGATTTTATTTATGTAATGTACATATTCCTTTCTACTTCTATAGGCAAATCCATTTTCCCCTTGCTTTATTACACCATCTATGCAAGGATCATACTTGCAAACTACAGGACATCCACTACTAAGAGCCTCTATGTAAGTAAGTCCTTGAGTTTCACTAGTTGACGCAGTAACAAATATTTCAGCTATTTTGTAATATTTGTAGACCTCTTCTGATTTTATCATCCCAGTAAATATAACACTTTTTTCTATTTTCTTTTCTATTACCTCTTTTTTCAATGTTTGTAGGTATGGGCCATCACCTACAACTAAAAGTTTTATCTTTCTATTTATACCTATTAAATCATCCATAAAATCTATTATTTCACCTATATTTTTCTCTTGGCCTATCCTGCCAACATAGGCTATAATCCTGTCATCTTTGCTTATATTAAAGTACTTTTTTATCTTCCTCTTTTCTTCTTCTAAAAGTTCCTTTTTAAAATTTTTTAAACTTATTCCTGAAGGTATGACACTTATAGATGTATTAACCCCATAGCTTATCAACGAGTCTTTTGCTTTTTGCGTAGGTGCTATAACGCTATCTAAGCTGTTTAATAGCATCCTAATAAATTTGGCTGAGGTCCTCTTAGTGATTAGCCTTCCTCCAAAAACATATCCCAAATAATCCTCATACATAGTATGATATGTATGAATGATTGGTATATGTAATTTGTTTGATATATATTTAGATACAAGCATCATTGAAAACTCTGTTTGCGAATGAATAATGTCAGGATTCCATCTCAGTATTTCACTTATGAGTCTATTATGTAAGGGAAACTTTATTCTAGCATCTGGATAAACACCTATTCCAATGGATTTTAAGTAATATATGTCTCCCTGAATTGATTCTTTGCTGTCATGGGACAGAGTTAATATTTTAACTTGATGCCCTTTGAGTTTTAGCTCATTATATAAGTTATTTACTGAAGCAATCACTCCATTAATCATGGGATAATAAGTATCTGTAGTTATTAATATTTTCATAAAGCTATCCTCCTTAGATATCCAGACTATAACTTAAGATCTTAGTGGTTCCTTAGCAATGAAAAGTCATCATTACATCAACCAACTTAGTTAAAGCCTTTAAATACAGGATATTCTAAATAATCACATCATTAGAGGCTAATTTTCTTCATATTTGTATATTTAATTGCTTATAATTAGCACATAAAAATAGTGTTTCCATTAATGTAAAACCCATTCATATTCATGATTATTTTAAAGATAGCTATATAGAGTAACTCTTAAAAAATGTATTGCTTCATTCCTAAATCTATTTCTAAAACTTCTTTTGCTTATAAGAGAAGACTTTGAAAATATAAATTTTATTATGAAATAGTAAATCTGTTTTTATAGTATAAAATCTATTAATACTCATATAATAAAACTCATAAAGAACACTTGTTCTCATTTCAATTTTTGTATATAATATATTTATTAACATAAAGATGGTGATAACATGGATATAAATGAAAAACTTAGAATTCTTAGTGGTGCAGCAAAATATGATGTTTCTTGCTCTTCTTCTGGGTCAAGCCGTTCCTCGAAGAAAGGGGATTTAGGCTCGGTAGCAAGCGGTGGAATCTGTCATAGCTTTACTCCTGACGGAAGATGCATATCCTTATTAAAGATACTCTTAACAAACTATTGCATATATGATTGTGCTTATTGTATAAATAGAAAAAGTAATGATATTGAAAGAGCTGCTTTTACAGCTGATGAAGTTGTAAATCTCACTATGAATTTTTATAGAAGAAATTATATAGAAGGTCTATTTTTAAGTTCTTCAGTTTTTAATACTCCTAATGCTACTATGGAGACATTAACCAGAGTAGTTGAAAAACTAAGAACAGAGCATGGCTTTAAGGGATATATCCACTTAAAAGCTATTCCTGGGGCTGACGAAGCACTTATAAAAAAAGCTGGTACTTTTGCTGATAGGATGAGTGTCAATCTTGAACTTCCTTCTTCTCAGTCTTTAAAGTTACTTGCGCCAGATAAAACAAAAGAAAATATTTTTCAGCCTATGAAGCTTATAAAAAACGGTATCCAAATTAGTAAATCTGAGAATAAAGTCTTTAAACGAGCTCCACTATTTGTACCTGGTGGTCAAAGCACTCAACTTATAGTTGGCGCTACAAAGGAAAGTGATCTTAATATACTTAATTTATCTGAAGGTTTATATCAAAAATACTCACTTAAAAGAGTATATTACTCCGCTTATGTCCCAGTTAATACAGGTCAAAACCTGCCAGAGTTAAAGAACCCTCCCACTTTAAGGGAACATAGACTTTATCAAGGGGATTGGTTATTGCGTGTTTATGGTTTTAAAGCTGAGGAGCTATTAAATGATAAAAATCCTAATTTTGATATAAACTTTGATCCTAAAACCTTTTGGGCTTTAAATAATATCCACCTTTTCCCAGTTGAGATTAATAGAGCTCCCTATGAGACCTTAATTAGAATTCCAGGAATAGGGGTAAGAGGTGCACAAAAAATTCTCAGTGCTCGTAAGATATCATCTTTAGACTTTCAAGATTTAAAGAAACTGGGAGTTGTATTAAAAAGAGCTCAGTATTTCATAACCTGTAAAGGAAAGTATTTTGGATCTGTTCCACTAGATGAGGAAAAAGTAAAAACTGCCCTAACTCCTAGATTTGACTTAAACATTCTAGATAACCAAGGAGAACAATTAAACTTTTTCGATAAAATAGATAAAAAGCTACTTTTACCTGATAATTACGACTTAAACAATGCTAGCAGTAAGATCTTATTATTAAATGATAGACCAAGTTCATTAACCGGTGAGTTATAGGAGGGATGTTTGTGAAAGAGTTTATTTATGACGGTACTTTTGAAGCACTATTAACAGCTGTATTTTACGCTTTTTCTACCAAAGAAGCTTCAACTATTAAGAGAAAACTCAACTACTCTCCTAGTCTCTTAAACGAAACAGTAGACATCCAGTTTGAAAAAGATAAGTTCGATAAAGTATACTATGCTATAGAAAATAAGCTTAGCACCAATACTCTTGAGAATGTATACCATGTTTATCTTAGCGAATATGATAACTGCGAGGATATAATATTGAAATACCTAAGATTAGCCTTCAAATATGGCGTTAAGGTCAATCTTGCAAAAAATAATGATATCATATTATTAGTTGATAAATATTGTAGACGAGTTACTTATGAAGCTCATAGATTTACTGGTTTTGTTAGATTTAAGGAAATCGGACCATTAAGCTATTATGCTTCTATTGAACCAGATCATAATATATTGCCTATACTAATAACTCACTTTACTAATAGATTCTCAGATCAAAATTTTATATTACATGATATAAGGCGTGAAAAGGCTATAATTTATAACAAAACCGAAAGCCTAATAATTGATCTTTCCAAAGAGGATGGACTAAGAATTGAAAGTTCAAGTAATGACTCAAATTTTGAAGGTCTTTGGAAGACCTTTTATACTTCTGTAAATATTGAAGAAAGAAGAAATGAAAAGCTAAGACGTCATTACATGCCTAAAAGATACTGGTCTCACCTTACTGAAGTTAAGTGATACCCAGTAGTCAGTGAAAATTATTTTATCCCTGTCAATATCAATAGTTTAAAATAGTTTCTTAGGATAGACAGTTAAAAATCTTATTCAACTGCTAATTGCCCTCATATGCATTTGAAAAATCAAATATGCAAAAAAAGCTAACTGAACATCGCTTCAGTTAGCTTTTTCATTATGCTATTTAATTTCTTTAACTATAGCTTAAATGCTATTACATCAATAATTTAACCAAATAATTACTTACAAAATACACTATGAAATTGTAAAGTAAAACTATAAATCCACTCATCACCAAATAAGTAATAGATTTTTTTAAAGGCTTATTAGTTGTTGCTATAGCCTTTATTCCTTTATAACAGAAATATACTGCTACAGCCCATGGAACTAAACCTTCCACAGATAGTATTGGAAAAATAATATTTAGTAAAGGTATTATATAAAGGAATTTATTATTATTAACTTCCATAGTAGCTTTTTTATTTATTGAATTATTGTCTAGAGTTTTATTTTCCATAATTGCCTCACCTACTTTTTGTAATAATTTGCTCTGATTAGCTTATCTCCCAAGTCTATGCTTTCAAGCATTCTTTCCTTTTCTCCTGGGTAACTTTCTGTACCTAAAAATTGTCTAGTAGATAAAACAGTATAATTTTTCTTTGTATTTAAAAGATTACGTCCAAATATTTTATCTTCCATTTGATTAACATCAGCACCAAAAAGATATGCTAAAGTAGGTAATGTGTCACACTGTCCACCATAAGTTGATATTGTCTTTCCATTCTGTCCTTTTGAGTATATTATAAGAGGAACTCTTCTATTGTTTTCCTTCCACCAGTCCCCTTTGTATGAAATATTCTTTATTTCATCATCATAGAACTTATGAACTCCCTCATGATCTCCATAAAATACTACTACTGTATTGTCTAGTACTCCTGACTTGTTTAACTGTTCAAGCATTTGCCCAATATATTTATCGGTGTATTGAATACTTTGGAAGTAACCTCCAAGTTTAGTACCTTCCAGTTCTTTAGGAAGCTTTATCTCCCTATACTTATCTGGTATATCAAAAGGTGCATGACTTGTTAAAGTAACTGTATAAGCATAGAAAGGAGATTTCAATGCCTTAATCTTATCTGGCAGTTGCTTTAAGTAACTTTTATCGCTGATACCTAAATTTATAACTTCATCAATATTGTAATTAGTTGAATCTATAGCCTTTTCAAACCCAATTGATCTAAGCGCAGGCATCCAGTTCCAGTATGAACCCTTGTCTGGATGAGAAGCAAAAGTATTATATCCTAAGCTCTTCATAACGTTTGGCAAGGAATACTGATAAGTATTATTAGGATATCTAAAGAAGGTTGCTCCTTCTCTAACTGGAAACGCCGAAGTTTCTGTTATAAGCTCACCATCGGAACTTGTTCCGTTATAGGTCTGTTCATAGAAATTGTTAAAGTATATACTGTTAGATAATAATTTATTTAAAGTTGGAGTGATCTCCTGACCTTCTAATTTTTGATTAATAACAAAGTTTTCAAGAGATTCCCATTGAACCACTAAAAGATTCTTCCCCTTAAACATTCCTTTGTATTGATTGTCAGGTAAATTTTCCTTTTTATCATCAAACCA
Organism: Clostridium manihotivorum; assembly: GCF_004015185.1. Lineage (GTDB taxonomy): Bacteria > Bacillota > Clostridia > Clostridiales > Clostridiaceae > Clostridium_AR > Clostridium_AR manihotivorum. The sequence continues at coordinate 2,234,472 of NZ_CP025746.1, read as the reverse complement.
TTTTTGTATATTCTTTTGCTCACTACTTGATATTACATAAGGCTTACTTTCTACATAGAAATTATAGGAATCAAAAATATGATATCCTAAGGGTGTTAAGTTTGACATGGTCTGATTAGGTGACCAGCTTTTTCTAAATATCATTTGGTTAGTAAAACCTCTGTCATATTTATCAATCTTAAAATGCGCATAGGTTAAATATAATGTTGGAACAATTAATAAAAGTAAAAAAGCAGTTACACTTCTTCTGTGGTATTTGGCTTTTGAACGTCTCTTTAGCATTAGAACCACCTGAAGAATAATATCTATTACAAATACTATATCCACAACTCTAATCATAGAAATAACACTACTACTTAGGTTGTCCAGATTTGAAGTCATACTGAACATATGTAAGCTTAAAAAGGAGCTGTTACTTCTGAAATACCATATATCACCTATATACAGTACGCTTACTAAAATATTTATAACTAGAAATCCAATAGTTTGTCCTTTGTTTCTGAATAAAAAACCAAAGGATAAAACAATACAAATAAAACTGAAATATACTAGAAAAGGAGGCATAGAATAAAAAACTCTCATTGGAACAATTCCATTTGCTTTATCATCAGATATTAATGCTATAAATAAAATTGATTTTACTAGTATAGCAACAAAGCAGTACCAAAAGAAATAGCTTTCCTTTATTGTTAAAGCAGCTTTTTTTATTACTTCGCCTGGGTTAGTTCTTTTTATAGGTCTCTCGTGATTTAACATATAATATAACCTCCAAATTGAGCTTAAAAGAGTTATTATTTAATTTTAGAAAATTGAAAAGCATATACTATTATAACACGACAAAATCTTTTGTCTATGAACAAAATTTTAACAAAAGCTTAATGAAAGCTTACAATTTGTATACAAATTGATTACAAACTAATATTTGTATATAAAGTATAAAAACCATAGAAATTCAAAATATTCATTAATCTCGGATATTGGTTTTTATATCATACTTAGCAGTAAACATATAAAAAAATATGCTTATAAGAAAAAAAGATGTATCATAAAAATATACTTTATATATTCAAAATCTACTGTTAGATTAAGTACTAATTTTGAATATATATTTATAATTTAATAGATACATCTTTAATATTATATTCAATTACTTTTGCTAAAGGTATTTCTTATAACTCTTCTCATATCACCAATCATATACAGCGAGCCACAAACAAGTATTAAATCATCCTTATTAGAAGTTTCAAGAGCCTTTTTAAAGGACTGTTCATAGTCTTCAATGATCTCGCTATCTACTCCATTTTGATCCAATAATTGCTTTATTACCTTTGACGACTCTGCTCTATCATTATGAGGGGATGTAACTATAGCTGAATCTGCTATTTTACTGATAGCTTCTATCATACTACTAACCTGCTTATCTCCAAGTATTCCTACTATAACCTTCAATTTTTTATAATCAAAATATGTATTTACACTTTCAACAAGCTTGGTTACACCATCAATGTTATGTGCACCATCAATAACTACTAGTGGAGAGGTATTCATCACTTCCAGCCTTCCACTCCATCTTACCTTAGCTAGTGCTCTTATTATATGTTCCTTGGTTATCTCTACACCAATATCCTTAAGTACTTCCATAGCTTTTATAGCCACTGCACAGTTTAACAATTGGTGCATACCAAGAAGTGATAGTTTAAGCTCATAGCTCTCTTTATCAGTTTCAATCAGGATACTTTGAGAGTTATCTTTCTCCTTTGGATTTATAAGCTTTGCCCAGGTATACTCTACTTTATATAAAATAGACTTTCTTTCAGCTGCAACTGTTTCTATAACCTTCATAGCTTCATCTACTTGAGGATATGAAACTACGGGAATATTAGGTTTTATAATACCAGCTTTTTCACCTGCTATCTCAGATAAAGTATTTCCTAATATATTCATGTGATCATAGCTTATTGAAGTTACCACTGAAAGTATAGGAGTTACTACATTAGTCGAATCAAGTCTGCCACCAAGTCCAACCTCTACAACAGCATAATCTACAGCTTCATCATAAAAATGTTTAAACATTGCTGCAGTTATTATTTCGAATTCTGTTGGACTATCATAACCTAAGCTTATTACTTCATCTACTGCTATCTTTACTTCTGATACTACTTTAGCTAAATCATCCTTTGAAATATTATTCTTATCTATCTGAATTCTTTCTTCAAATTCTTCAATATAAGGTGAGGTATACATTCCAACTTTAAATCCAGCTTCCATTAATATAGAAGTTATCATTGAAGTGGTTGAACCTTTTCCATTTGTTCCAGCAATATGTATGGCCTTAAGCTTTTTATGAGGAGAACCAAGAAGCTCTAACAGCTTCTCAGTCCTCTCTAAACCATAATTACTTCCAAACTTTGCAGTTTCAGTTATATATCTTATAGCTTCTTCATAATTCATAGCAATTACCTATTAAAGTGAGCTAATTCTTGCAAGTACTGCTTCAAGCATTTCTTTATACTTGTCGCCCTTTGCTCTTTCAGCATCTACAACTTCCTTAGGAGCCTTGTTTACAAAGCCTGGATTGTTAACCTTCTTTTCTACTCTTTGTATTTCACCTTCAAGCTTAGCTTTTTCTTTGTTTAGTCTTTCTAATTCCTTTTCTCTATCAACTAGATCAAGTAAAGGCATGAATAACTCTCCGCCTTGAACTACAACAGAAACAGCATTTTCAGGAACTTCCTTTTTATCTCCTATAAATATAACTTCTGAAGCTGAAGCTAGCTTTTCTATATATGATCTACCGTTTTCGAAAGCTCTCTTACTTTCCTCAGCTATATAAGCTATAACCTTAGCTTTTCTTGATGGAGGTACATTCATCTCTGCTCTTACGTTTCTTAATGATTTAATTGCTTCTATTATGAAAGTCATATCCTTTTCTGCAATGTCATCATGAAGCTTTTCATCATATACAGGCCACTTTGATATAGTTATTGATTCGTACTCTGCATCTAAGTGAGTGTATATTTCTTCAGTTATAAAAGGCATAACTGGATGTAAAAGCTGTAGTCCAGTTGTAAGGACCTTGAACAATACATTATATACAACACCCTTTGACTTTTCATCGTTACCATATAGAACAGGTTTTGCAAGCTCTATATACCAGTCACAAAGCTCAGTCCACATAAAGTCATAAACCTTTTGTAATGCTATACCAAGCTCAAAGTTTTCAATGTTGTCAGTTACTTCCTTAACTATAGTGTTAAGCTTTGATAAAATATATCTGTCAGCTAAGCTGTATTCTGTACAATCCTTATATTTATCCATAAGCTCTCTATCAAGATTCATCATAACAAATCTTGAAGCATTCCATATCTTGTTTGCAAAGTTTCTAGCTGATTCAACCTTTTCTGGGTAGAATCTAATATCATTACCTGGAGCATTACCATTTACAAGCATAAATCTTAAAGCATCTGCACCGTAAGTTTCGATTACATCCAATGGATCTACACCATTGCCAAGAGACTTACTCATCTTTCTTCCTTCTGAGTCTCTTATGATTCCGTGAATCAATACATTCTCAAATGGAACTTCTCCCATGTTGTGAAGACCTGAGAATATCATTCTTGCAACCCAGAAGAATATTATATCGTACCCAGTAACTAAAGTACTTGTTGGATAGAAGTACTTTAAATCTTCAGTATTATCTGGCCATCCAAGAGTTGAGAAAGGCCATAAGGCAGATGAGAACCAAGTATCAAGTACATCTGTTTCTTGATATAAACTTTCAGAATGACATTTTGAACATGAAGTTGGAGTTTCTTCTGAAACTATTATCTCTCCACAGTCCTTACAATACCATACTGGTATTCTATGGCCCCACCATAATTGTCTTGATATACACCAATCTTGAATATTTTCCATCCAGTTAAAGTAGATTTTTTCAAATCTTTCTGGTATGAATTTTGTCTTCTTTTCTCTTACTGCATCTACTGCCGGTTTTGCTAAGGATTCCATCTTAACATACCATTGTTTTGATATTATTGGCTCTATTACAGTACCACATCTATCATGAGTTCCAACATTATGAGTGTGTGGCTTAATCTTTACTAATAGCCCTTGTTCATCTAGATCCTTAACCATTTGCTTTCTAGCTTCGTATCTATCTAAACCTTGATATTTTCCACCTAATTCATTTATAGTTCCCTTGTCATCCATAACTCTGATTTGAGGAAGATTGTGTCTCTTACCTACTTCGTAATCATTAGGATCGTGAGCTGGAGTTATCTTAACTGCACCAGTACCAAACTCTATGTCAACATAGTCATCAGCTACTACAGGTATCTCTCTTCCTACCAATGGAAGTATTAGAGTTTTTCCTATAAGATGCTTAAATCTCTCATCATTAGGATTTACTGCAACTGCTGTATCACCTAGTAAAGTCTCTGGTCTTGTAGTTGCTATTTCTAAGAACTCCTCAGAGTCTTTTACAGGATACTTGATATGCCAGAAGCTTCCTTCTTGCTCTTCGTACTCTATTTCTGCATCAGATAATGCAGTTTCACATTTAGGACACCAGTTAGTTATTCTGTTTCCTTGATATATAAGTCCTTCATTATATAACTTAACAAATACATGCTTTACAGCTTTATTTAAGTTTTCATCCATTGTGAAGGCTTCTCTTGTAAAGTCTGCTGAACAGCCCATCTTCTTAAGCTGAGTTCTTATTCTTTCTCTGTACTCATCAGTCCATTCCCAAACCTTTTCTAAGAAAGCTTCTCTTCCCATTTCTTTTTTCTTAAGACCTTGCTTTAATAGTTCATTTTCTACCTTTACCTCAGTAGCTATACTTGCATGGTCTTCACCTGGAAGCCATAAAGTACTAAAACCTTGCATTCTCTTAAATCTTATAAGCATATCTTGAAGCGTGTTGTCAAGTGCATGCCCTAAATGAAGCTTACCTGTTATATTTGGTGGTGGCATTATTATTGTATATGACTTCTTATCTTTATCAACTTCAGGAGTAAAATATTTTTTTTCTTCCCAATTCTTATAAAGTCTTTCTTCAAATTCTTTTGGATTATAGGTAGTTGCAATGTTCTTTTCTTCTAGCATCTAGATTCCTCCTTAATTTCCCGGTAAATAATTTAAATTATTATGAAAGTGTCTCTGAAGATACTCCTTCAGTGAACTTTTTACCAATCTAATTTTTTGCCATCTGCCTTTTTGAATCTATACAAAAAACTGGCAGGCTAATAAGATTTTTTTGCTCTTCACCCTAACTATCTGTTCTAAATTCTTGCTATTGCTAGGTTTGGCTATCAAAAAATTTCATATTTTCCTATGAAAAAGACAAGCTCTCTCGTTATACTTTTATGAGATGTTTAGCATTCATATGTGATTCCTAAACAATAAAAAAAGAGCCTTCATCCATAAAAGGACGAAGACTCGCGGTACCACCTTTTTTCTCTCAACTAATAAGTTAAGAGCTCTTTAACCTTTAACGATATCGCTACCGTCTCTGCCTACTTTAGAAGTCATATCCCAATAATTAACCAGAATTAAACTTGTATCTTTCAACAGAGAAGCTCAAAAGCTACCTTCAAAGCACACCATACAAAAAACCTTACAGCCTACGGGTTTCTCTCTCTTGCTATGTTCTATGCTTTTACTCCTCTTTTTCAAAGCTTTTTCATATAAATTATAGTAATATTATATTACAACATCAATTTTTGTCAACTATTCCATGACTATTTTTTAGCTGATGCTACTTCTTCAAAGGCTTCTTTTTTCACTTCATTTTGCTCTTTAAGATTCTTAAAAGCAACAGAAAGCATTAGTTTTATTCTGTTAAGCTGATTAACCTCTGAAGCACCTGGATCATAGTCTACTGCAGTTATATTGGACATAGGGTATTTATGTCTTATAGCCTTAATCATCCCTTTTCCAGTTACATGGTTCGGAAGACAAGCAAATGGCTGCATACAAATTATGTTATTAACCCCACTTTCAATAAGCTCTAGCATTTCTGCTGTTAAGAACCAACCTTCTCCGGTTTGATGTCCAAGAGATAGTATATTAGATGCAAGCTTTCCAAGTTCTTTTATATGCTTTGGCGGAGAAAATCTCTTACTTCTTACAAGTTCTTCCTTCATTGTGTTTCTGTATCTTTCCATGAACCAAATTGCAGCGTTTGATAAATCTCTTCCCATCTTGCCAAAGGACAGATACTTATACTTAAAGTCTTGATCATAAGCTGAGTAGAAGAAGAAATCAAGTAAATCTGGCACAACTGCCTCTGCACCTTCTTCTTCAAGCAGGTTAACTATATCGTTATTTGCTGTCGGATGGAACTTAACAAGAATTTCACCAACAACCCCTACTTTAGGCTTAACAATATCATTTAATTCTAGACTGTCAAATTCTCTTATTATGCTCTTTACATTGTTCTTAAATAATCTATGTCCACCATTCTTAACATTTTCTTTAGCTAGATTATTCCACTTTTCATATAAAGCATTAGCTGATCCCTTAACCTTCTCATAAGGTCTTACTCTGTACAGAACTCTCATTAAAAGGTCACCATAAACTAAAGCCATCAATGCCTTATCCAGAAGCTTTGGAGTTATCTTAAAGCCTGGCTGTGGTTCTAATCCTACAGCATTTAATGATATTATAGGAATATTTTGATATCCTGCTTCTCTTAAGGCTTTCTTTAAGAAGCCAACATAGTTAGTTGCTCTACATCCACCACCAGTTTGAGTTATTATAACTGAAGTGTTGGCTGGATCATACTTTCCAGACTTAAGTGCATGAATCATCTGACCTACAACTATTATTGATGGATAACAAGCATCGTTATTTACGAATTTCAATCCTTCTTCTACAGCTTGTTTATCTGTAGAAGGCAATACTTCCATGTTATACCCACTTGCTTTAAAAGCTACTTGAACTATTTCAAAGTGTATAGGTGACATCTGAGGTGCCAAGATAGTATGATTCTTTCTCATTTCTTTAGTGAAAGGAACTGTATGGTAACTTGTATCCTCTTTATGTGGAACATAACCATTTCTTTCTCTTTCCTCTAAAGCAGCCTTTAAGGATCTTATTCTTATCTTTATAGCTCCTAAGTTATTACCTTCATCTATCTTTAATACAGTGTATATCTTACCATCACTTGCTAAGATTTCTTGAACCTGATCAGTAGTTACTGCATCTAATCCACAACCAAAGGAGTTTAGCTGAATTAATTCAAGATTTTCTTGAGTTGCTACAAAGCTAGCAGCAGCATAAAGTCTTGAATGATAAACCCACTGATCCACTACTCTAAGTGGTCTTTGAACCTTTCCTAGATGGCTTACACTGTCTTCAGTAAGTACTGCCATCCCAAAGCTTGTGATAACATCTGGAATACCATGATTTATTTCAGGATCTATATGATATGGTCTACCAGCTAGTACAATACCCTTTTTACCAGTTTTCTCTAAGTATTCTAGTACTTCTTCACCCTTAGCTTGTATATCTTTCTTATATTGCTCTCTTTCTTCCCACGCAGCATCAATTGCTTCCTTTGCTTCTGCTGCAGTTACATTAAAGCCTTTAAATTCTTCTTCTATTCTCTTATACAATCTTTCCTTATTGTTTAGAGAGAAGAATGGATTAAGGAAGTTTATGTCTTTTTCTTTTATAACATCCATATTGTTCTTAATAACTTCTGGATAGGAAGTTACCATAGGACAATTGTAATTATTGTTTGCTTCCTTAAATTCTTTTTGTTCAAAGGCAACGCTTGGATAGAATATATTTTTTATTCCTCTTTCTATTAAAGCTTCTATATGTCCATGAACAATCTTAGCAGGATAGCAAGCTGATTCTGAAGGAATTGACTCTATACCAAGCTCATAAATTTTCTTTGATGATATTGGTGAAAGTTCAACTCTAAAACCAAGCTTTGTTAGCATAGTAAACCAAAATGGATAATTCTCGTAGAAATTAAGAACTCTAGGAATTCCAATGGTTCCTCTCTTTGCTTCTTCCTTCTTAAGCGGTCTATAACTAAAAGTTCTCTTTAGCTTATAATCATATAAATTTGGTATGTCATTCTTCTTCTTATCTTTGCCTAGTGGTCTTTCACATCTATTACCAGATATGTACTCTTCATCAGTAGAGAACTTGTTTATAGTTAATAAGCAGTTGTTTCCACAAAGTCCGCATCTTCTTAAATCAGTATCTATAGTAAAGCTTTCTAACAGTTCTTTTGCAAGTAAGGTTGTCTTTCTTCCTTCTTCAAGTCTTTCCTTAGATATTATTGCTGCTCCAAAAGCTCCCATAAGCCCAGCTATGTCTGGTCTTACCGCTTCTCTTTCAGAAACTAACTCAAAGCCTCTAAGTACTGCATCATTGTAGAAAGTACCACCTTGAACGATTATCTTCTTACCTAGTTCCTTAGGATCTCTAATTTTTATAACCTTAAATACAGCATTTTTTATTACTGAATAAGAAAGACCAGCGGAAATATCTCCCACTAAAGCTCCTTCCTTCTGAGCTTGTTTAACTCTTGAATTCATAAACACTGTACATCTAGAACCTAAATCAACAGGTCTTTCTGATAAAACTGCCTCTTTAGCAAAATCTGCAATTTCCATATTCAAAGAATTTGCAAAGGTTTCTATAAAGGAACCACAGCCTGATGAGCAAGCTTCATTTAAAAGAATACTGTCAATTACTCCATTCTTTATCTTGAAGCACTTCATATCCTGTCCACCAATATCTAATATAAAGTCAACTCCAGGTAAGAAGTGTTCTGCAGCTTTATAGTGTGCTATGGTCTCAATTTCACCTATATCAATATGAAGAGCAGCTTTAATAAGACTTTCTCCATAACCTGTAACAGTGGAATTAGCTATTTCAACTTTTTCTGGTAGTTTTGAGTAAAGTTCCTTTAATACACCTATTACTCTATTTAAAGGACTTCCTTGGTTACTGCCATAGTAGGAATATAATATTTCGTTGTTTTCGCTAATCAATACCACTTTAGTGGTTGTTGATCCCGCGTCTATCCCTAAATAAGCTTTACCTTCATAGCTATCTAAATCTCTTCTAATAGCCTTTGCATTATCGTGTCTAGCTTTAAAGTTGTCATAATCTTCTTTGCTCTTAAAGAGAGGATCTAATCTCTCTATTTCATTTGACTGCATTGTTTTTATTTCACTAACTTTTTCAAGAAGCTTTTTGTAAGGTATTATATTATCTTCCTTTGAAGATAATGCAGCACCTATAGCTACGAAAAGCTGAGAGTTCTCAGGAAATATTATTTCATCTTCTGTTAATTCTAGAGTTTCTATAAATCTTTGTCTAAGCTCAGATAAAAAGTACAAAGGTCCTCCTAAAAAGGCAACTTTACCTCTTATTGGCTTTCCACAAGCAAGTCCACTGATTGTTTGAGTAACTACTGCCTGGAATATTGAGGCTGCTATATCTTCTTTTCTAGCTCCTTCGTTTAATAGTGGCTGAACATCTGTCTTAGCAAACACACCACACCTAGCTGCAATTGGATATATAACAGAGTGCTTCTTAGCCATATCGTTTAATCCACTAGCATCGGTTTTAAGCAGTGATGCCATCTGGTCTATAAATGCTCCAGTTCCTCCAGCACAGCTTCCATTCATTCTTTGCTCTAGATTCCCATCAAAATATGTTATCTTTGCGTCTTCTCCACCTAGTTCAATTACAACGTCTGTCTCTGGGATATAACTTTCTACTGTCTTAGTGCAAGCAATAACCTCCTGTATAAAGGTTATATCAAGCCATTTCGAAACTGAAAGTCCACCAGAACCGGTTACATTTACAGTAACATCAACGTCTTTCACATGCTTATACCCATCTCGTATAAGTGCTATTATAGTGCTTCTTATATCTGAAAAATGTCTTTTGTACTTGCTATAGACTATGTTGTCACGATTATCAAGTAAAACCATCTTTACAGTGGTAGAGCCTACATCGAGTCCCATATGAAACTTAGTCATATTCTCATCTCCAAACTAATAATAATAAGTAATTATAAATAATACCATTAATATATTATAGAATATTTTTGTTAATTATGTAAGTAGTATTTTTAACATGTATATTCTCATATACTATGTCAATAATTATTAAAGAGAAATAATTACATTTGTTGTAAAAATATTGGAGGATTTTTATGAGTAGTTTTGTTAAAGGAAATGAACTTTATAACAATAAAAATTACGGGGAAGCCCTCTCCTATTACATTAAGGCTATAGAAGAAAAGGATAATGAACCTTATTCCTATTACAACGCAAGTGTCTGCTATATAAAATTAAAAGATTTCTCTAAAGCTATAGAAATGCTTACAAAAGCTATAGATTTAAACTTAGATGCCAAATATTTCTTTAATTTAGCCTATTGTTACTCAATGATTAATAGTCCTCGAAAGGCATTACGCTACTTTAATATGGCGTGGGCATTAGATAATAATGATAAGGATTGTGAAAAAGCTATCAACTTGATCGTAAATAAGTATAAAAACCGCTAATGACTTCTCATTAGCGGTTTTCTTTTAACTTTTTTTAATATGTCTTAAACTTTTCAGCTTATATATTAAATAAATTCTAGTCATTCTTTGAATAACTCATTGAAGCATCGATTAATCACGTATTTAATTTCAAAGCTGTGCTTTAAAACTTTTGAGAAAAATACTTTTACCATTCCCCTGCTATTTTTTCTATCTTATGATCACTATAAAATCTCTTAGAATCGAAATAGTTTCCGGCTTTATAGAAGGTTGTATCCACTGTAATCCATCTATTCTCATCTTTTATAAATACCTCATTCCAAGCATGATTTACCCATTGTTCTCCATTAAAACCTTGACCAATGACTAGCCTTACCTTTAAGTTCGCAGCTCTCGCCATTGCAACATAAAGACAAGAATAATCAAAACAAATACCTGTCCTACTTTCAAAGGTAGGTATAGCTCCAGATTGAACTCCAAAATTATTACTTAGTACCTCACTTGCTTTATTGTCATCATACTCAATGTTCGTACCAATCCAAGCATACAAGGCCTTTGCTTTCTCTTTGTCACTACTCTTAAATCTTGTAAGCTTAAGAGCTTCTTGATTAATTTCATTATTGGATTTAATACCTTGATCCAAGGTTACTCCATTATAATATACTATTTCTCTAGGATTATTACTCTTACTGTTATCCTTAGTCTTAGCATTTTGGTTTTGATTTTCATCAACTCTTACTACTTTGATCTTAAGAGAATCATTTAATACCCTTGGTATTTCCTTCATTATAGGAGAAGTTGTAATAGGATTTATTACATTTTGACTTATGGTCTTGTAGATTGCGCTTTCATTTATTGACTTTTTCACATCGCTAGGAAAGCTAAGGTAATTAGCAAAGTTTAGTGTTATACAAACAACTATTAAAAATATTATTGCTCTTGGCAATGAAAATATTGCTCCAATAACACCTCTAAAAGTGCTCCCTTTTTTCTGAGAATACCTGTTTAAAGTATTTATAACAGGTTGAACTGTAAGCTTATTAAGTATTCTCATAACTAAGAGTATAATATTATAGGTCAGATATATTAGAATAAGAAATAGTCCGTAATAACTAACTTGTCTATAACCATTTAATAAGGTATCCAAGTAGTCAGACAAACTACTTAGATATTCTACTATCTTTGGCAATAGATCCTGTTTAGAACAATACACTATTGCAATAACAATAGATAGAAACAAAGCTATGCTTTTTTCTATATCTAAAATTTCCTCCATAGCATCCTCTGAACTAAACTTATTTATAAAACCAGTTATAACAGGAATTAGAAACACCACTATAAGTATAAGGTTTGTAATATTTATTTTCATTGTTATCTACTCCATAAATTGATCTGTATTCATAACCTCTTTTATCAATCTATTAATCATATCAAATTCATAACCCTTAGATGCCATAAATCTAAATAATTTTTGAGATATCTTAAACTTATCTTCTTCCCTCTTAGCTAGGGATTCGTATTTCTTTTTGCATAAAGTATATGCTCCATCATTTTCTGCTTCAGTATTTATATTATTTATTTTATCCTTTAATAATTCTTCTGAAACACCTTTTCTTAATAAATTATAATAAATCTTGTTTTTGCCTTGAGTGTTTATCTTTTCCTTTAGGTACATCTCTACATACATTTTGTCATCAACAAAGTTATACTCTCTTAAAAACTCTAACGTTCTTTTTATCAAAGGTTCAGGAAAACCCTTTTCAAAAAGCTTATCCTTTATTTCCTTCTCTGTCTTGTGGCTTCTTTCTATTACCCTTAAAGCTGAATTCTTACATTTCAGAAAATCTTCTTCTTCTATTATGCTCTTAAGTTTATCTATTTCCACTGCAGTATCTTTTTTCAAACCATATCTATAGATAAGTTCTGCTTCGCAGGCAAAGGAAAACTCCTCGTCTATATATACATTAACTCTATTCTTGTTTCTCTTTTGTACCTCTATATTGGTAATTTTATTCATCTATTTCCTCTGCTTCCTTATCAGCTCTCAAAATGTGTATGGTAGGCTTATTAAATACCTTCCTTGCTGTGTTGTACAGATCAATATTCTCTATATGATTAAGTCTTTCCATATCATGTATAAATTCATCAATTGGCTCGCCTTCAAGCACTTGATTAAGCACATAACTTGAAAGTTCAGCACTATCATCCAAAGTGGAAACTACAGCAGTTTTATGGACCTTTTTCATAAGCTCAATGGTGCTCTTAGGAAAAGGTATCTCTTCTAGCTTAATCTTTTCAATACAATCATCTATAGCATCTAAGGCTTCCTCAATGTTTTCATCTTCAACAGAGGTAAAGATATAAAGGGTCTTTATATCTTTTCCAAGATCCAAATTAGTATATACATCATAGGCAAGGCCTCTTTCCTCCCTTAGTTCTCTAAAAAGTATTGAATTCGCACTTTCTCCAAACTTATGGTTTAGTATCTTCAGCGCTAATTCCTCTTCAATAGCAATATGATCCAAAGTATATAGATAAGTTATTGTACTAAGCTCAATATCTCGTTTATAAGTAGTTAAAGTTACTTCTTTATTTTTTTCTCTTGCTATAGAACTACTACTTCCTAACTTACCACTCCAGTTGCCAAAATATTTAGAAAGAATGCTAATAGCCTCATCATGATCATAAGAAGATACAATAGTTATTACGGTATTGTCTGGAGTATAGAATCTCTTATAGAAATCCACTAAGTCTTCTCTAGTGAAGCTGCCTACACTTTCTTCATCTCCACTTATCTCATATCGTAAAGGACTATGTTCAAAGGCAATTTCGTTGATTCTCTTAAAACTTAAGTCCTCTATGTCATCCTTACTGGTCTTGATTTCTGCTAATATTACTCCTCTTTCCTTCTCTAGTTCTTCTTTATCAAAAGTTGAAGCTATAACCATATCAGCTAAAAGTTCAATAGCCTTTACTATCTCTTCATGCAAGCAAGTAACACCATATACCGTTGAGCAATAATCAGTATATGCATTATACTCTCCACCTAAAAACTCCAATTCGTCATTTAAGGCCTTATTATCTCTGGTTTTAGTTCCTTTAAACAACATATGCTCTATAAAATGCGCCACACCTTTTTCTTTAATTCCTTCGTTTAAGGAACCAACCTTAACCCCTACATTTATAGATGCAAGTTGGGTTTCCTTTTTTACAGTTATTATTGTAAGGCCATTTTCAAGCTTTATAGTATTACTATCTAAGTTCAATCTATACATTAAAAATCTCCATTCTGTTTTAAAATAGATAATTGTCTATTCACGATAAAATATATCCACATTTTTACCTTTTAATTCTATACAAATGAATTTAAGCAACTCTATCTATACATTTTATAATAATATTAATATAAACTCAATGCGAAAAAATTTCTGATATTACTCATATTAGCATTTTTTATTCTTTCAAATTTCTTTCTATTTTCTCCACGCCTGTTAACGCTATATATAAGTAGCATTCTACAGTAGACCTACTATAGCTTTTATTCTTTGCTTACGTTAAAACCTGTACCTTACAAAAATACTTATGCTCACCATCCTCTTACCATATAAACATGACTTCCACTAACGATAAAAATATTTATTAAATAATAAAACTCTGTTTATTGTCTACATATTGACACATTTCTTATGTATAATAAAAGTGTAATAATTGCAAGGAGGGTTAACTATGTCCTTATCACTACTTATAGTTGAAGATGAAATTAGAATAAGATTCCTTTTAAGAGACTATTTTATAAAGGAAGATTTTAAGATATTTGAAGCAAAGAATGGAAAAGAAGCCTTAAATATTTATGCTGAGGAAAAAATAGATTTAGTTATTTTAGATATTATGATGCCTGAGCTTAATGGTTTTGAGGTCTGTAAGAAAATTAGAGAGGTTTCAACAACACCTATAATTATGCTTACAGCTAGAAGCGAAGAGGATGATAAACTTCTAGGCTATGAATTAGGAGCCGATGACTATGTTACCAAACCTTTTAGTCCAAAGGTTTTAGTAGCTAAGGTAAAAGCCTTACTTAAAAGAACAAGCAATAAAACTGACACAAACATAATGGACTATGATGGCCTTAAGATAAATAAGATTTCCCACGAAGTGCTAGTTTATGATAAAACAATCAACCTATCCCCTAAAGAGTTTGACTTACTTCTTTATTTAGTTTCAAATGAGAGTATTGCTCTTACAAGAGATCAAATACTAGACAATGTTTGGGGCATTGATTACTACGGAGACTCCAGAACTGTAGACACAAACATAAAAAGACTAAGGGAGAAACTTTTAGATAAGGCTGAATTCATAACTACCGTCAGGGGAAGTGGATATAAGTTTGAGGTGAAGTAATGAAAAAAAGTATATCAAAAAGAATCTTCGTAATCACCTTTGGATTGATTGTAGGTTTGATGCTGGCTGCAGCTATATTTCAGATATTCTTCTTTGAGAGTTTTTATGTTGATAAGAAGGCTAAAATTTTAAGTAAAAGCCTTGAAAACTTTAAGAGTCAGTACTCTTATAACATACCTAATGAAGATGTGCTTTCAAGAGCTTTAGTGACCTACGGATATGAAAACAACTCCATATTAGGCATATTTTCTGTAGATGGGTACGGTCGTTATTTCTCTAATCCAGATTCAAGTAGGAACGTGGTTTCTAAGATATTTAATAGCATTTTCACAAGTATTGCTGATAGCCCCGGAGGTGTAGATAGCTTCTTAAATGACGGAAAGTCCTTAAGTAAGATCTATGCGGATACCTCAAATGATGGTCTAAGACATATTGCTATAATCAGCCCTATGTCCCTAAAATCAAAAAATGATTGTATTATAATAGCGGTGACTTCTTTTCAAAGCGTTGAGGAAGCTTCATCAATCATAGGAGAATTTTATAAATATATATTTTTAGCTTTAATATTTATTGGGCTTATCTTATCCTTTATCTACTCAAACTTAATATCTAAGCCTCTAGTTAGATTAAATAATGTAGCTCACAGAATGTCCTCTATGGACTTTTCGGAGAAATGTGTTACCGATAGAGAGGATGAGATAGGAAATCTGGCAAACACTTTAAATTTTTTATCAGAAAACCTATCAAAGTCTTTAACTGATCTTACTATCAAGAATAAAAAGCTTCAAGAGGACATCGAAAAAGAAAGAAAGCTGGAAAAGATTCGTAAGGACTTTATAGCAGGTGTTTCTCATGAACTTAAGACCCCTATTGGTATTATTGAAGGCTATGCCGAAGGACTAAAGGATAACATAGTGGAAGGTGAAGCAAAGGATATCTATTTAGATATAATAATTGATGAATCAAATAAGATGAATAAATTAGTTATGGATATGCTAGAATTATCAAGGCTTGAATCTGACAATAACAAACTTCAAATAGAGGCTTTCGATATTATAGCTTTGACTGACACCATATTATTTAAATATGCAAATAACTTTGCTGAAAGAAACCTGAATATAAACAAAAACTATCCTGATACAAGTGATATTCTAGTGTTAGGAGACGAATTTAAAATAGAGAGTGTTATAACAAACTTCATAACTAATGCAATAAAATATACTAATGAGGGTGAAGCCATAAATATTACTATAGGTATAGATGGAAAAAGAGTTCAGTTTTCCATAGAAAATACCGGTGCTTTCTTAGATAAAGAAGATTTGGAAAAGGTTTGGGTTCAGTTTTATAGAGTGGATAAAGCTCGTAGCCGTGCTGAAGGCAGCAGCGGTCTAGGTCTTGCTATAGTTAAGCAAATGCTTAATCAACATAACAGTACATTTGGTGTAAGAAACACCTCTAAGGGAGTAGAATTCTTCTTTGACTTAGCCTTAGCTAATACCACTAATGAGGAAGAATAACAAACCAAATTAATTTTTAATTATTAAATAATACAGATATCACTTTAAATCAATATATAAATCAATAAAAATACCACTTCATAATAAAATTTATATTTTCAAATCCTCCTCTCAATAGCAGGAGCTATTTTGAAAATATATTATTGATTGAAGTGGTACTTATTTATATCATCTTATATATCATCTTACTTAGTAATTATAATAGTAAATCAAATTATTAAAGTATATGGCTACTACAATACTCCACTACCCTATTAAATAATTTATCATGAATTGATGGATAAGTTAGCTTATCCGGCAAGTTATCAAACATTTTAACTTCTTCAATTTCTGACTCTGGCAGCCTCCCTAGTTCACTTATTTCAGAATAGCATAATAGTCCATAAGATTCTTTACCTTCAATATTTACAGAAGTTATGGCTATTGGTACTAGACTGAACCTTATAGCTCCAGTCTCCTCAAATAATTCTCTCTTAGCGGTTTCAGTTATAGATTCTCCACTTTCATGAGTGCCACCTGGAAGTTCCCATGTTTCCTTGCCCTTTTCTCTTACGAAGATCCACTTACCCTGATATCGACTTACTACTACAGCACATAAAAAATTAACGTCTTCCATCTTAGATAAATCAAGTATTTTTATATTAAACATAATAAATGTCCTTCCATATAAGGCAGATATCTTACAGTAATAATTAAAGCTACATCAAGTATAATATTATATATGGTTATAGAATCAACTTTTAAGTATAAGTCCTATCAATAAGGATTGTATATAAGTACACCTTAAATTTCTAACTGTAATCTATATAACTTTATTATCTAGCAGTAATATTTACACTTTAAAAATTCTTCCCTCACAACCAAAATGAGTTTTAAAAATTGATGTGATAAATTCTTAAATCATACCGCCATCAACAGTTATCACCTGTCCAGTTACATAGGAAGACTGCTCAGAGCAAAGAAAACTTACCACTTCTGCCACTTCACTTCCTTCACCAAATCTTCCCATAGGTATTTCCTCTGTAAGTTCAGCTGCTTCATCTTCTGATAACCATTTGTTCATAGCTGTATTTATAACCCCTGGAGCAACGCCATTAACTCTTATGCTTGATGGTGCCAGTTCTTTAGCTAAAGCCTTAGTAAAGCTATTTATTGCTCCCTTAGTTGCACTATAAACAACTTCACAAGCAGCTCCACTCTTGCCCCATATAGAAGATATATTAACTATATTTCCTTTTCCCTTACTCAAGAAATGTGGAATAGCAAGCTTCGATGTATATATAACTCCCTTTATGTTAGTATCTATAAGCTTATTAATTTCTTTCTCACTTATATCCATAAGTAATCCTATAGAAGATATCCCTGCATTGTTCACAAGAACATCTAGCTTTCCAAAGGTTTTTATAGTAAATTCTATAAGCCTCTCTGCTTCTACATATTTCCCTACGTCTCCTTGGCATGCTACAGCATAACCACCATTTGCTTTAATAAGTTCAACAACTTCTTTAGCACCTTGCTCATCCTTATTGTAATTAACCACTAAGGATGCTCCCTTGGAAGCTAGACTAATAGCTATCTCCTTGCCAATTCCCTTGGATGCTCCAGTTACCATAATCACTTTTCCACTTAAGTCATTCATAAAATAATCCCCTGTAACCTATCTATAGTACTTCTCTTATTATTCTTTCCGCATTTCTAAAGAATATCTTTTCTACTTCTTCATGAGAAAAATTATTTTTCAGTAAAGCCTCTGCGAGCTTGCCCATTTCACTAGCATCCTTTATTTCAACTTCGTTTTCTATTCCATCAAAATCACTGCCTAGCGCTATACAGTCAATTCCACCTACTTGTCTTATATGCTTTATATGTTCAACCATATCATCAATCCTAGCTACCTTGGTTGTTCCCATAAATCCACTACAGAAGTTTAATCCCATGACCCCACCGGCAGAGCTTAGTAGCTTAATCATTTCATCAGTTAAGTTTCTAGAATGATTTCTAACTACTCTAGAATTTGAATGAGAAGCCACAAAAGGTTTCTTAGAGTATTTAACCACATCATAAAAGCCTCCATCAGAAAGATGGGATACATCTACTATGATTCCAAGATCATTCATCATCTCAACTGCTTCAATACCAAATGGTTTAAGTCCCCTTTCCTTAAACTCCTTCTTACAATGAGGATATCCAATCTCATTTTCAAAGTTCCAAGTTAAGGTTATAAGCCTTACTCCCAAATCATAAAATTCTTTTAGGTTTTCTAAGCTTCCCTTTATGGCTCCGCCCTCTTCTATAGTAATAAATGCACCAAGCTTATTTTCCTTGATAGTCTTTGAATACTCCTCATAGTTTCTTACTATAGCTATATCAGAAGAATTCTTTTCAATTTCTTCCTTTAATCTTTTGTACATATCAAGGCAGTCATTTTTAAGATCAGCACATTGATCTTTTTCTAAGAACAACGCAAAAAATTGAGCTCTGGCATTACCTTTCTTAAGCTTTTCTATATCTACAGAAAAGTCATTTTTTCTTAAACCTGCAGTTTTATCATGTACAAGTTTATATGCTGTATCACAGTGTAAATCTATAAATTCCATATACTCTCTCCTTTAAATACTTATATATTTATTTATGCTATTATTTATTAGTAGGTTAAACTTATTTAAGATATTATCTTAACCAAATTAAGGAACCACTTTAGCTATATAGTGCAGTATCTTGCTTCGATACAGTAACCTATTGTCAGCTTCAGTGGTTCACATTTGATAGAATCTCTTTATTTATAATTATCTATATAATGGATACTTATCGCAAAGAACCTTAACCTTTTCTTTTGCTACTGTAAGATCTCCATCCTTGTTACTTATAGCATAGTCTATTATTTCAGCTATTACCTTCATATCTTCTTCCTTGAACCCTCTAGTTGTAACTGCAGGAGTTCCTATTCTTACTCCACTTGTTACAAATGGACTTCTAGTTTCATTAGGTACAGTATTTTTGTTTACAGTAATACCTATTGAATCAAGTAATATTTCAGCTTCCTTACCAGTTATATCTTTGTTGCTTAAGTCTACCAATAAAAGATGGTTGTCAGTACCATTAGATACTAGCTTAAACCCTCTAGCTATAAGTTCTTCTCCAAGTACCTTTGCATTCTTTACCACTTGTGTTGCATACTCTTTAAAGGAAGGCTCTAAAGCTTCTTTAAAGCATACAGCTTTTGCCGCAATTATATGCATAAGTGGTCCACCTTGCATGCCTGGGAATATAGTCTTATCTACATCCTTAGCATACTTTTCCTTACAAAGTATTAGTCCACCTCTTGGTCCTCTTAACGTTTTATGGGTAGTTGAAGTAACAAAGTCTGCATATGGTACTGGTGATGGATGTTCTCCAGTAGCTACAAGCCCAGCAATATGAGCCATATCCACCATAAAGTATGCTCCTACTTCATCAGCAATCTCTCTAAACTTAGGAAAACCCAAAGTTCTTGAATATGCACTTGCACCAGCAACAATCATCTTAGGCTTACACTCTAAAGCTATTCTTCTAACTTCTTCATAATCTATGGTTTCTGTAGTTTTATCTACTCCATAAGAAACAAATTTAAATAATTTTCCTGAAAAGTTTACTGGTGAGCCATGAGTCAAATGTCCGCCATTGCTTAAATCCATACCTAAAACTGTATCTCCAGGATTTAATACAGAAAAATATACTGCCATGTTAGCTTGAGATCCAGAATGTGGCTGTACGTTTGCATGTTCAGCACCAAAAAGCTTCTTAGCTCTTTCTCTAGCAATTTCTTCAACCTCATCAACTACGTGACATCCGCCATAATATCTCTTGCTTGGATATCCTTCAGCATATTTGTTAGTTAAATAAGATCCCATTGCCTCCATAACTGCTTCACTAGCAAAGTTTTCAGAAGCTATTAATTCAATACCATCTTGTTGTCTATGTAGTTCTTTTTCTACAAGCTTAAAAATATCCTGATCATTATTTTGTAAACTATTAAAATTCATTCTATCACCCCAAAATCTTTCGTTTATATAGATTATAAGTTTTAATTACAATTTAATCAACTTAATATGATTATAAAAAATGGAATGAAAACATTATAATCAGTGTTATTGTAAAAAAATCTCATTATTACTATTTTAGGTATAGCTACATTATATAGCTGCATGGCTTTATTATAAAGAAAAAGTTTATATCAGCTTTCAATATGCACTAAAGTTATATATTTTTTCGAAAGAATGTTTAAGATAAAACAATTTTAAAGAAGAATCAAATTTAAAACATAACTACTATCATAAGTTAATACAGCCATAATGTTACTTTGCTAGAATAGTATTATAATATGTAAAATTACCAATTAAGTTAAGTTGATTTATGTGTTATAATACAACTGGAATTATTTAATGACTAAAATTTATTTAAAACAATGAGGTTATCATGGACATTAATAAAATCTTACATGTGGCCACCTTTGCTGGGCAAATCATATTAGAAAGCGGTGGTGAGACCTATAGAGTTGAAGAAACTATTTGGAGGATCTGTAAAGCTTTCGGTGTAGAGCATGCAGACAGCTTTGTTACTCCCACGGGTATAATGGCTACGGTTTCTGATGAAGATCACAAGACTACTTCTTTGGTAAAAAGAATCCATAAACGCACAGTTAACCTAGAGAAAATTTCTAGAGTTAATGATCTATCGAGAAACATACAAACCCAAAACCTATCAGTAGATCAGTTCTACGATGAGCTTCTTAAGATAGAAAATGGTAAAAGATATAGCACTCTGATAACTCTGTTTTTCTCAGCTTTGGGTGCAGCTGCTTTTTCTATACTATTTGGTGGAAATATAAAAGATGCCATTGCTGCCTTTATTATAGGTATAGTAATAAAATTGTTTTCTAATCTCTGCAATGAGTTTAATATAAATGACTTCTTTATAAATAGTATAAGTGGTGCTATTGTAGCTGGAATGGCCTTAGTTTCAGTGAAATTAGGAATGGCTTCAAACACAGATATAGTCATAATAGGTGCAGTAATGCTTCTTGTACCTGGTCTTGCTATAACTAATGCAATACGAGATACAATAGCTGGAGATTTGGTTTCTGGACTTACAAGAGCCGCTGAAGCTTTTCTTATAGCAATTTCCATAGCTGTCGGAACTGGTGCGATTCTTATATTATGGTTAAAGAACTTCGGAGGTATCTAAAATGTTACTAAAAGAAACTATTGCTGCACTTATAGCCACCTTAGGTTTTGGTATTATATTTAATATTAAGGGAAAAAACCTTATATTTGCTTCCATAGGAGGCATGATAAGCTGGCTTATATATAAGCTAGCTCTTCAATCTACTGGTTCAGACATAGTTGGATTATTTATTTCATCAATAGTCTTCAGCGCATACTCAGAAGCCTGTGCAAGAATACTAAAAACTCCTGTAACAACAATAGTTATATGTGCACTAATACCTCTTGTACCTGGCGGAGGCATGTACTATACCATGTATGAAGCTGTTAGAGGTGATACCGCAAAATCTTTCAACACTTTACTTACTACTTTAGCAAGTGCAGGCACACTAGCTTTAGGAGTAATATTTGTATCAACGCTTACAAGACTGATAAGCTCAGCAAGACATCACTATATGGAAGTTATAACTAAAGAAAGACGACCTTATTAAGTTTACAAAATAGGTAGCTTGCAAAAAAAAATTATCTTTGGAGTAATTTTTATCAATAAATTACTCCAAAGATAATCTTAAAACATCACTTTTGTTTAATCATTAAGTAATATTTCCATTGACTTTTTAAAAAAGGTCTTATTCGATAGTCAGGAATATAATTCCAGTAAAAACATACGTAGGCTCAGAATTTTTCAATGTAAATTTTAAAAAAAACTATATTTTAGTTTCATATTTAGGAGCTATTAAAAATATCAGACCATTTAAATTTGCTTGCTTCGTAAATTTCAAAGAAATTATTTTTTATAGCTCTCTTAATATTAATTAGTGAAATTTTTATTTCAACTAATTTCTCTATAATCTTAAATATAGCAAAAGTCATAATTCCAGTAATTATCTGAATCATTATTGCATTAAGTGAGCGACCTATAAAGGTTTTAAATTTTAGATTTTGCTTTATCCACTTGAAGAAAATTTCTATTTCCCAGCGTTTTTTATAAAGCCAGGGCTATTTCTTCACTAAAGAGTTCATCAATGTTTGTTATGAATGTTAACTCTTTACCAGTTTTGTCTAAGATTTTTATAAGGCGATAAGTCTCTTTGGTCTGATAAGTGTATAGAGATCCTAACTTTACTACCTTGTCGCATAATATTTGAGTTCCTAAATCCAAAAGTCTGTTATCACTACGGCTTATCCTTAAGTCTTTGACTTCAGTTACTACTGCATTATCCTTTAATCTAGTTACAAAGTATTTTTCATCTCTTGTATATTGGTCAAATTTTTTATAATCACTATATGCTTTGTCAAATACATAGATACAGTGCTTCGTATCCATCAAGGAATCCATTGTAGTCTTGTCGTGTTCGACAGCATTTGTTACAACAAATGCATCCGGAAGCCCATTATTTAAATCAAACCTTGTATGAATTTTTACACCTGCTTTAGTAGATCTAAATAGTGCCCAGTGATAAAGATTTAAACTCATGCTTATGGTGGTTGAATCTATTAGCTTGACAGGTCCGAAACGTTTTAACGATTCGTTTACTGAGCCTATATTTACAGCTTTATTAATAAGTTCAGTTAAAATTGGTAAAAACACTTCAAAATTTCTTTTGTTATTGTGATGTGATAAGGTACCCAAACTAACACTTACGATGATTGTTTTCAATTTCTTAGACATACAAATACCAGAACTTAGATCCCTTAAATTATCTTTTTGGAGTATATGATAGTAAATCATTGATTTTAAATGTTCTTTTGTGAAAAACTTAGAAACTTTATTGTCAGTATTTAGTTTAAATACTGAATATTTCAGTGTATCCCAATTGATAAACTCTATAATTTTATCGAATAATTTGATATAATCAACCACGTAGCCAGTAACCTCCTTTGGGTTTATTGTTTTTTGGTGATTACATTAAATCAAAGGTTACTGGCTATTTCACGTCTAAATTTATGGTAATTAGACAACTTATAACCATATTAAAATTGTCAATGGAAAGTTTAATCAAAGATTAAACGGTAGTGTTAAAACATAATTATTCAAAAACTTTTTTTATCTCTAAGGATAACCCTTCAAAAATACTTGATTTAACTAAATCATTTTCAAAATAAATTTTAGGCTCTCCGTATACATCATTTTCTAAATTAAATATTTGTATAGTTCTGTTTTTAGGACTTACTATCCAGTATTCATTTACCCCAAACCTCATATATAGATTTAGTTTCTTTATGTAATCATCGGAAGCATTTGAGGGTGACACTACTTCTACAATAAGTCTAGGTACTCCATTAAACTGATTTTCATTTGTAAGATTATGCCCACAAATTACACTTATATCAGGTTGAACTCTTTTTATTTCCTCATTTTCATCATCTAAAATTATATCAAAAGGAGCTATATATGGCCTGCAGCCTTTTCCCAAAAAGAAGTTTCTAAATTCACTTGCAATATTTAACACTATACTTTGATGCTGAGCTGTTGGTGTAGCTTGCATTATAATTTCTCCATCAATAAATTCTGCTCTATCCACATCTTTAGTAATTTCTAAAAATTCTTTGTAAGTATATCTTTTTCTTTGGGGCAACATATGAAATCACTCCTTCCATACTGCAACTTATTTTAATAATTATATCATAAATCCATTGTCAACTAAAGATTTTAATAATAGACCATATTATAGAAGTGTTCTCCACAATATGGTCTATTTTCTCTAGGTTATTATATAGTTATGCTGCTTAATTACTTCATAAATGTATTGATTGTCTTAATGAGCTGAGCTAATCCCTCTTCTGCTTCTGAGTCGTCAGGTATGCCCATGCAGTTTCTAGCATAATCCTCTATGATCATGCCTCCTACTTTGTTTATTGCTGCTCTTATAGCAGCTATTTGAACAAGAACATCTGGACAGCAAACATTCTTGTCTATCATATTATGAATGCCTTTTACTTGCCCTTCTATTCTTCTTAGTCTAACTAATATATCTTTTTTAAGCTTTTCACTTTTTTCATCTACAACATCATCAAATGTTTCGTCCATAATTTATCACTCCTATTAGTATACCTATATACCGTATATATTGTATCATCTGACTATATTTTATACAATATTAAGATATAATTTCCTAGTTCCATATATAAATTCGTAATGAGTTATAAACCTAAAACTTAAGAGTTGCTTTTTTCAAGCAACTTTACCTAAAGTATAAGTTTCTAAAGCATAAAAAAAGTCGCTGAAACTCTTCAGCGACTTTTTATCTCATATGCCTTTCCGAATATATAAAAAGTTCGTAAGACAAATAAGTTCTATTCTCTATATAAGCTATGTTGATTCTTATTATTTTTCATTCTTAACTGTAGCAATTCCTAATTCAGTTAATTGCTTTTCATCTACCACATTAGGAGCTTCTGTTAAGTAACAGAATGCATTTTGGTTTTTAGGGAATGTTATAACGTCTTTTATGTTATCTGTTCCAGCTAAGAACATTATCATTCTATCAAGTCCAAAAGCTAATCCGCCGTGAGGTGGTGGTCCGAACTTAAAGGCTTCAAGTAAGAATCCGAATTTCTCCCATGCTGATTCTGTAGTAAATCCTAAAGCTTCAAACATCTTCTCTTGTAACTTAGTATCATGGATTCTTATGGATCCTCCACCAAGCTCTTCTCCGTTTAGAACTAAATCGTAAGCCTTAGCTCTTACTCTTCCTGGTTCTGAAGTTAAGAACTCTATATCTTCATCCATTGGCATTGTGAATGGATGGTGAGCTGCAAAGTATCTTCCTTCTTCTTCGTCGTACTCGAAAAGTGGGAACTCAGTGATCCAAGTGAAATTGAACTCATTCTTATCTTTTATTAAATCAAATTTCTTAGCTAATTCTAATCTTAGTTGACCTAAACTTTGGAACACTACAGAGTTCTTATCTGCAACTATTAGTATTAAGTCACCATCTTCAGCATTCATAGTATTTATTATATTCTTAAGTTCGTCTTCCTTCAAGAATTTAGCTATAGGTGATTTAACTTCATTTTCCTTAAGTTGAATCCAAGCTAATCCCTTTGCCTTAAAGGTCTTAACGAATTCGCCTAGTCTATCTATATCTTTTCTTCCCATAGAAGCTCCACCTTTTAAGTTAAGAGCTCTTACAGATCCGTTATTAGCTATAGCATCAGCAAACACTTTGAATTCTGCAAACTTCACAACTTCAGTAAGATCAGTTATTTCCATACCAAATCTTAGATCTGGCTTATCTGAACCGTACTTTTCCATTCCTTCTTTGAAGGTCATTCTCTTAATTGGAAGCTTAACTTCTACACCTAATACTTCCTTAAATACATGAGCTATAAGACCTTCATTTAAAGCCATTACATCATCTGCTTCAACAAAGCTCATTTCAAGGTCAATTTGAGTAAATTCAGGCTGTCTGTTAGCTCTTAAATCTTCATCTCTGAAGCATTTAGCTATTTGGAAATACTTATCAAAGCCTGACACCATTAGAAGCTGTTTAAATAACTGTGGTGATTGAGGCAATGCATAAAACATTCCTGGATAGTTTCTTGAAGGCACTAAGTAATCTCTAGCTCCTTCTGGAGTTGATTTTGTAAGTATTGGAGTCTCAACTTCTAAGAAACCATTGTTATCTAAATAATCTCTTACAGCCTTAGTAGCTCTATGTCTTATCTTGAATATATTTTGCATATCTGGTCTTCTTAGATCAAGATATCTATATTTTAATCTTATATTTTCTGCAGCATCTAAATTTTCTTTTATATATATTGGTGGAGTTTCAGACTCTGATAATATCTTTATGTATTTAGCCTTAAGCTCAACCATTCCTGTAGGAATATTGTTATTTGGTGCTTCTCTTTTTACAACTTCACCTGTAACAGCTATACAGTATTCTGGTCTTACAGCACCTGCTTTATTAAAAGCTTCGCTGTTTATCTCATCTCCAAAAACAACTTGAAGGATTCCAGTTCTGTCTCTTAAATCTACGAACTCTAATCCACCTAAATTTCTTTTTCTTTGAACCCATCCCATTACTGTTATGCTTTCACCGATATTGCTTTCTCTTACTTCACCACACATTATGGTTCTCTTTAATCCTTGTAATGCTTCACCCATGGTGTATCCTCCTATTGCTCTTTTATTAATTTTGCAAGGCAAGCTAAATCATCTAGATTTACAACCTGTTCCTCACCACTTTGCATATTTTTAATCTTTGCAGATCTATTAGCAATTTCGTCTTCACCTAATACTAAAGTGAATCTTGCTCCAATCTTGTTAGCATATTTCATTTGAGCCTTTACGCTCTTTTTCATATGGTCACATTCACAGTATATTCCATATTTCCTTAAATCGCAAATCAATTTTAAGGCTTCAAAATTGGACTTTTCCCCTATTGAACCTACAAATAAATCTATATAAACTGGCTTAGGAATATCTACTCCTTGATTTTCGATTATCATAAGCAGTCTTTCTAGTCCTAATCCAAATCCAAAGGCAGGCATTGAAGGACCACCAATCTCCTCGATTAGCTTATCATATCTTCCGCCTCCACAAACAGTAAGTCCATCGTGTATTATCTCAAAAACTGTCTTTGTATAGTAATCCAAGCCTCTTACAATCTTAGGATCTACATTATACTTTATTCCTAAAGCATCTAGATAACCTTTAAGGTTCTCAAAGTGTGAACTACATTCTTCGCAGATAAAATCTAGGATTATTGGAGCTTTTTCTGTTATCTCCTTGCACTTCTTTTCCTTACAATCAAGTATTCTCATAGGGTTTCTATCGAATCTAGTCTTGCAAGTAGGACAAAGGTTATCATGATTTTCCTTAAGATATTCTTTTAGAGCGTTATTGAACTTTTCTCTGCAGTGTGGACATCCTAAGCTGTTTATGTTTAAACTTAGATCATTAAGTCCAAACTCTTCTAATGCTCTCATTGCTAGAGATATTATCTCTGCATCTACAGAAGCTTCCTTAGATCCGAAAACCTCTATACCATATTGGTGGAATTGTCTAAGTCTTCCCTTTTGAACATTTTCATATCTAAATGCTGGTGTAAAGTAATAAAGCTTTGTAGGCTGAGCATCTGCATAAAGGCTGCTCTCAATGAAAGCTCTAACTGCTGGTGCTGTACCTTCAGGCTTAAGAGTTACGCTTCTTCCACCTTTATCTTCAAAAGTATACATTTCCTTTTGAACTATATCTGTAGTTTCTCCTACTCCTCTTAAAAATAGTTCTGTGTGTTCAAATATAGGAGTTCTAATTTCTTTTATTCCATACTCTCTTGATAATTTTCTAAACTTCTCTTCTACGTAATGCCACTTATATGCATCTCCTGGCAGCATATCCTTTGTACCCTTAGGTGCCTGTATTGATGACATGTAAATTACCTCCAAAACTTAATATAGTGTGTTAAGCAAAGCTATTTTGCCTTCTATCATCTCATCTATTCTATTAATGTACTCTTTAACATCCTTTACATTTCCAAAACGCTCTATTCTACTTTCTTCTAAAAACACTACCTTTGAAACCGCATCCGCTCCTAAAGCAATTATAGTTTGATTGTCTTCAATCATTTGAATGTTATATATACACTCTTTCTCTTCTTTAGAATAACCTACGTTCTCCATATTTCCCACCATATTTTTTTGTCTATACATATAATATGGGTGCATGCCTAAGTCTTTCGCTAAAGCTTTAGTCTTATCATACATTTTATTTAACTCATCCTGTTTAGGGATATGTATACTTTGCTTTAAAACTAGATTTTCATGAAGTCTTGAGCTTCTTTTAATAGACATTCCATGAACTGTAAGGCTATCTGGATTCAAATTAAGTATACTTTCATAGGTATTGTGGATTTCTTTTAGACCTTCATTAGGAAGTCCTACGATTATATCCATATTTATATTATCAAAGCCTAGACTTCTAGCCAAGTTGAACTTTTCAACCACATCCTGTACACTATGATTTCTACCGATTTCTTTTAAGCTAGCATCATTCATACTTTGAGGATTGATACTTATTCTATCTACAGAATATCTCTTCATAGTCTCCAGCTTTTCAACAGTTATACTGTCAGGTCTTCCACACTCAACTGTAAATTCCTTGATATTTCTGTTATAAACAAAACTATCATAGACCTTCTTCATTAGGTCCTCAAATTGTTCATTGTCTACAGAGGTTGGTGTTCCACCACCAAAATATACAGTTTCTATTGTTAAACTTTTGCTATCTACATATTCCTTAATAGCAGCTACTTCTTTTGATAATGCTTCTAAATAAGGGTCAACTTGCTTCTTGCAACCAGCTATTGGATTAGATGCAAAAGAACAGTAAAGGCATCTAGTAGGACAAAATGGCATACCTACGTAAATACTTATTGTGTTACTATCTTTATTTACAAACTTTTCTTCATACTTAGCTACTTCTATGCAAAGCTCAGCTTTTTCTCTTTGTACTAAGAATTCATCCTTATAGTGTTTTATTATCTCTTCTTCAGATAGTCCTTCGTTTATAAACTTTAGGGCTCTCTTACTTGGTCTAATGCCAATCATAGTCCCCCAAGGATATTTCTCTCCTGTGAGCTTAGATAAAGCTATAAAAATGTTTCTTTTTATTTCTTCTTTCTTACATTCTTCAATATTTCCTTTATAAAGGACTTCTTGAGATTTTTTCAGTTCCATATTGTCAGCATTTATTGACACGCAGAAATCTTCACCTTCCTTGACAAAAGAAATGTCTTGAAAGGTGAAGAAAATATTGAACATCTGATACACATCATATCTATATTTTTCATCATTTAGTTTTATCTTAATTTCCATAAGTGCTCCTTACATAAAGGGAATTGTTATAAACTATTCTAAAAACGGATTATTATTTCTCTCAAAACCAATAGTTGTAGTATCTCCATGACCAGGTAATACTCTTACAGAGTCATCTAGAATCATTAATTTTTCAGTAATGCTACTTATTAGGGCTGCAAAGTCTCCTCCAGTAAAGTCAGTTCTTCCTATTGACTGCTGGAACAAGGTGTCACCAGCTATTAGTATATCACCCATTAAAAAGCACATTCCACCAGGAGTGTGTCCCGGAGTATGTATACACTTAAGCTTTATGCCTGCAAATTCTAGTTCATCTCCATCATTTAAATAATGGTCAGCCTTTGGAAGATTACCAAAAACATAAGTGTTTTTTAAGATGAGCTCTTCTTCTATTTGATTTATATAAAACTCTATTCCGTACTTATCCATTATATCTACTACTGCTCCTACATGGTCGAAGTGTCCATGGGTTATAAGAATAACTACTGGTTTTATATTTTTACTTTCTAAATAGTCTATTATCTTTTCGCTATCTGCACCGGGATCAATAACAATTCCTTCACTGGTAGTGTCATTGACAACGATGTAGCAATTTTCGAAGTTTGATCCTACTGGAATTCTAGCTATATTCATATCAAGACCTCCTTAAAAATTCTTTTTACTATCTAATATCAAGGTTACAGGACCATCATTTAGAATGTCTACCTTCATATCAGCTCCAAAGATTCCTGTCTCTACCTTTATGTCTTCTTTTTTGCACATATCTACAAATAGATCATAAAGCTTCTTAGCCTCATCTCCTCCAAGAGCTTCCATAAAGTTAGGTCTTCTTCCTTTTCTGCAGTCTCCATACAAAGTGAACTGGGAGATTAATAAAAGTTCTCCCCCTACTTCCTTCAAAGATTTGTTCATCTTCGCATTTTCATCCTCAAATACTCTAAGGTTTATTACTTTATCTTTTATATACTTTAAATCTTCTACAGTATCATCTTTACTGATTCCTATAAGCACATTAAAGCCTTTTTCTATTTTCCCTACAATTTCATTATCCACAGTCACAGAAGAGCTTTTTACTCTTTGAACCACTGCTCTCATGACATCACATCCCATTACAATTATATTAGAATTTTTACAAAACATATTTATAAAATGCTATGTTTAATAATATAGTTATATATTAATCTAGCTATTCATTCTATATACATCAAGAACGCCTTTAAGCTTTCTTATCTTTCTCATTAGCTCCTTAAGCTGTTCTACATTATCTATCTTTACCTTTATATTTACTAAAGCTGTATTAGTCTTTGTAGAGTTTGCATTAAGGCCATTTAGAGGAAGTTTTGATTCTGTTATCACCGTCATGATATCTGCAAGAAGTCCATCTCTATCTTCAGATCTAACTTGTATCTCTGCAGTGTAAGCACCTTTTGCAACACCCCAGTTTACTTCCACTATCTTTTCTGGTTCTTCAGTCATTATGGTCTTAAAGTTACTACAGTCTTTTCTATGTACTGAAATACCTCTGCCTCTAGTTATAAACCCAACAACCTCATCTCCAGGCACTGGATTACAACACTTTGCAAATCTCACCATAAGGTTACTTTCACCTTTAACAGTTATTCCATAATTGATATCTTTTTTATGTACTCTTTCACCTTTAGATATATGTTCTTCAATATTTTTTGTTATCTGTTCATTAGATTGAATAACTTTTTCAGTGGCACTGTATTCTTTAAGCCTAGAAATTATAGTCGAAGCTGATACCATACCTATTCCAACTGCTGCATATATATCATCTACAGTTCTTAGGTTATTGTATCTCTTAAGAAGCTTTTCAAAACCTTCACCTTTAACTAAATCAGAAAAATTAGTAAGTTGCTTTTTTGCTTCCTTTTCGATTATATCTTTACCTTTATCTATATTTTCTTCTCTCTTAGCTCTTTTAAACCATTGTTTTATCTTACTCTTAGCTTGGTTGCTAGTGGCAATATTAAGCCAATCTATATTAGGACCCTTTGCCACTGAGGAAGTAAGTATTTCTACAATTTCACCAGTCTTTAGCTTATAGTCTAAAGGAACCATCTTCCCATTTACCTTAGAGCCTACGCACTTATTACCTACATCTGTATGTATCTTATAAGCAAAGTCTATAGGTGTAGAATCATTAGGTAGACTTATAACTATACCCTTAGGAGTAAAGACAAAAATCTCGTCTGAGAATAAGTCCATCTTGAAGCCTTCCATAAACTCCTCTGCATCTGCAGTATCTTTCTGCCACTCCAGCATATCTCTTAACCAAGAAAGCTTAGTTTCAAAGGTATCTTCCTTGTTTTCAGAACCGCCTTCTTTATACTTCCAGTGAGCAGCTATACCGTATTCTGCAGTTTTATGCATCTCGAAGGTTCTAATTTGAATCTCGAAAGTCTTTCCTTGATGGCCTATTACTGTGGTGTGCAAGGATTGATACATGTTAGGCTTAGGCATGGCTATATAATCCTTAAATCTGCCAGGTAGTGGTTTATATATGGTATGAACGATTCCTAAAGCTGCATAGCAATCTTTTACTGAATTTACTAAGATTCTTATAGCAGTAAGATCAAATATTTGCTCAATATTCTTATTCTTGTTTACCATCTTTCTGTATATGCTGTAAAAATGCTTTGGTCTTCCATCTATATCAGAATCTATTCCAGCAGACTCAAGATTTTCCGTAAGTTCATCAATTATACTAGCTATGTAATTTTCTCTTTCAATTCTCTTTTCAGCAATCTGCTTAACTAAGTCGTAGTATTCCTCTGAATGTAAATACCTAAAGGCTAAATCTTCAAGCTCCCATTTTATCTTAGACATACCTAGTCTGTGTGCAAGTGGCGCAAATATATCAAGGGTTTCCTTAGCTTTTTCTTTTTGCTTAGCCTCAGGCATAAATTTTAAAGTTCTCATGTTATGAAGTCTGTCTGCAAGCTTTATTATTATGACTCTTATGTCTTTAGCCATGGCAAGAAGCATTTTTCTAACATTATCTGCCTGCTGCTCTTCTTTGGTCTTATATCTTATCATGTCTAGCTTAGTAACACCATCAACCAGATCAGCAACCTCTTGGTTGAACATATCTTTTATATCATTATAAGTGTAATTCGTATCCTCAATTACATCATGTAAAAGTCCAGCCGCTATAGTACTAGTATCCATACCTAGCTCTGCTAAAATGGAAGCAACACTCTCAGGATGTATTATGTACGGTTCACCGGACTCTCTCTTCTGAGACTTATGTGCATCTGCCGCTAAATTATATGCTTTTTCAATAAGTGCAAGGTCTACGTTATTACAGTTATGTTTAATTTTATCAATTAAGATCTCAAGCATACGAATTACACTCCTCATTCATAATTGTTAAATTGCTCATTTAAAGTCAAAGGCTGGTTTTATAACCAGCCAAATATATCTTTTATTATATTATATCTATAGAAATAAGTCTATAGTATTACAAATCATATTGAACTAAAGATGTTATATCATAACCCTCAAGTTTTTCTCTACCATTTAATTCTGTAAGCTCTATCGCAAACGCAAGTGATACCACTTCTCCACCAACTTGTTCTATAAGCTTTGCAACTGCTCCTATAGTTCCTCCAGTAGCTAATAAATCATCAACTATTGCAACTCTAGCACCTGGCTTTATTGCATCCTTATGGATTTCTAAACAGTCCTTTCCATACTCTAATTCGTATTCAACAGCTACTGTATCATATGGAAGTTTACCTTTCTTTCTAACAGGAACAAATCCCACACCTAAAGCATATGCTACTGGCACTCCAAAGATAAATCCTCTTGCTTCTGGTCCGACTACTACATCTATTTGTTTTTCTTTAAGGTAACTAGCTATTTCGTCGATTGAAGCTTTTAAGCCTTCGCCATCTCCTATTAGTGTAGTGATATCTTTAAAGCTTATTCCTTCCTTAGGGAAGTTATCAATAACTCTTATTTTATCTTTATAATCCATTTTTTCTCCTCCAAATAATTATTAATTGATTATGTATCATTATCTTATCTTTTCATTGTATAAGTACTTTGTAATTTGTCTTGCTCTTGATATGTCATTTGTTGTTAGGAGTTCCACCACTATTCTAGCATTATCTTTCTTGTCCACAGCTCCAATCGCAGGAGTTATAACATTTATTATTTTTCTTATACTATCACAATTAAATTCATCAATATTATAAAATTCCATTATAGCTCTTAGCCCATAATTATTCGTATTATTAAGAAAGTTTATGCCTTCCTTGATAAAAATAGAATTTTCTCCTTTGCTTTCAGCATCAGATGATATAGTACCTAATAAAATCAAATCTAGGTATCTATTTATACTCTTCATATTATAGTATATAGCAATAGCCTGCATCAACTTAAAAGTTACTCCTGAGGCGGATAGATTTTTATATCTATAAGAACATCCTTCTTGGCTTGGATTAATGTAAATCGATTTTAAATCAGATTTAACTTTTTTATTTTCTGTGACAATCAAATCTATACCTAAACTACCACAGAGAATTTCTTGCTCTTTTGATTCTAGTCCACATCCACTGGTTATCAAAAGTTCTGCACCAAGAAAATGAATATGATTCCTTAGGGTTTCTGTTTCTAAACTGTGCGAATTATTTTTTTCATCACCTATATAATATTCAACATCTGCATTCAAGTATTTTAAAACAAGCAAAAGGGAGGCTAAGCCGCACAAACCATCAACATCGCACCCTGAATATATAACGATCTTTTCCCTTTGGTTTATTGCTTTAACCAATCTTTCTATGGCCTTATTCATATTTTTTATTATAAATGGATTGTATCCAGTTATATAACTAGGGCGATATATGCTCTCCCAAATCTTTTCCATGACTAACTCCTCCAAAAATAGAAAACAACTATATTATAATTTAAAATTACAGTTTTGACAAACACTTTTGGAGAAAATATGACAGACCTCCACAAAATATGTAGAGGTCTGTCAAACTTTATCGTCAAATTATGCATTTCAAGGATTGTTAAGCTGCTTCTTTTATCTTTTCTTTTCTATTTCTTAGCATTACCCAAATTGGACTTGCTATAAATATTGAAGAATAAGCTCCAGATACTATACCAACTATAAGTGGGAAAGCAAAATCTCTTACAGAAGGTACAAAGAAATATACAGCACTGGTAGTTATCAATGTAGTCAAAGCTGTATTTATAGATCTTGCAAAAGTTTGAGTTATACTTCTATTAGCAAGCTCTACATAATGCATCTTTCTATATTTCTTAGTATTTTCTCTTATTCTATCAAATATTACTATAGTATCACTCATAGAGTAACCTATTATAGTAAGTATGGCAGCTATGAATGGTGTATTTACAGGTAGATTGAACACTGAATACACTGTTAAGGTTATAAGTACGTCATGAATTAACGCAACAATAGCAGCTATACCAAAATTAAATTCGAATCTTATTGCTATATAAGCTAGTATTATTACTAAAGATATCGCTAATGCAATGAAAGAGTTTTTTGTAAGCTCAGAACCAACAGACTTACCGATTTGTTGCTCTGAAAAATCCTTATCCTCAATTTTGTACTTATCTTTAATATCCTTCTTAATGTTACCAACCTTAGTGGTATCCATATATTTGGTCTTAATTTCAAGCTGAGTATTATTAATAGTGTTTGTAGTAGCATCATCAAGATACTTTTTAACAATTGCATCAACATCTGATTTATTAAAACTCTTTTTAAAATCTATTGTAATCTGAGAACCACCTTTAAAATCTATACCAAAATTAAGTCCACCTCTATATATCATAAAGCCAATACCAATTGCTATTATTAACAAAGAGGAAATAAACCATATTTTTGTTTTTTCTATAATCTTAAACATCTGCTTTACCCCCTTTTGACTCTAAATGCAACTGGTTTATTAAGCAATCCCATATTAACAGCTAAATTCATAAGTGCTCTAACTACTACTATAGCTGTGAACATACTTAGTACAACACCTATAAGTAATGTAAGCGCAAAGCCTTTTACAGGACCTGAACCAAAGAAATATAATACAAGTGATGATATTATAGTAGTTAAATTGGAGTCAATTATTGAAGACATTGCATTGTGGAATCCAGCTTTAACAGCTGTTTTTACTGACTTACCAGTTCTCAATTCTTCCCTTATTCTTTCAAACATCAGGACATTGGCATCTACCGCCATACCTATTGTAAGCAATAAAGCTGCAATACCAGGTAAGGTAAGTGTAACTCCAACACCTACAAAGGTGAATAAAACTAAGGATATAAATAATGTTAATCCTAAACAAGCAATTAAGCCTGGGCCTCTATAATATAAAATCATAAATAAGAATATAATTGCTATACCTACAGCTCCTGCTTTTAAAGCATTAGGAAGAGCATTTGCTCCTAGCTGAGCTCCTACTGTTTGAGTAGATACTGCTTTTACAGGCATAGGAAGTGCACCTGCATTTATTATGGAAGCTGTTTTTGTAGCTTCTTCTACTGTCCTATTTCCAGTTATTTGAGCTTTTCCATCGATTATTGCATTTTGTACAGTTGGGCTAGTAAGCTCATCTTGGTCCATATAAATAGAAATCTTTTGTCCTATTAATTTAGCAGTAGCATCTGCGAATTTTTTCTTCCCAGATTCATTAAATTCTAATTCTATGATTACCTGACCAGTGTTTGGATCATTACCAACACTTGCTTTGGTAACATCTTTACCAGTTAATAAAACATTTCCACTAGGATCTTTAAAGCTTAGTTCTCCAGTTTTACTTAAACTATCAACTATACTTTTTGAATCGTATTGACCTGGAATATCAACTCTGATTCTTTTGTTACCTTCTGTTGTAACAACAGTTTCAGCAACTCCAGCTTTATTAACTCTTAGAGAAATCATTTCCTTAGTCTTATCTAAGTCTGACTTAGCAACTGCTTTGTCAGATTGGATTTCCATTGTAACTGTTACTCCACCTTGTAAATCCAACCCTTTTGTAATTGATTTCTCGAAAGACTTAAATTCCCATTGGTTTGCTCCTGAGCCTATAACCAACCCATGGAACCCCGCAAATGCCAGAAAAGCTATTCCAGCAACGCAGAGAATAAAAAGTATGATACTTTTGCCTTTGCCTTTTGTTTTCATTTTTATCCCCCTCTGTTAATTCTCATACTGTAGATTATAATACCTAGCTAATATTATGTCAATAAATGGGAGGTTACTATTGCATTGTAACAGCTTTTAATGCGATAGCGCACTCAATTCTCTTTTTTTGCATCTCACAACCTATCTCATATGGTACATGAATATCACCATTGAAATTGAAGTTATTAGCTTGACATCCACCGCTGCAGTAGAATCTAGCCCAACATTCCTTGCACTTTGGCTTATTATATATATGAGCTGTTTTAAATTCTTGCTCTAAATCTTCATCAATGTCTAAGCTATCTAAGTTACCTATAAGGAAATCTTTGTTTCCTACGAACTGATGACATGGGTATATCTCTCCATCAGGAGTTATAGCTACATACTCATGCCCTGCTCCACAGCCTGAGATTCTCTTATACACACATGGCCCACCGTTTAGGTCAATGTTAAAATGATAGAAAGTAAACTGATTCTTACCTTCGTTATGTCTTCTTACCATTTCTTCATATAACTTATCATATTGTTCAAATATAACTGGTAGGTCTTCTCTTCTTAAAGAAAGTTCATGTTCATCTGGAAGTACAACTGGTTCTATTGATATTTCCTTAAAACCTTCATTTGCTAAAGCCATTACATCTTCAAAGAAATCAGTATTATTTCTTGTAAAAGTACCTCTAGCATAGTATTGCTTAGACTTATCTCTCTTATCTACCATCTTTTTAATATTAGGTAGAATTCTGTCATAGCTACCGCTTCCATCTACTCTTACTCTTACTGCATCATTTACATCTTTTCTTCCATCTATAGACAATATTATATTTCCCATGTTTTTATCCATGTATTCCATTATTTCATCATTTAATAATGTAGCATTGGTAGTCATGGTAAATCTAATATTCTTTTTGTGTATTTTCTCTTGTTCTCTAGCATAATCAACTATTTCTTTTATAGTATCAAATACCATAAGCGGTTCTCCACCAAAAAGATCCACTTCTATATTTCTTCTTGGACCAGATTTTTTTATAACCCAGTCAATTGCTTTTTTACCAATTTCCGCACTCATTGGCTTTCTGCATCCCTTATATTCTCCCTCATCAGCAAAACAGTATTTGCATCTTAGGTTACAATCGTGGACTACATTTAAGCATAGAGCTTTTATGTAGCTGTCATCTCTATCACTCATTGCTATATCTTCATATAAATCTTTAGAGTAAAGCATACCCTCCTCTATTAATTCATTTATATCATAAAGTGCTTCTTCTATTTCTTCTTTTGTGTAAATTCCTGAAAAATCATTTGTTAATTGTTCTTTATCTCTTAACTTTTCATCATCTATAAGATCATAAATAAGCTTGTCAACTATATGAACGCTACCAGAATTTACATCAATCACATAAAAATCATTACCTTTAGTAAACTTGTGGATTAATGCCAATTTAAATTCCTCCTAACTAGATTGATGGCAGTAACTTAAAAGTTACTGCCACTACTAACTTCATTATGTTATAATTAATTTTTTAAAGCTTATAATTAATTTTCACACGCTAAGTTCGCTACTGTACATGAAGTCTTACAAGCTGATTGGCATGAATTAGCACATTCCTTACATCCTGGCTTACAAAGACTGTTCTTAAGGCTTGATCTGTTTATAGTTTTAATATGCTTCATTTCATACTCCTCCATTCTATTGATTACTAAGCCATTATATCACATACATTAGCCATAATAAAGACTTTTTATATATTTATTCCTAACATTCCAGATAATACTCCTACTGACAAAGCCAGCAGTCCTCTCCATAAATCATTTACAGAAAAACTCATATTACCTCTAAAAACTGCGGAGACTATTAAAATAAGTATAAAATAGCAGAGACCAACTCCAAAGCCTACAATCCAGCCTTTTTCGCCATTCTTTCTAGAAGCATAGACTGCTCCCAGCAAGATGCTTAAACATGTAACAACAACCCAGGTTACACTTAGGGTTTTTACACTTAAAAGACTAAAGCTCATCACTATGCTTATGGCAACAACAAAAATCATAGTCGCTATAAGCGATCTCAATACTCCCTTTGCCACATTCGAAAAATACTTGCTCCACTCCAAAACAAACACCCCCTATCCACTAAATCTTATGTGGACAAGGGGTGTAATATAACCTATTTATTATCTTCTTTTTGATTTACAAGACTACCTATGCCTTGTCTTGAGAGCTTTATTCTTGCTCTATCTGGACCGCTTTCTAATATTATGTAATCGTCTTGAAGATTTACTATCTTTCCGATGATTCCACCTTTAGTCATTATTTCATCATTGACTTTTAGATTTTTTAGCATCTCACCGTACTGTTTTCTTCTCTTTCTGTCTGGAATTATAAGTATAGCGTAAAAAACCACTAACACTAACACCATAGGTAATAATTGAATAAGATATGGCATATGAATCCTCCTCTACAAGTTTATACAATATATATATTAAGCTCTTCCTCCCCATTCTTCAAGCTTTTGTTTCTTGAAGTCTGCGAAATAGTCTCCATCGATGGCATCTCTTATGTCCTGCATCAATTTATTATAGAAATACAAGTTATGAAGTACACACAATCTCATTGCAAGCATCTCCTTAGCCTTAAATAGATGTCTTATATAAGCTCTTGTATAACTCTTACAAGTTGGACATTGACACCCCTCATCTATAGGTCTTGCATCAGTTTCAAACTGCGCATTCATTATGTTTATCTTTCCGTTTTTAGTGAACACATGACCGTGTCTTCCATTTCTAGCAGGTAGAACACAGTCAAAGAAGTCTACCCCTCTTTCTACTGCTTCTAAAATATTGCTTGGAAGTCCAACTCCCATAAGATATATAGGTTTGTCTTCTGGTAGATGAGGCACTACAGAATCTATTATTCTATACATCTCTTCATGAGTTTCACCTACAGCCAAGCCTCCAATTGCATATCCGTCAAGATCCATCTTCGCTATGGTTTTAGCATGCTCAATTCTTATATCATCATATACTCCACCTTGATTGATTCCAAAGAGCAATTGTTCTTTATTAATTGTGTCTTCTAAAGAGTTAAGCCTCTTCATCTCTTTAGCGCATCTTTCAAGCCATCTTGTAGTTCTTGCAACTGAAGCTTCTACATATTCTCTTGGAGAAGGATTAGGTATGCATTCATCAAAGGCCATAGCTATAGTAGATGCCAGATTGCTCTGTATCTGCATACTTTCTTCTGGTC
Source organism: Clostridium manihotivorum (assembly GCF_004015185.1). Lineage (GTDB taxonomy): Bacteria > Bacillota > Clostridia > Clostridiales > Clostridiaceae > Clostridium_AR > Clostridium_AR manihotivorum. The sequence continues at coordinate 2,194,587 of NZ_CP025746.1, read as the reverse complement.
CCATAAAGATTTTCTTACCATCTAAGTGGGAATTAAAATACACCCCTTCTTCCTTTATCTTTCTCATTCCAGATAAAGAAAACACTTGGAATCCACCGGAATCGGTAAGTATAGGTCTATCCCAATTCATAAACTTATGAAGTCCACCCATAGTCTTAACAACCTTATCACTTGGTCTTAGATGTAAATGATATGTATTAGAAAGTTCAACTTGGCAGTTTATCTCTTTCAAATCCATGGAAGATACTGCGCCTTTAATGGCAGCCAAAGTTCCTACATTCATAAATACTGGTGTTTGAATGGTACCATGAGGAGTAACAAACTGTCCTCTTCTCGCTTTTCCATCTTTTTTTAGTAAAGTATATCTTTTAGTCAAAGTTCCACTTCCTTATCTTACTTTTAGTGTATAAACATAGCATCTCCAAAGGAGAAAAATCTATAGCCTTCTTTTACTGCTGTGTTGTAGGCATTTAATATATTTTCTTTTCCAGCAAGAGCACTTACTAACATTATAAGCGTTGATTCTGGAAGATGAAAATTAGTTATTAATGCATCTACTACTTTAAAGTTGTAGCCTGGATATATAAAAATATCCGTCCATCCGCTTGATTCACTTAAATTACCTTCGCTATCTGCTATTGTTTCTAAGGTTCTAGTAGATGTGGTCCCAACAGCAATAACTCTTTTACCTGCCTTTTTAGTATTGTTTATAATATCAGCAGTTTCTTTAGAAAGCTGGTAAAACTCAGAATGCATATTATGATTTTCTACATCCTCAACCTTTACTGGTCTAAAAGTGCCAAGCCCTACATGAAGTGTAAGATAAGCTACATTTACACCTTTTGCTTTTATTTTCTCTAACAATTCATTAGTAAAGTGCAAGCCAGCTGTAGGTGCAGCAGCAGAGCCCTTTTCTTTTGAATATACAGTCTGATATCTTTCTTTATCATCTAACTTTTCATGAATATATGGTGGAAGAGGCATTTGGCCTAACTCATCCAAAACTTGTTCAAAGATCCCTTCATAAGTAAAATCTATTATCCTGTTTCCTTCTTCTCCTATTTCTTTAACTTCAGCCTTAAGCTTCCCATCTCCGAAACTGAACTTTGTTCCTATCTTAGCCCTTTTACCAGGCTTAGCAAGACATTCCCATCTATCATTCCCTAGTCTTTTTAGAAGCAGGAATTCTATTTTTCCTTTAGAGTCTTCCTTTTCTCCTATAAGCCTTGCTGGAAGCACTCTAGTATTGTTTAGTACCAAAGTATCTCCTTCATTAAAATAATCTAAAACATCGTGGAATATCTTATGTTCTATCTCTCCACTATTCTTATCAAGAACCATCAATCTTGAAGAATCTCTTTCTTCTAAAGGAACTTGAGCTATAAGCTCCTCTGGTAAATCAAAATAAAAATCACTTGCTTTCATTTTATCCTCCTATTTGTCAAATAAGCTAGACTGTCCTAAATATCCATTGTTATTAGCTTTTCTGCTTCTTCCTAGATGTTTATAAGCTTTATCTGTAGCAACTCTACCTCTTGGAGTTCTAACTATGAACCCTCTTTGTAAAAGATATGGTTCATAAACATCCTCTATGGTATCAAACTCTTCCCCTATAAAGTAAGCCAAAGTCTCAATTCCAACTGGACCGCCTTTAAAGTTGTCTATAATAGCTTCTAGTATACTGTTATCGATTCTATCAAAGCCTTGACTATCAACTTCTAGAAGCTCAAGAGCTGCTCTTGCTGCATCTACATCAACAATATTATTACCCTTTACTTCTGAGTAATCTCTAACTCTTTTCAATAACCTATTAGCTATTCTTGGCGTTCCCCTAGACCTTCTAGCTATTTCAAAAGCACCTTCTTCTGTTATCTCACAGTCAAGTATGCTCGCAGATCTTACTATTATCTCCTTCAGCTGCTCATCAGTGTAATATTCCATAGAGCAAAGCACACCAAATCTGTCTCTCAGCGGTGCTGTAAGCATACCAATTCTAGTGGTAGCACCTATCAAAGTAAACCTTGGGAGATCTATTCTTATGGATTTTGCAGACGCCCCTTTTCCTATAACTATATCAAGGGCATAATCTTCCATAGCAGGATACAGTATTTCCTCAACACTTCTGTTGAGTCTATGGATTTCATCTATAAAAAGCACATCGTTATCACTTAGTGTTGTTAAAATAGCCGCTAAGTCTCCCGCTCTTTCTATAGCTGGACCTGAGGTTATTTTTAAATTACCACTCATTTCCTTAGCAATTATATTTGCCAAGGTAGTCTTACCAAGACCAGGTGGCCCGTATAATAAAGCATGATCTAATGCTTCATTTCTATTTTTAGCTGCTTGTATAAAAATACTTAATCTCTCTTTTACTTTGTCTTGACCTATGTATTCGCTTAACTTTTGAGGCCTCAAGCTATATTCAGAGTTAATTTCTTCTTCCTTCTTGTCAGATGACGTTATTCTCTCTTCCAAACATTTTCACCTCTTAATTCATAAGTACTTTTAAACAATTCTTTACTATATTCTCTAAAGTATCATTTTGATTAACACTTCCAAGAGCTTTTTGAGCTTCCTTTTCTGTATACCCTAAGGCAAGCAAAGCAGATAAAGCTTCTGAAATATTTGATGCATAACTATTATCATCTGTAAAGCTATTTTCAAAATCCGTTGGTGTCAAATCTTCATTAGGTTTCAATTTATCTCTAAGTTCCAATATTATTCTTTGAGCAGTCTTCTTTCCTACTCCAGGAGCTCTTGTTATATGCTTTTCGTCACCTGTCATTATAGCATACTTTAGATTGATAGGTGAGCTTATAGAAAGAAGAGATAGTGCTGCTTTAGCTCCTACGCCATTTATAGTTAAAAGCAATTTAAATAAGTCTAGCTCTTCCTTGGTTAAAAAGCCATATAGTCCAATAAAGTCTTCTCTAACTATCTGTTCCAAAAACAACTTTACTTCCTCATCCACCTTAGGCATCTTTGCAAGGGTACTTCCAGATGTAAAAATCTTATATCCAATTCCTAAATTTTCAACCACAGCATAATCTTTATTTATGCCTTTATACTTTCCTATTATATACTCATACATTTTAACCCCTCCAAATGCACTTAAGTAGTTTCAAACCTACATATTACTTTAACATTTTAACTTAGTTTTATCAACAGAGGAAATTTTAAGATATATCAGTTTTAAATAAACTCTAACGCTATATCAAGTTTTTCCTTACCATACACTTTAATCATTGATAGAACCTATAAATTCTTAACAATTTAAGAAGTAAAAAATATAAAAATTTATAATTATATAAACTTATAATTATATGCGTAAAAAAAGCTCACTGAATCCTTCTTCAGTGAGTTTTCTACGAATCATTACAAAAAACAAGTATTATCCGACCAACATCAAATTACTATAACTTGATGCTCATCGAATTTCCACTTCATTTTTTGGATGTATCACTTCATATTAGATTTATTTTCTCAAACTCTCCTCTCAGAATCCAGAGGAGTTTTGAAAATAGATTTAGGATTAAAGTGCTACATCTTAATTATTTAAAAGTATCCGCTGGCAGCTTCCTCTGCATCATCTCTTGTCTTGAATTGCATCTTAAAGTTTACTATGTCTTTTTTATCTTGTTCAGGTAAAGAACTTACTTTCTTTTTATCCGCGAATATGTCCTTTGAAGCATTTTCTATAAAAGGCACACCTTTAGAATCAGTCTTATATATAGCAAAAAAATCATTCTTTTCTCCTAAATAATATCTGTTAGGTTGTAACTTGTTTATGAAAGATCTGCTAAGTATAATCTGAGAGTCATCCATGCTTTCAATTGAATAGCTAAGGGCTTTAAAGTGATTTACTAGATCATCTTTTTTAAGACCTTGTTCAATTCCCAAATCTTTTTTTAGTTCTTTTACAGTATATTCTCCATCGATTATAAACTGTTCAGAATCCTTGCTTTTAGATTTAAGTACTAATTTCATATCATCCTTCAAATATCCATTTTCAGAGTTATATACAACGTTATTGCCATTAGTCTTTTTATCCGCAAGATAATATGATTTTGTAAGATAATAGCTCAAAATAAATACTGCAGAAGAAAGTAGTATTAATATTGATATTTTCAATAATTTTTTCTTCATATAATCACCTCTAATGGATATTTTTGACTTTGAATTAAATATTTATACATCTTTCTTTTTATTATTTGCATTAGCATTAAAAAACTGGGAAATACTAAATAGAAATTATATAGAATCATGCAATATTGACTAAATTCCCACATAGTGCTATGATTTAAATATAATTCAGAGTAAAACACTCTACATTAAGAAATTGAGGTGCGATGAAATGAAAGATTTACTTTTGGAAATTAATAACCTTAAAACAAAGGTTGATGATAAGGAAATATTAAAAGGGTTAAACCTAAAGATAAATAAAGGTGAGGTTCATGTGGTTATGGGACCTAATGGTGCTGGTAAGTCAACACTAGCAAACACAATAATGGGTCACCCTAAGTATTCTGTAACTGATGGTGATATTGTCTTTGAAGGAGAAACAATTAATGAGCTTAAACCAGATGCAAGAGCAAAGAAAGGTATATTTTTATCCTTCCAAGCTCCTGAAGAAGTACCTGGTATAACAGTAGAAAACTTTATAAGAACTGCAAAATCTAATATTGAAGATAAGCAAATAAGCTATCTAAGCTTTAATATGAAGCTTCAAAAGAAAATGGATTTATTAAAGATCAATAAAGAATACGCAGAAAGATATTTAAATGTAGGTTTTTCTGGTGGTGAAAAGAAGAAAAATGAAATTCTTCAAATGATACTTCTAGAGCCTAAACTAGCAATATTAGATGAAACTGATTCAGGTCTAGACGTAGATGCAGTAAAACTTGTATCTCAAGGTGTAAGCATGTATAAGAACGAGAATAATTCAATGCTTATAATAACTCATAATACAAAAATACTAGAGCATATTACTCCAGATTTTGTCCACGTGTTAGTAGATGGTAAGATAATTCATACTGGCGACGCAGCTTTAGTTGAAGAAATAAACACTAACGGTTTTGAAAAATTCCTAAGTGAGATAAATAAGTAGGTGATGAGATGAGTAAAACATATGTTGAGGATATAGATAGAGGTATTTATGATATCTATAATGAAGACAATTTTAGTTACAAGTCAGAAAAAGGATTAACTGAAGAGATCATAATTAACATATCAAAAGAAAAGAATGAACCAGAATGGATGTTAAACTTTAGACTTAAATCTTTGAGAATATACAATTCTATATCTGTACCAACTTGGGGACCAGATATAAGCGAACTTGATATGGATAACATCGTAACCTACGTTAAGCCAGACACCCCTATGACTGGTTCTTGGGATAAGGTCCCTGAAGATATAAAAAGCACTTTCGAAAGACTTGGTATACCTCAAGCTGAAAGAGAGTCACTAGCCGGTGTAGGTGCTCAATATGATTCAGAAGTTGTTTACCACAATGTTAAGGAAGAACTAGTTAAACAAGGCGTAGTATATACAGATATGGAAACTGCAGTTAGAGACTATGAAGATATAGTGAGAGAACATTTTATGAAACTTGTTCCTCCTAGTGATCATAAGTTTGCTGCACTTCATGGTGCTGTTTGGTCTGGTGGCTCCTTTGTATATGTTCCTGAAGGAGTTCAAGTAGATATTCCACTTCAAAGCTACTTCAGATTAAACTCTCCTGGTTCTGGTCAGTTTGAACATACTCTTATAATTGTAGAAAAGGGAGCAAAGCTTCATTTTATAGAAGGTTGCTCAGCTCCAAAATATAGCGTAACCAACCTACATGCTGGATGCGTAGAACTATTCGTAAGAGAAGATGCAAAGCTAAGATATTCAACCATTGAAAACTGGTCTAGAAACATGTTAAATCTTAATACAAAAAGATGTGTTGTAGAAAAGAACGGTACTATAGAATGGGTATCCGGATCCTTTGGTTCAAAGGTTTCTATGCTTTACCCAATGAGTATATTAAAAGGTGAAGGTGCTAAATCTGAGTTTACTGGAATAACTTTTGCTTCAAGCGGTCAAACCCTTGATACTGGTACTAAGGTGGTTCACGCTGCTCCAAACACTTCATCAACTATACACTCAAAATCTATCTCAAAAGATGGTGGAACTGCAGTTTATAGAGGTGTAGTAAAAATAAATAGCAACGCTGTTAATTCAAAATCTTATGTATCTTGCGAATCATTGATGCTGGACAGCAAATCAAAGTCAGACACAATACCTGTGATACAGATTGAAAATGATGAAGTAGATATCGGACACGAAGCTAAGATAGGAAGAATAAGCGACGAAGCTATATTCTACTTGATGAGCAGAGGTATAGACGAAGAAGAAGCTAAAGCTATGATAGTTAGAGGTTTCGTAGATCCTATCACAAAGGAACTCCCTCTAGAATATGCTGTAGAAATGAATAATTTAATTAATATCGAGCTTGAAGGCACTATAGGATAAGGAGGGGTGAAGATTGGAAAACAAGATTTTAAAAGAGTTAAATCAAATACCGGTAAGCACATTTAGATGGCTTAAGATAAACAGTGTTTCCTTAAAGGAAGAAATAGATATACCTGAAGAAAATTATGAGAGAGAATATTGTGAATTCAAAGAAACTCCAGAATACTCCCTTCATCCCATAGCAAAGGCACAAACTCTGGAAGCGCTATTTAGCGATAGTGATTATGAAGGAGTTTCAAAAATACAGCTTGAAGAAATTATAGAATCAAGCAACGCTGGCTTTGCTCTAACTGTACCAGCTAACAAAACTGTGGATGAATTAATTTATGTAGATTATGAATTAAATACTAAGAATCCTAAGCTTATAGATAAAAGTTTAATATTTGTGGGAGAAAACAGCACAGTAAGTATACTAGTTAAATATACCTCTAAGGATGAGGAAGCCTACTATCACAATGGATTAACTAAAATACTAGCTAAAAAGGGAGCTACTATAAACCTTTATGTAGTTCAAGATTTAAACTATAACACTAACCACTTTAATTCATTATTTTCTATGGTTGAAGAAGGCGCTAAAGTTAACTTAGTTCCTATAGAACTAGGTGCTAAAAAGGCAATTACCAATTACTCCTCAGTACTTTCAGGAAATAACAGCGAAAGCACCATAGAGTCAATATATTACGGTGATTCCGATAGGCTAATAGATATTAATTATAAAATGACTCACCTAGGTAAGAAAACCACTAGTAATATAGATGTAAAGGGTGTTTTAGCAGATAAGGCTAAAAAGACTTTTAGAGGAACACTTGATTTTAAAACTGGCGCTTCAAAGTCCAAAGGCTCTGAAGAAGAATACGTAATGCTTCTATCTAAGAACGCTAGAAATAACTCAATACCGTTACTGCTTTGTGAAGAACATGATGTTGAAGGACAGCATGCTGCTTCAGCAGGTAAGATAGATGAAGATGCTCTATTCTATCTTATGAGCAGAGGTATAAGTGAAATAAATGCTAAGAAGCTTATGATTGAAGGTTATCTAACACCAATAATAGATAAGATTCCAGTAGAAGATCTAAGGCAGCAATTAATGGATTCTGTAAAGAACAGGCTTCAAAATGAATAACTTAAAAGAATTATTTCCTATTTTAGATCAGAGCTTCAATGGCTTACCAGTGGTATATCTTGATAGTGCTGCCACCACTCAAAAGCCAACTTCTGTAATAGAAGCTTTGAACAAATACTATAGGGAAATAAATGCAAATCCTCATAGAGGAGCTTATACTTTAAGCGTTATGGCTACCGATAGCTTTGAGCAAGGAAGAGAAAAAGTTAAGGATTTTATAAATGCAAAGTCTTCTAAGGAAGTTATCTTTACCAAAGGTACCACTGAAGCTCTTAACCTTATAGCCTACTCTTACGGTAACTTCAACTTAAACAAAGATGATGAAATAGTTATAGGAATAACAGAACACCATTCAAACCTTATTCCTTGGCAGCAAATAGCAAAAGCTAAAGGCTGCAAATTAAACTACTTCTATTTAAGCCCCGACTATGAGTATACTCAGGAAGAAATAGATAAAAAGATAACATCGAAAACAAAGCTTGTCGCTATAGGTCATGCATCCAATGTTCTAGGTACTTTAAATCCAGTTGAGTATATTATTCATAAAGCTCATGCTGTAGGTGCAAAGGTTGTTGTAGATGCTGCTCAAAGCATAGCCCATAGAAAAGTAGATGTTCAAAAATTAGATGCAGATTTCTTAGTTTTTTCTGGTCATAAAATGTTCGCTCCTATGGGCATCGGTGTTTTATACGGAAAACAAGAGCTTCTTGAAGAAATGCCTCCCTTCCTTTACGGTGGGGACATGGTTGAATATGTATATGAACAAGAAACAACCTTTGATGAATTACCTCATAAATTTGAAGGTGGAACTCAAAATGTCGAAGGTGTCATAGGTTTATCTGAAGCTATAGACTTTATAAACTCTATAGGTATTGACAATATAATGAAACATGAGCATGAAATTATATCTTATGCTTATGATAAATTGAACGAATTAGGATTTGTGAAGATTTATACTACAAGTAATAAGGATCTTTTAGGATCTGTAATATCATTTACAATAGATGGTATACATCCTCATGACTTAGCAACAATTCTTGATTCAAAAGGTGTGTGTGTAAGAGCTGGAAATCATTGTGCCCAACCACTAATGAGATATCTTAATATAAATTCCACTTGCAGACTTAGCGTTTCAGTCTACAATAATAAGGAAGATATAGATGCTTTAGTTTCTGCACTAGAGTATGCTAGGAGGTTATTTGGTTATGGATCTAAGTAATATTTATACTCAATTAATAATGGAACACAACAATTCAACTAGAAATAAGCGTCATCTTGAAGTACTAGATAGAGTAGAAAAAGGCCATAATCCTAGTTGTGGTGACGAAATACAGCTTGAAATTAAATTTGAAGGTGACTTTATAAAAGATGCTGCTTTCACAGGAACAGGCTGCGCTATATCTCAAGCTTCAACTTCAATAATGATAGACCTTATTAAAGGCAAGAGAAAAACTGAAGCTTTAGAGCTTGTAAACACTTTTATTTCTATGATTAAGAAAGATATCACTGATGATGAAGAGCTAGAAAAATTAGAAGATGCTCTTATATTCAAAAATATATCTAATATGCCTGCTAGAGTTAAATGTGCAGTTCTAGCTTGGCACACTCTAAATGAAGCTATAAAAAGTGAATAAGAAAACTATTAAGACGTACTACTTCATATTAGAACAGCGTTCCAATATAAAATAGTACGTCTTTTAACTAATCATTAAAGTAATGTTAAAAAGCTCTTTAATTATTTGCCACTTTTTGATTTTGTATATATATCAAAAGCAACTGCAAGTAGTAATACCATACCTTTTATGGCTTGTTGCCAATCAATACCTAAACCTACAAGGGACATACCGTTATTCATTACTCCCATAACTAAACCACCAATAATTGCTCCTATTATAGTTCCTACTCCACCACTAGCGGAAGCTCCTCCTATATAACAAGCTGCGATGGCATCAAGCTCAAATCCATTACCTGCCTTAGGTGTACCAGCATTAAGTCTTGCTGCAAAAACTAGACCAGATAAAGCTGCTAAAACTCCCATGTTTATAAATACCCAGAAAGTAACCTTCTTAGTCTTAATACCAGATAAGGCAGCAGCTTTTTCATTTCCTCCAACTGCGTATATTCTTCTTCCTATTATAGTTTTACTTGTAATGAAAGTATATCCGGCAATAAGTATAAATAATAACACAAGAACATTTGGAAGTCCTCTATACTCAGCAAGTACTATTGTGAAGGCATTCACAGCCAATAACACAACTACTATTTTTGCTACAAAAACCCCTATAGATTCTTGTGCAAAGCCGTATTTTTGTTGAGTTTGTTTCTTCTTTATTTGACTTATAATATATATTATCGAACCTATTATTCCTATTAAAACAGTGGTTATATGAATTCCTTTACCATGAAAGAAATCTGGGATAAAACCTGATGCTATCTTTTGAAAACCTGTAGGGAAAGGCCCTATAGATTGTCCCTTTAGCGTTATCATCGTTAATCCTCTAAAGATAAGCATACTAGCCAAGGTTACTATAAAGGATGGTATCTTGACATATGAAACCCAAAAACCTTGAAATGCTCCAATAAGAGCACCAACTACTAAACTTATTACTATAGCTAAAACAAAAGGCATCTTATTAGTAACCATAAAAATTGCAGCTAGAGCTCCTATGAAGGCAGCTACTGATCCGACAGACAAGTCTACATTAAAGTCAACTATTACCAAAAGCATTCCAATAGCTAGTACCAATATATAACTATTCTGTAATATCAAATTAGTAACATTTAAAGGTTTTAGCAATGAACCTCCGGTCAAAATCTGAAAAAGAATTATTATAGATATTAATGCTATTATCATTCCGTATTGTCTGATATTATTTTTAAATATTTTCTTTATATTATCCATTTTCCTTCCCCCTATGATTATTAACTATATATTTCATAATCTTTTCTTGAGTGGCATCCTTACCATCTAACTCTCCTACTAACCTTCCTTCGTTCATTACGTATATTCTGTCACACATACCTAATACTTCAGGAAGCTCTGAAGAAATCAAAAGTACTCCTTTTCCCTCTTCAACTAACTTATTTATTATTGTATAAATTTCATATTTAGCTCCTACATCTATACCTCTAGTAGGCTCATCCAATATAAGGAGATCAGGATCTGTAAAAATCCATTTACTAAGTACTACCTTTTGCTGGTTTCCTCCACTTAGGTTTCCTGTAGCTTGAAAGACATTTGGCGATTTTATGTTCATCTTATTTCTAAAATCTTCTGCAACTAAGATTTCTTCATTTTCATTTACAACTAGATTTTTAGTAATCTTTTTTAAGTTAGCCATTGAAATATTTTTCTTAATATCATCCATTAATATAAGTCCTGCACTCTTTCTATCCTCAGTAACGTAAGCTATACCACTTTCAATAGCTTTGCTTACATTGTTTAGATGCAGCTCTTTCCCATCTTTTATAACCTTCCCGCTTATTTTCTTACCATAGGATTTTCCAAAGACACTCATGGCAAACTCTGTTCTACCTGCTCCCATAAGTCCTGCTATTCCAACAACTTCACCTTTTCTTATGTTAAGATTTACATTGTCGATTATTTTTCTATCTTCCTGTAGAGGGTGATATACCTCCCAGTTCTTAACTTCAAAAAACACTTCTCCGATTTTTACATTATCTCGTTTTGGGAAACGATCAGTAAGGTCTCTTCCAACCATACCCTTTATAATTCTGTCTTCACTTATTTTTTCATCTCCAACATCTATTGTTTCTATGGTTGCTCCATCTCTTAAAATTGTGATTGAATCCGCCACCTTAGAAACCTCATTTAATTTGTGAGATATCAATATGCATGAGATTCCTTTATTCTTTAACTCCACCATAAGGTTGAGTAAGTTTTCACTATCATCTTCATTTAAAGCAGCTGTAGGTTCATCTAAAATAAGAAGTCTTACATTTTTAGATAAAGCCTTTGCTATTTCTACTAACTGCTGTTTACCTACCCCAAGATTTATAATAGGGGTCTCTGGGTCTTCATCTAACCCTACAGATTTTAAAAGTACAGAGGTTGATAATCTAGTCTGCGTCCAGTCAATAACTCCACGATTTAAAGGTTTATTTTTACTCAGCTCATTTCCTAAATATATGTTCTCGGCTATAGATAGATATGGAATCAAAGCAAGCTCTTGATGTATGATAACAATTCCAAGCTTTTCACTTTCTTTGATACTTGCAAAACTACATACCTTTCCATCAAAAAGAATATCTCCTTCATATGTTCCATGGGGATAAACTCCACTTAAAACCTTCATCAAAGTAGACTTACCAGCCCCATTTTCCCCTACTAAAGAATGAATCTCTCCTTTTTTAACTTTTAAATTAACGTTATTTAGAGCTTTTACACCTGGAAAGGTCTTAACAATATTTTTCATCTCTAAAAGAACTTCCGACATCTTTAATCATCTCCTTGTTTTAGTAAAGTTTGAGATGTAATTTTATAAAGATGTACCAATTGGTACTGAAATCTACACTTCTCCCAAGAGCAAAATAGATTGCATAATCGTTTTCAAACTCAACTGGTACATCTTTAAATAAAACACTTCAATTTAAATTCTTCGTTTCAAACTAAATGTCGAAGATTTTGATTATTAATTACATGTGTTAATTAATAAACTCTAACTAATTCTACTATTTAAGTTTATCCTCACTATAGTAACCACTGTCTACTAATTCCTTCTTGTAGTTATCCTTATCCACATTTACCGGAACACATAGGAAGGATGGAACTACTTTATTACCATTGTTATATGTCTTTTCATCATTAACCTCTACTTTTTCTCCCTTTATCATTTGATCTGCCATCTTTGCTGCTTGCTTAGCCAGTATTCTGGTATCCTTAAATATTGTTTCAGTTTGGTCACCAGCAATTATAGATTTTACTGAAGCTAATTCTGCATCTTGTCCTGTAACTAAAGGCATCTTCTTATCGCCTTTACCATATCCAACACCCTTTAATGATGAAATTATACCCATTGAAATTCCGTCAAATGGTGATAAAACTACATCTACCTTATCTGTTGCATAATACTTACTTAAAAGATTATCCATTCTTGATTGAGCTGTCGCTCCATCCCATCTCAAAATAGCCATCTGATCAAATTTAGTCTGTCCACTCTTTACTACTAATTTACCTTTATCTATATATGGTTTTAGTACAGACATAGCTCCATCAAAGAAATAATAAGCATTATTATCATCTGGTGAACCAGCAAATAGTTCTATGTTAAAAGGACCTTTTCCATCTTTTAAGCCTAATTTCTCTTCTATATATTGACCTTGTAGAACTCCTACCTTAAAGTTATCAAAACTTACATAGTAATCCACATTGGAAGTCTTCTTTATTAATCTGTCATAGGATATAACTGGAATATTAGCGTCTTTAGCCTTTTGAAGTACATCTGATAAAGCTTCTCCATCTATTGAAGCTACAACTAGAAGATTAGCTCCTTTGGTAATCATGTTTTCAATTTGAGAAACCTGATTTTCTACAACGTCTTCTGCGTATTGAAGATCAGTATCATATCCTAACTTTTTAAGCTCTGACACCATGTTGTTTCCATCATCAATCCATCTTTGAGAAGACTTTGTAGGCATTGCTATACCTATTTTCTTTTTTGTAGCAGAAGCAGCAACGCTATCTCCTGTCTTACTTGTACCGCAAGCTGTCATAGTGAACATCATTGCAGCCGTTAATAAACCCACCAATAACTTTTTCATAAAAATACCCCTTTCAATAAATAGATAGTGTAAAGTTATTTACACCACTTTTAAAATTTATTCTTTATATATCAAGGGTTACAGAGTTTTTCGTAATAAAAAAACAATGACCCCCTAAATTCATGTTATAATTGAAGCGCTTATCCAACAAAAATCACATGAAAGGGTGTCATCGTCTTGGCTTCAATTATAACTTATTTACTTTTATATAATCAATATCTAATAAAAATTATTTATCAACTAACCATCTTCATTTCAAAACATATTCCTTTAAATCAATGGGCATTTGAAGATTCAAAAAGCCCAGAATATCAAAAATTTAAAGTTGATAATTTGCCTAAAATCATTCGCTTTGAAAAAGTTGATTATAAGCTTTTATTAGCTTATTATCAGCACAAATACAAGAAGCAAGTGAAACCCGTCCAAAGACGTTCCGGTATAACTATCTCAGATAAAATTGTTTGCCCAAAATGTGGAGCACCTCACCATTTTATCTACGATAACAACGGTAATAGAGGACAGTTCCAATGCAAGGTTTGTGGCCTAAATTTCAATGAAAGTAATTACGCAACTAAACCTTTAGTTCTTATATGTCCTTATTGTGGTAAGACTCTCACTCAAAAGAAAGATAGAAAGCATTTTCGTATTCATAAATGTACAAACCCTAAATGTTCTTATTATCTAGATGGTCTCAAGATACTTCCAAGTAACATAGAAGAATCCGAGAAGCATCAATATAAACTTCATTATATTTACAGAGAATTCACCATAAATTTCTTTAAGATGGATTTGCGTGCACTTCCAAAACGTGCTGTCAATTTTAATTTCAAGAAGTTCAATCCCCACATTATGGGACTGTGTTTGACTTATCATGTTAACCTCAAGTTATCAACTCGCCAGACCGCTCACGCGTTAGCGGAAGTGCACGGTATAAAAATATCTCACACCATGGTTGCTAATTATGCTTTAACTGCTGCCGCTGTAATAAAGCCTTTTGTTGATACTTTTGACTACAAACCTTCCAATATCCTTTCTGCTGATGAAACTTACATCAAAGTAAAAGGGATTAAACATTATGTGTGGATTGTCATGGATGCTTGTAAAAAATCAATTCTTGGTTATCAAGTATCTGATACAAGAGCAGTAGGTCCATGCATACTAGCAATGAGAATGGCTTTTGACAAGTTTAAGATATTCCCTGGCAAGCTACTAAAGTTCATTGCTGATGGTTATAGTGCTTATCCTTTAGCTAAACAGCAATTTGAGTTAGAAGAAAATAAAGACTTTAACATTACTCAAGTAATTGGACTTACCAATGACGATGCTGTTTCTGAAGAATTTCGTTGGGTAAAACAAGTTGTTGAGCGATTAAACCGCACTTTCAAGTCATCATACCGTGTTACTTGCGGTTACGGAAGTCAAGACGGCGCCCTTTACGGAGTTTCTCTTTGGGTCGCATACTACAACTTCTTAAGACCTCATCCTTATAATTACTGGCGTCCTTTAAACGAAATTGATCCTATAAGCATTGCTGATAATATGCCAGCAAAATGGCAAATTCTTATCAGTCTCGGTCAACAAGCAATTATTGAAATGCAAGAAAAAGCTAAAACCTCGTGATAACCTCCAAAAGTCTATATTGTATTTTTTTCCTCCGTCACCCGAAGGCTTTTTTTGCATACCATAAATCTGAAAAACGTAACCTTCTAAATACTATTTTTCCATAAATATCTACCAAGGGCTTGCCAATCGATTTTTAAGTTTTTTTCATAGGATACTTTACACTATCAATAAATAAATATTTTGATCTCCGATTATACAATCTACATATACTCGAAGATTTTTAAACACAAATGAACACAAACGAATACTTATAAAAATTATATAATCATTAACGTTTCCATGTTTACGTTTACTATCGATTACAACTTTATATTATCACCATTTTTTTACTAATGCAATACTATTTTTTATTTTTATTTTCGTTTATGTTCAATTTGTTTCGTTATATTTAGTTTTAACTTTGATACAAGTACTTATTTTTACTTGTTTTCATTATTAAATCTACTTAGAAATTAATGCGAATGAATAATTTTATTTTTATTTTCGTTTATGTTTTTTCCTTTTCTTTATTGTACATAATTACACTATAATATATAATTTTCTATATACTTACCGAATTTTTGGAGGATAATATGTTCGCAGCAGAAAGACTAAGAATCATAAAAAGTATTTTATTAGATAAGAAGCATATAAATGTAACAAGCCTTAGTAGTATGCTAAATGTTACTGAAGTGACCATAAGAAGAGATCTTGAAAAACTGGAGTCAGAAGGCTTCCTTTCCAGAACTCATGGTGGTGCAATACTCAACGAAACTGCTTCTGAAGAAAATATAGAAATCTCCCCATCGAGCTATGACCCGTTAATGAATGAAAGAGAAGAAATAAGCAATATAGCTTCTCATATGATAGAAGATAATGATGTTATAATGCTAAGTCCTGGTCTTACCAACTTACATATAGCAAAAAAAATCTTAACCAAAAAGAACGTCACCGTGCTTACTAATGACCTCAACATTGCATATGAGTTAAACTCCAATCCTTCTATCAAAGTTATAATTCCAGGCGGGGACTTGGACTCATCATCAATGACCTTAAATGGTAAATTAACAGAAGAAAACCTAAGAAGGTTTTACGTTTCTAAGACTTTTATAGAGGTTGATGGAGTATCTACAGACAGGGGCTATACTATTCAAGGCATGGATAAAGCTTCTGTGATAAAAGAAATGCTCCAGATAACAAAAGAAATCATAATAGTATGCACTTATAATTGTTTTGACGATATAGCTTTCTACCAGATTGGTTCATCTTTGGATATTGCACATAAGATAATTACAAACCCTAATATACCAGATAACTATAAAAATTATTTTTTTGATAATAATATAAAGCTATTTACAGCATTTAATTCTTATGAAGGTGGAATGTAGATGAATGACTTGGTATTGGAATTATTTAATGTTTCCAAAAAATTTTCAGATTACTTTTCATTAAAAAATATATCTTTAAAACTTTATTCTGGAGAGGTTCTAGTTCTTTTAGGTCAAAACGGCTCAGGCAAATCCTCCTTGATGAATACAATCATAGGCATTAACCCCTTAGATTCAGGTTCAATTTTTATTGAATCAAAAAAAGTATCCATAAATAATCCCAGAGAAGCTAAGGATTATGGAATTGAAATGATTCACCAAGACACCTATCTATTTGAGCATTTTTCCGTAGCAGAAAATATATTTATAGGTAGCCTTCCTTATAAAAGTAAGCACCTAAAATTAATAGATAAAGGAAAACTTTATAAGCAATGTATAAGCCTATTTAAAAAATTCAATATCAATATAGATTGTAAAAAAATCGTATCTGAACTAGACCTGGCTGAAAAACAAATAGTGGCTATATGCAAAGCTTATATATCAAAAGCTAGGTTAATTATAATGGATGAACCCACTTCTTCCCTAACAGAAATGGAGTGTAAATTTCTCTTCGATATGATAAGTGAATTAAAAAAATCCGGGGTAGCAATCATATATATAACTCATAATCTTGAAAACATAAAGAACATTGGAGATCAAATAATTGTAATTAGAGATGGTGAGTTAGTGGGAAATCAAAGTATTGCTAACTATAATATAGACGAGCTATTGCATATGATGTCTGGTCTAGAACTGAGAAAACGATATCCAAAGCTAGATATGAAGTTAGGAAAAGAAGTTTTCAGAGTTACCAATTTAAATTATAAAAACTTCGCAAAAGATATATCCTTTTCACTAAGAGAGAAAGAAATCTTAGGAATAGTAGGGTTAGCAGGCTCTGGTAAGAGTAACATGATAAAGTGTTTATTTGGAGCAAATAAGATGGACTCCGGTCATATATTTATTAATAATAAAGAAATTTCTCTAAGTTCTACTTCTAATGCTGTTAAAGCTGGCATAGGATATATCCCTCAGGACAGGGTAAGCGAAGGACTATTTAATAATATTTCCATATGCAACAATATATCTTCTGCAAGCTTGGATAAGGTTACAAATAAACATATTATAGACGGAAAGATTGAAAAAGAGCTTACTAATAATTATTCTAAACGAGTAAACATAAAATCATTTTCAATCGATGATAAGGTAAATTATTTAAGCGGCGGTAACCAACAGAAAACCTTATTCTCTAAATGGATTATGTGCAAATCAAAAGTTTTAATAATGGACGAGCCAACTAGAAGCATAGATATTCCATCTAAGGTTGATATTTATAATATCATGAATGAACTAGTATCAAAAAATGTTTCTATAATACTTATTTCTTCCGATATCAACGAACTTATAGGAATGTGCGACAGAATCTTAGTTATATATGAAGGCAGACTTGTGGCTAATATTGAAAGAAATGTAGCCACCCAAGAAAGAATAATGTACTATTGCACTGGTAGTTTTGATGAAAAATAGTCAAACACTTTAATTAAGAGAGGAGCAAATCATGAATTCTACAAAATCAACTAAATCTAGATTCGAAACTTTTGAAAACCTTTTCTTGCGACTTATTTCAAAATTGAAAACTGTTAGAGAAGGTACTGTTATGATATCAATCATCGTAAGTTCTACTTTTTTGGCTATTGTCTCCCCCCATTTTTTGACTGAAAAAAATATTTTTTCTACAGCTATAGGACTTTCTTCTGACGGCATAATTACAATAGGCATTACTTTAGTGCTTATATCCGGAGGTATAGACTTTTCCCTTGGTTCTATTATGTCTCTATCCTCAATTACCACTGCAGTACTATTTAAGTCTGGCCTTAATATCTGGCTTGCCTGTATCATAGGACTTGCTGTTGGATTACTCTGTGGTCTACTTAACGGTTTCTTTATAGGTAAAGTTGGACTAAGCCCTTTTATAACAACTATAGCTGTAATGGGAATAGTTCGCGGTTTAGCCTATGTTATCACAGAAGGTTCTCCAATATCAATATTTAATGCCCCTGCTTCCTTCTTTAAAATAGGACAAGGTATATTTTTTAATATTCCAATAGTTGTTCTGTTATTCGTAGCACTTACTATCATTTTCGATTTTGTAGCAAAAAAGTCTGACCTTCTTAGAAAGATCTTCTATACAGGAAGCAACGAAAACGCAGCTATACTTACTGGTATAAACACAGCTAAAGTAAAAATAAGCGTTTATCTATTAGCAGCCTTTTTAGCAAGCTTTGCTGGAATAATCAATATGGCTAGATTTTCAGTAGCAACACCATCTGTTGGTTTAGGTGCTGATGTTAGTATGCGGGGTATTTCAGCTGCAGTAATAGGTGGTGCAAGCTTAAGCGGTGGTGAGGGAACCATTCTCGGAGGAGTATTAGGCGTTATCTTGCTTAACATAATAAATAATGGTCTTATTCTACTAAACGTCCCTGTATACTGGCAAGATTTTATAAACGGTATTATATTGTTGATTGCAGTTACTTTTGACTTCTTCTCCCACAAGAGAAAATTGAACAGGTAAAAGGATGGTTTAGAATATGAAAAGAGCTTTATTATCTTTAGTTCTATGTATAACCCTTATTTCAACTTTCACTTTTATTATTCATAAAAATCAAACTAAAAAAGAACAGCAAACCAAGGATTTTTACATGATTACCTTTCTCTCAGGAATAGAGTATTGGAAAGGTGCCTACCAAGGCTTTTCTGAGAAAGGTAAGTCTTTAGGTGTCAACACTCACTACACAGGAAGCATCCAGTATGATATAAATCAAGAAGTTACAATTTTAGAACAAGTTCTTTCAAAAAAGCCTGCAGGAATTGCAATTTCTTGTGCCAATCCAAATGCCTTCTCAAATTCCATAAATAAAGCAATTTCTATGGGAATACCTATAGTAACCTTTGATGCTGACTCACCATCTAGTAATAGGTTCTCATATTTGGCTACAGGCAATGAAAAAGCTGGAGCCATTGCTGCAGAAACCTTAGCAAATCTTATGGAGCCAACTGGCGGAGAGATTGCAATAATGACCTTGCCCGAGCAAGAAAATCATGAACAACGGTTACAAGGATTTATTAATAAGATAAAAAGAAACTACAATAATATTAAAATTGTTCAAATAGGCAATTGCAAAGGCGATAGCATAGAATCTGCAAAGCTAGTTTCTAGCTTTCTTCAAATTCATCCAAATATAAGAGGAATTTTTTGCTCTGATGCTAACAGTGGAGTTGGAGCTGCAACAGCTGTTACTGAAGCCAAACTTCAAGGTAAGGTAAAAATAGTTGGTTTTGATACAGACCAAGGTACTCTTGGAGCCATAAAAACCGGTGTAATTAATGCAACTATAGCACAAAACACCTACAAAATGGGTTCTACTGCAATGGATTTTTTATACGATTTAAGCGACCCAAACTTTATCAAGTCCAAGGACAAAGTATATGATATTCCGTACTTTGTAGATACTGGCGTAACTGTTATAACAGATAAAAATGTAGATAAGTATCTACATAATTAAAAACCGAGGTGTTCTAAATAATATCTAAACTGATAGTTCTATGAATTGCTAATAGAGCTATCAGTTTATTTTTTCCTGTGTATCTGTCCTTTGATTCTACATATTTTTTTACTATATTCACAATACTAATATAATATGCACACTACTTTGTTACATTTTTTTATGATAATAATGAATTATATTAAATTTTGAAGATTTCATGATTAAAATTTAATATATTAGTATAAATTTATT
Organism: Clostridium manihotivorum; assembly: GCF_004015185.1. Classification (GTDB taxonomy): domain Bacteria; phylum Bacillota; class Clostridia; order Clostridiales; family Clostridiaceae; genus Clostridium_AR; species Clostridium_AR manihotivorum. The sequence goes on along the minus strand of NZ_CP025746.1, from coordinate 2,174,398 downwards.
GGATTCAATGTAGATTTATGGTATATTTATAAATAAAATTATAAGTTTTTCAATTTAATGGGGAGTTCTTATGGATAAAGAAACTAATATAAATGAAATAGACATGCTTCTTTCAAAAATAAATGAAATCAGATACGTTAGCCCTGAGAAGACTATTGAACTTTCGCTTAACACTCTAGAAAGGTCTAAGGTATTAAATTATGAATTAGGTATAGCTGCCTCTAAACATATGCTAGCTAGCGCTTATTATAACATTGGCAATTATGAAGAAGCTATAGACCTAATCTTCGACTCTCTTAACTATTTTATTAAAGAGAATATATACGATCTTCAATGGAGTTCATACAATCTACTAGGCAATTCCTTTAGCGAACTTGGTGATTACGAAAGAGGTATGGACTTTTATAATAGTGCCGAAGAAGCAGCATATCTAATAGATTCTGGTAAGAAGTTTGATAAAAATTCAACCAAGGAAAAATGTATAGTTCGTACACTAAATAATACCGCAGAAAACTATAAGTTACTTAAAGCTTATGATGAATCCCTAGAGTACTGTACTAGAGCTTATAATATAGATGAAAATTATGACTTCCAATTATCTAAAGGTGTTGCAGTATTAAGTTTAGGTGAATTATATTATCTGCTGGAAGAATATGATAAATCTAAACTTCTATCCTTTATTGCCTTAGAATGCTTTAAAAAATATAATTATCCTTTAGGCGAGCCAGAATGTTATAAGCTTCTTGCACTCAGCTATTGGAAGAAGAAAAACTTTGAAATGGCTGACAAATATTTTAATATTACAATTAACAGCACTTTAAAAGAACGGTCGCCATATAATGAGATTGATATTTACATAAGTTATTATAATTATCTTAAGGATAGAAATAAACTAGATGAAGCTCTAGCTTCATTACATAAAGCCTACGATTTATCAGTTAAGAATAATTTTGTAGAGAAAATTTCTGAGATAGCTTCTATTCTATCAACCTTCTATGCAGAAAAGAAAGATTACGAAACTGCTTTTAAGTATTTTAATATGCACCTAGAGAACGAGAGAATAAATGCATCTTTTTTAAACAAACACAGAATAAACAACTTAAATATCAGTAAAAAGATCAAAAAGATAGAAATCGAAAAGAAGGAAATAATCGATAAAAATGAAAACTTAAGAATGCAATCTGAATCCTTAAAGCTATTAGTAGATAAGCTATCAATTATAAGTGAATTAGGTCAAAAAATAACCTCCAACTTAGATTTAGATTCTATTGTTGGCATACTTTATTCAAGTATAATGAACTTTATGGATTTGACTTACTTAAGCGTAGGTCTTTATGATGAAGAAAATTCTGTGGTTAATTATCTAGATGTAATAGACAATGGAGATAAAACCAAAAGACCAAGTACAAATGTTGGTGACTACTCAAATTTCACAAGCATATGCATAAAGAGTGAAGATTTTATAATTATAAATGATATGAGTAATGAGTACTCCAAATATATAGATACAGAAACCTATATGGCTGTTGCTGATCAAAATAACTATGAGCTTCAATCCATAATATTTTGTCCACTTAAGGTAAACACAAAAATCATAGGAGTAATGTCTATACAAAGCAAGGAGAAAAATGCATTTACAGCTTATCATATAGAAATGATTAAATCACTTTCTTCCTATGCTGCCATAGCTATAAACAACGCCATAAAGTCAAAGCAATTAGAGATGGAAATAGAAAAAACTCATAAGGTTCAATTTGAACTAAAAAAACTAAACGAAAAATTACTTTTTCTTTCAGAAAATGACAGTATGACTAAAATTCCAAACAGAAGAAAACTAGATAAGTTTCTAGATAACATTTGGAAAAAGCATCTTAAGGAAAAAAAGGTTATGTCTTTTATTATTTTTGATATAGATAACTTTAAAGAATATAATGACAACTATGGTCATACTGCTGGTGATGACTGCATCATAAAAATAGCAGATATACTTTCTAGTGTTAATGATGAAACATATTTCCCTGCAAGATATGGAGGAGATGAATTCGTAGTAGTTCTACCAGAATCCCCATTAAACAGAGCTGTGTCATTCTGTGAAAACTTAAGAAACAAAGTAGCTCTAGCACATATACCACACAAGTACTCTAAAGTATCTGACAGAGTAACTTTATCCATAGGAATAACTTCAGTTATTCCTAATGAAGACACAACAATTAATGACTTTATAAAAAAGGCAGATGATGCTCTTTACCTAGCGAAAAAGAGAGGTAAAAATCAGATAGCTACTTTTATAAACTAAGTTTTGATAATCATGTTTATGTTTGAATTACTTAGAACTAGTAATCAATCACTCTCTTAAGCAAAGAATGCTCTTAAAAGTTTAACCGCTAAACTTTTAAGAGCATTATAATTTTTTAATCTATTATTTCTATCCTTCCCATCATTCAGGGAACTCAGCATTGTGATAAACATTTTGAACATCATCATCTATGAATATAAAATTTAAGTAATTCCAATATTTAAAAGTAGTATTTTCCTTTATTCAGCTTATACAATTACCATTACAGAAATTAATCATTTTCCATAATGCAGTGACAGTATACCATAACATAAAAAGATTTGGAAAAACCTACATTATGGTATACGTTCATGAAAATAAACTATAATTATAGATTATGTTAAAACAACACTATTGATTTTTTCAATAACTTTAAAAAAGGCATACACAAGGATTTTTTAATTCGCTATATATGAAGAATGTTCATTACATTATCTAAAGTTATTTTCATTATCTATGAGTTTCAGAATGCCTCCCCATTTATCATCGCCCATAATTCTGTCAATTATATGATTTGTATGCCATGCTGCTGTCGCTTCTAAACCTATACAATTTTCTTTACAGGAAGAATATATTTCTCCCTTATGATAAATTTGATACTTCCCACTTATTGCATCATATATATAGCTTGGAGGAGGCCACTCTAACTCTTCACTTTCAAAAGGAATATTCTTAATATATATTAAATCCTTGTTAATGTCAGTTTTATAAATTCCAACAATAAACTGATATTCTTCATTTACTGGCAAATCATTAATATCAGTTCCGATATGACTATAAATCGCAATACCTGCGTCCTTCATTAGCCTTCCGAAAGCAAATTTTCCGTTTGATAAAGGTATTCCATATAGGTTTCCCACCTTAATTCTTTTAGACATTGTATTCACCTCAAATAATTAGTCATGCTTCACATTTTATTAAAATTACGCACTAATCACATTATATAGCGTTTGGTTAATATTGCATATAAATAGTATACATTTCAATACTTTCCTTAAACTAACAATTGTATTAACACTTTAAAGTGGGCTTCATTTACCTCTTATACTCAGTTACTAAGTAAGTTTTGATGAATAGGATAACTACAAATAACAAAAGGAACTACAAACCTATTGTTCATAGTCCTTCACCAATTTATAGAATGTATTCCGTTCAAGTCCAAGCAACCCCATAGCATTATTGCCAGTAATTTTTCTAGTCTTGCATTGGTTATAAACATCTTCCCAGTTAGACTGATAGCCTATTTCCTTTCTACCCTTGTATTTACCGTCAGACTTAGCAAATGCTATGCCTTCCCTTTGTCTTTCTAAAATGTTCATACGTTCAAACTCATTTATAGCACCTATCATAGTCAACATTAGTTTACCAGTTGGTGTAGAGGTTTTAATATTCTCCTTGTTACTGACTAGATTAATACCCTTATCTTGAAGAAATTCAATCAAGTTTAACAAGTCCTTGGTGCTTCTAGCAAGTCTACTAAAATCATGTATGTACATTGTATCTCCTTCTCTAGCAAGTTCTAACATAGCTTGTAACTGTGGTCTATTGGTGTCTTTAGCACTTACTTTCTCCTTAAACCACTTTTCAATATTGAGTTTAGCCAATGCTTCAATTTTTTATCTTTCCGTATCTTTAGTAGGAGTTCTTTCCTTTATAAGTTCCTTTGCATAGAATTTACTCTAAGAAGAGTAATTATTTACGCTATTGGAAAGATGGATAACTAAAACAAAATGCCTTACTATCATTTATTTTAGAAGTAAGGCTATTTTTATAATATATATATCTTAAAGCTGTTTATAAACATATCCGGAACTAATGACGTATTGCCTTTCCTGAAATCTAGTTCTATAAAAGAGTAGAAACTGAAAAACAAATTAACTTCATCCTCTGAAGAGCCTTATCATTATGTGGCAATGTAATAAGGATGTGAATCAGCCATAATGTACCATTATACTTATTAAGTTCATCAAATTTCTTAAAATGGTCTCTTATTAAAAAAACCATTTTCTTTCCAATACTCATATGGATATTTGCCTATACCAACATATTTTCTTAATATAAACTTTGACATGTGATACATGAAAATCGTAGAAATGTATGGGTATTCTTGCCTGGCATGATAAAATATATTTGCAGTTCTGCGTATCTTTTTTTCAAATCTCTTTTGTTTTGGTTGCGACATTTTATCCCATCTATCAATGAACATCCTAAACCCAAGTGAGTAAACACGATTGATACCCCAATTCTTAAGATACTTCTTAATTGGTTTTATCGCTGCAATAGAACCTGCACCTGTCGTAATGATAAATGCTTTCTTTTTAAACAACTCGACCCTGGGTGCAACATTCATAGTCAAAAAATCCAGATGGTCCAATAAGTTTTTCATACAAGATGACATGCTGCAAGCACCAAAATGCGGAGTTGCAAATATCAGTGCATCAGAATTAATTATATTATTCAAAATTGGAGTTACATATTGAGAATGAGGACATCTTTCATTAGAGTTGCCAAGACAAAGTTGACACCCTGTGCAAAACTCTGGCATGGCTTCAGGTAGAAAAAACTCTGTGTATTGAACATCTCTGTATTTAGTCAACTCATCTAAAAATATTTTTGTAGCCTTATAGGTATTACCCTTGCGGGGACTCCCGTGAAACACTGCAATCTTCATTATATCTCTCCTATTAAACAACAAATTGCCGACAAACAGTGCAAAAATAACTTTCGCAATTGCCAACAATTGTACATTGATTTTATTATACATCACATAATTGCATAATTACAATCACTTCCAAATTAATTGTATTCTGTAAACTCTTATAACAATTCTTTTACAATATGCCCCGCCTTGGCTATTCATTTTGTTATTTTAATTAGAGAGGTTTTTAAACACCTCTCTAATTAAAGTATGGACTTGAGTAAAATGGATTTAACAAAAGAAAATCAATGCCATAGGTATTTATTATTAGTTAGCTTAAAAAAGTTGAAGCAATCAAATAAAAATTCCTTCAATACATCTTTTAATAACATAAAAAATACACCTTTATGAAACTTATATATAAGCTTCATAAAGGTGTACTACTTGCATATCCTTAATGGAACTAACAGAAATTCAACATATACCATAACGGGTTAGCCTTTGCATGTATACCATAATGGATAACAGCAACCTAACATAAACCATCTAGGCTAAACCATTTATATCACGACTACCCTTCCCATCCTTCAGGTAACTCTGCATTGTGATAAACATTCTGAACATCATCATCTTCTTCTAGCTGATCAAGCATCTTTTGGAACTTAACTGCTGTTTCTTCGTCTATTGCAGTATATGTATCTGGAATTCCTTTTATATCAGCTTCTAAGAATTCAAGTCCATTAGATTCTAAAGCTTCTCTTACTGTTCCAAATTCTTCTGGTGCAGTTGTAATAACATAAACTTCATCTTCTGCTGAAAAGTCTTCAGCACCAGCATCAAGTGCTAGCATCATTAACTCATCTTCATCTAAAGAATCAGATTTCTCGATTACTATTTCACCCTTCTTTTGGAACATAAAGCTTACGCAACCTGTTGAGCCCATGTTGCCACCTTGTTTAGTGAATGCGTGTCTTACATTTCCTGCTGTTCTATTCTTATTATCAGTCAATGTTTCAACTATAACAGCTATTCCTGCAGGACCATATCCTTCATAAACTATTTCTTCGTATGTAACTGTGTCAGCTTCTCCCGCTGCCTTCTTTATTGCTCTTTGTATATTATCATTAGGCATATTTGCTGCCTTTGCTTTAGCTACAACGTCTCTAAGTTTTGAGTTTGACTCAGGATTGGCTCCACCATTTTTTATTGCCATAGCAAGCTCTTTACCTATCTTTGTAAAGATCTTACCTCTTTTAGCATCAACCTTACCCTTTTTTGCTTGTATATTATGCCATTTTGAATGTCCTGACATTATTGTTCCTCCTAACCATTATCTGAATACAATAAATTCCTAAATATTATATCATAGCCATTTTCTATATTCAACTTTAGTAAAATGGCTCTATCGTTTAAATATCACTATCCTTGCCAATGAATCCTTATTAATTTAACTTTTTATATTGCTGACAATTATAACTTCTTAAACAATCTCTTGTCTTGTCTAAAGTACATATCTTCTTCATCTTCAGAAATCAATATATTACCATTAGTTTCTTCTATAAATCTTTCCTTAATCATTTCAGCCTCTTCCTTTTCTGCTAAGATGAATAAATCAATTACATCAGTATACTCTACATTCTCAATATGCCATTGATTTTGACCACAGAGATATTGAATTTTTCCAAAAAGATCATATTCCAAGGTAACACTTAGTTTAACCCCCAATACCTTGTCAACTATACCAGCTGCACTTATGGCTATAGAGGCTCCTTTTGTATATGCTCTCGTCAATCCTCCAGCACCTAAAAGTATACCTCCAAAGTATCTAGTTACTACTACGGCACAATCAGTAATACCACTTTTCTTTATAACTTCTAGTATCGGAATACCAGCGGTTCCTTGTGGTTCACCATCATCACTATATCTTTGAATATTCATATTTTGTCCAACAACATAGGCATAGCAATTATGAGTAGCATCCTTATGTTTAGCCTTAATTTCAGATACAAATTGCTTTGCTTCCTCCTCTGTTTCAGTTCTTTTTATATATCCTATAAACTCGGATTTCTTCTCCTGGAAGCTATCCTCCCCATAACCTTTTACAGTTAAGTATTTCATATATGCTTTTCCTCCTACAATAAAAGTTTACTGAAGCGTATTTTTCCAGTAAACTTTTTTACGCGTTTGCCTTTCCTGAACCTATGTGAAGAATTTCTAGCAGGCAACATTTATCTTTTTTATCTTTCTGCTTCAATCAATATATCTGCAATTATGTCTATTCCCTTTTCTATTTTATCGCAATCAGTCTGGGAAAATCCAACCTTGAAATATCTCTCCCCTTGGTTAGAATGCTTGTAGAACATAACTCCAGGTGTTATTAAAACACCTCTCTCCCTGAGCTTATAAAAAAGTTCAATAGTAGTCAAGGATATTTTCTCACTCAGTCTAAGATAAAAATGTAACCCTCCCCCAGGAGGACTGAAGTCAATTTTCCCACTAAGCTTAACTTCAATTTCCTTTTTCATGAACTCATATCGTTCTTTATACTTAATATTTAAAAGTTTTATATGCTCAATCCAGTAATCTCTTTCCATATACATCTCAAGCGCTCTTTGCATCAAAGAGGATGTAGATATATCTGTGTTAACTTTAGAATTCTGCACCGAGTCCTTATATTCCTTAGGACATATCAGGTACCCTATTCTTATACCAGGTAAGAATATCTTTGAAAAACTTTTTATATATACCACTCTATCATATCTATCAAAAGACTTCATTGATGAATATTTTATATCAGAATCATAAATAAGCTCCGAAAGATAATCGTCTTCTATTATAAAGAAGTCGTGTTCTTCTGCAAGTTTTAAAAGCTCTTGTTTTTTGTAATCTGAATAACTTACTGTAGATGGGTTCTGAAAGTAGCTCATAAAGTAGAAGCATTTAATCTTATTCTTTTTTAAAATAGCTTTTAAAGCATCTAGATCTACACCATCATTTTCTATGGGAACTTCAAATATATTAGCTTTTCTTGATTTAAACACAGATAAAGCTCCACTATATGTAGGTTTTTCTACAATAATATTGTCATTTACATTAATTAGAGCTTTAGAGACAATATCTATACCTTGCTGAGCTCCTGAGACGATTAGTATGTCATCATAGTCCAGAGAATTGCCCCAAAACTTCTCATTTATACGTTCCCTTAACCTTTCATAGCCTAAAGCATCCTGATATATCAAAGCTTCAGCACCATCTCTATCTAAGACGTCATTTAATACAGCTTTAAGGTCTGCTACAGGAAAGAAATCTGCAGATGTGGTTTCCCCAGTAAAATCAATCATATCATTAAGCTTGCCACTATTTAGTCTTTTAAAAGTAGCTGAATAGCTCTTTTTAAAACCTCTAATAGCATCCTTTTTTTTAGCGTATGTGCCGCTTCCTATCTTTTGATTTGCATAGCCCTCCATTTGAAGTTTTTTATATGCATTAATAACGGTGACTTTATTTAAATGTAGAAAGTCTGCTAACTCTCTAATGGAAGGTAGTTTTTCTTCATCCTCGATTTGGTTTATCTCAATCAAGTGCTTTATATGAGCATATAGCTGTATATATTTATTTACCTCTTCATTAAAAATTAATCTATACTTATCCATAAAATTCCCCTAAACTAAGAGGCATCCACAAAGTGGATACCTCTAACAATATACATTTTCCTCGCCTATAAGGCTTCCAGATAAACTCTTTATGCTTCTGTATCCCTTTTTTAAGATTTTTCTACTTGCTAACTCTATCAAAATATCTTCCATATGTATTTCAAAGTCATTAAAGTAACTATGTTTTTTTATCTCTTCAGAACTCATGTAATTCTTATTTTCCCTGAAAAATTTAACTAGTGCAACGCAGCAATTCTTAATATTTTTATCTAAAAAAGCTTCTATAAAATCAATAGTTCTAATCATTTCGCTTTCTAGACTATCTCCTTGGCTAATAAGGTTGTCTACCACCTGCTGTAAAGCATCATCTAAGTTTGAAGCTACACTTATAACATCCTTACTTACCATATATCCATTATAATTGAGAAACAAACTACAAAACTGTTCAACAGCTTTCATACAAGCCAAATAACCTGCTCGTATACTGTTATTTGCTATAAGTTTTTTACATTGGCTTATCTCTTTTAAAATATTGCCTAAGTAAACTAAATTCCACTTCTCTCTTTCGCTATCACTTATATATCTAAAACTATTAAAAGTATTTGTTATATTTTCATCATTAGAAAAAATAAGTTTTGAAGATATCAATATCCTATGCATATAACTGCCAGCAATATTATTCTTATTAAAATTCAAGAAATTATCTTTGCTTAGAAGTTTCATATGCACTGAGATATTATTCTCTTCAGTATATATATTTCTTATATCTTTATCATCATCCCCTATAATGACAAAGATGTCTATATCAGATCCCTGCCATAAGTCTCCAGTGACCATACTTCCAAAGACCATAACAGCTAGAACATCTTCATTCTTCTTTAATCTTTCAACAACAGAATTAAATGCCTTCTGATATCTTAAAATCTCCTTTGACATATTTTCGCCCCCTTACATATCACATATATCTACGGATATACTTTACTATAACTATTATACTATGAAGTACAATAGTTAACCATAATAATGTAATATATAACCCTATATAAAGACACTTTTTATACCAATATTTTTAAGTTCATGACAATTTATACACTGAAACACATGCCTGCAATCACCATTTTCATACTCTAACTCATCTTCTGGAGCATAAGAATCTCTAAATTCCTGGACCCTTCCACTATCCTCCATAACCTTACCACAGTTAGGACAGGTTATTTCTATATTTGTTAAGCTATTACATAACGGACAAACTTTTTCCATAATAAATCCCTCCAATAGTTTATAATATAATATAAACCTTAATCTTGGAGGGTTATTCATATGGATCAATATTATCTTTAAAGAAATCAACTCTAGTTTTTGCCAAGTCCCACAACTCTTCAGCTTCATCAAGAATATCTAGTGAAAAGTCCAAAGCTTTTTTTACATGTCTCTTCTGACCGTAATTATTAGCTTGATACAGATTGGACATACCTGCAAAGTTTTGTGCTGCTGTACTAAGCTCCCATACCAAATCAACTATAGGCTTAACCTTTCTATCGTAATATATCCTTTCTAGTTCATTTACTTGTAAGGACTGGGTAGCTGTCTTTAATTCATCTGTCTTAGCTATCACATCACCGGCCATTATATACTTTTCTGCATTACTTAACCCACTTCCGCTAGCATTACCGTTGCCGCTACCAAGTTGTTTTTGTTTATCTACCGCTTGCTGCAGTTGCCAAAGTGGATGCCCTGGGTTTATTGCTAAAGTGGGATTATTACCAACCAATCCTTGATTAAATATTCTACTATTATTTTCTTCGTTATTTCCATTTCCATCATCTTCCGAAGTTCTTCCGCTTTGATCTGAATTACTATCTAAATTATCCTTATCTTTTTCATCCATACGATAATCTTCTCTCAATAATAATTATATATATATATGTTGCAAGATGAAAATTTCGATATGATATTTAGGTAAGAACATCCATTAATATAAGATAACTAAAATATCCAAACTAGAATATAAAATAAAAATTATAGCGAGGTTTTAAATATGGATATTTTGATTCTTAATAAGATTGCTGGGCATGAAGATGATATAAACGAGTTAAAATCAGCTTTAAAAAAGACTAAAAACACAAGGTTATATAAAAGATATTCTGTTTTACTTAAGCATTTTGATGGATTTACAAATAGAAAAATAGCTGAAATGGAGAATCTAGAAGAACATACTGTTTCTACATATATAAAAAATTATAAATCAAAAGGAATAGATGGATTAAATATTGGCCACGGCGGCGGAGCGCAAAGAAAATCAATTCACTTCAAGAGAAGCTCATTGTAGAAACTATAACTACAAAAACTCCAGAAGATGTAGGCTTCGAATCTAAAATGAATTGGACTATTGAATTAGTGAGGCAATGGGTTATTAAAGAATTTAATATAAATATGTCACATAGAGGAATAGCATATGTACTTCATAGATTAAATTTAAGTTATACTAGACCTACTTACGTCTTAGCGAAAGCTGATAAAGAAAAGCAAGAAATTTTTAAAAGTGACTTTAAAGCTTTAAAAAAAATGCCTCAATGGCTTAGTTGATACCATCTTATTTGAAGATGAATCAATGATTAGAGATTATCAAGCAATTCAAAAGAGCTGGTTTATAAGAGGACAACAAAGGAAAATTCCTACGTTCGGTAAAAATGCAGGTGTTAAACTTATGGGAATATTGGATTACGAGACTGGTAACGTATATTGCGAGGAACATGAAAGATATGACGCTAAGATATTTAATGACTTTTTAGAAAACGTACTTAAGCAGTATCCAAAAGGAAAAATTGTTGTGGTATTAGACAATGCTAAGATTCATCATGCAAAGCTGATTCAGCCATTTCTTAATAGAGTTAAAGATAGGCTTGAATTGATGTTTTTACCACCGTATAGTCCAGAAATGAATCTTATAGAGGGGTTATGGGGATGGCTAAAGGCATCTGTTATTAACAATGTCTTTTATAAATCTCTGCCACAAGTTAGAACTGCAATTCAAAAGTTTATAAGTAACATAAATAAGGTTCCTACTCAAACAATAGACAGGCTATGTGTTAGATTGTAGAAACCAATTTGCAATATATATATATATTTATATTAAGAGAAAAAACTTTTTATTCTGAATGAAGCCGTAATATATAGACATGCCATAACTACTTAGCGGAACTATCTTTATAATTTGGGCTATGTTTAAGAATATCGTTGAAATTAAGTGGTAATGAAGGAGATGCTATATGAACGAGCAAATAGCGTAAGCTCATTTAAGCATTGGATGACTGACCACTTAATTTCAACACGACACTTTAATAGAGCCAAAAATTTAAACCTGAAGCTCATACTCTTTGCTTTTATTATAGATTTCCTCGTCAACTACAGCCTTAATATAGGTACCATCTTCTTTATACTCCTCTTCAACAACTTTTCCATTTCTATGAAGGAATGCAACCATATGTTGATCAGAATATGGCACTAGAACCTCTATATCTCTCATTTTGTTTGGCAGAGTATTTCCTATTTCTTTCAATAATCCTTCTAGATTAACATTGTTTCTTGCGGAAATTTCTACTATGGTATATTGATTATTTTTTTCCTTAATAGCTTCTAGAGCATCAGTTGTTGTCTTATCTATTTTATTAAGCACTAAAATAATCGGTTTATCCCTAACACCAAGCTCCGCTAAAACTTCCTCTACAGCATATATCTGTTCCTGTGCATATGGCGAAGAAGTATCTACTACATGGCATAATATATCTGAAAATATCACTTCTTCTAAAGTAGATTTAAATGCTTCCACTAGATCATGAGGTAACTTTCTAACAAATCCAACGGTATCTGTCAGTGTAGCTATTCTATTATCTAAGAGAGTGATTGCTCTTGTAGTAGTATCCAAAGTTGCAAATAACATATCTGCTTCAAAAACCTTTTCCTTATTCACTGTATCCCTTGAAGCTGCCATGTCACAAAGTGTATTTCTAAGCGTAGATTTACCTGCATTTGTATATCCTACTAAAGATATCTGAGGTATATTTTGCTTATTTCTTTTTTCCCTTTGAGTCTCTCTATTCTTTTTTATCTTTTTTAATTCACTGGATAAATCATAAATTTCTTCTCTTATATGTCTTCTATCAGTCTCTAATTTCTTTTCTCCTGGACCTCTTGTTCCTATTCCACCACCAGTTCTTGAAAGAACAGTTCCAAGTCCTGAAAGTCTGGTAAGTCTATATTTTAACTGTGCAAGCTCTACTTGAATCTTTGCTTCCCTAGTCTTAGCTCTTCTCGCAAAGATTTCAAGTATCAATGTAGTTCTATCTATAACCTTTGTTCCTATAGCTTCCTCAAGATTTCTTACTTGTGACCCTGACAGTTCATCATCGAATATTACTAAGTTAGCTCTATAGGTCTGTCTTAAAGTAGCTATTTCATTAACCTTTCCACTTCCTATATAATACGCAGCATCTATCTTACTTCTATTTTGGAAAACCCTTGTTATAACAGGTATATCACAGGCTCTAGTAAGCTCATCTAACTCATCTAAGCTCTCTTCGCTGTCACAACCTACAATAATAGCTTTTTCTGAGTAGTCTTCAAAAACATTATTAGATCTTATTATATCTTCAATATGATTAATCCTGTCTAATATATTTAGACCTAAAACCGCTTCAAGTGAAAGATTCTTCTCTTCCTCCGCAATGAGATTTTCATCTTCTACAAAGCAATAGCCTAAGGATAAATCTGTAACCTTTCCTTCTGATACGCCTACTGCTACTATACAATCTAACTTCAACTTAAGAAGCGCTGAAATATCTAAGGCAGAAAGGTTTGAAGCTCCATTGGGATGAGTATGTATTATTCTAACACCAGAAAGCTTCTTCTCACTTATGTCAATAAGAGGCATCTCTACAGAAGTACTGTCTCCAATTGCTACACTTTTCACAGATCCCTTTCTATCTATGGCTACACTTATTTCTCTATCTAAAAACGTCGTAATCTCAGAAATCTTATTTACAACTTCTTCTATACAAACTGAGTATTTAGGTATCTTAAAATCATAGATTCTTTCTAGTTCATTTAAGATGCTATTTCTAACTCCTTCTACGTTACCGTATATCATTATATTACTACCTCCTTTAAGGCATCAGCTTACTTGACAACTTTCATATTATTTTATATTATAAAAACAACTTTGTAAATGTTGTAGAAATATATATCCTACATATATATTTATGGTTAAATTAATTTTAATTATGTAAGGTTATGAAATTAAATATGTACTCTTTATTACATAATTGAATCGCTATAAGATGCAATATTAATGACGTAATAGAGAAACATATCAATTAATACTATAATTTAATTTGATGGAGGATCATCATGGAGGATAAAAAACGTAATATACTTTTTAGTGAAGAGCAGATAGCAGCTAGAATAAAAGAAGTTGGTAAAGTTATAGCAGAAGATTATAAAGATAAAAACCTTTATGTTTTATCTTTACTTAGAGGAAGTTTTATATTTGCAGCTGATTTAGTTAGAAATATAGATACTAAGGCTAAGATAGGATTCATGACTACATCAAGCTATGGACATTCAGAAGAAAGTTCTGGAGTCGTAAAGATTGTAAATGATGTTCCAGACAATATAGAAGGATATGATGTGCTTATTGTTGATGACATTGTTGACTCAGGAATTACTATGGATTTTGTAGTAAATCATGTTAAAACTTTAGGTGCAGCTTCTGTAAAGACTGCGGTTCTATTAGATAAACCATCAAGAAGAAAGGTATCAATAGAACCTAATTACTGCTGTTTCCAAATAGAAGATGTCTTTGTAGTTGGATACGGATTAAACTATGGAGATTATTACAGAAATGTTCCTTATGTTTTCAACTGGGAACAATAAATAAAAGAATAGTTTATATAGAAAAAAATGTACTTGCTTTAAAAATTCCTATAACTTAGGGAGCTTAGAGCCTGTACATTTTTTTATTATTTCTTCATTCCATCTAAATTTAAATCTAGTGCAGTTCTAGGTACTTTTCCTACAATCACGGTTTCTGCTATAGGAATTTGATTTTTCACCTCAACCTCATCATTTTCCAAAGGAATTATCACTTTCATCTTGGTATAAACTTCTACATAAATCTTATGTCTAGTTTGATTTATTCCTGCGGTTTCAAAATCAGATGAGTATTTAGTCTCTATCCTTCCTATAGGCTCCATTTTAACTGTGATCTTAGGTCCCCAGTACGACATTATATTACTCTTGGTCACATAACCCAAAGGAAGTTTTATTCCTACTGATCCTATTGCATTTAGTTCCTTTTGGGACTTCAACGCAACCTCTGAGGCTATGGCATTCATCTTTACAGTATCAGCCTTAAGCATTACTATATTTCCTTCTTTATCCTTATCCACTCTTATTATATCATCATAGTTAAATTTATTTGAGTAGACATCTAAGATATTTTGGTTTATTATTTCTGTAGCCCTAGATCTCATTTCTGCATTGGCTACTACCATAACCGTAGGAGTAATTATTTTATCGAAATAGTATATAAAACCAAAAAAAGTGGATATGATTATAAGTAAAGATGAAATAATAATTAATTTATAATTTTTATTTTTGCTTGTCCTCAATTTTTTCACCAACTTATCATAGTGTATTCACTTTATTAATATGCTATAATATTGTAGAATATTTTTTATTTCCTGCTTGAAATTAAATTTTAGGAGGATGCGATGGCAGATAAGAAGAAAAAGAATATAAATAAAAAACGTAAAAAGAAGAAAAAGTCTAGGAAAGTACTTAGAGCGTTTCTGTTTTCATTTTTATTTTTAATACTCACAGTGTTTGTAGTTGGTGCAGGGTATGTTTACGCAATAATCAAAAATGCTCCTGAATTAAATGTAAATAATGTACTCTCACTTAGCCAGCAATCAAGAATATATGATAATAAAGGTGAATTAATGGACAATGTTCAAACGGACGTTCAACGTATAGTTGTCCCTTACAATGATATTCCTGATGGACTTAAGGATGCCTTCGTCTCAATAGAAGATGAAAGGTTCTACTCACACAAGGGTATCGACGTTAGAAGAATATTGGGAGCTGTATATATCGATGCTAAAAACATAATAACAGGTAGAAAAGGTCTTCACGGTGCTTCAACCTTAACTCAACAATTACTAAAGAACACAATATTGACTAACGATATATCTCCTCAAAGAAAGATAACTGAAATGTACTTAGCTTTGAAGTTGGAAGGACTTCTAAATAAACAACAGATACTAGAAGCCTATTTAAACACGATACCTTTAGGTGGACAGGTTTATGGTGTAGAAGCTGCCTCACTTAAATATTTCGGACAAAGTGTTAAAGATAAAAAACTTACTTTGGTTCAATGTGCATACCTTGCTGGTATGAATCAAGCACCATCTTACTATGATGCTTTCTCTCCACAGAATCAAAAAAATCAAAAACCATATAAAGACAGAACGAAAACTGTCTTAGGAAAGATGCTGGAAATAGGAAAAATACATCAAGACGAGTATGATAAGGCTATTAAAGATGTAGATGCAGGTAATTTTGGATTTAAACCAAAAACAAGTACAACTGAAAAGATGAACTTTGAGTGGTTCTCAAGACCTGTAATTCAACAAGTAAAAAATGACTTAATGCAAAAGTATAAATATAGCGAAGCAGAAGCTTCAAAGATGCTAACAAATGGCGGGCTAAAAATTTATACTACAATGGATAGAAATCTTCAACAATCTACTCAACAGATTCTTGACGATAATAACAGCTTCGGTAAACTTATGAATAACAAGGACGATTACTCCCAAGTTGGAAGCTATAAGTGGCCTAAGCTTCAAGCTTCAGCTACTATAATAGACTACAAAACAGGCCAAGTTAAAGCTATGGTAGGCGGCAGAGGTGACCAACCTCCTATGAGTATCAACAGAGCTTACAGTACCGCTGGACTACGTTCAATTGGATCTGCTACAAAACCACTTACAGTCTATGGTCCTGTAATAGATATGAAGCTGATGACTCCAGCTACTATGGTAGAAGATAATCATTTACCTGAAGAAATAAGTAAGAAGTATCCTAGAGATGCAGATGGAAGGCTTTGGGATCCATTAAATGAAGATTTATCTTATAAAGGAACTATTACCTTAAGGGATGCTCTTAAATACTCCAGAAACCCAGTAGCAGCAAGAATAGAAGATGCTATTGGACTTAATGTTGGACTTTCTTATGGTGAAAAGTTTGGACTGAAATATAACAAGGTTTCTAAGTCCAGTATCGCAACCTTATCCCTAGGTCAGTTTAACAATGATCCAAAGGATAGAGATGGTGGAAACAGTTATATCATGGCTGCAGCCTACGGAACCTTTGGTAACTCTGGTGTATATACTCAGCCCGTACTTTATACAAAGGTAGTGGATGCTACTAATAAGGTTATACTTGATAATAGCACTCCTACAACTAAAAAGATTTTATCACCTGAATCGGCTTATGTAATGTATGATTTGTTAAAGGGACCTGTTAGCTGGTCTTCTCATTATGCTAAGTTTGGCGATATACCTGTAGCGGGAAAGACAGGTACTACAACTGAGAATAAAGATCTTTGGTTCTCTGGCTTAACACCTTATCTTTCTGCTGCAGTTTGGGTAGGTTATGATCAACCAACTTTACTAAAAGGATTTAGTGGTGAGACCGTATCTCCTATTTGGGGAAAAATCATGGCAAAAGCTCATGAGGGCCTTCCTTACAAAGAGATTGACATGCCTTCTGGAGTAGTTAAAGCTTCAGTATGTATGGATTCTGGAAAGGTAGCTACAGATTTATGCAGTAAAGATCCTAGAGGAAACAGAGTAATTCAAGATATCTTCGTTGAAGGTACAGTTCCAACTGCCCTTTGCGATGTTCACGTCGCTGCTAAAATAAATAAAGCAAATGGTAAGTTAGCTACTGACAATACCCCAGCTAGTTTAGTTGAAGATAGAATATTCGTTAAAACTCCAAATCAAGGTGGTGCTTCACTACCAACAGAACAAGATGATTCAAAACCTACAACTCCAGCTACTGATAGTAATAGTAATCCTAACGGAGCAGCTACTACTGATCCTAGCACTACAGGAGGTTCTACTACTGGTGGAAGTGGAACAGGTACAGGTGGTAGCAACAATAATGGAAGTGGAACTACACCTGGTGCAACCACTCCTCCAGCTACGACAGGAGGAACAAGTGGTACAGGTACAGCTGCAGGTACAGGTGGAACAACTACTCCCCCTGGTACTGACCAAAAGCATTAGTCTTTTGGCTCTACTTAAACAATATTGTTGAAATTAAGTGGTTAAAAAGGCTATGCTATATGAGCAAGCTACTAGAATTAAATGATTTATTCAGATGGAATGGCGTAAAAAACCTATACTGTCCGAACGTAGTGAGTTTACAGTTTTTAGCCATGTAATATGAAAAAATCATATTAATTCTTTGCGTAAGCTCATTAAAACGTCGGATGACTAACCACTTAATTCAACCTAGTGCTTGAATAGCACCAAAAAAGGTAGCTCTTATGAGCTACCTTTTTTTACATCATCCTTTGAAATGCTATACTCTTATCTATTTCTTTTTTTTCAATGTCTAATGTAACCCTATATATTTTGGGGCAACCTACTTCTCTCCATCTTTTCATATACTTAACATTAGCTTCTGTTTCATAGTAGTAGCATTCATCATACTCATCAGAAAACTCTAAGAAACTAAGTATACTATTTTTATGTATCTTTACCATATCTTTGTCTAGATTATTTACAATTGTATTAAGATACTTTAACGGAATAACATAAGGATAGATAGTCTTTCCCTTTAGCCTTTTGCTATCAAATAAACACCTTTTTATTATAGAATTATCTTTAAATTCTTCTTTTATATGAGCTCTCAAAATCAAAGCTCCTGTTTTATTTTTTTCAATTCTAATTCCTATCATTTTATCCTTCCTTCTCATTAGTAAAAAAATCGTCAAAGCTATATTCTTTAGTTGTTTAATTGATCATCTGCCTTTCCAAATATATATGATGAAAATATGACAGACGAATAAAAAAATCTCATGTTAAACTTTACCTATTCTCATCATATTCTGTTAGATCTTCCAACTGGTAAATTATGGCATTAACTGATATTTGAAGCTCCATAAGCGAAAGCAGTAGCGATATAAGTAACGCTACTAGGCTAATACCAAAGGTTATCTGCCCTACCAATTGCTTATTCAAAAACAAAGAGAGCATTGATAGAACGCATAAAAAGAAACTAAAAACTCCCATTATCTGCATATACTTTATAAGTCTAACTCTCTTATTCAAGTTCTTAATCTGAGCTAAAATTCTCTTCTCTGGATTTTTTCTATGCTGTAAGTCTAATTGCCTAAGCAATTGAGCGAGAGTAGCAAATCTACTTGTATATGCTGATATCAATAATGAAATTGCAGTAAAAAGCAATGCTGGTGTAGTAAGTTCCAGTTTCAAAATATCCCTCCTAAAACTATTTGTTTTCCATATAGTTCATTATCTCTAGTACTTTTTCTTCTCCTAAAAGTTTTTTTATGGCATTTAGTGATATATCTAGACTGCTCATTATACTAGATCCTATCATTATTCTTCCATTGTCCACTATGGACTTATTAACTATTTTTAAATTTGGACACATATCTAATATTTCACTTCTTAGTTTTGAATGCACAGCTACTGGCATGTCTTTAATTAGGTCGCTTTTAGCAAGCATCATTATACCTGAATCTATTACTAATACCATTTCACATTTGTAGTAACATCTCTTTAAAAATTCTACCAAATCTTGATTTGATAAAATATCCCCATCATATTTGCCACTTGGTATAATCAATATATTAGGACAATCACTATCTTTAAAACTTATATTTGAGGATATTGTAAAGCTACTAGAAGTTTTAACTTCACCTTCTTCTACACCTACTGTATTTATAGAAAAAACGTTTCTCTTATATATTTTATTAGCTAAAGAAAAAATTTCAATAGGTCCGCTTACACTAAGTAAATCTACACCTTCTAATACTATAATAGAAACATTCTTATTTTCACATCTCTCTCCTATTAAAAACTTTTCCTTGGTAAGCTTAAAAGTTATATCATTACCATGTCTTGCAACGGCTTCAAATCCCAATTTCACGAAAGATTCTTGAGCTTTTTTACTTGAAACTGTGTCCATCATAACTAGACCGCCAAACTCATAGAAAAAGTATTCTAAAATCAGCCTTGTAGCTTCAGAGCCATAACCATTCCCTCTGTGACTATTTTCTATTTTTAAATTAAATCTTGCTATCTTGGTCGCTGAATCATAACCGTGGAAACTCACTTCTCCCACTGGTATATCCTGCTTATTAAAAACCAAACAGTAAAAGTTTTTTCCATCGGTAGGCATTACCATCTTCTTATAAAAACTTTCCCACTTATCCTCTTGAAAAGAAAATACACCACCTATTTCCTTCATAGTCTCATAATCACACCAAAGCTTTTTAACATAATTAAGCTCTTCAAATCTTGGTTGTTTTATATAAACTAAGTTTCCATCTCTTCTATATAAATCATTAATTTTCACTAAAATCACCTAATTTCCATATTTGAAACTTAAACATTACTAATATTTTCATTAAACTTATTATATCTCAATAACCATACTTTTTATAGAAGAATCTTGCAAATGGATCATAATTTTATTCTAAATTAAATTATATCAATTGACGGAATTAATAGTTTTATTAGTTATTACTTTTACAAAAATCATATATTAGCATCCACTAAATAGACATATTTTAAAAAACAAATCATTTTCCATTTTTTTTGCGAAAACTATTGATTTATATGAAAAAAATTACTATAATTACCTTGTTTGTTTAGTAATTATAAACTACATGTTTAGTAATACATAGGTATAATTTTATCTAATTTATAAGTTGGAAGGTGTAGAAAATGCAAATTGGAGAAAAGATTAGAAGATTAAGAATTGAAAAACAGCTTACTCAAGAAGAACTTGCCAATAGATGTGAATTGTCCAAAGGATTCATATCTCAGCTTGAAAACGACCTAACTTCACCTTCAATTGCTACTCTTATTGATATTCTAGAAATCCTTGGTACAAATCTCACTGAGTTTTTCAGTGACGATTCCAATGAGAGAATAACATTTACATATGATGATATGTTTGAAACTGAAAGTGAAGATTTGAAGTATAAGCTTATGTGGCTTGTTCCAAATGCTCAAAAAAATGCAATGGAACCCATTATGATAACATTAGAACCAGGTGGAAGATACGTTGAAGAAGAACCTCATGAAGGTGAAGAGTTTGGTTTTGTTCTATGTGGTACTATAAATCTCCATTTAGGTGATAGGAAAGTTAAGGTCAGAAAAGGGGAAAGCTTCTATTTCAAACCAAAAGCTAATCATTTTATTTCGAATTGTGGTAAAACAGAGGCTAAGGTCATTTGGGTAAGCACTCCCCCTTCATTTTAATATAAAAGAGGTGTTTGTTGTGAATGATAATATTATTGAGATTAAAAATGTATCTAAAAGCTTTAAAAATCAAATAGTAATTAATAATCTAAACTTAGATATAAAGAAAAATGAATTCTTGACGCTTCTCGGACCAAGTGGATGTGGAAAAACAACTACTCTAAAAATGTTAGCTGGTTTTGAGATTGTTGATTCTGGAAGTATAACCTTTGAAGGTAAGGAAATTAACAGTCTTCCATCTTATGAAAGACAAATAAACACAGTATTTCAGAACTATGCTCTTTTTCCTCATATGAATGTATATGAAAATATCGCCTTTGGTTTAAAAATAAAGAAACTTTCTAAAGCTTTAATAGATGAAAAAGTAACTAATATCCTAAAACTTATCGATTTAGAGGGCTTTCAGAAGAGAAGTATAGAATCTCTCAGTGGTGGTCAGCAACAAAGAGTTGCTATTGCTAGAGCTTTAGTCAATGAACCTAAAGTACTTCTTTTAGATGAACCCCTAGGAGCTTTAGATCTGAAGCTTAGAAAAGAAATGCAGCTAGAATTAAAAAAGATACAGAAACAGCTAGGAATAACCTTTGTCTTTGTAACTCATGACCAAGAAGAAGCTCTTACCATGTCAGATACTATTGTAGTTATGAATGAAGGAAAGATTCAACAGATGGGTACTCCTGAGGATATATATAACGAACCAATTAATCCTTTTGTAGCTAAGTTTATTGGTGAAAGCAATATTATTGATGGAGTTATGTTAGATGATTATAAGATTAAATTCTGTGATAGGGAATTTGAATGTGTTGATAAAGGTTTTAGTAAAAATGAAGATGTTGATGTTGTTGTAAGACCAGAAGATATTAAGATAGTTGACTATACTTCAGGAATGCTTAAAGGTAAGGTTACTTCAACGGTTTTTAAAGGAGTTCATTATGAAATTGAAGTTTTAGGACAAGATAGGAATTGGTTACTCCATAATACTAAAAGCGCTCCAGTAGGCACAGAAATAGGATTAAATATATATCCAGAAGATATACATATAATGAAAAAAGGAGCTACTGCATAATGAAGAAAAAATCCTATGCAGCTTATCCTTATTTTGTTTGGAGTATTTTATTCATCATAATTCCTCTTTTTATAATCCTATTCTTCAGCTTTACCCAAAAAATTGATGGAAGCACTATATTTTCATTGGACAACTATCACAAACTATTAAGCCCAATTTATCTGAAAGTATTTTGGAGATCTATATACCTTGCTTTTATATCTACGTTGTTATGCCTAATTATAGGATATCCTGCAGCATTATTTCTATCAAAGGTAGATATCAGGAGAAGGAATTTACTTATTTTATTATTTATACTTCCAATGTGGATGAATTTTCTATTAAGAACTTATGCTTGGATGTCTATACTAGGGAAGAATGGTTTTATAAATACTGTTCTAACTAAAATAGGACTTCCATCCATGACATTACTATATACTGATGCAGCGGTTCTTCTTGGTATGGTATATAATTTCCTACCTTACATGGTGTTACCTATTTATACTGTACTCATAAAAATAGATAAGAATCTTATAAACGCAGCTCATGATTTAGGCGCAAATAAAACTCAAGTATTTAGGAAAGTAATTTTCCCTCTTACCCTTCCAGGAGTTATTTCTGGAATCAGTATGGTATTTATGCCTGCAGTTACAACCTTTGTAATTTCTAGACTACTTGGCGGAGGCCAATATATGCTTTTAGGAAATCTTATTGAAGGTCAATTTACAAACATAGGTGATTGGAATTTTGGATCTGCAATTTCTATATTTATGATGATAATTATTCTAATATCTATGGCGGTTATGTCTAGATTTGATAGCCAAGATAATAAAGAAGGGGGTGGCCAACTATGGTAAAGAAGTTAGGCTCAAGATTTTATTTAGCCTTGGTTTTCTTATTCCTTTATGCCCCTATAATTGTTTTAATAGTGTTCTCTTTTAACAATTCTAAGTCCATGGCTCTTTGGGAAGGTTTTACTTTCAAATGGTATGGAGAACTGCTAAACGATGATAGAATACTCACAGCTCTTTATTATACCTTAGCTGTTGCTATAACCTCTGCTACCATTTCAACGGTAGTTGGAACCCTTAGTTCAATAGGTATTTATAAAATGAGAGGACTAAGTAAAAAACTTATTTTGAATATTAACTATCTCCCAGTATTGAATCCAGATATAGTTACGGGAATTGCGTTAATGAGTCTATTTGCATTCTTCAGTCTACAGTTTGGACTTACTACAATGCTTTTAGCCCATATAACTTTTAATATTCCTTATGTTATATTATCTGTGCTGCCAAAATTAAGACAGCTTCCTAGCAATATTGAAGAAGCAGCTATGGATCTTGGAGCTACTCCAGGCTATACACTAAGAAAGGTTATTATTCCTCAGATAAAACCTGGTATAATATCTGGTTTTTTAATAGCATTTACTATGTCCATTGACGACTTTGTTATAAGCTTCTTTACTACAGGCTCTGGCGTTACAAATCTTTCCATAGAGGTTTACTCAATGGCCAAAAGAGGCATAAAGCCTGAAATAAATGCTTTATCTACAATAATGTTCCTAGTGGTATTAACATTACTATTAATAATAAATAAAAAAGAATCATTGATAAGAGGTGAACAAATTGATTAAATCGAGAAAATTTATTGCTTTACTTGCCGCAACCATAGTTGCTTCTTCTTTATTTGTAGGTTGCAACAACAAGACAAAAGACTCCAGTAAAAAAGTATTAAACGTCTATAATGTTGGTGATTACATAGACGAATCTCTACTTAAAAAATTTGAAGATAAAACAGGAATAAAAGTTAATTATGAAACTTATGATACAAATGAGATAATGTATCAAAAACTCAAAGGTGGCAATTCAAGTTATGATATAGTTGTTCCTTCAGACTATATGGTAGAAAAAATGATAAAGGAAGATATGTTAGAAAAAATAGATTTTAACAGCATTGAAAATTATAAAAATATAGATGATAAATTTAAAAATCTTTCTTATGATCCTAAAAATGAATACTCTGTTCCTTATATGTGGGGTACCTATGGTATTCTATACAATAAAAAATTAGTTAAAGATCCTGTAGACAGCTGGGACATACTTTGGAATGAAAAGTATAAAGGGCAGATATTTATGCTTGAATCAATAAGAGACTCTATGGGAGTTGCTTTGAAGAAATTAGGCTATTCACTTAATACTACTAAGGATGATGAGATTAATAAAGCCAAAGAAGCTCTTATAAAACAAAAGCCTTTAGTACTAGCTTACGTTAATGATGAAGTAAAAGACAGAATGGTACAAGAGGAAGCGGCACTAGCCGTTGTATACTCAGGCGACGCAGTAACTATGAAGCAAAAGAATGCTAACCTTGAATATGTAATACCAAAGGAAGGAAGTAACAAATGGTTTGATACTTTATGTATACCAAAAGGAGCCAAGCACAAAGAAGAAGCAGAAAAGTTTATAGACTTCCTTCTTGATCCTGAAGTATCAAAACAAAACACAGAATACATTGGTTATTCAACACCTAACAAAGCTGCTTTAGATTTGTTAGATGATAAGGTTAAAAATGATAAGACCGCTTATCCTTCTGATGATGTACTTAATAAATGTGAGGTTTTCGTCGATTTAGGAGATACATTAAAGAAATATGATGATGCTTGGTTACAAGTAAAATCAAAATAGATCTAAAGTTTATTTTTATATATTCTCGTGTAAGAGAAAAGCTTATTCATTAAAATTTTGTTAGGCTTTATCCTACATGGGGGACTATTAAAGAAAAAATCACTAATGTAATTATTTCATTAGTGATTTTTTCATGTATATGCATCTTTCGCATAGGTTAAAGCTCTTTTTATACGTCCAGTAAATAATCCTAGCTCAAATTTGTTCAATTTCAGGAAACCATAGACTTATTTCTTTTTCAGCATTTTCTCCACAGTCAGAAGAGTGTACTGAGTTCTCAGTTTTGTTTACTCCAAACTTTTTTCTTATGGTTCCGTACTCAGCCATCTCAGGATTAGTATTACCATTTAACTTCCTAACCTTCTCAATAGCATTTTGTCCTTCAACGATAGCTGCAATTAATGGGCTTCTAGTTATATACCTTATAAGCTCATCAAAAAAAATTTTGCCGCTATGTTCGGCATAGTGAGTCTTTGCTAGTTCTTCATCAACTTTAATCATCTTAAGTGCAATCAGTCTCAGTCCATTACTCTCATATATATCTATTATTTTTCCTGTAACATGTCTTTCTACCGCATCTGGCTTTATAAGAATTAGACTTTTTTCTATATGTCCCATACTTCCCTCCTGTTATAGATGTACCACTTCATAATAAAATTTATATTTTCAAATTCTCCTCTCAGAAACCACAGGAATTTTGAAAATATATTTAGGATTAAAGTGGTACATCTTCAATGTTAATCCTTTAATATTATTGTATTTAAAACCTTTTAAAATGTATCTATTAAAATGACTTATATATGTAATTTTTGCTCTTTTTCACAAAAAATAAACACCTATATGTATATTTTATAAATAAACTTTCATTCGGTTAATATTATGCTTTTTTCTACGATAATATATTTATATTTGTTAAGTGAAATAAAAATCTGTTATAATTCTATTAAATAAATCTTGAGGAGGAATGACTATGATACGCTATCATATCATTGTCCAGGGAAGGGTACAGGGTGTAGGTTTTAGATATTTCGTTCAATATACTGCATCTCTGCTTAATATAACAGGTACTGCTACAAACCTTGATAATGGCGATGTAGAAATCTATGCACAAGGTGATAATGAGCATGTAACTGCATTTTTAGCTAGAGTTAAGAGAGGTAATGGCTTTTCAAGAGTTATTGGTTGCGAAGTTCAAGAAATACCTACCATTGAAAAAGAAAAATCTTTTAAAATAGTTTAAGGCCACTTCGGATTATAAAAAGCAAAGTATGTCACCTGCCATAATTTTTTCACATACATTCAGAAAAAGCAGATGAATAAAAAAATTCACTGAAGGTTGCTTCAGTGAATTTTTTTACTTAATTTAATTATTCTTCTGAATTAAGCTGTTCTAATACATAGTTAGGAAGTGCAAAAGCTCCAACATGTATATTAGTATTGTAATACTTTGTTTTTAAGCCGCGTTTTTCAAAATTAGCTGCATTAAAGTCCTTGATAGGATGAAGAGTCTTTGATGCAAATCCAAATAACCAATGTCCAGAGGCATATGTAGGCATATGGTACTGATAAGCCTCACAGATTGGGAATATTTTCTTTAGTTTTGAATATGCTCTCTTCATTTCTCTTGAATTATTAGGATAATAAGGACTTTCTCCTTGATTAACTAATATTCCTTTTTCAGTAAGTGCTTTAAAGCAATTATTATAGAATTCAACAGTAAATAAACCTTCTCCAGGACCTATTGGATCAGTAGAGTCTACTATTATAAGATCATACTGATTTACTTTTCCTTCAACAAACTTAATTCCATCTTCAAAGTATAAATTTACTCTTGGATCATCAAGTTTTCCTGCTGTAAATGGTAAAAATTCCTTAGAAGCCTTAACAACTACTTCATCTATTTCCACCATATCTATTTTTTCTATAGTTTCATATCTTGTTAGCTCTCTAACAGTTCCACCGTCACCTGCTCCTATTACTAATACCTTTTTAATGTCAGGGTTTGTAGACAATGCTACATGTGTAATCATCTCGTGATATATAAACTCATCTTTTTCAGTAACCATAGTCCAACCGTCTATTACTAGAACTCTTCCAAATTCGTAAGTATCTATTACTTCTATCTCTTGAAATGGACTTTTTTCTGCATATAGATGACTTTTTACCTTCATTGAGAACTTTACATTAGGTGTCTGATTTTCTGTATACCACAATTCCATTTTAATTCCTCCAAACACTATTCATTCATTGGCTTATGTGTAACATCAACATTGTCATACTGACCATCAGAATAGTTTCTTATCTTTTCTATAATTCCTCTTGATACTTCAGTTGATTCGCTTCTTTCAGCCTTTAGCATATCTTCTAAATAGTTAAATGCCTTCCATGGGTTAACACTATCACCACAGGTATATAAATCAACAGATGCATAACCGTATTCAGGCCATGTATGAATTGTTAAGTGGGACTCTTGTATAATTACTGCACCACTAACTCCCCATGGATTAAACGTATGAAAACAACTTGTAACTATAGTTGCACCTGATTTCCTTGCAGCTTCGTTCATGTATTCTTCTATCAAACTATGATTACTGATTACATCCTTATCACAATTATAATATTCTACCAATATATGTCTTCCAAGTTGCTCAATTTTCATAATAACCCCTCCTAATATTAAAGAAACCTTGTATTAAAAATATTAAAATTTAATATAAATATTTGCGTATTTATCTTCTAAACTCAACTAAACTCTTGGTTTAATAAAGTTTACTTTTACTAAACCAAGAGTTTATCAATATTAAGTACAAATAAAATATATCATATTTTAAAAATTTGTCAATAGATTTTAGAATATACCCATATTCTTCTTTTTTACTCATCAATTTAGTAGATATAAAAAAATAGACTGTATAATACAGTCTATTCATTAGTATCAGTATGTACTTGCCTTGGCTTATTTTTCCCTAACTTTCTTGATTCCTTTGAGTATCCTATCTCATTTGCAGTTTCTATTTTCATATTCTCTAATTCTTTCTTTGTCTTGGGGTTTGACTTTTTGTTATTCTTACTATTTTTATTGTTTTTATGTGACATGCATAACCCTCCTTATAATAAGCTACTATAATAATATTAAACTATTTCATTTAATAATATTATTAGTACTTTTTGAAAGCCTATACCTGAAACATATTAACAAAGAATTCTGCAGGTTATATATACCAATTACCCAAGTGCAAAAACTATAATTCCTCCCATAAGTCTTCTATAGAAGGATAGTCATCAAATATCTTATCCATTAAATCTTCTATATCATTATCTTCCCAGGTAGTATGCTTTTCTACCTTATCCAATTTAATAATATTATCATTTTTATCTTTTTTTATCAAAATCTTTTCAGAACATTTCTCTATATAATCATCTATATGTTCTTTAACGGTATTTTCAAATTCTAAAGTTATATGTCTTTCATTGTTCTCGTCTCTGAAGTCTACCACTACTCTATGCTGTTTTCTTAAAAGCTCTAAAAAATCCTTATGGTTATCGTCCCCATAGTCAAACCAAATATCATATATATTATCAAAATTCTCTCCAAATTTTATTATAATCGCATATACATTGCATTTCTTGTCACCGATAGAAGTGCTTTTTATACCTATAGGAGTATCCTCATTTATTGATACTAGGTCTTCTTTTCTCTCTTTAATTATTATAATGGGAAATAAACTTTCTTCTATACCCACAACTAATGGAGTTACACTGCCACAAGGTCTCTCTGCTATAATATCATTTACTGTTAAATCAACCATAAGCACATCTCCTTAACTTAATACTTATCATAGTATTATACTTCAAATGGAAATAATTATACAATAGAAAATTTATATATATAGTTTACAATAATATTGAATTTCTATATATATTGCTACTAGATAGCCACTTTGCTATAATGAAGTAATAACTTGTTTAAATTGGGGGTATTTCTATGAAAATTGATTTTATTAAATGTCATGGTTCAGGAAATGATTTTATATTAATAGATGAACTAAAGGAATCACTTAATATAAGTGAAAAGGATAGAATAAACTTAGCAATCGAACTATGTAACAGAGAAAAAAGCATAGGTGCAGATGGTATTCTATTTGTTCAGAGCAGCTCTTTCTGTGATGGAAAAATGAGAATATTTAATGCAGACGGTTCAGAGCCTGAGATGTGTGGTAATGGCTTAAGGTGTGTAGGTAGATATCTAATAGATGCTCTAGGAAAAGATTTTATAACCGTTGAAACAATGAAAGCAAAATATGATGTAAAAGCTGTTTCTGAAATATTTAATGGAGTAAGAACAGTAGAAATCGAAATTGATACAGTAAGCTTTGATGTCACTACTCTTCCACTTAATCATTCAAAAAACACATTAATAAATGAGGCCATTCCAGCTTTATCTGATGAACTAGTTTTTACAGCTGTTAGCATAACAAACCCTCACATAGTAACATTCATTGAAGACTTAAGCAGGGATGAGATAATAAGGATAGGCAAAGAAGCGAATACAAATAAAACTGTCTTTCCACAAGGAGTAAATGTAAATTTCGTAAAGATAATAGACAGCAATAGCATCTATGTAACTACTTATGAACGTGGTGTAGGAATAACTAAATCTTGTGGTACTGGTATGACTGCTTCAAGTGCAGCCTATTGTCTAAATAATCCTGAGCAATATTATAAGGAACTTAAAATATACAACGATGGCGGAATGATAAAAATATATGTTAATAAAGATGAACTAAACAATTATAAGATTAGATTTATTGGTAACGGCTCTTACGTATATTCCTCTACAGTAGAAGTAGATGATAATTTAAAAGTAACCTATCTTTCCGATAAAAAAGAATTTGAAGACGAGATTTCAAGCTACAATGAATTTTTAAAGTACACTAAGGAAGTAATTTCTAAGTAATTATTTATATGTACTATTTATATTATAGAGTTATCTCATAAAGTAAACATTAAGGAGTTCCTATATGAAAACTTAATTTATACTTGCTATAAAATCTCGGCTTCTGAGGATTTTGTGGCTGTATAAATTAATAGTTGGAGTTGGATACCTATATATACTTACATTAAATATTATTATCTAGCAAATTAAGAAAAGCCATTATCATTTTTATGATTATGGCTTTTGTTTTATTGCTTTTTCCCAATATGGTAAAATAACTATTTATTAAGTTTCCTATATTACCTCATAATTAAATTTCTTTGCTAGTTCCTTCGAATGCATTTATATACATCTGTCTTATTTCTCCCATAAGTGGATATCTTGGATTGGCACCTGTACATTGATCATCGAAAGCCTGCTCAACCATTTCATCTAAGGTAGCATAGAACTTTTCTTTAGAAACGCCCCATTCTGATATTGTTTTTGGCATGCCTACTCTAGCTTTAAGGTCATCTATAGCCTTAATTAAATTAGCTATTTTCTCTTCTTCTGAAGCTCCACCAAGCCTTAAATAATCAGCTATTACACTGTATCTCCACTTAGCATTAGGATATCTGTACTGTGGAAATGCAGTCTGCTTTCTTGGATCATCTACTGCATTAAATTTTATTGTTTCATTTATTAGCAATGCATTTGCAACTCCATGAGGTACGTGATGCATTGAGCCTAGTTTATGTGCCATTGAGTGACAAACTCCTAAGAATGCATTTGCAAAAGCCATTCCAGCTATTGTAGCCGCATGAGCCATCTTCTCCCTAGCCTTTATATTTGTAGTACCTTCGTCATAAGCCAATGGTAAATATTTAAATATAAGTCTAATAGCCTCTAAGGCTAAGCCATTTGTATATTCTGAGGCTAAAACTGATACATAAGCCTCTATGGCATGAGTTAAAGCGTCAATTCCAGATGCAGCAGTTAAGCTCTTTGGCATATTCATCATAAGCTCAGCATCAATTATTGCCATTCCTGGAGTTAATTCGTAATCTGCTAATGGGTATTTTATTCCTGTCTTTTCATCTGTAATTACTGCAAAAGGCGTTACCTCCGATCCAGTTCCTGCAGATGTAGGTATTGATACCATCATAGCCTTACGTCCTAACTCTGGGAACTTATAAACTCTCTTTCTTATATCCATAAATCTCATAGCTAAATCTTCAAATCTTACATCTGGATGCTCATACATTACCCACATAATCTTAGCGCAATCCATAGGTGATCCACCACCTAAAGCTATAATAACATCTGGTTTGAATTTATCCATTTGTTCTGCACCGTTCTTGGCAGTTGCTAGTGTTGGATCCGGCTCTACATCATAGAAAACTCTAAAATCAACATGGCCTTCCTCTAAAACTTTTATAGCCATATCAGCATAACCTAAATCATATAGAACCTTATCCGTAACTATAAAGGCTCTCTTCTTACCCATATCAACTAATTCCCTTAATGCTACAGCAAGAGATCCATACTTAAAATATATCTTCTCTGGTACCCTGAACCAAAGCATATTTTCTCTCCTCTCAGCCACATTCTTGATATTTAGTAAGTGTTTAGGACCAACATTTTCTGACACTGAATTTCCTCCCCATGAGCCACAACCTAAGGTTAAAGATGGCGCTAGCTTAAAATTGTATATATCTCCTATTGCACCCTGGGATGCTGGCATATTTACTATTGTTCTTGCAGTCTTCATCATATTTCCAAAGTCTGAAATTCTATCAGCACTTCTTGTCTGGTCTGTATACAATACTGAAGTATGACCAAAACCTCCAAGTTCTACTAACCTTGAAGCTTTTACCAAAGCTTCTTCAAAGTTTTCAGCCTTATACATTGCTAGTACTGGAGATAATTTTTCATGTGAAAATGGTTCTTCTAACTCAACTGATTCAACTTCTCCAACTAAGACCTTAGAGTGCTTTGGTACTTCAACTCCTGCAAGCTCTGCAATTTTATGTGCAGACTGGCCAACAATATCTGAATTCAAACCACCTTTATCATTAAGTATTACTTTTCTTACCTTCTCTGTTTCCTCTTCATTTAAGATATAAGCCCCTCTATCATAAAGCTCCTTTTTTACCTCATCGTAAACCTCTTTTAATACAACTAAGGCCTGCTCAGATGCACAAATCATACCATTATCAAAGGTTTTTGAAAGCAATATAGAGCTTACTGCCATTTTAATATGAGCAGTCTCATCAATTATTACTGGTGTATTTCCTGAACCTACACCTATAGCTGGTTTTCCTGAAGAATAAGCAGCCTTTACCATTGCTGGTCCCCCAGTGGCAAGTATTATATCCGCTTCTCTCATAACCATTTGTGAAAGTTCCACTGATGGCTCATCAATCCAGCCTATAATATTTTCTGGAGCTCCAGCTTTAACAGCAGCGTCTAATACAGTTTTAGCAGCAGCAATTGTGGATGCTTTCGCTCTTGGATGAGGAGAAAAGATTATTCCATTCCTTGTCTTTAAGGATATTAGAGCCTTAAAAATCGCAGTTGAAGTTGGATTGGTAGTAGGTATTATTGCCGCCACCACACCAATAGGCTCTGCTACTCTTGCTATACCAAATGCTTCATCATAATCTAGAAGCCCACAGGTTTTATCATTTTTATATTTATTATATATATACTCTGAGGCAAAATGATTTTTAATTACCTTATCCTCAACTACACCCATACCAGTTTCTTCTGCTGCTAATTTTGCTAGGGCTATTCTGGCATTATTAGCAGCCATGGCTGCTTGCCTAAAAATTTCGTCCACCTTTTCTTGACTATAAGAAGCAAAAGTTCTCTGAGCTTCTCTTACCTGTTCTATTCTTTGCATTAACTCCTCTGAATTAGTTACCTTCATACGATAAATTTCCTCCTTCCAAAAATACAACATAATTATTGTTGCCTATGTTTAAAAACACCACATAAGCTTAGTAGTATTAAAAATCTATACATAAGTGTATTATTCTCAACGTATACCTAATAATATTCCATCTTATTATCAGTATATTTCTAAGTTGAATTCAAAGTTATAGGTTTCCTAACCATATTAATTATATTTATATATATTTTCTGAAAGCTTAATATTATAATATTCTTGTATACTAAAAACTTCTAATATAAAGGGGGCTTCTATGAACGCAATAACTTCTAAGATTATAAGTAATATGATTAAATATTTCGATGGAGACATCAAAAGAATAAATCACGCCTTAAAGGTACATTCCTTTGCAAAACTCATTGGCGAATTGGAATACATAGATACTGATAAACTTTTCATTGTAGAGATTTCCTCAATACTCCATGATATAGGAATAAAAGTAAGTGAAGAAAAGTATAATTCTTCAAACGGAAAGTACCAAGAAATAGAGGGGCCACCTGTAGCAAGAAGTATTTTGATGGGTTTTTATATACCTGAAGAAACTATTGATAGAATCTGCTATCTTATTGGCAATCATCATAGCTATGATAAGATAGATGGATTAGACTTTCAGATCCTCATAGAAGCTGATTTCCTAGTAAATATATATGAGGACGAAATTCCTATGGAAAGTCTATGTACTATAGAAGAAAAAATATTCAAAACCAATACTGGTAAAGACTTGTTAAATTCTATATATAAATTCTAGATTTGATATAAATTGCTGAAGAATAAAATCTGTATTTATTAAAGCTCCTCTCAAAACCAAGAGGAGCTTTTAAAACATGCAAGAAGATCCATAGAACTCTGGATTTTCCATCAAGTATAAACTTAGTTCCGATATATTAGATCTTTAACAAAATCATATTAATTCTTTGAATATCATTAAAACATTGATTATTATCCATTTAACTTCCAAACAGTACTTACATAGATCAATAAATAGATGTTATTATTATTTCAGAACAACTTTATGTTATACTTGTCCAACATAAACTCTTGAAACATCTGATTGCATGCACACTTACCTTCACAGTTAAAACTATCACTCTTCAAATTTGTAATGATTGCTTTTCTTATAGCTTCCACCCTATTTATGGCTGGCGCAGTCAATTTCTCTACTATTTCAATGCCTAATAACACTATTATTGGAACAAATAGCATATTAGTATAATCTTTAAAATCCACATACAACTTAAGTAAACCTATAATTACTATAGAAGGGTACATTACAGTTCTAACTTTTTTCATATTCTCTGCAGGCCCTAAAGCCTTTATAAGACTAGCTACATTTCTTCTGCATGCAAAGGTCATATGCTTGTAAAACTCTTGTTTTTCAATATCATTCATATATTAAGTACTAAACTTATATAAAATCAATAGTAGTATTATTCTATAGATTTATTTATGTTTAGTTGCGCTCCTCCTTTCTTTTCTCTATATTGTAAATGTATGCTCAATAAAGTAAATGAATTCTATTAATTACTTAGAACTTAGAGCATGGACCAATATAATTTGCTTCACAGATAATCTCTTATATAAGATATAAAAATATAGTTATTTTCGCTTTTTAAAAGGTATCGTCTCGCTTACAAAAAGCACCTTTTATCATACTAAGTTAATTAAAAGCAAATTATACAAATTTGCAAAGTAACAACTTATATGTTATTATAAAGTTGTTACTTTGTAAAACAAGGAGGTTTATTTATGATTGAATTTAAGAATATATCAAAACAATTTAATAATAAAAACATAATAGATAAATTCAATTTATCCATAGAAGATGGAGATTTCGTAGTTTTAATAGGTCCTAGTGGTTGTGGAAAAACTACCTTACTAAAGATGATTAACAAATTAAATATACCAACATCAGGTGAAATATTGATTGATAGCAAAGATATATCTACTATTGACACTATTGAACTTAGAAGGAACATAGGTTACGTAATACAAAATACTGGGTTATTTCCTCATATGACAGTGAGAGAAAATATTGAGCTTATTCCTAAATTAAAAGGTGAAGACTTAGAAGCTCTATCTAATAATTGTAAAACTCTCTTATCTATGGTTGGTTTGAATCCTACTGAATATCTTGATAGATTTCCAGAAGAACTAAGCGGAGGACAAAGACAGAGAGTAGGTTTTGTAAGAGCCTTAGCTACTAATGCCAATATTATATTGATGGATGAGCCCTTTAGTGCTCTTGATCCAATAACTAGAAGTTCACTTCAAGAAGAACTATTTCAAATGCAGCAAGAA
Source organism: Clostridium manihotivorum (assembly GCF_004015185.1). Lineage (GTDB taxonomy): Bacteria > Bacillota > Clostridia > Clostridiales > Clostridiaceae > Clostridium_AR > Clostridium_AR manihotivorum. The sequence goes on along the minus strand of NZ_CP025746.1, from coordinate 2,139,293 downwards.
TTGAAGAAAACTATTGTTTTTGTAACTCATGACATGGATGAAGCTATAAAGCTAGGCAGTAAGATATGTATACTACAAAATGGTAGGATAGCTCAGTATGATACTCCTGAAAATATATTAAAAAGACCTGCTAGCAGTTATGTTGAAGACTTCATAGGTAAAAATAGGATTTGGAATAACCCATCATTTATAAAAGCAAAAGATATAATGATGACAGACCCTATAAAAACAACACCTAAAAGATCAGTACTTCAGGCTTTTGAAATTATGAAGTCAAATAAAGTTGATAGTCTTCTTATTACAAACAAAAATAATGAACTTGAAGGACTAATAACATTAAAACAGCTAAAACTAGAAAATCGATCAGCCTCTATAGAAGATTTAATGACTAAAGATATAACGAAAATCAATGAAGATACAAACCTTATAGAAGTTTTGACACTTATGAATGAGCAAAAAATAGGTTACGCTCCAGTTGTTGATTCGGAAAATAAACTTAAAGGATTAATTACAAGGACAAGTATTCTGTCTACAATAAGTGCTCATCTAATAGATTTGGAGGTGAATTTCTAGTATGAATTTTCTTAATTTTATAAGTAATCAAAAAAGTGATGTTTTTCAATTATTATTTCAACATTTGTATTTAACAGTTTTTGCAGTTTTAGTGGCAATATTAATAGGAGTTCCCTTAGGCATATTAGTGTCAAAATCCAAAAATTTATCAAAGCCTATAATAGGTTTAGCAAATATCGTTCAAGCCATTCCTTCCTTGGCCCTTTTGGGATTTTTAATTCCTTTTGTAGGTATAGGAAGCAAGCCATCAATAATAATGGTAGTTCTATATTCGCTTTTACCTATAATAAAAAACACTCATACAGGCCTTACTAATATAGATCCTGATCTCATAGAAGCTGCTAAAGGTATAGGCCTCACAAAACGTCAAATATTGAATAAGATACAGCTGCCTCTTGCACTTCCAGTAATAATGGCTGGTGTAAGGATTTCTGCTGTTACCGCAGTAGGTCTTATGACCATTGCTGCTTTCATAGGAGCTGGCGGCCTAGGTTACTTGGTGTTTTCTGGAATACAAACTGTGGATAATAATATGATTTTAGCAGGTGCTATACCAGCATGCATTTTGGCTTTAGCAATAGATTTTATATTTAGTAAGCTTGAGAAATTTTTATCTTATAAGAATAATAAAGTAAAAAAATATAAATCAACTCAAAAGAAAAGAAGAGTTTATAACTCCAAACTCTTTAGAATTGCTAGTATAATAATAATTATAGTAATTTTTAGCTCAGCTCTAGGATACCATTATCATATGAAATCTAAAAGTATTACTATTGGCTCTAAAAACTTTACTGAACAGCTTATACTAGGGAATATGTATGCAGACTTAATAGAAGCGAAGACTGACTTGAAGGTAAATAGGAAATTAAATTTAGGTGGTACTCAAGTGGCCTTTGGCGCATTAAAATCTGGAGATCTTGATTTATATGTTGAATATACTGGTACTGGGTTAATAGATATATTAAAAGAAGATTTAATTAATGATCCTGATAAAGCCTACGATATTGTCAAAAAAGATTTTAAAGAAAAATATGATATGAACTGGCTAAAGCCATTAGGTTTTAATAACACTTATACCTTAGCAGTTACTAAGGAGCTGGCAAAGCAGTACAATTTAGAAAGCCTTTCAGACTTAGCAAAAGTGAGTAATACGCTAATACTTGGCTCTACAATAGAATTCTCAAACAGAGAAGATGGCTTATTAGGATTGAAAAAAACTTATAATATGAATTTTAAATCTGTAAAACCTGTAGATGGAGGTCTTAGATATACAGCTCTTAACAGTGGAAACTCAGATGTTATAGACGCTTTCTCTACAGATGGATTGATAAAGGCTTTTGACCTTAAGGTCCTTAAAGATGACAAAGAGTTTTTCCCTCCATATTATGCTGCACCTTTAATACGACAAGATACACTTGATAAGCACCCTGAACTAAAGCAGGTTTTAGATACTTTAGCTGGAAATCTAAATGATGAAACCATGCGAAACTTAAACTATAAAGTAGACAAGTTAAATGAGTCTCCAGCTGACGTTGCAAAACAATTTTTATCAGACCAAGGTTTAATATAAAATTTAATAAAAACCATATGTAGCCAGATTTCAATCTGATTACATATGGTTTTTATCTATAATTCTCTATATTTTAAAGTGTAACATAGTAATATTCATACTATTTACTTTGTTGCATTATACTAATCCTTTAGGAATGTTACTACTCTCTCCATTATGTTTTCATCACCGATTACAAGAAGTATGTCATCCTTCGTAATTAATGCATACGGACCAGGTGATATAACTATGCTTCCATTCCTCTTTATACCTACAACTGTTCCTCCTGTATTTTGCCAAAACTTCAACTCCGATATAGTTTTCCCTATATGTGAAGATTCATCAGGAACTTCAACCTCTACCGGTACCATTGGATTGCTGTCTTTTAATTTTGATGAATACTCCTCTATCTTATTTATTGAGTCTATTAATATACTATCTAGTTTTCTTTTTTCTTCTATTATATTATTAATCTTTATCTTCAAATCTTTCACAGACTCAATGTTAGAAAATCTACTAATATACTTGAAAGCATTTTCTCTAGAGATAATTAATACACCACTACCTTTGGTAGATTCAACTATATCAACATCTTCTAGTAACTTTATAGCTCTTCTTATTGTTTCTGGAGAAACATTGTATTCACTAGCTAAAATAGATCTACCAAATAATCTTTCCCCAACTGCTAACTTTCCAGAATTTATTTTATTTGCTATATCTATAGCTATCCTTTGATATACAGGTATTATAATATTGTTTTCCATGATGTACCCCTTTGTTAATTGTCAGAACTGCTTACAAAATAATGATCAATCAATTTCTCAGCTATTTTCCTATAGCCATTTGCCATATCAATTACGGAAAGTATGTACAATAATACATCCCCTTCTTCGTCCTTTACTTCTCTAAGTTTTTGCTCTGCTGAAGACTTAATTTCCTCTGAATTATTATTCTTTATCAAAAGATATTTATTGTACAATAAATCTAAAGCTACTTCATCACCAGTTTCATTCTCAATGCTATCTACTATAGGTTTAAGGATACTTTTAATATCATTAATAGCCAAGCTTTGCTTTAGGTTATATATTATAATCATTAGTATTATATGCTCTCTAGTATATTTCTTCTTCTTTGCAGCCATTAGTAGTTTATCTTTTGTATAATTGTTTATCATGGTTTTAGTAAGCAACTTATTCTCACTATTTCTCTTTGTCTCAAACAAGTTACTTTCAAATAAAGTTATAACTTGGTCCATATATAAATCTAGTTTTGGTATTTGTTCAGGCTGTATTTCTTTATCAAAATGTAAATCATCAAAAATTTCTTTCAATATATCTAAGTCAAATTGTAAGTTTTCTTTATCCATAGTCTCCTCCATCATTTGCATGCACAATAAGTAGTTCTTAAAACTACTTATTTTAATATTAATAGAAAATATTAGTTTATTCAAGCATTTTATAGTTAGCATGAATAAATATAGAAAAATGATTCATAATAACTATTGCAAAGCTATTATATGATATCGTATAATACAATTACAACAACAAGTAGTTAAGTTAACTAGATAAAAAATCTATAGGAGCTGATGTTATGACAAAGTATATAAGAGAGCCTGTTAATAGTTTAACTCATGTATTAGGAGCTATCGCTTCACTTATAGGGCTGATATTTATGATTGAAAAGGTAATAGTTGTTGATGGCTCTTTACCTGGCAAACTTACAGGAGCCATAATATTTGGACTGTCTCTAATTTTCTTGTATAGCGCTAGTTCTATATATCATTGGGCAAAAACTTCTGATAATAAGCTTTTATTATTAAGAAAAGTAGATCACTCGATGATATTCGTACTTATTGCGGGAACCTATACCCCTATATGTATTGGAGTTTTGGACGGATTTCTGAAAACTTTTGTATTATCAACTGTGTGGACTTTAGCTGTAGCTGGAATAGCATTAAAGATCTTTTGGTTTAATTCTCCTCGTTGGTTATACACAGCCTTTTATATAATAATGGGATGGTTAGCTTTAACTTTTAGCGGACCTCTTTACAGAGCATTACTTATGCCTGGCTTCATTTGGCTTTTAATAGGTGGATTACTATATACTATAGGCGGAGTAATTTATGCCTTAAAATCACCTAATCTTTCTTCTAAATTCGGATTTCATGAACTGTTTCATGTTTTCGTACTATTAGGAAGTTTAAGCCACTTCTATTTAATTTATGCTTACATCTTATAAAGAATTAATAAAAATTTGTATGTTTTTATAGAAAAAATCACTAATGAACTTTCATTAGTGATTTTTTTATCAGTCTATTTTTTTCGTTAATATTTTATTCTTGTCTATGTTTAATAATATTGCTTAAATTAAGTGGATAAGAAGGAGATGCTATATGCGCAAGCCCATCTAAGCATCTAATGACTGACCACTTAATTTCAACACAGTACTTTAACAGAGCCAAATTAAAAACATTCTATTTTATAAGAAGACTTCCATCATTTATCTTCCAGCTATTATCTTCATAAACTAGCTCAACATTACAAACATCAGTTACATCAGCATCTACATACTCAATTCTAGCATTGATTTTATTACCATCTTCAGTACTACCTATAACTCTTGTAAACTTCTCCAATGTATTCAGCCCATCTCCACAAAGAACATACTTTTTGCTATCAATTACCTTAAAGAAATTTTTCACATGACCGTTAATAAAGTCCTTTGAAAAATATTGTGAGAAAGCCTTTATCTCATTATCAATATTTACACTTTGATTTTTCATAATAGCATAACTTATGCCATCTGGTGAAATAGTTTGACTACTATCTCCATCTTCTAGCAACCTGCTAGCTTCAAAGTTTCTTCCAACGGCAAATAAATTAAGTATCTCTTCATCTTTAGGTGGCTTTATATCATTAATACTTGAATTACTTTTCACTTCTACAGGCTTTTTAGTTGAATCATCAGTCTTAGGCTTATCTTGAGCTTTTACTTCTGAAGCGACCTTTATCTTTTCTTCCTTAACTACTGAAACCCTTAAATCTTTATCAAACTTATACCAACTTAATTTGTCCGAATTATTTAGTTGAGGTATTTCAACTATACCATCACCATCTATATCCTGAGCAAATTTACTCATACCAGCTACAGTACTGTTGATAAGTCTAGAAAGCTTTTCCTTGTCCATAATGTATACATCTATATTGGAATCTTTTGAAACCATAGCATTACTTATTAGTCCATAGGTATTTTCATTTATCTTCTTTACAGCCAATTCACCCGGGAATATTCTGTTTGATGGTGCATATTTTGAACTTACATCCTTATACTGATCTTTCTCATACTTATATATCTTGATACCTGCTTTATTATCATCGCTAGCTTTAATATCTAACTTATATATTTCAGGTATCTTATCACCATCAAGATCTCCGAAGGCATAACCATCTTTATTCATATCTTGAACGCTTGTCCAATTCTTTCCTTTTGAGTATTTATCTTTAACAAAATCAAGCATAAGTTCATCTAATTTACTGAATTTTTCACTTCCTCCTAATGAGATGTATTCAGCATATTTTGATATAGCATCAGAGTATTTTTTTTCATCATATAATGTACTTAATTGCTTAAAGACCTCTTCTTTTGTATACTTGCCTTTATTTGAAGTGCTACTACATCCTGATACCAACAAAGCAATTACTAAAGTTGAAATAACAATTATACTAAATTTTTTAGCCACGTTTTCTCTCCTACCTTTACTGTACTTTTACTTTTTTTCAACTATAAAATTATATCACAACAGAACATTTATTCCCATAGCAATAAATCTCAGTTTAAAGTGGATTTAATTAGTTTAGTTTATTTAATTGACATAAGTCTTTTATTTTCATATCCTTATAATAAACACAAAAATTTATAGAGAAATGAGGGTAGTTTTTATGGATTATATAAAAAAAGTAATAGATGAAAATATAGATGAAGTAAAAGAAATGTGGCATAAACTGCATGCCATACCAGAGCTTTCTTTTGAAGAGTACAAAACTCAAAAATTGCTTATGACTTTACTAGACTCTATGGGATATGAACCTAAAAAAATTGCAAAAACCGGCGTAGTTACGTTGTTAGGAAATGATTCTAAGGCTATCGGCATAAGAACCGATATTGATGCTATAAATGTAAATGGACCTCGCCATTCTTGTGGACATGATTTTCATATGTCAACAGTTTTAGGGGCTGCTCTTGTTTTAAAGAAACTAGAGATAAACAAGACAGTAAAGTTTTTATTTCAGCCAGCAGAAGAAGCAATAGGCGGAGCAAAAGTCATGATTGAAGAAGGAGTTCTAAAAAATCCTGAAGTAACAGAGATGATAGGTTTCCACGTTTGGCCTAGTGTTCCAGTTGGAACTATAGAAGTATCTCCTGGTCCATCAATGGCTTCAGTAGATGATTTTATAATAACTTTTAAGGGTAAAGGCGGACACGCAGCAATGCCTTATGTATGCATAAACCCTTTATATCCTGCGATGGATTTTATTAATACAATGACTATAAAAACAAAAATAGAAAACAATCCTCTTAATCCACATATACTTACCTTCACTACTCTACAGTGTGGTACTGTTGGTAATGTTATATCTGAACAAGCAGTAGTTAAAGGTACTGTAAGAACTTTTGATATGAACTTTAAGAAAAAGCTTCAAGAACAACTTTTATCAGAAGCTGAAGTTATAGCAAAAAAGCATAACTGTACAGTAGCAACACATTATAATGTTTATTATCCACCTGTTATAAGCGATAAAGACCTTACAGAAAAATTTGTTGCTATAACAAAGAATCTTCTAGGAGAAAGCCATGTAAGGCCATTAGAAAAAACCTTCACTGCTGAAGATTTCTCATTTTACTGTGAGGAAGTTCCATCAGTACATTTTAGATTAGGCATATCAGATGGAGAAAAAGGAGAATTGCCACTTCACTCACCAGATTTTGATGGCTCCTTAGAAGCTTTATATTACGGTATCTACACTTTAGTAAACTATGTAATAAACTCATAATACTGCAAGGCTAAAGTGGTATTATTCTTAAAAACATTTTATTTTATCGAATACGTTAGGGGGAAAAGTCTTGCTAGGTACTTTAGTTAATTTCGGGGCTATAATTGCTGGAAGTGTGTTAGGATTGCTATTAAAAGGGGGAATACCTGAAAAAATAAGCAAAACAATCATGAATGGTCTTGCGCTATGTGTGTTGTATATTGGGATTTCTGGAACTTTAAAAGGAGACAATCCATTATTAATAATAATATCTATAGCAGCTGGTGCATTAATTGGTGAACTTGTAGATATTGATAATCTATTAAATCGCTTTGGTGTCTTCGTTGAAAAAAAATTTAATAAGCTTACAAAAAATTCACCTATTGCTGAAGGATTTGTAACTTCATCTTTATTATTCTGTGTTGGTGCAATGGCTATAGTTGGCTCATTACAGAGTGGACTTCAAGGTAATCATACGGTTCTGTTCAACAAATCTATTTTAGACGGAATTTCAGCTATAGTTTTTGCATCTTCATTAGGTATCGGTGTTGTTTTATCAGCTTTTGCAGTGCTAATATATCAAGGTTCTATAACTATGCTAGCAAGCTTGCTTCAAGGTGCCTTGACTACAGCAGTAATTAGTAATATGACCGCTGTAGGGAGTTTATTAATAATAGGTTTAAGTTTTAATATGCTTGGTATAACTAAAATAAAGGTTGCAAACCTGCTTCCTGCAATAATTGTACCAATCATTTATAGTATTTTTTCTTAAAATAGTCACAATAATCATTATTTATATGCTATAACCTTATAAAACTAATCGAGTAGGAGCTGAATAATTATTTTATTCAGCGTCCTCTCACACCACCGTGCATACCGGTCTGGTACACGGCGGTTCTTTAAGTTGAATGAATTTTAATATATTGATGCGTTAGGCTTTTTAAGCCTAAGTCCGAGAAGAATTTATTTGTAAGAGTTGTGTTTAATATTGCACTATTTGCTACTCGCCAGTATCCTTTGCGGGTATTGGCAAACTTTATAGCTTCGTAGTGTTCAAGTCCCAGCTTCTTAAGGTTTTTATATCTAGTTCTAACTTTCTTCCACTGTTTCCATATACACATTCTTAATCTTTTCCTTATCCAAATATCTAAATGCTCCACTATTCCTTTGCATTTGGCTATTCCATAATAGTTAATCCAACCAATATTAATTTGGTTCAATTTTTCTATTCTTTGTTCCAAAGTTATCGGTTTTGATCTAGATAGGACTTCTCTGATTTTATCTTTGTATCTCTTTAATGATTGCTTTGATATAGATGAGTATGCTTTACCAAACATTAGGTTTAGCGTGAATCCTAGAAACTTTCTCTTCCAAGGTCTATCTACTGCACTTTTATCTCTGTTCACCTTCAATTTGAGTTTGCCTTCAATGAAATTTGTTATATTTTCCATTACTCTTTTCCCAGCTCTCTCACTTTTAACATAGATATTACAGTCGTCCATGTAGCGACAAAATTTATGACCTCTCATTTCTAACTCTTTATCTAGTTCATCTAGCATTATGTTAGATAATAGTGGACTCAACGGTCCTCCTTGTGGGGTTCCTTCTTCATTTCTGACCACTACACCATTTATCATTATTCCTGACTGAAGATATTTCCTTATTAGGGATAATACTCTCTTATCCTTAATGCTTCTTGATAATTTATGCATTAAGATATCATGGTTAACCTTATCAAAGAATTTCTCTAAGTCCATATCAACAACCCACCTATAGCCATCATTGATATACTGTTCTGCTTTCTTAATTGCATCTTTAGCTCCTCTTTGAGGGCGGAAGCCAAAGCTACTTTCAGAGAATCTTCTATCATAAATACTATTTAATTCTTGAGCAATAGCTTGTTGGATAAGTCTATCCAAAACTGTAGGTATACCTAAGAGCCTAGTTCCACCATTAGGTTTTGGAATTTCTACTCTTCTAACTGGCATTGGTCTATACTCACCATTAAGAATACTTTCTCTAATAGATATCCAGTTTGTTTTCAAAAATTGTTTAAGTTCATAAACTGTCATTCCGTCCACGCCGTGGCTACCTTTATTAGAAATTACTCTTTTAAGAGCCAAGTTCATATTATCCTTGGATAATATCCTTTCTAGTGAGCCATATTCAAATCCACTGATTTTCTCCTTTGGAGTTGCCGAGAATTCTCTATGCACTCTTTGCTTATCTTCGAGTTCCACTCTATCTTGGGCACTAGAGCCTAAATATTTAGTTTTCTGCAATCTTTGAGTATTCTGCGAAACTTTCAAACTTGAAAAACCTCCCTAAAGTTCAGTCCTTCATCCGCTATCGCGATTAGCGGAGTTACTATGACTTCTGCTGACTTCTGATAGTTCAGTTACATATCGCTATGTAGGTTACCGCTTAGAAATTCATCTTTGTTAGCGATGTATCTATCAGACCTCCCCAGGTAAGAACAACAACCTTCATCTCATATATCTGCTACATTTACTCCTAGGAATTGGGATAGTGTAGGACTTCGTTTTGTTTAGCAAACTCGTCCGTCCCTAGTAAGCCTTATATGTAGTTCGTGTCCCTCAGACCGAGACTTTGCCTTAGGCTTCCTTCAGATTCCACCTCACGATGGACACCCTTGCCCTTAGCTAGTGGTTCCCACTACCAAGCCCACAGCGGACTTTCACCGCCAAGTTGTTGCCCATGCTGGGCACACTAAAATAAAAATCATGCATATACTCTATGCATGATTTTTTCATATACTATAAATTAAAATGCTTGGCTGCTATTTCAATAGCCTTAATCTTGTGTTCTTGCTTTATAGCACAAGTAATTCTAATCTCAGAAGTTGTTATCATCTTAACTTCTATATTTGCTTCAGAGATTCCAGAAGTTTTTATTCCTATCTGGTAAGCAGTGTAGCTTATGGCATCATACCCTTTACTTTTTAAAGACATTGCTAGAAGAGATGATGATATCATTTCTCCTGTGGAAAGCAATGCGTCAAGCTCTCTTTTATCTGGGTTTGAGCTAACAGCCATTGCTAGATTTATTAAGTCATCTGTAGTGTCTCCCATTGCTGATACTACAGCAACCACATTATTACCTTCATTTTTCTTTTTAATAAGTGCATCTGCTACCTTTTGTATTTTTTCAGAAGTAGCAACTGAACTCCCACCATATTTCTGTACTATTGTCTTCAACTAGAAGCCCCCTTTTCCCTTCAAATATAAGTCCCCAAGGTTTATTGCTGCCATACTTTTCACTGTATTTCCTTAAAATTGCAAAAAATAAATGCAGCCAAGGTACACCTTAGCTGCATAAAAATACAATTGTAAATACGCATCTCGTGTCACCTTGTAGCTCTCCACTTACTATATAAGTGACAACTATACATATCTTATACGTATAGCCAGAGAATATATTTTGCTTTACATTCTCTTCGGCTGCTGTTCCTTTTCTCATGTATCATCACTTGCCAGTTACTCATGAGTACTATTAACATACAGCACCTCTACCCTAGGTATATCAACAAATCATTATTAAGTTCAATTAATGCTAACATATTATATAAAGTTTTTCAACCATTAATTTTCAATTAATATACTAGTATATTCAAAAATTATTAATAAATATACAAAAATACCCTGGAATATTGATTAAACATACTAAAAATAAACTCTTAAATTATCATACATATCTATTGCTTAATAATTAAGTCCATAGAATTAATTTTTTGCCCATCTGCCTTTTTATGGACTTAATGAAGAAATTCTAAAACTAACTTTATTACCATATATTTTTGCAATATAATTATATAAAAGTATTTAAAGAAAGGAAGTCTTCAATGATAGAAAGTTCTAGAATAAAAGCACTAAATAATAAACCTATTACTGACGGAAAATACGTATTATATTGGATGCAAGCTAGTCAAAGAACTGAATATAATCATGCTCTTGAATACGCTATTCTGAAAGCTAACGAACTTAATCTTCCCTTAGTTGTATACTTTGGTCTTGCTCCAAACTATCCTAATGCAAATCTCAGACATTATAGTTTTATGTTAACAGGCCTAAGAGAAATTAAGTCGCAATTGTTAAGTGAAAATATAAAGTTTTTAATGTTAAAATGCCAGCCTAACTTAGGAGCTATCGAGCTTGCAAAAGACTGTGCTATTTTAATTACAGATAGAGGTTATTTAAGATTTCAGAGAGAACTTAGAACCGATGTTTCTATGAATATATCTTGTCAAATGCTTGAAATAGAAACTGATGTAATAGTCCCTATTGAGTTAGTTTCAGATAAAGAAGAATATGCTGCTGCAACCATACGAAAAAAGATTTTTAGACACCTAGATGCATTTAGATTTGAGTTTCCTCATAATAGGATTAAAATATGTTCACTAGGTTTTAATGTTAAAATAAGCGATAAATTTTCAGAAGTAGATTTAGATGATATACCTAGTCTTTTGAATAGCTTGCCTATAGATAAAAATGTTAAAGATTATGGTTTCTATAAAGGTGGACCAAGCTCTGCAAAAGCTATGCTTGAGGATTTTATTCATAATAAACTGATACATTTCAACGATAAACGGAATGATCCATCTGAGGATTATCTTTCAAATATGAGTCCTTATCTCCACTTTGGTAATATTTCGCCACTTTACATATTACTTAAAATCGACACAGTTCAAGGCTTTAATGAAGCTAAAAGCTCTTTTATTGAGGAACTAGTCATTCGTAGGGAGTTAAGCATGAATTATTCCTACTATAACGAATACTATGATTGCTATGAAGGAATACCTAACTGGGCCAAACTTTCACTTGAGCAACATAAGGAAGATACTAGACCTATAATTTATTCCCTAGAAGAACTAGAGAGTTTTGAAACTCATGATCCCTATTGGAACGCTGCCCAAAAAGAACTTGTTATAAAAGGAAAGATGCACGGTTATATGAGAATGTATTGGGGAAAAAAGATTATAGAATGGACTAAATATATAGAAAAAGCTTACAGCATAATGATTTACTTAAATGATAAATACAGCTTAGATGGTCGCGACCCCAATGGATACACAGGGATTGCATGGTGCTTTGGAAAACATGATAGACCCTGGAAAGAAAGAGAAATATTCGGCAAGATTAGGTATATGAATGCAGCTGGTTTAAAAAGAAAATTTGATATTGATAGATATGTGTCTAATATAGATAACCTTGAATATTAATACTCTACTTATATTGTCTATATTTCATTCCTAATATATAATGATTATTAATTGAATATAACTATAGTTATATTACTAAATTAAAAATTCCTTTGATCTAAAGATCTACACCTAAAATCCATACTCAAAATAAAGCTTAAGACAATTTGCTAAGCTTCATTTTTATAGATTTCAATATGGAACAGTATTTCTATAGACCAAAGAATAAAATACTAAGGAGATCTTACAAATGCCAAATACCTTTGAACATAAGATCAGTATTGCGCCAATGGTGGATAAGACTGATAAGCATTTTAGATTTTTTGCCAGATTACTTACAAAAAAAACCTTACTATATACTGAAATGATAACAGCTCAAGCTATAATAAATGGTGACAGAAAACGACTTTTGGATTTTGATTCTATAGAAAATCCTTTGGCTCTACAAATTGCTGCATCAAATCCTGAAGAGCTTTATCAAGCTGTAAAACTTGCTGAGGATTGGGACTATGATGAAATAAACTTAAATGCTGGTTGTCCATCTGACAGGGTTTCAGGAAACATGATGGGGGCATGCCTAATGGCTTATCCTGACTTAATTTTTGAAATGCTTTCGGCAATGAAAAGTGCTACTAATAAACCTATTACTGTTAAACATAGAATAGGTATAAGTAGTTCTAAAGTAACCTCTCCCTTTATGCCTTATGGTGAATTTAAAGATTATGATCAGCTTGTAGAGTTTATAAATATAATAAATAAGGCAAATCCAGTTCGAAATATAATACATGCTAGAATTGCTATCTTGGAAGGATTAAGTCCTAAGGAGAATAGAGAAATTCCTCCTTTGGATTATGAATTAGTGTATAAATTAAAAGAAGATACTCCTAAAGCTAACATAGAAATAAATGGAGGTATAAAAGACTTAGACCAAATTAAAGAACATCTAAATCATGTTGACAGCGTTATGATAGGAAGAGAAGCTTACTCAAATCCAGTCTTCATGGCTAAATTTGATTCACTATATGATTACAAGCATCCCGTATCATTGACTAGAAGAAGTATTATAGAAGATTTTATACCATACATAGAAAACTTAGAAAGAAGTGGAGAAAATGCACATTTAGCCTTATCTCATACACTAGGATTGTTCCAAAATATGCCTGGAAGTTCTCAGTGGAAGAGATTAATTTCTACACCTTCTAGAGGAAGTAAAAGCCAACTTCTTAGAGAAGCCCTATCTTCATTACCTCAAGATATCTTAGACAAAGAAATCTAAGTTCAGCTTATTCCATAAACTATTTTTATATAATAAGCTTAGCTGTTATTAAGCAATATAGTTTTCTATATCTATATAGTAAAGAATATTATAATTTCTTGTATAGTAAAAAGGAGTTTGAGAAATCTCAAACTCCTTTAAAGTACTATTTTTTAGGTGTATATTTGTGATGAAGTAACTTATGAGCTCTTCCTTCACCTGGTGTTCCCATGTAAGTTTCATACATTTTTAATAATGCAGCATTTTCATGAGACTTTCTCTTCTTCATATCTTTATCTTGATTGTAAAGTACAGACGCTCTTACTGCCTTTATATCAACCTTTTCTAAAGTAGCAGCATTAACGTGAGGTTGCCCTCCACCATTTACGCAACCACCTTCACAAGCCATAACTTCGATAAAGTGATATTCTTTTTCCTTCATCTTGTTTGAATTCATGAAGTCGAATAGGTTAGCAGCTCCATTGATAACAGCAACATTGTAGTTGTTTCCGCCAATCTCAACTGTAGCTTCTTTTATTCCCTTTAAGCCTCTTACTACTTCATAATCTACATTTTCTAGTTCTTTCTTCTCAACAAATTCTTTAGCAGTTCTTAATGCTGCTTCCATAACTCCACCGGTTGCTCCAAATATAGTACCAGCACCAGTGTATTCTCCCATTGCAGGATCAGCTATACCATCTTCAAGAGCTGCGAAGTTCATCTTAGCTTCTTTTATCATCTTAGCTATTTCTCTTACAGTTAAAACAGCATCGATTTGTCTAAGTCCGTTGATTTCCATTTCTGGTCTATCAGCTTCAGCCTTCTTTGAAGTACAAGGCATAACAGTTACAGTGAATATGTTTTTAGGATCTAAACCAGTTAGTTCTGGGTAGTAAGTCTTAGTTGCTGTACCGAATATTTGTTGTGGTGACTTAGCTGATGAAAGATTTCCAAGCATTTCTGGATAATAGTTCTCTGCTTGTCTAACCCAACCTGGACAACAAGAAGTAAACATTGGGAATGGACCATTAGCTTCTATTCTTTGAATTAATTCTGTAGCTTCTTCCATTATAGTCATGTCAGCTCCAAAGTTAATATCAAATATCTTATCAAAGCCTAAGTTTCTTAAAGCTGTATAAGCTTTTCCAGTTACATCCACACCGAATCCCATGTTGAATAATTCACCTAAAGATGCTCTTACAGATGGAGCCATAGCAACTATAACGTGTTTTTCTGGATCATTTAAAGCTTCTTTTACTCTATCAATATGAAGTTTTTCTGACAAAGCATCTACTGGGCAAGCTATGATACATTGTCCACATAATAAACAGTTTGTATCGTCAAAGCATTTTCCGCTTTCATTACCGATAACCTTTTGTCCATCTTTTTCAACAAACTTTATTGAGCTTGTTCCTGTCTTCTTTTCACACTTAGCAACACATCTACCACATAGTACACATTTTGTTCTGTCAATAACTAGTGAAGCACTTCTGTCATCAACGTATTCTGATTTGTCTGCAACTACAAATGGTTTTGAAGCCTTAGCTTTAGTTTTTATAACTAACTTTAAGAATTCGCAGTTTTCTCTTCTTTTACAAGGTCCACACTTAAATTCATGTCTATCAAGCATAGTTGAAACTCTTTCCTTGATATGATTCTGAACTTTCTCGGAGTCTGTTGTGATTACCATTCCATCTTCAACATATGTATTACAAGAAGTTGCAAGCTCGTCCCTTCCTTCTATTTCAACAGCACATACTCCACAATTACCAACATCGTTACAATCCTTTAAAAAGCAAAGAGTTGATATGTCTATACCGTTATCTCTAGCAAGTCTTAGAATTGTCATATCTTCATTGACTTGAATGCTATTACCATTTAAAATTACATTTTTCATTTTTCCACCTCTGATTAAAATATTATTTGAATAACTGTTACTGTAGCATGGTTTTAGCCCATGCTTTTTTACCTTCTATAAATCCAAATCATAATGTGCATTTATATTTTATCAGATTGTTAAAGAAAATCCTATGTTATATTTTAAAATAAATAACTTTTTTCGCTTCTAAAACCGTTTACATGAATATTTTTTTATATTTTTTCTTTTTTGTCAAAAAAATATCTATATTTTTAATAAATCAATTGGTTTAAAAAACAAAATTTTCAAAAATTGAAGCTTTTCTCATTAAATAACTAGTCAAAACTATGCAAAACCAATTTTATGAAAAGATTATATTGTTATTTTTTTAACTATGATTATTATTTTTGATTTGCTTAGAACAAAAAGAACTCTCATACAATATGAGAGTCTTACAACTTCTTTTTAAAATAATGATAGTGCTAATATTACTATAGAAATTAAGTGGTTAAAGAATTCCTATATCGAAGCTTAAATTATACTTGTTCGAAAATCACAAGTTCTAGGATTTTCAGGCATATATAAATTAATTGTTTAGTTAGGAACTCTATAAAGAACCTAAATACTGCATTCCATTAGATAACTACAAACTTAAAATGGTGTTACCTAAGTGGATTCTTAGTATAATACGCTATTCCTACAGTCCCTGGACCTACATGCAAACCTATAACGGGACCTATATCACTTATTTCTACTTTTCTATTAACAATTTCCTCTACCCTTTTAGCCAGTTCTTTTCCATCAGCTTCAGAGTTTATATGGTGAACTATTACTTCGCCTAATTCTTTTTTATTGATATCATTTTTAAAAGCCTCTATCATTGCATCAATAGCTTTCTTTCTAGTTCTAACCTTAGTAAAAACCGAAGTCTTTCCATCCTCAACAGTTAGTATAGGACGTATCTGTAAAAACGCCCCAATTAAAGCTGATGCTCCGCCTATTCTACCACCTTTTTTTAGGTAATCTAAGGTATTAGGCACAAATAAAAATCTGCTTCTAGCCTTTATTTTTTCTACTGCTTCTAAAACTTCTTCTATGGTCTTACCTTCTTCAGCAGCCCTTGCTGCAGCTAGTGCTGCATACCCCATCTGCATAGAATTAGTTTTTGAATCAACTATTTCTATCTTAGCATCAGGATATTTATCCAATATCATTTCTTTTACAAGATTTGCACTAGAGTATGTACCGCTCATATCAGAGGACAAGAATATACCCACAATTGAATTATTGGCAACCACTTGCTTTTCAAATATTTTATAAAAATCCTCTAAGCTAGGCTGTGAAGACGTAGGAATATCACTGGCTACTATTATTTTTTCATAAAAAGCAGTCCTGTCCATTGTAGTCTCATCATAACTTTGTCCTTGAAATATAACGTTTAGTGGACATATAGAAATGTCGTATTTTTCTATTAGTTCCTTAGGTATATATGAAGTGCTATCTGTAATTATTTTTATACTCAAGATTAATACCTCCAGCAAGTTTCTATGACTAAATTATACTCTTTTATATAAATTTATACAAATATATGTGCAGCTATTATTTTTTCGTAAAAACTAAAGGAGCCTTCAAGATGATTTTTTAATCAGAAGACTCCTTAGTTCCACAAATTATTTATATATTCAAATTCTTTTATAAAATATATCGTTGCAAACTCTTATTTTTCTATATTAATTTTGATATAGCATATCTAGCTATATCTCTTATATTCTCTTTTACATTATATTTAATCTTATCCATTATCTGTTCTTGATCTATAGGCTCGGAAACTATAGTCCTAATTGCTATCTCTGTAATAATATCGAATCTATTAAGCTTTGTAAGCCCATCTAAAGTAGTATACTCATTATACTTTATTACATTATTAATTATTTCTATGGCCTCTATTATATCCTGATCTGTATTATTTCTTAATACACCTTTTTTACCTAAGGCCTTAAAGGTAGATAATGCTAATATACATAAGTTTTCATCTAAAAGCTCTTCCACATCTGTAAGAGTCCTTGCCACATATCTAATCCCTTTATCTATTTGCTTATTATATAAGTTCAGATCTTCTTTACCTAATCCAAAAGATAGTAAAGCTAAGCAAGTATTTTCAACCCTATCATATAAAGTACTTTCTTCTGAGTTATCAAAAGATCCTTCTGCAAATTGATTTCTTGCAATTATTCTCAAAAGCTCTTCTCTACTAACTAACTTAGTACTATCTATTTCTGACTTCTTTTTATTGGCCTTCTTTGAAGCATCATATAAGAAACGAGGTGAATCTATAAAATACCCACTACCAAGATCTTTCAGCGCTTCTTCATCTACTATTAATGGAACAGCCTTCTTAATTGTAGCTCCTAAAACTGGATCTTGGAAGCCTTCAACCATAAGTAACTCAGTTTCTTCACTTAGTATCTTATGTTCCTTGGAAATCTCTATTATCTTGTTTTTCATAGACTCAGCTACTTCTCCTCTTTCTCCTCTCATTCTTTCACTTATGGATTCAATTCTCATTCTCCCCCAAGCTCTTCTTATAAGATCTACATTCTCTTCTAAGTCGAAGGAATCCATATTTATAGTTACCTTATAATCCTCATCTCCAACCTTTCCCATTATACTTATATTACCTTCCAGAGACCCTTTTACAAGAGCAAATATAGAAAATTGCTCTCTATCATATAGATACTCTATACTTCTTGGATAGGTCCTTAAAACGTCTAGGTTTGCCCAGTCAATCTTTAAAACATCTATTTGTGGACTATTTATCCTGCTGAATTGCCTTACCACCATATCTTCGATTTTTTCATCATAATATATAAATTCTGGTTTACCATATCCATATTCAGCAATCTTATTAATGAAATAACTGTTTACCGATGTATCCATTCCAAAAGGGAATATTCTGTTATCTCCAATATTATTCTTAACATAATCCAGTATTTGATCTTCTTCTTCGTCTTCAACATTGTCATCAGTGAATAGCAATATTGTAGAAATCCCTTCATTATTTTTCTCTTCAAGTGCAATTTTTAAGGCTTCCATAAGATTCTCTTCTTCACTGCTTGGTTGAAGTGAATTGATAAATTCACTTGCTTTTCTTAGATTCTCTTGCGTATAAGGTACTTTTCCTTTTTCAGAGAAAATTATTATCTCCTCATCGAAAGCTATTATATTAAAGGTATCAGTATCATCTAAATTCCTTAAGCAAAGCTGTAAAGCATTTTTCCCTTGCTCTAGTTTTTCTCCCATCATAGAATTTGATTTATCTAATATAAACGTATAATTATTCCCCTGATCATTAATCTCTTCATCAAGTTTTGGTAGTATGTTTAAATACAATATAGATTCCTCTTTTTCCTCATCGATGGTATAATACATTCCGCTTGCTTCTATTGGATGCTTTTCCGTAAGATCAAGTACAAAATCTCTATCTAAAACCTCTGTATCTTCCAAGGTTATTTTACATAAAGTTTCATCTTCTCTTTCTATGTCTATCTTATGAGATGGTGATTCAATTACCATTTCAACCATAGACTTCACTATTATACTGAAGTAAAATTTATTTGGCATAACATCATCATTTATTATCTTAGGAAGTGTTAATCTATATCCATCATCCTCATAAATCATATGATCCATATAAGATACCTTTATCTTCACTAATTCGCTTGGCAATATGTCCTTTATAGTTAGCTTATATAAATTATTTTCATAACTTTCTAGCTTTAGAGGGTTTAGTCCATCAAAAGATTCCTCACTAAATATATTTTCTACATCCTCTTTGCCTTCAACTACTGATTCCAAAGTTCTATCCCCTAATCTTATCTCAAGACCTGTAAGCACAGCAGTTTCAGGCATAGGAAAAACATATTCACCATCTATTGTTTTGCCAGTATTATTTTTAAATGATTCAGAAAGGGTAAACTCTACAAACTCACCGCATATATGTCCATTAATACTCAATCTCTCCAGTTTTACATCCTTTACGCTCATAAATTACTTTCCTCCTATATTCTTCTGTTATTGCTATATATGAAATATTTTCTACTTTTATAATCTCACCATATTTTTCTAGCCTTTTTTAAATTTTATTTCTAATCTCTTAAATTGTAAAGAGTTTTTTTAATATTCTAAAATAGTAGTTTAATCAAAATATTTAGAATAAATTCCTTATACAGCTGAAAATATTAAATTTGCATTAGGTTCAAATCAATAACATAACTTTATATAAAAATATAATTTCTAAAGAATAAAAAATAAGGAGCATAGTTTTTTTATCTATACCCCTTTATTGATTTATTTTATTAAATATATTCTACTTAAAATATTGAAACTACTTTTTCTCAGTGTCTGAAGTATGGGTTATTTGCCATATTGATTTCTAAAATCATGATTTTAACTGCTTGATGCAGCAGAGGCACTTACTGCTGCTATACAAGCTGCTGATATAGCAGCTTGTTCCTGAGCTATTAATATAGCAACCAGACTATTGCTCAAAGCAACATCTGTTATTCCATCTTTAATACTATCTATATAATAGCTAGATACAATATTTGAAGATAGTATAGTTCTAGTAGAACCGTCTAAACTCCAGAAACCATAGCCATCTACGGAATGTATATATTCATAAACTTCTTTGATTTCTGATACCAGTACATCTACATCCTGAGGCAGCAATACAAGAAGCCCTATAGTTGACAATGCATTGTGTTGTAGTCTGCATTTATTCTCCTTTAGCTTGTTATACAAAGAGACAGCTCTATTGCAATTAACTTCTATCTCTCCATCACTTAGAGCCAAAATATGAGATAGTGTCTGTAAGTCATTTCCTTTATAAAAACCATTTTTATTTAATATACTATAGTATTTTTCAACTTTATCCATGGTTTCTTCAACCTCTAGGTTAGAAGTGGCAAGTACAGCAGAATACACGTAATCATCCTGGGAAGTTAACCAAAAATGATTTTTCTTCATACCATTATAAAAGTCCATCATTCTTTTTATTCCTTCATCCCACTGAGATCTTTCCAACTTAGTTGCTAATGTGTAAGCCGCCATTGGTAAATACGGCCCTCTAGTAAAGCCATTTTTCTTCATAAGTTCATATATATCTTTAATATTGTTAAAAGTTTCTTGGTAATCCACCTGTGAACTTAATAAGTTTACTAATAAAAGTTCATTTGTTCCTCTGAAATAAGAAGTCCAGCTTGAATGTCCTTTTATATAGTTCTTTATATTTGATAGATTTTGTATATCAACTTTTCTATTAGAAATGGCATGAGACATGGCCACAAAATGTTTAATTAAATGAGAATCCCACCTAAAAGCTGATTTTAATTTATGAAAATTATCCACCATCAAATGAGCTCTATCTGCTATCAACGAATTCATATTTACCTCCATATAATACAGTATTAATTAACTCTTTATATATTATAATAATATATATTCAATATTTTGTAAATAGCTTTTATCAATGAATATTTATTTTTTATGTCTATATTTAATAATATTGTCAGAATTAAGTGGTCACATAAGAGATGTTATATAAGGGTACTAATAGGATTCTTTGATTTTTTTAGATGTAATGAGTTTAAAACAGTGTACATCTTAATCTATACATTAATAAAATTTATTTTATTCCTTATGTAGGTAAATAGTTCAACATATTTTATTTCATTATTTTAGAAAAACACATGCATTATGGAAGGTTTCACTCCATAATGCATGTGTTTTTTTATTTTTCTGTATAATTTATAAAGTTTCCTTTAAGTTAATCCATTCATCTCTAAGCAAACCATATAGATACATGGAATATCTCTTATAATCTCTCAGTATGAATTCTCTGTACTCTCCTTCTCTTTTAAAGCCAACAGCTTCGTATAACTTTATAGCACTAGTATTATAGCCTAATACATTTAACTGAATCCTATGAAAGTTTAGTTCCGAAAAACCAAATTCTAATAAAAGCTTAATTGCCTGTTTTCCCAAACCTCTATTTCTATACTTGGTATCTCCTATTCCTATAAATAGCGTTGCCACACCATTGCTCCAAATTACGTCATCGAAACCTGCAACACCAATTATTTCATTGGATTCATTATTTCTTATTGCAAAAATAACTCTTTCTTGAGTACCTTTAAATTCTTCAAAAACATCTTTTACTTCCTTGTCTAACTTTGGAATTGCTGGTACCATATCATAGAATCTTAAAAAATCAGCATCATCATACCAACTATTAATACTAGGAAAGTCTTCCTCTTTAATTGAATTAAGCTTTATGTTTTCACCTTTAAGCAATGAATTCATTTAATAACACCTCTATATATTAACTATATATTTTCTTTCAAGTCTCACTGGTTGATAAGCTAGCTTTGCTTTTCTTAGACCAGCTACCCCTCTATCTTCTTCTCTATTTACATAATTTATTTCACTTAGATACTGTTCCACAAAGGTTTTATTGATAAACGCATATATACCTTGATAGTTTACATCACCTTTTTCAATATGAACTATAGCCATATCCTTATTTACTATTTCCCCTATGGTAAAGCCTGCAATCTCACCTTGTACATATACTGCCATACCTATAGCATTTAAAGCTTGTAGATTTTCTAATACACTTCTAATTCCCTGTTCTTCAATCATTAGCTGATCATCCAAGTTGTCCTTATCTAAGTTCCATTTTGCTTCAAACTCTATGCAGTCATCTATTACAGACTTATCTCTAATATCCTTAACTTCATAATCATAGGTTTTAATAAATTGATTATATTTATTCTTTTTACTGTGAAGTTTCTTTCCAGACAATGATATTAATTTTTCTGATTCATATATATAATCATAGTTATCTTCATCTTCTTCTATGGTAATTTGCTCCCCATATAACTCTTTCAACTTTATAAGAAAGCTTTCTTCGATATCCCTAAAAAGAGTTTTAATATTAGAATCTTCTTGCTTTATTTTAACCAGTTCATCAATCACTGTTTTTAAATT
Organism: Clostridium manihotivorum; assembly: GCF_004015185.1. Lineage (GTDB taxonomy): Bacteria > Bacillota > Clostridia > Clostridiales > Clostridiaceae > Clostridium_AR > Clostridium_AR manihotivorum. The sequence continues at coordinate 2,116,763 of NZ_CP025746.1, read as the reverse complement.
ATCTTCTTTATAACCAATAGGCTCCATAAAATACGTGCCAGTATGGCTTTCAGTTTTTTTAATGATCAATACCTCATCAAAAAATCCAAATTCAACTTTAAATAAATTTTTCCACAAATATAAGGTCAAAAATGAATATTCATAAGTGGAAAATTTATAATCTTTTATATATTTTTCAAATATATCTTTATCACTAAGCTCTAGAGTTTTAAACTGTATCATTGGTATCCTCCTCTAATGTCTACATAACACACCCTGATTGCCTTAAACATCTTCTATTATATTACTATTAAATTCAATTTGATATATAGTCTTTATACTTCGGCCTCTTCTGCTTTCCCATAAGAAATATCCCACTGTTTTCTTACTTCATCCATTATTGTTAAAACATCTTTAGATAGAGTTAGGCTGTTTAACTCTTCAGCCCTATCGGTATTTAGAACACTTTCATTCATATCTTCCACTTCATATAAAAGTGCTTTTGATTTATCTCCATATTTTATCTTTTCTAATCGTCCATCTATATAGGTTATAACAGCCTCATCAGCTCTTGGATAATCGTCAATAGTTATATATCCCAAATCTCCAGCTATAACTGTTCTCTTAGGAAGCTTAGACCTCATAGCTAAGGTAACTACAGCCATCTCATCCTTTTCATTCTTTAGGATTATTCCTGACTGTTCATCAACCCCTGTTTCAAACTTTTTAACTGTACTTATTATTTCATTTGGCTCTACAGATAAGAATAATCTAGTTATGGATAGTGCATAGCTACCTATATCAAATAAAGCCCCTCCTGCTAATTCCTTATTAAAGAATCTATTAGTTACATCATATTCCTTGCAGCTACCAAAGGAAACATTTATCATTTTTATATCTCCAATTTTTCCTTGTCCAACTATTCTCTTCAGCTCTTTAAATAAGGGCATATGAAAAATAGTCATAGCTTCAGCAACAACAAGATTCTTTTTTCTAGCTAAAACAATTATGTTATCCAACTGTTTTCTATTAAGTACTATTGCTTTCTCACAAATAACATGTTTATTATACTTTAGGGCCATCATTATATATTCATAGTGATTGCTATGAGGAGTTGATATGTATACAACATCGATTAGCTCATCTCTAAGCATTTCTTCATAGTCACCATAAGCCTTAGAAATATCATATTTCTTAGCAAAATCTAAAGCTCTATCATAAGAACGAGAACCAACCGCATATATCTCTCCATTTGCTTCTAGTATTGCACTAGCAAAATCTTTTGCAATAAGTCCTGGTCCTAAAATGGCCCAATTTAATTTCTTCATAAATACACCACCTAAACAATTACTAATTATAATCTACTATAATTATACAACCTACTTTGCAATTTTAACAAATAGAAATTAGTACTTTATCTTCATGTAAAGCTTATTTACTTATTTTTCTTTAAAATTAATTACTTTTACAGCTCTATCGTAGGCTAAAGATGTGTTTACAAATGTATTAGTGGCATTTTCTATATACTCCTCCGGATTCATTAATGAAGGGCTGAAATGAGTAATTATGAGTTCATCTACTTTGGCATCTCTTGCAATTTCAGCACTTTCCCTAAAAGTCATATGTTTATTCCTTACTGCCTTCTCCAAGTCTTCCTCAGCCCCATAAGTACCTTCGCAAACTAGTACATCACTATGTTCTACAAAGCTTTTAATTTCATCAATTGGTCTAGTATCTGTTATATAGCTGACCTTTATGCCTTTCCTCTGCTCCGCTAAAACCATGGAAGGTGTATATATCTTTCCTTCAAATTCTTCTACCAAGTTTTTTTGAAGTCTACTCCAAAGTATTTTAGGTACCTTGTTATCCTCGGCTTTTTTAACATCAAACTTAGGTGCTCTTCTAATATAAAAGCTAAAGCCAATACATGGAGCTGAATGTTCTAAATCTAATGTATTTATTTCCAACTGTACAGAGTTAAATTTTTCATTATCTGATTTATCCTCTATTATCTTAGCACTATCTTTCGTAAACTCTATGGAGATAGTGTTTTTAGGGTTTTCAATTATTCCTATTTCGAAAGGTAAATAAGGGATCACTACGCTTAAGCCTTTCATTACCTCAAAAAGCCCTTCCGGACCAACTATATATATAGGTTCCTCTCTGCCACTGTTTCCTATTGTAGCTAGTAGACCCGGTAATCCAAGTATATGATCACCATGAAAATGAGTTATGCATATTATATCTATGGTTTTAAAGCCCCAACCAAGCATTCTCATAGATACTTGAGTTCCCTCACCACAGTCTACTAAAACCTTTCTGCCATTATATTTTAATAACATTGAGGAAAGATATCTTTCCGGTATTGGCATAGTTCCACCACAACCTAAAAAAGCAAGATCCACCACTATTATCACCTCTCAAACTAAAATATTAGATATGTTTAGCATATTGATTTTATCTTATTATATACTTAATAATCACAAATTTCATTTTAAATAAAGGTATATATTTACAACCATGCCATTAGGATGTACTATAATAAATATATACTCTCACTTCTATTATTAAATTTATATCTTTAAAGTCAATTATAATTAAAAGAATTGATTTTTATACACTCTAAATAGTTGAAAAATTCTTAATATATTGATTTTACAATTATATTAAGATCAAATACAATAAATATATAATATATCTTTTAGGCTAGCAAATATGCTAATTTGAATTGAAAATAGTTAACCATTTAGGAGGTATTATCATGTTTTTGAATGAATTATCAAAGAGGGAATCAATATTATTTATTAATTTAGTAAAGAGTTTAGCCACAGTAGATGAGGTATTCTCAGAAAAAGAGCAGCAACTAGTAGCTGATTATCTAGAGGAGCTTTCATTAAAAGATTCTGACTTAGAAGAAATATCCTTTGAGGAAAGTTTAGAAGGATTAAAAAACTCTACAACAAAAAATAAAAACATAATTTACTTTGAATTAATCGGACTAGCATTAGTAGATGGCGTTTACTCTGAAGAAGAATTAAAGCTTCTTGAAAAAATCTCAGCTAGTCTAGAAATTTCATCTGAAAAAGAAACTGCTTTTTTGAACTTCTTCAAAGAGGTAAAAGACTTATATGATGTTACAGTGGTAGACTATGAAAGCAAGATAACTCAATTAGAACAAACTGTAGCTGCATTACTAGCATAATAAAATACTCATTTAATTAATTTTTATCCTATTACGACAGGTAGACTTTTAATAGAGCGCTATGGCTATTATTTAAAATAGTCCTGGTGCTTTATTTTTTCACTTTTTTGAAGTGTCCTTGGTAAGCTAAAAATTTATGTAAATTAAACGATTCTAGCTATAAATAAAAGATAATGAATCTCATTTACATTTTATTTTTATTATGCTATAATTATTCTTGGCTGTCTGGTATAAAATTTGAAACCGCAAAATTATATATTGTTGGAGGATTCAAATGGCAAGATCAATGGGACCAAGATTTAAAGTTGCGAGACGTCTTGGAGTAAATGTATTTAACCACCCTAAAGCATTAAATAGAGGGATAAAGAAGCAAAAACTCTCTGAATATGGAGAGCAATTATTAGAAAAGCAAAAGTTAAAAGCATATTATGGAGTGTTAGAAAAGCAGTTCAGAAGATATGTATTTGAAGCTATGAGCTCTAAGGAAAAATCTGAAGTTGTACTAATACAAAGATTAGAGATGAGACTAGACAATATGGTCTACAGAATGGGCTTTGGTTCAACTTTAAGACAATCTAGACAGATGGTTTCTCATGGACATATAAGAGTCAACGGACAAAAAGTAGACATACCTTCCTATAAACTTCAGGTTGGAGATGTTATTTCCTTAAAGGAAAATTCTAAGAAGACTCAAATGTTTGTGGATAACTTCACTTCAATATTACCAATGGTGAACTATATAGAAAAAGACTTAGAAGCTTTAAGTGCTACAATTAAGGTTATGCCAAATATTGAAGATGTTCCTGTAGATGTAAAATTCCCTAAGATAATAGAATTTTACTCTAAGAACTAGTATAAACATAAAAATTAATAATAGAACGTAAAAGTAGCTATACTTAAATTGTCTTATATTTAGGTATAGCTTTTATATTAAGGTTCTGTTAAAGTACCCTGTTGAACATAGCTTATTTTAAAAATTCATTGCCACTGATAAGATACATAATATATGCAGTTGTTTGAAAGTACCAATTCTATTATGAAATATGTATTAATACACTCACCAACCTCTAATGTACTCCTCTAATGTAATATTCTTAGCTTGTATTACCCTGGAAATATCTTTTCCAACATATCTTATATGCCATGGTTTATACTTATAACCTGTTACATTTTCCTTTCCTTGTGGATATCTCAATATAAAACCATACTCATAGCAGTTCTTAGCTAACCACTGCCCTTCCTTGGTTTCGGAAAATTTAACCTTATTATAACTGTTCTCTCCATCATTATTGGTAATATCTATAGCCAATCCAGTTTGATGCTCATTAGCTCCTGGAGTAGCAACATACTTATCATCCTCAGCTTCTTCTTCCTTGCCCATTTTTTTAATAAGTATCTCCTGACTTTTGTAGGATATATAACCACACTCTATATAAAGATTTACATTCTGTTTTTTAGCTGCTTCACACAATTTTTCTAAAGCCTCTCCAGCTTCTCTTTTAATGAGCTTTCTCTCACAGGTTATACTTTTTGAAAAATCAACTTTTGGTACAACCAAATCTGAAGGGACATAGGAATCCTTAAGCATACAATCTTTATTCACTAACACAGATATGCTTTCTGGATTATTGGGCACATCTAAATTTATAAAAGCCCTAGTAGTATAGGCTTTGTATATCACTAAAACAAATATAGTCATAAAAATAAAAAGCTTAATAAAATTTTTAATAATTCTAACCATTGCATTTACCCCCACCATTATTAATGATAGAAGATAAATCCTAAAATAAACGAAAGAATTTCTTAAGAATTTATTAAGCTTATAATTATTATTTTATGTCATTAACTCACAGTATTGAAATTAATTACTAAACATATAGATAACCACTTCAGGTCTAAGTGGCACACCTTTATAATCCCTTAACTAACTTTATTATTTTCCTTCTTTTTAATATATAAGTATATAGGAAAACCAATAAGGGTTATGCAGATGCCATATAATGCATTATATGTATCAGTTATCATAGTACTAATTAAAATATATAATCCGCCTACTATACCTATTAATGGTACTAAGGGATATAGTGGAACAGTATATTCTCTTTTTATGTCTTTATGCTTTGCTCTTAATATAAAAATTCCTGCTACTGTCATCACAAAGAATATCCACATTACAAAAACCGCTAGGTTAGTTAATGTATCAAAGGATCCAGAAAGCACATATAAAATAGCAAGTATAACTTCAAATATAAAAGCATTCATAGGGGTACTAAACTTCTCATTCAGTTTTCCAAAGAATGATGAAAACGGCATTAACTTTTCTTGCGCCATTGCGTACGGAATTCTAACACCAGTCATCAAATACCCATTTAAGGCTCCAAATATTGATATCATTATTCCTGCAGCTATTAGTGCCGCCCCTCCGTTACCAAATAAAACAACCGCAGCATCAGATGCTGGCTTTTTAGATGCAACAATATATCCTAAAGGTAATATCTTTAAAAGAGCTAGATTAACTAATAGATAAACAGAAATTATTATAGCCAAACCTATTATTATTGCTTTTGGAAGATCCTTTTTAGGCTCTTTTAACTCACCAGCCATGTTTCCCACACTTATCCAACCATCATAAGCCCATAGAGTTCCTAAGATAGCTGCACCAAATCCAGCAAGTCCTGAAGCATTGCCCTTTGTTATAGCTGACGTCATAAAGCCATGTTCTGTTCCGTTTATTAAACCAAAAGCAATTATTACTATTATAGGTATAAGTTTTGCTATGGTTGCGATAAACTGAACCTTACTTCCTAACTTAGTGGATAGTATGTTTATTGTCATTATGAATAATATAATAAAAATCGCTAATATTTTTTGACCTGTTACAGATAAATCTATAAAGTATGTTGCCTGAGTTACAAATACTATAGAAAGTGCTGCTACTACCCCAGGAACATATATAACTGTTTGAACCCAACCAAATAAGAATGCCCATTGTTCTCCATAAAGTTCTTTCAAGTACGCAAATACTCCACCGGTCTTCGGTATTGCAGCTGCAATCTCTGCTACTGTAAGCGCTGATGCCATGGTTATTATACCACCTATAATCCATGCCAATATGCCCATCACTGAATTTCCTGCATTTCCAAATACAGTGGTAGCCTTAAAGAAGATACCTGATCCTATAACAATTCCAATAACCATGGTTATTGCTTCAGGTAATCCTATTTGTTTCTTTAAAGTAGATTCATCTACTTTTTTTCTATTATCTTTAGAATAATTCATCAATTTCATCCCTTCATTTGAATTATTAAACTCATTTTCTTTTTCTAATTCTATAGACAAAACTCTTATAAGTCAACTTATTATTACTGGTTATATTTATTATTATTTTAACAATCAATAAACATTATATTTAAATAATAAAAGTAAGTTATATCAATAGGTTATATATAAAAACCATGCATATAAATAGCCAATTAAAATGTCTTTATGAAGATTCATTTTAATGCTTCTATTCATAGCATGGTTTCATTTATAGGGAACCTTTATGAAAACTTAATTTATTTAACTAACCTTCTCAACATTTTCAAATACGTTTTTTTTAGAAGCCCTGTTATTATAAAGTCTAAAAGCTGTAATTACTGCTCCAGTTGCACATATAACACAGGCAGCAATGTAAGAATACCTCATCCCATAGACAAAAACATCTTCTCTGCCTTCAACGAAATTTGCAACCTGATATCCTATCTTATAACTCATCCTATTGTATAAAATCGCAGTTGATAAGGATATACCAAAATTCATTCCTAGGTTTCTAACAAGTGCATTTATGCTTCCTGCTATTCCTAACTTATTTTTAGGAACCGTAGACATTACTAAAGAGTTATTTGGTGATTGAAACATTCCATTACCTAGTGATAACGCAATTAGAAATATAACTAAGATTATCATTGAAGAATTTTGATTTAAAGTTGACATCAAAAATAACCCTAAGCTTGAAGCCACAAGTCCAATAAAAGTTAATATCTCAGATCCAATCTTATCAGATAAATGTCCACTTATTGGTGCCACAAAAGCTAATATAATCGGAGATACCATCATGAATAAACCTGTTACTGAAGATGATAGTTTCATTACATCCTGTAAATAAAATGGTTGTATTATATTAGGACAACTTATTGCTATGAAGGATATAAATCCACAGAATATACTAAGTGAAAATAATTTATTTTTGAATATAGATAAATCTAGCATTGGTTCAGCTACTGTCTTTTCAACAAAAATGAATGCTATGAAAGCAAGTATAGCAATCAAGAAGCTTCCAAGTATAATAGGACTTCCATAACCTAGCTGTTGTCCCTTTATGATTGCCACAAATAGCATAACCACAAAAATTGTAAACAAAGCTGCACCCTTCAGATCTAACTTTTCTTCTGATTTATTTCCTTGTGCCTTAGGCAGTATTTTATATGACATTGCAAAAGCAACTAAGCCTATAGGTACATTTATCAAGAATATATACTTCCAACTCACAAGATAAACTATGAAACCACCTAAAGGAGGACCAACCATAGTTCCTAAGGCTACAGCAGTACCAGACATTCCTAAGGCTTTACCTCTTTCGTTGGCAGGAAATACATTAGTTATTATACCTTGACTTGTAGACATTGTTGCAGATGCGCCTACTGCCTGAATTATTCTCGCCAATACCAAGAACCATAGAGAGTTTGATAAACCACACATAAGTGAGCCAATTGTAAACATAATTATTCCAAAGCTAAAGACCTTAGTCTTTCCTTTTATGTCCCCAAGTCTTCCAAATATAAGTATTATTGATGAAATTGTTATAAGATAGCTTGTAACTACCCATTCTATTGATGCCATATTGACGCTAAGCTTCTTAGACATAACCGGCAAGGCTACATTCACTATACTACTATCAAGACAAGACATAAAAGTCATAAGAACCACATTAAACAATATGAGCCATCTGTTTTTATAAATTTTTTCATTCACATTTTCCATGTATCTTTTCCCCCTCCATATTGCCATCTTTATAGGTTTGTGCATTTATCAATGCATTATTCAGAAAGTCAACCACTTTATCTATTTCTTCATCTGGTAATCCATTGGATATAATATTAATCCACCCCCAGATTTCCCTTCTTATTTCTGGTATAATACTCCTCGATTTTTCTGTTAAATATAGTCTAAAAGCTCTGGAGTCATCTTTATCTACTTCTTTTCTTATGTAATCTAATTCAATAAGCCTTTTTATAGTTCTTGCAGACATTGCCTTATCTACCTTAAGCATTTTACTTATGCAATTTTGACTTATACCTTCACACTGTTCCAATTTTAATATAAATGGATACATTCCACTTGTAAGATTAAACTTCTCTAATGCCACATCTAAATGCGCTTGAGTATGCCTATACAATCTATTTACAAGCTTTATTAATGTCGCTCTTTTCTCATTCATTATCTCACCTTCCTAATAGGTTGATTAGTCAACCATATATTATATTACCATGATATAGTTGACTAATCAACCTATTTTTTTACACGTCTGCCCTTTCTAAATATCAGTGAAGAAATTCTGACAGGGAACATAATTTTTCTTTTTTATTCTTTATCCTTTATAAGCTTCCTCTCCTATGCATACTTATCCTTAGGTTTATTTAAAATACATTATCAAAAGAATAAAAACCACTTCATTCATTAATATTTTTCAGAATGAAATGGTACAATCTTATAACTTATACTTTCATATTAAATTACCTTAAGGATTTCTTATATCAGCTACCTATTTAGTACTAGATTAATGTTATATGAACCGATTAGTATTATTACACTATTATACGTCTTGTAAAATGCTCATCTATTTCTGTATTTATTCTACTATAAGCATCAAGAACATCTTTAGGAATGTCTACATGTCCTATAAAATTCTTACCCTTAGGTCCATATCCAGCTTCATCATCTCTTAACCTTGGAACTTCACCCATAATAAGAGATAAATATCTTTCTATCCCCCATATCCCTTCAATATAATCCTGCTGAAAGGTTACTTTTTCGCCTTCAAATTTAATGCTTGGTAAAAATGGTGCATAATTTATAAAGTTAATTAATTCATCCCCTTCAAAATATTTTTTAAAGGCTTCATAACTTCTAAGCTGCATAGTAGGATCCTGAATTAATAGCACTGAACTTGGTTTAATTTTAACTTTTCTTAAGGTATTTAGTGCTTTTTCAGCATTATCTCCACAGTTGGTGGATTGATTTTCTACTATTATGTATTTTTCATTTACAGAGTATACGTCCTCAAGGACATCCTTCATAATATCTGCTTCTGCTCTACCTTCACTTTTAATATCACTGTATCTATTATATTTTGTTATATTATCATACAAATAAGAAGTGGAATGTCCTATTCCACCAACTATCATAAGATACTCTGCAGATAAGTTTTCAAAAGCCTGTTTAGCTACTTCAATACTATAGGTTATACTGTTGCCAAGTAAAATAACCATATCAATTTTTTCTAGACCATACTTATTATATAGTTCACTTACACTTAAAGTGCTGATATCCCTCTTAGCAAGATAAAGTCCAATTTTATTAATATCATTTATTAGCTCTATATTAAATTTAACTTCTTTTAAATCCATTTATATATTCTCCTATTATTAGTTGATTTTTGGATTATAGTGCCTTAAAATTTAATTATTAGCATAAAGGCAGAGTAGGTTATAGTGCGTTAAGTGCCAGTTGGACGGGAAGTTTGCCTCTGGACGAAAAGTTAAGTTAACTTGCGGTACTATGATTGCATTCCGCTGCCACATAAAAGAGTGCTTATCTCTTAGTGTGGCTTATTGCCATAATTGAAGAGAGGAGGTGCTTTTTTTGAAAAATACAAAGACAGTTGTGTATTTAGCTTTTTTTATAGCTTTACAAATAATACTTACAAGATTTTTATCTATTCAGACTCCTATAGTTAGAATAGGTTTTGGATTTATTCCATTAGTTTTGTCATGTATATTATTTGGACCTATATTAGGTGGAGTCTGTGCAGCTATATCAGATGTGCTTGGTATGGTAATATTTCCTCAGGGGACTTATTTCCCAGGATTCACATTCAGTGCCCTTTTATCTGGCATAATTTATGGAAGTATTCTTTATAAAAACAAAATATCTATCTTAAGAATCTCCATAGCAACAATTTTAGTTAAAGTACTTGTAGATATAGGTCTCAATACCTATTGGCTTTCCATATTAACAGGTAAAGCAGTATTGATACTTTTAATTCCTAGATTGACTAAGACTCTAATTATGCTACCAATTGAAATATTACTTATTCATCTATTATGGACATGTTTGTACTCCAGATTGAAAACTCAGTTAAATTAGGTTAGAAAAGCAAAAAGGCATGTTTAGTATATTATTTATACTAAATTATGCCTTTTTAATAGAACTTCCCTGCCAATAATGAAGTTATAACGCTTCATTCTCCGCTTTTGCTACCTTTACCTTAACATTTATAACTATCATTCCCAAAAATATTAAAAAAGATCCAATTAAGCTGTTTCCAGTAAGTTTATCCCCTATAAAAATTGAAAATATAGCACCAAAAACAGGTTCACCAAGGTATATTATGGCAGCATGAGTTGGATTAGTATACGGCTGCATTTCATTTTGGACCCACATAGCTATTACTGTTGAGAATATTATGGTTATCACTAATGCCATCACTACTGTCTTAGTGATTTCAAAATGAAGCCTCTCTATTCCTATTGCAGGTATAAAGCTTAAAATCCCCACTATAAAAAGTTCTAATGTAGTTAAAAGCCCTGAATCCACTTCTTTGGCATACTTATCAACTAATATTATTTGTGCAGCAAACACTATAGAACAAAGTAATGTTAAAAAATCTCCAAAGTTTATACCTGAAGATCCTTTAGCCGATAAAATATATAATCCTATGATAGATAAAATAATTCCTATAATCGTCCTATAATCAGGAAGTCTTTTGTATATTAAAGCTAACATAATTGGTACGAAAACCACATTTAAACCTGTAATGAAAGCCGATTTGCTTGAGGTTGTATAGGTAAGTCCTACTACCTGAAGTATTATTCCTATTAAAAGTGTTATACCAATTATTCCTGCTATTCTAAAGTCTTTAATACTTATTGATTTTAGCCTCTTACGAAAAAATGTTCCTAATATTATTGCTCCAATAGTATATCTTATAGCAATATAGCTATACGGAGGAATGGTTTTCAATGCCACGCTCATTATAGGAAAGCTAAGTCCCCAAAACACCGTGACAGCAATTAAACTTATATCTGCCTTCAATTCTTTAGTCATACTAAAACCCCTTAAATATATATCCTAATAAGATTATTTCTCTTTATAAGATATATCCAATTCCAATTTATCCCCATTATCAAAGTTCAAAGGAACACTTATTACAACTGAATTCGCTTGACTTACTTCTATATTACTTCCAGTCATTATTATAGGAGGTGTAATATCAATATTTATATTATTAGAATAGAATATGGTTGCAGCATTACCTAGTATCATATTACACAACTCTGATATAGCGCTCTTGGCCAACTCATCTAACTCTTTGACCTCCATTCCTCCCATCATTGCCGATACTATTTTTAATGCCAATCCCTTATTAAGTGAAACATTTACGCTACCCTGAATCTCTCCTGTAAGTCCAATAAGTACAACAATGGTATCTACAGAATAAGGTACCTGCTTTCTATAAATCTTACCTAGGCTAGGATTAAGTCCTGTTATCTGATTTATAACATTTTTACTAGCCTCAATAATCGGATTAATATATTCTACTTTCATCTTAAGCACTCCAATCTCTTATGTAATAGGTTGTTTAATAAATTATATCATCTTTATTATTTACTTATCAATTCAAATTTATTGGTGTATAAAAAATCGATTACATTTTTCTTTTTATACTATTAAAGACAAAAAAATATATAAATTATAGTTAGATATAATATACAATCAAATAGGAGGTGGTAAAACTATTTATATAATAGTCTTTCCTCACCTCCCTTAATCTTGCTATAAAAGATTAACATTTTTTCTGTAATAAATAATCTATACTCTATCTAAAGAAATATTAACCTCAAAAGGCATATCATTCACAAACATCTCAACACAAAGCACCTTACTTGATGTAGCCTTAGCAGTAAAATTACCATAAATAAGGGTTGGGGTAGAAATATCTATATTTATTCCTTCATCAGCAAAATTCATACAAGCATTGGCAGTAAGCATATTAGTAAGTTCTGATATAGCACTCTGTGCCATTTCATTTAATTCTGGCACTGGCATACCCATCATCATTGTTTGAGCAATACTTTTTGCCGTGTCTATAGTTGTTGTATACATTACATTACCTTTTATATCTCCTATAATTCCTAAGATAATTATAACCCCTGGACTTTCTATGTATCCATCCTTTACACTTAAGTTACCCTTTCTTATCTCACTAATACCTAACATAGGAAAAACATTAGAAAAGGCTTTAAGAAATGGATTTATATATTTGACATCCATTCTCCATCCTCCTTTTGGAAGCCTACACTCATGTATATTTCACCGAATATAGTATCTACTATAGCAGAGGTTGTAGTATCTAATTCAGCTTTTGATATATTAATAGATTCTCCGTGGAATATTGCTGGTGGAGCTACTCTTAATCCAAATAACTTATTTTTTCTGTTTATGATCGAGCAGCCTTGACCTGATATTATGTTGTTTAGTTCTCCCATTACATTAAGAATCTCTTCGAAGCTCTTAGGCTCTCTCTTAAGTACAGATTTTGCAATATTTTCTGAAGTTTCGTGAGACATATCAAAAATTATTCTTCCAGAATATTTTCCTATTATACCTATAACAACAGATATTCCTCTAGATACTTGTCCATTGTTTGCATTGTTTTCTTCTCTAAACTCCGGAATAGTTTTAGCAACCTTATTGAAGGTGTCCATAAAGGCTTCTCTATAGCAAGAATAATATAATCCTGTAAGCTCATTATATAGCTCTTCGCTTGCCATTATTCTATTGATAAGCAAAGTTACTTCTTCTGGATCTGCTGGTTTTTGAATATAACCAGAAACCTTATTTTTTCTAGCCTTTCTAAGTATCTCTTCATCCATCATTGAACTTATTACAATTACTTTTATATTTGGGTCAATATCATGAACAGCTCTAGTGCATTCTAATCCATCGGTTCCCGGAATAGTCATATCCATGGTAACAAGATCTGGCTTAACTTCACTAACAACGCTGATAACTTCTTCTAACGAACCTGCTTCCCCAACCACTTCAAAACCATTTTCCTCAAGTATATCTCTTATGATAGCAATGGAAAACGGTGAATCATCAACAATAACAATTCTTGCTTTTGCCATAAATAACACCCCTATTTAATATATTATTAATCTTTATATCGTAGGTATTTGTATTACCTTTATAACCGACTTTACTGAAAAATATGTATTTTCGAAAAACTTCTTATATTTTCTATATTTTTTTAATTTACAATTCATTAAATTGACTATTAAGTATTTTATTAGATAATGTGTCCATAATATAAGATATTGACATACTACTTCAAAATGAAATCTTTCAAAATAAAGCTTAGTAAATTAATCGAGAGCTTTATTTTGAGCCTAAATCTTGAAGTAGTATGTCTGTTCATAGAAATAGATATATCATTTCTATGATATAAATTTAATTTTATAATGCAATTAGCTATTGATATAAATATAATTATCCACTATATTTATTAGCAAATGTTACATCTTTGTATATATTAAAGCTAAAAACCCAAAATCCTTATGTCAGCATAAACTCTATATATTCATATAATGTTATAAATATATAATTATAGTTTGCAAGAATATTAATAAATATAATTGAAAAAATAATAGAAGAAAATCACTTAATTACTTGCATAAAATGGATTAAAGTTATACTATTAAATAATGAGCCACGTGCTTATTATTTTGGAGGTGTTGTATATTAATAAAAATTTAGAACTCAATGAAAATATTAGAAGTAAGGAAATAAGACTAACTGGTGAAGAAAGCAAAATCATGAAAACTGAAGATGCTTTAAGAATGGCTAGAGAACAAAATCTTGATTTAGTTATGATTTCTCCCACTGCTGTACCGCCTGTATGCAGAATAATGGATTACAGCAAATATCTTTATGAGCAATCAAAAAAACAAAAAGAAGCCAAAAAGAATCAGAAAGTAGTAGAACTTAAGGAAATAAGATTAAGCCCTACTATCGAAGAGCATGACATAGATATAAAATGTAACAATGCTAAAAAGTTTCTATCTAGTGGAAATAAGGTAAAAGTATCAGTTAGATTCAGAGGAAGACAAAATAATGCTGCTGCCGTAGGAAACAAAGTTTTAGATGTTTTCATTGCTAAACTTGGAGATGCAGGTGTTATAGAAAAATCTCCTCAATTCGAAGGAAGAAATATGTTTTTAATTCTTTCACCTAAAAAGTAATTGATATAGATATGATATATCTATTTAATGCAGAAAACCTATAAGCAAATAAGCTTATAGGTTTTTTTATTCTTCAGAAAAATTTATTGATATTTTTTTATTAAAACTGTTGCGACGGGAAATTATTGACAAGCACATATAATTTATGCTATCATAAAAATTTGCTATTTTTCTACTTATACATTATAATATATAAATAGACTATATTCTTGGAGGTGTTGTTTTGTTTAAAATCGGTGATAAAATTATTTATCCTATGCAAGGCGCCGGAGTAATAGAAAAAGTAGAAGAAAAAGAAATATCTCAAATAAAGATTAGTTACTTTATCATAAATATGTTGAACAACAACATGCAGGTGATGATTCCGCAGGATAAGATTTCAAATTCTGGGATAAGACTTGTCACAAATGCTAATGATCTTGAAACAATCTTAAGCAGTATCGTAGTTAGTGAAGAAAGAACTGATATAGATCTTAATTACAAAGAAAGATATCAGACAAATTTAAGAAAAGTAAAAAGCGGTGATTTAAAAGAAAACTCAGAAGTATTTCGTGATCTAACAATTTTAAATAGTAAAAAGCCTCTGAATTCTAGTGAGAAGCAGATGCTAAATACCGCAAAAAAACTTTTAATCGGTGAGATATCCTTAGTAAAAAATATTTCAGAAACTGAAGCAATAGATATAGTCAATTCGATTATAGCATAATGAACATATCTAAAAAAAGAAGCCACTGACATTTTAGTCAGTAGCCTCAACATTTGATCTACATATTGTTTGAATACTTATATAAGTTGCTTCTAATTATGATATTTTTAAGCTATAATATTTTAGGCAAAAAAATCATATATCTACAACAAAGTTCTGCTGCAACTTATATATAATTTTTATTTTATTTAAACAATGTATGTATTTCTCTAATTAACTTTTCTAAACAACAAAACTATCTTATATAATTAACCGTATTTTCTTTTCTTGGTGCAGCCTTTGCATTATCATTAGCTTTATATCCAAATATAGCTGAATATAAAGGCTCATATCCTTCAGGTATTCCTAGCATATTCTTTAATTCTTCAGCTTTTGGTGAGTTAAATATAGCATCTGAACTTCCAAGCCAGCAAGAACCTATACCTAGTGCTTCTGCAGCGACTAACAAGTTTTCTGTAGCTGCTCCACAGTCTGCCTTTGGAGCTATTGCATTCTTGTCTCCAGAAACAATTATTAAAGTTGGAGCATTATAATATGGCTTAAAGTTATCACTCTGTGCTCTCTTGACCATTGCTTCTTGATTTGAATTTAGTAGAACTTGTCTAAATGTTTCTGCAAGAGTATTTATAACTTCTTTGTTTTGAATTACTGTAAAATGCCATGATTGTTGGTTCATAGCACTTGGTGCAAATCTTCCTGCTTCTAATATTGTTTCTAATTCTTCATCTTTAATCTGCTCATCTTTAAAAACTCTCGTACTTCTTCTGTTCAATAAAACCTTTATTGCCTCACTCATTATTTTAGCCTCCTCTATTATATACAGCTATATAACTGTATTTTCAAAAACACTCTAGGAACAGAGAATCTTTGAAACTATCTTTAATGCTTAGTTGATACACAATATATTATACGCCTTCAAAAACAAAAGTAAAGCAAATATTTTAATATAATCAACTATATTAAAGTAACTGCAATTTTAAATACAAATATAAAAAGATCCTATTCTTTCTTTTCGCAAGCTCATTAAAGCATGAAATGATTACCTACTTAATTTGTACACTGTACTTACATGATCTATTGCTCTGAACAGACATACTAATTCAACACTTAGACTCAAAATAAAGCTTTGTATGAATGTACAAAGCTTTATTTTGATAGATCTCATTTTGAAGCAGTATGTCTATAATATTTTTTTCAATGCATTGATTAAAAGATTATTACTATGCTTGTCCTTTATAGCTATTCGAAAGTTAAATCTACTTATACCATTAAAGCCTTTAGGAAGTCTTATCAATATGTCATACTCTAACAATTCTTCTTGCAGCCTATAGGCATCAATCTTCTCATCTAAGATATTAATAAAGAAAAAGTTTGAACTAGACTTGTAAACTTTTATAGATGAAATCTTTGAAAGTTCATCATAGAAACGTGCTCTCTCTTCGTTAATCCACTTTAAGGTGTTTTTTATATATTCTTCATCATCGAAGATACTTTCTGCAGCTATTTCAGCGGCAGTATTTACACTCCATGGCTCCATGCTGTCTTTTATTTTTTTAACAAGTTTAAGGTTAGCAGATACCCCATATCCCAATCTAATACCAGGCATACCAAAAAATTTCGTTGCAGCTCTTATTATCAACAAGTTATCATATTTATCAATAAACTCTACCATGGAGGCATTTTTAAAGCCAGGTGCAAATTCTATAAAAGCTTCATCAATTACCAAAAATGAACTTATGCTTTTTAACTTAGCCAAAAGTTTTTCTATATGCTTTCTAGGTATTAATGTACCTGTTGGATTGTTTGGATTACATAGCAAAACTACAGATTTTTCTTTCACCTTCTCAAATATATATTCTAACTTTATATTTTGAAAATCATCCTCATATATATCAAGCTCCTCTACTTTCATATTAGCTCTTTCACCAGCTCTCTTATACTCAGCAAAGGTAGGTAATGAAATATATAATCTACTATAATTCATTACCTCAAGAGCTCTATATATTATATCTACTGCTCCATTACCTGGAATAATTTTATCTATAGCATTAACCTCTAAGTACTTAGCTATCTTTTCTCTCATCGCTTTATATTCCCTGTCTGGATAAACTGAGAATCTATTTATATTATCACTTATAGATTTTTCAAACCCTTTAGGAACTCCTAAAGGGTTTATATTACTGCTAAAATCTATTACTCTTCTGTTATGTTCGTATATATTACCACCATGATATTCCATGTGAAATTACTCCTTTTACAATAGAAAATATTAAAATCGAAAATACGTAAGCCCCGTACATAAGCTTGATTGAATCTTTTATATATTCAACATCTAATCTATTTTTACTTATTCCAATAGTAGGCTTTTCTACTGGCTTTCCAAAATAATAATTTGTTCCTCCAAGTTCTACACCTAATGCTCCAGCTACTGCTGCTTCTGGATGAGCAGAATTGGGACTTGAATGATTTTTTCTATCTCTTCTAAATATATAAGCGCTGTTCTTATAATCATATCCAAGGATAAAAGCTGAAAAAATCATCATTATACCAGTTATTCTTGCTGGTATGAAATTGACTAAATCATCAAACTTAGCTGAGGCCCATCCAAAGTTTAAATACATCCCTTCCTTGTAACCAACCATAGAATCTAAAGTGTTCACTGCCTTATAAGCCATAGCTAAAGGTGCTCCTCCAATGAACATATAAAACAAAGGTGCTATTACGCCATCAGAGCAATTTTCTGATATTGTTTCTATAACAGCTTTAGCTATCTGACTTTCATCTAAGTTCTCTGTATCTCTTCCCACAATATATGAAAGCTGCTTTCTAGCACTTACTATATCACCAATCTTTATTATCTTATATATCTTAATTCCTTCACTAGCTAAGCACTTAGCTGCAACAGTTGTCCACATTGTGAATACATTAATTATAAAGTATAGGTATATTGATATATCTTTGCAAAGTTTCAGTAACAAAAATGTAATACCAAAGGTTATTCCTACTGTAGTAATCGTCAATATAATTCCTGCTATCTTAAGGCCAAACTCTTTTAGTTTCATATTTTCAATTAACCTTTGGAAGGCACTTATATATTTCCCTATAAACCTTACTGGATGTGGAAACCAATATGGATCTCCTAATATCAAGTCTACTAATAATGCTACGAATATACTTATCATAATAATTCCTTTCACTAAAGCAAAAATCACATAAATCGTAGCACTTTAGCAAGCATTTAGTCAATAATTTATACAAATTACTTTTACTTATTGAAAATATTTAAATATGTGTTATAATTTTATTAATTTAATAATTCCGGTTGAAACTAGCGGGATATTTAGTAAACCGCTATTGGACGGAACTCTGGAGAGACTCGTTTTGAGCACCGAAGGGGAAAATCATTTATATGGTGAAACTCTCAGGTAAAAGGACAGAGCATTAGGAAGGTTTATGCATTTATTTGTGCATAATCGTTTTTTAATATTCATTCTTCAGAGGCTAAGTATATTTAGGCTCTTTTTTTATTGTCTAGGAAAGCATAATTTTTTCCTATTTAAACCTAGCCATATGAAGTTTTTACAACAGCTATTTAGGTTAAACAGTAAAAAATTAGCTAAAGCATTATCTTTAATAAACTTTATTTTTTCAAGTAATCAGAATAAATATTAATTTTAAGGA
Organism: Clostridium manihotivorum; assembly: GCF_004015185.1. GTDB lineage: Bacteria > Bacillota > Clostridia > Clostridiales > Clostridiaceae > Clostridium_AR > Clostridium_AR manihotivorum. The sequence continues at coordinate 2,097,631 of NZ_CP025746.1, read as the reverse complement.
GAGATAATTAAATGAGATCATTAATAACTGTCATAGGAAAAGATAAAATAGGTATAATATATGAGGTTACTTCTGTACTAAAAGAAAGTAATGTTAATGTTTTAGATATAACTCAAACTCTGCTTGATGGATTTTTTACCATGATAATGCTTGCGGATCTTTCAAAGCTTAATATGGACTTCTCTGAATTAAAAACTAAATTAGATAATTTAGGATCTGAATTAAATGTATCTATTAGAATACAACAAGAAGCTCTTTTCAATTCAATGCACACAATATAAAACTCTAATATTCCTGAACATAGTCAGAATAATAGACATACTTGATCTAATAGTTAAATAAATAGTACTGGAGGAATTAACTTTGATAAATACTCAAAATATACTTGAAACCATAAACATGATAGATAAGGAAAAACTAGATATAAGAACAATAACTATGGGTATATCCCTACTTGATTGCTGCAACAGTGATGGAAAGATATCAAGACAACTTATATATGATAAAATAACAAAAAAAGCTGAAAACCTTGTTAAGGTGGGAAATCAACTTGAGGCTGAATTTGGTATTCCAATAATAAATAAAAGAATAGCTGTAACCCCTATCTCACTTATAGCCCAAAGCTCTAGCGATACAAGTTATGTTGAGTATGCCAAGATACTAGACAAAGCTGCGAAAGAAGTTGGCGTGAACTTTATTGGAGGATTCTCAGCTTTAGTTCAAAAAGGCTATTCAAAAGGTGATAGAATATTAATTGATTCTATTCCTGAAGCCTTAGCAGTTACTGAAAAAGTATGTGCATCTATAAACATAGGCTGTACTAAATCTGGTATAAACATGGATGCTGTAGCCCAAATGGGAGAAATAATAAAACAAGCAGCCTTCCTAACTAGAGATAGAGACTCTATTGGTTGTGCAAAGCTAGTTGTTTTTGCTAATGCTGTCGATGACAATCCTTTTATGGCAGGTGCATATCATGGAGTAGGCGAAGCTGAATCAATAATAAATGTTGGAATAAGTGGTCCTGGCGTAGTTAAAGCTGCTTTAGAAACAGTAAAAGGTGAGTCTTTTGATGTGGTGGCTGAAACTATTAAGAAAACTGCTTTTAAAATAACTAGAGCTGGTCAGCTTATAGCTCATGAAGCTTCAAGAAGACTTGATACTCCATTCGGAATAATAGATTTATCACTAGCACCAACTCCAGCAGTAGGTGACTCAGTTGCAAGAATTCTCGAAGAAATGGGACTTGAAAGCTGCGGTTGCCACGGAACTACTGCTGCCCTTGCAATGCTAAACGATGCTGTAAAAAAAGGCGGAGTAATGGCCTCTTATCACGTAGGTGGTTTAAGCGGTGCCTTTATACCAGTAAGTGAAGATGAAGGAATGATCCAAGCTGTAAAGAATGGATCATTAAATATTGAAAAGCTTGAAGCTATGACTTGTGTATGCTCAGTAGGTTTAGATATGGTTGCAATCCCAGGAGATACCCCTGCTTCTACAATATCAGGAATAATTGCTGATGAAGCTGCAATTGGTGTAATAAACAACAAAACTACTGGAGTTAGAATTATACCTGTATACGGTAAGACCTTAGGTGACGAAGTTGAATTTGGAGGCCTTTTAGGTACTGCTCCTATAATGGCTGTAAGCAAATATTCTTCTGAAGATTTTATAAAAAGAGGTGGAAGAATCCCAGCACCTATACATAGCTTTAAAAATTAGTAGCTAGTATATACAATGCTGAATGAAATAATACAGTAGTTTATATGGAACCTTAAGCAGCTTATATAAAAAACTACTATAATAAATGTTTATACTATACCACTGGAATCACCACTTTGGTACTCCAGTGGTATTTTTACGTATCTGCTATTTCCGAATGAATATGATTAAAATCTGACAGGTAATAAGTATAAAGAAAAGATATACTATATTTAGATACTTAGATAACTTATATTTGACAAAGTATTATACTATGTGTAGAATTAGAGAGATTTTTTATTATATTTAATAATAATAAAGTTCCATACAAAAAGGAGATACTATTTATGAGTTCATTTGATAAATTATCAATTCCTGATTATATTATAGAAGGTTTGTCAAAATCCGATATATTAAATCCTACATCTATTCAAGAAAAAGTTATACCACTTGCTTTAGAAAATAAAGATATAATAGGTAAGTCTCAAACTGGTAGCGGAAAAACTCTAGCATATTTAATTCCTATCTTTAATAAGATTGATTCATCTAAAAGAGAAATGCAAGCAATCGTACTTGCTCCAACTCATGAATTGGTTATGCAGATAGACAGAGAAATAAAGCTTTTAGCTACAAATTCTAATACGCCTGTAACCTCAATTACAATTATTGGAGAAGTAAATATTAAAAGACAGGTAGAGAATCTTAAAAATAAGCCACATATCATCGTAGGCACACCTGGTAGAGTTCTAGAACTTATAAAATTAAAGAAGATCAGTGGTCATACAGTGAAAACTATCGTAATAGATGAAGGCGATAGATTACTAAATGATAAAAATATTTCTTCTATTAAAGACATAATAAAAACAACACTTAAGGACAGACAGCTAATGTTTTTCTCTGCAACTATTACACCAGAAAGTGAGAAGGCTGCCAAGGAATTAATGAAGGAGCCTATTATAATCAAATTAGATGAAGATACTAGTGTTAGTCCTACAATTGATCACTTATTCTTTGTTACAGAGCGTAGAGACAAAATAGAACTTCTAAGAAAGTTAATATATGCTTCTGGTACAAAAAAAGCAATTGTGTTTATAAATAAGAGCGAGGAAACTGAAACCACAACCTTAAAACTTCAGTTCCATAAAGTAGAAGCTTACGGCATATATGGTGATAGTACTAAAGAAGAAAGAAAAAAGGCCCTAGAAGGTTTTAGAAATGGTAAGTATAAGATTCTAGTAGCTTCTGACATAGCTGCAAGAGGACTAGATGTAAAAGGAGTTACACATATCTTCCACCTAGATCTTCCAGAAGACCCTAAAGAATATCTACACAGAGCAGGAAGAACAGGAAGGGCTGGTAAAAGCGGAACTAGTATATCAATAGTTACTGACAAGGAAATACCAACAATACATAAATATGAAAACACCTTTAATATAAAAATACATCAAAAAGAAGTTTATAAAGGACAAATCTTAGAGCTTGAAGAAATGAAACAGCTTAAAGCAACTAATTCTTACCACTCACCTAATAAGAGTAAAAAAGCAACATCAAATAAAACTACTTTTAAAAAGAAGAAATAGTTTTATATTTATGTTCATACTACTCTCTTAGTGGAAGAACTTACTTATATAGAAAAGTTCACTGAAGCAACCTTCTTCTTCAGTGAACTTTTTTACTGTTTATTCTTAAAATCTATTTTAAAAGCTTAATATTTATTAGCTTTATATAATAAATATCATCTCTATTTAAGAAGACTATTTTTGTATATCTTTATAATATCTTCAGTTGTAACCACTTCAGTATGATTTTTTAGTTTGGCCTTATTTGCAGCGAAACTAGTAGCATACTCTACAATCTCTTGTTCTGTTATAGCTATATCCACTTTGAAAAGCTTATTAAATATTTGAGAAAGTTCATCAATACTTTTTAAATCAAGTAGCTTAAGCATTCTTCTTATTTTACTTTGCTCTTTAAAGGATTTTAAGTACTCAATCGTCAAAACTCCATTAGCCAATCCATGTGGAAGCCCTTTATTATATGTTAATGCATATCCCATACCATGAGGTAGAGAAGTTCCTGTTTGTGCTATCTGTATTCCAGCTATAGTTGATGCAGCCATTACTTCTTCCCTAAATTTCTTGTCCAAATTATTATCAAGAAGTTTCTTGAAACATCTACTAAATATCTCAAAACCTTTTTCTCCATATATCTCTGAGGCTAAGGTACTATTGACATTTAGATATCCTTCTACTAGATGAGTAAATGCATCTATAGCAGTATTTACAGTTATCTCATAGGACAATGCACTTGTATATTTGCTATCTAAAAATGCTATCTTTGGAAAAACTTCTTGTCCTAAATTCTTCTTTGTTTTTTCCTTATTCACTGTAACAATGCTATATTGAGTCACTTCTGAACCAGTACCAGAAGTGGTAGCAATAGCAGCCACAGGGATACTTTCAAGCTTTTCACTAGTAAAAGCATTATCTATATTTAGGTCAGGATTTTTAATAAATAGAGCAATTGCCTTTGATGCATCTAGAGGAGATCCGCCTCCTACCCCAATAATAAAATGAGCATCAAATTTTTTTCCGATTTCTGCTCCCTTTTCAATAGTCTCTAGAGATGGATTCTCCTCAACTTCATTAAATACTTTATACTCTATTTCTTCTTTTTCTAAAGCTCTTATTACATCATCCAATGATCCATTAATTTTCGATGAATTTCTTCCAGTAACTATCAACGCTTTTCTACCAAGCTTTCTAAACTCACTACTGTTTTTTACTACTACATCGTCTCCGAAAAATATTTTTACAGGTAGATAAAATCCAAATTCCATTTTCTATTCACTCCTATACTTCATTAATCTATCAATAACTATTATAACAGATTATCTAGATATGCTATCAATTGACAATTTAAAATTAGCCCTCGCCTAGACTACCATATATGGAACCAAATTCAACTATTAATTTATGCATGCCCGATAATACCCAGAAGCCAGGATTATCGAACATACATAAATTAAGTTTCCGTAAAGGATACCTATATATAATTACTTAACGCAAATAATATGAAAACTTAGTGGAGAATAATATTTCGCTTAAGAATAAAATAAGGCTTTATCATGAAATATTACTTCCATAATAAAGCCTTATTTTAAATCAAAGAATTAGACTGCAAACAGCATTAAGCAGTTTTATTTGTAGTTGTACCTAAAACCTTTGACTTAATATAATCAAACGGAAAATTGATTCCTGGGCATTCAGTTGTTGGCTTTACATCTTTATGTCTTCTTAATTCCTTAATTCCATACTTATTAACTAAATATTTCGATAATATTATAGCAGAATTTAACTGCTGCTCTGTTGGTTTTTCAACCATGAAGTTTCCCTCAAAGGCTATTCCTAGCGCTATATTATTAACACCTGGTGCATGTGAACCTACCGCATTTTCAGGTCTTCCTCTATAGATTGTACCATCTTTTCTTATATAGAAATGATATCCTATGCCAGCCCACCCTCTATTAACATGTAGCTGATGTATCTCTTCTGGTGTTTTTCCTATTTCCACAGTATGATGATATACTATCATCTGAGGCTTCATGGTAAACTGCAATGGCTGAGCCCATTTATAGTTAACTTCCACTATCTTAGGTTGAACTTGTCTTGCTTTAAAAACCCGTCTCAAAGCCCTTCTAAATATATTTTTCATCATGCTCTCCTTAATATTACTCTATAATAGCTTATGTTAAACCATCTTTGATGACACAAATTTATTAATCTATAGCAATTTAGTATAGTAGTGTGTTAATATAAAGTGTGCTTCTAAAGAGATTTATTTCTTTGCACATAATATCAACAATATATTCATACATAGTAAACTTATCAACTTGGGAGGTGGACAATTTGTTTCATTCTAACATAGGTGAACTAGCAGCTTTAGCTTCAGCTCTATGCTGTACGGTTTCTCCAATTGCTTTTGAAACAGCTGGAAAAAAGGTAGGATCTCTTTCTGTAAACTACCTAAAACTTATTTTTGCTTTTGTTTTTACTGGTTTATACACCCTTGTAAATAGAGGTATGTTTCTTCCTCTTGATGCGTCATTAACTAACTGGACTTGGCTCTTCGTTTCAGGAATCATAGGTTTCGTTATTGGTGATTTATTTCTATTTCAAGCCTATATAGAGATAGGGTCTAGATTGTCAACTTTAATAATGGCTACAGTTCCACCAATTTCAGCTATAGCAGGATATTTCATTTTAGGCGAAAGACTATCCTCGAGAGACTTATTAGGTATGCTTATAACCTTAGCAGGTATAGCTTTGGTTATATTAGTAAAAGGATCTGATGAAAAGAAAATTAAGCTTTCTCATCCCCTAAAAGGATTGATATATGCTCTCATAGGCGCATTCGGACAAGCATTTGGATTAATTTGTAGTAAGTTCGGGATGGGCAATTACGACCCATTTGCAGCTACCCAAATTCGTGTAATATCAGCCTTTGTAGGTTTCACCATAGTTATAACTATTGCTAAAGGATGGAAGAATCTATTTTCAACCTTTAAGGATGCAAGTGCAATGAAAAGTATAACCATAGGTTCAATATTTGGACCATTCTTAGGTGTTGCATTGTCTCTACTATCAGTTCAATATACAGCCACTGGTATAGCTTCAACTATAAGTTCTATATCAAGAATACTTATAATTCCTGCATCTATGGTTATATTTAAAGAGAAAGTTAGTGCTAAAGAAGTTATTGGGGCCTTAATAACAATACTTGGTGTTGGAATCTTATTTTTATGATAATTACAGCATCTGATAACTAATCTCTTAAGCTCAACAAGATTTCTAAGCTTAGAATATAGATAAAAGCCATGAATAAAAAGGGTTACCTTGCCTTTTTATACATGGCTTCTATTCTAAAAGGGCTTCTCTAACTTTTGAAACAGCTCCTTACTAGATTTCCTTCACTCTTATGGTAAAAAAGTTTTAAAAATTTTTATATATACCTTTCATGAAGCTTCTTTACCTCTTCTTTAATGGCATCTCTTACTTCAGGAGGTTCCATAACTTTTGCTTTACAACCAAAATGAAGAACCCAGCTTATAAGTTTATTATAATTACTAGTCTCTATTTTTGCTATAAAAGTTCTCTCCCCATCACTTAATATATCCACAACCTCTTTTAAATTATTGATTTCATCTCTAAGCTCATTATCGAACTCAATTTTCACTGCAATTTTATTTGAATAATTCATTGATACATCAATGCAATAATCATTATTTATATTTGATGAGTTTAAGTAATATCCCCTCTTATTCTCGGAATATTCTCTTATGTCAAAGCCTAATTCCTTAAAATTCTTTATGTACTCATATATAGTTCTTCTGTCAATCTTATCCCCTGTCTGTTCTTCCATCATCTGTAATATCTTTTTCATTGATAGCATATTTTCATTATTACTGTGTTTTCTTAAAATGTCAAAAAAGGTATAAAACTTAATATAGTTACTTGCCATAATATCACCTTTTTCTATATATTTTATCTAATGCTAAAAATCCATATATTGTATAAAATATGAAATAAAATCTAGTTTATATAAAATAAACTTACATAAATTTAGAACATTTATACATTTAATACTATATATACATTATAGAATCTATAATGGCAAATAACAACATTTTTCATAACTATTATGTTATATAAAAACTACTCTTATCGATTCTCTTCCATTCTGGTCTTAACTCCTCTATATCATCTGCTAGCTTATATAGAGACAAGTCCTTTTTCTTTGCTTCTAGCATAACATCCATATCTCTGTTAACATCCTTGCACAAGTCAATAAATCTTACAAAGGCTTCAGCATCTATATAATCTGCATGTTTTCTATCCCTCTCACTCTCCTTAGGAGAAGAAAAGTGGAATTTTGCTGGAAGACTCTGACCATTCCATGTATCAAAGATTTCAAATATAAAATCTTTCAATTCCTCCCCATCATTATTACAAAGATGATGATGGGCATCCAATACCATGGGAGCATTAAGTTCCTTACATAAAGAAAGTACTTCCTTTACATTAAAAGTCTTATCATCATTCTCAATCATAAGCCTTGAGGTAATCTCCTTAGGAAACTTTCTAAAGTTCACTTTAAACCTCTCTAAAGCTTCCTCTTTTCCTCCTGCACTACTTCCTACATGCAGCACCATCTTTCCCTCGGGATAATCTATATCTTCGAATAGATGAACGTGAGGCCATAAATTTCTCTCAGTAGCAACTACAACTTCCTCTTTAACTGAATTTATTACGTTAAATTCGTCTGGATGAGTATCTACTCTCATTTGCTGTCTTCTAACCAAATCTCCAATTCTCTTAAAATCCTTAGAAAACATATCTCTGTATTTCCACATTACCTCTGGATGAGTTGCTAATGGAATTAACGCAGAAGTTATCCTATAGAAATGTATTTGATTTTCTACATTATATTGAAGTATTTTATACAAATCATCCAAATTTGATAATGTGGTAGATTTTAATTTATTAATCCTGCTTTCCTCATTAGTGAGTTTACTATAAGTTGCATATGTAACTGTGCTTGATGATGTAGTTTTAGGTAGATTTAATGCAATTGCTACATATCCTAATCTCAAAATCAAGTTATCATCTCCCTATATTTTTGCTATTAGGTTTCTCTATAGTATATATATTTATTAATCTGCTTTATCAAAAATATAATGATCTAAAGAATAAAAAGTCACTGAAGCGATTTTCTTCAGTGAGCTTTTTTTGCGCATCTGCCTTTCCGAATGTATATGAGGAAAATCTGGCAGGCGACATAATTTCTCTTTTTTTATTCTTTCTCCGATATCTATTTCTAGACCGTATACACATACTTATTTGAAGCTTTATCAAAAATATAATGATCTAAAGAATAAAAAGTCACTGAAGCAACTTTTCTTCAGTGAGCTTTTTTTGCGCATCTGCCTTTCCGAATGTATATGAGGAAAATCTGGCAGGCGAATATGATTTCTTTTTTTACTGTTCAGCTTAAATAACTACTCTAAATCGTTTATATTACTAGGTTTAATTAGCAGAAAATCTTATACTTTATTAAACAGTAAAAAGTCACTGAAGGGATCTTTCTTCAATGACTTTTGATACTATTCTCCTAAATATGCACTTCTAACCTTTTCATCTTTTAGTAATGCATCTGCACTACCGCTTAATACTACATTACCAGTCTCAAGTACATAAGCTCTATTAGCAATAGACAACGCCATATGAGCATTTTGCTCAACTAAAAGTATAGTTGTTCCACCCTTGTTTATTTCCTGTATGGTATCAAATATATTTTTTACAACTATTGGTGCAAGGCCCATTGATGGCTCATCTAAAAGCAATAACTTCGGCCTATTCATAAGGGCTCTTCCTATTGCAAGCATTTGCTGTTCACCACCGGAAAGAGTTCCAGAAAGCTGGCTCATTCTTTCCTTAAGTCTAGGGAACTTATCATATATCATTTCATAGTCTTTTTTTATACCATCTTTATCATTACGAAGATAAGCACCTAGTTCAAGATTTTCTTTAACACTTAAGTTTGCGAATATCTTTCTTCCTTCAGGCACGTGTCCTATACCAGATCCTACAAGCTTATGTGGCTGAATATTTTTTATAGCCTTATCCTTAAAAAATATTTCTCCTGTTTTATAAGGAGTTAGTCCTGAAATAGCTCTAAGAGTAGATGTCTTTCCTGCTCCATTTGCTCCTATCAATGTCACTATTTCACCTTCATTAACCTCTATATTTATATCCTTAAGGGCATGTATTCCTCCGTAATAAACATTCAAGTTGTTAACCTTAAGCATCTATATAGCCTCCTCACCAGTATAAGCTTCTCCTAGATAAGCTTCTATAACTCTTGGATTATTTTTGATTTGCTCTGGTGTTCCTTCTGCAATCTTCTTACCATAATCTAATACAGCAATTTTTTCACAGATTCCCATTACCAGCTTCATATCATGCTCAATTAAAAGCACGGATACGCCAAACTTATCTTTAATCCAATTAATTAGCTTCATTAAGTCTTGAGTTTCTTGTGGATTCATTCCTGCAGCTGGCTCATCTAGAAGTAATAGTTCTGGTCCAGCAGCTAGAGCTCTAGCAATCTCAAGTCTTCTTTGCTCTCCATAAGAAAGGTTTGTTGCTAGTTCAAAAGCTTTATCTCCTAACCCGAAAGCTTCTAAAAGCTCTAAGCACTTTTCCTCAATTTCCTTTTCAACCTTAAAGTATTTAGGTGTTCTAAATATAGCCTGAAAAATATTGTATTTTACTCTATATCCAAAAGATATTTTTACATTATCTAAAACTGTAAGACTGCTAAACAATCTTATATTTTGGAAGGTTCTAGCTATTTTCTTTTGAGTAATGCGATAAGGTTTTAAACCTTGTATCTTCTCGTCCCTATAGGTAATTGAGCCTTCAGTTGGTGAATAAACTCCAGTAAGCATATTAAACACTGTAGTTTTGCCAGCTCCATTTGGTCCAATAAGACCTACTACCTGTTTTTCATCAATTTCAAGTCCGAACTCAGATACTGCTTTAAGTCCACCAAATTGAATAGTTAAGTTTTCAACTTTTAGCATTACACAATTCCCCCTTCCTTCTTTTCCTTTTTAAATAATTTACCAAATACACTTAGACTTACTTCTTTAGTTCCAAGTAAACCTTGCGGTCTAAATATCATTAATACAATAAGTGCAACAGCATAAATAATCATTCTAAAGTCCTTAATAGGTCTTAAAACTTCTGGTAAGAAAGTTAATATACCAGTTGCTATGATAGATCCAGATAAAGATCCCATACCACCAAAAACCACAAAGGTTAATATCTCAATAGACTTCATAAAATCAAAGTAGCTTGGTATCAAGAATTTAGAGTAATGAGCGTAAAGTCCACCACCTACACCAGCTAAGAACGCTGCTATTACAAAAGCAGTTACCTTATATCTTGATGTATTAACTCCCATAGCTTCAGCAGCTATCTCATTTTCTCTGACTGCTATCATACTTCTTCCCTGAGCTGAATGAATTATGTTATACACTATTATTACTACAGCTACCATAGTAAAAAATGCCCAAGTAAAAGTAGTTTTTGGAGGTATACCAGTAAATCCTCTTGGACCTCCAGTATAATCTATATTTGTAAGTATAACTCTTATGATTTCTCCAATACCTAAGGTAGTTATTGCAAAATAGTCACCTTTAAGCTTTAAAGTAGGTAATCCAACTATTAAGGCAACAACTGCAGCTAATACTCCACCAACTATCAAGGCTAATACAAAATTATATTGTAGCTTTGCAGTGAGAATAGCAGCAGTATATGCGCCTATAGACATAAAACCTGCATGTCCTAGACATAACTGGCCTGTAAACCCTGTTATAAGATTTAAGGAAACTGCTAATATTATATTTATACAAGCTAAAGTAATAAGCCCACCATAAAATCTATTTATGATTCTTTCATGCAATAAATAATTAAGCAAAAAGAAAATTCCTAATATTATAACTGCATATACTAAATAATTTACTATCTTCTTCATGCTGTCACCTACACTTTCTCTCTAGTTATCTTACCTAGTAGACCTGAAGGTTTGATAAGAAGAATTATTATTAATATTGAAAATGCTATTGCGTCTGAAAGTCTTGTGGAAACATATGCCTTAGTCAAAGTTTCAGCCACTCCCATGAATAATCCACCTATAAGAGCTCCAGGAATAACTCCAATACCACCAAGTACAGCTGCTACAAAGGCCTTAATACCAGGCATCATTCCCATATATGGATCTATTGTTGTCCATGCTAGTGCTACTAAGACACCAGCTGCACCTGCTAATGCAGATCCTAAAGCAAAGGTAAATGATATTGTGTTATTTACGTTTATACCCATTAGGGAGGCAGCTTCTATATCAAAAGAAGCCGCTCTCATAGCCTTGCCAACTTTGGTTTTGTACACTATAAACTGGAGTAATACTACTAGGAGTAGCGACACACCTAAAGTTATAAGCTGTATGTTGGTTACTTGAAGAGAACCTATATTTATTTTTGAAGATTCAATAAGACTTGGAAAACTCTGAGGAGTTGGTCCAACTATAAATCTCATTCCGTTTTCTAGTAATAACGATACACCTATAGCTGTAATTAGAAGCGTGATTCTAGGTGATTTTCTAAGTGGTTTATATGCTACCTTTTCAATTACAATTCCTAAAACTGCTGAAACTATCATAGCTATTATCATAGTTGGCAGGAAGGATAAATGAAGCTTAGTAGCTACATAGAACCCTGTAAAGGCACCAATCATATATATGTCCCCATGGGCAAAGTTTATAAGTTGGATTATACCGTATACCATTGTATATCCTAATGCAAGAAGAGCATATATGCTTCCAAGTGATAGTCCATTAATCAATTGCTGTAGTAACTCCATAGTAGTCCTCCTATTTATTTCCTTAATCCTTATCTATCTTATTTGCTAGGATCAACCTTTGATACAAGTGAGTTCTTTTCTCCCTCAACCTTTAATATTGCAGCACCTTTTACTGCTGTTCTTTCTGAGTTGAACTTTAACTTTCCTGTAACTCCAGTATATTCAACCTTAGCTAATGCATCCTTAATCTTATCTCCATCAGTACTCTTTGCATCTTCTATAGCTTTAAATAATACTTTTGCTGAGTCATAACCTAAAGCAGCAAGAGCGTCCGGTTCTTTATTATATTCTTTCTTATAAGCTGAAACATAGTCTTGAACTTCCTTAGCTGTATCACCAGGGAAATAGTGATTTATAAATAAAGCACCCTTAACAGCATCTCCACCGATCTTGTATAAGTCAGCTGAATCCCATCCATCTACCCCAAGCAATTGAGCATTAATTCCAACAGCCTTAGCTTGTTTAGCTATAAGGCCAACTACATTGTAGTAATCAGGTAAAAGCAATACATCAGGGTTGTCATTCTTGATCTTAGTTAATTGAGCATTAAAATCTTTATCATCATTATTGTAAGTAGAAAACTCAACAACCTTTCCACCTTTTGCTTCAAATTCTGCTTTAAAGGCCTCTGCTATACCTTTTGAATAGTCAGATCCTAAGTTGTATAGAACTGCTGCAGTCTTTTTACTTAAGTCACCAGCTGCATATCTAGCCATTACTTGACCTTGATATGAATCAACATAACATCCTCTAAATACATACTCTCCACCAACCTTTGTTATAGTTGGTTCTGTTGCAGTAGGTGTTATCATTGGGATCTTTGCTTGAGTTGCATTAGGTGCAACCGCTAATGTTGCCCCAGAAGTAACTGCCCCTATTACTGCAGAAACTTTTTCTTCATCAACTAATTTATTAAAAGCATTTATAGCTGCATTTTGATCAGCTTGGTCATCTTCAAAGACAACCTTAACTTTCTTTCCATTAATACCGCCATTTGCATTTATTTCTTTTTCAGCTAATTGAACCCCTTCCTTAACTGATTGTCCATAAGTAGCAACTTTTCCTGTTAGTGGTGCGATAGAACCAATTTTTATAACCTCAGCACTGTCACCATCTTTTTTACTGCTACAACCTACAAATAAACTTGCAACCATAGCTACTGCAAGTGTAGCTACAAGTATTTTCTTTTTCATAATTAAGTCCCCCTCTTTATACATTCCTTTTTATTTATATTAGCAACTAATTAATAAAAAATCAACAACATTTTTCGGCTTTTTTTAATAATTATCTATATTTTAGCATTTTAGATTAACTATAATGTTCAATTAAAGCTATTTTTTTAACAAATTAATAATTTGCCTTTTCAAGTAAACGTTTTTCTGTTTATATCAATTTCAAAATAATCAAAATATTAATAATATGTTAATAATGAAGAAAAATAAAAATTCCTTCATGTTTTTAACGTTAAAATACAAATCAATATTATTGCCGTAATTCCATTAAAAATTTAACTTTTAACAATCAAACATATTAAAGTAATATATTTTCATTATAATTACGTTCAAATTATTAAAACCGTGCAAACAAGATTTAATGCTAATCCCTTGTTTACATGGTTTTAATTTTTTATGAACAATGTTAAATATATATCACTTAGTTCCGAAATCTATGTTCAAAGCTCCTCTGAGTTACGAGATGATAATTTGAGAATTGAAATATTATTATGAAGTGGCACATTCATAAATATCAGATATCAGAAAATTCTATTTTTATTTTCTGAAGTAATTCCTCTTCTAAAATCTCATAGTTGCATTTATTGTCATCACCAGCTGTAATAATTTCCTTACCTTTGATAGGTATCTTTATTATAAACTCATTTGATGTGTCCTCAACACAATTAGATACTTCAATACTCCATTGATGAAGTTCTACTATATTTTTCACAATAAACAGCCCCAGTCCTATGCCTTCATGGCTTTTTGCCAGATTGCTCTTCTTGGCAGAAAACCTTTCAAATAGTTGATTTAAATCATCTTCTTCAATTATATTTCCTTTATTACAAACTACTATTTCTATATTTGTTAAATTACTCTCCTTTATACAAACATATATGGTATCTCCATTATTGTTAAACTTAAAAGAGTTTGATAACAATTTTAAAAAGGCATTCTGAAACCTGTTTAAGTCCAGGTAAACAAACTTATCTTTAACATTTGTAAAAAATTCAATAAAGATTCTTTTGTCCTTTATATTTTCTCTTACATAATCGCTTATAGTAAAAACCATATCTTCTACAATATCTCCTATGTCATAAAGCTTCAAATTAAGAATAACAGCTTTAGCATCTAGCAATGTTGAGTCTATTATATTATTTATTAATTTTAATAATCTAAAACAATTTTGCTTCATTACTACAGAATTGTGTTTCATCTTATGTAAATTCTTTTCTAATGTACTTAAGTCTTCAATATAAATATCACTCATTTGTATTGAACACATTAGAATATTTAAAGGGGTTCTAAGTTCATGGGCTAGAATCGGAATCAGTCTAGCAATATAATCCTCATATTTGATTTTGTTCAACTCACTTTCTTCTAAATATTCAGACTCATAACCTCCACTACTTTGAACAACTTCCTTAGGTGCTACTTCATCATAAACCGTAAAGTTTTCATTTTCATAATAATATCGTATATAGGTAACCTTATACTCCTTATGGTCAAAAAACATACTACAGTTCTTAACCACCACTTTTTTTAGTCCCTGCTTTCTATCTATTAAATTCGTTCTAAATGTACAATGATGAAATGCTCTACATATCTCTTCATCTATTTCTCTGTAATAAGTTAAGTATGTTTCTAAAATTTTAAAGACATCTTTATCTATAATCTCATCAACAGCATTCATTCCAAATAGCTGTATTAAACTCTTGTTAGCAAACACTATATTGCTACTATCATGGATGATTATGCCTTCTGATACTTGATCTAATAAATCAGCATAAAATTTATATCTATTCATAAAATTTATTAATGAATTAGGAAACATATCAGAATCACACTTTACACTCAAATTATCTACAAGAACTCTATTATTTTTTGCCATTCCAATCATCTCCTTCAAAATATTTTGAATATTTATAATATTCTACGATATCCATCTTTTTCCTCTATTTTCCGGAGAATTGTGCACCACATTTTACGACACCCTTCGCAGTTTTACCAATCTTTTATAGCTTCAATGATTAAAACTCTAAGTTTATTTCAAACTATAGGTATCCAACTTCAACTATTAATTTATATATGCCCGATAATACCCAGAAGCCGGTATTATCGAACATTTATAAATTAAGTTTTCGTAAAGGATACCTATATATAGGGTTCCCAGCTGAAAACTTAAGTTATACAAGGTAGTTTCTAGCATATGCTAACGAATAAATCTCATCTTTCTTAACATTAAGTTCGGTAAAGATATTTTTAATATCTGAGATAAGTTCATAAATAGAAGACCTTACAGATGGTCTAAACAGTTTTGCCTTCAAGTTACGCCATATATGCTCCTGCGGATTCATCATTGGAGAATATTTGGGAAGATTTATTATCTTTAATCGATCTCTATTTTCAAAATAAAATTTTTTCATAGAGTTGCTTGTATGGTTTTTAGCATTATCCATAAATACGACTACCTTTTTACCTTCATTTAAGTTAAGCAAATGGCTAATGTGAGATTTTACTTCTTCTGATGTTATTGATTTATTTGATGGGTAGATATCATTAACAGTATGGAAATCATTTAAAATTGAAGTTGAGCCAATAATATTAACACCGTCGTGAGAACCGTTTTTTTCAAGAACAGGGGGATGGCCAATAGGGCTCCAAAATTGACGATTATCTGACTCTACGCTGACGCCAGTCTCGTCTAGTGCATAAACCACTGTATCAGATGAAGACTCTAAAGTACTCAGTAGATTTGGCATTTTTTTTAAACGCCTCTTGTTCCTTAATATCTGCTTTTGTTGGCTTAGGTTGAGCGCGTTTATAGGATATACCTTTGGAAAGTAAAACTTGCCTTATGGTTTCTTGACACACTGTTATTCCATATGTTTGCTCAACATAATATGATAAAAGGGCACATGTCCATGTATGCGCGGTAAACTGAAAATCTATAGGAGTTTTATTATTAACAACATATACTATGTCATCGATTATACTAGGTTCTAATTTACTAACAGATCCGCCACGATGATCTACTATGGCTTTCAGTCCAGACCTATTCCAATCAACAATATATTTTACGATTGTAGGGTTGCTCAACCCAGTGAAAGCCATGATTTCTGGAGTGCTTTTATTAAAATATCTCATTATTATTACAGTTAAAAACACTCTACTATATTTAGATTCTATGGTGTTTTTTAGCTCAATCAGATTTTCAATTGTTTCTCCATGTAAGGACTCTATTTCAAAATGTTTTCTACCCATGATCTAACCACCTTTCTCCGTACATTTAGTATTTGATAAAGAAATGTGGTTATTCAGAATAACTTAAACTTAGGGCTGGGAACCCTATATAGGGAACCAACTTCAACTATTACTTTATACATGCCACAAAATCGCCAGAAGCCACGATTTTATAACAAGTATAAAGTAAGTTTTCGTATAGGTTCCCTATAGTACATATTAAACTTTTAAAGTATGATTAATATAGATATATAAAACTTTTACTTTACTTTTGAGGTGATTTTACATTGGATATAAAACAAATAAAATACTTTCTTGCAATAGCGGAGGAAGGTCAAATTACTAATGCTGCAAAAAAACTTAATATAGCCCAACCTCCTTTAAGTTATCAGTTAAAGATGCTAGAACAAGAGCTTGGAGTTAAATTAGTTGAACGAGGAAGCCGCAAAATTCGTCTTACTGAAGCAGGAAAACTTTTAAAGATCAAAGGGGAAAAGATTTTAGCACTTGAAAAAGCAACTGTTATGCAAATAAAAGATTTAGGAGATAAAGCCATAAAGACCCTTTCTATTGGAGTAGTTTCTTCTTCAGGAGCAGCTTTACTACCTAATCCAATAAATGAATTTCATGAAAATAATCAAGAAGTCAACTTTGAACTTTGGGAAGGAAACACCTATAGGATTTTAGAGATGTTAGAAAATGAGCTGATAGAAGTAGGAATAGTTAGAACACCTTTCAATATTGATGATTATCAATATAAGTATCTATCTTCTGAACCCATGATAGCAGTTTTCAATGACAATTTTCTTAAATATAACTTTGATGATAAACTTTCAATATGTGCTTTAGAGAAATTACCTCTAATTATCTATCGACGCTTTGAAGCACTGATCATGAAATGTTTTGATAATAATAATATAGAAGCTAATATAGTTTGTAGATGCGACGATGCCCGTACTGCTCTTCTATGGGCTAATTCAGGTATAGGAATAACCTTAGCACCCAAGACAGCAATTAATCTTGTAAATAACTCAAATTTAAAATATGTAGAATTGACTGAAAGTAAATTAGAAACTAGAGTGGTAGCAATTTGGTTAAAGAATAAGTACTTATCAAATCAAGCTTATAATTTTTTAAAAACCTTTGATAGTTAATAACTATTTTCATAAAGGTTCCCTATATCCTTAAGTTTAATTCTCTGGATCTTGACAATAATACTAATAATATAGGTATTCCACTGCTATCCTGAGTATTTTAGAAAGTGGTGAATATATAGTTTTGAGGTGAATATATGAAAATAAAAAGCTTTATCCCTCCAGATGTAGTTCTTACTGTTGTTATTGGTCTTATTGTACTATTAATTAGCGACATTCTTCTTAAATTGTATTTTAGGTAAAACTCCTTTTGAAGAATGTACATATTAAATTACTTTTCATTTCAATGTTTTTAAAACCACTAATAATTTTCTCATTAGTGGTTTTTTGCTTATCTATTTTTCTGAACTTATTTATAAATTTATCTATGGTATAAATTTCATTTTTAGCACAAATTTTCTTTTATTTCATATAACATTTAGTGTAAGATATATTCTTTTGGAGGAAATCATGTACACCGAGCAATACGAAATAAACGACGATTCAAGAAATGATGCATCTCAGATGAATTCTAATATGC
Source organism: Clostridium manihotivorum (assembly GCF_004015185.1). Lineage (GTDB taxonomy): Bacteria > Bacillota > Clostridia > Clostridiales > Clostridiaceae > Clostridium_AR > Clostridium_AR manihotivorum. The sequence continues at coordinate 2,079,315 of NZ_CP025746.1, read as the reverse complement.
AAGGCACAACTCAAGATACTTCTACCTATCAAGGTACAATGCAAGGAACCGAATATATAAGCTTTGGAAACAACCTAAGCCAAGTACCTTTCATTCCTAATCCATATTATCAAGGTAATGTTCAATTTAATTATCCAGATACAATGGGACAAATGATGCAAAATCCTATGTCTCCTATGAATACTACTGGTCAAGTTATTCCTGGTTCTATGTCTCCTAATCCCTACATGGGACAGACCATACCTGGTTCAACTATGTCAACTACAACACCTATGGGACAGATGATGCCCGGTTCTATGTCACCTATGCCATATATGGGACAAATGCTTCCTGGTTGCCCAACACCTTACATGGGCCAAATGATGCCTGGTACTCCAATAACCCCAGGTTCACCTATGGGACAGATGGCGCCTGGTTCTAATATGATCCCAGGCTCATCTATGGGACAAATGACTCCTGGTTTTAATATGACTCCAGGCTCATCTATGGGTCAAATGACTCCTGGCTCTACTATGACTCCAGGCTCATCTATGGGACAAATGGCTCCTGGCTCTACTATGACTCCAGGCTCATCTATGGGACAAATGGCTCCTGGTTCTTCAATAGCTCCAGGAACTAATAGCGGACAGACTCCTTCTACAAATCAAATGAGTGATGCTGAAGACGGTTCACAGCAAGTAATGGCAAGGCCATTCCATAATAACTGGGGATATCCTGGTTATGGATACCACTATGGATACAAGTATCCATATTACCAACCATATTACTATAACAATTATAATCCTGGATTTAATCCATTACCTTGGTTTTTACTAGGTTCCATACTTTAAAAGAATATAAGGCAACTCAATAAATTTGAGTTGCCTATTTTCTTATTTTAAAAAAAAATATTTAGATATAGCTGTAGATAAGTATGTGTAGACGGCCTAAATATAGATATCTAAGAAAGAACAACAAAAGAAATTATCAATTATAGCATAAATTTATCCTATAGTTTCATAAGCTTATAAATAGCGAAAGCATTACAGGAATTTGGCATATTAAAAATTTGTGGTATAATATGCATAAGTCACTGCAACAAAAAAAGGAGAATTTTGCTATGCATAAAAAAATTATTTGTATGATCCTAACATTAGTTATTCTATTTAGCTATAGCTTAACTGCAATAGCTTCAGATAATGATACGGAACAAACTATAGCAGAAAGTAAAAAGAGTTTTCAGCAGTTAGATGGTAAGATACAATCATTAAATTCTGAAATGGCTAGCATGAACATAGAGATAGATAAATTGACAAAAAAACTTGATGATAACAATAAAAACATAATTGAAACAGAAAAACAAATAGATGCAACAGAAACTAAGATGGAACAGTATAGAAAAGAGATTGAATCAAATCAAAGTGTTTTAGACAGCCGTCTAAGAGGAATGTATAAAAGTGGTCTAGATAAAAATTATTTAGCCATATTATTAGGATCTTCTGGCTTAACTGATTTCTTAAATAAATTATCTGCTATAGAAAAAGTAGTATCTTTGGACAAGCAGTTAATTGATGAATTGAATTCTAAAAAGGAAGCTCTAAGTAAAACAGCCAATGATCTAAATAAGAAGAATGAAAATCTTAAAATATTAAAAAAAGAAACTGAGGCAAGTCTAAAAACTCTTAATGATAAGAGGCAAGAGGAACAAGCTTTAGCTACGCAATTTGAAAAAGAAAAAGAAGCTCTCGCTGCAGTTATTGAAGCCAACGAAACAAAATTAATATCACATTCTGTTAGTGTTATAGATTCTGCTTCCCCATCAGAAGCAGATGTAAGAAATGCAATATCTACACTAACTAGTTTATCGCCTCAAATAAGTACAGCTTCAGTAAAAGCTAAGGCTCAAAAATACATCGGATTAGGTAAAGATAAACTTTCGGCCATTTTGGCTAGTGCTACTATTTCTAGAGGACAGCCTTCTACTAATACAAGCGTACAGTACAAGACTTCCTACACTATGAGTGCTACTGCTTACACAGGTGGCGTATTTACTGCACTAGGTCTAAAACCAACTCATTCTCCTGAGGGACTTAGTACTATAGCCGTTGATCCTAATGTAATACCTCTTGGCTCAAAGGTATTCATCCCTGGGTATGGAACTGCAATTGCTGCTGACACTGGCGGTGCAATAGTCGGAAATATTGTAGACTTATACTTTAATTCTTTAGATGAATGTAATTCCTGGGGAAGAAGAAATATTACTCTGTATATCGTAGCTTATCCAAACGAATGGTAGCTACTACAGAACGTAAAATTTTATATTTTCTTTTACGGTAAAAAATAACCACTTCAAATGCAAATAATATTTTGTTTTGAAGTGGTTATTTTTAGTATAAATATGAAAATTTATACTTTAGCCTATGTCTAAGAATATTTTTGAAATTAAGTGGTTATTAAAGCGACTCTATATGATCGACTATTAGCATTATATGATTTTTTTGAGCAAGCATCTGATGACTGAGCAATTAATTTCAACATTATACTTTAAAAAAGGCATATTAAAAACATCTTTTGATTTTTCTAAAATTTATTAACCATTATTTCTCTTGGGTCTACATATGGCAGCTCTAGGCTCTCCGCTACAGCCTTGCAGGTTATACTTCCTGCATAGGTATTTAAACCTAAAAGTAGAGCCTCATCTTTTAAAATAGCTTCTTTCACTCCATTGTCTGCTATTTCTATTAGATATGGTAATGTGGCCGCTTCAAGTGCCAAAGTAGATGTTTTTGGTACAGCCCCTGGCATATTAGCTACTGAATAGTGTATAACTCCATACTTTTCATAGCATGGATCGTCATGAGTTGTAACTCTATCTATTGTCTCTATTGATCCCCCTTGATCTATTGCAACATCCACTATTACAGATCCCTTTTTCATTGTCTTCACCATTTCTTTAGAAACTATCTTAGGCGCACTTGCTCCTGCTACCAAAACTGCACCTATTAATAGATCAGCCTTTTCCACTGCCTTAGCTACATTATACTCATTACAAGTTAAGGTTGTTATCCTACCAAAAAATATATCATCTAAATAAGCCAATCTCTCATTACTTATATCCATTATAGTAACTCTAGCCCCTAGACCACAGGCAATCTTAGCTGCATTAGTTCCAACAATACCTCCACCAATTATAACCACCTCACCTTGCATTACTCCCGGAACTCCTCCAAGCAGTATGCCAGATCCTCCATTATATTTTTGTAGTAGATTAGCACCTATCTGTACTGACATCCTACCTGCAATTTCACTCATAGGTACAAGTAATGGAAGACGTCCATTTTTAAGCTGGACCGTCTCATAGCCAATTCCTGTAATCTTCTTTTTTAATAAAACCTCTGTCAATGGTTTATTGGCTGCTAAATGAAGATAGGTATATAAGGTTTGTCCTGTTTTAAACAAATCATATTCCTCTTCAAGCGGCTCTTTAACCTTTACGATAACATCTGACTGGTTAAATACATAACTTTTCTTATCTACTACCTCTGCTCCAACGTCCTTATAAAACCCGTCTCCAAAGCCGCTTCCTATTCCAGCACCCTTCTCAACTAAGACCTTATGTCCTCTCTTGATAAGAACTTCTACCCCACTAGGCGTTAATCCTACTCTATTTTCATTATTTTTTATCTCCCTTACTAATCCTATAACCATTTTATCCCTCCTTAATTTTCAAAAAAAAAGTGTACAGAAGTAAAAAATTATCTGTAACACCATTGTATTTTATGATATTAATATACAAAACTATTCACTAACACTATATTATATTTTTACTTTCTAAATTTGATACTAATGTTCATCAAGCTTTTGTTGTAAAAGTTTATTATACTGGTTAAGTGTGGCATTAAGTATTTTGCTGGCTGCAACGACTTCATTATCGATTAAATTCCCTTGTTTTTTTTCTATTAATATTTGAAGGTTATTCCTTAACTTCTCAATATCCTTTAAAAGATCTTCTAATTCGGCCATATGTACTCCTCCTACTTTTAAAAAAATATATATAGTAACAAAGTAATAACTTAATCATAGAATGTACTATAAGTGTAACCATTAATCTAAAAAATATTTTTATGTCTTATCAGAATAATTAAACTACAGACAAAGGAGAGATTCATATGGCATATGAACACTCAAAGAGACCTTATGATGATTATGAAGATTATGAGAATTCTTCAAACCTAGAAGGTGAGTATATGCAACAAAGACATGTTCATGAATTTTTAGGAAGCACTAAACTTGCTGAACAGGGTGAAGAAAGACATAATCACCGTTTTGCAGGAGTTACAGGACAAGCTATTCCCTGTGGTTCATCTCATGTTCATAGATTATATGTGAATACTGATTTTTTTGATCATTTTCATATCATAAGCATCACCACTGGTCCAGCAATAGATGTTGGAAACGGAAAGCATGTTCATTTGGTAAGAGGAATAACAACCTCAAACGATGGCCATAGGCATAGCTTTATTTTCACAACACTTATAGAAAGCCCTTTAACTAATTGTTAGTATTTTCTCAGTAATTTAATATATAAAATTCGCTAAAGCAGCCATGATTTAGCGAATTTTTTGCTCATATGATTTTTCTAAACATATTAATTCTAATTAAGACATATTTATGCACAAATCGACTATATTTTTTATATCATAGTACTATAGATATCATCTTATCTATAAATATATTTATGGAGAGGAAAAATAAGTATGTCTGGATGTTATGAAAATAATTTATCTTTAACTGGTTATGATAACATTTTACCTAGCTATGACTATCTACCTAATCCTTGCTGCCTACCAAGAATAAGGGGCGGACTTAGAAGTAATACTAGATTTGCATTTGGTTCAATTATTCCTTTTGCATCAGGTTTACCTGTAATTCTTACTACTCTTGCTAGTGGCTTGGTAAGTACAGTAAGTGCACTAGGTTTTGGTAGCTCTGCTACAGGTCTAACTGTAGCTGGCTTAACTATAGACCTTACAGGTACAGGAGCATTAATAAACGAAGCCTTCTCAATGCCTCGTGATGGTGTTATAAGGTCAATATCTGCTTTCTATAGTAATTTACTTGCTCTTACTCTTGTTGGTACAACAGTAAATATTACTGCACAGTTGTACAGTGCACCACCTACAAGCAATATCTTTACTGCTATACCAGGTGCTTCAGTTCAATTAGATCCACTTCCTGGAGTATTAGCTATTGGTGGCACAACTAGCGGTATAACTACTGGTCTTTCAATTCCTGTACCAGCCGAAACTAGACTTCTTCTTGTATTTTCAGCTACAACTACCGGCATTCCTATTGTAGCAACAGTAACTGGTTATGCAAGTGCTGGTATCGCAATTAGCTAGAAAAAATTTATTAACCAAATAAAAGAATAGATTCTTATAAAAAAACCTAGAAGGCTTCCTTCTAGGTTTTTTAATATACTCTCATAATGATTAAAGAGTTCGCTGAAGTGACATCTTCAGTTAGCTTTTTACCGACAGGAAAATCTAGCAAGCAAATAAGCCTCCTTTTATACAGTTTAGTATAAAAACTATTTTATCCCCTTAATATTGCTTTTTTACCTTAAAAAATTATAATTTCTTCTACAGTAAAAAGATTTGATTTTTACATGTATTCTATCAATTTTGCCATTGTATATTTCCTATATTCTAGGAAATTATATTAAAGAGCATTCTATTTTATTGCTCAGCAGTGTTTCAACTGTATCCTTAATTCATATTGATAAAAACTTATTAAGTATGAATTAATAAAGATACCTATATAACACAAATACTTTTTAAGGTTGGTGAGTTAAGAATGAATAATGTAATAGTAGATATTCCAAGAGATACTGATGTAAAAATATATTCCGTTGAGATCCCTAAGAATTTCAAATCTGGCTATCAAGAATTTGAAGATGGAACAGCTCTCCTACTAGATGAAAACGAATATTTTCAATGGGCCTGGTACTACATAGGTCACACAAAAGGTGAATTTGCTGTAGATTTTAATAATGTAGCCGGTTTCGCTCCAGTAACTGGTAACTGCTGTGAGTGGGATGTTCATAATAGAGTTCCTTCAATTGGCAATGCATTCTTTCATACCTATGGAGTTATGAGAGGTATAAACACTGTAAGAGTGTTTGGTAATCATTCTTCAGACGGACCATTACACGTAGCAGTTGGATATGTTGTTATAAAGAGCCAAATTTAATTAATATACTCCAAAACTCTTTCAATTTAATATAATTATTTAAATATAAATTTAATTCTACTCATTAGTTATGTTTCTACTTTATATTAAAATATTTGCTAGTTATTATAAGTAAAAATTCGCTAAAGGATTTTAATCTTTAGCGAATTTTTTTATATCTGCCTTTGAGTATGTATATGTTAAAATTACGATTATCTAGCATTTCTATTTACCAAACCTTACTAGGATTACAGTCAATAAAAAGTTTCCAAATAGCAATTTTCTATTGGCCAATTTTAATTTTAGCAGGGTGCTTTATTAATAGAGACTTTCTATTATATTAGTTATATCAGTATATTTACTTTAAGCAATCTAAATAAAACAATATATTTTTCACCTGTATCTTTTGTTTTCTATTGTAAAACATCTTAAATACGAGTTATAATATAGGTGGTTGCACACGTGTGCAAAATAATATTAATGAGGTGTCACTGTTATGGAAAAGGTAAGTTGTTTTTATTGCGAAAAGGATCAGAGACTAGATGACTTAATGATAAAAGTCACTAAGCTAAGTGTTTCTACTTTATATTTATTCAAGGAACAAACTTATAAAGGTAGATGTGTCGTTGCCTACGATAACCATATAAATGAATTATTTGAACTAAGTGATGAAGAACGTACATCTTTTATGAAAGATGTTGCTACTGCTGCAAAAGCTATAAAAGAAGCCTTTGGCGCTGATAAGATGAATCTTGGAGCATACTCAGACAAGCTTCCTCACCTTCATTTTCATATAGTTCCAAAATATAAGGATGGTTACAGCTGGGGTGGAACTTTCGAAATGAACCCTTCAGCCAATCTTAAACTTAGCGATGCAGAATATGAAGAAATAATAACTTCAATAAAACAAAAATTATAAATCTATACATAAAAGCACTTAAGTTTACCACTTAAGCGCTTTTATATACTAAAGCTATTTATTTGATTTATTTTTTACTTCCTGTCTATCACTGCTATCGGTTCTTTTAGTGCCGATATTGGTTCTCTGCTTATTTTGTTCTTTAGGATTATTTTTAGATTTTGCCATGAACTTCACTCCCTTCAGGAATTATCTTTTCCTTTTAGAAGGGCAATATTCATTGGATCTTTAGTTAACTAATTGATGTACTTATCTACATTGCTCTTATCTACCTTTTCAAAAGGAACCCATATAAACTTACCATCAGTAGTAAGATTTTCTATACCTGATAAAGAATCACCTGAACCCATTTTGATGGCTGCTTTTACAGCACTTATACTTTGTCCCTTTGCAGACTGATAAACAGTAACTCCAAGAGTTCCATTCTTAACTGCTTTCAAAGCATCGCTTGTGGCATCTACACCTAAAACAGGAATCGATGAAGGATCTATATGGTTCTCTAATAATGAATCCACTACTCCTAAGGCCATGGAATCATTATTAGCAATTACACAATCAAACTTTTTTCCAGTAGCTAAAAATATATTTAACATCTCTTTAGCTTTTTGCCTACTCCAATCCGCATTATCCTCAAAAACATATTCTGCATTTATTCCGTTGTCTTTAAAAGTTTGCTTTACTGCATCGGATCTTCCTTTTGATGCATTATGCCCTTTTTCTCCTTTTAGCAATACTACCTTTATATCTTTTTTACCGTTAAAGTGATCAATAATGTACTCAGCTTGAAGCTTTCCAGCAACTTCTTCATTGGAAGCTACGTAAATGTATTTATCTTTTTCCAACAATTTATCCTCAGGCTTACTATTCATAAACACTATAGGAATTCCTTTAGAAGCTCTTTCCAGTTCTAATGCTGTACTAGGATTTACAGGTGCACATATTATAACATTATATCCACCAGAAACTGCTTCTTTCATATGTTCAACCTGACTTTCTATAGATCCAGCCGCATCTTTTACTGTAATATCAATATTCTGACTCTCTGCGTAACTTTTAGCATTTGAAACTATTAATTTACGATAATCATCAGACCCGTCTGATATAGATAAGAGAATCTTAATTTTATTATTCGAAGCTGTTGTTTTATTCGAACTGCAGCCAGATAATATAACAAAAGTCATGATTATGCTTAACAACACTGCCAATCTCTTCTTCATACTTCTCCCCCTTTTGAAATGTATTGCCTATAATTTAAATATTTGAATTTGCTTACCAAGCTCTTCTGCAGTATCTGCAAGTTTATCTGCATCACTAGCTACCTTTTCACTATTGCTAGTAATACTCTTAGCTTGAGAAACCATAACCTCAGAAGTGGCTAGTATTTCTTCTGCACTTGCAGCTTGCTCTTCTGATATAGCAGCTACAGAAGCTGCAACTTCATCTAGATTACCTATCTTTTCAGTCATATCCTGAATCAAATTATTAGTTTCGTTGATCATATCAAATATACTATCAAAGGTATCCGCTGTACCACTTATTAAGTAACTACTTTCTGTTATATGTTCCGCACTTTCATTGGCCTTCTTAACTGTATCCAAAACCAATCCATTTATTTCAGTTACAAGTGTCGATATATCATTGACGGATTCAGAACTTGTCTTTGCCAATTTTCCTATTTCCATGGCTACTACTGCAAAGCCCTTTCCAGCTTCCCCAGCTCTTGCTGCTTCTATAGATGCATTTAGAGAAAGTAAATTTGTTTGCTCAGCGATATCTCCAATAACATGTATGATATTAGTAATTTCATTTGAAGATTTACCTACTTTGCTTATAGCTTGCTCAAGAGAAGTTATAGAATTTCTTATATTTTCCATAGCCCCATTAACCTTCTCCATATCTTTACGGCCTTTTTCTGAAACATTAATTGTTTCCTTCATCTTTTCATTAACATTGGCACTATCATCTCTAGTAGTGGTAACTACAGTTGCTAAAGTTGTTGTATTTTCTGCAACCTCTCCTACAGAGCTTGCTAATTGATCTACTGTTTGGTTTAGGCTTTCCATAGATTGGGACTGAACCATAGAAGAATCAAACATTTCTTTAGAAATAGCACTGCTACCATCTGCCTGTACGCTTAATTTTTGTGACATAACACTTATATTATTAATCATACTTCTCATAACTGTTATAAATTCTTTTACACTTTTAAGCATAACTGATATTTCATCATTGCCTTTTACCTCTACATCCACAGTAAAGTCTCCATGTGTCATTGCTACTATAGCATCTGTAAGTTTGCTAATTGGTTTAATTACAACCTGAACTATTCTCTCAACCAATCCAGTGAGAACAGCAATAGATAATATAGCAATTATAATCATAAAAGTACGTAGCTTTAGTAGTTCAGCTAAGATAGACTTTTCAGGCACATATGATACTAAAATCCAGTCAGTTCCCTCGATTTGTTTAAAAGAAACCATGTTTTTTTCAAGTTCAGCAGCGCTATATTGCTTTTTATCTAACCTTTCTCCAATATCCTTAAGAAAGCTATTACTACTTCCACTAAGCTTTGTTGAAATCAGTGAACTATCCTCATAAGCTAAAATTGTATTGTCATTTTTATTAACTAAAAGAGACTGTGCATTTTTCATTTCAGCTAATGAATTTACTATTATTGATATCTTGTCCAAAGAAAGATCTGCTGATAAAACCTTTATCTTACCGGAGTTATCGTTAAGTATAGCTGATGCACTAATAACATTTTTACCCTGTTCGTTAACATAAGGCGACCCCAATGCCATGTTTATTCTAGTAAGCCCTTGATTGTACCATAATGAACTCAATACATTTTTATTTGACATTGTAGATTTCTCTGCCTTCAATAAATTCCCAGTAGAGTCTCCAATATAAACACCTTCTGGGAAGTTGCTATTATATCCATAATAGTTGTTTAATAAATTCTGCAACTGCCCATCACTTAGGCTTGAACTCTCAATTGAATGTTTCACCGCATTAAAAGATGCTAAATTTTCGTTTAACCATGATTCTATCTGATTAGCTTGTTTCTTCGTGGATGTCTCTAATAAATCATTAGCAGAGTTAGTTATTATGCTATTTGATTTAGTATAAGATATACCAATTAATAGTGAAACAGCCATAGCCATCATTGGTATTATGACGCCAAGTAATTTAACCTTAATAGAAATCTTGTGTTCCTTTTCTTTTTTACTCATATAAATCTCCCTTCAACACTATTCGACAAGTTTCTATTATATTCATCGTATATAAATATATTTTTCTTTATATTTTTATTAAATTTAATTTTCAACACACTTAAGTGACATATAAATACTTTTATTTAATAAACATCCAAAAAAAACTCTTGCAATATAGTTCCACATTAGCTACTTTTAAATTCTTCAGTGATCTTTTCTTATGCATATGCATTTCCTAATACATATGATAAAAATCTGCTAGGCCAATAATATTTCCTTTTTAATGTTTATGGTAAAAACCTGTTCTAATTCATTGATATTACCACTTTTACCTAAAAAAGTTTTATAACTGGTCTTAATAGTAAAAAAAGACCCCCGATTAATCAGGGTTCTTAATTAAAGATGTACCAATTTGAAAATATAAATTGTAATATGAATTGGTACATCTATAGTTTTAATTCTATTGTAAAAAATATCAGCTTATGCTTTCTACAGAAACTCCAACTTTTGCTACCTCTAAATTCAGAGGCTTTATATCGTTGTGTTTCCAAGCTTCATAAAGTTCCTTCTTATTATTACTTCCTTCTAAAAAAGCAATACCGCAGTCCCCACCACCAGCTCCAGAGGACTTTCCACTACCAAATCTTTCAGCAATTGAGCATAATCTTTTTAGAGTTTCAGTTTCAATAGTTATACTAGAAGCTTCTTCTAAGCTTTGCAACGCTTTTCTATTTTGATTAAGGCTTTTTATTGCTTTATTACAATCGTTTCTCTCAAAGCCATCTATCATTGCTTCAACAGCGTGGAGGCTTTCTCTCAAAAAGTAGTTGTATTTCTCTGTGTTATTCTGTTTAAAATTATGAACACTCTTAATCATAGGTGCTGTTGATATAGGTGACTTTGTCCATCCTACCGCCAATTGAAGTTCTGGTGGTGGTAAGAGCTTCTTAATTGATAAGTTAGGCCACTTCTGATTTATTATATCTATTATACTTTTATTTTGACGTAATTCATATATAACCCATTTAGAGCTAAATGATGAATACTCCAGCCACCCACCATAAACAGATGCCGCAATATCAGCTCCTGAACCACTCTTTTGAGTTCTTAAATGAGCTATAGCAGAAAGTTTAAAAATCTGTTCCAAGGAAGGCTTATCTTTACTAATCCAATGAATACTCAATATGGCTGAGATAACTGAAACCACAATTGCAGCACTTGATCCTAGTCCATACTTTTCTCCAGTTGTAGTATCATCAAGCTCACTATTAACCAATAATCTAAAAGGACGTATTTCTATGAAGTTTTCTTTTAAATATTGATTGGCTACAGCAATAGAGTTTTCGATAAAGTTTAATCTAGCATCTCCCACACTAAACTTAACCTTTTCATCAATTATTTCCCAAGCAATATTCTCTAAACCAAGTTGAGGAAGAAACAATTCATTCTTTTTAGAAGGCTCAATATGAATATTGACATAACGATTTACTGCTACTACAATAGCCTTTTGATTAGGCTCTAATACAGCATACTCCCCTGCAATCATTAATTTTCCTGGTACTTTCACATTATAGCTTGAATAATCCATAACCTTCCTCCCTTCAAATTTTATAATTTATAAACCTAGTTTCATATATTTAAGCAAGTTTTACAGACCAGCTAGTTTTGTAACTATCCATGGTGCTGAGTATAATATCATAAACTGAACGCCATAGTTAACCCCTAGACGATACAATACTCCTCCAACTATTCCTATAAGAAGAACACCACCAACATTAATCAGACCTGCATCCATGTAAGCAAGTAATATAACTAAACTAAAGAATAGACCAAGCATAGCTTCGTGTGGAATCTTCTTAAATACAAAAGCACAAATTTGCTGTGAGTATTTAACTGTAACATAATAAGTAATACATAATGCTACAACCGCTCCAATTATAGTAGCCCACACAAAGTCTGAATTAGTTAATAAATGATGCATATTATTCTTCAAAGTGTATACTGGAGGGGCATTGAATAATGGATTTGCAGGACCTAAAGCCATTGGTGACAACGGAATACCTAGAGCAATAAGTGGAATCAAGGTTCCTGAAATATATGTTGCGTGGGCCAAAGCTTCCATACAGGAAATGGCTAGAGATGCTTTTTCTACAGGATCCTTTGTACGACTAGAAAACAGCTCTCCTAAAAAAGTAGTAAGCCCTACAGGACTTAAAATAAAGGTTAGTGATCCAATTATAGAAGTCAACGCGCTATAGGCAGTTTCTTTCTTAGTTAGTATCTTAAACGGATTAGGAACAGTCTTAATTTGTTCTCCCTTTTTAAAGTAGATAGTCTTTTTATCAAATCTTTCAAGACCTTCTCTCTTATTCTTATTTAAAAGTTCAAACAAGGTCAAGATAACAGGTCCAATAGTAATTCCTAAGAAAATAGATGTAGATACATTAGTTCCTTTTGGAACTGCTCCTGTGCCCCAGTATAAATGACGAAGACCTTGTATCAATAAAGCAAAGGGAACTATTGAAACCAGTGATACCCATTTACTTTTACTCATCAAAGCTAAGAATATCGCACCAACAAAAAATACTATATCTCCATATTGCTTGATGGTAGTTGAAAATGGTATTAGTGCCTGTGCTAATAGTAAGCTCACAGGCACTGATACTATTGTACCAATAATGGAACCTGAAGCCATCTTCCTAATGCTTGTGTCTGTAAGGCCAAATTTTTTCAGCACCATTGCATGTTCTATCATAGGAGTAGACATTACTCCAGCAGGAATTCCTGCTATAGAAACAGGGATAGCATCTGTTAATTTGCTTGCTACGATAGCTGAAATGAAAAATGATAAAATTACCGCAGGGTGTAACCCTGATAAGACAAGAACCAAAGTTACTGGCGCAATTGTTGCAGTTTCATCTGTACCAGGTGCTGCCCCAATTATTGTATATAAAATAGCTGCTACAACAGCTGAAAGAATCATCTGTAAAATCAATGTAGTAGTCATGTTAATCCTCCTGATTAGTTTCTATAAATTCTCTTTTAGGTTTTATTATGATACTGCATATCACAAAGCCAATTATTGCACCAAGCAAACCTAAAAATAATTGTTTTGGTCTCTCTTTTGGCGCTAGTAAATATCCTCCAAAGGCACCTAAAGAGCATATAACCAATGACATTACCAATTCTTTAATAGAAACTAAATCCTCCCAAACTTCAATATTATTCTTAAGTGAATCACCTTCTGATGATTTTTTCATATCCTTATTTATGTTATTCATTCACTCAACTCCTATTATCTAAAATTCTATAGGTAAGTGACTCCTTCTCCAGGATGACAAGTAAAAACTTTTTTAACTTTTGGAAGCTTTATTAGCGATTCATATACTATTTGCTCATGCTTAGGCATACAAAGCACCTTTACATTTGGTCCAGCATCAATAGTAAAATAAACCGGAATACCAGAACTCCTAAGAAGTTGAATATGATGTATCACATCCATAGTTCCACTTTGCCAATATAAGATTGGAGGCTCTGCTCCCAGCATAGTCCCATGCATCTTCAATGCATTTGACTCCATCACCTTACCTAAGCTATCAAAATCCCTATCCCCTATAGCATCTCTTAAAGCACTTAGATCTCCTTCAATAGTATCCAACCAGCCTTTGTAAAAAGGAGACGTTAATACCGTCTGCCTCATTCCATCCCTGCTAGATACATTCTTTTGTTCTGAGGCTACTAAAACTGAAAGAATACTAAAATCCCATGCATTTTCATCCAATAGCTGATTAGCAAAAGAATCACTTCCATCAGCTTCTATTCCTTTATGCCATTCAACGAATCCCCCATATATAGATCTACAAGCAGATCCAGAACCTTGACGAGCTAAAACAGATAACTCTCTTCCACTCAAATCCAGTTGAAGTGCTTTTGCAGCTGCAGCCGCTAATGCAGCAAAGCCTGAAGCTGAAGATGCAAAGCCTGCTGCTGTTGGTACTTTATTCTCAGAAGAAACTAGCGCAGGATATGTTACCCCTGCAGCTATTCTTACCTTATCAAGAAACTTTGATACTTTCTCTACTTCCTTATCACTAGCAATTACATTATCTAGAAAGAAAATATCCTTCTCAAAGCTTTCATTGAACTCAACAGTTGTGATGGTATAAAATCTATCGAGAGTTACTGATAAACTGCTATTCATAGGTAAAAACAGCTTTTCGTCGCGCTTTCCCCAGTATTTAATAAGCGCTATATTAGTATTTGCTTTCGCTGTAGCTTTCACTTGACTTCCTCCTACTTTTTCTTATGGTATATAAAGCTTGTTATCATTACTTGAAAAGTACCAACTTTTAAAGGCACCAGCCTTAATAAGCTCTGATGAAATTAATCTAGCATTCTCTAAACTACTGGCTAGAGCTATCATACATCCCCCTAGACCTCCACCAGTTAGTTTTGCTCCTAAAGCACCTGCCTTCATAGCAGTCTCAACCAATAGATCTAACCCCTCATCACTAACTCCCAAGTTGATAAGTTCCTTATGATTAATATATAGTAGTCTCCCAAGTGAGTTAAGCTCTCCGTCAATAATACAACTCCTTGCAGAATCTACAACTTTACCTATCTCATCCAATGACTTTTGTACTTTTAGAGGCTCCATATCATACTTCTTTCTTACATTACCTACAGCTGTGTGAGTATCTCCGACCCTTCCAGTATCTCCAACCACTATAAATAAAGTTTTTGTACTTTCAATAGTAAATATATCCTTTCCTTTTTCAAACCAAATAGGACATTCACTTATTTCTGAAGCAGTATCAATTCCACTTGGCTTTCCATGTGCATACCTTTCGGAAATTTGAACTATATAAAATAATGCTTCATCTGAAAGCTCTTCCTCAAAGAAAGAAAATAGACTTCTTACAATGGCTATAGCAACTGCGGCACTTGACCCTAAGCCACGACCTGAAGGTACTTCCGAATCTATTAAAATTCTTAATCCATAACAAGGTTGGTTTAACTTATTTAAAGCCTCCCTTATACAGGCTGATATGCCCTGCATCTTCATTGGTACATTTTCTATAAACCCAGTATAAATAGATGATTCTAACATAATATTGCCAGAATAACTAGTAGTCACTGCCTTAACCTTAAGTGGAAAAGGTATTGCTATTGCTGGTTTACCATAAACTACTGCATGTTCCCCAACTAGAATCAACTTACTATGTGCTTCCCCCACAGCTGATTTAGTAGATTTTGTATTCATATATAACCATCCTTTATTGTTCACCGTAAAAATTTAATACTCTCCCTATAACCTTTGGGATATTTTTCATCAAAAATCTATATCCATTGATAATAATAATTGATTAATATTTAATTGTCAAATAATACTTATTATCAATCAAGGACATTTAAATTGGATTATATTTTCATTCTTTATTATTAATTAGTCTTCTAACACACTGTTTTAGCTGAATTACATTTGTCCAAAGTATAAAATATTCACCGGATATATAATTAAACCTAATAGCTTTATACCATAAAAGTGATATTCTAATATTGTCAACTCAAAGAACATGTGATATAGTATATCTTAATATAAAGTAAATAATACTAGTTACGGTTGGGTAAATTGAAAAATTTACTTTCAAGCAATTTAGTTTCTGGGGTGGGAAGCTTTTTCAAAGCGTTCCCATCTTTTTATTTTTCAATATTTTTTTAACTATTACAAAAACTATGAACAGTTATATTCCTTATTTGTCTTTATCATAACAGTAAAATATGAAATAACTGGGTATAGGTTAATTAGAAAAATAGGTTGAAATTTATATTTTATTAACTACAGAGAAAGGATGTATTATATGCAAAACACACTAAAAGACAAAAACTACAACTTTTTCCTTAACTTTTTTAGAAGTGAAGCCTCCAGTGGAATACTATTACTGGCCTGCTCTATTATTGCGATCCTGGCCATAAACTCTGATTTTGGGCCATCTTATAATGAATTTCTTCATAAAAGCTTAACAATTGGATATAAAGAGGTTTCTATTTCAATGTCAATAGGACACTGGATTAATGATGGCTTGATGGCTATATTTTTCTTTGTGGTTGGAATGGAAATTAAGAAAGAAATCTTAATAGGAGAATTAAAATCGATAAAAACTACTATATTGCCAATAGCTGCTGCTATAGCAGGAATGATTGTACCTTCTGTTATATATGCTATAAGCAACTATAATCAGCCAACTATCCATGGTTTTGGAGTTCCTATGGCAACAGATATAGCCTTTGCCTTAGGTATAATATCTTTAGCCGGTAAAAAAGCTCCCAAAGGGATTGTTGTATTTCTTACTGCACTAGCTATAGTTGATGATCTAGGTGCTATAATAGTTATTGCATTATTCTATAGCAGTGAACTTTCTTGGATTTATTTACTAATAAGTGCAGCTATAGTTTGCTTACTTATTTTAGCTAATAAACTAAAGGTTAAAGCCCCAGCAGTCTTTATAATGATGGGAGTTATATTATGGTTTACAGTACATAAGTCTGGTATCCATTCTACCTTTGCTGGAGTATTATTAGGTATGACAATACCTGGCTCAAGAGACGAGCAAGAATTTGAAAAATCAATGTTACATAGGCTTGAAACAGCTATTTCTCCATGGTCTTCCTACTTAATAATGCCTTTATTTGCATTGGCAAATGCTGGAGTAGCAATAAGTACAAATAGTATTTCTACCATAATGGCAACCCCAGTAAGTATAGGGATTATCCTTGGACTTTTCTTAGGCAAGCAACTAGGAATATTCGGCATATCAGCCTTACTTGTAAAGTTAAAGATAGCTGAGCTCC
This sequence comes from Clostridium manihotivorum, assembly GCF_004015185.1. Taxonomy (GTDB): domain Bacteria; phylum Bacillota; class Clostridia; order Clostridiales; family Clostridiaceae; genus Clostridium_AR; species Clostridium_AR manihotivorum. The sequence continues at coordinate 2,062,119 of NZ_CP025746.1, read as the reverse complement.
CTACTGGAGTGAATAATAAGCATTTGTATGGTGCCAGCATTCTTGGTGGTATTGGATTTACCATGTCAATCTTTGTTTCATCCTTATCCTTTTCAGATGAAGCCATACTTTCTACAGCAAAAATGAGTATAATGGTAGCTTCCCTTCTATCTGCAATATTTGGATTGTTAATTTTTAATCTTATAAAAACAGAACCTGAAGAAGCCTCAATAGACTGAATTTAACTAGTATTATATTATCTACAACATTTAATATATAAACATGAAAATCCCTTATAAGTATGTACCTATAAGGGATCTTTCTCTATTCAATTGCAACTCTTACATTATTAATGTTCACCTTCAATGTGATAACATTTCTAAAAAATATTAAATTATACTTTTAAAATTAAGTCCCTAAACATCAAATACCATTATATTTATGCTAATCGCTTGGCTCTACATGAATCATAGCTTCAGTAATATTAAAGTTCTTCTTTAAATTCTTCTCTATTTCTTCCGTAATGTTATGAGCTTCCACTACATTCAATGTTGAATCTACTGCTACAGTAACATCCAAGAGTATATTATTGCCAAGGACACGAGCTCGTATTTGCTTTACCTTCTCAACTCCTGATATTATTCTTATCCCCTCTGTCATATCATTCAACTGTTGCTGACTAAATCCATCTGTCAAGTTATGGGAGGACTCGCTAAATATCTCCCATCCAGTTTTTATAATCAATATTCCAACTATTATTGCAGCTAGAGGATCAATCCAAGGCAACCCAAACTGAGAAGCCATAATTCCACTAGAAGTTCCAACACTTACCCATGCATCTGATAGATTGTCCTTAGCTGCAGCCATAAGCCCTGAACTATTTATCTTTATTGCTATTTTTCTATTGTATCTATATACAAAATATATGGCTATGGCACAAAATACCCCTACTATTGCTGCTATCATATCTGGAGCCTTTGCTTTAAAATGGATGACTGACTGAACCGCATCAAAAAGTACATTCAAGCCTACTGCTATCATAATTAGGGAGGCTACTAAGGACGCTATAGTCTCAGCCCTAAAATGTCCATAAGGATGATCCTCATCTGCTGGTTTTCCTGATAGTCTTAATCCTATTAGCACTGCAATAGAAGCTATTATGTCAGTTGTATTATTTATTCCATCTGCAGATAGAGCTTCTGAACCAGATATATACCCGATTCCAACCTTAACTGCAGCCAATGCAACATAGGCTAAAATGCTAATTCTAGCTCCTCGCTCTGCAAGTTTTAAGTTAGTATACTTTTCATCCATTAACTACACTCCTTATACACTAAATCCCTCTAAATAATTTAACGCTTATTATCAATATTTATGTACTATACTAAATTATTATTTTCCCATAAGCTTTATATAATCCTGAAGAAAACTTGTAAATTGACATTTATTTTTTTGCCCATCTGCCTTTCCTTATGTATATGAGGAAAATCTGGCAGGCACAAATAAGATTTACTTCTTTACGGTTTAACATAAATAGCTATTCCAAAGCCTTGCTATCACTGGGTTTAGTTAGCAAAAAAATTACGTTTTCCTCAACATTAAAAAAGACTTTTAGCACAATATAAAAATTGTGCTAAAAGTCTCACTTAACTAAAATTAGTTATAATATAGCCAGACCTATGGTCAGTATGTTGACTATATCCCCTTACCTAAGGTAGTTACTCCCTTTTAACTATTATAATAAACAGATTATATGATAAATTCATTATTGTTGCAAATCTATGACAACCTAAAAAAGCTTATATTTTAGTTTAAGAACAAATCGTCATCAAAGGTTAATATAAAATAGCCTTTTATACTATATGCTTACTATAGTATAAAAAATGTTAAGTATTCTACTTATAGAACACTTATTGTTTAATTATTTTATAATATACTTCTTTTTTCCTGCAAGAACAGTCTTATTTCTACCACATTTTTTCGCTGTATAAAGAGCGTTATCAGCTTGACTTACTAATTCATCAATATCATCAATCATATCAGGATACACCGCTACCCCTATTGATACAGTAATGCTTATTACCTCATCATTGGGCATTTTGAAACTATATCTTTCAACTTCTAATCTTATTTTCTCTGCAACTTTACTCGCTACATCTTCAGAACAGTCAGGTAATATTATAGAAAACTCTTCTCCACCATTCCTAAAAATAAAATCTGAGCTAACTCCTATATTTTTCAATATGTAGCTAAAATCCTTAAGTACTATATCTCCACCTCCGTGACCAAAGGAATCATTAATTTTCTTAAAGAAGTCTATATCTAAATAAATTAAAGCAACTTCTTTATAATGCTTTTCTTTTACCTTAAGAAACACTTCATTAATTACATTATCGAATTGTCTAACATTATTTAGTCCAGTCAAGTAATCTTTCTTAACTTCTTCCCTATACCTTCTATATAAGTTTCCTGATTCATATAGGTACATCATATAATAATATATAAAAATACACATTACTATACTAGCTCCCCAGTAACAAAGCAGACTATCTATCAGTAAGGATTTTTCTTTCAAGTTAAGAACAAATCCAATTGTCCCTAATAAAAGCGAAACTAATGTGGAAAGAGCCCACTTTTTTCCTGAGGATAAATTAGTTTTGCCTATTAATCCACAGCCGGCCCCTATTGTCGCTGCTATACTAAACCCAACTACTGAAGCATTACTAATACCGAAAAATAAGATTCTAAATACACCAACTATAATACCAGCAGTAACTGATGAAATACATCCTGAAAAAACTGCCGCCAAAATTATTGGTATGTTTCTAAAATCAAGAATAACTTTTGAATTTATATGAACACTAAATTTCATCAATATGCACCCTAATATCCCAATCAGTGCCCCTGTTAATACCTGTGCAGATTTGGTTTTTATTGCTGTAAGAGACTTTTCCCTAAAACACTGAGTACCAACACTTAAAATTGCAATTAATATTGCTGAATTTATAAATAAATCTCCTAACACTGAATCACTCTCCATAATAAGGAACATATTTTTCTTATTCTCTAATCCTCGGTAACCTTATCATCTACCTTATGATATTTATCGCAACTTTTAAGTTTATGCTTTAATGACAAGTTATGGTACTCGCTTAATGCTTATACAGAGTATTTGACATTATATATACTAAATTAGTAAAAGCACTCCTCTTATATAATAAATCATTTTATAATACTTATTATGATGACTTTTTTTCATAACCTATAAACAAATAAGACCATGTTCAACAAAGTACTTTAACATCTGCAAAAATAGAAATCTAGCTTAATTCAGCAATTTCATTTGATTCATAAGTATGAACCCCATGATCATCTTTCTTAGCTGCAGCAATCATACCCCTAGCTACTACCTCACCCTTTATTGGCCTATATTTCCTTAATGGTCCTAAAAGCAATGGAGTAAATAAACCTGATAACGCTGCTGTCATTCCTTCTCCCATACGAAATTCTCCACGATCACCCAGTAAAAGTGATGGACGGAAGATCTTCAGTATTGGAAGATTCAATTCTCTTAAAGCTTCTTCAATCTCACCTTTTACTCTATTGTAGAAAATACTAGATGTAGAACTAGCCCCCATTGCTGTTACTATTAATAACTGTTTTGCTCCCTGTTTTTTTGCCATCTTCCCTAAGACTAAGGGATAGTGATAATCTACTTTTTTGAAGTTCTCTTGAGTCTTTGCTTTTTTTATAGTTGTACCAAGAGTACAAAATACGTCTGCATCTTTTAAATCAATATCTATGCTCTCTAACAAATCAAAATCTATTACCTTTTGTTCAAGCTTAGGATCAGTAATTCCTATAAATCTTCTTAATATTAATGTTATAGAATTATATTGTGGATCACTTAATAATTGCTTTACTAGCGCTTTACCTATCAAACCAGTGCCACCTGCAACCACAGCTCTTCTTTTCATGCTTATTCTTCTCCTTTATACAATTAACTTGTTATATGTGAATTACTTTTAATAATAACTACATTCTATAGTGGTCCATTACAAAGACTTAAGTTGTGCATGTTCGAAAATCGCTGTTTCTAGGGATTTTTGTGGCATGCTTTAATTAATAATTGAAGTTGGCCCCCTGTAGAACTCTCACAAACCCGTGAAAGTTTTATATTTATCTTATACACTCTAATATAGGACTAATTCCTGTAGTTTACAATACAGCTTCCTAACTCCAACTATTAATTTATATATTACAGTTAGGCTTTCTACTAAAGACTATAGAACATTTTGTGTAAAATATAAATCTCTTTTTCTACTTTTTTACTTATATTCATTTAGCCATCTATGGATACTTATAGAAAATTTTCTTTATAATTAAAGCTTATAAAGAATAAAAAAGTTATATTTGTCAAATTATAACCTTACAAACAGTATAGAAAGGATGTTGTATTATGGACGAAGATTTCATAACCCTTGATGAATTAACAGAATCTCTTGAGGAAAAAGGAGAAATTAGTATCACTGATGGAATAAATGAACTATTTATTGAAGCTATAGATGACAAAGAAGGCTACTCCTACGTAAGTAGTACAAATGAAGAGTTTGATAATAGCAGAGAAGCTGTAGAATGGGCTGTAAAGAAAATCAAAGGGATTGATAATATAGTAACCTGGGACTAATTAGACTAGTTATAACTAATAATTAGTAACAATAAAAGGTCGCTGAAGTCCTTCTTCAGCGACCCTTTTATATATCTTCCATTACAATATACAAGGAAAATCTGCCAAGCAACTATGTTTAATCTAAACTACCACTTAATATTGGAAGCCTTATACTTACATTAAAAATATTCTTATCATTTTTAATTACCATGTTTCCCTTATGACTTTCAATTATCTTTTCACAGGTCTTAAGGCCAATTCCAGTACTATCCACTACTTCTAAGTCAGTAGTTATATAATTTTCAATCTCTAGCAATAACACTTTATTTTCTATACTATACTTTATCTTTATAGATTTTTCCCTGTCTGAATACTTTATTAAATTTGAAAATAAATTATCCATAACTCTTCGTATAGATATCAAATTTAGTTTAATTAAGAATGGCGTTCTATCACAATTTAATTCTAGCTTATATTTTTTATTCTCTAATATAAACACTTGTTCATCTAATAATTGTTCGAAGAGCTCATTTCCATCAAAAAGCTCTTTTTCTAGCATTTCTTCATTAGTATTAAAAACTAAAAAATACTCAAATAATTTATCAGAAAGATACTTAATTTGATAAGCCTTTTCTCTACTATTATGTATATACTTTTTCAATTCCTCATCAGTCTTATATTTTCTGTATTCAACTATATCTAAATATCCAACCAAAGCTGTCAGTGGTGTCCTTAGGTCATGAGACATTGCAGTAATTAAATCACTATTGGCTACCCTTGCTTTTTCTTCATTCTCTAATCTTTCTATAAAGGATTTTCTCATTTCATTAATACTTTGAGCCAATGAAGAAAGCTCATCATTTCCTTTGCTCACTATTTCATAAGCCAATTCTCCACCTTCTAATATTTTTATCTCGCTATCTATTTTCTCAATATACTTTATCTTTCTTCTTATGAAAAATAGATTAATTGCAAGAAAACATAAAAAGGCAATCAATATACTTACAAGGCTTATAATAAAATAATACTTGTATTCAAAAAAACATTCCAAGTATATCTTTCCAGTATGATCTGCAAATTCTATGTTCTGCAACGCACTTATCTCTGAGATCTGATTTCTAAAATTCTCTTCATATCCTATATTTGATTCAAATTTACTAGAATCATATATCAGCTTATTATCTTTATAAATATTTACAATTACATACTTTTCACTTTTTACCCATCTATTTATAGCGTCAAAATCAGATATTCTCAGATTTTTCTCCATAACATATTGACGAAAATCAACCATAGTCTTATCTCTTACATTATCAAAAAAAGAAATTTTATTGAAATGCTCATCCACTACATTTTCTCCTGTAGTGTCCAATACAAAATATACTCCAACAGCTATTAGAAATGATATCATCAAAGATAAAACTAACTTAAATTCCAATCTATTTACAGTAAATTTTCTACTCAATCCTATATCCCTTGCCCCAAACAGTTTTTATATACTCAGGATTTTGGGGGTCTTTCTCCAGCTTACTTCGTAGATTTCTTATATGTACCATAACGGTATTATTACATGAATAAAAGTAAGGCTCAGCCCATACGCTTTCATACAAATTTTGTGCTGAAAATATCTTTTTTCTATTTTGAGCCATAAGTAATAAAATTCTGTACTCAATCTCTGTAAGTATTATTTCTTCTCCATATTTAGATACTTGATTAGAGGCTTTACTTATTGTTAATCCATTTATGTTTATACCTTCATCAGAATTGATTTTCTCTTTTCCTTTATATACATAGTATCGTCTAAGCAACGCTTTCACTCTTGAGATAAACTCAGTATAAGAGAAGGGCTTCGATAAATAATCATCACTACCTGAAGAGAATGCCATGATTTTATCTGAATCTTGAGTTTTGGCTGTAAGAAATAAAATAGGTGCAGTAGTTTTTTCTCTAATTTCACTGCAAGCCTTAAAGCCTGATTTTATAGGCATCATTATATCAAGTATTACTAAATCTATCTCACTATCTACTTTCTCTACAGCTTCTGCTCCATTTGATGCCTCAATTACATTATAACCTTCACTTTCTAGTAAAACCCTAACTATTTCTCTTATTTCTTCATTATCATCAGCTATTAATATATTTTTACCATAGTCCATCAGCACACCTCCACTTTTAATATTAGTATATATTGATGTTTTTACAAAATCCATATACTTTATATCACTTAAGAATTCTTAAGATTTATCCTACAAACTTCTTAAGATTTATAAGATAAGCTGTGATTATTAGATTTCTTTTTGAAAGGATACGTTAAAATGAATAAAGCTGAAAAAATGATAATTTATAAAATATGCGCCTTTTTGCTGTGTATATTAATTGCCATCCCTATAATAAAGTATTTACCTGATATTATTGCTTTAACGATGTCTATGGAAAAGTTCAGCAGCTACATAATCTCTCTAGGTAGCCTTGGAGCTATCGTATTCACTTCTTTTCAAGTACTTCAAACGGTTATAGCACCAATACCTGGAGAAGTTATTCAAGTAGCTGGCGGATATATATATGGTGCTACCTTAGGTACTATTTACTCCATGATAGGTCTTTTGTTAGGAGGTATAATAGCTTTTTACTTCACCAGATTTATAGGTGCTAATCTCATTGAGAAATTATTACAAAGAGAAAAACTTAGCTGGTTATCAAAGATAATGCATAGTAATAAGTTTGACCTTGTTATATTTATAATATTTTTAGTACCAGGTCTACCAAAAGATTTTTTAATTTATGTAGCTGGTTTAACACCAATTAAACCATTGAAATTTTTCATTATTTTAACCATAAGCAGATTTCCTTGGACACTAGCTTCTGTAAGCATCGGTTCAAACCTTCACTATGGTAACTATACTGCCACAATAGTAGTGGCACTTATTGCATGTGTAGCATTTATTCTTGGAATAATTAATAAAGACAAGCTTATCAACAAGTTCACACCAAATAACAATTAACAAAAATAGGAGTATATATATGATTAAAAAATGGATTCCAAACCTACTTACTTTTGCAAATCTATCCTTTGGTATTTTTTCGATAATATCTGCTTTCAAACATAATTTTATATTTGGTGCAGCCTTTATACTTATTGCGGCTTTAATAGATAGATATGATGGTAGAATTGCTAGATTACTCAATGTATCCAGTGAATTAGGAAAAGAATTAGATTCTTTATCAGATTTAATTTCCTTTGGAGTAGCACCTTCTCTTCTACTGCTTATTAAGTATGCTCCACTATCTAATATTTACATAATAGACATAGGCTTTGTACTACTTTATATAATTTGTGGTGCCTACAGGTTAGCAAGATATAATACAAGCACTTTTAATGGAATTTTTACTGGAGTCCCTATAACTATAACCGGTTCTCTACTAGCTTTATTTTCATTTTCTACTCCAGCTAATAGCATTTACTACTTAGTGTCAACGATATTACTTGTATCTTTTAGCTATCTTATGATATCAAAACTTGAATTTAAAAAATTGTAATGCACTTGTTTTAAAGAACACTAATTTATAAAAATAAAACGGACAATATTAAGTCTGTTTTATTTTTCTAACTATCAGCTTTCTTTAATCCCTGCTCTTTTGCTAATATTTTCTCTTCATATCCATCAATTTTATTATCTAGCCTTTGCAAAGTCTGCTGCATCTCACTAATCTTCTCAGCAAGCTTGCTTCTTTGCTCTATTAAAAGCTCTTTTCTTGCTTCTACTGTTTCATCACCTTCTTGGAACAGTGAAACATATTCAATTAATACTTCAATTGGAAGGCCAGCACTCCTCATACACTTAATAAATTCTACCCATCTACAGTCTTCCTCTGTATAACTTCTTATTTTACTCTTATTTCTATTTACGTGAGGAATCAATCCAATACGCTCATAGTAACGTAAAGTGTCTTGAGATATACTAAACTTTTCACTTACTTCTGCAATAGTCATTTATCTTCGCCCCCTATTTATCTTTCTTACCTTACCCTAAAACGAATATCTTCAATATTGGTTATGTTTAAATATATATATGGAACCTTTACGAGAAATTAATTTATACTTGTTATAAAATCGCGGCTTCTAGGGATTTTGTGGAATGTATAAATTAGTAGCTGAAATTGGCTCCCTATATCAACTTTACAGAACCTAAATTTTATTTAACTTCTTTGTAATTTCAATAAGCTCATCTATTAATATTTTCTCAGAAATAGCATTCATTAAGCGATTTTGCCAATGGAGAAACAACATAGTTTATTACTAAAAAAATAAAAATCTCATTCTATTATAAATTGAATGAGACTTTTAGTACAACATATTTTTGCGCTTATGTTCCATGTAAACTATATCCATACCTAAGCTTTATTTCTTACTATTTGTGTAAGCAATATACTTATCTCCCCATATTCTAAACTGATCAAGCACTGGTTGAAATTCTCTTCCTAACTCAGTTAAGGAGTATTCTACCTTAGGCGGTATTTCCGAATAAACCTTTCTAGAAACTAAGCCATAGTCTTCAAGCATCCTTAATTGCTTAGTAAGGGTTGCTTGCGTAATATCTTCAAGCCTTCTTTGAAGCTCACCGTATCTCAAGGTACCTTCACTAAGATGATGCATTATAAGTATTGACCATTTACCAGAAAATACTTTTTGCGCAGTAAAATATGGACATCTGCCAAATAAACTTTTATCCTCTTCCATTACAAGTAACCTTCCTTAGTATATTTTTTATATTATAACTTAATCGTCCCAATCATCTATTTTGATTTTTATTTTATCATAACAGTCATAAGTGGACAATAATTAAAAATTTATATGCTTTATATCCCTATACATAAGGATTTTTATATTGCTAATACCTATATATATCTTTTATTTGGCTATATTTAATAATAACTTTGAAATTAACAGAGTCTTTTATTTTTACATTAGCTTACCACTTTATTTAAGACTTCTTCTATTGATGTACAGTTTCTCCCTATTAGGTTCTCTAAATCCTTAGATACTTTAGAAAATTGTCCTTCGGCTATTGGAAGATAAAGTCCATAAACATTAAAACCTGCAACAGCTTCTGGATCTCCCATTGATATCAGATTTTTAACTGCATCACCTGGTTCCAAGCTAACATGTGTAACTTGTTTTTGGGAAAGTTTTGATAGTATATCAGCATATTCATCAAAAGATGTTGTACTTGAATTTACCAAATTATAAACTTTATTTTCATGCCCTTCTCCTACAATAGCTGAGGCAGCAGCAAGTGCTAAATCATCTATCAATACAAAATTAAATCTTCCATTACCTGCTGCTGTAATTAACCTTCCACTGGAAACAGCTTTATTAACTAAATCTCCTGTTATATTCTCTAAGTAAAACCCATTTCTAAGAAAAGTGTAGCTAATTCCTGTAGTCTTTATCATATATTCGGTTGCAAGGTGAACGTTTTGTAATCCTACTACATTCATATCTTCTGCATATGCAATACCTGTATAAAAAATATGTGATACCTTTGCATCTCTCGCTGCTTTAACCACATTGGCATGCTGACTTATACGTAAAGTGTTATCAAAGTCTGGGGAAGAAACAAACATCAATTTTTCTATTCCTTCAAAAGCATTTCTTAAAGAAGCTTCATCATTGTAGTCTCCAGTTTTAATTGTGACCCCTAAATTCTTAAGCTTTTCTCCTTTTTGTTCATCTCTAACTAAGACAGCGATCTCTTTTGCCTCTACCCCTTTTTCTAATAAATGTGTTATTATAGCTCCACCTAATCTCCCTGTTGCTCCTGTAACTAAAAACCTAAACATTTTATTGTCATTCCTTTCATTTCATTTATTTTTAAAATTTCATCTCTATTAGAATTCAAAAACTATTATAAATACTATTTTTAAAATAGACTGTTCAACTATCCACATAATTATGACTTAGAGTTTAAACTATGAGTATACACGAACAAATCGACATCAAATATCTGTTGATAGTAATTATCACTTAGTACAATATTATTTTATCTTTAAATATTAGTTTTGCATAGTACAATCTTTTATTAATGTTAGTATCTAACTAGATAGACTTATGTATTGGCCTTATCCCTTTTACAATGCAAATTACTTAAATAATCATATTCTACAATATACTAAACGTTCCATTTCCCTAAGATACATTGCATAAGACCTAATACTTAACTCTCTAATATTAGGTTTGGCAAACAAAAGTATCTTATACCTTTACTTACAATGAAAAAGCACCAAAATATTAGATAAATACTCTAATACTTTGGTGCTTTAATAAATCTTACTATAATTAACCTGCATCACTTTCTTACAACTTCTAGCTTCTCATTTGCTTACCTTTATTGATAAGCTCTTGAAATTTCTCTAATCCCTTTACAACTTCTTCTAATTCTTCAAGAGATGCGATCTTAGCCATATCTGAAAAGTACTGGCTTCTAATCTCTGGTATATTGAATTCCCTAAGAAAATCTTCAGATAAATATAAATTTACAGATCTACGATTATCTTCTGGTATTTCACGTATTACACTACCTTGCTCTACCAATTTATCAATTAGTGCTGAAACAGTACTCTTTGATAAACTTAACTTTTTACTCAGCTCTCGAATATTTATCCCTGGATTTTTATATATAGCATGAATCGAAAACAATTGTGAGCCAGAAAATCCATATTGCTTAGCCTTTTCTATAAAATAATCATTAAAATCTTTCTGTAAATTTCTAAAAAGAGTCATTAATTTTTCTATATATTCACTAGTTACCTGATTCTTATCGTCACTATCTATCATCTTTCCTCCTAAGCCTTAGTTATCATATAGTTAAATAAATTAAAATATGTGCTTATTAATATTATAACGTTTTATCTGCAAAAAACCTATCATCTACTTTTTAGAGATATGTATAAATTATCTGAAGCGAGCTTCTTAAGTTAGCTTTTTGGGGACATCTGCCTCTCCCAATAGTTAAGAGGGAAATCTGGCAGGTGATATAATTTTACTGTTTACTGTAAACAGCTGTCCTAAACCCTTAAAGTTGCTAGGTTTAGCTAGCAAGAGATTTCATTCTTTACTTAACAATAAAAAAATGTGGCTATATGTGAGTTATAAATTCTACTTACATAATAGCCACTTTAATCTTTTGTTTGGTTATTAGGTATTTTCCTAACCCACAGCCTCAGTTTCTAAGTCTGCCCCTGAGAATTGGCTGTTGTAAAGATCAGCATAGAAGCCTCCCTTTTCTAACAACTGGTTATGATTACCCATCTCTATTATTGTTCCCTTATTCATAACTAAGATAAGCTCTGCGTCACGAATAGTTGAAAGTCTATGAGCGATTACGAAGCTTGTTCTATTAGCCATTAAGTTAGCCATAGCTTTTTGTATTAATACTTCTGTTCTTGTATCAACACTACTTGTCGCCTCATCAAGTATTAATATTGTAGGATTTGCAAGTATTGCACGGGCAATAGTTAATAACTGCTTTTGACCTTGAGAAATATTTGTTCCTTCTTCATTAAGAACAGTATCATAACCTTCAGGTAATGTTCTTATGAAGTGATCAGCATGAGCTGCTTTTGCGGCACGAACAATATCCTCCATAGTAGCACCCTCTGACCCGTAAGCTATATTGTCCTTTATTGATCCATTGTATAACCATGTATCTTGAAGAACCATACCAAACATCTTACGTAATTCGCTACGTTTAATATCATTGATATTTACACCATCAATCTTTATCTTACCAGCATTTATTTCATAGAAACGCATTAGAAGATTAACAAGTGTTGTCTTACCGGCACCAGTAGGTCCAACGATAGCCACTGTATGACCTTTCTTAACATCTAGGTTCATATCTTCTATTAGAGGAACATCTTCTACATATCTAAAATCAACATGTTCGAAAGTAACTTCCCCATTAGGATTTTCAAGAACTACTGCATCAGCACTATCTGGTATTTCTTCTTCTTCATCAAGAATTTGGAATACACGCTCAGCACAAGCTATAGTTGATTGAATAACATTTGCTATATTTGCAGTTTGAACTATTGGCATAGTAAAGGATCTTGAGTATTGGATGAAGGCAAGTATGTCACCTAAACCTAGTAAGCTCTTTGTGATCCAGATACCACCAACTATACTTATTCCAACATATCCGATGTTACTTATGAAGTTCATAAGTGGGAACATGATACCAGAAACAAATTGTGCTTTCCAGCCTGCATTTCTAAGTCTGCTGTTTATAGCTTCAAACTCTTCTATAGAGTCCTTTTCATGTCCAAAAGCCTTAACTATCTTATGTCCAGTATACATTTCTTCTACGTGTCCACTTAGAAGACCAATTTCCTTTTGTTGTGATGCAAAGTACTTTTGAGATTTCTTCGCAATTGTTGCTGTAGCTAAAACATATAGAGGTAATGTTGCTATTACAATAAGTGTTAGTATTGGGCTGATTGTAAGCATCATTATGATATAACCAATTATAGTGATAACTGAAGTAATTATCTGTGTTAAACTTTGTTGTAGTGTAGTTGCTATGGTATCAACATCATTAGTTACACGGCTTAATATATCACCATGTGCGTGCATATCAAAATACTTAAGTGGTAATCTTCCAAGCTTTTCGTCAACTTCTCTTCTTAAGTCACGAACAGTCTTTTGAGCTACTCCTGACATTACAAGTCCCATTGTTAAGCTGAATAAGGCACTTATAACATACATACCAATAAGTATTAAAGCTATTACTCCTATATAGTGGAAGTCATATTGTCCATTAGTTTCTCTTATTGCTGTAATTGCTGAATCAATCTGTGCATCAGTAAGCTTTACATCATTTTTAGGACTTGAAGGTGCATTGCTCATAGTCTTACTTAATTCACTGCTTAAATCTAAGATTTGCTTAGCAGTATCTGCTTTTGCATTAGCATCTGTTAATGTATCCAATCTTGGAAGTGCAATGAACTTCTGGATTGACTTTATACTCTTAGTATCTATCTTATTCTTTGAATCTGTATCAGTAGTTCCCATATCTGGCATACTACTGAAGATATCTAACATTTGATTTGTAACCTTTAGCTTTTCATCAGCATTAGTTATTGAGTTTAAAACTGGTAAACTTAATAACTGTTTAACGCTGTTAAGTTGATCTGGGTTCATTGTATCCTTTGACTTATCATCTGTAGTAGCATCTGTCTTAGGCATCTTATTGAATATATCAACTAATTTAATTGCAGTTTCATTCTTTTCCTTAGCATCTGTAACAGAGCTTATATCTTTAACTGCTAATAAATCTTTAATAGTTTGTATGTCTGATTTGTTTACCTTGTTTCCAGAACTATTACTGTCACTTGACATATCAGGCATATCATTGAATATATCTAATAATTGATTTAAGTTATTTTTCTTTTCATTAGCATCCTTAATGTTGTTAATTAATGGAAGCTTTAATAACTTTTGAACAGCATCTGTAGCCTTTTGATCCATTTTGTTAGTTGAAGAGTTTGAGCTCTTTGCAGTGAAATCTGTCATCTTTGCTATTCTAGCATATACTTCATTCATCTCTGCAGTATCAAGGCTCATAGAGCTTTGTGTAGAACCTCCTCCTGGTAGCTTTTTAGCAACATTCATGAAGTTCTTTATTACTGTAACTTTGTCATTTCCAGCCTTAGCCTTGTCTAACATTGGTATATTTAATAACTCTTCTAATGGAGCTAAAGAAGCTTTATCTATTTGACCATTTGCTGGCATTGCTTTAAGTATATTTATAAAATCTAGCGTAGTTTTAACTCTTGTAGCCCTATCATTTGAAGCATCAATCATTGGAAGCTGCATTAGCTTTTGAAGAGTTGCTATAGTTTGAGCATCTGGCATAGCTGCTGCACTTTTAGCTGCTGCTGCTTGACTTGCTTGTGCACCACCTTGAGCTGCTGCTTGTTGCATCTGTTGTAGCTTTTGCATCTGTGCCATTTGTTGTTGTACTTGAGCTACCATAGTCTTTTGAGCAGAAGCCATCTGAGTAGTAATCTTATCTACAGCAGTTTTCTGTCCTGTAAGCACACCTTGGTACATTTGTGTAGCTACACTATTATAAATTTCATCTACTGCCTTTGACTGTGCATCACCCATGCTTGTAGTAATCTTATCTACTGCAGTTTTTTGACCATCAGCCATCTTATCTATTATTTTGTCACTAACTTCTTTTTGAACATCGCCCATCTTGTTGTTCATTTCATCTATGGCCTTATTCTGTCCTTTAGACATTTCTGAAACCATCTTACGAGCCATGTAAGCATTTTGAAGTTTATTCATTGCTTTACTTGATATCTTTGGTGCTGCTATTGTAAATGTAGTACTTAATATAGCAAATAAGAATACTACTATCAAATTCATTTTATGAGGTCTTAGGTATCTAAGAAGTCTTTTGAAAGAGCCTTTAAAGTCCTTAGCCTTTTCTACTGGTCTTCCCATACCTCCCATTGGGCCGCCTCTTCTGCCGCCTGCTGGTTTTTTGGTATTTTCACTCATGCTATCTCCTCCTCTGAAAGTTGTGAGGATACAATCTCACGGTAAACATCACAGTTTTGTAGTAATTCTTTATGAGTTCCCATTCCTACAACAGAACCTTCATCAAGAACTATAATTCTGTCTGCATCCATAACTGTACCAACTCTTTGTGCAACTATTATTACGGTTGATTCCTGAGTTTCTTGCTTTAAAGCAGCTCTAAGTTTTGCATCTGTCTTAAAGTCTAGAGCTGAGAAACTATCATCAAAAATATATATTTCTGGCTTTCTAACTAAGGCTCTAGCTATAGAAAGTCTTTGCTTTTGACCACCAGATACGTTAGTACCACCTTGTGCAATCTCGTGATCATAGCCACCTTCCATTGTTGCTATAAAGTCAGCTGCTTGTGCAACTTTAGCCGCATGTTTGATTTCTTCATCAGTAGCATTATCATTTCCAAACTTAATATTTTCAGCAATTGTACCTGAGAATAAAACTGCCTTTTGAGGTACAAAACCAATCTTATTTCTAAGAACTTCTTGTGAAATATCTTTAACGTCTACCCCGTCAACTAATACACTACCACCTTGTACATCATAGAATCTTGCTATTAAATTTATTAATGTAGACTTACCAGATCCTGTACTTCCGATGATAGCAGTAACTTCACCTGGTTTAGCTGAGAAGGAGATGTTTCTAAGAGCTGGTTCTTCAGCACCATGGTAGCTAAAGCTTACATCCTTAAACTCAACATAGCCTTTACCTTCAAAGCTTTCATTTAATACTTTTGCATCTTCTATATCTGGAACAGTATCAAGCACTTCATTAATTCTAACTGCTGCTGCTTGAGCACGAGGAACCATTATAAACATCATTGAAAGCATAATCATTGAAAACATGATTTGCATAGCGTATTGAGTAAATGCTGAAAGAGCACCTAAATCTAAAGTTCCATCAGCTATACGTAATCCACCAAACCAAAGGATTGCAAGTGATGTAAAGTTCATTATAAGCATAATAGAAGGCATCATGAAAGCCATAATTCTATTAACTTTAATGTAGTTTTGTGTAAGATCATCATTGGCATCATCGAAACGCTTCTTTTCTCTGTCTATTGTATTGAAAGCACGAATAACTCTTATTCCTGTAAGCTTTTCACGTAATACTAGATTAATTCTATCTATCTTAACCTGTACCA
Organism: Clostridium manihotivorum; assembly: GCF_004015185.1. Classification (GTDB taxonomy): domain Bacteria; phylum Bacillota; class Clostridia; order Clostridiales; family Clostridiaceae; genus Clostridium_AR; species Clostridium_AR manihotivorum. The sequence continues at coordinate 2,045,727 of NZ_CP025746.1, read as the reverse complement.
TTTTGAAAAGCGGCATCATTCTTGTTGCAAGTATTGCTATGACTAATATAAGAACTGGCATTGAAACTGCAAGCACCCAAGTAAGTGATCCATCTTTTCTGTATGCCATAATGATACCACCAACACACATTATAGGTGCACTTATCATCATACGCATTATCATAACTGTAACTGTTTGAATCTGAGTGATATCATTTGTAGTTCTAGTTATAAGTGTTGCTGTACCTAACTTATCGAATTCATGTAAAGAAAAGCTTTCAACCTTTCTAAACACCTTATTTCTAATAATTTCTCCAAGTCCTGCTGCAGATCTAGCTGACAACAAACTCGCTAAGATTGAACAAATAACTCCTCCTAAAGCAACTAGGATCATTATACCTCCAGTGTGAAAAATCTTGCTTGTATCTCCTTGCATAACGCCATCATTGATTATATCTGACATTAAAGTTGGAAGATAAAGATCACCGATAGCTTGACAAGCTACGAAGATTATTACTCCTATTACCGAAATGGTAAATGGTTTTAAAAATTTATAAAGTCTTAACATAAAGCTATCTCTCCTTTCTAGCCATTAATATTCTTTTTAAAGTACTTAATCCCTCAACTATTTTATCCATATCCTCTTCAGTTGCTGAACTAAGCAAATCCTCAAAACTTTCTTCTGCTTTCTTGTGCAATTCTTTATGATTTTCTTCGAAGGCTTTAGTAACACTTACATAAACAGTCCTTCTATCTTCATCATTTCTTGTTCTTTCCACCAAACCATGCTTTTCTAATCTATCCACTATACCTGAAACGGTACTCTTTGACAAATGAACCTTATCGCTTAAGTCACTAATTTTCATCTGACCATATTCTTTTAATATATGCAGAACCATGCCTTGAGGCATAGTAACTTCACTATCTTCAAAATTTTTTCGCATGCTTTGCTGTATAAGCTTACTTACTTCAACAAAAAGCCTGGTCGTTTCTCTACCTGTATCACTTGAATACATTTTTCCCCTCCTATTATTCACAGGAATTAATTCGCTTTCCAATTGTTCGTATCCGATTAATTCGTGCACGAACTAATTATATCACCCTATATATTTCAGTCAAGATATCTTTTATTAGGGAATACGATTACAGAAAAATTTTTTTTATTTATTTTGTTAATTCTTGCTACCATAAGCTATTCATACGTTTTCAAGCTATTGATCAATTATAATAAAACTTACATTATAGCCTCTCCCCCTAATTATGGATGCGCTACTTATCAATAAAACTTATATTTTCTAATGGTCTCTCAAAAAACAGAGTACCTATGAAAATACTTTTTTCCACATAAGCAATACATCCTTATTTATGCTTCTCATAATTTAGTTTCGGTGAGAAAGGTAAAAAGGTTATAGCTAAAACTTTATTTTTTTAATCTATTAAAGTCTCTTACCAAAATTAATCTGTTAGTTCAAAGGAGTTTTAAAATAACCTTCCAAGTAGGACTTGTACATTATTTCACATCTGCCTTTCATCAACAAATGTGAAGAAATTCTGACAGGCGAATAAGATTTCTTCTTTACTTTTTACCCTAAATAGCCATTTTCAAATCCTTACATTTATAGGTTTGGCTACCAAAAATTTTATACCGTTCTTAACAGTAAAAAAAAATCATGTATATACGGATTATTTACCTGTATATACATGATTTATACTTATCTTAAAAATTATCTCTTTCCTATAGCTATATGAACTTCTATTGTAATAATAATCTAAGCTTCTTAATATTATAAAACTCTATTACATATGAGCTTTATAAAACTTTTTTCCTCTCATAACTATATTTATTCTCTCACTGCTGTAAAGCATGGTGGATATATATGTTAAAACAAAGAAAGGCATAATACTAATGGTTGTTCTAGCTGCTATAAAGCCTAAAACTGGTGGCAGGAACGTTGCCCCTATATAACCAGCCGCCATTTGATAACCTATGATCTTTTGTGACTGTACTTTGCCAAACCTAACTGGTGTTTCATGAAGCATGCATGGAAATATTGGTGCAAACCCAATTCCAATCATTATAAATCCTAAAAATGAGCAGGCCTTAGGTAATGGAAGTATCAATAGTAATACACCTATGAAAGAGATAATTTGACCTGCTCTTATAAGTATTTTATTTGAAAGCTTCATTGTAATAAAGCCTGTTATGAGCCTGCCTACTGTAATTCCCCCATAATATAAGGATACCCAGCTTGCTGCTGTAGCTGGAGCAAAATGTTTTGTATTAACTAAAAAACTGCTTCCCCACAAACCAATGGTAGATTCTCCAGCGCAGTAAAATAGAAAGGAGATTAATGCTAAATTTACGCCAGGAAATTTTAATACATTCTCTTTTCCTTTATAGTTACTTCTCTCCTCTAACTCAATAGATGCTGAGTTATCTTTTTCTATTTTTACATCACCACTATCTTGGGAAGTATCAATTTCTCCTACTTTATGCTGTTCATCATTGCTAGCTTTCCCCTCGCCTCCAACCTTCTTCCATAAAGGCAAGGTCACAAACAGTAGGATAACTAGAGAAAATTGTAAGAAAGCAACTGTTCTATATCCATTTCTCCAAGAACTATTATTACCTATGAAACTTGACATTATTATTGGTCCTAAGGTAGCTCCCACTCCCCAAAAACAGTGAAGCCAGATCATATGATGTGCTTTATAATGGTTTGCTACATAGTTATTAAGTCCAGCATCTACAGAACCAGCTCCAAGTCCTAGAGGAATAGCTAATAATATAAGCCAAAGGAAGGATGGTACTAAGGAAAATCCTAAAAGTGCAGAGGCAGTCATAAAACAGCTTATTAATGTAACCTTTCCTGTTCCTAATTTTTTTAGTACATAATTACTAGCTAAGCTTGATGCAATTGTACCTCCAGCTATGGACATAGATATAATCCCTGCGGCTTCTAACTTGGCACCAAGATCTAAATGCATAACTGGCCATGCTACACCTAGCAATGAATCAGGCAATCCTAAACTAATAAAAGCTAAATATATAATAATTAAAAAGAATATCGGCAATCTTTTTTCCTCCAAATTTAAAGTTATAATGTTCAATTATAATTTTATCACAAATACATACATTTATATATTTATTTTCCAATTTAGAAAAGATAAATAACCCTTTTTTAGTTTTTTGTGAACTAATTTTTAAGCATATGTACCAATTCTGTATAGTTTTTTGAAAACTCAACGCCAGCATTATTGCACCACTGCTTAAATATAATCTCTTTCTCTTTCTTATCATACAGCGTAACATTTAGCTTCCCACATAAGGTTTCTCTTGCCGTAGGTACCATATCCCCATCATAAGGCGCATATAAATTCATAAAAGAGGATTCTGCATAAAAAGCCTCTATTTTTAGGTGATATCTTTTATTTTCAGTTGATAAAATAATTTTATTTTTATCATAATTGATTGATAACTTGCTTCTATTTATTGTTGTGAATTTATAAAATCTATCCTTAGCATATAGCCCTATCAAAAATCCAGTAAAGCTTTTAAGAGGTGTTGGAAGTGGAATATGTCCAATGGAACAGCTAAGTGATCCATCTCCATTTTCAAAAGAATTTCCTTGCACCCATATATAGGAATACGGGAAAGCTTTTCCCCAGTTCTTTTCAACATATAGCTTTCCACCTGTGAAATCAATATCTCTTCCATTAATATTAAGCTTTCCTTTTATGTCTCCATCCACAGCACAAACCTGGCTATAGCACTCCATAAAATTTAAATAATTATAGAAGCCCATACTTCCTGGATTTATAGAACTATCTGGCCACTTTATTATATTTTCAAAATGCAGACTGCCACATATCTTTTCTTTATTCTCATTGATATTTAAATTTATCCCATCAAGTGAAAATGAATTATCTCCTAGCTTTACGTAGAATTCAAAGGATTTAGCCTTAAATTCATCTTCTTTAAACCTCAAATAACTAAAATCACATTCATTTCCCTTTAGCACTTGTATAAAACTGTGTGACATCTCTTCCTTTCTTGACATAAAAATCCCAGGGATAAAACAATAGGTATTCCCGTTATTAGGGTGAACAAGCTTAAAGTACCAGCCTTCAAAGAAATTTATCTTCTTATTTTTACCATGAAAAACATCAGGGTTTCTAATAATTTCGATCACTTAAACACCTCTTTTCTGTAAATAAAAGTTTTGCTCACTAATATTCTAGCGAACAAAACTTTTATAAACTGTTATGCTTTTGAAAATATTTATCTTAGTAAACTATTTTATATTACAAAGCTTATAACACTACTCTTCTTCAGCCTTAATGCTTTTCAATCCTTTAAAGGTTCTATTTACTACAAATCCTGATATTAGGAATATGAGCATAAAGGTTAGAAGGAAGAAAGAAATTTGAGTTAATCTTATACTATTAATACCACTTATTATCATCCTAAGACCTTCCACCGTATAAGTCATTGGGAAAAATGGTGAAAGAACTCTGAAGAATCCTGGTGCGGTCTCTATAGGAAAGGTTCCTCCAGAGGATGCCAGCTGAAGTATGAATAGCACAAATAATATCGGTGTACCTACCACTCCTATAGCATAAGACACTCCATACATTATGCTAAAAAACACAACAGATATAAACATATTTTCTAAATAAAATACAAACTGATTTGTAGGTTGAAGTCCTAACGCTGCTATAAGGACAGAACTTAATATAACTGCCTGTAGCATAACTAAAACCGATCCAGCTATAAAAGTACCTAAATATGTCTTTATGTATTTATTTTGAACTACCTTTGACAGCTTTGTAAGAGACAATATCAAGTTCATTAACATTGCTCCCAGCCAAAGCGATAAAGAAATAAAATATGGTGCAAGACCTTCACCATAATAATTAACAGTATTTATAGATACATCAGATAAAGTCAATGGATTAGTTACAAAGCTTGATATATCTTCTATCCCGAACTTTAAGCTATTATTCATAGTATTATAACCACTGTTTAATCCATCTCTTAGTTTTACAGTTCCATCACTAAGTGAATTAAGTCCATTAGACAAATCCTTAGTACCATTATTTAGAGTGGCAAGCCCTGAAGCTAACTCTCCTGTTTTTTTTACTGCTGTATTTAATCCGTTGCTAAGCTCCTGACTTCCACCTTTAAGTTTGTTAGCTCCGTCTATAAGCTGGTTAACGCCAGAAAGTGCATTGCTTTGAGTAGTTGAAAGAGTACTGGCTACTGTATTTGTTCCTGCAGATACCTTACTTGCCGCTGTACTCAATTGATTTAGATTGTTTGTTAAAGAGCTGGCACTACCTGCTGCAGTTCTGAGATTTTCTTCAAGTTTCTTCGTATTAATAGTATTGACCAACCCATTTAAAATTGTTTGAGCAGTACCTATACTCTGAGGATCACTAGAAGTTGCCAATATTGATGCCACCTGATTTAAAGCTCCTTTAATCTGAGCTATGCTGTCTGCAGCAGTTGTTAATCCCTGAGAAAGATTAGCTTTTGAAGTTCCAGAGGCTACTGCCGCCATACCATCTGACAGAGCCTTAGCTCCACCTACCAATTGATTGATCCCCTCTGAGTTTTGAGTTAGTCCTCCTTTAAACTTATTTAATCCACTTAGTAATGAATCTACTCCTGTTGTAAGTTGTGCTTCTCCAGTATAAGCTTTCTCTAAGCCACTTTGAAGTTGCTTTGCTCCTGTTGCAGCTTTCGCTAATCCTGTATCTAATTGATTTGAACCATTTAATAACTTTACCGTACCATCCACCAATGAACTGGCACCTTTATTTGCCTCTGACAAAGAATCCTTTACATTGTACAAGCTACCTGCCAGTGATTTTGTAGTTTGCTCCTGAATGCTAGAAGCAACTTCTGACTTAATACTTTCAGCTGCTCTTTCAGATACTTGAGCAAACACAAAGTTTTTACCCTTGTTTGCTTCATAAAGCACCGTAGGCTTAACCAAGTTACCACTAGCAGCTTCAGAGATATTTTTAGAGAAATCCTCTGGAATTAGTATTAAGGCATAATATTTAGTACCGCTTACTCCTTTTTTAGCTTCATCATAGCTAACAAATCTCCAACCAACCTTATTATTTTTTCTTAGATTATCTTCTATATCCTTTCCAACGTTATACTCTTTTCCTTCCTTAATAACCTTCTTATCTAAGTTTACAAAGGCTACCGGCACATCATAGAATCTTCCATATGGGTCCCAAAAGGCATACAGATAAATCCCAGAATATAATATAGGTACAAATATAATTGCTACAATGGATATTACTATTATTTTAAACAAAGTCTTTCTTCTATCTTTATTTACTTTTTCACTCATCTCTCACCTGCACATAGCTAAACGTACTTTATAGTCCTCTATAAAATAACTGTGCAGGCTGTCACCTACCTTTCTACTATCCTGGAATAAAAAGTCTCTGAAGTGAAGCTTTCTAAATATTATTAGGTTTAACTCATAAAAAATTTCATTCTTTCCTTAACAGTAAAAAACTTACTAAAGCCACCTTCTTTAGTGAATTTTTTTGCGCATCTGCCTTTTCGAATGTATATGAGGAAAATTTGGCAGTCGACATATTTTTACTGTTTACTCTAAATAGCTATTCTAACCTTTTCGTATTATCAGTTTTATCTATAAAAAACTTTATATCATACTTAGCAGTAAAAATAGTTTTTGCATAGTAGCATCACAATATGTGTAATAAAAACAATAGTATCTTTAATCATACTTTAAGCTACAAATTTAAGTTAATAATGCTCTTAACCATCATGTTTTCAATAAATTCTTAACTTGTTATATTGTTTTATTCTTATCTTTTTTACAATTAAACAAGTTATCTTATTTACAGATTCTTTTATTATATTAAAATATAATTATTCAAATATTTTTATAAAAACTAAGATATTAAGGAGATAAGCTATGGAACTTACCGCTTTCAACTATGGAGCCAATGCTGTTAGCTTCATAAAAAATGAAAAGAATTATGGTATGATTTGTGCCTGGGCTATGCAGGCAGACTATGACAAGATTTTAATGCTACTAGGAGCTCAAAGCATAACTGGGAAGAATATCTGCAAAGGAGATATAATAGGTTTAAGTGCATTGAATGAAGACCAGGAAGATGTGATTAAAGCTTTAGGAGAGAACCATTCAGACGATACAGATAAGTTTACAAACCTAAAGTATACAGTAGATGACTCTGCTATATTAATAGATGGAGCCACTAATTGCATGGTTGTAGAAGTAATAGATGTACTGCATCTTGAAGGAATTGAACAAGACAATCTTGTATACGGACTTGTTAAGTCAGTTGTCAGCAATAATTCTAAGAAATACACTCTATAGTAACCTATAAATAAGAATGGAACGGAATAAATCAGTTTTACGCTCCATGAAATCTTTTAAGCAAGTAAAAACACCACATTTCTGTGGTGTTTCTTTATCATTAATCTTCCAACTTTTCTCCATTTGAAGCTATGACTTTTTTATACCAGTAGAAGGAATCCTTACGATAACGATCTAAGGTCTTTAAATCAAATTCTTCTCTATCTACATAAATGAAGCCATAACGTTTTACCATACCTTCATGAGTAGATATTAAATCAATAGCAGACCAAGGGCAATACCCCATCATATCCACCCCGTCGGTTATAGCTAAACGGAGCTGCTCTATATGTTTCCTCAAGTACTCAATACGATATGGATCATGGATTGAGCCATCTTCTTCCAACTTGTCATAAGCGCCTAAACCATTTTCAGTAACTATTAATGGCAATCTATATCTTGAATATATTTCTCTCATTGTAGCCCTGAAGCCCTCTGGATCGATCTCCCAACCAAATTGAGTAGTTGGCAAGTTGGGGTTCTTAAAGCCTTTAAACAAACCTGGCTCACCCATTGATTTCTGCTGATCCTTTTTACCATTTTCACTTGTCTCCATGTTACTAGCTTGTACAGTAGCAGTATTATAATAATTGAACCCAATAAAGTCTGGTTTACCTGACGCAAGTATATCCATATCTCCTGCTTCAATCTCAGGAACAGCATCGATTTCTTCCAAGTATGACCAGGCCAAACTATTGTATTTGCCATATACCGCCATGTCTAAATATAACCAGTTACGTATAGCATTGAAATTTTGAGCAGCTAAATTATCTTCTGGTTTACAGCTAGCAGCATAGACCAATGATATATTTGGTGCTGGACCAATTTTTGCGTCTTTAATCATTTCATGACACAGTGCCATAGCCTTAGCTTGAGCAACTAACATATGATGGTTTTGCTGATAGATTTCCTTGCGTACATTGGTACATCCTTCAGGAATCATTGCAGTACCAATTACTTCTCCAGCTAATGTTAGAACATTTTGTTCATTTATAGTAAGCCAGTGCTTAACTCTGTCACCAAAGTTTTCATACATAACTTTTGCAAAGTTTACAAACCAATCAATTGATTCTCTTTTCGACCAGCCACCCCTTTTATCTAGCGCTGCTGGCATATCGAAATGAAACATTGTGACTAAAGGAATTATGTTATGTTTAAGACATTCATCTATTAAATTGTTATAGTATTCTACTCCTTTAGGATTTACCTCTCCTGTTCCTTCTGGAATTAATCTCGACCATGAAATAGAGAAACGATAAACCTTAAATCCCATTTCAGCCATTAAAGCAACATCCTCTTTATAGCGATGGTATTGATCTGCACAGACATCTAACTCAGAAGTACCTTCTGGTACTTTTTTTACGTCTTGGCAGGATGGCCCTTTGCCATCTATTAAATTAGCTCCTTCAACTTGATATGCAGATGTAGATGCACCCCAAAGAAAATCTTCAGGAAATGGTTTTAACTTTTTATGAAGCATTTTATCTACTCCTTTACAACTTAATTTTATAGTAAATAATTATATTAACTTTTTCCCCGTTAATAATTAGAGCAACCTAGGATTAACAAATAAACTTCAGCATGGTGCTTTAACACCAACACTATATTAACCCCAATGTAAACATTCTCTCTATTTATAATTATAATTTTCTAATTTAATTATTACAAACCTCACAATTACAATCTGTATTAATACAGATTGTATATAGTGAACATGACTTCTTTGATATACCTATAAGATTTTCCTATGCCTCCTAGAGAAACCACTAAAAATTTCAAGTTTACACTAAAATCATATTGATTAAATGTTTTTTTGATAGTACAATAACACTATAGGTTGTACGTACAATATTATTCTGTAGTAATTTCATTCTAATATATACAGAAAATATTTAAAGTACTAGTTTCAACAATGGACGAGACAGTCTATAATTTTGCATAGAACACAGTATTATTAGCACAACTATTGATCCTAATATTTACAAAAAAGTTTCGCCACAAGTTGTACGTACATAATCTATAACCTTTCAATCATATATTTTGTTAAGGAAGGTTTATAGCAAAACATTTAAACGTTATCAATTCAAATTATATAAATATTACAATATTTTATGGAGGAATAAAAATTGAGTATTACAGTGAATGATATCAAAAATTCAATTATCAACGGAAAAACAGTACTTGGTATTGAACTTGGTTCAACAAGAATCAAAGCAGTTCTTATTGGTGAAGACAACTCACCTATCGCTTCTGGCAGCCATGACTGGGAAAACAGTTACATTAATAATATCTGGACTTATAGCTTAGATGATATTTGGACAGGTATACAAGACAGTTATCAGAAGATGGCTAAAGATGTAGAAGCTCAATATGGAGTAACTCTTGAAACAATCGGTGCTATAGGTTTTAGTGCTATGATGCATGGATATATGGCATTTAATAAGGAAGGAGAACTTTTAGTACCTTTCCGTACATGGCGTAACACTATTACTGAACAAGCTTCTGAAGAATTGACTAAGCTTTTCAACTACCATATTCCTCAAAGATGGAGTATAGCTCATCTTTATCAAGCTATTTTAAACGGTGAAGACCATGTAAGTGATATAAACTTCCAAACAACTTTAGAAGGATATGTTCATTGGAAGCTAACAGGCGAAAAAGTTATAGGTGTTGGTGAAGCATCTGGAATGTTCCCTATAGATATAGAAACAAAGAACTATAACTCAAATATGATTGATCAATTCAATCAGTTAGTAGCATATAAAAACTTCTCATGGAAGCTTCAAGACATACTACCAAAGGTTCTACTTGCTGGTGAAAGTGCTGGAGTTCTTACAGTAGAAGGAGCAAAACTACTAGATGTTAGCGGCAGATTAAAAGCTGGTATTCCTCTTTGCCCACCAGAAGGTGATGCAGGAACAGGTATGGTTGCAACAAACAGTATTGCAAAGCGTACTGGTAATGTTTCAGCTGGAACTTCAGTTTTTGCTATGATCGTTCTTGAAAAGGATTTATCAAAGGCTTATGAAGAAATAGATTTAGTTACAACTCCTACTGGTAACCTAGTTGCTATGGTTCATTGTAACAACTGTACTTCTGATCTTAATGCATGGGTAGGACTATTTAAAGAATACTCTGAAGCAATGGGCATGGAAGTTAATATGGATAAACTATTTGCAACTTTATATAATAAAGCACTTGAAGGAGATGCAGACTGCGGCGGATTATTAGCATACAACTACTTCTCTGGAGAACATATAACTAATTTTGAAGAAGGCCGTCCACTATTTGTACGTACACCAGAAAGTAAATTTAACTTAGCTAATTTCATACGTGTACACTTATTCACATCTTTAGGCGCTCTAAAAACTGGCTTAGATTTACTTCTTAAAGAAGAAGGCGTTAAAGTTGATGAAATGCTAGGTCATGGCGGATTGTTTAAAACTAAAGGTGTTGGACAAAAGATTATGGCTGCTGCTATAGACGCTCCTGTTTCTGTTATGGAAACTGCTGGAGAAGGTGGAGCATGGGGAATAGCTCTACTTGCATCTTACATGCTTAACAAGTCAGAAAATGAAACATTAGAGCATTACTTAGACGAAAAGGTATTTGGAGGAAAAGTTAGTACAAAGATGAATCCAGATCCTAAGGATGTTAAAGGCTTTGATGAATTCATGAACCGTTATACTAACGGACTTGCTATAGAAAGAGCTGCTGTAGATAATCTTAAATAGAGACGCTGTTAAATTATTCTTTTAAAATTAATGGTTCAGTAATTCTATGCTTAATTCAGTTTATACAAATAACTAATATAGCATTTTCATAACCACTTAATTTCGAGAATAACCTTAAACATAAATAAAAATGGAGTAACCTTAAATATCCTATGGTTGCTCCATTTTTATTTATAAATTTAATATGAAGTGGTACATTTACATATCATTACTCTTTTCTATATTATAGACGCCAAATAATATGATAAGAATGCCGAACAGTTGAATCAAATTCATCCTCTCACCAAATATAAGAAGCCCCGCAATAATTGCTGTAGGCACCTCTAGATTGCCAATCACAGAAGTATTAAATGACCCAATCTTCTTTATAGAATAATAAAACAGCATAAGCGGCAAAAATGCACATAAAAATGCTAGAAGCACTATAAAAATATAAGCCTTTATTGGGAGGTTTAAATCTATTCCTTTTGAAGGCAGTCTATATATACAAAGAAAAATCAATGAGAATAGCATTGAGTAAAAAGTTAGACTCATTGCATTAATATTTTCAAGTTTCTTAGAAGAATACACATTCATAAACCCAAAGGCTGCTGCTCCTAAAACACCGTATAGTATACCTATTGGTGAATAAGAAAATGGTAGGATTCCTATAACCATGGAACACCCAATAAATATAACTATTAGTAAACTAAAGCTTTTAATAGTAAACTTCTTATGTTCAAAGAATATTGAATATAAATATATAAAAATAGGCGATGTATAAAGTAGTACTGTAGCTATTCCCACTGGAAGGTAGTAAAAGGACTTATAATAAAATACTGTCATAAAACAGTCTCCTACTATTCCTAATATAATAAGTCTAAAAAAATCCCGCTTTCCTACTTTTAATATGTTGATATTAAAGACTGCTAGTACAACAAACAATATAGCTATAATAAAAGCATATTGTAATATTATTAAATCAATAGAATCTATGTTATAAGAAAATATAAGCTTAATAAGCACTCCCGCAAGACCAAATAAAACGGCTGATAATATAGAAGTAATGTAGCCAAGCTTCATAAGTATACCCTACTTTCTAAAGAAAATTTACTAATGTCCTAGGCTTCGTTAAAAACAATAATTTTGAACATAGCCTTATTTTTAAGATTTACAAATCAATTTTAATATGAAGTGATCCATATGTATTTATGGTTGTATTATTCCAACCTTTAATAAGTTAACATAAAGTATGGCATAGTATCAAGTTAATCCTTTAATAAATTTTCTACATCTACCTTTTCTCAACCTATGTAATGGAGTTTTAGCAGGTGAAGAAGCTTTTACTACATATCATAAATATCCATTTAAAACCTTATAAGTTCTAGACTTAAATTTCAAAGAATTCATACTTTTTTACATATTAAAAACGCAGAAGCAAAAGCTCTGCGTTTTAAATATACTTGCCTATAAACTCTTATCCCAAAAACTCAAAAGTAATAGAATGAAGCTTTAATCCACTTTGACCAAAGTATAGCTTCATATAGTGGTTAACTCCAAACATATAAGTTTCTCTGCTTAGAGTTACTTTCTCTCCTCCTGTTCCATTAAAGGAATAGGTTCCTATATCGCTACCACTTCTAGATAGAGTCACAGGAATTTGTGCAATTTCGCTAGCAGTTGAGGATGCAGTTAAGGAAATCCTGTAGTTACCCATTTTAGCCAAAGTAATTCCCATTAAATAGCTACTTCCTCTATCAGTGTTTATGCCTTCCAAAGATATAGTTGTTATTTCATCAATTTTCTTATACTCCATATCAAAATCACTAGTCATACACTGATCTTCAGGCTTGTTAATTATTTCAACCTCTCTCTCTACTCCCATCATACGTTCCATAGCTGGCGTACGCATTAAAAAGCTGCAAATATTAGAAGCAGATCTAACCAGTTCTCCACGAGTTAAGGTTCCTTCTTTTAAGGAAGCTAATAAATTATCACCATACGTAACTGCATCTTGAGTAACCATATATACATCATTTTGAGAGCGTACCATTGCTGCTAGATTTTCTCTTGAAGGTTTTTCTCCTTCATCATTTGCCATGGCCCACCAGTCAGTCATAACAAATCCGTCATATTTCCATTCATTACGTAGTATTTCAGTATTTTGATCGTAATTACCTGCTGTCCATACTCCATTCACTCCACCATAGGTAGTCATAATTGAATATGCCCCACTGTTTTTTACTGCCATTTCATAGCCCTTTAAGTATATTTCACGGAGTGCACGCTCTGATACTATGCAATCAATTTCAGTACGCTTAAACTCTTGGTTGTTTGCGCAGAAATGTTTAATAGTTCCTGTAACCCCAACACGATGCATACCCTTCAGTTGAGCTACTGCCATCTCACCAGTCAAAAATGGATCCTCAGAAAAATATTCAAAGTTACGCCCATTTAGAGGATGTCTATGAATATTAATTCCAGGTCCAAGCAAGGTATCTACACGATTGTTACGCATTTCTAAGCCTTCCAGCTCAAATAAAGCCTCATTAAGCTCTGTATTAAAAGTGCAAGCCAGTAAGGTTCCATTTGGCAAGCTAAAAGCATTAGTTCCTGAGTCTAAACGCATACCAGAAGGCCCATCAGTGCAGCAACCAGTTGGAATACCAAACTCTAAAAGTCTCTCAGTAATACCTCCAAAGGCAGCAGCAGTTCCAGGTGTTACCTTAGGACTACACATTCCCTCAGCTTTTATCATATAACTAAGCTCTTCATCTGATAACTGTGCTAAAAATTCATCTATAGAAACTGTACCAGTATTTACATCCTTAAGCTTATAGCCTCTATCGCCAGTATATTCTTTGCAGCTTGGAACACTAGCTTTACGGCGACTTTCTACATCAATAGTTCTAGTTGGCACTTTATCCATAGTAATTGTAAAAGTACCTTTTTCATTTCTTTGTGGCTTTATTCTATCAAACTCATTAACAGGAGCCATAGCTTCTGAAAGTTTGCTGACTTCAATTATCTCATCTAAATTAAAACCTCCAACTAAGGTTGCTGAGCGTACATCTGAACCAGCAAATAATTCGTAGTAACCAGCCTCCAAAACATAACAAGATTTGTGCCCAGTCACGCCGCTATCATCATAGGAAGCCATTATAGATTTTTCCACTGATATTTCTAAAACTTCACTTTCTCCCGGTTTTAGAATCTTTGATTTTTTAAAACCAACTAAATTTTTGATTGCCTTTCCAAGTAATCCTTGTGGTGGATTTACATAAACCTGAACCACTTCCTTGCCTGAAACCTCTCCAATATTAGTAACTGTAACCTTCAAATTAACCTTTTCTTCAGCTTCATAAAATTCAGTTTCCATAGAAAAACTTGTGTAGGAAAGACCAAAACCAAAAGGATATTGTACTTTTTCCTTTGCAAAGGTTTCAAAATAACGATATCCAACATAAATATCTTCTTTATAAATATTAATAACATCACCACCAAAGTTTGAATCTGATGGATAATCACTTAAATTATATGCTATGGTATCTGATAGCTTACCGGAAGGAGAAACTGCTCCAGTTAGTACATCTGCAACACCCATACCGCCTTCCATACCGCCATGCCATGCATATAAAACTGAGGATGGGTTATACTCCTCCACCCACTTCATATCAATTATATTACCTACATTTAAAACAACAGCAACTCTTTTAAAGCTTGCACATACCTTAGATATCATATCCTTCTCTAAGTCACTTAAATAATAGCTTCCTGGCTCACTCTTATTATCTTTATCCTCACCAGCAGTTCTTCCAATAACGATAATAGCAATATCTGACTTATCTGCTGCAGCAGAAACTATGCTGTCACTTAGAGGCATTTCAACCTGTGACCAAGGTTCTCCAGCCCAGCCGCTTCCCTTATCAATTGGGTTTTCCTTACACCAAGCCTTGTAGATATTCACTAATTCTTCATTTATGCGTATATCTTTGCAAGCCTTAAGACCATCTAAAATTCCATGTACATAGTTCACATTGACCAAGCCACCAGAGCCTGTTCCACTTTTATAATAATCAAATTGAATACGGCCAAATACAGCTACGTTTTCACCTTTTAAAATAGGCAAAGCTTTGTTGTCGTTCTTTAACAAAACACAACCTTCTGCTACTGCAGTTCTAGCAATTTCCACGTATTTTTCCCAATCTAATTTATATTCCTTCATTAATTTACCCTCCCAACCATATATTGTGGAGCTATTTTATATATAGATGTATCACTTCATATTGAAATATATCTTCAAATTGTCCTCTCAGAACCCAGCGGAGCTTTGAAAATAGTTTTCAGCTTGAAGTTATACATCTGTAGATGTACCACTCCTTAATAAAATTATATCTTTAAATTCTCCTCTGAGAACCTAGAATAACTTTTAAAGATAAGTTTCTGATTTAAACGATACGTTTTTAATTAGTTCCTTTATCGAAACCCTATAGCTCCACAACTCTCTACTTCTATAATCTTTATAAATTAATTTCTACACTGGTGCTTCCAGCTACTGCTTCTACAGTTCTATCTGCTCCTGCAACAACTACCTTGAAGTTCTTATTAACTGCATTGTAAGTAACATTGATTACATTACCACTTCTTGTTGCAGTTATATCAGTAAGCTTATTTGCCTCACTGTCATATATTGAAGCAGTGGCTGACTTACCATCTTCTAGTCCATATATAGTCACTTCTGCATCCTGAAGATAATCATAGACAACATTATTATTTGTAAATTCACCATAGGTTACAATTGAATTTGGTCTTGCAAGGATAGGCATTTGATAATAATCGCACTTTCTTTGATAGTATCTACCGCCTTCATAAGTATCCTTTGTAACTATGTCATACCAAGTTCCTTCTGGTACATAGAATTCAGCTAGTCCCTCTTCGTTCATTACTGGAACTATCAAAAGGTTATCCCCTAACATATATTGCTGATCGAGATACTTACATGCTGTATCCTTTGAAAAAGCTATAATCATTGAACGCATCATCGGAACTCCAACTTCATGGGTCTTAATTGCCTGAGCCCAAAGATATGGCATCATTTTTCCTTTTAACTTAGTATAGAAACGTAGCACGTCACAAGCTTCCTCATCAAAAGTCCATGGCACTCTATAAGAAGAAGATCCATGAAGACGACTGTGAGTTGACATCAATCCAAAAGCGCACCATCTCTTGTATACATCTGCTGGTGCTGTTGCTTCAAAGCCTCCGATATCATGACTGAAGAAGCCAAATCCTGAAGAGCAAAGTGAAAGACCTCCACGAACAGTTTCAGCCATTGCTGAGTATTCTGCATAACAGTCTCCTCCCCAATGTACTGGGAACTTTTGTCCACCTACTGTTGCACTTCTAGCAAACAAGCAAGCCTTGTCCTTTCCGTAGTATTCCTCCAATGCCTCAAATACGCATTTATTATAAAGGTAAGTATAGTAATTGTGCATCTTTATTGGATCCATACCATTGTGGTATACGCACTTTGTTGGAATTCTTTCGCCAAAGTCAGTCTTTATATTGTTAACTCCCATCTTGAACAGTTCCTTCAAAAGATCCTTATACCACTGACAAGCTTCCGGATTCGTAAAGTCCACAATGGCCATTCCTGGCTGCCAAAAATCAGTTTGGAATACACTTCCGTCAGAATTTTTTATAAAGTATCCCTTTTCCTTACCTATATCAAATAACTTTGATCTTTGCCCTACATAGGAATTTATCCATACACAGATTTCTAGACCCTTGTCATGAAGTCTCTTAAGCATACCTTGAGGATCTGGGAACTGTCTATTGTCCCATTCAAAGTTACACCATTCATATTCCTTCATCCAGAAACAGTCGAAATGGAATACTTGTAATGGAATATCTCTTTCAGCCATTCCATCAATAAATGAATTAACTGTTTCTTCATCATATTTAGTTGTAAAGGAAGTTGATAACCATAAACCAAAGGAATATGCTGGTGGAAGTGCTGGCTTACCGGTTAAGGTTGTATAATGCTTTATAACCTCTTCCAAGTTTTCTCCTCCAATTACAAAGTACTCTAGTTCCTCACCAGGTACTGCAAAGGATACCTTGGATACTGTATCTGACATAACTTCAAAGGACACCTTATCTGTGCTGTTTACAAGTACTCCATAGCTTTTTGAGGAAATATAGAATGGTATATTTTTATAGCTTTGATCTGAACAAGTACCACCATCATTATTCCAGGTCTCAACGTTTTGTCCATTCTTAACAAATGGAGTGAATTTTTCTCCAAATCCATAGATACATTCACCAATATCTGTTTTCAGTTGTTCTCTTATATATGCTGTATTTGGATCCTGTGGGTAGTTGAAGAATTGGTCATCCTCCTGTGCTGCCATTCTTGCGTTAGCAGCAAATTGACTTTCTTTTATATAGGAAGTTGCACGCCATGCGCCCCCTGTAAGGTGTCTATCTTTATAATAAAACTGAACATTCCACTCAGTTCCTTTTTTAATTACTACTCTTGTATCACCAGAAATTAACTCAACATAATCTTCACCTTCATTAATAGTAGGAGTATATCCTGTATCTTCATTCAATTCGAAGTAAGGCACATTATCAAGTCCACCTTTAAAATGAGTAATATTTATTTTTATAATATTCTCAGAGGTTGATGAATACGTTATCTCTAAGTTCGGACCACTTAATGTCATTCCACGATTCTGTATAACATATGGTGTCGCCAAAACCTTTATTGAGTTTTTTGTTGTTTCAATTTCATAAGGTTGCGAAGCATAGTTTACTTCATATCCTCTTTTACTTAACCAAAAGCCGTCTGCTACCTTCATTTTTAACCCCTTTCTATTGCCTCATAAAGAAACAATACTACCCTATTATTTTTATTTCTTTCAAACTTAATTTATTGGCTATACTGAAAAATATTGTTTAAATTAAGTTAAAATCATATTAATTCTTTGAACAAGCACATATAAAAATTGGATGACTGACCACTTAATTCAAACACGTTACTTTAATATAGCCAAACTATTAAAGATATTTAAATAACCTATTTTACATTCTGAGAATGAACATATATAGAATTACAACTAACACATTTACTATCACCCTTCTATATGTTATTATATTGATGTTTAGATATGAATTCTTTAACTATAATGCTTATTTCTTGCACTATTTTGATGTTATATAAATTTTCTGTGATCTAGGAGGATTTTTAATGAAAGAACACCGCAATTTTGAGGAAAAAATGCTTCATGGTACTGCCGAACTGCCAATAGCTCTCCATAAGCTTACTTACCCTGAAGGCACAGATATGCTTTTCTATCTTCATTGGCACAAAGAGTTTGAAATACTTTTCTTAACAGAAGGAAGTGTATTCTTTACAATAGAACAGCACGAATACCTTTTAAATCCAGGCGACTATGTTTTTATTAACTCAAACTTCAACCATTCTGCTAAAGCGGCCTCCAAAGAAAGATGCAGTTTTTTTGCTCTTGACTTTTCCTATCAGCTCTTTCATGAAAACTTAAACTCCCGTTTCTGCAAAAAATATATCCTGCCTATACTAAATAGCAGCCTTGAACCTTGCGAAGTTATAAGAAAAGCTGATGCAGATGCCAATCCTGATTCTTGGCAAGCTAAGATAATGAAGCTTCTTATAGATATCAATAAGTATGAGGAGTATGAGCTTGAGTTACACGAGCTAGAGATAAAAAGCCACCTATTTATAATTTGGGATCTATACTACAAGCACTCTAATGTAAAAAGCGATTTTAAGGATGCAGATCTCCTCAACTTAGAGCGCTTAAAACCAGTCATACAGCATATACAGGATAACTACTCCTATGAGATTACCTTATCAGAGCTGGCAGGTTTCATTCCTATGAGTGAAGGTCAGTTCTGTCGTATGTTCAAAAAGACTATGAAGGTCACTCCAATTCAATACATAATGCGCTATCGCATCCTTCAAAGCTGTCATATGCTTCTAGGCACAGATAAGAAAATCAGTGAAGTAGCTAATCTATCTGGTTTTAATAGTATAAGCTATTACAACAGATTATTTACCCAGACCATCGGCTGCTCGCCTAAGCACTATCGTAACAGCCAAAGCTAGTGGTACAGTTGTATTGCTAATTGGCAACCTGTTATAACAACAGATGTAACCTATGATATTAATCAATATAACAAAAAAAGCTGGCTTCTCTTCATCAAAGAAACCAGCTTATAATTATATAATTTTTTAAAACTGTTCTAATATAATTTCTTATTACTAGACCTTTTTATCCAGTAAAACACCATGACCAATGTCTCCGTACATTAAGGCTTTCTTTACTTCCTCAACATAACTTTTATCCTCCATATAGTCATCATCCACTTTATCTTCAGTAGCTTTATCTTCAGCGGCTTTACCATCCTTGTTACGCCACTGTTTCTTCTTTTTAAGGAGAAGATTTCTAAACCTATAATCTTTCTGTACGATACGGACCTTAGGTACTGCTATAATCCTTTCTACCTTTTTTTCAACCTCCATGCATAAAACTCCTTCCTTGGACTTTATGATTAATTATCGTAGTAAATAGGCAAAAATAAATACTTATAATACAGAAAATTCTAAAAACTCCAGTTCACTAAATGCCTTTACAAATTCCTTCACTCCATAGTTCTCGAATTCAACCTCCAGTATCATATCATCTTCACTGATAACTTTTCCTATGCCATATTTTTTGTGTTTTACTTTTCTTATAGCCTTAGCAGCTTCTGACTCAGCATTTTCAATATTTTCAGCTAAGCCTTCTACGGCTACTTCTTCTTCCTGTTCCTGATTTCTAGCTTCTATAATTTGCTTTTTAAGCTCCTGTAAGCTTACGCCTTCACCTTTATTGTTATCATTCTGTATTAGCTGTTGTGGCAGCATATGAATATATCTGCTTTCTCCAGGCACTGCTCTGTGATAGTCTGGATTGGTATAGTAAGATAGCTCTAGGCAATCTTTTGCTCTAGTAAGACCAACAAAAAATAGTCTCATTTCTTCCTCTTCTTCTTCCATAGCCCTAGTCTGTAACGGAATAAGACCATAGTTTACACCTGTAATGAACACATAGGAAAACTCTAATCCCTTAGAGGCATGTAAGGTCATTAGCTTTACAGTATCATTATCATTACTTATATCTTTTTTAAATATATTAACTCCGTACAAAGCTGAGGAGTTTACAAAATCTCTAAGTCCGTCAACGAATTGCATTTCTTTTTCTTTCACATACTCCGTAATAATATCAAGCAGAGCATAAATAGCTTCTTTATCGTCTTCATAGCTAGCTGAGGTTGGTCTTATATACTTATCCAATTGAAAATAGTTATAAAGCTCCTTTGCCTCTTTTACATAAGAACAAGCGTTAAGGAAGCTATGCATTTTGGAATATAACTCTGATTTTTCTATAACCTGCTCTTTCAAAAGCTTTCTTGCTGCTGCTTCCTTTATCCTCTCACCATAATCCTTATTACTAATAACATATAAGCCAGAGGAAAAGTCATTAGGATTTATGGAAAATCGAAGTAATTTTATCATCCAATTGAGCACCGGAATATCTCGTATATTTTTCTTCATGGATACTTCATAAGGAATCTGATTTTTTAAGAATACATCCTCAAAAACCTGTGATTGATTCTGTAGTCTATAAAAAACAGCCATTTCACTATACTTTATCCCTGAGCTATGTAGTTCCTTTATCTTATCAACTAAATAGCAAGCTTCATTAAAAGGATTGTAATGATTCTTAACTATAATGTTACTTCCTGTCTCCCTAATACCTTTTAGCTCACTTCCATCTAGTAAGAAACATCTAGCGGCCTCTAAAATAGAAGTACTTGATCTATAATTAATTGGAAGCGTCAGTTCTTTTGCCATGTATTTATGCTTTAGTGTATAAAATACATTGAGAGTACTTCCGCGCCAGCTGTATATAACCTGATTTGGGTCACCTACTGCAAATAATTTTGTATCTGGCCTTTTAAGCTTATCAATAAAATCAAGCTGCAATTTATCACTATCTTGGACTTCATCTATTATTATCCACTTAGGTGCAGCCTCACTATGTTCCAACAGAATATTTACATTCTTTAATATATCTTCAAAGGTCATTTTGTTTTGCTTGACTTTTTCTTCTTTTATTAAATCTACTAACTTAAATATATCATCATTATATTTCGAAACCTTTTCCCCTTCCTTCTCCAAGCAAGAAGCCTGCTCCAGCCTCTTTTTCAAACGATTCTTATACTTAATTGTAAGCTTTTCTTCCTGTATTATTTCCAGGGCAATATCTAATTCTTCTTCTGGTTCTATAACCATAAACTCTTTAGTATAGCCTAACTTATCAACAGGTAACGAATTTTTCAACAAATTAAGGGCAACGCTATGAAAGGTTCCAAAGCCTTCTAGCTGTTCTAGCTGAATACTGCTATCAAGTGCTACTAACCTCTCCTTTATCTCATTAGCCGCCTTATTAGTAAAGGTTAAAACAATCATATCCTTATAACTTACATTCTTTTCGTAGTGAAGATATATAACCTTTGAAGTCAGCACGGTGGTCTTTCCGCTTCCCACGTTTGCTTTTACAATGCAGGCTTCACTTTCATTCAGTACTGCTTCTCTTTGATATTCATTCAATCTTTCTAGTTCTTTTTTATAGTCCATGGAATCCTCCTATTCCACAAGATCTTCATATCTTTTCTCTAATTTATTTTTTATGATCTTTCTGTCAGCGTCATTAGCTTCAAGTCTTACTTTTAGAGTGATTCCCGCTGGAGCATCGGTGTGGAAGGAAATTATATTCAATATGCTCTTTTTATTTGTCTCTTCCATCACCCATTCCTTATAAAAAGGATTATTTAACACCAAAGTAATAGTTCTATTATCTATCTCAATTTCAGGAATTGTACTTAAAAATGTTGCAAAGGAATCACCATTTTCCTTAATGTACTCACAGAATTCACTCCACTTTTCCTGTAGCTTAGTAAACTTAAATGGCTTTCTAATAAAGGTTGACTCAGCATACTCCACCAGCTTAACATCCTTTGGAGCTTCCATTTCATCTAATAAGTTTTTTAACCCCCATAATACCATAGCCTTGTTTAGCTTATAATCACCGATACATGCAGCGCAGCCACTTTCGCACTTGCAGCCTCCTACCAGCTTAATAGCACCATCAATAATCTCATTAGCAAGATCAAATACTTTTTCTGAATAACCTAAACCACCTATATATTTATCATAAATGAACATATATACTTCATCTTCAAAATTGTCACTTAACTCTATGGCGTTATTTGACATTGCAACTCCAATATCCTCCTGCTCAGTCATGGTAATCATCATTGCCACATTTTTAATAGCATAACATAACCCTTCAAAATGATTGTTTCTTATAAACATTCCATTTTCACTTTCCTGAAGCATCCATCTGTATACCTTAACCACATTGTTAGGAATCCTTATCCAAGTACTTTCCGTATCAAAATCCTTTGATAATGGTCTTTCTAATTGCTCAAAGCCTAAGTTTTGATGGTTGTGGAATTGAAGTTTCTTATACATATAAACTATCTCATCCACATTTATATCACCAAAGGCAACCTTTACCCTTTTATAGTCCATATCTCTATTTCCTTGAATAATCCTGATACTTGTATTGCCTCCAGGCATAGTGTAGTAGTTTCCGTTAAAGGGAATAGCAAAAGCAGTCTTACTTTCCAAATCAAGCCTTATAACTTGGTACTGAACACCATCATGCATATATATGGCTCCATTATGAATCTCACGGAAGGCCTGCATTTCATCCATCTCTGTTATTTCTTTACTATTCACTTGATTAATAAGTTTATATCTAAATTTATCAATATTTCTTAAGCTAAAATCTCCTGCCGGAAAGGAGTTGCCACACCATGCAAACTTACCACTTTGATTAGTCAGTTCTTTTGCCCTTATAAGCACTGGAATGGTTTCGCCAAGGTCAGGGAAAATAGAAATATCATTTAAGGTTAAAGGTATCTCAGCAGCTGCAGCACGTATATGGGCAAGCTCTATAAGAAGATTATTCTTGTCAATCACTGCATTCTCACTGCCGCTTTCAAAGAGCCAATCTGGATTAATACCTATATATTGATCAAAAGGCAGATTATCAAGAATTAAACAATTAGAACTTTCTTTGCCGCTTCTACCTGCTCTTCCTGTCTGCTGCCAAAAGGAGGCTCTAGTACCTGGATATCCAACCAGTATTGTAGTATCAATTTTTCCAATATCTATTCCTAGTTCTAGAGCATTGGTAGAAATCAATCCACGCAAACCCCCAGTGATCATCTTATTTTCTATTTCCTTACGCTCTAAGGGAGTATACCCGCCCCTGTAACCTGATATCTTATCTGCTAGGGATGCGCCAAAAAAGCTTTCCGTTTCTAATTTATCTCTTGCTTCCTTTAATATTACTTCCACATTTCTTCTTGATTTTGCAAAGGCTATGAAGCTATTATCATTCTCCACTAAGTCAGGTATCAAATCTGCTGCTACCGTTGTTGTTTGTACTTGTCCGTAATATTTTTTATCATCCCCCATTATCTTTGGCGGTTGTACAAGCATATATTTCCTTTTTGCAGCAGGTGAGCCATCCTTATCGATTCTAATAAATTTTTGTCCACAGATTTCTTCTGCAAGTTCTACTGGATTGGCTATGGTTGCTGAGCTACAAAGGTACTGAGGAGATGAGTTGTAGTACCTGCATACTCTTCCTAGTCTTCTAAATACATTGGCTAAGTGAGATCCAAAAGCACCTCTATAGGTATGTAACTCATCGATAACTACAAATTTCAGATTAGAAAATATAAAATCAAATCCGAACTTACTATGATTAGGCAAAAATGCTGCATTTATCATTTCTGGATTAGTTAATATAATGTTGGCATTTTTTCTAATTCTACTTCTTTCATTTACAGTTGTATCTCCGTCATATACTCCTGCTGAAATTCTGTTTTCTCCAAAGTATTCTAGATAAGGCTTAATAGCACGATATTGGTCACTGGCCAATGCCTTTGTAGGGTATATAAAAATAGCTCTTGCCAAAGGATTTGATAATATTTCCTGAATAACAGGCAATAAAAAGCTTAGTGTCTTTCCGCTTGCTGTGGAAGTAGTTATCACAACATTATTTCGTTCCATTGCCTTTTCAAACATTTCTGACTGGTGACAGTATAACTTATCAATTCTTTTTGAGGAAAGATATTCACTTAACTCCTGCGAAAGGTTACTTGGAAATTCCGAATACTTTCCTGCCCTCTTAGGTATTGTCTTATTATATATGATTAAATCATCTATGTTCATTAAGTTTGCTCCTCTTCTAATAAATCAACCGTATATAAGGTTCTTCATGTTTAATAGTTCCACCAAGGAGAAAAAGTCCTGTTTAGATCAGCTTCCAATATTACAGTTTCACCAATTTTAGGTGCTATTAAATTAACCTCTGATTTTTCTGCTTCCTTTGAAGCTCTTTCCACTGGTTCCTTCCAGCCATGAAAGGCTAAGGTAAAGGCCCCCCAATGCATTAGCATCATATTCTTTCCCTTTACATCTAAATGAGCCTGAACGGACTCTTCTGGTATCATATGTACTGAAGACCAACGTCTATCATACTGAGCTCCTTCAATCAAGGTAATATCAAAAGGACCATATTTTTCTCCTATCTTCTTAAAATGCTCACCATAACCACCATCTCCGCTGGTATAAATACTTGTATGGCTTCCAAAAATAGCCCAGCCTCCCCACAAGGTTGTGTCTCTATTCAAAATTCCTCTACCTGAAAAGTGCTTAGAAGGAAGAAATGCTAGTCTTATATCATCAAAACTTGTTTCCTGCCACCAATTAAGCTCCGTGATTTTATCCTTTGTTATACCCCAACGTATCAAATGAGCGCCTACCCCTAAAGGTACAAAGAAATGTGAAGCTTTCTTTTTTAGCTTAATAATAGACTGATAATCTAAATGATCATAATGATCATGGGTAATAAAAACCGCATCAATATCTGGCATTTCATCAATAACATGTGACATATTCTCACTATATTTATATCTTCTACTTCCTGCAAAGGAAACAGGAGATGCAATAGCTCCAAGCATTGGATCTAAAAGAAGCTTTTTATTATCTACGCTAAGTAAAAAAGCAGAGTGTCCTAACCAAGTTAAGCTATCCTCTTCACTTCTAATTTTCTCCCAATCAATAGCAGAAACAGGAATCTTCCCAATAGGATTTCTCTCATTATTATCCTTTACAGAGTCTTTAAGCATTGAAAAACCACTGGAGGCTCCCATATTCATTTTTGTGTCACTTTCATTGACAAATTTTCCATTAGAGTAATTAGCTAAATGCTTGTAAAGCTCTTTATTAGCTTTCCCCCCGAAAACAGGACTTAAGTTTATAAACAATGCTATTGCTATACATAGTAATACTAAAAAAACAATTACATATACCATTCTTCTACTCCTTTCCCTTTATCTTCATTCTTTAGATTACCTGAAACCTGCGCCAAATTAAACCACCATACTGCAATTAATTTGTGAACAAAACTTATTATAAATCCTACTGCTTATATATCTTTTTATGTCATTATATCAATGTATATAGAAAAAGTATAGAAAGATAAATCAGTTATAATACCAAGTTTATATTATATTTTCCCTAGATTTTCTGTACAGATTGCTAAATAATAATTGTATGGCTTCAACAAGTGTTATTGCTTTAACTAAAAGTATTATTAGAAGAACTTTATAATGCTATTGAGAAATTTTCAGGTAAAAAAAAGAGCTAGCTAGTTCAACCTATAGCCAAACTATTTAGCTCTATTTTTCCTGAACACTAGCGATGTATATCCAGAATGTTCTAAAATAAGTCATTAACCCCTATTTACTAACTTTTTCTTTATGCACTACTCCTGCAGTAGCCTGATGAGTTGGAGTTACTGTAACCTCACAGATCTGTACATGTGCAGGTACAGAAGCAGTATAAAGTATTACGTCTGCTATATCCTCTGCTGTTAATGGCTCAATTCCTTCATAAACAGCATCAGCTTTTTCCTTATCACCATGGAATCTTATCACACTAAAGTTAGTCTCCACCATACCAGGTTGTATATTAGTTACCTTAATAGGAGTATCAACTACATCCATTCTCAAGCCATCACTTATAAATTTTACTGCAGCCTTTGTAGCGCAATAAACAGTACCTCCTGGATATGCGACTATACCTGCAGTTGACCCTATATTTATCACATGCCCTCTTCCATTGTTAATCATGATAGGAACTACTTTTCTAGTAAGGTATAAAAGGCCCTTAATATTTGTGTCTATCATAACATCAAAGTCTTCCATATCTTCTTCCTGAACCTTCTCTAGACCTTGAGCAAGACCTGCATTATTCACCAATATATCTATATTTTTTAGCCTTTCAGGCATACTTTCAAAAACGCTGTTAATTGCCTTCTTATCACGAACATCTAACTTATAGGTATGAACCTCAACTCCATAATCTTTTACCAACTGCTCTTTTAAAGCATCAAGCTTTTCTAAATTTCTTGCACAAATAATAAGGATAGCACCTTCCTTTGCAAATCTCACCGCTGCAGCCTCACCAATACCACTGCTAGCTCCACTTATAAAAACTATTTTATCCTTTAACATTTACTTCACCTCTTCTAAAATTGCTTTGTTCTGATAAATATATAATATAATACAAAATTAACCGTTAAGTTTAATTTTAATTATTGATGAAGTAAATTGCAACACTTCGTAGTTATTCATATTTCAGGTATATAATATTATACTTTGATTAAATTGTGCAGACAGTGTCTGCACAATTTAATAGCAATATTTTCTCTCATCTTCACGTATTTCACAATCAAACAATATAGAGTAGTAGTATCTTAAATCTACTATCTAATTTTCTTACTAATTAATGATTAATATTTCATATTCTTTCAATCTCATTTAATTAATTACTTTAGAATTCCATCTTATTCCCCAAACCAAAAAATTATTCTTACATCCTCTGGATCACCTAATTCTAATAGCTTAGGAATAGTTTCTTTAATAAAAAGCGAACACGTATTTCTTGTATTAAAATACTCCCCATAGTAGTAATATCGTTGATTCCAATCAAAATCAATTAATTCTTTTACCAATAACCAGCTGTGATAGTATAAATCATCCTTATCTATAAATGAAAAGTCTTTCAACTCAGGTGACATATCATAAGGGAGTCCCCTTGGAGAAGATATATATCTCAAATTGCTATCATTTCTTACATTTGCTAGTACACTGAATAAGTCGTAGTTTCTATCTCCATTATAGAACTCATTTTTATTAGCTAAAATTAATTTGCTTACCTCGCAATCTGAATTTGATTGATAATATGGATTTGCAATCCACTTATCCATACTAACCCAAACTTCATGATCATTTTTCTTATACTTATCTTTCCTCAATACTACATCATTTTTTTCTTCTGTTCCAAAAGATCGCTTTTCAACGAAAAAAACATATCAGTTCCCATAGATATCTCCTAACTAATCGTCATACTTATTGTCGCTTACTAACAATATGATCAAATAAATAATTGATTATTCCGAGCCTATTATTGATAAAAAACATTATATATTGCCCTAATATTTACCATTATATCACTTGATTAGAATACACTCAATGTCATTTAACTACTTAAACTTTTCTGTGTTGTAGATATATGTTTATTATAATCTTCAACAATCAAGTGCATCCTAATTATTCACATATCATAAAAAGCCCACCACGTTTTAATGCAATACCATTATTATTTTATACTTCAATTATGGCTTAATATGGTAAAAGCACAGAGACTTTAAAATAGCAAAAAATAAATATTTATCGCACTTCTTTTAAAGCATAACCTAACTTTAGGATACTCTTTTCAGTTATATAGAAACCTTCCTTACCATAAAAAAATTTTTCACTAAATAATTTCATTTCTGTAATTATACTGTGATGCGGAAGTGAAGTTCCTACAAAATACTCGGAGCGTAATTTAAAATATTTATAGAAACTATTTCTATGATCTGTGGCTTTATTCAAAAACTCTAATAACATTTTAGCCTCTCCCATTCTCTCTTTTAATGCAAAATAAACTACTAATAAATGAAAGAACTGAACACTTAAATAGTTAATCCTAGGCTCTAACACTAGTCTTTCCTTTTCAGAAATCATATTATCCATAAAGTCTTTTGCCTTTTGAGGTAGCTTTTCAATATCGTGTACCAGAAAGTATTGAACTATCAAGTACCCCATCAATAGCTGATATGGATTTTTACTGTAAGTAAGCTCCTCCTTTGTTAATTGCTTTAACCTCCCAACAAGCAAATTTATCATATATTCATTCTCATCGCCGTTATTGTACATGTACTGTTTGAACAAATTTACCAAAGCAAACTCCCTGTCCATAATATATAAATAAGCAAACTTGCCATCACCAATAAGTAAAGCTTGTACTCCTATAAAAATGCATACAAATAGAGGAGCTACTATAAAGCAATACAATTTATAGTCCACTAAATTAAGGATAGCTATAAGTATTCCTGCCATTATAAAACTCCCCACTGGCCCCGCTATATTGATAATTGACATTTTTAATATACTTTTCCTGTAAGCCTCTTTAGAACTGATTTTAGATAATTTAATATTTACACATCCAAGTTTACCTCTGTTTTCAAAGCTTACTTCTTTTATTTTCCATCTCCCAACTGTTTTTTCAAAGGCAAAAGGTATTGAATATATGTTATAAGGTACCTCTCCCAAGATCTTAGCTGCTATAGCATGACTTAATTCGTGTAAAAAAGTGCATAATATCACACATGCTAATGAATATAAAAGTCCAATAAGTACTATATAGGATTCGAATTTGTTAAAAGAAATAAAGCTAACAGCTGCATAAACAACAAATACAGTTATAGAAAAAATACTAAAGTATAAGTTATTTTTTTTCATTATACTTACCTCTTCTTTTTCTTAATAAAATAAACATCCTTTAATATAAATAAAATATCGTTTTTTGTAGAATAGTAGTTTCTTAGGTTATATTTGTTTAGTCATTAATATAAAAGAGTTCCATTCTATTTAAAGGAACTCTTACAATTACTCTCTGTTTCCATAACAATATTTTATATTTAATTATTTCTTTAATTGAAAACCTTTTTTTATAATACTGTAAGATGCCTTCCTTTGGGTCATAATAAAAGTTAAAGTTAATAAAATAATTGAAAGTATTATATATATTACCTTAACCTCTAAGAGTTCCCCTTTTTTGTAGTCTGTGTATTGGTAGATGTGTCCTAGTATTCCACTTGTCCCCATAACTTTACATCTCCATAAAGCTTCTTCAATTAAATAATAAACTGTAATTAGCGATGTGCTTACAGCTATATCTCTTGAGATAAATAATATAAATAGACTTAGAGATATTATAAACAAGTTAGTTACAATTGAATAAAATAAAACTTCTAAAATAGGAGTCAATATATAACTACTTGGTAGTATCTTCTTGTATAAGTAGTAAATATTAAAGAAAGATACACTGTATAAGAAGAAATACACTAATAATATTGAGATTAGTTTTCTAATCATAAATTTGTTTGTTCTACTTCCCCCAATAGCCAAGGATATATCTTCCATACTATTATTGAAGTCCACACCTAAAGTAAAAAATATTAAAATAACAAAAAGAAGTAATAAATATACATCACAGTACATATATAGTTCATTAGGGACTTTTTTTGTAACAGCTACACCTTGAAACATTGTGGAAATGTTGATGAACTTATATGGCATCACCCTTATAAGTATATTAAAAAGTACGACAACTGCAAAAATTATATAAAGCAAATTTTTAATAAATATATTATTAATAACCTTAAGATAAAATCTAATCATAAATACACTCCATTACTTCTCATGCATTTTACTATGGGCTATATATGCATCCTGCAAACTTATAGATGCTTTAACCGAGTTATCAGTAAGTGGATTACTACTAATATATTTTATATGATACATCTCATTTGGGTGAATAGTAGTTATTACCTTGCCTTGTTCTAGAATCTTAGGTAAATCATCTGAGTTTACATCTGTTTCCCAGACAGTATCTTTTATTTCTTCCACAAAATTTTTTTTAGTACCTTTATATATAATTTGACCATCTTTTATAACAATTAAGTACTTACAATAAAATTCAATATCCTCTACAATATGAGTTGTGGCTAATACTATACGGTTTTGACTTATCATAGGAAATAATTCTCTTATTACATTTCTTTGCTCAGGATCTAGCCCTACAGTAGGCTCATCAACAACAATTAAACTAGGATCTCCAATCATAACTTGGGCAAAACCTAACTTCTGTTTCATTCCTCCAGAATATTCTTTGAACTTTCTATCAATAAATTTGCTCATATCTAGCTTTTCAATAATACTATCGATATGCTTTTTAATATCCACTTTACTCCACTCTAATTTCAATGTACCTACTATTTCAAGGAACTCCCTACCAGTCAAATTTCCATAGGTAGTAAAATCTTGTGGTAGATACCCAATCCTTTTTCTAACCTTTTTCAAATCCTTTTTATAATTTAAGTCATCTAAAAATATCTCACCACTCTGAATATTAAATAAAGTAGTAATTAGTTTCATCGTTGTACTCTTCCCAGCGCCATTAGGACCCAATACTCCTATCAATCCATCCTCTACTTCAAAGGAAATATTCTTTAAAGCATCTAGTTTGCCATATTTATAACTTAAATTATCTACTCTTAGTAATGTCATTTTCTCTCCTCCCTAATCGTGTGAAGGCCATAAAAATGCGCCATCATACGGTTTGTCCATTTTTGATAATCCAGGAATAAACGGTGATAAAATAACTTTTTTAGTATCTATATTTGTCTTTTTTAAATAATCTATTAACTCATCACATTGATCATTATTTTTTATATATTCCTGATTGCCTATGAATAAATAATCCTTATATTTTCTTTCAGAAATATTACCACTAATCAAAAACATCTCTATATCTTTTCCCATAAATGTATGACTGCCATTCTTACTTAACTCATTTAAATTTGAATAAATTTTATTTTTGCTAGCATACTTTACATTTACTTCAAAATTTTTCTCATTACTATCATTCAATTTGGGATACCATTCAAAAACATCCGCTAAGAATAATGAATTATTTCTAACAAAAAACATATTTTCTCCATTTGACCATGTTAGATTTATCTTTCCATCATATGATATCCTTAACTGAATCGATTCCCCACTTTTATACGTTCTTGGCAATTTAAGAATAACGCTATTATTAGTCCTTTGAAAATCAATTGCTTTATTGTCAATTTCTAACTTAGATATATTTAGAGATTTATATAATCCAAATTCTAAAGATTTTATATTAGATTTATTGAATTTTACGTTTATCAAGCAATCATTTTTCAAATTATTATCTATATCTATATTCATATTGTAGCTGTCAACGTAATAACCACTTTCACTACTACTAAAAAAAGTTCCCTCTCTATAAGTATGTTCCGCACTTAAATGCTCAAAGTCCGGTCTTTCTTCTATATTATAAAAATCAGGCTTCATAGAATTTATACTTATTCCTAAGTAAGCACATAATAAACCAGCAATTATTATAGATACTAACTTAATCCCTAAGCCACCTTTTTTATACCTACTTCTAACAAATAAATAAGAAATCATCACAAGAATAAAGCTTACTCCTAACCAGAAAATATTATGATATAAATAACTCTTATCGTAGCTTATAACATCAAATATCCCTGGAAATGTTTTTATATCAATTAACGGAAAGATCTGATTCTGCAATTTATAGAAATTGCATAAAAACCCAAACTCCAAAAGTACTAATAGATATCCAATCATTTGATAAACTAACTTATTAACTACCTGTCCAATGAATAAACCTATACAAGTACATACTACTAAATAAATTAAAGTATTTACTATATAACCTAGACTTTCATATAATATATAACCTAAGGTCCCATGACTGATTATGCTAAAAAACAAAAATACTATCATATTGGTTGCAAGCAATATTGCATCGATAACTGCAGCTGTAAGCAATTTACCTTTTATTATATCCTTATAAGTAATATCTAAGCTCTCAAAAACTTCATTTGAGCTTTCCCCAATCATTACTATTAATAATAATAACGGCACCATTATAAAATTAAGAGGTAGCCACGAAATTCTAATTAATCCTACTACCGATAAAAATATCTTACCTGAAGTTCTCATACTATCTACAGATTGCTGAATTCCAAATATGTATAAAGCTCCAATAATCCAAATAAGCTTTCCTCTTCTTAAATTGATAAGTTCGTATTTTGCAAGTGCTTTTATTTTTTTCACATTATCCACCTATCCTTATATACTTAGGAAACGATAATTTATGGTTTCCTAAAATTCAATTAGAATGTAAAAAATATTAATAATTTTCATAAAAAATATTTCTATGTTTATTTTATAAATATCATACAGCGCTATATTCTGCACTCATTCTAAATACATTTTTTTCAATCTCGTACTCTAATTATATCATTTTACATTTATTTGTATATAATCAATATATTGTAGATATATATTTATTCTATAATTCTATATTTTTCACAAAAAGACACTCCAGGTCAGTGAATTTTCACACCCTATTCTCTCATTATTTTTCTTGCCGCTGACGATTTTCTAAAATTCCACTTCTATAACTTACAAGTCCAATATGCTTCCAACTAGCAGTACTATATAGGAAAGCAACCTCATTATTTACATAAGCAATTGCCTCAGAAACTTCATAAGTATCTAAGTTTCATCTATAATTCCTTCCGTTCCTCTTGCCTATTAATCTTCTCAAAAAAGGCTAGACAGAAGAAAAGTAATTTGTAATAGGGTTTCTATATCGAACTTAATTTATAATTCTTTGATAATCGGGGTTTCTTGGGGGACCGGGCACATATAAATTTAATAGTTGAGTTAGGAAACTTAAAGTTAAAGAAATTAGATAGTGCTGCAAATATAAAAAAACATATTAAACTTCATGATTTAAGGCACACCAATTCAACCCTACTTCTAAAGTAAGGAGTATCTATGAAAGTTGTTCAAGAAAGATTAGGACATAAAGAAATGTCTACAACTGCTAACATTTATTCACACGTAGATCTAGAAATGCAGAAAGAAGCTACCAATAAATTAAATAATATTTTAGAATGGCAAATAAAAAAACACTTAGGCATAAACCTAGTGTTTTCAATGTGCGAGATAAGTCTGTAAGCCGAGTTCTGTATTAGACAATCATCTATCTAGGCCTATCGTTGCCAATAGGCTCCAGCGACACACCCAGAGGCGGGACGGGCAATCCCATAATGCCTCTCTATTCGGTCTTGCTCCAGGTGGGGTTTACAGAGCCGTGAAGTCGCCATCACGCTGGTGAGCTCTTACCTCGCCTTTCCACCCTTACCAGATGATATAAATATCATGCTCATTCTTAAAAAGAATTCTGGCGGTATATCTCTGTTGCACTTTCCTTCGAGTCACCTCGACTGGACGTTATCCAGCACCCTGCCCTGCGGAGCTCGGACTTTCCTCTCCTGACTGTCGTCAGCAGCGATTGTCTGGCTTACTCGCAAGATTTATATTAACATATAACTTTATATAAAGCAAATAATTTTTTATAGGAGGTTTTCCTCAATGTTAGAAATAGCTTCCATATCTTTATCTTTAATACCTTAAAACTCAGGCAATATTTAAGAATAGCGCTAAAATAAAGTGGATAAACAGAAGATTCTATATGATCAAGCAATTAAATTAAATGTCTTTTATGCCCAAGCGTAGTGAGCTTAAAGTTTCAGCCATCTAATATGACAAAATCATGTTAATTCTTTGCGTAAGATTGTCTAAGCATCAGATTACCACCCATTTAATTTTATTATCCTGGCAAAGTCTACTTTTAAAGCTTTATAGCCACTTCCAGCTATATAGTATAAAGCATAAACCTTAATATAATTGAAGGTCTGTTGCTAAAATTCTTAAAAGCAAGAAATGGCTATATTCATAAAAAAGTCGCTAAAGCAGCCTAAATTATCTTCGATTGCTCATATATAGTGCAGCAATCAAAATTAAAATTGCAATTGGTATGCCTATTCTGGTAAAAACCAAAAGTACTATTATAGCTGATATTATGAGGTATTTAAAAAGGTTTGTACTTCTCTTTATCTTCATAGGTAGTTTATAATCCACTTTTTTATATATGTTTTTTATATCATTACCTAGCTTCTTTAAGTCATCACCTAAATTATCATAATTACTACCACCACTTTGATAGTGCTTGTAATTTTTCTTTTTTGACACACCTCTCAACCCCTGAAATTATTAAAAACCATCACCATCTAAAAAGTTTCCTAAGCCACCTAATATACTTCCTTCATCTTTTCTTCCGCCGCCATGCATACCTGAAGCTGCAAATACTCTTGAAGCAAGTCTTGAGAATGGCAGACTTTGTACCCAAACAGAACCTGGTCCTGTTAGTGTAGCTAGGAATAAACCTTCTCCTCCAAATAGAGTATTTTTTATTCCTCCTACGAATTCGATATCATAGTGAACATCTCTTGTCATTGCAACAAGACATCCTGTATCTATTCTTAGAGTTTGACCTGGCATTAAATCTTTTCTTGTTATGGTTCCTCCAGCGTGGACAAAAGCTAACCCATCACCTTCTAATTTTTCAAGTATAAAGCCTTCTCCATATGAAGTCCGTTATAACACAATTATCAAAAATTGATTATTTTTATTTTTTGTCCAATGAACAATTGTTATAAATAATCAAAATAGTACCAATATCTTCTACCAATCTAATACAATATATTTAAAATTAGATAGTTATATAACATGTGAATCTTTTCCTTTTTATACTTTATCTAATCATTTGCACATAACACTCTTCTATAATCAGTTGATTTTTTATCCCTAAAATTTATCAAATCCCCTCTACTAAACCAATATAAATTCAAAATTTTCTTCTATATAATGTATCATGATTTGTTGTTATAATAGACCCAATATTTTTTTAACTCTTTATAATGCTAATATTTCATCTTTTTTCTTCACTAAAAGCATCATTTTCTAAAAGTTGAGAAATATATATTTTAAATCTACTCAAATTTATATCTATATTCATGTTATCATAAAAAATATCATTTACATTTCTAAATTCTCCATATTGATCATTTTACAGAATTCAAATAAATAATAGTAATGTTCAATTTATAGTATTGTAAATCAAAGTATATATACTATATTTTGATAAGAACTAATAAGTAACTTATACATAAAATTTTCTCATATAAAAATTATAAATTAAACATTCCAATAAAATAAACATAAATTTATAATTTTATGTTATTTAAATTATTAATAATTTTTATCTTCTATATTGTTTATTCAATATAGAACTTAATTCAATTACCTTCATTTTTTTATTTTTTTCAGTTACAATATATTTTTCCTCCCCTTCACTAACTAATATTGTTTTTACATTATTTACCTGATTAATCACATTTTGTTCCAAATCAATTTTCCAACAAACAACATAATCATAAGTCTCTATCGGATGTTTATGTTTAAAAATATTACTTAATTTATATTCTATTTCAACTAAAGCAATTTTATTATCACTATCTGTGCAAATTGTATCTGTTGTCATTCTACCAGAATATGAAATTATATTCATTATATCCTCAATTAATATTTTTGTATTTTCATTTGATAGTATAGCAGCAAATAATAATGCAACTTCATACTCACTTTGTGGTACTTTTTTTATTGGTATATCATTGATATAAAGATTATCTACTAAGTCTATTTTCTTTATGTATTGATTCATTGCCCTGATTCTACATTCTGCATCAAATGCTTCTTCTTCCTCTTTTCGCATACTGAAGTATTCCTTTTCTGCAATTGGTTTGATGCTTTCTCTAAATATTTCTTGGATTTGACTAAAAATCCATTTCACCTTAATATCATCCATATTACTAATGCTATTTCTGTCTGCTGTCAACTCGAAATTCTGAGAATTAACCAACAGATGATAGTGATAATATTGCTCATCTCCTAATAAAAAATTTGCTTTTTCAAAAGGTATAAAATCTTTACAAAGATACAATCCAAATCTGGATTTATAAGTTTCAGATTGCTTTAATTTACATATCTTTTTTCTACAATTTACCCCTGAAATAGTACCATACATTTGTAATGAAACATATTCGCCATTTATTGTAGTTTCCTTATGGAAAGGCCCAAACGCCCTGCAATAATTTACACTCCTCTTATATTTTTTATTATTAACATCTTCCCTTGGATTTTCATTAGGGGGGGTAAATTGATGTACACCTGTCATTTGACATTGCTTATCTAGTATTTCATCCTTAATGTGAATTTTAGGTGATTTGTTCATATCTTTCACTTTATTCTGAAGTATTAAGTAGTTTGCAAAAATATTTTTATAATTCCCTCCAGCCGTAAACCATAATATATAATCCTTCAAATTATAATAGTTAAAATATTTCTCTGGATTATCAACCACATAACCACTAATAATAATTTCTGTACCATTTTCCAAGTCATCTCTATCGTAAACTTTATATTGTGGTACTTTTCCATCTAATAAATTCTGCCATGGATTTTCCATAGTTGCTGTATATCCAGATTCGTCACAGCACTTAGTATTAATAACTATTTTTTTGCTTTTAAAGAATGTTTTTGTTCCCAATCCCTTTTCACCAATATTTTGTAATACCTTTTTAGAGTCACCAAGATTAAAAAATGAATGTATATCATCAATCCTCATACCATTGCCATCGTCACGTATTATAATTTCTAAATCTGCAGACAAATCTCTTTTGATAATAATCCAAATATTTTTTGCATCTGCATCGTAACAATTACTAATCCCTTCCCTAACTACTTCACTAGGATTCTTTATATTCAATGCAATCTCCTTAAACATTGCAACTGCTTGAACTTTAGGTACAAATACATTCATAATAAATCACCTCCATAAAATAAAAATTTTTTCGTTATGTAGTTACTACATAATATAGTCTTGTTCAATCTTGTAAAATATATTCATATCTCATAATGGTGGTGGTATATTGAAAAATATGGATAATATAAAAAATATTTCTGGTGACTTTATCAAAAATTCTAGAATTAAAATTGGAATGTCGCAAGAAACTTTAGCAGGTAAACTTAATTTATTTGGATTAAAAATGGATCAATCTGCTATATCTAGAATTGAAAATGGAACACGAGAATTATATGACTATGAACTTTATTGTATATGCAAAATATTACATATTGATATTAAAATATTTTGGGATAAAAATCTAATTTCTAAACTTCCTAAGAAACATAATCCATTTATAAGAAAATAGATAATACTTATAACATTATTAATTAGTTTATTTGGAGTATAAATTCACAAATATCTATAATTAAATTACAAAAATAAATTCAAACAAAAAAGCAAAACCTGCTATTTTGAATTTACATTGAAAATAGTTACATTTTGCCAAACAAAAAATATTATAAAACTAATAATCCTTACATGGGAATATATATAACTATTGTTTACCAATGTTAAATTCCCACACCTTCTCTTTCTACATTTATAATTAAAGGAGATATATTTTTGTATTTATTATTATAACTGATTCTCATATCATATATATTTATCATAATGCCATATTTTAATTGACATTCCACTGATATTTCAGATATTAAATCATCTATATTTTTTATTCTTGTTTCGTCATATACTAAAAAAATATTAATATCAGAATCGTTACAATAAAATAATATCTTTCTTAACTTCATTAAGTAACATAGACAATTCATAATTACCTATGTATGTCTTTATAATACAACTCATAAATCACCTCCATTTTTATATTTGTTTTATCATTTACTTGAAATATCTAATTAGAAAATCTACACCTAGTTATTACAAGTCATTTTTCGACATCCAATTTATCTGGAAATATCATCATTTGGTATCTCAATATTATCATCTTAAATCAAATTTCACAAAGGAAGGGCTGAAATATGATTATAGAATCACAGATTAAATGCAAGTGATTATTACGCCACATTAGAACCATAGGTTCATATTATTGAAACTATCTATTCACAGTAAAGAAACCACCTATTCACTTATAAGCACCGCCTAAAGGCGGTGCCTTTATAACTAAATTTCTTTAGTAGAGAAGTACTCTCTCATGTTCATGCTCCCTGTATCAATACGAATTGATTTATGTACTATACGGTCTAAAATAGCATCAGCCATAGTTCCACCTCCCAAGCGAGTATGCCAATCTGACACCTTGTATTGAGTACAAAATAAGGTAGAATGACAATCATAACGTTTCTCAGTAAGCTCAAAAATAAATCTGACGTCATCATCGGATAATTCTTGAAGTAGCCATTCATCCAGAATCAGTAGATTATAGTTAGAAAATTTGTTTACCAACTTTCCGATCCCTTTGCCTTGCAAAGTTGCCTCGGTCCGAAGCTCTAGGAGTTCTGGCATTCTTATATAGCGTACTCGATATAACTGCCTACAGGCGACTTTGCCTAATGCACAAGCTAAAAAGGTTTTACCAGAGCCTGTGAAGCCGTTAAGAACAATACTAAAGTTATTACGCATGTATTGACAGGTTGAAAGCTCAAGAATTTGATTTTTATCAAGACCTCTATCTGCATAGTAAATCGAATTTACATCTGCATCAGTAAATCTGAATTTGGCCTGCTTCATTAAACGCACGGAGCGCTTATTGTTTTTACCCTGATATAGACCGTCAATAGCTAAAGTTATTCTTTCATCAAAGGTCATAGTTAGATAGAGCGATTGATTATCATCCTGTATCTTTAATATATCAACCATTTCATCAAGGTTTAACTCTCGAAGCTTACGTTTTGTTTCATCACTAATCATACCTGCCACCTCCGTAGTATTCAGAACCTCTCACATATCCATGAGTATTGGAGTTTGATTGTATAGATTTAAGGTGGGTATTTTTCTTTTCAAGATAGATGATATCTTGATTACTTGCGAGAATGGACTTAAGCTGTCTATAGCGAGGTATGCGTGTCATAGGCAATGCTATTTCACATGCAACTTCAAGTCGCTTTTCCGAATAACTCTTACTTAATTTTAAAACTGATAATGCAGAGTTATATCCTTGTTCTTTTATGGTTACACTTTTAAATATACGTTCAATAACTTCGCTTGTGTGAGTACCTATACTTGCTGCCCATTGTCTCAACCTTATATCATTCATTTCTGGTTGATTAAAGGCATCAGGCATATCTTCTTTGTGGGTAGAATATTTGTTACTCACATAAAGCGGAAACCTAGGATGCGTAGAAATACGCTGATGTCGGTTATATATTTCTACAATACTATCTGTTAGCTTCACATCCACATACTGACCGGCAAAAGCAAAAGGTACAGAGTAATAATTCTTACAAACGCATACATGGCTGTTAGGATAAACCTTATGATTGTACTCCCAAGCGGCTACTTCGTAAGGTACTGCAGGAAGTGCCCGAAGATACTTTCTTTCTTCTTCAAACACTTCAATTCTACTGTATTGACGTTTCTGAAAAGGTGCCTCATTAAATCCTTTCAAAGCCTTTGAAACAGCTTCTTTCAATTCATATAGAGAATAAAAAGTACATTGTCTTAGCTTAGCAATTATGGCAGTTGCCACTTTGCCAACCGTACCTTCTACGGAACTTTTTTGTTTAGGTTTTCTCACTCCAGTCGGCATGATAGCTGTAACATAGTGACTTCCTAAGGCTTCATAAGCATCTGTGAGTATAATATCTCCTTCTTTCGGATGTTTAACAACTCCCGCCTTAAGATTATCACATACAGTTTTTACAGGAACACCTGAGAAAAACTCGTACATATGGATATGACATCTAAGCCAAGTATCTTGCTTTTCATCTAGAGTAGGCTCTACATAAGCATATTGACTATATGGTAGACATGCTACAAAAAGATGTACCTTTGTAATTTCACCAGTATCAACATTCACGATTTCCATAAGCTTGCCACTCCAGTCTACTTCCACCGTCTGACCTGGTTTATGTTCTAAATGATTGGAGAGATTGCACTGATTAATGTATGAGCTATAGCCCTCTGTAAATTTAGTGTATCCCACAGGAATTAAGCCCTCTTTGTTGCAGAAATCCCTATATTCTTGATGTAAGAGTTTTAGTGTTACACCAACTCTTTTCAGTTCGTTGTGAATGTAGTCATAGTCGGGTACTTTAAACATTGTTTCTACAGCAAACTTATCTGGATAAAAGAGACGGTATACTTCATCGTCAGGTTTATCTTTAATGTCATCGTAGAAAATTTGCTTTTCCTTTGCGATATTTAGTACATCGCATATAGAAGTTTTTGATATGTGCCTGGTCTTTGCAATTACATTCTGCGATAATCCAGATGCCTTAAGCTCCATTATCAGCTTAACATTGATTTTATTAGCCATATGTCTGGCTCCCTTCTGATAGAATTTGATAGTCCTACGGACTTCCTTAATAATTCTTGTCAAAAGAGGTGGTTTTCAAGCGTGAATTAATGGTC
Organism: Clostridium manihotivorum; assembly: GCF_004015185.1. GTDB lineage: Bacteria > Bacillota > Clostridia > Clostridiales > Clostridiaceae > Clostridium_AR > Clostridium_AR manihotivorum. The sequence goes on along the minus strand of NZ_CP025746.1, from coordinate 2,004,793 downwards.
TCTTTAGGCAAATTTATATGAAATTTAAAGTGGTTTTATTAGTGTGAACTATCGGTTTCGAGAAGCGAATCGGTGTCTTCCGATACGTGAAATATTCAGCAAGAATGGTAATTCAAAATTTTTTAGAACTGTTAAAATTAAATTTAAATATTAAAAACTCTAAGCATAACCACATAAGTATTCATACAAACAAATAATTTAACATATTATATTCAGTTTAAGGTAACTTTAATATGAAATTATACAAGTCGTTGTCTTTTAATGCAACGTAAGCGTCAAAGAATCGATGCGTAGCGGTAGAGTAATTTAAGTGATAAAATAAACCCAGCAGAAAAGTTTACATTCTTTGTTGGGTATGATTTTATATATAAATAATTATTTGGTAGTCTTGACACGCAGTTGATCTGGAATGTTTTCTGACCATTGAATACATTTCTCTAGCATGTCCTTGTTCTGAACTGTATTTTCCATTGCAACATTCATCCATATCACCAAATTCTTCGTATGGATAACAAAAGTACAGTAGATAATTAGTTAGCCCAGTATTTTAAGCATTTTTACATTTATTTATTAATGTAGAAAATACTAACTATGTTTTAATATATTGTTGAAATTTATATAAAGAAAACTCTTAATTTAAATTATAATGTATTTCATGTAAATTACATTTATTTTGTATAAAACACTAATAAATACTTTGAATTTTTTTATTTACGAATTTTTATAATATTCTTAAAAAATACCCCTTTCTGCAAAAAATCCAGTACAATCTTCGTGATAATCATCTTGTAGAAAATAAATTCTTTGCAGTTTTTCTCCATAATAATATCGTTGACTATTAATTATCTTAATCATTTTATCAAAATATTCTCTAAATTTTTCTACTCTCTCTTTACTTTTACAATTGTTACAGTAATTATAATGCCCACTCACATCATCTTCTAAATAACATTCTACTACATTCATGTAGTATTCTAGGGATTTTTTTATTTCTTCATACTCCTCCCCCTCTTCCCAATGATAGTGAGTACTTCTATTTATATCATTCATTTCGAACATCAAAGATTGTTCCATTTGCTCCATTACATTGTACTTGCAATTATTGCAAGAATTATGCTTGTAACAATATTGTTCTATCACATTCATATAATTCAACTCCTTTATTTTTATATAGTATAACTTGAAAATTAAAAATTAGATAAATAAAAAAATTATTTTTCTATTTCAAAATTTTGTATTAATTAATAAACGTATTGGAGTTTATTTATACCAACTTTGTAAGCATTTTAAAAGCTGTTTCTTACTTCAATTGGCTTAAATTTAGACTTAGTTCTAACTTCATATCCCATAAGTAGCCATTTTAATTCTTCTTTGTTAATTTTAAGAGCTTCGTCTGGAGTCATCGGCCATTTCAAAAGAACTAGCCTGCTTCCTAATATCTTCCTTACATATATCATCTGAGTCATAACCAGATATTTCAGGATAGTAATCTACTGAATACATTCTATCATTATACATATTTTTTCTTCCTTAATTTAGTATTTCAAAATCATATTATGTTTTAGTCTTATAAATTGTGCTTTGGTGCACCTATTACAACCATAAATACGCATTTGATATTTACATTTTCATCACCATAGCCATACTCATTAAAATGTCTATGATAAAGTTGTTATGGAAACTAGAACTGGAGACACCATTAATTAATATACAAATAAACATACTATGCAAACATCCATCCAATGAAAATATAGTGTTATTTTATTCTTAACTATTCATTTCCTAATAGATTATAATGATGAAACTATAATCATTTTTATACATATAGACTATACTGAAAAAGGACCAAAATAAGATTTTAATCAATAACCTTATTCTAGTCCTTTAATTATATTTAACTATTTGTAATTTCTGCTATGAACGCTTTATTTAACTCACTTGTTTTTAATATACTTAAATACTTTTACAATTTCATACCAAAAAACAGATGCTATTGATATGATAGATGCCATAATTAACTGACTAAAAGATAATGGTGCAAGTTTTAAAAAATTATTTAGAGGAGTATATAATATTAACATTAAACCAATAATAGTGCCTAAGCTAACAAGCCACATCACCTTATCCGTTTTGAGTTTAATAAATGATTTAATTGCAAATTCTGAATCAGAACTGTTTACTTGAACTAATAATAAATTAGAGAGTAATATAATTGTTAATCCAATTGCTCTTGCTAATGGCGCATTATCTATATTATTGTTTAAAAATACAAAGTAAGTTCCAAATGATGCTCCAAATATAACAAAGCCTTGTGCAACACTTTTGAAAAGACCTTTTGCTGTTATAAGCTTTTCATTTGGATTTCGTGGTGCTCTCTTCATAATATCACCTTCAGCAGGTTGACGTTCTAATACTACTGAACAAGTTGGATCAATTACAAGTTCAAGCAATACAACATGTAATGGAAGTAATAGAAGGCTTGCAGGATTTATTCCTAATATAGGTGCAAGCAATGCAGCAAACGCAATCGGAATGTGAATAGTAAATACATATCCAACTGCTTTTCTAATATTATCATAAATTCTTCTGCCATCTTTAATAGTGTCAACTATAGTTGAAAAATTATCATCAAGTAAAATCAAATCTGCTGCCTCTCTTGAAACTTCTGAGCCACGTTTTCCCATTGCAATACCAATATCCGCATATTTAAGAGCAGGAGCATCATTAACTCCATCGCCAGTCATTGCAACTATTTCTCCATTTGCTTTGAATGCTTTAACTATTCTCATTTTGTGCTCCGGAACAACTCTAGAAAAAATACTTACATCTTTAACCCTTTCTTGAAGTTCATTATCACTCATTTTATTAATCTCATCCCCAGTGATTATTTTATCACAATTGGGCATATTAATTTGTTTAGCAATAGAACTAGCAGTTATTCCATTATCACCTGTTATCATAACAACTCTAACCCCAGCTTTAGTACATGTTTCAATATCTTCTTTTACTGACTCCCTTGGAGGATCAGCAAGACCAACTATTCCACAAAGCTGCAAGCTACAGTCATTAATTGTATCAGGTATATCCTCTTCACTGTCTAATAACATTTGTCCAATCGCAATAACACGAAGCCCTTGGCTAGACATTTCTCTTATTTTATCTTCCACTATTTTTTTTTCATAATCTGGCAATTTACATAGTGTTAATATACGTTCAGGAGATCCTTTTGCTGCTACCACAATGCTATCACTATTTTTCCAAACGTTGCCCATCATTTTTGTTTCATCAGTAAAAGCATATTCCTTAATCAATTGTCCACCAAAAAGAATATCTTTTGTAATTTTTTGTTCTTCACAATAGGATATCATCGACTTTTCCATAGGGTCATAAGCATCCGATTTGCATCCCATTCCCATTATCTGTGTCACTTTTTTCGTATCACTTTCTATACTCCAAATATCTCTAACTGTCATTTTGTTCATTGTTATTGTACCTGTTTTATCAACACAAAGAACAGAAACAGCACCCAAAGTCTCAACTGATGGTAATTTTCTAACAAGAGATTGTTTTTTTGCAAGTCTCCAAGCACCCATTGATAAAAATACTGTTAGAATAACTGGAAATTCCTCTGGAATCATAGCCATGGCTAAAGTTACTCCAGATAAAATACTTTCTATGATTCTGTCTCTAAAATTATGATCTGGTATATTAAAATACGTAACAACACCAACAAACGCAAATAAAACAGCAGCAATTACAGCACATAATTTTACCAATTTTCCAGTTTGCTTTTGAAGTGGTGTTGGATTTTCAGGAGCGGACACGATATTTTGTCCAATTTTTCCGTATTCAGTTCCTGCTCCTATCTTGTCCACTAATATGGTACCTGTACCTTGAGTAACAAGAGTTCCCGCATAGCAATAATCATTACGCCAATAATCAGCATTAATATTTTTATTATTGCCATCACTAGTCTTCCATACCCCCTCAGCTTCTCCTGTAAGCGATGACTCATCAACACAAAGAGTACTTGCTTTTATTACTGCGCCATCTGCAGGCACCTTAACACCTTCAGCTATAAACATAATGTCTCCTGGTACTAAATCTGCACTATTAATTATCTTTTCCTCTCCATCACGAAGAACTTTTATATGTGGAGCTGATAAATCTTTTAAAGCATTTAATGTTTTATCCGTTTTCCATTCTTGAATTGCCTCAATACTAATCATTCCAACAACAAAAACAAGCATAATAGCACCATCTTTTGGCTCTCCTAAAATAAAATATATTATAGATGCTACAATTAACAATACAAACATTGGCTCACTAATGACATGGAAAATCTTGTGTAAAAAACTTTCCTTTTTTTCAGCCACAAGCTCGTTCTTACCAAACTGTTCCTGAAGTTCTTTTGCTTTAGAAGTGGTAAGTCCTTGATAATCCTGTATTTTTTGTTTACTCATAATAATTACCTCCATTTTACTTTTTTTAAATATCTCCAGATATTTAAATTGGGGGGATTTTTAAAATTGATATAAAAAAAAGTGGAACATTTTATTGTCCCACAGGTTCATTACTATCCTGCTGCCAATTAAGGCCCAGCCTACAAACCTTTTACAAGTTCATGGCCTGCTTAGTTAAATTATATATCTATAATCCTTTTAGTGATCTTGTACAACTTTTAATTCCTTGAAATCCCCTTCTACATCATAAATGCTTCTATATGCATCATCTAATTCTAATAACTTTCTCAGAAATTTTAATTCCCCTTTAGATAATTCCAGTTCTTCATACCAAGGTTTTGATTTTTTATTAGTTTTTTCAAAAGAAGAATAATATAAATGAATAAGTAAATGCCCTAAATATAAAAAATCAACTGGTGGAATGTATTTATCATTGTTTATTATTCTTGCAAGACCAAAATCAATAAGATAAACCTCATCACCATTAATAATTACATTAGGCACCCGTATATCTCTATGCACAATATTACGTTCATGAAGATATTTTATTATTTCTATTACCTTAATTCCTATATTAAAAATTTCATCTGGGGTAAATATATGCTTATCTCCAAAAATCATATCTTCTATTGTCTTTCCTCTTTTATATTCCAAAATATATGCATAGATCTTATCATCTTTAATTGTATCTACTATTTTAGGAATTAAAGGATAATTAATAATTGAAAGTATCTCTTCTTCAAATATAATTTTGTTACCACTCTTCTTAATGGCTTTGGACTTTATTACCTTTAGTACATATTCTTTGCCATTAAAATCAACTAAATAACATACACCAAATCTTCCCTCACCTATTAATCTTATAATCTTATATTTACCAACTGAGCTTCCTGGATCATATACCTTCTTTTTAAAAAATGGCATTATGACCACGAACTTTTATATCTTCTTTTATGATGCCCGTGATCTGAATAATGTCTTTGATCTGAATAGTGTCTTTCATTAGAATGATAGTTCTTATGAGAATCATGTGAATGATGTTTGTTATACCTCTTGCCTGAACTAGAAAATGAGCCAAACATTTTAAATATACGACTTAAAAAACCTTCTCTTTTATAATAGTTACTACCTCGATGCTTATCTTCATAGTGTCTTTTTCCTGATGATCTTGAGAAAAAACCCATTAAATACACCTCTTTTCAAAACATTCTTTACTAATATATGTCAGTTGTTATCAATTAAGAATTTACTTTATATTTTTATAATACGCTATAACCCGTTATATGTCAACAATACATAAAAAATAATTTAATCAAATTATATTATCAATTGATAATATAATTTGATTGATAACTTTTACCAATTTACATTAAAAGAAAAAATTACACTGAATAACTTATTTAACTAAAAATCATTCTTTTTTATAAGGATCAATATGAATATTTATCTGAGTATTTTTAATTTTTTCATTCATATCCTTTTTCAATTTTCTAATAATATCATGTGTTTCTTCGACTGTTAAATTAGGAGCAACGGTAATATGAAAATCAATATGCTTCATATTACCTGATTTTCTTGTTTTTAGCTTGTGGTAATCTATAAATTGATCTCTGTGTTCTCTTATTACTTTTTCTATCTCTGCTTCTTCTTCATCAGATAACCTTGCATCAAGAAGATAATCGAAGGCACTTTTAGAAAGTACCCATGCCTCTTTAATTATCAGTAGTGCTACAAGTATCGCAACTATTGAATCTAGTATAATTAATCCGGTAACCTTGATAAGAAGAATTCCAATACCTACGCCTAAAGATGTGTAGATATCAGTTTTTAAGTGAAGAGCATCTGCTTCAAGAGCCATGGAATCTTCCTCTTTCGAAACCTTGTATAACTTTCTTGACACAAAAAAATTTACAAGTGCTGAAACAACCATAACTCCAATTGCTATAGTTGCTTGTTCTATTGCAGTAGGTTCAAATATTTTCTTAAAAGCTTCAATAATAATCATTCCAGCAGCAATAAAAATTAAAATTCCTTCCACCATACCAGATATATTCTCTATTTTTCCATGGCCGTAAGGATGTTTCTTATCAGCTGGCTTTGAAGACTGCCTAACAGAGAAAAATGCTACTACTGATGCTAATAAATCCATACCTGAATGTATTGCTTCTGAAATAATACTTACTGAACCGCTTAAAGTGCCTGCTATAATCTTAAATATTATGAGTGTTGTGTTTGATATAATTGACAAAAGAGCAACTTTAACTTTTCTATCCGTAGTAACCATAAATAAACTCCTCTCTTTTTTAATCTACTAATATTATTCCAAGTTTTTTATACAGCTCATAATCAATATTATTGTTAACTTTTAGATCATTATCTTTTTTATATTTCATTACATACTCTTTCATACCCTCTCCATAGATACCATCTAATTTTCCTGGATAATATCCTTTTTCCTTCATCTTTCTTTGCACCTTAAAAACATCTGCCCCTCTATCACCTGGTTTTAGAGTTACTAGCCCCTTTTCAAACGGACCATATGGCCCTGCATATACTGCTACAATCATTCCTATTTCCTCATACTCATATAGATCTTCAACATCTCTATTTAGCATTCGAATGCATCCATGAGATGCCTCAGATCCAATTGATCCTGGTTTATTAGTTCCATGAATTCCAAAAATCCCCCACGGAACATTCAACCCAATCCACCTTGTGCCAAATCCTCCACTCCATTTGGACATACCAACAACTTTCCACGTGCCTATTGGAGAAGGCGTTTCCATTTTTCCACTAGCTATACTATATTTTTTTACGATTATATTCTTATCTTTATTAATTAAATAAAGTCTTTCTTCTGTAAGATCTACTAGTATAGCAAAACTTTCATTGGAATTAATTTTTGAATATGCCTCTACTGAGCATTCGCACATATTAAATATAAAAATAACTATAAAAACAAAGAAAACACTTCGTATAGAACTTCTTTTTTTCAATCCCTGCACCTCATTTCATACGAATTCTTCTTAAATATGTTACCCAGTTATTTTTCATATTAAAATATATTTTTATTCATTCTTCCTTGTTTTATATTTTATGAAATTTCACAATTAAGTTACTTATCAGTTCCTATCAACATACAGTATACACTTCGATTTATATTACTATATATTGTATATTAATGTTATATTTTTAATTATGCAAAATCCCAAATTAATTAAATTTAAAATAATAAACAAAAAAAGTCGTTAATTTGCATATTAAATTAGCGACTTTTTAGTAATCTGAATTTTAACAAAATCTTTGACTTTTATAATTATTAAATATTATAAAAATTCACCATACCTTCTTATATATAATTTTTTTAATATTGTTACTAAAATCATATATGCAAATATCATAGCTATTAACCACAAGAAGTATACTGCTGGCATAGGTGACATTCCAAGCATTTGACCAACGTTAGTATAAGGAATTATTGTACCTACTATAATAGCAATAGTTGTAAGAGTCAATATTGGCATAGATGCTCTGCTTTGAATAAATGGAATTTTAGGTGTTCTTATCATATGAATTACAAGAGTTTGTGACCATAATGATTCAACAAACCATCCTGCATTAAATAATGCCATAAATAATACATTATCTACACCTGGTGTGCCATATGATCCCCCACAAACTGCTGGGCATATTACAAAGAACATAAGAATGTAGGTTGTAATATCAAATACTGAACTTGTTGGCCCTATCCATCTCATAAAACTTCCAATTGAAGAAGCATTCCATTTACGTGGTTTTTTAAGATAATCTGAATCTACATTATCCCATGGAATTGATATACATGAAATATCATAAATAAGGTTTAGTACTAGAATTTGAACAGGTAGCATTGGTAAAAATGGTAGAAAGGCACATGCAACTAATACACTAAACATATTCCCAAAATTAGAACTTGCAGTCATTTTAATATATTTAATAATATTGGCAAAAGTTCTACGTCCTTCAATTACACCACTTTCAAGCACCATTAAATCTTTTTCAAGAAGAATAATGTCTGCTGATTCTTTTGCTATATCAACAGCAGTATCTACAGAAATACCAACATCAGCTTTTCTCATTGCTGGTGCATCATTAATTCCATCTCCCATAAATCCTACTACATGTCCATTATCTCTCAAAATTGACACTACTCGAGATTTTTGTTGTGGAGATAATTTAGCAAATATATTAATTTTCTCAACGGCTTCTTTTAACTGTAAGTCGCTCATCATCTCAATATCTGAGCCTAAAAGAATATTATCTGTAGGAATACCAACCTTATTACAAACATATCTTGTTACTTTCTCATTATCCCCTGTTAGAACTTTAACATCAACACCATTTTCATGTAAAGCCTTTATTGCTTGAGTTGATGATTCTTTTGGAGGATCTAAGAAACCAATATACCCCATTAGCACCATCTCTGATTCATCTTTAATAGAAAATACTCCTTCTGGTGATGGATTAGTTTTTTGAGCTACTGCAACAACTCTCATTCCGCTTGCATTAAGTTCATCTACAGTTTCAAGAATTTCATCTTTTACATCACCTGTGAGTTCAACGACATTACCCTTATATTCTGCAAAAGTACATATAGATAACATTTCTTCTACTGCACCTTTAGTAATTAACTGCGTTTTTCCATTTTTATCTTCTAACACTACTGACATTCTACGACGTGCAAAGTCAAATGGAATTTCATCTACCTTCTCGTACATTGTTTTTAAATTTTCAAAACCCTCTTCATCACCATGTTCAAGTATTGCTATATCAAGTAAATTTTTAAGTCCTGTTTGAAAATAGCTGTTTAAATAACCATGTCTTAATACTCTAACATCTTCATTCCCATGAATATCAAGGTGACGTTCTAAAATAATTTTATCTTCTGTAAGAGTTCCAGTTTTATCTGTACACAAAACATCCATAGCTCCAAAGTTTTGTATTGAATTCAAATTTTTTACTATTGTTTTGCGCTTTGACATCATTACTGCACCTTTTGCAAGGTTTGTAGTAACAATCATTGGAAGCATTTCTGGTGTAAGTCCAACTGCCACTGATAATGCGAATAAAAATGATTCAAGCCAATCACCTTTTGTAATTCCATTAATTATAAATACAACTGGCACCATACATGCCATAAATCTAATTAATACCCAACTTACTGAATTTACACCCTTATCAAAGCTTGTAGATTCTCTTTTTTCTGTAATTGAATCTGCCATAGTCCCAAGGCATGTGTTATTTCCTGTTGAAATAACGATTGCTGTTGCAGTTCCACTAACAACATTTGTTCCCATATATGCTAAATTTTCTAACTCTAAGTGACTTGATAAATTCTTATCCCTTGTAGCTTGATGTAACTGCCCATGTTTTTCAACAGGTTCAGACTCTCCTGTCATTGAAGACTGACTAATGAATAAGTCCTTCGCAAAAATTATCCTAACATCTGCTGGAATCATATCTCCTGTTGCAAGATGAACTACATCTCCTGGTACAAGTTCAGATATAGAAATCTCATTTGCTATTCCATTACGCACTACCATGGCTGTAGTTTTAATCATAGCTTTTAATCTTTCTCCAGCCTTATTAGATCTGCCTTCTTGAATAAAACGAAGACTTCCGCTTATTGTAACCATTGTTCCTATAATTATTACTGTCTTCAAACTTCTATCTTCTGGTGAAGCAATCACATAATCTGTAATAAAAGATACTGTTGCAAGTAAAATTAACACTACAGAAAATGGGTTTATAAATGCACTAATTAATTTCTTAACTAATGTCTCTTTATTAGCATGGTTTATTTCGTTATGCCCATGTTCTTCTAATCGCTTTTCTGCTTCTTCATTTGTAAGTCCCTCAACTGTTGCATTAAGCTTTCTTAACATATCATCTTTTTCTAATAATCCTAATTGAAGTAACTTATTAGATATTTTATCTCTGTTAATATTTTTTTCTATAGCTGCTTTATTTAATTTCTCTTTGTTTACAAAAAATTTCATTTCTATTCCCCCTGCATAATTAAAATTAAAATTTTTATGCGACATTGGAATAGACTTAAGTAAAAATTTAATCTCTACTAAAAATTATCTCCCATAAGAAATATTATTCTGACATTAAAAATAAGCAGTTTCAAGTTGTAGATGCTTAGCTAATATTTTAGCATCCTTAAAGATTCTCACATAATTTATATTGTCAAAAAAATATTTCTGCTTGGGGTAATCATCGTCTATCCCAATGCACCTACTACTAGATTCCACTTATTTTCACCTACCTCTACTTCTTATTATTTCAATAAAAATAAAAATCCTCGCTCAGCTAAAACCGAACGAGGACGTAAAAACGCACGCTATTAATTAAATAATAATGTATTATTTATTCCGTTCAAGCTTTAGCTTCATAGGGCAATGAAATTGCGTTAAAATACGCCTTAAACTCGACGTATTCTGCTAACCTTCTCATAGTGTCTCCACTACTCCGCGGCAGCAACCCGTATCCCTATGGTAACCTCACCTACCGATTCTTATTCAATTGTTATGATTACTTTGTACAAAATTAGTATATGCACTTATGCGAAATTTGTCAACAAATTTATTTATATTAATTTTCACGCTATTTTTTAATTTATTACCTAGTAACTTACGAGCTCTTGTTCACTATATAAATTTACAGTCATATATTAAAATAAAAATACTAAAAAGGAAAATACATGTATGACTTTATTTTTATCTGCATTATTGTTTAGCTTATCCTCCAATTTAGATAATGTAGTTGTCGGTACCGCTTATGGCCTAAAGAAAATAAAAATTGGACTACTTCCAAATCTTATAATAGCACTCATAACCTCTACAGGTACACTTTTAGCAATGTCAGTTGGAATATATATATCAAAATTCTTACCAGATTATATATCAAATAGCTTTGGCGCTGGTGTTATTATTATTTTGGGAGGATATTTTGTAATCAAAAGCAAAACAAAACTTTTAAACAATAAAAATTCAAAAGAGCTTGCTTTGAAAAACATTGGTGATATGCTTGAGTATGCAGAAAAATCGGATTTAGATAACTCTGGTGATATAAATATAAAAGAAGCTGTCCTTGTAGCATTTGCATTAACCTTTAACAACTTAGGTACTGGAATCGCTGCAAGTATAACAGGAGTTAACATTCAATTTACTGTCATATTTACATTCATCTTAAGTATAGTTACACTTAAACTTGGTGAAACTATCGGAAATAATGTACTAGGTAATTTTTTAGGAAAATATGCACCATTAATTTCAGGCATATTGCTAATAATACTTGGTATTATTGAATTATTTAATTAATATTATTGAATTTATAATATAAAATAACTCTTGTGCTAACGATGTTTAGCCAAGAGTTATTTTATATTACTTCATAATTCTTAATTAATTTAAAGTTCCATTTTCTTTACTAATCCAATTCTACCGCTATATATTAATAATTTTTTGATGTTTCTCATCTCCGCATTTATCAATACACATATTGCAACAATGCTTGTGATCAGGCTTACTATGAAAACAGCTTCCACATGTTGACTTTTCGAATTGTATTGTAGAATGGTCTATATTAAACTTATCTTTTAATAAATGTTGTATTTCATGTAATCTTGATTCGCAATTTTCAATGTTACATTCTTTTATTGAAATATGTGCTGTCATTGATAAAATTTCTTTAGATAAGCTCCAAATATGAATATCAGTTATTTCAATTATCCCTCCTAAATCCTTAATTGACTCCTTTAATTCATCAATGGATATATCTTCTGGTGCCGCTTCCAAAAGAATTTTAATACATTCAATAGTCATCTTAAATGCATTTCTTAAAATAAGGCATGCTAATATTGCACTAAGAAGTGTATCAACACCAGGCAAATGTGTAAAATAAATAATTATACCTCCTATTAGTACTCCTATATCTGATAATGCATCCACCATGAAGTGTAAAAATACACTTTTCACGTTCATATTGTTTGAATTATTTCTAAGATTTAATACTACTATGGTATTTACTGTAAGACCAAGAATAGAAAAAATAATCATTCCAGATGGCTCTACATTTACAGGATTAAAATATCTTAATATTGCTTTATAAAAAATATATACGGAAATAAGAATTAGTGAAAGATTATTTATTAATGCTGTGAATATGCTAAATCTATAATAACCAAAATTATATTTATGATTTGCAGACTTTAGCGCAACCTTTACTCCCCAATAACTTAATATTAATGAAGCTATATCAGTTAATAAATGCCAACTATCACTAAAAAGAGCAAGGCTTTTAGATATAAATGCACCAATAAATTTACCCACAAAGATTATTGTTATGCCAATTATTGTAAAAGCAATTTTTTTCCACTTCTTTTGAATACATTATCCGATTGTCTAGAAGTTTCTCTATCCATTTTTTAACCTCCCAAAATTACATTATACAACCGCTTTCCACATAGTAAAATAACTCCTTTATTAGATAACTTATGTACTTAATAAAAAAATGCAACTAAGATTTTAATGTAACATTTATACAACTACTTCATAGTTTAAAGTATCAAAAAGATTTAGTTGAGGCTAATAATATTAAATAAAACTAACTATTTTAATCGTAGTTAAAATAAAATTAGGAAAGGCGATGTATTATATTGGAGAACAAAAGAAATTATAAAAGTACTAGTGTATCTTTATCTAAACTTTTAAATTTTAAAAAAGAAATTAATTATAATTCAATAAAATCAAGACAATTATTAAAATTTTTAGGTCCTGCTTTTATTGTAAGCGTTGCTTATATAGATCCAGGTAATTTTGCAACTAATATTAGTGGTGGATCAAAGTTTGGTTATACACTAATCTGGGTTATTTTATGTAGTAATTTAATGGCTATATTCCTTCAAATAATGTCTGCAAAACTCGGAATAGCAACAGAACATAATCTTCCCGAAATGTGCTCTAAGGTATTTTCTAGGAGTGCTAATTGGATATTTTGGATTATTGCAGAGATAGGTGCTATGGCAACTGATTTGGCAGAATTTCTCGGAGGGACAATAGGCTTATATTTATTATTTCATATACCAATGATATATGCAGGACTTATAACGGGACTCATAACATATATAATTTGTTATATGGAAAAATACGGTCAAAAGGTTGTTGAATTAATAATATCAGTACTAGTAGCAATAATATGTATTGCATATACATTAGAACTCTTTCTTGCTAAACCAAATTGGTTTCAGGTGGGTATACACACAATAATTCCATCATTGCCTAATGGTGAAGCAGTGTTAATTGCCGTAGGAATGCTTGGAGCAACAGTTATGCCTCATGTAATATATCTACACTCACAATTAGTTCAGCATAGAAGTATTGATTTGTCTAATGAAGGAAAATTGAAACATTTAAAAATGGAAAAGATTGATGTTACAATTGCTATGAATATTGCTTTTATAATAAATGCTGCAATGGTTGTAGTATCTGCTGCTGTATTTAACAGAAATGGATTAGTAGTTGATACAATGGAACAAGCACATACTTCATTGCAACCATTATTAGGTTCTTTATCGAGTAGCGCTTTTGGAATAGCACTTCTTGCGTCAGGCTTGTCTTCTTCTGCTGTTGGAACAATGGCAGGTCAAACTATTATGAAAGGATTTGTTAATTTAAGCATACCAATTAATATTAGAAGAATTATAACTATGGCCCCAGCACTAATTATAATTGCACTTGGAATAAATCCAATGAATGCTCTTATTTTAAGCCAAGTTGCACTTAGCTTTATTTTACCATTCCCAATAATTCAAATGCTAATTATAGCTAAACGTAAAGACTTAATGGGCATTTTAGTTAATAAAAGTCTTGTAAGATTTTTTGGTGCCCTCATAGCCACTATAATAATAGTATTAAATGCTATTCTCTTATATCTAACATTTACTGGCAATGTTTAAATATATCTATTAACAAATAAGGGCTGTCAATTTGTGACTGCCCCATTCTCTACATCTATATTAAATCTATAATTTTCCTTGATTTATAAAATACTTTATCTGTTTGCTTCTTAAAAGCCTTATTAAAAAAAACACAATAATTATAAATCCTATTAATTCAGGCAAGTAATAACTTTGATCTGTAATAAGTCTCACCAAATCACTGCTTACCCAATTCCCTTCAGGTCTTTCAGGAAACCTCCATCCAAAGTATGGCCAAAACAATATATCAGGATATAACCACATACTATCTAATATTAAATGAATGGAACTACAAATCCCCAATATTAGGATACTGTTCTTGCCACGTTTATTTAACATATATGAACCCATCAATATCAATAAAAGAGAGAATATTAACGTATGCCCAAAAATGCGACTGTTATGAAATGTATTTCTGAATAAACCAGCACCAATTGGTTTATCTATAATATCAGGTAGTATCGAACCAATCAAGACAACTCTGTAATCAACTAAAACTTTATCACTTAACTTTTTATCTTTATGTAAAAACACTTCATACAACTTTATTACTTCAGTTGTCAATCCTAAATGTCCAAACAAAATCATTTATTTCCCTCCAAATTATTAAATAAATTATATTTTATCATTGAATTTAGAATAAATCTATATAGTATAGTTTTGAATATTTTTTTATTATTTTTTAACTAACTTATATACTTAATAATTAAATGCTGCTAAAATTTCAAATTGCCAATTCTTATCAGTTACAAATATAAATATGTTGGAACATATTATCAATTGATAATATGTCCTAGCCTTTTTATCCCTTGACCTTTAAGATATTTAGTTATATTATAGTATTAATTTGTTTTATCAGATGATAACTGATTTTTAGAATTTGGAGGTTTTTGTATGAATGCAAAAGTTAAAGTTGCTAGGCTATCATTACTATCAAATAGTACTTTAATTGTTCTTAAATTATTTGTTGGTCTTGCTACTGGTTCAGTAAGTATAATATCCGAAGCTATACATTCAACTATGGATTTGTTAGCCGCAATAATAGCATTTTTTTCTGTAAGAATATCAGACAAGCCAGCGGATGAAGCCCATCCCTATGGGCATGGAAAAGTAGAAAACATTTCTGGCGTAATTGAGGCACTTCTCATACTAGTCGCTTCTATTTGGATAATAGTTGAAGCTATAAAAAAAATATTCAATCCTGGAGAGATCGAATCAGTTGGGCTAGGTTTTATCGTAATGTTTATCTCTTCAGCTGTTAACTTAATAGTATCTAAAAAATTATATAAAGTAGCTAAACAAGAAGATTCTATAGCATTAGAAGCTGATGCACTGCATTTAAAAGCTGATGTATACACGTCATTAGGTGTAGGTTTAGGATTATTTCTTATATGGGTTACTAACTTAAATTACTTAGATCCTATTGTTGCAATTTTAGTTGCTATCTTCATATTAAAAGAAGCTTTTGAATTATTAATATCTGCTTTTAACCCTTTATTAGATATAAAATTATCTGACGAAGAAATTGAAATAATTAAAAATAATATTAATAAATATTCTTCTGTATTTTGTAATTACCATAAACTTAAAACAAGGAAATCCGGGCGAATAAGATACGCAGAATTACATCTAGTTTTTCCAGAAGACAAATCAATTAAAGATGCACATGATATATGTAATAAAATTGAACATGATATTAAGCAAGATTTAAACTATTCTGAGATTATGATACATTTAGAATCTTGTGAGAAAATATGCACTTGTGATGAATGCAAAATATCACTGCAACTAAACTAATTATATTCAAAATAAAATTAGACCATCTTAATTTTATAAATTAGATGGTCTAATTTTTTATTGCCGCAATCATTTTATTTCTTATAAACCAGTGGATGAAAATCATCCATATCAGACACTGAAAAGTAATTATTTTTTTGTCAAAAAAATATTTGACGTTTATGGTTATAAATTAGATAATCTATAGTTTCTCCCCTAATAAATTATATATTATCAGTTGTTATGATGTAAGCATAGTTATTAAAGGTTCAAAAGTTAAAATCGCTGTTAGTGCAATTAAAACTATAATAGTTCCCCAACCAATTGCATTTTTAATTTTATTATTTACATACTCACCCATAATTTCCTTATTATTCACCATAAGCATCATACATATTAAGACTACCGGTAATAATATACCATTTATAACTTGTGATCCCAATGTTATCTCAATTAAAGGTGCTCCAGGAATCAAAATAATAGCAATTCCAACTACTATAATTATAGTGAATAACGTAAAAAACTCAGGTGCTTCTTTTAACTTTTTATCTATTCCAGCTTCAAAACCAAAAGCTTCGCAAATATAAAATGCTGTAGCTAAAGGTAATATTGTTGCTGAAAAAATAGACGCTATAAAAAGTCCAAATGCAAAAATTTGAGAAGCGAAAGCTCCAGCAAGTGGCTTAAGCGCTAATGCAGCATCTTTAGCCTCTTCTATTTTAATTCCATTTTTGTTAAGTGTTGCTCCACAGGCTACAATTATAAAGAAAGCTACAACTACTGTTATAATACTACCAACAACTACATCCCAAATTTCGTACTTAAAGTCTTCTACCTTAAGACCTTTTTCTATAACTGCTGATTGCATATAAAACTGCATCCACGGAGCAATAGTGGTTCCTACAATACCAATAACTGTACCTATATATTCAAAATTTGTCTCGATGGTTGGATGTATTATAGCACTCCCTATTTCACTCCAGTCTGGCTTAGCAAGAAATGCGGAAGCAATGTAGGATAATAAAAATAAGCTAAAAACCAAAAACAACTTTTCAGTAGTTTTATAAGTCCCCTTTACAACCAAAATCCATACTGCTACAGCTGCTAGAGGTACAGATATATATTTACTTACACCGAATACCTGCATACTTCCTGCAACCCCTGCAAATTCAGTAGCTGTATTTCCTATATCTGCAATAATTAATCCAACAAATATAAAGAAAGTTATCCTAACCCCAAAATTTTCTCTAATTAAGTCTGCTAGTCCTTTACCTGTTACAATCCCCATCCTAGCATTCATTTCTTGTACTACAAGAAGTACAACGAAGCATGGTATTAGAGACCAAAGCAAGTTATAACCATAAGTCGCACCAGCTACAGAATATGTTGTAATACCACCTGCATCATTATCTACACTACCTGTTATAATTCCTGGGCCTAAAACACTTAAAAATATTAATAAATTTGCTATCCATGTTTTTCTTTTTGCATTCATCTTCTACACCTCCACCTATTTCAACCTCTTATTATGCTTTGCAATTTCATAAACAATATCGATTAAACTTACACTCCCAATTAAATGCATTTCTTCATCAACTACAGGCATAGCAAGTAAATTATATTTGATTATATCTTTTGCTAAATGACTTATTTTTTCTTCATCCTTTATATATATAACTTTTTTACTCATAAACTCTTCTATTTTTTTATCAGGAGTAGAAATAACTAATTCTCTTAATGAAACTACTCCCATAAGTTTATTTGCATCATTTACAACATAAACATAATAAAACTGTTCAATTTCTTCATCAGCTTTTCGAATATCATTAATTATATCCGCTACTGTATAATCAATTGGACATGATATAAAATCAGTAGTCATAATACTTCCAACTAGATTATCTTCATATTCCATAAGTTCTCTTATTTCATCTGAAGCTTCTTTTTCCATGTTGCTAAGCAGCTCTTCTGCTTTATCTTCCTGTAATCCATCTAACACGTCTGCAGCCTCATCTGCAGGCATTTCTTCAAGAATATCTGCTGCTCTCTCTATAGACAGTGTTCTGAGCAAGCTTACTTGTACGTCCTCTTCTAATTCTTCTAATACATCTGCAGCCCTAGCAGTATCTAATCTTGAAAAAATAATTGCACCAGTATTTGCATCAAAATCTTCAATTATATCTGCTAGATCTGATGGATGAAGTGTATGGAGCTTATTATAGGATTTTGAAAGTGAAATATCTTCTGAAGCAAATGCTGTTTCAATTTCATCCCATAGCATTAATTTACTTTGCACTTTAACTCCTAATATTTTTAATGGTTTAGCTATTCCAATTCTTCTTAATATGCCCTCCATTCCGATATCTACTGCTGCAATAAACATACCTGAATCAAGGATAATTAATCTAACATCATTAGCTCTAACTACCTTTCTACCATTAACATCAATAATCTGCTTATCTAAAACATACTTTTTTAACAATAATAAATTTCCCAAATTGGACTCTTTGACTTCATTGCAAACTAACTTATATTGTCTTTTCTCCTTGGAAATATCAATATTCTCAAAATCAATATATTTTATTCCATCTTTTGTCTTAATAACAGCTATAGTAACTTTGGGATTTTTAAATTTTGCATCAACAGCTAAATCCTTTAAAGTTCCCAATACTTCGTTACTAGTTGTATATATTTTTTTATCTAATATTCTGCTTAAATAAACACTTTTAAATTTCATTGTACACTCTCCTTTTCTTTTAGAGTGCACAATTCATAGTTTAATGTCAGTACACCCTAATCATATTTTCTGATAATTTTTAATTATTATGCTATTCTGCTTATCATACGGGTCTCCATCCATTAAACTTATCACTCCTCCTAGTTTAGATTCTAATATACTTTTCATACATTTTATTACATGAACATATAAAAAGTGATTCATGCAATAAAAAAAGAGCTCGTAAAAGCCCGCAAAAAATAATATATTACTTTTTGTTGAGCTTTAGCACTATGTGGCTTTGAGTTAAACTCAGCTACATTAAATAAAGCCTTAACTTTCGGCAGTATCTGTTGACCCATTGGCATCTCTCGATGTTTTTGGGCAGTAGCGTATATCCTGTACATAGGAGCCTCACCTAACAATTTTATTAAATTTTATAAATATTAAATATATTATCTTTTTATTTTCAATTGATAATACGTTCAACTCATTATACGTCTAAAACTCTCAGTTGTAAATATCTATTATAATTTCATTTTGTTAAATTATCATTACGTTTCATGGCATTTATACACAGGATTAATTTCTAATGCTAAATTTAATTTTTATATTTATATTATAAGGCAATACTTAAGCATCAATATCAATTGATAATATAAATTATTTGTATATTAATTGCAAACTATTCTTATCTACTTATTTTTCTATTTTCAATGACATGTTTGCTACTGTTTAATGGTTTTACTAAATCATAGCTTAGCATATTATATCTATTGCCATTGAAGATAAATTAAATCTTAGATTAAAAACATCGTATTTTTACATTCAGTATTTATATCCAATACAATTCTTGCAGGAAATGGTAAATTGTTAACTGAAAATTCTATAGAAATATCAAAAGGAATATTTGACAATGCGTCAACTTATATAAACAAAAACTGTACAGTTATTTATGTAGTTATCAACGCTCAACCATATGGTTTTATAGTACTAGCTTAAAAATTACGTAAAGATTCTAAATCAATGATTAAAAAGCTAAGTTTAATCACTGTAGAAAGTATCTAATTAACTGAAGATAATCCACAAGCTGCTTCTCATATTGCTAATAATATAGGTATTATAAATATTTACTCTGAATGTTTACCAAAAGATAAACTGTTTGTAATTGAAGAATATCAAAAAAAATGAGATTATATGCATGATTGGAAATGGAATTAATTATGCCCCTGCTCTTAAGAAAGCATATGTAGGTATTGCAATGTGGGGCATAAGTGATATTGCTGTTGATGCAGCAGCCATTGCTATTGTAAGTGATGATATTTTAAATCTATCCCCCATTTATTAAGTCTGTCTCAAAAACTATAACTAAAATTATATGAAACTTATCTCTTTCCATGTTGCTAAATTTTATAGCTATAATACTTGCAATGACAGACATTTCAAATCCAGTTCTTGGAGCCTTAGTTCATAATTTAGGGCCTGTTGATGTTAGTATAAACTCTGCATTATTATTAAAATTCAAAAGTGAATAAAAATCTGAGCTCCCATGTTAAAAGTCATCATAACTTGGTAAATTCAAACTATCATCCTCAGCTTCTTTTACATTTTCATGTAGCAACGCTTTTGTACTTGTATATATTTCAGTTTCTAATTTTCTAATGTTCTCTTGGTTTTGTTTCTCGTTTGTAATATCTGTAATATCCAATATATCTGTCTGTTTTTCATTCCAGTATTTATTATAAAAGTCTACATAGGTATGTTCTGCAAAATTTTTTACTTTTAATGACCCCCTAAGTTTTTCGAATAATTCTAGTTCATATAGAATATCTCTTTTAGAATTTTCTCTAATTAATAGTTTCTTTAGTTCTCTATTTTCTGATTGTTTTTCTCTTAGTTTATTTGCCAATACAATTTTATCTGTCTTTAAGGTATCAATAAATACTTTTAATTCTGAAATTTGTTTTTTTAGTTTTTCGTTTTCTTTAATAATATCGGTTTGCGCTTTATTAAAATAATTTAAGTACTGTAATCTATTATTCTTATTAATTTTCTCTACAAAATCTATATCAATATAGAATGATTTAAATGGCATATTCTCAAGTTTCAAAGCCTTTTCTGATAAAAGATTTTTTTCATTAATATCATTAATTAGATTACTTATATTTTTGTTACGAGAAAAATCCCTTCTCTCAACACTCTCATACCCCTTTTCTTTTGCATATTCAGCTAAATCTGTATATTTAACTTTCTTAAAAACAGCATTTTCAATATAGTCTTTTACGATTGAAATCAACGTTTCTTCTGAACATTTTTTATGATTCTTAGACATATATTACTTCTCCTTTTTTGCCAATAGATGAGCTAATTCATAAGTATTATTAAGCATGGCATCTCGTTGAATAGACATTTTTTCATCAAAATTTGCAATTGTTTCCCTGTCTTTTACTATGTCACAGAGAACTTTTATACAATTTTCTAACTTTTTTTCTGCTTGTCCAATTTGAACATCTTCATCATATGGTATAAACTTAGGACATAAAACATGATTAGGTAGATATTTCATACAAAATAAAATATCCTTATTTGTATTATATTCACAATATCCACCACATGATTTAAAGTCTTTTCTATTAACTGATATAACATCATCTATTCCCAACACAACACTTGCAAGTAATCTCCCATGATTATGGGATCTTTTTATATTGGGAATTTTTTTTAAGTCATTTTTATGTAACATCTTTTTTGAAAAAGAAAGAGCAAAAGATTTCGCATATTCATGCTCATGCCTAAAATAACCATAAGTAGTATTAACTACTTTATGTCTAGCAAGACGCTGAACCGTCTGAATATCATATCCTAAAAATATTGCATTTATAATAGCTATATGCCTTGAATCATATAATGAAAGCCTCTCTATCTCTTTTTCTTCTAATGTTTCAAATGGTTTTTCATATCTATTGCAAATTACATATCCCTTTTTGTGTTGTATAAAATCATCATAAAACCTATTAAGCAAGTAAGTCAAATTTGCAACTGTAAATTTATTTTTATTCAAATTGGGCTGTATTAAATTATATGACATATATAGTTCTTTTGAAAAAAGATACTTACCACCATAGTTTTCCATATCCTTAATATACTTTTTTAAAAATTTATACATTTTCTCATCAATATTTATTTTATCATTATAATAACACTCATTTTCATTGGACGAATTAACCAATTTAAAACCACTTATTTTGCCTAAGCTCCGTTTAACAATAATAAAGTACTCTCCATTAATTTCATCAATACACAATCGATCCATATTTATAAGTTCAGAAGGTCTCAAAGGTATAACTGAAGTTAATTTCCACCAAACAATAATCGGATACCACTTTAAAAGTACTTTTATATTATTTTTATTTCTTCTATAAAATTCCTCTATTACATCGTCAAATTTAAACACACTTACAAAGCTAGGTATTTTTTTATTTTTATAATCTCTTTCTACAGCATATTCAGTGATTGATTCAATATATTCTGAACAAATCCCACCTATAAAATCATTGAATTTACAGAAAAACGTAAAATCATAAACATTCACAGATAATGCATACCTCTCTATTAATTCTCTATTTATAAGTGATTTTAAATAATTCAACTTAATCTTGATATTTCCTTGAGATGTATTTTCAATATAATCTAATAAGAATGATTTAATACTACTATCTATAAAATCTTGTGATATTTTTAATTCTTTTGACGCATTCATTAACTCTATGTTATTTAAGAAATTTAAATTTAACTCTACTCCAATGATTTTAACACGCCAAATCCTATCTTCAAATTTAATATTAGCTGCTATGTATCCATCATCTTTTAATTTTTCAAATTTATTAATATATTTATTTAACTTAGATAATTGGAACTGTTCTACATTTTCTATCCATAACTTTTGTTTTACCTTCATTTATTTCCCTCCTTTTTAATATTCTTCACTTCTTCAATTTGTCTGCTAAATGCCTTATATTGTTCAGCATCTAACACTCTATTAAATATATTCTCGCCTAACTCTGATTTAAATGCTGAAAGTAGTGGCCTATACTTTTTATTAAAAACTTTTGCAAACAATATTTTTGATTCAATGTCCAGTAAATTCTCAAATTGTATAAAAAAATTACGGAGTAATTCTTTAAACTCATATATAAACAATCTTAATGCAACAAGATAGCTACATCCAATACAATTATCAATTCTAATCGGACATACTACTTTTCCTTTTATTTCAGTTTCATCTTCAAGTATGATGCTGTTAACTACATTAATTTTTACTTTCAATAAGCATTTGCAGTTAGCATGTTTAGCATATGCCTTCCCATATAATAGCTCTCTAAGGAACTTCTGTGCAAGTTCCTTATCCTCACAGAAATCTTTGAAGAACTCTTCTAACATATTACTTGTTTTATATAAATTTTTATGAATTCTTTCTATATCTATGTTTTTTAATTTTAAAGCCTTAAATTTTTCTATTTGCTTATTATCATCTAATAAATCGTAATCATCATCAGTTAGCTTTAGAATATAATCTTTAACACTTCCCATTGTTTCTTTTGAAAATATCTCAACTGTAGCTTTACTGATATCCTTTTGAAGATAATACTTACTACCAGTATTTGATATATTTTCTTTATCATTCTTATGTGCCCTTAATTCGCTAACAGCCTTTAAAACACATATTTCAAGTTCCTCAAATCGTTCACCTAAAACGCTGAAAAATGATTTAGTTCCCCTAAGATTACTAAAAGGCTTTCTAAGTATGCCTACTATATCTATTCCAAAATATAAAAATGTTTCATTTATATATCGTGTCTTGACACTTCCTGGACTTATCAGTGTTTCTGTATTTTGACGTTTCCTTTCAATTTTTTTGCAATATTGTCTATTACCCTCACAAATACACATTAATAATCCTAAATGCTTATATATATTTGCTTGTATACTTGCTTCTAATTGTTGTTTATTTTTATTTGATACTAGCCCCATTCTATAAACATACTCTGTTATATCCTTACAAATCTTTTCTCCATGATATTCTTCAAAAATGAACATGTCATTTTTTAAATCTTCTAGAAATTTTATTCCATCATCATATCCAATGAGTTTAAGATTTGGTTTTGGCAACTGTTCTATAATATCATTTCTTCTCCAAGCAAATACAAAATGAATTAAAACATATAATATTGCAGATGAAGCTGTTCTATAATATATTAATTTTTTAAACTTAATAGGATCATCTAATATGCCTAATATTGATATCAAAATAGTCGTAAAATCATCATCGCTATATTTATCAACCTTATCCTTAATTTTTTCTTCTTTAATAACTGATAACTTAACATTGGGTATTAAATGTGTTTTTAAAAAAATGCTTAAATATTTAATAACTTCATCAGAAATATCTAGGGATAATTGCATCAATTGCTTTGCTTTTTCAATTTTATATTCTAGTGGTAACTGCATAACGTTACCATCAATATTATGATTTATCACTGTACAAACTTTAGCGTAAATACTAGCCATTTTCACAATATCTCTTGTTTCTGATTTATTACTTTTATCGAGAACATATTCATCAAATATCTTTATTATATCTATATTCTTAAGTAGTATCTTCTCATGGGATAGTTTGATTTTATAAATTGAATAAATACTACCTGCATTTCTTATTTCATTTTCTCGTATTAACTGTTCCTTTAACATTAGTAATTCTGATTTTTTAATATATATTTGGCTTTCTTTAAGCAAATTTGTAGGAGCTTTATACACATTTATATTTCTTCTTTTCAGGAATGAAACATTTATCGTCATATCCGTTAATTCAGTTAATTCTTTTTTTATTTGTTCCTTATTAATATACTTTTTAGATTCAATTATAAGCTTATCAACTTCTTCTCTTCTGAAAAAAAGTTGACTTGAGGTCATTAATGATATAAATCTAATTACATTTATTTTATATCTTTTAAAACAATCAAAACTATTTTTTTCGGAATTTCTTCACCTATCTCATTTACTAATTGTTTTAATTGCTCATATGTATAATATAGTGTATTTATATCTTCTTCTTTTAAAGTATCAATAGTACGAAAAAACTGTTTATCTCCTTTAATATATGATATTTTATCTTTCATAAAATGTTTTATGTAAGCAACGCATCCTTTCCTACTATACAATTGTTTCCCGAAAAAGTTATAATCACTATAAAACTCCAAAACATTAAAGTTATTTTTTCCAAAGAATTCTGCAAATCTAATTTCACTCAATATATTAGGTTCATACCCTAAATATTTTTTTCTTATCTCAATTTTAACCCATTCATAACTTTTATAGTTTTCATTAATTTCTATAAATTTTGCTTTATAGTTTTCTGCTTTAACTATGTCCAAATGCCTCATTCTTCTGTTCAATGGATTGGTAACAAACATGCCCATTCGTTGAAAAATATCTCTGGCCCTATTGCGGGTAATTCTTTTATAACCTAATTTGTATAAACTATCTAAAAAAACGTCTAACTCAATAGTGCTCTTATTGAATTCTTCCAATACGTATTTAAAATCCTTCTTGTAAACATATATTTTTTTCACAAAAAGATTCCCACCATTGCTTTTCGCACATATTAATCCAGTAATAACCCCTTCTTTAATCTTTTTCGCTAATCCAAGTCTATCTTTAATCATTGTTTCTTTTACAATAGATTCTATTGTAAAAAATTCTCTATCCAACTCCTCAACACTAATATATTCACCTGAAAAATCAAAGCTAAGATCTTTATTTTTAAATATCTCTAGAACTCTATAATTATTCATTACTCCTCCTAGACAAAATAGCTCATAAATAGCTCTTTAGCCTTTTTTAAATTAGTCTCTGGTATATATGTATCTTGACTTTTTATATTTTGGTCACCACGAAAGTATGCCACTGCAGTTCTTTCCCCTACAACC
Organism: Clostridium manihotivorum; assembly: GCF_004015185.1. Classification (GTDB taxonomy): domain Bacteria; phylum Bacillota; class Clostridia; order Clostridiales; family Clostridiaceae; genus Clostridium_AR; species Clostridium_AR manihotivorum. The sequence continues at coordinate 1,978,831 of NZ_CP025746.1, read as the reverse complement.
TCTTTTATAAATTGACTATAAATATATCTTAAAGAATGGGGTGTTATTATTTTCCCCTCAAGCAACCGTTCTTCTCTTATGGCTAGTTCATTTCCTTTTGCGGCTTCAATTTTTATATTGATAATAGCTTGCTCAGCTATAGCTCTAAATCTTTTCATGTAATTATCACTAGTCATAGCTTTTCCTTCCTCATTAATAAACAAAGCACCATATTTATGCATTAAAAATCCTTTCTGTAATAAAAGTTCTTGGTGCTCTAAATATTCGTCTCTTATAACATCAGCAAACACCTCAAATATTGGTTGTTCTCTGTTCACTTTAATTTCTCCTGTCTTGACCCTGTCAGAACGTAGTCTAGAATCTGATGTTAAATCTATATATAAACTACAACTTTTAAATCTAGAATCAATTAATTTAAGTCGTCCATTATGCATCTGCATAACTTCACCCAGTCTTAACCCAGCAAACGAATCAAGAATGATGGCAAACGTAATCATTGGATCTATTATCCTGGACACTTCTATAAGCTTTTTTACTGTGTATAAAGTACCTCTAATTGCTTTGCTTCGCTTTTGGCCATTATTTGAATTATCCAAGTTTACAGTAACTATATCCCGTAATTTATATCTATATTCTATCCCACCACTTTTCAGCTTTCTTGAATATTGCATAGTTTTAAAATCACTTGCTTCAAAGTACTTCATATTATATTTTAATTTTTTATTTCTTGCTGTTTTTTTAGATGTGAATAACCAAAAAATGAATTTAGTTATTACCTGATTTACTCGATTAACTTCCGTTTTTGACCTACATGTATCTGATTTGCAATCATCTGGTAATAGGTTATATGAATATAAGTTTAAAAATTCTTTTATCATATCTTTATCTAATTCCTCTATGTTTTTAATTCCTTGTTTGTATATGTAATTTAAAAACTTTATTAAAGGCTTTGAATAATTATTAAGAGTATTTGACGCTTTATCAGATAATCCAATTTTAATTTCAGCTAAACCAAAATCATCATAGAAAAAATCTGTAAATTCGTGAACACCTTTTGCACTCTCCTCTTTGATTCCAAAAAAAGTTTTATAAATTCCACCTACGAGTACATTTATTCTTACTCCTCGAAATTCTTTAGATCTTAGGTTAATAATATCTAATCCTTTTGAATTTGTTTTCCTATTAATAAAAAATCTCAATTCATCAATTTCTATACTATCTACTATATCGTCATTATCTAAATTCAAAGTACCCAAATCCCTATACATACATAAAACCTTCCTAATCCACTTCTTAATTTTCATTACGATTCCCATTGGACATTTTATTATTATCTATTATAAAACATTTATTGGACATGCACTATATTAATTTATTTAAACATAAAAAAAGTACATACTATAAACTCTTTATTTTAAATATCTTATAGTATATACTGGACATTTTTAATTATTTTATAAATCTTGATTTTTATCACATAACTTCTCCAAAGAAGCCTACGCTTAGCTTTTTTCTAAAGTCTATGCCTACTGATACGCCTTTTGCTGCGCAAAGGAAAGCATCTTTTTGGCATATTAGCTTCCCACCAAGCTTGGATAGGTCCATAGGTATTATCTTACCAGGATAAGGAGCTGCAAATGAAACCTGTGCCTTACCATAACCTGTGTTACTGAATGCAGTCATAAATAAACTTTCGCCTGTTAGTACTCTCTTTCCTGCCGAGAACAATTTTCCCATAAAGCCACTACCAGCATTTGTTCCATCTCCAAAGATTGTCTCCATCTTAATAGTTTGATCCATCATCATCATTGCGCCTGCTTCTGCAAATACAGTTTCGTTTGGATCTAACTCTATTTCTACAAACTGCATATCGTCACCATAGATTTTGTAGTCTATCTCATGTGAATTCAATAAAAATCACTCCTTATAAATTTATAATAATATTCTATTTGAAATTTCGTGCAAATAAAATATATAATTAGTATTTTTAAGAAATTTTTAAGTTATTTCTAAGAAATACTAAATATAAAACTATTCTCAGTATATATTTATTGTTCCTTGCTCGAAAATATTTATTATATCTCTTCAAAAATTATGGTTTATCTTCACTTTCACTGCAGTGCTTTAAAAGCACCTAAAAAAGTCACTGAAGTGTGCTTTTTTTGCGCATCTACCTTTCCGAATGTATATTTAGAAAATCTGACAGGCGAATAAGATTTCTTTTTTACTGTTTGCCCTAAATAGCCGTTCTAAGCCCTTGAACTTAATAGGTTTAGCTAACAATAAATTTTATACTTTCCTACGAAAAAGAAAACTTTTTTCATTATACTTTTGTGATGACTCTTATGATGACTTTTTAGATCATGGCTGATTACTATATAGTAAAAAAACAGCCTGATTAAGTCAAGCTGCCTATATTATTTATATGAAATTATATGGATCATTAGTGCTCTTAGATATTACAACCTTTATGTTTTTATCCACTGCAATAAACTTCTCTTTTAATCTGTTGCAGATATTTATAAATAATGGCCATTCTGAGCCAAAGTGACCTATATCTAATATGGATATGCCCATTTCATTATAATCACTTACATAATGGTAGGTTGTATCACCAGTTATGATGCAGTCTGCTCCATATCTATTTGAGATTTCAAAGAAGTCTTGTCCGCTACCATTAATTATAGCTATCTTTTTTACTTCTTTATTCAAGTCACCAGTGAATCTTAAATTATTTATTCCAAGCTTTGACTTAATATCCTGCACCAAATCAGATAGCTTTATAGCACTTTCTAGTTTAATTAGTCTTCCTATACCTGATCCTTCAAAGTTAGGAACTTTAGTTGGTTCCAAAATTTTTTCACTTTCAAATCCTAAAAGCTCTACTATCGTGTCATTCATACCAGCCTTAGTAGAGTCTAAATTGGTATGTGAACTATATAAGTTTATATTATTTTTTATAAGTTCTATTATCTTTCTACCTTGAAGGGTGTCATTTGTTATGGTTTTAGGCTTTCTAAAAAGCAGTGGATGGTGAGTAAGTATCATTTCAGCTCCTATAGCCTTAGCTTCTTCTATTACACTTAAGGTACAGTCTAAAGCCACTAGTATAGTAGATACTTCAGCATTATTATCTCCAACCATAAGTCCTACATTGTCATAATCCTCTTTTAACACTTTAGGTGCCATTTGTTCAATTATCTTTGATATTTCAAATACCTTCATATTACAATAACTCCTTAAGTTTAGAAATTTTAATTTCTAGCTCCTTCTTTTTTTCCTCTGCATGAATAGTATTTTCATTAATATGCTTAACTATGCTTTCATACTTATCTATTCTTCTTTTTAGGAAATTCATAAAGGTTTCTTCCTTCTTCTTTAAGAGTATTGGACTTATCTCATAATAAATAGGATCATTTACTTCTATACCTTCATTTGCTTCATTATATTTCACCTTAAAAAGCTCATAATACTTTCTTTCTTCAAAGCACATGTCCTCATCAAGGATTTCGAACTTACTAGAATATAAAAACTCTCTTAACACCTCTGGATTTTGTGCTGGTTGTAGTATAATAAAAGAGCACTTTTTAATCTTATCTATATCAGCTAGAAGTATATCTCTGGTTAAGTTTCCCCCCATACCAGCTATAACTAAGGCCTCCACTTCATCTTTATCCATTGTGGTTAACCCTGGTCCTAATCTGCAAGCTATGCTTCTATTAAGGCCCTCCATTGATACATTAAGTTTTGCCTTTTCTATAGGCCCTTTATTAATATCTGAAGCTATGGCAGTATTGCAGATGTTGTTCTTTACGCAATAAATTGGCACATATCCATGATCTGTACCAATATCTGCTATACTTTCACATTTATCAATATTATTAACTATAGTTTGTAATCTCTTACTAAGTTCCATCAAGTTCACCTTTCTATAAATCCATCATTAGCTTAGAAAACTTATTATAAATATAAATGTAGTATTCTGATTTGTATTATTAAAAATACCACCGAAATAAGTAAGGCTACATAAATATATTTATAAGCTGATCTCTTGTCATATTTAGCACAAAAATATGCTGCATAATGCATACAAAATAGTATTATCATATTAAGTGCGCCATAGGTCATCTGCCTGAAGGCGAATTGCTTTCCAGTACCTTGAACAACTGGTCTAAATGTAGCATCAAAGTAAAGAGGCATATTGTCTGGAAGCTTATCCATGAGATAAAGTACAAAAGGGTTTAAAGTCATGTACACTATAATTAAAGCTACCAATATAAAAGGTATAAAGAAACTTTTTTCTTTAAACAGATCTCTATTCCTATTTAGTTTAATTTCAAAATTTTTCTCTTCTATTCCTTTTTCCTTAACCTTCTGTAAGAAAGCTTCTATGTTGTCAGGTGAAATACCGTAGCTTATTTCCTCAGTGTGAAGATATAGAACTTTTTTACTTGAAGTAACAAACATATGGCTTGTTCCAACATTATCAACAACTGATCTACCGTAGTTATATCTGGTCCTACCTACTCCAGATAAGTTCATACCTTCTATAGGTCCTGTCTGAATATTATAGCCATCTATTTTTTCATAAGAAATAAGAATTTTTTTTATTCCCCAAAGAGCATTTATCTCTATGCCATCTTCATTCATTTTATATCTGAGACTTAAGGTCTGAAGTATATAAAACAAACAGTATATTGAAAAAGCTACTGCAAAAATTTTTATAAGGCTTATTTCAGTATATGTGTTAAATAGCTTTACTCCAAAGTATATAGCAATATCTACAACTAAGATAAAAAACATGAGTTCATATATAGCAATCCCTCTACGGGGCTTATAACTTTCCACTCTAACCACCTCAAAGTCATTATATCATAATCTATGGTTATCCTTAACAAAGATAGTACTAATATTAACATTGTTTATAGAATATTAACTACCTATGCTTTATTAAGATTAAAAGCACCATTGGTAGGTGCTTTTAGTCTAGATAATCCTTTAGTTTTTTGCTTCTGCTTGGATGTCTTAGCTTTCTTAAAGCCTTAGCTTCAATCTGTCTAATTCTTTCTCTTGTTACGTTGAACTCCTTACCTACTTCTTCTAGAGTTCTAGCTCTTCCATCATCTAAACCAAATCTAAGTCTTAATACCTTTTCTTCTCTTGGAGTAAGTGTATCAAGTACGTTTATTAGTTGCTCTTTTAACATTGTGAAAGCTGCTGCTTCTGCTGGTGCTGGAGCTTCATCATCTGGTATGAAATCACCTAGATGACTATCCTCTTCTTCACCTATTGGAGTTTCTAAAGATACTGGCTCTTGAGCTATCTTTAATATCTCTCTTACTTTATCTACAGGCATATCCATATGCTTTGATAGTTCTTCTGGCAATGGATCTCTACCTAATTCTTGTAGCAATTGTCTTTGAACTCTTATCAACTTATTTATAGTTTCTACCATATGAACTGGTATTCTTATGGTTCTTGCCTGGTCGGCTATAGCTCTTGTTATCGCCTGTCTTATCCACCAAGTTGCATAAGTTGAGAACTTAAAGCCTTTTCTGTAATCAAACTTTTCTACTGCTTTAATTAGCCCTAAGTTACCTTCCTGTATAAGATCTAGGAAAAGCATACCTCTTCCAACATATCTTTTAGCTATACTTACTACAAGTCTTAAGTTAGCTTCAGCAAGCTTCTTCTTAGCATACTGATCTCCCTCTTCGATTCTTTCAGCAAGGTTTATTTCTTCCTCAGATGACAATAAAGGTACTTTACCTATTTCCTTTAGATACATTCTAACAGGGTCATCTATAGCAATACCTTCTGGTATTGAAAGATCAAGCTCTTCTTCTATATTTTCAGAATCAGCTATATCTCCTATTACTTCTATTCCCATGGATTCCAAAACTTCATAGATCTTTTCTATTTGATCAGGACTTAAGTCAATTTCATCTAACTCATCCATAATTTCTTTATATGTTAAGGTACCACTCTTCTTACCTTTTTCTATGAGTCTTTTAACAATCACCATCTTAGCGTTTTTATCTTTAGTATCAACTTTAGCGGCTACCTTATCCTTAGTTGATTTCACCTTACTTGCCTTTTCAACATTTTCCATGTTAATACCTCCTTCCGCCATATCCGTACTTAACCCCTTTCTAATCTTTTAAGTTTATCGTCTACTTCTTTAGCTTCTTTTACTAGCTCAATAGATTCTTGAAATAGCCCTTTTTCTTCATACCGTTTCAGCTTCTGTAAAATTTCTTTCTTATAGTTCTCTAAACTTTGCTTTTTTATTTTATTTATATAGTCACTAATGATTATTTCTATGTCATTATCTACAATCATTATTTCGATTTCCCTTATAAGTATCCACTCTTTTAAACTGTCACCATCATCACATCTAAATTCAATTAATGTTTCTATATTTTCCTTTCCTTCCTCGAATAGGGAAGTTATTATAGAAAATATTTTTTTATGTGAATCTAAAATTAAATCCTCTTTAGATATATGCCCAACAACATACTGATAGAATTGTTTATCAGACATAATCTTAAGCAAACTTCTTTCTGATTTAATGTAAGCTGGCTCTACATATAATTTTGTTCCAAATTCTTCCTTATTATTCATGTTAAGTGAAGATTCATTGTTTTTTGTCATTTTTTTCGATAATAAGTCGTAGAGTGACTGTTCTCGGAGACCGGTTTCTTCAGAAATCTTCTTAACATACACATCCTTCTCCACTGGATTAAGATCCGCTAAGATTTCTGTTACTCTTTCTCCATACTTTATAAGTTCTTCATTATCGCTAAAGTTTATTCCCTCTCTTGCCCTTAGCAATCTATATTCTATTAGAGGCTGTGATGTCTCAATTAGTCTTAAGAATGCCTCTTTGCCATTGCTTCTTATGTATTCATCGGGATCTTTTCCTTGAGGAACCTTCAATACCCTAACATCAAAGCCTGCACCTCTAAGTATTTCTAACCCTCTTACGGTGGCATTTTGTCCAGCTAAGTCTGCATCATATGAAATTATTACCTTATCAGCATATCTTTTCATAAGTCTTGCTTGACCTGGAGTAAGAGCAGTACCAAGTGATGCTACTGCATTATTTATTCCATATTGATGCAGAGATATACAATCCATATAGCCCTCCACCATTATAAAATATCTTTCTGGTATCCCTTTCTTAATAGCAAAGTTTAAACCATATAAATTAGTGCCTTTTTGAAATACTAGTGTTTCTGGAGAATTTAAATATTTAGGTTTAGAATCATCTAATACCCTTCCTCCAAAACCTATTACTTTTCCTTTGTAATCAAATACTGGGAACATAACTCTATTTCTGAATCTATCGTAGACTTTTCCCTTTTCACTTTTTACAGCTAACCCAGCTTCAATTATGAAATCTTCTTTATAGCCTTTTCTCTTTAGAAAGTTTAAAAGAGAATTCCAACTATCAATAGAATAACCTAAACCAAATTTTTTAATTGTACTTTCAGTAATACCTCTGCGTAAGAAATACTCCTTTGGTATTTTATTAGTTTGAAGATTAGAAAAGAAAAATCTAGCCGCATCTGTATTAACTTTATAAATCAAATCTTTTTTAGAATTTATCTTACTGTTGCCGCTGCTTTCGCTTTCCATAGGTATATGTGCTCTATCAGCTAAATATCTGGCCGCGTCAAAATAAGGTAAATTCTTTGTCTTCATAATAAAGGTTATTACATTGCCTGCTTCACCACACCCAAAACACTTGTATATCTGTCTATCTTGAGTTACGGTAAATGATGGAGACTTTTCACTATGAAATGGACATAGTCCCGTATAGTATCTGCCTGCTCTTTTTAGTCTAACTGTTTCTGAAACAACATCAACAATATCATTTTGTTCTTTTATCTTTTCTAAAAGCTCTTCCGAAATTTTCAAGGAGCATTACCACCTTAAAATAAATTTATTTCTTTGCAAGTTTTATAATATTCGACATAAGTTGATAAATTCCTTCTTAAAATATAATATTTTTTAACTTAACCATTAAAATTTATCATTATAGAAGTAATTTAATTATTCGTTATTTCCTTTAATTTTCCTTCTTTTATATAAATATCTAATACTTTTTTATGATTTATATAATTTAAAAAGGTTACTTGTTAGTAAATCACAAATTTAGGGACATAAATTTTATTAAACATATTAAGACAATAATCATCACTCATTCCAGCAGCATAATCTGCAACGGCTCTCTCTAATCCTTCATCCTCAGCAATATTTTGATATATGATAGGCATTTCTTCTGGATGCTTCATAAAATGTTCAACCACGTGCCCTAGTACAAATTTAGCTTTTTCTCTCTCAATTTTTAATATATCTCCAAGATATACTTTCTTGAACATAAAGTTTCTAAGCTTTGTGAGCGAAGCTCCTACCTCATCACTTAAAGAAACTTTTATATCACCTTTTTTTATATTATTTAAAGTATTTTCTATGCAATCTGTTACCAAAGTATTAATTCTTTCTGAGTTATTTACTCCTAGTATATGTAATATATCCTTAGGAATTTCATCCTCTTTTAATAAACCTGCTCTTATTGAGTCATCTATATCATGATTTACATAAGCCATCTTATCGCTATATCTCACAACCTGCCCTTCCAAGGTAGCAGCTTTAGCTATTCCATTGGTAAAGCCACTGTGATTCTTTATACCATCTATAACTTCAGCGCATAGATTGAGTCCATGACCTTCTTTTTCCAATTTCTCTACCACTCTTACACTTTGCTCATTGTGCCTAAAACCATCTTTTAGAAACTCATTTAGCACTTCTTCTCCCATATGAGCAAACGCAACATGCCCCAAATCATGACCTAGAGCTATAGCTTCAACTAAATATTCATTAAGCCCTATTCCTGTTGCTATAGTTCTTCCTATCTGTGAAACTTCTAACGTATGAGTAAGTCTTGTTCTGTAGTGATCAGATGACGTTTTTATAAACACCTGTGTTTTGTGCTTAAGTCTTCTAAAGGACTTACAATGCAATATTCTGTCTCTATCAACCATATAACAAGTTCTTATATGATCCAACTCTTCTTGCTTCTCTCTACCCTTAGTTTTATTTGAAAAAGCAGCTTCCTTTATCAGTGTCAAACTTTCAAATTTCTCATTTTTTTCTCTTATAGTCATATAATCACCTCCCTTATAAATATTCTATATTTTCTTCATAAATCCTTCAATTTTGTGCTACTATTTATGATTTGCATTTTTTTTCAAACTATTACAATTTTATATTTATAATATTAAAAATATGAGTACTTATTTAAATAAAAAGAAAATATATATAATTTTTCACTTCTATTTTCTAGCCTCATCATATGTAAATACACCATTTCGTAATAAAATTAATATTTTCGTATTAAAGTTCACATCTTTATTGAAATATTAAAGTTTTCTAAATATTCATTCCTTAATTCACCAACTCTAAGTATAATGTAATAATTTTCATAATATTAATATAATATGAAAATTTATGTGAAGGAGGTACTTATGCCAAAAGAATCGCTTGCAACTGCTGATTATTATCTATCTGAAGCTAATGTGGCAAAGCATGTCTTACCTTTTTACAACTTAAAGGAAGCCTCCATAGAACAAATAAAGCTAAAAAACACAGATAAACAGAGGGCGGTCTATAAAGTTGATCATAACAAAAATACTTATTGCCTAAAAAAAGTTTATTATACTGAACCTGATTTACTCTTTGTTTATTCAGCTATGGAGTGGCTATATAGAAATGGCATTAATGTGCCAAGATTTTTACCCACTATAAACAAAAGTAGATATGTAAATTACAACGACATGCTTTTTGTGCTTACACCCTGGGTCGAAGGAGAGAAATGTGACTATGATAACATAGATAACATAGTAGAAACCTCTAAATACTTAGCAAAGATGCACCACTGTGCTAAAAACTTCATCCCTATACCAGGAAGTAAAATAAAAAAGGGATATGATGATTTATACATATCCATTAACAAGCACTTTCAAAAACTACTAATCTGTTCAAACGCTGCATATCTGCATAAGGATAAATTCTCTAAAATCTTCTTAAACAGCTTTGATAAAAACATTGAACTTGCAAAGTTTGCATTAGAAGTAGCTTCAACCATTAATAAAGATAATTTGACTACTTCTCTATGTCATGGAGATTATGTTAATAAGAATATAATTTTCGACAATTTAGGACAGATATGGGTGATTGATTTCGACAAATGTTCTTATGACTATATAGCACACGATATATCTTATTACTTAAGACGCCTATTAAAAAGAGATAATACAAAGTGGGATGCAGAAATAGCTATAAATTGTATTAAAAATTACAGCAGTATAAATAACCTAACTATTGATGATATAAAATATATTTTAGTGTACTTATCATTTCCTCAAAAGTTTTGGAGGATTTCGAAGGACTATTATAATAACATAAAAAAATGCAATAAAAACTCTTTCTGCAATCTCTTAGAAAAAACCGTTCAAAAAACTGAGTATCAAATGAACTTTATAGATGAGCTTTCCAACTATCTAAAGAAGTACTACTCTATTAATTTTTAGACTATACTAAAAAGTATTGTGTTGAAATTAAGTGCTCAGTTATCCGATGCTTATATGAGCTTATACTAATAGCTCGCTCATATAGCATCTCCTTCTTGACCACTTAATTTAAATAACAAAAAATCTTATTCTTTACTTAACAATAAAAAGCCTAAGAACCAAGGATATTAAGAATATTTATTCTTAATATCCTTGGTTCTTTTTGGCAAAGTAAATCAAAGCATTGTCGGAATCAATGACTTTATTTTAACACAATACTACACTACAGTCTAAATGTAATGGTTGGCAAGAAAGTAAAAACGCATCATAAATGTTAGCATACAGCAACATTTATGATGCGTTTTATATTATCCTATATGGTGTCCATAGGAAACCATATAACTTATTCTAATCTATCTTGGGTTTTTAATTTGAGCTTGAGCTGCAGCTAATCTAGCTATTGGAACTCTAAATGGTGAGCATGATACATAATCTAATCCAAGTCTATGACAGAACTCTACTGAAGCTGGATCTCCACCATGTTCTCCACAGATACCTAGCTTGATATCAGGTCTTTCTGACTTACCTTTTTCAACAGCTATCTTCATTAATTCTCCAACACCAGTTTGATCTATCTTAGCAAATGGATCTTGCTCATAGATCTTCTTTTCATAGTAATCCTTTAAGAACTTACCAGCATCATCTCTTGAGAAACCAAAAGTCATTTGAGTTAAGTCGTTAGTTCCAAAGGAGAAGAACTCAGCTTCTTTAGCTATAGTATCTGCAGTAAGAGCAGCTCTAGGAATTTCTATCATAGTACCAACCTTAAATGGTAGCTCTACATTTTTTTCGCTCATAACTGTCTTTGCAGTTTCTACAACTATATCCTTAACATACTTTAATTCCTTTATTTCTCCAACAAGAGGAATCATTATTTCAGGAACTATATCATAGCCCTTCTTTTCTCTAATCTCTATAGCAGCTTCTATTACCGCTCTTGTTTGCATTTCTGCTATTTCTGGATATGAAACAGCTAGACGGCAACCTCTATGCCCCATCATTGGGTTGAATTCATGTAACTCTTCGCAAGTTGCTTTAAGCTCTTCATAAGTTATATCCATTTCCTTAGCTAAAGATATGATATCCTCTTCAGCTTGAGGTAAGAATTCATGTAGTGGTGGATCTAAGAATCTTATTGTTGCTGGTCTTCCTTCTAGAGCTTCGTACATAGCTGCAAAGTCTCCTCTTTGCATTGGAAGAAGTTTATCTAAAGCCTTTCTTCTTTGCTCAACAGTCTTAGCAACTATCATCTCTCTAACAGCAGCTATTCTATCTTCAGCGAAGAACATGTGCTCTGTTCTACATAAGCCTATACCCTCAGCACCAAACTCTACTGCTTGCTTAGTATCTCTTGGAGTATCAGCATTAGTTCTAACCTTAAGCTTTCTAGTTTCATCTGCCCATCCCATGAATGTAGCAAAGTATCCGCTTATTTCAGGTGATACTGTCTTTACAGCTTCAGCATATATATTACCAGTTGATCCATCTATAGATACCCAGTCGTTTGCAGTTAAAGTCTTACCTGAAACTTCTAAAGTTTTAGCAGCTTCATTTACCTTTAATTCTCCACAACCAGCTACACAGCAAGTTCCCATACCTCTAGCAACAACAGCTGCATGTGAAGTCATACCGCCTCTTACAGTAAGTATACCTTCTGCTGCTATCATTCCTTCTATATCTTCTGGAGAAGTTTCAAGTCTTACTAAAACTACCTTTTCTCCATTTGCAGCTCTTTCCTTTGCTTCTTCAGCAGTAAATGCTATCTTACCGCAAGCAGCTCCTGGTGATGCAGGTAACCCCTTAGCTACAACTTCTACTCTCTTAAGCTCAGCTGGGTCAAAGTTTGGATGAAGTAGTGAATCTAGTTGCTTTGGATCAACCTTTAGTAAAGCTTCATCCTTTGTAAGCATACCCTCTTCAACTAAATCAACAGCAATCTTTAAAGCTGATTGAGCTGTTCTCTTTCCGTTTCTTGTTTGTAAGAAGTATAGAGTTCCTTCTTCTATTGTAAACTCCATGTCCTGCATATCTCTATAGTGCTTCTCTAAAGTATTAACTATGTCTTCAAATTGTTTGTAAATCTCAGGGTTTTGATCCTTTAACTTATCAATTGGCTGAGGAGTTCTTATTCCTGCAACAACGTCCTCACCTTGAGCATTCATTAAGTACTCACCATAGATATGCTTTTCACCAGTTGATGGGTTTCTTGAGAAAGCAACTCCAGTACCTGATGTTTCTCCTTTATTACCAAATACCATCTCTTGAACGTTTACAGCAGTTCCCCAATCACCTGGAATATCATTAAGTCTTCTATAAACTATTGCTCTTGGGTTATCCCATGATCTAAACACAGCAGTAATTGATTCTATTAGCTGATCTTTAGGATTTTGTGGGAATTCTTCGCCTTTCTCTTTCTTGTAAAGTTCTTTAAATCTTACAACAAGTTGTTTAAGATCTTCTGCGGTAAGTTCTGTATCGAAATGAACACCCTTTTCTTCTTTCATCTCATCAATTTTTTCTTCAAACATTCTCTTTTCTATACCCATTACAACATCAGAGAACATTTGAATGAATCTTCTGTAGGAGTCATAAGCAAATCTTGGGTTGTTAGTAAGTGCTGCCATAGCTTCAACTGCGTCATCGTTTAGACCAAGATTAAGTATTGTATCCATCATACCTGGCATTGATACTCTTGCTCCAGATCTTACAGAAACTAAAAGTGGTTTATTTAAATCACCAAATTTTTTACCTGTTATTTCTTCTAGTTCAGATAGTTTTTCATGTATTTCTTTGATTATTTCTGGTGAAATCTTCTTTCCATCTTCATAGTATTTGTTACAAGCCTCAGTAGTTACTATAAATCCCTGTGGAACCGGAATCCCTAAGCTTGTCATTTCGGCTAAATTAGCTCCTTTACCTCCAAGTAAGTTTTTCATTGATGCATTACCTTCTTTGAAGAGGTAAACATATTTTTTATTCTCCATCTCAATACTCCTCCGTTCAATACTATTTATAGTAATATGTTTATATATACTAACAGAGCTATTGCTCCGAAAGATAACAAATTGAACTTGTGAACCATAGATTATTAAAAAACATTTGCGATACTTACCCTTAATTATTGACCATTACCCATTTTTACAAACAATTTTGTTATATTTGTTTTAGAAATTTTACCTATTATCTTATATTGTTCTTTATCATTGCTGTCTATAACCTTTTCAACCACCGGAACAGAATCTATTTCATGTTCTATTATCTTTTTTGCTACATCATATGCACTATGTTCTTTTGTAACGAATATTATATTAGGCATCCTAGTCATTATTACTCCTACGGGTACCTTATGTATATCAGTTCCACCTATAGCTATTTTCAAGAAATCTTTTCTCGAAACAGCGCCAATTAAAAAACCATCACTTTCAACAAAAAGTGTACCTACATCTGTTAAAAACAAATTTACTATAGCATCGTATACCATAGTTTCTTCATTCACAAAAGCAGGTTTAGACATTATATCCTTAACTTTTATATTTGCAATGTGTTCATATAATAGACTATTCATAGGTTTCTCAGAATATACATACCCAACTTTAGGTCTTGCATCTAAAGCACCAATCATAGTAAGTATTGCTAGATCTGGCCTTAAAGCAGCTCTAGTGACGCCAAGCCTTGAAGCTAGCGCCTCTGAAGTAATAGGCTGTCCCTCTTTTACAAGCTTTATTATTTCCTCCTGACGCGGTGATAACTTCAATGTCCTTCCCCTCTTTCGTTTTAAATAAAGAGGAATATTCTGATTATTCAGAACCGTATACGTTTTACATAACTTATTATATCACTATATCGAAGTTTGACTATACCAAATTTTCTGAATAATCTTTTAAATTCTTAGAATATCCCTCATTTGCCTCTTATTTCTTCGGAATTTTCTTATTTTTCTTTAAATTCCTTATTCTTCTTTGTCTACTTCATCAAATTTTACTGTGTAGGTATATACTGGTGTATCATTATCTACATGAATATTTTTGTTAGAAGAAGTTTTGTCACTCTTTATTGAGTTTATTTTATCTTTTAAAGTCTCAGCAAGATCACTTGCTTTTTCTTTTATATCACTAGCCTTATCTTTTACATCATCTACTGTATCTTTAACAACTTTATTTACTATTTCTACAGAACCGTCTTCTTTAGTTATTTCAATTGTAAGCTTTGTAGCGATGGCTGTAACCACACCTATTATTAATAGCTGCGGAATTATTAAAGCTATAACGCCGGCTGCTATTCCAGCATTTACAGGCACATCAATAAGAACTTTTTCATCTCTTTTTATCTTTATTCTAGATATATTTCCCTTTTTAATCATTTCAGATAACCAAGCTTTAAACTCATCTAAGGTCTCATACTTTTGAGAGAAATCTTCTTTTTCAGCTTGCCACTGATTGTCACTGTTATCATCATGACTCTTTACTTCTTCAAGATAAATTAGTGCTTCTAGCACATCTCCATTATTAACCTCTAAGGCATGTTTTGCCTCTGCATAGCTAACGCCAGTTCTTTGTCTTACTTGGTCAACCTTCTCTAAAGTTACTTCACTCATTTTTATCACTCCTTAATATAATTTAGCATTTCTAAACTTTTTGGTTTTTTAGAATAATTTGAATTGATCATGTATGCTGTAATTTTTGCAATTTCATCTTTTATAGTTCTATTAACATTAAGCCTATATATTTTATCCATAGGAGCATTATTTATATACTTTAATGCACTGTATGCTCCCTTTGATAAAGATATTCCATGTTCCTTAGTACAATCTTCGCAAACACCTCCATAATAAGACAAATTTATGTAGGATGCAGATGTTATACTTTTCTTACAGTATGCACAGTTCTCTAAATTCAATCCATATCCAGTAGCTTTTAGTAACTTAAGTTCAAAACTTCTTACTAAAAGCTCATAATCAAGCGCATCTGTATTTAATAAGTATAAACATGTAACAAAGTCTTTAAACAACTGTCTGTTGTCCTCTTCATCAGTTACACATATATCAATAAGCTCGCAAATATATGATGAATATGTCAGTTTCTCTAAATTATTTAATAATCCTTGAAAGGAACTTGTTATCCTTCCTTCTGAAAGAGTATATAGATTTTTACCTTTAAAAACCACATACTGGCCATAACATAAAGGCAAGGTGATAGAAAAAAGTCTACTTTTATTTTTTTTAGCTCCTTTAGCAATAACTGCTATCTTACCTAATTTTTCTGTAAATAGCCAAATTAATTTATCATTTTCTTTAAAATCCTGAGCTTTAATAACTACAGCATTAGTTTCTAAAATAGACAGAAATCCTCATCTCCTACTCTATTTTTTCTTATATCCAAGCTCTCTTAAAAATAAAGGATTATCTCTCCATTCTTTTCTTACCTTAACCCAGATCTTTAAGTTCACTCTTTCTCTTAAGAATTTTTCAATTTCATATCTAGCACTAGCACCTATTTTCTTAAGGGTCTGGCCATTTTTCCCTATAATTATCCCTTTATGCGAATCTTTTTCACATATAAGATCCACTTCTATATTATATAATCCTTTTTCATTTTGTTTCATCTGTATTATATCTACAGCTATACCATGAGGTACTTCTTCGTTTAAAGTTCTAAGAGCCTTTTCTCTAACGATCTCTGATATAACAAATCTTTCTTGTACATCTGTTATCATATCTTCAGGATAGAATTTAGGACCTTCTGGCAGATACTTTACTATAAGATCTAAAAGAGTGTCAGTATTTTTCCCTTTAAGAGCTGATATTGGTATTATCTCTGCAAAGCTCATTGTCTCCGAATAGTTTTTAAGAGTTTCTGCAACTCTCTCTTTAGTGTTTTCATCTACTTTATTGACAACTAAGATCACTGGTGCCTTTATACCCTTTAAGCTTTCTATAATATATGAATCTCCTCTGCCTATTTCAACGTCAGGAGTTATTAAAAATAAAACTAAGTCAACCTCACTCAAAGATTCCTTAGCTGAGTTCATCATATATTCACCTAGTTTATGCTTAGGCTTATGCATTCCAGGAGTATCTACAAATATCATCTGATAATCTTCTCCTGTGAGAATGGTCTTTATGTTGTTTCTTGTGGTTTGAGGCTTATTTGACACAATGGAAAGCTTCTCCCCCATTATGTGATTTAGCAATGTAGATTTACCTACATTTGGTCTTCCTACAATTGTTATATATCCTGATTTAAACATTTGTCCTCCTAGTTATTTATTTAAGTCTTCTTTTGAAAAAATACCCGGTAATATATCTTCTAAAGTCTTAACAATATATTCTTTCTCATTTTTAATTATTATTATAGGTATCTTAGTATCTTTTGCAAATTCAGCGATTACCTGTCTGCATATTCCACATGGATAAGTATATGCATTTACATCTCCTATAACAGCTACAGCTTCTATGGATTTATGACCTTCAGATACAGCTTTAAAAATAGCAGTTCTTTCAGCACAATTAGTAGCTCCAAAAGATGCATTTTCAATATTGCAACCTTCAAATATCTTGCCATCGCTTATTATAGCTGCTCCTACTGGGAAGTTTGAGTATGGAGCGTAAGCTTTATCTCTTGCATTTATAGCGGCTTTTATAAGTTGTTCATACATTATTAACTACCCCCAATTGTTTTTTGGTGCAAAATAAATTATAACACTATTAATATTATTTACAAGCTAAGTTAATATTCTGCCAACCACTATACTTTTCTACGAAAAAAACAAACTCTTTCCAGATAGACTTTGTGGAATTTTAATTAAATAACTTAAATACTATTAAAGTTAAAAAGGTACCAAATATAGCTCCTACGATTACTTCCCAAATACTATGCACCTCGGAGTCCACCCTACTTTGAGCAGTAATAAAAGCCATAAGATAGCTTAGCATTATACATAGTGGCTCCTCAGTTATTAAAGCTATAGCTGTTGCTAAAGAAAAAGCTAAGGCACTATGACCACTAGGCATGCCTCCCTTTAGTGGTGTACCTTCACCAAAAAAAGCTTTTACGGCTATGGTAGCTAGGCAAACAATAACTAAGACTATAAATATAGTATAAGGCTCAGATTGCCTTATCTTTCCTACTACGAGATAAGTAACGTTAGTGAGTTTATCCCAGAATATAACATATCCAACCAATATAGCATTGATTGCTGTAACTAATACCGCTCCTGCTGCTGCATTTTTGGCAAGTTTGGCTAAAGGATGGTAGTAGTTTGTAGTCATATCAACTACGTGCTCTATCGCCGTATTCATAAGTTCAGATGCAATTACCATTGTTATAGTTACCGCTAAAATAAGAAACTCCATCTTTTTTATATCATATATAAAACAAGCAGTAAGAACCCCAAGGGCCACTGCTATATGAATACGCATATTTCTTTGAGTTCTTACAGAATGTATTATTCCATTAATTGCATAGTTAAAGCTATCAACTAATTTTCTTACCTTCATAATATTCACATTAAACCTCTCTTGTTATATTTAATTTCTCAAGTATGCTTTCTTCTCTTTCCCTCATAATAGACTTTTCTTCTTCTTCCATGTGGTCATAGCCTAAAAGATGCAAGATTGAGTGAACTACTAAATAGCAACATTCTCTTGTAAAAGAATGATTAAACTCTTCACTTTGCTCTTTTGCCTTTTCAAGAGAAAGAACTACATCTCCTAAAACTAAATCTGCTTCATCAAAGAACGACGCATCAAAATTATAATTTATGTATACATCCTTATAAACCTTACCTTTTGGATAATCTAACATAGGAAAAGATAAAACATCTGTTTCTTTATCCATATTCCTAGTTTCTTTATTTATTTCCTTTATAGCTATATTATCTACAAATATTACACTTATTTCACAAGACCTATCTACATTTTCTTCATTTAATGCACTTATTATTACATCCTCTATTATTTTTTCAAAATCCTTATCTAAACTAATCTTATCTTGTCTATTGTCTATATATATCATTTTATCCCGACCTTTGTAGCTAAATTTATTTTAATTATTTTATATGAACCACTTCATACTAAAACTTACATTTTCAAATCCCACTTTCAGAAACAGAGGAGATTTGAAAAGAAAGTTATGATCGAAGTGGCTCATCTAAGCATCGGATTACCGACCACTTAATTTCAACACTGTACTTTAACAGAACCTTTTTTTAAATCTTATCTTTCTCTGTTGGATACTCTATCCTCTGATGATATATTCCATTAAGAACTTTTAAAAAGCACTTAGATATCTTATTGATATCCTTCAAGGTAAGATCACAATTGTCTAGTTCCCCAGAGTATAGCTTATCCTTAACTATCTTGTTTACCATTTCATCTATCTTTCCCTTAGTAGGGTCACTTATGGATCTTACAGAAGCCTCTACGCTATCTGCAAGCATTATGATTCCTGCTTCCTTACTTTCAGGCTTTGGTCCAGGATATCTAAAATCCTCTTCCTTAATTTCATCAGGATTTTCAGCATTATTCTTCATGGTTATATAAAAATATTTAACTAAGGTAGTTCCATGATGCTGTTCTATTATATCTCTTATTACCTTAGGTAGATTGTATTCTCTCGCAAGTTCTAATCCATCCTTAACATGAGATATTATTATTAAAGTACTCAAATTAGGAGTTATTTTATCATGAGGGTTTTCTTTCCCTATTTGGTTTTCCTTGAAGAAATAAGGCCTTCTGGTTTTTCCTACATCATGATAGTAAGACCCTATTCTTGCCAGCACTGGGTTACCTCCCACTTCTTCAGCGGCAACTTCTGAGAGGTTAGCAACCATCATGCTATGATGATATGTTCCTGGTGCTTCCATTAAAAGCTTCTTTAAAAGCGGATTGTTTGGATTTGATAATTCTAAGAGTTTCACAGTGGTAACTACATCAAAGGTGCTTTCAAAGAAAGGTAATAACCCAACAGCCATAACTCCTGAGAATAGACATCCTATTATTACAAAACCAGACTTCATTAAGATGTCCAGTATATTATTCGAAAGTATAATTCCTTGAGTAAATGTAACTATTGCTCCAATCACTGATAAAAACAGCGTAGAATACAGTATATCATTTCTTTGCTCTATCTTCCTTAAAGAAGTAGAAGCTAAAATAGAAACCAAAAATGATAAGACAATAGCTTCTGCATTAAAATTCACAGCTCCAGCAATAAGAATGCAGTTAAGCACGCTTAGAAATAAAGAAACCTTATAATTTACCAGCAAGGTTAATAATATAGGAGCACAAGCTAGAGGTATTAAAAATGGAGATACTATAGCAAAGGCTCTAGCCAGAATTAATGAAGTTATATTTACTATACTAATAAGCAGTAACTTACTATTATCATCGTATACGGCCTTATAATACTTTTTAAGGTATCTAAACTGTAAAGATAGTATAGTCGCTACGAAAAATGCTGTAGAAATATATATAATGAAATTTATATCCGATTTATTAAGTAAACCTAAAGAGTCAAGAATCTTTATTTGATCTTCAGTAACCGGTTCACCCTCTTTAACTATTGTTTGATTTTTTTTGATTACTATAGGAGCTACTTCCTTTATAGCTTCTTTTTTCTTTTCTTCAGTTTTATCCTTATCAAAGAATAGATTTGGCTTAATTATATAATAGCCTATATTACGTAGGATATCCTTTATATTTCTATTGTAATTTATGTTTGCTATTTGATTATCGAGGATGCTTTTTGAACTCTGCAGATCCGAAGGCTTATCCTCTTGTATATTTTTCTCATAAGACTTTTTTAGGCCATCTAACATGACCCCTAACAATTCATTGAGATTGTCTTTAGAAAGCCCTAGCAAGCTGCTTATTTCATCGTTGTCAAGTTTTATTGGTGTAAGCTTGCTAATTTGCGATATTTTATCAGTCTCAGGAATATTTGAATCCTTAAGGGCACTTATTTTATTAAACAAGGTTCTTAGATTATCTTCCGCATCCTTCTGTATATCAGTCTTTAAAGTGTATTGCTGTCCATACTTATCCGCCTCTGCCTGTTGCCTCTTAGTAGTTGCATCTTGGTCTACTATTTCTCTCGGCGCTTTTATGTCTACCTTTGATATGTCTCCTTCTTTCAAGTCATATTTCTTAGTTACAAGAGAAGATATAATACATAGATAAGCTATTAAGAATGTCAATACAAACATAATTATTCTTTTAGGATTATTTATAAACTTAAAACTGATTCCTTTTTCTTTGCTCAAAACTCCCACCTTCTTGTTAGGCTTATTTTTTTGTAAATCACTCTACATCCTATAGATAAACAAATCCTATTAACATAGATTAGGTACTAATCCTTAGATTTGTTATATCTGTTTATAAATCTATGGCTTTATAGCTATATTTTGTTCTATCACTACCGCTACCTTAAGTCTAACCTTACCTTCACCAATATCTTCTGTATTAACCATCTTTTTAACGAACTTTCCTTGCTTATCGATATCCTTCATTATAGCATCATATAGCTTATTTGTTGCATTATTAATTATATTTTCTTTAGTGTCTGCAATAGGCTTTACACTTTTCTCATAATATACTATTTTATTAAATATTTTACCCTTATTTTCTATTTTATCATAATTAGCGAATTCTTTTGTAGGCTTTTTTATATAAATTTTCTTGCCAAAAATCTCAAGATAAACAGCCTCCTGTTTATTGCCTGTTTGCTCTTCTACATTTCCACTTATCTGAAGCTCAGTTATCTTTTCATAGAAAGTATTAGCAAAAACCTTTCCAGCAGCTTCTACTTTATATTCTGCTCCTTCTTTGCCTTGTACACCTTTTATCAGAACTTGTCCCTTTTTTACCAAGTCTCTTTGATTCACAGCTGCAGTTCCAGATGTGGTATATACTCTTACAACTTCTCCATCCATCTTTGCTACTACATCATTTTCATTAGCTTGTTTTACTATCTCTGGAGGATTAATTTTCTCCTCTATCTTCACCTTTAAGGTGGAGCCTTCTATTCTTGCTCTTACCCACATTATCTCTCCATTGCCATCCTCAAGCTTTTTCTCAAGCTGCCTAAAATCTACTAAGGACTTTTTTACACCTGGTTTTATTCCAAGCCGTCCTAATTGCTGCCTTATTTCATAAGGTGATACATATCTACTAGTATCAACCTGAATACTCCATATGTATGTTGAAAGATAATATAAGATCGCTAAAAACAAAACTGAACCAACTATAAGAGTGCTTTTCTTTTTCATCCTTAGTAAAGTAAAGGCTATGCCTTTCCTTCCTATTACCTTTATCCTAGCCTTTGACTTCTTAGCTAAGTCCAATACTTCATTATAATTTTTAAGCTCCACTTCTATAGTTATAGTAGATATGTCTAGTTTTTGAATATTCTTGGCTAGTATTCCGTTTCTCCACAGAAGATTTATAAACTTCTCAGGATACAATACCTTTACTTCTAGATTTACAATTCCTTTACTATATCTCTTAAAATCCATAACATCATAACTCCTCATATACTAAAGATTTGAATTTGCCGCTTATGGTTATTGTGTTTCCCCCTATAAATAAAATCTCTAAATTGTGTCCACCTAAAGTGATGGTTCCAACCTTCGAATTTATTTTTATCTCATTATTATCAAAGGATATTATTCCTTTATGGTTCTCAATAATTATTTCGTTGTCACCTGTAATAACTATCTTAGGAATATTAAGAATAATATCTCTTGGCAAATCAAGTTTTTCCGCAAGCCCTTCTTTAACCTTGTCTAGTTTATTCTCCATTACACAAAACTCCCATAAAGTACTTTCATATTAGTTTATGAATTAAATTTTGTATAAATGCTAACTTTCTTATAAGAGGTGTTTTTGAATATAAAAATTTGGTTCTGCTTAAGTATCCTTTTAAACTTAAGGCACTGTTAAAGTACCGTGTTGAAATTAAGTGGTCAGTCATCCGATGCTTAGATGAGCTTGCGCTAGTTGCTCGCTCATATAGCATCTCCTTCATGACCACTTAATTTCAACAATATCATTAAACATAGTCACGAATTTAAATTGTTATCTTTTTATATTGTTATCTTCTTATATTCTTAAATTGTTAAATTGTTAAGAATTTATAGTAATAATGCGGATTTCAAGGATATCGCAAAGTTATACTCTAATATATTAACAGCTTAATGCCACTAGGTTTAGCTAACAAAAACCTTATACTTTTAAAAACAGTAAAAAAGGCAGCACCACTAATTGGTACTGCCTAAATTTCATTATTATTATTTAAACAATTCTTCAAAAATATATATCCGAGGAATTCAAACAAAAAAGAACTCAAATAGAGTTCTTCTTTATTTATTTAAATAATCTTTTACCATTTGACTAACAAGTTTACCATCAGCTCTACCTAAAACTTTAGGTTTTACAGCTGACATAACCTTACCCATGTCTTTCATGTTATTCGCACCCACTTCGATAGCTGCTTCTTTGATGATTTCTAAAATTTCGTCATTACTTAACTGCTGAGGAAGGTATTCTAACAAAATCTGGATTTCAGCATTTACTTTGTCTACAAGATCTTGTCTATTTCCCTTTTCGAATTCAAGCATAGCTTCTCTTCTTTGCTTGATTTCTCTAGATAGAATCTCTATAACTCGTTCATCCTCAAGCTGTACTACTTCAGTTTTTTCAACTAAAAGTATTGCAGACCTAGCAGTGCTTAATGTTTCAGCTTTAAATTTGTCTCTCGCCTTTAAAGCTTGCTTCCAGTCTTCTTGAAGTCTTTCTTTTATTGTTGGCATCGTTCTACCTTCTTTCAAAGAAATTCCTACTTAAACTTTCTCTTTCTAGCAGCTTCTGACTTCTTCTTTCTCTTTACGCTTGGCTTTTCGTAGTGTTCTCTTTTTCTAACTTCAGAAAGAACACCAGCTCTAGCACATTGTCTTTTAAATCTTCTAAGTGCTTGATCTAATGATTCATTTTCTCTAACTCTTATTTCTGACATTCCTTTTTTCCCTCCCTCCGCTAGCTATATACTGTATTAAATATATCACAGCTGTGGGCTTAACAACACACGCTATATTATACAATAGAATTTTAAACACTGTCAAGAATTTCATTGCTATTTTTAGTTTGTTTTTAGCCTGGAGGCCATTTTAGTTCTCTTCCGCCTAACACATGAAAATGCATGTGATTAACTGTTTGTCCTCCGTCAACACCACAATTATTAATAATTCTATATCCAGTATCAGCTATGTTAAGTTCTCTTACTATTTTATTAATAACATTGAATATGTGTGCAATTACTTTAGAACTTTCTTCATCTATATGATTAACACTTTCTATATGCTTCTTAGGAATTACTAGAAAGTGAATTGGAGCTTCTGGATTAATATCATTAAAAGCTATCACATCTTCGTCTTCATAAATCTTTTTTGAAGGTATTTCACCTTTTATTATTTTACAAAAGATACAATCGTCCATATATATTCACCTCCTTTTAAAAGATATACATATATCTTACCACTAAATGAGGTATCTTAACCATAATATTCTAAATAAATACTATATTATTTCTCCTACAGCATAGTCAGTGCTACTTTCAGTTATCTTCGTAGGCATTATTTTTCCTATTACAGAGTCACAGTCAAACTTTGCCACAACTCTAACATAGTTTTCTGTGTAACCTTCATAACAGCCTTCCATGTTTGAGACAGCTTGTTCAAATAAAACCTTTTGAGTACTTCCATTTAAAGCATCAATAAATTGCTTTTCATTTTCTTCATTTAGTCTTATTAATAGCTTGCTTCTTTCTTCTTTTATATTACCATCAACTTGCTTTTCCATAGAAGCAGCCCTAGTGCCTTTTCTTGGACTGAACTTGAATATATGTGTCTTAGTTAACTTTATATCCTTTAAGAAGTTATAAGTAGCCTCAAATTCTTCTTCTGTCTCACCTGGGAATCCAACAATAACGTCAGTAGTTATAGAAACATCTTGGAAATGTTTCCTTAATACATCCACTATATACTTATAATCCTTAGCTGTATACTTTCTATTCATTCTCTTTAAGGTTTCATCACAGCCGCTCTGTAGAGAAAGGTGGAAGTGATGACATAACTTTTTAAGCTTTGATATACGGTCTACCACTTCTTCTGTAAAGAAGGTTGGATCAATAGAGCCTATTCTAACTCTTTCTATTCCATCTATGGCTTCTATAACCTCTAATATATCAACTAAGGTTACCTTCTGTTCCAAATCTACTCCGTAAGAGGCAGTATGTATACCTGACAGTATTATCTCCTTAAATCCATGTTCTGAAAGCTTCTTTACTTCTTCTTTTATCTTCTCTGGATCTTTTGAACATACAGCTCCTCTTGCATAAGGAATCAAGCAATATGAACAGAATCTGTTGCATCCATCTTGAATCTTTAAGAAAGCTCTTGTCTTATCTTGATATTCTTCTATATTTAGATCCTCAAACACATTATTCTTTAGAACCGGGGAAACCTGGATCTGCTGTTTACCTTCATCAATAGCTTTATTTACCCAATAAACTATTTCTCCTTTGTTCCTAGTACCTAGTACAACATCTACCCCTTCAATGTTCCCAACTTCAGTTGGAGCTATTTGAGAATAACAGCCTACTACAGCTATTACTGCCTCTTCATTTTCACGTCTAGCTCTTCCTATAATCTGCCTAGACTTCTTATCTCCCATGTTAGTAACGGTACAAGTATTTATCACGTATACATCAGCAAAGGAATCGAATTCAACCACTTCATAACCTTCTCTGATAAACTTTTCTGCCATAGCTTCAGATTCATATTGATTTACTCTACATCCAAGTGTAGAAAAAGCCACCTTCATCACTTATTTCCTCCTATATCCCCAAGTTCATATTGCAAAAGAGACAGTGCAGTAAAGCCTGCAGTCTCTGTCCTTAAGATTCTAGGTCCTAAAGTCACAATATGCGCTCCATTCTTCTTAAGTTCTTCTATTTCAAATTCTTCAAAGCCACCTTCAGGGCCAATGATAATTGCAATATTAATAATCTCCGCACTAGAAATTTCACTTACAGCATTTCTTATACCATACCCCGTAGCATTTTCATAAGGAACTATAACCATATCCATACTCTTCAAAGCTTGAAGCATAGCACTGAATTCTATTGGTTCATCAATATTAGGTATAATAGTTCTCTTGCATTGCTTTGATGCCTCTAAAGCTATTCTATGAAGTCTATCTAGCTTTTTAAACTCTCCTTTAAGCTTTACATCCACTCTATTAGTTATCAAAGGAGTTATTCTTCTTATTCCAAGCTCAGTACACTTTTGGACTATCAGATCCATCTTTGTAGATTTAGGTAATCCCTGAAACAAAGTGACATTAATATTACTTTCATTATTGCAGGCTAGCTCTTCAACAAGCTTAACCTTAACATACTGCTTTGTAATCTCTTCGATTTCTCCAAGGTACTCCTTGCCTTCTAAGTTGTTTAAAGCTATCTTTTCTCCTTCTTCTAATCTTAGAACCTTGTAAATATGTTTTACATCATCTCCAGATATAGTAGCATGAGTTTCTGTAAAGGTGTCCTTTGGAGTGAAAAACTTATGCATCTTACACTCTCCTTAAAAGTTTATTTTACTTTTGCTATAATGCAGTTCCATTCACCATCTTTATTAACTTCAACTATTTCAAAGCCTGATGCTTCTAATTTGTCTATAACCATTTGTCTTCTATCATGTATTATTCCTGAAGTTATGAATAATCCACCTTGATTCATAGCCTTTTTAACATCGTCCACTAATACACATATTATTTCTGCTATAATATTAGCTACAACTATATCAGCTTTTCCACTAACAACATCTAAAAGATTTCCTTCTAATATCTCAATATTATTAAGGTTGTTAAAGCCTACGTTTTCCTTGGCAGAATCAACTGCAACCGGATCAAGATCAACTCCTACAACATGCTTTGCTCCCAGCTTTGAAGCAACAATAGCTAGTATTCCTGATCCTGTACCTATATCAAAAACTACGGAGTTCTCTTTAACATTATTTTCCAGGGCTTCTACACACATTCTAGTAGTCTCATGAGTTCCTGTACCAAAAGCCATACCTGGATCTATTTCAACTACAAGTTCATCTTTTGTAACTTGGTATTCTTCCCATATAGGCTTTATAACTATGTTCTTACCTATCTTAGTAGGCTTATAATATTGTTTCCAGTTATTAGCCCAGTCTTCTTCCTTCATCTCTGTTGCTATAACTTCACCTTCGCCTATATCTATGCCGGACTCTTTAAGCTCAGCAAGCTTTTCTTTTATATATGTAACCACTTCTTCTATGTTATCTTCTTGAGAAAAGTACCCTTTAACTACTGCCGCTTTTCCCTTATGCTCTAATATATTTATGTCTGCAAAGTCCCAAGTAAGAGGCCCTTGTTCTCTTGTTAATATATCGTTTGGATCCTCAATAGCTACACCTTTGCAGTCCAATCCATAAAATATACCTGACACAGGCTCTAAAGCCTCACTTTTACTTATTACCTTTATTTCTATCCATATTCCGTTCATATGCTCAATCCTTTCCTGCTTTAACTACATATATATGTTTGACAAATAAGCTTATATAAATACCTCTAGCTCGTAGAGACGCTATCTTAAATCAAACATTATATCTCTTTAATATATCATAATATTTTATGCTTTGTCATAACTCATATATTTTACACTCTTAGTTATCTTATGTAAATAGATTATCCTCTTAGATTTGTCAATTCCTCTAAATTTAACTAGGCTTTAATATAATTATTGAAATATGGATGCTAGGCAAGCTATACTATAAGAGTAATCATTTACATGAGATATTTTTACATTTCACTTTAACGGTTACTGGCAGTATAATTTTTATCTGCATTTTTGTCCCAGAAGTACTTTTCTATAATCTGTTGCATATCATATAAATAAATATTTATAAAATAGGCGGGTGATAACATGAATTGTTATGAAGCAATGAAGAGAATGCTTGAAATCGACTCAAAGATGCTTGAATTAGGCAAACTATTAGCAAACGCTAAGACTGTTGATGATAAAGCTAGATATGAAGCTAGTATCGATACATTAGAATTAGAATTTATAAAATTGAAACATCAATTACAATTTACTGAACTTAATACTAATAACCCATTAAATCTATAGCATAGTGAATAAAATCTTATGGACTAACTATAAGATTTTATCTTAAATAAACTGGCTTCTGCCACACTTTTCTTAGTAAATCTTACAACTATTAATACAGTAAATAAGTACTATGGGACATATTTATCAATTTACTAAGCTTGTGGCAAAACATATATACTAGAATCTATATTCGATTGAGTATAAAAAGTAAAAGTAGTTAATGAACTGTCATTAACTACTTTTTGCATACTATCCAAATATCTTGCCCATGAAACCTTTTTTATCTTTATCTTTATGATCGTTACTATCACTTACTTTTTCACCTGAAGCTTCTAAGAACATGTTTAGAGCTTCTCTTTGCTTATCATTTAGACTCTTAGGAATATCTACGATAACATTAACGTATTGATCACCTCTGCCTGAGGAGTTGACTCTAGGTACACCTTTTCCTTTTAATCTAAATAAAGTTCCTGGTTGAGTTCCTGATGGAACAGTGTATTTAACATCACCATCAACTGTTGGAACCTTTATCTCTGTACCCATAGTAGCTCTTATCATATCCAAATGATAATCTAAGTAAATGTCAAAGCCTTGCCTCTTAAAGACCTTAGAAGGCGCTGCATTGATTCTTATATATAAATCTCCAGGTGAACCGTTGTTTGAACCGTGTTCTCCTTGTCCTCTTAAAGGCATTACATTGCCAGTATCAACACCTGCTGGTACATTAACTTTTATCTTTCTAGTCTTTCTTACCTTACCTTTTCCTCTACAATCTGGACATGGATCTTCTATTACGTGTCCCCTACCACCGCACTTATCACAAGTAGTTTGGCTAACCATATTGCCAAAAGGAGTTTGTCTCTGCACTCTTATTTGACCTGTTCCACCACATTTTGAACAAGTCTTTGGTGATGTTCCAGGCTTAGCACCTGAACCTCTACAAGTCTCACAGTTTTCACTTCTAGTTAAAGAAATCTCTTTTTCTGCTCCAAATACTGCTTCTTCAAAGGAAAGATTAAGAGTATATTCTATATCAGCACCTCTTTGTGGTCCATTTCTTCTGGCACCGCCACCGCCGCCTCCGAAACCTCCTCCAAAAATACTTTCAAATATATCTCCAAAACCACCCATACCTCCAAAATCAAAACCATCAAAACCGCCTGCACCACCGGCATTAAAGTCTGTTGTTCCGAATTGGTCATATTGAGACTTCTTCTGAGGATCACTTAAAACTTGGTAAGCTTCATTTAATTCCTTGAATTTTTCTTCTGCTTCCTTATCCCCTGGATTTCTATCAGGGTGATATTTTAGGGCTTGCTTTCTAAAAGCTTTTTTTATCTCATCATCACTTGCACCTTTTTCAAGACCAAGTACACTGTAATAGTCTTTGCTTGCCAATTATTTCACCACCTAAGTTGTAATATTAAAGGGAAGACGAGTTAGCCTTCCCTGTCATATTATATATTAAATACTCGCTTTGTTACAACTATTTGTCATCATCAACTTTAAAATCAGCATCTACAACATTGTCATCATGAGGTGCTCCAGCATTTGCTCCACCTGCATTAGCAGCGTTTGGATCGAATCCAGCACCACCTTCAGCATTTGCTGCTCCATATACCTTAGATGAAATTGCATAGAATTCTTGAGTTAAGTCTTCTACAGCTTTCTTTATTCCTTCTATGTCATCACTATCTTTTATTCTCTTAACTTCATCAAGCTTAGCTTGAACCTTTGCTTTGTCCTCAGCAGAAATCTTATCTCCAAGCTCAGTTAGAGTTTGTTCTGTTTGATATACAACTTGATCTGCATTGTTCTTAACTTCTATTGATTCTTTTCTCTTCTTGTCTTCTTCTGCAAATCTTTCAGCTTCTTTAACTGCTGCATCTATTTCAGAATCACTTAAGTTTGTTGAAGCTGTAATAGTGATATTTGCTTCTTTTCCAGTTCCCTTATCAACTGCTGATACTTTAACTATACCGTTAGCATCTATATCGAAAGTAACTTCTATTTGAGGAACTCCTCTTCTTGCTGGAAGGATTCCTGATAGTGTAAATCTACCAAGAGTCTTGTTGTCAGCAGCCATTTGTCTTTCACCTTGAACAACGTGTATTTCAACTGATGTTTGGTTGTCTGCTGCTGTTGAGAATACTTGACTCTTTCTTGTAGGTATAGTTGTATTTCTTTCTATTAATGGAGTTGCTACTCCACCTAGAGTTTCTATACCAAGGCTTAATGGAGTTACATCTAGAAGTAATACGTCCTTAACATCTCCAGTTAATACACCAGCTTGAATAGCAGCACCTACTGCAACACATTCATCTGGGTTAACTCCCTTTGAAGGTTCCTTGCCAGTAAACTTCTTAACAGCTTCTTGAACTGCTGGTATTCTTGTTGAACCACCAACAAGAACTATCTTATCTATATCGTTTAAGCTTAAACCTGAGTCAGCAAGTGCTTTTCTCATTGGTTCTATTGTTCTATCAACTAGGTCACGAGTTATTTCGTTGAATTTTGCTCTTGTTAGAGTTAATTCAATGTGCTTTGGACCTGAAGCATCAGCTGTAATAAATGGAAGATTTATTATAGTTTGAGTTGAAGATGAAAGTTCTATCTTAGCTTTTTCTGCTGCTTCTTTAAGTCTTTGTAAAGCCATCTTATCATTTCTTAAATCAATTCCATTTTGTGATCTAAATTCTTCTGCTATATAGTCTATGATCTTTTGGTCGAAGTCATCTCCACCTAGGTGAGTATCTCCGTTTGTTGCTTTAACTTCGAATACACCATCACCAAGTTCAAGTATAGATACGTCGAATGTACCACCACCTAAGTCATATACGAATATCTTGTGGCTGTGATCTGTCTTATCTAAACCGTAAGCAAGAGAAGCTGCTGTTGGTTCGTTTATTATTCTTAAAACTTCAAGACCTGCTATCTTACCAGCATCCTTTGTTGCTTGTCTTTGTGAGTCATTAAAGTAAGCTGGAACTGTTATAACAGCTTGAGTTACAGTTTCTCCAAGGTATGCTTCTGCATCAGACTTTATCTTCTGAAGTACCATTGCTGATATTTCTTGTGGAGTATAATCTTTTCCATCTATTGTAGTCTTATGGCTAGTTCCCATATGTCTCTTTATTGATATTATTGTCTTATCTGGATTTGTGATCGCTTGTCTTTTAGCTACTTGACCAACTAATCTTTCTCCGTTAGCTTGGAAAGATACTACTGAAGGAGTTGTTCTAGCACCTTCTGAGTTTGCTATTACTACTGGTTCTCCTCCTTCCATAACAGCTACACAAGAGTTAGTTGTTCCTAAATCGATACCTATAACCTTTCCCATTTCCTATTTCCTCCTCGTTATTGCGAATTTAATTTATTTATTCAAAGTAAATATGTTTACTAGTTTGCTACCTTGACCATAGTGAATCTAAGAACCTTGTCACCCTTTTTATAGCCTTTTTGAAACACTTCAGCTATTGAGTTTTTGTTAAAGTTCTCGTCTTCTATATGCATTACTGCTTGATGTAAGTTAGGATCAAACTCTCCAGTTGTGTCAATTTCCTCAACACCTAACTTTTCAAAAGCATTTTTGAACTGTCTTATTGTCATATCAACGCCTTTCTTAAGGTCATCCACACTTCCTTCAACAGCTACAGCTCTTTCAAGGTTATCTAAAACTGGAAACATTTCTTTTAGTACGTCTTCGCAGGCATCAGTGTAAATGCCTTCTTTTTCTTTAGAAGTTCTCTTTCTGAAATTGTCATACTCTGCATTTAGTCTTAAAAGTCTTTCCTTTAATGCATCTAATTCATTATTAAGCTTAGAGTTTTCGTTTTTTAGTTTAATCATCTCATCTTTGAATGAAGTAACATTATCATTACCACTCTCAAACTCTATATCCTCTAAAACTTCACCTTCTAGAACTTCGTCTACGTTCTCTGTTTCTTCAACGTTGTCAGTGATATTTTCTGAAGCATTTACTTCATCTTTTTCATTAACTTGATCGCTATTCACTTCTTTCATATCTTGTTACTACACCTCATCTCTCATTTATGAAATAGGGCTTTTTTCTAAAATTATATAAACCCTTTGTTGGTTTTTATCTTAAATATATATCTATTAAACTCAAAGCTTATTTTAAGCCCTGATTTTTTAACGATTCGTTTAGTTCTCTCATTACTTCTTCCATAATGGACATAACCTTCGGATAATTTATCCGTGTGGGGCCAATCAGTGCTATGATTCCTGTATTTTTATTACCTAAGGTATAAGCCGCGGTAATCACACTACAATCCTTAGCTTCAGGCAGATAATTCTCATCACCTATTCTTACAGAGATATCATCTTCACTGACTATTAGTTTAGCAACATTATCCTTATCATAAAGAAGCGATAATATTTCTTTAGCTTTTTCTATGTCATTGTATTCTGGGTAATTAAATATGTTAGTTGTACCCTCCATAAAAACCTCGCTTTCAGAAGTATTTAAGGTTTCATACAATGCAGGTATCAGAGCATTGAATATTTCATCAAAACCTGATAAATCTTTCTTAAGCTTATTTATTGTTTCTAAATTAATCTGCTCTATAGTTAAATCCTTAAGTCTTATATTCAATATGTTATTTATTTTTATTAAAGTCTCTGACGAAGGTATACTAGAAACCTTAATTAGACTGTTCTTAATAACTCCACTGTCTGTAACAATAACACAAAGAAGATTTGCCTGATCTACTGTTAGTAGTTGTATAGACTTTATAACACTCTTCTTTACTGAAGGAGCATTTACTATACAAGTTAACTTTGTAAGCTGAGATAAAAGCGTACTCGCTTGCTTTATCATCCTATCTACTTCAAAAAGAGCCGAGTCTATAAGATATTTTTTAATCAATAATTCTTCTTCTAAGCTAACGCCTTGAAACTCCATTAGTTTATCAACGTATAATCTATAGCCTTTACTTGACGGAATTCTACCAGCAGACGCATGAGGTTGTTCCAGATATCCCAATTCTTCTAAGTCAGACATTTCATTTCTTATAGTGGCTGAACTTATTCCTAAATCATATTTTTTAGCGATAGTCCTTGATCCTACTGGCTCACCTGTCATAATATAGTCATTTATAATCGCCTGAAGAATTTTTATTTTTCTCTCATCTACCACTAATATCACCTCTTTTGTTAGCACTCGTTAGTAGTGAGTGCTAATGACTACGATTTAAATATATTATTTATATATTTTTTTGTCAATTTGTTTTATGCTAATAAATCTATAGATTCAATTAATTTAAGCCGTTATAGAGAAATTTTCTTTCAAAATCTCAAGATTACTCCATGTTTCTCAATAATTCTTTTTTACAACTATTATAGCCCTCTTCTACAGCTATTATAATAATAAAAAACCTAGTTTATTTTAAGTTTAGACTACATCCAATAATATCGTTAAAGTTAAGTGGTTATAAAGGATATTCTGTATGAGCGAGCTACTAACGCAAGCATCGGATGACTGACCACTTAATTTCAACACAGTACTTTAAAACAACCTAAATTTATGCCAGCATAAAATCACTCATAACATAGTTTGACAACTCTATACCTTTTTTACTCAAAAAGATTCTTCCATTTTCTCTTATTAGAAGTTGTTCTTTAATATGTTTTTCTATGATATCTGAGAATATTTCATCTATAGTTGCTCCGAATCTAACTCTAAAATCTTCTTCTGAGATTCCATCTAATTTTCTTAAGCCCATAAAAATAAATTCTTCTATATTATCTTCTCTAGAATTTTCTATAACTTCTTCGTATTCCTCTAAATTGTTTTCCATAGCTTCCATATACTTATCTAGGTTAGAAAGATTCTTATATCTTGTTCCATTAATATAAGACGATGCTCCAGTTCCACAAGCCAGGTAATCTTCCATATTCCAATATACCAGATTGTGTCTGCACTCTCTGTTAGGCTTGGCATAGTTAGAGATTTCGTATTGCTCATATCCTGCCTCTTTAAGTAAAGTATGTGTCAACTCATTCATTTCTCTTTCTTCATCTTCTGACGGAAGATTCAGTTTATTTTGTTCGTACCATCTATAGAATACGGTATCTTCTTCAACTATAAGACTGTAGGCAGATATATGCTCTGGTTTTAATTTGACTATTTCTTTTAAGCTTTCTTCCCAATGACCTACCTTCTGACCAGGTAGTCCATACATAAGATCTATATTTATATTAGAAAATCCTTTACTTCTGGCTAAGTAATAATTTTCTTCAAACTCTTTATAATTGTGTATTCTGCCTATAACCTTTAGCAAGTTATCCTGGCAGGCCTGTAGTCCAATTGAAAGCCTGTTCACCTTGTTTTCTTTCATAATTTCTAATATTTCATTACTTAAAGTTCCTGGATTACATTCAACAGTATATTCAACATCCTCACAGAGTTTTAAATCTCCAATGCACTTGAGCAGCTTTTCAAATAAATTTAAATGTAAATAGGTGGGAGTTCCCCCACCTATAAAAATAGTTTTAATCTCATATTTATGAGCTTTTCTATTTATCTCTGCTATAAGAGCATCTGTATATCTATCCATTATGTTTTCAATACCTTGAAATGAATGAAAATCACAGTAAAAACACTTTTGTTTACAAAATGGTATATGTACATAAAGCGCTATCTTTTCCATACTGCCATCCTCCAATATCAAGTTTATATCATCAGTTATAATACTTATGCTATATTGGCAAAAGTATCGTAATAGTTTCTCAAAATACTTAAGCTTTTCTATAGCTTATTAACTTATAGGAATCTATAGAAGCAGTCCTATTCTACCTTTAGAACAGCCATGAATGCTTCTTGTGGAACTTCAACAGAACCTACCTGTCTCATTCTCTTCTTTCCTTCTTTTTGCTTCTCTAAAAGCTTCTTCTTTCTGGAGATATCTC
This sequence comes from Clostridium manihotivorum, assembly GCF_004015185.1. Classification (GTDB taxonomy): domain Bacteria; phylum Bacillota; class Clostridia; order Clostridiales; family Clostridiaceae; genus Clostridium_AR; species Clostridium_AR manihotivorum. Next base: position 1,944,072 of record NZ_CP025746.1, on the reverse strand, counting down.
CTCCATAGCATTTTGCAAGAACGTCTTTTCTCATAGCCTTTACAGTCTCTCTTGCTATTATCTTTGTACCTACGGCAGCTTGAATTGGAATTTCAAAAAGCTGTCTTGGAATTATTTCTTTAAGCTTTTCAGCTATTCCTCTACCTTTATGATAAGCTCTCTCTTTAGGAACTATCATGGATAAAGCATCTACAGTATCACCATTTAATAATATATCTAACTTAACAAGCTCAGAAGTTTCATACCCCTTTAGTTCGTAGTCTAGGGATGCATAACCTTTAGTTCTTGATTTTAATGCATCAAAGAAGTCATAAACTATCTCGTTTAGAGGTATCTCATAATTGATAACAACTCTAGTAGTCTCGATATACTCCATATCAAGATATTTTCCTCTTCTCTCCTGACATAGCTCCATTATAGGTCCAACATATTCAGTAGGGCTTATTATTGCCGCTTTTACTATTGGTTCCTCCATGTAGTCAATTTCAGTTGGTTCTGGAAGATTTGTTGGGTTTGTAAGCTCTATTAAAGTGCCATCTGTCTTTATTACTTTATATATAACAGAAGGTGCAGTAGTTATAATTTCAAGATTGAACTCTCTTTCAATTCTTTCTTGAATTATTTCCATGTGCAATAGTCCTAAGAATCCGCATCTAAATCCAAATCCTAAGGCAATAGAAGTTTCAGGTTCAAATGACAAAGCTGCATCATTTATTTGAAGCTTTTCAAGAGCCTCTTTAAGCTCTTCATACTTTGCACCGTCTACTGGATATATACCTGAGAATACCATTGGTACCGCTGGTTTGTATCCTTCTAGTGGTGTATCAGTAGGCCTATCAGCCTCAGTTATGGTATCTCCAACTCTAGCATCTCTTACATTTTTTATGGAACCAGTAATATATCCAACATCACCAGCTCTTAGCTCCGCAATCGGCATAAAGCCAGGTGTAAACACTCCAACTTCAGTTACCTCGTATACCTTATTTGTAGCCATTAGTTTTATCTTTGTTCCTACTCTAACGGATCCCTCTTTTACTCTTACATAGGAAACTACTCCTTTATAGCTATCATAGAAGGAGTCAAATATAAGAGCCTGTAAAGGGGCTTCTTCATCACCAGTAGGTGCAGGAACTTTCTCTATTACTGCATTTAATACATCAATGATGTTAAGTCCAGTCTTAGCTGATATAAGCGGTGCATCATGTGATTCTATTCCTATTACATCTTCAATTTCCTGTTTTATTTCTTCTGGTCTAGCACTAGGCAAATCTATCTTATTTATTACTGGAACTATCTCTAAATTATTGTCTAAAGCTAGATAGCAGTTAGCAAGAGTTTGTGCTTGAATACCCTGAGTAGCATCTACAACTAATACTGCGCCCTCACAAGCAGCCAAACTTCTCGATACTTCGTAGTTAAAATCTACGTGTCCAGGAGTATCTATAAGATTAAGTATGAATTCTTCACCATCTTCTCTTCTATAAACCAGTCTTGCAGCCTGAGATTTGATGGTTATTCCTCTTTCTCTTTCAAGCTCCATATTGTCTAAAACTTGCTCTTCCATTTCTCTTTGGGTTAAGGTTCCTGTGGTTTCAAGAAGTCTATCTGCCAATGTAGACTTACCATGATCGATATGTGCAACGATTGAAAAGTTTCTTATGTGTTTCTGTCTATTACTTTGCATATTCATAAACCCATCCTCAAGGAATTTCCTTGGAACAGTTTTCACCCCCATGTAGATTAAATCTTGTTAAATTATATCATAGCCTCCAGCTTGATTGTCAACATATATATGCTATGATACCACACCATCTATCTTTTTACTTATCTTTTCGTAAAAATACTCCATCCCATTTCCTATCTTGTCTATGATAAGACCGCCTTTTTCCTTTATTTTACCTACAGATTTAAGCTTTGACGCAATTCCATTTATATCATAATACTTTCCATTGAACTCTAGTTTATAACTTCCATCTTCATCATGTATCTTTAACTCACAATCATCTTCTAAAAGCCCTAAAAAATCCTGTCCAAATTCACTTTTTAACTCCTTATAATCGTCTTGTGATATAGTGTTAACGCCTTCCGTACTTTTGCTTAAAGAAGCAGTATTTATGATATTTATATTTATAATGCCCCATAACACAAAGGATATAATCATAAACACAAAAATAACATTTATTAATTTTCTCAAAAAAAACACCCCCGAGATTTAAGTATTGAGTTCTAACTTATATCTATAAGGATGTTCATTTTTACCATTTTTATTCAGTTCTCACTTAGTTTCAATTATTATCCTACAGTACTATTTACTTTATTCAAGCTATATTTAATAATATAATTGAAATTAAGTGGTCATGAAGGAGATGCTATATGAGCGAGCTACTAGAATTAAATGATTTTTTCAGATGGAATGGCCTCAAAAAATCGCTAATTGCTCTTCATTAGTGATTTTTTTGCGCATCTGCCTTTTCTGAACGTATGTGAAGAAATTCTGGCAGGCGACATAATTTTTTACTCTTTACTCTTTGAAATCAAAACATCTTATATTATTTATATTTAAATTCAGATATAAAATGTTTATAAAGATTACAATAGCTAAAGAGTAAACCTGTATGTTCGAACGTAGTGAGTTTACAATTTTAGCCATGGAATATGACAAAATCATATTAATTCTTTGCGCAAGCTCATCTAAGCGTCGGATGACTGACCACTTAATTTCAAGAAGTTATTTAAACAAAATCAAAAATCTATTAATTACTTTTTATTCAAATACTCAGCAATTACTCTAGCTACATACTTTGCTGACCCTTGAGACTCATCGCAAGTATTGATATCAGAACCAACCTCTATCAATATAGAGTGATTACTTAAATTTTGATTAAAAGAATTCATTCCTCTTCTATAGGACAATATTCCTTTTGAAAAGCCTGGAAAAAGCTTTCTGCTTATATCATTTAAACTTTCAGTTATTCCATTATTCTGATCATAATAAGGCGTATTTTGTGCAGTAACAAACATTATTTTTGCTACATTTTCACCATTTATATTCAAGGTAGTTGCATTTTTATTTTCAGTGGAATCTCTATGAAGATCTATTATCAACTTAAAATTGTTATACTTTCCTAAATATTTTTTTACAGTTTCCGCTGACCTTAAGTAACTGTCGTTATATACCATACTGTGCATGGTCTTATCGTGAATTACAGAAATACCGTAATTCTCAAGCTCCTTTTCAAGAGCAGTTCCAACTCCTACCACACTATATTTTTCTTCTGTAGAATCAGAATTTGCTGGTTTGTAGGCTTCTGTTGTATGAGTGTGATATATAAGCACTTCAGGTTTGGATTCATTTAGCTGTTTCTTAAGCTTTGGATCAAAAGCAGCAGAAACTTTAATTGGTGTTCCGCTATCTCCCTGCTGATTCGTACCTTGCTTTTCTTCTGGATTAAGCTTAGCTATAGCTCCATCAGAAAGGCTAAATGGATTGATTGATGCATAGTTTTCATTATATTCTTTTTCATTGCCGCTGGCTAAATTGAAGTAAGGTATCTCCTCAGCCAATAGATTTGATGGGTTCATTAGGCCATTGGTTATTTTATCGTAGATAAGATCCCTAAAAGATTCACTTTTTTCGCTTTTGTCATTAGTAGCTTGTACATTTGTACCAAAGTAAGGTATAGATTTCTCTATAGCTTTTATATAAAGATAGGAATCCTTTATTAAAGCTGTCCTCATATTAGTAAACAATACCACCACTACTAAGGCTAAACAAACTATCATAAAAAGCATAAATTTTAAAGAGCTATGTTCATTACTTCTCCTCCTATTATAATACAAATTCATCCCCTCCTCATATAATTTATATGAGAAAGATATTTAAATTATGTTATGTAAAATTGCTAGTTATTTAATGAAAAAATCGCCAATACATTAGTCGTATTAGCGATTTTTTGAGCATATCGTCTTTAACCCATAAATTTATTTATATCATCCATATCAAGGCTAGGCTGTAGTGCCATATTTAGGCCATTTGATATTATCTTAGACACAGAATCTATAACAACATCTACTTCTTTTGGTGTTACCATTAAATCACCTACATGAGGATTTAATAAGGACTTTATCATCTTACTCTTTTCATTTTTATCTATTGTCTTAAGCATATTATAAAATTCACTGCCTTGAGTAGATTGGTGTATCATTTCATCTAATACCAAATCCATAGCATCATTTACTATTGTGGCAGCATCTACCACAGTAGGAACTCCTATGGCAATAACTGGTATTCCCAGATTCTCTTCATTAATTTCCATTCTCTTATTGCCAATCCCTGCTCCAGGAGATATGCCTGTATTGGCAATTTGTATTGTCCTATTTACTCTCCTAGTGCTTCTAGAAGCTAAAGCATCTATACATATTACCATATCAGGTTTTATTTTTTCTGCTACAGCTTTTATTATTTCTCCTGTTTCTATTCCTGTTATGCCTAGAACTCCAGGAGCTAAAGCACAAACCGGTCTCACCGAATCGTCGATAGAATCTGGCATAACTGCTTTTAAGTGCCTTGTTATCATCAATCTTTCCACAACCTTTGGCCCCAAAGCATCCGGTGTTACATTCCAGTTACCTAACCCAACTACTAGAGCAGTTTTAGATGGATTTATGTCAATTAGTTTGTTTAAGCTATCGTTTAAAACGTCAGATACTTCATCCATAACCTCACCATCATAATGAGTAAATTCAGGTATATCAATTGTTATGTAGGTACCAATTGGTTTTCCAATCTTTACAGCACCATCTTCATTTATTATTTTTACAGTAGTTACCTTTATATCATTTATTTCTTCTTCCTCGGAAATAATGCCATCTGCTTCTCTTTTATTTATTTGTTTATATAATTCTCTTGCTTCCACAGCCAGGTCAGTTCTTACATTTATCATAAGGTTCACCTCCGAAATAATTATTTTGTTCATATTTTATCCCACTAAATAAATAATTATTTATAGCTGTTGATTGGTATCTCAAGCTTATTTAAACTATTGGTTATTTTGAATTATTAGTAATAGCGCTTTATTTACTTGCCTTTATGCTAAAGTATTAGTATATTTAATACATCTACATTTTTCTTGTAGAATAATTATTTTGAATAATTATAGGGAATTTTAATGATATTAGGCTATAGCTTTATTCGCTGATACCGTTATTATGTATAATTTTAACTGGAATTTACCAGCTAGTATGGCTTAAAAAAATAAAATAGTACTTGAATTAGGCACTTATCAATGCTATAATATCATTTGTTGAATATGAACTCGTACGCAGATTTCCCCAAAAACTGCAGAGACCCTATAAAATTGAAGGGGGTGAACATGAATGGCAAATATAAAATCAGCTAAAAAGAGAATAAAAGTTATTGAAACTAAGACTTTAAGAAATAAGATAATAAAATCTGCTCTTAAAACAGCTATAAAGAAGTTTGAAGTAGCTGCTGGCGCTAACAATGTTGAAGAAGCTAAGGTTACTTACAAGGACGCTGCAAGAGCTTTAGATATGGCTGCTGCTAAGGGAGTAATCCATAAGAATATGGCTGCTAGAAAGAAATCAAGATTAGCTGCTAAGTTAAACACTATAGCATAATAAGCTTGTAAACCGGTCTAAAGACCGGTTATTTATTTTTCAAAAACTACTACCCTTCTATTTATCTTCAGCTGGTAATTTTCCCAAAATACTTTAAAAGCTTTAAATACTTTCGAAGTTTTATCCTTCTAATGCATAGTTCCTTACTAAACAAAACAACTTAAATCATATTGTAGCTTACAATCTTCTATAAATTAGAAAAGTCACGTACATGAAGGATCGGTTCCAAACACATACATGACTATTTATTTAATATAATTGCTAAATCAAATAATTATTAATATACAAATTAATATTAATTATTTAAACCATCAACGTACTCATTATCATAATTTCCATCTCTGTTTTCTTGTCAAAGGCTGTACTCTTTAGCTTTCTTTCTGTTTCTATGCATAGCTTCATACAGCTATAAAGCTGCTTGTAAGAAAACTTTCTACTTTGAGTCATGAGCTTTTCACATATGAAAGCTGGTCTTCTGATCTCCTTTGCTAGATCATCCTTAGTTTTTCCCTTCTCCATACCAAGCTTTATCTTGTACAACATGGTAAATTGGGATTGTATTAAGGACAGTATAAGCATTAAATTCTCACCTTTATTTATAAGCTCATTCATAATATCAATTGACTTTTCTGACTTCTTTTGACTTATAAAGTCTACCAAATCAAATACATCATCTTCACTTTTATGAGGAAGCATCTTAGTTATATCCTCTCTTGTTATATCTCTACCTTCTGTATAGCTTATAAGCTTATCTATCTCTCTTTCAATTATATTAAAATTGTTCTCTACAGAATCACAGAAATATCTTAACTCTACCTTACCTATATTCTTTCCCCTCTCTTCAAATATAGATCCTACCTTTTTATAAAGCCTTTCTCCCTTTAATTTATCAACCTTTACCACTGTAGCATTTTTTTCAAGGGTAGTTAGCTTTTTATTTCTAGTAGGATTTTCTCTCTTATCATTTAAAAGATAGTACATAACTAGTATACAATGAGAAGGCGCATTTTTTAAATACTCTACCAGCTGGTTATATATTTTAGTACCCGCTGCATCACTTTTATCTCTTATAAAATTAGCTCTATATATTACAACAACCTTTTTATCTGCAAAAAATGGCAAGGTTTCGCAGGCATTCATTATTTCATCGAAGGAGGTTTTCATTCCATCTATTCTTATATAATTAAGATCTTTAAATTCACCACTTACGGTTTTAGCTACTATCTTATCTATATTTTCACTGATTATCATCTCATCTAAGCCTACAAAGACATATGCACCTTCTAGGCCTTTTTTCATCTTACTTTCTAATCCATCTAAATCAATCACCGTTATCACCTTCAGACTCAATTATAGTATCGCTTAAAACATCGGAGGCTTTTTTGCTTGAAATAAGCTCTCCCTTTCCACTAGTCTTTATTATATCATAGTATTGTTTGCAAATATAACACTGATTGTTAAGAGCTACTATGTAGCTTTTTCCTTTGTTCACTATCACTATCTCTTTTTCCTTATCTTTAGGCATGACAGCAATATTACCTTCAACATAGGGCTGCTTATTTACCCACTTTAAACTTTCAGTTGGATAATACTTTTTGTTGATAACATTATAACTATAACCAGTTAAATTAGGGATGATTAAGATTCTCTTAAATCCCTGCTCTATCAATAATGCCTTAGTTTTATTCTCATTAATTAAAGTTACCTTTGTTTGAAAACTATATAAAGAGACGATTACACATACAAATACCGCCCATGCTACAGCCTTAGCTTTCCTATACCCTTTACTATACATATAAATACAGATCAGTATGAGACAGTATCCGTAGACTATATTAAAGTTAATAGTAGTAACCTTCAGAGAAAACTGATCAATAAAGCTTATGCCTCCTTGCAGTGCCACTATAAAGAGCTTTATTATATAAGCCGATATCGTAAATACTTTATCATTAAACATAAGCAGAAACGCTATGTTGCCAAGTATTACTATAGCTGTAAACATCGGCAGCAAAAATAGATTTCCCCACATAAAGTTAGGTGAAAAGTTATTTAAGGACAAGGTAGCTACTGGAAAGGAAAATACCTGAGCTGAAATAGAAATACAAAAGGTGTCACTTATCAGCTCCGGTAGCTTATAAAACTTTCTTCTAAGCTTATTATAAAACAGCAATATACCTAAGGTTGATAGGTACGACAACTCAAAGCCTATGTCATATAAATAATAAGGCTTATAACATAAAAGAAGTATTGCTGAAAAGCATAGGGATGATATAGAATCATAATTTCTATACAGCTTTTTAGATAACTTAAGGATAAGTATCATTATGAAGGCTCGCCAGGTAGATGACTTTCCTCCACTAAATATGGTATATATAAAGCTTATTAACAGAGCCACCTTAAATCCTAGCAACCTTTCTATGATTGAATATACAACGGCTATATGAAAGCCTGACACTGACACCACATGGATTATTCCAAACTTACTCATCAATGTATTTTCATCATCTTTTAAGTATTTAGTATATCCAAAGGCAGCTGAACAGACTAAAGCTGTTCCATCTTCTCCTATATATTTTTTCATTCTATTATAAAATTCATCTTGCTTTTCGTTTGAACTGCCGCTAAATCCATTCTTTAAACAACTATATTTAGATACTTCTATGGCTCCTACTATCCCTTTTTCATAGTCAGCTTTTCTCTCAAGCCTTCCATATAGAACGTATTTACCACCATCCTTAAGCTCTGGCAGCTTGCCCTGAAGCTTAAAGCTCTGTCTGCCAATCTCACAAATATTACTTTTAGAATTCAAAACTTCAACCTTAAAAACATCTTCTGTATTGGTGTAAAAATTGTAATACACCATAGAATTAACATAGGACGCTATAAAAAATATAATAATAACTGCTATAAAATTTTTGCTATATATGAAAAAATGTATTAAAAAAAATGATGCAGCTATAAGCACTGCACCAAGAAAACTTACTTTTACTATATTGAAAGTTAAAATCCCAGCAATACATGAAACTAGTATATTAACCGCTGGTCTTTTAACCTCTTCATTGTTTATAATCTTATTTATCATAGTAATCAAAATATCATATATAAACTAATAAAAATAATACCTTTAAATATACTCACTATACAATATCCTTCATACATTAACTTATCCTATAGATATTACACTTTGTAATAAAACCTATATTTTCAAATTAATCTTCTCAGAACCCAAAGGATTTTTGAAAATAGATTTTCTATGAAAGTGATACATCTTTATAATTCAATAACAAGCTTTATATATAATACTAATTCCTTTCATAATATAAGTGATATAAGTTTAAAAGGACTTTCTTAGCTTTCCTTGTATATTCTCTCCACTTATTTGCAAAAATTTCAATAATTCCATATAAAATCATAAAAACAGCTGCAATTATAAGCACTTTTGAATTAAATCCATACAAGAAATACAATCCTAAGATGACTTCAACTATATATACTGGTAAACCGTAACCTATAAACTTCAACAACTTCTTAGATTGTTTAAGGTTAATATCAAATACTATATATGCTTTTAACAATAATAAAAGGTAAAAACATAGGGTTATAAGCTGTCCATAATTTACGAAATTAGTAATCTTACATATGACTGCAAAGATGACAGTTGGTAAAACAGCAGTTCCTGCCAGATATGCTAAGCTTTTTTCCTTAATTACATATCTTTTGTTAAATAATAGCCCTACTGCCAGTAATGGAATCAGTAATATATTTTCAACAATAGTTAAAAACATGTCCCTATTGAAGTCAATGGCAAAGATTTTTGGTACTACCAAGGAAGAAATCTGTAGTAACACTAAATAAATCAATAAACTTTTTCCTATCCTTAGATTTCGTCTCAATATAGTTATCTTCTTTATTAACTCCAAATACTTATGTAAACAATCTTCCTTCATGTACACGTCTGATAGTTTCTTAACCAAACTAGAACATTTCTCTCCGTTGGATATTCCAAGCTGAGCTGCACTTAAGGATGGAAGGTCCGTTAGGTTATCTCCTACAACCGCTACTTTATATCCATCATTTATAAACATATTGATTATCCTATTCTTCATCTCATAGGATATCCTAGAATAAACCTTTACTTTTGAAAGTACATTTATCATCTCTTCTTCAGTTAATGAGTCCAATTCAACACCTGATATTACTTCGTCTATACTGTTTATTAGTGATATATCTGTTGCTACTTTTGCGGCAGCTATCTTGTTCTCTTCTGTTATTATCATAGGAGCTATATTATTTCTTTTCAGAGTCTTAATTATTTCATCACTATCTTGTACTACTGGATTTAAAAAGGCCATAATACCTACAAAAACCATATTACTTTCTATATTTTCATCTGGGGTAGGCTGATATCCAAAGCTACGATAAGCAAATCCAATGGTTATTAACCCTTCACTAGAAAAATTATAATCACAGTTTTTGATATTTTCTATATCTTCTTCTGTTATTTCCTTTTCTACTCCCTCTTTCATTATATGAGTACATCTGCTTAGTACTTCATCTAAAGCTCCTCTTGTGTTTACTCTGTAATTCTTCTCCACCTTATTTAAAGTTGTAACCATTCTTCTTTCTGTATCATAAGGCAGCTCAAAAATCCTTCTCTGCTGGGTCATAAGCATTCCCTTGTAGATTCCTCTACCTGCCCCCAGTCTCAATAAGGCTATCTCAGTTATATCTCCCTTTCCAGAGTCATCATTAACATTGTATATGGCATTATTAGTTAAAAGTCCGATATTAATCATTCTTTGAAGGTTTATATCATTATTGTCCCCTTCATCTTCTCCATAAACTTTTTCATCAGTATACATCTTCTTAGCTATCATCTTATTAACTGATATAGCTCCTATCTTCTCTAAAAAGATTATATCTATCTTTTCTTCAATATCAAGAACTGAAAGATTTATGAGTTCTATCCCTTCTGATGCTAATTCCTTCTTATAAAGATATATAAATGAAATCACTATAATTACATACCCTACAGTCTCTAAAGAATATAATTCGTTTAATAATAAATTAATTCCACTATTTCTCCCAGCAAAGAAATACTCTGCTAAAGCTACCACACCTGCAATAATCAATGTGTACTTAAAAACAGTATTAATCTTCTCTTCTAATTTTCTTCCTAAGGTATTTTTTCTAATACCTGCACTGTTAAGAAGAGCCATATTCCTACCTAGCTGAGTTTTACTACCTATAGCTATTACAATTCCTAACCCGTCCCCTCTTACAATAGTGCTTCCCTTGAAAAGTATATTTTTCATTTCTGACAGAGAGTTGACAGCCCCTTCTATCATAGTTTCATACTTCTCACATAAAAACTCTTCTCCGGTAACATTCTTTTCATTTACTTTAAGCTCTTCACTTTCAATCACTCTTATATCTGCCGGAACTAACATGTTTTTTGTAAGAACAACAATATCTCCAACAACCAGTTCTTCTGAATTAATATTTTCCCTAATTCCATTTCTTATAACTCTTGTAGTGGTATAGTTTAGGCTATTTAGCAAACTTAATTCTTTTCTACTTTTAACAATTTCATAATATCTTATAGCAACTGTTAAAATAGCCAATAATACTATAATTACACCTTGTACAAAGAAATGAAAAAATATAAAAAGTACTGTAGTGGCAAGCATAATTAGAAACCATGGCCTTAAAAGAAGCTTTATCAGTATAACCTTTGAAGTTTCTTCAATAGTTATTGGCATTATATTTAATCCGTTTGCTTCTCTTCTCTTACTTACCTCGTCACTACTTAACCCTCTATTTAAATCACTTTGCAACTTATCTATGACTTTATTCCAAGATATGTTATACCATCTTTCCACTATATTTACTCCCTGCTATAATTATTTGTTACTTTAATTTTCGTCTATATTGCTAACACACTTTACCAAGTAAATATAAAAAGTAAAATTATACTTCTCAAATTAATTTACTTTGTATTATTTATTATAACAGAGACCCTATATGTAATGAACTAGCATTTTTAACTAATGATATAGCACTTCAATCAAAAACTTATTTTCCAAACTCTTATGAGTTTTGAGAAGAGTATTTGAAGACATAAATTTTAGCATGAAGTGATACATCTATAGTATACTTCTTATGATTTCGTCTTTGGATTAAATATAAGCCCCATTATATATCCAAAGAATATTGCAGCAGTAATACCTCCTGCAGTTCCAGTGATTCCTCCTGTGAAAGCACCAATTAAGCCATTTTCTTTAACTGCCTTTATAGCTGCTTTAGCTAAGGAATTGCCGAAACCAGGTAAAGGAACAGTAGCCCCAGCTCCTCCTATGTCTATTATCTTATCATATATGTTAAAAGCACCTAATATGACACCTAGAGTTACAAAAGCTACTAATATCCTTCCTGGAGTAAGCTTAGTTTTATCCATCAACACCTGAGCTATTACACAAATAGTTCCACCTACTAAAAAAGCATAAATGTATTCACTCATATTATTTATTATCTCCTTTCAAGATTGTGAATCTCATTTTAACTATATTCAATGGCCACTGCATGAGCTATACCTGGTATTGTTTCCCCTTGAAGGGAAGTTGTTGTACTCATCAGTGCTCCAGTGGAAACAAGTAATAGCTTCCCAATCTCACCTTTCAACATCTTTTTGTATAAATAGCCACAAGTCACAACTGCTGAACAGCCGCAGCCACTAGCTCCTGAGTTAGTCTTTTGCCTTTCATTATCATAAATAACAGCTCCGCAATCTATGTAAACATCCTTAATATCATAACCATATTCTAAAAGAAGCTTTTGTGTTATTTCTTTACCTACAAGTCCCAAATCTCCAGTGGCAATAATGTCGTAATCATCTGGTGTTCGTCCTGTATCTTGAAAGTGTCTATAGATAGTATCTACAGCAGCCGGTGCCATTGCTGCTCCCATGTTTGATGCATCCTTAATACCATAATCTTTTACTATTCCTGTGGTTACGTAAGTTACATATGGGTTATCTCCTTCATTCGATAGAAGTATGGAACCTGCCCCTGTAACAGTCCATTGAGCAACCTCTGATCTTTGAGCTCCATACTCTAGCGGAAATCTAAATTGCCTTTCAGCTGAGCTAAAATGTGATGAGGTTGCTGCTATAACGTACTTTGCATATCCTCCATCCATAAGAAGAGATGCAAGCCCAAGAGATTCAGCCATGGTAGAGCAGGCGCCATATAGACCTATAAAAGGTATATTCATATCCCTTGCAGCAAAGCTTGAAGACGCAAGCTGATTGAGTAAATCCCCAGCAAGTAAATAATCGATATCTTTTTCCTCAAGTTTTGCCTTTTTTATAGTTTCTTTTATTGCAGTGTACATCATGGAAGACTCCGCTTTTTCAAAGCTTTCTTTCCCATTGGTATCATCTCGAAGTATTATGTCAAAATAGTCCTTTAAAGGACCATCACCTTCCTTTGGACCAACTATACTGGTAGTACATATTATCTTAGGTGGATTCTGTAGTTTAACGGTTTGTTTTCCTACCTTTTTCTGTTCATTGTTCATATATATCTAATAGCCAAAAATTTATTATGTAATATATAAACTTTAGCACCTTCAAATTTTTGGCCTCTCCTTTCTATCTATATAATTAAGAGAAAAGTTTTAATAAAGTACCCTAATTTAGTAACTTTTAAAGCATCTGTCTTAAAAAAACAGAGTTTCAAAGTTTTACATTATAATACCGATAACATAGTATATCAAACCTACTATTACGGAAGTTCCAATTCCGTAAACTAGCACTGGACCTGCAATAGTAAACATCTTTGCTGCTAATCCAAATATATAACCTTCTTTTTTAAACTCTATAGCAGGAGAAACTATGGAGTTCGCAAAACCCGTTATAGGTACAACAGTACCTGCTCCTGCAAAGGACGCAATTTTATCATACACTCCTATACCTGTTAATAAAGCTCCTATAAAAACCATAACTATTGCTACCCAGGTCCCAGCATCTTCTTTGGACATACCCCAATATAAAAATGTATTTGAAAAAAACTCTCCTACATCACAAATTAAACCGCCAACAATAAATGCATTAATACAGTTCCTTAAAAGCTTTGGTTTTGGTTCTGATTCCTTGGACAACTTGTCAAATCTCTTTTTTATACGTTCTTCTTTAGGCTCCATCTTATCCCTTCCTTCTAAGAAATGAACTAAACCCTTTTATGCGTATCTTATTCTATGAAATAATTTATTATAATACTAAACTCAATTGATTTTTTTCTTTAGTGTAATTTTTCGTCTAAGTGTATTTTATGGATTTGTAATATATTTATAAGCAAGAAAATTTGCCAATAATAAAAAACTTTTATAAAAGAAAAAAAACGGTGGCAATCCATCCGTTTTTTTAAAATTCCGATAATTTTTTTCGCATTTGTTGCAGTACCTTTTTCTCTATTCTAGAAACTTGTACCTGACTTATCCCAAGCATCTTAGCTACTTGTATTTGAGTTTTATCCTTAAAATATCTAAGTAATATAATTTGTCTTGACTTCGGTTCCAAACTCTTTAAAGCTTCCTTTAAAGCTAATCTATCTATCATTTCAGCATCTTCTTCACCATTTTCAGCAATCTTATCTATAAGCAGTACTGGTGACCCATCATCTTGATGTATAGTGTCATATAGATATTGCATACTATTAGCTGATTCTAATGCAAAAACGATTTCTTCCTTTTCTACACCAGAGTATTCTGCCAATTCTTCAATAGTAGGTTCCCTATCTAACTTTTTTGATAGTTCCTCTCTACTAAAGTGAAGTTTTCTGGCTAAGGTTTTAGTATTTCTAGATACTTTTATAAAACCATCATCCCTAAGAAATCTCTTTATTTCTCCTATTATCATTGGAACTGCATAAGTGGAAAATTTTACATTGAAGGAATCATCAAAATTATTGATAGCCTTAACTAGTCCTATTGAACCTATTTGAAATATATCCTCATAATCATAACCTCTATTTAAAAACTTTCTACTTATTGAAGAAACTAGAGGCATGTTAATTTCAATAAGCCTATTCATAGCTTCTACACTACCAGCTTTAGCCTGCCTTATCAGTGTGGTATTATCATCATAATTGAACTCTTCTTTTTTTAAATTATTATTTTCCATAGATTATCACCTAACCTACAGAATTAAATTTTTTTTTCATAACTATTTTAGTCCCTTTTACTCCATCACTGTATACTTCTAAGGAATCCATAAAGGTCTCCATAACAGTGAATCCCATACCTGATCTCTCTAAATCCGGTCTGGAAGTATATAAGGGCTGCATTGCCTCGTCTAAATTCTTTATTCCTATTCCTTGATCTTCAATTATGATGGTTGCTTCACTCCCCTCTAATATGGTCTCTATGCTTACTACTCCATCTTCTTTTTCTTCGTAGCCATGAATAATAGAATTGGTCACAGCTTCAGATACAGCAGTTTTAACATCACTTAACTCTTCTATAGTAGGGTCTAGTTGAGATATGAAGGCAGCTACAGCAACTCTGGCAAAACCTTCATTTTGAGATTTACTTAAAAATTCTATCTTCATTTTATTTCCTTCCATGTTAATTCCCCCTTAATTAGCCGCATTTGATGGCATCATTTATGCTTTCGTAGTAATTAATAATTTTGAACATGCCAGACAATTCAAATACTCTTTTTACATTTTTATTTGCTGCTACCACACTTACCTTCCCTTTTCTAATAGAAAGCCTTTTATATCTTCCTATCACCATGCCTATTCCTGAACTATCCATAAAAGTTACCCTAGAAAAATCAAAGACAAGATTATTTATTCCATCTCTATCAATTCTATCATCAACTTTAACTCTTATTTCCTCAGCACTATGGTGGTCAAGTTCACCTGTCAGTGCTACCACTAAATTATTATCAACTTTACTAAAATTTAATTCCATAAGCATTACTCTATTAAGAGTAATCCACCTCCTTAGCTCTTTCGCCAATTTAGCTTCCTTCTTTTTCCATAATTTTAACATAATTTTTTGTAATAAGTCAAACATATTTATCATATATTTGTAAATTATGGTATTTAATTCTGCAAATATATAAAAAAGTGGCTGAAGTGAGCTTTTTTCTCCATCTGCATTTACAGAAAAAAACACACCGAAGCAGCATTAAAGAGTAAATATATTTCGAGTTAAAATTCCCCAAAAATGCAATAAAATATGGTATAATATAATAAGGTAAAGCACCTAATTTACTACGTTTGCGGGGATTAAATATGGATAAAATAACAAGAAAACAAAAGAGAGAAAAAGAGAAAGAAATAAATTATTTCGGAGAATTTTCGAAAATTAAAAACCACTTTTTTAAAGATTTAAATAAAAAATTAGCTATTGTAAAAGACAAAAGAAAGCAGAGTTATGTTACTTATACTCCAGAAATAATACTATTTACGGTAATAATGAAAAATGTTTCAGGCATAGTAAGCATGAACAAAATGACAAAAGATTTTAATAATGACGCCGTAATAGAAAATATTGCAGCGTCATTAGGATATGAGTCTTTAGAAGAAATACCACATTATGATACAATTAATAACTTTCTAAAAGAGTTAGAAGTAAGTGAATTAGAAAAAATTAGAGACTACATGATAAGAGAACTTTTTAAAAAAAGATCCTTAGAGAAATATAGATTGATGGATAAATACTGGTGTATAGCCATTGATGGTTCACAACTATTTTCTTTTAACGAAAAGCATTGTGATCACTGCTTAAAAAAAGAATATAAAAATAAAGAAACTGGAGAAGTAGAAAAAACTGTATACTATCATACGGTTTTAGAAGCAAAGTTAGTCTTAGGAGATATGGTGTTTAGTATATTAACTGAATTTGTTGAAAATGAGACCGAGAGCGTCAGCAAACAGGATTGTGAAATAAATGCAGCTAAAAGGCTAATGAAAAAATTAAAATACAAGTTTAGAAAGCTAAATATCTGTCTTCTAGGGGATAGTCTATATGCTTGTGAACCAATATATCAATTGTGTGATGAGTATAATTGGAAATTTATCTTTAGATTTAAAGAAGGTAGAGCCCAAAAACTCTGGGAAGAAATTCAGGTTATAAAGGGTTTTGAAAACAACGAACTTAATTCTAAATTTGTTTTGGCAGAACAAGAGGTTATTTGGGATGCAACTTATATTAATGAAGTCTCATACAAAAATATATTTATTAATACAGTAGACTTTACTGAGACAATTTTCAAGAAATCTAAAGATAAAGACAGCCGTGAAAAAACGTCCAAAAACTTTGTTTTTGTTACGAATATACAGATTACCAAAATAAATGCGTTCAAAATTGTATCTGCTGGTAGAAGTAGGTGGAAAATTGAAAATGAAGGTTTTAATAACCAAAAGAATATAAGATATGATATAGAACATGCTTGTTGTTTAAATTATCAAGCTATGAAAAACCACTATTTATTGATACAGATCTCAGACATATTAAGACAACTTTTAGAAAACGGTAGCGTAGCAATAAGAGAATTAAAAGTTGGTATAAAAGAAATATCTTCAAGAATATTAGAATCTTTTCGTCGAGACACTCTAATATCTGAAGATATATCACGATTAAATCAACATATAAAAATACGCGACCTATAACAATACAATTTTAACAAAGGTGATGATAAAAAGAAAGACTATGGAACAAAAAAATAAAAAAAATTTTATTGGTTGCAAAGCAACCTAAGATATTATTTTTAAAATTATCGTAATAAAGATATTTTCTTAATTTTCTGAAAAAGAAAAAATCAATTTAAGAAGATTTTCTAAACATAAATTAATTTAATCGTTGATACTGACACCGAAGTAACTTACTTCAGTGTGTTTTTGCGTATCTGCCTTTTCCAATACATATGAGGAAAATCTAGAAGGCAAATAAATTTCATTTATTATTTTGATTTATTATATGCATTTATTTCACTTTTTATGGAACTCAGTATATCTTCAACGGTACATGTATCCTCTGCCATAAGTATCTGAATAGCATCATCTATATCATTTATAGCGTAAATATGGAATTCACCATCTTCAATAGACTTTTCCACTTCGCTGTTCAGTACTATGTCACTAATATTACTAAATGGTATAACAACTCCTTTTCCATATACATTATCTATAGCTTTACACACCTTATAGAAACCTTCTATCTTTTCATTTACTCCTCCAATTGGCTGAACCTCACCAAATTGATTTAAGGAACCAGTTACTGCTATACTCTGCTTTATTGGCACCTTGCTTAAGGCTGAAAGCATGCAGACAATCTCTGCTATAGATGCACTATCCCCCTCTAGCATCCCATAGGTTTGCTCAAAACTAACATGAAAATCTACAGGAATCCTGGAGTAAGGATCTATTAGCTTATTTAATAAACCATTTAATATATCTATGGATTTTGCATGAATATTTCCACTTAAGTTGCTTTCCTTATGCACATCAACTATTCTGCCAACTCCCTTATGACATACACAGGTTATTCTAGTAGGTTTTCCAAAACTGTAATAGCCTGTATCTAAAACTGATAAACCATTTATACTTCCAACTATTTTAGACTTAACATCTATGATCATTTTCCTTTCCTTGAACATAGAAATTATTTCTTTTTCTATAAGCTCTTCATTGTAAGCTACTGAAATTATCTCATTTTTTCCTATTATTCTCTTATCGATTTTCTTTGCAATATCATTTGATAAAATAAGTATCCTGCTTATCTCCTCATCATCGATAAACAACTTATTTTTATCCTGAGCCTTTCTTGATAGATATTTTCCTATTTCATTTATAGCTTCATTACTGACTAAAAGAAGTTTGTTTCTTTCCTTTATCTCTTTTATTATGGAGATTAATGACATCTTTACTTCTTCATTTATACTCACATATGGATTATATTGAGCTTTTATTTTAAATAGATTTCTAAAGTCCTCATCGTAGGTATATAAAAGATCGTAAGTTTCACTGTCACCAATTATAACAATCTTCACGTTTATATCTATTGGCATTGGTTTAAGCCCATTAAGTGCTAAGAATTCTAAATAACCTCTATTATAATCATAGCTTAATTTATTGCTCATCAAGGTTTTTCTAAGATAATAATAGCTTCCTGGATTGTTAAGCAGTGAACTTGCTCTTACTATAAGACATCCTTCATTGGCTTCTAGTAGTGAACCTGAAGTTATTAGAGATATATCAGTAGTATATACACCATTATGGTTTTCGTATTCTATACTTCCTATCAAACTAGTTATGCTAGGATCTTCTTCAAAAACAACTTTTGGATGTTCTGTTTCATTATTATCTACTAACAAATTTATCAGTAGTCTATTAGCTAGTTCTTCTATTTTCTCTATATCCTCTTCATAGTTCATAGAATAATTCTCTATGACTTCCTTTTCAATCAAATCACATATTTTATTTAGATAATCTAAGGCTTCCTTCTCTTCAATAAACTCCTTAAATACATCTTCCTTTATATCCTTGGACTCTTCTATTAGATACTGTTTAAATATCTTTTTTATTTTATCAATAGAATTTAACTCTATATCTTTTAATTGTTCTAAAACGTCCTCAGCTCCATACTTCAGCTTACTTGCTTTTGTTACAATTTGATCCTTTGATACTTCTTCCAAGCCTTCATATTCTTTTTCTGTCATGGCCTCTCCCTCTTTAAGAGGTATGAAAGCAAAGCCATTGGTTGTAGCCTTTACATCAAACCCTTCAGTCTTAGCCATTTCAACAAGGCTACTAATATAATCGCTTCTCTTCTTCTGAATTTCCTCTATTATATTTTCTTTCTCTTTATTGGATGATGAATTGTAAAAAGCAAAAACTTTTTCAAGATAGAAATTCTTTATGCCTTCCAACCTTTCTTTAAAAAGCTTTCCTTTTCCATTACTTAAAAATAAAGGCTTAGGGTATCTATCATCTTCTAAAACAACATAGCATATATCCTTTGGCGGAGCTTTTTTTACAAAAATATCTTCAATGAAATTAATTATATTTTCTAATTTGTCTTTTGAAAACAAGTCTATAAGATAAACATTAAACCCTTGCTTTTCGATTCTAAGAGCTGTTTCTAGACTCTTATAAACTTCTGCATATTCTGGTATAAATCTTTTATCCTCTGCTTTTGAAGCTTGACTAAAATCAACATTGTAAATGACCTCTTGTGGAGTTAACTCTCTCTTCATAATGTCCCACTCAAAAATTGCAAAAGGCAAATCTTTTTCCAATTTATTAGAGTAGTTTCCTCCTCTATAAAGTAATCTACTATATTAATATTCTATTTTTTTAATTTTAGGTGTAAATTTTACCAATTTATTTCATCAACTTTCATCAGAATTATACATTGTTTAAATATTAGTAATTCACATATCATACTTTTATTACTCTGTCATCTCAAGATATCTATTCTCAACTTATGTATTGATTGGCACCTTTTGTATAAATATAATTATATATAAGGATGTACTACTTCAATCCCAAATCTATTTTCGAACATATATAACTTAAGTTTTAGTAATTGAACCCTATATAGATAATTCAACTCCTGATAATATATCCACCCTAAACCAAGCTCATAATTAAATAAATGGAGGAATCTTGTTTTGAAAGAATTGTATTTAATTAATGTCAACAATCGCTACGGCTTTATTGATAATGATGGAAAATTTGTTATTGAACCAGTCTATACCTCTGCAAACGAGTTTTCTGAAGGCTTAGCTCATGTTATAACTTTAGATAATACTAAAGGATATATAAATACAAATAATGAAATGGTAATAAAACTAGACGCAAGTTTCTACGATGACTTTCATGAAGGACTTGCTTCTGTAACTTTAGATAAAAACTCAGGTTATATAAATAGTGAAGGAAAATTTGTTATAGAGCCAATATATTCTTATGCAAGTCAATTTAAAAATGGTACTGCCTCTGTTAAACTTGGAGTCAAAGCTGCTATAATTAATAAGCAAGGAGAATATATAATAGAGCCTAAGTATGATAATATATCAAACTTTTCAGAAGGCTATGCTGTTGCTACACTTAATAATACTGCTGGTTTTATAAACAAAGACGGAGAAGAAGTTATTGATTTCAAGTTTCAATCTGCCTACAGCTTCTCAGAAGGACTTTCCTGTGCTAGAGTATACGGTAAATGGGGATTTATAAATAAAACTGGCGAGTTTGTTATTGATCCAAAATACTATTATGCTGAAAGCTTTAAAAACGGCTATGCTAAGGTCACTATAAATCCTGATGGAGGAATTGGCTTCATAGACAGGTTGGGTAACGAAATAATTAAGGATGATTTTTATTATGCAGAGGACTTTTCTGAAGGTTTGTCTGCTGCTGGCTATTACAATGTAGGTTTTGGCTATATAAATCCCCAAGGTGAATTTGTTATAAATCCAATATTTAATGTAGCACATAGCTTTCATAATGGAGTAGCTTTGGTTGTGTATAGAGGTGTCTGGGGATATATAAAAAAAGATGGTTCCTGGCTTTATAAGCCAGAAAACTTAGAATAATAAAAAGTTTTATACTTTTCTTAACAAGAAAAAGGATGACTGAAATAATTTTCTTCAGTTATCCTTTTTTATAACATGTCTTATCTAATACATTTAAATAATTTTTTATATACACTTAATTTCAACAGTGTATTTTAAATAGACCCATCTTAGTAGTTTGAAGTAGATACTTTTCCTTCGCATATTTCTATAGAAGCTGATGCCCCTATTCTAGTTGCTCCGTTTTCTATCATCTTTAAAGCATCTTCTTGACTTCTAACTGCCCCAGAAGCTTTAACTCCTAGTTCTGGTCCTACAGTGTCTCTCATTAATTTAATATCTTCTGCAGTCGCCCCACCAGTTGAAAAACCAGTTGAAGTCTTCACAAAATCAGTCCCTGCTTCTTTTGCTAGTTTGCAAGCCATTACCTTTTCTTCATCAGTCAATAAACAAGTCTCAATTATTACTTTTGTAAGCGCTTTACCTTTTGCTGCATCTACTACAGCCTTTATGTCTGCTTTAACATATTCATAATCTTTATCTTTTAACTTGCCTATGTTTATAACCATATCAACTTCAGTAGCACCCTTAAGTATTGCATCGCTTGTTTCGAAAGCTTTTACTTCTTTAGTGTTTGCTCCTAAAGGGAATCCAATTACTGTACAAACCTTTACTTCACTTCCGCTTAAAAGCTTTGCTGCTAGTTCTACATTGGAAGGATTCACACATACTGAGGCAAATTTATACTCTAATGCTTCTTTGCAAAGCTTTTCTATTCCTGCCTTAGTAGCTTCTGGTTTAAGTAAAGTATGATCGATCATTTTTGCTAATTGTTCTTTATTCATTTCTTCCTCCTATTATAAAAAGGTTTCTTTAATATTCTAGTTAATTATAAACTTCTACAGAGTTTTCGTCTACAGTAAAAAAACTAACTAATCTGCCCCTTCTTCGATGATATTTTTTAAATACATACCAATAGGGCGTTAAGACTATAAGCCTAAACCCTACGAGCTCAACAGCCTAAAAGTCCATAATAAAAAAATCACCGAAGCTACCTTCTGTGACTTTTTAGGACATATTCCTTTTTCGAAATCATACGAGAAAATTCTAGTAGATGAATAAGTTTTGCTTTTTCACATCTACTCTTTAAGTATGCAATTATATATTATACATATCTAACTACATTCTTACTTTTTATTCTTTTTAGTAGTAGCTTTGTTTTCATAAGAGCATACTACACCTAAGACGCTTATAATAAACAACACACCTTCTACTAAAAATGCCGTTAAGCTGAATCTCTCATAAAAAACTACAGAAAATGCTATAACTGCACTTAGCACCATAAAAAACTTATAAAAGCTCTTTACCCTAAATGCAACAAATATCAAAACTAAAAACCTTATACCATATAAAATGCTGAGTATTATAGTTTGACTGTCCGTAGGAATTATGTCAGATAAAACTGGTACCTTGAGCATTTTATAAAAATATGTTCCACTCATAAATAGTGTTTCAAGAAAGAGAATAGTTATAAAAACCACCCTATAAGTTCTTAAGTTAATTTTCATCTTTTCTCCTGTTCCTTAGGCTCCTTAACTATTAATAACCTTTGGTAAGAAGCTCATCTTTATTTCTAGAATTCCTAACTCAACTATTTATTAATACATGCTTGATGATACCAAGAAGTCGGTATCATCTAATCCTCAAAAGCCAGAATTTTAAGACAAGTATAAATCAAGTTTCGGCATAGGAACTCTTTAATTAGCATTATATATCATAGCTTGTTGCTGACTTACTAAACAGTAATTTATAGTAAGAGCTATGATTGAATTCAAATATCCGTCTCCGAAATGTTTCTTACTAATTATAACCATAAACATAGAAATCATCAATCTAAAGCTTTTATCCATAAAAAATTCATATTCATGGGTCTCACTTAAGTAAGTTTCTACGGTTTGCACTTCTCTCATAAACTTATTAACATCCTGTACTAGAATGGAAGCAATCCCTATTATCCCAGCATATTGTGGTTGTACACTACCAACACTACTTCTTACGATTTCGCATATCTCTATAGCCTTATCTAAATTATTACTATAATTCTCTGGATCAGTACATATTATGTTTGATAAGGTCTGAGCGCCATTATTGCTCATTATATCTTCTGAAGTTATCTTATCATAACACTTATCAGCTATATCAATATTTTTTCTATTGTCAAGACCTAGCGACACTAGAATAGCACACATTATATAATCATCTGAAGAAGTAACATTTGAGTACCTATCCTTTAGTAAATCAAAAACCTCTTTCATTCTACAAGAAACCGTATACAACTCTTCATCCTTGAAATAATCAGTTAAAATCCAAATACCTACTGATAAATAAGGACTTTCAATGAATCCTTCTTCTTTTAATTTATCTTCCCAAATTAATATTCTTTCAAACCTGTCTTTCCAGTCATTTTTTAACGATAATAATATAGAAATAATATATAGATTATTTCCTCTAAAGGTTGAAAACCAACTTGTTTTCTCCTTTATATATTTTCTTATAGCTCTAATCTTATCATAATTAAATTCCTTATTGGAATTTGTAAGCACTAGAGCTACAAAGTGATTTAGCAGATCACCATCATATTTTAATTTATCTTTACTTTTTAAATAATCATTTTTCATTGTATCAACATGTTTTTTTAGTACTTTATCCATAAATTTACCTCATCTTAGTTTAGCTTATCATTTTAAGAGTTATTTAATATCCTATACTAATATTATAATTTTTTTCCCTTAATAGCAATTAATATTTTGTAACAATGCTGTGAATTATTTTTTACTGTTTATAAAGGCATATGTGCAAAAGGCTCACTGAATAAGTTTGCTTTATCAACTCTTTACTACTATCACCAATTTATACATATCTAATTTAACACAATGTATACGTTATCACATTACAAATTGGAGATAAAAAATAATTCTAAGTAGTTTATTGGCAATTACTAAGTATATTCCTAATAAAAAATTGTGATTAGTAACTTAAGTTTTTGTTTATAATAAACTATACCTAGTGATTTTGCACTTTAGTATTTTATTAGCATTGATTATATGCTATAATACTAGTTGTTTATTGTGTTTTATAATTTTTTATATTAAACTCGACTTATATATATCTTTATTCTTAGTTCATTAATTTATAACTCATATTATTATTCTATTGCAAATATATGAATAAAATTATGTGAAAATAGTTATTTTTTTGTGAACTAACATATTAATTTCCTATTTAACTACCTTATATAATCATCAAGGAATTTTATATTGTTAAAGATGTCAATTTGAAGTTAGAAGTTTAAATTAAAAGCTAAAATGGACTTATAATATATGAAAAGGGGTTTTAACCATGGGTTTTAAGGAAAAACTATCAAAATATTATACTGACTCATACATAAAAAAGTATGGTGATAGAATGGCTCAATTTCAAGGAACAGTTATTTCAGCTAAAGTTGAAGAAAAAACTATTCTTTGGATATTCCATACATTAGCAGCTACACTAATAATCAGACCAGAAAGAAGTAAAGCTGTAATTAAGTGTTCTTACAAGAAAAATAGATGGTTTAAAAAACCTGAGTTTATAGCAATAAATCAAGGTCACAACGTTTTAGTTCAGGGACTAAAAGGTAAAGGCGATAAGAAATCAAAAGCAACTGGTGACGTAATCACTATCATGAATGTAGTCAACTTTACGACGAAGAAAGATTTGTTCCCAGTGGATCATTCACAAATAAAAAAAGCTAGGCAGCAACAAGTTACCAGAACAAAATAAAAGAATTGCGATAATATCGCAATTCTTTTATTTTGTTCCGCTGTTTAGGTGCTGTGTTGAGATTTAATGGTTAGTGATTTCATTCCTTGATTTATGCCAACATACCCCTATAAAGTATATTCTACATAATTATTTAATTTCAATAATACTCTCAAACTCAGTTATTTTTTCACTTTTATATATAGGTATACACTATTTATAAATGCTATAACGCCAGAGAAAAATAAAACTATAAGCCATTGTCCCCCACTAAGTGGTGTTGTATGAAATAACAGTTGGAAAAATGGCATATAAACTATAGATACCATCATTGTTATAGAAACAGCAACTGCTCCAACTAAGTAAGGATTAGTTAAGAATTTTATTTCAAAGATAGAGTGTCTCTCTGATCTACATTCAAAAACATGAATTAACTGAGACATAACTAATGTACACAAAGCTAAGGTTCTACTTGTATCAAGGCTCCATTTATAATACATACCTACCATAAAGGAGAATAATGTACATATACCAATAAGCGTTCCTCTTACCATTATCTTTTCGGTTAATCCTCTAGAGAATACACTTTCATTTTTTTCTCTAGGTCTTTGCTTCATGATATCCTTATCTGCTGGATCCACACCTAAAGCTATGGCAGGAAGTCCATCTGTAGCTAGATTTACAAATAGTATCTGAATTGGGGCCAATGGAGTTGGCAGTGAGAATATTGAAGCTAAAAACATGGTAAGCACTTCTCCTAGATTACAGGATAGTAAATACCTTATAAACTTTCTTATATTTGAGTATATGACTCTTCCCTCTTCTACTGCTGCTACTATGGTAGCAAAGTTATCATCCATCAATATCATAGATGATGCTTCTTTAGTAACATCCGTACCAGATATCCCCATAGATATTCCTATATCTGCTTCTTTTATAGCTGGTGCATCATTTACTCCATCACCAGTCATAGCTACTATATTGCCATTCTTCTTAAAAGCTTTAACTATTCTAAGCTTATGATTAGGACTTACTCTAGCAAATACCCTTATCTTATTAACCTTACTGTAAAGCTCCTTATCACTCATTTTCTCAAGTTCTTCACCAGTGATTACCTGATCTAGTGATGAACATATATTAAGGTCTTTAGCTATAGCAAAAGCCGTATTCTGGTGATCTCCAGTTATCATAACAGGCTTTATTCCAGCTAATCTACATTTTAGTACTGCATCTTTTACCTCTAACCTTGGTGGATCTATTATTCCTGCTATTCCCAAAAAGGTAAGATTTGTCTCAAGGGAATCATCCCTTTGAATATTGGAATCCTTATATGCAGCAGCGATACATCTAAGAGCCTTATTGGACATAGAGTCTACAAAGGACACAATTTGCTTCTTCTTTTGAAAGGTTAATGGTCTTACTTTTCCATCTTCATATATATAGTTACATTTATCTAATAGTCTTTCAGGTGCCCCTTTTACATAGCATATTTCTCTTCCGTTTTCCTTCATTATTACACTCATCATTTTTCTTGTAGAGTCAAAAGGAATATCAAATACCCTGTGTCCTCCAGCTAAGAATCCTCTTAAGGCCCCAACTTCTTTGAAATAAAGCTTTATTAGAGCTGTTTCAGTTGGATCTCCATGGAGGGCCTTGTCCATATTTTTCTCTTCAAAATTATAATTGCAATCATTACAAAATACAAAGGATCTAGTCAGCATAGAGTTTGGAGGAAGTTTTTCTTCGTTGAGGTTATATATCTTTCCATTCATATATACTTCTTTTACTGTCATGTTGTTCTGAGTCAAGGTTCCAGTCTTATCACTGCATATTATAGATGTACATCCCAAGGTCTCTACAGCTGGCAGTTTTCTTACCAGTGCATTTCTTTTGAGCATTCTAGATACACCTAGAGCAAGGGCTACAGTAACAATAGCAGGTAATCCTTCAGGTATAGCTGCAACTGCAAGACTTATACCTAGCAGGAACATCTCAGTCAAATCATTTCCTCTTACTATTCCCATAACGGTAACAACAGCACATATTACTATACATAGAATAACTAAGACTCTTCCTAAAGACTCCAGTCTTTCCTTTAACGGTGACTTTTCCTCTTCTATGTTTTGAAGTAAATTAGCTATCTTACCCATTTCTGTGTTCATTCCTATTTGGGTAACTTTAATAAATGCCTTTCCCTTTAACACGTTAGTGCCCATAAATACACTATTATCTTTTTTATTTGTACTTTTGTTTACACCTACGGACTCTCCTGTAAGAAGGGACTCGTCCACCATCAATCCAGTACATTCCACTACTTCTCCATCTGCTGGAACTCTGTCACCGGATTCTAGCACCACTATGTCTCCTATTGTAAGGAATCTAGCGTTGATAACTTTTATGTTACCATCTCTATATGCCTTGCAGGTAGGCGCAGCTAAAGATTTTAGTGCCTCCAATGATTTTTCTGTTCTAAATTCTTGTATAAAACCCATAATAGCATTAATTATAACTATTATTAAAATAGTTATAGCATCTGCTTTTTCTCCCATCAATCCTGATACTATAGTCGCTCCTATAAGAACCCAAACCATAAAATCATTGAATTGGGATAAAAATAATATCACAGGAGAGACCTTTTTTTTATGACTTAGTTCGTTTAAGCCAAAATTTTTAATTCTTCTTTCTGCTTCAGAAGAAGATAGTCCTCTTATAAGTTCCTTTTCCTGTATCACACTTCAGTTCCCCCTTTTTTCTGTAACATCTATAATAATATATGTAGACATGCTATAAGTTAGAACATTGTAAATAATATCTTTACAGTAAGAATCTTTACAATTTAGGTCCTAACTATTAGAATATATAAGTATAATAAATTATCACAAAGGAGGATTATTTCAGTGAAAGACGTTATATATGTTACTGGTCACAAAAATCCTGATTCAGATTCTATATGCGCTGCTATAGGATATGCAGAATTTAAGAACAAAAGCGGAGATATCCCTGCTATTCCAGTAAGACTTGGAGAACCAAACCAAGAAACTCAATTCGTATTAAATTATTTTGGAGTAGAAAAACCAGAATTTTTAGAAACAGTTAAACTTAAGGTAGAGGATTTAGATTTCGATAGAATCGAATCAGTTACTGCTGAAGTATCATTAAAGCAAGCTTGGAATGTTATGAAGGAAAATGGAGTAAAATCTATACCTGTAGTTGATTCTCACAAGCGTTTAGCAGGTATTCTTTCAACAGCAAACTTGACTTCTAGCTATATGGATACTTGGGACAATTGTATCCTTGGAAAAAGCAGTACTCCTATAGAAAATGTATTAGATGCATTATCTGCAGAAGCACAATACATAAACAAAGAAACTAAGGTTTATCCTGGTAAAATTGTTGTTGCTGCAATGCAACCTGATACTATGAAGGAAATTGTTTCAGCTGGAGATATCGCTATAGTTGGAGATAGAGCTGAAACTCAAGAAGCTCTTATAGATATAAAGGTTTCTCTACTAATAATTACAGGATCACACAAGATGAACGAAAACCTTCTTGAAAAAGCAAGAGAAAATGGAGTTACAGTAATATCAACTCCTTACGATTCCTTTACTGCTTCAAGATTTATAGTTCAATCAGTTCCTGTTGGATATGTTATGGCTAAAGATAACCTAGTATCCTTCTCTACAGATGAACTAGCAGACGATATAAAGCATGTTATGGCAGAAACAAGATATAGAAGCTATCCTGTAGTTGATGCTGAAAATAAAGTGGTTGGAAGTATTTCAAGATATCACTTAATCTCTAATCATAAAAAGAAAGTAATTCAAGTTGACCATAACGAAAGAGGTCAATCTGTTAATGGACTTGAGGATGCAGAAATACTAGAAATTATAGATCACCATAGAGTTGCTGATATACAAACTGGCAATCCAATATACTTTAGAAATGAGCCTCTAGGAAGTACTTCTACAATAGTAGCTAAGAGATTCTTTGAAAATGGACTTACTCCATCAAAGGAAGCTGCTGGATTACTTGCTAGTGCAATAATATCAGATACATTACTATTTAGATCTCCAACTTGTACACCAATTGACAAAGAAATCTGCTTAAAGCTAGCTGAAATAGCTGGAATTGAAGCTGAATCTTATGCTAAAGAGATGTTTAAAGCTGGTACTTCTTTAAAAGGAAAAACTGTTGAACAAATCTTTAACCAAGACTTTAAGCCTTTCAATATAGAAGGAATAAAGGTTGGTGTAGCGCAAGTTAATACAATGGACATAGAAGGCTTTATGCCATTGAAGGATGAAATGCTTGCTTACATGGAAAGAAAAGGAGAAGAAGCTGGACTAAAGGTAATAATGCTTCTTTTAACAGACATAATAAATGAAGGTTCTCAGCTGCTAGTTGCAGGTAAAATGCCTGAAATAGCTGAAAGAGCTTTCAACGTTACGCTTGTTGATAACACTGCTTATCTTCCTGGAGTTCTCTCAAGAAAGAAGCAAGTTATTCCACCAGTAACTAATGCTATTGCAAATCTATAATATATAGTGCACTTTAAAAATGCTAACATTAATTTGTTAGCATTTTTATTACCTAAATAACTTCAATTTTCTTATCCATCTAGCTTTTCTGAATGTATGTGGAGAAATTCTAGCAGGCGAATAAGATTTTTTTATTGTTTATTCTAAATAGCTACTCTAAGCTCTTGATATTAATAGGTTTAGCTAACAAAAAGTTTTACCATTCCCTTTGCAGTAAAAAACTTGCTAAGTCGAGCTTTTTTACTAAATCTTACTAAAGAATAAAAAAATCAAGGTAAAGAATTAACCTTACCTTGACTTTAAGTTATTGATCATACCCCACATCTCATCAGCAGTAGTTATTGCTTTTGATCCAAGCTGGAAAGCTCTTTGAGTTATAATCATATCTGAAAATTCCTTACCTACATCTACATTGGAATTCTCTAAATATCCTTGAAGCACATCTACATTATTACTTTTAAAAACCTGAGCCCCATCTTTAGGAACGTAAAGATTGTCTCCTACAGAAGTAAAAGCATCACTTCCAGTTGCAGTGTATATAGGAACTTGTCCTACTATAACATTACTATCTTTTAATGTGATAGTTCCTTTAGAATCTATTCTAAAGTTATCATCTCTCATTCTCTCATCTAGAGATACATTATCTTTATTGTAGCCTGCAGCATATTCTACATCTAGTCTATTTCCTTTTGAATCAACTAAATTGCCTAAGGAATCAATCTTGAAGGATCCATCTCTGCTATAAGCAACTGATCCATCAGACTTTGTAACTCTAAAGTAGCCTTCTCCATCTAAAGCCATATCGGAAGCTTTATTTGTCTGCTGTAACTGACCTTGAGTATTATCTCTAACCCAAGAAGAAGTTCTTACTCCTGTACCAGTATAAGAGTTCTTATCACTAACAGGATATCCCTGTCTATCTAAGCTTTCCTTAATCAGATCCTTAAAAGAAACATCTACACGTTTATAGCCTGTAGTACCAACATTAGCTAAGTTATTAGATATAGAGTCTAGCTTCTCTTGGTTTGCAAGCATCGCGCTTTTACCATTCCATAAAACTCTAAACATGTTTACCTCCTATTATCTCACTGAACCTATCTCATTAGCAGCCTTTGATAAAGTCTCATCCATAGTTTGTACTACTTTTTGAGTTGTTTCAAAGCTTCTCATAACGGTCATCATATTTACCATCTCATTAACTATGTTAACATTTGATTTTTCAAGAGTCTTTTGTTTTACACTTACCTGTGCGTTGTAATTAGGATTTTCGCTTGCTTCATACAGATTGTCTCCAAGCTTTTTTAGATTCTTATAGTCATTAAAATCGGCAGTCTGAATCTTATACTGAGGAGCCCCATTAACAATAACATTATTACTGTTATCAACGTTAAAGCTTCCATTGCCCACATTAATTGGTTCGGTTGCACCAGTTTTTATATTTCTTCCAAGAACACTATCACCTTCGCTAGTAACTAAATATCCTGCTGTATTAACTCTAAACTGTCCATCTCTAGTAAAATATGTATTATTGCCTCTTTTTACTGAAAAGAATCCTCTTCCATCAATGGCCATATCAGTATCTTTATCTGTACTTGAAAGATCACCTTGTGTAAACTTAACATCTGTTCCATCAATAGTTGCTCCGAGACTTAGGCTTCCTATGGTATTTTTTACGTTTTGACCAGCTACAACCTTATCCTTATTTTGAATCAACACATCTTGAAACTTTTTTACCTTAAGGTCTTCAGATTTGTATCCATTGGTGTTTGCATTTGCCATATTACTTGTAATAACATCTTGCTTTGCCTCTAAAGTTACCATAGCATTTACAGCTGTATATAACCCTCTAATCACTTTTTCACATCCTTATTAAATATTACTTTACTTTCATCCTCATATATCATACCATATCCTCTAGCCTTCTCCTCAATGGTTGCTCTAGACATACTTCTGTTATATTGATATCCAAACATGCAGAAAGTACCTATTAAAATTCCTATACCTATTCCAATTAGTAACTTTTTATCTGCTAAAAATAGGAATATCTCTCTTATTTTCTGTATAATCCTTTTATTAATAGTACTTCCCCCTTTCCTATAGCAAGCTCTTCACAGATTTGATCATCTGTAAAACCTCTGTCTAAAAGTTCCTTAACTGCTCTTGCTTTATCAGAAATCACATTCTTACTTGGATTTTTTGTTTCAGTCTCTTCATTATGCTCAACTTTAGCTTCAGTATGTTCTTCATCATCAGTATCAATATCCAAATTTAATATATCTATTCTATTATCGTTATCTTCTGAACTGTTCTTTATAGCTTTTAATCTTTCTATTTCTAATTGCAACTCTAATATAGTCTCACTAAACTCTCTTCTAAGTTTAGCTATTTCTATATCATGATCATTAACGCCTTCTTCTCTTTCTCCAAGAATTTTATCGAAGGACTTATCTTCTTTTTTTAAAGCTCTATAGTTTATCACAATAAGCAATATTGCAATAATAATAAGTACAAATGGCATATTAACAACCTCTTTATATGTAATGAAGCTTCTTCATTGCTGCTCTAAGATTTCTTATAGCTCTACTATGTAATTGACATACTCTAGACTCAGATACCTCTAGTACCTTGCCTATTTCCTTAAGCGTAAGCCCTTCATAATAATATAGACTTAACACTATACCGTCTTTTTCATTTAGAAGCCCTAAAGCTTTACTAAGTACTTCTACCTCTTCTTTTTCTTCTAAAGTCTTTTCTGGACTAGGACTGTTCTTATCTTCAATAATACCCATAATAGAGATATCATCGTCTTCAGAAAATATTATATTTTCTAAGGATACAACCGATATGTAATTTATATAGTTCTCTACTTCGCCTACATCCTCTAAGGACATATTTAGTGCTTTAGCTATTTCCTCATTGCCTGGTTCTCTGCCTAAGCTTTTTTGAAGAGAGTCTATAGCTTCATTATATCTATTAAGTTTATCCATAGCGCCTTTAGAAATTGGACTGTTTCTTCTTATCTCGTCAATCATAGCACCTTTAATTCTTATTGAAGCATAAGTTGAAAACTTCATTCCCTTGCTCTCATCAAATTTATTCATAGCGTCCATAAGACCTACCATACCATACCCAACTAAATCATCATACTCCACGTATTTACTCTTTCCAAGAATAACTCTAGATGCTATGTATTTAACCAGTGGTATGTATTTCTCTACTATCTTATCTCTATACGCTAAAGCACCTTGCACTGCCATATAAGTTCCTCCTTTAGAGTAGTTCTCTTTGTTTTCTCATTATATCGAATACCATTCTAATAATTCTATCCCTTGTTCTTTCATCTATTTCATCAAACACAACACCATATATCCACTTTTTATCTTCTGTAGCTTCCACTCTAACCACTGTTCCCTTAACAAACAGTTCTTGAGTGCCATATTTAAGCTGAGATATTATCTTATCTCCTTTAGTTATCTGTTCTTTAACCTTTACTCTCATGCCTCCACCACTTAAGTCAAGCAGTATAGCATTGTTCAATCTGAGTTCATCTATATCTTCTAAAGAATAATCTCCAGTTATGTAATTTATTATTTGAGCAACCTTTACTCTAACGTAATCTCTTCTTTGAATTTTTTGAATTTCAAAGGGATTTGCCATTACATACATAGATATATTATTCTCTTGTGATCTAGAAATTATAGTAGATTTAAACTTATATACATCTCCGTCATCACAAAAACTCATAAACTCTAAGTCTATACCTCTTGGAACTGTAAGATACTCACCCTCAGATACAGGAATGTTTACATTGAAGAAGTTTTCTTCCAAGTCCTGTACCTGACACTTATAAATCTTTTCCTCATAAAGTACATCAAGTCTGTTGTTTACTTCCAAAGCTAAATCGCCCATTTACTTCACCCCTACGAAAACATCTTAAATATCTTTTTAAATAATCCTTGAACTCCAGTACCATCATCCTTAGATGCCGCTCCAAGTAAAGAATTACCTATATCTTGAATACATCCTGCAGCATCAGAAGATGGATATCTTACTATAAATGGCATTTGCTCTCTAACAGCCTGAACTAGCTTTCTATCATCTAGCACGCAGCCTAGATAGTTTAACTTCATAGTTAAAAATCTATTGACTACGTTATCAAATTTTGAAAAAGTATCTTCACCTTCTTTATAGTTAAGTGCCTTATTAACAACTATATTTGCCTTATTTTTTATCTTAAAATGGCTAGTGGCCTTAAGAAGACTATAGGCATCTGTCAGTGATGTAGGTTCTGGTGTAGTTATAACAATAAGTTCATCACAACATGATATAAATGCTAATACGGTTCTATTAATACCAGCTCCGGTATCCATGAAAATATAGTCAAAATCTTCTATCTGAGAGATTTTGTTTAAGAATACCTCTCTTTCTTTCTCTGTAAGATCTTCTACTTTATTAAGTCCTGATCCACCTGGTAATAACTTTATTCCATATGGTCCTGTAGCCAAAACATCATTTAAATTTTTATTATTATTTATTACATCAAATATATTATACCTCGAAGATATTCCCATTAAAACATCATCATTGGCCATTCCTATATCAGCATCGAAAATTAATACCTTTTTGCCCATCTTTTGCATATGAATCCCTAGATTTACTACAAAGTTGCTTTTTCCAACCCCTCCCTTTCCGGAGGTTATAGTTATTATCTTTCCTTTTTTTGTTAAAGAAGGATTGCTACTCTGCGCAAGCTTCCTAAGGCTCTCAGCTTGATCTAACATATATTATCCTCCCCCATAATGAGCTTAGCTATCTTTTCTTTTGTAAAAATAGTTATATCATCTGGCACGGTCTGCCCTGTGGTCATAAAGCTTATAGGCTTATCTGCTAATTGCAATATATTTAAAATTGAGCCATATACAGAGGTCTCATCTAATTTAGTTATTATAACATGGTTATAATTTAAGATTTTGAACCCTTCTACTATGGATTTTATATCTCTATTTTTAGTTGTAGCACTTATAACCAAATGTATGTTATCTGAATTTACCTTTTGAACAAAAGCTCTAAGTTCAGATATCTGCATGGAATTCTTACTGCTTCTTCCAGTGGTATCTATAAGGATTACATCACAGTGTTCCATGGACTTTACTGCATCCTCCATCTCCTTAGTAGTAATAACTACTTTAAAGTCTAGATTCATGATTTCAGCATAAGTTTTTAACTGGTCTACAGCACCAATTCTATATGTATCTACAGTTATTAGTCCTACCTTCTTTTTTTCAATAAGAGCCATTCTTCCTGCAAGTTTTGCTATAGTAGTAGTCTTTCCAACTCCTGTCGGTCCTACTAAGACTACAGGTCCTTTTAAATCAACATTTTCTACTGCTATACGCTTCTCTATCGCTTCTTTTAAAATGTCTATATCTTGTTCTGCTGATAGGGGAATGTCCTTTATTATGTTCTCCACTAAATTTTCTTCTATATCATTATTTATAAGGCTTTTTCGAAGATTTTCATAGGGTTTTTCTTTAGCATCTTCTCCAGATATAACCTTGGAGATTAAACTTTTCATCTCTCTCATTTCTTTTACTAAATAATCTTGATTATTTTGTGAAGGATACTGATTTTTTGTTGTATCCTTCACATCCCTTATATCTTCTTTTTTATACGAATAATCAGTTTCATTTTTTCTCTCCGAACTATAACTTGGGCTAGCTTTAGAGCTGGAAATCTGATCATTCATCAACTTTTTAATACTTTCAATCGAGTTTTCTAAAGTGTTTTCTTGTTTTTTATTATCAGTATTATCCTTTTTTGATGAATTTTCTACAGCCGCTGTTACTTCAATCATTCTAGGTGAAAATAATCCAAAAAAGCCAGGCTTCTTTATTTTTCTTTGACTTATTATAACAGCATCTTTTCCGAGCTCATATCGTATCCTCGTCATAGCTTCATTCATACTCTTTACCATATATCTTTTAATTAACATTAAAACGTCACTACTCCTTCAGTTCTAATCTCTACGTCATTAGGAATCTCATTTAGAGATATTACCATAACATGAGGAAATACCATCTCAATAAGCTTTCTGAAAGGAGCTCTCACATTAGGTGATACTAAAATAACTGGTTGATTGTTGAAAAAATAAACAGAATCTAAAGTATTCTTTATAGAATTAAATATTATCGTTGTAGTATCTGGATCCACTGCAGGGAAAGAGCCATTAATAGACTTCTGAACATTGCTTGCTATAACCTCTTCTATCTGTGGATCTAAGGTTACAACAGATACTCTTCTGTTCTCATCAATTATTTGATTACATATAGTTCTTGACAATGCAAATCTAACATATTCAGTGAGAAGCTCAATGTCTTTAGTATTTCTAGAGTTATCCGCTAAGGATTCCATAATGGTTACCATATCTTTTATTGGAACCTTCTCTCTTAGAAGACTTTGTAATACCTTTTGTAACTCTCCGATTGTTATTAAATCTGGTATTAATTCATCTACAACTGCACTATACTTTTCTTTTGTATTATCTACTATTAGTTTAACTTCTTGTCTGCCTAATAATTCATATGAGTGAGCTTTAATTGTTTCAGTTAGGTGAGTTACCATAACTGTTGTTGGGTCAACTACTGTTAATCCCTTAATTTCAGCATCTTCTCTTTGATCTTTATTTATCCACATAGCTGGAAGTCCGAATGTAGGCTCTATAGTTCTAATTCCTGGGATATCTACATTTTCACCAGCTGGATCCATACATAAAAGCATGTTTGGCATCATTTCTGAACTTGTTACTACTGTTCCTCTAATCTTTATAACATATTCATTAGTTTTAAGTTGAAGGTTGTCTCTTATTCTAATAGGTTGTACAACAATACCCATTTCAATAGCACATTGTCTTCTTACAGAAGCAATTCTTTGAAGTAAATCTCCTCCATTGCTTTCATCTGCAAGAGGAATAAGACCATATCCAATCTCTACTTCCATAGGTTCAACAGATATTAAAGTCATAACATTTTCAGGTTCTTTTCTTTCTACTTCTGCTATTGCTTCTTCTTCTTGTACAATTTCTCTTACTATCTTAGCTTGTTCATCTTTATATAAAGCATATGCTGCTGCTCCAAAGCCTACAGCCATTATTAAAAATGGTATCTTAGGCATAGCAGGGATCAAAGCTAAAAATAACATTAGTGCTGAAGCAAGTCCTAAAACTATAGGAAAGCCTGTTAACTGTTTAGAAAGAACTGAACCAAAGTTTTCTGAATTACCTGATCTAGTAACCAATATACCAGACGCAGTAGAGATTAAAAGCGCTGGCACCTGGCTCACAAGACCATCACCTATAGAAAGTCTAACGAACTTTTGAGCTGCTTCTGCTATTGGAAGATCCATCATAACTACTCCGATAATTATTCCACCTAGAACATTTATCATTGTGATTACTATAGCGGCAATGGCGTCTCCTTTTACGAACTTAGACGCACCATCCATAGCTCCATAGAAGTCAACTTCAGCCTGAAGATCTGCTCTTCTTTTTCTTGCAGTGGTCTCATCTATAATTCCTGCATTTAAATCAGCATCAATACTCATTTGCTTACCTGGCAAAGCATCTAGTGTAAATCTAGCTGCTACTTCTGATACTCTTCCAGAACCGTTAGTGATTACAACAAACTGAACTACCATTATGATTAAGAATATTATAATACCTACAACGTAGTTACCCCTGATAACAAACTCACCAAAGGCATCTATTACCTGCCCTGCATATCCTCCTGTAAGTACAAGTCTAGTAGAGGATATATTAAGTCCTAATCTAAAAAGCGTTGTAACTAGCAATAATGTTGGGAAAACTGATAACTGCAATACATTGGTAGTAAACATTGTTATCAGTGCTATAACCACTGATAAGGTTATATTAAGAGCTATTAGCACATCTAGCATACCTGCTGGAAAAGGTATTATTATCATTAATATGATTCCAATAACACCTAAAGCAACTAGTACATCTAAATTCTTTTTTAAGCTTAACTTTTTACTGGTTCCTTCCATAAATTAACCTCATCCCTTTCCTACTTCTTTTTCATCTTAAAGACTAAAGCTAGAATCTCTGCTACCGCTTGATACATATCTGCTGGTATTTCTCTATCTACATCTACCTGCTCATATATAAGCCTAGCTAGAGGTTTATTCTCTAGTATAGGAATATCATTCTCTTTTGCTATTTCCTTTATCTTAAGAGCTACATTATCAGCACCTTTTGCTAGTACTCTTGGTGCCTCCATGTTCCCCTCCTCATACTTTATTGCTATTGCTAGATGAGTTGGGTTTGTAATAACTACTGTAGCATCTGGCACTGCTTGCATCATTCTCTTTGTTGCCATTTCTCTTTGTCTTTGCTTTATTTTATTTTTTATCTGAGGATCTCCTTCCATCTGCTTGAATTCTTCTTTAACTTCTTGCTTTGACATCCTCATTTCTTTACTGTACATTCTTCTCTGCATAAAATAGTCTGCTGCAGCTATTACAACTAAAACTAAAGTTATTTTCATAAATATACTTAGTAAAAGCCTTTTAAACTCTGCACCTAGTGATGGCAAATATATATTGCCTATATTTATAATCTCCATGTAATTTGATTTTACAAAATCGTAGCCAATATATGACA
This sequence comes from Clostridium manihotivorum, assembly GCF_004015185.1. Classification (GTDB taxonomy): domain Bacteria; phylum Bacillota; class Clostridia; order Clostridiales; family Clostridiaceae; genus Clostridium_AR; species Clostridium_AR manihotivorum. The sequence goes on along the minus strand of NZ_CP025746.1, from coordinate 1,905,836 downwards.
ACACACAAACTACTATAAAGTTTTTCCCTAACTCAACGAAATTTCTTTTAGAGAACATATTCTTTAATCCTTTTAATGGATTAAGTTTTCCTAAAGAAGGTTTTAGAGGTTCACTTGTAAATAAGAAACCACTCTGTGCTATAGAAGATACTATACCTATAACCATTATAGGTACAACTATAGGGATCAAATCCTTAAGTATCCTGTATACCACCATAAGGGATAACCCGTTGAGGTAGCTTATGTTTATCTCTTGGTGAAAGTTATTTGACAAGAAGTATATTAGATTATACTTCAAATCAGTAGATACATAGCCTCCTAAAATAGCTATCACAAGTGTACAAGCTACTAAGGTCATAGCTAGGTTTACATCTTTACTACGAGCAATCTGTCCTTTTTTACGAGCTTCAGATTTCTTTTTAGGAGTAGCTTCTTCTGTTTTATCTTCTGCTGCAAATATTAAAACTAGGGGGATCGCCTTATATATGCCTTTGTAAACATCAGGCAAATAACTAAAGGCAGCTACCATAGCTTTAGCTATCATTGGAAGAGCTATCATAAATGCAGCCATGCCCACTAGCATCTTTATTGGCATGCCAAGTATCATAATATTTAACTGTGGTACTGTTCTTGATATTAGCCCCATAGTTAAATCTGTTATTATTATTATCAATACTATTGGTATTGCAATTTTCAATCCTATTATAAAATACTGAGTAAAGGAGTTTATTATAGTCATTACGCTGTCCTGGAAAATAATGCTCTTTCCTATTGCTACAACTTTATAACTACTAGATAGCTCTCTTATCAGCATGTGATGTCCATCTACTATAAAAAATATCAATATTGCAAGCCAGTATAAAATTCTGGACAAAAGTGTTGATTGATTCTTTGTGACTGGATCAAACATAGAAATCATTCCAAGACCTATCTGCTGATCCATAAGGCTTCCTGCCATCTCCACAACATAAAATATCATAGATGTGACAAAGCCCAAGGTTATTCCTGTCATAACCTCATTTAATGCATAAATTATAATAGTATAATTGCTTTGGATATTTTGTACGGCACCTATATCTACAGTGCCTACAAGTATAAACGCTAATATTACATTTAAAGATATTTTAAAGGTTGCAGGTGTTCCCGAAGGAAAAAAATTAGGTATTATCGTAAAGAATGTTACCAGTCTTAAGAATATAAAGAAAGTAGCTAAATAATATGCTGTATCAATCAATCTTATCACCCTTAATGAACTATATTAGATATAAGTTGAAAAATACGTTCTGTAAAAGACATAAGTTGCGTTAACATCCAACTACCTAATAATAATCCTATCGCTGCAACAGCTACAAGTTTTGGAACAAAAGTAAGTGTCTGCTCTTGTATTTGAGTAGACGCCTGAAAAATACTTATTAATAAACCTAACACTAGTGAAACCACTAAAAAAGGTGCTGAAAGATATAATGCAGTTGTTAATGCATCTTTTATTATTCCTATAACTAATTGTTCACTCATAATAACTCACCTCAAGAAAAACTCAAAATTAACGATTTCACTAGTAAGTACCATCCATCTACCAATACAAATAAAAGAAGTTTAAACGGTAGAGAGATCATAGCTGGTGGTAACATAAACATACCCATGGACATTAATACGCTGGATACTACCATATCTATTATTAAGAATGGCAAAAAAATCAAAAAGCCAATTTGAAATGCCGTTTTTAGCTCACTGATTGCAAAAGCTGGAACCACAACATATAGTGGTACATTATCTTTAGTTACTTTTGTTTCATCAAGTTTTGCTGCTTCTATGAAAAGTTTTAGATCTTTTTGTCTAGTTTGTTTGAGCATAAACTGTCTTAATGGCTTTGAACCATTATCTATAGCCTGCTGCTGGGTTATTTTATTGTCGAAATAAGGCTGCAAAGCATTGGCGTTAATATCATTATACACTGGCTGCATAATAAATATAGTCAAAAATAATGCCAACCCAATCAAAACTTGGTTAGGTATAGACTGTTGTGCTCCAATGGCATTCTTTAGGAAAGAGAAAACCACCACAATCCTTGTAAAGCTGGTCATCATGATAAGAAAAGATGGTAACACTGAAATTAGTGTAAGCATTACCAGCAATCTTATATTTGATACATAATCTTTAGGATTGGTTGATCCTCCAACAGAAAAATTTATGTTTGGCACAGGGGTGTCCTGTGGAGCTGCTTGTGCTTTATAAGTTACAAGTCCAACAAAAGCAAAAGCTAATATTAGAATAAATATGTATTTTTTTTTATATTTCATTTTATTTTTCCTTTGAATCCTTTTATCTTTATATTTCCTATCATATCAGAGTACTTCTTCATCATCTCTTGGCCATATTGCTCTTTATTTGCAATTATGCTTTTCATTGTCTCCTCATCAAGTTCCTCAAGTTTTTCAGTACTATGTGGGGAACAACTCATAACATAACCTTTATCTCCTGTCTGAAGAAGTACTATTGATATCTCTTTAGATAATTGAATCTTCTCTATTACTTTTATATATCTGCCTTTTTGTAAGCTATTATACTTGTTTCCAGTAAGTTTTAAAGATATTAATACCAAGCATAAAGTTAGTAATACTCCAAATACCAACTTTATAATAATAAAAAATAATTCCATAGTTAAATCATCCCTTACTGTACTATAAGTTCTTGAAAGTATGCCTCTATAAACTGTCCTTGTGATACTCTTTTATTAAGGTTATCAATAAGCTCTTTTTTTACATTTTCTAAGTTTGTTGATTTGAAATCCTCTGCCTTCTTAGATTGTAAGTACTCAAGCGCTGTTGATTGAAGAGCAATAAGGTCTTCTGTAGCTTCTGTTCCAAGTTTTTTGTTTGTCTTATCATAACCAACTGATAACTTAGCCTTAAGATAATGCTTTTCCTTATCATCACTTAGGTTAACTGTGTATTCACCTAACTCTAAATAGGTTTGTTCTACTTTTACCACCACTTTAGTCTCAGGTGTAGCACTTTTACTTTTTTGATAAAAATAAAATCCTGCAAAGCTTCCTATTCCAATCAATATAAGAACTAGTAAAGCTATAATAACAATATTACTTTTCCCCCCAGGATTTTCTGACTTTTCTTTTTTTGCTTTTTTCTCTTTTTTCTCAGCCATTACTTCTTCTCCCTTTCCGTTGCCACTATCAAAATATTTATTCTTCTATTTTTAGCTCTATTTTCTGGTATGGAGTTATCTACTAAAGGTTTAGCATCACCGTAACCAGAAGCAGTTAATCTAGCAGCATTAATATTTCCTTGGTCAATAAAGAATTTAACAACATTTACTGCTCTAGAAGCAGAAAGATCCCAATTGCTTTGAAACCTATATGTATTTATGGGAGCATTATCAGTATGCCCCTCAACAACTATATTATTTGGAACTGACTTCAATAGCTTAGTTAACTTTTCCATAAGACCTTTACTTTCTGGAATAAGATCAGCTTTCCCAGTTTCAAAAAGAGTGCTATCTCTCAATTGAAGTAAAACTCCATTATCAGCTTTTAAAACCTCTACCGAAGCGCCCAACTTGTTTTCTTCTATAAAGTTACTTGAGCTTTCATACAAAGCATTAATGTTTACATTTGCAGATAAGCTTTCCTTAGTGTTTTCTGCAGTGGAAGTACTTTGATTATTAGCTGCAGTGCTTTTACCACTCAAAACTCCTTGAGAAGCTATTTGTATTTTTCCCTGATCCATAGTAGAGAATGTATATAGAATAACAAAGAATATTAGTAAAGCAGTTATAGTGCTAGAAAAAGTAGTAAACCACTGATTTTCTCTTACTTCTACCTTATTTAAATTTCTTCTCTTCCTAGCCATTGGTTAAAAGCTCCTTCTGAATTTAAATTTCCCTTTGAATACTCTAATTTTTCCTCCGGTGAAAGGTAGTTTATTAACTTTTGTTCTATTATTCTAGGATTAACTCCAGACTGGATAGCTAATATCCCCTCTAATATCATCTCTTTAGCGGAAATTTCTTTTTCATTTTTAACATTTAAGTTTGCTGCTATTGGATTAAGTATTGCATATGCTAATACCGCACCATAAAAGGTTGCCATAAGAGCCTTTGCCATTCCAGAAGCTAAAGTACTAGTATCACTTAAACTTCCTAGCATTTTTACAAGTCCAAGTAGCGTACCAATCATACCAAAGGCAGGTGCATAACCACCCCAAGTTTTAAATATATTAGCAGCTTTTATATGTCTTTCAGAAACCTCATCGATTTCTAAATCCATTATCTCTTTTATTGTTTCCGGTTCAATACCATCTATAACCATCCTAAGCCCATTTTTAAGAAATTCATCTTCCATAGTGCTTAACTCTTTTTCTAAAGATAATAGACCTTCTCTTCTAGCTTTTTTTGATATACTAGTAAAATGCTTTAAAAGTTTTATCTTTGAATATGACATTTCTCTAGTTGATGCCATAAATATTTTTCCTATTTTCTTTATTTCATCTATGGAATAGTTTATAAGTAGTGCACAGAAAGATCCGCCTATGGTTATCATTAGTGAAGGTAGATCAAAAAACATTTTAATTCCTGCACTGCTACTCATGCCCCAAATCAACATTATCAAGCCAAGAAACAGCCCTATTAAAGTAAGCGAATCTAACTTTTTCATGCCTTACCTCCTATTATTTTAGGGTAATTATCTTATTTTTATATCTTATAACTTTATCTACTACCTCTTCTACAGTTTCTAACACTATATACTTCTTTCCATTGGTAAGAGTTATTATAGTTTCTGGAACTTCTTCAATTTTTTCTATATGTTCAGCATTTAATACGAACTCTTTGTTGTTCATGCCAGTAACATTAATCATCAAAGCCTCCTATTTATTTGTATGGGGCTGTCGCACTAATTAATTAGTGCACAGCTCCGTTTTTTGCATAAAAAATAAATCCAGCATTCACAAGAGTGCTGGATTTATTGTAAAATTAATATATGACCAAACATATTAATTTACATAAAGATTATACTTTAAATAAAGGAAGTTATCAATTAAAACTTCCATTTAATATTGATTATATGGTCTCAGTTAATGATTCGGTGCGTTTGCTAAGTCAATTTGTAGAGGAGATGGATTTAACAGATTTATATTCGACTTATTCCCGAATTAGGGAAAATCAAGCTACGCCACGACAGATGCTGAAGATTGTACTCTATTCTTACATGAACCATATCTATTCTTCACGGGATATGGAAAAATATTGCCGACGTGATATTAACTTCATGTATCTTCTTGAAAATTCACCAATACCTGATCATTCAACATTTGCTAGATTTAGAAGCTTACACTTTGCGCCATGTGCAGAAAGAATCTTAGCTGAAATGACAGAATGTCTTCGTGCTACAGGAGAAATATCTGGAGATGCTATATTCATTGATGGTACTAAAATTGAGGCTTGTGCTAATAAATATACTTTTGTTTGGAAAAGGCAGTTACAAAGAATTTAGAAAAGCTTCTTGTTAAATTGGCTGATTTAGTAGCTAACTGTGAGGAACTATACGGAATTAAGATAATATACAATGACAAAGTGAAGATGAAACATATAAAAAGTTGCGAAAAAAGCTTTACGCTCTGAAATATGAGAGAAATATTGAATTTGTGCATGGATCAGGGAAAAGAAAAATGCCATTACAGCGATCTATTGAAACTCTTGAAGAGTATCTTGACAAGTTAAAAGAATACACGCAAAAGTTGCACATTTGCGGTAACCGTAATAGTTATTCAAAAACAGATAATGATTCAACATTTATGAGAATGAAAGAAGACGCTATGGGAAATGGTCAGTTAAAAGCTGGATACAATGTCCAACACGGTGTTGATTCGGAATATATTGTATGGCTCACCGTATGCGATCAGCCAACGGATACCCCTACACTTATTCCATTTCTTAAGAGCATGGAAGAATCTCTAAGTTTTAAATATCTAAAAATAGTTGCTGACGCTGGCTATGAAAGCGAAGAGAACTATTTATTTATTGAAGAAAATGGACAACTCTCTTTCATTAAACCAGCAAACTATGAGATATCTAAAACAAGGAAATACCAAAGGGATATTAGTAGAATTGATAATATGGACTATGATGAAATTGGAGATTACTATATCTGCAAGAATAATAAAAAGTTAATATTTAGTAAGACTATAAAAGAAAGAGTAAAACCGGATACATAAGCGAAAAAACAGTATATACTTGCGAAGATTGCAGTTCTTGTTCTTACAAAAGCAAATGTATAAAAGGAAATAACAGCAAGACACCTTTGGAAGAAAGAGCTAAAAATCTTGAAACCTCAAAGTTGTTTAATAAGCTTAGAAAAAAAGATTTAGAAAGAGTTGTAAGTGAAGAAGGCTGCCAACTTAGAATGAACCGAAGTATTCAAGCTGAAGGTTCTTTTGCAGAGATAAAACAAGATATGGGCTTCCGAAGATATCTCTCGAAGGGCAAACAGAATGTTTGGGCCGAAAGTATTCTTTTAGCAATGGCACATAATGTAAACAAACTACATAATAAAATCCAATCAGAGAGAACTGGAAAACACCTATTTTCATTAAAAAACAGTGCATAAATTTAAACTTTTAAAAACTAATTGTTTAAAAATAGCCTTAATAGAAAAGGCTTATTAAAGTGCGCAATTTTTTAGAATTTCAGAAAAAACATTCTAAAATATAGTTGTAATTCTTACAAATTTTTAGAAAATTAGGGCTGAGCATCAGCGGTTTTTAACCGCTAATGCGACAGCCCCATATATTTTTACTATCTCTTTAGGTTTATTATATCTTGAAGTATTTCATCACCAGTGTTGATCATCTTACTGCTTGCTTGGAAAGCTCTAGTTGCAGTAATCATATCTGTGAACTGTTCTGCAAGGTCAACGTTTGACATTTCAAGCATACCTTGAAGTGCATCTCCAAATCCCTTACTGTTATCATCATCTCTAGTGTTTGATCCACTCTTTATAGTAGCTTCACCAGAGTTTACTGATTGAGAATAAAGATTTCCCCCTTGCTTTGTAAGACCAGAAGCATTCTTAAATGCCGCCATAGCTACCTGACCAAGAGCTGCCACCTTACCATCTTCAAGTACTCCGTTTATAACTCCATTTTTATCTATTGTGTAGCTCTTTATTCTAAGTTCTGTATCTGTTCCAGGAATCTTAACCTTTTCTGGTATTCTTAAAGTCTTTAACGCTCCATCATAAGCTCTAACAGTTTTAGTTCCATCAACGTATGTAACATCTCCATTTGGATCTAAACTTTCAACTGGTGTACCTCCATCAGTAACATCTGAAGCTGACTGAGTTTGAGTTAAAGGTCTTATTGTTCCACTTACAACTAAAGTTTGATCTATTTGCGCATTTTCTAAAGCATTTTGAATCTCTCTGTTTATTCTATCAACAGTAACTCCTGGAGTTACGAAATCTCCATTAACGATTATCTTCTTATTTGTTGTATCCACAGATACAGATGGCTTTGTTCCTTGTGTTATAGTACCTATCTGAACTGAATAATTATTTAACGCTGCACCAGGACCTGCTGCAAGACTTAATCCTAATATATCTCCCTTAATTTGTGGTGCCTGTTTTTCAGATCCCCCAGATATATCATTTGATACTAAGCTTGTATAAGTCTTTCCTGTTCCACTTGCTACGGTTATTGCATAAGTTGAATCATAATTAGCAGCTGTAACTGTTGGGTCTGCTACATTTCCAGTTTGTATCGCAGGAGATGCTGCTATAACTGCAGTTCTTAGAGCTGTTTGTAATTGAGCGGAGCTCACTGCATTTGGTGTTAAAAAGTCTCCTGATACCCTTATTATCTTATTAGCAGTGTCTACATTTGCACTTACAGAACTAGCTGATACGTCTGCAATTTGGAAGGTATATCCATTGTATGTTGATCCAACTGGGAAAGAAACTCTTAGATTAGCAAGAGTCACATCTGTTGGCTTGCTGTCATCGCTACCATTGGCAATCTTACCTACAGCTGTAGAATCAGTTAAGATTGTACCTGTAATATTAGTTATTTGAGGAGCTGTGATATTGTTTTTATTTAACTCAGTATTAAATAATCCTTTAATGCTGCCAATGTTAGTAGCTGCAGTTGCCGCTGTAGTAAAATCACCATTTATAGTAATAACCATATTTGATTTATCTACAGTTACTGAAGGAGTTTTTCCAGCTGTAGTATCACCATACTTTATAGAATATCCATTTAACTTTCCACCATCAGAGAAGGTAAATCCTAATCCACCTATATCTGTCTTTGGATTACCTGCTCCATCAACAATATTTGGTACTGCCTTGTATGCTCCTAATTTATCAGTTGAAACATTACTTTGAGATAAAGTAGAAAGTGACCCTGTTATCTTGTCAACAGTTTGAGTAATCTTATTAGCTTGAAGCTGTTGATTTATAATATCTTTTAAATCATCTGTACTTACATTACCATTTACCATATCTGCATCTATTATTATCTTATTGGGACTTGTAGTGACATGAGCTCCAAGAGGAGTACCAGCACCTATCTTACCAAATTGAATCACAAATCCTTCTAGTTGCTTACCATTGCCAAATTGGAAGGTTAGTCCTCCGGTAGATACATTACCTGGTGCTGCATCATCAAGTCCTCCATTAGTTTTTTCAGAAGTAAGCTTTGGAATCAAGTCAACTTTTCCAGCTACTGACACAGTTTGAGCTATTCCTGCAGATGATAGAGCTTTATTTACCGCTGTCTCAACCTGTGCTGGAGTCAATGCTCCTGAAGTTGCGAAGTCTCCGCTTACAACTATTTGCTTATTATCCTTATCAACATTTGCTGAAGTTACCGTTTGTGGCCCAATTTCTCCTGCAACTACCTTATATCCATTCAATGCAGAACCTGGACCAAATTTAATGTCTAAACCATCTAAATTAACCTTATTTGGTGCAACTCCACTAGGTGATACTGAAGTATCATCATTAGTCAAAGCATACCCCATAACTCTATATCCATCTGCTGTTATTAGGTTTCCTTGCTCATCTAAGCTGAAAGCACCATCTCTTGTATACATAATCTGTGCACCAGAGCTTGTTAAAGATTGAGCTGTTATGTTATGTGCTCCTGATCTTTGGTTAACTTCTAATTGATTGTCACCAAATACTGCTGCACCTTTACTTACCATGAAGAAGCCATCGCCATCTATAGCCATATCTAAAGCTCTTCCTGTTGGTTGTAAATTACCTTGCTTCATTACTGAGTCTATACTTGCAAGCTTAACTCCTAAACCAACCTGAGCAGAGTTTATACCACCTTGATTTGCGTTTGGTGCCATTGAGTCCTTAACGCTTTGGCTAAGCATGTCCTGAAATCTTGCTGTTGAAGATTTAAAGCCTGTTGTTCCAACGTTGGCTATATTATTACCTATAACATCAAGCTTAGTTTGGTTAGCTTTCATTCCACTGATTCCTGAGTACATTGATCTTAACATATATATTGACCTCCCAAAATTTTTATAATTAATACCTTGCTTCTTTCCTTCCACAAGGTGAGGCCCCCTATTTTTAGGTCCAGCCTCTTGTTTATAAGATAACTACGCTATCTACATTAGTGAATACATTTTCCTTTGCTCTATCCTTCTCCACCGCAGTTATGATTGTCTTATTCTCTACACTGGCAATCAAAGCCACATCCTTGTATACCATAACCGTATTTTTTGCACCCTTATCCCTGGCTAAATCAAATCCTCTTTGAATTTCCATGTAATCTGCTTTAGAGAAATTTATACTTCTTAATCTTTCTGACGCATGATTGGATATTTTATATCCATAACTCTCAGAGTTTATCTTTTCATCAAGTATATCCTTAAAACTCTTCTTACTAGCATCAGTGACTACTCTTTTATTTTCTGAAGGTGCAGTTAGGTTGCCAACTAAATACGGCTTACCATTTACTATTCTGTAACTACTCACACCTACCACCCTATTCTACAGCATTTACTTTTGTTAGCTTATCATAAGTGAAGGTCTTTAGCGTATCTTGTCCATCAACCTTAACTGATAAGTTTATTACTCCATTTTCCTTTGATACACCTTTTACTATTCCCTTATATGCATTACCACTAGCATCTTTATCTGAGAACTCTGCCTGTTTACCAATTAGTGATGCTGCTGATAAGAAGGACATATTACCGTTGATATTTGTTATTGGAGCTATTGTACTGTCAGGTACATCTAAAACCGTATCTATATTACTCATCGGAAAATCTTTATATTCATTCTGTCCGTTAACACTTACTGCAACACTTATCGTAGTTTCACCATTCTTTGTAGCCACAGCTTTAATTACTCCAGTATAAGGCGTCCCTGAACTATCAGTATCCTTCATAGTTACACCCTTACCTACAAGTGAATTAGATGCGAATGAACTCATAGTAGTGTTAAGGTTGGCCATCTGTTCCATTGAAGTGAACTGAGCCATCTGCGATATGTACTGTGTACTATCCTTAGCATTGTCAGGATCTTGGTTAGAAAGTTCTGCTGATAAAATCTTTAAGAACGAGTTCTTATCCATGTCCTTACCTGGCTGTATTATTTTTGTACCTCTAGTGGTTGCCCTTGAACCATCATAACTTGTTACAACATTACTTGAGTTTATATCTGTTGCCATCATCACACCTCCTAAACTAAATGATTAAGATTATTATCTAGAATAGCTTGTCTAGAATTTTCAGCTATATTAATATCATCATCCTCTATTTTTCTACTATTGTCATTAGTGTTCTTCTGCCTATTTTCCTTTTGTTCACTGCCAAATCCAAAGTTCGACATTTGTGAATTTTGATTTCTATTATGATTGTTGTAGTTATCATTTCTTAGCTCTATAGATACTTCTGGTATCTTTATGTTACTAGCTTCTAAGCTTTTCCTTAAATCCTTAAGATTATCATTTAAGATACTATAGGCTTCTTTTGTATTGGCTGTAATTGTAGCCTTCATGTTAGAAGTATCTAAAGTAAGCTTAATAGTTATCTCGCCTAAAGTTCCTGGGTTAGTCTTCAAGGTCAATTCCTTAACATCTAACTTTTCCATATACTTTATAGACTTAACTATGTCACTAACCATAGTATTTCTACCTATAACAGGCTGCTCCTTTGGTGCTGCTACAGCTTGAGTGGTATTTTTAAGCTGATCCATCATCATGGAAAATTTACTCTGAACATTGCTGTCCTTATCTCCAATGATAGATTTAAGCACCTTATCACCATCGTTAGAAGAAGAATTCAAGTTTTTCGTTGAGCTATCTGTTAATGTGCTATTTTCAGAAGCTTTAAATTTATTAACTACAGATAATAAACTAGTAGAGTTAGAATTTTTAGCTTCTTTCCCTTTATTTAAGTCAGCTTCACTTTCTTTATTCTTGTTTTTTAAATCAACAAGTTCTAGAATTATCTGCTTAACATCAGACTTTGATGAATCTACTGCCTCAGACTTATTGTCAGATGCTGCTTCAATCATATTCTGTATGCTATCTTTAAGCTTATCTCCTAAACTTAATTCTTCATTTCCATCAACCTTATTTAACAGTGCCATTATTTCTTTCAGCATATTCTTTGATTCTGACTTTTCACCTAAAGACTGCTCAGCGCTTTGTTCCTTGAGGTCTAGCAAACTTTTAACAGCTAACTCCATAAGATTTGAATTCTGGAGCTTACCATTGGCTGTATTTACTGTTAAATTGTCTTGTGAAGCATTGTCTTTGCTACCTGTAGTCTCATTATTGGTTTGAGTATTATTACCAATTAATAGCATAGTCAAAATAGCAATAAGCTTGTCTGTGTCATCCGCTGAAGCCTTTTTGTCATCTTCATTATTTCCTTGGAAATCATCTTTTATACCAACTTCGTCTTTAGACAGATTAGATCCCCCTGATATATTAGCACTATTGTTATCTTCTGAAATTTCTTCAATAACTTTTTCTACAGAGTTAATGACTTGATCTATGCTTTCAGGTATCTCATCTGGAAATACTTTAGCAACTTGATCTTTTAAGCTTTCCTTATTCTTATCAAGATTCTGCTTGATCTGTTTTAACTTAGACATAGTGTCTCTTATATCGTCATCATTTGATTTATCCTTTATATCATCCTTTTTAGGAAGTGATTTCGATAAAACAGCTGAAAAGCTTGAACCACTACTATTGTTAGTTTTTGCTTTATTATTGCTATAATCTTGATTATATGAATTATTATTACTAACTGGTGTGACATCATAGCCACTATTAAGGCTGCTATTAATACTATTGATGGTATTGATAGCACTTTCTATGCTAGTATTTATACTGCTTAAGTTCATACTCATATTCACTTTATTCACCTCCTTTCAGTGTTTCTAAGGTGAGCGTATAAAGCAAATTCATCGTTAGCTATCTGCTCTTGTCTGTCTTGTTCTTTGATGAAAGCCTCATATCTCTTTTCCTTAAGTATCTCTACAGTTTTCTTATCAATCTGCTTTTGCTTAAGGTCTTCTCTTCTGTAATTTAACTCTCTATCTTTATTTTCGAGCTCTTTTTCCTTACTCTTTATCCCTGCACTTAAGGCATTTAAGTAGTTTCTCTTTATTTTTTGATAAGCTCCTGATTCACCACTTTTTATGCTTCTATACTGTTCAAAGCTTTCATTCATCTCATTAATCTTTTGCTCAATCATTGTCTTTTCTTTTTGGGTCTTTTGAAATAATATTTTGCTTTCTTCTTCTTTTTCAACTCTTATATCTAAAACCTTTTGAAGACTAAATTTAAATCCATTTGGCATAATATCCTATCCTTTAAACATTGAAATAAGTTTATTTTTACTTTCTTCATAGGTAGACTTCTCATCTATTCCTTGTTTTAAAAAGCTTATTATAAAATCATGATAATCTATTGCCATATCTATTTTTCTATTGCTGCCTTTTGCATAAGCACCAATATTTATTAAATCTTCAGATTCCTTATATGTAGCAAGAAGATCTCTTGCAAAAGAACTTACTTCTTTATGTACATCTTCTGCTATGGACGGCATAAGTCTTGATACTGAGTTCAATATGTCTATAGCTGGATAATGATTCTTATGAGCTAAGGCTCTAGATAAAACTATATGACCATCTAGTATACCTCTAACCGCATCCGCTATAGGTTCATTAAAATCATCACCGTCAACCAGAACTGTATAAAAAGCCGTTATAGAACCTTTTTCAGAGGTACCTGCCCTTTCCATCAATCTTGGTAGCATTGCGAAAACTGATGGGGTATAACCTTTAGTTGCAGGCGGTTCTCCAATAGCTAGTCCAACCTCTCTTTGAGCCATTGCAAATCTTGTAACCGAGTCCATCATAAGAATAACTTTTTTCCCTTTATCTCTGAAATACTCTGCTATTGCCGTAGCTGTAAGAGCTCCTTTTATTCTAACAAGTGCAGGTTGATCTGAAGTAGCACATACTACTACTGATCTTTTCATTCCCTCAGGTCCAAGGTCTTTTTCTATGAAGTCAAGAACTTCTCTTCCTCTTTCCCCTATAAGTGAGATGACATTGACATCAGCTTCGGCTTCTCTTGCAATCATACCTAGAGTTGTACTTTTACCAACTCCACTACCTGCAAAAATACCTATTCTTTGTCCATCTCCACAGGTTAGAAATCCATCTATTGCTCTTACACCTGTAGGAAGCACTTCCTTAATTCTTCTTCTTCTCATAGGGTCTGGTGGTGCATTGTCAAGTGGATAGTACTGACCTCCACTTATCTCCTTACCATCAAAGGGTATCCCTAGTCCATCTAACATCTTACCAAGTAGCTCATCACTACATTTTACACTTAGCGGTCTTCCCTCAGGTACTACCTTGCAGCCTAGAGAAATACCTATAAGTTCACCAAGTGGCATTAGTATAACACTATCGTCTTTAAAGCCAACCACTTCACATTTTATAGGTTTATTTTTTTCATTATATATAGTGCAAAGTTCTCCTACGAAAGCTCTTATGCCTTCAACTTCTATGGTAAGACCTATTACCTTTTTTACTCTTCCTTCATAGTGGTTGAAGTTTATTTCATCTATGTTATTTAGTATACCTTCAAAATCAATTGAAATCATAGCAAACCTCCTATTATGAAAGAGCCTCTAACAGCTTATTCATAGATATATCAATTCCCACTACCACTAAGCCGTTTTCTTTTTCAACAATAGCATTTCCTGGTTCTAGCGAAGAGTCTTCTATGACAAAGATCTCACCCTTTATAACAAATTTATTCTTCCATAACTCTAGCTGTGTCTTAATTGCTTCAACATGAATAACATTACATTTTATTATAAAAGTCTGGGTCCCTTTTGATTCTGCTATTACATTCTCAACTATAGAATTAAGTCCATTATCTGAACCAAGTCTTTCTCTTAGGATTTTTTCTGTCATCTCTACAGATAGCCTTATTATTTCTTCTTTCTTTGCTTCTAAATATTGTTCATATTCTTGCTTAGCCTGAAAAAGTATATTATTTGCATTGCTTATTATAGAATCAGCTTCATTTCTAGCTAATTCTATATTTTTATCATAAGCTTCTCTGTAACCATCTTCATATCCATTTTCAGTACCTTGCTTATAGCCTCTTTCATAAGCTTCTCTTTCGATATCCTGAGCTTGGACATAAGCAGCCTCTAGCATCTTTTCTTTTTGTCTTTGAGCGTTTCTTATAATGTTATCACCAATATTTTTATAACTCTCAACCATTCTAGCTGCTTCTTCAGGATCATTGTTTAACATATCCTCAATTAAGTCTCTTTGCTCATAGTCTGTGTTAATTTTTTTACTAGTTCCACTTGTTACACTATTACTCTTAATTACACTATAGGACGATTGCATCTTCTCCACCTCTTGCTAAGATGATTTCTCCAGCTTCATCTAATCTTCTGATGATAGCAACAATCTTCTGTTGTGCCTTTTCAACATCATTAAGTCTAACTGGCCCTAAGAATTCCATATCTTCCTTTAATGCAGCAGCTGCTCTCTTAGATTGGTTCTTAAATATAGAATTTGCAACTTCTTCTGAACAACCCTTAAGAGCAAGAGCCAATTCCTTAGCATCTGTTTCTCTAAGAATTCTCTGAATAGATATATCGTCAAGAGTAATGATATCTTCAAATACGAACATGCTACTCTTAATCTTTTCAGCAAGATCTGCATCTTCTCTTTCTAAGCTTTCAGTTATATTCTTTTCAGTAGTTCTATCAACTTGATTTAAGATATCAACTAAAGTATCTACACCACCTAATGAAGTTACTTCTGTCCTTACAATAGAAGATAGCTTGCTTTCTAGGACTTTTTCTATTTCTTTTATAACCATTGGAGATGTGTTGTTCATAGTTGCAATTCTGAACGCAACGTCACTTTGTAGTTCTTCTGGAAGTTCTGCTATAACTTGAGCTGACTTATCCGCTTGAAGATAACACAAAATCAATGCAATTGTTTGCGGATGCTCGTTTGAAATAACATTAAGCAATTGATGTGCATCAGCTTTTCTAGCTATAGAGAATGGTCTGTACTGCTGAGTTACCTCTGTAACTTTCTCTAGTATCTCAGCAGCTCTTTGCTGACCAAGTGCCTTTGCTAAAAGCACTCTAGCATAGTCCATACCACCTTCTACAATATAGTCTCTAGCTTTATTCATCTCAAGGAATTCATCAAGTATTTCTTCTCTCTGTTCTGAACTAACTGAAGTAATGTTAGCTATCTCATAAGTTATCTTTTGTATCTCACTCTCTGGTAGTTTCTTTATTATTCCTGCAGAAGCTTCAGGACCAAGAGTGATAAAAAGTATAGCTGCTTTTTGTATTCCAGTTAATTTTGTACCTTCTCTTGGCATTATTATCCCCTCTCATTCTCTGCTAACCAGGATTTAATTATCTCTGCTACTTGCTCTGGTTTATCCGTAGCATATTTCTTTATCTCATTTTCCATATGTGTCTTTTCATTTTTAACTTCAAAGTTTATAGGATCAAATCTTTCTATATCCTTTGGCTCAAGACTATCATTTACTATTACATCTAAGATATGTTCTCTTTCTTCTTCAGTATCTTTCTTTCTAAACTTTCTTATTATAAGTACTAGAGCTATAATAGCTACAATAGCTGCAATTCCTGCTACCCCTAAAGTCTTATATAGTGCCATCTTTTTCTCATTAGCAGCATCAGCATTCATCTGATCTATCTGCTTTTGAATTTCTGCTTTTTCTGTTGGATCAAAGCTCATGCCAAGAACACTTATTGCGTCGCCTCTATCTTGATTAAACCCAATAGCACTTGAAACTATATTCTTTATAGCATCTTGTGTTGCAGCATCCATCTTTCCATCTACTATAACTGATGCAGTTATTCTCTTAACTTCCCCTGGTGCACTTATAGACTTTTCTTCTGTACTTCCTACAGAATACTCAGTATTTTGTGATTCGTTAGTACTTAGATTTTGCGCTCCAGTAGTGGCAGCTATACTATTTGTAGCATTGTTATCAACTGGACTTTGGGATGTTGTCCCATTATCAGTCGTACTGCCATTTTGCTTTGAAGTCTGCTGCTTATTTATAACCTTATTAGGATCATAGGTTATTGTAGTCTTTTGCTTTGAATCTAAATCTAATGTTGCACTTACCTTAGCCTTAACCTTATCTTTTCCTATTACAGGCTCTAATAACTCAACTATGTTTTTCTCAAGGTTCTTCTCATACTCTGCTTGAAGACCTTGTCTCTTTTCAACGCTAGATGAATCAGCTTCTTGACCATTTTCATCAAATAACCCCTTTGATAAAAGATTCATCTTGTCATCAACCACTTCGATATTTTCTTTTGGAACATTGTCAACAGCTCCCGAAACTAGAGAAACTATCGACTTAACCTGGTCATTTGATATCTTTGTACCAGACTTAAGCTTTAGATAAACTGAAGCTTTTCCAGGTGTTTTATCCTTTACAAAAACCGAATCTGTAGCTGGTGTTATATGTACTCTTGCAGCCTCTACTGAACCAAAGCTCTTTATAGTCTTTTCAAGTTCTCCTTGCTGCATTCTTAATTTTTTTAACTTAAACTCCTCGTCAGTCATACCAAAGGAGCTACCAGTGTCCATTAGCTCGTATCCTTTACTTCCATCATTTAGCTGTGGCGCAAGTTCCAGTCTCAATTCATCAATTTGATCTTTCGGCACAAGAATACTGTTTCCCGATATTTTCATATCTACTTTATCTGCTTTTAACTTGTCAGTTACTGTTTTTGAGTCTTCAGCAGCTAAATTGTTGAAAAGTATTCCGTACTTATTGTTACTGGATATAAATGTATATGCTATAATTGCGATCACCACAGCTAAAAGAGAAATACCTAAAGCTATCTTTTTACCCTTACTCATAGCTTTAATTTTATCCCAAAACCCTCTTAGGCTCTCTAATAGCTTATTCATTAGTAGCACTCCTATCTATTACAACTGCATTCTATTTATTTCTTGGTAAGCATCTAGAAGTTTATTTCTAACTTGTACAGCTAATTCTAAACTCATTTTTGCTTCTTCTGTGGATAACATAACTTGATGTATATCTACATTATCACCTTTTACTAATTTGTCTGTTAGATCATTAGCTTCTATCTGTTTGTCATTGACCTCATTAAGCTTTTGTTTTAATGTATCTAAAAAGCTTACTCCACCATTACCAGTGTTGTCTTCTTTCTTTTGAGTTATATCTTTTTCAAAGATCTTGGTATCTGGTATAAAACTATTTATTCTCATAAATTATTCTCCTTATTTACCTATTTCTAATGCTTTCATAAACATCGTCTTTCCTGCGTTTAAAGTATCTACATTTGCTTCATAAGATCTTGATGCTGATATCATATCAGCCATTTCATTTAAAATATTTACATTTGGCATAGTTACATATCCGTCTTTATCAGCTTCTGGATTAGTAGGGTCATACTCTTTTCTTAATGGAGACTTATCTTCTTCAATCCCCACAGCCTTTACCCCGTTCATTCCTAATGCACCATTTAGATTTTCTTGAAACACTGCAACCTTTCTTACGTAAGGTTTACCGTTTTCTCCTCTTGTGGTATTTGCATTAGCTATATTAGAAGATATAGTATCTAATCTTAATCTTTCTGCTGACAATCCACTTGCGCTTATTCTTAATGCACCAAATAAACTTCCCATCAGTTATTACCTCCCACCACCAGTGATAACGTATCTTGTCATACTAATTTTATTATTAGCTTGAGTTATCAATGCATTGTACAGCATTGTATTCGCAGCTTGGTTTACTTTTTCTGATTCTAAATCTACATTGTTACCATCTGCTCTCATACTTGATGAAGTATCCTTACCAAGTTTAACTTGTCCAAAACTTCCTTCATCAACATTTGTATAACCTGTGTTTTCAATATCATTAGATGCGTCTTTAAGCGTATCTTCAAAAGAAACTGTATCTCTCTTATATCCCTTTGTATTTATGTTTGCTATGTTATTAGCGATAACCTTAGATCTAAGAGAAGATACATCTAAACCTCTTTTGACAAGGTTATAGGTATAGTTGTCAGAATCCAATCTACTAATTGCCACTATAATCCACCACCATTCGAATATTATTTAGTTTATTATATACATCGTTCTTGTTGAGTTTATTTTAATTCCTATTTTTTTACAAAAAAAATGTAATTTAATTCATTATTTTGTAATAAACTAAACTTTTTTGTAAAAATAAAACTTATGATTAAAATTATATATCAAGTTGTCGTTTTTTTAAAGATAGTTTTTTAATTAAATGTAAAAAATAATTAAATTTCTGCTTTCTAATTTTTACAGCGTACATCTCGTGAGAAGTTTTCTGAATATTCATATTTGTTCGAATTGTTTTTTGTCATGAATTGATTATATATAAAATATCGAATTTTGTCATTATATTTTTTTATATTTTTATTGAGTAATTTTGATTTTCTTACCAAAGTTTAATTTAATTAAATAAAAAAGTAGATACTACAATGTTCGTAGTATCTACTTCACCCTTGATAATATATTTAATACGTCTTGAGGGAACTTGTTTGTTTGAGCCATAAGCGCTGTCGCTGACTGTACTAGTATGCCATTCTTTGAAAGTTCCATCATTTCATTAGCCATATCAGTATCTCTTAGACTGCTGTCTGCTCTTTGTAAAACTTCACTGCTACTGCTTAAATTTTCTGAAGCTACTTCAAATCTATTTTGTAGTGCTCCATATTTACTTCTTATGCTATTTACTTGAGCAATTGAATCATCAATGACTTTGAGGTTAGTTGCAGATTTCGAAGCATCTGTAACATCAATTCCGCTTAGTGCATTACCTTTATCATCTTTTAACATATCAGTGCCTATGTTATACATTGGTATATCAATAGTATCTCCTACATTTGCTCCAGACATCATAGGTTGCATATAGGGTTGATCGTTATTAGTAACATACTGACTCTTCAAAAGTTTTAACCCATTAAACTCAGTATCACTACCTACAGAATCTATATGCTGTTTTAGCTGTTCTATTTCTTTCTGAACTATTTCCTTATCATGATCACTTAAAGTATCATTATTAGCTTGAACAGCGAGTTCCTTCATTCTTTGGAGAGCTTCATTGACTGATCCAAGTGCACCGTCTACAGTCTGCATCATGGACACCCCGTCCTGGACATTCTTTTGTGCAGCGTCAGATCCTCTTAACTGAAGTCTTATAAGCTCACTTTGCCCTATAGCATTTGGATTTTCTTTTGATGAATTTATTTTTACTCCGGAAGAAAGTCTTTCAATTGAATTACTTTGTCCTGCCAAATTCTTTTTATAGTTTCTAAACAAATCTAAAGAAGCTAAATTATGATATAATCTCATCCTCATCACTCCGTACTTATTTTTATGTTTTCTTTATCGTAACTTTATCAAATAACTTTAATTTTTTTTCTTAGCAGGAACTCCGAAAGCCAAAATATTATCAGAAAAATCATTAACTACTACTGATCCTGCACCAATTATGACATTATTACCTATAGTTACACCTTGTATTATTGTACTCCCTATCCCAATATGAGTATTATAACTAATTTTAACTCCACCACCTACTTTCACTCCAGGTGAAACATGAACATTATCACTAACTATACAATCATGCTCAATAATAGCCCCAGTATTTATAATGCAGTTTTCCCCTATTTGTGAATCTGGATTTATTATAACTCCAGCCATTACGCAAGTTCCTTCACCAATAGATACATTACTTGATATATAAGAATTTTTATGTATTAGTTTTGGAATTTTAAAACCTATTTTCTTTAGTTTATTATAAACCTTATTCCTTATATCAATGTTACCAAGAGCTCCAATACATACGAAAGCATTGCTTATCCCTTTATCATATAACTCTTCCAATATATTATCATTGCCTAGTACAGGTACACTTAGCACATCCTTTAAATTTTGATTATTATCAACAATACCTATAACGTTATATTCTTTTCTACTTTCTATTATATCAATAATAACTTTACAATGTCCTCCTCCACCTACAAGAACTATGTCTTTCAATATTATTCCCCCCACCTATAAGAAATTTTTTAGTCAAACCAAACATCAGCTTAAGTTTATATCAATTTTACAACTTAATTATTTAACACTTTAGACGCATTACTCTAATTTATAGATAAATCAGTTCAAAATAAAACGTATAGTTGGTGATGTTATTACGATTATCGGTTAACAGAAGTATCTCCTAGTTTTATTAGATAGAACTGGGATATCTATAGAATCTGTATTTATAAGTTCTTCAACAAAATCCGAGCGTAGCCTTCTTTGACATTTTTCAGATTTAAGTCTCATATCTTTAATGATAGTTCTTTCCACTATAAAATGTCCATAAAAACTTTCTACATCTACTACTGCCTAACACTTGAAGTAAAATTATTGAATTTATTACATTTTCAATGTATACTACTACTGTTGCTCAGCTTTAGATACTTTTACGAATTGACATACTTCAGATTTTATTAACATCTATAGCTGCTTTATAAAACATTAATAGAATAGAAGAGGTGAGCTAGAATTATGAAAATATTACATATTACTTATTCATGGAAACCGGGTCGTAGTGGTATATTAAATTATGTAGACAATATTACTAAAGATCAAAAAAAAGATAACGATGTCTACATAATGTATTTTTATCCTGACAACAATACAAACAGATCCACCTACGTTGAGGATGGTATAACTTTTATTGTACCAGAGATAATAGAATCTCCTTTATTCAAAGATCAACCGCATAAACACTACAACAACCCGAATTTAGAAGAAAAAATATTAGATGAGGTAAGAAAAATCTCTCCTGATATAGTACACATACAAACATGTTACGGAATTTCTACCAACATAATTCCCTTAATTGAAGAAAGTGGTTTCAAAACTATAGTACATATACACGATTATTTTTGCTTTTGTCCTAAGCAAGTGCTATTTATTGAAGAGACAAACTCCTATTGCAATGAACCAGGCAAACATTGTTCTCAATGTCTAAATTCCAAAGCATCTAACTCAGAATTTATAAAGCGCCTACACAAAAACATCGAGAACTATAACAAGGCAACTAAAATAATCGCTGTTTCTAATTTCACTAAAAACATAGCAGTAAATCTAGGTTTAGAAAGTAATAAGATATCAGTTGTAATAAATGGAGTTAGCAAATCCTTACTGGAAAGAGGTAAAAGAAGTTCATTAAAAAATCATTCTAGTGATAAAAAGCTAACATTTCTGCATATTTCACCTTGTTCTCCTATGAAAGGCGTTGTTAATATAGTGCAAGCTTTTAGCGATATTAAAGAAGTGGAAGATGGAAATATTGAACTTCACATACATGGAGCAAAAAGCATAATGACTGAAAAACTAACAAAACTTTCTAAAGAAATGGATAGCATAAAAATAAATCCACCTTACACATATGATGAACTTGATGCAATTTTAGGCTCTGCGGATATAGCCATTCTCCCTTCTCTTTGGTGGGACACGTTCCCACTTACTGTTTTTGAATGTATGGCTTATGGAATGCCAGTAATCGGCACAAAGGAAAGCGGTATGTCAGAAGCAATAGTTGATGGCGTTGATGGTTTCCTTATCAACCCTCACGATTTAGATGAAATAAAAGATGTTGTTACCAAATTATATTATGATAATAATTTATTAGATGAATTGAAAAATAATTTAAGGAACTCAACTTTAAGAACATTCGATTCTGTTTCTAGAGATGTGTTAAGAATATATCATGAAATAGTATAATGCATAATTAACACGTAAAAATAGGCTGAATTATAACAATCCAGCCTATTTTTCATTATCTAAATTATTTATAATTCAACCTAGTAATATATCAAAATCTTTCTCTAACAAGCATGAAAGCTTCAGCGTATTCAACACCACATGAAGCTCCTCTATATCTTGCTAGAGCCTTAATGTTATCTAAACTTCTCGGTAATGGAGGTTTTTGAACTTCAGACTTAAAAATGCTCATTATTTCTAACTTCTTATCAATAAAGTCTGTTATATCGCTAAAAACATTATGTATAAAAATATTTTCTGGTAAACTTGGTGATATTTCAGTTTCAGAAATACATTCATACATCATAACTTTTTTTATGAAAGGATACCTAAAACTCTTCGTACAGCTCATAATTGCTTTAGCTGCTATCTGATGATCTGTATGTATATCAGACCTATTAATCATGTAAACAACTTCAGGTTTTACTTCATTGATCACATTTGAAATTGCATTTATTAGTTCACCGAAATCTATTAAGTGTAGCCTTGTTGTATCAAACCCAAGTTCATATACTTTTTTAAAGCCGTAACTGTCAGCAACAAGTTTAATTTCCTTATTTCTAGACTCTATAAATGCATTACTAAATCCCAGCTGCTCATTAGCTTTAGTTATTATTAACCAAAACAACTCATCTCCATTTATTCCATGTTTTAATAAAGTTCCACCACAGCCCAGTGTTTCATCATCTGGATGAACGGAAATTGCTAATACTTTCATCATATCACCCTTAACTATTATTTATTTGCTAATATGTAATTTGTTTATTTAATAATCTTTGATTTATCTCTGTATTGAAAAGTGTATCCACTATTCTCTTTGCACTATATCCGTCCCCATATGGATTACTGCAATTTTGACAAACGCTAATAAATTCCTCATCTCTTATAGCAGTTTCTATAGCTTTCTTTATTTGTTCTTTATCATGTGTCACAAAAATTATATTCTCCGAATGCTGTCTTTGTTTTTGTCTATTACCAACATTTACAACAGGAAGTTTTAAAAATGGAGCTTCAAGTAATCCAGAGCTAGAATTACCTAATAGTAAAGCCGCTTTTCTTTGAAGATTGGTAAATAAATCTTTTGGTATAGTTTTAAACGCATTAATAAAATCGTATTTTTGAACAAATTCGTTAATAACACCTATCATTTCAAATCCACCGGCATCAGAATTAGGATATGTTATCACTGTTTCATATCCTAATTCTGAAACTGCTTCTAATGTAACTCTCATCTGTTCTGCCGCTTCGCTAATTTCTGAACTCAAAGGGTGCTTTATCAACAGTATAAACGGTTCATCTTCTTTAATATTTATTCCTAGCTTATTATTTATGTATTCATACGATAAATCTGGTTGTTTTCTTATCGAATCTAAAGAAGGATTTCCTACAACATTAACTCTCCATGGTTCTTCACCCATTTTTAAAATCCTTTCACCATTCTCTTCTGTGGTTGGAAAATGTAAATGAGCAAGTTTTGTTACTGCGTGTCTTATTGAATCGTCTATATTTCCAACTACTCTGTCTCCTCCACAAACATGGGCCACAGGTATATTTAAGTAAGTTCCAACAGTTGCTGTCGATATGCTTTCTTCTCTATCCCCTAAAACTAAAAGCCAATCTGGTTTTTCCCTTACAACTATATCTGTTAGTCCCATCATCTGTATTCCTATAGACTTACATCTACCTTCTAAAGAGTCAGATGACAGTAAAGACTCAAGTTTTATAATGTTGAATCCATCATTTTCTATTATCTTATATGTATTTCCATGAACTGCAGAAAGATGTGTACCTGTAACTATAAGTTTTAATTCTACATTTTCCCTTGATTGCACTTCCTCAAGAATTGGTTGAAGAATAAAGTATTCAGATCTAATACCTGTAATAGCTAAAACTTTCATATATTTTTCTCTCCATATTTATTTACTTATTGCCTACTAAATCCTGTTCATTTACTATAACATCCTCATAATATCTAAACATATAATTATTGTAGGTTATACTCTTAGCAGAATATCCTTCACCTTTATAAAAGCATTCAATCGCCTTAAACCAATTATCTGATGATGAAAAAGATAAAGAACTTCCCCCTGCGAGCCTTGGATTTATTTCGATATAATTTATATTGTCTCCTTCTTTAAAACATTGAATATTTATAATACCTATTGGCTTTAATTTAGATATAATTTGCCTTGTTGATTCAATTATCTGCTCATCGTATATAGTCATGCCTTTTGTAGATACACCTGATTCCGTCTCTACCCTTTTTCTCGGAATTATATATATAGGATTTGACTCTAAATCACATAAAACATCAATTGTGTACTCTTGTCCTTTAACAATTTCCTGTGATATATAATTTTCTAAATTCAGATTTTCAGGTGCATCTTCTTTTTTATATATACCAAAACTTCCTCTACCTACTCTTGGCTTTAATAAACCATAAATATTATCTAATGAAGTTTTCGGTGTATTTATTTTATTTTCACTGAAGAACTTATAAGTTTGCCACTTGTCTGTACATATTTTAATAATACTTTCATCAGAAATGACTATATTTGTATTATATTTTTCTTTAAAATATTTCTTTCTTTTACTCCACTCCAATAAGCCTTCATTAATGGTGCAAAATACTAAATCTATATTTTCTTTCTTAATTATTTCTTCTATTACATCAAAACAAGTTTCATCAGAATATTTAGGAACTATATATGGCTTTACGCCTTTATATATTCCAAATGATTTATCTGTTATATCAATTCCTACCAGATCCCAATTCATCTCTTGGTAATATTTTAGTTGTGTACCAAAAACCATACTACCAATACCTTCTACTAAAACCTTCATGATTATCTACCTCTTAAACTTTTAATAAGTATTTTAAATTAATTTTTGACTATTTCACCTTACCTGTTAAGGGTTATATGTAAACTAAATCAGGTATATTTTTTTAATTAACATACTAGTTTTGTGTAAAACTTGTACTTTCTATTCTTTTAATATAAATTTAACTGCTTCATAAATATCTTTCATTCTATAATCCGGAACTACTTTATATTTTTCATCCATTCCTCCTAATCCTGTTTCAACAAGCACGGTTTTCATTTTGCAGTTAGAGCCTGTTTTTACATCTATAGAAGTATCCCCAATAAGGAATGATTCTGAAAGGTCAATATTATATTTTAATGCAGCTTGTTCTATCATTCCTGTTTCAGGCTTTCTACAATTACATTTAATTTTAAATTCCACATTTTCGTCTGGAAATCCTTTTTCAGGATGATGCGGACAAATAAAGATATCGTCTAAATACGCATCTCTTTTAATTAATAGATCCTTTAACCTCTCATTAATCTCCCAAGCAGTATCTAAACTACATAGGTTTTTAGCTACACCGGGTTGATTAGAGACTACTATGCATAAGTATTCACTTTCATTTATAATACGTATAGCTTCAGCAGCTCCATTAATTAATTCAATATCCTCTGGTTTACTAATTAAACCTTTATATTTGTTGATTGTTCCATCTCTATCTAAGAATATACATTTATTTTTTTTCACACATCTCACCTAATATTATTAAATTCAATTAATTCATCTTTACATATATCTATTATAGCTTTCTTTCCAACAACTAATTCTACCATACTTGGTGGCAATCCTTTTTCAGGTCTCTTAAAATCTAGCATTTCTAATGTAATAGTTTCTCCTAGTTTTATATCTCTTTTAGCCACTATACTCTTTCTTGATACAAGTTTACTTTTTTTCTCATCTTCTCCACATTCTTTTATTCCATTACCGAATGAAACTTCCACATTCCTTATACTTTGAACCATATTTTTAAGTTCTTGAGGTTCCAAAGAAACCTTATGATCCGGTCCCTCCATTTTCTTATCTAAAGTAAAATGTTTTTCAATCACCACTGCTCCCATTACAACAGCCGCAATTGGCACCTCCATTCCAACTGTATGATCAGAGTATCCAACCGGTAACTTAAATGCATTTTTTAATGTATTCATAGCATTTAAATTAACTTCTTCATATTTCGTAGGATAATTCGAAGTACAATGCAATAGAATAATATCTTGATTTCCACAGCTCTTTATAGCATTTACAGCCTGCTCAACTTCACTTAAATTAGCCATGCCTGTAGAAACTATCATTGTTTTATTTAGCTTAGCAATGTATTTTAGCATTGGAGTATTAGTTAGATCTCCTGAACTAATTTTATAAAAAGGTATATCAATCTTTTCGAGTAAGTCTACACTTTCTAAATCAAATGGAGTTGATAAAAATAAAATATTCTTCTGCTCACAGTACTTCTTTAATTCTATATGATCTTCTAATGACAATTCTAGCTTTTTTAACATCTCCATCTGTGTACCATCACCAGTTGTCTCTAACTGGTAGTTTGCCTTTGGAGCACTTTTAGTAACTAAATTTTCTGATTTAAAAGTCTGGAACTTTATTGCATCTACACTTGCATCCACTGCTACATCAACAAGCATCTTTGCTATTGCTATATCACCGTTATGATTTACTCCAGCCTCTGCTATTATAAAGCTTCTGTTTTCTTTAAATGATATCTTCATCTTTAAAGTTCTCCTTATGGTTTAATAAAAATTCAGCAAACTTAAAATCAATCAAGTCATCTATATCTATTGAAGAAACTCTGTCCATAATAAATGAAAGAGTATTTTCAGTATACCAGTTTCTATTTTTAAGAAGTAATTCTGTCTTTGCTATATATATGGCACCATTTAATGTATAAACTTCAGGCGCATCTTGTCTTCTCGCATAAAAAGTACTATCCTCAATAAAATCTACTAATTTATCATCTACTATTTTCTTCATCCAAAATGGGCTAATCTCACTTTCAGTTACACTTACTAGTGAATCATTGTTTGAATTTACTATCTTTTCTATAGCTTCATCAATTTGAACTGAAGTTCTTAAAGGTGTAGTACACTGTAAACATATAATATATTGAACATCATATTTCTCTACTTCTCTTAAATATTCGATGCAATGGATAATCGGCTCAATTCCAGGAGTGTTATCTCTCGCAAGTGCATCAGGTCTCATAAAAGGAATTTCAGCACCAAAAGACTTAGAAATATTTGCAATCTCTAAGTCTTCTGTAGAAACTATAACTCGATCTATATATTTACTCTTTAAGGCTTCTTCAATTGAATATGCAATTAAAGGCTTTTTATTTAGTTCTTTTATATTCTTTCTCGGAATCCCTTTAGATCCACCTCTTGCAGGTATTATCGCAACAATCTTATTATTTCCTATCAATCTTTATTACCCCTTTCGCATATAAAAAAATACTAATATAAAGGGCTACTAATCTACACCTAACTTTTTCATCATTTCATTCATTTCATCAATTTGCCCCATATCCATCCATGAACCCTCACTAATAGGATAAACTCCAACCTTTTCTCCATTTTTCATATAATATTCATACAAATCTGGAAGATTATAAAATTGGTTTTCAGGTATATCGTTTAAAGTTTCTGGCTCCATTATGTACAAACCTGTATTTACTAAATATGTGTGTTCTGGCTTTTCTTCTATTTTATTTACAGTTTCATCCCGATTCAAATGTATCACTCCGTAAGGAACTCTAAAACATTTTAATGAAGTTACCATAGTTATCTTATTTCCCCTTTTCTTATGGAACTTTAGGATATCTGAATAATTAGCTTCAACTAAAATATCACAATTAGAAACAAAAAAAGTTTTATCTAAAGTATCTTTTAGCAAATAAAGACTTCCTCCAGTACCCAATGGTTTGTCTTCTTCAACAAAAATAACATTATATTCTTTATTTAAATCATTAAAATATGATTTAATCATATTTTTCTTGTAGTTAACAGTAAGATAAAAATCACTACAGCCAAAATCGTTAAATTTATTTATTATTCTTTCAACTATAGGTGTTTCACCAATTGGTATAAGTGGCTTAGGTAAAATTTTTGTATACGGATATAATCTAGTTCCCTTACCACCAGCCATTATTACAACAGGAGTATCAAGTTTAGTAAAGAAATTTAACTTTTCGTCATTTTCGTCATTCCAAAATATTAATGACTGAAGATTATCATTATCATCCACTAAAGGAATTGCTTCTATGAAATGTTCTCTCATTAATTCTTTAGCTTTTTCTTTATCTCTAGTATTTAGAAAAATAGGATTCACGTTCATTATTTCCTTAATTGGATATTGCAAGTCGCCATTCTTTAAAATCCATCTTCTTATATCACCATCAGTTAGCACAGCTTTAAGCTTAGTTCCATCAACGATGAGCAGTATTTTCTTAGCACTTACATCTAATCTTCTAATCGCTTCTCGTATAGTTATCTCTTCATCAACTATTAATTCTGTCAAGCTCATGAGATTTTCACCGTCCTTACTTCACTTGTTTTATAAATTCTATAACTGTAATAACATCCTCTCTTGTTAAGCTACTACTACAAGGTATATTTAAAATGTGTTCTATATAATATTTACTGAGTTCTAATTTATAAGTTTGAGATTCAGAGTATGGTTTTTGATCGCTTATCAGCCCCCAAATCGGCCTAGTCTGTATTCCATTGTCTTCAAGATGTTTTAGCAATTGATCTCTATTTAATGGATATACCTTAGAATCAATTAATAAAGAATAAAACCAATAGTTTGGCCTTATACCTGGCCTAAAATCCATAATACTTAATCCTGATATAGCTTCTATCTCAGCTTTATACAGTTTATAATTTTCCTTCTTTATTTGTATAAATTCTTCTAGTCTTTCAAGCTGAGCTACACCCATCGCAGCTTGAAGATTAGTCATTCTATAATTGAAGCCTATTTCATCATGTATATAATATAATCCATCACTTTTAGCTTGAGTTGAGAGGTGCTTTGCTCTATCCGCATCTTTTGCATCTTTAGCTACGAGCATACCACCTCCTCCTGTAGTTATTATCTTATTGCCATTAAATGAATAAGCACCAAAATCTCCTATTGTTCCAGCAAACTTACCTTTAAAACAACCTTCAGTATAGTATGTACCTAGTGCTTCTGTGGAATCTTCTATAACCTTTAGATTATAATCATTAGCAATTTTCATTATTTTTTCCATGTCAGCTAAGTTTCCGAAAACATGTACTAATACTATAGCTTTTACAGCATTTCCAGTTTCTTTATTAATTAATATTCCATTTTTAATATTACATTTTTCTTTGCAAAATTCTTCTAGCTTATTAGGGTCCATTGTAAGAGTATCATCACAATCCATAAAAATAGGATTTGCACCAATATATTTTACTGGGTTTACTGCAGCGATAAAAGTTAGAGTTGGCACTATTACTTCATCACTATGCTTTACACCTGATAATATTAATGCTAGATGCAGAGCTGCAGTTCCACTTTGACAAGCAACTGCTTTTTCAACATTAAGGTATTCAGCCATATTATTCTCAAATTTATTAATAAACTCTCCCCCTGTAGAAACCCATTCATCTTCTACAGCTTTTGTTACATATTCAAGTTCTTTACCTTTCAAATTTGGCACTGAAAGTGGAATAAATTTACCCATATCTATTGCTCCTTTAACTACAAACTCAATATATTCTCTATACGTTATAAATGTCTACTTTATATCTATCTAAGTTCTTCTTAATCCATTCAATAGTTTCTGCCAATCCTTGCTCAAATGTATAATCTGGCTTCCAGCTTGTTAATTCCATTATCTTTTTATTAGACCCAAGTAGTCTTTCTACTTCACTTTTTGCTGGTCTTATTCTTTCCTGGTCACAAACTATCTTAGCATTAGGATTTATTTGGTTTATAAGCTCTTGTGCTAAATCTCCTATTGAAATCTCTCTTTGTGTAGCTATGTTTATTTCTTCTCCAACAGTTTTATCAGACTTTGCTATTTCTATAAAACCTTTTGCTGTATCTTTTACATAGTTAAAATCTCTTGTTGGAGTTAAAGAACCTAAATTAATTTCTTCTTTTCCAGCAAGTAGCTGAGTTATTATTGTAGGGATTATTGCTCTAGCAGATTGTCTAGGTCCGTATGTATTAAATGGTCTCACTATTGTTACCGGTGTATTAAAACTTCTATAAAATGATTCTGCTAATCTATCTGCACCTATTTTAGTAGCAGAATATGGAGATTGTCCTTGGAACGGATGATTTTCATCTATCGGTACATATCTTGCTGTTCCATAAACTTCTGAAGTTGAAGTAACAAGTACTCTTTTAACTCCTAAATCTCTAGATGCTTGTAACACGTTAAGTGTTCCTTTTATATTGGTATCTACATATGAATCTGGTGAATGATAACTAAATGGAATTGCAATCAATGCTGCTAAGTGATAGACTTCATCTATATCTTTCATAGCATTTCTAACTCCATTAGGATCCCTTATATCCCCTGCAAACACATCTATTTCACTTAGTTTATTTTTATCTAATGTATCTAACCAACCCCAAGAGTTAAATGAGTTATAATATGTAAAAGCTCTAACCTCATAACCTGATTCTAATAGCATTTCTGTGAGATGGCTTCCTATAAATCCATCCGCTCCTGTTACTAAAACTTTTTTAGTCATCACTTAATCTCCTTTTATAAAACAAATTTTAATAAAACTTTTCAAAGTACAAGTAGGTCAATATAAGTTATTGTTTAGTGTTTTGTAATCTCATTATTGTTTCTGAAAGAAGGTTATACGCCATTTCAACTTCAGGCATCATTTCATACTCAATTATATCACTTAGTAATAATAAATCTAAATTATTATAAGCTTCATTGTATTCACTTATTTTTTTCTGAGTAATAGCCAAATCAATATTTTCTTTATGTAAATCTCTTAATAAGATGATTACTTCCATAACCCAATTAAACCCAGATAATATATTTTTAAAGTATACTTCTAAGTCATCTAAATTTCTATCATTAATATTGTTAACTAAACTTCCCATTCCACTATATAGCTTTTCACAATATTCATGTGCTTCAATTGCAATTTCTAAACTTTCATAATTATTCACTTATAATACCCTCCAATGCTTTTATTGCATCATTTATATATGGCGCCGCAAAATCTATGCATTCTTCTACATTGTTATAAAGCGACTTACCTTTTTCAGCAATAAATTTTACATGTTCTAATTCACTCTCATAATTGCCAACCTTTTCATCATAGAATTGTACATCTATTTCTTTAATTATCGGCGCAAATAGCGAATTTATTAAAAGGAACTGATCTTTTTTTTCTTTATATAGATTATCTATATAATCTAATCTTTCAAGCCCTTTTTTAAATCTTTTATTATTAGTAGAATAATTATGAACTAAGTTATCATTTTCTAAGATAGCTTCTTTTGCAAATCTCTTAAGCTTTAATAATTCCTTGAAATTATTTTTCAATTCATTTAGCATTATTTCTGTATTAATATCCGGTCTATCATATGTATATATACAACTTTTGTCTATTGTACTGTTGCTTTCATCTATAACTTCCTTAAGAGTTTTTATCAAAGTTCCTTCTATATTAGCCCCACCTTCTGTGGCATTTATATAAGTTCTTTCATTGTAACATTTGATAAAATCCTCAAAGTTTTTTCTAAAGCTATCTAGTGAATATGTAGTAGGTACATCATTACCATATATATCTTTAACGTAAAAATCAAAATTGTCAGCTTTTAATTGCTCTCCCTTGATTGTAGCATTTTTAGAGTGAATTTGATTGTTTGTATAAGCTAAGTCTTGCCCTATAAAAACTATAGGATCGCAATCAAAATACTCAGCTATAGCAAGACAGGAATGAGCTACTGAACCTCCTTGATAAACTAGGTCCGTACTGAAATTGCCTAGTTTAATATTTAAATCTATATAGTTTGGAGAAGTAAAGTACAACTTTTTACCTTTATATTCACGCATTATTTTATAATTTGCGGATTCAGAGAAAAACAATGGAGTTTCTTCATTTAACGCATCTTTTGAGACGTTATACATCGCTTCTGATCCATCAATTACACATGCAAAATCTGCTTTTATTCCTTCCTTTTTTAAAGTGCTTAGTGTTCTAATACCAGTAATAATAATAAACTTATCTTCATTTCCTTTAAGTAATTGTACGTTCTTTTCAAGTGAAGGTCCTGCAGAAACTATTATAGCTGGTTTTTTACTGAAAATTGATTTGTATTTATCCAACCTCTCGCTTCTAGTTACAACCGGCAGATTTTTCAAGTAATTTTTAAACCAATCCTTAGAAAAGACCACTTTTGTATTTTCATTTATAGTCTTATCTGTTATATCATCTTTGATACCATTTTTAAGATCGTACCCTTCCTTAGGGAAAATTAAATCATAGTTTGAGAACACTAAAAATTGGACAAATCTTTTATTAATAGCTTTCTTCAAATCAGTTTGAAAGTTATCACTTTCTAAAGAAATGACTTGTATATTATTAAATTCAGATATATTTTTACTTAATTGCTCTTTCAGCTCATCAAGTGGCTCAACAAAAAGAACTTCTCGCTCTTTAAATTCTTCCTGCACCTCACTAATCCAAGTTCCTCCAGCCGCTCCAAATACAATAACTTGATAATGTTTGTTTATTTGACTTAAAGCATTCTTAAATTTCTCCACTTCTCTTGTCATATTGTATTTACTTCCCAAGTAAACTTTTCTACTACCAATCTCTAACTTTATGATCTCTTTATTATCAAAGCTTTTTTCGATTATCATATTTACACCTTTCTTTTAAAAAAAGAGTCAAGAAGCTCTTGACTCTTTATAACATTTATTATTATCTTAAAAGTTGAAGAACCACTTGCAATTATACTTTACTTATATACTTTACTTAAATAATCATATTTTCACTGAATATATTAGACTATAAATCTCCTTGCCTTACTCTAAAGTTTACGCTATACAACTCAAATCTTCATATTATTTTGACTAGTTTTATTTTTCTTCACCTTTCAGTGTATATATAACTGTTCTTGATAAAATTTGTATTGCTAAAACTTCCTCTTCTATCCTAGACTAACTCTGTAAATAGTTTATAGCTTTATCTGGTAAGGCTACGGGAAATATCTCGATTATAGTATTAACCTTTAGTAGATATGTATTCATTGTTAACATTTATATTATGTATAGACAACTTTCAAATTCATAAAGCTACTACATTTATAATTATGAAAACCATGAAACTATTATAGCACTTGTTTTTTACCTATATTAATTAAAAATTTTATAACATAAAATCATTTATTATCTATAGTTAATAATCGGTATATTCTCTCATTACTTTACTATTTTTTATTTATAAAAACATTTTTTTCTACTTTCTGAAAAATAATCATTGTAATAAAATACCCAAAACTATATTTTAGAAAATAAAAAAGTCGAGAAACTCTCGACTTTTTACTGATATTATCTTAGAAGCTGAAGAACTCCCTGTGGCTGTTGGTTAGCTTGTGCAAGCATCGCTTGAGCAGCTTGTTGTAGTATATTATTCTTTGAGTAGTTCATCATTTCCTTAGCCATATCAACATCTCTTACTCTGCTTTCTGCTGATTGCAAGTTTTCTGATGATGTATCTAAGTTAGCTATTGTGTGCTCTAATCTATTTTGATATGATCCCAATTTAGCTCTTTCGCTTGAAACTTTATCAATTGCTGTTTGTATAGTATTTATTTGTGTTGTAATTCCAGCCGCACTGGTTGTAACGTCTATACTACTTACCCCTAAAGCCGAAGTATTCATAGCTCCAATTGATAATTTTATTGTTTGTCCACTATTTGCACCAACTTGAAAAGTTACTCCTGCTGCTGTTCCATCAAGTAATTTCTTTGTATTGAATTCTGTTTGATTTGCTATTCTATTTACTTCATTCTTTAATTGTGACACCTCTAGTTGTATTTGACTTCTGTCTGCTGTTACATTTGTATCGTTCGAAGCTTGTACACCTAATTCTCTCATTCTTTGAAGAATGCTGTGTGTTTCATTTAATGCACCTTCTGCTGTTTGGATTAATGATATACCATCTTGTGCATTTCTTGATGCTTGATCAAGTCCTCTGATTTGACCTCTCATCTTTTCTGATATTGCTAACCCTGCAGCGTCATCTCCAGCTCTGTTTATTCTTAAACCTGAGCTTAGTTTTTCCATCGATTTTCCTGCTGCACCTGTGTTAATTGCCATATTTCTATGTGCATTCATTGCATTGAGATTGTGATTGATTATCATATTTGTTCCCTCCTTGATTTTAAAGTACACTTCCTTGTGTACTACTCTTATAATTAGTCCTATAAAACTTATTATTAATTACCTATACTTAATAATCGATATTTTTTCTTGTTACTTAAGAGCTCTAAGATATAAAAACTGAATTTTACGAAAATTCTTTATAAACAAAACATTATTTATAATTTTGCCTTTAAGATTCTGAATTTTATATAAAAATAATAATGACTTATTTAGTAGATGCTATTATGCAGCTAAAATTAAAGGACCAATTTCTTTTACAAAGAAATTGGTCCTTTATCATGATTGAAGTTAATCTTATGTGAAATGCTATAAGATTTTCAATTAAAGAAAGTTATTACTATCTTAATAATTGAAGAACTCCTTGTGGTTGTTGGTTAGCTTGTGCAAGCATTGCTTGAGCTGCTTGTTGTAGTATGTTGTTCTTTGAGTAGTTCATCATTTCCTTAGCCATATCAACGTCTCTTACTCTGCTTTCTGCTGATTGTAAGTTTTCTGATGATGTATCTAGGTTAGCTATTGTGTGCTCTAATCTATTTTGGTATGATCCAAGTTTAGCTCTTTCACTTGATACCTTATCGATTGCTGTTTGTATTGTATCAATTTGCCCAGTGATTGATTGTGCAGATTTCATTACATTAATAGATTTTACATTTAACGCAGAAGCGTCCATAGCTTTAATCGTAAGCTTTATAGTTTGTCCACTATTAGCTCCAACTTGGAAAGTTACTCCATTTGCTGATCCATTTATTAATTTTTTAGTATTGAACTCAGTTTGGCTAGCTATTCTGTTTATTTCATTTTTTAATTGTGATACTTCTAATTGTATTTGGCTTCTGTCTGCTGATACATTTGTATCATTTGAAGCTTGTACACTTAGTTCTCTCATTCTTTGAAGAATGCTCTGTGTTTCATTTAATGCACCTTCTGCTGTTTGGATTAATGATATACCATCTTGTGCATTTCTTGATGCTTGATCAAGTCCTCTGATTTGACCTCTCATCTTTTCTGATATTGCTAGTCCTGCAGCGTCATCTCCAGCTCTGTTTATTCTTAAACCTGAGCTTAATTTTTCCATTGATTTTCCTGCTGCACCTGTGTTGATTGCCATATTTCTATGTGCATTCATAGCATTAAGATTGTGATTAATTATCATTGATAGTCCCTCCTTGATTTTTAAAGTGCACTTCCTTGTGCACTAATTTATAGATAAACCTTATTAGGCTTATACTCAAATTTAATTTGTCATACTTAATAATCGTGTTATTTATCTGCTACTTAACTACTCTAGAAAAATAAATATAAAATTAAGAACATTTTACGTTTAAATTTATAATACTTAAAATTCATTAAGTATCACATCAATCGAACTCTTTACAATCAGTAATCGTTTACCAAAGTTTTAAAAAGTGTATTTCTGGAATATACTACAAAAGGAGTAATCTTAATACAAGTTTAAGATTACTCCTTTAACCTGGGAATCCCCTTAAGAAAAATTAATAATTATCTTAATAATTGAAGAACCCCTTGTGGTTGTTGGTTAGCTTGTGCAAGCATTGCTTGAGCTGCTTGTTGTAGTATGTTATTCTTTGAGTAGTTCATCATTTCCTTAGCCATATCAACGTCTCTTACTCTGCTTTCTGCTGATTGTAAGTTTTCTGATGATGTATCTAAGTTAGCTATTGTGTGCTCTAATCTGTTTTGGTATGATCCTAGCTTAGCTCTTTCACTTGATACCTTATCGATTGCTGATTGTATTGTGTCAATTTGTGGTGTAATTCCTGCTGCACCTGTTGTAACATCAATACCATTAACACCTAAAGCTGAAGTATTCATTGTTGCTATCTTTAATGTTACTGTTTGGTTTTGGTTAGCTCC
This sequence comes from Clostridium manihotivorum, assembly GCF_004015185.1. Taxonomy (GTDB): domain Bacteria; phylum Bacillota; class Clostridia; order Clostridiales; family Clostridiaceae; genus Clostridium_AR; species Clostridium_AR manihotivorum. The sequence continues at coordinate 1,869,282 of NZ_CP025746.1, read as the reverse complement.
TACTTGGAATACTACATTTGCAGCACTTCCATTAATCAACTTCTTAGTGTTGAATTCTGTTTGGTTAGCTATTCTGTTTATTTCATTCTTTAATTGTGATACTTCTAATTGTATTTGGCTTCTATCACCTGCTACATTTGTATCATTTGAAGCTTGTACACCTAATTCTCTCATTCTTTGAAGAATGCTGTGTGTTTCATTTAATGCACCTTCTGCTGTTTGGATTAATGATATACCATCTTGTGCATTTCTTGATGCTTGATCAAGTCCTCTGATTTGACCTCTCATCTTTTCTGATATTGCTAGTCCTGCAGCGTCATCTCCAGCTCTGTTTATTCTTAAACCTGAGCTTAATTTTTCCATTGATTTTCCCGCTGCACCTGTGTTGATTGCCATATTTCTATGTGCATTCATAGCATTAAGATTGTGATTAATTATCATTGATAGTCCCTCCTTGATTTTTAAAGTGCACTTCCCTGTGCACTACTTTATATTTAAGTCTTTTTGACTTATACGCATTTTTTATTACGTATACTTTATAATCGACATATTTTTTTATTACTTTAATATTTTTCTTAATTTTTTTATATTTTTTATTACATTAAGAAATCAGTTGCACCTTACTTTCAATCTCTATACACTTACACATTCTCCTCTTATCTCTGTTATAAAAATAAAAAGCCGAGAATTTCTCGACTTTTCACTTTTATTATCTTAGAAGCTGAAGAACTCCCTGAGGTTGTTGGTTAGCTTGCGCAAGCATTGCTTGAGCTGCTTGTTGTAGTATGTTGTTCTTTGAATAGTTCATCATTTCCTTAGCCATATCAACGTCTCTTACTCTGCTTTCTGCTGATTGTAAGTTTTCTGATGATGTATCTAAGTTAGCTATTGTGTGCTCTAATCTGTTTTGGTATGATCCTAGCTTAGCTCTTTCACTTGATACCTTATCGATTGCTTTTTGTATTGTGTCAATTTGTGGTGTAATTCCAGCTGCAGCTGTTGTAACATCAATATTATTAACGCTTAATGATGCAGCATCCATATTTCCTATCTTTAAAGCTACAGTTTGTCCACTATTAGCCCCAACTTGGAACACTACATTTGAAGCATCTCCATTGATAAGCTTTTTAGTATTGAATTCTGTTTGGCTAGCTATTCTGTTTATTTCATTCTTTAATTGTGATACTTCTAATTGTATTTGGCTTCTGTCTGCTGATACGTTTGTATCATTAGTAGCTTGTACACTTAGTTCTCTCATTCTTTGAAGAATGCTGTGTGTTTCATTTAATGCACCTTCTGCTGTTTGTATTAATGATATACCGTCTTGTGCATTTCTTGATGCTTGATCAAGTCCTCTGATTTGACCTCTCATCTTTTCTGATATTGCTAGTCCTGCAGCGTCATCTCCAGCTCTATTTATTCTTAGACCTGAGCTTAGCTTTTCCATTGACTTTCCTGCTGCACCTGTGTTGATTGCCATATTTCTATGTGCATTCATAGCATTAAGATTGTGATTGATTATCATGAAAACTACCTCCTTGATTTTAAAGTGCACTTCCCTGTGCACTATTTTAAATAATTAAGTCATACAGGCTAAAATCATTTAATGACCTATATATATTTAATCGAATTTTTTATTTTCTACTTTATATTTTTTTATAATTTTTTATATAAAAATCTTATTAAAATATTATACTATATATCCTAAATATTCTATTGTATAAAAACTTACTAATCTGACCTTCTTTGGCGGTTATCCAATTCAATCTATCTATCGAAATTCATATAGTAGACCTGATATGTGAATAGGTTATATTTTTAACTTCATGTGTTTGGGAATTTATATATTTATAATTTTTTAAATTCTGAGGATTAGTTGAGTTAAAAATCTTATATTTTCTTAATCAAAAATAAAAAGCCGAGAAAATCTCAATGTCATTAAGTTAAGAAATAAATATTATAGTTATGGAACAGAGTATGTTTACAAATACATACCTGTTCTTTTTTTGTATAACAATTTACATATACTAATTTTTATCAAAATATTAGAAAAAGCTTGACAAATAGTTAGAAAAATGTGGCGAAGCCCCTTAAATATAATGTTTTTTAGGAGGTTCGCTCATGAACGAATATGCAGATTTTATAAAGAATAAATTAGATACGGTATTAAAGGAAATGCATGAATACTCATGGTTATTTGTCAACGACCCCGATAAGGATTTCACTAGAAATAGAAAGTTGAATTTTAAAGAGATGCTAAATATTTTACTTTCTATTGGAGGCAGTAGCTTAAACCTTGAGCTTCTAAAATACTTTTCATATGATACTGAATCAGCCACTTGCTCCGCGTTCGTTCAGCAGCGCAAAAAGATTCTCCCTGAAGCACTTAATTATCTTTTTAGTAAGTTTACATCATTAGCAGTAAGCCCTAAATATTATAATGGCTATCGATTATTGGCAGTTGATGGTTCAGATTTATGTATTGCACATAATCCTAAAGATGAAAAAAATCATTTTCAAGCTACTGAAAATTCAAAAGGATATAACCTTCTTCACTTAAATGCTATGTATGATTTATGTAGTAGAACATATATGGATGCAGTTATTCAATCAGGTAGAGAAGAAAATGAATTTCAGGCATTAATTGACATGGTAGATCGCTCTAATATTAATGATAAAACTATAATAATAGCCGACCGTGGATACGAAAGTTATAATGTCTTTGAACATATCATAAAGAAAAATTGGAATTATGTTATAAGAGTTAAAGATATACATAGTAATGGAATAGTATCAGGAATATCTATACCTAATGATGAAACATTTGATATAGAGCATAGTATTTTGCTGACTAGACGTCAAACTAATGATATAAAGGCACATCCTGAAAAATATAAGTTTATGCCTGCTAATCAAAGGTTTGATTATCTTCCAGTTAAAGATAAAGGAACTTATCCGGTAAACTTTAGAGTTGTTCGATTTCCAATATCAGACAACACTTACGAAGTTATTATTACTAATCTTAGCAAAGAAGAGTTTTCAATAGAGAATCTTAAAGAAATATACCACATGCGTTGGGGAATTGAGACATCATTTAGAGAATTAAAGTATGCCATTGGGTTAACAAGTTTTCATTCTAAAAAGGCGGACTACATCATACAAGAGATATTTGCAAGACTCACCATGTATAACTTTTGTGAAATAATAACAACACAGGTAGTTGTACAACAGAAAAACAGAAAATACAGCTATCAAGTTAATTTCACTATGGCCATAGCAGTTTGTATGCAATATTTCAGATGTAGTAATGTAGCTTCACCTCCTAATGTTGAAGCACTAATTAAAAGAAATATATTACCTGTTCGAAATGGCAGAAAAGACCCTCGCAAAGTCAAAACCAAATCGGCAGTTAGCTTCATATATAGAGTAGCATAAATTTATGCTAATATAAATTTTTTTTTTACAGAGATTTTACTCTGTCTTATTTGCATGCAAAAAAATATACAATACAAAAGAAAAAAGCCAGTTGAAAGCATATACACTTTCAATTGACTTTAATTTTGCTGTGGCAAAACATTAACTTAATGACATTGGAGAAAATCTCGGCTTTTTTGTTTTATTATCTTAGAAGTTGAAGAACTCCTTGTGGCTGTTGGTTAGCTTGTGCAAGCATTGCTTGAGCTGCTTGTTGTAGTATGTTGTTCTTTGAGTAATTCATCATTTCCTTAGCCATATCAACGTCTCTTACTCTGCTTTCTGCTGATTGTAAGTTTTCTGATGATGTATCTAAGTTAGCTATTGTGTGCTCTAATCTGTTTTGGTATGATCCTAGCTTAGCTCTTTCACTTGATACCTTATCGATTGCTTTTTGTATTGTATCAATTTGTGGTGTAATTCCTGCAGCACCAGTTGTAACATCTATAGCATTAACACTTAATGCTGTAGTATCCATCTTTCCTATCTTTAATGTTACAGTTTGGTTTTTATTTGCACCAACTTGGAATACTACATTTGAAGCACTACCATTGATCAGCTTCTTAGTATTGAATTCTGTTTGGCTAGCTATTCTGTTTATTTCATTCTTTAATTGTGATACTTCTAATTGTATTTGGCTTCTATCACCTGCTACGTTTGTATCATTAGTAGCTTGTACACTTAGTTCTCTCATTCTTTGAAGAATGCTGTGTGTTTCATTTAATGCACCTTCTGCTGTTTGGATTAATGATATACCATCTTGTGCATTTCTTGATGCTTGATCAAGTCCTCTGATTTGACCTCTCATCTTTTCTGATATTGCTAGTCCTGCAGCGTCATCTCCAGCTCTGTTTATTCTTAAACCTGAGCTTAATTTTTCCATTGATTTTCCTGCTGCACCTGTGTTGATTGCCATATTTCTATGTGCATTCATAGCATTAAGATTGTGATTAATTATCATTGATAGTCCCTCCTTGATTTTTAAAGTGCACTTCCTTGTACACTATATATATATACTATAAAATATTAACTATAGATCCTTTAGTTAAACATTACTTACAGAGTTTATCTTAGAAGCTGAAGAACTCCTTGAGGTTGTTGGTTAGCTTGTGCAAGCATTGCTTGAGCTGCTTGTTGTAGTATGTTGTTCTTTGAATAGTTCATCATTTCCTTAGCCATATCAACGTCTCTTACTCTGCTTTCTGCTGATTGTAGGTTTTCTGAAGATGTATCTAAGTTAGCTATTGTGTGCTCTAATCTGTTTTGGTATGATCCTAGCTTAGCTCTTTCACTTGATACTTTATCAATTGCTGTTTGTATTGTGTCAATTTGTGGCGTAATCAAAGATGCTGATTTCATCATATTTATTGATTTTACACCTAACGCAGAAGCATCCATAGCTTTAATTGCAAGTTTTATAGTTTGTCCACTATTTGCTCCAACTTGGAATACTACATTTGAAGCCTTACCATTTATAAGTTTCTTAGTATTGAATTCAGTTTGGCTAGCTATTCTGTTTATTTCATTCTTTAATTGTGATACTTCTAATTGTATTTGGCTTCTATCACCTGCTACATTTGTATCATTTGAAGCTTGTACACTTAGTTCTCTCATTCTTTGAAGAATGCTGTGTGTTTCATTTAATGCACCTTCTGCTGTTTGGATTAATGATATACCATCTTGTGCATTTCTTGATGCTTGATCAAGTCCTCTGATTTGACCTCTCATCTTTTCTGATATTGCTAGTCCTGCAGCATCATCTCCAGCTCTGTTTATTCTCAAACCTGAGCTTAATTTTTCCATTGATTTTCCTGCTGCACCTGTGTTGATTGCCATATTTCTATGTGCATTCATTGCGCTAAGATTGTGATTAATTATCATTGATAGTCCCTCCTTGATTTTTAAAGTGCACTTCCATGTACACTATCTAAAAATGTATGTTCGCTCCAAAATTAGTTTCTAAACCTCTCATTAGTATTGATCATAGAATTTAAAAACATGAATTTTGTTATGAAACAATACATTCATATACTATAAAAATTTTAATTTATAGTCATTTATGTATTTTATAGAATAACCTGGTCTTCCTCAAAAATATTAATTATTATAACTCTCTTATCCATAAACTATAATAGATACATAAGTATTAACACTAGCAGGTAATATATCCATATGTAAGAACCAAGCTCTTGTATTATAGCACATATTATCTTATTATGGCAATATATGTTATCAGTATCAACGATTAAATTAATTTATGTTTAGAAAATCTTCTTAAATTGATTTTTTCTTTTTCAGAAAATTAAGAAAATATCTTTATTACGATAATTTTAAAAATAATATCTTAGGTTGCTTTGCAACCAATAAAATTTTTTTTATTTTTTTGTTCCATAGTCTTTCTTTTTATCATCACCTTTGTTAAAATTGTATTGTTATAGGTCGCGTATTTTTATATGTTGATTTAATCGTGATATATCTTCAGATATTAGAGTGTCTCGACGAAAAGATTCTAATATTCTTGAAGATATTTCTTTTATACCAACTTTTAATTCTCTTATTGCTACGCTACCGTTTTCTAAAAGTTGTCTTAATATGTCTGAGATCTGTATCAATAAATAGTGGTTTTTCATAGCTTGATAATTTAAACAACAAGCATGTTCTATATCATATCTTATATTCTTTTGGTTATTAAAACCTTCATTTTCAATTTTCCACCTACTTCTACCAGCAGATACAATTTTGAACGCATTTATTTTGGTAATCTGTATATTCGTAACAAAAACAAAGTTTTTGGACGTTTTTTCACGGCTGTCTTTATCTTTAGATTTCTTGAAAATTGTCTCAGTAAAGTCTACTGTATTAATAAATATATTTTTGTATGAGACTTCATTAATATAAGTTGCATCCCAAATAACCTCTTGTTCTGCCAAAACAAATTTAGAATTAAGTTCGTTGTTTTCAAAACCCTTTATAACCTGAATTTCTTCCCAGAGTTTTTGGGCTCTACCTTCTTTAAATCTAAAGATAAATTTCCAATTATACTCATCTACAATTGATATATTGGTTCACAAGCATATAGACTATCCCCTAGAAGACAGATATTTAGCTTTCTAAACTTGTATTTTAATTTTTTCATTAGCCTTTTAGCTGCATTTATTTCACAATCCTGTTTGCTGACGCTCTCGGTCTCATTTTCAACAAATTCAGTTAATATACTAAACACCATATCTCCTAAGACTAACTTTGCTTCTAAAACCGTATGATAGTATACAGTTTTTTCTACTTCTCCAGTTTCTTTATTTTTATATTCTTTTTTTTAAGCGTGATCACAATGCTTTTCGTTAAAAGAAAATAGTTGTGAACCATCAATGGCTATACACCAGTATTTATCCATCAATCTATATTTCTCTAAGGATCTTTTTTTAAAAAGTTCTCTTATCATGTAGTCTCTAATTTTTTCTAATTCACTTACTTCTAACTCTTTTAGAAAGTTATTAATTGTATCATAATGTGGTATTTCTTCTAAAGACTCATATCCTAATGACGGCCGCAATATTTTCTATTACGGCGTCATTATTAAAATCTTTGTCATTTTGTTCATGCTTACTATGCCTGAAACATTTTTCATTATTACCGTAAATAGTATTATTTCTGGAGTATAAGTAACATAACTCTGCTTTCTTTTGTCTTTTACAATAGCTAATTTTTTATTTAAATCTTTAAAAAAGTGGTTTTTAATTTTCGAAAATTCTCCGAAATAATTTATTTCTTTCTCTTTTTCTCTCTTTTGTTTTCTTGTTATTTTATCCATATTTAATCCCCGCAAACGTAGTAAATTAGGTGCTTTACCTTATTATATTATACCATATTTTATTGCATTTTTGGGGAATTTTAACTCGAAATATATTTACTCTTTAATGCTGATATGTTATATATTCTCACTTATATACACTTCTTGAAGTTTATATGATATCTTGAAAAGCTTAAATTCATATAAGGAAACTGTAATTTTAATAATTTTCGGTTTTAGTATATCTCTAAAAAGCTTTAATAACTTCCTATAAATATTAGTAAAATCTTATAATTATATATGCAAAAAAAGACTGACACAACTTTTCGTATGTATCAGTCTCTTAAATTAAATATTAATCAAGTTAATTGTAAATCAGCTTACGTAGATATTACTATCTTAGTAATTGAAGAACTCCTTGAGGTTGTTGGTTAGCTTGTGCAAGCATTGCTTGAGCTGCTTGTTGTAGTATGTTGTTCTTTGAGTAGTTCATCATTTCCTTAGCCATATCAACGTCTCTTACTCTGCTTTCTGCTGATTGTAAGTTTTCTGATGATGTATCTAAGTTAGCTATTGTGTGCTCTAATCTGTTTTGGTATGATCCTAGCTTAGCTCTTTCACTTGATACCTTATCGATTGCTTTTTGTATTGTATCGATTTGTGGTGTAATTCCTGCTGCAGATGTTTCTACATTAATGTTATTTACACTTAATGCTGTAGTATCCATTTTACCTATTGCTAATGTTACAGTTTGGTTCTTATTTGCACCAACTTGGAATACTACATTTGAAGCGCTACCATTGATTAACTTCTTAGTATTGAATTCTGTTTGGCTTGATATTCTGTTTATTTCATTCTTTAATTGTGATACTTCTAATTGTATTTGGCTTCTATCACCTGCTACGTTTGTATCATTAGTAGCTTGTACACTTAGTTCTCTCATTCTTTGAAGAATGCTGTGTGTTTCATTTAATGCACCTTCTGCTGTTTGAATTAATGATATACCATCTTGTGCATTTCTTGATGCTTGATCAAGTCCTCTGATTTGACCTCTCATCTTTTCTGATATTGCTAGTCCTGCAGCGTCATCTCCAGCTCTGTTTATTCTTAAACCTGAGCTTAATTTTTCCATTGACTTTCCTGCTGCACCTGTGTTGATTGCCATATTTCTATGTGCATTCATAGCATTAATATTGTGATTAATTATCATTGATAGTCCCTCCTTGATTTTTAAAGTGCACTTCCTTGTGCATTTTTATTGAATTAATATAGTTAAGTCTTCCGACTATACTTTATTATCGTTACCTATTTAATTTACTTTAGCTTTTTTTACATAGCTCCTAATTGAGAAGATAACCAGTTACTTTGTGAATTTAGTTTATTCATGTTTGATTCCAAAGTAGCGTACATTGAATATAATCTTTGTTGTTTTTGAGTAAACATCTCTTTCAAATCATTTAATCTAGTATTTTTTTGAACAAGTGTCTTAGATAATTCATTTTGGCTTACCCACTTTGTGTTAATATAACCAGCTTTTTTAATTAAAGAACCATCATTTCCTACATTCTTATCAAGTATGTCTTGGAATCTTCTAAAAATCCCTTTATTTCCAGAACTATCAGGGATTTGAGTAAATAGCTTCTGAACAAGGTCTCCTCTATCTTGAAGAGCTGTTTTTAGCTTAGTCTCATCTATTGTAAGCTTTCCTCCATCATAATAGTTTGATGTGGTTGTAATTCCAACTTCAGTTATACTAATTCCTGCTCCAGTAACAGTATTATAAATAGCTTGTCTCATCTGAGTTAAAATACCAGAAAGATAGCTATCTCTTCTAAGAATACCTTCCTTCGCCTTAGTCTCCCAATTAGTTATCTGATCAGTAGTCATAGAAGCCTTCTGAGCATCAGTTAAAGGTTTATAATTATAATCCTTTTTTTCAGTTACCTTTGTATTAATTTTGTCTATTAAGGTATTATAAGCATCAACAAATTTTTTAAACTTTTCAACTTGTGCTGAAGCATCAGATTTGACATTAAGATTTATCGCATCACCACCAGTAGTAGCAACTAAATTATAAGTAACCCCATCTATAGAAAAATTATTGGAGTTTTTAGTAACACTTACAAAATCAGTTTCTCCAGGTGCCTTAATTGAAAGATTAGCATCAACACCTATATAAGTACCAGCTATACCTAGCATCTTAGAAGATGTTGAACTTGATATTACAACATTATTATTAGAACCAGTATTTTTAGTTTGTATTGTCAGCTTATTTGTTAAATCACTAAAATTAATATCAAGATACGAACTTAATGATACATCTCCAACCTTTGTATTTCTTAAGTCATCCACAAACTGGGATACTGTTTTATTAGGATTAGTTGTAAGATCAATATTAACAGTAAACGGAGATCCTCCATTAACTGCAATAGTAAAACTATCTGTACCAGTTAAGCCTAAATCACTTAGCTTTGAACTTGAGTTAAAAGTATTGCCAAAATTTCTACCTATGTAGTCGCTGAACCCTTGTGCAGTAGTTGCACTATCTATAGACATAATATCATTTGAAAGAGCAGTAAACATAACCTTTCCGCCAACATTTCCAACACTCATCTTTGATGTTAATAATGTCGTATCGATTGCATTCATCTTAGCTTTAATATCATTTACAACGTCATTTGCAGTACTTGAACTTGAATAGTTAGTATCTAAAGTTATTTTGTATGTAGATGTTCCTATTTTAAATGATATATCTTTCCCATTGAGATTCGTCAAATTGCTAGGAAGATTAAATCCTAAACTTCCTAAGTCAGTTTGATCCTTAGCCCCTTCTGCAAGCTGATCTACTTTTACCTGATAAGTTCCTTTTATGGCTCCCGGAAGAGTAGTAGCTGTTAAATAGTTATCAGCAGCCACCCCGCTAGCCAAGGTACTTGTTGCAACTGTACCTGTAAAATTTGTGGAACTCATCATATTATCTGATTGTAGTATATCGAAATTTTTTCCGAAGTCCTTTAGTGTATTTATAAAATCAACATATGCTTCTTGTTGCCATTGTACGTACTGAATATCTTGCTTAGCTTGATCTATTTTTGTTTGATCCGCCGACATAGCTTGTTTTACTAATCCATCAGTATCCATCCCTGTAGCTAGTCCTGTAAGCCTCCCGTAATCAGTACTACTACTGCTACTACTTGAAGTACTTGAAATATTCAATGTTACCACCTCATTTAAATCTTTTTGTTAATTAGGTTATATCCGTTAAAGTTTCTATTATATGCTGTTAATGCATTAGATTTATCTTTTGATTCCTTTATCTCTTGTTGAATAGATTTCTTTTTTTCTCCAATTAATTTAATTAAAGTTTGATCTTGTTCTAAAAGCTTAAGTTCACTCGAAACTTTTTTAAACTCATCAGATTCATAATTACTAGCATCTATTAAATTTATTAAAGCCTGCTTTTGTATTAAGAGTTTAACAAACGCTTCCTCATGCTCTTCCTTTACAGAAGCAATTATTTGTTCAGTTATTTCCTTATACTGAATTAACTTATCTTTTAAATCATCCATTTTATCTAGCTACCTTTGCTAGTTTTTCTGCTTCATACCACGTATCTCTTACATTTTCAATTATTGGTATTACAGAATTCATAATTTCAACATCTTTTTTAATGTTAGCTTGCATTAACTGATATTTTATAAATTCATATACTGCAAATAGCTGTTTTGCCCAATCTCCAGCGTTTGTATCCAAACTTACCATAAGCTCTGTAAATATATCTTCTGTTCTTGTTATATTATCGTGCGCTTTTTTAGTATCTTTATCTAAAATAGCTTGTCTACCTATTTTAGAATATTTAACAGCTCCATCAACTAGCATTAGTAATAATTGTTCCTTGGATGCATAATTTACACTATTATTTTTATATACATTGTATCCATTGTTTCCGTACATAATATCCTCCTATTTTTTAACATCTATAAATATTCCTCTGTAGTTTTCCTTTGAATCCTTCTCTTTTGTTACTTCAACTTCTAAAGTTTCCGACTTATATCCATCTACAGTTACTACCTTTTGCTCTTTGATTATCTCTTCAAAGGATTCTTTGTGCTTGTCTTTTTTCTTTTTTTGATTCTTCTCTCTATATTTATAGCTATCACTTTGAGTTTCAATCTTTATTCCATCCTTAGAGTGTACCTTACCATCCCTAGTTTGTTCTTCAAGCTTATGTCTCAGGTCGGTATCTATCTTGTTTAATTTAAATTCCATATAGATTCCTCCTGTTCTTATATTTACTCAAAATATCTATACTTTTTTATCAAATATAACTCCAACCAACTCGCACATCTTAGCAACCATGTCCAAAATCTTTTTAGGAGGCACTTCCATCAGTACCTCTTTAGTTCTGTTATCTATAATCTTTATCATTATATCACTTTTAAATTTGTCATGAACTTCATAAACAGCATGAGCATTATCACCTTCTAAAAACCTATTAAGTTTTTCAACAGCTTTCTTTATCTCACGCTCATTATTCTTATTCTTTATATCTAGATTTTTTTTATCATCCACTGTTGATGTATTAGTTGTTTCTATTGGTTTGGTTTGATTTGTTGAATCTATAGCAGCCTGAGTCCCTTGATTTCCCCTAATCTCCATATTTCATACCCCTTTATTTATTGAGATTCTTAAGAACGTCTATATTTATAAGAGTAGCATTCTTATTTTCATCTTCAACTTCCTGAACAAGCTCTTTTCTAAGTATACTTAATTCTCTTGGAGCTTTTATAGCAAGTTTCACGCTACCATCGTCCAATTTAATAACCGAAATCTCTATATCATCACCTATTAGCAATGATTGACCCTTTTTTCTAGTTAAGACTAACATATTACTCACTCCTCAATACAGGATGCTTAATCATATATTTTTCATTATCTATGATTATTTGTTCCCCAAGCTTTGATTTTATATTAATTATTATAGGAGCTTTTAAATTCGTAGTAATCTCTTCGGCTTTAGAACTTAAGGTCACAGTATTTAATACTAAAACTTCACTTGAGTCTGTTATTTTAAGCTTTTCAATTACATAATCCTTCAGTTCAAATTCATATTCATTCACAACATCAAAGGGGGAAACTGCAACCAAACCTATTTCCTTATTTTCTATAGAATGAAGTATCTTAAAAACCGGATTTCCTTCGAAATCAATAAGTATAAACTTTTTTAGTTCTTGAAGTCCAGGTAACCCTTTAGTAAATGTAATTACATCCTCTTCGTCATAATTTAATATACCATGGTATTTAGTCTCTAGTTTCATAAAATCCCCTCCAATATTCCTATCTCAAGTAATCCATGAGAGAAGGTTGAATTATTTTTGCACTTGTCTGAAGTGATGCCATATATACCGTCTGCATTGTGCTGTATTCCATTGTTTTTTGAGTTATATCAATATCCTCAGTATTAGATAATACTTCAGTTAAATTATAATTTTCTTGATCATTTTTATCTTTAGCAGAATCCATTCTGTTCTGTTTAGCTCCAACTTCTGCCCTGATTTTTAGTATATTGCTTGCAGCAGCAGTTAAGTCATCTAGATTTTCACCTGTAAGCCTACTTTGTGCATCAGCTGATGATGAATCTAGGTTAGTAATTATATTATTTAACAAATTGCTAACATTTATTTGTTTTCCTTTTTCACTTGTGAAATTTAACACATCATACGCACTTACATTGTAATCCATTGTTACACCTTGTGATACTTCTACCGGCAATTTGCCTTTTATCATATCCATTTGGCTTGACATTGTTATATCAGTAGAATTTACAGAAAGCTCTTCTCCTTCTTTTCCTGCGAAGAATAAGCCCTTATTTCCGCTTGCATCAAAATCCTTTACTCCTAATGGTTTTGAAGTTACCTTACTCCCACCAAAAACATACTTTCCGTCAAAGTTAGAATTCAATATTTGTGCTATTTCTGATACCTTTTGATTCAACTCATCTTTTATAGCTCTTCTTTCATCCGATCCATATGCAGCATTCCCTGAAGATATTGTAAGTTCTCTAATTCTTTGGAAAGTTTGAGTTACTTGGTCTAAAGAAGTATCTGTTGCATCTAACCAGTTTATAGTATCACTTATATTTTCATTGTACTGTTTATTAGCAGAAATATCTGTGTTAAGTTGCATCGCTCTAGCAACTTTAAAAGGATCATCTGAAGGTCTTCTTATCTCTTTACCTGATGATAATTGAGATTGAAGTGTCTTCATATTGTTAAGATTTGTCCTCATATCACTTAAGAAGTTATTTGACAACATTCTATTAGTTACTCTCATTTAAATACTCCTTTACTATCTCTTTAATCCATTTACTACTACATCAAGAAGCTCGTCCACTGTAGAAATAACCTTTGCATTTGCACTGTATGCATGTTGAAATTGCACTAAGTTAGCCATTTCTTCATCAAGAGACACTCCTGATACACTATCTTTAGTCTGATTAAGTGAATCCAAAAGCTGCTGTTGGTTAGTTACCATTCTTGACGCTTCTTGAGCTTGTACACCTAATTTATCTATCGAATCTTTAAAGTACGCTTCTAAAGTAGTTCCATTATTATTATTTTCGATTGTTAACCCATTATCCTTTAGTACTGCTTTACCTTTTGTTAAATCAAAAAGATCTGCTCTTGATTTAACAGTAGCTCCTACATCTTGTATAGCAATTAAATTATTCTTAAGCTGTGCTATAGCTAGCGCTCTAGCTCCATCACCTTCACCATCTACGGTGTTTTGTGAAGCATAGGCAAAATCCGAATCTCTTGTTTTTGTCTTTAATTTCATAACATCACTAAGAATTTCTTTATTTACCGTTATGTTCTCAGCTGTAATTTCTGATTCATTTTTTAATGTATCATCAAGATTTATCATCTGACCATTTACACTATATTTAGCTACTGATTTATTTACGAATAAAGGCATATAATCCTTATCAGGAAATCCATTTGTAGTTGTGCTTGACATACCACTATGTATAGCATTAACTGTAAATGCAATAGATTTAGCTAATTTATTTACTTGATCTATATAGCTATCTATATCTTTTTGTATTGTTATATTTCCTTTAACTTCTCCTGATGCTGGTGAAAATAATTTAAGTTCTTGTACATCCACTACTGATCCATCTTTTAACGGATAGCCATCAGCTTTAGTTGCAACTCCATCACTATTGGCCCAAATAACTCTTGTCTCTTCTATCTCTTTTGCTTGATCCGGACTAACATTGGTTAAAGTAATTGTTTGCTTATTACTTTCATTGTCCATACTTCCAAGCTTATAATAGGTTATCTTATAAGTAGTTCCTGTATCATCTGTTGGATCTTTTTCCATACTACTTATATATGAAAATCTTGCAACATCACTGTCTCCGTCAGCTTTAACAAGTTCCGGTGCTTTCATCCCATTAACATCCGCTGGTCTAAGATTAATTCCTTCAAAAGCTTTCTTGTCTATATTTAAGTTAAATTTGCTAGATAATTGGTCAATAAGTAAATCTCTTTTATCCATTAAGTCGTTAGGTGTGTCTCCAGCATTTTTAACGCTTATTATCTCTTTATTTAATTCACCAATCTGGTTTAAGGTACTGTTCATATCAGTAACTGTGTTTTTTATAAGACTTTGAGCATTATTTTTCAAATCTTTAAGTTGTGTATATGTATGATTTAATGAATCTGTAAGAGCTAAGGTTTGCTGAACAACTACAGTTCTTGCATTTGAGCTCTGAGGTTGCTTGGACAATTGTTGCCATGCATCAAAGAATTTCCCCATCAACGAAGATATACCAGTATCAGATGGTTCACTAAAAACATCTTCAATCTGGCTTAAGAAACTACTCCTAGTATTAAATTGTCCAGATATACTTGTTTCATTTCTTACTTGATAATCTAAAAAAGTATCTCTTATTCTCTCAACTGTGGAAACCTGTGCTCCTGTTCCAAGTTGTCCTGCTTCCATACCACCTAAAGATTGAGGTCTAGTAGTTTCTATGTTTGCTCTTTGTCTAGAGTATCCAGCCGTATTAGCATTTGCTATATTATGTGAAGTTACGTCAATAGATTTTTGCTGAACCGACATACCGCTTTTTGCTATATTAAATGTAGAAAATAAACCTGACATATTTCCTCCCCCTACTACCTTGACATTTTTCCGTATGAGTTATAAGTTTTCATTTCTCTGTTCGGATTTATATAATTTAACATTTGGTTAGTATATGAAAGCTGCTGCTTTAAGAGTAAATCATTTGTATCCTTTTGAAGTCTCACCGCCTCTAAAAGTTTCAAAATATCTCTATAACTTTCTTCCAGTTTTTCGTTTCCTGAAGAAAATACAACTTCTTTCATCGAATTGCCTCCAACAAGCTTTCTTCTTTTAACTTCTTCTTCAGCTATTTCTTTATTACAAGCTTGAATTTTGTTTGCAACATCATCTAATCCAAATACATCTTTCTTTAATATATATGAATATTGATTATCTAGTAACGAAAGAAGCTTATTAAGCGCTTCTTTTTCACTAAGTATTACATTAATAAGCTCTTCGTACATTTTAAACCCTTCCTTCACTTATAGAATTAATCATTGCTTGAGCTATCTTCTCATTGTTTGGTTTATATGTTCCATTTGCAACTTGCATTCTTAACGCTTCTACCTTTTCACTTCTAGGCATTACATCATCTCCTAAAGAAAAGTTACTTAAAGCTCTAGCTGCTCCTGATATTTCTAAACTATCTTTTTTCACGCTTTCAGCTTTCTGAGTTGCTTTTACTTTATTAACATTATATATATCAATTACATTTCTAGTTGGTCCTACTCCTTTGATATTCATAACTTACCTCCACTGTACTGTATTCACTACTTATATTATCGTGCAATGAATAAATTAGTTTATACTTAGTTTTTGTATTTGTAAAAATTTCCTAATTATTAAAACTCATTTTAAGTGCCATTTTTGACATCTTATACCTTATTATGTACCTGTTAGAAAAAAACATGTTTTATTAACAAAATATTAACAATTATATTGTTTCCATAACTTCTAAAGTTTATTTAATTTTTTACTTAAACTTATTTCTAACAGGTTTAAAGAGTTCCTATATCGAAACTTAATTTATACTTGTTTAATAATCACGGCTTCTGGTGATTATATCAGGCATGTATAAATTAATAGTTGAGTTAGGAACTCTACAATATAAGTTTAATTCTTTAATTTAAGTTATTTATCCAGTTAAAACATATATTAATACTCATCAATATTATCGGCTATAATTAACAATACCTTTAAAATAATAAAAAGCACTTTCCTGCTTAATTCAGGAACAGTGCTTTTTATCATCTCAAAGACTTTATTCTCTCTGCGTTGCTTACGATACTTGTGATTCTAACTCCAAAGTTTTCATCCACTACCACAACCTCACCAAAAGCTACTCTTTTGCCATTAACTAAAATCTCTACAGGTTCATCAGCAACTTTATCTAGTTCAATTAATGATCCATTACTAAGAGATAAAATATCTTTAATACTTTTCTTAGTTCTACCAAGAACCACAGATATTTCTAATGGAACATCTAATATTAAATCTATATTTTTATGTGCTGGTCCAGATGGACTTGAAGTTAAGTTATCAAAAGATGCTTGATGAACTTCCACAGGAGTTCTTTGCTCTTGATATATTGGTTTTTCTTGTACAAAGTGATTATAGTCATTGTGACTTTCTTGGGCATGATATGTATTAGATGGTTCAGGATTACTAGCTACTCGAACTTCCTGTTGTGGTGCTCTTTCTTGCACTTTAGGCTGTTCATTAGCTGGTTCTGCTTGCTGCTCTTCTCCCATCATTATAGAAACAATCTTTTTAGCAGTTTTCAAAGGTAGTAACTGCATTATATTACTATCTACTAAATCACCTATAGTTAACTTAAATGATACTTTTACTAGAGGATCATCTTCTCCAATACCTTCTGAAACCGGTTCGTTTTCTTCATCCCAAGTTTTAGAAATAGGTGGAGATATATTTACTTCTCTAGCAAACATAGTAGCCATTGAAGTTGCTGCTGATCCAATCATTTGATTCATAGCTTCTTGAACTGCACTAAGCTCTATCTCTGACAGCTCTGTAGTACTTACAGTACCATCTCCGCCCATCATTAAATTTGCTATTACTGCAGCATCGTTAATTTGCATTATTAATATATTCTTTCCTAATATACCTGAAGTATATTCAACTTCAAGAACTATATTAGGTATATGGAACTGTTCTTTTAGCTCTCCCAATGTAGTTGTACTTACCACTGGTGTAGTAATATTAACAGATTGATTAATTATTTGGGATAGAGCTGTAGAGGCTGACCCCATTGAAATATTTCCTATCTCACCTAACAGATCTTTATCAATATCTGTTATACCCTCTTCAGTGTTACCTGTTGTGGACTCCGCTGGTGTTGATGGACCATTCAACAAAGAATCTATTTCTTCTTGTGTAAGAAATCCATTACTCATAATCTTCCACATCCTTACCTATAACGTCTAGTATGGCTATTCCCATATTCTTGCCTACAATACCTGGTTTAGCCAGGTAACATTCTTCATCTTCAACAATTACTTTTACAGGGCTATTATATTTATTATCAAGCTTAATGACATCGCCTTTTACTAGTCTTAAGAATTCATCTACACTAACTTCTGTACTACCAAGCTCAACCATAAGATTAACGTCTACAGAATCTAATCTCTTCTTCAAGTCTTCTCTTGTATGCTCTCTATCTTCATCAGCATCTGGCTGGAACCAGTTTTGCATAACTAACTTATCAAGTAATTTCTCTATACTTAGGTAAGGAATACAAAGGTTTATAAAAGTATTGCTTTTACCCATTTCTACAGAGAAAGTTATAAGCGCAACTGGTTCATTTGGAGCCAGAGTTTGATTAAGAGCAGGATTAGTTTCTAAGCTTTCTACTTCGATATCCACTTCTAAAATATCTTCCCAAGCAAGCTTTAAATTGGACAGTAACCCTGTAGCTACTTGTATTATGATATTTTTGTCTATATCCGTGAATTCTTTACTTACATGTCTTCGCTCTCCAGTTCCTCCAAGTAATATATCAATTACCTGAAAGGAGAAACTTGGATTCATCTCAAAGAGAATTGAACCATTTAATGGTGGCATCTTAAACAAAAGTAACGTAGTAGGATTAGATACACTATGAATAAATTCTTCATAGGTTACCTGCTCAATATTTTCTATATTAACCTTTGTATTTTTTCTCACCTGAGCAGTAAGAAAATTAGATATTATTCTTGCAAAATTATCATGTATAAGCTCAAGAGTCCTTATATGTTCTTTAGAAAACTTCTGAGGACTTCTAAAGTCATACACCTTAACTTTTTGCTTTTCTTCATCTTTTTGCAATTCCTCTGGCTCAAGTTCTCCAGCAGACAAGGCAGACAATAGGGCGTCTATTTCACTTTGTGATAATACATCTGCCATACTCTTACCTCACTTCACTAATTAAAATTTTAGTATTTTATTTATATCTACTAATGTAACTAGTTTATCATCAAAATTCACTATACCTTTTACATAGCTTTGATATCTTTCATTTTCAAGTTTTTGAAGTAGCTTTTCATCTATTTCTAAAACTTCTTCCACTTCATCTACTGATATACCAACTTGCTCATCATCAACATTTAATATTATTATATTACTTTGATCCTTTAGAGACTTTGGTATGTTTAATAGTAGATTTATGTCTAATAGCGGTATTATGCTACCTCTAAGATTTATTAGTCCTCTTATATGGACTGGGGCTTTAGGAACTTTTGTTACCTCGGTCATATCAGTAATACTCAGAACCTTTGCTGTTTCTACTGCAAAAAGTTCATCACTAATCTTAAATACAACAACTTGCATTTTCATGCCCCCTCATTTAGCCGATTGCCTTTTTTATTGCTTCCAGTACTCTGTCTGCTTGGAATGGCTTTACAATAAAGTCTTTTGCGCCTGCTCTTATAGCATCCATAACCATACCTTGTTGACCCATTGCACTACACATTATTACCTTTGCTGCTGGATCAAATGCTTTTATGTTCTTAACTGCTTCAATACCATCCATATCAGGCATTGTTATATCCATAGTTACAACATCTGGTTTTTCCTTTTTGTAAAGTTCAACAGCCTTAATTCCATTGCTTGCTTCACCTACAACTTCAAATCCATTCTTTTCAAGTATATCCTTTATCATCATTCTCATAAATGCTGCGTCATCAACAATTAATACTCTAGCCATTTAGAATCCCCCTATCTATATTACACCTATTGAATTTAATATTTTTTCTAAAGATCCAGGATTAGGAACAAAATAAAAATGTCCACCTATATTTTCTGCATCTTCACCTAATAGCATTGTTTCAATTTCTAATACATTATCTGAATACTGAGCTGACTCTACAAATGTAGCACTTAAAATTGCACTGAGCATATCAAAGGCCACAGCTGGTACTGATGGCATGATACTCAAATTTGTAAGTCTTGCAATAGCATTCATATATGCTGCAGAGATAATGTTACCTATCTCACATAAGACAGAACTTCCCATTTCACTAAAATCGTCTTCTTTCATTCCAGTCAACACTTCTATTATATTAGAAGCTGTCGATTTTTCAAATACAAATAATATATTTCCTGGCGTATCTCCTAGAACTTTGACTAATACTGCAGCCACAAGTTCTTCTTCGGAAACAAAGTTATAAATATCCATAAAATCTATTACTTTAACATTTGGAACTGTCATGTCAATTTTTCTATTTAGCAATTGAGAAAGAGCTGTGGCAGCATTTCCTGCACCAATATTGCTTACTTCCCTAAGGGCATCCAGCTGAAGTGCACTTAATTGCGTATAATCCATCACAATCCTCCTTCTAGGCTCTAAATTAAAGCACCTACATCAAGTATAAGTGTAACAAGACCATTACCAAGTATGGTTGCTCCTATATACTCTTTTAGTCCTTCAAGAGTCTTTCCTAAAGGTTTTATTACTATTTCCTGTTGACCTAGTAATGAATCAACTAAAAGACCAACCACTTTATCTCCGACCTTAACTATTATAATAAAATTCTTATCCTTTTTGCTAGTGTCAATTTGTAAAGTTTCATTAAGTCTTATTAGAGGTATTACATTATCTCTATAAACTATAACTTCTCTTCCATTAGTTTTCTTAATATTCTCTTCTTTATAATCGATAACTCTGTCTATAAATCCAAGAGATATAGCAAGTGTTTCTTCTCCAACCTTAACAAGCAATGCTTGAATTATTTGAAGTGTCAACGGTAATCTTATTATGAAGCTCGAACCTTTACCTATTTCACTTACTACATCAACGGTTCCTCCAAGTGCAGATATTTTTGTTTTAACAACATCCATACCTACGCCTCTTCCTGATATATCAGTAACAACTTCATTAGTACTAAAGCCTTGAGAGAAAATTAAGTTCTTTATATCATTTTCAGTCATTCCCTCAGTGTTTATACCTATTTTTTCAGCTTTACGTCTAACTTTTTCTACATCTATACCAGCACCATCGTCTTCAACTCTAATTACTGCCTTTGTTCCTTCTTGATATGCAGAAAGTTTGACAGTTCCCATAAGATCTTTTCCTGATTTAGCTCTGTCTTCTTTATTTTCTATACCATGATCAGCAGCATTTCTAAGTAGATGGATTAACGGTTCTCCAATTTCATCAATTACAGTTCTATCAAGCTCTGTATCTTGACCTTCTACTATGAAGTTAATGTCTTTGTTAAGTTCTACAGATAAATCTCTTATCATTCTTGGGAATCTATTGAACACAACTTCTAGAGGAAGCATTCTGATTTTCATTACAAGATCCTGTAAATCAGAAGTAGTTCTAGCAACTTGTTCTAGAGTTTCATTCAATTCTGGCGCTCTATAACTTGTGCTGATCTGCTCTAGTCTGGTTCTGTGAATAACTAACTCTGAAACCATGTTCATTAGCTTATCTAATCTCTCTAAGTCAACTCTTACTGATTGATGAACCTTCTTTTGAGGAGCAGCATTTCCACTCTTCTTTTCTTCAGCTTTTGGTTTATTTGTAACTATAGGCTTAGGAGCCACTGTGTTTGACGTTTCATCTACTTTAACTGTGTTAACTTCTTCTTTAGTTACTGCAACTTCATTTACCTTATCTATTTTTAATTCGACTTCTTCTACGGAAACTTTATCCACTTCTGAAATATTTTCTACAATTTTTTCAATTTCACTAGTTTCTAAGGTTGTAATTACAATAAGTTCTATAGTAAAATCAAAATTTTCATTTTCTATATCTTCTGTAGAAGGATAGGATTTTATTACTTCTCCATGCTCTTCTAGTTCTTTAAATATTAAGAAAGCTCTAGCTGACTTAAGTAAAGTATTTTCACTAAGCGCTATAAATACCCTTATAGCTTTATAACCCTTTTCATGAGCTTGCTTAATTACATTAACATCATATTCATTAATGTCTATTATGTAATTTGAAGAATCTGTATTCTGAACAGCTACTTCTTCTACTACTGAAGGAGCTGCTTCTTGCTCATTAGAACTTATATCATGCAAATCCTTCATTATCTTTTCTATGTCAACCTTTTCCTCTATACCTTCAGAGATATTATTGACCATTCTTTCAAGAGTATCTAAGCAATCGAAAAGAACAGTAACAACATTTTGAGTAACCTTAAGTTCCCCTTCTCTAAACTTTGAGAGTACATCTTCCATTTTATGTGTAAGTTCTGCAATATCACTAAATCCCATAGTTGCAGCCATACCTTTTATAGTATGCGCTACTCTAAATATTTCATTTAACTTATCAATATCATCTGGCTTTTGTTCCAAGTCAAGTAGAGATTCATTTAGAGTCTGTAAATTGTCCATGGACTCTTCTAAGAACATTGAAAGATATTGAGATGTGTCCATAATTATCCCTCCTGTATTCCTTATTAGCACACAACAATTATTAATTGTTGCGCCTCCTGTTATTCTCCGAAGCACACAACAATTATCAATTGTTGTGCCTCCTGTATTCCTTATTAGCACATAACAATTATTAATTGTTATGCCTCCTGTATTCCTTATTAGCACGTAACAATTATCAATTGTTACGCCTCCTGTTATTCTCCGAAGCACGTAACAAGTATATTTGTTGTGGCTTCTGCACTCCTGTGAAAGCATACTTAAGTTACTGTGTTATAATCATCTAGGTTCACAGATTGTTGCTTAAAAAGAAGTATTTCTAATTAACTTTTTATTTTCATAAAACTTATTATCTTAATTAAAATATGAATGTTATTGATTATGTACACTTTAATAATCGTATAAAAGGTTGCATTTCTTTATAGTAAATAATTCTATTAATTATTGTATATAATTTATCATCATATTTAAAGCTATTTTAGTTATAATCCTACAAATTTCTACCTATTTATTAGTATTACTATAATTATGTTGATATATTATAGCTTCCTATAGATAAAAGTAGAAGCTTTTTCAAAACCAAAGTCCTTATAGTTATATATACTTTCTGTAGCTCCTACGAATAGTAATCCGCCCTTTTTAAGTGAGGCTGCAAATCTTTTATATATATCATTTTTCACATCCACATTGAAGTAAATAACAACATTTCTGCAAACAATTAAATCAAAATTGTTCTCGTAGCTATCAAGTATAAGATCATGTTTCTTAAAAGTAATCATATTCTTAACGCTTTGATCTATATGATATTTATCTTTTACTTTTTTGAAATATTTATCTAGTTCTTTTTGCTTTACATTTTTCATTTCGTTGTCAGTATACTCACCAAGCTTAGCTTTTGTAAGTATTGTATTGTCTATATCAGTGGCAATTATCTTATGTCTACCAGTTGGACTAATATTATTCAAAATCATAGAAATAGAATAAGGTTCACATCCTATAGAACAAGCAGCACTCCATATCTTAAGACTGTTATTAGACGCTACTTCCTTTTTTAAAATACCTTCAAGCTCTTCAAAAAGCTCTGGATTTCTAAAAAACTCTGTAACATTTATAGTTATGAAGTCTAAAAACTTTTGTCTGTGGTCTTTATCAGTTTTTATGAGCTTTGTATATTCATCTAAAGATTTAACGCCTAATCTTGTCATTAAGCTTTCAATTCTTCTATTTAACTGAGTTGGTTTATATGCTGACAAATTTATTCCAAGTTCTTTATGTACCCACTGATGAAACTGATTGAAATCCATAACTCACCTATTATCCTTTCACTAATGTAGCTATTTTTTTTGCTATATATCCTAAAGGCAATACTTCATCTACTTTTCCTGTTTCAAAGGTAGCTTTAGGCATACCATATATAGTACAAGTTGATTCATCCTCAGAAATAGTATGTCCACCTGCATTTTTTATGGATACTGTGCCTTGAGCTCCATCTTTTCCCATTCCTGTCAGCACTACAGACAATTGATTTTTTCCATATACAGTAGCTGAACTATGGAATAATTTATCTACAGCTGGTCTTACTCCCCAGATGCTAGGTTCTTGATTCAAAGATATCTTTTTATCTTTTGAAATCTCCATATGAAATCCACCTGGTGCTATATATATTACATTTCTCTCGATATTCATATTATTTTCAGCCTCAACCACCTTAAGGTTGCAGAGATTGTTTAATCTTTCTGCGAAAGTCTTTGTGAACCCTGCTGGCATATGCTGTACTACTAATACCGGAACCCCTAAATCTCCAGGAAGTTCTGTGAGCACAGTTTGTAAAGCTCTTGGTCCTCCAGTTGAGGCACCAATTACTACAGCTTCAATCTTACCTGTTGCTCTACTATTTGTTACATACCTTGCTGGTTCTTTCTTTTCTACTTTAAAATCAAATAATGATTTTTTTATTGATGCCACTGCTCTTATTTTATGTACAAGTTCTAATTTAACTTTATTTATGTCCAATGATATGGAGCCTGATGGCTTAGAAACAAAGTCAGCTGCACCAGCATCTAAACAATCTAATGTAGTTCTTGAGGAACTAGTTGTTAAACTGCTAAGCATTATAACCTTTGCATTTCTGTTAGTGAGCTTAAGCTTTTTCAATGCAGTTATACCATCCATCTTTGGCATTTCTACATCTAAGGTAATTACATCTGGATTATAACCTCCTACCTTCTCAACGAACTCCTCACCATTTCTTGCTGTAGCTATAACTTCCATATCTGTCTCTTCATTTATCATGTCAGAAATTATCTTTCTCATAAGTGCAGAATCGTCTACTACCATAACTTTTATTTTATTCAAGATTATCACTCCATTAAAGTTCTATAATACCTTGTCCTACAATCTTTATTATTACCTTACCATTTTTTGAATCTAAAACCATTGTTCTTCCTTTATTGCCGCCTAAGTGCGAAGCTACCGCAGAAAGCTGTATAGCTTTAAGTGCTTTTTCTACTGCTTCTCCATTTCTTTTTCCAATATCACTTATCATGCTTTTATCAGAAAAATTAAACATTGATGCTCCACCAGCGATCTTAACAATCAAATTTCTCCTTTGACACCCTAACTTCTCCATCTTATCAATTAGAATAGGTATTGCTAAATCTGCAAATTTGTAAGGATTTTTTACATCCTTAAACTGAGTAGAATCGGGAAGCATAATATGTGATAGCCCACCAATTTGTTTGACCTTATCATATACTGCTATACCTACGCAAGACCCAAGTCCGATAGTCATTATCTTATCTGGATATTTTACTGTATTTAAATCAGCAATACCTACTTTGATTTCTGCATCTATCATAGAACCACCTTATAGCAATTTGCTTTTTTCTTCCTCTGTTAAGATTTTAGATAAATCTAACAGGATTACTATGTTATCTTTTAACCTTATCAGTCCTTTTATATATCTTCTAGAAATATTTGATGCTATCGCTGGTGGGTTTTCTATTAAATCGACCTCAACATCTTTTACTTCATATACGTTATCTACTATAATACCTATCTTAGATCCACTTTCCTTAACTACTATAATCTTTGTTTCAGCTAGATTAAGCTTTGTAGCAAAACCAAACTTCTTAGATAGATTTACTATAGGAAGAATACTATCCTCATAGTTAATAACCCCATCCACAAAACTTGGTGCATCTGGAAGTCCTGTAGGTGCTTCATAACCTAATATTCTTTCTACATCCATTATGTTTGTTGCATAATGTTCTCCATTCAAACTGAAAATTAATAATTTAATTTCTTTGTTAGCCATTGTAATCCCCCTTATAAACGAAGCTTATCTATTATTATATCTCCAAGGTCATCCATGTATACATGAAGATTCCTTGAAGGTTCGTCTAAAATTATTTCTCTTTCTCCTATTACAAAAATCGTATTATGATATGCAATATCTGCATATATATGTCCTCCTTTTGCTACAGAAGCTTTGGTTTTAACACCACCAGTGCTACCAATAGTCTTACATCTTATCTCTGATTCAGCTTTAAGATATCCACCTCTAGATACACTTCCATTTTGAGTGAAAATTATACTTCCACTACATGTTAAGTGTGATATGTACTGACCTTTACCATTTATGTATATACTCCCAGATGAACTTAATGTAGAGTCTTGGCAGTAGTTAATAATTATATCCGCTGGTACATTCACACTACCTTCAAGGCCTTTAATCAAGTTATCTGATAAAACCACTAGTTTGTCCAACTCACTATAGTGCTTTATAGTAGTTGGCCCTAGGCCTATAAGCATCTGCCTAACCAACCTACTTAAGGTTTTAGAAGCCTCATCACCCTTAGAAAAAAGTCTTATTATATTCAGCGAATTGGTGATAATATTCTTAAATTTATTTTCTATTAAAACCTTTATTATTTCACCATCGGTTCTACCTGCTCCTAATAGATTATGCTCTTTTATCTCTAACACAGTGCTAGAAAGGTTTACTATTGATATTTTAAGCTCATTTAAAGCTTCAATTTGCTGTTGTACTAAAAAGTCTTTTCCACCAGCCTCAATAGTAGAACCAATTATATTTCCATTAATTACTGTTGAGTCGTTAGAAATAATATGAGATCCATCCACAGCCCCATCAATGCTAATTGATTTTCCTGCCTTAATAGTCATACCTTGGCTTACACTTGCTCCAATATGTATATCTCCTGTAAAGGTCAAATTACCACTAGCCATATTTACGTCTGAGGTTGCTTCATATATTCTATTAACAGTAATAATATTGTTCTTGAACTCTGGTCTTCCATCAATACAAGCAACAACATTACTTCCATCTAGTTTACAGCCATCACCTATAGTTAATTTTAGTTCCTTATATGGTTCAACTTTAATAATCTTACCATAAATATCTATGCCAGGTTTACCTTCTTCACCTTTTTTTATAACTGCTATAATCTCATTTTCTGCTACATTAGGAGTATAGTTCATATTTCTAAAGTCGACCTTTTCATTGTCATCAACTGTTTTGATACCTTTGCCTTTGAATAGCAAGCTTATTTCATCTTGAATCGTTTCTTTTGCCTTTTTTCCTTCTGCCACTAATACTTCATTTTCAGTATTACCAGAACATAGTTGTTTTAGATTATCAAGAATCAGACCACTTACAATTCCTCTTTCAGCCAAAATCTTTTTCATTTCGATTTCTGTATACTTAGGAGGATATTCTTCATATTCCAGTTCAAGTTTAAGTTCTAAAACATTTGTATTATCCGAATCAGATATCATATATATTCTTTTAGGTATATATTTTATAGAAGCCACTGCAGTCATATCATCATTAGATGTTACTATATTAACCTCTCTTTTAGCTTCTTGATTTATAATATCATACCTTATAACATTATTTTCGGATATATTACAAAAATCTTCAACTTTTTTATCATCAATATAAAGATTAATATTATCTGAAACATATATTTTAGCAAGCGCGCCTTGATTTTTGGGATCAACTACTTTAAAAACCCCATTTTTGATAGAGACAACTCCATCGTTCTCACCATCTTTTTCATGAGGAAAAACCTTAATTTTATATTTTCTCTTAAGCATTCCTTTCTTCTCGACGACTTCATAATCAAACTCGTCAGAAGATATATCAAGATCATCTTCAGCTAGCCGTATACATTCTTCAATTGTGAAAGCTTCATATAAATATTCCTTCATTTATAACTCCCCCAATCATTAATTGTTGCTTTTAGTATACCATATTAAGGTTTAATTGTAATTTAATTTTTTAATAGAAATTATAATTTAACTAAACTTCCTATTTATATTTTCTTATATAATCATCAATCTTTTTATTATATAGATCAATTAGTTCTAAAACAATTTCATTTTCTGACGAATTTAAAATTATTCTATCAACATTTGAAATAGGAAGTATTTTAGGAGAAGTCCCTGTAATAAACATCCCATCAAAAAATACAATATCCTTATATGATACTTTTTCCTCCTTAATAGAAAAGTTATTATCTTTACATATGTCTATAATAGAGCCCCTTGTAACTCCTGGTAAAACATCTTCTAATGGCGAAGTTAATATTTCTTTTCCTCTTACCATAAAGATGTTAGATTTACTTCCCTCAGTTATAAAACCATCTCTATCAACAAGTATAGCCTCATATGCATCAGCTTTTTCTATTTGTTTATTTACTTGTTCTCTAAAATTAGTGTTAACTATTTTTGCATTTGGATTTTCTCTTTCACCAAAGAATAGTGTAGTACTAACGCCAGCTTTGTATTGCTCCACTGTAGGATAAGAATGTTTAACAAAGTAAACTAGAAGATTTTTCTCCATACTTTCAGAATCTATTAATAGCTTTACATTGCCGTTCAATATATTTACTTCTTTTATTAGTGACATTATTTGTTCTTTAATCTCTTCTTTAGTATGCTTTATCTCTTTACCTATCAAAGAAAAAGATCTATTCATTCTTTCAAGATGCTTCTCAAGAAAAAGTGGCACTCCATCTATAACTCTTATAACTTCATAGACTATTCCTTTTCTCTTTAATATATTATCGTCAAACTTTTCTATATCTCTAGATGTTCCATTTAAAATAAATTTATTTGAATAACATTCACTCATTTTTTACTCTCCTCTATATAATAAATATACTTGAAGTTTTCTGCCTAATTACTGTGTGAAATAAATAAAACCTTCAAGGTTTTTCATATTAAAGCAATAACTCCTATATATATTATATATTAATAAACAATTACCATACAATTATGTGATAATAAAAAAGTAGCTGAAGCGAACTTTCTTCAGCTACTTTTTTTGCGCATCTGCCTTTTCTGAACGTACGTGAAGAAATTCTGGCAGGCGAATAAGTTTTATTTTTTACTGTTTACCCTAAACAGCTGTTATAAACCCTTAATATTACTAGGTTTAGCTAGCAATAAAATTATACTGCTCTAAACAGTAAAATAGTAGCCGAAGCGATCTTATTCAGCTACTTTTTTTGCGCATCTGCCTTTTCTCAACGTACGTGAAGAAATTCTGACAGGCGAATAAGTTTTATTTTTTACTACATACAATTTTAAAGCTTTGATTTCATTAGAAATTATTGGGCAATAAAAAAAGGCGGTATAAACCACCTTTTTATTCCTATTGAGCTAATTCAGATTCGTAATACTTAGTAACTTCTTCAAATTCTTCATCATCAGGAATAGCAAGTTCGCCTTCTTCGCCTTCTGATTTGAATAAGTATACTGATCCGTCATTAGGATTTTGAACTAGAACATATTCTTTTTCTTTATACTCAAAAGCATCTATAACTTCACAACTAACTACGTTGCCATTTTCATCTTCTAAGTCTACAACAAAGCTTTCATGCTCGTGATCATGGTCATGACCACATCCACAGCCTTCATCTTCACAGCCACAATCTTCGTCGCCGCAACCACATGTATTTTCTTCTTTTACTAATTCTAAATTATTATCTTCTTCGCAGCCACAGCCACATCCGCAAGTATTCTTTTCTTTATCTGACATATGTGATTCACACAATCTAAGCGATGTGTGAAATTCACCTCCTTTAATAAAATAGTATGTTTTAATTTTACCCTAATATTACGATTAATAAAAGCTTTTTTTACTCAATAATAAATATTATTATTTTCAACCTACACAATCCACCTAAATACTGGATATCTCCATATTAATTCTTTGCATAAGCGTCAAAGGGCTAATATATTAATTTCTACAAAATAATTTTAATAACACCTGAAATCTTAGCCTTATTTTCTTAAATAGTTTTAGCAAACTGATATTTTTAATTCAATCAATCTATATTTTTTGCGCATCCTCATTTTAAAAAAATAAAAGGACCAGTTAGACTGATCCTTTTATATCTTTAAAAACTATTCTTGAGTAGCAAGTCTCTTGTAGTTTTCTAATCTTTCCATTGCATCTTGGTAAGTCTTTTCAAATAAAGCATCTGCAGCTTCTGGGAATGCCTTAGCAAGTGAAGCATATCTTACTTCGCCCATTAAGAATGACTTAAAGTCAGCAGTTGGTTCCTTAGAATCAAGTGAGAATGCCTTCTTTCCTTGTTCCTTAAGAGCTGGGTTAAATCTGTACATAGCCCAGTATCCTGACTCAACAGCTTTCTTAGCTTCTAATTGGCTGTTACCCATACCAGCTTTTAATCCATGGTTGATACATGGAGCATAAGCTATTATTAATGATGGACCTGGATAAGCTTCAGCTTCTGCTATAGCTTTAAGAGTTTGGTTCTTATCTGCACCCATAGAAATCTGAGCAACATATACATAACCATAGCTCATAGCCATCATTCCAAGATCTTTCTTCTTAGTTCTCTTACCGCTAGCAGCAAACTTAGCTATTGCAGCAGCTGGAGTTGACTTAGATGATTGTCCACCAGTATTTGAGTAAACTTCTGTATCAAATACAAGAACATTTATATCTTCTCCTGATGCAAGAACGTGGTCTAATCCACCGAAGCCGATATCGTAAGCCCAACCGTCTCCACCGAAGATCCATTGTGATCTCTTAACTAAGAAATCTTTTTCTTTTAATATTTCTTTTGCTATTTCAGCAGTTTCAGTTTCTAAAGCAGCGATAACATTGTTAGCTCTGTCTCTAGTAGCTTCACCGTTGTTCATGTTTTCTAACCAGTCAGCTAAAGCAGCCTTAGTTGTTTCACTTAAATCAGCTTCTAAAGCAGATTTAACTGTTACAGCTAATCTTTCTCTTATAGCAGCAACTCCAAGATACATACCCATTCCAAATTCAGCATTGTCTTCGAATAATGAGTTTGCCCATGCTGGACCATGTCCATTGTGGTTCTTAGTGTATGGAGTTGAAGGAGCAGATCCTCCCCAAATTGATGAACATCCAGTAGCATTAGCTACCATCATTCTATCACCAAATAATTGAGTTACAAGCTTAGCATATGGAGTTTCTCCACAACCAGCACAAGCACCTGAGAACTCAAGTAATGGTTGTTCAAATTGGCTTCCCTTTAATGTGTTCTTGTTCATTGGGTTAGCTTTTGGAGCAACCTTTTCAGTAGCATATTCCCAAGTTGGTATTTCAACGTGTTGTGATTCTTGTGGCTTCATGATTAGAGCCTTTTCTGGTGCTGGACAAACCTGAGCACAGTTTCCACAACCTGAACAATCAAGTGGGCTTATAGCCATTGTGAATGACATTGGTTCAGCAGTCTTAAGAGCCTTAGCTGGAACTATCTTCATTCCTTCTGGAGCATTGTTCTTTTCAGTTTCACTTAATAAGAATGGTCTGATTACAGCATGTGGACATACATATGAACATTGGTTACATTGTATACACTTATCTGCTTGCCATTCTGGTACGTTTATAGCTATACCTCTCTTTTCGTAAGCAGCTGTACCATTTTCGAAAGTACCATCTTCCATTCCACCTAAGAATGCTGAAACTGGAAGTGAATCTCCTTCTTGTCTGTTCATTGGTTCAACTATTTTAGTTACGAATTCTGGCTTAACCTTTGCATCTGCAACTTCTGCATCAACAGCATTAGCCCAGCTAGCAGGTACTTCTATAGCAACAATTGAGTCAACACCCTTGTCTATAGCAGCGTTATTCATATCTACAACGTTTTGTCCCTTTTTACCATATGAAGAAACAACTGCGTCCTTTAAGTACTTAATTGCATCTTCTACAGGGATTATATCAGCTAGTTTGAAGAATGCTGATTGCATTATCATGTTTATTCTTCCACCAAGACCGATTTCTTGAGCTATCTTAACTGCATTTAAAGTATAGAACTTAATGTTGTTAGTAGCTATATATCTCTTGTAGCTTGCTGGTAACTTTTCTTCTAATTCTTCTGGTGACCAGATAGTGCTAAGTAAGAATGTTCCATTCTTCTTTAATCCATCTAATACATTGTACTTGTACACATATGATTGGTTATGACAAGCAACGAAATCAGCCTTGTTTATTAAGTAAGGTGATTTTATAGCCTTCTTACCAAATCTTAAGTGAGATACAGTTATACCACCAGATTTCTTTGAATCATAAGCAAAGTAACCTTGAGCATACATGTCTGTATGGTCTCCGATTATCTTTATAGCACTCTTGTTAGCACCAACAGTACCGTCTGATCCAAGTCCCCAGAACTTACATGCTTTAGTTCCTTCTGGAGTAGTATCTATATCATTGCTTACAGCATCTAATGATGTATTAGTAACATCATCAACTATAGCAACTGTGAATCCATCTTTAGGCTCGTTCTTAGCTAAGTTTTCATAAACTGCAACTATGTGAGCTGGAACAGTATCCTTTGAACCTAAACCATATCTTCCTCCAACTATAACTGGAGCATTTTCTTTTCCGTAGAAAGCATTCTTAACTTCTAGGAATAATGGTTCTGCAGCTGATCCTGGTTCCTTAGTTCTATCTAAAACAGCTATCTTCTTAACTGTTGAAGGTATAACCTTTAACATTCTTTCAACTGAGAATGGTCTGAATAATCTAACCTTTACTAGACCAACTTTGTTTCCATTAGCATTTAAGTAATCTATAGTTTCTTCTACAAGGTCAGTAACTGATCCCATAGCAACTATAATTCTGTCAGCATCTGGTGCTCCATAGTAATCGAAGCAATGATACTCTCTACCAGTTAATTTAGTCATTTCAGCCATGTAGCCTTCAACCATTTCTGGTACTGCATCATAGAATTTATTAACAACTTCTCTTTCTTGGAAGTATACATCTGGATTTTGTGCTGTTCCTCTTGTTACTGGATGATCTGGATTTAAAGCTCTTCTTCTGAATGCTTCTACAGCTTCAGTATCAAGAAGTTTAGCAAGTTCATCATACTCTAAAACTTCTATCTTTTGTATTTCATGTGATGTTCTGAATCCATCAAAGAAATTAACAAATGGTATTCTTGATTTTATAGCTGTAAGGTGAGCAACAGCTGATAAATCCATAACTTCTTGTACTGAACCTTCAGCTAACATTGCAAAACCAGTTTGTCTTGCAGCCATAACATCTTGATGGTCACCGAATATATTTAATGAATTTGCAGCTAAAGCTCTAGCTGAAACATGGAATACTCCTGGTAATAACTCACCAGCAATCTTATACATATTTGGTATCATTAATAATAAACCTTGAGAAGCTGTAAATGTAGTAGTTAAAGCTCCTGCTTGTAATGAACCGTGAACTGCACCAGCAGCACCTGCTTCTGATTGCATCTCCATTACCTTAACT
The DNA here is from genome assembly GCF_004015185.1 of Clostridium manihotivorum. Classification (GTDB taxonomy): domain Bacteria; phylum Bacillota; class Clostridia; order Clostridiales; family Clostridiaceae; genus Clostridium_AR; species Clostridium_AR manihotivorum. The sequence continues at coordinate 1,836,214 of NZ_CP025746.1, read as the reverse complement.
GTTTGTCCAAATATGTTCTTTCTTCCTTGAGCGACCCATTCATCAACATGTTCTGCCATTGGTGATGATGGAGTGATTGGATAGATAGCTGCTACGTCTGTAAATGCATATGCTATGTGAGCTGCAGCAGTATTACCATCCATAGTTTTCATCTTTCTAATTGCCATCGCGCTGACCCCTCTTTCTTAAATTGTTTTATGATATTTGTTTTGTATGATGAGATATTCTAAAAAATTAATTTTTAGAAAAATAAGATTGACTGTTATTTTTGATTATTAGTGAAAGTTTTATTTTGCAAGTTGTTCTCCTAGCATCTTCGCCTTTTCAATCTGAGCATCACTAGGTGATTCTTTAACTGCAAGAATATCAATTACATCAAACCCATAATCTTTCATTCTATCTGACCAATCGATTATGAATTGACCTTCATCCCAACCGTATGATCCAAATAAAACTAGTTTTTTGCCGTTGTTAGGCAACAACTTGAATTGGTTTATGTAAGGTTCCATCTCCTGTTGTTCAATTCTATTATTGTCCATTGATGGACTTCCAAAAGCAACGGAATCAGCATTCATAACATCTTCAACAGTAGCATCAGTTACATGCTTTATGGTAACTTGCGCTCCATTTTCAGTAGCACTAGCTGCTATTGCATCTGCTAAGACTTCTACATTTCCCCCGTTACTCCAGTAAATTATTGATACTTTCTTCATCGTAACAGCACCTCATTTGCTTGTTAAATTCTTAACAACTTCTTGTGGCTACAAATCTGCCCTTTGTCCACATAAATATTATACAGTATGGAAAATTTTTTTCAAGTTTCATATTCTAATATATTTACGAAAATAATTCTTAAACAGCAGAAACTTGCCTAATACCGTCTATTTTCATTATAAAATCCCTTGATTGCTTGTTAATGCTATTTATTCTGAAAAATCATTTTTTTGTTTAAATTTTCTCTCAATTCCGCATTTTTAGAAATATTATTCTCCAAAGTACAAAGAAATCTCCTTAATACTTAAACAAAGCCCGTATATAACATAAATTTGAAACAATAAAAAAATTTACGAGCCTATACTAATTGCTCTTTTTCCCATTTACTGCTTCTAATATTACAGATACTATATTAGAAACGCCATTTTTACCATGACTTTCTCTCATATTTTTTATAAATTTATTTTTATCCTTTGCTAATATGTCTAGTTGTTCAATAAGTTTTTCCTTAGTTAGTTCTTCATCTTGGATAACTAAGCTATATCCATTCTGTTTAAAGGAGTCTGCATTCAACACCTGATCTCCTCTACTAACTTTAGCGGATAAAGGTACAAGTATGTTTGGTTTCTTTAGCGCCAATACTTCCCATATCACATTAGCTCCGGCTCTTGAAATAATATAATCAGCAGCATTCATTAAATCTGGAAGCTCTTCTGAAACATATTCAAATTGAACATATCCCTTTAAATCCTTATACTTTGAATCTAAGTTTCCTTTTCCACAGATATGAATAATATTATATTTTTTTAGCAGCTCATCTAAAGAGCTTCTTATAGCTTCATTTATAGCTCTTGAGCCAAGACTTCCACCTATTATGAATAAAATCGGTTTATCATCAGTAAAGCCGCAGACTTTTTTCCCCTTTAACCTGCTTCCGTCAAAGAGTTCTTTTCTTATAGGTGTACCAGTGTATACCCCTTTATTATCCTTTATGTATTTTAGACTTTCCGGAAAAGTCACACATAATTTATCACAAAAAGGAGCTGCAATTTTATTTGCAAGCCCTGGAGTCATGTCAGATTCATGAGTCACAACAGGTATTTTTTTTATAGATGCGGCTATAACAACAGGAACAGTAACAAAGCCTCCCTTAGAAAAAACTACATCAGGCTTTTCTTTTGCTATTATCTTATAAGCTTCTAGCATTCCCTTCAGCACTTTGAATGGGTCCGAAAAGTTCTTTAAATCAAAATATCTTCTGAGTTTACCACTAGATATGCCAAAGTACTCTATATTGGCTTTTTTGATTATATCTTTTTCCATTCCGTCTTTACTACCAATATACTTTATATCAAAATTTTCTTTTAAAAGCTCTGGAACTAAAGCTAAATTAGGAGTAACATGCCCAGCTGTTCCTCCTCCAGTCATAATAATTTTATATTTCTTCAAAAAATCATCCCCTTAAAACTTTGCACTATTTCAATTATAACCATCTATATTATATTAAAATCCTTATAAAAGATGAACTTATTTTTTTATTTAATTTTGTGACTGTTGAAATTAAGTGGTCATTCATCGGATTCATTAACGATATTGGACAAGTAACTAATATGATTTTTTATTTCTAAAGAAGTATATGTGTAAACTAGAAAAAAGTAAAAACCCATACACCAATTGCTAAACCAATATTATACAAGTACGAGCATATAATCTTTACTTTCAGCAATACTATTAAAGAGTTCTTATTATTGATATATAAATTTTAATTGATACTCCAAAAATAATAATTACTATAGGAATCAAATTAATAAAAAGGAGTGATTAATAATGCCAGGAAAGATATTAATACCAGATAACAAAAATGGATTAGCTAAATTTAAATATGAAATAGCAAGGGAGCTTGGTGTTCCAGTTTCAGAAGCTGATGGTCATGTTTCTGCAAACCAATGTGGTAAAGTTGGAGGAGCCATGGTTAAAAAGATGATCGAAGACTACGAAAAGAGTCTATAAACTTTATTTTAGGCTCTGTTAAAGTACTGTGTTGAAATTAAGTGGTCAGTCATCCGATGATAACCATTTAACTTCAATATCATTAAATGCATACCAAATTTATTACTTTATAAAAACTTATATTTTTATATTTATAACTTCTTATATTTATAACTTCTTAAGAATTTATAGTAAAAATGGGGGTTGAGGCTTATTTATGGTTATACAACTTCATAATGAAATTTATATTATCAATTTTTAATTTTCAAAACTAAAGACGTTTTAAAGATAGAGTTCAGGTTAAAGTGGTATATCATTACATATAAGATGCCAAAAAGTATGTGGCATTGCTTGATTTTCTCAAATCAGAAATAGCGCGAATACAAATCTATTGAATCCAGCACCCCTGCGAATGCTGGATTTATTTTTATGTAATCGAGTAGGAGCTGAATAATTATTTTATTCAGCGTCCTCTCACACCACCGTGCGTACCGGTCTGGTACACGGCGGTTCCTTAAGTTGATTGAATTTTAATATATTGACGCACTAGGCTTTTCAATCCTATGTCCGAGAAGAATTGATTTGTAAGAGTTGTGTTTAAAATCGCACTATTTGCTACTCGCCAGTATCCTTTACGGGTATTGGCAAACTTTATAGCTTGATAGTGTTCAAGTCCCAGCTTCTTAAGGTTTTTATATCTAGTTCTAACTTTCTTCCACTGTTTCCATATACACATTCTTAATCTTTGCCTTATCCAAATATCTATGTGTTCTACTATTCCTTTGCATTTGGCTATTCCATAATAGTTAATCCACCCAACATTAATTAAGTTAAGCTTCTCTATTCTTTGTTCCAAAGTCATCGGTTTTGACCTAGATAGTATCTCTTTGATTTTATCTTTATGTCGACTCAGTGATTGCTTTGATATAGATGCATATGCTTTTCCATACATTAGGTTTAATGTAAATCCTAGAAATTTTCTTCTCAAGGTCTATCTACTGCACTCTTCTGTCTATTTACTTTAAGTTTGAGCTTGCCTTCAATAAAAGCAGTTATGTTCTCCATGACTCTTTTACCTGCTCTCTCACTTTTAACATAGATATTACAGTCGTCCGCGTAGCGACAGAATTTATGACCTCTCATTTCTAACTCTTTATCTAGTTCATCTAGCATTATGTTAGATAACAATGGACTCAACGGTCCTCCTTGTGGAGTTCCTTCTTCATTTCTTACCACTACACCATTTATCATTATTCCTGACTGAAGGTATTTCCTTATTAGGGATAATACTCTCTTATCCTTAATGCTTCTTGATAATTTATACATTAAGATATCATGGTTAACCTTATCAAAGAATTTCTCTAAGTCCATATCAACAACCCACCTATAGCCATCATTGATATATTGCTCTGCTTTCTTAATTGCGTCTTTAGCACTTTCTCTTTGAGGGCGGAAACCAAAGCTACTTTCAGAAAATCTTCTATCATAGATACTATTTAATTCTTGAGCAATAGCTTGTTGGATAAGTCTATCCAAAACTGTAGGTATACCTAAGAGTCTAGTACCACCATTAGGTTTTGGTATTTCTACTCTTCTAACTGGCATTGGTCTATACTCACCATTAAGAATACTCTCTCTAATAGATACCCAGTTTGTTTTCAGAAATTGTTTAAGTTCATAAACTGTCATTCCGTCCACGCCATGGCTACCTTTATTAGATATTACTCTTTTAAGAGCCAAGTTCATATTATCCTTGTATAATATCCTTTCTAGTGAGCCATATTCAAATCCACTGATTTTCTCCTTTGGAGTTGCCGAGAATTCTCTATGCACTCTTTGCTTATCTTCGAGTTCCACTCTATCTTGGGCACTAGAGCCTAAGTATTTAGTTTTCTGCAATCTTTGAGTACTCTGCGAAACTTTCAAACTTGAAAACCTCCTTAAAGTTCAGTCCTTCATCCGCTATCGCGATTAGCGGAGTTACTATGACTTCTGCTGACTTCTGATAGTTCAATTACATATCACTATGTAGGTTATCGCTTTAGAAATTCATCTTATCAGCAATGTATCTATCAGACCTCCCCAGGTAAGAACAACAACCTTCATCTCATATATCTGCTACATTTACTCCTAGAAATTTGGGATAGTGTAGGACTTTGTTTTGTTTTGCAAACTCGTCCGTCCCTAGTAAGCCTTATATGTAGTTCGTATCCCTCAGACCGAGATTTTGCCTTAGGCTTCCTTCAGATTCCACCTCACGATGGACACCCTTGCCCTTAGCTAGTGGTTCCCACTACCAAGCCCACAGCGGACTTTCACCGCCAAGTTGTTGCCCATGCTGGGCACACAAAAAGGAGCTGTGCACTAATCAATTAGTTCGACAGCTCCTAAAAGCAACTACAGCCTTATACTCTTTATTATAACTTGAAGACTCTTGTTACCATTGTATTCATTAACAGAAGGGTAGAAAAGAAAATCCATCTTGAAGTTACAGAAGGAGCTATCTAAGATATTTAAAAAGGCCTCTTCACCGTACTTATTAATAAACTGCTCTTTGAATTCTTCATACTTATTAAAGCATATACCATCCATACTATAATTACTGCCTAATATCTTGAATCTAAATTTTAATATATTCTTTTCTTTCCCTATGGTCCAAAGCCTTAATACTTCAACGTTTTTCTCTCCAAATATAGGAGTAGTATTTCCTTTACCAAAAGGCTCTAACTCTTCAAGTTCATTGACTACTTGCTCGTTAATGTATGATAAGGGAAGCTTTAGATCTATTCTTATCTTAGGAACAATATCTTCATCCTTTAACCTACAGGTCTTTAACAATTTTTCTCTTAGCTTTGGTATATTATCAAGTTCTATAGACAACCCTGCCGCCATAGGATGCCCACCAAACTTATCTAAGTACTCCTTGCAGTTTGAAAGTTCTTCAAACATATTATATTCTTCTATCGACCTTCCAGAGCCTTTTGCCATCTCTTTTCCCTTGGTCAAAACTATAGCTGGAACATTATACTTTTCTCTTATTCTTCCTGCCACTATACCAGCTATACTTTCATGTATCCTATCATTATATACCACTAAGACCTTATCTTTTGTCATATTATTTTGTTCTATCTGATGCTCTATAAGTTCTACACTTTCTGTAGTCATATCTTGTCTTCTTTGATTAAGCTCATGAAGCTCTTTAGCCAATTCATTTGCTCTCTCAGTATCTGTTGTAAGCAAAAGCTCAACAGATAGATCAGCAGTTTCAAGTCTTCCTGTAGCATTTACGCAAGGTCCTATTATAAATCCTAAATGATAGGCACTTATAGTCTTATCATCTAAATTAGTTTGTTTCATCAAAGCCTTAAGCCCTAAGTTTTCACTTTTATTTATTCTTTTAAGACCTTCTTTTACTATTATCCTATTTTCATCAACCAAATCTACTACGTCACACACCGTAGCTATAGCTGCAAATTCCAAAAGGTCATAAGACCTTTCCTTAGGTATCCCTAAAGCTTCATAAAGACATTGTACAAACTTAAGAGCTACACCTGCACCACAAAGTTTTTTAAATGGATACTGACAGTCAGGGCGCTTTGGATTGACAACAGCATCGGCCTCTGGAAATTTTTCTATCACTGTTCCATCAGCTTCTTTAAAAATTGGTATGTCATGATGATCTGTTATTATAACACCCATACCTAATTCTTTTGCTAATTCCACTTGTTCAAAGGCTGCGATACCATTGTCACAGGTTATAATAAGTTCATAACCTTCCTCTTTAAGCTTTTTTATTCTATTGCTATTCATACCATAGCCTTCATCCTCACGATTAGGTATATAGTAGCTAAAATTAGCCTTGCAGACTCTTAATGCATTATTGAAAATTACAGTACTATTTACTCCATCACAATCGTAATCTCCATAAATCACCATTTTACTATTGTTATGGATAGCATTCTTTACTATAGCTACCGCTTTATCCATATCCTTCATTAAGTGACCATCATGCAAGTCTTCAATATTTCCAAACAAGAACTTCCTTGCTTGCTTCAAGTCACTTATTTCTCTATTTACCAATAGTCTAGAAGTAAATTGACTTATATTCAATTCACTAACTAATCTATTAGCCTCTGCTATTCCTTTGTTTATTAAAAGCCAATTTTCACTCATACATCTCTCCATCACCATAGTACTTGCTTTGAACCTTTAGCAAGCACCTTTGTTATAACTTCTATTATATCTTTAACTTCTAATTTGTATTTAAATTTTAATTCAGCATTAACTAAATCTCCATCACCGTACATGATTTCATAGATAGTCAATCTATTAGCTAGAACTATACTTCTTTCGAGTTCTAAGGATCTTTTCAGTTTAAGCCTCTTTATTAAAAAGGCCATATCTTTTTCACTTAGTTTTTCAAAGTTTTTAGCAGCTGTATTGATGAGGTCATCTATTATATTGATGGTCTTTTCTACATTAACTTTTGAAGTGCTGCAGTTTATAGAAAACAGCTTTATTCCTTTTTCATTTTTTATCAAGCTAGAAACTTCATATGCTAATCCATTTTTAGTTCTAACCTCATCAAAAAGTCTAGAGCTTACGCCTTCACCAAACCAAGTATTAAATACTCTAAGAGCCTCAACTTCTTTATGATTAAGCATGCTTATGTCAAATATATATTGAAGCTTAGCTCCTTCAAAGCCATCTATCTCTTTATAGTACGTTCCTTCCTTTATATCTTCATTATCAAATATAACCTCAGTATAAGTACCTTTAAATTCTTTAAATCTAGCTTCTACTACATCAATAATTTCTTTTAAAGGAATATTTGATACCACTGAAATCACACAATTTTTCGGAACGTAATATTTATTATAAAACCTTTTGAGCTCAGCTAGAGTAATGTTCCTTATGGACTCCTCGGTACCTATTATTATTTCTTTAACTCTTTTTCTTCCATAAGAATTGAATAGTATCTCATCCTCACAATACTGTTCAAAGTCTTCCTTCCATTCCTTGCATTCCTGAAGTATTACATCCATCTCTTCTTTAAATCCAACTTCACTTAATGCTGGATTTATTATTATATCTGAGTATAAAGAAAAGGCTTCTACAAAATCTTCATTTGCGGTGGTTCCATAGTATATACAGTATGGAAAATTTGTCATTGCGTTGTTAAAACCGAATAATCTATCGCTTCTTAAATTAATTTCATCTTCAGTTAACTCTGATGTTCCTTTAAAAAGCATATGTTCAAGAGCATGAGCGGTTCCTAGATTAAATCCTTGCTCCATATTTGCTCCCGCTTCAAAGCCAATACAAAATGAAGTGATATCAGCACTTCTATATTCATATAGAAGTCTAACACCATTATCTAAAACTATTTTCTCCATAAAAACCTCCAAGAGAGAATTTAAAAGTTCCTAGAGGATCTCCCCTAGGAACAAAAATATTTATGTTTTAAAGACCCTATTAAAATGACATAACCTTTAATACTTATTTAGCTGAAAGAAAATTCTATAATTTGCTATCCATCAAAAAGTTGTACATCATACCTTCTCTTAAGTCCTCTACCTCTGTGTCACAACCTAATTTCTCAAGTAATTTATAGGAAAAAGGTAATGCAGTTGCAGGTCCTCTGCTAGTTATAATATTACCATCAACCACAACTAGCTCATCTTTATAAATACAATGCTCTAATTGTTTATCAAAGGAAGGATATGAAGTTACAAGCTTACCGTCAATTATTCCTGCCTTAGCTAAAACTATTGGTGCAGCACAGATTGCAGCAACTATTCTTCCTGAAGCGTAATAATCCTTAACAAGTTCTACCACTCTTATGTTTTCTCTCAAATTAGCTGCCCCAGGCATTCCTCCTGGAAGCACAATGGCATCATAGCTATTTAGCTCTTCATTGTCCAAAGTAATATCTGCTTGAACCACAATATCATGAGAGCCTGAAACTTCTCTCTCTTTAATACTACAGGTATCACATTGAACATTAGCTCTTCTAAGTACATCAACTACAGTTAGCGCTTCAATCTCTTCAAAGCCCTCTGCAAGTAATAATAAAACCTTTTTCATAGAATACCTCCTATTTAAGCTGTACCTCTTTTATATACTCATTAGGTACTACAGAAAATACGCAGTTACCTCTGCCAGCTCTGTTTTGTATTTTAATATCATTAAGCATAAGTTCTTTTTTCTCACCAATACTCGAAAATAATATAACTTTTTCTGCATAAGTTACTTCTACAGCAACTTCATTATACCCCTTGTTATTTTTACTTTCAATAACAGACTTTAAAACTGTTCCAAAAACCAGCTGATCATCTTCTTTTAAGCTTATACCAGTAACTCCTGAAGCTACCCTTCCCATTGGAGATACATTCTCTTCAGCAAATCTTATCAACATTCCTTTTTTAGTAACCATCAATATATCTATACCGGTTATATTATCATAAACTTTTACAGAAGCTAGTTCATCCTTGTCAGTCTTCAACTTGTATGCCACTAAAGAATTGGCGTTGCCTTCGAACTCTTTCATTAATGTCTTTTTTACAAGACCATTTTTACTAAAGAATATGACAGATTTTTTATCATTAAAGTCCTTTTCTGAGTAGACGCTGATTACCTCTTCACTGTCTTCAAAGCCATCCACTAATAAGCTTATATTAATTTCTTCCGACAGGTTTTGTATCATATAACTAGGTATCTTATAAACATTTCCCTTCGAGGTAAATATCATAATTTGTTCATTTGAAACCGTAGCGGTCTTCATGAATGCATCCCTTGCTGCTTTTTGGTAAACCTTCAAGTTGCCTTTTTTATTTACTCCCACAACAAAATCAGCAAAATCATATTCATTGACATACTCTACTAAAGAAACCTCATCTTCTTGACTTATTGTACTTAGCTGTACACCCATTATATTTCTGTCTACTGCATCTACAATAGGCTCTTCAACCTTAAAATCTAATCCTAGTTTAGTCTTTATATGAATAACTTTTTCTTCTTCATTAGCATCTACTAAGCTTACATGAACAAGCTTCTCATTGTCCTTAAGCCTTATTGCTAAAAGCTTCGAATAAGCAGTAATAAATTTGTCCATAGAAGTTTTCTTTATAACAGCCTTGGAAGTAATAAACTTAAATAGCTTACTTGGACTAAAGTTATCAACTGAAAGTGCCATAACAACACTTTCTTCTTCTAAGGATAATCCTCTTATTATGTCATCTACCCTTTCACCTTTATCTTTCCACTTATATTCAGGTATAAGATTACATTTTACCTGATACATATTTCCTTTATCCGTAAAGAAAATCAAACTCTCCTTTGTATTTGAAGTAAATATATACTTAAGGTAATCGCCTTCTCTATACTCTATATCTTCTGGGTTAGAGTTAGACCTATTATAAGATTTTAGTGGAACTCTTTTTATAAATCCGTCGTTTGAAAGGGTTACCATAACATCTTCTTCTATGATAAGCTCTTCTATATCTATCTTAGCCTCACTGTCATCTTCTATAATGGCGGTTCTTCTAGGACTAGCAAACTTATCAGTAACTTCTTTAAGTTCTTCCTTAACTACTTTTAGCAGCTCGCCTTCGTCACTTAATATCTTTCTTAAAGCTTTTATTAGCTTTTCTAATTCTCTATGTTCTTTTTGGAACTCCTTTATTTCAAGACCAGTCAATCTATAAAGCATAAGCTCCAATATTGCTTCAGCCTGAATTTCAGTAAATCCAAATCTATCTATCAAGTTTATAGAAGCATCTTTTTTTGACTTTGATGCCCTTATAGTCTCTATGATTTGATCCATTATATCTATGGCTTTTATGAAGCCCTCAACTATATGGAATCTCTTTTCTGCTACTTCTAATTCCCTTATAGTTCTTCTTCTAACAATATCCTTCTGATGATTCACATAATGCCCAATTATAGTTTTTAAGCCCATAGTCTCCGGCTTACCATCTGCCAAGGCAACCATGTTAAAACTAATATTGCATTGAAGATCTGTCTTTTTAAATAGATACTTAAGCACCTTATCTGCAACAGTTTCATCTGCATTTTTTCTAAGTTCTATAACTGCTCTTATACCAGTTCTATCAGACTCATCTCTTATATCCGTAATAGCTTCCAAAGCCTTAGAATGTCTCTTATCTCCAGTCATTTCTGAGATAAGCTGAAGCAACTTGGCCTTATTTCTTCTATATGGGAATTCAGTAATAATTATACCTATTCTGCCATTGTCAAGCTTTTCTATGGATGTTTTAGCTCTCAAAGAAACTTTTCCCTCACCAGTTTCATAGGCTGAAAGCATAGAGTTTTTCCCTATAAGTATACCGCCTGTAGGAAGGTCAGGTCCCTTAACAAACTGCATCAATTCTTTTGTAGTTATCTCTGGATTTTCAATATAAGCAAAAACTCCATCAGAAACTTCTTTAAGATTGTGAGGAGGTATATTAGTAGCAAGACCAACAGCTATACCAAAGGCACCGTTAACTAAAAGATTAGGATATCTACTAGGTAAAACCTTAGGCTCCCAATCTGTATCTGAGTAGTTAGGAACCATATCTACTATGCCTTTATCTATATCCTTAATCATCTCCATAGCAATAGGAGAAAGCCTTGCCTCAGTGTATCTCATAGCAGCAGCGCTATCACCATCAATAGAGCCCCAGTTTCCATGTCCGTCTATTAAAGGCTCTCTAGTTGTGAAGTTTTGAGCAAGTATTACCATAGCCTCGTAAACTGATGAGTCACCATGAGGATGGAACTTACCTAATATATCTCCTACTATTCTAGCAGATTTATAGTAAGGCTTATCTGGAAATGCTCTTAGAAGATATGCTCCGTAAAGAATTCTTCTATGAACAGGTTTAAGTCCATCTCTTACGTCTGGTAGTGCTCTATCCTTAGCCACCTCTACTGCATATGGCAGATAGTTGTCAGGCATCGCCTCTTCTATAGCTATTGGAATTATATTATTGTCCTTTGGAATTGCCTCATTCTTTTTTGCCATAAAGTTATTCCCCCCGTCTAAAACTCAGCATACTTATACAAATAGTTTTTTCTTGGTTCAACCACGTCTCCCATCAATAAAGAAACCATTTTTTCAGCCTTTGCTGCATCATCTATATTGACTTGATAAAGTGTTCTTGTTTCTGGGTTTAAGGTTGTATCCCATAACTGCTCAGGATTCATCTCTCCTAATCCCTTATACCTCTGTATCAGAGCACCTTTTCCAACCTTCTTCTTTGCTTTTTCAAGTTCTTCGTCGCTATAAGCGTATTGAAAAACCTCTCCACTTTTTGTATTCTTATAGACCTTATATAGTGGAGGCTGTGCCAAGTAAAGATGACCATTTGCAATAAGTGGTCTCATATATCTATAAATGTATGTCATCCATAAGGTTCTAATATGATAACCATCAACATCGGCATCACTCATTATTATGATTTTATCATATTTTAAATCCTTCTCTTTGTAATTGTCCAGCGTACCAGTGCCTATGGCAGCATTAAAAATCTTTAACTCTTCACTGGCAAGAACATTTTCTAACTTCTGCTTTTCTGTATTCATTATCTTACCTTTAGAAGGCATTATAGTCTGAAATCTTCTATCTCTTGCCTGCTTAGCAGATCCACCAGCGGAATCTCCCTCAACTACTATGAACTCAGTATGTGTATTATCTTTTAGTGTACATACAGCTATCTTACCAGCCAGAGGTGCTGTACCTTTACCTATCTTTTTCTTCTCAGCCTCATTTATCTTCTTTATCTTTTCTCTTCTGGCTGCTGCATCAAGGGCATTATTGATTATAGCTGTAGCAGTTTCTTTGTTATCTTCGATCCACTCTGAAAATCGTATGTAAGCAAGCTCATTCATCATAGTATAAGCTTCGTTATTGCCCAGCTTTGTTTTGGTCTGACCTTCAAACATAGGATTAGATATCTTTATTCTTACTATGGCAGTCATACCTTCTCTAAGGTCGTCTCCTTCGAACTCTTTATCCTTTTCTTTAACTAGTCCCAGTTTTTTAGCCCATTCTTTAAAAGATCTAGTCATACCAGTTTTAAAACCAGTTTCATGAGTTCCAGCTTCAGTGGTAGGAATATTATTTACATAACTAGCTATATACTCAGTAGAAGAGTCTGTAAATTGTATACATGCTTCTCCATACATCTTCAATCCATCTATTTCTTTCTCCCCTTCAAATAGTATAGGTGCTGGATGAATAGGTGTTTTACTCTCATTCAAGTAGTCTATAAAGTCTAATAGACCTCTTTCTGAGTAGTATTCTTTTTCCACTCTTTCTTCTTTTCTATCATCTATAAACTGAAGACGTATTCCCTTATTCTGAAAAGCTAATTCCTTAAGTCTTTCATCTATAACATCAAATTTGAAATCTGTACTGGAAAACACTTCATCGTCTGGCATAAAAGTAACCTTAGTACCAGTCTTTTCAGTATCGCCTATTACCTCTAACTTAGTTACAGGTGTCCCAGGCATAAGCTTCTTTAATTGCTTATCCATGGCATACTCAAATCTTTGTTTGTATATCTTTCCATTTTGATAAACTTCCACTTCAAGCCATTTTGATAATGCATTTACTACTGCTGCCCCTACACCATGAAGACCTCCAGAAGTTTTATAGTTTTTATTATTAAACTTTCCTCCAGTATGGAGTTCAGTATATACCATTTCAACACCAGACTTTTTCTTTATAGGATGTATTCCTGTAGGAACCCCCCTACCATTGTCTAGAACAGTTACACTCTTATCTTTATTCAAGATAACCACTGCTTTATCTCCAAAACCATTTGTTATTTCATCTATAGCATTGTCCAAGACTTCCCATACACAGTGATGAAGTCCCTTGCTTCCAGTAGAACCAATATACATACCTGGTCTTATTCTTACTGGCTCAAGTTTTTCAAGTGAAGTTAAGTCTGTAACATCATAACTGCTATTCAAAATTTCTTTCTCCATATTTAACCTCCAAAGTGATTTATACCTATATATAACATCTTATATACTAATTTTCGTATCCACCGCTTAAACCCTTAAATCTTATTAAACTTTGCTTCCTCATTAAGAAAGTATAAATAATTTCTCCCTCTATGTCAAACGTTTGTTCGCATTCATTACAAAGATAGAATTTAATCTCAATCAATTTTTTAAGAACAAAAAATATATACTACATTCTGTAATTGTAATTAATATTGTACTCATTATCAAGATAATTGTAATATTTTTGCAATTACTTCTTCATTATTATTTAAAACTTCTCCTCATATCTATTTGAAACTTAATCTAAAGTCTAAATTACTATCAATAAAGAATAAAATACCCAATGCCATTGCATTGGGTATTTTATTGCTACACTTTCTTATACGTCATATATTCCAATTTGTCTCACATGCTTAGTATGTGACCACTCTTTATTATTTCTATTCAATATTCCTTGTACAGTAATAGGTACCCAGGTTAAAGTATATATACTATATAACAGATATCTAAAGAAAGCCCAGGCTGAATCTTTTCCCATAGTAACCAATGTAAGAAGTATACATGCTACATTAAATAAAAGATACATACCAGCAATAATCAAATACTGCTTTTCACCAAAAGCATTTATTACTAATGGCATTATAATTACATTAGTGGAATATAAAACAAGTATAGCAAAAAACTTCTTAGTAAATTTCTTATCTTGTATAAGTAAAAATGGAGTTAATAAAAACTGGAACATACCGAATACTTGTATAAATCCAAAGTGAAAACTTTCAGATGCATTTTGGAAACTTTGCAGTGTTGTAATACAAAGTGATATAGCTAAAAGCAACGTCATAAATGGTTGTGCCACATATAAGGCACAGTCAAAAGCTACGAAATTTCTATCCTTAACTGCTTTCTTAATAAGCTTAACAAAGAATCTTGAAGCTACATCTGAAAAACCTTGCATCCATCTTTTTCTTTGATTCCAAGAGTCTTTTAAAGTAAGAGGCTTTTCATCAAAAACAACTGCATCGTGTGCCCAGCCTACTTTTTCACCGTTTAAAACAAGCTTACAGGTAAATTCTAAATCCTCTGTAAGACAAGTAGCTCCCCAACCTAAGGTTTTAAGAACTTCTACATCCACAGCAAATCCAGTACCTCCTATTTGGTTTGATAAACCTAAGTTTGCTCTTGCCAGTTGGAACGCTCTATTTGAAGACCAAAATGATACCGAATAGCTTTGAGTTATCCAAGAATCTCCTGGGTTCTTACTATCCAAATATCCTTGTACAACTTTATATCCATCACACATTTTTGAATTCATTTCTTTTATAAAATTAGGTGAAACTAAATTATCTGCATCAAATATGGCAACTGCATCATACTTCTTGTCCATTTTGAATATCTTATCGAACATCCACTCTAAGGCATAACCTTTACCTCTTTTTTCCTTATTGTTTCTTTCGAAAACTTTAGCACCATGCTTTGCTGCAATCTCTGCTGTTTTATCGGTACAATTGTCTGCAATTACAAAAATATCATATAATTCTTTAGGATAATCCTGATGCTGCAGACTTTCTATTAGATTTGCAATAACCACTTCTTCATTATGAGCCGCAACTATCATAGCAAACTTTTTGCTTGGAACATAGTTTTTATTCTCTTTTCTTCTATAAAGTCCAAACAAGCTCAATATTAAATAATATAAAGTAAGTGTATAGACTAAGCTCTGAAATACTTTGGTTACATAATAAATAAATAAATTCCCCATGTAATTCACTCCCGTTTTTTATTAGTACCAATATACTAGAATTTATATTTTACAACAATAAACATGAAAATTCTTAGTTTAATACAGTTGAAAATCCTTATATACTATATTTCAATACCTAAAAAAAATCAAGTCTGCTGGTATGTAGGTTTTTATATTTTCCTATTTTAATAACACTGTTTATTTATATATAAAAAATGTAATCGTTTAGCTGTTGATATTTTTATCTTTTTTTTTATTTTAAATGCCAAATTCTTATTTTCTTAAAATATTTTCCCCAAAAATTAATAATATTATTTGTAAACAAAATAAAAATGGTAGTCCATATTTGAAATACCAACGTTTAGTCTTGTGTCTAAATAAATTCATCCCGATAATCTCACCTAAACTTCCACCTATTATTCCAATTAAAAACAAGTTTTTTTCAGAAATTCTCCATTTTCTTTCTATAGCTTTTCTTTTATCGATATACATTATAAAGAATCCAATTATATTTATAATCACAAAGTAGCATAGTACCATATTTATTCTCCTATCATTATTAATAAGCATTCAGTGCTAAATCTTATAATTTAATCATAATTTGATATTGGGACAAGTTTAAGTCTTGTACTAAATAGTAATGGGTGGTGATTTTATGAATAGTAAAAAACTTTATGTCATTAATAGTAATGGAGAAGTATTCTACATAACCTCTAAGAACTCAGAACTAGAGCTATTCAACTCTAACTTTCATAAAACTCTTCACCAAAACGTGAAAGCCTTTGAAGTAAAATATGACACTACTTCTATCTTCATACTATTTCATACCTTTGCTTCAAAACTAGGGTTAATAAAAATTAATCTATCACAGATGAATGAACTTAATATTACTTGGATCGAAGCAAATAACTTTTCCTTTGAAAACATAAATTGCTTGTCCATGGAAATCTTGGACAACCTAATCCACTTTTTCTATAGCAAAGCTAATTTAAATGATACTATAACATATATTTACCATGGAATTGTGTCAAACAGTTGTCAAATATATGAACTTTGCAAAATTAATTGTTATAAGTATGTTCGTCAATTCTATACTGCAATTTTAGATAACAAAGTAATTATGCTAATTTGCGAAGACAATAAGGAAAGTCTATACTCTCTGAGAATCATTGATGAAAGCTTTTTTGCTGCAATAAGATACTTTAACCTTCCAGGTGCTTTTTCTTTAAATGTCATTACTTCTGAGGATCAAATTGAGTTGTTTTATAATAAGATAGTTGAAAGAGATATTTTTCTTTTTCATAAGTCTATAAATATAATTAGGGACAAGTTTCTTTTTTCAGAAGAGTCACTAATAAAGCTCAAAGAAACTGTTCAGAAACCCTTAATTTCTTTTTATAAAAATAAGTTTTATATATGTTGGAACAGAAAAGATAGAGTTTATATCACTAATTCCGAAGATTTAAGAAATTGGCCAGCTACTTTTAGCTTCGATATAAAGCATAATATCCCAGGGGTAATACTAATAAACAACACTTCTATGGAGGTTTTTACTTGCTTCTTATGTAAAAGACTTTCAACTAAAGCTTCAATAAATGAACTTCCCAAAGTTAAGGAAGTACCCGTTAAAGAAGTAGAAGTTATAAAAGGTATGAAAAAAAATGATAGACTGATAAACTATTTGTTATCCACCATAAACACACTTTCATTAAAGTATATTAAATTACTACATGAAAAAAATTTTGAAATAGACAACCTTAAAGCTACTCTTTCAGAAAACAATAAGAAATTTGAACGAAAAATAACTTCCCTTATGAATTTTAATAATAGAACTGTACGGTACTACGAAGGATTAATAGCTAATCTTCTTAATATAACCCTAGAGAAAGATTCTATAATAGAAGATTTGCAAAAACTAAATAATAAGAATAATGAAGACTTCAAGTAATATAGATGCCTTATGAAAGCATATTCTATACTATGACTGCTTATATTATTAAACTAAAGCTTCTATGCTTTTTTTGCATTTATCTTTATGTGCTTTATTTTAAGACTATATTTTAAAAAGTACAGTACTTTAAAACACTCTAATTTTATTAAGCAGGTTTAATTAATTTTATGGAGGATGTTATTGTAATGCTAGCAAATAAATATAAAGAATACGCTCTGGAGATAGACGATTCTATTTGGTATCTTTATCAAAATGAATTGCAAGTGTGTCTCAGGATCTTTAATAATAACTCTTTTAATGAAGAAAAAGTCATAGTAGATCAGTGTAGATTTCTGCTTAGCGTTATACTTACAAAAGACAACACAATATATATATTCGTCCAATCTATTGATAATAGCATAATAATGTATTGCCTCACAAAAGATACTTTAACAAGTTCTATAATAACAACCAATTATATTTCTAATGATTACATAGAGATAATATCCCTAAACAACTGTCTTAACGTAATATACTCAAAAACCTCAGACAACTCAACTTTTTTATATCATAGGACTATTAAGTCAGATTTAAAACTTACCTCTCCACTAATGTTAGACTTGATTGATAATTCACTTCCCTATTCATTTATAGCCACATCGCAGGGTAATAATATCTATATATGCTATAATAAAAAAATGAAAAACAGCTGTTTGGGCTTTAGGCAGTATGATGCCACAAAAAATCTCTGGGGGAACTTCATCATATTGGATAGTTCCTATCTCCCTATAGAAGACTATTCTTTTATAGTCGGTGAAGGTGGGGTACTAGCTTATTCTTATAAAGTTAATAGCCAGAGAAGAGGACAACTAAAATATGGCTATGGCACTGCTACTAATATAGTAAGAAACACCATAAATGTAAACTCAAAACTATTAGCTTGCTCTGTAGCTTTCTTTCATGGTAAATTCTTTTTCACTTCCGTAAGTGAAAATAGCTTATCAACTAAAACAGTAGATCTATTAAAAGGTATATGTGGTTCTAAAGATATTGATTTGAACCCTAACTCTGTTACTTTTAAAGTCCATTATCAAAGCAATAATCCTATAATACTCAACACTATATTTTTCTCTAAAGATGATGAAGGTAGTTTAATCACAGATAGCTCCTACTACTATAGCCTTGCTCTAGGAGATCATGAAGGTATAGAAGCAAAGGAGTTTTCCAATTCCTCCGACTCCTTGAAAGAAACAGCTAATAAGTTGATAGAATATGAAAAACAACTCTTTGATAAACAACAGCTAATAAATAGTTTAGAAGCTACTATAAAGGATTTAAGATATAAATCTGTTGTAAATGAGGATAAGTTAAAAAATCTATCCAAAACAACAACAATTAATGATGAGGAAAACTTAAAACTCAAATCAACCCTGTCATCCCTATATGCAAATATGTTAAGTAAAGAGAATAAAATAACTGAATTAGAAAAGAATTTAACGGAAAAGTATAACGTAGTTTCTACCTACAAGAATAAGATTGAGGAGCTAAACAAAGTAATTTTCGACTTAGAAAACCAAGTAAGCAGCTATAAATCAGCTTCCAGTATAGCTCAAGCCTCACTGTCAAAAGAAAAGGATACCTCTCATGTAGAAGAGTTAAATAGAACCATTGAAACTCTTAAAAACCAGCTTTCCCTTAAAGATAAAAATATCACTCAGATTACACAAAAGAATGCAGAACTAATCAATCAGATAAACGCTCTAAATGTTTCTATAGAAGAACTAACCTCTAAGCAAAAAAAATCCTCTTTCATTAAAAGAATCTTCAATGACGAGGAGTAAAGATAGCATTTTCTAAAGGTACTGTTCCAACGCAGTGAATTTACAATTCTAGCCAAAGATGTATCACTTCAATCATTAAACTATTTTCAAATCTCTGCTGGTTTCTGAGCAGAGATTTTGAAAATATAAAATCATTATGAAGTGATACATCGGTGGAATATGAAAAAATCATATTAATTCTTTGCGCAAGCTCGTTTAAGCATCGGATGACTGACCACTTAATTTCAACACAGTACTTTAACAGCGCCTATATCTAAAGCTGAATATTAAGTTTATCTATTTATATATATCTTTTATAGCCTCTATAAGACTCTCTACATCTTCTAATTTATTGAAATAACCAAAGCTTGCTCTAACTGTACCTAAGTTTGTAGTACCAATTATGGAGTGTATCTTTGGTGCACAGTGATACCCTGTTCTTAGATATATGTCTCTATAATTTAGCGCTTCTCCTACCTCTGAACTATCAAAGCCATCTATATTGAAAGATACCACTGGACACTTTTTATAACAATCTTCTTCCCCATATAACTTTACAAAAGATAACTTTTTAAGTTCTTCAGTAAGATATGCTGATAAGTTTTGATCATGCTTTCTTATATTGTTTATACCTATTCTATTAATAAAATCTACTCCCTCTCCAAGTCCAACTATACCAGGAGTGTTCAATGTACCACTTTCAAACTTATCTGGCAAAAAGTCCGGTTGATCCATAATATTAGAATTACTACCAGTACCACCTTCTTTAAAGGAGGTAACATTAACATCACTTGATATATACACCCCTCCTATTCCTTGAGGACCGTATAGAGATTTGTGTCCTGGAAACGCAAGTATATCTATATTCATGCCTTTTACATCAATATCAAGTATACCTGCAGTTTGTGCTCCATCAACTATAAAAAACAAGTTATTTTCTTTAGCAAACTTTCCTATAGCTTCTATATTCTGAACAGTTCCTAAGACATTAGATCCATGGTTTATTATTACTGCTTTAGTATTCTTTTTTAAACTCTTTTTCAAAATTTGTTCTACAATATATCCGTTACCATCCACAGGGATCATTGATATTTCCAATCCTTTATTTTTCAAGCTGTTTAGAGGCCTATAAACAGAATTATGCTCTATATAACTTGTAATTACATGATCTCCATTACCTAACAAGCCTTTTATAGCAATATTCAGCCCCTCAGTTGTATTGTTTGTAAAAACAACATTCATCATATTATCTATATTAAAAAATCTGCTTATTTTCTCTCTGGCATCTAATATTTTCATCTCACACTCTAGTGACATTTTATGTGATCCTCTCCCAGGATTGGCGCAGTATCTCTTCATGCAATCTAACATAGAATTATATACAGCCTCAGGTTTGGGAAAGGACGTTGCAGCATTATCTAAATAAACCATCGTGACCTCCAAAAAACTTATTTAAAAACTTAATTCCTCATAGTAATACCTTCTTGTACTCTCACTTAAAGCTTTTCTAAATATTCCTCTAATTTCAATATTGTTAGTCTTTATTTCATTGATTATATTCTCTAAGTCATTTTCTTTAATCTCTATGGATCTTGCACATCCTGCTGAAATTGTACAAGGTGTTTGTATCATAACAACATTGTATCTTTTATTTTTTAATACCTTATAAAGATTGACGCTTTCACTGGTTGAAGGAAAAGCTATTATACATACATTTAAATCTTTCATACAACTCACCTGCTATAAAACAATTTAGTATAATATATTCTTTAATAATAAAAAATTACACCCTTTGTTAAAATTTAATTATTATATGTAAGTATTAAGTGCTACATATATAACTTTCGAAAACTTAAGAACTTATTTCTTAGTTTTATCATAATAATAATTATAATCGTTAAATATCCATCCTCTAAAATTCAACAAAAAGTCAAGTTAAATATTTAAATTCACTTTAATATAAATCTTTACATGCCTTGAAGCAACTCCATTAGTAACCAAAATCCGACAATCAACATAATATATAATAGAGATTTACATGAAAGGGAGGTTTTTAATCCATGGCTACACCTTTATCAATTCAAACAACACCAAGTTTTGCTTCACTTACTGGTACAGCACCTATAACAATACCAGTTCCAATTATTGCTGGTGGTTCTAACACAGCAACTATAGGCAGTATTGTTCTACCTGTAACTAATCCTGGTGGAAGAGTGTTTATAGAAGGCGTAATTCCTTTAGCACTTACATTAACTCTTCCAGCTGCTACTATAACAGGAGGGATAGATGTAATTTTATCAGTTTATAGAAGCGCTACAGCAACAACCCCTATTTATAATATAAGAAAGACAATATTCAATTCAATCGGATTAGTTGTAGCTGCAATTGCAACTACAGCAGTATATGATGTATTACCTTTCCAATTTGTTGAAACTCCAGGTGTTCCACTGTGTGCAAATACTTCATCATATTTCTTTACAGTTACTGTAGTTACAACAGGACTTACTCTTGCTGTTGGTTCAACTGTAACTATAAACGCTCCACTTGTTGCACCTCCAGTAACTCCAACATTGATTCCAGAAGTATTTAACATTGTAGCACAAGAAGTACCAGATCCAATAACTGTAACAACTACTACAACTACAGTGATATCATAATTTATCAGGGCTGCCTTAGGCAGTCCTCTTTTTACTGTCTAGAAAAGTACAATCTTTTTGCTAGTTAAACCTACTAAATTCAAGGCTTTACAACATATATTTGAGGTAAACAGTAAAAAAAAATCTTATTTACCTGACAGCTTTTCCTCATATCCATTATTAAAGACAGATGCGCAAAAAAAGTCACTGATGGTCGATTCAGTGTCTTTTTTATCGTAAGAAATTATACTCTTCTAACTAGTTAAAAGTAGTAACTTCAAGAATTCAAAATATATATTTTTGTGTATCTACTTTTTATGAACATTGATAAAGAAGTTATGACGAGCACTTAACTTTTACTTTTTTACTATGATATACCAGAAATATAATATATAATTATAATAAAAAAAGTGCCAACATCTCACATAATGAGAGTTGCACTTATCCCTTTATAAGGTTGTTGGTGGGTCAAAATCTTCGAATGGGAATGGTAAGCTATTAAAGAATTCGCATGGATCTCCAGTAATCGGTTCACATTCAGGTATATCGCAGTCACCACTTGAATTTACAGTAAGATTAACTATTCTATAAAGTTTGATTATTGTAAATAAGCCTATAACCACATCAGCATGGTATTCAACTGTTCCTGGAACACTTTCATAAACACCAATTATTGGTTGTTGTAATGGATTAGCTAAAGCTTGAACAAAAGCATATGGTGCATTGCCAACATTTACATATGTTGACGATGATCCAAATATAGTATCAGCTAATGTAATTGTCTGTTCGCTAGCTTCTCCACCAAATAATGATAGAACTTTTGTATAAGTTGTGTAAGCGCAAATATCAGTTATTGTAGTTGCTGGAGTTCCTGCTAAAGTTACTGGTATTGCAACTCCTACTCCATTTAGTAAATTAAGGGTATAAGTGAAAGTATATATTATTGTTACGTCATAAAATCCGTCTTGTCCAAAAGCACTTGGAGAAACTGTAGTTCTTATCTTAGAAACTTTAAATGAATTTGGTACTATTCTTACTGATGTTACAGTACTGTTAAATGCAATTATTTCTCCTGGAGCTATAGTTCCAACTAAAACTGCTCCAGATATAGCAGCTGCCTCTCCTAGTCTAGACGATGATATTTCAATTGCTCCTGGAGGTGGTGTTACTACTGAGCTATCAAATGGTCTTAAACAATCTTGTTGTCTGCATTTTCCATATACTTTTCTAGCAATTATACATTCATCACTAATTGGTGAAGGGCATGGAGCCATTCCTTTTACCTCAAAATTTTCTTGCATAATATATCCTCCTATTCCATTTTACGTTAGATACTTCAATAATATATTATGTTGCTAGCATAAAAGTGTTCTTATTACCTAATATTATATAAATAAATTACTGCTTATTTAAAAATAGAGTCTAAATATAGCTATATCTCCCGCCTCCATAAAAGTCTTGTTAAAACCAGTACCTATTTACTGAATTAATTGTATATTAGACTTAATAACACTTGGTATATACTATTCACTTATTCCATTATCTGCTATATATTTTTAATAAATTAGATTTAAATTTTTAAGAATGTTCCATTTAATTTTGAGCCTCTACCTTGCCCAATGAATATTAGAAAATCTAGCGGCTAAATAAGTTTTATTTTTTACTTCCTA
The DNA here is from genome assembly GCF_004015185.1 of Clostridium manihotivorum. Taxonomy (GTDB): domain Bacteria; phylum Bacillota; class Clostridia; order Clostridiales; family Clostridiaceae; genus Clostridium_AR; species Clostridium_AR manihotivorum. The sequence continues at coordinate 1,812,695 of NZ_CP025746.1, read as the reverse complement.
CCCTAACAAGTTGTTTTAACCTCTGATATTAATAGGTTTAGCTAATATAAAATTTTATACTATACTTTACAGTAAAAAAGCAGTATACTTTAAAGACTATTTATAATAAGTCCTAAAGTATACTGCTTTTTAACAACTGAACGTACCTTTGATTATATTTTTACTAATCTAATTTAATATGACAGTAGCCACCTGGATTTTTCTTTAAGTATTTTTGATGATATTCCTCTGCATCATAAAAGCACTTTAATGGTTCTATTTCAGTAACTATTGGTTTATCATAATTTTTCTGATTATTATCTCTGCTCTTTACAATAATTTCTTTATCTTCATCATTAATATAATAAATACCAGTTCTATATTGATGACCAATGTCATTCCCTTGCCTATTAAGAACCGTTGGTTCTACTATACTCCAATATTCTTCCAATACTTGGTCTAGAGTAACTACATTTGTATCATACTTTACATAGCAAGCTTCAGCATGACCAGTAGTACCTGTGCAAACTTCTTCATAAGATGGCTCTACCTTTTCACCATTTGCATACCCTACTTTTGTTTCAACAACCCCTTTTATTCTAGACATAAACTCTTCTACGCCCCAAAAACAACCACCTGCAAATACTATTTCTTTCATTATATTTCACCTCTAAAATTTTATTTTACTTATATTATATTGTGATTTAATCATTTCTTCTTTAATAAAAAAATATAGTTTCTTAAAACCAATTAGTCTCCAAAAAGTACTTATATCCAGCTACTATTTGAGATCAAATTTTTTAAATTCTTCTTAGCAACTATTCTTATTAAAATATAATTATTATCAACTAGTTATAACTATATTTTAACAAAAGAAAATTATAATTCAACATATTTATCTTTATTTGAGTTTTTTTGACTTATTTCTATTTCAATTTACTATTTACTTGCATATATGTATATAAGGGAAATACTCAAGGTGTAATATTCTAGTGAAAATTTATTTTATAAGCTATCACATACTATTATGCTTAACTTTAAATATAAAATTCTAAAAGTAGTACACCTAGACACAAACCACTTGTTTAAAGAGGAGGTATTATAATGCTGCAGCATAAATTAGGCTGGATTCCTGACTTTCATGACCTAAGAGACTTTACAGAAGAAACGCCTTTAATTAACTCTATTATAAATAATCTTAAAATATCTGAAGGGAAAACAAAAACATCACCTCCTAATTTAGTTGACCTAAGACATTGGTGCTCACCAGTACGGGATCAAGGATTATGGAATTCTTGTACTGCAGAAGCATTAGCTAGTTTAGTTGAATATTTTGATTATAAAATACTCAATAGGAATACTGATGGAGCTTCTTTATTTATCTATAAAAATTCTAGAAAATTATCTAATTTAAATGGAGATACTGGTGTTTCTATTAGATCTGCATTGAATTCATTAACCTTATTTGGAATGCCACCAGAAAGATATTACCCTAGTGATCCTGAAAACATTGACGAGGAGCCTAGTGCTTTCTGTTATGGCTTTAGAAAAAACTATGAAAACTTAAAATTTTTCAAGCTAGATAAAAATAACAAATCCCAAGAAGAACTTCTTAATAGAGTAAAATACTATTTAAACTTGGGACTTCCTTGTGTCTTTGGCTTTTCTGTTTATGATTGTATTGAGCACTCAGAAGAATCTGGTGAAATCACTATACCTTCAGTAGGAAACCATCTCTTAGGTGGTCAAACAGTTATGGCTGTAGGATATGATGATATGTATTGCACTATAAATAAGGCTTCCAACACCCAAGCTTCAGGTGCATTAATAATAAAAAATTCTTGGGGAAGTTCTTGGGGAGAAGATTGTTATGGTTATTTGCCATATGACTACATTATTAGCAAATTGGCAAGAGATTTTTGGTGCATCTTAAATGAAGAATGGTGCTTAAAAGTTTAGTGTTAATTAAATTATTTAGCTCATCCCTCTTCCAATTTATGTAACATATCCTTCCTAATCTAAATATACTGAAATTAAGTCACAAAGGAGGGATATGATGAGTTTGCTCGCTATAATGCTATTTGTTCTTACAAGTAGTATTGATAACTTTACTGTGGCCTTAGCATACGGGGTAAAAAATATAAAAATAAGCTTTTTTAGCAATTTGGTTATAAGTATAGTTTCTTCCTTAGGTACATTTATATCTATGTCTCTTGGTTTGTTCCTAGCAAAGCTGCTTATTCCTCAAACAGCTAATATTATTGGAAGTTCTATTTTATTATTGATTGGACTATGGTTTTTATATGATTATTACAAGGAGAAAAAAGATACCTCCTTGGAGATAAATTTGAATGGAAACCATAAAAAAGGCTGCATGAATTTGTTAGACAATCCTGAAGTTGCAGACTTTGACAATTCAGGAACAATAGATTTGAAGGAATCCTTTTCATTATCAATAGCATTGGCAATCAATAATGTAGGTTTAGGAATTGCAGGAAGTATTGCTGGTCTAAATATTGTATATACAACTATAGTTACTTTTATTTTTAGTATAATAGTTATTCCTATTGGCATGATCTTAGGGAGCAAGTTCTTAGCAAAAAGACTTGGTAACACAGCCCCTTTAATATCTGCTTTAATATTAATAATACTAAGCTTATTTGAATTTATTTTTAACTAATACACTGAGGTTCATCATATAAAACATTAGAATATTCTATTATATTTTATGAGCTCTATCCTAAGCTAATAGCCTTAGGATAGAGCTCATACTATAGATGTACCACTTCATAATAAAATTTATATTTTCGGATTTAATTGGTACATATTTATCTGTTATCGTATATAACCTTGGATATCTTAGCTATAATTTCATCACCAACATTGTTTATATCTTTAGTAAAAACAGTTAGTATATATGGCTTATCATCGTATACTATTGCTATATCATTTATGTAATTTTCATAATCTCCAATCTTGTGTGCAACAATATTCTGTGGTATGTATTTGTCAATTCTATCATGGTATATTGTATTTTTTAAATCCTTTATGATTAAATTATAATTATCATCATTATCATAGTTATAGTATAATCTCTTAAGTATCTCTAATGAATCTGATGGTGTTGTTTCATTAGCTGACCTATTAACAGGATGACTAACTGTTTGCTCTATAAAATCATATTTGTAATTTGATCCAATTGTTCTAAGTAGCATATTTACAGCAATATTATCAGAGTATATCAAGGAATAATCCACTAACTCACTTATTTTAATTGGATTGTTCAATCTACTAGATCCTTGAAGTATTCCAGCCCCATCCTCATAATCATCAGAAGTATAGCTAACTTGGTCATCCAGTTTAAGCTTGTTATTTTTTATAAGCTCTGCTGCAGCCATTGCTACTGGAACCTTTACTGTACTAGCAGCTTTGAAAATCTGATCTCCATTGATATTAAAGCCTAAAGACGAACTTACATCAAAATATGCTATACCTATATTATTCTTATTGTCTCCAATAATATCCTCTACTAGTTGCTTAAGATTTTCTATATTCTTTTTAGCTTGTTCCTTTTCTTTCTGAGATTCTAATAACTCAGCTTTCTTTTCCTCCTCTACCTCCTTATGCTCAGACATTAACTGTGCTGTACTTTCTGCTTTAGTATCTACTTTAACTTCAGAAACAGTTTTATCTGCTTCAACTGTCTTTGCTTGTCCATTTTTATTGTAAATTATAATAATTGCAGAAATTACTATAATTACAGTACTAAAATATATTAACTTTTTTCTCAAATATAGCACCTCTCATATCACAATATTACTTATCTTATTATAAGTTAAATCTTTATGATAACTGTGAGATACATATGTGAAATTATGTGTTTTTCAAATTAATTCACTATCAGATACAATTAGATTTGCTTAAAGCAATCTATTGATTATTAAAATAAAAGCTATCTAGCAAATATCGCACTTCATATTTTCCAGATAGCTTATAAAGCATATCTTTAACAGTAGTCAAAGTACATTTATCTTTTTCATACATCTCTAGTAAAGAAAAGAAACTTAACTTCTCTTTCTCATCGCAAATCTTCTTAAAGTAACCCCAAACGTGCTGCAAAGTATTTATAGCCTGACCTTTTGATATCTCTATCTCCAAAGCTTCACTTATTAATTTATTAAACTCGCTTTCGTTGACATCCCCAGTTGCAAAATACTTACTTATATTTTTATAATGACTATAAGACCTTTCCATTACACAATACTTATATTTAGCCCATAACTTTTGAGCTTCTTTCATATATTTTTCTTCCATAAAAACACCTCACTTAAATATTTTAATCTGATGTTTAAAATATTTAAAGCACACTTTAAGATTAATTACCTTAAGCTTCTTTCTCGTCTGTTATAAGAACTATTACCGTTGCTATTACTATAAGTATCGAAATTATGGTCATAATCACTTCTACATACTTACCAAACATTTTAATACTCCTTTCAATATTAGGTTGTAAAAAAGTTTTTTTCTATGTCATTAGCTGGTACTGGTTTACTATATAAGTAGCCTTGCCCCATATCACAAGCATTCTCTTTAAGGAATTCTTTCTGTTCTTCAGTCTCTATTCCCTCTGCAACTACCACCATGCCTAAGTTATGCATTAGTTCAATAATTGTTTTAACTATTATCTTATCTTTACTTTCTACCATACTTGATTTTATAAACTCCTTATCGATTTTTACTACATCAATAGGTAGGGAGCTAACATATGTAAGTGATGAATAACCTGATCCAAAATCATCTAAAGCTATTTTAAAACCTAATTTTTTTAGCCTAGTTAATAGATCAAAGGCAGTATCTAAGTTTCCTATCACAGAAGTCTCAGTTACCTCCAACTGTATCTCCTCTTTGTTTATATGAAATTTTTCAACCAAACTGCTGAGTTCCTCTATAATATTTAACTTTCCTAATCTTTCAGACGACAGATTTATGGACATTTTTATTGGTGGATACCCATAGCTTTGCCAGATACTTTTTTGTGTTATGGCTTCATAGAACACAAAACTTTCAATATCACTTATAAGTCCTATACTTTCAGCTATAGGTATAAAATCCATAGGAGAAATAAACCCTTTTTTAGGGTGAATCCATCTTATTAATACTTCCACACCTATTAATTTATTATTATCCAATCTAACTATGGGTTGATAATATAAGGTAAATTGTCTACTTTCAATAGCATGAATAATGTCATTTATCAAATTAATCTTTGCTATATTATTTTCTTCAATTTTCTTACTATAAAAAGTAATTTCATCTTTCTCTACTGACTTAGAATGAGAAAGAGCCATATTTGAATTCTTTAACAAATCATTAAAATTGTTAGCGTCTTTCGGATAAATAGAAACTCCTAAACTATAAGTCATAAAAAACTCCTGACTATCAACTTGCCAAGCTCTATTTAATTTACTTAGTATTTTGTTTATTTTTGATAAAATATAATCATTATTTGTTATGGAATTAATGATTATACCAAATTCATCTTCCTTTAGCCTACAAGCTCTAATATCCCTATCAGACATATGCTTTAGTATGTATCCTATGTTTTTTATAAACAAGTCTCCATAATGATGACCAAGAATATCATTTATATCTTTTAGATTATCTATTGTAAGGCAAATAAAAGCAAAGCTTCTATTTGAATGCCTTATGTCTATACTCTCAATTAGATTAGTTACCTGCTTTTTAAACAATATTTTGTTAGGAAGCTTTGTAAGTGAATCATAAAAAGCTAAAACATGGAGTTCTTGAAGTTGCCTTTCTATCTCATTTTCTAGCTTAATTAAAGTTTTATGTGATTTATTAAGTTCTTCGTAGTTATGATATATTTCCCCTATAGCCTTATCAAACAGCATTAAGCTATTCCTTATGGAAATATATATTACTATTGTAGTAAGTAGTACAAATATCCAACCTTTATAAGTCTGCATACTCTCATAAACATTGTCACGTTCTGTCCAAAAGTCTAATAATGTATCTGAAGTTATTATCCATACTACTCCAGCAACAGCATAGGCCAGTGCTACTTTTAAAGATTGCTTTTTAGGATCTATTCTATAGGATGCTTCTAAAAATTCATCTATATCCTTACTACTTATTTTGTAAATGCTACTTAATTTCTTCAAAAAAAGTCTCACCTCCTACACTTTTATAGTCTTTCCTAAATGGGATATAAAAAAATCACTAATGCGAATTTCATTAGTGATTTTTTTTGCGCATCTGCCTTTCCGAATGCATATGAGGAAAATCTGGCAGGCGACATAATTCTTATTTTTTTATTCTTTCTCCTATTTATGCATTTAACATATCCACGCATACTTACAAACTGCTTTATCTTAAATATAATTTGCTAAAGAATAAAAAATCACTAATGCGATCTTCATTAGTGATTTTTTTTGCGCATCTGCCTTTTCTGAACGTATGTGAAGAAATTCTGGCAGGCGATATATTCTATTTTTTTATTTAGCTAGCAAGTTCATTGCTTCTCTATGAGGTACTGGCTTACTAAAGTAGTAACCTTGTATCCTATCACATCTATGCTCATTTAAATAAGTCAGCTGTTCCTTTGTTTCTACCCCTTCTGCAACAACATTCAAATTCATCTTATGGCCTATATCAATTATATTTTCCACTAGAGATACTTTATTATCCTCCAATACATCATCTATAAAGGTTTTATCAATCTTTAGAGTACTTATAGGAAGTTGCTTTAAGTAGCTTAATGATGAATAGCCTTTTCCAAAATCATCTAAAGCTATTTTTATTCCTATTTCTCTAAGCTTATTAAGTTTTTCACTTATGCTTTCATAACTTTCAATAAATATAGATTCTGTGATTTCTAGTTCTATATAATTTGGATCTATAGTAATGTCCTTAACTATCTTTATGACGTTATCTACAAAATCACTTTGCATCAATTGAATTACAGAAACATTTATGGATATGTAACACTGGTTATAGCCATTAGTATGTACTTCCTTTATAAATTCACAGGCACTCTTAAGCACCCAGTTTCCGATATCTATTATTTTATGATTCTCTTCTGCTAAAGTTATAAATCTATCTGGAGGGACAAAGCCAAGCTCTGGGCTATTCCATCTTATCAAGGCTTCGAAACTACAAATAGCTCCACTTTCAGCATCTACTTGTGGCTGGTAATAAAGTATAAATTCATTTTTGTCTAAAGCACTTCTTAAATATCTCTCTATTTCCATCCTTTCTATTACTTTATCGTTCATTCCAGAGTGGAAGAAGGTATAATTATTCCTGCCTAATCCCTTTGATTTAAACATAGCAATATCAGATTTAGTTAAAAGTTCATCTATAACCTCACCATCATCTGGAAACATTGATATTCCTATGCTTGAAGTAACCTGTAAGAAATTATTATTAATATTGAAGGAAGAATCAAACGAACTTAATATGTTTTTAGAAAATGCTTCAACTTCTTGTCTATCATTAATGTTATTAACTAAAATAACAAATTCATCTCCACCTAATCTAATAAGGATATCACCTTGCTTCTTTATTCTATTGAGCCTATCAGAAATGGCACAGATTAAAAAGTCTCCAAAATTATGTCCTAAAGTATCATTTATGTATTTAAAATTATCTATATCAACAAATATTACAGCGCCCTTTTTGCCATTATTAGAATTATTTTTAGAAAAATAATCACTTGCAACCTTGTGCATATATTGTCTATTGGGCAAATCTGTTAGATAGTCATGATATGCTATGTATTCCAATCTATGCTGATATTCTTTTATTTCATTTATATTTTTATGTGAGCCTGCTAATCTATAAGGCTGTCCGTTAGCATCAAACAAAGTTTTTGCTATAGTTTGCATCCAAGTATATATTCCATTAACATCTTTTATCCTATAATCTACTGAAAAAACAGGCTCCCTCGTATCCCAACTAAGCTTTATAGTTTCTTTAATTCGCTCATAATCCTCTGAATCTATCAAGCTCGTCCAGTCTATGTCTTTGGTTTCATCTCTTGTATATCCTAAAATCTTATACCATCTATCCGAAAAGTACATTTTATCTTCTTTGATATGCCAATCCCATAAAGCATCATAGGATGCTTCGGTTATAAGCTTATACCACTCTTCGTTATTTCTAAGTTTTTCTTCATTTATTGATATCTCTGTATATTTTTCTCTTAGTTCTTGCTCTAAAGCAGTTATTTCCTCAAAGGAAGCTTCCAAGTCGTTATATTTTTCTCTTACTTCTTGTTCTAAGGCTGTAACTTCTTCATAGGAAGCCTCAAGTTCTTCGTAGCTGCTCACAAGTTGTTCTTCATATTCTTTTCTCTTATCAGCAGCTTTATTTAGAGCTATAGCCAAAGCACCAATTTCATCATTAGATTTCATAACGATTTTATGTTCTAAATCACCACTACTCAACGAATTGGAAAAGCTTAGTATTTTATCAATTTTTCCAGATAGTCTATAAGCTATAAAGTAACCTACTAAAACCGATATGAAAAAGCCCACTAATCCTATTGATATTGTCTCATTTACAGTTGTTTTATAAAGCTCCTGACTCTCTTCTACCTGTTTATTGGCCAAAAGTAAATTGAAAGTAATATAATTGTCTGTGTCTTTAACTATTTTATCGCTTACAACATTTAAATCGTTATATGCTTTTCTTGCATCAGCATAATTTGCTTGATATATGTATTGTAGTAACTTTTCTCGCTTCTCTCTATACTCACTTAACACAGATTTTAGCGAATCAAACTTTTTTCTATCTACAGTATCTATTATGTTCTTTTCATAATCCTCGAGGAACAAATCATCTTGCCGTCTCAAATTATCTATTTCACTTGTAAGATCCTCAACCTTATCAGCATTTTGCTCATCCATAACCTTATATATATCAAGATTAATTTGAATCAAATTGGTTTTAAACCTAGTAACATCTTCAATTACCCTAGAATTTCTTTCAAATATATACTTATTTTTATTGTTTACCTTCTTTATATTACTTACTGAAACCAAACCAATCCCTATTATAAAAATCGACATAATAGCAAAGGCCATTATAAGTTTAGCTCTCAATCTTAAGTTGTAAATAAATTTCATATTTAGTCCTCCAGGCTCTGTTATATATAAACACTTAAAGATTCCTATATTATAAAAATTATACATTATTAAGTATATATTTATCAATGCTGTACCAATCGTTAAATGGCTTTTTATTAGGATTTTTTTAATATCTTCCTTTTTTAGATGCCAGTGTAAAAACATTTTATATTATATTACTCGTATTAATATTAGTAATTCTTTAACAATCGTAAAATATATATTTTTAAGGTAATAGTTTTTAATGAGTAAAATATTTATCTCAAGAAAATAAATATTTACAAATAGAGTATATCACTTAATTCCTATATAGAGTTAGCTTATTTTATATAAATGTTAATTAATAAGATAATCTTTATTTATGTTAGTTAAAAAATTTCTATAAGTAGAAGAATTTCAAGTTACAATATTGTAATTTTATTCCATATTTCAATTATTACATCACTTGCATATTATATTATAGCTCCAAATTTATCACTTTTTATTACTGGAGGTAATATATAATATGCTTCTTTTAAAATTTATAAAAAAACATTTTACTAATTCTTTTAACTTAATAAAATCAATTGCTGCAGGTCTTTTCATATTAATATCTACAGTAGCACTTTCTATTTTTATAATGCTTAACTTTCAGTTTATAAAAAAACCTCTATATAAAAATATTAATTTAGCAACTACAGACAAGATTCATTGGGTCGACAAGACAAAAATTCCTTCTATAAATAGATCAGTATTAGATAGGATTGAGTACAATCACTCACATTTTATTTCGGAGTTAAATACAGTAATTACGGAAGATGCTAAAATAAAAAATTCTATTACAATAGAAAATGCCTTGATTAGAGATGGCAAAAAGATTGCTTATCTAACTTTTGATGATGGACCTTCAACTACAGTTACTCCTAAAATTCTTTCAACCTTAAAAAAATATAATATAAACGCAACCTTTTTCCTAATAGGCCAAAATATAAATCAAAACCCTCAAAGTAAAGAACTTGTAAATAATATATATAATGACGGAAACTCTATAGGAAATCATACTTATACACATAATTTAAAAAAGTTATACCCTAATAATAGAATAGATGTAGACTATTTCATGGGAGAAGTAGATAAAACCAACTATACCTTAAGAGAAGTCCTTGGCAACAATTTTAGGACTAGACTTTTACGTCTTCCTGGAGGATACATGAGTAGAAGTTATTATCATGATCCCAATCTTACAGAGCTTAATAAAAGGCTGAAGGAAGAAAATTTATTTTCTGTGGATTGGAATGCCTATGACTTTGATGCAGAAGGAAAAAAGAAGAATTCAAAAGAATTACTTCAAATGGTAAAAACATCTGTAGGAAACAATCCAAAAGTTATTATACTTATGCATGATACCTATGGAAAGGAAGAAACTGCAAATGCCTTACCTGATATAATCGAATACCTGCGCTCTAAAAATTATGAATTCAAAACCTTACAATAATTTAATAGATAGAAATAAAAGACCGAGAAAAGCATAAATACTCTCCTCGATCTTTTTATTTACACTATAAAACTTATTCCTTAGTATACTGAAGCGCATCTCTTCCTTCTTCACCAGTACTTATTCTTATAACGTTCTGCACATCATAAACAAATATCTTTCCATCCCCAATGTTTCCTGTATGAAGTATCTTCTTAGCTGTATCTACTACTAATTGTACTGGAACATCACAAACTACGATTTCAAGTTTTATCTTTGGTAGTAGATTCATTTCTACAGCTAAGCCTCTATAATATTCTTTATGGCCCTTTTGCATACCGCAGCCTAGTACGTTTGATACAGTCATACCTGTTATTCCTATAGCAGACAAAGCATCCTTAAGCTCATCAAATCTGCTAGGTGATACTATTATGTCTATCTTGCTAAGTTTTTCGCCCATTATTATAACCTCCCTTTATATTAGATAATTCCACCGTAAGCTTCTTCACCATGTTGTGACACATCAAGACCTGCTTGTTCGTCTTCTGATTTCACTCTTATTGGAGAAACAGCATTCATTACCTTTAATATTATAAATGTAATTATAACAGAATATGCAATGGTTGCTAGTATTGCAACTAATTGAGCACCTAAAAGCTTAATATTTCCATGGATTAGACCATCTGCACCAGCAGAGTTTATAGCTTTCGAAGCAAATATACCAGTTGCAATTCCTCCCCATATTCCTCCGATTCCATGACAACCAAAAGCATCTAAAGCATCATCATATCCAAATTTCTTTTTAAGCTCTGTAACAGCATAGAAACATATTGCTCCACCTATAAACCCTATTGCTATTGCTGAAAGTGGACTTACAAATCCAGCTCCAGGGGTTATTGCTACAAGTCCTGCAACAGCTCCACTTGCTACACCTAGTGAAGTTACCTTCTTTCTGTGTAGGTATTCACATAGTCCCCAGCCTATTGCCGACATTGCCGCAGATGTATTTGTTGTTATAAATGCATTTAGAGCAACATCATTTATAGCTAGTGCACTACCAGCATTAAATCCAAACCATCCAAACCATAGAACTCCTGCTCCTAAAACCGTCATAGGGATATTATGAGGAGTTATTGTTTCTAATCTCTTTCTCTTACCCAATAATATTGCTAATACCAAAGCTGAAACCCCGGAACTTATATGAACTACATTACCACCTGCGAAGTCTAATGCTCCAAGATTTCTGATCCATCCGCCTACGCCCCATACCCAGTGAGCTACTGGATCATAAACCAATGTAGTCCAAAGTAGAATAAATAATGCGAAAGATAAAAATTTCATTCTTTCAGCAGCTGCTCCAGAAATAAGTGCTGGAGTTATGATTGCGAACATAAGTTGGAAAAGCATAAATGCTTGATGAGGTATAGTACCTGCATAGTCAGCATTTGGTGCAAATGTAACACCATTTAATCCTAAGAAATTAAACTTACCTATAATTCCTGCAAAATCTGAACCAAAACATAGAGTGTATCCTATAAGTATCCATTGCACTGATACTATAACTACTGCTGCATAACTATGCATTGTAGTACTCAATACATTCTTTCTTCTTACCATTCCTCCATAGAATAATGCTAGACCAGGAGTCATAAGCATAACTAATGCTGTAGCAAAGATAACAAAGGTTGTATCTGCTCCGTTTACTCCATTCATAAATATTCTCCCCCTTTAATATTATTTTTTTAATTAGTAGCGTTATAAACTGTACCTTTATAATAATTAATTATTATTTATATACTAATTCTATACACTGAAAAAAGTGCTATCAATATTATGTTAACTTTATAGGTAAAATCAGCATATTTTTTATGAATCTTAGATTTTACTATCGTTTTCATAAATTGAATTCAATCAAAATTCAATTTATCCATATTTTTAAATCATAATACTTGCATTTTAAAATAATTCTATGTATAATATTACATTCAAAAAAGCTAGGACATAATATCCTAGCTTTTTACTATCACTTATCCCCTTATAATTGCATCTATTCAAATAGTTAGCATAATTTTAGGCTATGTCTAAGAATAATGTTGAATTAAGTGGTCATGAAGGAGATGCTATATGAGCGAGCAACTAGCGCAAGCTCATCTAAGCATCGGATGACTGACCACTTAATTTTAACTGTGCTTTACAGAGCCTTAGTTTAAAGTAGCGTCGTGGGCCTTTCTAAGTGCATCTTTTACTGCATCAATTATTCCATTACTTGATCTAGTTGCACCAGATATAGTATCAACTTTAGTAGATTGCTTCTCTAATATTGAACCTGAAACAGGTTTCCAAGCTTTTTCAAAATACTTTTGAGTCTCGTTGTTTTCTTTCAAATCAATACTTACTATCTTATTATCCTTTACTGTAACATCTAGATTTAAGCCATCCTTATATCCTTTTCCTATTCCTCTATAAGTACCATCTTTATAAGGAGCTACCGGATCTGCTGTAAGAGCTAACTTTGATTGTCTTAAAGCATCCTTCACTGCATTTATTATTCCAAGGCTTGATCTTGTTGCACCAGATACTGTATCAACAGAAGCTGATTGCTTGTCAATAATTGAATTAGGAACAACTGGCCATGCTTTAGAGAAATACTTTTGGGTTTCTTGGTTATCACCTAAATCTATCTTTATTATTTTATTGTCCTTTACAGTTACAGAAACATTGAGGTTTTCTTTATATCCTGTAGCAGTACCTTTATAAATCCCGTCTCTAAAAGGAGCAATTGTTTGTTCTTGTGATGGATAAGTGCTCACTTCACCCATAGATTGATCTTGAGCTAAAGCAGTCTTCACAGCATTTATCACACCATTGCTTGATCTTGTGGCTCCAGAAATTGTATCGACAAAAGTTGTTTGAGCCTTAATAATCTCATTTGGTATCACCGGCCATACCTTTTCAAAGTATTGTGGAGTTTCACCCTGAGATACTAGATCAATATTTGTAAGTTTGCCTTCCTTCACTGTAACATTGACATTTATTATATCTTTTCTATTATATCCTCTTGCAGCTCCTGCAAAAGTTCCATCTTTATATACTGCCTTGTCCAATGCATTATTAACTGCTTGTTTTATTCCATCACTTGTTTGTGTAGCTCCTGAAACTGCATCTACCTCTGTAGATTGTGCAGTAATTATTTTCTGAGCCATTGGATCCATAGCATTTTTAAAGTACTCTCTGTCTTCTCTATAATATATAGGATTTATATTTGTGATTTTATTATCTTTTATAGTTACATCAACTATAAGGTTAGATCTTCTTCCCTTACCTATACCAGTATATATTCCATCTTTATATAGATGAGCGTTCTTATTGATCTCTATTCCATTATTATTTTGATTTCCTGGTTCTGTAGTTCCGTTGCCACCTGGGTTAGTAGTTGTATTTCCAGGATTAGTGTTGTTTCCTTCTCCTGGAGTAGTTGTTCCACTACCTGTATTGTTACTTGAGCCACCGTTATTTTCATTATTATTTGAAGTTACTGTTGCATCCTTTAAAGCATTATTTACAGCTTCTATTATACCTTTACTTGACCTTGTAGCCCCAGATACAGTATCTACAGATGTACTTTGTTTTTCTATTATTTCCTTAGGTACTGTACTAAAAGCTTTTTCATAAAATCCTTCAGTTTCATCATGCTCTAATACTTTTACCTCAGCTATTTTTCCATCTTTAACTGTAACTAAAACCTTAAGATTAGGACTAAATCCTCTACCTACACCAGTATATTCACCGTCTTTATATAAAACTGAGCTATTTGTTGGGTTAGAGTTATTTGTAGCATTTGTGCTATTTGATGGTGTTGTGTTATTTCCACTTTGATTATTAGAATTACTACTATCTCCATTGCTTGGTGTAGTATTCTCAACAGGCGCTGAAGTTGCTGGCGTAGTATCCGCTGGCATTACACCGCTAACAACTGCATTACTTAGAGCATTTCTAACTGCAGCCATAACCCCTCTACTTGAGTATGTTGCTCCTGATACAGCATCTACATTTGTACTTTGCTTTTGTATTATTTCCTTTGGTACCATCTCAAATGGCTTTTCATAAAATCCTTTAGTCTCGTTATGGCTTAATATTGATATAGCAGCTATCTTTCCACCACTTACTGTAACTGACACCTTAAGATTTTTCCCAAAACCTTGTCCTATTCCTTCATAAACTCCATCTTTATACTTAAGATTAGTGTCATTAACTTTTGTACTATCTTCACTTGGGGTTGTGCTTGCTGCTGTATTAGTATTTGCTGAGGTACTTGAAGTAGCATTAGCATCTGCTGGTAGTTCACCGCTTACAATTGCTTTTTGTAGTGCATTCTTAACTGCTGCCATAACTCCTCTACTTGAGAAGGTTGCACCGGATACTGCATCAACGGAAGTTGATTGTGCTGCTATTATTTCCTTTGGCACTACTGCAAAAGCCTTTTCTTTGAAACCTGCTGTTTCATTGCTAGATACTATCTTTATATCAGTTATCTTTCCGTCCTTTATAGTTACTGATACTGTTAGTCCAGGCTGATACCCTGTGCCAACACCAGTATAAACTCCATCCTTGAACTTAACGTTTTTATCCATTGAAACATCAGTAGTTTGAGCAGTTTTGTTTTCTTCAGAACTTTGTTCTGTAGTTTCCTGAGCCTTATTTTCTGAAGTCTTACGCTTAGTTCCCTTCTTTCTAGCCTTATTAAGAGCATCACCTACTGCTGATTTTATACCATTACTTGACTTTGTAGCACCTGATACTGTATCAACTTCTACAGATTGGGCTGCTATTATTTCTTTTGGAACTATATCAAAAGCTTGCTCATAGTACCCCTTAGTCTCATCATGAGAAATCACCTTAATATCAGCTATCTTTCCTTTTAAAATCTTAACTTCTACCTTTAGGTTAGGTCTAAAGCCCTTTCCTATACCTGTATAAACACCATCAGTATATATATCTTCATCAGCTTCCGCTATCTGTGCTGTAGCTACTTTATTAGCAAATTTAGTTTCTGGCTTTACAAACTTCTTCCCCCAGAACATAAGCCCAAATATTAAAACTGCTGCTATTGCTGTAGCGTACCATCTAAAATTCAACTTACCAAAAGCTACAACCTGAGGGTTGCTTCTATGACATGTATCTACGCACTTAAAGCATGATATACATTCACCACTGTCAACAACCTCAACCTTTGATAAATTAATCCCCATTGGACAATTATGTGTACACATTGTACACTTACCACATTGGGCACTTGGCTTACTGATCTTCATTATCTTAAACTTTGAAGTTATAGCCAATACAGCTCCAAGAGGACAAAGATATCTACAGAAGAATCTTTCTATAAACATAGCACCAACAGCTATAAAAGCTAATACAATAAAAGCTATTGGAATTTGAGTAATCATAGTTTTAGCTTGAGGAATTTGAGCAAATGCATCCCATGGATTCATGTTACTTTGAGGTGATAAATTCATAAACCATATAAAAATAATAATACCTACTAGTATGATATACTTTAAGTACTTTAATCTTTTATCTAGTTTTTCCGATATCTTTAACTTTTTCTTAAATATCTTTCTACCTACAAAGTATAAGAAATCATTAAAGGTTCCAAATGCACACAGCCACCCACAGAATATCCTTCCAGCTAAAAATGATAAGACAACAACAGTTGCAAAAGCTGCGACAAAGGTAAAAGAATTCGCTAAACTAAAGTCTTCCTTTGTCATTCTCATAAGCGTACTCTTAAAGCCTGTAAAAGCTAGAGTGAAAAATCCAGAAAAGAAATATAAAAATATCAATTGTACAAAGAATCTAGTAATCTTCAATGGTGATGTTTTTCTCTTCAATTTATTTATCTTCTTCTTAAAATCTAAAGCTTTAGCGTTCAAAATAATCCCTCCATAAGATCGTAAAGTTCTAACATTAAATATTTTAGGCTAAATAATAAGGCACAAAATTCAATTAATGATTTTCATTATCATTGACTTCTTAAAAAATATAGCTATTACAAAAATAAATAGCATCCATTAAAATTCTATCTAATTATTACTTTAAATTGATCCATTCCTTCAAAAAATGTAAAGTCTTTTTCTAAACCCTTAGTAATATGAACTTCTTTATTCTTTGTGACAAAAATAGCTTCCATGCCTTTTAATTCTTTAACTACATTAATTCCCTCATCAAGTCCTAGTATAAATATGCCAGTAGATACCGCATCTGCACCAATTGATTGATCAGCTACAATTGTTGCACTAACAAGATTTGAGTCAGATGGATACCCTGTCCTTGGGTCTATAATATGATGATATTTCTTATTATCCTTTTCAAAAAATCTAACATAATCCCCTGAAGTAACCACAGTCTTATTAAATGCATTCACTGACCCTAAGCATACACCTCTTTCAAGAAAAGGATTCTGTATTCCTATTCTCCAAGGTGAATTATCTGGTTTATTCCCTAAAACCATTACATTACCACCTAGATTTACAAAAGCTGACTCTATACCATACTGCCTATATATATCCATAGCTCTATCAGCGGCATATCCCTTTGCTATAGCCCCTAGGTCTAGACTTTCACCCCTTTTCATAAGCCTTACTTCCCCTAGTCCGTTGTCAATACTTATATCTTTATAACTTACAACGCTAAGAGCTTGCTCAATTTCTTCCTTAGTTGGAATCCTAGCTTTATTAGTAAATATCCCCCAAAGCTTAGCTAAAGGTCCAACTGTAACATCAAAGGTTCCTTTGCAAATCTCCGAGAAATATTTTGCTCTATTTAAAACATATAAAACCTCGGCTCCAACCTCAACAGCATATTTTCCAGCTGATTTGTTTATTCTAGAAACTTCACTAGTTTCAGAGAAAAAGTTCATGATGTACTCTAGTCTCTTCATTTCTTCTTCAACCTTAATAGCTGCTATCTCTGAATTGATACCATATACTCTTTGACTTATTATTGTCCCCATGCATAATGTTTCAATTTCATAATAATTACTCATACTATTATCCCTTCATATGAAATTATCTTAACTTCACTATTGATACCGATTTTCATTGTCAAACATTTCACATTATAAAGCTTTTATTTACTAATTGCAATAACCTTTACCAAAGTTTTATGTTAATTTTTCTTTATCAAGATAAATTTTTAACTTATTCCTATCATCTCAAATAGAAAACACCATACAAAAAGAGGTAATACCCCTACTTTTATATGGTGTTTGTTATACTATATTTTATTATATTTACTTTTTTTACGTATTTTTGTTTATATTTTAATTTTTCATAGAAAGCACTTGTTAAAAATAGAACCAATCATAAATGTTAAAATCCTATCATCAAAATAGGACTTACAACTATATTTAGTATTTTCCTAAAGTAGATAATGTCATAAAAGAATCGGATGGCTATTCATTTAACTTCAAAATATCCCTTTAACCTTAGCTATACTATTAGTCTATTCTTCAAAAGAGCAACTTTTATTTCATCGTAGGATATTTCACCATCAATCTTTTCTTTTATAGGTTTTAATTTTTCATCTCCTACTTCTTTCACTGCTTCTAATATTAGATTTTCTCTATCCACGCTAAGTACATCTGTAAAATCAATTTGGAAATCTATTTCATTACCTTCTAAAACGTATTGCTCAAGATGACTGCAAATTGTGGAAATAGTAATTTCTCGTTCTTTAGCTATGCTTAATAAACTTAATTTATCCCTAAGCATTTCAATTGTTATCATATAGGATTTTTTCTTAACTTCTTTATTACTGCTATTTTCTTTTTGCTTCATTAATTTTTCCGAATGCGTTTCATCCGACTCCCTTGAGGCTGAAGTACTTCTAACGGACTTTTCCTTCTTTTTATATTCAAAAGATACTTCTAGCTGATTCTCTTCTAAATAGCTAGCTATAGTATTAACAAATCTTTCTCCATATTTATTTAATTTTAGTTCACCTACACCAGATATATCACCTAATTGTTCTAGGTTTTTAGGAAATCTAGAACTCATTTCTTTTAAGGTTGCATCTCCAAAGACTATGTAAGGTGGAACCTTTTCTTCTACAGCTATTTCTCTTCTCAGATTTCTTAGTATCTCAAATAAAGAATTATCCTCTACTATCTTCTTAGCCTTCTGTATTTCCTTAAACCAAACCTCTTCTTCGCCTCTAAGTACACTCATAGACCTTTCATTTAGCCTTACAACCGGATACTCCCCTTCATCATAAGCTAATATTCTATGAGACACTAAAGTGTTTATGAAATTTTTAAGATCATCTTTTGAATAATCCTTCATTATTCCATAAGTTGAAAGTTTATGGAAGCCTATATCTTTTATCTTTTTATTCTCTGAGCCTCTCAAGGTATCAATTAAAACCGTAACTCCATAAGGCCTTTTCATTCTATATACACAGGACAAAACCTTCTGAGCATCTAAGGTCTTATTGGTAAGTTCTCCTTCTACCTCACAATTGCTGCACTTGTTACATTTTTTATCGTACTCTTCTCCGAAGTAATTTAATATATACTTTCTATAACAATCGTTGCTATAAACTAAGTCAGTCATATTTTGAAGCTTTTTATACTCATTGACCTTTCTTATTTCATTACCAGTTCCGATATCAATTATATATTTTTGAGTATGTATATCTCCAGGTGAAAATAAGAGTATAGCCTGACTTTCTTCTCCATCTCTTCCCGCTCTACCTATCTCTTGATAATACCCTTCTATGTTTTTAGGCATGTTATAATGTATAACATATCGAATATTAGGTTTATCTATTCCCATACCAAAAGCGTTAGTAGCAATCATAACATTATATCTATCATAAACGAAATCCTCTTGATTTCTACTTCTTTCATCATCACTAAGTCCTGCATGATATCTAGTACAACTTATATTTTTAGAACTTAGATATTCATGAATACTATCCACTTCTTTTCTTGTTGCAGCATATATTATTCCAGCTGACTCTAGATTCTCTTTTATAAAATCCAAAATGAAATGCTTTTTATTTGCACCTTTTATTATGTTTATTTTTATATTTTCTCTATCAAAACCTGAGATAAAAACCTTAGGCTGTTGCAAGCCTAGAAGTTTTGCAATATCTTCTCTAACTTCACTTGTAGCTGTAGCAGTAAAAGCTGCCACAATAGGCCTCTTATTTAATATATTAATAAAACTTTTTATGAATCTATAGCTAGTTCTAAAATCATGTCCCCATTGAGATACGCAGTGAGCTTCATCGATTGCTACAAATCCAACCTCAATGGTGGAAACTAAGTTAAGGAATTGGGAAGTCTCTAACCTTTCAGGAGCAACATAAAGTATCTTTAGTTTTCCTGATAAAGCAGTTTCAAAAATTTCATCGATTTCTTTATTGCTTAAAGTACTATTTATGTAAGCTGACTCTATCCCAATATCTCTAATTGCGTCAACCTGATCCTTCATAAGAGATATCAAAGGGGAAACAACTATAGTCAAGCCTTCTATAATCATAGCTGGTACCTGATAGCATATAGACTTTCCTCCACCAGTAGGCATTATTGCTACAGTATCATTGCCCTTCAGTATCTCGTCTATTATTTCCTTCTGTCCAGGTCTAAAGGAGTTATATCCAAAATATTTGTTCAGAATCTCTAAGGCCTTATCATCAAACTCTTTAATATCATTATTTGCTTTTAGATCCATAAGTACGTTCTTCCTCCAATAATATTTATCCATATATCAATTATCAATTAGTTCAACTTCTATAGGGAACAAACTTCAACTATTAATTTATGCATGCCACAAAATCCCCAGAAGCCGGGATTTTATAACAAGTATAAATTAAGTTTTCATAATGGTTCCCTATTATAAATTCAATTAACTAAAATTATATATTTATATGATTATAAAAACATATAATCATATAAATATATAGTGTTAATGCGGCTTTATAGGATTTTATACCCATAAATAGAAGTATCCCATTTATGATTATATCCATTTTCATTATAGCATAACTAATAAATAATTTTTTTTAGATTTGATTCAAAGAATAATTTTAATACATTATGAAATACAGTTATATATCTTTAAACATCCGACTATTTTTAAAAATATTGTTTAAATTAAGTGGTAATGAAGGAGATGCTATATGAGCGAGCTACTAGCGCAAGCACATTTAAGCATCGGATGACTGACCACTTAATTTCAACACAGAACTTTAAGAAATCTAAATATAAAAACAGACCAATTTATAATATATTTTAATACTATAAATTGGTCTATCACATATAGGTATTTTATAGATTATTTATCTACTTTTATAACCCATGGGCCCTTGAGCGTAGCCCCTACTCTATCAAAAGTTAAGTCTACATTTTTTGTATTAGCATCTATCTCAAACTCGAACACCTGTATTCCATCAGTCTGAGTGTGCATGCTAGAAGCTTTAAATAGATTATCCTTAACGGATGCGTATGTTGGACTTTCAACCTCATTTCCACCATAAACTTTTAAATATACCGCTAAAGTTTCTTTATTTTCCTTTTTATATTTTGTTGCTTTAATTAACTTTCCCTTAAACTTTCCAAGGTTAATATCCTTGTTTATACTTTCTTCTTTGCTAGGTACATCCACTTGAACTTTTTGATTTATTTCATAATCTAAACCTACATTAGGTATTGTTAATGTATATGGGAACTTTCCTGTATTCTTAAAAGTTATATCATTTAATGCTTCATATGAATTGCCATACTTTATATCAACTTTCTTGCCCTCTGCATCAACCAAGGTATTAGTTCTTTCTCTAAGTTTTTCATCATAGCCAAAGCCGCCAATTCTCTTTTCTTTAACATCATCTCCAAAGTTTGGACTTATAAGAGTCAAAATAACATTACCATCAGCTTTAACTTTGGAGGCACCTATTGTAATTCCTTGATTTATTGATTTATTTGGAATATCTTCGAAAGGCACTTCTTCAGCTTTTTTCAAAGCAACATGAGAAATAAGATTGTTATTTGTATACAAATCAAACTCTTTTAGACTTTCCTCACTTCCCTCTAAAGTAAATTTTCCATGAAAATTATTATCGCCACCATCATCTCCCATACTGTAGTTCTTAGATTTGTATACTTTTCCACTTTTATCTTTGATATAAATCAAATTACTCTGATCTTCACTTATCTTTTCTCTTTCAGTTTTGGCGAAGTATTCTGGAGTAAAAAGTTTTTCTGAGGTTCCAGTAAAAGTTACTTCTAATTGAGATTTTGTAAGGGTAATTCCTTTGAT
Organism: Clostridium manihotivorum; assembly: GCF_004015185.1. Classification (GTDB taxonomy): domain Bacteria; phylum Bacillota; class Clostridia; order Clostridiales; family Clostridiaceae; genus Clostridium_AR; species Clostridium_AR manihotivorum. The sequence goes on along the minus strand of NZ_CP025746.1, from coordinate 1,790,793 downwards.
AAAGATTGATTCTTTTCCATTCTTCCAACCTATAGGTTGAGGCAAAACATACTTTATGCTTTCATCTCCTCCAGTGCTTTTTTGTGCACCAATTCCAGGAATAAGGACTAGAGTCTCTTTGACCATTCCAAATACTTTGTTGCCAAAGGGTGATACAGAAAATACCACAATTAACGCCAAAGAAGCAGCTATAATATTTCTTCTCTTTAAGCTTTTAAGCCTCCCCCTTCCATTGTTAGCCTCTATTTTAGAAAATGTATTATTCATAATCCTTTGCTTTGTCACTTCATCTATATCATCTTTGAATTCAATATCAGTGTCTTTCAAAATTTCACCTAATTCTTCTTCAGTAAAACCATCTAATAAATCAATTTCTTTATTACTCATTACTAAAGCACCTCCATGTAATAGCCTTTAAGCATTTCCTTGATTTTCTTCTTTCCTCTATAAACTCTATTATCAAAAGCAGTTCTTGTAAGTTTTAAAGTTTCACATATAGAATCACTGCTTTCATAGAAAAAGTACTTTCTTATAAATATTTCTCTATCTACTTCGTTTAAATCCTTAATGGCAGTTATTAGCTTTTGCCTGTTTTCTTTGCTTATATAATCTACTTCCAGCTGGGTAATTGATTGTATGTCCACTTCATCTATATCGATCAATTTAGAATTTCTAGATAAATTTTTTCTTTTATTTAAGCTTTTGCTTCTGCATATTATCACAAGCCAGTTCTTGAAACTTCCTTTGCCTTCACTAAAACTACCTATATTGTCCCAGCAATAGATGAAGGAATCTTGCACACACTCCTCTATATCTTCCTTTGTGCCATAGCTACCTAGTATATTTAAACTAGCTCTATATAAAAGTCTCATATACTTTTCCATAATATATTTCAGTGCCTTAGGATTTTTATTTCTTAGTTCTAATAAAAAATTGTCATCACTAATCTTCAAGCTCAGTCCGTTACATAAAATCTACTAAAATCTAATATTTAGAGATTTATTCCTTATTCAACGCAACCTGTTTTGTCATAAGACTACTCCAGTTTGATATGTTGCTCCAAAGGCTTAAAATCCTGCGTAACGCACAGTACATATCAGCACTATCTTGTTAGTGATATTATGCTGATTTTTTATACCTTGAAAGATTTATTGACGCGTTTTTGTCCCTATCCATCCGAGTATTACATGATGGACAAACAAAAACTCTGTCCTTAAGTTTTAAATCTTTCTTTATTGCTCCACAACAAGAACAAGTTTTGCTTGAAGGATAAAACCTATCTGCTTTTACAAATTCAATGCCATTAAATTTACTCTTATATTCTAAGATACTAATAAACTTATGGAAACATTGTTCTTGTATAGCCTTTGATAAGTGTTTATTTTTAAGCATCCCCTTTACATTTAAATCTTCAACAACTATTCTGCTTGGCTTGGTTTTCACTATTGCAGTTGTTGTTTGATGAATATGATTTAAACGTATATTTGAAAGCCTTCTTTGAATAAGTTTTAATTCTCTTTCGAGTTTTTTAATATTATTAGTTTTAGTAAATTTATAACGGTTTTCACCTTCCTTTCCTATTGGAATTTTTCCATCTTCATATTTTCTTGAAACTTGTTTCTGCTTTCTTTTTAACTTCTTTTTTAGTCTTTTCACTTCTTTAGCTTTGTTAATATTTTTAAATGGCTTATCTATATTTGAAACTATTGCTAAATCTTTTAATCCCAAATCCACACCTATTGATATATCTGTATTTTCTGATATGGTTTCTTCTTTTTCTATGCCTATAGATATATACCAAAACTTACCGTCAAAACTTATTCTTGGATTAATATATTTAATATCTGTAGGTATTTGCTCTACTGTTTTAATCCAACCTACTTTTTCAATTAATACTAAATTTTCTTTAACCTTTAGTTTATCTGTATCATTATAGAATGAAGGTTTGCTTTTTCTTCTGCTCTTAAATCTTGGTTTATCAGCTAACCCTTTAAAGAAATTTTTATAAGCATTACAACCATCTTTTACAGCCTGTTTTGCTACATTATTAGATACTTCATTAAGCCAGTTAAGTTCTGATTTCTTTAAAATAGTTAATTCTTTTCTTAAATCTCCATCTTTTATAAACTTGCCACCATTTTTGTGATTTTCTTCTTGTATTGCAAGTGTCCAATTATAAATATATCTTGAAGTACCAACAGACTGCCATAATTTTTGTTCTTGCTCTATATTCGGAATAATTCTAACTTTCTTCGCCAGTATCATTCTCTAACAGCTCCTTAATCATTTCCTTTGCTTTATTGGCTCTTTTGCCTTGCAACCTACAACTAAAAACTGTAACAATTTGAATTAAATCCTCAACTAATTCCTGTTCTTCTGTTTTTTCAGTGTTATCTATGATTTCGATATCAGTCCCATACTTATTACATAGATTTTCTATTATTTCAAACCCAAATCTCAGCAACCTATCTTTATATAGAATTATTATCTTTTCAACTTCTGAATTGGTTATCATATCCACCAATTGATTTAATCCTTTTTTATTGTAATTTACTCCACTTCCTATATCAGTAATAACATCAAATGAGTACCCTTTAGCAATCATGTATGTTTTAACATTTTCAACTTGTCTTGCTAAATCATCTTTTTGTTTATTACTTGATACTCTACAATATCCAATTACTTTTTTAGTTCTCTTAACAAGTGGCACTTGCAAAACTTGATTAATTTGTTGTTCAGAATAATAACGGTGTCTACCTTCTGTTATATGATGTGGTTTTAACTTTCCTTCATTATCCCACAATCTTAAAGTTTGAATACTTTTTCCCACTAATTTTGAGAATTGACCAATTGTATAATACTTCATGCTATCACCTCTTTACACATATTATGACAACATAAAACTAACAATATTCCAATATATTTTAGTGGGTTTTAGTAGGTGTTTTAAAACTGCTGTATGCCTCCCTAAAACAATGCTTCAATCTAATTTTTATTTGTCATCAATTAACGTTAATTTCATAAATATATACAACCTAAATTGCTAAAATCTCTCATGATTTAATAATATTTTTTATTTTTGGCTATGTTTAATAACATTGTTCAAATTAAGTAATCATGAAGGAGATGCTATTAGGTTTTCGTAAAGGATGCCTTTATATAAAAGCGATACGCTCTTTTAATTATACTTTGTAAAAGTCCTCTTTTCCCAAAATATTTCTAAATAATAAAATAACCATACATACAAGGAACTTATCCTCTATATGTATGGCACTCTTTTTATTCAGCTATTTTTTATTAAAGCTTGTTTATTATTAAATTACCGGATTCATATTTTTTTAAACCTCTATAAAACGTAATGTAAGCGATAATTATCCATAATACTGTCACTAAAATTACTGCAATTGTCTTTCCCATTGAAAACTTTGATATTATCTCTACAGGCATATATACCATAAATACCGTTGGTATTGCAGTATATAAAACATATTTTATAACACCACTAAATATCCCTTCTGGATATATAGAAAAACTTATCATAAACTCAGTAATAAGCCCTACCAAGCTGTCAACATTTCCTGCATAGAAGCTTATACTATGACAGGTTACAATCACTGATGCAAAAATTAGTGCTGCAGTTATAGAGAATGTGATGAACAAAAACAAACTCTTTATATGAACTCCATTAAGTACTATAAAAAGTATTAGCCCATACATTGTATCTCCCCAAGCAGACACTACAGTCTTGGAGCAAATTATATTTGAAAGTGGGTCTTTAGGCTGAAGCAAGTAAGTATCTAACTCTCCATTTAATATCATCCTTGTTATATTGCTCAGGTTACCAAAGGCTACAAAGCTTATTCCAAAGCCTGTTGACATTATAGACCACAACATCATCACATCTTTAAAGCCATAGCCTCCTATAGACCTTACATTGTCAAAAAGTATCCACCAAAAAAATATAAAAGCTGAGTTATTTAATATCATACCAAAGGTTTGAACTAAAAAGCTTACCCTATATTCCATTACCGATGATAGATTAAATCTAAAATAAAACATGATTAACTTTATAGATTTTTTAACCTCCATTAACATTTAGACTCTTTGCCCCCTTTCCATACATAGTTGCGGAAAGTAACACAAATACCACCAGGTATACTAGCTGCACTGAAAATCCTCTAAAAAAATCATAGAAGGAAAAGCTAACTGCAAGTTTAGCAGGTACGTAGGTTACATACGGAAAAGGAAGAAAGTGAGATATTGTCTTAAGCCAATTTGGGAAAAATTCTATAGGCATAAGCATACCACCTAAGGTAAAAATAAGCTTTGAATATATCCAAAAGAAGGCATTATTGTCTTCAAACCAAAAGGATAATAAAGCAATGCTTGTATAAATGAAAAAATTTATTATACATCCTAGGATAAGTGATAAGAAAATAAATGGTAAGAAGGCTAGGTTGAAGCTTTGCAAAGGTCCCACAAAGATTAATCCGATTAAAATTCCTATTACTCCATTGGTTAATAACTTTATTCCTAATTCACCAATGAAATAAGAAAAACAGTACGCCACATAATTGTAAGGCTTGTTAAGAAGATATGCTATATTACCTGACTTAACATCATCATTTATTTGAAGATGTATATCAGTTCTGGTCAAAGTCACAAGCTCTGTAAATACTAAATACCATATCATTTGATTTAAGGTAAAACCTGCTACAGTGCTTCCTTTACTGCCATATATATTTCTCCATAACATCAAATATATAAACATTATAAATACGAAAAATAGATTTTTACTTAAGAAGTTCCAAAAGTAGACCAAGTTATTGGCCATATTTATCTTTGATATCTGAAAATACTTATGAATTAACCGCATTCCTACCCACCTCCTTGTTTTCCTTATATATATGGGATATTACATCTTCCAATGGAGGATCTGATATGGTTATGTCTTTTACTTTTCCTTTACTTATAAGATTAGTCAGAATCACTTCTATATCATTTTTTGATGTATCAACCTCTACTTTTACTGAGCCTTCTTTATTTTTTATAACTTTAAAATTATTATCCATAAGTTTAACTGGTTCATCATACTTTATACTTATAACCTTCTTATTCAAATAATTATGCTTAAGGTCTTTGATACTTTCATTAAGCACTAGTTCTCCATGATTTATAATTATTGCTCTCTTGCACAATTGTTCTATATCACCAGAGTCATGGGAGGTAAGAAATATAGTAGTTTTCTCTTCTTTGTTTAGCTTAAGAATTAAATCTCTTATTTTTTGCTTTACTACAACATCTAAACCTATAGTTGGTTCATCTAAAAATATTATTTCTGGCTCATGAAGTATAGAGGCTGCGATCTCACACCTTATTCTTTGCCCAAGGGAAAGCTTTCTTACAGGTATATCCATCAATTCCTGAATTTCAAAAATCTCTTTTAAAAATTCAATTCTCTTTTTAAGCTTATTTTTGTCAATTTCATATATGTTTCCTAACAGATTAAAACTGTCAAGTGGTGGTAGATGAAACCAAAGCTGAGACTTCTGGCCAAATACTGTACCAATCCTATAGCTTAGCCGCTTTCTCTCTTTTGATGGATTAAATCCAGCTACTTCAACATGACCATTACTAGGATGAAGTATACCTGTAAGCATCTTTATTGTAGTGGACTTTCCAGCTCCGTTTGGTCCTATAAATGCTAATATTTCTCCTTTTTCAACTTGAAATGATACATTGTTTACTGCCTCAATTTCCCTATAACTAGGTGAAATAATAGATTTAACACTCCCTTTTAGCCCTGGCTCCTTTGTCTTTACTTTAAAGTTTTTGCATAGATTTTTAACCTTAATTATTTCCATGCTTATCTCCGTTACATAAAATCTACTAAAATCTAATATTTAGAGATTTATTCCTTATTCAACGCAACCTGTTTTGTCATAAGACTACTCCAGTTTGATATGTTGCTCCAAAGGCTTAAAATCCTGCGTAACGCACAGTACATATCAGCACTATCTTGTTAGTGATATTATGCTGATTTTTTATACCTTGAAAGATTTATTGAAGCATTTTTGTCCCTATCCATCCGAGCATTACATGATGGACAAACAAAAACTCTGTCTTTAAGTTTTAAATCTTTCTTTATTGCGCCACAACAAGAACAAGTTTTTCTTGAAGGATAAAACCTATCTGCTTTTACAAATTCAATGCCATTAAATTTACTTTTATATTCTAAGATACAAATAAACCTATGGAAACATTGTTCTTGTATAGCCTTTGATAAGTGTTTATTTTTAAGCATCCCCTTTACATTTAAATCTTCAACAACTATTCTGCTTGGCTTGGTTTTCACTATTGCAGTTGTTGTTTGATGAATATGATTTAAACGTATATTTGAAAGCCTTCTTTGAATAAGTTTTAATTCTCTTTCCAGTTTTTTAATATTATTAGTTTTAGTAAATTTATAACGGTTTTCACCTTCCTTTCCTATTCGAATTTTTACATCTTCATATTTTCTTGAAACTTGTTTCTGCTTTCTTTTTAACTTCTTTTTTAGTCTTTTCACTTCTTTAGCTTTGTTAATATTTTTAAATGGCTTATCTATATTTGAAACTATTGCTAAATCTTTTAATCCTAAATCCACACCTATTGATATATCTGTATTTTCTGATATAGTTTCTTCTTTTTCTATGCCTATAGATATATACCAGAACTTGCCGTCAAAACTTATTCTTGGATTAATATATTTAATACCTGTAGGTATTTGCTCTACTGTTTTAATCCAACCTACTTTTTCAATTAATACTAAATTTTCTTTAACCTTTAGTTTATCTGTATCATTATAGAATGAAGGTTTGCTTTTTCTTCTGCTCTTAAATCTTGGTTTATCAACTAACCCTTTAAAGAAATTTTTATAAGCATTACAACCATCTTTTACAGCCTGTTTTGCTACATTATTAGATACTTCATTAAGCCAGTTAAGTTCTGATTTCTTTAAAATAGTTAATTATTTTCTTAAATCTCCATCTTTTATAAACTTGCCACCATTTTTGTGATTTTCTTCTTGTCTTGCAAGTGTCCAATTATAAATATATCTTGCAGTACCAACAGACTGCCATAATTTTTGTTCTTGCTCTATATTCGGAATAATTCTAACTTTCTTCGCCAGTATCATTCTCTAACAGCTCCTTAATCATTTCCTTTGCTTTATTGGCTCTTTTGCCTTGCAACCTACAACTAAAAACTGTAACAATTTGAATTAAATCCTCAACTAATTCCTGTTCTTCTGTTTTTTCAGTGTTATCTATGATTTCGATATCAGTCCCATACTTATTACATAGATTTTCTATTATTTCAAACCCAAATCTCAGCAACCTATCTTTATCCCACAATCTTAAAGTTTGAATACTTTTTCCCACTAATTTTGAGAATTGACCAATTGTATAATACTTCATGCTATCACCTCTTTACACATATTATGACAACATAAAACTAACAATATTCCAATATATTTTAGTGGGTTTTAGTAGGTGTTTTAAAACTGCTGTATGCCTCCTAATTATTTTTGCGTATCTCTCTTTCCGGATCTATATAAGTCCAATCTGGCAGGCCACATATTTTTTCTTTTTTATTCTTTCTCCGAAATCTGCATGTAAGCCGTCTACACATACTTATACCCAGCTCTATCTGAAGTATAATTTTCTACGAAAAAGACAGACACTTTTTCATTGTACTTTTGTGGAGCTTAGCCTTCATGGTGGATTCCTAAAAAATAAAAAAAGCCCAAAAGACAAATCTCATCTTGAGACTCGTCCTTTAGGCTTTTATCCTAAAAGTGTAGAAAAAATCCTGTACCGCTCGGACCAGACATATATTTAATACCGGAACCCTAGATACACTCTCATATTAAACATATTATATGTTATTTGCCACTAATTGTAAACCGTTATTCATAATTGGTTCACATTTTTGTAACTTTGCTATAAACTATATTGAAAAAATTCTAATATGCTTAGCATAATGTGCAATACATTAATAATTTTATATACTAGTTTTAAAGTTTGGTATGTTTAAGAATCAAGCTCATCTAAGCATTGGATGACTAACCACTTAATTTCAACATGGCACTTTAACAGGCCTAAAGTTTAAATTTAGCTACTATTGATCTTAGATTCTCTGAGCTTTCTTTACTCTTAGCTACGCTATCCTCTATAACTTTTACCTTTTCAACAACTTCAGAAGATTTTGTTGCTATATTTGTTATTCCCACTGCCCCATTATTAACTGTTTCAGCTATATCTACTATAGCTGTAGACATACTTTCAATGGTAGCAGTTAGTTCTTGAGAAGTTGCACTAAACTCAAGCATCAAGTTGTTGACCTTTAGTGAGTCTAAATTGTATTGCTCTGATGAATTTGATGAATTTTCATAGTCTTGAAGTACTTGAGTATCTATAAACTCTAATACTCTCATGGCTTGAGAATTTAAATCCTTAACCGATGAATTAACAGTTTTAACTACATTCTGAATGTTAGCAGCAGTATTACCTGATTGCTCTGCCAATGCTCTAACCTCATCAGCAACAACAGCAAATCCCTTTCCAGCTTCACCAGCTCTAGCTGCTTCAATTGCTGCGTTAAGTGCTAGAAGGTTGGTTTGATCTGTTATTTCCAATATTGATTGGGCTAATATATCAATTTGCTTAACCGCTTCTGATTTTTTAATAGCTGTTTCTAGTTGCTCTCTAACGCTAAAGTATATGCTCTTTGCATTATTTCCAGAGCTAACTGCATTATCCTTTAACTCTTTGGATCTTTCTGCAATATCGTTAGTTACCATACTACCTTCTGATGCTCTCTCTGATATGGATTCGATAGCGTTGCTAACCTCCCCTGAAGATGCTGATATCTCTTCTACTGTAGCTGCACTTTCCTCCATACTAGCAGATAGAGTTTCTGTCTCTAAAGATGTTTCATCAGCATAAACTCTCAGGTTTTTTGTCATATCCTCAATTAGAACAGCATTATCATTTATCTGAGCAGAAACTTCTGTCAAGTTATTCACTATATTTCTAAGTATGCCTCTTGTAGCAGTAACTGCCTTGAACATAATACCTACTTCATCTTTATATTTCTCATATTTACCGTACTTTTCATTAAACACCAAGTTAAGTTCAGCAGTATCATTTATTAGATTGGTTATATCAGCTATAGGCTTTGTTATTCTATTTGAGAAGAATATGCTAAATATACCTGCAAAAACACTTATAAATACCGCCAATACAAGATAAATAATCATAGTATTGATTATAGGACTCATAACCTCCGCCTTGTCTTCTGCCAGAACTACAATCCAGTTCATACCTACAGTTACCTCGTAGTAAGCAGACTTAGCTTTCCCCCCCTCAGAATATTCTATTTTATCTCCCTTTAGGTCTGGATTAGTTTTTACTTTATCTACTATATCCTTTATTTTATCATTTTCAACAGTCTTTCCTATCTTATCATCATCTGGGTGGTACACAACATTTCCAGCTCCATCGACAATATATATGTAACTAGACTTTGAAGCAGATGCTTTTAAATCCTTTAAGTAATTAGAAAAACTTTCGCAAGTAACTGACGAAGCCACAGCTCCTATAACATTTCCATCTTTCACTATTGGAGATGCAAATACAATTATCTGACTTCCTGTAGATCCAGAAGTCAAAGTACTGCTTATTACGCTGATACCAGACAATGCAGTTTTAAGATAATCTTCATTCTTATGATCTTTTCCAAAGCTAGAGGTTCCTTCTATTACAGAATTATAATTTTTATCAACTACAAATACATTGTCCAAGTTTGCAGCCTTACTTGAGTAGTTTTTAAGCCAAGTTGTAGCATCTGTTATCTTAGCTCTTAAATCATCTGATTCCTCACCATTGGCTTTTCTTGAAAGTATATCAATAAATTCATTTTTACTAGCAAGCATAGCATTAGCTTGCTTTTCTTTCTCTATTAAAGCCTCTAAAGTTTTTACGCCTTCTGTGGTTAAGGATTTCATCTCGCCATCGCTTTGATTTCTTAGGGCTTTTGACATATTAACATACGTCACCAGTGAAAGTAATCCTACAGATACAATTATTATTGTAATTATTACTATTGGTAATCTCTTCTTTATAGACATTTTTATCCTCCTTTAATTTGAAAGTAATGATATCTGTTTTGTCTTTAGGAAATCGTATACATGTATGTGCCTATTTACTCTTACTAAAACATTAAATGCTTACAATATATATTCTATATTCTCAACTGAAATCCTTTTAGATAATTCTACAATATTTAATACTTTTTTAAATTAAAATATATTTCTTTCTATAATTTCTTAATGCATAACTACACCTTAAAATAAAAAAATCTTAATTTTTCTAATATTCAACATAAACCTTCACTTATCTACTTTATATTAATTCTTTGCGCAGCTCATTAAATCATCACATAACTGTTTGCTTAATTTCAACAGGATACTTTATATATAGGGAGTCAACTTCAACTATTAATTTATACATGCCCGATAACCCCCAGAAGCGGGGATTATAGAACATGCATAAATTAAGTTTTCATAAAGGATATCTATACAACAGCTCCCAAAATAAAAGCCATGTATAAAAGTAAGTGAATCTTCTTTTATACATGGCTTTTACTTAGAGCTTTTAATTATGTTGCCAAAGCCCCTTATTTAATTAATATATTCTTTAAGCCCCTCTATATCTTTTACGTGGCTTTTCTCTAGTTCTACTATGCTTGTCAGAATTTTATAGTTTTCTTTATAGGTATCAGCTTGAGAATTTACCAAAAGACCTCTTATCCTCAGTACCAAGGCTAAGCTTTCCTTTTCAAATTCCAGTGCATCTAGAACAAATTCCCTAATACCCAGACTAAATTCTTCTTTTTTCCTAAGTCCAGTGAATTCATAAATTAATTTAACTGCTTTATCATAGGTAAAAAAATCTACTTCTACATCTTCGCTTTCTTGAATTTTTGATTTTATTTCAAGATAGCTGTCGATATGTCTCCTATCCTTTTTAGCAAGAGCCTTTGTAAGTATTCTTATCTTTTCTTTTAATTTATCATCCTTGCTTATTTTTAGATAGTATTCTTCAGAGCTTCTGTCAATCTCAATAAGTTTGTCAATTAAATCAATTACGGTGTACATTCCTTCCCTTCCCCACAAAAACATTTGTTCTCTAGTAAATTATACACCATATTCTACATTTTTCTACACCAAATATAGCTATAAGAAAAAAAATTTTCATCATATACCATGTAAAGTACATTTATGAAATATAGTGGTAGATTACTACATACTTTACGCTAGATATTCTTGAATATTTTCCTCTAAGCCTTCTTCTAGCAACTTTTTATAATATCCATTTTGAGTTACTAATTCATTATGATTACCCATCTCCACAATGCTTCCGTTTTTTAAAACTATTATTTTATCAGCATTTCTAATAGTTGAAAGTCTATGAGCAATAACTATAGTTGTTGTATTTATAATCACATTATCAATAGCCTTCTGTATCAATTTTTCTGTATGGGTATCGATGTTGGCTGTGGCCTCGTCTAATACAAATATTGATGGTTTGTGAGCTAAAGCTCTAGCGAAAGCCAGTAACTGCTTTTGTCCTGAAGAAAAAGTACTTCCTCTTTCCATAACAGGATGATCTAATCCTTGCCCAAGACTATTTACAAAGCCTAAAGCATAGGATGTTTTTAATGCTTCATTTATAACTTTATCATCTATATTGTCATTTAGAGTTACATTCATTCTTATGTTCCCAGAAAATAAAAACACATCTTGCAACACCACTGATATATTTCTTCTCAGATCTTTTTTACTGATGTCCTTTATATTTACTCCATCTATGAGTATTTCCCCTCTTTGTATATCATAAAATCCACTAATAAGATTTATTATTGTAGTCTTTCCCGAACCTGTTTCCCCTACAAAAGCCGCCATCTCACCTTTATTAAGTTTAAAACTTATATCCTTAAGTACCCAATCCTTATTGTTATAGGAAAACCATACATGCCTAAACTCAATATTTCCTTCTATTTTATTGATATTTAAGCCTTTATCAAGATCTTCTAAGTTATTTTCTTCATCTAATAACTCAAAGATTCTATCCGCAGACACTAAGGCTGACTGAATTGTGGTATAGTTATCTGCTAAGTCTGATATTGGTGCAAAAAACTGTTTTATATAGGTGGTAAAAGCGTAAAGCACACCAATTTCTAAGGTTTTACCAGCAATCTTTCCCATGCCATACCATATGATTATAGCTACTGCTAAGGATTGGAATATATCCGCAGCAGGTCTTAATATACTATTTAATCTTACTTGAAATAGTGTAGTGTCAAAATAATCACCATTTAGTTTAAGGAATTGCTGTTTCTTTTCTTTTTCTCCCTGAAAAATCTGTATTACCTTCATTCCTGAGATACTTTCAGCCATGAACCCGTTTATTCTTCCTATTAGACTTTTCATATTAGTAAAATTATCTTTAATCTTTTTCTTAAGTAGAAACACTATAAAAAACATAACTGGAACTACTGAAAAAGATATTAAAGCCAACTTTAGATTTAATGTTACCATGGCATAAACAATGCCTATCAAGAGGAAAACATCTTTAAAAAGGTTTATAATAACATCGGTATACATCTCACTGAGAGCCTCAACATCATTAGTTGCTCTAGTAATAAGTCTTCCTGAAGAATTCTTATCTAGATATGATAAAGGCAATAATTGAATAGTTTTAAAAACCTTGTTTCTCAGAGTCTTCATTATATCCTGTCCAACTCTATTAATGAGATTTACTTGAGCAAAGGTAAGCACACCTCCAAGTAAAACTATTACAAAATACAAAAACGCCATTGCATTTATAGAGTGAATACCTGACTGAACACTTTTATTAATTAAAAAATCGTCTATTATAAGTTTTAATATATAAGGTTTAAGAAGCTGAGCTATATTCACTAATATTACACATGCAGCTGCCAAAATTATTTTACTTAGGTACGGGATAGTAAATTGCAATAGCCTTGTGAGACTTTTGGCTTTATGAAACTTCAAGTCCCTGTTTCTTCTGGTTGTATTGCTCCATATAAATTTCATAATAACGCCCCCTCTTATTCATAAGCTCCTTATGGTTACCAAACTCAACTATCCTTCCACTGCTCATCACAATAATCTTGTCGGCCATCTCAACCGCTGAGACTCTATGAGCAATTATAATAGTGGTCTTACCTTTTCTTACTTCTTTTAAGTTTTCGATTATATCACCTTCGGTTATAGTATCCACCGCTGATAATGAATCATCTAATATTAGTATTGATGGATCTTTTACTAATGCCCTTGCTATAGCTATTCTTTGTTTTTGTCCACCAGAAAGGTTGACACCTCTCTCTCCAAGTATGGTTTCAAAACCATTTGGAAGGTTAATTATGCTATCATATATACAGCTATTTTTAGCTGCTTCTTCAACTTGCTCATTACTGAATTGCTCCTTAAAAAACTTTATATTATCTTTTATTGAAGCGGAAAATAAAAAGTTATCCTGTGGTACATATCCAAAGTTCTTTCGTAATGAGGATAGGGTATACTCATTTATATCCTTTCCATCTAATAATATAGAACTTTCCTTAACGTTATATAGCTTCAACAATAGATTAACTAAAGTACTTTTACCTGAACCAGTCTCTCCTACAATACCTAAGGTGGTTCCTAAAGGGATATCCAAATTAATATCCTGCAACACTTTTTCATAACTTCCTTTATACGAAAAATCTAAAGAAGTAATTTTTATATTGCCTTTTATATCTTTTGCCATTCTCTTCTTACCATCTATAACCTCCGGTTGTTGGCTAAATATATCGTTCAGTCTCTTTAAAGAAGCCATACCTCTTTGGAAAATAGTTATCACACGTCCTATAGATAGTATTGGATTCATTATCATAGTTAAATATCCATTAAAAGCTATAAAACTTCCTAGGGAAATCGATCCTTTTAAAACTGCATTTCCGCCATATATTAAGTTAATTACAAAGCTTATACTAAAACATATCTCAATGGCTGGTGATAGAAAGGATGATACCTTAATCATGTTTATATTAGCATCCTTCATATTTTGGTTTAACTTTTCAAAGTTATCCAGCTCATGCTCTTCTTGAACATAGGCTTTTATAACTCTTATTCCGTATATGTTTTCCTGCACTCTATCAGATATAGCTCCAAAGCTTTCTTGAACTATCTTGAATCTTTTCTGTATCAAGGTACCTATCTTCATCATAAAAAGTATTATTATGGGAATTGGTAGAAGTGATATTAAAGTAATCTCCCAATTTATAGATCTAGCCATAGAATAAATTGATATTATGCAAATAGCTACTCCGTTTATAGACATGGCTATGGCTGGTCCAAAAGTCATTCTCACTGCAGATATATCGTTAATAGCATAAGCAATAAGATCTCCTGTCTTTCGATTATTATAAAAATCTGGTGATAAGGTTTGGAAATGATCAAATAACCTCTCCCTTAGAGAACATTCTAACTTTCTTGCATTTACTATAACAAAATTTCTCCAAAGATAAGTTGTTATAAAAGTAGCTATGGCCACCAAAAGCAAGTAAACAATATTTAGCTTTACACTGCTTGAATCAAAATTATCCTTTTTTAATATATCTATTGTGTTTCCTAAGATATTAGGAAATAAAGATTGGATATAGGATGTTAAAAACATGAACACTACTCCGACAAAGTAGGTTAACTTGTTTTCTTTTATAAAATTAAAAATTAAATTATCTTCCATCTATGCATCCCCCTTTTCATAAAAGTTCGCTAAAGAGCATTTCTTTAGCGATTTTTTTGCACATTTGCTATTGATAATTTTATTTATTCTTATCCATTATTATGTTATTTAGAGCATTTATAAAAGCTAATGCACTGGCCTTTATTATATCTGTATCGATAGCTCTAGAAATATAACTCTTTTTATTATAACTTAAGTTTATAGTAACCTTCCCCAGGGCCTCTTTTCCCTTTGATATACTACTTATCTTATATTCCCTTAAATCAACTTCTAGTTCAGCAACTTCCTTTATGGCAGTATAAAGAGCATCAACAACTCCATTACCAATGCTACTTTTTTTGTATGTTTTATCGCCTCTTTTAATCTTTACACTGGCAGAAGGGAATATGCTATTGCTTATCACTTGAAGTTCTACAAGTTCATAAAGATTTTTGCGTTTTTCAATTATCTCATCACCTAAATCAGGATTTATATCTACTATACTTTCTATTAGATAATATAGATCGTAATCATACACTTCTTTTTTTAATTCAACTATCTCTTGAAACTTATCAAATATCTTATTTAGCTCTTCATCAGCTAACTTCTCAAAACCTAACTTAGAAAGTGCATCCTTAAGCTCACTTCTTCCTGAATGCATAGTTAATATTATATCTGACTCTTCATTTCCAATATCCTCTGAGTGTATTATTTCATAAACATCTCTGCTTTTAATGGCTCCTGCTTTATGTATTCCTGAAGAGTGAACGAAAGCATTTCCTCCTACTATTGCTTTATTGGCAGCAACATCCAAGCCCATAATATAGCTCACTAGCCTTGATGTTTTCTTTAGTTCTGTTGATATTATACTAGTATAGGCATTATAATAACTATCTCTTACCTTAAGAGCCATAGCAATCTCTTCTAGAGCAGCATTACCAGCTCTTTCACCAACTCCATTTATAGTAGCCTCTATTTTATCAGCACCATTTTTTATAGCAGCTAAGGTATTAGCTGTAGCAAGTCCCATATCATTGTGACAGTGAACGCTTAATATTGCATTTTCGTTTAAGTTTTTCAAATTATAGTTTATTTTCTTTACCAAATCCCCAAACTCTTCTGGCAATCCAAAACCTACAGTATCAGCTATATTAATTATTGTTGCTCCAGCTTTTACTGCGTTCTCTATATTATCCCAAAGATAATTAAAATCTGCTCTTGTCGCATCTTCAACAGAATACTGTATGTTATTACATAACCTTTTAGCATAGCTTATAGCTTCGCTACTTTGTATTAATATTTGCTCACGAGTTTTTCTAAGCTTTTTTTCTATATGTATATCTGATGCCCCTATAGATATGTGGATTAGGGGATTATCTGCAAACCTTAAGCATTTGTATGCTAGATCAATATCTTCCTTAACAGCTCTAGCTATGGCAGATATTGCGGTATAACTTCCTAGCTTTTTTGAAATACTCTCAACAGACTTGAAATCTTGGGTAGAACCTGCTGGGAACCCCGCGTCAATTATATCAACATTTAGATTCTTAAGCTGATCTGCAATCTTTAACTTTTCATATAAGTTAAGTTTTACCCCTTGAACTTGTTCTCCATCTCTCAAGGTTGTATCTAAAACTATAATTTTTTTCATATATCCATATCCTCCAAACAATAGTAGGTTATTAACTAAATACAGATTTATCACCTAACTGTAGAAATTATACTGTAAAGGGTACATCTTTAATTATACACCTTGGAATAAATAATTGTGTTTTTTGTTTTATATAATAAACTTAGGCTATGTCTAATAATAAAAAAAATATGCCTATACTTAATAGACATATTTTCTCTGTTCCAATCTCACTTTAATTATATTCTAGCAACTCCAGTTTCTCTTGCTGCCTTAGCTACAGCCTCAGCTACCACCTTAGCTATATTTTTATCTAAAGCACTTGGGATTACATTTTCCGGGCTTAATTCTTCTTCCTTGACAAAATCAGCTATAGCATAAGCCGCTGCAATCTTCATCTCTTCATTTATTTCTTTAGCTCTTACATCTAAAGCGCCTCTAAATATTCCTGGGAAAGCTAATACGTTATTAATCTGGTTAGGAAAATCCGATCTTCCTGTACCTATTACCTTAACTCCAGCCTTCATAGCTTCATCTGGCATTATTTCAGGGACTGGATTTGCCATTGCAAATACTATAGCATCCTCATTCATACTTTTAACCATTTCTGTTTTCAATATTCCTGGAGCTGACACTCCTATAAATACATCTGCACCTACTAGTGCATCTGATAAACTTCCTTTTATCTTGTTTGGATTAGATATTTTAGCCAATGCTTTCTTTGCATCATCTACATTTTCTATTCCATCATATAAAATACCTACTTTATCACAAGCTATAAGATTTTTAACTCCAAGCGATAGCAAAAGTTTAGCTATTGCTGTACCAGCTGCACCAGCCCCATTTACTACTACTTTTATGTCTTCTATATTTTTATGTACTATCTTTAAAGCATTTATAACTCCAGATAAAACCACTACAGCTGTGCCATGTTGATCATCATGAAATACTGGAATATCAAGTTCTTTCTTCAATCTCTCTTCTATTTCAAAGCATCTAGGTGCTGAAATATCTTCTAAGTTAATTCCCCCAAAACCAGGAGCTATAAGCTTAACAGCTTGAACAATCTCATCAGGATCCTTAGATGCTAAAGCAATAGGAAAAGCATCCACTCCAGCAAACTCTTTAAAAAGTATAGCCTTACCTTCCATAACAGGTAACCCTGCTTCAGGTCCTATATCTCCTAAGCCTAGAACAGCAGTTCCATCAGTTACAACTGCTACCAGATTTCCTTTTGCAGTGTACTTATAAACATCATCTTTATTTTCATGTATCTTCTTGCATGGTTCTGCTACTCCTGGAGTGTATGCGATACTCAAATCTTCCCTAGTTTGTACCTTAAGCTTAGAAACTACTTCTATCTTCCCCTTATGTTCTTCATGAACTTTTAAACTTTCTTCAAAATAATTCATAGTTTATATCCTCCCCAAAATTTGTTTTATTTTTCACCGCTAAACCTAGTAAATTGCTCTAAGACACTGAATTCACTAGATTTAGCTAGCAAAAATTTTTATACTTCTATAAATTTAAAAGTCTCTAAAGAAGCTTTAGAGACCTTTTATCCATTTAAATCTCTACTGATCTCACATTTTTATCCTCTTCTATTAGAGAAATAAGATCAATAGGTGTAAGTGATGAACTTACTTTAATTATCAACCTCAAATCTATCAGTTGTTCATCAGTTTTCTTTACTACTTTCATCTTTAATACTGTAATATCATTTTCTTTAAACTTATCATTTATCTCTTTGATTGCCCTTTCATGGTCAACTACTATGATATTCATTGGTACAGCCTTAGGAGAAGCTAACCATTTATAATCACGGTGAAGTACAGTCTGCCCTATAACTATAATTATAGTAGCAGCGAAGCCAACGAAATAAATCCCTGCACCTATAGCCATTCCTATCCCTGCTGTTACCCAAATTCCTGCTGCTGTAGTAAGTCCTCTTATTGTATTTTTCTGCATAAAAATCGCTCCAGCGCCAAGAAATCCTACTCCACTGACTATCTGAGCAGCAATTCTGGTTGGATCGATAGGTACCTTTAAAAAAGCTTCTTGATCTTGAAAGCCATATTTAGAAATAACCATCATCAATGCAGCACCTAGTGCCACTATGAAATGTGTACGTATGCCAGCTTCTTTCATCCTGCTTTTACGTTCCCAGCCTACCAGTATGCCACAGAAGGACGCCAATAGAAGCCTTAATAAATTCTCTAACAACAACCTATAATCCATTATATCACCTTTGCCATAATTAGCTTAAATTTTCACACTTCTTTTTTCTTTTTTCATCATACATTGCTATGTCGGCTTTTTGTATAAGTTCATCAAGCCCATCTGCTTCATCAGGATAGACTACTGCTCCTATACTTGCTCCTACACTATATTTATTATTACTTAAAGTAAGAGGTTGTTCAATATATTTTTTAATTTTTTCAATAGTATCCATAATATCCTTCTTATCTTTGAAGTCAGTTAAAATCACCGTAAACTCATCTCCCCCAAGTCTACAAACTATACCCTTTCTATTTATTACATCAACTAACCTCTTTGCGACCTCTTTTAAAACTATATCCCCCATTTGGTGACCTAAGTTATCATTTATCCATTTAAATTTGTCTAAATCAAGAAACAAAATCGCAAATTTTGTTTCAGTATCCTTATACTCCTCAATAAGTTCTTCAATCTTTTTCATAAAAAAAGCTCTATTAGGTACGCCGGTAAGCCAATCATGGTTAGCTACTTTTTCTGATAGATCTCTTGCTCTTCTAACCTCATGATAGTTATCGATAAGCCTATCAAGCATCTTGTTTACTGAATCACCTATTTCCTTTACTTCATCCTCACAGTTCAACTGTATCCTTTCTGATAAGTCTCCTTCTGCTATTTTAGCAGTAACGCCTTTAATAGATAGAATACTATCTAAGATAGATTTATAGAATCCTAAAAACAAGTAAATTATAGAAGCTAATATACCTAAAATTGATACAGTTATAAGGTTTCTAGAAAAAGCCAAATCTCTGATTCGTCTTTCAGATTCCTTTGACAGTATACTAGCTTCAACTGAAGGTAACTTCTTGACTTCATCAATCTTACCTGTGGCATAGGAAAAGAACTCATCTGGACCTATGGTTATATCCTTTTTATATGAAAATTCACTATTAAGAGTAAATATCAAGTCATCAACAGCTTTAATGGCACCTTCATAGGATTGTTCTAGCTGTTTCTTGTCATTCAAGTTATTAGATATAACTTTCATACTTTTTTCTGTCTCTTTTAGTCTCTGCCTTATCTCCTTGGTTATATACTCCAAGTTTTCACTATCATAAGATGTAAGATTTTCTCTAGCAGCAGCCCTAGCACCTATGGCTCTAGCTTGCCCCATTTGTTCTATTATATTAGGTAAAGTGTTAATTAGATCATTTGCTACATAATGGTTTTCTATTTTTTCTTGAACTCTTAAAAGTGATATATCAGCCACATACTGACTCATATCGCTGATACTAGCTATAAGCTTTGTATGCTCATCAAAAGATTCCTCTCTAGTATACATGCTTATGCTGTTTTTAACTTCTAACCACTGACTATTAAGTTTACTCCACTTATCCTTTACCTTTAGCTCCTCATCATATTTTGAATTTAGCACTTCAATTTCTTCTATATCTCTTTTTATATTATTCTCATCTTCATCAATATATTTGTCAAATGCTACATCACCACTAAGATAAACACTAAGTAATCCTCTATGTTTTTGAATATCCACCGTTAGTTTATCTAAGGCAAAGTTATATTCCAAGCCTATTTTTTGCTTCTTTGCATAATTCAATTCTTTACTTATCTGAAATATAAATATAAACATCATTATAGACATAGGTAAAAGCATTATTGCAAATATCAATTCAAATTTCCTAATATATCTTAAATTTCTCATTAATGCAACTGAAGGTTTTAGTAATTGCATCTTATTTATCCTCCGTGTCTTTTTTTATATTATCGGCCGGAATAGATAATAGTTTTATATGCAGTAAAAAATATAGTTAAAGTTAAAAAAGTCACTGAAGCGACAATCTAGACAGCAAAGAAGGTCTACAGCCATTTTTTTAATGATTGTAGACCTTCGTAAATTGATTTTATACTCCAGCTTCCTTAAACTTATGCTCCATAAACTCTGTCAGCCGATGAAATGGCCTCTTAAGAACTGCAAGGATTGCAAAAAACAAGGCAAAAGTAATTAGCGCATTTATGTTTTTATAAACACTTTCCCATACTGGCCCCGCAATTGCCTCTCTAAAACCATTTATTGCATAGGTGAACGGCCATAAAGGCTGTAGGATTCCAAATATTTTCGGATTAGTTTGTATAGGATATATTCCTCCAGCTCCAGCTATTTGAAATACCATTATTACAACAGCTATAGCTTTACCCACATTACCAAATATGGAAACCAACGTGAATATTATAATAGTAAAAGTCACTGCTGAAAGTAAGGCAAAGATCAACATAAGCCTCAAATCTACTGGTTTTACACCTAGTATATACTTATCTCCTAAGGTTACTATTACAGCTTGAATCATAGAAATCATTAAAAATAACAGCATTTTTCCAAAGTGTCTTTGAAGTAGATTTAGCTTTTCTCCATCTTCAAAGTCATGAGCTTCCACTGTAAGTAAAGATGATAAAAGTAGTGCTCCTACCCATATAGCTAGTACTGTATAAAAAGGAGTAAGACCAACACCAAATATACCAGAATCATAAACATCAACTTCCTTAACATTTATTGGTGAAGATATGAAATCTGCTATTTCATCTGGATTCATATTCATAAGTTTTACTATTTGATCTATATTATCATCAGTTAAATCTTTCATCTTATCACTTAGATTATTTAGCTCTACCTGCAAAGCTGCCAACTTGCTATTAAGTTCACTAGCCTCGCTAACTGATGCTTTACTACTTGCTATTCCAAAGTTAGCTAAAGCATCTAATTGTGGAACAATAACCTTAGTAGATTCTAAAATCGAATTAGCGTTGTCTAAGCCGCTTGTAATACCATCAGCTACACTATTGATAACTGCAATTCCATTAGAATAAAAACTATTTGAAACATTCATAATTTGATTAGTCAAATCGTTGCTTATTTGAGATATCTGCTCTAAAGACGCATTGATAGAATCCTTGCTACCTCCATTGTTTTTAGAACTCTTCAAATCATTAAGAGCTTTTTGCTCCATATCTACAGTACTTTTCAATGTATTAAGCGAATTGATAGTTCCTCCTAAAGGGTTATTAGGCCTTAGACTACTTATAGCTTGCAAGTTTTTTGTATCAGCCTCTATAGTATTCTTTAAGGAATCCATAAGATTTGACATCTCACTAACAATAGTATCGAAGTTATCTGAACTTAATCCATTATTTATATCCTTTAGCTTTTGCAAAAGTGTTTGGTTTTGCTGATTTATGTTCTGAAGCTTACCTATATCTGTATTTATTGATGACGCTATGGTATTGATACTTTGTTTTGTAGATATAGTCAAGTCCTTACTGGCTTCCGTAACTTTCTGAAGACTATTTATCTGCTCTGTTATCTTTGGTAACTTTGTCTTTACATCATTTAAATACTTCTGAATATCCTCAGAATTATTATTTGCTTCTGTTATGTATTTTCTTATATCTCCTATATTACTGTTTGCTTCGGCCATAGTATCTTTAAGTTGGACTATTTGTGATTTGTTCACCTTAAACTCTTCACCCACAGAATTTATAGTCTTTAAAGCTTCTTTATTTACAGTATCTACAAAGTTTTCTTTAATGCTTTTAGCTACGCTCTCTTTAGCTGCATTGGTAATCTTAGCTGCAATAGCATTCAACTTTTGATTAACTCTGTATATTATATCTGGCTTTTTTGGTGTTACAGTAGTAAGACTAACTAAACCTTTTGAAAAATCAGAAGGGATTTCTATTAAAGCATAGTACTTCCCTTCGTTTAGCCCGTAGTTTCCCTGCCATTGATCTACAAAAACCCAGCCAATTGCTTTATTATTCTTTAATTGGGCTACTATTTCGTCACCAGCGTTTATATTTTTTCCGTTGAAGTTTGTTCCTTCATCATTGTTAACTACAGCTACTGGAAGATTGCCTGTATTGGCATAAGGATCCCAGCAAGCTTTTATATTAATCCACGCGTAAAGAGAAGGCAAAATGCATAACCCTATTACTATAGCCAATGCTGCAGGATTTTTAACTATACTTCTTAAATCTCGTTTAAATACTTTAAAAACCTTCTTCATAACTCGCTCCTTAAGTTTTATTCTCCTATACCTGACTCTTCGAACCTCTCTTCAAATCTATGAATTGGATTATGCAAAGGCTCTTTAAGGAAGAAACCAATCAAGATAAATATTGCTGCTATTATAAGAAGCACAGTAAAATCTAAAACCACACTACTTATAAGCGGTCCAGCTATAGCTTCTCTAAAACCTCCTACGCTATAGGTAAAAGGAAAAAGAGGCTGAAGTATTCTAAAAATCATCGGATCCACTTGAATTGGGTAGGTTCCTCCGCTACCTGCCAATTGTATTATCATAAACACTATAGCTACTGCCTTACCTATATTACCAAGTATAGAAACTAAAGTATAAGTAATTATTGCAAATACAATAGATGATACAACTCCAAAGATAATCATCAACGCTGCATTTACCGTGTATACATTAAGTAATAACTTATCACCTACTGTTACTATAAAGCCCTGAATTGCTGCTAAGGTTATAAAGGTTAGCATCTTACCAAAATGTTTTTCTCTCAAGGTGATTCTTTCACTACCTTCAAAAGGTGCTACCTTAGTCTTTAATAGTGAAGTAAGCAGTAAACAGCCTACCCACAGCGCAAGTACAGTATAAATCGGAGCCATAGCTGAACCGTAGTTTGGAATTGCATTTATAGCTTCATCCTTTAGATTTATAGGATCAGAAATAAAATCACCCATAAACGTAGGATTACTCTGCAATATTGTTATTATTTCTACTAAATCATTATTATTTATTAATTGCAACTTATCACTTAACTTACCTATGACATCCTTAAATTGAAGTAGTCTATAATCTAAGTCACCTGATACTTTATTAGCTAAGTTAGTTCCGTCTATAGCTGTATTCATAAGTTTGTCGATCTGAGTACCAAGATCTTGTGCTGACTTTAGTAAATCTGTAGCATCATCTGTAGCAACTATTAGATTATTAGCTATGGTATTTAAAGATGCTCTTGTACTGGTGTTGTATAGCTTTGTAGTATTAATTATTTGAACATTTAGGTTTGAGACACCGTTATTTATAGAATCTATCATGTCTTTATTAATTTTATTTG
Source organism: Clostridium manihotivorum (assembly GCF_004015185.1). GTDB lineage: Bacteria > Bacillota > Clostridia > Clostridiales > Clostridiaceae > Clostridium_AR > Clostridium_AR manihotivorum. The sequence goes on along the minus strand of NZ_CP025746.1, from coordinate 1,766,964 downwards.
CATCATTTAACTGACTTTTCAGATTATCTAACCTTTTACTTTCATCATTAAGTGCATTTTGAATATTTTTTAATGATGTTATCATTTTTGTTATTTCACCATTAGGATTTGTTTCATTGAGCTTTTGTAAAAAATCTATTGTAGAATTTATTCCATTATTTAAATTAGTAATTTCCATGCTTATCTGACCAACTGTAGAGTTCATCTGAGAAGTGGCAGTTGATGAAGCCGAGGTATTAAGCTCTGAAACTAAGGCCTGAATTCTATATACTGAGGCTTGTGAGCTATTCAAAGTAAGTCCAATATTATCAAAGGAGTTATTCATTGCAGTTTGAGTTGATTTAATCAATTGTTTATTATTATCATTGCTTTGAATAACCACATTAAGTCCACTGCTTATTGATGGCATTGTAGCTTTTATTTCTGTTAAGAATTTGCTTAAGTCTCCAGATCTAGTATGTATGTTCTTTAATCCATCAATTATAGAATCCATATTTTTATTCATTAGAATAATATTATCTTTTAATTTAATTATGTCTTGCTTGTTCTTTTCAGCATTTTGTCCTACATCATTAAGTGATGTAAAAATAGTTGAGTTTACAGTTTCTACAAAGTTAGAAGTTATCTCTTCAGTTAGGGTATTTTTGGCTACCCCTGTAATTTTAGTGGCTACTGGATTAGCTTTTGTATCAACCTTGTAATTAATTTGAGGCTTCTTCGGATTGTCAGACAATACACTTACAAACCTTGAAGAAAAGTCCTCAGGAATTTCTACAGCTGCATAGTAGGTTCCATCTACTACACCTAAATCTGCATCTTTAGAGTTAACAAATGTCCATCCAATCTTTTTATTGTCTTTTAGTTTTTCTACTACTTGTTCACCTATATTAATTTCTTTTCCCCTAAAAGACACATGTCTATCGTTATTTACCACAGCAACTGGTATTGTGCTTGTATTTTCATAAGGATCCCAACATGCCTTTATGTTTACCCAAGCATACAGCGAAGGTATAACGCATAGTCCTCCAATTATCAATAGAGCAACAGGATTTTTTGCTATACTCTTCATATCTCGTTTAAATACTTTTAAAATATTCTTCATCTTACTCCTCCATCTATTATTACACATGAACTCTATAAATGAATAACAAAAATAGTTGTCCTATACTAGCGTATGTATTATATACTAGATTTTTGTATAATACAATTTACATATACTTAAAAATGACTAAATATCCTATATTAAAAACTGTGATTAAGTTTTAAAAAATGATACTTATTTTAAAATTTAATAACATTGTTTGACAGTATAAGTCTTATAAAATATAATATCTCATTGTAATTATATATTTTAAGATATATCAAAACATTTTATCCATATATGATTTACAAACATATACTTATATATACTTTCATTTTAAGGAGATTTATTATATGGACAAAAAAAGTAATTTATTGCCCTATATTGCTGTATCAATTAGCTCTGTAATTTTCGGTTTAAGCTTCTTATTTTCAAAAATGGCACTGACTGTAGCCACGCCTTTTATGCTTGTTTCTTTTCGTTTTTTATTGGCCTTCTTAGTGATGACAATACTAATAATATTTAAAATAATAAAAGTTAATTATAAAAATAAACCTCTAGGTGGTTTAATAGTACTAGGTCTTGCTGAACCAGTAATATATTTTATATTTGAAACATACGGTGTAAAAAATGCATCTTCATCCGTTGCAGGACTTATGCTAGCTTTGATTCCCATAGCAGTAACCCTACTAGGAGCTTATTTTTTAAATGAAGTTCCTTCCATAAAAAGAATATTATTTATAGTATTATCCGTAAGTGGAGTAGCTCTCATCGGAATAATGAGTAGCACTGGTGGACAAGGAACCTCTATTTTAGGAATAATATTGCTTTTAGGTGCAGTAACTTCTGCCGGCTTCTACAGTATAATATCTAGAAAAGTATCTAAATACTATACTCCTGTTGAGATTACTTATTTTATGATGTTCTTCGCAGCTTTATGCTTTACAGTAATGAATGTAGTAGATGTTCTAATCAACGGAAATATCTATAATTATTTCGAGCCATTAAAAAGTAAAACCTTTATTATTTCTATATTATATTTAGGAATAATATCGTCCATAATTGCTTACTTCTTAACTAATTTTACATTATCTAAGATACAAGCATCAAAAACCTCGGTATTTTCTAATGTATCAACTATAGTATCTATAGTTGCAGGGGTTTTAATACTTAATGAGAGTTTTCACATATATCATTTTGTAGGCTCAATACTTATACTTACTGGAGTGTGGGGCACTAATAAATTCAAATAAAGCTTGGCTATTTTGAACCCATAACAATAATTAAAGGTGATACAGATAACTTATAAGTATATCTTGGATCACCTTTAATTATATTACTATAACCTTGTATTAAATTACTATTCTAAATGTATTATTATTTTACAGTGACTTCTTTCAAAAACTTAGTAGTTAATATTTTTAAATTCTCTACATTACTAGCTAAACCACTGATTATTTCCTTAGCATCACTATAAGCTAAATCATAATCTTCCTTACTAATTAAGCTATTCTCCAAAGCTTCTTCTAATTCATCTTCATCAAGCAATATTATTTCAGAAGATGGTAATGCAACAACATCTAAATACATGTCATCATAGTAAACTTTCCCCTCTTCATCAATTCCATTTTTCTTTGTTATATCAAAATACCACTGAACTATCTCATCTTTATCATTAATCATAGTTGTAATAGAATACCTCTTATCTAAAGGTAATATCTGTAGCCATTTATAACCATCATCCAGTAAATGTACTTTCTTTCCTTGCATGTCAACCTCTAAACAGCTATTAACCTTTTCACAAAGTATGTAGTATACATACCCCTTAAATTCGTCATTTTCAATATATATGGTTTTAGATGTACTTTTGTCAACTCTACTCCAAGAGCTTCTATCGATAAACTTTCTCTTCACAAAGAAACCTCCTAAGTTTTTATAGTCCTACCAAGGGTACCAAAAATGAGTAAAAATATTTTTCTTCAAGATTAGTCCAATCACCAAAAGAAGAACAAATAGAATAATGAAAATTATATCTAAAGATCTTAAATTTTCTCTGTTATACCATGTCCTTTTTTTATTAATTCCAAAGCCCCTAAGCTCCATGGCGTTAGAAACCACTTCAATCCTATTCAGAGAGGATATTATAAGTGGGAAAAGTATAATAGTATAGTTTTTTAATATCTTATAAAATGGAGCATCACCTTTTTTAAAAGCAATACCTCTAGCTTGTTGCGCATTAACTATATTTTTAACCTCATCCTTCACATCAGGAATATATCTTAAGGCTATGTTTACTGCATAGGCTACCTTATAGGAAATTCCTACTCTATTTAGACTACTAGCAAACTTACTAGGATGGGTAGTAAATATAAATATAATGGTTAAAGGTATTATAGATAGATACTTAAGAGATAAGGTTATAGCATAAAATAAAGTTTCGTAAGTTAACTTGTATCCATGAAAATTAACTAAAGCTGTATACTTTCCGGCTAAAGTAGATCCGTAAGCCGGAGTTACTATAAATAGCAGTAAGGAATTAAATATTGTAAAAATAAATATAAATACTATTAGTGGAGCTATGCTCTTAAACGGAAGTTTTGCAATTAGTATAAAGCCAAACCCTATGATTAACATAATTAAAAACACACGTGCATCCATAAACATAAATATGAATATAGTCCAAATAATCATCATTAATAGCTTTACACTGCCATCAAGCTTGTGAAATATAGAATTTTTTTCAATATATAATGAACCGCTTCTATTCATTAGTACACTCCTCCTTTACCTTATCAATAAAATAAGAAGTAAATTTATCTCTTTCCTTTACCCCTAATATCTCTGCCATTTTATATAAAGAAGGTTCCTTTAAACTAGCTCTCTCTATTATTTTCTTATTATTCATTATTGAAAATATTGATCCGCAGCCGATAAGCTTTCCTTCTGATAATACAATAACTCTATCAGCATATTCCAAGGTAAGGTTTAAATCATGAGTTATCATAATAATTGTAACTCCTGTAGCTTTAATTTTCTCAATAAATCCCATAAACTCTTTATAATTTCTATAATCTTGTCCTGCTGTAGGTTCATCTAAAATTAGTATATCAGGCTTTGTAGCTAGTATAGCAGCTATAGTAACCCTCTTTTTTTGCCCATAACTCAAAGCTCCTACTGGCCATTTTCTATATTTGTATAATCCACAGATTTTTAGAGTTTCTTCAACTCTTGATTTAATGAACTCTTCTTCAAAGCCCTTGTTTCTTAAACCTAGAGCTACCTCATCAAAAATCATGTTTTGAGTTATCATTTGGTTTGGATTCTGCATTACATATCCTATTATTTCCGAACGCTTTTTTATAGACCATTTATCTATAGTCTTACCTAAATACTCTATGGTTCCACTGCTCTGCCTCTCTATGCCTGTAAGTATCTTCATCAATGTAGACTTTCCAGCACCATTATTGCCCAATATAGCTAACATCTCACCTTTCTCTATAGAAAAACTGATGTTACTCAATATATTTTCCTGTTCTTTAAAATACTTAAAGCTTAGGTTTTCAAGCTCTAATAACTTGTCACTAGTTTTCTCTTTTATATGTACATCTTTGTTATTAAATTCATCAAGTATAGCTTCTTTATACTTTATACAGTTATTTATATTGACTATGTTGTCATGCTTACTAATACTCAAATTGCATTTTTTTATCGCTTCTACATAAAGTGGCTCTCTTATTCCATATTGTGAAAGCAGATTAAGACTTAAAATTTCATCTGGAGTTCCGTCATATTTTATTTCTCCATCACTTATCAGAATGATTCTATCAAAATTGTGTTCTAGTACCTCTTCAACTCTATGCTCGATTACAATTATAGTACTGTTAGTTTTTTCATTTATTTCAACTATCTTTTCCATAGCTTTTTTACTGCTAAAAGGATCTAAGTTAGCAAGTGGTTCATCAAACAAAAGTGTGTTGCAGTTGGAAGTCAAAATACCAGCCATTGATACCTTCTGTTTTTGTCCTCCACTCAAATTTTGTGGGGTTTCATCTATATAATCAAGCATACCAACTGCTTCTAGAGCCTTCCATACTCCATCTTTCATAATATCTTTAGATACATTATGATTTTCATAAAAAAAAGCTACATCCTCACCTACACTAATACCTACAAACTGACCATCTTGATCCTGAAGAATTGTCCCTACATGCTTACTTACCTCATGTAAGCTGCTCTTGTGTGGTTCCAAATCATCTATTTTTATACTTCCTTTTATTTCTCCCTTATACATAAAAGGAATTAGCCCATTTATGCAATGAGCTAAAGTTGATTTTCCACTACCACTTGGACCAGCTATTAGAACTTTTTCACCTGGGTTGATCTTAAGATTTATATTTTTTAAAGTATACTCTTTTAAACTACTATACTTAAAGCTAAATTCTTTGAATTCTATAGCTGACACCGATAGTTCCCCCTATTCACTTACCTCTAAATTATTATTACTTTTTCTTAGTTTAGCAATTGCTATTATCACTGGATTTGCAATAACAAAAAGTATAGCTAGATTAGTAGCACCAGCTAATATTATTTGAAACCACACCTTACTAGCAGACTCTGAGTATAAAAATACATCCCCAAAGTAAGCAACTACACTTCCTGCTACTATTCCTATCAAAGAATATACATAAAGCTGTATGTAGTTTCTTTTAGAAATCAGACCAACTAAAGGATTAAATTTCTTATCAAAGGTTACAAAGCCTCCAAATAATCCTATACCAGCGGACATAAACACCCAGCTCCACCAAACATTACCGTAAGCTAATGCATCATTTAATGCATGTCCTATAAACCCTACCAAGAATCCTACTAATGGTCCAAAAATAGCACCGAAAATAGGAAGAATTGCAACTGCAAGTCTAAAAGATGTGTTTGGACCTATAGGTATTGATATAAAAGATAAAGCTGCATAAAGTGCTGCACCAATACCAATAGCTACTACCCCTTTAGTTGAGAGAGTTACCTTATTTCCTTTTTTCTTTGCATAATAAACCACTGCCGCAATAAGAAGCAACAATATTACTATAGATATAATACCTTGAACTGTAGCAATTGATGTAAAAAAACCTTTGATTCCATCCATTAAAAAAGCCCCCTTTTATTTTTTAACTATAAATAAAAGCTATTTTTCTAAATAAGAAAAATAGCTTAAATAAACACACCACTATTTGTCTTATCTTTCAGAAGTTAACTTAAACTTCCTGCAGGAATTAACACCGCTGCAATAAAAATGCCGGTTGTTGGGTTTCATAGGGCCAGTCCCTCCACCACTCTTGATAAGTGAATATTATTGTATTTTTTTCAATCAATGTACGTACTTTAAATTATGCTTTTATTATATTCGTTAGTTTAATATATGTCAATATATGTTTTTTATTCAATCTTTGTCCATAAGCAGAATCTCTAAGGTCATCTTTTTTATCCTCTGACTTTCTAGCTAACCTTCTCAGTTTGCATAGACATGGCTTCATCTAAAGTACTGCAGAAGTTCTCCTCACCGATCATATCTACAAAGCCATATTTCTTAAGCATTTTCATCGGCTGCTCCTGGGCATCTAATATCATTAGTCTTGTATTATTATTGACGCACATCTCATTTAGCATCTCAAAAGAATTGTAAGCTGTAGAGTCCATATAAGGAACCTTACTCATCTTTACTATTAGGATTTTAGGTGGTTGTCCCATTTCTCTTATAGCACTCACAAACTTGCTTGCTGCACCAAAGAAAAATGGGCCAGTTATCTCGTAAATTGCAAATTCTTCAGATATGCTCTTATATTCATTTAAGCTGTTATCTTCTAAATCCTTTATGTCATCTAGTACGTACTTAACTTCAGCGACCTCAGCCATCTTTTTCATAAACAATAAAGACGCTAATACTACTCCAACTCCTATAGCAACTACTAAGTCTAAAACAATTGTAAGTATGAAAGTAACAATAAAAACCAAGGAATCGCTTTTTGGCGCTTTGAATACCTTCTTAAAAACTGTCCATTCTCCCATATTATAAGAAACCATAACGAGAATTGCTGCCAATGATGACATTGGAATAAGCTTTACATAAGGCATGCAAATTAGAAGTATAACTAATAATCCAATAGAGTGAACTATTCCGGCAACAGGTGTTCTTCCTCCATTTTTCACGTTAGCAGCAGTTCTTGCTATTGCGCCAGTTACAGGTATACCACCAAAAGCTGCTGAAAATATATTGGCAGTTCCTTGAGCGATAAGTTCCATGTTTGAACGATGTCTTCCACCAATCATCCCATCTGCAACCACTGCTGATAGTAATGATTCTACACCACCTAATATAGCAATAGTCAAAGAAGGCATTAAAAGCTCATTTATCATTTGCATACTTATTTTAGGTAAAGTAAAGCTAGGTAAAGATGATGAGATATGACCAAACTGTTTTCCTATGGTATTGATAGGAAGGTTAAATGCAGAAGTTATTATAGTAACAATTATTATAGCAACAAAGGTGCCAGGTATCTTCTTATTTATCTTAGGCCATGCTATTATAATGGCAAGCGTAAGAAAAGCTATAATAGTTGCTGAAAAATTTATAGTTCCTATATTCGAGATATAAGCTTCCCACTTACCTATAAATTCTGAAGGTACAGACTGGATTCTAAGACCAAGTAAATCCTTAATTTGTGTTGAAAAGATTACAACTGCTATACCACTTGTAAATCCTGTTGTAATTGAGGAAGGAATGAATTTAATAAAACTTCCAAGCTTTAAAAATCCGATTATGATTAGAAAAACTCCTGCCATCATTGTAGATACTATAAGTCCATCTAATCCATACTTTTGTATGATTCCGTATACAATAACTACAAAAGCTCCAGTAGGACCACCTATCTGCACTCTGCTTCCCCCAAGCAAAGATACTATAAACCCACCGAAAATAGCTGTATACAATCCCTTTTCTGGTGATACTCCTGAAGCAATAGCTAGAGCTATAGACAATGGTAATGCTATTATAGCTACTATTATCCCTGAAACTATATCCCTTAGAAATTGTTCCTTTGTGTACCCTTTTAAACAAGTTACCAACTTTGGAACTAGCATTTTTATCCCCCACTTTTTTAAAATAATTTATTAAACCGTAGAAATTATAACACAAAAATCCAAATTTACAGAAAGTGTTCCAATTTTTTAAATTATTTATTTATTGAATAGGTTCTTACATAATTCTTTGTTTTAAGGGCAATAAGCTTCAGTTTCAAGCTTTTTATCATTTCTTTCTAATTCTATAGGTTTCCTATAGTTATCCAACTTCAACTATTAATTTATACGTGCACGATAATTCCCAGAAGTCGGTATTATCGAACATACATAAATTAAGTTTCGATATAGGAACCCTATAGACATACTACTTCATATTTAAATCTATCAAGACAAGGCTTGGTAAGTTCATCGGAATATATCCTTATGTTTTATTCTGGCATCAATTTCTTCTATACCCTTTTCGTTGAGTATATACCTGCCTTTTCCAAGTTTTTCAAACCAATTATAGTAATTTTTATAAATTATTGAGTAAGCTTTTTTGTGGTCAAACCCTATTTTAGCAAGATCTACTGCAGAAGTTGCGCCATTTTCTAGCATATACTCTGCAATTTTTATAGCTTGTTCTTTATATGCTGTCATTAGCTTTTTTCCTCTACTGCCTCCTACATTATCTTCTAAACTTCTACTTTTAAATTCTTTCACTAAAACGTTTCTCTTCTTCTTCCCAGAATTAACACTCTTTTTTATATCAAAAGGCATTGGTTCTAAAGCAATCTTTATATTATGGTCATTATCTTTTTTTGATACTAGAATTAAACCTAGCTGCAATCTTCTAAGGAGGTGTAAGGTATCCTTCCACTTCTTACTATAGAAATTAATTTTAGGTTTTGGTATAGCTATATAAACTATGTCAGCAAATCTTTGCCTATTAGCAGCTTGTATTAGCAACTCAATAGTTAGTCCTTTCTTTAGTTCTACCACTGTAACTTGATCTTCCTTCATAGCGAACACATCACAATGTCCTACTTCTGCTTTTACTTCATATCCTATACTAATAAAATACTCCTTAACAGGAATATATAGCTCTTCCTCAAGTAAAAAGTCTTTCTTCATATTTCCTAAGTCCCCACTCACTTCAAATTTATATCTAATAACTCTTTCATGGTGATTATACCACAAAATAAAAACCACTTTCTTCAGTGACTTAACTATTAGTCATTTATCAATAAAGACTCCTTTATCAGCCCTCAATATTATTAACTAATTATAATTTTTAGCTCTTAATTCTAATATATGTTTTAAATTAAGCACAAACAAAAGCCCTAATAAGCTTAGACATAAATTGTCTACTTTATTAGGGTCTTTTATAAATTAGACTCACTTAATTAATATCATTAATATGTAATATGATAAAACCTATTAATTCTTTACTTAAGCTTATAAAGGAATGCTAAGAACTTAATCATAATATAGTACTCTAACAATACATAAGGTCATAATTACTATAACTATCACACCTTAAACTCACTTATACTATCCTCTAATCTATCTGAGCTTTCTTTAGTATTTTTTGCCTCTTTAACTAAGGTATTTATACTATCAACCATAGCTATAGTTTTCTCAGCTATATTAGTTGATCCAATTGCTCCATCATTTGCTGCACTAGTTATTTCATTTATGGTTGTAACCATATTGTTTATTGATCTAGCTAACTCCTCTGAAGTAGTTGAAAAATCTGCGACTAAGCCTTCTACGAAAACTGCATCCTCTCTATACTGTTCACCAGTCTGTACAAAAGTTTTATAATCTTCAAAAACTGTGTTGTCCATAAACTCCAGCATGTTTTGGGAATTTTCTGCTAGCTCGTCCACTGATTCAATAACCTGTTTAGTTATATTTTGAATCTCTGTTGCAGCATTTTGCGAATTTTCTGCTAAGGATCTTACCGCATCTGCTACTACAGAGAACCCCTTTCCAGCTTCTCCTGCACTAGCTGCTTCTATAGCTGCATTTAGAGCTAACAAGTTAGTTTGAGCTGCTATCTTTAATATTGTTTCGGATAATATCTTAACTTTTTCAATTGATTTTGATTTTTCTATAGATACAATCATATTTTTTTGAGTTTTGTCATATATGTCTTTAGCAACTTTTTGTGAATTTACAGCCTTTACCTTTAGCTCCTCAGCCCTTAGCTTTATTTCTCTAGATGCTAGCTTTCCACTTTTAGCTTTTTCTGAAGTTTCTTCTACCTTTGATTCTATGGCTGAAGAAGTTTCATTCATTTCGTAAGCAGAAGCAGAAGTTTGCTCTAAGCCTGCTGATAACTCTTCAGTAGTTGAAGATATACTTTCAATATCCACATTAAGTCTATTGAGTCTCTCATTTATAGTATCTACATTACTTTCTATTGCCCTAGTTTCTTCTATAACATTCCCTACTATATCCTTAATTCCACTTTGCATAGACTCCACTGCCTTGCTAATCTGTCCGATCTCATCTTTTCTAGTCAGAAGTTTATGGTTCATCTTTATACTAAAATCACCTGAAGAGAATGACGCTATATCTTTCTGCAAGACTTCTAAGTCTTTTGTTATGTATTTTGCAATTCTAGTAGCGATAAACCCACCAATTAATATTAGAATTAAACTAAAACCTGCTATGTATACAGCCATTTCTGTAAGTTGCTTTAATACATCTTCTTGTGCTATACCAACGAACCACATCCCTACTATATTTCCACTGTCGTCTTTCAATGGTACGTAGTGTGATTTTACTTCATTGCCTTGTATGTTTACTTTTCCGTCATAGTTTTTACCGTTTTTGATAACTGTATCCACAACATCAGAATTTGCCTTAGTACCAATGCTTCTATTCCCGTCTTTATCCTTAATATTAGTAGCTACTCTGGTATCTCCCATAAAGATAGTTGCATACATACCAGTTTTTTCTCTAACCTCATCTATTACAGAGGAATCATTATTGATAAGATTTTCCCCCTTGTATAGCTTACCATCCTGGACTTTCCATTGTCCTTGATATTTTTTATCCAAAATCAATAACCCCATATTTGAGTTTGTATTAAGTTCACTTTGTATCTTCATATCAATAATATTAGTAACCTTCAAATAAATAATTCCACCTAACAATGAAGAAAACAAAACAAGAGTAATGGAAATAATTAAAGATATTCTCCCTTTTAATTTCATCTAGTATCCCCTTTTCCAAAGTGTATAATTTTATATATATTTTAAAAGTATATAGTCCTTTTATCGTAAAACTTTTATATTTCTTTACTTCTATGAAAAATGTCCCACTTTTCTATAATAAAACCAAAATTGAAGTGATTTTTTTGTAGAAAGAAATAAAACTTTGTTATATAATGTTGATAATAATTATCGTATATGCTATATTCTAAGTTTTCTGAATTTTACAAAAATAAAATTTTATTTGGGGTGAACTTATATGCTAAAATTCTTAAAAATCAACAACTTTAAGTTAGGCACTAAAATGTCTATTATTATGCTGGTACCTGTATTGTCATTATTTTTTGTATCAGTGGTATCGCTAATAAACATTGACAATCTTACAAGAAAACTAGTTTCAAATCTCTATGATGAGATCCACTTGAGTGATTATTGGTTGTTAAATGCAGATCGTGATTTTTATCAAGCCTTGTCTGCAGAATCTGAACTTGAGTCTATAGATGCTTCAGACGATGTTAGTAAGCTAAAAAGCACCTACGATGAAAACGTAAAGCAAACTTACGAAAGAGTTAATAAAGCTAAAGACATATTAATTAAGGATCAAACTAATATAAGCAAATTAACTCATAAGGATTCAAATTTGAATGCATTCCAATTATTTGATAATTTTGATAAGGACTTTAAAACATGGACAAGTCTTTATGATTCTCAATCCAATTCTCTTAAGGATAAGAAGCAATTCTATACTACCTTTAACTCTACGAGGGAAAGTATAAATCAGATAGAGGAAATACTTGATGATTATGCTAAAAATGTTATATCCAATAGCAGTTCATCTGCGAAAAGCGTAGAAAGGGTTATATTAACAACAGCTTTAACAACGTTAACTCTATCCTTGCTTCTTGGAATCGCTTTGATAATTAACATTAATAGAAGAGCCAAACTAGCAATTTCTTTGATTAACAAGACAGCAGCTCTTGATCTTGTATATGATGATAGCTATACAAAGTATCTAAATGATAAAGATGAATTCGGACAAATAATAATAGCTGAAGGTGTATCCAGAAAAGAATTTAGACAAGTACTAAAAGATGTAGTTGATTCTACAAATTCTGTTAATGAAATGGTAGAAAGTTCAAATATAAATATGGTAAGTCTAGGTGCAGAGCTTGAGGAAATATCAAAAACCGTAGAACAACTATCTGCCGGAATGGAAGAAACCTCTGCTGCTACTGAAGAAATGAACGCTTCAACCATTGAAATAGAAAAAGCTGTTGAAAGTATTGCAGCAAAATCAGGAGATGGGGTTTCCTCCTCAAAAGAGATAAGCTTAAGAGCAACCACATTAAAATCTGAAGCTATAGAGTCTCAAAAAGATTCTCAACTAATGACAGTTGCATTAGATAAAAATCTTAAAACATCTCTTGAAGAAGTACAGGCCGTAGAACAAATTAACTCACTTACTGCAAGTATATTAGAAATATCTTCTCAGACTAACTTGCTTGCATTAAATGCTGCTATTGAAGCGGCAAGAGCTGGAGAGTCTGGTAAAGGCTTTGCAGTTGTAGCTGATGAAATAAGGAAGTTAGCTGAAGTTTCAAAGCAAAGTGCTATGCAGATTCAAACAGTTACAGATTTAGTGATAAATGCAGTTAATAAATTAAAGGACAGCTCTGTAGATGTGTTAGCTTTCATTGAAAAACAAGTTATTCCTGATTATAAAAAGCTAGTTACTACTGGAGATCAATATAATGTTGACTCATTAACCTTTAATGATTTAGTTACAGACTTAAGTTCTACTGCTGAGGAGCTTCTAGCTTCAATACAAGATGTTAATAGATCAATTGACGAAGTTAGCCATGCTACCAATGAAGGTGCTTCTGGCATGACTACAATTGCTGAAAAGACAAATACTATTGTTGATATGGCAGGTGAAGTAATAGATCAGTCCCATAAATCAAAGGAAAAGGTTGAAAAACTTCTGTCTATAGTATCAAAATTTAATATCTAAAACTTTAAGCTATTTTATTAAAGAGACTATTAGTAGAATTAACTTCTCAATAGTCTCTTTCAATCATCAATCTTTAAGTATTTGGTGATTTCTAAGTATAACTTTCCTTCCTCTCCAACTAAAAGCTCTATCTTTATATCGTCTCATAAATTCTTTATTAGATATTTCCTCAAGTTCCTCTAATTCAATTCTATACTTTAAATCATTTTTAAATTCCTCTAAATTAGTTTCTTCAATTTTTCTATTATGAGGACAAACATCCTGGCACACATCACAGCCCCATACCATATCTGTCTTTTTTAATATCTCAAGCTCTTCTTCTGACAGTTCACCTTTCTTTTGAGTTATATAAGATCTACATCTTAGCGGATCAATAGTAAAATCTCCTAAGATACACTGTCCTGGGCATTTTCTTACACAAGTAAAGCACTGAAAGCAGGTTCTATCTTGAGGGATATCTACTTCAAAGGGATAGTTATTTAATATGTACCCGATAAACACATAAGAACCATATCTATCAGTTATTATGTGGTTGTTTATCCCCCAGAATCCTAGTCCAGCTCTATACGCTAAATATCTATCACTCAAAGGACCAGTATCAACAAAGGCCTTATAATTAAAACCTTCAAGGCTTTCACTTAAAAAAGCACCAATTTGCTCTAACTTTTTCTTACCTATAACATGATAATCTTTGCTGAATGCATATTTAGATATATTTGCTCCTTCTTTCTCACATATATAGTATGGAAACAAGCAGACTATTACAGATTTACAATCAGGTAACGTCAAATTGGGATAAACTCTTTTTTCAATATCTTTTTCTTCAAAACCAGTTATTTTACCTTTAGCAATTTGTTTTCTCCAAAGTTTTTCAAAATCAAGATAAGGTCCTGAAGGAGCAATTCCTACACACTCTATTCCAATGGACTTACAAAAATCTATGAGTTTTTCTTTCACTCTAATCATTCCTTTACTTGTATATAAAAAAATAAACATACTAGTTATTCAAGAATAAATATCATCTTAGCTATAATTATAAAGTAATCTTAATATAAAATAGTAATTCAAATTAATAAATCTTTAATTAACTTTATTATTTCCATATTATAAAATAGATAAGCATGTAGACTTTTAACTACTTACTTATAGTTTTTATTGACACTTTCTTGTACTTTTTATAAAAGCAGCCTTAAATTACTATAATTATAGAATTTCTTTACATTTTATTTATTTTGTACATATGCTAAAATTGAGTATATTTTAATCAAGTATTTAAGTTCACCCACAAATATAAATTAATTATAAGGAGATTTTAATATGAAAAAAGAGGTAAACTCTAAGGTTTTCTTAGCTGCGGTGATTTTTATTGTTCTAATCACACTAGTTGTTCACTGGTTATTTTTACTTCCTTTAACTTTAGGATTTATATCAACAACTTTATTTGTTTCAATGGTCATTATTGCTCTATCAGTCTTAGCTAGACTAATTTTAAGAAAAAAGAAGTTTGTAATTATTATACCTATAATTATTTTAGTATTCCTAGGATATTGTCTAATATCTAGTGGTATATTTAGATCAAAAGATTACAAAAACCTAATTGGTACAATAAAAGAAGAAACCTTCTCTAAAGATATTTCGCCAATAGATATAACTCAATTGCCTGTAGTAGACAAGTCATATGCAGAAAAATTAGCTGAAAAGAAGCTTGGAGAAGCTGGAGCTATAGGTAGCCAAGTAACCCCAGGAGAACCTGTAAAACAAATTGTAAAAGACAAGCTTTGTTGGATTGTTCCATTATTGCACTCAGGCTTCTTCAGTTGGTCAAGCAACCGTGAAGGTACTCCAGGATATATAGTAGTAAGCGCTACAAACGCTGACGATGTAACTTTTGTTAAAGAACTTAATGGCAAGCCTATACACCTGAAATATCAGCCTAATGCTTTTTTAGGGGATGATCTCCTAAGACATACTTATTATCAAGGAAATGAATTTGTAGGTTTAACTGACTACTCTTTTGAAATTGATGATAACGGTACTCCTTATTGGGTTGTAACTAGATACAAAAACACTATAGGTTTTTCCGGTGAAAAAGTATTAGGTACAGCTATAGTAAATGCACAAACTGGAGAAGTAAAAAATTATGCTATAGATAATACTCCTAGCTGGGTAGATAGAATTCAGCCTGAGGATATAGTTAGAAAACAATTAAATCTTTATGGAGAGTATATAAAGGGATTTCAATGGTTCACCAAGAACAATAAGCTTAAGACTACTGAAGGTGGGGAAATAATTTATGACAAAGGTAACTGCTATTACTATAACGGATTGACTTCCGTAGGTAAGGATAGTGCTACTATAGGTTTCACTTTGACAAATACTAAAACTCATCAAACAACCTTATACAAAACTTCTGGTGCTACAGAAGAAGCAAGTATCAAATCAGCTGAAGGTAAGGTTCAAAATATGGGTTATAAAGCAACTTCACCAATATTAATCAATATAGAGAATGTTCCAACCTACTTTACTACACTTAAAGATAAAGATGGAATAGTAAGAATGTATGGAATGATAAGCGTACAAGATTACAATATAGTAGGTGTTGGTGAGACAACTAAACAAACCTTATCAGATTATACAAAGGCACTTACTGGTAAAGGAAATCTTTCATCCTTGAATTCTTCAGGTAAGATAAATCATGAACAAGCTACCGTATTGAGAATCGGTCAGGAAATTACTGATAAGACAACCTTCTACCACATTATAACTAAAGAAAAACCAGATGTTATATTCGTTGTAAGTGCTGATGCATCTAGTGAACTTGCATTAACTCAGGCTGGAGATAAGGTACAACTTGATTATATTGACGCAGACGGAATTGTAATAAATGCAACTGGATTTGACAATCTTGAATTCTCACAAAGAAAATCTGATACTCAAGAAAAAATAGAGAAAGAAAATAAGCCCTCAACAGAAAAGAAATAATTCTCATTTTATTTAAATTAAGCGGTCATTCAACCTGTGCTCCTATGAGCTTTTAAAGGATTAATATGATTTTTAAAACTAACCTATAAAAAATCATTTAACTCTAATAGCTCTCTCATATATCAGGTCTTGAATAACCGCTAAATTTTTTAAATATCCTTATATAATCTTAAAACTCAAATAGAATTATTGAAAATTATATATTTGAGTCTTTTGGTTTTGATATGGTTCCTAACTCAACCATTAATTTATACGTGCCCGAAAATCCCCAGAAGCCGGTATTATCGAACATACATAAATTAAGTTTTCGTAAAGGATAGCTATAGAATCTAACTTTTCAGTTCGAACCTTTCTATATCTTTAGTGACTTTTACACTATACCATACTAATACGAAGCAATAGCTTATCATGAATAGAAATATAAAAGCAAAATGTATCCTACATAAAAACATAAACATTACATCAATAATAAGTGTCCATACTCCCATATAAATCAGATGCTTTCCAGCTACTTTCGCAAGAGTATCGCTATCATATTTTTTCGTTCCATCATAATATGAAAGTATTTCTATCTTTTTTAACTTATACACCATAATTCCCAAGGAAATAAATAATATACTACAAGCTATAAAAATTATAAAAACTAGTGTCATAATATATCGCCCCCATAAAATTCTATATAAACCATTTAAAACCTAGTGATATAATTAGTCAATATATCTATTGTGGATTAAATAATAAAAGAATCGCTAAAGCAACTTTCTTTAGCGGTTCTTTTGTGCATCTGTATTTTGCAATATATAAAAGGAAAATCTGTCAGGAAAATTTACTTCTTAATTCCGGTATAAATCAAGATGGCATCTCTCAAAAACGCTGCTGTCCCTGGCTGCTCTTTATCATAAAATTCTCTAAATCTTTCATCCTCTACATACATTTGTGCAACTCCTGCATGTGCTTCCTTACTATACTTATCCCAATAAAAACTAAGCCACTGTCTATGAAGATCTGCCGCCTTTTGAGCAAGTTCTCCTGCTGGATCTCCTGTTGCAAAAGCATTTGAGAGAACTTCTATAACTTCATTTCCTAATCTAGTAACTTCTTTATATTCTTCTTCAGTCATCCCCTTAAGCTTTGCATTTGACTTATTAATTGAATCATCCCCATATTTATCTCGTATCTCTTTTCCATATTTCTTTTCATTATCATCTATAAGCTTCTGTTTAAAGCCTTCAAATTTTTCTTTATCTTCCATTGTAATTACTCCTTCCATAGACTTTAAAGTCTTATCAACATTTTCTAATAATAAATCTAGTTGAGCCCTTCTCTCAAGAAGCTTCTGCTTATGCTCCTTCAGTGCCTTTGCTCTATCAAAATCAGGGTTGGTCATTATATCCTTTATACTGTCTAGCTCTACCCCTAACTCTTTATAAAAAAGTATTTGCTGCAGTTTATCCACCTCTTCTTGGCCATAGATACGATATCCTGATGAGTTGATTCTTGCCGGCTTCAGAATCCCAATCTCATCATAATATCTTAGAGTTCTTGTACTTATCCCACCTAGTTTTGCTAGTTTTTGCACTGTGTACTCCACAACATCACCTCCTGATAATACTAATATAAACTTTTACGTAACGTTAATGTCAATACTAAAAATAGAAAATTATTATAAAAGTAAAAAGCTGTACATAGAGTTATTCTAATGTACAGCTTTTTATCTAATGTTCGTCCAAAACATTTTCTTATAATATACTTATTATCCTTAAGATTAGTAGTAATCTTTATGATTACTTTATATATATCTTTTATCTATCTATAATTTTCTTTTTTCCCATAAAGGTCATAAGCTGATCCATATATGGGTATGCTTCCATGTCCCCTTGAACAAGAGTTGCCATTGCGCCAACTCCATTTCCTTGCTTACCACACTCATTTAAGCTTAAGCCTCTTAGAACTCCTGATAGAAATCCAGCTGCAAAGCCATCTCCAGCACCAGCAGAATCTATTAGTTTTTCTATTTTAAAGCCTTTAACATAAACGGCTTCATCTTTATCAGCTACATAACAACCTTCTGCTCCTAGCTTTACAGCTACTATTTTAGCTCCCATTGACATGAACTTAGCAGCTATCTCTTTTTCATCACTAGTGCCTAAAAGTAGCTCGCCTTCATCACATCCAGGGAAAATTATATCGGTCATTTTTGCTATTTCTAAAAGTACAGGCTTAGCTTCTTCTATAGTCCATAGCTTTAATCTTATATTAGGATCAAAAGAAATTGTTATTTTGTTTTCTTTAGCTATCTTAAGAACCTCAAACACCATGGCCCTAGCACTTTCAGATAAAGCTGGAGTAATACCAGTAACGTGAATTATCTTAGCTTTTTTTATGTAATCCACATCTATATCTTGTACAGAAAGCCTACTTGCTGCAGATCCTTTTCTATAGTAATAAACACTAGGATTGTCTCCACCTATTCTTTCCTTAAACATGATACCTGTATTTGCTTCAGTATCAGTCTTAACTCTAGAGGTGTCAACACCCTCTCCTCTTACTACATTGAGGATTTGTCGTCCAAATTCATCATTGCCTAATTTTGAAAACCACGCTGTATCATGTCCAAGTCTTGCAAGAGCTACTGCTACATTAGAGTCTGCTCCTCCTACTGACTTACCAAAACTATTAACATATCTCAATGGTCCATTAGATTCAGGATTGAAAAGAACCATAGTTTCACCAAAAGTTAATACTTCCATCGTTCTTACACCATCTCTCAAATAATCTTTAGAAATAATATTTATATTTCTCTTGCTTTATTTAATGCATCAACAAACTTTTTAGCAGTTTCAGTAACTAAAGCATAATCACCAGTCTTTGCTCCTTTAGTTAGATCAGAACCTGTTCCAACTGCTACAGCTCCAGCTTTTACCCAATCCTTTATGTTATCTAGGTTAACTCCGCCTGTAGGCATGAAGTTAGCTTGTGGTAAAGGTCCTTTAAAGGAACTTATTATTGAAGGTCCATAAGCATTTCCTGGGAAAACCTTTAGAACTTCAACACCGTATTCAAGTGCAGCAACAGCTTCCTTAACAGTCATTATTCCTGGCATTACTGCAACTCTGTATCTATTGCACAGCTTAACAGTTTCTGCATCAAAGTAAGGACTTACTATAAATTCTGCTCCAGCAAGAATGCATGCTCTAGCTGTTTCTGGATCTAGAACTGTACCTGCACCTATTATTAAATCTTCATTCTTATAAATCTCTGATATCTCTTTTATTATCTCTACGGCTCCAGGCACTGTCATTGTTATTTCTAATGCCTTTATTCCGCCTTCTTTTACAGCATCTATTATCTTTATAGCTTGTTCCTTAGATTCCGCTCTTATAACGGCTACAACACCGCATTCAGTTATTTTTTGAATAGTTTGTATTCTCTTCATTTAGTCCTCCTAATATTTATAGATGTAAAGCCTTCTAATAAAATCTTTATAGATACGCTACTTTAAGAAACTACTATTGCTTTAAAGTACAAAGGGCAGAAGTATTTACAAAGTAAAGTATTTATAAAAAGCAACGTATCCTTATATATTCATTTTTAAAATTTTATTTACAGAGTTACACCTGTTTTAAATATTGCTAATTCTCTAAAATCATTCTTTTCATTATTGGCAAGCTCTCCGCTAGCTACACTGATGATATGATTGATAAATTCCTTTAGAACTTGTTCTGCATCTTTATCTTCAAGCAGACTTCCTGCATTAAAATCAATCCAATGAGGCTTCAAATTATATAATTGAGTATTAGTTGATATCTTTAGTGTTGGAACATATGAACCAAATGGAGTTCCTCTACCTGTTGTAAACAGAACCATTTGGCATCCTGCTGATGCTAAGGCAGAAGCAGCAACTAAATCATTGCCTGGTGCACTTAATAAGTTCAGTCCTTTTTTCTTAAGGGTATCTCCATATTTAAGTACATCTATTACAGTAGCTGTACCAGCCTTTTGAGTACATCCTAAAGATTTATCCTCTAATGTTGTGATTCCGCCAGCTTTATTTCCTGGTGAAGGGTTTTCATATACTGGTTGATCATACTTTATAAAATATTCTTTAAAATCATTGATTAGATGAACAACTTTATTAAACACTTCTTCGTCTAAAGCTCTATCCATAAGTAGAGTTTCTGCTCCAAACATTTCTGGAACCTCTGTAAGTATAGTTGTCCCACCTTGAGCTACTAGGAAATCTGAGAATCTTCCAACAAGAGGATTAGCTGTTATACCTGAGAATCCATCAGAGCCTCCACACTTAAGACCAACCTTAAGTTCTGAAAGAGGTACGTCTTCTCTAACATCATTCCTCATATTTTCATATAGCTCTTTCAATAGCTTTACGCCTTCTTCTAGTTCATCTGATACCTCTTGACAAACTAGGAATTTGATTCTGCTGTCATCAAATTCACCTAAAGATTTCTTAAATTCAGCCATATTATTGTTTTCACAGCCAAGACCAAGAACTAATACACCACCTGCATTTGGGTGCTTTGCTGCATCTCCGAGAATAGTTCTTGTAGTTATATGATCATCGCCTAATTGGGAACATCCATAGTTATGCTTAAGAACTAAAGTGTTATCTATTTGTAATTCTCCAACTTCCTTCTTAAGTCTATCTAACATTCTTTCTGCTATACCATTGACACAGCCTACAGTTGGAACAATCCATAGTTCATTTCTTATTCCCACATTACCGTTTGCTCTCTTATAGCCTTTGAAGGTCAGATTCTTATGGTTATAAATGTTGTCTACTAGCTTTTGGTTGAAAGAATAATCTTTTATTCCATCAAGGTTTGTTTTTGTATTGTGAGTATGAATCCATTGACCTTCTTCTATAGGAGTTATTGCATGCCCTATTGGAAATCCATATTTAACAACATCTTCATTAAGATTTATTGCTTTTATAGCAATCTTATGACCTCTTTTAACGTCTTCCTTTAGTGTAATAACCTTACCGTCAACTTCTATACTTTGCTCTTTATTCAAGTCCATTAATGCAACAACTACATTATCATTTTCATTTATTTTAAGAACACTTTTCATGAAATTACCTCTCTCTATTTATAATTACATAACTTCTTTAAGTGCTTCCTTAATTCCTAGTGTCTCTATTTTTCCAAGGTAGTAAGTAACAGCATCTGTTAAGCCTTTTACTTCATTTAAGTTCATCTTCCAATTCTTTTCATACCCAAGAACTGTAGTAACTACTTGTCTTAAACCAGCTTCTGTTCCATCACAGCTACCCCATGCATTTTTGTATAAATCTAATATATCTGCATCGTCAGCTAAAGCTATAGCTTCTTCTCCTCTTTTGCCTTTATAGAACTCTATCAATGCTGCAAGTGAGAATACTAACTTCTTAGGAAGTTGTTCTTTTCTGTTTATGTATTCTAATAATGAAGGAAGATCTCTAGTTTCAAACTTTGACATTGAGTTTAGTGCTATACTCATTAGATAGTGATTTACAAATGGATTTTGGAATCTTTCAAGCACTGCACCTGCAAAGTATTCTAATTCCTCTTGTGGAAGATCTAATGTAGGAATTATTTCTCCATAAACAACTCCCTTTATAAATTCACCTATTACTTCGTGATCAACTGATTCACCAACTGTTTCTAATCCATATAGGTATGAAACTGGTACTAATGAAGTATGAGCTCCGTTTAGTATTCTAACTTTTCTTGTTCTATATGGAGTCATATCTTCAACAAATATAGTGTTAAGATTTGCTTTTGCAACTGGGAATTCATTTCCGATCCATGATGGTCCTTCGATTACCCATAGGTGGAATTGCTCACCAACATTTACTAGATTGTCTTCATACCCTAATTCTTCAGTTATTTCTTTTATAGTATCTCTTGGGTATCCTGGCACTATTCTATCAACTAAGCTTCCACAGAATGTATTAGCTTCATTTATCCAGTTTACAAATCCTTGTCCTAAGTTCCAAAGTTCAGCAAATTTAAGAACTATAGCCTTAAGCTTTTCACCATTCTTCTCTATAAGTTCACATGGTATTATTATTAATCCCTTTTCCTTAGCTCCATCAAAAGCCTTGAATCTGTTATATAATAATGCAGTTAACTTTCCTGGGAACGTCTTTTGTGGTCTGTCTTCTAACTTATCATTTTCATCGAAAGCTATTCCAGCTTCTGTTGTGTTTGATATTATGAATCTTAGTTCTGGGTTTTCAGCAACCTTTAGATATTCATCATATTGAGTATATGGGTTAATTCCTCTACTGATGCTATTTATAACTTCATGCTCTTTAACTGCTTTTCCGTCTTTTATTCCTTGTAGGTAAAGAGTATATAAACCATCTTGTTCATTTAATTTGTCAACCATACCGAATTCTATAGGTTGAACTACAACAACGCTGCCATTAAATCCAGCTTCCTTATTCATTTTATCTATTTGCCAATCTACAAAAGCTCTTAAGAAGTTTCCTTCTCCAAATTGTAAAACTTTTTCTGGATATTGTTTGTATTCTTTAAAGGTTTCTTTATTTAATTTCATTTTCCGACTCCTCCATACACGTTTGTTCACGTGTGCAAAATAGTTTAAAAAATTTTTATTAACAATCTTTGTTATATTGATTTTCTCTACATTCACATTATAACACCTAATGCACACGTTAACAATAACTTTTATAAATATTTATTTCAATAATTTTAGAGATTTTATAAGTTTTTGATTATACTTTCCAATTTTACTTGTATTTGTTTTAACAATATAATTTTAAAGCAAAAAGTATTGAAGTGACCTTTTTCAATAAGCTTTTTTACGCATCTGCCTTTTCTGAATGTATATAATGAAAATCCAACAGGCTAATAAGATTTATCTACTGTCTATCCTAAATGGTTGTTCTTCACCCTTATATTACTAGGTTTAGCTAGCACGAAATTTTATTTTTTCCTAGAAAGTAAAAAATGAACTAAATCTCTTCAGTTCATTTTTCTGTATTATGTTAAAGCATCGGATGACTGACCACTTAATTTCAATATATTACCTCAACACTGCCCCATTATAATTATTTATTTTAGGCTGTATTTAATAATGTTTTTTTGAAATTAAGCGGTTATGAAGGAGATGCTATATGAGCGAGCTACTAGAATTAAATGATTTTTTCAGATGGAGTGGCGTTAAGAAACTGTATTGTTCGAACGTAGTGAGTTTACAGTTTTAGCCATGGAATATGACAAAATCATATTAATTCTTTGCGCAAGCTCATCTAAGCATCGGATGACTAACCGCTTAATTTCAATATATTACCTCAACACAGCTCTATTTTATAGTTTAGCCGTTGATTCTCTTACGATAAGCTCAGTCTTAATATAAACTTTCTCGCCTCTATATTCTTTGTTGTCTATTATATCTATTAACCTTCTACCACCTATTATACTAATTTCCTCCATAGGCCTTTTTACAGTAGTAAGAGCAGGAGTGGCATATTGGGCAAAATCTATATTGTCAAACCCAACCACAGAAATATCTCTTGGTACCGCAAGTCCCTTCTCTGCAATTGCCTTTATAGCACCAATGGCCATATCGTCATTTGAACAAAAAACTGATGTTGGCGGATTTGATAAAGCTAGTAACTTTTTCATTGCTTCATATCCACCTTTTATATCATAATTACCTCTTACCATATATTCGTTCTTTACCGGAACACTATACTTTATCAGAGCTTTTAAAAATCCATCTTTTCTTTTCTTGCTTGACTTAAACTCTTCTTTCCCTTCTATTATAGCTATGTTCTTATGATTATTTTCTATTAGATACTTAGCAGCTTTATACGCGCCTTCCTCATCATCTGAAAGTATATTTATCAAAGAATTTCCTTCCACTTCTCTATTCAATACTATAAGTGGTATTTGATTTTGCCATACATGATATATAAATTCGTTATCATTGTCACTTTGGCTCATAAGCACAATTCCATCAAACCTTTTACTATTAATTCCTGAAAAATCCTTGTAATCATCTATACCACGTACTACAAGGTTATAATTTTCTTTTATTGCACTATTTACCCCTCTTACGATCTCATAGAAAAAACTAGGGGAAGTTCCCTTGCTTATGCTAGAGAAAAATAAACCTATGGTATAAGATTTATCTAAAACTAAACTCTTAGCACTATAGTTAGGTACATAATTAAGCTCAGCAGCTAAAGCTTTAATTCTACTCTTAGTTTCCTCATTTATAAGAGGACTATCATTTAGTGCTCTAGATACTGTAGTATGAGATACATTTGCCAATTTTGCTATGTCTTTTATCGTTATGCTCATGATTTCACCCTTTTTTATTTATTTACTTTATGTATATTTAATCAATTTCATTGTTATTTCCATTAGTATTTTATTAATAGTACCTTGTTAAGTCGCTATTCAATCATGGTGTTTAAATTAAGTGGTTAATCCTATGCTTATATAACCACTTAATTTAAACAATATTCTTAAACATAACCCTTGTTAAGAATATGATTAAGTACCACCATATACACATTCTATTTTAAATAAAATAGCCATCAAATTTTAGGTTAACAACATTATAACCCTATGTCAATACATTAGCAGCTACAATTAATTGAAAACGTGAAAATCTTTCTAAACTTTCCTATATCCTATATTCATATCTACTCACAACTTTACCTTATATAAATATAAAAGGCTACCAGAAATAGGGCCTTATTGAACTAAAAAAATAAACGCAAGCACTTAACTATTTTAAATACTTGCGTTTTCATTAATTATAGAGATATTGTATGTCAATTTAAATATATAATTAGGATAAGTAGCTGAAAATAGTATTTATAATTATATATTTTGTTTGACTAATTTATATATAGTTGCATCACTTAACCTATGGAATTCACCATATCTGTTTAGAAAGAAACGTTTTATTAGGTAACCTATTAGCACTATATAATTTGGTGGATTTATAATAACTTCTTATTGGTAGCTTACCTAAAAGCGTAACCTAGATATATACAACAACTGCTAACACTTATTTTATAGAAAAATAAGTAAGTCTATTAAGCTAAATGTATATATCCGGTTAAGTGATTCAACTACGTACATTTATTTATACAGTTTTCTTTTCATATCTTCCTGCTTGAAGATCTGCAACTATATCTTTATATTTTTTGTCTGATAGTCCGTATAATACTCCTAGTACTATAGCAGCTATTATTAAAGCTATACAAGGATATAACATTAATAATCCCTTCATACCCAATAGAGTTTGAGCTGATTGTTTTACATTTGGAACATATCCTATCAATGCTAAACCAAAACCTGATAGTGATCCAGCTATTGCTTGAGCTATCTTTCTTGAGAAGTTAAATGCTGAATAAGTTATACCTTCTCTTCTTTCACCTGTATGCCATTCACCGTAATCTATAACGTCTGAAACAAAAGCCCAAGTAGCACCATTTGGTAGAGCTATTCCTATGAATGATATAGCCATAAGTATTGTAAATGAAACTATGTGAACTGGTAATATAAAGTTTAATCCATCAGCTATAAAGCTCATTGAAAATCCTAGTATTGCTGTTCTCTTCTTTCCTAATTTCTTTACTAACGTAGGTATGAATAGAATTGCAACTATTGAACTGCCTATTGTAAAGAAGTTTGTTCTAGATAAAAGTGCAGCGTTTCCAAGGTAATATTGACAGAAATAAACCATCATAGAAGTTTTTATGTTGTATGCTGATATTGAAAATACTGTCATAAGTATTAATGTTAATAATGGCTTGTTTGTAAATACTGCATTAGCAAAATCTTTCGGTCTTACTTTTTCGTTGCTTCTCTTAACTTCTACAACTTCTTTAGTATTTTTGAAAGTTATAAAGAAGGATATTACACCTACTAGTGACATGATTCCAGCAGCTATAGGGAAACCAACTTTTGAATCTGAAAAGTGTGTAACTATTGGCATAAATGCAACACCTGTTATTAATAGAGCTGACACTGAACCAGCTTGTCTAAATGAAGCTAAATTAGCTCTATCTTGAACATCTTGAGTCATTACTGAAGCTAATGAACCATAAGGAACATTAGTAAATGAGTACATTAATCCCCATATCATATATGTAGCATATCCATATATTAATTTTTGATGAGCTGATGCTCCCACTGGTGTAGTAAAGGTTATCACAGTAAGAATAGCAAGTAATATACTTGAGAAAAACATAATTGGCTTAAATCTACCATTTTTACCTATGTTTTTTCTTGAATCTATAGCTATACCTGCTATTGGATCCATAAATGCATCAAATACTTTAGTGAATAGGAATATTCCACCTGCAGCGGTTGAAGCTATTCCACAAACGTCTGTGTAAAACTTAAGCAAATATGCTTGTCCAAGGTCGAACATAAAACCATTACCAAAATCGCCTAGACCGTATGAAATCTTTTCTTTCAAAGTTAACTTACTCATACTATTTACCTCTTTCTTAATATTATTTTATATTTTAAAAATTTTATAACTCTTGTTTAAATTTTTTTAATACCCACACTTAGCTTTTGATACCAGTTTTTCAATAACGTTTACACAAAATTATTCTATAATACCTTACTTATATATTTGTTATTGAATAATATATATAGTGTATATATAATTGTCAACGCATGCAATGATATTATTATTTTCCTTGCACACGTTAACAATTATATGCAAATTACACTAGTAATTTCTATAATTTGAAGTATTCCTTGGCGTTTCTATAAGATATATCTTGAACTATGTTACCTAAAAGTTCGATATCATCTGGAACTTCTCCATTTTCTACCCATTGACCAATAAGGTTACATACTATTCTTCTGAAATACTCATGTCTTGGATAGGATAAGAAGCTTCTTGAATCTGTAAGCATTCCTACAAATCTACTTAATAGACCAAGGTTTGCTAGAGCTTTCATTTGTTGAATCATTCCATCTATACTGTCATTAAACCACCAACCTGATCCAAATTGTATTTTTCCTGGTACTCCACCACCTTGGAAGTTTCCAAGCATTGTTCCAAGAACATAGTTATCTTTTGGATTTAGAGTGTATAATATAGTCTTTGGAAGTAAGTCTTCTCTATTTAATGAATCTAAGAATCTTGAAAGTGCTTCAGCTACAGTTCCATCATTGATAGAATCAAATCCAGTATCTGCTCCTAGCTTATTAAACATTCTTGTATTGTTGTTTCTAAGTGCTCCGATATGAAGCTGCATAGCCCAACCTAACTTGTGATAAATCTTTGCTATAAAACCTAATGTGTAAGTCTTGTACTTCTTTTCTTCTTCAAAGCTTACAACTTCTCCCTTTAGTGCCTTTGCAAATATCTCTGCTGCTTCTTCCCTTGTAGCCTCTGCATACACTACTGTATCTAAAGCATGATCTGATACTCTACATCCAACTGAATGGAAGAACTCTACTCTTGAAGCAAAAGCTTCTAGGAAAGTTTCATAGTTAGCTATTTCTTTACCTGATACTTCTTCTAACTTCTTAACCCATGGTAAGAATGTAGCTCTGTTTATCTCTATCCCTTTATCTGGTCTAAAGGTTGGTAGTACTTTCACATCAAAGCTTGTATCTTCTTTAAGCTTTATATGATATTCAAGAGAATCAACAGGATCATCAGTAGTGCATATAGCTTCTACATTTGATTTTTTAATTAGTTCTCTTGCACTAAAATCTTCTCCACTAAGAATTTCATTGGCCTTGTCCCATATTTGAGGAGCGGTCTTCTCAGTTAAAGGCTCATAAATTCCAAAGAATCTTTGAAGTTCTAAGTGAGTCCAATGATAAAGTGGATTACCTATAGCAACTTGTAATGTCTTAGCCCATGCTAAAAATTTATCATAGTCACTTGCATCTCCTGTAATAGTGTTTTCATCTACTCCATTACTTCTCATTGCTCTCCACTTATAATGATCCCCGTATAACCAAACTTCAGTTATATTTTTAAATCTCTTATTTTCATAAATTTCTTTAGGGTTTAAGTGGCAGTGATAGTCAATGATTGGCATGTTTTTTGAATAATCATGGAACAATTTTACTGCTGTTTCATTGGATAACAAAAAATTTTCATCCATAAATTTTTTCATATTAATCACCCTGCTCTTTATCAATCATTTTTCTGATTGTTCACGTGAACAATCATCTACAATGTTATTATAATCGTTTTCTTTACAGAATACAATAGCAAATTGTTCACGTGAACAAAAAATTGTGAAATTATTCACCACTGTAATTTCTTTTAAAAAAGTCAATGAAGCGATCTTCTTCAATGAGCTTTTTTTGCGCATCTGCCTTTTCTGAATGTATATGAGGAAAATCTGGCAGGCGAATAAAAAAATAGGCATGCAAAGCATGCCTACTAATGCTAATCCATACTATTCACTTAATCATATCTAATAATATGTTGTTCTTCATTACTTTCCTTTATTTTTTCTAGATTGTTCATTCAATTTCTTTGCTTCTTCAACTCCGCTATTCATTGATCCAGTCGCAGCAGAGCTTAGGGATGAGCTTCCACTTGCAGATTGTGCATTTAATTGTTTTGTCTCTTCAACTACAGAATTACTACTTCCTGTTGATGCTGCACTTGTCATTCCACTCTTGTTTTGTCTTGATTGTTCATTTAATTTTTTTGCTTCTTGCACTCCATTAACATTCGTAATCATATTATTTTCTCCTCTTCATAAGCATATTTTTGTAAGCCTAATATAAATGCAAATTGATTTTCAGTTATACTTTTGACTTACGAATTATATTTTGTCTAGTTCTCATATACTTATTACAAGAAAATAACACTAAATTTGATTTATTCATGGTTCAATATTCAAATACTTTATTTTTAAAGCTTACTATATATTAAAGCTTCTAACTAGTTCACCAAGGTCTTCAGTAAGCTTTGTCAATTCATTTATAGATGCTGCCATATTGTGTATGTTTGCTGTGTTCTCTTCTGATGCAGCCATTACTTCCTCTGTAAAAGTTGATGAATTCTCTACAATTAGTAAAATATCTTTTGTATATTTACTAATCTTATTTGATACACTATTTATGTCTTTGGAGAAATCAGCAACTTCTTTTACATACCTAAGTATGTCGCTTGCATTAACTTCAATCCCATTAAATCTTGAAGATGCTTCATTGACTACCGCTACTCCATCCTCCACATATTTAGTTCCATTACTTATATATAGAGTTATTTCTTGTATTTGCTCTTGAATCTCTTTAACAACATTTGTTATAAGTCCTGCAGAAACACTGGATTCTTCAGCTAACTTTCTTATTTCTTCTGAAACAACACTGAACCCTCTACCAGACTCCCCTGCTCTTGCAGCTTCTATTGCCGCATTAAGAGCTAGAAGATTTGTTTGAGTAGCTATCTGAGTTATAGCTTCAACTATCTGATTAATCTTCAATGAGTTTTTCTCTAACTCACCTATCTTTTCTACATTCTTCTTATTAAATTCAAATATTAAACTCATATTACTTTCAATGTCTCCCATTGATTTTGCACCTAGTTTACTTATGTTTTGCGATTCCATAGTTATCCTTGATGTCTCTTCCAGCTTATCAACTGCCTTTTTTATGTCTGAATCTAATTTTGTCATCAACATAGATACTTGATTTATCTCATTTAGTTGTTTAGTAGCCCCAGTAGAAATCTCTTCTATAGAAGAAGCTACTTGATTACTTGCGCTACTAGTAAGTTTTGATGCGCCTGTAAGATCCTTAGAAAAGCTATTTACAGTCTTTGAGGTATAGTCAATCTTGGATATTATATTTCTAAGGCTTTGTACACTTACTTCAAAAGCATAAGCTAATTGTCCAATCTCATCCTTTCTTTTACTAATTCTACTTTGTTTACTTAAGTCTCCCTTTGCTATAGCCCCAGCATATTCTACTAATTCGTTTAAAGGTTTTAGCACCTGTCCAGAAAGTATAAAAATAAAAACTACTAAAATAGCACCACTAGTAATTAATATGTATAGTGAAAGGTTATTTTGAAATGCACTCTTACCCAAAGAGCTTTCTATATCAGAATCTTGATCTTTAGCAAACTTGTTTGTCAGTTCAAGAATTTTCTCTGAAGCTTCGTCAAACTGAGGCATAAACTTATTTCCTGCTTCTGTACCATCTTTTATGTATATATTAGCCATTTTTTTACCGACAGTATAGTAATCATCAAAAGCTTTTAATATATCATCTATTTGCTTCGCTTTATCAGGTTCTATAGATTTAAGATCATTAGCAGCCATCTTAAATTTATTTGCATTGTCTTCAGCCATTTGTAACCCATCATCTAACCCGTCTAAAGCTCTAGTAGCACTTATATCTGATAGATACTGCCATACCGAAATAAGGCTTGTAGACATTTGATTGGACAACTTATAAGCTGGAAATGTAGTTTTATTCACGGATTTTATATCCCTATCTCCTTTATAAGATAAAATTCCATTTGTAAAAACCATAACAGTAATTAAAAAGATTATAATACCAAACTTTCCTCTAATAGTTTTTAAATTCATTTTACTCCTCCTATGCTTTTTATTGATTAATTTTTTAGTAATGTTTTAATACATACTAAAAAATAAATTATCCTAAGTTCCTAAGCATATTACGTATATTTCTCCACAGTTTCAATTAAAAGATAAATGTGTTAATATAAGAAGTTTTATATTTATAGGTTTAGATAGCAATATACTTTTCTTTACAGTAAAAAAGGCCAATATAAAAGCTAACTATTTTAGTTAGCTTTTATATTGGCCGGTTGCACTTTAAACTCAGAATTTCCAAGTGCCCAAATTAAGAAATCCTTCATAGTTTCCAATATAATTGAATATTATGTTCTAATTCCATATATATACATATTAACACATACTTTTTCATTTTTCAACATTAGTTATATGTTATTAGTTGTATATATTTTTCTAATTTAGAAAATCAATTATATCAATTCAAAGCCTTTTAGCATAATTTGTATTTTATCCTGTAACTCTTCGTCTAATAATATATCCCAAACGACCAGAGCATATTATAATTTGAAACTATGAAGTTTATTTATTAATTCCTATTAGCTATAGTATTTAATTCATCTGCTAGCGTAGCAACCTCTGAAAGATTAGCAGTAACTTCTTCCATTGCAGCCGATTGTTGTTCTGTAGTTTCAAGCGTAGCATTAGATGTTTCTAGAGTTCTATCAACTGATTTTTGTATCTGCTCAGTTAATCCCATAATCGCAACAGCAGTTTCTTTAGACACTTCAGATAACTTTTTTATCTCAGTTGCTACTACTCCAAAGCCTCTACCTGCATCACCTGCTCTAGCTGCTTCAATAGCAGCATTCAATCCAAGCATTTTAGTTTGGTTAGCAATGCTTTTTATAGAATCTAATATATTATTTATTTCTACTGATATATGCTTAACATTTGTTATTTCATCATTTAAGTTGTGCTGATTGTTAGCCACATTTAATGATGTAGCACTCAATTCTTCCATAGTAGAAGATATCTGAGTAAAGTTTTCGCTTAATACTTGTGACATGTTACTAAGAATTAGTTGTTCATAACCTGCTCTAGATAATGAATTTGCTACTATAAATAAAACTTCTGCAGCTGCCTTTACATTTTCCTCTTCGGTCATGTATACATTCTTTGCAGCATCAAAATATCTGTCAGAATCAACACCTATCTCAATAGCAGTTTGCCTGAAGCTCTCCTCCTTTGGTGTAGAAGTAAGTATTTGTCCTCCCAAAATTGTTCCTATCAAGTGTCCATCAATTAATATTGGAGCTGCAAAGTCTATCAATCCAGCATGGCATGTATAAATATATGGTCTTCCAAGCCTTGCAGCTTCTTCCCCGCCCTTTTTATGAGAAAGTGCACATCTACTATTACCAGACTTAGTTGATTGTGTTAAATTAATACAAAAATTTGTGTATGAGCTGGGCTTTGTTATTGGTGTTCCATTTCTATCAACTGTGACGCTAGCTATATTCATACTAGTTGCAAAGTTATCTTGAAAGGTTTGTAATAGATTTATATCTATTACATCAGCTATTTCTAGGACATCTACATCAAGTTCTCCGTTTGTTAATCTCCTAATCATTTAATCCTCCTCAAAGTCATCAGAACTTATCCACATACTTAAATTTGCTATTCACTATATTATCGTAACAATTCTATAATCACTTACTCTTTTTTTATGCTATATTGATAATTTACATAAACAAACTGCAATAACCACATTATTCTTTTCAGCCCTCAATTAATATTAAAATTTAATATTAATCTACATTTTTGTCCTTAAGCCCTTTCCAATCATATTTTTTGCGTATACCTTTTCTGAACTTATGTGAAGAAATTGTAGCAGGCAAATAAAATTTCTTTTTTACTTTCATTTACGCTAAAAAGATGCTAACTCCCCAAATAGAGTTAGCACCTCAAAAATCAATAGTATTTCTATATTAAGTTTTTAATTCCATCTACTTATTTGTCTTATGTACATTGCTTTTGCAAATAAATAATAAATGATTTGAAACAACAAGTATATGCATACTATTAGCATTAGGTATATGCTAAGATTTGATCTCAGAATATTACTCAAAGCCTTAATTGCAAAACACGTATGCAAGAAAGCAACTGCGAAAGGAATGAAAAACATAATTGCACATTGGATATTGACAACCTTTTTGATTTCTCCGAAGGACATTCCCATTTTCTTTAAAGCTATAAACTCTTGTTTATCCTTTTGAACCTCATTGAAAAGCTTAAAATACAGTATACTTCCTGTGGCTATGAAGAATAATATTGAAATAAATGTACCTATAAAGAAAAACAACGACATACTTTTCATAACTTCAGTGAAATCTGTAACTCTCTCATTAAATCTACTTTTCATCTCTTTTGGAATTTGATCTTTCATTTCCGTTACAGCTTTCTCAGCTTTCATGGAATCTTTTAAATTATATCCATAATATACTTTAAGTTTATCAGCTTTAGTCCAAGACTTTACCTTACTAAAATCCTCATCACTTATTACCACTGTATTGGCATAGTTCTGATCTGCATTTATTATACCACCGCTTATCTCATCTCTCAGAGTATAAGTCACAGATTTGCCTTCAATATTTAGCTTAAGTTCCTTCATATCTGAAAAGATCTTTTTACCGTCTCCTCCAGTAAAGTTATACGAATGTATTACAGCCTCTCCAGCCTTAAGATTAAGCTTTGATATTTTCTCACTACTAGCTAAAGAATTGTAATCTGAATTTGAAATATATATATTGCAAATTGGTTTCTACAATCTAACACATAGCCTGTCTATTGTTTGAGTAGGAACCTTATTTATGTTACTTATAAACTTTTGAATTGCAGTTCTAACTTGTGGCAGAGATTTATAAAAGACATTGTTAATAACAGATGCCTTTAGCCATCCCCATAACCCCTCTATAAGATTCATTTCTGGACTATACGGTGGTAAAAACATCAATTCAAGCCTATCTTTAACTCTATTAAGAAATGGCTGAATCAGCTTTGCATGATGAATCTTAGCATTGTCTAATACCACAACAATTTTTCCTTTTGGATACTGCTTAAGTACGTTTTCTAAAAAAGTCATTAAATATCTTAGCGTCATATCTTTCATGTTCCTCGCAATATACGTTACCAGTCTCGTAATCCAATATTCCCATAAGTTTAACACCTGCATTTTTACCGAACGTAGGAATTTTCCTTTGTTGTCCTCTTATAAACCAGCTCTTTTGAATTGCTTGATAATCTCTAATCATTGATTCATCTTCAAATAAGATGGTATCAACTAAGCCATTGAGGCATTTTTTTTAAAGCTTTAAAGTCACTTTTAAAAATTTCTTGCTTTTCTTTATCAGCTTTCGCTTCAAGACGTAAGTAGGTCTAGTATAACTTAAATTTAATCTATGAAGTACATATGCTATTCCTCTATGTGACATATTTATATTAAATTCTTTAATAACCCATTGCCTCACTAATTCAATAGTCCAATTCATTTTAGATTCGAAGCCTACATCTTCTGGAGTTTTTGTAGTTATAGTTTCTACAATGAGCTTCTCTTGAAGTGAATTGATTTTCTTTGCGCTCCGCCGCCGTGGCCAATATTTAATCCATCTATTCCTTTTGATTTATAATTTTTTATATATGTAGAAACAGTATGTTCTTCTAGATTCTCCATTTCAGCTATTTTTCTATTTGTAAATCCATCAAAATGCTTAAGTAAAACAGAATATCTTTTATATAACCTTGTGTTTTTAGTCTTTTTTAAAGCTGATTTTAACTCGTTTATATCATCTTCATGCCCAGCAATCTTATTAAGAATCAAAATATCCATATTTAAAACCTCGCTATAATTTTTATTTTATATTCTAGTTTGGATATTTTAGTTATCTTATATTAATGGATGTTCTTACCTAAATATCATATCGAAATTTTCATCTTGCAACATATATAATATAAAAATCCTTCGTATTATTTAATCCTTTTTGCTTTTCAGCTTTATCAATTCCTTCATTAGTGCCTTTTAATAGAATAGCCTTAGTTTTTCCTTGTATTTCATTTCCATAGGACTTAAGAATGCTATCTATGCTTTCAGTAGATATTATCTTGTGCGATTCTATCCCATCTTCTATGAAGCTAATATCTTGTGGAAAGTTAACTACAATATTCTTTTGAACAACTTTTTGAAAAGAATATACCGATGCTGAAGCTGTCAAAGTTACTGCTGAAAGTATTGATACTGCAAACAATATCCTTGAATTGTCTTTAAGTTTATATATTATCTGAGATAAGGTTATCATATTTATGCCTTTGTAAAACACTTTTTTATTCCTCTGAAGCTTGTTTGTAAAATAAACACTAAATTGAGAGTAGAACATATAGGTTCCAGCTACGGTAACAACTAAAATAGGAAGCATAGTAAAAATAATAGCTTGCCCTGATATCAAAGCCATAATATATCCCAAGGCGATAAGAACTATACCAGCTATAGCCTTCTTAACAGAAAACTTAGGTACCGGTTTTGCAATCTTAGAACCTTTTAATAATTCTATAATATTGTTGTTCTTAACCTTATAGCTTGATATAAAACATATCCCTTGAAATAATATTAAGAAACAAATTGCTGTCAAAATTATAGCTTTAAACGAAACCATTAGTGGAAGTTCTGTATCTAAGATTAATATAGCTGACACAGCCATAAAGAAAAGCTTTGAAAAAATTATTCCAAAAACAAGTCCTGTTCCTATTGACAGTATAGCTACAGCTAGGTTCTCAAACATGATATAGCTTCTTATCTGCCTTCTGGTAAGCCCAAACATAGTAAGCAATCCAAATTCCTTTTCCCTTGACTTTAGAAAGCTTGATATGGAGTAATTGGTAAAGACCAGTGTAAATACAAGTATTACGATTTCGCAAAGGTACATAGCTTCTGTAGTAATGGCTCCCATTTGTCCCATAACTTTTATATTTCTCACTTGAGGATTCATTAAAAAGTTTGCAAATATGAAGAATACCATTACCACTAGGGCATTGCTAAAATAGTACATTACAAACTTTTCAAGATTACCTTTTATATTCTTAAGAGCAATATTACGCAAGGTCATTATATCGTCCTCCTATAAGCGTAAGTGAATCCATTATTTCCTTAAAGAAAGCCTGCCTATTTCCCCCTTTTACTATTTCTAAAAAGTGCTTTCCATCCTTTATCATAATTATTCTTTCACAGAAACTGGCTGCAAAAGGATCGTGTGTTACCATCATAATAGTTGCTTTCTTTTCTTTATTTAAATTACTCAGTGATTCCATAACATCTTGAGACGCTTTAGAATCAAGATTGCCAGTTGGTTCGTCAGCTAATATTATTGATGGGTCATGAATAAGTGCTCTGGCACAAGCTGCTCTTTGCTGCTGTCCACCAGAAGTTTCATATGGTCTTTTATTTAAAATTTCCTTTATATTCAATAGCTCAGCGATATCCCCTACTTTCTTTTCTATTTCTGATACCTTGAGTTTATCTAGTACCAATGGAAGTATTATATTTTCCTTTATTGATAGCGAGTCTAAAAGGTTGAAATCTTGAAATATAAAGCCAAGTTCTTTCCTTCTAAATAATGCTGCTCTAGTTTCATCGAGCTTGCTTGGGTTCACTCCATTTATAAAAAGCTCCCCTGAAGATGGAGTATCAATAGTTGCAAGAATATTAAGAAGAGTACTCTTTCCACTTCCTGAAGGTCCCATGACACCGACAAACTCTCCTTTTTCAATATTTATGTTAAACATATCCAGAGCTTTCACTGTTAAACTCCCTCTTCTATCACCATAAATCTTAGTTATATTTTCTGCTTTAAGTACCACCATATTATCCTTCCTCCCAATTACACTTTAAGTATTTTAAGTTTTAAGCTACTGATTTAACTATTAATTTATACATGCCTAAATATGTCTAAAGCCCGGATTTTCGAACAAGTATAAATTAGCTTCTATATAGAAATTCTTTAACAATTACTTGATAGTAAAAGCAAAATGAAAATCTATCACTTTGTACTCAAGCATTGTTATGTATACATTATAAAAAAAATAGAGAAATCAATGTATCGATTTCCCTTTCAAAAATAATATTAATCTTACAATATTGAAAGATTAAAGCTTAAATAAGTTCTTGCCATTATAGAAAACTATGAAAAAAGTAGTTCCTTTTCCTTCTTCCGATATAACCTTCAATTCATGGCCTAATTCATCGCAAACTCTCTTAGATAAATACATCCCCATACCTGTGGACTCAGAAGTTTTTCTGCCATTTTTACCTGTAAAGAAGGCGTTAAAGATTCTGCTTAAGTCCTCTTTAGGAATGCCTATACCTTCATCAGTTATAGAAAGTGTTGTAGTAGCCTCCTCTTCGCTAACTGAAAAGAAAATAGATTTGCTTTTATCATCATCACAGTTAGAATACTTTATAGCATTTATTACTATTTGATTTATAACAAAATATATCCACTTCTTATCAGTTTTCACCGATATATTTTCACTAACATTTATCTTAGGGAAAATGCGGTTTCTTATCATAGATTTTTTATTATCATTAATAACCTTTCTTGCAATTGATATTATATCCAGACTTTCCACTTTAAAATCAAGATTAAATTCACTGAGCCTAGCATTATTAAGCATCATATCAAGACCATGGGATATCTTTTCATTTTCCTCTAAAATGCTATCAAATACCTCTCTGTGCTCACTATCAGTTTGATCTTGAAGCATAAGGTTAATAACTGATACAGGAGTCTTCATTTGATGCACCCATTGATTTACAAAATGCATATATTGTTTATGTGTCTCTTCATATTTTATAGTCTTTTCACCTGCATGCTTATGTATTTTAATCAATATCTTTTTAAAAATCTCTTGTTCTTTACTTGAACCATTTCCCAAACTAAGAGACTTATTCAGACTATCTTCTGACTGAAGTATCAATTCTAACTGCTTTAAAAAGCTTCTATTTCTAAAGTAATCCCAGAATATAAACAACAGAAATAATATTGTAGAAACAAAAAAAGCATAGAACACATTACTTTTAGTTATGTTAATCTTATTTATTATTAGCGTTAAATACATTATAAGAATAACAGCAGCGTTACTTATAAAATATACACCCATATATAAAACTCTATCCTTAAGGAAATCCCTAAATTTCATATTCTTCACCTACTTCAAGCTTACCAGCTTACTATTATTCTATAGCCCTGCCCCCTTTTAGTTTCAATAACATCTGAGATACCAACCTCTTCAAGTCTCTTTCTTACCCTAGTCATATTTACTGATAGGGTATTATCATCAACAAAATCCACATCATTCCATAACACTTCTAATAAGTTCTCCCTAGTTACAATCTTATTTGCATTCTTTATAAGCGAATATAAAAGTTGAAACTCTTTCTTGCTAAGCTCAATTTTCTTACCTTTATACTCTACAACATTTTGATTTATATATAAAAACATTCCATTGGTCTCAAGAACCTCACTACTTGTGTTTTCCGCATAACTTCCATAGACCCGCCTTATAACACCTTTTATCTTAGCCAACAGCACATCATAAGAAAATGGTTTGGTTATGTAATCATCCCCTCCATTTTCAATGGCCATGACTTGATCCATATCAGAATCTCTAGCTGATATGAATATTATTGGTACATTTGATATGGTCCTTATGTCTCTACACCAATAAAATCCATCAAAAACTGGTAAGTTTATATCCATAAGCACAATATGAGGATTGTTTTTTATAAATTCAGTTTTTATATTATTGAAATCTTCTATAATTTGAGACTTATAACCGTACTTTTCAAGATGATTTTTTATAAGAAGGCTTAGCTTTTTATCATCTTCAATTATCATTACACTATACATTTACTTACCTCCAATTAAATTAACTAATTGCTTTACTTGTTATTGAATATTAAGAAAACATAAAAATATATCTGCTTTATTTGTTGTAAATATGCCTTAAGTTATATATTCATATTCTATCATAAGATATTAAATTAGTATTAGAACTAAAGATTCTAACTTCAACTTATTAACTTATTGCTGTATTAGAAACTCTATAGGTGAATAAGTCGCAAAACTGATAATAAAAGAAATCCATGCATCTAGGTCACCTACTCTCCCTATTAATGCATGGTTATATTCTTAATTCATAAAGTATTTTAATTATTGATTCAAGTTATTAGTATTAATATTCTTAACAATATTAGATATACTAACAAAATCCTCTGTAGTTAATTCAACTCTTCCAAGAAAACTTTCTATCATAGCTTCCCTAAAATTATTAAAATTGAATATACTTTTCAATAGCTTTACCACAAAACTTGTCCTCCAATAACTAACTTATATAGATATTATATTCAAGTTAAAAATAAAATTTACTAATTAGGTTTAGCTAGAATCCTTTTTACATTTTACTATACAGTAAAAAAGTCACTGAAGCGGCCTTCTTCAGTGAGCTTTTTTTTGCGCATCTGCCTTTCCGAATGTATATGAGGAAAATCTGGCAGGCGAATAAGATTTTTTTTTTTACTGTTCCCCTTAAATAACTGTTATAAATCATAATATTGCTAGGTTTAACTAGAATCCTTTTTACATTTTCCTATACAGTAAAAAATAATAGAGCATCTTTTATGATTACTAATAATCACTACTAGACACCCTATTATCTAAGACTTTTTAATATTTACACTAATCCATTACTTTTGATTAGCAGTTTTTCTCTTCGTTGCGGCAAATACAACTGCTCCAAACCCTACAGCTAATAAGCCTAATAAAATCAATGCATTTGAATCTATTATGGATCCAGTCTTAACTAAAGTTTCTACTCTCTTTGTAACTGTAGCATTATCTTTATTAGTTAAGAAGTAATCGCTGCAATGTTTTATTACTACATCCACATAATATTGATTGCCTACCTTATACGCAGTTAACTTATCTCCAACTAATTCAGTATTCTTTGTTGAAGGATTGTAGTAATAGAAGTATATTGGTTTAGTTGCATCAAGTTTGTTTGAATCAACAGGTATTCTCACCTTCATAGGAGCTGGAAGTACCCCTTCATATCTAAAGGATATTATCTGAGCATCACTAGCAATCTTACTAATAACTTTGCCATTAGGCGCCGAAGGATTTAAGGTTAAATCCACATCCTTTGAAATATTAGCGATATCTTTACCGTTTATTGTATATTGTAATGTAATTCCTTGACTTTCAACCACAAAGGTTACATCCTTATCTATACCTTTTATGGCAGAAAGCACTTCCTGCTTAATTATTGGGTTACTTACTGCATTTACAACAATAGGAGCACCTGCTTTTGAATTATTTATAGCAGCTTTAATTGCATCTGCCGTAGACTTTCCATCTGCAGTTACGCTTAAGCTTAAAGTAAATTTAATTGTTTTCTCAAAACTATTACCAGCTTTGTCTACTGCTTTTACAACAAGTGTATGACTACCTTCAGCTCCAATAGCTATCTTGCCTTCAGCAGTTAAAGTAACTGGATTACTGTCTAACTGTACAGACACAGAAGCAGCTTTATCATCAGTTTCTATTGTTGCAACAACTATGCTGTTATCATA
Source organism: Clostridium manihotivorum (assembly GCF_004015185.1). Taxonomy (GTDB): domain Bacteria; phylum Bacillota; class Clostridia; order Clostridiales; family Clostridiaceae; genus Clostridium_AR; species Clostridium_AR manihotivorum. Next base: position 1,726,410 of record NZ_CP025746.1, on the reverse strand, counting down.
GCTCTTACCATCTTCAACACCAGAAACTTTAATTGTAGGAGCTGTTTTATCTATAACAAAAGTTATAGCCATATCGCTCTTATTTCCTGCCTTATCTACTGCTGTAGCCTTTAGTACATATATTCCTTCTTCACTTATTGCCTCACCATTATATGGCTTGTCATTTAACATAATAGTAACAACTGCATCCTTATCATCAACTATTACCTTAGGATTAACTGCTTTATTGTACAATCCATTGTTTTCTACTCCTGATATGGATAAAGCTGGAGTACTCTTGTCTATTACAAAGTTTTTCACTACTTCACTTACATTTCCTGCCTTATCAACAGCTGTAATCTTCAGAGTATAGCTGCCTTCAGCAGTTATATCTTCACCATTATATGCTTTATCATTGAGAAGTTCAGTAACTGTAACTTGATTTACATCTTCTGTGGTTACTGTAGCTTTAACTGACTTATTATATATGGCTCTATCTTCTACTCCTGCTACAGTAACTTTAGGTGCTGTCTTATCTATAGCAAAGCTTATAGAGGTATCACTCTGATTGCCAACCTTATCAACAGCCGTAGCTTTTAAGGTGTAGTTTCCTTCTGCACCAATTGGTTCTCCATTGTATGGATTGCCATTAAGCGTTAAAGTTACAACTGCATCCTTATCATCAGCTATTACCTTTGGATTTACAGTTTTATTGTATAGACCATTATTCTCCACACCTTCTATAGAAAGTGAAGGAGCTGTTTTATCTATAACAAAATTCTTCACTACTTCTGTTATATTTCCAGCCTTATCAATAGCTGTAACTTTTAAAGTATAGTTGCCTTCTGCGGTTATTTCTTCACCATTATAAGCTTTATCATTTAAAAGTTCAGTTACTGCCACAGAGTTCAAATCTTCAGTAGTAACAACAGGCTTAACAGCCTTACTGTATACAGCTTTATCCTCTACCCCTGTTACCGTAACAACCGGTGGAACCTTATCTATATTTTTAACTTCTTTTACTACAGTTTCACCAATATTTCCTGCTTTATCCGTAGCTCTTGCATAGATATTAGTATTTTCTGTAACGTTAAAGCTTCCAGCATAGTCTATCCATTCTGCATTTTCTTTTAACTTATATTGTAGCTTAGCTTCAGGATCCTCGGAAGCTATTGATACAGCAACATCTTTATTAGTTGGTTCCTCAGTGCTTAACTTTACACTTGGTGCTCCAGGAGCTATAAGATCCACTACAAAATCTGCTGAGCTTAAGTTTACGCCTACACCTGCATTAACATCAGAATTATAGACAATGCCAACATTATCCAATATATCTTGCATTACTATATAGCTTAGCTTTGCAGTACCTGAAGTAAAGGAATCATCTATAGTTAAATCTCCTTCGTAGGTATCTCCATTAAGCTTCAAAGTAACTTCCTTTTCTATTGGTTCTCCAACAGTATTTATTACATATAAAGCATTAGCTTCATTAGCTAGACCACTTTCATCCTTAGCTTTAACCTTAAGCTTTACTGTATCACCTTTTTTTACAAACTTTTTATCAACTTCTATTGAACTTAATACTGGAGCTTCTTTATCCTCTGTTACCTCGAACTGTCCAGCACTTAGGTCTATACCTAGTCCATCACCATGAAGCTTAGAATTATAAACCACTGATACATTACCAACATTATCATTTAGTGTGATAAAGCTTACTTGCCAAGTTCCAGCAGTGAATTTTTCATCTATATCCAAATTACCTTCATAATGTCCATCCTTTAGTGTCAATGTAGCTTCTTTTTCTTCATCTTCCCCATTGGAATTCTTTAATACATATAGAAGATTTGCTTCTTTTGCTAAACCTGAGTCTATATCACTAGCTTTTATCTGGATATTAACTGAAGATGGCTTAGTGACTTTATTCTTATTAACTGAAATTGCTTCAAAGGTAGGACCAACATTATCATCCCCAGCTTTGAAATCAGCTGAACTCAAATTAATACCGACTCCTGAATTTACTGCAGAATTATAAAAAATCTGAGTATCTCCATCCTTATCCCCAACAATTACATAGCTTAGTTGCCAGTTCCCCAGATAACTACTATCTGGAATATTTACTTTACCTTCGTACTTACCATTTACCAAAGGTAGAGAAACCTCTATCTCTTTCTCTTCCTCACCAGTTTTCATGACATATAGTGCATTAGCCTCATCAGCTAAACCTGCTGCAGTACCTGTTGAAGCATCTATAACTAGCTTATTGCTTCCCCCAGGAGCTACATATTTACTTTCAACGGTCACACTATTTAATGAAATACCTTTATCCTCAGCTAATGCCTGGTTTTTAGTATTTCCTAGATATATCATATTCACAAACAGCAAGGAGCTTAGAAAAATGCCAAGTTTTTTTCTTATTTTAAATACTTTCAACATTTTCACCCTTTCAGTTAGTATAGAGCCTGTCCATTAAAGACCCTTAACTATTATAGAGTTCCTAATCTAAGTATTAATCTACACATGCTCGAAAATCCCTAAAGACTGCGATTTTCGAACAAGTATAAACTAAGTTTTCATATAGGAACAATCCCACAATAAATTAATTTATCGGTGATAGAGAGTAAAATCCTTCACACTTATAAATTATTTTTTTATCATAACTGTTCCTGTACTCATATCCTTGCTTTGTGCAGTTACATATATCTTTAATCCAAGCTTTGGAATATTACGTCCTGCATCTGGTAATTCACTATTCATATAGTGTTTTTGATCATCAAATATTGGATGCATAAATGTCTTATTATCTGTTAATGTCCTTGTACCATAATCTAAGAACATATTAGAGCTCTTCTTAAGACTAAATGCAGCATCATTTAATTGATATCTTGTAGTTGCTACAGTTCCGTCGCTCCACTTGTTTATAGTTTGATCTGCATCAACTACTCCAACAAATCCATCTCCAGGATGTCCACCTGCTGAAACTGGACCTGTACAGTTATCAGAGAAGAAATCATCAGCATACCATATAAGCATACCTGGGTCATAGGACATTAGACTGTTTCCTCTCTTTATATCTCCAAGTGCTGCGTCAACTCCAGCATGACTTCTCCATTCAATTAGATAATATTGTTTTGTATACATTTTTCCGTCATCTTTTTTAAATCCATTAAGAGTTAACTTAGCGTCTCCTTCAGCATTGTCCGCAAAAACTACACCATTATTAGTACTTAACTTAATATCATCTACATAGAAACCTGGATATGTGGCACCACCATCTGTCCAATAATCTATTTTGATATCAACTTTCTTACCCTTATAGTCAGATAAATCAAAGGATGCATCTACCCAACCATTTGATTTTCCTGTAATCCCGTTACCAGGGTTTTGCTCATTTGGATTCTTATCTGTAGTTATATTACCTTTAATAGATGTCCATTTACTTTCCCCTTCAGCTTTAACTTGAATTGAAGCATAATCATAATCTGGTTCTATATCGTACCAAGTCTTAAAGCTCAATTGTGAAGTAGAAGCATTAGTTAAATCAACTCCAGGTATAACCATAGAGTTGTCTATGTTATCACCTTTACCGCTAAAGTACTCATATTTACCCTCAGCAGGAGTATTTATAGTTGTTGCTTTGTCAGGTAAGTTAACTCTTACAAAATCATTGTTCTTACCTTTTACACTAGCTTGATCTAGGACATAAGAAGCACCCTTCTCAGTAATATCTTTGTAATCAACAGTTGTTCCATGGAACCAGTTTCCACCATAGGTATTTTGGAAATACTGTTTACACCATGGACTGAAACCTGATGGTTCAGTACCAGGTATTTTACCTGACCAGCTTCCAGCTGACATTATTGACCAGTATGCTACTGGTTCACCTGCACCAGTATAGTTAATATCATATTCATCAGGAAGTCCTAAGTCATGTCCATATTCATGAGAGAAAACACCTGCTGCTCCGTCTTCAGGTTCGATAGTGTATGGATATGCATACATCTTTGTACCAGTTATATTCCATGGAACTGCTGCTCCATTTGAAACGGAATAAACCTTTGAGCTGTGTGACCAGATTGCATTATCTCCTAATGCTCCTCCACCAGCTTCTTCACCAATACCTGAATGTATTATCATCAAGTGGTCTATTATACCATCCGGCTGATTTTTACCGCCTGCTACAATACCATATGGATTTTCCAAATCAAATTGTTTTAAAAAGTCTTCACCTTTATCTTTTACAAGAGCTACAAGTGCCTCTTTTACCAAAGCTCTTGGGTTAGAGTCATTACCACCTGAAGCAGTGTGTGCTCCATAGTAAGCTGCTGGATGAGAAGCTGTATACCAGCCAACTACTGACCCGCTAAAATCGTAAGTTTTACCAGATTGTTCATCATAGTATTGCTTCATAGATATAAGTTTCTCTCCATTTGGACCTGCATAACCATCTGTTCCAAATAGCATATTTGAGAAGTGGCCTGGAGTATAATCTTGATAATACATATCTGTTTCACCAGGTTTTATACTATTATGCATTAAATCAGGGAATTGAACTAGTATAACTAAAGCCTTTCCCTTTGTTATATTGCCGTTGCTTTCTGCATTGGCAGCTACACTTTGAGCATTCTTAGAAGTTGATTTCTTTGAAGCTTCCTGTGAGAATTTCTTTATACCTGCCTGCTCCATTTGCTTTAACTTTTGAGAGCTTGCATCATTTTTCTTTTCGATATCTTTTAGATAATCTTTCAATATTTTGCTTGCTTGCTCTGGAGTAGCATTTTTAGGGATTGTCCCCTTTTTCTTTAACATTTCAATGATTTTTTCATCATTGGCAATAGCTAAATCCACTGGTGTTAATTCCTCACTAGATGATAGAGCTAAGCTTTTCCCGAAATTTTTAATCCTGTTTGTATTAATTGATGATACTGAGCCAATACTAACAGCTACAGCCATCAATAAAGCAACTGCTTTTGTTTTTAACAAACTGATAACCCCCTTTTATTTATATATATGAATGTTAAATTAATAGATAAATATTAAAGTCACTATATTAATTAAGCTTTATAGTGTTCAATAATTTATTTGATTAATTTAACTTAGACATCCCTTAATATTAATCCCCAAATAGTAGCTTCCTTTTTCGGTAGAACTTGTATTACTTTTATTTAATATATAAAAACCCCATTAAATACATAATCTACCGGCATGGTATATATAGTAACAAATAAGTTACAGTAATACAATATTATCATCATATTTTTAGTTTTTTTACTTATTTGATAAATATATAGCATTATTTTTACAACTTATTATTTTAAACTCCTATAATTAACAATTTATCATTTTAAACCAGCTAAATAAAATATGTTTACTATGATTTAAAAAATTGTAAATATTTATTTAAAAACTAATTTATATACTAAGAAAGTTTAAATCATAAATGCAAAAAAACGTCACTGAAGAACTTCTACTTCAGTGACATTTTTTATACCTCTACTTTTTCTTAGATACATACGGATGTAATTAGCTATATTGGGTAATGTTGTTGAAATTAAGTGGTTATTAAGGAGCTGCTATATAAACAAGCCATTTAAGCATCGAATGACTGACCACTTAATTTCAACATTGTATCTTAACAGGGTATTACTTTAAAGTTTTTAGTATGATGCATCCATAAGCTTCTAACTCTAATTTACCACTTACCTCTACCCCATCTTCTGCAATCTCATATTTTTTATCCAACTCAAATGAAACCGGACTAGAATTAAAGTTCTGAACGAATAAGAAATCTTCACTTTCTCCTACCCTTTTAGCCACAGTTACTCCGTAAGGTAGATTAATATTCATATTCTTTTCTATTCCTATTTCATTTACTAGATTACCATAAAAATCTCTATTAAATTCATCTGAGGTTCTAGCTGCAATATAGTAGGACATTCCTTTTCCATATTCATTTCTAGTGAGTGCTGGTCTTCCTTCATAGAAATCTTTTTCATAATATCCTTCGGCTTTTGCACCTTGTAAATGAATTAAATCACATAAATCTCTCACTTCGTAAGACTTGTTATTATAGTGGATACTATTAGGATAATTTTCATTTATTGCGTCAATTTCTTCACTTCTTATTCCTACAACCTCTCCTATTATTCCTGGAAATCCCCCAAGGAAACACAAATCTGTTTCATCTACAATTCCACTCCAATAAGAGCTAACAAAGCTTCCGCCATCTTTAACAAATTCTTTTACTCTTTCTCCAAATTTCTTCTTTATCATGTATGTCATTGGTGCAATAACTAATTTATAATCATCAAGCTCCTGCTCCATATCAATAAAGTCCACATCAATACCCATTTGCCAGAAAGCCTTATAATGACTAGTTACTGTCTCAACATACTTCATATCTATATTGTTTGGTCCCTGTGCGTCATCTATAGCCCACCAGTTTTCCCAGTCAAATATAATTGCAACCTTTGGCTTATTTATTGTTTTATAAATTCTATCTGTCAACGCTTCTAGCCTAGTTCCAACTTCAGTTACATCTTTAAATACTCTAGTATCTTCTTTTCCAAAATGATCTACCACCGCACCATGTAATTTTTCTGAAGCTCCTCTACTTTTCCTCCATTGGAAGTACTGTACACTATTAGAACCATGTGCTACAGCCTGCATAGAAGAAAGCATATGCATCTTAGGTCTCTTAAGTGTGTTAATAGGCTTCCAGTTAGTAAGAGAAGGTGTACTTTCCATTAACAAAAATGGTGCTTTCTTGATTGATCTCATTATGTTGTGACAAGCTGCAAATCTTATGGCTAAATCAATATCATCCTTGCCATCATGCCAGCTTGGGTACGCATCCCAAGAAATGATATCAACATAATCCTTGAATTTAAAGTAATCTAGACACTGGAAAAACTCCATCATATTAGTGGTTACAGGTATATCTGTGCTATATTTCTTAACTGTTTCACATTCCTTGCTATAAAATTCTAGAGTTTGAGCAGTCACAAATCTTTTCCAATCCAATTTCAAGCCATGTATAAAGTTCACACCATTTGGAGCTGGACTATGAATTTGGTCCCAGCTTGTATAGGTATGGCTCCAGAACTTTGTCCACCATGCATGGTTTAAAGCATCTAAGCTCTTATATTTGTTTTTTAACCATTCTCTAAAGGCTTCTTGACATAAAGGACAATGGCAAGATGCATCTGATCCATTTCCACCTAGTTCATTTGAAATATGCCATAATATAACTGCTGGATGATTACCAAACCTTTTAGCTAATTCTGTATCTATAGCTTTTGCCTTTTCCCTCATCACCGGAGAGGTGTAACAGAAATTATGCCTTCCTCCTGACAAATTTCTAACCCCGTTTTCCCTAACCTGACGAACTTCTTCATACTTCTCTGTAAGCCATTTTGGCATAGCCCCTGTAGGAGTTGCTAGAACCGTATAAATTCCTTCTTTATATAGATTATTAATAACTTCTTCTAGCCAATCAAATTGATATTTTCCTTCTTCTGGCTCTAAGGTAGCCCATGCAAATATCCCAAGTGAAACACAATTAACATGTGCCTTTTTCATCAATTCAATGTCTTGCTTTAATATTTCAGGATAATCTAACCATTGATCAGGATTATAATCTCCACCATGTAGTAGCTTATCAAACTTTTTTATAGGTGTGCTCATTTTTCTTCCTCCTAACTATGAACTTTGCAGTTCATACTCAAATTATTGCTATGCTAACATTATCTAATAAATGTATACGTTTATCAACTGTACAAAGTCTATAATATGCAATTGCAATTTTGTCATAATATTCATAAATTAAACACTTTTATATACTATATTGACAATTTGCGCCACAAAGAGCTATACTTAACATTGTTTTTCAATAAAGGGGGAATATGTAAGTGAATCAATCAAAATATCTCGAACAAATAACTAAAGAATGTGCCGAAATGAGAAAACCAATGGCGAAGAAAACTCTAACTAGTGTGGTGATACTTGTAATAGTATCAATTGCTATCTATATAGGACTACCTATGCTAGATTCTAGAGCTGCTGGTACAGCTTTATTCTTAACAGTACCTTTTCTATTAATAGTCCTTATTTTCTTCATAAAGTTTTTACGATTAAACTCTGAAATAAGTAGCAGCAGTTTAATGAAAAATCAAAAAGAAATAGAAAATAATCTTATCTCTGGAGAAACTATATCTGATTTTGATTCAGATATTACAAATCCTGCTTTTGGCAAGCATATTATAAATGACTCAACTATATTAGTAGGGAATAAATTTATATTATTTCAAAGTTTAACCTCTAATGGTCCTCATTTCAAAATACTTCGAGGAGATATTCTTGGAAACTTTGATGTGCATTACTTTTCTCAAAATGGTGTTCCAGGTGATATAGGAGTAGATATCAATAATAAAAACGGAAAGTTCATACGTTCTATCATGACTTCCGATAAAACTAGCTTTTATAAACTTCTAAACGCTATGGAAAACCTAAAAGCTTATGCAAATGGAGAAGCTATTACAACTGAACAAGCTACGCTTAGGCAAGATAATGAATTTGTTGCTGAATTAAAACATAAGGTTACTAAACAAGATAAAAAAGGAGCTACTAAGCTTGGCTTCTTAGGAATGCTCTTTGGAGTTTTTCTTGTCATTGCTGGAAGTAGCAGCGGAGTTGCTTTTGTATATGCCGGACTAGCACTGCTTATTATATCTATAATTTTTACAATAACTATAAATGTGAAAAAGAGAACAGAATAATACTTTTATGTACATTAAAAATCGCTGAAAACTTTTCAGCGATTTTTTTAAGTATCTGACTTCTATCTTTTATTATGAAGAGTTTCTCTTCTGCTTCTTAAGATTCTATTGTTACTTATTATAGCTCATTAATCTTAGTGTAACTAGATTAATATTATCGTCAATTGTTCTTTAATGGTTTGATTATTTCAAGTTTAACCCATAGTTATTATACTTTTAACATTTAATTAACGTTCTCATAATAAAATATAAAGTAACGAGTTTAAATATATTTCTTTTATTATGTATCAAGAATCAATTTTAAATATATAATTTTAGGAGGCTATCATGAGTAAGTATAGTAAAGAAGAAAAAAGCTGGATCCTTTATGATTGTACAATATCAACCTACAGTATGATACTTATAACAACCATATTCCCATTATATTTAAGAGTTATGTTAACAAACGGAGGGGTTCCAGAAGCGTCCGCTACTGTCTACTGGGGATACTTAAATTCAATCGGAAGATTCCTTATCGCAATTTTAGCACCTATTTTGGGAACTATAGCAGACTATAGAGGTTACAAGATGAAGTTTTTCAAAATATTCAGCATTATAGGTATCGCTGCCACAGGTCTTTTAGGAATCGTTCCGGAATCCTTCTACATACTTGTCGTAATAATTTTTACTATAAGTAACATAGGAAATTCAGGCAGCAATGTGTTTTATGATGCATTCCTAATAGATGTTTCTGAGAAGAAGAAAATGGACATTGTTTCTTCAATTGGTTTTGCTGCAGGTTATATAGGAGATATTCTTTCACTAGCAATTTGCATGGTAGTCATAGTCTTAGCTCAGAATAACATAGTTCCAATAAGCGTTACACAAGCTTATAGAGTATGCTTCCTAATAACTGCAATTTGGTGTTTGTTATTTTCACTTCCGATGATTAAAAACGTAAAGCAAGTCTATGGCATAGAAAAGGAACCTAAAGTTATTGGTAAAAGCTTTAAGAGATTAATAAAAACACTATCTAGCGTAAGACAGCATAGAAACATATTTATATTCCTGTTAGCTTATTTCTTCTATATTGATGGAGTTAATACAATAATAACTATGGCAACCTCCTTTGGTGCAGATCTTGGAATTAGTAGTTCTAGTATGCTGCTAGTACTGCTACTTATCATGTTCGTTGCCTTTCCTTCCTCAATTATTTATGGTAAATTAGCAGAAAAGTATGGGGCAAAAGTAATGTTATATAGCGGAATAGTCATATATTCTATCATTTGTATCTACGGGTACTTCATTCATAACATTGTAGGATTTTTGATCTTAGCCGCACTTGTTGGAACCTCTCAAGGCGGAATGCAAGCAATCAGCAGATCTTACTTTGGAAAACTTGTTCCTAAAGAAAAGAATAATGAATTTTTTGGGATTTTCAATGTATTTGGAAGATTTGCAGCAATTCTAGGACCTAGTTTAGTTAGTTTAGTTGCTTCAATAACCGGAAAAACCTCAAATGGCGTTTTTAGTGTATTGCTACTCTTTGTAATAGGCGGAGTAATTCTTATAAAGGTTGAAGATAGTAAAGAAAATGATTTATTAATATTAGAAGAACAACCTATTGTTAATAATTAAGTAGAAAATTTAAGTAGCTAGGTAACTTTATTTGTTAACCTAGCTACTGATTTTTTTTGAGCATATTTACGATAAGCCATATTTATTTCAAATATAATTGGTATTACATCCTTCAAAGTGGCATGTTTCCAATAAATTCTTAACTTCTTAACTTTTTTACTTTTTAAAAAGCTCCATACTCCTCATTAGACGAGACCTCATTATTCTATTTATTACTCATATTTAATGCCTTCAATTATACCTAATTTAGATGATTTAAGCGCTGGACCAACTGAAGCAATTAATGATATCGATACTGCTGCAATAAGTGCTAATACAAATGTACTTGCTTCAATATGAAGATTGAATGGTATGCCTGATAAACCTTTAATTACATATGGAATTACAGAACATAAAGCTGATCCTCCAACAATACCAATAATTCCACCTATAGTTCCTCCTGTTAAGGCTTCAATAAATAGTACTTTTAGATTTTGACTTTTACTCATACCCACAGATCGTAATATGGCAAATGATCGTCTTCTTTCCATGAAACTAATTATAAAATTATTTAGAACTCCAAACCCACCAATTATCATCGCCATAGTCACAAGTACTTGCAGCATATTCATAAACTGTTGATTCTCTTTCATATTTGCTTCCTTCATAGTGGTTAGACTTCTTATATCCAATTTTTTAGAAGCAAATTTCTTTTTTAATTGTTTTTCTATTTGAACAGGATTTTTATAGGTTTTTAAAAGAATGTCAGAATAATATCTTGTTTTTGCATCTTCCTTTAAGTATTTACTTGATATTAAAGCATAGCTACCATTGTTAATTACTGTATCAATAAAACCAATAATTTTATAACTCTCTGTACTATCATTGAACTTTAAATTAATAACGTCATTTTCTTTGTATTTATATTTATCCCTTAACGTTGCAGAAACTATAATGTTTCTATCTTCGTTGAGTTTATTAACAACCTCTGGTTGATTATCAATAAAATCAGTTTTATAATAATCAAAATACTTATTGCTCTGCACTCCTGAAATCCAGCCAATCTTTTCATTCTTACCTTCAATTTCCACATTCTTAGCTGAATATGCTCCATAGCCTTCATTTATACCATCTTCTGCTTCAAATACTCTTTTTAAATCATCATTTAAATTACTTCCTGTAATCCAAATATCATACTTATACACATCAGTAAATAAGCTTCCAACATTTGCTACCAAGCTAGAACTTATGATATTTATCATCAAAATTACTGAAATCCCCAAGCCTAAAATAGAGATGTTATTTAGCACACTTTTATTTTCTCTAAGATTTTTTACCGCTAAAACTCCTTCATTACCAAAAATCATACAAATTAATTTACCAAAACTAGCTGAAACTAATCTTGTTAATAAAGGTACAATAAGAACTATTCCTATTAATACAAATACTAAGCTTATTGAACCAATAAACCGTAAGTAATTAGTATCAGCTACTCTTGGTGCTATATTAAAAATAATAATAAGAACAACGCCTAGTATTTGTTTCCATAACTTATTTTTTCCCTCTTGTGAAACGTCATTTAAAATAATCTCTTTCAAGGAATATCTCATTGCTTTTATTATAGGTATAGCAGAGCTTACTAAAGACAATACAATAGCCAAAACAAATGATTTTATACAATCAGAATATTTCAATGACACTATAAAACCACCTTGCATTATAATCCAACATAATAGGTATAACACTGCAATACCCAGGACAGAACCAACAGCCCCTCCAATTATCCCATATAATAAGCTTTCTCCTAAAAGAATAACATCTGTAGTCTTCTTAGTTGCTCCTATACTTCTAAAGGTACCTATAATAGGTAATCTTTCTAAAACTATGACTTTAAAAGCTGTATAAATTATAAAACCACTCATTAACAATGCTACTATGCTCATCATTTTCATAGATTGAGAAACCATAGTTGTATTTCTTTGAACATCTGCATCCGTTATTGTTTCCATCACATCATAATCTTTATATTCAGTTTTCAAATCCGCAATTAGCTTCTGCTTACCTTCACCAGCTTTGTTTTTTAAATATATTACATTGCCCCTATTACTGGCTTGCATTATTGTATCCATAAAATCCTTTGGAACCAAAAAGCAGAATGACTCACTTTCCTTTAAAAACAACCCCTCATTATTAGCTATGGCTACTATATTTAGTTTATAGTTTGCCTCATTAATTTTTATTGTTATATTGTCCCCAACCTTAAAGTTGTTTTTCTCAGCAAAATTTCTGCTTATTATTACTTTTTTCCCCTTAAAAGGTTCAACATTGCTACTTTCTTTTAAGGTTACTGGATTTACTTGTGCTAATTCATCATAATTGTAACCATTAATTGAAAGTTTTAATTCTTCGTCATTACTTTTTTTGTATATACCACTGCCCTGAAGCACTGAAACTATATATTCCAATCTGTCACTAAATACCTTGCACTTGTTGGAGTCAACAAATTGGGATGAGGATTTACTATTAGGTGATATATATATTTCTGCCGATCCTATGGAAGCCCTCATTTGCTTCATATAGGTTTTATTAAGTGAGTTAGTCAATGCATTTGAGGCTAATATAAAGGCTGAAGATAGTGCTATGGCAAATAAAATTAAAAAGCTTCTAAATCTATTTTCTTTTATATTCTTAAAAAGAAATCTTAAAATAATTCTCATTTAATCACCTTATTTCTTTATCTTCACCTCTACATTATAATTAGGCAGCAAATTGTCATCTTTATCATCTAAAGAGATGTCAACAGCTACTGTAGTTTCTCCATTTTTAGCTGTAGCAATTTGAGACTTTCCTATAACCTTACCTTTTAAAGTTTTTGATGTATCATAGGTTGGTACAATAGTCACCTCTGCTTTATCCTTAACATCTTTTATAAACTCTTCTGGAACATTTACTTCAACGTATAGATTGTTAGTATCCATTAATTCAAAAGCATATTTTCCTGGAGTGATAGTTTCTCCTTTTTCATAAACAACTTGAGATATTATGGCATTGTCTAAATCACAAACAATGTTATCATTTTTAAAGAAGGTTCTTTCATATTGATTTTTCTCTGTTTTCACTGTGGCATTATTAGTATCAAAAGAAAGATGCGCTAGTATATCATCCTTTTTTACCCTCTGTCCAACTCTAACCATTAAATCATCAATTGTTGCTGGCACATCAAAAGAAATCACTTTTTGATTAGAGCTTTTCACTATACCTGAAGCTTCAACCTCCTGCTTTACTTGAGCTTTTGTTTCCTTATTTTCTGTAGTTTCTTGTTTTTTACAGGCTGTCATAAGTATTAATGTTGCTAAAACTAAAGCAATACAAGATATTCTACCAAATCTTCTAATTAACATTATTAAATTTCTCCATTCAATATACTTAACCATCTATCCAATGGTCATTTTATTATTTAATATCTGATTATCTACAATTACCCCATCCTTTACTGTAACTAACCTAGTACCATACTCTGCTGCTTCTATAGAATGGGTTACTTGAACAATGGTTTTATTATTTTCTCTGTTAATTTTTTGTAATAGCTTCATTACCTCAGTACCAGTTTTTGAATCCAGATTACCAATAGGTTCATCTGCAAAAATTATTTCCGGTTCATTAATTAACGCTCTGGCAATTGCAACTCTCTGCTGTTGTCCACCGGAAAGTTCTCTTGGAGTATGCTTTCTCCGGTTTGACAATTCTACTATTTCAAGGATTTCATCTAACTTATTCTTATACCCTTTTGTTTTCTTTCCATCTAAAAGTATAGGTAGCAATATATTTTCTTCAACATTTAGATTAGGAATCAAATTGTAAAATTGAAAAACAAATCCTATATCTCTTCTTCTCATTATGCTTTGTTCTTTATCCTTCATAACGGAAATCTCTTTTCCATTAACTAATACCTTTCCACTGGTGGTACTGTCTAATCCCCCAAGAAGATATAACAAAGTGCTTTTTCCCGAGCCTGATGGCCCCATTATAGAAACAAATTCCCCCTTTTCGATTGTCAAATTTATATCTTTTAAAATTTCAACACTTTCTTCCCCCAATTTAAAGCTTTTAAATACGCTTTTTGTCTCAATTATTGCTTTTGCCAATAAAGTTCACCTCATCTTCATAGAAAATCTAAGTTGCGTAAAATAGTCTAAAAATTTTCCGTCTTCTTATGGTAAATAATCCTAATTATTCAATTTTATATAAATCATATCATTTATCGTTATCGTAATCAACGTTTATACTTTTAACTTAACCTAAAGTATTTAGCTATTGAATACATGTATAGATAATGGCTAATGTTCTTTATTTCTAACTCCATCAATTTTAAATATCAGGTAAATAAGATTTCTTTTTTTATATTTACACTAACTAACTGTTCTAAAGCCTCTACATAACTAGGTTTAGCTATTAAAAAGATTTATCCTTTTTAGACCGCAAAATAAAAAGTTCCCCCAAACCATAAGTCTGAGGGAACATAACCATCACTTAAATATTCACTTAATTACCGTATCATTTTTCACCTTACATTTGGGACACGAGAACCGTCCGAAACCACTGAAAAAGTAGCATCTTTTTGACAATAAAAACCTGGTTGTTTAATAAAGACAGATAAAACATCCTTTATTTGTAAAAAACTTCAGTATATCTAATAAAAAGGAGGATACCAGCTTGGCTATCCTCTTCAAATTTACCGCTAATGCCGTTAACCGGGCTTGCATGCCCATGCTTCTTAGACCATACCCTTTGGCACGGTCTAACCCATGAAATCTCTTCATTTCACCATTTTTCCACTCATTACAGGAACGATTTTTATATTTTTCTAGAAAATCTTGAGTCTTTGCACGTTGACTATACTCGTAGTACTCATGTGCATTTACTCCGACTTCTAAAGTTCTTGCTGACACTTTACCATTAATACATTCAGAACGGTGTGGACAATCTTTACATATTTCTTTGTCAAAAGTATATCTAAAACTTTTTTTACCACTTTTATTGATTTTTGCTTTCTTTTTACTGTATTGTTTCCATATTTACAATACCATTGGTCGGAGTCTTTATTATAATTAAATTTACTCTCATCGATACGATATACAGATTCACTAACAGGTATATAAGCTTCTGCTTGATCTTCTTTAATTAAGTCTAAAATGGGTTTTCTAAAGTATGCTTTATCACCATAAACTTCTTCCGCTTCAATCCCTGCTTCTTTCGTTAGCTCGTATAATTCTTTAAAACCTGTTCCGTCAACATAAGCTCCATCATGTACTGCTACCGCAGTGATTATACGTTCTGAACCTGTAGTCATTATAAATTCTGTCTTGTATCCAAAAAACTATCAGTTTACTTTTGTTTCCCACTCTTGCATCTTGGTCTACTAATGAACGTACTCCTTTTGTTGAATAAATTTCTCATCGGATATGATTTCACGAGAATTCTTAATAACCAGCGCGGTAGCAGAAGTATCAGGATTTTCTATATGATTTTCTGCTTTCTCCATAAGATCTTCCAAGTATGCTTTCATTGTTTCTTTGGCTACTTTGTGATCGTCGATTGCTTTATAATCAGGAATGTTTGCATCAACATCCTCAGGTATTGACCCTCTTTCTTCTTCTAGGTTCTTTAGGATTTTTTTAGCTAAGTGTTTTAATACTCTCTCAGGAACTAACTTACCTGTATTAGCATGTGTATGAGTAGCATCAATGCTTATACTATGTCCTTTTATAATTCCTTTTTCAACGCATTGTTTTACAACTTCTTTTATGATTTCATCCATTGTAACTTCTTGTAGTCTATGAACTCTAAATTTAGCAAGAAGACTTGGATGCGGAAGTTCCTCTTCTGGGTTTAAGCCAACAAACCACATGGATGCAAGATTTAAAGAAGTTTCTTCTATTATTTTTTCATCCGATAAATTATATAAATATTGTAAAATCAACAATCTTATCATCATTTCCGGTTCCTTTGCGGGACGGCCATAATATTTGCAATAAGAACTTTCAAGAAGTTTATTAACAAAACTAAAATCCACAGCTTGATCAATTAGTTTCAATATATGATTATCAGGAATTTTGTGGTATAATATAGAATATAGACTGTATTGTTTTGATTGATTTCTTAACATATGGTTGAACCCCCCTTTTTGGTTATGGTCGTCGCAATTCCATTATACCATTTTAAGGGGGTTTTTTCTATTTTATTGTGACTTATTTTACATATTTTCAAATATTTATAATATGTTTTTCAGTGGTTTCGAACCGTCCACCTGTCCCTATTTACTTAGCTTCACCACTGTCTCAACGTGTGGTGTGTTAGGGAACATATCCATAAGCAAAGTCTTCTCTATCACATATCCTGCTGCTTCCAATACCTTTAGGTCAGTAACTAAAGTCTTTGGATTACAGCTTACATAGATTATATCCTTAGCATTAAACTTAACTACATAGTTCATTGCTACAGGATGAACTCCACTTCTAGGTGGATCTAATATAATGATGTCTGGCTTATCCTTAATTGTATTTATAACCTTTGCTACATCTCCAGCTATAAAATTACAGTTATCAAGACCATTGAGCTTAGCATTTTCATTGGCAGCAACTACTGCTTCTTCTATAAGCTCTACACCTATGACCTTCTTGGCCTTTCCAGCAGCTATTTGACCTATGGTTCCTGTACCGCAGTATAAATCAAATACTACCTTATCCTCTGCAGTACCCATAAAGTCTCTAACTATACTATAAAGCTTTTCTGCACCTAGTGAATTTGTTTGGAAGAAGGAAAATGGAGAAATTTTAAACTTAAGGCCTAAAAGTTCTTCAATTATAAAATCTCTTCCGTATAATATATTTACCTTATCTGCTATTACTGCTTCTGATAAGGAATCATTTTCTGTATGTATTATACTTTTTATACTTCCTTCAAAGTCTAAGCTTAATATAGCATCTACCCAAGTCTTAAAATCATAGTCTATCTGAGTGGTAGTTACCATATTAATCAATATTTCACCATCATGTTTAGTTTTTCTAACTATAAGATTTCTTAAGAAACCTTCCCTAGCCATTATTCTGTAATGAGGAAGCTTTTCCCTATTAAAAAACTCAACAGTGGTATCTAAGATTTTTCTATAGTCTTCATCAATTAGATAGCATTGATCTACAGTTACAATACCAAAGGATCTTCCTTTCATATGCATTCCAAGAGTTAAGTCTCCACCCTTTTCCATATCTCCAAAGGTAAACTCCATCTTGTTTCTGTATTCCCATTGAATAGGACTATTTTCTATACCTAGAAACTCGCCAGTAGTCACATTATTGTCACTAAAAAGCTTTAACACCTGATTTTTCTTAAATTCTAATTGTTTTTCGTAAGGTATGTTTTGAGATGAACAACCTCCACAGAGCGCAAAATGTGGACACTTATTCTCCACTTCATATCCTGCTGCTTCAACAACTTCTTGCAATTTAAGTTCAGCGTAATCTTGTTTCTTTTTAGATACCTTACCACGAACTTTCTGTCCTGGAAAAGCATTCTTAACATATACCTTTAAATCATTTTTATATCCTATCCCTTGGGAAGGAAACTCCATATCTTCTATAAGTAACTCTATTTCATTGCCCTTTCTCATATGTTACTCCTGTCTATTTTATTCTTAGTATCTTCTTTCCAACTGAAGTACCTAGCTTTGTACTTTCAATTATTGTTAAGCACAAAACATTTGCTACTATATACATAATTAAAAATATTCCTACTTTATCTATTACTTCATATCCTAATAATGGTAGTACCTTTTCAAAAACAAAATACAATATCACGGCAAAAGCTAATGCTATTGTTTGATCCATTATATTTCCTACAAGTCTCACGAAAAAGCCTGCTTTATAAGGTTTATCAGTTTCATGGTCAACTTTTTCTTCTCTATCTACTATTTCTTCTGTTGACTGTTCAACTACAGCTTCTTCTTTAGCAGTGTTGACCTCTTCTCCCACATTTACTTCTTCATTTTGTTCGTTTTCATTTAGGTTTTCTTTATCTAGCATGACAATACCTCCAATAATTTATGTGTATTTTCATAGAAATCTCCTTTTTACCATTATTTAAATATACTACATTAACACAAATCTGTAAATCATAAAATTACATTGCAAAAGATCTCTAAAGCGGTCTTCTTTAGTGATTTTTCTGCGTATCTGCCTTTCCGAATGTATATGTAAAAAATCTGGCAGGCAACATAATCTGCTTTTTTTATTTTTTCTCCTATATATCAATTTAAGCTATACAATCATATTTATTTACTGATTTATTTAAAATATAATTTACTAAAGAATGAAAAAAAGCCACTGAAATCTCAGAGGCTTTTACTTATTTACCTAACTATTAGGCTATGTTTAATAGTATTGTTGAAATTATGTGGTTATGAAGGAGATGCTCTATGAGCGAGTAATTAGCGTAAGCTCATCAAAGCATCGGATGACTGACCACTTAATTTCAACACTGTACTTTAACAGATCCAATTATTAAAATGCAGCAACTATGCTTCCCTTATATTTATCTTCTATAAACTTCTTAACTTCAGGAGAGTTTATTGCTTTGTCTAATGCTTTTATCTTATCGCTATTTTCGTTACCTTTCTTAACAGCAATTACGTTAGCATATGGTGAATCTTTATCTTCTACAGCTAACGCCTTGTTAGGATCAAGCTTTGCGCTTAAAGCTACGTTTGTATTAATAACAGCAGCAGTAACATCCTTTAGAACAGTTGGCAATTGAGTTGCTTCAAGTTCAGTAAACTTAAGCTTCTTTGGATTGTCAGTTATATCTTTAACAGTTACTAATTCTCCATCTTTAACCTTTATAAGATTGTTCTTTGCAAGTAACTTTAGAGCTCTTGCCTCGTTAGTAGCATCATTTGGAACTGCTATTTCAGCTCCGTCTTTTATATCTTCTAACTTAGTTAATTTGTCTGAGTAAACTCTAATTGGTTCTATATGAACTTTAACTGTATAAGTAAGATTATATCCCTTTTCTTGAATTGTCTTATTTAAGTAAGGAATGTGTTGGAAGTAGTTAGCATCTATTGATCCTTCATCTAATGCAGTGTTAGGTAATACATAATCATCAAATACTTTAATATTTAAAGTATAACCTTCTTTTTCAAGTAAAGGCTTAACTGCTTGTTCTAATATTTCTGCATGCGGTGTAGGTGATGCACCTATTGTTATAACCTTATCATTCTTTGAACCTGATGATGCTGTATCTTTCTTAGCTCCACAAGCTGCTAGTGAACCTGCTAGTGCAAGTGTTAAACCTAATGTTAATATCTTCTTAAATTTCATAATATTTTTCCCTCCATAATTTAAATTAAATTTATAAATCTAGCTATACTTAATATTATTGGAATTGATAGAGATATTATGTGAACTTCTTTGTCAAGCTCACTAAAGTATCTGAAAAGTAATTCATCAATTTCAATAAAATATAGCGGTTAGTTAGAATACTGGTAATATACTTCCTTTGTATTGTTCTTCTATATATTTCTTAGCTTTATCTGATGTAAGTACATCGCTTAAATCTTTAACCCATTTTGCATTTTCATTGCCTTTCTTAGTAGCAAGAACATTGGCATATGGCGAATCCTTACTTTCTGAGAACAATGTATCCTTCTTAGGATCCAAGCCTGCTGGCAATGCATAACTTGCATTTATTATTGCAACATCAACATCCTGTAAAACTCTTGGAAGCTGTGCCGCATCCACTTCTTGAATCTCTACATTTTTAGTATTTTCAGCTATATCAACCTTTGTAACTAAATCCTTTTGTTTGAGCTTAAATATTCCTTGAGCCTCTAATAGCTTTAGAGCTCTTGATTCATTTGTAGCATCAGAAGGAACTGCTATAACTGCTTTGTTCTTTAGATCTTTTATGTCTTTTATCTTTTTAGAATATGCACCAAGAGGTGGAAGATAGATTTTCTTCACTGCCACTAAGTTAGTACCATGATCCTGATTAAATTTTAATAAATAAGGTTCATGTTGAAATAGATTAGCATCTACTGAACCTTCTTCTAAGGCTGTATTTGGTGCAACATAGTCATCAAATATCTTAACTTCAAGCTTATATCCTTTTGCTTCAAAGTCACTTTTCAAATAATTAAGCACTTCTCCAGCTGGTTTTAAAGTAGCCCCAACTACTATACTTGTTTTGTTATCATCTTTTTTAACGCTTTGCTCCTTTTTACCACAACCGGCTAAAGAAAGAGCTAAAGCTGCTGTTAATACTAGTGTTAATATTTTTTTCATATATTATGCCCCCTTTTTACTATGCTTTATCTCAATTTTTTATATGCTAGGTTACCTATAGACTGAAGAATTTGAACTAGCACTATTAAGGTAAATACAGTATAAAACATTACTTGGTTATCAAATCTTTGATATCCATAGGTTAAAGCTACAGCTCCAAGACCACCTGCACCTACTGCACCAGCCATTGCTGAGTATCCTAATATTGATATTACCGAAAGAGTTACACCAGATATTATGGATGGCATTGCTTCTTTAACCATAACCTTAAATATTATCTGAGTATCAGAAGCTCCGAAAGATTTTGCAGCTTCTATAAGACCCTTGTCTACTTCCTTTAAAGCACCTTCTATAACTCTAGCTATAAATGGCGCTGCCCCGATTGTTAAAGGAACTAAAGCTGCAGTCTCACCTATACTTTTGCCTACTATAAATCTAGTAAGTGGTATTATAGCAACTATTAATATAATAAATGGAAAGCTTCTAAATATATTTATTACAAAATCTAATATACTAAATATTACTCTATTAGGCTTTAATCCATTCCTATCAGTTATTATAAGTATAATCGCTAATATAAATCCCAATATACTTGCAATAATAGTTGAAATTATAACCATATAAAGAGTTTTGCCTAAGGCTGGAACTAGAACTAGATTAAAAAAATCCATAAAATTATCACTCATTTGTACTAACCTCCCATCCAACATGCTTTGAATCCAAGTAATTAATTATGCTTTCCTTTTTATCCTCGCCTACATTAATTACTAGTGAACCAAGTACATCATCTCTAAATCTTTCAAGTTTACCCCAAACTATTGAAAAATCTATATCAAGATCTCTTGCCATGGATGTTATTATGCTTTGATGTGAGTTATCCTTAGGGAATAATATCTTTATGTTTACTCCTTCATTTGGTAAGACCTCTTCTTCTCCAAGAAGATTCTTTAAAGCCTTAGTATGTCTTAAGAATAGTTCCTCTACATGTCCAACTTCAAGAACCTCTCCACCTTCAAGTATTGCAACTCTCTGACATACCTCTTTAACTACTTCCATTTGATGAGTAACTATAATTATTGTTATTCCAAGTTTCTCATTTATTTCTCTTAAAAGTGATAATATTGATTTAGTTGTTTTTGGATCTAGTGCTGATGTAGCTTCATCACAAAGAAGTATATTAGGTTCAAGGGCCAATGCTCTTGCAATTGCTACTCTTTGTTTTTGTCCACCACTAAGCTGCCTTGGCTTACTTTTCGCCTTATCTTCTAGTCCTACAATCTTTAGAAGTTCATCAACTCTAGCCTTAATTTTAGCCTTTGGTATGCCCCAACATTCCATCGGTAAAGCTATGTTGTCATAAACATTTTTTCTCTCAAGTAGAGAAAAATGCTGGAATATCATTCCTAAATCTTTTCTAAAACTTCTCATTTCCTTACCTTTTAGGTCTTTTACCTCTTGTCCTCTTACAGTTACACTACCTGTATTATAGGACTCAAGTCCATTTAGACATCTAAGCAAGGTTGACTTTCCTGCCCCACTATGGCCAACCAATCCAAATATTTCGCCCTCATTTATATCTAGATTAATGTCTTTAAGAACTTGTATATCGTTGAAACTCTTATTTAGCCCTTCAATCTTTATCATACAAATCCCCCTCAAAATAGTTGTCAACAAATAATTACTATCAGATAAATGCTGCAAAAAATTATAAAGGTCACCAGTCAACTTCTTTGCCCATCTGCCTTTTCTAACTTACATGAGAAAAATATGAAGACCAATCATTCCTTTTTTTCATCCTTAATATAAGTCCAATTTATACTAAGCACAAAAAACGCCGGAGAATAAACTCCGGCGATATAAGCCTTACATTTACCCTCATCTCTCAACGCAATGCGTCGCAGGAATTGGCACCTTTGTATATGTATATGAACATATACCGGTTGCCGGGCTTCATCGGGCCAGTCCCTCCACCTCTCTAGATAAGAACGATAATATTTATTTTGTTTTCCATTGACATTACTATAATATTTTTTTCTGATTAAATCAATAGTTTTTATAATTATTAAGAAAATATTATTAATTTATGAACAATATTAACAATTTCGTAAAGAAATCTATTACATTACATAATTATTTATTATTTTTTAACCACTATTCTTATCGGAAGACTATGTTAAGTGCTATAGTTTTCTACCTAGCTTATGCTACACTTTTTAAATTACTTGACCTTTTATTCATCATTACATACAAAATAATTCCTATTATAATAGTAACAACTCCAGATATTATAAAAGCATCAGTAATTCCTAACCACTTAGATATAACGCCTTCAAATAAGCTTCCTAAAGGAGTCGCTCCTGCAAATACCATTGCATAAACACTCATTACTCTACCCCTAAACTCATCTTTTGACTTTAGTTGAATTGTAGAGTTTGCATTTGTTGAAAATAAAACATTAAATATTCCAGCTATAAATAAGCATATCATTGAAACTCCATAGGACTTAAAAGCTCCAGTGAATACAAGCATTATAGAAATTACTGCGCCAGCTAAAAACATCAAGCTCCTTTTTGGCCCTCTACTTCTAGTTGCCACTACTAAAGCTGAAAGCATAGATCCAAGCCCCATAGCAGACATAAGATATCCATACCCATCAGAATCCATGTTTAATACTTGCTTAGCAAGAAGTGGTATCAGTACACTGTAATTCATGGCAAAGGTAGATACAAAAAACACTAATAAAATAGTAAATAAAATTTCTTTTGATTTAAATACATATTTTACTCCCTCTTTTACATCCAGCAGCATATTTTTATTATCAGTATCCTTTTTAGAAATACCTTGAGCTGAAATCTTATAAATACCATAAACTAAAGGAATAAAACTTACTGCATTTAGTAGAAAGCATATAAAGAATCCAAATACCTTTATCATTATTCCAGCTACAGCTGGTCCTACCATCCTTGCCGCATTAAATACTGTAGAATTAAGTGCAATTGCATTCATTAAATTCTCTTTTCCTACAAGTTCAATCATAAAGGACTGTCTTGCAGGCATATCTACAGCATTGCAACAGCCCAGTATTGTTGCTAAAACTAGTATATGCCAGTACTGAATGCTGTGAGTAAAAACTAAAAATGTTAGTACGAAAGCTAAAACTCCCATAATAGATTGAGTTATAAGCAATATCTTTTTCTTTGGATAGTTATCTATTAAAGCCCCTGCAAATAAGGAAAATAATAATACAGGAGTAAACTGCAGAGCGCTTACGAAACTAAGCTTTAAGGCTGAATCTGTCAAGGTTACAACAAGCCATGACTGACCTGCATTCTGCATCCATGTACCTATTAACGAAACTATAGAACCTATGAAAAAATATCTAAAATCCTTGTGACTGAGCGCCCCAAGTGAAATTCTCCCCCTTTTACTCATTGACACTTCCCCTTTCCTTTATTAGTAAATATCTAGTAAAACTTAAATTTAATCCTCTGCCTATATACAAATCTTAACTTAACTATTAATTAAAATATAGCCATAAGGATCTATATAAAATTATATTTAGAAACAAGTATAAATTTAATTTCTATATAAGAACTCTTTGTAATCATCATATTTTAATAGCTATATTAATTTGAAATAAGAGCTAAACTCTTAATCTTATAACTATAAACGGTTGTACTTATTTCAAAATTAATTACAATTTACAAACATAGATGGACTAAAATATAATTTAACTTCTATTAAAAATTTAACGTCGTATTTTAAATTATCACAAATTATGCTAAGATTTTCAATTGTAGGATAGTTCATAAGGGGGGCATACAACAGTTTTAAGACACCTACTAAAACCCACTAAAATATATTGGAATATTGTTAGTTTTATGTTGTCATAATATGTGTAAAGAGGTGATAGCATGAAGTATTATACAATCGGTCAATTCTCAAAATTAGTGGGAAAAAGTATTCAAACTTTAAGATTGTGGGATAATGAAGGAAAGTTAAAACCACATCATATAACAGAAGGTAGACACCGTTATTATTCTGAACAACAAATTAATCAAGTTTTGCAAGTGCCACTTGTTAAGAGAACTAAAAAAGTAATTGGATATTGTAGAGTATCAAGTAATAAACAAAAAGATGATTTAGCAAGACAAGTTGAAAATGTTAAAACATACATGATTGCTAAAGGGTACTCATTTGATGTTATTACTGATATAGGAAGTGGAATAAATTACGATAAAAAAGGATTAAATCAATTGGTGGATATGATAACCAATTCAGAAGTTGAAAAGATAATAATTCTATATAAAGATAGGTTGCTGAGATTTGGGTTTGAAATAATAGAAAATCTATGTAATAAGTATGGGACTGATATCGAAATAATAGATAACACTGAAAAAACAGAAGAACAGGAATTAGTTGAGGATTTAATTCAAATTGTTACAGTTTTTAGTTGTAGGTTGCAAGGCAAAAGAGCCAATAAAGCAAAGAAAATGATTAAGGAGCTGTTAGAGAATGATACTGGCGAAGAAAGTTAGAATTATTCCGAATATAGAGCAAGAACAAAAATTATGGCAGTCTGTTGGTACTGCAAGATATATTTATAATTGGACACTTGCAAGACAAGAAGAAAATCACAAAAATGGTGGCAAGTTTATAAAAGATGGAGATTTAAGAAAAGAATTAACTATTTTAAAGAAATCAGAACTTAACTGGCTTAATGAAGTATCTAATAATGTAGCAAAACAGGCTGTAAAAGATGGTTGTAATGCTTATAAAAATTTCTTTAAAGGGTTAGCGGATAAACCAAGATTTAAGAGCAGAAGAAAAAGCAAACCTTCATTCTATAATGATACAGATAAACTAAAGGTTAAAGAAAATTTAGTATTAATTGAAAAAGTAGGTTGGCTTAAAACAGTAGAGCAAATACCTACAGATATTAAATATATTAATCCAAGAATAAGTTTTGACGGTAAGTTTTGGTATATATCTATAGGCATAGAAAAAAAAGAAACTATATCAGAAAATACAGATATATCAATAGGTGTGGATTTGGGATTAAAAGATTTAGCAATAGTTTCAAATATAGATAAGCCATTTAAAAATATTAACAAAGCTAAAGAAGTGAAAAGACTAAAAAAGAAGTTAAAAAGAAAGCAGAAACAAGTTTCAAGAAAATATGAAGATGGAAAAATTCGAATAGGAAAGGAAGGTGAAAACCGTTATAAATTTACTAAAACTAATAATATTAAAAAACTCGAAAGAGAATTAAAACTTATTCAAAGAAGGCTTTCAAATATACGTTTAAATCATATTCATCAAACAACAACTGCAATAGTGAAAACCAAGCCAAGCAGAATAGTTGTTGAAGATTTAAATGTAAAGGGGATGCTTAAAAATAGACACTTATCAAAGGCTATACAAGAACAATGTTTCCATAAGTTTATTAGTATCTTAGAATATAAAAGTAAATTTAATGGCATTGAATTTGTAAAAGCAGATAGGTTTTATCCTTCAAGCAAAACTTGTTCTTGTTGTGGCGTAATAAAGAAAGATTTAAAACTTAAAGACAGAGTTTTTGTTTGTCCATCATGTAATGCTCGGATGGATAGGGACAAAAATGCGTCAATAAATCTTTCAAGGTATAAAAAATCAGCATAATATCACTAACAAGATAGTGCTGATATGTACTGTGCGTTACGCAGGATTTTAAGCCTTTGGAGCAACATATCAAACTGGAGTAGTCTTATGACAAAACAGGTTGCGTTGAATAAGGAATAAATCTCTAAATATTAGATTTTAGTAGATTTTATGTAACGGATATTTAATTGATTAATTTAATCTTACTCTGTATTTCAGGTTTTATTGCGGCCTTTGTTGATTCTATTGCTGGTGGTGGTGGACTTATAAGCCTCCCAGCTTATATGCTTTTCGGATTACCTCCACATATTGCTCTTGGTACAAATAAATTTTCATCAACTACAGCAGCACTTACATCATCCATACGCTTTATAAAGGAGGGAAAGGCTGACCTATCCTTGTTAAAGTTTATTGTACCTTTTACCTTTATAGGTTCTGTTTTAGGTGTTAAGTCAGTATTAATAATAAATCAAAGTTTTCTTACTCCTCTAGTGATGATTTTAGTTCTAGTTGTTGGTGTATATTCACTGTTCTCAAAAAATCTTGGCCTTGAGAGTCACTATAAAGGTAAGACTAGAAAACTTATTATAATAGGAACATTTTTCGGCTTTTCACTAGGATTCTACGACGGTTTCTTTGGACCAGGAACCGGATCATTTTTAATCTTTGGTTTTATAAAGATATTTAAACTAGACTTTGTGGAAGCAAATGCTAACTGTAAGATATTAAATTTCACTTCTAACATAGCGGCACTAATAACTTTTGCTATAGAAGGAAAAATAAATTATTTTTATGGAGTTTTAGTAGCATTATTCATGGTATTAGGTGCACTTATAGGATCAAAGATTGCATTAAAGAAAGGTGCTAAGCTTATAAAGCCAGTGTTTGTAACAATGTCTCTTGCAGTTTCCATAAAAATGCTTCTTTCCCTATAAACATTATTATTTATACTATTATTGTCAAAAGCAATCATTAAAACTTTTTATAAATAGTACTAAAAAACGCTAATCTTATTTTTAGCGTTTTTTTAATCTGATCATATTTATTAATATATTTAAATAAATCCTTTTAAGTGCATTATCATTATTTTGATAAAACCCACATTTTAAACACTTGTAATTTAGAAAATATTACAATAGCAAATATTTTAATGGTTAGATATTGATTATGGAAATATAAAATGATATATTATACTTGTAAACATATTCATGGTTTATATTTTTTTAAAATTTTGTGCAATCGCTTGCATGTTGTTCTAATAAATTTAAATGGAGGATTAGTATGAGAAATTATATTTTGCATGATGAGTGGAAAATAATCGAAAAAGGATTTCATCCAGAAGAAAATAGAATATACGAGAGTTTTATGAGTTTAGGAAATGGCTACATGGGTATGAGGGGAAATTTCGAGGAAGATTTTTCAGGCGATTCTCTTCAAGGTAGCTACATTGCAGGTGTATATTATCCAGACAAAACTAGAGTTGGCTGGTGGAAAAATGGTTATCCTGAATACTTTGCAAAGGTTTTAAACTCAGTTAATTATATTGGAATAAGAGTAAAACTAAACGGTGAAAACTTAGATATAGCAAAACTAAAAGAAGCAAAAGACTTCTCAAGAGTTCTTAACATGAGAGACGGCTCTCTTGAAAGAAGTTTTGTAGCTGTTTCTAATGATGGTAAAGAAACTAAGGTGGAAATAAAAAGGTTTATAAGCCTTAAAGATAAAGAAATTGCAGCTATCTCCTACTCTGTTACACCATTAAATTATGATGGTAAGATAGAATTCACTCCATATCTTGATGGGAATATAGTAAATGAAGATTCAAACTATGATGAAGTATTCTGGAATGAAGTGTCTCAAAAATCAACTCCTTTTTATGGAGAAGTTACAATGCAGACTAAAAAGACAAATTATTATGTAACTGCAGCTATGTCCTATGATGTCTTGCTTGATGGTAACAATGCAAACGTTACTCCAGAGATTTCTGAGAGATCTAAATACGCTGAAAATACTGTTTCTGTTACAACATCAAAGAACAGTACAGCTACTTTATATAAATATGTTGGTGTTGCAAGCAATAGATATTATGAAGAAGAACTTGTAATAGCTAAGGCTTACGATGCTGTTGAAAGAGCAAAAAATGCTGGTTTTGATAAGCTTTTTGCTGAACACAGTACAAAATGGCATGATCATTGGAATGAAAGTGATATCGTAATTAAAGGTGATGTTGCTGCTCAACAAGGCATAAGATTTAATATATTCCATATGACTGCAACTTATACTGGCGAAGATTCAAGATTAAATATAGGACCTAAAGGCTTTACTGGTGAAAAATACGGTGGAAGTACTTATTGGGATACAGAAGCATATTGCATTCCTTTCTACTTAAGTACAGCTGATGAAAAAATAGCTAGACAGCTTCTTATATATAGATACAACCAATTGGACAAGGCTAAAGAAAACGCTGCAAAACTTGGATTAAAAGGAGCTCTTTATCCAATGGTAACTATGACAGGAGAAGAATGTCATAATGAATGGGAAATAACCTTCGAAGAAATCCACAGAAATGCAGCAATACCTTACGGTATATTTAACTATGTTCGATATACTGGAGATAAAAAGTATCTTGCTGAATACGGCTTCGATGTAATTCTTGAAACCGCTAGATTCTGGGTATCAAGATCTAACTATGTTCCTCAAAAGGACAAGTACATGATTCTTGGTGTAACTGGTCCAAATGAATATGAAAATAACGTTAATAATAACTGGTATACAAATACTATGGCAGCTTGGAATATATCTTACGCTTTAGAAACTTATGATTTCTTAAAGGAAAACTACCCAGCTGAACTTAAGGCTCTTGTTGAAAAACTAGGAATAGCTGATGCTGAGCTTGCTGAAATGAAGGAAGTTTCTTCAAAAATGTACTATCCTATGATTGAAGAATTAGGAGTATTCTCTCAACAAGATAACTATATGGATAAAGAGCAGATTTTAGTGAAAGACTTAGATCCTTCAAATCTTCCTCTTAATCAAAAATGGTCTTGGGACAGAATACTTAGAAGCTGCTTCATCAAACAAGCTGACGTACTTCAAGGAATTTTCTTCTTAAGTGACAGATATGATTTAGAAACTAAGAAAAAGAACTTTGAGTTCTATGAACCAAGAACTGTACATGAGTCTTCTCTATCTCCATGTGTTCACTCAATAATAGCTGCTGAGATTGGAAATACAGAAAAGGCTTATGAAATGTATTTGAGAACCTCTAGACTTGATCTAGATAACTATAACAATGATACTGATGACGGACTTCACATAACAAGTATGGCTGGAACTTGGATGTCAATAGTTTATGGTTTCGGTGGTATGAAGATAAAAGATGATATGCTTCACTTCTCACCATTTATTCCTGAAGTTTGGGATGAGTATTCATTTAAAGTAATGTTTAGAGGCAATCTATTAAATATAACTGTTAACAAGGAAAATATAATTATAAATCAAGAAAAAGGTTCAAACCTTATTATAAAAGTTAATAATAAAGAATATGAATTAAATGGTTCAACTATAACCATTTAAAGTATAGATTGGGAGGATTATTTATGAGTAAATTACCTAATGTTGCATATTTCTGTATGGAATATGGTCTAGACGCATCAATAAAAACTTATGCTGGAGGTCTTGGTATCTTAGCTGGAGACTACATGAAAGGTGTTAACGATCATGAGTTCCCAATGGTAGGTCTAGGAATAAAGTGGAAACAAGGCTATACAGATCAAAGAATTAATGAAGAAGGCAAACCTTATGACAGTTATACAAACCAAGATTATGATTGCCTTGAAGATACAGGAATAAAGGTTAAAGTAAAGATAAGACAAAGAGATGTTGCTATAAAGGTTTGGAAGGTTACAAAGTTTGGAGTATGCCCTCTTTACCTATTAGATACTGATATTCCTGAAAATGCTGACACTTGGATAACTGGTCAATTATACGGCTGGTTTGGCGAAGAAAGAATAGCTCAAGAAATGGTTCTAGGTATTGGTGGTGTTAGAGCTCTAAGAGCTTTAGGCTATGAAGCTGAAGTTTACCATTTCAATGAAGGTCATGCTCTATTTGCTGGCTTTGAACTTCTTAGAGAAAAGATGGAAGCTGGACTTACTTTCGACGAAGCTTTAAAAGCAACTAAAGAAGAAGTTGTATTTACAACTCATACTCCAATTGTTGAAGGAAATGAGTCTCATACACTTGATATCCTAATGTATATGGGTGCAAACAATGGTTTAACTGTTGAACAGCTTGTTAGCTTAGGTGGAGCTCCTTTCAACATGACTGTAGGTGCTTTAAAAATGTCTAGAATAGCTAATGCTGTTGCACAACTTCACATGGAAACAGCTAATAAGATGTGGGAAGGTGTAACTGAAAGACCAGAAATCATAGGAATAACAAATGCTATACACACTCCAACTTGGGTTGATTCTGCTATGCTTGCAGCTGCAGATGGAGAAGGTGATATTTGGGAAACTCATATGAAGAATAAGAGAGACCTTATCAAATTCGTAAATGAGAGAACTGGAGTTACACTAGATGCCGACAAGCTTTTAATAGGTTTCTCAAGAAGAGCAGCTCCATATAAGAGAAGTAACTTAATCTTTACTGATCCAGAAGTAGTAGAACCACTATTAAAGTCAGGTAAGCTTCAGATAGTATTCTCTGGTAAGGCTCATCCACTAGATGATACAGGAAAGAAGATAGTTGCTAATATAGTTGATATGACTAAAAAGTACCCTAACTCAGTAGTTTTCCTTGAAAACTATGATATGACCATAGGAAAGGCTCTTACTAGAGGTTCTGATGTATGGTTAAACAACCCAAGAAGACCTCTTGAAGCTTCAGGTACTTCTGGAATGAAAGCTGCTATGAACGGAGTTCTTAACTGCTCTATCCTTGATGGATGGTGGCCAGAAGCTTGTGAACATGGCGTAAACGGCTGGCAGTTTGGTGATGGTAAGGGAGTTAGTGACTTTGCAACTCTTGAAGAGTTAGATAATCATGATTTAAGAGCACTATACAATGTACTATTATCAGAAGTAATTCCTACTTATTATGATAACAAAGATAAATGGGTTGAAATGATGAAAGCTTCAATAGTAAGCTGCAGAGAAAAGTTTGCAGTAAAGAGAATGCTAGATGAGTACTACAACCTTATGTATATAAAAAAATAATATTATTTTTACCAAATAATCTTTATAGACTTAAACCCTTGATAGTTTGATATTTGAATATACACCTAATTTATATACAGAGTAATATCATTAACGATAATAATAATTTAAAAAAGTACTGAAGCGTCCTTCTTCAGTACTTTTTTTGCGCATCTGCCTTTTCTTAAGCGTATGTGAAGAAATTCTGGCAGGCGACTTATTCCTATTTTATTCTTCAGCTTATATGGGAATATTTAACTTACTTTGCATTACTATCATAAATCTCATCTAAATATAAGAACCACATAAGAATAAAAGTACTGAAGCGTCCTTCTTCAGTACTTTTTTGCGCATCTGCCTTTTCTTAAGCGTATGTGAAGAAATTCTGGCAGGTGTCATATCCTTATTTTACCCTAATTTGTTGAAAGTTGATTCTCTCTCTACAAATTTGGTTTCTATTATATAATGATCTAACTCTTCTTCCTTCTGCTGTAATCTATCAATAAGAAGTTTTGTAGCATAGTACCCCAATTTCTTAGCATTGATATCCACAGTTGACAATGGCGGGTTTTGATATTCTGATAAAGGTATATTATTAAATCCAACTAACCATGTATCTTTTATCTTTTCTTCCTTAAGTCTTCTTGAGACACCAAAAGCCAACAAGTCATCTGTTGTTACTATTGCACTTGGCTTCTTAAAATTAATTATAGTAGAACAAGCTTCATATCCATCTGTCTCTGTAAAGTCTCCCATTTGCATTATCAAATTTTCATCGAATTCAATATTAGCCTCACTTAATGCCTCTTTATAGCCACTAAGTCTGTCCTTAGACATGGTTCTCTCAGAAGGTCCTCCAATAAAAGCTATATCCTTATGACCTTTATCTATTAGCCTCTTTGTTACATCATACATGGCCTTTTTATTATCATTATCTACCCATAGTATATTTTCTGCTGTTTCTGGTCTACCTACTATAACAAAAGGAAAGTTTCTCTCACTTAAGTATTCAACACACTTATCCTCTGACCTAGTAGTAAGTAAAAGCATTCCATCAACCATTTTACTGTTTATATAGTTAGCCAAGAAAGAGATTTCCTCTTCTTCATTTTTACTAAAGGTATAAACAATGGAATACCCCATCTTCTGAGCATATATGCTTATTCCTGTCATAACCTGAATGAAGAATGGATTTCTAAAAAGATCTTCTTCTCCACTTGGTAATATCAACCCAAGAATTTTCGTAACATTATTAGCTAAACTTCTTGCTATCACATTAGGATGATAATTTAACCTTTTAACCGTTTCCATAACTCTTTCTTTTGTTTCATCACTTATTCTAGGATTGCCAGCTAGAACTCTGGACACTGTGGATGGGGAAACGTTTGCTTCTCTGGCCACATCCTTTATAGTCACATTCATTTTGTATTTACCTCCCATAAAAAACACTAATCCTTAAAAATTAGTCATCTCTAATTTCTCTTAATCTTTACAAAATATTTACTTAAACTTAATAAAGCATCTTATGATTAACCACTTAATTTTAACATAACTTTTTTAACCCTAACTCTATACTATTTGTTATGAATAACATAAAAATAATTTAATTGAAAGTATTCATGTATCAAAAATATTACTTTTCTAATAAAATAAACATTCTATTAACATTATACTACCAATAATGATAAAAAGCGAGATTTGTTGACCTTGAATAACCAAATTATAATAAACTACAAACATAAAAATTGTAAAAATATTGAATTTACAACATAGTGTTTTTCTTAAATAAACTTCGGGCTGAAGTTGTACATATTTTTAGTATTACATTTAAGAAAGCTTAAGTTATGCATGTTCGAAAATCGCGGCTTCTGACGATTTTGTGCATGTATAACTTAATAGCTGAAGTGGCTTACCTATAATAGGTACAAAGTTATGTAGTATTTTTTATAGTATTCTCTAATATTTCATAAGTGCTTTAATATTTATAGAAAATTTCTCTATAATATTTTATAATTAAGTTAAACGCTTAAACATTATGGGGGTAATAGTTTATGGATGTAAAATGTTGTATTTTTGATTTAGATGGAGTAATAGTTGATACTGCAAAATATCATTACCTAGCTTGGAAACGATTAGCTAATGAATTAGGTTTTGATTTTACTGAAAAAGATAATGAAAGATTAAAAGGGGTTAGTAGAATGGCTTCTTTAGAGATTTTACTTTCAATCGGTAAAGTATCTTTAAGCGAAGAAGAAAAAGTAGAGCTAGCTGCTAAAAAAAATGCTTGGTATGTTGAGTACATATCTAAAATGAATAAAGATGAAATATTACCTGGTGTTGAGAACTTTCTAAGCACTTTAAGAGAAGCTGGAATAAAAGTATCACTAGGCTCAGCTTCTAAGAATTCTATGATGATTTTAGATAACCTTGAACTTACAAGATACTTTGATGCTATAATTGATGGAAACAAGGTATCCGAGGCTAAACCAGATCCAGAAGTATTTTTACTTGGCGCTGAAGAACTACATATATCTCCTGAGTTTTGTGTAGTTTTTGAAGATGCTGAAGCTGGTATAGAGGCTGCTACAAGAGCTGGTATGAGATCTATAGGTATAGGTTCTCCTGAAACCTTAGGCAAGGCTACAAAGGTTATACCTAACTTAGAAAATTCTGATTTAAATCTTTTACAATTTTAATTAAAAACACACTGAAGCAACTAGCTTCAGTGTGTTTTTTTTATCATTTGCCTTTCCCAATTTATATTAGGAATAGCAAAGAGAGATTCTATGATTTTTTAGGCTATTACCTTAGATACTATTATAGCAACTCCAATTAACATTCCTGCTATAACTATAGCTACAGCTGTATTTTTATTTTCTAATTCCTTATTAAAATCAGCTGGTATAACCTTATCAAAAACAACATACCCAATGGCCATAATAATTATACCTAAAAGTCCGAATAATAAACTTAACCCAAGATTAGCTAAAACCTCCATCATAACCCCTCCTTATACATTTACTATTATTTTACCATATAATACTATACTATTGAATAAATTTTACTTTGCAAATCATCACTTTTTATAGCCATAGGAATAGATATTCCAGTTCTATAATTTATAAGCTTACTATCAACTATTTCATCGGTTAATTGTACTTTTATCGATCTATAGCTTATCTTTAACTGACATATCTATATACAAATTATATTAAAACATAGCATTAGTTTTAGGGAGTTTATAACTTAACAATAAGATTCTACCATATTTAATTAACGCTTATCTTATCCTTTATCTTTTCAAATAATTTATCACCTATTCTATCTACCTTTTTGATATCATCTATAGTCTTAAATCCATTATTTTTTTGTCTATACTCTATAATCTTCTCTGCTGTAACAGCTCCTATACCAGGAATCTTATCTAACTCTTCCTTAGAGGCTGTATTTAAATTTACTACTGCTCCACTGTCACTAACGACTGATGAAACACTTACATCTTTACTACTTTGTGTAATATTGTTTGTACCTACTTTATCTTTACTACCAATCACTATACATTCATTATTCACAAGCTTCTTTGCTTGATTAATTGATGATAAATCTGCTTTATCTGTTAGCCCGCCTGCTTCCGTTATAAGATCTTTTACTATACTTCCTTCATCTAAATAATATACATCCGCCTTTTTTACTTCTCCTTTAATCTCAACTACTACTTTCTTTCCTTGGGTATTACTGTCCATATCAGTAGTTTCTTTATTAGTAACTTCTTTTTTACTACTACTAGTCTCTTTTTTATCACCTTTTGAAGCTTTAGCTTCCTTTTGATCAACGTCAACAAACATGTCTTCCATATCTTTCTGTGTTAAATTTTTTTGCCTTGTGTTAAAATAACCTATAGTTATGAATATTATAAAAAATAACACCATAACTGAAGCTCCGATTATTTTTTCTCTTTTTTTCATCTTATATCACCTCATTTTATAAAGAAAAGACTAAAATATACAACTTGAAGTAATAGTAATTTACTCAATCGCATAATGCTTAATTGTTATATAAAAGTTAAAAATATTAATAAATTTATACGCTTTATTATTTTGATTATTGCCAAATAAGCAAAAATATATAGCAAAATTTGTATAAATTTGATATACTTAAATCTATTGAATAAATATGCGGGGGATACATATGAAAAAGATATCGATATTTTTTAGCATGCTTTCAATCTTTTTACTTATGTCTGGAAGTGTGAATGTAAAGGCAGCTACCTCATCACCACCAGAGGTTGAATCAGAGGCTGCAGTACTAATGGATGTAAATACCGGTGATATTATTTATGACAAAAATGCCAACAAACCTCTAGCTCCAGCGTCTACAACAAAGGTAATGACAGCACTTCTTACATTGGAAAAAGCAAAATTAGATGATAAGGTTACCATAAGTAAGGTACCACCAACTGCTGAAGGAACTTCAATTGGATTAAAAGAAGGTGAGATTTATACAGTAAATGACCTTCTCCATGGACTTCTTCTTGAATCCGCAAACGACTGCGCTGAGGCCTTAGCAGAACATGTTGGCGGCTCTATGGATAACTTTGTTAAAATGATGAATGAAAGAGCAAAACAACTAGGTGCAAATAACACCAACTTTGTAAATCCAAGCGGATTGTATGAGCCTGGTCACTTAACAACAGCACATGACTTATCTTTAATGCTTAAGGAAGCTATAAAGAATCCTACTTTTGTTAAAATATGTAGAACTCAAGTTTATAAATTTCCACCTAGTAACTTAGATGGAAACGAAAAATGGGTTTCTACAAAAGATGAGTTAATAAGAAAAAATTCACCACACGAGTATCAATATGCTTTAGCAGGAAAAACTGGATACACAACTTTATCTAAACACACTTTTACTGCTGCAGCGGAAAAAGATGGCCATACTTTAATTGTTTCAATGCTATACTCTCAAAGTAAACAGTTTTACTTCGATGATGCAAAAAAATTATTTGAGTATGGATTCAAAAACTACAAACCTATAAAGTTATATTGCAAAGGTGATGAAGTAGCTAGCTACAATGTAACTAAGTCTTTATCGGTTCCACTAATAGCTACAAAGGACATATATTACCTAATAAATAAAAATGATTATAAGCCTAATTTGTCTGATAATGATATAAAAAATAACCTTGCTCCTAAGATAACAATAAAAAGTGCTAACTTAGAAAAAACATCTTTCAAGCAAGGGCAAGAAATTCTAGATTCAGATGTTACAGTAAAAGGTAAAGAACTATGTGATTTAAAACTAGCTTCAAGTATCGATAGGGAGTACAAGGGTATATTACCTACATCTGCTTCCTATAAAAACATAAAACCATTTGTACTAGCTTTAGCCATAGCAATTACCTCTATATTTCTCATAACTTTAAGAAAATATATTAAGTTTAAGAAAAAACAATATATTTTGAGACGTAAATACGACAATATAACTCAATAATTGAAATAAAAAATACATATTGCCTGCCACTACCGCTTTAAATAAAGCCACAGAAAGGCAGATTAACAAAAAAGCACTGAAGAGAGAATTCCTTCAGTACTTTCTTATTTATATATTAATATTTTGGTATTCTTTAATTATAAAGATCTTAACTATGCTTTTAAACTTGTTTTATTTTATTAATAAGCTCATTCATATCTTCAGGTAAACCAGCCTTAAGTGAAAGTACTTTTTTTGTTCTCGGACTTAAAAAATCTAATCTATAAGCGTGCAAAGCCTGCCTTGCTATATAGTTATCATCACCTTCATTTCCATAAAGGGTATCACCAAATATAGGATGGCCCATATGACTTAAATGAACTCTTATCTGATGAGTTCTTCCTGTCTCTAGGGTACATTCTACTACATCAGCATCTTTAAGTCTTTCCAGAACCTTATAGTGAGTTATACTTCTTTGACCTAGTTCATTAACTTCTCTTTTTATAGAATCAACAGCTGGTCTATGTATAGGAAGATCTATAGTTCCTTCAGTAGCATCTAAGTTTCCATGCACTATTGCTATATATCTCTTTTCAATGGAAATAGAGTCTTCTCTAGGCTCCTTTATATCTCCATTTTTATCTTTATCCATAGCATTCTGCTTTGATAACGCCATATGAGCATATTGATTCTTTGCTATTATTATTAGTCCTGAAGTATTCATATCCAATCTACTAACTAGACGAACTATACAATTTTGGTTGGTTTCATTAAAATAGTTTATCACTCCATTAGCTAAGGTACCAGATTGATGACTTTTTGTAGGATGAACTACCATAAATGGATCTTTGTTTACAACTAATATATCATCATCTTCATATATTATTTTCAAATCCATTTTTTCTGGTGCGATGTTCTGAGTCTCATCTTTAGAAACATTAACTTCTATGTGGTCATCAGCTTTAAGCACATAGTTCATTTTTACCACTTTACTATTGGTTTTTATTCTTCCATCTATAGCAGCACCCCTAATGAGTCTAGTTGATAGTCCTAATTTCTCTTTAAGAAAATCTCTTATCTTTCTTCCCTCATATTCTTTTGGGACTATTTCTCTTATGTAGCTCATACGATTCTCCTATCTATCTTTAAAAGCAATAACCTCTATTTCAATAACTGCATCTTTTGGTAATCTGCTTATTTCAACACAACTTCTAGCTGGAGGATTTTCTTTAAAGAATTCTCCGTAAACTTCATTTACTGAACCAAAGTCATCAATATTTTTTAAAAATATAGTTGCTTTTATTATATTTTCTAAGGAGCTTCCGGCTTGCTCTAATATAGCCTTTACATTAAGCATTGATCTCTTAGTAGCTTCCTTTATATCAGTTACTAACTCACCTGTAGCAGGATCTATTGGAATTTGACCAGAAGTAAATATAAGATTGTCAATGCTAATACCTTGACTATATGGTCCTATTGCTTTTGGTGCATTTTCTGTAGAAATAATATTCTTCATTTTCATTTCTCCTTTAATTCTTAAAATCTTTACCCAATATAACAATTATATCAAAATTATCATCATTTTTTGATATGTTAGTAAATTTATTAATATTTATATCCGAAGAAACAGTATCTTTAAGGCTATTATCCTTTAACTGTATCTCACTCTTACTGGTTTC
Source organism: Clostridium manihotivorum (assembly GCF_004015185.1). Lineage (GTDB taxonomy): Bacteria > Bacillota > Clostridia > Clostridiales > Clostridiaceae > Clostridium_AR > Clostridium_AR manihotivorum. The sequence continues at coordinate 1,687,735 of NZ_CP025746.1, read as the reverse complement.
CTTTGTATTACCTATTTCAATATTCTTATATCCTTTATTCTGTAATTCTTTCATGTACTTAGATGCTAACCCTTGAGTTTTTGTTCCATTTAAAACTTTAATCTTCAAAGAACTCTTATCTATTTGTTTACTATTTTCATTTTTAACTTTCCCTTTACTATCTTTATCAGAAAACAAGTTAATTATTTCTGTATTAGCTTCCTTATCATAAATAAGATAAGAAATACCATCTATAGTTCTAGGAACTCCTTTCAAGGTGTACATATTTACATTTTCCTTATTAAGTTCTATCGCTTCTTTTCCTAAAGCAAGTAAGGTCTTAGGTGGCATATCAGTTTCTATATATTTAGGCAATATATCTAATATCTTACCAATCTTGGGTACAATAGTTATAGAGGTACACTTTTCAACAACTTTCTCAATGAATTTATGTTGATTATCTATTCTATCCAAATCACCATTTGCTAGCCCTGTTCCATCATTATTTTTTCTCCATCTGAAAAACTCTTCTGCCTTCTTACCATCTAGAAGAACCGTTTGACCTTTTTTGAATTTTATATGCAAGTCTTGCGCGGCATCATCATAATACATATTTCTATCTATGGTCATCTCAACGCCTCCAATAGCGTCTACAAAGCTCCTAAAGCCGTCATAATTGAGCTTTACTACATAATCTATATTAACTGTCATGATGTTTTCTACAGCCTGTTTTATAGCACTGTCTCCACCTATAGAAAAAGCAGCATTTATCTTTTGACTTGAATTCTTTATCTTAATCATCATATCTCTTGGAATTGATACTATATAAGCCTTTTTCTCCTTAGGAATCAACCTAACAAGCATTATGGTATCAGTTCTTTTTATACTGTCATTGTTTTTCTGAGCAGGATCGCCTATATCCATGCCTAAAAATAATATATTTGTAGGTAAAGAAGTATCCTTCTCTACAGCATTACCATTATAGTTTTTACTAAACTTACCCAAGTATTTATAAAAAAAAGCCCCTGTACATAAGGAAATTATAATTAATAAAACTAACAGTATCAGTAGACTTACCTTAAATTTATTTTTCAATAAATTCTTGGAATCCATAAACTCACCTTCTAACGTCGCAATTTTACATCTTTTTCCATTGTAAAATAATTATAACATTTTTGCAACAATTAAAAGCATCAAATATATTAATAATCTATTCCTCAATCAGCATAATCATCATAAACAGATATCTTAATAAATTTAGCAGTAAAATAAAAAGCATAGATTAATGCATTAATATTAATCTACGCTTCTTATTTATGTTAAAGATTGTTATTTAAATTAAGTGATTTAACAGCCCTTTATTTTTAACAACAAGTCATTTCTAGCTTCTATGGTTAAAGGGTGGACAAGTTGCCCTAACTTAATAACATAGGTTATAGTGTTGTCAAAGCCTTGCAGAACTCCCTTATCTAAATCAGCATAAGTTATATTCCTTAAGTCCTCTACCCCCTTATAATCTCTATTCGGTTCAATGTAATCAGCTATATATATTATTTTCTCAAGTAAACTCATAGACTTTTTTCCAGTGGTGTGATATCTCACAGCACTTAACACTTCTTCATCTTCAATGTGCATAGTTTCCTTGGCTATAATAGAACCTATTAACCCATGTAGTATTTGAGGTGATTTTCTTGTAATGTCGTCTATTTCTATACTTCTAGACTTTAAAAATTCAAACTGGGCATCTATTCTCATATTTTTAGCACAATCATGAACTAAAGCCGCAAGCCTAGCTTTATCTTTAGATTCACCATTTTTTTCTGCCAAAAGCTCAGCAGCATATACTACACCTAAGGTATGCTCATATCTGCTTTCAGTGAGATTTTTCTTTAGATAGTCATCTATTTCCTCATATGACCACACAAAAATTCCCCCATTCCTAAACTATTATAAAAATCTAGTTATCCTAAAATAAAAGTAGCAATTATATGAATACAAGATACTTAAATATTTTTATATAACTTATTATCATTAATAAATTTATCAACCTCATAAGGTATAAAAAAGTCAACTTTGAAGCCATGATCAATTCTTTCTCTTATCAACGTTGATGAAATATCCATCAGTAAGAGATTTAAAAATATAATTTTTGTATCATACTTAGCCTCAATTGATTTTTTTTCATCCACAAGAAGTTCTTCAGAAAAACCTGGCCTGTTAAACACTACTAGATTACAGTTATCTAGTATTATATCGACATTTTTCCACTTATTAAGATCTACTAAGCAATCAGCACCACTTATGAAATATAGTTCCGAATCCTTATATACATCTTTCAGATGCAGTAAAGTTTCATAAGTGTAACTAAAGCCATCTTTATTGATCTCATAATCACTGACAGTAAAACCTTCATAATCTTTTATAGATAGCTTTACCATCTTATATCTTATAGAACCTTCGGTTATATGCTTACTTCTCTTATGAGGTGGATTGCCACTTGGCATAAAAATAACTTCATCTAATCCCAAGATTCTTTTAGCTTCATATGCTATATATATATGACCATTATGAATAGGATCAAAGGTTCCCCCAAGTATTCCTATCTTACTTGCCATGATATTCTACTTATTACCTTGTGGAAGTTCTATTTTAGGCTTTTTCTCTGACTTCTTATAAAGTACTATTTTACTACCTATAGATTGAACACCTTCGCACCCTATTTTCTCACATATAAAGTCTGAAGCTTCTCTTGTTTCAAAACCACTATTTTCTAATACTGTTATCTTAATTAGTTCTCTAGCTTCTAATGCCTCTTCTATTTGTCTTAGGAATGCTTCTTCAATACCATTCTTACCTAATTGAAATATAGGAGTTATTCCATTTGCTAAAGATCTAAGATAAGCTCTTTGCTTTGTAGTTATCACTTTACTACCTCCATTTAAATGTATTACATTAATTATATAAAGATACAAATATAAGACCGTATTCAAGAGTATTGTTTAAATTAAGTGGTTATACAAGAGATACTATATTAGCAAACTATTACGTAAGCTCATTAAGACATCCAATGATTAACCACTTTTTTCAATACATTACTTTGAACATGGTCAAATATGCAAAATATAACTTTATATAATCATATGATTAAAAATTCTTATATTTATATAAATATATAGTAATAATGCTGGTTTATATTAAGGGTATGTTTAAGAATATTTTTTGAAATTAAGTGGTCATGAAGGAGATGCTATATGAGCAAGCTCATCTAAGCATCGGATGACTGACCACTTAATTTCAATATGGTACTTTAACAGAGCCTATAGTAAGTACTCGAATTCGAAGTCTCTAAGTCTTACCATATCACCGTCTTCTATTCCCATCTCTCTTAGCTCATCAAGTACACCTTTGTTTCTAAGAACCTTATGGAAATACTTTAAGGAATCTGGTTCATTAACATTTACAGAGTTTAGAAGTCTTTCTACAAAAGTTCCCTCTACAACATAAACCTTAATACCATCTTCTTCTTCTACTCTTATATCGTAAGTAAATCTCTTTTCTTCTGGTATAAATTTATCTTCTTCTTTAATTTCTAATTCAGTAATAGGTATTTCTTTAAGCATTCTTGCAGCTTCTTTTACAACGGCTTCTACACCTTCATAAGTTGCACCACTCATCTTAAATACCTTATCATAGCCCATTTCGTTTATCTTTTTCTTAAAGTCTTCAAAGACTTCTTGGTCATATAACATATCAGCTTTGTTAGCCACAACTATCTGAGGTCTATCCCAAAGCTTAACACTGTACTTTTTAAGTTCTTCATTTATTTTAATAAAATCTTCTACAGCATCTCTTCCTTCAACACCTGAAATATCAACTACGTGAACCAAAAGTCTTGTTCTTTCTATATGTCTTAGGAAATCTAGCCCTAAACCTACACCTTCAGCTGCTCCTTCTATTATACCTGGTATATCAGCCATTACAAAAGCTTCTATTCCCGGAACACTTACAACCCCAAGATTTGGTTTTAAAGTTGTAAAGTGATAGTTTGCAATCTTTGGCTTAGCCTTAGTCACTACTGATAAGAAAGTAGACTTTCCAACGTTAGGGAATCCAAGAAGCCCAACATCTGCAAGAAGTTTAAGTTCAAGTTCAATCCATCTTTCTTCTCCTGGCATTCCTGGTTCCGCAAAGTTTGGTGCCTGTCTAGTAGGAGTTGCAAATTTTGCATTTCCTTTTCCACCTTTTCCACCTCTGCAGATTACATATTCGTCCTCAGCATGTGAAAGATCAGCCATTATCTTCTGAGTTTCAACATCTCTTACTAAAGTTCCCATAGGTACTTTAATTATAAGATCTTCGCCATCTTTTCCATAGCATTTTGAGCCTGATCCATTCACGCCTCTTTCTGCTAAAAACTTCTTATTATATTTAAAATCAAGAAGGGTAGTTATACCTGTATCAACCTTTAGTATAACATCTCCACCTCTTCCTCCGTCGCCTCCATCTGGACCTCCAAGAGGTATATATTTTTCTCTTCTAAAAGAGACTGATCCATTACCACCATCTCCGCTTTTCACAAAAACTTTGGCCGTATCAATAAACATAAGTTCATCACCTTACCTTATAGTGTTGTTTGTACTTGTTTTAAAATGCCCAACTTTTAGATATTTTAAAACAAGTACAAACTGCTTCATTTATATTATGCACATATATATATATATTTTAAAAGCACCCTTTGTTAAAAAAGGGTGCTTTAAATAACTAGAATTATTCAGCTATTTCTTGAATTTCTACTGGATAAACAGAAGCTTTCTTCTTGTCTTTTCCAACTCTTTCAAACTTAACAACTCCATCGATCTTTGCAAATAAAGTATCATCGCTTCCTTTACCTACATTAGCACCTGGATGTATCTTTGTTCCTCTTTGTCTAACAATGATGTTTCCAGCAAGAACGAATTGTCCATCAGCTGACTTAACACCAAGTCTCTTTGACTCAGAATCTCTACCGTTCTTGGAGCTACCAACTCCCTTTTTATGAGCGAACAATTGAAGGTTCATGATTAGCATAGTACTACACCTCCTCTTTTTTTACACATATATATTGGTCTGTTTTATTTTTTCCAAAACTTTGTTCTAAGGATATTAAAATACTTTCTATGCTAAGTTCAAAAGTCTTTAATAAGACCTGAGCTTTTTGAATTTCATCTTCATCAAGTTCTTTGAGATCTAACTTAATATATCCATTTGATATTTCATATGGAACATTAAGTTTAAGTACTTCATCTAAGCCTATAAGTACACTTTGAGATAATACAGAAACTGAATTACATATCATATCATATGCTTCTCCAGCCATAATCATTTCTCTTTCTACAAGAGCATGATTGTCTATCTTAAATCCAGTTATTATATCCTTATTCTTATAAAAATCTAATTTAACCATATTAAGCTTCTATTTTTTCTATAACTAGCTTTGTATAAGGTTGTCTGTGGCCGTTCTTTCTTCTATAGTCTTTCTTTCTCTTGTACTTGAAAACTATAATCTTCTTAGCCTTACCTTGAGCAGCTACCTTAGCAACTACCTTAGCACCTTCTACTACTGGTGTACCAACCTTAAGCTCACCATCCTTAGCTACTGCTAGAACTTCTGTTAACTCAACTGTTGATTCTACTTCAGCTTCTAACTTTTCAACGAATATAACATCGCCTTCTTGAACTCTGAATTGCTTTCCACCTGTCTTAACTACTGCGTACATAAAAACACCTCCTCATTACGGTCTCGCCACTACGGGTACGATAATAAAATCGATTTTTGGACCTTACGTGTGCGGTTCACAAAAGTCATTCTACCATATCGGACATATTTTGTAAAGTTATTTTTAAAGGTGTACTACTTCAATCCGAAATCTATTTTCTAAAACTACTCTAAGTTCTGAGAGGAGTTTTAGAAAATACAAATTTTAGTATGAAGTTGTACATCTATAGATGTACCTAATCTAGTTGTAGTTTATAATCTTTTACAGCTTCTATCTGTTTTTTGAATAGCAATGGCTCTAATTTATAATAATGGTCTGTGGTATCAATAAACTTTAAATATATATTTTTATCTAACCCACCTATATCTCTAAGAAAGCTTAGCTTATCACCTATTACATATTTCTCATATACATCTTTTAATTCTATGTAGAAATCCTTAATAGTTCCTTCGCCTTCTGCTCTGATTATCTCATTCTTAATCAAATGCTTTATATATGAACCCTTTAGCCTTTTCCCGTGTCCGTTGCAAACTTCACAGTCTTCTTCTATGTAATCATAGATACTTTTTCCTCTTCTGCTTCTTGATATCTGCAAAAGGTTTAACTCTGTAAATTGAAATACTCGAGTTCTGCTTATGTCCCCCTCTAAACTTTCCTTTACAGCATTATACACTTTGTTTTTAGCTTGTGCACTTTCCATATCTATAAAATCAACAACTATTATTCCACTAAGGTTTCTAAGTCTTATCTGTCTTCCTATCTCTTTAGCTGCTTCAATATTAGTTTCTTCTGCAGTCTTGGCAAAATTTCTTCCAGTGATATTCTTTGCAGAATTTACATCTATAACATACATAGCCTCTGTCCTTTCTATCACTATATTCCCACCACATTTTAGATTAACTTTAGAACTTCTTAGATTTAATATCTCCTTTTCAATTCCATAGTAATCAAACAGGCTTCTTACTTCCTCATGCATTATTAAACTAATATTTTTATTACCGTCTATATAGTCTTTGACAGCTTCATAATCTTCAGAAGAATCAACTACTATTTTGGAAGTATCATTGTTTATATTATCTCTTAAGACCTTATGAAGCAATGCATTTTCACCGTATATCTTTTTATTCTTCAAGCTATACAAAGCTTCTTTTTCAATGGATTCATATATATCCTTAAGCTTGTTTATTTCTTCAGTTATTGCGTCAATTGATGCAAATTGAGCATTAGTTCTTATAGTTATAGAAAAGCCTTTTATGGGGCTAATGGAAGTAGTCAAGCAATCTCTTAACTCACTATCCTCTATTCGTTTTGATATTAGAACTTCATCCTTACCTCTAGTGAGTACAACAAATCTACCTGGAAGACTTACTGGTGCTGCAACCTTAGGTCCTTTACTTCCGAAACCTTCACTTATTATCTCAACAATTATATCTTGACCTTTTTTAAAAGATTTTTTATCCATATCAAAATGCATATACCCATTTTTCTCATGACCAATGTCTATAAATGCACTTCCTATGGCTGTGACAATATTTTTTATGGTTCCCTTATATATCTCGCCTGGAAGAGGTTCATTGTTCTCCTCTTCCACGAAACACTCTGTAAGTAATCCCTTTTCCTTAATAGCAATCCTAAAAATTGATTGTCTTCTCTCTATGAACAGTTCTCTCATAATTTATTACCAAAGCTATATATATTTATAAAGAGGAACTAATGCTTCTGCTTTATAAGCATAAAGCTCTTCTCTTTTTATATCAATAAAAGCTTCTTCCTCATAGTTTGTAGTTTTACTTCTTATATATGTTGCCAGTAATTCTGGAGAAAGATGCTCCCTGCTACCACAGCTTATCAATGCATTTAATATAAGCCTATCTTCATTAATCCAATACTTTAATTCCTTTACCATAGGCTTTATATCAGCCATTTTTTCACCATTTTTGCTTTTCTTAAGGGTAACCCATTCAGCTTCTTGCATAAGACTTTCTATTTCAGCTAAAGTAAGCGTTGTGTCACTATACTTAATCTTAATTATATATCTAGCCGCATCAATCAAGGCCATTGCTTGAGGTACCTTTTTTTCATTTTCCTTATTTATAACCTTAGAAACCTCTAAGAATCTTATCCCTTGAGCTGAATTACTATTCAATCTCTCTCTGATTTCATCTTCAGAAAGTTCTTCTGAAAGACCTATATCTAAATAATCTCCTTCTGAATAAAAACCTACTGATAGTGGATTTGCTATAGACAAATTCATATGTGGATTAAAGCCCTTTGAATACTCTATAGGAAGCCCTGCTCTTCTTATAACCCTTTGTATAGTTCTCATAAGATCAAGATGTGAGATAAACTTAATATCACTCTCTTTTGTAAATTTAATTAGATATCGCACCAGCAAAGCACTTCCCTTCCTTAAAGTTCACATCAATACCACAACCAGTACATCCTACTCTACAGTTCTGTGTAACTGATGCCTTTTTAGCCTTTTCATTTTCAATTTCTAGATACTTTCTATTAACTCCAATATCTATAAAGTCCCAAGGTAATACTTCATCGTAAGCTCTTTCTCTATAGCAATAGAAATCTCCATCAAGTCCACATTCTTCTATAGCTTCTTTCCACAGCTCAAAATTAAAGTATTCTGACCAACCATCAAACTTAGCCCCTTTTTCATAAGCTTTTACAAGAACATCACAAAGTCTTCTGTCTCCTCTTGCAAATAATGCTTCCATATATGAAGTTTTTTGCTCATGATAGTTGTATACTATTGATCTTGATTTAATGGAGCTCTTTACAGCTGATATCTTATCTGAAACTAAATCTATCTTCTCCATAGGAGCCCATTGGAATGGAGTAAATGGTTTAGGAACTAATATAGATGTACTTACAGTAACTCTAAGACCCTTATTTCTAACATTTTTAGGAATACTAAAATATTCAGCGGCTATCTTCTCTGCTAAGAAACCAATTTCTTTAACATCCTCAATAGTTTCATAAGGAAGACCTATCATAAAGTATAGCTTTAAAGTACTCCAGCCAGCTTCAAAAGCACTTCTAGCAGCTTCTAGTATTCTTTCCTCTGTAAGTCCTTTATTTATTACATCTCTCATTCTTTGAGAACCAGCTTCTGGAGCAAATGTTAATCCGCTCTTTCTAACCTTTTGTATCTCTTTTATGAGATCCACTGAGAATGCATCTACTCTTATTGAAGGCAAGGCAACACCAACATTATTGCCACTATGCTCATTTACTAAATCAGTAACTAAACCTTGTATATCAGAGTAATCACAAGTACTCAAAGATGAAAGTGATATTTCATCATATCCAGTAGCATCTACAAGCTGTCTAGCATTTTTAAGAAGAGTCTCTCTAGACTTTTCTCTTACTGGTCTATATATCATACCTGCTTGACAGAATCTGCAGCCATTAGTGCATCCTCTAAACACTTCAAGCACTACTCTGTCATGAACTATTTCAGTGTATGGAACTATAAACTTATCTGGGAAAGATACCTTATCAAAATCATTTATCATTCTTTTTTGAACTTTAGAAGGTACATCTTCAAACTTTGGCTTAAAGGATTTTATTGTATTATCTTCATTGTACTCAACTTCATAAAGTGAAGGTACATAAATTCCTCTTATTTTAGAGATTTCTCTCAAGAACTCTTTTTTCTTTCCTTTTCCCTTGTACTTTTTATATACATCAAGGACATCATTCATCATGTCCTCACCTTCTCCTATTTCAAAGAAGTCTACAATATCATATAAAGGCTCTGGGTTGTATGCACAAGGCCCCCCTGCCATAACTATAGGTTCGTCTTCCCCTCTTTCAGAAGCTCTTATAGTTACTCCTGATAGATTAAGCATATTTAATATATTTGTATAACTCATCTCATACTGAAGAGTAAAACCAAGAAAATCAAATTCATTTAATGAATCCTTTGTTTCAAGAGCAAATAAAGGTATATTATTTTTTCTAAGCTCCTTCTCCATATCAGGCCACGGCGCATAACTTCTCTCGCAATATGTATCGCTTCTCTCATTTAAGGTATGATAAAGTATTCTTGACCCTAAATGGGACATTCCAACTTCATATACATCAGGGAAACAGAAAGCAAACCTAATGTCTACTTTTTTAGGGTCTTTTATAACCTGATTTAGTTCTCCCCCAACATACCTAGCAGGTTTTTCAACTTTATATAAAATATCATCTGTTATTCTAACCATAACTTTTTCCTCCTAGACTTAACTTATTATTAAATGACTGGCTCTTAAATCACTGTTCTTTTACACATCTGCTTTTTCTCAACAATTCTGGCAGAAAAAATATTTTTTTACTGTTTAACTTAATGGCTATACTAAGCTCTTTAAATTACTAGATTTAGCTATAAAAAGCCTTATACTTTATTTAACAGTAAAAAAGAAGTATACTTATATACTTCTTAAATTTACATCATTATATTTTATCATACCATTAACTATTAACCAATAGCTATTTTTTCATCCAGCTGTTTTTAAGATTTATGTATTCTTCTAAGGTTATATTTCCATGAACTTTTAGAGCTTCAATAAGCTCGTCCTCATGAATAATATCCATTACTTTAAGATCATCATCTAAAATAAAAAAACTATTAAATTTATTTTTGTCTACTAATCCTAATACATTTATCAATCCTAATTTGCAGTAAACAGAGATTGACTTATTATAAATATATTTTCTCTTAGTCAATCTACTCCGCTTCTTTATTATATCTCCCATAATTATATACATTACCTTTCTTTTTTCATTATATGTTATATAAACTATGAAACATGATGTAAGCAATATACTAAGATTAAATTTATGTATTGTAAGTAAGTAGGCAAATAACAAAAATCCAATTCCCCCTACACCATAGCTTATATAAGATGTTATAATATGTGCCTTCTTATAAAATATCTTAGAACTTAAAACTGTTCTTAAAACTTTAGAACCGTCTAGCGGGTATGCCGGCAACATATTAAATATAAACAGAACAAGATTGATCTCCATAGAATTACTAACAAACTCTGTTGGCACAATCTTATATGCCATATAGAAAAGTCCGAACATCAGTAGATTAAAAAAAGGTCCAGCTATGGAAAGAATTATCTCTTCCTTATGGGTCAACTCATCAAAATCACTCAATTCTAGTGACGTTCCAAAAGGGTGAATCTTAAAATTATCAACACTTAATTTCATCCACTTTGCTACAATATAATGAGTGATTTCATGCAGTATTATCCATAAAAAAGCTAAAAATATTTTAGATTTAAATCCTAAAATAAGGAATACTAACACCTGAGGAATTAACCATTTGCTTATTTTCACCATGTAATTCTCCTAAAGAATTGCTAATCAAATGTTACATAATCCTTCGGATCTTTATCTTCTCCCATATAATTTAAAGAAAATATGATGCATGCTTTATTTAAACTTTTTACAGTAGTACTCTTGCCTAAAAATTGTCCCTTTTCAACTTTATCCCCTTCTTTTACCGAAACTTCCTTGATACCAGAACATTTTGACTCAATACCATCTCCATGATCTATAAGAACAAATGCTCCATTATCTTTGTCTTCTCCAGTCTTTTTTATAGTTCCTCCATTAGGAGCCATGACTTCAGTATTTTCCTTTACTTCTATAATTAACGCTTTATCTTTTTGCTTACTACTTAATTCAGCATTTATCGTACCTTTCACGGGGCTTACAAAACTTTCTTTAGATTTTTCTTTAAGTGTTTTTCCTCCAGTAATGTTAGCTTTAAAAGTTTCTATAGAATCCTCTAACTTATCCCTTATGCTTGCAGTATCTTTAAAATCTAAAGAACTTACATAGCCTGCAATTTTAGGATCCACAAACTTACTATAGTCTATATTATTATTAACAATGTCTTTAGCATACTTATAGGCTATTGTGGTCTCTGGTGTTGAAACTGTCTTACATACTATTGCAAAAGCAGTTAAGCACAAAACTCCAAGAAGTTCCTGCATTATTCTTCTAGTCAAAAAATTGCTATTTATATTATTTATACCGCTTATCCCATTTTCTCTACTATGAGGTTCCTGAACTCCATATGCTGCATAAGGATTTTGCTCACGTTTTCTTTGTAATATTTTTGCATAGTAACTCTCATACTCACCATTATAATTCCCCATATTTATCCTCCCATGTTCATAATTATACTTTTAAGACCCTATATCAAAGTTCATATTATATATATTTTCATTATTAGGATTATATGATAAGGAGATAAAGAAAAAACACTTCCTAAGATTAGTCTTAGAAAGTGTTTTTAATTATTAACTAACTATGTATAAGAGCTACTTTAGTGATTTTACAAAAACCTCAGCACTACCTATGTTAGTAGCTACAGGTATATGATGAACATCACATAATCTTATCAACGCTGTAACATCTGGCTCATGTGGTTGAGAAGTTAATGGATCTCTTAAGAATATAACTAAATCCATGTTTCCCTCAGCTATTTTGCTTCCTATTTGTTGATCTCCACCAAGAGGACCAGATAAAAATCTATGTACTGGCAACCCTGTTTCCTCTGTTATTCTTTTTCCAGTGGTTCCTGTAGCATATAGTGTATGCCTCTCAAATATATGCTTGTATCTGCTAACAAACTCAAGCATATCTTCTTTTTTCTCATCATGAGCAATAAGTGAAATATTCATAATACCCTTTTCCCCCTAAAAATTAATTTTTTTCTTTCTCATACCAATATTTATTATTAAAGCTATAGACATTATGGTAGTTAAAAGTGAACTGCCTCCATAGCTAACAAGCGGTAATGTTATACCAGTTATAGGCATTATACCAATAGTCATTCCTATATTTTGTAATATAGCAAATAAAAAGTAAGATGCTAATCCCACACAAATCATAGAGCCAAAAACATCTTTTGAATTTCTTGCTGTTCTTATAGTTCTATAAACTATGATTCCATATAGTGTAAGCAAAAGTATAGCCCCAATAGTCCCCCAGTGTTCACCTATAACTGCAAATATAAAGTCTGTCTGCTTTTCTGGAACAAATTGACCTACATAGCTTGTCCCTGAATTTGGTGAAAGCTTTAATCCAGTCCCAAAAAATCCACCTGATCCTATACCAGTCATTGACTGCATAAGCTGAAGTCCCGATCCAAGTTCATCAGCTTCTGGATTTAAAAATGATACAAGCCTTCTTTTTTGATAGTCCTCTATAAGACCAGAGTTCCATAATAACAAAACTCCAAACACTAAGGAAGTAAGTCCTCCTATTATAATTCTCATGTCTAACCCTGCACAAAAGAAAATCCCTAGTACGATAAAAAAGCATACCATGGTCATTCCCATATCCGGTTGAATAACTATAAGCGCAACAGGTAATAAAGTATATGCTGCCAAAATAAAAAAATTCTTTAGATTGTTGACCTTAAGATCCATCTCATCCAACTTCTTTGCCAGCATAAATATTATAGCAACCTTTGCCAGCTCAGAAGCCTGAATAGAGAATAAAGACCCAACTTTAATCCATCCTCTTGCTCCATTAATAGTAGCTCCCATAAATCTCGTATAGATTAGTAATAATATAGACCCCCAGTACAAAATCGGTGCAAATCCTCTGAGAATATTATAGTCTACAAGGAGTATCCCATAAAGAACTACAAGGGAAAATACAAACCATAAAATTTGCTTTTTCACATCAGAAACATCCGGTTTCATCGCAGCGTAGATATTAACTATTCCAAATAGTACTGTAAGTATTGTTGCAATAAGGATACTAAAATCCATTTCTCTGAGAAGTTTAGTATCTAGCTTTAATTTTTTAAGCATGGTACTACCTCCGCAACCTTAGTTTTTAATAAATTTCTTTAGTTATATGTTATTTTACTTTACAACCTCTAAAAACAATTATAGCTTATAAACGTACAAAGAAAAACAATAAAATTGTAAAGATTCTATTGCTATTTATTTAACCTTTTTTTGCGCATCTGCAATTTGGTCCACACAACAGGCTTTAAATCTGCTGTGTGGACCAAACTATTATCTACCTCTAACATTCTTTATTGGAATATTAGCTACTAAAGCTGGAGAGTCATTGTCCATTTCTCCTGATTTAGTTATCGCTATATCAATATCATCATGATCTATCTCAATATACTTTGATAAAACTTCTAAAATCTCACTCTTTATATTATCTAAGGTTTCAGGAGATAAATCTCCTCTATCATGTATTAATATCAGTTTCAGCCTATCTTTCGCTACTTCCTTAGGTGTTGGCTTATTGGAGAAAACTTTAAATAAATCCATTAACAACACCCCCCTATTTCTTTTTAAACAATTTCTTTAAAGAATTAAAAAAGCCAGCAGATTCATTACTTAAATCTAAAAGAGGAACTTCCTCTCCAGTGATTCTTTTAGCTATATTTCTAAATGCTTGTCCAGCAAAAGCTTTATCATCTAGAACTATAGGTTCTCCCTTATTAGTAGAAACTGTAATAGTTTTATCGTCTGGAACAACTCCTAGAAGCTTCACAGATAAGGTTTCAATTATATCAGGTACATCTAACATATCACCCTTTTGAGTCATTTCATAATTCAATCTATTAACTATTACCTGATGGTCTTCAAGTCCCTTTGCATCAAGCTTCCCTATAACTCTATCAGCATCTCTAACTGATGTTATTTCTGGATTAACAACAACTATAGCTCTTTCAGCACCTACTATGGCATTTTCAAAGCCTTGCTCTATACCAGCTGGGCAATCAATCAATACATAGTCAAACTCTTCCTTAAGTTCATTTACAAGCTTTAGCATTTGCTGTGTGCTTATATCGTCTTTATCTTTAGTTTGAGCTGTAGGCAGTAAGAAAAGGTTTGGAAATCTCTTATCCTTTATCAACGCCTGTTTAGTTCTACATCTATTTTCTATTACATCAATAATAGTGTACACTATCCTATTTTCTAACCCCATAAGAACATCTAAATTTCTAAGACCTGTATCCCCATCTACTACAACCACTTTTTTTCCTAAAGCAGCTAAGGCTGTTCCTATATTTGCAGTAGTAGTAGTCTTTCCAACTCCACCTTTACCTGACGTTATTACTATTGAAACTCCCATTTTCTTAATCCCTCCATGTGCTTATGTATTTATTAGGTAAGTATGGCTCAACAACTATTTCCCCATCCTTAATCTTGGCTACTTCTGGATATGTAGGTTTATCCCCCTCTGGTGATATTGTAATTAAATCCGCTATGCTAAGAAGCTCTGGCTGTAGCGAAAATGCTGCTATAACTGATTTTTTGTTACCATTAATTCCAGCACGAACTTGCCCTTTTATACTTCCTAATACTATTATATTTCCAGCTGCAGAAACCTCTGCCCCATTATTTATATCACCTATTATAACAATATTTCCTAGGTAATTGATGCTTTGACCACCTCTTACTGTTTTTCTGATAAACTTAGTTCTTCCTTCATACACACCGGTGAAAGTCTTACTTTCCTTTTCTTCTTTTTCCTGAAAGATACAGTCCTTAATCATTATTTCATCAAAAAGAACATCTTTCAAACGTCTCATTTGCTTGTCGTTTATATGCCTCAAATCAGCAATCAAAGTTAGAGTAGCCCCCGTATAAAACTGTTTTCCTGAACTTAAACGCTCTAATAGTTTTTCGAGCATTTCATCAAAGTCTTTAAATTTGTCCATATTTATCAGGGCTACAATACCTTCTTTATTTCCTTTTATAAAAATCCCCTCGTCTAACATAAAAACCTCCAAAGCTTACCCTACTATGTTCTAATTCAACAAAAGCTTATAAAAATCCTTTTAACCATATAAAATAATTATATCATCTACATAACATATATAAAGATTTTTCTACAAGTTTAGCTCATATTTTAATATATATTTTAAAAAATTACATAAATCTCAAAAATATTTACACAAATTCCAATTAATTGTCTACATTGAACATATTTCTTTTCGTCCATAAGTTCATAAACTTTAGCTTGCTTTAATCTTTTGATATTACTATAAATTTTTCAACATAATTGAATATGAGCAAAACTTGGCAGACGAAATAATTTCCTACGAAAAAGACAAGTCTTTTTCATTATATTCTATGACATCTTTATACTTCATGGATGATTTTAAAAAAGTAAAAAACACAACCTCAAGATTAATAGTAATCGCCTTGAGATTGTGTTCAAATTTTTACTTTAAATTGTCATCCTTAACATCTTCCAAAGGAGGATTTAAAGTATAGTCAAACATCGGTTGATAGTTTGGATACTGCTGCTTTATTTGATCTCTAAAATATGTTTCATATATTGCTCTAGCAACTGGTGCACCCATATTACCTTGATAACCATCATACATAACTACTGCTACAACTATTTGTGGATCATCAACTGGTGCAAAGGACACGTAAACACTATAGTCACTTCTACCATAGTCTTCCTGATGAACGTTGCCAACAGTTTCTTTGTAAGTAGCTGTACCTGTCTTACCTGCAGTTTTAATAGGGAATCCTACGAAGTGAGCTCTTGCTGTACCTTCCTCTGTTCCGTTATTAACCATAGACATTCCTTCTTTTATAGCTGCAAGATTTTCAGGTTTAATACTTATCTTGCCTAGCACCTCTGGTTTATATTGTTTCATAACTTTTCCAGTGCTATCTGTTATCTCATCAACAAGATGAACCTTATATCTTGTTCCACCATTAGCTATTGTTGAAATATAACTTGCAAGTTGAACTAAGCTAAAGTTATTAACACCCTGTCCAATAGCGGCATTAACAAGTTCTGCTGGAGTATTTATTGCTCCATTTTTATCAAATATAAACTGCTCAATAGCATTTACAACTGTCTTTTGTGAATACTTATTATTAGAGTTATTAGATGCCTTTATTCTATCGCTAAAATCTTTAGAATTACTCTCTAAATCATTTAATAATCCTTTGATTTTTGTTTCAAACCCATCAAGCTTTACACTTCTACTTGTACTATTTTTCAACACATCAGTAATCGCATCTTTTATAGCTTGCTTTGTGGCTTTTAACTTATCACTATCGTCATCTTTAGCAGCAATATCTAGTGGTACAAAGTTATATGAACCATAAGATCCTTTTGAGAAAGCCTCAACAAATTCATACTTAGAATAATACAAATTTTGACTTTTAAAGTATTCATAGTTATATGTTTGTCCAAAGTTTTCCCCTATTTCTATACCTGTACTGCCTTTTTGCTTACTATTAGGATCAGTTCCCATACCAAGCTGCCATGCATATCTTCCTAAAGTGTCAAGTGCTGCTGTATTAGAACCATTCTTTTGATACATTCTTATAGCCATCTCATAATAATAGAAGTTACATGATACTGCTAAAGCTCTTTTCAAATCAACTATTCCGTACTCATGCTCATCTGCCGGAGCCCAAGAGCCTAGTATATCCGGATGAGTATCGAAGTACTTTTTACCATACAAAGTATCGTTAGGATGTACAACCCCCTCTTCTAGTGCTGCAACTGAAATAAGAGGTTTAAATGTTGATCCCGGAGGAATTAATCCCATAGTTGCATAATTGTAAAATGGTTTAGGATACAAATCATACTTATCCTGTCTATTTCCATTTGAATCCTTAGGAAACAGCTCATCTACAGTTTTACCCAAATTATATTTTGCAATAAGCATCTTCCCAAAACTCTCATAGTCAGGTGCAAAAAACTGCTTTGATAATTCCGGTGTAAGCTTTCCTGGCTCCGAGAATATATTAGCATCATACCCTGGATTACTAACCATAGCCAGAACCCTTCCAGTCTTAGCTTCAATGGCTACTGCAGCTCCTCTTGTGGTATTAAAATTTTTAGAAATCTTATACATCTGAGGATCATTGATTTGAGTTTGTACATAATTCATTCTTTCCTGTAATGACTTTTCAGCTGCATATTGAATATTTTTATCTATACTTAGATGTACATTCTCTCCTGGGCTTGGCTCAAGATCAAATAGTTCTTCAGTTTTTCTTCCTTGAGAATCTACTTTAATCGTAGTTCCCCCAGTACTACCTCTTAGTATAGACTCGAAAGCGGATTCAACTCCAGCCTTTCCTATAACATCTGTGGATACATCATATCCTCTTTCTTCATATCTATCCTTTTTGGTACTATCTATAGATGCAACATATCCTATTACCCCTGATGCAAGATTATACTGACCATAAGGATAATATCTCATTGGCTCTAGAGAAACATCTACACCTGGCATATTATTCAGCTTCTGATAAAAAATAAATGCTGTATCCTTTTTTATGTTAGCGGCAATTGTAACAGGCTTAAACCCTGAGAAGCTCTGCATCTTTATAGCATCCTTAACTAACATATATCTTCTTATATCATTTATGGAATAATGCTTTAGAAGCATATCAGTTATCTCTTTACCACTTAATTTTTTATATTTTTCCTTCTCTGCACTAGTTGGATTTAACATATCATACATACTATAAAACTTTACCATGTAATAAAAAGTATCTTTTGCACTTATTTTTAGTAGCTCGTCGTCTATTTTACTTTCATCACCATCAGTAAGCTCTTGCTTATCTTTAAATAGAACCTTCTTGACATCATCGTGCATGCCTCTATCTCTTTTAAACCTGATTTCTAGAGCCCTTTTACTATCATCTGATGAGACATTGAAGTCAAAATAAGGTTCTCCTTTATCATCAAGTTTAAGGTTTAAAGTATCCTGCTGAGAATCCTTATTATCATCTAAAAGCTTAAATACTTGCTTCATTGTTGAATAAAAGCTTTTTGATGAAGTATCAGTTTGTGTAAACGTCAAAGTATAAACTTGCTTATTAGTAGCTAAAAGATTACCTTGAGAATCATAGATTTTTCCCCTAGGTGCTTTTTCTGTAACCAATCTTCGTGAACTTGTATTTGCCTTTTCAGTATAGTCATCATATTTAAAAATCTGAAGATATATCAATCGAGCTGTAATAGCCGCAAATATAATAAACATTACTATTATTACTACTGTATATCGATTCACTGATTTCTTTTTTTTCTTCATGTTATTCATATAATCACCTATTTATCTTTATTGAACTTCCACTGAACCTTCATATACTTCTTGTTAGAAAATTTATAAACTCTACTATATATCAAAAATACTATAATCATATTGTATGCTGCTGATATAAGTATATTATATCCAAGACTTACCTTTACCTTGGCCAAATAAAGTATGAGCATTGCAATCAATATCTTAAGTATAGTTAATACAAAAGTTGACAAAACTGGAATGAATTTCTTATTCTTAAATATATTTTCACCTACTATTGAAGCTAATAGACAAATAAATAAATTTATTAATGCATTAATTCCATAATACTTATAGAAAAATATATCTTGTAGCATTCCACTAAAAGCCCCAACTATAGTCGCTTCCCATCTTCCATTGATAATAGAAAAACATATGGCGAAACATAATAAGATACTAGGCATCCCATTCATTATTGAAAAGAAAGGGACAACACTGTTATCAAGAATTAATAAAATCAAGCATATTACTGCAAGTACAACTCTCTTCACCTGTTTGTCCCCCTTAGTCCTTATATTGTATTTCTGTCTTATTTCCGTCTTTAGGTACTACTACATATAATTCTTCCAATTTATTGAAATCAACAAAAGGCTTTATTATAGCACTCTTATTAACTTTAATTTTATCTTCTTCTGTTGATACAACAGTGCCTATTCTTAAATCCTTTGGATATAACTTTCCAAGGCCTGTAGTAGTTATCACATCACCCTTATTTACAACTGCATTAATTGGAAGCAAATCTAATATGGCTAAAGCCTCATTATCATTATTTTTATAACCTCTAACTATACCAGAAACTTCACTAGTACCTACTTTTCCATGTGCAGCGAAATTTTCGTTTATAAGAGTCTGTACCTTTGACCAATTTGTATCAGCCTCAACTATCTTTCCTACTAAACCTTCTGGTGCAATAACCACCATATCTTTAGCAACTCCATCCTTAGTACCTTTGTCAATTATATATCCATTTAACATATTTTGATCAGGTTTCGCTACTATATAAGCTCCTACGTATAAGTAGCTAGACCTCTGACTCTTAAAATCTAGCATATTTCTTAATCTATCATTTTCACTTTTTAAACTTCCGTATTCTATAAGCTTATTTTCAAGATCTATATTTTTCTTTTTTAATTCTTCATTTTCTTGTTTAACTTCAGAAAAATTAACAAAAAAGTCCAGTCCGCCTTTAGCTTTATTAGCTAAGGTATAAGCGGCTTTTTGTATTGGGTTTAATGCAGTGCCTGCTCCACTGGTTACGGGATTGCTTGAATCTCTTTTAACACTA
Organism: Clostridium manihotivorum; assembly: GCF_004015185.1. Classification (GTDB taxonomy): domain Bacteria; phylum Bacillota; class Clostridia; order Clostridiales; family Clostridiaceae; genus Clostridium_AR; species Clostridium_AR manihotivorum. The sequence goes on along the minus strand of NZ_CP025746.1, from coordinate 1,667,604 downwards.
TATATAATGATAGCTAAAAAGCTAACTGACAGCACTATAACAGTTACTGCCAGTTTATTCCTAAGAAGCTTCATATTATCCTCTTTGTTGTTTTGATATTATATCAAATTTATCTAGAGCTTTACCAGCTCCTAAAGCCACACAATCAAGAGGAGATTCAGCAATATGTACAGGCATATGAGTTTCATGATTTATTAAAGCATCTAATCCCTTTAGTAGAGCTCCACCACCTGCAAGCATTATACCTTTATCCATTATATCTGCAGCAAGTTCTGGTGGTGTTTTTTCTAGTGTAGTCTTAATTGCTTCTATTATAGCAGAAACTGGTTCCTTTAAAGCTTCTCTTATTTGTGTTTCAGTAACATCTATTGTTTTTGGAAGACCAGTAATCAAATCTCTACCCTTTATAGGCATTGTCTTTTCTTCTTCATCATCATCTCTGAAGGCTGAACCGATCTCCATCTTTATATTTTCTGCTGTTCTTTCACCAATCATAAGGTTATATTCTCTCTTTATGTAGCTTATTATAGCTTGATCTAGCTCATCTCCAGCTACTCTTAGAGATTTTGATGTTACTATACCACCTAATGAAACAACTGCAACTTCAGTAGTACCTCCACCTATATCAACAATCATGCTTCCAGTAGGTTCATCAACTGGAAGACCTGCTCCAATAGCCGCAGCCATAGGCTCTTCCATAAGAACAACTTCTCTTGCTCCAGCTTGTTTAGTTGATTCCTCTATAGCTCTTCTCTCAACCTCTGTAACACCAGATGGAAAACATACTATTATTCTTGGACTAGTGAAAGCGCTTTTATTTGTTATTTTATCAATAAACTTTTTAAGCATTGTTTGTGTAATATCAAAATCTGCTATAACGCCATCTTTTAACGGTCTAATAGCAACTATATTTCCTGGAGTTCTACCAATCATCTGCTTTGCTTCTGATCCAACAGCTAAAGGTTTCTTTGTCAAATTATTTATCGCTACAACTGAAGGTTCTCTTAAAACTATACCTTTTCCCTTTACATATACTAAGGTATTCGCCGTACCTAAATCTATCCCCATATCTTTATTCATTCCAAACAATCCCATGTTTATTCCCCTTTCAGTTTTAGATTATTCCTTGTTCTTTTAAGCTTATAAAATCTTTGCCACCAATAATTATATGGTCAAGCAAATCTATACCTACAATCTTGCCACATTCCTTTATACGCAAGGTTATATTAACATCCTCTTTACTAGGAGTAGGATCTCCAGAAGGATGATTATGACATATTATTATAGAAGCTGCGCTTTTTTTTATAGCCTCTACAAAAATCTCTCTCGGATGCACTATAGATGAATTTAGACTACCTTTAAATACTTCTTTTATTGAAATAATAATATTCTTGGTATTGAGCATCATTAGCATAAGTACTTCTTGTCTCAAACTAGATATTTCATTCATAACAATCATTGCAGCACTTTTAGGATCGCTTATCTTAAATTCTTCTCCGGATTTAAAACTTTTAAACCGCTTAAAAAGCTCGCATAAAGCCATTATTTGAGCAGCCTTTACTTCCTTTATTCCACTTATCTTCATAAGCTCCGAATGAGAAGTATTTAGAAGTCCATTAATACCGTCAAGTTCCTGAAGAATTCTCATACTAAGTCCAAGTACATTTTCTTTTGAAGTACCAGTTCTAAGTATTAATGCAAGCAACTCATGATTCGACAACGCGCTTGATCCAAGTCTTATTAATTTTTCTTGAGGCCTTTCACTTTTAGGGATATCAGATATTTTAAGATTTTCGTTCATTAAATAAACTCCTTTTATAGACGGCTCAATAAATAATCAAAATATTTTTTCTGATAAATCTCACAGAAACATGAAGCTTATCAAAGCATTACTTCGACTAAAACGAGGCATCTTAATATCCTTCCCCATGCCCAATTTATTTAATAAATTTCTCTCAAAATGTTCTTTAACTTATTTAGAGGTAAGCCTACCACATTATAATAGCAGCCATTTATTTTCTCTACGAAAACTCCTCCAAGTCCCTGTATTCCATAGGAACCAGCTTTATCCATAGGTTCCCTTGTATTTATGTACTCATCTATCTCTTCTTTTGACAATATTGAAAATGTAACATCTGTACATACATAATCAGAAATCAACTTATCATTCTCAGTATTTATCACTGTTATTCCTGAATATACTTGATGAGTTTTACCGCTTAGGGACTGTAACATCCTAAATGCATCCCCCTCATCTTTAGGTTTGCCTAAAACCTTATATTCTAAACTAACAACTGTATCTGCAGCGATAATTATACTAGGTTTTTTAAGCATTTTTCTTATATATTCAGCCTTTCCTAGAGATAACTCTTTGACATAGTCACCTACATCACCAGTAAAAGAAACAGAATCCTCATCAAAAGAAGATGGTATAACCTCGTACTCTTTAACTAATCTACTGAGAAGTTCTTTTCTTCTATCAGAAGCCGAAGCTAAAATATAGTTCAAATTATCACATCCTAATACTTTTTATATAGTATTATTGCCAAAATAACTCCAAAAATCGACAGAACATTTATTTTTATACTCATACCGATTGTTAAAAGAAATACTTTCAAGTCTAGTGTAACAGGCGTAGGAGTACCAATAGAATAAGAAGTTTTCAGAAATTTTAAGGCTTCAAATTTATCTCCTAATATTTCCCCTATCAAACTTCCTAGAAGTAATCCTAAAAATATAAAAAGTACAAGTATACCAATGTTTTTAGAATTTGATTTCAATGCTACCCCCACCTCGTTTTTACATCTTTTATAGTTTATCATTTAATAAATGTTATAACAAGGGTATTTGATTTTTTTTAATTTTTTTTTATAATATTGGAAAATTACGCAAAAAACCTGTTGTTCATGGTTTATTATCTTATACTTTTCCGCCAATATGGTTAAAAAAATATTAAAATTCCTCATGTAATCGACTTCTTATAAGAAATATTAATTTTATCATTTATATAAGCTTATTTTTGACAATATATTATCTTCAAAAATAATTTACAACTCCATATATGATATAAAAAAGTTGATGAAGCGCCCCTTCTTCAGCAACTTTTTTTGCACATCTGCCTTTCCGAATGTATATGAGGAAAATCTGGCAGGCTAATAAGATTTATTTTTTTACTGTTCACCCTAAATAGCTGTTTCAAACCCTTGATATTGCTAGGTTTAGCTTATAAAACTTTTAATACTTTCCTATACAGTAAAACTATAGCCCCTAAACTGTAAAGTTCAGAGGCTATTTATATATAATATTATAAACCAATTTAACTTGTTAAGTTTTAAAAAAGAAAACAATATAACAACTTAAGAATTTATTGATAAAATCAACCTTTACGTATACTTAGCTATTATACTATTGCTTTTTGAAATTACTTAATGTAGAGAAAATAGTATTATAACAAGCTTCAACATTATCTTTACTTATTTCCTGAGGCAAATCATTTATATTCTTCTTCATACTTTGAAATATATTGAACGATTCGCTTTTACTGTCCTCTTGAAGGCTGTTTGTCCACTTTTTAAACTCTTCAGTTTTAACACTCTTTGTATCTTTACCTTCTAAAGTACTAATTATTTTTAAATAACCATTAATCATCTCAGCCAATTCCTTTGTGCATAAATCTTTCTGACCAATTTCAAAATTAACCTTAAGATTAGTTACCCCCGCAGCGGTAAGATCCTTAGCAACCTTATCAGCATCCTCTGGCTTACCTATTATAACTCCAACTCTAAATTTGTCATTATCTTTTATTGTAAACGCGTCATATTTATCCTTTAGTTTATTCTTATTATCATCTGCGTTCTCTTTTTTCGAATAAAATCCGCATTGCACCAGGGAGAAAACAGTAGTTTCACCTTTAGTGCTGTCACTTATTTGTTTAGAGTTACTAACTTTAGGACTTTGTTGTTCACCTGGAGATTTTGCAAATAAGTACTTTGCCAAAGCTGTCCCCAAGGTTAATGCTATAACTACCACCACAACTAAAAATACCATTACTTTTCCACCATTCGTCTGTCTCTTATTTAGATCGTATCTTGTGTATTTCATTTCCTTCACCTCGCTAATTTTATCTTATAAATATTAATATTTATAAATCTATATATATATTCCTATTTTTTACTGTACAACCTATCATACTATTCTAAACCCTTGATATAGCTATGCTTAGCTAGAAAAATTTTTATACTTTCCTACTAAAAAGGCAAACTTTTTCATTTTACTCTGTGGATGGTTTAGATTTTCTGGCAGCTTCCTAGACAGTAAAAAAAGATCACCAAAGCTACTTTATTTCAGTGATCTTTCTTCATATTAAAATTCCAGTTGCACATTCATATAGGCAACCAACTTCAACTATTAATTTATACATGCCTCAAAATCGCCAGAAGCCGGGATTTTATAGCAAGTATAAATTAAGTTTTCGTAAAGGGTACCTATATATACAACTTGCTCTTTGATATTTTAAACAGCATTAAATATATCAAACTGTGAATTATAAAGTTTGTAATAGGACCCTTTAAGTTTGATTAGTTCATCATGAGTTCCATGCTCTAATATAGTCCCGTTATCTATGAACATTATCTGAGAGGAGTTCTTTATAGTAGATAGCCTATGAGCTATTATAAATGAAGTTCTTCCCTTTAACAGATTATCTAGTCCTTCTTGTAAAAGCATTTCTGTCTTTGTATCTATACTAGAGGTTGCCTCATCTAAAATTAGTATTTTAGGATCTGCAAGCAAAGCTCTAGCAAAGGATATAAGCTGTCTTTGACCAACTGATAGTCTTGTTCCTCTTTCATTCACCTCAGTATTGTATCCCTCCTTAAGCTGTGATATAAAGTCATCTGCTCTAACAATCTTAGCAGCATTTATTACTTCTTCATCAGTAGCATCTAACTTACCATACCTTATATTATCCATTATGGTACCTGAAAATATAAAAGAGTCCTGAAGCATTACTCCCATTTGTTTTCTTAAAGACTGTAGTTTTACATTACTTATATTAGTTCCATCTATTAAAACCTGGCCATTCTCTATATTGTAAAATCTACTTAGAAGATTTACAATTGTAGTCTTTCCTGCTCCTGTTGGTCCTACTAAGGCTATAGTTTCACCAGCCTTTACCTTAAAGTTTATATTCTTAAGTATAGGTTTATCCTCTTCGTAAGCAAAGGTTATATTCCTAAATTCTACATCTCCTTTTATTGTTTCCATTTCCGATGCACCTAGAAGATCTGTAACCAAAGGCTTTTCATCCATAGCTTCAAATATTCTTTCAAGGTAAGCCATAGCTGTTATAATCGAATTATAGAAATTACCTATGTTTAAAATTGGATTCCAGAATCTCCACACGTATCCTACGAAAGCAACCAAAATACCAATGGATACTTCTGATGCCAGATAGTAAATACCTGCTATATATATTAATGAAACTGTAAGAGTAGATATTATTTCTACTGATGGCCAAAGTAAAAACTGTATTCTTACTGCTCTTAGCCAAGAAGTTCTATAATTATCACAAACCTCTCTAAATATCCTTAGATTTTCTTCTTCCCTTGCAAAAGACTGGGTTACCTTTATGCCATTAATACTTTCATGTATATATGCATTCATGTTTGATTGCTTACTACTTAATATTTGATAAGCCTTTCTTTGAGCTTTTTTTAGTATTAATACCCAAGCTAGAAGTACTGGTATCAAGACTATACTTATTAAAGTTAACTTAACATCTATAGCTATCATAAAGCCAATAGCCATGAACAAGCTTAAACTATCAGTTATCAGATTAATAAGTCCATTGGAAAGCAAGTCGCTTAGTGAATTAATGTAATTGACTACCCTAACAAGTATCTTTCCGTGTGGTCTATTATCATAGTAACTGAACGGTAACCTTTGCAAATTCGTAAACAAATCCAGTCTCATCTGCTTCAATACATTTTGGCCTATCCTAGACATTGACCTTATCCTTAGCTTCATGCACACTCCTGTAACTACGAGGGTGAATAAAAATATTACTGCTAGAATACTTAATCCCTTAATATCTTTATTAGGTATCTTATCATCCATAGCGATTTTAATAAGGTATGGTCCCATAAGGCTTGCTATATTAGCCAAGAACATAAGTGATACAGTTACTATAATTTCTTTTCTATAAGGTCTCATATATGATAAAAGTCTTTTTAAATGTTGAAAACTAAAGCTGGTTTCAAGCTCTTCATCCACATCAAATTTATTTCTAGCCATTACACAGCCCCCTTACTGTATCAAAATCTCCAAATTGATTTTGGTATACACTATAATAATAGCCTCTCTTCTTTATTAACTCTTCATGAGTTCCTCTTTCAATCACTTTACCCTGCTCTAAAACAAGTATTAAATCTGCATTTTTCACAGAAGAAATTCTATGAGCTATTATGAAATTAGTTCTACTTTTGTAGATAGACCTAAGCTCCTTATGTATCTTTAGTTCAGTTTCCATATCTACACTAGAAGTTGTATCATCTAATATAAGTATAGATGGATTTTTAAGCAGTGCTCTTGCTAGGGCTATTCTTTGCTTCTGTCCACCAGAAAGTCCTACCCCTCTTTCTCCTATTATGGTGTCATAGCCCTCTGGCATGTTAACTATAAAGTCATGAGCTCCTGCAATGTTGGCAACTCTTTCTACCTGTTCAAAACTAGCCTCTGGTCTTCCATAGGCTATATTACCTTCAATAGTATCTGAAAACAAAAATATATCCTGCATGGCCACTGCTACCTTATCCCTGAGTTTTATTACATCCAATTTTCTTATATCAATGCCATCTATTTCAATCTTTCCATCAGTAACATCATAAAACCTGCAGATTAGGTTTACCAAAGTAGATTTGCCTGCTCCAGTAGGTCCAAGTATTCCTATTGTCTGTCCAGCTTTTATTTCAAATGAAATATCATTTAAAATTTCTTCATTATCATATCTGAAATGTACATGTTCAAACTTTATATCCCCTCTAATTCCGATTTCTTCATGCTTTTCTCTTTGATTTTTTATCTTAACCTCTTCATTGAGTAGATCTCTAATCTTATAGGTTGAAGCTACATACCTTTCGAAATCATTTATAAGCCAGCCTGCCATACGCATAGGATTGTTTAAAGCCCATATAAACCCATTGAACACAACCAAATCTCCCATTGTCATAGCTCCATTCACAACCATTATTCCACCTACAAAAATCATTATCACGGATAACAACCCTGCAAGAGAATCAAGTACAGGAAGATACTTTTCCCATACTCTGGCGGACTTCAGATTTTTCACTTTATAGTCATCATTGACCTTATTGAATTTCTCAATTTCATAATTTTCCTTAGCAAATGCTTTAACTACTCTATTTCCGCTTATATTCTCTTGAACCATTGAATTAAGTCTAGAAAAGCTCTCTCTTATAGCATAAAAGGTAGGCCCAACTTCTTTTGTCATCTTAGTGGCTAAAAATCCTATTACTGGAGTAATTAGAATAAGTGCTATAGTCAACTTTACATTTACAGTAAACATCATTATTATTGCAAATATAAATACTGTTAAGTTTTCGAATACATTATATACAACATAGGCCACAAAGTGTCTTATAGCATCAGTATCTTCAGTCATTCTAGCCATAAGATCCCCTGTTCTAGTATTGTTGTAGTACTCAAAATCCATCTTTAAAAGCTTTTTATATAGATCTTCTCTTATCTGAAATATTACATCTTGAGAAACAAACTCAAAAATCATCTGAAAGGTATATCTATCTATAGCTTTTAGTGCAGAAACTCCAATCATCATAAGCAGTATAGAAATAAGTATCTTTTTATTTCCACCACTTATTACTTGGTCAACAATCTTACCAGAAAGAAATGGATTAATCATGTTAAGTGCTGATGCAATCAAAACCATAAATAGTGCTACGCTATATTTCAGTTTATACTTTTTCAAATATCCCCATATCCATTTTAAACTCCCCATTCTTTTCTCCCCCTTACTTAGTCTTTCTCTTCATGTCTCTCGACCTAAAGTATTATTATTCTGTTGCTAAATCTACAGATAAATTATTACTTAATTAATTATAAAGATAAATGTAATTTCTTAAACTATTGATGTATATTCTTATACAGGTGTATATTTAAAAGGTACTAATTTAAGGGGGCTAAGAAATGTGTTATACAGGTATAAGTGCTCAATCTTTTAATCCTCAGATATTATACATTTTTGAGGCAATAAACAAGAATACTATGTCTACCAAGTATCACAATCATGATTTTATAGAGATAAGCGTAATTTTAGATGGACCAGTAAAATACATCATAGAGAATAAACAAGTTTTATTAGATAAGGGAGATATACTCCTTTTTAATCCAGGCGTATCTCATCAGGAATATGTTTGTAAAGGTTCTCTAGGCCATGAGCTTCATATTGGCATAACTAATTTCAGATTAGAAGGATTTAGAAAAAACTTTATACTAACAAAAGACAACTCTCCAGTTATTAGACTTAAGAAAAACGAAGAAGAGTTTTTCAAATGTTGCAATGAAATTATTGAGGAGCAAAAGAACAATGCTCTTGGATATGATTTAGTTCTTAAAGCACTGGTTATGAAACTTCTTGTTGTACTTTTACGAGAAACTCACTTTGAAGAAAACTCAAAACACACAGTAAAGTACGCCTTTGAATCTACAGATAAGCAAAATCTTGTTAAAGCTATAATAGATTTTATGAATGAAAACTATATGAATGATATATCTTTAGATAAGATTGCAAAGAATATGTATTTAAGCCCAGTTTATATATCAAAGATATTCAAAGAAGAGACTGGTGATTCACCTATAAATTACTTAATAAGAAAAAGGTTAGAAAAGGCTAAAGAACTTTTAGAAGTGGAAGGCTTACCAGTAAAAATAGCTGCAAAAAGCGTAGGCTATGATGACGCATACTATTTTAGCAAGTTATTTAAAAAGTATTATGGCATCTCTCCTTCTAAAGTGAGTTAGTAAGAAAAAAGTCGCTAAAGCGACTTTTTTTGCTCATCTGCCTTTCCTAATGTACATGCGGAAAATCTGGCAGTCGACATATACTTTTCCTGTTTACCCTAAGCAGCTATTCTAAAGGCTTGATATTACTAGGTTTATATAACAAAAGAATTAGACTTTTCTTAACAAAAAAAATGCTGAAGAAACTTTCTCCAGCATTTTTTACTATTTCATTAATCTTCTAGCTCCAGCATATCTGCTAGCATAGTAAGATTCACTTAATGAACTGACAGTTACATTCTTTCCTGTAGATGGAGCATGTATGAAATCTCCACCTCCTATATATATACCGACATGACTTATTGGACCATAAGTATTAAAGAATACCAAGTCTCCTGGACTTAGATTACCTTTGGATACAGAACTTCCCATTGCATACTGAGCACCAGTATAATGTGGCAAGCTAATACCTAGCTTAGCATAGACATATTGCGTAAGACCAGAACAATCGAAGGCTCTTGGTCCAGATGCTCCAAAAACATAAGGTCGTCCCAAATAATTGTAGGCTATGGAAACAGCCCCGCCACCTGAAGATGAAGTACCTCCTCTAGAAACTTTTGTACTACTAGCAGTAGATTTTCCACTACCACTAGACTTATCATTTCCATTTGACTTTGAGTCACTACTTTCTTCATTCTTTGGTGCTTTAATTGTTTTGTTGTTTGCCTTAAGTTCCGCTGTTTTTACAACAACTCCTTGTTCTGCCTTCGCCGTTGTGTCTGCCTTCGCCTCTGTGGATGAGGCTAGTCCAAATGCTAAAGTTGAGCAAAAAAAGCATGCTGCTATAATCTTAAGTCCTTTCCTCATAAATATTCTCCCCTCTCATATTTATCATCCAATAAGTATTTCTCGTTCTATTTCAATGTTAACCTTTTCACGCTTTTATGTGGTTGTATTTGTTACCACTTTGTAACTACCTTTACATTATAGTAAATTTTTATATGGGAGGTCAAGGAATTTTATAAAAAAATTATGAACTATTAGTAAATATTATTATTTTTAGTAATGTTTTATTCCATAATTATCATATTTTTATAGTTTATATTGATATTTTATTAGTTTATTATAGTCGTTTTTTATTAATCTCAGAAAATTTCAAAACGTTTTCATAAATATGCTTTGTGAAATCTTTTTCTAGCACCAGCTACTTCTCAACTATATGAATAATGTCATATATATATCCTAAAGTTAAAAACTTCCTGTACTATAGAGAACCTTTACGAAAACTTAATTTCTCATAAAATATTCCTATACTATTCATCCAAAAGAATAGCTGCAAAAAGGTCGCTGAACAAGTTCAGCGACCCTTTTATTTAGGCTATGTTTAAATTCAAAACGTTACTTTAACGGAGCCTTTATTTAACATATTCAATCTAATTGAAAACTAAAATATTCTACTATTTTATTTCTTTTAATACGTTAAGTAGGTAATCCCATAGATTCTTTACTGAACTTATACTCATATGTTCATTAGGAGTATGAACATCATATAGATTTGGTCCAAATGAAATCATATCTATATCAGAACCTAATCTCTCAGTAAATAATCCACATTCAAGTCCTGCATGAATTGCTAATATTTCTGCATCCTTGCCATTCATCTTCCTATATACATCTTGGCAAATTGTTCTTATCTTTGATTCAGGGTTATATTGCCATTCTGGGTAGTCAGCAGATGTTGAGAATTGTGCTCCTAAAAGCTCTGCTACTGTTTTAGTTCTTTCTATTATTTCATCTTTCAATGATCCTACTGAACTTCTTGTAGCACTATCATATTCTACTGAAGTGCCATTAGTAGTAACAACACCTAAGTTAGTTGAGCTTTGAACAAGGCCTGGGATATCCATACTCATAGTATCTACACCATTTGGCAATAAGTATAGAAGCTCCACTGCTTTTTTAGTAGTATCTTTAGAAAAGACCTTTTGAACGTCTAGATCAACTAGCTCAAACTCAATTCTAACATCAGCATCAGAAGCCTTAAACTCATTTGCTAATATTTTATTCCACTTATTAACCTTTTCTTTAATAGCTTCTGTTTTCTCACCATCAAAAACTATTAATGAATCATGTTCTCTTGGAATAGCATTATTCTTAGAGCCTCCGTTAGTTGACACCAAGTTAAAGTCTATTTCTGACAAAATATCCTTAAGTACTCTTCCCATTATCTTGTTAGAATTTCCTCTTTCTTTATTTATCTCCATTCCAGAGTGTCCGCCTTTTAGACCTCTGACTCTAACCTCAGCCTTAGCTACGCCACTCTTGACAGCTTCCCATTGTATATTCAAAACAGCTTTATTTCTTATTCCTCCTGCACAGCTAACCAAAAGGAAACCTTCTTCTTCTGAATCTAAGTTTAGAAGTATCTTTCCACTAATGTGTTCAGGACTTACATTCATAGCCCCACCCATTCCTGCTTCTTCGTCAGAAGTTATAAGAACCTCTAGAGGTGGATGCTCTATATCATCTGAGCTTAATATAGCTAAGCCATAGGCAACTGCTATACCATTATCAGACCCGAGAGTTGTTCCTGTTGCAAATACATTATCCCCTTCTATTCTTAACTTAAGTGGGTCTTTTTCAAAGTCATGAACTGTACCCTTATTTTTTTCACATACCATGTCCATATGTCCTTGAATTATTACAGTTGGTGCATTCTCATAGCCTTTTGTTCCAGGCTTTTTTATTATTACATTTAAACTAGAATCTTGTATAACCTCTAGGTTATGATTCTTAGCGAAACTTACAAGGTAATCACTAATCTCTTTTTCATTTCCTGAACCTCTCGGAATCTTAGAGATTTCTTCAAAATAATAAAAAACTTTACTTGGTTCTAAATGCGATAAAATTCCCATTTTTACTACATCTTCCTTTCATTATTAAAATTCTATGGTAAAATAATACTATATAGCTATAAGATTTTATAAATATAATATAGCATAATAATCCTATAAATACATAAATTTTTAATACCTATATTCATGAAGCCCTAAAATCTTAATAATATACTTAGTAATTATAGCTATAATTAAATCCGTTTATTTTGGATAAATTATAACTGAGCCATTGAATACTGTAACACTTTTCTAAAATCTATTTTCAAAGATTTCCTTATATTATACAAATATTTTTTAAATATAAGAATAACTAGTAAGACTTTACTGCCAGTCATGTTTTTTATTCATTAGCTTATATGAGCATTTTTATTTATATCAAGATATAATTCTTCAAAGATTTATATAAATTATGACTCTTTAATCAATAAAAAATTCAGAAATATTTGAATTATGATTCAAAAAATAATAATTGTGAGGTGTTTATATGCAAAAAACTAAAATGATTTTTACAATTGGCCCTGCTAGCGACAATGAGGAAATATTAAGAAAGTTTATTGAAATAGGTATGAGTGCAGCAAGATTAAACTTCTCCCATGGAACTCACGAAGACCATAAGATAAAAATTGATCTAATAAAGAGACTAAGAACTGAGCTTAATTCATCCACAGCTATACTAATGGATATAAAGGGACCTAAGATAAGAACTCATAACTTTGCCAATGGTGAAGCAAATCTTAACGAAGGAGATAAGTTTATATTTAAATGTGGTGAAGAGATACTTGGCGATGAAACAAAGTGTTCCATATCCTATGATGTGCTATACGAAGACATACAGCCAGGTGGAACAATTCTTGTAGACGATGGGCTACTGGAATTTAGAGTTGATAAAGTAGAAGGAAAAGATATAATCTGTACTGTTGTAATCGGTGGAACCATGAAAGACCATAAAGGGGTAAATGTCCCTAACGTACAAATTAAACTTCCAGCAGTTACAGATAAGGATAAAGAAGACTTAAAGTTTGGATGTGAAATGGGTGTTGACTTTGTAGCTGCATCTTTTATAAGAAAGGCTTCTGATGTTACAGAAATAAGATCTTTACTAGCAGAAAATGGCGGCTGTGACATAAAGATAATATCTAAGATAGAGAGTCAAGAAGGAGTAAGCAACATCGATGATATCATAGAAGTTTCTGATGGAATCATGGTAGCTAGAGGTGATATGGGTGTTGAAATTCCTATAGAAAAAGTCCCAATAATACAAAAATCTATAATCAGAAAATGTAACGAAGCAGGTAAGATAGTAATAACTGCAACACAGATGCTAGACTCAATGATAAGAAATTCAAGACCTACAAGAGCAGAAGCTTGTGATATATGTAATGCTATATTTGATGGAACAGATGCTATAATGTTGAGTGGTGAAAGCGCATCTGGACACTATCCACTTGAGGCTGCAAGCACTATGTCTAGAATCGCCAAGGAAGCTGAAGCTAATCTAGATTATGAACATCTTATGAGAAGATTAAAAGAGCCTAGTCTCTCAGCCTTTGGAGATGCTATAAGCTACTCAGCTGCTAAAACCGCTCTTAAACTTCCTACAAAAGCAATTGTTGCAGCAACTCAAAGTGGAGCTACAGCTAAATTATTATCTAAATACAGACCTAGTTGTCCAATAATAGCAATAACTCCTAACGAAACTGTAAGAAGACATCTATCTTTAAACTTTGGAGTTATCCCTAAACTTTGTAACGAATTTAGCACTACAGATGAAATCATAAATGAAGCTAAGAATGCTGCAAGAGCAGTTGGCATAGCAACTACTGGTGAAAATATAATGGTTGCCGCTGGCATGCCTACAGCTCACACTGGTGGTACTAATATGCTTAAGATAGAGAAACTATAGTTATGTATTTTTACTTATCTTGGCCTTTTCAAAGTATTTAAGAAGTTTGCTAGTAAAAGTATAATGTGCTTTTTACTTCATACTCTAAAAACTACTTTAAATATGCTGAAATTTACAAAACCTAATTTTAGAAAATAATTTCTTTGTTTTAAAACAAAAACAACCATGCATAAATAGGAATATCTCCTCTATGCATGGTCATTTTTTAGGTACAAAGTCTATTGTTTATATTAAGTTGTTATTTACCCTATTCTTTACTGCACCTACACAAGAGATTTATCCTAGCTTATCTTTTAGAAACTTACTATTAGGGTGATATTTTACAAGTCTTTTATAAGTTTCCTTAGCCTTATCTGATTGCTCAGTGTACTCATAAGATTGAGCTAATTTTAGCACTACATCTATGTCCTCATCTAATCTTTTATCTGACAAACTGCTTATTAAATGAATATATCCTTGATAATCTTTAATTTCATATAGGCATAAAGCCTTTATTATATGTATCTTCAAATTATCTTTGTAATTATATTCTTCACATCTATCTAGACATTGTCTATAGTCTTTATCAAAGTATAAATGTAGTATCTCTTCAAATTTCTTTACTTCTTCACTTTTATTTTTCTTTATCTGCAAGACTACATATACTGCGTATGCAATCAAAATAATAAATAATGGTGGAGTAGTAAGTGCCAAAACCAAAAGTATAACTCCTATAGTAATCTTAATTCTTAAGTTGCTTTTATCAGATTGAAGATAAAATGGTCTAGAGCTTTTACTTTCCATTACTCCTCCTAATCCTGCTTATAGTTTCTTAAATAAGTCCCCAAAAAGCTCTCCTAAACTTGCACCTTCTTCGCTATCATTGTACTGCAAGTATTCTTTGGATCTTTCAGTAGCTTCTTTAATGCTTAGACTTATCTTATGATTGTTTTCATCTATAACTATATCTAATACTTTTACTTTTACCATATCATTAATCTTTAATACATCTGATGGTTTTGCAATATTATCTTCTGATATCTCTCCAATATGAACAAGACCTTCTACCCCTGGTTCTAGTTCTACGAAGGCTCCAAAATTCATAAACTTTACCACTCTTCCTTTAACCACATCATTGACTTTATATTTTGACTTTACATTACTCCATGGATCTGTAGCTACATCCTTAAGCGCCAATGAAATTCTGCCCTTTTTTTGGTCTAATTCTTGTATAAATACTTCTACTTCATCGCCAACACTTACTACTTCTGACGGATCATTTATTCTCTTCCAAGAAAGGTCAGAAATATGAATAAGTCCTTCAACACCACCTAAATCTACAAAAGCTCCAAACTTTACTAGTCTAGCTACTTTTCCTGTTATCTTCTGGCCTACGGTTAGTGACTTCCAAAGATCCTCTTTCTTCTTCTCTCTTTCTTGTGTCTCAACAGCTCTTCTAGAAGCAACAACTTTCTTTTTGTCTTCATCAAATTCTATAATAGCTACCTCAACTACTGTATTAATACTTTCATTAAAATTATCTCTCCATTCAAATGCACCTTGAGAACCTGGAATAAATACTCTTATCCCCTTATATCCAGCTATGAAACCACCTTTAACTTGCTCTTTTATTTTGACGTCGATATTAGCCTTGCTTTCAAAGGCATTTCTTATATCATCCCAAACTTTTATCTCATCTGCTTTTTTCTTAGATAAAACAACATTACCTTCCCCATCATCAGTACTTATTATCATTACATCTATTTCATCATCTACATTTAATAATTCGCTTAATTCTCCATCAAAATCATCGCTAACTTCACTTCTAGTTATTATACCGTCAGAGAAATAGTTAATGTTTACAAACACTTCATCCTTTGTAACCTTTATTACTTTTCCTCTTACTATTTCTCCTGAATGGATTTTTTTGAAATCGTAGCTATCCATCATAGCTCCCATTGACATATCCTGAGTTAATTCTTTCTCCATAACACACTCTCCTTAGAATCAATGATTTTATTCATTAATTTATTTATGATACTTCTAATTTTACATAAGTAAAACTTTTTAAACAAGATGTAAACTGAACCAAAATTTACTTTGCCAAATACTTCAAATCAATTATAATTATTATAGTCAGCTATGATATAATTTATAGATAACCTTTATGCAAACTTAATTCATACTTGTTATAAATTCTCGGGTTCTGGTGATAAGCTTCTCCCGAATTCTGTGGATCACCATGCAAGCATATATAAATTAATATTTTTTCTAAAAAAGTTTTTATTAATTCTATAACAAGTTATACAATAACTCATATTTTTGAAGAAAATCAAAGAAACCATCAGATATAGTGAGCTTGAACGAGACTGCATTAAACAAAATCATAATATGATATCTTTTAGGACAAAATAGGTTATATTTTATATTGAAATATAGTTAACAATACCATATAATAAAAACATCGCAGGGCGATACGGTGGAGGTGGTTATCATAAACCAAAATAAAAAGCGCTTTTTGTTTGGGTTAGTGCTCACACTCATATTTATTTTTTCAAGTTATAGTTTAGATTGTGTCAATGCTTTTGGTGGATTAAGCAATAATAAGACTGTTTACGCAGCAGCAATCGGAGGAAAATCCTCTAGCTTCAAGTCATCTGGATCATTTAGTTCTTCTAAGTCTTCCAGCAGTGGTTTTAAGTCAGGTTCATTCTCAGGTTCAAGCAGTAGCAAATCAAGTTCCAGTAGCAGTTCAAGTTCATCGCCTTCGAAAGCAACAAGTGGTTCTAAGTCATCAAGTAGTGGGTACAAATCAGGTTCCTTTTCCAATTCAAAACCTGACTCAAGCAGTAGTTCATCATCTGGAAGTAGTTCAAGCTCTAGTGGTTCTTCCTCAAGTGGATCATCATCCTACAATGGTGGATCAAAAAGAACCTATATACCGATACCAATACCATTTTTCGGTAGAAGTCACTACTCTGGATACAGTAGTCCATTTTTAGGATACAGATCCCCTGTCAGTGTGATAGGTAGTGTATTCAAAATATTATTTACAATAATAATAATACTTTTAATTATTCACTTAATAAAAAAATATATGAGAAGAAGATAATAGGAGGAAATATCATGGGAGTTTTATCAAGAATATCAAATATGTTCAAGGCAAAGGTAAATGACACATTAGACAATATGGAGGATCCAATACTATTATTGGACCAAAAGGTAAGAGATATGGAAGAAAACTTAAATAAAGCTAAGCTTTCATCTGCTCAAATCTTAGGTAACGTTCATGAAATTGAAAAGAAAATGTCTGCAGCTAAAAAAGAATCTGAAGAATACGATGAAAAAGTTAAGTTAGCTCTTGCAAAGAGTAATGAAGATTTAGCTAAGAAAGCTCTTCAAAGAAAACTTGATGCAGATAAGAAATATGAATCCTTAAAAGCAAGTTATAATGAGGCTTCTGCAAAAGCAGAGCTTATTAAGAAAAATCTTAGAGCTTTAGAAGAAGAAATCCAAAAAACTAGAAGTTACAGAGATGAAGCTGCTGCTAGATATAGCAATGCTGAAGCATCTAAACAAGTTAATGAAATACTTGCAAATGTTCAATCTAAATCAAATTCAATATCTGTAGATGATATCGAAAGAAAGATACAAAGAAAAGAAGCTCTTGCTGAAGGTCTTGGTGACTTAAGAGAAGTAGACTCATTAGATAAAGAATTCGAATCTTTAGACACTACAGACTTAGATGCAGAACTTGCTAAGTACAAAAATTCTTAATACTAGAATATGATAGGTGAATTATATGAGCAATGACTTGGAATTTGTAAAATCAGAAAAGGAGGTTTGGGGAAAAGTATATGTTGATATAAGCTACGGACTAGATAACGTAGCCCCATTCCTTTCTGAAAAAACTCTAAAAATAAGAAAATATAATGTTAAAAGAGATGTATTAAAAAAATATATAGAATTACTAAATGCAGCTGAGACAGACAATAAGAGTAGTTCTTTCATAGGCGGACTTTTCAAAGGTAACAAATACGAGGGTTTGCTTACTTCTTTTAAGAAGGATCATATTGATGATTTTGTTCAATTAAAGAACTGTTCAAGCTGCGCATGCCTAAACTGCGTTAAGGAATGTAGTTTTAATAGCTGTAGAGGTTGTAGAAACAACTCCTTTATAAAAAGCTGTGATCACGAAAAAATAAATGTCACATATCATAAAAACTTTACTCTAGATCTTACTAACAATAATACTGGAAGAAGTACTAAATATAATGTACTAGCTACTCTTCAAGATTGTGAACTAGATAGACAATATATAATAATCCAAAATGTGTTTGATAAGGATGAGAAATTTATATTGTACTACTATCCTGGAATATCTGAGGATAATTACGGTGAAATATCTGATCCAAGTGAATTCGATTTTATCGTAGAGACCTTTGAAAGTGCTGATCTATAAAGTTAATATCTACCATAAACTAAAGGCTGCCTAGAGAACCAGGCAGCCTTTAGCTTATATTAAGATATAGATACTACGTCATATCCTTCTTCTTCAATTGCATTCTTTAAGGCTTCGTCAGAAACATTTCCTTCAACAACAGCTGATCCAACTTCAACCTTAAATTTTTCTACTCCTTCTAATGCTGATAAAGCATTTTCTACATGCTTTACGCAATGCATACAAGACATTCCTTCTATTTTTACATTTTTACTCATGTTGCATCTCTCCTTTTATATAATAATATATTTTGGCTGCGTTAAAGTGCCTTTTTCAAGTTATTCTTAAACATAGCCTATATTTTAAACCTTGCTAGAAAAGAGTATATTTCACAGCTCCTTCCTAGCAGGCAGCTTAAACTATTATAATTAAATTAATGGTTTATAGTTTTTAAGTCTCAAGGCATTTAATAGTACTGAAACTGAGCTAAAGCTCATGGCAAAGGCAGCTAGCATAGGATTTAGTAGCGGTCCGCCAAAGGCATATAAGATTCCCATAGCTACCGGTATACCAAGGGTATTATACCCAAAGGCCCAAAAAAGATTTTGTTTTATATTTCTTATAGTCTTCTTACTAAGATCTATAGCTGTTATAACATCTAAGATATCACTTCTCATTAAAACTACATCAGCTGATTCTATAGCTACATCTGTACCTGAACCAATTGCAATACCAACATCTGCAGCAGCTAGTGCTGGCGCATCATTGATCCCATCTCCTACCATCGCAACCTTTCTTCCTTCAGCTTGTATATCCTTTACCTTTCTAGATTTATCTTCCGGCATTACTTCTGCCACAACTCTATCTATTCCTACTTCTCTTGCTATAGCTTCTGCAGTATTCTTGTTATCTCCAGTAAGCATAACAACTTCTATCCCCATCTTATGCAAGGCCTTTATAGCATTCTTACTATTTTGCTTAACAGTGTCTGCAACGGCAATCACTCCTGACATTTTATCATCAACTGATAAATACATAGGGGTTTTTCCTTCTCTTGATAACTTTTCAGCCTTCTCTTCCAAATCTCCTATAATAATATCTTCATCTATAAATAACTTTTTATTACCAAGAACTATTGTTTTACCTTCAATAACCACACTTATTCCTTTTCCTGGTATTGCTTTAAAACTATCTAGTTTGCTCAATTCAAGTCCTCTATACTCAGCTTCTGCTACAATAGCTTCACCTAAAGGATGTTCTGAGCCTTTTTCTGCAGCTGCTGCATAAGCAAGCAATTGATCTTCATTTAAATCAATAGCTACTATATCTGTAACCTTAGGCTTCCCTTCAGTTATTGTTCCAGTCTTATCAAAAACAACTGTATTTATCTTATAGCTTGTTTCTAGTGCTTCACCACTTTTTATGAGAACTCCAAACTCTGCACCTTTACCTGTACCAACCATTATTGCAGTAGGGGTTGCTAGCCCTAAGGCACAAGGACACGCTATAACTAGTACTGATATAAAGATTGTAAGTGAGAATATAGTTCCATGACCAAATATAGCCCAAGTCAAACTTGATATAAGCGCAAGCCCTATAACTACCGGTACAAAGTATCCTGATATTATATCTGCCATCTTTGCAATAGGAGCTTTAGACCCTTGGGCATCCTCAACTAGTTTTATAATTCTAGAAAGCGCAGTATCCTTACCTACCTTTGTAGCCTTATACTTTATCATTCCGTTTTTATTGATACTTGCTCCATATACAGTGTCACCAACAGTTTTTTCTACTGGTATACTCTCTCCTGTAAGCATTGCCTCATCAATAGACGTAAGTCCCTCTATTATAGTTCCATCTACAGGAAGCTTTTCTCCTGGCTTAACTATAATAATATCTCCAACCTCTACTTCATCTATAGCTATTATTTTTTCTTCTTCGTCCTTTAAAATTACTGCCGTCTTTGGTGTTAATCCCATAAGCTTCTTAATAGCTTCAGAGGTCTTTCCTTTAGTTATTGCCTCTAAATATTTACCTAAAGTTATTAAAGTAAGGATTGTACCTGCAGATTCAAAATATAAATCCATGGTATATTCCATATTGCCCTGGCTTATCTTATATATAGCGAATAATCCATACAAATATGCTGCTGATGTACCTATGGCTATAAGACTATCCATATTAGGACTGAGTTGTATAAGGTTTTTAACCCCTGCTATAAAGAATTTTCTACCTGCTATTATAACAATAGATGCAAGTATAAGCTGAACCATACCAAAACTAAGGGGGTGGTGATGTGGATCTATAAAACTAGGAAGTGGCATCCCAAGCATATGTCCCATAGCTATGATAAGAAGCGGAACAGTAAATACTATTGAAACTATAAGTCGCTTCTTCATAGAATCTATTTCTTGCTGTTTTCTATCTCTATGCTCATCCTCCTTTTCCTCTTCTACCGCCTTATAACCAGCTTTTTCAACTGCTTTCTTTATATCAGAAAGTCGTATTATATCTGAATCGAATGCAACAGTTAGAGTTTCAGCTGCTAAGTTTACATCTGCTTTCTCAACTCCATCTACCTTTCTAACAAATCTCTCTACTCTGCTTACACAAGCAGCACAAGTCATTCCTTGCACTCCAACTCTTGCATGCTTGATGGCTGAAACTGCTTTATAGCCTGCTTTATCAACTGCTGCCTCAACATCATTTAGTGATAATTTTTCTTCTTCAAAAGATACCTTGAGGGTTTCTGTGGCCAAATTAACTAATGCTTCGTTTACTCCCTCTAACTTTGCTACAGCTCTTTCTACTCTTCGTACACAAGCTGCACAAGTCATACCTTCTATTTTTAGAGTTTTAGTAGTCATATTTCCTCCTTTATTTATCTATTAATTTATCTAAAATATCCATTACTTCGTTTATCTTTTCTTCTTGATCATATTCTCTTCTAATAGCTGCTTTTACACAATGAGTCATATGCTGTCTCAATATTAGTTTATTAGCCCTCTTTAGAAGCCCTTGCGAAGCTATTATTTGATTAGATATGTCTATGCAATATCTATCTTCTTCAATCATTTTTATGATACCTTCTATCTGTCCTTTGCAAGTCTTAAGAGCCTGAAGAGCTTTCTTCTTTTCGTCGTTCATACCACACCTCCACCTCACCCCCCCCTAGGGGGGTGGTATGCTTATATATTAATACTGATGTTTTTATTTGTCAATATTAATATTTTACTCAGATTAACTTTTTATCCATGTGATCTTTAGTATGCTATACTATAAAATTCTACCTTGGATATATCTTTAGCACTATTTAGTGAGGTGTATTTATAATTCAAATAAACTATTTTAACACCTCCTAAATTTAAAAAACCCTTTTTAAGTTAGCATTTATATTTTAGCTTAAGCTAACCTTTCTTAAGACTATTGATTAAATTAAGTGGTCAAGAAGGAGATGCTATATGAGCGAGCAATTAGAATTAAATGATTTTTTCAGATGGAATGGCGTAAAAAAACAAGATTATTTTTTGAAGACATTTCTTCTGAATAGCTATAGTCTTCCAAATCAAAATTTTTGATTTCTTCTAAGGACTCTACCTTATTTTTTATTATGTATCTGGCCATTAATCCTCTAGCTTTTTTAGCGTATACAGGTATTATCTTATATACTCCTGCTTTTCTATCCTTAAAGGTTATATCTATTACTGGACTTTTTATATAATTCTTTATGGCTTTATAATATTCCTCAGAAGCAAGATTCAATATAATCTTCTCCTTATGATTTTCCAATTCGCTATCTATATCCTTCGCTATCTTATCCTGCCAAAAGCCATATAGATCCTTATTAGCACCGTTCTTTAACTTAATACCCATTTCTAGTCTATAGGGCTTTATAGCATCTAATGGTCTTAGTATTCCATACAATCCAGACAAGATTCTTAAGTGTCTATCTGCATACTCTAATTCCTCTATATTCATATCATATGCCCTCAGTCCCCTGTAAACTTCTCCTTTGAAAGCTAAAACAGCTTGCTTATCTATATCACCTTTAGTTTCCTTCCATTGAAAGTATCTAGTATGATTCAATTCAGCTAACTGTAAGTTAAGCTTCATCAATCTGCTTATATCTTCTGGTGTCTTTTTTCTTAACTCTTCTATAAGCATCCTTGCTTCATTTAAAAATCTTGGAGTAGTTAACTTTAAATCTATATCAACCTTTTCAAAATCCAGCGTTTTTGCTGGAGATATTATCATCAACATCTTCTCTCACCTCTTGTTCATATATCCATTACCTCACCTACTAATTCCTGTTATTAGTAGTTATCTTTAATAGAATTATATCATAATTTCATACAAATGATAATAATTATCACATTTTTATACATATTCCTCTCCAGATATATGTGAGGAATATCTCGCGGTCAGATAATATATCTATTTTACAGTTCATACCAGCATCTGTTCTTCCCCTGAAATTACTATATTTAACTAACAAAAAAAGCTACCCTTATGGATAGCTTTTTAAACATATTTACGCAATTGTACTTTTCAATGTATTGTAGCAATAATTTATTATGTCACTTCTTTTTATTATACCTATAAAGGTACCGTTATCATCAACTACCGGAACAAAATTTTGAGAAATTGAAAGAGATATTATACTTTCTATATCTGCATTTATTGAGACACTTTTATGATTAACTCTTCTATATATTTCTTTTACCTTCACATTATTAGTGTTTTTAAAATTTAGATCTGGTGTATTTTTTAGCTTCCAAAGAAGATCCCCCTCAGTAAGAGTCCCAACATATTTACCATTTTTATCAATCAAAGGAATAGCTGTGTAACCGTGATGCTCCATTCTTTCCATTACCTGTCTCATGGTTGCATCTGTATTCTCATATATTACTTCATTTTTAGGTGTTAGAAAAAATGCAATATTCATACCTTATCCTTTCCAAAACGAAAATATTATTATAGTTCACTATAATTATTCTAACATATATATTGTTCAAATGTTATAACAATTGTATTAATTTACACTTTATAAACATTAACAATAATAACTTCTTCTAAATAAAATTCTAGTATATTATTTACCTCCAATGGAATAATAAATATAGGAGTGATTTTATGAAAAAACTTTCAATATTGATTTTTATATTTATTAGCTACTTACTACTTTTCACACCATTAAAAAAATGTAATGCCACAAATACTAATAACCCATCTATAAGTTTTGAGGAAATTTGCAAAAACAGTTGTTTAGTTAATATTAATAAAATTAGATTGAACTATTCCCTATCACCTTTTCATTTCTCTTCTGATTTAGATACTACAGCAGCTCATTACCTAAATAAGCTTACCATAGAAAAAGATGCTTTTACATGGAATGATAATGACAATGATACTGTGTTTTGCATATATAGAGAAAGATTAACTCCCCCTCTTCAATATAACAATAAATTAGTAGCTAGCATCTTACTAGATGCTTACAAACAAGAACTATTAAGCACAAATATATCAAACATTGGCTTATGTGTAAGATGGGATAATAGAACTTTAACTTATGCCTTTGTCTTTAAGTACAACTAGGTTTAGCTAATAAAAAATTTTACACTATTCTTAAACAATGAAAAAGTCGGCGAAGCACCCTTTAAAGAATAAAAAAGCAAACTAATTATTAGTTTGCCTTATCAAATTTATAGTAGTAATCTGTATACTCCATATCATTAAGTATACTGTTTACATTACTATAAATTTCATCACCGCTTATGGTTTTCTTCACTATAACCTCTTGCAGTACTTTTGTATTACATTTAGGACATTTCCCTATCCCCATAAATCTCCAACTAAAAAGCTTCAACGGTCTTTCAATATTAATTTCTGTCTTACATTTTGGACATCTATAATCTAACTTGGTATTATCAATCTCATAATTTTGAAGGTCTTTTACCATAATAGCAGGCATATTATAAACATCTTTTACAATATAATTCTTTATTATTCTATTGTTAAAAAGCCTTTTAAAGACTTCAGAAGTATAAAGTGCATCGTTTAGGGCATCATGTAGCTTGCTTTCATCAACTCTTATCTTTAGCTCCTCTAAGGCATTCTTTAAACTTAAAGATTTCTTATGAGCCAAAATCTTGGTGGCATATTCTTGTATATCTAGATATTCCTTCAACCAGCCTACATCTTTATAGTTATGATAGCATGCATTTCTAAATATCTCTGCTATATCATCCTTAGCCCAAGAGCATATTATTGAATCATTATCAACAAATTCCCTAAGTTTGTCCATTGCTTCAATAAAGGTTATTCCTGAACTTAAATTAATTTCAGTTATACCTGTTATTTCAGTTATTTTGGGATTTAAAACTTTAAATAAAGCTGGCCTTACATAGGTCTTGAAATTTCCTATAAAATTCATCATCTTATCAAGCTTAACTGCTCCTACTTCTATTATCTCATTTTCCAACTCAGCTTCTTTCAGTTCTCCATACATGTTATAAAAATTAGGATAATACTTAGTTATATTCTTTAGATTATTAAATTCTAAATCAATTATAACATATCCCATTGCCTCATCCCCTCATCATATCTCTTATTATAATTATGCCATAAATAGTTATTTATTTCACTTTTATTTAGTCGATAAAAATAAAATTTTTGCTAAAAATTTCTATAAACGCTTATATATAAATTTATACAAAATTCAAATTTATAGATAATAAAAAGACCACTATTTTTCATTAGTGGTCTTTTTGCACATATTGTCTTATCTATATAATAAGAACTCATGTCTAAGTCTATTATCTTTATTTCTTTGTATAATAAGTATATTAAATATGAACTCTATATTTGCTTAATTACACCTATAGCAACTCCTAATATAGAAGCTTCCTTATTTTCCAAGGATATAGGCTGATATTTTGGATTTTCAGGCATAAGATATGGTGTCTTATCTTTTAAGTTTAGTCTTTTAAGCGTAGCACTTCCTTCAATCTCCGCTGCTACTATATCGTTATGATCCGCAGACTGCTGTCTTCTAATTACAACAAAATCTCCATCATTGATATTAGCATTTATCATACTATCACCCTTTACATGAAGTATGAAGTTATCCTTCTTTCCTCTAATCCAATTATATGGTATATAAAAATTACTTTCTTGCTCTCCGTTCATCGGTATTGGCTCACCAGCTGCTATATCGCTATACATTGGTACTTCTACTAAATCATCTTCTTTTATAACTTCTTGTTTAGCGTTCCAATCAATTATAATTTCAGGTTTAGTGGATGCTCCATCTATTAGAAATGAATGTTCACTTCTATGTTTAAGATTTATATATTTAAACTTTTCTAGTGAGTATTCATTTGGCTTCTTGCTGGCAGCTGAGGTAAATCTATAATTCCTTGATATTTCAATATCATCTAAATAATTTAGCTTTATTCCATTCTTAAGCCAAGCATGTCTTTCCGTAACATCAATGCTATTTATCAGATAAGTAAATGATGAATAATCCTTCTTGTCATAGAAAGCTCTTATGAAATTAAGCTCACTTCTAGTCAAGTTCTCACAGTTATCTAAAAATATATGTATATATCTATTATTGCTATCCGCTACCATTGCCTTTGCTAGCTCAACCTTATCATACTTATCAATAAGTTTTTTAGCTGTCATCATTTCTTTATATTCTATATACATCTCATATAGTAGTTCTCTTACAATGGAATTCTTTCTTATAGGCTTTCCTCTTCCTCTTCTATTCACTTCCATGTACTCTTCTTTAGACAGCAAGCTAGCTTTTATCCATTGGATTTCGTCCAATAAAAAATATACAGAACTATTCTTTAAAGTCTTTATCTTGTTTATTCCGTTCTCATTGATGCTAAGCACATTTTTTAAAAGTGATATTTTGTCTGCTTCAGATATTTCACCTAATGAAATCTTATTATTTGTTATATACTTGTTGAAAAACACATCAACTAACTCATCTAGAGATAAAAACTCTATATCATTCTCCATTAACGAAAATAAGGTTATATTACCAATGTCATTAAGTTAATGTTTTGCCACAGCAAAATTAAAGTCAATTGAAAGTGTATATGCTTTCAACTGGCTTTTTTCTTTTGTATTGTATATTTTTTTGCATGCAAATAAGACAGAGTAAAATCTCTGTAAAAAAAAAATTTATATTAGCATAAATTTATGCTACTCTATATATGAAGCTAACTGCCGATTTGGTTTTGACTTTGCGAGGGTCTTTTCTGCCATTTCGAACAGGTAATATATTTCTTTTAATTAGTGCTTCAACATTAGGAGGTGAAGCTACATTACTACATCTGAAATATTGCATACAAACTGCTATGGCCATAGTGAAATTAACTTGATAGCTGTATTTTCTGTTTTTCTGTTGTACAACTACCTGTGTTGTTATTATTTCACAAAAGTTATACATGGTGAGTCTTGCAAATATCTCTTGTATGATGTAGTCCGCCTTTTTAGAATGAAAACTTGTTAACCCAATGGCATACTTTAATTCTCTAAATGATGTCTCAATTCCCCAACGCATGTGGTATATTTCTTTAAGATTCTCTATTGAAAACTCTTCTTTGCTAAGATTAGTAATAATAACTTCGTAAGTGTTGTCTGATATTGGAAATCGAACAACTCTAAAGTTTACCGGATAAGTTCCTTTATCTTTAACTGGAAGATAATCAAACCTTTGATTAGCAGGCATAAACTTATATTTTTCAGGATGTGCCTTTATATCATTAGTTTGACGTCTAGTCAGCAAAATACTATGCTCTATATCAAATGTTTCATCATTAGGTATAGATATTCCTGATACTATTCCATTACTATGTATATCTTTAACTCTTATAACATAATTCCAATTTTTTCTTTATGATATGTTCAAAGACATTATAACTTTCGTATCCACGGTCGGCTATTATTATAGTTTTATCATTAATATTAGAGCGATCTACCATGTCAATTAATGCCTGAAATTCATTTTCTTCTCTACCTGATTGAATAACTGCATCCATATATGTTCTACTACATAAATCATACATAGCATTTAAGTGAAGAAGGTTATATCCTTTTGAATTTTCAGTAGCTTGAAAATGATTTTTTTCATCTTTAGGATTATGTGCAATACATAAATCTGAACCATCAACTGCCAATAATCGATAGCCATTATAATATTTAGGGCTTACTGCTAATGATGTAAACTTACTAAAAAGATAATTAAGTGCTTCAGGGAGAATCTTTTGCGGCTGCTGAACGAACGCGGAGCAAGTGGCTGATTCAGTATCATATGAAAAGTATTTTAGAAGCTCAAGGTTTAAGCTACTGCCTCCAATAGAAAGTAAAATATTTAGCATCTCTTTAAAATTCAACTTTCTATTTCTAGTGAAATCCTTATCGGGGTCGTTGACAAATAACCATGAGTATTCATGCATTTCCTTTAATACCGTATCTAATTTATTCTTTATAAAATCTGCATATTCGTTCATGAGCGAACCTCCTAAAAAACATTATATTTAAGGGGCTTCGCCACATTTTTCTAACTATTTGTCAAGCTTTTTCTAATATTTTGATAAAAATTAGTATATGTAAATTGTTATACAAAAAAAGAACAGGTATGTATTTGTAAACATACTCTGTTCCATAACTATAATATTTATTTCTTAACTTAATGACATTGGTTATATTACTTGTTTTTATTTTTTTAACGGTTGAATCATAAAATGATTTAGCATTGATTTTGTTTCTATGATTATTGGTAACGAATACTATCTTATCACTTTCATACAAACAATAATTATTCTTTAAATTCATAGTACGATATAATGCAGCTGAAGTCTTTCCTGTATGTAAAGAACCTTTTATTACTTGTACACCGAGATGCTTAGAATTTATAAATCTATTTTGGTTTCCTTCAAAATTCATTTGTTTACCTCCGTACATGTTTAAAAAGAAAAAAATTATATTGAATTTGAAAAAGTTTATTCAATATAATTTCGTATAATATATTAATTATATACTAATTTAGTAATTTATTAAATAGTCCTTTATATTTTTTACAATGCAACTCATATAGTCGAAGTTGATATTTTTAATACTATCATCAGCTTTATTAATATCGTCAAATCTATAGACTGATGTATCTGTTACAAGTATAGTTTTAAATCCATTTTCTGAAAATGAATAACTATCTTTAATATCTGACCCAATAAGAAGCCCTTCTTTTATAGACTTAACTGGGACATTACAGCTTTTTTCAAAATAATTAGTAACACCCTTAGTCAAATTATCCGAGCTAGAATTTCCTACTATGGCTAAGAAATTCCCTTTATTAGGCATTACTGGACCTATGAAAGGATATCGTTGAGAAAGTGATTTATCAGAATAATATCCTAATGAATCTAATATTATAACACTTTCAATATTTTGTTTGTCATTCTTTATGTAGTCAGAGTATACTTTACTCCCCATCTGATTAGTATTAGCAAATACTTTTTCTCCGTTAACAAAGGCTGCAAATCTCACATTATAGTTTGAATTACTACCCTTATATAAATCAGCTAGAGTTAATAGTGCCGAAATACCAGTAGCCCCACCATCAGCAGCCGCAGTGGAAGAATCATAGTGAGCTCCTACAAGTATTGTTTTTGCATTTTTATTGTTATTTACACAATTCTTCGTTGCAGTAATATTAGAAAAGGTTTTATCTCCAATTTGGAAATCCTGCACGCATATGTTATATCCCATAGATTCGAATTTGTCCATTATGTACTTTTTGCTTTTTTCCAAGTTATCATAGTTATTATAATCTCTTGGGCCTATGTCTTTGCAGAATTTATTCATATTATCTTTCAAGCTGTTTACTACAGCTTCGTCCCCTCTAACATCTGCTTTAACAGATTTTTGCCAACCATAAGTCGTAGATGCTAAGAGAAACAAAATTAAAACTAAAACAACTACCAAATTAACTTTCGTTTTCATATTTCACCATATACTCTTTAATTATTTATATAATAAAACTCCAAAACGTATACTTAATAATTAAAACATTTTGGAGCTATAGATGTACCATTCACAATGGAATCGATACATCTTTATATGTGTATAATTCTACTATTATCAATAGTTACTGTCAATAACTAGATGTTTATACCAGCCATTCTCATCAGGTATATGGCATTTCTAGTAGTAGACTTTCCTTTTCTAAGTTTGTAGTCAAACTTAATCTCGTTATTATCGTAATGTTCCCTAAAATTATAGTTTATTATCCTTCTATTTTTTTCTTCTAAGTCGCATAGTTCAAGGTCATGAGTAGAAACAAGTCCTATAGCCTCCCTTTCACTTAGCTGATTTATTAATATCTCCGCTCCAGTATGCCTATCCATAGAATTGGTTCCCCTAAATATTTCATCTAGCATGAATAATACTCTTTCTCCTCTATCAGTAGCACTTATTAATTTCTTTATTCTTAATATTTCTGCATAGAATGATGAAATATTCTCCTCTAGGTTATCCCCTATTCTCATGCATGTATAAATATTTACTAACGGGCAGCTATAAGACTTACCGTTAACAGGCGCTCCTATATAAGTAAGAATTGTATTTATTCCAATTGTTCTAAGGAAAGTACTTTTCCCAGACATATTAGAACCAGTTACTAACATTATTCTATTTTGATTGTTTAGCTTAAAGCTATTTGAAACAGCTCTTTTTCCTAGTAGTGGATGACTTACTTCCTCACCTTCTAATGATAAGTCCTCAACTATCTCTCCATAATTCCAATTCTCATTATCTCCACTTATGTTAGAAATAGAACTTAAGGCTTCTATTTCTCCTAGTGCCTCTAGCCAATCTTCTAATCTATGGCTATTTTTCCTTCTCCAGTGCTCTAACCTTGTCAATAAGTGATAATCCCAAAGCAAAGCTACATTTATTATTATATAAATCATATTCTGCCTATCAGCTATCTTATTAGCAATGGAATTAAGCTCCTTCATCTCTTCAGTAAAATTGAAATCTTGATTTATAAGCCTTGACTTTATAGCTTTTAACTTTTCACTGTTAAACTTCTCATCCTCTACTATTTTAATCATATTAAAATAAGTATATATACTGCTTTTCAATTCATACACTATGTCTAATGCTTCATTTCTCTCATTACTTCCTAATTTTAATACTATAAAATTAAGTATACCTACAGCCACTGGAAATACAGACCTAACGTAACTAGTTAAAAAATATAATAAGCTTAAAGCTATGAACGCCGCTGGTAGTAGTATAATA
Source organism: Clostridium manihotivorum (assembly GCF_004015185.1). Classification (GTDB taxonomy): domain Bacteria; phylum Bacillota; class Clostridia; order Clostridiales; family Clostridiaceae; genus Clostridium_AR; species Clostridium_AR manihotivorum. Next base: position 1,637,027 of record NZ_CP025746.1, on the reverse strand, counting down.
GCTATTTTCATTAAAGGCGATAAGATATTATCATTCTTCCCTTTACACCATTTCAAAAAATGGGATGTATCTCCTAAAGCTGATTTTTTTAGACTTCCTTCTACCTGAAGCTTTTGCCTAAAATCTATATTATCACCAAGTTCTTTTATAGCACTTTGCCTATTATAAACTTCATCTTTAGTAGGTAACTCATTTAGAGTAAGCATTGAAGCTAGTTTCCTTCTACCATAAAGAGTTTTAGTAGTGTTTATCCATTGAAACAAGGAACTTCTACCAAATACATCTAGATCATTTATAAAAGGATGATTAACATCCAAAAATTCTTCTCCATCATCCTCAAAGCTTCTCCACTCACCAACAACTCTTTTTATGCTTTGTTCATTTATCTCTATATATTTTTCTTTTCTAGACTTATCTTCTAATTTTTTTGAATGTAAATACACAAAGTATACAAATAAAATTATTGATAATATCAATAAACCATAAAGCATATAGCTCTTCCCAATATAATAAATAAGGAAACTTATTGCTATAATAACTAGGAATGTAACTAGCCTTAATAAACTTACCACATTACACTGTGAGGATATTTCTTTGTATATTTTTACTCCTTCAGCTTTTCTCTTCTCATAAAAATCTTTATCCATCTAATACCTCCCAAGTTCTTCACTTAACTAAATAAATTTTAACATATTGTGTAACTAAATATATAGTTTTCTTTTCTTTTTTCTGCATTTGTCTTCTATGAAACAGGTTATTTTCTCTAGAAAGTCATATACCATTCATTTTTATTATTGCGCTCAAATTAGTATTTAAATCCTATATTGTATAATCATATGTAACTTTATCTAATAGAAGCTTTTAAATAGTAAAAAAGATTATGAGACTATTACCACAAGTATATATAACTCGTTTTAATACACCAGTTATATACATAGTAATGTCTCATAATCTTCAGTTACTTTAGACTATTATATATTTTATCAAGATTATCTTTCATACTTTCATAATAATCCTTATTATCTTCTTTGCTTTCAATAGTATATATACTTTGAACATTAGCTCCAACTTCATTTGCTAAGGTTTCTGATACTTTAGGACTAGCTAATTGCTCAGCAAATATAGTTTTTACTTTGTTTGTTTTGCAGAATTCTACTAATTCTTTAAGTTTCTGGGGAGTTATTTCTCCTTCACCAAATACATCTTCCACACTTTTTTGAGTAAGTCCAAAGTCTCTGCATAAATATCCAAAGGCCTCATGCCCTGTTACGAAATCCTTATTGCTAAGCTCTTTAAACCTGCTAACATTGTCAGAATAAAGCTTATCTAGCTTTTCTGAGAAGTCCTTATAATTTTTCTCATAATAATCTTTATTTTTTGCATCAGCTTTTATTAAAGCTTCTTTTATATTATTAGATTGTATCTTAGCATTTTTTAGACTAAGCCAAATATGAGGGTCTATTTTACCCGCTGTTTTTATTGCCTCTATCCCCTTTGAACTATCTATCAGCTGGATTTTATCCTTATCCTCTATAGTATCTGTAACTTTATCTAGCCACTCTTCCATACCAAGACCATTATATATAAATATCTGCGACTTATTTAATTCAATAAGATCTTTACTCTTTGGCTCAAAATCATGAGGTTCCATGCCCTCAGGTACCATCATATTTATATCTATTTTATCTCCACCTATAGCCTGTGCAAATTCCTTAAGAGGATTTATTGAAACTGTCACCTTTAGTTTTTCATCATTCTTTTGCTCTGTTTTTTTTGTACATCCTATCAAGGCTACTGATAAAGATACAACAATTACTCCAAAAATTACTTTTGACAAAGCTCTTCTTTTATTCATACCGGCACTCCTTTTGCAAATGATTTGCATTTCCTTAAAAAGTATACAATCTATAAAGAGTATTGTCAATATTAGACTACAAAATTCATTAATATTTTATAGGTTTATTACATTTACCTTTTCTCTGTCAGATAAGATATCAACTTCTCTTCTTTGACAGGTAAACAATAGTACCTGCCTTTTATATGAAATATCATATAGATAATCAAGGATATTTTTTATTCTCATATCATCATATTGTACAAAAGCATCATCTAAAATTATAGGAACATTCTTATCCTCAAATATCATATCAATAAGTGCTAGCCTTAAAGCTATATACGCTTGATCCCATGCACCATTACTTAGATATTCAGCTTTTATATATCTTCCATCAACGCTTTGTTTCACAGTTATATCGAAATTTTCAGTTACCTTTACATCTTCGTATTTTCCCATAGTTATTTTACTTAATATAGTTGCCACTTTTTGATTTAAGATAGGCCCAAAACTTTTTTGTATTTCTTTAAAGGATTCATCCATCACTTCTTGAGCAATCTCAATGGCTTTAACTTTTCTTTCATATTCTTTTATTTGTTTTTCTACTAATTCTATATCCTGTTCTATAACATCCAGTCTTCTACTACTTAAAAATATATTTTTAATGCTATATTCTATATCTTTAATAGATTTTTCAACATTTAATAATTCTACTTGTTTAACCTTAATCTCATTTTCTATATCTTCTTCATTTTCATAAGAAAACTCATTAGTATCATTAATTATTTCCTTTATTTCTTCCTCAATAGCTTGTATATCTCTATCCTTTAAAAGCACTTTATAAGTTTCTTCTATAGAATTAAGTCTCACTATAAGTTCTTCTCTCTGCTGTAATTTAAACCTTAAATTCTTTACCTCCTCGATTATGTCTTCCAACCTTATATGCTCCAGTGATAAAGCTCTTAGTTTTGTATATACAGCTTGTTTTTTTTGTTCGATATCACTTAAAATATATTCTATATTTTTTCTAATTGCCTCTGCTCTATTATTTAGTTCTAAAACTTCTTGATTAATAATTTGATACTGTTTCATATTTTGAACAAATTCTTCTACGTTACTGCTTTTAGTTATAGATAAAACCGAATTTATAATTTTTTCATTTTGTATAGCAACATCTTCTAGTTCATATATATTTATATTTTTAATACTATTCTTTTTTTCATTAATTACAGCTTCTAAAACCTTAATCTCATTTTTATAATTATCAAAAGAGTTTAGATATTTTTTGAAGTCTATGTAATTTGAACTCTCTGAAATATCAAAGTATCCGTTCAACTTTTTTTCATATCCTTCTACAGCGTCCCTCAGTCTATCTATCTCACCTTGTTCTTTTATATTATTTATTGCTTGTTGTAAAGAATACTTATTTTTATTTGTAAATATATAGGTTATCATAGAAATCACCATTAAACCTAATGCTACAGTCATAGATATTCCTAATGGTATTACTCTTAATGAACCTAGTAATAAGAATACAGCGGCCAAAATCACCATAAGTACAGCTACTATTTTAGAAGAAAGGTCTTTAAGTTTAAATCTTTTCAAGTCCATTTCACTAAACTCCACTTTTGACTGTCTATCAATTAGAAATTTTAATTCCTTCAAACTTTCCTCGTAGCTGTTGAGAAGAGTATCTATATTATCCCTTTGCTCTTTAATAATATTATAATCTTTCAAGCTACCTATCTTACTCTCTATTTCCATCTCTATTCTGCTTATTTCTTCATTTGTATCTAGTACTGTGGATATTTTTTCTTCTATATGCCTTTGTTCCATAGATACTTTTATTACTTTCTCGTCAATATCAGAATCAAAGTTCTTAAAACTGCTATATAAGCTCAAATAATTTCTTTTAGCCTCTAATTCTTCTAGCAATGTTCTCTCTTCTTCAAGCCTTTGATTGTAGGTGTCTAATAAATTAAATATACCAACAGTCTCCTCTTGAAGTTCGTCTAAGAAGTGATAATCTACTACTCCATTGTCAGAAGCCAGATTATGTTCATACTCTTCTTTTTGTTTTTTTAACTCTTGACTTTTCTTTAGATATTCGGTTATCTCACTATACTCTTCTTTTAATTTAAGCCTCTTCAAATGCTTCTTATATATTTCTAGCTTTTTTATAGCTATCTCTAGTTTTTCCTTTTTTGAGTTAAGCTCAATATACATCTTTTCATTATCCAAATTAGCTTCTGCTAGCTTAAAGGCATTGTTTCTTTCCTCCAAAAGATTATCATATCTAATCCTAAGCAGATCTAACTTTCCGCCTTTTCTTTGGGTTACCAAGCTCTTCTTGTATTGCTCTAAGGTATTCTTTGCTTTTTGGTAGGATATATTTTCATTTCCTGTTTGAAATGAGTTACTGATCTTATGAATAATATCATCTTCTTTTGAATTTTTCACATCACCGCTAAGTTGCCTAATAAAAAGGGTATTTTCAAACGCCTGAGAGTTAACATCAAAAATATACTTCCCTACCCCATCGTTGTTCATAGCTTCAATCTCTTCACCTGTTATTGAATCTATTGCCTGAATAGTATCTTCTTTTTTAGTACTACCAAAAGTTCTTCTTATTAAGTACTCATTTCCTCTATAACTAAAATCAATTTGTCCCTCTGCTTTATTATCATTAATTGATAAATATCTTAATCTTTCATTTTCCCTCAAATCCTTAATTCTTTTACTGCTAAGACCATAAAAACATGCCTTTATAAAGGTTTGAAGAGTACTTTTTCCTGATTCATTTTCTCCATAAATAATATTAAATCCATCTTCAAAATCAATATTTTTTTCTACAACCTTTCCAAACCTTGTTACATTTATCCTTTTAATTATCATCTATTACAATCTCTCCTTCAGAAAGACTTTGTATTCCAAATTTTAAAGCTAGTTCATATATATCTTTTTCATCTTCTTCGCAACTACCTAGCTTCTCCATTAATTTCTTAGCGAATATTCCTTTAATAGAATTTTCTACTGTTACCTCATTTACATTAAGTTTAATTTTAGTAGAATCCTCAACCTTTACAAAATAAAAGTATTCACTTAATTTATTAGTTAAAACCTCTATATCTAAGTTAAATTCTTCTTCAAGCTCACCAGTGAGAACAATTTTATATAAATCCTTCTCCCTACTATCCTTATTTATTACTTCTAATACTTTAATCTTTATATCTTCATAGTTTGTAATATTAGTTACATTGATATTTTGAATGTTATAACTTCTCTTATTCATTGGAACGAACCTGAGATTGCTATAGCCTTCACCTATTTCCCCTATAATGATCCCTTTCTGTCCTAATTCATCAAAACCTCTACCTTCAGGGCACCCGCAATATGCATAAAGAGTATTTCTAGATCTCTTAATTTCTGAAAATTGATGTTTATGTCCTAGGGCTACATAATTCATTGAAGAATTTCCTATATCTTCAACAGTTATTGGATTATACTCGTTTAAAGAATTCGATGCAGCAACTTCTCCATGAAGAACCATTAACTTTATAAAGTTTTTATGTTCTTCTAAGATTTTAAAATCCATAAGCATGGACTTCTTAATATAGTTAGTTGTAAAGCCTGCTCCGTACACTACTACATTTTTATCCTTAATTACATAACTGCTAAACCCTGAATCAAATATGTGAACGTTAGACGGCCAGTCTATCATCTTATAAAAAGATCTACTGTTTATTGGGTCGTGATTTCCTGGAGAAATAAATATATCTATATTAGGGATACTTTCAAATCTTTTTCTTAAAAAATCTAACGTACTCTTTCTCACTCTTAAGTTATCAAAAATATCACCTGCCAATAGAACAGCATCTACACTCTCTTTACTAGCAAGTTCAATAACTGAGCTAAAAGTTTCTTGAAGCTCTTCTTTTCTTTGCTCTGACACATCAATTGGTAAGTCTGAAAAAGGCGTGTCAAAGTGTAAATCACTACAATGCAATATTTTTATCTTATTCATATGCTCCTCCAAAAAAACAGCTTAATCATCACACACAACGAACTTTTGTTCTCATTTTAGCATAAATGAAAATTAAAAAAAAGAGGCTATGCCTCTTTTTAAGTAGATAAACTTATAATCTAAACGTATTAAATATAACTTTATATAAACCAATAACCAATAGTTATAAAACAATATAGGCATAGCGAAGATTTACACCAACAATCCTCTACTTGTATATATTTTCTCCAAAGGATGCTTTGTAGGGATAAATATCTTCTACACTCTTTCCAAGCTTCTCTGCAAATTCTTCTGCCTCCACTTCTTTTATGGCTTCTCCATTTTTAAAAACCTTAACATTATAAATCTGTCCTTCTTCATTTACCAAAAATTCGCTGTCATAACTTGAACCATCGTCGAAAGTAACTATACCTCTTTTCCAGTTCATAAATTAATCCTCCCTATTAATAAGAATTTAAGAAGAATAAAAAACTTGATAAAATATTAAAGAGGCACAATTTCTTGTGCCTCCGGTATTAGAATACTATCTTCCTGGTGGTACATCATTACCCATAGTAACTCCTCCCTTTTAGGTCAGATTACTTTGCTTACGATTCACCTGCAAAGATTTTAATCCACTGTGATTATGATCTAGTAGTTAAGTGGCCCTCGTATTCCTCTACCATTCTTTTCACCATTTCTCCACCGATGGAACCACATTGTCTCGATGTCAAATCTCCATTATAATCACTTAATGGAATTCCTAGTTCTCTTGCTACTTCTGATTTAAACTTTGATAAACCTTGGCTCGCCTCAGGAACTAATTTTCTTGACCTTGACATATCTCATTCCTCCTTTGGTTTTGAAGTGGTTAGTAAACAACTTCTGTTTACACTATTATATTAACCACAAAGAAAATTTATAGTCTATTTAATTAAATACAATTTTGGTATTTATTTCTACTAAAATCTTTGATTACATTAATAGCTTCTTTATTATTATTTACGAATACAGGATTAATTCCTGACTTCTTAATAAACTTCTTAAGCTGATAACTTCCTATTATAGATTTAGGTAATATTATTATAGAAATACTCCACTTTTCTTTTGAGAGACTTACCAAAAACTCACAATACATATCAGTTACTTCAGACTTTATAAGCTCTAAATTTGAGGTATCAAGAACTAAAATTTTATTTTCTACACCTATATTTTCATTAATATCCATGTACTCTCTCATCATGTATGTAAGTTCGTCAACTCCGATGTATCCTTTAATTATATTTCTTATAATAGCTTTTTTTCTATAATACCTAAAATAATAATACATCTTTTCACCCCAAATTTGAAACTAAATATCTATTAATAAGCTTAATTATTATTACAATTATTAAGAATAATTACATATATTCACATAACGTTAATTATATCATATTTGAAATAATTTGTAAATTGAAAAAGAAATTTAGATTTATTGCTCACTTGTTGTAGTATTTGTGCATAAATACAAAAATTCTAATCATATTTCCTTGGCAGTAAAAAGAAAAGGTCTCGAATATTAATAAATATTCGAGACCTTTTCTTCTTACACCAATTTAACGTTTGGCAGGGGCAGTAGGGATCGAACCCACAACCTACGGTTTTGGAGACCGCCACTCTACCAGTTGAGCTATACCCCTATAATAACGCTTACAAATGATATAATACCATTAATTTAGACTTTGTGCAATAGTCTATAACTAAAAACTTTACTTTTTTCGCATCTGCCTTTCCTAATGTATATAAGAAAAATCTGGCATGCCACATATTATTTCTTTCTATACCCTTTCTCCTATATATACATTTAAGCGATCTGCGAATACTTGTCTACATCTCTATCTAAAGTATAATTTTATGAAGAATAAAAAACTGCTGACAAATTGTCAGCAGTTTAAATAATATATATTTATATATTATATGATTCTATTATTTTTCAGCAGCTTCTACAACTGTATTTCTGAAGTATACGAATCCTAATGGAGACTTTTGAACATCTTTTATATTGTTCTTAAGTGCAAGAACATTAGTGTAGTAGTATATTGGAATTACTGGTACATCTGTCATTATTATATCTTCAATCTTATGAAGATCATCAGTTCTCTTAGCAGGATCAGTTTCTTTCTTAGCCGCATCTACTAACTTGTCGTAATCAGGATTTGTGTAACCTGGATTGTTGTTACCACCGTTAGTATAGTACATATCTAAGAATGTCATAGGGTCATTGTAGTCAGCGATCCAAGATGTTCTACATACAGCAAAGTTATGCTTAGTTAAATCGTCTAATTGAACTTTTCTTTCCTCATTAACTAATTGTACGTCTATTCCTAAATTCTTCTTCCACATATCTTGTATAGCTTGAGCTATGTTTTGGTGACCTTGACCAGTGTTGTACTTAATCTCAAGTTTAGGGAATCCCTTACCTTCTGGATATCCAGCATCAGCAAGTAACTTCTTAGCAGCATCAACATCAGCTGTAGTCTTTATATAATCCTTATTCTTAAATTCTTTAGCAGCACTGTCTACTATCCCCTTAGGAACATAACTTGTAGCTGGAAGCTCTCCACCCTTTGTTACATTCTCAACTATAGCAGTTCTATCTATAGCTAAACTTAAAGCTTTTCTTACATTAACATTGCCTAGAGCTTTTGCAACATCAGGAGCAACATTTTTACCTGATACATTTATTGCATAGTAGTAAGTTCCTAGATATGGATATACCTTAGCCTTACCATCTTTGATTAAGCTTTGCTTTTGCTCTGCTGGTAGTAAGTCTGTTGCATCTATATCTCCAGCTTCGAATGCATTTAATGCAGCTGTTTCATTGTCTAACATTGTATATTGGATTTTATCAAGCTTAATGTTTGACTTATCCCAATAGTTATCATTCTTAACAAATGTCATATGATCTTTTTGAGCATATTCAGACATTTTATATGCTCCATTACTTACAAATGTCTTAGCATCATTTGCCCAACCTTCTTTATTAGCATCAACTATATCCTTTCTTACTGGGAAGTAAGTTGGGAATGCAGTTAATGATAAGAAGTATGCTGTTGGTGCTTCTAAAGTAACTTCTAGTGTATAGTCGTCAACTACTTTTACACCTAAATCTTCAACCTTAGCCTTACCACCGTTGTATGCTTCACCATTCTTTATATAGAATAATTGATAAGCATAATCAGAAGCAGTTTCTGGAGCTAAAGCTCTAGACCAAGCGTAGTAAAAATCGTTAGCTGTAACGCCCTTACCATCTGACCATTTAGCGTCTTTTCTTAAATGGAAAGTATATTTTAGACTGTCGCTTGAAACATCATATTTCTCAGCAACACCTGGTGTAACCTTGTTGTTAGCATCTACGTTTTCTAAACCTTCGAATGCATTAACATCAACAATTCCACCTTCAACTGAGTTGTTTAAGCCTGGATCTATTGTCTTTGGTTGAGCCCCAAGGTTATACTTTATAACCTGATCAACCTTTGCTGTTGAAGAAGCTTCATCTTTCTTTCCACAGCCTACAAAAGTTGTTCCTACTACTAGAGTAGCAAGAATTAATGAAAGAACTTTCATTTTATTTCTTTTTAACATTATTTTACCCCCTTATTAGGAAATTTGTATAATTTATTTAAATTAATTTATACCTTTTTAATATAAGTGACATGCAACAGAATGATCTTTGCCTACTTCCTTTAATAATGGTGTAACTTGTGAGCATATAGGCTTAGCATATTTACATCTGTCTTTAAATCTACATCCAACTGGAGGATCAATTGGAGAAGGTGTTTCACCTTGCAATACGATTCTCTTATTCTTGCTTGCCATATCTGGGTCCGGTATTGGGATAGCAGATAACAAAGCTTGAGTGTATGGATGTAATGGCTTGCTATAAAGTTCATTACTTTCACCTATTTCAACTAAGTGACCTAGGTACATAACTCCTATTCTATTTGAAATATGCTTAACCATTGATAAGTCATGAGCTATGAATAAATAAGTTAACCCTAAGTCATGCTGTAAGTCTTCAAGCATATTTACAACTTGAGCCTGTATTGAAACGTCTAATGCTGATATAGGCTCATCACAAACTATAAATTCTGGATCAACAGCTAGAGCTCTAGCTATTCCTATTCTTTGTCTTTGACCACCAGAAAATTCATGTGGATATCTTGAACCATGATCTCCGTTAAGTCCTACTTTTTTCAAAAGGTAAGTGATTTTATCATTTCTTTCACCTTTTCCTAAAAGCTTTTGAGCATCTATAGCTTCACCTATTATATCCCCAACAGTCATTCTAGGATCTAGTGATGCATATGGATCTTGGAATATCATCTGCATTTTTTTTCTGTATGGTAACATATGTCTAGGAGATAACTTTGCTATATCTTGACCATCATAAATTATTTGACCTTCTGTTGGCTCATATAATTTAATTATGGTTCTTCCAGTTGTAGTTTTACCACAACCAGATTCTCCTACGAAACCTAAAGTTTCACCTTTTTTTATACTAAAAGAAACATCATCTACTGCTTTTACATTAGATATCTGCGTACCTAGTATACCCTTTTTTATAGGGAAATATTTCTTTAAATTCTTAACTTCTAATAATATTTTATCTTCCATTTTATCCAATTACCTCCCTGTGCCTTTTGGAGATTCTTCTATTGTATCATCAGGCAACTTTCTTTCAACCTTTGGCGCCATTGGATGGTTTAACCAGCATGATGAATGATGATTTTCTGATATACTAAACTTCTCTGGCATAGCCTCCATGCAAACCTTCATAGCATACTGACATCTAGGAGCAAAAGGACAACCCTTAGGAGGATTTAATAAATCTGGCGGCGTTCCTTCTATAGGCTTTAATCTTTCTTTAGTGTCTAACTTTGGATTAGGAACACTATTTAAAAGTCCCCATGTATATGGATGTCTTGACTTGTAGAAAATATCTTTTGTAGTTCCGCTTTCTACTACTACTCCACCATACATTACATTTATTCTATTACATATATCTGCAACAACACCTAGATCATGAGTTATTATTATTATAGATGTATTCAACTTATCTTTTAATTCTTTTAGTAATTCAAGTATCTGTGCTTGAATAGTAACGTCCAACGCTGTTGTTGGTTCATCTGCTATTATAAGTTTAGGATTACATATAAGAGACATAGCTATCATAACTCTTTGTCTCATACCACCTGAAAATTCATGTGGATATTGGCTAAGTCTTTTTTCTGGACTTGGTATCCCAACTAAACTAAGCATCTCAACTGCTTTCTTTTTAGCTTCTTCACCAGTAATCTTAAGATGCTTCTTTAATGGTTCCATAAGTTGGTCGCCAACAGTCAAAACAGGATTTAATGAAGTCATAGGATCTTGGAAGATCATGCTTATCTCATTTCCTCTTATTTTTTCCATTTCTTTATCTGTAAAGCTACTTATTTCTTCACCATTAAAAACAACTTTACCTTCTTTTACCTTACCACTTTCAGCAAGTAATCTCATAATGCTCATCATTGTGATACTCTTACCACTACCTGATTCACCTACGATTCCAAGTACTTCTCCTTTGTTTAAATGAAAAGATACCCCTCTCACTGCCTTAACTTCTCCAACGTGTGTGTAGAAAGAAGTATGTAAATCCTTTATTTCAAGTATTTTTTCATGCATTATTTTTTCCTCCTACTTTCTCATCTTAGGGTCTAAGGCATCTCTTAAACCATCACCAAGCATATTAAACGCAAAAACAGTTATACAAATTGCTAAAGAAGGAATAATTAATTGTGATGGATGAGTTCTCATCATTTCAACAGCTTCAGATGCTAGGGTACCCCATGAAGCCTTAGGTGCAGATATACCTACACCTACGAAGCTTAAGAAAGATTCAGTAAAAATAGCTTCTGGTATTGCTAAAGTTAAAGTTACTATTATAGAACCCATACTGTTTGGTATAAGATGTCTAAATATTATACTAAATGGCTTAACACCAAGTGTCTTAGCAGCTAATACAAATTCTTGTTCTTTTAAAGTTAATATCTGACCTCTAACAATTCTGGCCATTGTGGTCCACATTGATATAGTCATTGCTATTATTATACCTTTTATATCTCTTGAACCTAAAGCAACACTTATAAGTATTACATATATTAGCATAGGTATTGAGTTTAGTATATCTACTATTCTCATCATTACCATATCTACCCAGCCGCCAAAGTATCCTGAAATTCCACCATATATAATTCCTATTATTACATTAAGTGCACTGGCAACAAATGCAACTGTTAAAGAAATTCTTGCACCATATGCAACTCTAGTGAAAATATCTCTTCCGAACTTATCAGTTCCGAAGAAATGGTGCATGCTTGGCCCTTGATTTGCTATACTAAAATTCTGTGTTGAATAATCATAAGGTGAAAACATCGGAGCAAATATAGCTAGTAGTGTCATAAGTATAATTACAATTAGACCCATTAGAGCTAACCTATTTTGCTTTAATCTTCTCCAAGCATCTTGCAAATATGTCATCGAAGGTCTTGCAACACCTTCTTTATCTTTTTCATTATCTGGAACTAATTCAAATAGATCCTTCGTAAATTCCATTATTCCACGCCTCCACTAATCTTGTATTTTAATTCTAGGATCTACAAATCCATATAAAATATCAACAATTAAATTACATAATACTAGGAATGCACAGTAGAAAATGGTTAATCCCATAATCAAAGTATAATCTCTGTTACCAATACTTGTAACAAACTCTCTTCCTAGTCCAGGTATTCCAAATATTGATTCAACCACAAAGCTTCCTGTAAGTACTGATGCTAAAAGTGGTCCTACATAAGTAATTATTGGAATCATTGAATTTCTTAGCGCGTGTTTGCTTATTACCACTCTTTGTGATAACCCCTTTGCTTTTGCAACTCTTATAAAGTCTTGTCTTAGAACTTCTACTAAGCTTGACCTTGATAATCTAGAAACGAAAGCCATTGAGTATCCACCTAAAGCTATAGTAGGTAAAATATAAGAAGCTGGTGTTTTTAACCCTATAGCTGGGAATATTTTAAATTTTATAGCAAAGAAATAAGTTAAAAGTGTAGCCATTACAAAGCTAGGAACCGTTACACCTATAGTTGATATAACCATAGATACTCTATCCTGCCATTTATTTTCCTTTAAGGCAGATAATATACCAAGTAGTACACCAAATACTAAAGAAAATAATACTGAAGCCAATCCTAATCTAGCTGAAACAGGAAAGAACTTCTTAATAACATCATTAACTGTTGTTCCTTCATATTGCATTGAAGGCCCCAAGTCACCTTTAGTAATAATAGTACTAACATATGTTGTATATTGTTGTCCTAGAGGCTTGTTTAATCCAAATTTCTTATTCAAGTTCTCAAGTATAGAAGGTGCTAATTTCTTTTCTCCAGTAAATGGTCCCCCTGGTATTGCTCTTATTAAAAAGAACGTTGCAGTAATTACTATAAATATAGTAAGTAAACTTATAGCAATTCTCTTTAATGTGTATTTAAACATTTTTTAAGTCCCCCTTTAAATATGTTTATAGATGCTAAATCTTAATTTACTCTTCTAATGAATCCATTTTCTTAACAAAAACCTTTAAATTTCAATACAAAGTAACTGACTAATTATTTTGTATCATTATCTCTCAACTAACATCTCCTCATTCATTGATATTTTTCTTAAGTTTATATAAGAAATTATAGATACTAATTATCATTTTGTAAATACATTTTTAAATTTATTATTAACTTTAAAATTTTAGGTGCAACATTTTATCTTTTTAATATAAACTTTTAAATTTTATCCATAGTAAACATTTTCATATCCACTTATTTCCCAGTTTTATAATATTAATCAACTCAAAAGTCTCTAAATTAGCTATATTTGCATTAAAATTATTAATTTAATAATTTATCTATATATATAATAAAAACTAATAATTTTTATCCTATCAATAAAATTATTAGTTTCTTCTTTAATTAAATAAAATGAATATATTGTATTTTATGTAATGTAATGCTTGTATTAAGAAGACTTTTATAGTATATAATGGTAAATCTATTTAACGAGTAAATTTGTACTATTAACTTATAGTATTTTTTCTTTCTACAATATCTCAATCAATTTTATTTTTATCAATTATTCAATTCTAATACAAATATAATTTTTATTATTAGCCTCGTAATACTATTAAATGTGTTTTCTTTTTTATTGTATATACTAACAAGCTGTTCTAATCCATTAGTATTACTTAACTTAGCTAATTTTTTTATACTTTCCTGGGAAATAAAAAAATCTCTTTTCATAATAATTTATGAAGGACTTGCTTTCATAACAATTTCCGCAAAGTAAAAAAAGCTAGTAGAATAAATATTCTACTAGCTTTTGGCAGGGGCAGTAGGGATCGAACCCACAACCTACGGTTTTGGAGACCGCCACTCTACCAGTTGAGCTATACCCCTTCGAACAAATAAGATTATATAACATATATACAAATAAAGCAACATTTTTTTGTACTTATTTTTATTCTTTATTTTCACAAGTACCTAAGATATATATTGATAACTATTCACCGCTTCGCTTCAAAATCTATTTTCAAAGCTCTTCTGCTTTATAATATGAGATTAAAAACAATAAATTTTATTACGAGGTAGTCAATCTATATATTATCTAGGACCTTACATGAAATATAAATTCGCTAAAGCGATTCACTTTAGCGAATTTCTTTACACACATATTTCTGCTGAATGTACAGAGAATTTATGTTTATATAATTAGACAACTTTAAAGCCAGCTGCCTTAACCTTATCTTTTATAATTTCTAAGTTATTAGTCTCCATTCTAACAACTATTTCTTTTACATCTGTAACGCTCTTTGGATCGATTACAACAAAACTCACTATATCGGCCTGATTTTCTGTAAGTATCTTGGATAGTCTAGATATTTGTCCTGGAACGTCATATGCTGTTACTGCCATTCTTTCTCCTTTATTAAGACCAAATACATTTGTATATTGCTCAAACACTGCATGATGAGTTAGTATACCAACAAACTTATCAAATTCATCAACTACAGCTACAAAGGAAACATGAGTTTCTTCTAACAGGGCGACTGCTTTTTCAACTTCTTCATAAAGATTTATCTTAGGGATATCTTTTCTTAAAAGATGTGATACCGAAAAATCTTCTAAAAGGCTTTTCTTATCTGCTCCCTTTTCAAAATAGAACTTATAAATAATATCTTGGGCAATTGAACCTTTAAAGTATTCTCCGTCTACTACAGGAATAGATAAGAATTTGTTTTTATCCATTATTTCTAATGCTCTTCCTATAGTTGTATCAGGTGTGACTGTTATTAAATCTTCTTTTGGCAATATTATAGTTTTTACTAGCATATTCTCTCCCCCTTTATTCCCTTATATTTATATTATAAGGCATTTATTATGGTAATTATATATTATTTTTTAAAATTATCCAACAATTTAAAAAATTCTTTCACTAATAATATTAATGAGTATTTTTTGATAATTATATACAAAAGTCGTAACAGGATTGTATAATCCCATTACGACTTTTCTTCTAAACCTTTAAACTTTGATATTAAATTATAAAAAAAATCTTTATACTTATCTGAATACTCAGGTATCTTAATCTCCATATCTGAATAGGTGACACCGCTAAGTCTATTTTTAAATGCTCTAAACTTTTCTTCATCACTATATATTATTAAGTTTTTATTTGAGTCCTTATTAAAATCTTTTTCATAGTCTTGTATTTTAGTTAAATCCGTAATCTTAGTAGCATTAATCCCCAAGTATTTTATTATATAATCCAAGTCATCATCCGTTGTATATACTCTATAGTCTTGAAGATCACTAGAAGCATCTTTCAAATCATTAGTTATTTTATCAAATTCATCGGTTACTTCCTTATAATTCTGCTCATAAAACTCTCTATTTTTAGGATCTTTATCTTGTATTGCACTTTTCAAATTGTATAAAAATATTTTATATTCATCAGGGCTCAACCAGTAATAAGGATTAATCTTTATTTCATAACCATTTATATTCTGTGGCTTAGTATAATTCAAGGTTTTAGTTCCTCTGGATAGATTTACAATACCGACTTTGCCTTTCTTCAAACCATCTATAAATTCATTAATCCAAGGCTCTGTACTAGTTCCCATATATAGAAGAAGATCATATTTTGAAACATTATCTAAGGAGTCATTTGAAAACTTAAAGTTCATTGAATCATTTCTATTATTGAACATGTAGCTGACATTATGTTTATCTTTTACGATTTGTTTGGCAGAATTATATATAAATTTATTTGTAGTTATTATATTTAAATACACATCTCTCTGCTCTACAGTACTGTCAACAGAATTAACCACTTTAGGTTTGTAGTATGTACTTATAAATATGAAGAAGATTATATTTATACCAATCAGTACAAAAGTGAATTTTTTCATATCAAACTTTTTCATTACTTCACCTCACTTTTACCTACTGTATATTTTATATCTAATCCAGCCTAAATTCAAATGCATCTAATAAATAAAATTATTATTTTAATTAAAGATGCACTAATACGATGTAAAATCCATTTTCAATTCTAATTTGGTTGCTGAGAGCCCAATTAGAAAGTAAAAATCAAAACAGTTTTAAGTATTTTGTTTAATATATTTATTACAATCTGTATGTAATTATAATTTATTCACTTTCATAATGACATTATTGTCAAATTATGATAAAATAATATTCGACAATTTTCTTAATGAGGTAAGCATTATGCAAGTTTCTATTGATACAATAATACCTGCTTTATCAATAACAGTATCTCTAGCAGAGATGTCAGTTGAAAAGGTTGTTAGAGAAAACTTAAACGGGGTTACAATCCAAGATATTGAACTTGACAATTCTACATATCACTCAAGACGCGCTTCATATATAGCGCTGCAACTTGGAAAAGCTCTTAATCTAAACGAAAATAGTTATAAAGACCTGTATATGTGCTCTTTACTACATGATATAGGATATGGAAATGTATTATATAAAAATTATTCTGCTGATGAAATAATAAGTAAGCACTGTATCGAAGGAGCCGATATAGTAAAACATATTCCAAAGATATGTTACCTTTCAGATGCTATATTATATCATCATGAACATTGGGATGGAAACGGTGTTTTTCAAGTAAAAGGAGATTCTATACCTATAATAAGCCAAATCCTTAGAATAAGTGACATAATAGACTCTGAATATAGTACTCTTCTCCCTTATTTTAAGCAGAAGGACAAGATTAAAGAATTAATTTTAGAGAACGTTAACAAGATATTCTCTCAGAAAATTTATGAAGCATTCCTCAAGGTTAGCCATACGGATGAATTCTGGTTAAACCTTGCAAACAACCGATATCTAGAATTAGTCCTTAAGGACCTTATCCCTTCTATAGATATAAAATTAGATATCCATGAGTTAATATCTATCGGTGAAATTTTTGCAGATATGATAGATGCAAAAAGCACCTTTACAGCAACTCACTCGAGAGGAATAGCTGAATTAGCTTATTTAGTATCTAAATATCTTGGATATGATGATGAGAAGTGCTTAAAGATGAAGATTGCCGGTCTTTTTCATGATATTGGAAAACTAGCAATACCATCTTACATATTAGATAAAAATGGGCCACTAGATGGAGATGAATTCTCCATGATAAAGTCTCACGTATATTTTACAAGACTCATTCTTTCTTCAATGAATGGAATCGAAGAGATCTGCGATTGGGCTTCTAATCATCACGAAAAACTAAACGGCAATGGATATCCAAGAGGTGTAGTGGACAACTGGCTTTCTGAAGAATGTAGGGTAATGGCTGTTTGTGACATATATCAGGCTCTTACTGAAGATAGACCTTATCGTAAAGGTATGAATAAAGGCATGGCTTTTTCAATCTTAGACAGCATGGTAGAAGATGGATCAGTCTGTGCTACTGCAGTTAACAATTTAAAAAATGCTATTGGACAATAGCTAGAGCTTTATATACCACTTCATTATTAAAATAATACCTTTAGGTTATTATAAAAATTATAATAACCTAAAGGTATAATTTGCAAATGAGGTGGTATATTTTTAGATTATCTTTTCTTTTTATAGAATATTGGGTAGAATAATAGAAGTAAAAGGCTTTATTTTTGAAAGGAGATTATTGTGGAATTTATATTCGATTCTGTTGATTGTACTATTGAACTTGGAAGACAAATAGGTTCTATATGTAATCCTGGTGATATTTTTTGTCTTACTGGTGACTTAGGCACCGGGAAAACTCATATAACTAAAGGTATAGCTAATGGCCTTAGTGTAAAAGAACATATAACAAGTCCAACATTTAATATTGTTAATGAGTATCACAGCGGAAGATTAACACTATATCACTTCGATGTTTATAGAGTATCTGACCCAGATGAAATATACCAAATAGGCTTTGATGAATATATTTTTGGTAATGGTGTTAGCATTATAGAATGGGCTAATTATATAGAAGAACTTATTCCTGATCAGTACGTACATATAAAGATAGAGAAACTTCCTGAGCAAGGAGAAAACTTTAGAAAAATTACAATAAATTATTTTGGAGATAGATATGAATATCTTAAGGAGTTAAGTATATGATAGTTCTTTCAGTTGATTCATCATCGAATAGTGCAACAGTAGCACTTGTAGCGAACAAATCAGTAATAGGTGAAATAAATATTACCGATAAAAAACAACATTCAGAAGTTCTTATGACTATGATAGACTCTGCATTAAAACTTTGTGGTCTTACAATAGACCAAATAGATGGTTATGTAGTTTCAAAAGGACCTGGATCTTTTACTGGACTTAGAATAGGTATGGCTACAATAAAAGGATTAAGTCTAGGTAGCAATAAACCTACTGTATCTGTTTCTAACTTAGATGGACTTGCATATAATGTGATAACTCATAAAGGATTGATATGCCCCATAATGGATGCGTTAAGAGGAAATGTGTACACCTCTTTTTATGAAAACTCCAATGGAGAACTAAAGAGATTAACTGATTATATGATTTTGTCCATTGATGAGCTTATAACTAGATGTATAGAGGATAACAGGCCTGTAATATTTGTAGGAGACGGTACTGAAAAGCACAGATCTACTATAGAATCTGCATTAAAGAATTCAGTTTTCGCCCCTCCTCACTTAAATTATGCAAGGGCTTCTACTTTAGGTTTAATCGGTATTAACCTTCTTGAGGAAGGTATTTGTGATGAAGTAGATGCAGCTCCTTTTTATCTTAGAAAGTCTCAAGCAGAAAGAGAATATGACAAAAAGATGGGGTTAGAGTAATGGATATAAAAATTGAGCCTATGGAACTTGACTCCATCGAAAAAGTCCTTGAAATAAGCGAGCTTTCTTTCCCAATCCCTTGGAGTCGTAAGTCCTTTGAGCAGGAGCTCTCAAATGTATTTGCTAACTACTTTGTTGCAAAATCAAACGATGAGGTCATAGGCTACGGTGGTATGTGGATAATAATTGATGAAGGCCATATAACAAACATTGCTGTCCATCCGAAGTATAGAAATCAAGGCGTTGGAGATAAAATCCTCAGCAAGATGATAGCGACCTGTAACGAAAAAAAAGTAATAGCTATGACTTTAGAAGTAAGATCGTCTAACCTAGCTGCTCAAAAACTTTATTCAAAGTACGGATTTATTTCAGAAGGTATCAGAAAAAAGTACTATGAGGATAATGGTGAAGATGCTATTATAATGTGGAAAAGATGGTAATGTCTTATTACTACTTAAATCTGAAATACAATAAAACCTAGAATTAATATAAATTAATTCTAGGTTTTTTATTAGCATTACATAAATTCTTCTACAAACTTATCTCCATCAGTTGGAACCCACTGTCTGTCTACAATAACATTTCCTGCATTCAATACTGGGTGCAAATCATGGAATGTAGGCTTACCCTCTTCTTTGTAAAGTATTCCTAAAGGAATACCTACATCTCCAAATTCCATTGCCTTTACAATAGCTGCTCCCTTATTGGTTGAATCATAATTTTCATCAAGATAATAAACTCTATCCTTGTACCATTTGAAGGTATTAATCTTATTAAAACTAACACAAGGTTGCATTATATCTATTAAGGCATATCCTCTATGATTAACAGCTGCCTTTATCATACTCTTTAAATGCTCTTTATCTCCAGAGAAACTTCTTGCTACAAAAGTTGCTCCTGCTGTAATTGCCAATGCAAGCGGGTTAAGAGGCTCAGAAATTACTCCTTCAAACTGCATCGAAGTCTTTTGTCCCCTTGCAGTTGTTGGTGATCCCTGACCTTTAGTAAGTCCATAAATCTGATTGTCATGAACTAACTGAACCATATCTAGGTTTCTTCTTATATTATGAATAAAATGATTTCCGCCTTCACCATATGCATCTCCATCTCCTGAGGTAACTATAACCTTTAATTCAGGATTAACCATCTTTATAGCTTGAGCTGGAGGTAATGCTCTTCCATGCAATCCATTAAAACCATTTGCTCTTATATAATGAGGAGTTTTAGCAGCCTGACCAATACCTGATACCATCATAAGATTTTCAGGTTTAATATTTAACTCTGCTACAGCTTCTTTTATCCCATCTAATATAGAAAAATTACCACAACCTGGACACCAAGTATTTTCATCATTACTATGATACAACTTTAACTCTAACATATACTATACCTCCTTAGATAGTGTTTTAACTATCTCTTCTGAAGTTATTTGACGTCCATCATACTTCAGAATACTGTCACTCATCAATATTCCTGTTTCTTGAGTTATAAACTTGCCTAGTTGGCCTGTGAAGTTTTGCTCTACATTAATTATCTTCTTGGCTAAAGCACTATATTTTCTTAACTTTTTTTCAGGTAATGGATAAATATCACCAAAGGAAAGCGCTCCAATCTTTAAACCAGATTTATTTAAAACTTCAGTAGCTTCCTTAATAGCTCCATAAGTGGATCCCCATCCAACAAGAAGAACATCTATATCGTCTCCACCAAAATACTCTGGCTCTTTTTGATCTTCTTTTACAAGTAAGTCTAGCTTTCTCATTCTCTTTTCCATTTGAGCATTTCTTACTTCAATCTCTTCTGTTATATGAGCATACTCTGTATGTTCATCACTATCTACAAGAACTACTTGGCCTTCAACCTTTCCTGGTATCAATCTTGGTGATATTCCTGATTCAGTTACCTTATATCTCTTATAATCTTCGTCTAGACCATTTCCATCCCATATATGTCTTTCAATTTTTAGTTCTTCAAGTGCAAATCTTGGAATAGTTATATTAGAGTCAGCAAGATATTGATCAGTCAGTAGAATTACTAAAGTTTGATATTTATCAGCTATATTTAAAGCTCTAAAAGTTTGATAGAATGCATCTTCTGCATTTCTAACACTTAAAACCACTCTTGGAAACTCTCCTGGAGAAGCAGTAAGTAGAAAACTCAAGTCGCTTTGTTCAGTTCTTGTTGGAAGTCCAGTAGCTGGTCCTGGTCTTTGCGAGTCAATAACAACCAATGGTGTTTCTGTTATTCCTGCTAAGCCAAAAGCTTCAACCATTAGTGCAACTCCTCCACCTGATGAACCAGTCATTGCTCTAGCTCCAGCATAAGAGGCACCGATAGCCATATTTATTGCACTAATTTCATCTTCAGCCTGTTCAACAACTATTCCAGCTTGTAAGGATTTCTTTGATAAGTATGTCATTACACTTGTAGCTGGAGTCATTGGATAAGCTGAGTAAAATGATAATCCTCCAACTAATGCGCCTAAACCTATAGCATCATTTCCATTTATTATTAAGTGATTTGACAAGTCTTTACCAGTTAGTGTAAACTTTTCTTCTACTAGTTCTCCACCTTTTTTAAAGGCCTCTATATTTTTATTTCTTATAGGTTCCGCAAGCTTCTTAGCTATAAAATCTTCAAATGAACCTTTTATACCAAAGTGCTTTAATATTGCTCCTGCTGCAACAAAGGTAAAAGCCTTAGATAGACCTATATCTTTTGCTGTCTTTAGTAATGGAAGGCTTACTAGTCTGCTATCGTCATATTGAATAGCTTCATCAGCAATTATTATTCCATTTTCATTAAGTTTATCCTTATGAATTTCTACAGTATCTCTATCTAATGCAAGTATTAGATCTAATTTTTCCACGTGAGAATGAATTGGTTCATCCCCAAATCTTATTTGTGTGAAGTTATGTCCGCCTCTTACTCTTGACATATAGTCCTTATTAGAGAAAACATAAAATCCGCCTTTTTTTAGAGCCTTTTCAAGGAAAATACTAACTGTATCCATTCCTTGTCCAGCACTTCCACCTATTAATATATTAAGCTTCAATGTAAAACACCTCTCTTATAAAACAATCTTTTCAATCCCGACTGTTTCTGTCTGATTTAATAATATGCTTTATTTTATTATTTGTAAATAATCATTATTAATTAAAATTAATTATCATTGCTCTTAGAGCTTAAATATTTCTATTATTCTTTAGTTTTCTCACAATATTACATTATTTACTTCTGCTCTCTCTAAAAAGAATATTAAATAAAAGGGGGAAAAAGTACTGATATAACCTTAAATATCTATTATATATTTTTTACTGTATATTCTAACAAGCTGTTTCCAAGCCTTTACATTGCTATTTTTAGCTAACAAAAGGTTCCAGACCTTAGCTTATAGTGAAAAAGGCTGATAGCAATTGCTATCAGCCTTTTAAAACTTATACTTTAATATTCAGGAATATAATTTTTATATTATGCTACCTTTTTATTTTTAACTACAACCTCTTTATTAAGAATTGGTGATAGTCTTTTATATAACACTAAGGTAACAATGGATACTCCACAGCCTTTTATTAGGTTGAATGGAGTTATAATTGTCAAAAGGTATTTCATATTTGCTTTATCTAATATAGGTGCTACATGGTTATATAGCGGCATAAAGACATAGTAGTTTCCTAGTATACCAGCTACTGTCAATGCTAAAGTCCCTAAAACAAGCCCGATAATAGCTCCTTTTGTTGTTTTGTTTACTTTATAAATAAGTCCAGTGACAACCACCCAAACTGTACCTATTGTAAAGTTAGCAAGTTCACCTGCTAGCGCAGTACCACTGCCTTTTATAAGTACATGTAGAATATTTTTTATTAGTTCGATAGCAACTCCAGCTACTGGTCCTAATGCAAATGTGCCCATTAAAGCTGGCAAATCACTAAGGTCCATCTTCAAAAATGGTGCTGCTGGTAATATTGGAAATTCTAAAAACATTAGTAGAAATGCGATAGCTCCAAGAAGAGCGATTTTAATTTGACTGTTCAATTTCAATTGTTGCATAGTAACCCTCCCAAAAGTTATATCCTCTGGGGCTCAAGCTTAAAATTGATCAAAGCAGCTTACTGTCACACACTAATACTTACTCATATACATTTATACTTTTTTAACAAAGAGTATAATTTTGTAAGCAGATGTTAGTGCATATTGTAATTTTTAGAAGAATAAAAAACCCCGATGAAAATAATTCACCAGGGCTAAACAGATCAATTTTAATGCTTTTACCTTCTTTCATCCAGACTTTACTGTCGGCTTCGGAATTTAACCGAATCTTGCCTCTCGGCTCGCGGGCTATACCGCCGGTGGGGAATTACGCCCCGCCCTGAAGATAGTATTAATTTTTATATATACATTATATATCTTTGTTTTAATTTTGACAATATGTTTTATAAAAAATTATACTTAGTTATTTATTTAAAGTAGTATACTTAAAAATCTATTGATATAATACTTAATTTTTATTATACACTTAATAAAATTACTCTTTTTTCATTGATAAAGAAATTCTCTTTCTCTTTTCATCTACTTCTAGTATTCTGACTTCAACAACATCTCCTACCTTAACAATATCAAGAGGATGTTTTACAAACCTATCTGCCATTTGACTTTTATGAACCAATCCATCTTGATGCACACCTATATCTACAAAAGCGCCAAAGTCAGATACATTTCTAACTGTTCCCATAAGCATCATGCCAGGTTTTAGATCCTTTATATCTATTACTCCTGATTTAAATATAGGCTTAGGCAATTCTTCTCTTGGATCTCTGCCAGGTTTCTTTAACTCTTTTATTATATCTTGAAGCGTAGGAACTCCTACAGATAATTCTTTAGAAAGCTCAATCAG
The DNA here is from genome assembly GCF_004015185.1 of Clostridium manihotivorum. Lineage (GTDB taxonomy): Bacteria > Bacillota > Clostridia > Clostridiales > Clostridiaceae > Clostridium_AR > Clostridium_AR manihotivorum. The sequence continues at coordinate 1,612,861 of NZ_CP025746.1, read as the reverse complement.
ATTGAAATCCTTTATTTTCTCGTCTATATCTTTCAAATTACCGTTTTTCAAATCATTCTTGTCATATCCTAATTTAGTCATAAGCTTTCTTGCAACTTCATAAGATTCTGGATGGACTGAAGTATTGTCCAAAGATTCGTCACTCTCCATAACTCTTAGAAAACCAGCACACTGCTCAAAAGCCTTTTGTCCTAACCTCTTTACCTTTAGAAGCTGCTTTCTATTTGTGAATTTTCCATTTTCCTCTCTAAAAGCCACAATATTATTAGCTATAGATGGATTTATACCTGATATATAACTCAGTAATGATGGCGTAGCAATATTTAAGTCTACTCCAACATTATTAACACAGTCCTCAACAATACCTGTAAGAGATTCATCCAATTTCTTTTGAGTAACATCATGTTGATATTGTCCTACTCCAATAGCTTTAGGATCTATCTTCACTAACTCAGCTAAAGGATCTTGAAGTCTTCTACCAATAGAAATTGCTCCCCTTACAGTAACGTCTAAATCAGGATACTCTTTTGCTGCAAGCTCAGAGGCTGAGTATACAGATGCACCTGCTTCTGAAACTATAACATAATATAGTTCCCTTCCAGTTTCATTTTTAACTTCAGCAATAAGTTTTGCAATTACTTCTTCTGACTCTCTAGAAGCTGTTCCATTACCTAGTGAAATAACCTCAACATTATATTTATATATAAGACCCTTTAATACCTTTATAGTCCCCTCAACATCATTTCTAGGAACTGTTGGATATACTGTAGCCTTATCTAAGAATTTACCGGTATCATCTAATACAGCAATCTTACAACCAGTTCTAAACCCTGGATCATATCCCATTATAATCTTATTCTTTATAGGTGCTTGCATTAATAAAGCTTTTAAGTTAGCCTTGAATATTTCTATTGCGCCCTGTTCACCTATATCTGTCAAATCACTTCTTATTTCTCTTTCTATAGATGGGAAAATCAATCGCTTAAAGCTATCCTTTACTGCATTTTCTATATAACTATCTGTCTTCGAATTATTCTTCAATGTCCTTCCAAGCAGATAATTGATTATTTTAGCTTCATCAATTAATATCTTAACTGATAAAATCTTTTCCTTTTCTCCTCTATTAATAGCCAATATTCTATGAGATGGTATCGTTCTTACAGCTTCTCTGTATTCATAGTACATTTCATAAGGTGACGATTCTGTTGTATTTCCCTTAGTTTCAAGTATCCCTTCTTTTTGAACCAGATTTCTTATCCACTTTCTGTAATCCGCATCATCTGAAATAATTTCACTTATTATATCCATAGCGCCTTGCAATGCCTCTTCTTCAGATCCAACGCCCTTTTCCTCACTAATATACTTACTTGATTCATCCATTATGTTGCCTTTGAAATCACCAGCTAATATTATAGTTGCAAGGTCCTTTAAACCCTTCTCTATGGCTATAGTAGCTCTTGTTCTCTTTTTAGGTTTATATGGTCTATATATATCCTCAACTTCAGTTAATGTATTAGAATTCATTATCTGATTTTTAAGCTCTTCATTAAGTTTCCCTTGTTCTTCTATCAACCTTATTACATCATTTTTTCTATCTAAAAGATTTCTCAGATAATTAAGTCTTTCAAAAAATTTTCTAAGAATATCATCTGATAACCCACCAGTTTGCTCCTTTCTATATCTAGATATAAAAGGAACTGTATTACCTTCATCAAGGAGCCTTATTACATTCTCAACCTGCTCGATTCTTATACTAAGCTCCTGTGCTAAAGTTTCATTAATGTTATTCATATTTACCTCCTAATATGTTACCGACAAATACCGTATAGTTTTATTAATAGAACTTCTTTATACTTTTAATATTATACCATCTAAATTTTATAAGTTCTTTATTATTTACTTTTCGGTTCATTCTTCGCCTTAATATATTATTTCAATATTTAAACTGAATATCCTTCTTTTTAAATTCATAGAATTAATTGATACCACTTTAAGGAGGCTTAAATGATACGAACCATCCTATCATTACTTTTGACTATTTCAATATTAATTTCAAATATATCCTTAATTTATTGCAACAAACTGGAGACTTTCAGTGTAAATAATGTATTAAAAATCATTGATTATCTATCTTCTGATCCGTTCGAAGGAAGATTGTCAGGTTCACTTGGAAATAAATTAGCAGAGCAATATATAGAGAATAGATTTATTAGCTATAAGCTTTTACCTCTAAACGGTACTTACTTCGAACAATTTATTACTCCTGTTCCAACAAGAATTGACGGAAGTCCTTCAATAAAAGTCTATGATAAAAAAAATAATCTTATCGAAAGTTATACCTATGGTGTTGACTTTAAGGACACTTTTCTCAATTATAGGACAAACCATCTAAATATAGCTGGAAATGACGATTTCAAAATCTATCCATCAGCGCTAGAGGTAACAAAAGATAACAGTACTTTTACATTTATAGTTACTAACGATAACTTTTCTTTTAGAAGTTCCTTTATATCAACTTCTTCATCAGATATGTATATTTATATCACTTCAAAAGTATATGATGATCTGATAACTTATAATAAGAAAGGCTATTCAATAGATTGTTTCATTCCATACAAAGTACAAGATACAGAATTGCATAATGTGGTTGGTTTTATAAAAGGGGTTAACCCCAAACTACCTCCACTTATCATTTCTTCGCACTTTGATCATTTGGGAGAAGATTTATCTGGAAATATATATAGGGGATCTTTGGATAACGCCTCTGGCACATCATTCATGCTTGAACTATGCCATATACTTTCATCGATGATTCCTCCGGATAGAAATATAATATTTGTTGCCTTTAATGCAGAAGAGCTAGGTTTGCAAGGTTCTAAAGCCTTTGTTAATAAGAATTATAATCTTATAAAAAGTGGCAAATCTATAAACTTCGATATGATTGGTGGAAACAAAAGCATCCCGATTACAATAATGTCTGGTGAAAATCCTAATAGAAATTTTACTACAAAAGAAATAGAGCAATACTGCAAAAATAACAATATATCCTTTACTATCGAGTCAAAAGACTCTTCTGACCATGCTAGCTTTGCAGATTCTGGTATTGATAGCATAACAATTTGTGATTCAGATACCTCTAGAATCCATACTCCTAATGATAATCCACAATTTATAGATCCTTATTCTATAAAAAGGGATTATAAAGTTTCCTGGGACCAAATAATTAATTTTTGTTATAGTAACCCTTATTCATTAATTATATATAATAAGAATTTTTATAAAATAGGCTACTGTATTTCTCTAATTCTATTTATTATTCTTTTGATACCAAATAAAAGTGATAGTAAAAAAGAAATTCCACCCATACATGCCTTTAATCCATACACTCATCCTTATTCATAGTCTTATCTAAAATATAAATTTATAAAGAATAAAAACGCTAATGAATTTTTTCATTAGCGTTTTCAAGTAGAACCCCAGTGTCAATTTAATCTGAATTCTTACTTTCACCTCTTAGTACAGAGGTTATAAACATATCTATATCTCCATCCATAACTCCATTTACGTTAGAAGTTTCTGCACCTGTCCTATGGTCCTTTACCATTGAGTATGGGTGAAAAACATAACTTCTTATTTGACTTCCCCAGCCCATATCTTTCAATTCTCCAGTAAGGTCCTCAATTTTTTCTTTATGAGCTCTTTCTTTAAGCTCTATAAGTTTAGACTTAAGCATATTCATAGCAATTTCTTTATTGGAGTGTTGACTTCTTTCATTTTGGCACTGAACAACTATTCCTGTAGGTATATGAGTTATTCTAACTGCCGACTCAGTTTTATTAACATGCTGTCCACCAGCTCCTCCAGATCTATAGGTATCAATTCTTAAATCCACAGGGTTTATATCAATGTCTTGATCTTTAGTAAGCTCTGGCAGTACTTCTACAGATGCAAAAGAAGTCTGTCTCTTACCATTGGCATTAAAGGGAGATATTCTAACTAATCTATGAATTCCTTTTTCAGTTTTTAGATATCCGTAAGCAAATTCTCCCTTAACCCTTAGAGTTACGCTCTTGACTCCAGCTTCATCTCCAGCTAAGTAGTCTATAGTATCTAATTTATACCCCTTTTTCTCACACCATCTTGTATACATTCTTAAAAGCATTTCAGTCCAATCATTAGCATCAGTACCACCTACACCAGTATGCAATGTAAGTAATGCGTCATTTCTATCATACTCACCAGAAAGCATTATCTCAATTCTTAAAGTTTCTATATCACCTTCAAGTTTCTTTATCTCGTCTATTATTTCATTTGCAGTATCTTTATCATCTTCATCTATTAATTCTGAAAGTACTTCTATATCATCTACTCTATTTACTAAAGAGTCATACCTAACAATCTTATCCTTTAATACTTTAGATTCTTGAGTTATTCTTTGAGCTCTATTAACGTCTTCCCAAAAATCTTTTTCCTGCATTATAAACTCTAGCTCCTTTGACTTTTTTATCAGATTAGGTATGTCAAAGTGAAGCCCCCATTTCCTTAAGTATATTTTTAAATTCATTCAATTTTAAAAGCTGATTTTCCAATTCAAGCATCATATACAAATCACCCCTATTTTTATTAAGCTAAAGTATAGTATATCACTATACAGTTATTTTACAATATAAAACTTGCTAAGGCCACTGACTAATACCAATCTGAACGCAGGCACGGAAAAACCTTGTTCAGTGAGTTTTTGTAAATCTGCCTTTCCTAAACATCTTCAAAGAAATTTTAGCATGCTACATATATTTTACTATTTCCCTAAACAACTTTCTAAACCCTTGATATTCCCATGTTCAGGCAAAAGCATAATTTCCCAGACAGTAAAAAAATCACTGAAGAGATCTTCAGTGATTTTTTATGTATCTGCCTTACTAAATCCACATACTATAAATCTGCAAGTCAAATAAATTTATTTTTATACTACTTCTCTTCCACAGCAGTTTTTATACTTCTTTCCACTACCACAAGGACATAAGTCATTTCTGCCAACTTTAGCTTCTTTCTTAACTGGTTGTTTCTTTACTGAATCATCTACAATGTTTGTAGCTGTTTCTTTAACAACTCTTTCCCTTTCAGGCGTATGTTCCATTTGAACGTGGAATAAAAGTTTTACTGTATCTACTTTTATATTTTCAATCATCTCATCAAACATGTTGCTTCCTTCAAACTGATAAGCTTGAACTGGATCTTGTTGTTTATATGCTCTAAGGCCTATACCTTGTTTTAAATGATCCATATTATCTATATGATCCATCCACTTTGTATCAACAACCCTAAGAAGTATAACTCTTTCAACTTCTCTCATTTGTTCTGCACCGAAATGTTCTTCTTTTTCCCTATAGATATCCTTAGCCAAGTCTATGAACTTTTGTTTTATTTCATCATTAGATAGCTTCTCTAAATCTTTAGCTTCTATCATACCTTGAGGTACAAATAAATCTTCAAGATAGCTTATTAATTGCTTTAACTCATCATCAAAAGTATCTTCAACGCCTGAAATATGTGTTTCTACTGCAGAATTAATAACTTCTTCCATCATTTGCTGAACTTGTTCCTTTAGAGTTTCTCCTTCAAGAACTTGAGCTCTTTGCTTATATATAACTTCTCTTTGCTTATTCATTACATCATCGTAGCCAAGCAAAGTTTTTCTAACATCAAAGTTATTACCTTCTACTTTCTTCTGAGCATTTTCTATAGACTTAGAAACCATCTTACTTTCAATAGCATCATCTTCTGATAATCCAAGCTTTTCAACTACACCTTGCAATCTCTCTGATCCAAATATTCTCATCAGATCATCTTCTAGAGAAATATAGAATCTTGATGAACCTGGATCTCCTTGACGACCTGAACGTCCTCTAAGCTGATTATCTATTCTTCTTGATTCATGTCTTTCAGTACCTATTATCTTAAGTCCGCCAAGTTCAACTACTCCATCCCCAAGTTTAATATCAGTACCTCTACCAGCCATATTTGTTGCTATTGTTACCATTCCCTTTTCACCAGCATGAGTTACTATCTCAGCTTCTTGCTCATGATACTTAGCATTAAGTACTTGATGCTTTACACCTTTCTTCTTAAGAATAGCTGAAAGCGCTTCTGACTTTTCTATACTTGTGGTACCAACTAGTACTGGCTGACCGTTTTTATTTGTTTCTAATATCTCCTCAGCAATTGCATTGAATTTACCCTTTTCTGACCTATATACAACATCTGGGTTATCTGCTCTCATTATTGGTCTATGTGTAGGAATTACTATAACATCTAGACCATATATTTCTCTGAATTCATTTTCTTCAGTTAAAGCAGTACCAGTCATACCAGAAAGCTTCTTATACATTCTAAAGTAATTTTGGAATGTTATAGTTGCTAAAGTCTTTGACTCTCTTTCAACCTTAACTCCCTCTTTAGCTTCTATGGCTTGATGTAAACCATCTGAATATCTTCTTCCCTCCATAAGTCTACCAGTAAATTCATCAACTATTATTACTTCTCCATCCTTTACCATGTAGTCCTTATCTATTTTCATCAGATAGTTAGCCTTTAATGCCTGTGTAATATGATGTTGTAATTCCATATTCTCCGCATCTGCATAGTTTTCTATTCCAAAAGCAAGTTCTGCTTCCTTTACACCCTCTTCAGTAAGCATTACAGAATGGGCTTTTTCATCTACTGTAAAGTGCTTTTCTTTAAATAATCTCTTTACAAAGAAATCAGCTATCTTATAAAAATCAGTTGATTTTTCTCCAGCTCCTGAAATAATAAGAGGGGTTCTAGCCTCATCTATCAAGATAGAGTCTACTTCGTCCACAATAGCAAAGTTTAATTCTCTTTGAACCTTTTCTTCTTTATATATAACCATGTTATCTCTTAGATAATCAAATCCAAACTCATTATTAGTTCCATAAGTTATGTCTGCAGCGTATGCAGCTCTTCTTTGCTCATTATCAAGGTCATGTAAGATTACTCCAGTAGTAAGTCCTAGAAACTGATATATCTCACCCATCCACTCCATATCTCTTCTTGCAAGATAATCGTTGACAGTAACTATATGAACACCTTTTCCAGAGATAGCATTTAAATAAGCCGGTAATGTAGCACATAGTGTTTTTCCTTCACCAGTTTTCATTTCAGAAATTCTTCCTTGATGAAGAACTATACCACCTATAAGCTGTTCTCTATAATGCTTTTCAGCATGTAGTCTATAAGAAGCCTCTCTAACTACAGCAAAAGCTTCTGGTAGTAAGCTATCTAAACTTTCACCATTTTTATATCTGTTTTTAAATTCTTCCGTTTTCTCTCTTAATTGATCATCAGTTAATGACTGCATTTTACTATCAAAAGTCTCTATTTTATCAACGATAGGAATAATTCTCTTTACTTCCCTTTCGCTATAAGATCCAAAAACCTTGTTAAGTATCCCCATGTTATTATCCTCACACTTCTGTATATTTTCATAACTCTCTAAATTATATCACTTATTTACATAACTTTTCAATAATTGATACTCGTATTTATAGTTAAATTAAACCATATTCTACGTAATATTGTAAACATTTTAAGAACAATATGTAATCTACTCTAATAATACCAGTTAGTTTTAGTTTATTATATATCTATTATGCTGAAATTTAAATATTTTCAAAATATTTTCTAAAGAATAAACGTTCCAGATAAACTTATCATACTTTTAATCCGCTGTTTCTCTTAGGTAGAAAAGCTATAAAATCTACTACATATTTAATGGGCTAACCTCGTTAGGTTAGCCCATATTATAATCTTAATCTTCGTATTCAGGTTCTATTAATCCATAATCTCCATCTTTTCTCTTATAAACTACATTTACCTGATTAGTATCTGCATCTTGGAAAACGAAAAAGTTATGACCTATAAGTTCCATTTGTAAAACCGCTTCTTCTGCATTCATAGGTTTGATGCCAAATCTCTTTGTTTTAACTATCTGAGCTTCTTTTTCATCACCCTCTACATTGGGTACATTTTCAAAATTTATATATCTTACTGACTCTGCGTTATTATATCTTCTAGAAAGCTTTGTTTTCTGCTTTCTTATTTGTCTTTCTATCTTTTCTTGTACTAAATCTATTGATTTGTACATGTCATCTGTAGCCTCTTCACCTCTTAATATAGCACCATTAAAAGGTATTGTAACCTCTATAATCTGCCTATTTCTTTGTACACTTAATGTTGCTTTGGCTTCCACATTCGGAGTGAAATATTTCTCCAATTTAGAAATTTTCCTCTCAACCGCTTCCTTTAAAGGATTTGTTAATACTATGTTTTTTGCTAATACTGTAACTTTCATATGGTCAGCCCCTCTCCTAATTAAAAGGTTATGTTATTATATTTTCATTTTTTTAAATCATATATTAAGATTATATTAAAATTTATTCAATCTTTATATATAAATTAAATTTTGTAAACCTTTTTTGTTTTTGTTATAGTTGAATTTCTTTTGTTAATTTAATTTTACACAGTAACCTCAATAATGACAACTATAGTTTTTTGAATTTACAGAAAATTTAATAAACTTAAAGCTATTTATCTATGTTATTCTTCAATTTTCGTAGGCTTGTACATTTTTTTATTTATATTAAAACACTTCTAAGTATAAGTTTCGCTATTAAAAAAGTTAACTGAAGCTACTTTCTTAATTGGACTTTTTTACGCATCTTCCTTTGCCAATGTATACGAAGAAAATCTAGCAGGCTAATATACCCTGTTTTTACCACCTACCCTAAAAAGCTATTTTCCCCCCTTAATATCAATAGGTTTAGATAATAGAAACTTTATACTTTTCTAGAAAGTAAAAAAGCAGTCTTTAAAAGACTGCTTATCAGCACAGTTGTGCAATTTTAAAAGCTAGTTGACCTGGTCTTTGACCCCACACTCGCCTGCTGGAGCTTTTGCTACCCGGAATTAACCTCTCACTACTAACACTCTCAGTTTTACTGGCAGGACTTACCTCTAAGCCGCACCATGCTCATCAAAAACTTTTGTTTGACTTACGTGGATCGTTTCGCCTGCGACTGGCATCGACTTTCAACCACAAACCTAGCCTCTATAAACTATTATATATTACTTTTTGCAACAGTCAAGAGGATTACACTGTTAGCCCCACACTTTATTAGGACATCCCTACAACTCATGACTGTTGCTCCAGTTGTAAGAACATCGTCTATAAGTATTACATTTTTACCAAGTACTTCGCTAGGTTCTATAACCTGGAACACTCCATCCATGTTTGCAAGTCTTTCATCTACAGCTAACCTTTTTTGCTCTTTTACCTCTTTCACTCTTTTTAGAGTACCTACGAGTCTAATACCGCTCAAACTAGCTAATTCCTTACCTAAAACTCTGCACTGGTTATATCCCCTCTTTTTTATAGAAACTTTAGAAGTTGGCACATATGTTATGATATCTCCACAAATATTCTCACGTTTTATTTTATCAAAAAGTATCTTAGATAGAAATTCGGCACTTTCAAAATTAGATGAATACTTTAGCTTTATTATGATTTCCTTAATTGTTCCAGAATAATATGCAGCACTAAAACACCTTATTTTTTTATCTTTATCTAGATAATATTCACCATTTATATAAGATATATTGTTTAGACAATTTTTACATACGTGTTCCTCTTCTATAGTTTCCCCACAACTTATGCAGCTATCAAAGTGTGGATAGACAACTTCAAGAATACACTGTAGTATATACTTAATTATTCCAATAAACCTTTTTCCCACGCAGTTTTATTAAACTCCCTTGCTAAGTCTTTTGCATATTCCATATTATTTGAAATCTCGTTTGATAGTAAGATGACTTCTCCCTGAATCCCTCTTACCTTACCAACCTTTCCACATAGATATACAATCTTTTTATAATCATAAAACTTATCCTCAGCAAAATATATTACTATATCTATATTATCCAACTCTTCAAAGTACTTACCTATTAGGTTGGTTACAATCATCACCGGCTTATCTTTTATCTCATGTATCTTTTCTATTAATCTCAATTCATTACTATTTGTTATTTTTACAAGCTTCATTCTAGAGGAAACATTCAATATGCTGTTATAGTATTCATATACTATTTCAGTTTTTTCTTTACATGGAGTATGAATAATTACTTTTCTATTATTTTCCCTAAACCACTTCAAGTAATCATAGAATAAATATGGAATATCTTTATTTAAATCTATCCTTGTAGTAATAATCCTAGGCTCAACAAAAGGCGTCATCCTAAAACAGTTACCCAGATGTATGCATGGAGAATTAATAAAAACCAGCTCGGTACTGTAAACTATGACTTTGTTTGCTCTTTTATATAAGAAATCTACGCAATTTTGTATTTCAAGCCTGCTTTGTTTAGAAAAAGTAGTTATATCATCATAGATTATTAAATCATAACTTTCATCTATAAATATTATATTTTCGTAACTTACGAAATGTAGATAGGTATCGCTATGGTCGCCACCACTCCTAATAATTGAGTAACTTTTAAAACCAAAGGATAACTTTAGGTATTTAAGCATATCCTCATTAGCATTACCATCCTGAGTTACATAAAGCACCTTTTTTCCTTTAGATAGAATATTTATAACTATTTCTCTAAATATCCTAGACGTATTGTATGGAACTGTGATTATATTTAATAACTTGCATTCGTCTTTTTCATACCAATTATTTATTTTGTTAATTGTATGATTTAATTCAATATATCTTTTATCCATCTCAATATTAACCATATTAACTCCTCACTTATTTAGATATATAAGCGTACCATTTTATTTTCCCTCATCTGGCACATCATTAAATGCATCATTAGATATAATATCTAAAATTCTCCACTTTAGTGAAGAATATCTTTCATTACTTCTTGTATTATCTACCATATACTTAAGGGCTTTTATTTCACCCACTACAACAACTAATTCTTTTGCCCTTGTTATTCCAGTGTATAGTAAATTTCTATTCATAAGAAATGGTGATCCCATATAGGAAGGCATTATAACTACAGGAAATTCACTTCCTTGACTTTTATGTATTGTTATGGCGTAAGCCAAGTCTAATTCATCAAGGAATATATAATCATATTCTACTTTTCTTTCATCTTCAAATATAACTGTTAAAGTTCTATTTTCTTCATCTATAGAGTCAATAACACCCATATCTCCATTAAATACTCCTATACCTTCATTTTCTCCAAATCCATTTATTCTAGTCCATTTTAATGAATAATTATTTTTGGTTTGCATAACCTTGTCGCCTACTCTAAAGATCATATCTTTCATTTGTTTTTCTTTCTTATCCTTACTCTTTGGATTCAAAATTTCTTGAAGTCTATTATTTAAATTTGTAACTCCCAAAATTCCTTTTTTCATAGGCGACAGAATTTGTATCTGTTTTAATTTATCCCATTTCTTATTATACTTTGGTAATCTAGTGTTTATTAAATCAATAACAGTTAAAAGTATGGTATCCATATCAACCTCTTTAATAAAAAAGAAGTCTTTATCCTTGCCATTAAGTATCGGCATATCCCCCTGATTTATTCTATGAGCATTAGTTACAATCATACTTTCATTGCCCTGTCTAAATATTTCCTTCAGTCTTACAACCATTGTAAATTTACTTTCAATCAAGTCTGATAACACATTTCCTGGCCCTACTGATGGCAGCTGATCCACATCTCCAACCATAATAAGCCTTGTTCCAACTTTTATAGCCTTTAAAAGTGTATTCATAAGAGTTATATCTATCATAGAAGCTTCATCTACTATTACTACATCAGCCTCTAATGGTGAACCTTCCTCCCTATCCAATGCAGATGTATCTTCATCATCTCTTACACCCATTTCTAACAGCCTATGGATAGTCTTCGCTTCATGTCCGGTAGATTCCGTCATACGCTTAGCCGCTCTCCCTGTAGGGGCTCCAAGCATAACTCTAAGTCCTGCCTTTTCATATATATCTATTATACACTTTATAATAGTAGTTTTACCAGTTCCAGGCCCGCCAGTAATTATTTCTATTCCGTTGGTAAAGGCTCCTATTATAGCATCCTTTTGTGATTTTGCGAAGTTTATTCTATTTTTCTCTTCAAAACTCTCTATTTCGAACTCCAAATCTAAATTAATGTTTTGAAAATTACTTATAGCTAGAGTAAGTATCCTATTTGTGATGCCTAATTCACAATAATAATAGTATAGGTTAAATACAGCTTCTATGTCGTTTATCTTCTCAATTTTTACTTTTCCATCTAGGGATGCATCATATATATTCTTTTCTATTATATTTTTATCTACGGTAAGTACTTCTGAAGCCTCTTTTGTTAACAATTCCTTTGGCATAAAAGTATTTCCGTTAGCACAAAAATCATTTATTACATATTTCAATCCACTTTGTATCCTAAAGGGTGAATCCGTTTCAATCCCTAAAGATCTAGCAATTTTATCTGAGGTTTTAAATCCAATCCCAGTTATCTCTTCACATAGCACATAAGGATTATCTTTTACAATATTTATAGAGTTCCCTCCGAATCTCTTATAAATCTTTAAGCATTGATTAGTAGTAACTCCATGTTCCTGGAAAAACATCATAATATTCTTCAGTTCCCTCTGTGATACATAAGACTCAATTATTAGATCAAGTTTCTTTTTACCGATTCCCTCTATTTCACCTAATCTTTCTATATTACTATCCATTATTTCAAGGGTCTTTTCACCAAATCTTTTTATTATCTTTTTCGCAGTTATAGGTCCAATTCCGTAAATTAAACCAGATGCTAAATATTTTTCTATAGCTTCTACCGTGTTAGGTAATATTTCTTCACATTCTTCAATCTTAAACTGTCTACCAAACTGCTTATGTAATATCCAGTCTCCCTTTAGTTCTAGATTTTGCCCCTCTCCAATGTATGGTACTATTCCTACTGCAGTTATAAGAGCTTTATCAGCTTTTATCTTTGTTACAACATATCCATTCTCATCGTTTTTATAAACTATTGCATCAACTATTCCTCTTATAACTTCCATGCTATCTCTCCTAGTTTTGGTATATTCTATTATAGATTATATCACAACATCTAATTTTTAAATAATTACAGAATAATTTCAACACAAACTAAATATTAAAGGTTATTCCTATAATCTAGATTTAGTATTATTATAGAAATATAAAACTTTATGTTTTATATAAATATATTTTGCAATAAGAAATTTAATATAACGAGGTGACTTTATGCTACTTATTAAGAATATTAAAATTGTTTTCTTAGATAATACAAGTGAAGGTTCTATACTTATTGAAAATAACCGTATTAAAGCTATAAATCCTTCATATGAGGTTGATTGTGATGTAATTGACGGAAAAGGACTATATTTATCTCCCGGCTTTATAGATGTTCATATACATGGTGCTGGAGGATACGATACCATGGATGGAACTTATACAGCATTAAATGAAATAGCTAAAACTATAGTTAAACACGGTACTACGTCATTTTTACCTACAACAATGACTGTATCAGCTGATGATATAAATAAATCTGTTGAAGCTATAGCTTATGCCGTTGAAGAAGGTACTGATGGCGCAAATATATTAGGGGTTCATCTAGAAGGGCCTTTTATTAGCCCTGACATGATAGGCGCTCAAAATCCTAGCTTTATTCTAAAGCCTACCATAGAAAACTTCAAAAAAATTGTTGGAGATAATATCAGAATAATTAAAGCAATAACAATCGCTCCAGAAGTGGATGGTGCAAAAGAGTTAATTAAGTTTTTACATCAAAATGAGATTGTAGTGTCAATTGGACACAGCAAAGCCACATATGAAGAAGCTATAGATGCTATTAATACCGGTGTATCTCACTCAACACATCTATTTAATGCTATGACACCACTTCATCACAGAGAGCCTGGAGTTGTTGGTGCAATTTTTGATACATCTATAACCACAGAAACTATATCTGATGGAATACACATAGCCTATCCCTCTCTAAGATCTGCATACAAAATTAAAGGCTTAGACAAGGTATTATTAGTTTCTGACGCTATGATGGCATGCTGTATGCCTGATGGTGATTACTCCCTAGGAGGCCAGAAAGTGATAATGAAAGAAGGTGCTGCAAGACTTACAAATGGATCCTTAGCTGGTTCTGTATTAACCCTAGATAAAGCAGTACGAAATGTTAAGCGTAATACAAACTATGCTTTACATGAAATAATAAAGATGGCTACATATAATGCAGCAAAACATTGCAAGGTTGAAAATAAGAAAGGACTTATTAAAGAAGGCTACGATGCAGATTTAATATTGTTCGACGGTAACATTAATGTAAAACTAGCATTAGTAAATGGTAAAATTGTTTATAAGGATATTTAGATTGGAATTATATGAAGTGCAATCGAGTAGGAGCTGAATAATTATTTTATTCAGCGTCCTCTCACACCACCGTGCGTACCGGTCTGGTACACGGCGGTTCTTTAAGTTGAATGAATTTTAATATATTGACGCGTTAGGCTTTTTAAGCCTAAGTCCGAGAAGAATTTATTTGTAAGAGTTGTGTTTAAAATTGCACTATTTGCTACTCGCCAGTATCCTTTGCGGGTATTGGCAAACTTTATAGCTTGGTAGTGTTCAAGTCCCAGCTTCTTAAGGTTTTTATATCTAGTTCTAACTTTCTTCCACTGTTTCCATATACACATTCTTAATCTTTTCCTTATCCAAATATCTAAGTGCTCCACTATTCCTTTGCATTTGGCTATTCCATAATAGTTAATCCACCCAACATTAATTAGGTTAAGTTTTCCTACCCTTTGTTCCAAAGTCATCGGTTTTGACCTAGATAGTATCTCTTTAATTTTATCTTTATATCGATTTAATGATTGCTTTGATATAGATGCATATGCTTTTCCATACATTAGGTTCAGTGTGAATCCTAGGAATTTTCTTCTCCAAGGTCTGTCTACTGCACTTTTCTCTCTGTTTACTTTAAGTTTGAGTTTACGTTCAATAAATGCAGTTATGTTCTCCATAACTCTTTTACCTGCTCTCTCACTCTTAACATAGATATTACAGTCGTCCGCATAGCGACAGAATTTATGACCTCTCATTTCTAACTCTTTATCTAGTTCATCTAGCATTATGTTAGATAAGAGTGGACTCAACGGTCCTCCTTGAGGAGTTCCTTCTTCATTTCTGACCACTACACCATTTATCATTATTCCTGACTGAAGGTATTTCCTTATTAGTGATAATACTCTCTTATCCTTAATGCTTCTTGATAATTTATACATTAATATATCATGGTTGACCTTATCAAAGAATTTCTCTAAGTCCATATCAACAACCCACCTATAGCCTTCATTGATATACTGCTCTGCTTTCTTAATTGCATCTTTAGCTCCTCTTTGAGGGCGGAAACCAAAGCTACTTTCAGAAAATCTTCTATCATAAATACTATTTAATTCTTGAGCAATAGCTTGTTGGATAAGTCTATCCAAAACTGTAGGTATACCTAAGAGTCTAGTTCCACCATTAGGTTTTGGTATTTCTACTCTTCTAACTGGCATTGGTCTATACTCACCATTAAGAATATTCTCTCTAATAGATATCCAGTTTGTTTTCAGAAATTGTTTAAGTTCATAAACTGGCATTCCGTCCACGCCGTGGCTACCTTTATTAGATATTACTCTTTTAAGAGCCAAGTTCATATTATCCTTGGATAATATCCTTTCTAGTGAGCCATATTCAAATCCACTGATTTTCTCCTTTGGAGTTGCCGAGAATTCTCTATGCACTCTTTGCTTATCTTCGAGTTCCACTCTATCTTGGGCACTAGAGCCTAAATATTTAGTTTTCTGCAATCTTTGAGTATTCTTCGAAACTTTCAAACTTGAAAACCTCCTTAAAGTTCAGTCCTTCATCCGCTATCGCGATTAGCGGAGTTACTATGACTTCTGCTGACTTCTGATAGTTCAGTTACATATCGCTATGTAGGTTATCGCCCTAGAAATTCATCTTTGTAAGCGATGTATCTATCAGACCTCCCCAGGTAAGAACAACAACCTTCATCTCATATATCTGCTACATTTACTCCTAGAAATTCGGATAGTGTTGGACTTCGTTTTGTTTTGCAAACTCGTCCGTTCCTAGTAAGCCTTATATGTAGTTCGTATCCCTCAGACCGAGACTTTGCCTTAGGCTTCCTTCAGATTCCACCTCACGATGGACACCCTTGCCCTTAGCTAGTGGTTCCCACTACCAAGCCCACAGCGGACTTTCACCGCCAAGTTGTGTTGCCCATGCTGGGCACACAAAAATAAAAGATGCTGCTCAAGGCAGCATCTTTTCTATATATATTTCTTTATTTCTTCAACTTTATCTAATTGTTCCCATGGAAGATTAACATCTGTTCTTCCAAAATGTCCGTAAGCAGCAGTTTGCTTAAATATAGGTCTTCTAAGATCTAAATCTCTTATTATCGCACCTGGTCTTAAGTCAAAAACTTTACCTACTATTTCAACTATCTTATCATCTGTAATTTTTCCTGTTCCAAATGTATCTACTTCAATAGAAACTGGCTTTGCAACTCCAATTGCATATGCTAGTTCTATCTCTAACTTATCAGCTACACCAGCAGCAACAAGATTTTTCGCTACCCATCTAGCTGCATAAGCTGCAGATCTATCAACTTTAGTTGGATCTTTTCCTGAGAAAGCTCCGCCTCCATGTCTTCCATATCCACCGTAGGTATCAACTATTATCTTTCTTCCAGTTAAACCACTATCACCTTGTGGTCCACCTATTACAAATCTACCAGTGGGATTTATATAATACTTTGTATTTTCATCTAATAATTCCGCTGGAACTACTGCATTTATAACTTGTTCCTTTATATCTTTTTCAATTTGCTCTTGAGATACTTCTGGTCCATGTTGTGTAGAAACAACTATTGCATCTATTCTAACAGGTTTATTATCTTCATACTCAACTGTTACTTGTGTCTTTCCATCTGGTCTTAGATAAGCTAAAGTACCATTCTTTCTTACTTCGCTTAATCTTCTTGATAGTCTATGCGCAGTAGCTATAGGCATAGGCATAAACTCAGCAGTTTCATTTGTAGCAAAACCAAACATCATGCCTTGGTCCCCTGCACCTACCGCTTCAATTTTATCCATCTCACCTTTTTTTGATTCTAGCGCTTCATCTACACCCATAGCTATGTCAGCTGATTGTTCATCTATTGAAGTAAGCACAGCACATGTATCACAATCAAATCCATATTTAGCTCTGTCATAACCTATTTCTCTTACAGTTTGTCTTACTATCTTAGGTATATCTACGTAGCAGTTAGTTGATATTTCTCCCATTACTACTACCATTCCTGTAGTTACGGCTGTCTCACAAGCAACTCTAGCATTAGGATCCTTTTCTAATATAGCATCTAATATTCCGTCGGAAACTTGATCACAGATTTTATCTGGATGTCCTTCTGTAACTGATTCTGAGGTAAATAATCTTTTCATACACATCTTAACTGTCTTTTATATAAACAGTTAATGCCTCCCTTCATTATACTTTTATTTTTTTGTGTATCTGCCTTTTCTGAATGTAAGTAAAGAATTTCTAGCAGGCGACGCACTTTTTTATTCTTTTCTCCTACACTTGTATTAAACTTTACAAGTATATTCATCCACAACTTCATCTACGATATAAACTTCTAAAGAATAAAAAAATCTCTTCAAAGAAGAGATTACATTTCATCTCTCTTATCTCGCAGATTTACTGCAGGAATTGGCACCATAATGCATTAGCACCGGTTGCCGGGTTTCATAGGGCCCTTTCCCTCCACCTCTCTTGATAAGAGTTAAATATTAAATTTATTTTATTCATACAAAAAAGACACCACTAAAAGTGTCTTATTGGTGGAGGAGAGTGGATTCGAACCACTGAAGCAACTTGCAACAGATTTACAGTCTGCCCCCTTTGGCCACTCGGGAACTCCTCCTCAAACTGGAGCTGGCAATAGGAATCGAACCTACAACCTGCTGATTACAAGTCAGCTGCTCTACCGTTGAGCCATGCCAGCATATTATTTTTTAAATTAATGGTGGGCACAACAGGGATCGAACCTGTGACCCTCTGCTTGTAAGGCAGATGCTCTCCCAGCTGAGCTATGCGCCCTTAATTTTTGTATTTATTAAATTGGTGGAGGAGAGTGGATTCGAACCACTGAAGCAACTTGCAACAGATTTACAGTCTGCCCCCTTTGGCCACTCGGGAACTCCTCCTCAAACTGGAGCTGGCAATAGGAATCGAACCTACAACCTGCTGATTACAAGTCAGCTGCTCTACCGTTGAGCCATGCCAGCATATTATTTTTTAAATTAATGGTGGGCACAACAGGGATCGAACCTGTGACCCTCTGCTTGTAAGGCAGATGCTCTCCCAGCTGAGCTATGCGCCCTTAATTTTTGTATTTATTAAAATTGGTGGAGGAGAGTGGATTCGAACCACTGAAGCAACTTGCAACAGATTTACAGTCTGCCCCCTTTGGCCACTCGGGAACTCCTCCATGTAACTGAATATATGTATATTTCATATTCAATGTTTTTTTAATTTTTCGTCGGTGCCAATCGACAAGGATTAGTATATAATGTTATGTTCTTAATTTCAACTACAGTTTTCTCTCATTTTGAGTGATTACTGTAATTTATGCAGCAATTCCTCTTACTTTCTTTTTATTAATACAAAATGCTACCCTTTACATTATTTTTAGCAATTTAAGATATAAGTTATTAAAATAAATCCCATTGTTTTTATATCTTGCACGCTTTGACTGATTCACATTACTATTAAAGTTACATAAATGATCACTTTTAATCAATTCTTAATTATAGATATATATACCATTATAAAAATGTTACTTGCATAAATTACCATCTATATATTCAACATTTATATATGGGTCCAATATACTTTTTACCTTGTCATAATCTTGTGAAGATAGTCTATTTTTCAATATTTTGAATATATCTTCAGCTGCTTCTAGTTCATTGCTACTTTTTAAATCATCTTCTATATTACTATAATCCGCACTTGATAACTTTCTTGAAATATACAGTAGTTTAGCTTTATCAGCTACACTTATCTTACTGATTATAGTGCTCTTATCCACTTTAAAAATAGACATTGTTTGAACGGTTTCATCCTCTGCAGATTCTTCTTCAGAAACTTGATTATCAGAATAAATATAATCTTTACCTTCGTCATTAGCGTCCTCTTTTAAAGTAATATCTTCACTACTATTATGCTTTATTTGACTGCTATTTAAGTTCTCCTTATAATTACTATTTGAATTATTATTTATCAATTTTGTACTTGATTTATTTATGGTGTTATTTTCTATTTTACCTTTATCTAGAGCATTCTTACCATCCTGGTTATTAACCTGAAACTGCTGCTGATCTATCTTCAAATCTCCATAATCATAAGAATTATCCTTATATGTTAGTAAAATACTAACAGAAATAGCAGTCATCACAATTATTATTGAACTATAAATTTTCTCTCTCTTATTCATATGGCAACCCCTTTCAATATTATAAATATTGACATTAAAGTAATATTTTATTCTTGTTTAATATTTTATTTAAGTGCCTCATATAAATTACTGAGGGGGTGGGATGTTGAATAAAATTAAAGTAGATTATAAATCATCACTTGCTTACTACGAGATAGCTTACTTCTTGAAAAACTATGTTAAAGATAACACAGTAATTGTATGTATAGGTACTGATAAATGCATAGGAGATTGCCTTGGTCCACTGGTTGGAACAATGTTAAAAGATAAATTTTTTCCACTTCCTATTTATGGCACAATAGCCTCACCAATACATGCATTAAACCTTGATAAGAAACTTAATGAAATCAATTCAAAACATCCTAATGCATGTATAATCGGCATTGATGCATGTTTAGGCGACTCCAATTCAATTGGAGAAATCCACACTCGTGACTACCCAATACATCCCGGAAAAGGAGTTGGTAAAACCCTTCCTGATGTTGGAGATGCCTCTATTATAGGTATTGTTGATTCTAGCGAAAATTCAGAAATTTTTACTAGCAGGTCAATAAGATTAAACCTAGTGATGGAGATGGCTTATGTAATTGTAGACTCTATGATTCATGCTTATTATTTAAGTAGTCTTCAAAAATAGCTATGTAGTGCTTCAAAATAAGTTTCTATATAGAAACTTTTTATAACCTTTACCTACCCAATAATTAAAATAATCCATAATAAAAAGGACAGATTTTTCTGTCCTTTTTACTCAACAAGCTCTACTTCCATATCCTTGTTGAGTTCTAATTTTTCGAAGTTTCTCAAGGCAATGCCTGTACCAATAGCAACACACGAAATTGCATCATCTGCAACTTTTACTAAAACACCAGTCTCCGATTCCAAATATTTGTCAAGTCCATGTAGCAACGCACCGCCTCCAGTCATTACTATTCCATGTTCTATAATATCTGCAGCTAATTCAGGTGGTGTTTTTTCCAGAACAGAGTGAACTGCTTCTGAAATCGTATTTACCGTATCCTTTAAAGCTATCCTTATCTCTTCAGTGGTTATATCTACTACATCTGGAAGACCAGTTATTAAATTTCTACCCTTTACAGGCATAGATAGGTTTCTCATATTCTGAAAAACAGAGCCTACATTAATCTTTAAATCTTCTGCAGTCCTTTCACCTATCATAAGTTTATATTTATTTCTTATATATTTAATAATAACTTCATCAAACTTATCCCCAGCAATTTTTATAGAGGATCGTACTACTATGCCTCCCAAAGATATTACAGCAATATCGGTGGTACCACCGCCAATATCGACTACCATATGTCCGCTAGGCTTATTTATATCTAAGCCAGCACCAATGGCAGCAGCTAGAGGTTCTTCTATCAGATATACAGTTCTAGCACCTGAGTTCTTTGAAGCATCCATTATAGCTCTTTTTTCTACTTCAGTAGCCTGAGAAGGAACACATACCATTACTTTAGGCGCCGATATCCTTTTCTTCCCACACCCTTTTCTTATAAAATATGTAAGCATTTTCTCAGTCATATCATAGTCTGAAATTACACCGTCTCTAAGTGGACGTACTGCTACTATATTTCCAGGTGTTCTTCCTATCATCTGTCTCGCATCTTCTCCAACGGCCAGTATTTTGTTATTAACCTTATCTACTGCAACAACAGATGGCTCTTTCAAAACGACGCCTTTGTCCTTAATATAAACAAGCACAGTGGCTGTACCTAAATCAATACCAATATCTGTTCCCATTCCCAAAAACCACATTCCTATTCACTCCTATTATTCTATTAATCCAAACATAATTTGAGCATTTTTTACATAATTTATCATTTAAATTATACATGGAATGTGATTAACGTTCAATAGCTTTATACTTTAACTTCGTAGCTTTTCCTCCTCTTATGTGTCTCTCTGCTTTGTTCAAATCTAAAATTATCTTTGCTTTCTGAGCAATTACTGGATTAATCTTAGGTAATCTTTCTGTCATATCCTTGTGTATCGTGCTTTTACTAACTCCGAATACCTTCGCTGTCTTTCTAATTGTAGCTTTTGAATCTATAATATACTGTGCAACTTCTAAGACTCTTTCCTCAATGTAGTCTTTCAAAATGCTACCTCCTTAATTAGCTATATTAATAAATATGCACTACCTTTAAAGTAAATTACATTTTCTAATATTCAGTCATTCTCTTATTAGAAAATGACTGAATATATATTATTTATTTGCTTCTGTTTTAAATTTTATATATTTTCCTGGGTCAACTTGCTGGTCTTTTGAGTCAAGCAACTGAAATCCTAAATGTTCAGCATATGGCTCAAATTTAAGCATTCTTGCAGAGTCTCCTACTTTACCTAATGTTTGCTTAGCTTTTACTACGTCATCCTTTTTAACAGTAATCTGAGGATCTAAGTTAGTATAGACAGTTTTCATTCCGTTCTGATGAGAAATTACAACATAATTTCCTACAAATTCATCACCAGTTCCTACCTCAGTTACCTTGCCTTCAGCTGCAGCAAGAACAGGAGTGCCTTTTTTAGCATTTATCCCTACTCCCTTTATAACTGTAGTCCATACATTAAACCCTTTGACTTCAATAGGTTTACTGCCATCTGAGAAAACTCTTGATACTGCTCCATCATTAATTGGGTTATTGAATGTTATTTTTGATGTATTTGAAACAGTTTTAGTGTTAGGTACAGTTACTCCTGTTGCTGTATTGCCAGTTGTAGGCTTCTTCACTTGTTCTGCACCTGGCATTTGAGTTGTTGACTTAGTTGAATCATTTATATTTACAGCAACATTACCTTTGTTTGCTTGTGGTGTAACTTTTTTAGCATTATTTCTTGCAGTTATTGCTGCAACTGTAGCTACTACACATAAACATACAAATAAAATAACGTAAAAACCCTCCTTCTTAAAAAAGCTTATAAATTTATTATTTTTTTTGTCCATATGAACACCTCCATTAACTAGTCTCTCCTTTAGTTACTAAAAAATACATAATTTCCTATAGTTTTTTCATATAAATTCCAACAAATTTCTACAAAACAACTCTAACTATCTACTAATTAATTTGGACTTATTTACATTTATGTCCACCTTTAAACATGATTATCCACATATTCATCACCTATTTACCTAGTTCTATTTTTAAATATAAAAAAACATTTTATAGGTATCAAACTTAAACTATCAATTTATGGGTGCCAGATAATACCCAGTACACAGGCTTATCGAACATGTACAAATTAAGTTTTCATAAATCATACTTATAATTAGCTCGTATCTACTTTCTCAAGACCATATAAGTAAAATAGCCAAGGAGACATGTTCTTATTCTCTAAAAAGTAAAAAAATCACTAATGTTAGTCATTTAGTGATTTTTCCTTACGAGAATTATTTAAATTATTGTGGTAAAATGCATGATGGTAGTATATCCTTATTCTTTCTAACTACTGAATAGTTCAGAGAAAATCTTACTATAAGAGCACCTATTTATAGACATTCTAGTTCATATTTAACTATATAAAAATAAAGCTTCCTTGGTTCATTGAAAGCTTTATTTTAAATATAAGTATTCAGTTAATAGGTCTATTTGAAAGAATAAATTTACCACTTCGCAGAAAAACTTATAATTTCAAATCTTCCTCTCAGAAACCAGAGCAACTTTGAAAATTATATTTCTAAGGTAGGTGGTACAACTTTATATAACCATTTATATATGTTTATTTAATCCTCAATAAATCTAGTTCTTATTACTTACCCGTATATCTTCTAACCTCTTGATATCTACTCCTGTATAGTAATGTTTTAATATCTTATCAAAACTTGCTCCTGTGCCTGCCATAGCATTTGCCCCCCACTGACTGAGGCCAACCCCATGACCATATCCAATGCAATTAAATGCTATTTTCCCATTAGAAAATGATATAGAAAAGTTAGTGGATTTTAAAGATAATAATTTTCTAAAATCAGTGCCCTTAATTATGGTTCTTCCTACCGAAATTTCATTTACTCCTCCACCTTCTGTTCTAGAAAGTATCTTTAACTGAGATTTTAATGATGATTTTTTTATTCCACTATCTTTATAATAATCATTTATTAGAGTAGTAAACTTATCGTAAGTATAAGAAACTGTACTTTTATATTTTGTCGCTCTCTCTTCTCCCGGACTATCCACCGATACTAAGTATGGCACATCACTTCCAAATACCTCTTTTGAGCTTTCTGTCTTCCCTGAACTTACTGCAAAGTATTGAGGATTCATTACAAGATACCCATCATAAGATAATACTTGACCTTTTGTACTATCGACAGCTTGTACAATTTTATCCCAATAATCCTTTGACTTGCTAGCCTCCCATTGCTTTTTCTTTTCAGCCTCTCCTATATATACCTGGCAATGAGTAGAATCACAAATATCTGCTCCATTTGCCTGAGGGCATTTGTTTACTATCCTAGTTAATGCAAAAGTCCTAGCTGCCACTGCTTGAGCTTTTAAAGCTTCTAAATTGAAATTTACTGGCATCTCTGCAGCCACAACTCCATAAACATACTGCTCCAGATCCATTTCAACTGTTTTTTTTGTTTCTGTATTGTAGACCTTTATCTTGTGAAAATCATATTGTTTATTATGATCACTTTGATTATTATCAAATATAAAATTCTTTATGTTTGATATGTTCTTATTAAAGTTGTCATTGCTGCCAGCTAATAATGAAATAATAATAGGTGTAAAGAAGCAAATAAAAAATACTATCCCAAATCCTAAAAAGTATTTTTTACTTATTCTACTAGTAATTTTCATAAATCCCTCCCACCATCGAAATTAACATCAAATTTAAATTTTAGGCTATGTTCAAACATAGCGTATAACAACACCAAATCTTATTATATATATTGCAAATTGGTTTCTACAATCTAACACATAGCCTGTCTATTGTTTGAGTAGGAACCTTATTTATGTTACTTATAAACTTTTGAATTGCAGTTCTAACTTGTGGCAGAGATTTATAAAAGACATTGTTAATAACAGATGCCTTTAGCCATCCCCATAACCCCTCTATAAGATTCATTTCTGGACTATACGGTGGTAAAAACATCAATTCAAGCCTATCTTTAACTCTATTAAGAAATGGCTGAATCAGCTTTGCATGATGAATCTTAGCATTGTCTAATACCACAACAATTTTTCCTTTTGGATACTGCTTAAGTACGTTTTCTAAAAAGTCATTAAATATCTTAGCGTCATATCTTTCATGTTCCTCGCAATATACGTTACCAGTCTCGTAATCCAATATTCCCATAAGTTTAACACCTGCATTTTTACCGAACGTAGGAATTTTCCTTTGTTGTCCTCTTATAAACCAGCTCTTTTGAATTGCTTGATAATCTCTAATCATTGATTCATCTTCAAATAAGATGGTATCAACTAAGCCATTGAGGCATTTTTTTTAAAGCTTTAAAGTCACTTTTAAAAATTTCTTGCTTTTCTTTATCAGCTTTCGCTAAGACGTAAGTAGGTCTAGTATAACTTAAATTTAATCTATGAAGTACATATGCTATTCCTCTATGTGACATATTTATATTAAATTCTTTAATAACCCATTGCCTCACTAATTCAATAGTCCAATTCATTTTAGATTCGAAGCCTACATCTTCTGGAGTTTTTGTAGTTATAGTTTCTACAATGAGCTTCTCTTGAAGTGAATTGATTTTCTTTGCGCTCCGCCGCCGTGGCCAATATTTAATCCATCTATTCCTTTTGATTTATAATTTTTTATATATGTAGAAACAGTATGTTCTTCTAGATTCTCCATTTCAGCTATTTTTCTATTTGTAAATCCATCAAAATGCTTAAGTAAAACAGAATATCTTTTATATAACCTTGTGTTTTTAGTCTTTTTTAAAGCTGATTTTAACTCGTTTATATCATCTTCATGCCCAGCAATCTTATTAAGAATCAAAATATCCATATTTAAAACCTCGCTATAATTTTTATTTTATATTCTAGTTTGGATATTTTAGTTATCTTATATTAATGGATGTTCTTACCTAAATATCATATCGAAATTTTCATCTTGCAACATATATATTTATAGATTTGCAGAATTTAATTTTTTCACATAATAGATTTATATGCTTCAACAGATATAATATTACTTTCACAGTTATATATATCAATAGAGATATTTTTAATATACAGAAAAATAAAACTCAGATTACCTAATTAAAGTAATCTGAGTTTTATCGAAGTTATAGGTTATAAATATGTGGCATAAACATCCAATACTAGCAAGCTTAATCTACAGAATATCTTTCTATATCAGCGCCAATCGATCTCAATTTTTTTTCTATATCTACATATCCTCTATCAATATGATAGATATCAGTAACATCTGTCTCTCCTTCTGCAGATAAACCGGCTATAATTAATGCTGCACCTGCACGTAAATCAGTTGCTTTAACTTCGCAACCTGTGATCTTAGGAACACCTTCAATAAGTGCAGTTCGTCCATCAATTTTTACATTGGCTCCCATTCTAGCTAATTCTGATACGTGCATAAACCTATTTTCAAATACAGTTTCTGTTATTACACTTACGCCATTAGCCAATGCTAACAGACTCATCATTTGTGCTTGCATATCTGTTGGAAAGCCTGGATATGGCATAGTCTTAATATCAACAGACTTTATTATATTCCTACCATCAACAACTATGCTCTGCTCCTCTTCTGATACTTCTATTTTTACTCCACTCTCTTTTAGTTTTTCAATTACTGGTCTTAAGTGTTCTTCATTTATTCCCATAACTTTAATTTTACTATGTGTAATGGCACCTGCTATCATAAATGTTCCAGCCTCTATACGGTCATATATTGGAGTATGCTCTGTTCCCTTAAGACTATCAACACCTTCTATTATTATTTTACCTCTTCCAGCACCGTCTATCATCGCTCCCATTGAATTAAGGAAATCAGCTAAATCCTTAATCTCAGGCTCCTCAGCTGCATTTTCAATGATTGTAGTTCCTTTAGCAAAAACTGATGCCATAATAATATTTTCAGTAGCACCAACTGAAGGAAAATCTAGGTATATTCTATTTGCAATAAGTTTCTTAGCTCTAGCTTCAACATATCCATGCCCTATTTCTATATCAGCTCCTAAAGCCTTAAAACCCTTCAAATGCAAATCAATTGGTCTACTTCCAATGTTACATCCACCTGGCAGTGAAAGCTTACAATAACCTAATCTAGAAAGCATTGGCCCCATAATAAGAAAAGAGGCTCTCATTTTTTTTACAAGTTCATTATTAGCATTTATTGGCTTTATATTACAAGAATCAACAGTTATAGATTTACTTGATTTATCTAAAGATATATTACATCCAAGTTCCTCCAGAACATTGCATATTACATATACATCTTCAAGCATTGGAGCATTATTTATTTTAACTTTATCATTACCTAATATGCTTGCAGCAATTATCGGAAGAACAGAATTTTTAGCTGCACTTATTTTTATTTCACCTGAAAGTTCATTCCCACCCTTAACTCTGATTTTATCCATATTATCCTCCATTAACCTTGTTTAGTATGTTATAAAAATTATTGGTGTACCAATAATTAAGTATGTTCTTTTATCATTTTCACTAATAGCATAGTTTATAGCTGTGTTGTCTTTTAATTTTGCTACACCAGTAAAACCCGAACTTAATTTGATAGTATTCACATCTGTAGCTCCATACTTAACAAGGGCTCTTTCTGTTAATTCTATGTTATTTTTTGCGCTACCTTCTATTATATTGCCCTTAACATAGCTAAAATATTGTACATCTATTGAGGCATCATATAGTACTTTTTCTAATTGTTGCTTTAATATATTGGTTGTATCTTTATTTATTTCCATTGTAGAAGTTGCGCATATATTAGTAATATTATTTTCAACATTTGCAACAATTTCATTTGCCACTCCATCTTTTTTGTATGTTATTCGAAAATAGCTTGGCTTATATTCCTTGTACTCTATAATTGCATCTTTATATATTTTTTCAATAGTTCTTCTATAAATTTCATCAATATTCTTCTTGGATTGATACTGTATTTTTATACCACATTCAACAATACTCGCAGAGTTTTCTTTTAGTATCTCATTGGTAACTAAATTATAGTTACTATCACTTGCATGACCTAATATATCAAAAGAAAACGTCAAAAGAATAACTGATAATAAAGCATACTTTATTCTCATAACATCCCGCCCTTTCCTTTTGATTATTGTCCAAGTTAATTATTTTTATTCAATGTTGTTCCTCACTTTTAATCTAAGCATAATAACACAACAGTTCTATACATTGATTTACAAGCATATATTACCTGAATAAGATTGTATATTATTAATATATATATTTTTCCATAAAGTGTGATTAATACCTTATAACGTCATTAAACTTATGAGTGTAACCTACTTGTATTTAGTTTTAGTCAATTGATGATAAATTATATGGACTAAAAATATTTTTTTAATACATAAATTCTCTTTACTTGTCTCTATATCTTACATGCTTACAGTTATTTTTATAAAACCAAATATAATAATTTAAATTCAAAAAGGCAAGCCAAAATATTGGCTTGCCTTTTTTAACCTAAAGGTTACTTTTTCAATTGTAATCTTGCCATAGCTCTAGCTAAAGCAACTTGTGCTCTAACAGTATCAACATCTACAGAGCTTTGTAATCTCTTTTCAGCTCTCTCTTTAGCTTGTTCTGCTCTAGAGGCATCTATTTCTTCCGGCCACTCAGCAGAATCACAAGCAAAAATTAATTGATTATCCTTGAACTGAACTATTCCTGTAGAAGTAAATAAAGAATATTCCTTATTATCTGCGTCTACAAACTTAGTTACTGTAGGTATAGTATTTGTTATATATGAAATATGATTTGCATATACTTCAAATTCACCATCACTATTCTTAGAAAGAATCTTTACAATATCTCCAGAGAAAATCTCTCTATTAGGAGTAATTAAATGTAAATTAAATGTATTCATAATTAATCTCCCCTTTAAGTCCTAATTAGGACATCTTCTTTGCAGCTTCTACAGCTTCATCAATAGAACCTACAAATAAGAAAGCTGATTCTGGAAGATTATCATGTTTTCCTTCAAGAATTTCTTTAAAACCTCTTATTGTCTCAGCTATTGGTACATACTTTCCTTGCATTCCTGTAAATTGCTCAGCAACTGTAAATGGTTGTGAAAGGAATCTTTGAACCTTTCTAGCTCTTCCAACTATTAGTTTATCTTCTTCTGAAAGTTCGTCAACACCAAGTATTGCTATGATATCTTGTAATTCCTTATATCTTTCTAGTATATGCTTAACTTTCGAAGCTACATCATAATGCTCTTTACCAACAACTCTTGGATCAAGTATTCTTGAAGTTGAGTCTAGCGGATCAACCGCAGGATATATACCAAGTTCTGATATACTTCTTGATAAAACTGTTGTTGCATCAAGATGTGAGAATGTTGTTGCTGGAGCTGGGTCAGTTAAATCATCGGCAGGAACATAAACTGCTTGAACTGATGTAATTGATCCATGTTTAGTAGATGTTATTCTTTCTTGTAAAGCACCCATCTCAGTTGCAAGAGTTGGTTGGTATCCAACAGCAGAAGGCATTCTTCCAAGAAGTGCTGAAACTTCTGATCCAGCCTGAGTAAATCTAAATATATTATCTATAAATAAAAGTACGTCTTGGCCTTGATCTCTAAAATACTCAGCCATAGTAAGTCCTGTAAGAGCAACTCTCATTCTTGCTCCAGGTGGTTCATTCATTTGACCGAACACTAGTGCAGTCTTTTTGATAACTCCTGATTCTTTCATTTCAGCTAATAAATCGTTACCTTCTCTTGATCTCTCACCAACACCTGTAAATACTGATAATCCACCATGTTGTTTTGCTATATTATTTATAAGCTCTTGGATAAGAACTGTCTTTCCAACACCTGCACCACCAAATAGACCTATTTTTCCTCCTCTTTGATATGGAGCTAATAAATCTATTACCTTGATTCCTGTTTCAAACATTTCTGGTTCAACAGATTGTTCAGCAAATGTTGGAGCCGCTCTATGGATTGGATAGTTAACTTCACTTGTAACGTCCCCTTCTTCATCCATAGTTTTTCCTAAAACATTAAATAATCTTCCTAAAACATTTTGACCAACTGGAACTGTAATTGGGTTACCGCTATCTACAGCATCCATGCCTCTTCTTAGCCCTTCTGTAGCTTCCATAGCTATTGCTCTAACTATGTCGTCTCCCATATGTTGCTCAACTTCTGCTATTACTGTATGATCTCCCATAGCAATTTCAATAGCATTGTATATATTAGGAAGTGAATCTGTATCAAATTTGATATCTATAACAGGTCCTATAACCTGAACTACTTTTCCTATACTGCCAGGCATCAGAATACCTCCTCACTATTTTTGCGCACTTGCTCCGCTTACTATTTCAGTAATTTCTTGAGTAATAGCGCCTTGTCTTATTCTATTATATTTAATATTATATGAATCTAAAAGATCATTAGCGTTCTTAGTAGCACCATCCATTGCTTGCATTCTTGAGTTTTGTTCACTAGTTTTTGCATGAAGCAATGAGTTAAGAAGTTTACCTCTAAAGTATACATCAAAGGTATTTTCTACCACTGAATTACTGTTTGGTTCTATTAAGAAGTCAGTCTTCTTTTCATTTTTATCTCTATCTATTGGTAAAAGTTTATCAACAGTTACTAATTGCTTAACTGGTGAGTAAAAATGAGTATACACTACATTAACTTCACCAACTTCATTGTTTTTATATAGCCTTAAAGCATGCTCAACTACAGTCTTAGCCTCTTTTATAGTAGGCACATCCGGGATTTGAACATATTCAGCTATTGTCTCAAAGCCATATTTTTTTACATATGAGATGCCTTTTTGACCAACAACCATAACAACGTTATTTATAGGGTCTATACCAGCAACTTCATTTAATGCGGAAGCTACACCATGATTGTAACCCCCACACAGACCTGAGTCTGAAGTAAGTACTATATAAAGCTTTTTAGTAGCCTTATTTCCCTTTATGTAACTACTGTTATTGTCATCGTCTATTGACTTAATTAACTCTTCTGCAACTTTTTTTATAGAATTAAAATATTTATTATTGGTTTCCAATTCCATTCTAGCTTTTCTTAGTTTAGAAGTGGCAACAAGTCCCATGGCTTTAGTTATCTTTTTGGTGTTGGTTACTGACTTAATTCTTCTTTTTATATCTAAAAGTCCAGCTCCTGCCATCCATTCCACCTCCTAAAAGATTGCATAGCTTTAAAAGCTATGCTAAAAATATCTTCTTAAATTCTGCTATTGCTTGCTCAAGGTTTGCTTTAATCTCATCAGTTAAAACTTTACCTTCAGCAATTGACTTTGGAATATCTCTATGATGTGTATCAATATATTCTAAGAAGTCTTTTTCAAAGGCCTTTATATCAGATACTTTTATATCAGATAAGAAGTCATTTACTGCTGCATAAAGAATTATTATTTGCTTTTCAACATCCATTCCTGAATATTGATCTTGCTTTAATACTTCAACAAGTCTCTTACCTTTTTCAAGTCTTCTTTGAGTATCTTTATCAAGGTCTGATCCAAATTGAGCGAAAGCTGCAAGTTCTCTATATTGAGCAAGTTCTAGTCTTAATGTACCTGAAACCTGTTTCATAGCCTTTATTTGTGCGTTACCACCAACTCTGGATACTGACATACCTGAGTTAACCGCTGGTCTTTGACCTGCGTTGAACAGTTCTGACTCAAGGAATATCTGACCATCTGTTATAGATATAACATTTGTTGGGATGTAAGCAGTTATATCACCAGCAAGTGTTTCTATTATAGGAAGTGCAGTTAATGAACCTCCTCCATTCTTAGCAGATAGTTTAGCTGCTCTTTCAAGTAATCTTGAGTGAATGTAGAAAACATCTCCTGGATAAGCTTCTCTTCCTGGTGGTCTCTTAAGTAATAGTGACATTGTTCTGTAAGCAACAGCATGCTTAGATAAATCATCATATGCTATTAATACGTGCTTTCCTTTATGCATGAAGTATTCACCCATTGAACAGCCAGCATATGGTGCTAAGTATTGAAGCGGTGCTGAATCTGAAGCAGTTGAAGCAACAACTATTGTGTAATCCATAGCTCCCATTTCAGTTAAAGTGTTAACTATATGAGCAACTGTAGATTGCTTTTGTCCAATAGCTACATATATACATATAACGTCTTTACCTTTTTGGTTTAATATTGTATCTATAGCTATAGCAGTTTTACCAATTTGTCTATCTCCGATTATAAGCTCTCTTTGACCTCTTCCTATAGGAATCATTGAGTCAATAGCTTTTATACCAGTTTGAAGAGGTTCATTAACTGAACTTCTATCAATTATACTTGGTGCTGGAGTTTCTATTGGGCTATAACCATCGTTTTTTATTGGTCCTTTACCATCTATAGGCATACCTAATGAATTTACAACTCTACCTATTAAGGCGTCTCCTACTGGAACTTCAACTATTTTACCAGTTCTCTTAACTACATCTCCTTCTTTGATTCCTTCTTCAGAACCTAGAAGAACACATCCTACGTTATCTTGTTCCAAGTTTTGAGCCATTCCATAGACATTGTTAGGGAATTCAAGAAGCTCACCTGCCATGCATTGATCTAAACCGTAAACTCTAGCAATACCATCACCAACTTGAATAATTGTACCTGAATCTACAGTTTCAATTTGCTTTTCATATTTCTCTATCTCATTTTTAATTATAGATGTTATCTCTTCCGGTTTAATATTCATGGATTCACCTCTATTCTCTCTTAAGCATTAATTGCTTCATCTCGTCAAGTTTTAACTTTATTGTTCCATCAATAACGTCATTACCAACTCTAACGTAAAGTCCACCTATTATGCTCTTATCAATCTCTTGCTCAAATAAAATATGTTTATCATATTTTTTTTCAAGCTTTTCTTTTAATCTTTGTAATTGTTCATCTTCTAAAGGAATTACACTTTTCACGTTTGCTACAAGTGTATTATTTCTTTCTAGATAGATTTTTTCCATCTGCTCTAGTTTTTGTCTTAGATAAAGTATTCTATCTTTTTCTATTAATATTAATAGGAATGAAAGTAATTCTTCATCAATTTTTCCTTTAAAGATATTAATAAAGGTCTTTTTCTTTTTCCCAGTGCTTATTTGAGGGTGCTTGATAACTTCAAAAAATTCTGGATTATTGTAAACTAAATCACAAATCTCCCTAAGATCTTGAAGGTATTCTTCAACTTTGCCCTTTTCTTCTGCTACTTTATAAAGCGCAAGTGCGTATCTCCTATCTAAGTATTCATACATAATTAGATACCTACCTTAGCAATAAAGTCATTAATAAGCTTTCTATGCTTATCTTCGTCAATACTTTCTTCAAGAGCTTTAGCTGAAATAAGTACCGCTAGATCAACAACCTGCTCTCTGATTTCTTGCTCTGCTTTCTCTTTTTCTCTGTTTATTTCTACTGAAGCTCTATCTAATAAAGTTTGAGCTTCATTTTTTGCTTGATCCACAATTTCTTCGTAAACTTTATCTGCTTTATGCTTTTGGGACTCAGTAATTTTCTTTGCTTCATCCTTAGCAGATCTCAAAATTCTTTCATTTTCTAATAATAAAGTTCTAGCTTTTTCTGTGTCTTCATCGGCTTTATCAATCTTTGATTGTATATCGCTTTGTCTTTCTCCAATAACTTTTTCAACTTTATCGAAGAAGAAATGCTTCATTAGAGCGTATAGAATCAATAAGTTAATTACCGCCGCCAAGACATGTAACCAGTCTATCTCCAACATCTACATCTTAGCCTCCCTTCGGAGCAAACTAATTTTATTTTATTAATAACTAAAAAATAACTCTTTATTTTAGTAATAGTCCTAAAAATTATTTTGCAACAAATATTAATAGTATAGATACTAATAGTCCATAGATAGCAGTTGTTTCTGCGAATGCAGCACCAATTAATAATGTAGTTGTTATCTTACCACTTAATTCTGGTTGTCTTGATATTCCTTCAACAGCCTTACCTGTAGCAATACCTATACCAACTCCAGCTCCAATACCTGCTAATGCAGCAATACCTGCTCCTAAAAATTTAATAGTTTCCATTGAAAAAATCCTCCTTAAGTATGTTTTTTAATGTTCAGCAGTCATTTTTATTTGAATCATTGTTAACATTACAAAAATGACCATTTGTATTAATCCATCAAATAAATCAAAGTATCCATGTAAGAATACTGGGATTCCTATTTGAGCAAACCATGAAATATTGTGTAGAGCTTGATAAACCAAGTCTACTAAAACTGTTGCAGCTAATATATTACCAAAAAGTCTCAGACTTAGTGAAACTGGTAAAATAGCTCTTTCTAAAATATTAAGAGGTAACATAGGCAAAAATGGATGCGCATATCCCCCTAAATAGTGTCCAAAACCTGCTCTCTTAATTGCATTTGCATGAATTAAGATAAAGGTCATTAGAGAAAATGACACAACTGTGCTGAAATTCATTGTTGGTGGCTGTAAACCTAACAATCCTATTAAGTTTAAAGACAATAGAAAGATCCCTAGTGTACCAATATACGGTACAAAAGATTTGTAGCTTTCACCCATATTTTCTACAACAGTATTAAATATAAATTCATACAGCATTTCAGCTACTGTTTGTTTCTTATCTGGAATCTTTTTAAGGTTCCTTGTAGCTGCTATACCTATTCCCGCAATTAGTACTATTACAATCCATTCAATAACTAAATCTAATGTTATATTGAACGTAAGACTTCCTAGCGGCAATTTGTAAATGACAATGGGATCTAGTCCTTCCAAACTTAATCACTTCCTTTCCTATTTATGAACCAATATAAAATAATACCTACAAACTGAGCAAAAGTCCCCAGTATATAGGTTAGTAAACAAGTATAATCATCAATAAATAAAAAAGCTAAGGCTATAATGATTATAAATTGAAAGATGTACCCTATATACGCTACTATAACGCTCTTTGATTTTGAAAAATTTAGTATAGTATGTATAGTATAACCTTTAATTATAAAAGTTATTGATGTAATCATAACACCTGCCATGAATGCAAAAGCCACGTTCTTATTATATAATTTCGTCAGTACAAGCGAGATACTTAACCCCACCAGTAAGTTTAATTTGAAAACTCCGAAAATAAATTTGGATAATGTCTGATTCATAATTTTCTCCTATAATCTCGAGCACGAAATTATTATATTACTGTATGTCCTTAGTTTAAAGTTTTGATTTCGTTCTTAAATAGAGCATTTATGTCAAATACACGAATTTATCTTCTTATAATTCACAAATACGTGTTATATCGCCTAGCAGATTCATTTTTCTTTTTTATTGCATCATAAAAATCTTTAGCAGTCATTTTTCACAATTTTCTCAATACGTGTTTTTTCTACAATAAAGTCACTGATAACATTTTCAAAACTAAATATATTCAATAATATTACAGAAAAAATCTTTTTTTTAGTGATTTAACTTTAAAACTTTAATTGAATTAAAATTATTAATTATAATATTATTAAACCCTTTTAACACAATTGCATAAGCCTATTATCATTTATTCAAAAAAATTATTTTATTGAACTAACTAGTACAAAAAAACATGCATATATTCCACTCTATAGACGCTTCTATGTAGCTTTTGCTTATACATTAGGCCTAATCAACTGAATTTTTCCAATGTTTTTCTTGCATACTTAATTATTAAATTAAAACCTGCTTTTCTTTTAAGGTTTTAATTTAACACTTAATGCAGTTATAATAAGTGTGCTTTTGACTGATTGTTATTTCATTAAATCATTTAGTTAATAAAGTCACATGCTAATTGTTTTCCCAAGGCATTTATTAATTCACAGTTATTCTAAATAATATTAAACTTATTATTCGCTAATATATACACGACCTCTCAAATGAATCTTTTCGCTTACTAGTAGTTTATTTTAATTTAGTCCACCTTATACTCATGTGATACAAATTTATACAATACGGATAAAATATAATTATAGTGTTGCTAACCAAAAACTTTACGCTGTATAGAAAAAGGACAAACCTATTTCATTTCCTTATGAAACCTTGTCTCACTTTATTTATTTTAAGACACTAAAAATGACCCTTTAACAAGGGTCATTAATAATATAAAATTAAACTCTTTCAACTACAAGAGCTGTTCCCATTCCACCACCGATACATAAAGTTGCTAAACCTCTCTTAGCATCTCTCTTTTCCATCTCGTGTAGTAAAGAAACTAGTATTCTTGCTCCAGATGCTCCAACTGGATGCCCTAAAGCAATAGCTCCACCATTTACATTTACTTTATCCATATCGAATTTTAAATCCTTAGCAACAGCTAAGCTTTGTGATGCAAAAGCTTCGTTAGCTTCTATTAGATCTAAATCTTCAACTGTTAAGTTAGCAACTTCTAAAGCTTTCTTAGTTGCATGGAATGGACCATATCCCATTATTGTTGGATCAAGACCTTTTGAACCATAAGAAACTATCTTAGCTAATGGTTTTATTCCTAATTCAGCAGCCTTTTCAGCACTCATTACAACGAATGCAGCAGCTCCATCATTAATACCTGAAGCATTACCTGCAGTTACTGTTCCATCTTTCTTAAATGCTGGTCTAAGCTTTGCTAAAGTATCAACAGTTGTTCCGAATCTTGGAAACTCATCAGTATCAAATACTTTTGGTTCTCCTTTTCTTTGAGGTATTACAACTGGTACTATTTCATCTTTAAATCTGCCTTCTTTTATAGCTCTTTCAGCCTTTTGTTGTGATGCAGCTGCAAAAGCATCTTGCTCTTCTCTTGAAAGATTCCATTGTTCTGCTATATTTTCAGCAGTAATTCCCATGTGATAGTGATTGAAAGCATCAGTTAAAGCATCGTTAATCATGGTATCAACCATTTTTCCGTCACCCATTCTTTGACCCCATCTTGCACCATTAAGTACATATGGAGCTTGAGACATGCTTTCCATACCACCAGCTATTACAACATCAGCATCTCCAGCTTTTATTAATTGAGCTGCTAAGCTAACTGCTCTTAATCCTGATCCGCAAACCTTGTTTATTGTCATAGCTGAAACTTCAACTGGTAGACCAGACTTAACAACTGCTTGTCTTGCAACATTTTGGCCAAGTCCTGCTTGAATAACATTACCCATTATAACTTCGTCAACTAAAGCTCCATCTACACCTGCTCTGTTTAGTGCTTCTCTTATTACTGTTGCACCTAAATCCACAGCTGAAACATCTTTTAATGCTCCTCCAAATGAACCAACAGCAGTTCTAACTGCACTTGCAATAACAACTTCTTTCATGAAAATTACCTCCTAGGTTTATTTATTATTAGACAATTTTTTATCAATATTTAACGTCTTCTTTATTATAACTATTTTTTTATTTTTTATCAATAGCTATTGTTAAAAAAAACACAAAGTTTTTGCTTAATTTATACATGTTGGATAATTTCAACTTCTGGGGATTAGACGATACCTGGTTCTATGGATCATTTGGCATGAATAAATTAATAGTTGAGTTAGTAACCCTATAATGAGCCAATTTAATATATAACTTATAATTTTCTAGATGTATACAAAGAAATTCCTTTAAGTTAGTGTATTGTATTTCTAACTTTGTACGCTGAAAAACTACACCAATCACTTAAATTCATTAAATTTAGTTAGTAAGAAATCCTAAACTTACTTTATATAAAAAAAGGAAGTAGTGCAATCACTACTTCCAGTTAAAAAAATAACAAGTTTAAAATTCATGAACTTCATCTTCTGAAATTGCAAAATACTTTAGTATAGCCTTAACTATTCTCTTAGATGCTTTACCATCTCCATAGGGATTTGTTGATTTACTCATCTTAATGTATTCTGCCTCATTGTTTATCAAAATATTTGCTTCTCTAATAATAGTATCTTTATCTGTTCCTACTAGCTTTACTGTACCAGACTCAACTGCTTCAGGTCTTTCAGTAACATCTCTAAGAACAAGAACTGGTTTACCAAGATGAGGCGCCTCTTCTTGAAGACCACCTGAATCTGTCATTATCATAAAACTCTTATTAATTAAATTATGAGTTTGTTTAGTATCCAGAGGTGGAAGAAGATGTATTCTTTCTTTACCTTCAAGCTTACTAAATACAACATCTTTAACTACAGGATTTAGATGAACTAAATATACTAGCTCAACATCATTATTTTTAGCTACAATCTCATTCAAGGCATCGCAAATATTTTCTATTCCTTCTCCCCAGTTTTCTCTTCTATGAGCGGTTATCATTATTACCTTCTTATTATCAAAATCTATGTAGTTAAGTTCTTCTTGTTCAAATACATAGTTTTCTTCTACAGTATGTTGCATAGCATCAATAACTGTATTTCCAGTAACATATATATCATGCTCATTAATCCCTTCTCTAAGCAGGTTATTTTTAGAGCCTTTAGTTGGTGCAAAGTGTAGATCTGCTATAGCCCCTGTCAGCTTTCTATTCATCTCTTCAGGAAATGGAAAGTACTTATCAAAAGTTCTAAGTCCAGCTTCGACATGACCAACCTTAATTTGCTTATAGAAAGCAGCAAGACCACCTGCAAAAGTAGTGGTTGTATCTCCATGTACCAATATCATATCTGGTTTTTCTTCATCAAACACTTCTTCTAAGCCCTCAAGAACCCTATTAGTAATTCCTGTTAAAGTCTGCTTTGTCTTCATTATATTTAAGTCATAATCAGGGACAATATCAAATAAATCAAGAACCTGGTCAAGCATCTCTCTATGCTGAGCAGTAACACATACCTTTGATATAATATTTTTATCCTTCTCCAGTTCTTTAACTAAAGGTGCCATCTTAATAGCTTCTGGTCTTGTTCCAAATATAGTCATGATCTTTATAGTATTCAAATTTATTCCTCCTAATTAATACCGCTGTAAAATTTGAATATCTTGAATCTGTCATTTGATCTAACTGATACTCTTTATGTACAAAAAATTAGTTACGGTATTTCAATACATTAATATTTATATTAGCATCTTTAGCAAATGCTACTTAAATTTATCTTTAACCTTAATATCCAGTTTCATTAGTAAGAGAATCATCATGGTCTATCCAATTATCCACATTGACAACTCTAAATCTATCTTTAGTATCTCTTATAACTACCGTTGCAATACCTGCATTTATTATAAGCCTCTTACACATAGAACAAGAATTTGCATCTTCTACAAACTCTCCCGTATTAGAATCCTTACCTACTAGATATAATGTAGCACCAATCATATCCTTTCTGGATGCACTTATTATCGCATTTGCTTCGCTATGAACACTTCGGCAAAGCTCATAATGAGTCCCTCTAGGCACTTTAAGTTCCGCTCTTCTACACTTACCTAAATCAATACAATTTGTTCTTCCTCTTGGTGCTCCAGTATATCCAGTAGAAATTATTTCATCGTTCTTCACTATTATAGACCCATAATTTCTTCTTAAACAGGTACCTCTCTCCAAAACCGTTTCTGCAATATCCAAGTAATAGTTATGCTTATCTCTTCTATCCAATACACCCACCCCAGATTACATAAAAATAGTATATATAAGCTTCATAAGTTTCTTTTGCAAGTTAACTTTCAAAGATTTTTCTAAGATGAAATCTTAAAGGAAAAGGGCAAATCGCCCTCTTGCCTATTTAGTTCCAAACAATCTATCTCCCGCATCACCAAGACCAGGTACTATATATCCATGTTCATTTAACTTCTCATCTATAGAAGCAACATAAACATCTACATCTGGATGTACACTGGTAACATGCTTAATACCTTCTGGCGCTGATATCAAACACATAAGTCTTATGTTTTTAGCTCCTTTATTCTTTAAGAGAGTTATTGCATCTGCAGCAGAACCACCTGTTGCTAGCATAGGGTCAACAACAATTATATCTCTTTCAACTATATCCTGAGGTAGTTTGCAGAAATATTCAACTGGTTGAAGTGTTTCTTCATCTCTATATAAACCTATGTGTCCAACTTTTGCTGCAGGTATTAACTTAAGCATACCATCAACCATTCCAAGACCAGCTCTAAGTATAGGCACTATCGCAACCTTTTTACCTGCTAGCATATTGCACTTAGTCTTACAAATAGGAGTCTCTATCTCTACTTCCTCCATTTGAAAATCTCTTGTAACTTCATAAGCCATAAGCATAGATACTTCTGAAACTAAATCTCTGAAATCCTTAGAACCAGTTTTCTTATCTCTTATAAATGCTAATTTGTGTAATATTAACGGATGTCCAATTTGTGTAACTTTACTCATAAAAAAATTCCTCCAATGCTATTTACTATATTTTTTTTCTATCTCAGCTATTTTTCCTATTCTTGTCGCATGTCTTCCACCCTCAAACTCAGAAGAAAGGAATATATCGACAATATCTAAAGCTAAGCCAGTACCTACTACTCTCTCCCCCAATGCTAATATATTAGCATCGTTATGTTGTCTTGTAGCATGTGCACTAAACGTATCACCGCATACTGCAGCTCTTATACCAGGAACTTTATTTGCTGCTATGGATACACCAATACCTGTGCCACAAACTAATATACCAAAATCGAATTGTTTTGTCACTACTGCTTCTGCAACTTGAATAGCATAATCTGCATAATCACAAGATTCTTCATTTAAAGTCCCAAAATCTTGAATCTCTATTCCCTTTTTCTTTAAGTGTTCTATGATTTCACTCTTAAGCCTGAAACCACCATGATCACTTCCAATTGCTATTCTCATAATTACACCTCCAAAAATTTATAAAAAAAGAAGATGAGAGTATTATAAAATACCTTTATCTTCCTTTAATTTTATCAACACTTTCCCTATAATATTTTCTAATTGATCATATGTCTTTGAATAAACATCAATAGAACCACCGTATGGATCTGAAATCTCACCATTTACGCCAGCATATTGGGAAACTGAATAAACATTATTAGATTTTTCAGGAAAATTTGAGGATATTAAATCCCTCATATAATTAGTCATAGTCAATATTAAATCAGCGCTTTTAATCATGTCAGCGGTAAGCTGAACAGCTGACCTCTTACTGATATCCATAGATAAGTTATTCATAACAAGCTCAGCTGAATGCTTAGAAGTTCTACTACCGGGAACTATAGATAACCCTGCTGAATACGCTTTAACATTGTCTATATCACACTTATTGTTAAATATTGCTTCAGCCATACAGCTTCTACAAGTGTTACCTGTACATACAAAAAGAATATTCATAATTTCCTCCGCTCTTAAGCTTTTATTATATCAAACCCAGCAGCTTTTCTTAACCTGTTCATTATTGCGAGACCTATTCCATCTTCATCAAAACCTTCGCTAATAATGTAGTCTACTGCATAATCATCGAACTTTCTCAAAGTCTCAAAAAGATTTTTTGCAACTTCTTCAATATTGTTTCTACTTCCTAATGAAATTATATTACCTTGTTTATAAAAAGTTCTTGTTTCTTCAGTTGCCATAACACCAACCTGAAAACCTTTTTCTATATAATTTTGCACTATTTCATTTATTTTTTCAACACTTTTTTCGATATCGCCTTCAACTATGGTCACCTTAGCCTTTGGAGCATAGTGTCTATACTTCATTCCAGGAGCCTTAGGTTTAAAATCTTCAGTAGGCTTTTTCATAATAGCTGAATCTACATATATATTCTCGTCTACTTCTCTGAGCATATTTAAGGTAACTCCACCGGGCCTAAGTACACAAGGTGGATTTACTGTACAATCAATTATTGTAGATTCTAAACCAACATTACTATTAATCCCACCAATTATGAAATCTACTCTACCTTCAAGATCTTCAACACATCTATGCACATCTGTAGGACTTGGTCTACCGGATATATTAGCAGACGGTGCCGCTATTGGAGTTCTAGACTTTTTAATAAGCTCCAAAGCTATGTTGTCTTTAGGCATTCTTATACCTATACTCTTAAGACCTGCAGAGGTAACTTCGGGAATAATATCATTCTTATTTAATATTATTGTAAGCGGCCCAGGCCAAAACCTATCTATTAATTTTTTAGCTACATCTGGAATATCATTAACTAAGTATTCTATGTTTTTGTCAGCCACATGTACTATAAGAGGATTATCTTGAGGCCTTCCCTTCGCTACAAAAATCTTCTTAACAGCCTCTTCGTCTAAGGCATTAGCTCCAAGCCCATATACCGTCTCAGTAGGAAAAACCACTGTTCCTCCATTAACTATTGTACTAGCTGCTCTATTAATATATACTTCAGCACCTTTAATATCATCAATTATTCTTACCTCTGTCTTCAAAACAAATCCCTTCTTTCAAACTCAAATCTCCATCTGACCTCTTGCTATTTTTATATTTTCAATACTCAAATCAGTATACACAGCTTTAACACAATTTTTATATATTAAATCCAACAGCTGATACTTCCTTAACCCACCACTTTTTATAATAGTAAAATAATAAATTTCTTCTGGCTTAATAAGTTTTATCTTTTTATACTCACTAGCAGCATAAGGATACTTCTTAAAGAAACTCTTTGTTATAGGTCTAATAAATTTATTCCTAATCTTTAAAGTAGTTACTATTATTATCTCCATATTTTCATGTTTTCCTTCTGTGTGAACCAAAATAACCTTATCACACAAAATTACATTCTTTTTCTTTAGTATACCAGTGCTTATTTTAAGCTTGTTATTTACGCATTGAAAATCAATTGTATTAACATTAATGACAATAAATATAGATATTACTATAACCATTTCTAAAAATATTAAATAACTCATATAAAATAGTGTTGTTTTGCCAAGGAGAAAGACAACTATTGGAAATGCAATCAGAAGAAACATCATACTCGCCAAGAACCATCTATAGGACTTTTTCTGTTTTTTTATAGCTTTAGAGATATGCATCCATAGTTACTCCCTTTAGGTAATATTATTTAAGCCCTACATTTTCATGTAAGGCTTAATCTCATCAATTAAAAATCTGTATTTCCCATAGCTTTCATTTTCTCTGCCTGATCTGCAGTTATAAGACCTTGAATCATTTCTTCCATATCTCCATTTAGGAATGAATCAAGCTTATATAATGTTAATCCTATTCTATGATCCGAAACTCTTCCTTGAGGATAGTTATAAGTTCTTATTCTTTCACTTCTATCTCCAGTACCTACCTGACTCTTTCTATCTTCAGCTATTCCAGCCGCTCTTTCAGCTTCAGCTCTTTCAAAAAGTCTAGATCTTAGTACCTTCATAGCTTTTTCTTTATTCTTAAGCTGTGACTTTTCATCCTGACATGAAACAACCAATCCAGTTGGAAGATGTGTTATTCTAACTGCTGAGTCTGTTGTATTTACGCACTGTCCACCGTGTCCAGATGCTCTAAAAACATCTATTCTAATGTCTTTTTCACTTATGTCTAGTTCAACATCGTCAACTTCTGGAAGAACTGCCACCGTTGCAGTAGAAGTATGAATTCTACCACTTGATTCTGTATCTGGAACTCTTTGAACTCTATGTACTCCAGACTCAAACTTTAGTCTTGAGTAAGCACTATCCCCTTTTAGCATAAATACAACTTCTTTAAATCCACCAATGTCAGTTTCATTAGCACTCATAAGTTCAACTTTCCACCTATGAT
Source organism: Clostridium manihotivorum (assembly GCF_004015185.1). Classification (GTDB taxonomy): domain Bacteria; phylum Bacillota; class Clostridia; order Clostridiales; family Clostridiaceae; genus Clostridium_AR; species Clostridium_AR manihotivorum. Next base: position 1,569,357 of record NZ_CP025746.1, on the reverse strand, counting down.
TTTCAGCATATCTTGTGTACATTCTAAAAAGATTTGCTGCAAACAAAGCTGCTTCATCACCGCCAGCACCAGCTCTAATTTCTATGAATACGTTCTTGTCATCATTAGGATCCTTAGGAAGTAACAATACTTGCAAATCATTTTCTAATGTTATCTTTTGTTCAGCGAGCTCTTTTATCTCTTCCTGAACCATTTCTCTCATTTCTCTATCACTTTCTTCAGCTAACATTTCCTTGTTTGTCTCTATCTCATCTAATACATCTTTGTACTGTCTATACTTATTCACAACTATTTCTAACTCGGAGTGCTCTTTACAAAGCTTTCTCCACTCATTCTGATTAGCCATGATAGATGGATCTGATATTTTTACCGAAAGTTCATCATACTTATTTTCTATAAAGTTTAATCTATCTAATATCATCCTATCACTCCGTAATAATAAATTTCATATTTTTTTATTATATCATACATATTCCTATCAAATCAATAGGAAATGGTAACAGTGCCTCTGTGTTATTTAACTGCTATAACTACTCTATCCAATGCTGCTAGGTCCTTAACTATTTTAACACTTTTAAAACCTTTTTCAAGCAGTAATTGTTTTACATCCTCACCTTGATCATATCCAATCTCAAAAGCTATAGTACCTTCATCTTTCAAGACCTTTACACCATCTTCGATTATTTTTCTATAAAAATCCAAGCCATCAGCCCCTCCACTAAGTGCTATGTGAGGCTCATAATCCTTAACATCTTCCATAAGTGTAGGTATAACAGCTTCCTTTATGTATGGAGGATTAGATACAATTACGTCGTAAACCTTATTTTCTTTTATAACTTCTTCTAAAAGATTACTTCTAACAAAAGTGCACCTATCTTCTAATCCAAGCTTTTCTATATTTGTTTTAGTAACAAATTCAGGAACATCTTCTATATCTATAAAGTCTACTTTTGCATTTTCTCTATTTTTTGCTATTGCAATTCCTATAGCTCCGCTGCCACAACATAAATCACATATATAAAGTGGCTTCTGGCTATCTATTATTCCTAAGACTTCCTCAACTAAAATCTCAGTGTCTGCTCTAGGTATTAAAACACCTTGCTTAATATATAGATCAACACCAAAGAATTCTGAGCTTTCTAATATATATTTTATAGGCATTTTGTTTTGTCTTTTTTCTATGAGATCATAAAATTCTTTACATTTTTCTTCTTCAACTAATTCTTCTCTGTGAGTGATTAGATATAGTTTATCCTTATCTATAACTTTTCCTAATATTAACTGACAGTCTAGAACATAGCTATCTATAGAAGCTTCCTTAAGCTTTTCATTTCCTTTATTAAGTAACTGCCCTATAGTTTCGTCATCTTTTATACCCTCTGCGGCCTTAAGTGCTCTTATAGCAACTTCAATCTGGTCATCATCAGGTTCTCTAGTTGTTAGATTCTGAAGTTTAAGCCCTGGCGCTGCTATTATATGCGATAAAACACTTTCACTTTTACCGATCCATCTTATAAGCTCATAAGTAACTCCTGATACTAAAGGAAGCAATATCACTCTAGAAATAATTCTTTCAAACAATGAATTCCACCCAGTAAATGAGAAAGCAAATATGCTCACAAGCATCACCAAGAACATAAAATTAGTACCGCATCTAGGATGAAATCTTTGAAACTTTCTAACATTCTCTACAGTTAGCTCCATTTCATTCTCATAGCAAAAAATAGTTTTATGCTCTGCCCCATGATACTGATACAATCTATTGATATCCTCAAGCCTTCCTATTATATACATATAGCCCAGAAGCATTATGACTCTTATTACTCCTTCAATTATATTTAAACCTATAACGCCTAATCCTAAGTGTTTAAACAACGAGGTTACAGCAGTAGGAATAGCCAAGAATAACCCAACAGAAAATACCAATGACAATATTAAAGTAAATCCCATTATTATATCATTACTTTTATCACCAAACTTATCCATTATCCATTTATCAAACTTTGAGGTCTCATCCTCATCTTCAAAAAATGAAGCTGAGTAGTTTATGCACTTTATGCCTTCAACCATGGAATCTACTAACGAGAAGAAGCCTCTTATCACAGGCAACGCAAATATTTTATGCTTCTTTGAAACTGGTATAGTGTTTTTAAAATCCACTTCAATACGCCCATCAGGTGTCCTTACGGCAGTAGCAAGCCCACTAACCCCACGCATCATAACCCCTTCTAGTACAGCTTGACCTCCAACCTTAGTCTTTCTCATATTAATCATTCCTTTATACTTCTATTTTAGGTACTTTCTATATTACTTCTGAGTGCTTGTATTTAATATAACAATCACCGCATAAAGATTCATATTCTACATCATCTACATTATCAATAGCTATCTGTTCACCTTCGAAAACAAAACGACCATTTATTTTCCTTCCATTTAATATAGCTTTATTACCACAATTACATATAGTCTTCATTTCCTCAATACTATGTGCTATAAGAAGTAATCTTTTACTACCTTCAAACCCATTCATTTGGAAATCAGTCCTTAAGCCATAGCATATAACAGGTATATCCTTAATAATAGCTATTTCAAATAATTGATCTATCTGATAACTTTCTAAAAATTGCACTTCATCTACTAAGATGCAATGGATGTTACTTTTTAATTCTATCCAATTTGATACTTTTTCAAAAACATTTTCATCTTTTTTAATAAGTAAATCTACAGTTCTTTCTACACCTAATCTTGATACTAGCTTGTCTCCTCCTTTTTTATCAGTAGAAGATTTTATAATTAATACATTCATTCCTCTTTCTTCGTAATTATGCGCTACCTGCATAAGATGAGTTGATTTTCCAGAGTTCATAGCGCCATATCTAAAGTATAATTTACTCATAAAATAATCTCCTTTTGTCTACTAAACTGTTTGATATGATTATATCATTATATTTATATATATTCTATTTAAAGATACATCTATAAATAGAATACTTCTTGCTTAAATTTATTAAAATGAAACTTTCTATTTTGCTTTTAATAATAAGATTATTTTACTTTCTTATTCCTCATGAGGTCAATTGGTAAAAGTACACATAATAACTTTAGTAACTTTGAAATATTCTTTTACTTTACCTTATTTGATTTTTGAATTTTAAAATTATACCAAATGTGACATTATCTATATTGCTTCAGCACTGCTATTAATTCTTCACTTCATATTGACTCCAATATTATCTCATGCTATACTTTAGTAGTTGCAAATGCGACAGTAATATTTCGAAAGAGGTGAACAAGATGAGAGAAGGCATACATCCAGAATACCACAATGATGCTGTGGTTAAGTGCGCATGTGGAAACACATTTACAACTGGTTCAGTAAAATCAGAACTTAAAGTGGAAATATGCTCTAAATGCCACCCATTCTTCACTGGTAAGCAAAAGATCATTGACGTTGGCGGTAGAGTTGATAAATTCAAGAAGAGATTCGGTCTTGATAAGTAGCAATCTTGGGAAAGATATATTCTTTCCCATTTTTGTTACTACTTTAGGCATCTTCAAAAGATAACTATGATATATCTAGTTATTTTTTGAAGATGCCTTATCTTCTTATAGCTACACAATATAACTGATAGTTTATAATTAAAAAGTTAATCATATATGTATACGACTCCATCTGTGTATTTAAAAAGCATGTATGTTAGGCTTAGTTCTGTGTACGCTCATAATCTAGTTTATAACTTCATAAAGTTATAAACTTTTATACCGCTAAAACAATACCCCTTTAATGGTATAAATGTTACAATATTAATATACTTAAAATTTTAAACTATATTATCTTATAAGCAAAGAGAGTGAAAACCATGAAGAAGCTTCTTATTTTAACAGCCTCTACTGGCCAAGGACATAACAAGGCTGCTGATTCCTTAGTCGAAACTTTTTCCATAGCTGGATACGAAGTTATTAAGCATGACTTTTTATATAATGATAGCAAACTTCTAAACAATATTATTGTTGGAGGATATGAGATATTCGCAACAAAGATACCTAATATCTATGGCAACTTTTATAAAGCAACCAATATTAAGACTACAAACTTGCTTTTAAAAACATCATTTTGGAATACATCCAGGAAACTGCTAAAGTTTATAGAAGAGAATAAGCCGGATTTAATAATAGGCACTCATCCCTTTACAGTAAGTATTGTTTCAAGCCTTAAAGAAAAAAGGCTTATAAATCAGCCTTTTATATCTATAGTTACTGACTTTAAAGCTCATTATACTTATATCTCAAAATATGTAGATGCCTATATTACAGGTAGTGAATATACAAAAAAAGATCTAGTCTCCCGTGGTATTGATGCTAAATTAATCTTTCCATATGGCATCCCCATAAGAAGCGAATTCTACTATAAGAATTCTGAGTACGCTGAAGCGAAGGACTCTGATTATTTTAATATACTTCTGATGAGTGGAAGCATGGGATTAACAAATATATACTATGTACTGAAAGAATTGCTAAATAATTCTCACAAACTTAGAATAACAGTAGTATGTGGAAATAATTCAAAATTAAAAAATAAACTTATTAAGACATATTCGCAATCAATAGAAAACAAAAAACTCCATATACTAGGATACACAAATGATATATCAGCTATAATGGACTATAGTGATATTATTATTTCCAAGCCCGGAGGACTTACTGTCACAGAGTCAATAGCAAAAACTCTTCCTCTTATAATACCTTTTGCTATACCAGGGCAAGAAACTGAAAACACAGAGTTTCTAATAAATGAAAACTGCGCTCTATATGTCGATAAACTAAACAATATAAATCCTATTTTGGATGATTTAATAGAAAATCCGAAAAAACTAACTACCTTAAAGGAAAATCTCCTTAGAGTTTCCAGTAATTTTTCTCTTAAATCAATAGTTACTCTATCAGACGAAATACTAGAAAGACATCAAATTTAGCAAATTATATTTCAATTCATAGAAAAAACCATACATATGCTATTGTTTTATAGCTTATGTATGGTTTTAATTTTATAAACTTTTATTCAATTCAAAAAACTTCTTTAATACTTATCTGCTATTATTATCCAATATACTCTTATCAAACATTTCTAAGAATTCTTTGTTATTCTTAGTCTTGGAAAGAAGAGCTATTAATTTTTCAGTTATGCTTTCAACATTACCTTCTCTATACATAACCTTTCTTATAGCATATGCTGCTTCTTTTTCATCATCAGTTAATAGAAGGTCTTCTTTTCTAGTTCCAGACTTATAAATATCGATTGCTGGGAATATTCTTCTTTCTTGAAGTTTTCTATCCAAGTGAACTTCCATATTACCAGTTCCCTTAAATTCTTCAAATATCATATCATCCATTCTACTTCCTGTATCCACTAATGCAGTAGCTAGTATAGTAAGACTTCCGCCCTCTTCTATTTTTCTAGCCGCACCAAAGAACTTTTTAGGCATTATAAGAGCTCCTGGGTCTAAACCACCTGAAAGAGTCCTTCCTGTAGGTGTAATTGTTAAGTTATAAGCTCTAGAAAGTCTTGTCAAACTATCAAGAAGTATAACTACATCCTTACCATGCTCAACCATTCTTTTAGCTCTATCCAGTACCAACTGAGCCACTCTTGTGTGGTTTATAGGCTCCTCATCAAAAGTAGAGTATATAACTTCTCCATTTATACTTCTTTGCATATCAGTAACTTCTTCTGGACGTTCATCTATTAATAACACCATTAAGGTAACTCCAGGATAATTTCTAGATATATTTTGAGCTATCCTTTTCAACAAAGTAGTTTTACCAGCCTTTGGCGGCGCAACAATTATACCTCTTTGGCCCTTACCTATAGGAGATATTAGATCCATAAGTCTTGAAGATAAATCTTTTTCATTATTAGTTTCTAATCTTAATCTTTCATTAGGGTAAATAGGTGTTAAATTCTCAAAATATTTTCTACCAATTGCTGTTTCTGGTCTTTCTCCATTAACCTTTTCTACATATAATAGAGCCTTAAATTTTTCCCCTTCTTTTGCTTCCCTTACCTTACCTTCAATCTCATCCCCAGTTCTTAAGTTAAATCTTCTTATCTGAGATGGTGATACATATATATCTTGATCTGAAGTTAAATAATTTCTACATCTTAAGAATCCAAAATTATTAGTTTCCATTATCTCAAGTATCCCTCTAGCAGAATTAGAGGTATTAATCATTTCTTTTAATCGTTCTTTCTTTTCTCCAGGATTTTCTTGCTGCTCTTCAGCCCCTTCAGTAGTACCAGCTGTTGCTTCAACAGGTTTTTCAGCACTTTTTTCTACTGCTTTTTCTAAAGTTTGTTCTGCCGGCTTTTCTTCTTTATTTGTTTCTATTGATGGCTTTGGAGCAATTTTTTCTCTAAGTTCTACACCATCTTTTTTTATAACATTAGGAGAACTCTTAACTAACTCTTCAATAAGTTCACTTTTTTTCTTTTTAGAAATATTTTTTATCCCTAAATCCTTAGCTAAATCTCTTAGCTCAGTTAGGGTTTTCTTTTCATATAATTCTGTTGTCAAAATGACACCTCCATATTTTTTTAAGGGAATCAGCAAAGGAAACGATAGAAAGGGAAAATAGATCCTCTTGATTTAAGTTTAATAGCCTCGAATATGTTTTAGAAATGATTAAACATCAAGGAATTTTCTTTTTCATATTTATCCTAAAATAACAAAGTTGTGTTTCAAACAAATAATATACGTAATATAATTAGCATTTATATTATGCTTTATTGAGCATATATTTTCAAGTATTTTTTTCATATATATAATTATTGAGTAATAGTCATATTTTTATTCATGATTTTCTAAGAATTTGTAGCCTATAATATAAAACATATTACATAAACAACATTTATATGTGCAGCCAAACACTGTTTTAAAATATAAGCCAACCTATTGGAAATAAAGTTATTATATAACATAGAAAGGAAAAAAGGTTTAACAAGGAATGTCTTGCTAAACCTTTTTTATTACTTATTCATTAAAGCTGCATTTATGAAATCCTTAAATAAAGGATGAGGTCTATTTGGTCTTGATTTTAACTCTGGGTGATATTGAACTGCTACGAACCAAGGATGATCTTCTATTTCTACAATCTCAACTAGTCTACCATCTGGTGATGTTCCCGCTATTTTCATACCAGCAGCGGAAATAGCTGTTCTATACTCATTACTAAATTCATATCTATGTCTATGTCTTTCGTAGATTAATCCTTCTTCGTAAGCAGCGTGTGAATATGAATTTTCTTCTAACTTACATGGATATAATCCTAATCTCATAGTTCCGCCTAGATCTTCTACATCTTTTTGCTCAGGCATTAGATCTATAACAGGATAATTTGTTTCTGGATCTATCTCTGATGAATTAGCTCCAGTATATCCTAGTACATTTCTAGCAAATTCTATAACCGCACACTGCATACCTAAACATATACCAAGGAAAGGCTTTTTATTCTCTCTTGCCCATCTTATAGCTTCTATTTTACCTTCTATTCCTCTGTCTCCAAATCCTCCTGGAACCAATACTCCATCTACTCCTGAAAGCAAGCTATCAACATTATCAGCTGTAACATCAACTGCATTTATCCATTCTATCTCAACCTTTGAATCATTATATAGGCCACCATGATTCAAAGCTTCAACTACTGATATATATGCATCATGAAGTTCTACATACTTACCTACAAGAGCAATTTTAGTAATCTTAGAAAGATTTTTTATTCTATCAACCATTTGAATCCATTGAGTATTATCTATATCACAGCATCCTAGGTTTAGCTTTTCCACAACCAACTTATCTAAACCTTCATTATGTAGTAAAAGTGGTACTTCATATAAATCTTCAGCATCAAGGTTTTGAATTACAGATCTTCCATCTATGTTACAGAACAAACCTATCTTATTCTTTAAATCATCAGACAGCTCTTTTTCAGCTCTGCAAACAATAATATCTGGTTGTATACCTATTCCTGTTAGTTCTTTAACTGAGTGTTGAGTAGGTTTAGTTTTTAACTCCCCTGCTTTCCCTAAGTATGGAACTAGAGTAACATGTATAAAACAAACATTTTCTCTGCCAACTTCGTACTTTATCTGTCTTATTGCTTCTAAAAATGGAAGTGATTCTATATCTCCAACAGTTCCTCCAATTTCAGTTATAACAACATCTACATCTTTCTCTTTAGCAACTCTATAAACACGATTTTTAAGTTCATTAGTTATATGAGGTATTACTTGAACAGTTCCCCCTAAGTATTCCCCTTTTCTTTCTTTAGAAATAACAGACCAGTATACTTTTCCTGTAGTTACATTAGAATTTTTTGTTAAGTTTTCATCTATAAATCTTTCATAATGTCCCAAATCTAAATCTGTTTCAGCTCCGTCATCAGTTACGAATACTTCTCCATGTTGGTAAGGACTCATAGTACCTGGATCTACATTTAGATAAGGATCAAACTTTTGAATCGAAACCTTTAGACCTCTATTTTTAAGCAATCTTCCTAAAGATGCGGCAGTGATTCCCTTTCCTAGTGACGAAACGACTCCTCCAGTGACAAATACATACTTAGTGGTTTTCTTGCTCATATTTCTTCCTCCTATGAATCTATTTTAAAAAACTATTGACTTTATAAAAAATCTTTATTATAATAATTATTACCCACCATTTAATATGGGTTTTTGTTGTCTTAAACACAATGATAGTATTTTATCACATATTAGAATCTTATTCTAGTCTTTTTTTTATGTTTTTAAAGCATTTTTTCTATTTCTTCTTCCACATATAAGTATTTATCTCTAAATTCTTTATTTATCAAGAACTTTTCTTCTGCTTTCTTTACATTATAATTTATACTCCTAGAAGATTTTGCTTTTAATATATTCATCAATTCTTCTTTTTTCACACAATCATACTTTTTCATAAGCAACAAAAACATATATTTATTTTCTCTACTTCTCAAGAAATCCTTGGACTGATTTATGTCAATATCATAATAAGTACATAATAGTTCTATTATTTTATAGTATCTATCAATCATACATGCTCCTCACTTCATATCAGATTATTATATTATCCCCTTAATAAATACTACTAAAAATATATAATATAGTACTTTTAAAGGTTTTATTAAATATAATCCTATTTTACTTTAATTATTGACACATATTCACTGAAATAAACATACGTTCTATATCTTTCCTACAAAAAGAACAAGCTTCTTTTTGCGCATCTGCCTTTTCTGAAGGTATGTGAAGAAATTCTGACAGGCGATATAATCTTATTTTTTACTGTTTTCCATAAATAGCTATTATAAACTCTTGATATTACTAGGTTTAGCTACCAAATCTTTTTATTTTTTTAAGGCAGCAAAAAAGTCGCTGAAGCTTATCTTCTTCAGCGACTTTTGCATACCGATTATTTAAAGTTATATTGCAAATACTTTTATTTATTAGTTTGCTTTTATATTTATTTTCAACTTAGTACTATGGCTCTCCTGTCCGCTTATACTTAAATCATAATCTATAAGTACATCACCACCACATTCATCCATATCTATTTTTAAATTTCTTGTATCTATTCTAAGTTCTAACATACCATAAGGTGTGTTATATAGACTTATTGAACTATTATCTTTTTGAAAGTTCATAGTTGTAGCAGTAGTACCTTCTCTTTCTAGAGTAAGCATATCTGTTGTAATAGATATTTTAGTCTTAGTTCCTTCCATACCTGAAATTTCTGTTTCATCATAAATAGCCTCATATCCGTTTTCATTAATAAAAAACTCTCCAGGAGTTACAACTTCAATAAGATCATCTTTATCCGCTGGTACCTGACTGCTTGCAATAGAAATTATAGCTTTTTTTCTCATAGCGACCTCCTCGCTTACATAATATCATCACCTAAACTATTCTGTCTGTTTATATCCTAACTTATTAGGCTATTAAAGAACCATGTTGAAATTAAGTGGTCAGTCATCCGATACTTTAATGAGTGCTTAGTTTCAACAATATTCTTAAACATAACCTAAACTACTAATTCGACTAAACTTAGATAAGTATGTAGTAAGCACAAAAAAAATTATTAAACTATATAGATAGTTTAATAATTTTAAGGATTTTATTCAAGATTATTTTTTCTTAGTTATATTGTCAAACATTTCTTTCACCTTAAAAGTAAATATAATCTTATCTTTATCCTTACTTTTTTGGTTGTTCACTTCCTCATATTCCTTATCTGTAAGCACTCTTTTCATCTGCTTTTCTGTTTGGTCATATGATACTTGTCCTTTTGTTATGTCTATAAAACATAGTGGCGGAAACATAACACACCACCAGTTTTGACCCTTTCCTTCACCAATTATTACTCTGTAAGCCTCATAGTCTCCTTGAGGTAATGTAATGTTTCCATATGTTTTAACTGGAAAGTTCTCATGATCCAATGTACTAGTTACTGAATATCTATATCCGTTATCCTTTATAACTTTAGCAGCTATCTGCTTAATTTTTTCATCATTTTCTTTAAGAATCTTTCTTGACTCATCTATTGACTTTGAATCCTTTAGTTTAGGTGATATATAATTTAATATCTCATCTCTAACTTTAAGTTTAAGTTCTTGGTCCTTTTTATCATCACTATTGGCAATTACATGGAACCTTATTAACTTATCCTTTATATCATTACTTACTAAACTTCCATCCTCTTGACCATATACAGTTATCTTGTTAAGAGTACTATACGCAAATACCCCCAAAGTTAAAGAGAAAATAATCGTTACTATTAATAATACTTTTTTCATAAAAATCAACCCCCTGACAATAGTAATTATTGCCAGGGGGCTTTTTATTTATACATCTTTAAAAACATAAATTATAATATTTTATATAGTTCTAGTTATATAAACATCTCTATATCTTTCTTTCATTGTATCGTAGCAGCTTTGAGCTTTTACCATATCCTCAAAAAAAGCAAATACAGTTGGCCCACTACCACTCATCAAAGCACCTAAAGCTCCTAAATTCATCATACTTTCTTTAATACCTTTAATTAAAGGATGCTTTCTTATAGTTACATTCTCAAGAACATTCTTCATATTCTCAGAAACATATTTTATATTACCAGACTTCATCTCATGGATTATATTGTTAACCCTAGGATGCCTATATATTCGCTTTATATCCAGCATTCCATAAACTTCTTTAGTTGAAACACCAAATGGTGGTTTTACTATAACCAAGATATAATTTTTAAAAGGTCTCAGTGGCTTTATAATTTCACCAATACCCTCACAAAGTGCTGTTCCGCCTTTTATACAGTAAGGAACATCTGCGCCTATCTGAAGCCCTAAGTTAATCAATTCCTGTTCAGTAGCATTAATATTAAATACTTCATTCATTCCTTTAAGCACTGCAGCTGCATCAGTACTACCGCCTGCCATTCCAGCAGACATAGGTATCTTTTTAGTTATATTTATCTTAACACCACTATTTAGGTTATATCTTTCTTTAAAGAGTTTGGCTGCTTTATAGCATAGGTTCCTACTATCAGTTGGGATAAATGGATTATCGCAAGTAATTACTATATCTTCAGAACCTTCGTTTTCATTTACATCAACAATGTCATATAAATCTACAGTCTGCATTATCATTCTTAATAAATGATATCCATCTTCTCTTTTACCAACAACATCTAAGGCTATATTAATTTTAGCATAAGCTTTTAGTATCATCTCTTTTCAACCCTTCCCCTTATTCTATAATAATTATATATTTTATAATTATAAATGCAATAAAAAAATCGTTGAAGCGATTTTTTTTGCGCATCTGCCTTTCCGAATGTACATGAGGAAAATCTGCAGGAGATATAATAAAAACGATATGTTATTGGTGCTCTCAGCACAATAACATATCGTTTTTCCAGCAACTAAACTATTTTACTATCTTCTACATATGAACAGCTTTTTCTAGTTCTAATGGCGTTTCTTCTCTTTCTTTCAAGTAATTCACTAGCCTTTCGAACTCCTCGAAGAATACTACTATTACATCACCATCAATAGAGTTGTTTATAGCAATATCTAAAGCTTCTACCTCATCAAGAATTATATCTATACTCTTAGATGTTTTATGCTTTAGAACTCCTTTTTCAAGAATCCTAGCTACCTCACCTTCTTTTCTCCCTCTCTTATCTAAATCTTCTTTTATATATATTTTATCCAAGTACTTTGCTGATATTTCCCCAACTCTCTCGATGCTGTCATTTCTTCTATCTCCTGGAACACCTATTACACCAATTAGTCTTTTATGAGGCATCATTTTCAAGGATTCCAGAACGCAATTATACCCATCCATGTTATGACCGTAATCAAGTATTACTTTTATTCCATTCAAATCATACTCATTAAATCTACCAGGATTAGATTGTTCATCACCTGCAAAGGTTGCAAATCCCTTTGCAATAATACAATAATCTAAATTAATGCCTACCAGCGCACTACATGCAGCTAAACAGTTATATACATTATATCTTAGCTTACCATTCTTAGTTACAGGAATATCATTTATATCACATACTAGATACCTTTTGCCATTATTTCTTACATATATAGAGCCATTGGATACATAAACTGCTGGATTTCCATCTTCTACATTCTTTAGTAAGTATTCATTATTTTCATTCATTGAAAATAATATTTTTTTCCCTTTTACCCTATCTAAAATCTTTAAACTCCAAGGATCATCTGCATTTATAACCGCATATCCATCTTCTTTAATCTCTTCAGCTACTAAAGATTTGGCAAAGCACAAATCTTCCATAGTATTTATATTATCTATTCCTAAATGATCTTCAGTAATGTTTGTTATAACTCCTACATTTGCTAAGTCATAAGCTAATCCTCGCTTTACTATACCACCTCTAGCTGTTTCTAGCACCGCAACATCAACATCTCTATTCAAAAGCACTGTTTTTGCACTGGCGGCTCCAGTATCATCACCTTTATCAATATATTCTCCATTTATAACTATCCCTGAAGTAGTAGTGGTGCCAACACTATATCCCATAAGAGTCAATACATGCGAAATCAACCTAGTTGTCGTTGTCTTGCCGTTAGTTCCAGTTACAGCGATAACAGGAATATTTACTGGATGCCCATCATACATCATATCTATTATGGCTCCAGCTACATCTCTTGATTTACCTTCACTAGGATAGTGATGCATTCTTATTCCAGGCGCAGCATTTACTTCCACTATAATTCCATTATCTTGTATTGGAATTGATATATCTTCAACACAAATATCTATGCCACATATATCTAAACCTATTGTTTTTGCAACTCTAACACATAATCTTTTATTTTCTTCACTTATATCATCAGTACAATCTATAGCCACCCCACCAGTGGATAAATTAGCATTCTCTCTTAAAAATACCCTTTCACCTTTAACTGGAATTGATGATATGCTAAAGCCTTGCCTTTTTATGCAATTCAATAAACACTCATCCATCTTGACTTTAGTAAGAGGTTTTTCATGTTTTTCTCCTCTTCTAGGATCACTATTTAAAACTTTTATCAATTCTTTTATATTATTAGTTCCGTCTCCAACTATATATGGCGGCATTCTTTTCGCAGCTGCTATTACTTCGTTATTTACAACGCACACTCTGTAATCATTACCCTTTACATATCTTTCTATTATTATATCCTTATAATCAGAACTTACTATTTTGTAAGCTTTTAAAAGCGATTTTTGATCCTTTATATTAAGTATTACTCCATTACCCTTATTGCCAAATTGAGGTTTAAGAACTACTGGATAGCCTATTTTGTCTGCTTTCTGTAATAAATCTATAGTATTAAATACTTTTTCTCCCATAGCAACCGGTATAAACTGATTATATAAAAGATGTTTAGTAAGCATCTTATCGCAGGCTATATCAGCACCGATGCATCTGGTTGAGTCACCTATAGTCGCTCCAATAATTCTTCCTTGCTTTCCATATCCTATCTGATACATGCCTCCTTCACCCAGCTTAATGGATGGCAACCCTCTTTCAGCTGCAGCATCACACAAGGCCTTAGTACTAGGGCCAATCATTTCTTCAGATAATACAGCTCTAAGATAACCTATTCTTTCATCTAAATTAATTGGATTTTGTGATATTAACGAATTTATTAGATCTATAGCAAGATACATAGCTCCAAGCGCTGTATTTTTATATTCATATTGGATTATCATATAATATAAATCATCTTTTATTTCTCTTGCTTTTCCGTAGCTAACATCAATTCCTAAAATATTTTGAATTGCAATAGTAATATGCTCACATATATGTGCAAGATATGTTCCTTCTTTTAGCCTTGTCACGAATCCATTATCTTCATCTATTCCACATCTATGCTTGTATAATTCCGGTAACATATTTACAAGAGTTGAATTAAAATCCGGTATATCTTTAGATGGAGTCTCACAGTACCCTTCTAAATCAACATCCGCTCTTATGCATTTCTTATGAGAATATATATTCTTTCCCTCATAAACTCGTTCACTAATAAGCTTCATTTTCAGTTCTTTCCTCCTCAAAAGGTGCCTTGCTAACTAGATCAAATCTATGTCCTTTAGCTAATACATGCATTCTAACATTATAAATGCTCAATAATTCTTGTTGATTTTGCTCAGAAACATTGGTATATGTAATCTCACTTCCATCTATTATATAAACTGCCCCAGTCCCTATAACCTTTAAATGGTCATCTTTATGTACTACAATAGCAGTATCTTCATCAATTCCAATTCCTAAAACCTCTGGATTTTGGGCCACTCCAGCCAATAGTCTTCCTATTCTTCCTCTTTGAGAAAAATGCTGATCTATTATGATATTTTTAACCAACCCTAATCCTGGAGACATCTTTAGAGTACACTTTCTAGGAGATTCTTCATCATCACCTATAACAATCATGGTATCGCTCATAACAGAAGCTCCTGCTGAGGTACCAACCATATAACACCCTCTCTCAGAAGCTCTTAAAAACTCATCATATATTTGAGTTCCACCAATTATGCTTGTTATTCTTAATTGATCGCCTCCAGTAAAAAATATAACTGAAGCTTTTCTTACAATTTCCAAATTTTGTTCTAAGAAACAATCATCTCTATGTTGTACATCTAAAATTTCAATATTTTTAACTCCTATTTCTGAAAAGACTTTAGTATACTTATCCTTAGCTTCCTGTGGTTTTTCTGTTGCAATTGTTGCTACCACTAACACATCATTTTCTTTATTTATTTTGGAACATACATAATTTAATATTTCTTTATTTCCTTCTTTATCTTCCGCTCCTCCTATTATAATTAGATTTCCTTCAGATTTTATATTCAAAAAAATCACCTCTAATCATGCATTTTTTATTTTATCCATGTTATTTATATTTATTCATTACTTTAAATAGATAATTCTCTTCATACACAAATCTCCATTTCATTAATTTAGTTTTCCTAAATTTCATACTAGAGCTATTTATGGGGAACCTTTATGAAAACTTAATTTATACTTGTTATAAATCAATAGTTGAAGTTGGTTCCTTATATAGATATACCAGTTCAAGATAAAATATATAAGTCAATAAAGATACCATTAATAATTAAAATGATTTCTGGCATTTTTCAAGATTATAGAACTGGAATATCTATTACTCTGTAAAAGCATAATACTGCAACCCGTAGACTCAAAGTAAAGCTTTAGATGAATCTACGAAGCTTTATTTTGATTGGCTTCAGATCGAAGCGGTACATCTTTAGTAACTGTTAATGCAATAATTCTATTTTTTCCTACTAGCTTAAAATCATACTTTCTAAAATATGCTAAATAATTAACAAAAAAGATCATTAGATAACTACTTACCTAATGACCTTTTTTATTAATTACTTATTTATTCACATTAAGGCTCTTCCTGGTATTATAATCTTTTGATTTACGCAAATAGAATCTGGTCCCTCAAGATCATTGATCTTAAGCAGTTCAGCAATTGTTGTATTAAACTTTTTAGCTAAATCCCATAGGGTATCATTCTTTTGCACTGAGTAAATTGTAATAGAAGCTTTTTTGCCTTGCACTTCCTCTTCTTTTTCTTCCACTTCAGAAATATATTGCTTTTTACTTTGCAAATACACCTTAGCACTAGCATTTATAACCGCTTTTATAGCAATTGTATGAGCTTCTATGGATGCTTGGAGATTCTCTATCCAAGCCTTAACTACAGATTTCATGTCAGTTTTAATATCTTGAATATCTACTGCAGTAGTAAAAGGAATCTCAGAATTTACGTTTGCAACACTATTTTCTGCATCTGCTGTCTTATACATAACATTTACATTTACGATTCCATCAATGACAATCTTATTATCCACAATCTTATTTTCTAAGGATACAACATCGCCTTTAGACGCAAGTATCTGCAAAGGCTCATTAGCGCCCTCCTCAGGCTCTATATTGTCTTTTACAATTGTCTCATTACTTCCTTGACCGTGTAAAACTGTCATATCCACATCATCTTTTTTTAATTCCATATTTCTAGCTGGAGAATAAGCATCTTCTATTATTTCTAATTCTTCTTTACTATATACCTTAAGTTCTCCACCTACTAATACTTCAATATCAAGAGTCCTTGCTTCCCCTAAATCATCTTCCCCTATACTATACTCTGAAGCTGCAACCCTAAAGTCACCATCAGTTATCATAGAAGAAGAAACATTTTCAGCATCCTCTTCTTTTGTTAAGAATAAATCATCTTCTAGAGGAACTAATTCCCTAGAATCTGTAGCCTTATACAAAATATCAAGTTTGCAGTAACAAGATATTTGTACTCTTCCATCCAAAGCTCTTACTTCCTTTTTATGAAGCTGAGCATTTATTTTTATTATTTTACCTATCTGTGGTTTATCCATTCCTATTTGTACACTAGCCTTAGTGGATAAATCAAATTTTTTCTCATATACTAGTTTATCAAAGGCTTCTGACCTTTTCTTCACTTCAACGTCTCCGGATCCTTCGATATCTTTTACAAATTCAAAACTATCTTTTTTGTATACGGTGCATTTTGTTGAGAAAATACATTCCAAGCTAACTTTTCTCTCATTAATTATGTTTGAATTAATATGTTCAACCTCACTCTCTGCATCGCATACCATTCTATGTTCAGCTCCAGCAACATCAATATAGTTTGCAAACTTATCGCTATAACTTATTGTATGAACTCCTAAACCTTCATCTTCTTTTGCTAGATAAATTACATTGTATTCTACTTGACCTTCAACATAGACCCTTTCTTGTACTACTTCTTTATTAGTAATAACAGGCTTTGCTTCTACTGTAAGTATTTTTACAACATCTGGATGTGTATCCGGTATTAAGTATTCACCTTTGAGTACTGCATCTGATGCGCTTATACTGTACAGTCGTTCATATTCAATATTTTCTTTTATCACATCTAATCCTGCCAAATTCATCCCTCCCATAATATACCTAATACAATATATATAATAGAGAAATCAATTTTATGATTAAATATGGATATAAATTATAAATAAAATTACATGCGCAAATTTTGTCGAATATTTTTTATTTTTTTTACGAAATAAAGTTGACATTCTGCAAAATATGTCGTATTATAATATTGGTTATTGACCATATAACCTCTCATAAATTCTCAATACCCTTTTATACCATAGTTGAAAGATGGAAACCCACCATCTTTCTTTTTTTGCGTTTTTTGTAATCGTTTAATTTAATTGTACTTTAAATATATAAAAAAATACACCATCTATTGTAAAGATAGGTGAACTTTTAACAATTAAATTTTTAGTATTTTTCTTCACAGAACGATATATGTATATTCATAAATATTCTATTTCTACATAATTTATATATTTCATAATGCTCTACATATGTATCAAATAATATTACTAAAAATTGATTATATATCTAAATAAAAAAGTGCTGAAATAATGCAAAGAATAAAAAAACTAAGAACCTCGTACGAATTAAAAATAAAGATTAGGTTTAAAATATTATAAAATAATATTTTATAAATACACCATAACTAAACCCATCTAAATTTTTAACCCGCATATCGAGGTTCTTAATTATCCTTTAAATACAAGCTGTACAGTCTTTGTCAATACATCAGAATAACTATATGTCACAGTCCTTTGGGTGTCAGCTTCTAATCTTATAACAAAAATACTTGGGTACACACTCTCAAGTACTCCATTATTGACTAGAATCTTTCTTCGTCCTCCATTAGCTTTAAGTATAACTTTTTCACCAATATGGCCTTCTATGTCTCTTCTTATGGAAGATAATGTCTTACTCTTTTCCATATGAACACCCTCTTTCCTATTATATTATACCTCGAAGTAAATATTCTGTCAAATTAACCAAATATTTTATCCTATTTATTTTCCTTTGTCAATGTAAATTTTCTATTAATATTTTATAAAATTTTCACATCTTTCTATAGTTTCTTCATAAAAATAAAATTTATTCTTTATATCTATTTTTTTCTTGTATCAGCTATATAAATATATTTGGGCTCAAAAGCTTTATACCCTTAAATCCAATTATTTTAATCATTTCAATCTATTAAAGCCATCTCTAGTACTATAGAGATGGCTTTAATATTAAGAACTTATTTATCTTATTAAGTAAATTGTATATCTTTTCTATACTTCTGTAGTTTATCAACTGCATCCTGATAAAAATATTGGTTTAGATTCTTTTTCATAAATTCAAGAAACTGGCTTGTTAAATTATTTGATATATCTAATTTTATCTTTATATCATAGCACTCTACGATCAGTCGTCTTGTTATTGAGTTAAATCTAATGTCTGTTACCTCATTCCATTTTATAAATTCAACGGTTTTAAGAATATTTTTATATTCTATTCCATCATCGTTCACATATACTGAAGTATTTTTCGAATACATCAAAATATATGAACCACAGATAAGAGAAGTTAATCCACAAGTTACTACTAAAGCCTCCAAAATTATGATATTAATATAAATGCCTATTGTAAATAGAATAATAGATAGTGCAATTAAAATAATTCCATATAAAAAGTACTGTTTCTCCTCTTTTATAAAAACTTTGTTACTACTTTCTTCATCATTCAATGAAGTATAATTTAGATACATGCTTATCCCCTTTATGAGAATTCCAAGAGAAATCAAAGCCATCAATACCATTTCTAATCACTCCCTAAACCATATTTAATTTTAACCCTCCTATATATTTTTAGAGGAGGCTTTAAAAGCATATATTTCTTTATGACTTAGCACATCTATAGTATTCTATAAAAAAAGGAAAATTCCTTCCATTTTTTTTACAGATAAAAAATAGTGGAATACCTTTCTAATTAATTTATAACTTATTTTTATAGAAATATTATAAAGTTTATTTTAGACTATATTTATAGTGGCTCTATATAGGCGTACACATTAGTCTTACTCATTACTAGGCTCATTACTTACCATAATTTTTATCTAGCTCATATTCTATTAAAAAAACAACAAGACAGCCTCAGTTGTAAGGCTGCCTAAATTAATTTAAATGCTTTTAATATTTAAATCATAAAGATGTACTATGATAGATATTCTTCATAATAATTAAATTATAAAGAAATTACTTTAGACCATTTTCATAGCTTTCTATCATTTTCTTAACCATGTATCCACCAACTGAACCATTTTCTCTTGAAGTCAAATCACCATTGTAGCCCTCAGTTAAATTAACTCCTAGTTCTCTTGCAGTCTCAAACTTGAATTGACTTAATTTTTCTTTTGCTTGTGGAACTAAAACTCTATTTCCTCTGCTTGCCATGATAATGTCCTCCTTCATATAATTTATTTTTTTGTTACACTAGTATGTTGCTCTTTATTTGATTTATTATTATGTGTTTCTATTGGAATTTTGCTTAGCATTATCCATTACTTCAAATAAAATAATATAATAAAATTCAATTTAATGTTGAAACAGCTAAATTACTAGTAACAAGATGTATTAATTCTGCATATATTGTATTATGAGCTAATTATTATAGATTTACTAAGTAATTTATTTAACTTTCACAACTAATTTATATCAAAATTTCTATAACGTTAGCCCAAAACTTTAGGATGAAATTACGAGGTGTAAAGAGATGGCATGTAGTAATAATGAAAAGCAAAAAACTCCAACAGAGATTTATGAGTTAATAAAAATATTGATCCAAAAGCAAGAACAATTCCAGGCTCAGTTGCAGGAACAATTACAGCTACAAGAACAACTACAGGAACAGATTCAACATCAGTACCAAGATCAACATCAATATCAGGACCAGGATCAACATCAAAATCAAGGTCAATCAGATTATGAAACAGATAGCGTTACTTTTGGCGATATAGGAAATAATACCGTCAAAGTTAATATAGATAACTATTCTATAGCAGTACTAGCATTAGTATTTCTTGGCTTATCAAAAGGTGCTTTAGAAGGCGATGATCTTAAAGGCTATATCGATGCTTTAATAACAAAGAGTAGTTTTTCAGAATAATATTTTTAAATGGAGTCTAGAGGATATCTCTAGGCTCTTTAAAATATTTTTAAAAGAACAAATAAATAAGTTAACCTTAACTCTAAAATTTAAAAAGTATCCATTTACATGTACATATCTCATATTTTATCTCATATAATCTTTCACTTCCCCCTATTATACTCTGACAGGTAAAGATAAGCATATCATTTCCTGCAATACGTTCCTTATCTAATTTCACAACTCTATCAATTTTTATTACATAGTCTTTATCATCTCTAACTTTAAATCTTACAGGATGAGGTTTTCCGCTTATATCAAACCAAGCCACCACTTCTATATTTTTAGCAATGATCTTCATCACAACACCACCCGCACATATGTTCGTATATTGTATATATTACCAATGTCTTCTTATATTATCAATATATTTAATTAAAATAAATTTTTTCTTGTTATTTATTTAACTTGCCAATTTCTATACAGTTTCATTAAGTAACACCGAAAATTAATATATAGAGTTTCTAACTCAACTATTAGCTTATATATGACCGAAAATCATCAAAACCAGCGATTTTCGATTAAGTATAAATTAATTTTCTATGCATGAGCTCTTCAATACCCACACACAAATAAATACGACTCAAGAAAGGATATTTTATATGTTGAATACCCCTAATAAAAAAAAGCGAAGAACAAGTATAAAAGTTAAGTTAATTGGAATATTTGCAACCATAATCATTTTAATGTCTGCAGAAATTTTCTTACTTAGCTACAACTCTTTCAGTACTAACAAGAAATACGAACAAGTTCTAAGTGACATCAACAATGCAAATAAAATTGGAGATCAAATTGCAAACGTGAACAAAGAACTATTAGATGTTCAGTTTGGTAGTAAAAAAATCTCTGAGGCAAAGTATAGACAAACTATTAAGGATATAAAGTCAGAAGCCATGACTATTTTACAATCCGAAGGTTCTGAGGACTCTAAGATATCCATGTATCAGATATACAAATTGATGGATTCTGTAAGCCAAAGTATTGACTCAACTGAGGCAAGCATAAACTCAAATAAGTCAGAGGAAGCAATAAAGAATTCTCAAAATGTAGGAAACATAGTCGGTTATGTCAAGGACTATTCTCAAAAGTACATACTTCAAGCTATAGCTAATAGTGAAAACTTAAAAAAGCAAATATCAAGCAGTGTTACAAGATCACTTATATATAGTCTTGTTTTATTTGCAGTGATTTTAGTTATCTCTATAGTAAGCTTAAGCATACTGTCCTTTAATCTTATAAGGCCTATAAAAGAATTGAAAAATAAAGCCACTGAGATATCTAATAATAACTTATCTATTGATAGAGTTGAGGTCAAAACAAGAGATGAACTATTTGATCTAGCAAATGCTTTCAATGGAATGTTAGACAATCTCAGAAATATAATCCTTAAGCTAAGTGCTGCTAATAACAATATAAATTCTACTTCACTAGAACTTAATAACACTTCAAATCAAAATAGTGCTGTTGCAGAAGAAATAAGCGCCACTTCTACAGAAATTGTTAACAGCATAAATATACAAAATCAAAAGGTTTCTGAGACGGTGAATAATCTAGACCATATGTATACTTCTTCTGAAAGAATTATAGAAAAATCTAATAAAATACTTGAAAATGCTAATACTTCAGATGTATTAGCAAAAGAAGGAAATAAAAATATAAGTGAATTCTTAAGCCAATTAGAAATAATAAAAAGTTCTGCAAATGATACATCAAGCATAACAGATAGGCTTAACTCCAGCGCTCAAGAAATGAACTCTATTGTAAATACAATTACCTCATTGGCTTCACAAACAAATCTTTTAGCACTTAACGCAGCAATTGAGGCTGCTCCGGTGAAAGCGGAAAGGGCTTTGGTGTAGTTGCTGAGCAAGTTCGTAAACTAGCAGAGGAATCATCTCTATCTGCTCAAAAGATAGGTAATATCGTAGCTAACTTTAAAACTGAAACAAACCTTATTAATGATAAGATGAGTGAAAGTATTAACCAAATATCAATAGGAAGCTCTATAGCTGAAAAGACAATGATTAACTTTAAGAATATATCACACTCAAATGAGGTTGTTAATAGCGACATACATGACATCGCAGCTCAGATTAATAATTTCACAAAAACTATTAAAGATATTTCTATTAAAATGAGCGAAGTAAATGATATATCAAATGATAACTTTAGATCCAGCTCTGAAATATCTGATGCTATAAGCCAGCAAGCTAATAGCCTGTTAACTTTGGTGACTTCTGCTACAGAATTAAATGACCTATCTGAAGAGCTTAACGAAGCTGTTAAGCATTTTAAGCTTTAATTACTAAGGAGGTATTAATATGCAAAAGAAACTAATATCACTATCACTACTGCTTGTTACTCTACTGACTTTTGTTGGCTGCAACTCAAGTATTCAAAGTAATGTGTATTTAGATATGATTAATAATAAAGATTCAAATAAAAAAATATTGCTTCTAGCAGAATCTCAGTCCAAGGACTATCCTACTACTCAAGGAGACAACGAATTTGCTAAGCTAGTAAAAGAAAAGACTAATGGCAGAATAGAAGTTAAAGTTATTACTGGTGGCGGTCTGGGAAGCGAAAAGGACACTTTAGCTCAAGTAAGGATGGGAACTATAGACTTTACTAGAACTAGCATCTCTCCCCTATCTAGCTATTCAGACATAATGAACGTCTTATCTCTGCCTTATTTATACAGAGATAGTGATCATATGTGGGCAGTACTTAACGGCTCTATAGGTAAACAAGCTCTCGAAGATATACAAAAAGCAAATCTAGTTGGTTTGGCTTTTTATGATTCTGGTTCAAGAAACTTTTATAATAATAAGAGAGAAATAAAATCAGTATCTGACTTAAAAGATTTAAGAATAAGGGTTCAAGAAAGTGATCTGATGAAAGCACTTGTTTCTTCACTTGGAGCTACTCCAGTGGCAATGGATTCTGCTCAAGTTCTTCAAGCTTTAGCTTTAGGACAAGTAGACGGTGCTGAAAATAATCCTGCTACTTATTTTTCCTCAAACCAATTTAATGTTGCAAAATATTACACAATTGATGAACACTCTCGAATACCAGATATACTTGTAGGAAGTAAAAAGGTAATGGACGGTATTTCAAAAGAAGACCAGGAGATAATAAAGAAAGCTGCTGAAGAGTCAGTTGAAGTTCAAAAGAAAGCTTGGAAGACTAATGAAGACATCATGTTAGATAAGATGAAGCAAGCTGGTGTTAAAATAACTCAACTTGATCAATCCTCAAAGGATTCCTTTAAAAATTCAGTTACTCCAGTATACGAAAAATTCGGTAGTAAATATACTGATTTGATAAAGCAAATTGATCAAACTAAATAGCTATAAGAATCACTGAAGTGTCTTTCTTCAGTGATTCTTTTTTTTGCGCATCTGGATTTTCTGAACATATGCGAAAAAATTCTGCTAGGTTACATATTCTTATTTTTATTCTTAAAAAATATATCTTAAAATATAAAACGTTTTTATTTATCAATTTACGATTAATTAATAGCATAAAAGTAATTTTTTTAATTTTAAATCCATTTTTATAAAAATTTTACTTTTATGTTTTATTTAGTTTTTTCAGAAACTATAATTATTTCATAAAGCAAAGGCGCTTTCTCAATAAGGAGAATTCGCCTTTTTTTCATTCGTAAACTAAGTCCTTATATTTAATATTTTATACAGGAGGGATCTTCAATGGGAAAAATAACAAAAATAGAGATCATAACCAGGCAAAGCAAGTTTGAAGAGCTCAAAGAAGCTCTTAACGCTATCGGCATTACTGGAATGACCGTGACTCATGTATTGGGCTGCGGACTTCAGAAAGGAAAGACAGAGGTATATCGCGGAAGTAAGTTTAAGATAGACCTATTACCAAAGGTTAAAGTAGAAATTGTGGTTCATACTGTTCCTGTGCAGGATGTAGTAGATACCGCTCAAAAGGTTTTGAGAACTGGACAAATTGGTGATGGTAAAATCTTCATCTCATCCATAGAAAATGTAATAAGGGTAAGAACAGGTGAGCAAGGCGGGGACGCATTATAGCTTATAAATCTCTTTAAGTAATCTACTTTTTTTATCTATCCTTTAGCTATTTATATTATTTATATTTTATTAAAAAACTTTGGGGAGGAATTATAAATGAAAAAATTATTAAAATTTACGACGATATTTCTTTTCTGTGTATGTTTCTTTGGGGTTATAGCATATGCAGCCACACAAGGAGACCCAACTGGAGCAACTAAACAAACTGTAAATGAAATTGGTAAAAATGCCAGCTTAGATGATGTTGCAAAAACAGCAGCTTCTACTAAAATAGGTTTAAATTATGTATGGATGATACTATGTGGATGTCTTATATTCTTCTTTCAAGCAGGATTTGCAATGGTTGAAACAGGCTTCACTAGAGCAAAAAATGCCAATCATACTGTGGCAATGAATTTGGTTGTATTTCTTGTTGGCCTTGTTGGATTTCTAGTTATGGGCTTTGCAATAATGTTTGGTGGTGTTGGAGATGCTCCCGTCTACGCTCTGGGAGGGCATATGCCCCTTGATAAAGAATTTGCCTTAGGCGGATGGGGCCTATTTGGATATAAAGGTTTCTTACTAGCAGGAGCTGCATACGATGTAGGAGTGTTTGTCTATTTCTTTTTCCAGATGGTATTTATGGATACAGCTTGCACAATTCCTACTGGAGGTGTTGCAGAAAGAGTAAAATTCTCCGCTGTAATATTAAACTCATTATTTATTTCAGCTATATACTACCCTCTATATGGAAACTGGGTATGGGGAGGCGGATGGCTTTCTCAACTAGGTACAAAACTTAGCCTTGGCCATGGGGTTGTTGACTTTGCTGGTTCATCGGTAGTTCACGCAATGGGTGGAGCCGCAGCCCTAGCTGGAGCTATAATAATAAGGCCTAGAATAGGTAAATTCGATAAAAACGGAAAGGCCACTGCTATACCAGGCCATCATATACCTATGGCAGTAATAGGAACAATAATTCTATTCTTCGGTTGGTTCGCATTTAACGGTGGTAGTACTCTTGCAGGAAATGACTTAAGATCAGCCATAGTTATAGTAAATACAATGATTGCTGGAGCCTTTGGAGGACTTGTTGCAATGTTCTACGTATGGAAAAGGTATGGCAAGCCAGATACTTCAATGACCTGCAATGGAGCCCTAGCTGGACTAGTTGCAATTACAGCTCCATGTGCATTTGTAAACAGTATATCAGCAATAATAATTGGTTCTATAGCTGGTTTGTTAGTTTGTGTAGCTGTATCCATAATCGAAAATAAATTTAAGATTGATGATCCTGTTGGAGCCTCTTCAGTGCACCTTGTTAACGGACTTTGGGGTATGATAGCCTTAGGCTTATTTTCAGACGGTACTTATGGAGATGGACTAAATGGAGTTGCTGGAGGAGTAAAAGGTCTATTCTACGGTGACCCTGGCCAATTATTCGCTCAACTTATAGCTGTAGCAGTGGTTATAGTCTTTGGTGTAGGAAGTCAGCTTCTATTCTGGAAGATAACTGATAAGACAATGGGTATAAGAGTTAAGGCAGAAGATGAAATAACTGGACTTGATATTCCTGAAATGGGTGCTTTAGCTTACAATGAATTTGAGCAAAAGACATTATAACTTTAACCTTTAAAAGGGCTGTTACCAAAAGTATAACAGCCCCTTTACTTATTTAAGTTTATTTGGATTATTCTTTAAATCTGGATTTTTTATCTCCCCTAGTATGCTCTTATCTAAATCACCATTCTTATTTATCCTATATTGTTGTATCTTAGACTTCAATTCAGGTATTTCACTTAGTATATCAAAGAATTCTCCCTTAGTAAGAGGTTTCATATCATCTTTCAATTCATATCCTATTTGTCCACTTACCTCTATGGTAGCATATTTAACCTCATCAATTGAAGAAACACCTATCTGTCTTAATCTTGTTTCAAGTCTATCTACCGTAAGCCTTAGTTTTTTCATATTTTCAGTATTAAGTTTTCCATCATCAATTACAATGACAGCTTTTCCTGAGAATATATTTTCAATAAAATTAAACTTCAATTCTAGGTACTCTAATATTAACATGAAAATCACCAAAGTAAATGCCGCTATAAAGGTCAATGTTAAGCTCTTATCAGCCAAAGGCTGTATGATTAATTCGCCCATTCCTATCATTACAACAGTCTGTGCTATAGTCATCTGAGATATGGATTTTCTTCCACCAAGCCTTAAGACTAATGTTCCACAAAAAAATATCACCATAGCCTTCCAAATCAAACTCATGGATATATACACTCCTTTAAAAGGTCAATTTTAATAATATAGCAGTACACAAATATATAATTAGTAATAGCTTTATAAAATATGTTAAATATATAGAATAACCTATTATCTTTATATAAGTTATGTGGCCTGCCATATCTTTCTCATATACATTCGGAAAGGCAGATATGCAAAAAATCACTAAAAAAAATCGTTTTAGTGATTTTTTCATCTTTTTGTAAATAATATCTTTACTTTTTCTAAAATTGATTATACAATAAAGATGAAAAATAAATTTATCAATGATACATATCTATTCGTAGCAATCTTTATAATTAACCTACCGCAAATTATGATGTTTATAATCTATTGTTATTCATTATCACAATCTCAGCATATAAACTTTTATCACCATAATAATACTTGCAGCTGTATCAACTATTATTTTTTACTCGTTTGTGCAAACGTTAGCATGTACATATTCCTAAAGAACTTCACACATACATATTTGCACAAACACACAATAAGCTAATGTTTTCGCTTTTGTGCAAACGTTATACCAATTTAATTAAGGAGGGTGATTTAATGAAATCACTAAGAAAAAAAATTCTCTCTTTCTCTATTAGCCTTGCTATGCTATCATCTTTAACTTTTACTCCTGCTGGACAGTATGTATTTCTAAACTCTACCCCTGAAGTAGCTCATGCTGCTACCACTTACAACTTACCAACAAATACAAAGGACGGTGTTATACTACATGCCTTTGACTGGTCCTTCAACACCATAAAAAGCCAGCTTCCAGACATAGCTGCAGCTGGGTATAAGTCCATACAGGTCTCTCCTGTACAAGGAACAAAGGATACAAGCACAGATCCTTCAAAATGGTGGTTGCTATATCAACCTACTAACCAATCTGTAGGCAATGCTCAACTTGGTTCTTACGATGACTTTAAAGCACTTTGTACAGAGGCGAAAAATTATGGTATTTCAATTATAGTGGATGTTGTAATGAACCACATGGCTAATAACGGAAATAACGATCAATTGGACTCTTCTGTTGACCCAAGCTTTAAAAATTCTAGCTACTATCACAATCAAGGACAATGCTCTAATTGGAATAGCAGAAATGATATAACTCAAAAAGGAATAGGAATGCCTGATTTAAACACTCAAAATACTGATGTACAGAATAAAGCAATTACTTTCTTAAATCAGTGTGTAGATGCTGGTGCCAGCGGCTTCAGATTTGATGCAGCTAAGCATATAGAAACTAATATAGGGCTAGACGCTAATCAGCCTTGGAGCGGAAACTACTGGACAAATGTTTTAGGAAACTTACACAACAAATCTAGTCTTTACATCTATGGAGAAATACTACAAGACGGTACAGTAGACAATGTATCTGCTTATGCATCCTTCATGAATGTTACTGCTAGCAATTATGGTGGTAGCTTAAGAGGTGCAATAACTTCTAACAATCTCAATATCGGTAATGGCATGGGCGGACTTACCAACAAGGACTGCGTTGATTTTGTTGAAACTCATGATAACTATGAAGATGGTACAAGTAAAGCATTGACTAATTGGCAAAGAACAATGGGCTGGGCTATAGCTGCTTCAAGAGCTAATTCAACTCCTCTATTCTTTGATAGACCTACAGGTTCAATCGGTAGCGCTGGTGAAACCCTTTGGAAGGATACAAACATAGTAGAAGTTAATAAATTTCATAATGCTATGGTTGGTCAAAATGAATATTTAAGATGGACTAATAATAATCAAACTATGCTTATAGATCGTGGAACATTAGGTACTGTAATAGTTAATGCTGGTGGAAGCACTTATTTAAACTCAGCAACTAATCTTGCTAATGGGACTTATACTAACCACGGAAGTGCAAGTTGTACATTAACTGTTTCAAATGGAACCATTGCTGGAAACATTCCTGGCAATTCAATTATAGTTCTATATAATAGCACAACTCCAAATCCAACACCTACTCCTACTGATAGAGTTACTTGGACTCCAACTACACCTGTAGTAGGAAGCACTGTTACTGTCACTTATGATTCATCAAACTCAGCTTTAAAGGGCTCTTCATCAGTTACAGCACATTGGGGGTATGATAGTTGGAAGGGAACTACAGATACAGTGATGACTAAAGCTTCTGATAACCTTTGGAAAGTTACTTTAACAGTTCCTACAGCAGCCACAAATCAATTAAATCTTTGCTTTACAAACGGCTCTACTTGGGATAGTAATAACAGTGCAAACTGGTCTATATCCGTAACCAAGTCAGGAAGCAGTACAATAACTTATCCACGTGCAGGTTATACCGTTGACTATGATAGCAGTACTTTAGTTAAAGGTGGAAGCTTTACTATTTACTATAAAGGTACTTTAGCAAATTCAAGCAAAGTACTACTTCATTGGGGTACTAATGGTTGGGCAACTGTAACCTCTACTGATATTTCCATGACAAAGAGATCCGATGGCTTCTGGCAAGGAACAATAACTATTCCAACCACAGCAACTCAACTGGACTTTGCCTTTACTGATGGAACTAACTGGGACAACAACAGCAGTAAGGACTGGCATTTGACAGTAAACTAATAACTTGCACTTTCACATTTTAAAGTATATATAGGGAACCAACTTCAGCTATTAATTTATACATGCAATAAAATCCCCAAAAGCCGGCATTATATAACAAGTATAAATTAAGTTTTCATATAGGTTCCCTAATCGAGTAGGAGCTGAATAATTATTTTATTCAGCGTCCTCTCACACCACCGTGCATACCGGTCTGGTACACGGCGGTTCTTTAAGTTGAATGAATTTTAATATATTGATGCGTTAGGCTTTTTAAGCCTAAGTCCGAGAAGAATTTATTTGTAAGAGTTGTGTTTAATATTGCACTATTTGCTACTCGCCAGTATCCTTTGCGGGTATTGGCAAACTTTATAGCTTCGTAGTGTTCAAGTCCCAGCTTCTTAAGGTTTTTATATCTAGTTCTAACTTTCTTCCACTGTTTCCATATACACATTCTTAATCTTTTCCTTATCCAAATATCTAAATGCTCCACTATTCCTTTGCATTTGGCTATTCCATAATAGTTAATCCAACCAATATTAATTTGGTTCAATTTTTCTATTCTTTGTTCCAAAGTTATCGGTTTTGATCTAGATAGGACTTCTCTGATTTTATCTTTGTATCTCTTTAATGATTGCTTTGATATAGATGAGTATGCTTTACCAAACATTAGGTTTAGCGTGAATCCTAGAAACTTTCTCTTCCAAGGTCTATCTACTGCACTTTTATCTCTGTTCACCTTCAATTTGAGTTTGCCTTCAATGAAATTTGTTATATTTTCCATTACTCTTTTCCCAGCTCTCTCACTTTTAACATAGATATTACAGTCGTCCGCGTAGCGACAAAATTTATGACCTCTCATTTCTAACTCTTTATCTAGTTCATCTAGCATTATGTTAGATAATAGTGGACTCAGCGGTCCTCCTTGTGGGGTTCCTTCTTCATTTCTGACCACTACACCATTTATCATTATTCCTGACTGAAGATATTTCCTTATTAGGGATAATACCCTCTTATCCTTAATGCTTCTTGATAATTTATGCATTAAGATATCATGGTTAACCTTATCAAAGAATTTCTCTAAATCCATATCAACAACCCACCTATAGCCATCATTGATATACTGTTCTGCTTTCTTAATTGCATCTTTAGCTCCTCTTTGAGGGCGGAAGCCAAAGCTACTTTCAGAGAATCTTCTATCATAAATACTATTTAATTCTTGAGCAATAGCTTGTTGGATAAGTCTATCCAAAACTGTAGGTATACCTAAGAGCCTAGTTCCACCATTAGGTTTTGGAATTTCTACTCTTCTAACTGGCATTGGTCTATACTCACCATTAAGAATACTTTCTCTAATAGATATCCAGTTTGTTTTCAAAAATTGTTTAAGTTTATAAACTGTCATTCCGTCCACGCCGTGGCTACCTTTATTAGAAATTACTCTTTTAAGAGCCAAGTTCATATTATCCTTGGATAATATCCTTTCTAGTGAGCCATATTCAAATCCACTGATTTTCTCCTTTGGAGTTGCCGAGAATTCTCTATGCACTCTTTGCTTATCTTCGAGTTCCACTCTATCTTGGGCACTAGAGCCTAAATATTTAGTTTTCTGCAATCTTTGAGTATTCTGCGAAACTTTCAAACTTGAAAAACCTCCTTAAAGTTCAGTCCTTCATCCGCTATCGCGATTAGCGGAGTTACTATGACTTCTGCTGACTTCTGATAGTTCAGTTACATATCGCTATGTAGGTTACCGCTTAGAAATTCATCTTTGTTAGCGATGTATCTATCAGACCTCCCCAGGTAAGAACAACAACCTTCATCTCATATATCTGCTACATTTACTCCTAGGAATTGGGATAGTGTAGGACTTCGTTTTGTTTAGCAAACTCGTCCGTCCCTAGTAAGCCTTATATGTAGTTCGTGTCCCTCAGACCGAGACTTTGCCTTAGGCTTCCTTCAGATTCCACCTCACGATGGACACCCTTGCCCTTAGCTAGTGGTTCCCACTACCAAGCCCACAGCGGACTTTCACCGCCAAGTTGTTGCCCATGCTGGGCACACTAAAAAGGGCACTGAAGCTAAAATTCTTCAGTGCCCTACCTTAAAAACTCTGTCTTATAGATTTTATCCATTCTTTTGCCTTTAATAAATTTCCTTCTTTATCTTTTTTTAATGGATCCTCAAAAGCAATCTCTCCTAAAAACTGATTGTCTTTCAATTTTTCCTTGAAGTCAGAGAAGGTCTTTCCTTCCTTACCTCCACCATGGCAGCAAAATAAAGCAATCTTCTTATTACTTATATTATTGTTTTCTAAAAATGTATTAAAAACAGGAGCAAATCTACTAGCCCATACCGGCGTGCCTAAAACAATAAGATCATACTGAGACAAATCTGCTGATATAGGTTGTAGTTCTGGTTTTTCTTTAAACATAACCTGTTTTCCACCCCATAAGAACTTCTTAAAGCCTGTTGTAGGTATTTGTTTAACTGGTATAAGCTCTACTATATCCCCTTCTAACTCTTCATTAATAGAATTTGCTATAAACTTAGTGTCACCCTCTAGAGAGTAAAAAATTATTAATGATTTCATACTTATCAATCCTTCCGCTCTTTAATATAAGCTATGTTTAATAGTATTATTGAAATTAAGTTCTTATAAATAAGATGCTATATGAGCGAGCTATTAGCGCAAGCATCTCAGTACTGACCACTTAATTTCGATACGGTACTTTAACAGAGCCTTAATATAATATATATAAGTTCCTTACAATATTTATTATAAAATAGAGCTATTGAAAAGCACTATATACAAATGTAATCGATTATATTACTTTTTATAGCTAACACTGTATTTAGTAACTCTATCAATATGCTCCATAACATAAATTCTTTTTTCATCTTCATTAAAAAGTAATATTACATAATCATTTTTTTTAGGTTTAAAATAGTATAAGCTTTTGTCCTGTAGCCTAGGTTTATATTGATTTAACATAGCTTTTTTAGTTCCATCTGAAGCTTGGTACTTTTTAAGTTGCTCTACAAACTTATTTACTTCGTTCTGACTATCTTTATCAACCTTTTTCCACTGATTGAAATCCGTTATTTTCATTGCATTTGTCTCATCGTACTCTAAAATAGAATAGGCTTTTCCATCCAAGGGTATTGCATTAATATCTGATAGTACCTTAATTTCACGCTTAGGCTTTGGAATATCAATACTGAAATTGTCCTTTAACATAAATCTTATGCTTGATAAATACTTATAAGTGCTAATAATTTGAAAAGTAAAAAAAATAACCATAATAGACACGATAAAAAAAATCTTTTTTGATGGCTTTCTCATACTACCTCTCCAAAGCTTTATTAATTAAATAACCTATATGAATTTTATAAAGGTGATATTTTATTTTAATATATGTATTTCATAAAGTTTATATTTTAAAAAGCAACTAGATCGGGGTAATCCAGCTGCTACTTTATTGGGGGATCAATAACGTTAAAAGATCATTTGCAATGTGCATTTCGCTAATTTCTTTATGTCTAAATCCTATGATATTATTATAAACAATAAATATTAATAAATTATATCCTTTGTGATAATAATGTGTTAAATATTATTAAACTTTTAATTTAATTACCATAAATGTTATATATTTTTTGTGGATAGCCACAAATGCTATTTAGTATCTATGAAAAGTTAATATAAACTTTGTACCAACTCTTACCTTACTTTTGGCTTCTATAATTCCGTTATGGGATTCAACTATAGACTTTGCTAAAGCTAACCCAATGCCTATGGAATCTCCTTTTTTTGAACTTCTAGCTTTATAAAACCTTTTAAATATATTAGGCAAGTCCTCTTCATTTATTCCTTCTCCAGTGTCTTCAATAGTAATTCTAGTATATATAGGATTTTCTTCTAAGTTTATTTTTATCTTTCCTCCACTTGAGGTGTGCTCTATTCCATTTTTCACTATATTTATAAGTGCCTCTTCAAGCCATAATCTATCATGGTAGAATATAATTTCCTTGTCATTTTCAAATTCTATGTTGACTTCAGACTCATTAGCCTTGGTCTCTAGAGCATATATAGCTTCTTCAATAGTCTCATTCAGGCTTTGTTTTTCCTTATCAAACTCTATAGCTTTAGCATCCAATTTTGCTAGCTTTAGCATGCTCTGTATAAGCCAGTTCATTCTATCAAGCTGTCCTTCGTTGTTAGTAAGAAAAGTGACCCTCTGCTCTTTTGAAAGTTCTTTGCTTAAAAGAATATCATTGTATACCATCATAGATGACAATGGTGTTTTTAGCTGATGGGATATGTCAGAAAGCAAATCCACCAAAAACTGCTTTTCTTTTTTCAGTTCACTTATATTGTTTCTTATTATTTCCTTCATAGAGTTAAAAGAAACTGCTAGCTTAGAAAAGTCTCCTTCTCTATTCTCACTTATATTAATATCATATTCTCCCTCAATTACCCTTCTAGCTCCTAAAGTTAAAGCTCTTACCTTATTGTAAAAAAACGAGTACTGAACATAATTAAGAGCTAACAGTACAATTGTAATAATTAGAAATACTGCAACTATGCTATAATTATTCTTAGCTATTATGTCATCTATATATGGAAAAAGATGACTTTCTAACTCCTGTGTCATTCCATATTTTTGTAGCAGAAGCTCCCCCCTTGCTCTCTCTTCTTTATTAGCTTCCCTTGTAACAAGAGGTATTATTTCACTTTCTAGCTCTGGATTCTTATCCACTACTCTTGCGGTTATTGCTCCAACACTTTTTATGTAATCTGCTTTCAAATTGTTATTATATATATTTATAAAAATTAGGGTCATACATAAAAATAAAGTTGTTGATAAAAAAAGAATAACTGAGCTCAATCTAAGCTCAGGATTTAAATAGTATTTCTTCATATTAAGTTCTCCCTACGCTAAACTAATTACTTCTTTGTTCCACTTATAGCCTAAGCCTCGTTGTGTCACAATATATTCTGGCTCCTTAGGATTATCCTCTATCTTTTCTCTAATTCTCTTAATATAAACCGCCAAGGTGTTTTCATCAAAAAACACTTCTGGTCCCTCTATAAGTTCTTCTAATATTTTATCTCTCTTCATCAGCACTCCAGAGTTATTTATAAATATCAAAAGAAGCTTGTATTCCTGGGCTGTTAAAATAATCTCCTTATTGTTTTTAGCAACAGTAGCACTAGAGATATCTATTATAATATTTCCACTCTTCAACCTGTTGTTCACTGATTGAGTCTTAGCTGATCTTCTTAAAAGCACCTTAACTCTAGATAAAAGTTCTCTTACCCTGAAGGGTTTTGTTATATAATCATCCCCTCCAATCTCCAAACCTAGAACCACATTTACTTCCTCATCCAAAGCAGTTAAAAACATTATAGGAACATCACTTTTCTCTCTTATTTCCTTACACAACTCATATCCACTGCCATCAGGTAGATTAACATCAAGTATTATTAAGTTTACGTTGTTATGTCCAAAAAGCTTTCTTCCTTCCTCTAAGGTTGAAGCTCTTAAGACTTCATATCCTTCATCCTTAAGAGTAAACTCTATTCCAAGAGCAAGGGATTGATCATCTTCTACTAAAAGCAGTGTATTTGCCATAGTTCACACCTCGTAACTTATTTCAAATTTGTTTCACATACCTATATTATATAGAAACCCCATATTTTTTCAAATCTTCACTGCAATTATCATAATTGCTGCTAATTAATTCTTTAGCAAAAAACATTAATCCTATACATAAGTATACCGCTTTAATTATTTCAACAAATTTATTCATCTTCATTTCTCCTTAGTATATTATTTTTTATATGCTTTCCATGCTTTAATTATATATACTTAGGCAGCTCTACTCTATAAATATAGGCTTACAAGAAAAAAGTTTGCCTTACAAATCTGTAAGACAAACTTTTTTTACTCTTTAGAAAATTACATTTTCTTTATTCTTCTCTTATAGCTTCAATTAGATTTGATTTTTTAATCCTAGAAAGTGGTGACAACACAGATAGGTATCCAATCACTAAGGATGCTACTAGAGAAATAGCTATTGCACCAAAAGGTATGTTCCATCCAAATTCTCTTACATCGGATAAACCTCTATACATTAGATAAGATAATCCACTACCTATTATAGATCCATAGACTGTACCAACCACTGCATAAAGAATCCCCTCTATGCCAATCATCTTTTTAAGACCCTTTTGTGTAAGTCCAATAGACTTAAGTGCTGCAAACTCTCTTTTCCTTAATATTATATTTGTTGTAATTGTATTTATTATGTTTACTGAACTTATTAGAGAAATAACAGTAATAAATCCATATATAAGAATTTGAAGCATTAAGGTGCTTGACTTTTCTCTTCTGTTATAATCAATTTTATTGTTTAAATCATCTGATTTAGTTACTGATTTTATTTGCTCTTCAACAGCTTTATCATTTTTTATATCTTTTATTTTTATAAGTAAGGTTCTTGGATTAAACTTATCCCTACCTGTAAGTTTTTTATTAACAGCTTCAGTGGTTATGAACTTCAATCCATCTGGAGTTCCACTGTTGTCAAAGGGTTCTGCTGATAATATCCCTAGGACCTTAACAGTTTGAATCTTTCCTTCTCCAAATTTTTTTGGTTCCTCCTGCTTTGTATTTTCTTCATTACTATCATTAGGATCAATGCACTGTACAGGAATCTCATCCCCAACCTTCACTTCTGCTAAAGCTCCAATATAGCTCTTCTTACTATTCATATTGTATATCTTATTCTTATTTACTAAAATCACACCATTTTCTTTATTTAATTTATCTTTATCTATACTGCCTGAAATCAAGTACTTTTTTGAAGCCTCCAAAGCTTTATCCTCATAGGTCTGTATACTTGATTCCATAAGAGTTTGTTCTTTTCCATTATAATTTATCTTCTTATATACATCACTTAATCCCTTTACTTCTTTTAATTCCTTATTTTTATCAATTACTGCATAAAAAGAATCATAATTATAAACCTTATAGATTTCACTAACCGAATTAAGCTTCTCTACATCCTTTGCTACTGCATTCATATCTGTAGGATTGCTATTACTACCATTACCATAGAATGTGAAATGTATATCTCTTGATTCATTTGGCTCATTAGTTACCCTTAAAGACATATCCATTAGAGAACTGAAGGATATAAATAGCACCACACTTATTACAATTGAAAATATGGTTATTCTATATCTTTTTTTGTTTCTTTTTATATTTTTCGCTGCCATAGCTCCTTCAAAACCAAATAACTTTTTAATAAGCTTGTTGTCTGTTTTTTTCACTTTTCCCTTAGTTATTATAGTTCTACTGCTTATAGCTGACAAAGGCGATATTCTACCTGCAAATATTGCTGGAAGCAATGCTGACAAGTATACAGATACAACACCTACTAAAAAGCTAATAAAAAGTACCATTGGGTCTATGACAATTCTTGCTGTCAGTACAGAGTCTTTTCCTATTAACGTAAACACTACATATAATATTGACATTGCAATAATTCCAAAAACTATTCCTATAGGTACTGCTGTGAGAACCAATATTGTAGCTTCCTTAAGCACTATGTTTCGTATTTGTTTTGGTGTAGTTCCTACGGCCCTTAAAAGGCCAAATTCTTTCATTCTTTCCACTACGCTTATTTGGAAGGAATTATATATAACTGCTACAGTACAAACTACAACTATTGATATTACTATTACTAGAACCATATTTAATCCACTTAGCATGCCTGAGTCTTTTCCTACTCCTTCAAGCATTAGTACCGGATCATTGGAAAATACTTTTTTTGAGTCACCTATAGCTTTAAGCTCCCTTACAGCCTTTTTCATATTAACTCCAGACTTAATCTGAGCAAACAAGGTAGCATTATCTTTAGATATGTTATCATTTCTTGTAAATATTCTTGCCTTACTTTCTGGGTCAATAGAATAATTATTCTCTAATACACCTACAAGCTTGTATTCTTTATCGTTAAGCTTTACCATATCACCTATTTTAACTTCCTTACCTAAGTGATTAACAACCCATCTCTCAATAACAAATTCATTTTCATTTTCAGGCATTCTTCCCTGCTTAATCTTAAGAGGTAATAAGTCTAAAGCTTTATTTGTAGTTACTATCTTACTAGCAATAACATCTTTATCTAGCTTAATTTCATCCTCTACTTTATAATAGCCATATTTGCCAACCTTAGGATTGTTGATGACCTTACTGAAAACCTCTGGAGTTGTATCCTTATACATAACATGAAAAGAACCATAGTTACTTATAGCCTTGTCTAGCTCCGTTTGCTGCATACCTTTAAAGAATAACCCTATGGTTGCAATAAGTGCCACTGATAAAACTATCCCTATCACTGTAAGCAGGGTTCTCTTTTTATTAGCCTTCATATATCGTACTGTAATTTGTTTATAACTGCTTATCATCGCTTTTCCCCCTTAATTACTCTTTAATGTTTTATCAGAAATTATGGCTCCATCCTCAATAGTGATTACTCTATCTGCCATAGCTGCAATATTTACATCATGAGTTATTAGTATTAAGGTTTGATTGTACTTTCTTGCAGTAAATCTTAAAAGTTCTATTACTTCTTTTGAGTTCTTACTATCAAGATTTCCTGTTGGCTCATCTGCTAGTATTATTGAAGGTTTATTTAAAAGAGCTCTTCCTATTGATACTCTCTGCTGCTGGCCACCTGAAAGTTCTGAAGGTAAGTGTCCTTTTCTATCAGTCAGTCCCAATATCTCTACTATCTCATCCAAATAATTCTTATCTATCTTTTCATTGTCTAAAAGTGCTGGAAGTGCTATATTTTCTTCTACATCTAGTACTGGTATAAGATTGAAGAACTGAAATATGAAACCTATCTTCCTTCTTCTAAATATAGCTAGCTTTTCTTCCTTATAATCATATATACTTTCACCATCTATAATTACCTTACCGCTGGTTGGTAGATCCAGCCCTCCTAAAAGATGAAGCAAAGTGCTCTTTCCAGAACCAGAAGCCCCTACTATAGCCACAAACTCTCCTTTATTTACCGTTAAACTTACATCTTTAAGAGCCTCTACCTTGTTGTTGTCTTTTCCATAGGTTTTATTCAAATTTTCCACCCTTAATATTTCCATATTATAAATCTCTCCCTTAATTTTTTTATATACCTAAAGCTTGATATATTATTGTATAATCCTGTACTTAGCCTATCAACATGCTGCACTAAACATAATTATTGAAGTCAACTGTTCACATCTAACTCTAGTAAAACAACTAAACATAAACTGTGATTTGTTTAAGCCTCACTTCAGACTATGTTCTAATTATATCCATTATCTTTCTTCAACTCTATGTCCTCTGTCTTACAATATAAAAGGTAATCTTACAGAACTGTAAGATTACCCATGTTTGAATACTAACTTGTCATCCCAAAGTACCATCTCTATTTAATTAACAACGTATAACAGAAAAAATATGAGGTACACTACCTATAAGAATTGATTATAGGAGTGATGATGCTATTGAATACTGATAATACTTCCAATAATAGCAATGAAAAAAAATCGCTATATAGTAGACAACTAACATCATCTTTACAGGAAAATACTAAGCTACTTAAAGAAATTTTTTCAAAGGATGATACCTTAAGGATACGTAATAT
The DNA here is from genome assembly GCF_004015185.1 of Clostridium manihotivorum. Lineage (GTDB taxonomy): Bacteria > Bacillota > Clostridia > Clostridiales > Clostridiaceae > Clostridium_AR > Clostridium_AR manihotivorum. The sequence continues at coordinate 1,530,092 of NZ_CP025746.1, read as the reverse complement.
CGAAAATCCTAAGATGCCTTCATTAAAATGTTCCATAATTTATATCGATGGAATGGTCAGCAACGACTATATGAGTGAAAACATTATAAAGCCTATCTTGAATGCCGATCTTACAATCGAGATTCAAGGAGACGCATTATTTCAAAAACTATTAAGCCAAGTAATGCCCTCTGGTGATATAAAAAGTTCTAATGATATCAATGAGATTTTAAATTGCATTACCGCTGGTGATACTTTAGTCTTAATTGATGGTTCCTCATCATTATTAATAGTAAATTCAAGAGATTTTAAAACTAGAGCAATTTCTGAACCAGGCTCAGAAAAATCTATTCGAGGTCCAAAGGAAGGTTTTACATAGTGTCTCATGATAAATCTTACGCTTATAAGGCGAAGAGCTAAAAATCCTAATTTGAAATTCCATTTCAAACAGATTGGTGCAGACACTAATACCACCATATGTTTGTGCTATATAGATGGCATAGTTCAAGATAAAATTCTACAGGAGGTCATAAATAGATTAGACTCTATTTCTATTAATAGCATAATAAGCACAGAATACATACAAGAATTTATTAATGATGCTCCGCTTTCTCCTTTTGAAACTGTTGGCAGTACAGAACGTCCAGATGTTTTAGTTGGGAAGCTATTAGAAGGAAGAGTTGGAATAATGATTGATGGAAGCCCTTTTGCACTTACAGTTCCATTTTTATTTATAGAGTACTTTCAGGTAGCTGAAGATTATTATAATAACTTTATCTTCATGTCCTTCAATAGAATTTTAAGAATTGCTAGCTTTATACTTTCAATATCTATTCCTGCTCTTTATCTATCTTTAGTAACTTATAATCAAGAGATGATACCAACTAACCTTCTACTAAGTATATATGCCTCTAGAGAAAGCGTACCTTTACCAACAGTATTAGAATCAATAATTATGATTTTGGTCTTCGAGGTACTAAGAGAAGCAGGTACTAGGCTTCCTTCTGATATAGGTGAAGCTATAAGCATAGTAGGTGCCTTAGTTCTAGGTCAAGCCGCAGTAGATGCAAGATTAGTTAGTGCTCCTATGGTTATAGTAGTTGGCTTAACAGGTATAGTAGGACTTATAAACATGAAAATAATAGGTGCATCAATAGTAGTGAGGTTCATATTCCTTATATTATCCGCCTTCCTTGGAGTATATGGCTATTTATTTGGAGTAATAGTGCTTATAGTATACCTTATGAGTTTAAGATCCTTTGGCGTAGGGTATATGAATACCGTTGGAAGTATAAGCTCTGAAACCATAATAGACTCAGCCATAAGAGGGCCTTGGTGGCAGCTTAATTTAAAAGAATTTAAAATCTCTGTAAAAGGTAAAATTATAAATAGAAGCAGGGCTAAAAAATGAAGATATTTAAATTTATTTCTATTTTATTAATACTTTCTATTACCCTTAATCTAACCAGCTGTTGGAACTATAGAGAGATTGAAAGCATGTCCGTGGTATCAGGAGTGGCTATAGATAAGGTAAACTCTGGTGATGAATATGAGTTAACGGTAGAAATAATCAAAATAAAAGCTGAAAAAACTATGGCAAATAAAGCAGAATACATTACACTAACAGGCAAATCCATGTTTGATATCGCTAGAAATATGATTACTGTCAATAATAAAAAACTATATTGGAGCCATGCAAAATGCATAATTATTAGCGAATCAATAGCTCGAGATGGAGTTAGCGATATTATAGATTGGTTTGTTAGGGATGCTGAAATCAGAACTGATATGTATTTGCTAGTATCAGGTGAAAAAACCGCTAAGGAGATACTTACATCTCCATCAAGAGATTCAAAAATAATTTCCTTAGATCTTGCCAACCAGCTTAAAAACGAAAAAAATAGCTTCAAGAGCTCCTATTCTTGATCTTTGGGACTTTATTGACAGCCTAATGCAAGAAGGTAAAAGTGCTTCTGCCCCAAGAGTGATACTAAACAAAAAAAATGAAACCCTAACTCCAGGCATAGAGGGGCTTGCTTTATTTAAGAAAGATCATCTAGTTGGAATGATAGATGGAACTACTACTAAGTACCTGCTATTTGCTCTAAACAAGATTAAGGGGGGCATTTTAACCTTCTACCTAAATAATGAAAACCCAATTGCCTTGGAAATATTTAAAAATAAAACAGTAGTAAAACCTGTTATAGAAAACGATAGTATTAAAATTAATATTTCTACGGAGACTTGGGTAGCTCTAGCTGAGGATCAACCAAGAATAAACTTTCACACTGAACAGGAGAAACGCTCTTTAGAAAAGGACACTTCTATTATGCTTGAACAATCAATATATAATTCTGTAAGGAAGATACAAGACGAATATGGTTCGGATATTCTAGGTTTTGGTTTAAAAATACACGAGGAAAAACCTACTGCATGGAAAGACATTGCATCTAACTGGAATTCGCTGTTTCCAAAGGCGCAGGTGTCCGTAACTTCCAAAATAAATATAAAAAATAGCGCTACTACCTCTAAACCAATAATAATAGGTGATTAGAATGATAATTTTAGTTATTTTATTTTACATTACTATAGTGTTTTTTGATCAGATAAGCTTATTAAAACAAGGATTAAAGAAGGATTTTTATGTTAGCTCAGCTCTATGTTTTATATCCTTTATTATAGCAGTATTAATAACCTTTAATATTAACCTCCCAAGTCCAGCAAAACCTTTAGAACACTTAATCAAATTTATTTTAAAACTATAAATTATCAAAGGTGGTGTACCATGGAAAAAGAAGTAGTTTACGATAGTTATGCAGTAACTATTGTTATTTTATTTATATTTGGCAGCACCTTAATATTAGGTACTGCTGGAGAAGCTAAAAATAATAGCTGGTTAGCAATCATACTAGGACTAATCATGACTCTTCCTATGGTTTATATATACAGTAAGCTTCTATATTTATTTCCTAAAAAGGATCTATTCGATATATTTTTAATATTGTACGGAAAATATCTAGGAAGATTTTTCTGCATATTATATACATGGTACTTCTTTCATCTTGGTGCTCTAGTAATTCGTAATTTCGCAGAATTTATGAATACCTTAGCACTACCAGAAACCCCTATGATAGTTACAACTATGTTTATGACTTTGATAGTAATTTGGAGCTCTACAAGAGGAGTGGAGGTATTAGCTAGAAGTTCAAGGATGCTATTCATAATGTGCTTAACAGTTATAGCCCTAATAGCACTTATTTCAATACCTCAGATGTCCTTTCACTATCTAAAGCCCATAGGAGAAAACCCAAAGGATATATTTAGAGGCGCCTTTTCAACCTTCTCCTTTCCCTTTGCTGAAATCGTAGTCTTAACTGGCACATTTTCTTGTTTAAAGGAACGTTCTTCCGCCTTCAAAGCATTACTAAAAGGAGTATTGATTGCAGGCTCAATCATACTATTTACTTCAGTTAGAAATTTACTGATACTAGGTCCTAGTTCCGTAGGCATACTATATTTCCCTGCTTATGTGGCTATAAGTAGAATTCATGTTGGAGAGTTGCTTCAGCGTTTGGAAGTTTCCGTTGCAATAGTTTTTGTAAGTTCTATTTTTATAAAGACTAACTTCTGTCTAATAGCTGCCAGCAATGGATTAAGTAAAATATTTAATCTTAACAGCTACAAATCACTTTTAATACAAACAGGCCTTCTCATGAGCTACTTTTCCTACATAATATACGATAGCTCTATGGAAATGTATCGTTGGGCTACAGAAGTATATAAATATTATGCTTTTCCTTTTCAAGTTATAATACCTATGGCTACTATTATTGTAGCTCAATTGAGAATAAAGAAACTTAATCTTGAAACCTCCTGATTTATTTAGTACTGTTTACACTAAATAGATACTATAAAGCCTTGATATTGCTATGTTTGTCTAATTAAAGACTTTATACTTTCCTAGACAGTAAAAAAGCTACTCTCCAACTAAAGAGTTCCTATATCAAAACTTAATTTATACTTGTTATAAAATCCCCACTTCAGGTGATCATCAGTCACGTATAAATCAATAGTTGAGTTTTAGGTATCCTTTACGAAAACTTAATTTATAAATGTTTGATAATCCCGGCTTCTGGGGATTATCAGGCACGCATAAATTAATAGTTGAAGTTGGATACCTATAGGAACTCTATAAATTGTGAAAAATAGCTTTTTAATAAATATAGAATGCTTTAAATAATTCTCAATTTAGTGCATAAGTCTAGTGATATAATTAATTTGTTAAAAATACTGTTTTATTAGAATAAAATTACCTATTATAGATATCCTTGAGCCTTTAATAGTTCTGCAATAAGAACTGCCCCACCTGCTGCTCCTCTTAAGGTATTATGAGAAAGACATACAAATTTATAATCATAAACCTTATCCTCTCTAAGCCTTCCCATAGATATTCCCATACCATTTTCAAAATTTCTGTCTAGCTTAGTCTGAGGTCTATCTGCTTCCTCAAAGTAATGAAGGAACTTCTTTGGAGCACTTGGGAGATTCTTAACTGCTTCAGGTATATTAAAGTTTTCCCATAACTTAATTATCTCTTCCTTTGAAGGCTTATTTTCAAAACTTACAAATACTGCAGCTAGATGTCCATCAGTAACTGGAACTCTTATACATTGAGTTGTTATAACTGGTGAGCTCGTATCTTCTATCTTTCCATCCTTTATCTGTCCCCATATCTTTAATGGTTCATTTTCGCTCTTTTCTTCTTCTCCACCTATATATGGGATAACATTGTCAAGCATTTCTGGCCAGTCTTCAAAGTTCTTACCAGCTCCAGATATAGCTTGATAGGTACATGCTAAAATTGACTTTGGATTATATTCTCTTAGTGCACTGATGGCAGGCACATAGCTTTGAATGGAACAATTAGGTTTTACAGCAATGAAGCCTTTTTTAGTTCCAAGTCTTTCTCTTTGACTTTTTATTATCTCGATATGATCTCCATTTATTTCTGGTATAACCATAGGAACATCCTTAACCATTCTATTAGCTGAGTTACAAGAGACTACTGGCACTTCATGCTTTGCATAAGCTTCCTCAAGCTCCTTTGTTTTTTCCTTACTAAGAGATACGGCGCAAAAAACAAAATCTACCTCTTTAGAGATTTCCTCTACCTCAGCACCATCTTTTACTACAATAGTTTTCAAAGCTTCTGGAATAGCCTTTGCCATCTTCCATCTATCCTTAACAGCTTCTTCATAGGTTACTCCAGCTGATCTTCTACTAGCAGCTATAACCTTAACCTCGAACCAAGGATGATCTTCTAAAAGAATAGCTAGTCTCTGACCTACCATTCCTGTTCCACCTATAAGACCTACTCTTAATTTTTCACTCATATTTCTTCACTCCTATTAAATTCACTCAGTATATTGTATTCAAAATAAAAATATAGTTTATTAGGTTTGATTCTGTATTTCTCTGTAAATACATGGTATCATGTATGTAGATATTAGTAAAATTGAAAGTTTCGATTGATATGTTCAATTTTTTTGATAATACTATGGAGATGATATTATGGATTTGAAACAATTAAATTCCTTTGTTACTATATGCAAACTACAAAGCTTTACTCAAGCCGCTGACTCTCTTGGCTACGCCCAATCTACCATAACTACACAAATAAAGCTTTTAGAAAACGAATTAGGGGTAAAACTTTTTGAGAGAATAGGTAAAAGCATTACCCTAACTCATCAAGGAAAAAAGCTGCTTCCCTATGCAAAGCAAATGCTAAAGCTTTCTTCTGAGATTAAGAATGTTTTAACCAGCGAAGAAGTTCCCAGTGGAGTTCTTACCATAGGTGCTGCCGAGTCTCTATGTGTATTAAGACTGCCTGAAATATTAAAAGAATATAGAAGGCTTTACCCAAATGTAGAAGTCTCTATGAAATTTGGCAATTGCACAGATTTCAGACACTTTCTCCGTGACAACTTTATAGATGTAGCCTTTTCTCTTGGAACCAGAATAGAATCCGAAGACTTCATAACAGAAATATCCTTCGATGAGCCTATGCTTCTATTAACAGCACCTGGCCATCACCTAATAGATAAGTCTGAGGTACTTCCAGAAGATATAGCCAAGGAACCTCTTATATTAACAGAACTTGGCTGTAGCTATAGAGCTGTGTTTGAGAATATGTTAAACAGCTTAAATCTCAAAGCAAATGTTGTATTAGAAACCGGTAGTGTTCAAGCAATAAAGCAATTCACTATGAGCGGTCTTGGCGTTACCCTCTTACCAAAGGTAGCCGTTGAAGAGGAATTAAATAATGGAAGGTTAATCGCTCTAAACTGGTCTGGTCCTGATTTTGGTATAGTATCTCAAGTGCTTTATCATAAGGACAAGTGGCTTTCCCCTGCTCTAAAGGCATTCTTGAAGCTTTCTAGAGAGATGATGTAGATAGCTGCCAGGCTCAACAGATTACTAAAGATGCTCCAATTCAATACAAATTATATCTTTAAATTCTTTGGATTCTGAGAAAAACTTAGAAATACAAATTTTAATATGAAGTGGTACATCTATATCTATAAATTCTAAATAAAAAGGAATGATTCATATAAACACTAAGAATTTGACCTCAAAACTATATCTACTAGGGATATTAATACTTGTTATTCCAATGCTTATAGCATCTATTACAGAAAACGGCTTTAGCTCGATTTCTACAAAAATATTCCTATCAACATCATTTACTTTAATTTTGATAGGTAAGATCCTTTCCACTATAAAAAGAAAAAAGGCAAACGAGAACATAGCCATTGATATCGGCCTTATTTTAGGCATATTGACTACTATAATTTCTAATCTTATAAGATAATTATTTTATGTATATTAAAAAAGTCGCTGAAGCGAACTTTTTTGAGTATCTGCCTTTCCTAATGTACATGAGGAAAAGCTGTCAGGCGAATAAGCTTTATCTTTTATCAATTAGTACCTGGCATAGGTGCCCACCTAATTCCAAAACAGCAAAAAATGAAGCAGTCACACTTAAAGACTGCTTCATTTTTTAGTATTTTATAACAAAGATGTACCATTTCAATCCGAAAACAATTTTCAAAACTCCTCTGGTTTCTGATAAGAGAATCTGAAAATATAGATCGTAATATGAAGTTGTGTATCCATAGCAAATCTTTGTTATTCATTATATTTTGATTCTATTACTTAAAGCTTCTACATAACTTTTTGGATCTTTACTGTTCATAACAGAAGACATAACTGCAACACCGTAGGCTCCACATTTCATTACTGAATTTATGTTTTCTTCACTTATTCCGCCGATGGCTATAACAGGTATTCTTACAGTATTACAGATTTCACTCAAAAATCCTAACCCTCGTCCAGCGAGCCCTTCTTTACAGGAGGTTTCAAAAATATGGCCAGCTATTAGATAGTCAGCACCTTTCTTTTCAGCATCTATAGCTTCTTGCAAAGAGTGGATGGAAACCCCTAAGCAACCTGAAAATTCAACTTCAAAATCCATAAAGGCATTATATCCTAAATGTAATCCATCCGAATTAGCTCTCTTTGCTACCTCATAATTTCCATTAATTATTAAAGGTACTCTTCCCTTAAGCTCGTTCTTCACCCTATAGGCGAGTTCTAACAAGTCTTCTGTTTTTAGATCCTTTTCCCTAAGTATAATGGCCGCTGCTCCACCTTCTGCACTTTTCTTACAGATATCTTCAAGAGCCACTTCCTTAATCAGCTTTCTATTAGTCACAACATATATACCTTTTTTCATAGCTCTACACCTTCAACTATCAGCCTTTTATATATGGAACCAACTTCAACTATTAATTTATATATGCCACAAAATCGCCAGAAGCCGCGATTTTATAACAAGTATAAATTAAGTTTTCATAAAGGTTCCCTATAGGTAACCAACTTCAACTATTAATTTATATATGCCCGATAATCACCATAAGTCGAGACTATCAAACATGTATAAATTCAGTTTTAGTAAAGGATACCTATTTATAATAAGTTTATTCAAATCAAGTGGTTATAAAAATAGATGGAATTAATTATCCTCTACTGCCAATCCTTCATGACAGCGCAATAACCTTTATCAGAAAGCATAGCTTTTATCTCAGCTACGCTCCTTTTATCAGAGATCTCAAACTGACCATCACCTTTATCTTCTTTAGTATGCCCACCTATTTCTGTAGACACTCCTGCTGACATTTTAGTGACTCCTAAAGGTATAAGGTTGTCTCTAAACTCTGCACTTTCCCTTGTGGTCATATTTATTCCTGCTCTAGGTATGAAGAGCTTAGTTGCAAGCATTATCTGAACTAGGTTCTTATCACTTATTTCATGTAAATCCGTAAAGCTTCCTGCATGAGGTCTTATCCTTGGAATAGATATATTCATCTCCATATGAGGATAATTATCCTCTATATACTTGGCATGTAACCCAGAAAGATAAGCTTCTCTTCTCCAATCTGTAAGTCCATATAAAGCTCCTACACCAATTCCTCTTATACCAGCTTTGCAGGCTCTTTCAGGAGTCTCCAGTCTAAACCTGTAGTCTTTCTTAGGTCCACTAAGGTGTATCTTATCATAAACTTCCATATTGTAAGTTTCTTGATATATAGTCAGCGCATCAACACCGGCTTCTACAAGTTCTTTATACTCCTCTTCCTCTAAAGGATATATCTCTATGGCTATGGAGTTAAAATACTTTTTCATTATCTTAACTGCATCTTTTATATAACTCACAGGACTATGAAATCTTGACTCTCCTGTAAGTAGAATAATATGTCTAAGTCCACTTTCATAGATGCTTTTACATTCTTTTTCAATCTCTTCCATAGTAAGCTTTTGTCTGTTTATACTATTGTCTAAATTATATCCACAGTAAGCGCATCTATTAACGCAGTAATTAGATATATATATTGGAGTATACAAAACCACTGCTTTTCCGAAGTTACTTAAGGTCAATCTATGGGCTTTTTGAGCCATTTCTTCTAAAAACTTTTCTGCAACTGGAGAAAGTAGTGCTAAGAATTCTTCTTTACTTATATGATCCTTCTCAAGGATATATCTTATCTTGTCCTCTGTTATATTTTTAAAAAGCTCTTCAACATCGTAATCCTGTAATTCTTTTGCTACATCATAAAAGCTCATATCCTACACTTCCTAAAATTATATTTAAAATTATCTCAAGAAACCAGTCAGCGGTGATGAGGCTTCTGCATATACTTTTTCACTACCTAGCTTTGCTAAGTATCCTTTTCTACCACCTTCTACAGCAAGCTTGAAAGCCTCTGCCATAAGTACAGGATCTCCTGCTGTTGCTAGCGCAGTATTAATTAGTACAGCTTCTGCTCCCATTTCCATTGCTTCCGCAGCATCTGATGGCTTACCTATACCTGCATCTACAACTATTGGAACCTTTATTTCTTCAATCAATATCCTTATCATCTCTTTTGTCCTAATACCTCTGTTGCTTCCTATAGGTGAACCTAAAGGCATTATTGCTGCCGCACCTACATCTACCATTCTTCTAGCATCCATAAGGTCTGGATTCATGTAAGGTAATACAATAAAACCATCCTTTGCCAAAACCTCTGTAGCCTTCAAAGTCTCATAATTATCAGGTAAAAGATATTTGTTATCAGATATTACTTCAATCTTAACCCAATCTCCACAGCCAGCGGCCCTTGCTATTCTTGCTAGCCTTATAGCTTCTTCTGCATTTCGTGCACCTGAAGTATTTGGCATAATAACACAGCCCTTTGTGTAGCTTAATATGTTTTCCTCAGGATCACTAAAGTTAACCCTTCTTAAAGCTGCAGTTACTACTTCAGTTCCACTAGCCTTTATTATATCTGGAACTATTTTATTTGAGCTATACTTACCAGTACCTACAAATAATCTGCTATTTAAGCTTATTCCACCAATTACAAGTTTATCATCCATTTATATATCCTCCCCTAAGATCAATCTTACTGCTGCGTTAGCTTCATGATTTGCTGCTACTGCTACTCTAGACGCCATAAGTCCACAGCCTATCCCAGCTTCTGTTTCTAAGTCACCTACCATATATAAATTATCCTTAAGTCTCCTTGTTACCACCGAATTACTGCTATAAAAACCAGAAACCCCGGAAGCTGCTATTATCTTTTTGTACTTCATACTAGTTAAGGCTGTCCTTACTAAAGTTGCCTTAGCAGTAGGATCATCAAAAGCTTCTATTATTATATCTACATCCTTAAAGGTCTCTACTATATTGGTTTCATCTAGCTTCATATCCCTTACTTCAACCTCTACAAAAGGATTGCATTCACTAATTGTATCCTTCATAGCTTCAGTCTTTTTCATACCTATGTGCTTTACAAAGTAATACTGTCTATTCAAATTGCTTGGTTCAACTATATCGAAGTCTATTAAAAGCAATTTACCTATTCCCATCCTTGCCAAAGCCACTGCTGCATTTGAACCAAGCCCTCCAAGACCAGCTATACCAACTTTGGCTTTTTTTAACTTATCATGAACGAAAGGAGTATGTCTTGCTACCATTAAAGCCTCTAGTTCTTCCTTTGATGGCATCTCTCCTCTTTTTATCAACACTATCTTATCAAACTCCTTAACCTCAATATCTTGCTTCAAAGGAAAGGAGTTGTATATCAAGATATCTGCATCACTTTTAAAAGCTTCTCTTATAGAAAAGGCTGTAGCTTTGTCATTAACTTCTCTTAAAACTTCATTGACATATACCTGCATTTTAGCCGCCTCCTACAAACCTTATTAATTCTACTTCTGAAGCAGAGCTTAGTTTTCTTATGGAATATTGATTTTTATCTATTATTTCTCTGTCAACTTCCACTACTACCTTGTCTGAGTTTATCTTTAGTTCTTCCAGTAGCTCTGACACAGTAATGTTTTCTTTAAATTCTTTGTTTTCACCATTTAAAAGCATTAATTGCACCTCCCAAGTTTTTATTTATATGATGTTATCACCAAGTATGTTTAAAATTGATTATGCTTAATAATATTGTTTAAATTAAGTGATCATAGAGGATATGCTATATGATAGAGCTACTAGAATTAAATGATTTTTTCAAATTCTTTGCGCAAGCTCATTTAAGCATCGGATGACTGACCTCTTAATTTCGATATTGTAATTTAAGGGCAAATGTAACTAAAGCATATTAGATGTTTAAATCCTCATTGTTAAGTATCTTCTTCATAGTTCTCATTGAGCACATCTTTCCACACATAGTACAGCTATCTTCATTTTCTGGTGAAGATTCTTTTCTATATCTTCTAGCTTTTTCTTCATCTATAGATAACTTAAACATCTTCTCCCAATCAAGGTCTGCTCTTGCTTTACTCATGGCATTGTCCCAATCAGTTGCACCCTTTATTCCTTTTGCTATATCACCAGCATGGGCTGCTATTCTTGCAGCTATTATACCTTCCTTCATATCCTCTAGAGTTGGAAGTCTTAAGTGTTCTGCTGGAGTAACGTAGCAAAGGAAGTCTGCTCCGCTGGCAGCAGCTATGGCACCACCTATAGCTGAAGTTATATGGTCATAACCTGGAGCAACATCTGTAACTAAAGGCCCAAGTACATAGAAAGGTGCTCCGTGGCACAACTTCTTCTCTAAAAGCATATTTGCCTTTATTTCATTAAGAGGCATGTGGCCTGGCCCTTCTATCATTACTTGTACATTTCTCTCCCAAGCTCTTTTTGTAAGCTCACCTAAGGTTATTAGTTCTTTAATCTGAGCTGGATCAGTAGCATCATTTATAGAACCTGGTCTACAAGCATCTCCTAAAGAAATTGTGATATCATATTTTTCGCATATATCTAAAAGTCTGTCGTAATGCTCATAGAAAGGATTTTCAGCATGGTTAAGCTCCATCCAAGCAAAAAGTAAAGAGCCTCCTCTTGAAACTATGTTTGTAAGTCTAGGATTATTTTTTACTATCCTTGCAGTTTCCTTGTTAAGACCAGCATGAATAGTGACAAAATCCACTCCATCTTCTCCATGCTTTTCCACCACCCTAAAAAATTCATCCACAGTTATATCCTTAAGATCCTTGTCATAAAAACCTATTGCATCATACATAGGAACTGTTCCTAGCATTGCTGTAGACATATCCACAATTTTTTTTCTTAGGTGCTCTGTCTTACCATAATTGGATAAATCCATTATTGCCTCTGCTTTCATCTCAATAGCTGTTCTAACCTTTTCAAGCTCACCATCAAGATTGCAACAGTCCTTAGATATCCCTAAATTTACGTTTATTTTTGTACGAAGCCCCTGACCTACACCTTCAGCACTTAAAGATTTGTGATTCTTATTTGCAGGAATAACAACCTTTCCTTCTGCGATTAGTTGTCTTAAGGCATTTACATCAATATGCTCCTTTTCAGCAACTACCTCCATCTCCTTAGTTATAATTCCTTTTTTTGCGGCATCCATTTGCGTTGTGTAATTCATAAAGCCCTCCTAAATATAAAATTAGTTTTAGAACCCAATAACTAACTAAAAAGCAAAAAGCAGTCAATGCAAGAATGCAAAGACTGCTTTTTAAGCATATTTATTCAAATAAAAAAACTTGCCAAAAGCAAGCTTACAAATACTGAATAAAGCCCTTGCTTCCCTACGATGGTTCTAACCATATCAGGTTCATGGAGTTAGGATAAGTTATATCCCTCTCAGCCTTGCGGCACCCCCAGCAAATAACTGGTTTATTTAATTTTATTTTTCTTACAAAATGATTATAACTCTATTAGCTTTATTTGTAAATTGTATTAATTAATTTTTTGCAATTTTAACTTTTTACTCTTAGCTATGACAAGTGATCCTAATGGGAATATTACTTCTGGTATCCATGCGTATACAGGATATATATTAGCTCCGAAATAAGCTTGATTTATAGATGCGTCAAACATAGTAACAGAAAATATCATACCTATAATAACAATAGGTGAAACGATACCTTTATAGGTCCTAAGTCTTAATAGCTCCGCTGTTCCTAGAACTGCGGAATAGCAAAATATAGCTATTTTTACAAACACATTGAATAAAAGCACCACTGCTATTAAAGTCTCCATCCTCGTTATTATATCTCTTATATTTATCAACTTTGCAACTTGATAAGAAGGCTGCACATCCAAAGCTTCTGGTACTCCTAACGCAAATATATCTCTTAATATTATTAACAAGAAAAGTGCTCCTCCAATGATAAGACCTTTAAAAGCTTCTTTTTTTATATTCTCCTTGTCTACTACGCTAGAAAACATCATAAAAAATACAAATATTTCACCAAAAGGTATTGCAACTAAAACATTTACTCCTTGAATAAATTGAGATAAGTTAATTTGAGCTATTGGCAATATATTGGTGAAGTCATATTCTTTAAATAATAAAATAGATAATAAAATGCCTAATATTACAGTACCTATTGCAATAGGTGGTACTATTCTTGCTAAGGTCTCTATTCCTTTCTTAACAACATAGATAGTGGCTATTCCTATGCAGAATATGAACACCTCAATATGTGTCTCCTGCATAAGAAAGGTGGAATAGAAATCAGCTATAAACCTAAAGTTAGAAACTAGTACAAACCAAAAATGAAATATGTATATTATGGATATTACTTTCCCCAAGTATTTCCCATAGGTTATGGTATTTATCTCTATAATACTTTTTCCAGGAATCAACTGAATTAATTTCATATAAGTAGCTAGCAATAAGCCTTCTATTATAAAACTCACTACCAGTACAATCCATGTATCTTCTTTGGTAACTCCTAAGATAAAAGCTGCAATTAGTGTAGACCCTTCAATCAAACCTATTATTAGAAACATTAGTTGTCGGCTTGATATATTACCTTTCTCTATGTTCATAAGAAGCACTTCTCCGTTTATAAAATTGAAAAATATCTATTTATAATTTAAGTGTAGTAAGTCTTTTATTACATATATAATAAACTCAACTGGATTAAAAATATGTATATCTAAAATGAAAAGAACAGACACAATAAAAGCTAGAAATATTAACACACTAGAAACAGCAAGCTCTTTTACATAGTTATTTTTTATCAGCGGAGGTATTTCAATATACATGATAATTACAAAGAATATAATTAATAACGCCATTTTATCCTCGCTTCTCTATTCTCTACTTTCCTTGGAAGGTAGCAGGTTTAGTTATCTTTCCCATTCTTCTCACTTTTGTATCAACTTCAACCTTAACCGTAACTTTAGGAAACTCCTCTTTCCATTTATCCTCCACCCTTTTCCATTGTTTAGGTTTAAACTTATATAAGGTATCACCAAATCCAAATATATCAGCATTTAATTCCTTGGCTTTATCCCAGGCTTCCATAACTTGATTTTCTATATAAGTATTTTCAATTTCCTCTATTGTTTTAAAACTTTTTGGATTTGCTAAATCTTCAGATGTGGTCTGCTCTAATATATCTCCTTCAGCCTTAATACTTATATTCATATATATTATTCCATCCTTTACCTCAGGCCTTATTTTCCCCTTTGCTCTGGTAATTCTTATACCAACTTTTTCATTTCCTGCAGGAGAATTTACTAATATAGTTCCATACTTAACCTTGTTTGTTGCCCATAAGAATCCCATTGATTCGCTTTCATTGAGTTCTCCTACCATTTTATCCTTTTTGAATACTGCTGTCTTAGCGATATAAGGTATCTTTTGATTATTTTCAATGGGTTTTAAATCTATTATAGGAACTACTGGAGAAGTAGTTTTACTCATAAGCTTCATGGTAAAGTCTTTGAAATTAACTATTGGAAGTTGGGATACGTTTTCTTCATTTTTTATTAATTTACCTATGCTAATTCCTGGGTCATCTCTGCTACTTGGGTTCATATCAAAAATATCTGCTACCTCACCGTTGCTTACCATTATCCAGGTCAATGGTCTAGTTTCCCTGTTTCTCAAGAAAAAATCTATTTCCGAGCTTATTCCTTGATATGCAAGCTCTTTATTAAAGATCACCACTTGATTATGAGCGAAAAACAAAAGTCTATTATACTCTCTACTTATGTTTTTTAAAGCCTGAGATACTGTTTTACCTTTTTCTTTTATATTCACATACTGCTTACTAGCCCCTATACCTGTATTTGATTTTTCTAGAGTCGGTACGCCTATTTGAGTAGTAACAGCAATATCGTCATTCTTCTCTTTTCTATCAAGTGCAACACCAACAACTATTCCAAGCTTATTCAACTCTACCGAACTCCAACATCCAGTTAAACTTAGTGATAAAAGTACATATGTTGTCAAGCTAATTAACTTTTTCCTCTTTTTCATACTATTATCTATCCTCACTATGAGACATTCCTAAAGACAAATCAAACTTTATTAATCATTCTTTTCCTTATCATAGTCTGGCTTAGCATCTTCACTCTGCCTAAAAACATTTAAGAATCCTATCAGTTTCGGTCTCTTATTCATCTTATATAAAGGTGCTCTTATAATACTATCTTTAATATCTTCCTTTACCAAAGGAGCCAGTGGCGTAACATATGGTACCCCAAAGGAATTTAAGGAAACTGCATGAGCAAGTACCAAGATAACACCTATTCCAATACCAAAAATACCAAGAACTGATCCTAAAACTAAAAATACTATCCTTAAAATAGATATAACATCAGTAAAAGTAGGAACTACAAAGCTAGAAACAGCAGTCAAGGCTATTACAATTACTAATAATCCTCCAACCAAACCAGCTGAAACCGCTGCTTCCCCTATTACTAAAGCTCCAACTATGCTTACCGCTTGACCTACCGGTCTTGGGAGTCTAACTCCTGCTTCTCTTAAGATTTCAAAGGTTGTAATCATTAGTCCAGCTTCTACAGCGGCTGGAAATGGTACACCTTCTCTTCCAGCTGCCATAGTAAACAATAATGTGGTTGGAATTAATTCCTGGTGAAAAGTAGATAAAACTACATATGATACAGGCGCAAAAATGCTTATATAAAAACAAAAGTATCTTAGTATTCTTATCATGTTTGCTAGATATGGTCTAGAGTAGTAATCCTCAGCACTTTGAAAGCCCTCTACAAATAACATTGGAACAGTGAGTACGAAAGGGGTTCCGTCAACTATTATGCATACTCTTCCCTCTAATATCTTTGATGATGCAGAATCAGACTTTTCAGAGTTTCCTACTGTAGGGAATATTGAATTTGGCTCATCTTCTATAAGCTGTTCTATATATCCTGATTCTAAAACCGAGTCTATATTTATATTTTTAAGTCTTTTTTTAACTTCTTCTACTATTTTAGGATTAGCAATGTTTTTTAGATATACTATGCATATACTAGTCCTTGTCTGTTTACCTATTCTCATGGATTCAAAAACCAGATTTGGACTTTTTATTCTACGTCTTATAAGTGCCATGTTCGTTTGTATATTCTCTGTAAAACCTTCCCTTGGTCCTCTTACAACAGCTTCAGTCTTTGCCTCTTCTACGCCTCTAGTCTCAAAACCTTCAGAATGAATAACTAAAGCTCTGTCCGCTCCATCTATAAGAAAAATAGTTTCTCCAGAAAGACACGCATCTATAATCTGACTTTGGTCTGTCATGGCTCTCAAGTTTGCTACAGACATCATATTTTCCTTTATGAAATCTATATCTCCAGCCTTTATATTCTTCATATCAGTCATACTGCTGTCATACATAAAGGATTTCATTATTACGTCATTTATAATAGCTTTTTCAGCCAATCCTTCAACGTATATAATGGCAGCCTTTATCTGTTTGTTGTTTCCAAAAGAAAACTCTCTAAAGACTACGTCAGTATTTTGCCCGAATATATTTTTCAAATTATCCATATTTTCTTTTAAATTATTAGATAGTTTAATCTCATTAGTCTGCTGATTTTCGCATAAGTTACTATTTTTTAAACTATCGTCATTATTTGAGTCTTTATGATTAAGTCTAAATAGTTTGTATAAATATCTAAGCATATTTATTACCTCTATATATATTTATACATATTGTTCCTCTCATTTCTTTTAATATCCATATAGTTTATATATTTCTATTAATCATTTTTATTTTTACTCACGTAATCTTCAAATTCTTTATTTTTATATTTAACTTTAAATAATAGTAGAAAAAACTGAATAAGTAAGAAAAAAAGTAAGAATATAAGTAAAATCCAAGAGGTTAATGTAAAAAAGGTTATATACCAGTCCCATCCCTTAAAAGAACTTTGAATAAAGCTTATAACTTCCATGAACTTCCCCCGTTTTAAATATATTAAAATTCAATTCTCTTCTTTTTTATGAAAAGTATAAGCAATAATATAAGTGGAATTATATTAGTATATATTATTGCATAATAAGGTGAATCATAATTTACCATCCACTTGTGATAGGCGTAATTTGGTTCAAATAATATAGAAAAAAATAATAAAAATATGCCCATACACAGTAGTGACAAATTAACATTTTTAATTCTAAATATACCTGTAAATATGGTATTTATAGCATTTAGATATATTGTCATTTTAAAAAATCCTCCTAAAAACATCATAATAACTCCTATGGCATCTATATTGCTTATGACACCTTCAATATTTATGAGTTTTATAGTTTCCACCAAAGGAATTGTAGCTATCTCTGTATATTCAGCTCCCAATGCACATATATCAATAATTACAGACATACATAGCAATACACCTGAATAAAAAATCACCTTAACTCCAGTCTTCCTTAACTGTTCTTTTTCATATACCATATTCCAATACATACTAAAAACAAATACTTCTCCAAAGGGAAATACAATTATTGTTGGAAGTTCCTTCAGTACAGGTTTACCCCCCTCACCTAGTATAGGAAGTAAATTTGAAAAATCAAGTTTTCCAGAAATATAAATTAAAAAGTATATTACAATCATAGAAATTATTATTGCATAAAAAATCACTTCACTTAATCTTGCCAATACTTCAATTCCCTTAATAAGAATGTGTATACTTACACCTATAAAAAGCATTAAGATTATATACATAGGAGTAGTTGGGAACAAAGTCATCAGCAACAATTCGCTAAATTCTCTGGTATTTCTAGCACAATGCCACAGAAGGTTGAACATATACATAAAGACTACTATTGTGCCAATCTTATTGCCTAATATAAGCTTAGCTATTCCTATATAATTTTTGTCTGGAAAGCTTTTTTGTAATTCTGTGTATATCCACATAAATATTAGTCCTATAACAAGCGCAAGTAATATTACAATCCAGGCATCTTGCTTTGCTCCTATACCTAAAGCAAAAATCGTAGTGCTGCCTATCTCAAATATAAACATTAGTGTAAATAGTTGATGATTACTCAATTTATTCATATTCTATGTTTCCTTCTTTTTTATTGAAGTTCTTACTTTATGCATGAATTAATAATCTCCTCTTCCTAGGGATTTAATTTTAACCTTAACATTAATCTTTATATCAGAATCGCTAACAACCTTATTCCAATCTATACCTGTATTTCTTCCGTGGGTAGCCGCTGCAACTCTTCCTAGATCTAGCACATCCACTCCATATTTCCTATGAATATCGTTTATCAAAGAATTACACTGAATCTCTATTTTATCTTTTAAATCTTCTTCTAAGTTCTTCATATACTTCTTTTTTGTATTTACGTTTCTATACAACTCATTGGAAATTATCTCTCCACTAACCTTCAAGTCGATAGTAAACTTATATCTTCCATCTTCTTTAGTGCACTTAATCTTTCGTTTAGTCTTACAAAATACATTTATATATTGTTTTGAATCCTGTTGTAAGGTGATTATGCCTTTTACCTTGTTTTCTTTTAGCATGTTTATCACTTTTGCTTCTCTTATATTGGCTTTAGCTACCATCTTATCATCTTCAAAGATAGCAATACCTGTTGTTTTTATCTTATCATCAACAATCTCTATATAAGGTAACAAGACTTCTCTACCCTCAGCATCTAACCTTACTATAATATCATTTGTAGTGTATTGCATGGAGAAAAAATTAAACTCCTTAAGATTCTTTATCATTCCCTCTATGAACTCTACAGAGCTAGAAACATCTGGAATCTTATATGACAGCATATCCTTAGCTTTTCCTTTGCAAACTACACAAACAGTCCTATCGTTATAGAAGGCATTGTTCATGTTCATATCTATAAATTGTCTTATTCCAGTTCTGGCTGCTTCTTCACTCATTACATATACTCTTCCAACACCTAAGCTAAGCTTTTTATCAGATTCAAGCTGCCTATCTTCCCTTGTTTCACCAATAGTATTTGCCTTTCCAGTAAGTATACTAGGAACAAGTTCTTCTCCTTTTCCTGCAGAGTATGTAAGTAATGGCACCACATAGGTTATCTCTCCACCTTTCTTTTCAACATCAGCTCCTACCCCTGCCAACAGCTCTAAATTTTCTACTAACTCTCCTTCAGATCCTATAAAAGAAATAACCAATATGAATGCAGCAATTATAATAAATACAACTTTACTCTTTCTCATCTTCTCTTACCCTTTCTCTTCTTATTATTATGGCAATAACTGTTACAAAAAAGAGGTTAAATAGAACATATATTGGCATTAAGCTTCCTGTCAATTCTTTTCGTTCAGTTGAATTTCCAAATTCCAGTGCCATATAAGCAATTAAGGGATATATCAGGATCGTAAGCCTTCTTATGGATATCTTATTAGTAATTTGGTTGATACCAAAGCATACCGAATAGTAAAATACAGCAATGCATTTAAATATAATAAGACTCCATAAAGATAAAAATATATATCTAAAACTATTTATGATGGGGATATTTATTGCATCTGTTAGAGTTACCACTGGCCATAAATATTTAGGTGCTATATCTATTCCAAGATAAAATATGGTCAAAAAAACTGTCCATACATAAACTATTACTATAAATATTACACTGATAGCTCCATATTTAAATAATTTATCCTTTTTATTTAAAAATGGATAAAACAAAAAAATTGTTTCTATTCCAGCATAAAAAAATGTAGTTTCTTTTGATGCTTTTAAAAGGTCTATTATGCTAGTATCAAAGGTTGGTCTTATATTGTATATACTTCCATTAATTAAAGCTCCTGATGGAAGAGCTATAAGTATTATAGTTGTATAAAATATTATTTCATTTACTCTAACTAAAGGCTTTAATCCTTTATATACCAGATACCCTGTGGCTAATAAAGTAACTAAAATTATCTTAAAATCATCTATAAAGTAGGTTACATAGGTATAAAAAGCATTTTTAAAACCATTTACTTCTGAAGCAAATACAAATATAAAATATGAAACATATCCTATATTAAGTAGGTTTCCTATGATTGTTCCGAAGTATCTTCTCGACAACATCAATATGTTCTCTTCCGGATGCTTACTGCACATATACTTGGCTATAATAAGCATATAAAAAGGATATGCAGCGCCGATTATGCAAGCTATCCAAGCATCTTGATTAGCATACTTTATTAAGCCATTAGGTATGTATAAGATTCCAACACCTAGTATAGAAGATATTATAATCTGAGAAAATTCACTTGTTGACATACTTATTTTTATCTTACTCATTTTTCTCACTTCCTACATGCTCTTCACTTATAGAATCATTAATGGATATTTTTCAATTGATAAAACTCAATCATTTTGAAAAATCTCAATTAATTCTCGCTTTTTCTCTTTATACCTATAGCCATGATAGTTACAAAAAAAATATTAAAATAGGCACAAATCGGCATAATAATTCCTGAAACTTCTCTTCTTGTAGTCTCATTTCCATACTTGACTGCTACATATACTATAATTGGATATATAAGTATAGTAATCTTATGAATAGAAATTTTGTTCACTATTTGATTTATACAAAAGCAACTTGAATAATAATATATTGCTATACATTTCAAGATTATGAAGCTCCATAAAGCCAAAAAGATATATCTAAAGCTATTTATTATTGGTATATTTATGACATCTGTCAATGTAATTACAGGCCACAAATACTTAGGTGATATATCTATTCCTAGATAGTATATAGTTAAAAATACTACCATTATATAAGTAAATGCTATGTACCCTACACACATTGAGCAATATTTTAGCAGCTTACTTTTTTCTTTCAAAAATGGGTGATATAAAAAAACAGCTTCTACACCTGAATAAAAGAATGCGGTTTCTTTAGAAGCCTTTGCTAGCTTCACTATAGATGTTCTAAATACTGGCTGTATATTATAAATACTCCCCTTTACTAGAGATCCCGCAAGAAGCAATACAAGTATACTTGTTGTAAAAAATATTATTTCACTAACTCTTGCCAAGGGCTTCAAGCCCTTATATGTTGCATAAGCAGCGCTCAATACAATAACTGCCACAGCCTTATAACCACTTATAAAGTTAGTCAAGTATACAATTGAGACGTTTTTAAATCCATCAATTTCAGAGGTTAAAAGGAATATGAAAAAAAAAGTATACAATATATTCAAAATACTCCCAAATACATTACCGAAATATCTTCTAGATAAAACAAGTATATTTTCATCTGGATGCATCTTAGCAATATAACTAGCTATAAATAACATATAAAAAGGATATATAGCTCCAAATATACAACCAATCCACGAATCTTGTTCTGCATATTTTATTATGCTATTAGGTATATAAAGAATTCCTACACCTACTAAAGAAGCTATTAATATTTGAGAAAGTTCACTTATTGTTAATGATATCTTTCCGTCACTCACTCTTCTCACTTCCTGTATATTCTTGTCTTACAGGATTATCATTTGGTATTGCTTCTGGTCTTGTATTAAGTTTTAAGTGTGGCGCTCTTATCAAAGTGTCCTTCAAGTCATTTCTATTGAAATTAAGGTAAGGCACTCCTAAGTTTTCTATTGAGCACAAATAAGAAAGTAATACAAACCATCCTACGGTTATCCCCAGCACCCCTAACCAATTGGCAAGAACCGTCATGGGGTAAGTTATCAATCTTATAGCTACTGCCATCTTGTAGTTTGATATGGCAAAAGATGCAATAGTTGTTGTACCTGCTACAAGTAAAGTAGCAGAACTTACGAATTTGGCCTTAATAGCTGCATCTCCTATAATTATTCCTCCAACTACGCTCAAGGTCTGCCCTATTTTTGTAGGTAACCTTAGCCCGCCTTCTCTCAACAGCTCTATGGTTAGCTGCATCATCAATAAAGACATAAAGGGAGTAAGCGCTAAATCCTTTCTGTTTACAACTAAGGTTTTAATAAATTTTAACGGTATCATCTCAGAATTAAATTTTAGAAAAGTAATGTATATTGATGGAAAAGTTATAACTATAAAAACTGCAAAAAATCTTAAAATCCTTACAAAGGTTGATATAACTGTACGACCATAATAATCTTCAGGAGTCTGCAAAAATTCAGTAAATGTAGTTGGATAAGTAGTTACATATGGGGTATTATCCAATAAAAAAGCTATTCTTCCCTCCATTATATGAGCCTGTATTACATCTGGCCTTTCTGACCCAAAGGTCTGTGGAAATACGCTAAATTTATTAGCTTCAATAAATTGTTCTATCACTCCATTTGCCTGGATTAAGTCAACATCTATTTTCACTATTTTTTTTCTTAATTCCTCAAGATACTTTTTATCTACAATGTCATCTATATACATAATAAATAAGTCTGTCTGAGTTCTTGTGCCTAAAGTAAACTTTTCAGTCTTCAAATTTACATCTTTTATTCTTCTTTTTAATAAACTTATATTAGTCTGAACATTTTCTATAAATCCATCTCTTGGCCCATTTAAAGAGGTCTCATTTGCAGGTTCTTCAATAGCTCTAAAATTTTCTGAAGAGGCATCTAGAACTATAAAGTTTTCAGCATTTTGAAGGAGCAATACTGTTTTACCTCTCTTCAATCCGCTAGCTATACTATTGATATCAGTTTCAATAGAAGTATTACTAATAGTAATATATTTTTTACATACATATTCAGAAACATTGTCTATTTTCGATATATCCTCATTAACATCTATCATTAGATGTGTAAGAACATCTCTATCTATAATATTTTTATCAATTAGTCCATTTACGTAACATACTGCAGCTTCAATAGTATTTTTCTTGCCAATCAGTATTCTCTTTACCACGAACTCTTGTGGAATACCTAACATCTCTCTTAGGTCATCTATAGTTTTCTGAAGGTCCATTTTATCACTCCTATCTCTGAGTAAACCCAATTTATATGTGCCTATAATACTTACTTGGAATAATATAGTACCTATTTAAGTTCTAAATGGTATTTTTATTTTATCCTCATATCTGTTAAATATTTGTGGTAAATTACTCCTATCAATTCTTAACAAATTTATCTTCCTTTCCGAATAAATATGAATAAAATCTGGTAGGCTAATAAGCTTTCTTTTTTATTATACTTTTAGGAACCTTAGCTTTTATGATGGATTTTTAGACAGTGAAAAAGTCACGAATATGAAGATATTTCTATCCTCATATTCATGACTTTTACATATAAATACAGCAAAGAATGCTTCTTAATTAATTTTAAGACCCAGTAGATTTGTAGTGCCTCACGCCATATCTCCATAGAATATTGCTAGGTATCAAAAACAATAAGGATACTAGCGGAGAAAACATATAAAGAATGCTATGTCCCTTTGTTCTACCTATTAGGTATAAAAACGGATAATAGTTGATAAAAGCCAGTGGTACTATGAAGGTAAAGAACTTAACTACCCACTCTTTATATATGTTTAGAGGATACTGAGCAAGTTCTCTTCCTCCATCAGTGAATATATTTATAACCTCTAGACCTTCCAAGGTGAAAAAGCATATGGCTGCATATATCATAAATAATCCTGAGAATACACCAATCCCCCCTAGCACCATAAAAATTATGGTTATCACCTTTGGTAGATTCCATTGAATTCCTCCATTAAAAATCGCATAGGTAAATACAAGTATTGCCTGTATAAGCCTTCCTACTCTAGTAAATTCTATTCTTGAACCTAGAACTTGAAGTATTTCATTTCTAGGTCTTACCATTACTCTATCAAACTCACCATTTGAAATAATGGAAGAAAATGAATCAAAACCTCTAGCAAAACATTCTGCCAGTGAAAAAGACATAAATATGGTACTAAAGCATATAAGTACTTCATTGAAACTATATCCGTTTATATTTCCAAACCTGTCAAATAAAAAATACATGCTCAAGAATGATAATAATGTAGTCATCCCTTGTCCTAAGGCTGTTAAGAAAAAAGAAGTCTTGTACTGCATTGCAGATTTTAAGTGCATAAAGAAGTATTTAAAATATAACTTCATCTTTTAACCTCCTTGTACTACTACATGCTTTAGGGCTCTTGAGATTATTACTTTACCTAGAATAACTAATAACCCTAACCAAACTAGCTGGAGCAATATACTTTTTAAACAATCTGTTGCAGGAAGATTACCACTATATATTCTAAAGGGAGTATTTTGCATAAATGCAAAAGGCAATAAATTAATATATTTTGTAAAATAATCTGGTAATAAAGGCAACGGAACAAGACCACCTGCGAGAAAATCAGCCAGCATTACTAAAACCATTCGTATACCCATCGGAGATATAGTATACATGGTAAAAATATATATAAGCATACAATAAGCAACCACTAATATGAAAGCCAATGTCATCGATATAAAGAAGAATATTGCACTCTCCATTGAATATGGACCATGGAATCTATAGGGCTCTGGTAAAAATAATGCAATAATAAGAATCGGGAAGCATCTAAGCACTGCCTTAGCCAATCTAGTAGCGCAATTTCTAGTAAACCATATATTATACAAGTCAAGAGGTCTTATTAGTTCATAAGCCACATTGCCACTACTTATCAAATCAAAGATATCGTTTTCTAGAAACCAAGTCATAAATAGTGCTAAAAAGCCTTGTTGAAGCCATATATAACTAGAAAGCTCCTTAAAATCCATAGGCACTTTTGAAGAACCGCTTTTATAAAAAGCTTGATACAGCATTATATACATAAAGCCCCAAGCAAACTGAGTTACTATACCTGCGTAAGCTGCAGATCTGTATTGAAGACCATTGATAAATCTTATTTTTAAGAAAGATATATAGGGTCTCATACGTTGTACTCCTTATACATCTTTACTACAACTTCATCTATGTTCAGTTCTCCGCCTTCACTGAACTCATGCTTTAACTCTTCAAAATTGCCATCCAAAAGCACTTTTCCTTTTCCTATAAGTATCATCCTTTTGCATAGAGCCTCAATATCCTGGGTATCATGGGTGGTAAGTATAACAGTAGTCTTCTTTTCCTTATTTATTGTCTTTATAAAATCTCTTACTGCTATTTTAGAAACTGCATCCAAACCTATGGTTGGTTCATCTAGAAATAATATCTTTGGACTATGAAGAAGTGATGCTGCTATCTCACAGCGCATTCTTTGACCTAGGCTCAGCTGCCTAGTAGGAGTTTTTATTATATCCTCAAGCTTTAACAAATCAGTAAGCATAGCTTTATTACTTTTATACTGGTTATAGGGAATTTTATATATGTCCTTAAGCAATTCGAAGGAATCCTCAACAGGTACATCCCACCAAAGTTGAGACCTCTGTCCAAAAACAACTCCGATGTCCTTTACATAATCGATTCTATTTTTCCAAGGCACCTTCCCATTTATGACACAACTACCACTATCGGGATTTAATATGCCGCTCATTATCTTAATAGTAGTACTTTTTCCTGCACCATTAGGTCCAATATAAGCTACCATCTCTCCTTCATCAATTTTAAAAGATACATCCTCCAGTGCTCTAACCAAATCATACTCTCTTTTAAAAAGTGATTTAAAAGCCTTTGTAAATCCTGGACTCCTTCTAAAGACTTTAAAAGACTTAGATATGTTTTTCAATTCAATCAATCTCTCAGCCCTCCCCTACATGTTCAATTCATAATTAACTGCCTTAGATTTGAGATAAACTACTTTTTTGAAAGCTTCATAATTAGAGTGGCTTCTCCCACACCAAAGAGTGCACTTATAACTAGTTTTATTCATCCAAGCACATTACCTTATTTAAGCGCAGCATTGTAATATTATTACAAATCAATCTTATATTCAATAGTTTTCTTTCTCATTTATATAAAATTATTAATTTTTATTGGACTAAGTCCTCTCAACCCGCATTATTCCAATAAATTCTTAACTTCTTAACTTTTTAACTTCTTATATTTTTATATTTATTTATTCTTAACAATGTAAGAAGTTTTATTGTTATATTTATATAATTAAAGAGTTCAAACGCAAAAAAAAATCAGCCGAACTCTGTAAATTCAACTGATAAAACTTAGGGATCTGTAATAATATCTTATATCTATATAATAAAGCCTAAATGTGAACATATGATTTCAAATTTGATAATAAATGGTTAATTTATTAAAGTACCTACAAAAGCTTCTAATTTTTAATTCTTTGCGTAAGCTCATCTAAGCATCGGATGACTAACCACTTAATTTCCAAAAGCTACTTTAATTTAGAAACACCTCATTGCCAAATTATTCTTTTTCTCTATAATGTAATCGAAGTCATTATCAATTGCTAAATAAATTGATTTCAAACTTTATATTTATCATTTTTTTAATAATCCCATAGACATATTAACAATATGAGGTTATACTATATAAAAATACTGATAATATGATAAACGCAATGACGGAGATAATGCTTCTACTAATGTAGATTCATTGTAATATTTAACGTACTAATTACAGAGAACCAATGGATGCTGAGAGTTGGTGTTAGTAAGAATATTATCCTATCACTCCAGAGCTTTTAAGTTGAATTTATAGTAAACTTAGACGTTTGCCTCCGATATAAAGGCTAGGTTTTAAGTATGTAGTTATACATATTTGAACTGATTTGAGATACAACTTTTTGTTGTAATTAAGGTGGTACCGCGAATATAATCCTTCGCCCTTATGTTTTTATAAGGGCAAAGGATTTTTTTATTTATCTTTTTATTTGTATTAATTATTTTTATATTTTTTATTTGAAAGGGGCAATTTATTATGGAAAGCACTAAAACAAATTTAACTGATGTAACATACGAAGAAACTCTTGTACCAGAAGAGACAAAAGAATCTGCAAAAGATTTAGCATATAAAGCAGCGGCAGGAATTGCGAATGCAGTACTTGTTATGCTTGGAATAGGACTTTTATGTGAAACTATAGGTAAGTTTATTCACTGGCCAGCTTTTATAGGTATAGGTACCATTGCAAAATCAATGCTTGCACCAGCTATAGGTGCTGGAGTGGCTTATCAACTTGGTGGTAACACTCTTATAATATTTAGTTCAATGATCGCGTCAACAGTAGGTGCAAATGCTGTAAAGATCACTCCTGCTGGACTTATATTTGTATCCGGTCAGCCTATAAGCGCAGTAGTTGCTGCTTTAGTAGCAATATTTGTAGGTAAAGCAGTAGCTGGAAAAACTCGTCTTGATATGATGGCAATACCTTTTGCAGCTGTTGTTGTAGGTGGTATTTCTGGTCTTGGACTTGCTGCTGTTACTACTCCAGCTTTGAACTGGCTAAGTGCACAAATTGCATACTCAGTTAAGATATCGCCGTTTATAGGCTCCGCTTTAGTATCTCTTGCTTGGAGCATTTTACTTATGACACCTGCATCCTCTGCAGCAATAGCTATTGCACTTAAGCTAGATCCTGTATCCAGTGCAGCTGCCCTCATAGGATGTACAGTTCAGTTTGTTGGATTTACATTGATGTCTTTCAGAGAAAATGAAGCGGGAACAAACATAGCTCAAGGACTTATAACTCCTAAGGTACAGTTTCCAAATATAATAAAAAATCCTAAGATTATAATCCCAACTTTTATAGCCTCAGTAATAGCTGCACCAATAGCTACAGTTTTATTCAAATTCTCTTCCAGTTATGAACTGGCAGGACTTGGACTTAACTCCCTTATAGCTCCACTTAATATAATTGCTAATCAAGGAGTTAAAGGAATCTTAATCTTTGTATTGACTGGTGTGATAATTCCGTCAGCTATAATTCTTCCAATTTATTTTACAATGAAAAAATCTGGACTTATTAAAAAAGGTGATATGCATTTGGATATCCAATAGACTTCAAGCATACACTACTTTGTTTAAATAGAATTTATGTCTAAAGTTAATCGTACTATATTGGCCTAATATTAAAATAGACTGCCTCAGATTTTTAACACTCTGAGGCAGTCTATTTTCTATATAATACTTTCTTTCGTAGGCTCATTAAATCATCTGCTGATTAACCATTTAATTTCAAAATAGTGCTTTAACAGAGTCATTATTTATTAAACAGAGATTTGAATAACCCCTTCTTTTGGTTGCTCTCTCCGCTAACCTTTTTCATCAATTCCTGCTTTGCTTCTATAGCTGAAGTGTTGTGAGCATCTATCTCTAGCATCCTATCACAAACCAACAACGCTTCTTGATAAAGCCCTTTATAATTAAGCAGTCTAAGCTTTAGTAAAAGTATATCTAGGTTATTTCCATCTAACTTTAAAGCTGCGCTGCATTCTTTTTCTGCTTCTGCTATTTTTTCAAGCTTATAGTAAGACCATCCTTTATTTTGATGAGCCACAGTATAATCAGGATCAATTTCTAAAGCCTTATTGCAATTCTCTATACAAGCTTCATATTTTCCTAGGCAATACAAGGAGTAACTTATGTTTACATAGCAATTTCTCTGGTCTGGATCTAACTCTATAGACTTATAGAAGTATCTAAGTGCTTCTTCATAGTTTTCTAATTCATTAAATATATGACCAGCAGCATAATAATATGGTGCATAGTTAGGATCACTAGTTATGGCCTTTTTATATAAATCAAGAGCCTGATTATAATCATTTCTTCTCTCCATGATATTTCCTTTTAATTCATAGAAACTATCTTTAAACTGAATATCTTGAAGTTCAAGCACTGTGTTTAATAAGTTTAAAGCTTCCTCTTCTCTAGATTCACTTAGAAGACACTGAACCTTATAGTAATAGGAGCCTCCATTATTAACGTTTATCTCAATTGCCTTATCAAAAGCATTTATGGCTTCTTCATACTTGTCGATATAGTAGTAGCATAAACCTTTTAAGTAGTAATATTCATCATTATTTTCGTCTAGTTCAAGGGCATAGTCGCAGTAGTCTGCTGCCTCTTCATATCTTCGTAATCTCATCAGTACTCTTGCTTTGCAGTGATATAACTTACTATCCTTAAAGCCTAAATCACTTGCTTTATTATAGGTATCTAAAGCCTCATCATATAAATTCACCGCAGTAAAGGCTTTTATTTTTATGATATAAGCTTCTAGTAGATATTGATATTTATTAAGGGCTAAGTTACATGCTTCAAAGCAGTCTTCATAAAGCTCTAAGCCTAAAAGAGCTTCAGCTTTATTCTTGTAAGCATGAGCCATATGAGGATCTAACTCTATGGCTTTATCTGCACACTTTAGAGCTTCATTATAATTTCTTAAAATATTAAACACATATGCCTTATTGTTATATGCGGCGCAGCTGTCATTCTTTATACTTATTGCTCTATCATACTGAGCAAGCGCCTCTTCATACTTACCAAATCTGTCTAGCATATCTGCTTTTAAGAAATTAAGTTCATAGTTATTTCTAAATAATTCTACGCCTTCACAAACAGTGGTGTACGCTAATTCTTCATTGTTCAATTTAATCAACACCTGACAAAGAAGACAGTACATATCTTCTGTAAAGCCGTTTTCTTGTCTTAACTCCTTTAAGATATCATAACTTTCTTCTGTTTTTGAAGTTCTAAAATATGCTTCAGCAAGTCTATACCTTAAAGCTTGGTTTAGATTGTCTTCCTCTAGCTTATTTAATATATCATCTATATAAAAATTATAAGCAGAAGTTAGTATTATATTTATATCATTTCTATATTGATATATTTCATCTACCTTTTCCAAATACTTAATAGCTTCCTCATACTGATTTAGGTTTATACAACATTTTCCTAGTGCATATAAGGCTCCGACATCATCTGGCTTTATTTCTAAAACCTTAGCATAGTCATTATAAGCCTCTTTTAACTCTCCAACTCTGTTACTAATCTCAGCTCTATAAAAGTATCCATCGATGTCTTTTTCATCCTTTGATATTACCTGAGAAAGCAAATCCTTTGCTTCATTAAGTCTGCCCTTTAGCATATAGTATCTTGCTTCCAATATGATAAGATCCGGGTGATTAGGACAAATATCCTTAGCTGAAGCTATGTTTTTACAAGCAGTATATAAATCATAATCATCTAAGGCATTTGAGACTTTATTATATTTAGATATAAATTCATCCTCTTGTCCAGGTATACAATCTTTTAGATAGTCGTAGCGAAAGGTACTTCCTTTATCAATCTTATATATAACAAAGTCAATAAAGTTCTTAGGGAAATCTCTATATAGATTATCTTTCTTTGAAGTCCAGGAAAAATAACTATCAAACAACTTCCAAACTTGATTTGGAAAGTTATAATTGTCCATTAGAAAGGTTAAAACTTTACTGCTAATTTCCGAAGCAGTATCTATGTTATAGCATATATCTTTTTCTAATAGTTCTGTCCATTGATCGCTGCTAAGTCTTTTTTCAAAGTCTTTATAACATGCTTTAAATTCCTCCATGAATTCATCTACTGGTGATAGCTCTTGTTTAGCTTTACTTTCTGACTCTTTTGCTATATTGCAAGCTTCCTCATAGGCTGCTCTCAGCTGTTTAAAACCTTCTGGATCTTGTTCTGGCGAATACTTTGTTAAAAGACTTGAATAAGCCTTTCTTATCTCATTAATATCCTCTGTCTTTTCAATACCTAGAACCTCAAAACAATCCATCTAAAAATCCCCCTTAGTATCTATTGAATCAAATATGTTCTTTACACGTACTCTTGCGTCCTTAATCTCTTTCAGATCTTGTCTTTCCAGAATCTCTTCAAACTCTCTTATAAGCCTTCCAATCTCTTGCCTTGCCTCTCCTAAGTTTTCCTCGAACAGTCTCTCTCCTCTAGTTATTATTAGCTTATTTTCATGATTTTCTCTAGGATGTATTTTAAGGCTTGCCAAGGCTTCCATTCTTGTAGCTATTTCTTCCTTAGTCATATGACCTGGATTCTTTTCAATAACTACGGTTTTCTTTGTTCCAGTTGATACCACCGTTACTTCTACCTCTAATATACCATTAATGTCGTAGGTATATCTAACATCTATAGCTTCATTACCTGCTGATGCTGATGGTACTGATATATTAAGCTCTCCAAGATAAATATTGTCCTTTGATAAACGTGATTCCCCCTGAAGTATCTCTACATTTATTACCTTTTGATTGTCATAAACTGTATATAATCTCTCTACTTTACTTACAGGTATAGTTGTATTTCTTTCGATTATAGGGAGGAAGTGTCCACTTTCAAACTGTCCATGAGACTTTCTCACTGATACAGTAGTACCAAGGGTATACGGACACACATCTGTAAGTATTATTTCTTTAAAAGCAGCATTCTTTCCTTTTAGCGCCGCTTGAACTGCTGCGCCTAGTGCAACTACTTCATCAGGATTTATATTTATATAAGCTAACTTTCCAAAAAGCTTACTTACAAAGCTTCTTATTATAGGCAGTTTTGTTGCTCCACCCACTAGTAATATTGAATCAATGTCACTTATTCTTAAAGAAGCATCACTTAAAGCTCTTTCCACTGGTTCTCTAAGTCTATTTAAAAGCCCCTTTACTGACTTTTCATAGTCATCAAGGGAAACTTCACATTCTAGTAACTCATTATCTACTTTTGAACTTAAGGTTACTATTCTACTGTCAGAGAAGGCTCTCTTCCCAACTTCTGCTTCCTTCTTTAATAAGGAGTAGTCTTTGTCATTTATTTCATCACTCTTTTTGTTATGGTGTTTCAAAAACATAGCAGCCAATGCCTCTGTGAAGTCTTCTCCACCTAAGTAATTGTCTCCAGCAACTGCTCTAACTTCCATTATGTTGTTGAATAACTCAAGTATGGATACATCAAAGGTCCCTCCTCCTAAGTCAAATACTAAAAACTTAGTATCGGATTTAGTATTATGGAGACCATAAGCAAGTGCTGCTGCGGTAGGTTCAGTTACAAGTCTTTCTACTCTAAGTCCAGCAAGCTCTCCAGCTCTCTGAGTAGCCTTTCTTTGGCTATCACTAAAATAAGCTGGTACACTTATAACAGCTTCTGTTACTGGAATCCCCAAAAATCTCTCAGCATCCTCCTTTAAAGACTTTAATATAAGTGCTGACAACTCTTCTGGCAAAAACTCCTTATCTAAAAGCTTATATACCTTCTTGCTTCCCATATTTCTTTTAAATACAGAAGCACTACTTTCTGGGTGGAATATCTGTCTCTCCTTAGCAATTTGTCCTACCAAAATTTCTCCATTATCATCCACACTTACTACGGAAGGAGTTAGTCTCTCACCTAAAGAATTTGGAATAATAACTGGACCTTGTTCCGTCCAATATGACACTAGACTGTTAGTAGTGCCTAAATCAATACCTATATTAACCATATATCTCTACCTCAATTTATTAATTATTAAGTCTTATTAATTATTGTCCTAATAAAACGTCAATACTTCCAGAGATTTCTATATAACTCATATCTATATTTTATTATATTCGTTATATAATTCCAATAGTTTATATAACTTCAATTTATCCGTAGAAATTAAGCTCTTATTTTTATAATATTCTATGCTTTTCTACTTTAGCATTTATTTATTATCTCGATAATTATCCTATATACTATTTATTAGTTGGGGGTAAACAAATGACAAAATCTTTGAAGAACAACTTAATGTTAAAACTTTCTCTTTCTACAGTGTTCCTGATTTTATTAGTAGCCATATTAGGTAGGTTTTTATCATTCTTTACTATGGATGATATGTCAACAATCTCAAATAGCAGTGTTGTAATATCTTATTTAATTGCACTAGTTCCAGTAATACTGTTAGGTACAGCTTTTTACCTATATAAATTTAAGAGCACAGAGCATAAAAGCATTCCTTTATTATTAACACTTACTTTAACCTTTTCTAGTATTGCAATAATAGCAGTGGGAAATGGCTTAGTTGAATATCATTTTTCAATATTCATGGTTATAGCGATGATTGCTTACTACGATAATATAAATTACATATTGATAAGTACAATAATATTTGCTGTCCAACACCTTGGAGGATATTTCTTATTCCCTGAACTAATTTGTGGTTCACATCACTATCCATTCCAAATGTTATTGCTACATGCAATATTCTTGATACTAACTAGCGTAGCTACTATATTTATGATTTCTAGTAATAAAAAGAATGAAGCCTCTCTTAGTGATGAAGGTATGAAGAAGAAAGAGGAGCTTGAGGAAATCCTTGTTAACTTAGGAAAAACAATAAATGATATAGCTGGTTATTCAGAAAGTCTATCTGGAAGTGTTAAAAATAGCTTAAGTACTTCTAACGACATTAACTTTGCTATGAAACATATAGAAGATGCTAGCTTAAACCAATACAACTATACTTCAGAAAGCTCAAAAGCCTTAGCTGAAGTATCAAGAGGAATTTTCGATATAGCTTCTGCTTCTGAAAGAGCTTCTGTAAAAACTATAGAAACAGTTAAGGAAGCAAAAGATGGAGAAAATGCGATAAAGCAAGTAGTTAAGCAAATGAACTCAATTGACGCTTCTGTAGGAAATGTAGCTGAAATCTTAGAAGTATTCAGCAAACAATCTAAAGACATAGATCAAGTAGTTCAAGTAATAAGCTCTATAGCAGAGCAAACTAACCTACTAGCGCTTAATGCTGCAATAGAAGCTGCTAGAGCTGGAGAGAGTGGAAGAGGCTTTGCAGTGGTAGCTGATGAAGTTAGAAAGCTTGCAGAAGAATCTCAGGGTTCTGCTATAAAGATTTCAGATATGATAAAAAGCGTACAAGAAAATATCAATAATGCAAACAAGGCTATGAATATAGGTATCAGTGATGTTCATACTGGTATAGAAGTTGTTAATGAAACTGGAAAAACCTTTAATAACATTCTTTTAGCAATAGATGTGGTAAAAGAAGATGTTTCTAAGGTAGCGGTCATATCTCAAGATGTTTCTTCCGCTGCAGAAGAAGTAACAAGCTCTATTGAGCAAGTGGCAGAACATGCAGATAACAACTCTAATAAGACCAAAGAAACCGCTCAATCAATAATAGAGCAAAATAAGCATTTAGAGCAAATGTTTGATATATCTGAGAAACTTGAATCAACTTCTAGAATGCTTCAAGAATTAGTTGATAAATTTGAAAATAGAAGAAAATAGGTTGTATTCAAAAAAGTCCTTGAAGTGATCTTCAGGGACTTTTTGCATATCTGCCTTTTCAAACATATGTGAGAAGAATATGGCAGACGAGTATTATTTCTTTTTTACAGATATTGCTTTACTGAACTTATATGAAGAAATCCTATGAGGTACTATATTTTTTATTAGCCATTTAATTTCTCAATTTCTACAAGGCATGTATGATATGAAGTCCCATAGCCCATATCAGTAATCCTATCTTCTAACAGAGTATTTATTGATATTCCCGTCTTAGATGATAAACCTTCAAAAATGTTTATAGCCCCATGCTTTATCCCCTCAATCACCTTAGCCTTTATAAAAATTTCTCCTCTGCTATTGTACACTCTAACCTTATCTCCACTTGCTATATTTCTTGCCTTTGCATCAATTGTATTTATGTGAACAACTGGAGTGAACAATTCAGTGAGCCTTTCACTTTCAGTAAATTGAGAGTTTATTCTTTCTAAGCTATGAGCTGTAATCAGTTGAAGCGGATACTTCAAATAATCTGCTTTACTTGAGTACTTGCTTTCTTCTGGTTCTTCATAAATTGGTAGCGGACTAACGCCCCACTCTCTAGCTATGTCTTCCGAGTAAAACTCTATCTTTCCACTGGTAGTTTTAAAGTCTTTATTTCTAAAGGCTATATCATCGTAATCTTCTACAAGATAAGGCTTCTCCTTCATTTCCTCTAAGGTTGTATTCATAGAGCTACTCTCTAATACCTTATTTAATATTTCTATATCATCCTGTGGCAGGTACTTCATATCAAAGTTAAACTTCTCACCCAGAAGTCTATAAATCTCCCTGTCTGTCTTGCACTCCCCTGGAGGATTTACAGTTCTCTGCTTTAATTGAACATAAGGATGTCCATATGCGGCAACCAAGTCATCTTCTTCTAAAAAAGATGCTGCTGGAAGTACAATATCAGCGAACTTTGCTGTATCTGTAAGAAAATTCTCCGATACCACAATAAACTCTAAGCCTTTAAGCGTATCCTTTAATTTTGTCAAATTAGGATTACTAGTAAGGGGATTTGCTTTTTCTACCCACATAGCTTTTATTTTGGGCAAATCTAAAGTTTCTATTTCACTTGCTATCTTTCCCTTAGGTATAGCAAGTCTTATTTCTTCAGGCTTCTCAGGTAAATACGGCCACTGAAGTATACCGCCTCTACTCTCCCCACAATATATGCCACAGCCACTTTCTCCAATACTTCCTGTGATTGCAGGCAGCAAAGAAACTGCTCTTATAGTTTGTCCACCATTACTATAACGTTGGAACCCATAGCCCATTATCATTGCATACTTTGGATATTCAGCTATCAAGTCAGCTATTTTATTTAATTCTTCCAATGGAACTTCAGTTATGTCACATACCTGTTCAAGGGTGTAAGCTTTTAAAAACTCTTCATATTTATCAAATCCATAAGTGTATTTATCTATAAAATCATAGTCTGTCAGTCCCTTTTCTA
The DNA here is from genome assembly GCF_004015185.1 of Clostridium manihotivorum. Lineage (GTDB taxonomy): Bacteria > Bacillota > Clostridia > Clostridiales > Clostridiaceae > Clostridium_AR > Clostridium_AR manihotivorum. The sequence goes on along the minus strand of NZ_CP025746.1, from coordinate 1,494,142 downwards.
TCAGTAGCTTTGCTATACCTATGGCAAGTAGTCCATCAGTTCCACCTCTAGGGTATATATGCAGATTACTTTTGTTGCTAGATTCATTTTTTCTTGGATCAATAGTTATTAGCTTTGCTCCATTTTTTACTGCCTCATTTATAAAATACATGGCATGTATATTGGTATGCGCAGGATTTCCTCCCCACAATATTATGAGCTTACTATTTAATAAATCATCTAAAGAGTTTTGTATCCTCCACCCATAACTATATTTCATTCCTTCTTCAGCAGCAGGATCACAGAGATCACCTACAGTTCCTGTATATCCACCAAATTGATACCAAAAACCATAAGCATATCTTCTCATAACTCCAAAGTTACCGCTTCCCTGATAATAAAGTACCGATTCAGGACCATGTGCTTGTCTTAAGGTATTTAGTTTACTATATATAAGTTCTAAGGCTTCATCCCAGGATATTCTTTCAAACTTTCCTTCTCCCCTTATACCTACTCTCTTTAACGGATATAGAAGTCTTTCTTTACTATTTACAATCTCAGGATACACCCTGCCTTTAGTACATATTTTTCCTCTAGTTATAGGATTATTATCATGTCCTTCTACCTTTACAACCTTATCATCTTTTACATATACCTTTAACGGACAAGTAGCAAAACAGTTCTTTGAACACACTGTATTAACAATTTTCAGCTCTTCATTCCCCATATATTAAATTATTCCGTTACATAAAATCTACTAAAATCTAATATTTAGAGATTTATTCCTTATTCAACGCAACCTGTTTTGTCATAAGACTACTCCAGTTTGATATGTTGCTCCAAAGGCTTAAAATCCTGCGTAACGCACAGTACATATCAGCACTATCTTGTTAGTGATATTATGCTAATTTTTTATACCTTGAAAGATTTATTGAAGCATTTTTGTCCCTATCCATCTGAGCATTACATGATGGACAAACAAAAACTCTGTCTTTAAGTTTTAAATCTTTCTTTATTGCGCCACAACAAGAACAAGTTTTGCTTGAAGGATAAAACCTATCTGCTTTTACAAATTCAATGCCATTAAATTTACTTTTATATTCTAAGATACTAATAAACTTATGGAAACATTGTTCTTGTATAGCCTTTGATAAGTGTTTATTTTTAAGCATCCCCTTTACATTTAAATCTTCAACAACTATTCTGCTTGGCTTGGTTTTCACTATTGCAGTTGTTATTTGATGAATATGATTTAAACGTATATTTGAAAGCCTTCTTTGAATAAGTTTTAATTCTCTTTCGAGTTTTTTAATATTATTAGTTTTAGTAAATTTATAACGGTTTTCACCTTCCTTTCCTATTCGAATTTTTCCATCTTCATATTTTCTTGAAACTTGTTTCTGCTTTCTTTTTAACTTCTTTTTTAGTCTTTTCACTTCTTTAGCTTTGTTAATATTTTTAAATGGTTTATCTATATTTGAAACTATTGCTAAATCTTTTAATCCCAAATCCACACCTATTGATATATCTGTATTTCTGATATAGTTTCTTCTTTTTCTATGCCTATAGATATATACCAAAACTTACCGTCAAAACTTATTCTTGGATTAATATATTTAATATCTGTAGGTATTTGCTCTACTGTTTTAATCCAACCTACTTTTTCAATTAATACTAAATTTTCTTTAACTTTTAGTTTATCTGTATCATTATAGAATGAAGGTTTGCTTTTTCTTCTGCTCTTAAATCTTGGTTTATCAGCTAACCCTTTAAAGAAATTTTTATAAGCATTACAACCATCTTTTACAGCCTGTTTTGCTACATTATTAGATACTTCATTAAGCCAGTTAAGTTCTGATTTCTTTAAAATAGTTAATTCTTTTCTTAAATCTTCATCTTTTATAAACTTGCCACCATTTTTGTGATTTTCTTCTTGTCTTGCAAGCGTCCAATTATAAATATATCTTGCAGTACCAACAGACTGCCATAATTTTTGTTCTTGCTCTATATTCGGAATAATTCTAACTTTCTTCGCCAGTATCATTCTCTAACAGCTCCTTAATCATTTTCTTTGCTTTATTGGCTCTTTTGCCTTGCAACCTACAACTAAAAACTGTAACAATTTGAATTAAATCCTCAACTAATTCCTGTTCTTCTGTTTTTTCAGTGTTATCTATTATTTCGATATCAGTCCCATACTTATTACATAGATTTTCTATTATTTCAAACCCAAATCTCAGCAACCTGTCTTGCTAAATCATCTTTTTGTTTATTACTTGATACTCTACAATATCCAATTACTTTTTTAGTTCTCTTAACAATTGGCACTTGCAAAACTTGATTAATTTGTTGTTCAGAATAATAACGGTGTCCACCTTCTGTTATATGATGTGGTTTTAACTTTCCTTCATTATCCAACAATCTTAAAGTTTGAATACTTTTTCCCACTAATTTTGAGAATTGACCAATTGTATAATACTTCATGCTATCACCTCTTTACACATATTATGACAACATAAAACTAACAATATTCCAATATATTTTAGTGGGTTTTAGTAGGTGTTTTAAAACTGTTGTATGCCTTCCCCAATTTAAAACTAAATATCTATTTATAAATTATACATCAATGGATATCTATTTTGAAGAAACTAATTGATTTATCTCAACTCCTAACAAAATTTGCTTACTTTATAAAATTTGTTTTTTTACGTCAATAACCTTATCATATGAACCTTTGAACTTTATATACAAATTGAACTATCTATAATTTACCATTAATTTATATTGTCACTAATTAGTTCCAAGGACTATCTTCAAAAATATTATTAAAATAATATACCCCCTATGGGTTCCTTTTTATACCATTGAGTATTGAAATTTAATGGACTATAATATCATTAAATTATAAATAAACCTCATGTATACTTTTAATTTCGGCTCTGTTAAACTACCATGTTAATTAAGTGGTTAGTATTCCGATGCTTAGATGAGCTTACACAAAGAATTAATATGATTTTTTCATATTCCACGGCTAAAACTGTAAACTCACTACGTTCGAACAGTACAGTTTTACTCTTTAACATCCATACATCTTTTATAAGACCTGTATATCTTAATTTTAAGAAAATTAAAATAGTAGCTATGAGGACAATAGGAGGAATAGAAATGAAAATAGAAATATGGTCTGATTTTGCATGTCCATTTTGTTATATAGGAAAAAGAAGGCTAGAAAATGCATTAGATAAATTTGAATATAAGGATGAGGTTGAATTAGTTTTTAAAAGCTTCGAGCTTGACCCATCTGCAAAGAAAAGCTATGAGGAAAATATTGATCAGTTAATAGCTAAAAAATATGGAATATCAGTTGAACAAGCTAAAGGATCAAATAATCAATTAATAGAACAAGCTAAAACTCTTGGTTTAAATTATAATTTTGAAGCTCTAAAACCAACTAATACTTTTGATGCTCATAGATTATGTCACTATGCAAACACTGAAGGAAAAATGAATGAGTTATCAGAAAGAATATTAAAAGCCTACTTCGTAGACTCACTTTTAATATCTGATCATCAAGTATTGGCAACACTTGCAGAAGAAGTTGGTTTAAACTATAAAGAAGCTTTAGAAGTTCTTTCATCTGATAAATATTCTTCAGAAGTTAGAAGAGATGAAGAAAGAACTTCTAATTTAAGAATAACTGGAGTACCTTTCTTTGTATTTAATAATAAATATGCTGTATCTGGAGCACAACCATCTGAGTTATTTTTAGATGTTCTTGAAAAAGTAAGAAAAGAAGAACTTTCCTCACCAGTTATAGAGTTCCTTTCAAAAAAATCTGATGATGAAGAAACTGATGCAGGAAGCTGTTCTGACGGCAAATGTGAAATTTAATAATTTTTTTAAATTTACCAATATACTCATTTAATTAGTAGAAACAACACCAGTATATTTGTATTTTATAGTGGTTAAGATATTTTCGTAGCAAATAATTAAAAGGAGTGATTGGTGATGGACGAAAAAAGTAAAAAAGTAATAGAGAACTATGTTGATAGCAAAAAAAATGATGCTGAAATAGGTGCTGAAATCACAGGCTTAAAAGATCAATTAAGCGCTATGTCAAGCACTTTAAATCAATTAAAACAACAAAGCTCAATGTCTGGATCACAACAATCTCAAGGTGGTCAGTCTCAAAGTAGCCAACAAAGCAATCAAGGAAATAAAGTTATAACTGATCTACAACAACAAATAAAGGATTTCAAACAACAAACTCAGCAACAACAAATGCAAACTCAACAACAGTTACAATCTTCAATAACAAGTGCTATGAACGATTTAAGCAAGGCTAGCCAGTTCTTACAATCAAATCAGACCCTTGCACAGATGAGTCAGCTAATAGAGCAAACTCAACAACAATTAAATCAAATGAGCCAAGGAGAACAACAACAACAGCAACAACTTCAACAACTTCAACAAACTCAGCAGCAACAACAGCAACAACAGCAACAACAATATGGCGGACAGCAACAAGGAAGTTCAAATATGGGCTCAAATCTAGGATCAACTGGAGCATCATTCATGAACTCACATAGCCACGGACATACAAGTTCTTTTTAATCTGAGCGTTTTATTGCTTCTTTTTAGAAATATGTTTCACAGTTTTAGTGATTAACTACTTATCACTGCTACGAAGTAATTTGGAAAGATTTTTGTTTAAAAGGTCTTTTTAAATATTAGTGATATTTAGTATATATTCGCATTAATAGGTCGCATTTATATTTTTTATAAATGCGGCTTTTTTTTTACTGTTTATGAAATTATTTTTTCTTAGCTAAACCTAGCAATATAAAGGCTTTTCAGTAGCTATTTGTGGTAAATAGTAAAAAATAAAACTATGCATAAATATGCGCGAAAAGATTTACATTTCGTTGACAGTTACAAATTAATTAAATATAATAATAGAAGTGGTTATAAAATATCACTAAATTCTTAGCTTTATTGCTATTTATTTTATAAAAGTAAAGCTATATTCTTAAAAGTTAATATCTTTAAAAGGGAGTAACTACCCGTAAGGGAGATAAAGTCAACATAATGGTTTCTTTTAACCTGGCTTTATCATGACGTTTGTCACTGTGAGACTTTTAATACGAGACCATCTTTTTTAGATGGATTATTGTATTATGAGTCTTTTTTATTTTGTCTATGTTAAGTGCTATTATTTAAGGTAGTGGTAGGTTTCCTATTTAAATAATAAGCTTAATCATATATTTTTTGTTTGCCCAATCTAAATTTATTGTATTTATTAAAGTCCCAGCTTTCATAAATACAACACCACAAATAGTCATTAAGGAGAGGATGAAATGGAGTTTTTCCAAGAACCAGTTGAAGAAATCCTTGATCACTTTAACTTGAACAGCGATCAGGGACTTACTGACACCCAAGTAATTAAAAGCGAAGAAAAGTACGGTAAAAATCAATTTTCACCTACTGAAAAGGTATCTCTTTCAAAAAAGATACTGGAAGCACTATCAGAGCCGATGATATTTATACTTATGATAGCAGCTATGATAACTATAGGTATGAATATCTATAAACACCTTCAAGGCTTACATGCAGAGTTTACTGAAAGTATTGGTATATTAGTTGCCATAACCCTTTCTGTAAGCATCCAAATTATCATGGAAGGAAGATCTGAAAAAGCCTTTGAAGCCCTTAACAATATCAATGAAGATATAAAAGTTAAGGTATTAAGAAATGGTATTATTCAATACATAAATAAAAAAGATATAGTAGTCGGAGATATTATAAAAGTAGAAACTGGAGACAAGATACCTGCCGATGCTAGAATAATAGAATGTCTCCAATTAAAAGTTGATGAATCAATGCTAACAGGTGAAAGCATAGCTGTAAGTAAGCATTATGATGAAATCTCCTCTAACTCAAAAGTGCCACTTTCAGAGAGAAGCAATATGATCTTTGCTGGTACCTTTGTTAACTATGGACAAGCTACTGCAATCGTAACTGCAGTTGGAGATAGTACTGAGATGGGTAATATAGCCTCAGAGCTAAAAAAGACCATGTCCAAGTCTACTCCACTTCAAGAAAAACTTGATAAACTAGCTAAGGCTATATCAGTAATAGGAGTGGTGATATCTGCATTAATATTTTTCTATGAGATTTTTAAAATATATGTCCATAACAATATCTCTTTTGATACAGTTCAAAATGCATTTATGACAAGTGTAGCACTTATTGTTGCGGCTGTACCTGAAGGTCTTCCAACAATAGTAGCTATGACCTTAGCTTTAAATATAATTAAGATGGCCAGAACCAATGCTCTAGTAAAGAAACTAGTAGCTTGTGAAACTGTAGGCTGTATAAACGTTATTTGTTCTGATAAAACTGGAACACTTACAAAAAATCAGATGTCTGTTATAGATGTTTGGAATAATGGAAATCTAATGACACCAACTGAACTTAAAAGCAGATTTATGATAGAAAACTTTACTGTAAACAGCACTGCCGATATCAACATAAAAGATGGACAAATAAAATTCATAGGTAACCCAACAGAATGCTCTCTTTTAAAAGCATTTACTGACACTGTTTGCTCTGTAAATCCAAAACGCTGCCCACACTATGAGCTTCACAGCTCTGTATGCCAAGGCAAATGTTCAAAATACAGTTCGCAGGAAAGCGAATATATAAGTTATACAGATATACGTAATGCCTCTAGCATAGTTTTTCAATATCCTTTTAGTTCTGAAAAGAAATCTATGACTACGGTAACATTAGAAGATAACAATTATAATATATACTCCAAAGGAAGTCCTGAAAAAATTATTTCTTTATGTAATAAAATCATCATAAACGATAAGGTAGAGATTTTAACTGAAGAACTAAGAGAAAAGATAACCAGTGAAATAACTAAATTACAAAAAGAAGCTAAAAGAATATTAGCCTTTTCCCATAGAACATATTTAAATAATCATGATGATTGGTCTTCTGTTCAGAACAAGATAGAACAAGCTATGATCTTTGATGGCTTTGTTTCCATAGCTGACCCTTTAAGAGAAGATGTGTTTGAAGCTGTTGAGAAATGTAAGAAATCAGGAATAAGCTTAAAAATACTTACTGGAGACAATATAGTAACTGCTACTTCTATTGCTAAGCAGTTAGATGTAGTAAAAGAAGACAGCATAATCATCGATGCTCAGGATATTGATGAAATGTCAGATGATGAGCTTATTAAAATATTAGATAATATAGTGGTAATTGCTAGAAGTAAACCTATCACAAAAATGAGAATAGTAAATCTCATAAAGAAAGTTGGAGGGGTTGTTGCTGTTACAGGCGATGGAATAAACGATGCTCCAGCTTTAAAAAATGCTGACGTAGGAATAGCCATGGGAATTACGGGCACTGAAGTATCCAAAGAAGCTAGTGATATAGTACTTTTAGATGATTCCTTCTCAACCATAGTTAAAGCCATTGAATGGGGACGCGGCATCTACGAAAACTTCCAAAGGTTCATTCAATTTCAGTTAACTGTAAATCTAGTTGCGGTACTTATAGTAATTATCTGCGAAATATTAGAACTACCACTACCCTTTACTACTATACAACTTTTATGGGTTAACCTAATAATGGATGGTCCTCCAGCATTATCTTTAGGTCTTGAGGCCCTAAGAAAACACCTAATGGATAAGGAACCAGTAAAAAGAGATGCTAGCATAATAACAAAAAACATGCTTACAACCATACTTACCAATGGACTTTATATAGTACTCATGCTTGCATTGCTTATAGATAAAAAAGTACTTGGTGGTACTGTAAGTGAGCAACCTAGTATAATCTTTACCACCTTTGTAATGTTCCAACTGTTCAACTCCTTTAACTCAAGAGAACTAGGAGATGAAAGCATATTTACTAACTTGCTTAATAATAAACCTATGCTGATAATGATGAGTGGGACTTTTGTACTACAGATATTAATAACTCAATTTGGTGGAGAACTATTTAAGACCTCTCCTCTATCAATAGTTATGTGGCTAAAGATAATAGGATATACTTTCTCAGTAATAGTATTTTCTGAGATTATACATCTATCAAGAAGGCTTATTAAAAAAGCATAAATATTATTCCATTTTGACGTGTCTTACATATGATATTGTAAGCACGTTTTTTTTGGAGGTAGAAACTTGATTCTTTATTATCCGTACATGGGACAAAAAGTTCAGTGCAAGCAAGTCCCAATAACTTTTCCACCACAACATCAGCCAGTACAGCCAGGGTTAGAATACCTTATGCATCCTAGACCTATATTTGACAATCCTGATTATGTAGGAAGCTGCAAGCTTAAGGATAAGGTTGCTATAATAACCGGCGGTGATAGTGGTATAGGAAGAGCTGTTGCTCTAGCCTTTGCTAAAGAAGGCGCTGACATTGCCATAGTATATTTTAATGAGCATCAAGACGCAAATGAGATAAAAACAATTATAGAGTCTAAGGGAAGAAGATGTATCTTAATTCCTGGTGACCTAAGAGAAGAAGCTTTTTCAAAAGATATAGTTAATATAACACTAGATAAGTTAGGACATATAGACATACTTGTTAACAATGCTGGAGTTCAGTTTCCACAAGAAAGCATATTAGATATAAGTGCCCAGCAACTTGACGACACCTTTAGGACAAATATATACTCCATGTTTTACTTAACCAAAGCAGTACTGCCTCATCTAAACAGTGGAAGTACAATAATAAATACTACTTCTGTAACCGCTTATGCAGGCAACAAGGAACTTATTGACTACTCAAGTACAAAAGGTGCTATTGCAAGCTTTACAAGGTCCTTAGCTCTTTCACTTGTAGATAAAGGAATAAGAGTAAATGGTGTCGCACCTGGCCCCTTCTGGACTCCACTTCAACCCTCTAGCTGGTCAGCGGAGCAAATCACCTCCTTTGGCTTAGATACACCTATGAAAAGAGCCGGTCAGCCTGTGGAGCTCGGTCCAACTTATGTATACCTAGCTTCAGAAGACTCCACTTATACTACTGGACAAATAATTCATGTAGATGGCGGACAATTTGTAGGGTCATAGACTATAGGCGCTGTTAAAGTAGTAAAGTACTGTGCTGAAATTAAGTGGTCAGCCATCCGAGGCTTTAATTATAGTAGCTTTCTCATATAGCCTCTCCTTCACAACCACTTAATTTCAACAATATTATTAAACATAGCCAAACTATAAAATATTACTTACTACATGATTAGAATCTTTAACACTTACTAAAACCCTAATATAAAAATGAGAGCCATGCATATAAGGAAAACTATATTCCTTATATGCATGGCTTTTATTTAGGCTCTATTAATGTCCCCTGCTGAACTTAAGTATTCAGTCATAAGATACTTTAACAAGAATGCTTAAAGAAATAACTTATCTCGGTACAAGTATAGGGAACCAACTTTAACTATTAATTTATACATGCCACAAAATCCCCAGAAGCCTGGATTTTATAACAAGTATAATTTTATTTTTCATAAAGGTTCCATATATAGGTCTCAAACTTCAACTATTGAATTATGCACGCTTAAAGTTCATAGGTTCATTATTTTTCAACATGCAAACTTAAGTCTTCATAGTAGAACCCTATAGTTTAGTGCCTATTCAATTACTATATTTTATACAAACATCTCATATACTCCAAGAATAACTATAATAACACCTGAAACAAAATTAGCATATTTGCCAAAGATTTTAGAGAAGGCGCTATTACCTATTATGCCTCCAGCTTCTAGAGTAAATATACTAAATATAAAGGTTGCTGCTACGGTAATAGGTATATTGATACCAGTTATACTAGCTGCAACCCCAGTCCCAAGATTGTTGATAGTTAGTGCAAGAGCCAGTGATACAGCCTCTTTAACATCTATATAACCTGAATGGTCTACATCTGCAATTTCAGGTGATTCCATTATCTTTTTATAGCCTGATACCTCAGAACTTTCCGTATTTAGTGACTTATTATAATTTTTTCTTTCATTTCTTATAAAGTCAAAAATGAACCATAAACCTATAGCTACGAGTATTATACTTCCTAAGGAGTTTGCAACTCTTACTGATATTATACTAGTTATTAATCTACCTATGGTCATGGATAGAAAGGTTCCTATGGATGTAATTATAGCTATAAGTATATTGCTGCTCAATTGAATTTTAGTTTTCTTTATCCCATATGCTATCCCAACGGTAAGGTTGTCTATATTGGATGAGAAAGCAAATAGAATCGCCGATAACAAGTGCATTTTTTCTTCCTCCAGTAAATTAAGTGTCCCTTTATTATATTTACTGAAGAGAAATAGGTTACCTGACTATTGATATAAAACTTGCAGCTTAAACTAATTCATAATTCTTCTTCCAGCATAAAACTTCCATATACCTTCTATTCTAATCTTAGCTCCAGGGTACGGTGCATGTATCATTTGATTATCTCCTACATACATCCCAACATGTCCAGGATCAGTAAAAACTAAATCTCCTGGTTTTAGGTTATCTCTAGAAACTGCTTGTCCAGAATTTACTTGATTATAAGTTGTTCTTCCTATAGTTTGTCCAAAGTTATTGTATACGTATTGAGTAAACCCAGAGCAATCAAAGCCTCTAGGGGTTGTACCTCCATATGCATAAGGAGTTCCTAAAAAGTTCTTTGCATAATCAATAACATTTTGACCTCTGTTATCTTCTTGCTTTTGCTGCACAGCTGGAGTATCAATATCGTGAACCTTTACCTCTGCATCAAGATTATCTTCTAGCTTCCAGTGATTAGACTTATTTTGATCATCATTATAAGCCCCTATCTTATTTGTACTAGTAAGATGAAGTTGAAGACCTGTCCTAACATTTTTTATAACATAATAATCATTACCTACACTGACTATATCCCACATGTTTGATGTATTTTGTTCATCATTATATGCTCTAAAATTGTTACTTGAATCTAAATGAAGCTGTAAGTTTGACTTAACATTTATTATATTATAATAATTACCTATAGGTCTTAGAATCCACTGATTTGCTGTATTCTTTGGATCATTCCAAGAACCTATGTTATTATTAGCATCCATATGAAGCTGAAGGCCTGTCCTCTCATTTATTATTAAAACCTTTTCTGGTAAGGTAGCTGCGAAAGCTGTTTTAAAGTTAATGGCACTTGTAATGCATAACACAGTACTAAAGGATACTGCAAACATCATTAACTTTTTCGGCATTTTCATCATAAGTACTCCTTTTCTCCATTTTATAGTGTATCAGTTTGCACTTGTTGCTATCTTTCAAAGCTTTATATAGTAGATAGAACTTGCTTTAAAAATAGCCTCAATATATAAGTGATACAGTTTTGGTTACTACACCTAGGAAAAACTCTGCTATTACGAACTGCCATCGATTACAAATCATAATAGCAGAAAATTATAACTAAGCATATTTATCTATTTAGGGGGATGCAGTAGTATGATGCTCACCCTTATACTAATATACTGATGGCTAAAATGAAAGGATGTATTACTGCCATTGATTCCAGTTTATTCTTAGCCTTAAAGTCACTGATATAAAATATATTATTTAGCTGCATAGATTTCAAAAGTGGTTTTATGCTGCTATAATGGTATTTATATAATAAACAAATAAGTTCATTGCTGTAATTAATTAGGAGGATATATATGATAATTGATACAGAAATAATAGATGTCTATCTAGAAGAAAAGTCCTTGAACTCTATAAAAGATCATTGGATATTCACCTCTATTGTAGAAGGTAAATACCTAATGGATGATTTAGAAAATACAAATATAGATAAATTAAGGTATGTATATGATATTGTTTTAGAAAAAATAAAAAACTTCAAACCTCTTAACCACACATTATGGAAAGAATTTTTTCAAGATGCCTGCATACCAGAATACACTTATATATACTTAATTGTAGGTTCCCCTTATCCTTTCGATGCAATGGTAAGAAAATCTCCTCTAGGCAGTAATGCAATAATACTAGATCTAAATAGAATTAGTAGCTACACTGATGATATTAATAGATTATCTGAAATAGTCATAAGCTTTTTAACTCACGAAATATCTCATATTATTACTAATGAAATCTATCCGCTTCCGTGTAAGGATGCCTCTACAACTGATATACTAAAACATATTGTGTTTGATGAGGGCATTGCTCACTTATTATCCTTCAAAGAAGATGTGTTAACACTTAACTGGTATAGTGCTGATATGATTCTCCATAGAAAAAACTCGTACGACACATTAATTTCTGAGCTCAACACTAACAATAATACTTATAAGGAAAGTATACTAGAACGAGCTAACAGTGGAGCGTTTTGGGACAAGTTCGGAGCTATTTCAGGGTTATTTGCAATAATAGACTACTACAATGATACTAATAAAGATATAACTTCATTTAGAAGTTTATTTCAAGAAGGACCTGATTTTCTATTTGATTTTATTATAAATAAATGTATCTAGTAATACATTCCTACTACTAGATACTCAATAAAGCAACTCACTTCAATAATATTTTTATAAATACAGCTAAACAGTTATTAAATAGTTATAAGCTTATTCTACCTCTTTATCTGCAGGGAATATCAATCCAGCTTTGTTTCTAGCAGTATTTTGTACCTCACAAACAATTAAACTATGATCTAACATCTTATAACAGCCTTCTAAGTCATTATTTTTTATCATATCTGAAAACTCGATAAACTCATTGACCATGCGGTGATTATAATTATTTTCATTTACTGTGGAACTAGTACCATCATTCATTAGAACTTCAAATTTCAAGCAAGTATTGGCAGGAGAATCTTGATAGATACAGCCTTCATCCCCTTGAATATTGTTTGCTATAGGTGCCTTACAGTCCTTTGCACCTACACATACCGCTTTAAACTTTCCATAGTCTAGCATAAGTATTCCAGAGGTATCTATTCCCTTATCTATATTGGGATAATACTCAACATTTACAGGCTTTCCAAACAACCCTACTACATAGTGTACATTGTAAATATTCAAGTCCATAAGTGCTCCACCTGAGAACTTAGGATCAAAGGCAGGTAATATTTTGCCTTCCTTAAAGCTATTATATCTACTTGAATACTGTGAGTAATTGCATTGAACAATTTTTATATTTCCTAAGCTCGGAACTAACTCTTTTATTTTTTTGTAATTAGGAAGATACTGAGTTGTTATAGCTTCAAATAAGAACAACTTTCTTTCTCTTGCCATATCACTTAATATCTGTGCTTCCTTATAAGTTGTTGTAAAAGGCTTTTCAACTATTACATTTTTATTAGCTTCTAGTGCCTCTTTTGCATAAGAAAAGTGTAGATTGTTAGGCAACGCTATGTAGATAGCATCCAAATCTGATGCAAGAAACTCCTCATAGTTTAAAAATATATTTCCAATACCATATTTATTTTTTAGCTCTTCCATAGCATCCTTAGAGCTTTCTCTCCCACAAATAGCTGCTAATTCTAAATCCTTTATTTCATGAGCAGTGGATAAAAAGTCTTTAACTATCACACCTGATCCAACAATACCTAGTTTCATAATAAATCCTCCTTGTTTAATGAAGCTCTATCTATTAATAAAAAACTATTTAACTTTCTATCAAAGATTATACTTCTTATTTACTTAAATTACTTTCATATCCTTTGTACCTCTAAATTGAGATTAGCCTATAAACTTTTCAATTGCATAGGCTACGCCATCTTCCTCATTACTCTTTGTGACAAAGTCCGCTATATTCTTAATATCTTCTTCAGCATTGCCCATAGCCACTCCAAGGCCAGCATACCCTATCATCTCTTTGTCATTTACCGCATCACCTATGGCAATTATTTCAGAACTATCAATGCCTAGATGCTGAGCCAACTTTTCTATTCCAGTAGCTTTATTACAACCCTTTTTCATAAACTCTATCATGAAGTCAAGGCTTCTAATTACCGAAAACTCTTCAAATAATTCTTTAGGAAGTTGACCCTGAACTCTGTCCAATACTTCCTTTTCTTCTTCTAAAACCACCTTAAGAATCTCCTCATCATCCTGAACATCTTTCATAAAGTCAACTGCTCTTACCTTAAGGTTTATTCTCTTTTCCTCATTTTTAGAGAACTTACTTTCAACATTTACTAAGTCCTCTCTTTCTTTGAAGGCATGAACGTAGGCACCTAAGTCTTTAACCTTATTGAAGATATATTTTAAATCTTTTCCATTCAAAGTTTCATTACTGCTTAGCACTGAGTAGTCTTCACATCTGCATATAAGAGCTCCATTTAAGCTTATTACATAATCATCTTTTCCTATAAGGTTTAATTCCTCCAAGTAATTCTTTATGCCTTGAACAGGTCGTCCTGATGTTAGAACTATCTTTACCCCTAAGCTATTTGCTTTAGCTAAAGCCTCTTTATTCTTCAAGGTAATTGTCTTATCATCTTTTAATAAAGTACCATCCATATCTATAGCTATAAGCTTATACATAATGTATCACTCCTTAAAGCTTAAATAATCTCTCGGAATCTTTAAGCCTTGATTTATCTGGCTTAAAGATTCCTTTTTTATTGAAATCCCCCACTTTTTTGTTAAAAGCACTTGACAAAAATATCGAAAAATGCGGCGCTACGCGCCCCTTAAATACAAGGTATATTTTTCGATTGGAGGAGATTTTTAATGTTACCTGTTTACTCTGGCGGCCATTCCGCCTATCAAAAATTTGTTGTTGAAATGCTTCGTAAATATTATCCTAATCCGGATGCTATCGCGCGTTCTACCTGGGATATCATTGATCGTTTCTGGAACCTAGACCTCTCATATACTGAAATACATCTGAAAAATAAATATTCCATTTTCGGTCCGAAGCCGAGAAATCCTTCTTGTATGCATAGATCATATCTTTTATCTATTGATTTTAAAGTTACTTCAGTAACTGATTGGGTTGCACAACTTAAGATCAACCCTCTTTATGCTATATTGAGCGGATTTGAAGTAGGCGACACTCCTGGTGTTGGTACTTTTTATGACTTCTTTAGCCGCTTATGGGATTCTGATAATAACAATCTTTCATCTCAGTTACAACCTTTAAAAACTTCTGTAAAAAAACCTAAAAAGAAAGGTTTAAAAGCTGATCCAGTTGAAAAGACAACAGTAGAACAACTATTAAAAGAATTACAAGGAGTATCTTTTTTAAGTGATGAACAACCTTATAGTTCCCTTTTTAATTTATATAAAAATGAGTTTCTTAATCTTTCTATACAAAAGGGACTGATCAATACAGAGAACTTAGCTCTTGCAGGTGATGGCACACCAGTCGCTACCTCTGCAAGAGAACGAAAACACCGTGTATGTGATTGTATTTCCAAAGGTATTACTGACTGTACTTGCGATAGATTCTTTTCTCAGCCTGACTGTGACATCGGCTGGGATTCATCAAGAGACTGTTTTTATCATGGATATGATCTCTACATGTTTGTTGCATCTGATTCTGATAGTGATCTTCCAGTATTCCCTTTGTTTGGGCCAGCCTCAAGGCATGACTCCCATGGATTTCTCCATGCGTTTTTTCATGAAAAGTTTACTTCATGACTTTAAAATAGACAAAATTATTCTCGACTCTGCTCATGATGCCATGCCATTTTATGAATACTTCAAGCAATAAGGAATAACTCCGTTTATTGACTTGAATGAGAAACGTGGCATCAAAGTTAAATATAAAGATGATTTTATCATTGGTAAAGATGGTATTCCCGTCTGCAAAGCAGGCCGTAAGATGAATCGTGATGGTGTTGAAAAAAAGAAACACCGTATCAAATTCCATTGTCCTCTAACAAGTAGAAAGTATGGATGTTCCTGCGAACACCCTTGTTCTGATTCCAAATACGGGAGAACGGTGCATCTGGCAATGAAAGATAATCCAAGATTGATAAACATCCCACCAAGGGATAGTAAAGAATGGAAAGTAGAATATAATTCAAGAACTTCCGTAGAACGTTCTAATAAACGACAAAAAATAGACTTTCTATTAGAAAGCGGCAGACACCGCTCTACTAAGATGTGGTACTGCCGCCTCTATAACATCTTGATGCTACAACATCTCGATGCCTGGGATCTGCCTTTTGAGTCAGATCTCAAAAAATTGATTTTGCAAGCCGCTTAATCAATACATAATTATTTTAAAACATAGCGGCAGCTATGTCTATTAGTTATGCTCATTTTTATTAATATTCCACATTCTCTGTAAATCTTTGGATAATATTCACTTTTTAATGTACGCTACCCCGATAGGACTATAATAATCACTCATAATTCCGAGAGACTATTTAATTAATATTTAAGTCGATTCTATTTAGGGCCTTAATCTTTCAAAGATATTTAGCTCAATAATTGAATTCGTATCTTCAATTTCTCATTGAATTGCTTTATGCTTGTATGACTTAATTATAATAAATTGCTTCTTATTAGTACAAACTATAATATTTCACCCTATACTGTGAAATACTTTATTTTATTAACCTACAGTACCTTATTGCCCTAAACTTTAGATTCTGTTAAAGCACTGTGTTGAAATTAAATATAGCCAAAATTTAATATGAATTATAGATATTCCAGCTCTATAATCTTGAAAAATACCACAATCATTTTTATTATTAATGGTAGTTTTATTGATCTATCTATTTTCAAGTTCTCCTCTCTGAAACCAGATGAGTCTTGAAAATAGCTATCAGATTGAAGTGGTACATATTTATATAATGCATCCTTACTTATTGATATGATTATTAAAGTGCTCACTAAGCATATTGATATCATTCTGCTCAAACTCTGGATTTATCTTAACAAAAGGAATATCCGTAAGATCTGCTATAGTTGATGTAGTAACTATAAACTCTATATCCTTAAGGTTTTCTTCCTCTTCAAACATAAATTCTTGATAGTCGAAAACTCTTAAAAGCTCCACTCTTTCTCCAAAAAGCTTCTTTAGCTTATATTTTATCAAGCTTATTATAGCCTCATCATAATCACATACTATGGCTGTTTTTAATTTACTTTCTTCTGTTTCACAGATAGCTACTAAATGAACTGTTATGTAAGCTAACTCTATAAGCTCCACATTTAGTTTTAGCCTTCTTTTTATAATGCCAGCTATTTCACCTGCCATTTCAAACTGTCTTTTATAAGTCTTAGTAACCCCATCATTTATCTGCTCTGCTATGCAGTGTTTGTATCTTAACCGATTGATCATTGGATTTACATATAGTAATAGTGTTTCTTTATTAGAGCTTATATCAATCTTGAATTTATGCTTTAAAACTTGTATGAATTCATCCACTATTTCCATAGCTTCTTCATTTTCAAAGTTTGTAATACTAGTTTGCTTAAGAAATTGCTTTGATTTGAAGTAGCACTGTATATTAAGCCATTCTAACTCTGACAGCTTCATCTTTAAGAGCTTTTCTACCTCTACCCTTATATCCATTAATACTGGCAATACTGAAACAAGACATTCCTTTGTAATATCTTCTTCCTTCAAACTAAAGCCATTCTCACAGCGTTTAATCGCTACCAATATCTCATAGCACAGAAGTTGATAGCTATGTCCGGATAAATAGTAGTTATGCTTTTTTGCATTATTACTTACTATATGATAGAGCTGTCTTGCCCTTTCTATAACATCACTTTCTTCAAATATGTAGTTCCAATACTTCGCAATAGTACTTACATTAGTTTTTTTAGATAAAACCCAGCTTATTATATTCCTTCTTTCTACTTCTTCTGCATTAAGACTAATGCCCTCATTTAAGGAGTAACTTATTCTAAGGTTTAGTTCTTTCTTAAGCCACTTATTAATGGCAGCTATATCATTATTAATAGTCGCTGAGGAAACATAAAGTACCTCTGCAACTTCTTCTATTTCCATATTTTCTTTAACTATAAGTTTTAGTAGTATGTACATCTGTCTATCTATTGGAATACTTGGTGTTTCAATTATATATTGATAATCTAATACCTTTCTTATGATATTGCTTTCCTTCATAATGGACTTACTTTTATCATCAAAAAAATATCCCTTTTTTACGTTAGAACTAATTTCAACCTCATATTCTTTAAGCAATATATTAATATCCTTAATATCCTGTCTTATAGTTCTCACACTTACCTTACAAAACTTAGCTAGCTCACTTCCAGTAATAGCTTCCTCTGTATTTAAAATTATGCTTAAAATATCTCTATATCTTCTGTTCAAATTTCTGTCCACATCCTTTGTATACAAGTTTCACTATTTATTAACTACATTATATCGCAAATTAGTAGGGACAGGGGGACGGAGCTAATGTCCCGCTAATAATAATTTGCTAAGGTGTTTTTTAATAAAAAGCTCATTATAAAACATAAAAGACAGGATAAGCTCTACACTTATCCTGCCTTATTTACATCGATATTAGCATGTATACATCTCTTAGTACTAATAGCACTAAGAGATATTTTTGTTATATACACAAAACCAATATATATTATTCATTATATATACGTTCTTTTAGAAGTTACTTAGCTCTTATTATCTCTTTACATACTTGTAGTAAAACTTTTCATTGCTTGATGTTAAGTAAATTATACCTTCTATAATACCTAATATTGCAGGTATATAAGTCCAGCAGAAAACTATATATAAAATCCCCATACCAATCCTACCTAAATAAAACTTATGTATTCCAAGTCCTCCAAGCAGAATTGCAAGTATTCCAGCAGTAGTTTTGCTCTTTGAATAAGGAGGAATAGTACTTTGCGGTTGTGCTTGATATTGTGGAGCTTGTTGATATTGAGGTGCTTGTTGATATTGTGGAGCCTGTTGGTATTGTGGAGCTTGTTGGTATTGTGGAGTCTCCACAGCTATTGTTTCCCCGCAGTATTTACATTCAGTTGCATTAAAGCTTATTGAAGCCCCGCAGCATGGACATTTCTTTTCGTTCATCAAAATCTCTCCTTATTTTATGTTTATAATTATTATTTTTTCACTTATCTAATGTTTAACTTTTCTCTATTAATTACAAGCTTTCTTGTATCCTCAATTAATGTATCCACCTCATCTAAGCTTTTATCAGATACATTACTTTCAAGGCACAATTTTAAGGATGTTATATTATTTTTAATTTTATCCTCTGCTTGTGAAACTAACACATTTCCAGTAATCCTACCAAAAGGAGTTGAGGCTTGGATTCTTTCTTTCAGAATTTTAAATAGCTTAATTGATTGAGAATTCTTTGATTGTCCTTCTCTCTCAAGAAGCATTGCTTCAATTTCTTGTAATTGTAGCAATATAAAACTCTTTTCAACTTGTTCTTTTTCAAACATGTCTCTATCTATCACTGATCTCTTTGAGAATGCAGCCACAGAAGAAACTATAACTACAAAAATCGCAAAGACAATCAATTCCCATGATATATATCCAACTGCACTTATTGATACTAACAGAATTGAACTTATATTAGCTACTAAGAAATATAATGTAGCTATAGTTACGATCGCTGCAGAATATGGTATTCCTATTTTATCAAATACTAAATTAGGTATAATAATTGAAATATTTAATATTATAAGACCTATTATTAATGTAGAAAGTATTAGTATAGATTTAATAGGAAAAACAAAAACAAATAATCCCAATAGGTTATAGTAAGCTAATATTGCTCCTAAATCAAAAATTAAGCATCCAATAACTTTTAATAGTGTTAAAGATGAATCTTTACTATTATTCATGATCATCCCTCCAATTTAGTTCCGCATTCTGAACAGAACTTTGTCCCTGGTAGATTTTCTTTTGAACAGTTTGAACATATTCTTTTCATCATTGAGCATCCACAATTAGGACAGAATTTCATGTTTCCATCTATCAATGTCTTACATGAATAACATTCAATCTTTTCGGTAGAAAGTTTCTCTCCACAGTTGGAGCAAAACTTATCCCCTTCTCTATTTAGAGTATTACACTTCCTACAAGCTACTGACTTTCCAGATGTATTAATGTTATTCTCAGCAGTAGCCATAAAATTGTTGCCAACAGCTATTCCTGCACCTGCACCTAGACCTACACCAATTCCAGCTGAAACCAAATTACCTGAGCCTTCATTTCCTGCTGCTGTTTCCATAACATCAAAAGATCTCTTAACATTGTAACGACTATCCCCAATAATATCGAAAGCCGCTTTTTCTCCAAGTATCTTATTTATCATATCAAAATCTTCGTCTGGAAAATTAATTGAGGTTATGAATAAATTAATAATTTCTATTCCAAAACGATCAAATTCTGATGAAAGACGTTGCTTCGCTATCTCAGAAAGCTCTTCCAAATGCGGTGTTATTTCTAGTGCAGAGATTTTCTGATTGATTATTATATCAGCAATAATTGTCTTAATCTTTGTAACAAGAACTCCCTTGAAATATTTAATTACAAGGTCATACTTTATGACTTGACTATCTCCTAATGCACCTATTAGTTCAGTTAAGAAGACACGATAATCAGAAATTCTAATTGCAAATTGACCAAAGGCACGTACTCTTAATCTAACTGCATATTTGGGATCTATTAGACTAATTGGATCTGTAGTCCCCCACAGAATATCAAGTTTAGCAGTTTTATTAATAAAAAATACTTCTGCTGTAAAAGGTGTTCTTCCACCAAATGGAATGTTAATTAATGATTGCAATAACGGGATATTTTGAGTATTAAGAGTGTAAGTACCTGCTGAGAAATAGTCTAAGGCCCTTCCACCTTTAACAAAAACTGCAATCTGACCTTCCCCTACAATAAGCTGTGTTCCAAATACAAAACTTTCGCCAGGATACCTATAAACTAACCAATCTCTGTTCAATATGCCATTAAATTTAATAACGTCTATAATAGCCAATTTATGTTCCTCCAAAAATAGAAAATTATTAGCAAAATATAATATTCTACATAATTTTATTTATTCCTTCATTTTTTTATATTTTTTGTCAATATGTTATCTTAAAGTATAGATACCAACAATAACTACTAATAATTTACTATTCGATTCCATAACAATATATTTTTAATAACCAACTGTATTTCTATATAAATTAAGACTCAGTTAAAGTACCATATTGAAATTTAAAGTTATATAATTGTAATTAATTATTTGAATTTAAGCACCATTAATTGATATCTGTCTTTTTAGGTCAAGAAACTAACTTACATAATTGGTATATTGTATTTTGAGGGATAAAATGGAACACTTGGAAAAGATAAATGCTGTTCAAAAAATGCAATCCTAAGCAATATGCATCTGAGCTAGCACCACACTATAACTATGGTGCTTAAAAAGAAATTGGTGCAAAGCAAGCAATTCCTGTTAGAAAAATTAAGTTTTCTGAAGGTGTGTGAATGCCCCCTGGCAGCCGAACAAATTTTTTATAATGTATATCCTAACAGACTATTGTACGACCTTGATATTGCTAACCTTGTCTAGGTGTATATCTTTTCGATAAAGTAATAAAAAGGCAAACATAAATTTTCACAAATTTACGTTTGCCTCTCCTATTCAGCTTTATTAAATATGCCATAAAAGTAATCAAAGTCATCTTCCAATTCTTTATTCATATCTTCATATTCAATAAAGGTTTCCTTGTCATAAACACAATATATATGCTTTACAGTATATCCTTCCTCATTACCAACCTTATAGGCAGTGACTACTTCCTTAGTATGCTTCTTACAGCTTTCTATTACCACCCTATATGTATCTCTCTCATATAGCTTTTCATAATAAAAAATAGTGCTATTTCTGGATGGCTTGTATACATAGTCAGGTGTTTTTAAGATATCTTCTATGTTCTCCATACTCATTTCTGGATGCCTGACTTTAATATGTTTTTTGTAATTATCATCATATAAAACTATCTTGTTATGTAACTTTCCTTCTATCTTAAAAGCTAAGAGTTTGTCTTCATAATAGTTCTTCATCATAGTTATCCTTATTTAAATTTAGCCGTTACATAAAATCTACTAAAATCTAATGTTTAGAGATTTATTCCTTATTCAACGCAACCTGTTTTGTCATAAGACTACTCCAGTTTGATATGTTGCTCCAAAGGCTTAAAATCCTGCGTAACGCACAGTACATATCAGCACTATCTTGTTAGTGATATTATGCTGATTTTTTATACCTTGAAAGATTTATTGACGCATTTTTGTCCCTATCCATCCGAGCATTACATGATGGACAAACAAAAACTCTGTCTTTAAGTTTTAAATCTTTCTTTATTGCTCCACAACAAGAACAAGTTTTGCTTGAAGGATAAAACCTATCTGCTTTTACAAATTCAATGCCATTAAATTTACTCTTATATTCTAAGATACTAATAAACTTATGGAAACATTGTTCTTGTATAACCTTTGATAAGTGTTTATTTTTAAGCATACCCTTTACATTTAAATCTTCAACAACTATTCTGCTTGGCTTGGTTTTCACTATTGCAGTTGTTGTTTGATGAATATGATTTAAACGTATATTTGAAAGCCTTCTTTGAATAAGTTTTAATTCTCTTTCGAGTTTTTTAATATTATTAGTTTTAGTAAATTTATAACGGTTTTCACCTTCCTTTCCTATTCGAATTTTTCCATCTTCATATTTTCTTGAAACTTGTTTCTGCTTTCTTTTTAACTTCTTTTTTAGTCTTTTCACTTCTTTAGCTTTATTAATATTTTTAAATGGTTTATCTATATTTGAAACTATTGCTAAATCTTTTAATCCTAAATCCACACCTATTGATATATCTGTATTTTCTGATATAGTTTCTTCTTTTTCTATGCCTATAGATATATACCAAAACTTACCGTCAAAACTTATTCTTGGATTAATATATTTAATATCTGTAGGTATTTGCTCTACTGTTTTAATCCAACCTACTTTTTCAATTAATACTAAATTTTCTTTAACTTTTAGTTTATCTGTATCATTATAGAATGAAGGTTTGCTTTTTCTTCTGCTCTTAAATCTTGGTTTATCAGCTAACCCTTTAAAGAAATTTTTATAAGCACTACAACCATCTTTTACAGCCTGTTTTGCTACATTATTAGATACTTCATTAAGCCAGTTAAGTTCTGATTTCTTTAAAATAGTTAATTCTTTTCTTAAATCTCCATCTTTTATAAACTTGCCACCATTTTTGTGATTTTCTTCTTGTCTTGCAAGTGTCCAATTATAAATATATCTTGCAGTACCAACAGACTGCCATAATTTTTGTTCTTGCTCTATATTCGGAATAATTCTAACTTTCTTCGCCAGTATCATTCTCTAACAGCTCCTTAATCATTTTCTTTGCTTTATTGGCTCTTTTGCCTTGCAACCTACAACTAAAAACTGTAACAATTTGAATTAAATCCTCAACTAATTCCTGTTCTTCTGTTTTTTCAGTGTTATCTATGATTTCGATGTCAGTCCCATACTTATTACATAGATTTTCTATTATTTCAAACCCAAATCTCAGCAACCTGTCTTGCTAAATCATCTTTTTGTTTATTACTTGATACTCTACAATATCCAATTACTTTTTTAGTTCTCTTAACAAGTGGCACTTGCAAAACTTGATTAATTTGTTGTTCAGAATAATAACGGTGTCCACCTTCTGTTATATGATGTGGTTTTAACTTTCCTTCATTATCCCACAATCTTAAAGTTTGAATACTTTTTCCCATTAATTTTGAGAATTGACCAATTGTATAATACTTCATGCTATCACCTCTTTACACATATTATGACAACATAAAACTAACAATATTCCAATATATTTTAGTGGGTTTTAGTAGGTGTTTTAAAACTGTTGTATGCCTCTGTTAAATTATCTTGTTGAAATTAAGTAATTAACCTTCTTATTTAAACCAACTATATAGACTTACCTTATATAATTATCACCTCCAGTAAAAATGTTACCTAAATAAACATATCATCATTTTAATGCTGGATATTCTCTCAGTCAATATATACCTTATGCCACGGCATTCTATATTCTTCATAAGTCTTATACTAAGCAAATAATTCAGTAGAAAACCATTAAGAAACTGTGAATTATTTTAATTTATAGCCCTGTTCTCAATCCATATATGATATAATTTTACAAATAATTCATATGGAAAATTAGGCATTAAATAAGGGGGATTAAAATGAGTTTTTCAATTAGTTTTTCAAGTATAAATAGTATGCTTCAGTTGTGCAAAAGACTTACAAATGGACAGGTTATGAGAAGTGATGTCGAGAGCCTACTAGATCACGAAGACTATAAATTTGAATTAGAAAGATATAGTGGAAGATTATCAAAGGATGAGTTTGTAGATTACTTCCTACAAATAAACAATATAGAGGAAGATGATATTACAAATATTGACTTAAAGAGCCACCACAGTTACTATAAAGATTTATTAGCTAATGTGGATTACTATTTTGAAAAATTAAAGGAACTAGAAAGTATACTAACACCAGAGCTTATTGAAGAACAAGTTTCTATAGCCCTAAAAGGATTACCTGACGATATAATTCTTCCAGATATAAAATTCATCTTTACAATTAGCATAGGAAGAAGCTTTGGCTATGTTTATGAAAATTGCACCCACTTTGATTTCTTACAACTAGTAAAAGATCAATCTATCAGTGCTTTCTGTTCAACTATTGCTCATGAAGTACATCACGTTGGATTAAATACAATTCTACAACAAATTGATGGAGAAAACCTATCTCTTGAAGGATTGTTCTACCTTTATTTTTCTGGAGAAGGTTTAGCAGTAAAATATTGTAACAACGCTGAAGGAGTATTGTCCAAAAGTATATATAATGCTACTAAAAACCAAGGTTTAGATGCCTTCACTTGGAAATATCTAAATGATGATTTTTATAACACAATGGACAACTTTAGAAAGACAGTTAGCGATATAAGAGCTGGTATTATAAAATCGCCAGATGACTTAAATAAGCTTATGTCAGAATATTGGACTAATCCTTATACAGAAGAACAAAATAAAAGTGAAATTCCAAAACTAAGACATTTTAGAGTATACACTTTTGGAAATGATATCTGGGGAGTAATTCACGATTGCTTCGGAAAGAATACAGTTTTTGAAACCTTAAGAAATCCTGATAGCTTTCCTGTAGTATTTAATAAAGCCTTAGATAAAATTGGGTATGGTCAGTTTAAGATTTGATTTTGAAGGTTTTAATAAATCGGTCTTGTAAATAAATCTAATATATTTTTATTACACCACATTATTGATCTTTGAAGCTTGTGGTGTTTTTATTTATATCTGCTATATATTTTATTATGATCTATGTCTTTCTTTAGCTCTAAAAATCACTTATTATCGTAACTATTATAAATAAGTTAGTAATGTTAGAAATCCAAAGTACTATACAATCAATAGCATCAAAGTTTTGCTATGGATAATTATACAAAATGTGTTCAATTATGAATCAGTAATAATCCCACCTTACAGATGAAACATAAATCTATATATGTTAAAATTATATGTAGAACTTAGTAATTGGAGGAATAGACGAAATGAAAATAGGTTTTTTTGACTCTGGTATCGGAGGTATTACTGTATTGTATGATACATTAAAAGTGCTACCTAACGAAGATTATATATATTATGCAGATACGGAAAATGTTCCATATGGACCAAAACCTAAAGATGAGGTTAGAAAATATATATTTAATGCCGTAGATTTTATTATAAAACAAGGAGTTAGCGCAGTAGTTATTGCTTGTAATACTGCTACAAGCGTAGCAATAGAAGATTTAAGAAATACATACAGTATTCCAATCATTGGCATGGAGCCTGCTGTAAAACCTGCTGTTGAAATAAATAAAGATATGGATAAACGTGTCTTGGTCACTGCTACAGCATTGACTCTAAAGGAAGAAAAACTCCATAACCTTATCGCAAAGCTAGATAATGAAAATATTGTTGATTTATTACCACTCCCAGATCTAGTCCAATTTTCTGAAAAGCTTGAGTTTGATGAAGAAGTAGTATTGCCTTATCTTAAAGAACAGCTTTCTAAATATGATTTGAATAGTTACGGAACTATTGTTTTAGGATGTACTCATTTTTCTTACTTTAAAGATATGTTTAGAAAATTAGCTCCATCCCACGTTAACCTTATAGATGGAAACATAGGCACTGCAACTAATCTAAAAAGAACCTTAATGGAAACTGATTCCTTAAATAAAGGTAACGGTAAAATTACTTTCTACAATTCAGGTGTCAAGGTTACTGATATAAATGCACTGCATAGATATGATAAATTATTTAATAGACTTAGCATAATTAATGGGGACTAGGGAACGGAGCTAGTGTCCCATTTAGTAATTGACCAAGGTACTTTTTACTGAGACTATACGTATTACCAATAGAAAGTGTTTGTATTATGTGCCGATATAAGAAGGCATAAAATTTGAGTATAAGTGATAACTTTGTAAAATTAATATAGAACTATTTATTAACTCACTAAACTGTTTTTAAGTTCATTGAGTTAATACTGTTATTAGGGCTTAATGTAAATATATAGAACTCCTGCAATGAAGATTATTTATATTTAGTATGGAGGAAAAGACATGAAGAGATATTGCGTAATTGCTAGGTTCGATGAAGAAACCGATAGTTTATTTTCTAAATGGAAAGATAAAGCATATTCAATGCAAAAAAATCATTATGCAGATAAGCCGTGGCCACCTCATATGACTATTGCTGCCTATGAGGATATTGATGAAATAGTGCTTTGTAGTTGGACAATGGAATATGTTAAAGCTAAGCGCCAGTTACCAATTCAGTTTAATTCACTTGGCGTATATACTCACGGAGAAGCTTTAGATACAGATGTAATCTATGTAAACCCATGTAGTTCACTATCTTTAGTTGACTTTTATTATGGATTCCATGAAAAACTCGATGAATATTGTGGAACCTTAGGATTTGAATATTCAGCTAAATGCGGAAATCCTGTTTTTCACTCAACCCTATCAATTTGCAATAAAAACGACTTTAATAATGTCTTTGATTACTTAAGAGATAATTTTATTGCCACAAGTGGAAGAATAGTTGCTCTTGAAGTTTATGAAATCCCATTTAGACTCATTAATAGGTTTGATTTAATTAATGATTGATTGTCAATGATTGTTGAAGAGACTTAATTTAGCTCACACCACTGTTTAAAGAACACTGATATGTACAGTTTTTTATGTAATTGTCCCATTATAATTAAGATTAGCTAAGGGGAACTAATATGAAATCATTAGTATATAATAATCCATTAATATCAGCAATCATAATAAATACAACAACTCTAATTATAAGTATATACTTGATAATAAATAATTCCATCTACTTTTTGCCTCTACTAACCTTCGTAGGTATTGCAAACAGGAATATTATTGATAACGGCCAAGGTATTACTAAAAATAAGAAGATAATTATTTTAATTAGTTTTTTTCTTATGATAATTGCCTTCTTAGCTTTTGGTTCATACATGCATGATTTAAGAGATATGGAAATTACTAATGGAACTTTAAGATATTAAGATTCATTAAAGTTCCTGAAAACTTAGATAAGCCTGCTTTAATGGATGATTTAATAAGTTTTCTGCCACATAAACTATAAGTTGCTTTCACTTAGTTTAATTCTACTCCTTAGGGAGCATCCTTAGATTTGATTTACACAAATCTAAGGATGCTCCCCCAATATTTGGAGTGCACTTAAATTTCAGATTACCTTGCTTCTACCCCACCTTATATTCATCAACATTCTTAGTTATAATTTGAGCTCCAGATTTCTGCATAAGCTTACCACCAGAACTAAAGAATGCATCTTTACTTATTATTATATCCATAGCATTTGATATTTCAGCTGCAGTTAAAGTATCCTTGATACCTTTTAGCGATAGATTAACTTTATCTCCACTTTCATTCTTAAATGTAAGAACTAAATATTTTGTTTCCACGATCCTCGCCTCCTTCCTATAAAGATCTTCCTCTTACTATTTGTACTAAACAATAATCCTAAGTTTATATATCTTCCACTAAATAATCCTGCTTCTTTCTTATATAAACTATATCCGAGCTCATTAGACCTTCTAGAGCTTTTCCAACGGTATATAAATCATCATCAGTTAAGTCTAGTCTCACATTAGAAAATCTTTGACTTCCAA
Organism: Clostridium manihotivorum; assembly: GCF_004015185.1. GTDB lineage: Bacteria > Bacillota > Clostridia > Clostridiales > Clostridiaceae > Clostridium_AR > Clostridium_AR manihotivorum. The sequence continues at coordinate 1,465,894 of NZ_CP025746.1, read as the reverse complement.
AGGTATCGTCTCCTTTGTCATTTGTTCCAGTCTTATACTTTAAGATCATTGCATTACCGCTTAATATTGCTGTTGCCATCCTTGTCACCTCCTCTCATAGCTTTTAGTGTTCAAAACTTTAGATACTCTCCTACCTTTTAGGAGCTACTCTGCCTCACCAAATTCTTCTTCAAAGCTGAAGCTATTTACAACCTTTGTAGTTATTTCAGTATAATCATCAGCTAGCTTATCAAGTCTGCCACAGATATATTTTAAGGAGCAACCTTCACAATTTTTAATCACTCCATTCTTAAGTAGTGAGCAGCTTAGTTCCTCTCCATAGGTAGAGTCTCGTATTGCCAATGCAATTTGCATCTTATCAAAGCTCTGCACCTCTTCTGAATTAATTAAAATAGAATCTTTAATCATAAAATCATTCCTTCCATTACTAATTAATTGAGCAATTTCTTACTGTTCTAATTAGCTTATATGCCTCAAAGGCTGATTTTTAGGGTTTATTTAAACAATTATTTAATCAAAAAAATATATCTTCATATAAAGATATATTTAAAAATTCATATAAACATAAAATTAAATATTTAAAAAAACATATAAATATATAGGAAATATGCGGGTTTAAGAGATTTCCGCTTAATTTTCAGTCACTTATTTTTCTAAACCTTATAGACTTCAAGCATATAAGAATCTATATAAAACAAATAAAATAAGTCGTTGTGCAAGCTGGTACACGAGATATAAAATGGAAGATTTATAAATGACTAGAAAGAAATCAAAGAGCTTTGCTATAGATAAAGATGATTTAGCTTATGAAGAAGATGTAGAAATGAACGGTTTTATTGAAGATACGGTTGTTGGCACACCAGTTGCCACCTTTAATTTTTGTGAAGAGGCTTCGGATGCTCCATCTGATAATAGGGAACTTGTTTCTATAACTAAAGATAACCTTAATAATAAGATTCATTTAAATGTTACTAACACCAACGTAACCAAAGCCAATTCTTATAATGTAAATGATAATAACACTATTATAGATAACAGAACCTTAAAGTCCCAACCGAATGGAGTAACCCCTCCCATTGATGGAGAAGCTTTTGTAATAACTCGTACTTTTAAGTTCAGAGTATCTACTGCAAGAATTCTAAATGAAATCAAAGCAGCTCATCCTGATCCTAATGCTTACCTAAGCACAATAATCGATTCTGCTATAAAAAAATATCATGATTATATTTTCAAAGAAGGTGGAACTTTTCTTTAATCTTTCATTCACAGGCATATATACCTTATGAATGGAGGTGATTTCAATATGGAAGTTAATGATTTAGTAAATTTGATCTCAAATACTGCCTTTCCAGTGGTCATAAGCGGTTATCTTCTTATAAGACTTGAAAAGCAAATAGTTGGATTAAGCGCATCTATCAATAAACTCAATACCATAATCTCGACTAAACTTGGAGTTGTTGTAGACTATTCAGATGAAAATAAAAATGCTTAAACACCATTTTTAAATGCATCAAAACGCTCCAAAGAAAAAAAACTATAAGTTCCCCAAAACTTTTTAACTAAGACATATATACTAATTGAAAGCTAAAGACAGAGAGCTTTAAGCTTCAAAACTAAATCTTACAAGGAGGAAAACATTATGGCAGTAAGCAAAGTTTTAGACACAACTTCATTTGCAATAGAGGTTGAAAGTGGCACAGATAAGACAGGCGCAAAGATCTACAAAAAGAAGAACTTCTCAGGAGTAAAAAACAGTGTAACTCCTGAAAATGTATATGCTGTTGCTGAAGCTATCAAAGCCATTTTAAGTGTTAGTACTAGAGACTACTACTTAAACGAAGCATCAAAGATAGTAAATGCTTAGTAATTTTTAACCATCAAATCTAATTAAAAGAAAGGAGAAAAATCATGGAATACACATTATCTTTAACTTTCGTTAACGCTGCTGGAGACAAGGTATCCTTAAGCATAGCAGATGTTAAACCCAATATGACTAAAGATGAAGTAAATAGTCTTATGGATACCATCATATCTAAAGATGTATTTGAAAACAAAGGCGTTTCTTTAGCTTCAAAGTATAGTGCACAACTGATTCAAAGACAGACTATTAAGTTTGATCTTTAATTTTAAACTCCATACTAATTTAGAAGAAACTCAGCCCTAATATTTAATATTAAGGTTGAGTTTTTCTCTAATTAAAATAGAGCTCAATCTTAATTTAAATATTAAAATTGAGCTCTTTCCTGTTATTATTTTAAAGTTATACTACATAGAAATTTGTTCAAACATTTTTTTGCTATAAACACCGATATCAGATGGGTTTAACATATTAGTCTTCTCTTTAACTGCTGAAAAATAATCTCCAATTAGCCTTTTTTCAATTTGTCTATCTGAAGATGCAGCTATAGGCAAATCTCCACGAGTTTCTAACCATGGTGTTTCAGCATGGGTAAATGCTTCCAAAACCTTTCCACTATAGCAACTTAAATTTTTAATCACACTATCAATAATAGCTTTCTCAGATACTGTTAAGTTAAAATTATCTATAACTTCAGAAATTCCCATTGGATCAAATTTATATTCTTTATATTTGAAATATATATCCCTGTATACTGGTCCATGAATCCAGGCTTCGCAGTTTTCTTCAAATATAAATTGATTTGTAAAAGCATAATAAAATCCCTGAACATAATACAAAAGTTTTTGCAATGCTAATGGAGTAATATCTTCACATTTGCTTACAAGATAATTTCCAACAACATCTATCTTCTCACCATTTGAAACATTCTGAGTTTCTAAAAGTTTATCTGTAGCCAATTTACTCTTCTCATAAGCTGATTTTGATTTTAGTTTCTCTTTATTACTTTCCAAAATGGAAAGATAAAAACTAGGCTCATCATAAATTCTCTGCAAAATTGCTGAGTACTGCTGTGTAGGCATATCTCCATCATAATAACGGCTAAAGGTCTGCTCTCCCCAACCTAAAAGTAATGATAAAGGTCTTTTACCAATGTTGTACTTTTCAGGTATCTCCATTATATTAGTTAAAGAAATAATGTTATTCTGCTTTCTAAATTCATTATAAAGCTGCTCCAAATTATAATCATTAATGTCATTTACAAAGATCTCGTTATTACATTCGTTACAAACTGCTAATTTTCCATAATAGTTATAAATCTCACCTTTTAACTCTGCATTCATTAGCTCATTTTTTTCTGTATATAATACATCTTTTCTACAGTGTTCACAAAATGTTGTTTTCATATCCATTGTGAAATCCTCCTTCCAAAACCTCAACCCATTATTTAAATAAATACTGGATTGGCTTGTTCCTTTTATGAAATGAAATTGTAATTACTCGTTTTTTATCTGTATATTCGATAATATTAAATTTAATATAAATATCAATAGATTCCTCTTCTCCAAAGATGTTAAATAAAACTCTTTGAAGACAAAAAACATAAAGAACCTCATGTTCAAAACCAGGATTTATATTATTTAGTGAATGACAAAAATCTGTTACCTCTATACTAAGTAAAATATCTTTCTGCTTTTTAGTATTTAATCTATATTCGTTAATAAAATTTATGTTCTTTTTCTATTGCCATTTATTGAAATAGTATAGCAATTATCGTTGATGCACTCTTTAATCTTCTTCAAAATTACTTCAACCTCTTCTTTTGTATACTTCTGGTTGTAATATTCCGGCATTGCATCAACTCCTATATTTTGTTCTTATTGTACTGTATTACATCCATTATGTAAATTAATATGCATTAATTGATGCATATCTATATTCTTATATATCGCAATCTCAACTTAATTCTTGACGCAGTGCGTCAACATTATTAAGCAATATACTATTTTATTTTAATCAGTAGCTATTATAACTAAATTAATCACCAAAGCTATTTGCGAATTTTTAATAAAGTATTAACATTTGCTATACTTATTTTGACTTATGCTATGCTTTTAAAGCAGTATAAAGGTAGGAGCTACATTAACTCCTACCTTTATACTATAATATATGATCTTCTTATCTTCTATTACACATAAGGCGACTTAGGATACCCTTCCCTATACTTCCCCCTAGTCTGAAGCCCACCTATGCCCTTTATCCCTGTTATTGTATTCTCAATAACATCAGTTATGGACACTACCTGATCTATTCTTGTGTAAGCTATCTTTTCACATACAAATACAGGATCCAGGCAGTGGATTAAAACGCGATTTGGACTTGAGGCGAAGTTTGCACCACCAAACTGAACTCAAGTGCAACATTTAAGAAGATCTTTTCTTCCTATCAATTAAAATTATATGCTGAAATGTATAAGGATTTAGAAGAAGATACTATTGGTAAGAAAATAATTAAACTAAGAAAAGTACATAGCTTAAATCAAAAAGAGTTTGCTGAAATTATAGGTCAACATTTTGATACGGTGCTTCATTGGGAGACTCATGATGTTATGCCTAAACCTGAAAGTATAAAAAAGGTGTGTGATAAATTTGATTTACCACTTGAGTACTTTCATGAGTATTATTATTTCTATTTTAATGAACCTGGTGAGATGGTCAGGAGGTGGAAGGAGAAGAAGAAATATACTTATAGCAAGTGCTGTAGGCTTCTTGGGGTATGTGAGTCTACCCTTAAAAGATTAATTAGTGGTAGGATTGGGTTGTCTTATGAGATGTATTTAAAATTAAAAAAAATAGTAGAATTTTAGTTTACTTACAAAAGACGCCATCTATTAGATGGCGTCTTCATATGATTTATTAATTAAAAGAAACTTTTATATTTTATATTTTATATTTTTATATTTTTATATAACTTTCATAAATGAAAGCTCTTTAAAGATATATTAAAAGTATATTAAGCATCTTCAGTTATTGAAGCTTTCTCTTTAGCAGTATTAATAACTTCTTCAAGCAACTCCATTACTTCTAATGGGAAATTGACTATTCTTACAGTTGTATCCATTCTTTTCTCAATTGGGATAAAATAAATCTTGCCTATAGCATTATTTAGAAAAGCTGTATTTATTAAATCTATATTCTTAAAATCAATAAGAATACTATTTTTATTCTCTATCTCAGTCTTAATTTGATTAAATACTATATCACCGTCATCTTTACTAATAGCCACATTAGATTTTAGTATATCTCTAACTATTATTTCTTTCATTAATTACCACCTCACTACTTTTACATAGAATTTTATTTAGAATACAATATAAATGATATATATGCATTTTTCCCATATCTTTATCAATATATTTTGAATCATTAATTTTTATACCTTCAAATTCCCTTTTAAAAATAGTTACTATTACTTGACTATCATTAATTTCCTTTTGATTTTTTGTAAATTCAATTTTCTTGCATGTCTCATCAAGATGATTGATATTAAAATCCTGTGATTTTGTTAAATCTATTGGAGAACTAATATCCAATTTACTATAAAGAACTTCATCATATACATGATCCTTATTAAAATTAGTAAAAAGAGCTACATTTTCTTTATACTTAGTTTTATTAGTTAATGAAATATTCTCCTTAGTATTTTCAAAACTTACACCTTCAAATTTTTTAGTTGAAAAATATATAATTCCATCATACTCCTTATTTTTCAATGTCTGAGCTAAAATTTGTGGTATTACATACTCCTCACAAAAAGTATAATCTTTATGTTCTTTTTTTCTTTCGAAACTACATATCGATGCTAATAGTATCTTAAAGAACGTTTGTTTATAATTTTTTTCTATACCTTCTCCACCTATTACTTCTAGGAATTCTGTCTTATTAAGTAAATCATATATATTATTTCTTAAATCGTAAACTTTCAAATCTTCTTTAATTCTTATTGAAGATATCTTCAAGTCACCAATGTTTTCATCACTAATATCTAATTCATGAATTATATCAACAATCGATTTACCTAAATATATTATTGGCTGTCCAGTTAAGCTATATCTCTGATTTTTAATTAAATACCTTTTATTAAATGGTATATGAAACATTTCCCATCTTGTTAATATATTTTTTTCTATTCTTCCTTTAAAAAATATTTCTTTTTTTATATCAGTATCATAGAAACACCATAATTCATATTGATTCATAATATCTGTAAATACTTCCAAGGAATCTTTAATTTTTGCATCGATCCAATTTATATATACTAATTTCATTTTATCAAAGAAATCTATAATTTCAGCATTTTCAATGCCTAAAATTATTTCTCTTAATTCATTACATTTACTCTTTATATCACATTTCTCATCACTACAAGCATCTTTAATTTGTGAAAAATTCGATATAAACAGTTCCTTATATAGCTCTATTGCATCTTCATAACATTCACTTTGATTCTGTGCTAATCTCCTCAAGTCTTTTTGTTTAATATCACTTAAAAAATCGATAATACAATCCACTAGCTAAATCCTCCAAATCACAACAAATCTATTCGTGGTAAATACACTTTATTATTAAACACATAATTCCTCTCATTCTTAAACTTTAAAGTTATCAAATTACCGGGAAAAAAACTTTTCATTTCAAATTCTTCCTTGAAATAAAATTTATTAACATCATTTTCATCAAAGCAGTTATCACCAGAAAGGCTAATAAAAAACTTTCCAGAAATAATATATGCTTCTGCATCAATCTTATTAATATATTTTCTAAGAAGATATAATCCTAAACCTCCACTTTCTTCTTTATTTCTTGTGGAATTGTTCTTTTTTAAAGCCCACAAAATTGCATCTTTATCATTTAAAAATTTGTATTCATTTACACTTTCTATATTTTGTTTAATTGTTCTCCCAATATTACATACACTTATTAATATATCATCTTTATCTGTCATATATCCAGACATTGACCCCTCTTTATCAGTTGCATGCATAAATATGTTGGCAATAAATTCACTTAATAAAATCTTAATGTCTGAATAGTATAGTAATTTTAGCTCTTCTAAATTTTTAAGTAAAAGTATCTCTATTTCTTCTTTTGAATTGTTTTCATCTAAAAAATTATATTCTAATAATTTATTTTTATTAGAAGAATACTTCTTAAATAAACGAGTCAATATATTATCAGATACCTTTATTGTCATTCCATTACTATCCCTTATAACCATTTCAATTATATTATTTCTACTATCCATCCTTCTTGCAATTAAGCCTAAAAAAGACAATAGATTGGTTTCAATTTTTTTTGTATACTTCAAATTCCATATAATTCTGCCTTTATAGATTTTCTTACTTACTCCCCACAAAAAAGCTAAAAATTCAATCCCTTTTTTATCTGTTCTTAAATTTTTAGGAAAGTTAATTACCATTGCCATAATTCCTCCAATCTTTAATTTAATTTTAGCACAAACTTAAATTTATTTCATTGCTTCTCTACGTTTATAAATAAAATATTAAATTATTCAGATTGGATCTTTATATTAATTGAACACATTTATTATTTCCTATTTTAAAGTAGCTTGTCCACTTCGCTAAACACCCTCTTTTGTGAAAATGACATAGGACAGGCAACTCTTAAGTAGTTATATCAGGTCAACGCCAGTCCTATTTACAAGCAAGCTCTTAAGTCTTCCTATGTGGTCCTTACTTGTACACTTCACAAAAGAATGTTTAGCGGCTACGCCCAAATGGACAAGCGTATGTACTGTAGGTATAGATGATACTGCGACTCCCCTACCTGACTCTTTGTTCTCTAATTTTTATTGCTTTCCTTCCCGTTCTTCCTAATAACCTCATATGATATAATTTGCTGAAGACATATTATAATCACTTCAATTTTCAATAAACAAAATCAGCAAAAAGAGAAGCCATACTGGCCGCGATGCAGGTCCACTTATATAGTACAAGCATTGCTTAGCTGGTCCAGCTTCTCCTATTGCTGACACATATTTAAATTTATATTTTCATTTAAGCCAAATATGAAAGTTTGTACAAGCTTCAATAGACTTCCATAATCCTTCTTCAGCACTACTCACTGGTCAGATTATTACTGGCTCCCAAAGCTTGCACAAACTCTAAAAATCTATCACCTAAATATAATTAAACGCTATTAACCATTCTCTTATAATTAGCACGAATATTATTCAAAACTACAATTTTAATTAAGCCTTTTATGCTTATAACTGCAAATTGACTATTGATACAAATTAATTTATAACAGATTAGATCATTTTACACTCTTCTATAGTAAGACGAAATATACCTTCGCTAAATCTTTCATCATCTATTTCAAAAGAATCCACACTTTTATATTTTGCTGTTTTTATCAATGGATACACTAGTTTTCCTCTATTTATATTCCTTGATTTGCAGTCTATTTTCAATTTTTCCAAATCGTTCTTGTCAATACTTTTATCCAATATCTTCCACTTACAATCCACCACTGTATCATACCAAATATCATTATTACTAAGTTCTTTTATAACTAGATCCGGTTCGGATGTCGTTAATATCCATAGCTTACTCATCTTTTCTCTCCATTGATCATTTAGTTCACCAATTTTACTTTCAATTTCAAGTGAGTCCTTTTCAATCTTTTTTAAATATCTTATAGATAATTTTACTTCCTTATCTATCTTTATAAATTTTATATCTTTATATTTTTGTGTATGGTTAATATAATAATCATATACATAATATTCAAAAATATAAGAAGGATTAATCACTATACTTGCCATTTTGCATACATTATTGACATTTATATATCCTATATTCGACTCAAAATATCCATCCAAATCTAATAATATTAATAGGCTCAAATATAGTTGTTTTAACTCTGGTTTATTAAATAACTTATAACTTTTATTTGATAGAATCATATCAATTGTATAATGAAAAGCTTTTATCAAGAATTTTTGGTTTATTGTTCTTATTGAATCATGAAGTTTTAACTGTATCTTTTTATTATGGCGAATTAATTTCATCTTAAAATTCTCAAAATACTTTAAAACAGATATAGTGATATCAGCTATTTTAGAGTATAAAATTTCTTTTTGTCTAATTTGGTGTACCCTTGCTTTATTAACTTCTAATATATTTCTTCGTATATCGATTTTCCCTTTTATAATTAAGTCTGAAAACTTTATATCTATATAGTCATATTTTTTATATTGATTAAAGAAAAACTCAATATAGTTTAAAGCCTGAATATATTTACTTTCTAATAAATAATCTAATTTTTCTATATTTCCTAATCTATTCATATGAATTAAATCCAAATAATTATCTTTTAACAATTTATAATTATTTAGTTTATATTTCAAAATCAATCCTAATGTAATATTAATGTATTGACCAAAATTTTCACTTAAGTTCTGTGCTCTTTTATCAATTATTTTTGGCAAAATACATATTTTATAGAAGTTTCCATCTGAATTTATTTTAAAATATCCTATCATATTATTTAATTTTGTATTATTCAGTATCTTTAATTTATCTTTGAATTTCGAATAATTTATTCCTTTATTAGTAAGTTGCTCATATATGTTATCTGTTTCATTAATTAGAATTAGATCATCCATTTTCTCTTTCCTCTAAGAGTTCATATTCCGCTTTTTGAATTATGGCTTTTATTACTTCATAATAATTAGTATCATCACTGCTTAAACAATTCTTTATATTAACAAATTCCTTTTTGAATTTATTTTCTTCTGAATTCCATTCTTCTTCAAATTTCATATTGCAAATAATTGTTCTAAAATCTTCAAATCCTATTTCTCTAATTTCTTTAAATTCATTTATTAGTTTTATGAATGCTCGATAAAATTCTTTTACATTATATATAAACATCCAATTTGCATGGCCTATTAGATATCTATCTGGATGTAAATATTCTTTATACTGAACAGAAATTTCTTCATTCAGAGCTTTAAAAAATAATTTTATATATATAAATTTCAATAATAAAAATTCATAGTAGAATATTACCAAATATATAAATCGCAAATAAGTGCAAAATAATTACAATAATATTTAAAAGGTTGTGATTTATATGGATAATATTTATTCAAATAATACATTAGAATTAAATGAAAAAATTAATGAATTAAAGTCAATTATGAAGGAAACTAAAAATGTACGAATGTATAAAAGATACCTAGTAATATTAAGGCACTTGGAAGGTGCTTCAAATGTTGATATTGCTAAAATGGTTTCTTTAGATCAACATACAGTCGGAGACTACATTAAAAACTACAAAGCTAAAGGATTGCTAGGCTTAGTAATGAAGCATAGTACAGGAGCTCCCAGAAAATTGAGTAAAGACCAAGAAGCCATGATAGTTGAAATTGTAACAAATAAAACTCCTGACGAAGTCGGGTTTGAATCTAGAAAAAACTGGACTATTGAAATAATTAGGCAGTGGGTGATTAAAACATTTTGTATAACCATGAGTCACAGGGGAATCCATGAAATTTTGCATAGATTAAATCTAAGCTATACAAGACCAACCTACGTACTAAAAAAAGCTGATAAAGAAAAGCAAGAAGAATTTAAGGTAACTTTTGAAGACCTAAAAAAACTAATTAATGGGGAGCTAGCGCATCTTCTGTTCGAAGATGAATCCATGATAAGAGACTATCAAGCTATACAGAAAACTTGGTTTAAGAAAGGTCAGCGTCGTAAAATCCCAACCTACGGTAAAAATGCTGGAGTAAAATTAATAGGGATATTGGATTATGGTACAGGAAAAGTATATTGTGAAGAGCATGAGAGGTATGATGCAGTTGTATTTGAAAGATTCTTAAAGTGTATACTAGAACAATACCCTACGGGTAAAATCGTAATGATACTAGATAATGCAAGAATACATCATGCAAAACTACTTGAGCCCTTTTTATATGAGAATAAAAATAGATTAGAGTTAGTATTTTTACCACCATATAGTCCAGAACTTAATTTGATAGAGGGGTTATGGGGGTGGCTTAAGTCAAGAATAATTAATAATGCATTCTATCCTACCTTATCTAGGGTAAGCGAAGCAGTGCAAAGGTTTATTACACATATAAATAAAACCCCTACAGAAATCATAGACAGGCTATGCATTAAAATGTAGAAGTTTTATTGAAATATATATATTTATCTTTTATTTGTTCTTCATCTGGAAAAATATCAATAACTTCAAATCTTCTAAATAAATTGTCCTCTAATATATTTTTTTCTTCACTGTAATTAGTAGTACAAAAAACAAATAAATTATTAGGTAATATCAGTTTATTAAATTTTCTATCATCATTATCTTCAACTAACTTAGGCATATTTATATAATAAAACCATGGATATTTTTCTAATAAAGTATCAATAATTTTAAACGGATCATAAGTTTCTATATCACCTAATGTCTCTTTAATTTTGATAATAAAACTATTATCCACTCTCTTACTCTCTTCGATCAAATATATCAAATCTCCTAAAATTTCATTTAGACTATTCTCCTGTATTTCTTCTAATATTAATGCATACTTTTGTTCTGGATTTTTTATAGCACTTAAAATAAAACTAAGAACCATACCTTGTTTTTCAGTGTATAAAATATCTACTCCTTTTAAACTTATTCCTATGCCTTGCATCAAATCACTATTGCTAGTACCTGAATGAACATTTATTCTGCAAATATTTTCGGTATTTACAACTCCAATTTTATGCAGATAGTTATCAACAGCGGTCGACTTCCCCGTTCCAGGAACACCTTTTAATAAAAAATTCAACCTTTCACCACTAATCAATTGCATCCTTTTATCAAAAAGAAGTATATCTAAAAACCTATTTACTACATTTTCACAAGGTAATATATCTTGATCTTCAAATATTTGATCTACGTTTCCCAATTTACATCTTTTATAGTCTTCTTTATACATGTATATATCATTATATATATATGTAGTTAATGTACCTGAAATTTTTTTAGAACTTAAGATTCGATTATTTGTTAATTCAAATGAAACAATATCACCAAGCATAAAATTTACTCTACTCTGAAAACCGCTTAAATCACTTCCATACTTTTCTCGTAAAAATTTGATTGTACCTATTAAGCAATTTTTTTGCGAATCTCCAGTAATCAACTTTTTTTCCTTCATTTCATCAAATTTGTTATTAACAAATCTCACCAACTTTATAAAATTTGTATTTTCATCTATACTTGCATATATCTCATCATCTTTCTCATCGAAATATACCTGAAATTTAACTTCTTCTTCAACATTTAATAATATATTTTCCTCATCTTCATTTAAGTTTAAAGCTTGTTTAGCTTCTTCATTGATATTTCTTAATAATTTAATAACTATGTATAGTGGCTCTCTTCTTTTGTTTTGTATAAATGATTTCATTATAAGATTTTTATACATAATATTTGTTCTGTTCTTCCTATTGGCCATACTATCACCTCTATATAAATTGTGGCCAATTTTAGGATTAATAAAATAAAAAATTAGAAATAATTTAATTTATTAAATAACTTATTCCAGTTTCATCTCATTATTAATAATATAACCTGAAAATTATACTTATAATTAATGTACTAGTTAATTATGTTCTTTAACAAAATATTCATTCATATATATTTATCAAAGTAATTTTTAGAGGTATATATGGACCTATTTAATAATAATGAGATAGGATATATTTTTAACCAAGATTGCCTTTATACTAGTAAATTAATTAATAATCATTCAATAGATTTGATTATTGCAGATCCACCCTATTATAAAATAGCCAATAAAAAAGATGCTGAATGGGATTACGAATGGGAAGATGTAGAAGAATATATTGCTTGGAGCAAAACACGCATATTACAATTTAGAGATATTTTAAAAAATACTGGCAGCTTTTATCTATGGGGCGCAATCGGTTATAGCAATGGATATTCCCTTCCAAAGCTTGCTGATTGGATTGAATCTAATCAATATTTCAAAGTAATTAACTGGATAACTCAAAAAAACACTCATGTATTCGGAACTAAAAAAGGTTTTCCTCCATGTAGAGAAGAACTAGTCTTTATGGTCCCATGGAAATGTGAAACATCTTATTATTTTAAGCCACAGTACACAAATGAATCTACTAATCGTAAAGATTTAGGAGCGAACGGTAAACCACGTAAGAATGATAAGAAACGTTGTACAGATGTTTGGATAGATATGAATTTTGAAGATGAACTTTTATGTAATGAAATCTGGTCAGATATTACAGAAGCCTCTCAATCTTCAAAACAAAGATTTTACATGTCAGATGGTAAAAAGCACCCCACAGTAAAAGCTCTCAAACTGTGTGATAGAATTTTGGATGCTAGCAGTAAAGAAGATCAAATAGTTTATATCCCATTCGCAGGAACTGGTAGTGAAATTGTAAGTTGTATAAATAATAAAAGAAAGTTTATTGCAAGTGAGATAACCCAAGAGTATATAGATGAAATAATCTTAAAACGTTTAAAAAATGATTTTAAGTCTTTAATTAGAATTGAGCTAGATTCGGATATCAACTGTTATAAATTATTTTATATACCTTAAGAAAAAATTGCTCTTCTATGACTTTGTCATATATTCACACATAAGCACATTAGTAAATATACTTATACCATTATAAATTCCTTCAAGTTTTACAATAAAATAGACACATAAAGAAAAGCCTGCAATCCATTAAAATTGCAGGCTTTATCAATTCAGTATATATAATTGATCTCCTAAATAGACTATTTAATTAAATATATATTACTTTATATTCTACTTATCTTACTATTTAAGCTTATTGTTTACTTTATTTGATTGCAGCTATGTGGACACTTAGTATAACTTGGTAAATATCAACTTTCTTTAATTATAATCTATTCTATCAATCTCCTTAAAACTTTTACTTAACCTTAATTTTCTGTCCCTCATAGATAATATCAGCATTGGCAATATTATTCAGTGAAGCTATTTTTTCAACTGTAGTTCCATACCTTTTAGCTATTGAATATAATGTGTCGCCTCTTACTACTATATAATAATTAGCTTGCTCAGTAGACCGATTATCTTCTGATACATTTAGCTCAAATGCTTTGCATATCCCTTTAAATATTGCCTCTGCCATACTCTCTGGATTATAATTATTCATATCGACTGGACTATCACAAAAAGCACATTCTATAAGTATCGCAGACATATTAGTATTTTTTAGTACAAACAAATCATTTCTTGCTTTTACTCCTCTATTCGTAAAACCTAACTTTGCGATCTCAGTAAGAATTATTTTAGCAGCTTCTTCAGCTCTTCCTCCTGGAATACATAATATCTCCGATCCATGGCCTCCAGTACATAAATTATGATGAATGGAAATAAAGAAATCAGCATTGTTATTATTAGCCGCTTTTACTCTTTGATTTAAAGAATCATATAAGCTAGTGGCACTTTTAGGAGTGCAGTTAATTACATTTAGCCCTTCAGCTCTGCATTTTTCTATAAGCTTTGTTCCTACCTCATAATTAAGCTCATTTTCTGATCTTATACCTACTGCTCCCCCGTCAAATTGAACATTGTGGCCTATATCTATAGCTAGTTTTGATATTTTCATGAGTATCTACCTCCTTTTCCTTAGATATATGCCGACTGGCATATATTTTAGTTGAGAGGTGATATTTATGGATTATAAACATATTGAAAATCTAGTACTGCTATGCAAGGAAGATAATGAAGAAGCTAAAGAAACATTAGTTTCAGAATTTAACCCTTTTATAATAAATCTGTGTAAGAAATCTTTTGTAAGTGGATATGAATTTGATGATATAAGAAATGAATGCTATAAAACTTTATTTAATTGTATAAAGCTTTATGAACCAGAAAAACATAGATTTGTAGCTTATGCTACTAATGCTATGAAGAATTCAGTTAATTGTCTTATAAGAAAATCTGTAAGAAGACAGTTAACTGATGGTTCTAAGGTAGTTATGTTAGATACTAACTTGGAGAACATAGATTGTTGCGATATGAATTATGTTGAAGATATTATTTGCCAAAATCAAGTAAAGTCTCAGATAAGCTCTATCATTAATACTCTAAATGAAAAAGAAAAGGAACTTGTACTATATATTTTCTTTAAAGGCTATTCCATGAAGAAGTATTCCGATTTTAAAATGATTCCTTATTATAAGGTTGTTGATATGAAAACAAGTATTCTTAGTAAACTAAAGCTTGCATTTAAAGTAGACAAGTATTGTAACTTCACAAATTAAGCTATCATTACACAGGATCTCTACAAATATAAATTTTATAAAAAACGTATAGAAATACTTAAAATATTATGAGACATAGGTTTATTGGTAAGCCCTATGTCTCATTTCAATTTTACAATTCCATACTATTTAAAATATCTTTTAGTGTTTTTAACTCTTCTTTGTATAGACCATTGAGTAGAATTTTCTCTAGCCTACTTAATCTTTGACAATTTATAGGCTTAATTAATAGACCAATGAAATATTAGTTTATTATCAAGTTTCATAAATAATTATTATCTAAATTCAAGATAATTTGCATTTCTATTACTAGAATAACTTTCTATATTAATAATTACTTTATCTAAATGATATATTTCTCTTCTCTATTATTATTCTTTTGCGTTCATTTTCAATCTCCACTAAACAATCTTCTAATCTCTTTAAGGATAAATCATTTGATACTTTACCTTTTATTTCTTTTAATTTAAATATATATTTATCTATAGTTCTGTTTAGCATAAAGATTTCTTTATTAAGTTCTCTTATTTTCTCCCTGTCACTTTCAGTTTTCTTTTCTAGAACTTGATTCATCTTATCAATAATAAGCCTATTTGCCCTTTTATATTCCTCATCTTTAACTAGTGCAATTGCTATATCAATAATATCCTTTTTATCTATCACTTTTCCCACACCTTATCAATTGAACTTGAAACTGCATTAATTAAAAGTGCCTTTATATCATCACTCATGTTATTTTCTTTTAATGAATTTGTAAGATTATTCATTAGTTCTAAAGTTACTTCAGCTCTATTTGCCAAAGTCTTTATATCCTCACTTACACGTCTTACATAATCATCTGTAGCTGCTTGTAATTTATCTATCTCTTTATCCATAATATCTAATGTATTTTGAGTTTCAATCCTGCTACCTTTAATTCTAACTATTTCTTTTGCTATATCTAAAACTGTACTCATATTATCAGCTACCGAACTTATTATTTTTTCATTAGTTAAAAATTTATTTAATACTTCTTTATTGCCATTATTGTTTGACTCAGAATGAACTCTTGTAGAATTCATATCTGTATATACTTCTTGGTATCCACCATTAACTATAGTCTGGCTTTCTTTATTACTTACTCTACTTCTTCTGCTATTTGCAACAGGTAAAATTGTATTGTCCATCACTACATCTCCAATTCTTATCTTCTACGTTTTAGACTATTTGTCATTATTATTTATATAGCTCTAAAATTTCTAATTTTAACTTAATTAATTCATCTATCTCAATACTATCTAACTCATCCTCATCTTTATTAAAGCTTCTTGCAAAATCATCAAATAAATCATTTATTTCATCTTCATTTGCTTCTTTTAAATTCTGCAACTCTTTAATGACAGATTTTTCAATATCAATTTTCCACCCAGAAATTGCTTCCTCTGTTCTATCCTTTAACTTTCCTTGCCATGTTAATGCATCATATAAATAGAATATGCCTTCTGTAAAAACAGCTAAATACACTGATATACCTTTAATTGATGTAGCTTTTATCACTTTTAAAAAATGTTTTAAATTATTATGAGTTTCTCTACTAAAGGTCTTACCAAATAAGTTTCCTAAATTTTTCAGTCCTTTACTTGCCGCATTAGCAACCCCTGCTCCAACACCTCCATTTCCACCTACACTCATAAACATTTCTTTTAAACCTTCTTTAATGCCATCTCCAACATGCTTTTTAACAATACTCTCTATCACTTCTGTATATATTGGTATTTCTATGCTTACTTTAGTTTGCAAATTTTTAATTGCAGTATTTAATATGTTTTCAATTTTCTGATCTAATTGACATATTTCATCTTCAATATAATTCATTAAATTTTCTGTTTCTTTTTCTACTAATTTAGGAATATGATAATTTTGCATATATGCAAAAGTTTCTTCCTTCTTACTCCATCTATCTGAATCATCTATGAATCCATATGTTTCTTTCTTTATTTTTTCTGATGATTTGATTATTAAAGTTAAAGATTTATCTGCTATTTTAGTAAATGTCTCTTCTATTAGCTTTAAAATTTCTTTTCTATTATTTAAAAATTCTCTATCTAAATTTAGCTTTTCTTCTAAATCTGCTTCTGCTGATTCTATCCTTGCAATTTGTGAAGTTACTCGAATTTTACACTCATCTAAAATATAATTTTGATAATTATATAGTGTTTTGCAAAGTTCTTCTATCTTCTCTTCACTATTTACACTTCTATAAATATAATCCCATAATTCTTTTGTATCTAAGTTCTTTTCTTTATTACTCTCTACAAGAAATACTTTAACTTCTTTATGTATACAATCATTAACTGCATCATGTATTTCACTTATTCTTTTATTGCTAGAATTTAATTGAGATGGACACATATTGATGGCTAGTACAACTTCTACGTTATCGTTTATTATCTCTCCAACATATTTTAAAAATTGAAAATCATCATCACCTAATCCCGATTTGTAGGATACCACATAAACAACAACATCACTCTCAGGTATGAATTCTTTTAATACTTCTTCGTGATAACTAATCAAAGATCCATATCCAGGTGTATCAAAAAGTCTCATTCCCTCGTACATATTATCTTTAGATTTTCCAATATATCTTAGCCTATGCAAATTATCATCAGGATTTACTACAAGTTCATCAAAAGTTTCTTTATCTAATTCCTCTAAGCTTGAATCTTTATTTATCGCTAAATATGTATCTTCACTCTTATTAGAAATCACAACTTCTGTAATTACTCCAGTAGTAGGTTTTGCATTTTCAATTAAAATTTTATTATTATTTAAAGCACTGTTTATTAACGCACTTTTTCCAGCGCTTGTCTCTCCAAGCATTACAATATAATGAGCAGGATTCATTATCCTCTCTTTAATAAGAAGGTTTTTTGCTATAATGCTGTTATCATTAACCTTATTCACAACAGAATCAATTTTATTTTGTCTTTCAATACAACTATTAAGATTATTCATTTATAGCCTCCTTCATTCTTTTTACATCTTCTAAATCCATATCTAGCGCTGCAATATTTTTTTCATCAAATTTACCTGAGTATTGTTCTTCTATTTTTTCAATATCCTTATCACATTCATTTTCTAAATCATCTTTTAGTTTATTTAATTCACTTTCAATCTCGTCCCTTTTTCCTCTTAAACTATCAACAATTTGTTTATCTAAGTCTTTTTTCAATTGAGTTATTATAGGCTCCAAATCTTCTATTGTTCTTTTAACTCTTACATTTTTGATACCTTTATTTATTAGTCCTCCAAATATAGAACATATAATTCCTATTCCAGCACCTATAATAATTCCAGGTATTCCTCCACCAACAATAAAAACTGCTGCTATTCCACCTCCAATACTTAATATTGGATTTACAGCCTTTTCAAATTTAAATGCTTCCTTTTTATTAAAAGATGATCTATTTTCATATTTTCCATCAAAACCTTTTATTCTTATTAATCCAAGTTTTTCATTTAGTGTATTAGTAAGATCTTCCATGTTCATTAGCAGATTTTCCATTATATTATTAATTGCCTTTTCAGCTTCTTCTTTATATATATTTGAAAGAAGTTCACCATCAACTATTCCTGTATTTATCATTCTTCTGAGTTCTGTTCTTGTATTTTCAATATTTTCTTTTGTATCCTTTAGAACTCTACTGATAATAATGTCCATCTCATCATAAACATAGTTTTTTATTTGCCTAATATTTTTTTTATTTTCTTTAAGAATCTGCTTTATTTCAATAATTCTTTTCTCTTTTTCTAATTCATTTTGATTATTTTGGTTATTACATATTCTTTTGTTATCTTCAATTATAGAAGTTATATTATTCAATATTCCCTCTACTCTCATGTTTAAAGTACTTTCCAAATCTTTATTATAGTCAGTAGAAATATTCTTTATCTCTTTTATTACATTCAATATTCCAGAATTCTTATAATTCTCATCATTATCTAAAAATTTTCCTTGTATTGCCTCATACACATTAACTATGTTAACATTAATATCTCTTTCATCATTATGTGAATTGCTAATGCTTTGTAAAACACTTTGATTATGCTCTTTTGCATCCTCTGCCTCTTCATTACTTTCATCATTCCATTTATTTTGAACAAAAATAGTATTACTAAGCTTTGGCCATAATGCGTTAATAAAATTCTTTTCAGTTCTTGTTATAGGTGGAACTGTTCTAATCATAAATATAGCAGTAACAAGCTTTTCTACATAATCTAATGTAGTTTTCTGATTTTCTGGAGTTAAACTTCCTACCCCTGGTAAATCAACAAGCACAACATTATTCTTTAAAATTTCGCTTTCATTATATAAGACTATTTTAGAAACTCTTAATTCATTAGCTGGATTGTAATCATTATGTACATATTTTTCTAAAGTGCTTACATCTACTAATTCCTTTTCTTTTTCATGAAAATATATTTCAGCTTTACTTGTATTAGTTCCATATCTCACTTCTACTGGAACACAAGTTGTTTCATCAACATCTGTAGGCAAAATATTATCATCCATTAAAATAGAATTAAGAAAACTGCTTTTTCCTGCACCTTGTATCCCCAATACTGGAACAATTATTTCCTGATTCTTTAAGTTTTCTGTAAAATGCTTGAAATATTCTTTAGCATCTATTCCATCGATAACATTGTTTAAATACCTCTCAATTAATTCATTAAACTTTGAATTGTTAATTAAATCTATATATCTCATCCTACTCTATCGTTTCCTTCCAAAGATTCTAGCAAAAAATGATTTATTGCCCCACTCTATCTCTTCTTGCATACTATTAAATCTATCATTCAAGCTTGATTCAAGCTTGTTTATAATTTCTATAACTGTTTTATCATCGATTTTCTGATTTAGCTTCGATATCTCGTTCAATATGTCTTCCTTGTTTGTTTCCCCATTTTTATCTATTGAATTTTCTATCTTTTTTACTATTTCCTCTGCAGATTGCATATTTAAACTTGTTATTTCTTCCTTTCCAGATTTCAATTCTTCTTGCATACTATTAAATTTATCACTAAAGTTTGATTCAAGCTTGTTTATTATTTCGATAACTGTTTTATCATCGATTTTCTGATTTAGCTTTGATATCTCATTAAGTATATCTTCTCTATTGGTTGTAACATTTCTATCTATTGAATTTTCTATCTTTTTTACTATTTCCTCTGCAGATTGCATATTTAAACTTGTTATTTCTTCTTTTCCAGATTGCAATTCTTCTTGTATACTATTAAATTTATCATTAAAATTTGATTCAAGCTTGTTTATTATTTCGACAACTGTTTTATCATCGATTTTATCATTAAGCTTTAATATTTCATTTAATATATTCTTCTTAAATTGACCTAATTTATCTGAAACAACATTATCCTTTTCTTCAATTATATCTTTTATCTCTTGTGTGTTATCAACTAACACTTTTTCTATGGCTTGAGCCTGCTCTATTAATATACTTTTAACCTGTTGTTCTACACTTTCTTTTATTGATTTTGAAATATTACTTATCTCCTCAATTAACTCATCTAACTTTTCAATATTCTCTTCATTGCTATCAGAAAAATCATTTCTAAGCTTGCTTAAAGAACTACTGATTGGTTCTAACTTTTGTACAATTTCCTCACTTAAACTTTCTGATGTTCTACAAAATGAACTTTCCATCGTCTGTTGTAAGTCTTTCATTACTTCTTGTGTCATTTCATCACATTGAATTGCAATTGATTTATCTTTCATAGTTCCTCCCAAATTTATATCTTTTAAAATAATTTTATTTTTTATCTGCATAATGCTTTAGTATCTTTTCTACAACTGCCTGATCATTTTTCCCCCTTAATAATGAACTCTTAAATAATTTTAATTTTAGAGTTCTATAAGAACTTAAAATAAGCTTCTTTTGTTCCTGGCATTCTATTAATGCAATATTATACATTGGGTTCTTAGAATTAATTAATATATATCCTTCCTTAACCTTATACATTTTCTTTAGAAACTTATTTTTTAATACTTCAACTTCTAATAAAAGCTCGCTTATATTATCAGCATTGATAAATTCCTTATAAGAATCTATAACCATATTAACTACAATTGTATTATTATGTGAAAATTCTTGAAGAATATTATTATTAATAATCTGCTTTTCTGTATTTCCTATTTGAATACCATTAAATAAAATATACATATTAAATATTTGATTCTTTATATTGCTTAACTCAATATATAAATGCTCTTTATTTTCACATAATTCATATACAATAAAAATACTTTCTTTAAGTAGAACTCCTTTTTTCCTAATATTAGTCAAATCTTCTTCAGTGAAACTTATACCACAAACTCTTGAAATGAACTCAATACATGGCTCTAGATCCCATGTCCAAAAAACTTGATTACTTTTTACTTTTAGAATTTCATTTCCATTTTCTTTAATATATTCTCCAATTTTTAAATAATTTTTTTCAATAATTTGATTACTTAATATATACATGTCATACTGAGCCCTTGAAATTATAACTTTATTTTCTTTAACGCACGCATTATTATCTTCACTTATTGTAACTGCTATTGATTCTTCTACATCATTATTATTTTTTACTTTTAAACTTTTAAGCAAGTTCTTAAGATTTTTAATTACATCTTGTATCTCATCAGTTTCAACTTTTTTCTTTAACTTTTCCTCATACTCTTGTTTTTGTTTATTTAACTCTTCCTTAAATAAATTTATTGCTCTATAATAGTTAGTTCTCCACTGTTCTAAAACACTTAAATATTTAGCTTTATTTTGATTACATATGTTCTCAACCATTTTTATTGTAGAGTCTTTATCTATAACTTTCACATCTTTGTATTCTACATCATATCCCCAGTCAGCATCAAAAGGACTAGCAGCTTTTCTTTTTATCCAATTTAATAAGCCACTTTTTTCATGATATATTGTTTTTGTTTCATACTTATGCTTTACCTCTAAATTCTTACTTTCCATACTTGGCAAAGAATAATCCTGTCTCATGTCTAAATTAAGCTTTCTGTACAATTCTTGCTTATTTGCTTCCCTACCTTTTACTATATCTATAATGCTATTTTCGATTTGTCTATTTTTTTTATTAATCTCTTCAATTATACTCTCATATCCGTCAATCTCAGTTGAATTAGATTCACTAATCTTCGTAATTGTATCTCTCGTAATTTTATCTATTTCATCTATTTTCAATTTTATATTTTCCTTTGAATCCTCAAACTCAATTACAAACTCTCTGAATTCATCATCACTTACAGCTATTATATTACTTATATTTCCTGCTTGATTTTTACCTATTATTTTTTCTTCCTGGTTTATTATTTCATGAATTTTATCTGAAATACTTTCAATTCTTTGCTGTTCTAGCTTAGGAGCAATCTTTACTATACATGACTTAATTGCTTTATTAAATTTATCTAAATTGGACTCATTATATAAAGCTTTATCATTTCTCATTATTCCATTTAATGCATTAAGTGCTGATAATTGAATAACCTCAAAGTTATTATTAGTACCTGTTCCACTTTTCAAAAGATTTTCAGCCCTTTTTTTATGCTTCTTTAAAATTTCTCTTTTATCTTCTACAACTACTCCATTTTTTCCAATCTTAGCTTCAATGGAATCTATCATATTTTGCACAAGAATAATTTGCTTTTCTTTACTATTTACAATTTTAATTTTCTCTACATTTACTGCATCACTATTTGCTTTAACTGTAGTTAAAAAAATGCAAATATCTATTGTTGGTAATAATACTTCAATAGTAAGTCTCTCATGCATATCTAGATTACATGCATCTAAACCTGGACTATCTATTATATGTATATTATCTCCTAATAAAAACGCTGGTGTCGTAATATCTATTTGTACCACCTTGAATTTATTATTGGGATTATTAGACTCATCAGCATACTTTCCTATATTTTTCTCATTTAAATCTTTACCTTTTAATATATTGCAAGTTCCATCTTCAAAAAATATAGTAGCCTGTCTATCATTTGCCTTAGAGCAAGTAATTATAATACTAGAACTTGGTTTTATTGCTACTGGTAGAATCTGCTCTCCAAGTATTGCATTTACTAATGTAGATTTTCCGCTGCTAGTTATACCCATAATAGCTACTCTTATAATGCTATTATTAATTTGTTTTTTTCTATTCTTAAACCACTCTAAATTATTTCTATATCTTTGAACTCTATACTGATTTTTTTCTAAAACTTCTTGAACATCGTCAATATATTTTAATATTTTGTTATCTTTTAACATTAAAATTCTCCATAAATCAAATATTATTAGTCTTTTATTTTCTTTCTTTATAATTACTTAGTGTAAAATAATAATTTATATTTTACACTTTGAAGAATCACTCATGTCTGGCAGTATAATCTGCTTTCAAATAAATCTTAAAATTATTAATCTTAATCTCATATCTTCTAAGCATTCTTTCGATAACGTTCCTAACTTGATTGGCACTCATATTTGTCATCAGATAAATATCCGTTCCTTTAACATGTCGTGGAGCTCTAATACCTTTCTGATCATTGCAAAAGTAGGAAACTTTACGTCCCTGCATTGATTTGTCATTTACAAAAGTATTAAACTTCACAGGGTCCTTTTCAGCCAATATTTCACAAGTTTTAATGAGTACTTCTTTCCAATCTTTTGCATCTTGTCTCATTCCAAAAATTTCAAACCCAGCTGGCCTTTTATGAGTATAATCATCATAGAGCGTATAAGGTATATTTTGATCTACTCTAAGAGAATCATAGTCAGGAAGCTCTTTTGATTCATCTTCAAAACTTTCCTTTTGAATTATTTTCTCTTCAATTTCATCATCTAACTGCAGTAAACTTGAGTATTCTTCCAACTTAATTTGAATTTTATCTATTGATTGAAGCATTTCTTGTAGGTTTGTTAAGCTCTGATAATCTCGCTTGTCAATTGCAGCATTGAAGGCACCTTTGATACTTTCAACGCTTCCATCAATGCACTGATTAAGAAGATCTATACACTCTTGTATGTCAAGAGCATCTTTAGGAAATTCGGTTTTTAAGAATGAAATCAAATCTTTCATGATAATCCCCCTATTGATTTTTAATATCACTTTTTTACTACAATTGACTTATAATTTATAATATTCTATTAATTACTTTTTATATTTAATATTCAATTATATAGCAACACTATGTAAGTTTTAAGCCGAAGTTTTAACTCCGGCTTCTTAACTATAATTCCATTGAGTTTAATATATTTCTTAATTCTATTAGTTCATCCCTATTAAAAGTAACCCCTTTACCCATCTTACTATGGTCTGAATCCCACTCTCTAATATCATATTTAGCCTCTTTATAATTCCAGCTAATTAGGTTTAATTCCTTCTTCCATCCCTTAGCTGATTCTGAAATAATCCCTAGGTTTTCTTTTATTTCAAATTTTATATCTGCCATAGATTCTCCTCCTGAAATTTTATATGTTATAATCGTCCTCATCTTCAGCAACCCTATCTGCTAATATTTCAAATAAGTCAACAATTCCGCACATAAGCTCTGCTTGTCTCATAACTATTTCTAGTGCGTGCTTTGCATGTTCTGGTGGATAGTCATATTTCTTCAATAATCTCTTTATTATTTTTCTCATGCCTGCCTGAGCACTCTTTCTTACGCTCCAATCTATAGTTATATTATTTCTTATAGATAGTGTTAACTCATGAGCAATTTTCTTTAGAGTTTCATCGTCCATAAATTCTTTTATTATATTGTCAGCTGTTAATGCATCGTAGAAAGCAATTTCGTCTTCATTAAGACCTAAATCTTTTTCTTTGTCTCTCATGTTTTTTATTTCTTGAGCCATTCTGATGAGCTCTTCTATAACTTCTGCATTAGTTATGGCTTGATTCCTATACTTATTTAATGCTTTCTTTAACTTTTCAGAGAATTTTTCTGACTTTACAAGGTTTTTCTTTTCCATGGCCTTTAAATTACCTTCAAGAAGTTTCTTAAGCATTTCAACAGCTAAGTTCTTATGTTTAATGGTTCTTACTTCTTCTAAGAACTCTTCTGAAAGTATGGATATCTCTGGTTTGCTTATTCCCATTACATCAAATACATCTATAACATCTTCTGATATAATTGATCTTTCAAGAATTTGATTTACTCTGGCTTCAATCTCTTTCTTAGATTTCTTATACACATTTTTTGTATCTAATTTTACAAGACTTGCTTTTACAGCTTTAAAATAGCTGACTTCTAAAGCTGAATCTTTTCCCTCCTCAGTAGCTGCGCATAAGGAATGAGCTTTAGCAAGTTCTGTTGCAAATAGTTTAAAGTCTTTCTGTTCTTTTTCTTCCATACCTAGTATAAAGTTCATTCCACTGGTAATTGCTCTTATTCTAGCCGCTTGTGATGTTCCCATATAAGCTGAATAATCGAGACCATGAACCATATCTTGAAGTATTTCAAGTTTTTCAAGCATAACAGCTATTGCTGCTGATGTATCTATACCTGTGTTCTGTTTATCACTATCGGTATACTCGTTTAGAGCTTTTTTCAAACTTTCAAGAATTCCAAGATAGTCAACTACTACTCCTCCAGATTTATCTTTGAAGACTCTATTAACTCTTGCAATAGCCTGCATTAGGTTGTGTCCTTGCATCGGCTTGTCTATATACATAGTATGCATAGAAGGAACATCAAAACCTGTGAGCCACATATCTCTAACTATTACTATCTTTAAATCATCTTTATTGTCTTTCATCCTTTTTGCTAGAGTATCTCTTCTTTGTTTACCACCAATATGTTTTTGTAGTTTATCATTTTTTTCACCAGCTGACCCTGTAATTACTACCTTTATTTTTCCTTTCTCGACATCATCACTATGCCAATCTGGTCTAATTCTAACTATTTCATCATACAAATCAACTGCTATTCTTCTGCTCATACATACAATCATAGCTTTTCCATCAATAGTTTTTGCTTTTTCTTCATAGTGGTTGACTACATCCTGTGCTAGCTTTTTTAATCTATTAGGTGATCCTACCACTGCTTCTAGTCTTGACCACTTTGATTTGTATTTTTCTTTATCGAACTCTTCTTGTCCCTCTGTTATTTCATCAAACTCTTCATCTATATTTTTAAGTTCTTCATCATCTGTCTCTAACTTGATAATTCTATTTTCATAGTATATCTTTACTGTAGCTTCATCCTCAACTGCTCTAGTCATATCATAAATATCTATATATTCTCCAAAAACTGCAGGAGTAGACTTATCTTCTGATTCTATTGGTGTTCCTGTAAAACCTATGAAAGAAGCATTAGGTAGTGCATCCCTTAGGTACTTAGCATAACCATATTTAACTTCACCAGTTTTTATATCAGTTTTTGCTTCTAATCCGTACTGACTTCTATGTGCTTCATCCGCAATTATAATTACATTTCTTCTGTCAGTTAAAACTGGCATTTCGCCATTTTCAGGCTTAAATTTCTGTATAGTTGTAAATATTATTCCTCCAGACTGTCTTTCATTTAATAAATCAAACAATCCATTTATTTCTTTCGAATTATCTTTAGCTTTAATATTAGACTTTTTCTGCTCATCTGTTAGCTTTCTTACATTTGCTCTCTTTGGATTTTCTCTCAAAATGCCAATAGAGTTAGCAAAAGTTCCAAACAACTGATCGTCTAGATCGTTTCTGTCTGTTAGTATTACTAAAGTTGGGTTACTAAGATTTTTTACAATTTGTCCAGCATAAAAAAGCATTGAAAAACTCTTTCCTGAACCTTGAGTATGCCAAATAACCCCAGCTTTCCTATCACCATCTTCACTACTTGCAAGCTTAGTCTTTTCAACTGCTTTCTTCACTGCAAAGTACTGATGGTAGCCAGCTAGTATTTTTATTAGAGTCTCATGATCACCAATTTTATTTCCTTCTGAATCATAAATATCTTTTTTAGATTTATGAAATAACAAAAAATTCTCTAAAATATCCAAAAATCTTTCCTTTTGGAGCATTCCTCTCAGCATTACTTCATATTGTGGTACATCTAAGGAAGTAATGTTAATTCCGTCAATGCTTCTCCAATTCATGAATCTCTCTTGATTTGATGTAATAGTGCCAGCCTTGGCATTTATCCCATCTGATAGAATACAGAAAGCATTGTAATTAAAAAGACTAGGAATATCATGCTTATAGGTCTGTATTTGATAATATGCATTTTCAATACCTACATTTTCATCAGTAGCTGATTTTAGCTCAATTACTACTAAAGGAATACCATTAACAAATATAATTAAATCTGGTCTTCTTTCCTCATTTTCGATTATCGTAAACTGATTAACTACTAAAAAATCATTCTTCTTAGGGTTTTTAAAGTCTATAATATACGCCTTTTCAGTTTTAGGCTCTCCATCTTTTCTAAAAGATACATCTATCCCTTCAACTAAAACATTATGAAAATATCTATTATTTTCTTCAAGTATTGGACTATTAAAGCTAATTATCTTTCTATAAGCTTCATCCAGTGCTTCTTGTGGTAGATGTCTATTTATAGTAAATAAAGCATCTTTAATTCTTTGTTCTAATATACAATCTCTATAATTTTTTCTTTCTTGATAATCTCCACCATAGCTAATATCTGGTCCAAAAGCATAGGTATAATCCATCTCTTGCAGTATCTCTATAGCTGCTTGCTCTAATAAATCCTCTGTAAAGTTTTCTAGTAAACTCAATTCCCTTCCCCCTCTTCATCAATCAACACAATAACGGCCACTTCATTGCATTACTAAATATTTTAGCATCATATATAAATATCACTTAATATCTAATACTATTTAAATCATTATATTTATAAAGATTTTTAGTTGAATTTTTAGCTATTTTTTAGTTCCTTTAAATTAGCTAAAAAGTTATCCATTTTATTATCTGTTTCTCTCATAGACCTTTTTAGGTTATCTTCATCATTTTCAAATTCAGTCATTTGTTCAACCAGAACATTTACTTCTGAATATATTATATCTGAGCAATTTGCTTCACTGTTTTGGAAAATATCTCTATTTTCCTTAATTATAGTTAATGCTTCTTTGATTTGAGTTATATCTTTTTTAAAATTCCTCCCAGTTACATTGATTCTATTACTTCTGAGAAAGTAACTTTTCATAATTTCCTTTATTTTAGCAGCTGCTTCTCTGACAATCCCTATTTGCTCTATACTTTCCCTGTTTAGAATTTCTTTTTTAACTTTTTCTATATAGTCAACGTCTTTCTTAGTTTTCTTTGAATTTGTCCATGAAATAAATGCTCCAATAACTGAAGTAATTGCTAACCCAAATTCTAAAATCTTTGTAATCAATTCTATGTTATCTTTCATAGCAATTGCCTTCTTTATTTCACAATTGAAATAATTTGATCTTTTGTTAGCTCGAAGCTTTTGCCTAACTTTTGCCACTTATCAAGCATTCTTCTATATTTAGGCATCATTTCACTATGACTATTGCACTCTGCATATGACTTTCCATACTTAAGTTCCTCAAATCTATCTAAGTCGTTAATAAAATATCTAGCATATATGACTCTTTTTCCTTCATACTCATCATTTAAATCAAACCCTCTGAACATTACAGCGTATTCATCTAGATCACTTTTATCTTCTAGCTCTTCATACGAAAATGTCAAAGCTCTGTACAGATTAAGTATTTCTATTACTTCTCTACACTCTTCAGAGTTTAATTCATTCTCAGATAATGATCCAAATAACTCCGAATAATGAAGTTCAAAACCTTCTTCAAGTGCTTTCCTATTATTTGCATAACTTTCTGCATCTTCTGGATAAAGTGCTTCCAGAATCCTATACTGATTTGCTAATATAATCCTCTCTACTCTTGTTAATTCCATCTCAATTCCCCCAATAAATAATTCATCTTCACTATTTATTTAAATAATATAAAATATATCTAATTTAATAACTATACTAATATACTATTCTAATGTTACTCTTATATCTCCTGACATTAATTTAGGAAGCAATTCACCCCTTAACTCACTTAGCTTTCTTGATTCTACTCTACCATCTATTATTTTATCTAAAATCGGTTTTAATATTATGTTAGCGTTTCTATATATTCCTTTTGAAGGCAACACTATTAGTGAGTTAGCCAAATCTTGTCTTTTAATATGGCCCATGGTTGTAGCCTTACTTTCAGCAATTCTAATAAACTTATCCAAATATAACTTAGTCCAAAAGTAATAAAACCATTTATCATATTCATTCGATGTGACCTTAAATAAATGTTGATTTAACCCACAGGTCCCACCACACCATATATCTACCAACAAACTACCAGACCATGAAAATATAACATCTCCATCCTCAATAATATATTGATTTGGAATTTCGTATGAACATAAGTCACTACTTGAATCAGTATTTCCTTGTCTTAACTCCTTTATCTTAAGAACAGGATATCCATCTTCATCCTCACTAGGTCTATATTTTTGCATAGCCAATCCATTTAAATAATTTGCTATCTTATCTAAAGATTCAACTTCCCATCCCCTAGGAATCATCCCCATCTCACTCTCAACCATTTCTCCACCACTAGATTTATAAGGCTCCCCATCTTCATTAGGAAAGTCAAAATCCACAAACCATTGTTTAAAAATAGTTTGAGCCATTTCTTCTAGCCTTTTATTGATTTGGTTGTTGGTTTCTATTTTTTCGTCTAAATCCGAAAAAATCTTTGCTATTGCTTTTTGTTCTTCTAGTGCTGGTAATTCTATTTCTAATCCGCCTATGTCACTTGGTTTTATAGACGGATATGTAGATGTGCTTGTTTCACCAACTGCTTGCAAATATTCTGTTACTGCTTCCTGTGTTAAAAATCTATATAAATACTCTGCATCTACTACATCTTCTTTTGCTGATAATACTACAAAACCAGTGGAAGCAATTAAATTTTCTTCAATTTTCTTAATTATCCCATAATGTTTTTGATTTGGTCTAACTGTAGATATTAGAATATCATCTTTTTCTACTTTCCTTTTTGCTCTACTTGGTATTGTATCTTCTCCAATAATTAATTTTTGTAAATTATCTATTACTCCTTCATTCAAATTGGAAGTATCCAAATAATTAATAAAACTTAGATTATCCTTAGCAGATAAATTATTTTTATTTATATTACATATATCAGAAACCTTAAAACTCATCCCCAGCTCCTCCTGTAATTTTATTCGTCACGTTTTCAGTTCTCAATTCCTCATTTTCAATTTCTAAAATCTCTCTATCCCTATTTATCTCCCTCTTCAATTCCTCTTCTGTAGGCATATAGAGCATATACTTTGAAGCAAATATCTGCTTGCTTTCTTCTAAAATTGAGTATTTTACTATCGTTTCATTCTTCTCAGAGCATAATATAATCCCTATGGTTGGATTATCATCTTCTCCTTTTATTTCTTTCTCGTAATACCTTACGTAGAAATCCATCTGTCCTATATCTTGATGAGTTAGTTTTCCTAGCTTTAGATCTATAAGAACAAAGCATTTAAGCAAATAATTATAAAAAACTAAGTCAACATAGAAGTGTTCTCCATCTGCTGTTATTCTTCTCTGTCTTCCTACAAAGGAGAAGCCTTTTCCAAGTTCTAATAGAAAATCTTGCAAGTTATCTATTAAGCCCTGCTCAAGATCTCTTTCTAAGAACTTCTTATTTTCTTTTAGATTTAAGAATTCCAATATATAAGGGTCTTTTACCATATCATTTATACTTTTGGAAGGTTCTAATCCTTTTATTTCATTTCTAACTTCATCTTTACTGTTTTCTTGAGTAGATAACAGTCTTTCATAATAGAATGAATTGATTTGTCTTTCTAGCTGTCTTGTGCTCCAGTTACTTTTTATACATTCATCTATATAAAAATTTCTTTTAGTTTCATTTCCTATTCTCATTAATAGTCTATAGTGAGTCCAGCTCAATTCGCTACGCAGTGCGTAGCTATTGTTAAACACCAAATAAAATTGTCTTATATTTTTAAGATTAGATACTGTAAATCCCTTACCAAAATCGTCAGTAAGCTTTTTTGAAAGTCTTTTTAAAATAAATTCACCATATTCAGCTCTGTCTTCACCCTTTTGCTCCTCAACTATTAGCCTTCCTATATTCCAATAAGCTTCTACCATATAAAAATTAATAGATGCATATGCTTTTTTACGTGCTTCATCTAAGGTTGCTTTTATATTTTCATAAAAACCATTATTAAGTTCTATTTCCTTATTAGAACTCATACCCAATGCCTCCTAGATTCTTTCTTATCTCATCCTCTAGTCTTCTTGATTTTGCAAATAACTCACCAAGCTCACTTGTTAGAGCTTCCATCTTTTCTTCAAAAGGAACTCCATCATCTTCAGCTTCCTCTATGCCTACATATCTACCAGGTGTTAGTACATATTCATGTTCTCTTACTTCTTCTAGCTTAGCTGCTTTACAGAATCCTTGTATATCTTCATATTTTCCATCTATATTTCTATAATTATGATAAGTTTCAGCTATTTTCTTAATGTCATCTGGACTTAATTCCCTATGCCTTCTATCAATCATTGTTCCTAGATTTCTAGCATCTATAAACAATATTTCATCTTCTCTGCTTCTAAACTTAGGATTATCTTTTTTATTTCTATTTAATATCCATAAGGATACCGGAATACCTGTTGAATAGAATAGCTTATCTGGTAATGCTACTATTGCATCTACAAGCTTTGCTTCTATTAAGTTCCTTCTTATTACTCCTTCATTGGAAGTATTTGAACTTAATGCTCCATTTGCCAGTACTATTCCTGCACAACCGTTTGGTGCAAGGTGATATACCATATGCTCTAGCCATGCATAGTTAGCATTTCCTTCTGGTGGAGTACCGTATTTCCATCTGACATCTTCTGTTAACTTATTTCCGCCCCAGTCACTTATATTAAAAGGAGGATTAGCCAATATGTAATCTGCCTTTAAAGTTTTATGAAGATCATCATGGAAAGTATCTGCATGATGTGGTCCTATATTACCATCTAGTCCTCTTATTGCAAGGTTCATTCTACATAGTTTCCAGGTTGTTGAGTTAAGTTCTTGGCCGTAAATAGATAAGTTCTCTATCTTTCCTTGATGTTCTTCTACGAACTTTTCACTTTGTATAAACATACCACCGGATCCGCAAGCAGGATCGTAAATTCTACCTTCATAGGGCTCAATCATTTCTACTAAAGTTTTAACTACAGAAGTTGGTGTATAGAATTCTCCACCACCTTTTCCTTCAGAACTAGCAAATTGTCCAAGGAAGTACTCATACACTCTACCTAATAAATCCTTTTCTCCATTTTTATGAAGTTTTATTGTTGAAATAAGATCTATAAGTTCACCAAGTCTTCTTTTATCAAGTTCAGGTCTTGCATATCTTTTATCAAGAACACCTTTTAAAGTTGGATTTTCCTTTTCAATTAATATCATTGCATCATCTATGAATTGACCAATCTTTGGATCCTTGGCATTATCTTTTATGAAATCCCATCTTGCCTCTTTAGGAACCCAGAAGATATTTTCTGATTCATATTCATCTCTATCTTCTTCAAATCCGTCCCCTTCTTCAACAAGTTCATTGTATTTAGTTTCAAATCTATCCGATATATATTTTACAAATATAAGCCCTAATACCACGTACTTATATTCTGCTGAGTCCATACTACCTCTTAGTTTGTCTGCTGCTTTCCATAACGTTTCCTCAAATCCTATGTTTGCTGTTGACATAAATAACTCCTCCTAAATATCTTTATTCTGCGATATTAAATAATTTATAGTAATAATCTAAATCATCATATAATTCCCTTTTCATAGCTCTAAACTCTAAATGGGTTTCTTTATCATAAACACAATATGCATGTTTTATGGTAAGCTTATTTTTATTATTAACCTTATATGCAGTTATCACTTCCTTGGTACTCTTCTTAAAACTACCTATAACAACTCTATAAGTATAGTCTAGATATTCCTTTTCATAATAGTAGATTTTAGTATTTGTCGATGACTTATACACAAAATCAGGCTCTTTTAAGATCTCGTCTATTTTGGAGATATCTATTTCTGGATGCCTAATTTTAATATGCTTTTTGTAATTGACATTATATAAAATTATCTTATCGTGTACTCTTCCTCTCATCTTGAATACTTTGGCTTTGCCATCATAATAGTATCTCATTTTCACATCACCCTTGTTTTACTTTAGTTAAAAATTATTATCATCAAACACTTCAAAAATTTCACTTTCAAACTCATCCTGCTCTTCTCCAGTGGATACTCTATCTGGCAATAACTCTAGATAATGAGCCAAAGCTTCAATAGTTTTATGAACAATAACCTCATGTTGAGCCTTTTCCATTAGTTCAACAATAAGCTTATAAGTGTCTATATAAGGATTATCATCTAGAATCTCCATAGCATTTTTAAATCTTGAAACTAGCCTTGCTTTTTCAATGGTCCTCTCCATTGTATTAAGTTCTTCTTTATCATAAATAGGAACCTTTCCAAAGTCATTTATTTCACCTATTAAGTACTTTTCTTCATGCTCTCTGATAACAGGATTTAGATCCTTTTTAAGCTTTTCTTTTTGTATTTCTAACTTTTCAATTTCACTTAGTTCTTTAACAAAATACTGCTGATCTATTCCAAATATATCTTCTAATATAGGAAGATATTTTTTAGAAATATTCTGCCTTCCTTTAATCCAAAGATTGATATTTTGCTTTTTTATCCCTAGCTTGTCTGCCAAATCTATATGCTGCATATTATATAAACCAAGTATATATTCTAGTCCAATCAAATGGTCACCTCCAACAAAAATATTGTCCAGGTAAATATATTATTATTATAATAGAAAATATTGTCTTAGTCAATATACATATTATAACATTTTTGTGCAATAAAAAGATTTATTCTAGCAGCTCAGTTTTATGTTAATAATAGGTAATTGAATTTTGTATTGCAGGATTGCAGGATTGCAGAAATATTCTATCTGCAACCCTATATAACCTAATCAAGATAATTATTTATTTCTTTTTGTATTTTTGATAAGTTTTGCTCCAAATACTTTACCTTGGCATTGATTACATTAAGATCAAGCTCTTCCCTCTCAAAGTTCTCTACATACCTTGATACACTTAAGTTAAAGCTGTTTTCTTCAATCTTTTCCATCATGACAACTTTAGAAAATCCTTCAACTGTGTCATACTGCTTATAATCATCACTAATTTTCTCTATATCCTCATTGATACTATTTCATTAAATTATAATACTTTTCATCTTTCTTTACGCATCTTTAAATACACTTTTATTTATATTTCAACTTAAAGCTTATACATTTGGGCGTAGCCGCTAAACATTGTTTTGTGCAGTGTGCAAGCTGGACCCAAAAAGAATGCTAGAGAGCAGCTTGTAAATAGGACTGGCATTTACCTAATAATCTGCTTAAAAGTGCCTGTCCTATGTCATTGCTACAAAACACCATCTTTAGCGAAATGATCAAAGCTTAAAACCTAGCTATAGTTTCTGGAGAAATACATTTATAAACTTACTAAGTCGTTTGTAATAAATAATTTTCAGATTTTTTCTAACTTTTGAGTTTATATTAATTAAAAATCGTCTATAATATAATTATATTTCAGAAATTTTCTCATTTAATTTAAATATTTAGTTTGATATAATGTAATTAGAACTTATAACAGGAGGTAACTATAATGCTTATAATGTTTAAAGCAAAAAACTACACATCATTTAAAGATGAAGTAATACTTGATCTTAGAGCAAGTTCATATAAACAACATCCATCTCATATTTTAGATGTTTCAAAGGATTTAAAACTGTTAAAAACAACAGCTATTTATGGTGCTAACGCATCAGGAAAATCCAATTTAATATCTGCAATGTTCTTTTTTGAGCAATATATCTTTAGTCAATTTCTTAATAAAAGAGAAAATGAAAATATAGATTTAGCACGTAACATTGACTCATCTTCACAAAAAATAGCAAATAAACTGGAACCATTCCTTTTATCTAATAAAATAAGTGATCTATCTGAATTTGATATTATTTTTTCTTATAATAATAAACTGTTTCAATATGGTTTTGAATGTACTTCAAAGCAAGTAATAAATGAATGGTATTATATTAATGATAAAAAGGTATTTGAACGTGACAATGATGCTGTTACTTTTGGTAAAGAATATGAAAAGTTCTTACAGTCATATACCAAAATTCCTAGTGATCGTTTATATATATCAGTTTTAGAATACTTCTTAGATGATATTAGCAAGGAGAAAATTCTTGAAGATTTCATTGATTTCTTTGTTAAAGAATTTAACGTTTATTCAGAAATATTATTTGAATTTAGTATAAAGAAAATTGCTGGATCTATTAGCTACCATAAAAAATTAATAGAAGATGTAAATTTCAGAAATAGAATAGAGAAATATTTAAAACAAATTGATGTTGGAATAGTTGGACTTAAAATTGATAAGAAAATAGTCATAGATGAATCTACTGGAAAGGAAAAAGAAAAAACTATTGTGAAAACCATTCATAATAGTTATGATGCTGAAGGAAATCCTTGTGGTGAACGATATTTTGATATATTTCAAGAATCCACTGGAACTTTGCGCTTCTTATCCTATATTCAAAGTATTCTAGACATGACTGAACAAGGTGGAATTTTTATTGTTGATGAGATGTCAGCTAGACTTCACCCTTTACTTACTAAATTAATTATAGATATTTTTCAATCCAGCTCTAATACAAAGGCCCAGCTTATTTTTACAACCCATGATATTTCTTTATTAAATAAAGATCAATTTAGAAGAGATGAAATACTATTTGTAGACAAAAACAATATGGGAGAATCTAAATTATATTCCTTATCAGATTTAAAGATAAGAGAAGATGCAACATTTAGTAAAGATTACCTTCAAGGTAAATATGGTGCAATTCCAATTTTTAATTATGATGATATTCTAGGCGGTGATTAAATGGGTAGAACTATACTTTCACCTAAAAATAAAATTGAAATCCAAAGAGAATATATAGGTAAAATACTTCTATTTTGCGAGGGTATGAGTGAAAAACACTATTTAGATTATTTTAAAGATATCATATCTAAAAATAAATTTACTGAAATAAAGATAGAAACTGAATCTGCTGATGGAAATGCTAGGACTGTTTTTAATTTTGCTGAGAAATTTTTATCAGAAGACGAGAATATTAGCAGATATATTCACCATAAAAAATATTTAGTTTTTGATTGCGATGATCCTTCCAATATACAAGATGTAATAATAGATATGAATAATTCTAGCCATAACTATTCCTTATTAGTTTCAAATTTCAGGTTTGAAACTTGGCTTTTAATGCATTTCGAGTATGTTTATGATCATATTTCAAAGCGTGATCTTTCAATGCATTTAACCGCTCACCTTAAAGATGAGTATAAAAAAGCAGATGCAGGAATTATCCGTGAAATAATCAATAATGGAAATATTGAAGAAGCTATAAAAAATGGGCATGAATTAGAAAACAAGTATATTTCAGAAAGAAAAACTATACTCTCCAACATTAAAGAAATGAATCCTTATACCAACATCCATACCCTTATTGAACAATTTATGCTCGAAATTTCCTCCAATTAACTCATTATATTCTATATATCAACACAATAGTATGAACGTTGAAATCTTAAAAATTTACAGACATTAGTAAGGAAGGATCTAATGTACATCCTTCCTTTAACTTAACTATTATAATCTTTATTGCATATTCTATTGCACATAAGGCGACTTAGGATAGCCTTCCCTATACTTCCCTCTAGTCTGAAGCCCTCCTATCCCCTTTATCCCTGTTATTGTGTTCTCAATAACATCAGTTATGGACACTACCTGATCTATTCTTGTGTAAGCTATCTTCTCACATACAAATACAGGATCCAGGCAGTGGATTAAAACGCGATTAGGACTTGAGGCGAAGTTTGCACCAGCATCCAATATATTCTCATAGCAAGATTGGCATGCTCCTGCAAATATCACTAACTCATCATAGCTTGAATTGTAATTTCTAAGGTTTTGAACTGATTCTATAAAGTACTTTGAGTTTCTATAATTTTTTAAATCAAGATAATCTGTTGCATTCTTTATTAGACCGTCATGACCAGTAAGCACTACTATGTCTGGCTTCAACTCTTTCACTATATCAACTATTTGGTTTGGTTGGTCTTTTTCAACTATCGCTTTTCCAGTAGCATTTAAATTAAGTTGCTTGTACACCTTCATACACGCATCTAAGTATTGTGGATCTCCATCTACATGTAGTATTCTCCCTGGTCTGCCAAAGGTCAATTCTTTTTCAGGTATTATCTTGGGAGACTTGGTTACTCTAGTTATATTCTGATGCCCAGCCACATCTCTAGAAACCATTACCCTCTTTATAGTTTCATTTACCCTTGCATTAAATATTTTATCCTTCTCCGCCATAAACTGCTCATCTACTTCTTCTAAGTCTTCTATCTTGGCATCAGCTATTATTCTTATATTAATACCTTTTAAAACATAATAAACAGCATCTTTATCTTCTCTTATATCTATGATCTTAAAGGTTATATCTTTACCATAGGACTTTCTAACTACTAAGTCGCCGACCTTCATAAACTTCTCCTTGAAAGTATGTTTCACATTATATACTATGTAACATTGATTTTTTTGCTATACCTCCCATACAATTTTAGCCCCTTTATCAAAGAAAATTATATTAACTCTATGCGTAGTTCATCTAACCATCAGAAGAGTTTCCCCCCATGTCTCTCTAACTATATATGCTTATTTTTACTATTGAAATTTAGGTGTGCCTTCAGGAGATGATCTATGAACAAGCAACTAGAGTTAAATAATTTTTGTAGATAAAGCAGCGTTAAGAAATTGTATTGTCCGAACGCAGTGAGTTATACAATTTTAGCTGCTTTATCGGAGAAAATTATATTAACTCTATGCGTAGTTCATCCAATCATCGGAAGAAAGCACACCTATGTCTTTCTAACTACATACGCTTATTTTTACTATTGAAATTTAGGTGTATCTCCAGGAAATGCTCTATTAGCGAGCTACTAGAATTAAATGATTTTTTCAGATGGAATGGCTTTAAAAATCACTAATACGTTCTTCATTAGGGATTTTTTGCGCATCTGCCTTTTCTGAACGTATGTGAAGAAATTCTGGCAGGCGACATAACTTTTTAGTCTTTACTCTTTGAAGACAATGTATTTTTATATATAAATTAAATAAAAAAAATTGTGAAGATTATAGCCAATAGTAACTAAAGAGTAAAGCTGTATTGTCCGAACGTAGTGAGTTATACAGCTTTAGCCATGTAATCTGGGAAAATCATATTAATTCTTTGCGAAGCTAATTTAATAATCGTAAGAAGGCACACCTACATCTCTCTAACTACATACGCTTTATTTTTACTATTGAAATTTATGTGTGCTTTCAGGAGATGATATATGAACAAGCAACTAGAGTTAAATAATTTTTGTAGATAAAGCAGCGTTAAGAAATTGTATTGTCCGAACGTAGTGAGTTATACAATTTTAGCTGCTTTATCGGAGAAAATTATATTAACTCTATGCGTAGTTCATTCAATCATCGGAAGAAAGCACACATAAATTTCAACGCACATAAAAATAAGCTACCTCTATGGCAGCTTAAATTTATTATTACTCTTTTTGGTCATAAAATTCCTTAAAATCATCAATGAACTTCAGATAAAGATCCTTCTCATTAATGATGCCCTCTAACTTATTGTTAAATGTGTTTTGTCCCCAATTGACTTCGTTATAGTAATATCTGTTAGCAAGTCTCCAATATCTTTGCGGAAATAGTAAAAAGGCGAATATAACCCTATATTCTTCTTCTTTTAAGTTACCAACTGAGCTATATGATTCTAATATAGCTTTAGCATATTCTATGTTCCAATCTACTCTTTTTAGCACTTTAATCATAAAATTAGCTATGTCGTATGCTCTAATCTCACGCTTGCAGTAATCAAAATCTATTACATAGACTTCCTTGTCATCTCCTAATATTATATTGTGATAGGTAAAGTCATGATGGCAGAAGGATTTATCATTTTCTACAATCTCACATAAATCGATATAGGAAGAGCTTTGTATTACATTAAAGGCTCTTTTTGATAGTCCCTTGTAAAAATCCATTGATTTTATATAGTTCAAGTCGAAGTCACTTTTTTGAGATCTTTTTCTTGTCATGTCTCTCATCTTATCTAAAGATTTCATTCGTTTTTCCATAAGGTGTGGCCATCTTCCGAGATCACTTTTAAGTTTGGAGTTTTCTGGAGGGTCATATCCTTTTGTTGCTTCGTGGAGCAATGCAAGGGTCTTTGCAGCTGTCTTAACTTCCTCTATTTCATGGAAGTCACACTCTCTTCCTGGTATCCACTGAGAGAGAGTATATAGGTCTTCATTAACTAAGGCAAAAGGCTCCCCTTCAATATTCAATTCATACCTATCAACCTTGTCAAAGCCATTTTTTATAAGATGCTCCTTAGCACCATATACAAACAATAGCTTTTGTGCGCCATAGTTTATTCTCTTTAAGCATTTATCCCCCTTATTTGATTTCAAATAGTAT
Source organism: Clostridium manihotivorum (assembly GCF_004015185.1). Taxonomy (GTDB): domain Bacteria; phylum Bacillota; class Clostridia; order Clostridiales; family Clostridiaceae; genus Clostridium_AR; species Clostridium_AR manihotivorum. Next base: position 1,425,897 of record NZ_CP025746.1, on the reverse strand, counting down.
ATTCCTTTATTCGGCCTTAGTGTCTCAATTTTTATATCAAACTGTCTTTCAATTTCAAATTCCCTCATCATAGTGCTCACCTCCTATATATTTATATGTGCGGCTATATCCTTTTATTAACACTTTTTATAATTGCTTAATATAATAAAATATAGAAATTTGAAAGGACTTATATATGAATATAGCTATAGACGGAAGAGCAGCTAATTGGTATAGGGGTACCGGCATTGGAACTTATACCTATCAACTTATAAATAATTTGAATCAGATAGATTTTTTAAATAATTATTTAGTCTTCTTGCCTGAAGAATTTCATTTTGAAAAAGAGTTCAGAAATAATTTTAAAACTAATATAGCTAAGCAAAGCAGCTTAAATAATTTTTGGGAAGAGATACGAGTACCAAATGTATTAAGTGAAAATGACATGGACCTATATCATATTCCTCAAAATGGTGTTGGACTTTCTGGAAATATTAGTTGCAAAAAAGTTATAACTCTTCATGATATCATTCCCTTAAGGATGCCAGAAACCTGTAGTGATCGATATCTAAAAATATTTAACGAGGATATGCCAGGTATCATAGAAAAGTGTGATGGTATAATAACCGTCTCTAATTTTTCTAAAGAAGATATATGTAAAGAATTTAATTTTCCTAGAGAGAAAATCTTCGTAACTTATCTTGCTGCAGAAGATATTTATAAGCCCCTAAATAAAGAGGAATGTAGATATTACCTTCAAGAAAGATATGGTATCGAAGGTGATTTTCTTTTATATGTGGGAGGTTTTAGTCCTAGAAAAAATATATTAGGGCTCATAGAGGCTTTTGAATTGCTTCACCATAAATACAATAAGAAGTTATCCTTAGTTGTAACAGGCAAAAAAGGGATATCTTACGAAACCTATAAAGAAAAGGCCATTAACCTTGGTGTTGAAGATAAGGTACTATTTACAGATTTTATTCCCTTAGAGGATATGCCCATATTTTATAATGCTGCAAAGGTATTTGTTTACCCATCATACTATGAAGGCTTTGGTCTTCCTCCTTTGGAAGCAATGGCTTGTGGCACTCCTGTTGTAGCCTCTACTGAAACTTCTATTCCAGAAGTCTGTGGTGATTCAGCCTTGTTAAGCAATCCAACAAGCACTGAAGACATTTGCTTAAAGATCCTTTCACTTCTAGAAAACCAAGACTTGTATAAGTCACTAATAAGAAAAGGGCTAGTTCATACCGCCAGTTTTAACTGGAAAAAAACCGCTTATGACACCTTGGACGCCTATAAATCAATATAATATATATATAAATTTATTCTTTACTGAAAAACTTTATAACTCTAAAGTGAAAATTTTACAAAAAGAGTGAAAAAGGACACTAATATTTAAGAAGTATTAGTGTCCTTTTTCGTATTTCTATATTTTAATTTTATCACCTAAGATTTTTAGAAATTCTTCTCTGTCCTCTTTAAATTCCAACTTATTGATGAATCTAGTTAAAAATACATCTTCGTCCCAATCTTTATTTTTATAATAATAATCTGTAGCTGCAGTGTAAAAATCTGAAGGGAATTTTAGTAATATATATAGTAACTTATATTCTTCTTCTTTTATAGAAAATACCTGGCTATAGGCTTTTATGATAGCCTCATATTTCTCTATATCGTAAGCAAAGTTCTTTATAGCTTTAGTTATAAGCTGTTCTATATCCTTTACTTTTAGATCTATACTACAGTAATCAAAATCTATAAAATAAGCTTCCTCATCCTTTATCAATATATTGTGATGAGCTAAGTCTCCGTGACATAAAACTATATTATCCTCTTCCTTACACAATTGATCATAGCTTATTTTTCCTATAAGCTCTATACACTGCTTTATCTCTGCTATATAGTAATCTATATCCTTCAAAAAATATTGATCAAACTCACTTTTATACTTGTAGCCTTCTACCTGAATTTTAAGTTTTTCCATATCTTTAAGTGCATAATTGAAATATCCAGGAAGATGTCCAAGAGTAACATCCTTTTCATCAGCAAAATAATGAGCAGGCTTATTTAAATTGATTTTGTCTTTAAACTCTTCTGCTATACCTATAGAACTTTTGTGTAGATAAGCCAAGTCTCTTGCCCCGATTGAAAGGTCCACCACATTAGAAAATGCACATTCTCTTCCTTCAATAAGGTCTAGCAGCGTATATATTCCATCCTGCCACTGTACATACTTGTTTCCATCCTTACAAGGCTCTATGGTCAAGGCTCTTTCAAAGCTTCTCTTTATATAGTCTAAACTCTTTGTTATAAAATCAAGTCTATCAACAGAGTAATCAATCTTCTTCAATATCTTTTTACCTTTGGAAGTCTCTAGTATATATACACTTCTTACTGGAACCAAGTCCTCTACTTGTATTGAGAACTTTTCAAAAAGCTCAATGTTAAGATCATACTGACAAAGATATTTTTTATCGCCATACTTTAACTTTAACATCCTTTTCACCCTTTATAAATTACTATCCAAGTTACACTAAGCTATAGCCGTCCTTTAACCTAGCTTCTAGTAACTTTTTTCTATATTCCTCTGAACTCCATTTCTTCTTACCTTCTCTTCTTCTTTCACATATCTTCATATAACCGTAAGGATAAGAAATCATAGCTTTTATATAGTTTTCACTATTATTGTCCAATCCTGATTGCTTCACAAAATAATCTATAGCCTCTCCATAATCTATGTTTATTCCTCTTCTTTTGATTTTATTAAGATATGTTATCAGATCCCATTCAACCATGTTAAAGCAAAGCTTAGATGTATCAAAAATATAGATATAATCTTCTTTCCACAAATTCATACTTTCACAGTTTGTAAGACAAAGCTCATTGTTTTTCATACTTCTCTTGATAAGCTTTATATAAGAAGCTTCCTCAACGAACTTAATACATCTTTCTGCTCTTTCAATCTCTTTAGGTCCACTATAGATGAGCTCCTTATCAAACTCATCTTTAATACCATCACCCTGTACAGAATAGATCATTTTCTTTAATCTTTTTACCTGTACCTTACATTCTTCCATCTCTTTGCCTATATTGCTTTGAAGTCTTAATAAATATATGCCTTCTCCATCTTTTATTTTCCTATGAAGCTCACAAATAATATCTATTTGTTCTAGAATATTGTATTCACTATATTGCTCCAGTAGACTTCCTTCTCTCTGTTTTGTTGAAATTAATACACCTCTTTTTTCTAGGTAATCCTTCAAGGAATCCATGTTTTTTCCTCCTGAATCTAGTACTTATCCCTAACTAAAGCGAAGCTCTAAACTGATTAACAAATTCCTGTCTTTCTGCTCTGTCTTCACTGTATTTCATTAACTTCTTTATAAAAAAATCTTCCTCCCAAGGCTGCTGCTCCCAATAGTACTGGAGCCCAATCTGCCAAAATTGTTGTGGAAACTCTATAAATGCAGCCATAATAGGTATCTCTTCCTCTAATATCTTCTTATTAGCTTCATAGGCCTCAATGATAAAAGCCGCTTTATCTAACTCCCACTTTCCATCCTTCATAGCTCTTATCATAAGGGAACTTAAGTCGTGAAGATGTGTGTCTAGTATGCAGTAATCAAAATCTATTATAGAAATTTCATTATTGGAATCTACAAGCACATTATGATGGGCATAATCATGATGGCAGAAACCTCTCCTTAGCACCTCTTTCTCCATTACAGTTACATAATTGCTTTCCTTAAGATGCTCTATTGAAGCCAAAGCTCTTTTTACTTCCTCCTTTATTAGAGAAAGATATAGCTTATCAAACTCAGAGTTATAAGCCTTCTGCCCTATCCTCTTCTTAAAGTCCATTATCTCATTTATTCTAGTCTCAAATACATTTATCCAGGTGAACCATCCTATTCTAGGCTTCATATCCTTATTTAAGGTAAAGCCTTCACTACACACATGGAGCTCAGAAAGCTTTTCAGCTGCTCTCATTAAATCAATAGGATTGTCATAGTTACTTTCCCTAGAAATGACCCAAGGAGTGAGATAGGCATATAAGCCCTCTAGCTTTATATATTTCTCTCCAGTTACAGTGTCTATTATCTCAGGAACCTTGCTAAAACCCTGTTTCTGCAGATATAGTATGACTGATAAGATAAAATAAAAATGAGGATATTGATACTTTATTATCTTCAAACAATACTCCCCATGCTTTGCTTTTATTCTGTATATATTCTTTATCTTTTTACACTCTATCACATCTAAGCCATAGTTCTCCTTGATACTAGCTTTTATTTCATCTATATTCACAATGAAACCTCCAGCAAATATTTCATTTTATTATATGTACTAAAGCAACACCTTGTTCCAATATATAGCTATCCAAAATATTATCTATCACTGGATTTTTACAAAGGAGCCGTCATCATTAGTAGCATAATACTGCTAAAGCTCTTTTTATATATAAAGACCTTTTAACTATCACCAAAAAAAACATAAGGAATATCTATATAATATAGGAATTTTAGGAGAGATCTACATGAGAATTGCTGTTGATGCAAGAGGCATCAATTGGTATAAGGGAACTGGTATCGGTACTTATACCTACAATGTGTTAAAGAATTTGCTGAGTATAGACCTAGAAAATGATTATAGTATTTTCTGGTCAGGACCTATATCCAAAGAATTTACCAATGATAAAACTGAAGTTATAATGGCCTCTAGAAGACATCAGCGATTTTTTGAAAATATATACTTCCCTAATTACTTGTATGATAAGAAAGTAGATTTATATCATATCCCTCAAAACGGAATAGGCCTAAATGATCAAATAAACTGCAAAAAGATTGTTACCATACATGATTTGATTCCTTACATCATGCCTGAAACCGTGGGTAAAGGGTATCTAAAGAAGTTTTTAAGTGACATGCCTAAGATAATGGAAAGCTGTGATGGCATACTAACAGTTTCTGAGTACTCAAAAAAGGATATACTTAAGTTTTTCCCATCGGTAGATGAAAGTAAAATCTTTGTAACTCCTTTGGCAGCAGACACTTCCTTTATGCCACTAGACAAGGCTCAATGCAGAAAAATTACTAATGATAGATTTAACTTCAACACCGAGTTTCTTTTATATATCGGTGGCTTTAGTACTCGTAAAAATGCACTAGGAATAATACAAGCCTTTAATAAGCTTAGAAAAGATACAGACCTAAGCTTGGTCATAGTTGGCTCTCTAAGAGATGAGGGCATGAAACTAGTAGATATATGTAAGGAACTAAACTTAGAGGATAGGGTTATATTTACCGGCTTTGTAGAGGATAGCTTTTTACCTATACTTTATAACGGCTGCCAAGTATTTATATATCCATCTTTATACGAAGGTTTTGGGCTTCCTCCACTGGAGGCAATGAGCTGTAAGACCCCAGTTATTACCTCAAGTGTTACCTCTATTCCAGAAGTAGTTTTAGATACAGCTCTACTTATAAATCCTTTAAGCTCACAGGAACTTTATGAGGCCATGGGAAAACTTATATCCTCAAAAGAAGCTAGAGAAAGCTTAGCCTTGAAGGGCTATGAGAGAAGTAAGTTATTTAACTGGCAGAAGACCTCTGAAGCTACCTTAAAAGCTTATAATGCAGTGTTATCACAGGTATAAGGCTCTTCAATATAATTATAATTTAATATATACTATTTTTTCACATCTGCCCTTTCCAATATATATCAGCAGGATATGGCAGACAAATAAGATTTCTTTTTTACTGTTTCTCCTAACTACTTTTCTACCCCCTCTATATCATTAGATTTATTTATAAAAATTTATTCTCCCTAGACAGAAAAATACGGGTTTTCAGATAATAAAATTACCGAAAACCCGTATTTATTTAATGAAAACTTCCATTCACTTCTACTTCAAGCTTATTGCTCTGCTCTATATATGAATCAATCATCTTACTCATGTCATAGAAATACTTTTTTCTCTTAGAATTTACTTCTATAAGACTCATCCTTGCCCAAAGCCTATCATAATCCAAGAATTGAATCTTCTTATCTACGGATACATCAGAGTAGGCATCCACATAACTTGGAAAAACTCCATCTGTTGTCATATAGCTAGCTAATGCTTTCTTATCGGTTAGTGCTTCTATAATAAACTCCTTTAAAGGCGCAATAGCTTTTTTATTGTTCATTAGTACTGCATTAGTTCCTTCCATGATTACAGAGTTATTTCCCCCGGGCTCAAAAGAAGGTAGTTCTTTTACAAAGAATTGGCCATCACCATAAGTTTTTTCTAGGTTCATATAGGTATCACTTGAACCAAATATCAATGGTGACTTATATATATCAAAATTATTATCAATTCGTAATACATTATTCTTTTTTAACTCAGAGATCATATCAATGACCTTTGACAAATCCTTATTTCCAGAGGTCATATCTAAGCTATCTGCTGGTATTCCTAACTCATAAAGTAATACCTTAACGAAAACTTTTTCATTGTCTTCATTCATTACAATTAGGTTTTCTTTTTTTCCACTAGCTTCATAATACTTCTTACCTTCTTCGATAAGAGTATCCCAAGTGGTGATATCCTCTAAGTTAGTATTATATTTTGCAAGAAGTGCCTTATTACAAAACATTATAATAGGTCTAGAGTCCCATGGTACTCCATAAAGCTTTTCATCCAATGATACTTCATCTATCCTACCTTGAGCATAACTCTTTGTTCTTGGCCCCATATCACTTGTAAAGTCTAGAAATATATTTTTGTTTGCTTTGTATAGATCATTTATTTCTTGCCCATTTAATAAAACCAAATCTGGCCTTTTTTCTATATCATTTAGACTAGCTTCAATAGTGCTAATATATGAGCCTTGATTTATATCATTTATATTAATCTTCACATTTGGATACTTTCTATTAAAAGCTATTACCCTATCTTTTAAATAATTAGTATACGGAGCATAACTGGATATATTATACTCATATACCTTTTCACCAACTTTGTTTTTATTAACATCTTGCCTGCACCCTATGAGTAAAACGCTTGTATATAAAATAACCATTAATGCTGTGATGCATCTTTTCATAATACCACCTCTAATAGAACCGCTATATCCTCTGTGATATAGTACTTTTACTTATAAAACCATAATTCTTAAATTACACATATACGTGATCTTAGCATTTTACCTAAGCTAAGAATAGAATCTTTTTACTGCAATTCATTTAATTATAGCATATTACCATTACATTACGGAACTAAAAGTATACTGGTGATTTGCAACAAATACTGGAAAAGGGTCATTTTCCTCTAAATACTTATGTAAGCATTATATTTTTAGCTATTTTCAGGTATATATACCGCTAAGCTTGCTAATATCATAATTTACCAAAAGTCCCTACCTCGAAACTGAACTTATACTGTTGAAAAATCTCTGATTCGGTGAAGTTATTGCAGGTGGTACAAACGCGAAAACATTAGTGAAGTTTTTTTAGACAGCAAAAAACATGCATATTAGTGTTTATCTCTCCACTGATATGCATGTCTTCTTTATAAATTTATATTATATATAAATTGGGGCCATATTTAGTAATATTGTTTAAATTAAGTGGTTAAGAAGGAGATGCTATATGAGCGAGCAATTAGCGCAAGCTCATCTAAGCATCGGATGACTGACCACTTAATTTAAGATATTTTATCAGAATCTAAACTTATAATTATCAAAGCTTCTTTAGGTTGCGGCTTTAGCCTTTAGCAAACTTTATGTTACCTTCTCTGTTAAAGTCTTTTTCCCATGCTTCCTCAGCCACTGGTGCAAAAGCTTCTGCATACTCTTCTAACTGCTTTTGGAAGTTTTCATCATATAACATTGCTTTTGCGCTCTCATCTGTTGGGTGAGCTCCTGACACCTTTGCCACCTCTCTTATTACATGAGGATTGTCTATCATCATACAAGGTCTTAGCATATTTTCATTATAAGGCTGTCTTGCTCTTAGTTCTCTAAACATGCTTCCTCTAAAAATATCTATAAGATCTTTATTTTTAGCATTATCCACTGCTATATGTGCAAATATACAGGGTTCCACATCTCCCTGAGAGTTGATATGACAATAGTATTTACCTGCGATACATCCTCCAACATAAGGAGCATCATTAAAGAAATCGATTGTAAAGTAGGGTTTAGTTACCCTAATATTTCTAGTCCTTCTTCCAAGCTCTATCCGCTGCTCTGGTGTGAGCATTGAATTTACATCCGGCTTATCACCAACTGGCATATACATAAAGTACCAGCTCATTCTAGAACCTTTTTTAATAAGCATGTCTATGAATTCCTCAGAGGTTACAGTATCCATATTATTTCTTGCTGTAGCTGATGATACACCAAAAGGTATGCCTCTAGCCTTAAGTAAATCCATTCCCTCCATTACCTTATTAAAAACTCCAGGTCCTCTTCTAGCATCTGTTTCCTTTTCGAAACCTTCTAGCGAGAACATAGGCATTACATTGCCAAGCTTTTCTAGCCTTTCACCAAACTCTTCAGTAAATAAGGTTCCATTAGTGAATGGTACAAACTGTATGTCACTATATTTTTCATAGATATCCCACATGTAATCTACAAAAAATGGCTCTCCCCCTAGTACTATCATGAAGTGTATTCCTAAATCATGAGCCTGACCTACTATCCTATCTACATCTTCAAACTGTAGCCCTTGAGATTTATCGTATTTTGCAGCATAACAGCCAGTGCATCTTAAATTACATCTCATAGAAGGGCTTATCAAAAGCACAAAAGGAATCTTAGTATCTTCCTTCTCCATCCACTTTTCTCTCTTACCTACTCCATACCATATTGCATTTGAAAAAAAGTTTTGAAATAACTTCTTACTACAATTCTTATTGGTATTTATAAGTATGTCCTGTATATATTCCTTAACTGAAGGTATCTCATTGTACATCTCTTCAACGCTATCTATACCGTTTTTTGAATCCTCATCTCTCGCTAATAACTTTGCTAATGAAAATAACTTATCTACATTTTTCTCTGGATTTTGTTCAATAATATCACAAACTGTTCCTACTACTGCTTCTTTAGCAGTTTTCTGAATACTATCAACAAACTTCATAAAAGGAACTCCTTCCATTGCGAATAATATTATCAATACTGACCAGTCACTATATTTTATTATCCGACTTTTAAAATATGCCTTTTAATTAAAAGAAAATATATTTATATCAAGAATTTGGCAAACCTCGCATATAATCTTATGAAGTAATTTTTTTGAGGAATAATATGATAAAAAATGGAGTCAATATAACTGGCTTGAGTGATACCGATGAGCTAAGCAAAATTGCTTGTGAACATATAATTACTTTTTCCCACTCTGACTATATCTATATAAATAGAAGAAAGCATCCATTAAATCAACTCATATCAGTAAACATATCAGTAGATATTTCTAATAACGAGAAAATATCTGTGAAAAATAAAGCTATACTACTTATTCAAGGAATAAAGCAATTTACCCTAGAGTACAGAGATGATAGGAAGAAACGTACTGTTACCACAAGAAACATGCCCTTCACTGAGACACTTGTTTTAAACTCAGTAAATGCAAAATGCAATAATCTAAGACTATATACAATTGATGCAACCTTGCAAATACTGAATCATGAAGTAGTTCTATCGCAAGTAACCTACTTACTAGCCTTTGATGGAGATATTTTAGAAGCAAAGCCTAATGTGGTTATCAATGCTTTTAACAATTCTACTAATGTGGAGGCAGATAATATTGAAATGCCTGACACTGCCCCAAGTATACCTAATCCAGATAAAATAGCAAAAAAGATAAGCCTTCCAGAGGAAAACCTAGTAATTGATAGCAGTAAATTTGATATAGATGAAGAATTTTTATAGGAGGTATTTATGAATTATTGTATTGATGGATTAGCAGCAGCTAAAATGCAGGGAACAGATTTATTCTCATATTCTAGAGAAATAATAAGCTTACTTAACTCTTCCACAAAATTTGATGAAATGAATGTAATTTGGGATAGTTTTCCCTTAAGCTTTTATTGGGAAAGACTTAAAAACATGAACTTTGTGCCTCTTAGCATAGATAGAACCAAAAATGATTATTCAAAACTAGTTGATTTTATTAAGGAAAATGATGTAGCCATATATCACTCTCCAAACAACGGCTTTAGTCTTCCTTCTGAAAAGGTATGTAAATATGTCACAACTATCCATACCCTTTACCCTATGGCCGACAAGAGAAACATTGATGATAAGTACTTAAATAAATTCCTTAAGATGGTTCCCTTTGCTCTAGACATATCTGATAGAATACTAGTAAACTCCGAATTTACAAGGGATGAACTTATAAATTACTTTAAGGTAGATGAAACTAAAGTTAAAGTGGTACATCCAAAATGCAGTGAAATATTTAAGCCTATGGAAAAAATTCTTTGCAAAAACTTCTTGAAGAGAAATTATAAGATTGACTACCCTTATATGCTTTACGTTGGAAGTATAACAGAAAGAAAGAACTTAGAGCTTATAATAGAGATATTTAAGCAAGTTAAAGCTAAAGAAAATAAAATAAAGCTTATTATAGCTGGAGATGGTTCTGGCAAGAGAGCAGACTATCTTAACAGGATAAAAAGCTTGATAAATAAGTACAATCTAGACAAGGATGTAATATTCCTTGGAGTAGTTAAGTACACTCACCTTCCAATATTATATAGTGGTGCATTATGCGTACTTGACTTTTCAAACTACAATAGTTATCCACTTTCCATAGTCGAAGCATCAAAATGTAAGGCTGTAGTTATTTGCAATAAAACCCCTGTTAATCTTAAGGTGCTTAACAAAGCAGTAGTATATGCAAATAATGATGAAATACCTGCTATAGCTGACTTTATACAGGGAATGAATAACAACTCCTCCTATAAGTCTCAGATTACCTCTAAGTTTATTGCTCCTATTCACTCTAATGATGAGCAGCTTCTTGATATGTATTCATTTTAATCCAGTCCTTCGATTGATACATCTGAGGTAAATATATAGAAAAACACAGGCTAATCTAATGAAATTTAGCCTGTGTTTTATATTTGTCATTTAGTTTTTTATCATATATAGGATTTTATTACGAAACCTTAAGCTGGCCTCATATATACACCTACTATTTTATACCCTCAAGATTTACCTTCATAATCCAGAGGCGATTTGGAAACAGCTCTCCCATTGAAGTGTTCTATCTTTAATCAAGTCGGGCTTATTTATAAAGCTTCCGTAAATATTATATTACTAAAGTATCTCTATATTTATATCCTCTACCTCTGCTTCAGTGTTATCATATATAAAGTTAACCACTTCGTCTAAGGATTTATTTACATGACTGCTGCTATTACTTACTGTAGCAAGTCCTAACACTAAAAGCTTATGATTATCTTGATGCTCTACTTCACTTATGGACACATTAAATTTATTTTTAATCTTTTGAATTAAGCTCCTAGACACCATTCTTTTTTCTTTTAAGGATTGGGACCAAGGTATTCTAATGGTTACTTCTGCAGTTCCTACTATCATAAATATCACCTTTTATAATTAATTATCACTTAATTATTTTATACTAATACTATGTTTAATAGTATTTCTTAAATTAAGTGGTTATTTATATTATTATCTCTTTTGTTTAATAAAAATATAAGATTAACTTAAAGGAATTTATTAATAAACAATTTTACTGATTAGCAACCTATTTCTTTTCAATTAATGAATCTTGAAGCTTATTTATTATTCTCTTAACTACTTACTTAAGTCAATATAAGCAGTTTTAATCTCACCTTTAGCTACATATGTTACCACAGTGCCGTCACTATTAAATAGAATATAATTCATTCCAGTTATAGGTCCATCTATATAATCCATGATGTTATAAAACTCATTGTTCTTTAAGTCATAAATATAAATTTTCTTATTATTTTCAAATTCCATATACTGATCTGATAAGAAGAAGCCTCCAGTGCTATAAATATAAAATTCCTTATCAATAATATCTTTAAAAGCTGGCAATTCCTTACTTACTATGTCTGTGTCTGTTCTTGTTTTTAGGTCATAAAGTTTAAGCTTATTATCTTCAGCAAAAAACAGTTTATCTTTTTTTACATCAAAAGCTGAAGCGTCCGCCTTTTGTGTTATAAGCTTTATTTCTTCTGAGTTTAAATTATAACTACATATATTGTATAGTCTAGCGTTAAGTTGATTTTCACTTGTTTCACTCCAAAAAACCGTATCTTCGTCACAGTGTAAACCCAATATATGTTGATTTTTTAAGCTTTTAATTTCTTTAGAGCTGTTTTCCTTTAGATTATATACTATTAACTTGGTATTATTATTATTATCTTCTATTCTAGCCACTACTTTACCTTTGCTAATACTTATAAGTGGTAGCTTTGATATAGCTGCACTTCCTTTATTTTCAAACATTCCCTCTGCTAAAACATTATTTTTATCATCAGAAGTATCTTTATAAGCCAGCCTCCATTTAATGTCCTTACCTAATTGCATTTCTTCAACCCAAACAATCATATTATCTTCTGCTTTTACATATTGTATGACTCCCTTTTCCAGACCAGCCTTTACAAGTAGTTTTGTAGTACCGGTTTTTATATTATAAATTGATACATCAGAAAAACTATTATTTTTATTTGTAACTATAAGATTTTCCTTATCATAAAAGCCTTTATAGCTGTAATTTAAAGGTAGCTCTTTAAGTTCGTGTTTTGGCATGCTATCTACCGAAATTAATCTAGCGGAATTAGGAGCCATATCTATACCAATCTTAATGTTCTTTTCTTTTTTTGCTATAGGAGTTAGGCTTACATTGCTATCCTTCAATATATAGTGAGCTGCCATGGTTACTGAAAAAATAATTAATAAAAACGAGGTAGCTATAAGTCCATATTTTTTCAAGTAAATATTAGAAAATCTAAGCTTATTTGCATTTTTATTTTTATATCTATTCTCATCTATATTAAGCATAATATCAGATAGCTTATTGCTAGTGGAGATATTTGGTGATTGTATACTAGATTTAAGATCATCTATTGCACTTTTTTGAAATAAGTATTCAGCCTTACAGCTTGGACACGTATCTACATGTTCAAAAAAGTCTTTTTCTTCATTGATATCAATATTTTCAGTTATTACTTTAGGCATTAATGAAATACAATGTTTACACTTCACTATTATCGCCCCCTAATGATTTATTGTTTTTGATATAAGCTATATACTTTTTATAAATTGAATAATACCTACGTTTTACAGCTCCTTCACTAGTATTTAAGATTTCAGCCAACTGACTAAAGGTCATATCCTGGTTATAATACTTTAAATACAATACCTCTCTATTTTTAAAGCTTAGGATTTTAATGAAACTTTCAATTACAGCTTTAGTTTCTTTAAATTCTGCTATGTCCTCTGGATGATATTCTTGTTCAGTAATTTTTATATTTCTGTCATCAATATCAACAAATATAGTTTTTTTGCTTTTTCTAAGGTAGTCAATTGTTTTATTTCTTGCAATGGCATATAGCCAAGGTCTGAATTTCTTTCCCGATTTAAATGTATAAAGTTTATTGTAGACAGAAATGAATACTTCTTGAACAATATCTTCTGTTTCAGCTATATTCTTAACATTTGTATATACATACTTACTTATTTCTTTTTCATATCTACAGAACAATATTTCAAATGATTTTTTATCACCATCTAATATTGCATCAATTAAGTCTAAATCCTCCATAAAAACCTCCCATAATAAAGCTTACAAATTAAATACGTTTATACTTGAAAAAAGTAACATTTATTGAAATATTATTTTGTTAAAATGTTATTCTTTTGTATAAATTCAAGCTAAAAATCTAGCACTTCCACCCAAAGTCTACTTTCAAAGCTCCTCTAGTTCCTAAGATTAGAATTTTAAAATATGACTATTTTAAAGTGCGTTGCTGAAATTTAGTAGTCGGCCATTCGATGTTTTAATTAGCTTTAGCAAATTATTAATACTTTCGTAAACTAGTTTACATAACAATACCTTATAATTAATAGGTCACTAAATCTTATAATGAACTTCAATTCCCATAAATCTATAGAGTTTTGCTTTACCAAAAAGCTTGTACACCAACTTAAATTTTAAAAATATATGATGAACTTGTTGAGGTATTAAATATGATTTTTCTTAAAACCCTGAAAATTGATAAAAAATTATTAAAAGAATTAGACGTTGCTCTAATAATGACAATAATACTTATAGTTATTTTAGGAATAGTAAATATCTATAGTATTACATATAAAAATGGAGGATTAAGATATGCAAAATTACAATTTCTTTGGCTACTTATTGGACTTGCTATCATGTATGTTATTATATCCTTTGATTATAAAATACTTAGTAAATACATAGGTTTATTTTATTGGGCTTGTGTAATCATTCTTTTACTTAATGATGTTCTCGGTAGATCGGTTAAAGGTGCAAAAGCCATGATAACTCTTGGGCAAAACACTTTTGCTCCATCAGAATTTGCGAAGCTTGCATTAATTTTTATGCTTGCAAAGAAAATAGAAGAAATGGATTATGATATTAATAAGTTCAAGCATCTAGCCTTATTAGCACTATATTCAGTTATACCAACAGTATTGATACTAATGCAGCCTGCCCTTGGAATGGCAATAGTATGTTTTTCCATGGTTCTAGGCATTTTATATTTAGCACAGATTAATGTAAAAATTTTATTTTCCGGTTTTTTAGTAATTATAGTTTCATTTGTACTTGTATGGAACACAAATTTGATTCCATCTTATCAAAAGTCCAGAGTTTCAGCTCTTTTAAACCCTGACCAAGATATTACAGGAATGAACCTACAAGTGAACAACTCCGAAGTTGCTATTGGTTCAGGTGGTATGGTAGGAAAAGGTTTGGAGAACAGTGATATAAGTTCTACTGTACCTGAAAACTCCACTGATTTTATCTTCTCTGCATTAGGTGAACATTACGGGTTTACTGGTGAGATCATTCTTTTGGTACTATATGGTGTAGTCATTTGGAGAATAGTACTTATTGCTAGAAATTCTAAAGACAGGTTTGGTTCGCTGATTTGTATAGGTATTGTATCTGCTTTTCTATTCTCAATACTACAGAATATTGGCATGACCATCGGAATTATGCCAGTTTCAGGAATAGCACTTCCTTTTGTAAGCCGTGGTGGTAGTTCTATGGTTTCCTACTTTATTGGAATTGGACTTGTTTTAAATATAGGAATGAGAAAAAAATCAATTAACTTTTAAATATAGCAATATAAAAAAATCCAAGGTTATAAGTTAACTTAAACCTTGGATTTAATCTATCTTCAGCTTTGTTAAAGCCTAATATGACAACAATATTCTCCTTTATACCAGCCTAACATTTAGAATCTCTCTCTAATATTTATCTTTTACAATTTTCTATTTAGGATAAAACACTTAATTAATAACCTCTTAACATATCCAATTTTTTATTCTGTCTTAGAAGGCTATTATACTATTCTATATACTATAGGGAATAGTAATTATATAGAGTTATCACTGTGTTTAGCTTTATAATCACATATAACCTTCCTATATATAACATCCAACAAAACACTGTAAAGTAATAGAAATAAGCTATAAACCAAAATTACTCCAAGGTTAAATAGACTTATCTTATCTACTATGGATAAAATAACAGAAAGAGGTATGAATATAGTTATTACTAGAAGTATAAGCTTACTCTTAAAGGCCTTATAGTTCATAAATGTATCAATTAGAATTGCATACAAAATCAGCTTTTTTATTTCAAATCCTACATCAAAAAATCTATCAAGTAAGAATAATACTCCAACAGATAAAACTAGGAATGCAATATACTTAACTGATATCCTAAGATTACCTTTGATTCTAAACCGAGCTATGATAAGAACCACAATCATCATCAAAGCTATAGTATTATTTTTTAAAAATTGCTCACTTACAGCATTAATACTATCATATATATATCTACCTGCTTTATCTACTAATAAATTTAAAGGTACTTTAGTAGATAAGTTTACTTCTCCACTTTTTATATTCTTTATACGTAATAGCTTAATGTTCTTATCTATATTACTAAAATCCTCTAATAAAATATTATATTTCTTTTCTAAACTTGTTATTTCTGCGGATCTATTTTTTTCATTACAGTAAATTGGAACAATCAAATCATCATTACTCTTGAAGGGAAGATCAAGTGTTTTGTCACCTTTTATAATGTTATCAAAAAGTTTAAAGGATGGATCACCCAATAAAACTGCTCTTGGAACATTATCGTTTCCATCCATAATCGAATCATTATTTAATGTTATCAGGTTTCCTAGAGTAAAAGAACTACTAGATAGCAAATAAGTATCTCCACTAACTCCTGAAGTTCCTCCTATTTTTAGAGAACCAATATAGGCTACGCTACCCTTTGATATGAAATCTATAGCAACAGAATCATTAGGCAGACTCTCCATAGTACTACAAGCTTCAGTAACCACAACTGGAGCTCTTAATACAGGAATATCTTTTATTCCTAAAAGTACCCTAGGTGCTCCATGAGTGAAAATATTTATATATTTTGAATTACTTAACTTTTCATTTAACTTATCGTCTTGATAATTTTCCAATACTATATTATTCACATTCCATCCACTATCTGAATAACTTGTACTATTCTTCGTTCCAAGCCCATCAATATAGCTTATATCTTTAGACGTATTTAATTTGTTGTAAAATAATATCCTATTTATAAATAAGCTTATATCTCCAGTAGTATTGCCTGTAATTACACCAATTCCTTGGTTAGAAGTTGGCTTCAACTTGTTATATATTTCTATATATCTATCTTTAGAATACTTATCTCTATCTATAAACCAAAGAAAATATTGTCCTTCAAACTTTTCAGGTAGCTGAAATGTAAGCTTAGCATTCTTATAACTAGCCATATAAGCTGCTAGTGCTGATAGGTCTTCACTCTCTACATATATGGTATAATCACTACTACCCATTACCTTATTGTAATAATCATATATACTATCAAAATCTCTATATACTGGATCAGCCTTTATATTAGAATCTTTCTTAGTATCAAAATTTATAACTTGTGAATATTGACTTAATAACTTGCTATCAAATACCAAGTCATACTTTAGCTTAGTGGCAATTTGTGCCGCTAAAGCCTTTACTCTTATATCATCAGTATTTAAGAATATAGCTTGATCACTTTTTTTTATTTCAGCCCCATTATCACTACTCTTCAAATCATATCCTTCTCCATTATATAAAGAAGTGAAATGTTTAGCATGATCATCAGCCGAATCATAGTTAAATACTAATGGAACTTTATTGTCATATGAATATCTTATGTTCTGTAAAAATACATTTTCATCCTTTGAAAATACTACCTTATTAATTTCTTCAGCTTTCACTGTAATTCCCAAAATCAATATAAAAAACGTTAGTGCTAGTAATATTTTCTTCATATTTTCTCACCAATACATCCTTATTGATATAAATTTATTTATTATTTATATTATAATACTCTTTTATAATACAAATAGCATTATATCCATCACTTCTTTTATTATAATAATGGAAAAATAATTTAGGATATTTCATTGGAAGTATAGTAACAGCGAATTGTATAAGCATATAATCTGCATAATAATTTAATATTTCTATATTAGTAATATTGGTTACTATAAGTATCATAATACCACTTAACAAACTAACAAATGGTCCTGATAAATATATAATTACTTTTGATATATTGCTAATTCCTTCAAGAGAACAATTAATCCCTCCAAATAAAGGAACAAATCCGTATATCATTATATTTATTCTTTTCATTTCAAAGCTTTTAATTAATTTCCCCTGAAAACTACCTAACATTATATCTACTTTATTCTTTGTTAATAAGAGGACACTTAAGGCATGAGCACCTTCATGAATTAAAGTTGCTAACAGAACAAAAATCACACTAAAAATCACAATTCCCAATAATTTTATAATAATCATTATAATACCTCCAATTGTAATATTAGTATATAACAAAGACTTTTGACTCACAAGTTTTTATTGTTATGCAAAGAGTTTGATATAATTAAAATGATATTTGCCCTTAGAATATTAGGATGATTATGTATAAATACCTGAATTTATATAATAGACTATATATCTCTTAAGTTTTTAAGGAAGTGATTTTTCTTCATCACTGCTCTATCTCATCCTGTATTCCTATCCAGCGAGAAAAGATGGCCGAAAATCAATATGAAAAGACCTGATGCATAGAAATACTCAGGTCTTCAATATTATTATCACAAATACTTATATATAAAACTTTTTATTAATATCATCTATTATTTAAGAATTCTATATACTTTACAAGTTGATCTACATTAGTATACGGATTACTTGTGATTACATCATTAACGTTTAAATTAATTTGATTCTGTTCATTCTCTAAAAGTTTTTTGCCTAGGTTTACATGATAATTTCTTAATTTTTCACAATTTGCTATAGCCTCAGGAGTTTTATGATGAATAAATTGATATACATTTTTATTTTTTTCATAATTACTAAGTAAAGTATCTTTTTCTAGCCTCATTTTTAATGAGTCATAATTCTTAAAATTTGCAGTTGTGTAAATAAAGTGTAAAAGATACCAAATCTCAAAACACGGATTTGATATGCCTAATCTAATTGTTTTCTTCTTCTTTTTTTCATAATCTACAGTTTTGTTATAAGCCTTTTGCATCTCTAAAGTTCTAGCTTCAATAGGGTTAGGATTATTGTAGTTTAGATCAACATCTATCAAACACCAAACCTTGTCACCATCTTCTTCATTTATATCATATTTATTTTCGATATATTCAATAGCTTTATCTACCAAATTTGAAGGGTCAGTTTTTCTTGCTTTATTTTTACCTGCAGAATTTCTATCTGCTATTTTAATATCAACATTAACATATTTTTGATTAAATTCTCTAAAATAATTTACTTCAGTATCTTTACCTTCAGATATTATCAAAATTGTAGGTTTAATTTTTCTTTTATGCCTTTTCTCTCTAGATAATCCTCCTACATTTCTTCTTACTGCCATAAGAAATCTCCTTTAATATATGGTATTGCTCCATATTTACCTTGAAGGTACCCTTTTTCTATTGCAGCATCTTTTCTTACCGGGAAATCATCTAATGAGTACAAATCAGTACTCTTATCTTCTTTCTTTTCTGTAAACCAAATTTGATCTCTTCTAAATAAATCTTGATCTAACAAATTAGTATCGTGAGTTGAAAAAATCAATTGTGCATTATTTTTATTTACATTTGGATCATGGAATAGTTCAACTAAAAACTTTGTTAAATGAGAGTGAAGTCTTGCATCTAACTCATCTACTATTAGTGTTAATCCCTCATCTAGGGCTTTTACCCAGAAGCCTAGTAAGCCAAATAGTTTTTGTGTACCATCAGACTCATCTATCATATCAAATTCAATAAACTCTTCAGAATCATTCATTTTGTGCAAAGTATTTACATTTACCAATTTATTGCCTTTGTTATTAAATAATTTTGCTTTAGCTTCATCATTGAGATACTTTAGTAATGGATTCTCTTTAATATCTATATCTATCTCTGTAATTGTTATATCTTCAATATCTTTAACAGCACTTTTTAATAATCCTTTTACTCTTTTATTTATAGCTTCATCTGATTTCATTAAACTCACTGTATATTCTTCAAGTTTCTCTCTAGAAATTAAAATCTTCAGATTATTATCTAGCCATTTAAATGGTATTTGAGCCTTTTCGTACTCCCACAAGCTTAAGGTTGATATAAAAAGTTTATTATTTGAATGAAATTTGTCCTTTATTTGTGTTTGTCTTTCTATATCATTGGTAAATTTGTAGTTATCAGTATCTTCTCTTTCAAATATTATGCTTTGCCTTCCTTTTGGATAGAAGTATAAATACTCTTCTACAACTTTATCATCAGTAGCAGAAAATCCATAGGCATACTTTATTCCTTCAGCTATAAAAACCATATCAAAACTACTTGGTTTATCTATATAAGCTCTTTCTAGTTTAAATGGTTCAACTCCAATTTTTTTCCCTTGTTGCATCTCATGCGATGTATTTAAAAAATATGATACGAAATTAAAGGCTTGTAAGACATTTGTTTTTCCAGATGCATTTGCTCCGTATATAGCTGCAGCCTTTAAGACATTTGGGCTTTTGTCTTTGCCAATAATTAAATTATTTTCATGTGTTGTATCCTTTGAAGCTATCATACTAAGAGTTACTCTCTCTTTAATTGATAAAAAATTTTCAACACTAAACTCCATTAACATAATTTACCCTCCAATGGTCTTACATCTCTCATACAATATATTATGTCCGTTTTAATATATTATATATGTTTTTTTGAGATTTTTC
This sequence comes from Clostridium manihotivorum, assembly GCF_004015185.1. Taxonomy (GTDB): domain Bacteria; phylum Bacillota; class Clostridia; order Clostridiales; family Clostridiaceae; genus Clostridium_AR; species Clostridium_AR manihotivorum. The sequence continues at coordinate 1,405,386 of NZ_CP025746.1, read as the reverse complement.
CACAAAATCAATAAATTAATTTCTTATTTTATTGATTTTACATATTAACATCTCCATTAACTGATTATATGTTTTAAAATTTATTAGTAGCTTATACCCATCTTTTTTTATATGCTTTTATATTAATTCACGTCTTATGTGGGAAAAACAAAAAATCCAAGGTTTAAATAACTCTTAAACCTTGGATTTATCTACTTTGGTAGCCCGTAGGGGGATCGAACCCCTGATTCCACCGTGAGAGGGTGGCGTCTTAGCCACTTGACCAACGGGCCAGGTACAAATAATATTGTACCACTAATTTTATTTTTTGCAACATTTTTTTTAAAATTTATTAAAATAATGTTTATTATTCTATTCTTTCCAATATAATCTCCCAATTATCGTTGATTAATCCATAAGTATAGTTATCGTTATACTCTCCAGTCTTTCTATCAAAAACTTGCTTTTTTCTATAGCCTTCTTTTTCAAAACCTATTTTCTCACAAATCTTTATAGATGGAGCATTTTGAGCATTTATGTTAGCTTCTAACTTGTGTATACCAAGAACATTAAATGAAAAATCTACTATCCATTTTAAAATGTACTGCATTATACCTTTATTGGTATAAGCTTTGTTTAGTACATAGCCAACTTCTGCTCTGGAATCAAGTATACTAATATTAAACAGTGCTATAAGTCCTATAACCTTTTCTAGTTTCTTATCTTCTATAGCCCAGTCTATACGTTCTCTCTCTTCATACATATCATTAAGTTCTTCGATAAACTTCCTTGCTTTACTTTCACTTTTAATAAATAAAGCTCTATCATATGTCATTATGTCCTTGTTTTCGTATATATCCACTATGTCCCTTGCATCATTTTTATTTAGTTTTCTAAGCTTATAATCTTCAGTTTCCAGTTCTACATAATCATTAAATACATTTTCAACATTGTTAAGCTTAAAACGTGCAAGTAAAGGCATGACAACCTCCATTAGAATCTTTTTTTATCTATATGAAGGCAATTAGTAATTTAGAACCTTTATTTAAAATAATGATTAAGAGGTACATATTTAGATGTACCTCTGCAAAGCTTATATTTTTCAGAGCGCCTCTTACAAACCCATAGGAACTTTGAAAATAAATTTAGGATTAAATAGTAATTTCTTATTTCCTCACTTTGAACCCAAAGGTTTTCCATGGTTCTAAGTAATCTAATAAGAATAACTCTTCCTTAACTACATGTCCAACTACATTGGTCTTGCCATAGTTTTTCATAGGCTTTAATGCCACCTGAAGTTCTCCTGCATATCTTGTATAAAGATCCGAGTCTATTAATATATCTCCTCTTTTTATATCTATAGTATTGTGTGGAGGGAATGGTTGTCCTTTATACTTAACTCTACTCATAGTACTTCTAACCATGTACTCTGACACATCTCCCCTATTAAAATGGTGCTCTTCTAAGATTATTTTCTTTTCAATATCTGATATCTCTTCTTCAAGCTCCACTTCTAGTTCTATCATATCCTTATTTAATTCACTTAAATCTTTTAGTTCTTCTTCTGAAGCAAAGGCATTTGCTATTATAACGTCGTCAATAAGTCCTGTAGCAAATAGATGTTTAGCTTGTACGCTTATAGGAAGAGCTCTATGTTCCTCTAAGGTGCAAAGACCTTCTGATACTGGCCATGGTCCATGATCTGCAGCGTTAGAGTTCACGAAAGCAGCTGTTCTAATACCAAATTCTCTGAACTGTTTTGAACAGCTTATAAAATGATCATAGGATAAACCTGTGTATATATGTGGGTAGAAATTATGACATCCATATAGATTCTCTAAATTAGGTTTGTAAGACATTATATTATCAACATATTTGGTTCCATTACTCATATTAAGCTCAATTTTAAGTCCATATTTATTATAAGTCATTAGGGTTTCTTCCATTCCACTGAATCCCATATCAAGCCTTATGCCATCAAGGCCCATTTGTTTAAATATTCCTAGATCATGTATTGTAGCATTTAGCCTATTGAACACCGTAGGATCTAGGTCTGCTATTACTTCCATATTGTTTGCTTTAGCTACTGCTACTACCTCTTTAAATTCATTTACTGTTTCTTCTATAGCTTTATTTGTGGAAATAAGACAGGTAAACACCCTGGAAAAACCATACTTTCCCGCCAAGTTTATATAATTTATTATTTCAGCATTACTTTGATGTCCTGGATAAACCGATATACCTAATCTTCTCATTTTACCTATCCCCTTCATTTAAATGATTTTTATAAATATAATAAGCACCTTTTGCAGGTGACATATCCTCGTCAATAAAGTGCAATACTTTTATATTAGCTGATAAATATTCTTCAAAGGCTGCTCTAAGTATTTTCGATTTTTTTACCACGCCTCCCACTAGCCCTATATTACACTCTATAAAACCAAGTTTGTTATAGACACATTCAGTAGTTTTAGCAAGACTTATGCCCTCTTTTACTAGTATGTTCTTAGACGGTTCATCACCACTTTCTGCATATTCAGATACTAACTTTGCTAAGACTGCAATATCATCCTTTGTTGCGTTATACACAAAGTCTACGATTTTATCCACATCATCTATATTTAAATAATTTAAAATACTACTACTTAGATCACTTATAGGCAGATTGTAATCCTTATCATGAATCATAAGCTTAATTGCCTCAATAGCTATCTTATATCCGCTTCCTTCATCACCTAAAAGATTGCCCCAACCACCAGCTCTTTCTAACTGTCCATCTTTTACACCAAAACATATTGAACCAGTTCCTGCAATGGTTAGTATGCCATCTTCTCCCCTAAGTAAGGCTTTTAATGCTAACTCTCCATCATTCATAACCTTACAGTTGGTATTAAATTTACTTATAAGCTCCTCTTCTACCAACAATGCAATATCTCCAAATTCAGAACCAGCTAAGCCTAAATATATAGCTTCTAAGCAATCAATCCCTAAGGTATTAGTCAATTCTTCTATAGCATCCTTGATATTGCTTAAGGCTTTCTCTTTATCGTTCAAAAGATTACCAAAACCCTTTATGGTGGCTTTCAGTATATTACCATTCATATCAAAAGCTACTGCTTCAGTCTTTGTACCTCCGCCATCAACACCTATAACATATCTCATAATCCTAATCCCTTCATATTCAAATAAATATCTATGTATTTTTATTCCTAATTATATGATATATTTCCTTAAATCCTTTATCAATACTTTATATGTAATTGTTATCAATAGTTTTTTATTCTTTCTCCAGTATCCACATTTGATACGTCTACACATACTTATCCACAGCTTTATATAATATATAATTTCTTAATGAATAAAAAACCATCGCTACTACCAAATACTTTAGTAGTAACGATGGTTTTCATAAACCTTTTATTGAGCTTGTAAAGTTAATTGCAGATTAACTTCTTTTCCGTCTCTAGAAACAGTTATACTTACCTTATCTCCAGATTTATGGGTATCTCTTAGCTTGTTAAGCTCGTCAGTGGTCTTAACTTCTTTTCCATCGAACTTTGTTATAACATCACCATTCTGTATTCCTGCTTTTTGAGCTGGTGAGAAATCACTAACACTCTTAACATAAACTCCTATTGGGTATCCATAAGCCTTTGATAAGTCAGCTGTAACGTCTGTTACACTTACACCTATCACTAATCTTGGCTGAGATAAAGTTCCTAAGCTATCTTTAGCATGATTTATTGGAATTGCAAAGCCTATACCTTCAACACCTTCTTCAGAAGTCTTAGCTGTATTTATTCCTATTACCTGTCCTTTTGAGTTTATAAGTGGTCCACCACTGTTACCAGGATTAATAGCAGCATCTGTTTGAATATAAGTTGCCTTCTTTTGACTTATAGTTATAGTTCTTGCTGGAGAGCTTACTATTCCTTTTGTAACTGTTCCAACAAATTCTTTTCCTAATGGGTTACCTATAGCTATAACTTCTTCACCAGCTTGAATAGCATCTGAATCTCCAAGCTCTGCTACTGCTGGTACCTTAAAGCTATCAGTAACCTTAACTACTGCTAGGTCTTGAGTTGAATCATAGTTTAGAACTTTTGCATTCAATTCCTTTCCGTCACTAAGGGTTACCTTAACTTGAGTTGCACCGGATACAACATGATAGTTAGTTAGTATATAACCTTGCTCATTTATGAAGAATCCAGTACCTACACCTTCTTGTTGCTGATCTTGCTGTTGTCCAAAAAAGTTTTCTGAACTTACTATACTCTTAGTTGATACTGTTACAACTGCAGGTGCAACCTTCTTAACCACATCAGTTACGCTCATAGCAGTGGTAGAAGATGAAAACTTTGGTGGGTCATATGTTACTTTCTTTATAGTCGTACCTCCATTGCTAGAAGATGTTAGACCTGTATTACCGTCTTTTAGATAGTAAACTGCTCCAGCACCTACTCCGCCTCCAAGTACAGCACATACCAATGCTCCTGCAATTATAGCTGCTACCTTACCACCACTCTTCTTTTTCTTTGGAGTGTTATTATTCTGCTGTGGTGTATACTCTACAGTCTGCCAGTTTGTAACAGGTTTACTAACTTCTCTTTGAGTATCATTATTTACAAAGACAAAACTTTGATCACTTTGGTTTCCACTATTATTATCAAAATTATTGTTATAATTATTGCCGTAACTATTATTGTCTAGATTATCTGTAAATTTATTTTTGTAATCATCATTAAAATTATCCATTTATAATTACCTCCTGATGTATATTTATCTCATCTCTATGATCTTATAATACGGTGTTTCTGTGACAATTTAATGACAAATAATACTTTTTACTGCTTATTATTTTGCTGCTCAGCTTTTTTTATTTGCTTATACTTTTTGGCTACAGCTTTAATCTGATTCACTATAGTTTCACTATTAGACTGACTAAGTACCTTTCCATTAGAATTAACAGACTTCTCATCAACTAACGGTGATTTTGATAGCTTTGAAAGTTCTTTCTGCATATTTAAATCCTTACTTTCATCCAAAAGCAAAGCAAGTGGTCTATCATTGATAAGCCCCTCTTCCTGAGAAGTATCTTTTCCATTTATTAGATTCTTAAGCTCATTTAAATATGCCCCATTATAATTCTTGCATAGCCTATGGTAAGAGAACGCCTCTTTATCATAAGAATTAAGCTCGTCTATAAAATTTTTATTATCCTTTAATAAGCCAAATTTATTTAAAACATCTGTTATTCCAATATAAGAGCCACCATACAACAATCTTTCCTTTAATATAAGCTTGTTATATCCACTAATAACATTCTTGTCAGAAAGTGACTTTTCATTTATAGGATTTATAAGTACCATTCCTGCTACACTCTGAGAGTACTCTTTGGCAAAGTTAGTCATTACAAGACTTCCATAGCCTTCACCTACTAGTATATAAGGTCCACTAACTGCAGCTTTCTTTAATATCATCCTAAGATCTTTTGCCTGCTCTTCTATAGTCTTTTTAGAACTGCCATCATTAAACCCGTAGCCTTCTCTATCATATATAAATATGTTTCCGTCAAAACCATCATTTAACCCACTAACAACATTTCTCCACTGAGCCATGCTAAGTCCTGCATCACCATCGAATATGACAGTGTAATCCCCACTACCATATACATCATAGTTAAACTTTTTACCACCTATTCTTAAATACTTACCCTTTTCTTTTATCTTAGCATCAGTTATTTTAGTATCAACAACCTTATATATAAACCCAATTACTATAAGAGCTATGATCAGATAAAATATAATCTTTATTATTTTAAACGGATGTATAGGATCTTTCAATTTTATCTTACGAAAACTATTTGAATAAGGAATAAAACTCATGTAAATTCACCTATTTACCTTTCGCCAAGTTTAAGGTTTGGTTTTGCATTTAGATCCATTGAAGCGATATTTCCCTTTATATATTCAAAGTAAGCTGCACTTCCAATCATAGCAGCATTATCTGTACATAAAACTGGAGCTGGGAACAGCACTTTAATTTCTTTCTTAGCAGCGCTTTCAGTCAATTCCCTTCTAAGTGCACTGTTAGAAGCAACACCTCCTGCTATAGCAATCTTATCAACATTTTTTCTCTTACAAGTTTCTAATACATTCTCTGTTAATACATCTATTACAGCCTGTTGAAAGGATGCCGCTACATCTGCCTTATTAACTTCCTGTCCTGTCATATCCATCTTATTTAGGTAATTAAGTACTGCAGATTTCACTCCACTAAAAGAGAAATCCAATGTATTGTCATGGAAGTTTGCTCTTGGGAAGTTTATAGCCTTTGGGTTGCCTTCCTTCGCTAACTTATCTATCTTTGGTCCACCAGGATATCCAAGTCCAATAGCTCTAGCCACCTTATCATAAGCTTCTCCTGCTGCATCGTCCCTTGTTTCTCCTATAACTTCAAACTTACCAAAATCTTTAACATGAACAATAAAGGTATGCCCACCTGATACTACCAAGCACACAAATGGTGGTTTTAAATCTTTATGTTCTATGAAATTAGCACATATATGGCCCTCTATATGATTAACTCCTATAAGTGGCTTGTTAAGTGAGTAAGCTAGACCTTTTGCATACTGTAAGCCAACTAATAATGCTCCTACAAGACCAGGCCCATATGTAACCCCAATTGCATCTATTTCTTCTAATGTTACTCCAGCCTCTTTCAAAGCCTCTTCTACCACTGAGTTTATGGCCTCGATATGTTTTCTTGATGCAACTTCTGGCACTACTCCGCCAAACTTTGTATGTATATCAATTTGTGATGATATTATGTTTGAAAGGACTTCTCTTCCATCAGCAACCACTGCTGCTGCTGTTTCATCACAACTACTTTCTATAGCTAAAATTAAAGTTCTACTCATATTTATTCCCTCTTTTTTTAATAAATTCATTAGATATTATACTTTATTGACAATGTATTATCAATGAATTAGTGCTGGAAAACAGCAATCTTAATAATATTGTAATATATGCACACTACTGCATTTGTAATACACCTTCACTTAGCTTACAATATATTATTATAAGACAAGTAAAAAAGGGGACCAGATTTTAATGGATATGTCATATGCAAAAGTTGTAGTACAAGGATCACCTATATCCAAATCAAATTTCAAATTATTCAATACCAACGGAAGGGCTATATTGCCATATAACAGTGGTAAATATCATGATAGATATGCCTTATACGAAGAAGAGATAGCCCTACAAGCTAGAGCTCAAAATCCTAATACTATCCTTTCTGAAGGCTTAATAGCGATTTTAAAGGTATACTACAAAAGCTCTAAACGCCATCCAGATACCAATAATATAACAAAAAGTATCTTTGACGGAATTGAAAAAAGCGGTTTGATAGTAAATGATGCTCAGATCAAGCACATAATAATAGAAGAATTCTATGATAAGGAGAACCCTAGATTTGAACTAGAACTCTTTAGTGAAAGTGAATTCTCCGTGGAGTATAAGATAGAAAAAAGAATAGAACCTCTAGAAAAGATTCTGTATGGTCCACCTTCAAATAAAGCTAATGCTCTAATTAATAATACCACTAAAAAAACTAAGACTTCAGAAACAAGTCTTTCCTGCTCTATATGTGATAAAAAGATAAAAGGTAATGATTATATTACAGCAAATAAGGGTAAATCAGTAATATGCAAATCTTGTTTAGTGAAAGGATTTTAAGATGAAAGTAATTTGTATTGGCGATAGCTTAACCTATGGATATGGATTGCCTCCCTCTAAAGGATGGGTAAGCCTTCTTAGCGCCTTAACAACTCATGAAATAATTAATAAAGGAATTAATGGTGATACCACTGTTGGTATATTAAGCCGCTTCTATAGAGATTGTATAGAACTAAGACCCGATATAGCCATAATAATGGCAGGTACTAATGATCTGCTTACTGGAAGAAATATAAAAACTGTTACAGACAATATTGTCTGTATGATAAAGGACTGTGTCCAAAATGATATTGCTCCTATAGTTATGACTCCACCATGTTCACTTCCAGAACTAGCAGAAGAAAGATGGTACTCTTCAATAGATTATAACTACATAAATGACGAGATACTGTCAATGCCTGATTTAATTAAGGAAAACTTAAAAGCTCTTCATCTTATTAATGAAGAACTTTTATCTGCTTCAAAAGTAATATCTGAATACGAATTAATGCCCTTACATTCTATAAATAAAGCTACATCAGTTATGTTACCAGTGATAGATCTAAGTAAAGTTATCCCTTTAAGCAGTGATTTTTATATTGATGGCATTCATCTAACACCAAAGGCAAATGAAATTATCTACAATACTTTAATAGAATATGTTAACCTATAAAAGTAGAAAACTTCACTGAAGCCATATTCTTCAGTGAAATTTTTTTTGTTCTTCTTCCTTTTCTAACTTCTATTACTACATCCTACTAAAACTTATATTTTCAAATCAAAGTGGTACATCTTTATAGGGTCGTTAGATCAACTACTAATTTATACACTTTTATAATATGTACTTATGTAATCAGCGGCATATTTGCCAACATCATAACCTTCAAGTGTTGTATCATCTGCATATCCATAGGAATGTATTAGATTGCCACAGGCATATATACCACCAATTGACGTTTCAAATCTCTCACTAACTACAGGGTACTTCTGTTTTGATTCCAGTTTTATTCTAGCCTTTTCTGCAAGGTCGCTTTCTGGCATCCACCCAACTGATAGAAGTAAGCAATCACAAGTTATTTTTTCCTTCTCTTCATGGAGTATATTTCCTGCTTCATCAACCTTAGCTATTGTAACGGATTCTATTCTATCGTTTCCTTCCACATCTAGAACGGCTCTAGATAGTAGTAACGGTACCTTAAAATCTTCGACTATGTCTTTAACCTTATCCTGCCTTGCATTTAGATTAGTCTTCTTTTCAACTATAGCTTTTATTTTTGCACCTTCAATAAGTAATCTTCTAGCAATTATCAAAGTGATATCAGAGGATCCTAAGATAACAATTTCTTTGCCAGGTAAAAATCCACTTATATTTACAAACCTTTGAGCGGTTCCTACAGTATAGATACCAGCAAACTTGTGAGTAGGAATATTTATATTACCAGTAAACTTTTCTCTACTGCCCATAGCTAATATTATTGATTTTGCTTTAACATCAACTATTCCTTCTTCAGGATTAACATAGCTAATAACCTTATCTCTATTTAAATCGATTACCATAGTATCTAATTTGTATTCAATGCCTAATTGATGTACCTTATCAATCAAAAATTGAGCATATTCAGGGCCTGTAACTTCCTTGCTAAGAATCTTTTTACCAAATGAATTATGTATACATATATTTAAAGCACCACCAAGAGTATTTTCTCTCTCTAATATCAGTATGCTCTTTATCCCCTTTTCTTTAGCTGAAATAGCTGCTGCTATACCAGCAGTACCGCCACCAACTACAATCAAATCATATTGATACATGCAAACACCTCTTTAGGAAATCATATTTAAACATATTAATTTTATCATAATTCCTTTTTTATGGATATATTAATATGTATTAAATCTATATTTTCAAGTTATTATCTCATTATATATGAATTTTAAAATAGACTTTAGATTTCCTATAAGCTTAATTGTAAACAATAATCTATATACTAGCACATACAAAATAAAAAAATGAACAAAATATATAAAGAACTTAGCTAATAAAAAATGAAGGGAGTAAGAACTATATGACTAAAGCATCAAAGCAACAACAAAATAAAGAAACTAAGCACAAGAAGATACATATAGACCATAATCCTAGAGAAGAAAGTTCAAGATCAGTTTTTGGAGAGCCTAAAGCTAAGGAACATGATCCTAAAGACTTTAAAATTTAAGAGGGCTTTTCACAGCCCTCTTAAATTCTTATATATGAAATACCCCTCTTATTGCCTTATTATAATTTCTACTTACAGGTATTTCTTCATCTGTTCCATTTAACTTAAGTATAAAGGTACCATTAATCCAAGGAACTATATTAGTTATACACTCCAAGTTTACAATGTAGTTCCTATGACACTTAATAAAATTAAATTGTTTTAATCTTATTTCAACCTGAGCAAGGGTTTCTTCACTGGTATATACTTGGCTTTCAGTTACAATATATACACTACCTTCTTTAACATAACAAAACAGTATTTCCTCAATATTTATAAGCATCAATGAGTCTTTTTTCCATACCGGTAGCTTCTTTAAAATCTTGTGATTGTGGTCTTTATCCGTTTCTTTTTTCCCTCTCAATCTATTTATAGCCAGTAATATTCTCTCTTCAGAAAAAGGTTTAAGTATATAATCCGATGCATCTAATTCAAAAGCTTTAATAGCATATTTATCATGTGCAGTAACAAATACTACTTGTATATCATCAACAAGCTTCTTAAATTCTTCTGCAGCTATAAAGCCATTTATTCCAGGCATTGATATATCTAAAAATACTGCATCAGGCTTCAAGGTTCTTATACTCTCTATTCCAGCCTTTACATCAGTGTATTTACCAACTATCTCTACCTCTTGATCCTTAGACAATACAAATGCCAGTTCTTCAATAGCGATTTTTTCATCGTCTATTATTATTATTTTAAGCATTCTTCTATCCCCTTACATCCCTTAATGTATTTATTATGTTTATCAAATTTTCTTCATCATATGGTTTTGCGATATATGAATCTATATAGCTTGTATCACCCTTTAGGTCTTCGTACATCATTCCAGTTACCAATACGGTCTTAATATATATATAGTTTATATCCTCTTTCAAAATCCTACACAATTGCAAACCATCAATATCTGGCAACTTATAATCTAAAATCAGTAAATCTGGCTTATTACTATAAACTACTTCTAATGCCGCTTTTCCATTGGAGGCCTCAAAGAAACAAACATCATCTATATATTCTCCAATTATCTCCTTAATCAACTTTCTACCATTTACCTCATCGTCAACAACTAATATCTTATACATCAACTTCTCCTAAGAAAGATTTATTTATATAAGCAACGAATTTTGCATTATTTTCTTCTATTTGTATTGTCAAGGTACCCTTATACTCAAGCTCTATTTGCTGTCTAAAAAGGTTTGTAAAATCACTATCATACTCATCATAATTTACATACTGGCCATCAAAACTTTTACAGGTCAATGTATAACATACAAAGTCTTTATCTATAAAAACTTCTAACTCTGCAAACGCATTCTGTTGTTTAACTATATTAAATCTAGATGACAGCTTGACCATTCTTAATAGCAAAAACCTTGGTACATATTCAATATCATAAATATCAGCATTTATAGTAAAGTTTCCTTCAAACCTAATATTCTGAATATAAATATATGTGTCCAGCACCTTTAACTCATCCTGCATTGCTACTACCTTTTTGTCATCCTTCAAAATCTCTCTTAAATATGCACTTATCTCCACTATTAGTTTTCTAGCCATAACTTCATTAGTTCTTGAAAAATATGAAATTGTATTTAACGTATTAAATAAAGTATGAGTTTCATAATCAAGTAACTTTCTTTTTATATCGCTTAGTTTTTTATGCTTTTTTATGTAATCCAATGCAAATAAGCTATATAAATAATATGCTATATTAATAATAATTGGTAACAAAGCCCAAAGTAAGCTTTGTTTTATAAAAACATATAAAAATAAACTATTAATTGATAACAAACCAAAATCAATTAATTTCTTACTGTTTATAACTTTTTCTGTACAAGAACTATAATTAATATTTTTCTTCATAAGTTTCCTCAATAAAATTCTCTGCTCCATAAATTTCTTTTGCATCACCATATATATTTACTTCTTTAGTAAAGGCACTATCTTTTAACTTCTTTATTGAAGTTTCAGCAGAGTTTATAATATTATCTACACTTTCTCCTGAGTTTTTGGATAAAGTACAAAGCTTATCACTAGCAACATGTCCTAGCTTAATACTTTTCTCCCCAATTTTTTTAATATTACTATTTTCTACTTTTCCCCCTATTGTTAAGGCTGATTTTCCTACAGCGCCTAGTAATCTCTCCGTTGACAATCCGCCTAATTCCCCAAAGAATCTAACTAATTTACCTGCTGTTATCATTTTTATACCTCTCAAAACCAGAGTTAATAATATACCTTCAATATTTAATTTGTACCGATTTATCTATAATTAATTATCGTTCACTATTAGTTGCTTATTTATACAATAGAAATTAAATATTATCTTAAGATATATATTATTACATACCATTATGTTAATAATACCATATTTCCCAACTTATTTTTAAGTTGTACTATATTATCCACTCATCTAACTAATATAATATAATTATTATGAGATATCTTCAACAAATTTTTGTACTCACGATAAATATATATATTTTTTTGTGTAGAATTATGTAATTTTATATACATAACTTCAATATATCCCAAAATTTAATTATATAATTTCATTGATTTATAATTTTAGTTATAATATAATTTTTGAGTTAAGAAGACTATTTTAATGAGGTGTTTTGATGAAAATTGGTAAACTTAATCTTTCGTCTATAAAAAAACTTTCCACTAAATTAACTAAAGACAATATAATAAGGGCAATTTTTTACATACTTATTCTATACTCAATAGCCTTTAAAGGTGCTTTTTTCTTAGGATTTGCAGAAAATAAAGATCCTTACACCTTTAACTTTTTCATAGGTTATAATAAAGCTCGATACTTTTTCAAATATTATCTAGCCTTTACCGCAGTATTTCTCAGCTTTGGCTTTCTGTTTAAAGGTATCGGTAAATACATCTATATGCTTGTAATTAATTTATTTCTTACATTACTTATGATAGTTGACTTATGGTACTTTAGGGGGTTCCTAACTGTTCCTTCAGTTATGGTTGTTACTCAAACTGCAAACCTTGACAATATGTCTGGAACAATACTATCTCTAGTAAGCAAATATGATGCAGTATTCATACTAGATTTTATAATTTTATTTATCTATATATTCTTTACTTCAAGGTATTTTAAAAAGGTAAGACGTAGTATAAAATCTTTTGCTATAGTTTTTGCTATTTCAGTAATATATATAGGTTATATTCCTTTTAATGTTTATATTCTTCACAGAGAAGTCAGTGGCAGCTATATGTTTAGCGGATATGACCCTATGGATTCAGCTAGATACTTTTCCGCAGTTGGATACCACGTTTTAGATATATATAATGTATACAAAGATTCAAAGCCATACAAACTTACAGCTGAAGAGAATAAAGAAATAGGGAATTTCTTTACAGACAAGAAAGAAAGTCTTCCTGATAATAAGTACAAAGGTGTTTTTGCTAATAAGAACCTATTAGTAATTCAAGTTGAATCTCTAGAAAACTTTGTTATAAATCAGAAGATTGATGGCCAGGAAATTACTCCAAGCTTAAATAAACTTATAAATAACTCCATATACTTTCCTAATACCTTTGAGCAGGTTAACGAAGGTACAAGCTCTGACTCAGATTTAATGGTTAATACATCAATGCTTCCTTTAAGAAGCGGAAGCACATTTTTTAAATATCCTAACACTACCTATCATTCTCTTCCTAAGTTATTAGAGGAGATGGGGTATGATACCGCTGCAATTCACGCAGATAAAGGTTCCTTCTGGAACTATGCAGCTGGATTAAAAGGAATAGGTTTTAAAAAGTTTTTTGACTATTATTCTTATCAGGATGATGAGCAAATAGGTTTAGGCCTTAGTGACGGAACTTATTTAAGACAGGTTGTTCCTAAAATCCAAAGTCTAAAGCAGCCCTTTTACTCCTTTGTTGTAACGCTTACTAGTCATGGTCCTTTTGACCTTCCTGACAAGTATAAGGAGTTAAAGCTAACAGGTGAGTTAAAAGATAATATAATGGGAAGCTACTTCCAGAGTGTCCACTATACAGACAAGCATATAGGTATCTTCTTAGACAATCTAGATAAAGCTGGTTTACTTGATAATACTGTTGTTGTAGTTGTTGGAGATCATACAGGGGTTCATAAATACTATGATGATAAAGTTAACACTCTGAAGAACCCAGAGCCATGGTATTTAGATAATGGCAACCATACTGTGCCATTTATAATATACCAAAAGAACTTTAAAGAACCAGTAAAATCTGATACTTACGGTGGTCAAATAGATATAATGCCTACTATTGCCTATGTACTTGGTATAGATGAAAATAAATACGCAAACTCTGCTTTAGGAAGAAATCTTCTAAAAACAAACAAAAGCTTTGCTGTACTTACAGATAAGACCTTTAAGAGCACCGGCAGTATTTCTTCAGAGGATAAAGATAGAGCTGTCAAATCTCTTCAACTATCAGACAAGATGATAAAGAGTAATTATTTTAAGAAATAGATGTAACATAAAAAAACTTATTACTGTTTGATTGTAGCTTAACAAGAGCTATATAGCACAATAAAAAAACCATAATGGAAAAATCCATTATGGTTTTTTTGCATAGTTACCGGTCACTGAGTTTACAACCTTAGACCATCTATCTACATTTTGAGAACCTACGGCCCACTCGCACATAACTATACTTTCATCAGCCTTAAGATCAATACTTCCTACTGGCTGAGCTACTATCTTACCTTTACTTATTTCATATATGCTTACTTTATCTTTTGTTACTATAAATACTAGTCTTCCATTATAAGCTGTATATGCATCATATGCTGAAGGTACAACTTCCTTTATTGAATTCCATGGTACAAACAACTTATCACGATTTATAAGCTTTTTAGTAGGTGGATAATTAATATTGAAAGAAACTCCACTAGAACTATTTTTATCTTTGTCACTTATCTTTCCCTGTAATATCCAGTGACCATTTCTTCTTGCCATAGTGTAGTTTTCATAGTCAGGCTTTGAAACGTACAATTTTTCTTTATCTGCGCTTGGTAAACTACGGACCTGTTCATCCCACGCCGTATAAAAAGCTTTCTGTGCTTCCTCACCTAGTAAAGTTCCTATATCTATTCCTTTAGAAAATCTAGTATTATCTATAGGCATCATCTGGTCAGCATAATAATTATTGTTAAAATTGCTACCTATATAGTACTGAGTAGCTATGTAGTCATTGCTGATAAACTGTATATCTCTATACAAATCATAACTAGGGAGTTTAGTAATAACCTTTCTACTTACTTGCCTTTTGGCCTCGTTTAATTGTGCTACTTCTAACTCTTCATTTACAGTTCCTCGTTCTTCCAGATGATCAAGCTTTATTGTCCAAAAGCCTTTCGCTCTAGGTACAAGCAAATCACTTATACTCTTTATTTCCCCTAATTTATTATCACTAAAAGAAACCCATATAGTTCTATAACTTGCAGCTCCATATTTTCCTCCAGAAAGGTTTTCTCTAGCAGATTTTATGCCTAACAATACACCTACTGGATCATTATAATTTTCATTTGAATTGTTTATGGAATCACTAGACTTTATATTTACTCCAACTTCACTCTGATGTAAAGTTGTATCACCAAGCTTCACTAAAGTATAAAGCACCCCTCTATATATAAGTAATCCATTAACAGAATCTAACTTAATAAAATCACTAAAAACGTTATTATCATCTGATACTGAGGTGACATCAACATCTTTATTAATTGCATCACTACTATTAGTCCAATTATATTCATTTATTAAAAAATACCTTAAATTAACAACCTTCAATTTATATTTAGGATTGGCCAAATAATTCTTACCAACAGCTGCTAATTCTTGGTTAAAGGATACTGAGCTATTTAATAGCCCATCAGCTTCCGCTTTATCACTTATAGTATTATCCATAACTTCATACTTAGTGATCTTCCAACTACCTTCTATATCTAGTTTATTTACCTTTGGTGCTTCTATAACTTCACCTTGATCTTTTAGTGTAGCTGATATACTTGTACATCCTGTCAAATATAATACTAATAGCAATATTTCAAATATCTTAATCACATTTTTCATATTCTTCACCCTTAGGCTTCAAAAGGAATGGTAACAAGTACCTTGGTTCCTTTATTTAATTCACTATTAATTTGGAAAGTACCCCCATGCATCTCTATTATCTCATCGCATATAGAAAGTCCTATACCATTTTGAGATTTTGAGTTTTTACCTTTAAAGAATTTCTCCTTTACTCTTGGAATTTCTTCCTTACTTATTCCACAGCCAGTATCATTTACTTCGATTTTTAAGTTATTTTCCGCTTTATACACTTTTAATAAAACCGATCCCTGGGAATCAGTGAACTTGAAGGCATTGTCTAATAGATTGATAAGCACTTGCTTTAATCTACTAGAATCAGCACTTATTAAAGGTAAATCTGGCTCACAATAAACAGTAAATTCAATGTTCTCCCTCTCAGCTCTTGGTCTTAGATAAACATTAACATAATCTATCAACTGACTTATATCTACATCCTCTATATTTAGTTTAACCTTGCCAGATACAAATCTAGAAAAATCTAAAAGCTCTTCTACCATAGCAGACAATCTATCAGACTCTTTTTCTATTATCTTAAAGCCAGTATCAAGCATGGCTCTGTCAGTTTCTTCATTGTTGAGAACTACTGCCCAGCCCTTAATTGCAGTAAGCGGTGTTCTTAACTCATGAGATACAGAGGATATAAAATCATTTTTTAACTCATCTCTCTTTTTTAGCTCTTCAGCCATATAATCTAAAGTATTGGCCAGACTACCGATTTCATCAACTCTTTTACTATTACTTCTAACTAAAAGATCTCCTACTGCCATTCTTTCCGCAACTTTCGTAACTTCCTTTATTGGATTAACAATACTATTGGCTAGTATATAGCTTAAGAATACGCCTATCATAAATACCATTACCCCTATGGATATAAACAGTATAGATATAGCCCGAATGGATTTGTTCACTTCTTTAAGGGAAGTAATAAACCGTAATACCCCATCCATCTTATTTCCTGACATTAAGGGGTACGACACTGCCATTACTTCATTTGAATCATAATAAACCCTTCCAATCCATCTTCCTTTTTCGCCCTTTAAAGCTTTTCTTACATCATCATCATGAATTACAACGCCTTCTTTTACACCTATAGAATCAGCTATAAGCTTTCCATTTAAGTCAAGAACCTGAACCTGAGCATTAGTCTGCTTCCAAAAAACATCCACATTGTCATATATATTATCAACAAGAGAAGATGAATAACAATACTTTCTATAAAAGTCTGCTGAAGTTTTAAGCTGATTAACTAATAAGGCCTCTGTATTATCATAATAATGCCTTCTTAAAAAGAATATAAATAATACTTCTAACAGTGTAACTGTGAAAAAAACTGCCACCAGAAAATATATAGTAATTTTATATTTTATACTTCTCATATATTGTCACCTATTTCTTCCATCTATAACCTGTTCCCCATACTGTTTCTATATATCTAGGGGTAGAAGCTGTATCCTCAATCTTTGATCTCAATCTTCTTATGTTTACATCAACAATTTTAGGGTCTCCAAAGAAGTTTACTCCCCATACAAGATTTAATAGTTCATCTCTGCTAAAGGCTTTACCTGGGTTCTCAAGAAATATCTTCATAAGTAAGAACTCCTTAGGAGTAACATCTATTTCCTGATCCAATTTAAATAACTTCTGAGAATATAAATTCATTTCAAAAGGTTCCAATACTAATTTATCACTATCCTTCTTGTCCACCTTTTCATCCATTCTTCTTAATAGTGCTTTCACTCTCAATGTAACTTCCATAGGATTGAAAGGCTTAACAACATAATCATCAGCTCCAAATTCTAACCCCATAATCCTGTCCATGTCTTGTCCCTTTGCTGTCAGCATAACTATTCCCATGTTGGGATATTCCTTTCTAAGTCTTTCACAGACCTTAAAACCGTCTATACCGGGAAGCATAACATCCAAAATCGCAATATCAGGTTTCTCTAAAAGTGCCAGTCTTATTCCTTCTTCTCCATTTGGAGCTTCGATTACATTATAATCATTTCTCTCAAAGTTTATTTTTAGAAATCCTCTTATACTATCTTCATCTTCTACCAACAATATTTTTGCCATTTGCTAATCCTCCTACATAAATATCTATAATAATCTAATCCTTTATTTCTAAACTTAGCCTTATAATAAACTATTTTAATCCCTAATAAATTAAAAAATCATTAATTTTTATTTTACAACAGGTCGATTCTTATCTTTAGGTTCTGCTTAATAGTAATGTTGAATTTAAGTGGTCAGTCATCAGATTCTTAAATGAGCTTGCGCATATATCATATCCTTTATGACCACCTAATTTAAATACTATACATTAGAAGCGCCTTTTGTATTAACTTACAATATTTCATATAATTATATTATATATCCTAAAACTATAAAAGTAGAGATACCATACTTGGTTCCCTACTTATAGCTTGTACATTATTTCAAGGTTTTAAACTCATATCCTTTATTTTTTAAATCTGTTATTATATCTTGTAGAACTTCAGCAGAAGTTTCTTTTCCATAAGTATCATGCATTAGAATAACTACCTTTTTTTGTCCTTTAAAGGTTTCTTTATATTTATTAAAAAGCTGTTCTTTAGTTCTATGCTTTGCCTCAGCATCTCCTGTTAAAGCATTCCAGTCTATATACTTATATCCTCTTTCATCAAATATCTTATCTGTGGCTCCAACACCTTTCCAGGACATATGTCCTCCTGGAAATCTTACCAGTCTAGTGACAAAGTCTTTACCTAACACACCTTTTAGTGCATCATTATTTTTATCTACCTCACCCATAAAACTATTAATATCTACGGTTCCATTAGGATATAAAGTTTTATAAACATGTGTATATGTATGATTGCCTATGGCATTACCTTGCTTATATGTATCCAATAATATATCTTTTGCCTTTTGACTTTTTTCTAATTCCTTACCTACTATAAAGAAAGTAGCTTTTATATTATTATTTTTTAATATATCCAAAACTCTAGGTGTTACTGTTGTAGAAGGACCATCATCAAAAGTTAAGAAAGCTATCTTTTTATCATCATTAATCTTAATACCCTTTGATATAAAATCCTGTATAGGTCCAGCATCATAACTATTTTTGTCTTCACTAAGCTCTTTATTTATTTCTTTCAATGTATTACTCTTAACTTCACTACTACTATCAGTTTTATTACTGCTGCTACTTTGATCATTACTATTGTTTTTACTAGTATTATCGATATTAACATTATTGTTCTTTGCATCACTAATCACAGATGCTTGTACAACTTCTTTTTTCACTAAGACACCCTGTCTATAATGGAATACAGTACATCCTGCTGCTATTATTAATGTACCTGTAAATACTGCTACACTAACCCTTCTGCGTCTTTTTCTTCTAGCCATCATCCTTGCTCTTTTGTTATTAAACAAAACTACCATCCCCTAATTTTCGATATATATGGATATTATGATTTATTATCTCTAAATAAATCTAACATATATACATAATAAACTATTTTTCATCTCTACAAATTACATTTTTATAAAAGAAAATTACAAATTTGTAACATCATGCATTTAGCAAGTAAATTAACTTCCTTTTTATTGGATATTTTTTTTAATTTATATATACGCTTCTAATTATATTGCATTTTTTTACATTAATTTAATGAATATACATTTATTATACCTCAAATTATGTGATAAAAAAATATAATAAAATCTTTTTATCAACATAATTTTTATAAGTGACAATTTTCGCCATACTATATAGTAATGAAAATTTTTTAAAAATCAAAAAACACCAGTTAATAAATAACTGATGTACAAATTCAAATGGCTCCGCGGAGAGGGTTCGAACCTCCAACCTATCGGTTAACAGCCGAGTGCTCCACCATTGAGCTACCGCGGAATATTATTAAATTATCTTGAAAGATTATTCTTTCAAAATTGCACTTAAGTTTACTTTGTAATATTTATTTTGGTTAAGCCCTCGATCTATTAGTATCGGTCAGCTGAACATGTTACCATGCTTACACCCCCGACCTATCAACCTCGTGTTCTTCGAGGGATCTTACTAGCTTACGCTATGGGAAATCTAATCTTGAGGTGGGCTTCACGCTTAGATGCCTTCAGCGTTTATCCCTTCCCGACGTAGCTACCCAGCTATGCTCCTGGCGGAACAACTGGTGCACCAGAGGTCAGTCCATCCCGGTCCTCTCGTACTAAGGACAGCTCCTCTCAAATTTCCTACGCCCGCGACGGATAGGGACCGAACTGTCTCACGACGTTCTGAACCCAGCTCGCGTGCCGCTTTAATGGGCGAACAGCCCAACCCTTGGGACCTACTTCAGCCCCAGGATGCGACGAGCCGACATCGAGGTGCCAAACCTCCCCGTCGATGTGGACTCTTGGGGAGATCAGCCTGTTATCCCCGAGGTAGCTTTTATCCGTTGAGCGATGGCCCTCCCACGAGGTACCACCGGATCACTAAGCCCGACTTTCGTCCCTGCTCCACTTGTAAGTGTCGCAGTCAGGCTCCCTTCTGCCTTTGCACTCTACGAACGATTTCCGACCGTTCTGAGGGGAACCTTTGGGCGCCTCCGTTACTTTTTGGAGGCGACCGCCCCAGTCAAACTGCCCACCTAACAATGTCCCGTCACCAGCTTCATGGTGCCCGGTTAGAATCCCAGTACTGTCAGGGTGGTATCCCAAGGTCGACTCCACATCCCCTAACGAGGATGTTTCCCAGTCTCCCACCTATCCTGTACAGACAATACCGAAACTCAATGCTAAGCTACAGTAAAGCTCTACGGGGTCTTTCCGTCCAATCGCGGGTAGCAAGCATCTTCACTTGCACTACAACTTCGCCGGATTTACAGTTGAGACAGTGCCCAAGTCATTACGCCATTCGTGCGGGTCAGAACTTACCTGACAAGGAATTTCGCTACCTTAGGACCGTTATAGTTACGGCCGCCGTTTACTGGGGCTTAAGTTCACCGCTTCGCGTTACCGCTAACGATTCCCCTTAACCTTCCAGCACCGGGCAGGCGTCAGCCCCTATACATCAGCTTTCGCTTTAGCAGAGACCTGTGTTTTTGCTAAACAGTTGCTTGGGCCTATTCTCTGCGACCTACTCTCGTAGGCACCCCTTCTCCCGAAGTTACGGGGTCAATTTGCCGAGTTCCTTAACTGTAATTCTTCCGCCGGCCTTAGGATTCTCTCCTCACCTACCTGTGTCGGTTTGCGGTACGGGCACTACATTTCTCCCTAGAAGCTTTTCTTGGCGGCCGTAGAATCAAGTACTTCAGCCTAAAAGGCCTTCCCCATCACACCTCAGCTAATACAGCCGGATTTGCCTAACTGTATACCTAAGTGCTTAGACTAGCATCCAATAGCTAGCACACTCTATCTTCCTGCGTCACTCCATCGGTAATAACGATTTGCAGTGGTATCGGAATATCAACCGATTGTCCATCACCTACGCCTTTCGGCCTCGGCTTAGGTCCCGACTAACCCTCAGCGGACGAGCCTTCCTGAGGAAACCTTAGGTTTTCGGCCACTAGGATTCTCACCTAGTTCTCGCTACTAATGCCAACATACTCACTCGTAATCAGTCCACCGCTCCTTACGGTACGACTTCAGCCCGATTACGACGCTCCCCTACCCCAGTAGATTAAATCTACTAGCCGTAGCTTCGGTGATAAGTTTGAGCCCCGAACATCTTCGGCGCAGGATCTCTCGACTAGTGAGCTATTACGCACTCTTTTAATGAGTGGTACGCTTCTAAGCCAACATCCTAGTTGTCTTAGAAATCCCACATCCTTTTCCACTTAACTTATACTTTGGGACCTTAGCTGACGATCTGGGCTGTTTCCCTTTTGACTACGGATCTTATCATTCGCAGTCTGACTGCCGGACTAATACTATATGGCATTCGGAGTTTGATAAGGTTCAGTAAGCGATATGCCCCTAGCCCATTCAGTGCTCTACCTCCATTAGTCATATCCGACGCTAGCCCTAAAGCTATTTCGGGGAGAACCAGCTATCTCCGAGTTCGATTGGAATTTCTCCGCTATCCACAGCTCATCCCATGGTTTTTCAACACCAACGTGGTTCGGTCCTCCACGAAGTTTTACCTTCGCTTCAACCTGGCCATGGATAGGTCACCCGGTTTCGGGTCTACGGCATGCAACTATTCGCCCTATTCAGACTCGGTTTCCCTTCGGCTCCGTACCTTAAGTACTTAACCTCGCTACATACCGTAACTCGTTGGCTCGTTCTACAAAAAGCACATCATCACACACATATGGTGCTCTGATCGGTTGTAGGCACACGGTTTCAGGTTCTATTTCACTCCCCTCCCGGGGTTCTTTTCACCTTTCCCTCACGGTACTTCTTCACTATCGGTCATCAAGTAGTATTTAGCCTTGGGAGGTGGTCCTCCCTGCTTCCCACAAGGTTTCACGTGTCTCGTGGTACTCTGGAGCAGAACTAGTTTATTATTATTTTCACTTACAGGACTATTACCTTCTACGGTGTATCTTTCCAGATATCTTCAATTAATAATAACTTCACCTTATGTTCTGTCCGCAACCCCAAAGATAAATCTTTGGTTTGGGCTTTTCCGATTTCGCTCGCCGCTACTGACGGAATCGATTTTTCTTTCTCTTCCTCTAGGTACTTAGATGTTTCAGTTCCCTAGGTTTACCCTCCTATAGCTATGTATTCACTATAAGATACGTAGGGTTACCTACGTGAGTTTCCTCATTCGGAGATCTTTGGATCACAGGCTATTTGCGCCTACCCAAAGCTTATCGCAGCTTGTCACGTCCTTCTTCGGCTCTTGATGCCAAGGCATTCACCATGCGCCCTTTCTAACTTAACCTATGTCGTATTATTATAACCGGCGCATTACTGCGTCAGCTCCGTCACTGCGCTGCTCACTTACCTGAAGTAAGCTCCGCTGCTCGTTCGGTCGCTTCCTTGTTCTGCTTGGTTCTAATAATACTCCGAATTTGCTTCGCAAATTCTGCGTTTGAATTGTAGATGTACTGTTCACGCTGGTGTGCGTTTGTACTAGGTATAATTCATTGCATAGATGCGTTGAACTAGTAGAACTACTTAATAAAGTGGTTACTTTTAGTAAGTAATAGTTCGCAAATTCATTACTGATCTCAATGCTAGCGTGCATTGCTATCAGTAGTTTTATTACAAAGAACAGTAAATATCTTTACTTTAACTTATGTGCAA
The DNA here is from genome assembly GCF_004015185.1 of Clostridium manihotivorum. Lineage (GTDB taxonomy): Bacteria > Bacillota > Clostridia > Clostridiales > Clostridiaceae > Clostridium_AR > Clostridium_AR manihotivorum. The sequence goes on along the minus strand of NZ_CP025746.1, from coordinate 1,382,091 downwards.
TTTTCAAAGAACAATGGTGGGCTTAAATGGACTCGAACCATCGACCTCACGCTTATCAGGCGTGCGCTCTAACCAGCTGAGCTATAAGCCCACATATGGTGGAGATAAAGAGATTCGAACTCTTGACCCCCTGCGTGCAAGGCAGGTGCTCTCCCAACTGAGCTATACCCCCATATATGTATATATAAAAAAATTAAGACGCCAAAATAATGGTATCTCAAAATTAAACAGAGTAAATAACAACCAGAATTCGTGTATATTAAGTCTGAAATGCATCAGTACTTAATAATTTCTCCATAGAAAGGAGGTGATCCAGCCGCAGGTTCTCCTACGGCTACCTTGTTACGACTTCACCCCAATCGCTGACCCTACCTTCGGCTGCTGCCTCCCTTACGGGTTAGCTCACAGACTTCGGGTATTGCCAACTCTCATGGTGTGACGGGCGGTGTGTACAAGGCCCGGGAACGTATTCACCGCGACATGCTGATTCGCGATTACTAGCAACTCCGGCTTCATGTAGGCGAGTTTCAGCCTACAATCTGAACTGGGACAAGTTTTTGAGATTTGCTCCACCTCACGGTCTTGCGTCTCTTTGTACTTGCCATTGTAGCACGTGTGTAGCCCTAGACATAAGGGGCATGATGATTTGACGTCATCCCCACCTTCCTCCCGGTTAACCCGGGCAGTCTCGCTAGAGTGCTCAACTAAATGGTAGCAACTAACAATAAGGGTTGCGCTCGTTGCGGGACTTAACCCAACATCTCACGACACGAGCTGACGACAACCATGCACCACTTCCTGTCGGTACCAAAGGTACCGACTTCCCCGGTTAAGGGTAATTCAGGAGATGTCAAGTCTAGGTAAGGTTCTTCGCGTTGCTTCGAATTAAACCACATGCTCCGCTGCTTGTGCGGGCCCCCGTCAATTCCTTTGAGTTTTAATCTTGCGACCGTACTCCCCAGGCGGGATACTTATTGTGTTAACGGCGGCACGGAGGTGTTGAAACCCCACACCTAGTATCCATCGTTTACGGCGTGGACTACCAGGGTATCTAATCCTGTTTGCTCCCCACGCTTTCGAGCCTCAGTGTCAGTTACAGTCCAGAAAGTCGCCTTCGCCACTGGTGTTCTTCCTAATCTCTACGCATTTCACCGCTACACTAGGAATTCCACTTTCCTCTCCTGCACTCTAGATATCCAGTTTGGAATGCAAAGCACCAAGTTAAGCCCAGGTATTTCACATCCCACTTAAACATCCACCTACGCCCTTTACGCCCAGTAAATCCGGACAACGCTTGCCACCTACGTATTACCGCGGTCGCTGGCACGTAGTTAGCCGTGGCTTCCTCCTTGGGTACCGTCATTATCGTCCCCAAAGACAGAGCTTTACAACCCGAAGGCCTTCATCACTCACGCGGCGTTGTCGCATCAGGGTTTCCCCATTGTGCAATATTCCCCACTGCTGCCTCCCGTAGGAGTCTGGACCGTATCTCAGTTCCAATGTGGCCGATCACCCTCTCAGGTCGGCTACGCATCGTCGCCTTGGTGAGCCATTACCTCACCAACTAGCTAATGCGCCGCGGGTCCATCTTATAGCGGATTGCTCCTTTGATTTTCATCTCATGCGAAACGAAAATGTTATGCGGTATTAATCTTCCTTTCGGAAGGCTATCCCCCTCTATAAGGCAGGTTACCCACGTGTTACTCACCCGTCCGCCGCTAAGAAAGTTCCGAAGAACTTTCTCCGCTCGACTTGCATGTGTTAGGCACGCCGCCAGCGTTCGTCCTGAGCCAGGATCAAACTCTCAATTTAAAGTTTAATCATAGCTTACTTACTTAGTAAGTCTTTTTTCAAAAGAATTGCTGGTTTAAGTCTAGTTTTAGACTTTGTTTATTTTACTCTGTTTAATTTTCAAAGACCATTTCTTGCTGCTCATTTATATTATCATCATAAATTTAATTTGTCAACACTCTTTTTTATCTAAGTATTTTTCTAAATTTAATTTGTCAGACAACGATATTTAATATAACATGGCCAAAAACATTTTTCAACAGCCCCTATTTGTCATTGGAGAAACTTAAGTCTCAAATACTGCTATATCCTAAATATATCTTTATTATTCTATATATTATTAAAATTCAAAGCAATACTTATTTTAGTTAATTTGCAGTGTATACCTAACAATATACTACCACAACTTCTAATAATAAGACTCTTCAGATGAATATCTAAATTTTATATAATATAAATAGATAAACTAATATATTATCAGATCACTAATCACTTACTCAATATCCCATAAAGCCAAAATGCACTGAAGAGTATTTTCTTCAGTGCATTTTTATACTAATATAACTAATTCTATGATATATTTTCAAACTGCATATTATACAAGTATGCATAAGTTCCTTGTAGATCTATGAGGTCATCATGATTTCCTCTTTCTTTTACGCCCTCATCAGTAAGAACTATAATCTCATCTGCATTTCTTATAGTACTTAGTCTATGAGCTATTACTAAAGTAGTTCTATTCTTAGAAAGATCTTCTAAAGACTTTTGTATGAACTTTTCACTTTCATTATCTAGAGCCGAAGTAGCTTCATCCAATATTAAAATTGGAGGATTCTTCAAGAACACTCTAGCAATTGATATTCTTTGTTTTTGGCCACCTGAAAGCTTGACACCTCTTTCACCAACACTAGTGTTATAGCCTTCATTTAAAGTCATTATAAAGTCATGAATATTGGCTTTTTTCGCTGCTTCTATAATTTCTTCATCAGACGCATTAGGTTTTCCATAGGCAATGTTTTCTTTAATTGTTCCAGTGAACATATATACATCCTGCTGTACTATACCTATAGAATTTCTAAGTGATCTTAGTTTCAGATCTCTTATATCAATGCCATCAATAGAAATAGATCCATTACTTATCTCGTAGAATCTAGGTATTAAACTACAGAAGGTGGTTTTACCTCCACCAGAAGGTCCAACTAAAGCTACATTTTTTCCTGCACTTATACTTATGTTTATATTCTCCAGTATATTGTGTTTTTTGTTATAGCTAAAAGAGACATTTTTAAACTCAATATTTCCTTTAGGATTTGTAAGTTCTACAGCCCCTTTTTTATCAACTATATCTGGTTCAGTATTCATTACCTGTAGGAATCTATCAAAACCAGTAAGGCCCTTTTGGAACTGTTCAGTGAAGTTTACAAGTTTATCTATAGGACTTAAGAAGATATTTATATACAATATATAAACCATAAGGTCTGATACCTTAAGTGTTCCATTACTAATAAACATCCCACCTGCCAATATAACAGATACATAAAGAAGTCCTTGGAAGAATCCATTTCCACTGAAGAACTTACCCATAATAAAGTAATTATCTTCTTTACTCTTTAAAAATTCTGTATTACCTTTTTCAAACTTAGAGCTTTCAATTCCCTCATTAGCAAAGGATTTTACAACTCTAATTCCTGACAGGCTGTCCTGAACTATAGCATTTACATTAGCTATTTTTTCTCTATTTTTCATAAAAACTTTATTCATGTGTTTATTATAAAATATAGAGAAATACAACATAACTAAGGTTAAAAAGAAGAGTATTAAAGTTATTCTGGTGTTAATATTCATAAGTATTACGAAAGAACCAAAAAGTTTAAGTATTGATATAAATACATCTTCTGGCCCATGGTGAGCTAACTCAGAAATATCGAACAAGTCATTGACTATTCTTGACTGAAGAGTTCCAGTATTGTTGTTATCATAATAGGAAAATGATAATTTTTGAAGGTGATCAAACAAATCTTTTCTCATATTTGATTCCATCTTAGCTCCCATTATGTGTCCCCAAGAGGTTATAAAATACTGACAAAAATACCTTATAATATACATTATTAATAGTGCTATTCCTGCATAAATCACATATGTAAGTATCTTACTTTTATCCTGCAGTATATATACGTTATTTGTCAAATATCTTACGATCATAGGAAAGACTAAATCTATCCCAGATAATATTAGTGCGCATACCATATCAGCAAAAAATAGCTTCTTATATGGATTGTAGTAACTGATAAATTTCTTAAATATACTCATGCTTCTGTATTAATCCTCCCCGTACTTTTTATATAAATTATAAAATATCACCATATAGATTATTAAGCAACCTTCAAAATGTGTGATAAAATTTAGTTCAGCTAAACTATTAAAAAAATTTTAACGTTTACTTTACTTGTATTATAGTATTTCAAATCATTAACAAAGTCAATGCATACCCGATAAACCTGACAGGCGATTTAGTTTCCTAAGAGAAATGCAAGATTTCTTATTATACTCTTGTAATGAGTTTAACTTTCATGTGGTATTTCTAAAAAATAAAGGCTATGTTTAATAATATTGTTGAAATTAAGTGGTCATGAAGGAGATGCTATATGAGCGAGCTCATCTAAGCATCGGATGACTGACCACTTAATTTCAACACAGTACTTTAACAGAGCCAAAACAAAAGTTGTTGAATCAACCTTTACAATAAAAAAATAACATCAATCTCAAGACTATGAGTGAAAGCTATTATAATATTACTCATAAATCTTAAGATTGATGTTACCATGATTTATTTAATTTTTATTTTCCGAAGCATTTAATGTGTTGTTCAGTAATAATATATCAACTCTTCTATTCTTGCTTCTTCCTTGCTCAGAATCATTAGCTGCTACTGGCCTGTACTCTCCATAGCCTACAGAAGATAATCTTTTAGCTGCTATTCCACCATTATTAACTAAAAACTCAACTACGTTAGCTGCTCTAACAGAAGATAACTGCCAATTAGAATGAAAATAAGATGTATTTATAGGTACATTATCAGTATGACCTTCCACTCTTATGTAATTATCAATTTTATTAAGTATTCCAGCTAATGAAATAAGCTTCTTCTGGTTATCACCTTTCACATCAGCCTTACCGCTGTCAAAAAATACTGTATCATTAAAACTTATAACCAATCCTCTTTCTTGAAGGCTTGTGGAAATGCTTCCTTTTAAGTCAGAACCTTCAATCATCTTATCAACTTCTTTTTTTACATCTTCTAATTTCTGCTGTTCTTCTTTTTCTTTCTTCTCTTCAGCAGCTTTTTCTTCAGCCTGCTGAACTTGCTGAGCATCTATTACTGTTTTACTACTCTCTACACTAGCACTATCAGAGGTACCTATAATATTTTTCCCTCCACCCATAGCTACACTCAAAGAATTAGCTATCTGGGAATATTTTTTTGCATCCACTGTACTTGAAGCATACATAACCACGAAAAATATCATCAATAGAGTTATTAAATCAGAATATGTTAATAGCCATCTCTCATTATTTTCTTTCTCCGGTCTTTTCTTTTTCATATAGCTGTACCGTTACATAAAATCTACTAAAATCTAATATTTAGAGATTTATTCCTTATTCAACGCAACCTGTTTTGTCATAAGACTACTCCAGTTTGATATGTTGCTCCAAAGGCTTAAAATCCTGCGTAACGCACAGTACATATCAGCACTATCTTGTTAGTGATATTATGCTGATTTTTTATACCTTGAAAGATTTATTGACGCGTTTTTGTCCCTATCCATCCGAGCATTACATGATGGACAAACAAAAACTCTGTCTTTAAGTTTTAAATCTTTCTTTATTGCGCTACAACAAGAACAAGTTTTGCTTGAAGGATAAAACCTATCTGCTTTTACAAATTCAATGCCATTAAATTTACTTTTATATTCTAAGATACTAATAAACTTATGGAAACATTGTTCTTGTATAGCCTTTGATAAGTGTCTATTTTTAAGCATCCCCTTTACATTTAAATCTTCAACAACTATTCTGCTTGGCTTGGTTTTCACTATTGCAGTTGTTGTTTGATGAATGTGATTTAAACGTATATTTGAAAGCCTTCTTTGAATAAGTTTTAATTCTCTTTCGAGTTTTTTAATATTATTAGTTTTAGTAAATTTATAACGGTTTTCACCTTCCTTTCCTATTAGAATTTTTCCATCTTCATATTTTCTTGAAACTTGTTTCTGCTTTCTTTTTAACTTCTTTTTTAGTCTTTTCACTTCTTTAGCTTTGTTAATATTTTTAAATGGCTTATCTATATTTGAAACTATTGCTAAATCTTTTAATCCCAAATCCACACCTATTGATATATCTGTATTTTCTAATATAGTTTCTTTCTTTTCTATGCCTATAGATATATACCAGAACTTACCGTCAAAACTTATTCTTGGATTAATATATTTAATATCTGTAGGTATTTGCTCTACGGTTTTAATCCAACCTACTTTTTCAATTAATACTAAGTTTTCTTTAACTTTTAGTTTATCTGTATCATTATAGAATGAAGGTTTGCTTTCTTTTCTGCTCTTAAATCTTGGTTTATCCGCTAACCCTTTAAAGAAATTTTTATAAGCATTACAACCATCTTTTACAGCCTGTTTTGCTACATTATTAGATACTTCATTAAGCCAGTTAAGTTCTGATTTCTTTAAAATAGTTAATTCTTTTCTTAAATCTCCATCTTTTATAAACTTGCCACCATTTTTGTGATTTTCTTCTTGTCTTGCAAGTGTCCAATTATAAATATATCTTGCAGTACCAACAGACTGCCATAATTTTTGTTCTTGCTCTATATTCGGAATAATTCTAACTTTCTTCGCCAGTATCATTCTCTAACAGCTCCTTAATCATTTTCTTTGCTTTATTGGCTCTTTTGCCTTGCAACCTACAACTAAAAACTGTAACAATTTGAATTAAATCCTCAACTAATTCCTGTTCTTCTGTTTTTTCAGTGTTATCTATGATTTCGATATCAGTCCCATACTTATTACATAGATTTTCTATTATTTCAAACCCAAATCTCAGCAACTTGTCTTGCTAAATCATCTTTTTGTTTATTACTTGATACTCTACAATATCCAATTACTTTTTTAGTTCTCTTAACAAGTGGCACTTGCAAAACTTGATTAATTTGTTGTTCAGAATAATAACGGTGTCCACCTTCTGTTATATGATGTGGTTTTAACTTTCCTTCATTATCCCACAATCTTAAAGTTTGAATACTTTTTCCCACTAATTTTGAGAATTGACCAATTGTATAATACTTCATGCTATCACCTCTTTACACATATTATGACAACATAAAACTAATAATATTCCAATATATTCTAGCAGGTTTTAGTAGGTGTTTTACAAGTGTTGTATGCCTCTCTAAGCATTTGCATTATTAGCATTTAATTCTGCAACTTCATTTTCAGTTAAGAATCCTTCCAATTTAGATACTAGGGTATTAGGATTAGCACCTTCTTGAATTAACATAATCGCTTCTATTGATAATTCTTTCTCTAGAAGCTCTTCCTTGTCAAGAGCCTTTAACTTATTAGCTAGAGGCAACCATAACAAATTGGCTGTACCAACACCATAAAGAGTCGCTATAAACGCAACTGCAATTTTAGGCCCAAGTGTACTAGGGTCACTTAAATTACCAAGAACTTGAACTAGCCCCATAACTGTACCTATGATACCCATGGTTGGAGAAAATCCTCCTGCTGCTTCAAATATAGCTGCACCATCATGATGACGTTCGGATAATTGTTCTAGTTTAGTCTCCAGTATTCCTCTTATAGCACTTGGTTCAACACCATCAACAACCATTTGAAGGCCTTTTTTTATAAACGGATCCATACTATCATTTGTCAAATCCGATTCCAAACTAAGTAACCCATTCTTTCTAGTTTTTACTGACAATTCTTTAAAGAATTCTATTTGCTCTTTTATATTTGTATTTCTAGTTTTGAAAGCTACCCCAACTATTTTACCTATATTCTTTAATTTACTCATTGGAAAGGATATTCCCACAGCTCCAATAGTTCCTCCAAAAACTATTACAGCCGCTGAAAAAGCCATAAGCATTGTAGGACTTCCACCCTCTTCTATAAACGCGAAAACCAGTGACCCAAAGCCTATAATTATACTTACAATTATTCCTATATCCATACTTACCCTCCACTCTCTGACTTATAATACATTATTAGTTAATAATTGAATAATTTTTCTACATTTATTTATCGAACATTTTCCTAAATTTATTAGTATTTAAGCAAAATTTTTATGAAAAATTCAAAATTTAAGTAGATAATATAGCCATGTAAAATCGAGTAGGAGCTGAATAATTATTTTATTCAGCGTCCTCTCACACCACCGTGCGTACCGGTCTGGTACACGGCGGTTCTTTAAGTTGAATGAATTTTAATATATTGACGCGTTAGGCTTTTTAAGCCTAAGTCCGAGAAGAATTTATTTGTAAGAGTTGTGTTTAAAATTGCACTATTTGCTACTCGCCAGTATCCTTTGCGGGTATTGGCAAACTTTATAGCTTGGTAGTGTTCAAGTCCCAGCTTCTTAAGGTTTTTATATCTAGTTCTAACTTTCTTCCACTGTTTCCATATACACATTCTTAATCTTTTCCTTATCCAAATATCTAAGTGCTCCACTATTCCTTTGCATTTGGCTATTCCATAATAGTTAATCCACCCAACATTAATTAGGTTAAGTTTTCCTACCCTTTGTTCCAAAGTCATCGGTTTTGACCTAGATAGTATCTCTTTAATTTTATCTTTATATCGATTTAATGATTGCTTTGATATAGATGCATATGCTTTTCCATACATTAGGTTCAGTGTGAATCCTAGGAATTTTCTTCTCCAAGGTCTGTCTACTGCACTTTTCTCTCTGTTTACTTTAAGTTTGAGTTTACGTTCAATAAATGCAGTTATGTTCTCCATAACTCTTTTACCTGCTCTCTCACTCTTAACATAGATATTACAGTCGTCCGCATAGCGACAGAATTTATGACCTCTCATTTCTAACTCTTTATCTAGTTCATCTAGCATTATGTTAGATAAGAGTGGACTCAACGGTCCTCCTTGAGGAGTTCCTTCTTCATTTCTGACCACTACACCATTTATCATTATTCCTGACTGAAGGTATTTCCTTATTAGTGATAATACTCTCTTATCCTTAATGCTTCTTGATAATTTATACATTAATATATCATGGTTGACCTTATCAAAGAATTTCTCTAAGTCCATATCAACAACCCACCTATAGCCTTCATTGATATACTGCTCTGCTTTCTTAATTGCATCTTTAGCTCCTCTTTGAGGGCGGAAACCAAAGCTACTTTCAGAAAATCTTCTATCATAAATACTATTTAATTCTTGAGCAATAGCTTGTTGGATAAGTCTATCCAAAACTGTAGGTATACCTAAGAGTCTAGTTCCACCATTAGGTTTTGGTATTTCTACTCTTCTAACTGGCATTGGTCTATACTCACCATTAAGAATATTCTCTCTAATAGATATCCAGTTTGTTTTCAGAAATTGTTTAAGTTCATAAACTGGCATTCCGTCCACGCCGTGGCTACCTTTATTAGATATTACTCTTTTAAGAGCCAAGTTCATATTATCCTTGGATAATATCCTTTCTAGTGAGCCATATTCAAATCCACTGATTTTCTCCTTTGGAGTTGCCGAGAATTCTCTATGCACTCTTTGCTTATCTTCGAGTTCCACTCTATCTTGGGCACTAGAGCCTAAATATTTAGTTTTCTGCAATCTTTGAGTATTCTTCGAAACTTTCAAACTTGAAAACCTCCTTAAAGTTCAGTCCTTCATCCGCTATCGCGATTAGCGGAGTTACTATGACTTCTGCTGACTTCTGATAGTTCAGTTACATATCGCTATGTAGGTTATCGCCCTAGAAATTCATCTTTGTAAGCGATGTATCTATCAGACCTCCCCAGGTAAGAACAACAACCTTCATCTCATATATCTGCTACATTTACTCCTAGAAATTCGGATAGTGTTGGACTTCGTTTTGTTTTGCAAACTCGTCCGTTCCTAGTAAGCCTTATATGTAGTTCGTATCCCTCAGACCGAGACTTTGCCTTAGGCTTCCTTCAGATTCCACCTCACGATGGACACCCTTGCCCTTAGCTAGTGGTTCCCACTACCAAGCCCACAGCGGACTTTCACCGCCAAGTTGTTGCCCATGCTGGGCACACAAGAAAAAAGCCTTGCAAACTTAGTGTTTACAAAGCTTTTATATTGGTGCTATAAGCAGGGTTAGAAACTGCTATATATCAATTATTTTGTAATCTTCCATAAAATCTTATTAAACTGCATATAATTATTTCTTTTCTACTCATATAATGTTATTTAACATGTAATATCTTTTTTCCTAAAAGCAAGAATTGAACTTATATAGAGCGCAATAGTAAATAATACAATTACAATCACACCATTCATTAAAGTTATATTTTTATCTCCTAGCCTATATACATCTCCTCCACTTAGCACATCAATAATATTTGTATAAGTAATCTGCTTAATCCAAAGTCCTTAATTTCTATACCCAAGCATTGAGATTATGAATTTATTATCCTGATATAAATCATAATGTATAAATTCTCCTCGCTTAGTTTTTACATATCTATTTACAATATATTCTTTATGAGTTGATTTATTATTTTCAAATCTATCAAAAATATATTTAATATAATTACCATCATAAATTATATTTCTTGTTCCAGGTATTCCTTCTATTGAATAAGTTACTACTTTAAGCTTAGAAGGCTTTTCTAACAGCACATTATCAAAAAAAGTACACACTGGTAATTTATCATCTATTAGTCCAGTTGACTCAATAATAGAATCAGGCTTCTCTCTTTTAAAAAGTTTAGATATAAACTTCATAATTCACCCTATTTAACAATAATATTACTATAATCTTATTAAATAAAATAGATTATATAACCTGTTCAACGCAAGAAAAATTTATTACAATACTTCCTTTAACATCTCTAACTCTATCTATTTGAGATTGTGTCTCTGCTGATAAGTCTCTAGTATCTAAATTAGAATGTTTACTATCTCCCTCAAATTTTTTTTACTACAGGCAACAAAGTGGGAAAAAGTCGGTAAATCGAGTAGGAGCTGAATAATTATTTTATTCAGCGTCCTCTCACACCACCGTGCGTACCGGTCTGGTACACGGCGGTTCCTTAAGTTGATTGAATTTTAATATATTGACGCACTAGGCTTTTCAATCCTATGTCCGAGAAGAATTGATTTGTAAGAGTTGTGTTTAAAATCGCACTATTTGCTACTCGCCAGTATCCTTTACGGGTATTGGCAAACTTTATAGCTTGATAGTGTTCAAGTCCCAGCTTCTTAAGGTTTTTATATCTAGTTCTAACTTTCTTCCACTGTTTCCATATACACATTCTTAATCTTTGCCTTATCCAAATATCTATGTGTTCTACTATTCCTTTGCATTTGGCTATTCCATAATAGTTAATCCACCCAACATTAATTAAGTTAAGCTTCTCTATTCTTTGTTCCAAAGTCATCGGTTTTGACCTAGATAGTATCTCTTTGATTTTATCTTTATGTCGACTCAGTGATTGCTTTGATATAGATGCATATGCTTTTCCATACATTAGGTTTAATGTATATCCTAGAAATTTTCTTCTCCAAGGTCTATCTACTGCACTCTTCTGTCTATTTACTTTAAGTTTGAGCTTGCCTTCAATAAAAGCAGTTATGTTCTCCATGACTCTTTTACCTGCTCTCTCACTTTTAACATAGATATTACAGTCGTCCGCGTAGCGACAGAATTTATGACCTCTCATTTCTAACTCTTTATCTAGTTCATCTAGCATTATGTTAGATAACAATGGACTCAACGGTCCTCCTTGTGGAGTTCCTTCTTCATTTCTTACCACTACACCATTTATCATTATTCCTGACTGAAGGTATTTCCTTATTAGGGATAATACTCTCTTATCCTTAATGCTTCTTGATAATTTATACATTAAGATATCATGGTTAACCTTATCAAAGAATTTCTCTAAGTCCATATCAACAACCCACCTATAGCCATCATTGATATATTGCTCTGCTTTCTTAATTGCGTCTTTAGCACCTCTTTGAGGGCGGAAACCAAAGCTACTTTCAGAAAATCTTCTATCATAGATACTATTTAATTCTTGAGCAATAGCTTGTTGGATAAGTCTATCCAAAACTGTAGGTATACCTAAGAGTCTAGTACCACCATTAGGTTTTGGTATTTCTACTCTTCTAACTGGCATTGGTCTATACTCACCATTAAGAATACTCTCTCTAATAGATACCCAGTTTGTTTTCAGAAATTGTTTAAGTTCATAAACTGTCATTCCGTCCACGCCATGGCTACCTTTATTAGATATTACTCTTTTAAGAGCCAAGTTCATATTATCCTTGTATAATATCCTTTCTAGTGAGCCATATTCAAATCCACTGATTTTCTCCTTTGGAGTTGCCGAGAATTCTCTATGCACCCTTTGCTTATCTTCGAGTTCCACTCTATCTTGGGCACTAGAGCCTAAATATTTAGTTTTCTGCAATCTTTGAGTACTCTGCGAAACTTTCAAACTTGAAAACCTCCTTAAAGTTCAGTCCTTCATCCGCTATCGCGATTAGCGGAGTTACTATGACTTCTGCTGACTTCTGATAGTTCAATTACATATCACTATGTAGGTTATCGCTTTAGAAATTCATCTTATCAGCAATGTATCTATCAGACCTCCCCAGGTAAGAACAACAACCTTCATCTCATATATCTGCTACATTTACTCCTAGAAATTTGGGATAGTGTAGGACTTTGTTTTGTTTTGCAAACTCGTCCGTCCCTAGTAAGCCTTATATGTAGTTCGTATCCCTCAGACCGAGATTTTGCCTTAGGCTTCCTTCAGATTCCACCTCACGATGGACACCCTTGCCCTTAGCTAGTGGTTCCCACTACCAAGCCCACAGCGGACTTTCACCGCCAAGTTGTTGCCCATGCTGGGCACACAAAAATAGCTAAGTTTCATATTTGTGAAACCTAGCTATTTCAACGCTTTTGGTGCTCCCAACAGGGTTCGAACCTGCGACCTATGGATTCGAAGTTTAAGAACCTCTATATGTCATATCGAAGAAAAATATTATCAAAACTAAGTAAAATCAACTAGTAAATGCATATTGTAAATAAATTGAAATATCATATTGAAGACACTTAATATCATCTTAATAACAGTCACTCCCCGCAAAATTCCCCCGCAAAAAAAATTAGCTAAATACTGTATAGATACCACTGACAATTATCTTTCACATATCTAATCTCAATAGATTTCTCTATTCCATTAAAAATACTTTTACACTTAAATATCATAATATTAACTTTATCAATCTTAGTTTCATCTACATATAAAATTTTATTTATAGTATAAACACTATAGCTTTCATCTTCAGCAAATATTCTAAAACGGATTGGAGCAATCTTACCATCATAATTAAATGCTGCAACCATTTCCACCTTTTGATTTAAAATCAATATTCTCACCTCAAATGCACTTAGATAAAATAATTATATAAGAACATTAGTTCTCATGTCAATGTGATTAGAAAATTTCACCTTGTCTATAATTAAAACGAGGTGAGTGTATTGAAAAGAAAAAGAAGTTATATAATTGTAGATAGTAATATTAAAATTGGACTATTAATCCTAGTTTCTTCATTATTATATGTAATTTTAAGATAAAAAAATGAGCCTAATGAAAAGGCTCATTTTACTGGCTTAGGCAGAGCTGTAATAAACTTAGCCCAACCACCTTCGTATTTTATTAAATTCAAAGAATGATATCTTTTTAAATTAAGTAGATCTTCAAGTATATATGGATCTAACTCTTCTTTTAATTCCTTAAAGTTATCTTTATCGCAACCACTAATAAGCATATAGCTTGCATTAGCCGCTTTTAATTCATTCCTAATCTTACTTATTTGCCCTAGATAGTGGCATGATATAATTGGTTTTGCAGAAAACTTAGCTATTTGAGATAGCTTACTCCTTAGGAAATCCTGACAATTAGGAACCTGGTATAATTCATCAAAAATAATGTTAACCTTAACCCTTTGCTCCGAGTCTGGAATATCCCACTTCCTTTTCTGTAACGCTCCCCAAATCTTAGTAAGCCAGTAAGTACAATAGATATCCTTCTCTTGCTCTGTATTGAACATAACCTCAGGCATCTTTATACAGATTAACTGAGCTTTTTGCATTTCTTCAACTAAATTTATATTGTTCTTGGTGTCTTTTTTAAGCATAAGTTCCATGTAAGAGTTTTGTTTAAGTTTTTGTACCCTACTTAATATCCCTTGCGTATAACTTGCCTTGGTTCCTACAATTTGAGGTGGAGTGTCCTTAGTACCTTTGCTTATCTCATCTATTTCATACAGAGTATTAATGTATTCCTCTAAATTTTCTTCTTGATTACTTGGAGCATATTTTATATATTCATGCCTTGATACATGGTCCTGTAATATCTTAAACACATCTTTTATAGGTCCATTTTGTATAAACACCAAAACTGCTGCAGCTTCTAAAACTCTTTCCATCCTAGCCCTAAATTCTTCATCGTCATTCAAGTAGTTGACTAAAGTTACGAGCTGAGCAGTCTTAGCTTTAGCACATCGATATACTTCGAATATGCTGTCGTTTAGCGGTTCAACCTCGTTATAACCTAAGCCTTGGAGCTTATCGAAGTCACTACAATCTATTGTAAATACTTTGCTTTTATCTATTACTGAAGATACATCATTTGAAAGCTCACAATTACCGCAGAAATCAAAGAGTATAGTCGTTTCCTTTGCTGTTATACTATCTTTAGCCATATTACTTATTAATGTTGTTTTGCCAGCCCTGGTTGGTCCTATAAGACATAGAGTAAGGTACTTAAACTCTTTATCATTGCTTAGATAAGCCTTTTTACTATTGCCCTTATATGTGTTTTTACCTATAGAGATAGTCCCTTGCTGTAGCTCCACTGGTAGATCACTCTCCAGGGTATCTATTTTCTGTATTATTTTAAATTCACTTAAAAGTTCTCTGCCTGGTAGTTGTAGCAGATTACTACATTCGTTCAAGCTCATTTTATTGCTGTCTATATTCCATTTGTATCTCTCTATATCAACCTTAGAATTTACTTTTTTATAAATAAGCTCATTATCTAATTCTATAGACTTATAGCTCTGACATACACTCATAGCATTATTTAATCTTCTACTATCCTCAGAGCTGTCAGATACCACTAAAATTTGAGTATTTAACACTACATCATTCTTCTTTTTTAAAGTTGCAGCTGAAAGTTTTTTGTCTATGTTTATTGTACTAACTGCAAGCTCTAGCACGTCCATTTGATTATCATGCTTTTTATGTGTATTATTAAACAGCTCGTTAATGGAATCTAAAAGATTATCTACTAACTGCAGAAATACTATGGTAGCCATTTTTAATAAATAAGTAGCAGAGATTTTATCTCTAGTTACTGGAATATTAGCTTTGAATTTTTCTATGGTCTTAGCATAATCACTCCGCCATGTATATTGGCTCGTAGGGATAAAATTATATAGTACTGTAACTCTATCAATATCTTTCATTATATCTATAACATTAAGAATATTACACAATGGCTCGTTGCTTTTTCTATCAACCTCCAAGGATAAAGCATCTTCATATTTATAGTTGAGTTGGTATTTAAGGACTTGATCTGTAAACTTAGGAATACCTTGTATTTCTTCAATTGTTATCTTAGGCCATATATCTCTTATTTTACTTTTAGCTATGCTAATATACTGCTGTGGTACAATAAAAATGAAATCTACTCTGTCTCTATATATATCAACCACATAAGAGCATTTAACTTTAGTTTCTATAATGAAGTGTTTTTCCTCTTTTCTAATTTGTTGAGTAATTTTTTTATACATGTGAAAAATCATCTTAGCGAGATTGCTAGAATTATAGTTTCTTATAGAAGTATCAGGAATTAATCTTAAGTATTTATAGACGGGTTTTTGCACCTGTATTAATTGGGTAAATGTCATTTTCTTCATAATGCCATCACCAGTAACTTAAGTACTACATAGATGGAAATACCTATAGGCATATATTTAATACCTTTTTTATGTCCCATAACCGCCATTAGTAAAGCTCCAGCACAGTATACCATAGCAATTATTTCTACTACATTACATAATCCGTTCATAACAATAACAAAGGTTGCATAAGGATGCGTAATTACCCAAGATAAGTTATCAAAAAAGCTTGCTATGCTTTCAAGTGGTTTTTTAATCGCGTCTATTTTATCTTGAAATATATTAGTATTTGCTGGTGCGTGGTACTTCCCTCGCTCAATAAAACTGTCGAAGTAACCTTTAGCTTGATTTGTATCTACGTTATTAAGTATTTTTTGCATGTTATCTATTATCTGCTGATTATGTTCATTCTGAGTCTTCATTTCATCCATTATAGTTTGAGCATTATTCATCTGATTATAAAATTCATCTAATTCATTTATAAACATCTTTAACTCCTACTTCATTGATGAAAATGCAGTATCTATCTCTTTAAAGAACCATGGAAGGATTGAAAAGGCTGCATAGGCCACTATATACTTAAATATAACTTTGCCTATATTTTTACTATCACCTGCATTTAGGCTCTTGATTATATCAATTCCAGCACATATTAAACATGCCCACTTAGCAAAACTTTTTACATAGAACCAAAATCTGCTACCAACACTATCAAATGGATTTCCTGCAGCTAGAGCATTAACGGAGCATTCCATTAATATTGCTATTGTAAATACTGCTACCCTTCTGTACTGCTTATGTCTATATAATATTTTAGCTTTTTTCTCTAACTCAATACTTTCTTTAGATCTTAAGTAATTTAAAAATTCTTTCAAAGTGTAAGTTTGTTTTTTACTAAATAACTCCATTTTGTACAAACCACCTCGTATATTTATTTTAAAATTGGATATCATAAAAAATGTAAGGAGTGATAAATATGACAATACCATTTACAGTTGCACTAGTTGTTTTGACTTTAAAAGCTATCGCAGAAATTAAAGGATATTAATATATTGTGAATTTTACATAGAAACGTTAAATCTAAGCACGTTTTAAAAATCTTAAGCATACGCTATAGTGTAACGTATGAGCTAGAGCGAAGAAGTTCACTAGAGCACCATAGCCAAAGTCTAACTCCACGAAAGTTAGACTTTTTAAGCTATTTCTATATCTAAATCCTATCAAAGAATAGTTTTATTTCTCTATTTTCATGATTAATTTCATAATTTATTGAAAAGTTAGTTAGAAACTTGTCACCACAAAAAGCTTCATGTATAGCTCCTAATCCTAAACTTTCCTCTAAAAAATTATCTATAAACTTATCTAAGCTAAGTTTTTCCTTATCTTTATAACTATCATATAACTCCATTAAAAACTCATATAAATTTTTCATAACTTATATCCTCCGCCTTATTTAAACAATATAAAGCCCTTATTTCTCTTTTCTCATGATCTACTGCATAGCCAACTTTATAATTAAGCCCTTCATCACGTACATCTTTAGGTAGAGATTGATAGAATAATTCGATAACTTCTTCAATACTCATAAATTTATATATAAACGCATCAAATGATATAGTATCTTTTTCATCTGAACTTTTATAAACCTCGGCAGCTAATTCATAAATATTCATTTTCATTACATAAGCACAGCCATCAGGAACCATTTCCGAATACTCTTCTTTAACAAATCTATCAAGAATGTAATTTTGACTTGTTAATATAGACCACCTATTTTCTCCTGGCAGTTGTTTAAGCAACTTGCCATCTATCCAACCTACTAAGTCTCCATCATATACCATAACCCTCATATTCTCTTTAAGCATTTTATACCTCCAAATTATAATTATTTAAAAATTAAGATCCAATAATCCCTTTTTAGGCTTTTCTTCTTTAACATGTATTGATTCTTTTACAGCTTCATTATTATCACCATTGTGCATTATTGCCCTTAGGGTATCTTTTATAAAGCCACTTTGATTACTGTGTCTTAGTATCCATTTGTAAAGCTCTAAGTCATCTTCATTTTTCTTAAAACTAATTGTCAAAGGTTTAATATCATTTATAATAAGTTCATCAACTTTTTTCTTTACCATATCCTATTGGCCACCTCCCTAAACCCTATAGCATTAGCAAAAACAGGGTTAGGAACTACGAAAGAATTTTTATATCGATTAGTAAAAGCTTTTGAAAATAACTTATAACCTCCACCAGCTATAGCTAATTTCTCACTTCTTACTGGGAATTTCATCATTAAATCTTCATTAATCTTATCAAAGTTCTTTTTTAGAATTTCAATTACAAAGCTTAAGTCAACATTATCTCCATCTACTTGAAGATACCCTTTTTCTATAATTTTTTCTGCATCCAATAGGCCTAAATCAAGTGTATATAATGAATTAAGTTTATCTGCAATATCCTTATAGATATTTAAGGTTCCTACCGCTACAGTCGAGGAAATTTTAACTTTTCCATTTACTACGTATACTATCTCAGTAGTCCTACCACCAATGCAAACAATCACAATATCGTCAACTGTATTAAGCGAGTAATAAACTCCTATTCCTTCAGGATAAACCTCGAAGTCAGATATTATTATTTGTTTCGGTTCGCCATTAAGAATGACTTTTCTCATTCTGTTTTCTAAAACCATTTCTTTAAGGTTGTCTTTATTATTTTTATACTGATTTATAGGAAGTCCGCAAACAACTTGTTGAACTTCATTACCACTATTTAAAGCAATTGAAGTCAATAAAAGTGGTAAAAAATTAGTTTTACTAGCCTTATTCAGCTCTGTTTCAAAGTTGCCTTCTCCTATATAAAACTTTTTATCATCATATTCTATACTCATATTAGATCCTAATAAGTTTTCTTCTGTCGTAACTAGACTTTTTATATTAGTGTACACATCCTTACTTATCCACTCTTTTACACTGTAGTTGCCTACGTCTATACCCCTTTTCATTTTTCCTCCTGGAATATTACTAAGTATTAGATTAATTTTCTCGGCTGGCACCGAACACTTTAGTTATAGATTAGGTATGGTTAGATGTGATTTAGAATTTCTTTAATCTATTTTTACTTTTTTTGAACTTCTTGATATATGTGTATGCCAAAACTTTTATAAAGTTTCTTATTTTTTTAGAAAAAATATAAATTATTTTTAAAAAGTTATAAAAAAATATTTGGTATTATTCTAAATACCAAATATCATTAACATTTCTATTCAATTTTTTTGCTACTTGAAGCGACTTTTCCAAATTAGGTCTACTTGCACCTGATTCCCACTGATAATAAGATTTAGGATTGACTTGTAGCATATCAGCGAATTCCGTTGGTTCCATCATAAATTCTTTCATTCGGATTTCCCTTAGCCTATTTTTCACAGCCAATATATCACCTCTAATGATCCTATATTAGGCACGAAACACAATTACTGCTAATAATTATATACTTACTGAACACTCTTATCTTCCTTATCTTCCTCATCTTTCAATTCTTCTATTTTTTTCTGCTCATCTTTCAACAATAATGTTTCAGGGATTTTTTTATTTTCCATTGAAGGTATTCCAATGTTCTCTCCATTTAATATTATGCTAGGGTTATTACTAAATAACTTTACATTGTTTTCTTCTAATCTTGCCAATTTTTCATGTATTTCAGGACCACTTTTTACATTATTTAAGTCTTTTTCTTCTACATTTAACCCTTGTTGCTCTTTTATTAATCTCATGTATTCCCCTCTTACTTTTATATCTCCAAGAGCTTTATCCTGTCTCGCTTTCCAACTGAAATTATCCTTATAAACTTCATATGAAAATTTTATAATTGCTCCTAAAATTCCAAGGGCTGCTGCATTTCCGCTTAAAAAAGCTAAAAATGTCCCTGACTCAATACGATTATACATAATAGGTTCTTCTTCAGCAGATATACCAATAATTGAACATATGTCATTATACATATATTCTAAACTCTTCATAGATTCTAGTGTCGTTCCCAAATCATTATTTTCAGATAGAAGCCTTATACTAAAAGCACTTTCTTTAATGCCTAATGTAAGTCTATCATTAATATCTGCTATAGTTTTTATATCCTCTTGCAATCTATTAAACTCATTAACCATAATATTCAAAGCAACAATTAGTTCTATAAAGTGCATTCCTGTATCGGCGTTAATTATAATTGTCTTATATTTGTGAATTACTCCGTAAGCATATTCCATCCTTTTAATAAAAGTGTCAACACCTATCACACTATCATCATATTTTTTCAGTTCTGCTATAGCCATCCATAAATTCATAAAATCAATTTCTATCAAACTTTTGATAAGCTCTTTATGAAAATTAGTAGCTCTACTTCGTAAAGTATTAGCATTATTTATGGAGGAGCCATCTCCACCAGCAATCGCATTGTTTAGTAAAAAACCATAGGAAAAAGCATCCCATCTTCTGTGCTCTTCCAATATACCACTAATATCTTCAATAGTTTTTCTAATCGGTTCTATATCTTTTTTTATGGATATAGTTTTTTCATAAATATCATTGTAGTTCATAACACACCTCTTCTATTCTCAACTGCTTAAATTTTGTTGTTTAGATGTAAAATTATATATTTTAACCATATACTACAATAATACCAAAAAGTAGACAAACTTGCAAAACTTAATAAAATTACTAATATATTTAATTTAATTTATTTTATTTTCCTATTTTTATTAGGTATGTACTCAAGAAGATCCGCTATTTCACAATTCAGTGCTTCACAGATTAAATCCATGTGATCTAAATTAATCCTATCTACTAACTCATTGTATATTTCAGAAATTGTATTAGGCCTAATGCCTGTCTTCCTTACAAGGTCAGCCTGTGTCCATCTTCTCTCCCCTAACAGTCTAGATAGATGTATCTTAACCATACTAAAACCACCTTACAATAACCATTTTAAGGATATTGTATCGCTATTAAGTATTTTAAAGCGTATTTTGTTATAAAATAACTAATTACGTTATAAGACATTATATAATTTCTTTATACTGACAAAATTACTGGCACTGGTGAGTTTCTCCTGTAAAAGTCTTACAGTTTGATTGCTTGTCATTATTTTATATGATAAAATGAGTAAGTAATGTTAATCTGTTAGCTGTGATAATATCACAACCTTAACTATAGTAAGGAGGTGATATGTATGAATGATAGTATTGTAATACTATTGCAAGGGGGATTATTCCTTATTGCTCTAATTACTTTAGTTATTAAGCTGATTGAATTAGCAACGCAAAAACACTCTTAAAATCATACTTAATGACTTAAGAGTGTATATAGGTATTACTTTTTAAAAAGTAGAGTGCTACGAACGCTCTGCTTTTTTCATTATATACTTATTATACATTTGATACTATGGTTTGTAAAATATTTTATTTTATTATTTTTGCCTTTATTTTCCTTATAGTGCCTATATGGTAGTAAAATCGCTGATTGAATAAGTAAATTTATACTTCGCACCGTTCTTAGCTTTATAATATTGGTTACTTTCGTTTGCACATTGCTTCTCCAAAAATTGTTCTATGGCTGGTTTATATACACTCTCAGGGTATACTCTAGCAATCCCAGAGAACGTTGGATAGTACAGTTCTTCGCATTTAATATTATTTTCTTGTATATATTCCTCGATTATTACAGTAACTAACTTAGCATTAAGAGAATTTTTTATTTCATTTTTATTATTTTTATATCTATATATTTTATATTTTCTAGCTATCTCGCTATCAAACAAAAGCTGTTCATCTAGTTCTATCTTCTTATAATATGTATTTTTCCCCACCATTAACCTCCTCGTTTTTACTTTTTATTACTAAATATGTTAAAATATCAAAATAATTGTACCATTTGGAGTAAATTATGTAAATTATATTTTTATTGTTTTTATATCTGCAAACAAAAAAAAGCCTAGAAGGGAAAATCCCTTCTAGGCAATATATCTATTGTGCTGCAGTCTGTACAGCGCTTTGTATGTCATTAAGCTTCTTGGTTAATGAAAAATTAGTAGATTGTAATTCTTGAATTTGCTGATTTTGAGAAACTACTTGATCCTGAAGTTGCTTAACTTTATCGTCTTTTAAGGCTTCCTTACCCTTATTTACTTCCCCTGCGATTGTCTGTCTTAGGTAATCCAACTCTTCTTGTGTAAGCCCTGGAACCTTTTTTAATAGTAGTTCATCAAACATCTGAGCCTTTGATTGTATAGCATTTTCTAATGTTTGAGTTATTCTAAAGTTTTCATCCACAATACCCCAAACTTCCTTTGCAGTGTCTATCTGTTGTTGATGATCTTGAATAAATTTGCTCTGTTCAATAGCATCCTTTTTAGATTTGAGTACTTCAATAGCTGCATCTCCTACTGGTTTTACTAATACCGCAATGATACTAACACCTGCAGTTACTAAAATTGGGCTTACTAGATTAATTAAAAAGTTTAACATAAAATATTCCTCCATTATTTTATTATTTTTTAATATAAAAAAGAGTACCTTTTACAGTACTCTTAATCTTATAAATTCCTTGTGTAGTCACCTTTTAGGAACATATCGCACTCTTCATTCCTTCTATTAACTAAGCCTTGAAGCACTTGACTTCCTGCATGAGTCCAAGCTAAGAAGTTTTCTCTTAAGCTTTCATCCCTAACTCCAGCACAAATTCTCTTGTATAGATTTGATTGATTTAAAAGTCCATCTACCCCACAGTTGTATGCAAAGCTTGCTAATGCATCAAATTGATTTTGAGTAAGAACTACTCCTTTGCTATCTAGGTCTGCTTTAATACTCGAAGCTTTATCATTTATTTCTTCTTTAAGCCACTGTGTAGCCTGTTCTTCTGTACAATGCCCTAATGCTACTAAATCTTTTCTAGTAGTACCATAGCCTATAGTCATAACACCAGTACCATCATCATAAGCATGATCTACAAATCTTTCATAGTCCTTTACAAAATTTATAAGAGCATCAGACACAAGGCTAGAATTATTTTGAATAGTTTCTTGTGTTTGTGGAGAATCCCACTTCCAAATAACACCTGATTTTGTGTTAGGACCTTTGTCGGTGTCGTATACTATGTTATACTTATTGCCTAAGTCTTCAAGTACTGTAACATTTTCATTCTGTACAGTGCCGATTTGTTCGTTGGAATTTATGTCAAACACATATCGAAGACATGGAACATGTAAAGAATGGTCATTATCGTAGTATATACAAGCATTGGTTACATATGCTTCACGTTCTCCTCCTGGTACAGGATATCTGCACCTCACTAGCTGTCTAGAATAGCTTACGTCTATAACTGTAATTCTATCTCCATCATCCACTCTATGACCTTGTTGAATACTTCCGTCAGCGTTCCTACAATACAAAAAATCTCCTCTTACAATTGCATTACTCATTAATAATTCCTCCCTTTACTTTTTTGAAATAAAAAAAGTTACTGCTGCAGTAGCAATAACTGTTATAACTGTTTTTATTAAGTTTTCCCAATTTTGACCTGGCTTTTTTTCTATATCCTCGATTTTATTTGCTATTAGCTGAATCGAATCTTTTATCTCGTTAAGTATTTTAAATACCATCTTAGTTTGTTCCTCTGTCTTCCCTTGAGCTACTGACAAAGCAGTTAGATCCTTTTTTACATCCTCTAATTCATCTTTAAGCTTATTAAAATCATCTTTAAGTGCATCTATCAAGGTCGCCTGTCTGCAGTTGTTGCAACTATCACTCATCCTACACCTCCACAAATTGCTAAATAAAAAAACATCTAATTCTTATAGATGTTATTAACGCTTAAAACTAGTTTGATTGTGCAACTGGATTTAATAAACTTTGAAGTGGTGCTCCATCTTTCAGCTTTAATTGTCCGTCTACAACATGAAATTGCTTAAAGTTATAGAAGATTAAATAATTATACTCTAGGTATAAAGCTCCAAATACTTTAGACATTTCTTCTACTCTACTTTCCCCAAAAAACTCTGATAAATTTCGCTCTGGTGTAGAAGCTTGATATATCTCTCCGTCAGATAAATAATAAACAAACAACATATTATCCCTCCTATATTCTTGCTACAACTATAACATCTATAGCTCCCTCGCCTATAGTGTTCCCAGGCGTTGTCGTGTTTGCATCCCATCCCCACATAGTCTTAGTTTCAATTCCAATTTTCTGTAAACAAGGCTGTACTACTAACTCTCTCGTATCTCTATTCCAGCTTAGTAGATTTACAAATATAGTCCTAACTGCATCTTTGTTTTGTTGTGCCCATGCTGAGCTATCAATGTTCCCGTAACTACAAATTACCGTAAAATCCTGATTTATACCCATACCTTGAAAGTCTGGCGGTAATACTATCGTTGTGGTAGAACCATTTTTAACTCCAGGTCTTACTACTCCATAATCTAAAGACTTTATAGGTCTTTCACCTCCACCATTATTAATAAAAGCACCACTGGCGTTCATTAAAGCATACTTTCCATCAGGCTTAGACCACTTAGAGCAATCTTTAGTATGATATGCTGTATCGCCCCCTTGACCACCTATAGTAAAGTCACCTAAAATATTTAAGTTTCCGTTTATATCTCCTTTAAAAACTTCTACATTATTATTGTTTCTTATAGAGATATTACCGTTTCTTACAACTAGACCATCTGAGCTAGATACATCTACATTCACAGTGTGTATCTCGTCAGGAGAAGGGCACCAAGGTACATAATTACTACCTGACGCAAGCATTAAATCACCTACAAAGGTTACATAGGCTCCACTATAGTCTGTAACACCATAATGAGTTACTTTAAATTTTATTTCGTCGAAATCATTGGTTATTTTAAAGTCACACTGGACTAGTTTTCTTCCGTCAGCGTTTACTCCCCCAAAATCTATATAATTAACTGCATTACCATTATTCCAAATTTCTATACCACAAGATGCTCCTTTAGTTGCGCTCTCGGCACGTAAAACGCAACTAAAATAATAATCGGTATTTTTAGACATAGTTAAATTATCTTTGTTGTGTATTGATTGATATATAGCTGTGCTTTTACCTAATGTAGTAGGATAAAAACCTCTATATCGACCATCTAACATAGGTCCTAAATACCAATTACCACCGCTCTCTGCTCCATAAAACCACCAATTCGAAAATCCTAATTTAAAGTTAGAATTTTTGATTAAATTGGTAACTCCTGTAACTCCCATAGCAGCCTTTATGGTATCGGCACTTATGGTAAAATTACTACCATCCCAATTAATTTTACCCCCAAAGCTGAAAGTGCCATTGTCCATATTAATCCATGTACTTCCGTCCTTACTTCTTAAATATCCAGCTTTTATTAGCTCCGCGGAAAGTTGTCCAGTGGTAATTACAGATGCATTTATCGTTCCATCTATAAGCATACCTAGAGTAAAAGGACCATTAATACCTGTCTTACTTCCTCCTATTCCCTCATAGTTCATTCTTAAGCATTTTTGAGCGGTACTTGGACTAGGTGAGTCCATTATATAAATTTCTTGTGGCTGTCCGCCTGCATCTCTTTTATAATATACGTAGCCACCTTGTACACCAGTTAATATCTGTGTAGCTACTTCCATAGCCTTTAATAAGTCGCTTTTCTGTGTTTCTATAGTATTACCTATTTGAGATACAGAATTATTAAGTGAATTAAATGTATCTGCTGTGCTTGGCTTAAAGAAATTTCCGAGTTCAACTTCATCATAGGACTCTAGAATACAGTCATATTTATAACTAAGCATTTTAGCTTTTACATCTATTTTAGGGTTTTCTACTTTTATTGTTACCGTGTCTCCTAAATAGACCCTCTGAAGCTGTGCATAGTCCTTATATTCCTCGGTTTGACTTAATTCTTGAAAATCTACTTTATAGTTAATACCTGGTATATCTACTTTATTAATATTAAATAGATCCGAGACCTTTTGCCTTAATGCATTGTAAGCTTGATCTATAGTTAGGGTATCAGATACAGTTATATCTTGAAAATGAAATTCTCTTATTTTTGGATGTGCATAAGCATTAATATTAGGAGAGTCTATATATTTCTCAGGTAATATCAAAGTCTGATTTTTATCGTCTAGCCCTGTTGGCATTACCCTTGTTACAACATCATCTAATAATAACTGCTTTTCAATGCTCTTTAAGTTCTTTCCATATGCTATGCTAACTCCCCTATCTGTACCTCTAGCTGAAAGCATTTGTATGTTAAAGTTATCTCTTACTATTTCTCCTCCCCAAACTTTTATAAAGGAATTATCCATATCTCCGATAAGACAATCTACAGGATTTTTTCTAACATAATAAGCAGTACCTACAGTACCAATATCACTCATACATTTAAAACTATGTGGATACTGTGTATGACTTAGTATCCAATCTAAAGCCGCTGCTCCATTTTGGCTCTCAGGTCTTGCATCTTCTATAAAATTGTCCAATAGGTCATAAAATATATGCCTACCATAAGCAATAATACTATATAAAGTCGTTGCTATTTGATATATTCTAAACAGTTGATCTCCTTGCGGTGTGGGTGCCTTAATGATATTATCTTCAGCTATGTTTAAGTACTTCCCTCTTTCATCAAATGGATATTCTAATTCTATTGTATAGAGTCCATTTATCCTCTCTTCAACTTGTGCCCTTATAGGTGCATCTAACACTGCAAGTCCATTATTATTAAAGTCCGTTTCCATATTGCCATAGACTATTATCATTTAATCACCTTCTTTAAAAGGGCCAATTAAGGCCCTATAAAATTTAAGAGAAAATAGGTTCTATAGCTTTCAAGAAGCCTATTGTAGCATTAGCCATTCTTAAGCCACCATATGGATTAAAATGTACACCGTCCTGGTAGTACATAGGATGCGTATAATAATTAATTCCTAAAAGCTGATATGTGTTAAATAGCGGTAAAGCGGTTTTCCTAGCTATATCTTCTATAGCTAGCCTTATATTTTCCATTCTTTGTTCTCCACCATCACCGCCTTGATTAATTCTAAATATATCATTTGTTAAGATAATCCTAGCGTTAGGACATCTAGCATATATTTTATCTAACATAACCTTATAAGCACCGTAAAAAGTACCTGTTCCAGTATCTCCATAATGGCCTATAGTATCAAGCCAACCACTATCATCTACTTTTCTTGCTATATCATTTTGCCCAGCTAATATCATTATAAGGTCGGCATCTGGTGGTAAGGTCGCAATTCTAGCATCACTGCACATTGGAGATTTACTTATTTCAACGCCTCCGTCCCAATAGTCGCCTAAAGAAGAACCACCCACGCCGCAATTAACGTGTGTCATTCCTAGATAACTAGCAACGTATGGTTGCCATCTATTTTGAGCTACGTTAGAGTGCCCAAACGAAACAAATTTTTTCCCCGCCCACTTAGACATTAAGTAATATGCTTTATTAGCATAAATGCTTTGATCTGCATATTTTACATTGTTAGCAGAAGTAATATTGCCAGTACTGTCTAAACCTCTTCTTTGTATTGCAAGTAGCATATCGTCGCTTGCGTATTGCTCAGTGTGTTTGCCAGTTACTTGCAAAAATTGAACACTATTTATTTGTATAGTAGCTTGTTTTGTGCTACCTATGATATTTGCAAAATTACTAAATACGCATTTAAACCTTGTACTTGTTTGAGTAGTTGAAAGAGTATAAGGTAAAGCAACTCTATAATTACCAGTGTTTGTTATTGTAATCGTTGCTATTGGATCTGAGGAAGTTTCTACTGCATAACTCATTACACAGCTATCAAAATTTTTAGAAATTACATTTATATCAATGTAAAAATAATAATTTCCAGGTTGCAAGCTTGTTATTGTTCCAGATTTACCCCTTATCATAGGGTAAGGATTTACGGTATTAATTGTTAGATTTATAGGGAAGGAACTATCGTCTACGCTTGCATCTGTTTGTATCGCCCAAAAGTTATCGCTATTAAATTTGTAAGGCGGTATCATATCTAAGTCAATAAGTCCGTTTATATTCTTTGTATTATAATCTATAACAGATAATTTCCCTGTAACTTCATCAAGCAAATTATCTAATCCTATTTTTACCCCACTATCCATTTTGTTAGGTAAATAAGGTAAAAATGTTGGCGTAGTAGTAAAAGGCGTTGCAGAAGTAGTTAAAATGAAATTATTTTTATTGCCTATAGTTTCCGTAGTTCTAGCGTATACTGCATTAGTAGGTATCTTTTGGTTTCTATAATATCTGCCATCTGCAAAGTATTGTATAAAATTTTTGTTAGTATCATAGAAAGCAGTGGGTACTCCTTGCTCATTATTGGCAAAATATTTTCCTATAAAATCAGAAACATTAATATAATTGCTAGTAACATAATTAGAATTAGCGGTTAGTGTACCATCACTCAAAAGTGTGCCACTTACAACATCAGTAGGATTAAATAAATTGCTTGAATAAGCAATAAACTTAGTATGTTTTATTGCTATAGAGTTGTTTGCTATACCTGCACTTTGATATACTATACCAGTGCTAAGCCAGGCTGAACCATTCCAGTTATATATGCATCCATCTGCAGCAACTAATTTATTTTTATTATCACCATTAGGGTAGGCAGTTGTTAAGTCCGATACAGTCGAAAATGCTCTATCTGGTGCTCCACTTGCTACTTCGGCTACTTTACTATCTACATAGGAATATTCAGCTTTATTTGATACACTTGTTTTTACATTTGTTAAATCAGTCGCATAATCTTCTTCTAAAGTATCGTACTTCATTTGAAATTTACTATCCCAGTCATTTACCTCTAATAGAGCTGAAGATAAGGCATCAAACTCGTTAGAACTTTCGATAGCATCGTCATTTCTCAAACTAGCAATTACATTTATATTAAATGCCTTTGAACTAAGAATACTATTATCCTGTCCATAAATCACAAGCTCGCAAGCAAGTTCTCCTGGAATAGCTAGAACTTGGTTGGTTAACTCTGCTATTACCTTTCCATTTATAGAATCCTCGATAACTACGTTATTAAAGATAAGATTGTTATCTGGCTTTACAGCATATATTTTTACAGAATGGTTTGTAAGATCCATAACTCGTGAGTTATTTATAAGTGTAAATTCTATAAATCTACTATTAGCATCTCCTTGCTTTGCATCTATCCTAGTATAAATTTCTCT
This sequence comes from Clostridium manihotivorum, assembly GCF_004015185.1. Classification (GTDB taxonomy): domain Bacteria; phylum Bacillota; class Clostridia; order Clostridiales; family Clostridiaceae; genus Clostridium_AR; species Clostridium_AR manihotivorum. Next base: position 1,352,857 of record NZ_CP025746.1, on the reverse strand, counting down.
ATTTATATCAAAGTTTATTTGTCTTATGTCTTGCATTCTTCATTACCTCCTATAAATAGCACCAATTTGGAACTATTTCTACACTATCTACATTACCACTCCAAGTAATGCTATTAACACCTTCCTGTAAGATTGGAAACGCTCCGATCATACTATTATTCATATTTATACTATCTTTATAAGCATCTTTACTAACACTATCTATAATCATATATTCATCTATATTTTTAAGATTTATAAGTGAGCCATTTATGACAATTGTTATGTTTCCCATACCATATATTGTTATTAATGGCTCACTTTGAAATGTACCTTCATTATATATTTCGCCTGGCTTACGAAGAGAAATTGTATTTTGTCCTTTTCTAGAATATTGAAATGGAGCACATAAAAAAGTAGCTGTGAATTTACCAGCTACCCAAAGCATTCTCTCTATTTCTTTATCTACCTTTACCTGTTTAACCTTATAAAAGTAATCGGGGTCATCACTTTGAATAAGCTCCCTATTATCTATATTGCCTATTAGCCATCTTTTTACATTTCTAACAGTTTGATGAATGTCGTTTCTATCTACTAGATTAAAACTAATTGGAACTGGTATATCTTTATAAGTGCCTAAATCTCTTGTCAAGCTACCATTTCTACCATCAATATCTATTATTCTTATATCTCTTTCAGGAACAGGAAAGTTTGGTCTCTGCTCTATATTTAAGTTTAGATCTCTAAGACTATCTTTATTATTAAAAAAAATACTATACCAATTAAGCACTAGAACTTTCCTCCCTTTCCTAGAGAAATTTTGCTATTGTAGGAATACATATTTTGACTTATTGGCTCACTTAATATTCTGGCAACTACTTGCTTATCCATAATTAAATAAGTAGGAGACTGTTGTATCGGTTGTGTATAGCTAGATACAATATTACTTATAGGTGTTAATCCCGCTTTCACATCTAGTTGAGTTTGTAGATTAGGTATAGCAGTTTTTAGGAGTGCTTGCATAGATGGTATTTGTGATTTTACACCATCTTGGAAGCCTTTTATCATATTAGCCCCCCACTTAACTATGTTTCTTCCTTCACCTTCTTTACTAGGCGAATTAAAGCCTAAAAAGTTTTTAATAGATTTAACTACACCGTGTGCTGCATCTGCAGCTTTTCCAGCCATAGCCTTTATTCCATCAATAAACCCGCCAATTAAATTCTTTCCCCAGTTAAAGGCGGTACTAGCTAAATCACTAAATATATTACCTATTCCTTTTAATATATCTCGGATGATATTCCCAACTCCACCTAATAAACTCTTAACTATACTTGTAAAGTTATTCCACGCTGCTCTCCAATTTCCGTTAACTATATTCATCACCATTGAAATAACATTCTCTATAACGCTAAGCGCTGTACTAACAACATCCTTAATAACATTAAAGATAGTCATTACAACATCTTTTATTACTGTAAACTCAGCTTTCCATATAGGTACTGCAATATCAAAAAAGCCTTTGATTACTGAAACCACTAAATTTACAACCTTGCTTACGGTCTGTTCTATAAGTGGAAAATTATCTTTTACCCAACCTACAACTTGTGAAAAAATACTTATAATAAATTGTAAAGCTGGATATAGAAGCGTGTTCCATACGCTTACAATAGCATTAAATACAGTCTCTATAACTTTTTCTATAGTAGGCCAATATGTGGATATATAACTTACAACATCATTTACTACCTTCATAATAATCACAAAGGCTGGTTTTAAAATATTATTCCATACTTGTACAATGCTTGTAAAAACCTGTTTTACTACGGCTTCTATCGTTGGCATGGCAGCATTGATACCCCTAATAATATCAAGAACAAATTTTTTCACGCCATTTAATATATTAACTATTTTAGTTGCGTTTTGGCCTGCCGACTCACTAGCATCTCCGCCAAACATATGATAAAACATGTCCTTAGCACTAGCTACGTTTCCTTTCAACATAGCAACAAGCCCCTTAATAGCAAATTCTATAATTTCTACAGGTCTTGTTATTATTTCAGCAAATCCCTCACCAAATGTACCTTTGAAAGCATTGTAAATAGAATATGTTATTGTATGTCCTTCCTTCAATGAATTGAATAAACTCTTAAAAGTTTCAATAACCGGCTTAATTGCATTATCAACAGTTGTTTTAAAACCTCCGAAATTCTTTATATAAGCAGCTGTTAATAAAGCAATTCCTCCTACTACTGCTGCTATAGGTATACTTAATCCGCCTATTAATGTACCAATTCCACTAACAGTAGGACCTAGTATACCCATTACCCTTTGAAGTAAAGAAGCTCCCCCAATAAATGTTCCAAATACTGCAGTAGCTGTAAGAACTCCTGCAATTAAATTTTTATGTTCTTTTACGAAGCCTGAGACACTTCTAGCAGCTTCATTTAATGTTTTAGCTATCTGTAATAGATATGGTAGTAAAGCACTTCCTATGGTCGCTTTAATGCTTCCCATAGTATTTGACAGTTGTTTCATTTGACCGTCATAAGTTTGTGCCGCTGCTTGTGCCTGCCCCCCAAATTCTTTATTAAGCTCATTTAGAATAACTTGCTGAGCTCCTGCCATATTGCCGGCTTCTTGCATAGTTTTTATTTGTTCTTTTTGTTGAGCTGTGAAGGTAACACCAACACGGGTAAGGGCAGTTATCCCCTTAATAGGATCATTAAGTGCTTTACCTAACTGAATAGCAACCTGTGGAGCTTCGGTTTTAAACTTCTGTGACATATCCATCATAGTTGAAGTAGCCTGTTTAAAAACATCCCCCTGAATATTAGTGAAAGTTAGAAGCATATTTTGACCCTTCATTACCTCCCCGGCAGTAAAGGTAGTTGCTGAAGAAACATCTCCTGCCATTTTCTTGATTTGATCTGCTGAATATCCTGCAGCCCCACCAGTGGATTTTATTGTCTGTTGAAGATCTGTAAAATTCTTTTCTCCATTAGCTGCAGCTGTAACAGCGCCTTTTAAATAATTAGCAGCCATAAGTCCAACAGCGCCAAAAGCATCCTTTATGTTAGATAATGCATTTGAAGCACTCTGCTTTACTGCAGACATAGCTTCCTGAAACCCTTCAACTTTACCAAGTATAGGTATGACTAGGCCTAAATCTTCATCCATACTTTAATCACTTCCTTAAACGGACAATAAAAAAAGACCAGTATCAAACGGTCTTCTTTATCATCCTATAAACTTTTTTACATAACTGAAATGAAATCTTAGGAATATAATAGTATACAGTCTTAGCCATGAAAACAATGAGTTTCCAAAACAATTTTATAATTAATGCTATAGGTTTAAAAATTATGAATTTTATTATTTCACTAATAGCTGAGAGTAATGAAAATATTAGAAGTGTTTCACCAGCATTTTTAATCTTAGTATTCCTACTTAGCTGAGACATTGCGCCTACACCTATAGCTGAGTCTATAGCTTGCTTTTTAGAGTTCTTAGTACTCATATAATCACCTCTGATTAAATTATACTAGGAACTAAAATCCATTTCTATCATATTTTTCTATTTGTTCTTTATTTTTTTTCTTAGACTTGTAAATCAAAATATCAATATAAAAGAAAAAATCCATTTTATCTATATCCACCATGCTTTGCCCTTGCATCATTAGAGTTAAATAAAAGTCACATATAAAATCATAGGGAGACAGTTCCTCACCATCTCCCTTTACTGGTTTAAATCAGATAATTCCTTTGATTTATTAGCAAACTTATTCATAACAGTTTCAATGCATTCTTTAAACTTAGGAAGAATATTTTCGATATCACATCCTTGATAAAACTCTTCCAAAGTAAATTGATTGTCAAATACATCAACAATGTATTGAACCATTGTATCAGTTGCTTCTTCATCCATATCGTCGCTACTCATGTTTTCAAATTCTTTATTAAGTTGAAGCGTTCTTTTAAATAAAATAGCTGGTAAAAAAGAAGCCTGGAACTTCTTTTCTGTTCTTTTTGTGCTTCCATCTTGTTTAAATTTAAGTACTATATTCATACTCTACCTCCTATGCAGTAGTAAATATCTTAGTTACTGTTACTAGCTTATTTCCTGCTCTATCTGCTACATCTGAGTCAGCTACAGCTAAATACTTGGATGCACTAGATAGTGGTGTAGTAGGAGTTAATATTACTGTTTTAGTAGCATCATTATAAACTACTGTAGCTCCTACTATACTTCCATCTGAGTCCTTAATTAAATAGAAGTTAGCTGGTGTTACTGTTGAAGGAGCTAAGCTCTCACTAAATGTCCATGTAAAAGTTGTGTTAGCAGCTACTCCGGTAGCATTTGCTGCTGGTACCGTACTGGCTATAGTTGGCGGAACGATATCAGAGTTTTCTATAGTGTTAAAGAATGTAGTTGAAACATCTACATACCCAGTTGACTCTTCATCAATTGAATATCTATCTTTTTTATCGTATTTCCTAGGTAAATAAACGCCCTCTATGGTATCATTCTGTATTTTTACATTATTACCTATTGTCTCAGCATCTTGTTTCGGGTCCTGGAACATAGTCTTATAAACTTTTACATATCTATTTTTACCATTTCCTTTAGTCCTTCTATATAGTATAGCTAGAAATGGCGCCCTATCATCTCTGTTGTAAATTATTCCTCCCACTCCATCTAAAGTATGTCCGAATATATCAGCTTGAGTTTCTAGTGGCAGTGTTTCAACATCTAGGCTAATTTTTCCTCCATTAGGTACTTGAACTCTTTCATTTTTTACTCCATCTGCATCAAAGTCACCAACTTTTACATCCGGATCAACTGATATTTTAGCTGCCGCTGCTAGTGGTTTTACTGGTCCATAACTTACCCCTGTTACATCATCTTTAGTCATTATTGCATAATACAGCGAATCTACATTAACAAAATTACTCATTAAATTAACCCCCTCATAATAAATAAAACACCTTTACGGTGTTTCTTCTTTGAGCTTTTTATATTTCATTGAATGATGAACTATTCTAGTATCATCTTCGCTTTGTTTCAAATACATAGTTCTGCGAAATCCATTATTCCTCATCAATCTATCTACATCAAAGTAAATTTCCTTAAATTCTCCAGTATTAAAGTCTTGTCTTTCCCAACAATCTATAGTTACCTCAATATCATCTGTAGTAGCTTTACCATCAAAGTAACTGTCACTATCATGACCACTATCAAAATAACTAATCATAGGAAAATATTCTTGTGGTACCGGATTATTAGCCTCAGCGCATTGAGTGAGAATTTCTGGATATTCTGGATAAGTAGGTGCTATAGTTTTTAGTATCGCATATACCTCAGGTCTTATGTCAACCACTATTTAGTCACCTCTCTTATATGCTGTTTTATTATATTCTTTATATCTGCTACATTCTTAGTTATAGCATTGGTTAAAATGTATTTGCCTTTAATACCCCTTGATGTACCAAATTCTAAATGCTTAGCATATGGAACACTATTAAATAGTATTCCTGAGTGCTCTTTATCTGGATTGATACCACTTCCTATAGAAGCTTTATATAATCCTGTTCTTTTCCATTTTGGCTTACCACTTTTAGTAGTAGGTACAGGTGTATTATAAATTTCGTTCATAGCATTTTCCTTAGCTTTTCCTTCAGCAAAAAAGGCAGCTTTTACAATACCTTTATCGAATTGAGATACTATAGACTTTGTTTTCTCATCTACTCTTCTTTTCCAATCCTCAAGAGCTTTATCAATATCATCCATAGCTTATATCACCACCTGGACATAAATTTCTATATGGCTCTTATAGTATAGTATAGAGTCTATACTATACTGCTTTCCTTCAAATCCTATTCTATTAGCTGCAGTTATACCAAAATCCTTACAGAATATAAGATGTGATGTTTTATCAGTTATTCCATAAGGTTTTCTCTGAATATTATAGGTTAAAGGTTGGAAGTCAGCTCTTATACTTCTATCTATTGGATAAGTTGTTATTACTCTTCCAATGCTTTCATCCTTGGTTTGAACTGGTTTTAATATATCAATCTTATCTCTAAGGATCATAGGCTTACCTTCTTATACCTTATTAGTACCTTTTCAATCTCTAAAGGCATCTCACTATCTTTCTTCTCGTATACCCTTTGTACTGCCCCTTCTCTCTCGCTCTCAACTCCAAGTCTATCCTCCCTGGACTTCTTATACTCTAAAACTACAAGCTTAATAACCGCAAGCTGAAGGTCAAAAGGTACAGTATCATAACCAGCTGTATAAGTAATTTCAACATAGCTTTCCTCAGAGTTTAAATAATTTAGTCTGTTGGACATTGTTAAGTATTGATAATCTAGTAAGTCTATATAAGAATTAACTATTTTATAATTGGTTACTTCATTGGTATCTAAATTAATTACACCTGTACCAAATCTAGTAATCTTATCAACAGACTTAATAGGATATTCCCTAGTAAAAATCTTATGATTTATTATGTGCTGTTCAGTATAGGTATTAACTTCAAAATGTCTTTCACAATAGTTTTCTACCATTTCCTGAACACCGCTTATTAGTAGATTTAAAAAGTTATCATCTGTAGTATCTATAATTGAAATTCCTAGATAACTTTTTACATCACTTAAAGCAACTAGTGCCATATGCACTCACCTACTTCTTTTTCTCTATTTTTGTGCTTTCAGCTTCTACTTCTTCTCCGAATCCTTTGTCTATAACCTTATCAGCTACTTTATCCTCAAATGCTGCTATATCATCAACTCTATAATTTTGGAATGGTACTGTTATCTTTACACACTTCATAGCTTTTCCTCCTAAATATCGAATTCTGCCTTATCATCTTCAATTAGCTTATTTGCTAGTTCATCATCTATGTTATAAACTTCGCCTTCCCTTAAGTCTGACATCATACCTAATTCAGTCCTTGAAACTGTTGTTAACATCTTTATTCTCATGCTTATTCCTCCAATCAATACGAGCAAGAAAAGCTATAAAGCCCTCCTGCTCTATATAAAAACTACTTTAGGAAACCAGTTAATAATGCAAATGACTTAGGGATAGATAACTTACCGTCAAGTCTCTCCCACATCTTAACAAGTGCTTCATGGTTCTTGAAAGCTTGATCTGATTGTGTATTAATTTCGCTTCCCATTTCACCTTTATCAAATAGATAATAGTATTCCAAATTACCAAATAGCAGCTCAGAACAAGTTGTTTTTGCATTTACTGTTAGATTTTCAGGGAATATAGAAGTGAACTCATATACAGGGAAACCATTAAAAGTTGCTGGTCTACCTTTAGTTATATCTCCATCTACCCACAAATATCTACCTTGTGTATCCTTCATCAACTTAGCTTGCCTTACTGCACCTGTGTTCATATAATATGCTGCTCCATCTCTGTAAGTAACATCTACATAGTATGGAAGGCCTACTAAATCATCACATGACAATACATTGCTTCCGCCAGCATTTATACTTGGTACGGTTAGTATTCCTGGAGTATTAACTATTCCTGTAGGTTGATTAGTACCTGAACCAGTCATGATAGCTAAGTTCTCGGCCTTAACAAATGCCTTAGAATACTGCTTTACTAAATATCCATAAAGATTTACTGGTGTATCTGAAAGTAAATCTCTAGCTATTGCTGTATAACCGTCTAATCTACTTACAGAATAAGCTAAACTTGAGAATGTTGGATTAGTAGGAGTTAATGGATTTGTATCAGAAGACTCCCAAGTAAGATTGATACCAGTAGCTCCTACAGGCCAAGTACCATTACGGAAAGTTACTGGTACAACTGTACACATATTTCTTAGAGCTCTAGGATCCGCAACTATTCTATCAATGATATCTGCCTGGAATTCAGTAGGTAGTAATTCTTGACCACTTCCTGCAGTACCTCCAGTTAAGTCTTTTTCAACTCCACCACAATACTTCATTATTTCAGCTCTGTTATTGTCCATCTTAGCTTGGAAGTATCTTAAGGTCTTTTCTTCCTTAGTCATTTCATCAGGTTTCTTTTCACTGAACTTGATTTTTCTTATTGCATTAGCAAGTCCTTTTTCTTGTAACACAGCTTCAGTTGTACTAGCTATAATTGCTTGTAATTGCTTTTCTGTTAACTTCATAATTATTTTGCCTCCTTAAGTAATTTCTCTATATTTTCTGAGACCATCTTTCGGATGTCTTCTTCGGAGTATTCCTTTGCCTCGTCATCATCTTCTTCTCCATCTTTATTAGGCTTAGAATTATCACACATATCTTTAATTGACTTAACATGTTCGCTAATTCCATCACATGCTTTGCATAAGCAATCTAAAGTTGCTTTGCTTAATGAAGCACCAGCTTTTTCTTTAACTTGGTCTTCTAATTCTTTTACCTTGTCATTAAGAGTTTCTATCTCCTTAACCTTTGCTGACATTTCATTAGAATGCTTGGTTTCTAGTGCTTTTACTTTTTCATCAACAGCTTTATCAATAAGCTTTTGAACTTCTTCAACCTTCATATCGTCTGTATCCCCCTCATTGTTTTTATTGATTAAATCAAAAAGAGCCTTGGAGATTTTTTTATCTTCATAGGCTCTTTGAATAGCATTAGGATTACACGGAACAGTTACCAAGGATAACTCTAAGAGCTCCCACTTTAAAAAGTCGTAACCACCTTCACTATTGGGTTTGTACTCCAATCCTATAAAGCCGATTGAACTTGCATTCATGAACTTATTAGCATATAAATAAAACCACTCTCGACCTAACTCCGTATCGGCAAACTGTATTTTAAAAATAAGCTTACTTCCTACTACATTAACTGAAAGTGATTTTCCTATAGCTTGTGAATGGTAATCATGATTAGGCAAAATAATAGGATTTCTCAAGTAGTTATCAAGTACCACACCATTCATAAACATGCGGTCTCCAACTCTATCAAAATCCTCTGTACTTCCTATCATTTCTATTATTCTATTTTGTTCATCTAAGACTTTTGTTTCAAAGACAAACTGTTTAAGTTGTTTACCTATTACTCTCACCTTCTTTCACATAAAAAAAAGACTTATTACTAAGTCTTTTCATTCATCAAATATCATCATCAATCTCAAGTTCATTTTGTATGACATAATTAGGTATAAGATCGATTTGCAATCCCATACTTTCCAACCTAATATCAGCAAACAAATTATTTATTTGCGTAGAGCCTAAATTTCTAGCTTCATTTTCATATTTATTTAAGAACTTTTCACATCTAGAAAGAATAAGTTCTGCATTTTTCTTATAAATATCAATAGGTAAATATTTTTTAGAATCATCTACATTTTTAATAGATTGCAAAAGACTTCTTGCTTCATCTTCAATTTCAACATAACTATAAGAGTGTTTATTCATATTTAAACTCCTCCTATTTCTTGAAAACTCATTTTTCAGCCCTGAAATTTCACTAAATATTACCTTTAACATCTCATCAGAATCAACTTTGCCTGTAGTATTATATACTGCAGGCGAAATATTTATCAATCTTATTAAGGAGTTTATACCAACACCCTTTGAATGGCTTTCATATGTTGCCTTTAGCATTGAACTTATTTCACGTTGGTCGTTCAAAACTTCTGAGTATATACATTCTTTTTTATATTCATAAGTATTAATTGTATTTATATCAAAAATTCTTCCGTTGCCAACTTCTTGAACCAATAAAACTGGTTTATCAAAGGCTTGCCTTATACCCAATTCAAATAATACATTAGGGTTTTTACTGCTCAAATCGCAGATTGCCATAGGAGCTTCTATTATTCTCTTTACGATATCTATTTGAATCATGTTACCTGACTTTGAATCATCTGCTCTATATGGCTTAAACCCTGCATCTATGATAGCTTTCTTAAAAATATCATCATAGACCATTTTAAAATGCCCTGTTTTATAACCATCTGGATCACTTATAGGCATAATAACAAAACATTCTTCTTCTTCAATTATTTCTTTCTCTAATACTTCCTTAATCTTTTCATTTTTTGATGTCAAATTCATCGCCTCCTTTTTTATAGATTAAATTCTACAAAAAAGGACAAATTCCTCTTATTACCACTAAATATTTATTACTGGGCTCATACAACAAGCACAATTAACAACCTCTGAAGCTGGTAAGCTATCGTCACCAGGGCATTCACAATCATATCCACCTACATTAAAAGGTTCATCTACAGATATTGGACTATCCATGCTGTACTCATTCCCTGCATCAATATGAGATTGCCGTGTATTATGATAAGATGGTAGCCATGCCTTGCCGTCTATTAAGTCACTATTCTGTTTATAACCTTCGATCGTAGCTTGATTTAAACTTGTCATAGTTTCAGTTTGCGCTACTGTTTTGGCTCTTGCTGGACTAAACTCATAGAAATCTTCTGCAGCAATCTTCTTAGCTATCTCTCTAATAGTGAAATCATCTTCGCTATTATACAGGTCTTCTATAATATCCTTAACTCTGTCCTTCGTATCATCATTAACCTTCGTTATATTAGATACTTTATTCTTAATCCTTTGTTGTACCTTAGGATCTTTTATATTAAAGCTTACTCCAGTGTCTTTGTGAATGTAATTACCTATATCCTTAAACTCATTTACAACTGACTCACCACCAGCTTTGAAGCATTTTACATATAAAGCTATTGTCTTATCCTGCAGTTCCTTATTCCATTTCTTAAGGTCCACAGGGTCTTTACTTCCATCAAGTATTTTACTTACTACATCTTTTTGCATATCATTGAAATAGCTTTTAATAATTTTATTAAATTCATTCTGCAAAGGCTCAGCAAGTTTTAAAAAATCTTCTTGCCTAGTCTTATTGTTTTTTTCAATTAGCCTTGCAATTTTCTTCCTAACTCCCTTTGAAAGCATGTTTTTTTTTACGCTTTTAGTAGGTTCGTTAGGTGGCTCTTCTTCAACTGGTTTATCATCTTCTTTAGGAGCACTCTGTTGAGTCGGTAGAGCTGTTCCCATTGGTTGTTGAGTGACTGGCTGATATATTACATCTCCACCAATTAAAGGCTTTAAATTGAGTCCTAGGAGCTTATTTAATACTTCCCTTGCTTCATTCTTTGTAATAGACTTATCAACTTGGCTATCAAGAACCGACTTAGTAAACTCCTTGTTTTCAGGAACTGGATCAACAAACTTCAACTCACTCTGTTCTTTAAACATTGGTACATACTCATTGTTAAGAATATCTTGAATGAGCTGTAAAACAGGCTTAATAGTATGCTTAGCAAAAGTGTATTCTGCAGTTTCTGCATTAGCTCTATTAACATCATCTGTAATACCTAATATGCTTTTAGGTACACCGAATGTTCCCAAGATACCATCTCTACTCTTATCCTTTAAGTTACTTACGTCTAGATCTTTTATGTTCATGGTGATTGGGGTAAATGTTACTTCACCACCACGAGCAAAAGCTATTTTGTTGGAGTTCTCAACTCCTTTATATTTATCATTCCATTGTGCTTTAGCCCTTTCGTAGTCTTCGTCACTTATATCTGGAAAGTTGACAATACCTGCGGGCTTAGCATCATTATAGAAAAAGTTTCTCACATATTGGCTTGTATACTTATCAGCTTCTAGGTCATTAGCTGCAGCTTGTGAAGGTCCTACACCGCTATAAGGGTTTATTAAGTCTGGAAGTTGGAAAGCTATAACCTCATCTACAGACAAAGGTATTTGCTGAGCTCCAGCTTTATACATATACCCTTTAATGTAATTATCCTTATCTGGTACTACCCACATATCCATTGGACTTATACACCATATTTCTTTAGGCCTTCCAATACCATCTTTAGCAATGTACCAGTAGCACTTACCTGTTAGCTCTAAAAAAGCTACAGTCTTCCACATAAGCTGAAACTGAGACATAAATGGATTAGGTCTCTTAAGCACGTTTAAGGCTAATGAACTTTGCTGTACTGTTTCACCTTTATAGGCCTTCCACTCATTACTAGCTACATTTTGAGATATTCTATTGACACATGCAAATAACCAACCTATCTGACCGTATGCCCTTAAGAAATCAGATGTATTCATACTAGGAGGTATCGTTATAACTTGATTAAAATATCCTTCATATAACTTTGACCTTGCTGTATTTATAGCCTTAGTAACATTCTTCTTAGTAAAATTAAATAGTCCTATCGGTCTCACCTCCTAAGCGAAATCTAGTCTAAACCTCGGCTTCTTAACATCTTCAACTGAATACCTAAGTGCATCAAGCAAATGGTTGTAATTATCGACTGGTTTATTGATATACTCACCAGTAACTTTATCTTTAATCCATGTATAGTTTTTAAGTTCTTCAATCGTGTTAGTGCACGAAGGATGAACTATTATTTCAAATTGCTGGATGAATTGAATACCATTAAGAATACTGTCTTTACCTTTTCTTGCTGGTCTAATTCTATGTACACCAGCTTGTTTAATTTCTTCAATAGACTTTTGCTCTGCGCTATCTGCAGTTATTACTTCTTTGTGATAGCCTTTTCTAATTATCTTCTTTGCTATCTCATCATTTAGAAGACCTTTTTCGTAGAACTCATCAAAGATGTAAATCTTCTTTTTCTCTAGTCCTACTAAGTTAGCTATGAAAGCTGAAGGGTCATTTATATATCCGAAGTCTAAGCCAAACAAAGCTCTTAAACTTCTATCAGTCTTTATTAAGTCCCTATAGTCAAATTCTCTAACCTTCCAGTTAGTGTATATTAACTTATCTAAAGTAGCGAATTCACCAAGCGCATAAATCCTAAAGTAAATTGGATTAGTCTTTTCCATCTCAAGAAGTGCATCAATGTACTCTTGAGGTAAGAACTTATTATCTTTATAAGTAGTGTGTAAAACTACAGTAGACTCTTTATTATATCCACTTGCACTAAACCATTGTTTATATACCCAATTTGCTTTTGACACTGGATTGAACATGACGTGTATTTGGTTATAAGGGTTTTTAGATCTTAAACGTAAGTTAAGTTGGGAGTAATCATCCAAACCTAACTCTGTAGCTTCTTCGATTAATATATCATCAATGCCTGCTATAGACTTAATCTTTTCAGGATCATCAAGTCCTTTAAAAATAAAAATAGAGCCATTTGGAAGCTCTATAGTTAATAAACTATCCTTGATATCGCATCTGTCGTATAACTGCCAATCTGCCAATACAGATTTAAATAGAGAAAAGATAGAATCTCTTAATGTAGCCTGTACTTTTCTTATAACCAAACACTTACGATTTGGATATTTAAGATACTTGTAAATCATCTTTTGAACAGCAAAATGAGATTTACCAGAACCAGCACCACCATAAAGTACATTAAATCTTGTGCTATAGTTTTCTAATTGTGGTAGGTAAACTTCATTAAACAGCTTCTTCGATATACTAATATTTAATGATGGCACATATAGCACCTCCTTCGTTATGCATACCGTTTTTAAATTATTTCGCTAAATAAATCTTTAACGAAATAATAAAAATAGCTTCAAACATAGTATTAAAGCCATTCTAGCAATTTGAACACCATATTTAATTACTAACATGAATTTTATGCGGTATAAATATACACAAATAGTGTTTTTATGCATTAAATATCGTATATTTATTCATCTTTCAAAGTTATATTAATATTATTATCTGTGTTAACTATTTCTTGTTTATCTACCCAACCATAATTATTCTTAAGAGTAAAAATTGCACCAGTAACTGAGTTCTTATAAAACAGCCTATCTTCGTACTCTGCTTCTATTCTCAACTTGGCTTCTTTTATCGCGCTTACATACTTCATCTTTGTTTCATAATTGAGTCTATTCAACCATCCATTTTCCTCAGCATTTTCATAGTTTAGCAATGTTGATCTATCACACCTTAACCACCATGCTAAACCAGTAACTGATACATGTTTTTTATTATTTTCAGCCCACTTAAAGTATTCATCTATCTTATTTTGCAGTTCTTTAGGACTTTTCCACTTTAAAGGCTTACCTCCACCTTTTCCTTGATTACCACTCATAAATATCACCACCTAGTTATTCACCTTTTTTAAAGCAACTAAAAAAAGGACAATATATTTTGCCCTCATGTAGCTTTGTACCATATTCACATTTACTGCATTTCTTAAATTGCTTCTTAGGCACTATATATTTCACGATACTCACCTTCTTACAAAAAAAAAGAAAAAGCACCTAGTTATTCACTAAGTGCTTTGCTGATTTACATTTTTGCTCAATATCATAGTACTTTATTCTATAGTGCACGTCAAGGACATAGAAAAGGACATTTTTAAGACTCCATTTTAATATAACTTTGGCTTTATCACTTACTTTTAAGTCATTTTTAGAAGGACATTTTTGTCGTGTTTTTATATAAATACTGTTTATTATTTTATAGTTTTATTCCGTCAATTCCGAAGAATAAAATACTAAGATCTTCAATTGCAGCTCTCACATCTCTGCCAATCGTTCTGACATTATAGTTAAAATGTTCTGCAACTTGTTCATAACTTGGCATAATATCATCTTCTACTTCATCAATGTATAAGTATCTAATTATTTGATATCTTCTCTCTTTTGCCTTTCCATCACTTTTGCATATAGCCTCATAATAATTCAAAGCTTTATTTATGTGCACTATAATTAATAGAGTTCTAATTTTAGTTTTACTAAGTGCCTGCACATATTGTTCTTCATCATCTACTGCATCTAAATCATCTAGTTCATCTATTGCATTTTTTTCATAAATTCTAATTGTTGTATTTTCAGATATTTTATTATGTGCTATTAAACTTCTATAATGTTTTAAAAGAAGTCTAGTATTTCTTAATCTTCTGTCATAACGCTTTTTTGTCTTATGGTATTCCTGGTCTTTTATATATCTAATGCCTTCTCTAATGCCAAGCTTAACGGCATCTTCATAATTCATTATTTTCTCTTCCATCAAGAAACCTCCTTATTTTTTATTAGCTAATAGTAAAGATGAAATTATAACACCTAAACTGCCACCTATTACTAGCCCTAATAAAAATCCAACCATAAAACTTACCCCCTAATATTATTTAATCTTGCTTTTACAGCTTCAAGTAGGGTATTCTGATTGACTTCTTTACTTGCTAATGCTTTAATAACATCTTCATCAACAGTACCTTTAGAAACTAGATGATGTATTATTACACTTTCCTTTTGACCCTGTCTGTGAAGTCTTGCATTAGCTTGCTGATATAATTCTAGGCTCCATGTAAGTCCAAACCAAACAATAATATTACCACCATACTGAAGATTTAAACCATGTCCTGCTGAAGCTGGATGAACTAATAGTATTGGTATCTCACCATTATTCCACTTCTTAATATCATCTGAACCGCCAAGCTCTACTGCTTTTAATTTATTCACCTTAAGGTATTTTATTATCCTAAGTAAATCATGTTTAAAACTATAAAATATTAAAACTGGCTTTCCATTTGCTGCTTCTATAATTTCTAACAAGGCTTTTAGTTTTTCTTCATGTATTTCTATAATATTCTTATCTTCACTATAGATTGCTCCATTGGACATCTGTAATAACTTGTTTGTAAGTACTGCTGCATTAGCTGCAGTAATATCATCTTCTCCAAGTTCTAAAACTAAATCTTTTTCTAACTGCTTGTATCTATTAACAACATTTTCAGGAAGATTTATATTGATTTCATTATCAATTCTTTCAGGTAGATCTAGATAATCTTTAGCCATCATGCTTATACAGATATCACCTATTTTTTGATGAATAGCTTCCTCGGCTCCTTCTCTAAGCTCCCAGTTATAAACTACATACTGATTTCTTCTTCCTGCTCTGAAGTATTGCTCTCGATAGCTTGTTATTGTTTTACCTAATCTTTTTCCACCATCAAGTAAGTAAACTTGCGGCCATAAATCTATTAAACTATTAGGTGCTGGTGTACCAGTAAGTCCAACTATTCTCTTAAAATAAGGTCTTACTTTTTTAAGTGATCTAAACCTTACTGCCTTAGAAGACTTAAAACTTGATAATTCATCAATAACGCACATATCGAAGGGCCAATTATTGAAGTATTGTTTTACTAACCAATCAACATTTTCTCTATTGGTAACATAAATATCTGCTGGCATACTAACAGCTATAGACCTTTGCTTTTGATTTCCTAAAATCTTTGATATTCTCAAGTGTTTAAGATGGTCCCACTTTTGAACTTCAGTACTCCACGTATCTTCAGCTACTCTAAGTGGTGCTATAACTAAAACCTTGCTAACTTCACCTAAGAATATTAATTCATCTACTGCAGTTAAAGTACTAACTGTTTTCCCCATTCCCATGTCTAGGAATAATCCTGCTGCTGTATTATCTATAATGTGATTTATGGCATATCTTTGATATTCATAAGGATTAAATCTCATCTCTTAACTCACCTACAAACTCTTTAACTTTTTCTATTGAGTCTATTACTTTAACCTCAAACCCTAAATCTCTTAATTCTCTAGCTCTATATTCTTGAATTTTTCTAGGTTTTTCACCTGGTGCTTTAAGTTCTACAAAGACAATTCTTCCATGTGGTAAAAGAACAATCCTATCAGGCACTCCAGACACCCCTGGACTAACAAACTTTAATGCTTTACCACCAATCAACTCAATTTCTTTTTTTAGTCTTTTTTCAATAGTACTTTCATTCATTATTTAGTACCACTGTTTAATTTATACTCACATTCTGAACAAAGGAAAAAATCACTTTTTTTATCATAAAATACTCCTGTTTTGGTTTTACATCCTTCGCACTCTTTTCCTATTGCTTGTTCTCCATCTTTATATATTTTAATCTTCATATTGATCCTCCAAAATAATTGTTGTATACATGTTAAACTTAGTAAAATCAATGCTTTATAGCATTTTGTATACAGTGTATACACGTTTTTCTTATTGAGTGTAATAATATGTAGATAATTATAGGTTTGTTTCACGTAATAACCCTATAATTATCTATAAAATATACTACTCCTATATAGAAACCTGTATACATTGTATACATAATAGCCTTAAGCCTTGATATTACTTACTTTAAGATGTATACAGAATTTCAAAATACTGTATACATCTGTTTACATTTTTTAGGTTCTATAATATCCCCTTTGAAGCCCATATCCACTAATTCTTAATGGTGATTTCTGCTTCTCCCAGTTTTTTAACCCTTGCAATATTTTATTTATTCTAGTTGAATCTCTTATATCTATTTTCCCAGATACACCATAGAGCTCATTTAATATTTCTTTTACACATATCCTATCCCTTAAAAAGCCATCTTCTTTTTTAACCTTAGGAGATAAAGAGTCATTAAAATACTGCTGACGTTCATATAATTCTTTTTCATACCAATCCTTTGGCAAAGGAGTATCTAAGAATTCTATAATAGTACTTTCTTCATCATCTACAATTCTATGATTATCTTGCTCTATAGAAGCTAAAGTTTCTTCTTCTTTGCCTAACATTAAAGCTTTGTTCTTCAACTTTTTATATATTTCAACTGCTTCAGCATATATCTGATCCACATCATTTTTTAAATCATCCACTACACTTTTAGTTGCTTTATCCATATCAGCATCTACGGGTAAATATCTCCTATCCCCTGTTGGATCCTTTAAAAAGGTTGGTTCATTAGTGGAAGCAACCAAAACATATTGTCTTGGTATATCTGTAGGATTGTGAGCATACGCCATTCTAATGGTTTTACTTTTATTAGTTATAAAAGCTTTCATTTCTTCTATTTCACTTTTCTTAGTTGGCGCCATTTCTGCCATTTCAACAATCCATTTCCCCATAGTTTCCTCTATTGCTTCTTTGTACTTTATAGTCGCTAATTCAGTGTACCAATCATCTTTTTTTGCCATTAGTCTATAAAAAGTACCTTTTCTAATTCCTTGTTTCCCTACGATTGTGGTAACATAATCAAGTTGGCAACCAGGATTAAATATTCTTTCTACAGCACCACAAATAAATATTCTTGATGCGGCTCTTGTATATACGTTATCTTCTACACCAAAATAATCAATCAAAACAGTTTCAACTCTTTCTCTCTTATCCCAAATTAAGCTGTTCAAATAATCTCTAACCGGATGAAACTTATTTTGATTAAATATCAGTATCAATGCATCATTGATAACCTGAGTAGCTCTTGTAATGTCATAAACCTTTTCCAAATAGTGCCTAATTCCAGCTTCATCGTTATCATTCCAAAATCGTATTTTATTTTCATTATTCCAAGGAAGTTTCCCTTTAATTGTATTTCTATAGCTAAACTCATTGTAAGCTAGTTTATCCTTGATGTTAGGGTCATTTTCTAATATAATTTTTACGTTATCAATGGTTGCTTTAATTTGTCCTTGTTTAGAATAAGATAGTAATGCTAGCCACTTTTCATCTGCTTCTTTGACTTCCTGTTCTCCATCTTCTATACTTTCAAATTCATCTTTAGCAGCTTCTATTCTGTCTTTACCCAATTGGATTCTAACTTTACTGTCATTTGTTGCAAGTTCAACCATTTCCTTAAAAGATGGAAGGTTATCCGGCTTTGTATCAATTCTTACTTCATCATCCAAATGTCCAAACTTGTGTATTCTTATTAAGTCAAAGGCATTACATAAGGTATTACTAGCGGGATCTGTTCCATGATGGCTATAGCTAAACTTATCTTCATAAACAACTATTCCACCTGTTGTACTTCCTTCGCTGAATGTATATCTAGTATCATCCGCACCAGGGATATAAATATCAGGTATAAACTCAGCTATTGCTTCACTTATTGTGTAAGTCCTACAAAAAGCACCTATCACACCTTTTTTGGTAAGTGGGTCTTCTTGCTTTTTAATAGCTAAGTTTAACTTTGCCCTAGCTCTGGAACTTTCAGGCCAATAACTTACATCCTGCCATCCAAAAGTATATCTAGCTAGTACATCATCAGGATTAAGCCATTCTAGGTCTTGATACTTAAAGATATACTCACCATCACATGAAGTGCTAGGCCAGTACATAAGCCTTACAGGTTCATAGGTAGTATCGTCGAACTGGTCTATGCCTAAATCATCAGCCACCATTCTAGCTATCGCCTGGTATTCATCTGGAAGTACTGGTCTAGCTAGTGGAATAACTAATCTTAATCTTTGATTATCAGGTGCATGTGTATGAGTTGAATAAGTAATACATGAGAAGTCAAAGAGTAATTCTATACTGGACCATACATCACCATTTACATAATCAAGATCTAGAGTTAAAAGAGTTCTGTTAGCTACATTCTCAGCTTTACGTCTACCATTCTTAAGACTTCCACCTACAAATCCACCAACATCTTTTATTCTGTCACGTTCAGTCTTAGGCATTTTCTTGTACTCGCTGTAAGTCTCAGGTGTTCTAGTTGTAGACCTAAGCTTTTCTACTAAATCTGAGTACAGCATGTTTTTGTTTTTCCAGTGAGTTTCTTTTTTACTTTTTCCGGTGGCTATAGTAATGGAACCATCATATTTTATTTTCAAATTTGGCTTATTTTCTTTTAATTCCAAATTACCACCTCCTTTTGAGTTAATTTTTATACATTTATCTTATATTCATTAACTCAGTATCTCTTCTCATAATACTGTCTTTAAAATTAAAACCATTAGGATATCTAAGTAGAAGTTTTTCTATATTAGCTATAGCTATTTCTTCTAGAGTCATGCCTTGTATATAAGCTAAGTAGCCAATATACCATAGAACATCTCCAAGCTCTTCCTTTAACTTTTCCTTATCGAGTTTATGACCATGAAATAAAACTTTTTTAATATAATCTTGAACTTCACCAGCTTCTCCACCTAAACCTAAAGCTCCATTCATTAATGCTTCCTTAGGTTTAAGTTCTGGATCAGTTCTTAAAGCATTTTGTTGATATTCATTTAAACTAAGCAATTTATAACCTCCGCTACGTATATATATTTTCTATTTATTTTTTATTGATTGATTTTCATATATTTAAAAACCTTCTAATACATGCTAAAATCATTTAAAAGGTAGGTGATTTTCATGCAAGTAAATACAACTATTGTTGTTGCTCTAATAACTGCTATTGCTGCAATAATTGCGCCATTAATAAATTCTTTTATGAACAATAGAACTCAATTAAAGTTAAAGCGACTTGACTTATTTTATA
The DNA here is from genome assembly GCF_004015185.1 of Clostridium manihotivorum. Classification (GTDB taxonomy): domain Bacteria; phylum Bacillota; class Clostridia; order Clostridiales; family Clostridiaceae; genus Clostridium_AR; species Clostridium_AR manihotivorum. The sequence goes on along the minus strand of NZ_CP025746.1, from coordinate 1,332,645 downwards.
AAGAAAAATCTGATATTTATCAAAATTTCTGTAAAGCAATAATAGACTTAGATAACTGGATTTATACTGAAGACGATGACGCTAGATTAAATCCTCCAAGCAAGGAATTTTTAAAAATTCATCAATTAACTTATTTAATGGCTAATACTGAAATTAGATCTTTGTTAGATGAATTGAATTCCTATTATTATCTCGGAGAGATAAAGGAAAAAGAAATAAAGACTATTCTAATGGATGTTATTCAAGCAATGAATGAAGATCTTGAAAAATTTCGTAGGTAACAAATTTTAATGTTGCACTTAACTCTTTATAATTGTGCCACAAAAATAACACCGTACAATTCACTTTGAATAATACGGTGCTCTCATAAGATATTCTATTTTTTATTTATTTCGTTATACATAGAACTCTAATGAATTCTATAATAATTCTGAAGTCATGATTATTATCTCTTCAGAAATAAATCTTAATAAAGGAATTTCTTTTATTAAATATTTATCATGCTTAAATGGTACATATTTTAGCATATCTGTTTCTTTACTATGAACAAGAGAATTTCTTGTTTTATATATTCTCCCTGAAATTTTTTTAATTGCATCTTTTGATTGAGCTGTATCTAAATCTATTTTATAACCTCCAGAAAACTGCACTTCTGTATTTTTATAGTATTCGATCAATGTCTCGTCATATTCAGCAATTTTTTTCTTTAATTTTTCTATATCTATATACTTTAACAGAACCAATTCAAGTGCTTCTTTTTCATTAACAGAAAACTCTTCTTTACGACTTTGTAATTTTTTGTTAATTATCTTTATAACTTTTTTAATATCAGTCTCTCTCTTAATTGAAAAACTAGGACTTGATATTTCATATTGAACTAACCTAATTAATTCATCATTGTATATTTTTTCAAAAAAATGCTCCATTATGTGGTAATATGATATATATTGCAAAAAAGGACTTTCTGAAGATACTGCCATCTGATAATGATAGATTAAGTCTGGTATATACTTTCTTTTTGGAGGATCTGGGTTCTCGTGGTCTCTCCTAATTCTCATTATCCTCTCTGAACTAATAAATTCATCAAGAAGCTTTATCTCTATAACTGAGAATTCTAAATTATATGCCAAGCTAAACAAATATGCATTATTTAATTTTTCAAATTCGGCATAGCCTCTAGTCTCTTCTGATCTAATTTTTAATGTATCAATTTCACGAAAGAATAGCTTTAAGAATTCGAAGAAATCTTTCTTAGCGTTTTCTTTAGCCCTATCAAACATGACATGACTTAAAAATAGAAAATTTCTTCTAAATTCTTTAAGCATATTAGCTTCACTTAACTTTTCTAATAGAAAAAGTAGATATTCATCTGAAGCCTTACTTAGTTCATAATGAATTTTATTTTGGTAGTCATCCATGCTCAAATACTTTTCTACTATTCTCATGCTCATCCCAGGACGTCGATTCACTCTACGTACTAAAACCTCATAATAATTGCCTGAGTATATTCCAATGCTATCCTTTCCTTTCATCTTGCTCAAATTTTCTGATATCTGATTTATTCTTTCAGCCTCGACTTCAAATTCAATACCTTTGTAAGTTATTTTTATTTTCTCAATATCTTCTTCAATTTCACATCTAAATAATAATAATTGGATTATATCTTTAAATTTAGCTAAATCCACGTTTCTTCCCCCTATTTCCCTTTACACTCATTTCCGCCTTGTTGTCAAATCTACTATCCCCCCACTAATGTTAAAATTATATCATAGTCTTCCAATTCAATTCAAATTCTCATAAAAACACATCAAATATTTTATATTTAGGCACCGTATTATTGAATTTTCAAAGAACATTTTTTTATTTAAGCTATAATATTTTCAAAAACAGACTCGTTATCTACCACAAAAAGTAACCACGCTCTTTAATTTTCTTCCAATCTTCTTCACTCTCAACAGTTTCATGCTTCTGAATATTTCCATAACAATTTACAACTACTTTGATAGTGAGAAACTTCTTATTAAACTTTTTAGTCCATTCTTCTTTGCATGGTTTTATACTCTTAACTTCTTTGATATAACATTCTAATAAGTTCATTTAGTTTGCTCCTTTATTTCTCCACATAATTAGCAACATTCTTTATTAACATGTGGATACTTCCGTCTCCATTATCCTGAATTTCAAACTGATTAATATCTTTGTAAGCATCTTCGGTAATGCTTAACTCTATATCACTGCTTATCTTAAGTTTTAGCTTACTAAGCTTCTTATCTAAATACTCTTTGTCAACAGGTATTTTATCTAACTCCCACTGTTGCATATAGCCTATAAATTTCTTTCTAACTTCTACATCATAAGGATTTATTAGTTCAGCAAATTCATAAGCATCTATAATATCCTTCTCAGTGAGTTCTTTTCTTGTTAATGTTCTAATCTTCTCAGATCTAGCTGCATCCTCATTTATATTACTTCTTGTCCAAACTTCTACTGCAGTAATAAAATCTCTTGTCTTATCTCTATCACTCTCAATAAGCTGACATCCAAGGAACTTATCCACAAAGTAGTTTGACATATATTCATCATTATCTTTTACATAGCTCTTATCAAATACTAGTAGCTCATAATCACCTTTTCTAATAGGTTTTATAAATGCTGCCTTAGGTACCTTCTTAGTAGCTGATAAACCGTCTTTAACACTTGTAATATCAACACCTATTCCATTTTCATAAACATCAATTTTATGAATAAACTGCTTCATAAAGTCAAATCTCAGTATTGCCAACATTGGACCAACTTCACTTACTAATGACACAATAAGTAAATCACAGGAAGGTATATTTGGATTGTCTCGCATGAAACCGAGTAAACTTTTAGCTATTGTCTGCGAAGCTTTTATAATATCCACTCTTCCATTTAGGTACTCTTGACTTATAGTTTTTACATCTGTAGCTTTTTGCTTAAACTTTCCATACTTCAGATATTCATCCTTAAGTACTTTTTCAAGGTGACTTAAAATAAATTTATATCTTTCCTCATTAAGATCTAGCTTGTAATTATTTAAAACTGGTTCCTTTTGGTCATTATTAAGCACCTGAACCACCGCTTCTATTATTGAAATATCTCTAATTTTTTCCATATAAGGTATTCTCCTTTTCAAATTAATAATTATTTGTATCATAGTTATTGGTGAAACTAGTAGAAACATGGTAAAATATTGATAAAAAAGGGGGTTTTACTATGGGTGAAACTAAAATTAATGCAAGTCTAGTTAATGTAGACATTCCCGAATTTCTTGATAAAGCTGCTACTCCTCCGGCTCAAGAAGCCGGGAAAGCTTTGGCTAATATTTTTTATGCAATTTTTAGCCCTATAAACTACAGCGTTGAGAAAATGAGAATTAGACACAACTTAAACTTAAAAAAGTATGAAGAAGAACTTAATGAAGAGTTAAATAAAATACCTGAAAATAAACTTGTTGAACCACCCCTTAATGTTGTTGGTCCAGCTATAGAATCATCAAAGTTCTACATAGAAGATGAAAAAACAAGAAAAATGTTTGCCAAACTTATTGCATCCTCTATGAACATTGACCTTGCTTCTAAATCTCATCCATCATTTGTTGAAATTATTAAACAATTAAGTCCATTAGATGCTTCAAACTTTAAAATTATCTTTGAGGGAGAGCGTCTTCCAATTGTTAAATATCTCGGTGTTGATCAATTTGGTAATTCTGCAACAGCTATTACTAATGTTTTTTTATCAAATACTGCATATGGTTTTACTTCGATTATTGCTTCCTCAATTAGCAATCTTGAAAGATTAGGGTTAGTATCAATAACCTATACTGATAGATTGGCCGATGATAACGAATATTTGATGTTTTATACTGATCCTGATTATTTGAATTTAATGGATGAAATAAATAAAGAGAGAATGGAGGACCCTAATTATTTTTACCTTACAACAGACATAAAAAAGGGGATTATATCGTTAACTCCATTTGGTCAAGATTTTGCATCAATCTGCTTATAGATCATCAATCTTTTGAGTGTAAGTATCACCACTACACTCAAAACATTTTAATCTTTCATATAATAGCTGCACTCATATCCATCAGCCTTAAGTGGCAATCCTTTTGCCCACTCAATTGGCTCACCAAATATCTTATTAACTTCTTCTAAATTTCCAAATCCTATAGGTACATCCATTATTAATTCATCATGTACATGCATTACTACTGGATACCCTGCTTCTTCAACTTTAAACATAGCCTCAGCTAAACAGTCTCTTGCCGTAGCTTGAACAATATTTTCTACTAGCTTTGGTCCATAAGTTTCTAATTTAGTCCACTGTTTACTTGTCTGCTCCATTCCTTCATAAGTGATAACATCGCTATCGTATTGCCCTTTTTCGATCTTAGGTCGTATATAGCTTAGTTTTCTTCCACTTGATAATTGAATGAATAGAATACCTGGATTATAGATAAACTTAATTCCATGTTGTATTTCAACAGTTGTTCTTTCCCTAATTGCTTTCTTAGCTGCTTTATCTACATCCCACCAAAATTTTGTTATATTAGGATTAGCACTTCTCCAACTTTTAACTAAGCCCGGAAGTTCTTCTTCAGGAATACTTTTACTTTTATCCATTGACATAATAGCTCCAACACTGCCACCATATCCTAGTGCTAATTCTGCTATCTTACCTTTTTGTCTAAGATCTGAACCTTTTTTAATACTATCTATAGGTACATGAAACATTTGACTTGCTGAAGCTTCGTATATCTTTCCATGAGTTTTGAATACATCTAATCTCCAGTTCTCTCCTGCAAGCCATGCTATTACTCTAGCTTCTATTGCTGAGAAGTCGGCTACCATAAATCTATTCCCTTCACTTGGTATAAAAGCTGTTCTAATAAGTTGGCTTAAGGTATCTGGAATACTATCATATAAGAATTCGACTTCATCAAACTTACCTTCTCTTATTAAATTCCTAGCGTTCTCTAAGTCAGGTAAATGGTTTTGTGGAAGGTTTTGTACTTGTACTAATCTACCAGCCCACCTACCAGTTCTATTAGCTCCATAGAACTGTAGTAAGCCCCTTACCCTTCCATCTGTACGTCTAGCTTTTATCATGGCCTCATACTTCTTTGTGGAAGTTTTAGCCATAAGTTGTCTAAGTTCTAGTATCCTTACAACGTTAATTTCATCTTGTATCTCAGCAACTTCTATAAGAGCTGGTATACTATCTTTAGTAAGACTATTAACCTCAAAGCCTACGCGGTCGCTAATCCATTTTTTAAGCTGTGTAGGACTATTTGGATTATCTAATCCTGTAAGCTCTCTAGCTTCATCCTCAAGCATTTTAGCGTACCCTAAATCACATTTAATAGCATTCTCTATAAGTGCAATGTCAGTGTTAATTCCTCGGTCATTAATTATTTGATCTAGTTCCCACAATCTCTGTTCTTTATCTAAAGTTTCATATCTACTTAACTTATTTCTTATCTCTCTTTCAACCTCAACGTCTTGTTTACAGTAAAGCTTAAATGTTTTCCACTTATCCGGTGCATGTTCTGGAAGGTTTCTAGTTCTTTGACCATTTGTTTTAGTAGGTTTGCAAGGCTTACAAAAATATTGAATTAAGGCTTTACCTTCCTTCATTTTCTGCTTATCTTCAGCAAATTTAAGTACCTTACCAACCATATCTAAGGAACCAGGTAAACCTATAGTTAAAGCTTTTACCATAGTACATTGCCATTCCCGAGGTGGTGTTGTAGTTTTAAAGTATTCTGATATAGCATTTCTTTCAAAGTTAGCATTGAAAGCTGTTTTAATAATATTGGGATTTTGAAGAGCTGCTTCTACTTCATCAGGTATGAATTCACCTTGTGCAAGGTCTATTATTTGAACTGGTTCATCATTGAATGCATAAGCAAATAGTAATATCTCAAAGTCCGGGGACTCACAGTACTTGTAAGCCCCTGAAACTTTAATATCTACACTGCTATATGTTTCAACGTCTATAGCTAATGTATTCATACTTTATTCATCCTCACTAAATGCAACATGTAAAATTTCACATCTATTTTCATTCTGATTTATCCACTCTAGCGCAATATCCTCCGAATCATTTTCAAAAGGTATTGCCCTAGGTCCATCTAATTGATTTTTTCTTCGATAAATAATCCAAATCATACTACTAACCTAAGAAATCTTCTTCATCTGCTTCTAAAGCTTCAAAATCATCTTCAGCTCTAGTAAATCCTCCTAATGGCTCACCATCTTCAAGCTTTTGGACATTACCTAGTCCTGCAGCTATTCCTTTATTACCGCTAGCACTGAATGGATAGAAGTTAAGTGTTAATCTTGCATAGCATCCTGAATAAACTTCAGTAGCATCTAATATAGGTTGTACATTAGCATCAACAATGCCTGGCTTATTTTTGCTTGAAGCATTTAAAAAATAGCAGTTAGCATAAGCTTCATCATCAGGTCTTTCAGCATCTCCATCTCTTAAAGGTGTCTTAAGATTTGGAGGTACCTTACCGCCCCACTTACCCTTACCTTGTTCCTTAGCTTCATTTACAGCTTCTTTAATGGCCTTTAAAGTGTCTGTATCGGTCTTAGAAATTATTACACTAACTGAATACTTAGGTTCATTTCCTTCTATTGCATGTGGCTCAAAAAGGTGTGCATATGATAATCTAACCTTTCCTGTAGTTACCTTAGTTCCTGTTCTCTTTGCTTTTAAAATTGCCATAATAAAATCTCTCCCTTTTATTCAAATTTTTATTTATTAATATTGATTTGCTTTACTCTGTTCCACGGTATTACATTTGTTATATTGTCATCTTTATCTAATGCAACTACCCAAGTTGATGAAATATTAGATTTAATCCTATATTTATCACAAACAATAATTTCTACTTTCCCAAGTACATGTGAAAAAATAATAATTTCAACTTTAGATTCCATAACTTACCTCCTTAGTTAACTCACTTCCTCAAAGTCACCTTTAGCTGAGTTAAATACTTCTCTCTTATCACTTTCAGGTGCTAGGGTAGGTTTGCCTTGTGGTTTAACGATAAGCTTGCCTACAAGCTCTGCAAGCTTTTTCTTACCTACAACCTTCTCCATGTTAGTTAACCCTTGAAGTTCTTGGGGCTTGTAGATCTGTTCTTTTAAGTAATTATTATTTAGGAGTACTTCAGCTACTTTATCAGCATCTGTATATTTTCTATTAGCTCTACCTTCAACAACCTTCCAACCTGGGAACACTGTACCTTCTAAAGCTTGGTCTAAAGCATATTCCTTAACATCTGTAGCCCACTTAACTAGTTCATCAACTTTGCCTAAGATATCGGCTATATCATTTTCGCTAAGAGTATCAGTTGTCCTAAATTCGTATTTAGCTAATTCAAGATTTTTATCAGCTCTTGCTTTACAAACTGATTTAGCTCTACAGAAACCACAGTGTTCTCCAGCTAAATACTCACCTTCACCATCAAAAGCTTGCTTTGCTATAGGCTTTAGATCTTCCTCAGCCCACTTTAATAAATCAGCTGTAGTAATTTCATCTGTTGAAATACTATCTAGTCTAGGTTGTATGATAGTCATTTTTACTTTTTCGATATCATAAAGGAAACTAAACTCAGCTATAGCTCCTAATGCATAAAGCCTCATTTGTTTATTACCTTTTGCACTTACAGGTACGCCCTTACCATATTTAAGGTCGCATATCTCCATAGTTCCATCTGCTATTATCACAAAGTCACCAGTACCAAACCCCTCAGGTACCCACTCGCTAAAATCTAGTTTTTGCTCTATCTTAAATAGTGCATCAGGTGTCTTTGCTTTAGCTTCTGAAACCTTCTCCATACAGGTTTCAACATACATATCTACATAGTCAGGCATATCATTTGTAAATAACTCGTTTGACTCAATCTTTTTAGCAAACTCACTGTTAAATTTTCTCTTAGTAATTTCTCCAAGTTGTAGCTTTAAGCTTAATTCTCCTAGCTCATGTGCTAGAGTTCCCTCAGCTGCATACTCACTTGACTTGTTTTCAAATTTTTCTTCTAACCTTGCTGAAGGAGGACAGTTCATCCACTTATAAGCTCCACTAGCACTTAATATCGCATGTTTAGCCATTAAAGCAATCCCTCCGCTTCTTGATAAACTGCAGCATATTGTTCTTCTTTTAAGTCAGGTACTTTACTTGCTCCATACTTAGCTACTAGTGCTTTAACTTCTTTTTGCTTACCAGCTTTCATAACTTTACCTAATAGATCTCTAATCATTTCCTTAGTAACCTTAACTTCTGTTTCTTCATTTGGAGTGTCTTCAGTTACTGCTTCATCCTTATTTTCTTCTTCCTTATCAGGTGTAAACACTTGAACTGGCTTAGTAATTTCAACATCTTTATTATCCATAATAACCTTGCTTTCTACTGGTTTAGATGTTCCTTTAATAGCTTGTTTTATAGCTTCCTTAGGCTCAGTACCTACCTTCCCAAAAGTACTAGTGAAAGCTAATATTTCCTCAACTGAATTAAACTCTGCTACAATTTTCATAAACTATTTCCTCCTCGTTTTATTAACATTTTCTATTGTGTGAGAGTCAGCTCCTAAAGCCTTTTCTCTTTCACGCCTTAACTTCTCATATCTGTCATTAACATACTTGTGCATGAACTCTGATTTACTTAATTTAGTCATAGCCTTAGCCCTCCAAGAACATCTTAGTTTCAAAGGCTTCTATATCTATCTTTTGAACAATGTGCTTAGTGGCATTTTCTATATGCTTCTTATTGCTGGAGTATCTAATGAATGTTCCAACTGAATAAAAGTCATTAGTTGGAACTACTACGATATCTCCCTTTTTAAGATCTTCAATATCTGTCAAGTATGAGTATTCCATGAAGTCATAAAGACCTTTAAAACTTATTAGTGCTACTCTACCATCCAAGTTATGTCCTCCTTGTATAGTTTTTTTCAGTATGATATACTGAAGTTGCAAATTTTAATTTTCGGTTGCTTCGGCAACTCTTTTTTTATTACACACCATATTTTTACTTGTGCAGGCTTTTACGCAGTCTGCCTTATTTTTGCAGTAAAAGCAGCATAGTATATTCTTTTCATCTATAGGGCATTTACCTTCACTGCAGAAAATCAATTTTCATACCTCCTTTGCTTAAACTTCGCTTTTGTAGCCTCACCTCCCTTAATGCTTCTAACCTCGATATGATGGTCCAATATGGCTCTAACTTGCTTGTATAAAACTCCATCTAGCTTAGGCAATCTTTCAGTCATATCTTTGTGAACTGTGCTTCTAGAGTAGCAAAATAGTTTAGCTGCTTCTCTTATAGTTAGATCACTCATAACGATATGTGCTGCAACTTCTTTTACTCTATCTTCGATTAAGCGTTCCATCTTTACTCACCTCCTTCTTCAATATCTAAAGTAGACTCACTTTCATGTAATGCTCTTAAAGTAGCCTGTTTTAATGTCCTTGTAATTTGAATACACTCTTCAGTATTGAGTAATCTATAGCTCCTTAAAAACGATACTGCTAAGACTTCATTATCAGTTACCTTCAGGCCTGTATCTTGGTCTAAAGAGTTTAAAAGTTTATACTTTTCCATTACTTTTCACCATCCTTATTTTTCTTATTTGGCATTGCTAATAATCCTATAGTCATAGCCCCCCACATAAGGTAATAAATTTTATCGGATGCCATAATATCGCAGTATTTGCTAAGTAGCAGTATTCCGCCTATTGCAAAAATCTTAGCTTGTTTATCATTTAGTTTCACTTAAACCACCAGCTTGTATATTGCTAAGGAAATAGTTTAAGCATAGATTTTTTAGGTAAAACTCATATTCAACTGCTTGCTCAAAGTCCATATTGAGTGACTTACATATCAATTCGATAAGTTCTAATCTAGTAATGTAAGTGTCTATTTCATCATGTGTATTCTCTTTTTTATCCTCCGTAAATACTAATTCATATCCCTCATTTGTAGTGATAAGATCTGTTATATAAGCTGTTTCCATAGCTTACCTCCATTTAAGTATTTACGAATTATCTTATAGAGCTATCTTGGCTCTTAGCTGTTTCAAAGCTATCGTTATCTGACGAGATATATAACTTTGAGATAGCCCTAAAAATTCAGCAATTTCATTTTGGGTTTTATTTTTATAGAATTTTAGATAAATAATTTGCTTTCTGTTAGGTGCTAGAAGGTTTAAGTTGATACTTGATAGAGCTACATTTTTTAGAGCAACTTCTTCATAGTCTGTTTGATCTGAAATAATATCAAGTAACTCACAATTTTCCGTATCAGCTACTGACACATTTAGACTTGGAACATTAAGATGTCTTTTCATTTTTCTGTGATACATCCCAATTTCATTTGTAATAACTTTACCAAGGTATGTTGAGAAATTTATATTCTTGGAAATATCATAAGAATTATAAGCTTTAATAAATGCTAGTCCACCAACTTGATAAAGGTCATTATATTCGTGGTAGTCATAGCAGTCACAGTTCTGTATAATTTTTCTGATAAGTTTTTCAACCTTTAAAAAGGCTTCATCTTTAGCTAAATTATAGATTCCATCACTAAACTTTAGCTTTTTCATGTCTATCTCCTTATACTCTTATAGTTAGTTTTTTGCCTGTCTTTACTTGAACGAACACATAGTCATAAGCATTTCTACTAAATCTTAAGAACTCTCTAGGATTAAACCCTTCATGCCTTAGAATTTCTTTTTCATACTTAGTTAGCTTCTTAGCCAATTTAAACTACCTCCTATTGATGAACTTATCAATCTCTTCAAAAGTATATAGATCTTTGTTACCTATAGTCTTAGGTTTTATTTGCCTAGCCTTCTTATATCTCCCTAAAGTTCTTTTAGAAATTCTTAGTATTTTAGCAGTTTCGTCTGTTGTAAATAACTTAAGCTCTTCCAACTCTATCCCCCCCCCTATATTTTCTTTTGGATTCTTTAATCCCTACATGATATCCACAGGCATCAATTATCTCGTCTGTTGTACAGTCATATGCTTTCAGCATCTTCAGCACAGTTTGTACGGAAGGTATTCTGTCAGATCTCTCGTATTTCCTATAAGTTTCTAGTTCCACATCTATCTTATCCGCTACTTCTTGTGCTGTTTGTCTTTTAATAGCTCTTAAGCTCTTAAATGTGTTTGTTCTCATGCTTTATTACCTCCCCGTGTTTTTATAATAGCACCTATTGTGCTAATTAAAAAACACAATTTGTGCTAATATTTTTCCATTAAATTAATACATATTCCACATAATTCCTAGTGCAAGTAGATAGGGGTATTTTACTTTCGATTTCTTGATTTTTGGCACATAGTGTGCTAAAATCGACCTAAAAGTAAAAAAAATTTTGAGGTATAGCTATGGATGGTTCAATCTTAAAAAAGCTACGTAATGAAAAAAAACTTACTCAGGAACAGTTAGGCGCGCTTATTGGCAAGAGTGACAGCGCTATAAGAATGTATGAGGCAGGGAAAAGAGATCCTTCGTTTGAGACTCTTAAATTAATATCTGAAGTTTTAAATGTTAGCATTGAATATTTATTGACAGGAAATAATGAGAATGAAAGCAAAACTTCTAGCATTGTAAGTAAGATTATAGATCAACTTATAGCAAATGATGTGATTACAGATTCAGATAGTATAGATAAAGAAGTAGAAGAAATGATTATGTTTGCAGTAAGGACTGAAATAGATAAAAAGCTAAAAAATAAAGACCAGGAGGATTAACCCTCACTAGTCTTTATTTTTTGTTTCTTTATATGGTCAATTATAGTTTTTATATTATCTTCAGTTAACACATTAATATTCTCTGTCCCCAATAATGAAATCAATAGCGAAATCAAAATACCCCCTCCTTGTTACATTTATCATAATATAACAAAAAGTGGGTATTTAAAATGCAAAAAGTTTCTTTTATATTGTCGAAAATGGCACACTATCTAAATAGGATCAGTAATCCCAGGTTCACCCATAGGTCTAATGGAATTAGCACCTATAGTAGCTGATAGAACACTTACTAAGCAAAAAGCTGCTAATACTAATGACATTTTCCTTTTCATTTAAATCACCTCTAGATAATTATATCATATTTTTCCAAAAATTATGATATTAGCTTTATCATTTCTGTATCATTTGTAAATTTTAGTATCACTTTTAATAATAATCTATCAGATATTTTTAGGTTATACTGCTTTATATTATTGATTATTTTAAAAACTTCTAATTTTTCATTTTCAAAATAATCAATAACTTTTTCAAAAACTGTATTCTGATTTATTTCACTATTCATGTTAGAAAAGACCTCCAGTAGCATAGTAAAATCAATATAAACATCATTTTTTTGATTAGTATCAATATCTAGCTCTAACTTATTATATAGGATATTATATTTACACTGAGTAGATACTTCCCGAATAAACTCATAAGCTCTATTTAAATATTCTCTAGCTTGTCTATACTTCTTTTGTTCATGATATAAAGAAGCTATATTACCATAGCTATTAGCAATTATAGTATTATCTTTAGATATCCTAATTATTTTAAAATACACTTTTTTTGCACTATCATAATTCTTCAATTTTGTTTCAATATTGGCTTCAAGAGTCAACACTTTTTCTTCATACTTTCTTAATTTTAGCTTTTTAATAATTTCTATATAATTTAATGCATCATTATACTTTCTTTCTTTATAATAGGCAGTTGCTAAATTGAAATAGAAAGATATCTGTATTTCCTTATCACAACATTGCTCTATATCTTTTTTATGAGTTTCAGCCAAATGTATTATCGTCTTAAATTCGCCCTTAGCATAATAGGCTCTTATCAACATTATATTCATATCAATAATAATGCTTATTGATATATCTCGTTTTAAAACTTCTTGTGCATATAAAATTATTAAATCACTATTAGCATATAAATCGCTCTTAAATACATGAATAGCTTTAGTACACAAGCTGATGAAATCACTATCAACCATTTGTCTTAGTGCTTCATCTAAAGCATTAAGTGATAATCTATCAACTTTTTTTTCTAGGTCTGAAAGTATTTTCTCTATATCGAAGTGTGTGATCCCCAATAAAAAGTTAGTACTAACTTCATAATCTAACGCTATATTTTTTTCCTTTTGTATGTTTAATATCTTGTCTCTCAATTTAATAGCTTGTATAGGACTAATTTCTTTTTTTCCTCTCTCCAATTTCGAAATTACTGTCCTACTTATCTTTTCACAAACAAGATCATCCTGTGTTATATCTAAATCATTACGTATCATCTTTAATATTTCGTTAGTTCTCAACTTTTTCACCTCTTTGCAACTTCAATCTATATTAATATAGTACAACCTACATTGTATACTGTCAATAGAAATTGTACAACTCTTATTAACTTTTTACAATAAATATTGTTATAGTACAATATATATTGATTTTTTATAATATTAATTATATAATTAGCATATATTAATGCTATAAAGTATATGGGGGTTATAACATGGATTTAAAAAAAGAAATTAAAGCTCTTTTGGCTCTTCGAGACATGACAATGAAAGAATTAAACGATAAGCTCAATGAGTCAAAAGAAAATCCCACGGGTGCGCAAAACCTATCAACTCGCCTCAGCAATGGTACTTTAAAATATAAAGAAGTTGAAGAGATACTAAGCATACTAGGCTATCACATAGTGTGGGAAAAGAATGTCGTTTAATAAACATTATAACAAATTACGTTATAACTGCATGAATTTCTTTCGACCAATTTTAACGTTTAATATGATATTCTACTATATTTAATTAATGACACAATAAAATCAAATAAATATTTTTTATAAATATAATATAATTTAAATATTAAACAAAAAAAATTAACATATATGCTAGAACTTTATTACTGAAGTGTTAATTTATTCAAACTTTTTCACTATAATATTCGTTAAACATTATATTTACACGATGTTACATTTATAGAAGTTCAAAATTAACATAATGTCGATAAAAAAGTGAGGCGCTGTCATGTCTGTTACTATAAAGAAAAGACATTCCAAACGTCTAAAAATGGATCTATATTCTTACGAAATAGATTTTATAGACGAGACTACAAAAGAACGAGTAAGAGAAACTGGAAGTGGATTTACTACTAAGACTGAGGCTAAAAATGTAGGCCGTGAAAGAGAGATAGAATTAAAGAAAAAAACAGCTCTTGGTTTCAAAAGTACAAAAATAAAATTTCAAAAATATATTGAGGATTGGCTATTAACTATAGAACCTCAGCTTACTAACTCAACCTGGAAAAGATATAAAATTGCTGTTGACAAAATACTAGTACCTGAGCTTGGTGATATGTTTTTGAACAAAATAAAACCAACAAATATAAATAAGCTTTATTTGCACTGTATCAATGATTTAGGCAACTCTTCTACAACTGTTAGACAATATCATTGGATACTCTCAAAAGCCTTTAAAGACGCTCTAAAGTGGAAAATAATCGAATACAATATAATGGACTCTATCGAGCCACCTAAGAAGGTAAAAAAAGAGCTTACTGTGTATGATAAGGATCAGTTATTTAAACTTCTAGATAGGATAAAGCATATGACTGTCTATATGCCAGTACTAATAAGCTCTACAACTGGTATGAGACTAGGTGAAGTTTGTGGTTTACGTTGGAAGGATGTTGACTTAGATAACAAAGTTATCTACGTTACAAGGCAGCTACAAGAAGTAAAAGGTAAGCTAGAGCTTTTGGAACTAAAGACATCTACATCTAAAAGAGCTATACCTATCATAGAAGATACCAGGAGGGCTCTAGAAGATCTAAAAGATATTTGTGAATATAATAAATCTAACCATGCTAATTACCATAAAGAAGGCTTTGTTATTTGCAAAGGAGATGGTACTCCTTATGATCCTGAGTATGTGTCTAGGAATTATAGAAGGGTCATGAAGCAGTATAAAGTTTGTACTGATTTAAATATACCTTACATCAGATTTCACGATTTAAGGCACACATATGCAACCTTAATGCTAGAAGCTGGTGTTAATCCTAAGATAGTTTCCGGATTACTTGGACATAACACAGTAGGTATGACTTTAAACACTTATAGTCATAGATTACCTAGATTTGATGAAACTGCAGTATCTAAATTAGAAGATTTATTATCTCCCGCAAAAAATGATTCCCCGCAAAATTCCCCGCAAAATTGATTTTTACCTAATTTATTAAAAAACTAAAAGCCTTGTAAACTTAGTGTTTGCAAGGCTTTTATATTGGTGCTCCCAACAGGGTTCGAACCTGCGGCCTATGGATTCGAAGTCCACCACTCTATCCAACTGAGCTATAGGAGCAAAAAATGTAGTTTTTTACAATTTATTAAATAGTAAAATAAAAGACAACTTAATTTGTAAGTTGTCTTTTGTATGGAGCGGGTAGTGGGAGTCGAACCCACCTTTTCAGCTTGGAAGGCTGGAGTATTACCGATATACGATACCCGCGTATTTGGAGCGGAAGACGGGACTCGAACCCGCGACCTTCACCTTGGCAAGGTGACACTCTACCATTGAGTCACTTCCGCTGATTGGTGCAGATGAAGGGAGTCGAACCCCCACGCCGTAGGCGCTAGATCCTAAGTCTAGTGCGTCTGCCAATTCCGCCACATCTGCATCTTTTCATATTAAATTGGTGGCTCACCGGGGAATCGAACCCCGGACACCATGATTAAAAGTCATGTGCTCTACCGACTGAGCTAGTGAACCGTTGGCTGGGATAGCAGGATTCGAACCTACGAATGATGGAGTCAAAGTCCATTGCCTTACCGCTTGGCGACATCCCATTATTACTTTTTATAAAATGTGGGGTGAACGATGGGATTCGAACCCACGACACCCAGAGCCACAATCTGGTGCTCTACCAACTGAACTACGTCCACCACATTTTGGTGCGCCATCAGGGACTCGAACCCAAGACACCCTGATTAAGAGTCAGGTGCTCTACCAACTGAGCTAATGGCGCATAAATGGTGCGTTTTAAGGGATTCGAACCCCTGGCCCACGCCTTAGAAGGGCGTTGCTCTA
Source organism: Clostridium manihotivorum (assembly GCF_004015185.1). Taxonomy (GTDB): domain Bacteria; phylum Bacillota; class Clostridia; order Clostridiales; family Clostridiaceae; genus Clostridium_AR; species Clostridium_AR manihotivorum. The sequence continues at coordinate 1,316,512 of NZ_CP025746.1, read as the reverse complement.
TCCAGCTGAGCTAAAAACGCATATTAAACTTTATTACTATGTAAGTAATTTCAACATCTTTTAGATGTTTTTGGAGCGGGTAGTGGGAGTCGAACCCACCTTTTCAGCTTGGAAGGCTGGAGTATTACCGATATACGATACCCGCATAAAATGGTCGGGGTGACAGGGATTGAACCTGCGACCTCATGGTCCCAAACCACGCGCGCTCCCATCTGCGCCACACCCCGGTATTAAAAAAATGGTGCGTTTTAAGGGATTCGAACCCCTGGCCCACGCCTTAGAAGGGCGTTGCTCTATCCAGCTGAGCTAAAAACGCATATTAAACTTTATTACATGTAAGTAATTTCAACATCTTCTTAGATGTTTTTTGGAGCGGGTAGTGGGAGTCGAACCCACCTTTTCAGCTTGGAAGGCTGGAGTATTACCGATATACGATACCCGCATATTTGGAGCGGAAGACGGGACTCGAACCCGCGACCTTCACCTTGGCAAGGTGACACTCTACCATTGAGTCACTTCCGCTGATTGGTGCAGATGAAGGGAGTCGAACCCCCACGCCGTAGGCGCTAGATCCTAAGTCTAGTGCGTCTGCCAATTCCGCCACATCTGCATCTTTTCATATTAAATTGGTGGCTCACCGGGGAATCGAACCCCGGACACCATGATTAAAAGTCATGTGCTCTACCGACTGAGCTAGTGAACCGTTGGCTGGGATAGCAGGATTCGAACCTACGAATGATGGAGTCAAAGTCCATTGCCTTACCGCTTGGCGACATCCCATTATTACTTTTATAAAATGTGGGGTGAACGATGGGATTCGAACCCACGACACCCAGAGCCACAATCTGGTGCTCTACCAACTGAACTACGTCCACCACATTTTGGTGCGCCATCAGGGACTCGAACCCAAGACACCCTGATTAAGAGTCAGGTGCTCTACCAACTGAGCTAATGGCGCATAAATGGTGCGTTTTAAGGGATTCGAACCCCTGGCCCACGCCTTAGAAGGGCGTTGCTCTATCCAGCTGAGCTAAAAACGCATGTTTAAGCGACAGTGTTTATTTTACTAAACTCAACATCTTTTGTCAAGATGTTTTTGGAGCGGGTAGTGGGAGTCGAACCCACCTTTTCAGCTTGGAAGGCTGGAGTATTACCGATATACGATACCCGCATAAATGGTCGGGGTGACAGGGATTGAACCTGCGACCTCATGGTCCCAAACCACGCGCGCTCCCATCTGCGCCACACCCCGTTAACTTTATGACTTACCTTCTTATCAGGCGAATCATGTTGTAACCTTTCGGCGACAAAGATTATTCTACACGATGTTATTATTTCAGTCAATACTTTTTTTAAAAAAGTTTTTTTATAATAAAAGTTTGCTGAAGTCAGTGTTTATAACCATTTGCGCCGATATAACAATTTACACATCAAAAAGTTCTAAGATTAAAACGAATAAAAATATTCAGAATATATTCTTATTCGCTTATGTATTACACCTCTACAAGGTATGGATAGATAGGCTTTCCTTCTACAACTTCTATGAAAGCTATGCTTCTTTTGCTCATCCTAGGAAGCGAGGCACTTCCTGGATTTATGATCCATAGATTTCTTTCTTGGGTTATTAAAGACTGATGAGTATGCCCAAATAAAGCAGCATCAGCCTCTACTTCCATAGCCTTAAAATATATTGAATTCAACTCATACTTCACATTGTATTTATGTCCATGAGTAATAAAAAACTTTTTATCTAGAACCTTCACTAGCATTTCTGATGGATATTCATTAGAAAAGTCACAATTGCCCTTCACTCCATAGACCTTGCCTTTATAATCGCTTATAAGGTAATCTAGATCAGTTATGTTATCACCAAGATGAATCAATACATCACTCTTCTTTATAAGCCTTTTAACCTTTTCTATATATTCAGTAACATTATGAGTATCACTAACTACAGCTACTAGCATTATTATTATGCCTCCAAAACTAAATTAAATTCTTCAGTTCTTTTTTTATAACCTCTAGTGCTTTTCCTCTATGACTTATTGAGTTCTTTTCATCTGCAGTCATTTCAGCAAAGGTTTTATTAAATTCTGGTACGAAAAATAATGGGTCATATCCAAAGCCCTCTACACCTGTAAGCTCCTCTTTTATAACTCCGTAAGCTCTCTCTTCCACTTTTACAGTTTTTCCAGTTTCATCTATAAGAACTATAGCGCAAACAAAAGCTGCCTTTCTTTCTTCACTAGGCACACCCTTTAACTTTTCTAATAATTTTTCGTTATTCTTTTTATTATTTCCATGTTCTCCTGCATATCTAGCAGAATAAACTCCTGGTTCACCATTTAAATAATCAACTTCTAACCCAGAGTCATCAGCCATTATAAGAAAATCATTTAATCCATCTTTCTTTACGTATTCATATATTTCCTTTGCCTTTTTATAAGAGTTTTCAATAAAAGTCTTCCCATCTTCTACTACATCTATATCTATATTGCAGTCTTTAAGCGACTTTACTTCTACATCTATATCCTTAAGTATTTGCTTTATTTCCTTTATTTTATGGTCATTATTACTTGCTACTATAATTTTTTTCATGCTACTCTCCCCCTGTACCTATCCATAAACTATCTTTCTTTAATACATCTTTTTGAGCTTGAATTATATGTTTTACACCCTTTTCTCCTAGTGAAAGAAGCTCATCTAAATCCTTCCTAGAGAAAGGACTTTCCTCACCTGTTCCCTGCACTTCTATAAATTCACCACCGTCAGTCATAACTATATTCATATCCACTTTTGCCTTTGAATCTTCTTCATAGCAAAGGTCTATAATCTTTTCGTCATTTAGTATACCAACGCTTACAGCTCCAACAAAGCTTCTTATTGGGAAAACCTTAAAGGGCTGATGCTTGTGAAGCCTATTAACCGCATCAACTAATGCTACGAAGGCTCCAGAAATAGATGCTGTTCTAGTACCTCCATCGGCTTGAATAACATCACAATCAATCCATATTGTTTTTTCACCCAAAGCTTTTAAATCAACCACTGATCTCAGTGCTCTTCCTATGAGTCTTTGTATCTCCATAGTTCTTCCATCAATCTTCAATTTAGCTATATCCCTAGGCTTTCTAGATTGAGTTGATCTAGGAAGCATATTGTATTCTGCTGTTATCCAGCCTTCCCCGCTTCCTTTTAGAAATGGAGGCACCTTCTCCTCAATAGAAGCATTACATAATACTTTTGTATCTCCTACCTCTATAAGCACTGACCCTTCAGCGTATTTTGTATAGTTTCTTGTAAGCTTAATAGGTCTTAAGCCTTCATTTTTTCTTCCATCTATTCTCATTTTATTGCCTCCTTTTAATATATAGAAAAAAGTTCATCTCTCTCAGGTTGTGGAACAATAACTTCACCTTCAGATAACTTTACTAGTATTCCTTTTTCTTCTGTTATCTTACCAATTATAGTGGAATTAATTCCATTTTCCTTAAGTAGATTCACAAGACTTTCTCCATTTTTAGTTGTTATAATCATACTTCCAGAAGATATTAACCTAAGTGGGTCTATATTGAATTCCTTACATACTTTTCTAGTAACTACTGAAATAGGCATCTTATCTTCATAGACTTTAAACCCTAAATTAGATGCATCAGCTAACTCCCATAGAGCACCGAGAACACCACCTTCAGTTATATCATGCATACAGTTTACTCCAAACTCCCCACTTATTTTCCCTTCCATTATAACACTAATTTTATTAATATATTCTCTAGCTTCATCAATTTCTTCTTCTGTTAATACATTTTTTATTCTTTCATATTTATCATTTACGATTATATTAGTGCCCTCTAAAGCTAGATTCTTAGTTACAATTATATCATCACCAACCTGAGCCCCTGCCGTTGATACAGCTCTTCCACTTATGCATTTTCCAAGTACCGTACATGATACAACTATCCTATTTACAGCAGTTGTTATCTCAGTATGGCCTCCTATGATCTCAACGTTTATCTTAGAAGTCTCTTCATCTATTTGCCTCATTATTTCATTTATTTCTTCGTAGGTTGTATCCTCTGGCGCTAGTATAGTAACTAAAATCGCTAAAGGTTCTACTCCACAGGATGCTACGTCATTACAATTTACATGAACTGCAAGTCTTCCTATGTTTTCTGCTGCTCCAGTTATTGGGTCCGTAGATATGACACATTCGTATTCTCCAAAATCTATAACTGAACAGTCTTCCCCTACACCATTCCTTACTCTTACTTCATCTCTTTTTACAGATTTATTATTGTTTATCAATCCTTTAAGATCATCCCAATTCAACTTACCTGATTTCATTGCCTTACTCCTTATAATAAATTTATCCCTTAAAAAGAATAAATAATGCTTTATATATGTACTCATGCAATTTTTTATTACAACTAACATATTATTAATATAAGTATTAATTTTATGAGGTGGATACATTGAAGTATATAGGTCCTTTTTTTAGAATAAATAGTCTTACCTCCTTGGAGATAGAAGGGCAGCTATTTTTTCTTTCACGGGAAGCGCTTAAGCATATTGTACTGCAATCTCGTTGCGGTCTCATAGCCTCTAACAAAACTTCCAAAAAGTATCTTTCTAACAATGATATTAACATAATAAAAGATTTTTCTCCACTTTTATGTATTTATAAAAAGGGGTCTCCTAAATTTGCTTCAACCAAGCATTTTCATGGTTGGTCTGAAGATGGTATAAAAAAAGAAATTAACAGCTCAGCCAATGCATTAATGACTCTTAGCATATTGGAACTTTCTACATTCTATGAAAAGTTTCAAAAATCCAATAGCATAAACTACTCAATCTCAAAAATATATAAAGCTCTAGCTAAGCAACAACTAGACTTTTACTCCAGCCAATTGAGAAATGCAGATGGAGTTTTTGTAGATAAGAAAAACTTATCAGAAGGCAACAGTGAATTTAATTTAGTTGATAAAGATAAGAAATTCAAGTTTTCTGATCAGGCAATGATGATGGTAGCATATTATCTTTATTGGAACATATGTACATTGGACGAAGATAGAGAAATGTACAAAAACTTTTCCTTAGATATATTGAATATGTTTTTAAATTATAAAGATGAAGTATACGATCTATCATTTCAAGAATGCTGCAAGATTTGCTTAGCCTTTAATGCACTTTACAGTTATTCTAACAATGATGATGCAAAGCTATTTTTAATTGATATTTCTGATTATCTAATTGATAAGTATGGAGAGAAAAATTACGTATTGGATAACCTTGACTATTCCTGTCTTCTAGCAATCAATCTATACTTATCATATAAAAATACTGGATTGGATTCTTTTAAAGATAACTTTATCCAAATCAGCGAAAGGCATAGAAGACTGTTTGATGATGATTCCGGCATATTCTTAAAACCTATGGAGAAAAAGGATATAAAATATAGTTGCAATGAAATAAATAATTATATGCTAAACATGCTTATCTATGAAGAATTTGAATCTTCTAGAGATTTTAAGGCCATGATTTCTACGGTATTCAGGCAGTTTTATATAAGCTCTGGCCTCGTTACCTCTTGGCCTGAAGCACCATCCTTAGATAACGAGGAAAGATATAGAGATTTAACCTTGAACTCCTCAGATCTTATTGATGAGTCTATGTTTAGAGTTAGCACCGCCACTTCCCCTGATACTACTGGTACTGCACCAATATTTTTGAAGAAGATTTCTTATTCTAAGAAAAAGGAAAGCTTTATAGCTTCTAAACTTTCTTTTGATAGTTTAAAAAACCTAAGCAACTTCTATCTGATTATATTATTATTTAAAGATAAAATTATGAATTCATCTTTTACCCCAGATAATCCTCTAAAAGATGAGAAACTAATAGCAGAAACTGAAACAATTAAAGAAACTGAACCTTCCGAAGCAGACTAAAAATGCATCATTAAAATATTATATTGAACGAAGAAAATCGCTAATGATAATTGCATTAGCGATTTTTAACTTTTTAATGCTAGAACCTATTAAAGTACCCTGTTGAAATTAACCGGTTAGTTATCATATGCTTAGATGAGGTTGCGCAAAGAATTAATATTATTAATCAGCATCCTTATCCTTAAGGTCTTCAGTACTAGAACTCAATTCAATTTTCTTCAGTTCTAACGCACCATCCTTATCAAAAGTTAGGTTCTTTATCTTATCTGATTTGACACAAATTAAGTTATCAAAAAGTAATGGCACTATATACGTATTATCTCTTAATAGCTTCACTAGGCTTTTATTTCTATTATCTACGTCTTCTTTTTTATCAATACTACTTAATATATTAGTTATGTCATTGTTGCTTATGGATTTATTTTTGTTGTTGCTACCCCATTTTGTAACTAACTCCCCATAGACATCAGAACTAGAACCTATATCCTCAAGCAATAACTCGTATTCTCCACTTTTAACAGTCTTATCTAACTGATCCTGCTCCAACAAGTTATACTTTACAGTTATACCATACAAATCTTTAAGATTTTTAGAGATAAAATCACATATATTCTTGTTTTCATCATTGTTAAGACATACTAATCTTAAACTGCCGCCTTTATAATTAGACTTTTCCAGCAAACTGTCTACTTGTTCTTTTATAACATCAAAGTTCTTAGAAGCATCGGTAACATTGGAGCTTACAATACTTTCATTAGATTTCAGTCCTTTTCTTTCTAACTCACCTAAAGCTAATTGAAATTTATCTTCTTTAACTAATGAATTTCCAGTGATTGAACTTAATATAGTCTTTTCCAATGCTCTTCTCATACTTAAATTGATCTTATCGTCTTTGCTGTCTGGATTAAACTCAATTATCTTCATCTTATCCGCAGGAAATATCTCTACTAAATTTTTTGATGTTAACCTTGAAATTTCGCTATTTGGCACATCTAGTATTATGTCTACATTCTTTTTTGATTCAAAATCAGCTAAGGCTAATTCAGCTCCACTGTATATTTTCAATATTATTTCCTTTGGCTCCATACTTTTTTTAGCCCAATACTTATCATTTTGTTGAAGCTCAATTTCCTTGCTATCTTTTATATTCTTTATTGAATACTCCCCTGAATACTTTATGGACGAAAACTCTGTCTTATAATTGTCCAATTTGCTAGATATGTCTCTAAGTTTAAAACATCCTTCGGACAACTTTTTTACGAAATCATTATCTTTTACGTTCATCCTAAACTTAATAGAATTCTTATCACCTTTAGATATAGCAACATTATTTTCAAAGGTTCCTCGCCCCTCATGATAATCCTTCACACCATATATATTGTATAATTCACTAACGTAAGCTTCTTTGTTTTTAGGAGATATTATAGTTTTAAAGAACTTTAAAAAGTCATCAGCTGTAATCTTGCTTCCATCGTTCCAATAAATATCATCTCTAAGCTTAAAAACATACTCAAGACCATCTTTACTTACTGAATAAGACTCAGCAAGCTCTGGTACTATATCACCTTTTTCATTTTTATCAACTAATCCATCAAAAATTGAGTAAAAAATTTCTTTATCTCTAATACTAAAATCAGTTTTTATATCTATACTTTCTGGAAAACTTTCAACAGCATATGTTATAGAATTACTATCATCTATGGTTCTTTCAGGGGTTGTATATGAGCATCCCTGTAAAGAAACAATTATCATAATTAATATTAATAGTTTGGAAAGCTTAAATTTCATCTATATACTCCCCTTTATAAAATATATATCTGAATTATGTCCAAACAATATTAATATTAATCATACTGGTAAATATCTATGAAAATCCAGTTTATCGTATTTCAAATGTTCATTATATTTTCTCTTAAACCATACCTGTCTTTTAAGAAACTTTTTACTATCTTCCAAAATGATTTTTGGTGCTGATAACTTCCAACTATTCATTTTATATATCTCACTTTCAAAAACTCCAGTAGTAATAAAATAAGCTTTATCAGCTTCAATAGATTCTGCTAGGTTTAGAAACCTGTAGTAATCCTCTTTAAAAACCACTAGAGTTTTATCAAACATTAAAAATACTTTTTCTCTTTTTCCTATAAGCTTTATTTGAAGGGTTAACTTACTTTTAATTATTACTTCGTATTGTATTCCATAAATCCAGCAATTCTTGGTCAAATTCTTGAATACCACTTCTACAGGTATTCTTTTAAACTTAAATATGGCTTTATCTAAAGAATTTTTGTATAACTTATAATATAATGAACTGATTACCCCAAAGCTGCCTCCAAATCCTTACTTCGAGATGTATTAACTCAATAATTTAATCTAAACTAAAAGTTAGTAATTCAATCTTATTAATGAGTATGTACATCTAAACCACAATATATGAATATGCTGCATACACTTATAGTATTTCAAATTAGCTTGTGAAATTTAATAATTTTCTAGATAAAAAATATTACTAACCTTGATAAAAAAACTTAAACAGATTATTATAGTAATATAAATTATGTATTCTATTACATATATTATATATTGCTATATTGCTGGAGGTTTTGGTAATGTTACTTGTTATAGAGATAATTGGTTTGTTATGTATGTTGACTATAATGTTTGTTGCTATCTGGGGATTCATAATAGCTAGATTCGCTTACAGTCAAATAAAATATCAAAACTATCTATTGGAAAAGCTTACTCAAAATATTTATTTGTTAGTAACAAAAACTGATGGCATCATTGATAGAGCCACTTTAAACACTAATAATGATGTTACTGAATATGATTCAAATGAAAATAAGAACCTAGATGGACAAATATAGCCATCTAGGTTCTTATTTCTATTCCTCAATTATTTCACATACAACCCCATAAATACTATAGAAATTGTAGCGATAATAAAACATATCAACGGATATGTTAACTTTTTACTTCCTTTTTCAAGTAGAAAAAATCTTATCCCCCAAAATATCATCGTTATACTCAACCCTATTTGGATTGGATAATACGAATTAAAGACTTCATTGATATATATAAATTGATAGGTGGTAAGGAGGGTAAGTATTATAGCTACGCTTGTTATCATCGCTGAAAGTAAGCTAAAAATACTTATAAGCCTTCTCATTCTAACCTCCTATAAGACTATTAAAGTCTTCTTCTGATAATATCTTTAATCCAAGCTCTAAGGCTTTAGTGTACTTGGATCCAGCATCCTCGCCAACTATAACATAGTCAGTTTTTTTGCTTACACTACCTGAGACTTTTGCCCCTAGAGACTCAAGCTTTTCCTTTATCTCAGTTCTGCTATAAGAAGCTAAAGAACCTGTAACCACAACAGTCTTTCCTTCAAAAGGATTTTCCTTAACTTCATTTTCCTCATATTTAGGAGTAACACCAAGCTCTAAAAGTTCATTTATTGTAGCTATAACCTTTTCTTCAGAGAAAAAGTCGATTATACTCTTTGCCACAATACCACCTATATCACTGACACTTATCAGCTCCTCATAGGTAGCCTTCTCTAGATTATCTATGTTCTTAAATCTCTTAACCAAATCCTTAGCTGTCTTTACTCCTACATTAGGTATTCCCAATGCATATATAAAGGAATGTAGTTGACAGTCCTTACTACTCTCAATGGCATTTAATAAGTTTTGTGCCTTTTTCTCACCAAACTTTTCTAAGGTTAATAGACTTTCTTTTTCCAGTTTATATAACTCTGTTATTGACTTTATCTCTAGCTTTTCAAATAACTGCTCCGCTGTTTTTTCCGAAAAACCTTCTATATTCATAGCTTCTCTAGATGCATAGTGTACTATGGTCTTAACCATCTGAGGCTTACAAGAAAGAGTATTTTCGCAGAAATAATGTGCACCGTTTAAAACAATATGGCTGCCACAAGCAGGACATGTTTCTGGTGGAACAATTTCTCTAGTATCTTCACCAGGTTCTCCTGCTACGCCCATTATCTCAGGAATAACATCATTGGATCTTCTAACGAATACCTCTGCTCCAATTAGTACACCTTTCCTTCTTACATCATCCATATTATTTAAGGTTGCTCTCTTCACAGTTACGCCAGCTAGTTCTACCGGTTCTAGTAATGCTGTAGGACTAACTCTTCCACTTCTCCCAACGTTCCATTCCACATCTAGAAGTTTCGTTGTAGCTTCTTGAGCTTCAAACTTAAAAGCTATCGCCCATTTAGGAAACTTAATTGTATATCCAAGTAGTTCTCTAGTCCTCATATCATCAATAGCAACAACGGCCCCATCTATATCATAATTTAGCTCAAATCTTATATCTTTTATATACTCGATTTCTCTCTCTATATCTTCCATAGTATGACAGATCTTCATATACTCATCAATTGGAAACCCTTTCTCTTTTATGAAGTTCATCATTTCTTCATAAGAACTAAAAGGTGTCCCTTCTTTATATCCTACATCATAAAAGAAAGCAGATAGATTTCTTTTTGCGGTTTCTTTTATATTTAGATTTCTAAGTGCCCCTGCTGCACCATTCCTAAGGTTTTTTAACGGTACCTCTGAAACTTCATTGTATCTATCAAAGGCTTCCTTAGTCATTATTGCTTCACCATGGATTTCCAAAACATCACTGCAGTTAATCTTAAGCGGTAAGGATTTTATGGTTTTAGCCTGTGCAGTAACATCCTCACCTATTTCTCCAGTGCCTCTAGTTGCAGCTTTTGTAAGAACGCCATTAACATCATAGGTACAATTTATAGTCAATCCATCAAACTTTTTAGTAACTATATATCTTAGTACCGGAAGTTTATCTTCATGACTTCTATTATAATCCTCAACAAACTTCACATTTCTATTATGCCATTCTTTAAGTTCCTCTAAAGTCTGCGCCTTGTCCAAGCTCCACAATCTAGCTTTATGAGTATATTTTGAAAACTCTGCAAGAGCAGTATCTCCAACTCTTTGAGTAGGAGAATAAGGTAATACATAAGAAGTTTCTTTTTCTAATGTAAGCAGCTCGTCATACTTCCTATCATAATCCTTATCTGATACAGAAGGATTACTTAGGGTATAGTATTCATATGCATATTTATTTAGCTCTTCTACTAGCTCCTCTATTCTTTTAATCTTATCCATCTAAACACCTCTCAATCTAATTGAGCTTTATATTATAGTATTATATATAGAAACCCATTACTAAAACTTAATTCATGGGCCCCTAATAAAAATCTATTTTTCTTTTCTACAGCAAAGCTTCACATTGAATCTTATATTTATCCTGATTATAATTTTATGTACAAGCATAAAATATTATGATAATAGCACCAAATCCCTATCTTAATTTCTTACTAAGAATTCAATTCTTTTTTCCATTGTATTTTATGAATCACTTTATCCTTAATGGTTGATTACTAAGAAGCAAGAATGTTATATATAAATATACTTCTTCCATTCTTAGCCTCAGAATAAAACCTTCCACCAATTTCAGAACCCAGAGGAGATTTGAAAATTGACTTCGGATTGAAGTGCTACATCTTTAGATGTATCACTTCATAATAAAACTTATATTTTCAAATTTCCTCTCAGAACCCAGAGGAGATTTGAAAATTGACTTCAGATTGAAGTGCTACATCTTTAAAGCAGCTCTAAAGGGGCAAAGCTTAACAGTAAGGTTTTTATGCCTTGGCTGTCAAAAGCAATAGTAAGCTTAAGATCATCACCTTCAGTAACGGTCTTTATTATAGTACCAATTCCGAACTTCGGATGCTTTATCTTTCTTCCCATAGTAGCTTCATTCTTTGTAAGGATTCCGCCAGAAGTACTATCTAAAGTCTCCTTTAATTTTCTTGCAGCATCAAGCATCGTTTCTTTCTGAGGCTTTTGATTTGCACCATATCCTGAACCGTAACCACTTCTTAGGCTATGAGGATTTCTATTGCCTTCTCCACTTCCATAGCCTTGGCTTGCAAACATAGAACTTCTTGTAGAAAGTCCAGAACTTGTATTTCCCTTTACGAAATTCTTCAATTCTTTAGGTATTTCAGCTATAAAGTCTGATTGAGGATACGCAACAGTTCTTCCAAAGACCTTTCTTACCTCTGCTGAGGTCATATATAATACATTTCTGGCTCTAGTTATACCAACATAGCATAGTCTTCTTGACTCTTCCATCTCACTTTCCGAATCAAAGGAAGCTGTTCCTGGGAATATACCATTTTCCATACCTACCATAAATACTACTGGGAACTCTAACCCCTTAGCTGAATGCACAGTCATCATAACTACAGTATCAGCTTCTTCATCCATGTTATCTACATCTTGAACTAAGGCAACCTTCTCTAAGAAGGCTCCTAAGGATTTATCCTCCTCATTGCTCTTTTCAAAATCAACTGCAGCAGAAACTAGTTCCTTTAAGTTTTCAACTCTGCTTTGATCTTCAGGTTCCTTGGAATCTTTTAGTTCCTTCATATATCCGCTTTTATCTAATATATACTCTATAAGTGTGGAAACCGGCATTTGCTCTGCCATATCCATAAAATCTTCAGATAGTTCTGTGAATCTCTTTATAGAAGCTATATTTCTAGCTGATAAGCTTGATATATTTTCACAGTCTAGTAAGCAGCTATAAAGACCATCATCAAACTCATTTGCAAATTCCATAACCTTAGCTACAGTAGCATCACCTATATTTCTCTTAGGTACATTTATTATTCTTCTAAGACTTATAGAATCCGCTGGGTTATTTATGACCTTAAGATATGCCATTATATCCTTTATTTCTTTTCTATCATAGAACTTTAGTCCACCGATTATCCTATATGGAATATCCCTCTTTATAAAGCAATCTTCAAATATACGAGACTGAGCATTTGTTCTATAAAGTATAGCAAAGTCCTTATAAGATAAATCCTTCTCCTCCATAAACTTCTTTATTTCTGAAGCTATAAACTGAGCTTCATCATTGTCAGAAAAAGCTCTATATATTCTTATCTTTTCTCCATGCTCTGCTTCAGTTCTAAGCACCTTAGACTTTCTATTGCTGTTAAATTTAATCACATTATTTGCTGCATCTAATATATTAGCTTTAGATCTATAGTTTTGCTCAAGCTTTACAACTTTAGCACCTGGATAATCTTTTTCAAAGTCTAATATATTTCTTATATCCGCACCTCTCCAAGCATATATACACTGGTCGTCATCTCCAACCACGCAGATATTCTTATGCTTTAAAGCCAATAACTTCACAAATTCATACTGACATCTATTAGTATCCTGATACTCGTCTATCATTATGTATTTAAATTTGTTTTGATAAAAATCAAGCACTTCTGGATTGTTCTGAAACAACTCAACGGTCTTAAATATCAAATCGTCAAAATCTAAGGCGTTATTTTCTTTCAGTCTTTTTTGATACATTACATATAAATCCGCAATTTTATTTCCTCGGAAATCACTCTCATATTGTCTTTTATATTGTGCTGGAGTGATTAGATTATCTTTTGCTTTTCCTATCTTGGATATGACTTCTTGTTCAGTTATATCCTTATCATTTATGTTAAGTTGCTTAATGCACTCTTTTACCAAAGCCTTCTGATCATAGCTGTCGTATATAGTAAAATCCTTCTTGTATCCAAGTTTCTCAATTTCTCTTCTTAATATCTTAACGCAAGAAGAATGGAAGGTTGAAATCCACATACTATCAGCTTTATCACCTATCAAGGATCTAACTCTGTCTCTCATCTCCTGAGCTGCCTTATTTGTAAAAGTTATGGCCAAAATATTGTATGGCTGTATGGCCCTCTCTTGCAACATATACGCTATTCTATATGTCAATACTCTTGTTTTTCCTGATCCAGCACCTGCAAGTATGAGAAGCTGACCATCTACAGTAGTAGCAGCCTCATACTGCTCCTTATTCAAAAGACTTTTTAAATCCATATAATCACTCCTTAAATATGAAAAACTACTTTTGCCTTCTCTGACTATACTCAAAGAACTTCTAGTAGACTATCTATGTTTTTTACTCTTCAGCTTATAGTATATTAACTTGCTAATTACAACGAAATATCTTTCCTAAAGAGTAAAAAGAGGAATGTTATTCCTCTTTTTATTATAGTCAAGTATATATATATTATATCATAATTATTATAGCTGTTGATATATAAAGATGCATATGTTCAATAAGATGTCCACTTTCCAAAACGCTATGATTTCTCAGTGTATAATTTGAAAATATTTATTTTTAATCATTATTAAGCATGAGATTTTAACAAGAGAATTTTACATAGAAATAATGTGTAGACCTGAAAAAATTACGAAATAAAAACCTTCGTTTTTATCAATTTAAGATTTTTTTCTTTCATTAAATAGAATTATCTAATAAACATAAATGAATTTCATATAAATTAATAATTTTATTACAAAATTTACCTCAAAATAATATGTGAATAATTTGCAAATTTAATACGTTTTCTTTTCACTTTTTTATATTTGAGGTCCAATTATATCACAATTCTTACTGCATAATTTTCAATATGTTAAATGATAAAATTATCTAAAAATAAAAAAGTCACTGAAGCGACCTTCTTCAGTGAGCTTTTTTTGCGCATCTGCCTTTCCGAATGTATATGAGGAAAATCTGGCAGGCGAATATAATTTATTTTTTACTGTTTACCCTAAATAGCTATTCTAAAGCATTGATATTACTAGGTTTTGACAATAAAAAATTATAGTTTTCTAAAAATAAAAAAACGCAACCCTTGGGGCTAGGTTGCGCTTCAGCAATAAGCAATAAATAAAAAGGGGGCTATTTATTCCTTTTATTTATCCTTGCAGAATTATTATATATAATTGCATTTTAAAATGCAAGCCTATTTTGAAAAAAATATTGTAAATAATATATTACTATGAATGAAAAAATTTCATATTTCAGTTATTTATTAAAACATTTAGTTCTTCTTCTGTAAGCTCTCTATATTCGCCTTCCTCTAAAGTTTCATCTAGTGGAAGATTGCCAAACTTTATTCTTCTTAAGTATACTACCTTTTTTCCTACTGCTTCAAACATCCTCTTTACTTGATGATACTTTCCTTCCTGCACTGTTACAAGCACCTTAGACCCTTCATCTGTAGCTTCCTCTATCTCAAGCTTAGCACTCATACACTTATAGCCATCATCAAGTTCTATACCTTCTTTAAATCTCTCTATATCTTTTTCATCTACCGCTTTGTCTATTTCTGCATAGTAAACCTTGTCAACATGCCACTTGGGTGATATTAACTTGTGGTTTAGTTCACCATCATTAGTTATAAGAAGTAAGCCTACTGTATCCTTATCCAGTCTTCCCACAGGAAATGGATTAAATACCTGATGTTCTGGATATAGAAGATCTATAACAGTTTCGTCTTTACTATCAAAGGTAGCAGATATTACTCCATCAGGTTTGTTCATCATTAAATATATGTACTTTCTGTAAGTTAATTCTTCACCATTTACCACTATCTTTGATTTTTCTGGATCTAACTGCATCCCATTATCCTTAACAACCTTTTCATCTACTATAACTGCTCCAGCCTTAACTAAGGCTTTTATTTCTTTCCTAGAACCATATCCTAAATTTGAAAGGATTTTATCAAGTCTCTCCAAAATAACACTCCTCTACTTTTTCATTAGAACTAATTTGATATTTTATCTATACTTATTAACTACTTAAAAGGACTGCACAAAAAGTACAGTCCTTTTATTATACACCATTTCTAAAATAATTCATTACTTTATTAACATAACTCACAGTTTCACTAGGCATCTTATAGATTTGATTTGGTGAACTCACGCCTCTTCTCTGCATAGTTCCAGGACCGCCATTATATGCTGCTAATGCCATTTCGGTATTTCCGTTGTATTTATCTAAGTATCCTTTTAGAAGTTTTGTCCCACCGTTAATATTTTGTTCTATATTAAATGGATCAGTAATACCTAGATTTCTAAAGTTTTCAGGCATTATCTGCATTATTCCTGAAGCCCCAACACCTGAAACTGAATAGGGATTGAAGCCAGACTCCTGTTTAATAATAGCTCTTATTAAATCTTCATTTATCCCATATCTTTGAGATGCAGCAGTTACAGCATTATTAATTCTCTCCATGTTACTGCCACTTACATTAGCTCCCTTAGAAGTAAACTTTAACACCGCATTAGAATAAGGTTTTATATTATTTAAATCAACTGTATTGGAACCATCATAATCCCCAGGTACATCCATTCCAAGCTTGCTTAAATCTGTTCCTGCCGAAACCTTTTGATCCACAGAAGCCCCACTACTATCAGATGCTCCTCCAGTTAAGGCACTTAATATATTGCTACTGCTATTATCTTCTGTTATATTCTTCATTAAACTTTCCATAACTAAATCAAAGGCTTGAGAATCACCCATGGCTTGCTTCATATAGGAAGAAAGCATCTGTACTCCTAACATCTGTTCAGTCTTATCTATTTTCATAAATTCACATCCTAAAGCTTATTATAAATATTTTAATACTTTCTATTATACTATTTTAAAGAAACCTGTTGAAATTAAATAATCAGTCATCCGATGCTTTAATGAACACTTAATTTCGATAATATTATTAAAGATAACCTTCTATGTAAACTTCCATTAGATAACATAGCCTATATTAATTATCGCCATAGTTATTTTATCACTTTAGAGGTTATTTTGCATATTTACTATATTATTTATCATTAATTTTCTATATATACTTTTTCTAAAGATAAAAGTACTCTCAATAATATAATAATTAACTGATAAAGATTTTTATTTCATTATTATTGCTTAATTAAAGAGACTATTTTCAGTGAGCTATTTTGAGCAGCTGGCTTTGCTGAGGATATGAAAAATCCAGTATAGCAATTAGTTCTATTCCTACAGCCCCCAATGACCTATTGTTAATTTTCCCTATCACTGGGTTTAAGTAATAAAGAGTCTTATGATTGCATATACATAAAAAAAGGTCTTCCACTGTTAGTTAAAGCTAATAGTGGAAAACCTTTTTACAAACATTATTCTACTTTAAACTCAAATATATCATAATCCTCATAAGCACATTTTCTATAATAGCTTTTTGCTAGTACAAGCATTCTATAGGTTCCTTGTACAAAAGGCATTAAGGTATAATAGCTTTTTCTTGAGTATTTTTGGACAAGCATCCAGTTTCCCTTTTCCATGATATAGAACTCGTAGCACACTTCCTTGCCACCGCAGCTTTCCACATTGAAGGTTATATCATCACTGATCTTAAAGGAAGTTTTGTTGCACAATATCTTTGTTCCAGTAACTGGAGGTGCTTCATTTACAAAAATGCTAATGGACTTTTTACAGTCAAAGCCCTCTTTGCATTTTTTATTTTTTGAATACATTTCAACAACATATTTTCCCGCTCTTTTAGGCTTAAAGGTAAACTTCTTACTGCCAATATAATCTGTTTCTTCAACAATATGCCCATCTATAAGTATTTCATATTTTATAAGTACATCCTTTGTATTCTGACTAATAACTTCAAGTTCTACCTCATCCTCTACTAAGTAGTACTCCTTTGATGGTAGCAGTACATAGTCTATATTTCCTTCAATATATTCCTTAACATTAAAATAAACAAACTGATGACTATCATAATCTTTTTCAGAGTACTTGTCCTTAACCTTTAACTCAACTTCATATTCTCCTGGAGTTTCCGGTATAAAGTTAACCCAATTTACATTGCCATAGCTTACTCTTTCTTTTTCCTTCTTATCCTTATATACTACAAAGCTATATTTCAGATCTATTCCACCTTCTGCTATAACTTTTATATTTATAGGATCATTTATTAAGTAATTGCTATTTTTAGCCAACAACACATCTGTTATTTTTACAGCCTTTTGTCTTTTTTTCTCTATAAGGAACTCTATGCTTTTCTTCTCCTCATATTCGCCTTGAAAGGATTCATCTCTTACAAACATAGTAATTGAGTATTGCCCCTCATATTTTGGTTCCCATAGAAAACTGCTTGTCCTTATATATCCAGAATCTTCGCCGTAGTTTCCATCTATCTTAAATCTATATAAAAGTTCCTTACCACCTTCTACTACTCCTCTTAAAAGTATCTTAGTTCCTTCGGCCTGAGGCGAATTAAGATCTGTGGTAAAAGTCTTTATATTAATAGGATAGTATGGCTTAACCTCATAAACCATTATTGCTCTATCATCATATTCTCTTTCTGAATACATATCCCTGGCTAAACACAGTATCTTGTAGCTTCCAGGTTGTTTTTCATTAAATCCAACCATTCTTCTAGAGGAATAATCTTGTACGCAAATAGTTTTACCATCAGGATTTATCTTTAAAAACTTATATAAAGTAGTTCTAGTATCATCTTGTCTTGTATATACTTGAAATATAAGCTCCTCATCTACAAGTAAATCCTTAGTTAAGCATTTGAAATCTATTATTTCTGGCCTCTCTATATCCTTAACTGTAAAGGTTATGGTCTTAAAGTCATCGAAATTATCTTTAGACTCTGGGGTCTTACACTCTACCAATATATCGTGTTTGCCTACCTCAGTAGCTGTAAAGGATAATACATTCTCTGTAGAATAGTCTTTTATAAGTTCCCAGCCATCTTTACCACTAATCCAGTACTTATACATAGATGGCACCCTACTAGTTTCAACTTGAATGGTTATCTTCTTTCCTATTTCAATCTCTTGATTTTCTATATACACATCTTTAATCAAATTTTCTTCTTTTTCACCAATGAAATAATCTCCTCTTATGATAAAATCATAAGGTTTCTTAGAGTTATCTCTCTTTACTTGTACCATTATAAAGTACTTTCCATCTTTCTCCGGCTTCCATGTACAGCTACTTTCTTTAGAAAAATCCTTTATGTCACTCCATATTCCATCTATACCTACTAAAAATTTAAAACTACAACCATCTCCAGAATAATTTCCTACACTTATGTTTATTTCGGTATCTTTCTCTTGAGGACTATTCTTGTCAAACAATAGAACTAACTCTTCCATATACTCTCAGCACCTCTTGTTCATTATTTTCACACTTTGGTATAAAAATATTGTTATATAATTGATAACTCAATTAGTAATCTACCCTAATATAGATAATTATATTATACTTTCCATTAAATGTAAAATAATCATTAGAATTTATTATTTTCATAACCACGAAAACAATTAAAATTTCATATTATATCTCCCTTTATTTTCATTTCTTAGACAAAGCTTAAGCACTTTAAAATTGAGTATATATTTTTCATATAAGAGTACATAATACTTTTATCTAAATTGTATTTCTACTTATGAAAGGGGGACAAAAAATTATGAAGGATCCTATAAAAAAAGAAATAGATCCAGATTCGAACAATACCTTTAATAATACTTATGGAAGCATTATTAACAGTGCAAATGGTATTGGCATAGGTATAATCGATTCTGATTCTAATTTAAACAGTTTAAAACCAAATTCTCACTCTGACATTAATACTCCTAAAAAATATACTCCAGGAGACTAAAAAATTATTGAAGTAACCTATTTTACATAGAAAAAACTCTTACTTTTTATGATAAGACATATGGTATAAAATAACAAGTTAAAGATTCTGAAATTTTAGTTTATAATAATCGAGTAGGAGCTGAATAATTATTTTATTCAGCGTCCTCTCACACCACCGTGCGTACCGGTCTGGTACACGGCGGTTCTTTAAGTTGAATGAATTTTAATATATTGACGCGTTAGGCTTTTTAAGCCTAAGTCCGAGAAGAATTTATTTGTAAGAGTTGTGTTTAAAATTGCACTATTTGCTACTCGCCAGTATCCTTTGCGGGTATTGGCAAACTTTATAGCTTGGTAGTGTTCAAGTCCCAGCTTCTTAAGGTTTTTATATCTAGTTCTAACTTTCTTCCACTGTTTCCATATACACATTCTTAATCTTTTCCTTATCCAAATATCTAAGTGCTCCACTATTCCTTTGCATTTGGCTATTCCATAATAGTTAATCCACCCAACATTAATTAGGTTAAGTTTTCCTACCCTTTGTTCCAAAGTCATCGGTTTTGACCTAGATAGTATCTCTTTAATTTTATCTTTATATCGATTTAATGATTGCTTTGATATAGATGCATATGCTTTTCCATACATTAGGTTCAGTGTGAATCCTAGGAATTTTCTTCTCCAAGGTCTGTCTACTGCACTTTTCTCTCTGTTTACTTTAAGTTTGAGTTTACGTTCAATAAATGCAGTTATGTTCTCCATAACTCTTTTACCTGCTCTCTCACTCTTAACATAGATATTACAGTCGTCCGCATAGCGACAGAATTTATGACCTCTCATTTCTAACTCTTTATCTAGTTCATCTAGCATTATGTTAGATAAGAGTGGACTCAACGGTCCTCCTTGAGGAGTTCCTTCTTCATTTCTGACCACTACACCATTTATCATTATTCCTGACTGAAGGTATTTCCTTATTAGTGATAATACTCTCTTATCCTTAATGCTTCTTGATAATTTATACATTAATATATCATGGTTGACCTTATCAAAGAATTTCTCTAAGTCCATATCAACAACCCACCTATAGCCTTCATTGATATACTGCTCTGCTTTCTTAATTGCATCTTTAGCTCCTCTTTGAGGGCGGAAACCAAAGCTACTTTCAGAAAATCTTCTATCATAAATACTATTTAATTCTTGAGCAATAGCTTGTTGGATAAGTCTATCCAAAACTGTAGGTATACCTAAGAGTCTAGTTCCACCATTAGGTTTTGGTATTTCTACTCTTCTAACTGGCATTGGTCTATACTCACCATTAAGAATATTCTCTCTAATAGATATCCAGTTTGTTTTCAGAAATTGTTTAAGTTCATAAACTGGCATTCCGTCCACGCCGTGGCTACCTTTATTAGATATTACTCTTTTAAGAGCCAAGTTCATATTATCCTTGGATAATATCCTTTCTAGTGAGCCATATTCAAATCCACTGATTTTCTCCTTTGGAGTTGCCGAGAATTCTCTATGCACTCTTTGCTTATCTTCGAGTTCCACTCTATCTTGGGCACTAGAGCCTAAATATTTAGTTTTCTGCAATCTTTGAGTATTCTTCGAAACTTTCAAACTTGAAAACCTCCTTAAAGTTCAGTCCTTCATCCGCTATCGCGATTAGCGGAGTTACTATGACTTCTGCTGACTTCTGATAGTTCAGTTACATATCGCTATGTAGGTTATCGCCCTAGAAATTCATCTTTGTAAGCGATGTATCTATCAGACCTCCCCAGGTAAGAACAACAACCTTCATCTCATATATCTGCTACATTTACTCCTAGAAATTCGGATAGTGTTGGACTTCGTTTTGTTTTGCAAACTCGTCCGTTCCTAGTAAGCCTTATATGTAGTTCGTATCCCTCAGACCGAGACTTTGCCTTAGGCTTCCTTCAGATTCCACCTCACGATGGACACCCTTGCCCTTAGCTAGTGGTTCCCACTACCAAGCCCACAGCGGACTTTCACCGCCAAGTTGTTGCCCATGCTGGGCACACAAAAAAGGCTTGTAAGATTTATTCAAATCTTTCCAAGCCTTTTTCTATTAATCTTTTTAATGAGTTATATAGTTTTAAATCATCTTCTTCTGTTCTTTTTTTGTGGGTACCAGTTCTTCCACCACTTCTTCTTACTTTTTGGGATATATGTCTTTCAAAAAGCAATCTATCTATATTTTTATCATCATAAACGCTTCCCTTCGGATTAAGTGCGTAGCAACCTCTACCTAGTACCATTGCTGCAACTCCATAGTCTTGAGTTATAATTATATCACCTTTCACAGCGTTGTTTATTATGTACATATCAACACTTTGAAAACCACTCTCCACTATTACAACCTTACTATAATCTGAAGTTATATAATGATGCATATCGCAATATATAACAACCTCTATATCATATTCTTTTGCTGCTTTTTCTATATATGCTTTTCCTGGACATCCATCACCATCAACTATTATCTTCATAGAAATTCTCCTTAATATCAATATAAGTATACCCTTATGATATATTTAAAAGCATTGTTGAAATTAATTCTTTGCGTAAGCATAAGCTGATTAACCAATTAATCTCAACACAAAAATTTAAAATAGCCATAACTTAAAGTTACAACATCTTATCACTAAATAACACTGAAGTGGCATTATTCCTATAAATTCTTATATTCTTATCTTGTTATATTGTTATATTGTTATATTGTTATGTTTTTTTATTCTTATAAATATAAATTTATAAAAATATAAGAAGTTATACTTTTCTGTCTCTCCAAATATATACGCATAAAATCTAAAAGGCCAATAGGGTTTCTTTTTTACTGTATATACTAACAAACTATTTTATAACCTTCATGTGGACTGTTAGATAGTAAAAAACTCAGCATAATTATGCTGAGTTTTTATTTAAATAAATATTATAGTCTACCTTCTAGTTCTTCTTTTAAGCTTTCAAATCCAGGTTTGCCAAGTAAAGCAAACATATTTTTCTTATATGCTTCAACTCCTGGTTGATCAAATGGATTTATTCCTAATAAGTATCCGCTTATTGCGCAAGCCTTTTCAAAGAAGTATACCATTTGTCCAAAGTAGTATGGTGTAACTTCTGGAACATTAACAACAACGTTTGGAACTCCACCATCATTGTGTGCTAAAACAGTTCCTTGGAAAGCCTTCTTATTAACAAAATCCATAGTCTTTCCTGCTACGAAGTTTAATCCGTCTAAATTGTCTTCAGTAGCTTCTATTGTTATTTCTTTTTTAGCCTTTTCTATGCTTATAACTGTTTCAAATATGTTTCTTCTTCCATCTTGGATATATTGACCCATTGAGTGAAGATCAGTAGAGAAATCAACTGCTGCTGGGAATATTCCCTTGTTATCTTTTCCTTCTGATTCTCCGTATAATTGCTTCCACCATTCATTAAAGTAATGAACTGAAGGTTCGTAGTTTACTAGTATTTCTGTAGTCTTTCCTTTATTGTAAAGGGCATTTCTTACAGCTGCATACTTATAAGCATCATTTTCAGCTAATGAAGCCTTTGAGTAAGTTTCTCTTGCATCAGCTGCTCCTTGCATCATTTCATCTATACTAATACCAGCTGCTGCTATTGGAAGAAGACCAACTGCTGTTAATACTGAGAATCTACCACCAACATCGTCTGGAATAACAAATGTTTCATAGCCTTCAGCATCAGCTAGTGACTTTAATGCACCTCTGCTCTTGTCAGTAGTTGCAAATATTCTGTTCTTAGCTTCATCTTTTCCATACTTCTTTTCCATGTAATCCTTGAAGATTCTGAATGCGATTGCAGGCTCTGTTGTAGTACCTGATTTTGATATAACATTTACGCTTATATCTAAGCCCTCGATAGCTTCAAGTAAATCTGCCATATATGTTGAACTTATATTATTTCCTACATAGAATATAGCTGGAGTCTTTCTCTTACCCTTTGGCAATGCATTATAGAAGTTGTTAGTTAACATTTCTATTGCAGCTCTTGCTCCAAGATAAGAACCACCAATACCTATAACTATAAGTGCATCTGAATCTGATTGTATCTTTTCAGCTGCCTTCTTTATTCTTGCAAATTCATCTTTATCATAGTTTACAGGAAGATCAACCCATCCTAAGAAATCTGAACCTGCTCCACTTTTGTTTTGTATCTTGTTATGAGCTGAAACAACCATATCCTCCATATAGCCAACTTCGTGCTCATTTAAGTAAGGTGCAACCTTTGATAAATCTAAAGTTAATCCCTTTTTCATATTACTACCTCCAAAATTTTAAGACTAATAGTATATTATATATTTATATATTATAAGCAAATTGTGAAATATTATTGTAAGGCTTATCTAAGCCAAACTCTCGTAATAAATAACATTATAAGGGTAAATAAAATTATTGCTATTATTAGCATTGGTAATATTATTATGTACTGGGCAATAATTATTGCTAGAAGATCTTTAAAAGTAGGTTTTTCTTGCTCTTTCATCTCTTTTAAGAATTTCTCTTCTTCACTTAACTCTTGTTCTTCTCTTTTTCCAAACTTGAACAATAACTTCACCTCTTATTAATTTATCATTTTGTATTATACCACAATAAAGTAGTACAAGAAATCTTTTCTATAACTTTTTTAGGGTATGTTTTAGAATATTGTATGAATTTAAACTAATACGTCAATTTATTTCATAGCACTATCATATAAACAGCAAAAGTCTAAGCTTTCGCCTAGACTTTTAGTAATTCCTAATCTACTAAGTGACATGCAACCCAGTGTTCATTACCAACATTTTTATATATTGGTGCTTGTTTCGAACACTTCTCCATAGCGTATGGACATCTTGTATGGAACTTACATCCTGATGGTGGGTTTGCTGGAGATGGGATATCACCTTTCAATAATATTCTATCTCTCTTTAAAGTTGGATCTGGAACAGGAACTGCTGATAAAAGCGCCTTTGTATAAGGATGTAATGGATTGTCATATAGTTCCTTCTTAGGAGCTAATTCCACCATGCTTCCTAGATACATAACTCCAACTCTATGTGATATATGCTTAACAACACTTAAATCATGAGATATAAACAAGTAAGAGAAACCTCTCTCTTGTTGTAAATCTGTCATAAGGTTTATTATCTGTGACTGTATTGAAACGTCAAGTGCAGAAACTGGTTCATCTGCAACAATAAAACTTGGATTCAATATAAGTGCTCTAGCTATACCTATTCTTTGTCTTTGTCCACCAGAGAATTCATGTGGATATCTCTTCATATGGTATGCTGCAAGACCACTTCTTTCAAGAGTCTCAGCAACTAAGTCTGCAATCTCATCCTTTTTAGCTATACCGTGATCTAATAGAGATTCACCAACTAATTCTCCTACAGAAAGTCTTGGATTAAGAGAACTATAAGGATCTTGGAATATCATCTGCATCTTTGGTCTTATAGCTCTTAAGTCCTTTTTACTTAATTCAAATATGTCTTGACCTTCAAATATTACTTTACCTTCAGATCTCTCTAAAAGTCTTAATATAGTTCTACCTGTAGTTGATTTACCACAACCGGACTCACCAACTAGTCCTAAAGTTTCTCCCTTTTTAAGTTCAAAAGAAACATCATCAACAGCTTTAACATTGCCAACTGTTTTTTGAAATACTCCAGCTTTGATAGGGAAATACTTCTTAAGATTTTCTACTTTTAATATTGTATTATCTTCCATATTATTTTCCCTCCTCATAAAGCCAGCATGAAACCTTATGTGTAGGATTTACATTTATCAATGTTGGTTGAGCATCCTTACACTTATTCATACATCTATCACATCTTGAATTAAAATAGCAATTGTCAGGCATTCCAATAGGGTTAGGAACCTGTCCTGGTATTGAATAAAGTCTATCTCCAGTTTCTTCAGTCAATAATGGTTTAGACTTCAATAATCCTTGCGTATATGGATGAAGTGGATTTTTAAATAGCTCTTCTACTGGAGCCTCTTCTATAACCTTACCAGCATACATAACTACAACATAGTCAGCCATTTCAGCAACAACACCAAGGTCATGAGTTATAAGCATTATTGATGTATTTAATTTCTTCTTTATATCTCTCATAAGATCAAGAATCTGTGCCTGTATTGTAACATCAAGTGCTGTAGTAGGTTCGTCAGCTATAAGAAGCTTAGGATTACAGCTTACAGCCATAGCTATCATAACTCTTTGTCTCATACCACCAGAAAGTTCGTGAGGATATGATTTCATTATTTCTTCAGCTCTAGGAATTCCAGTTATCTTTAGAACTTCTATAGCTTTTTCTGCAGCTTCTTGTTTTGATAGTTTCTGGTGAAGTATTATTGCTTCACATAATTGATCACCAATCTTAAAAACTGGATTAAGAGATGTCATAGGTTCCTGGAATATTACTGAAACCTCATTTCCTCTCATATGTCTTAACTCTTCATCAGAGAATTTTAATATATCTTTACCATTAAATAATATTTCTCCACCAACTATTTTTCCTGGAGGGTTTGGTATAAGCTTCATAAGTGACATGGCAGTAACAGACTTACCACAACCAGATTCACCAACGACGCATACTGTTTGCCCTTCTCTTATGTTAAAGCTGACATCATTAACAGCTTTAACTATAC
Organism: Clostridium manihotivorum; assembly: GCF_004015185.1. GTDB lineage: Bacteria > Bacillota > Clostridia > Clostridiales > Clostridiaceae > Clostridium_AR > Clostridium_AR manihotivorum. The sequence goes on along the minus strand of NZ_CP025746.1, from coordinate 1,290,315 downwards.
CACCACCGGTGTAGAAATAAGTTTTTAAATTTTTAAATTCAACTAAATTTTTAGCCATTTTCTTGTCCTCCTACACCTTAAGCTTAGGATCTAATGCATCTCTTAGACCGTCACCTAATAAGTTAATTGCCATAACTGTTAAGAATATTGCTATTCCAGGTGGCATCCAAAGCCATGGTTGAAATTGAAGTGCATAAGAATCTTGTGCCGCTTGTATCATATTTCCCCATGTAGGTGTTGGTGGTGTTACTCCAAGACCTAAAAAGCTTAGTGCAGACTCTGTCAGTATTGCACTACCAATTCCTAGTGTTGCTGTAACAATTATAGAAGCTAGAGTGTTTGGAAGTAAGTGTACAAACATCTTTCTTCTATCTCTTAAGCCTAAAGCTTCCGCCGCTTGCATAAACTCTTGTTCTCTCAGAGACAATATTTGACCTCTTACGAGACGGGCAAGACTTGGCCAACTTAATACACCTATTACTAGCATAACGACGTAAATCTTGTACTTAGGATCTATTCCCATATCCATCATTACTGCTCCAAGTAGTATTAGAAGAGGTAAGAATGGGAAACACATTAATATATCTACAATTCTCATTATTATTGTGTCGATTATTCCACCATAGTAACCAGCTATTATACCAAGTGAAGCACCTATTATAACTTCAATTGTAACTGCCACTATACCAACTGCAAGTGATATTCTTCCACCATACATAAGTCTTGCTAAAACGTCTCTTCCAAGTGTATCTGTACCTAGTGGATGTTGCATTGAAGGATCAGCTTGAACATTAAGAAGGTCTGACTTTTCCCATAAAGCTACTTTGTCTCCTCCTCTTATAAGTTCATCTATCCATGGGCCTATAACAGAGAAAATAATCAATGCTATTAATATATATAAACCAACCATTGCAAGTTTATTTTTCCTCAGATTCTTCCAAGCTAAACTCCAAGGGCTTTCGATTTTTTCTTTTTTATTTACTGTATCATTTACTTTAGCTTCCTTTTTAAGCATCTATTCCACCTCCTACTTCAATCTTATTCTTGGATCAACTAAAGCATATGCTATATCTGCAAGTAGATTACCAAGTAGAGTTAATATAGCAAGCATTAAGTTTGTACCCATTAGAAGGTAGTAATCTCTTGTATTAACTGCTGCCAGCTGAACTGGTCCTATACCTGGCCAGTTAAAGATATATTCTGTCAAAGTTGCTCCAGAAAATAATCCTGGGATTGAGAATCCTAATAGTGTAATAACAGGAATAAGTGCATTTCTTAAAGCATGCTTATAAATAACAACCTTTTCTTTAAGTCCTTTAGCTCTTGCAGTTCTAATAAAGTCTTGTCTTATAACTTCAAGCATACTTGAACGAGTATATCTCATCCAACCTGCTACGGAACTTAAGGTTAAAACAGTAAGCGGTAAAGCCATATGCTTCACAACATCAATGAACGCTTTGAATCCAGTATAATTTGAGCCTGGTGTCGACTTACCTGAGAATGGTAATAACTTTAAATCAACCCCAAACCATTTTATAAGTAATAAACCAAAGAAGAACGAAGGAATAGATATTCCTATAAGTGCGAAAATAGTAAAAGCCTTATCAAATATGGAATACTGTTTAGTAGCTGAAACAACTCCAATTGGAACTGCTATTAAAACTCCTAAAACAAGTGACGCTAATGCCAAGTAGAATGAGTTAGGTATAAATGCTTGCATTACCTTTGATACTGGCATTTTGTAATACATACTTTCACCAAGGCTTCCCTTAGTTACTAATTCCTTTACCCAATAGTAATATTGAGTAGGTTTTGATTGATCTAAGTGATACATAGATCTTAGTTCTGCTTTTCTTGCTAAGCTCATATGCGGGTCCATATTAGCAGAAATAGGATCACCTGGAGCTAGAGCGAAGATAAAGAAAATAATTATTGATACACCAACTATTGTAGGTATCATTTGTAGTAGTCTTCTTACAATGTACTGTCTCATCGTACCCCCCCTAAACTTTAAAATTTGCCCAAATTAATTTAGGCTATGACTTTTATGTTTTGCTAATCTTAAAGACTTCAATATATTATGTTATACAAAACTTTAAAGGTTATATTTTATAGCTTTATAAAATAGTATTAAAAACTATGCAACAAAAACTTTGATTATGAAAAAAGTTTTAAAATATATAACATAATTAGATTAAAACTTTAAGTTTAACACTTTTTAACAATAATTAATATTAAACTGCCACTATGTTAAAAATTATGTGTATGGTTTAGCTAATAAATCTAAGTGTAAATGGCTATTAGATAAAATATAGCATGTACAAAATAGAATTTGTTAAAAATCCAATTAAATTGTATAAAACTTCAAAACCCATCTCTCTTTTTGTATAAAATGCATAATATTAGCTATTTAAGATATTAATTCATCTTTGAATTAATAATAAATAGCTTATTGTGGAAGCGCTGTCATATATCAAATTTATACTTAAGTTATGCAATAGAGTTTGTTTTAATTGGATTAATTTTTAAAGAATGTATTTGAGATCAATAACTATTCAAGGATTAAGAATACATCTGAGAAGCTTAAGAATACTACTTTATAGCTTGTTATGATCCCTCTTAACTTAATAAAGCCTTATTTATTTATGTATTAAAGGCTATTGTAGAAAACGGAACTTTTATATTCTTTTTTGTAGGTGAAAGAAAAATGTTACTAACTTTCATTGAAAAGAAAATATCGAATAATCTTTTTTCTTGATAAAATAAAATTTAGCAAACATTTCATATCACAGATTATTATTAATTATTATATTACTTAATAAATAATTTGTAAATACATATATTTTATTGATAAGTTATTAATTTTTTCATAAGTTAGCAAAGAAAACATAATAAATTGATAATTATTTTTCAAAAATCTACTTTTGTAAAATCTTACTTATAAATTTCAACTTTTGAATACTTAACAACAACATATTTCATTTATTTTTTATTAAAATTATTTTTTATCGTTAAAAAAACAGCCAGAATTTATGTATTTTTCTTACATTTACGCGTATATTGTCTTATAAATTCATAGAAATTTAATTACTATAAACAAATTAGTATTATCCTCATAATGGTATCTCAACTTCTACCTTATATATCAATTATCAAATTCAATTTATATTCTGGTAATTTTTATTCATTTAATAATATATAGAAGTATTCCCCCCTTGTAAAATCTATCATAATAAATCTTAGCTTAGATTTTTATGTAGCTTGTCACAACTTCTTCACATAGATTCAGAAAAGTCAACTACAAAAAAAATTACAAAAGATCACTTTAGCGATTTCTTCGCTTTATTCATATAATGTAGATGTACCTATTTTATAAAGGAGTTATTGATGATTTATAATAAGGCTTTAATTAATCTATACTCTCAAGAAAAACTCAACGATACCTTAATCTACTTTTATAGTCTATGGAAAAAGCGCTATCTAAGAACTGTGGAGAACGTTCCTACTAAAATGGAATACTTATTTTACTCCCTAGACCAACCTACTCCAAACAATGCTGTTACAGTTTCTGAAGACATGGGGTATGCAATGGTTATATTTCCGCTTATGAGCAGATTTGATGCAGTAGCCAAAGATCACTTCACAAATATTTATAACTATATTAAGAACTATCCTAGTGTTTATAACAAGGATTTGATGGCTTGGCAGCAAGTTAAAACCTCTGACGGAAAAATAGTTAATGCTGAGCCCAAAACTGACTCGGCTACAGATGGAGATATGGACATTAGTTATGGACTTCTCTTAGCTCAAAAGCTATGGGGAGGTATGGACAATGTAAACTACAAGCAAGAAGCCATAAAAAGAATCAACGCGCTTATGGATAGTTGTGTTGATAAAACAGATTATATACTAACCTTAGGAGATTGGGTTAAAGGTATCCCAAGCCCTACTTTTAAGAGCGTTACTAGAAGTTCTGACTTCATGAAGCATCACCTAATCGAGTTTAGCAAAGTAGATACTAAAAACTCAGCAAATTGGAAAAGAGTTTTAGGTAGAATATATTCAATCATAGATGACCAGATGAAAAGAGAAAGTAAAGATACCGGTCTTATGCCAGACTTTTTTATAAAGTCTCAAGGAATATATATTGCTCCTAAAACTAAGGTTTTAGAAAGTCCACACGACGGAGATTACTTTACCAATAGTTGCAGAACTCCTTGGCGCTACTCTATGGACATTCTTTTCAACAATGTTGATATCCCCCCTCAAATGTCTATACTAAATAGATGGATAAAGAAAACTACTAATCTAAATGCTAAGAATATTAAATCCGGTTATTATATTGCCAACGGCACTCCTGGAAGCAGCTTCGGTGATTCCAATAACTTAGCTTTTATAGCTCCTTTCCTTGTTAGCTCTCTCATAGAGGATGGCAATGGAGACTGGACAATAAGTCTTTGGAACACACTTATGGAAAAGCCTATAGAAAATTGTACCTTCTACGAAAACACACTTAAACTAATGGCTATGATAATCGCCACCGGCAACTGGTTTACTCCTAGTAGTACAGATAATCTATTAAAAAGGCAGTGCCAATATAGAATAAGTATATAAGTACTGTGTTAAATTTAACTATTAAGTCATCAAACAATTTAATGAGTTCAAGCAAAAATTCATTGTATTCTAATAGCTCGCTAATATATCATCTTCTCAATAACAACTTAGCTTCACCATCATTCCTAAATATCGAAAAAAATTAAATATAAAAGTCATGCAAAAAAGGACTAAAGCATCTTCCTTTATGCACGACTTTTATTAATGTAATTTTATACCTTTACCTTGAATCATGTTTAAGATAACTTGAACACAGTACTTATAACATCTAATTTTAAAGGTTCCTAAAATGCCCTTCTAGTTAACTTTCTTTCCCCAAACTGCAGTTCCAGATTGATTTAAACCTGTATAAACCAGAGTTTGTTTATTATTTTCCCAATCCCAGGAAGGTAGTACCTTACAGGTATCAATCCAATAATCCCCTGGTGCTACACCTGGAGCATACCAATAAAGCTTAAGGGTATTAGCTCCTGTAAGTGTCCAGTGATTGTTACTTGATTCACTTCCGATTTTTCCACTAGCAAGCAGTACTGTATTTGTAGAACCAATCTTACCTGAATTACCTCTATCCAGCACTATGCTTTGGTAAGTTCCTGCTATTGATGCAGATGGTATAGTCTGCTCGTACTCTTTGTCATATCTTTCAGGTGAAGCTACTGGCCAACCATCATCAGTCCACAATAGTTTTCTTACATGTAAATACGCCCAGTTTACATCAGAACCAGTACGTGCATGATGTACTATATAGTAATTGCTTCCCTGCTTAAACACAGAATTATGACCTGGGGCAAGCCATCCACTATCAGTACCAAAAGCATAACTTCCTAGTATCTTTGTTCCAACCTCATTAGGAGTAGTTGTAGTAGTATTTATCATATTGTTATTATTATAGTCCACATAAGGACCAGTTACACTCTTAGACCTAGCAACTCTTACTGTATAGTAAGGAGAAGATCCCAAATAATCATAAGAACAGAATAAATAGTAATAACCAGTTGATGCATTATAGGTGATATAACCGCCCTCTACAGCATTGTTCACGCTAGTAGGTCTTCTAGCTATTAAAGTGCCTTTTCCATAAGTCATAAGCTTTCCTGTTGATGGATTTATCTGAGATACATATATTCCTCCGAAGAAAGATCCATACACCATCCACATCTTACCACTAGCATCAGTAACTATATTAGGATCTATAGCGTTATCCTCAGCGCCTATATCAGTTTTATATACTAAACCTTGATCTGTCCATGGTCCAGTTATAGAACTGCTAGTAGCTACCCCTATAAAGGACTTATTTTTACCAAATACAGAATTACAATAATACATATAATAAGTACTACCTATCTTCTCTATATCTGGTGCCCATACTAAAGTTTCACCTGTCCAACTTTTAGCAGAAGCAGGTGTTGAAGAAAATGCTGTCCCTACCCATTGCCAATCAACCATATCCTGAGACTTTCTTATTTGTACAGCCTGTGGTGGAGTTGCTGCTGTAGCAAAATCAGTAGAGAAACAATAATACCATCCATTTTCATAGTAAATGAAAGGATCATGAGTATTCATAGTCTTCCAAGCAGACGGATTGTTAATAGCAGAGACATCATTATACTTATAAGCTGGTGGTGCTGAAGGATAAACTATTCCTGTTGCAGCTAAAGCTTTCTTGCTTACATCTGAAGAACTTATAAGCACAAATGCAGCCATAAAAAGAGATGTTAGGAACATTGTTAGCTTTCTTTTTGTTGACATTGGTATAACCTCCAAAATTTTATAATATATCGGATGTCTACTTCATTGACTAAAAAATTCTCCAAAGTGGCCTTCTTTAGTGAATTTTTCACGCATCTGCTTTTACCAATAAATATGATAAAAGCCTTATATCTTGGGCCCAAAAAACTTTCAATGCTTTCAATATGAAGTTAACATCTCAAATCAAGTTTATTAAAACCAAATAAACTGATTCACCATTTGGTATTGCTTTGTATAGGTTATATAATTACTAAATCAATGCTCCAGTCATAGATATAGGCGCTTTTAAAACCTTATAACGAGTTAATACTTGATCATAAGCTTTTTTAAAAACAGTATATCCAGGCTTAGAAATCGTTTACTATGTATGGTAGAATATTTTAATTGTATGTTTTTTCTTTAATACTTTGCTATAATTCTAAAGCATCTTATAGGATTAATTATATATAAAGCTAAATAATTAGTTATAATTAAACCATAAAAAAGCATATCTATATCTCTATTAAAGCCATTCCCTATAAATTGATAGCGATATATATTTTATATATGATTCAATCAATTTAAATATACATAAAATTAACTCTAATTTCAACTATTTTTTGTTTTTAGCTGTACAATATCACAAACCCTTATGATACTTGTTAAAGGACAGCTTATGAACCAGTATATAGTCCACAAATTCTTATTAATTTTAGTCAGTTGGCTTTATTCACTTTAATAATTCTCCGCATATAAAAATTAGCAAGGATTATATTAACTCCTTGCTAATCTAAAAACATTACAAACTAACTCAATATTTTTGTAACGCTAAAATAATCTGTGATATTAGGAATAATTTAACCTTTAACTTTACATACTATCAATCCTTTGACCTATCAAAATTGGTGAAGAATAATTTACTGAGCTTTATCAAAATCTGCAAATTGAGCATGATAAAGCTGTTCATAATAACCTCTTTTTTCTAAAAGTTCATCATGAGTTCCTTGCTCCACTATTCCCCCATTGCTCATAACTAATATTAAATCTGCATTTTTAATTGTTGAAAGTCTATGAGCTATAACAAAGGAGGTTCTATCCTTCATAATATTTCTCATAGCAGTTTGAAGCTTTTGTTCCAATCTTGTATCAACGGAACTAGTAGCTTCATCTAATATTAGAATAGGCGGATCACAAAGCACTGTACGTGCTATTGTCATAAGTTGTTTCTCACCTTGAGAAATATTATTTGCTTCTTCGTTTAGTACCATATCATATCCATCCGGTAGTGTAGTTATGAAATGATGAACATTTGCAACCTTCGCGGCTCTGACTATTTCTTCATCATTTGCCCCTTCTTTGCCATAGGCGATATTATCTTTTATACTTCCGTTAAATAGCCAAGTGTCTTGAAGCACCATCCCAAACTTTTCTCTTAAGGTGTCTCTCTTCATATTTCTTATATCTATACCATCAATTTTTATGGAACCGCTATTTATATCGTAGAATCTCATCAACAGATTAATTAATGTAGTTTTTCCAACACCGGTTGGTCCCACTATAGCAACCATCTGTCCACTTTTCACATTGAAGCTTACATCCTTAAGTAAAGCCTTATCCTTTGAATAAGAGAAGGTCACATTTTCAAAACATACATTGCCTTGGTTGCTCTCATTTTTCTGTTGTATCTGAAGCTTATCTATCTCTTCCTCTTCATTTAAAAATTCAAACACTCTATGCACTGCTGCTATTGAGGATTGAATGGCTCCAGCAAGCTGGGTTATTTGAGACATAGGTTGATTAACCTGCCATATATAACGAATAAAAGCTTGCAACTGACCAACAGCAATTGCTCCAGATATTACATAGAAGGAACCTAGAATAGCTACTGCTCCAATTCCTACATATGTTATAAAGCTTACAAGAGGCGTCATTAAACCACTTATAAACTGGGCTCTAAAGCCTTCTTTGCATAACTCTTCATTAGCCTCAGTAAACTCTTGTATTGAGTCTTCCTGCTTTCCAAACAGCTTAATCTCATTAAAACCAGTAAACTTTTCCTGCACCACAGCATTTAACCTTCCTAAAGCATTCTGTTGCTTTTCAAAGATAGGCTGAGATTTTTTTGTAATCATCTTAGAAAATACTATTGATATAACTATTATTGCCAGGGAAATCATAGCCATGCCACTATGGATTCTAAACATCATATACAATGCTAACCCTAAACCTAATATGGCATTTAAAACCTGTGCAAAGCTCTGCTGAAGCGCATTTGATATAGCATCAACATCATTAGAAACTCTACTTAAGGTATCTCCCAAGGAATTTTTGTCAAAATATGATACTGGAAGCTTAGCTATTTTCCATTGGACATCTTTTCTCAAATCCTTCATTGCATTTTGAATTGCATCTGTAAGGAAAAACTGATAAATATAGCTGCTTAAGTTTCCTGCTATATAGATAAATATTAAGCTTATTATGATTTGAGTTATCTTTGCAAAATTAACAGACTTCCCTACAGTTATATCGCTAAACAGTTGTGTGGTAATCATACCTTCAAAGGTTGGACTAAGTGCTGCTAAGTAAGCAGCTACAACAATTAATAATATAGCTATCATTAGCTTAAATTTATATTTTTTAAAATATAAGATCAAACCCTTAACACCAGTATTTTTTTTCATCATCGCGCTAGCTCCTCCTTTGACATTTGACTAACAGCAATCTCATAATATATAGGACAGTTCTCCAATAACTCATTGTGATTTCCTATACCAACTATTTCTCCTTCATTTAATACTACTATTTGATTAGCATCCATAATTGACGAAACTCTCTGTGCTACAATCAAGGTAATTGCTTCTTTTATTTCAGCTTTCAATCTCTTTCTTAAATTAGCATCAGTCTTAAAATCTAATGCAGAAAAAGAATCATCAAATATATAAATCTCTGGCCTTCTTATAACTGCTCTAGAAATACTTAATCTTTGCTTTTGCCCACCGGACAAATTGCTGCCGCCTTCTTCCACCCGATCTTCAAATTGATCTGGTTTATCTACAATAAAATCATAGGCCTGAGCAATTTTAGTGCTCTCTTCTATTTCACTTTTACTAGCATCATGCTTTCCATATCTTATATTGTCACTTATGCTTCCTGAAAAAAGCATAGATTTTTGAGGTATAAGCCCAATCTTATCTCTTAAAGCTTTCAAATCATAATTTCTAACATCTACACCATCTATTTTTATGCTTCCAGAACTAACATCGTAAGCTCTAGGAATAAGGTTAATTAAAGTACTCTTTCCACTACCAGTACTTCCTATGAAAGCAACTATATCACCTTTCTTAGCTTTAAAGCTTATATTTTGTAATACAGGAGCTTCACTGTCTGGATACTTAAAAGTAACCTTATCAAACTCTAAAGTTCCACTTCCATCTCCCTGTATTACTGGATTGGCTGGATTCCTAATAACAGGCTCTTCTATTAGAATTTCTTCAATACGCTTAGCACTAATGGAAGCTCTAGGATACATAACAAATACCAAGCAAAATAACATTATAGAGAACATGGCATGAAACATATACTCTTGAAAAGCTACCAAGTTTCCAACCTGAAGTACTCCTTTATCTATCATTTTGCTAGAAAGAATAAACACAATAACAAGCCCCACATTTAAAAGGAAGAAGAAGGCTGGCTGTGGTACTGCCATAAGCTTAAAAAGTTTCTTAGAATTATATGAATAATCTTCATTTGCCTCAGAAAATCTCTTGGCTTCATACTTATCTTTTCTAAAGGAACGAATGACTCTAACACCAGTTAAGTTTTCTCTAATAATTTTATTTATATTATCCATACCCTTTTGCTGCCTTGCACTAATGGGTTCACTTAACTTAGCTATAATAAATACACCTAAACATATAATAGGGATAAACGCCCCTATTACCATGGACAAAGTAATATTGGTCCTTATAACCATAAACACGCTGACTATTATCATCACTGGAGTCAATAATGCTGTCCTAAGCAGTACATTAATAAACTGCATCAAAATGAAAGCATCATTTGTAGTTCTAGTTATCATACTTGATACTCCAAATTTGTTATACTCAGTGTGAGAAAATTCTTGAGCTTTTCTAAAAATATCGTTTCTTATATCTCTTGTAATAGAGGTACTAACTTTTGAACTACAATAAGCTAAAAGTATATTTCCTATTCCTCCAATAATAGCAACTATAAAAATTATAAAACCTAGCTTGTATATATAATACCTATCATTAAGTATTATTCCCCTGTCTATCAACTTAGAAACAATTGTAGGTATACCAATTTCCGCCACTGCAAAAGCTAGTACCGCTAAGATATTTAATAATACATATATCTTATATTTTTTTAAATGCTGTAAAATCAGCTTCATTGTAAAGCACCTCTCCTATCTGTAATCCTCTTAAGCTAATACTTGATTAGCCCATCAATACGTACTATGATAAACTATAAGGTTACCTTATAGTCAAGAGGAGAAAATGCTATGTATAAAAAATATTTTACTACGGGAAAGTTCGCTAGATTGTGCAATATAGATAAACATGTTTTATTTCACTATGATGAAATAGGCTTATTTAAACCAGAAGTAATAAACGAAAAGGGCTACCGCTACTACTCTTACGATCAATATTTCACCATATACGTCATATTAAACCTAAAAAATCTAGGTATGTCCTTGATGGATATAAAGAACTACCTTGAACAACGTAATCCTGAAATGCTATTGAATTTATTAGACGAAAAGACCTTAGAAATATCCGAAAAGATAAAGTGGCTTCAAGAGGTTCAGAAAAGTATAGAGAATCTAAAACAATTAACCACAGATGGCTTGGAAAGCAGATATGATATCCATTTAGAAGAGCTTCCTGAAGTGGTTATTCTTCCTTCTCACAATATTGAGAATGAATCCATCAATGACTTTGCTGGGTTCATGGAAGAGTACGTGAAGTTCTGTAAAAGCCTTGGAATAACCATTAATGAATATGTTGGAAGTATGATATCAGTAAGTAATCTTAGGAAAAGCAACTTTTTAAATCTATCCTATTTATATGTGAAAGCAGATCATCCTATAGACGGTCAAACTACAGTAAGGAAAAAAGGCATCTACCTATGCGGCTATTTTAAAGGAAAATATGAAGGGTTTCATAAACTATATACTAAAATGTTAGCTTATGCTGATGAACACAATATAACTTTAGGTGAATACTCTTATGAAGAGTATCTAATTTCAGACATAGCTGAAAAACATCCTGAGAACTATGTTTCAAAGCTTATGATTGAGACGGTTTCTTAACCTATGACTTTTGCTCCTTGTTGGTAAAATACAAAAAACATTGAAATTAATAGATACAAACTATATTAATTCAACAAATAAATGCTTAGCATCAGTATCCTTATCAACTGATGCTAAGCATTTTAATTAGCCTTTATATGATTTTTAGCCACTCCATGTTTATTATGTTTATAGAAAGGTTTGTTATAGTATTACACTTAATTTTTAACCATTTACTCCAACTAGTTGTACAACCAATTCATGTTCTTCGTCTATAGAAAGCTCATCTATAACTTTTTTCTCCACAATAAGAGCTCCATTAACTAGCTTAAGTTCTAAACTGCTTCCATCTAAGGTAGCTGCTGCTATTCTATAGTCCCCATACTCTAACCCATCTTGGTTTTCATACTTTACATGTATCTTCTTACCACTAAATACTGTAAAGGCTGCTGCACTAAAGTTACAATCAAATTGAGCTTTAACTAATTTAGGCTGAAGCATAAGATCTCCTAGTAAGCCTTTTATACCATATACTTCATTGATCATTGTAAGCAATAACTAGCTTGCTGCACCAGTAAGATAATGATACATACCTCTTCCACTTTCATTGATATACTCAGGTACACCTGGCAATATCCTACTCTTTTCAAAGTTGCAACAGTGGTTGTATATCATGTCTATGATTTCGAAACCTTCCTTAACAAAGCCTCTTTTATAAAGAGCATTTATATACATAATTGTCATATGACTGAACATAGCACCATTCTCTTTGTGTCCATAGGCAAAACCAAAGCCTCTACCCATATTCAATTTAATTTCTTTAAAGTCAGTATTTAATCTTACACCACCAACACTTGGATCCTTCAAATATCTATTTACCGCTGAAACAACCTTCTCAACTTGTTCTTTGTCAGCAGCACCACTCATTATTGGGAACACTTGGCCTTGACTAATTGCAATAACAAATTGAACTAATTTCTATTTATGATATAAACACTTGCATTTACTTAGAGTTTATAAATTTGATCCAGGTGTGATTCAAACAGTTCCTCAGGAGTTTTGTAGTTAAGTATTCTCCTAGGAAGAGTATTCATCCATTCTTCTATGAAAGCAATTTCATCAGAAGTATAGTTTGAAATACGGTTACCCTTCGGGATAAAACGACGTATCAGACCATTATGACGCTCATTAGTACCTTTTTCAAAAGATGAGTATGGATGAGTAAAATATACCTTTGTATCAGTTTCATTTTCAAGTGTGGATAAGTTAGCAAATTCTGAACCATTATCACCAGTTATAGTTTTAAAAACTTGGCTAAACTGGTCGCCAAATAAACTGCGTACTCTATTTAGAGCATCAGTAACAGCTTCAGCGGTTTTAGCTGCAATGTTTACAACCATAGCATATCTAGTTTTACGTTCAACTATTGTAAGAAGTGCGTTATCATTATTGGATTTTTCGCCAATAACAGTATCTATTTCCCAATGACCAAACTCATTACGAGTGTTTATCTCTACTGGGCGATCTGATATGCTAGAACCAAGTTTCTTCTTGTGCTTTTTAACCCTAGCAGGCTTTGTATTTCTACGTAGCTTTATTGGTAAATCAGTATTTTTTACATCTAATAAGCCAAGATCTATATAGTTATACAATGTTTTTGTGCAGACCATTTGAGATCGCTCAAAACTACCGTTAGCGATAGCTCTACCAACACAAGCATCTGGTGACCATGAAGCATTTTTAATTTTATCCACAGTATACTTGATAAATTCACTGCATTTTAAGCGTTTAAAAGTACTGCGACAGTTTATGCGATTCTTTTTATATACGGCTTCGCCAGTATCGGCAAGGTATATTTCAATGTGCTTTCCTTGCTTAATTTGAATGGTAGTTCCACGACGAATTTCATTTAAAACAGTGTTGATTGGTCTACCTAGTTCCTTTGCTATCCTATAAGCTGAATGGCCATCTTTTATACGAAGCTGGATAATCATACGCTCTTTAAAATTCAAATGTTTATTTTTACGTGATTCTGTGTTATTATTTTGATAGTCCATAGTGATTATCCTCCGTGTATGTTTTGGTTTGGCAATTAAATCATAACACAGAATAATCCACTATGGATTTTTTTATTAGTTCAATTTCATTTTACAACAGGTCATGAAAAAGTCCTTCAACCTTACAACAATTAGAAGGACATTGAGACCTATTATTACTAAACGTTTTCTTAACATTTTTATTTGTTAAAGTACTGTGTTGAAATTAAGTGGTCAGTCATCGGATATTTTAGTGAACTTTCACAAAAATCAGGTTGTTTTTTTTCAATTCATACAATATTCATCATAGTATTGTACATCATTAATAAACTTCTTTATATAGTACAAAATTATTATTTACTATGAAATTATTCCACTAATTAATAGTTTTGATTAAATTGCTACCTAATTTATAATGAATACTGAAAAAAGTACATGAAGGGATCTTCTAACATAAAAAAGTGCCAGGGAGCATCCTTAGATTTGTGTAAATCAAATCTAAAGATGCTCTTTTTTGTATATGTAGTTGGTAATAATGGAAATAATAACTACAAGGTGTTTATGAAGGGAGTAAAAAATGAAGAATATAGTTGTACCAGATATTGATTTGAAAAGTGAACTAAATAAGTGTAAAAGCATGGAGGACTTAGTTGGTAAGAATGGACTCATGCAGAGACTATTTGGAGATATACTACAACAATTTCTAGAAGCTGAGATGGAAGATCATCTTGGTAGACAAAAATATGAGCGTAACGAAGGTGATGATAGAAACTACAGAAATGGATATAGTAAAAAGAATATAAGAACCAGTTTTGGAGATGTAGATGTTTCCGTCCCAAGGGACAGAAAAGCTGAATTTGAGCCTAGGATAGTTAAGAAATATGAAACTGTATGCAACGAGCTTGATAAAAAGGTAATTGGCCTATACGCACGAGGAATGTCTGTAGATGACATTAAATCTGAAATAGATGAACTTTACGGGGTAGATATATCTCCATCAATGATATCGAAAATTACCGATAAGGTAATGGATACAGCGGTGGCCTGGCAGAATAGGCCTCTAGAAGAAGTATATCCAATAGTGTATATGGATGCTATACATTTTAAAGTTAGAGATGAGCATAAAATTGTTAGCAAGGCCACATATATCTGCATGGCGTTAGACTTAAAAGGCTACAAAGATATCCTTGGAATATGGATAGGTGAACAAGAAGGAGCTAAGTTTTGGCTATCAGTATGCAATGACCTAAAAAATAGGGGTGTCAAAGACATACTTATAGCCTGTATGGATGGCCTAAAAGGCCTGCCCGATGCTATAAAGGCAGTTTTTCCCGATGTCAACATACAAACTTGTATAGTTCATCAAATAAGGAACTCTATAAAATATATCGCTTCTAAGGATAGCAGACAATTCATTAATGACCTAAAGTTGGTGTATAAGGCAGCTACTAAAGAATCTGCTCTAGTCGCCCTGAAAGACTTGGAAGATACTTGGGGGAATAAGTATCAAATTGTAATAGATTCATGGAATAATAATTGGAATAACTTATCTACATACTTTGATTTTCCTCAAGATATAAGACGGATAATATATACTACCAATGCTTTAGAAGGATTTAATAGACAGCTAAGAAAATTCACTAAAGTAAGAACCTCATTTCCTACCGATGACGCGCTTAGGAAAGCGCTATATTTAGCCACTGAACAAATAATGGGTAAGTGGACTTCACCCAATCAGAATTGGGCTGGAACATTAGCACAGCTTTCTATAATGTTTAAAGAAAGACTTGAGGAATATATCTAGATTCTATAGGCTTGAACTTTTTTGAATAAATATGAATAATAATAAAGTTATTGCTAAAAATAGCATTAAAATCAACTACACTTTCTTAATATTAGTAATATCCAAAAAAATAAAAATTACCACAGGAACTTTTATCCTATGGTAATTTCCAAATACATAACAACTTGTCTAAACTAATTTACACAAATCGATGGACGTTCTCAAGTGCCACGATATAAGAAATATCGCAGCACCTATAAATAGCATTTTTATTGATTTCTAAAAGGTTATTCTATTCCCACTCAATAGTTGCTGGTGGTTTTGAAGTTACATCATAAACAATTCTGTTTACTCCTTGAACTTCATTGACTACAACTGTTCTTTATGAATATTTGTTATTTCTTCTTTGTGACATGTATCTATCTTACAGTATATTTCAAGTCATTTCAACTGCTATTTCACTAATCATTTCACAATAAATCAAAAGTTGTTTCCTATTATGTACTGTATTTTGAAAGTTATTTTTCAATATAACATTATATAATCTACACTCTATACTAAAGTTAAAATTTAAATTTATTGGTATTCACTTCTTTATGCCAATGTTTCAAGTACTTCATACTTCTTTATAAATGGTGTATTCATTATATTTTGATAGTACACTTTAGCTTTAACAATTTTCTTCCTACCTTTCAGGCTCTTAAATCTTCTATATGCTTCAAGTTCATTTTCAGCCTTGTAAATTGCTTCTCCATATTGCCCATCAATATGTATTACTAATAATTCAATAGTTTCATTCATCTTATCATCTTTCCTCTTAAGCCAATATTTCTAATATCTCATATTTCATTATGAAAGGTGTATTTAAGAAATTTCTTTTATATACCTTGGCTTTGAAAATATTCCTCTTACCATTTGATAGGTTTTTATACTTCCTATATGCTTCAAGTTCTGAATCACCACAATAAAAAACCTTTTCACAATCTAAGTCATAATTTTGAACAACTAATATTTCAATACTTTCTATCATTGAATATTCACCTTACTTTACCATTGTTACAGCTATTTAATTTCATCATATTCTTCATAATCCCATAAAAGCCTAGTTCCTAAAACAGTTTTGTAAATGACTTTACCTTTAGCAACCTTTTTCCTATGGTGACTTACCTTCTTATAAATTTGATAGGCTTCTATTTCAGTATCAAATTCCCCTAAAAGCTTCCTTTTAAAGTTGTCAGGGTTTTCTATCAGTAAAAATTTGTTTTCTTCTATTTCTTCAGGGTACTTGCTGAATAGAATATAACCTTCTTCTGAAATGTACTCCATATTATCCTCCTATGAATTATAAATTTATTATCTCATCTAAATTTATATTAATTTTTAATAAACCTACTTAAGCTACTAGCCCTGCATACAACTTGCATATATAGCCTTATTACCATATCATACCTTATGTTCTATACTATATTAAAATTTCCTTCTAAAATTCATATTTTTATATTAGTATTTATTATTTACACTTACATATTAACCTTATATATTAGATCTTAAAAATTATCTTTAAACACAAAACACCTTCTATTATTTTGGATTCATTCCTTAATCATAGAAGATGTTATATTTTGTACTATTGTCATATTTAATTTCTTCTAAAATATATTGCAAATCACAGTAATTTACTTATTATTTACTCTGAACCATTTCATAATCTTTAACTAACCTATAAAATGTATTTCTTTTTAATCCAAGTACTTCCATAGTTGCTGTTGCAGTTAGTTTTTCTTCTTTCCAGCTTTTATAAGCATCCTCCCAACCTATAGGAAATTTCCTTGCTGGTCTACCTGTTGCATTTCCTGTTTTTTGAGAAACTTTTTTACCAGTTTCAGAATCAACAACCATTGCATCTATTCCTTGTCTTTGCATTGATCTTATATTTTTTCTTTCTTGTTCTGCCATTGTTGTTAATACTTCAAGCATTAAATTATTAATCATATCAAACATAGCTTCACTACCAGCTGGAACTTCAATTAGAGTTGTTGGTAAATTCAACACCCTTATAATAACCCCTATATTTTTTAATTCTTCAAATTCAGCTTTTGTTTGTTGCTTGTTTCTCCCAAGCCTATCTATTGAGTGTATATAAAGTTCATCACCAGCTGATAATATTGCCTTTAATCTAGTATATTCAGGTCTATTAAAGTCTTTTCCTGAAGCTTTATCTGTAAATATTAGTGCTTCATTAACACCTTGTTTCTTAAATTCTTTTATTTGCCTTGCTTCATTCTGCTCAGCTGTTGACACTCTAGCATATCCAAACTTCTTGCCCACTTGGTTCCCTCCATATATTGCCACTAAGTTAATTTTTATTATATCTATTCTAAAACAGCTTGTATTATTAGCTACTATCCCCTGTGCCCCCTGTATGGGGTGATAAATATTTCCATACATTATAATACCACCTTTGTTTCTAAACATCAACTATACTTTAGAAATATTTCACATTTAGTTTGTACACCTTTAGAAACAGTAACTTGAATAGAATAATCATACTTTGAGTTCACCACATAAAGTGTTTCTATTTGTATACATTTAGATACATAATAATTTTCCCTTATAATATAAATGCTAAAAATCTATTATAATGGACAAATAAAGGCTTGAAACTTAATCTACTTATAGCTCCAAACCTTTCATACAAAACCCATTGCTCTATTTAATTTTTTTATAAATCACTCACTAGCCTAATATTATGTTTTAAAACAATTAGAATTTGGGTTGATTTACTTCTGCTATTATCTCATTTTCTACCCTATTCCAACATTCTATACACCATCCTGTTGGTACAGCTGAAGGCTTGCCACAAATACAAGTTCCTAAACTTTTCATTTTATAAATCTGCTTCTTCCTTGAGTCTGATGGATTCACCCTATTTTTTCTTTCTTGATTTCTTCTTGATATTTCCTCCAGCTCTTTTTCATCAAATAAAATTCTCATATCACATGACCTACCTTCTTCCTTGTATCTAAAAACTTTATGTTTAAATGTCTGTTTCAAACCATACAAATATCCACCAAAGAATCAGGGTTTCAAGGGTGTTATTTTCTTTGTTCCAAAAGTATAGTTTTGAAACACTCTAGGATAAATAATATTTTCAATAAAAATCTCTGATAAGACATGCTTTAAACTTCTTTACACTCTATTGATTGCTGTGCCTTAACTTTATGACTTATTAAAATATTAAAATGATGCATTAAGTCTATTTTGTTTAATAGTCATTTAATGAAAAAACATAAATTTATTTATTCAATTTACTATAGTGTATCAAATCAATAATTTTGTTTTAATCATTCACCTAAAATCTATTTTTAGTGTTTGTATTATTATAGTAATCTCATAATATTGGAATTCTTCTTATTTTTTATTTTTGTATCATTAAGAGTTTAATTAGCTATTTGACTATATTAAAAAACATTATAAATTTTAAAATATACTATCTTTTATCTTAACTGTAGAAACTATAAAGAATATATTAACTATACTTAATACAACTTATTTATTTAAGAATAACTACTAAAAAAGTTTTAATTGCTTAGGCTTCACAATTTCTTTAGGTCTCTTTTCTTTTATTTCAGAGAAAATATGATTTGCAATTTCAATTTTCTTTACAACCCTACTTCTACTACTACTTGATGTTTTAGTCTGCTTTCTGAATTCTTCATCATTTTTCATTTCATCAAGTTTTGCCCAAATTTCTTCTTTGCTCAATTTGTCAATAAAATCTATATTGTTTGAAAAGGCAATCATAACTGGATCATATATACTGGTTGAGAAAGGTAATGTCTCCAATCTAAAAACTTCTGAGCCCAAATCATTTATTTTTTTCATTACTCTCATAAATATTTTTTCTTCTTCATTATAATCAAACAATATTTCACCTTTTGTTACACTTAACATATATGAATCCATATGTTTCTGTATATGTTGATATCTTGTCCCATAATTCTTAAGTGTAAAATATCTTAAAACAAGTTCTTCTAGATACATTCTTTCTCTAGAATCTTCTTTTTTAGCAACATTGTCTTCAAATTCTTTTCTTTTTGATAAATCAACTATAAAAGCATTGAATTCATTACTAAATCCTCTAAAGATACAATTTCTTATTTCTTGCTCACTTAATTTTACCCCACCTGTATTTAATCTATTGAATAATTCATATCTCATTTCTACATCACTATCAAACCTAATTATTTCAACCCTGCAAACTGCTCTCTTTAGAGCCAAAACATATCTTTCAGGCAATGTCTTTATAGTAAACCCTTTTAATTCTTTAATTAATGAACCTTCAGTCAAGACTAAATTGTTTTTATCTTTCACTTTTAATTGTCCAAAAAAAGACAGAACAGTTGATAGTCTTTGAAGCCCATCTACAAGCTCCCACACTCCTTCTTTGGTCTCAGCAACAAATATTGGAGGAATTGGTATACTTAATAGTAATGATTCTATAAATCTTGTTTGTCTTTCTTCTTCCCATCTAAAAGCTCTCTGGAATTCTGGAGATATAACAATTTCATTATTACTATACATATTAATTATTTCTCCAAATGTCATATCAGCTCTATCAGGTTTAACCTCTTGTCTTTTACCTGTTATCTTTTCTATAAGTGAATCCTGTTGTTGTAAAATTGTTTCCTCATCAATTGCCTTTACTAAATTCATAAATTGCCTCCAACCCATTTTTTAAATTAATACTATTCATATTTATATAAAGCATCAATTAACTCATGTATTTTATTATAAAGTAAGCTGTAATTTGTAATTATTGTTTGCAGTCTTTCTGATTCAATCACAACACCTGTTGGGTGCCCAGCATCATTTCTAACCTGCCTAATTATATCCAAAAAAGAAAAATTAATTTCATGATTTTCAAATCCAAGTTGACTAAATAATTCTTTCTTATTTGAAATTACTTTAAAAAACCCCTCTAACCTTTTATGAGCTTTCTTAGCATTGAGTATTTCATTATTAAACTTAGAGATTTCTGTTTGTGAACCATGCTTAATTAAATAGGCAGAATATGCTTCACACAATAGAATCAACAATCTTTCAGCTGCACACCCTATCATAGTTGCTGTTGCTAGCCTATTACCACTAATTCCACAATTACATGCTTCCATAATATAATCTTTTTCCACCTTATCATAACTATTAGTAATTACATGAATTTTAAAGTTATCATATACTATATTTTTAGGATCTATATTAACCTGTACTTGCTTTTCAATAAATTCAATATTTCTAGATACAATTCTTTTTCTATCAGGTAATATATTAATACCTGCAAGCTCATATTTACCATTTGGCTTATAATAAATTCTACAAACACCATCTAGATAATACCCATATTTATCTAATTTACTCTTTAATGCTATTGGAACTCTTATTTGAACAAATTCTTTAAAATAATCTGTTTTATCTCCATAGATTCCTGTAGCATCAAATTCAATACTGCATTCATTAAATAGTGATAAAAGTTCCTCTTTGTTAAACACTATTCTATTAAATATATTCTGATTAATTTTTTTAGATTCATCATACTCAATATATTCTTTTATTGACTCATATAACTCTTGCCCTCTTAATTTATCTATATCCCCCAAACTGTGCACCTCATAAATTTACTTTTTTTATAACCTTAACTGGTGGTTGTAATAAGTACTCCCAAAAAGGCTCATCACTTTTTAAAAACTTTTGCAATGGTTCCCCTTTCCAATAATAGTCTATCAACATTGATGCAATAAGAATTGATTGATTACTTATCACTAGTCCTTGAATAGTATCAATTAAAAACATATCACCTCTGAAACTATTCTCTGATTCAACCTCCCATATGTCATAGTCTTCAAGATTTACCTTCATTAAAGAACATAATTGATTGAATCTATCAATATTATCAAGTGAAAAAATAGCATTTACTCTAGATGGCAAATTCTTATCAATTGCTTGTCTACCTTTTTCTAACAATAATTCAGTTATTGGGTATATATATGTATAACCACCACCTACTGCAAAGTAATGTTCTCCATGTACACACACACCATTTGTAAATGTATTATTGAAGTAATCTTGTAACATACTAGATGTATATTCATCCATGCATTGTATATTATCAATATGCCTTGATTGAATTACTTGACCTTGACTTAAATAACCTTTCCTTGCCATATGGTAAAATTTCATAATAACACCACCATTCTACAATGTATATATTAATTGTAAGTTTATTTCAGCATCAATGCAATATCATATTAAAAAGTATCCCTTAATATACTTATAACTAGCAATCTAGCTAGTTATCAATTTCTGTATAACTTATATGTGGTTTAAACACAATATTAATTATCTATATTGTTATAATTAATGAAGTTACTGTATAATGACTTCCTTTCTTATTTTTTATAATTCCTACTGATGATTGGTTAACACTGTGAATGAAATCAAACTGATACCTACTAAAATCAAATATTTTACTTATGAGCTAAAGCCCAGCCTTCAGCCTAATGGCTTCAGGCACAACTGTTAAATAATTATTATGTTTATGCTTGTTTATTAAAACAAATATTTAAGATTGTGCCTTATTTTTGTTGTAAGCCTTTAGGCTTTGCCCTTTAGGGCATGTCTTCTTATGTGTACACTACATATACTTATATAGGGAACATAGCTATAAACCAGCAATAGTGCCAAAGTGCTAGGCTAAAATGTCTAGTTAATTATTAATAATAGTGCTAGAATGTCTAGTTGATTATGTTAATTAGATTAAGAAGTTATAAACACCATCAATTTAAAAATCAATCTCTATTGAACCTATTTCAGTATCTTTGCATCTTTACATATTTGCTTTAAACTTTCTATAGGTTTCTTATTTTTAATTCTTAATTTCCTACTATCTTCCCATGCTTCAGCACTCTCAAATAGTTCTTCTAGCCATTTGAGTCCTGAAGGAGTAACCCCTTTATAAAATACTTTAGGATTAAGAAAAAAAGCATCTTTTTTACCTATTCCAGCAACACAAAAAACACAGTGTCCATTTAAAGTTGTTTTTCTAAGTTCATCAAAAAGCCTTGAAGCTTTAGTAATATCATATTTTAGTATTTTGCATATATCCTGTATTGTTAATGGTTGCAAATAATTTTTATATTCCTGTTCAGGATTTAAACATAACAAACTATATTCATAGTTTATATAGGGTAACAGACCAATTAAATAACCTAATTGCTTATGTTCTCTATTTTCTGCTCTACTATATATGTCCTGTAAATATGGAACTGATACTCTTATACTATTTCTTTTATAATAAGCTGGAAGTTTACCCTTACATGCAATTAACTTATTTACTTTAATAGCCTTAGCACCTTCTATAACCTCATATTCCAGTATTCCAGTATCAAAACAAGTCTTTTTAAATTGCCTTAGTTGCTTTGAAGCCAGTCCCATAACTTCTATCAAATCCCTTTCTTCTATAAATCTTGTTATTTTCTTACTGGATGCATCAAACACAAGTATATTATTGAAATCCATATAAGTAGTTAAATATGCCATTCTAAAGGCAAAAGCAGAATCAAACTTTCCTGAATCACTCAAGCATACACTAACAGTATTAATGTATTGCTGTTGTATAAAATCCCCACCTAGCATTTCTTTAACTTCTAGGTTTGTCCAGTGTTTTTGTTGCTTTCTTCTAAATGCATCCCTTTGCTTTGACTTCTTTAGTGTTTCTTCTGCTAAAAAACATTCCCTTAACTGCTCATTTGTGAAGTATTCTCCTGTTTTGATATCTACAAACTCTTGACTAAATTCATTATTTAACATAATCAAACTCCTTGTATTAATAAATTGTAGAAACTTCAGTCCCTACATACTACAAATTAAATACTGGAGTTCATTTGTGACATTATAATGGACAAATAACAATTTAACTACTAATTAATTTTGAAAAATATTTTGTTAGTTCTTGTTTTTCTCATGTGCTAATCCTCCTAACACTTCTTCAATTGTTTTAGATTTCTTGCTTAAGTATGTTTCAGATAGATTTTTATATAATGCTATAACCCCTTTCTCAGTTATAAGTGTTTTAATATCATT
The DNA here is from genome assembly GCF_004015185.1 of Clostridium manihotivorum. Classification (GTDB taxonomy): domain Bacteria; phylum Bacillota; class Clostridia; order Clostridiales; family Clostridiaceae; genus Clostridium_AR; species Clostridium_AR manihotivorum. Next base: position 1,266,704 of record NZ_CP025746.1, on the reverse strand, counting down.
AATTACATAATTTCCTTTACTATATGTATAAGGCTTTGCAATAATATATCCTTTATTCAGCATCATTTGTCTTGGAATATTCTTTCTAGTCAACCAACCTATTTCTCTTAAATATTGGAACATATTATTTCTACCCAATCCTTTAATCCCAAAAGCTTTTGAAACTGCTTCAACATCAAATCCTTCAGTTATTTCAAACATTATTTCAAATGCTCTTGCCTTTTCATGGTTTTGTTCAGCAAATTCCTTTACTTTGGAATTTTCTAATAGTAAAAGTTCTCTTTCTTCTTCAGCTTGAGCTAATTGTAGTAATGCTTCTCTATATGTAGTTGGAAGCTTCATCTGTTGATTATTTAAAGTTTCCTCCATTTTATAGAACTGCTCTATATATGTTGCTGAAAATAAAATACCCTTTTCACCTGTCATTTTATTAGCAACCATATCACAGCCTTTTTTAGTTAATAGGTAACATCTATATGCTTTTCCAGTTCCAGTTATATAACTACTTTCTAGAAAAAACTTATCAGAACTCAAATTTGAGTTTTGACTTATAACTTTACTATATCCATCTATATCTCTTACTAAATTGTTATGTGCTTTCCCTATCACTTCAGCTATTTCCCTACTATCTACCATCAAAACCCCATTAATACTGTGTATTACTAAATTATTCATTTGTATTCCCCCTGATTATTTTATTTTCAAAGGATATATTAAATAACTTATCTTATTTGTGACATTTAAATATTTTTTAACTTAATTACTATGATAAAAAGTTAAATCCACTTTCACTGGATCTTTCAAATCTAAACTAACAGGTATAACAGCTTGTCTAAATGGGTAAAATATAAATAATTATAGTTTGAGATTAACTTCCATAGAAAATATGAGTTGTTCTACTAGCTTTGCAATTGGTTTTATGACAATTCAAATTTATCAAATAAAATAATTCACTATTAAAGTTACAACCTTTTAATTTGGGAGGTACTTATATGCCTAGAAAACTTACTATGGAATATGTAAGAGAATATGTGGAGAAATTTTCAGATTGCATTCTATTATCCAGTATATATAAATCAAATTCTACAAAGATGTTATTTAAATGTAAGTGTGGTAATGTGTTTAAAAAAGCTTTTGTAAAATTCAAAGACAGTGGTCAAATAACTTGTCCCAAATGTGCTACCAAAAGAAGCCCTCAGTGCAAGCCAATATCTAATGAAGTATTTTTAAATAGAGTACATGAACAGGTTAGTAATGAATATTCATTTCTTGAACCCTACATAAATGCAAGAACAAAAATTAAAGTTAAGCATAATATCTGTGGTTATGAGTATTTAGTTACACCTGATAAATTTTTAATGCAACATAGAAGGTGTCCTAAGTGTAATGGGTGTGTATGGAAAACAGAAGATTCATTCAAGAAAGAAATCTTAATTAAGTTTAATGGAGAATATGAGCTTGCTGGAGTATACAATGGTGCAAGAACAAGAACACAACTTAAGCACACTACCTGTGGACATATATTTGAAGTTTCACCTGATAGCTTCCTAAGGGGATTAAGTGCCTGTCATAAATGTAATACAAGCTTTGGTGAAAAGAGGATAATAACTTTTTTAGAAAACAATGGTATAAGCTACAAACATCAATATAGCTTTGAAGGATTAAAAAGGCACTTATTTGATTTTGTATTGAGAAATAATAATGGAAATGTACTTGCTATTGAATTTGATGGAATACAACACTTTAAACCAGTTAAATATTTTGGTGGTAAAGATAAGCTTAAAATTCAGAATTTAAGGGATAAATTAAAAGATGACTTTTGTAGAATAAATAACATAAAACTTATAAGAATCCCATATTGGGAAGCTAACAACATTGAAATTATACTTAAAGAAGTTCTTCAAACTTTTTATTTAAATGATACTTTGAAATCATCACTCTTATCTAATACACAAAACTAACTTATATTTATATATTCAGAGTTAATACTTTTCATTTTCTACATTTTAAAGTATATTCTTTTCATATGAAGTATTTATTAAGCTATAAAATATAATAATTTAGATTTTGCTATTTACCTTTGCTTGTACATATGCCTATTGTTTGGGAATCCAGTGGACACCTCCTGAAGGGCATAGAAACCTTACTTCAGTTAAGCAAGGTATTATTGTTTGGTGTATCAGAGTTGTACCCTTTCAAACATCTGTATCAGCATTACAGCCTTAATTGCTCCATTCCTACCCTAGAACAACAATTACATGGTAATCTTACTATAATCTTGCCAAGTCATATGACTTCAGGACATCCAGCCTAATGTTTTTGTTAACCCTGAATCCATTCAATCAGGGGATTTGTGCTTTCTTGATACAGTAAAAAAGCACAGAACTATCCCTTACCCTTTAGTAACTTTTTTCATACTGTGGGGGGATGTAGCACCATTCCTGATAGGTTATTTTATTATGTGATTAATCCTATCTCAACACATACTTAAATGTCATTGAAACATGTTTCTGAACATGCTAAAATGAACTTAAGATTTTCTATATTCAATTATGCTAGTTGGTATCTAAAATCTTGCTGGGATTGGTGTTGGTAGCACCTTTCCCTTTATTTTTTATTCTTAAAATATTGTTGTTTCTTATTAATTTTGGGTGCAACATCATCTATTATTGCAACAACATCAGTAAGTCTTGCATTATAGTATTTATTTAATTCATGCAGTGTTGAATGTCCTGTTACCCTTTTAAGAATCAAAGGACTAACATTTGCATTTACTGAATTTGTTATAAATGTGTGTCTAAATAAGTGTAATGAACACTTTTCAATCCCCCTTTCATTGCAATATCTTTTAATTTGTTTCTGTAAAGTTGACCTTTCCATTTGAGTATTAAAAACTGTTGGGAATAGGTATCCTTCCCCCTCCCCCTCCCTAACTTCCAAGTATTCTTCTAACACCTCACAAAGTGAAGTTGAAATTGGTACATATCTAGGCTTTTTACTTTTTGTTCTATTAACAGCAATACTTCTATTAATTAGATCAACAGACTGTACAATTAAATTTCTTAATTCTGTTGCTCTTATAGCTGTAGATGCTAATGTCCAAATTATTGCCCAATCTCTAATTTCAACAAAATTACTTTTCTTTGGCTTTTCCAATAACACTTCTATTTCTTCAGGAGTATATATTTCTTTAAAAGTTTCTTGTACCTTTAAATAAGGAAACTGAAAATCTTTATAAATATATCCCTTTTTGAATCCATATTTAATTACAGGACTTACATTTTGCATATAAGAGTTAATTGTGATATTGTTTTTTATCTCTTTAATCTGTTGTAAATAGCTTATATAATCCTCCATAAGTTCAAAATCTATAATTTCACAGGTTGGATTGTTCTTTCCTGTTTTATAGCAAAGGAATTCTAGAAAATATTTATTGTGGTGTCTATATGTTCTTAAAGTGTCTACTGCCCTTCCTTTAATTTCTGCTGACTTATAAAATTGTTCAAATAATGTTTCATATAATACTGATTCCTTGCCTTTTTGTTTAAATAACCTTGTCCCTCTGAAATCTCCTTTTTGCATTTCTTGATTACCTCCTAAAAATAATGAAATAAAAGAAAAAAGCCCTTATGACATATCATGTAATTAAACATGTCATAAAGACTTTTTATATAACTAATATTCACTTATATTTCACAGTTATTTCATTGATATTTCCTTGTATTTCAAAGGTTTCAACTGATTTCACTGCTTAGAACAGTCTATTCCCACTCAATAGTTGCTGGTGGTTTTGAAGTTACGTCATAAACAATTCTGTTTACTCCTTGAACTTCATTGACTATTCTTCTAGATACCTTATCTAGTACTTCGTATGGTATATGAGCCCAGTTTGAAGTCATTCCGTCTGATGAGGTTACTGCTCTTAAAGCTATAGTATGGCAGTAAGTTCTTTCATCTCCCATAACTCCTACGCTTCTTATGTCAGGTAATACAGCAAAGTATTGCCATATCTTGCCTTCAAGGCCAGCAAGAGCTATTTCTTCTCTGTATATAGCGTCTGCTTCTCTTACTATATGAAGCTTTTCTTCAGTAACTTCACCTAGTACTCTTATTGCAAGACCTGGTCCTGGGAAAGGCTGTCTCCATACTAAGTTATGAGGTATACCTAGCTCTTCACCTACAGCTCTAACTTCATCCTTAAATAATTCTCTTAATGGTTCTATAAGCTCAAAATCTATATCTTCTGGAAGTCCACCTACGTTATGGTGACTCTTTATAACTGCAGAAGTTCCTGTTCCACTTTCAACTACATCTGGATATATAGTTCCTTGAACTAAGAATTTAGCTTCACCTATCTTGTTAGCTTCTTCTTCAAATACTCTTATGAATTCTTCTCCGATTATCTTTCTCTTTGTTTCAGGGTCAGCTTGACCTGCAAGTTTTGATAAGAATCTTTCTTGAGCATTTACTCTTATAAGGTTCATATCAAATTGCTCACTGAAGATCTTTTCTACTTGATCCCCTTCATCTTTTCTAAGTAGACCGTGGTCAACAAATATACAAGTTAATTGCTTACCAACAGCTTTATGAACTAAAACCGCTGCAACAGATGAATCAACACCACCAGAAAGTGCACAGATAAGCTTCTTGTCGCCAACTATTTCTTTTATTTCTTGTATCTTCTCTTCTGCAAAAGAAGCCATAGACCAAGACTTAGAAAGTCCACATATGTCATATAAGAAGTTCTCAAACATTTTCTTACCAAATGGAGTATGCTCAACTTCTGGATGGAACTGAACACCGTAAAGCTTCTTATCTTCATTTTCCATTGCTGCTATAGGACAAACATCTGTATGACCAACTATCTTAAAGCCCTTAGGAGCTTCGGCAATATAGTCTGTATGACTCATCCAACAAGTCTCACTACCATCTATTCCCTTAAATAATCTTGATTGATTATCTAAATTCACATTAGTTTTTCCATATTCTCTAACTGGAGCTGTTGCAACTTTTCCTTCTAGCTTATGTGCCATTAATTGGTCACCGTAGCATATTCCTAATACAGGTACTCCTATATTAAAGATTTCTCTATCAATGGATGGAGAGTCTTCTCCATAAACACTATTAGGACCTCCAGTAAATATTAAGGCGCTAGGGTTCTTTTCTCTTATCTTTTCTAAACTATAAGTGTAAGGTATTATTTCACAATAAACTCCGCATTCTCTTACTCTTCTTGCGATAAGCTGATTATATTGTCCACCAAAATCCACTACCAAAACAATTTCTCTATTCATTGGTTTCCTCCATTTTAGGTATGAAATTAGATCTCTATATTAAAAATTTTAATAACAGTTAAATAAGTCATAGATACCAGGTATGGTATGAAACAATAATATTAAAATAGTTATATTATAGCTTCACTTCAGCACCAGGCATCTTTTTTTTATACATACTTTATACGTACCATTCCGAACTATTAATATAATTATTTCAAATACTTTCGTATATCCACTAACAATTATATTCGAACCTTAGGTATATATCAAGTTATTTAATTATTGATTTACACTGTAATTTGGAGCTTCTTTAGTTATGTTAATATCATGTGGGTGACTTTCTCTAAGACCAGCTGAAGTTTGAACTACAAATCTAGCATTTTCAAAAAGATCTTCTAGTGTCTTTGCACCAAGGTAACCCATACCTGATTTAATGCCACCAACTAATTGATATATTGTTTCTGATAAATATCCTTTGTAAGCAACTCTTCCTTCAACACCTTCTGGTACAAGTTTCTTGCTTCCTTCTTGGAAGTATCTATCCTTGCTTCCTGCAGCCATGGCTGAAAGTGATCCCATACCTCTATAAACCTTGTAGTTTCTTCCTTGATATATTTCCATTTCCCCTGGAGCTTCCTCACATCCAGCAAGTAATGACCCCATCATTACAGTAGTTGCACCAGCAGCTAAAGCCTTAACTACATCTCCAGAATACTTTATTCCTCCATCAGCTATAACTGGAACTCCGTACTTTCTTCCTTCTTCAGCACAATCCATAACAGCAGTAAGCTGTGGTACTCCAACACCGGATACAACTCTTGTAGTACAGATTGATCCAGGTCCTATGCCTACCTTAACACAGTCTGCACCAGCTTCTATAAGATCTCTTGTTGCTTCTGCAGTAGCTACGTTACCAGCTATAACTTGTAACTCTGGATATAAGTTCTTTATTGTTCTAACAGCATCTAAAACTCCCTTAGAATGTCCATGAGCTGTATCTATAGTTATTACGTCAACTTGAGCCTTAACTAATGCATCAACTCTTTCTACCATATCTCCAGTAACCCCTACAGCTGCTCCACATAAAAGTCTTCCTTTTTCGTCCTTAGCCGCATTTGGGAATACTCTTGCTTTTTCAATATCCTTTATTGTTATAAGACCTTTTAAGAATCCTTCACTGTCTACTAGAGGAAGCTTTTCAATCTTGTGTTTCTTAAGTATTTCCTTAGCCTCATCTATTGTAGTATTTTCTGCTGCAGTTATAAGATTTTCTTTAGTCATAAGCTCATCTATTGGTCTATCAAAGTTTGTTTCAAATAATATATCTCTATTAGTTATTATTCCAATTAGCTTTCCATCTTCAGTTATAGGCACTCCAGAGATTCTGTATTGAGCCATAAGTTCATTTGCTTCTCTTATGGTGTGGTTTCTTGATAGGAATATAGGATCTGTTATAACTCCATTTTCCTGTCTCTTTACTCTATCAACCTCTTTTGCTTGTTCCTCTATGGACATGTTTTTATGAATTATACCTATTCCGCCTTCTCTTGCTATAGCAATAGCCATCTTTGCTTCAGTAACAGTATCCATACCTGCACTTAAAAGCGGTATATTAAGTTTTATCTTCTTAGTAAGTTGAGTTTTAGTCTCCACTTGATTAGGTAATATTTCTGATTTGTGTGGTACAAGAAGTACGTCATCAAAGGTATATCCAGTTTTCCATATTGTAGCCATTCCTGATCCTCCTAATTTAAATAATAAATTTCATTTTTAATATTTCTTGCAAGTCAAATTGCATTTATGTACTATAATTAACAAATCCTATAATTTAAAACAAAAAAAGCATATCAACTCCAAGTGAAGTCAATACGCTATAAAAGATTATAGTATACCAATTTCACTCATAGTCGGGAATTTACGGTTTCCGGTAGAGACTCCTTGCCTTATCCAAGGGATATACGAGTAAATAGCTTTATCTTATTTAAATTTTATTTAATTATAGAATATGCAGCGAGGCTTGTCAATTATTATTGAAATTTTTGTTTTGATGATAAAAATATGATTTATTTTATTCATAACTTCTATCAGATAGATGTTTATCCCTTCACTTCATACATAAATTTAGTTTATCGCTTATTAAATAAATAATGTATTCTAACAATATGAATATCTTCCTAATATTAGATGCACTATATATAAGTTTAATTCTTTATCTCCTATTAAAATTTACTTGTATCATTAATTATTAAAATAAATTAGACTAATTGCAATAACAAATTGAACTAATTTCTATTTATGATACAAACACTTGCATTTACTTAGAGTTTATAAATTTGATCCAGGTGTGATTCAAACAGTTCCTCAGGAGTTTTGTAGTTAAGTATTCTCCTAGGAAGAGTATTCATCCATTCTTCTATGAAAGCAATTTCATCAGAAGTATAGTTTGAAATACGGTTACCCTTCGGGATAAAACGACGTATCAGACCATTATGACGCTCATTAGTACCTTTTTCAAAAGATGAGTATGGATGAGTAAAATATACCTTTGTATCAGTTTCATTTTCAAGTGTGGATAAGTTAGCAAATTCTGAACCATTATCACCAGTTATAGTTTTAAAAACTTGGCTAAACTGGTCGCCAAATAAACTGCGTACTCTATTTAGAGCATCAGTAACAGCTTCAGCGGTTTTAGCTGCAATGTTTACAACCATAGCATATCTAGTTTTACGTTCAACTATTGTAAGAAGTGCGTTATCATTATTGGATTTTTCGCCAATAACAGTATCTATTTCCCAATGACCAAACTCATTACGAGTGTTTATCTCTACTGGGCGATCTGATATGCTAGAACCAAGTTTCTTCTTGTGCTTTTTAACCCTAGCAGGCTTTGTATTTCTACGTAGCTTTATTGGTAAATCAGTATTTTTTACATCTAATAAGCCAAGATCTATATAGTTATACAATGTTTTTGTGCAGACCATTTGAGATCGCTCAAAACTACCGTTAGCGATAGCTCTACCAACACAAGCATCTGGTGACCATGAAGCATTTTTAATTTTATCCACAGTATACTTGATAAATTCACTGCATTTTAAGCGTTTAAAAGTACTGCAGCAGTTTATGCGATTCTTTTTATATACTGCTTCGCCAGTATCGGCAAGGTATATTTCAATGTGCTTTCCTTGCTTAATTTGAATGGTAGTTCCACGACGAATTTCATTTAAAACAGTGTTGATTGGTCTACCTAGTTCCTTTGCTATCCTATAAGCTGAATGGCCATCTTTTATACGAAGCTGGATAATCATACGCTCTTTAAAATTCAAATGTTTATTTTTACGTGATTCTGTGTTATTATTTTGATAGTCCATAGTGATTATCCTCCGTGTATGTTTTGGTTTGGCAATTAAATCATAACACAGAATAATCCACTATGGATTTTTTTATTAGTTCAATTTCATTTTACAACAGGTCTTAAAATAAATTATTATTTTAACAAAAGAAAAAAAACACTCATAAAATATTCTAATATTTTAATGAGTGTTTTTTTATCTCTATTCTCTGTATCTTAAAATAAATCAGGTGCTTCAACTATATTATATTGAAAGTCTTGAGATACACTAGTTCCTATTTTACAATTATCATAAATGGTTACTCCAGTGCTAGGCACAGTACCATTGTACCCATTCTTGTAGGTATAATTAATAATATAGTAACTATCAGCCAAAGTAGAACTAGCAGCTATCGGTACTGTAATGCTTATATTTTTCATAGATTTATCATAATCAGAAGTACCTGAGGTTTCTACGCTTGTAGCTACATTACTACTACTTATTAGTACCAATTTATTATCACTACCAACCTTGTATAAATCCACATTTACACCATAGTGAGAATCTAAGTAAAAATTGGATGTTTTGGTACTATTTATATTAAGCTCAACATTAGTTTGCTGTCCACTTGTTTTTATAAGAGCTCCAGCACTTGTTATTGCTCCACTAGTAGTCCCATAGTTACTAATACTATTTAATATATAACTCTCTCCTATAATACCTGAACTAGCCGTATCTATTTTGTTAGGCATAAATATACCTTGCTCTATTGCATAATCATTTAAAACCTTCAATGGTATAGAGGCGAAGTTTGTGCTCATAGGTATCCCCTCTAAATCACTATAATTTAACACACAGTTATTTAAATCAAAGTTACCCAACTGAGTTGCTTTAATATAACTTGTTGTTGTTTTAGGCATTCCAATATAACTAGCTGATGAGCTATTATAGGTATAAAAAAGTTTAATTGATTTGTTAGATGTTGTGGTACCATCTTCATATTGTATTCCAGTAGGAAGTGTCTCATCCACACTTCCATTTAAAATCAAATCACTATTCACAACATTATATAAATAAAGTACATCTTGACTTTGAACTAACTTATTAAAATCAGTTCCATTGGTTGAAGCTACTGATTTAATTACATCATCATTTGTATCATCACCTGCACAAATAGTCGCTATATTCAAGTTTTTATCACTCTTTATAACATTAGCCATTTCTATAGCATATTGTGAAGCTTTGTTAGCATCATTACCATAAGTTAATGGATTTGTTCCGTCATCACTGGAATTAGGACTATTGTTATCTAAAGCTTCGTAATAAGCCTGGGAACCGTCAGCACTACTAGTATAAGTATAATAATTAGGATTATTTTCTCCAAATACTATTATGCTTCTACTTACATCATTCCCATCATTTAATACAAACATCGCTTTTCTTAGTCCATCACCTAAATTAGATCCATTTTGACTAGTAATTCTACTTACAGCATTCTTTATGGAACTACTGCTTGTAGCACTTTGAAAGTAAATCGGAGTTGTAGTTCCAAAATTACTTATGGAAGCCCCCTGTCCATAGGTAACCAAAGCAATTTTAACATCAGTGGCTCTGGAAAACTGGTCTATAAATGAGTTTATATAATCCTTTTTACTATACTGAGAGTCAACAACCAAAACTATTTCCTTTGGCTTCCTGATATAGTTCATTAGAATTGCCTGTGGAGTTATAGCGTAATCAACCTCTTGTAATTTATTAGTATTAACATGATCTGAATACCCAGGTAAACTTCTCTGCAGATTAAAACCTATGCTCATTTTACTAGCGGTGTATTGAACCGTAGGCAAGGCCTGAGTTGCTGTACTACCATCAGTAGCAGTATAAGTTATATTCCAATTCTGACCTAATGTATAACTTCCACTTTTATTAGCTTTAAAGTTAAAAATCACATCAAATCCTTGTGCTTCGTATCTATTATTTGCTGCATTAAAGGTATAGGATATATTATTATATTGCTTACTATAAGTGCTTCCATTTATAGCGACATCTACTGTTGACCCTGTATAAACGATATTAGAAGGAAGCGTAAAGTTAAACTTTACATTTTCAACGCTATAATCTGCTCTTATATTATCTGCAATCCTGCCATAAACATCATCTATAGCAGTCGCGCTATTTGCGCTAAAACACAGCCCCCCCGCTTCGGTTGCTATCTGTTGCATCTTATCAGCAGAACTTCCATCACTATAAGCTATCTCATAGCTAGAATAGTTGGAGCTTGCTATTTGCTTAGCCATAACTTTTGCATATCCAAGTCCTCTGCCTTTTTCAGAAGTATTATAATATCCATTATCATCTGATCCATTTCCTCCTATAACGTTAGAATCTGAATCTGTTAAACTAGTATAATACCCATATGCTGTCTGTCTATATTGATAGTAGTAATTATAAGCTGTCCATGTTTGAACATCTGAAGTTATATTCCAATTACTATTAAAGTTATATAAAGTAGGTTCCCCATCAGACATCAATATTACGTATTTTCTTGTATTTGTAGACCTTGTGCCGCTTAGTATATTTAGTGCCGATCTTATACCATCACCAGTATTTGTTCCACCAGAAGCCATGAGACTATTTATTTTAAAATTCAATTGGTCTTTTTCTGAGGCTATTGACGGAGACAGCAAGCTAGTGCTATTACCATCATAATTAGCGTAGGTTGAGTATGTTGCAATGGCTATCTTAGTATTTGCTGTATTAGAAAACTTATTAACAAAGTTTGTTGCCGCAGTCTTTAGTGCAGCCATTCTTGTACTACTTCCCATAGTACTCTTCATACTTCCCGATGTATCCAATACTAATACAATCTCTTTATTGCTAATAACATTTATATCCCCAATTGCCAAAGGTTGTGGCTGAACGTGATAGGTAACAGTAACATCTTCATAAACCTTACCTTGACTCTTAGTTATCACAGGATCTGATATTATTAAAACTGGTTTTTTAGGCTGAGTTACGTCCCCTAAAGCTTTTGTATAATTTAGTATTGGTATCAAAGACAACACAAATATAAAAGCTATAATATAAGTAAAAAATCTTCTTCTTTTCTTAATTAAATTCATTTCATCACCACCTACTATGGTTTATGATAGTAACTATTCAGCTATAGCATATAATTTTATTTTTGATAAAATTTTAGATATGACAAATAGGGGTATCAAAGTCCTTAATACCCCTTAAATAATCTTATCTAAGCCAAGGTCGGATCAACTGGATTTTCTGTAAATGTAGAGTTTATACACTTAAGTGCATTCATGCCTTGCTTTCGCACCGTGGATACATATCCACGAATACGAGTAAATGCTTTAGCGCCACTAACACTTCTAAAGGTTCCAGAGATTTTTTGTTTAACCTTAGCCATTCGCAGATCTCGTTCTGCTAGATTATTATCAAAAGGTATATCAAAGTCATGCATGAAAGCAAGTATCTGTTCTCTATAAGTACTTAATCTATTTAATAAATTAAGGCTAGCACTTTTCTTTGCTTTCTTTTTAGCATAAGACTCACTATTGGCAATATAATCTTCTTTGAAACCATCTTCTAAGATTTGAGTATATCTTTTTTCGAAAGCTTCTATTTTATCTAAGGTTAAAGCATTAGCAATATTCCAATTTAAATCTACTTCTTTCTTTATCTCAATTAGTAGATTTTTCATTGGTTCAGCCCATGATTGTTTTTCTAGATCAGAGATACCATTTAGTTCTCTGAGAATATGGGCGTTACACAGAGAGTGATCACAATCTGTGTATTGAAGATATGTTTTCCAGCAGTCATGGACTGCTGTTCCGATGAAATTAGGTAAAATACCTATAGAGTCAACAGCTTCTTTTCCACGCTTTTCATGTGCTTCATAATATGTATATCTCTCGTTTGAAGCAACATGTAACCATTGACGCTTTTTATCTATAGCCAAACCTGTTTCATCAAAATGTACAGCACCTTGAGAATTAATTAATGATGCTTTTATATTTTTCTCAATAGGTTTCAAGTTTTCATGACAAGATTCATTAAAATTAACCATTGATCCTTGACTTAAATTTATATCAAATAAATCTGAAATTAACTCTGCACCACGTTTATACGGAATCAATTGATACTGAGTTAAATAAACAGATACAGCCTTTATCTTTTCTCCATATTGTACTGTATTGGTTATTCCCTCTGGGAATTTACCGGTATTTTTTCTTCTACATTTTGGACACTTTTTAATTTCTGCTCTATGTTCAACAACTTTAACTTCTATCTCTGGTATATCAACTACTTGGCGGATAATATTTCTCTCCGATTTTACATCCTGTAAAGATGTTCCGCAGATATCACACTTATCTACTGTGTGTATGATTATTTCGTCAGGATTATCATTGAGTTCAAGAGTCTTTCCCTCATGACCTTCTTGACCACCGGGGATTTTTATCTGTCTTCACTCTTAAACTTTTAGTTTTCTTTTTAAAACCGTCTGATGATGGTGGTTTACTACTGTTATTACTATTTTTATTAACTTGGCTTTCTAGTGATTTAACACGATTTGAAAGGGCTTTATTATCCTTCGATAGTGTTTCTACTTGAGAATTTAAACTCTTGATTTCATTAGTAAGTTCTCTAATAACACTCATGACTTGTGTTAATCCTTGATTATAGATTTCAATTATTTTGCCTTCACTCACGGAAGTCACCACCTTATCATTAGTTTTTTAAGACAGGCTATATAATATCAAAAACTAACAATAATAGAAAGGGGTTTATGAAAATTAATTTTATAGCCTATACTAAATTATTTGAATAGCTGAATAGTTACTTATGATATTTTTAAAGCAAGAGTTTACATATTCTCTAGCTTATATCAAGGATTAGTAACGCCCTTGTTCCTAAAGATTAATTTGCAGGAAGTGCTATAGCTTATCCCCTTATTGCTTAAGGTTATACTTACTGCAATTCCATCAGCATTATTATAATACTGACCTATAGGAGAAATTTGTATACTTTGGACATTACTAGATAAAGTTTTTGTAGTACTTCCAGTGCCATTTAAATTAGATGTAATTTCACTTAATCTTTTTGAAGTATTATCATAGTCGTATTCAACTGTTTGATTGGCATTTGCGTATAAAACCAATTTTAGACTATTAACTTGTATAGAATTTCCACTGCTTGTAGGTGCTATATTATTAATCATAGCTATAGAACTTGCCTGATTGCCATAAGTTAATAATGAATTTTGCACAATTTGCCCATCCTGTTGAAGCGCAGATCTAGTATTAGTTTCGTCCATAGTTTTACTGCTTGATAAATAAAACGAATATATTATAGAGCTTACTATTGCAATCAAAGCTAACGTTATTAGAAGTTCAATAACTGTAAATGCCTTTTTCTTAATATGCAAATCAAACACCTCTACTACCTTTCAATTTTCCATAATCCTTTGTGGATAATATCATTGAGATTAACTGCATTTTGAACTGAATCAGATACTACCAGAGTGTTACTTGCAATCTGGCTATTTACATCACTAATATTTAAAATGCTTTTTAACTTACTATAATACTTAGTACAAATTTTATTTACAATATCACTATTTTGAGTAATGCTAATATTTTCACCAGATGCTCTGCCTTGTATTTTTACATTTCCTTTAGTAATTATAGTACCTGTGTAACTAATATTCCCGCTTAAATACACATCTCCGGCTGAAATAATAACTGAGCTCATATTCTGATTATTTTGTCTATCTATTACTATATCAGGATTACTTCCAGTAGTAACCGGAGTTTCCTTAAAGGAATAGTTTTTACCTTTTATAAATATCCTTTTATTAGGATTGGTATTGATTATTATACAATTATTAGAGCTGTCATTACTTATATCTGTATAATCTACGTTACTATTATTTTGAGGTAGATTTATTTGATTTGATACATTCTTAACAACTGCACCATTATTATAATCTTTACTTAATGTTACAGTATCAGTAGTGGGCACATTTCCCATCTCATAAACTTGCTGAGCAAATTCATATTGTTTACTTAACAAATCACTTTGAAAACTGCTATCATCAGTGTAATTGGATTTATAAACAATGCCATTGCTTATGAAAGCCCCAACACTTATAGTGCTGTTATTATTAGTTGGTAGTGAAATTTTCTTAGTTATATTAAGAGATCCATTGTATTTACTATTTGTTGCATAATTGTAGAAGTGAGCGGCCTTATCAAACACAGTTATATCTTTCTTATCAATAAGAGTGAGCGGATTATAATATTTAAAAAGATAATCAGCTCCATCCTGTGGTATCATAGTTGCGTATGCATTATAATTACCTTTTACTGCTACTGATTCACCAGTTTGATAAGCTTCACTAGTATTTATATATGCTGTTCCCATAATGTAAGCTTTCCCATTAACAATTATCTCGGAACTATCATCAGTTGAATTCATTATAATACTGCTTGAAGATTTCTCCTTAGCTCCAGCCTTTGCATAATCCGTTCTCCTTATATCACTTATTGCATAAAGACCACCGTTAAGATGAGCATAGCTACTTGTCGCATTCATTGCTAGATCATTATCAATTATAGCAGCTTTGGTTACATTTAAATGCGAATCATAAGCACTTCCATTCTCATCTTTTCCTACATAAATATTACTTGCATATAAATTATCGTCAGTTACATTAACATTATTAGCGTTATTTAATAGTCTAAAAGTCCTAGATGTTACCACTTTTCCATTGTAAAAATTTACATTTACACTGTTATTTACAGCTATACCACCGCTATATTTGGTATATGCTATGGACCCACTTCCAGTATTATCACTCCCTTTTATAAATACATCACCACTTACATTGGCTGTATTTACAGAATCTATTATTAAATCTCCATCTGCAGCTATTGCCTTCTTTATGACTCCATTCATAGGCAACGTAACAGATTTCTTACCATAAGTACCTGAATAGTTAGGTATATCTATATAATAAACAGCACTTACCTTTCTCGCTTCATTACCATTATTATCTTGATAAACTGAAACTAAATTCAATTTATACCTAACTGGACTTCCCCCTATTGCAACCCTTTGGTTAGAACTGTCCACACCATAAAAATCACTTTCATCAAATCTAGGCTCTATATCTGTATTAAAATGAACAAAGGAGTATTTATCAGTATCATTAACTGCATTAAGGTTAGCTATTGTCTTCTTTTCTCTAATACAGTTAAGCAAATATTGCTCTATAAAGCTTTTGTAAACTGGCTTAAAGTAATCATTAAGCAAACTTTTTATCCCATCATCATTTGCGGTATAATCATCATTGATCAATCTACTTTTAGTTGGAGCTCCTGTCCTAGGATATGCACAAGTCTGATTATTTCGCATTTTGGAAATCTCACTATCCAATATACTATTTATACTATTTGTCCCAGAATCAAAGTGACTTTCTGCAGCACTATTTCCCTGTGTTATAGCAAGCTTTATTACGCTACCTGCGATATTATAAGCTGTATCAATTCCTGAATCAGCTCCATACAAATGCTCTATCCTTTTACTTTCTGTAATTCTAGATTTATAGTCAACTACTGTCATAGATAAAACAGCTGTTCCAACTGTAAAAACTACAGCAAACAAAACCACTACTGTAACCAAGGTACTACCTTTTTTCCTTCTCACAATTTCACCTCCTATTTTACTACGCTAGACTTAAGGTTATATATTGAGTTACCATTTTTGTTTATAGTTATATTAACGTTATAGCTTTGAGTTTTATTTTTATTAGTAGAAATATTATACACCGTTACAACTCCACCATTAGGTGTTATAGCTGAATTACTGCTGCCTCTTTCCATATAACTACTTATTTCATTCTTCCTATTGTTCTTCAAATATATATTCAATAAGTTTGTAGCAGAATAATTATCAGCAAATGCAATTTTAATCTTGGAAAATGTTTCGCCAATAGTTGTGAATGTACTTGTTGTACCATCCCGCTTTTTGAAATAGATAGTATTATCATCATTAACCTCAATGTATAGACTATCCTCATTAAGCGTAAAGTTACATTGTGAATTATTCACAGAAAATGAATAATTCTTAGAAGTGTTATCTCCACCGATGGTGAGCACTCCATCATAACTAACGGTATTACTTGGGTCAGATAAATTCACTGAAGTATCCCTGCTTAAATTCAGATTAACAACGAAGTTTCCTATATTTATTGGATTATAAACTCCATCACTAGTTCCTGTAAAAGTTTTATTGGAACTATTTACTGATATAGTTTGTTGTATAAAACCACTACTATTTTCTAAGCTAGATGAATTTCTCAAGCCTTCTAAAACCTGTTGTGCCACATATGCAGCTTGTTGCTTATCTTCCCCACCTTTATTGGTCTTCACCGATGTAAGAATTACATTGCTTAGTGGAATCATAATGATAGCTACAATAGCTAGACTCACTATTATCTCAATCAGAGAAAATCCTTTTTTCTTATATCTCATAATATATCACACTACCTTTGAGTGACATTAACAGCTGTTCCCTCACCTGTTATCTTGACTCGAGGATCTGTTCCGTCATCGCCATTTACTATTATAGAAACCACCTTATCTGTATTGTTTATAACTTTTAGATCTACCCCTGCCTTATCACTAGTTCCTTGCCTTAGTGTTGAAAATATATTAAATCGTATATCATCTGATGTCGGTTTAAATCCAATTCCTTTAGAACTGTACTGTAAAGGATAGCTATTTTTACTAGTCTTATACTTGTAATAATAGTTTCCATCTTTATCTTTAGTAAATACTACCTCAAGCTTTTCTACATTAGAGTTATCTGCATACAAATAGCTTGTCCTACTTTGATCACTATCTTTACCTATAGTAAGTGTCGGTAAATCAGAATTTATAGGTTTAGCAATCATAGAAAAATCATTTTTCTCTTCCTTTTGTTTTGCCGAATCTTCAATAGTTGTTGATAAGGTTGAAATCTGACCTCCAAAAGGTGAATCTTTACCATATTTGTTATTTAAAATCCATTTAGAGTAGTCACTATCTTCATCCCCTATTTTAGGAACAGCATAAAACTCCATAGTAAGACTTCCTGAAATATTCTTATCACTAGATTGTGTCATAGATAAATTTGAAAGCACTATCCTCTTGTTTCTTGCTTCCACATTTTTAATAAAAGTAGCAAGATTACTATAGGTTCCTTTAAAACTTAAAGTTACCTTCATCTGCTGAGCAGTATTTCCTCCACTACTATCTTTAGTTTGCCCATTATTATTTTGCTGGGCTGCCTGATTACTATTTCCTGACTGCTGATTATTAGTTACAGTTGTACTTTGAGAAGCTTTATTATTGTATTGATCTGCTAAGGATTGAAGCGATGAGCTAGGTAATGGTTGATAAGTACTTTTATTAGACTCCACACCCTGAACTTGCAAGTTTGAAAAATTCACATTTGCTTTAAGGTTTGATCCTTTTATCAAATCATCTATCTCCAGTATTAATTTTTCTTGAATTAATTCAGGATATAAATTTTTTGATTTGTCACTAATTTTTGCGTTTAATATCTTTACTTGTTCTTTCTTACTATCAAGAGAATTTATCGTAGCCATTACCTCATTATACTTCGATTGAGAAGCCGCTCTCTGCGTCTTTAATCCATCAATTTTCTCTACCTGTTTTGTATAAACAAATTGGTAGTAACCCACAACCACCAAAACTGCTAAAAGTATACCAAGCAAGTATTTTTCTCTTTCACTTATCTTCATTTCTCATCAACATCCTTTAATGTACATTTTAGGTCAAAGCTATAACTTCCACTCTTAGAATCATCTTGATTTATATTTCCTATTTGAGCATCTACTATAATATCAAGATTTTTTATATTATGTTGAAGCTCACCTATAGCCGACATTGTTTTTGATATACCTTGGATACTTAGACTACTACCATCAACAGATACACTTTTAAAATTAATATCGCTAGGAAGTGTTGAATTTATCTTATTCAATAAAGATGATGAAATTGTATCTCTTGAATTTATACCACTATCTATTTTTGCAAGTCCATCCTCATATTTGTTTAGTATATCTAATTTATTATTCAAAGTCTCAGCTTCCTTAACTTTTTCCTGTACCTTTGGAGAACTTACTGCACTTTGATACTTGTCTATTTCTCTATTGATAATGAATATATTAATACTATTCCATACAAAAGTACCAACTACAAACAATATAATAACTGCTGATATAGTATAAATATAAATTTTCTTTCCTACTACTTGTTTCTGCTTCCCTTGATAAGGGGCGAAAAAATTAAAATCATTCATCCTCTTACTCCCCCTTATAACCTTATTATAGCACCTATTGCATTAAGGTACTGTTCTAAAGTTTCATTTGCCAGTTTTAAATTAAGTTCTACGTTTCCTATAGTCCTAACCTTATTAGTTGGAATGGAAAATCTATCAAATACATACTTTTCCATCCCCTTAAGATTAGAGCTTCCACCATATAAAAATATTTTATCTATACTATTACCAACCTTCTTATTTCTATAGAACTGAATAATTCTTTCTAATTCAGAAAGCCATTCATCTACAACGTCTACTGCAACTTTACTAGCTTCATTATTTTCTGACATAGACAAATCTGCCTTAGCCCTCTTTTCTATTTCAGCAGTTTCCAGAGACATTTCTAACCTTCTACTAAGAGCTGCATCTATATTGAAGCCACCAGACTTTATAATTCTTGTAAACTCTAATTTTCCGTTTTTATAAATATTAACATTAAGAGTACTTGCACCCATGTCTATAAAGGCTAAAGTTTGTTCTTTTGAATAACCTTCTCCATTTACTTTATCCCCGTAGTTTACCAACTTATTTAATGAATTATAAGATATATCT
Organism: Clostridium manihotivorum; assembly: GCF_004015185.1. Taxonomy (GTDB): domain Bacteria; phylum Bacillota; class Clostridia; order Clostridiales; family Clostridiaceae; genus Clostridium_AR; species Clostridium_AR manihotivorum. The sequence continues at coordinate 1,247,143 of NZ_CP025746.1, read as the reverse complement.
AAGGCAAAAGGTTTTAGATTTGCATTTGTTAGAAGTTTATAATATTTTGTAGCTAATTTATCAGGATAAGTTATTACTAAAGCTTTAAACTTTAGCTTAGATTCCACTTGAAATCTATCTAATATAGTTTGTTGAATTATGTAATCATCCATATTTATTGGTAGGTATTGTTGTATTTCATACTTAACTACAGTACTGATTTCATCTTCTTGGACTGCTGGTATGGTAACTTCTCTATTTATTATGCTTGTAGAATTATTTGTACAAACAGCATCTTTTACACTTATCTTATTATTATTTAAAAGCTGCTCTAAGAAAACAGACATCATTTCTTGATTAAGAATATTACCATCTCCAACTGCATCTACTGGAGTCTTAGCACTTATTAGATTCTCAATCTCAAGATGCCCTTTATTATATCTTCCTACTACGATTTTAGTAGTATCGCTCCCAAAATCAAAAGAAACCACCCTTTTATTAAATTCTTTTTTCTTAGGTGCTTTTGTCTCTATAGGTTTATTGGATATTTTATTTTTTATATCACTTATGTCTATGTTCATCAAATCTTTAACTTTGCTGAAATTCATATGTTTGAACCTCCGATTTTATATGTTTGTTTTTTCATGCAAAATATTATTTATTTTATTGATCTACACTCTCTTAGTTTTCATCTTTCAATTTAACTTTAGTTTATATATACCTAAAATTACATTTAATTTAGATTTTAAGCATATATAAGCTAAGAAAAATAAAGTTATAGATGAAAGTGTAAAGTTATAAAAACTTTACACTTTCATCTATATATATTTACTAATTTGTAGCAGTAACCGTTACGCTTTCATCAGTACCAACTACTACATGGTACTTGGTTTTACCTTTCTCTTGTATAGCTCCTACTTGCTTGAAGTAACTAAGCAATCCAGCACTGTCTAATGTACCATTTATTGATGCTGATCCTATTGAAACACCACCAGTAGTTGCAACTACATCGAAACTGTTTCCAGCATTTACACCACCATCAGTTACTAGTGTTATTACAGTCTTTTTAATTGTATCTGCACTAGCATTATCAGCCTTCACCTTTGAATTTTCTCTAATTGTTGAAAAGCTTGGTATTGCTATAGCAGCTATTATAACTATTATAGCCATAACTATAATTAGTTCGATTAGAGTAAACCCTTTCTTTTTCTTTTTTAATCTTGAAGTTAATGCATTTAACATTATTCCTTCCTCCTTAAAATTTTTATTATATACTAAGTCACTACATATTCTGGTACATAGTGAACATTGGTAACATTAATGAGATTACTATAAAGCCTACAATTCCTCCCATTAGTAATATAAGCAATGGTTCTATTAACGCAGTTGTCGTTTGAATTGTAGTTTCAACTTCTTCATCATAAAAGTCAGCAGTTTTATTTAATATTTCATCCAGCGAACCAGACTCTTCTCCTATCTTTATCATAGAAGCAAGCATTGGTGGAAATATACCACTATTTTCTATAGGCTTTGACAAACCTTCACCTTTTATAAGCTCTTCTCTTATCTCTAAGAGTTTACTCTCAGCTATTTTATTTCCAACCACCTCGGAAACCGTCTCAAGGGCCTGTACCAGACTAACTCCACTGGAAAGCATAGTAGATAATGTTCTTGTAAATCTAGAAACAATTATCTTTTGGTTAAGGCCCTTTATTATCGGGACAGTAAGCTTAAGCTTACTTACAAAAAGTCCTCCACCTTCAGTTTTCAAGTAATATCTAATTCCAAAAACAAGTACAGCAAATATAATTAAAATTAGTATTCCATGTTTGGTCAGCCCTCCACTTATAGCTAGCAATATTCTAGTTGTTGCTGGCAGCTGAACTCCGTTTTCATTAAACATACCTATAAAGTTAGGCATAACAAAGGTTAATAGAACAATAACTATAGATACTGACATTATTGCAAGCACAGATGGATAAACCATAGCAGCCTTAATCTTATTATTAATCTTATTTTCTTTTTCAAAGTGAGTAGACATTCTTAGCATTACACTATCTAAATTACCACTCATCTCGCCAGTTTCCACCATACTTATCAGTAAGTCTGGAAATACTTTTCCTTGAAGCTTCATGGATTCAGATAGAGTTTCACCTTTTTTTACGTTGTCCTCTACCTTTGAAAGAGTTTCACGAAGCTTTTTGTTTGGTAGCTGTCTTGCTAGTATGTTGAGTGAATTATTTATAGATACTCCAGCATCTAGCATGGTATAAAACTGTCTGCAGAACACAGCGATGTCTTTTATTTTAACTCTATCAAACATCTGCAGGTTTATTGTTGTTCCCTGATTTATCTCTTCTACAAGAAGAGGGTAATAATTATTGGCACTTATCATTTCCATGACTTCATCTTTAGAGTCTGCGGTGTAGGTTCCTTGAAGCCTTTCACCATTTTCATTCATTGCTTTATATTTAAAACTAGGCATGTTACTTAAATACTCCTTTTCTCAAAGAATCTTTTACTCTTTTAAGAAAGCAATCGAAGCCATTTCTTCTATGGTGGTTACACCATCAAGTACAAGCTCCTTACATGCCATACTAAGAGTCTTCATCCCATTTTTAATAGATAAGTCCTTGAGTTTATTAGAATCTCTAGTTTCTAACATCATATCTCTGTGTTCTCTGGTTATCTCCATGATCTCATACACACCAACTCTACCAGCATAGCCAGTATTGTTGCAGTAACCACAGCCTGTTCCTTTGTACACAGTAATATCTTTTTCATTGTCTTCACCTAAGATAGCCTTTTCATACAAAGATGCTTCATGTGCTTGTCTACAATTCGGGCATATCTTTTTAACTAATCTTTGGGCTACTATCCCAGCAATAGAAGTTGAAACTAGATATGGTTGAACTCCCATATCAACAAGTCTTAATATAGATGAAGGAGCATCGTTGGTGTGTAGAGTACTTAACACCAAATGTCCAGTGATAGCTGCTCTTATAGCTATTTCAGCTGTTTCACTATCTCTTATCTCACCTATCATAACTATATCAGGGTCTTGTCTTAATATTGATCTAAGACCACTAGCAAAGGTTAAACCAGCCTTTGTATTAACATTAACTTGATTTACACCTTTCAAGGTATATTCAACTGGATCTTCAACAGTAACTATGTTAACATCTCCAGTATTTAACTCATTTAATACAGTATATAAGGTTGTGGACTTACCACTACCTGTAGGTCCTGTAACTAGCACTATTCCATGAGGAGACTTTACTATTCTTTCTAAGATCTTTAAGTCCTCACTTTTCATTCCAAGTCTTTCTTTACCTATCTGGTAGCTTTCTCTATCAAGTATTCTTATAACTACCTTTTCACCTGCAACCACTGGAAGTATAGAAACTCTCAGATCAACATCTTTGTTGCCAACCTTAGTTATTATTCTTCCATCTTGAGGAATTCTCTTCTCAGCTATATTCAGTCCAGCTAATATTTTAATTCTTGTAACAAGAGCTGCCTGACTTTCAGGTTCAAGGGAATTAGTTACTTGTAACTGTCCATCTATTCTATACCTTATTCTGATTTCATTTTCAAAAGGTTCTATATGTATATCTGATGCTCTCATTTCCACAGCATTTTTAAACAAATACTCAACCATTTTTACAACTGGCGCATTCTTAATGTCGTCAAATTGTTCCTCTTCTTGAGTATGTATTGTCTTTGCTTCCAATTTTCCCTTTGAAAGCTCTTCTGCTGCCTTGCTTACCTTCTGACTTGAATATTCTGTCTCAATATGTCTCTTAATCTCTTCTCTTGTACTTATATACGTTTCTACCTCAAAACCTGAAGAAATAGCTACATCATCAATAGCGAATATATTAAGTGGATCCCACATGGCAACCAATATCTTATTCTCATTGAATCCAAAAGGAATTAGTTCATATTTATCACAAACACTTTCTGGAACAGCCTTAAGTGCTCTTTTATCGAAACTTGTTATATTAAGATTAACTCTTTTAATTCCAGTCTGCTTCTCCAAAACTTCCATGATGTCTTCTGATGTTACCATGCTGAGTTCAATAAGCATTTCACCAAGTTTTTTCCCAGTTATCCTTTGTTTTTTAAGAGCTTCCTGAAGTTGAGGCATCGATATCTTACCAGATTCCACAAGCATGTCACCTAGTCTTCTCTTAACTACTCCCTCCATAGCATCTCCTTCTAACCCGTAGGGCAAATAATTATAATTAACATAATATAAGTATACAAATTAAGTTTTAATAAAGCAACGGTAAAATTATGCCACAAATTGGCAACCAACATTAATTTTTAATGTTATTTTTTATACTCACTAAATAAATTATTAAATACGGCATTTCTACAAAGTCTGACTATCATTTACATCAATATATAATTTAATCTAAATCATTTTTCCTGTCGAAATTTATTGGTTATTGGTATATATTTTCTTTCATTCTATAAAAAAATATAAAAATACATTTTTCACCACTAAAGTTTTTATAATTCTCTACAAATCTACTATTTAAGGTATTCTGTTTTGATTTTATATCAAAGATAACTCAATATACATATATTGGATTATCTTATTTTCAATTATAACCATCAAATAAACATTATATTCAGTAAAATGTTAACTTTATTGTATTTGTTATACTATTTATACATTTAGATAGAATTTGATTATCTGATTTCCAAACAAGATTGCAATCATAGCGCCAATTGCTAAAAATGGTCCAAAAGCAATATGATCTTTTCTGCTTTTCTTCTTTAAAGCTATAAGAATAACGCTTATAATTGCACCAATGATAAATGCGAAGAAAATCATGACTAACATATTCGACCAGCCAAGGTATATGCCACAAAGAGCTGCGATCTCAACATCTCCTCCGCCCATGGCGCCTGTTATTAAAGCAATTAAGCCAATTACACCTAAGCCTACAATCAAACCAATAAGATATGAATTTATATCATTATGTAGGTAAAACTTATCAATCAAAGTAAATACAATTCCTATGGCTAGACAAGGATAGATAGTCACAGCATATACATCAGTAGTATAAAAGTCAATAAATCCTATTACTATTAAAAACACAGCTAATATTAAAAACTTCAATGTATCCATCGACATACCATATTGATTATAAATTAAAACAAAGACTATACCTGTAAAAAGTTCCGTTAGCGGATATTTTATAGATATTTTACTACCACAATGCCTACACTTGCCCCCTAAAAATATATAACTTATAACAGGAATCAAATCATAGGCTTTTATGTCCGCATCACAATCAGTGCAATGAGACGGCGGGTAGGCTATAGATTCTCCTCTTGGTATCCTATAGATACAAACATTTAGAAAACTTCCTATAACTAGACCAAAAATAAAAACAAAAGCAAAAATCATAATTTCTAGTTCCATATCTTCACTCCTACAATTTCACTTACTATTTATTAGAGGTGTAACCCTCAATTCTAAAACTCTTTTTCAACACTACCCCTAGCTTATGATAGGATGTATAAAATTTCGTTCTAATACTATGTATTAAATCTTTAATTCAACAATTATATAAAAAAACCTTTATTTATTACAATACTTTCCCTTTTTATTACAAACAATTCAATTAAGCTGTAAATTATTTCAAATATTATAAGATAAATTATTTAAAGCTCATCCTCACAGTAGAAATAAGTACAATTTTATAAATTCTCTTCAAAATAAATCATCAATATAGAGGCAAATCGAGTAGGAGCTGAATAATTATTTTATTCAGCGTCCTCTCACACCACCGTGCGTACCGGTCTGGTACACGGCGGTTCCTTAAGTTGATTGAATTTTAATATATTGACGCACTAGGCTTTTCAATCCTATGTCCGAGAAGAATTGATTTGTAAGAGTTGTGTTTAAAATCGCACTATTTGCTACTCGCCAGTATCCTTTACGGGTATTGGCAAACTTTATAGCTTGATAGTGTTCAAGTCCCAGCTTCTTAAGGTTTTTATATCTAGTTCTAACTTTCTTCCACTGTTTCCATATACACATTCTTAATCTTTGCCTTATCCAAATATCTATGTGTTCTACTATTCCTTTGCATTTGGCTATTCCATAATAGTTAATCCACCCAACATTAATTAAGTTAAGCTTCTCTATTCTTTGTTCCAAAGTCATCGGTTTTGACCTAGATAGTATCTCTTTGATTTTATCTTTATGTCGACTCAGTGATTGCTTTGATATAGATGCATATGCTTTTCCATACATTAGGTTTAATGTAAATCCTAGAAATTTTCTTCTCCAAGGTCTATCTACTGCACTCTTCTGTCTATTTACTTTAAGTTTGAGCTTGCCTTCAATAAAAGCAGTTATGTTCTCCATGACTCTTTTACCTGCTCTCTCACTTTTAACATAGATATTACAGTCGTCCGCGTAGCGACAGAATTTATGACCTCTCATTTCTAACTCTTTATCTAGTTCATCTAGCATTATGTTAGATAACAATGGACTCAACGGTCCTCCTTGTGGAGTTCCTTCTTCATTTCTTACCACTACACCATTTATCATTATTCCTGACTGAAGGTATTTCCTTATTAGGGATAATACTCTCTTATCCTTAATGCTTCTTGATAATTTATACATTAAGATATCATGGTTAACCTTATCAAAGAATTTCTCTAAGTCCATATCAACAACCCACCTATAGCCATCATTGATATATTGCTCTGCTTTCTTAATTGCGTCTTTAGCACCTCTTTGAGGGCGGAAACCAAAGCTACTTTCAGAAAATCTTCTATCATAGATACTATTTAATTCTTGAGCAATAGCTTGTTGGATAAGTCTATCCAAAACTGTAGGTATACCTAAGAGTCTAGTACCACCATTAGGTTTTGGTATTTCTACTCTTCTAACTGGCATTGGTCTATACTCACCATTAAGAATACTCTCTCTAATAGATACCCAGTTTGTTTTCAGAAATTGTTTAAGTTCATAAACTGTCATTCCGTCCACGCCATGGCTACCTTTATTAGATATTACTCTTTTAAGAGCCAAGTTCATATTATCCTTGTATAATATCCTTTCTAGTGAGCCATATTCAAATCCACTGATTTTCTCCTTTGGAGTTGCCGAGAATTCTCTATGCACTCTTTGCTTATCTTCGAGTTCCACTCTATCTTGGGCACTAGAGCCTAAGTATTTAGTTTTCTGCAATCTTTGAGTACTCTGCGAAACTTTCAAACTTGAAAACCTCCTTAAAGTTCAGTCCTTCATCCGCTATCGCGATTAGCGGAGTTACTATGACTTCTGCTGACTTCTGATAGTTCAATTACATATCACTATGTAGGTTATCGCTTTAGAAATTCATCTTATCAGCAATGTATCTATCAGACCTCCCCAGGTAAGAACAACAACCTTCATCTCATATATCTGCTACATTTACTCCTAGAAATTTGGGATAGTGTAGGACTTTGTTTTGTTTTGCAAACTCGTCCGTCCCTAGTAAGCCTTATATGTAGTTCGTATCCCTCAGACCGAGATTTTGCCTTAGGCTTCCTTCAGATTCCACCTCACGATGGACACCCTTGCCCTTAGCTAGTGGTTCCCACTACCAAGCCCACAGCGGACTTTCACCGCCAAGTTGTTGCCCATGCTGGGCACACAAATAAAAAGCTAGAATGTTTTACCACTCTAGCTTTAAGTTGTTTTATTTTAGTACATTCCATCCATTCCCATACCTGGATTTGGCATTGGAGGATTCTTTTCCGGAATGTCAGCTACAGCTGATTCTGTTGTTAAGAATGTTGATGCAACTGATGCAGCATTTTGAAGTGCTGATCTTGTAACCTTAGTTGGGTCAACTATACCAGCTTTTATCATGTTCTTATATTCTCCATATAGAGCATCATAACCTACACCAGCTTCGCTGTGTTTAACTTTTTCTATTATTACAGAACCTTCTACTCCAGCATTAGTAGCTATTTGTCTCATTGGCTCTTCTAGTGATCTTACTATAATATCTATACCAACTTGAGTATCAGGTACTTCTGATGTTAACTCTGCTACTTTGTTTATAACATTAACATAAGCAGTTCCACCACCAGCAACTATACCTTCTTCAACAGCTGCCTTTGTAGCTGCTAAAGCATCTTCTATTCTTAGCTTTCTTTCCTTTAACTCTGTTTCAGTAGCTGCTCCTACTTTAATAACAGCAACGCCACCAGCAAGCTTAGCTAATCTTTCTTGAAGTTTTTCTTTATCAAACTCAGAAGTTGTTTCTTCTAATTGAGTTCTTATTTGAGCTACTCTGTTCTTTATTTCTGACTTTTCTCCTCTACCATTTACTATAGTAGTGTTTTCCTTAGTCACTTTTATGCTATCAGCTTGACCTAACATATCAAGAGTTGTCTCTTTAAGATCTCTTCCAAGCTCTTCTGATATAACAGTTCCTCCTGTAAGTATTGCTATATCTTCAAGCATTTCTTTTCTTCTATCGCCGAAACCTGGAGCTTTAACAGCTACACAGTTAAATGTTCCTCTTATCTTATTAACTACAAGTGTAGCCATAGCTTCACCTTCGATATCTTCAGCTATGATAAGAAGCTTCTTACCAGTTTGAACGATTTGTTCAAGCACTGGAAGTATTTCTTGAATATTGCTTATCTTTTTATCAGTTATAAGTATTAAAGCATTGTCTAAAACTGCTTCCATCTTTTCTGTATCAGTAACCATGTAAGGTGATACATATCCTCTATCAAACTGCATACCTTCAACAACATCTAGTTCAGTTCCCATAGATCTTGATTCTTCTACAGTTATAACACCTTCGTTGCCTACTCTTTCCATTGCGTCAGCTATAAGCTTACCTATTTCAGGGTCTCCAGCAGATATTGCAGCAACTCTAGCTATGTCTTCTTTACCTTCTACAGGCTTAGAAATCTTCTTAATTTCATCTACTGCTTTATCAACAGCAGTCTTTATTCCAGTTCTAAGAAGTATTGGATTAGCTCCAGCAGTAACGTTCTTTAAACCTTCTCTTATTATTGCTTGAGCAAGTAATGTAGCAGTTGTAGTTCCATCTCCAGCTACATCGTTTGTCTTAGTAGCAACTTCTTTTACTAATTGAGCACCCATGTTTTCAAATGGATCTTCTAATTCTATTTCTCTTGCGATTGAAACACCATCATTAGTTATAAGTGGTGCACCAAATTTCTTATCTAAAACAACATTTCTACCCTTAGGTCCTAAAGTTACTTTTACAGTGTCAGCAAGCTTATCTACACCAGCTTGCATGGATCTTCTTGCTTCTTCACCAAACTTTATTTGCTTAGCCATATCAATCTACCTCCTGTCTATTATTCTACTATTGCTAGTATGTCTTCTTGTTTTAATATAGTATATTCTTCACCATCTAGCTTAACTTCTGTGCCAGCATATTTGGAGAACAATACTTTATCTCCAACCTTAACTTCTAATTCAACTCTAGTGCCATCAATAATAGCTCCAGGTCCTACGGCTACTACTTCAGCTTCTTGTGGTTTTTCCTTAGCTGCTCCAGTTAAAACTATACCGCTTTTTGTTTTTTCTTCTGCTTCTAATCTTTTGATAACAACTCTGTCACCAAGTGGTTTAATTCTCATTTTCTAAACCCTCCTTATGATTTTTAGAGTATATATAATTTTATATTTAGCTTACTTGTTAGCACTCATTAATATTGAGTGCTAATACAATTATTATAATAGACAATAGTTTTTAATAATTCAACAACAAATTGATATTTTTATCCATTTTTTTAGATTAAATAATGTGATTACAAGAAATTATCTTGAATTTTCTAATTATTTCTTCATCTTGCTTATCCGTTGTTGTTTTTATAGTTATAAGATAATTAATTTAATACTTTTTTTAATAAACTCTAGTAATATATTTAAAGAAATCTATAAATTTCACAAAAATATTATAAAATTTCTTATAAAGCTATTTATTTTTTATAAAAAATGATAATAATTAAAGTATGAAACTTTATATTCTATGCCGAAAGAAAGGACGTTATGATGATATCTAAAAACTTTAATTACCTTAATAAACTTTTAAATCTTTTTTTATCTTTGAGTTTAACCTTAGCCACAATAGGTTTATGGTCTATTGTAACCTTGAACTTTACTCCTTTATATAAAATCAGTATAAAGGCCTTCGATATTACTACTGCTACATCTCTTACAGAAGGACAACTTATGTCAAATTATAAGGTTCTTATAAAATATCTCCAATCACCATCTATTCATAAACTAAAATTTTTAAACTTTCCTATGAGTGCTGGTGGAGAAACACACTTTGCAGACGTTAAAAGCATCTTTATATATCTACATATAATAACTTGGAGCACTATAATACTTTTCGCAGTATTATTCGTATTTAAGAAAAAATATCTATCAAAGGAAATTTTTAAGATATTTAATCATACTTTCTATATTCTATCTATTTTTTCGATAACTATACTTATTTTGGTACTAAATAATTTTGATAAAACCTTCGAAAACTTCCATAAACTATTCTTTAGCAATGATCTTTGGTTATTTGATCCTGCTACTGATCCAGTTATCAACGCTTTACCAGAAAACTTCTTCATGGTTTGTGGTATAACAATAATAGCTTTAACCCTTATCCAGGTGATTATATTGAAGGTTATATATCAGAGGCATAAAAAAGCGAATACATTTGCTAAAAGAAATATTTTTGATTATTAGAAATTAGATTTATTATCCTTTTCCCTCAGATAATATTAAAATCACTAGGTAATCATCACTATTTTCACTATCAATTATTTAGGCTATGTTTAATAATATTGTTGAAATTAAGTGGTCATGAAGGAGATGCTATATAAGCGAGCAATTAGCGCAAGCTCATCTAAGCATCAGATCACTGATCACTTAATTTCAACACGCTACTTTAACAGAGCCATTATTTAAAGCATAAAAGAGAGGTGCAAGCTAACCTCTCTTTTATTTTGCGAACCTATATTTTTTGATTAGTTTCCAAATTGTTTTTCAATTGCTCTAACTCATTGTCACCTATATTAGCTGCAATTCCAAGCATAGCCCAAAATACAGGCGCAACACTTACAACACTTATGTTAAAGAAAGCTTGAATTAAATAGCCTATAATAGACATAAGAAGTCCTAAATATAATATCTGATATGCTTCATCAGCTCGCCTAATCCTTTTTAGAAGTTTTAAACATATAAATGTAATTAAAGCAAGATAGATTAAGAGCGCAGGAATGCCACTTGTAACTGCTAGTTGTAAATATTCATTATGTGCTTTATCAACTATTCCACCTGTTATATCCTGCATGTACTTCAGTTCATCAAAGTACTTTTCTAAGAATACTACCCCAAATGTATCCGGTCCACTTCCAAGTAACGGATGCTCAGGAATAAAGGTTATCCCCCTTTTCCATATATAAAGTCTTGAGCTTCCAGCGGTGTCATTATCCTTCATTGTAATCTTTTTAGCATCAAGACCTATTGAATTAAGTCTAGATGCTATACTACTGTCTGTTAATAAGTTTAGCAATAAGAAAACAACAACAAATATACCTAAACACATCATATATCTTTTTATATATTTCTTCTTTTTTAAGCAATATATAAAAAGAACTGCTGAGTATACAACAAAGGAAATCCAATTACTCCTTGCTATAGAGGCTACAAGCCCAGCAAAAATAATTGAAGCTGAAATTAAGTATGTTTTTTCCCCTTTTTTCAAATAGAAGCAAATATTTATTGGTAAATATAAAGTCATAATTATTGCAAAAAAATCTCTATTTCCTATAGTTGAATATGCTACATTGCTCCAATTTTTTCTTATAGAATCTGGCGCTATAAAATCGAATCCTAAATACTGAACAATTCCATATATAGATATAATACATATAATTATATTTATATATTTTAGTACCTTGCTAGAAAACTTAAAGTGTTTATACATTATTAAAAAAATAAGGCAATAAAATACTATAGCTAATAAACCTTCTCTTCTATCAGGCCTTCCATTTATTGAAACCGGTACATATACTGAAAATACTGTTGATAATACTAACCAAAATATAAATAAGGCGATCAAATAATCAATTATAGTATTTTTAGACCATCTTTCTCTATCATATATGACTAACATCGCAGCCATAACTACTAAATATACTAATATTATCTTAGGCTCATAAAATCTATCTTTTAAACCAGGTAAGATTACTATTGGAATAAATCCCATAATTAAAAAGGAAAATACTTTTATTGGCTCAAGTTTTTTAATCACTTTAATAACTTCATAATTAACCAAAGAAGTAGCAGGTTCACCTTGTTTAGCTAATCCATATCCAACTGCAAGAATAGACCAAAATACTGGCGCAACACAAATTATACTTATGTTAAAGCAAGCCTGGACACAGTAGGATATTATACTTAAACCTATTGCAATCAAATATCCATTCTGTTCTTTCATCGCTTTTCCTAATAACTTTATCACTATTGTAGCTAATATAACAATGTAAATAGCTAAAGATAAAATTCCATTATTAATTAGAATCTCAAGATATTCATTATGTGCTTTAGTTACAATGCCACCTAGGTTTTTAACCATAAATTTAGCTTCATTTGAGTATTTAGACATAAATGCTGCTCCAAAATTGTCTACACCATAACCTAAAAGCGGTTTATCCCATAAAAGATTTAACCCATTTTTCCATATATATACCCTTCCTGAACCAGCCATCTCATTACCTGACTGTTGCAGAGAAGTAGCATCATTGCTAATGGAGATTAATCTAGTATTTAACTGGCCACTCTTTAAGTAGTTTAACCCCAAGAAAATTACTATCATCGCTACTAAGACAAGAAACCAATTTATAAGTCTTTTCTTATTTTTTATTGATAGTGCGAAAAGAATTGTAATGTAAATGACTAATGAAATCCAACTACTCCTCGTTAGACTACTAACTAGTGCTGCAAAAAGTATTGAAGTTATTATGAGATACCTCTTCTCATTTTTATATATAAACAATGAAATAGCAATTGGAAGAAATAATGATATATATGCTCCAACTGCATTCCTGTACCCTAAAGTACCTATAGCTTGAAATTTCATTATTGAAGCTCTAACCTTATCAAGCTTTATAGGATTAACTCCAAAAAACTGAATTAAAGCGTATAATGAAACAATACAAGCACATATAAATAAAAATTCTAAAAAACCTTCTGATAGTTTAAACTTTTTAGATATAAACAAAAAATTTATATAATAACAAAGGTACAATAAAAATGGTTCCCTATCAGTCATATTGCCAATAAAGGAATTGTGAATATCTATACCCATCAAACTTGAAATAAAAAGTATTCCAATAAATAATCCTAAAAGCTTATCCAACCAATCAAAATCGATTGTATCCCTTTTTAAATACAAGTAAATTAATGATAAAGTTGATATAAAATATACAAAATATAGCTTTGGTGTGTAGTAAACATCAAAGGTTCCAGGAACCATTATAAGTGGCGTTATTCCCATTAATGATATAGCAATTAAATTCACAAAATACTCTTCTTTAATATGTAACTTTTTCGTCATCAAGCACCTCTCACAACTTAATAAAAAATTCGCTAAAGTGACTTTCTTCAGTGAATTCTTTTTGCGCATCTGCCTTTTCTGAATATATATGGCATGCGACATTTTTTTATTTTTTCATTTCGTATGAATTTAAGCAATCTACTGGATAGTAACTCAAAACTTAATTTTTGATAAAACTTCCTGAATAATAAAGTTTTTATTATTGCTGTTCTTCTTTGCTAATAAGTTTCTTACCTATCACTATCCCTAATAAAAGCAAAATACAAACAACTCCTATTATAGCTACAAGAAGAACTATCTTATTTCTCGAAAGATTATGTCCAAAAAATATGGACACAAAAAGCATAGGCGTTCTCGCTAGATTGGATATAATCAAAAACTCTTTTAAAGAAAGACTTGATATTCCACATATATATCCTAAGACATCCTTAGGGATTCCAGGTATGATATATAGTAAAAATACAATTCTTCTAAGGGATTTATGTTTTTCTTTTTCTGACTTATCGGGCTTATTTTTATCACTATGTTCTGCTTTATAATGGTCAAGCTTTTTTAGTAACCAAAGATCCTTCTCGCTTACTAATTTCTCTACAAAGGGTTTTCCAAGCTTCTGTGATATAACAAAAGTAATGGCACTACCAATCACGGCTCCCAAAAGAGATAAGGCAAACCCAATCCAAGCGCCAAAAATATAACCTGCAGCCACTTGTACTATTTCTCCCGGTATTATAAATATAACTATCTGCATTATCTGCATAACTAAAAAAGCCACCCAAGAGTATGGACCATAGCCTATAATCTTCGCCTTGAGCTTCCTAACATCTGTAAATACATCTATATACTTGGCATAATATTTATAAAATATAAACAAAATAAGTAAAAAAATTATTCCACCAATAATATAATATTTATATTTCTTTAATTTATCCTTCATAATCCCATATCCTTATTATTATAATTATTTAATCTCTCTAATAAACAGTATATAATACTGGCAATATAGCTAACACTATAGTTTTCTTATTATTTACTTAATTTTATCTTAATATTTAAAAACATGGGTTACAAAACATTTTATTTTGCCATTTTCTACATCATTATATCATTTTGTACATTATTTTTATACAATAATTGTAATATTTTTATTTATTCTTTATTATAATACATATAAAGACATTATTCTTCGGTGCAAGAATCTATTTTCAGAACTCTTCTGTATTATGAGGCGAAAATTTTAAAATATAACCTCTATTACCAAGCGTTACATATATAAAATGCAAACTTATTTAACTTGTAAATATTAGTAGCTTTATTTCCTCCTTTTACGATTAAGTAGATAACCCTGTTGTCCATTAATTTCGACATACTATTTTTACAGAGCCTATAATTAAAATTTCAATAAAGGGTGATATTATGCATAGTGAAAAATACATTTGTGATTTGTGCGGAAGAGAGGTTTCAAAGATAACAGTACATCATTTGGTTCCTAAAGAAGAAGGAGGTAAGGACTTGGATACGGCCATGTTGTGTCTTCCCTGTCATAAACAGATTCATGCACTGTATTCTAACAAAGAATTGTCAGTGAGACTTTATACTATTACTAGACTTAAGAATGATGATAAAATAAAAAAATATCTAAAATTCATCACGAAGCATCCTGGAGATTCTCATATATCGGTTAAAAAATCTAAGGATGTAAGAAAAAGATAGCCAAAGGATTTTAAAAAGTATTTAAACTTTTATAATCTCCTACTGGCTATCCAATTAATTCTTACAGTATCTTATTCTTTAACCTAACCCTTGCATAAGTACAATTAATCTTCACTATCTAAAATCACTATTGATTAAACCTTTATGTTATTCTCTCTAGCATAGTAGAAGAAATATTGCTGTGCAAAGCCTGAAAGATCCCCAAACTTTTCTCTTCCAAAGATTCTAATCTTGTTAAGTGACACATCTGGTGCTAAGTAGAAATGAGCCATAGCTCTCTTAACCCATACATCTACAGGAAAAGCGGAATACTTTTTCATAGAAAATAACATAACGCAATCAGCAACCTTAGCTCCAACACCTTTAAACTTTTGAAGCGCTATATGACAATCGTCATCACTAAGGTTTGAAATCATATTTAAATCATATTGAAGAAGTTCTTTTTCTTCTTCACTCATAGAAGCTATATCTTTATTTTCGCTTAAAAGCTCGTTACAAGCCTTTACCTTAGCTACAGTATCAAATATGTACTTACTTCTAAATGATGCTCCAGTAGTGTTTATTTCTTCTAAGGATGCCTTTGAGAACTGCTCTATAGTAGGAAATGCATAGTAAGTATTACCCTTGTACTCTATAGCACTTCCCCACTTCTCACTGATTTTGTTTATAGTCTTACTTATTACTGGTATAGAATTTCTAGCAGATATTATAAAGCTTATTAATATTTCGAAAGGGTCTTGTTTTAATATTCTTATTCCATAACCAAAGTCTACTGCTTTTTCTAGTAGCGGATCTCCAGCAAATTTATCCTTTATAGCAGAGTAGTCTCTCTCTAGATCAAAATACTCCAACCATATGTTATCAAAATCATCTTTATTGGTATTATGTATTATTATGTCTTCTCCGCTCTCTTCTAGTTCTATAACTCTTTCATGAGCAACTCCGATATAAGTACCACTTTCTTGTCTTATCCATCTAAAGCATTGACCGCACTCAAATACCTGCTTTATATTAAAACTTTTAGCTTCTTTCAGTACGACTTTATCATCATAGTATTCTACATTTTTAAAATCCATTTTATCACCTTTTCTTATTTATCTATTTAGAAAAAATTTCTCTAACACGATTTTCATTAGTATTTTTGCCTATCTAAACAGTAAGCCTGACATATTTTTCTTAACTATAATTATACTTTTATATTTTAATTTTTACAATTATCAATTTAAAATCCTTAGCACTAAATATAAACTTTCACTTAATAATTAATACTTATTATTTCAATTTGCTTTTTATTTTTAGGCTCTGTTAAAATACCCTGTTGCAATTAAGCTGTCAGTCATCCGATGCTTTAATGAGCTTGCGCTAATTGCTCGCTCATATATCATCTCCTTCTTAACCGCTTAATTTCAACAATATTATTAAACATAGCCTATTTCTATATTTGGTCATATATTAACTAAAAGTTGCGACTCCCTACAATTAGAATTAATAAATTGTTACAGAAATATACAACGCTTACCTAACAAGCAGTATTAAATCATTATTTATCAAAATAATATCTGCATATATTTGCAGAATCAGAAAAGGTGATAAATCTTAATTATATCTATATATGTAAAATAGTTATGCGCAGAATCTATATAGGAAAGCTATTAGTGCGAAATGTTTTTTTCTGTAATCTCACTAAAGCATCCAATAATTAGCCACTTAATTTCCACTTACTACTTTAATAGAACTAAAGAAAAAAGTAGCTGAAACGCCCATTCTTCAGCAACTTTTTTGCCCATCTGCCTTTCCGAATGTATATGAGGAAAATCTGGCAGACGAATAAGATTTCTTTTTATTGTTTACCTAAATAGCCATTATATAGCCTTGATATTACTAAGTTTAGCTAGTAAACTTTTTTACTTTTCTATCCAGCAAAAAAGCTTTATATAAACACTTTCGTACCATGATAACTGCAGATAAATAGCTTCTCCATTTCTTCCTTAGTAATCTTTCTAGGATTTGATAAAGTACAAGCATCTTCTATGGCATTGGCTGATATTTCTTTTAGCTTTTCATTAAAGAAATCCTCTTTGACTCCATATTCCTTTAAGGTATTTGGTATTCCTAACTTTTCGTTCATGTATCGTATAAGTTCTCTTAAGGACTCAACTAACTCTTCATCAGTATTTCCTTCAAGCTTTAATCTTCTGCTTATGTCCGCATACCTATCCATGCAAGCTTTCTTATTAAAATCAATAACATATGGAAGGTATATTGCATTTGCACAGCCATGAGGAATATTAAATACCGCCCCAGTTTTGTGTGCCATACTATGAGTTATTCCAAGCAAGGCATTGCTAAAGGCCATACCAGCTAAACACTGAGCATAATGCATGTTTTCTCTACATACCATATCACCTTGATAGGACTTTAATAGATTATCTCTTACCATATCGATGGCCTGCAATGCAAGAGGGTCTGTAAAACAAGTATGCTGAGTTGCGACATAGGCTTCTATGCCATGGGTCATTGCATCCATTCCTGTATGTGCAGTAAGCTTAGGTGGCATCGATTCTGCCAGCTCTGAGTCTACAATAGCTATATCTGGGGTTATATCAAAATCCGCTAAGGGATATTTTATTTTTGTGTTATAGTCAGTTATTACTGAGAAAGCAGTTACTTCTGTAGCTGTTCCAGAAGTTGATGGAATAGCTATAAATTTTGCTTTGTTTCTTAGCTCAGGTATAGAAAAAGGCTTTTTTATGTTTTCAAAGCTTTCCTCTGGATACTCATAAAAGATCCACATGGCTTTTGCAGCGTCTATTGCTGAGCCTCCTCCCATAGCTACTATAAGATCTGGCTCATACTTAAGCATCTGCTTAGACCCTTTCATTACAGTTTCCACTGAAGGATCTGGTTCAACACCGTCTATTAGATTAACCTCTATATTAGCTTCCTTTAGATAGTTTACTGCCCTATCTAAGAAACCAGACTTTCTCATAGAACTTCCCCCTGTTACTACAACAGCCTTTTTTCCCTCTACATTCTTCAATTGCTCCATAGAGCCTTTTCCATAATATATATCCCTAGGCAAAGTAAATCTATTCATAAAAAAATACCTCCCGATAGTATTTAAAAATCAATTTGATTATTGGACTCTTTTAAAATACCATGTTGAAATTAAGCGGTAAGTCACCCGATGCTCTAATGTGCTTGCGCAAAGAATTAATATAGCATCTACTTCATAACCACTTAATTTCAAAAATATTCTTAAGCATAGCGAATTTTTAAAGTTCCTCTTTATAAATTATCGCTCTGAAGAATATTCTACCTATAAAGTAAAGTCTAAATAATGTTTTGACATAGGGGCCCAACTTCAACTATTAAGTTATGCATGCCTAAAGTTCATAGGTGCATGATTTTTGAACATGCATAACTTAAGTTTTCGTAATGGAACCCTATAAGATCTTACTCATTAATTTTTGTAGATAAAATCTCTAGCTTCCCTTAGGATATTATTAGTAAATACTGCAATATTTATTTATATAAATTCAAAATTTAAGTAAGGACTACTGATAAAGTTTATAAAGCTATACTGCTTCAATCCGTAGACTCAAAATATAGCCTTGTAATCAAAATTATGTATTCTTATTTCCCAGAAAATAAACTTCACAGAAATCAAAAAAACACAACCTAAAAAGGTTGTGTTTAAAAATCCATAAAGAATTTATTATTTCGCGTAGTTGTGGAAGCCTCTACCTGACTTTCTTCCTAACCAGCCAGCTCTAACGTACTTTCTTAGTAAGCTATGAGCTCTGTACTTAGTATCTCCAGTTTCATTGTAAAGAACGTCCATTATAGCTAAGCAAACATCTAAGCCTATAAGATCTCCTAAAGCTAGAGGTCCCATTGGATGATTTGCTCCAAGCATCATTGACTTATCTATATCTTCAGCTGAAGCTATTCCTTCTGCAAGTATACCTACAGCTTCGTTGATCATTGGTATAAGTATTCTGTTAACTACAAAACCAGGAGCTTCTGCAACTTCTACTGGTTCCTTACCTATAGCTAATGAAACTTCTTTAACTGCATCAAAAGTTTCTTGTGATGTAGCCATTCCTCTGATAACTTCAACAAGCTTCATTACTGGAGCTGGATTGAAGAAATGCATACCTATAACTTTGTCAGGTCTGCCAGTTGCAGCAGCAACTTCAGTTATTGATAATGATGAAGTGTTTGAAGCTAATATTGTTTCTGGCTTACATATGTTATGTAACTCAGCGAATATTTGCTTCTTTATTGCCATATTTTCTACTGCAGCTTCGATTACTAGATCGCAGTCAGCAGCTAAGTTCATATCAGTTGTTCCTGATATTCTTGAAAGGATTTCTTCTTTAACTTCTTCAGTCATCTTTCCTTTAGCAACAAGTTTGCTTAAACCTTTGTTGATTCCTGCAATTCCTTTATCAACAAATTCTTCTTTTATATCTCTAACTATAACTTCATATCCTTTTTGAGCGAAAGCTTGAACTATACCAGCTCCCATTGTACCAGCACCAAGAACAAATATCTTTTCCATGGGTATACCTCCTAAAATTTACATATTTAGTCCTACCTTTTAAGGTAGGACTTTGTATTTATATCAAACTTATGATTAATCAGTTTTATAAAAATTATGCTTCTTCTTTTCTAGCCTTAGCTTTTGCAATAAGTTCTGGAATAACTTTGTTTAAGTCTCCAACTATAGCATAGTCAGCTATCTTCATGATAGGTGCAGTTGCATCCTTATTGATTGCTATGATCATATCAGAATCTTGCATACCAGCTGTATGTTGGATAGCTCCTGATATACCACAAGCTATATAGATTGTTGGCTTAACAGTCTTACCAGTTTGACCTACTTGGTAAGCAGCTTCTAACCATCCAGCTTCAGTAGCAGCTCTTGAACCAGCAACTGTTCCACCTAGAGCATCAGCTAATTCCTTAAGAAGAGCGAAGTTTTCTTTGTTTCCAACTCCTCTACCACCTGAAACTATTATGTTAGCTTCACTTATATCAACTATATCCTTAGCTTCCTTAACAACCTTAACAACCTTAGTTCTTACATCAGCATCAGTTAAGTTAACCTTGATTTCTTCAACTACAGCTTTGTTTTCACTATCGACCTTTGAGAAAACTCCTGGTCTTACTGTAGCCATTTGTGGTCTGTGATCAGTACAAGCTATAGTAGCCATTAAGTTACCACCGAAAGCTGGTCTTGTAGCAAGAAGGTATTTTCCTTCTGCATCTATATCAAGTGATGTACAGTCAGCTGTTAAACCAGTTGAAAGTCTAGCTGCTATTCTAGGACCTAAGTCTCTTCCTATGAATGTTGCACCTATGAATAATATTTCTGGCTTTCTTTCTGTAGCAAGGTCACAGATAACCTTAGTATATCCATCAGTTGTGTAGTTTTCTAATAATTCATGTTCAACTACTAAAACTTCATCAGCTCCATGAACACCTAATTTTTCAGATAATCCTTTAACGTTGTTACCTATTAATAAAGCTGTTAGCTTAACTCCTAGCTTATCAGCAATTCTTCTTCCTTCTCCTAAAAGTTCTAATGAAACTTTTTGAAGTTCGCCGTTTCTTTGTTCAGCGAATACCCATACGCCTTTATAATCTGCTATATTCATAATATTTTACCTCCCAAATCTTAGATGTAGTGTTTCTCAATTAATTTTCTTAATACGTAATCTGCTGCTTCACCAGCTGGTAAATCAACTAACTCTCCAGCGCCCTTAGTTTCTTTAGTCATTGATTTCTTAACCTTTGTTGGTGAACCCTTAAGTCCTAATAAGCTCTTATCTACATCTATATCGTCTGCTGACCATATTTGAATTTCCTTACCAGCAGTTCCGAAGATTAAACCTACGTTCATATATCTTGGCTCGTTTAATTCCTTAATTGCAGTTAAAAGAACTGGAGTTTGAACCTTTATTAATTCATATCCATCTTCTAATGCTCTGTTAACTAGAAGACCATCTTCTTCTACAGTAACATCTTGAACATAAGTTACTTGAGGTATATTTAAATGCTCTGCTATTTCTGGACCAACTTGTGCAGTATCTCCATCGATAGCCTGTCTTCCAGCGAATATTATATCATAATCTAACTTTTTTATAGCTCCAGCTATAGTATTTGAAGTTGCAAGAGTATCAGCTCCAGCAAATGCTCTGTCAGTTATAAGTATAGCTTCGTCTGCACCCATGCATAGAGCTTCTCTTAAAGCTGTTTGTGCTTGTGGAGGTCCCATGCTTACTATTGTTATATGAGCACCTTTTTCATCTTTTATTCTTAAAGCTGCTTCTAAAGCATGCTTATCTTCTGGATTTATTATTGAAGGAACACCTTCTCTTATAAGAGTTCCAGTCTTTGGATCTATTCTAACAGCTGTAGTATCTGGTACTTGCTTTAAACAAACTACTATTTTTATCATTCTTCTGTCCTCCTAAAACTATTTTAAAATGTTTCCTGAAATAACCATCTTTTGAACTTCTGAAGTTCCTTCATAGATTTCAGTTATCTTAGCATCTCTCATTAATCTTTCAACTGGATATTCCTTAGTATATCCGTATCCACCGAATATTTGAACAGCCTTAGTAGTTACTTCCATAGCTACGTCAGCAGCGAATAACTTAGCTCTTGCAGCATCTAATGTGTAAGGAAGTTTGTTTTGCTTAAGCCATGCAGCTCTATATACTAAGTATCTAGCAGCTTCAACCTTAACATCCATTTCAGCTATATACCATTGTAAACCTTGGAAAGCAGAAAGTGGTTTTCCAAATTGCTTTCTTTCTAACATATACTTCTTAGCTTCATCTAATGCACCACCAGCAAGACCTAAAGCTTGAGCAGCTATACCTATTCTTCCTCCATCAAGAGTCTTCATAGCTATACCAAATCCCTTACCTTCTTGTCCAAGTAAGTTTTCTTTTGGAACTATACAGTTTTGCATTATAAGTTCAGTTGTTGATGAAGCTCTGATACCCATCTTGTTTTCAACTTTACCTATTGAGAAACCTGGGAAGCTCTTTTCAACTATGAAAGCTGATATTCCTTTTGTTCCCTTGCTCTTGTCTGTCATAGCAAATATTATGAAAGTTTCAGCAACTCCACCATTTGTTATGAATATCTTAGATCCGTTAAGGATGTAGTTATCTCCATCTAATACTGCAGTTGTTTGTTGACCAGCAGCATCTGTACCAGCACCTGGTTCAGTTAAACCAAAAGCACCTATTTTTCTTCCGCTAGCTAAGTCTGGAAGATATTTTTGTTTTTGAGCTTCAGTACCAAATTCATTTACTACTGAACCACAAAGTGAAGTATGAGCTGATACTATAACACCGTGAGTACCGCAAATCTTTGATAATTCTTCAACAGCTATGATGTATGATAAAACATCTCCGCCAGCACCTTCATATTTCTTATCGAAAGGAATTCCTAACACACCAAGTGATGCCATTTTCTTTACATTTTCCATTGGGAATTCTTCAGTTTCGTCAATTTCACCTGCTATTGGTCTAACTTCAGTTTCAGCGAAGTCTCTAACCATTTGTCTTACTAATTCTTGTTCTCTTGTTAATTGGAAATCCATTTATATATTCCCTCCTGCTAATTTTATTCTGCACAGAACAATTATTAATTGTTCTGCCTCCTGCAATTTTATTCTGCACGCAACAATTATTAATTGTTCTGCCTGCTGATAATTTTATTTTTGGCAGAACTGAATTAACAGTTCTACCAATATTTATTGTCCACGGAGAAATACTTTTCTACTCCGCCTAGTATTTACTAATATATTTTAATTTAGTATAAATTAAACTTAATTTAATTTAAAGTAATATTTTTGTTAATTATTGATTCTTGAAATTCTTTTCTCTTTTTTCAACAAAAGCAGACATTCCTTCTTTTTGATCTTCAGTAGCAAAGCACTTACCAAAGTCTTCTGCTTCTATTACTATAGCTTCATCTATACCTACTTGCATTCCTCTGTCTATAGCATCCTTACATAGCTTAACTGCTATTGGAGCATTTGCAGCTATCTTTTTAGCTAAAGCTTTAGCTTCATCCATTAAGCTTTCTAGAGGTACAACCTTATTAACTAAACCAATTCTTAATGCTTCTGCAGCATTAACCATATCTCCAGTGTATATTAATTCTTTTGCTTTACCAAGTCCAACTAATCTAGGAAGTCTTTGTGTTCCACCAAAGCCAGGAGTTATTCCAAGTCCGCTTTCTGGTTGAGCAAATCTTGCCTTCTCAGAAGCGATTCTTATATCACAAGCCATTGCTAATTCACAGCCTCCACCTAGTGCAAAACCTGAAATAGCTGCAATAACTGGTTTGTCCAACACTTCTAATCTTCTGAAAACTTTATTTCCTAAAGCTCCGAATTCTCTACCTTGCTCTTCATTTAAGTCTTTCATTTCAGATATATCAGCACCTGCAACGAATGCTTTTTCGCCAGCACCTGTTAGTATAACAGCATAAACTTCTTTATCTTTTTCAAGTTCTGCTACAACTGTGTCTATATCCTTTAATGTTTCTGAGTTAAGTGCATTTAAAGCCTTTGGTCTGTTTATTGTTACAACAGCAATATTCCCCTCTTTTTCAAGGATAACATTTTTTAATTCCATTGTTATGGCCTCCTTAAAGTAGTTATATTCTTAACAAAGCATATAAGTTTTATTTTCATAAGCTTATATTACAATAAAAACTCTGTCATATTATGTTAATTATTTTTGAAGCTTGTTAATATTATAACAATCACTAGCAAAAAATAATTGAAGTCCTTGAACTTCAATTATGATTATACTTGTTTGCAAATACTTTTGCAATATATTTTGTGTCTTTTTTAACAATTTTTAAGCTACTATTTTTAGTTGTTATTTAATTCTGAGATTCGTTTATTAAATATGCTAAAGTTAATAAGCTTTCACTAAGATGTACATTTTCTACAATTACGTCCTTAGGAGCTACTAGATCCACAGGAGCAAAGTTCCATATTCCTTTAACACCATTTGCTACAAGTTCATCACAAACCTTTTGAGCACTGTTGTCAGGAACACAGATTATAGCAATATCTATATGATTTTCATCTAAGAAACCTTTCATACTGTCTACATCTTTTATTTCAATATCCTTTATTCTGATTCCACTAAGTCTTGGGTTAGCATCGAACATACCAAGCAAATTAAAACCAAGCTTTTCAAATTGAGTATAATTTGCTAGTGCCTGACCTATGTTACCAGCACCAACTATTATGGTGTTATAATCTCTTTGAAGGCCTAATATAGCTATTATTTGATTATATAAATCTCTTACATTGTAACCATATCCTTGCTGTCCAAAGTCACCGAAGCAGTTCAAATCTTGTCTTATTTGTGATGCTGTAAAACCAATCTTTTCGCTTAGTTCTTTTGATGAAATTCTATCAACATCATTTTTTAATAGTTCTAATAGATATCTATGATATTTAGGTAGTCTTTTTATAACTGCCATAGATATATTTTTTTTCTTTTCCATGTCTGTCACCTCTTCTTAAATTAACAAATCTCCAATGCATTTTTCATTAGTGATTTTTTACGCATCTGCCATTCCGCCCTTTTGAAGAAAACTTGGCAGGCCAATAAAATAACCGTTATATTAAAATCATTCACAGATTAAAAAATTATAAATTCTAAAAAGTATAAATCCACTATAGTACTCTTTTCCTTATATATATTACCACAATTAATCTAAACTTATCTATATATTAACATTGTTTTTGATAAAATTGTTTAAAATGAGAATTATATTTCCCATTTAGGATAATACTTTATAAGTATAAATAAGATGCTTTGAATTTGTAAAGCTAATATATAGGGAACCTTTATGAAAACTTAATTTATACTTGTTATAAAATCCCGGCTTCTGGGGATTTTGTGGCACATATAAATTAATAGTTAAAGTTGGATATCTATATAAGGTTCCATTGCAAAAACTTAAGTTATGCATGTTCGAAAATCATATTTTGTAGGGATTTTCTATGATGTATAAATTATTAATTTAGGCTGGAACTGTATATAATTTTCAACTTATATTTTACAAATATATTAATATATTTAATGCTTATTTTACAAGTTTAAATTAAAGGAATAATAGTCAAATTTTAAAGCTTTAATTTCCACATAATATTGCACTTAAGGAAAATAACATCCTAATAATAAGTATATGGCTCTATAGTCAGTACCAGTATCATAAGCATAAAAAAATGATTTTATAATTTTTAGACTACTAATTCACAAATGTATAAAAGGAGGATAACAATGCTCAGCGAAACTTTAATTAAAGCAATAAACAACCAAATAAACTATGAATTCTATTCATCTTATTCTTATTTAGCTATGGCTGCTTATGCCCATTCACAAGATCTTGATGGATTTGCAAACTTCTTTAGAGTTCAAGCTCAAGAAGAAATTTTTCATGCCATGAAATTTTTTGATTATGTATATCAAAAGAATGGAGATGTAACCTTAGAATCTATAGATAAACCTCAGCTAAAGTTTAAGAACATGGTGGATGTTTTAGAAAAAGGCTATGAACACGAGCAAGAAGTTACTAAAAGAGTCTATGAACTAGCAAATCTTGCAAACGAAGAGAAAGAACATGCAACAATATCTCTATTAAAGTGGTTTGTAGATGAGCAGGTTGAAGAAGAAGATAATTTTAACAGAATAATAAAGAAAGCTAGAAGAGCGGATACAAACCCTGCTGCACTTTACCTACTGGATGATGAATTAGCTCAAAGAGTCTATGTAGCTCCTGGCTCTGCAAATGCATAGAGTATATAACACAATTCGCTGAAGCGATTTTCTTCAGCGAATTTTTTGGTCATATGCATTTTTCAATGTATATGATGATAATTTGATATGTTATTGTATTTTGTATAAAACAAAAAGAAAATGAGACTTATGTATAACGCAACCCTCGTTATACATAAGTCTCACAAATTAATACAAAGCCAGATGAAAAGCATCAGTATGTTGATTTTGAAACAACATTAAATGCTGTCTGCTACTCCCTTATGCCTGAAAGTATTCTCAACGAAAACCATTATATTTAATTATGGCCTCAATGTCAACACGATTTGTAGTTTTTTTTGTTTTTTTGTCAAATAAACTCCGTAGTAATTTATGGTAATCTACAAAACTAGTCTAAATCAGTGTTTATCCAGCTCATCATAGCTCTTAGCTCTTTTCCAACCTTTTCTATTGGATGTTCTTTTTCCATTCTTCTCTTAGCATTAAAGTAAGGTCTATTTACAGAATTCTCTACAAGCCAATTTCTTGCGAAGGTTCCATCTTGTATATCCTTTAGTACTCCCTTCATTGCTTTTCTAGTATCTTCTGTAACTATCTTTGTACCAGTTACATAATCACCATACTCAGCTGTATCGCTTATAGAGTATCTCATGGTACTCATACCACCTTGATACATCAAATCTACTATTAGCTTCATTTCATGTAAACATTCAAAATAAGCATTTTCTGGAGAATAGCCTGCTTCAACTAAAGTATCAAACCCAGCTTTTATAAGTTCTGTTACTCCACCACAAAGTACGGCTTGCTCTCCAAATAAATCTGTTTCAGTTTCATCCTTAAAGGTAGTCTCAAGAACTCCTGCTCTTGCTCCACCTATACCTATAGTGTAAGCTAAGGCATAGTCTTTTGCCTTTCCTGAATAATCTTGCTGTACTGCTATAAGGCATGGCACACCTGAACCTTCAGTATAAGTTCTTCTTACCATATGCCCTGGCCCCTTTGGTGCTATCATAAATACATCAACATAGGCAGGAGGTACAATCTGTCCATAGTGTATATTAAAACCGTGAGCAAAAACCAAAGCCTTGCCTTCACTTAATGCTGGTTCAATCTCTTCCTTATATAATTTAGCTTGTTTTTCATCAGGTACTAATATCATTATTATGTCACATTGTTCTGTAGCTTCCTTAACTGACGCTACCTTAAGTCCTGCAGCTTGTGCTTTTTCAACAGATTTACTTCCACTATATAGCCCTACGGTTACATCTACACCGCTTTCATGTAAATTTAATGCATGTGCATGTCCCTGACTTCCATAGCCTATTACTGCTACCTTCTTATTTTGCAATAGTGATAGATCTCCATCTTTTTCGTAATACATTTTTACCATAATTATTCCCCATCCTTTTCTATTTTTTCTATCATTTTATTTACAGCATTGATTAATGCATTTATACTAGCTTCAATTACGTCCCCTGAAAGAGCTTTTCCAACAAATATGTTGTTGCCTTCTTCAATCTTTACTGTAACTTCTCCTAGCGCGTCCTCTCCATCACTTACTGACTGTATATTATAGTCTTTAAGCTTTAAAGGAATATTAATAGCCCTTTCCACTGCTTTAAATGCTGAAGCCACTGTTCCATCCCCAACAGAACTTTCTCTTAAGATTTCACCATTAAACTCAATCTCTACAGTGGTAGTTGGTATACTTCTATTTCCACCAAGAGTTTGGAAGGAAATGAGCTTATAAGTTTCTTCTGTTATATTGGCATTATTGTTTACAATCGCCTCTATATCCTTCCAATTTATATTCTTCTTTCTGTCTGTTAATTTTTTAAATTTGTCAAAAGCAACCTTTACAGCCTCTTCATCCATATCTATTCCATTTTCTTTTAAATAACTAGAAAAGGCGTGTTTTCCAGAATGCTTTCCAAGAACTATATTATTATTCTGTACTTTCCCTATGGATTCTGGTGTGATTATCTCATAGGTTGATTTCTCCTTAAGCACACCATCTTGATGTATACCTGATTCATGGGCAAAAGCATTTTCCCCAACTATTGCCTTATTAGGTTGTACCATCACTCCAGTTAAAGAAGATACTATCTTGCTGCTTCTCCATAGTCCATTTGTCTTAATGCCAGTAGTCATGCCTAAATAGTTCTTTCTAGTTTCAATAGCCATGACTATCTCTTCTAAGGAAGCATTTCCAGCCCTTTCTCCAAGACCATTTATCGCACACTCTACTTGAGTAGCTCCATTCATAACTCCGCTTAAAGAATTGGCTACAGCCATTCCAAGGTCATCATGACAATGAACTGACACATCTACCTTTTCAATTCCCTTCACCTTATCCATTATGTTTCTAATGAAATTGCCATAATCATTTGGAAGTGCATAACCAACAGTATCTGGTATGTTGATGACCTTTGCTCCAGCCTTAATTACCTCTGTGAATAGTCTTATTAAATAATCAGAATCACTTCTGTAAGCATCTTCAGCTGAAAACTCTATATCAGAACAAAGACTTGAAGCATATCTAACCATTTCTACAGCTCTTTCTAAAACCTGATCTTCAGTCATATTGAGCTTATATTTTAGATGTATAGGAGAAGTAGCAATAAAAGTGTGTATCCTTGGACTTTCAGCAAATTTCACTGCTTCATAAGCTCTATCTATATCTCCTTTAGTAGCTCTAGCAAGAGCAGCCACCGTAGAATTCTTTATATTATTAGCTATGGAAGCAACACTTTCAAAGTCACCTATAGATGCCATAGGAAATCCTGCTTCTATAATGTCCACACCTAAGGCCTCCAAGTTTCTTGCTATAACAAGCTTTTCCTTCAAATTAAGATTAACTCCTGGTGTTTGTTCTCCATCTCTAAGGGTAGTGTCAAAAATCTTTATTCTTTTCAATACTTCACCTCCTAGTTTTCTGTTATTATTTCATCTATGGGATCTCCTGGTGCAACCATAGGAAATACCTTTTTATCTATATTTATTACATAATCTATTACCACAGGAACTTCTGAGTTAAAAGCTTCTTCTAAGACTTCATCAATCTGACTTGGCTCAGTTACTCTATAACCTTTAGCTCCATAAGCTTCAGCCAGCTTAACATAATCAGTGCCTCTATTTAGCGTAGTATAGGAATATCTACTTTCGTAGAAGAAACTTTGCCATTGCCTTACCATACCAAGACACCCATTGTTTAAAATTATTACAACCACTGGAACCTTGTTGCTCACTGCGGTAGCAAGCTCTATGGCATTCATGGAAAAGCTTCCATCTCCAGCTATATTAACAACCTTGCTTTCAGGCTTGCCAATCTTAGCTCCTATAGATGCTCCAAGGCCATACCCCATGGTTCCAAGTCCACCTGAGGTTAGTAAAGTCCTAGGCTTTGAGAAGGTATAGTGAAGTGCTGCCCACATCTGATGCTGACCTACTTCGGTAGTCATAACTAAATCCTCTCCAAAGCTTTTATATAAACAGTTAAACAATAATTCTGGAGTAACACTATCAGGATCTTTTTTATAGGACTTTAAAGCCTTGTATTCCTTCATAAGCTCTAACCAGCTATCGTTTCGCTTTTCTTTTATGAGATTCATAAGCCTTTCAAGTGTATATTTAACATCCCCTACTATATTTGCATCGGTCTTAATGTTCTTATCTAATTCTGCCGGATCTATATCTATCTGAACTATCTTTGCATTTTTAATATGCTCTCTGTTGGCTACTACTCTATCTGAGAATCTTGTTCCTATAGCTATTATAAGATCTGCTTTTGTTGCTAGAAGGTTTGAAGCCTTTGTCCCATGCATCCCAATCATACCTGTATAAAGTTCATGTTGCCCTGGAAATGCCCCCATGCCCATTAAAGAAGTAGCTACCGGTGCATTTATCTTCAAGGCAAGCTCCTTAAGTAACTCCGTAGCTCCTGAACTTATTACTCCACCACCTGCAAAAATCAAAGGTCTTTCAGCTTTATTTATGAATTGAGCTAAGTTAGCTAAAGCCTTTTCAGTGACATATCTACAATCCTTTTTTAATTCCATAGGCTTTTTACTCTCATACTCAGAAATCTTTGCAGTAATGTCCTTAGGTATATCTACAAGAACAGGTCCTGGTCTTCCTTCTTTTGCAATATAGAAAGCTTTTCTTATGGTTTCTTGAAGTTCTCCAACCTCTCTAACTATGAAGTTATGTTTAGTTATAGGCATTGTAATACCTACTATATCTACTTCTTGAAAGCTATCCTTACCTAAAAGAGGAGTAGTAACATTACCTGTTATGGCTACCATCGGTACTGAGTCCATATATGCTGTGGCTATACCAGTTACTAAATTAGTAGCTCCTGGCCCTGAGGTAGCAAGACATACTCCTACCTTTCCAGTAGCTCTTGCATATCCATCGGCAGCATGAGCTGCTCCTTGTTCATGACAGGTAAGCACATGCCTTATCCTGTGTTCATTTTTATAGATAGCATCAT
Organism: Clostridium manihotivorum; assembly: GCF_004015185.1. Classification (GTDB taxonomy): domain Bacteria; phylum Bacillota; class Clostridia; order Clostridiales; family Clostridiaceae; genus Clostridium_AR; species Clostridium_AR manihotivorum. Next base: position 1,216,497 of record NZ_CP025746.1, on the reverse strand, counting down.
ATATATTAAGTACAGCTCCGCCAGGATAGCCGAAGATTATTTCTACCCCTTCATCTATTAAAGTATTAATTAATATCTCTGAGCCGTTTAGTTTCATGGGATCCTCCTATCTTAATACTGCCCCAGTACTAGCAGAGCTTACTAGTCTTGCATAGCGACTGAGATAGCCTTCTTTTATTTTTGGTTCTGGTAAAGTCCACTTTTCTTTTCTAAAACTTAATACTTCATCACTTACCTTAAGTTCTAGCTTTCCATTAGGTATATCTATTGATATTAAGTCTCCTTCTTCAACTAAAGCTATAAGACCACCTTCATAGGCTTCTGGTGACACATGTCCTATAGCAGCGCCACGAGTAGCACCAGAGAATCTTCCATCTGTAATCAAAGCAACACTCTTATCTAAGCCCATGCCTGCAAGTGCAGAGGTAGGTGAAAGCATTTCTCTCATGCCAGGCCCACCCTTAGGACCTTCGTATCTTATAACAACTACATCACCTTCATTTATGCCTCCACCAAGTATGGCTTTGATAGTATCTTCTTCTGAGTCAAATACCCTTGCAGGGCCTTCATGAACCATCATTTCCTTTAGTACTGCAGATCTTTTTACTACCGCTCCATCAACTGCTAAGTTACCTCTTAGAACTGCTATGCCACCAGTTTTGCTATAGGGTTCCTCTACGGACTTCACAACAGTATGATCAGCTTCTAAGGCTGCTTCAACTATCTCACCTTGAGTTAAGCCGCTAGCAGTTACACAGGTTAAGTCTAGAAGATTAAGCTTTGCAAGTTCCTTCATAACAGCTTTTATCCCACCAGCCCAATATAGATCCTCAATGTGATGGCCACCAGCTGGAGCTAACTTACAAAGATTAGGGGTTACACCGCTTATTTCATTTACTTTATCTAAATCAAACTCTACCTTTGCTTCATTTGCTATAGCTGCTAGATGAAGTACGCTATTTGTAGAGCATCCTAGAGCCATATCAACAGTAAGAGCATTTCTTATGCTTCTCTCATTTACAATATCTCTAGGCTTCAAGTCAGCTTTAACCAAGTCCAAAATCTTCATACCTGCTTGTTTTGCTAGTCTTATTCTCTCTGAATAAACCGCTGGAATAGTTCCATTACCTGGTAGAGCTAAACCTAATACTTCAGTCAAGCAATTCATTGAGTTTGCTGTATACATACCTGAACAAGAACCGCAAGTAGGACACGCCTTTTCCTCTAGTTCCTTTAGATCACAAGTACTCATGCTTCCGTTATTATATGCTCCAACAGCTTCAAATACAGTGGAAAGACTAACATCCTTACCTTTGAACTTTCCTGCAAGCATCGGTCCTCCGCTAACTACTATAGAAGGAATATTTAGTCTTAAAGCTCCCATTATAGCTCCAGGTACGATCTTGTCGCAGTTTGGAATGAGCACTAAGCCATCAAAGCCGTGAGCATTGGTCATACACTCTATTGAATCAGCTATAAGCTCTCTGGAAGCTAAGGAGTAATTCATTCCTATATGCCCCATAGCAATACCATCACAGACTCCTATAACAGGAAACTCTATAGGTGTTCCCCCTGCAAGAAGAACTCCTTTCTTTACTGCTTCCACTACTTTATCCAGATGAGTATGACCTGGTATTATCTCATTATGGGAAGTAACTATTCCTATCAGTGGTCTATCGAGCTCCTCATCGGTAAAGCCTGCTGCCTTAAACAAAGATCTATGGGGAGTTCTTTCTACTCCTTTTTTAACTAAATCACTTCTCATTCTTTCTTCTCCTTTACCTGTAATTTAGATATATATAAAAACCTTTAACTATAATTTTTTAATCTTATAATTAAATCTTCATAAAATCATATAAATATATAGCTTCAATAACAGTTTGATAAATATCAAACTTTGTATTTTTGTCTCTAATTCAAAAATATAGATACTTAACTAATTATTTTTTATTCTTGGCTATGTTTAATAATATTGTTGAAATTCAGTGGTCATGAAGGAGATGCTATATGAGCGAGCAACTAGAATTAAATGATTTTTTCAGATGGAATAGCTTTAAAAATCACTAATACGTTCTTCATTAGTGATTTTTTGCGCATCTGCCTTTTCTGAACGTATGTGAAGAAATTCTGGCAGGCGACATAATTTTTTACTCTTTACTCTTTTTAATCAAGACATTTTATATTATTTTCATTTAAATTAAAATATAAGAATTTTATAAAAGTTATGATCATTAAAGAGTAAAACTGTACTGTTCGAACGTAGTGAGTTTACAGTTTTAGCCATGGAATATGACAAAATCATATTAATTCTTTGCGCAAGCTCGTCTAAGCATCGGATGACTGACCACTTAATTTCAACACGGTACTTTAACAGAGCTTAACTCTCCAATTACTAAGCTGCCCATTTCCTTTGTTCCAACCTTTTTCATACCTTCACTGAATATATCACCAGTTCTATAACCAGCTTCTAACACTCTTAGTACAGCCTTTTCAATAGCTTCAGCTTCCTCTTGAAGATTGAAGCTGAATTTAAGCATCATAGCTGCAGAAAGTATGGTTGCCAATGGATTAGCTAGTCCCATGCCAGCTATATCAGGTGCACTTCCATGGATCGGTTCATACATACCTCTATTATTTTCCCCTATACTAGCTGAAGGCAGCATACCAATTGATCCTGTTATCATAGAAGCTTCATCTGACAGTATATCTCCGAACATGTTGCTAGTTACTATTACATCAAACTGTCTTGGATTTCTAACTATCTGCATTGCAGCGTTATCTACATACATATGATTTACTTTTACTTCAGGATAGTCTTTTGCTACTTCTTCTACTACTGCCCTCCAAAGTCTTGAGCTTTCTAAGATATTTGCTTTATCTACACTAGTCAAAATCTTATTTCGTTTAACCGCTATATCAAAAGCGGTTTTAACAATTCTTCTTATCTCTGTTACCGAATATTTTTCAGTATCATAAGCATATTGCTCATTGTTCTCTTCAAATCTTCCTCTGTCTCCAAAATAAATTCCTCCAGTAAGCTCCCTTACTACTGAAAAATCTATTCCATCCCCAATAACTTCATCTTTAAGTGGTGATGCAGCTCTTAGTGGTGCATAAAGTAAGGCTGGTCTTAAATTACAATAAAGTCCAAGACCTCCTCTAAGTCCTAAAAGAGCTTGTTCTGGTCTTTGTTTAGCAGTTGGATCATCCCACTTAGGCCCTCCAACTGCTCCAAGCAGTACAGCATCACTTTTCTTACACTCTTCCAAGGTTTCCTCTGGCAGCGGTGTCCCCTTTTCATCCATGGCACAACCTCCTGCAAGCAGGAATTTATATTCAAATTTATGATTATACTTTTCCCCAATTACCTCTAGAACCTTTAAAGCCTCGTCTACAACCTCCGGTCCTATTCCATCACCTTTTATAACTGCAACTTTATATGTCAACTTTATATCCCCCTTTTATTACGCTTAAATGTTATAACGCTTACTATTTACTACTCTGCCTATCATATTTCTCCAGTGCTTAAGCCCCAGTACTTTAACAGAGCTTTTATTTTTCATCCTTAAAAAGGCAAATGTCCTCTCTATAACTTATCTTTTTAAATTGTTATCTTTTCAAATTTTAGACTATGTTTAAGCTTCGCTAAGAATATTATTAAAATTAAGTGGTTATGAAGGAGATGCTCTATGAGCGAGCTATTAGCGTAAGCTCATTTAAGCATCGGATGAATGACCACTTAATTTCAACTTCTTAACTTCTTAATTTGTTATATTGTTAACTTTTTAAATTCTTAACTTCTTAAGAATTTATAGTAATCAAGCCACTTTCAGGCACATTTAATGTTTAGAGCGGCTTGATTTCCACACATATAATTAGAATTATTTATTATTGTTTATATAACCTATAAGTCCCTTGTTTCTTATTATCTCCTGCATGAACTCTGGAAAAGGTTCAGCCTTATATTCTTCCTGCTTTGTAAGATTTTTAATTACCCCATTATTAAAATCTATTTCAACCTCATCCTCTGCATCAATGCCTGCTACTGCTTCTTCACATTCTAAGATTGGAAGTCCTATGTTAATAGCATTCCTATAAAAAATTCTTGCAAAGGTAGAAGCTATAACACAGCTTACTCCACTTTCTCTTATTGCTATAGGTGCATGTTCTCTAGAAGAACCACAACCAAAATTTTTATTTGCAACTATGATATCTCCAGGTTTAACCTTATTTACGAATTCTAAATCTATATCTTCCATGCAGTGAGCCGCAAGCTCTTTAAAGTCTGAAGTATTTAGGTATCTTGCTGGTATTATTACATCTGTATCAACATTGTCTCCGTATTTAAAAACTCTTCCTTTTGCTTTCATATGCCTATTCCTCCTAAACTAATTCTGGGTCAGTTATAACTCCAGTAAGTGCTGAAGCTGCTGCCACTGCTGGACTTGCTAGATAGACCTCTGACTCTACATGTCCCATTCTTCCAACAAAGTTTCTATTTGTAGTAGATACTGCTCTTTCACCTGCAGCCAGTATTCCCATATGACCACCAAGACAAGGTCCGCAAGTTGGAGTAGATACGATTGCTCCTGCTTCAATAAAATCTTTCAATAAGCCTTCTTCCATGGCTTGAAGATAATTTTTTTGAGTTCCAGGAAATACTATAGTTCTAACATACTTAGCAACCTTCTTACCTCTTAATATAGAAGCTGCCACTCTGAGATCCTCTAATCTTCCATTTGTACAAGATCCTATAACAACTTGGTTTATTTTAACTTCTCCTGTTTCATCTACAGTCTTTGTATTTTCAGGTAAATGAGGGAATGCTACTGTTGGTCTTAAAGTAGCTAGATCTATTTCATAAACTTCATCATATTCAGCATCTTCATCTGGTTCATAAACCTTATACTCCCTAGTTGAATGCTCTTTGATATATTCAACAGTTTTTTCATCTACTGGGAATATACCATTCTTAGCTCCAGCTTCTATTGCCATATTGGCCATGGTAAATCTGCTATCCATAGAAAGATATTTCAAACCATCTCCAGTAAACTCCATAGATTTGTACAATGCTCCGTCTACACCTATAAGTCCTATTATATGAAGGATTATATCCTTACCGCTTATCCACTTAGCAGGTTTATTCTTCAATACAAACTTTAAGGCTGAAGGCACCTTAAACCAGCAATTGCCAGTAGCCATACCAGCTGCCATATCAGTAGAACCTATTCCTGTGGAAAATGCACCTAAGGCTCCATAGGTACAAGTATGTGAGTCAGCTCCTATAACCACATCTCCAGCTACAACCAGTCCCTTTTCAGGTATCAAAACATGCTCTATTCCCATCTCACCGATATCAAAGAAGTTTGTTAACTCCTTATCTTGAGCAAATTCTCTTATGAATTTACATTGCTCTGCTGCTTTTATATCTTTGTTTGGAGTAAAGTGATCTGGCACTATTGCAACTTTTTCCTTATCAAAAACTTCTAAATCTCCAAGCTTTTTAAATTCCTTTATAGCCACAGGTGAAGTTATATCATTGCCTAAAACTAGGTCAAGCTTTGCTTGTATAAGTTGTCCTGCTTTCACATAATCAAGTCCTGCATGGCTTGCTAATATTTTTTGAGTCATTGTCATCCCCATTTTAAATTCCTCCTAAAAATAAGTTCTTACTTTTCTTTCTATATCTTTAATCAACTTATATTCAATTGAATCCACCAAAGCTATCCAACTAGCTTCGATGATATCCTTAGATACTCCAACATTGCTCCATTTCTCTACTCCATCTGTAGATTCTATAAGAACTCTAACCTTAGCCCCGGTGTTACTCTCCGAATCTAAAACTCTAACCTTGTAGTCAACAAGTCTTACACTTCTAAGCTGAGGGTAAAATATTTCTAGTGCTTTTCTTAATGCTTTATCCAAAGCATTGACTGGTCCATCGCCTTCTGCAGCAGTAATTTCTGTTTTTCCTTCTACGGTTATATTGATCAAGGCCGTAGAACTAAAAGTCCCTTTTAAAGATGGCTGCTCACCTATAATCTTAAAATGATTTAGTTTGAAGAAAGGCTCGTACTTACCTATTATCTTTCTCATTACCAGCTCCACAGTTCCCTCTGCTCCCTCAAACTGGTAGCCTTCAAATTCTAATTCTTTTAGCTTATTAGTTATTGATTTTACTTCTTCACTATCTTTCTTTATATTTGGGAAAATCTTTTGAACTTCCTTCCAAATAGTGCTCTTTCCACTAACTTCAGATACCAAAAACCTTCTTTTATTGCCTACCAGTTCAGGTTTTATATGCTCATAAGATTTAGGGTCCTTTGATACAGCGTCAATATGCATACCTCCCTTATGAGCAAAAGCTGAGGCTCCCACATATGGTGTATCATCAGTTAAAGTTATATTGGATATTTCAGAGATGTATCTTGATATTTTAGTTAATTTATCTAAGTTTTTACTAGCTTCAAGTTCATAATCATACTTACATATTAGAGTTGGTAATATTGTAGATAGATTTGCATTACCACATCTTTCTCCTATGCCGATAAAGGTTCCCTGTATATGGTTTACTCCGCCTTCAACCGCTGTCACTGAATTGGCTACTGCCATTCCAATATCATTATGGCAATGTATGCCTAAGCTATCCCCCAATATTTCATGAATATTACTTACAATTTTAATTATTTCTAGAGGTAAAGTTCCTCCATTAGTATCGCACAGAACCACAACCTCAGCCCCAGCTTCCTTGGCAGTCTTTATGGTCTCTATGGCATAGCCCTCATTGTTCTTATATCCATCAAAGAAATGTTCAGCGTCAAATATAACTGTCTTCCCCTTATCAACCAAAAACTTTATTGATTCATATATCATAGATAAGTTTTCTTCTAGGGTAGTCCTTAATATATCTTTCACTTGAAAGTCCCATGACTTTCCAAATAAAACTACTGTATCCACCCCAGCTTCTAACAAATCTTTAAGATTCTTATCCTCTTCAACCTTAGTGCCCATCCTTCTAGTACTTCCAAACGCTACAAGCTTTGCATGGTTTAAAGTAATATTTTTCATAGATTTGAACAATTCCATATCCTTAGGATTAGAGCCTGGGTTGCCAGCTTCTATATAATCTATCCCCAACTGATCTAAAGACTTACATATCTTAATTTTATCTTCTAAGGAAAATGAAATTCCTTGTCCTTGAGCCCCATCTCTTAAGGTAGAATCTAAAATATAGATTTTTCTATTCAATTAATCACCCCTTCTAATGCTATTGCTGTTTTATAGATAAACTTATTTCACATGGAAATCTTTATTAAAATACTAATTAAATAACTAGTTTATCTGTATATGATGATTCCTGCTATAGAGTTCTTAACTCAACTATTAATTTATATATGCCCGATAATCCCCAGAAGCCGGTATTATCGAACATACATAAATTAAGTTTTCGTAAAGGATACCTATAGGTATCCAACTCCAACTATTAATTTATACATTACCGAAAATCTCAAAAACCCGCCATTTTCGAACAAGTATAAATTAACTTTCCATATATGAACTCTTTATCAAAACCCCTTTTTTATTACTTATTGCTTTTATACTCAATATTAGTTTTAAAGGATTATTTTACTGAAAATTTTGTATTTACGAAATTTTCCGACACATAAAGCTACATGGCCCCTTTGAAGTTATGAAAACCTCGTGAAATAGTATAACTAACTGTTGTATATATTTATTTTGCTTATCCTACATACTCTTCCTCAAAGTAGTCCCCATAAGAGCTTATTTCCTTACTTCCTCTTTCAATTGCAGCAAGTCCAGTTCTCACAATTTCCTTAACCCCATATTCCTCCATAAGTTTTATAAGAGCAGATACCTTGCTATCATCTCCAGTAAGCTCTAGAGTTAAGCATTCTTTATCAAGATCTACAACTTTACATCTAAAAATCTTTGCAACATCATTTATAGCAGCTCTTTCAGTGGCATCAGCTTTTATCTTGATAAGAACCAGCTCTCTTACTACTGAATTATCTGGTGTAAGCTTTATCACCTTGATGACTTCCTGAAGTTTATTTAATTGCTTAATGAATTGATCTAAAACTTCATCTCCTCCCATTAAAGTTATAGTAATTCTAGCCAACTCTGGATTCTCAGTCTTACCAACAGATAAGCTATCAATATTAAAGCCCCTTCTCATAAACAGCCCTGATACTCTGCTAAGTACACCTGATGAATTTTTCACTAAAACAGATAATACATGTCTTTCCATCGCAACCTCCCATTATACGGTTATTATTCAATATAAATTAATATATTTAATTTTTTTACAGTAAAAGTTTATAAAAAATTTGCTAAAACGACTTTCTTTAGTTAATGCTGTTATATTATTTTTATGTATGCCAAATACTAATAAAATTTTCAAATTATATTAGACAATATATAATGCTTTATCATGGAGGCTTAATTAATACATGCATGAAAATTACCATAAGATGTGATCTTCCAACAAGTATAAATTAATTTTCGATATAGGAACTCTTTAGTATATCTATACCTTAGTAGCTTTAATAGAAAAATTTCAGATGAACTTTAAGTAAGTAATTAAGTACTTTCTATGCCTTTGAACGTAGGTGAGGTATCTAAGAGAGGAATAAAGAATAAAAAAATCCCACTCTAATGATATAAATCATTTAAAGTGGGATATGTTATCATCTCCGCCTTATAAAAAAATATCACCAGGTTCAATCAAACCCTTGCCTATAACGGGGCTTACCGGAATTTCCTTACTTGCGCCATTGCTTTCAGGTTTCTGCTCAAGAGTGATTGTCACTTAGAAAAAACATCGATTCTCACCTAACCTCGACTCTCTGTGGCTTTTAATAACTAAATGACTGTCTCCGTCAACGCATTTATTTTTAACGGGCATATTTTCAATTTTTATTGAACTAATTGTTAATTATGATTTTATTGATGATGTGGTGATATGTCAATACATTTAAAAATTAAATAGCAATATAATATTTTTAAACATATTATATTGCTATTTTTGTAATTATATAGTTTTCAAAAAGTAAAATAGTTAATTTTTTCTAACCTTTAAAATTCTCATAGAATTTAAAACTGCAATAAGTGCAACTCCTACATCTCCAAAAACAGCTTCCCACATAGTAGCATATCCTACTGCTGCAAGAGCCATAATAAGAAGTTTTACACCTAAGGCAAAAACTATATTCTGCCAAACTATTACATTGGTTCTCTTTGCTATATTTATACCTGTTGATATTTTAGAAGGTTCGTCAGTCATTATAACCACATCTGCTGCTTCTATTGCAGCATCTGAGCCAACTCCTCCCATTGCTATTCCGATATCTGCTCTTGCCAGAACAGGTGCATCATTTATTCCATCTCCTACAAAGACAACTGCATCCTTCTCTTGCTTTTTACTAAATATCTGTTCAAGCTTTTCCACCTTATCTGCAGGTAGAAGCTCTGAAAATACCTTCTTAATACCAAGCTTTTCAGCCACTGCATCGGCAACCTTTTTATTGTCGCCAGTAAGCATAACTATATCCTCAATACCATTTCTTCTTAAGCTTTCTATAGCTTGTTTTGAGTCAGCTTTTACTTCATCAGCAATTAATACAAAACCAGCATACTTCTTGTCTATCGCAACATGTACTAAAGTTCCAGCTTCACTAGGATTTTCAGCTTTTATGGAGTTATCCTCCATTAGTCTTATATTTCCTGCTAAAACTTCTTGTCCATTAAAATTAATTTTTATTCCCCTTCCAGAAACTTCTTCAAAGGAATCTATTTTATTCTTATCTATAGCCTTACCATATTCCTTAACTATGGAAATAGCTATAGGATGGTTAGAATAAAATTCAGCATAAGCTGCATACTCAATCAACTGTTCTTTTGTAAAACCATTTTTATTTTCTAAATTGGAAACCTTAAACACACCTTTTGTCAAGGTTCCAGTTTTATCAAAGACCACTGTCTTAACTCTGTTAAGAGCTTCTAGGTAGTTGCCTCCCTTTATCAGTATACCTTGTCTTGATGCCGCTCCAATTCCTCCAAAGAAAGTTAAAGGAATAGATATAACAAGAGCACAAGGACAAGAAACAACTAAGAAGGTAAGTGCTTTATATATCCAATGAGAGAAATTGTGATCACTCATTATAATTGGAGGTATAAACGCAAGTGCTAAAGCAGCAAAAACTACTGCCGGTGTATAGTATCTAGCAAACTTAGTTATAAATTTCTCTGTTTGAGCCTTCTTATTTCCTGCATTTTCAACAAGATCCAAGATCTTAGCTACTGTTGATTGACCAAAGTCTTTGGTTACCTTAACCTCTAACAAACCATTTTTGTTAATGGCTCCTGATAGTACCTCATCACCGGATGTCACTTCTCTAGGTATTGACTCTCCTGTAAGAGCAGAGGTATCTATAGATGCTTCGCCTTTTAACACTACTCCATCTAGAGGAATTCTTTCTCCTGCCTTTACAATTATGATATCCCCAACTTCTACACTTTCAGGATCAACCTTTGTTTCACCTGAGGCTAGCTTTAAGTTAGCATAATCTGGCCTTATATCCATAAGCCCTTGTATAGACTTTCTTGATCTGTCAACAGCCATATCTTGAAAAGCTTCACCAATTTGGTAAAACAGCATAACTGCTGCAGCTTCCGGAAACTCTTTTATAGCAAAAGCTCCTATAGTGGCAATAACCATCAAGAAATTTTCGTCAAATACTTCACCTTTTTTAATATTTCTTAGTGCTAGAAGTAGAACATCCCCTCCAGCAAGAATATAACTTACTAAGAATACCCCTAGTTCTCCGTAGAAACCAAAATTGAATATCATACCTACAGCATATATAACTATAGCAGCAACAATCCTTGCTATTCTTGCCTTTGATAACTCACCCCCATGTTCATGGTCATGTCCATGGTGATCATGCTCATCTTCACCGTTATGATGTTCATGTTCATGGTGCTCATGTGCATGTGAATGCTCACTATTATTTGAATGCTCATGTTCATGTATAGCTTCTTTGTGACTTAATTGAATATTTATATTTTCGCCATCTTTAACTTCATACTCACTATTGTTTTGGCAACATTCATCCTCACAGGGTGCATGATACTTTAATGTCCTATTTATTTTTGCCTTAGCAGGCTTTCTTACCTTAACATGAGGCTCTTGAGCTACAACTATATCTGTAACCTTTGATATGATGCTCTCCTTATATTGTTCTTCCACTGTCATAGTTAAGGTTCTATTTGCAAAATTAACATTAGCTTCTTTTATTTCTTCTAGCTTATTTATCTTATCTTCTATTTTAGCTGCACAGTTCGCGCAATCAAGGCCATCTAGATAGAGCTTTATTTGTTCCATTTATCTTCCCCCTTAAAAAACTGGTGCCATTTCTTGTATATAACTTTTTTATATTTTCTAACCTTTGATATATTTTTAAGCTTTTGCTATGTGTAGTAATATTATTGAAATTAAAAGAACCAAATTTTATAAATTAACAGAGCCTAATTTTAAAGTATAACTTATTAACTTTCAGCAATTAGCCCTCTGTTATATGTTCTAAGCCTTGGTTAAATATATTTTTTACATGTTCATCATCTAGGGAATAATAAATAACCTTTCCTTCTCTTCTATGCTTAACCAATCTAGAAGCCTTTAAGACCCTAAGCTGGTGAGATACTGCTGACTGAGTCATCTTTAGCAAAGCGGCAATATCACAAACACACATCTCAGCCTCAAAAAGCGCACATATTATCTTAATTCTTGTACTATCTCCAAATATTTTAAAAAGTTCCGCCAAGTCGTATAGTGTTTCTTCTTGTGGAATCTTTTCACTAACTTGTCTTATAACATCTTCATGTATAATGGTGCAATTACAACTTTCAACTTTTTCATTAATCATTTAATCACCTCATATAATTTTCCAACAAACATATGAATAAGTGTTCATATGTTAATATCATTATATTCTTTCAGTTAAAAATGGTCAATAAAAAAAGGGTGAAATTGAGAAATATTTTTATTTGGACTTCATGGAGATTCATAAAAACTAAAAATTTTATGCTTTCATAGAAAGTAAAAAGAGGTTTAAAAATAATTCACAAAAATCATTTTTAACCCTCTCTTAACAATATTATACTAATCCCATTGTCCTATTGGATCTATCATGTTACAAACCTCCTTATAATGATACTTATATATTAATTCACTTTACATATTTTGTAAATAATTATTCATGATTTGTATTTTTATGGTAAAATGTAATTACAAAACATTTATTAGGTAACTCTGAAAATGTTGTATTTTTCTAAACTAAATTTATTTTAAAGGAAGATATCACATGAATTACAAATTATATGATTATAAAATAGAGAAAATTTTAATAGAGAATCAAGATTTCCTATGTTTAGTAAGTCAAAAAAGTGATCCATTATCATTATTTTTAAAATTAGGCGATAAACTCAATAATAAAGGTAAGATTCTCGACTCCTATTATTGCTTCAAAAAGGCTTATGAATTAAGAATTAATAGTGATGATGATATTAAAGCAAAGATTTCAATATGCCTAAGTTCATTGGCTTTAAAACTTAATAAAGTTAATGAAGCATATAAAATACTATCAGAAGCACTAAATGATAATCTTTATGTACCTTCTTACAAAAAATCAAAAATATTGCTAAATTACATATTGGTCTTAAAGAAGCTTAAAAGGTTTGACGAAGCCTTAGATAATATATTGTTTTTTGAAAGTAGTTTTGGTGTAAATAATATTAATCTATTTAATCTGCTAACCCTAAAAGCAAACATTTTAAAAGAAAAAGGCTTTTCAAAAAATGCTGTAGAAATTCATAAGCTTTTATTTGACTCTAGCAGTAATACTGAAGAAAAACTTGTTGCATGCTGCAATATATTGAGCATATATCTAGAAGACTCTAACTCATATAAACTCAAGGAATATATGGAGATTATTGAAGATTTGACTTATGATTACAGGTATTATAATAATAAGCTCTATGAGGCTGATATATACTTTTCCCTTTTCCAATACTACAAATTTATTAAGGATATTGCAGAAGCAGATAAATTTTACAGACTAGCTTACGTTAGTGCTGTTGCCAATAATAATTATAATATTGCTGATAGCTGTATTAATTCATGTTTCTATATCAACACAAAGCTTAAGCTGAGTTAACTATTGTACCTTATGTAAGATTTTATTTGTAACATACATTAACTAAATAAAAATTCGCTGAATTAACTTTCTTCAGCGAATTTTATATATATGCTCTTTATTCAATTATCGAAAAAGTGCTAGCTGTCCACATATTATTCTTTAATTTACACTAAAAGCTTAGTAGTCCTATAATACTTATATAAAGTTTTAACAATACCTTTATATATTATAGTTTGCTATAGATCCACTTACCTTCAAATAACACTTTTTGTTCCTCTATTCCATTATCTCTTAACTGCTTGGCAGCAGCATCAAAGCACCCATCAATATTATCCACAACATGAGCATCACTACTTATATTCATAGGTATATTCATCTCTTTACATCTTGCTATTATCCATTCACTTGGATAATATTCTTTAATATACCCTCTAGTTACTCCACCTGTATTTACTTCTATAATAAGCTTATTTTCTTTTATTACCTGCAATGTTTTTTCAATCTGATTAACATACCTTGAGTCATCTTCCCTGAAAAACAAATTATCCTTATTAAATTTCTTTATCAAGTCTAAATGACCTATGATATTAGGCTTGCTTGAAGAAGCCATTTCCCTAATAAAAGTATAATACGCTTCTACAAACTTATAAGCATCACCATCATAACCATCATTGATTATTTTTCTTAGCTCTTCTTCTGAATAATCTACAGTTAGATACTCTCCACTGTCTTTGATAGGCATAAAATGAACTGATCCTATACTATATTCTAGTGGAATAGCTTTATATATTTCATCTCCTGGCCCCATGATACCCTTTATATAATCTATCTCTAATCCTAAGCATATATTGATTTTTTCTTTATACTTTTCTTTTAAACTTAATATTTCATCAACATATTTTCCTAAGTCCTCCTGCTTCATAGTCCAGTTATTTGGTATAGCTACTGGAGCATGGCTAGAAAAACCGATAGCCTTAAAGCCAAGTTGAATAGCTTTCTTTACATAGTCTTCAGGCTCACCCTTCCCATCACAATAGTGATTATGCATATGATAGTTAAACAGTTCCATTTTTATCCCTCCTTTTGAAGATTGTATCTTGATGATAATATTTATTTTTACTTATGTCTACTATAAAGTTTCCGTATATGACTCTTTATTTAGATCCAAGATTCTTTCTTTTTACATCATACAAATCATATCCATCTAAACTAAAGAAATCCTTTATTCCTATAGTTTTAAAAAGCTCAATTTCTTCACTATACAATGGGTACATTCCTGTTAGATATACAGTCTTCGTTGGAAGTTCTATCTTAGCTTGTGATTGATCCAAAATAGAAGGTGCAAAAACAAAATAACCTACCATATCAGAATCCTTCGATATAGGCTCTTCTAAGGTAAACAAATCTCCATACCCAAATGGTTTTTCTCCTCTAAAATTGGTAGCTAGAAATGCTGAAGCAAATCCCCAAGCTTCTTCCTCAGATTTGACAGTAACCATTAGTTCAGGTCTTCCGTTGCTCCAATCTGGATGGTTACCTTCAGATAACCCATAGGTAACAGAAGTTATCATACCCTTCTTTGGAAGATTGTAATAATAAAATATATGGATTGGTGTTCCTCCATCCAAACATTCCGCTTTCCTAATAGAGTCTGGTTTTCCAAACATGCTTTCAAGTCTTTCTACAAAAACCTCAGCATCAGTTTTACTACTTTTATTAACGCTATTAAACCCCATATATATTCCCCTTATCCTATTATATTTTAGTTCTAAATACTTACTAGATAGATGGACCACTTCATGTAGATTCCTAAGCTTAATTGCCTAGAAATCATACCACTTTCTACTAAAAACATTAACTTTTCAGCATACTCTATGAAGCCATAAGCTTAATTGATAATTTCTATACCAAAATGAAGAAAACCTTTACATGAATAGGTACTTTATTATATCATACCTGATAACAAATCGCTAACAAGCAATCATAAGTGATTTTTTATCAGGTATGCCTATATAATAGTTACACTTTCTGCCTACTTTTTTGTGTAGAAATTTCAAGTCAAAAATAAGATTTTAGCTTGATATATTGAAGCTTATAAAAGTCTTTCTAGCTGCTTTATAGTCTCAAAAGCTTTATCTAGTTGGTCATTTTTAGTATAGGCTTCTGAAAGCTTATAAAGAGCAAACTTATTTCCTTTTTCAAAGTCGTACTCTTTTAGAGTATTTAAAAATTCTTCCATATAATAAATAACCTTCTCTATATCATTTCTTGACTCTAAAATAGTAACTAGATCAAAATAATTGTCATAAAGAATATCAAGTTTCATGCACCTTTCAGCCATTCTTATAGCCATCTCGATAATCAGTATACTTTCTTCATATAGTCCCTGTTTAAAAAATATTTTTGCCTTTATATTAAGAGTATTTGGCAAGGTTTCTTTATCTATCCTATTCTTTATTATACTTGCTTTAGATAAATACCCCAAGGCTTCATTATATTCACCTTTTTCATAATAGCATTCACCTACATTATTATAGATTAAAGCCAGCAACTTTTCATTTTCACCTTTTATTTCTTGAATCAATTTAAAATATTCTTCTAAAGCCTCATCTCTTTTACCAAGCTTATCTAATGAAATGCCCTTTATTATCCTTGCATTAGTCACATATTTAGCTGCAACTATAGAACTTCTCTTTAAAATATTTTTATCAATTATCTCTATAGATTTTTTATAACATTTGCTACGTGAATATGCATTAGAAATATTGAGATTTGCTCTAAAAAATATATCATAGCTATCTTCATATATTGAGTAAGCTATTGCTTGTGTATAATAGAATATGGCTTCATCATACTCACTAAGCTTTAACTTACAACTACCCATCAAATCATAAATATTAGCTTGTGGCTTATCCTCTCTAAGTTCCTTGTATATACCTAAGCAATTATTTAAGCATATGAAAGCAGTATTATTATCTTTTTCTTCCATGTACCTCAAAGCATTTAGATGATGCATCTTAGCCAATAGATCAAGTAATTGAAACCTAGTAGCTATAGCTATAAGCTCATCCAATTGTTTATGATTATTTTCCTTTCGTAGTTCCTGCTCACAATAAATTCTAGCATCCTCGTCAGGTTGCCTATAAAAATACTCATCATCAAGCTCCACCTTTATTGAGTTCTCTTTTGCTATAAGATTAAACTTTTCCGCTAGCTTTTTAGAGCTTTCCCTACTTACATTTCTTTTCCCAATCTCCATCATGCTAATAAAGCCTACAGACATGTTTTCTGATTCTAATTCCCACTGATTAACCCTTAGGCTTGTCCTCATTAGTTTTATTTTCTCGTTTGGACTATAAAACTGCAAATAGATCATCCCTTCACTCATCAATACTTTATTATCCCTAATAACATTATAACTATCTTTTCCAAAAAACACATCAATAAATATAAAATTGTAACATTATTGTATAATATTATAAGAAATAAAAAAGTCGCTGAAGCGAGCTTTTTTTGCGCATCTGCCTTTTCTGAACGTATGTGAAGAAATTCTGTCAGGCGACTTAATTTTATTTTTTACTGCTTATCCTAAACAGCTGTTCTAAAGCCTTAATATTGCTAGGTTTAGATAATAAATTTCTTTATACTTTCCTTAACAGTAAAAGAGTCTAGTTACAAACTACATAACTAGACCCTCCTTTATTAATTCTTAAGTCCAACCTTGTTCCTCTGCCATTACTCCACTTTTATTCTTGCTTGGCTCCTCAATTGTTGTTGGAAATCTGCTTTTAGCCCATTGGTTTTGTGTTTTGGTACCGTTTTTTCTGAAGGTTTTCTCTGTATAAACTCTTCTATGTCTACTATTCATTGCTAGCACCTCCACAAATTTTTATTTAAACATATGCAAACTTAATCAGAAAATATTTTTCCAGTTATTTGAATAACTTGTCTTAAGTTAATCAAACAAACCAAAGTTTTGCACATATTTTTAGTACCTAACACCATCAAAGACCTTATTATAACTTATCTTCGACATAAGCTATAGAGTAAAACATCTTTAATGGTATACTTATAGTATGCTATATTTTACGCTTCTTATGATGCATACTTTCTACAAAAAACTCCATAGCATAGTGTGAAAGTAAGATTATTATTAATCAAACCATAAAATTGAAGGAACTATATTTTTGTTATAGTGTCTAATAAGTGTATAGCCACAACCTACAACTCCTGATATTAATGATAACTTCTTTTCTAGATAGCTTCCATTCTCAGCTAAATAGAAGTGTTCGATATAAGCTAACAACTTATTAAAAGCATTTTTACAACTGTTATTAAGGTTTTTATCATCTAAAATTTCTGCTGCAAACTCTAATATTTCTAAGTTTCTTATAGCACCATCATAATAATCAATAGCTTCTTCAAATGAATTATTAGTAAAATGCTTTATAAGTAACTCTACTTCCACATCCATTAAATCATCCACATAACAATACTTTTTAAGAACTAATCGGCTTAAAAGCATTTCAGAATAGAATTTTGTACTTTTTAAGGCTTTGTTCATATTTAATATAATATTATCTTTTCTCTGGTTATTAAGAAGTTTATCTATAACATTATCTGCTTTGTGATTTTTACTAATATTTGCAAACCTTGCACAAAAGATTATTGCTTCATTAATATCTAATAACTGATCACTATTTAATATATCTATATTGAATTTCTTTTCTAACTTTTCATATACAATATTACATATATCTAATATCTTCTCTTTAAGATATAAAAATTCTTCTCTCTCAGCTACAGCTAATAATGCGCAAAAAGATTTTAACTGATTTGTTTCATCATAGCTGTATATAAATTTTCTAATACAAACTATGATCTCTTCTATATATTCTTTTACTATCTCTTTTCCAGTAATCAAATACATTTTTGCAAAGGTGTATATTCCTATGTTTGCAAGCATAAAGAACTCTTTGCTTATTTTATTTTCTTTAATCCTAGCTCTTAAATCATCAACAAAGCTTTCCATAGCTTCTATTGAAGTTGCAATGAAATACTCATTCTTACTTACTACTCCAAGGTATAAGAAAAATAAAGCTATTCCGCTATTTCCCTCATATGGATTGTCATTGCTTGGGCATACCGTAAAACTTTCATTACAATCCTTTTTTAAAGTTATCCAGCTTCTACTTGTTATGGAGTTATTATAACCAATTATACTGTCCTGTATAATATCTTCTCCTAGCTTAGAAGCAGTCTTTAATATATGATCAAAATCAATTCTGTTCTTCTCATATTCTTTTGATATGGTCAATTTGAAAATGTTACTTTTTATATTATTAAATTTAGCATCAATAATATTTAATTGCCTTGCCAAATCCTTTTTATTAAGATGGTTTATATTTGTAACTACTTTTGCTAAGTATGAATTTTTATCTTTAAATAACTCTCCCATCAGTTTGATAAATATAGTTTTATTTTCAACTAGTATATTATATATACGCTTAAATCCACTTCTGTACTCTAATAACTGCTGCTTATCTAAATATTCTCTAGTGCTATCTAAAAAGTTTATGTTATATACAGAACATTCAATAACAAATCTAACTACACTTTCTGCTGATTGGAAAGAAGGCATATTGGTATCTATCTCTATTACATCAGCTATATTTTGTATAACTGGTTCTCCATTTATGCAGGTCAAGTCATATTCAAAGTTATTTTGTCCACCTAAAATATAAACAACCGCAAGAATCTCTCCACATTTAAAATAGTAATTTGGTTTTAATTTATTATTAGTCTGTAATCTCTGATTAATTATATTCATAAATCCGCCATTATCCAAACTTACTATAGGCTGTATATATAATTTTTCTTCTTCAGGAAGACTTATATTTATTCTTTCAATTATCTTATTAACCGCCAATTGTTCTCTAAAACCATTCTCTCTAAATAATATAATTTCATCTGATGAAAGAGTAATGATTGCCTCTTTCCTATCATATAAATACTCTATATTGTCTATCATAGGAATATCAAGATTATGTCCCAATGTTCCCCTTATATAAACTATATTTTTTTCCATTAATTTAAGTAGTTTATCTACTTTACAAAAGTATTTTTTAATATATTTTTTATTAAACTTTTCTTCACAGAAGGAATTTAGGCAATTACTTAAAAAAAGATCCTTGTTTATCAACAGTTTTTTTAATTTATATTGAATCTTATCTATATTCTCAATTAAAGAATTCATATATTTTTTCTTAATAAAATTAAAGTCTAATATATTTTCCTCCAAAGCATCTTTATTTAATGTTGATTCTCCCAAAATTATTCCCCCCCTAACTTGATATAAAAAATATAACACATATTGGACTAACATATATAAATTTGTAATAATCGTCGCTTTTTTAGTAATAATAGGTTGTTATTTTGCTCTTAAAGCTGTAGACCATTATTAATTTTAAGGTATTAATAAAAGCCATGTATAGTAAGGCTCTTTATTTTCCTTATTATACATGGCTTTTATTTTTGCAAGAAACTTTTATGCATTATAACGAAATACCTTGCTAATCAAGTAACCCCTTCAATAGTCTTGTTGAAACAAGACATTGCTCACCATTTATCATATATGCACATCTATTAGTTGTATCAATTTCTCTTATGTTATCCTTATTTACTAAATAAGATTTATGACATCTATAAAATCTTTCATCCACTTTATCTTCAATCTCTTTCATTTTAGCATAGAACTCTAATTGCCTATCAACAGCATGTACAATTATTTTATGTATTGTTGGTGAAGTTTCAAAAAATAATATCTTACTAAATTCAATATTCACAACCTTATCTTCTGTTTTTATAGAAAAAATCTTCTGTCTCTCGGCGTCCTGAACTGAATGCTTTGTATTAGCATCTAGTATGCATTGATGTATTCTTTCCCTTATGTTATTATAGTTATCCTTTATTATATAATCCATGGCCTCTACCTTATAGGTAAAGGTTAAATAACTCATCTCTGCATGAGTAGTAACAAAAACTATAAAGCCTCTTGGATCATATTTTCTTATCTCAGAAGCTAAATTAATTCCATTCATAGAAGCTTTTAAATCAATGTCTAAAAAGTATAATCCTGATATACGACTTTCCTTTATATAGTCAATTAACTTCTCTGGACTTTCTGTATCAAGAGCCATATCCATATCTATATTTTCAATCATTATTATATCTTTAATTATCTTTGTAAAACGTTCTCTTTGTTCTTTGTTATCTTCGCATACAAAAACCTTAAGCATAAGATCACTCCCCACTACATTTTGCTTATATATAATATTTGTTTAAATCTACCTTTTTCAATAATTGTGTCTAAAGAAGCCTTTTTATATTTAGATAGCATCTTTTTTAAATTATATAAACCAATGCCTCTGCCATTTCCTTTAGTTGAAAATCCATTTTCGTATATTTTATAAACTGGCGGAGTACTATCTGAACAACTATTAATTATAACTATCTTTAAATGTTTTTCCTCATTAATTATTGCAAATTCTATGTTAGGCTCGTCACACTCAATAGCGGCTTCGATTGAGTTGTCAACTAGAATACCTATACATCTGCTCAAATCCATAATATCCATATTGAAATCTTTTATAGGTTCAGTAATTTCTATATGAACTTCTATTCCCATTTCTTGAGCCCTTATCAACTTGGATGACAGTATAC
This sequence comes from Clostridium manihotivorum, assembly GCF_004015185.1. GTDB lineage: Bacteria > Bacillota > Clostridia > Clostridiales > Clostridiaceae > Clostridium_AR > Clostridium_AR manihotivorum. Next base: position 1,195,558 of record NZ_CP025746.1, on the reverse strand, counting down.
CTTTTATCTCAGGTACCTGTATATTTTTTAGATTTCCTATTTTAAAATTATTGTTTTCCATACTGTTACTTAAAGGCATTATCTTATTGTTAAAATGAGTTCTTAAACCCTCCATATCATCACTTTGTATAAATCCAACCATTGAAGCCAATATGTTTATATAATCATGTCTAAAGGATCTCATATCTGAATAAAGGCTCTCAAGATTATTGGTGTATTGCTTAAGGTTTTCAAATTGTTCCTGTTTATTCCTAAAATCAAGCTCTTTAGTCAAACTCTTAATCAATATATACATAAATACTATCAACAATACAAAATATGCTAAAAACATTATGTCGTTTACTTGATATATCTTAAATGCTGAAACTTTTCTCCTACTCAATATTATATTTGAATAAAATATAACTACAGTTAGTAGTAAGCTCAAGAGCATAAGTAGCCCATTAGTTCCTTTTAGATCTATATCCAAAAGCTTTGTTTTCTTGTATAGTATGAAAGATAAAAACTTGCTTAATATATAGATAAATATGAAAGTAGTTATATATCCGATAAAATATGTTAAGTTATCATTATATACTTTATCACTACTTCCCTTAGATAGAGTGGTATATATACCTGAAATTAGATTATCACTTAGTACTGCTAGAATTAAAGAAAATACTGGTAATGATATGCTTTTTATGATATTTTTACTTCTTAAATATAACAATACTATTGGAATTACAAGCACAGGTATAATCGCTATAAATTCTGATGATGTTACATAAAACAATAAGTAACTTAGAGTATCTGCTACTACAATTGTACCTATAAACTCCTTTATCTTTATTTCAGTGAAACTTAGATTAAGTATTGTACTATATAATAATATAATAGTTGCTAATAACTTCAAATAGTATTCCATAATATATTTTTTTCTCCTTTAAATGGAACTTTAATATATTATATTATATCACGCTAATAAAACTTTTAAATATATAGTTACCATAAAAAACAATTTTTAATATTTTTTTAATTATTCTTCATCATTTTGCAACAATTCTAGTGGGAATTTAGGTTCATAAAGACAGAAAATAGAACAATCCTTCATTGAAACTTCACCTACCTTAATCGCTTTATCTCCTATGTCGTTTGCTAATCTTTCTCCCAAATTAATTATTTGCTCTCTCAAATTTTTCATAATTTCTATATCTCCTTTTTAAAATTTTATAAGTTATTGGTAATATATTTATAACTTCGTAACATGAAGCTATAGTTATCATGGCTTTAATCCTATAACTTGGTATTATTAATGTTATTATCATTAACAATAAACCTGTGATTGCAGCTTTCTTTCTTAGTCTATCTCTCAATCTTTTAGACAAAAGTGGATGGGACTCTGTATCTGCCGGTGCGTACTTGTAAAGTAAGGTAATAATAAAAGTAAAAATTGTAACTACCATAATATTATTTATAGGTATATATCTACTCATATATGCTCCAGTGACAAACATGTTAACAGAGACTATTGTACATATAACACTATTCTTAGCATGTATCCCAAAAGCACTTTTTCTTAGGCTAGCAAACACTGTGCTCATAAGTATAGATTCTTTTATCAACCCCGTATAAGCGGCTATTGAAAAAATTATTGTAAACTTAGTAAGATTTATTAATATAATTTCAATACCTAATTTTAGCTTTAAAAGATCTATTCCTTCCTTATGTATATATAAATTTAATCTTTCTGTAAAAATTCCAGCTAAGTTTTCTGTAAAATTCATTTTATTTTTTAATTTGTTTTCCATTTACATCACCCAATATCAATTATATTAAAATTAATATCCAATAATTGTTTATATAACATATTGACTGTTTGAATTAATAAATGTGAAAACTCTAAGCTCTTTATATAATAATCGCTATCTTATTTGTAATAACCGTTTTTATCTTTTTCATTTTAATATTCACTATATCTTTTCCTAAAAAAGTTCTGTAAGCTTAGCACTATTATAAAAAAGCATACATCAGTTATTATCAGCACTGCTTTCATGTGTAAACTTAATTTAATAGCTATAAAGGTAACAAGATTTAAAATAATGATAAAGCCTGCTAACTTGATTTTATCTTTCATAATATCACCGCCTTTAAGTATTTATCTTATGTCTATATTCTATATCATAAGGTTCATCTTCTATTATTTTTGTATTAAGTGTTAAAAATAGATAACTAAATGCCTTTTGATCTAGCAGAACTTATCTTTTCCTTAGCATCTGCCTTTACCCATGTATATGAGGAAAATCTGGCAGTCCAATAATACTGTTTGCCATAAGTAGCTGTTATGAACCATGTAAATCATTAAATTTAGCTATAAGAAGTTTTGTACTGCTCTAGGCAAAAATATAGACCCGATTACTAAAATTAGTAATCGAGTCTAATACTCTGCATCTATTCCCACCTAAATAATCTATTAGCCATAACCCCAAAAACAGCTAGGCATGCTAAAATGACAAAGATATATGAAGTCGCAAACAATGCGCCACCTGCTAATATTTTTCTTAGTAGCTCTACTCCGTAGGTAGTAGGTAAAAACCAAGCAACCTTTTGGATGGAACTTGATAAATTACTTAAGGGACAGGTAATATCTCCCAAAAATAATAATATAAAATAAATTATCAACCCTCTGGTTTGTACAGCTCTAACATCACTGCTGGTGTTTCCTATTATTACTCCTAAAAAGTATAGCATTATGTGCAGTACTAGAAGTACTCCAAAGAACTTTGGTAGATAACCATATGGAATATTAACATTATATCTAACAACTGCTATTATAGATAATACTCCCATTGTAAATATCCCTAAGATAAACTGTATAGTATAATGAACTATCATATATAAGGAAGGCGAAGCCCCTGCTAACCTTAATCGCTTAAAGTACTTACACTCTCTGTCTCTAGCAAAGCCTATAGGAAGTGTAGTAAGACACAACATTAGTATTGTAAGCACTGTAAGCGATGGTATAAGCACTAGAGGATCAAAGCTGCTAGCCGCACTTTTTTTCAGGTTCTCCATCTGCATTACAAAAAGAAATTGAGGAAATGCTATTGCAAATATTAGTACCCAGGGTACAAGTATTACTTTCTTTAACTCCAGTAAGAACATAGCCCTAAATCTTCTCATTATGCTGCACCACCCTCTAAACTATCATTATCCATTATCTTATCAAAGCACTGTTCTAAGCTGCTAACTTTATATTTATTCTTTAAGGTTTCAAGATTAGTATCTTCAATAATGCATCCGTCTTTAATAATTACAAATCTCTCACAAAGATCTTCAAGCTCCTCCATGTAGTGGCTTACCATAACAATGGTCTTCCCTGCATTTTTTAAGCTTTTTAGCTTTCTTCTTATATCTTTTCTACTAATCGCGTCTAAACCAGTGGTAAGCTCATCAAAAATAAGCATTTCTGGGTCATGAAGCATAGCACACAATATATTTAACTTTTGCTTTTGCCCTCCTGACAGCTTTTCTATATTCTGCTTCTTTAGTTCTGATAGCTCTAGATAGCTTAGTAGTTCCTCTACTCTACTTTTAGGAATGCCATACATGGAAGCCCAAAACTTGCACCAATCCTCTACATTAAGTCTTCCATCAAACTGTGCCTGTTGGAGCTGAATTCCAATTTTTTTAGGTAATTCTTTTGTTGAAAAGTCATAGTTAACCATCCCTTTAGAAGGCTTCTTCATTCCAGATATTATGTCTATAAGTGTTGATTTCCCTGCTCCGTTTCTACCTATAATGCCTATAGCTTCCCCTGGATTTATCTTCAAGTTAATATTTTTCAATACTTCTTTAGTTCCGTAGGAATGAGCTATTTTACTCAATTCAATCATTAATTCTCCACCTTTCAACTAAATAATATATTAACTAATTTAAATTATATCCAAGTATACAGATTCTATAGGCATGATGTATTATTAGGCTATTATTAATAAATAACTGTAATATTTAAGAACATAATTTGTAATAAAAGCGCTTATTCACATAATAAACGTCTTTCTGCGCTAAGTATATTCTTAAGAACCTTGTTAAAATTAAGTTGTTAGTAAGTAAATGCTAAAATAAAAACCAAAAGACTACAAAATCTTTCGGTTTCTACTCTATCTTATTATTTATAAAGCTTACAACGGTTTTTAAGGCATCGTATCCATAATACAGACACTGCTCATTTACATCAAAATTTTCTGTATGAACCTCTATATCATCGCCTAAGTAAGATCCTATGAAAAAATAGCAAGTTTTGATTCCTTCTAGAGTTAAGCCATAGTATGAAAAGTCATCACTAGACATTAAGAAAGGACACTTAAGTACATACGACCTGCCATATCTTTTCTCAAATAAAGCTCTTGTTAATTCGCTGAGCTTTTTATCATTTTTCAGTGCTGGGTATTTAGAAATTATATCACTATTTACTGTCAGCTTTTCACTAAGATCTCTAATGAAATTTTGATAATCTAGGGTCACCTCTTCTATATTCACTCCTCTAAAGTTTATAAGCAACTTCAATTTACTTGGAGTAACATTGTAATATCCATTAGTTTCAATATTGGTGACCTTAAATATCCTATCCTCATTATTATATTGCTTTTGAAAGCTTTCTATAGTTGATAGCACCTTCAAAAAGTCCGTTTTCTCTGCTATGTGTCCTTGCTTTAGCTTTACTTCTACTTCTGCCATCAAAGCAGCTGCAAGCATTACATCAGAGCTAAGAGAATAGTAACCAACTGGCAGATTGGGAGTAATATGCAGAGAGTACATAAAAGCTATATCATAATTCGTCAATTCTCTTGAAAGCTTCTTTGCTCCTGCATACACCTCTTCACCAGCTTGAAATACATATACTAGGTTAACCTTAAGCCTCTCTGTATCTAGGAACTTAATAAGTTTAAGCAATATTGCCATATGAACATCATGACCGCAGGCATGACACATACCTTCATGCTCACTACAATAGCTAACGCTCTTGGTATCCTTAATAGGCAAAGCATCAAGTTCAGCTCTGAAGGCAATGGCTGGATAATTATCGCCATTGACCTTCATAGCTACTAAACCTAGCTCTGAGTTGTGAGTTATCTTAGTTGAAACTGCATTATTTCCTATATATCTTTCAATATATCCTCTAGTCTTTCTTTCAGCCATAGCTATCTCAGGTATCTTGTGTAAGTCATGTCTTATTTCCTTTAGTTCCTCTAAGTCCTCTAACATACTATGCGCCTACTATTGAAGTTTTCTTATATCTATAAACAACAAGAGTAACTATTAGCATCAAAACTATATAAACTGACAATATTGCTAGATTTGATAACGCTTGTGCATGATCAGAAATATTTGATATCATTTTAGTTGCATAGAAGCCTGGGAAAGCCCTTTGGATAGTTGTAATAAAGCCTGGCATCCCAGGATACATTTGCTGAGTTACGTTAGTAGCCATAGCTGCAAAGTATATTGGAAAAGAAAGTGCTTGTAGTGTTACTGTCTCCAAAACAAAACCTAAGCATAATCCTAACAATACATAAAATGTACTTAAATAAAGAATTACAGCTTCCATAATAAACAGCTCTCTAGTCAATTGTAATTTGAAGAACAAAGCTCCAAAAAGAATTATAACAGCTTCTATAAATACATTAAGCAATATTTGTACTGCTGAAGTAATAATTATAAACTTACTTGGAGTGTAAGGTGTTGTAACTAGTATATTACCTATATAAGGCTTTTCTCTTGCTATTCTACTACTCAAGGTATTAATTCCACTTCCTACCGTAGCAAAGGTAGAACACAAAACTGCTAACATTGCTGACATAGCCGCCTTAGCTTCAGCTCCACCAGAGCTAGACATACTATACAAAAGCACATAGAAGAATAATGGAGCAACCAAGGTAAACATTATAAATCTCTTATTTCTTATTACTTTCAAAAACTCATATTTTATTGTAGTACTCATCTTACAAAACCCCTTCCTTAATAAGCGTATATTTCTCTATAAATATCTTTTACTTCTTTAAAGCGTTCCTCAAAAATGTATTTGCCCTTTTTAAGCAGCTGAACTAGTTCACCATATCTTCTTGTATTTAATATAAATAGCTTATCATCTTCTATCTTTCCTCCAAATTCTCTTTGAACCTCATTAAGTTTATCTGCTTCGCTGTGCACAACAACTACCTTTTGTGAATTTAGTTCAGTTTTGTTTACATCAAAAGCTATAACCCCATCCTTCAAAAATACGAATCTATCACAGTAATCGTTAAGTTCATCTAAGTGATGTAAAGTTACAAAAATTGTTGTTCCTTTTTCCTTTATAGCCTTTATGTTTTGCCAGAATAGCTTGCAGGATTGAATATCCATCCCAACGGTTGGTTCATCTAAGAAAAGTAATTTAGGGTTAGAAGAAAGTGCAGTTGCAAAGGAAAGTCTTCTTTTTTGTCCACCTGACAAAGTAGAAACTAATGAATTCTTTTCTCCTTCTAAGTTTGCAAGCTTCAATAGATATTCAGTGCTTGTCTTTGACTTAAAATAGCTTTTATGAAGAGCTATAGCTTCCTTTACCTTTAAATTATCTGGGAAATAATCATTTTGAAGCATTATCCCAACGTCTGTCTTTGGCGAAAAATCTCTCACTATGCTGCCATCATCAACATCCATTAAGCCTAAGATTGCTCGAATTATTGTTGTCTTGCCTGCACCATTTGGGCCTATAAGTGCAATGCTCTCACCCTTATTTATTTTCATTGAGACATCTTTCAAAACTTTTTTATCTTTAAATGACTTTTTCACATTTATTAATTCTAACATTTTAATTCCTCCATTAATCTCATAATCTAATTATCTTGCATACATTGGCATGAAAGTGATATGGGTGCTATTAGCTCTGTGTGATACATCATGTTATCTTTAAAGATAATTTTTCTTTCATTTACGCTTGAAAGCATAGTTATATACCAACTATAATAATCCACTAACGCTCCTATATACTCCTTAAATATAATCTCTTTTAAAGAACTATCTTGTGATCTAGCTTTAATTATCTTATGCTGCTTTTCCATATTGAGTTTTAGACATTGGAAACAGAAGTCTTCATCGGATTTATATATTGGTCCAATCTCTTCTATTTTTTTATCCTTCACCTTGCATAGAAATACAGTGCTATTATTAGATAAATTAATTTTATCTTTAATCTCCTCAAGATCTTTTGTATCGGAATAACCAATAATATTATGAATATATAAAGGTTTCTTAGTTTCATTGCAGACTAGCAACCCCTCTAAGCCAATATCTTTAGGGTCTATATTAAAAAAGTTAAATCTAGCTTTAAAAAAGTCTCTAGTCAAAACCCTTGAAAGAAATAGTTTGTCTATATCCGCTCCTAAATCATAAAATAAGCTATTCAGATTTCTGTATAAATCAACTTTATTTTTCTCTATTATTACTCCCTCTTCATATAACTTAGCTAATATAGGTTGATTATGATCAATATTTTCTCCATTTATAAGTTCATTAATTAATGCTTTATCACTTATTCTTCTTAAAGAGTACATAGGTTTATTACCGCTATAAATATTGAATATATCTAAGTCTTCTCCATTCCATATAGCTTTATAAAAAACATTGAGCATTTTATCTCACCTCTCTTCTAACCTAAAACTACTCCATATACACAATGTTGAAACTTATTTTTCCTGATTCCTAGAGCTTGTTCTATTCTTTCATGGAATAATCCGCATATAGGCAAGGAATCCTTTCCCAAAGCTGTTACAACTAGTTGCATATTTTGTCCTATATGTCCTGCTTCCAGTAATGCCAATCTATAAGAAAGCTGTCCGTATTTTCTAAAACTATATTTGAAGTCTGCTACCATGAAAACTACTGCCGCTGACTTTTCCATAGTCTCACTTCTCACATCCAATTTTAAGGAAGTCATAGGAAACAACTGCTCTAGTTCGCTTAATGATATAGCTGATTTTAGCCTACGAATAGAGTTATCAACTGGATCAAAGTAATAAAATCCTGCTTCTAAGCCTTCTATTTTATTAGCATAAAAATATATCTTTATGGGATATAAAGATCCACCTGAAGGATAAGTTCTTAAATATACCTTTACGTTTTTATCAGCTCTTGGGTAGTCTCTATCCTTCCACCTACGTCCTGCTGATAGCACAAGTAATTTTTCCAAATCCTCAAGGTTCCAACTTCCCTTTAATTCATTAAGAAGAGTTGATTCCCTATTCAAAAGCGTATCCACTAACCCTTTGACCTCAAAATCACTTTCACTAAATTCTTTATTAAATATAAGCTTTTCTTCATCATTAGTTTTATCTTTAGCATATTCTGGAAATTCATAATCATCTCTAGGTGAATAATTAAGCCTCCAGCCTACTGATCTCATCTCTTCTTTAGTTAGCAATTCAAACATGTCATTAAAATTATGAAATTCTAAGCTATCTTTAATTACATTCTCCATCATAGTACCCCACCTTCCTTAATACAGTAATATAATGCACACTCATATTCTGGTACGATGCCCAATCTATTGTTAAGCATGTGCAGGTGTGAAAATACTATTGACCTAAAACTCTTATAATCCTTTACGCTTCTATATATTTCTTCAAAGCCTTTTATTAGCTTTTCTAAGCTATTACTAAAAAACTCCTTGTGTAAAATAAGTTCATTTATTCGCTTTATATATTTACCATTACTTACACAATTATTTAGTAGATTTTCAGCATAGCTCATATCTTCTATAGAATTCATTCCTCTCCAGCACCTGACGCAATTCTCATAAAATGCATTATTAGCTACTCCTAAAAGCTCCTTTTCCTGAAGCCTATCTACTAAGAGCTTCACCGTAACTGCTGAAAAGAAGAATCTTAGTAGAAAGCCCTTGTCTTTTGTTAAAGATATTAACCTAGTTACATATTCACTTGAGATCATAAAAAGGCTTTCAGTCAAAGGCATAAGATCTTCCCCGCCATACCGTTCATACTCTGGAATATACTCAGCAGCTATTATTTCACCTTCTTCATACCAAGGTAGCTCTTCTTTTGAAATTGTGTTTTCCTTAATATTCTCATAGTAATCTTCTTTGCTTATCTTACCTTTAAAAGGATTTATTTTGATGTAGTCTATAACCTCTTTAAAAATCTCTTTGTAATTCAGTGTTTTTTCAGTTAAGAACCTCACTCTAATATGAGGTCCTCCCTCCCAGTATCTGATAAAAAACCACTTTTCAATGATATTTTCCTCCATGAAGCTTGCCATCTTCTTGGCTATTAACTGGATAACTTCGTCTTGTTTAGAGCTATCGTAATAGTATATATAATAGGTATTCCATACTGAATTCATCTTAATTCCCTCCTATGGAAATGGATGAGGGTTAAGATTCATCTCAAATTCAGTTGAAAGCCCTCTTCTGATTCTTTCATCCAGTATTCTTTTATTTATGATTCTCTTATATTGCTGACCAAAAGCAATAGGAAGCATACCTGGAACGAAAACCTTAGCAACATGTAAGCCTTGTTTTTCTATTAGCTTAGGTGTTAGATCTACAATATAGACATCATCATAATGTAAAAGTACTTTGTCTAAAAGTTCTTCTAAATCCTCACTTAAATAAGAATTTTTATACTTATTTTCTTTATAGTAATCTTTATATACTTCTTTAATGGACTTACAATTGTCTGTTTTCAAAGCAAAATCTAGAATCTTAGAATTCTCTTGAGAGGCATAATATAGCACATGATCATGGAATTCTGTAACTGCTTTAGGATTAGAAATAAGCATATTTACTCTTTTGCTCATCTCTTCGCTCTCTTTAATCTGTTTTTCATATATAGGAAGAGAAGTCAACACCTCTAGAGCCGCAGATTCTAGCGCCTTTTCCGGATTAAAGTTGCTTCCAGCGGCATTGTAGCACTTCATAGCTGCATCACCATTAGTATTGTGTATAAGTGCCCACACTGTTGGAATTCCTAGCTCCATTGATATATCAAAGAACCTAACCTCAATACCGCTTTGTTTAAGCAGAAATATCAATTCCTTTAACTCCTTTAGATTTGTACTTTCTACGTCTATCTCTTGAAGAGGAAATCTGTTGTACCATTCGCACAAGAAGTTATCTCGTTCTATTACCTCGAAAAGTCCATGAAGAACTGCTTCCTCAAAGCTACTTCCTAAAGCCATACCATTTGAACTCTCATAAACAAATCTATTTGCTCTATCATCTCTATAAAAGTTGTCACCATAATATATAGATTGCTCTGGTATAAGTACTTTTCTCTTTTCTCTCATTGAGTAAACCCATTTCCAATACACCGGAAGTGTTTCTGAGTATCTTTTTATTCTATAGGCAGGATGTTCCCATTCCTCTGTGGTATGAAGTCCCAATCTTTCAGGATTTATTGCAATATCCTTCACCTCTTCATAAGTCGCATATAGCTTAGACTCTGTCTTTCTATCAAAACAACCACAGTATCTTTCTATTGCTTCCAATCTACATATATCTTCAGCTCTCTTTTTTGAATAAGCTCTCCCGAACCCTGCTTCCACATAGTTAGGTGCAAGTTTAAGCTCTAATCCATATGCAGGTATATTAGAAGACAAGTATTCCCTATAAAAGTGTGTAAACACTCCAGTAGTGGTATCATAATATCTTTTAAACAGTTCATCTGTTTTTACTTCTGTCTTAATCCTATACTTTTCAGGATCTGGTTTTATATCCTTATGAAAAACCCCACTAAAGCTATTCTCATTATCTTCTTCTAGCTCTCCACAAAAACTACAAAATTCATCCTTCACTAATCTAAACCGCTTTGTTTCTCCACTATTAAAATTTATATTCTCAAGATAACAATGATATCTTTCTAAGTACCTAGCATCACTTTTAGCTATTTGAAAGAATTCTTTTAAAAACGCTTCCGTAGGCTTATCCCACAGGAAAGGTACTTCCTTGTCAGCGCAAACAGTTAATAAGTTCTCAGTGCCTTGCTGCTTCATGTTCGAAATGGAGCAGAATAAACATGGATCATCTTTATCCAATACCAAGGGTCCTACCAACAAGGTGCTTAGCAGTCTGTGAAAATAGAATGTGTTATTTTGCTTGTGTGCTATAGCTTGCTCTTGAAGACCTTTATAATTAAGATTATCGGCAAATACAAAAACTATATCTTCTGACTGCTCAAGCTCCTCCTTACCTACAAAAGAAAACTGAATATTACTGTCTTCTAACAGTCTAACTACCTTTTTCATAAATAAACTTTCATTTTTATATATAGAAATACTGCTCACATTGGCCACCTACCTTTCCTCCAACCGTAATACATGTATATCTTCCTTAAGCAACTCGTCCACCTTAAGTATCTGAAGTTTGTACTTTTCACCTAATTTATCTTTTAAAAGCTTAACATCTCCAATTGGCAATAATTCTAATGCTGTTTCTTCACTATACCCATTATCCTTTTCCCTATCAAAGGATATACAATTTTGATGCTGCACTGCATAGAAATGTTCTAAAACTCTTACGTATAATTTCTGCGGATCATATCCATAAAGCCATTGAGTACAGCTTTCATCACCTAATCTAGCTCTCATTGAATATACACTTAATGTTTTATGCTGCTTTACTTCTACTCTGAGACTATCCTTTAAAGACTCAAATTTATCTATCATCTTATGGATAATAACTTGATTCTTTTCCTTATTAAAAAATATTATTTTCTTTTCCAATTCCTCTGGTTCAAACCTATTAAAAAGTAACTCTATGCTATTTTCTAGTAGCACTTCCCAATTATCTGCTGTAATCCAGTTATAGTTTGAATATACCTCCTTAAGCTTAAGGTCAATATTCTTATAAGAGGCCCTAAGATCCTGGATTATACCATCAACGCCTGCATAGTATGTCCCATTGTTTGAAACAGATATTTTATAAGGTATCTGAACTAAATCAGTTTTAACACTGGAAAAATCATAAATTGACTTATTCTGCCATATAGAGATAGCATCTAGCTTCTTCAAGCTATTTTCTGAATTTTGGAACAATTCTTCCTGTAAAGATACTTCTTCTAATGCATAATCTTTCAAAAGCCAAATTCGTCTTACTATATCTCTGCTCTCTAAATCTATTAGTATATTTCTGTTTTCATCAGAGATAAGTTTATTTTTTGCTATAGCCTTTTCATATAGCTCAACAAAGGGATCTACTTCAATATCTTTTTTTAGAATTTTTATTTCATTCATATGCTCCAAATACTCATTGGTTATAACCATGCTTTTACTGTTAAGTACATAGCGGTTGTAACTAATTTTCTCTTCATTCTTAATTCCTATATTCTTTTTAGCACTTTTATTAAGAAGTCCTTCTGCTAGTTCTTCTGTAATTTCGCAAATGTCATTGTGGTCCAGTTTAAATAATTTCACAAACTTTTCCTTTGAATCCTTTGGCATCTTTATCTTATTAAGTGCCACTTCATCACAAATATAAATATTATTATTATCATTTATGATCCAATTACCCATTTACCACTTCACCTCCATACTTTACACTCATTTCTTGGTATATATCCCTCCAAGTCATGTTATATTTACCTTCAACACTTTCTGCTACAAGACCGGTTATCTTTTGTTTTTGTAAAGGCGATATATGAAGTAATGGCATTAAAGAATATAAAGTGCTTATTATATATCTATAGACTATAAAACCTTTTTCATGGTACAAGCTTACAAACTTTTTATTTGAATAAAAGGTCTTATGAAAGTCATGTGCATTCTTATGCCTATCAAAAAAATCATCAGCCATATACATATTATTAATATAAAGTTCACCCTCATCAAAAGCCTTAGATATGATAGGTCTCACTGCATCTATTAGCTCCTTCAGCTTTGAAAATATAAGTTCTGAATCAAACTCTTTATTAAGAAAGCGGTCTACTCCATGCTTTATAAATTGTTTTTCTTCTTCACTCCTATATTCAATGAAGCCTAGCCATTTATCTTTTGCCTGTTGATTATTTATTTCTAAAAGCTGCTGCTTAAAGTATTCGTAATTAGATCTAAGAGAAAGATATCCTACTCTTATACCATTTGGATTTAGAGCTGAGGTTATAAAAAACATTTTCGTAAGTTCTATATTTTTTTCTTCCTCATTAAGCTGACACCACTTTTCATCAACTGAACATATAAATTTTGTCTTTAATCTCTCTATAGCAAGATTGACCCTATCTGAACTCAACCTTTTCCTTTCTTCAAGAAAACCATTAGCTTCTATAATCAATTGGCCATCCTCGTATAGCGGCGTTACTTCACAGTCAACTTCCTCTAATCTCTGTACACTTTTAATAGCTTTTTCAAATCTTTCATAATGTTTTTTTGAGTATTCAGTTTTGCTTTCCTCTAACAATCTTTTTACATAGTCTTCTAGGTCAGCATTAATTCTTTCTTCTGGATATGTTATCTCTATATGAAAGCCTTTTATAAATCCTTTTTGAATAGTTACATCTTCTAATCCATTTTTATTTATAAAATTAATGATATGACTCATGAAATCGTGGCTTTTAAAACTATCATATACATAACATCTTAGAACTCTCATTGACCACACCTCCCTCACTAGTAAGTTCATATATATATTCTTTTACATATTTATCCTTGGCCTCTGATATAGGAAGCTCCTCTTCGATAATTATGTGTTTATTTTTTTGTAAAGTTTGCGTAAAAAGTTCGAAAAGGTGAGGAGAATCTAAGTTTATAAATTGTGGCTTTCTATCACTTTTTCCAATGTTGATATCATCAATATCCATAGTGTAAGCTCTTACGTAAAACTTTATCGGAATACCTTCTTTATTAAAGCTTTGTATAATCTTACTCCAAAGTTCAAATTTATTATTTATATTACAGTTATTTAGAAGATACTCTGATGACAACACCCACTTAGCCCTGGACACCACAACTTCTCCACTATCTCCCATCGATATTCTTGGTACTTTTATGACCTTATCTTTATCATAACTATCATCTTTTACAATAGTTCTAAGCACTAACTCACCTAAGTCAAAATATATGGTGCTATGAGATGAAAGCATATCAAATATGTTCATCAAGGATGGTGTTGCTAGAGAAATAAGCGTTCCTAAAAATTGAGTCTTTATTGTTTCTCCAGTACCTTTATGGAATAACTCAACTTTTTTAGTGTATTCATTATACCTAAATCCTAGATCCTCCCACCCTAAAGCATTTTCAGACTGCTTACCATATCCAAAGGGCAGATTGAAATATCTCTTTGATAGCTCAGCTCTTACATTTGCATTAAATCCAAAGGTATTTCTAATATCTGTTACTCCTATACTGTTAAAGTATTTATCAATATACTTTTTATATTTGTCATCAAGGCTATCCAAATATTTTAGAAATCTACTAAAGTAAATTCCGTAGCCCTTATATAAATGATTTATCACAAGTTTTTTTCCTTCTTCCCCTTCTTGAACAAAAAATGAGTGGGATACAACATCTTTGCTTATCAACTCTCTAACAGGCTTTATATTTTCTTCTATATACTGTCTATTTAAAACAACCTCAGAGTCACTAGTATGATCCTTAATATAATAAATGAGGTTTTTAGAGAATTCATTTAGCATAGCTACATCCTTATTGGCAAACTCTCTCTCCCAGTTATAGTCTCCTAAGAACATATTTTTCTCATCATCTCCAAAAGAAAACACCTCGGATAGCTCTCGTAAAACCTTTGACATCTCTCTTGAATCTTTTGGATTAATCTCTTTGTCATATTTTTCTTTAAAATACTCACCAGTTATAAACTGCATTCTCACAATTGGATCTAAGGACATAGCTATTAACTGATAATAAGAAAGTGTGTCCAGTATGCTTGCATCTAGCTTTCCGTAATTATCTTCTAGCTTGTGATCTATTCCGTCTATATATAATAAATTTCTTCGCTTTAGCTCCCCTATATTTACTTTTGCAGCCAACGCCTCTATCTTTGTGTAAATATTCATCACTTTTTTATAGTCTATAGTATCTCCGAAGTCTTCAAGCAGCTTTTCCACTTCTTCTAATTCACTAATAAACACTTCATCATATCCATACTTTTTAAGGTAGTATATAATTTCTTGAATGATACTTTCAGCTTGTTCATCTAGGTAATCAATTCTTTCTAACACGCTTTGACCTATTAGATTGGTTAAGACCTTTTTTGCCTTATCTTGTTGCAAGCCTAAAGTCTCTAAAAACTCAATCATTTCCTTGAAAGAAACTTCTTTCTGCTCTGTTAACTTTTTGAATAGAGCTTCAAATACAGAATTATGCTTGAACACATACACCACCTGGCTTGACATATGTAAAGTATCATTATCAGTAGGATTTCTTAGAACTGTAACATAGTATTTACCATCCTTCTGCATCAAGGTCTTGCATACTCTATATGATAGTTGCTCCATAATAGCAGGCTCTTTACATATTTCATCAAATATTCTTAGTATGATGTTATTACTTATTCTGGCATAGAGCTTCTTCTCTCCTTTTTTATTAATACCTCTACAGCCGATTCCTGAATAGGTCAAGTTAGCTAGAGGACTTGTCTTCATCACAGCTCTTGTCAAAAACTTTACCAGTACTGAATCTAACTTTTCTAAGCTTCTATCATGCTTACTTATTGGCTTATCCAAGTATTTTTTCAGCTTACCAATTATAGTATCGTTGGTTAAAATAATTGAATTTCTTAACGCTTCATCTACTAAAAAAGTACTTCTTATTTTTTCTCGCTCTTCTGTATAAAGCTCATGAAATTCTTCTTCCAAATCTGAATACTCTTTTCTAAGTTCTTCTTGCTTATCTACTACATTTTTTATCTTTTCTAAAAGCTCCACCTTAATATTTTCCGAGATTGCTTCCAGCCTTCTATAAGCTGAAGCTCTCATGTTATGAAGATCTCGCTTCAAATTTATAACTTTTTTTCTTAAATCATCACTGTCTATTTCTTTTACTTGTTTCTCTAATATATCTGTAAGCTCCTTTGTTTCCACTTCTACTCTTTGATGATTTTCTAAGTATGCTCTATACTTACCTGCAATTTTATCTTTTAATAAAAAATCTACATAGTATAGTGGAAAATTTGTCTCCCTATAAATACTGATAGGTGAAAGTTCCATTATATCTATACCTTCTTTCCTTTATATTTTTTATGGAAATGGATGAGGTGCCAGGCTTACCTCTACACCCTCACAATGCCAAAGCTTTCTCAAAGCTTCTATTCTTTCATAACAAATCATTCTATTATCTTCTCCAAACCATAATTGTTGAATATTTGGTATCAATACCTTTACAAGTTCCAAATTAAAATCCTTATATCCAAAAGGTGTCTGCCTTACTATAAAAACATCTCCATATCTATCACTTAAGCTATTAAGAAGCTGTCCAACAATTATTCTTAAATTTATTTTTTCATCGTGACCTCTGTTAAAATACTCCTCATAAAGATTTTGAATAGTATGGGATTCTTTTATTTCAGTTAGAAAATTAAACAAATACTTTTCTGACTCCAAAGAGTAAAGTATTGGATGATCAGTAAGCTCTTTTACTCCAACCTTCTTTATGTCTACTGCCTTCTCCTTGATGCTTTCAATTTCTGGACTATAATACTCTAAAGCTAGTAGCATTTCATGAAGAGCTGCTGATATTGCACTTATTGGGTTATGATTAGCTGCCGCTGTTGAATAAGTAGCAAATTGCTTAATTCCCTTTCCTTCACAGAAAGCCCATACCGTAGGAATAGTTTCTTCAATCCTAATATCATATAAGGATACTTTATAGCCTAATTTTTCTAGCTTTCTTATTAAAGTATTAATGGTTTCATCTTCTATTGCCCCTAGGTCTATCTTCTTAGGACTTCTTTGTAAGTACCAGTGATTTAGAAAGGCATCCCTTTCTATAAGCTCCATACAAGCATAGTAAATGCTATCAACAATAGTACTGCCTAAAGCGTTTCCATTAGAACATCCTTTAAACACCATACAATCATTACCACTATACTCATCATCAAATTTGTAATAAGCTAAACTTTCAGGAATATAGTATGTGTTCTTATTTTTCCATGAAAAACTCTTTATCCAGTTAGTTTTTATCTTTTCATCATACTGTATAAGTTTAGAATTTCTTCCTTGCACATCTTTTAAAAATATATTAGGATCCATTACAAGTTCTTTTAGACTTAGCTCTTCATAACTAGCTGATATAATCTCTGCTTCTCTCCCCCTAGGATGCATGCCTCCATATCTTTCAAAAGCCTCAAAGATGGAATGGTATAAGGTTGTCTGTAGGTTAGTACCTGAGCCTATGCCCATACCATAGTAATCTTTGTTTTTTAATCTAAAATAGGAGGTAACTGAGAAAAACTTATCTACACTGTAGTCTTTATATATGAAGAAGTTTGAATCTGTATTTTTATTAGAAAGTAATTGGTTAAGGCTTGAATAATTCTGAGGTGAATAATAAGAATTATATTTATCTAAATATATATCTTGACTAAAAGCTTCATTTATTAATAGCGTGTCATCTTCTATGCCATTTTTCGTACAATCCTTGCAACTGTTGCTTGGCCAATAATAATTCAGCTTAATATTATTATTTTGATCTATACTATAGTACATTAAGTTTTTATTGCTTTTATCAAGATACCTATACCAAAGCGTCTCTATAAGGTTATTAATTATTGGTATATTCAAGTGAATACTTCCAAGCATCATCGAATTTGTAGGATTTTCTCTATATTCATATTCTCTCTTATTATATCTTCTTCTTTCCTTAAAGCAGCTTGGACACCCTATATGATTATTACTGAAAAATGGTCCAATTATAACTTCGTTGTAGTCAATGTATATATATAAATACTCTTCGTAAAGTAAGCTATGCTCATAAGCTTCATCACCATACTCTATAAAACATGGCATTTCTGTTCCATTGCACAACTGCAAAGCTGCAAAATGTTCTTTTCTATTAATTAACTCTGTTAAAGCCTTTATCTCACACACTATTATCACCTCCTAAGATTATAAACTTATATCTTGTACTTAAAGCATCTTCATATACTTTGAGTTCAAAGGGCTGCTCTTTTATATCAAAGCTTGTATCCTTTACTTTTGGATTGTTACAATTGTAATATTCCTTCTTTTTTAGCTTAATCCAAAGGTCTAATAAGCAATCTTCTATTGTGCTTCCAACGGTGGTATACTTTCCTGACTTGGTTATCAATTCTATATACTTTGTTTCAAAGAAATCCTTACAAGTTACGTATCTAGCTTTAAGAAGCTCTCCTTCAAGCTTAAGCAGCTTATAGGTTTCGTTGTGCTCCAAATTTACTTCTGTCCAATTAATATCCTCACATTTTATTTTTTCAGCTTGTGATATATAATCCAAACAGGCACTTTTAGTAGTAAATCCTATACCAAAACCTGAATAATTATAATAATTTTTCAATACAAATCTAAACAATTTCTCTATAGCTGCTTTTTTATTAAGGCCATAGAATACAAATCTTTCTCCAAAGATATCAGCACTTAACTCCCATATATCCTTTAAGATAAACTGCTTATTATCAACAATTTCACTTATAAGCTCCCATTCTAAGTAACTTTCATTTACCATGCTTTCCTCTTTAGGCATCTCATTAGGTAATAACCTATTGCACCTCAAAGGACAGCACTTAGCATGAGCTATATTTCCTGCATTCCTTACTTCTACTATTCCTTTTTCATCCAAAGTAAAGAGCTTATCCTCATCGTAATAAATCTCATCAAATTCTTCGGGAATAACATACTCCTCGTTACTCCCAAAAGGGTATTGTAAGGCAAGACATTTCTCGCAACAGTTTTCTATAAGTAAGATTTTATTACCAAGGCTATACTTATGCTTTGCTATTTTGCCCTTTTTAGAATGATCCTTTTTTAACTTATCAAATATTGCTTCTTTCAAAATCTCATGTTTTTGGTCCAAAAGAACATTTGTAAACATATCCTTTACTTCCTTGTAGGGAGTCTTAGGTAAGGAAATCACCTTATTCCCACCTAATATTTCAACCCCCTTCGAGGTTTCAATTATCTTAATAACATCCTCATTCATAATAGCCTCCTTTATATAAAAACTGATAACTCTTCAGTTACTTTATCAAAATCATAAGGATTAGGATTAGCTTCTTCTAAGACTATAGCTAATTCTTTATACTTACTTAAGTAATTATTTATATGTCTAAGCATCTGATTAAAGAAAAATGAATCTCTTATATCTATAAAGATTGGCTTATGAAGACCTTTTTCTGCAAAAATAAATTCCAGTCTCATATTATTTATTGGAAATAGTCTTATAAAGAATTGCTCTGGTAATTGATATTTTCGCCTTAATTCATGAAATTTTATATATCCATCTAAATCCTCTGATATTCCCTGAAAAAGCTTATTGTGTAGTATCTTTTTTCTTCTTTGTATCACTATGTTTTCAAAGCTTATTTCACCAATTTCTTTATAGTCTTCAATTGTAATATCTGCATAATTTATAGTAAATCCATTTAAAAATTGATCTTGTGTCAAATAACTTATTATTCTAAAATCTTCCTCTAGATAAGCCGCAGCTAAGGTTCCTGCATAAACTGGAAGAAACTTTTTGTTATCATATATTAACTCAAACCTACTTTTGTTACCATTCCAGCCTAATCGACATCTATCAAGCCCTATACTATCACTGCTTTCTACCTTATCCTTAACTTTTAATTGGTATTTATAATTTAATTTAATATTATTAGGACTAAAGCCATAACTAGGGCAATATAAAGCTAGCTCTTCCTGCTTAACATCTAATTTTATTTTTAACTGCTCTACAGCTTTTTTTATCTCTTCCTCTCCACAATGTTGGAACATGTATGATAAGTAAGAACTTTGTATATTATTAATAAAATATCTGTCTTCCATATCTCTCTGGATTAGAAGATTGTGATAATTTGTATTATGAACTGCTAGCTTTTCAAGCTGATTCTTTATATTAATTAAAAAATCCTCTTGCAAAACCACGTCTTTTCCTGACAAGGTTCTTTTTATCTTATTTTCATAGCTTTCATATAAGCTATACAATGTTGAAGAACTGTCGTTTTGTGTAAAAACGCTCTGTTTAAAATTATCACTTGCCCTATAACCTTCATACAACTCAAGATATTTCAACAAAATATCCTTTATATATATATTGCAAATTGGTTTCTACAATCTAACACATAGCCTGTCTATTGTTTGAGTAGGAACCTTATTTATGTTACTTATAAACTTTTGAATTGCAGTTCTAACTTGTGGCAGAGATTTATAAAAGACATTGTTAATAACAGATGCCTTTAGCCATCCCCATAACCCCTCTATAAGATTCATTTCTGGACTATACGGTGGTAAAAACATCAATTCAAGCCTATCTTTAACTCTATTAAGAAATGGCTGAATCAGCTTTGCATGATGAATCTTAGCATTGTCTAATACCACAACAATTTTTCCTTTTGGATACTGCTTAAGTACGTTTTCTAAAAAGTCATTAAATATCTTAGCGTCATATCTTTCATGTTCCTCGCAATATACGTTACCAGTCTCGTAATCCAATATTCCCATAAGTTTAACACCTGCATTTTTACCGAACGTAGGAATTTTCCTTTGTTGTCCTCTTATAAACCAGCTCTTTTGAATTGCTTGATAATCTCTAATCATTGATTCATCTTCAAATAAGATGGTATCAACTAAGCCATTGAGGCATTTTTTTAAAGCTTTAAAGTCACTTTTAAAAATTTCTTGCTTTTCTTTATCAGCTTTCGCTAAGACGTAAGTAGGTCTAGTATAACTTAAATTTAATCTATGAAGTACATATGCTATTCCTCTATGTGACATATTTATATTAAATTCTTTAATAACCCATTGCCTCACTAATTCAATAGTCCAATTCATTTTAGATTCGAAGCCTACATCTTCTGGAGTTTTTGTAGTTATAGTTTCTACAATGAGCTTCTCTTGAAGTGAATTGATTTTCTTTGCGCTCCGCCGCCGTGGCCAATATTTAATCCATCTATTCCTTTTGATTTATAATTTTTTATATATGTAGAAACAGTATGTTCTTCTAGATTCTCCATTTCAGCTATTTTTCTATTTGTAAATCCATCAAAATGCTTAAGTAAAACAGAATATCTTTTATATAACCTTGTGTTTTTAGTCTTTTTTAAAGCTGATTTTAACTCGTTTATATCATCTTCATGCCCAGCAATCTTATTAAGAATCAAAATATCCATATTTAAAACCTCGCTATAATTTTTATTTTATATTCTAGTTTGGATATTTTAGTTATCTTATATTAATGGATGTTCTTACCTAAATATCATATCGAAATTTTCATCTTGCAACATATATATCTTTAAAATCTTTTGGGATTGAAAGTTCAAGTTCATCTTTAATAAAAAACCTGAGCAATAGTCTTCTGTCGAATATGGGTAGTATTTTAGCTATCTTATTTAAATTCTCTTTTGTTTTTTTATCTAAACTACAAGAAGCGTATTCTTTACTAAAGTAGTTATTTTCCGTTAGAAAGGGTTGATTAATATCACTTTTAAACTCATCATATCCTAATATTTCGAAACTACTTCTAACTCTATCCTTAATTTTATCTACAATATCCCTTCTATTTACCATATTGTCTATACCAGGAATATTATTTACGTAATCTTTAATTTCTTGCAGATTTTTATAAAGAGACTGCAAACTTTCTGATTCACAGGAAAATTCAAAGCATATGTCTATGAGTTCTTCTAAGGTTGGTTCCTTGTGCTTAAGAAGTATTGTATTAATTAAAAAACCGCATTGCTGAAGCTTATTAACCTTCTCAAGTCCGTCTTTTCCTCCTCCAAACAAGACTATAAGCTCATTTCCCTTTAATATAGTGCCACTTTTCATAGTTTCTTTAAGCCTTAAATGAAGACTATACTTTTTATATTCATTTCCTATAAATTGACTTTTGCTACTAAGCTGGCTAAAACAGCTTTTTGCGACAAGCTTGTTTCCTTTCTCTTCATATTCTATAAGGAAGAGACTTTTATAGATAACTTCTTCTTTTTGCAAAAAACTATATAATAGCTTCAATATAACCAGATAATCTATCTTCACTTTGCTTCGATTATTATTGTCTACAACCAGTGATGTATAAGAAGATAGCGGTGCACTCTTGGCAAAGCCTCTCATTACAGTCTTCCAAAGTTTACTTAAATCTTTATGTCTTCTTCTACATAGAGTCTTATGCATACTGTAATTTGCTATAAGAACAGCATTGTTGAAATAAGGATTTTTAAAGAATATGTTGAACATATTTTCTGAAGACTGCTTAACTAAATCATTATATTTCCCCTCAATATATGCTTTATCAGCTTTAATTCTATCCTCTAACTGAGCCACATTACTTACTTCGATCCTTAGTTTTTCGCTTATATCCTCAAACTTTGGAATATTATTGAACTTATACTTTCCTTTCTTAAGCATGTGTTGTAAGTAAATATAGCAGATTCGATGTTTCTCATCTGTATCAATCAAATTTGACAGCTTATCCTTCAGCTGCTCCTTTATTTGAAAAAACAACTGATACTCTTCTATGAATTTAATAAAAGCCTTATAGAATTCATCACTAATTAAAATTTCCTGTTTATCTATGTGATTTAATCTCGAATAAACTAATTCCATTTTACACACTACCTTTTTCATAATTTAAAAATAATCAACTTCTAAAAATTAATTATTTTTAAATTATGAGCTTTTATTTTTAGGAAATTGCATAATTGGAATTATGCAATTTCCCAAAATCCATATATGCCTTATATTAAGGTCTATTCTATGAGTTAAGGCATTGACTATAGATAATATTTTTTATTATGCACAACTTGATGAGCAAGTTGATGAGGATGATGATCCACAGGTTGAGGTTGATGATCCATTTCCGCCTGATGCTGCTGTTGATGGCACTGCTTGTACATTATCCATCTCTATAACCTCTATATCAAAATCATCAAGTATATTGTTTAATTCCTTTACATTTTCCTTATTCATTTTATTTAATTCCTCCCACAATTTTATTTTTAATATTTTTTATTGGTTTATTTTTATGCACAGCTTGATGAGCAAGTTGATGAAGATGATGATCCACATGTTGAGGTTGATGATCCATTTCCGCCTGATGCTGCTGTTGATGGTACTGCTTGTACATTATCCATCTCTATAACCTCTATATCAAAATCATCAAGTATATTGTTTAATTCCTTTACATTTTCCTTATTCATTTTATTTAATTCCTCCCACAATTTTATTTTTAATATTTTTTATTGGTTTATTTTTATGCACAGCTTGATGAGCAAGTTGATGAAGATGATGATCCACATGTTGAGGTTGATGATCCATTTCCACCTGATGCTGCTGTTGATGGAACTGCTTGTACATTATCCATTTCTATAACTTCTAGATCAAAATCATCAAGTATATTGTTTATTTCTTGAACCTTTTTTTCTTCCATTCTTTTCACCTCCTTCATATGAAAATTTATATATTTTCAAGTTATGGCTAATTATATATGACATTAGCTACAACATGCTGAACAAGTTGATGAGGATGATGATCCACAGGTTGAAGTTGATGACCAGCCATTTCCACTTGATGCTGCTGTTGATGGTACCGCTTTTACATTGTCCAGTTCTATAACTTCTATGTCGAAATCATCAATTATATTGTTTATTTCTTGAGCCTTTTTTTCTTCCATTTTTTCACCTCCTTAATATGTATTGTTTATATATTTTCAAGTTATAGCTAATTATCTATAACATTAGCTGCAAGAGGATGAACAAGTTGATGAAGAGGATGATCCACAAGTTGATGTCGATAATGGAAATATACCTGCTCTAGAAGCCGCTGTTGATGGCATTACATCTATGAACTCAAGCTCACTCACCTCAATATCAAATTCACTAAATATGTTGTTTTTATTCTCCATTATATTTGCCTCCTTTTATTTATCTCGTGCTTTTATTTGCATAAAAACTTAATTTACTATTATATTTTCATACTCATATGTCTAACTAAGTTTTTTTATATTTGTTGTATCAACTGAGTACATGTTTATTATAAAATCTTAAGGCTAACACTTTGGAAATATATAACAACATGTCCATTTTTAATAATCAACGTATTTTTATTCATTTATTTATATAATGGTTGCTTTTTTTGCAATAATATATGTGCAAAACTGCTGTTAACACTTAACTATATAAATTAATTCAGATTAATAATTAAATACTATTAATAGCTAGATTTTTATAAGTTTTTTTCTTATATAAATCAATTTAAATATATAGAAGAATAGCTATTCTAGTTCTAAAATCTTAAAAATAATAGAAATAAAACTTACCTGTTAGTGCTAACTTTATTGATTTGTATCCTTTACTTTTAATTGGTATATCCTTATATATAGCATTTAATAACAAAATTTCTATTTCACCTAAAACGCCAATATTTTTAGACAGCATTTTCAATATAATACAAACAAAAACTTGTATCGCTGTATTTCGCGCTAAAATACCGTAAGCCAACAATTAAATACTTTTTGCAACAATTAATCCCATGCAAATCTCTATTTCTATGCTTTTAATTAACAAAGTGCAAATATTGACAATGTTTATCTATCAGAAAAATGCTGTCTTATTATGTAGAATTCATTCAATTTTAGAGTGAGAATATCGGTTACCAAACTAAATACAGTTACCTTTTTATAGTTTGTAACGTAATTTGTATACATCAAAAAATTAAGGTTAGTTTATAGCTTTTTGTATACATGTGGAATTTCTAGACAGTAAAAAAGAGGCTGTAGCATATGAATTGAATTAATTCACATACAACAGCCTCCTTGAGGTAAAAGAAAATATTGAATTTATAAAAAATGATAATTATAAGATTTTTGCAATAAATTTATTAAGTACAAATTGATGATTTACTTGTATAATATGTTTAAAGCTAATACAAAAAATTTATCATCAAGCCATATATAAAATTGCAATTTTGCCCTATATATTTAAAATATATAAATTTCAATAATAAAAATTCATAGTAGAATATTACCAAATATATAAATCGCAAATAAGTGCAAAATAATTACAATAATATTTAAAAGGTTGTGATTTATATGGATAATATTTATTCAAATAATACATTAGAATTAAATGAAAAAATTAATGAATTAAAGTCAATTATGAAGGAAACTAAAAATGTACGAATGTATAAAAGATACCTAGTAATATTAAGGCACTTGGAAGGTGCTTCAAATGTTGATATTGCTAAAATGGTTTCTTTAGATCAACATACAGTCGGAGACTACATTAAAAACTACAAAGCTAAAGGATTGCTAGGCTTAGTAATGAAGCATAGTACAGGAGCTCCCAGAAAATTGAGTAAAGACCAAGAAGCCATGATAGTTGAAATTGTAACAAATAAAACTCCTGACGAAGTCGGGTTTGAATCTAGAAAAAACTGGACTATTGAAATAATTAGGCAGTGGGTGATTAAAACATTTTGTATAACCATGAGTCACAGGGGAATCCATGAAATTTTGCATAGATTAAATCTAAGCTATACAAGACCAACCTACGTACTAAAAAAAGCTGATAAAGAAAAGCAAGAAGAATTTAAGGTAACTTTTGAAGACCTAAAAAAAACTAATTAATGGGGAGCTAGCGCATCTTCTGTTCGAAGATGAATCCATGATAAGAGACTATCAAGCTATACAGAAAACTTGGTTTAAGAAAGGTCAGCAGCGTAAAATCCCAACCTACGGTAAAAATGCTGGAGTAAAATTAATAGGGATATTGGATTATGGTACAGGAAAAGTATATTGTGAAGAGCATGAGAGGTATGATGCAGTTGTATTTGAAAGATTCTTAAAGTGTATACTAGAACAATACCCTACGGGTAAAATCGTAATGATACTAGATAATGCAAGAATACATCATGCAAAACTACTTGAGCCCTTTTTATATGAGAATAAAAATAGATTAGAGTTAGTATTTTTACCACCATATAGTCCAGAACTTAATTTGATAGAGGGGTTATGGGGGTGGCTTAAGTCAAGAATAATTAATAATGCATTCTATCCTACCTTATCTAGGGTAAGCGAAGCAGTGCAAAGGTTTATTACACATATAAATAAAACCCCTACAGAAATCATAGACAGGCTATGCATTAAAATGTAGAAGTTTTATTGAAATATATATATATAATAAGTAATATGCTAAGATTTCTTAAATACCATAGCAACTTGCTCATTACTTATTCAAATGATGATAGTGACATATCTAATAAGTCAGATATATTTCATGGTATAAACATTAAATACGGAAAGAAAAGTGGGTGAAATTTATGAAAGTATCCTTTACAAATACTGTTAAAGATATGGTTGAGCTGAATATGCAAGCCAAACCTTCTTCTGGTAGTGAAAGGGTTAAAATATTTTTTATAGCCCTTATTCCATTGATAGTAATAATAGGAT
Source organism: Clostridium manihotivorum (assembly GCF_004015185.1). GTDB lineage: Bacteria > Bacillota > Clostridia > Clostridiales > Clostridiaceae > Clostridium_AR > Clostridium_AR manihotivorum. Next base: position 1,168,945 of record NZ_CP025746.1, on the reverse strand, counting down.
TTATATATGACTATTACTGTCTAGGACTAGGCTTTTCATATTGGTATGTAGCCGAATTTATATTCTGCATATTGTGGGTTATATTTTTCCCTATGCTTGGTAACTTATCAGCTAAACTTTTTCTTACTTTTAGGTTAAGAAAGACAGCCTTTCATCCATTAACTATAGAATTATCAGATGAAGGTATAACTAAATATAGTAATAGCTCTTCTAGCTATAAATTTGAATGGGCATCAGTATTAAGTATCATTACTACTGATAATTATATATTTATTTACATTGATCCTACTATAGGATATTCAATCCCCTTGAGTGCTTTTTCTTCTGACGAAGAAAAGAACCACTTTATTAAGTACCTTTATGATCATATTGATATGTATTCAAAGTAATACGTTAATAGGTAAAACAGTCTTCATCCTTTCTCCTTGCCATGCATCATTAGTTTGAAAATATAGATTTACTTTAATAATAAGGAGTTAATAATGTTTAAAAAGATACTACTAGCTTTTTTTGCACTAATAATATTATTGTGCGTAGTTATATTTATTAAAAATGATTTGAATAACAGTAAGTACACCTTTTCTAGTGTAACTGAGGAAATTAACTATAATTGTAGCTTAGTAATGAACGTCGAAAATAAGGTATATAACTATGAAACTGTTAGAATATTTGAGATAGATGCTGATAAAGACAATATCTTATCAAATAAAAATATAGAAGTAAAAAATAATAAATTAAATTACTGTGGCTATCAGATCACAAAGAATCAGGACTTTGTATTTACTTATATAGATAACGAGAAATCAGTATTAAAAATTAAATCTCCTTTATCTGAAGATTTAAGAGAGTTTTTAGTGACATCATTTTTAAAAGAAGGAGTAACAAATATCATAGTATTCCCTTTTAAAAACACTAATAAAATATTTGTCAACGCTCAAGGAAACTTTTATTTTGTAAATTTATTATCTAAGAAGATAACCCCATTAAATCATGGTAAGTATAAAATTCCATCGATGAACTTAAAACAAAATGTAGTAACTATTATAAAAGTTGATGCATTTACAAACCTTACTTACGTTTTTGACGAGGATGGAAATACTATTTGCAAATATTTATAATACTATATTGAAAAGATAGGGTGATTAATATTAAAATATCCTTTACAAACACAATTGAAGATTTACTTATTTTCAATAAAGAATCCAAATCCTCTAAACGTTCTGAGCCTGTAAATATTTTTGTGTATTCTGATTTTCTTCTTAGAAATAATCGATAACTTGAATAATCATAGTATTTATGGCTTTGTCTAATGATGTATATTTTTAGCAATCGAATTATTTAGCCTTTATGTATATTATCTCCAATTAGTGGCAATAATATACTTGGGCAAAATAATTTTTAAAGGAACTTTAATTCTAGGAATTTCCTAATTTAAAGTTCTTTTTCTTATGATGTTTTATCTAAAATATCGCTAAATACAATATTAAGTTGACTAATGACTAAATCCCAATCAGGGTAATTTCTGGTCCATTTCTTGGCTACGCGTTCAACGGCTAAATAGAGCATCTTTAATAGACTATCATCATTAGGGAATATTAGCTTAGTTTTAGTTACTTTTCTAAATTGGCTATTTAGGCTTTCTATAACATTAGTAGTATATATTATTTTTCTTATGTTATCTGGAAATGCAAAGAATGTACTTAAATTATCCCAATTATCTTCCCAACTCTTAACTGCATTAGGATATTTACTAGACCATTTTTCTTTTAGTGATATTAGATTTTCCATTGCAACAGCTTTGTATACTCCCTTTAAATCAGCTACAAAAGCCTTTCTATCTTTATACGGAATATATTTCATACTAGATCTAATTTGATGTATTATGCACCTTTGTATCTTTGCAAATGGAAATGTAGCTCCGATAGCTTCTTTTAAGCCGTTAAGACCGTCAACAGAGAATATAAGCACACTTTGAACTCCTCTATTTTTAAGGTCATTTAGTACTGATAACCAGAATTTACTGCTTTCATTAGCTCCTATCCATATTCCTAAAACTTCTTTTGCTCCATCTAGATTAACACCTATGACAACATAAGCAGCTTTAACTATAATTTGCTTATCTTCTCTTACTTTGTAGTGTATCGCATCCATAAAAATAAATGAATAAACTTTTTCTAATGGTCTGTTTTGCCACTCTGAAACTAGTGGCAATATCCTATTGGTTATATTAGATACAGTTTCAGCACTAACATCAACCCCATATAACTCTTTTATTTGCTCAGATATATCTCTAGTTGTCATTCCTGTTGCATAGAGACCTAAAATTTTGTCTTCAATTCCATTCACGGATCTCTGATGTTTAGGGATTAGTTTAGGTTCAAATTCACTGTTTCTATCTCTTGGAATATCGACCTGTACAGGTCCTAGTTCGGTTTTTATAGTCTTTTTTGAATATCCATTTCTGCTATTTCCATTAATTTTTTCTGAACCTTCATATTTTCCATATCCTAATGCTTCATCCATTTCGGCTTCTAAAGCTTCTTGTAAAACATCTCTAAACATATCTTTTAGACCATTTAGGATGTCATTAGCACTAGTAAAATTCTGATCCTTTATATATTCTCTTAATAATTCTTTCGACACATTACTCATAAAAAAACTCCTCCTTGTATTAATTTTTTATCTTAATTATTGCCAAGAAGGAGTTCGTTTTATTCAGTTTACACAAAATTTTTTACAGAGCCAACGTTCTAAATATGCTAAATTTATTTCTACAGGTATGGCTCCAATAATAATAGTTTTAAATTTAGTTTATCAATATCTTAATCAAGCACTGAACTTCTTATCTGTTATTATGGTTATATTCGGTATACTATGGATTATATTTTTCCCTAAATTTCTTGATGTGATTTATAAGAAGCGATTTGTTGATATGTTAGGTCCAATTAATCTTGAATCCACCACTTTAGAATTATCCGAGGAAGGATTTGAGGCAACAAGTAGCTCTTCTGAATATAGGCTACCATGGAACTCAGTAGATGATATAATCATTACTAAGAAACATATACTAATTTACCTTAACATAAACAGTGGCGTGTCAATACCTTTTAACGCATTCTCTTCTAGTTTAGAAAGAGAGTCTTTTACTAAGTACCTTTATGACCACATCCAATAACTCTAATTTAGCAGCTAATTTACACGGCTCTATTATGCTACACTCATTTGGGTAAATCATTGTTAAAGCAACAATATTCATTAAAAATAAAAGTACCTAGCTATTCGCTAGATACTTCAACCATTAAATAAACTAAAGCATATTGTTCTTCTTAAATAAATACATACATGACTTTGGTAAAGCTATTTCGTTGGTAATTCCATAAGGATAGCCTTTTTCCATGGCTTCTTGCTCACTTACCTCAATTGCTTCCTTCTCTCCCATATGAGTATCTGTCCCTTTTATAAGATAATATACTCCTCTAGCATCATTAGTTCGAAAATATGGCATTTCAAATTCATCAGAAACAGAAGAATTACCTATTATTTTCCACTCACCGCTTTTTAATGCTGAATCATAACTCCATCTCATTAAAATATGGTTGTCATCACTTAAGGTATCAATATGGATTACTTCATCAGCTTTAATAGGTTTAACCTTATATATAATAATAAAAACAGTAGCAAGATGATTCTTTATTACCTTTGCAACTGCATTCAGTTGTTCATCTAAAGGAATTAAAAAGATATCCCCTATCTTATATTTTATTCTTTTTGCCATAGTACCTCCTTTTGTAAATATGATACTTTCACAACAGATGATTAAATCTTGTTATCACATTACAATAACCTTATTAAATACAAAATCAATGATTTAATTGTATGATATGGTTAAATATCCTACAATATAATTCTCAAAATGCAACTGTAGAAAAGATTAATTTGGGGTCTATTTATCAATATTTATATATTCTTTTGTAAAATAAGCTGTCTTATATCCATCTCCAGCATAATAAGTAGCAAGTGCATAGTTACCTTCTACTTTATGAACAAGTAGTCTTTCACCATTTTTTACATATCCCATTCTATTGCTTTCTGGTGAAGGCTCATATCTAGCGTCTAGTTCGGTTTGTACATTAATTACTGTAGCATTAGTATCTATTGCTAATACCTCTTGTTTTGAGTTTACCCATACTTTATCTGAAGGCTTCCCAAAAGCGTCTTTCCAATAGATTACTGGAAGAAAATATTGCTTATCACATACTTCTGCTAATATCTGTATTCGCTCATTTTCATATATTTCCCCTAAGTCAATGTAATTTTGTTCTGGTTTATTTCTAGGATCTAAGCTAACCTTAGCTACTGCATTAGGTTCAAATTTATCTTGAGTACTTCCATCACTTGAAGCAGCAGTTTGAATAGCTTTTGAAGGCAAGTCAGCCTTTAGGTTTTGAAGAAGAACAGCATTGTTATTTACTATAGCTTCTGCTATGCACCTTCCTATAAAGTCTGCACCTTTTTCTCTATATATCCTTACATCTTCTTCTGCCTCTACGAAGCATACTTCTATTATCATTGCAGCCATAGATGTTTTTCTCAGTTCATAAAGACCAGTGCTTACCTTTACTCCTCTGTTAATTAATCCTGTTTCAGTAGAAACTTTATTTACTACCCTATTAGCTATAGGTTCTGCTTTGCCTCCTGTAGCATATATCCATACTTCAGTTCCTATGGCACCACTATAACTATCATAAGCTTTATTAAAATGAATTGATGCAAATAGTTCTGCTCCAAAAGCGTTAGCTTTATTGACTCCATATTCTAAATCTGTATTCACATCGCATTCACCTGGAGTAACATCTATAACTTCTTGTCCTTCTTGTGCTAAATATTTTATTACCGCATCCTTTACTTTCCTGTCTTCAGTGGTTTCATCAATAATTCCTGAAGCCCCTGGGGCTTGAAAGTTATGCCCACCTCTTATTGCAATTTTCACGTTTACCACTCTCCTTTTAATATCTCCTGTACTTATTTGTACAGCAATTGATTTTGTTGAATATCTGACTTTATTAATAATTTTCATTTAGTTGATGTTTTTTCTTTATCTGCTTTTATGAAACCCTAAATTCTTTAAAGAATCATATATAGTTAAAAAGCCACTAATGAAATTTCATTAGTGGTTAAAACTTAATAATTTCTAATTTTTAATATTTTAATTATAACTTTTAGTACATTACTTTTATTGCTCTGACTGTTCATGCTTATCATTAACAGCCTTTTTGTTACCATCCTTGAGCTGAACTAGTGCATTTTGTAATTGCTCAGGTATAGGCAGTCCAAGTGCTACACAGTTTTCCAGCAAGCTAATTCCTTCGTTAGCAATATAAAAATAACATACTAAGGTTCTAAATACCCAAGTTCCTGCATTTAATAATTTATCTAATAAAACAGCTACTATAAGTACTATAAATATAACTGACTTTTTAGCTATGCCTTTAAAACCTATATCACTAGATATTACCTTGCTTATATAGGCTTTTATAACGCCTGTAGCATAATCAAGCACCATAAAAGCAATTAGCACCATTAACGCCGTATCCCACATTCCAAAAATCCAAGTTATGCTTGTACCAATTGCTGCGATTATTGAGGTTATTATATTTTGTTTATCTATTTTATTCACCACCTATTAGCCTGTAAGCTTATAAAAAAATCAAGTAAAATTACTTTCTTTATCAACCGTTCCATAAGTTACTTTTAATTGTGTAGCTTTATATATTTATTTTAACATCTTCAAGTCTTGTACATTATTATTGAATAAATAGCAAATGAATTTTATACTGTAATAAAAGTAGCTAAGAAATTCAAGTATCAATTTATAATTAGTTGTATATTAAAAATACTTAATTTTAAAAATTATTTATTTTCAATGAGGTCACTATGAATATTGAATACACACTTTCAGAGGAAGAATTCATACAGTGAAGTATAGAAAATAAAACATTTGTACCCAAAAGAATATTTGAAAGTTTAGAAGAAAAAAAAGTTTCTCGATTATATTAATAAACTTTTAGTTTATTAGCCCTTTTTATACATTATTTTAATTAAAAGATAACATATATACCTTTCTTATTTAATGTTTATATACATATATTGTCACTACAGTTGCAATAATTAATATGTTATTATAGAATTTAATTACAATTAAAATTCTATTTCTTATTTTTATAATTAGGAAGGTGATTACTATAAAAATATCATTCTTAAATACTATTGAGGACTTAGTTATTTTAAATAAGCAAACTAAAGCATCTAAGCGAGCTAAAAATGTTAAAATATTTTCTACTTGTATAGTTCCAATAACAATAGCCTTAGAATTAATTTATGATTATTTATCTTTCCACCGAATAATAACTCCTTTCAGTATATCTTCATTTATATTCTGTATAATATGGATTATATTTTTCCCTAAGCTTGTAGACTTATTTAATAAAAAACGTCTTATTGCTAAGTTAGGCCCAATTACCTTTAAACAATTAACTATAGAATTATTCGAAGAAGGACTAGAGGTAAAAAGTGAATCTTCTGAATATAAATTACCGTGGAACTCAGTTGATGCAATTATTACTGCTAATGACCATATATTAATTTACCTTAACATAAACAGTGGTGTGTCAATACCATTTAACGCATTCTCTTCTAGTTTAGAAAGAGAGTCTTTTATTAGGTATCTCTACGGCCACACTAAGTAACTCCAACTTAACATTATTTCATATAGAGCTATATATAACTATATAGCTCTATAATAATTCAATTAATTACCATAGACACAACTTTTATTTAAATAACTGCCAGTGCCCCTATAGCACTTTCGGGTGCAATTATAATTGCTACGATTGCAAATGCAATTGCTGTACCAGCAAGTAACACATAAACAATACTTAACCCATCTGAATTAGTTTTTTCACGAGCTTTTTCAACTTCTGGATTATTATATGATGATATAGTTAGTTTGCAAAACAAGTTACTTTCTAGGTATACAGGCGTATTCATTAACTTTACACTAAATTCAATTTCAAGCTCCATATTAGCCTTTATTGTTACAGATATATTTCCATTAGCTATCTCAGCTGATATCTCATCTAACTTACTCTTAATATTTAGGTATTCATTTATTGGAAAATCATTTGATAATTCAACTTTACCATCTGTAACAGTTAAGTTAAATATTCTTCCATTTGAAGCAGATAGGGTTGATTTGGTTCCAACGGATGCACTTATTTGAACATTTCCTACTATAATAGGTTTAATTTCAATATCTACACCTATTTCACCCTTAAATCCGAATCCCCATAATATTTTTCGTATTGCATCTAATGCATCCGAATATGTTTTGCCATTACCATTATCAGATGCCAGTATTCCTCTAACTGCATTTATAACCTTCTGTGAATATCCACCATTAACTACATCATTATGGCTATAAGTATTAGTAGGAAGCTCAATTAAAGCTGCTTTTGCGCCAATTGATTTAGCCCAAGCTATCATAAATCCACTATCTTCACCATAACCATTCCTCTGTTCAAAGCCAAATTGATTTCTAAAGAACTGACCAATTTGAGGATCACCGATAGCAGCATTTTCCCAGCCATGAAGATCTATTACTACCATTTCACCTGAGGTACTATTCTTAACTCCTTGTATGAAGGTGCTTAAACTTCTAGACTCTGAAACACTTAATGGAGCATCTCCTGTCCAGTTTCTTGTAGTACCATGAGGGGTAAAGCCTATAGGATAATCTCTATTAGTATCAACTGCTCCTACTATTGTACATCTTCCTGGGCCATTATTAGTATAGCCATCTATTAGTCCATCTGGGTTTGCTGATGGAATTACATATACAGTCCATCCATTTGTTGAACCGCCTGCAAGGGATTTAATTAGATTATTACCTATATAAACTAGCTCAATTCCATCTCTGCTCCAATTATCTTCAAATCCGTGCTGTTCACAAACAAATACTAAAGAATTACTTCCACTGCCTATCTTATATGCTGCCAAATCTCTGCCTTTACCGCTTGTACCATATACTATCCTTTGTGCGCCTGCTACAGATACTTGAGGTATTGTAATAGGGCTTATTGAACTTCCTTCATATCTAACATAACCTGATTTGGTATTTGGCCCTTTATCTGTATTGTAAACAACATGTGTCATTCCATTTTTCTTATATAATGGTGTTGCTGCTTCATACGGATCTAAAGAACCCAAGTGAGCACCATTTTCATCCAACACTTCTTCAGCACTAGATCCATTATGCCATTCGCCTTGCCTGTCATATTTTATTAAGGATGGGACATTAGTAACATAACCCTGTCTTACTACGCTTCCTGCTGGATACTGAACTAAAGTTAGTTGCTTTGTATACCCTACATCCAATACTGTAATTCTATCTCCATTTGATACTTGTCTTCCTGCTATTGTGTTTCCATTTGCATCTCTTATATATAAGTCATCACCTATAACCTGTGCATTGTTAGGATAAGTAAATCCACCTGGAACTACTTCACCAGGATTTATACCACCTGTAGGATTAGATGAACCGTTTGCTCCAGCATATACAACATAACCTGACTTTGTATTTGCTCCTTTACTAGTGTTATATACCACATGAGTTTTACCATCACTAATTTTATACAAAGGTGTTGCTACTTCATAAGGATCTAAAGAGCCTATTACTGTATTATTTTCATCATATACACTTTCTAAACTAGATCCATTCTTCCAAGTTCCTTGATTTATATACTTGATTATATTAGTATTGTTAGTTACATAACCTTGTCTTACTGAAGTTCCTGCAGGATATTGTATTAAAGTAAGCTGTTTAGTATACCCTACATCAAGAACTGTGATCTTATCACCATTATCAGTTTGTCTTCCTGCAATTGTATTTCCATTCTCATCTCTTATATAAAGAGAATCCCCTACTATCTGCGCATTATTTGGATAAGTGAAACCTCCTGAAACTATTTCTCCTGGTTTTATATCTGGATAATTCTTTCCCATTTTTATTCCTCCTCAAATTTTATAATTGTAATTTTTAATCTTTGTTGAATTATGTTGCAGACATATACTTTTTTACTGAATATCAAAGTCACAAAATAACCACCTCCTTTAATGCGTTAGCATTTAATAAAAAAGTCGCTGAATCGACCTTCTTCAGCGAGCTTTTTTGCGCATCTGCCTTTTCTGAACCTATGTGAAGAAATTCTAGCAGGCGATATAATTTTATTTTTTACTGTTTACCATAAATAGCTGTTCTAAGCCCTTGATATTACTAAGTTTATCTAGCTAAACACCTTTTTTCATGGCGTAAAAAAGCACTTAGCGATTAACTAAGTGCTTTTCTCTTAAACAATTTCTATGATGTAATACTAACACGTGGTAACTAAGGTATGTAATAAGCTGTTTATAAGAATAATATTAGATTTTTATTAGATTCTTATTTTTACTTTACGCAACAATGCTATAATATACTGTATAAAAATAGCAAATATCAGCAGTAACTTACAGCGTATGCTTTTACAAAATTACTTAGGAGTGATGGAATGATTTTAGCAGTACTATTTATCTTAGTTATATCCATATGCATTGTTATAATTAACAAATCCTTCAATAAGAAAGAGCTTTTCAGAAAATATAATCTATATTTATCAAAGGCAAACGAGTATTTAGAGTTATATGACATAGAAAAGGCAATACAAATATATGATAAGGCTATAGATTGCTATCCAGAATATTTTTTTGCATATAAGTTAAAGTGTGATGCTTACATAAAGCTTGAAAATTACGAACAAGCCCTTATAGAAATAAATAAAGCTATAGATTTATGTGACAGTGATGTAGCATCTTATAAGCTTAGAATCCTATGCAATGTAGCACTGGATAATAATCCACAACAAATTATAGATGACTCAGATATAATTTTAGAGCTTAATTCCTTTAATGATGACGCTGATTTTTATAAAGGTATTGCTTATATTAGTCTAGGCGACTTAGAAAGTGCTGTAACTTTTCTGGACAAGTACATTAAGAATTGTAATGATAATTCCACTGCTTATTTTTACCTTGCAATAGTTTATTCGGATTTAAATAATACTGATTTAGCTTTAAATAATATATCCAAAGCAATAGAGCTAGATAAGGGTAATTTAAAGTATTATCGCTTTAAAGCATCTCTTTATATTACAAAACACTTGCCTATTCATGACACTTTGCCTTTTTTATATGAGGCTAATAACTTATTTCCAAAGGAACTACTATTCCTGAAATCCATAATATATTGCCATATAAGAACAAAAGATTATCAGGACGCCTTAGATGCAGCTAAAAAACTAATCATGATAGAAGATAGTGTGGAAAGTAATTCTATGCTGTATTCAATTTATATGGATATGAATGATTATAATACTTGTCTTAAAATATCACTTAAGATGCTTGAACTTGACGATACTAGTGTAAAAGCTTTGAATTATAGAACTTTTGCATACATTTTACTTGGCAATTATGAGCTAGCTTTAGATGATATAATTAGATTGTTAGAGCTTGATACTAAATCTTCGGAAACATATAAAAATTATTCCTATCTTTTATACAAAATAGGTAATATAAAATTTGCAGAAGAGAATATCTTAAAGGCTATAGAGCTGGACTCAAGCAAAGGCCAATATTACATTATCCTATCAGCAATAAACCTGATAAACAATAATGTTGAACAGGCATTGAAAAACCTATCCATTGCTAGTGAAAAAAATATAAATAATTATGTTTTCTTAGAGGATGTCATATTTGATAAAATAAAACATACAGATGTATTTATTAAGCTATATAATAGCAAGAACTCAGCACATTTAAAAGCCTAGATCAAACTAAAAAAACTCTTACTTACTAATACATTCTAAATTGAAAGAGCATTTCTAGGACTATAAATTATAGCTTAAGAAATGCTCTTAACTTGAATTAGCTTCTGTCTTCATTTTTACTTCCTACTAATTAGCATAAGTTCATTAAAGGTATTAGCTTATTTAGTATCTTTTTCTTTTTATCAATTATATAAATGTCATTCATGCAAAGCCTGTCAGCTATTTGCTTATATTGCAGCTTCTTAAAATACCTAAGTTCAATCAGTCTATACTCATCCTCTGTTAATATGCTCAATACATTATCTATCCTCTGTAATTCTATCTCTTTCTTTCTCTTAAGTATCTCTAAGTTATAGATTTTATTTTCCTTATACTCTATTTCATTTTCTACACTTGAGGTGATCTTATTTGTAGAACTTGTCTTGTCTCCATAGTAGATTGTACCTACTCCCCTATATTCATTTTTTATCTCTTCTATGTCAAGCTCTATGTTTTTTATCTCCACTTCAGTCTGCTTATAATTGAAAAGCATTGCTTCAATTTTCTTATATTCATTACTTACTCTCATTATCTCACCTATCCTTTTATATATTAAATTAATATGTTATATAAGTACCTATTATAATATTTCCCTCCTTTATTATTGTTTAATGAGATAATATCATGTTCTATCAGAATACACCAACTGTATTTTGGTATATATTTCTTTATTTTACGAATTTATCTCCACATTTTACGAACGCACGTTCTATTTTCTTGTTTTTTCGATTGACTTTATGTGCTATAGGAATATAATATATTCTATAAGTACATATCCAAATAAAGGAGTGATTATTTTGTTCGGCAAGAACATAAGAACTATTCGAGAAGCTAAAGGACTTGGAATAAATGAATTATCTAGACTTAGTGGTGTCAATGCAAGCTATATTAGTGCCTTAGAAAGAGATGAAAAAAAGAACCCTTCAGTAAACACCCTAGAGAAGCTAGCTGATGCACTAAGGGTTAATATAGATGATATTATGAAAGTCAGCTTTACTAAATCATATGAAACCACAACTACAGGTCAAGAATATCTTAATGAAAAAATATCTTTTTCTAATAATAAAACTGAGGAATTTGAAAGTGCAGAAGAGGCTATGCAGTTCATATTAAAGCAGCCTGCAATCATGGGCTATGGAGGCTTTGATATAAAAAAACTTTCAGATGCTGAACTACTTCAATTTGCTAACGAACTACTAAATCAGCTGCAATTGTTAGGTCTTAAATATAAAAAATAAAGGAGGAGCTTATGTATTCTTGGATTGATGATATAATTTATGGACTTAAGGAAAATTATAGTACAGAGGATGTTTATGAGTTGTATGACTGCCTAGATATAAAGATACATAAGATAGAAGCTGATAATATATTATTAAGCGGCAATTATAGCTTCTATTATAGAGACCTGGATGATAGAGAAATAGTCTTTATTAGAAATGATATCAAGGGAGTAATGGAGAACTTTATATTACTCCACGAGTTAGGCCATGCACTTCTTCATACAGAAGTTTTCCAAGCTGCATTTAATAAAAACTTTAGCAACATAGGCAAATTTGAAAAACAAGCTAATTATTTTGCTTTCAAGATGCTAAACATAAAGCTTGATATGATCGAATTAGAGTCTATGACAATTGATCAAATTGCTAGTTGTATTGGAATCTCTAAAGAGTTATCATATTTAATAACAGACTTTAAGTAGTTTATAGAAAGCTATGGAGGAAAATTTCATGATTAAAATAACCTTTTTAGGAACTAATGGATGGTTTGACACTGAAACAGGAAGAACTGTATCAATACTCATAGAACACAATGACTACTACATAGTACTAGATGCTGGCAATGGCATTTCAAGACTACCACAGTATATAAAAGATGATAGACCTGTCTATTTATTTTTAAGTCATTTTCACCTAGATCATATATCTGGACTTCACACCTTATCTCTTAACAAATTCTCTAAAGGGCTATATATTATATCTCAGCCTAACAGTGAAAGGATTATTAAACAATTTATCAACACTCCTTTTACAACACCTATAGACAAATTACCTTTTGATACACATATAATCAACGCCCTTGAACCTAATATTGAACTACCCTTTAATGCAACATTCTTACCTTTAGTTCACAGTACAGAAGTTTTAGGTGGCAGATTTGAAATAGATGATAAAGTTATCTGCTACTGTACAGATACAGCCTACTGTGAAAATGTTATAACCTTAGCTAAAGATGCTGACGTCTTAATTACGGAATGCAGCATGAAATCAAAAGAAACCTTTACAGATAAAATTCACTTAAACCCTGAACTTGCAGCAAAACTTGCTTTAGAAGCTAACGTAAAGAAACTATTACTTATGCACTTTGATGCCAGTAGTTATCTGAAGCTAGAAGACAGAGTAAGTGCCGAAGTAAGCGCTGGTGAAATATTCAATAACACCTTTGCTGCAATAGATGGCTTAGAGGTTGAAGTTTAGATGTAAGTTGCATAGTTTCTAACTCAACTATTAATTTATTCTCTCATGAAAATTCCTATAACACGGGATTTTCAAACAGTCATAAATTAACTTCCAATATAGAAACTCTATAAGAGTGTACCCCTTTATTCTAATTTGTATTTTTTAACTCCCCTCGCACAAGCCAGAGATGCTTTAAAAATACTTTCCAGATTAAAGTGGTACATATCTATCATTAATGTGACTTATTTTGCATTATTAATAACTTTTTTGTATTATCTTTGTTATATTTTTAACTTGACTATCTTTAGACACTGTATTATAGTAAATTACGTGAATAGAAAATTAAATACAGACAGTTCGTAACCATCCTGTCTATAAACAAAACTAGGACGTAATGGGTTTTAAAGCTGCTGATTTCAATATAATAACTCTTTTTGTATTGGAATTACTGTAGCTATGGATATACTACCCTTCTACTACCGGTTTAGGTAGTTTTTTTTGTTTATGGGCATTTTATGCCCTTTTTTTGTTGCTTTAATCTTAGGCTATGTTTAATGACATTGTTGAAATTAAATTATTATGAAGGAAATGCTATATAAGCAAGTTCATCAAGGCGTCGAAGGACTGACCACTTAACTCCAACAGGGGTACTTTAACAGAGTGTATTTTCAAAAGAATGGTTTCGAACTCTCTAAATTAGGGAGGCTTTAAAATTAAAAAGATTGGTTTAACAACAACGGTTCCTATAGAGGTTCTTATAGCTGCAGGCTATACTCCAGTAGATTTAAATAATATCTTTGTAGTTTCAGATAACCACTTAAAATACATTGATTTAGCTGAAAAAGATGGTTTCCCTAAAAGCCTTTGCGCTTGGATAAAAGGGCTATACGGAGCTTGTATAGAAAACGGAATTGAAGAAATAATTGGCGTTATGGAGGGGGACTGCTCCAATACAAAGGCACTTATTGAAGTGCTTCAGTTAAAAGGAATCAAGGTACATCCCTTTTCTTTTCCTCACAGTCACAGCTTAGAGGACATAGAAAGAGAAATAAAAAAGTTAATGGCTATCTTTAATGTTGAAGAAGCTGAAGTTGAAGCTGTTAGAAAAAGACTAAATGAAGTCAGACTTCTTGGAAAAGAGATAGACGAATTAACTTACATTCAAAATAAAGCCACAGGTTTTGAAAATCACCTATATCAGGTTAGTCTAAGTGACTTCAATGGAGATATAGATGGTTATGAGGCTGATTTAAGAAAAGCAATTGAGGAAATAAAAGCTAGAAAGGCTACAGATAAAAAGCTTCGTTTAGGCTATATAGGTGTTCCACCAATGACTACAGATATTTATAGCTTTGTGGAAAATCTTAATGCTCACTTTGTGTACAATGAGGTTCAAAGGGAGTTTGCTTTTCCAAGAGGAAATGAAGCAAAAAATATATATGAGCAATACTATGACTACACTTATCCCTATAACACTGATTTTAGACTTCTAGAGCTGAAAAAACAGATAAAAGAAAGAAAGCTAGATGGAATCATCCACTATACTCAGGCTTTCTGCTATAGAGCTGTGGAAGATATCGTGATTAAGAATAACCTTGATATTCCTATTTTGAATATCGAAGGAGATAAATTAAATACTTTAGATGCAAGAACAAAGCTTAGACTAGAGGCTTTCCTTGATATGCTACTGGACTTGAAGGAGGAAAACCGATGAGAATATTAGGAATAGACCTTGGCAGTCGAGAGGTCAAGATTGTAATAATGGAAGATAACCTTGTAGTGGAAAAGAAAAAGATCAGCACCATGAGGTTTTACAGGGATTTCTGCCACTTAGATGGAAAGATTGTAGTGGACTTAGATAAGCTTCAGGTTGGACCTTTTGATAAAGCCGTATCTACAGGCTACGGAAAAAACAATACAGACTTAAAGCTCTTCACTCAGATAAATGAAATAAAAGCTCATGCCTATGGAGCAATGTATCAAAGCTCTCTAAAGGATTTTATTCTACTAGATGTAGGAGGACAAGATGTTAAGATCGTTAAGATTGAAAAAGGTCTTACTACTGATTTGGAGCTTAATGAAAAGTGTGCTGCTTCCTGTGGAAGGTACTTAGAAAACATGGCCAATGTACTTGAGATATCCTTTGAGGAAATGAGTAAATACGCAAAAGACCCTGTGGACTTAAACTCTACCTGTGCAGTATTTTCCGAATCAGAGCTTATTGGAAAAATAGCTGAAGGAGTACCTATAGAAAGATTGTGTGCAGGAGTAAATTACTCTATGTATAAAAGACTTCGTCCTCTTTTAAGCAATTTTAAAGGAGATAAATTAGTCTTAACCGGTGGAGTTGCTAATAATACTGCAATAAAAAATTATTTAAAGAATGATTATGATGAAATAATCTCTGTAGAAGAGCCGCAATTTAATGGGGCTATTGGCTGCTGTTATTACGGAAGCAAGTTTTTAAAGTAGATTAGGAGGATTTACATGTATATTTTAAAGGCAGAACACAGCTTTGACAGTGCACACTTTCTTGCTAATTATGATGGAAAGTGTGGAAATATCCACGGTCACAGATGGAGAGTAGAAATTGAAGTTCAAGCAGATAAGCTAGTTAATGGTGGTCAACTAGAGGGAATGGTAATAGATTTTGGTGATTTGAAAAAAGATGTTAAAGCCATGGTTGATTATTATGATCATGCGTTGATTATAGAGAAGAACACTATGAGAGAGACAACCTTATCTGCACTTAAGGATGAAGGCTTTAAAATAATTGAAATGAACTTTAGGACTACTGCAGAAAACTTCTCAGCTTTTTTCTATAAAACTATGAAAGAAAAAGGATATAAGGTAAGAAGTGCTACGGTTTATGAGACTCCTACTAATAGTGCTAGATATGAGGAAAGTGAGGAAGCTTTAAATGAACTTTAAGGTAGTTGAAAAATTCATCAGCATAAACGGTGAAGGGAAACGTTCCGGTGAACTTGCTATTTTTATTAGATTTGCTGGCTGCAACTTAAACTGCAGCTACTGCGATACCACCTGGGCAAATGAAAAAAATGCTCCATATAAGCTTATGTCTTCTGAGGATATATATGATTATATAAAATCAACGGAGGTTAAGAATATAACCTTAACTGGTGGTGAACCCCTTCTTCAAGAAGGTATAGTTGAGCTTTTAGAACTTTTAGCAAGTGATGCTAGCTTAAGAGTTGAGATTGAGACTAACGGAAGTGTACTTCTAGAAAACTTTTCTAAGCTTAGCAATCCTCCTAGCTTTACTATGGATTACAAGCTTCCTTCAAGTAATATGGAAAGACACATGAAGCTAGAAAACTTCAAATATCTTTCGGCTAAGGATACTGTAAAGTTCGTTTCTGGCAGCATGGAAGACTTGGAAAAAGCTAAAGAAATAATAACTAGCTACAATCTTACAGAAAAAACTACTGTATATATAAGTCCTGTGTTTGGGCAAATATCCTTAGACAGTATTGTAGAGTTCTTGAAAGAAAATAAAATGAATGACGTTAAGCTTCAAATACAACTTCATAAAATTATATGGGATCCAGCTGAGAGAGGTGTATGATATGGCTATTGATACTAAAGCAATTGAAGAACATATACGAGGTATTTTGATAGCCTTAGGCGATGATCCTGAAAGAGAAGGCTTAATAAACACACCAAAACGTGTGGCAAAGATGTATGAAGAAGTCTTTAAAGGAATGTGCTACAGCAATGAAGACATAGCAAATATGTTCAATGTAACCTTTGAAGATGACTTGAATATAACCAGCAATCTAAATGACATGGTTTTTATTAAGGATATTGAGATCTTTAGCCATTGCGAACATCACCTAGCACTAATGTACAATATGAAGGTTGCGGTAGCTTATGTTCCTAATAAAAAAGTTGTAGGCTTAAGTAAGATAGCAAGAATAGCAGACATGGTGGGAAGAAGGCTCCAGCTTCAAGAAAGAATAGGCAGTGATATTGCTGAGATACTTCAAAAGATAACCGAATCTGAGGATGTGGCAGTTATAATCCAAGGTGAACATGGTTGTATGACCACTAGAGGCATAGAAAAGCCTGGTACCAAAACCATAACCACTACCCTAAGAGGTAGATTTAATACAGATCAGATGTTAAATAACAAGTTGATGATGCTTTATAGTAAGTAATATAGCTAAAGCTCTTCAAATTAGTTATAACTCTATAATGAAATAAATCGATGTACAAGTTAGTACACGATATATAATATTAAGGATGGTGTATTTATGAATAAAGAAAAAGCTGTTGTAGTATTTAGTGGTGGACAAGACAGCACCACATGTTTATTCTGGGCAAAGAAGAAATATAAAGAAGTTATAGCTGTATCCTTTGACTACAATCAAAAACACAAGCTTGAGCTAGAATGTGCTAAGGATATCTGCAAAAAGCACGGTGTAGAACATCATATCCTAGATCTAAACTTATTAAATCAACTAGCTCCAAACTCCTTAACAAGACAAGATATAACCGTTGATAAAAATGCTCCTACAGAAGGTCTTCCAAACTCCTTTGTAGACGGAAGAAATCTTTTGTTTTTAACCTTTGTTGCTGTATTTGCCAAGCAAAGAGATATAAATACAATAATAACCGGGGTATCTCAAAGCGATTTCAGCGGATATCCGGACTGCAGAGATGTATTTATAAAATCTCTAAATGTCACTTTAAATCTTGCTATGGATTATCAATTTGAGATACTTACACCTTTGATGTGGATCAATAAGGCTGAAACCTGGAAGCTAGCTCACGACTTAGGCGTTTTAGAAATAGTAAAAAATGAAACCTTAACTTGCTATAACGGAATCAAAGGAAATGGCTGCGGTGACTGCCCTGCTTGTAAGTTAAGAAAAAATGGATATTTAGAATTTAAGAAGGAATATCTATAGCCTTTCAAAAGCATTTATCCTCTCAATACTAAGACCAAGAATAAAATTTTAGTGGTAGCTATTAATATAATTAGCTACCACCATAATACCCTTTAAGCTTATCTATTTCATGTTTTTATGCTATTGGATTATCAAACTTCCATGTTACATCAAGAACAGATAAATCATCAATATATTTTAATAACTCTATTTGCAATTCTTCCAAGCTTGAAATATCTTTCTTTCTAATAGAGTTTATTAAATCTGTTTCATGAACATCCCAATTATTTTCAATATATTCTTTATTTACCTCATATTTTCTTATAAAATATAAAATATTTTCATTACTATTTAATATTTTACTAACAGCAATTGCTCCATGATTTTCTAATATTTTATAAGCACCTATAACTATAAAACATCTTAATTCATCAGCAGAAGCATGAATTTCCGTTCCTAGCGAATTTCCTACCTTTAAGTTATTTCTTTGTTTAATACTTAGTTCTTTCAATATTATTCCCACCTTTAAGCTAATTTTTAAAAAAGACACTTAAATTAGCTACACTATGCATAATAAATCTTTATTAGTACTAATATTCAGAACTCCTTTTAATGTTATAAAGATAATTAGCAAATGCATGAACATGTAAAACTATTGCAATTGTCATCAATGGGGTTCCAAATATTTCTGTAACCATAATTCCTATCCTACCAACATAGATCTGACCGTTATCTAGAAGTTTAGCAGTTAAAATTACTACTGCTGAAATAGCTACCACCAAGAATAAATCTTTCTTAACGTATTTTGAGTGTTTTCCTGACGATACACTTCTAATATAAGTCTTATCCTTTCTTATGATTCTAATATAAACCAGAATTATTTCTAATATCACGTAGTTTAATATAAGAATAATTTTTACATAAGTTAGACTTGCATTTAAAATTTCAATTAGATTTAAATAAACCGAAAAGGATAAAATATTACTAAGTATTGTTATCCAAACGTATTTAGCAGTTTTAACAAATTTTTTCTTTAGGCCAATCGATACATTTATTATTGCAATTATAAAAGAAGAAAAAAGAAGAGCCGCCGCTAAATAATAATATGATTTATCATTAATTATTATAAGAAAGTTTAATAATGATATTACTGCTAAATGAATTATAGTTAACTGTATTACACTCCTCTTCAAATCATGACTTTCACTTATTGAACCTTTTTCATTTTTATTCATTTATTTGCCCTCCTTATCAAGTTGATAATCTCTCTCTTTTACTCTAATCTATCTATTCCATACTTATCAAATACCTTCTTTGCTACAGTTGTATTTTGTACGTAAATTATATCTCCAGGAATGCCTATTTATCCGCTGTCATCACTCATATTCACGGGATTATTCTTACAATATGCAAACATATTATGGATAACAGTTCACCAGTTTGTCCAGCTACTCCATCCGAATTAATAAACCTGCCCCATTCAGGATTATAATATCTTGATTGTAGATAATATAGCCCAGTCTCGGTATCATACCTATACCAATATAAAACAAGATTATGTTTTTTAATCTCTCAGTTTTAATTTGAAAATTAAAAATTTAGTGATAGCAATAAAAAACTGCTACCACTAAATTTTATCAATTACTCACTTCATATATGCTTTTTATATTGTCGATTTAATTTCTCTTATTTTATCAATACTTAAGCCCGTACCTTGTGCAACAGTTTCTTCACTAATTCCTAATCTTAAAAAGTTTAGTGCAGCTTCCTCTTTTCCTTCAACTTTTCCTTCTTCTCTTGCTCCTTCGACCATACTTTTTTCATCTAGTATTTGCTTCATTCGAAGTTCAGCACGTCTTACTGTTTCTGGATCTCTGCTTAGCATATCTAGTACTGTTATTGCTTTTCTTATTGCTGGCTCTCCCATCTTACTTACCTCCTTTTCTGGTTTAGTTAAAAATGCAAGCCACATATTTAAACTGTTATTAAGCTCTGTTTTTTCGTCTAAAAACTTTGGTAGTTCTACAAAATGTATCTCTAATATATCTGTGAGTTTTGTTTTTTCTTCATCTTCCCATAAATGATATGTTGTATGATACTTTTTGCTATCTATATAATTAAAATTCAATATATTTATTGTTATAGTCTTGTTTAAATTCTTATAATTTTCTCCCTTTTTTATCTGATTTGAATACAATCTAGACCAGTAGAAAAGCGTTCTATTTATCATATTGTATCTATTTATAAGTTGTATCTCTATATTAATATGAATACCTTTTTCTGTTACTACCCTTACATCTAAAATTCCTATCTTATCATCTATTGCTTCAATGTCAGATAATTTAGTATCAACATATTCAACATGCTTTATTTTCTCTTTTTCAGTTCTCTCAAGTAAAGCATTTAAAAAACTTATTAGTATGTCTTCATTTTCTGGACTTCCAAATATTTTTTGAAATACTACATCGTTCTTAGGATCTAGAATCATTTTATCATCATAAGTAAATTCCATTCTATCACTTCCTTTGTTAATAATATTTTACCAAATTTGATAGTCTTATTCTATAATCTGATAATATTATCTGCATTATATTTTCTAGACTTATTATTAATAATATCTTTAATAGTTTCAAAGAGAATATTAAAATATCATAGTAAAGCAATAAATATCTGTTTCTTTGATTCCTTTAAAGCTGTATAATATTATCATTTCATTTTCTTCCATCTATAACAAGCTAACTACCCTCATATTTTCTTCTTTGCTGCTATTTATATAGAGTTTAGCTGTAGTTTCAACACTACTATGTCCTGCTAGTTTACTTAAAGTCGTTAGGGACCCTCCTTTACTTACAAGTCTTCTACAAAAAGTATGTCTGAAAGTATGTGGTTTCAATTTGATTCCAAGTTGCAATTTCTTCGTGTATTTCTCTATCAGTGTATTGATGGCATCTCTTTTCACTGCTCACCTTTGCCCCAAAATCAGATATTCTAAATCGCTAAATTGACTATCATTACGCTCAACTAAATATTCCTTAATTGCTTCAGCTACTTCATTCTTTAGTAGTACTTGTCTAATCTCTCCACCTTTACCATGTATCTTTAGATGACTAGTTAGAAAATCAATGTTGTTAATACTTATACTACAAAGTTCACTTAATCTTATTCCTGCGTACATTAGTAGTAGAATTATCATCTTATCCCTTCTGGTTACATTCTCTTGATTTTGAATGTAAAATAACATCCTCTCCACTTGCTTTTCATAACCAAAAGCAACCTTCATCCTGTCCTTCCTTAGATCTACTACAATTTCATTAGTATAATTATGCTTCATCAGAAAACTATTGAATGATTGTATGCTGTTAACTTTCTTGTTGATGGTAGCTGTCTCATACTGGCTTTCAATGAGATAGTTTCTGAAGCTTGTGACATAGAATCTTTTCAGTTCTCCTTGAAATTTCACTCCCATGTTTTGAATATAGGATACAAAGCCACCAATGTCTCCAACATAGCTTTCTATTGTCTTTGGACTCTTTCCATCCTCCTTCAGGTATCTTTTGAATTTCTCCACAAAATCTGTTGCCATCCCTCTACTCCTTTCACATGTTTTTAGGCAAAAGAAAAGAGCTAACGCTCCAAACGTTAGCCCTCAATGTTTCTATGATTATAATATATACTTAATTTTTGTTTTGTTTCGGTTGAAGATGTTCTTTTCTCGCTACAGAATTTAAATTATGCAGTTTCTTTACTATTATACTTTTCATGAAAGCAGCGAAAATGAATCTAACATTTCTCTTCTAAAGACTTTTGCAGTAACTTTATACTTTTATGCAGCAAGAGGATATGCTTATAATTATAATATTTACTCATAGTAACCTTGTTTAAAAACAATAACAGATTCGACTGGCTCCTCAGGTTCATCTATCGCATATGGTGCAAATATACCTATTCCATATTTATATGATGTAAACCCTGCATCATTAATATCTATTGAATTATCTAGTTTCCTAAAAAACTCTTCAACTAAGTTGTAAGATACTCCTAATATTTCAAATTCGTTAAATGATACCTCAGCAGGCTCAAATAGTTCTACTGCCTCACAAATATTATTTGTGTCATAATAAACATGGCAATACATAAAATCGTCTGTTGTATTTTCACTAAACTGGTTTTTTCTAAACTCCCTAAACTTGTTATCAAATATTTCTCTTACAGATTCTCTAGACATTCCTAAACTTATCATACCTATACTGTCATATGGTTTAATAATATAATTCATATTCTTTCCTCCATTCAATTAATCTTTGAACAACTGTATTGTGTAATCTTTCATTTGTCTTATTCCCTCATTGTATTTACTACCAAACTTTGATGTAACATCGTCTATATCCATTTGCTGTGCTTCCATAAACTTACCTTTGTCAATCAAAGACTTTTGCTGGGCCCTATATAGTTGAGCCTCTTTTGAATTCCCCCAACTTGCAGTCATTCTATGATCTGCCTTTTCCATATTTAATGCCGGTCCCTTATTCTTACTTAAATTGCTTACTGACTTCGCAGGCATGTGGTGATTTTCTCCACCATTTTTTGGCACACTTCCATATGAACCACCTTTTTTTACATTAGGATTTCTAATAGATTTAATTGCTCTTTCAGAAGCTGATTCTTGAGCATATCTCATCTCTTGAGCTTCTAATGCTAACTGTTCGTCCATTTCAGAACTTATTATATTTCTAA
The DNA here is from genome assembly GCF_004015185.1 of Clostridium manihotivorum. GTDB lineage: Bacteria > Bacillota > Clostridia > Clostridiales > Clostridiaceae > Clostridium_AR > Clostridium_AR manihotivorum. The sequence continues at coordinate 1,145,890 of NZ_CP025746.1, read as the reverse complement.
GAAGCAATCCTTCTTCCTCTTCTATAATACCAAGTTCTAGGTATGCACCACCACCGCCTCCACAGCCTGCTTCATCTCTATAACCATCAGAATCAATTCTAGACACTGGATTATTCCTACAGTATGCAAAAATATTATGAGATAGTAACGTTCCTAATTCTCCACCATATGAATCAGCATTAATAAACCTACCCCATTCAGGATTGTAGTAACGACTTTGTAAGTAATATAATCCAGTCTCGGTATCATACCTTTACCCAAACTCCAAAGTCTTGGTATCTATCCAATTTTCTCAAACCTGAAACTCATTGACATTACTGGCTTAGCTAGACTAGCTACAGTACACCATTGTTGAAACTAATGAACTTAGAACCGTCCGTTTCAAAAGCTGTTGCCAAATCAGCTTAGTTTCTACAATGATTTAGAAAGCTTGTAGAAACACATGGTTTCATTGGTTTTCATTTTCTTATCCTTTAGGACATATGTAGGGCATAGCTTGGGCTATTTCAGGACATATACTTTGTTGATTTCACTTGATTTGGGCAGATAGGACATATCTTTTCCCAAAATACAATCTATTCATTAGTGATAGTATACCATATTTTGAGAGATACTTGTGTGAAACTATGACCACTACGCCCAAACCCTTGTGAATACTAGTTTTTGTCACATCACACCTCGTCCAAAATGTGTCCACAGTCTATCCAAGCAAAAAGAGCATCCATCAACTTCATCAAGTGATAGATGCTCTCCTGTATTTGGTTTTATGCTGATTCTCACTACAGAATTCTAATTATGCAATCTCTTCAACTTTACATTATTGTCTAATAACTTAACTTACAATCCTTAATACAACATCTACATTTTTATGCAGTATGATTAATAATATTTTTGTAGTAAGCTTACTATTTTTTCTTTGAGTTACCAATATTATTACTTTTATACAATGCATTTGCAAATACAACTATTAATAAGGTTACAAATAATATTGCCATTAAGCTAACAAATATTGGTTTAACATGCACAGATAACTGCGGATAGTTATTTTGTATTATAACTGCCATTACGATTGTACATAAAAGCAAAATTACTAATATAGTCATTACAATAAGATAAACTCGTTCTTTATTACTTCCCTTATATCTTAAAACACTAAAAATTGATAGCAACATACATGATATTAAAATAACTATAACTACTGGAAATGGTATTTTTTCTATGGGAAAATACCTAATTGCAGCAATTATTACAAATAATATCATGACTATTGGAATACTTTTTTTATTCAAAATAATTTTTTCTCCTCATTTCATTAAATATTCTCTTTTATATCTATATTATTCTTTTTTCCAAATATAATTTTTTGCAATTTCTGCACCAAAACCTAACCCTAACCCAATTCCAACAGCCCATCCAACAGGAGTAAACAAACCAAACCCTATTACTGCCACCGACACTCCAACATCGATAAAACTTCTTCCAAAAGCTTCTGAGTATTTGTATCCACTGTGAAAATTATCCCATACACTCATGCTAGTAAATGCCACACCTACTACACCTACTTTTTCTATTTTTCCAATACCTCTAAGAATAGATGCACCTTTTAGCGGTACTTTAAATTCTGTCCCAGCACGCCTTAGTGCTCGATTTGTAACTACAGGTACACTATCAGGAATATGACTTAATTCTAAACTGATCCCACCTTCAGCACCTGTTGCTGCAACACTCTTACCTATACTAATAATTTGACTTCTATCAGGTATTAACCTTTTCACTGTTGATGAAATACTAAATATATTATTTACAGAAGAACTAATGCTATCACCTGAAACTCCTATCTCTCCACCATCATTACAAATATAATTAGGTCTATAACCACTATCATCACTCATATTGACAGGATTATTCTTACAATATGCAAACATATTATGGGATAACAGTTCACCAGTTTGTCCAGCTACTCCATCCGAATTAATAAACCTACCCCATTCAGGATTGTAGTAGCGCGAATTCAGATAGTACAGTCCAGTCTCGGTATCATACCTTTACCCAAACTCCAAAGTCTTGGTATCTATCCAATTTTCTCAAACCTGAAACTCATTGACATTACTGGCTTAGCTAGACTAGCTACAGTACACCATTGTTGAAACTAATGAACTTAGAACCGTCCGTTTCAAAAGCTGTTGCCAAATCAGCTTAGTTTCTACAATGATTTAGAAAGCTTGTAGAAACACATGGTTTCATTGGTTTTCATTTTCTTATCCTTTAGGACATATGTAGGGCATAGCTTGGGCTATTTCAGGACATATACTTTGTTGATTTCACTTGATTTGGGCAGATAGGACATATCTTTTCCCAAAATACAATCTATTCATTAGTGATAGTATACCATATTTTGAGAGATACTTGTGTGAAACTATGACCACTACGCCCAAACCCTTGTGAATACTAGTTTTTGTCACATCACACCTCGTCCAAAATGTGTCCACAGTCTATCCAAGCAAAAAGAGCATCCATCAACTTCATCAAGTGATAGATGCTCTCCTGTATTTGGTTTTATGCTGATTCTCACTACAGAATTCTAATTATGTAGCTAAAGAATTCTCCAAAGACTTAACAACCGTATTCTTTCCGTGACTTGGTATTTATCTTCAAATTTATGCATTGAATTTACCAGTATTTTGTAGCCAGCTCTTCCTATAATTTTGCTAATCAGTTACAGTACTTTCATTGTTAGCTATTGCCCATTCCGAAAAAATTCTTAATATTTCTTCTAATTTATCTGCACTACCTCCACCTTTAAATACTCCATCTACAACATTACAATGTATCCAGTTAGTATCATTAATATATTTTTGTATTAACTCAAATTTTGAAAACTCTAAATAAGTATCTGTCAAATCAATGTTTACTGACCATCCTGGATTATCTAAAGTATAAATTTTTATTCCATAACAATGTTCCCAGTCTCCATCACAATTACTTAGATACCAATTTTGTATCCAATCTAACATATTCATTTTATCAGACTCCTTCATCACTATAATCATTATCCATCATGGTTTTCTAGGTATTTCCCAAGGTATTGGTGACCTAACACCACCTGGCACTGTTTTATCATGAACATGCGGCATTAACTCTTCTCCTGTAACTGGGTTCTTATGGGGACTCCCCGTTCCATCATATCGTTTTGCACTGTCAAATCCAGTTGGATTTTTAGGATTCGGTCTCCATGTTTCATAGTTTGTTATTTCACCCGTATCTGGATTTCGTTTAAATGTAGTATGGTCCCCCTGAGCACTCGGGTCAGGTTTAAGTTTATTTTTACTTCTCCCCTTACTGGAAGTCTTTGTCTTATTTTGTGGTGAACTTGATGTTTTATTATTCTCAGTAGTTGAGCTATCTGCATATGATGTACTATGCCCTTTATAATATTGATACGCTGAATATATCAGCAGTCCTGTTGCGCCAATTAGTGCACCACCTACAACTACAGGTGCTGATAAAACTGTTGCTACTACTTCCACCGCTGCTACCACAGCTTCTACAAAAAAACTAAGTACAAAAGGAAAGTTACCACTAGAATCAGCCATGTTCACAGGGTTATTCAAACAATACGCAAACATATTCGCAGATAGAAGCTCACCAGGAGTGCCAACTATACCATCAGCATTAATAAACCTACCCCATTCGGGATTATAATACCTACTCTGTAGATAATACAACCCAGTCTCGGTATCATACCTATACCCTCTATATCTATAAGGATTTTTAACTCCTACAGTATCTTTTAGACTTCCTGTTATTGATATAAGTTTTCCCCAAGTATCGTAAGTATAACTTACCACTTGATTTCCTGAGGTGTCTATTAAGCCTATTATATCACTTTGGGCATTTCTTATATAGAAGTATTCTGTGCCGTTTAGTATCATGCTAACTAGTTTTCCATTAGCATCGTAATTATATCTTATGCTTGTACCTTCTTCATCTTGCTGAGATATTACTTTATCTCCATCTAGATAGTACTTTGTAGTTACTCCATTTACACGCTTTTCTGTTCTTATTCCTGCATCATTATATTTAAAGCCTACGTCACGACCATCGCTTAAAATCATATACGCTAGTTGTCTTCCAGACTTCCAACCAAAGGTATTGCCATTATAAGACAATGGATTTCCTATTTGGTCATAAGTTATGCTCTTTCCATTGTAAGAAGTTAGTTTATCCTTCCAATTACCATCTCCATAGCTGTAACTAACATTATTCGTTGCAGTTCCTAAATTCCCTGTTGTGTATGGATACTTTACTTTGCTTACAATATTTCCACCAGCATCATAGCTATACACCATAGAATAATTTAATGTTTGGTTGTCTTCTCTTGTAACTTCATTAAGCTCGTTATAAGTATAAGATATAGTTTGTCCATTTTGCGATATACTTTTTATATTTCCATTGGCATCATAGTTGTAACCTATGTTGTTTCCATTATTACTAATGGTACCTATTTTATTGGAATCCTTGGAATCTGATCCTGGCTTAACTATATATATTCTTAAAGCCTCAAGTCTTAGGCTCTGACCTGTAGTCCCTGCCATAGCTCCGTCCTGTACTGGTTCTGTCCATCCTTTATCTTGTAATTGAGCTTGATACCAAACATGATAACCTGCTGGGGCATTTACTAAATTTATTTTTATTGCCTCAATTTGATAGTTTGAAGCTATAGCACCTGCATTTGTTCCACCATAAACAGGATCCTGCCAGCCTATGTTAGATACATGGGTCTGATATTGAATTTTCATTTTATTCAGAGGATTATTTGTATCTGTAGGAACGTTAGTTAAATTCATATTGATTTCTTGATACTTCAAGGATTGTCCTACAGTTCCAGACAATTCACCATCTAATTTTGTTTTTTGCCAGCCCACAGTGTCTACATAACCATTATAGTTTACCCCAATACCTGAAGCCATAGCCCCTGGAGCATAACTATAATTAACATTGTACTGAGTAGATCCTGTCTTTATAACATTGTTTGTCAACCTTCCCAAAGAATCATAATTATTATCATACTCGTCGGCTCCATAGGTAGTACTCTTTAGTTTATTATCAGCATCATAACTATAGTTTACGGTGTATGATTTGCCAGATGAATTGTAGTTTATAGAGCTAATATTATTATTATTGTCGTAATTATAACTTATCATATTTCCAATTGAATCAGAAACTTTTACTAACCTATTAGAATTATCATATACATATCTATAACTAACGTGGTTTTCTAAATCGTTTTTATAAGCTAAATTACCAGAAGCATCATATTGATAAGTATAACTCGGCAACTCTACAAATATCTTTATAGCTTCTATCCTTCTATTCTGTCCTACTGTTCCAGCTATATCTCCATTTGATGCAGGCTCCATCCATCCAATACCATCAGCATATACTTGATATCTTACATTATAACCTTCTGGAGCTCCTTCAAGTTGAATTCTTAACGCCTCTATACTTAGTGATTGTCCAACAGTCCCTGCTATACCTCCATCATATACCCAGTTCTGCCACCCTACATTCTGAACATGAGCCATATACTTTATTTTCATACCAGATGGTGCATTGGTTAGCTGAACTTTTAAAGACTCCATTCTTAAGCCTTGACCTGTTGTCCCAGCTAAACTGTTGTCACTTGACCAAGGATTCTGCCATCCTATATTTTGAAGTTGTGCATCATACGTAACTCCAACAGTAGTATTACCACCTACATTCCTTGATAAAATTCTATCAGAATTGTCATAATAATTACTTGCCGATTGTCCATTTCCATAAGTGGATTTTGTTAATAAACTAGTTCTTGGTTCATAGGTATTAGTAATTAAATTTTGGTTTCCTACAGATACACCGGTATTGTTTCCCAAAGAATCATAAGCAAAATTATAGTTAAAGCCATTATGGGTAATCTGACTTATTCTATCATTCTGATAACCATAGCTATTAGTTATCTGCTGTCCGCTTACAGTCTTACTAGTACTTGTTAGATTATCAACACTATCATAAGTATTACTTGTCTTACTTCCTTTCGGGTCAGTTATACTATTTAATAACCCTTTGCTTTCATCAAAATCATAACTTACTGTATTACCCATACTGTCTGTTAAAGACTTTATATAGTTACCACTGGAAGTATAATCAGCTTTTGTTTGAATATAGTCAGCTCCATCGCCTACTCTTGCACTAACTGCATTTCCATTGCTATCATAATTAAAGCTATAATTTACGTTAGCAGCTGATGTTCCTCTTGTAAGATTATGCTTACTGTCATACTCGTACTTAAATGAGTTACCTTTTGGATCTACAGCTTTTAAAACGTCATTATTGCCATTATACTCAAACTTAGAGTTTTGTGTTGCCAGATCAGCAGTGGATACTAAATTACCCTTTGAATCATATTGGTAACTCTTCGAAAACTCTTCTTTGTATAATTGGACTCCATCAAAATATGCAGTATTTGCATTATCTCCATATATATAATATATATCTATTTTTGAATAATCTGAATTAGTTACGCATCTTCCAGATATATATTGCCAATCATTAGAGTCTTTGTTGAAATCAAAATTCACACTTTGACTTCCACTTGAACCGCTAAAGACAGCCTGCAACTGAAAAGTACCGCTTGGAACCGAATACGCTTTTGCCCATGCGCCAACTGTGTAAATATCTCCTGCTTTTCCTTTTATATTAATTGATTGACCTAATTTCTTTTGTACTCCATAAGAACCACTTACTTGATATACAGAATTATCTAGGTTTGCTGGGTGATCAGAATCACTAGTAGAAACCAATCCATCAGACCCTCCTGTGCTAATAGTATTCCATCTATTAGGCGTTCCTGAGGATCCTGTTAAATCACCATTATCTACTAAGTTATATCTGTTTGCTACACCACCTTCTTCTAATTGCATACTATCAAAATACGCTGTACCAGTTTCTTGTAGCATACTAACTCTAGTTAGTACATTATAATCCGCTGCATCCATAGGAAGATTAAAAGTCGTTTGTAACTTCTGCCAGTCATTACTTCCATTTAAATAGTTAGAATCTATACGCTGATAGTTACCAGATTTATCTTTATAATAAAAACTTATTACCGCACCTTCTCCGTTAGTATTAGATACATTTACAGTCTTTACATAAGCTGAAAAAGTATAAGTTTTTCCTGGCTTCAATATATTCCACTGATCAAAATACTGTCTACTTACATTATCTGTCTTATTTATCGCTAAGCTTTGATTGCCCATATAACTAACTGCTGATGTAAAACTGCTTGATCCACTACCACCATCTGTACCAACTCCCCATGAATCTGAGTTTTCAGCATCATGATTTGTAAGTAAGTTAATTACAGTCTTTTCAAGCTTTGATTCTGATGTTACCTTTGAAGCATTTGTGCTGTCAGTATATTTATAATACTGAGCACTGCCATCTGCATCCTTCATACACAGGGTCTTTCCTACATTATCAAATTGATATATACTTCTTCTTCCTTTAACATCAGTAAATGTAGTGCTATTATTCCCGTAGGACACGCTTAATTCATCACCTAAGGCTCCATTTGTATTTGATTCTAAAAGATGACTTACTCTATGCGGAGCAATCCCATAATATTGATAAGAGATTCTGTATCCATCATAATTTGTTGCACTTACTAAATTATGATTACCATCATAAGAGTAATTGGATGATTTATTATCTGGATAAGTAATTGTAGTTAAATTGCCATTTCCATCATAATTATAAGTTATAGTCCTACCTGCTGTATCTTGAATTGATGTTAGTATTCCAGAAGAATTATAATTTAAAGAAGTAACTCTCCCTGATCCGTCTGTGACTTTTGTAATATTCCTAACGCCACTACTTGAGGTTCCTCCGTAGGTAAATGTAATAATGTTACCATTAGCATCTTTTATATAATTTAAGTCATTAGTTGAGGAACTAAAGTTTATCTTATTATTTTTCTTATCGCTAATTGATAAAGATCCATCCCCCTCTTTTGTTAGTGAGAGTCCTAAATTTAATTCATCATTTATTGGCATTGAGCCTGAATTTTGAAAATAATGTTTAGTACCATCTTCATCTGTATACTTATAGTATTGAGTATTATTTATGGTCTGACTCTCTAATCTTTGATTTATATTAAGTCTCCATCCAGATCCAAAACCTATATTAGAAGTAGTAATATCATTACTATTAAAAACATGATTTATTGATACAGGCATTCTGCTTCCGCTCATATCAATGTCATTGTGAGTAAATACTAGATTACCATTATAATCGTTAATATAGGACGTACCGGCTCTCCCTACATTTTGAGAGTGATATGTCCAGTAGTTCTCGATTCCACTATTATTTATATAGTTGAAAGAAATCATTGGTCTTGCGGAGGTAAAAGCATCATTCATATCAGAAGACCAGAAGGCAGTGTGCTTTGAAGAATTATCTTGTTCCAACATAATTCCATAATTATTGCCAGTTGTGAACCACTGCTTTACAATACTAGTAACGTCCCAGTTTACCCATTGATTCTGATTACTTGTAATCATATTTAAGGCCTCAATATGAGAATCATAGCTTGGTTGAGTACCCCAAGTCAAGTTACTTGCATCAAAGTCTTGAGTTACATTGTGGACATTTACTTGATTTGAAGATACGCTGCTTACATCTGAGCATTGAAGTAAGTTCAATTGGGCATTTGTTATCATATCTCCAGTTGAGAGTGTAGGTAAATCAAACTTAATGTAAGTTCTACAAGTTCCTACATTACCTGGTGTTAGACCAACCCTCACATATTGATTTTTGCATTTGTTTTCAGTATCAAGTGATCCTACAAAAGTATCGTGAATCTTGCTACGTTCTAATGAAGTTTGCATTGATGGATCTATGGTTACTGGATATACTCTATCACTACTACTTAACCAGGTTTTATCAGGAGTTAAGGTTAATAAATATCCATTCTTAGATTGATTAATAGCTACCTCAATTTTATCACTGGAGTTGTTTACCTTATCATACATATAAGGTGCTTCTATTTGAAATACTTTTTTTGACTTGTCCTTAGAATCAAAGAATATTATTGATTTATCTTGTTGTAAAATTGGCGTAACATTTTTTGTATTTATGTTAAAGGAAAAGCTAGTATTGTCATTATATTTATTAATAATTAAGTTCTCTTTAATATCACTACCATTTAAAATATACTGCAAATCCGTATTGTCATACACATTTTGAAAATTTACCTGTGAAGTAATATTCTTTAAATCCTTAATTTTTTCATTAGTCTTCAAATCTTCCTTTATCTGTTGTTTTTCATCTGAGGTTACTTTTGTCAACTCTTTATCGTTATTAACCTCATTTTCTACACTTTTATCTATATCATCATTTATTTTATTTTCATCTGCAGTAACCACCGATGCTTTTGATGATTGAACATTTGATAAGCTCCAGTTTATTTCGTACTTATCTTTTTTTCATTTGTACAAGCTTCTTTGAAGATGAATTCTTTGAAATTTTAACCTTTATGTTATTTTGTTTATTTTCCAATACATTATTTCCATCATCATCTTTATCTTTCGATTCCTCTAAAGTATTGTCAATATCTTTCCACTGACCACCGTCTTGATAGTGAATTGCTGAGTTGTATTGATCTACTTCAAAGCTTCCATCTTCCTTTTGAAATTTTTTGCTGTTTTCTGTTCTTTCATTTGTCAATTCTTTTGTTATCTTCTTTGACTTCTGATTTTTTACAACAGATGCATTAGTATTCTTTTCAACATTACCACTATTACTCTTGTTATCTTTAGCATAAACAGGTATCTGCATTGAAGAAACTGAAAAACAAATAACCAATAGTAGTGAAATAAGTTTTTTTGTATTTGACATATAAGTCCTCCTTACAACATATTTTAACAAATTCATTTTATCATGTTGTATATATCCTTTTATGTAAAATCATAGTACAACTTTTTATTTTTTTCGTTATGTTTTTTATCATAAAATTTAAAAATATTATATATTATCCGTAAAAATGTAACAAATTAAAATATATCCATTCCAGATATTAAACATACTTTGTTAAAGTATTGACAAAATAGACAGACTGGTCTATTATTTAATTAAGCAATAACTCATCTTAGAAATAAGCATAGATTCTAAGAATATATTGAGTATGAAATTAATAAATAATAAAGGGAGATCCTACAGTGGCTAAAAATACAAAAGGTGAACAATCAAAAAATAATATAATAGAATGTGCTGCAAATCTATTCATACAAAATGGATATAATGCCACAGGAATAAATGATATCTTGGCTTGCACTGGTCTTCCTAAGGGCTCCTTCTATTTTCACTTCAAAAGCAAGAAGGACTTGGCTCTAAGTGTATGCTCTTACTTTGAAAGAAAAATTGGTTTAATGGTGCTTAACTCCGCTAAGGATCGAAAATGGGCTGAATTTATAAATGATCTAATAGATAAAATGATAGAATCAGCTGAAAATAATACGCACTATGGTTGCCCTTTTGCAGTGCTAGGGCTAGAAATTGCCTTTTCAGAGCCTGATCTTGCAGAATATTATTCAAAGTCCATGAAAAGATTAATTGATATCTTTAGCGATGTTTTAAAATTTTCTGAGGCTGCTGAATCAGAAATAGATCCAATAGCTAATAAAGCCTTTGCAATATATGAAGGTTATTTAGTATATTACCGAATTAGTAAAGAAGTAGATGTATTAAGAAGAATGAAAAAAGATCTTGTATCAGTATATAAGAACTAAGGTTTTACCCTTCAGTTCTATTATATTTCGAATTAGTAGACAGACCAGTCTATTACATATATTAAATTTAGGAGGTATTTTGATATGAAAGAAGTAGTAATAGTAAGTGCAGTAAGAACAGCTATAGGAGCATACGGGAAAACTCTTAAGGACGTTCCTGCTGTAGAATTAGGTGCAATAGTGATTAAGGAAGCTGTAAAAAGAGCTGGAATAAATGCTAACTCTATAGATGAAGTAGTATTCGGTAACGTACTACAAGCTGGACTAGGACAAAACCCAGCAAGACAAGCTGCTGTAAAAGCAGGTTTACCTGTAGAAATCCCAGCCCTTACTCTTAATAAGGTGTGTGGTTCTGGTTTAAGAAGCGTAAGTTTAGCGGCTCAAATAATAAAAGCAGGCGATGCTGATATAATAGTTGCTGGTGGTATGGAAAATATGTCTGCTGCTCCATTTTTATTAAACAATGCAAGATGGGGTTATAGAATGGGCAATAACGAGTTAGTTGATGAAATGATAAAAGACGGATTAACAGATGCTTTCAACAACTATCACATGGGAATAACCGCTGAAAATGTTGCTGAACAATGGAATGCATCTAGAGAAGATCAAGATAAGTTCTCTCTAGAATCTCAGCATAAAGCTGAACAAGCTATAAAGAGTGGCCAATTTAAAGAAGAAATTGTTCCTGTTACTATAAAAACTAAAAAAGGCGAAATAGTTTTTGATACTGATGAATTTCCTAGATTCGGCAACACCATAGAAGCCTTATCAAAACTAAAACCTATATTTAAAGAAAATGGAACCGTAACCGCAGGTAATGCTTCTGGTCTTAATGATGGTGCTGCAGCACTTATAGTAATGAGTGCTGATAAAGCGAAAGAACTTGGCATAAAGCCTCTTGCTAAAATTACTTCCTATGGCTCTGCTGGCCTTGATCCTTCTATAATGGGCTACGGTGCTTTTTATGCTACAAAAGCAGCCTTAGATAAAGCAAATTTAACTCCAGAAGATTTAGACTTAATTGAAGCAAATGAAGCTTATGCATCACAAAGTCTGGCTATAGCAAGAGACCTGAAGCTTGACATGAGCAAGGTAAATGTCAATGGTGGAGCCATAGCTCTAGGACACCCTATTGGAGCTTCTGGTGCAAGAATCCTAGTTACTCTTTTACATGCTATGAAAAACAGAGATGCAAAAAGAGGTCTTTCAACCTTGTGTATAGGTGGCGGTCAAGGAACTGCAATGATAGTTGAACGAGATTAACTAATAATATATTTATTAATAACTTTCAATAAACTCATTAATAAATAATATAACAAGCTTAATAAAGCAAAACACTTCAAGTAACTAATTGTAGTGTTTTGCTTTATTTTAAGTATTTTCATTTATTGTATAAATATAACTATATCACTTTGTAATAAGGCTTAAATTTGCAGAAATCCTTCTCTTAGAAAGCAAAGGATTTCTGCAAATCTAATTCAGAGAAAAGTAGAATTCCTTTAACTACTCTTACCGCCTCACCATAACTACTCCAAAATAGTAATCCCCCATCTTTTCAACTCAATAAATACCTTTTCTAATTCCTTTCCTTTCTCAGTGAGCTTATACTCAACTTTTGGCGGAATCTCTGGGTACACAATCCTATCTACTAATCCAACCTTTTCTAGCTCTCTTAATCTAACAGATAAGGTTTTGGGACTTATCCCTTCAAGAGATCTCAGTAAATCACCAAATCTTATTGTTCCATCTATCAATAAATCTCTTATAATTAAAAATGTCCACTTGCTGCCTATTACATCGATAGCAGCTTCTATAGGACATTTCGCTCCTGGCTCTCCTCTTTCAAGAACTACCTCTGACATTTTTTCACCCTCCTACATGTGCATTTATCGCATTACTTACCTTTTTGAAATTATATGATAAAAATATCACTACTTCCTTAATTATAGTATATGATATACACTTACATTAAACAATATATTTTAAATATAAGGAGAGAAAATTTATGAATACTTTCAGCAACTATACCTTAAAAAATACAGTTTTAAAAAACAGATTGGTTATGCCACCTATGTGCATGTATTCTTCAGATGAAACTGGCAAAGCCAATCAGTTTCACTACACTCATTACGTCACAAGAGCTATAGGAGGTGTAGGTTTCATAATCATGGAATCTACTGGTGTTACAAAAAACGGACGTACCACAGACAATGACCTGGGAATTTGGGATGATACTCATATTGATGGATTAAAGGCTATAGTAGATGGCGTTAAAGAAAACGGCACAAAAATCGCTCTTCAGCTCAATCATGCTGGTAGAAAATACACTGGGGTTTCTGGGGATATATTAGCTCCAAGCGAGATTGCCTTTGATGAAAAGAGCTCCTTACCTAAAGAACTAACCAAGGAACAAATCAAGGATATAATCTTTTCATTCAAATCCGCAGCCCTAAGAGCTGATAAAGCCGGCTTTGATGCAATTGAGATTCACGCTGCACATGGCTATCTAATTCACCAGTTTTTATCCCCACTATCCAATAAGAGAAAGGATGAATATGGTGGTACTGTTGAGAATAGAGCAAGATTTTTAAATGAAGTCTTAGAGGCTGTAAAAGAGGTATGGCCTAAAGAAAAGCCTATTCTACTAAGAGTTTCTGCTTATGATTATAAGGACGGAGGTATTACCCTAGAAGATATGATAGAAACTATAAACCTAGTAAAGGAGCAGATAGATATGGTACATGTAAGTACTGGAGGCCTAATCCCTGCATCTATTGATGTATATCCAGGGTATCAAATCAATTTTTCTGATGAAATAAGAAATACATGTAATATCCCTACAATTGCTGTAGGTTTGATAACAGACATTAATATGGCTGAAGAAATTATTTCAAATAAAAGAGCAGATTTAGTTGCAATTGGAAGGGAACTTTTAAGAAATCCTTACTTTCCGCTAAGTGAAGCTAAAAGAAAAAATATCTCTATCTCCTATCCAGAACAATATAAAGGCGCATTTAATTAATAGCATACACTAGTCTAGGAAAATATCTTTATAAACACCATATTCTTTATGACAAAATTCGCTGAAGCAGACTTCTTCAGTGAATTTTTTTGTACATCTAACCGTTCTAAACTTTTTTCACCATGGATTATGGACAGTAAATTGCAACTTACTATAGCCTATATGCAAGATAGATGTAAGTTAATTGTTATAGATAAACGGTTATGCTATTATTTTTACGAAGGGAGGATGTTTATGAGAATATCAGTAATTGAGGATCCTTTGATAGAAGATATTGAAATAAAGATATTTTGTAAGGAAAAGAATAGCTATGTTGATAAATTAGTAAATTGTCTTAGTGAAAATGAAGTAATCCTAGTAGGTACAATAGATAATGAGAAATTTAAACTTTCTTCAAAAGAAATTTATTATTTTGAATCAGTGGACAACAGAACTTATATTTATACTGAAAATAAAGTTTATAAAAGTGACCTGAAGTTATACGAGTTAGAAGACAAACTATTTAGTACAAAATTTACAAGAATAAATAAAGCCTGCATATTAAATCTAGACAAACTCCAAAAAGTCCAGGGGCAGTTAAACGGACGCCTTCTCGCCACTCTATATAATGGTGAAAAACTCATAATAAACCGAAGCTATGTACAGGAAATAAAACAAAAACTACGTGAATAGGTTATTAGTTGATTGGAGGTAACTATGAAAAGAATAAATCAATATATCTTAGGTGGCTGCATAGCCTTCACTGTATTAAATATAATAACTATTTTTATACATCTTTTACAACACAGACAAACTATTCAAACTAATTCAGAAGTGAGCACTTTATCCTTTATAATTTTAATTCAAATAATCCTTTTCCTTATGGAAAATCTCAATATAAAGTCTCAATTTGTACACATTTTAATTGAGGTAATCTTAAGCTTTGTGGTGACTTTAGGTATAGGTATTCCATTTAATATTATTTCTATCCATTCTATAAGCGACTTATTAGAGGCACTTTTCATTGTATCTATAACCTATGGTACAACTATTTTGACCTTATATAAAACCACTAAACTTGATGCAGATATGATAAACCTGCAGATAAGAAATAGAAATTAGGAGATGAATTATATATGTATCTTTTTGGACACTCTTATTTTGAAACCACTACTATGTGCTATGTCTTTCAGATTATCTTCACTTTATTCTTAGCATCAGAGATATTGTTTTTTCTTTTTACTTCCTATGAAAGCTTAAAAAATTCTGGTAAAAAGAAAAGCTCTGATAAAGGTTCCTTTTTCTTAATAACCTTAGGAATTACATCTATAGTATTTATAAACATGTTTTGTAGAAAGAATCTTTTCTTAATCCTAGCAAGTTCATTTTTCTGGTTAGGCACTCTGTTCACCATTGCTGGTATCTTATTAAGAGCCTACTCTATATGGACTCTACGAAAATTCTTCACTTTTAATGTACAGGTTAATTCAAACCAAAAAATAGTTCAAACTGGCCCCTATAAATTAATAAGACACCCTGCATATAGTGGAAGTATATTAACACTTATAGGAATCTCCTTCTGCTTTAGAAGTTTCATTGGTATTCTTATAAGTCTAATCATTGTTTCATTAATTTATGGATATAGAATCAGTATCGAGGAAAATGCATTAATTGAAAGCTTTAAAACTTCTTATATTGAATATATAAAAAACACAAAGAAAATAGTCCCTTTTATTTGGTAAGCAAATAAGCTTTTTTGATTTTCACCCTAACTAGCTGTTCTAAAGCCTCTATATTGATAGGTTTAAATAATAATTTTTTGATTTTTTTGTATAACTGGTCTTAACAATAAAAATAATAGCCATAACTATTTATAAATTATCCACAGCATTGTAAATTTAATCCACTAAGTTTTCAACACTCATTTTTATTTTTTATTTCTTGCTAAAACTATAATACCTATAAACATCTATATTAGACCTATCTTGAATAAAGGCTATGTTTAATAATATTTTTGAAATTAAGCGGTCATGAAGGAGATGCTCTATATGAGCGAGAAATTAGAATTAGAATTAAAGTATAAAAATAATAAGCACTTAATTTCAAAAATCCACTAAAGCGACTTACTTCAGTGGATTTTTTAGTATCTGTATTTCCCATATACATAGACGAGAATATTTCAATACACCTAATTATATCTTTACTAATTTTTCTGCATCAATTTAACCATAACTGCTTTTTGGGCATGTAGTCTGTTTTCTGCCTCTTCAAAAATTTCCTTTGCATGAAGCTCAAGTATATCTTCAGTTATTTCTTCACCTCTATGAGCTGGAAGGCAATGAAGTACCATAGCATCCTTTTTGGCAATAGCCATAAGGTCACTATTTACCTGATATCCCTTGAAGGCTTCTTTTCTCTTAATGGTTTCTTCTTCTTGTCCCATACTAGTCCATACATCAGTAATAACCACATCTGCATCTTTTACTACTTCTTCTGGATTCTTGGCAAAGGTTACTGTTCCTTTTGAAGCTTCTTCTACAGCCTTTACTGCCGTTATAACATGTTCAGGAGGTTCATAGCCATTTGGAGTTGCTATACCTATGCTCATTCCAACCTTTAAGCAGCCTACCATTAGAGAATTAGCCATATTATTTCCATCACCAATAAAAGCTACCTTTAAACCATCAAACTTTCTCTTGAACTCTTTTATGGTAAGTAAATCAGCCAACACCTGACATGGATGCTCTTCATCTGTAAGTCCATTTATTACAGGTACTTTTGAGTATTCAGCTAAATCTTGAACATCTTTTTGGGAGAAAGTTCTTATCATTATTCCATCTACATATCTAGATAAAACTCTAGCAGTATCCTTTATTGGCTCACCTCTTCCAAGCTGAAGATCATGAGAACTCAAAAATAAGGCTGAGCCTCCTAGCTGATACATTCCAACTTCAAAAGATACACGAGTTCTTGTAGATGATTTCTCAAATATCATTCCTAAAGTCTTTCCTCTTAATAGATGATCATGAGCTATTCCATGTTTATTTTCGTACTTTAGTTGTTCTCCAAGCTCTAGTATTTCCATTATTTCTTCTTTTGTATAATCATTTAACTTTAGTAAATGCCTATTTTCCATAATATTTTCCCCCAAAATAATCAGTATTTATATATAGATATTTTTATTAGAAGCATTCCTTTAGCACTTCTAAGCCAGCCTTAATCTCTTCTTCTGTTATAGTCAATGGTGGAAGAAGTCTTAAAACTTTTGCTCCTGCAGTAAGCGTAAGTACTCCCTTTGAAAGAGCCTTTTCTTGTACTTCCTTGCTTTCTACCTCAAGTTCAATACCAAGCATAAGCCCTTTTCCTCTAACTTCTTTCACATTAGGGTGATTAAAGCCTTCTATTATGTTCTTTATAAGTTCACCTTTCTTAGCTACTTCCTCTAGGAAGCCTTCACTAGTCACTTCCTCAAGCACTATGCTGGCACCCTTTAAGGCTACTGGATTCCCTCCAAAGGTTGAACCATGGTCACCTTTCTTAAATACAGCTGCTACTTTTTCACCTGCTAGTACAGCACCTATAGGCAAGCCTCCGCCTAAGCCTTTTGCTAAGGTAACTATGTCAGGTAATACATCAAAATATTCAAAGCCAAAGAACTTTCCTGTTCTTCCTACACCAGCTTGAACCTCATCAAATATAACTAACACATCTTTTTCTTTGCATAACTGAACTACTTCCTTTACATAACTTTCATCTAAAGGATATACTCCACCTTCTCCTTGAATTGCTTCCATCATCACAGCACATACTGTTCCATCAAGCTTTTCCTTTAAGGCTTCTATGTTATTTTTCTCCACATATTCAAAGCCTTCTGGAAATGGAAAGAAGTAATTATGGAACTTGTCTTGGCCTGTAGCTTTTAAAGCTGCAAGAGTTCTACCATGGAAGGATTGCTTTAGAGAAACTATTTTTCCTCTTCCTTCTCCATACTTATCAAAGCTATACTTTCTCGCTAATTTTATAGCTCCCTCATTTGCTTCTGCACCAGAGTTAGCAAAGAAAACCTTCTTCATTTTGCTCGCATCTATAAGCTTTTCTCCAGCTTCAATAGCTACAGGATTATAAAATATATTTGAAGTATGCAACAGTAGATCGATTTGCTCCTTAAGTCCATTCTTCAACTTCTCATTGCCATAGCCTAAAGAGGAAACCCCTATACCGCTAGTAAAATCTAGATATTTATTTCCTTCTGAATCTATAAGGTAATTACCTTCACCTTTAACTAAAGCTATAGGTAACTGTCCATAAGTATCCATGAAGAATTCACTCCACTTTTCTTTAAAGTCCATTGTAATTGCACCTCCTATTTAAATTTAAACTTCGTATTTATTAAATATTTAACTGCCACCTAATCAAAAGCAGCAACCTATAATGTCTGCTAAAGCCTTGAAAAATCAATAAATTCTTAAGAATTTAACAATTAAACAATTTAAAAATATTACAATATAAAAATTAAAATTGTTATATTTCTACCCTTCAATATCTTATGAAACTTTTAGCTGATACCTCTACATAAGATGCACAAAAAATCTGTAAGTATATAATCTTGCATTAAGTAATGCTAATAAATCATAGTTCCTATTCCTTCATCAGAGAATAGTTCTATAAGTACTGAGTGAGGAATTCTTCCATCTAATATATGCACTCTCTTAACACCGTTCCTTATAGACTCTACGCAGCTTTCAATCTTAGGTATCATTCCTCCGCTTATCACTTTCTCTTCCATAAGCTCTGGGATCTCTCCCACTCTTATTTCTGAAATAAGCGTCTCTTCAGAATTTGGATCTCTTAATAGGCCAGGAACATCTGTAAGCAATATAAGCTTTTCTGCCTTTAAGGCTGAAGCTATCTTAGCCGCTGCTATGTCACCATTTATGTTATAAATCTTTTCGTCTTCCCCTATACCAATAGTTGCTATGACCGATATATACCCTTGCTTTAAGCTATTATCAATAACTTCTGTATTTACCTTTTTCACTTGACCTACAAAACCTAAATCCTCTTCACCCTTAACTTTTTCAGTCAAAAGCATATTGCCATCTATACCACATAGTCCAATAGCTTTGCCACCTAGGGAATTGATAAGAAATACAAGCTCCTTATTAACCTTCCCAGCTAAAACCATTTGTACTACATCCATTGTTTCTTCATCGGTATATCTTAATCCATTTATAAACTTAGGCTTTTTCCCCATCTTTTCTAAGAATATATTTATCTCTGGCCCGCCACCATGTACCAAAACTACGTTTATACCAACACAACTCATAAGTATTAGATCATTTATTACCGCTTCTTTTAAAGTTCTGTTTTTCATGGCACTTCCGCCATACTTTATAACTATTGTCTTACCATAATAATCCTTTATATATGGAAGAGCTTCTATAAGGGTATTAGCCTTTTTAAAATCTATATTTGCCAAAGTTGTCACCTCTTTAAATAACTATTAAGTTCTATAGTCTCCGTTGATTCTCACATATTCATAACTTAGGTCACAACCCCAAGCAACAGCTTCTTCCTCACCCATTTTTAAATCAATTATTATGGATATTTCACTTTCACCTAGTACTAACTTTGCCTTTTCTTCACTGAACGGTACAGGCCTACCATTTTTACATACTTCTAAGTATCCTTTTATACTGTCAAAGGATACATCAACCTTATCTACCTCTAAAGGTTCATCTGAGTATCCTAGAGCACATAGAATTCTTCCCCAGTTTGCATCAGCTCCAAACACTGCTGTCTTAACCAGACTTGATTGAATAACTGTCTTTGCAAGAGAAGCTGCATGCTCCTCGTTTAAAGCACCTTTTACATAGCATTCAATCATCTTTGTAGCACCCTCACCGTCTTTAGCTATAAGTTTAGCAAGCTCAGTACATACGAAAGTTAGTGCATTTACAAACTTATAATAATCTTCATCTTTATCTGTTATCTTTGTGTTTCCAGCCATTCCATTTGCCAGAACTGATACCATATCATTTGTACTAGTATCTCCATCTACACTTATTCTGTTAAAGCTTTTATTGGTAGCGTAAGAAAGAGCTTCCTTTAACAATCTTCCGTCTATGCTTACATCTGTAGTTACAAAACCAAGCATAGTTGCCATATTAGGATGTATCATTCCTGATCCCTTAGCCATAGCCCCTATAGTTACTTTTTTATCTCCAACTTTTATAGAGACAGCTACTTCTTTTTTTATAGTATCTGTTGTCATAATAGCTTCTCTTGCATCTATATTTCCATTTTTGTTTATGCTGTTAACAAGTTCATCCATACCACTCTCAATGGCTTCTATATTCAGAGGAACACCTATAACACCTGTAGATGCAACAACAACATCTTCTTTACTTATTCCAAGTCTTTCCGATACTAACTCAGCCATTTTGTTGGCTTTAATAATTCCGTCCTCGCCTGTGCAGGTGTTAGCATTTCCACTATTCACTATGATAGCTTGAGCCTTATAATCTAAAAGATTTTTCTCAGTAACTAGTATAGGACAGCCTTTTACTTTATTCTGAGTATATACAGCTGCTGCATCGCATATCTTTTCTGAATATATCAGTGCTAAGTCCTTCTTTTCCTTTTTCTTTTTAAGTCCACAATGTATACCTGAAGCTACAAAGCCCTTTGGCGCTGTAACTCCACCTACTAAAATATCCATTATTAATCCTCCTTCTATAGATGCACATCTTCATTTAAAATTGTATTTTCAACTTCTCCAATCTTAATCCATCAGAGTTTTGAAGATAGACTTGAGATTCAAATGTACATCTTTATCTGAAATACAGTTTCCTTAAGAATAAAAAATTAGATGCTAAAAAGCTGGTGCCAAGAATTCTAGTCCCTTATTCTCAGGGTACCCCATCATTATGTTCATATTTTGTATAGCTTGCCCTGCGGCCCCTTTAATCATGTTATCTATCACTGAGCATAGTATTAGTTTATTTGCCCTTTCATCAAAGTGAACTGATATCTGACAGTTGTTTGACAGGGTTACTGACTTTATTGATGCTATCTGTCCTTTAGGCAATATATTCACAAATTGCTCATTGTTATAAGCTTCAACTAAGGTTTCATAAACTTTATCGTAATTAGTCGCCTCACTTAATTCACAATATATAGTTGAAAGAATTCCTCTATTTACCGGTATGAGATGTGGTGTAAATACAACTCTTATCTCTTCTCCAAAGGCTTTGCTTAAGCTTTGCTCTATTTCAGGAATATGTCTGTGAACTCCTCCGACCTTGTAGGGAGATATATTTTCATTACTTTCTGCATAATGAGAAGTCAAAGAAAGTCCTCTTCCAGCTCCTGTTACCCCTGATTTTGAATCTATTATTATCATATCCTTCTTAATCAGTTTGTTTTTTAACAGAGGAATTAAAGCCAAAGCAATTGATGTAGGAAAACATCCTGGATTAGCTATTATTGGAGATGCTTTAATAAGCTCTCTATTTACTTCACAAAGTCCATAAACAGACTTTTCATGAAGACTACCATTTAAGAATTTTTTCCCATACCATTTTTCATATTCACTTTCATCTTCAAGTCTAAAATCCGCTCCTAAGTCCACTACTTTTTTCCCTTGTGCTAAGGCAGTGTCAGCGATTTCTTCGCTTAGGCCATGAGGTAGAGCTAAAAAGAGCAGTTCACTTTTAGCTATGACCTCATCAACACTCTCACATATTAGGGATGTATACCCAAGTAAATTTGGATACACATCAGTAATTTTCATTTTTTCAAAGGAAGAAGAACTAATAGCTGCGACCTCAACTTCACTGTGAGTAAGCAGAAGTCTTAAAAGCTCTATTCCAACATATCCTGTAGCTCCTATTATTCCAACCTTTAACTTGTTCACCTAACATCCCCCTTATAGCTTTTGCTCTTTTTTAATGAAATATTTTAAATTGTCTAATTGTATGCTTACAGAGGATTTACTTGGTCCTCCTATAACGTTCCTTCTTTCAACACAGGATTTAAGATCTAAAACCTCATAGATATCCTTGTCAAACAATTCTGAGAACCCTTTAAATTCCTCTAAGCTTAGATCTTCCAATTTTGTTTTCTTTTCAATGCAATAAAAAACCAGCTGTCCAATCACCTTATGAGCATCTCTAAAAGCCATGCCTTTGTTTACTAAATAGTCTGCTCCATCGGTAGCATTGGTAAATCCTTCACCAGCTGCATCTCTCATTCTTTCTTTATTAACCTTCACCGTTGAAAGCATGTCACTGAATACATCTATACATAATTTAACTGTGTCTAAACTATCGAAAATAGCTTCTTTATCTTCTTGCATATCCTTGTTATACGCTAATGGAAGCCCCTTCATCATAGTTAAAAGAGTTATAAGCCCACCATAAACTCTTCCAGTCTTTCCTCTTACAAGTTCTGCCACATCAGGATTCTTCTTTTGAGGCATTATGCTTGAACCAGTTGAAAAGCCATCATCCAACTCTATGAATCCAAATTCTCCACTGCACCAAAGGATTATTTCCTCGGAAAACCTAGATAAATGCATCATTATTATTGCTAAAGCGCTATTAAGTTCTATTACGTAATCCCTATCAGATACCCCGTCTAAACTATTCATAGTAATGTCATCAAACCCCAATTGCTCCATTACCATATATCTATCCAAAGGATAAGTGGTTGCCGCTAATGCACCACTTCCCAAAGGAGAAAAGTTCATTCTCTTATAACAATCCTCCAGCCTTAGGTAGTCTCTCTTAAACATCTCACCATATGCCAAAAGATGATGTGCAAAGGTTATAGGCTGAGCTTTTTGAAGATGAGTATATCCTGGCATTATTGTTCCCATATTCTCTGAAGCTATGTTATATATGGAGGTTTCCAGCTTGATTAGTAAGCTTTCTACTTTTTTAATTTCCTTCTTAACATACATTCTCAAATCTAAGGCTACTTGATCATTTCTGCTTCTCCCTGTATGAAGCTTCTTTCCTACTTCACCTATGTTCTTTATCAGCATTGTCTCCACATTCATGTGTATGTCTTCAGCATCCACTGAAAATTCAACTTTACCTTCTTTTATATCAGCTAATATAGCACTAAGTCCTTCAACAATCTTTTCCATATCATCAAAAGAAATAACATTACAGCTAGCGAGCATTTTTGCATGAGCTATACTTCCAGTGATATCTTCTTCATATAATCTATAGTCAAACGATATGGAAGAATGAAATGCATTAACTAAACTATTTGTTTCCTTTTGAAATCTTCCACCCCAAAGTTTCATAAATTACCTCCTATTTTTTTGAAAGCATTGACTTAACTGTTATTGGTAATCCGAATAAGTTTATGAAGCCTTCTGCATCCTTTTGGTTATATACTTGATCAGCTCCAAAGGTTGCGATTTCTTCACTATACAATGAATAAGGTGATGTTATTCCTGCATTCATTATGTTACCCTTATAAAGCTTTAGCTTTACATCTCCTGTAACTGTTTCTTGTGTCTTATCTACAAAAGCACTTAAGGCTTCTCTTAATGGAGTAAACCAAAGACCAAAGTAAACTAACTCACCAAACTTTGTAGCTACTAATTCTTTGTAGTGAGAAGTCTCTCTATCTAAGCATAGAGTTTCTAACTCTTTATGTGCATAATATAAGATAGTTCCTCCTGGAGTTTCATATACACCTCTAGACTTCATTCCTACTAATCTATTTTCCACAAGGTCAACAATTCCAATACCATTTTTTCCACCGATTTCATTAAGCTTCTTTATTATCTCAACAGGGCCGTATTCAACTCCATCTATCTTCTTAGGTATTCCTTGTTCAAAGGATATAGTTACATAAGTAGGTACATCTGGAGCTTTTTCTGGAGATACAGAAAGTTCAAGAATCTTATCATAATCTGGTTCATTTTCTGGATTTTCTAAGTCTAACCCTTCATGACTTAAGTGCCATAGATTTTTATCCTTACTATAGTTTGTTTCTCTTGTTAGGGTTATAGGTATATTTTTCTCTATTGCATAATCTATCTCTTCATCCCTGGACTTTATGTTCCACTCTCTCCAAGGTGCAATTATCTTCATACTTGGTGCAAAAGCCTTAATTCCAAGTTCAAATCTAACTTGATCGTTTCCTTTTCCTGTGCATCCGTGAGCTATTGCATCAGCTCCAACATTTTTTGCTATCTCCACTAGTCTTTTAGCTATTATAGGTCTTGCAAATGATGTTCCTAAAAGATATTTCCCTTCGTATATGGCATTTGCCTTAAGACAAGGGAATATAAAATTATTGACTAACTCTTCTTTTAAATCTGCAACATAAAATTCGGAAGCACCTGTATTAATAGCTCTATCTCTTAAGCCTTCCAATTCATCGCCTTGACCAACATCTCCTACTACAGCAACTACTTCACAGCCATAGTTTTCCTTAAGCCAAGATATTATTATAGATGTATCAAGTCCACCTGAATATGCTAAAACTACCTTATTTAATTTCGCCATTAAAAACACCCTCCAACATTTTCATTTTCAACATGTTATAATTATACATACAAACCTTATAATTATGCAATACTTTTGAATAAAAATTCTATTTATTTTTTACGCTTATACATTTTATAAAGGCTAGGAATCACTGAGCCACATTATGTAAAGCAATTCATAGTCAAATAAAATCTTCAATGTTATATTCATTAAGTAATAGCTTAGATTAAAATGCATAAATATAAAATCTTTTTTACTCTTTAATTTATATTGTGCTTTTTATATGCATAATATATACTTAATAAAAAAGTTGCTAAAGCACATAATAAAAAGCTACCACAAGAATTAAATTCTTGTGGTAGCTTAAACTATCTCTGGATAAATATCTTTACCCGTTCTACTCTCTTTTCGCTCATCTCTTCTATTTTTAAGATTACATTATCATACTCAACTACTGAGTTTTCTATGTCTTTAGGAATTGTTCCTAAAAGTTCCAGTACAAAACCACCAATAGTATCTGTATCTTCTGAACTCATGTTAAGGTGCAGTATTTCATTCACTCTATAGATAGATAAAAGTCCGTCTACACTATAGGTATTATCATCTATCTTCCTTATTTCTTGCTCATCTTCGTCATATTCATCTGATATATTGCCCATAACCTCTTCCACCAAATCTTCTAAGGTTACTATTCCTGAAAAGCCACCATACTCATCTATTAAAATAGCCATATGGCTTTTTGTTTCCTTTATGTCTTTAAACAATTCATCAATATGCTTTGTTTCTGGTACAAAATAAGGCTCTCTTATTAAACTTTTGATTTCTATATCATCTATGTCCTTAGTTATAAACTGACTAAATATGTCCTTGGTATAAAGAATACCTATTATATTATCTATCTCATCTTCATATACTGGAATTCTTGAATACTTTTCGCTTACAATCTCCTCGATTGCATCTGCTATTTTTACGTTGGCATCTAGCATAAACACTTCTGTTCTCGGAATCATAACTTCCTTAGCTAACTTATCATCAAACTTAAAGATTCCGTTTATCATTTCTCGTTCAGTTTCATTTATAACTCCATGCTCTTTTCCAACTTCTATCAAGGACTTTATTTCTTCTTCAGAGACTCTTTCCTCCATGTTGTTCATATCTATACCAAAAAGTCTTATTAGCAAATTAGTGGAAAAGGATAAAAATCTTACAAAAGGTACCGTTACCTTAGATATCATAACTATAGGCTTTACAGTAAACATAGCAACTGACTCTGATTTCTTTAGCGCTAATCTTTTTGGGAATAACTCCCCAAGCACTAAGGTAAAATAAGATATCACTACTGTTATCAAAACTAATGCTATCTGATCACTATAAGGTATATTATATTTATGCAAAAACTTGCCAAAGCTATTTGATAAGCTTGTTGCTGCAGATGCACTGGCAAAAAATCCTGCAAGAGTTATACCGACTTGGATCGTAGCAAGAAACTTACTTGGTTCCTGAGTAAGATTTCTAAGTAATATAGCTTTTTTATTTCCCTTATCAGCTAAAAGTCCTATTTTATTCTTATTTAACGATACTATGGACATTTCTGCAGCTACAAGAAATGCATTTATAGCAATTAAAACTACTACTAATAAAATGCTTATAATTAAATTTTCCTCCATAGCATCCTCCCTTAAAGTATATATATAGATGTACTACCTCATATTAAAGTTTATATTTTCCATTGAAGTGGCATATCTTTATTAATTACTTTCATAATTATACTAGTATTTACTAAAACAAAGATTTATATAAATTATAGTTATACAATTAGTTAAAAATGTACATAACTATTATCTCATAATTTTTTACTATTATCCATTATATCCACAGTAATCATATTAATAAAAATTGATCAACATATTATGGATATTTATCCACAGCTTTATAAAAATATGATATTCTTATTAAAAAGACCATCGCTCTCATTCTACTTTGCGAATATTTTAAACTTAATGATTGTCATAAAGAATAAAAAAGTCACTGAAACGACCTTCTTCAGTGAGCTTTTTTTGCGCATCTGCCTTTCCGAATGTATATGAGGAAAATCTGGCAGGCGAATATGGTTTATTTTTTTACTGTTTACCCTAAATAGCTGTTATAATCCCTTGATATTACTAGGCTTAGCTATCCAAAAATTTTATACTTTCCTTAACAGTAAAAAAATTAGGGTATATAACCCTAATTAACTTTTCCATTCATTATATCATCAAAAGTTATGCCATTAAGCTGTTCGCTTACTATGTTTTGAATCTTATTTAATGCGTTATGTAATTGACACTTTCCGGCTCTATTAGCATTACAAACCTCAGGCTCTCCGATGCACTTTGCCACATAGGTAGGACCATCTATAGCTTCTATAACATCATTCAAGCGAATTTCTTCTGGAAGCCTCGCTAAAGAATACCCTCCATTAACCCCTCTATAAGAATTAACTATCTTGGCATGAGTTAATTTTCTTAGTATCTTAAGTAGAAATCTTATAGGAACCTTTTCATGTTCTGATATTGATCTAGCTTCTATTTTTGTACCATAATCTAGCTTACAAAAGTATAAAACTACTCTTAATGCGTAATCTACTTCTTGCGTTATCTTCATAATACTACCCCTTATAAGGTTTTAATTCATGACTAAATATAGCATTAATAGGTCTAAAAGTCAACGTTTCAGTTAATTATCAAAGCTTGTGAAATTTTTAATAAAAAAATAAAAATATATATTTACAATACATTTTTTTCATGCTATTATGTGTGTATGCAATTCGATTTGATACAATTTAATTTTACTAAATAGGAGATGTTATAAATGAGTATTTATGATTTTAAGGTTAACAATATCGACGGAAAAGAAATAGAACTATCTCAATATAAAGGTAAGGTTTTAATAGTTGTTAATACTGCAACTAAGTGCGGCTTCGCTCCTCAACTTGAAGATTTACAAAAATTATATATAAAATATAAAGATAAAGGCTTAGAAATATTAGGATTCCCTTCAAATCAATTTGAGAATCAAGAACCTGGTTCTAATGATGACATAAAAAATGTTTGTTCTATAAATTATGGGGTTACATTTAATATGTTTGAAAAATCAGAGGTAAGAGGAAAAGAGACTTCTCCACTATTTAAATATCTTACTTCAGAAAAACCTTTTAGAGGCTTCAATCTAAATGATCCAGAGCAAAAGTTCTTCAATGCATTTTTAGAAGAAAAATATCCTCACTACCTATTAGATGACTCTATAAAATGGAACTTCACTAAATTCTTAATCGATAGAGATGGAAAGATAATAGGAAGATTTGAATCTCCTGTTGACCCACTTAGCATGGAAAGTTATATAGAGGCTTTATTATAATTTATATAGATTACAAATCATCAATATTATAGATATATAGATACTCTAGTATTTATAGGGTTGCTTTACGAAAACTTAATTTATACTTGTTCGATAATCTCGGCTTCTGGGGATTATTGGGTATATATAAATTAATAGTTGAAGTTTGAACCCTATAGTTAATAAGCTGCATCAAAATATCTTTTTATATGAACAATTATAATAAGGCTTTAGCAGTATTATTAAATAATACTTAGAAATAATATATCTATAGAAAACTTCTTCGGTATAAAAAAATATCTAATTTTAACAATTTATCACAATTCGTTTATTTGTATTTACATATAAATATATCAGTGATATATTTATATTATCAATTAAATTTTACGCAATTCAATTAAGTTCAATATTATTGGAGGTATTAAAAATGAGTATATATGATTTTAAAGCTACAGATATAGATGGTAAAGAGGTTGACTTTTCTCAATATAAGGGTAAAGTATTACTTATAGTAAACACTGCAAGTAAGTGTGGACTAACTCCTCAATTCGAAGAGTTAGAAGCTTTGTATAAGAAGCTTGGCAATGAAAAATTCGAAATTCTTGGGTTCCCTTGCAACCAATTTGCTAGTCAAGATCCAGGAAACAGTGATGAAATTAAGAGCTTCTGCATGTTAAATTATGGAGTAACTTTCAAAATGTTTGAGAAGGTAGATGTAAATGGTGAAAACGCTCATCCAATATACAAATACTTAACTTCTCAAAAAGGCGGAGTTTTAAGCAAAGCAATAAAGTGGAACTTTACTAAATTCTTAGTAGATTCAAATGGAAATGTAGTAGACAGGTACGCACCAACTACAGTTCCTTCAAAGATTGAGGAGGATATTACTAAACTTTTAAAGGACGTGTAAACATGAATGAGAACGAATTAAAAGATGAAATGTTAAAATTAGATAACCAATTATGTTTTGCTATCTACGCTTGTTCTAAAGAGATAATAAAAGGTTATAGACCTTTTCTTGATAACTTGGGTCTTACTTATACCCAATATATAACATTACTTGCTCTTTGGGAAAAAGACGGTGTAACTGTTAAAGAATTAGGAAACAGACTTTATCTTGATTCTGGTACTTTAACTCCTCTACTTAAAAAGCTAGAAGCTTCTAATTTAATAGTAAGAATCAGAGATAAAGAAGACGAACGAAACGTAATTATAAAGCTGACCGAAGAAGGAAGAAATAAAAAACTATCTGCTGAATGCATTCCTTATAAATTGCTGGAAAACACTAAACTTTCTCCTGAGAAACTTGAAAGCATCAGGGAAAGCATGAAAGCTCTATTAGAATCGATGAAGTAATATAATAAAGAAGGTGTGCAAAACTATTCTTATAGTTTTGCACACCTTCTTTTTAGCTAAATAAGTATTATAAGTCACCAGGCTCAGGCCATTGAATATATGTGGTTATAGGACTTCCTATATTTTGAGTACTTACATTAGAGATTGTAGGAATAACTAAAGTGGCAATAATAGTAATTCCTAATATTACCTTTGATAAGTTTCTTTTCATATCGCACACACCTTCCAATATTTATATATAATTCTATTATATTACACCAATTTTAATATTACATTAAAATAATAAGCCTAAAAGTATATTTTTTTATATAAGAGGTTCAATCTCGTTTAGCAACCTTATTGATTCCTCATGATTGCCTTGCAACGCCTCTACATGAGCTAGTTTATATATAGCAAAGCGCTTACCATCAGTTAAGTTATTAGTCTCTAAGGTATCTAGCAGCCTATACATTTTGTCCTTTATCTTATCATAGTCCTTCTTTGTCTCTAATACACTAACTAAATCCCTATAGTTTTCTATAAGAGCCTCAAACCTCTTATATTGTTCAGCCATATCAATAGCTAGCTCGAATAACATTAAACTTTCCTCATATAAACCTTGTTTAAGAAGCACTTTTCCTTTAAGCCCTAAAACATGTGGTAGAGTAGGCTTGTCGCATTGAACTTTTAGGCTTTGGGCTAGGCTTATGTATTTTAAGCTTTTTTCAAAATCCTCTTTTTTATAATATATCTCTGATAGGTTAGTATATATTAGTGCAAGCTGTGGCAAATTTGTATTACCTATAATCTTTTCTAACATATGAAATTCATGTTCTGCATCATCTAATTGATTTGTAACAGCCATTATTGATGCTCTTGTCAACATAGCTTTGATAGATATATTCTTATCAACTTTATTCTCTGCACTTAATATAGTATTCTCTATTATATCAACAGCTTGTTCATATTTAGCGATTTGTGAATACACTAATGCTAAAGAATAACTAGCTTTATAGTAAGCCGCTAGGTTTTCTACCTCTCTAGCGTAATATATAGCTTGCTTATAAAAGAAAACTGCGTCCTCAAAGCAATTTTTTCTTATCTTACATAGACTGAGGCTCATATACACTTCTATTTGCTCTTTCTCCAATTTAAGCTCTTTATATTTTCCTAGAGAATTATTTAGAGCTATAAATGCCTGTGTATAATCATTATCGTTAAGATATTTTATGCCCCATATTTTATACGTATACGCCATTAAGTCATCAAGTTCAAATTTCTTTTCTATCTCTGCAAGCTCCTCGAGTTCTTCATAGCTTAGAGATTCAGCACTTTGCAGTTCACGCTCACAATAATATCGTGCGTCCTCCATAGGAGTTCTAGAAAAATACTCGTCATCTAAGTTTAAGTTGGCACTTATTCTTTTAGCTATCTCATTGAATCTCTCCACTAATAACTTAGAACTCTTTTTGCTTACCGTTCTTTTACCACTTTCCATCATGCTTATAAAAGCTCTAGTCATATTGATACATTCTAATTGTGACTGATTAACACGAAACTTTTTTCGCATTAGTCTTATTTTCTCGCTTGGACTATAAAATTCCAATTTAAATCCCCCCTTTATATATTCACTCATGACCGAGACATCGTGATACATATATTAGTAATTATACATTAAAATTACATATTTTGTATATAGAAGAGAAAACTTTGTTAATACATCAAAATTCTATATAGTTTTGTTTCATAAAAATTAAAAATTCTCAAAAGTACGGCTTTTTTTTATTAAATTCTTCATATTAAAACATAAGAAATGCAGTTTAAATGTTAAATTGATAATGTAGTCTATATACATATCTGTTCAAAAATATAACATCATAATGTTTTTATCTTCATACTAACTTCATATAAAATGGATATGATTATTAAGGATGCGGTACTTTTAAGCTAAATTTTATTTATAGAATCACGCATCTACTAATTCGCAATAAATTTTTAAGGGGTGATACCAATGGCTATTAAGGTTATTAACCTTAGTGTTAAAGACATGACTTGTACTTCTTGTGAAAATAGAATATCTAATTCATTAAAAGAACTAACTGGCGTAATAGAAGCTAGAGCTAGCTTTAAAAACTCATCGGTTTATGTAAGATTCGATAACGAAAAATGCTCCTATGGGAAAATATGCTCTACTATAGAAGCAGCAGGCTACAATGTAGTTGGTGATATCTCTTCAAACTCTAACTTAAAAAGTAATGCCAATAAAAAAGAAATATTACCAATCCTCGCAATTATATTAATAGCTTTTGTATTTATAAGGTTTGGCCAAAACTCTATCGGATTTGATATGAGCTCTAAGCTTGGTACAAATACTACATATATTATGCTATTTGTAATAGGTGCATTTACCTCTATTCACTGTGTTGGAATGTGTGGTGGAATAATGCTCTCCCAAAGCATTTCAATAAAAAATACAAACAAGTATTCAAACCTTAAACCCGCTTTACTGTACAATGCAGGTAGATTAATATCCTATACAATTCTCGGTGGTATTGTAGGGGCTATAGGTTCAGTGTTCTCAATAACCATTGGTACACAGGCTTTAATATCCATAATTGCTGGAGTATTTATGGTCATAATGGGCTTTAACTTAGCTGGCTTTAAATTCTTTAGAGGAATAAATATTAAGCTCCCATGGTCAAGCTGTAACACAAAAAAACTAACTTCTGGTAAACCATTAATCGTAGGTTTAATTAATGGATTAATGCCTTGCGGACCTCTTCAAACAATGCAGCTATATGCACTAGCTACAGGAAGTGCTTTTAGAGGAGCAACTTCAATGTTTATCTTTGCTTTAGGAACCATCCCATTAATGCTTGTATTTGGTGTAGCAGCAAGCTTTATCAATAGTTCTAACACTAAGAAGCTATTAAAGGTTAGTGGTGTAGTTGTAATATTGCTTGGCTTCATAATGGCAAATAGAGGCTTTACACTAATGGGCATTAATATATCCCCTATGTCTTTTATAAATTCTAGAACTCTAAGTTCTAATGTAAAAATGTCTGATGACAATAAAGCAAAAATGGCAGATGGCAAACAGTTAATTAACTTGACGGCTGATGGTAAAGGCTATACACCAAATGTGGTTTTCCTACAAAAAAATGTACCTGCAAAGCTCATAATAGATGGCAAGCAAATAACTTCTTGTAATAATGAGATAGTTTTTCCAAGCCTTAATATAAGTAAAAAGCTTAAAGCTGGAGAAAACATAGTTGAATTTACACCATCAGATAAAGACATAGACTATAGCTGCTGGATGGGTATGATATCAGGAAAAATAAAGGTAGTAGATAATATTGACAGTGTATCTAAAGAAGATGTATCTAAAGCTCAAGCGGACCAAGGTGCTTCTTCTGCTGCAGGAGGGAGTTGCTGTGGACCTTCTGGAGGTGCTGCACAGGAGCCAACTCTATATGGTGTTCCTATATCACAAGTTCCTACAGATAAGATAGTTGTAAAGGCAAAACTTAATGGAATTAACCAAAGCATCACTGTTAATACAAATTCAAACGACTTCGATCCTTTAGTATGGGTATTTAAAAATGGCCTTGAGGCTAAAGTAACTCTTGATTTAAAAAATATGAAAGATTCTGACGGGCAGTACGACATAATAGAATCCACTAAAAATACAAAAGTTAATAGCTTTACTATCACCAATGGAAAAGGAACTTTGGATATGAAATTTGATAAAGAAGAAACTTACTTTATTCAGAGAAACTATACAATTTATGGTGTAATAAAGGCTGTTAATGACTTTGATAACGTTGATTTAGAGAAGATAAGAAGTGAGGTAATTAATTAGTATACCTACAAAGTCTATATATTCTTTGTAGATTTTTCAACACCTGCCTCTTTTGAATATAAGTTAATAAGTTTTAGCAAAGAAAAAGTTTCAAAGCAGTATATCTACTAGCCTTGAAACTTTTTTCTTTTAATACTCCCCCAGCTTCCCTTAAGCTTATTAAACTTTAATATACCCTCTAACCTATACAAGGTAGTCATTTGCCTATAACCAAAGTTTTCTATAACTCCGTAAAAGGTTAGCTTTATAAGCTGCCATATGGACGGATACTTATTAAAGGTGTACTCCTCTAGTAATATAGCTCCTATAGAAAGTATTACTCCATACAATATGGAAGCGGCTAGAAATAAAATAAAGTACCTAACATTGAGCAGTCCAAAAATATATGATAAGGGAATAAAGATATACCCTATAACCTCTATAACTGGCCCAATCATCTCAAATATCCAAAAGTAAGGAGCAGCTAAAACTCCTATCTTTCCATATCTAGGATTGAATAATATTCTTTTATTTTTAAACAGACTATCCATTAAACCTATCTGCCATCTTCTTCTTTGAACTCTTAAGTCTTTGAACTTCTCAGGAGCCTGAGTCCAACATACTGGATCTGGAATAAACTTTATTCTATATTTTATTTTTCTCTCTCTCATAGCTCTATGAAGCTTTACTACCAGTTCCATATCTTCTCCTATGGTTTTAACTGTATACCCTCCAACCTCAATTACATTTTCTTTCTTAAACGCTCCGAAAGCTCCAGATATTATAAGCAAAGCATCTATAGCATCCCATCCCATTCTTCCAGTTAAGAAAGCCCTCAAATACTCTACAATCTGGAACATAGCAACTTTATTTTTAGGTAGCCTTATATCTTTTATCTTTCCATTATTTATTATGCTTCCATTAGCTATTCTTACTATTCCTCCTACAGCTACAGTAAGTTTATCCTCTACAAAAGGCATTATAACTCTAACTAAAGAATCACTCTCAAGGATTGAATCAGCATCGATAGAAGCAAATACAGGATATCTAGATACGTTTATTCCTGCATTCAAAGCATCTGCCTTACCTCCGTTTTCCTTATCTACAACCACCAGCTTAGGTATATCTATATTTTTATATATAGCCTTAATTTTATTTGTATTTACTCTATACCTTACAGGCTGATATACCTTTCTCAGGTTAAATCCTTCTATTACTCTTTGTAAGGTTTCATCTTTAGATCCATCATTTATTACAACAATCTCAAATGTAGGATAGTTCAGAGTTAAAAGCGATCTTATGTTATCAACTATAGTTTCCTGCTCATTATAAGCTGGTACTAATACCGAAATAGGAATCATGTTGTCAGATTCGGTATACTTCTTGTGGTTAGAATATCTCATTTTTCTTATATAATCATATAGATTGAAGCTTGACATTATCAATTGAATAAAATATATACCGTTTATTATAAGCACGTAGTATAAAATGAAGTGGTTAAACGCTAAAATAATTCTCCTCAAAATATCAATCATTTTCTGTTTCACCACCATTTTCAATATAGTCCCTTATGAGCTTAGACAATTTATTTTCATGTTCGCTACCAATATCACCTTCATAAACTATCTTTGAAATTAAATCTAGGTCCTCCATAGCTGATATTATTATATCTTTTGCAAACTTATCCTCACCTTCGAAAACTTTATCCACATATTTAAGCTCTTTATCTAACTTTAATATAGCTACAGCTGAATTAAACCTTACAAACCACTGTCTATCTGACAATTTCTCTAGTAAATTCGGTATAACGCTACTTTGCCCATATCTGCCTAAGGTTTTTGCAGCCAAAGCTCTAACCTCCCAGCTATCATCATTTAAGAGATTTGTTATTTTTTCTAAGTATCTTATATCTTTTAAATTTCCTAAAGCCTTTATAGCTGCTATTCTTCTTTCTTTAGATTCATTACCAAGATAGCTAGCTATTTGTTCCACTAGAGAATATTCTAGAGAGTTACCTGCAGACTTAATGAATAACGAACTAATAAACTCATCCTCCGCATGTATCATTTTTGAATATATCTTAGTTTTTTCACCTTCAAAGCTATCTATTATTTCTATAATGCTTCTCTCACTAAGCAGTATAGATCCATCTATTTGAGTAAAAGCTTTTATAAAACTTTCTTCCTCTCCTATCTTGGCTAACGCTAGCAGGGCATTATATTTTATATCCTGAATTGACGATGGCATCTGTTCTAGCAAGTAGGGGATTGCTTTTTTACTCCTTATTTCACCTAATTGTTTGCAGGTAAGTGCTATCTTATATATATTTCTGCTATTTAACTGTTTTATCTCCTGGTCTACTATTCCATAATCTTCGCAAAACTTAATAAGAACCTCCCTAAACTCACCTTTAAAGTTTTCCAAATAGTAGACTATTCTCTCTTCAACGATATCCCGTCTAAGCCTGCTTCTTAGTATTTTCTTTAGTCTTACTTGCGTTATATCCGGGTTTGTAACCTCTGACTTATCAATTAATTCATTTATCACAGAATCAATTTCTGGAATAAGCTGCTTCTCATACCTTGATTTTCTTTTCTTAGTTAACCTTTCTATAGCTTTTTCAATTATTATATATACATATAAAAATTCAACTATTATGCTGAAAAGGATTATAGAATAATATATATACTGCTCCATCTATACACCATCATTCTTTTATATACTTTTTTATTAACTCATCCATTGTCTTTGGTGAAAATGGCTTTTTTAGGATTTCATCAGCTCCTATATCCATAAGATTCACCTCATGTTCTTCCCCTTTTTGCCCAAGCAATACTATTATCTTTATATTATTATCTATCTTTTTAGCTTTTTTTATAAATTCATCTGCATACATAGTGTCCATATAATAGTCAATTATCATTAAATCAAATTTTGTGTACTTCATGAAAACTAATGCATCATTGCCATTTTGTGCAACTGAAACTGAATATTTCTTATTTTTATATCTACTAATCATTATAGAGGTCAATGAAATATCATCATCTACAATTAGTATGTTTCCTTTACTATCTTCAACTACCTTATGTTCTAATAAAAGTGATTTATTTTTCAAATTACTGTCCTCCTTGTATAATCTAGTTGTAACATTTGATAGAAAACTATTTATCTTTCTAACGAACATTACACTTCTTATTATTTTTAATATTCTTATTTATTACTTTGCCTACGCCCCGATAGGGATTATGCATTTCATATCTTAAATAGTTTTTTATTTAAATTCCAAAAGGAATCTAACCAAATTTAATATAGTTTAGTATAATACTCCTGAATAGAAGATAGATGTACCCCTCCTGGGAGGTCTTTTAGAACCTATACCCGTAAATTAGCGTATCGTTCCATCAGGTAGAATTCTATGTTTAGCTGGTTGGGTTTCCATTCTGGAATTACCCGTGTCACAAACAAGGTTATAAGCTATCTGATAGAGTGGAAGTTCTATTCTATCTCTAAAATTTAATTAAAAGGAGATATATACAATGTCTAAATTTTTTTATAGTCCTGTAGTAGGAATTGATGTTTCAGCTGATTTTTCATATGTTGCGATACTCGCTCCGAATGGTGATATCCATAAGAAACCCTTTAAGATAAAACATGACCTCAATGGTTTCGACCACTTAGTTAATGAAATAAAAAAAGTGGAAGAAGAGTTTAACATGAAAACGGCAATTTTCATGGAGTCCACTGGTGTGTACCACTTATCTCTTTTCCACTATCTTAATAATAATTTTGATAACACATTTGTTATCAATCCACTCGTTACTAAGTCTAACAAAAATGGAGACATAAGAAAAGTGAAAAATGATAAAAAAGACTCTTTATCTATTGCAACAATAGGAAAATTTCAAAATATTAAGCTATCTCAAAAGCTTGATCTTGATGTTTTCCTTCTGAAAAATCTTGTAAGAGAATATTATAAACTTACAGATACTTGCTCTACTTTTAAGAAAAAATTATCTGCTGATTTAAGAGTTATTTTTCCTGGATATAATACTATATTTTCAAATTCTAACTCTAAAAGTTCACTTGAGCTTTTAAGTCAATATCCAACGCCACAATCAATTTTAGATGCACCTAAGGAAGATATAATTACAATTTTCCTTACCAACTCTAAAAAAGGCATTGCATGGGCCGAAAATATATATTCTAAATTGACTAATGCTGCTAAAGAAGCTAAAATCATTGGCTTACCGTTAGACGGTTTAGCCGTCAAAATAGATAGTACTATAACTTTAATAAAGACTATTGAATCAGAAATAAATACTATATTAGAGCAAATTAATACGTTTATAAATTCTGAAACATTTCCTAATTCAATTAGAGATAATATTAACTTAATTGATTCAATTCCGGTGTATAGGACGCTTAACAGCTATTACCTTAATAGCTGAAATAGGTGATATTGATGGCTTTCTTAAACCAAAACACCTTGTTGCTTTCTTTGGTATTGATAGTTCAGTTAATGAGTCAGGTAACTTTAAGGGCGATAATAAAAAATTTCAAAAGAGGAACTCGTTTCGGTCGAAGAGCATTATATGCTGTTGCATTAGCATCTATTCGTAACAATCGTAATGGAATTCCTATAAACAAAGTTCTATTAGACTATTATCAAATAAATATGAAAGGTAAAAAGCCTAAAATCGCCTTAATAGCTATAATGCATAAGATTATAAATTATATTTTTGCTGTTCTCCGAAATCAAACTCCGTTTGAGCAAAGAGATCCTAAAATACATAAACAAATGTTTTTAGAAAATAATTCTTTAAACAAGGTCGCTTAACTATATTCCAATTTTTGTAACCGTTCGTGTTTTAAAACGGTTTGTTTGCTATACCCTTTTTTTCGAAAAATATTTTTTTATAAATTTACTTGACTATTATTAGCTGGTCTATGTATTTGAATGCATCCTTAAGTATGTAGTAAGAAGGCTTCAGCCTTTCGTGATAACTTGGAATATTCCAATTGTTCCAGCTAAAGTATCCCATTTCATTGCTACTTATATTTTTATTATTGGCTATATGTATACCACCTATATAAATACCATTTACCGCCTTAGGACTAATTCCATTT
Organism: Clostridium manihotivorum; assembly: GCF_004015185.1. Classification (GTDB taxonomy): domain Bacteria; phylum Bacillota; class Clostridia; order Clostridiales; family Clostridiaceae; genus Clostridium_AR; species Clostridium_AR manihotivorum. Next base: position 1,107,874 of record NZ_CP025746.1, on the reverse strand, counting down.
ACATAAAGGTCATTCATTACTTTCTTAGTCGAAGGATCCATAAAGTTTATAAGCTGCCATGGAATCCTTATTTCTATATTATCTCCGTTAACATTAAAATCTGTTAAAGAATTGTACTTATCATGCTTTGGGTTGCCGTCTCCGAAGGTTAGTCTTCCAGTTTCGTATTTTGATAGCGGTAGTGTAATCTTATCCTGAGGCAAAAACAACTCTTTATTAAGACATAAATATATTGGGTTGAAGATATTATTTTGTTTCTTTTCATATTCTAAGTTTCTCTCAATCATATTTAACTGCTTAGCATATAGGTAGTAAAAAGCGTCATAGTAGCTATGGACTAAGACCCTTGAATTGCTTTTACCATCTATATATACTATAAAGTCTACAGGCCTTTGAAACTTTACCTGCGTATCTTTCATAGTGTAGCTTCCAGAATTGTCAGTTACATCTATAGGAATTAGAAACTTATCTTTATCTATATTGAAGTTATCTATCTTAGCATATAGATATAAATATTTTTCATCCTGCTTGGCGTATAAGCTAAAGTCATTCCCTTTCGCTAAAAGCTTACTGTCTTCCCACTCCTTTGGGTCCCCATCAACGTAACATACACTGTCTTTCTTCCCAGGATCGAAAGCTAAAACACCAAATTCTTGCTCATTTGTCTGTGGATTAGACCAATATGCTCTTCTTTCCGGTATGTCTAAATCCATGGTATTCCAAGTCCTCTTAAACCATTCATCCTGCCAAGTAAAAACTAAGCCACCCATATATCCTTCATCGTATATGTTCTGCAGCATGAACTTATTCATTTCTCCTTGACTCTTCTCATCCACATCTCCTTGATTAAACCCCATATGTATATTGACGTGTGCCGATCCTCTGGAAGCTGGTATGCCAAACTCTGCTACTAATACTGGAACCGTATGCTTTTTTATAAGATCCTTCAAATAAGCTCTATAAGTATTGGTTTTTCCGTCTGGATCTTTATAATTAGCATAATCATGCTGATAGTTCATAAGATCAGGATAATAAGGATATATATGATAGGAAGCAAATAACCCAGGCTTAAAGGCTTCCTTCCTTTTTATATGCTCCGTATTAACAGAAACCTTATCTTCTTTTGGAAGTGGTTCATTTGGGTGAGCTAACATATCTGTAGTAACCCAATTAGTAAAGCTTGTAGGCCTTTGCATCTTATAGTTTGCGGTTTCATAATCTATAGCATAATCCCCTATCTCACAAAGAAACTTTTCAAAAGGTGATGCTCCCTTTGTATATAAGTATTTACCTTCATAGCTGCTACCTTTAGTATTAATTTCATCAGTATTTATAACAAAATCAGGATCCCACTCTATACCAAGTATCCAACCTGCAACATATGAAGATACGTCTTTCTTATATACTCCACTGGCATATCCTCTTTTCTCAGGAAGCTCTGCCTTTCCATGGATTATATCTATTAAAGCCTTTATATCCTCCTTTGCCTGAAGCTTTATCTTACTATCTTCAGCATTCTTTATTTTAGATATATTCTCTTCATTTATCCAAAGGCCTTGAAATAGATAAATAGGCTTAATCGACTCCCTATTATATTCATAAAGTGCTTCGTAAAAACTTGGTTTTAAAGTAGTATATACTCTTACATAATCAGCATTCATTTCTCCTATATACTTGAACCATCTCTTATATTCTTCCTTAGTTATAGCAAGTTCCCCTGGAAAAGTTCCTGGTTTTGCCGCACCTATATTTACCCCTTTAACAAACTGCTTCTTCCACTTTCCAATATCATAAATATAAAAATTCTTAGAATCTACTTTAGAAACAAAACTGATATCTTCTTCCTTATATGTAGATAACTTATTCCTTACGATATAACCAAACTTCCATATGGACAAAATAATAATCATTAAGGCTATTATCACCGACAAAAACTTCTTCATATAAATACTGCTGACAAATTCTCATAGAACTATATAAATATTATTCTTAATTAAATTCATTTTTTATGAGACGCCAACAAGCTCCTTTCTACAGATTTATCAAGTTAATATATATATTATGTTCTAATACACTTTTAACCATGTAAAAAGTATATGAGGAAAATCTGGCAGCAAAAAAACAGCTAAGAGTAAATACTCCTAGCTGTTTTTTTATCTGGACATACACGCCCTTATTTTCTTTATTCTCTTATCTCCAACTTCTTCAACCTTAAACATAACATTCTTATACTCTACAATCTTTTCCTCTTCACTTCTAGGAATTTTACCTATCATACTTACAAGGAAACCACCTATAGTATCAAAGTTATCAGTTTCTATATCCAAATGGAGATGATCATTAACATCATTTATGGATAAAAGACCATCTATTAAATAAGTGTTATTATCTAACTTCTTAATTTCACTTTCATTATCATTGTCATCATACTCATCAAAGATATTACCCATTACCTCTTCAATCAGGTCTTCAATAGAAACTATTCCTGAGAATCCACCGTATTCGTCTATAAGGATAGCCATATGATTCTTAGAGTCTTGAAGTTCCTTAAAAAGAGTATCTATATTCTTTGTTTCAGGAACAAAATAAGGAGCTCTTAGTATGCTTCTTAAATTGATCTTATCAATACCAGTTTTATTGGCCTGAAAGAAGAAATCCTTCATATATAATATCCCTATTATATTGTCAATATCGTCTTCATAAACAGGGACTCTAGAGAAGTTTTCGTTTAACAGTTTTGATGATATCTCTCTTATTGGAGTATTTATGTTTAATAAAAATACCTCTGTTCTTGGAGTCATTACTTCTTTAGCTAACTTATCATCAAACTCAATTATACTTTCTATCATTTCTTTTTCAGTTTCATTTATAACACCATGCTCTTGTCCAACTTGAACCAGTGACTTTATTTCTTCCTTAGAAACCTTTTCTTCTAAATTCTTATCATCAATTCCAACTAGTCTCAAAAGCAAATTAGTAGATCCTGAAAGGAACTTTATAAAAGGACTAGTTACCTTTGAAACAAACAAAATAGGCATAACTGAGAACATCGCTATCCCCTCAGAATTCTGAAGAGCAATTCTCTTTGGAAACAATTCTCCAAATACCAGTGTAAAGTATGATAGTAATATAGTTATAACAACTAAAGAAATCTGGCTGCTATAAGGTATATTAAACTTATCTAAAAATGTGGAAAAGTGACTGCTTATTCCAGTAGCAGCTGAAGCACTGGCAAAAAAGCTCGCAAGAGTTATACCAACTTGTATAGTTGCTAAAAAGTTACTCGGTTCGTCTAAAAGTCTGATTAGAGATATGGCTTTCTTATTTCCTTTGTCAGCAAGGTTTTTAATCCTATTCTTATTCAAGGAAACTATTGCCATTTCTGCAGATGAGAAAAAAGCATTTACTAGTGTTAAAATAACTATTAATATTAATTGAAACAAAATACTACTACTATACGGGCTCGGGTCCATATATTAAATACCTCCTAAAACATTATAGCTATAATGATATCATAGCAAAAAAATTCTTTCAAATTCGAAAAATTCTTAGAATTGTCTAATAATTTACCTTTTAAGCCTACTACTGATTTTAGCATAGCTAGTCTTTCTAAACCTCGCTCATAATTCAAATAAGTAGTTATAGCTCGTATAAATATCAAACATAAAATTTTTCTTATATATTATATGAATCGTTAATATAAGTTTGTTACTTTATAATAGGATAAAAATAAATATGCTTTTAAAGTACCAGGTTGTATTTAAATGGTCAGTCTCCCGATACTTTAATAAGCTTGCGCTAATTGCTCTCTCATATAGTATCTCCTTCCTAACCACTTAATTTCAATAGTACTTTCAAACACAGCGAAAATAAAAATGTACCTACTACTATATCAAAGAAGCTAATACTTCTAAAATACAGCAATAGGTACTGTTTTATAGATAGCTTAATATATTAAGCTATCTATAAAGTGGAACTTATTATATATTAACTATAAGGGTTTGCTTTTTATAAATCATCACCGTTGGTAGCTATAATATCTTTATACCAATAGTAACTCTTCTTCTTAATTCTTCTTAAATCCTTGTCACCAGTTTCATCTTTATTTACATAAACGAAACCGTAACGCTTCTGATATCCATTTAACCAGCTCAAAAGATCTGTGAAGGACCATGTACAATAACCTATAAGATTTACACCATCAGTTATTGCTTCCTTGCAAGCCTTAACATGAGCTTCTAAATAATCTATTCTATAATCATCATTCACAACATCATTTTCTTCTAGCTTATCAAATTCACCTAGTCCATTTTCAGTTATTAACACAGGAAGCCCGTATCTATTTGAAATTCTTCTAAGTGCAACTCTTAAGCCTTCAGGATCAATCTCCCAGTCCCAGTTAGTAGCTTCAAGATGCTCATTTCTTTTAGTCTTAAACACCCCTGGGATACCACTGTCTTGAGTACTTCCCTTCTTACCAGAAGTATTCATTTTACCTTCGCCTACCCCATCAAGCGGATTGGCTTCTACTGTAGTGGTTCTGTAGTAATTAACTCCCATAAAATCAGGAGTACCTGCTTTTAAAAGTTCTATATCTCCATCCTTTATGGTTGGAGCTAACCCTTTGCTTTGTAAATACTTAAAGGCTATTGCAGGATATTCACCTCTTACATAAACATCCATCCACCAATAATTATTTAATTCCTCATAGTTCTCAAAAGCCAATATATCTTCTGGTTTACAACTAGCTGGATATGCTGGCGAATAAGCAAAGCTTGGCCCTATTTTTCCATTAGGAACATACTTTCTAAAAGATTGTATAGCTTTTGCATTTGCTAAGAATGCTATATGATTTGCTTCATAAAGTCTTTTTTGATCCTTTACTCCTGGTGGGTGAAGTGCTGAACCATAGCCAAGACCTATAAATACATTCTGCTCATTCAATGTAACCCAATGCTTAACTCTATCTCCAAAAGCCTTAAATAAAGTTATACAATATTCATTAAAATCATTTATAATTTCTCTAGACTCCCAAGCACCGTAAGCATCCATTAAAGCCTGAGGTACATCCCAATGATATATTGTAACTACTGGCTCTATATTATTTGCAATTAATTCATTTATAAGATTATCGTAAAATTTTAAACCTTCTTGGTTTACTTCGCCTTTTCCATTTGGATATATTCTACTCCATGCAATAGAAAATCTATATGCTTTTAGTCCCATTTCTTTCATTAAAGCAACGTCTTCTTTATATCTGTGATAATGATCTACTGCCACATCACCATTAGTGCCCATGTATGTTGTACCTGGTATCTTAGTATATATGTCCCATACTGATGGACCTTTTCCGTCTTCATCCCACGCACCTTCTACCTGATATGCTGCTGAAGCTGATCCCCAAAGAAAGTTTTCGGGAAATTTACTTAATTTATCGTATATCACAATCACCACTCCCTTTGATATAATTCTATAATTAAAATTATATTGGGTAAACAATTACAGCACTTATAGTAACATGTTAACAACTATTGTGAATTTGTTTTTTCAAAAAACATGTTGTTACATAAAGGTTCCCTACAATATTGTACAATCATAATTATTAATTTATAATATTTATTAGACTTTATTTATGACAGGAGAATTATATGAACACTATATTATTTGATTTAGATGGTACTTTACTACCTATGGATACAGATGAATTCACAAAAATATATTTTACAGAAATGGCCATTTACCTTTCCGATCTTATTGATGGAAAAACCTTAGCGAAAAACATATGGGCTTCCACTGAAGCTATGGTAAAAAGTCTTGATTTCAAAACCAATGAAGAAGTATTCTTAGAAGACTTTGCTACTAGAATAGATACAGATATAAATATTTATAAAGAAAGATTTTATAGCTTTTACGATTCTGGATTCTTAAATGCAAAAAAGGCAGTTTATGAAAATGAACATATAAAAAAGAGTGTAGCCCTATTAAAGGAAAAAGGCTACCAACTTGTTATAGCAACTAACCCACTGTTTCCTCTAAAAGCTATACTACATAGAATAAGCTGGGCTGGACTTAATGTTGATGACTTTGTATACATATCTTCATATGAAAAGAACCACTACTGTAAACCACAAGTTAAGTTCTATGAAGAAATATTGAAAGATCTAGGAAAAAGTCCTGGAGATTGCATTATGGTAGGTAATGATGTTGAAGAAGATATGGTTGCTGGGAATATCGGCATAGAGACCTACTTAATAACTGATAACTTATTGCAAAGATCTGCCGATGAAGCTAAGGCTGATCACAAAGGAAGTTATGAAGACTTTTACAAATTTGCAGAAAAACTTCCAAAACTAGCTTAAAATAATACATATGCATTTGTTGCCCTTCGCATAGTTCTAATTTAGATGAACTGTGTGAGGGCATTTTTAGCTTTTAGAAAATTTTACATCTTTTACTCACAGATATTGTCCTCCTTATCTACCATAATAATCATAGTTGTTACCTTTCATTATTTATCTTATAATTAAAGATGTATCATCTGTATCCTAAGTTATTCTCAAAACTTCGCTGGGTTCTGAGAGAAGTTTCGAAATATATATTTTATTTCAAAGTGATACATCTATATCTATAAAGAGACTTCTTTAATCTCTTTATAGAAAGTAATATTATATTTTCGGAGGCGCATTGTGGCTTATATATTTTATAAAGATGGACATTCTGTAGGTAACACATCCATAGATAATCTTAAGGATATGAATTCAGATATAATCTTATATATATCACAAGATAAAAATGAGAGTTTTTTTAAGACTCCTCATAAAAATACTTCAATCACAGTAACTAGAGATATTGTTCACAAAGATAAAAACACAATACTTCTAAGTATCCCCTACTTAAATACCCATAGTAAATATATAATAGAAGCTATTTTATATAAAGATACCTTAATAGTAAACCTAAAGGATAAATCTTGCATCGAGTTTTTAAAAGAAAAATTAACCACAGATACTACTGTGAACTCAAAGTCCTTATTGCTTCACTTATTTGAATATTTATCTTTCACTTATATGGACAAGCTTATGAGACTTAATGAAACCATAGAGGATTTATTCGAAAATGCTATTTCTGATAAGGTTATAGAAATGGAACAAATTCTTAAAAAGAAAAAAATAGTTTCTCTTATAAAAAGGTATACCACTTACTATAAATCAATGGTCAACTATCTAGAGGACGAGCTGTCTGATCAGATTATGTATAATAAAGTTTTCTTCTCCTTTGACCATGCATTACAAATAGTAGAAAATGTTGAAAGCTCCATATACTCCTGTATCGACATATATAATTCTATTTCCGGAAATAAGATGAATAAAACCATGGAACTTTTAACCTTTATAACTATATTCACTTTACCATTGACAATCATTACCGGAGTATTTGGAATGAATTTTGAGAATATGCCTTTGCTATCAAATAAATTCGGTCTTGCTTTAGCTTTTTTAATAGCTATTGCCATAGCATTAATAGAGTACCTATTTTTTAAAAAGAAGAAATATTTATAGAAATTGAAGGGGTGAGCTGTTTATGAATACAAAAAAACTTTCTCTTATGATTTGCGCTATAATAACTCTAAGCGTAGCATTGTCTGGTTGTACTAAAGTAGAAGCGGTGGTAACCAGTACTCCTGTTAGCAGTGAGCCTAATGTAATAAAATATGAACCTCCTACTGGAACTTCATCTTCTACTACTTCGTCAAAAAGCAGTAACACTAGTTCTAATGGAAAAAATTCAAATTCTCAAGCTTCTGGTGAAAAAAATAGTGGAGCTTCTGCAGTCAAGTCAGTAACATCAAGTAAATCTACAAGTATAAAGACAAGTAATGCCACTAAAGCCAATGTGTCATCTGAATCTTCTTTATATGAAGCAATAAAGAAAAGCATTGAAACTGGAACTGATATATCTGTAGATTTATCAAAGCTTTCAATCAATGAGGATATATCAGATTACGCATTAAGAGTAGCTAGTGAAACCGGATATGCTGGCTATTTATCAAATGTTCAGTATAATACCACTGGAAACATTGTAGTTCTGCACTTTAACTATAAAGCTGGCAAGGATGGCTTTATGTCTCAGATAGCAGCGGTTAATTCAAAGGTCCAATCTGTTGTCAGTTCCGTGATAAAACAAGGAATGAATGATTTTCAAAAAGAAGTAGCCTTGCATGACTATGTTGTAAACAATACAGTATATGATTCTAAAAACCTTGAAGCCAACACATTACCTGATGATTCCTTTACCGCTTACGGCGTTTTCTTTAAGAAGGTTGCTGTATGCCAAGGGTACTCTGAGGCTATGTATAGACTATTAAATGCAGCTGGTGTGTCAACTAAGATAGTTACCGGTACTGCTAATGGAGTGCCTCACGCTTGGAATCTTGTTAATATAAACGGTGCTTATTATCAATTAGATTCAACCTTTGATGATCCTATATCATCCTCAGGTAACCTTTTAAGCTATAATTACTTTAATATAACTGATAGTCAGATATCAAGAGATCATAGCTGGAATAGAAACAACTATCCTGCAGCTACAAGCACTGCTGCAAACTATTTTAAAGTTAATAATCTATTAGCTAACAACAAGAATGATTTTTACAGTATCATATATGATGGACTTGCAAAAAGTAAAACCACTATAATATGTAAGACAAGCAATTATGACACTAATACATTTTCTCCTAGTGCTTTAGTGGATGTTATCTCTAAACACCCAGAATTGAAGAACATAAATAGCTCCAAGGGCTTCTCTTATAGTTACGATCAAAATTCAAACGTAATGGAATTCTTCGTAAGTTATAAATAATAAGGTTTTATAGAATTGAAATAATATAAAAAATCGCTAACTGTATTTATGTTAGCGATTTTTTATATGTGATTTTTTATCCGTATGTGATAAAGTTCTATTCATCTAAGTATTTATTAAGATTACATTTTTACTGCTAATATTCCATAGGTTGACTGGCTAAAATTATAAATCTTCTCTATGTTAAAACCAGCTTTAGCTAGTAGATCCTTAGCGCTATCTATAGAAATCAAATCTCTCGTCTTTACTTGATGCTCTTCGCATTCCATTGAATGATTGAAGAAAGCTAGCTTTCCATTAGCCTTTAATATCCTACCTACCTCAGCTAAGAAAACTTTTTTATCTTGTACTTCTTGAATAACATCACATAATAATGCAAAGTTAATTGAAGCCGACTCCAATTTAAGATTATCATCATCAGTTTTTATAGTTATAATATTATTTAGTTCGCTAAACATAGCCCTTTTATCTACTTCATCTAGCATCTTTTCAGATACATCTAGAGCATAGATTTTGTTTTTACTGATTAACTTTCCTAAGGGTATAGTAAAATTACCCTTTCCACATCCAATATCTGCCACAACATCATCTTCACTTACACCGAAACTAGATAAAACTTCAAATGGTGAAGCCTCTATCTTAATTGAGTCACTATGAAATAAAGCTCCGTTTTGTATATTTAAATTGTGTTCCATATATAATAATCCCCTTCCCAAGAAACTTATCCTTGTAAAATCCATATCTCCTATAATAATTATCGCCATTATTTAATATTTATAGACTCTACAAACTTATTTACTCCAAAAAGACATTTGTTCTATAGTCCCTTCTTTCAAAGATGAAACTGATAATCCTATCAATCTTATCTTTTCTTCTAATTCCATACCTTCTAATATATCTAGTGCTTCTTTATACAAGTCTTTTTCTTCATTTATATATATATTCAATGTTCTACTCTTAGTATGATTCATAAATGAGGCTGTCTTAATTTTTAACGTAATAGTCCTTGCACTAAAGTTTCTATTTTTGAGAATAGAACTTATCTCGCTAGAAAACTCTTTAATATACTCTTTAAGTTCAATAAAGTCATTAGTATCAGTTCTCAAAGTAGTTTCCTTCCCAATAGACTTTCTTTCTCTGGATGTTATAACCTTTCTGTTGTCTATACCTCTTATTCTATCATAAATTTCATGACCAAACTTACCAAAATACTCGACAAATATATCCTCTGGAAGCCTATACAGTTCCTCAACGGTAAATATTCCTATATTATTAAGCTTCTTAACTGACTTTGATCCAAGTCCGTATATCTTATTTATCGGTAATGGAAACAAAATCTTTGGAACCATATCTTTATTTATTATTTTTAATCCATTAGGTTTATTCCAATCCGAAGCAAGTTTAGCCAAAAACTTATTATAGGATATACCAACAGATAGTGTTAATCCTATCTCATTTCTAACCCTATTTTTTATATTATTAGCTATATCCACAGGATCTTGTTTTATATGACTTACATCCAAGTAGGCTTCATCAATACTTAATGGCTCTATGTAAGGAGTTATGCTGCGAAAAATGTTGAATATATTATTTGATATATCCTTATATCTGCCAAATCTAGGTTTAAGAAAAACAGCATTTGGACATAGTTCCTTGGCCATAAAGATAGGCATTGCACTTTTTACTCCAAAACGTCTGGCTTCATAAGAGCATGTTGCTACCACACCCCTATTAGAAGTTCCTCCCACTATAACCGGCTTACCCTTTAATCTTGGATTATCCAATATCTCTACTGATGCAAAAAAGGCATCCATATCAACATGAATTATTCTGCTATCCAAAAATAATCCCTCCATCTGAAAAGGCTCTATATAAATTAGACAATATAACTATTATATCAAAAAGAACACATGTTTGCACTGTATTTTATATTATTATCGCTTCCTAGACGGTAAAAAAATTGCTAAATCGATTTTCTTTAGTTACTTTTTTGCACATCTGCCCTTCCTGAACGTATATAGGCAAATTCTGGCAGGTGGCATGCTCCTACTTTTTTACTGTCTACCCTTAATATTCGTAGGCTTAGATAACAAAAAAAATATGATTCCATTAACAGTAAAAAATTGCTAATGATCATGTTCATTAGCAATTATCTTAACCTATAGTAAAAGCAATACTCGGTTTATTTTTAATTTATAGCATTATACCTTTTTAACAGGTCTGCTATTTGGTTTTCTGGTAAAGGCTTTGATATAAAATAACCTTGGACAATATCACAGTGTTGCTTAGACAAATATAGATACTGCTCTTCTGTTTCCACGCCTTCAGCAACAACCTTTAGTCCCATATGATGAGCTAGTTGTATTATTATCCCTACTATGCTTTCATTTGAGCTACTTATACTCTCTGCATTTAGCTCATCTATAAACACCTTGTCTATCTTCAAAACATCAAAAGGCATATCTTTTAAATAAGTAAGTGAAGAGTATCCCTTTCCAAAGTCATCTAGAGATATACTTATAGATTTTTCTTTAAGCTTATTTAATTTAGAAATATTTTTATCTATTGACTCCATAAGTATAGACTCAGTAATTTCCAAGTTTATAAATTTAGATTGGATATCATACTTAGAAATAACATCCTCCACCATAGATATAAAGTCATCCTGTAGCAATTGTACTACTGATACATTTACCGAAACACTTATATCCTTGTAGCCTAAGCTATGTATTTTCTCAATAAATTCACAGGATTTCTCTAAAACCCATTGTCCTATTTCTATGATTAAACCTGTCTTTTCTGCCAAAGAGATGAACTTTAATGGAGAAACAAAACCTAATAACTCACTATTCCACCTTATCAAAGCTTCAAAGCCTTCAATCCTTGAATCCTTAAGTGAAATCTTTGGTTGATAATGTAATATAAATTCATCTTTTTCTAAAGCAGTTCTTAATTGATTTTCCATTATAACCATTTCTAATATATTATCATTCATCCATTTTTCAAAAAAAGTAAAGGTCCTTTTACCAACTTCCTTAGACTTGTACATGGCAGTGTCAGAATTCTTCAGAAGATCCTCAAAATTCTCTCCATCTCTTGGATAAACTGCAGCTCCAAAACTTGCTGAAGCTATAACTTTTATTCCATTTATTATTATCTTAGCCTCTAGTCTATTAGATAAATTACTAATATACTCATTAACCCCCTTATCGTCTATATTAGGTAATAATATTAAAAACTCATCTCCTCCTAGTCTGGCTACTATTCCTCTATCTCTAGTAAAGTTTTTAATTCTTTTCGATACTTCGATAAGCAGATCGTCTCCAACTGTATGACCAAAGGAATCATTAATATTTTTAAAATTATCTATATCCATAAATATCACAGCTATGTTTTTATTATTATTCTTCACTAAATTATCAAAGTTATTAGCGATTTCTACCCTATTAGGCAACCCTGTAAGTGAATCAAAGAATGCCATTTGTCTGATTTGCTCTTCCTGAAGCTTTCTCTCGTGTATATCCGAATGAGATCCCACTAACTTAAATGATCTTCCATGATTATCTCTTATTACTTTTCCAATAGCATGAATCCACTTATAGTCTCCATCCTTACTTGTTATCCTATAATCACAGGAAAAGCTTTCTAAAGCTCCAGAAATAATATCATATATAACACCCCGAGCTACTAAAACATCTTCTGGATGAACTATACTAAACCAATCTTCCATGGTTTTGACTTCACTTCTAGTAAGTCCAAAAATCTCATGCCATCTATCTGAGAAATATCTTTCACCAGTTTCTAAGTCAATCTCCCAAAGACCATCGTTAGCGGTTTCAAAGATAATTCTATACATTTCTTCATTCTTCTGTATAAGATCTCGACTTTCCTCTAACTTAATATATTGATCTCTAAGCTCCTCATCTGAAGCTGACAACTCTTCGTATATCTCAGATAATTGATAATTACTTTCTATTAATTTATTTTCAGCTTTTTTCCTTCTTACTACGTTTCTCATTAAGATTACTATGAATATAATCAATAAACTAATGATTCCTGTTATTATCCATACTAGATGTTTATATGAAGCATAAAAAGAGAAATCCTTATTTATTACCTCACTTCCCCTAGGTATCTTATCCAAACCTATACCAAACTTTTTCATTACTTGATTATCATAAATACCTCTAACTGATCCCTTAGCTCCTAATATATTCTTACTGATTTTTTCTCCATTTATGATCTTAATTGCAATCTCAGCAGCGCTCCTCCCATGCCTCTCACCACTTAGTACACTACCGCCAAGGGCTCCATGATTAAGTCCTGTTTCATAAACAGTAAATATAGGAACTTCTATCCTTTTACTTAGGTAGTATGCTACCTCTTCATGCTGAACTGTTCTACCTGTGCTGTCTCTAGCATAAGTGGTCATTAAAATGATGCTGTTTTTATCAATATTCGGCAAGGCTGTATTAAAGTCATATAAATCAATATTGTTAATAGAATCTAAATTTATATTAATTCCTAACTTACTCACTGCACTTTTAACTTCTTTAAAGGATGCTGTCCCTGACTCTGTATTGTCATGAACCACGTATATCTTATTTGCAATTGGATATATATTTAATGCAGCTTTTATTGTGTCCTCTACATCTATTTTTTCTATTACTCCATATGTATTATTGGATTCCTTAATTATTTCCGGTATTGTTTCTTCATAAACTCCTGAAAATACTATTGGAATATCTCCAAAAATCTCACTTCTATTTTTTATAGAAAAGTTTAGTGCAGCATCATCAGTTGTCATAACCAAATCTATTTTCTTATTGGAATATTTATACTTAATGATGTCTTTAAACTTGTCTAAATTTTCACTATAGGGGTTGTTCTTCCAATCTATATATTCTACATATATCTTAGAATTTGGATAAGAAGTCTTAAAGGTTTCTAAAATACCATTTGTTTGTAGTAATGTCCAGGTATATGTACTATCATAGGAATTGATTAACAAAATATTTTTGGGCTGTTGCTCTGCTTTTATAAAGGTACTATTAGAAGATAGACTTATGTTGTATATGAATATTACAATTAAGAAAATAATAAAAACCATACGCTTTACTCTACTACTTTTCATTTTTTTCATATCAGAACACAAAGCCTCCTTCCTATAAGACAATTTTATTTATTTTTTGACATTAATTTCATAATATCAATAATAATTATAATGCATATGAAAAATTATGTCTATTAACATTAAACTTTTTTTAATGTATTTAATTTCCTTATTAAATTTCGTATTTTTTCTAAACGCATAGTACTATTATCGTACGAATCTAATTTTTCTTTTCTGTTAAAAAGTTCATGTAATTCCAACAAGGCATATTTGACCACCTTCATATTCTAGTGCCGTTAAAGTACATTACATAAACAAGCTTTAAATATAGCATAAATGAAAATGGGGCTGTTGCAAAACTAACATAGTTAGTTTGGTAGCAGCCAATTTTTTTGCCGAAATAAAAAAATGTGAATTCCGAAGAACTCACATTAATTGTATAATTAAATTATGCTACTAACTAAATCATACAATAAAAATTATACCGAGTTTAATGATGATTTTCAACTTGTATTACCATTAAACTTAGAAAACTTGATACCTGAAGATGATTCAGTCCGCTTGCTAAGCCATGTATTGGAGGGATTAAATTATAGAAAGTTGTATAAGGCGTACTCTTCCTTCGGAAGAAAACCGGCAGTGGAACCAAAAATCATGTTCAAAATAATATCTTATGCTTATTCTCAAAATATATATTCAAGCAGAAAAATAGAGAAATCATGTAAAAGAGATATAAATTTCAGGTGGCTATTAAAAGGATGCAAAGCACCTGATCATACTACAATTAGTAGATTTCGTAAAGAGTATCTATCAGACGAAGTGATTGAAGATTTATTTTATCAGCAAGTTAATTATTTAGCTAATCATAATGAAATATTATTTGAAAATGTATTTATTGATGGTACTAAGATCGAAGCGAATGCCAATAGATATACTTTTGTTTGGAAGAAAGCTATTTACAAGAATGAAGAGAAAATGTTTGATAAAATTCTTACTCTTGTTAAAAATATCAACCTTGAGGAACTGAAAGAATTTAGTATCGAAAAAGAAACATTGATAGTTGATATTGATAAAATACTTCAATGGCTTTTACATGAAAAAGAGAATAGAAACATAGAATTTGTTTACGGGATAGGTAAAAGAAAAACTAAAATTCAGAAATGGACAGAACAACTATCGGAATATAAAGAGAGACAAGAAAAATATAATTTCAGCAAAACTATATTTTCAAATAGAAATAGTTATTCTAAAACTGATCCAGACGCAACTTTCATGCAAATGAAAGACGATCATATGAGAAATGGACAATTAAAACCGGCATATAATGTACAAATCGGAGTCGAAAGTGAATACGTAACCGGCGTCGGAATATTTGATGATAGAAATGACATATCAACATTAATACCTATGCTTAATAATATGGAAGAGAAAACTGGTCATAAATATCATAATGTAATTGCAGATTCTGGTTATGAAAGCGAAGAGAATTATTTGTTTTTAGAATCCAATAATCAGATTCCATACATAAAGCCTCAAACTTATGAGAAATGGAAAAAAAGAAGTTTTAAAAATGATATAAGCAAGAGAGAAAATATGAAATATGATGCCGAATCAGATTTTTATGTCTGCAATAACAATAGAAAGTTACTCCCTACTTCGATTACTCATAGAAGATCCGCCAGTGGATACAAATCAGAAGTTACTATTTATGAGTGTGAAAGCTGTGAAAACTGCGTTCATAAATCGAAGTGCACGAAAGCAAAAGGAAATAGAAAGATGCAAGTGTCAAAAACTTTTGTTGAAAAGCGTGAAGTATCTTATAGAAATATTACAACTGAATTTGGAACTAAATTAAGAATGAATAGATCTATTCAGGTCGAAGGAGCATTTGGCGTTCTTAAAAGTGATTATGAATTCAATAGATTTTTAACACGTGGAAAAATTAGTGTTAAAACTGAATTTATTTTACTTTGTATTGGCTATAACATTAATAAATTACATTCAAAAATACAAAATGGAAGAACTCAAAAACATCTTCATGAACTAAAACCTACTGCCTAATTATGGAACCTGGTCGCTAGGTTTGTTTAAGTGCGTTTAAAATTCAAAAATATCCACAAAATTGATTTGATATTTCAATTTTGTGGATATTTCTTTCTTTAAGCCGAAAAGGAGCATCGCTCCTGATTAAAAATTAATCATTTCGCGACACTCCCTTATAGTTTATTTAAAGTTTCCACAACATACTCTTCCTTATATGGCTTTACCACAAAACCTTTTGCACCTAACATAACAGCTTTCTTAACCCAGGTTTCTTGTCCTAACGCTGATATCATTACAACCTTTGCAGCTGGGTCTTTCTTTTTAATCTCTGCTAAAGCTTCAACCCCGTCCATTTCTGGCATTGTTATATCCATAGTTACAATATCAGGCTTTAAAAGCATATATTTATTTACTGCATCAACACCATTTACCGCTTCTCCTACTACTTCAAAGCCATTTCTCTCAAGTATTGCCTTAAGAGTCATTCTCATAAAAGCAGCATCATCAACAATTAAAATTTTTTTCATAAGTACACCTTCCTATCTATAATTAGTATTATTAGCTATATTTCAAAATCATATCTATTGTATTCATAACTCTATCCTTTAAAGGGAAATTATAATCATTTAATCTCCATTTCAATATAGCTTCTCTACTAGAACCTAGGATCATATCGGTTAAAGCTTCACTATCTACTTCCACTCGAAACTCTCCATTCTTCTTACCTTTCTCTATGTAATGCATGATTAATTTATATCTATCCTCAAAAATATCTTTATTTCTTTTTTTAATTTCTTCACTTTCATGCTTGAAGGTCTCATGTAGCTCTGCCACTGCAGTGATAGCTGGATAATTTTCGTAATACTCTATACGCATCTTTACAAAAAACCTTATACTTTCCTTAGCTGAAAAATTACTTAATTCAATTGATTGTCTTATACTATCATCAAACTTTGAAAAATAATCTAATATACCTAATATAATTTCATCCTTATTTCTAAAATGCTTATATAAAGTTCCATCGGAAATCCCCTGTCTTTGCGATATTTCCTTAGTTGCTAGTCCTTGAAACCCTAATTCACTTATAATCTCAATTGCTGTTAAAATTATTCTTTCTTTTCTTTTTATGAAGAATTCCATAATTAACTTTCCTCCGTTCGAAGGCGAGTAAGTACTCGCTTGATATAATTATAAGTTCTCACCATCTTCATGTCAATAAAAGTCGAAGCTTGTCAGTAATTACATACTTTTGTTATATAGAACCTATAAATTACTTTTTTTATCATATGAGCAATATTTTTCGCAAATACCATTGTATTGCGATGTATTTAGTAATACAATGGTTATAAATAAATGGAAAGGAGTATATTTATGGATAAGGAGCTTATGAGAGGAAGTATAGAAATACTTCTATTATCTCTTATTGAAAAGGAAGATCTTTACGGCTACGAGATTGCCAAAAGGTTAAAAGAAAAAAGTGATGAAATCTATATTATTGGCGAGGGTACCTTATACCCTGCACTTCAGCGATTAGAAAAGAAGGACTTAATAAACTCTTATTGGGGTGATTCAGAAACTGGGGGTAGACGTAAATATTACAGTATCACCGCCAATGGCAGAAAGGTATTGTCTCAAAAACTTAATGAGTGGGATGTTCTAAATAAACTTATTAACAATTGCAGGGAGGGATTTTCATGGGACCATTTGACCAGTACATTAAATCCATAGTATCTGACCTAAAGGCTACTAAAAAACAAAAATCTGAACTAACAGATGAACTTATGGACCATCTGATGATGTTAAAAGTTCAATACATCTCTGAAGGTTTTTCTGAAACTGACGCAATAGAGAAAGCTATTGAAAGCTTTGGAGAAATAAATAATTTAAAAGCTTCAATGAAAAATTCCTTATTCAGCTATAGAAACAAATCATCTTTTGTTATAGGAATCATGTTATTGCTTATAATATTCTTTTTAGGAAATAGAACACCTATGCCTGGTATTGATCTTCAAAAAAGCAGTTCTCTAGCATTAATGGGGATAGCATCTATTACATTGTTTGTGCCTTTAGGTTATTGGATGTCCTTTCTATCTTCAAAAGTAACCTCAATACTAAGAGTTTTATTTTTAACATCATATATAGATTTAGCATTAGTTATTTTTTTTAGCTTATCTAAAATAATTTCAATACCTATTACATATAGTATAGTATCTATATGCTGCAGCTTTTTAGGAAGCTTACTTGGATATGGTATTTTATTATTAGTTAATGAATTAGCTTATTCTCTAGTAAAAAAGTTAAAGATGAACTAATGCACTTTTATTAAATCCTATACTTCACCACCGTATATTTTTTAATTTGGCATTTATATATTCTAAACGATATGTAAATATCATTTTAAAAATAGGCTATGTTTAATAATATTGTTTAAATTAAGTGGTCAAGAAGGAGATGCTATATGAGCGAGCTATTAGCTCAAGCTCATTTAAGCATCGGATGACTGACCACTTAATTTAAACACGGTACTTTAACAGAGCCTAAAAATAAAATTACACCACTTAGCTAAGGTTATTACCCTAAAACTAGGTGGTGTAATTCTACTTTTTAGCTTCTATAGCTTTGCTAAAGCTTTATCAAACTCAGCTATTATATCATCTATATCTTCAAGCCCTACAGAAACTCTTATAAGTCCTTTGGATATATTGGCCTTTTTAAGTTCTTCATCTGTAAGTGCTCTATGAGAAGTCTTAACTGGGTATGACACTGAGGTAGTAACCCCTGCAAGACTTGGAACAAACTTTATGTTTTCAAGATTTCTTATTAATTCATAAGCACCTCTTTCTCCATCTACTACATCTATACTAAGCATACCTCCAAAATCATCCCCATTGAACAGTTCTTTTGCTGTGTCAAAATAAGGTGAGTTTTTAAGTCCTGGGTAATAAACACTCTTAATCTTTTCATGCTTATCTAAGTATTCTGCCAGCTTTAATGCATTTTCGGAATGCTTCTTTACTCTAAGCTCCAAGGTTCTTAAGCTTCTTATTAAAAGCCATGCATCGAAAGGACTCATCATTGGTCCGTATAAAGCTCCAGTATTTCTTATCTTCTTTATATTTTCCTTATCAGCCACAACTATACCGCCAGTAACATCACTATGCCCACATAAGTATTTAGTAGCGCTATATACTACAACATCTGCTCCAAGCTTTAGAGGCTGGCATATTACAGCTGTTGCAAAGGTGTTATCTACAATAAGCTTAGCATTATTTTTGTGAGATAATTCTGCTATAGCCTTTATATCTATAACTTCCATTAAAGGATTAGATATAGTTTCTACATAAACCACTTTTGTGTTTGGTTTAAAATATTGTTCTATGCTCTCATTTACTACATCTACAAAAGTTACTTCAACATTGAACTTTGAAAGCTCCTCCTTAAGAAAGGTATAACTACCTCCATAGAGTACACTAGCAGCTATTATATGATCGCCAGCTTTTACATTTGCAACTATAGACATAGCAATTGCTCCCATTCCTGAAGAGAATACTTGAGCTTCTTCCCCTTCATCAATTCCAGCAATTATTTCCTCTAAAGCATCATGCCCTGGATTACCATTTCTTGAATATACATAGCCCTCTTCTTCACTTTCATAAACCTTATCAAGAGTCTCAACGTCATCAAACACAAAAACTGAGGTCATTGATATAGGAATAGTCTTTGCTCTTGAAACTGATTTTGGACTCTTCTCTCCTAGATGAGTAAGTTTTGTACTAAAATTTTTATCTTTCATAATAAATCCCCCAATTATAATTTTAAAGTTTATACAAAATTGAATTTTTATGCTGAAATTAAGCCTACTAAATAAATCCTCATAAATATATCTAATCTTTTATAATAACCTTTGAGCCATGGTTTCTTGTATGAATCCAGCCTGCATATTCCTCAATTCCTACACCAGTGGCCAAGGCTTCTCTTTCATTTAAATACTTCTTAGCATTGTTACCATATATCTTTCTATCTTGGCCTATTGGACATACCTTGATACACACTCCACAAGGGAAAGCATAAGCCTCTTTAAGATTGGCATGGTATTCTGCACATTTTACTTTATCCATGTCTGCTATCAAGGTCTCCTTGGTAGTATAGACTCCTGCAGGACAACATTTTTTACACATCTCACATTTAATGCAGAGCTCTCCCTCAATTAGTTCATCTGGCTCAATCTCAGCATCAGTAAGAATAGAAACCAATCTGACTCTTGGTCCAAACTCCTTAGTAATCAAAGTATGGTTATAACCAATTGTCCCAAGTCCTGCATACTTACCTGCTATAACATGTGAAAAAGCTGCTGCTGGTTTCTTTACAAGAATTGAAATATCTCCATACCCGTCCCTAGGAAAAAAGAAAGCTCTATGGCCTAAGGTATTTAGATAATTAGCAAGCTTGTACGCTGTTTCATCCAGAACTCTATTAGTTGTATTGTACAGCTCAGAATAAACAATGGAAGGTGTTGTTTCTAGCATTGGTAAAAATATTTGTATACCCAAAACAATTACAGTCCTGGTTTCAGGCCATATATTCTGTGGAAAGTACTCTTGTGAGGTATCCTTAAACTGTTCCCATCTCTCCACTGGTGTAAACCCTATTATATTTGCCCCCATCTCTTTAGCTTTGCTTATAAGCTCTTGCTTAAAACTATTACTTTTTTTATTAACATCAGACATAAAAAACTCCCCAATCCTTTCTTTCTGACTGTTTATAAATATCAAGTATTGAAAATTTAATTCGTTAAAATAACTTTATCGTTAAGAGTTAAAAAGTATTCTCTATATTTACAGCATACCTTAACAAACTGGTCTAAGACCTTTATATAACTAGCCTTAGATAACATCTTTCTATTATATAGCAAAAAAATCTCTTTACTGAAAGAGATTTAGATAGATGTTTTCTTATCTTTCAGCATTGCTGCAGGATTTAGCACCATGTATGCAACATACTGGTTGCCGGGCTTCACAGGGCCAGTCCCTCCACCACTCTTAATAAGACCTTATTAAATTATTATCTTATTTATATAATATTTTCTATATGGTGTCAATGAGAATAATAAATATATTTTATCAAAAAACTTATTGACAATATAATACAGCAACATTATAATTGAGTCATAACTCAATGAGTTTTAACTCATTTAAAGGAAGGTTTTTAAATGTCAGAAAATAAAAGACAAATTCAAAAAAGAGAGACTAGAAATAAGCTAATAGAAATAGCTGCAGAAAAATTCAGTAACAATGGCATATTATCAACTAAGACCATAGACATAGCCAATGCTGCTAAGGTATCTCATGGAACTGTGTTCTCTCACTTTCCTACTCAAGAGGCCTTAATAATAGAAGTAATAAATACTGTTGGTACTAAAATTGCAGCTAGACTACATGAGCTAGTTGATGAGAATAAAAACTTAGAACAGGTGCTCCAAGCTCATTTAGATGCTTTATCAGAATTTGAAGATTTCTACGAAAAACTAATACTTGAAAGAAGAAGGCTCCCAGTTGAGGCCAGAAATACTTATATAGCTATTAACTCAATGATTTCTCACCATATAAGCCTAGCTGCTGAAAAAGAGATTTCAGAAGGAACTCTTCGCCCTATTCCTATCCATCTTCTATATAATACCTGGATAGGATTAATTCACTACTATCTAACAAACAGCGATCTATTTTCATCAGACCAATCTGTGTTAAAAACCTATGGGACTCAATTATTAAATCATTATATAAAATTAATAACAATTTAAATCTTAGGAGGTATTTATTAAAATGAAAAAATGTATTGCTTGTGGTATGCCAATGGAGAAAACTTCCGACTTTCCAAATGGGGATGAGACTAAGAATTATTGCAAACACTGTGCTAAACCTGACGGCTCAATGCAGTCTTATGAAGAGAAATTAGAGTCACTAACAAATTTCGTAATCAGAACCCAGGGGCTATCTCAAGATGCTGCCAATAGTGCTGCCAAATCCATGATGGAGAAACTTCCTGCATGGCAAAGTTGCTAAAAATGTACCATTTAAATTAATAAAGCTATAAATTTATTAGGGGGCTCTTTATGAAAGATTATGACAACTTTTTCTTGCCAATAGATGATATAAATTATGCTAAAGATTATTATATGAATACCTTGGGATTATCCTTGAAGTTTGATTTTTCTAGTCAAGGAATGGTTGCTTTTAAGGTAGGTGACCAAGAACCTGCTATAATCCTAAAAGATAAAAATATCTTTAAGAACATAAAACCAACAACCTGGTTTGTAGTAGACAATGTGGATGAGACATATAACAAACTAATGCTTAAGGGCGTAAACTTTTTAACCAAGCCCTTCAAGATAAAAACTGGGATGGCAGTAGAATTCGAAGATCCTTTTGGTAATAGATTAGGAATTACTGACTATACAACTGTTATATAGGTTTATAAGGAATAAAAAAGTCGATGAAGCGACACAAAAATTTTATGCTTCACTTAACAGTAAAAAATCACTGAAGCTACTTCAGTGATTTTTTGCCCATCTTCCTTTACTTTTCCTTATCTATAGCCTTATTACTTTCATTAATATCCTTTGGGATAGCTACTTCTGGAAGTTTTCCATCTAAGTCTAGATAGTAATGTCTTATTGGCTTTAAGTCATCATCCAATTCATATACTAAAGGTGTGCCAGTTGGTATATTAAGACTTGCTATACCATCACTAGAGATATTATCCAAGTATCTTACCAAAGCTCTTAAAGTATTACCATGAGCAGCTATTATTACCTTCTTATCTTCCTTTAAAGCAGGTACTATTTCTTGGAACCAGTCCTGTAGTACTCTCTTTTCTGTATCTGATAAGTTCTCTGTAAGTGGCAATTCTTCCTCACTTAAACCCTTATATTTTATCTCGTGTCCTGGATATCTTGGATCGTCCTTACTTAATTCAGGTGGTCTTACGTCTACAAATCTTCTCCACTTATGAACTTGATCTTCTCCATACTTTTCAGCTGTTTCCTGCTTATTTAGCCCTTGCAAGGCTCCATAGTGTCTTTCGTTTAGCTTCCAAGAATTATGAATTGGTATCCACATAAGGTCCATCTCATGAAGGATTATCCACAAGGTTCTTATAGCTCTTTTTAGTACTGATGTATATGCAACATCAAAAGTAAATCCATTCTCCTTCAATATCTTACCTGCTTTTCTTGCCTCAATAAGTCCATTTTCTGACAAATCTACATCTGTCCACCCAGTAAATTTATTCTCTAAGTTCCAAAGGCTTTCGCCGTGTCTAATTAAAACTAATCTTTTCATTGTTCTGCTCCTTTCAATATGTTATATGTAATATTATTGTTATTTCCTATATATATAATTCTTTAAAATACTCAATTACTTATATTTTTAACAATTCACTATAAACTTAATTTAAGCAATTGATAATCATTATCACTTCTTAGTTATATTATACACCTTATTGAAATAAATTCCATAGTAAAAACAAATATTTTGTAAATTTTTGTACAATAAATAGTCTATAGCTATCCTTTATGAAAACTTAATTTATACATGTTCTATAATCCAGGCTTCTGGTGATTATCTGGCATATATAAATTAATAGTTGAAGTTAGATACCTGTAATACACCCATATAAAATTTTTTCTTAATTCTAATAAATTACAAATATTATACGGGGGTATACCTATAGGCCTCTAAAACTACCCTATAATCTTGGGCTATATATATTAGTATTGTTGAAATTAATCGGCCATGCAATAGGTGTTATATGAGTGAGCTATTAGAATTAAAGCATCGGATGATCAGTCTCTTAAATTCAACACATTACTTTAACTGAGTCTATTTTTTAAGATATGAATAATGCTCATCATATGTGTAATACTAAAATAAAATAATCAGCAAGGAAGATTGCCAATGATTAGAGATATTATCAAGAATATATTCGCTTATAAACCTAATGAAAATTACAATTTTGAACTTCTAGAAAACGAACAAAAAGATAGCAATAGCAATAATGCAGATGTTTCTAATACAAATAAAGATAATACTGTACCAAATTCAGAGCGAGCCTCTAATACACTAGTTTCACCAAAGCTAGCTGCAAATTTGGATAGAATTAAGACTGAGTTCGATTTTGCCAATAATAATGATATTAAAATCAGAAACTTTAAGATTGCTCAAAAGATAGATGCCTTTATCATCTATATTGACGGAATGGTGGATAAGATATTTATAAGTGACTTTATAATACGTCCACTTATGAAAACAACTAGCTTTAATGAATATTTTGCTAATGCAAATTCCTTAGAAATTTATGACTATATCTTAAGTAACATAATTACAGCAAATGAAGTATCTAAATTTACTGATTTTAGCGATATATTAATTCAAATATTGATTGGAAACTCAGCACTATTTATAGAAGGCTCTAACCAATGTATCATCATAGATTCAAAGGGCTTTGAGAAAAGAAGTGTTGAAAAACCTACTGCTGAAGGTGTAATCCTTGGGTCGCAAGAAGGCTTTACTGAAAATATGAGGACCAACACTTCATTAATAAGAAGAATTGTAAAAAACCAAAAATTAAAGGCTGAATTGCTTAAAATAAGTAGGACTAACCAAGCTTTCTGCACCTTGATGTATATTGATGGAATTGTAAATCCTGACTTAGTTAATGAAGCCAAAAGAAGATTAACCAGTATAGATACTGATTTTATTTCAGGCGGAGGTATGCTTAGTCAATACATAGAAGACCATAACTATTCAATATTCCCTCAGGTCTTGCACACAGAAAGACCTGACAGAACTGCTAGATATTTAAGCGAAGGAAGAATTGCTATCATAACTGAAGGCTCACCTTTCATATGCATTGCGCCTGTTACTTTATTTGATTTCATCCATGCAGAAGAAGATAAAACCCTGCGCTGGCAGTATGGCGCCTTTTTAAGGATTGTAAGAATTCTAGGCATGGCAGTTACAGTATTAGCTCCAGCTTTATACATAGCAATATCACTGTTCCATCATGAAGCCATACCAACAGAATTATTAATAGCAATGTCATCAGCAAAAGAAGAAGTCCCCTTTCCAACAGTTATGGAAATACTTATGCTTGAGTTCTCCTTTGAGCTTATACGTGAGGGAGGAATACGTGTTCCAGGAGTAATAGGTCAAACTCTTGGAATAGTAGGTGCACTTATCTTAGGGCAGGCTGCAGTAGCCGCAAAGCTTGTAAGCCCAATACTAATAATCGTAGTTGCAATAACAGGTCTCGGAAGCTTTGCTATCCCTAACTACTCTATTGCCTTAGGGCTTAGAATGTTAAGATTCCTTTTTATACTATTAGCTTCTTTGCTTGGTTTTTTAGGTATAACACAAGGTATAGTAGTTATTGGTGCTTTAGCTTGCAGCATGAAATCCTTTGGAGTTCCGTTCCTTTCTCCAATTGCTCCTACAACTAAAGACTTCTCCAGTCTCCTTGTAAGAAAACCAATGGAACTAGAAAGCATGCGGCCTGATTTTCTAAATGCTTTGAATAAACGAAGACAAAATCCAGCCTCTTTTTTGTGGAAGAAAAAAGGAAAGAAGGACAAAAAAAATGATTAAGGAAGGAAAGATGGGACTTAAGGAAGCAGTATGCCTTACTGTTATAATTATTGCTGTAAAGATATATTTTGTAAGCCCTAGTGGAGCAATTAGAGCAGTTGGTACTGCAGCCTGGTATATGACTCTAATATCGAATCTTACTGCTATGCTAGGCTTTTTATTCATTTATTTATTATTAAAGCGCTTTCCTGGAAAAGACTTAATCTTTGCATTTAAGGCTAGCTTTGGAAGACTACTAGGTATAATAGCTTCCCTAATACTAGCTATTATGCTATTACTATGTGCAGCTGCTCTAACCAGAGAATTCAGTGAAGTTTCTAAAATTTATATTATCCCTAATACACCACTTAAGTTTCATATTTGCTTGCAGCTTATAGTCATAAGCTTCTTAACTTATTTAGGAATTGAAACCATAGCACGATTTGCTAAGCTAATAGCATATTTTATTCTTCTTAGCCTTGTTGGTACCATAATTATGAACTATAACCACTTTGATTACTCACGATTATTTCCTATACTAGGTTACGGGCTTAAAACAACTGTAACCTTTGGATTGAAAGAAAGTTCTTATTATGGAGAGGTAGTTATCCTTGGAGTCATAGCCAGCTCACTTCAAGGTATACAAAATCTAAAAAAGTCAGGCTTCACCTCTTTACTGATCTCAAGCTTGTTGATATCCTCTGTATATCTAGCAATAACTTTAATCTTTAGATATGGTCAGTCTCAAGAACCAACTTCTGTTTTGTATACCTTGACACAAATAATTCAAATAGGCTTTTTCTTTAATAGGCTTGATCCTATATTTATATTTTCTTGGAGCTTGGGAACTTTAGTTTCTGTAAGTGCACTTTTTTACTGTTATTTATCTGCTTATTGTAAAACCTTTAATATAGATGATATGAGACCCTTGATATTACCTTCAGCATTGGTGTTTTTTGCAATAAGTATGATACCAAAGGACTTAGTAACACTTATGAGTTATATAGTAATGATAAGACAGTATGGCTGGACAGTGTTCTTTGTGATGCCATTACTTGCATTGATTGCTGCTATACTACGAAAAAAGAAGGTGATTGAAGGTGCGTAAGATAATTGCTATTGCTTTAATATGCATAATGTCAGCTTCCACTCTTTCTGGGTGTTTTGACTCCAGTGAAGTAACCGAATATGCTTTTGCATATAGTATTGGACTAGAAAAAGGAGTAAAGGATAAACTTAGATTGACAGTTCAGCTTAGCTCTTCAAATGCTCAGCTGAAAAGTAATAGTGAAGACACTGGAGTAAGCAGTAAGCAAAAAGGAAATATTGTACTAATATCAGTTGATTGCCCTGTTTTTTTTATAGGAGTGAATATGATAAATTCCTGCATATCCAGACAGCTAACCTTCAATCATACAATGTTTATGGTGTTTTCCGAAGACTTGGCCAAGGAAGGCATAGATTCCTATATAAATGGAATAATAAGAAAAAGAGATGTACGAAGAGACATGTATTGCTTAGTAACTAAAGGTTCAGCCTTGGATTTTCTTGAAAACAACTCCCCAGCACTAACCCCTTCTTTATCGAAGATGGAAGAAGGCTTATTATTTCAGTCAAAAAAAACAGGTTTTTATCCTATAACAACCTATAGGAATGCTATAGATGAAATGAAAAGCCCTGTGGAGCAGACCATTCTGCCCTTAGGCTCCCCAAACAGTGGAAAAAACTTTTCTAGTAATGGCAACATAAATGATATTCATTTTAGAAATGGTGGTGCTTATTATGCCGGCGAACTTCCCAGAAAAGGCGGGTTAGATATAGAATTATTCGGCACCGCAGTATTTGACGGTGGTAAAATGGTAGGTGAGTTAACTGGTGATGAAACCAGAGCTTTACTTATAATAAGAAACGAATTTGAAAAAGGCTTCTTCTTTTTTCAAGATCCTTTAGAAGAAGAAAAGTTTGTAATCCTTGAGGTAATGCCTCAAAAAGCTCCTAAGATAAAGGTAAATATAAAAGGTAGTAAACCTGTAGTAGATTTAGATATATTCTTAGAAGCAAATATAGCCTCTATCCAAAGTACCATAGATTATGATAGTAAAGATTTAAAACCTATGCTAGAAGCTACAGCAAAACGTTCCATAGAAAATCAATTAAAGAAAACTATAGAAAAATGCATAGTCTTCAAATCAGATGTATTAAGGTTTGGTACCTACGTAGCAAAGGACTTTTCTACTATACAGGAACTTGAAGCTTACAACTGGCTAAAGCATTTTAAAGATTGTGAAGTTCATACCAAGGTTGATTTTATTATTAGACGTAACGGCACAAAGATATATAATTCAGAAGTATTCTATTCTGGAGAAAATCATTAGGAGATTATTAGCCATGAAATTTTTAGCATTTCCAATAATATTAGCTTTCAATATTTATCTTATAAATTTCGCCAAATATCAGTGGAAAAATAACAAATTGGGCTCAATTGGCTCTGTACTTCTTGCAATAGTAGCCATAGTCCTACCTATTTTAGTTATACTTATAAGATAGCTTCTGTAAGTAGCATAGATTTGCAAATATAAAAGTTAGCTTAATATTTATAAAATTGCATACCAATAATTCTATAACTCTAAAAACCCTATAAGTAAAAAAGCTATGATTATTTGATATTAAAATGTAATTATAGCTTTTTTATAATAATTTTGCTACAATCTACATCACAATATTTTTCTCTGAACTATTAACTTATTTTTTAATCTTCAATAAAACATTTCATATCTGCAACATATTTTTCCTAATTCCCTCTTATATACTGAACTAATTTACTTATAATCGATACAAATATAACTTAATTTCCTGCAAATGTTTTCATACAATTGACATTATCTTTCAGTAGAATTATAATAAGCATAAAATGAAGCGTCATTCTATGCTTGAAGTGAGGTAATATAATGGTTTACAAAAGTTCAAAGGAAACACAAGAAAGAAAAGACTTAAAGAAAAAACATATCCTAGACATAGCAATAAGGGTTTTTGCAGAGAAAGGTTATCATGGGACTACTGTTAAAGATGTAGTTGAAGCTGCTGATATATCCGTAGGAACCTTCTATTTTTATTTCAAAAACAAGGAGGATTTATTCGATACTCTCTATGATGACGTGTCTGAGGAGTTCTATAATGCTTTGA
Source organism: Clostridium manihotivorum (assembly GCF_004015185.1). GTDB lineage: Bacteria > Bacillota > Clostridia > Clostridiales > Clostridiaceae > Clostridium_AR > Clostridium_AR manihotivorum. The sequence continues at coordinate 1,079,056 of NZ_CP025746.1, read as the reverse complement.
TAAGCTCCTTAGACAATATAAATAATGAAATTGATTTAGGATTTAGCAGGGCTATCACCTTCTTCCTAAAGGTTATCGATGTAAATAAACCCTTCGCAAGAATTCTGCTTATTGAAGCAGTTGGTCTAAACTCAAGATTTGAAAAAAAGAGATTTGATGTGACTCATAAGTACGTTACTTACACTGCAAGTCACTTTCAAGAAATGCAGCAACTTGAGATCGTAAATATTGTTGATGTAAAAATCTGTGCCTTGGCCTTCATTGGAACACTATATAACGTAATTATGGAATGGCTTCAAAGTGACACTTCAACCAGCCTTACAGAATATGCTTATGCACTTACAATCTACAATCTTCAGGCATTAGGTGTTGCTTACAATGATGAAAATGTAAAAAAAGGAATAGCCGATATTCTTAATAACAAAAAGTAAAGGGGAAAAATACATGAGAAAGATGCTTAAATTTCGATGGGTTTTGTTAGCTCTATGGGCAGTAGCAACAATATTATTTACCATAAATCAACCTAACCTAAAGCAGATATTAAACCAGAAAGGTCAAGCTTCAATAAGTGAAGATTCACCATCAAAGCTAGCATCAGAGATGATAAACAAGATGGGAACCTCAAAGGGTGATACCGCGATATTTGTTTTTAATGACCCAAATAAAATCTCCGATGATGGTATGAAAGACATTGAAAAAGGTCTTGATAAGCTTAGAGATAAAAAAACTGATTTAAAGATAAATAATATAATAGATCCATTTGGTACTCCTGAAGCTAAGGATCAGATGATATCAAAGGATGGTACTACCCTAATAACTCAGGTTACTTATGAAAGAGGAACTAGGGATAGTGAAACCATAGTAAACAGCTTTAAAGATGCTCTAAAAGATGTTAAAACCACTCATTATATTACTGGTGAGTTAGCTATAAATAACGACTATTTAGAAGCTACAAACAAAGGCGTAGATAAAAGTGCCTTTATAACCGTTGGCTTTATATTAGTGGTACTTATGCTAATGTTCCGCTCGGTGGTTACTCCTTTCGTGTCCTTACTTGCTGTAGGAGTTTCATATTTATGCAGTATGGGAATAATCGGTATACTTATAAATGCCTTTAACTTCCCAATAACAAGCTTAACTCAAATGTTTATAATTCTTGTTTTATTTGGTATAGGTACAGACTATAATATTTTACTATTCAATAGATTTAAAGAAGAATTAGGTCATGGCTTATCTATAGATGAGGCTGTAGTTGTAACCTATAAAACCGCTGGTAAAACTGTAATCTTCAGTGGACTTACTGTTTTCATGGCTTTTGCAAGTCTTACTTTTGTTAGCTTCCCTATCTATCGTTCAGCTAATGCTGTTGCTATAGGTATTGCAGTTCTTCTAATTGAACTTGTCACTTTAACTCCAGTAATAATGAAGCTATTAGCAAAGAAGCTTTTCTGGCCATCCCACAATGTTGCAGGCCATAAAGAGAACAAGCTTTGGGAAAAAGTTACCTCAGCATCTGTTAAACATCCATTGATATCTATATTAGTTGTAGCTGCTATAATAGCTCCTGTAATAGCCTTTAATAGCACTAAGCTATCCTTCGATAGTCTTAAGGATTTAAGTGCTGATACCCCTTCTGTTAAGGGCTTTAACCTAGTTGCAGACAAGTTAGGTAGAGGTAAGGCAATGCCTACTACTGTAGTAATTGAAAACAAAGATGCAATGGACAACAAGTAAGCGGTGGAACATATACCGTATTGAAAAATATAAGCTTCACAAAACCTTGTGAAGCTTATATTTTAATAAAATCCTTCTTTTGCAATTTGCTTTATATAGTTATATTGTTTTCGAATGAGTTTCTTAAATTCCGAATCTGATAGGTCATTGAAAAAGCATATGCCTTCTTCATAAAGGCATTCATAAATCAATTCTGCATAATCATCATCTTCCTTGTGCATTTTCTTGTATCTTTTTTCAAGTTCATATGGAAAGTCAAGCGTATAAGCTATTTCATCTATTTTTCCGCCTAAAAAGTTCTTGGTCATAGTCATCATAAAATCTATATTAGGCTGACTCACTATTTTTTTCCTCCTTTGGTGTAGCTTCTGTTGTAGTTGCTTTGCATTGAAGCTGTACTCTCTCCGACCATGGTAAATATTCCTCAAGTAAACATGGATTCGATGCAAAATTAATATTTGGTAACTGGCAAAAAATATAATGCAGATATTTATATGGATCTATGTTATTAGCTGCTGCTGTATTTATAATGCTAAATATAATTGCGGATGCTTCCGCCCCGGCTACCGAATCGGAAAACAATGAGTTTTTCCTTGTAATTGCTACAGGTTTTACAGCGATTTCTGATAAATTATTAGATAGGGGTATTCTTCCATCTAGCAAGAAGTTAGTAAAATATTTTTTGTGATTCAGTGTATAATTTAAAGCCTTTCTCAACATATCTTGTGTTGTAAATGTTTTTTCTGCCCATGCGAAAAAGGCATCCAGTATAGGGACACTATATATAAGCCTATTCTGCTTTCTTTCATCTGGAGATAGCTGTTTCCACTTTCTTTCTAGTTTAAAGAGTTTATCACAATAAGCCCTGCCGACCGCTCCGCCAGAGCCTAGAATCTCTTTTTTTCTAGAATCTAAGGGAATAGCTTCTAGATAGTATCTTCGTAGGTGACTAAAGCATAAGCATCTAGTAATTCCTTCAACCTTTTCATATCCAGCATATGCATCGGAGACATGATACCCTCTAAACTGCTCAAGAAATTTTTTTGCATGTTCACCTGAACGACTTCTGGTATATTGGTATAAAATTACCGGTAAGCTTTCGCAGTTGCCACTTCTATGTATCCATATATATGAATTGCTAGATGCCTTCTTACCTTTCTCTTTGTTTACCTGCCAAGTAGTTTCATCACTCATAATAATACTGCACTTTAATAATTGTTCATGCATCTTTTCATATAAAGGTTTTAGCCAATATTCAGTGCTTCGTATTATCCAGTTTGCCATCATGTCTCTTTTAAGCTCAGCGCCCATCCTTTTAAAGTCTTTTTCTTGGCGGTATAAAGGCACTGACATCATATACTTTTGATACATTATCCACGCTGTAATCGAAGGCGATGCTACGGAATGCGTAAGCACGGGAGCTGGCACAGGTGCACAATATATAGAATCATATGGATTAACGTGATTTTTTCCACATTCAGTACATTTATAAACGTATTGAACATAGTCTTTGATTATAAGCTTTGCTGGAATATATTCCATTTCGGATCTTACTTTTTTCTTACCAATAACTTTAAGATCACTTCCGCATGTTTTACACACTGCTTCTTCTTCATTAATAACGCATTCAACTATTTCATGTGGTAATGATTTAATCAATTTTTCTCTGTCGCCTTTTTTTCTTACAGGTCGCTTATGTTCTTTTATACTAATAACTTTGGTCTCATCTATAATAGGATCAATTATTTCATCCAGAAAAGAATATTGTCCTTCTATTTGAGGCGTCTTTTCACTTGATGCTCCAAAACGTTGTTTTGATGCATGTAAAACTGCTTGAGTAAGAAGTTCAACATCATGCTCTAGCATATTTACCTTTTCCTGCAGTTTTCTATTTTCATTTTCAAGTTCTTTAATTCGCAACTCTTTGCTATCTAAAAACTGCATGATTCAAGGCTCCTTTCTGGTTAATTAACTACTTATATTATACCAGAAAAATGGCTGTTTTACTAGCTTTTTAGCGATTTTTAGAAAATCATTCCTGCAGTATCAATACTTTCTCGATGTGCTTTTTTCTGATCAATTTGTAAACCATCTAGAAGCCATTCCATTTGTCGTTTTGTTATATCACGTACTTCTCCTTCTGTTTTAGGCCATTGAAATTTCATGTCATCACAAAGAAATTTTGTAACCAATATAAAGCCATTTTTATCCCATCGAAGTGCCCTAAGACAGGTATGTCTTTTATTGCAAAATAAGAAAACACTTGTCCCAGAGTAAGGATTAAGATTAAATTTTAATGAAACCAGTGCGGCAAGTCCGTTTTGTTGCTTGCGGAAGTCGGTGGCACCGAGTGCAAGATAGATGTGCTCCGCCCCATCGGCGATATGATTCATCATAAGTCTTGCAGAACCTTCATCAGTCCTGCTAAAGAATCTTGATTAAAGTTACTAGGAACAGTAACTTGTATATTTTTATAAAGTATCTGAAAATCATAAGATTTACTTAGGTTTGAATTTGTATTATCAGGTTTTGAAAGAATTGTTGTAACTTCAGTAAAGGTCGTCTCTTCAACAGTTTTTTCATTTCTCTTTATCAATAGGTGATTCCAGTAATTGTACTTATGTCTACTGATTCCATTCTTTTCGCACCACTCTTTGATTGTTAGACCGCTTTTATTTTTTTCATTTATTCTCTGCTCCCAGAGAGTATAATTTTCATTCTTAGATATAATATTAAAACCTCCAATCTGATTGCTTTACTAAAGCATATCAAATTAAAGGTCTATTTACATGACGGTATTTGTTCCATCGCTTACGGACAACAATGAAGCTTTATCAGTTATTGATGAATTAACTGTAAAGCTAAAAGGACTTAAAGGCATACAACAAGTATCCAGCGTTACTCAGCCTAAGGGAGATGCTATAGAAAACTTCTATACTAACTCTCAAACTAAGACTGTAGTTGATGGATTAGGTTCAGCCAATAACGGTGTAGGCCAAATAAATGATGGAATGAAAAAAATAGAAAGCAGTCTTACTACTCCTGATTTTTCAAGTGTTAAAGACCTTTCTACTGGTACTGGAGCAATACAAAATGGTATGGGTGCAATTACAGATGGACTTAAGAAGATTGGTGACGGTATAGACCAAGGTGCTAACGGTGCTGACAAGCTTACTGCTGGTATATCAGGTCTTAAGGATGGAGTTTCTCAAATAAACGGTGGACTTCAAACTATACACAGTAAACTTTCAGAAATTCAAAAGGGTTATGCTGGTATAGGACAATTTTATAATGCTCTACCAAATCAAATTTTGGGGCTTAAACAGTTTATTATATCAATGAATGCTACTACCGATTCACTTGCTACAAAGCTTCCAGCAAATGATCCAGATATTATTAAACTTAAAGGCACTCTAGCAACTCTTTCTGCTACTTTGGATGGACTTTCCGGTAAGGTTTCTGAATTTAATGGAACTTACAATCAACTTACAAATGGTTTATCCGCATTAAATGATGGTATAAATCAAATCATAGCTAATACAAGCTCAAACTCAAAGTTAGTTCAAGGAATTGCTCAGTTAGAACAAGGAGAAGCAGGCCTTGCAGCTGGTTTAAGACAAGGTAGTTCTGGCCAAAAGACCGTAATTGAAAACATGGCTAAACTACAAGACGGGGCTGGTAAGATAAAAGATGGCCAAGACAAGTTATATGCTGGATTAACTCAGTTAACTGGCGGCTTAGGTCAGCTTAAGGATGGTATAAGCAAGAGCAGTGACGGTTTAGGTACTATTCATGATGGTATCAACAAAACAAATGATTTCTTAACACAATTGACAACTGGTACAAAGAGTTTCTATATACCTAAGGAAGCCTTTGAAAAGTCAGACCTTACAAAAATGTTTGATACTTATATGTCTAGTGACAGAAAAATCACTAAAATCACTATAAATCTTGATTCTGATCCATATGCAAAGGAGTCAATCAAGACCATAGATGAAATCAATGAACTAGTAAAAAATCAATTAAAAGGAACTAAGCTTTCAGACGCTAAGTTTGGAGTGGCTGGTCCAACTGCAACTACTAACGATTTAAACAATATAGCAACTCATGACATAACCTTTACTCAAATAATAGTACTGGGAGCTATATTTGTATTACTAGTATTAGTAATAAGATCCTTCTGGATACCTGTATATATAGTTGGTTCTCTAGTAGCAGCATACTATACAGCAATTTCAGTAACAGCCTTCTTAACAGCTAAGTTGTTTAGCAACGTAGACGGAATGTCTTGGAACGTACCATTCTTCTCCTTTGTAGTAATAGCTGCACTAGGAGTGGACTATAGCATATTCCTTATGACTCGTTTCAAAGAATATCCAAACACAGATCCAAAGGAAGCAATAATTCTGGCAGCTAAGAATGTAGGCGGAGTTGTAATGTCTGCAGCGATAATCCTAGCTGGTACCTTTGCTACCTTGTATCCATCAAATATCCATGTTCTTATGGAACTTGCTATTTGTGTTGTTACAGGATTATTCCTACTAAGTGTTGTTTTACTTCCAATAGTTATACCTGCTTTAATCTCTATAGCAGAGAAAATATCTGCAAAGGCTGATCAAAGCTTTAACTCTGAACAAGTAGACAATGAATATATAGCTTAAAATAAAAAGCACTAAAGTAGCTTTACTTTAGTGTTTTTTATTTTATTAAGTATTGTGATTGGCTCTAGTGTATATATATTTATTTTTGCTTGCCTTAATATTTGCTCTATCTTATAATACTTAAGTTCCCATCATCCATCTCATAAACATGGTCACATAGTTCATCTATATCTTGTTGGATATGACTAGTAAGAAGTATAGTCTTATTACTTTTCTTTAATTCTAATAATATATTTCTTATATGCAATACACCATTTTTATCAAGTCCATTCATTGGTTCATCAAGCACTAATAAGCTTGGATCTTCCATTATAGCTTGTGCAATTCCCAGTCTTTGTTTCATACCTAAAGAAAAATTTTTCACTTTTTTTTTGTTAGCTGGGTCTAGTCCCACTAACTTCAATGTATCTATTATTTGATTATCCTGTATCTTATTATTAATACTTGCTAGGAATTTCAAGTTATCTAAAGCACTATATGATGGCAAAAAGCCAGGACTTTCTATTAATATTCCTGTATTCTCTGGGAAGTCAATTTCTGTTCCTATCTTCATTCCATTTACATATACATCTCCGGAAGATGCTCTTATAAAACCACACAAGGCTTTAAATAACAAACTTTTCCCAGATCCATTTCTACCTACAAATCCATAGCATTTTCCTTCTTCAATACTAAGAGTTATATTATTCAATACAGTTTCATTATGAAACTTTTTTGTGTAATTATCAAATTTTATAATATTGTTTGTTATACTCAATTCTAAAACTCCTTTTTATTTAAATATTATTAATATCAGTATTCCTTAAAATTATAGTTCCAATGACAACATTAATAACTATACAAATAATTAAATATATTAAAGAATAGTTAAGTGAAAAGTGTAAAACTTCCTCAACAAATGGAAAGTGTCTTATAACAATGCCCTGATTTATAATTAAAGTTCTACCAATAAGTGTACTGGAATTTAAAAACAAAACTGGAATTATACAAAAAAAGCACGCTATTACTTCAATCTTCTTTGATCCACCTACTAACATTGAAATATTATTTGAAAATATAATTATAGCTGAAATAGTTAAAGAGTTTAACGAAAAAATATAAATCAATATCCAGTATCTATTTATATCATAAACAATATTAGAATTATTAATAATTAGGATTGTTATTAATGAGGATACTACTAAAACTAAATAGTATTTTAAAACCATTATTAGTATTGAAATGCTTGTACAAATACTCCACTTATACTTATGTTTAATTCTAGGAAGTATCAACATAGCCCTACTTTTCATTTCCTCATTAGTAATACTTACGACAAATATAACTGTAATTATAGGAAATAACCATTCAATAAATTCTATTATGTTTTTAGTTATATCATAATTCTGGTCTATTCCACCAAAAGCCAAAAGCTCTATATTAATCATTGATGAATAATTATATATAGGCAAATTGGCAACTTTAGTCTTAATTAATGTGATTATAATCCCTGAAAGTATTATTGGTAAATAATACTTAATATTTATTTCCTTAAGATTCAATTGAATCACTTTTTTAGTCATTTGCAATCACCATTCTTCTAGAGAATATTAGTCTAAATACTATTATTGCAGAGATAAACATAAATCCAGATAACAATCCCATGTTTAATGGTATAGCACTTAATGCCACACTACTAAATTTGTGACACCATATCATCGATACATTATACAGAGAAATGTATGCGAAAATAGTTCCAACTAGGTTTTTTAAAGGAAAAGCAAATAAAACAAAATTTGCAACTATGTACGTTATAGTCATTATATTTGCCACAATTATATTTTGGACAAACTCCATAAATAAATCCCTTAGTAAGGTAATTATGCACATAGAAAGAAAAACTCCGAAAAAGGAAAAAATTAAAGCTTTATATGGTGTCATAACTAAAACAAAATTATTTGGATATAGTTTTGTACTTAACATAGAAATTGATTGTGAATCCATTATTGTATCGCTCCACTTTGGACTAATATCAAAATTTACCGCAGATAAGATAGTAACGAATAAAAAGTAACATAAACTAAAAGTAAAATTTATAATTAGTTGACATAATATTCTGCTTGCTATCCATGATTTTTTTGAACATCTAACAATTAAGTATTTACTAAAGTTATTTCTGGAAATAAGCACAGATGTCGCTAATAAAAATACTGGTAAATATATAAATAATATAAAAGATGGCTGTGTTATTATACTAAATATACCATCCCATATATTTATACTTATTTCTAATTTATATGTCTCTGTTATTAAGTTATTAATTAGAATATATGATATAAAAATAAAAAAAATCATAGTGTACATTAAATGGTTAACTAATCGTTCAGTTTTTAATTGTACTTTAATTAAACTATGAATTACCTTTAACTTTTTATTCATATATATACTCCTTTCTTGAAAAAACAAAAAAGATGACTGATGTTACTAATATAAAGACAAGAACTTGAAGAAATATCTCTCCAAGACCTACGGTTGGATTCAAGTAAAATTCTATACTTCTTGTGCATCGTAAAATTTTTAAATCTAATACCTGACCAATGATTGTGCTTACAATAAAAAATAGTAGTGGAAAAATCATAACAGCAAAATTTTTATCTAACTTTGTAGATACTGCCAAAGCAATACTTGAATATGCAAAACCAAAACAAAATAACAATAACGTGTGGATTATAATGTATAAGTAAAAATTCTTAATAACCAAATAAGAAAAAATACCACCATACGCCCCCTTAGCATAGAACTCATCTATGTTTCCTGAAAAAAGTATATTTACCATTATACTACCAATAATAATAGGCAATGCTGTCGAAAGTCCACCTGCAATACCATTAGATAAGAACTTAGCTACAATATACCTATTATGATTTATTCTTGAATCAATAGCTTGCATAATTTTAAATTTTCTATCTTCTAAGAAAGACGTTGAATATGGCAATGAAGCCAAAATAGGAACAGCTATTGTATAGTACTTAAGCATGCTAAACCAAACCGCATATTTATTAAAGCCTCTTCTCACCATATCCCTAGCAGAGTTTTGTAATTCTGCTGTAGCTAAGTCAGATGCGTTATAATTAAAAAAAATGTACTCTTTAAGTTCAAATATGCTTCCAATAATAATTATTAGCATTCCGAATATAATCAATAACATAAACTTCTTTCTTAGGATTGCTCTTTTTAACTCAGCAATAAACATGTTGCTACTCCTTTCAAAAAAGATATAGTCAAAAAATTTTGACTATATCAATCCATAATTTATATTAGTACCATCCAAAATTACCATAAGCCCAAACAGATGAAAATTTGAAATTATCATTGTAACCCTCTAGCCAATACTTTTTGCCTTGTACCATATTCAATTCATTAACAGTCTTCTGTCCATCCCCTTGTTTGCAAGTTACTTTATCAGAACGTACCTCATTATTAGAATTAAGAGCTCGTCCTATCATATAGTAAGAATCTTTATCATCTATATGAACTAACTCTACATAACCTGAACTTCCGCTCCAATCTTTAGTGTCCCAGTTTCTATCAGCCCAACTCCAGCCACTAGCTGAATCTAATGTAAGCCCCCAAGATTTAGCCTCAGCATTTCTACCTGCTGAAAAAACACATAGGGATGCTATAACAGCAGTGAATAAAATAACTTTTTTCATTTTACCATTCCTTTCAAATAATAAACTTTTATTTGTTAATTCTAGTAACATTTTTACAAGAAGCTTCTATGTATTGATATTATCACATTACATCTTTTGTTTCAATTTAAAAATTATTACAATTTTTTTCTCTTAATGTAATTAAATCGACAATATTTAGAATGAATAGTTTAGATAAGTCTTTTTTCTTAATTATTATTAAGGTTCTTGAAAAATAGTGTTAATAACTTAAATTTCATTTCCTCTTATCAAATCTGAAACATCAACATGTAGCAGTTATATGTTGATGTTTGTAGATTTTTTTGTAATTAATCCTCTTCTGCTATTATGTTTTGAAAGGTATCTGAACTTATGTTTTATGTAACATTATTTTAACCTATCTTCTTTGGCGTACATTATAATAAAATTTTCTTTAATTATTCATAGCATATTACTTTTCAGTACTTATATCACTGATTATGGTAATCCTTAATAGAAACTTAAGCAATATTCCTATATCGCATCAAATTTATAACAAATTTTTTAGGATTACTTTATTTATTCGTATACCAAAAAATGGCTGTACACTATTTACTTAGTGCCTCAGCCACCTTTTGTATGCCTATATTATATTAAATATAAATTTAATTAAAACCTATTATGCTAGTACTGTTAATAATTCCTCATTAAAGTTTATAGTTTTCTTATCTGTCTCAACAATATCTGCATAGTTATCTGAGTTAGTAACAATTACTGGTGTAGTTACTGCAAATCCTGCTGCTTTTATAGCTTGTATATCAAATTCTACTAAAACTTGTCCCTTTTTTACTGTATCCCCTTGCTTAGCTTTAACTACAAAGTGTTTACCGTTCAATTCAACAGTATCCATTCCTATATGAATTAATATCTCAGCACCACTTTCACTTGTAATTCCTAATGCATGCCCTGTTGGGAACATTGTTGTTAATACTCCATCTACTGGAGCTACTACCTTACCCTCTGAAGGTTCTATAGCAATTCCTTTTCCTAATGCACCTGATGCAAAAGCCTCATCCTTTACTATTGCTAGAGGTTTTACTTCACCTTTGATTGGGCTAACTAAAATTTCTGCCTTTACTTCTACTACTCTATTGTTTGAATTAGTTGTTTCTGTAGCTTCTTCGTCATATTCAAACTTAGTTACCATCATTAATATAAAACCTACTATGAAAGCTACTACCATTCCTATTATAGCTCCAAAGAAGCCTCTATCCATACCATTTGGTCCTATATAACTTGGTATTCCGAAAATTCCCATACCGCCCATTATATAAAGGTTACTTCCTGCTGCTCCAAGGATACCTCCACCAATTGCAGCTCCGATACAACTTAATACAAATGGTTTTTTCTTTGGCAATGTTATACCGTATATAGCTGGTTCTGTAACACCAAATATACCTGAAATAACTGCTGGTATTGCGATTGATCTTAACTTAGTATTCTTAGTTTTTAATAATATAGCTAATACTACACCTGTTTGAGCAAATGATGCTGCAAAAGTAGTTGCTAGTACTGGGTCATGTTTAAGTACAGCCATGTTGTTTATTGCTATAGGAACTAATCCCCAATGTAATCCGAAGATAACAAATACTTGCCAGAATGCTCCTATAAATAATCCTGCTATAATTGGACTTAAGTTATAAATTCCTAAGGTTGCTGCTCCAAGAAGCTTTCCAGCCCATGTTGCTATTGGTCCTATAACTATAAAGGTTAATGGAACTATTACTAATAATGTACAGAATGGAACTAAGAAAGTCTTTACTACATCTGGAATTACCTTTTTGAAACCCTTTTCTATTTTAGCGCCAACATAAGCTGCTATAATAATTGGAATAACTGTTGAAGAGTAATCCATAAGTATTACTGGAATACCTAAGAAAGTTAAGTTTACTCCTGACTCAATAATCGTACCTTTAAATATTGTGTATAAAGGCTTAGCTGCAGTTAACGCCGCTATCTTCGGATATACAAGGGATGCACCTATTGCCATACCTATGAAGTGATTACCTTTAAACTTTTGTGAAGCAGTATAACCTAAGAATATAGGGAAGAAGTAGAATAAACAATCTCCTATTCCATTTAAAATTGCATAGGTTCCTGAGGTATCACTTATCAAATGTAAAGCTACAAATAATGCATTAAAGCCTTTAATCATACCAGTAGCACATAAAACACCTAAGGTTGGAGTAAATACCCCTGATATAATATCTATGAATTTATTAAATGGGCTCATCTTTTCTTCTGGACCGTCCTCTGAAGATGTAGCAAATCCTCCTACAGCAACTACATCAGCATATACATCTGGCACATGGTTTCCGATAACCACCTGATACTGTCCACCACTCTTAATAACTGTAACTACTCCGTCCATTTTCTTTAAAACTTCTGTATTTGCTTTACTTTCATCCTTCAATTTAAAACGTAAACGCGTAACACAGTGAGTTAGGCTATTAACATTTTCTTTACCACCGACATTTTTTATAATGTCTTTTGCTAATTTTTCGTATTTCATATGGCATTCTCCTTTTCATTTTTTTTATTTTTTTATATTTTTTGGTATTAATTTTGTATAAAAATTTGCTAAAACGAATTTATTTAGTGAATTTTTTGTGCATCTGCCTTTTCTGAAACTATGTTAAGAAATTCTGGCAGGCCACATAATTTCTGTTTTTTTATTCTTTCTCCATATCTACATTTAGCAGAGCTATACGTACTTATCTACAACTTTATCTTTGATATGAATTTCTAAAGAATAAAAAAGACGAGACCAAATAAACAGTATCTATAGACTACTATCTAGTTTGGTCTCGCCCGCTTAACCGGTTACGATCCATTCAATATTAATTTTTCAAACTAAACCTTAATACATATCGTTTACCTTAGGCATATATTTAAAGCAGTTATTGCTGATTTAAATATAAAAGACCCTAACCAATTAAAAGAGACATTTCTGCACTCTTTCATCAGCTAGGGTCTTGCCTAATCGAATTAGTTACAATCCCATATACCAATATGTAAGCGTTTAATTTATGTTTTAATAATAACTTAAATTCAAATGCTTGTCAACACATTTTTAGAAAACATTTTCATAAAGTTATCTATATCCTTTTTCTTTATCTAAAGCTTCATCTCTAATCTCTTTTCTAAAGGAATCAAGAGCCTCTTCTCTTCTATCATTTTTTTCTTTAAGGTCTTGTTTAGTTTTTTCATCATCAGTTATCTCTATCATGTCATTTGCTAAATGTATATTTTCTAAAGTATCATTGATATGCTGCTGTATCTTATCCACATTATCACGTCTATCATCTGGATTAACTTTCATTATTACACATCTCCTTTATTTAGTAGATTGATGTTTTATTAATCATATAATCCAATATATAATTTTTAGCATTCATATATGGCTTATACTATGATTTATTATGTCTAGAAGAAGGTTTATTATGCGTGAGAATACTTTCAGTATATAACTATAATTTCAAGTTTTTTATTAAAGAAAAGTCTCTATTAAAGTACTGTGCTAAAATAAGTTGTCATTAATCCGATTCTTAAATGAGCTTGCGCTACTTGCTCGCTCATATAGCATCTCCTTCTTAAGCACTTAATTTCAACAATATTATTAAACATAGCTAAATAAAAAATATTTCTTAAGCTTTCTTAATATAATTTATGGGAGGTGCATTTTATGAATATTATTAATGACACTGTTAGATTTCCTGAAGCTGTTTCAGGTGGAAGAGTCATAACTAGAACCTTTAATACATATCCAGTAAGGGTATTTAAGGTTGCTGCAGCTCTTCAAGGTATAGATTACGGTTTCTCAGATGATGAAGGACCATTTTTTCGCTGTACCATAGATATAAAAACCGAAATAATTACTATTTATCAAATAAAAGTGTCTATAACCTATGGCTTAAGATCTAAAACCTTTAACAAAGCCACTGATGCCACCATAAATTACTCCTTAATCTTTTAGTTTTTTCGCATGTGCCTTTTCTGAATGTATGTGAAGAAATCCTAACAGGCCATATATTTTCTCTGTTTTATTCTTTCTCCTATATATATCTTTAAATATTCTACAAAAACTTAACCAGAAATTTATCTAAAATATAATTTCTTACGAAAAAGACAAACTTTATAATTTTGTGAGAACTTCAGCCTTCATAGTGGATTCCCAAAGAATAAGAAAATGTCTTTGATTACCATGTAAATACCAGTGGTTATCAAAGACACTTTAATTTTAGGCTATGCTAATGTACTTTGTTGAAATTAAGTGGTCAGCCATCCGATGCTTAAATGAGCTTGTGCAAAGAATTAATATGATTTTGTCATATTCCACCATTCTATCATTTCATAAGGATTTTATATTTTCAAATTCTCTGCTCAGAACCCAGCAGAGTTCTGAAAATAGTTTAATGATTGAAGTGATAATCCTTTGGCTAAAACTGTAAATTAAGCGCTATTGAGTTTTCGTAAAGGATATTTATACTTATCTCTTTTTACTTTTAAATACCTTTACTAGCTTTAGTATTAAATACAATCCGAATACAATTGTATAGCAGGCAACTTTAAACACATCTAGTTTTTTACCATTCATCAATCTTAATATAACATGTAGGTAAATCAATATATAAAATACATAAGCACATCTATGTAATCTCTTCCACAACAATGGTCTGATATTTTTTCTTATCTTTCTAAAGGATGTTACGAATAATGGAAGCATTATTGCAAAAGCAATAAAACCTATGGTTATATAAACTAAATATATAACTGGCAAGCCTTCTCCAGATATGAGCTTTGGTAACTTAAGTACAACGAATCTTGTCAAATATGTAATTACATGTGAAAGTATTAAAATTGACCCTATGATAGCAAGTGGTCCTCTAATGCTCATAAGCTTCTTGGTTACTGACCATTTTGTACTTAAAGCGCCAGCATACATCACTAGTACAAAGAATGCAAGTGCAATAAAACCTTGAGAAGCTGCCTTTTCTAATTGATTTATAAATCCAGATAGATTTATCTTTATTGATAGCTTGTACAGTTCAAAACCACCTGTAACTAAGCTTATTAGTGTAGCTATACAGTAAAACACTATAGGCTTCTTTCTGATAGGTTCTGCAAAAATTAATGTAAAAACTATTACTGCAATTAATGAATAAATGAATATCATATGATTTCTCCTTTGTTAAATAGTTATCGATAATGATTATCATTTACATGTTAATTTAATATTCCTTACTTGTCAATAAAATTCTTCATTTCCAAATAGAATTTAATTTTCCCTCCAAAACCTTGATTTATGTTTTTTTAACTTCTACTATTCTCTATAGAAATTCACAAAATATATAGGGGCTGTCGCACTAATTAATTAGTGCACAGCTCCGTTTTTTGCATAAAAAATAAATCCAGCATTCACAAGAGTGCTGGATTTATTGTAAAATTAATATATGACCAAACATATTAATTTACATAAAGATTATACTTTAAATAAAGGAAGTTATCAATTAAAACTTCCATTTAATATTGATTATATGGTCTCAGTTAATGATTCGGTGCGTTTGCTAAGTCAATTTGTAGAGGAGATGGATTTAACAGATTTATATTCGACTTATTCCCAGAATTAGGGAAAATCAAGCTACGCCACGACAGATGCTGAAGATTGTACTCTATTCTTACATGAACCATATCTATTCTTCACGGGATATGGAAAAATATTGCCGACGTGATATTAACTTCATGTATCTTCTTGAAAATTCACCAATACCTGATCATTCAACATTTGCTAGATTTAGAAGCTTACACTTTGCGCCATGTGCAGAAAGAATCTTAGCTGAAATGACAGAATGTCTTCGTGCTACAGGAGAAATATCTGGAGATGCTATATTCATTGATGGTACTAAAATTGAGGCTTGTGCTAATAAATATACTTTTGTTTGGAAAAAGGCAGTTACAAAGAATTTAGAAAAGCTTCTTGTTAAATTGGCTGATTTAGTAGCTAACTGTGAGGAACTATACGGAATTAAGATAATATACAATGACAAAGTGAAGATGAAACATATAAAAAAGTTGCGAAAAAAGCTTTACGCTCTGAAATATGAGAGAAATATTGAATTTGTGCATGGATCAGGGAAAAGAAAAATGCCATTACAGCGATCTATTGAAACTCTTGAAGAGTATCTTGACAAGTTAAAAGAATACACGCAAAAGTTGCACATTTGCGGTAACCGTAATAGTTATTCAAAAACAGATAATGATTCAACATTTATGAGAATGAAAGAAGACGCTATGGGAAATGGTCAGTTAAAAGCTGGATACAATGTCCAACACGGTGTTGATTCGGAATATATTGTATGGCTCACCGTATGCGATCAGCCAACGGATACCCCTACACTTATTCCATTTCTTAAGAGCATGGAAGAATCTCTAAGTTTTAAATATCTAAAAATAGTTGCTGACGCTGGCTATGAAAGCGAAGAGAACTATTTATTTATTGAAGAAAATGGACAACTCTCTTTCATTAAACCAGCAAACTATGAGATATCTAAAACAAGGAAATACCAAAGGGATATTAGTAGAATTGATAATATGGACTATGATGAAATTGGAGATTACTATATCTGCAAGAATAATAAAAAGTTAATATTTAGTAAGACTATAAAAAGAAAGAGTAAAACCGGATACATAAGCGAAAAAACAGTATATACTTGCGAAGATTGCAGTTCTTGTTCTTACAAAAGCAAATGTATAAAAGGAAATAACAGCAAGACACCTTTGGAAGAAAGAGCTAAAAATCTTGAAACCTCAAAGTTGTTTAATAAGCTTAGAAAAAAGATTTAGAAAGAGTTGTAAGTGAAGAAGTACGCCAACTTAGAATGAACCGAAGTATTCAAGCTGAAGGTTCTTTTGCAGAGATAAAACAAGATATGGGCTTCCGAAGATATCTCTCGAAGGGCAAACAGAATGTTTGGGCCGAAAGTATTCTTTTAGCAATGGCACATAATGTAAACAAACTACATAATAAAATCCAATCAGAGAGAACTGGAAAACACCTATTTTCATTAAAAAACAGTGCATAAATTTAAACTTTTAAAAACTAATTGTTTAAAAATAGCCTTAATAGAAAAGGCTTATTAAAGTGCGCAATTTTTTAGAATTTCAGAAAAAACATTCTAAAATATAGTTGTAATTCTTACAAATTTTTAGAAAATTAGGGCTGAGCATCAGCGGTTTTTAACCGCTAATGCGACAGCCCCCTTTGTAAATTTTATATCAAATTCTATACTTCTTTTTAATCTACTTATAGGTTCTTAAAAGATTTATTAGTTCCTCTAAGCCTCTAGGCACGCCCTTATCTTCTCTTATCTTTCCTAAAGCTATTAACTCTTCATATATAGTTAGTATAGTTGGCTTTTTAAGATAGCACTGCTGCAAAAACTCACTATCTTCAAGTACTTCTTCTGGAGCTCCTTCTTTAACTAAAGCACCATCTTTCATGATAAATATATAATCTGCCCACTGGTAAGCTAAATCCACGTCATGAGTAGATAGTATTACAGTCATACCTTTTGAATTAAGTTCATTAAGCATCTCCACTACCTGGCTAGAGTGCTTAGGATCGAGACTTGAGGTTGGCTCATCCAAAATTATAACCTTCGGATCCATAACCAATATATCAGATATAGATATTCGCTTTTTCTGTCCGTAGCTTAAAAAATGCACGGCTTTATCCTTAAAAGAATACATTCCCGTATCATTTAAGGCTTTATCAACTCTTTTCTTAACCTCTTCTTCTGGCAGCTTTAAATTCATAGCCCCAAAAGATACTTCCTGATAAACATTTGCTGAAAACAGTTGATTTTCAGGATCTTGAAATACAATTCCTATGTTTTTTCTTAGCTGTCTTAGGTGCTTTGTATTATATTTTATTTCTTCACCATTGTAATAAATAAAGCCTTCGCTTGGCTTCAATATACCATTAAAATTTAGAAATAATGTGGATTTACCTGAACCATTTACTCCAAGGAAAGCTATCTTCTTTCCTTCTTCAAGCTTAATGCTTACATCCTTTAACGCCAAGGTTCCATCAGGATATTTGAAACTTAAGTTTTTACATTCCAATATATAATTACTCAAGCTATTCCTCCCACTAATTAATATTTATAGGCTTTGATATAGTCATGCTTTATAACAATTTAATATATATACGTTAAATAATCCAAACTTCTGGTGATTATAATTACATAGATAAATTAATAGTTGAAGTTGTATATCTACATGAGTATTTTATAATGCCAACTACATAAAAGCTCATTTAATAATATATAACAATTCTTATAATTACTAATACAATCTCAAAGCTTAAGATCTTTAACATATTTCTATAGGAAGTATTTTGTTTATCATAGATAAGATTTATTTCCCCCATGTAACCTCTTGCTTCCATAGCCATATAAACATCCTGCGACTTTTTATAAGAGCTAATAAATAATGATGCTACCAATTTTCCTAAGGAGTTATAGCCTAATCTAATATTTGAATATCCTAACCTAGAATTCTGAGAAATAAAGATCATATTAGCTCTATCAAGAATAACAAAAATAAATCTATAGATAAGCCCCATAAGCTCTACAAATAGCTTAGGGCATTTAAGCTTTCTTAAAACTATAAGTATTTCAAATACTGGCGTTGTAAGTATTAAAAAATATAAACAAGCTACAGAAGCTAAGGCTTTTAAGCCTATCTCACCAGCCGTTTTAAGGCTATCCATGGTACATCCTATACTGACACTTTTTAAGTGAAATATAATAAATGAGGCTTTACTTCCATCAACTATATTTACTGCAATAGTAAGAACCCCTATTATCAAAAATGTGAAAGGCAGCAGCATTAGCTTTATATAAGTTTTTAATGGTAGCTGACCTTTATTCACTAAAATTGTAGACATGAAAATTAATACTAATAAAGATATTAAAGGCTTGTTTAACCCAAGGCAAAATATTAGTGTTATCATGGAAAATAAAAACTTTTCTATAGGACTTTTATTCCTTAAAGCCGATATATAAGCTAGCTTGTCTATAGATATCATAGCTTTTCTTTTTCCCTTCTGTTCTTCCCCTTTTGGTATCCAAAATAATAACATACAACTCCTGAACCAAGGGCTGCTTGTACTGCAAACAGCAAGCTTTCTATTTCCCCGCTAGGTGGTTGCCATACAGGCTTAAACCAAGGTTTATAATCTTTATTTATATCACTTATAGCCTTCTCAGCCTGATCATCTGAGCCTGAAAACTCTGCATTCTTCATAAAAATTAATGGTACTGCTGCTATGATTACGACTAATAAACCTAATATTATATTCTTTACCCAAAAGCTCTTTTTCTTTGCTCCCACTTATTACTCCTCCTCTTTTATAACCTTAAGTTCTACCAACTCCTGTTTATTATAATTCCTCAATAAATTAAAGATTATCACTGTGAGTAAACCTTCACTTATAGCAAGAGGAATCTGAGTAACTGCGAAAATCCCCATAAACTTTATTATTGAAGCAACAATTCCTCCATTTTGATCAGGAAAAGCTAGCGAAAGTTGAACTGAGGTAGTAACATAGGTCATCAAGTCCCCTAACATTGCAGCTATAAAAACTGATACGCCACTGGGTACTTTAAACTTGCTTAAAAGTTTGTACAAAATGTATGAAACCAATGGTCCTACAATAGCCATAGAAAAAGTATTAGCTCCAAGAGTTGTAATACCTCCATGGGCTAAAAGCAAAGCCTGAAATATTAATACTATAAGTCCTAATACACTCATAACCCCAGGTCCAAAAAGAATCGCTCCAAGCCCAACTCCAGTTGGGTGAGAGCTACTGCCTGTAACTGAAGGTATCTTCAAAGCTGAAAGCACAAAAGCAAAAGCTCCAACCATGGCTATAAGCATTTTTGTCTTAGGATTTTCTTCAATCATTTTCTTTATATTAAAGAAACCTACTATTACGAAAGGTATTGTCAAAACTCCCCAAGCTATTCACCAACCAAGCGGAAGATATCCCTCCATTATGTGCATGGCATAGGCATTTCTAGGCCAAAGAAAAAACACTAAAAATATTCCAAGTGCAATCTGATACTTTTTAGCCATTCTATCACCTCACTATATATTTACATAAATACGAATATACTATTTTTTTCAATTACACATTGTTAAAATATTGAGTTTAACTTAAGGCTCTGTTAAAGTACCGTGTTGAAATTAAACATAGCCTAAATTAAAACTTCTCATTCGCATTGAATATTATTCTATATTACTCTTTATTATTATTTATCATTTTAAATCATAAAGACTTTGTCTTAATTTATTACTATTATTTACATTTTTATAGTATAACTATATAATCTATATGATCCATCGATACTAGTGCGTAATTAAACATTTACTTTACTTCTAAAAACAATATTAGTCAAATTATATTTCATAACTTCAGCATTATCTCAAAACAGAAAATATCCTACATGATTAATATCAAAATTTCAAAATTCATCATAAATATACCTTATCTCAATTTCAACAGAATACCTTAATTGAGATAAGGTTATATCTAATTAAATCTTCTATTTATATGTTTTACCAATGCTTCTATATCATCAAAGGAGTTCTTGTACTTAGCTTCAGCTCTTTCTATTAAAAATATCTTTACGTCTCTATCAATTGCAGCTCTTAGTTTTTCTTCTGTTCCACCTTCTGCTCCACTGTCTTTTAACACCATGGCCTTAGCAACATATTCATCTATAAATGCTAGATTCAGTTCATAGCTTATAGGACCCTTAATAGCTATTATATCTTCAGTTTTCAAGCCAAGTTCAAAGCATTTTTCCATAACCTTAACTGACGGAAGCACTCTATGAATGACTCTGTTTTTAAGTTCCATAGCTATAAATTTGTTGATATTATTACTTCCAGTGGTATTTAATATAGGACCATCTATTTTTGAAAGTTCTTCATAAAGCTGATCATAATCTTTGACGCTGACTATATGTTCTTTGTACCTATCAGCTACTGATGGTCTTTCATACCTTAAATATTCTATGTTTAAAGCTTCACAGGCCTTTACTGCATTTTCCGTAACTACCTGTGCATAAGGATGAGATGCATCCACAAGAACTTTAATATTATTTTCTAGAAGGAAGCTTTTTAGTTCTTCGTAGTCCAAAGGCTTTGTATTTAATACCCTATATTTATAATCCTTTAGAAGTTCTCCTCCATAGCTAGTAGCAGTTGAAACAGCAATATCTTCAGTAAACTGATTTAATAGAGAAAGAATCTTCTTTCCCTCAGAAGTTCCTAAGATTAAAGCTATCATAGCTTATAACCTCTTGGAGTTACGAAATATCCATCTTTAATATAGCTTTGGCTATTACCTATAATAACTATTGAAAGCATATCAGCCTTAGTACAGTCAAAGGTATCTAGAGTCGCTATGGTCACTTCCTGTCCATCTCTTAAAGCATTCTTCACTAAAGCAACAGGAGTATCACCATTTCTATATTTTCTTATAACAGCTAAGTTTTCTCTTAGATAATCAGCTCTTCCCTTGCTTCTTGGATTGTATAAAGATATTACAAAGTCACCTTCTGCTGCTAACTGTACTCTCTTCTTTATAAGCTCATAAGGTGTCATAAGGTCACTTAGACTTATGTTACAAGAGTCATGCATAAGCGGTGCTCCTACTATAGAGCCTGCTGCTGAGGAAGCAGTTATTCCTGGAATCACCTCTACCTCTTCGTCATCTCTAAGCTCAAGTATTAAACCTGCCATTCCGTATATTCCTGAATCTCCAGTACTTATTACAGAAACAGTGCCCTCCTTACATAGCTTTAGCGCTTCCTTACATCTATCTTCTTCACCCATCATACCTGTTGAGAAAACTCTTTTTCCCTCTAATAGTGGTTTTACAAACTCTATATACCTTGTATATCCAACTACTATATCACTTTCTTCAATTGCTTCCTTAGCTCTTATTGACATATGTTCAAGTCCACCAGGACCAATTCCTATTACATATAGTTTTCCCATTATATATCCTCCACTCCAATGCACAAAGTCATTCCATCAATACTAAGTTTTTCTGTTAAAAGTCTTCCTCCAAAAAGCTCCACAGAGGGTTCACACACAGCTCTTACCCCTATGGTCTTTTCCACAAAATCACTGCCTTTGTATCTATATTGAATCTTTCTTATATCTTCTATGGCTGCTATCTTAAGCTCTGCCTCTAGATACTGTGAAAGGCTTTTTATAGCCTCTTCATCTTTTTTAATCTCCACAGTTGCAACAGTCTTTACAGCCTTTTTATCATAACCGAGCTCTTCAAGCTTACTGGTAACTATATCCTTCATCTTATCTGGTGAATAGCTTTTCCTGCAACCAATTCCTAAAATCAAATTTTTTCTTATTAGGCATAAAGTTTTATTGTCTTTTAAATAGTTACTTTTATTTGTCACTAGTACTGTGTTAGCTTTATTAGTATTACAATTTTCCAATAAGCCGTCACTAACACAATCAGATACCTTACTAACTGGTTTTTTATTAAGCCCACTACTATCTATATCATTTCGTAAGTCGTCACTTATGTCTTTGAAATATTCCTTAAAAGCTCTTCTTACATATCCTGTAGGTGTTTCAAGCTTATCTTCTTCATCAATAAAAAACACCTTTTCTCCAGCAACTAAGCTCGCTGCTATATCCTTCGCCTTCTTTAAATCCTTTATTATAAGGCCATTATCCTTAGCTAAGATATCTGGGGCACATAGCCCTAGGTTGTCAGTGGCAGTAGTTATTACAGGTGCTGCCTTTATTATGTCAGCAACTTTTAAAGTTAAAGAATTTGCTCCTCCTAAGTGTCCGCTTAAAAGACTGATTACATAGTTACCTAAGATATCTATAACAAGTACTGCTGGATCTTTATCCTTTGCTTTTAAATAAGGAGCTATAGCCCTAACCGCAATGCCTGTAGATGAGAAAAAAATGATAGCCTCATATCTTTCCATAAGTTTTTCTGTAACTTCTCTGAGTTTAAAGCCTTCACCTTCCTGCTTTTTGTATAGGTCAACCTTAAGCTCTTTATTTATCTTTTTATAAAGCTCTTCGCCTTGACTATTTATGCAAATCGCTGCTATCTTCATTTATTCCCTCTCTAAACATGTGAGTAAAGCTCTTATCATATAATTTACTCTTTTCATAATCGCAATCTATAAAGTCACCTACTAAAATCTGAGCACATTTAGTTATGTTTGCAGCTTTAACCTTTTCTGATATATCATCAAGAGTTCCATATATAACTCTTTCGTCCTCCCAGGTAGCTCTTTCAACCACTACTATAGGCACATTCCTTCCATAGCCTCTTCTAAGCTTTGCTACTACCTTATCTATCATACTTATAGATAAGAATATTGCCATAGAAGCTCCTATCTTTGCTAACGCCTCTAAGTCTTCACCTTCTGGCACTGGAGTTCTTCCTTCAACTCTTGTAAGAATTACAGTCTGAGTAACCTTTGGAAGGGTAAACTCGCTCTTTATAGCAGCAGCTGCTGCAGTAAAGGAACTAACTCCTGGAATAACCTCGTAATCTATTCCTAAAGTCTTAAGCTCATCCATCTGTTCTTTTATGGCACCATAAATAGAAGGATCTCCAGTATGAAGTCTTACCACCATCTTACCTTTATCCTCACTTTGCTTTATAACCTCAATAACTTCATCCAAATTCATCATAGCTGAGTTGAAGATACGTACTCCTTCTTTGCAAAATTCTAAATGTTCTTTGCTAACTAAAGAACCTGCATAGATAACCACATCAGCTTTTGATAATATGTCTCTCCCCTTTACAGTTATTAAATCTGCATCCCCTGGACCTGCCCCTATAAAATAAACCATCTCTCTTATCCTCCTATTTTTGTTCCTTAAAAAGCTCTAAACCCGCATGTTTCCTATAAATTCTTATATTCTTAGCTTGTTATATTTTTAAATGTTTAAATTCTTTTGTTGTTATATTGTTATACTCTTAAACTGTTAAGTTCTTAAGTTCTTAGTTCTTAGTTCTTAGTTCTTAGTTCTTAGTTCTTAGTTCTTAGTTCTTAGTTCTTAGTTCTTAAGTAATTTTATTCTTAATTATTCATATTTAAAATATGTTTAAAAATAATGATTAGGCTAAACAATTATGTGGGAGCTTCTATATACCTAAAATATCCGCATAAGTCCACTAAAGCATGGTATAACTAGCCCCTTAATTTCAGTAAGCTACTATAAAAGCACCTTGTTTTAGTAACATTTAAGCTTATACCTATCTATGCGCTATAATTAGTGCCATATACTCTCTATTCTTTATTATGTCCGCTTTATCTCTTAGGACTTCCTGTCCTTCTCTTCCAGCTCTTTTTATATATACATAATTAAAGCCTTTTTCCTCTAAAGCATTAATTATTTTCTCTTCTTGCTTGTATACTTTCATAAGCACTACATTCTTTTCATCTGTTATCTTGTCTATTTGGTTTCCTGGAAGTATTAGAAGAGGTTCATCGCCTATTACTAAGGGTTCTTTTGCAACACTTGCACAGGCACAAAAAGACGCTATTCCAGGAACTGTTTCAGTATCATAGCCGTGTTCTTCTATATGCCTTAATAAGTATATATAGGTACTATATATAAATGGATCACCTATGGTTAAGAAAGCAACGTTCTTTCCTTCCTTAAGCTTTTCCTCCACTGCTTGAAAAGCCTCATATATCTTTGACTCCTGCTCTTCTCCTCCCATTGGAAAATGCTTCACTAATACCTCTGTACCCTCTTTTATATAATCTTCAGCTATTTCTAAAGCTATGCTTTTTCCACCAGCCATTCCACTTGGAACTACTACAACCTCACAGCTTTCTATAACCTTTACTGCCTTTATAGTAATAAGTTCTTTATCTCCAGGACCTACTCCAACTCCATATAACTTTGCCATATTATCCTCCTATTATAGAGTTCCTAACTCAACTATTAATTTATAAGGGCCTGATGTTCCACAGAAGCAGACATCCTCTAATCACCAGAAGCCGAGATTCTCCAACAATTATAACTTGAGTTTCAATATAGGAACTATTTATGGATGTACTACTTCGTAATAAACTTATATTTTCAACTTCTCCCCTCAGAACACATAGAGGATTTCAAAATAAATTACAGATAGAAGTTGTACATCTTATATTTAATTCTTTTCGTATATCATCCAAGCATCGGATGACTAACCACTTAACGCAATATACATTAATTTCTAAGTCCATGATTAATAACGTTGTTTAAATTAAGTGGTTATGCAGGAGATGCTATATGAGCTAGCTACTAGAATTAAATGATTCTTTCAGATGGAATGGCTTTAAAAATCACTAATACGTTCTTCATTAGTGATTTTTTGCGCATCTGCCTTTTATGAACGAATGTGAATAAATTCTGGCAGGCGACATATTCTCTCTCTCTTTACTCTTTATTTGAATAGTATTCTTAATGTTCTTGAGATTAAGATACCAAAACTTATAAAAAGTGAATGGTTAAATAAAGAGTAAAACTGTATGTTCGAACGTAGTGAGTTTACAGTTTTAGCCATGGAATATGAAGAAATCATATTAATTCTTTGCGTAGGCTCATTGAAGCATCGGATGATTAACCACTTAATTTAAACTATCTACTTTAAAACTGCAGTTACAATAAATATAGGGTTATTAGCTGTAAGCATAAGCCCTTTTCCCTTTGCCTTACTTACTGCAAGCTGAGTACATTCTACTTCATAGTTTAGCTCTCTAAGACAATTAATTGCCTTGTAAAGATTATCTATGGTTATAAAGTTTAAAACCATGTTCTTATTAGGTTTTAGCTTACTTCCATAAACCCTTATTATTGCTTCAAGGTTACCACCGCTGCCACCTATAAAGATTCCATCATATTGTCCTTCTATAGAGCCAGCTGCCTCAAGAGCCTCTCCAGCTATTATCTGCATATTGTCTGCTGCGAACTTTTCCTTATTCTTATATAACAATTCTAGGGCTTCCTCATCTCTCTCAATGGAGATAACTTTCCCCTTTGATGCTAGCTTACTCATCTGTATAGAAACAGACCCTGTTCCAGCTCCAACATCTAAAATGCTATAGTCTTCTTCAATGCCTAACTTTGCTATGCTGACTATCCTGACTTCTTCCTTGGTCATAGGACAGTTTCCTCTTATGAACTCTTCATCTTTAATATATTTCATTCTCTATCACCACCACTGAAAGCTCACTATAAGCTTTATTCATTAATTGTTCAGGATCACCACTGGAGATAACTTCATCTTCATAAGATAAATTTTCTCCTACATAAACCTTAACTTTTATATCTTCTTCATAAAGCTTTCTACACAAAGCCTCAGGACAATTCTTTTTGTCTGTTAGCCAAACAGACAGTTTATTGCTTTTTACTTCCTCTAAAAAGCTCTCTTCTCTTCCGTGAAGGCTTCCTAAATAACTGTTCTGCCAAGATTTATTAAGCTTTGCCATAAAGTACTGAAAGGAGCTTATTCCAGGTATAACTTCAATAGGTCCTTCATATTTACTTCTTATATAATTAGATATTCCATAAAAACCAGGATCTCCAGAAGCTATAACCGACACATTTATATCCTTATTTTCATTAGCTATATTAATAATATCTTTTAATTCCTTAACAGCTATTATATCTGTCTTAACTTCACTTATGCTTTCTAAGGCTCTTGCAAACCCTAAGATCAAATCTGAAGCCTCAAGTGTTCCCATAGCCTTAGGAAGTATATACTCTCTACTACCAGGTCCTATTCCTACTATATACAACATAAAAATCACATCACTTTCTGCTATCGTAAAGCACTCCATTGTCCATAGAGTACATTATTGCATCAGCTTCAAGCTGGTTATAGGTAAATATGTTTATTCTGTTTAGTATCTTTTGTCCAATATTTTTATACAAAGCTTCATAGCCATCGCCGAGAAGTTTAACTGCGCCTTCCGTGGTCTTTTGCTCATACACCTTTTTCACAAGCTCATTGCTTTCTCCCATAAGAGCAAGCTCTAAAGCTAAAACTTCTAGCCTTACATCACATACTCTACTATGAGTATTAAAGCAGCCTGCAGCAATCTTGCAGATCTTCCCTATATGTCCTACTATAGTGATCTTCTTTATGGCTTTCTCAATGCAATAGTTTAGAGCATCTCCTACGTAGTTTGACATAACAACTACCTTATTAATATCTAAGCCCAGGGTTTCTGCCTTATCTTCCCCCATGTTTCCAAAGACCAAAATTAAGTCATCATATCCATTAGCAACCTTTTGATTTATCTCCAGCTTGATCGATTCTCTTAAGGCTTCCTCTGACATAGGCGTTACTATACCTGTAGTTCCTAAAATAGAGATCCCCCCTATTATGTTCAGTCTTGGATTAAAAGTCTTTTTAGCTACTTCTTCTCCCTTAGGAACAAATATGGTTATTTCCACTCCTCTATCTTCTGGTAGAACTTCTTTTACTTCTTTTTCTATCATAGCTCTCGGAACTGGATTTATGGCTGGCTCACCCTTTTTAACGTATAGCCCATCCCCCATAACTACACCTACGCCTTTTCCGCCTTTTAAACTATATCCTTCGTTCTTCCTAGTCGCTCTTGCCCATATCTCAAGACCGTGAGTTACATCAGGATCATCTCCACCATCTTTAAGAATGCAGCACTCAACATAGTCATCTCCTCTTACTGTCTTTTCTATTGGCAGTAAAAGTACTATACCTTTAGGAGTATCAATCTTTATCTCCCTAAGCTCTATATTTTCGTATAGCATCTGTGTTGCAGCCTTGGCCGCTCCAGCTGCACACGAGCCAGTTGTATATCCACATCTAAGCTTTTTTCCATCACAGTTAACATATAGCTCTAGCATCTTAGCTCCTATTTACTAAAAGGTACATAAGAGCATTTACAATAGCTGCTGCTACCGTGCTTCCACCCTTTCTGCCTCTTATAGTTATCATTGGTATTGGCAGCTTTTCAGCTTCTTCCTTTGACTCCGCTGCTCCCACAAAGCCTATTGGAGCTCCTATTATAAACTTGGCATTAGCTTTTCCTGCTTCAATAAGCTCTTTAAGTCTGTATAGTGCTGTTGGTGCATTTCCAAAAACAAAGAAGCTTACTCCTTCTTCAACAGCCTTTTCCACTGCTGCCATAGAACGAGTTATTCCTCTCTCCTTTGCAATGAAAGCCACATCTTCTCTATCAACAAAGCATTCAACTTTACAGTTTAATTCGCTTAAGGCTTTTTTGTTTATTCCTGACAAAGCCATTTTCGTATCGGTATATATTGTAATTCCTGACTTCAAAAGGCTTAGCGCTTCATCAATTGCATTCTCTCTTATATAGATTAAATCCTTATATTGAAAGTCTGCAGTAGTATGTATAACTCTTTTTACTATACTAAGTTCTCTAGCATCAAAACTATGCTCTCCTAGCTCCTCACCAATTATCTCAAAGCTTCTTTTCTCTATATCCATTGGAATCTTTATATAATCCATGCTCTTCTCTCCTAAGATCCTTATTTATAACTCTTAATTTGTGCCATATTCCACTTGGTAAAATCTTTGTATTTAAAAATTCTCCGCTCAAAACCTAGCTGACTTTTAAAAACAGCTTTCTAAGTCAAGTTCTATATGTTTAAACAATATATTTTAAATTATGTTATTATACTTTCTTAAAGTCACCTGTTACTAAGTCGTCAAACATATGAATATTTCCGAAGAAATGTATGTGTGCATAAGCTGCTAAAGTATTATTTTTATGATATCCACACTGCCAATTCTTAATGGTTCCATCAAATACGTTCTTTGTAACCTTATATAACTTTTTCTCTTCAGATTCTATTTTTGACTTATGAAACTCATGGCAATTAATCCTAGTCCCTGTTTTTATAATGCTGTTTTCTTCCACAACCTCTAGCTCAGCATATCCAAAGTTCTGAAGTCTAGTGGTAAGCATGGACTTTCCTTTGAAAAATCCAACGGAAGCTACACCTTCTATCTGCTCCATAAGGTACATAAGTCCGCCACATTCACCATAACACCTTAAGCCATCGCTTAACTGATTATTTATATCTGCCAGCATTGATTTATTTTCGTTTAGCTCTTTTATAAATACCTCTGGGTATCCGCCTCCAAGATATAAAAAATCTATGCCCTTTGGCAACACTTTATCCTTAAGTGGGCTGAAATATTCTACTTCTCCAAGATGTTCTAAAAGCTCTAGATTCTCTTTATAATAAAAACTAAAGGCCTTATCATAAGCTACCGCTGATCTAAGCTTTTTATTAGATAATTTAAAATTATCCTCATAGTTTGACGAACCTTCAAAGGACTTAATAAGTTTCTCTACATCCACATACTTTTGTATAAGCTCAGAACATAGGGTGACTTTATCATCTAGGTCCTCTACTTCACTGCTTTGAACTAGTCCAAGATGTCTACTCTTCAAGCTTAATCTTTCATCCTTTGGTACATAGCCAAAAACTTTTACTCCGCAGCTTTTTTCTATGGCAAGCTTTAAAAGCTTATAATAACTCTCGCTTATGTTGTTAAGCACGATTCCAGCTATATTTATCTTTTTAAAATTTTTTAATCCCAATATCTCTGCACACAAGGTAGCAACCTGAGCCTTGGGTGAAAGCACCAAAAGCACTGGTATATCAAGTACTTCTGCCAAGTGAGCTGTAGAATACTCATAGGTTATTCCTTTGCCATCATAAAGGCCCATAACCCCTTCAATTATTCCATACTCCCCACTTCCTCTAGAAAAACTAGCTTTAACTCCCTTTTCCCCCATTAAGAAAAGATCTAGATTACGTGAAGCTGTTTTAGTTATATGTGTGTGAAAAGCTGGATCTATATAGTCCGGTCCAGCCTTATAGCTCTGAACCTTAATCCCCTTACTCTTTAGTAGCTTTAAAAGTCCTAGGGTAAAGGTGGTTTTTCCTCCACCACTGGAATTTGAGGATATAATTATACTTTTCAACCTTAATCCTCCTTCTTTTCAACTCCCATTATTTCATATATCTTATCAATATCTAAAGAGCTTCTAACAAGCTCTGCTAACCTATCAAGTTCTTTCTCTCTTAGACTTTCATAATTCTTTGCTTCTTTTAGTTCAATAGCTTTTTTCTCTCTCAATCTGTTAACTACATACTCTCTAAAATAACTTCCATCAAAGATTCCATGGATGTAAGTTCCCATAATTCTACCATCTTTATTTATAGCTCCATCCTTGTATTCTAAGCTCTTAGCAGTTAATTCTTCTCCATTTTTATTAGCTATTGAAAATAAAGGCTCTGCATTCTGCCCATAGCTGCTTATACCCATGTGTATTTCGTAGCCGTATATATGCTCAAATCCTTTGTTAAGGATATATTTCTGTTCTGACTTTTTAAAAAACTCTGAAGCTATATCTGCCTTAACTCTAGTTGTTACCTTGTCTTTTTCAAATACAGTAGTTATGTCTAAAAGTCCCATTCCATCTATCTCTTTTAATTCTGTCTCTACGCCATAAGGATCTTCTATACTATTTCCAAGCATTTGATAGCCTCCGCAGATTCCAAGGATCATGCCAGTTTTCGAGTAGGCTTTTATCTTAGCTTCTAGTCCATTGTCTCTTAAAGCCATAAGATCTTCTATGGTATTCTTACTTCCTGGGATTATTAAAAAATCTGGCTCTCCAAACTCCTCTAAGGAGGTTATGAATCTTATGGATACATCTTCTTCATTGTCAAGGGCGTCAAGATCCGTAAAGTTTGAAATTCTAGGAAGCTTAATTACTGCTATATCTATAGGAGCAGTTACCTTTTTATTAAACTCAACGGCACCATCTTCATCCTCAAGCTTTAACTTAAAGTAAGGTACCACTCCAACAGTAGGTTTATCAATTATCTCTTCAAGCATATTAAGCCCAGGTTCAAGTATCTTTACATCCCCTCTGAACTTATTTATTATAGTCCCCTTTACTCTCTTCTTTTCTTCCTCTTTCAAAAGCAGCATAGTTCCAGCTAAGGCTGCAAAAACACCGCCTTTGTCTATATCCCCTACTATCAGCACCGGTGCATCTACCAGTTCCGCCATCCCCATGTTTACTATATCTTTATCTCTTAGGTTTATCTCAGCAGGGCTTCCAGCGCCCTCCATAACCACAATATCAAATTCCTCTTCCAACTTATCAAAATGCTTTTTTAGCATATCCTTGAAACCAGTTTTCATATTGTGATATTCCATGGCAGTATAGTTTCCAAAAACCTTTCCATTGACTATTACCTGTGACTTCTTATCTGAGGTAGGCTTTAACAGAATTGGATTCATATAAACTTCAGGCTCTAAACCGCTAGCATAGGCTTGCAGTACCTGAGCTCTTCCCATCTCTTTGCCATCTAAGGTTATGTAGGAGTTCAAGGACATATTTTGTGACTTAAAGGGCACTACCTTATAGCCATCTTGTTTAAAAATCCTACAAAGAGCTGCTACTAAGATACTCTTCCCCACAGAAGACGCAGTACCCTGTATCATAATTTTAGCCATTTTTATTCCCCCTTAAAAATTGCTAGCCATGCCTTTTTTATTTTTACCTATATTAGTATATCTATCGCTTATAGCATCCTCTAAATGTTCTAAATATAATTTTTGTATATTGATGTTTTCTCCAAGGCCATGCAGGTATATATCAACCTCAAAGCCCTCTTTCTGTAAGATATTCTTCCAGGAATCCTCTTCCTCTCCAGCCATATCATTTTGCGCATGGTCACCAGCTACTAAAAGAAGCGGCATTAAAGTCAACTTAGTAATATTATTTTTCTTAAGCTTCTTTATAACGTGGTCTAAAGTTGGATATCCATCTATAGTTCCTATAAAAACATTATCAAAGTCGTTGTCCCAAAAAACTGTTTGAAGACAGCTATAAGTTGAGTTAGCAGGATGGTGAGTTCCGTGTCCCATAAAAACAACTGCTTCATCTCTTGGAACTTGGTTTTCTAAAGCCTCTATCATCAAGGTATAATCATCTGGTATGTCCTCTTCTTCTCCCTTAAAGTATAGAAGCGGTCTGCCTAACTTAATGCTTTCAAAGCAATTTTCCTTAGAAAAGCTATCTATTACATTTCTTACATAGTCATACTCAAGTCCTGGTATAAGATGGAGAGGTTGAACTATGATTTCAGTAAAACCTTCTTCTTTTAGTTTATTTAGAGCTTCCTCTGGTGTATCCACATGCATTTGATACTTGCTAGCCAGCTTTTTTATAACTCCGTGAGCAGTAAAGGCTCTCCTTATCTCATAATCTTTATAGTTTTCCTCTATAAGCTTTTCTATCTTTTCTATGGTAAGCTTTCTTGTATTTTCATAGGTAGTACCAAAACTTATAACCAATATTGCTTTCTTTTTAAAACCACTAACCTCTAACTTAACACTCATGAAACTTCCTCCTAAAATTATTACTAACAACAACTTTATCTATTTGCCTCTGGGATTTTTAAAAAATAAAAAAGTCTCTGAAGCACCCTTCTTCAGTGAGCATTTTTGCACATCTGCCTTTTCTGAACCTATGTGAAGAAATTCTAATAGATGACATAACTTTATTTTTTACTGTATCCCTAAATAACTGGCCTAATCTATTGAAATTACTAGGTCTAGCTAAGAAAACCTCGCAATTTCCTAGACAGTAAAAAAGGCAGCGTCTCACTAAGAGAACACCACCTTTATAATTGACTAAATATATAGAAATTTTGCTCCTTATTTATATTAAATAAACCTCTAAAGTAGTTATACGCTCAGGTTATAGCTATGCATAAACTAAGTTAATCAGAAGCTTGTTTAATACTGCTGTACAAAAACATTAAGCTATCCATTTATATTGCAAAACAGATATTACTTAAACTATAGGTATCCACCTTCAACTATTAATTTATGCATGCCTAATACTTCCCAGAACCAGGTATTATCGAACATATATAAATTAAGTTTTCGTAAAGGATATCTATAATATACGGTAGTTATTAATATGAATTAATTTCAACTGTTGTTTTACATATAATTATTAAGCATAAAAGCTAAGTAATATATATAAGCTCAGTTTACTTTAACCTTCATATAATACTAAACAGACAGATATAAGGGCAAATTTATACTGTACAAATCATCCATAAAAATAGCACTTTCCCACCGAAAGCCATACTTTTCACTAACTTAGGCAGGTCTCCTGGCTTGTGTTTCATCCTAACCTTCTCCTTCCCCTTTAAATTAAAAATTAAAGAGTGGTATTTGAAGGTTCGTCTTCACTTACAGTAGCGGGGGCTGCTGCGGATTTTGACCGCATTCCCTTTTCACCTTTCGAAAAATTCTCGAAAGACACCTAAGTTTGTTATTAAGTTGTCAAAATTAGCTTACCTTTATATATTGGCTTTGTCAATAAATAAAAGTAGCTTTTTATCTTACTAGCCGTAACTTAACCTTACTAAATTTAGAAAGTACAAAAATTCATTTGTCCTTGTTGCATTTTAGAATTACTAGAGCTAAAATATAGTTGAGTCACTCATATATTAACCATATCATGTACATGACAGAAAGGTAAAGCTATGTTTAATGATTATATACGAGTATTTGGAGCAAGAGAGAGAAATCTAAAAAATATAAATATTGAGATACCAAAAAGAAAAATTACAGTTTTCACAGGAGTATCTGGTTCAGGCAAATCCTCATTAGTATTCGATACAATAGCAGCAGAGTCTCAAAGGCAATTAAATGAAACCTATACTAGTTTTATCCGTCACCGTATGCCTCATTACGGAAAACCTGATGTTGATAATATTGAAAACCTGTCAGTAGCTTTCATAATAAACCAGAAGCGCTTAGGTGGCAATTCTCGTTCAACCGTGGGTACAATAACAGATATTTATTCATTATTACGTCTATTATTTTCAAGAATAGGAGAACCTTTTGTAGGTTATTCTGATGTTTTCTCATTTAACAATCCCTCTGGAATGTGCAGCTACTGTCAGGGTTTGGGAAACATTGAGACTGTTGATATAGAGAAACTACTGGATAAAAATAAATCTTTAAGCGAAGGAGCAATCAATTTTCCAACCTTTGAGCTAGGTGGATGGAGGATCACTCGTTATATCCATTCAGGATTTTTTGATAATAATAAAAAAATTAAGGACTACTCCACAGAAGAACTTGATTTGTTGCTTTACTCTGATAGCATTAAGGTTAAAAACCCATCTCCTGAGTGGCACAAGACTGCATTATATGAAGGTCTACCTCCACGTATAGAGCGTAGTTTTCTAAAAAAAGAAGATGGAGAAAAAATAAAATATAGTAAGGAAATTGAGTATTATATAACTAAAGAAACATGCCCTCATTGCCATGGTGAACGCTTAAATGATAAGGTACTATCTTGCAAAGTGAATGGTAAAAATATAGCCGAATGCTCTGATATGCAGATAAACGAGCTTCTAAACTTTGTTAAGTCAATTAATACTCCTGTAGGATCTACAATAGCTTCTGAGCTTATAAACAGATTGGAGCATATGATATCTATTGGATTAGATTACTTGACTTTAAACAGAGAAACTTCTACGCTTTCTGGCGGAGAATCACAAAGAATAAAAATGGTTTGTCAATTGGGTAGCAGCTTGACTGACCTTACTTATATTTTTGATGAACCCAGTATAGGCCTTCATCCCCATGATATAAGCAAGATAAACGACCTTATGATACGTCTTCGTAATAAAGGAAATACTGTACTAATTGTGGAACATGACCCAGACATAATAAAGATTGCTGACAATATTGTAGATATGGGTCCAGGCGCTGGAACTAATGGTGGCAAAATTGTATATCAGGGAAGTCTTCAAGGCCTAAAAGCATCAGGTACATTGACTGGAAAATATTTATCCTATAAACCTGAACTAAAGTCTTACACACGAGCACCTAAATGCTGGCTCTCTATTAAGAATGTATCTCTACATAACCTAAAAAATCTTTCAGTTGAAGTCCCCCAAGGGGTAATGACCGTTGTAACTGGTGTCGCCGGTTCTGGAAAAAGTACACTTATTAATCAAGTGCTACCGAAGTTTTATCCTGAAGCTATCTTTATTGATCAGAAGGGTATCCAAACATCGAAGCGCTCCAATATAGCAACTTTCACAGGCATCTTTGACCTTATTAGAAAACTATTTGCTCATAGTAATGGTGTTAGTGCATCTTTATTTAGTTTTAACTCTAAAGGAGCTTGCCCTAATTGTAAAGGCTTAGGAATTACTTATACAGACCTTGCTTTTATGGATCCAATAGCTATGATATGTGATGAATGTAATGGAAATCGTTACACAGGTGATGTACTTGAATATAGATTAAGAGGCAAAAATATTGGCGAAGTCCTTAAAATGACAGTATCAGAAGCTTTAGAATTTTTTCAAGAAAAAGAGATATTAAAAGTACTCAAGAGACTTTCAGATGTAGGAATCACCTATATTTCCTTGGGGCAACCATTGAATGCTCTTTCTGGAGGAGAACTTCAAAGGCTAAAACTTGCTACAGAGCTTGACAACAATGGCAATATTTATATTTTAGATGAACCATCAACGGGACTTCATATGGCTGATATAAAAAATTTACTTGAAGTAATGAATCGTCTGGTGGAGCAGAATTCTACACTTATTGTAATTGAACATAATTTAGATATTATATGCCAAGCTGACTATGTTATTGATTTGGGTCCCTATGCTGGACAGAATGGTGGAAGAGTTATGTTTGCAGGCTTACCGAAGGATTTAGTAAAATGTAAAAAGTCTATAACTGGAGCTTACTTAAAAAAATACACTATGACCGATTAGGAGGTGCATTTAATGTCAATTCGAGAATTAGAAGAAAGCTATATCCCATTTCAGTGCATGATTGTTTCAGATACAAACAGATTTAATGTAGAAGGTGTTTCAACCGCACAGTACTACATATTAGATACACTTAATAAACTAGGCCCTAAAACTACAAAAGAACTTGCTGAAATGAAAGGAATTTCTCAGTCAGGTATATCAAAGCTGACAAAACGTCTACTTGAAAAGAATTATATTGTTCAACAAAGGCAGGTTAATGATCGTCGGGCATATGATATCGTGCTTACTGAAAAAGGTAAATCCTTTTTAAGCCGTGTCGAAGATTTAGGAACTGAAATTATGAATCTAATTGAAGAAGCTTTAACAGAGGAAGAAGTAAAATCTTTTTCAATGATGTGCAAAAAAATTACCAATCTATATTCTGAAAAACCTTGATGAATTTCACTGACTAATCTTATAAAACATGTATAATCCATATATGTAAAAGTAAAAGCCGTGCATAAAAATAGAAGGGCTCTATTTTATGCATGGCTTCTTTTTATCAAATTTGTAAGTATTAGTTTAGCAATGGTATCTTTAATTTTATATCATATAAACATCTATATTCTTAATACTACCTTCTCTAACAAGCTCGGCATATTGTCCTTCTACTATGCCGCCTTTTATCTTATATACTTGATTTTCAGAATCCTTCAAACAGATTCTTTCTACCACAGTGCAGTTATCTCCGAAGGTATTCTTCCTGTTTTTGTTATGATAAGTAACTAAAATGTTCCCTAAGAATTTAAAGCTAACTTCATTGCTACTATCAAACATCCAATGTGGAAGGATAGGTTTAAGCTCTAGTTTTAGTTTTCCTGCTTCATAGCTAAAGACTTTCTTACCCGCCATCATCATAAACCACATGCTTAGCATCTCTGAGGTGGAGCCTGTAAGTCTAGATACAAAACCCCTTCCATGGACAGCTTCATCAGGGTTTACGGAGCTAGCTATAAAAGAAGAATTCTCAAGGGTACTTCTACCATAAACCTTTGGATCCATAAAAGGCACTAAAGCGGTTTTTATATCTTCAAAGTATTGTTCATATAGGCCGGCTTTTAACAATCCTAATAGATACTTATACTCCATATGAAGGAAGATAGATTCTCTTTCAAGCCATCCTGCTGTAAAGGCTCTAGCTCTTCCTATCTCATAGGTAGTGTCATCTAAAGGTTCAGAAGTCTTGTACATCTTAAGCTTAGAGTCATAGATCTTGCTTTGCTTTATTTTTTCATAAAGCTCCCTTGCCTGATCCTTATCCTTTATACTCTTTAGCATTCTAGCTGGAGCTTCTAGAAATAAAGGTATTGGTACATACTTAAACTTCTTAACCAGAACATTCTCATATCCATTTACAGGATTTCTCTTTCCTTCTATAACTTCGTATTCCTCAGCTTCATAGGTCATGTAAGTAGGATATATTCCATTGCCTATTTCTAATGCTTTTTCTAGTCCTTTGGTAAGCTTAACCTTAAACTTCCTGAAGATTACACTTAACGCTCTTGTACCAAATCCTTTCTCTTTCCCCTGGATGCCAAACCTTATCTTATCTCTGTAGCTTTCTTTTAAATCGGAAACCTTATCCCAGTAGTTGAAGTCTGATAGCTTTTCACATAAATTATCATCTACAAGCGCTTCTACCTGGTTAATTAATTCTGCTACCTCAACATATATTTCTACTGTCTTATCAAAGCTTTCTGAAGCTTCTATGATGAAATTAATGACTCTTAATAGTTCTGCAGCTTCGTTTACACTAGAACCAAAAATTCCTGGCAATCCATTCATTGCGTCATTCCAACCGGGTTTGTTTGCTTCCATCTCAATACCTATTCCCATAGGATCAAGATTTACAAACTTGTTTACTGCAAGAGAAATAAGCTTGCCATAAAGATTAGTTTCATAAACCTCACCAAGTCCATTAGACTTTTTAAGCCAATTAGTATCATTGATACTTATGTTTAACTTGTGGCACTTTTCTTCATCTTCTACAATAGCATCATACTGACGAACTTTTCCTGAAGCTAGTACATACTTTTCACTTCTAGGAAGCACTCTTACAGCACTATCAAAAAATCTATAATCCTTTCTTTCAAATAGAAACTCTTGCAGTTTATCAGGATATATATTAAGATAGTTTTCTATGAGATCCATATTGTAAGTCCAGTGATCAGTCCAGTACCCTTCTCCAAACTCAGCTTCAAAGCCTTGAGTAGAGTGCTGTAACACTGTCTTCACAAACTCATCTTTAGTAATATTTAGCTTTATTTCATTATCTGAGATATAGTTAATCAGCTTTCCTGGCGTAAACTTTTCGCTAAAAATATCCACAAGCCCTTTATTATTATCCACAGCTAAAGCTAATATGTCTGTGAGTTTTTCTTTATCAAAAGTAAAATAAGAACCTTTTACGGACAAAGGATTATATCCATCAGCTTGAATTAAATCCATGAATTGCTTTACGTTAAACTCCTTAACTTTAGGATTGATTAAAACGTCATTTCTACGATTTTGATTAACATCTCTAAAGTTACCATTGCCTTGTGAATAATAGGCAGGTTCTAAAGAGAAAAAGTTATACTCTCTTTCAAGGTCACCATGTTTTCTTGAGAATACATGATACACATGATTTTTTTCTCCAGCTTCAAATACTAGCGGATATCCTCCTCTAAGAATGTTATCCATATAACATTGATTAATATATTCATCAAAAATATGACTTGAGGTTTTTGTATAAGTCTCCTCTACTAACTCTTCTGCCAGTAACCTAGCTTCCTTTTCCTTTGTCTCTACATAGCTTATATTAAACCTATCTTTTATAGAACTTATAAGTTCTAAGCTAGCTATATGGCCATAGACACTGCATAAAGTAACTTCATTCTTTAAAATAACCTCTTTGGCTAAAAAGCCTCCTGAAACCTTATTTTCAGGAATTTGCTTTTTAGAATATATAGAATCTAAGGTTTCTGCTTCAAAGTTAACTGCTCTTGTAAGTGAAGTATTAGCTCCAAAAATCAAATCCATATCTATTATTGGTTTTATTAAACCTTCTTCCTCACTAGAAAAAGCCAAGAAGAAATTGCCTTTATTAACCTCTCCAACTTCTGCGGAATCACTAGTAGTTGCTCTAACCTTATAGTAAGCTATGTTATTTTCTAAGTTAAATACATCAAACCATGACTTCATAAGATTGGCCATAGCTTGATAGTCTCCATTTGAGATACCATAAGGAAGCACCTGAGTTAGTCCATCTAAAATCTCTATAGTTTTTTCTTGTTTATCTAAATTCTCAAGCTTAACTTTTCTTATGAGTCCTGCATAGCTTTCCTTAGGTACTGTAAAGTAAGTCACAGTAACCTTAAGCTTCAGGCTATCATTAACTTCTTCTACCTTAAGAAGATTCTTCTCTATATACATTTTTCTTTTTACTACATCTGTTGAAGCGGAAGAAAAGATTTCATGAACTTGTCCATTATATTTTATAAAGGTTCTAAATCCTTGTAGTTCCACATTTTTATACATCAAATGTGCTGGGAAGAATTCCATTATTGTATTATTTTTATCCTTTACTCCAAAGCTTCCAAGCCCTTGTCCACGATTAACATAATATGCCCACATAGGAATCCCATCTATTCCTGCAACTCCAGGTAAAAAGCTAGCAAAGGTCTTAGCCCTATCATAATCTTCTATTATAAACTGTTTATCTTCATTAAAACTATATTTAACTGCCATATCTTCACTACCCCTCTATATCTGCTATTATAAAAGTAGCTATGGAATGTGGTTCTAACTCATACTTAGCATATTGGCCTTTATATTCTATATCAAATGCCTGATTTTTTTCACTTTCATTCATAGCCACTAAAGTTATAGACTTGTCTTCGTTTAGAAATGCCACTTGTTTTATGCTCGAACTTCCTTCCAAAGCACTCTCTATTCTAACTGCACCTGGCTTTATATATTTACTAAAATGACCGATATAGTAATAAGAGCTATTATAATGTAACTGCTGAGTTTTCGTATCTGCTATAATTGGTGCATCACAAAGATTACCTACATGGTTTGGGCCTCCAGTCTCATCTAAAATCAAATTCCAGTCAATCCATCCCTCCTGCCAGTTAGTAAAGTCACCTATCATATTTCTACCGTATCTTTCTCCAGTATCCCAAGAACCAAGGTGAACTCCGCCTTCTTGGCAGCCTTCTGTAAATAGTATGTGCTTGTCTGGGTACTTATCATGTAGCTTCGAAAGGCTTTCAAACTCTTCAGAAACGTACCAGTGGTCACCTACTCCATAAACATATTTTGCTGCTTCTACATCAGATAAAACAGTGTCAGCTCTTTCGAACAAAATATCTCTATTATGGTCCCATATATATATCTTTACATCAGATAGACCAGCATTTTCTAAGGTAGGTCCTAGATGATTTTTAAGAAAGTCTCGCTCTTCTTCAGCAGAATATATACAAGAATCCCATACCTGCACCGCAGCTGGTTCATTTTGCACTGTTATAGCCCATATGTTAAATCCTTCTTCTTTCATAGCTTGTATATATTTAACGTAATAGTTTGCCCAAACTTGATAATATTCTGGTAACAGCTTACCTCCATTATTCATATCTCCATTTGATTTCATCCAGCCTGGAGGACTCCAGGGTGATGCAAGCAGTAATAGGTCTTGTTTTCTTACCTTTCTAGCAAGATCTATAAATGGTAACAACCACTTTTTCTCATGACTTATATTAAAGGTTTTAAGTTCTGTATCATTTTCTTCAACATAAGTATAATTTCCTAAAGCAAAGTCACAGCTATGAATGTGAACTCTACCTAATGAATAGCCCAAGCCATTAATAGGATCAAAATAGCTCTTTATTATCTCTTCTTGTTTTTCTTTATCCATTCTATCAAAGGTATAAGCAGCTGCTTCAGTAAAAGCACCTCCAAAGCCAACTATCTTTTGATAGGTTCTATCTTTATTTACCTTTAAAATACTATCCGATGATTTACCTTTACTAAATACTATGGATTCTTTTTCTTTTAACCTATCAGTAGTATATCTTGATGTGTGAATTACTCTTATTTTATCCATACCTACACCTCAACAATTCTTTTATATAATTTACCTATATTAATGTATAGCTTTACATTAACATAGTATTACTTCTTTTATGTCTGGTAAAGGTAAGTTTTTTCAGTTTTAGAGTTGTTTTTTTAGATTTCTAGACAGTGAAAAAGTGGCTGAAGCGATCTTTCTTCAGCAACCTTTTGCGCATCTGCCTTTTCTGAACGTATGTGAAGAAATTCTGGCAGGCGACATAATTCTATTTTTTACTGTTTACCATAAATAGCTACTCCAAAGCCTTGATATTTCTAGGTCTAACTAAAAAAGGTTCATAACTTCTATACAGTAAAAAAAGGTCGCTGAAGCGATCTTTCTTCAGCAAACCTTTTTGCGCATCTGCCTTTTCTGAACGTATGTGAAGAAATTCTGGCAGGCGACATAATTTTATTTTTTACTGTTTACTATAAATAGCTACTGAAATCCTTGATATTTCTAGGTCTAACCAAAAAAAATTATAATTTCTATACAGTAAAAAAGATACCTAAACCAAACTCCCAGCAGCTCTGATTTAGGTACCTTTTTTGATTATTGGACTTATGCGTTTCAAACATTAATATTTTGGCCACATATCCAAAGAATATTCGTATTTTTTTTATAATTTTACACTATTTTTTATATTTTTTTATATATTAAACACTAGTGTCACGAATTACTATATAGTATTAATTTCTTTTTATCCCTTGGTGTTAGTGCCCACTCCATAAACAGCTTCCCAATCTTGTATAAACTTATCTACACTCCAATCAGTTAGTGGATGATCCATCATTGCTTTGGCTATGTCATAAGGTACAGTGACACTATGAACACCAGCCTTCATCAACTCAATTACCTGCTGAGTGTTCTTAAAACTTGCAGCTAGTACCTTAGTTGATAATCCGTATCTATCTATTATTTGAATAAGGTCCTTAACTGTTCCTACTCCATCTGCAGATATGTTATCAAGTCTATTTACGTATGGTGCTACATAGTCAGCTCCAGCCTTAGCAGCTAAAAAGCCTTGGTGAGCAGTGAATATAGCTGTAGCAGTTATCTTTATCCCCTTATTTTTTAATTCCTTTATAGCTCTCAAACCATCATGAGTTACAGGTATCTTTACATAGATATTTTCACGCAGCCCACTTATAAATGTAGCCTCTTCTATAATATCTTCATAACTAGTACTTATAACTTGTGCATGTATTGGAGTTTCATCTCCGATTATTTCTCCTATTTCTTTTATTAAATCTACAAAATTCTTCTTCTCTTTAGCTACAATTGTAGGATTAGTTGTTACACCGTCTATGTCCAAAATTGTAGAAAGTTCTTGGATTTCTTTCAAGTTGCCAGTGTCTAGTATCAGTTGCATGATTATTCCCCCTAATTCTTTTTATTATTATAAAATGCTCCCTAAAACTTAGATTAATTACAAAACATATTTTTTACATCCTTACAATAATTTATTTATTGTTATTGTTTTTTATTACTTATTATTATTTTAATACTTGTTTTTTATTATTTCAAGTGTGATTTTTTTAAGTTTTGTATAGATATTATTATTGATTGATTCTTATTTTTATTTCATAATTAATATATACTAAAAAAGAGGTTAATTATATTTTATGATATCAGTAATAAAATCAAAGGAATATATATTAGCTTAAGTTTTGAAGGAACAAGATATATAGGTATCCTTTACGAAAACTTAATTTATACTTGTTATAAAATCCCGGCTTCTGGGGATTTTGTGGCATGTATAAATTAATAGTTGAAGTTGGTTCCCTATATGTGTAAGTTATAAAAAAGAGTGGTAAATAAATATTCTATAAGAGATAGCGGACATTAAAGCATTTCATTGAAATTAAGTGGCTAATCATCTGCTGCTTAGATGAAATTAAGTGAATAATTAATATGAATTGGAGGTACAGTAGTTGTTTGCAGAAGAAAGATTAGATTCAATTATTAATATATTAGAAAATGAAGGAAAGATTAAAGTTAAAGACTTAAGTATCAAATTTAATGTTACAGAGGATTGTATAAGAAAGGACTTAAAGACTTTAGAAAACCGAGGGCTTTTGAAAAGGACTTACGGAGGA
Organism: Clostridium manihotivorum; assembly: GCF_004015185.1. Lineage (GTDB taxonomy): Bacteria > Bacillota > Clostridia > Clostridiales > Clostridiaceae > Clostridium_AR > Clostridium_AR manihotivorum. The sequence goes on along the minus strand of NZ_CP025746.1, from coordinate 1,035,786 downwards.
GCTGTCCAGGTTAGAGGAACTGCCGAAGTTAAGGACGTAGTAACAAGAAAAGATGCCAATATATCTACAAAAAGCATAATAGCAGAAAAAGCCTTTAAGCTAATTAATCATAGAGAAACTATATTTTTAGACATATCAACTACTAACATTTTATTAGCAAAGCTATTAGCTGCTAGTGATAAGCAAATAACTATAGTCACAAACATGCTGGACATACTAAATGTTCTTTCAAAACCAAGCAATATAAGAGTTATAGCTACCGGTGGAATCCTTAACAGGAATCTAGATGGCTTTACAGGTGCTCCAACCATTGAGGCTATATCAAAATACAAATTTGACAAATCCTTTATAGGAAGCTGTGGGGTTGATGTCTTCGATGAAAGCATCACAACCTTTGATATAGATGACGGCATAACAAAAAAAGCTATATTAGAATCAAGTAAAAAAAGCTATGTAGTTATGGAAAGCTCAAAGTTTCATATAGATGGGAACTATAAATTTGCATGCCTAGGTGATATAGACTCAATAATTACAGATACAGCTCCAAAAGAAGAAATTGCTAGTATACTAACAGACTTTAATATTGATGTATTTTAGAATAAACCTATATTTCTTTGCAAAGTAAAAAGCAGCTTGATAGCTGCTTTTTATGTTATACTTTGAATCTATTTACCACTGAAACCATACTGCTTGACATTTCAGATAGAGTTTGAGCTGATTCTGCTACTTCTTCTGAAGAACTACTCATTTGCTCTGAAGATGCTGTTATTTCTTCCGATGAAGCTGAATTTTCCTCTGCTACTGCAGAAGCATTACCAATTCTCGCAATTATGTCATTCTTATCAGAATCAATACTATTCATAGCTCCACTTACTTCCTTCATCAATGGAATCACTTCTTCCACTAGCTCTATTATATTCTTAAAGGAAGCTATCGACTCTTCTATAGTATTTATCTGTCCTGTAAACTCATCATTAACCACATTGGTGGTATCTACCACCTCACTAGTTTCCTTTGATATCATATCAAGTCTACTATTTATTTCTGTAGATGACTCTTTGCTTTGTTCTGCTAATTTTCTGATTTCATCTGCTACTACAGCAAAGCCTTTTCCAGCTTCTCCAGCTCTTGCTGCCTCTATTGCTGCATTTAAAGCTAAAAGATTGGTTTGATCTGCAATACTATTTATAAGTGAGGTTATTCCATTTATTTCTTTTATGTTTGCTCCCAGCTTATCAATTTTATCAGTAACCTTTTCAAAGGATTCACTTACCGTCTTAGCTGAAAGAACCAAGCTCTGCATTTGTTCGTTACTAAGGTTTGCCATGGAACTTATAGTTTCCGTTGATTTATTAACATTACCAACAATGCCAGAAATGTTTTCTATAGCTTCTCCAAATTCATTAACAACGCCAGCTATTGTCATAAGCTCTTGAGCCTGTGAGGTAGAACCTATTGCAACTTCTTGTATAGCAGTACTAACCTCTTGAGATGAAGATGTCATCTCTTCTGAAATGGCAGATAGAGATAACGCTTGGTCATTCATCTTACCAGCATCTTGCTTAACCTCACCTAATATGATGGCTATTGCATCTACTGTTGAAGATAGTTCTCTTTTCATTATTCCAAACTCATTATTCTCGTTTGTTTCTATGTCCAAAGTTAAATCTCCTGATGCTACAACCTTTAACTGAGCTGTAAATTCTTTTATAGAATTTCTTATGTACCATAATATAAACATAGATATAGCTGTAACCAAAATAAAAATACCAGCGGTAATTAATATAAATTTGGTTCTTGTTGATACAAAATCATCTTGACTTTGCTTATTTATAAGATCTGCAGACTGCTTTTCACTAGCAACAAGCTTTTCTATACTTGTGCTCACTCCTGTACCAACCTTAGTATAGTCGTCCATGTACTCCTTAGTCATTGCTTGTCCAACTTTTCTTTTTTCAGCTAGTGGAGGGAACTTGTCCATATACTTATCATAATAATCTTTCATATCACTTATAAGTTTATTCTTTTCATCAGAATTACCTTTAGTATTAAGCTCACTAATAAGTGTTCTTATCTTACTATCAGTATCCTTGACAGTTGTTATCATTGCCTCATCATAAGTTCTGTCAATTATTTTAGTAAGTACATTTCTCATCCCATTAAAAGAACCATTAACATCTCCAAGAATTTTAATATTTTGAAGTTGCTTCTCATTGAGACTAGTGAGATTGCCATTTATTTTGTACATATTTATTATGGCTACAGATTCTACTGACAATAAAGAAATTACTGCAATTAACCACAAGGCTACAATCCCATGAACTATTTTGAAATCTTTCCTTCTCTTTTTCATACAATTCCTCCAAACCTATATATTAGTTTTTATTGTTGGAATATTCACGCAACTTCTGCAAAAATATCCCTATTTATTTTTCATAATACCGATTATTAATTATATTATCGTTCCAATATTATAAAAATTCATAGATGATTTATATTTTTAATGTAATAATTATTCGGTATTTTTTACTATAGCTATCCAACTTCAACTAATAATTTATGCATCCGTGATGCTTCCCAAAACCGTGATCATCTAATCCTCAGAAACCTGGATCATCTAATTCCCAAAACCTACGATTTTCGAACATGCATAACTTAAGTTTTCGTAATAGAACCTATATATTAATTCCATAATGAATTAAAATACAAAAACAAGCCATAGTATTTTAACCTATGGCCTGTTTTGAATATCAGTTCTATTTTGTTTTTCTTATCTTAATAGTAACGCCTGCCCCTAAAACTATCATTAGCAATGCCAGTACTATTAATAAATTACTATCAACAGCTGAGCCAGTTGTAGGAAGGACTTGATTGCTACTTTCAGCTTTTTCAGCCACTATAAATTTCGGTAAATTATTTGTAGCAAAGCTTACCTTGTTGCCATCAAGCTTAGTGTCCATAACTTCAAATTGCTTTGTATTCTCATTGTAGTAGAATACTGAAAGCTTGTTCTTATCTAAGCCTTTAAGCTCATCGTCAGTGAGTATTAAAGATATTTGAGCTTTTCCATCAGCAAAGTTGTATATATCAACTTTATTTGCTCCAGTTACAACAGATAAGCTGAGTTGGTATAGCTTCTTTATACCTCTAATATCTTTTGTAAGATCATTTCCCTCAGCAATATTGAAGCTTAATACAACTCTAGATCCATCTTTTAATAACTGTTTACTTATAGCTGTAAATGGAACTAACACATCTAGATTTGAGCTCTTTATCTCCAAACTTCCATTGCCAGACTTTAAGGTTTCTATATCGCTAACCTCTAAAGTAAACTCTCTAGAACCATCAGCTATTTGAATCAAATTATAACTAGAGGATAGCTTAGACACCTGAATCAACTTCTTACCATTTTCATCGGTTATTATGGTTATATTCTGTCCATTATTGGAGTTGCCATTTCCTGAGTTATTGCTAGGATTGCCAGGGTTATTGTTTGCTCCATTATTGGAATTTCCGTTTCCGCCTTGACCTGACCCTCCATTGCCTGAATTATTTCCTCCATTGCCTGGATTCTGAGCTACTTCTTTTACAGTGACCATTCTCTCTTTATTTATTATATTGCCCTCTTTATCAACTATCTTGTAAATAATCTTATAGCTTCCAGCTTTAGTGGTATCAACATTGTTAAATGTTACTTCTATCCTTGAGGTCAAGTCTTCTCCATCTATGTCTAGAGCCTTCACTCCATATAAAGGATTGAACTTATCTCCTACATTTATAGTTATATCACTTGTATCAATTACACCCATGCTCAATACTCTTACTATAAAGTAGCTTACGGAACTATTTCCTGAATTATCAGTAACTGATACTTTTACTCTAAATACTCCATCCTTAGATGTATCAACAACCTGAGTAATAACTGCTTTATTAGTTATATCTCCATCCTTATTATCAGTTATCTTTATTCCTAAATCTTTTATTGGATCAAAGCTTGCACCTACTGGCAATACTGCATTATGTCCTTCTATAACCGGTGCAATGGCATCTTCTTTTACAGTTATCTTGAATGTCTTTGAAGCCTTATTGCCAGAAGTGTCTGATACTGTGGCAGTAACTTCATAAGTTCCTACATTATTTATATCCAGCTTACTGTCATCTAATGCCACCTTACCAGTGATATCTCCATCCATATCATCTATGGCGCTTAAGCCAATAGCTTTCATTAAATCTGGCTTTTCTCCCTTTTGAATAACAGCATCACTTCCATATATGCTAGGTGCTGTATTATCTAATATATACTTTAAATTAAATGATCTTATATTAAAGCCATCAACATCAACATAAACTCTTAAGGTTTGAACTCCCTCATTAAGATATACTGGTGTTGAGTCGGAATCAGCCCACTTATTCCAATCTCCTGTAGTTGGAAGTTTTACTTTACCAAGCTCTTTTCCCTGACCATCCTGAAGTACTGCTACTGGCACTGAACTTACTGAATCAGCATAGTTATAAGTTACTTTGTAAATTCCTGCTTTTTTAACATTTACAGAGTAATCCATGTATGAACCTACAGAAGTATCCCCTATATTCTTTACACCATCTTTTGTCTCAATAGCATATCCCTTATCTCTTGATCCACCAAAAACACTATCAGCATTGATAACAGTTATATCTCCATTACTATCTGCTTTGATATCCTGTGGCCCTTGCTTCTTAGCTATAGAGATTGAATTTAAACTAAAGCCTCCGTTTACAACCTCTAATCTTAAGGTCTGAAGGCCAGCCTCTAGCCTTACAGTATCCTTTACGTCAAGATTATTTCCCCAGAACTTAGCTAGGCTTAAAGTAGCTATATTTCCTGAAACATTAAGGTCATTTCCAGTGCTTATCTTTATGGCATTGGTAATTGAAGCATTGTTATTTGCAGTATAGGTTATTGTATAGTCTCCAGCTTCTGCTACATCTAGATAGTAATCAACTCTATTACCTGGTTGAACCTCACTATTTAGAGAACCTTTAGTTCTATAAGCTTTGTCCTCAGTTAAAGTAATTGCCTTATCCCCAACCTTACATGGCGTTGGCTTCAAATCACTCTTTCCACAGGTAATTTCAGTAGTCAATCCACTATCGTTTGTGGAGTCGCTATATGCAGTTACAGGTACATTTATATCCATTGGAAGATCTTCATAATAGGTTGCAAGCCATTTTAAATGAATTCTTATATGAGTTGCATCCAAGTATTCAACTGAATCTAGCTTAGCATACTTTCCATCAACAAGAGCTCCTGATAGACTTACATCATTAACCTTTTCTTGTATAAAGGTTCCTCCACTTAAGGTTACATCTACATATGGTGTATTTATAGGAATAGTCTTATCAGAAAGTAAGGTTTCTTTATCGTTATTAGCTGTTATTACAAAGCTGCTACTAATACTATAAGTTTTATCACTTAATCCTCCAATTTCCTTAGCACACATCTCTATATTTATAAGTTTATCATAATCAAAATCAACATTTGAGTTCCCATGAAGTGTAAGCCTTGCAGTTGTATCATCTACTCTTTCAATGTCGTAATCAATACCTGAAGGTAATCCACTTAACTTCCAATTTGCTTTAGTAAGAGTAGGTACAAACTCACCATCATAAAGCTTAAGGTTTACCACGGCTTTATCTTCTTTACCTTCATTTATAGTGGTATTGCTTGAACTTATTGCTGCACCTACAGAGAACCAATCTAAGTTAAAGCCTACTTTAGCTAATAGCTTAAGAGTATGTTCTCCTTTTGTAAGACTTATTTTTGATCCTTCTAGCTTCCAGTTATCCCAGGCACCAGTGCTTTCAAGCTCTACGTTTTTAATAAGTTTATCATCAGAATATATATCAAAACTTGGCTTGTCGTTATTTGAAGCAACATTAAGATTGAGATTATACTCGCCATCTTCAGCTACGTTAACTTTATACTCCATAAAGTCGTCTTTATCTACGTAGCCTACCTTTCCATTTTCTATCACTACACCTCTTGAGTTAATATAATTTGTACCATCTATTCTTCCAGGCAGATTATATATTGGAACAGCCTTTTCAAATTTAATATTTCTTATATTAAATTCTCCTGCATCAATATTGAATCTTATTTTTTGCAAACCTTTATTCTTGAAGTTAACTGTATTCTTTACTGTAAAGTAATTACTCCAGGTTTGATTGTCCCAAGCAGTTTGAGGCACTAAAACATTTGTTAACTCTTGGTCGCCTAAAAGCACATGTATCTGTCTATTCTTTTTAACATTATCATCATAGTTTCCCCATGGTGTTGCTGTTTCAAAGGTCATGTTATATAAACCAGCTTCATCAACCTTCACATAATAATCAAGGTAATTATTGTCATGTATATAAGCAGTATGGTCTCCCTCTACCTTTATATTTGAACTAGCTTCTGTATAGTTGGTTGAACTAAAGGTTCCTGGAACAGCATTTACCTTATCTCCATCAATAGGTTTCCACACATAAGTAGCTACATTCTTTGCAGGGATACTTGCAAAAATCTGTGCTCCACTACTTGTTAACTTAAAGCTTTGAGCTTGATCAGTCTGATTTACCACTACTGCTACTAAAGTACCATCTGTGTTCTTGAACACCACATCTGTAACAGTATCTGAGGAACCATAATCGCTATCTACTCTCACTGCTCCTGGCTTAATGAATTTTGAGAACTGTCCAGTTATATAGTATTCTGGTGTAGCCCAATAATTGTTGTTATCATTTGCATCTAAAACGAACATGGTAGGATCAGGAGTTCCAGTCCATTGTTCCGGTGATATATTACTATCTAGCATAGTTACCCAAGAGTTATAGCTTTCAGCATAGTTTCTATAGTACTGAATTATTCTATCAGCACCAGTGGTCCCCCAAACAGATCTTTCTGTAAGATTTACCGAGTGATCTGGGAACAAATTATGAACCTGTGTCATTGCGGTTGGCTCTCCACCATAATCATGGAAGGCTATGCCATCAATTGCAGACTTTGAAGCATCATTATTTAGAGCCTGAGTTGCAAAACTAACTCCGCTGTCAAAGTTGTGATCAAAAGCCCATATCTTAATATCTTTTCCTTTTAGTACATCGCTCTTTGCAATATCAGCCTTAATTGCTATGGCCAATTTTTGTTCTTGCTCTGGTGTAATATAACAGCTTGGATAATCTATCTGAAGTCCTGGTTCATTCTGAAGAGTCATAGCATATATTGGAATGCCTTGCTTAGCATATTCTTCAAGATATCTAGTATAGTACATAGCTGCATCAGAAATATGTGCATCACTTAACTTTCCACCTTTTATGAGCTTATCATTATTTTCATAGCTCTTACTGCTGTCTGTCTGTTCCTTCATCCATCCTGGAGGAGTCCAAGGAGAAGAAAATAGCTTTAAATTTGGATTTATTTTTAGTGCTTCCTTTACTGTAGAAACTATATTATAGTCTATATCTTTTTGTATAGAAAAACCTTTACCAGTAGTATTGTACCAATCTGGCCCGTCTGCTGCTGGAACATTATCGTAATAGGTATAAAAATCTCTTCCTGTAAAATCTGCTGTACCTATAGTAAGTCTCATAAGACTCATTCCAGCTCCATCCACAGGATCTACAAGCTTCTTTAAGAACTCAGTTCTTTTCTCAGGTGACATCTTAGAGATATTATTTATAGTTGACTCCTCTAAGGAACTACCCATACCCAAGAACTTTTGATATTCTTTGCTTTGATCTATTTTTATATCAGTAACCTTTGTATCATCTTCTGAGGTTATATCTAGATTATCCTTTTTACTTAGGGTGTTAGATAAATCCTTAGGAGCATCATACCAGCTCATACTACCTGACTGCTCTGATGAGCTCATGTACACATCAACTGCACCAGCTTTTATAATAGGTCCTGATGGTGTTGGTACTGGAGTCTGCCCACCACCATTATCTCCTCCATTGTCTTCATAGTCTCCTATTCTGGTGAAATTTATCCAGTTCATATTGAAGTTTCCATTGCCAGCCTTAAATCTTAAAGTTTGTTTTCCAGCTTTAATATTAGCTACACCTTCTACCGTAGTCCAATTCTGCCAGCCACCAGTGTCCGGTATATCTGCTTTTGTAAGATTTTTCGAACCTGAAAACAGCTGAGCTCCAGAAGTTGAACCACCAGGGCTAGCAACTCTAAATTCAACTTTGTACTTGCCATCCTCTTTAACATTGACACTATAGTCCATCCAGTCTCCGCCATCTATATAGCCCACATCTTTTCCGCCACCTACATCACTTACATTCTCTGTTTGTATTCCATACATACTAGTGTAAGCTTCGGCTTCTACTTTTCCAGGTATAGCTATAGAGTTATCCACTTGATTTGGTTTTGCTGGCAAAGCTGCTGTTTGTCCCTTCTTTAACCCATAACCAAACTTGAATAAAGCTTTTCCATCAGCCTTTTTATTAGTAATATCAGAAGCATACCATGGCCAAGTAATATTTAGTTTGCCAGTGAAATCATAATTGCCAAACAATACATCAGCTATGCCTTGTCCTTCAGTACCAGGAAGCCAAGCCTCAACTAACCCATCCATATCACCTATTTGATCTGCTATAGTTAATGGTCGTCCAGAAACCAATACTACTACTATTGGTAGATTAGGATTGGTAGCTTTAATATTTTTTAGTGTTGTAATATCATCAGAGTCAAGAGTCAAAGCATCTGGAGTCCTATCACCATCAGTTTCAGCATAAGGTTTTTCACCTATTACAACTACCGCAGCATCATTGTCTGAAGCTGCCCTTCCACGGCTATTGTAAGTTACCTTAACATCCTTTCCTACAGTATTTTTTATTCCTTGTAAAATGGTAGTTCCATTGGTTGTCTTGCCTGCAGCACCTTGCCAAGTTATAGTCCAACCGCCACACTGAAGACCTATATCATCTGCACTTTTTCCTGCTACAAGTATATTTTTCTTATCCTTAAGTTTACCCAATATATCATTATCATTTTTCAATAACACTAAGGATTCTCTAACCGCTTGTCTTGCTATATCCCTATGGTCTTGAGAGCCTACTGTCTTTAGTAAATCTCTTTGAGCATAAGGGTCTTCAAATAATCCCTGCTCAAACTTAACCTTTAATATTCGTGTAACTGCATCATTTATTCTATCCTCAGTAACTTCTTTCTTTGCTACTAAGTCTTTTAAATTAGTTATAAAACTTCTCCAGGAGTTAGGTACCATGGCCATATCGATTCCAGCATTAATAGCTTTCTTTATCTGATCTCTTTCAGTTCCTGGAAGCTGAGCTATTCCTTCATAGTCAGATACAACTATTCCTTTAAAGCCTAACTGCCCCTTAAGAACATTGGTTATAAGATCTACGTTACCGTGACACTTCTCGCCATTTATACTATTGTAAGAAACCATAACTGATCTAGCACCAGCGTTTACAGCTGAAATATATGGTGGAAGTAATTCATCTTTAAGAGTTTCACTTAGATTGCTTATTACAGCATTTCCTTGATTTACTCCATCAGTAGTTAAGCCTTCCCCTATATAGTGCTTAGCAGTAGCAATTACAGTGTTATTCTTTTTAAGCGTTCTGCTTGGCTCATCTCCTTGTAAACCTTTAACATAAGCTGCTCCTAGTTTTGAAGCAAGCTCAGAGCTTTCTCCAAAGGTTTCATAAGTTCTACCCCATCTCTCATTATGAGCAATTCCAAGAGTAGGTGCAAAAGTCCAGGTTACACCTGTTGCTCTCATCTCCTCAGCGGTTGCCTGTCCTATCTTTTTTGTAATATCTGCATCGCCTGACGCTCCAAGTCCTATGTTATGTGGGAATATCGTTGCTCCGAAGACATTGTTATGACCATGAACTGCATCAACTCCATACAATATCGGTATCCTAAGTCTAGTCTCTGATGCAGCCTTTTGAAACCCATCTACCATGTCAGCCCAGCTTTCAGCTGTGTTAGGTGTAGGCAAGGAACCTCCTCCACTCAATATAGAACCTAAAAAGTAATTTTTAACATCTTCTGCTGTAGCGGTTTTTCTTTCAGCCTGTACCATTTGTCCTATCTTTTCATCAATAGTCATCCTAGACATCAAGTCCTGAACTCTTTCATCCACAGAAAGCCTAGAATCTAAGTATCTAGGCGTATCTTCAGCTTTTACAATAGATGCTGTTCCATTACCTAACACCATAGTTGTTATAAAAGTCGCTGTTAAAAATCTGGCTAACCACTTTTTCAACATTCCTACTACTCCCCCTTTAACCAATTAGTATTTGATTTACTATAAACCTATTAATTTTCCTAGGCTTAAAATTATTCTTGAAATTAAGTGGTTAAGAAGGAGATGCTATATGAGCGAGTAATTAGAATTAAATGATTTTTTTAGATGGAATGGGCTTTAAAAATCACTAATACGTTCTTCATTAGTGATTTTTTGCGCATCTGCCTTTTCTGAACGTATGTGAAGAAATTCTGGCAGGCGACATATTCTCTCTTTTTACTCTTTATTTTAATAGCATTCTTAATATACTTAAGATTAAGATACATAAGATTTATAAAAAGTCAATGGTTAAATAAAGAGTAAAACTGTACTGTTCGAACGTAGTGAGTTTACAGTTTTAGCCATGGAATATGACAAAATCATATTAATTCTTTGCGCAAGCTCATCTAAGCATCGGATGACTGACCACTTAATTTCAACAGTGCCAATAATTTTAATTACTTAAGCTCTTCTTTCTTTACCTCCTTATCTATGTCATTCAAGAAATTTTCAGGGCTTATCCTTCCTGCTGCTAACTGATAACATAATTCTTCTGTAGATACTTTAAAATTTGGAGTCAAGCTATCATGCCAAGATGTTCCGCTTAAGGAATTAGCTTTACTTAAAATATCTACCAATTCTTTTTGAAGTTTTGTTTCATTTTTATTTGAATAGTTCTCATACTTTTGTGCAGGAACTATTAACCCCTGTTCAAAACCATTTTCAGCCCAATTTTCTGGCTTCATCATATACTCCAAAAACTTTATGGCCTGCTTTTTCACCTTTGATGTTGAAGATACCGCATATCCTCCGCCATTCCATGCAATCAAATTATTTTCAGTACTTTGATGCTCCAAAAGTAATGGCATCTTAGAAACCTCTATCTGCTTTCTAAAATCATCAGGTAAACTAATATTGCTCACCATTCCTACTTCCCAAGATCCTGTATATAGCATGGCACTTTGTTTTCTTGTAAATAAATTCATAGATGTATTGTAGTCTAGCTGTGACATACTCTCCTCTAATCCACAAGCTTCAAGCAACAATTTTAGATCCTCTGCAGCTTTTCTTAACACAACATTATCCTGAAAACTTACTTGTCCTAAAATTGCATCATATATAAGCCTCTGATCTTGTCCCTCCATTAGCACTAATTCCTGATATAGCAATGCTAATGGCCATTTATCTTTTATATTTATTGAGATAGGGTTAATTCCCATCTCCTTAAACTTTTTGCACACCTCAATAAGCTCTTTAAAGTTTTTAGGAAAATCTATATTGTTTCTATAAAAAAGTTCTTTATTATAATACAAAACCATATAATCCATACTCTTTGGAATTCCATAAAGTTTTCCTTCAAAACTAAATCCATCTAAAGCTCCTTCTTTAAAATCATTCTTTCTAAACTTGTTAGCATCCAAAGCTTCAGCATATCCACCCTTCATCACAGGATTAAAAAATGAGGGTTGACCCCAAACAAAGAATACATCTGGAAGCTTATCACTTATGGCATAAGCCTTAAATCTTTGCTTATAAGGCTCATCTTGGTAAGCTTCCACCTTTATATTGATATCAGGATTTTCGCTAATATATCTATCAATAAGCATCTGTTCAAGTTTTCCTTGCCCTGACTGTCTATCAGGTAAATTTGACAAAAAGCTTATAGTTATTTTCTTTTTATCCTCCCTACCTGTAGAGGTTTCATTATTGCAACCTACAAGAGAAAATAATAGAATCACTACTAATGATATGCATTTAATGTTTTTTAGCGTCTGTTTATTCATATATCTCTCCAGTTTCTATAGGAACCCTTTATGAAAACTTAATTTATACTTGTTATAAAATCGCGGCTCCTAGGAATTCTGTGGCATGTATAAATTAATAATTGAAGTTGGATACTTATAGATCTATCATTTATTTTTAAAATTTAAAGTTTGCAAAACTCCTCTCAGGAATCAGAGTAGTTTTGCAGATAGATTTCGGGTTGAAGTTGTACATCTTTCCTTATAACTTAGGTTTATTTACAGTGTAATTATAAAATTAACTGTAATAAAATGGTAGTGCTCAAATTGTAGAAAATGGTTCCGTTTTTAAGAACTTGCACTTAATCTAAGCTAATTGAAAAGCTTTTCTTTTTAATGTAAAATATACTTGAACCAACAGTAAATTTATTCCAAAGGAGAGGTTCTTTATGAAAATTCTTAAAACTTTCTCCATTAGATTCCCTATGAATTATATGAACTTGAGCATAAAAAATAAGATACTAATTTTCTATGTATGCATTTTATCAATAATATGTCTTATCCTTGGAAGCTACTCCTATGTAGTTGCATCAAAATCTTTAAAGGATGAAGTAACTTCTATTAATATTAAAGATATTAATCAAACCTCAGATAATATCAATTTTCTTCAAAAGGATATTACAGATTTATCAACCTTCATTTGCTTAAATCCTCTAATCCAATCCCTTGTCACCAGTAACGAAGCTTCTTCCGAATATGAGAACTTTACTAAGTATGGGCTAGAGCCTCTAAATATATTATTGGCCTCTAAAGACTATATAAGCTTCATATTTATATACGGTGATCAAGGTTCCAAATACTATCTCAGTAAGGATGGAAGCAGTGGACTAAACTCCTACGAAGAAATTAAAAAAAGCGATATATATAAAAGTGCCCATGCTTTAAAAGGAGCCCCTCTATGGGTCAATTTAGATACTAAAAACAATGTATTCATAACTGATAATAGAAACCCTAAGATTGCAATGGTTCGAACTATAATAGATACCAATACCTTACAAGAATCTGGATTAATGGTTATATGCATTAATACCTCCTTCATAGAAAACATATATGCTCAAGATTTGAAAGGATCCGACAGCATTGTATTGTTAGATAATAAAAATAACATAATATCCTCAAAGGATTCGAAGAAGATTATAAACTCACAGGATATACCTAAGCTTTCTCCTTTGCTAAATGAAAGCAGTGGCTACCATAATACCACCTTAGGCGGTTCTGAAGTTCTTTTTACTTATAGCACTATAAAAGAAAGTGGCTGGAAGCTGGTTTCTCTCACTTCTCAGTCTGAAATGTTCAAAAGTGTACAATCCATAATGACAATGACCCTTGCAGTCATTGGTTTATGCATAATAATCTCATTTTTTATATCTATATTTGTATCCTCTAAGTTAGTTAATCCTATACAGAAATTACTTCAATCAATGAAGCGAGTTAAGAGTGGTAACTTTAAAGAAAAGGTAGATTACGAATATAATGATGAAATAGGCAATTTGGTTTGTGAGTATAACGATATGATTGATAACCTACAGAACTTAATCGATAAAGTGTACAAACTTCAATTAAAGGAAAAGGAAGCTGAGCTTAAAGCTCTTCAAGCTCAAATAAACCCTCATTTTCTATACAACACCTTAGACATGATATTTTGGAAATCAGAAAGAGCAAAGCAACCTGAAATAAGTGAAATGATATATGCCTTATCAAAAATATTTAGAACTAGCTTAAGCAATGGAAATGACTTTATCTTAGTGAAATCAGAAAAAGAATTTATAGAAAATTATCTACTGCTTCAAGGAAAGAGATATAGGGATAAACTAGATTATTCTGTAGATATTGACAATGATATTCTTGATTATTATATTCCAAAGTTAATTCTTCAACCTTTTGTTGAAAATTCAATAATACATGGCACCGAGGCTGATAATGATAAAAGTTATCTGAATATATCAGGAAAGCTAGTAGACGGAATGCTTATTTTTACTATAGAAGATAATGGAACTGGCATTGATGAAATAACTCTAGAAGCTCTACTTAAAAATTATAATAGTAATAATACTTCAAACTATAAAAAAGGTTACGCCATTAGCAATGTTAAACAAAGATTAGAGCTTTATTACGGAGATAATCATTCATTATATATACAAAGTAAATTAGGACAAGGAACAAAAATTACAATATCTATACCATTCAAAGGAGTTTGATGATATGTATAAACTATTCTTAGTAGATGATGAAATAGAACTTATTGAAGGCCTAAAAGAATTGGTAGATTGGGAAAGGAATAATATTCAAATCTGTGGAGAGGCAAACAACGGTATAGATGCCCTTGAAAAAATACTTACTCTTAAACCGGATATAGTAATCATGGACATAAGAATGCCTAAAATGAGTGGTTTAGAGCTTCTTGAAAAAATATATTCTAAAGGTTTAAGTATTAAATGTATAATATTAAGCGGCTATGATGACTTTTCTTATGCAAAACAAGCTTTAAACTTATCTGCTTATAATTATCTTTTAAAGCCTTGTCGTCCATCAGAAATACTGGAAGCGGTTCTCGACGCAAAAAATAAATTAATAGAAGAGCGTTCAAAGGAAAAAATAATCCAAGCCAATATGCTTAAGGAACTTATATTAAAACCCTTCAGTAATACTGAAACAAATGATAGTATTTTTATAAGTAGTTTTGATTACGCCAACCTGCAAGTTATTATATTATCAATAGACCACTCCACTGTTATCTACAATCTTTTTGATAATAAAGATATAGATTTCTTAAAAGAATCTATTAAAAATATAACTATTGAAACTCTGGATTGCCTTAATATAGTGAACTTATTTGAAGAAGATTCTAGCTTAGTACTTCTAATAGCTCCAAGCAGCAGCCTTTTAAGTGAAGCACCAGTCTCTACAACACTCTTAAAGCTTAAAGATCTCATAAGAAGCTCCTTAGGTTTTTCCATAACAATAGCTGTAGGAACATCCGTTAACAAACTAGAAGCTTTAAATCTTTCATATAGCAGTTGTAAAAAAGCTTTGGAGTATAAGTTTTTTCTTGGGGAAGGTAATATAATCTACGCTGATAATATAAGCCATTACAATACTGCTTCCAATCCCTACCCCTTAGATGAAGAGTTAAAGTTAATGAGTTATCTACGAACTGGTTCGATAGATGATATCCATAGTATCCTTGAAAGGTTTTATAGCAGGCTTTGCCAAGGGGGCATTCCTAGAAAGAAGAATATTCAATCCTATAGTTTATCGCTTTTAGGTTCTATAAACAAGTTTTGTATAGAAAGTGATATTGATATAAATTCTATTTCAAAGTTAGGCTCTCCTTTTGATGTTATTCTTCAATGCGAAACAATAAATGAACTAAAAAATCAGCTAGAAATCATTATATCCAATATATTCGATAGAATTAATAGCACCAATAAGAATAACAGCTTAGTAAAGCTTGCATTAGACTTTATCACAAAAAACTATGATAAGGATATAACTCTTGAGACCGTAGCAAAAGAGATACACTTTACTCCTGGCTACGTGAGTCAGTTATTTAAACAGGAGACCGGAGTAAACTTCCTTGAATTTCTTCATAAATACCGCATAGAAAAGTCCAAAGCACTTTTAAAAAATAAGCTATTAAAGAATTACGAAGTAGCCTATATGGTAGGTTACACTAATGAAAAACACTTTTCAAAAACCTTTAAGCGGTATACTGGACTTACTCCTAGTCAATATAAATCTAGCATAGTTTCTTAGATATCATAAATACCTTTAACCATTGCGAAATATATTTTCAAAAGCTCCTCTCAGAACCGAGAGGAGCTTTTGAAATGGCTTTTTTATTGAAGTTGTACATCTTTATATAGACTAACTTAAACTATTAACTTATAAGTGCCAAAAGATCCACAGGAACTGAAATTATCCAACAAGTATAAATTAAGTTTTCATAAATTATACCTATAATAAATCCTTAATAAGGATAAACATAGTCAGCCTTTGGCTTTTCAGCCTTATCTACCTGCTCTGCTTCTATGACAGGCATATTCTGACCTTTGTAATTGACAATATCTATGGTTCCATTAACCATGACCCAAGTATCTTTTTGTAAAAGCTCTGCAGCATTGTATCTGCAAAGAAAACCCACTGGCTGCAAATCTGCAGTACAACAAGTCATCATAAGTCGTGCAGGGACAAACTCATTTTTAGTAAAATCTTCGCTTTTAAAAACTGATCCAACTAGCCTGATTTTTTTTCCTTTATATTTATCCATATTTGTAGAGATCTCAGTTACCCACTTTACAAAATTCACATCTGTCATCACAATAGTATCATCTACTATCACAAGACCATTTTCCACTTGAAATTTATCTGCTGCACTTGAGCTGTTATCATTAGAATTACTTGACTGTACACTGCCAGCTTTATCAATACCATTGCTCAAATTTTTAGTTTTTTGAGTACCTGAAGTAACAGTATTGGCCTCTATATCATTGAAGGACATAGAGCTTGAATCCATTGCTTTTGCAGGTATTGCTAGAGCAAAAACAATAGGGATAAGAAAAAATACGTACTCTTTGCCTTTACTCTTTCTTCTAGGATGAAATATATCTGGTACAATAGTTAAAATTAGAAATATCATAGTCAAAATAGCAAACTTAATGTAAGGTATAATCCTAGGATGAACATAAAATAGAACTTTTCCAGTAAAAACTAGATACACGAAAAATAATGTAATAGCGCTAAGAATTAAGATTTTAAAAATAGCTTCCATATTATATCTATTGCTTCTCAATTAACACCCTCCTACTATTAAGATAATATAACCTCAGCTATTGGACACGATGTAGCAATATTAATTATTAAACTAAGCTCATTAATGTATCTAATAATCACTCTCTTAATTTAATAAAGCTGATTAATAACATCTAAACTTAAACACTTTCATGCTTTTGGTCTGCTTAAATTACATATTTAAATTAACTGATTAGTAATCCAATGCCTTAAATAGTCAGTCTTACAAATGCTACAAAGAATATAAGTACTACTACCTTAACCACAAATTTCTTTTTAAAGTTTCCTAGCAGCATTGATAGGTTTTTTATATCTATCATAGGCCCTACTACCATAAAGCCAAGAACGGATCTAAAAGGTAGTTGATTAATAAAGGTCCTAGCTATAAAGGCATCAGAGGTAGAACACACTGACAGTATGAAGGCAGCTAACATCATAACAAGCAGAGAGGTTATAGTGGTTCCCCCTAGGTTAAAAATGATATCTTTAGGTACCATAACTTGCAGCAACGATGAAAGAAAGGCTCCTATTATAAGGAACTTACCCACTTGAAAAAATTCCATACTTGAATGCTTAAAAATAGCTTTAACCTTTTCTACAATTCCCTTAGTTCCACCATAATAATCACTACATACTGCACACTCACACTGAGCCAAGTTATCTAGGCTATCTAAAGCTACGTCTTTTTCAGGAAAAATATAAAATATTAGTCCTACAAAAAAAGCTATGGTTGCTCCAAAATATATTCTATATAGTGCTGTTGTAGGTTGATTGGGAAAAGCATACAAGGTAGAGGCTATTGCTATGGGATTAACTATTGGTGCTGCAAGCATAAAGGTTATAGCTATAGGTAGTGGTATTCCCTTCTTTATAAGCCTAGATGCAACTGGAACTATTGCACAGTCACATACCGGTAAGGCCACTCCACTAATCAAGGCAAAAAGGAAGCCTAGAATTGGATTCTTCGGAAAAAATCTACCTAAAACCTCACTAGTTACAAAAACTTGAATAATTGAAGAGAAAAGAACCCCTACCAAAATAAAAGGTACAGCCTGTATTAATATACTTAAAAACACAGTACTAAATATTTGAACTTTTGAAAAATTAAAGCCATGGATGTTTGTCCACTTTGTTAATAGAAAACTACAATATCCTAAGAAAACTGCGAGAAGAAAACATATTACCAAGTTAAAACCATTAAACTCTAAGTATTTATTTACCCTTGCACTTCTCTCATATACCTCCAATATATCTTTCTCATCCTGAAATCCTACTAACAGCTTTATATTTTTGTTTAGCTTTTTAGCTACTTTTTCTATATATAAAGTACCTTTTTCATCTTTATCAGATACCTTATTTACAACCAATAGATCGCAGTTAGAAATATGCTCAACAGTGTTATTCTTCAAATTAGTAAAATACATTTTAAAGGCCTTTGCATCTACTAAATTGATAACGTTACTCAAACAACTTACTTTTCGTAACTGCCTTGAGTCTACAATATCTAATATTGGTTCAAGCTTATCAAAGCCATTACACTCAATAACCAAAGTGTCTGGTGAAAACTTTTTAATGATCTCATACAAATAATTAATTGTTATAGGCTTATCCTTCTCATGATCTATTATATTTACAGAACTATCTTTGGCATATTCAGAACTAATCACTGCTTCGCCTTTTTCTTTCTGTATCACGACTATCCTAGACTTATGTTGGTAAGACTCTCTTAATAAGCCATTTATAAATGATGTCTTTCCTGCTCCTAAAAAACCTGTAACCAGAATTATATTTGTTTTCATAACTCCCACCCTTAGTTTAACTATTTATTATCCTATAAAAGTTTGGTCTTATATATTTTTAATAAATATATGGCAGCTTTTTTAATAATAGACTATTTTTTATGCTGACCTATAAGTTTCTTTTCTTTTAACTCTAAAAGCATTAATTATATTCTTTGTAAGGATTATGCCAACAAGAACAATCACCCCTGTAAGTACTATAGTTCCACCAGGTCTCAGATTACAGTAATAAGATAGATAAAGACCTGTTATAGTGAAACTAATAGCAAAAAATATGGACAATACCATTGTTTTTTTATAGCTTTTAGCTATCTGCATTGAGCAAGCAACTGGTAAAACCATAAGAGACGATACAACTAAAGTTCCTACAGTTCTAGACGCTAGTGATATTGCTAAAGCAGTTAATATCATAAATACGAAATTTATAGTTCTTACAGGTATTCCTGCAAGCCTTGCTGCCTCTTCGTCAAAACTCATATAAAATAACTCTTTATACAAAGCCACTACTGCTATGATAACCACAATACTCAAGCCCACCACTAGCTTGAGCTCAAAATCTTCTATTGCAACTATACTTCCAAAAAGAAAACTATTAAAATTGGCACTATTTTTTACAAAACCGGATAGCACTCCCGCAAGCCCAATTCCGGTTGACATTATTACAGCTATTGCTATTTCCGAATACTTTGAGAAGGATTTTCTTATCTTTTCTATTGCAAGTGTAGAGATTATAGAAAAGGCTATAGCGCCTAGCACCGGATTAATTCCCATAATAAGTCCTCCTGCTACACCAGCTAAGGAATTATGCGAAATAGCATCTCCAAGCATAGAAAACCTTCTTAGAACAATTGTTAGTCCTATACAGGGAGTTATTATAGAAATTAAAATACCTACTATAAAAGCCTTTATCATAAAATCATAACTAAAAATACTCAACATATATCTTTCTCCGTCCTTAAATAGGTTTTTATAACAATTCCGTCAGAAGAATAATCTACTGACTGTTCTTCTTTTCCCTCAAGTCCTATATTGTCATATTCAAATCTTTGCTTTAGTCTTCCATCCTTCAGTATTAGCACTCTATTACAGTACTCATCTATTGCTTTCATGTCATGAGAAATAATCATAACTGTAATACCATTTTCCCTATTGAACTTCTTAACTAAAGATAAAATTATTTCTTGAGACTTTGCATCTACTCCAACAGTAGGTTCATCTAAAAGAAGTATTTCTGGTTCATTTACCAGCATTCTGGCTATAAATACTCTTTGCTGTTGTCCTCCTGAAAGTGCACCAATCATTCTATCTTCATATCCAGCCATTCCTACTTTATCTAAAGCTTCAGCTACCATCCCTTTATGATTCTTATTAGCACGTTTAAATAACCCTATCTTTTTATATAAATTTGCACCAACTACCTCTCCAACAGTTGCAGGAAAACTTAAGTTAAATGAAGTTGCTTTTTGTGATAGATATCCTACTCTATCCCAAGCATTAAAGGCTTCTAGCTTTTCTCCTAAGATTTGAATTTCTCCAGTATTAGCTATTAAAGATCTAGTTAGTAGCTTCATCAAAGTACTCTTTCCTTCACCATTAGCTCCTATGATACCAATAAACTCTCCCTTATTAACTTTAAAACTTATATTTTTTAAGATAGGTAATGCTCCATAACTAAAGCTTAGATCTTTAATGTTAACAACTTCATTCATGTTTTTTCTCCCTTTTAGCTTCAGTATATACCTAGGTATACTGATTTATTTTTAACCCTAAGTTATGTTTTACTCTAAGGCCTTTTTTAACATTTCAAGATTGTCTCTCATTACTGAGAAGTATTCTTTACCAGCTTTTATATCCTCATCTTCAAGCCCCTCTAATGGATTAAGAACCTCTGTTTTAGCTCCTATTTCTTTGGCTATAGCTTGTGAAACCTTAGGGCTTATTAAATCTTCATAGAATATATACTTAACATCATTTTTCTTAGCGAAATCAGCTATTTCAGCCATCTTTGCAGCTGTAGGTTCCGCATCAGCCTGTAAGCCTTCTATAGGAACTTGATTAAGTCCATATGCAGCACATATATACCCAAAAGCCTGATGAGCTACAACTATATCCTTCTTCTTAAACTTTGAAGTTGCAGCTTTAAATTCCTTATCTAAGTCATCTAATTTTTTAGCATTTTCCTCGTAATTACTTTCATAGTAATCCTTGTTTGAAGCATCAGCTTTTATTAAAGCTTCCTTAATTGCCTCCATTTCCTTCTTTGCATTCATTGGATCAAGCCATACATGAGGATCATATTTTAAATCCGCCTCATCTTTTTCTGGATTATCCATTAACTTTACTTCTTTTGAAGCCTCTACCTTTATAAGTTTTTCATTTTTAAGGGTCTTAGAAACTTTATCTATCCAGTGTTCCATGCCACCACCACTATAAACCAATACATTTGCCTTTTCCAAATTTGCAACATCCGTTGTACTTGGCTCCCAGTCATGAGGTTCTGTTCCTGCTGGGACTAAATTAGTGACTGTAATCTTATCTCCTCCAATTTTTTTAGTAAAATCATACATTGCATAAAAGCTAGTATACACTTGTAGCTTTTTATGCTCACTTTCTGTAGCAGCACTATTTCCAGTGCTCTTACTTCCGCACCCCACAAAAATTGATGCACTTAAACTTACTAAAGCTATTAATCCTATAGCTTTCTTCTTCATACTTTTATTCATTATCAACCCTCCTGAGCATTTATGCGAATGCTTTGCATTTGCAACTCTATTTATTAATATAATTTATATTCTCTATTTATGCAAGATTTTTTTATAAATAAATGGAAACTTAGCTATGGTTGTTAGTTCTAAATTCACCTTTCACAAACGTACTACTTTCCAATAAAATTTGTATTTTCTTATCTAAGTTATTTATCTTTATATACTTTTCTTATCTGAATAGTATATAATTAAATCGTATACAAGTTAGGAGGAGTGTTTATGTCAGTTTTACTTAGTTCATTAAAAATAGGTTCTTTAAACTTATCCAATCGTTTGGTAATGCCCCCTATGGCAACCTCTAAGGCTGGATCAGATGGGGAACTTACAGAAGATATAGTAAATTACTATGAAGAAAAATCCAAAGGCGGATATATAGGATTGATAATCATAGAACACAGCTATATCTCAAAAGCAGGAAAGGCAAGTAATCACCAGCTTTCAATATCAAGAGATTCTGATATTGAACCACTAAAGAAACTTGCAAAAACTATTCAAAACAATGGTTCTAAAGCTGTTATGCAAATAAATCATGCAGGTGGTTCTACAAAGGAAGAGGTAACAGGATTAACTCCAGAAGCACCTTCTGCTATTGAGAATCCATACACTAAGCTCGTAACTAAAGAACTGTCTAAGGAAGATATTAAGAAGGTAATAGCTGACTTTGCTGAAGCTGCAAGAAGAGTAAAAGAAGCTGGCTTTGACGCTGTAGAAATCCACTCAGCCCATGGCTATCTACTAAATCAGTTCTACTCTCCAATATTCAACAAAAGAACTGATGAATACGGCGGGGATATATTAAATAGAATAAGAATTCATTTAGAAGTTATAAAGGCAGTAAAGGAAGCTGTAGGACACGACTTTCCCGTATTACTTAGATTAGGAGCATTAGATTACATCGATGGCGGAAGTCAGTTAGAAGATGCAAAAATTGCAGCTAAGGAATTTGAAAAAGCTGGAGTTTCTATCTTAGATATATCTGGTGGTTTTAGAGGTTTCACTGTTCCTGACTTCAATGAGCAAGGATACTTCTACCCTGTAACTGAAGAACTTAAGAAGATAGTATCTACCCCAATATTACTAACTGGTGGAGTTGTTGACGCTACAGCAGCAGAGCAACTATTAGAAAGTAAAAAGGCTGACTTAATAGGAGTAGGTAGACCTATACTTAAGGATTCTGAATGGGCAAAGAATGCTATAGAGAGCTTACAATAATAAGGCAGCCACTATGGCTGCCATTTTAAATCAAATATATTCCTTATATTTATATAGAAAAAAGAAGCAACTCTTAAATAGAAATTGCTTCTTTTTCTACTATTCTTCCATCCTCTATGCAAATAGTTCTATGACAAAACTCTGTAACAGATATGTCATGAGTTATTATGATTATCGTCTTTCCTTTTTGATTTAATTGCTTAAGCTTTTCTAAAATATCTCGCCCAGTATTTCTATCCAAAGCTCCTGTTGGTTCATCAGCTAGAATAATATTAGCATCAGAAGCTATGGCTCTTGCAATTGCTACTCTCTGTTTTTGTCCACCAGAGAGTTCCTTAATTTTATTTTTTGCCTTATCACTTAAACCTACTGCTTCTATAGCCTCATTAGCTATTTTTTTCTTTATACCGGATTTCAGCTTTCTAAAGCTTAGAGGCAATACAACATTGTCAAGCACAGTTTCATTGTTTATAAGTGCAAAGTTTTGAAATATAAAAGCAATGTTTTTATTCCTATATTTTGAAAGCTTTAAGTTGTTAAAACCTGATGTATCTTCTTCCTCTAGCATATAAGTACCTTCCGTTGGTTTGTCCATAAGTCCAATAATATTTAGCAAAGTAGTTTTTCCAGAACCAGATGGCCCCATTATTGCTACCATTTCTCCCTTTTCTATAGTTAGATTTATATCTTCTAATGCCATGAACTTGTTACTTTTAGTACCATAAATTTTATTTATTTTTCTTAATTCTATAGCCATGTCATCACTCCATTATCAGTTTACTTGGATTTATACTTAGAATTTTTTTTATAGGTAATAATGTTGAAAAGATACCTACGGTTAGAAATATACCTGTAACCATAAATATAGGCCTAAACTCTATATTCTTATAAGTAAACAAGAACAATACCTTATCATTCTTACATAAGAAGTTTAACCCAAACCCTAATATTAATGCCAATAAAAATACAATTGCATTTTCAATAAACACATAAGTTAATAAAAACCTATTACTTGCCCCCTGAGTTATCATAACTGCAATATCAGCCTTTCTTTCATCTATAGAAATAATCATAGATAATGAAGCAATCACAGTTACAAAAACAATTACTATTAAGGCTATTGCACTCATATATCTTATATATTCCTGCCTAGACTGCTTTACATCAAGTAGAAGACTATATGTACTTAATGGATTGATATTAATCTTTCTTTCATTGGCGAACTGTTGCAAAGCAGTAGTAAGCTTATCAGCACTTGCTCTATCCTTAGCTTGGACTATATAGTTTTTTCCTATAGAAGTGATAGCAAAAGACTGAAAATCAGTCTTTGTATTATACGGAACTACAAAGTAATCGTCTAAGCTTTTAGGTACTTGTCTATAAAAATCTCCTGCACTAATCCAACTAGCATCCTTGTCTAAGAAAGCTATTATCTTATACTTAACCCCTTCAACATCTGTTAACTCTTGCCCAATATTAAATATATCTTTATATGCTGCTCCTACTACCACTGGTACATAATCAAAAGACTTGCTATATAAAAGCTTAACTTTGCTATCTTTATAAGGCATCATATTTACTATATCCTTATCCAGATATAAAAGCTTAGATGCCATAGGTTTTAAACCTAAAGTATCATTCTTCCACAACTTATCATTTAGATATATGTAGTTTTTATTACCTGCTAACTCTTTAAATTGATAGTTTGTGTAAGTATAACCTCCATTTTTAACCTCTTTATTCTTCAGGAATTCACTTATACTATCTAAGTCTTTTTTCATATCCTTTAGATCTTTATTGTATTCCTCGTATTGGAGTAAAATCGTAGTATCTAAATCAACGTAGTTCTTTATTATATTGTTTTGCAAATCATTCATTTTCATCATATGCAACAAATCATACATAATTATTACAGCTATAATTAGGTTTATTAGAATAAACCCTATACTGAATTTTCTTTTTTTAATAGAATTAAATAATAAGCGTCTCATTCTTCCTCCATAAATTCTTAGAGCTTGTTAATATTCAATGAAGGATTTATCCTTAGAATATTAAATAAATTTACTCCTACAATAAAGATGCTATTAACAACACATAAAATAGCTGAAATCATTAAATTGTCCAAATATAATCCGAAGCTTACTTCAATTATCTTTGATAAATAGGAATTAATAATTACAAGTACAAATATAGCTATAACTGTTGCTATTATGGACAAAAATAGGACATTGAGAAGCACAAAGCTAATAGTATTTACGATACTTCCTCCAAAAGCTATTCTTATAGACAACTTAGCTTCCATTACCCTAATCATATAATTAGTAATATATATACAAGCTGATATAGCTAAGGCATAGGTCATTATAATCAATACTACAAAGTATGAGTTATCTCCAAATGCATTAAGTAAAATAACTTGATTACTATCTATGTCCTTTACTTCAACCTGAGGGTGTTCTTCCTTTTCATATATTTTATTACTTATATATTTTGCAATTGATACCTCATTACCATTTCCATTTAGAATCATTTCAAAATCATTATTTCTAAGTATCTCATTAGCTAAGTCATTGTTTAATTTATTACAGGCTAAAATTACACAATAATCCAACTTAGTCTTATACTTTTTATTTCCCATAACACCTCTTATGTTGTAGCTTCTTCCTAATATATCCAAAACTTTGTCATTACTAGTTAAACCTATTTGTTTGTATAGGTCTTTGCCTATAAGTATAGAATCACCATTACTTATATCTGACTTAGTAAAATTACTACCTTCAACTATAGGTATTGGTACTATAGGTTTATTATTTTTATATAGATCTACATATAATAAAGGTTTTCCATCTATATTATTTAAAGAAACATTAGCTTTTAATCTATATTGCATAGCATCATCAATAGAATCAAATACACTAAGAAGGTAACTTTTGTCCTTCAAACCACTTCCATAGTAAAAATCTATAGATGACTTCTCCAACCCATTATTTTCTTTCTTCAAGCCTTCAGCTGTATTTTTATACCCTACTGCAAATAAGGTTATTGAAAGCTGACAAATAGCTAATATTATAATAAATACTAAAGCCATTGCTTTATATGTCCTTATATTCTTTAACACTTGTCTTAACAAATTATATACTCCTTAAACATGTTAGAATTTTGTCATATATGTTTCTATATATAATGTTTATTGTAAATAAACACTTAAATATATTAACATGCATCTTTTGTTTTCAATGTTGCTTTATGTCGCTATATTAATATTTTTTTCTACAAAAAAACACACTAGATTGTAGTGTTGATTGATAATTATGTAATATAATTTCATTTATGAATTTATAAGCCATATTTTATAGCTAAATCATTTATTCAGACTATAAAATTACAGAAATATTTTAAAAATACTTAGTTAC
Organism: Clostridium manihotivorum; assembly: GCF_004015185.1. Taxonomy (GTDB): domain Bacteria; phylum Bacillota; class Clostridia; order Clostridiales; family Clostridiaceae; genus Clostridium_AR; species Clostridium_AR manihotivorum. Next base: position 1,009,718 of record NZ_CP025746.1, on the reverse strand, counting down.
TAATTTATTTAATAACAATTTTTCTACTGCTTATCTTATCCATCTGTCCTAACTTTTTGATATCACTAGGTTTTGCCGTCAATACTGTTCTTAACAGTAAAAATAATAAGGCAGCCACTATGGCTGCCCTTTTAAATCAAATATATTCCTTATAATTATCATCCTGATTGATAGTATTTAAAAGATGTTTAATCTCTTGGTCCTTATCCTTATCCATGACTAGTATAACGTCGCCTGCATCAACTATTACTAAGTCTTTTATTCCGAATCCGATTATGAGATTTTTACTGCCAAATATCGAGCAGTTCTCGCATTCCTCCAAAAATACATTTTGAGAAATACTATTGCTTCTATGGTTGCCTAAGAATCTGCTTAAAGCGCTAAAGCTGCCTATATCATCCCAAAGAAAATCACTTTTTAGCACGTAGGCCTTTCTTGTTTTTTGCATTACTCCAAAATCTATAGAGATACCATCTATCAAAGCATACTGTTCAGCTATGGCACTAGCTTCATTTTCCGTATCTACATTCTTATATATTTCCATCAAGCTTCTGTACATCTTAGGAAGATACTTTTCCATTTCTCTTAAAATAACATCTGCTCTAAAAACAAACATACCGCTATTCCAAAGATAAGTTCCTTTTAAGATAAAATCCTTAGCTACCTCTACATTAGGCTTTTCAGTAAACCTGGCAACCTTAAAAGTAGCTATATTTCCTCCAACTCTTTCACCCATTTCTATATATCCGTAGCCTGTTTCTGGTCTACTTGGTTCTATTCCTAAAGTTACTACCCCTCTTCTCCTATCAGCTATTTCTACTGCTTGTGTTAAAGTGTCTAAGAAGTTTTTCTCGCCTTCTATATGATGGTCAGAAGGTAATACTATCATCACAGCATCCTTGTCTTTCTTCAATAATTTGACTGCTGCTAGACCTATACAGGTAGCGGTCTCCTTATTACTAGGTTCTGTGAATATATTGTCAGCGCAAATGTCTGATAACTCTTCTTTTATTTGATCCTCATAGTCTTTATTAGTAATAACATAGATATTGTCTGTCGGTACCAATGGGTGAATTCTTTCAACAGTATTAACCAAAAAGCTTTTGTTATTTACCACCTTCAAAAACTGTTTAGGTCTGTCCGATCTAGATAGTGGATAGAGTCTTGTTCCCTTGCCTCCTGCTAAAATCAGTGCATAAAGCATTTAGCCTTCAACTCCAAGTATTGTTATACACTATACTATGTCTATATATGAGGTAATGTGAAATATGTTTTACTATTAATGGAAATAATAACTCCCGTAAACTTTTAAAACAAAAGTCTACAGGAGTTAAAAACTATCTCCAAATTACATTTTTCTTTGTCATCTCAATTATTAATATATGAGATTTCTCTTTAGCCTTTATCTTTACATCTTCTTCAACAATTTCAGCTGCATCTCTTTGCTCTAACTCAACATCATTAACAGTACTTGTTCCTTCTATTTGCACCATATAAGCCTGTCTTCTATCGCCTACAGCAAAATCAATTTCATTACCTTTTTCTAATTCAAGAGCATAGAAGTTTATATCTTGATTAACCTTTATAGGTGCATCTCCTTCTTTCGAGGAAACAAAGTGGAACCATTTATTTTTTCTTAATTCCCAATCGAACTTAAAGTCTCCATATTGAGGAGTATGGTTCTTCTTATCTGGTAACACCCATATCTGAAGAAATCTTGCAGTTACATCGCCTCTGTTGTGCTCACTATGATAAACTCCAGTTCCAGCGCTCATATATTGTACCTGGCCTCTTCCGATTACGCCTTTACTCCCCATAGAGTCCTCATGAGTAAGTTCTCCTTCTATACCGTAGGATATTATCTCCATATCCTTGTGGGGATGCGTATCAAAGCCAGTATGAGGCTGAATTAAGTCGTCGTTTATTACTCTTAAATCTCCAAAGCTTATATTTTCAACATTAAAATAATCTGCAAAGGAAAAATGGAATATGCTATCTAACCACTGATTCTTACTTTTTCCCATATCGCTACTTTTAATTCTTCTAATCATATCGCACCTCTATATTAATTATAGTTAATTACTTTTAATAACTTCGTAACTTTATAATATATTATCTTTTCTCTGTTGTCAATCTTATAATCCTATATAGTTTTAATATATATTAATCCTAATTATATTATTGAAATTAATTGATTAAGAAGGAAATGCTATATGAGCGAGCAAATAGCACAAGCTCATCTAAGTATCGAATGACTGACCATTTAATTTCAACACAGCCTTTAAAAAAACTTACTTTTTAACTTGTATTAAGTTTTACCGCCCTTATATCTACTTATACTCAAAATTAATATTCAGCAACCGATTTAGTTATACTTTTTACTTTTAAAAACCCTACTTAAATAGTATAATTATTAGGAATAGCAAAGGTCCGTTTTTAGGAGGAATTTATGGATAAACTAATTGATTTAGTAAAAAAGGCGAAGACTACTCATTGTCTTACAAAAGATGAGCTGGTTGAGCTTTTGAAGAATGACGAAATAAATGAGACTATATATAAGGCTGCTGATGAAGTAAGAGAAGAATATCGTGGCAACGAAGTACTTCTAAGAGGGCTTATAGAATTTACAAACATATGTAAAAGAAACTGTATGTATTGTGGACTTAGAAGAGACAATAAAAACATTGAAAGATATAGATTATCTGAAGAAGAAGTCTTAGATTTCGCTACTAAGGCTGTGGGCTATGGTTATAGAAATCTAGTTCTTCAAGGTGGTGAAGACGATTATTTTACTATAGAAAGAATGTCTAATATTATTAGAAAGATAAAAGCTCTTGGAGTTACTCTTACCATAAGTATTGGCGAAAAGACTTATGAAGAATATAAAGCTTTGAAAGAAGCTGGAGCTGACAGATATCTGCTTAGAATAGAAACTACTGACGAAGATCTATACCATGAACTTGATCCTGGTATGAGCCACGCTGAAAGAAAAAGATGTCTTAGAGATCTAAAAAGCTTAGGCTATGAGGTTGGATGCGGTTCACTAGTAGGACTTCCTAATCAAACTGTAGAATCAATAGCTGATGATATTTTATTCTTTAAGGAAATAGATGCAAATATGATTGGTATCGGTCCTTTTATACCAAATGGGGACACGCCTCTTGCAGATTGTGCTGGCGGTGATTTTCATATGTCAATAAAGGTAATGGCTTTAACTAGATTACTTATGCCTGGTATAAGAATCACTGCTACAACCGCTATGGAAACTCTAAACAAAAACGGAAGGGTTATTGCATTAGAAAGCGGAGCAAATGTAGTTATGCCAAATGTCACTGAGGGCGATTACAGAAGATTGTACGCACTTTACCCAGGTAAGATATGTATAAATGATACTCCTGCTCATTGTAGAGGATGTATTTCTGGAAAAATAAAAGCACTTGGAAGAACTGTATCCGATATTTCAAACGATGCATCTATTCTAACAATTGCTAATAATACTATAGCTTCAAATTAGTCTAATCTTAATATTTCAGAGCATATTTTTAGGGCTGCTAGTTTAACACTTAGTTAATCTGGCAGCCCCTTTTATATCAAGGGTGGGAATAGCTAGAATTTCTTAGAAAGCTTGCACAAAATTTCTCATCGTACTAGCCCTCTGGTTAATCTATTTTAAATTTCCGGCTGTTATAACAGATGAACCTGATAATATACTAACCGTTCCATTGTAAGAATAACAGTCAGTAAAGGTTATTTTACCGCTAATAGGTTGTTCAGGGAAATTATAATTATTTTTCAAATTGCCTGTAGCGGTACATTTTGTGATGACAAAAGCTCCACCGCCATGGTTTTGTGCATATCCACTAGCTCTATTGTTGTTAGCAGTACAGTTAGTTAACTTATGAGCTCCTGTAGAACGTGCATCTCTTGTTCCACCAAGCTTGAAGCCTTCCCCGTTTCCTGCTGGAGCTCCTTTATGATATCCATTATGGGTAGCAGTACATCCTTGCAATTCTACTGCATTCATATTATTGAAAAAGTCCCATCCATCATCAGAGTTATCTTGAGCTGTACAGCTTATAAATTTATTTCCTGCTCCAGGTAAGTCTTTGCATGCATATCCATCTGCATTGCCGCCTGCTGCTGCTTGATCATAGTTATCATGGGAAAAACAATTTGACACTGTTGTATGATGAGCACCATTTGTTATCTGAAGTCCGCTGTCTCCATTGCTGTCAAATTCGCAGTAATCGAAAGTATTGTATCCAGCTGTTGAGCCAGTAAGTTTTACTCCATTATCTCCTGCATTGTATATCTTTATATTTCTTAAAGTCCAGTAACTACCAGTAACCTTAAATCCTAAAGAATTATCATTACCACTCTTTGACTGACCGGTAAAGTCTAAAACTGGTTTACTACTTGAGTTTGAAGCGGCTATGGTTATAGGACTTCCACTGGATCCGCTTTTAGCTAAGTTAATAGTTCCTGACATATTCACATTTAATTTATAGGTTCCACTAGACACATATATAGTTGTTCCTGCTGTAGCTTTTGATATAGCTTTTTCAAAAGTCTTAAGAGGCTTAGCAACACTCAGTCCATCGTTATTATCGTTTCCATTGGGTGAAATATACAAGGCTGAGGATGCCGCACGTACAGTTGTAAATCCACTTACTGCTAAAAATAAAACTGAAAGCATTAACGTTGAAAATATACTTAATATTTTTCTCATACTATTACACTCTCCTATATACTTTATATTTATTAACAATTTTAACTAGCAAGTCATTTCAGTCAGCTGTATTAATTAACATTAAATTATATATTATCACCTCGTTTCACGTTAACATAAACAATTGCAAGTCACTGAAAGTTAAACATAACTTATATATGTAACTATTGTTGATAATTATTGTACACTAAAATCAATTTATTGTAAGCATTAAAATATTTTTCTTATATAAACTCCAATTTTTTCTTATATTCCAGCGCAATACTTGTAAAATATTACAACAATTCAATCACTTTACATAAATTCATATTTATAATTGTGCTTTTATATATGTAATGATAAAATGTATATACATTTATTGCAAGTATACATTCTTATTCAAACTAATAAACACATTATATCTTAAGTTTTTATCATAGCATACTTTACTTTCTATTTGTTCATGTAATTTATTATCAAGACAAAACTTTGATTATATTATGTAAAGCTTATAAATAGAGATTTAAGAAAGGAGGTACTAATCAAAACTTATATAATCTTTACATCATGTAAAATATAGAATATTAATAGGAGGTTACTATGAAAATTAAGTCTTTTATAATGTCACTAATATTATTAACAAGCTTTACTATCCCATATTCTCAAAAAGCTACCGCTGCCACTACTGGCTTCCATGTAAACGGTTCCTCACTGTATGACGGGAATAACAAACCTTTTGTCATGAGAGGAATTAATCATGCCTACACTTGGTATAAAGGGCAAGAATCAGTGGCTATCCCTGCTATAGCAAAGACTGGAGCAAATACAATCAGAATAGTGCTATCTGATGGAGATCAATGGACAAAAGATGACTTGGCTTCAATAAAAAATCTTATAAGTCTATGTGAAAAAAATAAGCTTGTAGCCATATTAGAAGTCCATGATGGAACTGGTTCTGACGATATCAATAGATTAAATAATGCGGCTAATTTCTGGATTGAGATGAAGAGTGCATTGATAGGCAAAGAGCATACAGTGATATTGAATATTGCAAACGAATGGTATGGTACATGGAGCAGTTCAGGATGGGCAAATGGTTATAAACAAGTAATTCCAAAGCTTAGAGACGCAGGTATAAAAAATACTCTAATGGTAGATTGTGCTGGATGGGGCCAATACCCTGCATCAATTTCAGACTACGGCACAGATGTATTTAATTCCGACAAGCTAAAAAACACTATGTTCTCCATTCATATGTACGAGTATGCAGGTGGAAATGCATCTAATGTAAAGAATAATATTGACAGCGTATTAAATAAAGGCTTAGCACTTTGTATCGGAGAATTTGGAATAAGACACACCAATGGCGATGTTGATGAGGCAACTATAATGAGTTACTGTACTCAAAAATCTGTTGGCTACTTAGCTTGGTCTTGGTATGGTAACAACTCTGACTTAAGTTTCCTAGATCTATCAAAGGATATGAAAGGTACAAGCTATACAGAAGCCGGAAATATAATAATAAATGGCACAAATGGTATAAAAGCTACTTCTAAAATATGCTCTGTGTTTAAATAATCTAAAAGTTGCTGAAGCAAGCTTAACAGTAAAAATGGACAGTTATTGATAACTAAAGTCATCTCTAACTGTCCTATAATATACTTATTATTGGTATTATATTTTTATATGTACCGACTTCCATTAGATTAAGTTAGTGAACTCTGAATGAAAAGTAATCTGTATTTTCACTGAAATTATTACCTGTGATAACTTAATTAAAGCTCTCTCTACAGCTTAAACTTTTCAATAACTTCCTTCAAGCTTTCAGCTTGTCCATTTAAATCTAAGGCCAACTCATTAATTCTCTTATTATCAAGAGCCTCATCTTCTATAACAGCTGTAACTTCCTCAGTAGCCGCAGTATTTTGTTGAGATATAGCCGCAATATTGCCTATAGCAATATTTAAGTTATTCTTAGCTTCATCAATGCTTTTTACGGAAATCATTGACTTTTCTATAGCAGTTGATACTTCTTTAAAAGTCTCTCCCAGTTGTGAGAAAGAGTCTATAGCTGATTTAACTTGTGACTGTTCTCTCACAAAGGCCTCTTTAGCATTTTCAGCAATAAGCATAGAGTCATTTATTGCCGAGTTTACATCTTCGATTATCCCCTTTATCTCTAATGATGCTTTTTGAGATTGTTCTGCTAATTTTCTTATCTCATTAGCAACTACTGAGAAACCTTTTCCAGCTTCTCCAGCTCTGGCTGCCTCTATAGAAGCATTTAATGAAAGAAGGTTTGTTTGGTTAGTTATACTATTTATTTCATTTAATATCTTTAATATTAATTGAGTGCTACTAGTTAATTTGTTAATTGTAGACGCTACGTCACTCATAGCCTTTGAGTTCTCTATTGAGGTCTCATGAAGCTCATTTATATCTTTGGTGCTATTTCTTATAGCATTTACTGCGTGCTCCTTTGCCCCTTCTAACTGACCTAAGGTGTTCGTAGTATCTGTGATTTGATCATCTAGTTCGTTATTAATTGTAGCACAGTCCATAGTATCCTCAGCCTGCTTTGAAGATCCCATAGATATTTCTTGTATGTTCCTTACTATATCCTCTGATTTTTCATTAATATTATTTGAAACCTTAAGTAAGTCTGAAGATATAGCTGCAGTTTCATCAGCCAATATAGCTGTATTTGTAAGAGCTCCCTTTAGTCTAGCAACCATATTGTTAAAGTTAACAGATAACTCATTTAATTCTTTTATTTTATAAGTCCTATCAGATAAAACTGTAAAGTCACAGTTTGAAACCTTTGTTATTAATCCTATAAAGTTCTTAATTGGCACTGTAATCTGCATTGATATAGGAATAGATGCTGCTGCTGCTAATATTAAACTGACAATTAAGATTATTAAAGAATACTTTCCTACATGTAATGCACTGCTGTAAAGTTCACTAGAAGGTATAAGGGCTATGTACTTCCACCCTGTTTCTGATAACGTAGAATACATTATGTAATAAGATTTGCCATCAACCTTTTCGCTAAAGGCTCCTTCTTCTTTACCCTTAATTGATGAATAGAAATCTCCACTATACTTTTCTCCAACGGTTACTTCTGTATTTCCTCCAATAACTTGTCCCTTATCATCGACAATTATTACCCTACCATTGTCCCCTATATTTATATCTTCCATAGCTTTTTTAAATATACTATCGGCTACATTTATCTGAAGCACTCCAAGTTCCTTACTAGAAACTCCATTACCCACTGACTTTATGTAGCTTAATTTTTTTGTTCCATCTGTATCTGTTACTGCCCAAAACGCCTTTCCTGGCTGCTCCATTGCAGTCTTATACCAATCTGTTTTCTTAGCTTCATCTCCAATCTTCTGAGAAGCATCATCGTAAACATCTATTTTTGTATTAATTGACAAACCATCATTATCTTTATATAGATAAATGCTATCTAACACCTCACTATTGTTCAAGCCTATAATCTTTTGTAAGTTAGTCTTAGCATCTGTTGCTTTACTTATAACTTGATCTCTTTCGGTACTAGAAAAAGCCATTCCATCTTTTATCTGTGTATCAGACAAAATTTGATAAGAAATTTGTTCTGAGAAGTCATTAATTAATCGTACATAATGCTTGTTCTGATTTAGGATGTGATCTGTAGATGTCTTAAATTCTTTTGTCATATTACTTGTCATAACAACAAGATTGAATGAGGTAGTTATAACCATAACAATAAGTACCAACGCAACAAAGGCTATAACTAGTCGCCCTAGCAAACTCTTAGTGCTCAATACATCGTTAACAAAATCTTTATTTATTTTCTTTTTACCACTTTTAGCTGAAAACACCCCATTTAAACGTTTAGATTCAACTCCTGACTTTAAACTATTATCTTTTTTCTTAGCCTTAACAAGCCTTGTTTTGAACATAAAACTCTCCTCCTCATCTCTTAGGCAATCGCTTGCACATCTGTATACACCTAACACATCTATAATTATATATAAACACTTTTTGACAAAAAAGTCAACTTACACAGAACCGTAAGTCGACTTTTTATTCTTATATTCCTATATTTTTACGATATTTTTTAACCAGCTTATATTTTCTATTTAACCTACTGAAGTCATAGCTTTTTGTGAACTTCTCATTCTATATGCTGCTACCACTAGGAATGCAACTGTAAACAAAATCAATACTACAAAGTTCATTCTTATATCACTAAGATGGTTACCGTTTTGAAGCTTCTGTATTCCATCAATAACCCATCTCTGTGGTGTAAAGAAGGATACTTTCTGAACTGTTTCTGGCAATAGCTTTGCTGGAACGAAGCAGCCTGAGAACATAGCAGTGGCTGTGACTATTAAATTTGAAAAGGTTCCATAGCTTTGAGAATCATTAAACAATGCTACACATAACATTCCAAAGGCAACTGATACTACGCTTATCATAAGTAGCAGTAAAAACATCGACATAATGTCAACGCCAGTCTCTATATTAAATACATACTTGAGGCAAACCAATATTACAATTACCTGAATAGCTAAGAAGATCATATTAGATAATATACTGGCAAAAGTATATTTTATTGAGGAAATTGGAGCGGTAAATATCCTTGAATAAGTGTTTTCTCTTTTCTCCTTTAATATTAATCCAGATATTGTTATAGATCTTACCATCATGTAATATATCATGAATCCTATACTTGCTTCTGTTACTGATAACCCAGAGCCTATATCTTTTAATGGTGTTTTCTCAAGCTTTACAGCTCCGTCTTTTGCTTCACTCACCATACTATAAAACTTATTCTTATCTCCTGAGGAAGCCTTGGCTAGATCATATAAGTTTTTAGTTTGAAAGTCTAGTACACCTTTTATATTATTAGATAAACTATTAGCTTTTGCTGAATATACTGTAGCACCGGTTGAACTTCCAGCTATAATATCCTCTTCAAAATCCTTTGGTATGGATATAGCTACAAATATATCATTTTGACTAAGCTTTTCTTTTATATCAGCAGCATCTTTGACAGTTACTATATCTACCTGAGTCATGTTTTTAACATTTTCTATAACTTGCTTTGATACTTTTGTATTATCGTTATCCATAATTCCTACTCTTAGCACACCTTCTGACACACTATAAAGCTTCATGAATACCAATATTATTAAAGCTGGAACTAAGAGCTGTATTAATGATTTAGGTGAATCAAATATTAACTTCAAATTTTTCTTTACTAAAACTATAATTTCGTTCATTTTAAGCTTCCTCCCCTCTTATAACAAATGGTACAATCATCAATATAATGGATAAAGACAAACATATTATTAGTGTTGTATTAAACTTAGAAAAATCATTGTTAAAGGCTATATTTATTATAGTTCTATTTACCCATCTTATCGGTGATGCCTTAGTTGCTAAGTCTAAAGCAGCATTTACATGTTCTCCAATATACATATATCCACCACCTAAGAAGGTCATAGCTGGAATTATTACTACATTTAAAATCATCTGCCCTGTCTTTTCTTCCTTAAACATAAAGCCTAAACATACTCCTAAGGAAGATGCAAAAAGATTTAAAGCTAGCATTATGGCTATAATGCTCATAAGATGATCTCCCCAGTAAACTTTAAGTACAAAGGTTGCAAATAAAAATGCTGGGATTAAAGTCACAAAGGTTATTATAAAGGTTGCTATTATCTTAGTAAAAACATACTCTACTCTTGACATACCTGAGACTATAGTTCTTCCTTCTATCTTCATATCTCTACCTATAACTACCATGTAAAATCCAAACATAGAACCATACAAGGTCATCATAGTTATTTCTACTATTCCATAATAATCGAAGGAGGTGGTTTGTCTTCCTATCTCCACTTTACTTATCTTTGTATAGCTTTTAGAAAAATCATTATCTACATTTTTAATAGTATCTGGAGCAAACTTTACTATAGCTCCATAAACTCCATACCTTTCAGCAATTCCTTGCAATCCTCCCATAACTATATTTACTGATATATTATCCTTCTCGTTCTTGTAAACTTGTATATTGTCACTTTTAAGTTCTATTAATATATTGTCAGAATCTTTTCTTACTATCTCCTTACCTTCATCTATGCTACTTGCCTGCTTAAAGGTCACTTTACCATCCTTTTGTTCAGTCTTAAACTGATCAAATATATCCTTTGTATTCTTAGAGCCATTATCTACATAAACTATATTTAACTTGTCTAAGTCCACATTATTATCAAATGTATTAGCGAGAGCACTGCCTAATATAAGCATGAAAATTATTGGAAATACAACCATTGATATTACGCCTGATCTCTCTTTAATTGAATTTAATATGGTATATTTTATATGATTTATAATTCTCACAAAACTCCCCCCTAATCTCTAAGCTTTCTTCCAGTAAGACTTAAGAACACAGTTTCTAAATTTATCTTTTTATATTCAATATTTCTGATTGCCATATCCTTATTACTAAAATAACTGATTATCTTATCCAAATTATTTATTTCTCTTAAAGAATTTACTGTGATCTTCTGATCACTTATTTCAAAGCCCTTAACCCCTGGTATTTCTCTTAATTCTTCTTCAACCAATTTTTCTAAACCTTCTACTTGGATATCAAGACTTTGGGTATCTGATACTATAGATATTAGTGATTCCTTTGTTCCTTCTGCAATTACTTTACCATGATCCACTATCACTATTCTTGAACAAAGCTCTTCAACCTCTTCCATATAGTGAGAAGTATATATGATAGTGCACCCCTGCTTATTAAGCTCCTTAACCGACCTTAATATATGATTTCTAGATTGAGGATCTATACCTACTGTTGGTTCATCCATTATTATTAGTTTTGGCTTATGAGCTATAGCGCAGGCTATATTAAGCCTTCTTGCCATACCACCAGAGAACTTTTTAGCTTGAGTTTTCCTATGCTCTAGAAGTCCTGTAAACTCTAAAGCTTCTTCCACAGCAGCCTTTAATGCCTTGCCTTTCAATCCATATAAGCCTGCAAAAAAGCTAACATTATCCTCTGCACTCAAAGCATTATATATAGCAAGACTTTGTGGGACTAATCCAATTTGGCTTTTTATTGAATTTTCATTACTTTTGAAGTCCTTGCCAAACATTTGTATATCTCCTCTTGTTGGCTTTAATAATCCTGTAATCATATTTATTGTAGTACTCTTTCCTGCACCATTAGGTCCAAGTAATCCAAAAATCTCACCTTCTCTAACATCTAGTGAAAGATTATCTACAGCTACGTAGTCTCCAAATCTCTTTGTTATGTTTTTGATATTTAATATATTCATTATAAAAACTCCCTTCGAAATAACAATTTATTTAATATCGCTTAACGATCTCTCAACTTGTTACTATATTTATATTATAAAAAAACCTTCCCTACAGCATCAGTAGAGAAGGTCATAACTTCATATGACTTTTGTCATATTTATAGGATTAATCTTACATTACTTATATCCTTTTATATAGTAGATGGCAATTTGTGTCCTATGGCTTAGTCCAGTTTTATTTAATATATTAGTTATATAGTTTTTTACGGTACCTTCTGATATAAATAACTTAGAGGCTATCTCTTTATTGGATAACCCTTCAGATATTGCTTTTATAACTTCTATTTCTCTTTCGGTAAACATAGAAGTATCAATCTGTTCTCTGTCACTCACCATATTTTCTTTAAACTTATTAAATACACTTTCCTCCATTACACTATTTCCACTTGCTACCAACTTTATGGTATTAATTATCTTATCCGGAGGATTATTTTTTAATATATATCCACTAGCACCATTTCTTAATGCTTCCTTTATATATTCATCTTCGTCAAAGGTTGTAAGTATTATGACCTTTGACGAGGTCTTACTTATTATCTCTCTCGCTGCCTCTACTCCATTCATAACAGGCATTCTTACATCTAGTAATGCTATATCTATTTTATTTTTAATACATATATCTAATGCTTTTAATCCATTCTCAGCAACGTCTATAACTTCTATTTCCTTATCCATAGATAAAATTATTCTTAAACTCTCTCTTATTAATGCGTCATCATCGCATATTAAAAGTCTTATACTCATAATATTTCCCCTTTATATTGGTAATAATAAGGTCACTACAAAGCCATCACTACCATCAAAAAGTGCATTCCCACCGCAATCTATGCACCTTTGCTCAATGCCAATTAGCCCCAAACCTTTTTTTATATTATCTATACCTATTCCATTATCCTTTATAAATACTCTTATAACCTTATTTAATACATCAATATTTACCTCTATCCTAGAGGCATTAGAATACTTAATTGTATTAGTAAGACTCTCTTTAATACTATCTAATATAATACTCCAATGGTTGTACCTTATCCTATCTAAATCTCCTGTATAAATTAACATATATTTCAGTTCTGTTCCTTTTGTACACTCCTCCAAAACCATCTTTACTCTATTTATGCCTAACTGTTCAGTGGCTGGTTTAATCTTTCTTAAGGTAATTCTTATATCATCCATGCCTTCTCTCAAAACTTTTATAGAGTTATCAAGCATCTCAGTAGCTTTATCACTATCAACCTTCAAAATATACTTTGCTGCTTCTAATTGCATTAAACTTGCGGCTATAGTATGTCCTATTTTATCATGCATTTTCTGGGATAGAGAATTTCGTTCTTCTAACTGAGTGGTATACTGAACTTGTTTCTCATGAGCTCTCAAATCATCTATTTCCATAGAATACTTATTATTCTTTTCTCTAAGAATATCATTTTCTTCTAACAATTGCTTAACTCTAAAAAAGTAATTGGTAAACATAGAATCAAAGATAACTAGAATAAAGATTATGAATAAATATGTAGGATTAATGGCTTTGTTTATATTAATAATTACTATAGTCAATATTGATATTACAGGAAACATAACTTTATTCATCTTAAGCCTGTCCACAATATCGTATATAGAGCAAGGTATTAGCAATACAAAAGAATAATTTATATAGTAACCTAAATACAAAATTATAATTATTGAAATTATCGATATACAAAGAGAATATTTGTAATCAAAAAGCATAAAGTACATTATGCTAGATATACAATAAAGAAGTACTGGAACAACTATATAAAATGAAAACTTTGCTTCCTCTATATAGCTATAGATAGCATAAACTATAATTAAAATCCTAAGCATTAGCAAATAGTCACTTCTATTTTTCAAACTATTCTTCTCCTTCTTTAGTGATTTTTTTTGCGCATCTGCCTTTTCTGAACGTATGTGAAGAATTTCTGGCAGGCGACACACCTTCTCTTTTTTATTATTCTATTTTAACATTTAAGCCGTATATACATGCTTATACACAACTTTATCTGAAGTTTAATTTTATAAAGAATAAAATATGCCGCTTCATCTAGCTACCTCTTAACTTATGAAGCGGCACAGCATTAATACATATTTTGCCATACTACTATTATATTATCTATTACAACTTGCTTCAACAATATTATGTAATTATAATTTTGTTGAAATTAAGTGACTAAACAAGAGATGCTATACCTTGCAACGCCTGTTATTGAAACTTATATAATAATCCATCTTGTAGCTGAGAAAATGGTATATGAAACTCTCTTATACCAGCTACATATGGAGCTATTTCATATAATTGAAACACTATAACTATTCCATTATTATCTATATAGAAGTCTTGTTTATTCTTTATGCCTTTAAACCCATTTTGATCTTGAAAATATTCATCAGGCTTTTTAGCAATTTCTTGTTTAATTATGTTATTTATCTTAGTTTGATAATCATATCCATCTTTAAATAGTTCGAAAAGTCTTAATCTCCTACCTTTAACAAAGTCATAATTATATGTATTTCTTGTAGTCAATCCGTGAGCCCCTCCTGTGAACTGATAGTAATCCACTACTAAGCTCACAAAATCTTTAGTGTTATACGGAACTTTATAAGTTGTATCTAAAGAATAAGGCCTAAAATCAACTCCCTTACTTTTCGACTCTGCTTCATCTTGCTTTGCAAGCTCAACTATATCTTTCTCCCAATCAGTTATATCTCCCTCTATAATACCATTAAACTCCTTAATATTATTATTACTACTATCACTAATGAAAGGAATCTTAATATTTATAGTGCCGTAAGATTTGTTTTCATTAATATCTCTCTCAGAAAACTTATATCCACTTTCTACAATAGTCATTCCTGTCATAAGTACACATAGTAGTCCAATAAAAATCGATTTTCCTGCCTTCTTTATCATAAATTAATTCCTCCTTATACCTTTGATAATATTTTATCCACAACATCAATAAGTATAAGCATTGCAACCATAAAACCCACAAAATTTAAACAACTTATCCACAGGCGAATGTGGATAGTGTGCACAATTTCCATTTTATGTATTTTAAAGAATATTATCAAAGCTTTTTTGGAATAATACTATTTATTAATCACATATTACCAAAAAACACAGTATACATAAAAGCATATACTTTTTACTTATCCTATATATAAGAAGGTGACTTATTGTGAATAATAAAAAAAGTGTAATTCTTAAATTAACTATAACATTTATTATTCCACTAATACTAATGGTATCATTACTATCATTGCAGAATGCTAATTATAACCCATTGTCTTTACTTAGTTTCAATACTTTTAAATTATTTAATAACACAAAAATGACAAACAATCACGTAAATGAAAAAAGTGCAAATTCTAGTACCAACCTATCTTCTAATGATAGTTCTGCAGCAAAAGCTTTATCAAAATCACAAATCAGTTATGGAATACCAGTTTTATGTTATCATGATGTAAATCCTACTGTTGGTAATGAATTATTGCTACATCCAAATAAGTTTAGAAAACATATGCAATATCTAAAAGACCATGGATATACCACTTTAAGTATGGACCAACTATATTCATTTTTAAAAGAGGATGGAGCACTTCCAGAAAAGCCAGTAGTTTTAACCTTTGACGATGGATATGTTGGCAACTATACATATGCCTTTCCAATACTAAAAGAGTTTGGATTTAAGGCCACTATATTTATCATAAGTGACTGCATAGATTTAGGACCTTACATGACCTCTGAGCAAATTAAGGAAATGTCTTCCTATGGCATAGATATAGAAAGCCATACAACAAATCATTGCGATCTTTCAAAAATGTCTTTAAAAGCTCAAACTACTGATTTAGAAAAATCCAAAGAAAAACTTGAGCATTTGATAAATAAACCTATTGATTACCTCGCTTATCCTTATGGGAAATATAATATGAATACAAGAAAGGCAGCCGCCGCTGCTGGTTATAAGATGGGGTTCAGTATTCATGGTGCTCTAACTGATAAAAAGGATAATCTATATAATTTAGATAGACTTTACGTAAGTAATAACAATTCAATGATCGATTTTATAAGAATATTATCTACAAAAAGTAGATAATATTGATATTTGTTATAATTAAGCATATTATGTTATAATATACCTAGCAAGTAAATTTATATTTACTTCTATACTTATATTTTAATCTTAAAGAAATTTACATAATACCACTATAAATGAGGGACAGATTATATGAATAAAAAGAATATTTTTTTATGGATAATATGCTTAATTCTAACTATCGCCATAGTTTTCGTTGTATTTATTGGCGAGTCTATGAGAAAATCAACAACTTCGGATTCTTCACAGACAAAAAAGAACGAACAAGCTACTAATTCTACTAAAGAGACTAGTACTCCAGTAAAAACTGATGATGCTAATAAAGCAAATAATGCTCCAGTGGCACCAAAGAATAGATTTGACGGCTTAAAGCTAACAAATGCTGATAATGGTATTCCAGTATTATGCTATCATGAAATAAATAACAACAAAGGCTCAGATTTGTCTTTAGATACAACAACTTTTGCTGCTGAAATGAAATACCTTAAGGATAATGGTTATTTTACTTTGACAATGGATGAATTGTATAGCTATATGAAGGAAGGTAAAGAAATACCTGAGAAATCGGTAGTACTTACTTTTGATAACGGTTATTCCAGTACTTATACCAATGTATTTCCAGTACTTAAAGACCTTAATTTTAAAGCTACTATTTTTGTGCTTAGTGATTCAATAAATACTGATAATTACTTATCAACTGCTCAAATAAAAGAACTTTCAAACAATGGTTTAGATGTAGCAGTCCACATTGGTGATAACTCTAATATTTCAAAGTTAAGCCTAGATAAACAACTATCTACTTTAAAGCAATCGAAGCAATCTCTAGAAGGCATAATAAATAAAGGTATAAATTTTGTTTCATATGGATACAGCAACCCTACAGAAAATACTAAAAAAGCTACTGAACAAGCTGGATTCAAAATGGCCTTTAACATACAAAATTCATTAGCGGATAAAAAAGACAACATATTTAATCTAGATAGGTTTTACATAGGCAGTAAAACAACATTAAATGATTTTACTAATATCTTAAATTCCAAGAAGAAATAGTACAAGCCATTTAGTAACCATCTACCTATAAAACTTTATGAACAAAATCCCTGCATAAAAAGGTTATTATACCTCTTTAATACAGGGATTTTACTTTTACAAAAAACTTATAGATTTTGTGTTGATTTTTGCTATAGGGAAGCCTCCTCAGTCTTTATAGACTCAGATATTAATTTATTTATACCAGAAATCTCTTTTGAGGTTAAGTTTCTCCATTGTCCTATTTTTAATCCACCAAGATTAATATTCATTATTCTTATTCTTTCTAATTTTGTAACCTTATACCCAAAATACTCACACATCCTTCTGATCTGCCTGTTCAATCCTTGTGTAAGTATTATCCTAAATACATTCTTCCCCTCTCTCTTTACATAACACTTTTTTGTTACTACCCCTAGAATAGGAACGCCTCTTGACATGTTAGATATAAATTCATCATTTATAGGCTTATTTACAGTGACAATATATTCTTTCTCATGATTATTTCCAGCTCTTAAAATCTTATTAACTATATCGCCGTCATTGGTAAGTAGAATTAAACCTTGAGAATCCTTATCTAATCTTCCAATTGGAAATATTCTTTTTTCATGCTTTACAAAATCCACAATATTTCCTTTAACCTTCTTTTCAGTAGTACAGGTTATTCCAACAGGCTTATTTAAGACAATATACACTAAATCATTTTCTTTTTTTATCGGTTTCCCATCGATTAGCACTTCTTGCCCAGCACTTACCTTAGTTCCAGTTGTAGCTTTTTCACCGTCAATAGTAACACGTCCTTGCTCTATTAACTTATCAGCCTCTCTTCTAGAACATATGCCTGTTTCACTTATATATTTATTTATCCTTATATCTTCTTTTTTCTCATGATGGATAATCTGATTTTTTTTTCTTAAGTCCTGCTTCATTACAAATTCCTTTCGAAAATACTATTGATCCTTTTCTTTAGAATATTCTATTTTCTTTTCGTCGCCCATATTATTTACAGTTACATTAATTTTATCATTTTTTTTGTCTTTATTATTGTCTTCTATATACTGCTCCAACTTCTGAAGATCTGTATTATCTAATTTATGTCCAGAAATCACTATTAATATATCTTTATTTGATAAAAATTTCTGTTCATTCAGATACTGAAAAAGCTTAGCAACTCCATCATCTACGCTGTCATATTGAATATTTAAGGAATCGAGGATTTTTTGATTGTTAGCATTTTGAGAATAAGCTTCGCTTATCTTCTTAAATCTATTTATTTCTAAAATCATCTTAGAATTCGAATTAATAACTAAGGTTGTGTAATTTTCATTGTATATGTAGAGAGCAGTTGAGCCAATGAGGACCATAAAGAAAACTACTGCAGCTATGATTCTTTTATAGTATTTAAACCCTCTTTTCTCATATCCACTTAGTTCTTGTCCTATTTTTTTATCTGACTCATTATTCTTAATACGCTTAAACTCTCCTGTAGAAGTTAATATATCAGAATAGTTCTTACTACCTTTTAATGATATTCCTATATGCTCCTTACTTGTGTCCTTTGATTTATTAACTATGGATAAGCTACTGCTTCCATCTTCTTTTTCTTGTATATTCAAATATTTTTTCAACTCTAAATAATTTGAATTAGAAAGCAATAATACATAACTTATTAAGTAGTCTCTCCAGTTTTCTATAATACTCCTTGATGCACCTATATACTTAGTAAGTTTTGAAATTGGAAGTTCTCTTTTAGATACTAATTCTTGAAGTATATCTCCATTTTGTACGATAAAAAATGCTATATTTAACAAGTAATTTCTTAACTCATACTTAGGTGTCTTGTTTACTAAACTTTTACTTGTAACTTTATACAGCCTTAATTCTCTAATGAACAATGCCATTTGCTTTCCATAAGAAATCTTATTTTCCCTAACTACTTTTATTTTAGGTATGGATAAAAAAATATATTTATCTTTGTAAAAAGGATTCATACCTTATATTCCTCCAACTTCATAACTTAAGTGCATTAATCTTATACTCTATTTCTTCAAAGCACCTTTTACAATCAGCCTTTGCTTTGCTCCAACAGTACAAGTAACCAACGTAATAGTTTCATCCTTTGTTGGGCTTAATACATCTACTTCATCAGGATTTACAATAAAACTTTTGGTCACTAAATAAGTAAACTCTTTATCTTTGGTCTTTACAATTATTTCATCATTCTTTTGAAGTTTATCCAGATCTTTAAAATATTCCGCATATGTAAAGTTTCTATGGCCAGCCAAACATAAATTACCCTTTTCGCCTGGTAAAGCTGTATTCTCAAAATGTCCAACAGCATACCTTAATAAATCATTTCCAGTCCCCTCTCCCACAGCAACATTTATATCTATCTTAGGAATTATAAGTATAGCTATCGGCTTAACCTTGCTTACTTCAGGATCTTTTTGAGCACTAGAATCTTTAGGGGTAGAAGACTTATCGGCAGACTTAGTATCTTTATCTGTATTGCTATCAACCATACTTTCAAATGATGCCCTAAGCTCAGCTTGTCTTTTATGGGCCGTATACTTCATATAAATAGTTGCCCCTATCAATGATATTCCACAAACTATTAGAAGCACTGCAACTATATTAATAATTTTCTTTTTCATACACTTCCCCCTAATCATTTTTATAAATCAATCATATAATATATTATAACATAGAGTTACTCCTAATTTTAATGCCACATATAACTAATTAATATAGGATTTTATTTAATTTAATTTTTCTTAATATTCTTTCAATTTTATGCTATAATAGTATTATAAAATATTCTAGTGAGGTGATACCATGAAAAATAATATAATATATGTTGATTTCGTCCTAAAAAAGAAAGTCATTACCTCAGAAGAGTGCAAAATATCATTTTTTCACAAGATACACCTAGGACTTAAACGGATATTTTCTGGAAAATCTAATTCAAAAAAATATGTATCTACTGTATATAAAACAAATAACATTTTATAATAGCGTTTTTGTAAACGTTTATACCACCTGCAACTCTAGATATTAGCCTATAGCTGAAACCTTGTTTCACTGATGTAGAGATAATTATTAGTAAGCTAATATTTTAAGCTTATTACCTTATAACAGCTTTTGTGATAAAATACTATTCATAAACGAATATGAGGTGATAAATATGAGAATAGGCACAGGTTACGATGTGCATAAGCTTGTAGAAGGAAGAGAACTTATAATTGGCGGGGTAAACATTCCGTTTGATTTAGGATTACTTGGTCATTCAGATGCTGATGTATTACTTCATGCAATTATGGATGCACTATTAGGAGCTGCAGCACTTGGTGATATAGGTAAGCACTTTCCCGATACAGATATACGCTTTAAAGGGGCTTCCAGCCTAAAGTTACTTGCAGAAGTAAGACTTTTACTAGAAAAACAAAACTATAAAATAATAAATATAGATTCAACTATAATTGCTCAAAAACCTAAGTTAGCACCATTTATTTATGAGATGAGACAAAATATAGCTTCCGTATTAGGTATTTCTTTAGACCAAATAAATATTAAAGCTACTACCGAAGAAGGTCTGGGATTCACTGGAAAACTTGAAGGTATTTCCGCTCAGGCAGTATGTCTTGTTGATTAGTATGCTCACATAAATCCCTAATGGATCTTGTATATCATTATCGTAGGGATTTATTTTTTTATTCTTTATAAAATTATATTTTAGTATACCTTAGGTAAAGTGGCAAAAAGCTATGTGTAAAAGAAAATCGCTTTAGCAAATTTTTTTTATTCTATACTTATGCCCAAATATTCACAGGTTTTTATAAGTAAGTATTCAGGGTCAAAAGGCTTGGTTATATACATATCTGCACCTAACTCAATGCCTATATTTACTTCTTTTTCTTGAGCTTTTGCTGTTATAATAAATGTTTTAGTCTGCTTTTGACACTCCATGGAGCCTAATCTTCTTAGCAGTTCATATCCATCCATATTGGGTAGACTTATATCTAATAATATCAAGTCTACTGGAACTTTCTCTATAAATTCCAATGCGGTCTCCGCATCTCCAGCCTCATATATATCAATATCTTCTAGTTCCTCAAGAGTTTGTTTTATCAATAATCTTATATTATTATCATCATCTACTATTAACAACTTTTTCATAATATTCACCCTCAAATTTTTTTATAGGAATAGTAAAATAAAAAGTGCTCCCCCTAGAAATCTTACTATCTACCCATATCTTACCTCCATGCTTTTCAACAATTGCTTTACATATCACCAGTCCTAAACCTGACCCCTGTGGTTTTTCAGAACCACTAGGAATTTGCTCAAATCTCCTAAAAATCTTTTCGTAGTACTGTTCTTCTATACCTTTTCCAGTATCCTCAACACTTACTAAAACTTCATTTTCATTGTATAGTGAAGCTCTGCAAACTATCTTACCTTGCTCGGTAAACTTTATAGCATTAGATAACAAATTAATTATTACCTGCAATATCTTATTTTTATCAATATATACTAAAGGAACATTACTACTAATCTCATCATTTAGTTCAATATCTTTATTTTCTATGAGAGAATATGATATTAATATTCCCTTACTTATTAATTCTCTTAAATCTGTTTTCTCTATATTCCAGTCAACCTTATCTGACCTAAGCTTTGAAAAATCTAGTAAATTATTTATAAGCGATGTCAATCGTTCACTTTCAGATATTATTATCTCTATATTTTCACTTATCTTATTAATCCCTAAGATAACTTTATCTACCTCCCCAGCATTGCCTTCGTTATTAGAATCATTTTTATTTATGTATGGAATAACTATCTTATTGAGTCTTCTGCTTATTATTTTTGCAAATCCTATAATAGATGTTAAGGGAGTTCGTAGCTCATGAGAAACATCTGACAATAATTCAAAATGGTTTTCTTCAGTTTGCTTAAACACAAGTAATTTATTAATGGTTTCCTCTTGTTCACTTATTATGCCTTCCAACTTCTTAATCGCTTTTCTTTTTGAATAAAAATTAACTATAAATATTATTATTGAACCAATTAATATATCACAAAACAATATATCCTTAATCAAATGATTATTAATTCTACTTATATACAAATAAATAACTCCAATTAAAATTACTTGTAAAACTACTATTAAAGATATTAATTTAAGCCTATTTTTTTTGTTGTCGCTCATAAATACCTCCATAAGTCATAATAAGTAAATAAACTTTATTTATATACCTATTTACATGAAAAGGGGCAGTCTTAATGACATGCCCCTTCATTTTTTCTATAATGTAATTTTAACTCATATAAGCTACTTATTCAATGGATTTTTTCTTCTTGTTACCATTAATGTACCTATAGCTATAACAACCATAGCTAGTATTATTATAGAAAAGCTTGAAACTCCTCCAAGTTTACTTATTTGACTTACTCCAGTACTTGTTGAAGGTTTATTGTTGTTGTTTGAGTTAGAATTCACACTGCTATTTGAGCTACTAGAATTATTTCCTTGATTAGTATTAGAAGTATTACCACTTACTGCACTACCATTGTTTGAGCTGTTACCACTTCCTGCTCCATTTCCAGTAGTAGTTCCAGTGTTATTACTTCCATTTCCATTGTTGCTTCCAGTATTGTTGTTTCCACTGCCTGTATTACTACCGCCATTACCATTATTTCCGCTGTTTCCATTGTTGCCTGCGCTATCATCTACAAGCTTCTTATCTGTAATTAAGTAATCGCTACAATGTGTTGTTTGGAAAGAAACATATCCATCTTTAACAGTACTGTCACCTATAAGAATTAAGTTACCATCCTTATCTATATAATATACATAAACATTTTTATCATTATACTTGCTATCAATCTTTTGCTTAATAGTTACATTGCTTTGGAACTTACCATCAGGCAGATTATTATCTATTCTTAATTCAATTGCCAATTCTGGTGAGTACTTAGCTTTTATTGCCTTTAAAGCATCTTGATTTTGCATATTAGGATAGCTTTCAAATATCAAACCAGTAAGACCAGAACTGATTAGCAAATCTTTAATCTTACTTGGTTCTTCAATAATTAATGAAGTGTCTCCTCTTTGAATAACAGGCTTAACCTTATTTTTAGCTGCTGCGTCAAATATAGCTCTTGTTACTTCTTCTACCTGGCTAGATACAACTACCTCTTTTCCGGCATTGTCTTGTTTTGATAGTTCCGCAACAACTTCTTTATCACTTGAAGGCACCTTTTTCTCTTGCACTGTAAAACTAGGATCATATGCATCTTTTAATGCATCTTCGTTAATCACAACATTCTTAACTTCATCAACAAGAATTACTCCACCTATAGCTGGCACTTTTACTGTAACCTTACCATCAACTACTGTATATACTTCTTGTTTATTTAAGATATTTGTTAACTTAGTTCCATCCTTTATTCCCTTAGCATCTAATGTAAGCTCTATCGGAGTTGTTTTTCTATTAGCAACCACTAAAGCCTTGTTGTCATCATTTGTTCTAGTAAATGCTATTACGTCGTCTGCATTAGCTTTATCTACATTGATTGAGTTTATATCTCCAGTTCTAAGGACACTATATGCATTTCTTACATTAGCCAAAGTAGCGTACCATTGTACTATATCCTTGTCACCTTTTCCCCAAATCATTCCTCTTCTATTATCTGGGTCATCAGCTCCTACCATTCCTGCTTCGTCACCATAATAAATACATGGTGCTCCTGGATAAGTCATCTGTAAGAATGGTACAAGTCTTAATTTTTGTTTAGCTTGAGCTGTTGCTTCTCCAGCTATTCCTCTTTGTCCCTTTTGCCATCCATCTAAAGCAGAAAGAACTCTTTGAGTATCATGAGAATCAACTAAATTTAGCATAGCTTCAAAAGCTTCACTTGGATACTGTTCTCTCATCTTTTCTAATTCCTTTACAGAATCAGCTGCTGAAGTAACAGTCTTATTATCATCCTTTGTTCCCTTCGCAAAGTCTAAAACTGCTCCTCTAAATCTATAGTTCATTACAGAATCGTACATATCTCCAAGTAAATATCTTGAAGCATCTGTCCAGATCTCGCCTATTATAACGTTATCCCCCTCTGACTTAACTGCCCCTCTAAAATGTCTCCAAGTCTCATCTGAAACTTCATTAGCAACATCAAGTCTCCATCCGTTAGAACCTTGTCTTAACCACATTCTAGATATAGCATCTTGACCATCAATTATCTCATTAGCCCAAGATTTAACTTGATATTCTGAACCATTTAAAGCTTGTATAACTGGCATTGAATCATATCCCCACCAGCCTTCATAGTTATAATGCTCAGTTGGTAAACCTACATCTACCTTGCTATTATTAACTATAAACCAATCTTTATAGTGTAAGTCAGTTATACCCATAGCTGCCAAATCTGCAGTTACTTGCTTTTCTGCTTCCTGTTGAGTAACACTCTTAGAATTCATAAGATCATATACTCTTGACCAATATTGATATGCTCCTATAGGCTTATTCTTAGACATATACTTGTCATATCTATCAAAATATACTGAGTCATCAGATACATGATTAAATACTCCATCTAAAACAACATGCATGCCTTTTTCACTAGCTGCTTTAGTAAGGTTAGCAAAATCCTGCATATTACCAAGTAATGGGTCTACCTTTGAATAATCTGTTGTATCATATCTATGGCTTGAAATAGACTGTCCTACTGGGTTGAAGTAAAGTATAGTAACGCCTAAAGCTTTTAGATAATCAAGTTTCTTTTCTACCCCTTGAAGATCTCCGCCATACATTTCATTACTCCAATTACCATCACCTACTGTACCTTTATATTGAGGATTTATCTTAGGATTTCCGTTTTCATCTTTTATTACGTTTCCATCCTTATCCTTTAGATACTCTAGCTCAGGATCTTCAGTAGTATTATACCAATTTGTATAGAATTCATATGGAGTCATTCCCCTTGAAATCTTCTGTAGGAAGTCGTTACTGTTATCTCCATTAAAGAACCTATCTGGGAATATTTGATATACAACACCGTTTTTCATCCAATCTGGAGTTTTAAAATCTTTCTTATATACATTTAAACCATATTCTAGAACTGAAGATAAATCTCCTACTTTTCCTAAACCAAAATAACCATCATCATCACTATAAGTCTTTACATCAGATCCATTTGATATAACAAAGTAATAAGTATATTGACCTATTGTGTTTAAATTTAGTTTTATTGTCCACTTATCGTGCTTTTCATCGAAAGCACCCTTCTTAGTCATTTCATATTTATTTATTCCATCTGGCCCTTTTAATATAAGTTTAGCTTCTGTCAAATCATCTTTTGCAGCCTTTAAATTAAAGGTTAAATCTTCCCCTTCTTTTACTGCACCAAAAGGAAGCTTATAGCTAGAGTCCTTTGAATCAAAAGAAACCTCATCTTCATTAATCTTTACTGAAGCTGCATCATTAAATATAGTCTCAGTTATTGGGTCAAAATTAATAGTTACTAGCTTATCCTCAGCAAGATTTATTGCATTAACATTATATGTCTTTCCTTCGCACTGAACTACTAGCTTATCATGGACACCTTTCTTTAGGCTAAGCACTGCAGAATATATTCCCTTATAGTCATTATCTTCAAGCTTAACTTTTTCTGTAAGTTCTGGTCCGCTTATATATGCATCTACCACAGTATAGTTAGTAGAATCCACTACAAAATGGCTATCATCATTGTAGTAGAAAGTAACATCTCCTGCTTTAGATACGGTTAGAGGAATATTAGAACCATCCTTTACAGCCTTCTGTCCATAGTTCTCAGTCCAACCTCCCATAGCTACCTTATACTCATAGCTGCCTGAAGGAACATCTTTTATTGTAAGTTTATACTTACCATTACCTACATAATCCATCTTTGTTTTATCTGATCCAGGTGTCCAAGCTGACTCACCTGCAGCAGTCTGGATAGTTCCTGCTATAACCACTTTTCTTCCTGAAAAGCCTGGGAACTTGTAAAGTGAATTATCATCTTTAACTTCTGTGTTGCTAGGATCCTGAACCCAGTTTCCATCAACAATAAACTTATACTCTATATCTTTAGCCTGATCCCCTACTCTTACAGAGGTTGACCAAATACCATCATCATCTTTAGTCATTTTGATTTTATTATTTTGCCAATTAGTTATACTTCCTACTAAGTAAACCTCTTTTGCATCAGAACCTTGATATTGAAACTTAACTGTACCATTATCATTTAATGTAGGGCCACTAAGCTTCACTGGTGGTTTAGGTGCATCTTGAAGACCTAGCAACTCAGCTACTTTTGAATAATTGCTTATTGAGTCATAAACTGTTTTATTCTTTTCATCAGCAACAAACACTACGTATTTTCCTGAACTAGGTATATTGATAGCCACATTCCCTGATGCAGGTAGTCCACCATCATCCCAGGAATAATTATTAACTATCTTATATTGATAGTCTCCTGCAGTAGCAAAATATCCAGAAAATACAAATAAACCATCTTTGCTTAAAGGTTGCAACTCCCATCCTGTTGCATCAACCTTCCAGTTTACAGCTTCTCCACCATTTCTTATTGTTCCTATAATAGATGGATTTTTTGAATATTCTTTAACAAGAACATCGTTACTAGCATATCCTTGTAAATAATCTGCTATAATTGTTATTTGATTTGTACCTTTAGGTATGGTTACCTTTACATTGTCGCCAACTTCACCGTTGCTCCACGCCCCATTGTAAGCCACCTTGTACTCAAGATTATATTCATTGGACTTAGCAGATTCCTTTATATTAAAGGTTTTCTTATAAACTCCTCCACCTATATAATCAAGTTTAAAGTTGTCATCAGTAGTATCCCATGACTTACCATTTTCTAAAAGATTGTCTATATTACCTGTAAGTATAGCTTTAGTCTTAAACTGATCTGCATTATTTATAGAATCGTATAATTTCTTTTGTTTGTAATCAAGTCTAAAGTACACTTTACTATCTTTGTCCAACTGTAGCTTTACATTACTTCCACCCTGAGCACCATCTTTGCCATAGTTCTCATCAAAAGCTTTATTCATAGCTACTTTGTACTCATAACTTCCTGCCTTAAGATCTAATGAAGTCTCATATATACCATTTTTATATTCCTTCATTAATCCCTTAAGATTAGCTGGATTCCAATTATCTGGCGATTTATCACCGAAAAAGTCACCAACAATTGTAGCCATTGCATCAGCAGCTACGCTAGCCTTATCCTCTGCTATTGCTGGCTTTACGTAAATGTTGCTAAACATAGTAACAAATACTGTCAAACAAGCAAAAAAGCTTAGAACTTTGTAATACTTTTTCCTCATACTATCCCCCCTTATATTTATGCAACCGATTGCATTTTTAACGAAATCGTTTGCATTACAATTTATATTATACATCTTAATAAAAATAATTCATTTATGGCTTTTACTGAATTATATGCATATGTTTTGTGACTTATTCCAAATCATTCCTTTACCTCTTACTTTTAAGCCATCCTCCTATCCACAGTTATGGTTACTAAAGCATATTATAAGCATTAAATTAACTTCACCACAGTGTTCTAACAGCAAAAAAGTCACTGAAGTGCCCTTCTTCAGTGAGCTTTTTTACGCATCTGCCTTTCCCAATTTATATTAAGAAAATCCGGCAGGCTAATAAGACTTTTTTACCGTTCACCCTAAATAGCCACTCTAAAGCCTTGATATTACTAGACCTAGAGACCCTAAAATTTTATACTTCACTATACATTAAAAAGTTAAAGGTGGCACATAAAAATGTACCACCTTTAACTTTTCATTTGCTAATACTTAGGCTATGTTTAAGAATATTGTTGAAAAGAGCCAAAACTTAAAATGTTTCTAAATGATCTTTTCTGTTCTCTTGCTTCTCCAACAAGTTCTTAAGATTCTCTTTAGGCATATTATCTCCATTATTCTTTATATAGCCTGCGCTGTTTATCATATTATCAATTATATTCTGCTCTTCGTCTTCTTTATAATTGTCGCCGTAAACAATCTTATCTTTTAATGTATCTATCTCTCTTTTTCTAGCATTTTGTATCTTTTCTGTATGTTCTAATTGATCATCAGATATTATATCTAAGTTTTGTTCTAGATGTCTTTCTGTTCTTGTATACTTCTCTACTGTATCAACTATCTGATCTATTCTATTCTCTATTTCATGTCTTCTTCCATCATTCATAAATATTACCGTTGACAAAACCTTATAAAACTCTATAAAGTTCATTCCTTTTTCGTTGAACCCAATTTTGTAAACTCAAAAGAGTAAACTACTTTTGTTTGATATAGTTCTCCAAAGGCTTAAATTCCCGTAAAACGCACGGTACATATTCGTAAACGCTTGTTAGTGCTTAGTTTACGAAGTGTCAACATTCTCCTTTCTTAATATTTATCAAATTAATCTTTATCTCTCCACACGGTGTTAAACACCCTCACCATTCTACTGGATGACTACATCACTTTCGCAATGTATGGGAATCACAATAAACCACCGACCTCAACGAAATGAGGACTTTATAAAAAATTATCATAGTTTATAATTTTTTATTAGTTTTCTTTAACTGTTACTAGCCTCCTTACAAGATTTTTAAAATCTTTGCTTGTTGATAATTGGATCGGTTTCTTAAATATATATAATATTAGATTTATAAAGAAACCTTTCACTAAATATATTTTATGTATAACCGACTCAATAATACTTATAAATAAATTCATGGTTTATTTATTTTAACCTTAATAAGAATCGCTAGCCAATTTATATTACTTTTTATCATTTTAAAAGTAGTGTTGAGGCAATTTCTTAAGGTTACAGGCCTTATGTTAAAGTAAAAAGTATAGATTTCCCATATAGTAGAACTATCAAGAGAACAAAGTATATCAATTCTCTCACAAAAAAGCTAACCTTACTTTTTCTAGAACCATATCTAGATCTAATTCTATATACACAAAAAGAAATTAGTAAAAATAATAAAATCAAATTTATATATATGAACATACTCACACCTCGATTTATGATTTTGTAATATAATACCATTTAATGAATGTGATTACAATTTAATCTTATGTTTTCCTACGAAAAAAACAGGCTTTTCTATTATTCTTTTTCAGGTGCTTTAGATTTCAATAATACTTTCTACATAAAAAAACTTTATAAATGCGTATAAAACAAAAAAATCATAATCTATGATTATGATTATTGGTGCACCATCAGGGACTCGAACCCAGGGCACCCTGATTAAGAGTCAGGTGCTCTACCAACTGAGCTAATGGTGCTTATATGGAGCGGGTAGTGGGAGTCGAACCCACCTTTTCAGCTTGGAAGGCTGGAGTATTACCGATATACGATACCCGCATATTTACTAAAATTATTATATCTACTTTTTAACAACTTGTCAACAAAAATTTAAATGGCTGGGGTGGCAGGATTCGAACCTACGACTGGCGGAGTCAGAGTCCACTGCCTTACCACTTGGCGACACCCCAACAAATACATACTAATATTATCACTTTATAATATATTTGTAAATATATTACTTGATTTACTTATACGTAAAGTTGTGTTTTATAAATTAATAAAAACAAACAGCACGGCATAGCGTGCTTTGGCTGGGATGGCAGGATTTGAACCTACGCATGATGGAGTCAAAGTCCATTGCCTTACCGCTTGGCGACATCCCAAAATATGGTGCGTCTTAAGGGATTCGAACCCCTGGCCCACGCCTTAGAAGGGCGTTGCTCTATCCAGCTGAGCTAAAGACGCATTTCAAACAAAAATTATTATATTATATATTATACCAATTGTCAACATATAATATTCAAATTAAACTATTTCTGTTAAATCTCTAGTTAATATCAATTTAAATTTTTCTGCTTTTTCGTTGTCCTTATGCACTTCATCGCACAACCTAAGCCAACTAGCCTCATCCATACCTATCTTTTTTTCAAAGTCATCTTCACTATCAGTTTGCAGATTAGTATTAATAACAAACTCTCCTAGTTCTGCTGCTGATGCAAACACCTTCATATATAAAAATGTATCTATATCACCTAACCAACTCATATTGAATTCTCTAGCAAATTTTTTTAGTTCCTTCATTATATTAGCGCTAGGTACATCCCACAAACTTCTTACAAACTCTACTTGCTTTTTCATAACATTTGCTTCTTCTTTAGTTAATTTTCCACTGACTAGTCCCTCTGATATAATCTTCATAACATTTAATTGAGAAAATTCAGAAATATTTTTGTATTTTCCTTCTATCCATTTATAAAACGCCTCTGGTAATAAACAATATTGTATATATCCTAACAACATCTTAACTTTAGGTATAGGAGTCCAAACGCTTTGGATTCCAGATTTTCTAGTAAAAATAACATAATGCATATATACAGTTTTCTCTGTTATCGGTTCATCCTCAAATATTCTAGACTTTAGAGTCTTATTACTTCTTATTAACTTATCCCAATAATCTATTGAATTATAAGTTACAATCATTTAATCACTCCCTCTATTTATTTGTAAACCTTTTCTAATTTTATTATATTCCACACTACTTTTTAATGCAATGTTTTAAAAAAATTAGTTAATATTTTTTTAATTTCCACCTATGCTATAGTAAGGCAACCTTTCAACAATTATGTGCTTGATTGTAATTATAGTTCATGATATTTTATAATTATAAAACATATAGGAGGAACTCTATGTATTGCTGTGAAGTATGTGGTAAATCAGCAGATATTCATCATATAGTCTACAAGAGTGAAGGTGGACTTGACATAAATCTAAACTATAAATATTTATGTCATAATCATCATCGAGGAAAAGATGGGCCCCATCGAAATAACATAATTAATCTAAAATATAAAGTCGAAATGCAAGAAAAATTAAGTTCTATTCTATATAAAGATTATTACACCTTTAATGAACTTATTAGGGTGTTAAATATAAATACTAATTGTCTTAAAAAACTTGTTAAGAATATAAAGTTATTTAAAGAAGGCTATAAAACTGACGATATTATCTTTAATATAATGGGTAAAAAAACATATAATTCAGAGATGATAGAAGATTGTTTATTAGAGAAAATGTTATCTAACTATTAAAATAAGTAGGATCATTTATTAAATGATTCTGCTTATTTTAAATTTTGGCGCTATTAGAGTACTGTGTTGAAATTAAGTTGTCAGTCATCCGATACTTAGATGAGCTTGCGCAAAGAATTAATATGATTTTGTCAAAGTACTTTATAGAAATTAATCATAGTTTAAATATCTTATAAAAAACAAAAAAGATAGTTGAATTATCAACTATCTTTTATGGAGCGGAAGACGGGACTCGAACCCGCGACCTTCACCTTGGCAAGGTGACACTCTACCATTGAGTCACTTCCGCAAGATTGGTGCAGATGAAGGGAGTCGAACCCCCACGCCGTAGGCGCTAGATCCTAAGTCTAGTGCGTCTGCCAATTCCGCCACATCTGCATTACTCACAAAACATATTATACACTATATAAAAATAAAGTCAACACCTTTTTTATATTTTGGAGCGGCAAACGGGATTTGAACCCTTATACAAATTGAAGAACTAACAAGGAAAGGAGTTTCAACGCATCAATATTCTTATGGACTCAATAAGGGACTCAAATCACCTAATACTATAAATAGACTACTCGCAACATTAGAAGAATACACTAAATAGTCTCCTACCATAAGTATAATAATTATGAAAGGAATAAATACCTTTTCGTATGCATTTAACATTATTAAACCTCTTGTGTGCATAAGTTTATAATTAAGCATACTATCACCTCCTTTCATAGTTATACATTTTAATCTATATCAATGTCGAGTAGTCAATAAATATTCTAAAAATACCCCTTATTTACTTATAATAAAAGAGTTGTATAGCTTGTATACAACTCTAAATTATTGTATTGAATGTGCTTAGTTTGGATTGGAAAGTGCGTTTCCGTTTAGTCCTGAAGGAACACCCTCATTATCCCACCATATATTACCTACCTTTACTACTTCCCAAGCATGCCCGTTTGCATATCTTACTGATGTTTCAAAGCCAGATGCATCATATACTGCAGACTTAACTTGTGAGTTAGCATCACAGTCTACTAAGCCATTATACAGTACATCATAAGCACTACTAGGTGAACCATCATAAGGATTTTTTGCATTAGCTGATCTTGCTAGTTTATTTGCAGCCATCTGTACCTTCATCCATTTTATTGTAGCATCTTTACCACATTTTAAGTTCATATAGCCTATGCTTCTCTCTGCACCCTTCAAAGCACGATACTTATCAGAATCTTCTGGATAATTTTCTGCTCTGTCTCCATTTAAATATGCCATATAATCCTCATCTATTTGTTGACTACCTACAGTAGATGCAGCTACTCTTACTTTGTTCATTACCTTGTTATATTCATCTTGATTTCTTACCCCATAAGTGTGGTCACCATACTGTGTTTGAATCCCTTGTTGAGTTGGTTTCTGTTCTTGTTGTGCTTGAGGTTGTGGAGTTGGTTTTGATTGTTGAGATTGTGATTGTTGCTGTGGTGCAGAACCATTGTTTGTCTTTATAGTCTGCTGATTACCCTCTCCCCCTACTCTGTTATCCTCAATTACATTTACCTTTGGAGTATCTTCCTCTTTGTTTTGTTGAGGTTGTGGTGTAGCCTGTGCTACTTGCTGAGGTTGTTGCTCCTGTGGTTGAGCTTGTGTTTGTTCCGTCCTTTTTTTATCAATCTTTGTTGCTACTTTTTCATTACTTGCTATATTGTTTTTTATTGTAGTTACAATTAAAGCAATTGCAATAATGCTTATAACGGAGATATATATACTAATTTTTTTCTTATTCTTAAACATTCAATTTCCACCTCATGCTTTTTATAAGCTTTATATATAATAATAACATAGTAAATTTAAATATTGTATTTAATTGTTTATTAGAATAGGCTTAATCCATAAAGTGCTTATGGGCCATATATATATAAATTTTAATAAGTTTTATTTATAAAAGTATTACATTAATAACGATATAATCAGTTATTTTATAAAGAGAATTAAATAGACCTTAGATACATTACACCCAACTTTAACCTTGTAGTGAGATATGTTTTTGAAAAATATCTATAACTATATTAAAACATCTACTCTCATTTATGTTTCTAACATCACAGCCACGCTCCGCAATGTTGATTACCAGTGCCATCACCATATGTATTATAGTCATAATATCCATAATTTTCACCTACATAATCTGCTATTGCATTTGCTATAAGCTCGTTCTTAGAAATCCCAATACCTTTTGCTATAACTTCAATTCTTTCCAACAAAATAGCAGAAAGATTTGGATGAATCTGTTTACTTAACACATCTTCATATTTCCCACTTGGTAATTCAGGTTTGATATTCAGTTCCATTGCAAGCATATTTCTTATAAGCAAGTCTAATTCTATTACATACACTTCTTTTTTTTTAAGGTACTTTCTTACTTCATCTCCTAACTCATTTTTAATTCTTATCAACTTTTCGTACAGTTCTTTTGATAAATATATAGAGAATTCCTCATTAAGACTTTCACTTACTCCATTTTCACTGTCTAAGCCTTCCATTTCCCTTGGTCTTAAATGGCACCAATTGGTTACAAAACTAGTCTTATCATGACAATATTTAATACATTGATTTGACAAAAGATATACTATGCATACTTCTTTTGATACTCCCACACAACTTGCATAAACTTCCGCCTTATTAATTAAAGATTGTGAAAAAACCTTACATTTCTTGTTAATACGAATTTCTTTTTTTATATTTGTTTTTTTGTATTTTTTACTTTCGCTATTCTTCTCCACAAAAAAACCTCCCTACTCAAATCTTTACAATATTATACCATAATATAAAAAAAAATAGTTGCAAAATATGTAAAAAATACGATTAGTATGCTTTTTTAGATGAACTTATACAAAAACAGGTTGAGAATTAACTCAAAAAGTAGGACATAAAAAATATGATGAACTTTGCTCTTTTGTATATAGTTTTTATATAATAGCATCAACCGGTAATTATTCAAAGTTGTAGGCGCGAATATAGCTTTAGAAAGGAGGTAATATTTTGATAAAACTTACAGATTTAAGGATACCACTAGAAATAATTTTCAAAAATGATACCTTTATACTTCTAAATGTAAAAGCCTTAAAGCAGTATTCAGAAGGAAAAATAACAGATAGATTAATAGGATACTCTTATGAAGTTGTAGATTTAGGTAGTTTTGAAAAGTTTCAAGTTAAAGTATTAGGTGAAAAAGAAGTTATAACTCAACAATATATTGATAATTCAGAGAATAGATTAAAAGTAACTTTTGGTAATGCTATAGCTAAGCCTTATCGAAGTTCAAACGGAAACTTTGATTTAAGTATAAGTGCTGACTCTATAAATGTATTGGAAAATTAGATTATTAAAGAGGCTTTAATTAGCCTCTTAAGGAGGAAATTAGAATGTTAGATATAGTAAAAATAGGTATATTACTACCTCTTATTTTCATAGCATCAGTTATAGCTGTAAAATTCAGTAAATGTGGTCGTAGTACTCAAGACGCAACAAAAATTTGTTTAGGCTTTCTAAAGGATGTATTTAAAGAGCTTTCCGCCCATTCACATCCAATAAAGCCCAACTATCCAGTAGCAATAGGGTTTGATGGTCGTGATATTAATTTTGATTTAGTTGACGCTTCGTTTCATGAAATTTCAAAATATTTCGAAGTATTATATTGCTGTAATTTCAGATTTTATTCAAATAGGATAGTTTATTACTTTAAGTTTGCTAATTTAAATACAGACTTAGAGTACCTTGACTTCCTAAAATTGATTGAGAGAATTTCCGAAAAAATACTTATTCAGCATTTACGTAACCAACAAAAATTTATTCCATGTGATAATTTTATTTGTTCAAATATCTATCAAGATACTTTGCAATTATCTATTGCATTGAATGATATAGGAATCAAAGAAACTAAGTATCTTCGTAATTGGGTAAAACATAATTACCATGCTTCTAAAGAAAAACAGGATGTGCAAGACATTGATATTGATTGGGATGATAAAAAAGATGAATAATTCAATGCGCTGGGGATTTCATATGGACTTGTTTACTAATTACAATCTTACCATAGCAATAAAACATGATATAAGCTCACATAATCATTGTCTTATAACTGGCTCTAGTGGTTCTGGAAAATCATATGCTTTACTATATCTACTAGGAATGTTACTGAAATCAGAACCTACTATAAAAGTGTATTTTTGTGATTTTAAAAATTCTAATGACTTCAACTTTCTAAAAGACTACGAACATTATTATAGTGGTAACAAATGTTATAAAGGCATTATGGACTACTATAAGGCCTTTACAGAAGCTCGTGTAAGTGGCAACTCAGATACAAGACACATCTTGATATGTGACGAATATCCTGCTTTTATTAATTATCTTCAAATGAAGGACAAGCAAGATAAAACTAAGTATGCCACTGACATATT
Source organism: Clostridium manihotivorum (assembly GCF_004015185.1). Taxonomy (GTDB): domain Bacteria; phylum Bacillota; class Clostridia; order Clostridiales; family Clostridiaceae; genus Clostridium_AR; species Clostridium_AR manihotivorum. The sequence continues at coordinate 973,854 of NZ_CP025746.1, read as the reverse complement.
AAGCGCTGTTTCAGAAATATTAATGCTAGGTCGTGGAATAGGCTTTGGTATCTGGATAATCACTCAGAGAGCAGATAACAGCCTATTTAATAATGGTGCTAGAGATAACTTTATGATTATAGTGGCATTAGGTAGATTAAGTAGAGAGCAAAAAAGTATGCTTTTCAGTGGTGAAGAATTGCCAGATAAAATTTATAGACAAGGGGAAGGTATACTATTAGCTGATGGATATGAATTAAAAGAAGTTAAGTATCCTAAAATCAATAATGTTAGTGATTGGAAAAGACATATACTATCAGTAATCAAGCAGTAATGGCGGTGCGAAGAACCTAGCCATTACTGCTTGGGATAAATGGTGGAGCGGTTAGTATTACCCGCTCCATATAAAACAAATACAAAACTACTCCTAAACCCTTACAGCATAAGGATTTCAAGCACTATATACTTGTGCAATCATAAATGCACAAAATGCACAATAAGAAAAGGAGGATATATGCAGAAAGATAAACAATCAGATATGTACCAAATAACCATTAACAATCCTATAAATTATGGATTTTCTCATAATGAGATTAAAGAAATTTTAATAAGTAACTTTAAAACCTTAGAATATTTTTGTATGGCCGACGAAGAAGGTTCAACCTTTCACACTCATATTTTTGTTTGTCTTACCTCCAGAGTACGTTTTTCTAAAATTAAAAAATATTTCCCTAAAGCACATATTGAAGCTGTAAAAGGAAATGTTTCTGAAAATATAGCTTATATTAAGAAATCTGGCAAATGGGAAAATGACACAAAGCATGGAACTTCTATAAAAGATAGTTATGAAGAATGGGGTGAAATCCCCTCTAACAATAAAGGCAAGTTAAGAGATATGGAGGAACTCTACCAAATGGTACTTGATGGTTGGAGTAATTCTGAAATAATAGCTAAAAATCAAGATTATATCTTACAGATTGATAAATTAGATAAATTAAGGACTATTATCCTTACAGAAAGATTTAAAGGAACAAGACGCTTAGATTTAGAGGTAACATATTGTTATGGTGTTACTGGCTCTGGTAAAACAAGAAGCGTTTTAGATGAATTTGGAGACTACAATGTATATAGAGTTACTGATTACTCACACCCATTCGATAGTTATAATTGTCAACCCGTAATCGTTTTTGATGAGTTTAGATCCAGTTTAACAATTAAAGATATGCTTAACTATTGTGATATATATCCATTAGAGCTTCCTGCAAGATTTTCAAATAAATATGCATGTTTTACTAAAGTATTCATTATTTCAAATTGGTCATTAGAGATGCAATATAAAGATTTACAGCAAATTGATAAAGAATCTTGGAATGCATTCTTACGAAGGATAAAAAAGGTAAAAGTCTACTACAAGGATAATGTTGTTTCTTATGACTCAATTACCACTTATCTTAATCGTGAAATGGAACTATAACCATTGACTGAGTCTGAACAGTTAAAAATATCTGAGCTTTTTAAAAATTCATAGTTCATTCATCCATTTTTGTTAAATACGTTCTTAAAGTTAATTGGCATAAGCTCATCAAATCTATATATAAAAAAGGAGGTGGTGACTAATATGAGTCATTATGATACTTCATTATTGAACGAAGCATTAAATGATAGTACAATGAACTTAGATGCGTTGAAAATAGTAAATATAATGAAAAAAGCAAAAGTAAATAAAGTACACTCATATGTAGTCACATCACCTAAGGACATATCTAGTAGATGGCAAACATATATAAAGTCAGAAGATGGTAAGCGTAAAAAAATATCAGCAATGAGTGAAGATGCTCTGTATGATAAATTATATGAACATTACTTTTTCACTGTCAAAGCTCTACAGGACTTATATCCTCAATGGCTTGAAAAACGTAGGCATGAGACTATTTCATCTAGAACAATTATAAGAAACCAACAGCACTGGAGAAAATATTATGAAAACACTTCCTTTGTAGCTATACCACTGGCAAAAATTGCACCAAATGATATTGAGAATTTTCTATATTCATGCATTAATAAACATCCTATGTCATATAAAACTCTAAATAACATGCGATTTATAGTTAAAGATATGCTTAAATTCGCATATAGAAAAGGTTTGATAAAGGATAATCCATTTAATGATGCTGAGGTAAAAACTTCTGCCTGTATTCCAGAAGTTCATAAAAATGATTCAAGTCGTGTATACAACAAAATAGAAGTTGATAAGTTATTTAATGCTATTAGTGTGGAATTATCAGTTCTTCCCCAAAATACAGATGCATATGCAATATTAATTCTATTCAAACTTGGTTTAAGAATAGGTGAAGTATCCGCCTTGAAGTTCTCAGATATAGACTATATTAACAAAGAAATACACATACATCGAATGGAAACATTGGATTTAGGAACTGATGGAAAACAACACCCTATAGTAGTCAATCACACTAAAAAACGCAGTCCTTACGGTGATAGGTATCTCCCTATTGGCGAATATGAATTAAAAATATTTGAAAAGGTAAAAGTTATAAATATCCAGCATGGCTATAAAGATGATGATTTTATATTCTGTGATTCTGATGGACGCACTCAAACGAATGAAATTGATAAGCGATTACGCAAATTATGTAGGAAAGCAAAAATAGAAGTAAAATCCGCTCATGATATAAGAAGAACTGTAGCTTCTGAAATGCATAAGAACGGTATACCCCTTGAGATGATACGTCAATATCTTGGACATTCCACCATTGAAACCACTATCGGATATATTTATAACAACAATACTAAAGATGAGAACAGAAGATTAATACAAAATGCTCTTAGTTCTCTAAATAGGACTAGTTAATAAATTAACGGACTCATAGTGGACTCAACTCTATAGAAATAAATAACTAGCTAAATCTATTTATTTATCAAACTTTATATGTCAAAAAGCTTGTCCAGATGACGGGATTTGAACCCGCAGCCTCCACCTTGGGAAGGTGACACTCTGCCGTTGAGTTATTGCCGCATAATATTCAAGTAACATTTTACCATTTATATCGTATTATGTAAATGTATTAGGTTTAATTTATTAATATTCTAAGTAAATAATTAATTTTAGCTATCATAGGTTATTCTTTTCAATTAATAGTAATATTATTGAATTTTACTTAATATAATTCATAAGAAATATAAATCGGAGGAACTTATAAATGAAAAATTTAGACGAAATTTTATTAGAAGAGGTAAAAAAAGCTATATCAGAGCTATACAATGATTATTCCGAAATAACCACCATTGGCATTATAGAGAAAATTACAGGTTCTCCCTACACACCTTCCTACAGCACCAACAATATAGGATTAACTAGCTTTATAAGTAACTACCAAAATGAATTAGGATTAGAATTCTTAAACTACGAAAGTTCTTATGGTAATGAATACAACTCACAAACAGCAGTATGGAGATTTAGATAGTTTATCACTTATCTACTTTGTACCTATTTCGTCTATAAGTTATGAAGGATCATCTTAGACATTAATAGAAATAAAAAAATTGTATTTTGATTTTTAAGCTCTAAAATAGAGATTAAAAGGGAAAATATACGTTAGCAATAACTTTACATAATTGAACTTTATTATGTAAATATAGTTATTTAAATGTAATCTATAATTTATTTTATAAAAACATTATACTACTACTGAACAGATTAGTATAAACGTATCTCCACCCAAATACTAAATTTTTAGCTTGAAATAATAAATATATACTAACTTTATATTTATGATTATTTTATTTTACTGTCATATATTAATTATTAAGCTTGTAACCACTTGACATTAAAATAAAATAAATTTATAATTTATAAAAAATAGTTAGTTTAATTCTATGAAGAGAAGAGTAAGCTTTGGTACATTTGCAGAGAGAAAATACATTTGGTGTAAGTATTTTTAAATGAAATTAGCTGAAAACCACCTCTGAGTGACTTTAATAAAGTTCGTCAAATCGCGTTAAGATTACTAAAGAGACTTGTTTTTTCAAGTAATTTGGGTGGAACCACGGGTATATTATTCTCCCGTCCCTTGCATATAGGGACGGGAGTTTTTTATTTTCATCAATTCTATATTAAAGTACTTTATACATCCTGACTTGTAGTTAAAGTTTGGATAATGCATCATAAATTGTGGCAACTTTAATTTAGATATAAAAAAAACATTTTATTACGAAGGGAGATTCACATATGTTAAAAATTACTCTTAAAGATGGATCAGTAAAAGAATTTGAAGCTGGTTTGTCAGTATATGAAATTGCTAAAGGAATAAGTGAAGGATTGGCAAGAATTGCTTGCTGCGGAATAGTTAACGATAAGGTTGTTGACTTAAGATTCAAAGTAGAGGAAGATTGCAATTTAAGTATTTGTACATTTGACTCTCAAGAAGGAAAAGATGCTTTTAGACACACAACTTCACACATACTAGCATATGCAGTAAAAAGACTTTTCCCTGAAACAAAGCTTGCTATAGGACCATCTATTACTAATGGATTCTATTATGATTTTGATAAGGAAAATTCATTCTCAGCTGCAGACCTTGGAAAACTTGAAGATGAAATGAAAAAAATAATAAAAGAAGAACCTGAGATAGAGAGATTTGAACTTCCAAGACAAGAAGCTCTAAAACTAATGGAAGAAAAGAACGAACCTTATAAGGTTGAACTTATAAACGATCTACCAGAAGACGAAATCATTTCATTCTACAAGCTTGGTGATTTTGTTGATTTATGTGCAGGCCCACATCTTATGTCAGTAAAAGTAATAAAAGCTATTAAGCTACTTAGAAGTGCTGGTGCATATTGGAGAGGCAACGAAAAAAATAAGATGCTTACTAGAATATATGGTACTGCGTTCACAAAAAAATCTGATTTGGAAGAGCATTTAGCTGCATTAGAAGAAGCTAAACAAAGAGATCATAACAAGCTTGGAAGAGAATTAAATCTATTTACTACTAATGAGACTATAGGTCAAGGACTTCCACTACTAATGCCTAAGGGAGCTAAGGTTATTCAAGTGCTTCAAAGATGGATAGAAGATGAAGAAGAGAGAAGAGGTTACCTTCTTACTAAAACTCCTTTTATGGCTAAAAGTGACTTATACAAGGTATCTGGCCACTGGCAACACTATAAGGATGGAATGTTCGTTCTAGGGGATGAAGAGCATGATAGCGAAGTATTTGGTTTAAGACCAATGACATGCCCATTCCAGTTCTCAATATACAATGCAGAACAGCATAGTTATAGAGATTTACCTTTAAGATACGCTGAGACTTCTACATTATTCAGAAACGAAGCTTCTGGTGAAATGCATGGCCTTACAAGAGTTAGACAATTTACTTTGGCAGATGGTCATATTGTTTGTACTCCAGAGCAAGTTGAGCAAGAATTTAAGGATGTAGTAGATTTAATTAAATATGTTATGACTACTTTAGGTATACAAGATGATATATCATACAGATTCTCAAAATGGGATCCTAATGATAAGGAAAAGTATATAGATAATCCTCAGGCTTGGGAAGATACTCAAAACTTAATGAGAGAAATCCTTAACCACCTTAATATAGACTATGTAGAAGCAGACGGAGAAGCAGCTTTCTATGGTCCTAAGCTTGATATACAAGCAAGAAATGTTCATGGTAAGGAAGATACTATAATAACAGTTCAAATAGACTTTGCTCTAGCTGGAAGATTTAACATGACTTATATAGATAAGGATGGAGAAAAGAAGCTTCCATATGTAATTCATAGAAGTTCTATAGGCTGCTATGAAAGAACACTTGCAATGCTTATTGAAAAGTATGCTGGTGCTCTACCAACTTGGTTAGCTCCAGTTCAAGCCAAAGTGCTTCCTATATCCGATAAGTACAATGACTATGCAGAATTAGTAGTTAAGGCATTAAGACTTAAAGGTGTAAGAGTTGAAGGTGATTACAGAGCTGAAAAAATAGGTTACAAGATAAGAGAAGCATCTGTTGATAAAACTCCATATATACTAATCGTTGGTGAAAAAGAAGCTGAAAGCAATTCAGTATCTGTTAGAAGCAGAAAAGCTGGTGACGAAGGTTCCCTAGACTTGACTGTATTAGTAGATAGATTAGCTAACGAAATAGCTACTAAGGAACATTAAAAAAAAGTAGAACTCCCACCGAGTTCTACTTTTTTAATTAGATATAATATTTTAAATTCAGCTTATATTACAGATTCTTGTCATCTACTGAATCTAACCACTGCTCTATTGAAGTTATAATTGATTCAACACATCCATCTTCAAAAGGAGACTTTAAGTTTGCATATTGAACTAGATCTAAGAAAGATTTTGTTCCTCCAACCTTGCATAAGTTAACATAGTCCTTCCAAGCCTCTTCTCTATTTTCATTTGCTCTCTTCCAGAATTGAAGAGCACAAATTTGAGCTAAGGTATAATCAATATAATAGAAAGGTGATTCGAATATATGTCCTTGTTGGAACCACCATCCTCCTCTTTCCAAGAAATCGCATCCTTCATAATTCTTATGAGGTAAATACTTCTTTTCTATATCTCTCCAAGCTTTCTTTCTTTCAGCAGGAGTTACATCAGGATTTTCATATATGAAATGCTGGAATTCATCAACAGTTATACCATAAGGAATAAACTTTATAGCACTTCCCAGATGAATAAACTTGTATTTATCCGTATCGTCTTGGAAAAATAAATTCATCCAAGGCCAAGTGAAGAATTCCATACTCATAGAATGAATTTCACAGCTTTCATAAGTTGGAAAGTTGCATTCCGGGATCTCAATCCATCTAGAAGAATAAACTTGGAATGCATGCCCTGCTTCATGAGTTAATACATCTACATCACCTGAAGTACCATTGAAGTTAGAGAATATAAATGGAGACTTATATTCAGGTATATAGGTGCAGTATCCACCACCTGCTTTCCCCTTCTTTGTAACCAAATCTAAAAGTTCTCCTTCAACCATAAAGTCGAAAAATTCTTTTGTTTCTGGAGACAATTCAGAGTACATCTTTACACCATTCTCTAATATCCATTCTGAAGTTCCTTTTGGAACTGCATTGCCACTAATAAATTCAAATTTTTCATCATAGTAAGTTAAGTCTTTTAAATTTAGCCTTTCAGCTTGTCTATCATATAATTTTGAAGCAGCTGGAACAATATATTCTTTAACCTGTTTTCTGAAGTTAGCAACCATTTCAGGATTATAATCGCTTCTCATCATTCTTATATATCCCAACTCTACAAAGTTGTTAAATCCTAATGTTTTTGCTATCCTAGTTCTTACTTTTACCAAGTCATCATATATTCTATCTATCTCAGCTTCATTCTCAACGAAAAACCTATATTTTGCATCAGATGCTTTCTTTCTTACATCTCTATCCTTACTTTGAATAAAAGGTACCAAACCTGAAAGATTTCTTTCCTGTCCTTCAAACGGAATCTTTGCCGATGCAATAAGTTTTGTATATTCTGAGCTTAATTTATTCTCAAGTTGTAAATCTTCTATTATTTCTGAAGAAAATGCTTTTAAAGAAAACTCTGCAAGAGTAAAAAACTGCTTACCTAGTTTTTCTTCAAGGCTTGGTCTAAACTTTGAATTAACAATTTCTTTATAGAAAATCGAATCCAGCTCATTATATAATGGTGAGTACTCATCCCAGTAATTTTGTTCTTCATCATAATAAGTATCAGTAGTATCAATAGTATGTCTTATTTGCACTAATGTTCCCATTGTTTGGATATGGTTTCTTATCTTATTTATTTCTTTAATACACTGATATTGTTTTTCTGAGTTATTAGCTCCCTTTAACTCAGCTACAATGGAAATAAACAACTCCTTGACCTCATCATAATTTGGTCTTTCATACTTGAAATCATTAAACTTCATTCTTTTGCCCCCTTTTAAATATATTATTAATTACTAATTTAAACCTATATAACAAAAGGTTAAATTTAGTAACTTTACTAATATTATAATATATAAAAATAATTTTTAATAATAAATTTTTTTATTTAAATTATTATTAACTCCTTTTCAGATATTAGAAAATTAATTTTTTCATCATGGACTTCAGTTGGTATAAAATCTAAAATTTGAAAGTCATAAGCAAGGGCAACCTTAACTATATCCTTATTTTCTTTAAAAAACTTATCATAATAACCAGCCCCGTACCCTAATCTATCTCCATTTCTAGAAAAGGCTAATCCTGGAGTTACTGCTAGATCTATTTTATCAACCTGATTTTCAATATGGCTAAATTCAGGTTCCAAGATACCAAATGGAGGAACTTTTATCAGTTCATTGATAGAATTTATTTGAACAGGTATCATAGTCTTTGAAACCCTATCTACTTTAGGAACAAATACCTTTTTACCTAAAGCAAGAGATAGATTTATTATTTCATGAGTATATATTTCGTCCTCCATAGATACATAAATAAACAAGTTCTTTGCTTTTTTATATTCAGTCATATTTAATAGTCTATGTTTAATTGCATTATCTGAGCTTAGTTTAACATCTTTATCCAAAAGTCTTCTTTTATTCTTTATTAAATTTCTACAATCCTTTTTATTCATATTTGTCTCCAATCAATATAGATATTATATAGGGATCCAACTTCAACTATTAATTTATACATGCTATAAAATCCCCAGAAGCCGCGATTTTGTAAAAAGTATAAATTAAGTTTTCATAAAGGTTCCCTATAGGTATCCAACTTTAACTATTAATTTATGCAGGTTCTATAATCCCCAGAAGGGCCGATTATCGAAAATGTGTAAATTAAGTTTTCGTAAATGATACATATATATAAATATATTAAATATATATATTCTATATTGCAATATGATTAAAAACTTTATCCACTATGCTTTTTAGTAACCACAATATCTTTATGCGGAGTATTTATTTCTAAGTAAATCTTATCTTCTTCATCAATGCTATATGTAATATTATGAATACTATCACCATAATATTTCTGTCGATATTTTTTACTGAAAAAATATTTAAAAAGCCCCATTTTTACTCTCTCCATTCTATTAGGAATATTATGGATTTATTTTGCATTAAATTACTAATTTTTATACACTATTTTAAAAATTAGTATTAAGGAGAATTATGGTAGGCTAATAAGATTTCTTTTTTATTGTTTAGTATAAATAGGTTTTCTAAAGCCTTGATATTGATAGCTTTAGATAATACTTATTTATATAATTAGTCTATACAATAAAAAAAAGGTGATAGATTGCTCTATCACACATGAAAGGGAAAAGTAAGGTTTTATATATGTTTTATTATGATTATTAAGAAATAGCACATTTAACTTCTTACAAATCGCTATTATAACTTTAGATAGAGATCTGTAAAATTACTTTTTTAAATACTAAAATCTAATTTATTGATATTTTTTAATCTGTCATAAAGTTTCAAATAATAATTTATTATTGATACTACTTTATGATAAAGAAAAAATAAAGGCACTTTTACTTTGTAGTAAAAGCGCCTTTGCTTTATATCTATATAATAACCACTTTATCAATATTTGTCAATACTTTTTTTCACTTTATTAAGTTTTTCATCTAAATATTAATCACTTGTTATTATAACCTCTCTTATACTACATTAATATCAATTTGCATTTATAATATTAACAACTTCTTTATCATCATTTAAAGTAAAGTCATTCTTAAATGAGTTAATATATTTACTATTCTGTTTTAACAAACTATTAATATCATCTAGAATATCTATTATACACCCATCTAAAGCCTTTAAATATCCAATTATATCAAAATCACTTATTTCATCCATAGCTTCTATAATAGTTCTTTCATTCCTAATGTAGTTATTTATATAGTTATTAAAATAATATGCTTTTTTAGATATCTCTATGTATTTATCATTTACAAGTTTAATAAAATCATTAAGTTGATCATATAATTTCTTATTTCTTACATGATAAAAGCTTTTCCTATTCAACTTAGTCATTTTAAAATCCATAATATTATAATATGTATCTTTATTGTTATTTTTCTTTGCTTCATTTATTTTGCAACAAGCTTTATTTATCTGAAATATTATACTATAAATATCTTTTGATATATTACACTGCAAAATAGTTTCTACTATTATTGAGCTTTTTGAATGATTTTCTATATGATACTCTTTATAACTACTCAAGCAATCATCTAGATTATTTATTTTTTCTATTAACTGCTTAGATGTTTTTTGGACATTATCGCAATAACCATATAGCAAGTCTACTTTTTTAGCTAAAAGCTTATCATAATTTGCGGATTTACTATTTTTATTTATATCTTCTATAATACTTTTTATAAGTTCATTTATTATTTTCATTGCCACCCCCCTCTCTACTTATAGGAATTAAACATACTTTCAAAAGTAGTCTTATTCACAGGAGGGCTAAATAAAAAACCTTGCACGTTATAAGACCCAGCTTTTCTTATGAATTTTAGTTGTTCATAATTCTCCACACCTTCGATTATAACTTTCTTATCAAACTGATTTATAAATTTAAAGAACTTATCTACACTTTTTCGTTTTTCTTCACTATACCCTATAGATTTTATAAAGGACTTGTCTAGCTTTACTATATCAAAAGGGATCTCAATAAAACTTAATACGGAAGAATATCCTATTCCAAAATCATCTAATACAACTGATACACCTAATTCTTTTACTTTATTAACTATATTTATAGCCTTTTCATGAGGCTCCATTAATATCCTTTCAGTTATCTCTATATGCAAATATTTGGTATCTAACTGCGTCTCATCTAGTATGCTGGTTAAATTAAATATAAAATTCTCATCATAAAACTGCTTCTGAGAAATATTTACGGATAGAGCAATTGGCTTATGACCGCTTTCTTGCCATAATTTATTCTGCTTACAAGCTTCTCTTAATATCCAGTAGTCAAACTCATTACTTAAATTACTATTCTCTAAAACATGTATAAACTGGTTAGGCATAAGTAATCCATTAGTTTCATGCTCCCATCTTACTAATACTTCCGCAGAATCAATACTGTCATTTCTTATATTTACTTGAGGTTGAAAATATAATTTAAACTTGTTCATGTAAAAAGCCTTCCTTAAATCAATCTCTAAGGATTTTCTTAAAAGCATTTCATCATATTGCTTTTTATTAAAAACACAATAACAATTTCCACCTCTAAGCTTAGCCTCTTCTAAAGCACTTTCACAATATCTCAATATTTGATTGTTATCTATAAGTTTATCCGCATTTGGCACAGCTCCTATACTAACTGTAATGTAGGTTTGTTTACTATCTATAAATAGTGGCTCCCTAAGCTTATTAATTAATCTTGTTAATACAAAGCTAAACTCATCTTCAGATGAATTCTCGCAGCTTATATATATAAATCTATCTCCACAAAATCTAAAAATCATATCATAACTGGAAGCTATATTTTTTATTATGCTCATAACTCTATTTAATAGTAAATCACCAAAATCATATCCATAAACCATATTTATAGATTTAAAATCATCGATATTAATAATTGCAACCCCTACATTTCTATAATTTCTAATATAATCTTCCAGTATCATATTTATTTCTTTAAAAGAGTAACTTAAATTATAAAAGTTAAGCTTAAAAATCTCTTTTTCTTTACTAATATTCAACTATTTCACTCCTTAATTGACTTCTAGTCAATAATAATTTATGTTACTATTACAAAATATTTATTTTGTATAACTTATTTCATAAGGAGGGTTCTAGTGAGAAACCAAAGCTCGAAAATCAAGTATTTTACTCAAAATGAAATGAAACGTATTTTTCTTGCAATTGAAAATTCACATAGTAAACATTCGTTAAGGGATCTTGTAATATTTAGAGTTGCATATCGTTGTGGATTAAGGGCATCTGAAATAGGCCTCATAAAAAAAGAGGATTATAATTCTGATAAAGGTGAAATATACTGCCAAAGGTTAAAGGGAAGTAAGAATAATACTATTAGGCTTGATGTAATATCTAAAGAAATATTGGACAAGTATATTGATCAGGAACATATACTTCTAGACTCAGAATTTATATTTAGAAGTCAAGAAATGAAACCAATTTCTAGACAAACCTTAGATTACTTAATAAAGAAATATTGTGCTATAGCTAACATAGAAGATAAGAGCAAACATCATTTTCATTCACTAAAGCATACTACTGCAGTTCATCTTGCAGAATCAGACATGGATATAAAAGAGCTTCAGTGGTGGTTAGGGCACAAGGTTGTATCAAATACAGAGATTTACTTTCAATTTACAACAAGACAACAAGAAAGAATGTATAGTAAGTTAAACGAAAAAAGTGAAATGGTATAAAAATAAAACTCTCACTAGCTTGTGAGAGTTTTGTTTTCTTAATTTTTAAATAAAATCTAAATTATTAAAAACATAATCAATATCCTTACATATGTTTTTATCTATAAGACCATTCTTACACATATCATTCAATATGGCCATAGCCTCTGAATGAGCCAGCGGTTCTCTATATGGCCTTTTTTCAGTAAGAGCCTGATATATGTCAAGACATCCCATTAATCTAGAATTGAAATCTAATTGTTCACTTTTCTTACCAAATGGATATCCACTTCCATCAAGTTTTTCATGATGATTAGATGCCCACTCTGTGATATCATTAAAGCCACTTATTTGCTCTAAAGCAACTCGTGTATAATATGTATGCTCTTTTATCAATGCAAATTCTTCTTCATTAAGTTTACCTGGATTATCTAGTATATTATTAGAAATGGCTAATTTGCCTAAGTCATGTAAATCAGCTGCTATCATTAGTTTAAATTTTTCTTCTTCGGTATAGTTGTAGTATTTAGCCATAACCTCAACTTTTTCTGATAATTCTTTAGAATGCCTTTGAGTATACTCTGACTTGGAATCTATTATCTTGGACAGTACTTGAGTAATAGTTCTTATTTCTTTAAAAGAAAGCTCCTTTGAGCATTTAGGTTCTATGTTTTTTAGAGCTGCCGATATAAAATTATCTTTAACATCAATCCAAAAACTAGTATGCATAGCTACTCTTTCAAACCCTCTAACTAATTCTGGTGAAAAAATTATTTTCTCATTATTTTTTACAAACTCATATATTTTTTTTCTCATGAGAAAATCATTATTTACTAAATCGAAATTAATTTCAATTTGATCTGCCATAGAAATTATCTGTGCCATTATTGGTATTTCATCACCCTTAAGATTAAAATAGCCTGTCCCATCATATTTCTCATGATGATATTTTATTATATTAGTTACATCCGTAATAAATGGATAAATCCTTATATTTCTTTCTCCAATAGTACAGTGAGCTATTGTACTTTCAGCAATTTTAATACTATAATTGTTTTCCTTGTCTAATTCATAAACTAGTTCTTTTGCTACAGCCCCATTATCGTGCAGAATACCAAGTGCTACTATATCGTGAAGCTCTTCAAATGTAAGCCCCATGGCCTCACCAATTCTCAATGATATGTATGCAGTTCTTTTTCCATGATTTGAACTGACACCAGAAATATCCATCTCAATAAAGTCTAATGCAAATGAAACAGCTTCTAAAAATTCATTCATATAAAATAGCATTTATATTTACCCCTCTATGTGAATAATTATACATCAGGTATATTAATATTATTTTATCACTTGTATCTTTTTTTGCACTGTATATATTTCCCTCATACTCCAACTCTATCATGCTACTCTGCAAAAATTTGCTGAGGCTACTTTCTTTAGTGAATTCAAAACAGCTACTAACCTTATTTTATTTAGTAGCTGCTTTATCTTGATAAAAATCTTTATTCAATTTAATATCTTCTATTAATCCTTAAGTTAAGCTCATTAAAGCATCTAATTATTAACCTGTTAATTTCAACAAGACGTTTAAGCAGTGGTTAATGCTTTAATTATTTTTTTATAGTATCAATTCCATCTTCACTTGCTACTATAACCTTAGTAACCTTGTCAACAAATAAAGAAGTTCCAATTACACCAAAGATAGAATTAAGCTTTTTATCTAGTTGTGCTATATCCTCCACATTTTCGAAGAAAGCATCTATTATAATATTCCCATCATCACTTATTAAAAAACCATCTTTATTACCAGATACTCTCACAATAGGATTTGCCTTGATCTCTTTTAAAACTCTCTCCACATACCCCAATGCTTCTAGTAGAACCTCAATTGCCACCGGATGCTTGAATTCAAGCTTCTCAACTACCTTATCTTTGTCTACAAGAAGAATATACTCTTTCGCCATAGATGCTATAAGCTTCTCCCTAGTATGTATAGCCCCACCACTCTTAAGAGCATTCAAACCTCTATCTACCTGATCACATCCATCAAAAGCCACATCTACTCTATCAATTGAATAAGTTGGTAGAACCTCAAGCCCATGCTTTATGCATAGAAGCTTAGTTTTTATTGATGGGGTTACTATTTTCACCTTAAGCTCAGGTTTTTCACTTAGCATTTCTATTAAGTAGGCTATACTCCTACCGCCTCCAAGACCTACTATATTTCCACACGAAATTAACTTTAAAGCTTCTTGTGCAGAAAGCTTTTTTAAATCTTCTGTATTCATAAAATTTTCCTCACTTTAATTAAGTATTTATTGTAGTTATTCTATACTATGATAGTTTTTATATTATTTTTTTCTAAAATAATAGTTTTGCTCTCATCTATACCATTATTAGTTATAACAATGCTTACTTTTGATAAATCTACTACAGAAGTCATGCCCACATTATTGAATTTTGATGCTTCTGCCAAAATTATAATATTTTCAGCTCTAAAGCACATTTCCTTAGCTACTTCAGCCCTCAAGAAATCTCCACAGGTAAATCCTAACTTTTCTGAAAATCCATCCATTCCAATAAAAGCCTTATTTACGGCCAACATACTTAAGCATAACTTGGTTAAAGGCCCCACCATAGTTTCGGCTTCTTCTTGTAATTCTCCTCCTAATAAAGTAACCTTTACGTTTCTATTACTTTTCAGAGTATTAGCAATATAAAGTGAGTTTGTTATAATGTGAACTCTATCTTTATTTGATAGTTCTTTAGCTAGTAAAGCATTAGTAGATCCAGCTTCAATAAGTACCGTTTCTCCTTCCTTTACTAGCTTAGCAGCTTGCTTGGCTATCTTAAGCTTCTCTTCATATTTAAACATAATCCTTTTCTCTATAGAATCAGATGACATTTGCACTGCACCGCCATGAGTTCTTTTAAGCAAGCCTTCATTTTCTAGAGAAGATAAATCTTTTCTTATGGTTACCTCAGAAACATTTAATTGTACAGAAAGTTCTTTTACACTAACTGCAGGACTTTTAGAAAGGATTTCGAATATCTTCATCTGCCTTTCATTCAAAATAAAATCACCTTCTATCTTAAAAGTAATATTGCACTATATTTTCAATATATCATCACTTTTGAATGAAATCAATTAAGTTTCATTTGAAATATCATTGAATCATATTAATAATAACCTCATAAAATAGCTATTGCTAGAATAATATACATTTAGACTCTGTTAAAGTACTTTGTTGAACATAGCCTAAATTTAAAATTCCACTTTCTTAAATATATCAAATCTCTTATATGAAAATAAAATAACTATCAAAGACTTAAAAAAGGAAGCAGTTATAACAAACTACTGCTTCCATTGTTAAAAATTATCTTACCCTAACTAAATAGAGCTACAAACACTAATGTTATTGTACTTATAAGCTTAATTAATACATGTAAAGATGGTCCTGCTGTATCCTTAAATGGATCTCCAACAGTATCTCCTACAACACCAGCTTTGTGAGCCTCTGAATTCTTTCCTCCTAAGTTGCCAAGTTCTATGAACTTCTTAGCATTGTCCCAAGCTCCACCACTATTATTCAAGAATAGTGCCATTACTACTCCTGCAATGGTACTTATCATCAAGAACCCTGCAGCAGCTTCTTTACCTAAAAGAACTCCAACTAGTATAGGTGTTATAATTACTATAAGCCCTGGTACTATCATTTCTTTCAAAGCACCCTTAGTTACTATATCAACACAGCTAGCATAGTCAGGCTTTGCCTTTCCCTCCATTATGCCAGGTATTTCTTTAAATTGTCTTCTTACTTCTATTATTATATACTGAGCTGCTCTTCCGACAGCTCTTATAGCTGTTGAGCTAAATAGATAAACCAACATAATCCCTACAAAACCAGCGATAAACACTTCAGGTTTTCCAATATCTACACTAAACCAAGAGTCTAGAGGTTTGCCTAATATTTTCTTTACTTCATCTAGATAAGCAGAGAACAATAGGAAAGAAGCAAGAGCTGCTGATCCAACTGCATATCCCTTTGTAAGAGCCTTTGTAGTGTTTCCACAAGCATCAAGTCTATCAGTTATAGTTCTAACCTTTTCAGGTGCACCAGACATTTCTGCTATTCCACCAGCATTATCAGTTATTGGTCCAAAGGTATCCATAGCTAGTACAAAAGCACAAGTAGAAAGCATTCCCATTGTAGCTATTGCAGTACCATAAAGACCTGAATTAGCTATTCCACCAAGGGCAGATTCACCTAGTTTATAGGATATAAATATAGCTAGAGAGATAAGTATTACTGGTAAAGCTGTAGATTCCATACCTATAGAAACTCCAGTAATTATATTAGTAGCTGGTCCAGTTTCACAAGATTTTGCTATTTCTTTTACAGGTCTATGATCGCAGGAAGTATAGTAATTAGTTATTATTACGAAAGCAAATCCTAGTACTATTCCTGTTACTGCACATCCGTAAAGTAACCAGTAATTTATATCATTGCCATTTGGAAGTTTTCCTCCTAGCATGTACTTAACATTAAACAATAGAAGTATTAATGCTATAATTGTGGTGATTCCATAGCCTTTATTTAGCTCATTCATTGGGTCTTTACTTTCATCCTTAACGTTTACAAAGAAAACACCTATAATTGATGCTATAATTCCTAAAGCTCTAGCAACCAGTGGAAATAATATTCCCTTTACTCCAAATACAGGGTACAATGCTACTCCAAGTATCATAGCACCTATATTTTCAGCAGCTGTTGATTCAAATAAATCAGCACCTCTTCCTGCACAGTCTCCAACGTTATCTCCAACTAAATCAGCTATTACTGCAGGGTTTCTTGGGTCATCTTCTGGAATACCAGCTTCCACTTTACCAACTAAGTCTGCTCCAACATCAGCTGCTTTTGTATAAATTCCGCCACCTAACTGTGCAAAGAGCGCAACTAGAGAGGCACCAAATCCAAAACCTACTATAAGTGATGGTGCTTCTTTTATTAGAGAATCATTTCCTGAGGCTCCTCCAAATATTAAAAATAATGTTGATACTCCTAAAAGTGATAAAGATGTGACTGCAAGACCTGTTATAGTACCACCTCTAAATGCTATTTGAAGAGCTTTATTTAAGCCTTTTCTAGCGCCTTCAGCAGTTCTTACATTACAATTTACTGTCATATACATTCCAATATATCCAGATATGGCTGAACAAAATGCTCCAGTTATAAATGCTACTCCAGTATGCCAAGCTATACTAACCGCATCTACACCTTCTTTAGATCTGTTAGCAAAATAATCTGCTCCAGTAATTATCACAAGTACAACTACAGCTATAATAGTTATAGTCTTATACTGTCTTTTTAAGAAAGCCATAGCTCCTTCTTTTATAGCCCCTGAGATTTCTTGCATCTTTTTATTTCCTTTATCCTGCTTAAATATGTATTTTGCAAGATAAAATATTACCAAAGCTGAAATCAAAACAACCCCATAAATTATGCAAAAATATGCTGTCACAAATAACATCTCCCTCTTAATTGTATTATTTAACCTATGATAGCGTAAAATATCATTACACTCATCAAAGTAAGTGTAACTTATCATATGTTCATAATAATAAACATAATTTCATATGTTCATATAATAAATACATTGATTTAAGAGATTTTTATTGAACTTATGTGACCTTTAATACATATATAATGTGGTTAATAGTTAAAAATATCAATAAAAACGTTTAAATGATATTCTTATGTTATCAGCCTCCTTGATAAAAAATTATTACTTTATCCTTTACTAATGAAAGTGGATAAACTTTAATCTACTTTCACATTATAAATCTTCTTACTTATTTTGGCAATTTTCAAAAAATTCTAATTTCATTTGATTTAGTCAAAAAAAGTCCTTCTAGACCTCTATACACAATAAAATATGCTTTTATTGTGTATATGGTTCATTTTTGTTTAGTTTTTAATTTGCTTTTATATGAAATAAAGATGTACCACTTCAATGCCAAATCTATTTTCAAATCTCCTCTGATTCCTGAGAAAATATTTGAAAATATAAAATTTATTATGAAGTGGTACATCTTTTATAGGTTTCCTAACTCAACTATTAATTTATACGTGCCCGAAAATCCCCAGAAGCCGCGATTTTATAATAAGTATAAATTTAGTTTTCATAAAGTTTCCTATAAACAGACTTATGCTAATTCTTTTAATCTTAGGATTCCCTTTGAATACTAAGTTGATATCTTATATCTTTATCATCAAATTCTCCATAGCTATCTGTAGGCTTATCACTTGATACTTTAAAGCCTAAGCTCTGGTGTAATTTTATAGATTCTGAATTTAAATTATATATATTCGAAATTACAATGCAATCATCTCTAAAATTATGCTTTATATAACTAATACCTTCTTTTATAACTTTCTTGCTTATGCCTAGCCTTCTAAAGCTTGGATGAGTCTCTACTGCTTCTACAAGCCACTGCCATTCCGTGAATTTATTTTTTATAAACCTAGCAGCACTTAGCTTCTTATCATCACTCATAGCTACAACAGCGAATTTTTCTTCATGATCATTTTTTATAAAAAACTCTGACCAAAAATTATTGTAGCCTTGCCTAGACTTCTCTAGCTGCTCATTATATTCTTCCTTAGTGTAATTATGTTTTCCTTTTTGCTTAAGCTCATACTTAGCTATTCCATCGAGACTTTCTTCGTATATAGATGTAAATTCACTTAGCTCTTCTTTAGTAAGTAAATTATAATCCTCGCAGGTATAAACCTTTATTTTCAACCTATTTATAATATCATTTTTACCTATCATAAAATCCAACCTACCATGCTGTAACGCTGATTTTTCCAATAAATTCTTAACTTCTTATATTCTTTTATTCTTAAATTCTTAACTTTTTATATTGTTAAGTTGTTTTCTTTTTGGTTATGTTCAATACTATTTTTAAGTCCAATATCATGCATAAGATACTATATGTGACAGATATTATAATCAAAATATAAGATCATTAACCACCTAATTGCATTATGTTACTGCACCATAATGCTATCTTATAATTATTTTCGCTTACTTTCTAAATGCCGCCATAACTATCTCATCATAATATTTTCCATCTTTAAACAGCTCTTTTTTAAGAACTCCTTCTACTACAAAACCACACTTTTCATAACTTTTTTTAGCTCTTGTATTAAAAGAAAAGACGCTTAGTTTTACCTTGTTTATATTCATATTGTTAAATATGAAATCCAAAAGCACCTTCATAGCATCAGTTCCATAACCCTTTCCCCAATAATTTTTATCTCCAATCATTATACCAACAGTAGCTGTACGAGCTAACCAATTGACCTTCTGAATACCACAGCCACCTATATACTTTTTAGTTTCAATATCTTCTATGGCAAAATTATACTCTCCAGTACTTGTAGCTTTTTGCGACTTTATCCATTCCTCTTCCTCCCATGGAGTAGAAGGGAATGGTATATCTGTAACTAGAAGCTTCTTTAACTCTCTATCGTTTATCATCTCTACAGCTACAGGTATATCTTCTTGCTTATAAGCTCTTAAACATATTTTTTCCCCATAATACATAATATATCTCCCCTTATCATATAGACTCTGTTAAAGTAAACTGTTGAAATTAAGCGTTCAGTCATTCGATGCTTAGATGAGCTCCCGCAAATAATTAACATAATTTTCCGCTACAATTCTTCACAAATAATTAAATGCCTTTATGCCCATAAATCATTCTATTTTATAGAGTATTAGCAATCATTTTCTTCTATAAGTATCTTAAGCATTTTCTCCGGATTCGTTAAAAAGGCTTTAGTTATGCTATAATGTTCGGTTTCTTTGTAATTTACCGACTTAATTCCGTCTTTTATTTCATAGATCAATGAATTAGGATAAGCCATTAAGATAGGTGAATGAGTAGCTATTATAAACTGTGAGTTTTGTTCTAATAGTTGATGCATTCTAGCTATCATAGAAAGCTGCCTTGCTGGAGAAAGTGCAGCTTCAGGCTCGTCTAATATATAAATTCCATTTCCTCCAAAGCGATTCATAAATACGGAAAAGAAAGATTCCCCATGTGATTGCTTGTGTAAGGACTTACCTCCGTAAGAATTAAAAAGTCCTGGTACTTCCCTGTTCAGTTCCTCAATATTGGTAGCAAGATTGTAAAAGCTCTCTGCTCTTAGAAAGAAGCCATCTTTGGGTTTCTTTATTCCTTTTACAAGTTTGATATTCTCATATAGCTCTGAGTGAGTATCATTTGTGGAAAAATTAAAGTTTATTGTACCACCTTCTGGATTAAAACCATAGGCTGTAGCAATAGCCTCTAATATAGTAGACTTACCTGAACCATTTTCTCCAACAAAGAATGTAACTTTGGGATGAAAACTTAATCTCCCCATACCTTTTATCGCTTCTAAGCAATATGGATATTCATAAAAGCTTTCAATTCTATCTCGTTTTAGCTCAATGCTTCGCAAATATTGATTAAGCTCAGACGTATTCATGATTTTTCTCCAGTGAGTATATAGACTATTTAAAAGCTTACATCTAAATGCCAAATTTATTTTATAAGAGGTATAAATCAAATTACGACATATTAACGTTTTATAGGGCTCCAACTTTAACTATTAAGCTAAACATGGCTAATTATCCCCAGAAGCCGAGATAATCTAATCGCCAGAAGCCTGTATCATCAACCGTGTATAAATTAAGTTTTAGTAAATGATACCTATACTTACTCACTAGAAACCTCCTCTCTATAGGATAGTAATTAAACTAAGGCTTTATTATTTCTATAAGCCAAGTGAAATTAACAAGATGCTTATAATTAAAGCTGCAACCTAGAAGCTCACTATAACTTTTCAGTTTATCAATGTTTGTGTAATACTCATCTTCAATAATCTCCCATAGGTCCACTCTTCCATCACTTAAGAAACCATCTTTTTTCTTCAGCCTTTCTTCTTGACTTTCAAACATAAGATCACCTATTAATATTTTCCCATTTGGCTTCAAGTATTTCAACATATAATTTACAGCAGTTTCCTTCTCCAAATCATTAAGATGGTGAAATGCATAGGTTGATACTATGATATCATACTGATTTTCTAAAAAGGGTTTATCTAAAAAACTTCCTAATCTTAGAGAGATATCTCCGTACTTTCTTTTGGCAACTAAAATCATTTCTATACTTTGATCAACACCTGTAAACTCTACATTCTTACCTAACTTCTCATATATATTACAAGTACCACAGCCCATATCAAGAATCTTTCTCCCATTACTTTCTTCTACCTTTTCTACTATACTCTCTAACACATAGTCATATCCTTCAAATAGTCTTAAGTCATCATTGATATTTTTCTTTACTGAAGTGTCATAGCTTTTTGACCAGCTATCGAAGTTCCATCTGTCTACCCATTTTCTTCTGTTTTCTAAGTTCTGATCCAGGCATTTACTTATGTTCTCAAAATAAATGTTGGAATTGTCCTCTGAGGTAAAAAGTGCATCATTAACACTTTGTACCAGGGTGTTTCTTATACTTTCTAACTCTGATAGTCTATTATCCACAGCCTTAAGCTGTATGGTAAGTTCTCTTATCACCTTGTTATCTTCAAAAGATTTTTCAAATATTCCTTTAATATTCTTAAGAGGTATGCCTAACTCTCTAAGAAGTTTCACTTGTCTTAATCTTTTAATATCCTCTTCACTATAATTTCGATAGTTGTTAGAATCTCTATTTACTTTGATTATTCCATACTGCTCATATAATCTTAAAGTTTTTAATGATATGTCTAAAATTTCCGATACAGTCCTAGTGTTCATAAGTTATCTCCTCCATCAGATTCGCTTCTATTTTAAGATTTGTTAAAATATCCTATTGAAATTAAGCATTTGTACGATGCTTTAATAAGCTTACTAAATTTCTTACAATAAAAATATAAACCCTGCCCAAGGGGCAGGGTCAATACCTGTTATTAATATTTTAATAATTATTCTTTTTCTTAAAGAACTTTTTAAATATATAAATTGTAATTATACAGCTTAAAGTACCTAGGATTATTCCCCCTAAAACATCTGAAGGATAATGCATGTACAGATAGAGCCTTGAAAAAGCTATAAGTCCAGCAAGAAGATAAAATACAGGTGTATACCTTCTAAAATAGTACGCTAGTATTCCTGCAGCTGCAAAGGACGAAGTTGTATGTCCTGACGGAAATGAGTAGGACTTTGGTCTTTTAGCCAACAACTCAATACCTGGAACATGAGTAAACAGTCTTTCCCTTTTAAATATGTGCTTTAATATTCCTTCCCCCATTAAATAACCTATTACTAATGCAACTAGCATCATTAAGCCAACTTTTCTATATTTTTTACTTATAATAAGACCTAGAGCTATAACTAACCAAACTGCACCTGATTCGCCTATGTTAGTAAAAAATATCATCAATTTATCTAAAATAGGTGTGTGAAGATTATTACGAATAAATTCTAAAATTGAAGTATCTATATTACACATTGCTGTAATCATGCTCTTACCTCCTTTGTTCTTTTGTGATTACTTGTAACTATTTGATTTGCTTCTAATTTCATAGTCAGTTAATTTTGATACATATAAATAGCATATCAATAGTTTCAGTGATAAAATTCATTTTACCATATATATCTACTTTATAATTTAAACTTTTTATAAATTTATTCTTTACTATATATGTATCACTTCATAATAAAACTTATATCTTAAAACTCTCCTATAAGAAACCAAAGGAGTTTTATAAACAATAAAAAATAAAAGCTATCTAGTTAAATACACCTAGATAGCCTCAGAAACATTATATTTATTTAAACTCTTCTACTAATTTCTCAAAAGCCTCGATTGATCTTTCAATCATGTCAAACTTAACACAGTAAGACATTCTAAAGTACCCAGGACATCCGAATCCGCTTCCTGGTACCAAAAGAAGGTTGTACTTCATAGCTCTTTTCACAAACTCAACATCATCTTCGATTAAGGCCTTAGGGAATAAGTAAAAGGCACCTTGTGGCTTTACACACTCAAAGCCCAAAGAAGTTATTTTCTCATATAGGAAGTCCCTTCTCTTTTCATATTCACTTATATCTACCTTGGCTTTCAAGGAGTCTGCTATAACCTTTTGGAATAATGCCGGAGCATTTACAAAACCAAGAACTCTATTACAATAACTTAATGCATTCATAAGTAAATCAACTTGTTCTATCTTACTGCTGGCAGCTATATAACCAATTCTTTCACCAGCGAGTCCTAGGGATTTACTAAAAGAATTAACTATTATTGCATTTCTAAATATAGCTAGTAAGCTAGGAACCTTTGTATTTTCATACACGATTTCTTTATAAGGTTCATCTGAAATAACATATACTGTTGTTCCATACTCTTTTTCTTTCTTATCCAATATCTCATCTATTTTTCTTAGAGTTTCCTCACTATATACTACACCTGTTGGATTATTAGGATTATTTATAATAATAGCTTTAGTTTTCTCAGTTATACTTTTATCAAATTCCTCAAGATTAGGTTCAAAGGTCTTAGTATCTGGCGGTACTACAACAGTTTTTCCACCATTGTTATCAGCATAAGCGCTATACTCAACAAAATATGGAGCAAATACTATGACTTCTTCTCCTGGATTTAGCAATGACTTTAATACAACATTTAATCCACCAGCAGCACCTACCGTCATAACTATATTGTTAAATGAAAGCTCAACTCCACTTTCCTCTTGTAAAGCTTCAGCAACCTTTTGTCTTACATCAGTATATCCTGCATTACTCATGTATCTATGAATTCCCTTTTCCTCACCTAAAATATGTTTCTTAAGTGAATCAGTAACTTCCTTAGGAGGTTCCGCATAAGGATTTCCTATACTATAATCATATACATTATCTGCCCCGTATATCTTAGATAGTCTTTCGCCCTCTTCAAACATCAATCTTATCCAAGATGAATTACTTAAATTAGTTATAATTTTTTCTGAAAACACATAAAAGCCCCCTTTTGTAGAATAAAATAGTTCTTAGCATCTATTATACTACGCTATTAATGGATTTTATAGGCAAACTATTTTGTAATTTAAATAGCTGGCTTAGATTTTCATATAATAAAATAAGCTACTGTCAACGTGTGATACTCCTATCTCAAACTATTTTGAACTCTAACGGCTTCTAGAGAAGAATTGTAAAATATAGTCTCTGTTACTAAGTGATACATCTAAATATGCTACAATATACTTAGATAAACCATAAGTATTTCTAACTAGATGATAGTCTTAATATAAGATTTTACTTATAAATCTAATAAATATGGAGGATAAACCTATGAACCAT
Organism: Clostridium manihotivorum; assembly: GCF_004015185.1. Taxonomy (GTDB): domain Bacteria; phylum Bacillota; class Clostridia; order Clostridiales; family Clostridiaceae; genus Clostridium_AR; species Clostridium_AR manihotivorum. Next base: position 949,076 of record NZ_CP025746.1, on the reverse strand, counting down.
GGAAGAAAACTATATTTATACATTGCAACAAGTTTGGATGGTTATATTGCTACTTTAGATGATTCTTTGGAATGGCTATTTAAAGTAGAAGGTGAAGGAGATAACGGATACTCTGAGTTTTTTAATACTATAGATACTGTATTGATGGGTCGTAAAACTTATGACTGGATTATCAAAAATGATGTAGGTGAATTTCCCTATAAAAATAAGCCATGTTATGTATTTTCAAAAACACTAACAGGCAAAAATGACCATGTTGAATTTATAAATGAAGATATTACTTCCTTCACCAAAAGACTAAAAAGCACAACAGGGGGCAACATTTGGATTGTAGGCGGCGGAGAGCTTCTTCACCACTTTATAAAAAACTATTTGGTTGATGAATTTATTATAACAATTGCCCCAACAATAATTGGCAAAGGAATTCCTTTATTTAATGAACTAGATACTGAAGTAAAATTAAAGTTAAGAAACATAAGACGCTTCAATCAATTTGTTGAGCTTCATTATGAGTTAATATAACTAAAAAAACAGTTGCTTTTCTTAAATCTAATAGATTCAGCACTATCTCTAATTCTAAATCTATTTTTACTATAAAGGAAAATACTTTTTTTTGTTAACTAAACTAAATAATTTTCACATTTTGATATGTACCCCTTCGCTATATATATAAGTAAACTTATTTGCTTACCATATTTTCCTTATATTCATTTTGAAAGGCATATGCGCTAAAAAAGTCACTGAAGATTGCTTCAGCGACTCTTTATTAGATATTTGTTTGATATCACTAGTCCATTTCCACTATATTCTTTTATTTTTCTATGTCTATTATTTCTCTATTTTCCCTCTTAACTCATAATTGAAAGTATCTAATTATTTATTAAATATTGTTTCTTACAGCAAATATCCCAATTTATTTTTTCAATTTTAGGATACTACTGGGACAGAAGCTCCGTCCCCCTGTCCCTTGTCCCTTAGAAAACTGGAATTGATGAGCCTTTTGTTGTTTCGTCTATTACCTTTTTGGTTTCATCACTCTGGTAAACCTCAACTAGCTTCTTAAGAACAGCCTTGTCCTTATCCTTTGTCCTAACAGCTATTATATTAAAGTAATTTTTTGCACTTTCCTTTTTTGTATCTTCAATGTATATAGAGTCCTTAAGTGGTGCATAGCCTGCATCCACTGCCACTCCATTGTTTATAACTGCTATATCAACATCTTCTATTGATCTTGGAATCTGCGTAGCCACAAGTTCTGCTATATTAAGTTTTTTGGTATTTTCAATGATATCCTTAACGGTAGGTTTAATACCTACACCATCTTTAAGCTTAATTAAGCCTGCATCTTGTAGCAGCAAAAGTGCCCTTCCTTCATTTGTGGCATCATTAGGAATGGCTACTTTAGCTCCATCCTTTAAGGTTTTTATATCTTTTATCTTCTTTGAATATATCCCCATTGGAGCTAAAACTGTATTTCCTATAGAAGTAAGATCTAAATTATGATCTTTTTTAAATTGCTCAAAATATGCTACGGTTTGAAAGGCATTTGCGTCAATATCACCGTCACTTAAAGCTTGATTTGGTCGTACATAATCACTAAAGGTAACTATTTTAAGCTCTATATTCTGCTTTGCCAATCTTTCTTTAACATTGTCCCAAACTCTATGATCATCTCCAGTTATACCAAGCTTTATTACTTCTTTTTTATTATCTGCACCAGAAGATTTTGCCCCACATCCAACTAATGCTGTTGCCCCAATTGTTAAAGCTAATGTAACTGCTAATATTCTTTTTATATTCATTTGAACGCCCCCACTTTATTTATATATTTAATTTTTCCCCAATTATAAATAGTCATTTTTCATTTTATTTATATCAATATATCTAATGCTTTAATTTTGTTAATAAAAGCTCCCCCAAGCTTTGTATCCCATTTACTAAAACAAGCAAAATTATTATAGTAGCAACCATTATATCTGTTTTAAAATACTGGTAGCCATATCTTATTGCAAAGTCACCAAGCCCTCCCCCTCCAACAGTTCCTGCCACTGCTGAAAAACTTATTAGACTCACAGTAGTTATTGTAAGTGCATAAATTATGCCTGGAAGCCCTTCCTTTAGAAATACCCTGTAAATTATCTCAAAAGAACTAGATCCCATAGCTTGAGCCGCTTCAATCACTCCTTTATCAATATCTAGTAGCGCTGATTCTATCTGTCTTGCTACAAAGGGTACAGAACCTAATACCAAAGGAACTATTGCCCCCCTAAGTCCTATGGTAGTTCCAACTATAAGGCGAGTAAATGGTATGATAGCTGCTAACAGTATTACAAAAGGTATTGATCTAAATATATTTATTATTTTCCCCAAAAAGCTATATATAGCCTTATTTTCTAATATATTTCCTGGTCTTGTAACAACTAAGGTAACGCCTATAGGAAGACCTATAATAGTTGATATGCTCCCTGCTATAAGTACCATTAGCAAGGTTTCTCCTAAAGCCTTCATCATATCAGGAAATAAATCTATCACGTTAGGCATAAGATTCTGAAAGAATTGAAGCATCTCTTATCACCTCCACCTGTACATTTTTATCCTCTAAATACTTAAAGGCTTCTATGATACTATCCCTTCCACCATTAAACTTTACTATTAGATTGCCCACCGGAACTTCCTGAATAATCTCTATATTGCCAAATAGTATACTTGCATCCACCTTAAACTTTCTTGATAATTTAGAAATAAAAGCTTGCCCCGTGTTCTGTCCTACAAAAGAAATCTTTGCTATTATCTCCTCTTCTGTAAGCTTTCCAATAAATGAATTATTATCTAGAAGCTCATAGATCTTGTCATATTTAAAGATTGTAGATACAAAGTTTTTTGTCATTTTAGCCTTTGGCTTTGAGAATATCTGAACTATATTTCCTTGTTCCACTATCTCCCCTTTATCCATTACTGCTACTTCATGGCATATCTCTTTAACTACTTCCATCTGATGGGTTATTATAACTATGGTAAGGCCTAGCTTTTCATTTATTTCTTTTAGCAAAGCTAAAATTGATTGTGTTGTTTCTGGATCAAGAGCAGAAGTAGCTTCATCACATAAAAGAACTTGTGGATCATTGGCAAGTGCTCTGGCTATTGCCACTCTCTGCTTTTGGCCTCCACTTAGCTGAGATGGATAAGCCTTTAGCTTATCGCTTAAGCCCACCAAATCTAATAAACCTTCAACCTTAATCTTTATTTCTTGCTTACTTAAGCCATTACCTTTAAGAGGATAAGCAACATTTTGAAATACATTCCTGCTCCTCATTAAATTAAAATGTTGAAATATCATCCCAATTTTCTCTCTACTCTTTCTAAGTTCTTTTGCTGACAACTTAGTTAATTCTTTGCCATTAACAATAACCTCTCCAGTGGTAGGTCTTTCAAGCAGGTTTATACATCTAATCAAAGTACTTTTTCCAGCACCGCTATACCCTATTATGCCAACTATCTTTCCTGCTTCGATGTGCAGATTTACCCCTTTTACTGCTTCTAACTCATGCTCTTTTGTATGATAGGTCTTCCCAACATTTTTTAAATAAATAATCTTAATCGCCCCCTTTAAACAGTAAGATTTGAAATAAAAATCAAAAAGTCCTCTTTCCAATAAGGAAAGAGGACTCGATAAAAACCCATAAACGGGTAAATTACAAGTATCGTCTTTCCTCATCTTCCAGACCTTAGTCTGCAGGAATTAGCACCTTGCGAGCAAATGAACACACGCCGGTTGCTGAAACTTCATCGGGCCAGTCCCTCAGTTTCTCTAGATAAGGATCGTTATTATTTTTTACAACTTCTGCTTGAAATTCATTATAGTTACTGTTTTTTTATTTGTCAACAGTGATTTTTCATTTTTATTTGGTGACATTATTTTTATAAACATCACTATCTATATAGACATCCAGGTTCTATAGCTTTAAAAAATACTAGAAATCATTTTAAATATTACTGGTATCTTTATAGACTTATACATTTAAATATGAACTGGTATATATGGAACCAACTTCAACTATTAATTTATAAATGCCACAAAATCCCCAGAATCCTGGATTTTATAACAACTATAAATTAAGTTTTCATAAAGGTTCCCTATATAGGGTTCCAACTTCAACTATTAAGTTATGCATGCCGCAAAAATCCCCAGAACCCGCGATTTTCGAACATGCATAACTTAAGTTTTCGTAATGGAACCCTATAGATGCATCATTTCATATTTGAATTTATATTTTCAAATTCTCCTCTAAGAATTCACAGGAGTTTTGAAAATATATTTCGGCTCGAAATGGTATATCTTTATAAGCATTTATATGCAAATAAATTAAAGTAAATGCCAAAAAGTATATTTTTCATAGCAATCAAATATGTTTAATTAAATATATTGACATATAAAATAATTATGTTTATAATTCTATTTAATCAAGGTTATCATGATAAATTTGGAATCACAGTAAAAGATTTTACACTAATCTAGACAGTAAAAATAGATTTTAATGTTCGTTATTAAAGATCCTTATCAAGAGAGGCGGAGGGAATGGCCCTAAGATGCCTCAGCAACCAACATGTTTCATTTGCATGCACGGTGCTAATTCCAACAGAAGTTAAACTTCTGATAGATGAGGGAAGATAATGTTTTGAAATATAAGCTTTTATTGAGCTGCATTTTAAATCTTCTTCCATTCACGGAAGGAGATTTTTTTATTTCTTAGGTAGCTTGTACGAAATCTAAGGTTCTTACAAAGTATACTGAAAAAGCTTGTCTTTTTAGTAGGAAATTATATTCTATATAGATCCTATGTATAAGTATGTGTAGGCAGCTGAAATATGAGTATAGTATAAAGAATAAATAAGAGAAATTATGTAGCCTGCCAGAATTTCTTCACATCCCTTCAGAAAAGGCAGATGCACAAAGAATAAAGTTGTAATACTTAAAAACTTGAAAATGAGGTGTAAAAATGAGTGTTGAAAGTGTACGAAATTATTTTTTAGAAAAAGGCTTAGAGGATCCTGTATTTGAACTAAAAGCTAGTGGAGCTACTGTAGAGCTTGCATCACAAACTCTAGGTATAGCACCTCAGTATATAGCTAAAACTTTAGCCTTTAAACTTAAGGACAGGGAAATCCTTGTGGTTACAAGAGGAGATGCCAAGATAGACAATAAAAAATATAAAGAGCATTTCAAGCTAAAGGCTAAAATGCTAAGTCATGATGAAGTGCTAGATATAACAGGACATCCAGTCGGGGGTGTATGTCCTTTTGGATTAAAGAATAACTTGGAAGTATACTTAGACGTTTCAATAAAGAATTTTGAACATGTATACCCTGCTGCTGGTTCTCAAATTACTGCATTGAAAATCACTCCAAATGATATAGAGAACCTTACTAAGGCTCAATGGGTTGACATATGTCAGTTATAAAACCTATCGAAGATATAACCATTAAATCTGAGTTCTTTTAAACCATTATGCTTCTTAAGAGAAGAATTGAAAAGAGATTTTTGATTATAAAGCAGCATGTTCATATATATAAATATAAAGAATGTAAGACATATATATAAAGGGGGCCAATTAATTGAGTAATACATTGAATTATTTAGAATTAAAAGTTATAGAGGAAATAGATAAAAGTAAAGACAGATATATAGAAATAAGTCATAGCATCCATAGTAAACCAGAACTAGGAAACAAGGAATTCTTTGCATCAGCCTTACTTTCGGATACCTTGGCTAAAGAAGGCTTTGAAGTAGAAAATGGAGTTGCAGGACATGAAACTGCCTTTATAGCAAGAAAGAAAGGAACAAAAAGTGGTCCAACAATTGCATTTTTGGCAGAGTATGATGCTCTTCCTGGCCTGGGTCATGCCTGCGGTCACAACATAATAGGTACTCTAAGTACAGCTTCTGCCATAGCACTATCAAAAGTTTTAGATGAAATAGGTGGAGAAATTAGAGTTCTTGGAACTCCTGCTGAGGAAGGTGGAGAAAATGGAAGTGCTAAGGGCAGCTTTGTAAAGCATAATTTACTTGAGGATGTAGATGCTAGTTTAATAATACATCCAGGTAATAATAACTTTGCTACAGGTCCTTCTCTTGCAGTGGATCCATTAGACTTCGAATTTATAGGAAAACCTGCTCATGCTGCTGCGTCTCCTCATGAAGGAATAAATGCTCTAGATGCGGTAATAGCTCTCTTCAATGGAATAAACGCATTAAGACAACATGTTACTCCAGATGTTCGTATCCATGGAATAATAACGCACGGCGGGGATGCCCCTAACATTATCCCTGAATATGCTAAGGCTAGATTCTTTATAAGAGCAGAAACAAGAAAGACCTGCGATGAAATCAGCGAAAAGATTAAAAATATAGCCCAAGGAGCTGCTTTATCCACCGGTGCTAAGGTTAACATAATTGCCTTCCAAAATAAAGTTGACAATATATTGTTAAATAAAACCTTTGATAATTTATTTATTGAAAAATCTTCTTTACTAGGACTTGAAATATCACCTGAACAACCTAAAGGCTTTGGTTCCACTGATGTAGGCAACATAAGTCAGGTAGTTCCAACCATCCATCCTCATGTAAAAATCGGACCAGAAAGTCTAGTAGGACATACTACAGATTTTAGAGTAGCCGCTGCTTCGAAAGCTGGAGATGATGCTCTTATAATAGGTTCAAAGGCTTTAGCTATCACTGCCCTTGCCTTATTTACAGATAAAGATAGCTTAAAGGCAATAAAAGAGGATTTCCAGAGAAATAAAGAAGTTTAATGCTAAATAAAGATGAATTGACTAAAGCCATTGAGTAATTTTAAAAACAGAGCTGACCCCTCGATTTCTTAAAACTCATTAATTTAGTCATTCATCTTTTATAATTTTCACACTATCAATTTTAAGTTATAGCGTTTATCTTTTAGCTACAATAAGTGTTCTTGAATATTAGATTTTAGGATTATTCTTTCCTTTCCTCTTATTCTCCAAAAATGGATACCAGTATCTCCAGTATTAACTATCACGTTACTGCTTATAGGAAGATTTAAAAAGCTATTAAACAGCATATTTATTATTCCTCCATGAGCTACTATAAGAACTCTTTTATCCTCTTGTGTTTCTGATAAAGCATCTATTAATCTAGCTAAAAACTCTTCTGCTCTTGCTCTAAGCTCTATAGCTGACTCTCCAGCTTCTATTCTATCATAGTACTTTCTTCCGCCCTTAGGCAGAGGATATAATCTTTCAGCATCTTCTCTATCTAATCCAGCCAAAACTCCATTGTTATATTCCATAAGCAAATCATCATAAAGAACTTTTATATTAAATCTCTGGGCAATTATTTCAGCAGTTACTGAAGCTCTTTTTAGTGGACTACTAAATATGTAATCAAAAGTAATTTTATCTTTCAACCATTTTGCAGCCTTCTCTGCTTGCTGTACTCCTAAGGTTGTTAACTGAAAATCTGCTCTTCCCTCATGTTTGTTCTCTAAATCAGCCCCAGATTGCCCATGCCTTACTACAACTAAATCTATCATAACCCTCACACCTACCATAATTGTTTTTTATATTATCAGTATTACCTATTATACAAATATAATCTTTATTACGAAGTGATTGTACTTACCCTATTAAACTATAATTTAAAGTGAAAAATTATCTACCTTATGAATCTTGTGGATTATATAAGTTATTTAGCTTTCCAAAATTTATGACTACTACTGGGCCAAAAGCTCGCTGGGACAAAAGCTCCGTCCCCGTGTCCCTCGTCCACTACAATTTTTCAGCCATCACTGTGAAGGTTTTAGGAATACCCTTGTCAAAAACCTCTGAGGATAAGTTAGGTTCTTCATCTAGGCTCTTTATAACCAGTCCTGAATTTGCAACACTGGTAACTACCTCTCCTAGAGTCCATTTTCTTAGAAATACCTTCTTAGGTACATCATCTTCTGAATACTTAAAGTATGAAACATCTTTTTCTTCAAGAGAAGTATCAAAATAATCTCCTGTTACCTTATGCTTTCTCACTTTTGCAGTTGAACCTCTAGAGCTTATAAGTTTGGTTGAAACAGGGTGAAAATCTCTTAATAAAGCAATACCTTTGTTAGAAAGAAGTTCATACATAAGCTTCATGAAGGGAGCTAAGTCTGTGAAGTAATGTATTATACCCATCTCAGCAAATACTATATCATAGTCTCCCCTTACTTTCTCCTTCGGCAGCTTCAATACATCTGATACTATGTAATCAATTTTAACATCAGCTGCTTTTGCAAGCTCCAAGGCATAGTTCTTATTTCCTTCTGAAAAATCAACTACTGTCACTTCTGCTCCAAGCAATGCCAACGCTACAGCTTTGTTACCATTAGAACCCATAAGATTCATTATTCTCTTGCCTTTTACATCTCCGAGCTTACTATATAATATTGAAAGAACTGCTTCTGGATTCTTCTTTATCCTAGCTGCAGCTTCTTCTGGTGTACCAAATCTATTTACCCAAGCATCATAGGTTTCTTTGTTCCATATCTCTTCGTTACTATCTATAACTACCTTTTTTTCTTCATCTATTGTATTAAAATTCTCTTCCAATTTGAAATCCTCCAAATATCTTAAGGCTTAATTTTCACATCAGATTATATCATTAGTTAGTAAAAGAATAAATATGATACAATAATAAAGATGTACCACTTGGATTCTAAATCTATTTTGAAAACTACTCTGAATTCTGAGATGAGAACTTGCAAATATAAATTTTATTATAGAGTTCCAACTTCAACTATCAAGTTATACATGCCGCAAAAATCCTCAAAAGCCATGATTTTCGAACATTCATAACTTAAGTTTTCGTAATAGAACCCTATACAAAGTGGTATATCTATGGTATTTAATAAATTATAGGGAGTGTTTATATGAATAGATGTCCTTGGTGTGGAAACTATGAACTATATGTAAAATATCATGATGAAGAGTGGGGGGTTCCAGTTCATGATGATAGAAAACATTTCGAATTCTTAGTGCTTGAATCCGCTCAGGCAGGTTTAAGTTGGATTACTATACTTAGAAAAAGAGAAAATTACAGAGAAGCTTACGACAACTTTGATCCAATTAAAATTTCTCAATATGATGAAGAAAAAATAAAAGCTTTATTAGCTAACCCTGGAATAGTGAGAAATAGAAGAAAAATCGATGCTTCTATAGGAAACGCTAAAGAATTCTTAAAACTTCAAGATGAGTACGGAAGTTTTGATAACTACATATGGAGCTTTGTTGACAATAAGCAGATAATAAATAACTGGAAAGACCTATCAGAAGCACCTGCCAGCACTGAGCTTTCTGATAAGATAAGTAAAGACCTAAAAAAGAGAGGCTTTAAATTCTTAGGCACAACAATAGTGTATTCCTACCTACAAGCTGTAGGAATAATTGATGACCACATAGATAGCTGTTTTAAAAGAACAAACTCTGTATAAAATCGGTTCTGTTAAAGTACTGTTTTGAAATTAAGTGGTCAGTCATCCAATGCTTTGATGAGCTTGCGCAAAGAATTAATATGATTTTGTCATATAGCATCTCCTTCATGACCACTTAATTTCAACAATATCATTAAGCATAGTCTAAAATTAAAGAGGCTACTGCATTAAGTAGTTAATGCAGCAGCCTCTTTTTTGCATAGCTTCCTTTTTTAAAGGTATGTGAAGATTTCCTAGTAAGGGGTATCTGCTATAAAAATATAGTGGTTTGAATTTAATATTATTTTGCCTTGCTTAATGCATTCTGAACTGCTTCAATAATTCCTCTACTACTGAAGGTTGCTCCTGAAACTGTATCAACATTTGTTGCTTGTGCTAAAACTATTTCACTTGTTATAGTACTTTCTGCATAATTGTAGTAGTTAGGTGTATCTTGAGAAGATACAGTTTCTACTTTAGCTATCTTTCCATCTTTTATAGTAACAGACATTTCAGTTGTCCCTCTTCTAAACCCTGTTCCAGTTCCTGTATAAGTACCATCTTTATATTTAACTGAAGTTGTACTTGATGAAGCACTTCCATTATTAGATTTACTTGAATTGTTACTTGAACTATTAGTTGTGCCATTATTTGTTTGACTATTTTGTGTAGCTTGAGAGTTTTCATCTTCAGCAGTGTTGTTTTTTGAATCACTGTTTTGTGAGTCTTCCTTTGTACCAGCAGCACTTTGATTGTTAGAATTAGAATTGCTATCCGATAAAGCAGATGTACCGTTTGAGTCCTGGTTAACCGAATTTTCATCACTGCTGCTCTGGCTGTCTTCATTTGAAGAACTTGAAGTTCCCTGTGCTTTATTTAAAGCATCTTGAACAGCACTTATTATACCATTGCTTGAGAAGGTTGCCCCTGAAACAGTATCAACACTAGTTGACTGAGAAGATATTATGTTGTTTATAACAGTACCTGAAGCTCTATTATAGAAATTTGGAGTATCTTCTGAGGAAACAGTTTCTATATTAGTTATCTGTCCATTTTTTATTGTTACGGAAACTGTTGTAGTGCCTCCTCTAAAGCCTGTACCACTACCAGTATAAGTTCCATCCTTATACTTTGTAGAATTTGCATTTGTTCCACTAGTTATACTGCTAGCAGATGATATGCCAGCCTTAGTTAAAACTGCACTTGTAAGATTGGTTATACCATAAACTCCTGCAAAGGTAGCTATTGCTACAGAACTAGCTAAAGCTGGATTTAAGTCTTCGCCTGCTATGTTTACTGTTGTATTCTTTCTTGGACATATTTCTATACATTTTAAGCATTCTATACACTCTCCGCCTTTAACACTTTCCTTCTTATATAGAGGTATTCCCATAGAACATACGCTAGTGCAAGCTCTGCATTTTCCACATTTCTCAGTAGGCTTGTTTATCTTTAAAATGCTTATTTTTGAAACTATAGAGAATACTGCTCCTAAAGGACATAGATATCTACAGAAAAATCTTTCTACAAATAATGCTCCTATTGTTATCAACACTAGCAAAATAAGCCCAATGGTCAAAGTAGTCATAACAGTTTTGAAATCAGTTATCTGTGCAAAAGCATCCCAAGGACTTGTTCCTTCTAGTATATTGCTTCCTAGTGTACATGTGACTATTAACAGCATTAGTAAGATAACATACTTTACATACTTTAGTACCGAATCTACTCTTTCATTGACCTTAAACTTTATCTTAAAAACATGTTTTGATATTAAATGAATCCAATCGTTGTAGGTTCCGAAGGCACAAAACCAACCGCAAAAGAATCTTCCCATAAGAACTGTAAGAAGCATTACTATAATAAATTCACTTAGAGCAGGAATAGCTCTAATAAAATGAAAGTTTCCACTGGCTATCATCTTATATACATTTTTAACCTCACTGAAAGTCAAGGTATAAAGACCAGGTAAAAGTATAAACATTATCAATTGTACTATATGTCTTGCGATTTGAATTTTCTTAATCTTTTTAGCCATATTTGTGACTCCTCCTAAGTTAGCAAAATTTATTAATTATTTGGGATACTTAATTAAAGCAGCTTGTGACTAACACTTAACTTCATCCCCCTATGAACGCTCCACCTTTAACACTTTCCTTGCGCTTCAATAGTTCTTTACTTTTATAAATCTAGTCTCTGGGCAAAACTTAGATTTCTTCATATGCAAACTCTTGATCTGTTAAAACTAAAGACTTTTTTATACCAGAAGTAACATATACTTTTTTGTCCCTGGTTATAAGCACTCCATCAATTCCATCCACAGCTTCTAAAATTTCTAATGACTTTTCCACACCTAAAATATAAATACCTGTTGATAAGCCATCTCCATCTATTGAATCATCTGAAATTATTGTTGCACTTACAATTTCGCTTTCAGATGGAAAACCAGTTTTAGCATCTAATATATGATGATATCTCTTACCTTCAGAAATAAAGTATTTCTCGTAGTTACCAGAGGTAACTATAGATTTATTTGATAGGCTTAGTACTCCAACATACTGGCCTCGTTCCTTGAAGGGATTCTGTATTCCTATATTCCACTTCTCTCCACTTTCTTTATTTCCTAAGACGTAGATGTTTCCACCCAAATCAATTAAAGCACTTTTAACCTTATACTTTTTTAGTACATCTCTAACCCTATCTGCTGCATAGCCTTTTGCTATACCTCCAAGGTCTAACTTTTGATTATTATTTTTAAGCTTAACTGACAATTTTTCTTTATCAAGTATTATGTCCTTATAATTTATAAGCTTTAATTTTTCTTCTATGTCTTCCTTGCTAGGTATATGGCCTTGCTTTCCACCTAAATTCCATAGTTCAACTAAAGGTCTTATAGTTGGATCAAAGGTACCTTCAGTCAGTTTGCTGTATTCTTTAGCCTTCTCTAAAACATAAAATGTTTCTTTACTTACAATCTCAGCTTCCAATCCTGCCTTAAAGTTTATCCTGCATATATCACTAGACTCTTTAAAAGCCGACATCTTATTATCTATTTCATTTATTAGCTTGATTGCCTCATCTATCGCTATCTCATTTTTCCCTCCGTAAGCCCTTAGGTGTATGAGTGTACCTAATCCAAAACTATTCCTTATCATAGGTGTTTTATGCTTTTCGCCTGTTACAAATATAACTATTAAGGTTCCGAACACCACTAATATAGTAAGTCCCCCTAATAAATTTATAAGTTCACCCATTATAACCACCTCACCTTTTATCTAAAGTATTGATTCTTAATATTAATTTCAAATATTATCAATGTAATGCGCAATCTAAATGTACTATCTTAGTGGTTTATTAACTTATATTAAAATTATACTGAGTAAAACTGAGCAGAACATTAATATAAACTGAGAATTTGCTGAGAAATTGGTTAACTAATTTAAAATTTAACAATTTACTTTTAAAATATGAAGTTCATTAAAAATGGCATATATGTTTGAAGTAATATATGTATCAAAGCTTAAAGCAAAATTTATAGCAAAAAACTCTAATGAACATGCCATTAGAGTCTTTTTGCAACAAATCCATATAAAGTTTTATATTCGAAAGAAAATATTGATAGTTATTCTTTAACTTCAAAATTATCTCTAAACCAATTTCAGATACACACTAAAGGTTGATCCAACACCAACTTCACTTTCTACCTCTATCTTGCCGTTGTGAGAATCTATTATACCTCTAACTATAGAAAGTCCTAGACCGTATCCACCTTGTTCTCTAGATCTATGAGTATCACTTCTAAAGAATCTATCGTAAATTTTACTTAGGTGCTCCTTTTCTATTCCTGTTCCATTGTCAGCAATCTTTAAAACAGCAAAGTCTTCACCATTGACTTTTTCTATATATGAGGATATTGATATCTTACCATTTTGCTTGTCTGTGTGGAGTACTGCATTTTGAGTCAAATTATATATAACCTGCTTAATCTGATTTCTATTTATACTCACTGTTAAATCTTTAGCCAGATTCAAGTTTAAACTTCTATCTCCGCTCAAAACCTGAAGCTGAGGATATATTTCTTCTACAACAATCTTTAGATCTTCATTGTTCATCTCAACCTTAATATTTTGATCGAGCTTACTTAACATCAACAAATCATTGACCAGTTTGGTAAGCCTATCGCTTTCAAGCAATATACTATTTAAAGCTAAATTAAGCTGTTGTTCATTTTTTGCAGCTCCCCTTAAGAGAATCTCTACAAATCCATGAATAGAGGTTAAAGGTGTTCTTAATTCATGGGACGCATCTGAAACAAATTGTCTCATCTTCTCTTTTATATACTGCTCCTGCTCAAAGGAGATTTCGATTCTTTCAAGCATATTATTAAAAGAATGTGATAACCTATCTATCTCCCTCATTCCATTATCTTCAGGAATCCTTGTGTGAAGTTCTTTTACATCTATCTGCTCAACAGTATTGGTCATATTATGAAGAGGCACTAAGGTTTGTTTAAAGATAGTACTTCCAAGTATTCCACCGAGGATTAATATACAGAAAGCTCCTCCTATATATATAGAAAGCTGCCTCTCTAGTATTTCTCCCACATCATTTATTGGAGTACATAATTGGATAAGTCCAGAAGGCTGCTTCATATCACCTATCTTTCTCCACACTACAAGCAATAAAGTACCATCGTCAGTTTTCATCAGTCTATAATCTTTTTCTAAATTTCCTGACTCTCTTAGTAAAGCTTTATATTCATTTGTTGATAGATTAGGATTACCAAAAGTAAATTTACGCTTTTCTTTCTCCTTTATAATCTTTAGTTCAGACTCATCGGAAGCTAGTGGTTCCTCCTCCTTCTTCTCAACCTTGTAAACCACATCGCCAGACTTATCTATGACAATTGCATTGGTAGCTCTGTCTACCAAATTGTTAGTTATATTTTCAAGTACATCATTACTTTTATCCACTTTTTCCATCTGACTTAATACCTTGAAGTCTATATTATGGAACTTATCCTGTAATCCCTGTCCCTTACTTCTGCATAAGTATTCTCGCATACTAAAATACTGTGATAGCCCCATTATAAATAGCAGTACTATTAATAAAATAAAGAACCTAGAAAATATCTGCCACTGAAGCCCTCTTGTCTTTTTAGCTTTCTTAAAAACCTTCATCTAGACTACCACCTTATATCCTACTCCGCGTACAGTTTTTATTATATTATGTTCTTTGTCTTCAATCTTATCTCTAAGATATCTTATATATACCTCAACAATATTTTCATCACCACTAAAGTCATACCCCCAAACTTTTTCTAATATTTGAGATTTACTCAATACTAATCCGTTATTTACAAGTAAAAATCTTAGTAAGTTGTATTGAGTTGGTGGTAAATCCAGTAGCTTATCCTTATAAGTTATCTCATGAGCTCCATCATCTACTTTAAAGTCACCTATATTAATAACCTCACTTAATTCAGGAAAACTATTTCTCACTCTAGCATTGATTCTCGCCAATAGTTCCTTAAAGCTAAAAGGCTTTGACATATAGTCATCTGCACCTATGTCTAACCCCTTAACCAAATCATCAACTTCATCCTTGGCGGTTAACATAATGATAGAGGTTTTTATCAACTTTTTTATTCTAGTGCATACCTCATAGCCATCCATTCCTGGAAGCATAACATCCAGTATTACTATATGTGGATTTATCTTCTGAGCTAGATCTATAGCTTCGTTACCATCATAAGCCTCATATACCTTATAGCCTTCTGCTTCCAATCCCATCTTTATGAAATTTATAATACTTACTTCATCGTCTACAACAAGAATATTTATCTGTTCCTTAGTAATTGGGCACATTTAGCTTCTCTTCCTTTCAAATAGGATAAATGCGCTTAAGACATGTCTTAAGCGCAATTTATTTTTATTATTAGCTATTATTATACATAACCTAACTATGCTAAACAATACAAATCAAAAGTATATCTAATTTTACTGTTTATTTTATTTCCCACTTTAGATTAAATTCGCCCTCTGTCTTATCTCCTACTACTTTAATAATATAACGTCCATCTTTCTCTGCCTTATATTTAAACAAACCACTTGAGTCATCCAATAGATTAGCTATAGTATTTCCATCAGCATCTTGTAAAAGTATCTTCAGAGAACCTTCTTTCACTGCAGAAGAATATTCTATATTTAGTATTTGGTCCTTTTTTAATTTAACCTTATTGCTCTTAGTTCCATTAAGATAGCTATAACTTTCATTCCACTTACTGCCTGTATTGTACTCAATAGCTGCCCTTTCACTAAAGGTATCAATACTTCCAGACTTACCTATAATAAATCTCACTAGGACAGTTGCTCCCAAAGCTACAAGCATAGCTATTATGATAAAAATAATCCAAACCTTTTTATACTTTCTAAAAACCTCCATAATACTTCTTCCCCTTTCAAGTAAAATTTATTTTAGTACTTAGCTTTACATTTAGGACAATAGTTCCAATCATCCTCCATAAAGCCTCCACAACCGTTACAGTGTTTCCCTAAAGTTTTTCCACAGTTAGTGCAAATTTCCGTTCCTTTTTCCACAACTGCTCCACATGATTTACATCTTATTTCAGTGCTTCGAGTAACTATTATATATACTATAAGGGTTATAGGCATACTGCACATGGCAAGTAGCGCCCAAAGGATTGCAAACCTATCTCTTCTCATTCTTGCGTCAAGATATATCCATAAAGATTGGCCTCCCCATATAATTATAGATATAAATACCCCAAGCATTATAAGAATATCTATAGAACTCATACTCTTACCCCCCTTCTATTCTTTTTATATAATATCAATAAAGCCAGTAATGCTACAGGCGCCGATAATATGCTGTTAAGAATTATTACATTTAATACACCAAACTTAATTCCAGTAAGTATTTGCATAATAGCTATAGAAGGAACCATAATAGTATATAAAACATCTTGCCACCAGTTTCTAAACTGCTTTTTACGCCTTGTATTTGTTATCAAACTCAAAGTATCTATTTCTTTTATAAGCCCTACGTCCTCCAAATAGTCATCTTCTAAAATTTTAAGTTTTTTAAGATTGTTATCTTCTGAAGCTTTATCTATATTACTCATACCTAATCACTCCTTCTCGCCTAATAAACTCTTTAGAGTTTTTATTGTGTTATGAATTCTAGACTTTACCGTTCCTTCTGCACAATTCATAATATTGCTTATCTCTTCTAAGCTATATCCGTAATAATGCTTTAATATAAATGAAACTCTCTTTTCATAACTCAGCTTTTGAAGCTCTTTAAGTGCATTTTCAACTTGTATTTTTTCATATACCCGCTCATCTATTTCCTTTACATCTGATACAATTGAGTAGTTTTCAATAGAACTAAACTCTATAATTTTTTGTCTCTTCAAGTAATTTTTATATAGGTTTAATGCAATCCTTATAAGCCAGCTTAAAAACTTACATTCTCCTCTGTAGTCTTTTATGTTGGTCATTGCCTTCATAAGAGTCTCTTGAAGTAAATCTTCTGATAAATAAACATCTCCAGTTAGCTTTATCAAAAATCCATAGAGCTTCTTATAATTTTGCTGAAATAAAAAGTTTAAGGCGCTGTCATCGCCAGCCTTAGCCCTTTTGATAAGTTCTAACTCATCCAAATCTACTTCCCCCCTAACCCCTATACTAATAAGACAATTGAGATAAAAATAAGTTCATTATTTTTTTATTTTTCATGTTAACCGCGTAATCTTCTATAAGTTTCATTTATTTCAACTAATTGACATTTATAAAAAAAGTAGTAAACTATTCTTAAGAAATATATAATCGTACCTCTTACATTGTTGAATTTAAATCTTTAACTTTTCCTTTGACCCCCATAGGAACTTTAAGAAATAACTTCGAAATTAAGAGGTACAATTATAAAATTCCTATAGGGAGCCAATTTCAACTATTAATTTATATATGTCCAAAAATACTCAAAAAAGTTGATTGGCGAACAAATATAAATTAAGTTTCCATACAGAAACTCTAAAAAAAGTACTTTTATTAAAATTCATAAAAATAAAAATATAACATTAATTAAAATTAATTTGTAGGAAGTGATAAAATGTCAAAAGTACTATTTTTAAATGTTCGTGGTCATGGCCACGTAAATCCTACCTTAGGACTGGTGTCAGAATTAATAAAGAATGGAGAAGAGGTCATCTATTATTCCTATGATGAATTCAAGGAAAGAATAGAGAAAACCGGTGCTACTTATAAAGAGTTAAAAGCTGATGTGTTTAAACGCCCCAATCCTGGTGTCACTAATAAGCACAAGAGCATAGAACAAATGCTTAACCTTATAAACACTACTCTCCAATCCAGCGAAAGCTTTATAAAGGATTTTTTAGAAGAAATATCTGATACTCATTTTGACTACATGGTGTATGGTGCGTCTTTCCCTTATGGAAAAATTATAGCACAAATTCTAGGGATCCCTTCAGTATCATCCTTCGCCATATTTGCTACTCCTAAAGAGCTTATACCTGACAATAAATTTGATAAAGGCTTACTAAAAGATCACCCTGTAATGGATACTTACAATAAGTTTGCAACTAATCTAAAGAACACCTATGGTATAACAATTCCGTCATTAATAGAACTATTCTTTAATAAGGGTGACCTAAATATAGCCTATACCTCTGAGTACTTTGTAGCTCATCCTGAGTATTATGACGATACTTTTAGATTCATTGGACCTCCTATATATGATAGAAAAGAAGATCTGGATTTTCCTTTTGATAAGTTGGAAGGTAAAAAGGTTATCTATATATCTTTAGGTACAGTTTTTAGTGCTGCTGATCTAAAGGTATATGATTTATTCTTCGAAGCTTTTGGCAATATTGATGCAGTGGTAGTTATGACTGCTTACAATGTTGACACCTCAAACTTTTCCATTCCAGACAACTTCATAGTTAAGAACTATGTACCTCAATCAGCAATACTTAAGTATACTAATGTTGCCATAACCCATGCTGGAATGAATAGCACCAGTGATTTAATATATAATAATGTTCCTTTTGTTGCGATTCCCTTTGGTGCTGATCAGCCTTACATGGCATCAAGAGCCGCTGAACTAGGTGCAGCAATTAAGCTGGATGTAGACAAGCTATCAGTGGAAGATTTAAAGAAGGCCGTTAATAAGGTATTGATTGATCCAAGTTATTATGAAAATATAAAGAAGATAAGCCAATCCTTTGAACATTCAGGTGGCTATAGAAAAGCTGCTGAAGAAATATTTAAATTTAAGCAAAAACTAGCAGTATAACTTAGACTTCGTACTTTATGTGAATCCAGTATCTCATACAAAGTACGAAGTTAAATATTAATTTTGATTAATTACAAATCCCTCGGATATGAATTAATGAACTTATATCCTTGGGTTTTTACTGTTCACCCTAAATAGCTGTTCTAAAACCTTTATATTACTAGTTTTAGATAACAAAAAGTTTTATACTTTCATTAACAGTAAAAATAAGCTTACATCCCACTAATAGATTGCTTAGCTCTATGATAGTATTCCATGAATATATCTATATTTAAAATGCATTCAAGTACGGCATTTACTCCAAAATTTATATCAATAAGCTCCACCATATGGTAACCAGCCGAATATCCCTTAAGGCCTTCTCCAAAAAGAGACTCTAATTGTTCATCTAATGGTAGCTTTCCTGCTACTACTTTATCTATTATTAACCCTATCTCAGATAATATTGACATTATATTTTCATCATTACTCTGCCATTGGATACTCTTGAAAGTGGAAAACTCTTGTGGATTATTCAAGTAATACATTGCGCTTCCTTCTGAAAGAAGCTCACATAATAACCTACATCTGTCTTTTTCTCTGTCTGAATTTATATTATCTATCACTGCTTTAAAATGTTTATCTGTACCTACATGATGTACCTCATGAGCAATTATTCTAGTCAAATACTCCGAATTAATTTTATCTTTATCCCACAAAACTTCATCACATAAATCAATAGCTATTTTGTCATTAAGCATTATAGATGTTCCTCTTATTCCATACAAAAAATAAATACTAATATTGGAATCATCATCAATAGGTTTTGGCAAAAACTTATTAGCCATTTTAATAGAGTTATCTGCTATTTGATTAAGATTCAATGTTGTAAGCGTTTCTTTAGCATAGCTAAATCTAAAAAGCCCTTGCTTAATGGTCTTCAATATTATATTATCGGAGCTTTCTAATTTTGGATTTTTTATTGCTGAAGCAAAAAACTTTATCAGTGCAGCATTATTAAGCTTACTTCCACCATAATGACAAATATGCTTATTTAAAAACTTAATTCCTTCTTCTTCTAAATAGCTATTAAATTCATCCTCTGTTATTACTATGTTTTTTTCTATTTTTTCAAATATCTTAAGAGAGCTGTTTAATGCTGAATAGTCAAATTTTATATTCACATATGTGCCTCCAATCCATAGTTATCCTTTATGAAAACTCAATTTATACATGCTCTATGATACCGAGTTCTGAGGATCATCAGGCATTCGTAAATTAATAGTTGTAACTTTATACCTGTAATGACCTGCTTAAGTTAGCTAATGATATAAATTCAACGTTAGTTAAGTAACTCCTTCTCATATTTTAAGAGGTTATTTATCCATAAGCACTGTCCAATACATAAATTGCAACTTCCCAAAAAGCAAAAATTCATACATGGCTATAACATGCATGAATTTTTATCTTTAATATAGATTTGTATATATCAACAAATACTTTAAACAGCAAACTTACCAACTAGCTCTTTAAACTCTGTTTCATGACTTTCAAGCCAATCTATAAACTCAACTTTCTCAGTTTTTATAGTTCTTGCTAATTCAAGTAAGAACTGAGGTACCTGATCTTGAAGAATATCTCCGTAAGAGGCTCCAAGTCTTGTAACGTCTTTACCTAATTTCCCTTTTACATGTAGCTCAAAAACATTGCTTGATACATTATTTACCCTCTTAAGCTTTCCAAAGAAGCCTATAGCTCCAACTTCATGCACTCCACAAGAATTAGCACAGCCTGATATATGAACTCTTGGCAGTATATCTTCTATTATATTTTCTTCTTTGAACTTGCTTATTATCTCTTGAAGTGTCTTTTGGCCGTTTAGCACGCCTATTTGGCAAGTAGGTACGCCTATACAAGCTACTGACTGTTCTAATCTAGTTTCTCCACCTAGAGTTTTTGTAAGCTTTATTAATCTTTCAGCTTCTTCCCCGTTAAGGTTGGTTATGTATAAGCCTTCATTCATTGTAAGTCTTACTTCAGCTTCTTCAATGGAACTTATTTCTTCTAAAAGCATCTTTAATACAGATAGCTTTAATTGACCTCCTATAGGATGGAAATATACACTGTAAAGCCCTTCAACCTTTTGTTCAAAAAGCCTATTGCTAACTAAATTAGTTTTGATGCCTTGTTTCACAACTTTTTTATCAGCTATCTCTAAACTTAAGTTTTGCTCTATCTTAACCTTCTCTAAATGCTTCTTATAGCATTCAATAAAAGCTTCTGCTCCCATTCTCTCAACTATATATCTAATACGAGCCTTACCATGATTCTCATAATCACCTTCAGCAATAAATAAGCTTGTCATTGCTTCTACATGATATAATACATCCTTTGGCTCTACTAATTCATCATATTCTATGCCAACCTTTGGGTTTCTTCCAAGTCCACCACCTAAGTAAAGTTTAAAATATTCTTTTTCATTTTCCTTTACTGCTAAGAATCCTAAATCTGTAACAGTAGCATGAGCCTCATCTTCATTGCTACTAGCAAAAGCCACCTTTAACTTTCTAGGCAGTTTGTAGCTTGTTATCTTACTTAAGAAATGTTCATTAACCCTTATAGCATATGGGGTTACATCAAAGGCTTCCTTAGGATTAACTCCTGAAAGTGGCGAAAGCGCTACATTTCTTGGAAAATTGCCACCTGCGCCTCTAGTATGTATTCCTTCTTCTAAAGCAGCTTTCATAATCTCATATATTTCATCTATTCCTAATCCATGAAGTTGTATATCTTGTCTAGTTGTAAGATGTACTCCTTCAAGATTGTATTGTTCTGCTAAACCATAAATAAATTTTAATCTATCCTTTGATAGAACTCCTGAAAAGGTTCTTAATCTTACCATGAATTCTGTTCCACTTCTATGAGAATATACACCCATTCCACCTGAAGTCTTCTTAAATTCAGCTCTATTTATCTCACCATTTAAAAACTTATGACCTATAATTCTAAAATTCTCAATGTCTTTAATTAGTTGCTCTTTTAAATCATTCATTACAATCACCCCAATAATTAAGTAGTATTTTTTGCTAATTTCATACTCTTATACAAAAGTATACTACTATATTTATGCCAAGTAAAACTGTGATTTTAATCACAAAGTCATTTATTCCCTTAGAAGTTCTCAATGCTTCTTCGCACATTATCTAGGATAATTGTTTAATCTTAGTATACTTATTGTAATTGTAAACTTTGAATCATTTTACACTATGCTAAAATAATAATAATTTATAATTTTATTTTTACCGTTTCCCATAAATAACTGTTCTAAGCCCTTTAAAACACTAGGTTTATATACGTAAAAGCTCTATACCTTCCTCCAAAAAGTAAAAAAGAAGGCCGATGATTACATTAACCTTCTTTTCTTGATTACTACCTATTCAACTATTTTTTATGATAAATCTTCACCATTTGAAGCAATAACCTTCTTATACCAATGGAAACTCTTCTTTGGTCTTCTGCTAAGGTCTCCATTGCCTTCATTGTCTTTGTTGACATATATGAATCCATAGCGCTTCTTCATCTCTCCAGTAGAAGCACTTACTAGGTCTATACATCCCCACATTGTGTAGCCCATAAGCTCTACACCATCTTTAACAGCCTCTTCCATTTCTAGAATATGATCTCTTAGATACTCTATTCTATAGTCATCATTTATTGATCCATCTTCTTCAACAACATCTACTGCACCTAGACCATTCTCTACTACCATTACTGGTATCTGATATCTATCATAAATATGATTTAAGGTCCATCTTAATCCCTTAGGATCAATCTGCCATCCCCAATCTGAAGCTTTTAAGTAAGGATTCTTAAGTCCTCCAAGTAAATTTCCTTTTGCTTCTTCCTGCTTTTCTGGATCAGCACTAACTGCATTTGACATGTAGTAGCTAAAGGAATAAAAGTCAACAGTACCTTCTCTTAAGACTTCAACATCACCTTGCTCCATCTTTATGCTTATGCCCTTTTCTTCAAAGTATCTTGTTGAGAATGCTGGATAGTATCCTCTTACTTGAACATCTCCGCAAAGCATATTTCTAAGCTGATCTTCTTTTTGAGCTAACAATATATCATCTGGATTACATGTAAGTGGATAAAGGGTCATATATGCTATCATACATCCAATCTTAAAGTTTGGATTAATCTCATGTCCTAACTTAACAGCCTTTGCACTAGCTACGAATTGATGGTGTAGCGCTTGATATCTAGTTTGGTCTGAATTCTCATCTTCCTTAGTCAATATTCCTCCCCCCATAAATGCTCCAAAAGGAATTGTAAGAACATTGATTTCATTGAAAGTAAGCCAGTACTTTACTTTATCCTTGTATCTCTTAAAGATAGTATCGCAATATCTCAAATAGCAATCTATAACTTCTCTTCCTGCCCATCCATTATACTTTTGTGTAAGTCCAAATGGAGTTTCATAATGAGATATTGTTACTAATGGTTCGATTCCATTTTTCTTAAGTTCATCGAATACGTTATCATAGAACTTTAGGCCTTCTTCATTTGGCTCTAAATCATCTCCATTTGGAAATATTCTGCTCCAGTTTATTGACATACGGAATACCTTAAATCCCATTTCTCCAAACATCTTTATATCTTCTTTATAATGTCCATAAAAATCAATAGCTTCGTGACTTGGATAATATGTTCCTTCTTCCAGAACAGGAGTAATTCTTCTTGGGGTAGTATGAGTACCTCCTGTCATCATATCTGCAGTGCTTGGCCCCTTGCCATCCTTATTCCATGCACCTTCAAATTGGTTAGCAGCAGTTGCTCCTCCCCATAAAAATCCTTCTTTCATTTTCATAAATATACCTCCTAATTATTGATATGTGTAAAGTTTTTCTAAAGTAACTTTCTTAATAGAATATCTTGCCTCTGGTCTTTCCAAATGTATATAAGGAAACTATGTCAGAACAATAAGTTTTCTTTTTTTATTCTTTGTCTTATATAGGCAATTAATCTATCCAAGCATGTTTATCCACAGCTTTATCTGAAGTGTAATCTCCTCTAAAGAATAAAAAATATTATATTAATGATTATTATTGATTGCTTTAATTAATCTTATGCCCTTATTATAACCTTTTCATCAGTATAATTTTTTTCTAATTCTGAAAATTAAATATATGCTACACTAAACTATTTAAGAAACCTTTTCGTATACAATATATAATCAGCATTGGAGGATAAAAAATTGAAGCATGCCAAAGCAATCTTACTAACTATTCTAATAATAGTGGTTATAATATTAGGAGTTCTAAACTATACAAATAAGAATATCCCCCTAAAAGAGCCAGAGCTTCTTGTAAGATATAATGAAACAAAAATTTCTACTGTTCATGGAGAACATTCTTGGATGGACAGTAACCTTGATGGAAGCAGTTTTATTACTGAAGAGCCTATAAAACTAACTAAGAATATAAATGCTACAATAGTAAAAACGGATGAAAAGATTCAGTTTAAGCTTAAAACAAGAGTTGCCCCAAAGCTCATACTGATTTATCAATGTACTTCTGGATACTCTAAAAATATATACAAAGAATACAGCAATGTGACTAGTGGAGAACTTACAGTCCCTTCTAAGAAAGGTGAATATATCTTTGAGGTTGGAGTAGGATATGATGAAGGTCACTGGACAAGTGATATTTTTAAGATTAAAGTGAAATAAGTACGTAGGAAAAATTAATTCGGGATATAAAACACCTATATAAAGTGATTTTATATCCCGATATTTTATATAAAGAAATCGCAAATGCGATTTTCATTAACATAATTTATATTATTTAAATACTTTAACTCTCTCTTCTAATGGTTGAAATTGCTTTTCAGCTGGTTCTGCTGTTGGTTTTCCAAAAGGCATCTGAGCTATAAGCTTCCAGTTGGCAGGAACATTCCATTCACTCTTTACATCTTGCTCGATTAGCTCATTATAGTGCTGTAAAGAAACTCCAAAACCTTCTATTTCTAATCCTGTCCAAACAACAAATTGATGCATACCGCTTGCTTGTTGAGACCATATTGGGAAGTTATCTTTATATAAAGCAAATTGACTTTGTAAAGATTCAATAACACTACTATCTTCAAAGAATAATACTGTTCCATAGCCATTTTTAAAAGAATTTATCTTGTCCTCTGTAGAACTGAACTGATCTTCTGGTACTACTTTTCTTAATGCATCCTTTGTAATATCCCATAACCTATCATGTTGAGCTCCTAGCAACAAGATTACTCTAGCACTTTGAGAATTAAATGCAGATGGTACATACTTCACTGCCTTCTCAATAACCTCTCTTATCTTTTCATCGGAAACTACTGCTTCCTTACTAATTCCGTAAAAGGATCTTCTGCTTTCTATAGCATCGAAAAAGTTTTTTTCCATTTTAATTACCTCCGTAAGATTTATACTTATTTTTTATATTAGAATTCATATGTTATTTTATACTTAATATTAGTTACTAACTTATTGTAACTAACTATATATAAATTATATGATACCAATTCTCAACAGTCAAGTGTTTTTATAAAACTTTTATGTTTTTTTAATATAATCTTTTTTTAATTACTGTTTAGAACCTTTAATCATGATTTTTATAAATTTTAGATTTAAATAATATGCTATATTTAAGAATGTTGTTTAAATTAAGTGGTTAAGAAGGAGATGCTATATGAGAGCAATTAATTTAACCGCGGTGCTTTAACCTAGCCAGAAAATAAAAAACATAAAAGACTGCTAAAATCTTTTATGTTTCTATCTTACTCTGTATTGATTTATATATTCATAAACTCTAATTATACAACTTAGCCCTCTATAATTTTTATATATACCTTTCTATCTCTCGGTCCATCGAACTCACAAAAGTAAACCCCTTGCCAAGTACCTAACTTAAGTTGTCCATCCTCTATTATTAGATTCACAGAAGATCCCATTAAGGATGCCTTTATATGAGCGTGTGAATTGCCCTCAAAATGTTTAAATTCTTTACTTTCTGGAAATACCTTTCTAAAAGCAAAAAGTATATCAGAAACAACGTCTGGATCTGCATTCTCATTGATAGTAATTCCTGCAGTAGTATGTGGCACAAAAACTACTGCTATCCCATTTCTAACACCACTATCTTTTAATTCCTGTCTTATTATAGAAGTAATATCTATAAATTCATCCTTTGCTCTAGTCTTTACCCTATGCTCCATTAGAACACCTCTTTCTTAATTAGAATTGCTACGTTTAGCTAACAAAAAATCTTATACTTTATCTAAAATATAAATTCATAAAGAATAAAAAATATAGATGCATACTTAGTAACAAAACCTATATCTTAAAATTTCCTTTAGTGTACTAGGAAAAATATAAGTTTTATTAATAAGTAATACATCTATGGATAAATCATTTCACAATTAAATTTTATCATAGCAGATAATTGTAGCAATATAATTTTTAGATTATATTATCAAATAAGGTTATAAACTCTCCGTAACCTTCTTGTACCAACTTATCTTTCGGTATAAATCTTAATGAGGCTGAATTAATACAATATCTTAATCCGCCTTCTTCTTCTGGTCCATCTGTAAATACATGCCCTAAGTGAGAATCTGCGTCTGCACTTCTTACCTCTACTCTATGCATATTATGACTTAAATCAGCTTTTTCCTTTATGAAGTCATTATTTATAGGTTTTGTAAAGGCTGGCCATCCACATCCTGAATTATATTTATCACTAGATGCAAATAATGGCTCTCCTGAAACTATATCCACGTAAATTCCTTCTTCAAAGTTTGTATCATACTCGTTTGTAAAAGGTCTTTCTGTACCATTTTTTTGCGTTACTTCATATTGAAGCGGAGTTAATCTTTCCTTTAGCTTTTCATCACTCTCTTTGGTATATTTATTTATTGGCAAAGCTCATCCCTCCAATTAATTAAGTGAGTTTCGTAGTGTCTAAATTGATAGCAAGTATAATCTACATCCTAACCATACCTTCACTAACAGTTTATTTAGTTTTCAAATCTAGAAGCTTGATGTAATTTGTACTTGTATCTCTGTAGGTTAGATAACCATCGCATAAGTTTATGTCTGTTGCATCTTTTATGTCTAATAACTTCTTCTTAGAAGAACTTACTTCATCAATCACATATATTCCATCATTATTTGAAAAATATATCTTATTATTTAATATATTAGCACATAAAATATTTTTCTCAATAAGCTTATCTTCCTTAGTACTGATATCCTTCTTATGAAGTTCACCACTGTGATTGCTAAAGTAATTATAGTTTATATCTTTGTCATTTAACATAAAACTATACTCATATTTTTCAGTAGTTTGTATATACTTGGCCAACATCTTATCTCGAGGATTAGTAATTGATATTTCTCCAGTATTTAAATTTCTAGATTTCAAATACTCATGGTCTATATCTGCACTCTTATCATTAGCTATATCATATTCAAAATATTTATCCGTTGAGCTATCTGGATAGTATTCCTTGTAGAATACCTTCTTGTTATTTACATCTAATATATCTGAATATTTTCCCTGAGATATAACTTTATATCCCGCTCCATTAGTATCCATTCTAAATACTTCAGTGTTATAATCGGAATTTATATAACCAGTTAGCTTAGTTCCTAGCAAACCGTCATCAATTAACCTCAGATTATAAAAAGTTGTAATTAAATTATTTTCATTCTTTATATCTGTAAGCTTTTTCTTTTCCGTTCCATCTATATTCATCTTATAAATGTTATTATTGTCTTCACCATTTACAAAATAAATTGAACTATCTTTTCGAACCATATTTGACTTATTATTTATATTACCTTCAGTATTGCCAGTAAATTTTATTATATCTAGCTTACACTCTACAGGTTTATTTATAAGTTCTAGATTTCCTCCTAATATATAAGTCCCTGCAATATCTGTAGATAGAGGTTTAGCAAACCACTTTACATCTAACTCAACTTCCTTATTATCAGATGTATGAGCTTTTATTTTGCTCGGCATAACCAAACTTTGGCCTTCGTAAATATTAATACTCTCTTGATTAAACTTTAAAGAATTTATTACATCATCTAATTGTAATTTTAAGGACTCTTCACCTTTAAACTTAGAAATACTATCATTAAGTAATTTAATTGCTCCTATGATGTCATTCTTGCCTTCCAAAGCTTTAGCCTTTAAAACTATAGCTTTGCTATCCTTATCAGATGTTTTTAGAATTTTATCACAATAATTTATTGCAGCATCATAGTTTTTTGAGTTAACAGTAATCTCTGCCCTTTTTATGTAGTAAAAAGTTGTTATTTTACTTAAGTTTATAAGTATTGAAGCAGCCAATACCAATAATAAAAGTGCAGTGACTAACAAAAACTTAGAGTTTTTAAGAATTGTTTTTCTTTTTGTTTTTTCCGTTTCAGCCTCATTTATTGATTCTTTTCTCTTCATTAAGCACCCTCCAAAAAAGCTTTCATTTTATTATACTTTTATTATGTGGTTTATATTACTAAATAAAAGATCTCACTGAGGCAGCCTTCTTCATTAGACTTTTTTTGCGCATCTTTCTGTCCTAATGTATATGAGGAAAATCTGTCAGACGACAAAAAAGATGCCCATCCCTATGAACATCTTTCTATAACCTTATATTTACTTACTGGCTATGTTTAATAATATTGCTAAAATTACGTGATCATGAAGGAGATGCTATATCAGCGAGCTATTAGCGTAAGCATCGGATGACTGACCACTTAATTTCAACTAGGTACTTTAACGAGCCTACTTATTTGCTTTTTGCTCTATTAGCTTAGCTAAATCATGAGCTAACTTATCTATTTCCTCTTGATTTTCTCCTTCAAGCATAACTCTTACTAAAGGTTCTGTACCAGAAGGTCTTATAAGAACTCTTCCTACTCCATGAAGAGCTTCTTCAATTTTTCTGATTTCATTTCTTATCTCTTCATCTTCTTCATGTATGTTCTTCATTTCATTTGGAACTTCAGCATTTGCAAGTACTTGTGGTAATTCATGCATTATAGATGCTAATTCACTTAATGATTTTCCACTCTTTTTAATTATTGACGCCATTTGAAGTGCAGTAACTAAGCCGTCACCTGTAGTATTGAAATCTAAGAATATTATATGTCCTGATTGTTCTCCACCAAGTACATATCCGTCCTTAACCATCTCTTCAAGTACGTATCTGTCTCCAACCTTAGTCTCTATGATTTTTATACCTTCCTTTTCACAAGCAATCTTTAGTCCTAAGTTACTCATAACTGTCACAACTAGTGTATCGTCTTTTAATCTTCCTATTTCTTTAAGATGCTTTGCACAAAGGGTCATGGCATAGTCTCCATTGATAAGCTTACCCTTTTCATCAACTGCAAGACATCTATCTGCATCTCCATCAAAGGCAAAACCTACATCACAACCCTTTTTAACAACATAATCCATAAGTTCCTCAGGATGAGTTGATCCACAATTTTCATTTATATTAGTTCCATCTGGATTGTCATTTATGATAAAAACGTCTGCGCCAAGATCTCTAAAGGCTTGAACTGCTGCAGAGTAACAAGCTCCATTTGCACAGTCTAATGCAACTTTCAATCCATCTAAATCAAAGGCAATTGTATTTTTAGCAAACTCTATATAATCTTCTAAAGCTCCAACTTCTCTTCTCTTTCTTCCAACAGCTTCTCCAGTAGGACTTGGAACACCTTCAAAGTTACTTTCTATTATTCTTTGTATTTCATCCTCAAGTTCATCCTGAAGCTTATATCCTCTATTATCAAAAAACTTAATTCCATTGTACTCTACTGGATTATGGGATGCTGATATCATTATTCCAGCATCAGCTCCATACTCTCTTGTTAGATAAGCTATTGCTGGAGTTGGTACTACGCCTACTGCTACTGCTTCTGCTCCAACTGACAATATACCTGCAACTAAAGCTGATTCAAGCATATCACAGGATATTCTTGTATCTTTGCCTACTAAGATCTTTGGCTTATGTGTTCCTTCTGTTAATACATAAGCGCCAGCTCTTCCTAGATTATAAGCTGTAAGTGCAGTAAGCTCAGTATTCGCTATACCTCTAACTCCATCAGTTCCAAACATTCTTCCCATATAATATATACCTCACTTTTGCATTTTTACTTTTTGTATATATGACTAACTATAAACAAAACCTCATAAAATCCTTAAAGTTTATATTATAGTAAATAGCCTCTAGTGTATATTATATGAAGGTTAATCTAATTAAGCAACAACGAAGAAATTACGATACTATTAAAATTCACACAAATTTCGTCACATTACTTACATTTATCCCTTTAATATCCAGATAAGCCTCTTTCTCTACATTTTCCTTCAACCTTCATAAATATAAAGTATCCTAAAGAGATAAAAATAATCATAAAAAAATAGGCACCTTAAGGCACCTATGCATGTTAGATCGTTATCTTAACATGGTCTCCATCACTATCCTGAACGTCCACTATTGTCAGTCCCTTATAGTTTTTATTTAATTCCTTTAATGCCATATCCATTAGCTTTGGATTACAATACTTTAAAGCCTCTTCATCTATATAGTCTTTCGAGTGCCTTAATCCAAACATTCCAGTTTTAATAAAAAATCTGCAAACTCCCATGGGAACTCTTATATTTAATCCCTTGCCGTTTTTTTCTCTTACACTTATTTTCATTACCCTTCCCCCAATCTGAATTTTTCTAGCTATTTAAGCATTGAAAAGAACATAAGCCTAATATTTATTCCGAAAATTCTTCTATATTATAAAAAGATATAAAAAATACGAATTTTCTATGAAGTTATATATACACATATCATTTATTAGCTAGTAAATGCATACTCATTAATCAGTAATTACGATTATTACATTATATCTTCTAAGGTTTCATGCTCAGGATCATAATTAATAACCTTTTTTGCAGATTTCATAAAGGCGAAAAATGCTATAAATATAATAGTTGCACTAAAGCTTCCAACTATAACTTGTTTTGAACCTAATATTCCTCCTAGAACCCCTCCGACTATCATGCCTATAGGTGAAAGTGCTTGAGTACAAGTTCCCATCAATGCAAAAACCTTTCCTCTCATCTCTTGAGGAACTATTAACTGAGTAGTTGTATTCAGTAAAGTATTTAATATAGCATTCAATAAACCAGCTATATATAACAATATACAAATAGCATATATATTCTCAGTTATAGGTGCAGCAACCATAGCACCCATACTAACAATTCCACTTAATACGAATATATTAAACTTTTTCTTTGGAGCAATTTTTACTACAGACAGAAACATCATTCCGCATATCATGCCTAGAGTAAATATCCCCATAGCAATACCGTACTTTTTTGCATCTAAGCCTGGAGTAGAATTAAAATAAGGCATGATTAGTACTATTCCTACCTGGGAAAAAAAATTGATAACACAAGCCAGGACAATTATATTTCTTAATCCAGAAAACTTTACTGAAAAGCTTAGTCCATCTATAAAATCTTCTTTAAAATTAGCTTTTTCTTTTTTGTGAATAACCTTAGGAACTTTTAAGAATAACTCCATAAATCCGGAGAAAAGATATGAAAATCCATTTAATATGAACATAATAGGAGCTCCAAGAATTGCAAATATAGCCCCCCCTGACATAGTACCTACGAGGTTTGCTCCTGTTGTAGACATTTGATAACTAGAATTTGCTTGTAGTAGTCTTGATTTTGGAACTATATCAGGCATCACAGAGCTTATACTTGGGCCAAAGAAAGCTGAACATATACCAAGTAGTATACCTGCCAACATTACCATCCATACTGCGCCAGCTCCCTTATATATAGCAACTCCAACTAATATAATTGCTGCACCTCTTATAAAATCCGAAAGTAAAATTATAACCTTTCTATTTGCTCTATCGATTAATACTCCAGCAAAGGGTGATATTATAATCCTCGGAATCATTGTAATGGCCATTATGGTTCCCATAAGTGCTGAAGATCCTGTAACTGCTAAAACCCAAAAGCCTAAAGCTATTTCGTATATTGCATCTCCAAAGCAAGAAACGAGCTGTCCTTGCCAAAGTAGAAAGAAGTTTTTATTCCATAGTTTTTCTACTCTATCTAAAGAGTTTTCTTCTGTAGTTTCGGAACTTTGTATTTCTCTTACTTCTTCGCTCATCATTACTTCCCCTATTCAATTATTACTAGAACTTTATCTCCATCATGACTTTCTATATCTACTAATTTACCCGATATATCGTTCATTATGGCACTCTTAAGCATTTCCATATCTATCTTAGTGTCAATTCCTTCAGCCCTTATTGGAATGCTACCTGTTGCCTCTATCACCTTTTTCACAAAACTCATCGGTAACTGCACATTTACTCTATCGCCATCATGCGAATCCACTTTTACATACAGCATCTTCTCATCAAAAGATTTACATTGGTTGTTAACATAAGGATTCAATTCTTCAGAATTAATAACTTTACTTTCAGCTGTTACTTCTTCCACATCAAATTTCTCTTCACTATCTAAGCTGTTATTTTTTAAAGCGTCGATTAGCATAGCCCCTTTTTCAGCATCAATCTTTCCATCTTCTATCATTTTCAAGACTCTTAGAACTTCCTCTTGCATAAATAATCTTCCCCTTTTATTTATTATTTTAGTTATTTCTTCTTAAAAGACTTGCCGCTTCTTCTGCAGATATTTCTCCTCTTTCAAGTTTATCTAAAATCTCATCATTCTTTTGTTTTTCATTATCTTCTTTTAACCCAAGTTCGTTAATCACTTCATCTAGCTTAGCTCTTACTGTTGGGTAAGATATCCCAAGCTCCTTTTCAACATCCTTAATGTTCCCTCTGCATTTTAGAAATACTTCAACAAATGCAAGCTGCTCCTTTGATAAAGATTCAAACTTTGAAAAACTAAATTCATTTTCTATAGTTGTATTACATTTTGCACATTTAAGCTTAGTTACTCTTAGCAATCCTCCGCATATAGGGCACTTACTTATAGCTTTATACATATAAGGCAACTCCTTCCAATGCTTATTATAGCAAGTAGATTATCTTTTGTAAATGATTATCCTTACTTTTTTTAATAAATAAATTAATTATTTTAATTTAATCATTATATTTTATTAATATAGTTAATTTCCATATTTAATATATTAACTATTTCATTAACTACAATCATTGATTAGAATAAACTATATCTTAATTTGATTCTTAACAACAGCACCATCCAATATATTTATTTCTCCACTATACTCTACGGTATCGATCTCGCATCTTTCCCCAATAGTTATGTTATTTCCTCTTACTATCTTTGCTCTTGTTGCCTCCAAATAGATATTATCTCCCTCTATAGAATCGCATACTACTCTGCTTCTGTTAAGAGATATGAACTTAATAAAGCTAGCTAAAAAGAAATCATTACTTCTAAGTCTTATTTCAATTTCTTTGCCACCAATTTCTTGAGTTTTACACTCTCCTGCAGGGTTTATTTCTATTTTTTCTGCGTTTAGCATCTCTCCTATATTAAACTCTCCAGAACATCTAAAATATTCAGCCTCACAGTTACCGCCTATTTTTATACCTCCAGACACGGAAATCTGTTCACCTTTTAAGTTACCACCAATCCTTGAGCCCCCGGAGATTTTTAAACTCTTAACAAATATATCTCCACCTATATTTGAATCTCCACTTATTCTTACATCTTCACTATCAATATTGCCATTTACTGATGAAGATCCAGACACCACAAATGATGAACCTTTTACATTTCCTCTTATAGTGGTTTCTCCGCTTACCTTACATTCATAACATTCTATATTCCCTTCTACTGTAGATGATCCTGAACATTTAAAATCAACACAATCTATATCTCCAGTTATCTTTCCAGACCCGCTTATTTTTACTGAATTGAATTTTCCACCTCCAGTTTTACCAGACCCTGATATCTTTAAATCTGATCTATCTTCGAAATACATTCTTTCCATCTCTAATTTCCTCCTTAAATTTATAATTTTATTTGTTCTAGAACCTTGCTACTTGGATCAACTGAAAGACTATTCTTATATTCAACTCTTTGAATAGTGCACTTCTTACCTATAACAACATCATTTCCTCTTATTATTCTAGCCTCAGTTCCCTCCAGGTAAATCTCATCGCCCTCTATCACATTGCAATTTAACTCATTAACAGAGGTATTAAACAAGGCTTTAGTTATCTTAGATAAAAATCCAATGCCAAAGGGTGCTAGTTTTACATTTATAATCTTACCGCCAATTTCAGGTATTTCAGAACGACCAGCAATATCAATAGATACTTTTTCACTGTTTAGAAGCCCTCCAATAGTAATAGCTCCAGAGCATATAAAATCTTCAGCTTCACAGTCTCCAATTATCTTTGCTGCACCTTGTATATCAATAATTTCTCCTATAAAATTTCCGCCTACTTTGAAGCTTCCTTCAATCTTACTATCCTTACTATGTAGGTTTCCTTCTATTTTACCTGCACCTCTAATCTCACAAAAATCAGCTTCTACATTTCCTAGACACTTAGTAGCCCCACTTACGTTATACGAAACTGTTTTTACATTTCCTTCGAATTTAGCTGCACCTGAAGCTTCAAATTCAACACATTCAATATCTCCATTAATTTTTGAAGCTCCATTAACTTCTACCCTGTTATATTTTCCTCCTCCTGACTTACCAGCTCCTGAAATCTCCAAATCTCCTCTATCACTATAAAATTCTCTATTCATAATACCCTCCTATATCAAGTTACTTATCACTTTTTCAGTAAAACTATTTATATTTATTCTCTCTAATATCTTTCCATCCCCTAAAACAACATTTCCTGCTTCAGCTAGAATACCTATTCCTACACCAAGCCTTCTTATAAAGACCAATTCATAGTCTTTATTTTTTATATTAATATAATTATCTATCAACCCTTTAATTGTGAAGTTTATTTCATCTATATTTAAATTTCCTTGATCTAATAACTTATTATATAAAGATAAATATACTATTTCATCAGAGCTAATTTCCTCCTTTAACCTAAAGCTGTTTTTAAACATATCTACAACATACTGCGTAACAATGTTTCTTTCCACTAATTCTTGAATAGAAAAGTTAGCTTTCACTGTTGTTCCCTGAAATCTCTCCGCCAAGTCATCTAACGAAACATCATCCTTCATCTGCAAGATTACATTGATTCTATCTAGTATTCTATCCCTTGGAAAATAGGTTTCTTGTCCTGTAAAAGATGATTTTTTAATGAACCACTCTTCTGGAATTAGATTTTTTCTCTTCCATCTATATAATTGACCATAGGATATTCCTGTCAGTTCTAATAATTCTTTTTTTGATATCAAGTTTTCTTCCATTTTAATCCCTCCATGGATTTAGTATAACAAAACATTGTTACGTTGGCAATACCTATTTAAAAAATTAATAAAAGCCACTATCTCCTTTAGATAGTGGCTTTTATCCTATATTATCGCTATTATATGTAATTAAGCTATAAAACATTGTTTTATTATTTTTCTATTAAACCTAATCTTTCTAAAACTATATTATAACCATCGCTTCCATAGTTTAAGCATCTATTTACCCTACTTATAGTAGCAGTACTAGCTCCTGTTTCATTTGCTATCTCTGTGTATGTTTTTTTACCCTTAAGCATAGCAGCTACTTGTAGCCTTTGCACTAAAGCCTTTATCTCATTTATAGTAGCTACATCTTCAAAAAACCTATAGCATTCTTCTATATTTTCCAGACTTAATATGGCTTTAAAAAAATAGTCAATATCTTCACTTTTTAGCTTTGATTCATAATTGCTCATGTAATCACCTCACATCAGTATTTTAACATCTTACAACCAACATTGCTATATCTTTTAGTAATTGGTAATATTTTTACTTATTTATCACTTTACAACTTTATTATATTAAAGTATAATGAACTCATAAGTTACTTAGGAGGATGTTTTATATGAATAAGTTTATGAAAAGATTATTAACAATTGTTTCTATAGCGACAATATCAGTTTCATTAGTAAGTTGTGGACAGGCAAAGAAAGATTCAGCTTCTTCTAACACTATAATAGTAGGATTAGACGATTCCTTTCCACCAATGGGCTTTAAGAATAGTAAGGGTGATCTTCAAGGTTTCGATATAGATATGGCAAAAGAAATATCAAAGCGTCTAAACAAAGAAATAAAGTTCATGCCATACAACTGGGATGGTATAATACCAGGTTTAAAACAGAAAAAGTTTGATGTAATAATCTCTGCAATGAGCGTAACAGCTGAGAGAGAAAAAGAAATAGCTTTCTCTACCCCGTATTTAAATGAGAGACAAGTTGTTGTAGTAAAGAAAGATAATACATCTATCCCATCACCTGATGATCTAAAAGGGAAAATAGTAGGTGTTCAAAAAGGAAGTACAAGCGAAGATGCAATAAAAGATACAAAGTCAACTTACAAAGACACAAAATTATATGATGAAAACATCGCAGCCCTTCAAGATTTAAAAATTGGTCGTATAGATGCAGTAGTTGTAGATGAATTAGTAGCAAGATATTATATAAAAGAAAAAGCTGACACATATAAAGTTTTAGACAAAGCAGTAACTACTGAACCTATTGCTATAGGTCTTAGAAAAGAAGATAGTGACCTTAAAAATAGTTTTGATAAGATAATAAAAGATATGCAACAGGATGGAACTCTTGCTAAAATATCAAAAACTTGGTTTGGTGAAGATATCACATCTTCAAAATAATTTATATCAATTACAGAGAGGTTGTTTTTATGAAAGGCGAAATTATTGCAAAATACCTTCCAATCTTATTTGAAGGTTGCTTGATGACAATAGAACTTACAGTTATATCAATATTATGCGGATTAGTATTAGCATTCATTGTTGTTTTAATGAAACTTTCTAACAACAAGATCTTCAAATCCATAGGAACCTTCTATACTTGGTTCTTTAGAGGGATACCATTGATGATTTTACTGTTTATAATCTACTTTGGTCTTCCAGAGATTAATATTACTCTTACTTCCTTTGAAGCCGCTATACTAGGGTTAAGCATAAACATATCAGCTTATGTAGCAGAAGCAATAAGAGGTGCTATGCTTTCAGTAAATAAAAATCAATGGGAAGCAGCTCAAACTGAGGGCTTAAACTACATCCAAACAGTATTTTATATAATACTTCCTCAAAGTTTTGGAAGAATGCTTCCCGCAGTTGCAAATGAGTTTATAGCCTTGCTTAAGGATACAGCTTTAGTTTCAACTATTGCAATGACAGATTTAATGAGCAATGCACAACACATGGCAAATGAATCTTTTAGACCCTTAGAGATCTTCTTCATGGCATCAATAATGTACCTAACCATGACAACCTTCTTCACCTCATCTTTTAGATTTATAGAAAAGAAGTTTGCTTTAGCAGATATATAATGAATATAGGAGTAAATAAAACTTTAAATCAAGTTTTATTTACTCCTATCACTTTTTAAACGCCTGTTTCTTATATGTTAACTAAAAATTTGCTCCATTCCAGCCCCAATTATTAACTTCCTCATACTTTACATAAATACAATCAGGGTTAATAGAAAGTTCCTTTGCATATAGAGCGCATAGAGCCTTAGTAAATTTATTAAGTGCATCCTTAGTAGCTCCTCCAAATATCTTCACCTCTACGAAAGCACCATACTGCAACCTTCTACCCTTGAAATATAAAGTTTGATTTTCCTCAAAGCCTACCATCAACCAATCTTCACTTTTTCCTGGAATTACTTCTATAGGGTTCCCAGCCCTAAGTTTAAGTTATTCTGAATAACCACATTTCTTTGTCAAATACTAAATGTACGGAGAAAGGTGGTTAGATCATGGGTAGAAAACATTTTAAAATAGAGTCATTACACGGAGAAACAATTGAAAATCTGATTGAGCTAAAAAATACTATAGAATCTAAGTATAGTAGAGTGTTTTTAACTGTAATAATAATGAGATATTTTAATAAAAGCACTCCAGATATCATGGCTTTCACTGGGTTGAGCAACCCTACAATCGTAAAATATATTGTTGATTGGAATAGTTCTGGACTGAAAGCCATAGTAGATCATCGTGGCGGATCTGTTAGTAAATTAGAACCTAGTATAATCGATGACATAGTATATGTTGTTAATAATAAAACTCCTATAGATTTTCAGTTTACCGCGCATACATGGACATGTGCCCTTTTATCATATTATGTTGAGCAAACATATGGAATAAGAGTGTGTCAAGAAACCATAAGGCAAGTTTTACTTTCCAAAGGTATATCCTATAAACGCGCTCAACCTAAGCCAACAAAAGCAGATATTAAGGAACAAGAGGAGTTTAAAAAAAATGCCAAATCTACTGAGTACTTTAGAGTCTTCATCTGATACAGTGGTTTATGCACTAGACGAGACTGGCGTCAGCGTAGAGTCAGATAATCGTCAATTTTGGAGCCCTATTGGCCATCCCCCTGTTCTTGAAAAAAACGGTTCTCACGACGGTGTTAATATTATTGGCTCAACTTCAATTTTAAATGATTTCCATACTGTTAATGATATCTACCCATCAAATAAATCAATAACATCAGAAGAAGTAAAATCTCACATTAGCCATTTGCTTAACTTAAATGAAGGTAAAAAGGTAGTCGTATTTATGGATAATGCTAAAAACCATACAAGCAACTCTATGAAAAAATTTTACTTTGAAAATAGAGCTCGATTAAAGATAATAAATCTTCCCAAATATTCTCCAATGATGAATCCGCAGGAGCATATATGGCGTAACTTGAAGGCAAAACTGTTTAGACCATCTGTAAGATCTTCTATTTATGAACTTATTTCAGATATTAAAAATATCTTTACCGAACTTAATGTTAAGAAAGATGAAATTTATTCGCTAGCATATGCTAGAAACTACCTTGTATAACTTAAGTTTTCAGCTGGGAACCCTATATAGGGTTCCCAGCCCTAAGTTTAAGTTATTCTGAATAACCATATTTCTTTGTCAAATACTAAATGTACGGAGAAAGGTGGTTAGATCATGGGTAGAAAACATTTTAAAATAGAGTCATTACACGGAGAAACAATTGAAAATCTGATTGAGCTAAAAAATACTATAGAATCTAAGTATAGTAGAGTGTTTTTAACTGTAATAATAATGAGATATTTTAATAAAAGCACTCCAGATATCATGGCTTTCACTGGGTTGAGCAACCCTACAATCGTAAAATATATTGTTGATTGGAATAGTTCTGGACTGAAAGCCATAGTAGATCATCGTGGCGGATCTGTTAGTAAATTAGAACCTAGTATAATCGATGACATAGTATATGTTGTTAATAATAAAACTCCTATAGATTTTCAGTTTACCGCGCATACATGGACATGTGCCCTTTTATCATATTATGTTGAGCAAACATATGGAATAAGAGTGTGTCAAGAAACCATAAGGCAAGTTTTACTTTCCAAAGGTATATCCTATAAACGCGCTCAACCTAAGCCAACAAAAGCAGATATTAAGGAACAAGAGGAGTTTAAAAAAAAATGCCAAATCTACTGAGTACTTTAGAGTCTTCATCTGATACAGTGGTTTATGCACTAGACGAGACTGGCGTCAGCGTAGAGTCAGATAATCGTCAATTTTGGAGCCCTATTGGCCATCCCCCTGTTCTTGAAAAAAACGGTTCTCACGACGGTGTTAATATTATTGGCTCAACTTCAATTTTAAATGATTTCCATACTGTTAATGATATCTACCCATCAAATAAATCAATAACATCAGAAGAAGTAAAATCTCACATTAGCCATTTGCTTAACTTAAATGAAGGTAAAAAGGTAGTCGTATTTATGGATAATGCTAAAAACCATACAAGCAACTCTATGAAAAAATTTTACTTTGAAAATAGAGCTCGATTAAAGATAATAAATCTTCCCAAATATTCTCCAATGATGAATCCGCAGGAGCATATATGGCGTAACTTGAAGGCAAAACTGTTTAGACCATCTGTAAGATCTTCTATTTATGAACTTATTTCAGATATTAAAAATATCTTTACCGAACTTAATGTTAAGAAAGATGAAATTTATTCGCTAGCATATGCTAGAAACTACCTTGTATAACTTAAGTTTTCAGCTGGGAACCCTATATAAGCTTTCCAAGCTCGCTCTTTAACTTTTCTTCTTTTTCCTCTGTTAAACTTACTGTCACCTTTGAATTAATGAATGGCATCTTTATTCCTCCTTATTTGTATTTATTGTTGGAACGGTTAATCAACAATAAAAAAACGCCTTACAGTTTAGACTTATATAGAAAAAATGCAGGAAACTACCTGCATTTGGCCACTTCTATTATTTTTCGTTCTTCTTCATCTCTTCTTTTTTAAATTGTTCGCTCTTTACAGTAACATAAACTCCAACAATAACAAAAGCAGCTAGGAACGCAACAACAACACCAGTCATAAGATCCATTAGGCTCACCTCCTTAAGTTTAAAAAATGAGCTAAAGCTTTATATCTAAACCCCTTCTCATTATACATAAAAATGCCATAATACTTCTATTCTATCACAAAACTCAGCATCATTGAATCTTCTAATTTAAACCTTCAATTATAAAACCATATATTCTGAAAATATACTATTTTAGCTCTGTTAAATTAACATGTTTATATTAAACATAGACATTATTTTAGCAAACTTTAGACCATTATATTTAGTGCATTACTATTTACTGCTCATTATTGTGATTTCCTGTAGGATTTGTCATACTGCTTAAGCTAGTACTTTGAAGTTTATCATATATGACTTTAGTAGGAACTAACCAAACCTCACCAGTGCCTCTATATACATTAAGAAAACCTTCACCACTAGTAGTGGAGCCTATTATTGACTTTGCAGACTTTTCTACAGTGAACTCGATTCCTCCTGTTCTTAATATGGCAAAGTTACCATCTACCTTTAATGTATCATTTGATAGTCTGCACTTAAATATCTCATTTTCTGGAACAGGTATTTCTAAGGCAACAACTCCACTACCGCTTATCTTAGTCTGAAAAACCCCTTCATTGCCCAAAAGCATTGATGATATAGACTTTTGCATCGAAGCCCCAACCTCTACAGAATCTTCACAGGCATAAAACAATCCATCATCAACTATTACTTCCTCGTCATCTAACTCTAATAATGCATAGTGCCCAAAGGAAGGTTCTAAAAATATTTCGCCAGAGCCTATATACCTAGGCTTAAATAAAGTTTCTCCAGTAAGCTTGCTATTTATAAGCTTCTTACCAAAGCCAAGAACTCCACCGACCTTATTCTCTAACTCTATACTTCCCTTCATATAGCTCAGTGCACCTGATTCTAACTTTACAGCACTATCCTCTAGAATTATTCTTATCTGCTTAAGTTTAATTCCTGCATCCTTCATGAATTTAAACTTAACAGCAGAATCTATATCGTTTCCACCATTTAGCTCATCGAACTCAAGTATTTGAAATATTGAGTCTCCCTGCATTTCAGATAACTTTGTAAGCTTATTAGTTATATTTAGTGATGTTCTCATATGACACCCCCGTAAATTTATAATGCATAAATTATTTAAAATTTAAATTTATATATAGCAGTAGCACTTATTAGTAAAATTTATATTTTTAAATCTAATTAATATATCTCTATCTATAATTTATCAAGTTAAAGTATATTTATTCTAACACTATAATCAATTAATAACATAATACCATAAAATATAAACAATATATAGACAAAATAGGCAAATAATTACCTATGGTATTTATATAGGCTAAAAAAAATTATACATGGTAAAAGTTTTTGTTGAAACCTTGTCCCATGTATAATCTCAATATTTTAATTCTTCTTACTTATATTCTTTTGCTGTTTCTTCTCCATTTAAAACTCTTATAGTTCCTTGAGTAAGAGCTAGAAGTTCATCTTCTCCTGGATAAACTACAACTGGAGCAATCCAGTCTACATTGCTTGTTATAGCTGCAGTAACTTTTGGGCCATAAGCTATACCACCAGTTAATACTATGGCTTCAACCTTGCCTTTTAAAACAACTGAGAACTCACCTATAGCTTTTGATACTTGATAAATAAATGAATCAAAAACTAATTGAGCTTCTTTATTGCCTTCTTCAGCAAGCTTTAACACATCTCTAGCATCATTTGTATTTAG
Organism: Clostridium manihotivorum; assembly: GCF_004015185.1. Lineage (GTDB taxonomy): Bacteria > Bacillota > Clostridia > Clostridiales > Clostridiaceae > Clostridium_AR > Clostridium_AR manihotivorum. The sequence goes on along the minus strand of NZ_CP025746.1, from coordinate 906,973 downwards.
ATAAGCAACAAATCCACCTTTACCAACTATCTTCTTGTAAACTTCGTCTTCAGTGTATTTACCACTAAAGCACATTTTTATAAGATCTCCAGAAGGTACTCCTCCTGATCTTTCAGGTGAGAATGGTCCATCTCCATCAAGAGCATTGTTTACGTCAACAACCTGACCATTCTTATGAGCTCCTACAGAAACTCCTCCACCCATATGAACAACTATTATGTTTACATCTTCGTATGCTTTTCCGTGCTCTTTAGCATATCTCTTTGCTACAGCTTTTTGATTTAAAGCATGGAACTTACTCTTTCTTGGAAGTTCTGGAACTCCAGAAAGTCTAGCTACAGCCTCAAGCTCATCAACAACAACTGGATCAACTATAAATGCTTTCTTTCCTATTTCCTTAGCAATTTCGTTTGCTATTATTCCACCAAGGTTTGAAGCATGTTGTCCTTGAACTCCAACCTTTAGATCTTCTAGCATAGCTTCATTTACTTCATAAGTTCCACCTGCCATAGGTTTAAGCATTCCACCTCTACCTACTACAGCATCTAAAGTAGTTACATCAAAGTTCTTTTCCTTTAAAACGCTAAGTATAACATCTTTTCTGAATTGAAATTGATCATAAATTGTAGCATATGCATCTATTTCTTCTGCAGAATGTCTAAGTGTCTCTACTATTACTGGATTTTCATCTTCGTAAACACCTATTTTAGTTGAAGTTGAACCTGGGTTTATTATTAGTATTTTATAAGCCATGTTTTCTCCTCCTTGAAGAATTATTCTATAGAAACCAATCAAATAAATTATACCATCTATGTGGATTTAATTACACTATTTAGTATTAGCTACCAATGCTGCTAAAGCTATTGAATTTACTTTAGTTTCAAAGCTGTCTGCTCTAGAAGTTAGTATAACTGGAGCAGAAGTTCCAACTAAAATACCACCATTTCTAGATTTTGCTGTCATAGTTAAGCATTTGTACATAACATTTGCAGTTTCTATGTTTGGTAATAAGAAAATATCTGCTTTTCCAGCAACTGGTCCCTTAACATTCTTATGATGTGCTGCTTCTTCTGATAAAGCATTATCGAAAGCAAGAGGTCCATCAACTATACAACCCTTTATTTGTCCTCTATCATTCATTTTTGAAAGTAATGAAGCATCTATAGTAGCAGGCATATCAGGATTTACAACTTCTACAGCACAAATTGGAGCTACTTTTGGAAGTTCTAATCCACAAGCATGTGCAACTTTAACTGAGTTATTTAATATATCAATCTTTGCTTTTAAATCAGGATATGTATTAAAAGCAGCGTCAGTTACATATATCAATCTGTCTATTCCTTCTACCTCAAACACAGCTACATGGGACATTAGCTTTCCTGTTCTTAATCCTACTTCCTTATTAAGAACACTTCTTAGGAAAGTAGCAGTATCTACTAATCCTTTCATAACCATATCAGCTTTTCCCTTTGATACTAGCTCTACAGCATAAAGTGCAGCTTTTTTAGGATCTGGTTCATTAATAAGATCATATTCAGTTAAATCCATACCTATTTTTTCTGCAAGTTCTCTTATCTTAACTTGATCACCAACTAATATAGCATCAGCTATTCCTCTTTCTTTAGCTGCTTTAACTGCTTCAAGTACAGGCTCATCTTGAGCAACTGCAACAGATACCTTTTTCTTTGATACTTCTTTTAGCTTTGAAAGTAATTCATCAAAATTTTTACTCATTTATACTGCACCTCTTCTTAATTTTTTAATTTATTACAACTCCCTAATTCAACTTTCAAGATACATATGCTTAAACCGCTCATGACTATAAAAGATGTTTAGACAAGTGCAACTCTAAATTGGATTTAGGAATCTTTAGTTACTTCTTGTTAATTTTATAACAAATTTATTTATAAAAATAATATACTTATAAGAAATAACTATACTATTTTATACTAATATTTCTAAAATATAAAATAATTATATCATTTCTAGTCTGTATATAAATAATTATTATATAAAATTTACAACTTCATATAGCCTGTTAAAATTCAGTATATATGCACTTACTAATTATTATACATCTACTAAGATTAATATTTAAATTACAATTAACAACATAAATACATATTAGACTAATATAAAATTGTCTTTAACAACATTTTAACAAAAAAAACTTATAAAATAGAAGTTTTCTGAAAATTTATAGAAATTTTTTTATATTTTTATAGTTTCCTAGATAAAATAAAAATCACCAATGAACTACTCATCAGTGATTTTCTATTTTATTTATTATATACCTGACTTAGACCTTCCTTGAAGATTTCTATGCTAATTCTCTCTATAAAGTCTGACATTTTTTCACCAAACTCAGCCTTAGTGTTGTAGAACTCATATACAGCCTCAACCATATTATAAGCCTCATCCTCAGAAAGTTTTTCTGCTATTATATGTGGTAGTTTAGGATAAAATCCAGAACTGCCGCCTACAGCTATAAGATATCCTTCCTTGTCACCTATAACAGCAATGTCTTTAGAATAAGCACTAGTACAAGAATTTCTACAACCAACAACAGCTATTTTTGTTCTGTTAGGTGCTGCAGCGGCGTAAAATCTTTTTTCAAGCTTCATACCAAGTTTTAATGAATTTTGCTTAGCTCTCTTGCAAAAGGATGCTGGGCACATTTCAACATTTTTTACAGAGTAAGGCGATACTACTCCTGGCTCCATACCAAGTTCTTCCCATGCTTTCTCCACATCTTCGGCTTTTAATCCTAGTATAGCTATTCTTTGCCCAGAGGTTATTTTTATAACTCCGTTATACTTCCTTGCAACTTCTGCAAACTTAACAAGATCTTCCGGTTTTATAAAACCTCCTGGAATTCTAGGCGTAATACCATAGGTTCTATTATCATTTCTTACTTTTTGAAGCGTCGCATATTTAGGTTGTTGTATCATTATTATTCCCCCATATAACTTAATTGTTTAGTGGACAAAAATTCTTTATTATATTTTCAGCAACCTTTAAGCCATCAACAGCAGCTGAAACTATGCCTCCAGCAAATCCAGCACCTTCTCCTGCAGGATACATGCCCTTTAAGGAAATACTCTCTAAATTTTCATTTCTCTCTATTCTTACAGGAGCAGAGGTTCTCGTTTCTATGCCGATCATAACTGCACTGTCATCAGCAAACCCCTTTATCTTCTTATCGAAATTAACAAGTCCTTCCTTAAGAGCTTCTGTTACATATAAAGGAAGACAATCTTTAAGTTCTCTAAAATTATATCCAGGCGTATATGAAGGACTTACTTTTCCAAGCCTTGTACTTTTTTTGTCTCTTAAAAAATCCCCCACCAATTGTACTGGAGCTATGTAGTTACCTCCACCAACCTTATAGGCTAACTCTTCATAATGCCTTTGAAATTCCATTCCAGCTAAAGGGGATGTTCCCTCAAAGTCCTTAGGACCAACAGTTACAACAACCGCTGAGTTAGCATTCTCTTTATCTCTTGCATGGTAGCTCATTCCGTTAACCACCAACCTATTTTCTTCTGAAGCTGCAGCCACAACCTCGCCTCCTGGACACATACAGAAGGAATATATAGACCTATCTAATCTATCACTTGTATGGGTAAGCCTATACTCTGCCGCTCTTAATCTCGGATGGCCTGCAAACTTACCATATTGATTGATATCTATCAAACTTTGTGGATGCTCTACTCTCACCCCTATAGCAAAAGGTTTTTGATTCATAATTATCCCTTCTCTGCACATCATCTCATAAGTATCTCTAGAACTATGCCCTATTGCTATTATAAGATTGTCACAAGGAATTTCATTTCCATTGACTATGATAGACTTAACCGAACCATCCTTATGTATTATTCTTTCAAGCTTAGATGAAAAATGAACCTCTCCACCAAAAGCTCTAATTTGTTCTCTTATATTTTTAACTACTGTCTTAAGTATATCTGTTCCCACATGAGGCTTACCCATATATGCTATTTCTTCAGGTGCACCAGCTTTTATGAGTTCACTTAAAATAAAGTCACATCTTCTATCCTTAATTCTTGTTGTTAGCTTTCCATCTGAAAAAGCTCCTGCCCCACCTTCTCCAAACTGAACATTGGATTCTTTATTTAATTCCCCTGTACTCCAAAATCTTTCCACAGTAGCTGTTCTTTCATCCACAGCTTCTCCTCTTTCAAACACTAGTGGTCTATAACCACTCTTAGCTAAAAGCAACGCTGCAAATAAACCCGCTGGTCCCATACCTATAACCACCGGTCTATTAGTCATAGGCTTGCTTCCAGGCTTTACTTCTTCTATAAAAACACTATCATCTATCTTAACGTCTTTATCATTGGCTCTACTAACTATTAACGCTTCATTTTTGTGTTCAAGTTCTAGGCAATAATTAAACTTTATGATATCTCTTTTCCTAGCATCTATTGATTCTTTTATTATTTTCAAATTAGGAATTTCGCTTTTTGAAATTTTTAATTTTTTCGCCACTTTGTTTTTTATTAAAGATAAATCGTCATCTATATCAAGCACTATATTATTTATTCTTATAGTCATAATTTTACCTCCATTAATCTAAGGTCTTTGAGTACTAATTTTAGCAAAGGATTAAGAGAATATCAACTGGCAGATTTTAATGAATAAAGAACTAACTTTCATCATAATTTAATCCTTATATTCATATATCCCCACAAGTATATGCTCTGTATAAAGTATATAAATAATAAAAACTAACCGAGGTACTGTTCTTCGGTTAGTTTTTATCTAACATTATATTTATTTAAGTTTAAATCATCAAAGTCTAGAACCTTACATTCTTTTCTCAAAATTATTTAACCAGTGGTTGAATACCAATTTATAATTTCAACACTGTACTTTAAAAGCATCTTAATTTACTGCTGTTTCTTTGTAAGTGTAGCCTTCACCTTATCACTGCTTTGAGATACAACCTTAATCTTATCATTACTATTTGATAATACTATAGGAATAGTATTATCCCCTTCTTTTGCACCAGCTAAGTCTACCTCTGCCTTAATGCTGTCAGGCTTAAAAGCATTTATGTCGTCTTCTAATCCGCTTATCTTAACGGTTATTTTCTGAGGATCTATAACTGTTTGTAGTGTATCTGTAGGATTCTTAGTAGTGATAGGAACTTCCACATCTTTAGTTATGTATTTGCCTAAAGTAAATCTAACCTTTACCTTATTTAAGTTACTAGCAACTCTAACACTTTGAGGAACACTTAAGTTAACACTTACTTCTTTCGAATCATTTATAGTAGATAAGTCGATTGCCTCAGTATCTATTTTGTTAATTCCACTAAGAACTGTCTCATCACCTACAAGTTCAACTTTGTCGGTGGTTGATCCAAAATCTTTCATTATATATCCTGAAGGAAGATTTCCTTTGGTTACAACATTTACTGGTACTAATTTCCCCTTCTTAACCGGTATAGTTACTTCCGCATTGGTAGGCGATATCTTCACTTCTTCAACAGCCTTTCCAGAATCATTTACAGCCTTTATAGGAAGGTTAAGTACTGTATCAGTATCTATGTCCTTAACATCACTGCTTACTAATAGGTTTTTTATACTATTTACATATTCTCCAGGACCTGCTATTACAGCACTACTTGGCTTTAGCTCTGGTGCATCAGCATAGTTACCAGACTTTGTAGTCACTTTAATTTCCTGCTTTATAGGAATGCTTTTCTCAACATAATCGTCTACTTTTATAGTTACAAGCAAAAAACTATTGTTCTTTATATTTATATTAGATGGATAATTTACTATATCCACTCTTATTCTATTTTCTCCCTTTTTAAGAGCATAAGCGGATAAATCTACAGTCACTTTGAACTGTGATGTGGTTACCTTGTATACTTCACTACTAGGTCCTTCTAGATTTAAAGACACATAAAAATCTTGATGTGGAGATAAAGCTAGCTTAGCTTCTTTTAGAGCATCTGCATTAATAAGTTCCACAGGCACTTTATCCAGCTTATACTCTCTAGTAGGGTTTTGTACATTTGAGACATAAAGCCAAAGTCCGAAGGAGACAATAAGGCATACAATTCTTATAACTATTTCTGCCTTTTTATCTTTGTTATCCATACTTTCACCTTCTCCCCTAAAGTCTTTACCCTCTTTTCTCTTCTATTTATCATAATACGCATTAGTATACTCTTTAGCTTATCTTTATCATAATTTCGTGTTAATCTCCCATTTACAGCTAAGGATATAGTTCCAGTCTCCTCTGAAACTATTATTATAAGTGCGTCTGAAGTCTCTGAAAGACCTATTCCTGCTCTATGTCTAGTTCCAAGCTTTTTATTTATTGATGTATTACTGCTTAGAGGGAGAACACACCCTGCTGCTACAATTCTGTCATTTCTAATTATTGTAGCGCCATCGTGTAAAGGGGTGTTTACTACAAAAATATTTTCAAGAAGTGCAGAGGAAACCTTAGCATCCAATTCTGTACCATTACTAATAACCTCTCCAAGTCCCGTACTTTGTTCTATTGCAATAAGCGCTCCAGTTGCTGTTTCTGCTAGATTGGCAACTGCATTGACCAATTCTGTTATAACTTCCTCAAGGGCCTCATCGTCCTGCATAACGTGCAGATCGTCAAAGGCACTTCTACCAATATGCTCTAGAGCTCTTCTTATCTCTGGCTGAAATATTATTATAATTGTCAAAACACCAATTGTTATAGTTTTGCTTAGTATAAAGTAAAGCATATCTAATCTTAAAAGATAACTTATTGGTAGTAATGCAACTATTAACGCTATGCCCTTTAACAATTGCTCTGCTCTTGTTTCCTTTATCAACATATATCCCTTAAAGAAAATATAAGAAACCACTAGGATATCCAAAACGGACCATATTGATATATTCTTTATAGTATTAATAATCATATTTAAAACTTCTTGCAACTCTGTCACCCCTAATATCCTAATCTATTAAAATTATACACTATTTATAACCCTCATATATATACAATCGTAATAAAATTTGTATTTTTTACTATTTTCACAATAGTAATATTTAAAAAATTTTGGAATATATCTAAATTAAAGATTTAATAATACTACTTATCTATAACTCTGTATTTCAAAAAATATTCATATGAAAAAAAAGGGAGGTACTTAAATGTTTGAAATACTAAAAAAATACAAGAAACAATTAATCATTTCTACTGCAATAATTTTAATAGTTGCTGCATCTGCTTACTTTTTAATAGGTAATTTTTTACACCCAGACCATAAACAATTAGTAAGCATAGGATCAAACATAATAGCTATAAATGATAACTTAAAAAATCCTATAAACTCATCTTCTCTAGATACTGAATTAGCAAAAACTATTCTTACAGATAATTTGTCCAAGCTATTAACCGAAAAGAATAGTCTTGAAAAAATAAAACCTTCAGATAAGTATAAGAACACATATGATAATCTAGCTTTAGGTCTAAATAACAATATGAAACTATTTGAGCAAACCTTGAATATATTGAAAAATCCATCTTCAAAAGATATACAAGCCTCACTTCAAAACTTGAGCAAGTACGAAGGGGATTGTACTAACTATTACAAAAAGTGTACAGATGGAGGAGTGAACATAAATTTAACTACAAGTTTTACAAACTTCTTTTCTAATGTATCAAATTACGTAAATCAATTAGTAAAATTAAATAGAGACTCTGATATAAAGACTAGCCAAAAAAACGAATTTTTAATCGCATTTGATAATTGTTTGAAAAATTTTTCTCCTTTAAAAGAAAACCTAACCGCAGCAGTAAATAGAGCCTTAGAAGAAAACCGCTCTCTCAGTGGTGTAAGCAGTGATGTAGAAAACAAACTAGTTGAACTAGAGAAATTAAAGACCTCACTTTACGAAATTTCAGTTCCATCAGACGGAGTTGAATGTTTTTCAGACTTCCAAGCAACTCTAAAACTATACGATGTATATATAGCTTCACTAGATGAAGCTCTTAAATCAAAAGACAATCAATTGGAAAAGCTTAAAGATGCTTTTTCTAAATATGATGATATGAATTCTTCCTATGAGAAATTTACTAAAAGCTATGATAGTTATAAATCTAGAAATTAAATATGTATGAAAAATATGCCTTTGGATACAATATGCTGAGAGGGTAAAAACCAAAGGAGGTTTTTTATGAATAAACTTAAATGCTGTGTTTTCTTCTTATTCATATTTTTAATTTTTGACAGCGTTAATGTATTCGCACAAGAAATAATAAATTATTCTCCTATAAACGAAGGCCCTAAGATAATTACAACCCAGAATATGAGCGAAAATAATATAAAGTTTTATGGAAGAGGAATGACAAATGAATCAAGCGAATTATATCATGAAAAAGAAGCAGTAGTTGAAGTTTTTAACTATCAGAACCGCCATTTATACTTAACGGACAATGACATATATCTAATGTCTCAAGTGGTCTTTGCGGAAAGTCACGGCGAACCCTACGAAGGAAAAGTTGCCGTTGCATCAGTAATACTCAATAGAGTTACAAATCCAAGTTTTCCAAACTCTATTGAGAAAGTCATAAAACAGAAAAATGCATTTTCATGCGTAAAAGATGGTGCAATTCATGTTACTCCAGACGCTGAGTGCCGCTCTGCTGTTATTGATGCAATTAAAGGTAATGATCCCACTAGTGATGCATTATTTTTTTATAACCCTCAAACATCAACATGTAGTTGGATGAAGCAAATTGATAAAAAGAATATGAAAACCATCGGAAAACACGTATTTTTCCAGACGAAAAAATAAGAGATGTTTTAACATCTCTTATTTTTTTGAATCAAGATATGAAACTGCAGTAAGAGCAGCGATTTGGCCTTCACCAGCTGCCTTTATATATTGATAGGGTTTACCAACACAGTCTCCTGCAGCAAAACATCCTTCTATATTAGTCTTCATTAACCTGTCAACTGATATGTGACCTTCCTTAACTTCTAATCCGGGTACTAATTGAGACGGTGAAATACTATCCTTTAGAACAAAAACACCATCTGTAACCAATTCACAGTCTTCTAAGATAACTTTCTCTACCTTAGCTTCTCCAACTATCTCAATAGGTTTCTTATTTATTACTTCTATACCATCTTGTACTTTATACTCACCTTTATACATAGGTATATAGTATACTTTAGAAGCTAATTCATTAACATAGTTAGCTTCTTCTTCAGCGTCCTTATTGTACCCAATTATGGTTACAATTTTGTTTTTATAAAGAGGAGCATCACAAGTGGCACAGTATCCTACTCCTTTGCCTAATAGCTTTTCTTCTCCAGCTAGTGGCTTAGTATATTCTACTCCAGTAGCAAGAATAAGAGCACTGGCTTCATACATCTTGTCATTTACCATTAGAGCGAAGTAATCTCCCATAGCATATACGTTATTTACTTTCTCCTCTGTAATAGTTATATCCATTGATTCTAAATGCTTCTTAAACTCATCTTTTAATTCACTGCCTGTTAAATTATAAAAACCTAGGTAGTTATTTATTTTCGGTGCTTTAGCCAATTTATAGCTTAGTTCCTTTGTTCCAAATAAGATTATATTCTTATTTCTAACCTTAGAATTTATTGCGGCAGAAAGGCCAGCAGCACCTGTACCTATAATTGCAACATCATATCTATCCAATTTTATATCTCCTTTGATGTTTAGGCCTGTAATCCTCTATTTATTAAATCTAACAACTCACTTTTAGGTCTAAATCCAGTGACTTTATTAACCATTTCTCCGTTTTTAAAGAGCATGATTGTCGGTATACTTGCTATCTCATACTTATCTGCTAAGTTTGGATTGTTATCTACATCGACCTTAGCGAAGGTAACATTGCTCATTTCTTCTGAAAGTTGCTCTAATATAGGTGCAACCATCTTACAAGGTCCGCACCAAGTAGCCCAAAAATCAACTAATACTAATTGTTCACTTTCTAAAACAACTTCATTAAAATCATTTTCTTCCACATGCTTAACCATAAAAGACTTCCTCCTAATGATACCCCTAATAGGTATTTATAACTATATTATATATTCTAATTATAAAAAGTCAAACATACACATTTATTTTTCAAAAGTACCCTTTACCAGTATATTTTTATCCTGCATTAAAACCTTACCCTTAGCTATGACCGTATCTACTTCTAGTTTATCTCTATCTAGTAAGACCAAGTCTGCATCTTTACCAGCTTCTACTCTTCCTTTATAAGGAAGTTTCAATATATCTGCCACATTAGAGGTTATTACCTTTATAGCTCTTTCCATTGGCACCTTTTCTTCTATTACTGCATTTCTTACTTCATTGTAAAGAGAAGAAACTAAACACATCCCTACTTCCGTAGTTCGTGTCTCATCGTTGAATAATGGTAAACTGCCGTTACCATCAGAAGAAAAAGTTATATGGTCATCTGGCACACCCTGATCTAATGCTATCTTTAAGCCTTTACTTGGACTAACCTCTCCTGCAGCCATATTTTTAGGATCAAAGCTTGTTGTTAAGTCAATGAAACCGCCTTTTTGTACATATCTTATACCATCCTTAAATAGTTCACCATTTCTGTTCACATGTGTAGGAAGAAGTTGGTGAGGATGTATCTCTGTTTGCTCTATGAGTTTAAAAAGATAATCTAGCTTTCTTGTGCCATCTCCTAGATGGATGTTTACCACTCCAGCTTTTCCAGATAGCAAGCCTCCAACTCTAGCTTCAGCAACTACATTTGCGAACTGATCATAGGTAGGTTGGGAGCTTCTATGATCAGAGATTGCCACCTCTCCTACTCCTATTACCTTATCTAAAAGCATCAAGTCACCCTTAATATTTTGAGTAACCGTCTTTACAGGAATTTGATATGATCCAGTATAACAATAGGTTGTTATACCCTCTTCCTCTAATGCATGTGCCTTAGCTAGTAGTGACACCATATTTCTACATACATCATCTGTTCCCACACAACCAACTAATGTAGTTATTCCAGCTTTAACAATTTCACTAAAAGGAAGTTCAGGTGTTCTGGTTTTAAAGCCGCCTTCTCCACCACCTCCCATTATATGAACGTGGCAATCCATAAATCCTGGTACCAGCACCTTACCATTACCATCTATTACTGCTATATTTACAAAATCTGTAGGGATAGTTATACTATCGTATACACCTTCTATCTTATCACCTACCATGACCACATCTTTAATACCTAAATGCTTAGGGGAATATACATCAACGTTCTTTATAACAGTAATCATATGTTTCCTCCTATTCTACTGCGAATTTAATATAGCTTTTATGGTTGTATTATAATAAATAGATTTACTATAATCCTTTTGTATCTTTTGTGCATATTGCTTAGCTTTGGCCTTGTCAGTATTAGAATTTATCGTTGCAAGCTTATATAAAACCTGATCAGTATAGTTTCCTCCATAGTAATTATTGATATACTGATCATAGTATCCTAGAGCTTTCTCATAATCTCCTAGATTTTCAGTAGTTGTAGCAAGTCTATAAATAACATGCTGATCTAAGTAATTATCCTTTGAGAAGGTAACAGCTTTTTCAAATTCTACTTTAGCTTTGACAAAATCCTTAGAGTTAAAGTACTTGCTTCCTGTATCATAAAAACTTTGTACTCCGCTATTTTTCAGCATATCTTCTCCGCTATTGTAAGTAACTACATCGTTAACTCCAAGCTTTGCTCTATCAAAAGAAGTTATTATCGTATATAATTTATTAAAATCTTTAGCATCTATAGCCGCCTTAACTTCATCCACTGGAAACTTTTTTTCCTCTACTTTGGTATTATTCTGTTGCTTGTCAGTATTATTTTGTTTAGTTGTATTTTGATTATTATTAGTATCGGCGGTATTTTTATTTTTGCTTGTATCTGTAGTATTTTTATTTGTACTTAAATTATTCTTATCAGAAATAGGAATACTACTTTTGTCCTTTTGTTGCTTTGAAGCCAAATAATTTGTTGTCACCTTTGATACATATCTCGTAACAGGCTTATAGAATAAATATGATACAAGACTTACAACGCATATTACTGCTATTCCTATAACTAATTTATAATTTATTTCTGGTTTATGTTCTTCAGAAAACTCTTTTATAACCTTAAGATTATCTAAGGCTACCTTATTATTCTTATCTATTCCTCTAACTATATCTACACAAGACTTAGCATTTTCATATTCCCCTCTTTTTATAAAGCAAAAAGCTATGGCATTATTTACATTAAGTTTATTAAAATCACTTTCGCTACAAATTTTTAATTTCTTTTCAGCTTCATTTATATACATGCCTTTTATATCCTTCAAGGCATCTTCATATAATATAGCTCTACTCCAGTCTTTTTCAATATCTTTTAGATAACTCTTAGATATACTATCATTATTAAAATCTTTATTTATCTTCCAAGTTGACTCCGCAGCCTTTAAATCACCTTTAATATATAGAAGCAGCCCTTTTAGATTTAGCGCAGAGGTGTTTTTAAGGTTCTCAGAAATAAGAACCTCACATATTGCAAGTGCCTTATCGATCTCTCCATTTTGAAATAAATGTATAGCTTTATCGTATCGTTTTTTCCAATCCTTCATAGATTTCCTTCCCTATGCATATAATAAATTCTTATATACTATATTCATCTAATATTTGTATTTTTATATCTTTTTATTTTCATTTTATAGGTTTAATATAAACTTAATTATATCATCAAAGATTTAAGTAATGAAATATATTCCATCACTCACACTAATAGTTGTTTCGAACTAAATCACTTTATCTTTAGTTATTTTGTGTATATTGCAGAAAAAAATCACTAATGACGGGTTTTCATTAGTGATTTTTTTGAACTTACTCTAATTTTTTATATCAGCGTAGCCTTGAGGTAATGTGAACACATAGTATATCTTCCAATGGTCCTCTGGCTTCTCCTTGCCTAAAATTATCTTTTGATATAGATGCTGATTTTTATCATCGCTTTCAAACTCCACCCCATAAACCTTGACACTATCTAATCCAGATTTCTTAAGATATTTATCATACTCTTCATCCTCTATGTTTATAAGAAAGCTTACATGAGTTTTTCCTCTAACTAGACTATCTTTTGAATTTTTTAAGTCATCAAATTTAACCCTATCGCTCAATATATTATCTTTATTTATATTTCCTTCACTATTAATAAGTGAATTGTAATCTCTTATAATCTTGCTATCTTCATTTTTCTGACTAGAATCTAGCATTTTTTTATTGTCTTGAATTTTAACCCCTAAAGTTTTGTTACTAACAGTATATGACTTAAAATGATAATCTGTATAATGAATTATAGATAATTCTAATTTTTCATTGCTATATTTAACACTATTTATTTGTTCAGAAGGAACATTAACCCCATATACTAAAACACTTATTCCAGTTTTCATGTTTAGAGCATATAAATTACCACCTTTAATCTCATCACTATAACCTGCACCTACAATAAAGAGAAGAATATCATCAGCAACCCACTCAACATATTTAGGAGAATCCGTAAAACCATCATCGACTATGGATGTATTGTAGTATTTTGTTGTTTTATTCATATTATCATTAATAGCAATGGCTCCATCTCCTAATTCTCGACCATCACTACCTCTACCAATTATATAAGCTGAATATCTTTTACTAGGGGAAACTTTTTCTTTCGACTTACCATAATGCAATAGTTTATTAACAGCTTCTTGATCCAATATTTTAAAATTAACTTCCTTATATCTGCTGTCTTCACTAAATAGCTGATCATTAATGTGATCTATACTAAGATTTATATTGTCTGCGTAGGATATATCTTTGCTAGAGTTTATTTTACTTGAATCTTCAACTGCAATACTATTCAAACCTTTTCCTTTATTATTAATATCTTTATCATTAGAAACCGACTTACCAATTTGATTTTCGGCCCTTAATCCCACTATATAATTCCTCATAAAGGGTATCATTATAAGAATTAATAAAAAAGATGCCGCCATTACATAGAGTTTTTTATTCTTTATAAAATGATACTTCACGTTACTTTTATAACCCTTTTTATATTTATCTTTATCTATAGAATTAATAATCTCATTTTTTGAGCTTTTAAAATCTATTTTTTCAAAACTTAATGCTTTAGATAGTAGTTCTTCTATCTCTTTTTCTTCTTCATATATTTTTCTACACTGTACACACTGATTTATATGTTTATCCATAGAAGCTTTTATGTCCTTTTGTAGTTGGCCTTCTAAATACAAATCTAATTTCTTCTTAAAACTATAACAATTCATTAGATATACCTCCCTGCTCAAAGGTTTTACAATAGTTTATAGACTTTTTAAATTTTTCTCTAAGTCTATAATATTTTCTCTTAACGGTGGATTCACTAATTGATAGAATCTGCGAGATATCAAAAAAAGTTCTTTCTCCGCTATACCTTAGCAATATAATCTGTCGATCTAACTCTTCTAAGGATTCTATAAAGGTTTCTACTTCCTTTTTTAAATCACTATACTCAAGCTGCTCCTCAGGTGAAGCTTCGCTTGAACTTAAATTGTTAGCTTCTTCTATATTGGATTCATATATCTTTTTATACTTCCTCATAAAATCAATAGCTTTGTTCTTACTTATTTGAAGCAACCAGTTAGAAAATTTATACCTCTTATCATATAAGTAAAGCTTATTATATGCAGTAATAAAAGTTTCCTGTGCAATATCTTCTGATGCCTCCTTATCTTTGGTTATAGAATATACAAACCTTAGTACGATTAGCTCATATTTATTAACTAAAGCATTAAAGCTATCTATATCCCCTCTAAGTACATTAGTAACTAGCTCTATATCCTCATTCAAAATACTCACCCCGGTTAAAGTAATTATAAGATTAGGTAAAAAGCAATGATACTTATATAAGTAATGCATTTCAACCTATATACGGATACCATATCCATTTAGTTCGCTGTGAAAAATAAAAATTTCGCTGAAGCACTTTCTTCAGTGTATTTACTAAGTTTAGCTATCAATAATTTTTATATTCTCCTAGACAGTAAAAAAGAGAGTTATATAAAAATTCTATTTCTTCATGATTAAACCTCTTAAGCTTTTAACATATCAGTTAGCTTTTAGGATTATCATAAAAAAGTTAGAACTTAAAACATACTCTCTAAACTGTAGACTTATTTCTAAGCAGTATATCTATATTTTATTTTTTCATCTTTATCATATAACTTCGCATAAATCAGTATAAATATCAATACTACAATCGAAGCTACTGCTGCACTAAAAGGTATTACCTTAAGTGTAAATTTATTTATAAGCATTCCAGCAATGATAGAGAACCCTCCACCTAGTACAGAACTAACAGCTCCTATTACACTATAGGCTGTATTCTGTTGCTCTAAAGGAACTGCTTCACTGGTCATATACTTACTTACAATTTCAAAAATAGCATATGTTATTACCTGTGTAAAAGATAATAAAAGTAGATGGATATACGAGGTTGCAAAATACATGAATATAAACCTTATAGTATAAGCTGTCATAGCAAATATAAGCAGCGAACTTTTCCTCCTATTTCTCATAAGCTTCTGCGCTCCAAAGTACACTGGTGCCTCTACAAGTGCAGCTATAAAGGCTGATAAGCCTACATGTGCAGTGGTTCCACCTAAATCTAACATAAGAAGAGAACTAAAGGAAATTATATTCATTACTAGAGCGTAAACTGAGGAAATAATCATTATCAATATAAACTCTTTATTTTTAAGAAGTATAAAGGGACTCACCTTTTTACTGCTTTTCTCTATTTTAATGTCCTTTATACTTCTAGTCCTCATAAGAGTTATCAACATAAAAAACGCATAAAAGAAAAACATGTTGTTAAGCCCTATAACCTCAAATATCTTTCCAGCTATTAAAGATGTAAATGCAAATCCTAAAGCAGCAAAAGCTCTTATTCCTCCAAACTGCCTTCTGGTTTCTTCTGAACTATTAATAGCCCAAGTTGTCATAAGCATAACTACTGGTGCCTGTATAAAAGCTAGAATTGCTATTGCAATAATTAATAAATTTCCGCCTAAATAACTTACAATCATCGATATTCCTAACAAGATAATAAGCATAGGAATCATAAACTTCTTTATAGTTCCTTTAAGATCACAAAGATATCCTAATATAAGCTGCCCGCCTGTCCCCGCTATGATATTAATTGCATTGACTATTCCTACCTGCACATTATCTAGCCCCTTGGATTTCAAGTATACTAAGATAAACAAGTTATATATACAGCTCCAAATATTTATCCAAACTTGAACTTCTTTAAACTTCACAACCTCACTTCTTGCCATTGCACCATATCCTCCCCTCAATGTTTAATCCTCTTTTATAACCAACTATTGTCCGTACAAATCTCTTACTATACTACTATCCTATTATACAAATGTAAATCAATTTTCATTGAAAGAAAATTATTCAGAGAAGTATCAAATTTGAGTCCTTCTAATTTATTAAATATACTAAAATTTATTACAGTTAATTACATATATATTCTATATATACAGGTCTGTAAACAGTAAAAAATAAAGCTTCTGCATTACGCAAAAGCTTTATTTTAAGTATTTGTATTTAGGGATAAGGGTTATTTTCTATAAAACTCATCAAGCTTAATTTTCATATCCTTTTTATAGGGTTTAAAAAGGACACTATATAAAAGTCTTAGGGTTAACTATTATCTTATAAGCTTGATGTGTATTTGAATTAACATTTAGGGTTTTTAATTATTATTGTTCCATTATTATTTTCTTAGCATTTAGTATTGAACTTGCACTCATTGAGAATTCATCTAAACCGTATTCTACAAGTGTTGGTATAGCTGTTTCATCGCCAGCCATTTCTCCACACATACCAACCCATTTTCCGTGTTTATGAGCACCTTCTATTGTCATCTTTATAAGTCTTAACACTGATGGATGCATTGGATTGTAAAGATATGATACCTTTTCACTCATTCTGTCTGCAGCCAATGTGTATTGGATTAAGTCATTTGTTCCTATTGAGAAGAAATCTACATACTTAGCTAGCTCATCTGCAAAAACTGCAGCTGCAGGTATCTCAACCATGATACCCCATTGAGTTGTCTCTGAGTATTCTTTTCCTTCTGCTTTTAATTCTGCCTTACATTCATCAACTACTTCTTTAGCTTGAAGGAATTCTTCTAAGCCAGATATCATCGGGAACATTACACATAAGTTTCCATATATTGAAGCTCTTAATAATGCTCTTAACTGAACCTTAAATATCTCTTTTCTATCTAAACAAAGTCTTATAGCTCTATAACCTAAGAATGGGTTCATTTCTTCAGGTAGTGGAAGATATGGAAGTGTTTTATCTCCTCCGATATCTAGAGTTCTTATAACGACTTGCTTTCCTTCCATCTTTTCAAGAACATACTTATAGCTTTCGAATTGTTCTTCTTCAGTTGGAGCACTATCTCTATCCATGTATAAGAATTCAGTTCTGAATAGACCTACACCATCTCCACCATTAGCTAAAACTTGATGTACATCTTCAGGCTTACCTATGTTACCACAAACTTCTACTCTCTTGCCTGACTTAGTAGTTGTCTTAACAGATATAAGTTTCTTTAACTCTTCTTGTTCTGCTATAAACTTCTCTCTCTTAGTCTTATATTCTTCTATTACAGATGCTTCTGGATTAACTATTATAGTTCCTTCAATACCGTCAACTATAACTATATCTCCATTTTTTACTGATGTAGTTATATCTTTTAATCCTACAACAGCAGGAATCTCAAGGGTTCTTGCCATAATTGCAGAGTGTGATGTTCTACCACCTATGTTAGTTAAGAAAGCAACAACCTTACTTCTATCAAGTTGAGCTGTATCTGATGGAGTTAAATCATGAGCTACAACTATAGTATTTTCTTCTGTTATTTCAAAACTATCAACCTTACCAGCAACATTAGCTATTATTCTCTTTGAAACGTCCTTTATATCAGCCGCTCTTTCTCTCATGTAAGCATCTTCCATTGATTCGAAGATCATAACAAATGTATTAGTTACATCAGCAACAGCCTTCATAGCATTTGAGCTATTGTTTTCTATTTCAAGCTCCATAGCTCCTGTAAACTCTGGGTCATCCAAAAGTGTTATATGAGCTTCAAAAACAGCAGCTTTTTCTTCTCCCATTGATTCAGCAGCTTTTGCTTTTATCTTTTCTAATTGTTCCTTAGCTGAAACTAATGCTCTTTGAAGTAATTCCTTTTCTGCTTGTATATCGCTTATCTTTACGTCATTTATCACGATTTCTTCATGCTCTTGTATAAATACTTTACCTATTGCATAACCCTTTGATGCTGCAATACCTTTTTTCATTATGTTATTCCTCCTTATAAATAAAACAATAAACTATTATTTATATTTCTAGATAAATTAATCTCAAACAATAAACATTTCAATTGTTCATTTTCAACCTCTAATATTTAAAGCAATTATCGTGCCAACTTATTTAAATCGACATATCTTTAACATTTTTCTCAAATTAAAACCATAAAATGCAAAAAAAATTGTAATAACTCTCTTTAAAAGAAGAATTTTTCTTCAATATGTATTGTAACTAATAATTATTTTTCTTATTCTCTTCAAAAAAATTATTGATTCCTGATACTTTTTATCAACCTACTTTGCTATCTACTAATATATTCTATTACAAAGCCTTGATTTATATGATATAATCAAGGTTATTACTTTTTATCAACTAAATTTATAGGTTGATAAATTTTATCAAGTTTCAAGGAGGATGATTTATGTACTCAAAAGAAATCTTTATAAAAGACCCAAATGGGTTACATACCCGTTTTGCAGCAATGATAGTGAATAAAGCATCACAAATAAAGTCAAAATTTAATATTAATCTATATATAAAGAAAAGCGAGTATACTGATTGGCTTGGTATAAGCATGCTTGCGTTATTATCCTTAAGAGTCCATTCCAATGAAACAATACTAATTGGATGCAAAGAGGAAACCTTAAGCGGAATAAATGCAGTACAAGAATTGCTTAATTATATAGAAACCCATATAAATCAAGGCTCAACCTTAATGAATTCTATAGATGCTTTTATAGAAGAAAGTAAGATAGCTAATGATCAAATACTAGAAAATGTTCCTATTGGAATTATCGTTATAGATTTAAACTATAATATAATAAGTATAAATGATTATGCCTTAAATATAATCGATCACAAATACGAAGAAGTTATAGGAAAAAATGTAAATAACATAATTCCTACAAGCGAGCTGCCTCAAATAATAGAGAGAAAGATAAAGCAATTCGGTCAGATACAACACATAAACAATAAGATTACAATGGTAAATCGAAGCCCTATATTTACTAATGATACTGTGATAGGCGCAGTGGGAGTTTTTCAAGATGTCTCAGATCTTGTTGGAATGAAAGAGTTAAATGAAAAATTCAGCAAGATATTGGAAGCCTCTCATGATATGATCTGTTTTGTTGATGAGTACGGTAAGGTAAGCTATATAAATCCAGCCTATAAGGAACATCTTCCTGAGGCATCTCAAAATGTTATAGGAAAAGATATCTTCACCTTGTCTCCAAACGGATATAGAGTAAAAGCCTTTACTGAAAGAAAGAAAGTAGAAAACGTAATTCATAATAAAGAAAATGTTGAGATAATAACAACTCTAGATCCTATTTTTATAGATGGAGAGTTTAAGGGGATTATATCTACTTCTAAGCCAATAAATGAAATTAAAGAACTAATGGGTAAGTTAAAACGCTCTGAAGATGAATTAAACTACTATAAAGAGGAGTTAAATAAGCACGCCTCTTTACAATCCTCTTTTAAAGATATAATAGGTTCCTCTGGTACTTTAAAAGATATACTCCATATATGCGAGATGGCTTCTAAAAGCACTTCTACAGTGTTAATAAGAGGAGAAAGTGGTACAGGAAAGGAGCTTATTGCAAAAGCTATACATAATAATAGCGACAGAAAAGATAAACCCTTTGTTCGAGTTAACTGTGCTGCAATACCAGAAAATTTACTAGAAAGCGAACTTTTTGGCTATGAGAAAGGCGCCTTTACAGGTGCTGTAAAAAGTAAACCTGGTAAATTTGCAATAGCTGATGAAGGTACCATATTCTTAGATGAAATAGGAGATATGCCTATTTCTATGCAGGTTAAGCTATTAAGAGTTCTTCAAGAAAGAGAAATTGAAAGCTTAGGAGGACTTAGGCCCCAAAAAATAGATGTTAGAGTAATAGCAGCTACCAATAGAAATCTTGAAGAAATGATAAAAGATAATGGGTTTAGAGAAGACTTATACTACAGACTCAATGTTCTTCCTATCAATCTTCCTCCATTGAAAGAAAGGAAAGAAGACATAGGGCTTTTAGTTGAACACTTTATAACCAAACTAAATGAAAAACTAAATAAGAATATTAAAGGTATAAGTAAGGAGTGCATACTTCTGCTTCAGGATTACTCCTGGCCTGGAAACATAAGAGAATTAGAAAATATAATTGAGCGAGCTATGAATTTATGTACAGATGAGTACATTAGAGAAGTCGATCTTCCGTCCTTTTTAAAGAAGTCTACTACTAATACCAAGAGCGTTATAAATCTAGATAGTGATGAGATCTTGCCTTTTGAAGAATATGAAAAACAAATCATAAGAGCTGCTATGGAGAAATACAAGAGTTTCAATAAGGCCGGGAAAGCATTAGGACTAACCCATAGAACGGTCTCATTAAAGTGCCAAAAGTACAATATAGTAGTTAATGACTAATAGTAGTAAAAAACCATGCATAGATATTAATCTTTATCTATGCATGGTTTTTTTACTTTATGAAACCTTAAACTATCCTCATCTATGCTATTTTTTTGCTCTTTGAGCCTTAACAGCCTTACCTTTTATGTTCGATGTATTTAACCCTTCTAATACTGTATTCCCTTTTCCGTTAAGTATATCTATATAAGAGAATCCATCTTGAATGTCTATAATTCCTATATCATCACTGCTAATTCCCTCTATATTAAGAATAGCTCCAACTATATCTCCAGGTCTTATCTTCTTCTTCTTTCCTGCATTTATATATATCTTATATATTTGTTTATTTAGCTCACTGCTTTTATCCTTTTTTAATACTGGCTTAGAATTAAGCTTTTCTAAAAAAGCTTTTTTCATATTGAAAACTAAGTCTTTGCTAGGCATCTCTTCCTTAGAAATACTAAATCCTAGATACTCTTCAATCTGTAGCAAGAATCTATTATCAAAGCTATTCACAAAGGTTATTGCCTTACCTTGCTTGCCAGCACGGCCAGTCCTTCCTATTCGATGCACATAACTTTCCTTTTCCATTGGTATATCATAGTTTATTATATGAGTTACATCTTGGACATCTATACCTCTAGCTGCCACATCAGTAGCCACTAAAAGTCTAAAATACCCTCTTTTAAAACTATTAATAACCTCTAATCTTTCTGCTTGCATCATGCCTCCATGAAGTTTACTGCACGGAAATCCTTGAGCTTTAAGCTTTTCACTGACTTCATCAACATTTTCTTTGGTACTACAGAATATTATTGAACTATCTACATTTTCTGTTATCAATATATCTTTTAATAAATTAAACTTATAGTCATATCCTACTTTGTAGCAAACATGTTTGATTCTCTCTGTAGTTATTCTTTCAGGATTAATTTCAATCTTTATAGGATCCTTCATATACTTTCTACACAACACATCTATCTGTTCAGATATAGTTGCTGAAAAAAGCATAGTAACTCTGTCCTTAGGAAGCTTTTTCATAACTTGCTCCACCTGATCTATAAATCCCATATTTAGCATTTCATCGGCTTCATCTATAATAAAATATTTTACTTTATCTAATACGATCGTCCCTCTATCTATATGATCCAAGGTTCTTCCTGGAGTTCCAACTACTACATGTGTCCTCTGCTTGAGATCCCTTGCTTGATCACTAAAGGGCTGCTTTCCAAATACTGCAACAGCCTTAACCTTTTTTAGTCTTCCTATGTTTGATATTTCTTCTTTTACCTGAACGCAGAGTTCTCTAGTGGGAGTCAATATTAAAGCTTGCGGACTCCTCTCCTCTATATCAACTGTCTCGCATAAAGGAATCCCAAAGGAAGCAGTCTTTCCACTTCCAGTTTGAGCCTTTACTATTATATCACTATTCTCTAGCGCCTTAGGTATTACCTGCTGCTGAACCTTAGAAGGATTTCTGTACCCCAACTTGTGTAACGCCTCTACTAGTTCTCCACTAATTCCTAATTCTTCAAAACTAAAATTACTCATATATTTTAACCTCATTATTTCTTATTTATAAAGATGTATCATATTAATATTAGCTATATATCGTTGCTAATAACTTACAATCAGCATAACTATAATAACATTAAAACAATACAACCTAAAACTTTATATTATAATATCTCCAACTTAGGTATTATAGATACCAGTGTTTTTTTGCAAATATTATGCTAACCTTTAGTTACAAATTTAATTATAAATATATATCAGAAAACTCAATAGATAAGCTCTTATCATATTTTAACTTTGAGTCTTCTCTAATCTGCTTATAAGCAATAGAGTTTTCATCAACCTCTAATACTTTTGCTGGCATAACTATTATAAATTCACTTCCAACATTTACTTCACTTACAACTCTTATGTTGCCACCATGCATTTCAACCAAAGACTTCACTAGAGAAAGGCCTATTCCACTACCTTCATTCTGCCTAGTGATAGATTTATCGACTTGGGCAAAACGTTCAAATATATATTCTGTCATTTCTTTTGGAATCCCTATACCTGTGTCTTTTATAGAAATCTCTATACAATCATCTTTGTCATATATATTCACAAATATACTTCCATTTTCTCTAGTAAACTTAACTGCATTTGAAAGAAGATTCAAGATTATTCTCTCAATCTTTTCTTCATCAAAAGCCATTATTTTTTCTTCAACATCTGTATCAAATATTATGCTTATATTCTTAGTGTTTACATATTCGGTTACAGACTGGCATATATCCTCTATTACATAAACTATATTATCATTTTTAAGCTGCAGATTTAAATAACCTCCATCTATCTTAGTACTGTCGATAAGATTGTTTATAAGCCTTAGAAGCCTTAAGGAATTTTGATTCATTATACTAAGATAATACTTTATCTTTTCATCTCCTAAGGTTTTATCTTTATCTAAGGAATTTAATAGCTGTATTGTGCTAGAAATAACGTTTAATGGTGTCTTTAGCTCATGAGATATATTGGTAAAGAACTCGGTCTTGATTTTATCATACTCCATAAGAGCTTCTACCTTCTTACTCTGCTCCTCATTCTGCTCATTTAGCGACTCAACTTCTTTGTTAGCAGCCAGTACTTGATCAGAAAGATTTACTGTTTCCTTAACCTTACTCTTGAGCATTAATAGTGTTGTTATTCTAGCAAGTAGCTCATTCTTGTCAAAAGGCTTGGTCAGATAATCGTTAGCTCCACACTGGAAGGAAGTAATTATGCTCTCTATTCTTCTATCAGCAGTCATTATAAGTATAGGAAGTTCAAAGATATTTTTCTTCTTTCTTATCCTTTCACAAACTTCGTACCCCAACAAATCTGGCATCATCATATCTAGAATTACAAGATCTATATCTTCATTTTCTTCAATTACTTGCAACGCTTCTTTTCCTGTAGACGCAATAAGAATAGAAGAAGGAATTTCAGTCAAGTAATTTTCTAATACCTTTAAATTCACATATTCATCATCGACTATTAAAATCTTATATGAATATACTCTAGAGACTGAGTCTTTATTATTAAGCTCACCTATTTCACTCTGATCTGAAGATTGTTTTTCGTTATTCAATTCATTTTTAATTATATTTTCATCACAACCTTCAGTAAGGCAGATTTCTTCTTCATCGATAATATATTCAATTAATTGTTCTTCCGAGCATAAAGGAATAGTGAAGGTAAACTTACTGCCACTTCCATAGTTAGACTCAACTTCTATTCTCCCACCATGTAACTCAACAAGTTTCTTGGTTATATACAAACCTATTCCAGTACCTCCATAGTTTAAAGATACCCCATCAACTTGTTTATATATTTCAAATATATCATTAATCTTATCACTGGGTATACCTATCCCTTGATCCTCCACAGAAATACTTATATATCCTTTTTCAACTTTATAAGCTATTACTATATTACCTTTGTGAGTAAACTTAATACTATTGGACAGCAAATTATACAATACCTGTTGAATACGATCCTCGTCTGCCAGTATATACGGAACAGAGTTATCAACTAAATTTATTATATTTATATCTTTACTTTTTACTGATATCTCTAAGAATCTTATAACCATGTCCACTATCCTGCTAATGTTAATTGGCTTGATACAAAGCCCAATATTATCGTTCTTCAGTCTAGAAAACACCATCATATCATCCACTAAATTGGATAATCTCTTGGCACTTAAATTTATCAGTTTTATATTTTCATCATCATCATGGCTCAACGCATTATTATTTATCAAACTTTGAGATAGCCCAATTATCCCATTAAGTGGAGTCTTAAGTTCATGTGAAGTAACAGCCAAAAAGTCATCTCTTAATTTATTTATAGACTTAAGCTTTTCACTAGCTACCTCCAAGCTGTTGAAGGCTTCAGACTGTCTTCCAGCTAACACATAGTAATTAGCTATTATAAAAATAAGAGTTCCTATAGGAGCTAAAGAGGTAGTTATTATTATACTGTATTCATATAATATATCATTTACTCTTGATATAAATAACGCAAACAAACCTACTAAGGCTATGTAATCAGCTTTTCCACTTATCATATACATACTATATATTTTGTACATCATATATAATAGCATCACTAATGCAAAACCTTCGAATGGAAGTATATATTCTAAGTAATATTTAATAGGACTCAAAACAACTATGAGCGTATATAGAATTCCAGATCCTACAGCTATCCTTACTAAATTTCTATTGAGTATCTCTCCATAACACTTATTTATGAATAGTATTATAAAAGGAATATAAATATAAAAAGTAAGAACCATCACTTTTACCGACACTTGATAATTAAAGTTTGGAAACACCATTATGAAAAAACGTTCTCCTATGAACATGGTTCTAAGAGCAACCAATAAGCAAACAAGAGAAAAGTACAGTGGTGCCTTATCCTTAGTTCTTCTGGCAAAAACTCCCAAATTATATAAAGCTGCTATAAAGGTACTTCCTAAAATGAACAAATCAAAAGCTAGTTTTTTGTCTCTATAGCTGCTTACTTTATCCTGATCTCCCATAACTATATTATCTATAAACCCAAGCTTACTATAATAATTACTTACTTGAAGCGTTATGTAAAATTCACCGTTGCCAGAACTTAGGGTTCCAACCTTAGGTAAAAGCTGTGGGATCATGCTCTGCTTACTATCTCCCACAGTTCCATTTGACATCACTAGATTGTTATTAACCCAAAGCTTGTATGCACTTTGTATGTAATCAATCTTAAGAGAATAAAGTTCCTCTGGTCTATCTGCTAAAACCTTTAATCTATATGTTCCATATCCTTGAGTAGCAAATATACCTGGTATATAAGAATATTGCTTATTATCAAGTGCTACCTTACCAAATTCTTGTGGTTCAATCAATCTTCCACTATAGAATTCCCACTGCCCACTTAGATTTAGCAATCCATCTTTTTGAAAGTTCCAATTTCTCAGATCAATTACACCTAACTTTGCCTGTGGTAAACTACTACTCTTGCCTATGTTTATACTATTCATAATTAAGGAACCGAATAATAATATTATTATAAAGAGCATAATTGACACTCTTAACTTTGGAGATTTAAAACACTTCATTTTTAACCCCTCTATGTATATTTTATTAAACCAAATATATAGTTATCGATTAGTTTTTAAGTTTATATAGTTCTAATTGATTTTACCAGAAAAAGCCTACTTAACATAATGGAAATTAAGTCCAATTGTTTATTTACATATCTGCCTTCTCTGAAAGTATATAAAGAAGTTCTGACAGGCGAATAAGATTTCTTTTTTACTGTTAAAATAAATTGCTGTTATAACCCATTTAAATTGCTAGATTTAGCTAGAAAAAATTATATATTTCCTTCTGACAGTAAAAAAGCTATCTAAAAGAAGTAATTCTCTTAGATAGCCTATATTCAGTCAATTATTATCTTCTGAATCCTCTGTTATTGTTTTGTTGCTTTCTTGCTCTTCTGCATTCTGGACATCTTTGTGGTTCGTTTTCGAATCCTTTTTCTTTGTAGAATGCTTGTTCTCCTTCTGTGAAAACAAATTCTTTTGAACAATCTTTGCAAACTAAATTCTTATCTGCCATTTGAACATTTCTCCTTTTTATTCATATATTAAGATTTAAAAATAGGATTAGTATATGCCTAAAAAGGTATGTTCAATCATATTAATTAAATCTTTACGTTGTATTAAAATTTATCACAACGAATTCAGTATAACACACATAAAAGTATTTAGCAAGAACTTTATTAAACATTTTATTCCATTTTATCCACATCATATGAAATAAATCATCTTCTTTTTACTTTCTTACTTATGGAACTTAATAATACTATTATAAATAAAACTATAAGAAGCATTATAGAATATATTATTAACTTTTTAGGTTTGTTATCCAACTTTTTAAACTGACTACTTATTGGCTCAGCCATTTCTTGTTTAAACCTAAAGTTTTTCAAGTTTCCATACTTATCTATCACTACTCCATCGCCTGATATTCTCTTA
Organism: Clostridium manihotivorum; assembly: GCF_004015185.1. GTDB lineage: Bacteria > Bacillota > Clostridia > Clostridiales > Clostridiaceae > Clostridium_AR > Clostridium_AR manihotivorum. Next base: position 880,047 of record NZ_CP025746.1, on the reverse strand, counting down.
GAAAACCTTTCTGAAGATAAATATTCTATAGATTTTCTCAATGTATCACTATTAGGTGAGGTCAATATTAATGCTGCATTTTTTTTGTTAAATGGAGATTTATCAAATTGAAAAAAAGCTGTATTATTTGCGTAGCCATCGTAAAAACATAGCTTTTCATTTTCCAAAAGCTTTGTATAATCAGTTTTATATTTAAACCATAGTTTTTCATTTAGATCTCTTATTATATTATTATTTTTAGCAGTGCCGTATATTATTAAATTCATATTCTTATGTTCATCATTAAAATTGTTGCAATTGATAACTTTAAGGGTTGATGATTCATCAAGTACACTACTTCCTAAGTATGAAACCATATAACACAAACTGTTTAATTCATCTTCATTTAAATAAGCAGGTAATATCAACGCAGTATTATTGAACTTATTATCTATAATAAATGGTTTAGGATAATTTTCAAACCTATAGCTAGAATATCTCTTCTTATCATCACGTTCTTTTGATTTTTCTTCTATTACAGGTGAATTAGCTCTCTTATCAGTGATTAAACTTGTATTTTGGTCAACTATAAAGATATTTGACTTCATGCTATCTACTATTTTTTTATTCATAAGTACCTTTATAGCCTTCGTCTTTAAGCTGTCATCATCTGAAACAATTATAAGAGCGCTATGGATATCCTTATTTTTCTTAGATCGGACCTTTACTTTTTCAATCACAGCAGTTTTACTATAGTCTATATTCTTAGGATTTATATAATCAGCTTTTATTTCAGAAGGAAGATTTGAGTACCTACCTATATATATTATGTCTTTACTTTCATTATCTAACTCTGGCGTATACCTGTTTAGACTTATTCTAAACTCTTCATTTAAGCTCAGCCTTCTTAAGTAGGAGGATAGTACCAAAGCACCTTCCAATTCTTCATCTGTATAGTTTTTTGGTATAAGAAGATTACACTTAGAATATTTATTCTCACTTATCCTAAGAAATGGATATGGAAATTGGTCTATATTATTTGTTACTTCTTTATCCTTAAACTGAACTAATATATTAGATTTATCAGATATATTTATAACTTCGTAGCCTAGTAATTTATCTTCACTTATAATTTTAACGGAAATCCTATTCGCACCTTCTCGGATTAAACTATTAGGTATTTGTACCTTAGTCTTCTGATTACTAGTATTAGGATCATAATTCAAATTATTCGAGTAGAACTCTTTCCCATTAGCTAATAACGATATTCCTATATTCTTTTTTATGCTCATTTGCAAATCTGCTTCTAGCTTTTGAATATCCCACCACTTGTTAACCACAATATCAGTATTACAAATAAGTGTATCATTTAATATCTCAATTTTATTATTTATATAAAATCTTTTTAAATTATTAGCCCATGGTTCCAAATTAATTTTAGAATAATCTTTAATTTTATTTTCCGTAGCATTAACTTTAACAGACCGTATGGGTAAACTCAACAACATAAAAAGCACAAGAACATATTGGACAAATAAATTTATTTTTTTTTGAAAACAACCTTGGTTCATTACTATTCCCCCACAGACCTAGAATATTGTAGATTACCATTTAGATAGATCTTATGATCACTACCTCTTATCTCATCATCTTTTAATCTAATTCTAAGATTTACGTCCCTTAAGTCACTAAAATCTATCCCTCCCCTGCTTAAAGAAAAAATATTTTCTTTGAGTTCCACCAAACTTATATCAGAATTTATAGTTATTCCTATTGGACTGATTTGATTTATCGGATCCTTAATAAAATCTTCTATATCCACTTTTTCTATTGCTGTTTCATAGGGATTTAAACTTAACATATTAAAGTCTATAATGTTATCTTTTTTATCTTTCTCAATTAATATTGAGTTTGATAATTTTAGCATTGAACCATAATCATCTTTATAAATCCATCTATCTGGAATACTAACAGCCACTGGATATACCTTATATTTCAAGTAATTAGAAAAAGCCATTTGAGTTTTTTCAATAACCTCTTCTCCTTTAGGATCAGATATATAAAAAATAGGTGAATGTAATACCACTGCTCCCCCTTTATTTTGCGCATAAATCAAAGAATCCGTAAATTTCTTCATAGAAATAAAATCTATATTTTCGTAAATCGGCATTACCTCACATATAAAGGGAATGTTTTTAGTACTTAAAAAATCCACTTTCTCCTTAAATTCATTTAAATTGATAAATGGATATATCTTCTCCAACACAAGATATCTTTTATTACCCCTGCTTTTATCTTGATCTAACTCTTTTAGAATAGTACTTTTGCTTAAATAATCATCTATATCCAGATTAAAAATCGCTATGTTCATAGTTTTAATGGGATTATCATTTTTCAATTTATTTATCTTCTTCTGATTATTAGATAACCATACAACTTTTCCTTTATAGTTTCCTAATTTGTACAAGGTATTTTCAACTATCCCACTATCCTCATTGTCCAGTACAATTATCTTACTGTAACTATCCACATCTCCTAATTCACATGGCAGTCTTCTAATGCTTATATCCGAATTATTAGCTTCCATTGCAAGCTTCACTAAACAATTTAGATTACTATAGTCAGATGAAAAATGCTTATAGGAATCATATAAAATCATTACCTTTCTCTCAGCCGCATTACATTGATTATATGGGAAAAATATAGTTAAGATACTCATAACAATTATTAATTTAAACTTATTAATCCTTCCTTGCTTACCTTTAATCTTCTCTCTATTCTGTATATGATTAAATATTCGTATACAAGAAAAGTATAGCAGCATGTCAAAACTTAGATTAAACATAAATAGATGCTTACTTAAGTCAGCATCCCCAGCCCCTAAGATTGATACGAACACCTGCGAAATTCCTATGAGAAAAACAGCAAGAAAGACCTCTTCAATCAATTGATGTTTTACATCTTTTGTTCTTAGATAATAAATATAATCCTTAATAGAAAAGAAAAAGTAGCTTACTATAACAATCATTGTAAAAAATATATTATGTGGAAGATATCTTGACTTAATATAGCTATAAATAGTAAAAAATGAGGCTTTCTGTCCAAAGGCTTTTCCTTCTATCTTTTCATAGTTTCCCATTGCCGTTGGTCTTATACTGTATCCATTTTCTGAAGCAATACTAAGCATTTTCCCTAGCGCTGCAGGGTTCTTTAAGTAATATTTTATTATTGATCCAAAAGAATACTTAGAATAAAATTCCTTCATCAATTTGTCATCTTCAGGTTGTATTACTGGTATAGGATTGTAAAAAGTATTACCAGCAAGCATCGCATATTGAGGATTAATGTTAAACTCTTTTAAGATCTCTTCTGGTCCAGGCTCATCTATCAATACCCCTCTAGTCATAGAATGATATCTGTTTATATAATCAAAGGGGCCTACTATAGAAAAGTAAAAAATCGCAGAGCATATAACAAATAAAGCTATAAGAAATTTCAAGGCATGTTTTAATGACTTAGAGCTTTCAGTTATTATAAGTCTAAAAAGTATAAGAGAATATATTATTCCTACTGGTGCAAGCTGCTGTTTTGATCCAATAAATATTAAAGAGACAACTGAAAATATCAGAAGATATGAAACTTTAATCTTATCAAAAGAGTACATGTATATAAGCAAACCTATGCTCAATAGGAAAAAACTAAAATTCACAGCCTCTCCATAAAAGGAATTAAAGTACGCTATATACCCGGTATCGCAAAATATCAGAACAAAAAGTATTACAGCAAAAAACTTATACCTCTTTAAACTCATCTCTTTCAGGAAAGACTTTAATATAAAGTAAGCAGCAAAATCAGTAACAACTATATATATAAGAGCTAAAAATCTTATATCAAAAATCTCTCTGCTATTTAAAAGCTTATTTAGAATTATAGCAACTTGTATCATTAATGAATGTGTTGATAAAATCATAAATCCAGTCTCATTAAAGTACTTATAAATGCCATATTGCTTATTAAAGTATCCAAAAAATGTATCATTACTACAATTAGAAATATGATACAAACCATTAGGACCTATTATTCTGTAAAAATCTCCATTATCCGCCATTCCTATTAATGGTCTTATGAATAAGGTAATTGAACATATTAATGATATTGAGAGCAATGCTATTATTATAAGAGTTAAGTCGTTTAAATTAAGCTTTATTTTTCTCATTTTGACCTCGATTTTAATTGCTTTTTTTCAACTAATATTATTCCTCTTAATGTAAAATACATTCATACCAATAAAACCCTAACTTAACCATATCTCTATAGCAATAACCTAGCTCATCTGGAAACTGACTTATAGGGAACCAACTTCAACTATTAATTTATACATGCCACAAAGTCACTAGAAGCCTATATTTTATAACAAATATAAATTAAGTTTTTATAAAGGTTCCCTATAGACTAACTGGTGTTTATACTAAAAGAAAAGGACCTAGCACAAATCATAATTATGCTAAATCCTAATTTTATAAATTAATCATAAATGGTATATGCTCTAAGCCTCATATCATCTAACCAATATATCTATTTTTTATTTTTAGTATCATTTTTTAATGCATTAGAATATTCTTCACTTCTATATTCCTCTGAAGCATTTTCACCTAGTTGATCGTTAAAGTGCTCAACATCTCTTTTGCTGTTATTTTTTTGAGAATTATTATTATTGTTTGGCATATTAAATCTCTCCTCTCTGAAAATAAGATTTCCTATTTAGTATTATCATTTATCCTTTTAAATAGTCAGCTTTTCTTATTTTTTAAGAAGAAATTTCTGCTTTTTCGACATAGTAATTACTTTTAGAACAGATGTCCCATTTTCTCTTTCTTTGTCTTAAAGTACTTCTCATTATGAAGATTTGTATCCATTATTAAAGGAACTCTTTCAACTACTTCTATTCCATGTCCTTTTATACCAACTATCTTTTTAGGATTGTTTGTCATAAGTCTTATCTTTCTTACATTTAACTCTCTAAGTATTTGAGCTCCTATTCCATAATCCCTCATATCAGCTGGAAATCCTAAGGCTATATTTGCTTCTTCTGTGTCTAGACCTTCTTCTTGAAGCTTATATGCCTTTATTTTGTTTATGAGTCCTATACCTCTGCCTTCTTGTCTAAGATAGAGCAATACTCCTTTTCCTTCTTTCTCTATGGTATTAAGTGCAGCAGCTAATTGCTCACCACAGTCACATTTTAATGAGTGAAATGCATCTCCAGTAAGGCATTCTGAATGGACTCTTACTAAGACTTCATCCTCTTCACTTATATCTCCCTTAACCAAGGCTACATGATGCTCTCCATTTAGTTTATTGACAAATCCCACCATTCTAAAATCTCCATATGCTGTAGGCAAGTTTGCTTCTGCTTCTTTAGTCACATAGCATTCGCTTTCTCTTCTATAAGCTATAATATCCTCAATAGATACAATCTTTAAATTATTTTCTTCTGCTAATCTCTTTATATCAGTTAACTTTGCAATAGATCCATCTTCATTTAGTATTTGTGTTATAACAGCAGATGGATACAATCCTGAAAGCTTTGCTAAATCAACAGCACCTTCAACATTTGCTGCTTTTTTTAATACTCCACCTGTTGCAGCTTTACATGGAAATATATTTCCTGGAATTCTAAAGTTTTGTCTTGTTTCACCGGATTGTATAAGTTTTTTTACTGTTACAGCTCTTTCTTCTGCAGATGCACCATTGGTAGTACTTTCGTGATCTAAAGAAATTGAGAACTCATTTCTATTACTAACTCCGCTTCCATCAACTAATTTAGGCAGATTTAACTCTTCAAACCTGTTTTCTTCAAGTGCAGCATAGATAATACCAGCTCCATGCTTAGTCATAAAGTTTATACTTTCTTTAGTTATTAACTCTGACAGTGCCACCAACACTCCATTATTCTCTTCATTTTCATCATCTACCAGTACAACAATACTTCCATTTTTAATTTCCTCTAGTGTTTCGCTAATTTTAGAAAACATAATATCCTCCTTTAAAGTTATTTAAACTTCATCCTAATTTTATTAAACCCATTCAAATAAATATAATATGCTATTATTTTACTACAGATTTCCATAAAGTCTATTTGATTTATTCAGCTATATATCCCTTGAAGATTACATCATCTCCAACTATCTCATGACTTACTTTTTTTAGTCTTATAGCATCATTCATCTTTTCAATTCCCAGTCCACCAACTGGAGTTACCGCATTTTGTCCACCAATTATCTTTGGAGCTATTGCAACATACACCTTATTTACAATTCCGCTTTCAAAAGCTGATGCCAATAAAGAACTGCCTCCTTCTATATATAATGAATCTATATTTTTTTCTCCAAGCAGCTTTACTATTTCTTTAAAAGGTAACTTGCCATCAACTTCTTCTATTTTTAATATCTCTGCTCCAGTACTTATTATTTCTTTTTCTTTTTTTTCATCTATTTTAGTTGATGCTACAATTAACGTTTTAACATTATCATCAACCTTTAGAACATTGGAGTCTAACGGAATATCACCGTACTTAGAAACTATTACTCTTAATGGATTTGATATAGTAATCCCTTTTAGTCTAGTTGTAAGCAATGGATTATCTACCTTAACCGTATTCTCTCCTACCATTATAGCTGCTACTCTCTGACGTAAATAATGAACAAACTCTAAGCTTTTCTCACTACTTATCCACTTTGAATCACCTGTTCTACTTGCAAGCTTTCCATCTAAGGTCATAGCCCATTTTGTAAATACATAAGGTGTTCCTTTATTTACATAGTGTGTATAGATTTCATTTAGTTCCTCACACTTTTCTTTTAGTATGTTATATACAACCTCTATACCCAAATGAGATAAAATTTTCCTCATCTGTCCCTTAAATCCGCTTTTAGGGTTCTCCATACCTAAATATATCTTCTTAATACCGCTATTTAATATGAAATCTATATAACTCTTGTCTTCAATTGATAATTCTGGCTCTATATTTATAAATAGTTCCCCGTCTTTAGTACTTTCAACTGAATTTTTTATAGCATCTATTTCAGCTTTTTCACAGCCGTAAGCTTTATAATATCCTTGTCCTATAATTCTACCTTCTTTAACTACTATAGCTCCTACAAGTGGATCAGGATTTACAAATCCACTCCCACCATTAGCTATCTCTATGGCCATATCCATATATACTTCATTCATAAAAAACACCTCTATGATTTCTAACTTTTCAAATTTTAATATAAAATATTTTACTCAACATCTTATCTTATTAATTTCGTAATAAAAAATCAGATTAATATAATTTTATTATATCCATATAGCTAATCATTATTTATAATTTCAAATATTTACTTTATTATGTATAAATTTATCATAGCTAATATTTATCGTCAATATTAATTAATAATAATTATCGTTTATTTTATAATTTAACTTCCCTCTGCATAAAAAAAGTCGCTGAAGCGAACTACTTAAGTGAGCTTTTTTGCACATCTGCTTTTTCCGAACCTATGTAAAGAAATTTTATCATGCGACATAATTTCACTTTTTACTGTTTCCCTTAAATAGTAGTTCTAACCCATTGATATTTCTAGGTTTAAATAATAACAATCTTATAATTGGTCTAAATAGTAAAAAAGCTCATTGTAATAAGTTATTAGAAAACTAAATAACTTATTACAATGAGCTAAAAACAGCTATCCTTGGTAAAAACTTATTATTATAAATTAAGCTTTAATTAATCAATGCAAAAACAATTCCTACTATACAAATTATTATTACAACAACATCAAAAATAACACTTAGATTGTTTATACTATTCTTTTCATCCCTATAAGAGTTCATATTGATTCCCCTTTTTCCAATAACTAAGCTACAAATATTATGATATAGGATTAAAGTTAATTTAAGCTTACGATAATCTTAAGTTTATCTTAAATTACGAAATAGTACACTTTGTATTTATTAAAAATCGCACCTCATGAAATAACTGTAAATAAAAACTTTATATTGAATATAATATATCTCATCAATTTATTTATGTACATTTATAGTATCTAACACATATTATATCTAGACTATAACTATAGTTAATTTGATATAAAGGAGAGGATTATGTGTCCACAATAAAGATTAATCCCTCTCAGGATACTTTCATAAGTAGTGGTGCTCCTAATGATATAAATTGCTATTCTTCAATTCTTTACACTGGTTCAATAATAAATGATAGCTTTTGCTATAACAACTTTAGGATCCTAATTAAGTTCGATATATATAGCATGATACCTAAGGGAAAAATACTAAAGGAAGCAAAATTAAATCTCTTTGTTTTTAAAAAACAGTCAATCGATGCTCAGCTTTCACCTCAAATAGTAAGAATTTATTCCAATCTAAGTGATTTTTCTCAATGCTTAACTAATTGGAATAACGCTCCAAATGTAAAACCAACAAATTATTATACTACTGTGACAGATTTTAATATAAATAACTTTATAAGCATTGATATAACCAACTTAGTGAAAAACTGGTATTATAACTTAATACCCAACTATGGAATTACACTTGTAGGAATTGAACACAACTACCAGTCTATAATAGGTTTTAGATCTTCCAAATATCAGTTTGTTGATAGAAGACCTACCTTGATCATAACCTATGAAGATAGCGTTCCAACTGGATGTACCTGCATAACCGGAGCTACAGGAGCTACCGGGTCTACTGGCCCAACCGGTGCTACTGGATTAACAGGATCCATCTCAATTACAGGCGCTACAGGACCTACCGGTGCTACTGGCATTACAGGTCCTACTGGGGACACTGGTCCTATGGGCCTTACCGGTGCTACTGGTATCACAGGTCCTACCGGTACTACTGGTATCACAGGTCTTACTGGGGATGCTGGCCATATCGGTCCTACCGGTGCTACTGGTATCACAGGTCCTACTGGGGATGTTGGCCCTATGGGTCCTACCGGTGCTACTGGTATCACAGGTCCTACTGGGGATGCTGGTCCTATGGGTCCTACTGGTGCTACTGGTATCACAGGACCTACTGGGGATGCTGGCCATATCGGTCCTACCGGTGCTACTGGTATCACAGGTCCTACTGGGGATGTTGGCCCTATGGGTCCTACCGGTGCTACTGGTATTACGGGTCCTACTGGGGATGCTGGCCCTATCGGTCCTACCGGTGCTACTGGTATTACTGGTCCTACTGGGGATGCTGGCCCTATCGGCCCTACTGGCGCTACGGGTATCACAGGTCCTACTGGAGATGTTGGTCCTATCGGCCCTACTGGCGTTACTGGTACCACAGGTCCTACTGGTGCTACTGGTATCACAGGTGCTACTGGAGCTAATGGCGCATCGACCACAGCTAATTCAGCTTTTGCCGCAAACACTACAGGAGCCTCGATTGCTGTACTATTAGGAGGTACGTCTATAAGCCTACCGAACAGCCAAAATATTGGTCCAGGAATTAGTATAGATGCCTCTAACACAGTCTTTACTGTAAGCAATGCTGGAACTTACTATATTTCTTATCACATTAATCTCACAGCAGCTTTAGGTGTTAGTTCTAGACTCTTAATAAATTCAGTTTCAAATACAGCCTCAGTAGTAGATCCAAGTATCTCACTATCTAGTTTCAACAACTCAATAATAGTAGATTTGAATGCTAATTCAACCATTATACTACAACTATATGGAGTATTAGGAACTGCTACGCTGATAGGTGGTGGAGCTGGAGCAGTTCTTTCTATAATACGTTTAAGATAAGTCAGATTAATTTTAAAAATAGCTGAAGCGAGTTTCTTCAGCTATTTTTTCTCATACGACTTTTCTAACCATATGTGAAAAAATTTTGGCAGCCTATGTATTTAGTTCTCAGTAAGAAGTGGTACATCTTTAAATACTAAAACATAATATATTAATTATTGTGTAATGTAGAAATGAGGTTGGTATATTGAGTAATAATATAAGTATAAGTTTATGTATGATAGTTCGTGATGAAGAATTGACTATAGCAAGATGCCTAAATTGCATAAAAGATATAGTAGATGAAATCATAGTAGTAGACACAGGTTCTACTGATAAAACAAAAGATATCTTAAAAAATTATACTAACAATATATATGATTTTAAGTGGATTGATGATTTCTCAGCTGCAAGGAACTATGCTTTTAGTAAAGCGACAAAAGATTATATTTTATGGTTGGATGCAGATGACGTTTTCCTACCAGATGACATTGATAAATTAAAGCTACTAAAGCAAAATTTAAATACTGATGTAGATTCAGTGACTATGAGATACAATATTGGAATTGACGAATACGGAAATCATGCTTCTTCCTATAGACGGAATAGACTTGTTAAACGAGCTAAAAACTTTGTATGGAGAGGCTTCATTCATGAATACTTGGAGGTATATGGTAACATAATCAATAGTGATATATCTGTAACGCATCAAAAAGTTAAAGCGACACCTAATAGAAATATAGAAATTTATGAAGCCAAATTAAAAGAGGGTTTTAAACTCATACCTAGAGATATACTATACTATGCTCATGAACTTTACGATCATGGCAGATTTGAAGAAGCTCTTACCAACTACAATAATTTTTTAGATAGTGGCCTAGGTTGGTATGAAGATAATATAAGAGTTTGTGGAAACATTTCAGATTACTACCAATCAATAAGCAATTTTGAAAAATCTAGAGAATATTCATTTAAAAGCTTTCAATACGATCTGCCTAGAGCAGAAGCTTGCTGTAGAATAGGCTTTTCTTACCTGTGCGAAAATAAAATAGAGCAAGCAATATTTTGGTATGAGTTAGCTACTGAGCTAAAAAAGCCTGAAAATAGTCTCGGTTTCTTTAATGATGCCTCTTGGACTTGGCTACCTCATCTTCAGTTATGTGTTTGTTATGATAGAATCGGAGACCATATTACAGCTTTTAAGCATAACGAAATAGCCTACAGCTATGCTCCTAATGATTCAAAAATCTTATACAACAAAAACTACTTTCATTCTATTGGCATAAACTCATAATACTATAATTGCCTCTAACTCCATCTGTAATACCTTATAAAAATAAACTCTCCATTTATCATAATTCAATAAACAGCATTAACTTAGAATATTTCTATAAATCAATTTATATAGTGCAATAATTTTACATTAAATATATTATATTACCATATATAACCGATACCATTAATATATTTATTATTAATATTAGATTAATTTTAACTTTTTATTAATGAAATCGTATCAAAAATATTATATACATTTTATCACTTATATGTGTCAATTGACAAATTTGTAGGCAAAAGAATATGATAATGTATGTAGAACAAAGGTGTTTTCGCTGTTGTAGCGAAGACACCTTTTTTATTTTTAAAAAAATCTTTGGCCAAAGGTTTTAATAGATATTCATACTTTATTATCAAAGGATTCATCTTATAAAAATTTATAATGAATAGTGAGGGTTAATATTATGAAATATAGAATTGAAAAAGATTTAATTGGCTCTAAAGAAATTGATGATTCTAAGTATTACGGAATAAATACTGTACGTGCTCTTGAAAACTTTAATTTATGTAATAAAACGATTAATATAGATTTTGTGAGAGAAATTGCTCTTGTAAAAAAAGCTGCAGCAATAACCAATATGAAGTTAGGGAACCTAGAAGAAAAAAAGGCAGAAGCTATAATTAAGGCTAGTGAAGAAGTAATAGAAGGAAATTTTGATGATCAATTTAAAATAAGTGCCTTCCAAGGTGGTGCTGGTACTTCAACAAATATGAATGTAAATGAAGTTATTGCTAATAGAGCTATTGAGCTTATGGGTGGTAATAAAGGTGATTACTCTATCATTCATCCTTTAAATGATGTTAATATGTCACAATCTACAAACGATGTATGTCCAACTGCTCTTAGAATAGCTACAATAAAAAAAGTTAAGACAGTTATTAAAGAACTACAAAAGCTTAAAGAAGCTTTCAATGAAAAAGAAGACCAATTTTCAGAAATATATCGTCTTGGAAGAACTCAGCTAATGGATGCAGTTCCAATGACTGTAGGTCAAGGATTTGGAGCATATTCAAAGGTATTAGAAAGAGATCTATATAGAATCCGTAAGACTGAAGAAAATTTAAAAGATATAAATTTAGGTGGAACAGCTATAGGTACTGGCTTAAATGCAACAGATAGATATATCTTTATTGTAGCTGATACCTTAAGACATCTAACTAAGCTTGATATAAACAGAGCAAATTCATTAGTAGATGGTACTCAAAACACTGATTCCTTTGTAGAAGTATCAAGTGCCTTAAAAACCTGTGCAGCTAATCTTATAAAAATATCTAACGACCTTAGAATTTTAAATTCTGGTCCTAGAGGTGGATTTGGAGAAATAGCTCTTCCAGCTCGTCAAGCAGGGTCATCCATAATGCCTGGCAAGGTAAACCCTGTAATTCCTGAAATGATAGGCCAAATCTCAATGAGAATTATTGCAAATGATACTGCAATAACACTAGCCTCCTCTTCAGGACAGCTTGAATTGAATGCCTTTATTCCACTTATAGCAGAGAGCTTACTAGAGTCTCTTGATCTCCTAGAAAAAGCATCAGTACTCTTCAGAGAAAAGTGTGTAGATGGTATTTTAGTAAACGAAGCTCGCTGCCTTGAAAATCTTGAAAAATCAACAGCTCTAGTTACTGCATTAGTTCCACATATAGGATATGACAGAGCCTGTGAGCTTGCAAAAAAAGCTCTTAAAGAAGATAAATCAATGAGAGAAATTCTTTATGCTGAAGGTTTATATTCAAAGGAGCAAGTAGATTTTATGTTGGATCCATCTCAGCTAATTAAACCTGCAAGCTTTGAAGGAGAAGTACGAGTGGTTTCATAACTATTAAGCAAAACTTTAGGAGTAGTCAATGACCACTCCTAAAGTTTTATTTTTATATAATTTTTAATGAAAGCTTCAAAAATATACTTTATTATTTATTTTATAAGTCGTCTACTAAAGCACCAGCCTTAGCATATGCAGTAGATTTAGCTTCAAAGAAATCTGTTTTAACTGAGTTTGCATCAGCATAAATATCTACCCAAGTAGCAGGGTTCTTATCATACCCTTCAAATAAAGGCTCAAAACCTATATCCTTAAGTCTTATATTTCCTAAGTACTTTATGTAATCATTTATCATCTTCTTATTTAGGCCTTGAATTCCATCAGATATTACGTAATGTCCCCAAGCTATTTCATTCTCTACTCCAGTTCTAACCATCTCTCTTAATTCATCTGCTAACTTCTCAGTAAACATCTGTGGCTCTTCTCTTTGCAATTCTCTAATTATATTTCTAAATAGCCAAAGATGTGTATTTTCATCCCTATTTATATATCTTATCTCCTGTGCTGATCCAGGCATCTTTCCATTTCTCTCTAAGTTATAGAAAAACATAAAACCAGAATAGAAGTAGATTCCCTCAAGAATATAATTAGCCATTATTGTTTTTAAGAAGGTTTCTTCATTTGGATCTTCAACAAAGTTATTATATAAATCTCCTATAAATTTATTTCTTTCAAGAAGTATTTTATCATCCTTCCATTGAAATAATATTTCATTTCTCTTCTCTGGTGGACATATTGTATCCAGCATATAACTATAACTTTGAGAGTGAACAGCTTCTTGAAAAGCTTGTATAGTTAAGCATAGATTTACTTCACTAGCTGTAATATAGTTATTTATATTTCCAAGGTTCGCTGTTTGTATAGAATCCAAGAAAATTAAGAAGGACAATATCTTATCATATGCTACCCTTTCCTCTGCAGTTAGCTTAGGGTAATCCTTAAGATCTTGCGCTAAATTAATTTCTTCAGGTATCCAGAAATTATTCATAGCCTGCCTATACCAATCTGATACCCAAGTATATTTCATATTATTAAAGTCATTAAGATTTGTAGTATTCCCATTGACCATTTTTTTCTTTGATATTTCTGTATCTCCATTTTCATTAAATAGAGGCTTTTTGCTAATTGCCATATAAAATCCCTCCTTAAGGATGCATATTAGAATATTTTATACTACGCAGAACAACTTTCACAATCACTTACAGTTAAGGACTTTGACCTCACATAGTATATACTTTTAACCCCAGATTTACACGCTTCTATATATAAGTTCATTATTTGTCTCATGGTGTAATTTGTAGTTATATAAAGATTGAAGGATTGACCTTGATCTATATGCCTTTGTCTTATTCCATTTATCTTTACACACCAAGCTTGATCTATATTGTAAGCTGAATTGTAGTACCAATAATTTTCTTCAGAAAGGTCAGGAGCAATCTTTGGAGTTATACTTCCTTTTTTCTCTTCCATCCAGAATCTAGCCATAACTGGATCAATTCCCTCTGACGTACCTGCAAGAGTGGCTGTAGATCCATTTGGTGCAACAGCCAATAGATAGCCATTCCTCATACCATATTGCTTTATCTCTTCAGCTAGCTCCATCCATTGGTTTGATTCATAGTTTCTGATCTTGAAGTAATCGCCATTATGCCAGTCAGAACCTTCAAAGTGAGGATATGCTCCTTTTTCCTTAGCTATCTTCATAGAAGCTTTTATAGCATAGTAGTTAATCTTTTCATAAACCTTATCTGCAAATTCTGCATGATAGTCACTAGTCCAGGATATCTTATTGTTAGCTAGCATATGATGATATCCACTAGTTCCAAGACCTACCGCTCTATATTTTTTATTTGTAATCTCAGCAAAAGGCACTGAATAGTAATTTAAATCAATAACATTGTCCATAGCTCTTATTTGAGTTTCCACTATATACTCAAGCTCTTCATCATTATTTACATCAACATTTCCTAGAACTACTGATGATAGATTACATACTACAAAATCTCCAGCTTTAGTTCTTTCTATAACAATTTTATCTCCATTTTCGTCTAGTATCTCATCCTGTTGTATATCCATAGCGCTCATATTTTGCATTATCTCAGTACATAAATTTGAGGAATAAATCATTCCCTTATGCTTATTAGGATTCATTCTATTGGCAGCATCCCTGTAGAAGGCAAATGGAGTTCCTGTCTCTGCGGCACTCTTTATTATAAGTCTGACAATATCCTTTACGCACATAACTTTCTTTTCAATTCTTTCATCATCTACACATTGCCAGTATCTTTCTTCCCACTCTTCTCCATAGAAATCTTCAAGCGAATATCCCTTAACTGTCCTGATTTCATGTGGACACATTAAGTACCAATTGCTGTCGATATTTTCTTCTGCAAGCTTCCAGAAAAGATCTGGGTAGCAGATACCTGGAAATACATCATGAGCTTTCTTTCTATCATCCCCATTATTAGTCTTCAATTGAAGAAACTCCGGAAGATCCTTATGCCATGCATCTAACCAAATAGAAACACTACCATTCCTAACTCCAAGCTGGTCTACAGCTATTGCAGTATCATTGTATAGTTTTATCCAAGGAATAACCCCTCCAGAAGCGCCCTTAAAACCTCTTATAGCCGAACCTAAAGCCCTTACTTTACCGAAGTATATACCCATACCTCCACCAAACTTTGATACCTTTGCAAAGTTATCTAGAGATTTATATATTCCATTTAAACTATCTTCTACAGTATCAATGAAACAGGAACTCAACTGATAAAATGGCTTTCTAGCATTTGACATAGTAGGAGTAGCCATAGTTGCCTTTAATGAACTAAGTACATCATAAAATCTTTTAGCCCAATAAACTCTTTTATCATCTTTCTCTGGTATAGCTAAATGCATAGCAATGCCCATAAACATCTGCTGAGGTAATTCAAGCGGCTTTCTATTAAAGTCTTGAATTAGATATCTTTTAGCTAATAGGCTTATGCCACTATATGTAAATAAAAAGTCTCTCTTGGGATCAATATACTTTTCTAATTGATCTATATCATCTCTTGAGTAATTCTCTAAAATATACTTCCCATAAAGACCTTTATCTGTAAGCTCAGAAACAAAATCATAAAAGTTTTTATAAGGATCTTCTTCTTTAGTAAGTGCTCTATTTTCCCTTACTTCATCGTACAACTTTACTATATATAGTTTAGCTGCTCCATTAAGCCATTTTGGTTCCTCTTCTGTAGTAAGTTCAAGACAAACTTGAATTATAGAATTTAGCATATCGTTATAACTCATGTTGTCTCTCATTATATGCTCTAATGAATCAGTAAATTTTTTCTTTGAATATATATCCGTATCCCCACTAATGGCGCTTAGCGCTATATCACATAACTCTGATAGATTTTTCATAGCAATTCTCCTCCCCACAATATATAGTATATTTATTAGTATTCTATTCTTAGCAACACAATATATTGTCTTATATATTATAATAACCAAATAATAATTTTGTAAAATTACTTTTCTCCCGAAATAAGTGAATATAATATACCTTTATTGTATACATTTCATTTTTTCTTCTATTTCCTTACTAAACCATTTTAATTTTAAAGGATATATTTTCATGTTTTTATTACTGAATTCCATATAGATAAATTCGTATCTTAACCTCTATTACTTTATAATAAACTTAGGCTATGTTTAATAATATTGTTGAAATTAAGTGGTCATGAAGGAGATGCTATATGAGCGAGCAACTAGAATTAAATGATTTTTTCAGATGGAATGGCTTTAAAAATCACTAATACGTTCTTCATTAGTGATTTTTTGCGCATCTGCCTTTTCTGAACGTATGTGAAGAAATTCTGGCAGGCGACATAATTTTTTACTCTTTACTCTTTTTAATCAAGACATTTTATATTATTTTCATTTAAATCAAAATATAAGAATTTTATAAAAGTTATGATCATTAAAGAGTAAAACTGTATGTTCGAACGTAGTGAGTTTACAGTTTTAGCCATGGAATATGAAAAAATCATATTAATTCTTTGCGCAAGCTCATCTAAGCATCAGATGACTGACCACTTAATTTCAACACAGTGCTTTAACAGAGCCTAAACTTAAAATTTTATCAGTTCTTTAACTTAATTATCTTTTACCTTATAAGTTTATCCTTATACTCACAGTTATTAACAATTTCATCTCAAACATAGTTTATCTAAAATTAAAGAGTGATATCTCAGTAAGTAATTGGCATACTTATGATGTGCTACAAAAAATAAATCTCAAACCCTAAAGTTTGAGATTTATAGTAAAATAGTATTATGCTTCAAAAAAATATTTTACAAAGAAATATTTTTTACATCCTCTTCCCATTGATCTTCCTTAAATCCAACTAATACAGTATCATCCTTTATTAATATTGGTCTTTTTACAAGCATGCCATCTGTTGAGAGAATCTCTAAAAGTTCATCTTCTGAGGCAGTCTTAACCTTATCTTTCAAATTTAATTCTTTATACAGTCTTCCACTTGTATTAAAGAACTTATTAATTGGTAATCCACTTTTATCAAGCCAAAGCTTTAACTCCTCTTTTTTAGGATTATCTTCATTAATCACTCTATCAATAAAGTCTATATTATTATCTTGAAGCCACTTTTTAGCCTTTCTGCAAGTACTGCATTTTGGATACTCTATAAATGTAACTTTCATATAATATTCCTCCTTACTACATTGATTTAACTTTAACCAACAAACTTATAAAACTAATGGTAATGTTATATATTTTTAAGGTTGAAGCATTTCAATGACTTTTATATTTTATAAATTATGTTAATGTAATTAATATAAAAAGTAAAGAGCATATTTAGTTTACTCTAAGTCCTTAGGAATACTTATATAAAGCTTAAACATATCTCCTTCGGTTTCAATGTCCATCTTTCCACTGTGAAGCTCAACTATACTCCTAGCTATCGCAAGACCAAGCCCCGATCCATCAACCTCTGAATTTCTTGAGCTATCACCTCTTACAAATCTTTCAAAAATCTCATCATTATTAAAATTCATTTCATAAAAGGCAATGTTTTTAAAAGATATTTTTATAGCTTCACTAGAATCAACAATATCTATATATATCCTTGTATTATTCATTGAGTATTTTATTGCATTTATAATTATATTATTAAGCACTCTAGACATTCTGTATCCATCCAGCTTTACCATTAGGCTTTCTGGAGCATTAACTCTAACTTCAAGTTCCTTTTCCTCATATAACTCTATATATTCTCCTAAGGTCTGATATACAAGTTCTACAATATCTAGGTCGTTCTTTTCTAATGTTACCTTGCCACTGCTCATTTTTGATATTTCAAATAGGTCATCTATCAGATTCTTAAGCTTATAAGACTTATTACTGAGTATTTCTAGATAATCCTTTCTTTCCTCTTCAGTTATATCCTCTCTTTTTAATATATCTACATAATTAATTATAGAAGTCAGCGGAGTTCTAAGATCATGTGATACATTAGTTATAAGCTCTGTTTTTAGTTTTTCACTTTTAAGCTGGTTCTCTAAGACTATCTCATAACCGTCTCTTATAGAATTTATATTTTCTATGAGTTCACCAAACGAATCCCCTGCATCTTCTATTGCAATCTTATTATTCAAGTTTCCAGTAGCTAAAACTTTAGTCTGATTTATAAGCTCCTCTAATTTATAAACTCTATCTAATAGAAGTATACCTACTAATACAAAAAGTAAATCTCTAATAATCCTGATAATATTACCACTAAAGTTATAAATACCTACACTTATCAGAAGATAATCAATCCTATTAATACTATAATTCATTTTATAATCTATAATTATCAAAACAATAAAAACTAACGCTAGTACTATAATAGTCTTAAACACTTTTACTCTATACTTATTGAGCAAGCTTGGCAAAACGAGTATTCCACGTTTAGCCCTAAAAAAATTTTTATATATTAAAAGTGATTTTATAATACTATCTAAACTGCCTCGACCATTCTTTTTCCTATATCTTATTATTTTAAAAATCATTGTAGCAAGGAAACTAATTAAAAGTATAATAAATATAAAAAATAACTGTACGGCTCTTATATAGGAGGTGTAATAGCTATCTCTAATAAAATAAA
Source organism: Clostridium manihotivorum (assembly GCF_004015185.1). Lineage (GTDB taxonomy): Bacteria > Bacillota > Clostridia > Clostridiales > Clostridiaceae > Clostridium_AR > Clostridium_AR manihotivorum. The sequence goes on along the minus strand of NZ_CP025746.1, from coordinate 860,965 downwards.
CCTCCTTATAGTTTGCTAAAACCTTTTTATCGTAATCTCCTAATAAATCATTTCTCACAATATAAGAATTAAAAGTATTAACATTGTCTACTGTGTAATAAGTTACATATCCCAAATCATCTAATATCTCTTCCGTACTCTTTCCAGAACTATTTATCTGCTTATATAGCCATTCTCTATTGGTAAATACATCTCCGCTACTTTTGTTTATTATTGCAAAGCCAACGTTATTACTTATTTTATATAAACTACTTCTTAAATCATCTATTTTCCAATCATCTTTTTTATTTTCATGTATCAGCGTATATTCATTAGTACTACTTGAAAATATCTTACTCATATCCCAAGAATCTAACTTTAGTCTGTTTAATCTGTATTCATTCTCACTTAACAGTACATTTTTCCACGAAACTCCATACTTCCAATTCCAATCGTCTTGGAAATCTATTTTATAGAAAAAATATATTAACGCCAAGAATGTGGCAATTATAAGGTATATTTCTATTTTAAAAACTTTACTCCAGTAATTATTAATCTTTGTTCCAGCCTTACTTGTCCATCTTATACCCAATACCCCACACCACCTTTATATACTCAGGCTCTTTTGCATCTATCTCAATCTTTTCTCTTATCCTTCTTATGTGTACAGTAACTGTATTTTCGCTCCTGTAAAAAGGTTCTGCCCATACTCTTTCATATATCTCTTTTATTGAAAAAACTCTCCCTGGGTTTTGAGCAAACAGACATAATATCTTAAACTCTGTAGCTGTTAAACGTATCTCTTCTCCCCTTAAAAACACTTTCTTTAAGTTTTGATCTAAAACCATATCTTTTATATTTATGATATTACTTTTTTCCTCTACTACAAGAGGACTTTCATATCTTCTTAACTGAGACTTCACTCTAGCTACAAGTTCCAGATGATTGAATGGCTTGGATATATAATCATCTGCTCCAATATTTAGGCCTAGTATCTTATCACTATCTTCAGTTTTTGCAGATAACATTATAATGGGTATGTTATTTTCTTCTCTTATCCTCATGCAAGTTCTTATACCATCAAGCTTTGGCATCATCACATCTAATATAATCAAATGTATTGTATTACTTCTCAGCATATCTAAGGCTTCCATTCCATTTGCGGCCTTTATGATATTTAACCCTTCACCTCTTAAATATATCTCTATTGCATCTCTTATTTCCTTTTCATCATCTACAACTAAAATTGAGAACTTCCCCAAAATAAACACTCCTTAATATTTAAATATACTGGTACCTATTTAAAACTTAATTTATATGCTAACCCAACAATAATTAAATAAACTTTTCTATACTAATACTATGTTAGTACTCTTTAATTAAAAAAAACCGTATAAAACTCTTACAAATTTATTAAGATTATTCTATTAACCATAATAACAGATTGACCATTACGTTGAATTTAAATGCATTTTCTCCTATTCTTTGCTCTTAAATATGTTCAATATTTAATACCTTGGCCAAAATATTATATAAGTATTAGCATTACTATTGTACCAACTTTTCACCTACATTCCTATTAATAATCAAGTTTCAAATAGATTGATATTTATTTGGTTGCTTAGAAATAAATTTTAATCTTCATAAAGTATCTTTTATAGGTTATAAATCTCCTATTTATCACCTTAAAATTCTCTTAAATTTGTTTACTTATAGAGAAATATATGGTATTTAATGGTACAATATAGGATATCATTATAACTACGGAGGAGATATCTATGCTAGAGGTTATAAATCTAAATAAAAAATATAATAAGCTAGAAGCTGCCAAGAATATAAATTTCACCATAAATAAAGGGGAAATTGCAGTTTTAGTTGGCCCAAATGGGGCAGGAAAATCAACCACTTTAAAATCTATTGCCGGCTTACTTAAGTATGATGGAGAAATAAAAATATGTGGTAAAATTAATAAAACTCCTGATGGTAAGCGTTTATTTGGCTACATCCCTGAGTTACCCTCACTATATCCTCTGCTTACGGTGGAAGAACATATTCATTTTATAGCTAGAGCCTATGGCATAAAAAGTTATGAAGATAAAGCCGAAAAGCTTCTTACCATATTTGATATGAGTGATAAAAAAGAAAAACTAGCTCAAGAACTATCAAAGGGAATGCAGCAAAAAGTTAGTATAATATGTGGTCTTATTACCAATCCTCAAGTAATTCTATTCGATGAGCCTATGATTGGCTTAGACCCAAAAGCAATAAAAGAATTAAAGAATTTGATATGTGAACTTAGGGATGAAGGTGCTTCAATCTTAATAAGTACTCATCTACTGGATAGCATGGAGGAACTTTGGGATAGAATATTGATAATGAAGAATGGTGAAATTGTAGTATCAAAAACAAAGAATGAATTTAATGAAGCCGATGAATCCTTAGAAGATATATTCTTTGAATTTACGGAGGAAAAATAACATGTCACCACTTTTATATATACTAAGAAGAAGCCTTATAAACAACATAAAGCTGATAAGAAGAAAACCTTCTAAGTTAGTACCAATATTGGTTTATATTCTCTTACTTGCTTATTGTGTTATAATGCCCTACTTAACAAGGAAGTCTCTTATAAGAACCACTTCACCTAGATACTTTATAGGAATATCCACTTTTATTACTATAATTATTTTTTTATTTTCTATATACTCAGGTGTGCAAAAGAGAAGCTCCTCATTCTTAATGAGTGATGTAAACCTTGCCTTTACATCTCCCATAAAACCACAAAATATATTGATGTATGGATTTATAAAAGAGATACAGACAATATTCGTAACATCATTATTTATTTTATTTCAAATTCCAAACCTTATTAATTGGTTTAAGTTCGTTCCTTTTGGGGTTTTCTTATTGCTATTTACGTATATCGTATTCTTTGTAACAATATCCTTTATATCTGTATTTGCTTTTAGTTTGTGCTCAAAGAAACCTTTTTTAAAGGAAGTTTTTAAAGCAGCGGTACTATTTATCGGTTCAGTAATATTGTTATATACAGCCTATAGTGGATATGCTAACAAAGATAATGTATTGATATATCTAACTTCTATGTATAGCAATAATTCCTTAGACTATGTACCTATAATAGGTTGGATTAAGGCTATCATCACTCAATGCTTCTACGGTTTAAACTATAGTATATTTATATATTTGGCACTAATGATATTATTGCTATCTATCATAGTATTTGTTTTATATAAGCTGGACTTAGATTTCTACGAGGATGTCCTTGATAAATCTGAGTTAAATGAGAACATGAAAAATCTTAAGACTAAGCAAATGAAGTCAAACGAATTTATGCTTCAAGGGAAAAGAAAAAGGAGGACTCGTAAGGTAACCTCCAAGTACGATAGCATGCTTGGAAAAGCTATTTTTAGTAAGCACCTCCTAGAGTATAGGAAGACAGGCTTTGGATTAATAAACATACATACTGGTTTCCTTATCCTAGGAGCCATATGCTACGGTGCATTTTTTCCAATCAAAGAGATTAATATATTTCTATACTTTACTATATATTTAGGTTGTTTATCAAACTTCTCATCAAAGTTTAATTTTGAAGCTTCCAAACCATATATATTTTTAATTCCTGATAGCGATGATAAAAAAATATTTTGGGCTACTTTATCTTCAGTATTGAAGTATATATCTGATAGCATTATAGTATTTATGATTTTAGGTATATTAATAAAGGCCAATCCAATAGATACTATTATGTGTATGCTTGTTTACATCTCCTTCGGATTTGTATTTACTTATGGAGCTGTATTAAATCTTAGATTATTTGGTGGAATGAACTCAGAAATGATAAAAGGGCTACTAATGTTCCTCTCTATTATAGTATATGTACTTCCAGGAATAATAGGTGCGGCAGTTATTGCCAGCCAACTATCATTTTTGGGGCACTATGCAATATATTTGGCTTTCTTAATCTGGAATTTTTTCGCAGCGGTGGTAATACTTCAATTATCAAAAGGCATATTAAAGCATGTAGAGTTAGATTAGTCTTCCAAATGATTAATATTAAGATATTGCTATTGAAAAGAAATATCTATGAATTAAAATAAATATAGCCATGCATAAAAAGAACTTAGTCTACTTTTTATGCATGGCTTTTATATTTATAGAAAGTTTTTATGCTTCTCTTAACAAAAGCTTTTTCAACTGTAATTATAAGTGTATTTAAACTATTACTTGCAATACTGCAGAAATCAATATATCTAGAATTTAATTATATTTTCTCTAACCTCTGCCCACTTAAGTGCATCTTCAATACCTTTCTCTATAGACATAGTTGGCTGCCAATTGAGTATTCTCTTTGCTTTGTCTATACTAGCATATGAACCTGCCACATCTCCAGGCCTCGATGGTGCTTCTTCTTTATCTATTTTCTTTCCGTATACTCTTTCAAAGGCATTAACAAGTTCTTTTACTGTTACTCCATCACCGGTTCCTAAATTAATTGCTAGATAATTATCACTTCCCGAGGATTGGTCAAAAGCCTCTTCAAATTTCTCCACAGCCTTAACATGGGCAAGCGCTAAGTCCCAAACATGAACAAAATCTCTTATTCCTGATCCATCTCTTGTATCCCAATTAACTCCGGTTATCTTAAATACTTTTTCATTACCTATAGCTACATCTACCATCTTTCCTAACACATGACTTGGAAACTGTACATGTATTCCAGAGCGCATTTGTGGGTCTGCTCCAATTGGATTAAAATATCTTAAAGCAATCCCCCTCATTCCATATGCCTTACAAAAGTCCTTTAATATCATCTCAATCATGCATTTTGTTCTTGCATAAGGACTTCTAGCATTAAGAGGTGCTTCTTCAGTTACTTCAAATCCTGGCACATCATCATATATTGAAGCCGAAGAGCTAAATACTATATTATTGCACCCAAATTTATTCAACGTATAGAATAACTCTAGTGACTTTGATACATTTTCCTTATAATATTCATAAGGATTTTCCACTGATTCAGGAACCACAATTAACGCTGCACAATGTATCACATGACTTATATCAGGATGTTCCACAAATATTTTTTCTAAAAGTTTTTGGTCAGCAATATCTCCTTGATAAAATATTCTACCTTTAGTGAACTCTCTTCTTCCTGTTATTAACGAATCTAAGATTACTGGAACATGTCCACTATCAATGAGTGCTGAACATACAGTACTTCCTATATATCCAGCTCCACCTGTTACTAATACCTTCATAAATTACTGCTCCTACAATATAACATATTATTTACGTATATATTGTATTTTAGTAATTTTTTATTTATGCAATCTTATAGAAGTAGTTAACCGTTATTTAACTTGTATAAATTGCTGATTAGTCTTTGTATTAACATTATTTTCTTTTCTATTTTCTATCCCTTCTTTTATAAAGATAGCGATACTAACAAATACTAATATCATGAGTATAATTATTTTTGTCTTCATACTGCCTGGAAGCTTAACTCTCATTACTAAACTCCTTTAGAGATTTTATATAAATCTAAATTATAATACTTATATTTTATATCACACCATATTTATTGTCTATTACTATGAAAGTTGAATTTAAGTAGTTATGTAGGAGATGCTATATTAGCAAATAATTTAATTAAATATTTTTTTAAATCCAATATGTAATGAGTAATCATATATTCAAATTTAGTTATATTTTAATACATATTATTGTATACAAGATCTTATAAGGAATAATGAAGAATTTATAGCATTTTTTACTTTATGATGAATAAAAACTTGTAATTTCGTTTTATAGCAGATTACAGTTTTTACATAGCATGATTATTTTTATATAATTTTCATGTAAACACATTATCTTATTGAGAGGGTCAAAAAATGGACTACATAAAATCTAAACAAACTTATATATTAGACATAATAATAATAATAAGTGGTTGTTTTATATCATCCTTAGGAATAAACCTATTCTTAACTCATGCTAAACTTTTAAGTGGTGGTGCTACAGGTGTAGCTCTAATTATTCAGTATCTCACTGGTTTCAAAGCTGGTTTTACTGTATTCATCTTAAATTTGCCACTATTTGTAGTTAGCTATTTTAAGTTAGACAAAAAATTTACCATGTATTCAGCATTAGGTATGACATCCTTATCAGCATCATTAATCATAACCTCACCTCTTTCTAAAATAATAGTACTAGATGAGGCTATTCTTTATTGTATTTACGGTGGAGTTATATGTGGAATAGGTTTTGGACTGGTATTTTCAAGAAATGGTTCAACTGGTGGAACAGATATAATTACAATGCTAATTAGAAAGAAATATTCTAATTTTGAAATAGGCAAGCTTAACTTTGCACTTAACTTAGTAATTATAGCAGTTGGAACTATATTTTTCGGTATTCCTAAATCTCTTTATACTTTAATATCAATGTTTATCCAAAGTTATGTTCTTGACGTTATGGTAAGAGGCTTAAATCGAAAAAACCTACTTCTTATTCTGACAGAACGAGAACAAGACGTAATAAGGTACATAATTAATGATTTGCACAGAGGAGTAACCTCCCTATTTGCAGAAGGTGAATATACCCATGACAGAAAGAAGATGCTTTATTGTATCGTTACAACTCGTCAAATGATAGAACTAAAAAATACAATTCATCTTGTTGACCCGAAGGCTTTTATAACCATAATCGATATATCAGAAGTTAGAGGAAAAGGGTTTAAAAGTATATAATAATAAAAAGACGCCTACATTAAGTTTTTAACCTATTGTACACGTCTTTTTATTATATTACTTTAGGCTTTCCAAATAGTCTCTTCTTCCAATTTCATATAAGTTGTTACCTTTACTATCTATTATTACAACTACCGGTAAGTCTTCAACTTCTAATCTTCTAACCGCTTCAGCACCTAATTCTTCATAAGCTACGATATCACTTTTTTTTATACACTTGGATATAAGTGCTCCAGCACCGCCAATAGCTCCGAAATATATTGCTTTATTTTTTATCATACTTTCTACTACGTCTTTACTTCTTAATCCCTTTCCTATCATTCCTTTAAGCCCTAAATCAAGTAATTGAGGCGTATATGAATCCATTCTGTAACTTGTAGTTGGTCCTGCTGACCCTATTACCTCTTTCGGCTTTTCTGGAGTTGGTCCTACATAATAGATAACTGAATTTTTTATATCTATAGGTAACGGCTTAGCTGAATTAATAAGTTCAATAAGCTTTTTGTGTGCTGCATCTCTAGCTGTATATATTACACCACTTAATAAGACTGTATCTCCTGCAGTTAACTCTAGCACCTTATCTTCTGTCAATGGAGTGGTAATTTTTCTTTCCATATATATTCCCCCTACAATTCTATTTCAGCATGTCTAGTAGCATGGCAATTAATATTAACAGCAACAGGCAATCCTGCAATGTGCGTTGGGTACACTTCAATATTAACTCCTAATGCTGTAGTTCTGCCTCCAAAGCCTTGAGGGCCTATTCCTAAATCATTTATTTTAGAAAGCAATTCCTCCTCTAACTCAGCATAAAACGGATTGCTATGTTTTTCATTTATCTTCCTCACAAGAGCCTTTTTTGCCAAAGTAGCAGCCTTATCAAAGGTACCTCCTATTCCTACTCCTATTACTATAGGTGGACATGGATTGGGTCCAGCCTTACTTACAGTATCTAAAACAAACTCTTTGACACCTTCTAATCCATCCGAAGGTTTTAGCATCTTAATTGCACTCATATTTTCTGATCCAAAACCTTTTGGAGCCACTGTTATTTTAAGCTTATCTCCACTTACAATATTATAGTATATTACTGCTGGAGTATTATCCTTAGTATTAATTCTTTCTATAGGATCTCCTACAACAGATTTTCTAAGATATCCTTCTTCATAACCTCTTCTTACACCTTCATTTATAGCATCTTCCAGAAGTCCCCCACTAATATGTACTTCTTGACCTATATCTATAAAAACGCAAGCCATACCTGTATCCTGGCAAATAGGCATCCTTTCATTCTTAGCTAAGTCTGCATTTAATACTATGTTTTCTAATACACTTTTTGCTATAGCCCAATTTTCTTCTTCTTTTGCTTTTTCCAAACTATCCTTTAAATCATCCCCTAAAAAATAGTTAGAAGATATACATAATTCTTTTACTGCCTCAACTATTTCTGAAACATGTATTTCTTTCATAAGCCCCTCCCCTTATATATAGACGAATCTAATTAAATTTGTAATTTAATCTTTAATTGTTTTCTAATTATATTAAACCATAGATTATCTTAAATATAAATTATATAATTCTTGCATAATATTAAAAATTCAAACTTATATTTAATTGTAAAATAATTTTAGGGAGCTTATATGAAATTAAAATTATCAACTAAAATTTATGACATTTTAATATATACATTAATTATAGTGTTACTATTAATAGTATTTTATGACTTCTTTAAAGTAGTAAATAAAAACAATAAAGATTCAATTCCTCATAACAGTATAAGTGTTTCACCTATAACTGGTGAAAGGATGACTGAAGTTTCATCTAAAAATTCTATTATAGGAATAAAATATTCACCAGTAAAGATTAAGAATCTCACTAATATAACAATAAGTGATATAGTATATGAAACATATAATAAAAAAAATAGTAATATAGAGTATTGGGCAATATTCTATAATAAAAAAATAGAGAGAACTGATTCAATAGACGTTATTAAAAACATGACTTTAAATGAAATACCTCATTTTAATTTTATAAACAAGCTAGATTTGGAAAAGTACAATTTCAAGTCTAATTACGACACCATTTTTATCGAATACACACCAGAGACTTCTTCCAGCTTTACATATAACGGTGAGGATTATGTACACTATAACGGTCCTATCGTGGAGAAGAATGTTATAACAAATAAAGAATTATCCTTTAAAAATATTATTATTCAATATGTAGATGAAGATAAAATAAATCATGAAGATATATTTTCTCATAAAGGTGATGGCTATGGCTTTTTGTTTACAGGTGGTAAAGCTCAAAAAATATTCTGGAGAGATAATAATTTTTATTTAAGCGATGGTACTACTCCCCTTTCTTTAATTAGAGGAAATACTTACTGGGTAGTTACTGATCAATCGACAAATATAATAACTTCAAAATATCTTGTGAAAAACTAGCAGTCATATATAAAGAGGATGTTCTGAAAGACAACAAGAGCAATTGTCTTCAAAGCATCCTCTTTTTTATAATACGCCTTCATTATTTCCTAGGAAATTTAGTTATTCAACATCATTTTTAGACTGAAAATATTTATCTATAGCGTGACCAACAGTATCTGCAAGTTTTTGTTGGTACGCCTCTGTTTTTAGCAACGCTTCTTCATTAGAATTCGATAAAAATCCACATTCAACTATAACACTTGGCACTCCTAATTTATCTCTAAGAATCCTATAATCATCTCCGGCTGATTTCGCTACTCTTTTATTATTTTTATCAATCTTCTCCACCAATGTATTTTGAATTAACTCGCCTAACTTTTTACTTTCTTCATCACTAGCATACCATGTCTGAGCACCATAATATTTACTTTGAGGAAACATATTTTGATGTATACTTACAAATATATTGCATTTAGTACTTTCTTTCAATTTCACCCTATTTCCTAAGTCTTCATCTTTTTTCTCTCTCAGAGTCTTACCCTTTTCATATAATCCAGTATCATCAGATCTAGTCATATAGATTTTATATCCCTTTTTCTCAAGATAGGCTCTTAATTTTAAGCCTATAGCCAAATTTATATCTTTCTCTATGGTACCATTTTTAGATTTAGCTCCGCCATCTATTCCTCCGTGTCCTGGATCTATTAAAACTATCTTATCTGAGTTTTTTGCATTCTTATCCAAAGCACTGGCACTGCCGACTACATTGGTAGCTAATAAAACGATGGCTAAAAATAATATAGATATCTTCTTTTTCATAATAACCTCCATAAGTACAATATCTATAGTATTTTTTGCAATAACTCTATATTTATACTTATTTTAGCGCATATAGTCTATAAAAAAATCACTGAAACTAACTTTTCAGTGATTTTTTGAATCCAACTTCTATAATTCACACCTAAGGAATCTATCATCTTATACATCTTTTAGCTATTTAAAGCTATTAAAACTCCTAATATTAGCAGCATATATGAAACCTTACTGCTAAATAATAAAGTTTCATATATGCTGTTGTAAAAACAAAAAAAAAGAGGAATACTCCTCTTTTTTGAAATACTATCTCTTTGAGAACTGTGGTGATCTTCTAGCTTTCTTAAGACCGTATTTCTTTCTTTCCTTCATTCTTGGATCTCTAGTTAAGAAACCAGCTCTCTTAATATCTGTCTTAACAGTTTCGTCTGATTTAACAAGAGCTCTTGATATACCATGTCTTATAGCTCCTGCTTGACCTGTCAATCCACCACCGTGTACATTAACTATAACATCAAATTTATCTTTAGTTCCAGTTAATACTAATGGTTGATTAACTATAACTCTTAAAGTTTCTAAACCAAAATATGTTTCTATTTCTTTATTATTTACTACTACCTTACCTTCACCTGCAACAAGTCTAACTCTTGCAACTGATTTCTTTCTTCTTCCAGTAGCCATGTATTGAACTTTTGCCATTTCAAATCCTCCTCCCGAGCGTCAAATTAGTACTTTAATTCAAGTACTTCTGGATTTTGAGCTGCATGATTATGTTCTGCACCTCTATAAACCTTTAATTTTGTAAGCATTTTTCTTCCTAGAACTCCTTTTGGAAGCATTCTTCTTACAGATTCTTCAAAAGCGAATTCAGGTTTCTTATCTAAAACTTCTCTATATGGAGTCTCTTTTAATCCACCTGGATATAGGCTGTGCTTTCTTAGGAACTTTTGATCTAATTTCTTTCCAGTTAAAACAACCTTTTCAGCATTTATAACTATTACGAAATCTCCGCAATCAACATTTGGAGTAAATGTTGGCTTATTCTTACCTCTTAATATTGAAGCAACTTGGCTAGCAACTCTTCCTAGTGGCTTTCCAGCAGCGTCAACTACATACCATTTTCTTTCAACTTCATTAGTTTTTGCAATGTATGATTTCATCGTTTTCCCTCCCTGAACTTTCTTTAAAGCGTACTTATACATTTAGTCAAATCTATAATGTCAAGATCCCAGGTCAACTGGTTCTTATACACGTATCACACGAACATAGACTATTATAATACACGCTTACGGGCGTGTCAATAAATTTCATCAATATTTTAATAAAAAACTTTTTCTAAACATAAACCACTAGCTGGTGAACACTTGCCTGCTTTCTGCCTTATTCCATCTGATATTATCTTCTCTACATCGCAAGGTTTGAGTTTATTTCTTCCAACTAGTATCAAGGTTCCTACTATTATTCTTACCATATTATACAAAAAGCCATCACCAGATACATAAATTTTAATAATATCATCCTTTATATCAAAATCAAGTTGTGTTATTGTTCTAACAGATGTCTTTACTGAACCACCTTTATTTTGAAATGCTTTAAAATCATGAGTTCCTATAAAATATTTAGCACCATTAATCATAGCCTCAACATCAAGCTCTTCTTTAACATTATAAAAATAATTTCTGCCTATAACTGTTGGCATGCTATTGTTTCTTATGGTATAACTATACATCTTTCCCTTTGAAGAATACCTTGCATGAAAGTCATCTGAAACTTCTTCTGAAAAAGTTATCAAGATATCCTCTGGCAATCTGGTGTTAATTGCATCCTTGAACTTTTCGCCAGGAATAGTGCTATTTGTTATAAAGTTCGCCACATATCCCTTAGCATGTACTCCTGAATCAGTTCTAGAACATCCTATAACTTCTATCTTTTCTTTCGTTAAACTTCCTATAGCCTCTTCTAGCTTATTTTGAACCGTAGCTCCATGTTTCTGTCTTTGCCATCCAAAATAGTTACTTCCATCGTATTCTAATATAATCTTTATATTTCTCAAAAAAATCACCTAATCTATTTTATTCCAAACCTCACATAAAAACTTAAAACAAGTAAAAGAGCAATTATTCCATATGCAACAAAGTCTCTTCCTCCATACTTTAATTGCTTCATTCTTGTTCTTCCTTCTCCTCCTCTATAGCATCTCGCCTCCATTGCCATTGCAAGTTCATCTGCTCTTCTAAAAGAACTGATGAATAGAGGCACCAGTAGAGGAATTAAGCTTTTTGCTTTTTGTATAATATTACCCGACTCAAAATCTGCACCTCTAGCTTGCTGAGCCTTCATAATCTTATCAGTTTCATCCATTAATGTAGGTATGAACCTTAATGCTATAGTCATCATCATCGCAAGTTCATGTGCTGGTACTCCAATTTTCTTAAATGGATTAAGAAGCCTCTCTATTCCATCAGTTAATTCTATTGGTGACGTTGTAAGAGTTAGTAATGAGGTACCTAATATTAAGAATATAAGCCTTAAAGTCATAAATAGTGCTGTATCTATGCCTTCCTTGTATATCTTTAGATATCCCCATGCATATAATAAATTCTCTGGCTTTCCTTGTATCATAAAAATATTTAAAGCAGCTGTTATAATTATAAGAAGAAATACAGGTTTTAGGCCTTTATAAAGAAATCTTATATGGATCTTAGAAAATATTATTGCAGCTCCTAAAAATGCCGTTACAAAAATATACCCTACATACTTGTTCATTACAAAAAGACAAATTATAAAAAATATTGATATTAATATCTTAGTTCTAGGATCTAACTTATGTATGAATGAATCTCCTGGTATATACTGCCCAATAGTTATCTCTTTTAACATTGCACCTTCCCCCTTACCTTATTGCTTGTTGTTATTGAAATACTCCAGTAACTCCTTCTTAGCCTGTTCCACTGTAAATATACTACTGCTTATATTGAAGCCTTTATTTTTAAGTTCTCTAACCAAATAGGTCACTTGAGGTGCGGCTAAGCCAACTTCTTCTAGAATGTCTATCTTATTAAATATTTCTGAGGGAACACCATCCAATATACACTTTCCTTTATTCATAACAATAACTCTATCTGCTAACTTAGCAACATCTTCCATGCTGTGACTTACAAGTATTATGGTCATATTATATTCTTTATGGAGTATCTTAATCTGCTCCAGAATCTCATCTCTACCTTTTGGATCTAAACCTGCAGTAGGTTCATCTAATATTAATATCTTAGGTTCCATAGCAACAACACCTGCTATAGCTACTCTTCTCTTCTGCCCACCACTCAATTCAAATGGAGATTTATCCTTATACTCCTCATAATCTAATCCAACCATCTTCATAGCTCTCGTTGTTCTAATACTAATTTCCTCTTCAGATAAGCCTAAATTCCTTGGGCCAAACTGTATATCTTTCTCTATTGTCTCTTCAAATAATTGATACTCAGGATATTGAAATACAAGCCCTATCTTTTTTCTAATGTCAGATAGCTTTACGCCTTTCTCAGTTATATTGACATCATCTACTATTATCTTACCACTAGAAGGCTTTAATAAACCATTTAAGTGTTGAATTAAAGTAGACTTTCCAGAGCCAGTATGTCCTATCAAAGCAACAAATTGACCATCATATATTTCTAAGGAAACATCATCTAGTGCTTTCTTCTCAAAAGGCGATTTTGGCATATATATATGAGTTAAACTTTCTATTTTAATTGACATAATGCATCCACCATCTCATCTACATTTAATATTTTAGTGCTAATATCTATACCCGACTTTTTAAGTTCGTAAGCAAGTTCAGTAACTTGAGGTACATCAAGTCCTATTCTCTTCATTGTTTCAACTTGCGAAAATACTTCTTTAGGTACACCTTCAATAATTATCTTTCCTTGATCCATAACAACTATTCTATCAGCCTCTGCAGCTTCATCCATATAATGAGTTATTAAAATTATTGTTATGCCATAATTCTTGTTAACATCTTTTATTGTATTTATAACTTCTTTTCTACCTACAGGATCCAGCATTGCTGTAGGTTCATCTAAAACTATACATTGAGGCCTCATAGCTAATATACCGGCTATGGCAATCCTTTGTTTCTGGCCACCTGACAATAAATGTGGCGCATGCTTTCTATATTCATACATCTCAACTTTTTTTAAACTTTCATCAACCCTTTTTCTTATTTCCGAAGGCTCAACTCCTAAATTCTCAGGACCAAAAGCTACATCTTCTTCTACAATAGTAGCAACCATTTGGTTATCAGGGTTTTGAAACACCATACCAGCTCTTTTTCGTACTTCCCATGTATTATTAACATCAGATGTATCTATGCCATCAACATAAACTTTGCCTCCACTAGGAAGAAGTAATGCATTTATATGTTTAGCAATAGTAGATTTACCTGATCCGTTATGTCCTAGGACAACTAAAAATTCTCCCTTTTTTACGTCTAGGTCTACTCCATTTATGGCATACTTTTCTTCTCCGTTTTCACCATTAATATATTTAAAGGTAAGCTCCTTACATTCAACCATCTTATCGCTCATCTAGACTCCTCCATATAAAATATATATAGATGTACCAATTTAGAACTTCAACAAATCTATAGGATTATATTACTATGACATTTAAATCCTAAGGTTAAAATAGTACATCTTTATCACATTATAAAGCTTATTAGAATAATAATAAACTTTATAATATGGACAAATATCTATTGTCTATTATACTTTATAATACATCCTTTTTCTACACTGTTAAAGCACTGACATAGTTAGTTATAATAAATCTACGTATATATTAAAATGGGGACTAAGCCGTAACTTAATCCCCAGTAAATTATACTAATTCAAGTATAACTATTTCAGCTCCGTCGCCTCTTCTTGGGCCAACTTTATACATTCTTGTATAACCACCGTTTCTCTCAGTGTATTTTGGAGCAACATTTTCAAATAAATTCTTCACTACTGCTTCTTCCGTAACAAAAGACAAAACCTGTCTTCTTGCATGAAGATCTCCTCTTTTTGCAAGAGTAATCATCTTTTCTGCAAGGCTTCTCGCTTCTTTAGCTCTTGTTTCAGTTGTTTCTATTTTACCATGCTTTAAGAAGCTTGTAACAAGGTTTCTTAGCATAGCTTTTCTCTGATCAGTAGGACGACCTAACTTACGATATCCTGCCATAGCTTTACCTCCTTACTTACTCGTCATTTAATCTTAGACCTAAACCTAATTCTTTAAGCTTTCTCTCAACTTCTTCAAGGGACTTCTTACCAAGGTTTCTAACCTTCATCATATCATCCATTGATCTTTGAGCAAGCTCTTGAACAGTGTTAATACCAGCTCTCTTTAAACAGTTATATGATCTAACTGATAAATCAAGCTCTTCTATGGTCATTTCAAGTACTTTTTCTTTGTTATCTTCTTCTTTTTCTATCATTATTTCAACATCATTAGTGTTGTCTGTAAGAGTCATGAATAATTTGAAGTGTTCAATAAGAATCTTTGCAGATAAACTTATAGCTTCTTCTATCTTTATTGTTCCGTTAGTCCAAACTTCTAAAGTTAATTTGTCATAATCAGTGATTTGACCTACTCTAGTGTTTTCAACAGTAAAGTTCACTCTCTTTACAGGAGTATATATTGAGTCCATTGCTATAGAACCTATAGGAAGACTATCGCTCTTATTTTTATTTTGAGAAACGTATCCTCTTCCTCTATTAACTGTAATTTCCATATACAATTTAGCATTGTCATCTAAAGTTGCTATATGTAAATCTTCGCTAACAACTTCTACATCACCATCAGTCTTTATATCAGCTCCTGTAACTACTCCAGGACCTTTAGCATCAATGTATATAGTCTTTGGGCCATCTCCAGTCATTCTAAGTGCTAATGATTTCATGTTAAGAATTAATTCTGTAACATCTTCCTTAACACCAGTAACTGTAGAAAACTCATGAACTACACCATCAATTTTTACTGATGTTGGTGCAGCTCCTGGTAATGATGAAAGTAAAATTCTTCTCAACGCATTACCAAGAGTTGTTCCATAACCTCTTTCTAATGGTTCCACAACAAACTTTCCGTAAGTTCCGTCCTCATTAGATTCAACACATTCGATTATTGGCTTTTCTATTTCTAACATTAACAAACCCTCCTTTTATATAAAATGGCAACCTTATTATGAGGGCAACTGATCCTATATTTGTAAAAGATAATATACCTAATACAAATATTAAAAATTACTTGCTGTATAATTCGACGATAAGTGTTTCATTAACTGGTACGTCGATATCCTCTCTTGCAGGTTCAGCTACAACCTTGCCTTCAAAGTTGTCAGGGTTTCCTGTTAACCATTTTGGTAATGGCTTTGGATTTTCAGCAAAAGTCTTGAACTTCTCAGAAGCTCTGCTCTTTTCTGAAACTGTTATAACATCATTTACAGATAATTTGTAAGAAGCAATATCAACCTTCTTACCATTAACTAAGAAATGACCGTGGTTAACTAATTGTCTAGCTTCTACTCTTGATGAACCGTATCCTAATCTAAACACAGCATTGTCAAGTCTTAATTCAAGAAGCTTTAATAGGTTTTCACCTGAAATACCTCTTAATTTTTCAGCCTTTT
The DNA here is from genome assembly GCF_004015185.1 of Clostridium manihotivorum. Classification (GTDB taxonomy): domain Bacteria; phylum Bacillota; class Clostridia; order Clostridiales; family Clostridiaceae; genus Clostridium_AR; species Clostridium_AR manihotivorum. Next base: position 844,301 of record NZ_CP025746.1, on the reverse strand, counting down.
CATAGTATGTTGAGAATTGGCTTTCAAGAACACCGTATATTCTCTTAGCTTTTTGCTTTTCTCTTAATTGTACACCATAGTTAGAAAGCTTTTTCTTGCTTGCTCCATGCTGTCCTGGTGCATAGCTTCTTCTAACAAATGCGCATTTGTCTGTATAGCATCTATCCCCTTTAAGGAATAGTTTCATACCTTCTCTTCTACATAGTCTGCACGTAGCTCCAGTATATCTTGCCATTAATTACACCTCCTAATTACGTAACTATACTCTTCTTCTTTTTGGTGGTCTACATCCGTTATGTGGTATTGGAGTAACATCTTTTATTAATGTAACTTCAAGACCAGCTGCTTGTAAAGATCTTATTGCTGCTTCTCTACCAGCTCCTGGACCTTTAACATAAACTTCAACACTCTTTAAACCGTGTTCCATAGCTGCCTTTGCAGCAGTCTCTGCTGCCATTTGAGCTGCATATGGAGTGCTCTTTCTTGAGCCTCTGAAACCTAATCCACCTGCACTAGCCCATGATAATGCATTACCTTGAACATCAGTTAAAGTAACAATAGAGTTGTTGAAAGTTGACTTGATGTGTGCAGCACCATGTTCAACGTTCTTTCTCTCTTTTCTTCTTCTTGTCTTCTTAACCTTTTGAGCTGCCATTGTCTTACCTCCTCACTATTTCTTCTTGTTAGCTATAGTCTTCTTAGGACCTTTTCTTGTTCTAGCATTAGTCTTAGTCTTTTGACCTCTTACTGGAAGACCTCTTCTATGTCTAATTCCTCTGTAAGAACCAATTTCAACTAATCTCTTTATGTTTAACGCAATATCTCTTCTAAGATCACCTTCAACATTTAAGTTCTTGTTGATATAATCTCTAACTGCGTTTACTTCTTCTTCAGTAAGATCCTTAACTCTTGTGTCAGGATTTACTCCTGTTGCTTCAAGAATTTTGTGTGAAGTAGGTAGTCCTATTCCATATATATAAGTTAGACCTATTTCAACTCTTTTTTCTCTTGGTAGGTCAACACCTGCTATTCTTGCCATTAAAAGTTACACCTCCTGGTAATTGAAATGCGTTTTCTAAAGTTTTTAATTTATATATTATATAAAAAATTTTAGGTCTATAGGTAATGCCTATAGTCAGCCGCCCTAAAATTTATTAGCATTAAGAAAATACCTATATAATCTTATTTTAGTTTTAGTAAAAAGTCAATAAATACTTTCATACTAATATAAATTATTTTTAAAAATTTATATTTTCTTATTAGCCTTGTTTTTGCTTGTGCTTTGGATTTTCACAGATTACCATTACTCTTCCTTTTCTTCTTATAACCTTGCACTTTTCGCAAATAGGCTTAACTGATGGTCTTACCTTCATCGCTAACCCTCCTCAAATTCCTTTAGAGTATTAAAAATATCTTTTATATTTTCAAGTTACTCTGAATAGTATATTCGCTAGCAATATTTGATTGCTATTAATATGAATTTCATAAAACACAATATATAATATTGTAATAATTTCAGAAAGTTATTATTTAGCTCTCCAAGTAATTCTTCCTCTTGTTAAATCATATGGAGACAGTTCTATTGTAACTTTATCTCCAGGAAGGATTCTTATAAAGTTCATTCTAAGCTTTCCTGAAATATGTGCCAATATCTTATGTCCGCTTTCTAACTCAACTTGAAACATAGCATTTGGTAGTGCTTCTAGCACAACTCCCTGCATTTCTATTACATCATCTTTTGACATAAGGTAATCAGACCTCCTTGACAGTGCCATTAAGTTTTAAATATCTCTTTACTTTAAGATCTACAGTACTATCATTAGATAATATGCAATTCTTGATCTGTTCATCCACCTTATTAGTTAAAACTAAATGTTTTAGTTTCTTTTTCTTTGGCATTTTTAATGTCTTTGTATCTCCATTTGCTAGTAAAACATAATTCTCATCAAGTTGATCTACAACTATATAAGCCTTATCTTCATCTCTACCAGCTTTAGAAAATACCATTCCGCCAATTAAAGTGTCTTTTTGCAAAGTTTTCACCTCGATGATTACCTTAGCCATAAATCAACATAGCCAATAAAATGGCATGATGTGAATTTATAACTAAGCAACACGTATTTATTTTATCAGTGTCAATATTTCAGGGCCATTTGGTAGTATAGCTACAGTATTTTCATAGTGCGCTGACAAACTACCATCAACTGTTACTACAGTCCAATCATCAGATAAAGTTTTAACATGATAGTCTCCTATGTTAACCATAGGTTCAATAGCTAAAACCATACCTTCTGTAAGCTTAGGACCTCTACCTGGACGCCCAAAATTAGGAACTTCAGGATCCTCATGCACATCCTTACCAATGCCGTGTCCTACATAATCACGTACTACAGAAAAACCATTTGCTTCAACATATTGTTGAATATCATATGATATATCTGTCAATCTATTTCCTACATGAGCTTTTTCAATTCCTTTAAAGAAACTTTCTCTTGTTACATCTATTAATTTTTTTGCTTGATCAGAAATTTCACCTACAGCAAAGGTTCTAGCAGCATCACTGTGATATCCATTTAAGAATACACCACCATCGACGCTTATAATATCCCCTTCTTTTAATCTGTACTTTCCTGGAAATCCATGAACTACAACTTCATTAACTGATATACAAAGTGAACTAGGAAATCCATATAAGCCTTTAAAAGATGGTTTTGCTCCATGCTTAGTTATAAATTCTTCTGCAATTTTATCTAGTTCAGCTGTAGTTATTCCTGGTCTTATATTCTCTTCTAAAAGTAATAATACTTCTCCAAGAAGTCTTCCTGCTTTTCTCATTAGGTCGATTTCATTATCATTTTTTAATATAATCATTACTTATCGCTCCCTAATATACGACAGATACTTTCAAAGACCTCATTGATTGCTTTAGTACCATCAACAACTGACAGCAAATCTTTACTACTATAAAAATCAATCAGTGGCTGTGTTTGTCTTTCATAGACATCAAGTCTTTCCCTAACGGTCTCATCTGCATCGTCTTTTCTTTGAATGATATCACTTCCGCAAACATCACACTTACTAGCTACTATTGGTGGGTTGAATTTTACATGGTAACTAGCTCCACACGATGGACAAACTCTCCTACCAGTCATTCTTTCTAAAATAAATTCTTTCGGTACATCAATACATAAAGATGTATCCAAACTTTCTCCTCTATCCTGTAAAAATAACTGTAATGCCTCTGCTTGATGAACTGTCCTAGGAAAACCATCTAATAGATATCCGTTTTTACAGTCTTCTTGCTGAAGCCTATCTTTAACCATATTGATAGTCACATCGTCTGGCACGAGTTGACCATCATTTATATATTTTTTAGCTTCTATACCTAGTGGAGTATTTTCAGAAATATTCTTTCTGAATATATCACCAGTAGATATGTGAGGAATGGAGTATCTATTACTAATTGATTTTGCCTGTGTTCCCTTTCCTGCTCCAGGAGGACCTAATAATACTATTTTCACGGGCATCATCTCCATTGTTTAATCTATTTAAGGAATCCTTGATAATGTCTCATTACAAGCTGAGATTGCAATTGTCTCATAACTTCTAGCGATACACTTACCATTATTAGAAGAGTTGTTCCTCCAAATTGAAGATTCTTAAAGTTTGTATAATTATTTAATATTATTGGTAGTACTGCTATGACTGCCGCAAAAATACCACCTATTAATGAGATTCTATCCAAAACTCTTGTTAAATAATCTGCTGTTGGTTGACCAGGTCTTATGCCTGGTACAAATCCAGATGATTTGTGCATATTCTCAGCCATTTCTTCAGGTTTAAAAGTAACTTGAGTATAGAACCAAGTAAAGAATATTGTTAGTATAGCTTCACAAACTATATACAACCATCTATTTGGGTTAAAGGGACTCCATGTTCCTGCCTGAATCCATTGTGACCAACTCTTTGTTGGGAAAAACTGAGCAATTACATTTGGAAATTGCATTACTGACATAGCAAAGATTATAGCTATTACTGTTGATCCTATTAAACTTAAAGGAATATGAGTTGATTGACCTTTATATACTTTACCACCAACTGCTTTACCTGCATATTGAACAGTTATTCTTCTCTCGGCAAGAGATAGATAAACAACTGATGCTAATAAGGCAAGTGCTGCTACAACTAATAAAAACACCTCAACTATATTTGTATCTCCCTTAGATTGAGTACCTATTATGGTATTCACTGTTGAAGGGAACTTAGAAATAATATTCACAAATATTAAAAGTGAAATACCATTTCCTATACCTTTAACAGTAATCTGATCACCTAACCACATACAAAAAGTAGATCCAACAACTAATGTTAACATTATTAAAAATGTATTAAATGCTGTGTCTGCTCTTAATGCTCCTATATTATGAATAAGAACATAGGTACCGTATGCAGTTATAAATCCAAATACTATGGATGCATATCTAGTAATCTTTTGTATCTTCTTTCTACCCTCTTCACCTTCTTTAGAAAGTTGTTCCAACTGAGGAATAGAAATATTTAATAATGACATTATAATCGATGCATTAATGTAAGGAACTACACCTAATGCAAATATGCTAAATCTCTTAAAAGCACCACCAGAAATTAAATCATAGAATCCAAATAAACTTCCGGACTGTGTAAGGGTATCTAGACGTGATGTATCAATTCCAGGAACAGGAATATGATTTCCTATCCTGAAAATTGCAACTAATACAAAAGTCCATAATAATCTTTTTCTTAACTCCGGAACCTTCCAGGCATTACGTAGGGTTGATAGCATTATTAGATCACCTCAACTTTTCCTCCAGCAGCAACTATTTTATCAGCTGCTGTTTTTGAGAACTTACATCCTTTAACTGTTAGGCTCTTCTCAACATTTCCGTTTCCTAATATCTTAACTCCGTCTAGCACCTTACTTACTACTCTTCTTTCTAGTAGTAAATCAGGAGTAACTTCTGTTCCGTTTTCAAATACGTTTAATCTGTCTACGTTTATAGTAACATATTCTTTAGCAAATATGTTTGTAAATCCTCTCTTAGGAAGTCTTCTGTAAAGTGGCATTTGGCCCCCTTCAAATCCTGGTCTAACTCCACCACCAGTTCTTGAATTTTGACCCTTTTCACCTTTACCAGCGTTTCTTCCTAATCCTGAACCAGTACCTCTACCTACTCTCTTTGGAGCTTTCTTGCTGCCTGCAGCTGGTTTTAACTCATGAAGTTTCATTTAAGTACACCTCCTTGTTATTAAACTTCTTCTACCTTTAACAAGTAGTCAACTTTGTTTATCATACCTCTGATTTGAGCAGTTTCCTCATGTTCTACTGTTTTACCGATTTTTCTTAGTCCAAGGGCATTTGCAGTAGCGATATGGTCCTTTTTTCTACCTATTAAGCTTTTAACTAATGTAACTTTTAGCTTAGCCATCGCTTGATCCCTCCTAACCTAGAATTTCTTCAACAGATTTTCCTCTTAATTTAGCTATATCTTCAGCTGTCCTTAAGCTTGCTAATCCGTTGATTGTAGCGTTAACCATGTTTCTTGGATTATTAGACCCCAATGACTTAGCTCTAACATCCTTTAATCCTGCTAATTCAAGTACAGATCTTGCAGGACCTCCTGCTATAACTCCAGTACCTTCTGTAGCTGGCATTATAAGAACCTTACCAGTTCCGAACTTTCCGTAGATTTCATGAGGAACTGTTGTTCCAACTATTGCAACTTCTACTAAGTTCTTCTTAGCATCTTCAATTCCTTTTCTAATTGCTTCAGGTATTTCAATTGACTTTCCCATTCCAACGCCTACGTGACCGTTACCGTCTCCGACAACAACTAAAGCGCTGAATCTGAAGTTTCTACCACCCTTAACAACCTTAGTAACTCTGTTTATAAAAACAACCTTTTCTTTAAGGTCTAGTGTGCTAGGATCGATTCTCATGTATTTCCCTCCTTTTAGAATTTTAGTCCTGCTTCTCTTGCTCCGTTAGCTAATTCTTGAACTCTTCCATGATATACATATCCGCCTCTATCGAAAACAACTTCTGTTATTCCCTTTTCAGCAGCTCTTTTAGCAACTAATTCACCAACAAATTTTGCAGCTTCTTTGTTGCTTCCAGCTTTTCCTGTAAATTCTTTATCTAGAGTTGAAGCAGCTACTAGAGTAACAGCATTAACATCATCTATTATTTGAGCGTATATATTCTTTTCACTTCTATAAACTGAAAGTCTTGGTCTAGCTGAAGTACCGAAAACTTTCTTACGTACTCTAAGGTGACGTCTTTCTCTTGACGCTTTTCTGTCTACCTTCTTGAACATAAGGTTCACTCCTTTCTATTACTTCTTACCAGTCTTACCTTCCTTACGTCTGATAACTTCATCAGAGTATTTAATACCTTTACCTTTATAAGGTTCTGGTTCTCTCCATGATCTTATATCAGCAGCAACTGCACCAACTTTTTCTTTATCAATACCTTGAACTAGAACTTTTGTAGTTCCGTCTAAAGCAAAAGTTACTCCATCAACTGGTTCTACTTCTACTGGGTGTGAGTATCCAAGGTTCATTACAAGCTTCTTTCCTTGTAATTGTGCTCTATAACCTACACCTATTAATTCCAATGTTTTTTGGAATCCTTGAGTTACACCTGTAACCATATTATTTACTAAAGCTCTTGTTAAACCGTGTAGAGCTCTGTGTTCTTTTACATCACTTGGTCTTGTAACAACCACTTGATTGTCTTCTACTGCTATTGTTATGTCCTTGTGCATAGCTTTAACTAGCTCTCCCTTTGGACCCTTTACTGTAACAACGTTGTCTGGTGTTACAGTAACAGTTACGCCAGCAGGGATAGCTATCGGCAATCTACCAACTCTTGACATAATTGCACCTCCTGTATTTTGGCATAAACGATCTAATATATTTAAACACACTACCTTTTATTGGTCAGTTAATTACCATATGTAGCAAATAACTTCTCCACCAAGGCCTTGTTTTCTAGCTTCTCTATCAACTACTATACCTTTTGAAGTTGATATTACCGCAACTCCTAATCCATTAAGAACCTTAGGAATATCATCTTTCTTACAGTATACTCTTAAACCTGGCTTAGATATTCTCTTTAATCCAGTTATAACTCTTTCTTTGTTAGAACCGTATTTTAAAGCGATTCTTAACATTGGTACAACACCATCATTGTACTCTTCAACATTCTTAATGTAACCTTCTTGTAATAATAAATTTACTACAGCCTTCTTTATGTTAGAAGAAGGAACCTCTACTACTTCATGTCTCACAGCATTTGCATTTCTTATACGTGTTAGCAAATCTGCTATAGGATCTGTCATAACCATTATATTGTGCCTCCTTTCATTACATCAATGATTTTACCAGCTTGCCTTCTTGCATCCAGGTATTTCTCCTTTGTAAGCAAGTTCTCTAAAACAGATACGGCAAATTCCGAATTTTTTAAGTACAGAATGTGGTCTACCACATAGTCTACATCTAGTATAAGCCCTAGTTTGGAACTTAGGCTCTTTTTTCCATTTTTCAATCATTGCTTTACGTGCCATCGTAACCCTCCTTATTATTGAGCGAATGGCATTCCCAAGAATCTTAACAATTCTCTTGCTTCTTCGTCAGTGTTAGCAGTTGTAACGAAGATGATATCCATTCCTCTAACTTTATCAACTTTATCGTACTCGATTTCTGGGAATATTAATTGTTCTTTGATTCCTAGTGAGTAATTTCCTCTACCATCAAAAGATTTGCTTGAAACTCCTCTGAAATCTCTAACTCTTGGAAGAGCTATTGACATTAATTTATCAGCAAATTCATACATCTTTGCTTTTCTTAATGTAACCTTGCATCCTAATGGCATATTTTGTCTTATCTTAAAGTTAGCAACTGATTTCTTTGCTCTTGTTATAACAGGTTTTTGACCTACTATTATTGTTAAGTCACTAACAGCAGATTCTAGGGCTTTAGGATTGTCTTTAGCCTCTCCTACTCCCATATTAACTATTATTTTTTCAAGCTTTGGAACTTGCATTACATTCTTATAACCGAACTTTTCCATCATTGCTTGAACTACTTCTTTTTCATATTTTTCTTGAAGTCTTGGCATAATTTTTTGTACCTCCTTTCAGATCCTAGAATGTTTCTCCACACTTCTTACACACTCTAACTTTAGTTCCGTCTTCTAAAACCTTATGGCTTATTCTAGTTGCACTCTTGCACTTTTCGCAATATAGCATAACTTTTGAACTATATATTGGTGCTTCAGTCTCTATTATTCCGCCTTGCATGTTTTGTCTGCTTGGCTTTTCATGTTTCTTAACTATATTAACACCCTTAACAAGTACTTTTCCTGTCTTTGGTGATACGCTTAAAACTTCACCGATTTTACCAGCGTCTTTACCTGAAATTACAACTACAGAGTCGTTTTTTCTAACATGTACCTTCATCTTAGCCACCTCCTAATCTATTATAGAACTTCAGGTGCTAATGATAATATTTTATTGAATTCTTTATCTCTTAGCTCCCTAGCAACTGGTCCGAAGATACGAGTTCCTCTTGGTTGCTTATCTTCCTTTATAATAACTGCAGCGTTCTCATCAAATTTGATGTATGAACCATCTGCTCTTCTTAAACCTCTTACTGATCTAACGATAACTGCTTTTACAACATCACCTTTTTTAACAACTCCGCCTGGTGTTGCACTTTTAACGCTAGCAACGATGATATCTCCGATATTACCATACTTTCTTTTTGAACCGCCTAAAACTCTGATACACATTATTTCCTTTGCTCCAGAATTATCTGCGACTTTAAGTAAGGTTTGTTGTTGTATCATAGAATTACCCTCCTTTCGAAACTTACGCTAAATTACTTAGCTCTTTCAAGTATTTCAACAAGTCTCCATCTCTTATCCTTTGATAATGGTCTTGTTTCCATTATTAATACTCTATCATTTATTTTTGCTTCATTATTTTCATCATGAGCCTTAAACTTAGTAGTTCTGTTTACTGTCTTTCCATACAATGGATGTCTTACCTTAGTTTCTACTGCAACTACTATAGTCTTATCCATTTTATCTGAAACAACTCTTCCTATTCTCTTTTTTCTTAATCCTCTTTCCACAGGACAAACCTCCTTTCAGACTATTGTTGGAATGCCTTCAATTCTTCTTCTCTTATTATTGTTTTAATTTGAGCTATTGATTTCTTAACTTCTTTTATTCTCATTGGATTTTCCAATTGTCCAGTTGCTAATTGGAATCTTAAATTGAATAATTCAGCTTTAAGGTCGTTTAATTTAACCTTTAAATCTTGAGGATTGCTTGATCTTAATTCTTTTAATTCTGTAGCTTTCATTATTCTTCACCACCCATTTCCTCAAAATCTCTTCTTGTAACGAACTTAGTCTTTACAGGAAGTTTGTGTGATGCAAGTCTCATAGCTTCTCTTGCTACTTCTTCTTGAACTCCTGATAATTCGAATAGAACTCTACCTGGCTTAACTACTGCTACCCAGTACTCAGGTGAACCTTTACCAGATCCCATTCTTGTTTCAGCAGGTTTCTCAGTAACTGGCTTATCTGGAAATATCTTTATCCAAAGCTTACCGCCTCTTCTGATGTATCTGTTTATAGCTATTCTCGCAGCTTCTATTTGATTGCTTGTTATCCATCCACAAGTTGTAGCTTGAATTCCAAAGTCTCCGTACGCAAGGAAATTACCTCTTGTAGCTTTACCTGTCATTCTACCACGTTGTACCTTACGATGCTTTACTCTTTTAGGCATTAACATGATGTTATTCCTCCTTTCTTACTATGCGTTTACTTGTTCTTTCTCTACTTTTTTAGTTGGAAGAACTTCTCCATTGTAAACCCAAACTTTTACTCCAATTTTACCGTAAGTTGTATCTGCTTCTGCAAATCCATAATCTATATCTGCTCTTAAAGTTTGAAGTGGAATTGTACCTTCATGGTAAAATTCTGTTCTTGCAATTTCAGCTCCGCCAAGTCTACCAGCGCAAGCAGTTTTAACACCCTTAACTCCGGTTCTCATAGCTCTTTGTATTGTTTGCTTCATTGCTCTTCTGAAAGAAATTCTCTTTTCTAGTTGTGAAGCTATGTTTTCAGCCATTAACTGAGCATTTGCTTCAGCATTCTTAACTTCTACTATGTTTATAAGTACGTTCTTTTCTTTTACAAACTTTTCAAGTTTACCTTTAAGGCTTTCTATACCAGCTCCGCCTCTACCGATGATAACACCAGGTTTAGCAGTGTGTATATTTAACTTTACTCTCTTTGCAGCTCTTTCGATTTCTATTTTAGAAATACCTGCTGAGAATAATTCTTTCTTCACGAATTCTCTTATTTGATGATCTTCAACTAGATTATCAGCGAAGTTTTTCTTATCAGCATACCATTTAGCATTCCAATCTTTAATTACGCCAACTCTTAATCCATGAGGATGTACTTTTTGACCCATCTGTTTCCCTCCTTCTATTAAGCTCTTTCTTTAACAACAAGTGTTATATGACTTGTTCTCTTGTTTATTCTGAACGCTCTACCTTGAGCATGAGGTCTGAATCTCTTTAATGTTGGTCCTTGACCTACATGTGCTTGTGCTACAAATAATCTACTAACGTCTAAACTATGATTGTTTTCAGCGTTAGCTACAGCTGACTTAAGTACCTTAGATATTACCTCAGCAGCATCTTTTGGAGTGTATTGTAATATAGCAAAAGCTTCATTAACATTTTTTCCTCTTATTAAATCAAGAACTACTCCTACTTTTAAAGGAGACATTCTTACATACTTAGCAATGGCTTTAGCTTCCATTTAAGTTCCTCCTTTCCAGGCTATTACTTTCTCTTTGAAGTCTTTTCTGTATCAACATGACCTTTGAAAGTTCTTGTTAATGCAAATTCACCTAATTTATGTCCAACCATATCTTCTGATACATAAACTGGAACATGCTTTCTTCCATCATGAACAGCAATTGTGTGTCCAATCATTTGTGGGAATATAGTTGAGCTTCTTGACCAAGTCTTTACAACTTTCTTGTCACCAGCTTGATTCATTTCTTCTATTTTCTTCATAAGACCAGCATGCACGAAAGGTCCCTTTTTAGTTGATCTACTCACTAGAATATCCTCCCTTCACTTTCTGAATAAGTTAGTAATCTATGAAGAGAATTTAACACTCTCTTCATACTACTTGTCGTTTCTTCTCTTAATGATGAATCTATCTGAGTATTTTTTATGCTTTCTTGTCTTGTATCCAAGAGCTGGTTTACCCCAAGGTGTTAATGGAGATGGTCTACCTACTGGTGACTTACCTTCACCACCACCGTGTGGATGGTCTACTGGGTTCATTACAGATCCTCTTACAGTTGGTCTCCAACCCATGTGTCTCTTTCTACCAGCTTTACCTAATTTAATGATTTCATGAGTTAAGTTTGATACAGTACCTATAGTAGCTCTGCATTCAACTCTAACATATCTCATTTCACCTGAAGGTAATCTTAAAGTAGCATATGCTCCTTCTTTAGCCATTAACTGAGCAGCTGTACCAGCTGATCTAACCATTTGGCCACCTTTACCAGCTTGTAGTTCAATGTTATGAACAAAAGTACCAACTGGAATATTCTTTAAAGGAAGAGCGTTTCCTGGTTTTATATCTGATTCTGGTCCTGATACTACTACATCTCCAACTTTTAATCCTACTGGAGCAAGTATGTATCTCTTCTCACCATCAGCATATACAACAAGTGCTATATAAGCAGATCTATTAGGATCGTATTCTATAGTAGCAACCTTTGCTGTAACTCCATCTTTGTTTCTCTTAAAATCTATAATTCTATATTTTCTCTTAGCTCCACCACCGTGGTGTCTAACAGTTATCTTACCCTGTGCATTTCTACCACCAGTGCTACTTAATGATACAAGAAGTGATTTCTCTGGTACATCAGTAGTTATTTCTTCGAAAGTTGACATAGTCATATTTCTTCTAGATGGTGTGGTAGGGTTAAACTTCTTAACTGCCATTTAAATTCCCTCCTTCTTACGCTTATCTGGCCATTCGACCAATAACTGCTTTAATTATTATTGCATTCCTTCAAAGAATTCAATATTCTTACTATCAGCTGATAATTTAACTACAGCTTTCTTGAAGTCAGCTCTCTTTCCGATGTGAACGCCAACTCTCTTTGTTTTTCCTTCAACTCTCATAGTCTTAACATCTTCAACTTTAACGCCGAAAACTTCTTCTACAGCTTTCTTTATTTGAACTTTGTTTGCTGATTTATGAACTATGAAGGTGTATTTCTTTTCTGCCATTATTGCCATACTCTTTTCAGTTATAACTGGCTTTCTTATTATATCATGGCTATTTAAATTCATTATGCGTACACCTCCTCAATCTTAGCTACTGCATCTTTTGTGATCACTAGCTTATCATATTTTAATAAATCATAAACATTTATATTGTTTACTGGAACTACTGCTACTCCAGGAATGTTTCTTGCTGATTTATATACATTCTCATTTGATTCTGCAGTTACTATTAATGTCTTCTTAGCTTCTAATGCATTTAAAAGACTAATAACTTGCTTTGTCTTTGGAGTTTCGAAATCTAATCCTTCAAGAACTAATAAGCTGTTATCAACTACTTTACTGCTTAGTGCAGATTTCATAGCAACTCTTCTCATAGTCTTTGGTATAGATACTCTATAACTTCTTGGCTTTGGTGCAAATACAATACCACCATGAGCCCATTGTGGTGATCTAGTTGAACCTTGTCTTGCTCTACCAGTTCCCTTTTGTCTCCATGGCTTTATTCCACCACCTGAAACTTCAGCTCTTGTTTTAGCTGATTGAGTTCCTTGTCTTTTATTCGCAAGTAATGCTACAACTACTTGATGCATTGCATGTTCATTTATTTCAACTCCGAACACATTCTCATTTAATTGGAAATCTCCAACTTTTTGTCCTTCTTTATTAAATAATCCTACTACAGGCATCATTATTCCTCCTTTCTACAGAAAATTAAGCCTTAACTGTATTTCTTATAACTACAGTCCCTTTATTTGGACCTGGGATACCACCCTTTATTAGTATAAGATTCTTTTCAGGCATTACTTTGACAACTTCTAAATTAAGAACAGTTGTCTTTTCAGCACCCATATGTCCAGGCATTTTCTTGTTTTTGAATGTTCTTGATGGATCTGAAGAAGCTCCCATTGAACCTACAGATCTGTGGAACTTAGAACCGTGTGTCATTGGTCCTCTGTGACCATTCCATCTCTTTATAGTTCCTTGGAATCCCTTACCTTTTGATGTACCAGAAACATCTACTTTTTCTCCAGCTTGGAATAAGTCAGCTTTTATTTCTTGACCTACTTCATATGCAGCAACATCTTCAAGTCTGAACTCTTTAAGACGTCTCTTTAATGCTACACCAGCCTTTGCAAAATGTCCCTTAGCTGGCTTGTTAACCAACTTTTCTCTTACATCGCCAAATCCAACCTGTATAGCTTCATAACCATCTTTTTCAACAGTCTTCTTTTGAACAACTACACATGGACCAGCTTCAACAACAGTTACTGGAACAACCTTACCATTTTGATCAAATATTTGAGTCATTCCAATTTTTCTTCCTAATATTGCTTTTTTCATGTGGTTACACCTCCTAAACTTATTAGCGGATTACTTATAAGCAATCATAATAGTTCAAAATCATAAAAACTTATAATCTAAAATTAAAGCTTTATTTCGATATCTACACCTGCTGGAAGATTTAATCTCATTAATGCATCAACAGTTTTAGGTGATGGATTAACTATATCGATTAATCTCTTGTGAGTTCTGATTTCGAACTGCTCTCTGGAATCCTTATATTTGTGAACTGCTCTAAGAACTGTTACAATGTCTTTTTCAGTTGGTAGTGGAACTGGTCCTGCAACCTTCGCTCCAGTAGCCTTTGCAGTTTCAACAATTTTCTCAGCTGATTGATCTAATATTGTATGATCAAACGCTTTTAATCTGATTCTTATTTTTTGTTTTGACATGTGCTTTCCCTCCTTTTCATGTACGCATTACTTCTTACGCACAACAGCGGAACTTCTGTAAACTGCACCGGGTGTTTCGTACTTTTAGTAATAAATCTACAGATTCCCTGTCGTCGGATTCTAGATCCAGACATACTCATCAAGAATTACCGGGAAGTCCCGCAACCTCTTGATTCATCACTGTTTGCTTTGCAACTTCTTTATTATACTATGAATAAATTTGATTTTCAAGCTTTTTTTATGTTTTTACCTAATCTTTAATTAATAATATTTATACCATCTACTTCCACATAATCAAACTAATTTATACCACTTCTAAATCTATTTATCACTAAAAAACATTCTTTACTGGTTATATTAAATCATATAAAACAATATTCTAATCCATACACTATATCTGTTAATTCAAAACACATACTTAGATTAGGCAAAAATAACACCTCAATCTATTCATTTTTCACATTAAAACCATTATATATACATCCTTAGGAAAAGTCCACTTATGAAATTGTTTACCCAAGTCAGTATTATTTACCATCTCTTATTTTAATTATAAATTTAAGATAAGTAATAAGCTTGATGCACTCTTCATTGTTTAATCCATAGCTTTTATTAGAAATAATATTCTAATCAATTGGTACGTTAACATTCTATAATTTCAATTGCCTATTTAAATCTTTCTTATACAAATAGAATTAATAATTCTGTTAACCGAAGTACTTTAACATCTAGAAGACTTCTTGAAAAAATCTTTTTAAGTGAGTGTTGTAGCATCTGCAGAGAAATTATGATATGCAATAAGATTTATTTTAGACTATTTATTCTAAATAGCTATTATAAATTCTTTAAATTACTATGCTTAATTAGAATAAATCTTATACTGGAATTAAAAGAAAAATAGCGGGTAAAGACGTCTCTTTACCCGCTATCTTAAGGCCTTTTTTGAACTTGTAAGTTGATTTTGCGCTTATCAACCTACGTTTAAGTATATACTCGAACATTTCCTTTACTCCAAATAATTTTCATAGTCCGCGCAAACTAATCTTATCATTCGAATTCAGGCATAAATTCCCGAAAGTTCAACCGGTACTAAAATACAAGATTTATATTAAACTTTTACGACTAACTTTATTTACAGTATTATTATTTAGCGATAATGCTAGTAACAACACCTGAACCTACAGTTCTTCCACCTTCTCTTATAGCGAATCTTAATCCTTCATCCATCGCTACTTGAGTTATTAATTCAACATTCATGTCAATGTGGTCTCCAGGCATAACCATTTCCATTCCTTCTGGTAACTTGATTGATCCTGTAACGTCTGTTGTTCTGAAGTAGAATTGTGGTCTGTATCCATCGAAGAATGGTGTATGTCTTCCGCCTTCTTCTTTCTTAAGTACGTATACTTGACCTACGAACTTGTCGTGTGGATTTACTGATCCTGTCTTAGCTAATACTTGACCTCTTTCGATGTCTGTTCTTTGTACACCTCTTAATAGAGCTCCTATATTATCTCCTGCTTGTGCTTCATCTAGTAACTTTCTGAACATTTCTATTCCTGTTACTACTGTCTTTCTTCTTTCTTCTGAAAGACCTATTATTTCAACTTCTTCACCTACATGTAGTATTCCCTTTTCAACTCTTCCTGTTGCAACTGTTCCTCTACCTGTGATTGTGAATACATCTTCTATTGGCATTAAGAATGGCTTATCTGTTGCTCTTTCTGGTGTTGGGATATAGCTATCTACTGCATCCATTAACTCAGTTATGCATGCTGTTGCATCTGCATCTGTTGGGTTTTCTAATGCTTTTAATGCTGATCCCTTTATTACTGGAATGTCATCTCCTGGGAAGTTGTACTCGCTTAATAGTTCTCTAACTTCCATTTCAACTAATTCTAATAATTCTTCGTCGTCAACCATATCTGCTTTATTTAAGAATACTACTATATAGTCAACACCAACTCTTGATGCTAGTAGTATATGTTCTCTTGTTTGTGGCATTGGGCCGTCTGCAGCTGATACTACTAGTATAGCTCCATCCATTTGTGCTGCTCCTGTTATCATGTTCTTAACATAGTCAGCATGTCCTGGACAGTCAACGTGAGCATAATGTCTGTTTTCTGTTTGGTACTCAACGTGTGCTGTGTTGATTGTGATTCCTCTTTCTTTTTCTTCTGGCGCCTTATCTATTTCGTCATACTTAAATGCTTCTGCAAATCCCTTGTTTGCTAATACTGTTGTGATTGCAGCTGTTAATGTTGTCTTACCGTGGTCTACGTGTCCTATTGTTCCGATATTTACGTGTGGCTTATTTCTTTCAAATTTAGACTTTGCCATTTTTGAATTCCTCCTTAAAATAACTTTATATAATTAAGCTATCTATTAAGCTTTTTTACCTGCTATTTGTTCTTGAATGCTCTTTGGAACTTCTTCGTAGTGGTCGAATACCATTGTGTAAACACCTCTACCTTGAGTTCTTGATCTTAATGTTGTAGCATAACCAAACATCTCTGAAAGTGGAACGAATGCTCTGATAACTTGAGCTCCATTAAGAGCTTCCATACCTTCGATTCTACCTCTTCTTGAGTTAAGGTCACCCATAACATCTCCCATGTACTCTTCTGGCATAGTAACTTCAACCTTCATCATAGGCTCAAGTAATACTGGATTAGCTTTAGCCATAGCGTTCTTGAATGCCATAGATCCAGCAATCTTAAATGCCATTTCAGATGAGTCAACTTCATGGTATGATCCATGAACAACTTTTACTTTGAAGTTTATAACTGGGTATCCAGCTATAATACCATTCTTAGAAGCCTCTTGTATACCGTTGTCGATTGCTGGAATGTATTCTCTTGGAATAGCTCCTCCGACTACAGCATTTTCAAATGTATATTCTCCTTCAGTTGGTTCCATTTCAATTACGCAGTGACCGTATTGTCCTTTACCACCTGATTGCTTAGCATACTTAGCTTCTGCTTTAACTGCAGCTCTAATTGTTTCTTTGTAAGCAACTTGAGGAGCACCTACATTACATTCAACTTTGAATTCTCTTGTAAGTCTATCAACTATAATTTCAAGGTGTAATTCACCCATACCAGCTATAATTGTTTGACCTGTTTCTTGGTTTGTATAAGTTTTAAATGATGGATCTTCTTCTGCAAGTTTAGCAAGAGCTAAGCCCATCTTTTCTTGACCAGCTTTTGTCTTTGGCTCAATAGCAACGTTTATAACTGGTTCTGGGAATTCCATAGACTCAAGAATTATTGGTTGGTCTTCGCTACATAAAGTATCACCAGTAGTAGTGTTCTTTAGTCCGATAACTGCTCCTAATTCTCCTGCTTCTAATTCTTCAACTTCTTCTCTAGAATTAGCATGCATCTTAACAAGTCTACCAATTCTTTCTTTCTTACCCTTTGTTGAGTTAAGTACATAAGTACCACTCTTCATAACACCTGAGTAAATTCTTGTAAATGCTAACTTACCAACAAATGGGTCAGTTGCTATCTTAAATGCTAACGCTGACATTGGAACATCATCTGATGCTTCTCTTGAATCAGCTTCACCTTCTAAGTTTGTACCTTGAACTGGAGGTATATCTAATGGTGATGGTAGGTAATCAACAACACCATCAATCATTAATTGAACACCCTTATTCTTGTATGAAGAACCACATATACATGGTACTATTTGATTAGCTATAGTAGCTTTTCTCAAAGCTAACTTTAACTCTTCAGCAGTTATTTCTTCACCTTCAAGGTATTTCATCATTAATTCTTCATCAGTTTCAGCAATAGCTTCAACCATAGCTGCTCTATATTCTTCAGCTTGATCTGCTAATTCTGCTGGTATTTCTTCTTCTCTAACATCTTTTCCAAGATCATCATAGTAGATTTCAGCTTTATTCTTTATAAGGTCTATTATACCCTTAAAGTTTTCTTCTGATCCAACTGGTATTTGTATTGGAACAGCATTAGCTTTTAATCTATCTCTAACTGTAGTAATACATCTGAAGAAATCTGCTCCAGTAGCATCCATTTTGTTTACATAAATCATTCTTGGAACACCATACTTATCTGCCTGTCTCCATACAGTTTCAGTTTGAGGTTCAACTCCTGATTTAGCATCAAGAACAGTAACAGCACCATCTAGTACTCTTAATGATCTTTCAACTTCAATTGTAAAATCTACGTGTCCTGGTGTATCTATTATGTTTAATTCATGTTCTTTCCATACACATGTTGTTGCAGCAGAAGTAATTGTTATACCTCTTTCTTGTTCTTGAACCATCCAGTCCATTGTAGCTGCACCTTCATGTACTTCACCTATTTTATGACTTTTTCCTGTATAGAATAATATACGCTCAGTAGTTGTTGTTTTACCAGCATCTATATGAGCCATTATTCCGAAGTTACGGAATTTTTCTAACGAATATTTTCTAGCCATGAAACATTTCCTCCTCTCGCTTTATAATTATATAAATTCGACAAAACTGCTTTGGCACAAGCCAAAACAGTTTCAAAATTAGTATCTGTAATGAGCGAATGCTTTATTAGCCTCAGCCATTCTATGCATATCTTCTCTCTTCTTAACAGCTGCTCCAGTATTATTAGCTGCGTCTAAAAGTTCGTTAGCTAATCTTTCTCTCATGTACTTTTCGCCTCTGTTATTTGAAGCTGCAAGTAACCATCTAAGAGCTAGAGTCTGTCTTCTTTCAGGTCTAACTTCTATTGGAACTTGGTAGTTTGCTCCACCTATTCTTCTAGCCTTTACTTCTAGTAATGGCATGATGTTGTTCATAGCTGTTTCAAAAACTTCAAGAGCATCTTTACCTGTTCTTTGAGCCATAATTTCAAATGCATCGTAGCATATTTTTTGTGCTACTCCTTTTTTACCATCTTCCATAACATTGTTTATTAACTTTGTTACAACCTTTGAGTTGTATACTGGATCTGGTAATACATCTCTCTTCGCAATATGTCCTTTTCTTGGCACTTTTCTTCCCTCCTTAACAATTTAGTTTTAAGTTCATCGGTACTCGGTAAATTAATACCGCAAAGCGCTCTGACTTCTGCTATCTATATAAACTCATACAAATCTATGTAAATGCTGAAGACATAGCACTGTCAGCAAAAATTATTTTTGCTTTGGTTTCTTAGCACCATATTTTGATCTTGACTGCATTCTGTTAGCTACTCCAGCTGAGTCTAATGCTCCTCTAACTATGTGGTATCTAACACCAGGAAGATCCTTAACTCTTCCACCTCTTATAAGAACAACACTGTGCTCTTGTAAGTTGTGTCCAACACCTGGGATGTAAGCTGTAACTTCGTATCCATTAGTCAATCTAACTCTGGCAATTTTTCTAAGAGCTGAGTTAGGCTTCTTTGGAGTAGTTGTTTTAACTACAGTACAAACTCCTCTTTTTTGAGGACTTTCCTTAAGTGCTGGTGCAGTTGATTTAGTTGCTAGTGTCTTTCTGCCTTTTCTTACTAATTGGCTTATAGTTGGCATTCATTTCACCTCCTGAAAGTTTTTTGAACTATCTATATAAAATTAGGTGTTCGCTAAGTTACTCTAACATAAGTGTGGCAGCAGAACCTACTTCTATGCCGCACATACGACCAAGTTCCTTCATTGTATTAATATACTTGACTTCAACACCATGTTCTTTAGCCAAATCCACTATAGGATTAACTAACTTTTGTTCAGCATCTTTAGCTATATATAGTGTTTTTCCTTCTCCACTTTTCATGGATTTGATACATTGCTTAGTGCCTATGACCTTTTTGCCTAAAAGTCTGTCTATCATGAAAATACCTCCCTAATAAACAGTAACATGGAGGTAAAGCACGGAACTTCACCTCAATGCTATCATGTAAACAAGTTAATCTTGTAGAATTATGCTAAATCACACAAATTGTATTGTATCATCTATCAATTTTGCTGTCAATAAAATTAATTACTACTCTTCAAGGGCATTAGCTGTTTCTTTTTCAGCTAAAGCACTCTCAGTGCTCAATTTTACTGATCTATATCTCATCATTCCAGTACCAGCTGGAATAAGTTTACCAATTATTACATTTTCCTTTAATCCAAGTAGTGGATCTACTTTACCCTTTATAGCTGCATCAGTTAGAACTCTAGTAGTTTCTTGGAATGATGCCGCTGAAAGGAAACTATCAGTAGCAAGAGCTGCCTTTGTTATACCAAGAAGAACTTTTTCACCTTGAGCTAGTTCTCCTCCAAAAGCTTTAACTCTTTCATTTTCTTCATCAAAGTCAAACATATCTATCATTGTTCCAGGTAAAAGTTCAGTATCTCCTGATTCTGTTACCTTAACTTTTCTAGTCATCTGTCTAACAACGACTTCTAGATGCTTATCATTGATATCAACACCCTGTAGTCTATAAACTTTTTGAACTTCTGATAGAAGGTACTGTCTTGCTCCATCCACACCCTTTATTGCCATTACATCATGTGGATTTACTGAACCTTCTGTAACCTCATCTCCAGCTTCAATTATATTGCCATCTGAAACCTTAAGTCTTGATCCAAAAGGTATATCATAGCTATATTCTTCACCTTCATTTGAAGTTACTACTACTACTCTCTTTTTCTTAGTTTCTTCTACTCTTACTGTTCCTGATATTTCACTTACTATCGCTAACCCCTTAGGTTTTCTTGCTTCGAAAAGTTCTTCAACTCTAGGAAGACCTTGAGTTATATCTGCTCCAACAACTCCACCAGTATGGAATGTTCTCATTGTAAGCTGCGTACCAGGTTCACCTATAGATTGAGCTGCAACTATACCTACAGCTTCACCAATGTTAATTTTTTGTGCAGTCGCCATGTTCATTCCATAACATCTAGCACATACTCCAACTTTAGCTTTACATGTAAATACAGATCTTATCTTAATCTTCTTAACACCAGCAGCAACAACCTTATCAGCTATGTCATTTTCTATATAAGATTGTGCAGGAACAATAACTTCATTAGTTTCTGGATGTACTATATCTTCAGCTATATATCTTCCTACAATTCTTTCTTTAATGGTTTCAATTATTTCATTACCATCTTTTATTTCACTTACATATATACCCTCTTCAGTACCACAATCTTCATGCCTTACTATAACATCTTGGCTTACATCAACAAGTCTTCTTGTTAAGTATCCTGAGTCAGCAGTCTTAAGAGCTGTATCGGCATTACCCTTTCTAGCACCATGTGTGGATATAAAGTACTCTGAAACGTCAAGACCTTCTCTAAATGAAGCTCTGATTGGTAACTCTATAATCTTACCAGATGGACTCGCCATAAGACCTCTCATACCAGCAAGCTGCTTGATCTGAGACTTAGATCCTCTGGCTCCAGAGTCAGCCATCATGAATATTGGATTAAATTTATCCAAACTATCCATAAGTGCGTTAGCAACTTCTTCTGTTGTCTTAGTCCACTTCTCTATAACTCTTTCATATCTTTCATCTTCTGATATGAATCCTCTTCTATACATCTTTTCAATCTTTTCGATTGTTTCATCAGTTGCTCTAAGAAGTTCATATTTTGCCTGAGGCACTATCATATCAGATGCTGCTACTGTTACAGCTCCAATAGTTGAATAGTGATATCCTTGAGCTTTTATCTTATCAAGCATGATTGATGTCTTTGTTGGTCCGTGAACCATATAGCAAGCATCTATAATCTGTCCAAGTGACTTCTTAGTTATTAAGAAATCTACTTCAAGATTAAATTCATCTGCTGGATTAGTTCTATCTACAAATCCTAGGTCTTGAGGTATAGATTCGTTAAATATTATTTTACCAATAGTAGTTTTGATACTACCAGATTTTTTAACACCATCAACAACCTTAGTCATTCTTACAAATATCTTTGCGTGAATTTCAATTTCTTTTAATTGGTAAGCCATTAAAGCCTCTTCAAAAGATGCAAAATGTTTACCTTCTCCTTTAGCTCCATCCTTATCCATAGTTAGATAGTATGATCCTAATACCATATCCTGTGTAGGAACAGATACTGGTTTACCATCTGAAGGTTTAAGTATGTTACCTGCTGCAAGCATTAAGAATCTTGCCTCAGCTTGAGCTTCTACTGATAACGGAACATGGACAGCCATTTGGTCTCCATCGAAATCCGCATTATACGCTGTACAAACTAGAGGATGTAGTTTTATCGCTCTACCTTCTACAAGTATAGGCTGGAACGCTTGAATTCCAAGTCTGTGTAGTGTAGGAGCACGGTTAAGTAATACTGGATGGTCTGCTATTACATCTTCAAGCACATCCCACACTTGAGGCATTACTCTTTCTACCATTCTCTTAGCACTCTTTATATTATGAGCTACTCCATCTTGAACTAACTTTTTCATTACGAAAGGTTTAAATAGTTCTAAAGCCATTTCCTTTGGAAGTCCACATTGGTACATCTTAAGTTCAGGCCCTACAACTATAACAGATCTTCCAGAGTAGTCAACTCTCTTACCAAGAAGGTTTTGTCTGAATCTACCTTGCTTACCTTTAAGCATGTCAGAAAGTGATTTTAGAGGTCTGTTTCCAGGACCAGTTACAGGTCTACCTCTTCTACCATTGTCAATCAAGGCATCTACAGCTTCTTGAAGCATTCTTTTTTCATTTCTTACTATTATATCTGGCGCACCAAGATCTAATAGTTTTTTAAGTCTGTTATTTCTGTTTATAACTCTTCTGTAAAGATCATTTAAATCTGATGTAGCAAATCTTCCTCCATCTAACTGAACCATTGGTCTTAAATCTGGAGGTATAACTGGAATTACATCGACAATCATCCACTCAGGCTTGTTACCTGACTTTCTAAATGATTCTATAACTTCAAGTCTTCTTATAACCCTAACTCTTTTTTGTCCAGTGCTTGTTTTTAATTCTTCCTTTAGCTCAACTGATGATCTTTCTAAATCAATTTCAGCTAATAAATCCTTAACTGCTTCAGCACCCATTCCTGCAACAAAGCTTTCTTCACCATACTTATCTACAGCTTCTCTATATTCTTTTTCATTTAGAAGTTGCTTTTTAAGTAATGGTGTTTCCTTTGGATCTATAACTATATAAGATGCAAAGTATAAAACTTTTTCTAGAGCTCTTGGGGACATATCAAGTATTAACCCCATTCTAGATGGTATTCCTTTAAAGTACCAAATATGAGATACTGGGGCAGCCAGCTCTATATGCCCCATTCTCTCTCTTCTAACCTTAGCTTTGGTAACTTCAACACCACATCTGTCACAAACAATACCTTTGTATCTAACTCTCTTATACTTACCACAATGACATTCCCAGTCTTTTTGTGGTCCAAATATTCTTTCACAGAACAAACCATCTCTTTCTGGCTTTAGCGTTCTATAGTTTATAGTTTCAGGTTTTTTAACTTCACCTCTAGACCATTCTCTTATCTGTTCTGGAGATGCCAATCCTATTTGTAAAGCGTCAAAATTATTTAACTCAAACAAGGGTATATCCTCCCTTCACTTTTAGTGTTCATCATTAAAATCATCAAGTTCTAGGTCTGTATTGAATTCATCAAAATCCAAACTATCGTAGTCGATATCCTCTTCAGAATCTTCTGCGCTAGTATAGCTGTCGTCTACCTCTGGAGTTTGTGGCACTAAATCTTCAGTACCTTCTATATTTACTTCTAATTCTTCTATGTCTTCATCTACAAGTTCTTTAAGTCTAACTTCTTGATTTTCATCATTTAGAACTCTAACATCTAAACATAAAGCTTGTAATTCTTTAATTAGAACCTTGAATGATTCTGGTACACCAGGTTCAGGAATATTTTCACCTTTAACAATTGACTCATAAGTTTTAACTCTACCTACGACATCATCTGATTTAACTGTTAAAATTTCCTGAAGTGTATGAGCAGCACCATAAGCTTCTAACGCCCAAACTTCCATTTCACCAAATCTCTGGCCTCCGAATTGAGCCTTACCACCTAGTGGTTGTTGTGTAACTAATGAGTATGGTCCAGTTGATCTAGCATGTATCTTATCATCAACTAAATGGGCAAGTTTTAAGATATACATTATTCCAACAGTAACTTCATTATCAAACTCATCGCCAGTTCTACCGTCTCTAAGTTTTGTCTTTCCATTTCTGTTGTATCCGGCTTGTTCTAAGCAGTCTTCTATATCTGTTTCAGTTGCTCCATCAAATACCGGAGTAGCTATATGCCATCCTAGTCTAGAAGCAGCCCATCCTAGATGCACTTCTAATACCTGACCTATATTCATACGAGAAGGTACTCCTAGTGGATTTAAGCATATCTGTAGTGGTCTTCCATCTGGTAAGAATGGCATATCTTCTTCAGGTAATACTCTAGATATAACACCCTTGTTACCATGTCTACCAGCCATCTTATCACCAACTGATATTTTTCTCTTTTGACAGATATAACATCTTACAAGTTCATTAACTCCTGGAGGTAATTCATCTCCATTCTCTCTTGTAAAGACCTTAACGTCTACTATTATACCAGCTTCTCCATGAGGAACTCTTAAAGAAGTATCTCTAACTTCTCTTGCCTTTTCACCAAATATAGCTCTAAGTAATCTTTCTTCTGCAGTAAGTTCAGTTTCACCCTTAGGAGTTACCTTACCTACAAGAATGTCACCTGATCTAACTTCAGCACCAATTCTTATTATACCTCTATCATCAAGATCCTTTAATGCATCTTCACCTACGTTTGGTATATCTCTTGTTATTTCTTCAGGTCCTAGTTTAGTGTCTCTAGCTTCACATTCATATTCTTCAATATGAATAGAAGTAAATACATCTTCTCTTACTAGTTCTTCAGAAATAAGCATAGCATCTTCGTAGTTATAACCTTCCCAAGTTATGAAACCAATTCTTATATTTCTTCCTAAAGCTATTTCTCCAAGATCGGTAGATGGTCCATCAGCTAATACTTGATTCTTAGCGATTTTCTCACCCTTAGAAATAATAGGTCTTTGGTTGATACAAGTACTTTGGTTACTTCTCTTGAACTTAAGAAGTCTATAAGTGTCTATACCACCATCAGAATCTCTCTTTATTCTTATTTCATTTGCACTTACATATATTGCTTCACCGGCATTTCTTGCCTTAGGTAAAACTCCTGAGTCTACAGCTGCCTTATATTCAATTCCTGTTCCAACTATAGGCGCTGCAGGTTTTAGAAGCGGAACGGCCTGACGTTGCATGTTTGATCCCATAAGAGCTCTTGACGCATCATCATTTTCCAAGAATGGTATCATCGCTGTAGCAACAGAAACAATTTGTCTTGGAGAAACATCGATTAAATCAACTTCTTCTCTAGGAACAACCAATACTTCACCTTTTTCTCTTACTGTAACTCTTTTATCAACAAAGTTGCCTTCATCATCTATAGGTTCCTTTGCTTGAGCTATTAAGTATTGATCTTCTTCGTCAGCAGTAAAGTATCTTATTTCATCAGTAGCTTTTCCAGTCTCCTTATTTACAACTCTATAAGGAGTTTCTATAAATCCATATTCATTAACTTTTGCAAAAGTTGCAAGTGAGTTAATAAGCCCTATGTTTGGTCCTTCTGGAGTTTCTATAGGACACATTCTACCATAGTGAGAATGATGAACGTCTCTTACCTCGAAACCAGCTCTTTCCCTTGAAAGACCTCCTGGTCCAAGTGCTGAAAGTCTTCTCTTATGAGTTAACTCAGAAAGTGTATTTATCTGATCCATGAATTGAGAAAGCTGTGAACTACCAAAGAACTCTTTAATAGCCGCTGCTACAGGTCTTATATTAATCAACCCACCTGGAGTCAATCCTTCTTGATCCTGTATAGTCATTCTTTCTTTAACTACTCTTTCCATTCTTGAAAGCCCAATTCTAAATTGGTTCTGTAGCAATTCACCTACAGATCTAAGTCTTCTATTACCTAAATGGTCTATATCATCAACATTTCCTACACCCCAAGCTAAGCCCAATTCGTAGCTTATTGTAGCGAATATATCATCTCTTACAATATGCTTAGGTATAAGTCTGTTTATGTTTTTCTTTATAGCCGCTTTAATAGACTCTTCATCTGAATAATTTTCTTTAATTTCTTTTAAAGTTGGATAGTGAACTAGTTCTCTTATATTCAAATCATCAGTATTAAAGTTGAATTGTTTATGTATGTTAACAAAGTGGTTACCTATTACTCTAACAACCTTATCATCAACAATAATATCAACAGAATTAATTCCTGAGTCTTGAATTTCTTCAGCCTTAGCTCTTGATATCTTTTCTCCCTTGGAAACCAAAACTTCTCCAGTTTCAGGATTCACAATATCATTAGCTGCAACTTGGTTAGCTATTCTTAAATTTATAGCTAACTTCTTATTGAACTTGTATCTACCGACTCTTGATAAATCGTACCTCTTCGCATCAAAGAACAATGAGTCTATAAGTGACACTGCACTATCAACAGTTGGTGGTTCACCTGGTCTTAATCTCTTATATATCTCTAGTAAAGCTTCTTCTTTTGTCTTAGTATTATCTTTTTCGATAGTAGCTTTGAATCTTTCATCTTCACCAAAGTATTCTACAAGCTCTTGATCGCTTCCAAAGCCCATAGCTCTTGCTAATATGGTTATTGGTAGTTTTCTAGTTTTATCTATTCTTACATAGATAACATCATTTGAGTCTGTTTCATACTCTAACCAAGCACCTCTGTTTGGTATAACTGTTGAAGAATAAAGCTTCTTACCACTTTTATCAACAGCAAAGTTATAATATACTCCTGGAGATCTTACCAATTGTGAAACTATAACTCTTTCTGCACCATTAATAACAAATGTTCCTTGTTCAGTCATCAACGGGAAATCACCCATGAAAACTTCTTGTTCCTTAATTTCACCAGTTTCTTTGTTTTGGAGTCTGACTGCTACCTTTAACGGAGCAGCAAATGTTGTATCTCTTTCCTTGCATTCTTCTACAGAATACTTGATATTATCCATATCAAGTTTGTAACCTACAAATTCAAGTACTAGATTACCAGTAAAGTTACCTATAGGATTAATATCATCAAATACTTCTTGAAGACCTTCATCCCAAAACCACTGATATGAATCTAATTGTACTTCAATTAGGTTCGGCATTTCTGCAACATCTTTTACCTTTCCAAAGCTCATTCTAGTTCTTTTTCCATTTTGGACAGGATGTACCATCAACTTTCACCCCTTGTATAAACTAAAATAACCAATAAACATAAAAATGTTATTGGAGTTAATACACTGCATCTAATTATTTTGCCTAAATCTTATAATTTAATTCATAACCTTCCAATTTATATACGAAAAGTTATATTTCAATGCAATTAAATATACTACCATAACATTGAATAGTTGTCAATGAAATTTATAAAAATACATTATAATGTATTTATGGTAACTTTGCAAATACAATTTTTAATCAAATTCTTACTAGTAGTAATTCAATCTAGTTTTTCCATGATAAAGCTTTTATTTTCTTGTCCTTCATTTGAATCCATTATATTATACAGCAAACATCCATGTATTACAGTAAAAAGTACCTTTATCTATCTCACTAACCTATATTTAATCTTTCAATACCATAACTTATAGATGCAGACTTCTGAATAAACATTTTTATATTTTTGCGTAAACTTAGTATTTTATTCTTCCAAAATATAGACCCAGAGAATTTTCCCTAGGTTATATTCCATACTTTATTGTTTTTTTACTATTGATATAACTCCTTTTTCTCCACTAACTACATCTTTATTGCGCGCTATACTTATAGCCTCATCTTCGGACAAATTAGTGAAGATAACTGGGGATATTGTAGACTTGGCATTTGCACTTATATATTCTACATCAATTTTTAATAGCGGATCTCCTTTTTTAACCTTTTGTCCTACCTCCACTATTAGCTCAAATCCCTGGCCTTTTAGATCTACTGTATCAATACCCACATGGATAAGAAGCTCTCTACCATTCGATGCAATCATAGCAAATGCATGTTTGGTTGGAAATATTGAGTCTATAATACCATCTACTGGAGCCACTACAACTCCATCTGTTGGTTCTAATGCAAATCCATCACCCATCAATTTAGATGCAAAAACATCATCTGGAACTTCACTTAAGTCTAATAACTTACCAGTCATAGGCACCACTATACTTTCAATACTGATAACTTCTTTAGCTTCCACCGCCTTTTCAACCGCCAATTCTTCTTTTGCTATAGGTTTTGCAGTAACTCTACCGGATATTATATCGTTTATCTGTGACTTTATAATATCAGACTTAGGGCCAAATATAGCCTGTATATTTTCACCCACTTGCATTACCCCAGCGGCACCAAGTTTCTTTAGCCTGTTACTATCAACCTTTTTAATATCCTTTACCGTAACTCTTAATCTTGTTATGCACGCATCTAACTCTTTAATATTCTGTTTGTTCCCTAACGCAGCTACTATACTTTCAGCTAAATTATCATTATCTCCTTGTGAAACTAAATTTTCATTTTCATCTTCATCTTCTCTACCTGGAGTTTTAAGATTAAACTTTCTTATTACAAATCTAAATCCAACATAGTAAATTACAGCAAACACCAGCCCAACTGGTATAACCAGCCACCATCGTGTCCTATTGGGTATAACGCCAAATAGAATATAGTCAATAGCTCCACCTGAGAATGTCATACCAATCTTTACATTTAATATATTCATTATCATAAACGCTAATCCTGCAAATACACAGTGAACAGCAAATAACGCTGGTGCAACAAATAAAAATGAGAACTCTAAAGGCTCAGTTATTCCTGTTAAGAATGAAGTCAATGCAGCCGAAGCCATTATACTTCCAACTAGAATTTTCTTCTCCGGCTTAGCTTCATGATATATAGCTAACGCAGCAGCTGGCAACCCAAACATCATGAATACAAACTTACCAGTCATGAAGGTTCCAGCTGTAAAAGGAACACCATCATTAAGTTGAGCCATAAATATCTTTTGATCTCCCATAATAAGTTGTCCAGCTTTATTTGTGTATTCTCCAAATTGATACCAGAATGGATTGTAGAATATATGGTGCAAACCAAAAGGAATTAACCCTCTTTCTATAACACCAAAAATAAATGCAGCTAAGGTCTTATTCGTATCAATCATCCCTCTTGAGAAAGCCAAAAGACCATTTTGTATATGAGGCCAAATAAACGTCATTAACAGTCCAACAACTATAGCACCAGCAGCTGTAACTATAGGAACAAATCTCTTACCAGCAAAAAAGCCTAAATATGAAGGCAATTCAATCCTATAATATTTTCTAAACAAACTAGCTGCAATAACACCAATTATTATCCCTCCAAAAACCCCAGTTTGAAGCGTTGGAACTCCTAATATATTTGCATACATAGGATCCTTCAACATGCTATCATTAACACCCAAGAAGGTTCCCATGGTAACATTCATTATTAAAAAACCAACCATTGCCGCTAACCCAGCAACTCCATCACCATCACTTAGACCAACCGCAACACCTACCGCAAATAAAAGAGCAAGATTATTAAACACTATGTTTCCCGCATTCTCCATAACTGAGGCAACAACTTGAAACCAATACCCATTTAATGCAGGTACTAAGTTTAAGAACTGAGGATTTCTAAGCATGTTACCAAAAGCAAGCAACATACCAGCTGCTGGAAGCAGCGCAACTGGAAGCATAAGAGCTTTCCCAACAAGTTGTAAAACCCCGAAAACTTTCTTCATTTCAATTCCCCCTTCATTTTACGATATAAACTCATCTAATATTTAATCCTTTTCAAACAAGGCACTAGTATTCAAAACATCTTATATTATAAAGAATATATGTAAAAATCACCAGCATCCATATACAGTAATTATTTTACCTTCATAAGAAGAAGAGACCCAAATTTATTGCAATAATATATTGAGCAATAAACTTAGGTCTTGCCTGCACACTCAGTAACAACCCTTTTATTCAATTTTAGACCTTATTACACTAATAACTCTATGTATATGCAAACTTAAATAAACCAATTCATCTTCCATGACTTCATAGTTATATTTACTTTCTACAAAAGATTTTATCTTTACAGAACATAGATATGCTTCTTTGTGTTTTTGTTTTACTAAGTCTAAAAATTCGCTATCAGTCTTTCCATTTTTCTCACTAGTTACTATTCTCTTTGCAAAAAACTTCAAGTGAGTTAACAACCTATCGTAATTTAAATCGTCTTCTATAAATTCTACCGAAAAATAATACCTTATTATATTCAATACATCCCTTACAATATTGGTCAATATATAAGATTCGCCAATATTGTCTGTATAACTAGCATTTACTATATGAAGCGTTATAAAACCAGACTCATCTATAGGTAATGCTGTATTTAGCCTCTGATTAATATATTGTACAGCCCATTGCCCTATTTCATATTCTTCCTTATGAACTCTTCTTATTTCTACCAATAAGCTGTTTTGAACAACTATATCATTTGCAAGTCTTTTTATAGCAAAAGCTATATGATCAGCTAAAGCAACATATATATGGTTATCTAATTTACGTTTCAATTTCTCTTCAGCTTTTTTTACTATATCTCCAGTAATATGTATAATCTCTATTGGTATTTCTTCAATAAGTTTCTTAAACTTATCACTATCATTAGGATTATCCATTATAAATATCTTTTCTATTTTACTTTCTTCAACTTCTTGACCTATCTTTTTCTTAAAAGCCAATCCATTACCCATGAGGATCTTTTCCCCTCTGGTTTTGGGATCTACAGTAATTACAACATTGTTATTCAATATTTTTTCTATTATCATAGATTACCCCACTTTCAATTTTAGTATAACTTAGAAAGATAAAATTAATACCTAAATCAAAATCAACTATTAATATGTAATAGTTTACTTTAATTTAGGTATTGCCTGCATATCAGTAACAATCCATACATATAAACACATATATATATAATTATATTAACTGTTATAAACATATCATCGGACATTTAATTTGTCAACAACTAGTTTAGGTTATATACACCATACAAAAACAGCTTATACAGCTTTATTCAACATGCATTTTTTTGCTCATAAGACTTTCTCAATATATGTATACGAAAAATATGTCTGTACAATAAGCTTTTCACTACATATGCTAAAAAGCTATTATAACACCTTAATATCACTAGATTGGCTAATAACCATTTTGTAATTTGCTAATACATTAAATAAAGACACTGCTTTATAGCAGTGTCTCTAGTTAAAGACTACTTTATTTCTACAGCAGCTCCAACTTCAGCTAACTTAGCTTTCATAGCTTCAGCATCTTCCTTTGAAACGCCTTCTTTAAGTGTCTTAGGAGCTCCGTCAACTATTTCCTTAGCTTCCTTTAATCCAAGACCAGTTATTTCTCTAACTGCCTTTATAACCTTTATCTTTTCAGCACCAGCACTAGCTAATACTACGTCGAATTCAGTCTTTTCTTCTGCAGCAGGAGCAGCAGCGCCACCAGCAACAGCAACAGGAGCAGCAGCACTAACTCCAAATTCTTCTTCACAAGCCTTTACTAATTCATTTAATTCTAAAACAGTCATACTCTTTATAGCTTCGATTATTTGTTCCTTATTCATGTTTCGCACCTCCGAAATTTTTCAGTTAATTTATATTTAGTTCTTCAAGATTATTCAGCAGATTCTGCTTCTTTCTTGTCTTTTACAGCATTTAATAAGTAAGCAAGATTTGATAGTGGAGCCTTGAAGCTTCCAAGAAGTTTTGCAATAAGAACTTCTTTTGATGGTATTGATGCAAGTTGGTTAACCTTATCTTGATCGAATATATCTCCATCAACTATACCTGCTTTAAGTTCAAGCTTCTTATGAGTTTTAGCGAAATCAGCTAAAATTCTTGCAGGAGCTGTAACATCTTCATATCCAAATGCTATAGCAACTGGTCCTTCAAGATATTGAACAATACCTTCATGACCTAGTTCTTTAGCAGCTAATGTAACCATAGTGTTCTTATAAACCTTATATTCTACACCAGCTTCTCTTAAAGCTTTTCTTAATTCAGTATCTTCTTCAACTGTCAAACCTTGATAGTCTGCAAGAATAACTGCTTGAGCTTTCTCTAACTTTTCTTTAATTTCAGCAACTTTTGCTTCTTTTAATTCTCTATTCTTGTTCATTACTGTGTGTCCACCTCCTCACAGTTTACAACTGCTTTATATAAATAAGAAAGGTCTTTCCGCAGACATACGAAAAGACCATTACATACTGTATTGGAATCCTCGGCAGGTTGTTTTACGTTATGCATACGCACCTACTATCTACGGAAATATATTCTCTTTTAACAACAAAAAATATTATACTAGATTGAACTTATTAAGTCAATACTATTCTAAAACTTTTGTTGGGTTAACTTTAACTCCAGGTCCCATTGTAGCTGAAAGTGAAACTGACTTAACGTATTGTCCCTTTGCAGCTGATGGCTTAGCCTTTATTACAGCTTCCATTAATGTGTGGAAGTTATCTGCTAACTTTTCTACGCCAAATGAAGCCTTTCCTATTGGACAGTGAACAATAGCAGTTTTGTCAACTCTATATTCAACCTTACCAGCCTTAATTTCAGCTATAGCTTTAGCAACATCAAATGTTACTGTACCTGACTTAGGGTTTGGCATTAATCCCTTAGGTCCTAAAACTCTACCTAATCTACCAACAACACCCATCATATCTGGAGTAGCTACTACTACATCATAATCGAACCAGTTTTCGTTTTGGATTCTTGAAACTAATTCT
Organism: Clostridium manihotivorum; assembly: GCF_004015185.1. GTDB lineage: Bacteria > Bacillota > Clostridia > Clostridiales > Clostridiaceae > Clostridium_AR > Clostridium_AR manihotivorum. Next base: position 811,346 of record NZ_CP025746.1, on the reverse strand, counting down.
TCAGCTCCAACGAAATCTGCTCCTGCAGCTTCTGCTTCCTTAGCCTTATCGCCCTTAGCAAAAACTAATACTTTCACGCTTTTACCAGTTCCGTGTGGAAGAACAACAGCTCCTCTAACTTGTTGGTCAGCATGTCTTGGGTCAACCCCTAATCTTACATGAATTTCTATAGTTTCATCAAACTTAGCTTTAGCAGTTTTTATAGATAATTCTAAAGCTTCTGCTGGTGAATATAATGCGCTCTTATCAACTAACTTTGCGCTTTCTACGTACTTCTTACCCATTTATATAAGCCTCCTTCGTGGTATTAACGGTAAGTACCTCCCACCGATTTAGTGAATATTATTCTTCAACAACTACACCCATACTTCTAGCAGTACCTGCTATCATACTCATAGCAGCTTCTACTGATGCTGCGTTTAAGTCTGGCATCTTTAATTCAGCTATTTTTCTAACTTGTTCCTTTGTTATCTTACCAACCTTAGTTCTGTTTGGTACTCCTGAACCACTTTCTAATCCTAGCTCCTTCTTTATAAGAACGGCAGCTGGAGGAGTTTTAAGAATAAAGCTGAAAGATCTATCTTGATATACAGTAATAACAACTGGTATTATAAGACCAGCTTTATCAGCTGTTTTTGCATTGAATTCCTTACAGAATCCCATAATGTTAACACCGTGTTGTCCTAATGCTGGACCAACTGGTGGTGCTGGTGTTGCCTTTCCTGCAGGAAGTTGTAATTTGATCATTCCTGTTACTTTCTTAGCCATGAGTTATTCCTCCTATACTGTGGTAATTTCGGACTTACGCCCTCCCACTTGATTAAGACGTTAGTCTGATTATTAATCTAATTTTTCTACTTGGTGGAAATCAAGTTCAGCTAGTGTTTCTCTGCCAAACATGTCAACCAAGGCCTTAACCTTGTGCTTTTCTAGATTTATTTCTTGAATTGTCGCCATAAAGTCTTTTATAGGACCAGAAATAATTCTAATCGTTTCTCCTACCTCTAAGTCGATATCCACTGGAGTTTCGTTTACTCCCATAGATTCTACCTCTTCATCGGTAAGCGGAACTGGTTTTGATCCAGGTCCAACAAATCCTGTGACTCCTCTTGTATTTCTAACGACATACCAAGAGTCATCAGTCATAACCATTTTTACTAACACATATCCCGGGAACTTCTTTTTCTGAGTTACTTTTTGTTTACCATCTTTTTCTTCAATCACTTCTTCCATAGGAACTTGAACGTCCTGAAAAAATGATTGTAGGTTTCTATTTTCAATGGCTTTTTCAAGGTTAGCTTTAACCTTATTCTCATAGCCAGAATATGTGTGTACTACGTACCATCTAGCTCTTTCACTCATAATTTATCAGATGGATACAAATCCATCCAAACCTCCCTTTTATTTCTTAAGTTTGAAAATTAAATCAAAGAGGTTTTGTAATATAAAGTCTACTCCGCCTACGAGTACCATGTACACTAGAGCGAAAATTAATACTGCTATAAACGCCTTCTTTAATTCGTCTTTGGACGGCCAAGTTATTCTAGTAACTTCTGCCTTAACCTCTCTTAAAAACTTAACTAAGCCTGCTTCTTTTTTAGATTCAGGTTGCTTAACCTTCCCATTTACAGCCATAAGTTCACATCCTTAACAAAGTGTATAAAATAAATTACTTTGTCTCTCTATGAAGAGTATGCTTCTTGCAGAACTTGCAGTACTTCTTCATTTCTAATCTATCTGGGTCGTTCTTCTTGTTCTTCATTGAATTGTAGTTTCTTTGCTTACATTCTGTGCATGCTAAAGTTACTTTCACTCTCATGATCTGCACCTCCAGTCAAATAAATAATGGGCATAAAAAAATAAAACTCGTTTAAACTATGAGTTTGTTACTCAATAAACTTATCATAAATACATCATTGTGTCAAGAAATCATGACTATCTAAAGGACTAGGTTATTTAACCCAGCCCTTATTTACAGTATTATTATTTAGCAATAATGCTAGTAACAACACCTGAACCTACAGTTCTTCCACCTTCTCTTATAGCGAATCTTAATCCTTCATCCATCGCTACTTGAGTTATTAATTCAACATTCATGTCAATGTGGTCTCCAGGCATAACCATTTCCATTCCTTCTGGTAACTTGATTGATCCTGTAACGTCTGTTGTTCTGAAGTAGAATTGTGGTCTGTATCCATCGAAGAATGGTGTATGTCTTCCGCCTTCTTCTTTCTTAAGTACGTATACTTGACCTACGAACTTGTCGTGTGGATTTACTGATCCTGTCTTAGCTAATACTTGACCTCTTTCGATGTCTGTTCTTTGTACACCTCTTAATAGAGCTCCTATATTATCTCCTGCTTGTGCTTCATCTAGTAACTTTCTGAACATTTCTATTCCTGTTACTACTGTCTTTCTTCTTTCTTCTGAAAGACCTATTATTTCAACTTCTTCACCTACATGTAGTATTCCCTTTTCAACTCTTCCTGTTGCAACTGTTCCTCTACCTGTGATTGTGAATACATCTTCTATTGGCATTAAGAATGGCTTATCTGTTGCTCTTTCTGGTGTTGGGATATAGCTATCTACTGCATCCATTAACTCAGTTATGCATGCTGTTGCATCTGCATCTGTTGGGTTTTCTAATGCTTTTAATGCTGATCCCTTTATTACTGGAATGTCATCTCCTGGGAAGTTGTACTCGCTTAATAGTTCTCTAACTTCCATTTCAACTAATTCTAATAATTCTTCGTCGTCAACCATATCTGCTTTATTTAAGAATACTACTATATAGTCAACACCAACTCTTGATGCTAGTAGTATATGTTCTCTTGTTTGTGGCATTGGGCCGTCTGCAGCTGATACTACTAGTATAGCTCCATCCATTTGTGCTGCTCCTGTTATCATGTTCTTAACATAGTCAGCATGTCCTGGACAGTCAACGTGAGCATAATGTCTGTTTTCTGTTTGGTACTCAACGTGTGCTGTGTTGATTGTGATTCCTCTTTCTTTTTCTTCTGGCGCCTTATCTATTTCGTCATACTTAAATGCTTCTGCAAATCCCTTGTTTGCTAATACTGTTGTGATTGCAGCTGTTAATGTTGTCTTACCGTGGTCTACGTGTCCTATTGTTCCGATATTTACGTGTGGCTTATTTCTTTCAAATTTAGACTTTGCCATTGTATGTTCCTCCTTTTTTAAATTGATAAACTTTGCCTAGCGTTTTGTATATTCCAAAAAATGGAGCTCACGAACGGGATCGAACCGTCGACCTCCACCTTACCAAGGTGACGCTCTACCTACTGAGCTACGTGAGCAGTTTTATATAATATATTTATAATTGTTATATAACATATACCAATTATAAAGTTTACTACCATTATTTTTTTTTGTCAATATTTTTTGTATTTTGTATTATTTAATATTTAAACATTTTTCTAATTTTCTCTTAACCCTTTGAAGAGCATTGTCTATGGACTTTGCTTGCCTATCTAAATCACAAGCAATTTCCTGGTACGACTTTCCATCTAAGTAAGACATGAGAACTTCCATTTCTAAATCTGAGAGCACCCGTCCCATCTCTTTTTCTATATGAAGCATTTCTTCTTTACTTATTATTAATTCCTCAGGATCTGTTATCTTAAGTCCAGACAACACATCTAATAGAGTTCTATCAGACTCTTCATCATATATGGGCTTATTAAGGGAAACATAGGTATTAAGAGGAATATGCTTCTGCCTAGTTGCAGTTTTTATTGCTGTTATGATTTGTCTAGTGACGCATATCTCAGCAAATGCTTTAAAAGAGGTAAGCTTTTCAGGATTAAAATCTCTAATAGATTTATATAACCCTATCATACCTTCTTGATATATGTCTTCCTTGTCTGCTCCTATAAGAAAATATGATTTTGCCTTTGTCTTAACAAAATTTTCGTATTTATTTATCAGATATTCCTGTGCATTAGTATTACCATTCTTAGCCCTAATTACTACTTCCTCATCAGAAATTTCTTTAAATTCAATAAAGCTACCATCTTTACCTCTCGCCTCCACATTATCCCCCCTTAAAACGCTGATGCTACTTACATAATTATAAAACAGTCAATCTCTCTAAGTCAAGTAAATTCAACGATTCCTGAGTATTTTCTCAACTTCTTCCAGTATATTTTCCTCTACACTATATTCCAAAAGATTCTTTTACTTCAATTTATTGCTCTAAGACTTTTTATTATATTATTATCTACAAATAATATTCCATTATAAAATTCCAAACAATACATTTTTTTAAGTTACTTCGAAATACATCTTATTCTTCAATAAGAACTGCAGTTACTAGGAAAAGCTTTAGTTTTATTTTAAGGCTATTTTTAATAATATTGTTGAAATTAAGCGGTCATGAAGGAGATGCTATATGAGCGGGCTATTAGCGCAAGCTCATCTACGCATAGGATGACTGACCACTTAATTTCAACACGGTACTTTAATAGAGTCTATTTTGAAAGCCTTGATTTTAGAATCTCATACATCATTATCCCACCTGCAACTGAAGCATTTAAAGAATTTATCTTTCCAACCATAGGTATCTTAACTAATTTATCGCACTTATCTTTTGTAAGTTTAGACATACCCCTGCCTTCACTTCCAATAATTAAAGCGCATGGACCTGAGAAATCAGTTTCATATGAATAGGAATCCCCATCTATCTCAGCACCATAGACCCATATTCCTAATTCTTTAAGTTCATCGATAACAGTGTTAATATTCGTAACCTTAGCTATCTTCATATGTTCAATAGCACCAGCAGCAGACTTGTATACTGTAGCAGTTACTCCTACATTCCTTCTTTTAGGTATTATTATCCCATGAACACCTGAAAGTTCTGCAGTCCTTACTATTGATCCAAGGTTATGTGGATCTTCTAACTCATCTAGTATTACTATAAAAGGTTTTTCTCCCTTCTCCTCAGCGTATCTCAAAATATCTTCTACCTCTGAGTACTTAAATGGCGTTACTATTGCGATAACGCCTTGATGCGCTCCAGTTTCACTTATTGAGTCAAGCTTTTTTCTATCCACTTCTTTTATAACTATTTTCTTTTCTCTTGCTATAGCTATAACTTTATTAATAGATCCTTCCATATTACCGCTAGCTATCAATATTTGTTCTATAGTTCTATCTGATTTAAGCGCCTCTATTACTGCATTTCTACCTTCAACTATATCTTCTCTAATAGGAGCATCTATTTCCCTTCGTTCTTCTCTTATATTCTTTTTGCTACTTTCAACTTTGTCATTCTTTATTCCCTTTTTATAGTCACTTTTAAATTCATTTCTGTTATTACTTCTATTTATCCTTTGAGCCATTATCTATCCCACTCCTTAACACGTATTTCTATATACTTAAGTATTTTCCCCTAACTTCTGTTATTTTACCACAAGTCATCTTCCCTTCAGGACAAGCTCCAGATACACAATTAGGACCAGCTTTGCTAAATAAAGTTGGGCAAACCTCCTTTACCTCTTGTAGCATCCTATCAGCCATTTCTCTTATCTCCCATTGGGCTCTATTACAGCATCTGTGATGGAAAAAGTTCATTAAACTTCTGGCATTCATAGTGAATACCAATTTAGTCTCACATGCATTTGGAAATACATATCTAGCATCCTCTATAGACTTTTTCTCAGCACTTTTATCATCTATTCCATCCTTTATATACTTATCTTTTAAAATGCAAACAAGTTTTTCGTAGGCTTTCTGACTTTCTTCCATGGCATTTATATATATAATCTTTGTAGCTTCATTTTCTTCTATACTTGGAGGTATTATGTATTCAAATTGTGATAACTTAACATACCTTTGACTCTGTTGAGAGTATGAGGCTATTCTATGTCTAACTAATTGATGACTTAAACTTCTTGAAACACCTTCAACAGCAAAAGTAAATGATATATGTTCAATAGGAGATTCATGACCTATTGAAATAAGCATATTTAAAAACTTTTCTGTATTCTCATCATTTAGATTGTCCATTATAGAATCAATACCAACTGAACTATAACAAAGTTTTGCTGCGGATGCAATAACTTTCTCAGCATCTGGTGTATGTTGTATTAACTTAACTTTTAAACTCAAAACTTTCACTCCCCTTATCAACATAACTCTAGTAGAGAAACTTCGCTTAACTACAATCTTATTAGAGCTTCTCTCTATTTTATATCCAATATTATTAATTTTATATTACCAACTCTTAATCTTTGCCATCACTTAAATAAAAAAGTGTATTCTAATACTATCAACTCTGAAAGTCAAAATTATTTTATTAAAAACCTCTTATTCCCTAGACAGTAAAAAAGTCGCTGAAGCGACCTTCTTTAGTGACTTTTTTCAAATCTAACTTTTACGTAAGGAATGTAAGGATTTATGCCATGCCACATAAGTTCTCTTTTTTATTTTTTCTCTAATATGTAGATTTAAGTCATCTATAGATACTTAAACACAACTTTGTCTTTCATAGTAAACACCTAAAGAATTAAAGCCTTAAAAATTCAGCTATGCTTAATTTCAACACGGTACTTTAACAGAGCCAAAACTTTATATAAAGTTTTAATTATATATTTATATAAATATATAGTAATCATGCGGGTTTAGGCTAATTAATAAATACAAGGCTCTGCATGATTACAGTATTATTTATATCTTAATTATTTCTACACTTTTATTCAAAACAAAAAGCAATCTTTCCTTATCTCCAATTAGATACAAATATCCAACCAAAGCTTCAAAACCTGTGGCTGCTCTATACTCTATGACATCAGCGTTTTTAGGTACTGTTCCAGACTTGGCATTTCTTCCTCTTTTGAAGATATATATTTCATCTTCATTAAGCTCTTTTTCCAGCACCTTCATGATTTCACTTTGTCCATGAGCTTTCACATAATGAATTGCTTTAACATGTATCTTATGGGCTGATAACTCTTTATTACTATTTAATATATAACTTCTAATAAAAACTTCATAAACCCCATCTCCAACAAGTGCTAGCTGAAGCGGATTTAGTCTCCTCGCCTCTTCTTTAGTAAACTTTTTTATAAGCAAATCTTCTATCATTATTTCTCCCTTAAACCTTAACTTTTTATATATTTACTTCTTACTAGGATCAAAACCTATTGCATTGAATATTTGTTGGAATAGATCATGAGCAAGTGGTGCTGCAACTTCTCCTCCCATATGCTCAACTCCTTCTGGTGAGTCGATAGCTATCAAAAGACTAATCTTAGGATCATTATACGGAGCTCCTCCTATGAAAGATGCTACTACATTCTTAGGATCATAGCCTTTACCGCCTATGTTGGCTTTTTCAGCAGTTCCTGTTTTTCCAGCTACACCATATCCATCTAAATATGCAAGTTTACCTGATCCCTTAGATACTGTTTCTTCTAAAAATCCTGCCATAGTATTAGCAGTTTTCTGGCTTATTACTTGCCTGCTATTTTTTTCTTCATAGGTAGATACTATCTTTCTGTTTCCATTAGCGTCAACTTCTGAAAGATTCTTCAAGAAGTGAGGTGTAGTATACACTCCATTATTTAGTATAGCATTTATAGCTCCTATTAACTGTACCATAGATGCAGCATCAGTCTGTCCAAAAGATATTGTTGCAAGGTCCATATTGCTCACCTTTTCTGTAGACTTTACTATACCTGTAGTTTCTCCTGGAAAATCAATTCCAGTAGTCTTACCAAAACCAAACTTAGAAATATATTCATTCATCTTCTCTTTACCAACTCTTCTACCAAGCTCAATGAATCCTGGATTACAAGAATTTTTAAGTAAATCTACTAGATTTTCAGCTCCATGTCCATCATGCTTCCAACAATCTATCCTATGTCCATCAACAATAGCATAACCTGGATCAAAAAACTGATCATCTCTAAAGGTCTTTCCTTCTTCTAATGCAGCAGACATTGTAACTATCTTAAAGGTTGAACCTGGTTCAAAAGCATCACTTACCACTCCATTTCTAGTAATCTGCGCAAACTGCTTACTGTCAGTAACACCTTTGTTAGGTTCATTAGGATTGAAGTCAGGCTTATTGACCATAGCAAGTATTTCACCAGTTTTAGGATTAGTGACAATTATCCTTACACTTTTAGGTTTCTTATCCACCATGGCTTTTTCAGCTATTTTTTCAGCCACATATTGTATTCTGGAATCTATGGTTGTAGTTAAATCCTTCCCATTTATAGCTTGTGTAAACACTTGATCAGAATACGGAAGTTTTTGTGACTTTCTATCAACTTCAGTTATACTTATTCCCGGAACTCCAGTAAGATCTTTATTATAATATTGTTCTAATCCAAATACTCCTTTACCATCTAGATCTACCCCACCCAACACTTGTGCCAGAAAATTATTATTGGGATAATATCTATTAGTATCATTTTCTATAAGAACAAAGTTATATTTCTTACTGTCTCTTAACTTCTTTATTTTATCGATTTTATCCTTCTCAACCTTTCTCGCAAGAGGTATACCTCTTAGATAAGCCCCTTCCTTATTAGTTTGCTCTAGAAACTTTCTCACTTCATCTTTATCTTTTCCTAATATCTGAGCAAAATTACTTGATATATCATCAAGTGTTTCCTTAATTCTTTCAGTGTCTTTGCCCCCTTTGATAAGTGCATAATTATGAACTTCTTCCAAATCCAAGCTTACCTTGTACACATCTCCACTAGTTGCAAGCAGGTCCCCATTTGTATCTAGTATACTTCCTCTCTTGGGAGCAATAGTTTGCTGATATGAGGTTTGAGATTCAGCTTTAGCTACAAGAAAACTCTTTTTAACTATCATCAAATATCCCAATCTAAAGAATAAAACAAAAAACATAAAGGTAATAATCCCTATAACCACAAAAGATCTTCTTGTATTATTAATAGTATTTTTCTGCTTCATCATGAACCTCCCAATAACTCATAAAAATATATAATCTATAATTATATTTAAAATATCCATTTTCTATTACTACTCTATTTTAAATCATATTACAGATTTTTTATATAAAAATTTAAAGAGTAGCATACGCTACTCTAATAAAATTAAAAATTCCTTTAAACTTATTTCCTAATTTGACCATCACCATAGATCAAATATTTATAAGAGGTTAATTCTTTTAATCCCATTGGACCTCTAGCATGAAGCTTTTGAGTCGATATTCCTATCTCAGCACCAAAACCAAATTCTCCTCCATCAGTAAATCTCGTAGATGCATTAACATAAACTGCTGCTGCATCTACTTCCTTTAGGAATCTTTGAGAATTTGTATAGTTTTCAGTTATTATTGATTCTGAATGCTTTGTACCATATTTATATATATGCTCTAAAGCTTCATCAAGATTTTCAACAATTTTAACAGCTAAAATTAAATCAAGATATTCTGTGGACCAATCTTCTTCAGTTGCCTGTTTGCAGTTTATTAATCCCACTGTTTCAGAACAACCTCTTAGTTCTACATTTTTCTCCTCTAGCCTCTTCTTAAGGTTAGGCAATATAAGCTCAGCAACCTTCTTGTGAATAAGAATAGTCTCTATAGCATTACACACCCCAGGTCTGTGTGTTTTTGCATTTACAATTATCTCTATAGCCTTTTGTAAATCAGCACTGTCGTCCACAAACACATGGCAGTTTCCTACTCCAGTTTCTATTACTGGTACAGTAGCATTTTCCACAACCTTCTTTATTAGACTAGAGCCACCTCTAGGTATCAAAACATCTATATAACTATTAAGCTTTAGCATTATATCCACAACTTCTCTATCCGTAATATCAATAAAGTTTACAACACCTTTAGGTAGACCACTTCCTACTGCAGTCTGAGCTATTATGTCAGATATAACTATGTTTGAATGAATAGCTTCAGATCCTCCTCTAAGGATACAGCTGTTGCCACTCTTTATGCACAAAGCTGCGGCATCTATAGTAACATTAGGTCTAGCTTCATATATTATGCCTACTACTCCTAAAGGTACTCTTATCTTTGATATCTTAAGTTCATTGTAAGTTTTAAAACCTTCTATTACTTCACCAATAGGGTCTTGTAAGCCTGCTACATCTTCAACCGCAGAAGCCATTGCTTCTATTCTATTCTCATCTAATAAGAGTCTATCTAATATAGCCTTTGATAATCCTTTTTTCTTTCCATTATCTATATCTTTTTGATTTTCTTCTATTATGCGTTTTGTATTTTCTCGGATTGCTTTTGATATATTTATCAACGCTTTATTCTTGTCTTCAGCACTTACATTTGCCATAAATCTTGCTGCCTCTTTTGAAGCTATCCCTTTATTTATCATATATTCTTTGTAATCCACTATTTAAACCTCCTTATTTATAATTCTACGTTTCCATTAAAGACTGTTTTATTGAATTTATTTATACCGACCTTTGACTATGTTTAATAATATTGTTGAAATTAAGTGATTATGAAGGAGATTCTATACGAGCAATCTATTAGAATTAAAGCAGTGTATGCCTTACCACTGAATTTCAACACGGTACTTTAAGTCTCTTTATTTAAAACAAAGACATATTATTTACATGAATAATTTCATCATAATGCTTATAACCTAATATTTCTTCAATATACTTAGTATCTCTTCCAATTATTGAAACTAGATCCTTAGAGTTATAGCTAACAATACCATGCCCTATTTTATTTCTATTACTACCCAGAATACTTACTACATCACCTTCATCAAATCTTCCTTCTACTTCTAATATTCCTTTAGGAAGGAGGCTCTTATGTTTTTTTAATGCCTCTTCTGCTCCAGCATCTATCACTATACTAGCTTTTGGAGATGCCTCGTAAGCTAGCCAATGCTGCCTTCCCTTCATAGGCTTTGCATTCCCTTGAAAATACGTTCCTATATTCTCACCGTTTACTGCTCTTGTTATGCTATCATTTAAGCCTCCATTACATATTATCATTGAGACCCCTGATGAGCTACATATCTTAGCAGCATGAAGCTTTGTTATCATTCCTCCAGTGCCAAGCCTTGAACCAGCACCTCTAGCATAACTTTCAATTTCTTCTGTTATACTCTCTACGTAATCAATTATCTTTGCATCTTTATTATCTTTTGGATTGCTATCATACAAACCATCTATATCCGATAAAATTACAAGAAGATCTGCATCAACAAAGGATGCCACCATTGCTGAAAGACTATCATTGTCACCAAACTTTATTTCATCTACAACTAAAGCATCATTTTCATTCACGATAGGAATAGCACCTATATCTAGTAAAGTGAAAAAGGTATTTCTTCCGTTTAAATATCGCTTTCTATCTCCTATATCTTCTCTAGTCATAAGTATCTGACCAGTTACTTTGTTGTACTCTGAAAATAACTTCTGGTACATATGAATTAAAGTTACCTGCCCCACTGCCGCACAAGCCTGCTTTTCTGGTATAGTCTTAGGCCTTTCCTTATACCCCAAAGCACTAGCCCCAGTCCCTATAGCACCGGAGGTAACTAATATAATTTCTAATCCTCTATTGTGTAAATCCGCAATTTGCCTAACTATATTCTCCATCTTAACCAAGTTAAGATTTCCATTATCATATGTAAGAGTAGAGGTTCCTACTTTTATTACAACCTTTTTTATATTTTCTAGATTTCTCACAATTGTTTCCCCATTCCTGCATCTTTAATATAATTTTTAAAAATCTATTTTTTGAGAACTTATATAAATCCTTGATATCACTATATTTAGTTAGCATTTTTTACAACTAGTCTTAATAGTAAAAAAACTTGTAGCAAAGAAAACCTTTTATGCTCTTCAATGCTACAAGTCTAAAACATATACTATGTCAAACTAAAATACTAAAGTTTTTTCCACCTAACACCCTGAGGAGTATCTTCAAGAACTATACCTCTTTCTTTTAGTTCATCTCTAATTTTATCTGCCAATGCCCAATCTCTATTTTTTCTAGCCTGCTGTCTTTGTTCAACTAATTGCTCAATCTCATCTTCCAATGATATCTTAGTTGATTTTTGAAGCATTCCTAAAGGTCCTCCAAGCTCTCTTATAAGCTCCAAAGCCTTTGTTATAGCTTCTTTTGAGGAAGTTACTGATATATTAGTATTTATATCCTTTATCAAATCAAATATAGAAGTTATAGCATCTGCAGTATTAAAATCGTCGTCCATTCTTTCTATATACTTATCTCTGTGTTTGTTTAAAGAATCTAAATAAACTTTTTCGTCCTCTGTAGTAAGCTCTAACTTAACTTCATCAAGTAGATTTTCTAAATTGGCTATGGTGTTGTATATTCTTTCAACTGATGCTTTAGCAGATTCTAATAACTCTTCACTGAAATTAAGCTGCTGTCTGTAATGAGCTGATAACATTAAAAATCTTATAACATCAGCTTCATATGCATCAAGTATCTCTCTAGCAGTAAAGAAATTGTTTAGTGATTTAGACATCTTTACATTATTTACATTTACGAAAGCACTATGCATCCAATAGTTTGCAAATGGCTTTCCTGTAAGAGCTTCACTTTGAGCTATTTCATTTTCATGATGAGGGAATACTAGGTCTGATCCACCTGCATGTATATCTATTGTGTCACCTAATATCTTCTTTGCCATACAAGAGCACTCTATATGCCATCCTGGTCTGCCTAACCCCCAAGGGCTTTCCCAACCTGGCTCACCAGGCTTTTGAGACTTCCAAACAGCAAAGTCCATAGGATCTTGCTTTCTTTCATCTACATTTATCCTTGCTCCAGCTTGTAGATCCTCTATATTTTGCCCCGATAGTCTTCCATACTTAGTGAACCTCTTAGTAGAGAAATAAACATCTCCATCTACCTCATATGCATAGCCTTTTTCAATAAGCTCACTCACAAAATTAACTATCTCTGCCATATACTCAGTTGCTCTAGGGTTTACAGTGGCTCTTTCTATGTTAAGAGAATCCGCATCTTGATAGTACTCCTTTATATATCTATCTCCTAACTCTTTTACTGTAGTCCCTTCTGCATTAGCCTTATTGATCATCTTATCGTCTATATCAGTAAAGTTTTGAACAAACTTAACTTCATAGCCTCTATATTCAAAATATCTTCTAATAGTATCAAAAACTATAAAAGTTCTACCATTGCCTATATGAAAAAAGTTATATACTGTAGGTCCGCAAACATACATTCTAACCTTATTCTTTTCAATAGGTACAAACTCCTCTTTCTTATTATTAAGAGTATTATATATTTTAATCATAGACCTTCTCCTTTCTCTCTTATTCGTCAGCTCTACTAAACATTCAATCCAGCTTCATCAAATTGTTTTTTTACTGTATTGTACACATCATCTATGTTTATTACATCTATATCCTGAGAATTTCTAAGCTTAAACTCCACTTGGTTTTCAGTAATTTTCTTACCTACTGTAATTCTCATTGGAATTCCCATTAGGTCTGCATCTTTGAACTTAACTCCAGCTCTTTCATTTCTATCATCTAATATCACATCAATACCTTTTTTTCTTAGAGTCTCATAAAGGTCATTAGCTACTTTAACCTGAGCCTCATCCTTTATGTTTACAATTACTACAGATACATGATATGGTGCTACAGAAAGTGGCCATACTATTCCATTATCATCATGATGCTGTTCTATTATAGATGCCATTGTTCTAGTAATACCTATACCATAACAGCCCATAATAAATGGTTTTTGCTCTCCATTTTCATCTATAAACTTAGCATTCATAGAGTTAGAGTACTTTGTACCAAGTTTAAATATATGTCCTACCTCAGTACCTCTTGATATAGTTATTGGACTTCCGCAATGTGGACATCTCTCACCTTCAGTAATGTTTCTGAAATCTCCTACAGTACCTTCAAAGTCTCTTCCATAGTTTACATTTTCAATATGATATCCTGTTTCATTTGCTCCAACTATAAAGTTATACATCTTAGCTACTTCTATATCAACCAAAAGAACTTCAACGTTTATTCCTATAGGACCAGCAAATCCTATTTGTGCTCCAGTTGCCTTTAAAACAGCATCACTGTCAGCCATATCTAAATTAGTAACTCCGCCTAAAGCATTTGCTACTTTAGTCTCATTTACTTCTCTATCTCCTCTTACCATTACTGCAACAATTCTTCCATCAGCATTGTATATAAGGGTTTTAGCAAATTTCTTTTCTGTTGTATTAAAGAATTTAACTAATTCTTCTATAGTTCTAGTATTTGGAGTCTCGATTTTCTTTAATTCCTTTAGTGCCTCATCTTCTCCAATATCTGGAGTTGATGCTGCTTTTTCTATATTAGCAGCATAATCACAGCTAGTGCAGAAAACAACATCGTCTTCTCCAACCTCTGATCTTACCATGAATTCTGCTGAGTTTGATCCTCCAATTGCACCAGAATCAGCCTCTACACATTTAGCATCTAAACCACATCTATTAAATATATTTACATAAGCCTTGTTCATCTTATTATAAGATACATCAAGTCCAGCCTCGTCTTTATCAAAGCTATAAGCATCCTTCATTATGAACTCTCTTGATCTCATAATACCGAATCTTGGTCTTCTCTCATCTCTGTATTTTGTTTGAATCTGATAAAGATTTATTGGCAGTTGTTTATAAGACTTAATCTCATTTCTAGCTATATCAGTAAAAACTTCTTCATGAGTTGGCCCAAGACAGAAGTCTCTTTCATTTCTATCCTTAAGTCTGAACATCTCAGCACCATAAGCATCCCATCTTCCAGATTCTTGCCATAATTCTGCTGGTATCATCGCTGATGCTAAAAATTCTTGTGCGCCAGAGTTATCCATCTCATCTCTAACTATATTCTCTATGTTCTTAAGCACTTTAAGTCCTAATGGCATATAATTATATATCCCAGAAGCCATCTTTCTCATCATTCCAGCTCTAAGCATAAGCTTATGGCTGTCTATTTCAGCTTCTGCAGGTACTTCTCTTAATGTAGAAACTAACATATTTGACATTTTCATTTGCGTATCCTCCCTATGTCTTCAAAAAATATTTTTCATATTAAGAAGCCTTTACTAGGCTATATTTAGCTAACTATTTAACTATATATTAAAAACTATATATTTTTGACATCTGCCTTCTCTGAATGTAAGTGAAGAATCTTACTTAGACTTAACTTCTCTTTTTTTATTCCTTTTCCGACATCTAAATTAAAGTCATCTACACATACTTATCCAGACCATTATCTTTTATATAAAGTCCTGAAAAATAAAAAAAGCCCGCCCTATGCTTAGGGCGAACTTATATCGCGGTACCACCTAAATTTGTACTCAAATAATAATAACGGTATTAGACCGATAGTTTTTGCCTACAACTCAGAAGCGGGTTCAAAGCTGGTGAAAATCTTGCAGCCTAGGATTTTCTCTCTGTAAGTTAGCCCTTACTATTCTTCATCAATGCTTTGCAATATTAAATTTGCTTAATTTATTATAACTTCTAAAAAAAAGTGTGTCAATATCCCAAATTCATTGATAAAATTCATATTCAATACTGATTATTTTTATTTATAAAGCTTTCTGCAAGTATCAAATCCTCTGGAGTAGTTATTTTTATATTCTTATAATCGCCTTCATATAAAAACACCTTATTATAAAACATCTCAAAAGCCATAGTATCATCTGTCACTGGAATATTAGCATTCTTTATCTTCTCATGACAGTCCTTTATCATTTTATATTTAAAACATTGAGGAGTTTGCACTGCAAACAATGTATTCCTATCTGGCGTTTCTATAGAAAAGCCATCGTTTCCTTTTACCTTTATTGTATCTTTAGGTGTAACTCCAGGTGCTGCTGCGCCAAAATCCTCAGCAAATTTTATTCCTTTTTCTATTATAGTGCTAGTAACAAATGGCCTAGCTGCATCATGAATTAATACCAAATCACAATCATCAATAGAATTTAATCCATTATATACAGAATCCTGTCTTTCTGCTCCAGCTTCAACTATTGTTTTCACTGGAAGATTAAACTTTTCAACTATTTGACTTTTACAATATTCGATTTCATCTTTTTGTGTAACCAGAATTATTTCATCTACATTCTTACAGTCTGCAAAAGCTTTAATAGCATAATATAATATTGGTTTTCCTCCAATGCTTATATATTGCTTAGCAACATCCGTACCCATTCTCTTGCCTTTTCCACCAGCTACTATAACCACACAAACCCTTGACATATCTTAAACCTCACTACCTCTAAACTACTTCTTTTTGTTTTGCAAATATCATTCTTCCAGCAGCAGTTTGTAGCACAGAAGTAACTGTTACATCAATGTTTTCACCAATAAATTTTCTTCCGCCCTCAACTACTATCATTGTACCATCATCAAGATAGGCAATTCCTTGTCCTGATTCCTTACCATCCTTAACCACAGTTATATTCATATCTTCTCCAGGTAAAACAACTGGTTTTATTGCATTTGCTAGTTCGTTAATATTGAGAACCGGAACACCTTGAAACTCCGCAACCTTATTTAAGTTATAATCATTAGTCACAACTTTTCCACTTAAAGTTTGTGCAAGCTTTAGCAGCTTAGAATCCACTTCTTGAATATCTGGAAAATCACCTTCCCAAATTTGAACTTCTATACTTAGTTCCTTTTGAATCTTATTTAATATGTCCAGTCCTCTTCTTCCTCTATTTCTTTTTAAAGAATCTGAAGAGTCAGATATATGTCTAAGTTCATCTAGAACAAAGCTTGGTATAACCAGAGGACCTTCTACAAAACCAGTTTGACATATGTCAAATATTCTTCCATCTATTATTACTGATGTATCTAATACCTTTGGATAACCTTTAAATCCATGCTTATTCTTCTTGTCCTTACCAGAATTTCTTTTAAGTCCATCAAATAAAGCTATTATATCATCTCTTCTTTTAACTGAAATATCCACTCCAATTACTAGCGCAATAAGATTTACAACTATAAATACAACTTGAGCTAATATCTCATGTATTTTGTTTAATATTCCATTTAGAGGTAGCATGAATAATGAAGCTATTATAAGTGAAACTATGGCACCTAACGCACCGAACAAAATTTCACTAGCAGTTAACTTCTGCATACTTACTTCTATAGCATCTATAAGCTTTGATGTCCACTTGTATAGAAATGGAGAAACAATAAAAAGTATAAGTCCGAAAATAATAATAAATAAAGCATAAAAAATTAATGCTGCTATAGGCGTCTTTATGGAAGAAAAATTGTGTGCTATATAACTAGAGTTTATCACCGCATCTCCTATAAAATAACCTACTACCAATCCAATTATGGTAAATGTCAATCTAAAAAGCTTTTTTACCAATAAATTCACCTCCTATTATTAAGTATTTCCATTATATTGAAATACATTCTCTAAAACAACATTTTTTTATAAAATCCTTTAAACAATTATAACATATAGTTAAGGGAAAAATCACTAATAGGGTTTTCATTAGTGATTTTTTTTATATATCATCCTATTTTGAATATTTACGGTAAAATTTTATAAAAAGCAATTTCACGTTAAAACTTTCTATAAATTACTATATAAATACCCCCTATAAAAAACAATATCTATGATTTAATATAATATCTAAGGATGAGCACATCTTACTTCATTGACAAAATAATCTGAAAATATTTATAATTAAATTAAATACAAACTAAATTATCAAGAGGAGTGATACCGATGAAGGACGTTATATTCGATGATTTTCAAAATGCTGTACAGGAATCACTACTAAGACACAAGAGCATTCTTGATATCCTCTCCAAATATCAAGAGTCCAATGCTAGAGTGAATAGAGCTGTGGCTAAAGCTGTAACTAATTGTGGTTGCGTAAAAATCTCTGCAGATAAACAATGCCTTCCTGAGGAAGACGATTCTATAGATGTCTTAGACAAATGCCTAAAAACACATCTACATGGTGAACTGTGCGAAAGTTGCAGAGAGATAATAGAACGAGAAATCGGAAATAATATTTTCTATCTTACCTCACTTTGCAATACTTTAGATTTAAACCTTTATGATATTCTAATAAAAGAATATGACAGAATAAATACTTTAGGAAAATTTACTTTTAGATAGCTATGCTATTATTTATCTCCTAATTAAAACATCTTATGACTATAATTTGCTACAATTTTTAATTTTTAATGCATCTTAAGATATAATTAAGTTGTAGATTCAAATACTTATTTTGATTAATATCATGCCTACATTAGGATAAGTCTTAAATGTTTGGTATCATAATTCTATCGTAGTTAATAAGATAAAATACTTTAATTAAAATCTCTATAGTAAACGTTAACTTAAATATTATATAAAAAGTTAGCAGGTTTAATCCTGCTAACTTTTTATAGTTGCTTATTTAAAGATACTTGCTCCTTAATTCTTCTAAGTCCGTTTCTAATAGCTCTTGCTCTTGCTTCTCCTATGCCCTCAACCTGATCTAAGTCATCTGTAGTAGCCTCAAGTATAGCTGTTAATTCTTTAAAGTGCTTAATAAGATTCTCTATTACATTAGCTGGAATTCTTGGGACCTTATTCAGTATCCTGTAGCCTCTCGGAGAAATCAAGGTATCTATTAGTGGTACAGATACGTATCCAAGTAACTTTCCTATCATATCAAGATCCAGAAGTTCCTCTTGGGTTAATTTTTGAAGTTCTTTATATATTTCATTGTAATCCATATTAATCTTACAATAATCTCTAATCAGTAAGATACCGTCCTGCTCAATATTTTTTATAAGTTCATTAAGCTGCATGGAAATAAGCCTGCCTTCATTGCCAAGCTCAACTATATATCTCTCTATTTCTCCAACGATTCTCATGACCATTTCAGTTCTTTGAATAGCCGTAACCACATCAAATAGAGTTACCAGATCTTGAAACTCGAGCAAGTTTAAGTTATTAATAACTCTATCAAGTACTGAAACATACTTCTCAAGTGTTTGAACCGCTTGGTTAGCCCTAGCCAGTATAACGCTACTTTCTCTTAGTACATACTTTAATTCTCCCTTATATATCGTTATAATATTCCTTCTCTGAGAAATAGCTACTGCTATAGTTCCAGTTTGCCTTGCAACCCTTTGAGCCGTCCTATGTCTTGTTCCTGTTTCAAAAGTTTGTATTGAAGAATCAGGCACTAACTGTGCATTAGCACATATAATTTTCTTAAGATCCGAACTTATCACTATTGCCCCATCCATCTTAGCAAGCTCGTAGATATAGGATGGTGAGTAGTCAGAATTTATGGTAAACCCTCCATCAACTATCTTCATTACTTCCTCACTATTATTAAGCAGTATAAGTCCACCAGTTTTAGCTCTAAGTATGTTTTCAAGACCTTCTCTAAGTTGCGTACCTGGTCCAACTATCTTTAGAATATTTTTTATTTCTCTATCATTTTCTATTCTCATACTCATTCACCCGCCATCAGAAAATCTTACTTACTGCTTCTTTTAAAGTTCTAACCCCAATTACCTTTAGTCCTTGTTTATTTAGCTTATCTAAGTTCCTAAATGGTACTATTACATTGGTAAACCCCATTTTTTCAGCCTCATTGACAAGTCTATCACAATTGTTTATTGGTCTTATTTCTCCAGTTAGACCTACTTCTCCAATAATCATAGTTTTTTCCAAAGTGCACGCTGTACCTTTAGAAGATGATATCAGTGCCAAGGCTATGCCTACATCTGCAGTAGTTCCTTCTATTTCAAGCCCACCTACTACATTTACATATACATCACTATTATAAAAAGGTATTCTTAGCTTCTTCTCAAGTACTGCAAGTATCAGACTAAGCCTTTGATTGTCTATACCAACAGCTGTCCTTCTTGGCATAACAGCCTTTGTCTCAGTTACTAATGCCTGAATCTCCACGAGTATTGGCCTAGTGCCTTCCATAAGTCCTATAACCATTGATCCCTCTTGATTATAGCTAGTATCTTCAAGAAACATTCTAGACGGATCATATATTTGCATCAGTCCTTCTTCACTCATTTCAAAGACACCTATCTCACTGGTTGTTCCAAATCTATTCTTCATAGTTCTAAGTATTCTAAACTCTTCAGTTCTTTCACCTTCAAAAGAAAGTACTGTATCTACCATATGCTCCAGCACTCTAGGACCTGCTAATTCCCCTTGTTTAGTTACATGAGCAACTATAAATAGAGGTATGTTATTACTTTTACCAATTCTCATTATTACGTTTGAACACTCTCTAACTTGAGAAACACTTCCTGGAGCAGAAGTAACACCTTCCTTATAAACGGTTTGTATAGAGTCTATGATAACGAATATTGGTTTTATATCTTCTATATAACTCTCTATTATATCTAAACTAGTTTCTGATACTATATACAAGTTTTCCGCATCAACGCCTAACCTATCCCCTCTTATTTTAATTTGTTCTTCCGACTCTTCACCAGAAACATAAAGAACTTTTCCATACTTTTTAGATATGTTATTTGCTGATTGAAGAAGAAGTGTAGACTTTCCTATACCAGGATCTCCAGAAATAAGAGTAAGAGAACCTTTTACAAGTCCTCCTCCTAACACCCTATTTAACTCAACTATCCCAGTATCATACCTTTCCTTTTCTCCAGACTTTATATCCTTTATCGGCTTAGGTACACTATTAGTTTGTCTAATAGGTAGTGAAGTTCTTTCCGGTTTTGCTTCTTTTATTTCCTCTAACATGGAGTTCCATGAATTACATCCAGGACAACGCCCTAACCACTTTGGCGATTCATACCCACACTGCTGACAAACATATAGAGTTTTAATTTTAGCCATTATATTCACCTACTATTTCATCATTTACACTATATATTAATATTCTTTCATTGTTAGTAAAAATATAATCCTTATTTATATTAACATAGATTTAAAATTAAGTTTTTATCAATATTAAACATTATATAATATTATGATATATATGTTAAAGTATGTCATGAAAATTAATTTTTTACGTATATAGTTCCAAATAAAACTTTTATTCTAAGCCATTGAAATTACTAAGTTTGGACAATAAAAAAATCGATATTGCAGCTTTAGCATTATCGACTTTTTTATATTATATTTATATTTTTATTTAGAATTATAATCCTGAAGAACTCTTAATGTACTCCCCTGAGTGTAAGGATAAAAATTTAGCTGCTGCTTCATCAATTACGATAACTACATCTCTATGCATTTGAAGCATCGAAGCAGGAACCTCTGTAGTTATTTTCCCACTAACAAGTTCTTTGACTACTTCGGCTTTATTTTCACCACTAGCTAAAAGGACTATCTTCTTAGCTTTCATTATTCCGCCAATACCCATAGTTATAGCTTTTCTTGGTACTTCATCTATTGATTTAAAAAATCTTGAGTTAGCTTCAATTGTGTCTTTTGCTAAATTTGTTTGATGTGTTCCCATATATAGATATTCAGCAGGCTCATTAAAACCAATATGCCCATTACTACCTATTCCAAGTAACTGTAGATCTATGCCACCAAGTTCAGCTATTTTCTTATCATATTCTATGCATTCTAAATCTATATTATCAGCTAATCCGTTAGGAACAAAAGTTTTGCTTTTATCTATATTTATATAATTAAAGAAGTTATGATCCATGAAGTATCTATAGCTTTGTTCATGTTCACCACTTAGTCCTATATACTCATCTAAGTTTATACTTGTAACATTAGAAAAATCAACTATTTCCTGCTTATTTAACTTTATAAGCTCTTCATATAAACCTTTTGGAGTACCTCCGGTAGCTAGACCTAGAACTGCTTCTGGTTTGCTATTTATAAAATCACTAATCTCTTTAGCTGCAACTTTACTCATTTCTTCATAGTCTTTAGTCACAATTAATTTCATCTAAACTTCCCCTCTCGTGTTGAGATATCAACTTCTAATAAGAACTTATCTGATCTGTAGATAGATTCTTCTACAAAAAGTATCTTCCCATTTTTAGTTATAGTCTTTGAATATATATTAAGTAAAGGAACGTTTTTATCTACTTTAAAAAGTTTTTTATAATAATCGTCCATAACAACTGCTTTTATCGAGGATTGAGAATAATCTATAGTATACCCAAATCCCTCTAGTATCTCGAAAAGAGAACCTTTAAGCAAATCTTCATCTATATATCCACAATAGTCGCAAGGTATATAAACTATTTCATTTGCTATATTTTCTCCATCTACTATTCTCATTCTGTCTATTCTATATAATTTTTCAAAAGGAAATATTTCTTGCATATCTTCTGGTGTATCTATTATCTCAAAGCCTAGAACCTCAGTGTTAAGATTGCCTCCAAGCTTACTTATTATATTAGAAAAACTCATCATATCTTTTTGCTTTACTTTTGGCTCACAAACAAAGGTTCCTTTTCCTTTTTCTCTTATCAGTATTCCCTCTTGAACAAGCTCTCCAAGAGCCTGCCTTATTGTCATTCTACTTACACCATAACTCTCTGAAAGTTCTCTTTCACTATCTATGCATTGTCCAACTTTCCATACTCCATTGGCTATTTTCTTCTTAATATCTTCCTTAAGTTGATAATAAACTGGTATAGGACTATTCTTATCTATCATTCCCGTTCCTCCTAATTTAATTATATTATAATTTTTTCAACCTGTCTAGACCACTATACAACTATACTATTATTTTCTTCTTCACTTTTACTCCATAATCTAAAAATGAAAATGATTTATGAAATACAACTGTTGCAATTATATACATTATAGCAGTTATTATATAAGGAATCTCGTAGCCATGAGGCAAACTATACATTATAATTCCTCCAAGCGCAGTACTAATTGCTCTGCTAACATTACTGAAAATATTATTTACGCTTGCAAACATTGATCTTTCTTCGCCTTCAATAAGTTCCATGGTTATTGTTCCAACCACTGGTCCAGACATATTCATAAGCCCATTTCTCATAAATAGTGCCATTGCTACTATATACAAGTTAGGCGGCAATGCTATTAACAACAAAAATGGGATTGAAACTATCTGGCATAAGTTTATCGTTTTTACTCTGCCAAATTTCTTCGACATAACTGGAGTCAATAACCCACCAAAACCCATTGCAAATTGAGCTAACGCCATAATTAAACCTATCTGAGCTGTTGATGCATTAACCTTATATTTAAGATACACATTAAAATAAGGCACTACAAGACCTGCCCCAAAACCTATTATGGAGTTATAAATCAATAATCTTAAAGGATATTTATCTAATGATAACCTAATTATGTGCTTAATAAAATCCTTTGTATTTTCTTTTGTATTTACTTCTTTTACAGATTTTATCTTAAGTATAAATATAGCTGAAAAAATTCCAATAACCCCAGAAGCTATAATTGAATACCTTAACGAGTTAACTCCACCAGTTACACCTTCCAGGGTCCTTGAGACTGATCCAAATGCAAAGTACCCTACCATAGTAGAAAATACATTTGTTGAAAATACATAGCTAAATAGCTGAAGTCTTGTCCTCTCATTGCTGTTCTCCATTAAAAATGGTCCTTCAGATACTACTATGAAAGCATTTACTAAGCCTTGTATTGCTGAAAGAAACAGTACCGTCCAATTATTACTTGTTATTCCCTGCAATATAATAGTAATTGGTATTATAAACATAGCAATTAATAAGCCTTTTTTCTTCCCAATCTTCGAAACTATAATTGCGCAAGGAATAGCTCCCAAGGCTATTGTAATAGTCTTTACGCTTAATATTACTCCTAAGAACCCTTCACTCATTCCTGCTTCCTTAAGATAAATTCCTTGAAGCATACTAAAGGCTCCATTGCAGATATAAAAAAATATTATAGCCAGAAGGTACAATAAAGAATTTCTATTATATAATCTTTTCTCATAGGTTATCCTTCTTTTTACTTTCTTTAGCTCTTTTAATAAACTCATGTTTTCCTCCTTTATCAATTGTGCTATTACTAAACCAAAAATAATTATACTACGACTACATATTGTTGTGAAAAAAAATTTATCGATTAATTATTTGAAATGAGTATATTATTTCTCTAGATTCAAACCCTAATATCATCAATTCATTTTGATATATTAACGAATTACATTAAATGTAAGCATAAAATGAATTGATTCATATATTATATGGATTATATTATTTTTATATTGAAGAATATACCCTCATGAGGTATAATGTATTTAGATAATAATTATTTGTTAATAAGGAGTGAAATATTATGGTAAAAGTATATACAACTAATTCATGCCCATGGTGCGTTAAGGCAAAAAGCTACTTAAAATCACAAGGAGTAGACTACGAAGAATTAAACGTACAAGAAGATTTAAGTGCTAGAGAAGAAATGGTTAATAAATCAAGACAAATGGGAGTTCCTGTTCTAGATATCAACGGTACAGTAATTGTTGGATTTGATAAACCTGCTATAGATCAAGCATTAAGTCTATAATAAATAAGTCGCTGAAGTGAACTTCAGCGACTTATTTGTGCATATGCCTTTTCTGAACGAATGTGAAGAAATTCTGGCAGGCAAGTAATATTTTTTTACTGTTCACCCTAAATAGATATTTTAAAACCTTGATATCTATACCTATAATTTCCTAGACATCAAAAAACTGAGAGTGTCTTAACTACAAGACGCTCTCAGTTTTTTTAACTATTCTTAACATGCTCATGATTTCTTAAATGATTTATACAGTATTCATGATTTCCTTGGCAGCCAGAGCAATATCTAAACTCCATATTAGGATCATCGTTATCTGTTATACCACAAACTTCACACTTATGTCTCCAAACTAACTTAATGTTTTTATTTTTAGTCTTTTTCTTAATATTTTTCTTATTATTATAGGCATAGCCTGTATTTTTCCCTCTATATAGCATATCCTTTCCAAAGAACACAAAGAAATTTATTAATGCCGCAACTATAGAAAGCTTATCAGCAATATCTCCTTGGATAAAAGAAATAGCTAAAAATGCCGCATCAAGCCAAGCCAAATATTTAATCTTAATTGGTATCACGAAGAATAATAATATCTGATAATCTGGATATGTGTAGGCAAAGGCTAAAAACAAAGATAAGGTTAAATAAGTACCAGTAACAGCCCCACCTGTTATAAACCCAGCAATTATAGTCCCAACTATTCCGAGTAAGTAATAGAAGTTAAATCTAAATGCGCCCCATTCGCTTTCTAAAGTTGAGCCTATCATATAATAAAAATATAATACAAATATTATAAAAATAGGTGATGAATTTGGTGGGATAAAGATGAAAGTTATAACCCTCCATACTTCTCCCTTTAATATAAGACTAGGTATAAACATAAGCTTGTATGTAAGCATACTTGTTCTAAACAAATATTCCATTAAATATACAATCAAGTTAGCTACCACTATATAAAACATCAAGTTCTTAATAGCATATCTACCAAATTTTCTTTCTAATTTATCTAACCACTTCACCCCAAAACCTCCTTTAATCATAACTACGTTATTTACAACTTAAAATAAAGTTCCATAATATAGATTATAACCAGTTAACTGTTATTTAACTAGTCTTATAAAAATACCCCAATCTTAAAATCATTACTTCTCAAATTAAAGCTCTGTAAATCTATTATCCCCAGCTAAATCACTTAAAGATAATTACAAACTAACTAATAATATAAAAATATTAAAAATAACCCCTATTTTAGGGATTATTTATTTAACAATATACTAAGAATTACCTATTTTTAGAATAGCATTATTAAAATAAATATCATACAACATAATTATTTCTTCAAGTATCTACCTTTAGCAACAAATGCTAAGGCTACTGTAACTATGTATATAGATAGTATTATAATTGCTAATATTGTGGTTGATAAAGTGGAATAAAAGTTTATAACTCCTGTAATAAATAAAGCTACACCAATTACTATATTTTGAATCCTCAAAAATTTAATAAGTTCGTCTGAAACCTTCTTATATCTTTTAAAATTAGATAGATTTTTAATTTTTTCATCGGAAGCCTTAAGCCCTGTATATAATAACATAGCTCCAAACACAACTAGAAAACCGCTAAAAATAGTATTTTCCACAAACTCAACTCCTTATCTTTTAGTTTTGGAATATGTACTAAATTATAGAATAAAAGCTTTACAATAGCAATTAATTTGTATCTCCCAAATAGACAGTTGTTTTTTGTCCCATTGAAATCTTTTTAATTATATACTTTAAAGCTGAAGGATATATTCTATGATTTATTAAATTATCAATATCAGTCAATTCACATCAAGTCCCAATGTTAAACTTCTTTACATAAATATAACTCTTATTTCCCTATATTCCTAACTTATCTATACTTCATCAGTAAATTAATATCAACAATAATGACCCACAGTATATGATTATAATAAATTCTTATATTTTTCTTACAATTTTCTTATATTTTACTTAATAATACCTTATTACAGTACTTAGTATATTTGTAATATGATTTAAATAGTTACAAAATAAGACATTCAGTAATTAGCTGAATGTCTTATTTTTTTGTCAATTATTAATTTCATATCAACATTTATTGCTGATATAACAATAAATAACAATCTTATCTATATAAATTAATATTTTACAAAGATACATTTACATTTTGTAACAAAGCATCTCTTTATATATATATACATTTATGGAGGTTAATATATAATATGGATGAATTATACAGTAAATTAGTGAAATGTAAAGCTGGTAGTAAAAAAGATATTCTTTATATTATTGAAAAATTTGAACCAATAATTAATAAATATTCGAAAATAATTGGTTCTGATGATGCTAAACAGGAGATCATACTAGAAGTCATTAAAGTTCTTTATAAAATTCCAATTCATAAAGAAACTTTTAAAGAAGATAAGTATATAGTTGGTTATATAAAGAAAGCAATAATTTACAAGTACTGGAGTTTGTCAAAAGAGAAAAACAAATTATTTTCTTGTTCATATGATTTTGACTTTAATACAATTTCTTCTATGAATGAAGGTTATACTATAGAGCTTTATGATTTATTGAACGACTTAACCAAAAGGGAGCAATTTGTAATTGTTTCAAAATATATAAATGAGTTATCAGATAATGATATAGCAAATACTATTCACATTTCTAGACAAGCAGTGAATCAAACAAAAAATAGATCTATAAATAAACTAAGAAAATCACTTTCAAAAATTATTTTATAGATGCCTTTACAAATTAGATATTAAAATCTTTTTAATCTATGTAAATAAAATTCAAGCTTGATTTTATAAAAATAAAAAAATTAATAATGGAGGAATTAAAATGGCAAATAATTATCCAAATGTAAATCCAGGAGACTTAGTTTCAGGAGGTTTCACTTATCCAAACAACGCTCAAGTAGTAGGTGATGACCTATATATAAGAGATGCAAACGGTAACCAAATATCAGGCAGAATGGTAAGCAATGGAGACAAAATAACAGTACTAGATGTTGGGTATACAAAGCAATTAGTTTTGGTTCAATATCCTGCTGGAAGTTCAGTGAGACAGGGTTACGTTACCAATGTTACATCAATAATAAAATACACTAACCAAGGTCAATGGCATAATGGTTCCACCAATGAAGAAGTGCTTGATGAAAATGGAGCTCATTTAGGTTCTTTAAGTCCATACGAAACTGCCACACCTATATATGAAGCAAATAATATGATTCATGTTGTATACAATACCGATAAGGGAGCTAATACTAAGAGTGGTTATGTAAAATATAGAGGTGGTATTCCTGGTGGTTCTACTGGTGGTTCTACTGGTGGTTCTACTGGACCAACAAATGGTACAGTTTCTTCAAGCTTAGTAAACTTTATTAAAGCCTATGAAGCATTTTCTGATCATGCTTACAATGACGGCACAGGAGTTATGACAATAGGTTATGGTACAACTAGAAAGGATTTAGTTGCTCTTGGACATTGCACAGAGGCTCAGGCTACTCAATGGCTTATGGACGAACTTAATTCTGTTGCAAGTCAAATTAAATCTAGCCTTGCTTCTAAGAACGTAGCTCTTAAGCAAAATGAATTTGACGCTTTATGTAGTTTTGCTTACAACTGTGGAGTAGGTGCCTTATTACAACAATCTAATCTATACACTAGAGTATGTCAAGGGGTTAGAGATGAAAGTCTTAGGGCTAACTTTTTAGCTTGGACTCACGCCAATGGACAAGTTATGCAAGGTTTAGTTAATAGAAGAAATGAGGAATGTGATATGTTCCTATATGCTGATTATGTGAGAAATAAATAATATCTCATAATAATACATTTATCATTTCTAAGTTCTATGTATATATTATAAACTTATTAATATGGATATACTCACGCACAACAACCTAATAATCAACTATACAATATATCATTAAGATATAAAATTATATAAAGAGCAGATTTAAATAATCTGCTCTTTATATATATTCACACTAAATTCTATCTAGTTGAAAGTAAGCTCCACCACCAACTAAAATTAAGGTGTTATCATCTTTAATATATATTAAACAAGAATTACCTTTTGTATCTTTAATATTTACTGCAGTAATATAATCACTTGATATACCCAACTTTTCAAAAGTTACTCTATTCTTATTATCTTCTTCGAAGCTATTCTTTTCTACTCTAGACTCTTCATATACAGGATTATTCATTATAATATTTAAATCACTTACACTTTCCTTAAAGCTATTTGCTTTTTCTTGTGCGAAAGTTAGATTCTTTCCAATCATATTATTAATATCATCTTGACTAAATGTCGAAATAGAACTAGATGCTAAATACTTCTTTACAACCCAATTTCCCATATATATTTGTTTTGACTTATTACTTTCAGTTGAAGTTTCTGTCTTTCCTTTTTCCGGCTGCTGAGTATTCTGTGATTTCTGTTTTTGCTGAGACTCCGGTTTGGTCTGTGCTTTGTTATTTCCAGTGCTAGTATTAGCAGTTGAATCGTCGCTACCTTGCTTTGTTGTATTTGATGAATCATCTTTTGAAGTTTCCTGGCTTTTTGTACTATCATTGGAATCAGATTGTTTTGAAGCTTCTTGAGTTTCTTTTGTATTTGTTTGCCCCTTATTTTCTTTTCCATTGCTACATCCTGAAAAAAACACCATTGTGAAAATCAATCCGATTGATATTATTCGCCTTTTCATAAGTTAATTCTCCTTCCATGAAAATTAAAATCTCATTACTTTCCAAGTATGATATATATATAGCTACTTAATTTAATTTTTTATAGCATTAATGTTTTATATTGCTTAAATCATGCAGCTTCCAATCTAACCACTAGTTATATACTAGCCACTAACAGCAGCTTTATACCGCAGCACACCACAAACAATTTATTTAAGATAGTTTTTAGTCTATATTATACTTTAATATAATCATCATTATAAAATACAATTGACATCTTAGTTGCTATGTACTGCAATATTATAAATTTTAAAAATAACATTAATTAGTTATAATTTTACATATTTCACATTTTAAATTATAACATATCTCTTTTTGTAAATCAACTTAGTAATCATGTGTTTAATTATCTTGCATTAATATTACATTGTTTTAAAGTAATGTTACATAATCTCAATATTTAATTAACATTGTATTTAAAAATAAAAAAACATAGCACAATCTTCATCATCTTCCTTGGACTATCTTATTCATCCCTAAATTTGCAATAAACCTAATATGAATTGTAAGTTCCCAATTACAAAGAGCGCTAGATCCATCTTTTATGCGGAAAAGAGCTGTGCACTAATTGTTTAGTGCGACAGCCCTCTTTAATCATAATAGAAGTTATTTTTTTTGAGAATATTGTAGTTGCTGTACTGCCTACTTCTCCTATGGCATTTTGTCTAATAATACAATATTATTTTCCATTTAATCAGTAACTAGTTATTTGTAAACCTGGTTAAAACTCCGCTTACAGGTTTATAATAAGTATATTTAACCAAACTAGGGCTTCCATAGCCATTAACACCAAGTCCATTAGTATTACTTTGTCCTACCATAAGATTATCAATTACAACACTACCATTTCCTATATCAACAAACATACCATTGCCTGTTCCAAATGAAGATATATTATTAAATAATCCATAAGTTGATCCAGTGTTTAGTATCCCATGAGGGGTTGTAAAACTTTTAATGCTTATATTAGTAGTATTACAATCTTCACAAGAATCAAATGTTAAGGCTCCTCCAGTTACAGATTTAGAAACACTTAATAAAGTTATATCACTAAAACTACTAAAATTCATTTTAGATAATCTCATTTGGGTTTGTCCGTTAATGTTATTTAAAATCCAAAAATCGTTATTTGCTCCACCACTATAATTTGTAGAATAAATAGAATAACTAGTATTTGGACCTAAAAATGCATTATTTATATTTCCATACTGTGAACTTTCTATTTGAATTCCAGTATCACAAGTCTCTAATACTAAATTGTTTAATTGAGGTGTGTATTGCCCCTTTAAATAAATTCCATACTTACTCATTATATTAGCTGTAATCCCATTTAGACAAGCTCCTCCATCCCAAGCAACATCTAAAGTTCCATCTAGAAATAATCCATGGCTACCTCCCCAATAATGCAAATCAGTAAATTTACTATCTCTACAATGTAGCGTATATACTCCTACATCATTTCCTTCTCCACCACAATTTCTAATTTGAAGTTCAGCACTATATCTAACATCTACTGCATTCCAAAATCCATTAAAATAACAACGTTCTATTAAAGTCTGACTACTATTAATGATGGATATTCCACCACCTCTAGCACTACTATCTGTGTAAAAGTTGAAATTTCTAAATGTGGTGTTCTTAACTAATTGAGGATATTGCGTTCCTTTTCCTTTTACCACAAAACAAAATTGAGAATTAGCTTGGCAATATATTGATGAGCCATTCCCCTCAAAAAGTAATCCATTTGTATCAGTAATGTTTGTATAATCTATAATAATGCTGGAATTTAATTTTATTGTTGCATTTGGACTAAAAGAAATGCCTCTTATTCCATGAGATAATGCATAGTTTATTATTTCTTGTAGATCGTCAGTACTATTTACTTGCAAAAATTGTGAATCTAATTGATTAATCATATTATCATTTTCCTCCTAATTTATTATTCATATTGATTGTTTGCTGTCTGGTGTTACTCCAAATCCTATAATTCATTACATGTTTCTACTATAAGCTTTTGACTATCTGAACTTTCTAGCAAAATTCTACAACCATTCACTTTATAAACTTTTCTTTTATTTCTTCTATGTCTCCTTTAATAATTGGTAATGTACCCGTCAACTCCTGAATTATATTTTGATAATTACCTTCTCTTTTACTATTTTCCTTTAATACATAAAATAATAGGTAGCAGAAAAGTAGTGCAAATGCCCCTTGAGTTGCAAGTAACCTTAAAATTTCATTTTCCATAAAATCACCTCCTTTAATATCTCATATACTATATAAAGATTGTTTAATATAGAAAATGTAAACATCGGTGGTATATTTTTTTTAGAAATATATAGAATATATACTTATTGTTACAAATCATTAAATTAAAAGTTCCATACCTATCTCATATTTTTAAAAACACTATAGTAATTTTTTATTTTTAAGGAAATACTAATGTTGAAATTTAATTGAAGGTAGGTGTTTTTTTATGAAAGCAAGAGATATAATGAGCAAATCTTTAGTAAGCGTAGCACCTAATGATACTGTAGAAAGAGCTGCTATCCTAATGAAGGAATACAATATAGGCTCAATTCCAGTATGTTCTGGTGATAGACTTGTCGGTATAGTTACTGATAGAGATATAACTTTAAGAGCTGTTTCTTCTGGCGCTGATACTACTCATGAAACAGTTAATAGTGTTATGACAAACAACCCAGTAACAGCTTCACCTGATATGAGTGTAGAAGACATTTCAAGAATAATGAGCCAACAACAAATAAGAAGAATTCCAATAGTAGAAAATGAAAGAGTGGTTGGAATAGTAGCCCTTGGTGACTTAGCTACAGAACCAAAAGCAGATGAAAAAGCTGGTCATTCACTAAGCGATATATCTCAACCTGGTAATTCAGGCTTCTAAAAGTTCAAAATATTAATAAAAAGCCACTGAGAGTTTACACTTTCAGTGGTTTTTTATATGCACCTATATGTAATTGTTATAAAATATAAATTGTTAAATTTTATGAGAGATTATAATATGTAGCTTCGTAGATATATATGAAAGGAAGGTGCAATATGAAAATCACTAGTGAGAACTTTATTGACCAGCTAATTAAAAAGAATCCTTCTGCACTAGACTACGTTGTTGATAACTATTCAAATTTGATATTTAAGGTAATAGTCTCTGTAATCGGAATAGATCATAGAGAGGACTGTATGGAATGTTTAAATGATGTATTACTAAAGATTTGGAATAATATAACCTCCTACAAAGCAGAAGAAGCAAAGTTTACTTCATGGCTAATTGCAGTTAGTAAGTACAATGCTATTGATTATAAAAGAAAGTTGTCAAAGCTTAAAAATAACTGTGATATTGAAGATGTAACCCTTATAGATGAGAAAAGTACTGAAGTTGAGATACTAGCTAAGGAAAGTAATAAAGAACTTTTAGATATCATAAGTACCATGTCTTATCCTGACAAAGATATCTTTATAAGAAGGTATCTTATGGGTGAAAGCATCAATGAAATATGCCTAGCTTTAGATTTATCTAGATCTTCTGTAGACAATAGAATATTTAGAGGAAAGAAGCAGCTAAAGAAACAAATAAATGATTTTTATGGAGGTATCATAAATGAGTGACAATATATATGAAATATTAAACTCCTCATCTTTTGACGAAGATGATTATGAAAATATAGACGCAGCTCTAACTGACATAGAGATAAAAAATATCAAAAATAACTTCAGGAAAAAGATCAAAACTAATAACAAAAAGAAATATGCTTATATAGCTGCTTCATTGGCACTTATAATAACCATCGGAACCTTTTCTGTAAAACCTGCTTTTGCTGATCCTTTTATAGAAAGTATTCCCTTAATAGATTCCCTATATGAAAAGCTTGGATATTATAATGAATTTAAAGACTTCTCTAGTTATATAGGTTTAAGCCAAGAAAAGGATGGATACAAATTCACCATAGACAAACTTATGGCCGATGATGAAAATGTCATGGTAGCACTTAGAATCTTTAAGCCTGGATTAAATAAAAATAAAGATAAAAATGATAAAAAAGTAAATAACTTTAATGTTTCTCCATTAGTATCAAATGGTAGTTTCATATTTATGGGCTCTGATAATGACTCTACGATTTTAAATGATGATACTACATTGATAGTAACTAAACTTGAAGTTGCTCCTGCAAAGAAAGTTCCTAAAAGACTAGATATGAACTTAATTATAAGAAACCAAGAAATCCCCAATTTGTACGTAAAATTTTTAGTTCCTGTATCTAGAGAAAGTACCATAAGAAGTACCATAACAAAAAATAGTCCAGGGAAAATAAAATTGGGCAATATAGATACTGTAAAGATTGATAGGTTAAAAATAAGTCCTTTGAACACTTCAATTAAGTTCTCTTTAGCAAAGGGTGATAAGGATCCCATGGATTTTGAATTCTACCTATTTGATGACAAAGGGAGAATATATAATAATTTTGGTGCAAGATCTGATGACAGTGGATATTATATAACAGATTTCACCAAAGTTGAAAAAGATGCAAAGAAACTTTATATTTACACTTCGTTAACCAATAGATCTGATGCCATTAGAGATGATAAGCAAGTAATTTCAATACCCGAAGACTTCCAAAAAGCTCGTGACTTAGCCACATTAAGAAGCTTCCACGTAGATAATATTGGAACTATAAAAATCAATAAAATAGAAAAAAACTCTGACAATATTAAATTTCACTTTAACCTAGATGATCCTAAAAACTTATTAAAAGCTTACTATCCTATTAACCTAGCTGAAAAACATGGAGATAATCTGGAAATGTATATTCACCATGATTATATTAAATTTTATAAAGATCCTAACTCAAAGGAAAAAGACTCATATATTTTAGAATATGACAATATTGATAATAGTAAAACTTATGGATATAACGTAACTTTTCCATTTTATAAGACCTTATCTCAAGGAGCTCCATTAGAAATTGACTTAAAATAGAAACAAACCACTGAGAGTATACCCTTTCAGTGGTTTGTTTATTACTTTATTGTGCTTACCTTATCTAAAGGCCATATTCTAAGTCTGGCTTTTCCTTCAACCTGATTTTCGTCAATAAGACCAAAGGATCTGCTATCTATACTAACTTCTCTATTATCTCCTAGCACGAATAGCTTACCCTTTGATACTTTTAAAGGAAAGTTTATCTGCTGCTTTTCTGTATTACCTTGAGCATAATTCTCTGCTAGTTTGTTACCATTAACATAGACACATCCATCTTTAAGGTCTATTTCATCTCCAGGTACTCCTATTACACGCTTTACTAGGCGTATATCCTTACGATTGAACAAATCATCTAGAAATATCTTGAAATCTGATAAAGCTTTATCCCTACTCTTATCTTCTAAGAATATTATTATGTCTCCTCTTTTTGGTTCTTTAAAATCATAAGTTATCTTATCTATAAGTAATTCTTGACCATTCTCAAGTGTATTTTCCATTGATCTCTGCTGTACCTGTACCATTGCAAACACTTTAGTATCAAGTATGGTTACTAGGATAAGTGCTCCTATTATTGGGTAAACCCATCCCATAATCTCTTTAAATACCTTCTTCTTATCGATCATACATCCTCCCATACTTAAATATTACATTAAAAAAACGATTTATACAGTCAAATTTTTTTACTCATCTGCCTTTCCAAATACATATGAAAAAACTTTGGCAGTTGAATATGATTTTTTTCTTGTTATTATCTCTTTAAACACTTTTAAGCAATTCATAACTTTACCTTTGCTATAAATTCACAAAGAATAAAAAGGAACTCAATATTATTTTACCTTACTGTTTTTATTTTACAATATATTTATTTACTTTGTTATTAATCCAAATGTTAAATACCATAAATATTTAAGCCAAAAATCTAATGGTTAAATTTTAAATATAATAAAATTATATGATCATCTTTATATATTGCAGAACTTTTCTATATCTCTTTTTACCATGTCAATAGAGCCTCTCCAGAAGGATTCATCATGCAAATCTATTCCTATATATCTAGCTACATCATAAATATTAGCTTGCCCTGTTAATCTAAGAACTTCATTATACTTATTAACAAAAGCACTTCCTTCTTCCATATAAAGTTTGTATAGCCCCTTAGAAAATAAGAGCCCAAAAGCATACGGAAAATTATAATAATTTCTTCCTACATAGTAATAGTGAGGCTTATGCACCCAAGCATATGAATCGAAGGTTTCCTCTAGTATCGCCTCTCCATAAGCCTCTTTCTGTGCCCAAAGCATTAAATCCTTTAATTCCTCTAAAGATAACTCACCGTCTTTTCTTCTCTTAAATACTTCGTCCTCAAATAGGAACCTAGCATAAATATCTACTATTACGCTGGCACAGTTTACAAGTTCTGCTCCTAATATAACTAGAGCTTCATCCTTATTAGCAGTTTCTAAAGCTGCATTTCTTACAATATTTTCAGCAAATATAGATGCTGTTTCTGCAAGCGGCATAGGATATGATGAGTTCAGTATACTTTCCTTCTGTAATACAAATCCGTGGTAAGCGTGACCTAATTCATGAGCTATAGTACATACATTTTTAAAATTTCCATCAAAGCTACAAAGAACTCTACTCTCCTTTATAAAGTGCAAGTTATGGCAGAAGGCACCACTTCTTTTCCCATCCCTTACTTCGGCATCTATCCATCTATTGTCAAAAGCTTTTTTAGCAAGGTTGCCCATATCTTCTGAAAATGATGAGAAATGCTTTATTATAAATTTTTCAGCTTCATCATAGCTAAAAAACATATCCTTCTTTCCAACTGGTGCCATTATATCATAATAAGGAAGCTTACCCTGATATCCTAAAAGTTCAGCTTTCTTGAAAAAATACTTCTTAAAGTCTATCAAGCTTTCTTTCATAACCTTAAGCATAACATTTAAGGTTTCTTCATCCATTCTAGAATTTTCAAGAGTCATCTTAAGTGGCGATTCATATCCTTTTAGCTCACATATAGTTAATACTTCACCTTTTATACCATTTAAAGAAGCAGCAACTCCTTCTGCTATACTATCGTTACTTTCTAGCTCAGCATAAAAAGCCTTCCTTCTTATCTCCTTATTATCTGAAAACAATAAATTTTTCACCTTAGTTATGGCTAGCTTCTGTTTCTTTCCATCTATTTCAACTTCCACCTTATGGTTTGAAGTTAATTGATTTTTAAGCTTCAACCACGCACTAGAACTAGTTAATCTCATTTTAGATATAGCAATTTCTTCTTTTTCACTTAATATATGTTTATTTTCTAAAACTATCTCTTTGAGATAAAATTCATGCTCTTTCAATAAGTTAGAAGCTTCTATTATCTTATCTAAATCTTCTAAGCTGCTTATCCATTTTGCAAACTTAACCTGTGCTCCTGTTATCTTTGTTTGCTTCTTTTCTATAATACCTAAATACCTTTTTGCCTCTTCATTCTTTGCATCTGCTGAAAAACTTAGGCTGGCAAAGCTACTAAGTCTTCCCTCTAAACCAACATACTCCTGTATTAGACTTATATAACTCTCCAATTTCTTTGTAGATTCAGCATTATCCTTAAGACTATTTTCTGTCCATGATATAAACTTCTCTATACATTGATCCAATAGCCTCATGTCATTTTTAAAATCTTCACCATCAAAGGAAGAATATAATTCCTTTAGGCTCCACTTCATTTTTTCATTATCATTCATATTAATCATTAGCACTAGAGAGTTCCTATAAATAAAACTAATTTATATTTGCAGGGAAATAGCAGTTCCTAGGACTTTTGGGTATGTATAGATTATTAATTAGTTAACTTAGGAATTCTATAGATACTAATCTACACCTCTTTTCTTAATTAAAAATTCTTTATTATTAAATATTATTTAAAAAGCTGAAAAATCCTTCTATAAACTTATTAAATTATTTAATATATTATGTTAATTAAGTTTAAAACTTTGCTCATCTGCCAGAACTTCTTTACCTATGTAGAGAAATTTTATCAGGTCAATATGATTTATTTTTTATTGTATGCTATAATTAGCTCTTCTAAACTATTAAAATTATTAGGTTTAGCTATCAAAAAACTTTATACTGGTCAAGACAGTAAAAAAACATGCATATAAGGAATTTCCTATTTACGCATGTTTACTATACTCATATAAGCTTATACTAACTAACTTTCCTGACTTATCATTCCTTTTTTAACAAAGGCCATACTTTCCCACTTTCTTGATCTCCATCTCCATAGCATCAACACTCCTCTAAACCATTCGTCGCAGGCAAAGGCAATCCACATACCTGCAAGTCCTAGTCCGAGTTTTATTCCTAGTAGATATGATAAGGTAACACTGACTCCCCACATAGAGCAAATCCCCATGTAAACTGGGAACTTAACATCTCCAGATGCTCTTAGAGAATTTATAACAACTAAATTGAAGGAGCGGCCTGGTTCTAAGAATACGTCTATTACAAGAATAATACCACCTACAGCTAGTATCTTAGGATTTGATGTGAATATACCTAAGGCCTGATTTCTGAACACTCCAAATATTAATGCTATCGAAAAAGCTGTTGTTAATGCAAGTTTTAAACTGTGTATACATGTCTTATACGCCTTCTCATTTTCTTCAGCTCCTACAAGGTGTCCTACCAATATCTCAGTTCCTTGTCCTATTGCCACCGAAAATAAATAAGCGAACATTACAATGTTTTGTACATAAGCCTTAGTTGTTAAAGCCTCATTTCCCAAGAAGTTTATAAAATATGTTATAACTAGTTGAGATACATTATATGAAAGCTGCTCTCCTGCTGTTGGTATTCCTATCTTTAAAAGATCCTTGACTATCTTCTTAGGAAATGGTGTTAGATTCTTTAAGCTAAATCCTCTTTCAACATTTCTAAATACTACAAAAAGCATTATAATTAGCCCAACAACTTTACTTATATTAGTAGATATAGCCACACCTGCAACTCCTAAAACAGGAACTCCAAATGCGCCAAAGATAAAAATATAGTCTAATATAACGTGAAGCACGTTCATGCCTATAGTTACATACATAGATATTTTAGTTAGTCCATGACTTCTAACTATAGCTGTACAAGTCATCATAACTGCTTGAACAAATAAGAAACCGCCTACAATTTGAAGATACTGAGCCGCAAATTTCATGAGCTCAGGCCTTATTCCCATAGTACTTAAAATACCATGTGCTGCAAAATACATTATCGCACTCAACGTTAGTCCAAATATCAAGTTTATTATTAATGACACTGTAGCAACCTTAGAAGCCATCTTCTTATTGCCAGCGCCTAGATTCTGTGCTATAAGTACAGATGTTCCTGTAGATAAGATTCCAAACATTATGTTCATCATGGATATTAACTGATTTGATACTCCAACTGCAGCAACTGAGTTATCAGAATACCTGCTTAACATAAGTGTATCCACGCTTCCTAATAGCATGAACAACAAGGTCTCTATGAAAATAGGCCAGGTCAAATTAAATACTGTCATTCTATTTTTTGATGCTTTATTCTTGGTCAAACTAATCATCTCCGATTCAATACTTATACTATTTAGCTTTCTTATTCTTACAAACTGATGAGCCCATCTCAAAGCCACTATTGATTAAAATATCACTTGTGACTACATTCTTGTTATATTTATCCTTAAGTTTTAAAAGATAAATATCATGATGTATATGCTCAGATATTATTGAAACCATCAACGAATTTTCTGTAACTGTACCAAGAATATCCGCATCATTAGTTTCATTGGCTATAAGTGCCTTTTTATTGTCAACTATCATCATCCACCTTCTACCATCATAGAAAATACTCTTGCTTTCGTGATGATAATATTCCAAATCTAGTCCTTCTACATCAAGACTCTCAAAAGAAAAAACAATTATTCTAATGTTTTTTTCTATAAGTTTTTTTAATTCTTCTTCAAATAGCTTCAACTCAAAAGTAGTAGAAATGTATACTTCACTTTCCGCTTCCATTAACATCTTTTTTGTAGTTTCAATAAAATTAGTGTATCCTTTCATATTCCAGTACTGATCATCTAGTTCATTTCTTTCCATATTACTTAAGGATTCTTCCAATATGTCTATGGAGTTTTGATAATTAGCTTTTATATTGTTTATTAAAGTATCTGGAGATTGTGCTTTATAGACCGTAGGCTCTCCAGAGAGCATCAATACATTTCCTCTTTTGTATAAATTCTCTAAACAGCTGTATACCGAACTTCTTGATATATTAAGTAACTTAGAAATCTGAGATCCATTTAGTTGGCCATTTTTCAGCAAGCATAAGTATACTTCAGCCTCAGTTTTTGTAAAATTGAAATCTTGTAGCTTATTGATTATATCTTCCATATATACTCCTATATCTTCACATGTTCTTATTTCTTTAACATTATTAATGGTTATTTATAAATTAGTATAATAGTTTATTTTATCTGTAACCGCCTCATCGTGTTATGCTATGTTGTACTAATTGTACAACACAGTATTAAGTTAGTCAAATATGAATTTACGAAAGTTTTTAAGTATACATTCTTTGAAGCATATTACAATATATTATAAAAAGCAAAAAAGCCAAGGTATATGTCCTTAGCTTTTTCATTTAATCTTAAATAGATATATTTTAGATTAATAATATTATTATATTATTTGTATTGACACATACTACTCAGCTAGATTTATTACTATAGCCTTTGGTCTGCTCATAGCTTCTATAGAGTATCTTATTCCTTGAGTACCTATACCTGAAGACTTAACGCCAAGGAATGGGAAGTGATCTGGTCCTCTTTCAGTCTTATTATTGACTTGAACAGTACCAACTTCAAGTTTTGAAGCTATATAGAAAGCTGCGTTTATATCCTTAGTAAATACTGATGATTGTAATCCGTATTCTGAAGCATTTGCTATCTTTATTGCAGCATCTCTGTCACTTATTCTTATTATAGGAAGCACTGGTCCAAATGGTTCTTCCCAAGCCAATCTCATATCTACATTTACATTGTCATATAAAGTAGGATATATTAAGTTTCCTTCTCTATTTCCTCCAATTATAAGCTTAGCACCTTTTTCCTCTGCTTCTCTCATTAAATCTTCTACATAGTCAGCAGCTTTAGTATCAATAAGTGGGACTACGTCTACTTGATCATGCTCTAAAGGATTACCAACCTTTAACTCTGATATCTTAACCTTAAGCTTTTCTATTAGTTCGTCCGCAACAGACTCCATTACTAATATTCTCTTAACAGCTGTACATCTTTGGCCTGAATATGAATATGCACCAGCTATTATATTCTTGACAGTAAGATCTAAATCAGCGTCTTCCAAAACAATAGCAGCATCCTTTCCACCAAGCTCCATAAGCAATGGTTTCATAGCTGTTATTTGTGAAATATGCTTACCAACATCTGTGCTTCCTGTAAAGTTTATAAAGTCTACGTGATCATGAGTAACTGCATAGTCACCTATTTCACTACCTCTTCCTGTTACAGTGTTTAGAACACCAGCTGGAAGACCTGCTTCTTGGAATGCTTTTGCTAAGTATAAAGCTGATATACTACCTTGAGTCGCTGGCTTTAGTACTACAGAATTACCTGCCACAACAGCTGGAGCTATCTTTGAAGCTGATAAATTTACTGGATAGTTAAATGGTGAAATTGCAAGAACTACTCCTAAAGGCTCTCTAGTTACTACGGAAATCTTATTTCTATTGAAACCTGGGAATGGATCTGAAGGAATAGATTCACCTTCCATGCTCTTAGCTGCATCTGCTGTAAATCTTATATAATCAGCTGTTCTTGTAACCTCTGATACAGCACTCTTCTTATCCTTTGCAACTTCTCTTACCATTATATTTGCTATCTCTTCTGCTTTTTGATCTAATATATCAGCAGTTTTATAAAGAATTTCAGCTCTTTGATTTAGAGGGACATTTCTCCATGATAGTTGAGCATCACTGGCATTTTGTATAGCAGCATCTACCTCTTCTTTACTCATGCTTTGAACTCTTCCTACTATTGAATCATCTATTGGTGACTTTATATCTATAAGTTTCTTTGTGTTTGTTTCAATCCACTTACCATCTACAAGATTCTTATAAACTTCTCCATTACGTATATCACTAAACATTACCTTACCTCCAATGCCCTATCAATTTTTTCTCTATCAAAGCCTACTATTATCTGTCCATTAATATCTATAACTGGTACAGTTCTCTGACCAGATACTTCATATACTTCATTTCTGTACTCGTGTTCATCTGCTACATTTATTTCTGAATATTCTACCCCTTTTATCTTGAAATAATCCTTAGCCTTTACACACCATGGACACCATGATGTAGAATATATCTTTACCATATTACTAACCTCTCTTTGCTTCTAATATATATTTTTCTGCATCTAAGGCAGCTATAGTTCCATCAGCTACTGCTGTTGTTATCTGTCTAAATTGTTTTTCTCTTACGTCTCCAGCTGCATATACACCTTTTATGTTTGTTCTTGTACTTTCATCTGCTAGAATATATCCTTGAGGTGTAAGATTTACGTAATCCTTAAAATGGCCAGTCTTTGGTTCAGTTCCTATATATCCAAAGATAGCATCCATTTGAATTTCTTTTTCTTCACCTGTATTTGTATTCTTTATCTTAGCACTCTCCATGAACTTTTCTCCAGATACATCAACTAAATCCCAATTGTACATAACTTCTATCTTAGGGTGATGTAGCACTTCCTCAAGAGTTGCTGCTTCTCCTTTGAAGTAATCATATCTTCTAATCATAACTACTTTAGAAGCAAACTTTGTAAGGAATAAAGCTTCTTCTAGAGCTGAGTTTCCTCCTCCTACTACGCCTATAACTTTTCCTTCGTACATAGCGCCATCACATACTGCACAGTAGTGTATACCCTTTCCTGAAAACTTTTCTTCGTTTGGTACAGGAATCTTTTTAGGAGTTGCCCCTGTTGCTATTATTACTGCTTTAGGTTTATATATATAACTAGTTGTTTCTACTATTTTTTCTTTATCTGAGAAATCAACTCTTTCAACTAAATCAAATTCATCTATTGTTGCACCTAGTTCCAAGGCTTGCTCTTGCATTAAATCGGCAAGTTTCCCACCTTCTATAGACTTAAATCCTGGATAGTTCTCTATGGAATAACTAGTTCTTACTTGACCACCTACTATAGCATCTTCTAAAAGCACCATATTAAGTTTAGCTCTAGATGCGTATATTGCTGCTGTTAATCCTGCTGGACCTCCACCTATTATCATTAAATCAATTATCTTCTCACTCTTTGCCATAGTCTTCCCTCTTTCTGAACAATACTTACTTCCGTTTTAATTACCCCCAAGGGGTATCTTTAATATTATTATAGCACTATATATTCATTTTGCAACAAGTTTTTAACAAATAATAATTATTTATTATATTGCAATTCTTCTACTATAGTTTTTTATTAAATTTAGTTCTTATTCATTTTTGTGAAACTTATGTTTTTCTAAATGAAATATCTCAAAATATAAAGCTTCGTCGGTTTATTAAACGCTATATTTTGATTCTAAGGATTAAATGGGTACATCTTTATCTCTGATTGATGTAAAAAATCTATATGCTACATATAAATAAAAGAACAAACTTTACTTCATAGATGCTATTATACAAAAAAATAAAAATCGTAGTCTATTTAGTATAGAGATCTGATACTTTAATTTAATCCCTATATATAAACTACGATTTTTCATATTAATTTATTCTCTTATAAATATAATTTACTTAGGTTCTTCTTGAGCCACTACGCTTGGAGTGAATT
Source organism: Clostridium manihotivorum (assembly GCF_004015185.1). GTDB lineage: Bacteria > Bacillota > Clostridia > Clostridiales > Clostridiaceae > Clostridium_AR > Clostridium_AR manihotivorum. The sequence goes on along the minus strand of NZ_CP025746.1, from coordinate 768,197 downwards.
TCAAATCTCCATCTTCTGCGGTTACTTTAACGCTTTGGCCTCTCTTTATATTTCCTTTAAGCAACTCCTCACTTAACTTATCTTCAACACTCTTAGTTATTACTCTTCTTAATGGTCTTGCTCCATAGGTTACATCTTTTCCTTTTTCAACAAGAATCTTTTTACTTTCCTCATCAAATTCTAGATGTATATCTTGTTCATCTAATCTTTCTGTAACTGAACTTACCATTAGATTAACTATTTGTAATAAATCTTCTTCTTGTAGTCCATGGAAAACTATTGTATCATCAATTCTGTTAAGGAATTCTGGTCTGAAAGTCTTTCTAAGATCATCCATAACATTTTCCTTCATCTTTTCATATTCAGTTTCGCTCTTATTTTCATCCATTCCAAAGCCTATTGTTTTTTGCTTTTTGATTGTATGAGCTCCTACATTTGAAGTCATTATTATTATTGTGTTTTTAAAATTGACAGTCTTACCTTTTCCATCTGTGAGTCTTCCATCTTCAAGTATTTGTAATAATATATTAAATACATCTGGATGAGCCTTTTCAATTTCATCTAGCAATACTACAGAGTAAGGTCTTCTTCTTACAGCTTCAGTAAGCTGGCCACCTTCATCATACCCAACATACCCTGGAGGGGATCCTATAAGTCTTGATACTGAATGCTTCTCCATGTATTCAGACATATCCACTCTAACTGTATTGTTCTCATCTCCAAACATAGCCTCAGCCAATGCTTTAGAAAGTTCAGTTTTTCCAACTCCAGTAGGTCCTAAGAATATAAATGATCCTATCGGTCTATTAGGGTCTTTTAAGCCTACTCTCGCTCTTCTTACTGCTCTAGCAACAGATTTTACTGCTTCATTTTGACCTACTACTCTCTTATGAAGTATTTCTTCAAGTTTTAATAGTTTCTCTGATTCAGTTTCTGTAAGCTTTTCTACTGGGACCTTAGTCCATTTAGAAACTACAGATGCTATTTGCTGTTCTCCAACTATATGAGTTTGAGCACTACTTTGAGTAGTCCAATTTGTCTTCATATGGTCTAGTTTTTCTCTTAATTTCTTTTCTTTATCTCTTAACTCAGCAGCCTTTTCAAAGTTTTGCACTGCTATAGCGTCTTCTTTTTCCTTAGTTGCTTTTTCGATTTCTTCTTCCATCTCTTTAAGATCTGGAGGAGTAGTTAAATTCTCAATTCTAACCTTAGCAGCAGCCTCATCTATCAAGTCTATTGCTTTATCTGGCATATATCTATCAGTTATATATCTGTCTGAAAGATTAACAGCAGCTTCAAGAGCTTCATCTGTTATCTTTACTCCATGATGAGCTTCATACTTATCTCTAAGTCCTTTTAATATTTGTAGTGTTTCATCCTTTGAAGGTTCTCCTACATTTACAGGCTGGAATCTTCTTTCAAGAGCAGAATCTTTTTCAATATACTTTCTATACTCGTCAATAGTTGTAGCTCCTATACATTGAATCTCCCCTCTTGCCAAAGCAGGTTTGAGTATATTAGATGCATCAATAGCGCCTTCAGCTCCACCTGCACCAACTATTGTATGGATTTCATCTATAAACAATAGTACATTTCCCGCATTTTTAATTTCTTCCATTACCTTCTTTAATCTATCCTCGAATTCACCTCTATACTTTGCGCCTGCTATCATAGATGTTATATCCAAAGAAACAACTCTTTTTTCTTTAAGTATCTCTGGAATATTTCCTTCAACTATCTTTTGAGCTAAACCTTCTGCTATAGCAGTTTTTCCAACTCCAGGATCACCTATTAAGCAAGGATTGTTTTTTATTCTTCTACACAAAATTTCTAAAACTCTTTGGGTTTCTTCATCTCTTCCAACCACAGGATCAAGCTTACCCTCTATAGCCATCTCAGTAAGATCTCTTCCAAACTGATCTAAATTAGGGGTCTTATGATCTGTTCTTCTTCTTTGAGGAGCATCTGATTGGCCACTCTGCGATACAGGCTTTCCATTAAAGCTACTTATTATATCTGCTCTAAGCTTTTCAAAATTAACATTTAGATTATTTAAAATTGTGTATGCTACACCTTCGTTGTCAGCTATTAAGGCAAGAAGTATATGCTCTGGACTTATATAATTATGTCCTAAATTTCTAGCTTCTACTAAACTATTATCTAAAAGTCTTTTTGTCCTTGGAGTTAGTGGTATCTCTCCTGAAAAGTACTCAACTTCACCTTCGCCAACATATTGTTGTATCAGCCTACCTACTCCATCTACATTTACATTGTAGGCGTTTAATAGCTCTTTACTTTTACCTTCATCCATTAGTATTCCTAATAGAATATGCTCCGTACCTATATACCCATGTTTATATTTTTTAGATTGCTCTCTAGCATTCATTAATACTTTTTGAGCTCTTTCTGTAAATCTACCAAATAACATGGTGTCACCTCCTAATTATTAATTTTTCTAAATGCCTCTCTAACTAATTTACCTCTTTCTACATCCCGCTCTCTTTCCGACAACTTTCTTCCTACCTTAAGTTGAAGTGAAGCAGGTTGAATGGATACAAGCAAGCTGTTCAAAAGTTTTTTATCTACATCATTTATTATTGACATTTCCACACCTAATCTTACGTATGAAAGAAGTTCTAAACATTCTTTTGAACTTAAAATAATTGCATTCTTTAGTATTCCAATTGACCTATATATTTTATCCAAAATTTCGTATTCATAATTAGCTCTTAATGATTCTCTAGATTTTATTTCTTGAGCAACCACTTGAGAGACCACCGCTTGAAGATTTGTAATGATTTCTTCTTCCGTAACTCCAAGAGTAACCTGATTTGATATTTGATATATATTACTATCTGCATTTGATCCCTCACCATACAGACCTCTTATAGTCATACCGACTTGAGCCAATCCTTTTATCAAGCCGTCAATTTCCTTATTCATTGTAAGCGCAGGTAAATGAATCATAACAGACGCTCTCATACCTGTCCCAAGGTTGGTAGGGCAAGCTGTTAGATATCCAAACTTTTCATCAAAGGCATAATCTAAATACTGTTCTAGCATATCATCAAGTTTATTAGCCTCATTATAAGCCTCTCTAACATTAAAGCCTTTGGTTATACATTGAAGCCTTATATGATCCTCTTCATTTATCATTATGCTCATGGTTTCATCTTTATCCACTAAAAAGGCTGTCTTTTTGTAGGACTTAAGCAAGTTAGGACTTATAAGGTGTTTTTCAAAATAACTAGTTGATACATTACCATTACTTTCCCATAACCTTATAGTAGTAAACTTTTCTCTATTTTCTTGATTTAAATAAAAAGCTCCTTCAATCCTGTCTACATTCTCTCTTCCAGCGCTTTCATCCATTCTATTAGTAAAAGGTATTTTTTTTAGATTTCTTGCTAATCTAACTCTAGAGCTTATAACTATTTCATCATTTCCAGCTTCAGCACCATTAATCCAGTTATCCATAAAGCATCCTCCTATTCTCCCATACTTTCTTGAACAGACTTTATTTCATCTCGAAGAACAGCTGCCTTTTCATACTCTTCTCCAAATATAGCTTGTTGTAATTCTTCCTTTAGTTTTACCAGCTTTCTCTTTTCTATAAAGTACTTTCCTGCCTTTGTAGGAACTTTCCCCATATGCTCCATATCACCTTGTACTCTTTTTATTACAGGATTGATAGAGTTCTGAAAATTCTTATAGCATTCACTACAACCCAGAAGACCTGTTTTCTTAAATTCGTTGTATGCCATTCCACAGTTTTCACAAACAACTTCATTATTCTGAGCTCCTTGGGAAGCCTTATTTACATAATCCACTAAACCGCTCAATAAGTTTTGGAATGAAAACTCACCTAAATCCTCAAATGGGTTTAAAGGAACTTCCATAGATTCATTTGCACACTTATCACAAAGATTTAATTCCTTCTTGTCACCGTTAACTACCTTTACAATATGAACACTAGCTTCTCTTTCTCCACATTTATCGCATAACATAAAAATTCCCTCCTTACTTTAAGATAATAAAACCACAACCAGTGATCTTAATATATCGGCTCTAACTTTATTTCTATCTTCTACATTCTGAAGAGTTCTATCATTAATGGTTATTTTTATTAATGCCATCTCACGCTCATTTATAATATTTAAGTCATAAAGACTTTCTAAAATAGCTACTCCATTGTGATAAGTAATACTATCTCCTATACTTGAGCTTATTATTTCATAAATCTTATCTTTTGTATCATAAGTAATTTTTTTGATAACTATGCAGCCTCCGCCACCTCTTTTACTTTCTATCAAATAACCTTTATCGCAGGTAAATCTAGTAGTTAATACGTAATTTATTTGAGATGGAGCACAAGAAAATTTATCTGCTAATTCATTTCTTTGAATTTGAAGTTCTTGATCGCAGCTTTGTTCAAGTAAGTTCTTTATGAATGCCTCAATTATGTCAGACAGTCTAGCCACTAAACCACCACCTTACTTTGACTTTCTTTGACCTTGAATATATATTATTATTTTTTTCTTTTTAGTTCAAGTGATAAGTATTATTAATTAACAAAGCTATTAACAGAAAATTAAAGCAATTCAATTTTATTTGAGTATAACCATTTTTTATGGTTATAATAAGACTATAATAGTCAAATTTAAGGATGTGATTTTATGGAAATAATTAATCTAGGACACGCTTCCTTTTTAATTAAGAATTCTATGGGAAAAAGGTTGTTATTAGACCCTTTTCCAAATGATATTGCCTATTCTACTTATGAAGATAAAGTGGATTTAATAACAATAAGTCATAAACATTTCGATCATTGCTATATTTCCAAAGCTAATATTGACACAAAAGTTATAGATACTTTAGGCATACATGCTGAAGAATTTTGTACGATACATGGGCTAGCTAGTTACCACGATAAAGAAAATGGGCTAAAGCGAGGTCCTAATATTATTTATATTATTGAAATGGATAACTTTAGAATATGTCACTTAGGAGATTTAGGACATACTTTAGATGAAGATATGCTTGATAGGATAGGTAATATTGATGTTCTTATGATTCCAGTAGGCGGTAACTTCACAATTGATGGATTAGAGGCTGCAGAAATTACAAAGGCTATAAATCCAACATATGTTATTCCTATGCATTATAAGACACCCAAACTTACATTTGAGTTAGATGGTCCAGAAAAATTTTTAACAGCTATGAAAAATGTAAAGAAAATTTTATCTAATAGCTTTATTCCTGAAAAAGATATATCTTCAACTAATAATGTGATTTTTCTGACCTAATAATGAAACCTATTGCAACTAGTGATTGTATGTAAAAATATAAAAGTTCTTAGATATATATTATTATATTTCTAAGAACTTTTATATTCTATGTAAATCTCAATTTTATTCTTATAGATACCCTTTATAAGAACCTAATTTATACATTTTTGGTAATACATGCTTATGCGGATTAGCTGATCCCGTGTTTTGGGAACCATCAGAAATGCTTAAATTAATAGTTTAAGTTGGATACCTATATGTAAATATATAAACTTATCTTATTATTCAACCTTAAACCTGTTTACAAGGGTAGTCAGCGATGTAGCCATGCTATCCAATGTCTGTGCAGTAGCTGTAAATTCCTGAACAGTTGCTGTTTGTTCCTCTATGTTTGAAGCTACTGATATAGTACTTTCAGAAATATTTTTCGCTTCCTCTGTAACTATTTCTATTCTATTCTTCACTTGATTCTTAGCATTAAGGGTTTCTTTAAGTTCCATGTTGCTATTTTCTATAGTGGTAGAATTATCTAGTATCCCTGAAACTATATTTTTAAAGGATTCTATAGTCTCATCTAATATCTTTCCTTGATCACTTATCTTAGATGACACTTCTCTTGCACTATTTGAAACTTCTTTAGTATCTCCTGTTATGCCTGTAACTATATTATTAATATTCTTAGAAGAGTCTAGAACTTGCTCAGCTAAAGTTCTTATCTCATCTGCAACCACCGCAAAGCCTCTTCCTTGCTCTCCAACTCTCGCAGCCTCTATAGCAGCATTTAAAGCTAGCAGGTTAGTTTGTTCTGCTACATCGTTAATAACCAAAGTTATGGATGAAATATTATCCACACTCCCATTTAGCTTAGATAAAGTATTTTCAACTTCCTCAAATTTATATCGTATTTCTTCTATAGATTTAGCCAATTCTACAATCTTATCTCTACCGTTATCTGCTTTATGTTTTATTTCCATATTTCCACTTAGTGCTGAACTTAGATTTGCTTCCATTGTTTTTAATCTATCTTCTAAATTTATTAATACCACATAAGACTCTTCTAAATTATTAGATTGAGTATTAACTCTATGAGCTGAATCTGTCATAGCTTCTGCTATGCTACCATTTGAACTTGCCATTTGCTCACTTGATGCAGCTACTCCTTGTGAAGCCTCAGCAAGATTATTGGCTGACTGTTTGATCTCTAAAATCATCTCTTTTATATGCTCCAAAGTGTCTGCCATTATATTAGACAATTTACCTATTTCATCTTTAGAAGAAACCCTTACACTTGCTGTGAAATCTCCCTTTGCCACAAGATCTAAAGACCCAAGCATATGCTTTATTGGGTTAACTATGCTTCTAGCAACAAATCCGCCTATGACAAAGGCCACTATTTGAATTACTATAGCAATAACCAGCATGCTAATAATGAGATTACTTATATCCTTTTGAGAACCACTCATTGGAATACCAAGTTCTATTACTCCAATTACCTTATCATCACTTTTGATAGGCATTACTGACTGAAGCATAAGTCCCTTATCTTTATCGTTTATTTTATAAGAAGTTTTGTTCCCTGTAGAAAATACAGTTTCAGCATACTGATCCTTTCTTTGTGATCCAGTCTCTGTATCAATAGTACTAGCAACATACTTATAATCCTTATTTCTTATACCTATATAACTTATACTAGAATTTTTATATTTCCTTGTTAACTCTTGAAGATAGCTTGCATCTTCAGTGGTATGTCCATTTAAATTAATCAAAAATTGTTCAGACATCAAAGCTGTATCTTCCATAGCTTGATTTTGTATTACTGTGGAAGTTCTATAACCATATACAAGTGTATAAATTATAGAAAATAATAAACACACTCCCCCAAAACTTAAGCTTATCTTCCGTCTAAGTGATTTCATGTATTTGCCCCCTTATTTCCTTGTTTATTAACAATTTTAAACAATATCTGCAAATACTTCAATGGTTGCTTGTATTTTTTCCTATTTTCTATTTAATTTAGTATAATTTCACATTAAAAAGGCTATTTTTTGATAATTTGATACTAATTGCTTATATATAGAGGTATCCTTTGCAAAAAACTAATATATATGTTCGATAATCACGACTTCTGAGGATTATATGATCCACATTTACGTAAATCATCAGGCAATGCATAAATTAATAGTTAAAGTCGTACACCTATATGGACCTTTTATAAGTTAATAGTTGAAGTTTGGTCCCTATATATAATGACTTTTGTATTAATAATATAACGCTATAACCTCACATGTTTATTAATCGGTATCTTTTGGCAACAAAAAAAAGGCCACCTAAAGGTGGCCTGTCCAACTTAAAACTAGTCTTGAACTGGTGCTCCTACTGGGCAAACATTAGCACAGTTTCCACAGTCGATACAAAAATTTGCATCTATATCGAATTGTGTATCTCCTTGACTAATAGCATTAACTGGGCATTCTGCAGCGCATGCTCCACAGCTTACGCAAGCATCTGTAATTTTATATGCCATAACAAACACCTCCTAAAAAAATGTGGTGTATAAACACCACATTCATTTTAACATGTTTTAATTAATTTTAAAAGACTTTTGTTGTTAGTTATATAACTTTACAATACAATATATCCTAAATCTTCAATAGAAGTTATTATATCATCAAGTTCTACGAAGTAATTATCGTAGACTATACTAACTTCTCCTTTTTCCTTACTTATCTCACAAGCAATGACACCTTCATTACTTGCAATAGCTTTTTTTATTTTGATTATATCCTCAGATGACTTCATGCTAGGAATTTTTATTGAAGATTTCATATTTTACCTCCTTAATTACCACTAAACAAGTCCTTTATCATTTTCTTATCTACATCATCGTCAATTTCTAACTTAATATCACTTTCATCAATAGTTCCTTCATATCCTCCGGATATAAGTTTTATATCACTAATTTTAAATTCTTCTATAAAATCTTCTTCTCCTCTAAAGAGCTTAACCTTAACCTTCTCTTTAACAACAGAATTAGAAACAACTTCACCTCTTCCTAAATCAGTCTCAACTACTGAACCAATCTTAGGAAGTCTCTTTCTTATATCTTCATAAGTGTTTTGTTCGTAATTAAGACAGCACATAAGCCTTCCACATATTCCTGATATCTTAGTAGGGTTAAGAGAAAGATTTTGCTCCTTAGCCATCTTTATTGAAACAGATGCGAAGTCTCCTAAAAATGTTGAGCAACATAGAGGTCTTCCACATGGTCCAAGTCCACCTATCATCTTAGCTTCGTCTCTTACCCCTATCTGTCTTAATTCAATTCTTGTCTTAAATATAGTTGCAAGATCCTTTACCAGTTCTCTAAAGTCTACTCTACCATCTGCAGTAAAGTAGAATATTACCTTATTGTTATCAAAGGTATACTCTACATCTATAAGCTTCATATTTAGTTTATGTTCTGTAATTTTATCAAAACATACTTCAAAGGCATGCTTTTCTCTGCTTTTATTGTCCTCATGCCTTGCTATGTCTTCTGCATCTGCTACTCTCAAGACACTTTTTAAAGGTGCTACTATTTCACTCTCATCTATTTCCTTTGGACCTATAACACATTCTCCAAACTCTATACCTCTTGCAGTTTCTACTATAACATTATCTTCTTTCTTAACTTCAATATCATTTGGATTAAAATAATATATCTTACCTGCTTTTTTAAAACGTACTCCAACGACTTTAATCATATTAAACCTCCAGTAGGCTTATCATCATAACATTAAAGGTCATCTGAGGATTAGTATTACTTCTTAGGTTAATTCTAGTTTCATCTATAACTCCAATTATTCCCCTTAACTTTTTGTAAGCCATCATGTTTGATAAGTCCTTAATGTCTTCTAGTTTATCTCTATTTATTATATATGTAACATCTTGTAGTTCCTTATATATAATTATATCCCTTACAAAGGATATTATAATCGTAAAAATATCTTCTTCTTTCCCATCATATTTAGATATAATTGGTTCATACTTTAGTATTATATCTTCATTATGACTATTTATGTCTCTCATTAATTGTAAGACCATATTTCTTATTTCTTCAAAACCACTGTCACCAATGAACTTTTCAGCTTTACCTGGTATTCCCTCACTAAAAGAAATTAAAGTTTTTTTAAGTTCCTTATCTATACTCGGATATTTATTTTCAATAAACATTTCAATTTCTGCTTCTTTTAGTGGAAATAGCTTATGTACTTGGCACCTAGACTTTATTGTATCTAGTATAAGTTCTGCACTCTCACATAATATTATTATATATACTCCTTTTGGTGGTTCTTCTATAGTCTTAAGTAATGCATTCTGTGCCTGCACAGTCAATTTATTACCTTCGTATATTATTATTACCTTCTTATCACCTTCATAAGGCTTTTTGTTCACCTCTGTGATAATGCCTCTAACTTCATCTACACCAAAAGAACTCTTATTAGTTCTATAATTAACTATATCAATATATTCTTTAAAATCAATCTTTCCCATTATCTTTGAAGCAAATTTTTTAGCTAGTATGCTCTTTCCTATTCCGTCCTCACCTATTATTAAATGAGCATGGGAGAGTGCATGCTTTTCTATACTATTGTCAAAACGCTTTATGATTTCACTATGTCCTATAAAATCCAATGCACTCTCCTCCTTTTTATATTTTCACAAATTTGTCTACATCTACTACAAATACTGTTGCACCACCAACTTCAACTTCTACTGGATATGGTATATAAACTCCAGTTGTTCCAGCCATAGGAGATGGCGATGACACTACCTGCTTTCTTGTCTTACAGATTTCTTCAATAAGATTTATAACTACATCAACTCTCTCTTTTTCAACACCGATCATCAATGTAGTATTACCTGATTTCAAAAAGCCTCCTGTTGTGGCAAGCTTAGTCACCCTAAAGCCCTCATCTGTTATTCCGTCAATTAAATCCAAAGCATCATCGTCTTGAACTATTGCAATAACCAACTTCATAAAAAACACCTCCCATAAATTTTATTGAATATATTGCAAGTTTTTATTATTCTTTATTCTATCACAATTAACTAACTTTGAATAGAATTAGTTAAATATATCCTTTTTTTTCGAGAAAAGACATAATGGAATTAATAACTTGATCCTTTACTTCTTCTAAGGATTTTGAAGCATCTATTATTATGGTGCTCTCATTATACTTATTAGCTAAAATATGATACGCTTCTACAACTTTTTCATGAAATTCAATACTTTCTAAATCTAATCTATTAATTTCTCTTTCATCGTTACTATGTATTCTTCTTAGCCCTACTCTAGGATCTAGATCAAATAACAGTGTTAAGTCTGGCATATACTCTTCAATTGCAAAATTATTTATGTTCATAACCTGTTCCATACCCAACCCTCTTGCATAACCTTGATACGCTAGTGACGAAAAAATAAATCTGTCACATATAACTACCTTACCAGCTTCAAGAGACGGTATTACTTTTTCAACTAAATGCTGCCTTCTAGCCGCAGCATATAACAGAGCTTCCGTCCTTCCGTCCATCTCTGTATTTTCTTTATTTAAAATTATCTTTCTTATCTGCTCAGAAATCGATATACCGCCTGGCTCTCTTGTAAATATGTATTCTATATTAGTATTTTTAAATACACTCTCTATGTCTTTAATTACAGTGGTTTTTCCAGCTCCTTCTGGTCCTTCAAATACTATAAATAATCCCTTTTTCATTCTACTCACTCTTTCTTTTAATGTTATATATTTCATATTGTACAATCTGATTTATATTATCTAATTACTTTTATACACCCTTCTTCAACTCCAAGTACTGTTAAACCACTTTTAAGTGCCTTTTTTATACCTAATATGTGCTCTTTATCAATAACTTCACCAATTATAAGCATAGGAACTCCTGGTGGGTATGGTATTATATTATCACCAGCCATCTTTCCTTCTGATAATTCTAACGATATAACTTCCTTTTCACGTAGAAATGCATCTCCCGGAATAAGCCCTTGTTTCGGCAACTTGGCAAAACAGAAAGACTTTTCTCTATCTTCAATTAAATTTAAATCCATATTTCTAAGGGTTTTTGCTAGTAAGTCAAAGTCTTGTTCAGTATTAAATGGTGAACATATCAATACAACATTATTTTCACCACTCATCTCTGCTTGAATCTTATTAGTTCTAAGCACCTCTAATAATTTATGCCCACTTAAACCATCTTCTAAGCATAAAACTACCCTGCTTTCATCAAAAATAGTTTCTGATTCATTTATATAGCTTTTATCAAAAACCTTAATATATGAAAAATCTTTTATATCATCCTTAAACTTGTCCACTTTTATAAATAGGTTTTCATAAGCTTCCTGACCCTCATATTCGAGAAAAGCCCTACTATAATCCATAGATGCCATTAATATATAGGAAGGGCTTGTGCTTTGAAAAACTCCAAAATAAAAATCTGCTTTCTCTATCAAGGACTTATCATTTACATGTAAGAATGATGTTTGAGTTAAACTTGGTAATGTCTTGTGAGCGCTCATTACAACCATGTCTGCACCTAAAGTCACAGGACTATCTGGAAGCCTTTTATGCACGCCAAAATGAGCACCATGAGCACAATCCACTAACACCTTTATATTCCTCTTATGACATTCATCAATAATAAATTTCAAATTACACCCAACTCCATAATAATTAGGATAGGTTATAATAATTCCTTTTATATCGCTATGCTCATTTAAGAGTCTAGTAAACTCTTCCAAATCTAAAGTTAACGGTGCTTTAAGTATTGTACTTAAGGTGTTATTTAAATACACAGGCCTTAGCTTTCTCATAATTAAACTATTCATTATGGATCTGTGGCAATTTCTTTCAACAAGAACTTTGTCCCCCTCCTCGAAGCATGAATAGCTCATTATAAGATTTCCTGATGTACTTCCATTAACTAAAAAATAAGACTTTTCACTTTTATATAAATCACGTAATTTTTCTAGAGCTTCTTTTAGTACACCTTCTGGTTTATGAAGGTTATCAAGACCTTCCACCTCGGTTATATCAGCAGATAAAAGAAACTCATTTAAATTAATATTTAAATACTCCGATTTGAATCCCCTGCCGCTTTTATGGCCTGGCATAGAAAAAGGAGCATTTCTTTCATCTACATATGATTTCAACGCTTCTACCAGCGGAATCTTGTTCATAATTACCTCCTTATTATTATAAATACTCACTTTTCTCACAACTGTTTTTTATAATATGAGGAGTAAGTTGTTTCTTAATACAGTTCATGTAGTATTTATAAAAATCTGTGTTTGCTTCACACTCTATTAGATTTTCTTCACAACTTCGACAAATCTTTTTACCGCATATTATTATACCATTTTCATGAGCTTTTCCACATACTATGCATTTATTTTTAGCATATATATTATTCATAACGAATATTACCTCCATAACTTATATGTTATTTTGATTTTTAACTCATATAGTATATTTTATTCAATACTGCAAATAATCTTAATTTGTCCACAATAAATATTTTTATGAATAAACCTAGAACGTATCTTTCATAATGAATATTATCAAATAAAAACAAAAGTAACCAGGGACGTAATAACGTCTACCTGGTTACTTTAACTTACCATAACCTCTTTATATCTAGCACTATATACCTCTAATTTATTTACTAAGTCTTCACTAGGTTGAAAAAAGAACTTTTTATATTTATTATCATCTCTATATATACAACAGTATGTCTTTATGCCAACTATGCTACCTATATAAAGTTTTCTTCTATTAATAGGATACCTTTTAGGTGCAGATACTATTCCACCTAAAAAAACTATGTCTTTCAGTTTTATATTCTCTAAAGTCACTTGCTCAGCTGGGTTAACTCTGTGAATTATAAGCTTATCAGCTACAATTGAATACTTATAAGAGGTTCTACATCTAATAAACTGAAATCCAACAAAACTAAGTGTCAATAAAATCAATAAGGGATCCATAATTATATTAATCTTATGATTGTATAGTAAAACTTTTTCACTTGAGTTGGATAAAACAATCATTAAACATAGTACTACTATGCTAATTACTATTGAAGAAGCTTTTCTTCTTCCTACAAACTCTTTATGCATCGTACCCATAACATTACTCCCCCATCGCATAAGCTAATAATACACCATAGTGATTATACAACCATTTTACATTTTTATCTATTACCTTTTGTACTAAATATTAGCTTTTATATCAATATACTAAACTTAATTATATATATGCAAGGTTATTCTCTAAGATACTCATGATTACTTAATTTTTCTAATATATGATATAATAAAATTGATATTTAAGTTTTTATTGATTATTCTACTTAAAGTTATTTTAATTCATTATACAACAAGATGGAGGTATCATTAGATGATTCAAATATATAAATCAGTAAGTGAGCTTGACCCTACATTAAAAAGTTTAGATAATATTGAACCAGGTTGCTGGATAAACTTAGTTGCTCCTTCAGATGAGGAACTTATTCTTATATCAAAAAAGACCTCCGTTCCAATTGAATTTTTAAGAGCTCCTCTAGACGACGAAGAAACCTCTCGTATAGATATAGAGGATAATAATATGTTAGTTATTGTCGACATACCCTTTACTGAAATGGAAGATAACTCACTAACCTATGATACATATCCTCTAGGCATTATACATACAGATAAAGAGCTTATAACTGTCTGTTTAAAAAACTCGAAGATATTGACTGATTTTACCTATGGAAAGATAAAGTCATTCTACTCTTTTAAGAAATCTAGATTTATATTGCAGATTCTGAATAGAGTGTCTACATACTATCTTATATATTTAAGACAAATTGATAAAAAAAGTCTCATGATTGAAAAAAGACTACATAAATCTATGAAAAATAGAGAACTGATACAATTACACTCTTTAGAAAAGTCCCTTGTTTACTTTTCAACTTCTCTTAAGTCAAATGAAATAACTCTGGAGAAAATGCTTAAATTAGAGATAATGCAAAAGTATGAGGAGGATAAAGATGTCTTAGAAGATGTTATAATAGAAAACAAGCAGGCTATCGAAATGACTGAAATATATAGTAATATACTAGCAAGTACCATGGATTTCTTTGCATCTGTAATATCCAATAATCTAAATATAGTGATGAAAGTATTAGCATCAGTAACTATACTATTAGCAATCCCAACGATAATGGGGGGAATATATGGTATGAATGTCAGATTACCTCTTCAAGATAGTCCTTATGCTTTTCATATAGTTATGGGAGTTACAATGATAATTGCAGTTATTGTTGCAGCTCTACTGTATAAAAAAGATATGTTTTCTTAAAAATATTGAATTCTCTTTAAATGCAGATTTAATTATATATTACTGCATATATAAAGTTCAACCACCTTAATTGAAAATATAATTTTATTATCAAATGGTACATATATACTAAATGATAATATAATAATTAAGAAATTTGCTAAAGAGGACTAAGTGGTCCTCTTCTATTTTGGAGGTGTTTATCATTCTTGCTAAAGGAATTGAATTTGGAGATACAATAGGTATAGTATCACCTGCAGGTTGTGACGATACTGAAATAATTAATAAAAAGATATCAGATTTTAAAAACTTAGGCTTCAAAGTAAAAATTGGTGCTCATGTTTTTGCTAAGTATGGATACTTAGCAGGAGAAGATAAAGATAGAGCTAGTGATCTTATGGATATGTTTATTGATGATGAAGTGGATGCAATAATATGCTTTAGAGGAGGCTATGGAAGTGCTAGGATGCTACCTTATATAGACCTAGATACTATAAAAAAACATCCCAAAGTTATTTGTGGTTTTAGTGACATAACCTTGATTCTTAATTACCTATATAAGAAGTTGGATCTTATAACCTTTCATGGCCCTATGATAAAATCCAACCTTTCTGATAAGATCACAAGAGAATATTTCTTTAATGCTACCATGAATAAATCCGCCAATTATCAGATCGACTTAAACTCATTTGATAATATACAAATCTACAATTCTAGAAGTATAAGTGGAAAGTTAGTAGGTGGAAATCTGAGTATAATCTGCAGCAGTATAGGCACTACCTTTGAAATTGATACAAAAGATAAGATACTTTTTATAGAAGATGTGAATGAAAAAATATACGCTATCGATAGAATGCTTACTCAATTAAGCCTTTCCAATAAATTAAATAACTGCAAAGGATTCATAATTGGCCAATTCACTCCAAATGATAATGATATGAAAGAACATAATTTTAAGTTAGAAGAACTGCTTTATGAGAAAATAGTCTCTCTTGGAAAACCTACAATTATGAATTTACCTTTTGGTCATGAATATCCTAACATCACTCTTCCAGTAGGTGGATCTGTTAAAATAGATCTAAATGAAAATCTAATATATCCAAGCAAACCCTTTGTCAAATAAATTCACAAATAAAATTATCAACAGAAATATAATTAATCAACAGTAGTTATCCACAAAAACTGTGTATTATTTTCATATTTCTGTGACTAACTTTTCATTATTCTGAATTTTATAAAAAAACATCGTTTTTTTCTATACTTATCCACAGATTGTATGAATTTTTGCCTATACCCTATAAATAAAACTGTTGAATAAAAATAAAAGGGGCTGTCGCACTAATTAATTAGTGCACAGCTCCGTTTTTTGCATAAAAAATAAATCCAGCATTCACAAGAGTGCTGGATTTATTGTAAAATTAATATATGACCAAACATATTAATTTACATAAAGATTATACTTTAAATAAAGGAAGTTATCAATTAAAACTTCCATTTAATATTGATTATATGGTCTCAGTTAATGATTCGGTGCGTTTGCTAAGTCAATTTGTAGAGGAGATGGATTTAACAGATTTATATTCGACTTATTCCCGAATTAGGGAAAATCAAGCTACGCCACGACAGATGCTGAAGATTGTACTCTATTCTTACATGAACCATATCTATTCTTCACGGGATATGGAAAAATATTGCCGACGTGATATTAACTTCATGTATCTTCTTGAAAATTCACCAATACCTGATCATTCAACATTTGCTAGATTTAGAAGCTTACACTTTGCGCCATGTGCAGAAAGAATCTTAGCTGAAATGACAGAATGTCTTCGTGCTACAGGAGAAATATCTGGAGATGCTATATTCATTGATGGTACTAAAATTGAGGCTTGTGCTAATAAATATACTTTTGTTTGGAAAAAGGCAGTTACAAAGAATTTAGAAAAGCTTCTTGTTAAATTGGCTGATTTAGTAGCTAACTGTGAGGAACTATACGGAATTAAGATAATATACAATGACAAAGTGAAGATGAAACATATAAAAAAGTTGCGAAAAAAGCTTTACGCTCTGAAATATGAGAGAAATATTGAATTTGTGCATGGATCAGGGAAAGAAAAATGCCATTACAGCGATCTATTGAAACTCTTGAAGAGTATCTTGACAAGTTAAAAGAATACACGCAAAAGTTGCACATTTGCGGTAACCGTAATAGTTATTCAAAAACAGATAATGATTCAACATTTATGAGAATGAAAGAAGACGCTATGGGAAATGGTCAGTTAAAAGCTGGATACAATGTCCAACACGGTGTTGATTCGGAATATATTGTATGGCTCACCGTATGCGATCAGCCAACGGATACCCCTACACTTATTCCATTTCTTAAGAGCATGGAAGAATCTCTAAGTTTTAAATATCTAAAAATAGTTGCTGACGCTGGCTATGAAAGCGAAGAGAACTATTTATTTATTGAAGAAAATGGACAACTCTCTTTCATTAAACCAGCAAACTATGAGATATCTAAAACAAGGAAATACCAAAGGGATATTAGTAGAATTGATAATATGGACTATGATGAAATTGGAGATTACTATATCTGCAAGAATAATAAAAAGTTAATATTTAGTAAGACTATAAAAAGAAAGAGTAAAACCGGATACATAAGCGAAAAAACAGTATATACTTGCGAAGATTGCAGTTCTTGTTCTTACAAAAGCAAATGTATAAAAGGAAATAACAGCAAGACACCTTTGGAAGAAAGAGCTAAAAATCTTGAAACCTCAAAGTTGTTTAATAAGCTTAGAAAAAAGATTTAGAAAGAGTTGTAAGTGAAGAAGGTACGCCAACTTAGAATGAACCGAAGTATTCAAGCTGAAGGTTCTTTTGCAGAGATAAAACAAGATATGGGCTTCCGAAGATATCTCTCGAAGGGCAAACAGAATGTTTGGGCCGAAAGTATTCTTTTAGCAATGGCACATAATGTAAACAAACTACATAATAAAATCCAATCAGAGAGAACTGGAAAACACCTATTTTCATTAAAAAACAGTGCATAAATTTAAACTTTTAAAAACTAATTGTTTAAAAATAGCCTTAATAGAAAAGGCTTATTAAAGTGCGCAATTTTTTAGAATTTCAGAAAAAACATTCTAAAATATAGTTGTAATTCTTACAAATTTTTAGAAAATTAGGGCTGAGCATCAGCGGTTTTTAACCGCTAATGCGACAGCCCCTTCTATTTTTGGAGGCGCCACCCGGATTTGAACCGGGGGATAAAGGTTTTGCAGACCTTGGCCTTACCGCTTGGCTATAGCGCCATACTATAAAAAATAAATGGTGGCCAGACCAGGAATCGAACCAGGGACACGAGGATTTTCAGTCCTCTGCTCTACCGACTGAGCTATCTAGCCACATTTACCTAGCGACCACTTACTCTCCCACACAGTCGCCCATGCAGTACCATCAGCCGTCTAAGTCTTAACCTTCGTGTTCGGTATGGGTACGGGTGTAACCCTTAGACGCATCATCACTAGATATTGAAAGATTATTCTTTCAAAATTGCACTTAAGTTTACTTTGTAATATTTGTTTTGGTCAAGCCCTCGATCTATTAGTATCGGTCAGCTGAACATGTTACCATGCTTACACCTCCGACCTATCAACCTCGTGTTCTTCGAGGGGATCTTACTAGCTTACGCTATGGGAAATCTAATCTTGAGGTGGGCTTCACGCTTAGATGCCTTCAGCGTTTATCCCTTCCCGACGTAGCTACCCAGCTATGCTCCTGGCGGAACAACTGGTGCACCAGAGGTCAGTCCATCCCGGTCCTCTCGTACTAAGGACAGCTCCTCTCAAATTTCCTACGCCCGCGACGGATAGGGACCGAACTGTCTCACGACGTTCTGAACCCAGCTCGCGTGCCGCTTTAATGGGCGAACAGCCCAACCCTTGGGACCTACTTCAGCCCCAGGATGCGACGAGCCGACATCGAGGTGCCAAACCTCCCCGTCGATGTGGACTCTTGGGGGAGATCAGCCTGTTATCCCCGAGGTAGCTTTTATCCGTTGAGCGATGGCCCTCCCACGAGGTACCACCGGATCACTAAGCCCGACTTTCGTCCCTGCTCCACTTGTAAGTGTCGCAGTCAGGCTCCCTTCTGCCTTTGCACTCTACGAACGATTTCCGACCGTTCTGAGGGGAACCTTTGGGCGCCTCCGTTACTTTTTTGGAGGCGACCGCCCCAGTCAAACTGCCCACCTAACAATGTCCCGTCACCAGCTTCATGGTGCCCGGTTAGAATCCCAGTACTGTCAGGGTGGTATCCCAAGGTCGACTCCACACCCCCTAACGAGGATGTTTCCCAGTCTCCCACCTATCCTGTACAGACAATACCGAAACTCAATGCTAAGCTACAGTAAAAGCTCTACGGGGTCTTTCCGTCCAATCGCGGGTAGCAAGCATCTTCACTTGCACTACAACTTCGCCGGATTTACAGTTGAGACAGTGCCCAAGTCATTACGCCATTCGTGCGGGTCAGAACTTACCTGACAAGGAATTTCGCTACCTTAGGACCGTTATAGTTACGGCCGCCGTTTACTGGGGCTTAAGTTCACCGCTTCGCGTTACCGCTAACGATTCCCCTTAACCTTCCAGCACCGGGCAGGCGTCAGCCCCTATACATCAGCTTTCGCTTTAGCAGAGACCTGTGTTTTTGCTAAACAGTTGCTTGGGCCTATTCTCTGCGACCTACTCTCGTAGGCACCCCTTCTCCCGAAGTTACGGGGTCAATTTGCCGAGTTCCTTAACTGTAATTCTTCCGCCGGCCTTAGGATTCTCTCCTCACCTACCTGTGTCGGTTTGCGGTACGGGCACTACATTTCTCCCTAGAAGCTTTTCTTGGCGGCCGTAGAATCAAGTACTTCAGCCACAAGGGCCTTCCCCATCACACCTTAACTTAGCAAGCGGATTTGCCTACTTGCATGTCTAAGTGCTTAGACTAGCATCCAATAGCTAGCACACTCTATCTTCCTGCGTCACTCCATCGGTAATAACGATTTGCAGTGGTATCGGAATATCAACCGATTGTCCATCACCTACGCCTTTCGGCCTCGGCTTAGGTCCCGACTAACCCTCAGCGGACGAGCCTTCCTGAGGAAACCTTAGGTTTTCGGCCACTAGGATTCTCACCTAGTTCTCGCTACTAATGCCAACATACTCACTCGTAATCAGTCCACCGCTCCTTACGGTACGACTTCAGCCCGATTACGACGCTCCCCTACCCCAGTAGATTAAATCTACTAGCCGTAGCTTCGGTGATAAGTTTGAGCCCCGAACATCTTCGGCGCAGGATCTCTCGACTAGTGAGCTATTACGCACTCTTTTAATGAGTGGTACGCTTCTAAGCCAACATCCTAGTTGTCTTAGAAATCCCACATCCTTTCCACTTAACTTATACTTTGGGACCTTAGCTGACGATCTGGGCTGTTTCCCTTTTGACTACGGATCTTATCATTCGCAGTCTGACTGCCGGACTAATACTATATGGCATTCGGAGTTTGATAAGGTTCAGTAAGCGATATGCCCCTAGCCCATTCAGTGCTCTACCTCCATTAGTCATATCCGACGCTAGCCCTAAAGCTATTTCGGGGAGAACCAGCTATCTCCGAGTTCGATTGGAATTTCTCCGCTATCCACAGCTCATCCCATGGTTTTTCAACACCAACGTGGTTCGGTCCTCCACGAAGTTTTACCTTCGCTTCAACCTGGCCATGGATAGGTCACCCGGTTTCGGGTCTACGGCATGCAACTATTCGCCCTATTCAGACTCGGTTTCCCTTCGGCTCCGTACCTTAAGTACTTAACCTCGCTACATACCGTAACTCGTTGGCTCGTTCTACAAAAAGCACATCATCACACACATATGGTGCTCTGATCGGTTGTAGGCATACGGTTTCAGGTTCTATTTCACTCCCCTCCCGGGGTTCTTTTCACCTTTCCCTCACGGTACTTCTTCACTATCGGTCATCAAGTAGTATTTAGCCTTGGGAGGTGGTCCTCCCTGCTTCCCACAAGGTTTCACGTGTCTCGTGGTACTCTGGAGCAGAACTATGGTCTTCTTGTTTCATTTACAGGACTATTACCTTCTACGGTGTATCTTTCCAGATTTCTTCAATTACAATAGCCACCACATTTATATTCTGTCCGCAACCCCAAAGATAAATCTTTGGTTTGGGCTCTTCCGATTTCGCTCGCCGCTACTGACGGAATCGATTTTTCTTTCTCTTCCTCTAGGTACTTAGATGTTTCAGTTCCCTAGGTTTACCCTCCTATAGCTATGTATTCACTATAAGATACGTAGGGTTACCTACGTGAGTTTCCTCATTCGGAGATCTTTGGATCACAGGCTATTTGCGCCTACCCAAAGCTTATCGCAGCTTGTCACGTCCTTCTTCGGCTCTTGATGCCAAGGCATTCACCATACGCCCTTTGTAGCTTGACCTATCAAATCAAGTCTGCTTTAGCAAACTTGCTGAATATCTAAAATGCTAGCGTGCATTTTTCGATAATCAATTTATTACAAAGAATTAGTAAATATCTTTACTTTAACTTATGTGCAATTTTCAAAGAACAATGGTGGGCTTAAATGGACTCGAACCATCGACCTCACGCTTATCAGGCGTGCGCTCTAACCAGCTGAGCTATAAGCCCACATATGGTGGAGATAAAGAGATTCGAACTCTTGACCCCCTGCGTGCAAGGCAGGTGCTCTCCCAACTGAGCTATACCCCCATATATGTATATTAAGTTAAGATGCCAAATTAATGGTATCTCAAAATTAAACAGAGTAAACAACAACCAGAATTCGTGTATATTAAGTCTGAAATACATCAGTACTTAATAATTTCTCCATAGAAAGGAGGTGATCCAGCCGCAGGTTCTCCTACGGCTACCTTGTTACGACTTCACCCCAATCGCTGACCCTACCTTCGGCTGCTGCCTCCCTTACGGGTTAGCTCACAGACTTCGGGTATTGCCAACTCTCATGGTGTGACGGGCGGTGTGTACAAGGCCCGGGAACGTATTCACCGCGACATGCTGATTCGCGATTACTAGCAACTCCGGCTTCATGTAGGCGAGTTTCAGCCTACAATCCGAACTGGGACAAGTTTTTGAGATTTGCTCCACCTCACGGTCTTGCGTCTCTTTGTACTTGCCATTGTAGCACGTGTGTAGCCCTAGACATAAGGGGCATGATGATTTGACGTCATCCCCACCTTCCTCCCGGTTAACCCGGGCAGTCTCGCTAGAGTGCTCAACTAAATGGTAGCAACTAACAATAAGGGTTGCGCTCGTTGCGGGACTTAACCCAACATCTCACGACACGAGCTGACGACAACCATGCACCACTCTGTCTTCCTGTCGATACCAAAGGTACCGACTTCCCCGGTTAAGGGTAATTCAGGAGATGTCAAGTCTAGGTAAGGTTCTTCGCGTTGCTTCGAATTAAACCACATGCTCCACGCTTGTGCGGGCCCCCGTCAATTCCTTTGAGTTTTAATCTTGCGACCGTACTCCCCAGGCGGGATACTTATTGTGTTAACGGCGGCACGGAGGTGTTGAAACCCCCACACCTAGTATCCATCGTTTACGGCGTGGACTACCAGGGTATCTAATCCTGTTTGCTCCCCACGCTTTCGAGCCTCAGTGTCAGTTACAGTCCAGAAAGTCGCCTTCGCCACTGGTGTTCTTCCTAATCTCTACGCATTTCACCGCTACACTAGGAATTCCACTTTCCTCTCCTGCACTCTAGATATCCAGTTTGGAATGCAAAGCACCCAAGTTAAGCCCAGGTATTTCACATCCCACTTAAACATCCACCTACGCTCCTTTACGCCCAGTAAATCCGGACAACGCTTGCCACCTACGTATTACCGCGGCTGCTGGCACGTAGTTAGCCGTGGCTTCCTCCTTGGGTACCGTCATTATCGTCCCCAAAGACAGAGCTTTACAACCCGAAGGCCTTCATCACTCACGCGGCGTTGCTGCATCAGGGTTTCCCCCATTGTGCAATATTCCCCACTGTCGCGCCTCCCGTAGGAGTCTGGACCGTATCTCAGTTCCAATGTGGCCGATCACCCTCTCAGGTCGGCTACGCATCGTCGCCTTGGTGAGCCATTACCTCACCAACTAGCTAATGCGCCGCGGGTCCATCTTATAGCGGATTGCTCCTTTGATTTTCATTTCATGCGAAACGAAAATGTTATGCGGTATTAATCTTCCTTTCGGAAGGCTATCCCCCTCTATAAGGCAGGTTACCCACGTGTTACTCACCCGTCCGCCGCTAAGAAAGTTCCGAAGAACTTTCTCCGCTCGACTTGCATGTGTTAGGCACGCCGCCAGCGTTCGTCCTGAGCCAGGATCAAACTCTCAATTTAAAGTTTAATCATAGCTTACTTACTTAGTAAGTCTTTTTTCAAAAGAATTGCTGGTTTAAGTCTAGTTTTAGACTTTGTTTATTTTACTCTGTTTAATTTTCAAAGACCATTGCAATCGTTTCCGACCGCTTAATTATATTAACATTTTAGATTCAAATTGTCAACTTATTTTTTAATGTAAGTTTTAAATTTTCATCTCATCACCTCTCAGCGACGTTTATTATAGTAACATGTTTATTTATAGTTTCTAAGAAGTCCCTTGCATGAATATAGAAATTATCTCTCTATATTTTTATTTTACTGTATTATTTGCCATTTTCCTATTATTGATACACCTGGTATAGTTTAAAGAGTACAGCATACCCTTTATGTTATATCCAAAATATATTGCACCTTATAACTCCACAAAATAACAATAAATCTTTTAATACTGATTATAATAATTGTTATCTTAGATTTATTGAATAAAACTATAATGTCTATTAAAGCAAATAGATATATAATTATATAAACATAATAAACTTAATAAACTTAATAAACTTAATAATGCTAAAAAAACAATTATAACTTATATGTTAATGTTATTACTAAAAATCTTAATATTGCTGAATACTAGCATTCTTGAAAAAGTTATATATTTAATAGTAAAATATAATTTTTCATTAATATATTAACAATAACAACGATAATATATCTGTTGGCTTAATAAAAATACATATCACAAGAAAAATTAAGTAATTTATTATGTTCTATTTTATAGCTATACAGATTTATTAATCCTTAATAATTTATATATACTTACATAAATCTATAAAAATAAAAAAGGAGGAACACTATGAAAAAACTTTTAATTTATTCAGCAGTGATAATGTCCTTAACACTGTTTTCATGCTCTTCTACTAGTAGTTCAACTAATTCAAATACAAAGAAAAGTAGTTCTACAGAAATAAAAATAACATCTCCTACGGTAGAAAATGATATAAACACTCAAAATAGCACTAAAAAAACTGGCATAACCGTATCTGGTGGATTCAGTAAATCCCTGCCTATAATTAGACTTGGTAATAATACATATGTGTCCCAGTGGAAAGATAACAATAGGTTGTATAAATACATATCAAACGACTTAACCTCTTTAAATGATCTGACTAAGGCAGATAAAAAGTATGATTATTATTGTACAGAATTAATTCAAGATAATGAGAGAATTTATTTTTCTAATATGTCCGATAATAATAGCATATATACCTTAACTGATAGCACAGGTGAAATAAAGAAATTTGATAATAGTAGAAGTTCTAATCTAGTATTGGGTTCTGACGGACTATACTTTATAAATGCTAGTGATAATAACAAAATTTATAAGATAAGTTTAGCAGATAAAATAAAGACCGCTGTAACTCAAGATTCAGCATCAAAATTCCTTTTATTTAATGATTGGATAATATATCAAAATAAAAACGATAAATATAGAATATATGCTTATTCCCTTGCCGATAAAACTAAATTGAAACTAACTAATAATTCATCTGAAAGCTTTGGTGTAACTAATAATAATTTGTATTATGTGAATTCAGGCGAAGGCGACAGCATATGGTCTCTAGATCTACAAACTTTAGAAGAAAAAAAGATAGTAACTGCACAAGCTGAAAATCTGCAAATAGTTGCGAACAGAATATTTTTTATAAACAAATCTGATTCCAGCTATCTATACGAATTAATTTCACCTTCTACAGGAAACCAAGTGGCAGCAACTAAATCATTAGTGACTGAGGGAATTAATCAATATCATATACTAGAAAATACGATATATTATGAATCAATCACTTCTCATAATGATATAAAGGCATATAATATAAAATAAAATACCAACAGAATATTATTTAAGACATACTTTTCTTTATTATAGCTTTCGTAAAGAAAATAAATATCCCCAATCATTGAATAAATGGATGATTGGGGATATTATAAATTTGCCGCTATATTTAAATTTATACCAAAGCATTCCTAAGATTTCTTAAAATAGTTTTCAGATATAAGGTTCATCTATTTATAAATTACAATCCACTAACTATATCTTTAAACTTATTTCCTCTGATTTCAAAATTAGCAAACATATCAAAACTAGCGCAAGCTGGTGACAGAATTACTATATCTTCAGTTTTAGCCAAGTCTCTTGCTTTAAATACTGCTTCATCCAAACTATCTACCATATGCATTGGGATGCTAATTCCCTTTTCAGTACTCAGTTTATCGAATACATGTTTTATCTTTTCTTTAGTAGCACCTAAAAGTATAAGTTCTTTTATATATTTATTTCCTTCATACGCTAATGGTTCAAAAGGAATCTTCTTATCATAACCACCAGCAATTAATATTACAGGCTTATCAAAAGCCTTTATTGTAGCTATTGTTCTTGTAGGAGAAGACCCTATGGAGTCATTGTAATATTTAACTCCATCCAATTCTCTAACAAACTCACTTCTATGTTCAACCCCACCAAATGTAGTTGCTACAGCTTTCATTGATTGTATAGAAACTTCTTCATAAGTGGCTGCAAAAGCCGCTAAATAATTTTCAACATTATGCATTCCTTTTATAACTATATCATTCTTCTTACACACTTCTTTACCAAGTATATATAAACTTCCATCTTCAAAGTAAGCTCCATCTTCTAACTTTCTTTTAGAACTAAACTCTCTCACCTTTCCAATAGCCTCATTCCTAAAACCAGCAGTTATATCATTCTCAGTATTAATAACAAGCAAATCACTATTATCTTGATACTTAAATATGTTCTTTTTAGATTCTATATATTCATCCATATCCTTATGCATATCTAAGTGATTTGGAGTAATATTGGTAACGACAGCAACATCTACTTGACTATTCATAGTCATAAGTTGAAAGCTAGAAAGCTCTAGAACCACTTTATCTTCTTCACTTATCTCTTCTATCTTTGAGAATAGAGGAATTCCTATATTTCCTCCTATCCAAGTCTTAAAGCCCTCTTCTGAAAGTAACTTAGATATAACTGTAGTAGTTGTAGTCTTTCCATCACTGCCAGTTACAGCATATATCTTACCCTTACAATATCTAACAAACTCTTCGATCTCTGAAGTTATATAAGCACCTTCACTCTTAGCCTTAACTAGAGCCTCGTGGTCTATTCTCATAGATGGACTTTTAAATATAACCTCAAAGCCTTCTAATTGGTCAAGGTATTTGTCACCGAGATATAACTCTACACCTTTTTTCTCAAAATAATCTGCAATTTTATTCAATTGTTCTCTGTTTTTCTTATCAAAAGCTTTGACATTAGCCCCTAAATCTAATAAAAAATCTATTAATGGAATATTACTTACTCCGATTCCAATAACAGCAGTATTTTTTCCTCTAATAAAGCTCTTAAATTCACTAAAATCTTTTCTCATCAACAACTATCTCCTTCATGCTTATATAAATCTTATAAATTATTCAAAAGATTTTACCTATATCATTTTATGTACTATATTAAATACTGTCCCATTTCTTTCTAATTATAACACTGGCATATTATTTATTCTACTTACACAATAGTATATAATTAATAATTATATACTATTTATGGAGGACTTATGGATACTAAATATAAATCATATTATAACTCTCCTATCGGAACATTAGAGATTATAGCTAATGAAACTCATATTATAGGTTTAAATTTTGTAGATTCTGCTTCTAAGGATTTGAATGACGATAGCCCTATTATAAACTCCTGCTTAGTCCAATTAGACGAATACTTTAACAAACAGAGAACTACATTTGAACTACCTTTAGATCCTGAAGGCACAGAATTTCAAAAAAAGGTATGGGAAGCACTGATTACAGTTGATTTTGGATGCATAAAAACCTACAAGGACATTGCTATCTCCATAAATAACCCCAAAGCTGTAAGAGCTGTAGGTGGAGCTAATAATAAAAATCCAATTCTACTAATAATCCCATGTCATAGGATAATAGGCAGTTCAGGCAAACTAGTAGGTTACGGTGGTGGTCTATGGAGAAAGGAATGGCTTTTAAACCACGAGAATATACAGTTTAAGAGATAGTATATGTGAAAAATTCGGTATGTAAATTAGCTTTATTTTTTAAGACATACTACTTCATATTGAAATCTATCAAAATAAAGCTTCGAAGATCTATCGAAGGCTTTATTTTGAGTTAAATGATTGAAGTAATATGTCTTTTCAGAGGAATAGCTCTTCAAATTATAACTTTTTATTAAATATATCTGTTAGTCCAAGATCCTCAATTTTTTTCTTTACCTCAGCATTATTAATAGAATATAACCCCAACTTCTTCATCCGCTCAAAATACTCAGCACCGGAAAAAGTATGCCTAACTTTTCTTCCATCCTCAGTATTTAATCTTTCATTGGCATAAGCAATTATATCTCCAATAGCAGTTTCTCTCGGTAAAATAATAGTCTCTAATCCAAGATGACTTCTTACAGCATTATGACCAGCTAGCGTCCCTGTCCCCATAGCTTCAGTATGACCTATGAAGAAACCAGCTTTTTCTCCTGCCACAAACATATTATCCAGCCCATTAACCTTCATATCATTGCCTCTAGGTGTTGAAGAAAGATATCTTATAGAGTTACCAATACCTCCAGAGTATGGATCTATATATCTTGCATTTTCCAATCCTTTAATCTTTCTTAATTTCTCAAGAGGGTAATACGAAGTCATAACCTTTATATGACCTGTATCTAATAGAACTATATTCTCAGCAAATTCTTTTAGTGCATACTGTTGGCATACCTTTGAATTAAGTTTATCCATATTAATATCTTCTTCCGGAACCTTTAGTACTGCAGAACCCTTTTCTTCAAGTTCTTTGAGTATCTCCGGAGAAACACTTTCTCTAGGAATCTCACAGGACCCACTAAAAGCTCCAATAGTTCCATCACCTCTTTCTCCAGGTATATCTGAAATTCCAGCCTTTGAACTTAAGCTAACTCTCATTCCAAAGGTTGGGCATCTTAGTACACACATAACACATCCATTACCATACTTATTGCAATTATCCATAGATCCAGTGGATCCTGTAGACTCTACAAAAACATCACCTTCTACGGTATCTTTACCATAAAACTTTATTGCTTTTATCTTTTTATCTTCCTTAACTACATTTATAGCTCTAGAGGTAAAATTAACTTTTATCCCAAGACTAAGAATATACTTTCTGACCTCTGGCTCAACTTTACTTACATCACATAACCAAGCATGCTTATGTTGTGGAAAGTCGACATTTTTGTGGATTGCATTCCTATCCATAATATCTATTAACTCACCAGCACCAAGGGCTATTAATTCTTCTGCAGCGGTATATCTACCATTATTTCTCATTATACCCCCGACATTTCCTACGCCTAAGAGCATATCTGTTCTCTCAAAAATTTCAACTTCAGCACCAGCCTTTCTAGCAGCTATTGCAGCGGCGCAGCCGGCCCATCCGCCACCTATTACTATAAGTTTCATACTCTACCTCATTTTAATTAGTATATATTTAGCATATTTATCTGTTACTGATATTGTTACAACATAAAAACAGATTTTTTACCACTTTGCCTTTCAGAATTAATATGAGGAAAACCTGGCAGGCGAAGAAGATTTCTTTTTTATTCTTCAGCCTAAATAGCTGTTATTAACCCTTGATATTAGTAGGTTTTGCTGACAAAAAGTTTCATACTTTTCTAGACAGTAAAATAGAGCTATCCAGTTTTTCACTGAATAGCTCTAAATACGGTGTTCTATAATTATTAAGGTAATTACCTTAAATCAGAGATAATTAATATATAAAATTAAAACTCTAATCTTGAAGAAATATAGTTTTCTAATTCTTCTACTTTTATTCTAACTTGTTCCATAGTATCTCTATCTCTAACTGTAACAGCATTATCTTCTAAAGTATCAAAATCTACAGTTATACAGAATGGAGTTCCTATTTCATCTTGTCTTCTATATCTCTTACCAATACTTCCTGTCTCGTCATATTCAATATTAAAATTCTTTCTTAATTGTGCATATACCTCATCAGCCTTTTCTGAAAGCTTCTTTGATAGAGGCAATACTGCAGCTTTATACGGAGCCAGAGCAGGATGTAAATGTAGAACCGTTCTCATATCTCCATCTTCTAGTTCTTGCTCTTCGTATGCATCTGCTAAAAATGCAAGGGTAACTCTATCTGCACCTAAAGAAGGCTCTATACAGTATGGAATATACTTTTCATTGGTTGTAGGATCTAAGTAACTCATATCTGTACCTGAATGTTCTTGATGCTTTGTTAAGTCATAATCAGTTCTATCTGCTATACCCCAAAGTTCTCCCCAACCAAATGGGAATAAGTATTCTATATCTGATGTAGCATTAGAATAGAATGATAATTCTTCTTGTTCATGATCTCTCATTCTTAGACTATCCTTGTTCATACCCAAGTTCATTAGGAAATTCCAGCAATATTCTCTCCAATAGTTGAACCATTCTATGTCAGTTCCTGGCTTACAGAAGAACTCAAGTTCCATTTGTTCAAATTCCCTTGTTCTAAAAGTAAAGTTACCTGGAGTTATTTCATTTCTAAAAGACTTTCCTATTTGAGCTATACCAAATGGAACCTTTTTTCTTGAGCTTCTTTGTACTGATTTAAAGTTTACAAATATTCCTTGTGCTGTTTCTGGTCTAAGGTATATTTCTGATTTTGCGTCCTCAGTTACACCTTGGAAAGTTTTAAACATTAAATTAAACTTTCTTATCTCAGTAAAGTTTTTCTTTCCACACTTAGGACATTCTATCTGATGTTGTTCTATATAATCTTTTAATTGTTCATTACTCCATCCATCAGCAGATGCGACTTCAGCTCCTTGAGCAGTCATATGATCTTCTACTAACTTATCAGCTCTATATCTTGATTTACATTCTTTACAATCCATAAGTGGATCTGAGAATCCTCCAACGTGACCTGAAGCCACCCATACTTCTCTATTCATAAGTATTGCACAATCTACACCAACATTATAAGGACTTTCCTGTACAAACTTTTTCCACCAAGCCTTTTTTACATTATTCTTAAACTCTACACCTAAAGGGCCGTAATCCCATGAATTAGCCAATCCTCCATATATATCTGACCCAGGAAATATAAATCCTCTATTCTTACATAAAGCTACTAGTTTATCCATTGTTTTTTCAGTTGCCATTTTACTACCTCCATTTATAATCAAGTTTTAATTATGGTTAGTTTTACAGAAATGCTTCAAAATAATTAATTTATTCATGCCCCATAATCCCTAGAAGCCGGAATCATCGAACATACATAAATTAAGTTTTCGTAAAGATTCCCTATATAAGTAATACACGCTGCAAAAACAGTAATACGTTAAATATTATTATGTACCAAAATAATTTTGACAAATAAAAAAAGAGCCTATCACCAAAGGGACGAATTAATCCGCGGTTCCACCCTTCTTGGCAAATGCCCTACTCTAAAAATTAGCACTCAAAAGCTCCCTTCAAAATTACAACTTAATGGTTTGCACCATACACCATCTCTCTAGAAAGTCATAAATCCTACTCTTCTTTATCATCATACTATATTCATTTATAATTAGTATTTTACCAAAAAATTTCTTATTGTCAAGAAAAACACTAATATACCTATACAATGATTTCTTAGCAATTTGATTTTAACAAATAACTTTTCAGTTCATTCTAACAATAAAATATATCTTAGCAATAGTTAAATAAAAATAATTAAAGCTTCATGCTGAGCATGAAGCTTATTTTACAAAATAAAAATGGCTCCGCGAAGAGGGCTCGAACCTCCAACCTATCGGTTAACAGCCGAGTGCTCCACCATTGAGCTATCGCGGAACGTCATTACAAAGATAATTATATCATGTTCAGAAAACTTTGCAAGTGTTTTTTTATATTTTTTTATTAATTATCAATTTAACTATTAATCCTTAATTTACGTATATTTCTATGACAATTAAGGTATATCAATTTATGTACTAGATATTATCATAGAACATCTGCATTACTTTGCCTTTAATATATAATCTTATTGAATGGATAAATCTAGTCTATAGTCATATTATTATATATGCTAAAAACTCTACTTCCTTAAACATAAATCACCTAACTATTTAAATCTAAAACAGTGCGCTGTTATAAAACCTCTATTCATATGAATAGAAGCCATGCAAAAAAGGATATTGATACGCCTTTTTATACATGACTTCTATTTTAGAAAGTACTTTTACTCGCCCTGCAACAGCCCTTACAAATCCTTATAGTGGCTTCATTGTTGGGAATAAAAGAACATCTCTTATTGATGCAGAGTCAGTTAAGAACATAACTATTCTATCTATTCCTATACCAAGTCCCCCTGTAGGTGGCATTCCAGTTTCAAGGGCACTCATAAACTCTTCATCTATAACGTATGCTTCATCATCCCCAAGTTCTCTTTCCTTAGCTTGTTGCTCAAATCTTTCTCTTTGAACTATAGGATCATTTAATTCTGAGTAAGCATTACAAATTTCCCTTCCATAAACGAAACCTTCAAATCTTTCAGTAAAGGCCTCATTTCCTCTTTTCTTCTTAGTTAGAGGTGATATTTCTACTGGATAGTCTGTAATAAATGTTGGTTGAATCATATGCTCTTCAGCAAATTCTTCAAACAACATGTTAAGAACTTCACCTTTAGTTACATTCTTTATATCCTTCTTGAACTCAAGATGCTTTTCTTTTGCGATGGCTTGAGCTTCTTCATCACTATTAATAGTATTAAAATCTATACCCGCATACTCTTTAACTGCGTCAACCATAGTTATTCTTCTCCATGGCGCTTTAAACTCAATCTCAGTTCCTTGGTATGATATCTTAGTGGTTCCATGAACCTTTTCACACACTGTTGAAATTAAGTTTTCAGTTATTTCCATCATATCGTTGTAATCTGAATATGCTTCATAAAGTTCAATCATAGTAAATTCAGGATTATGTCTTACATCTATTCCTTCATTTCTAAAATTCTTACCCATATCATAAACTTTTTCGAAACCAGCTACTATGCATCTCTTTAAGTAAAGTTCAGTAGCAATTCTTAGATACATATCTATATCTAATGCATTATGATGTGTTATAAAAGGTCTTGCTGCTGCTCCACCTGCTATTGGTGAAAGTATAGGAGTTTCTATTTCAAGGAACCCTCTGTTATCTAAAAAGTTTCTAATTTCTTTTATTATTCTTGTTCTCTTTATAAAAGTATCCTTTACCTCAGGATTAGTTATTACATCTACTTCTCTTTGTCTATATCTCAAATCTGGATCTTTTAAACCATGCCACTTTTCTGGAAGTGGTTTTAATGACTTACATATAAGCTTAAATGATGAAACCTTAACTGAAACTTCTCCAGCTTTAGTCTTAAACACTTCACCTTCTGCGCTAACCCAATCTCCAAGATCATATGTTTTATATTCTTTTAGAGCTTCTTCTCCAACTTCATCTATTTTTATGAACAATTGAAGCTTTCCGTCTCTATCATGAATATCTGAGAATATAACTTTTCCTTGGCCTCTTTTAGACATAAGTCTTCCTGCAACTTTAACAATCTTACCTTCTAATGTTTCAAAATTATCCTTCACCTGCACAGATGAATGGCTTCTCTCAACTTTATAAACATCAAATGGGTCTTTACCTGCTTGTTGTAGATCTAAGAGTTTCTGCCTCCTTAATCTTTCTTGCTCATTAAATTGAGCCTCTAACTGGTTTATACTCATTTCCTCATTTGACATTAAAAATCCCTCCGTTAATCTCTTCTTATTCCTAGAACTTCAAACTTACTAACACCTGATGGAACAACAGCATCTACTACATCGCCAACTTTTTTGCCCATTAAAGCGCTTCCTACTGGAGATTCGTTTGAAATTTTATTTTCCATTGGATCCGCTTCAGCAGAGCCAACAATTATATATTCAACTTCTTCATCGAAGTCATAATCTTTTACCTTAACAATAGATCCTATTGTAACTGTATCTGTTGATATTTCTGACTCATCTACAACTACTGCATTTTTAAGCATGTTTTCAAGCTGAATAATTCTTCCTTCTGTAAAAGCTTGTTCATTTTTAGCTTCATCATACTCTGAATTTTCACTTAAATCTCCATATCCTAAAGCAACTTTTATTTTTTCAGTTATTTCTTTTCTTTTAACAGTTTTTAAAAACTCTAGTTCGTCTTCTAATTTTTTGACACCTTCATAAGTCATCATGTACTTTTTAGCTTCGCTCATTTTTTTCTCCCCTTCAACAGTCATACTATTATAATATATCATATTTTAACAAAACTTCATATAAATTTGTTATATATAGCCTTCCTTTAACTGTCAATTATTTTTCATATTATAAAACCTATAATAGATAATGTCAATACGGCAATAAATAAATAATTCCCATAACATCTAATTTCTGGAAACGTATTCTTTTATTCACAACATTAAATCCATTAAGTTGTAATTTAGTATTTAAGACTTGCTACATTCCTCAACCATATTTTAAAATAGGGTTCAGCAGAATAGCAAGTCTCGTTTACTTAATTTAAATTTGTAGCATTTCTCATTATTGTCATTTTAGTATATTGTTATACCCTATATTTATTCATTAATACATTTTAAAATGCAATGCTAATCTTCTTTTATTAAAAAATTTTTATACTCTTTTAATATATTTAAAACTGACTCAACATTAGTCTCTGTATTAATAATATTTTTAATTTCTGTACAACTTTTTAAACCTTTTATATACCAAGCAATGTGCTTTCTCATTTCTCTCAACGCTTTTCGCTCACCATCATATTTTAACGCAAGATTATAATGTTCCAAACACATATCAATTCTTTCAGTAGCTGTTGGATACTTAACTTCCAGTCCGCTCATCATATCGGAAACCTGCTTAAATATCCAGGGATTTCCCATACTACCTCTTGCGATCATAATACCATCACAATTAGTCATAGAGATCATCCTTTTAGCATCATCGGCAGTAACTACATCGCCATTACCGATAACAGGAATTTTAACAACTTCCTTCACTTGCCTTATTATATCCCAATCTGCTTTACCTTCATACATTTGTTCCCTTGTTCTACCATGTACGGCAATAGCATCTACTCCAGCATCCTCCATAAGTTGCGCAAAGTAAACATCATTTATATTATCTTTATCAAAGCCTTTTCTGAACTTTACAGTTACTGGTTTATTAGAAACCTCTTTAACAGCTTTAACTATTTCATAAGCTAATTTAGGTTCTTTCATAAGAGCTGAACCTTCACCGTTTTTAACTATCTTCGGTGCAGGACACCCCATATTTATATCTACTATGCAGATATCTTTATTTTCATTAAAATATTTTTCAGTTACTTCAGCCATAACCTTAGGATCATTGCCAAACATTTGTACTGCTACAGGTTTTTCTTCCTCAGATATTCTTAAAAGCTGCTCAGTATTGTCACTCCCGTAGTAAAGTGCCTTACTGCTTACCATTTCAGTATAAACGAGAGAACACCCTTTATTCTTACACAGCCCTCTAAAAGATATATCAGTAACTCCAGCCATGGGAGCTAAAAAAACATTATTCTTTAAACTTACATTACCAATATTCATCAGAATATACCATCTTCTATTCTCTATTCTTATAATAGATTATCTTAAGACCCTCTAGTGTTAGTCTCGAATCTACTTTGTCTATAACATCAGTTTCTCTAGCTATAAGATTAGCCAATCCACCAGTAGCTAAAACAAAAGGCTCTTCTTCTCCAAGCTCCATCATTTCTTGTTTCATCTTTTTTACAATATATTCAACTTGACCTATATAGCCATATATTATGCCTGCTTGCATACTAGTTACAGTATTTTTACATATGATTGATTCGGGCTTTTCTAGTTCTACTCTCGGAAGCTTTGCTGCTCTTTCGAAAAGAGCATCTGAAGAAATTCTTACTCCCGGCACAATACTTCCACCAAGATAATTACCATTCTTAGCTAAAGCACAAAAAGTAGTTGCTGTTCCAAAATCTATGATTATAGTGCTTCTTTTATACATTTCATATGCAGCTACTGCATTAACTATTCTATCAGCACCAACTTCTCTTGGATTGTCATATTTTATGTTTATTCCAGTTTTTATTCCTGGACCTACTATAATCGGATCCATATTAAAACATTTTCTAATCATATGCTCCAAAGAATACATTATGTTTGGAACTACTGATGAGATAATAATTCCCTCAATCGCCTTAACATCCAGATTGTTTTGAGTAAACAAGGCATTTACCTGTATTCCATACTCATCTGAAGTCTTCTTAGAATCTGTAGATATTCTCCAGCTAGTCATATACTTATTATCGTGATAAACCCCTAAAACTATATTAGTATTACCAACATCTACTAATAAGATCATAATAATAATCCTCCAACTAATACAATTAAAAGCATCTTTTCAAGCTGCTCATTGTTCATATATTCTATTTAAACTGCACAACAATATATTCATTAAATGCATTATATAAATATCAATATAATTTTAGCAAGTAAATATTATTTGTCAAGTTTTTATCAATGTTTAGTTGAAGTCTCTTTTCCTCTTAGTTCCTTTTTTCTGAGCAACCTCTACATTAATTCTTACGCCATTTATCTTCACTTTGTTCATAACTTCTAAAACTTGGTTTGAATATTGCTCAGGAACTTCTACAAATGTGTACTTTTCGTATATATCTATAGCTCCAATGCTTCTTCCTGGTATACCAACCTCACTAGCTATAGCTCTTACAAGATGTTCTGGCTTAAGATTTTTATCTCTTCCTATGTTAACAAACATCCTAACCATTCCTTCTTCTCTAGATGATCCAGCAGTTCTTGGAGTTCTTCTTCTTTCAAAGTCTTCACTTCTTGATGAAGATGCAGATGGATTCATATCAACATCATCTCTTTCAGTAAAGTTAAGCTCTCTTTGTAATAAAGCTGCCGCAATATCCTTAGCTGAATATCCTTCTTCCTCCATTTTTTCAACTATAGTTAAGTATTTCTTAAATTCATCACTCTTCATATCTTCTTGTAATATATCTACAAACTTTTTAACCTTAGCTTTTCTAACATCTTTCAATGTAGGTATATTGTGAAGCTTCATCTTCTTCTTTGTATAAGTCATTATGTCTCTAAGATCTCTCATTTGTCTTCCAGTAACCATAGTGAAGGCTTTTCCTTCTCTTCCAGCTCTTCCAGTTCTACCTATTCTATGAACATAGTGTTCTTCATGTTGAGGAACATCAAAATTAAATACCATTTCAACATCATCTATATCTAATCCTCTAGCAGCAACATCTGTAGCTATAAGTATTTTAATGTTTCCTTGCTTAAATCTTTGAATAACACTGCTTCTTACAGACTGCTTCATATCACCATGTATCTTACTTATATTGTATCCCTTATTAAGAAGCTTTTCTTCAATTTCATCTACCTTGCTCTTAGTATTACAGAAAATTAATGAAAGCTTAGGATTATACATATCTATAAGTCTTGTCATTACTTCTAACTTATCCTGTTCCTTAACTTCAACATACATTTGAGAAATGTTTGGAGTGGTTAATTCCTTGTTTTCAACTTTGATCATCTTAGGATCTTTTAAATGTTTTTTAACTATATCTAATATATTCTTCTTCATAGTAGCTGAGAATAATAACTTCTGTACTGGCTGATCTATTGTAGACATTATCTCCTCAATATCTTCTCTAAATCCCATATTAAGCATTTCATCTGCTTCATCTAATATTAGAACTTTTAAAGAGCCAAGTTTTACTGTACCTCTTCTCATATGGTCCATAACTCTTCCAGGAGTCCCAACAACTATTTGAGCTCCTCTTCTAAGCCCTCTTATTTGTCTTTCCATTGAGTCTCCGCCATACACAGCTAAAACTTCTAAGTTTCTTTTATACTTTGATAACTTTTCAAATTCTTCACTAACTTGAACAGCTAGTTCTCTAGTAGGACACAAAACTAAAACTTGTAACTCTTTAGTTGTTGTATCAATTTTATCTATAGTAGGTATTCCAAAAGCTGCAGTCTTTCCAGTACCTGTTTGAGCTAAGCCCACCATATCTATTCCTTGCATAACTACTGGTATAGCTAAAGCTTGTATTGGAGTAGCCTCTGTAAACCCCATATCGGTAATAGCTCTTTTTATTTCTTCTGAGCAGTTTAGCTCATTAAATATCATTTTTTCCATTAAATATCTCCTTTTTTAACTAATCTATTTTATTTTTCATCTTAATTAATTTATTACACACCAAAAAAGGTCGAACTAAAAAAAC
This sequence comes from Clostridium manihotivorum, assembly GCF_004015185.1. Lineage (GTDB taxonomy): Bacteria > Bacillota > Clostridia > Clostridiales > Clostridiaceae > Clostridium_AR > Clostridium_AR manihotivorum. Next base: position 730,705 of record NZ_CP025746.1, on the reverse strand, counting down.
CCTTTCCATATCTAAGAGGATTTTTCAAGGCGACCAAAATTTCGTTTATACTCTTGAAGCAAATCGGTAAAAAACCCAAAAAACATGTTATAACATATTAATTCCTACGAGACTCTATTGTATCACATGGTTTATTCACTGTCAAAGTATAAAGATAAATAATAAAATTATGCCACATACCTTTATATCTAAATTTTTGTGTTATTTAGTATATTAATTTATTGGGATAAAATCGTAGTAGCCTTATGAAAATCTTCTTTTGTTCTATATTTTTACAACCTTATTAATATAAAATATCATTATGTTGAATAAGATTCTCATAGAAATTATTTCTTTCTAAGTATTTGAAAAAACCGCTGATTTTATACATAAAATCAGCGGTTTCAGTCCTTTAGAATAAGCCTATTATTTCACCGTCATCTAATATATCCATCTTATTTGCCGCAGGAACTTTAGGCAATCCTGGCATAGTCATTATATCACCAGTCAAAGCAACTACAAATCCAGCTCCATTGGAAACTCTTATTTCTCTTACAGTTATTTCAAAGTCACTAGGTCTTCCCAGTAATGTAGGATTATCAGATAACGAATACTGAGTTTTAGCCATACATATTGGAAGCTTATCTAATTTAAACTCTTCTAATTCCTTTATTTGCTTCAAAGCAGAGGACGTATATGTAACTCCCTTGGCACCATAAATCTCTCTAGCTATAGTATCTATTTTCTCTTTAATTGGCAACTCAGAATCATATATAGGGCTAAACTTTGACTGAGTAGAGTTTATAGTGTCAACAACCTTGTTAGCCAAATCTATTCCGCCTTCTCCACCTTTTTCCCAAACTTCTGTAAGTGAAACCTTCACTCCCAATGCTTCACAAAACTCTTCAACAGCTGCTATTTCATTATCAGTATCTGTGATAAACTTGTTTATTGCAACTATAACTGGAACACCATACTTTCTAATATTCTCTACTTGCTTTTCTAGATTCTTAACCCCTACCTTAACAGCCTCAACATCTTCTACATTGAGATTTTCCTTCTTTACACCTCCATGATGCTTTATAGCTCTAATAGTAGCTACAAGAACAGCACAGTCAGGTCTAAGTCCTCCATATCTACACTTTATATCAAAAAACTTTTCCGCACCTAAATCTGCTCCAAATCCAGCCTCTGTTACTGTATAATCTCCAAGTTTCATAGCCATTTTTGTAGCTATTATGGAGTTACATCCATGAGCTATATTAGCAAATGGTCCACCATGTATTATTGCTGGAGTATTTTCTAGTGTTTGAACTAGATTAGGTTTTATAGCGTCTTTCATCAGAAGAGCCATCGCACCTTGCACCCCTAACTCTTTAGCGTATACAGGCATTCCATCTAAATTATAAGCAACCAGTATATTACCCATTCTTTCCTTCAGATCATTAAGTCCGTCTGCCAAGCATAATATAGCCATTATTTCCGAAGCTACAGTTATCATAAATCCATCCTCACGTACGAATCCATTAACCTTGCCACCCATTCCTACTACTATATTCCTAAGTGCTCTATCATTCATATCTAAAACTCTTTTGAATATTATTCTTCTAGAATCAATTTTCAGAGTATTTCCTTGATGTATGTGATTATCGATAGCTGCACACAAAAGATTGTTAGCAGTTGTTATAGCATGCATATCTCCTGTAAAATGAAGATTTATATCTTCCATAGGTACAACCTGTGCATATCCACCACCAGCTGCTCCACCCTTCATACCAAAAACTGGTCCAAGTGAAGGTTCTCTTAATGCAATTACGGCCTTTTTCCCAATTTTATTTAGCGCCTGACCAAGTCCTACTGTAACTGTAGATTTCCCTTCACCCGCTGGTGTCGGATTTATTGCAGTAACTAATACTAATTTCCCATCTTTATTTTCTTTTTTATTGGAAAGAACGTCTAAAGAAATTTTACACTTATATTTACCATAAAGTTCAATATCATCATCCATTAAGCCTAGTTTTTCTGCAATTTTAACTATAGGTTCCATTCTTGACTCTTGAGCTATTTCTATATCTGTTTTCATAATAAAATCCCTCTCCTTAAAATATACCTTAGAATACTTCGTAAAATTAACCAAGTTCCTTTATGTAATATTACCAATATGTATATTATAACATTTATTATACCAAAATAAATACACATTCGAACCTTTTAATAAATATTACTTTTATAATTCGCCATATTCCATATTATATAATAAAAAGCACAAACGATCATACGCATTTATCTAAACTTCCATATTCTATCCAAAAAGCACCCCTTTAAACTTATAGTTTTTGTTAACAACAAAACTTTATACATTAAATATATAGTAAAAAATTTTATACTTTCTTAAATGGTAAAAAAGCAGCTACAAGTTATGTAGCTGCTTTTAATATTATGCATTATTAAATATTTCTTCAAACTCCTCAGCTTCAAGCTTCTCTTTTTCAAGAAGGGCTTGAGCCACAGCATGCAATTTACTAATATACTCAGAAAGTAATGACTCAGCTTTATTATAAGCCTCATCAATAAGATGTTTTATTTCCTTATCAATCTTAGAGCCAATTTCTTCACTAAAGTTTCTGCTTCTTCCTATATCTCTTCCTAAGAAAACTTCATTATGATCTGTACCAAAAGAAATTGGTCCAACTTCATCACTCATTCCATATTCCATTACCATGCTTCTAGCTATATTACTAGCTCTATCTATATCATTTTTAGCACCGGTACTTATATCACCCATGATTAGCTTTTCAGCTACTCTTCCACCTAAAAGCCCTACCATCTCATCCTTCAATCTTGACTTAGATGTATAGCTCCTATCTTCTGTTGGTAAGTGCATAGTGTAACCACCTGCCATACCTCTTGGTATTATACTTATTTGATGAACAGGGTCGGCATTTGGTAACAACTTAGCTACAACTGCGTGGCCCGCTTCATGATAGGCAGTTAACTTTCTATCATGCTCACTAATAACTCTGCTCTTCTTTTCAGGTCCAGCTATTACTCTAGTTATAGCTTCTTCCATTTCATCCATTCCAATAATCTTCTTACTTCTACGAACAGACAAAAGTGCAGCTTCATTTGTTAGATTTTCAATATCAGCTCCAGTGAAACCTGGTGTTCTTTTTGCTAACACATTTAAATCAATATCATCTGATAGAGGTTTATTTCTTGTATGAACTTTAAGTATCTCTTCTCTACCTTTAACATCAGGAGCTCCAACAACTATCTGTCTATCAAATCTTCCTGGTCTTAATAATGCTGGATCAAGAATATCTGGTCTATTAGTAGCAGCTATCATTATGATACCTTCGTTAGCACCAAATCCATCCATCTCTACAAGTAGCTGATTAAGAGTTTGTTCTCTCTCATCATGACCGCCACCTAAGCCAGCACCTCTTTGCCTACCAACTGCATCTATTTCATCTATAAATACGATACATGAAGGATTCTTCTTTGCCTGCTCAAATAAATCTCTTACTCTTGAAGCACCTACTCCGACAAACATTTCTACAAAGTCAGAACCAGAAATACTAAAGAAAGGAACTCCTGCTTCACCTGCTATAGCTTTGGCAAGAAGAGTTTTTCCTGTTCCTGGAGGTCCAACCAAAAGAACTCCTTTTGGAATTCTAGCGCCCATCTCTATATACTTCTTAGGTTGCTTTAGAAAATCTACTATTTCCTCTAATTCAGCCTTCTCTTCATCAGCACCTGCAACATCTTTAAATGTAACTTTTTTCTTATCTGGAGTTGCCATTTTAGCTCTACTTTTACCAAAATTCATAACTCCTCGGCTTCCGCCTCCACTTTGTGATTGCTGCATAAATATAAAGAAAAACGCTATTAATAAAAATATTATTAATACTGTTGGTATTATCTGAACCCAAACAGATATGTTAGTAGGAAGCTCAAATGCAACTTTTACGTTTGGTTTATTATTATTTGCAAGTAATATATTTAATGTTTCAACAGGAACTATAGTATTAAAGTTTTTATTATTCGTTAAGGTACCCTCAACAGTCATTTTATCCTGCTTTACTTGTATACTCTTAACCTGATCACTAATCCATTTTTGTTGGAATTCACTATAAGGTATTGTACTTCCTGCTTCTTCACTTTTTGCTAAAAAGACAGCAGCAACTACAACCATTACCATTATCAAAATCCAGGCCGTTAAGCTAGAAAATTTTTTCATCACAGGCCCCCCTCTCTTAGTAGTTACTATAAAATTTTACCATATGATTTTTTTCATTACAATATAGATAATTTACTTATTAGAGTATACTTCTTCTTTTAAAGAAGCTATAAACGGCAGATTCCTATACTTTTCAGCATAATCTATACCGTAACCAACAATAAACTCATCAGGAACCTCAAATCCATAATACTTTACATCTATATTAGTTTTTCTCCTTGCAGGTTTATTAAGTAACGTTACTATCTCAATACTGTTTGCATTTCTGTCTTCAAAGTATTTTAACAGATAACTTAATGTAAGTCCTGTATCTACTATATCTTCAACTATGATAACATCCTTACCTTCAACATCATTATCAAGATCCTTCAATATTCTTACAACTCCAGATGTTTGAGTAGAATTTCCGTAACTAGATACAGCTATAAAATCTAACTCACAAGGTATATCAATGTGCTTAAGCAATTCTGAAGCAAATATTACGGATCCTTTTAAGACCCCAACTACAAGCAGATCCTTTCCTTTATAGTTACGACTTAACGTTTCACCCATCTGTTTTACCTTATCTACTATTACCTCTTCAGAAAACAGTACTTCTTTTATGTCTTCTTTCATGTTAACTATTTCCTCTCCTTAAAACTTATTTGCAAAATATTTTTTGTATTATTGGTAACCTTAAATATATCACTTATATTTACCCCAACAATCCATGCAATGTCACTATCAAAACAAACCAAAGGTATATGGTCTCTTAAGTTATTAGGGATCTTTTTATCAATGAATATATCTTTTATCTTTTTAGTGCCATTCATACCTAAGGGTTTAATTTTATCTCCATTTTTTCTACTTCTAATAATTATTCTCTCTTTTATCTTATCATAATCAAAATATTTGATTAAGTCACTACTATTTAAATCTATTTTTTTACTATTTTGCTTTACTTCAATCTGAACATCATATAATAAACCTTCTAATCTGAAGGTTTCTATGTTTTTCACACTAAGTTCCCTCTTTACTAAAACATATTCCTTATTATCATGATTGTTATTTTGTTTTATAGTAATAATTATATCTCCATAAGAATTTTCTACAACTACATTATTAGGAATATTTATACTTTTACCAGTACTTCCTCTTTGTAATACGATAATATCATAGATATGTTTCATTTCATAATTATATGTAGCTTTTGCAACATAAAATATAGCTTTTCTTATAACCCTTGTAAGTAAAGATTCATGAACTAAAAATGCATCTTTCTTTATCACAATCATTCCTGATTTTTCAATACAAAAATCACTATATATATCTAATGCACTTTTATCTATATAATCGCTATCAATAGAAGCAAGAGAAGCTAGTCTATTAAGGGATTCAATAATATCTCTATTAAAGTTTCTTTTAATAAAAGGAATCATTTCAAGTCTTACCTTATTTCTAGAATATATACTTTCGAGGTTTGTTCTATCAATTCTAGGCTCCAATTTATTATATTCACAATAATTCTCTATCTCTTCTCTGGTCAAACACAATATTGGTCTTATAAATATTTCATCCCTCACTGGCCTTATACCTACTAAGCCATCCAATCCTGTTCCTCTCATCATTCTCATAAGTACAGTCTCAGCTTGATCATTTGCATTATGAGCTATAGCTACCTTTGTAAAACCTTCATTTTTTACAATTTCATCAAAAAACTCATATCTTGCTTCTCTACCAGCCATCTCAGAAGATATCCCCTTTTCTTTGGCAACAGCTTCGATTTGTACTCTCCTTACATAGCAAGGAATATTAAGTTCATTACATACCTTTTTAACATATTTCTCATCCTCAAAGGAGTCTTCTCCTCTCAACAAATGGTTAATATGTGCAGCACCTATAGAAATATTAAGTTCATCCCTTAAACTATATAAGATATGTAGTAGACAAACGGAATCCGGACCTCCTGATAGCGCTACTAATACTCTATCGCCTTCTTTTATCATGTGATGCTCTATTATAAAATTTATAACTTTATCATTCAAGTTAGAACACTTCCTATTCAACTTTAATAACTTATTATAACATATCATTAAACTCTTATTAAGAAATTTTATACAAATTCATTAAAACTTAAATTATAATTCTTATACAATTCTTAAAGTGCATACAGCATCATCTTACACATTCAAATTTTATAAAATATGAAATTAATAACTTCAATTTAAATTTTCACATAAAAAAGTCGCTGAAGCGACTTTCTTCAGTGAGTTTTTTTGCGCATCTGCCTTTTCTGAACGTATGTGAAGAAATTCTGGCAGGCGACATATTTTCTCTTTTTTATTTTCTCTCCAACATATGCATTTAAGCCATATACACATTGTTACTCACAGCTTTATCTAAAATATAATTTTCTAAAGAATAAAAAGGACTATGAAACCAATTGGTTAGCTTCATAGTTTAGATTTTTATTTAGTTGTAAAAATATATCATTTAGTAAATAGCATATACTTTCGAAACAACAACAGTCATATCATCCTTTATTCTTTGTCCACTTATCTCTTTAGCCTTATCTAATATCTCTATAGATAATTCTTTTGGATTTTTATTACTAGTTGTATATAAGAACTCAGTGAGCCACTTACAACTTCCGTCCCCATCTTTTCCATAAAGTATTCCATCACTTATTGTAACTATAAGATCTCCGTTACATACCTTCTTTTCTATAATATCAACATCCGTTGTATCTAGTATCCCAAAAGGTAAGGTTTTTGATTTGATGACTTCAACTTTATCTCCTCTCTTTATAAAACTCTCTACAGCCCCTACCTTCATAAACTTGACGTTTCCTGAGTAAAGATCTACATTTTGAAGATCCAACGTTGCAAACTTCTCATCCTCTGTAAACTTCATGGACATTATAGAATTCACTGTATTTATAGCAGTTAACTCTGAAAATCCAACCTGTGTAAACTTTTCTATAAGTTCTACAGCCGCTTTACTTTCAGCACCAGCTTCTGGTCCTGACCCCATTCCATCACTTACTAGCACCATATAGCTTCCACCTTGAGTTTTTCCGTAGCTATAGCTATCTCCTGTATACTTTTCCCCATCCTTGCAAGCTATAGCTGCATAAGATGATACGTGATATTTAGGTGTTTCTTCTATATATACAGAACACTTATTTGTCTTTGGTTCTATAGAACACCCCTCTCCACCTATGCTCATAGTTTTACCTATAGATCTATTTATTATAGGCAAAAGGTGCTTTACACACATTTGGCTACCGCCACAGCTATCCATAGTTATCTTTATATTTAATCTGCCATTTTTGTCATTGTAGCATAGAACATCCTCATATCTCACATTTTCTTTATTTAAAGCTCTCTTTATAATTTTCTCAACATCATTGCATATTATTATATCCTTACTAAAGTCTTCAACCAATTCACCAATAGTAACAGCCATATTATTTATATGGCCAGCTAATAATTTTCTTCCTTCACCTAGTCTTCTTTTAAGCATTTCATCCTGAATATAGTTATTAACAATTTCCTCTGTATTTTTAACTAGAGCATACTTTTTAATACACTTTTTATCAAGCTCTAATGGGAAGTCAGACCTACCCTCTTGATTATTTCTTATCAATTCAGAAAAAGCATTATAAGTAGTATGTAACTCTCTCTTCCAGCATGTATATCTCATATCACAGGAGCTACACACCCTATCACCTAAATTTTCTATAAGCGCACTACTCTTATTCTTTAGTAGCAGCCTATCATTATCGATTAAATTGTTCAATGTAACAGCTATGGTTGATAAAACATCTGTAAAATCAACTAACCTGTTAGTGAACTCCTCCTTTACCTTATAAAAATGTAAATCTCCTAAGGTATCTTGTTTCTTCTCATTATCCAACTCTAAAGATATCTTACTATAAATACTAACTGGAACTATACAAAATATTAATGCCACTATTATAGCTTCTATGGTTTTAAAATCATCCAACCCTTTTGAATACATAGCTAAAACAAAGTATACAACAATATACGATAATACAGTAAACCACTTTCCAGTATCTTTAAAAATACCTACAATCAATCCACATATGCTATATACACTTATATAAATTATCATATTATTGGTAGACAGACCTACTATTATTCCCATTGTAACGCCTGCCGCTGCACCAACAGAACTTCCCAGAGCAAATGCTATTGCTATAACAAAAAACAATGCTATTATGTTTCTTAAACTAATTCCCGCTAACGCTATGCTACCTATTCCAGAAACAATTAAGCAAAAAAGAAGCGCCATAGATATAAGTTCTTCATTGGTAAAAAAATGATTAGTTTTTATATCATCTAAGCATGTTAATGCATATTTTATAATATAATATATTGGATAAACAACAATACATTGTACTGCTGAAGTAAGAAGATTAATCCATAGAACTATGTTATGAGCAAAAGCTCTATAGATAACCATTGATAATAGTAATATAGAGAAGCTTATAATTAAGCTAGTTCTCTCCTTTATATTAAATCGAATGTTAACAAATATAGATACAATAGCTGCAGATAATATATAAATACCAACATTAGGCACACTGCCCAAGAGAGTAGCATACCCAAGTAAAACACCAACTGAAGCAATTATGCCTTCTTTTTTTTCTTCTCTGTTTAGAAATGATAATATAAAAGCTATACCAAAGGGCGCTAACCCATCTATACCCGCTCCACTTGCATTTATAGTAACTCTACTTATTAGAAAAGCACCAAAGAAATCAAATAACAACCTATAAGGAGACCCCATTATCTTAATCTCTTTCTTATCTTTTCTTTTATCTCCCACTCTCTTATATGTAGTGACATCTACTCCATATTGCATTAGTAACCCCTCCTATTTCTCTAAAGTGTAGTTTTATTATAGCAAAGCAATATGGAAATATATGTCATTTAGTGTTTAGTATCTATAATTTTATTCGGACATTTATCACTTTATTTCTTTATATTATTTGCATAGCTTTTTACGTATTTCTTTATAGATTCGGAAGTATATTATAAAACTAAGTTATTAATCCTAATATCCGGAGGCTTAAAAAAGGGCCTTATTTGTCGTTGCGAAATAGTCTTTGTTATTTTATAGAGATATTTTTTATGCATATATCAGCACTTGTAGAATTTATGCGTATACTTGTTAGAATTAGCCTTTAAGCATCTACTTTTAAAATGCATATAGGAAAAACCTAATAGACGAATATATTTTATTTTTCACTAAGTATCCTGTAAAGCAAAAAAAGAATCCATATATAATATGGATTCTTTTTGGTGCTGAAGACCGGAATCGAACCGGTACGGTGTTTTAGCACCGCAGGATTTTAAGTCCTGTGCGTCTGCCAGTTCCGCCACTCCAGCGCGTTATTTTCAATTGAAATGGTAGCGGAAATAGGACTTGAACCTACGACCCTTCGGGTATGAACCGAATGCTCTAGCCAGCTGAGCTATTCCGCCATGTTATGGTTGCGGGGGCAGGACTTGAACCTACGACCTTCGGGTTATGAGCCCGACGAGCTGCCAACTGCTCCACCCCGCGATATTATAATTGGTGCTGAAGACCGGAATCGAACCGGTACGGTGTTTTAGCACCGCAGGATTTTAAGTCCTGTGCGTCTGCCAGTTCCGCCACTCCAGCGTTTTTATTAAAATGGTAGCGGAAATAGGACTTGAACCTACGACCCTTCGGGTATGAACCGAATGCTCTAGCCAGCTGAGCTATTCCGCCATGTTATGGTTGCGGGGGCAGGACTTGAACCTACGACCTTCGGGTTATGAGCCCGACGAGCTGCCAACTGCTCCACCCCGCGATATTATATAATTGGTGCTGAAGACCGGAATCGAACCGGTACGGTGTTTTAGCACCGCAGGATTTTAAGTCCTGTGCGTCTGCCAGTTCCGCCACTCCAGCATAATTATCTTGCCGCCTCTCAGCGACAAGTTTTATTATAAGGTATGACCTCTATACTGTCAACACTTTTTTATATTTTTTTATTTATATACTCCATAAATTCTTAAAACCATTAAAAATGGCGGTTTTAGCACTTATGATTGCAATATAAACATATATTATATCTTATTATTCTCTAAAAATAATAAAAATCGGATGTATTCATCCGATTTTTTTATTTAAATACTTTATATTAACCTAAGTTCTTTCTGCCTTTTGATTTAAACTCTTGATGTTTCTTAACATCTGCCATCTTCTCTTCACTATCCTTAAGGAACTTTGACATTATATCTTCAAAATTATTTGAAGAAGACTTTTTCTTTTCTGAGTTCCAGTCAATCTCTACAGGTTTAACTGATTTCTTTTGAACATTTGCTTGCTTTATTGAAAGGCTTATCTTGCCATTATCATCTACAGATATAACTTTCACCTTTACCTTATCTTGCTCTTTTAGGTGAAGCCTTATATCTTTTACAAACGAATCTGCCACTTCTGAAATGTGTACAAGTCCAGTCTTACCTTCTACCTCTACGAATGCTCCAAAGTTTGTGATGTTAACCACTGTGCCTTCTAAAATGTTTCCTGCCATTAAGGTCATGTTAAAAATGTTCCTCCTTAAAATAATTTGAATATTAAAATTTATGTTATTTGTATAATAACCTATTTTGTGGAGCTTGAATCATTACTTACAGTATTATCGTCTTTAGTTATAACCTTCTTTTCACCAGGTTTAATCATACCTAACTTTTCCCTAGCCATCTTCTCACTATAAGCATCGGTTTTTGACATATTGACTTGATCTTTTAATCGATCATTTTTTTCTTTCACCTTATTTAATTCCACTTGTCTTTCAGTTACTTGTTTATCAATCTTTCTCATAGTAACTTCTTGCCTTATGAAACTAAAACTAAATATTGAAAAAATTAAAAGTATCGCTATATTTTTAAGAGTAAATTTATTTCTCATAATCAAGCCCCTTTGATTTCCAAAAAAATTCATTTATACTCCTATTTTAATGACTATTCATTTTTTATTCAAGTTATTTTTTTATCCAATTACTTATTGATTTTATTTCTTAAAAATATACTTTTAAAAATATAGAGTAAGTTTTTAAAAATCACTCTAAATCCTCTCCCAGTAACCCTCTCTGCTTTTCTTTCAATCTTCATTAATTTATCACTAAATAAATTAAGATATATAAGTGCTCCTATTATTATAAACAGGTATACATACATTCCCAAGAAAGCATAATTTACATAAAGAAGGAACGTAAATATTATTATTGCATTTAATACCCAAAACAAAAAATCTTCTATGAAAATTATGAATTTAGGAGCACCGAATCCTCTTACAATTCTGTAAAAGTCAAAAAGTATACCAGCTATTAAACCTGCCATAAGGCTAAATATTACTATCTCAAATTGTATCTTTAACGGAAGCAGCATAGAATCACCTATTTAAATATCTTTTTTAAGATACTTTCTTTCTCTTTTTTTACTTCACCAGAATAAATCATAGCCGATACCTTTCCTACGATAACTACATCTCCATTTTGTACATCAAGCTTATTCATCTTAAGTCCCTCACCTTTTACAGTAAGCATCCCTAAGCATGTATTTAACAATATCTTTTCTTCATCAAAGTTGAGAACTTCCACAACGCCTGTTAAAACAACCCTTTTTCTGTTTTCTAGTGTTAGGTTGCTTTTTCTTTCTTCAGCTTTTAGCTCCTTCTTATTCTCCATAATATCCTCCTATATGTTTTTATAATAAACTATATGACTAATTTTTTTGATATATTCGATAGATTAATATTTTTATTTATAGAGAGGATTATGTCTATGAAAATAAAATTTATATCTTACTTACATAACTTACAAATTAACTTATTTATAATTGCTGAGACTTAAAATGGATTTATTCTTTGTTTTAGATATATTCCCCCTATACTACCATTCATATTGATTTTATCTATATATACTATGATATAGATGAAAAAAGTTGCTGAAGCGAACTTCTTCAGTAACTTTTTTTTGCGCATCTGCCTTTCCGAATGTATATTAGGAAAATTGGGCAGTATAAGAAAAAAAGTTTCTTTGACTTTATGTCAAAGAAACTTCTATTCCTCGTCTCTATCTTCTTCACCTTCAAGAATTTCATACATTGCCTTTGCATTTTCTTTTTTAACATGTTCAACTATACTAATAATTTTAGCCTTTAATTTTTTATTAGCAAATACAATTTCAATTATATCATCTACTTTTACCTCAGTGGATGGTTTTGCAACTTTACCGTTTATCGATACCCTTCCGCCTTCACAAACCTCTTTAGCAACAGTTCTTCTTTTTATTATTCTTGAAACCTTAAGGTATTTATCTAATCTCATATATAACTCCTTATAATTTTAAGAACCCGAGAATACTCGGGCCCTATAAATATATGTCTATTACTTATTAACTTTTTCTTTGAATTCTTTACCAGCTTTAAATACTGGAACTTTTGAAGCAGGTATTTGGATAGTTTCCTTTGTTCTTGGATTTCTTCCTTCTCTAGCTGCTCTTTCTCTAGTTTCGAAAGTTCCAAAGCCAACTAATTGAACCTTTTCACCATTTTCTAATGCTTCTTGAACGCTGTCAATGAAAGATTTTAATGCAACTTCTGCATCTTTCTTAGTTAACTTACTCTTCTCAGCCATGCTTGAGATTAATTCTGCTTTATTCACTTTTACATCCTCCTTAGATCTCTTATGGTATGTTTTATAGTACCAGTTTAAGATTTTATGTACTATAATCTACATTAACATATTATATAACCACTTTTTTATATAGTCTATAGTAAATTACTTATTTCACAATGTAAATATAATATGGTAATGATTGCTCACTTATGCTATATATTCTTCATAAAAGGGAAATTTCCTTCTTTGCCCTTAGTTTTTTTCATCTTTTTTTGCTTCATTCCACAAAATATCCATTTCTTCGAGAGACATATCGGATAAATTTTGTCCTTTTTCGGATGCTATTTTTTCTATATAAGAGAACCTTTTTATAAACTTTTCTGTAGTAAAAGTTAATGCAAGTTCCCCCTCTACACCAAGGAATCTAGCTACGTTCACACAGGCAAACAGCAAATCTCCAACCTCTTCTACTATCTTTGCCCTATTTTCTCCATTATATACCTCTTTTATTTCATTTAGTTCTTCTTCTACCTTTAGCATAGCGTCTTCTACTCTATCCCAATCAAACCCAACCTTTTTAGCTTTACTTTGAACCTTTGCTGCTCTTATTGTTGCTGGTAGTGATTTGGCAATAGAATTCAGTTCTTCTGTAATACTTTCAAATCCCTTTTCTTTTTTCTTGATATCTTCCCACTTCTCCAAAACTTCCACTGATGTATCTATTGATTCATCTCCAAAAACATGAGGATGTCTATTTATCATTTTTTCGCATATACCTTGAATTACATCATTCATGTTAAAATAACCATCGTCTTTAGCTATAGATGAATGAAATACTACTTGAAGTAGTACATCACCTAATTCTTCAATCATTCCGGCATCATCCTCTTTGTCGATTGCATCTATAACTTCATAACTTTCTTCTATTAGCGCTTTCTTTAAACTTTCATGAGTTTGCTCCCTATCCCAAGGACAACCATCCTCACTTCTTAATTTATCTATTATACTCATTAAATCATAAAAATCCTTCTTATTATCCAAATCCTTAGGAACGTATATAGACGTTAGATAATCTATATCTTCCTGCATATCAATTTCATATAGAGGCATTTTCCTGATACTTTCCTGGCCTTTTATACCAGCAGCTCTAACAAAATAAACTTCAGTGTCGTCATTAAACTCTTCTTGAAGTTTAAGCTTTACCTCTGAAGCAATAAATTGATTATATACTTGAGTTATTATAATTCCCGATCTCTTGTCTAATACTTGGTTTCCTATATCAAAGGCATCAACTACTTTAAGACCTTCAACTGGGTCTATTTCTAGAGCCTCCATCATAACATCAATAAAGCTAACAGCAGGCAAAATCTCATAACATATATCATTTTCTTTGCATAAGTTAATAAGATTCACCACTGACTTCTCTGCAACTAAAGGATGCCCTGGAACACCATAAGTGATGTCATTAAACTTTCTATGCTGCTCTATTAAATCCACTGCTATACTTTCATACACTTGATCAAAGGTAGTAGAATTCTCATAAGCTGAATCATAGGTATTAAATTTTATGCCCTCTTCAACTAAGAATTGGACTGTTGGATGTTTTTCTGTTCTAAGAAATACATTGTCGCTATTTTTTAATTGTTTAACTACTCCCAAAGTTAATGCTTCCTCAGAACCAGGTCCCAAACCAATTATCTTAATCATATTATTTCTCCTTTTATCTATGTCTTTTTAAAAATCTGCTTTTTATATAATCATACTTAAACACACCAAATACTACTATTAGCAATACATATATAATAATACCCAAAAAAACAGAAATCAAGCAAGCTATTCCATTACTGGCCGTTTTATTAAGTATACCTAGATATGTTAATAACACAGCTATCATCATCACTACAGAAGCTCCTATAGGCTTTATTACCGCTGACCAATAATCTATACTAACCCTAAGCTTTATATGAAGATATATAAGATTAAGCATAGATGCTGCTATATAAGCTAGTATTGATGCTATAACTGCGCCATATATATTAAGCCATGAAACTGGTATAAGGTATACTGTTAATACAACCTTAATAAAGCATCCAATGAGCAGATTTACAACTGGAGCTGCATAAGATCCTGTTGACTGAAGTATAGCCGTAGTGGTTTGAGCCATGATTATAAAAGGAATCGAAAAAGATAAGTACTTAAGAATCTCGTACCCCTCTGATCTTCCAGGAAATATAAGCATCATAACTGGGCCAGCAAGAAAATATAGACCTAATGTACATGGGATAGCTATAACCATAGACATTCTTATTGCCGAATCCACCTTTGACTGAACCTCTCTTATATTCTTTAAAATATAATTCTCTGCAATTATTGGTATAAGAGAAGTACTTAAGGCTACTGATAATGTAAGTGGTATATTAACTATTACTGAAGCTTTACCAGTCAATTGAGCGTATAGTATAGTAGCTTGTCTATAATCAAAGCCTGCATTTAATAGCTGCCTTGGTACTAATATAGAATCAATTAAACTAGCTACAGTGCCAACAGCTCCTCCTAAAGATATTGGGATAGCTATTCTTATTAACTGTGCAAGAAGTTTATCATTTGATTTAACCTTTCTAACACCGAAGGATTTCTTAACCTTTAAGTACTTCACAATTAAGTAAATACCACCCAAAAACCCTCCAGCTGCAGCTCCAAAGGCAGCTCCTCCTGCAGAGTACTCAATTCCATAGGGCAGAAATAAAACCGCCAATCCAACACCAACTATTACTCTTCCTATTTGCTCAATTATCTGAGAAATAGCGGATGGACTCATATTTTGTAATCCTTGAAAAAAACCTCTAAAGGCAGTCATTAGAGATATACATAATGGTGCAAATGCTACTCCAATAATTGAATAGTAAGACTTTGTATCCCACTTTAAAGCAGTCATTATTGGCTTTGCTCCAAAGAATAAGAATAACGACATGCCTGTCCCTAAAATTAGCATTAAAATAAATGATTCTTTCATCGTTTGGAATGATGTATCTAAGTCACCAATAGCATTACTTTCGGAAACCATTTTAGATACTGCCACAGGAATCCCTGCTGCTATAGCAACATAAAACATGTATAATGGGTAAGTCATTTGATAATAACCAATGCCCTCATCGCCTATGAGCATTATTAACGGCCACCGAAAAAATATTCCTAAAAACCTTGTAAATATGCCAGCAACACCAAGTATTATACTTCCTTTTATAAGTGATTGTTTTTTCATAAAATACCTCCAAATTATTTAACTACTTAATCTTTATTGTCAATTTGGAGGTATTATTACAGAATTTTATATGTATATTGAATAAATATTTATTAACCAGTCAATAATTAGAATGGTTTTGGGATGCAAGTCTTAGGTTTACTATTGTTCCATCTGTTTTCCTAAGAATGCGGATGCTGTTTCAGCAAGCTTGGTTTCTAAGTCTCCAAACTTTTCTCCAGCTTGTTTTGACAATATTATAACAGCTCCAATTGCATCCCCTTCTGCTATTATTGGGGATACTACCTGGCATGAATACTTATCTTCAGCTGTATCTTCATTATATAGCGGAATAACTTTTGCACCTGTTAGACCTAAACAAACTGTCTTTCTATCTTCCATTATCTTCTCTAATTCATTACTTATCTTCTTTTCTACAAAGTCTTTCTTAGATGCACCACTTACTGATATAAACGTATCTTTGTCAGCTATTAAAACAATATGTCCAATAGCCTGTTGGAGGCTTTCTGCATATTCTTTTGAGAAATCAGTCAATTCTCCAATTGGAGAATATTTTTTTAGAATAACTCCACCTTCTCTATCTGTAAAAATTTCTAAAGGATCTCCCTCTCTTATTCTCAAAGTTCTTCTTATCTCTTTTGGTATAACTACTCTACCTAAATCATCAATACGTCTAACAATACCTGTAGCTTTCATTTTATAGTTACCTCCTTATATATCTTTCACTTAAAACCTTCCTTATTATTATTTTTCAGAATAGAAATTTTATACATGCTTTGGCTATAATTATCTTTTTGTACAACATGAATCCAATAAAGTAAAAACTCACATGAATTAAAATATATAAATTCATGTGAGTTTTATTATTTGAATATTAATAAATATTATTCTTCTTATTATAGCTTATCTTCATATGTCTCAACTTTTAAGTCTTTTTTCCATTGATCATATTTAGCCTTAAATAACTCATTCTTCTTATTTGTTTCTAGAGTCTGTTTAATAGTATCCTTAACAGCTGATAGCTCTTGAGTCTTTGATGATGATTGAATTCCAGTAACCTTTATTATATGCCATCCATATTGAGTTTTAACTGGTCCTGATATCTCTCCTTCTTTAAGCTTCTTTGCAGCTGCTAAGAAGTCTTTATCAAAGTTCTGAGCGTCATAAGCAACATATCCTAGGCTACCACCTTGATCTTTTGTACCGTCAGTACCATACTTAGCTGCTAAATCTTCAAATTTTGCTCCCTTATCTAATTCAGATTTTATAGACTTTGCTTTATCTTCACTATCAACAAGTATGTGGAACATGTTAGCACCAGGTTGCTGAGTGTACTGAGCTTTATTTTCATTGTAATACTTTTGTATATCTGCATCAGTAATACTGAAATCCTTAAATACTGTTTTATTAAGAATTGTATCAATCTTTATTTGAGTACCTAAATATTCTTTTAATGAATCCACAGTAAAGTTAGCAGACTTTAATGCATTATTAAACTCTTCATCAGTTTTATAAACCTTCTTAACATCTGCAAGTTTATCTGATACTTGCTTATCTAAATCAGTTTTAGAAGGAAGTACATTTGCCTTTTCTCCTTCTTTTAAAATCACCTTTTCTTGTACCATTGATTCAAGTTGAGTCTTTCTTTGATCTTTTAGCGCAGCTTTTCCATCAGTGCTTTTTTCTAAATCATTACCGTATTGTGTCTTTAACTGATCTATAGCGCTCTTAATCTTTTCATCAACTTGGCCAAGTGTAATTTTTTCACCATTAACCTTCGCTACAGCAGTCTTGCTTACAGCTTCTGGAGTTTTTTGTATCATCTTACACCCTGATAGTGATAAACCAATCACACCAATCAAGGCTATTGAAACTAATTTCTTTATGTTCTTCAAATTTCTTACCTCACTTTTCTTTAAATTGTATCCCCTTTATAACCAAATTTAATAGACATAAATTAGTATATCAATTTACAACATCAATTTCAATTTATATTACTTAAATTTATTTTTTTATTACCAATAAATAGTTTTTCTATTCAACTTAGTTATCTAAGGATAAAGCTTATTTGCTGATTTCTTTATTTAGATTGTCTAGCATATTTTTAAGCGTAGGAAGTATATCCTCTCTTTTGGTATCCTTCAACTTATACCCAAAGGATGGCTTATCTCCCATTCTAATTATTATATTATTTTTATATTGTTCCAACAATCGCTTAAATATATCCTTTTTAACCCTATCTCTACTCTGAAATTGGAACAATACCTCTCCCTGCTTTTCTTTAACATCTTCTATCCCCAAGTTTCTAGCCTTGCTCTTAATATAAGCTATATCCATTAGGTTATAAACCGGTTCAGGTATCTCTGAGAATCTATCCTCAAGCTCTTCTTTAACATCCATATAATCTTCTATGCTTTCTATGGCAGCTATCTTTTTATAGACCTCTATCTTCTGCAACTCATCCTCAATATATCTAGAGTCAATAAAGGCATCTACCTTTATGTCAATCGAAGTTTCTACAGGTTCCTGTTCTATCTCACCCTTTATAATTTTAATGGTATCTTCCAGCATTCTGCAATACAAATCATACCCAACTGAAGCCATATGACCGTGTTGAGCTGACCCCATCATATTACCAGCACCTCTTATCTCAAGATCTCTCATGGCTATTTTAAAACCAGAGCCTAATTCAGTAAAGTCCTTAAGTGCTCTCAACCTTTTCTCAGCTACTTCAGTCAATATCTTATCCTTTTTATATACAAAATAAGCGTATGCTATCCTATTACTTCTACCTACTCTTCCTCTCAATTGATAGAGTTGAGATAATCCCATTTTATCAGAATCATATACTATGATTGTATTTACATTAGGTATATCTATACCTGTCTCAATTATTGTAGTGCATATAAGTACATTAGACTCATTATTCATAAAGGATATCATTTCATTTTCTAGCTGTCTCTCTGTCATCTGTCCATGAATAACAGTAGTTTTGCACTCAGGCACCAAGTTTTGAATATAGTCGGACATTTCCATAATACTTTCAACTCTATTATATACAAAGAAAACTTGACCACCTCTATTTATTTCTCTCAAAATAGCATCTCTAATCAGTTGGTCATTTTGTTCTACCACATAAGTCTGTATAGGATACCTTTCTTCAGGTGGAGTTTCAATAACAGATATATCTCTCACCCCCGTAAGAGACATGTGTAATGTTCTAGGTATAGGCGTAGCACTTAAAGTAAGAACATCAACATTTCTTTTTATATTTTTTATTTTCTCCTTTTGGGCAACTCCAAATCTCTGTTCTTCATCTACAATTAGAAGCCCCAAATCTTTAAATTGAATATCTTTAGAAACTAATCTATGAGTACCTACCAATATATCTACATTTCCTTCTTTTACTGCTTGTAAAGTTTCCTTCTGCTGTTTTGAAGTCCTAAATCTAGATACCATATCAATCTTTATAGGAAAATCAGAAAATCTCTTAACCATATTATTATAGTGTTGATCTGCTAATATAGTGGTTGGAACAAGTAAAGCAACCTGCTTGCCATCCATAACTGCTTTAAAAGCTGCTCTTAATGCAACTTCAGTTTTCCCATATCCAACATCTCCACATAATAATCTATCCATTATCTTGTCGGACTCCATATCGCTCTTTATATCTTCTAAAGCAGTTAATTGATCTGGAGTCTCCTCATATGGGAACTCCTCCTCAAATTGATTCTGCCATTGAGTATCTATAGTAAACTTATGGCCTTTTAATGTAGATCTTGTTGCATATAGCTTCACTAGGTCTTGTGCTATTTCGTTAATAGATTTCTTTACTTTAGCCTTAGCTTTCTGCCATTCACTGGAGCCAAGCTTATTAATCTTCGGAGCCTTACCTTCAGTACCAATATATTTCTGAACCAGATCTAATTGATCTACAGGTACATAAAGCTTATCACCTTTAGCATACTCAATATCCAAGTAATCTCGCTTATGTCCGCTGACATCTATTTGTTTAATTCCTTTATATACCCCAATACCATGATTAGCGTGAACTACATAGTCTCCTAGTTTAAGTTCAGCAAAACTCTTTATCTTAGATACGCCCTTCTGCTTGGTTGCTTTTCTTGAAGATTTCCTTTTAGCTTCTCCAAAAACCTCCTTATCAGATATTACACATATTTTCATATCTGTATATTCAAAGCCTTTTAGCTGATTTCCAAAGGTTATTACAACTTCTCCAAATTGTATATCATTAACTACATCTTTATAAACGCTTTCAATATCCCTATCTCTTAATGTATCTACAAGTCTTTCCCCTCTTGGCCTAGTCCCTGATAATATTACTGTCTTATAGCCCTTTTTCTTTTTCTCTTTAATATCATCTATTAACATATCTATTTTTCCTTGATAGTTATGTAATGTAAGCTGAGAAAAAGCTACTGTATCATAAGTATGAATAAATTCGCTGTTTTTAGTAAATGGATTTACTGTTATAATCCTAGAAGAATTAAACTTCTCACTTAAGATATCTTTCCCTAATATCAAATTTGCCTGAGACGGTAATATATCTCCCCTTTGTAAAAATGCAGTGTAGTTTTCTTCAAATTCATATATTACACTATCAAGTTTTCCATTACACCTTTGATCATCGTCCATAATCATAAGATAATCTTTAAAATAATCAAAAAACGAAGAAGGTTTATTAAAGAAAAGCGGCAAATAACTCTCAATAGTTTCAAAGGACCATGACTCCCTAAGATTCTCTACGTTAGATTTAATTACCGATGATATCCTTGAAATAATATCTTTTTCGCTGTTATCTCTGGATTTTATAAAACTTGACAGTTCATCATTAATTTTCACTATAGCCTTCTGTATAGTATCATCATCAAGGATTATTTCCTTAGCAGGAAACACCTCAACTTCTTTTACTTTATCTATACTTCTTTGACTTTCAATATTAAAAAACCTTATAGAGTCAACCTCATCCCCAAAGAGCTCTATTCTATATGGAAGCGCAGTATTAGGAGGATATATATCCATTATACCTCCTCTTACCGAAAACTGACCTTTACCGTCAACTATATCCATTCTTTCATATCCGCACTCGATTAAATTCTTAGAGAATTCTTTAAAGTCAACTTCATCTCCCACTTTTATTTTAAAAGTATGACTTATATACAATTCCTTTGGCGTATAAATTGTAGCGAAACTCTCAACCGATACTATTACTATCTTTTTTTTCTTATCCAAAATTTCTTTAAGTACTTTTAATCTAGCCCATCTTAAATCTCCAGAAACGGCATCAATATTATAAAAAACAATTTCTTTTGAAGGAAAGTAATATACATCTGTAGTATATAGTGATAAATCCTCATATAAATTTTTTGCTTCTACATCATTATGCGTAATTACAACTATAGATCTATCATTATTTTCAAAAATACCATTTATTAAATATCCTTTTCCAGACTCAGACACACCAGATATAGAAAATGGGTACTTATCTTTGTCTATATTTGATCTAACCTTCTGAAAGTTAGGATTAATTGTCAATGGCTCCATAAGGCCATTTAATCTCATAGAAACACCACCCATAAAACATTATTATTCTGCTTTAAATCCATTAAACTTGTTCATTGCCTCATTTATATTATCTTTTATCATAATTTCAACAGCTTGAACAACAGCTGGTAACGTTTTTTCCAAAACCCTATTTTCTTCACTACTAAACTTTCCTAATACGTGAGATACCAAGTCGTGTTTAGGTTGTCCTACTCCTACTTTTATTCGTGGGAACTCATCCGTCGCTAGGTTATTAATTATACTTTTTATACCATTATGTCCTCCTGCACTGCCTTTAGCTCTTATTCTTAACTTTCCAACTTCTAAACTTATGTCATCATATATTACAATTATTTCATCATTATTCAACTTGTAAAAATTCACTAACTCTCTTATACTTTCTCCACTCAAATTCATATATGTAGTTGGCTTCAACAAAACCACTTTATTATTGTTTATAAATCCTTCTCCATATACACCTTTAAATTTTTCCCTATTTATTTCTATATTATACTTATTTGCAATATAATTAATGGCATCAAATCCTATATTATGCCTAGTATTAACATACTCCTGGCCTGGATTGCCAAGCCCTACAACTAAATACATGCCCATACCTCCGTAGATTAAATTTCGATTCAAAAAGACATATCGATGTACTACTTCATAATAAAATCTATATTTTCAAATTTTCCTCTCAAAATCCAGAAGAGTTTTGAAATTTGATTTTCATTGAAGTGCTACATCTTTATCTATATAATACAAACTAAAAATAAAAAATGCAACAAAGCATGCGTTAGCTATAATTACAGCCAGCATGCTTCACATCACATCTTCTGAGAAAGCTTCATAGATACCTCTTTAGTATCGTTTCCTCTTAGAACCTTACAAGATATAGTATCTCCAATATTATGTGATTTAATTATACCATCTATCTCATCTAATGTTTTTATCTTCTTTCCATCCATCTCTATGATGATATCAGAAGATTTTAACCCTGCAAGATCTGCACTTCCCTTTGGTACTATACTCTGTACATAAACCCCTTCAATGTCCTTATTTTGCTTTTTAGTAAAGTTCCAGCCTTTAAACCCTAACCCTACAAGCTTTACTTCATAATCACTAATTATTGAATCAATAATCTTTTTAGCATCTTCAATATTTAATGCAATACTTAACCCTGGAGATGAGTATTTATTAGTCAAAGGTACGCTATTTATCCCTACAACTTCCCCATATACATTGGTTAATACTCCACCGTTATTTTCTTTATTTATTATCGCATCAGTTTGAATTGTTCTAAAAGACTGTTTTTCTGATCCTTGAGCTTTAGCACCTTCCACCCTTATGTTAGTAGATGTAACTATGCCAGTAGTTACAATACCTATATAATCATCTCCTATAGAATTGCCTAAGGCTATTACCTTATTGCCCTCTCTGATATCTGAAGAATCGGAAATCTTTACACAGGGCAATTTATCTGCATCTATCTTTAAAACAACAAGATCACTACCAGCATCATAACCTATAACCTTTGCTTCTTCCACCTTAATACCTAGTCCGGCTCTCTTCACAAATATTTTTTCGTATGCCGCTATGGAACTAAAATTAGTTACTATGTATCCATCTTCCTTAAATATTAATCCTGTTGCATTTGTGGTGCTGTTTATATTAAAATTATCTTCTTTGTTACTTAAACTTACTATGGAAGGAGAGACTTTTGAAACTATATTACTTATTTGTCCATCGTCAGCATCAATAGAACTATCCTTATTTTCTACTATCTGAAATATAGTTCTATTATTATCCTTAAGTCTTAATCCATACTTTATTTGAACAATATAAGCACCTGATATGGCTCCAGCTACTGAGGCTACTAGTATTATAACTATACCTTTTGTTAATCTTCGTATAGTAGCTCTTCTTTTATTTTCTTTAAATCTTATCATTCCTTCTAAATTATCAGTGTTATCTTTTTTTAGTGCTTTCTTTTCAACGCGTATAGTTTTATCCTCCTTCTCCATGTAGCACCTCCTACGGTATTAAAACCATACAATATTACACTTTTTTAAGGGAAAATGTGAAAATGACTCCTTTATCTCCAGTTTTATTTTCTACCCAAATGTCTTCACCATGCAATGAAAGTATATGTCTTACTATAGGTAACCCTAAACCAGTACTTACTTTGTTGGTTCTAGATTTATCTGATTTATAAAACCTATCCCAAATATAAGTTTTTTCTTTCTCTGTTAATGTTGCTCCATCATTGTACACACTAATTAAGGCTTTGTTTCCTTTTGATCTAGTAGATATCTTTACATTTCCGTTTTCATTGCAGTACTTAATAGCATTATCGATAAGATTATTTACTACCTGGATTAATCTATCTCTATCTCCTGCTACATATAAATTCTGACCTTCCAACACCACATCTACCTTTAATCTCTTTTCTTTTATCTTCTGCTCCAAACTTATAGTACAGTGTCTAATAATCTCATTAATATTTATCTCACTAACATTTAGCTTAAGCTTACCAGCCTCCATTGCTGATAAATCAAGAAGATCGTTTATCAGTCTAGTAAGTCTCTGAATTTCCTCATAGGCTATACCTAAATAATATTTTTCTTTCTCAAGTGGAATAATCCCATCTAGTATACCAGCTATAAATCCTTTAATTGAGGTTATTGGCGATCTAAGTTCATGCGAAACATTTGATATAAATTCCCTTCTGTTCTTTTCTACTTCTTCTAAGGATTCTGCCATTGTATTAAAAGAATCTGCCAATTCTCCGATCTCATCCTTAGAACGTATGTATACCCTATTTTCTATATCACCTTTAGCTAACCTCTTAGCAGCGGTATTTATCTTAGCAAGTGGAATTATAAGTAATCTATCACAAACATAGTATATTATTATACTTGATATCACTAGAGCAACTAGTATTGAAACCCATATTATTGTATAAACTTGTTTAAGCTGACCTTTTATCTGCTCTAAGGGTGTAGTCATAACAATAGAGCCAATAAAAGTATCACCATACATTATAGGTTTATAATATACATATTGAGAATCCCCGAAAGCTCTGTTTTTGCCATTCCTATCCTCAATAGACTTTCCTGACTTCAAATCTTCTACATTCTTACTATCTATAATCTGAGTTCTAAGAAGACTCTGTTTCGATTCACTAGAAGAGATAGCTACTCCTCTGTAGTCAGTAACTACTATATCTGCCCCTATGGATAAACTTACATAGTTTGCTACAGAGCTTAGATCCTCTAGCTGACTATTTCCATTATATACATTTATTCTTTCCTTTGAAATCAAAGCAGCTTGAAGATCTAATTGTTGCTTTCTCTGATTAAAGTGATAGTTTTCAAACCAAACAGATAATACTATAGCTATAACAACCAGACAGGTAGCAATTATTAGAGTGAAAGTCATTAAAAGCTTAGAAACTAAGCTGTTTTTTTTCATCTACTTCACCTCAAACTTATATCCTACTCCCCATACGGTTTCAAGCTGCCAGTTAGACCCTCCATGTAGTTTTTCTCTCAGTCTTTTGACATGAACATCAACTGTTCTTGAATCTCCAGGATAGTCATAACCCCATACCTCGCAAAGTAATTGTTCTCTTGTAAAAACCCTATTTTTATTAGATGCAAGATAATATAATAATTCAAACTCTTTAGGAGGCATTTTTATTTCATTATTCTTATAAACAACATTATACGAGTTGGCATCTACTACTAGTTCAGAGAAATATAAGGTTTCTTTATTACTCGAATCAACATTATACCTTCTCAATACCGCCTTTACTCTAGCAATCATTTCCTTTGGCTCAAATGGTTTTACAATGTAATCATCTGCACCTAGCTCAAGTGCAAGTACTTTATCAAAAGTTTCACCTTTTGCAGTAAGCATTACAACTGGAGTCTCATGTTCTTTTCTTATCCACTTTAAAACGTCTATGCCATCTATATGTGGTAGCATCATGTCTAAAAGTACTAAATCCGGTTTGTAATCTAAAAAGATTTCTTCAGCAATTCTACCATTGTTAGCAACCTTCGTATCATAATTAGCACTCTGTAAATACATTTTTATTACTTCGCATATATTTTCATCATCATCAACAATGAGTATCTTTCCTAGCAATCCATCCATAAATAACACTCCTCATTTCTTTATATATTAAATTTAACATACTTAGACTATTATTTTATATACCTTTTCAAAAAAGTTACAAATTATTCACCTCAATTGCATTTATTAAACTTGTTTTTGGTAAAAAAATAAAGATGCACCAAATCAATCCGAAAAATATTTTCAAAACTTTTATAGCTTTTATGAGCTAATCTTAAAAATACAACTTTCATCATGAAATGGCACATCTGTACTATCAATTAAATGTATATTAATTTATTATGTATAAGTTTATTTTAGCCTTCAAATAACTTACTTAGTGGTTTATCATCATATATTCTATTTATAGCTTCTGCTATAAGTGGAGCCACTGACAATGATTTAAACTTATGTAGATCTTCTCTTTCAGGAAGCGCTATGGTATTTAGCATAACTAATTCCTCTATAGCTGAATTATTAATCCTCTCAAATGCAGGCCCTGAAAGAACCCCGTGAGTACAACAAGCATAAACATTAGTTGCTCCTAGATCTTTAAGTGCATTGGCTGCATTTGCTATTGTTCCAGCAGTATCAATCATATCATCTATAAGTATACATACTTTTCCTTCAACTTCTCCTATTATGTTCATTATTTCAGAAACATTAGCCTTAGGTCTTCTCTTATCTATTATCGCTATAGGTGCGTGTAATCTATCTGCAAATTTTCTTGCTCTAGTTACACTACCTAAATCTGGTGATACTACAACTACGTCATCTCTATCACCTAGTCCTTTTTCGATAAAGTACTTAGAAAGTATTGGAGCTCCCATTAAGTGATCAACTGGAATATTAAAGTAACCTTGGATTTGTGCTGCATGTAAATCCATAGTCAAGACTCTCTCTGCCCCAGCAGCAGTAAGCAAGTCTGCTACTAACTTTGCTGTTATAGGATCTCTTGATTTCGCTTTTCTATCCTGTCTAGCATAGCCATAATAAGGAATAACAGCAGTTATTCTACCTGCAGAAGCTCTCTTAAATGCATCAATCATTATAAGAAGTTCCATAAGGTTATTATTAACTGGAGCACTTGTTGATTGAACTAAAAATACATCAGCACCTCTAACAGTTTCTCCAATATCTACTGAAATTTCTCCATCACTAAATGTACCTACTTTAGCAATACCTACAGGCAAGCCTAAGATACTTGCTATTTCGTGAGCCAATTGTGGATGTGAGTTTCCAGTGAATATTTTAATGTTCTTTCCATGAGTTATCATATTGTGAAGACCTCCTTAAAATTTAGGGTAGTAATAAAAACTATTTTTTTAGTCCTTTCTTATCTACCCATCCAGCTATATTGGTTTGCTTAGCTCTAGCTATTGCAAGACTTCCTTCCGGAACTTCTTTAGTTATTGTGGAGCCAGCAGCTATATAAGTATTATCTTTAACTTCCACCGGAGATACCAAATTAGTATTACATCCTATAAAGGCGTTATCCCCAATGATAGTTTTATGCTTATCTTTGCCATCATAGTTTACTACAACAGTTCCGCATCCAAAATTGCAGTTTTTGCCTACCTCTGCATCTCCTATATATGTCAAATGAGAAACCTTTGTATTATCATCTATAGTTGACTTTTTAATCTCTACAAAATCACCTATTCTCACATTATTTCCAATCTTACTTTCAGGTCTAATATATGCAAAAGGACCTACTGTAGTTTCATTACCAACTATACTATCTATTATCACAGAAGATTGTATCTCTACGTCATTACCTATTGTACTATTGTTAATCCTTGAATTTGGATATAAAACGCAGTTTTCTCCTATGGTAGTATGACCTTCTAAATAATTTCCAGGATAAACAATAGTATCCTGTCCTATAACTACATCAATTCCTATATAAGTACCATTTGGATCTATTATTGTAACTCCGTTATCCATATGATACCTATTAATCTTATCTCTAAGTATCTTTTCTACTGTAGCTAGTTCTACTCTAGAATTTACACCTATAGTTTGCTCAAATTCAGTTATAACAGCTCCAATTTTTTTGTCTTCATTTTTAAATATACCAATCACATCTGTCAAGTAATACTCACCTTGAGCATTATTATTTGATAATTTATCTAGTGCATCTACTAAACTTTTTATATCGAAACAATACATTCCTGCATTTATTTCATTAATTTTTAGTTCCTCAGCACTACAATCCTTGTGTTCCACTATCTTTTCAACATTATTATTGCTTCTTACAATTCTTCCGTATCCAGTTGGATTGTCTATAAGCGATGTTAGTAGAGTAGCTGAATTTTTGTCACTTACGTGTGTATCTATAAGCTTTTTCACAGTTTCGCTAGTTATTAATGGGGCATCTCCTGTAAAAATTGCTACAACCCCTTCTTTATCCCTCAAAAATTCTTTTGAGCACTTAACAGCATGCCCAGTGCCTAACTGCTCCTCTTGTAGTGAATAGGATACATTCCTATCTGCAGTTTTCTCTCTTACTAAATCAGCACCTTTTCCTATTATAACGTTTATGTCATCAACTTCTGCATTTCTAATGGTATCAATAACATGGTTAACCATCTCTTTGCCTGCAACCTTATGCAATACTTTAGGCACAGTTGACTTTATCCTTTTACCCTGTCCAGCTGCTAATATTATAGCACATTTATACATCAAATCACCTCTTTATGAGTTATATAAATCTAATAGCATACATTATTAATTTAATATCTCAAGCTTAACGCCTATTATATTATATTTTATATGACCTTGTATTTCAACTTTTTGTGAAAAATGAATTTAACATATAACCGCAAAATAAAAAAGCTCAACGAAGTGACTTCTTCAGCAAGCTTTTTTTGCGCATCTGCCTTCTCTAATGCATATGAGGAAAATATGGCAGGCAAATAAGATTTCTTTTTTTACTGTTTACCCTAAACAGGTATTCTAAACGCTTGAAATTACTATGTTTAGCTAGAAAAAAACTTATACTTTTCTAAACAAAAATAAAAGGAAGTATTAACTTCCCTTCATCCATATTACTCAGCATCTTCAGTATCTGACTCTAATGCCTTTTCATATTCAGTTAAAATAGCTTCTTGAATTTTTTCTCTAGTATCAGTATTTATTGGATGGGCTATGTCTTTAAATTCTCCATCTGGAGTCTTTCTGCTTGGCATAGCAATAAATAGACCATTTTGACCTTCTATAACCTTAATATCATGAACTACGAATTCATTATCAAAAGTTACAGAAACTATTGCCTTCATTTTTCCCTCAGCAGCTATCTTTCTGATTCTAACGTCTGTGATTTGCACTTCACTACACCTCCAGTTGCTTTATTGATTTATAAATTCTCTAAAAATTACTGAATTCCTCTTTTTTTAATTAAATTTTTTGAAAATTTTTTATTATCCTTTAAATTATATATTTTATATAATTTATAAAATATATTAATATTATTAACTGTTATTGAAATAGTGCTGATGGGTTCATTATTACGTCTCCACTTTCCTCTACACCCTTTAGCTCAGCTATTGCAACATAATTGTTAATGAGCTTCTTGTTAGCCCCTACGTTGTCAACTAATACGCCTATGCCGATAAGATTGCTATCAAATTCCTTCAAAAGGTCTGTAATACCTTTAGCCGTTCCTCCACCCTTCATAAAATCATCTATAAATATACACTTGCTCCCATTTCTTAATGATCTTTTTGATAATGACATTTGCTGAAGTCTTCCTGATGAACCAGAAACATAATTTATTGTTACAGTCGGACCTTCGGTAACTTTACTATCCCTTCTAGCAATAACAAGCTGTACTCCAAGATATCTTGCTACCTCATAAGCTAAAGGTATTCCTTTAGTCTCTACCGTAACCACATAATCAACCTCATCTTTATTGAAAAATGAAGACAAAATCAGCCCCGCTGTACTTATAATCTGAGGATTGTACATAACATCAGTCATATAAATAAAATTACCAGGAACTACTCTGTTAGTATCTTTTAACATTTCACATAATTTATTAGCAAAGTCTTTCTTAGCAGCTTCTCCTATTTCTGCTATATACTTTATGCCTCCAGCTGCACCAGATATTGTTTCAATTTTTCCCATATCCATCTTTTCTAACAATTCTCTTACTATAACAATATCTTCACTTATAGTCGACTTAGCCGCATTTAATAACTCTGAAAAAGTATTTAAACCTATTACTTTATTAGGATTCTCTATCAAATATTTAGTTATAGCTGCAATTCTACCATTTCTACTTATCTTTTCCACTATATCACCTACATCATCAACTTTACGAATTATACATATAAAAATATAATCTATCATTCATATTGTATTCAATATTATATCCATAATCAATCTTTTTAACCACTTTATTATAGTTTCATAACCACTTTATTTATTTTATTGTAATTTTTAGGTGATAATTGTAATATTCTAGTTTATTTTTTTCAAATTAATACATATACTATTAATTTTTCTATTAAATTCTATTATAATATATACTACAGTTAAGTTATTTAGATTTAGTCAAGGCACCACAAAAATATATATACTTATCAACGAAAGATGACCATTTAAACATAGCCTAATTATAAACAACAATTATGAATACGGTTTACGCCCAATCTATAACTTTTGTCAATAACTGCAAAGGAAGGTAACGCATATGAATATTTTTCAGCAAATTTCCTCTCACCAACTAAAGAATGGAATGATAGTGGCAAAGGACCTTACTATCAATAACTTGACATTGTTAACCAAAGGTACTGAAATAACTGAAAATATAGCTGAAAAAATAAAGCTTAATTTTCCCCTTTCAGACATAGTAATTTATTCTGAAACTAACCCAGATAACTCATCATTATTTGAAAATAGAAATTCTATCAAGATTGCTAAGATTGAAAAATCCTTTAGCAAGATGTCTGAAGTTGCAGAAAGTATATTTGATTCTATTAAAGATACAGATAAGTTTAATATGTCTGAGGTAAGATCTATATCTGATAGTATCATGGAACAATTAACGGAAACAGGATTAGTAATTAAAAACATAATAGATGAAAGAAATGAAGATAAATACCTCACACGACACTGTGTTAACGTAGCAACAATTAGTTCACTAATTGGGAAATGGCTTCAGCTTCAAAAAAAAGAGCTTATATTCTTAACTTATTCGGCTTTGCTACACGACATAGGAAAAATTAAGATAGACCCTAGAGTCCTCAATAAAAAATCCAAACTTACTGAAGATGAAGTTAATCTTTGTAGAACTCATTCAACTCTAGGATATGATATAGCTAAAAAGGTTCCTTACATAGATCAATCAATCTTATTTGGAATACTATTTCATCACGAAAGAGAAGATGGTACAGGCTATCCACTTAAAGTAAAAGGACCTCAGATACCTAAGTTTGCCAAAATAATAGCTATTGCAGATATCTTTGATGCTATGACCTCTAATAGAGTATATAAAAATAAGCAATGTGCTCTTGATGTGTTAGAGGAAATAAAATGTGAAATTTTCGGAAAACTTGATCCTGTAATAGGTACAGTATTTATAAATAATATCCTAAACTATTATATAGGAGAATTAGTTTTACTTAGCACTGGAAAAATAGGAAAGGTAGTGAAAATAGATTTAAATTCAATTACACGTCCTTGGATATCCATAGATGGCAATATCATCAACTTGAACAATGAACCTACTATTAGGATAGTAGATTTAATATAGATACAAAAGACTCAACTATTATTCATACAATATAGTTGAGTCCTTCATTTTATCTTATAGGTTCTCCGTTAAGATTCTGATATTGAGGGATATTTTTTGCATTTCCCTTATTATCTTTATCTTTATGAAGCTTTTGTCTTCTCATTCCATCATCCGTTACATTATTTCTTATTTTATTTGACATCATTCATCCTCTCCTTTCGTAATTATCTTTTACAGCGAGAAACTTTTTATTCGTAAATTAACTACCTTAATATAAAACAGCTCACCTATCCAAAATTACGATACTAAATTGTCATCCTATTACAGTAGTCGTATATATTCCCTTTATAAATCAGTTCTTTGTCTGGGATATCTGTCAAGTCATCAACTTTCATAAGCTCCGCTTCCTTTTTAAAATCATATATATTCCCGTTGACAAGAATATGAGAAACAAACTGAGTACAAAAATAATGATTTTTTCTCTTTACTGGCTTATTAAAAAGCACGCCAAACAATCCCATAAAATTATATCTTAACTCGTATTTCCTGATTATAAACTTGTCTACTTCTGCTTTAACCAGTTTATATTGTTCTTCAGAAATTTTCACTTTATATATTATACATTCACTATTTCTAAATATTTTATATACACCTTCATAAATATTTTCTTCTACAAATCCACCTGAAAAAGGGTTTTTGGGGTTTGTTCTACCAAAAGAATACATCTTAGTTAAAGAAGGATCCATACTTAAAGAAGAATGTGCATATTTATTTTTTGTAATTAAATATATTATTCTCGAAAGCCATGTTCCAGTCTTTGAAAAAACCAAATATATGTATTTATCTTCCATAGCCCTATCTTTAACTCCCCTTCTATAAAATCTATAGATATTCTATTCCTATAATTTTTAAAATTACTAAAAGCACCTTTAACTATTAATGGTGTTTTACTCAATTTATATGTTTAATTTTAAAGTAGTTCATATTAGTGGAGTCCTTAACTCAACTATACCCCTGTCTTTATAACAAATAATACAGTATTACATATATATTAACAACAAAATAATTTATATAAGAAATAGGTAGCAAAATTTATTTTTTTTCATAAAATAATTATGAATTATGTTTTATTAAGTGTGCATTTTTAAAAAAATGTATATAATTATAAATGGTAATTTATAAAGGAGTTGATATCTTGTCATTTAATTTTATAAAAGATAAAAATAAGAAAGTACATTTTATAGGTATCGGTGGAATAAGTATGAGTGGTCTTGCTGCCGTTCTTTTAAGAGAAGGCTATAAAGTATCTGGTTCTGATGCGAAAGAATCAGAAATAACTAACAGACTTAAAAATGAAGGTGCAGAAATTTACATAGGACATGATAGTAGTAATCTGAAAGATGTAGATTTAGTAGTTTATACAGTAGCTATACCTTCCGACAACCCTGAGCTTTTAGAAGCACAAAGAAAAAATATTATTTTAATGGATAGAGCTGAATTTTTAGGAAAAATAATGCTTGGACACAAATATGGGGTTGCTGTTGCAGGTACTCATGGTAAAACAACATGTACTTCTATGGTTTCTCATATAACATTAAAAGCACATCTTGATCCAACTATACTTGTCGGTGGTGACCTTGATGCTATTAATGGTAATTTTAGAGTAGGTAACAGTGAATACTTTATAACAGAGGCATGTGAATATAAGGAATCATTTTTAAAGTTCTCACCATTTATAGGTATTATCCTAAATATTGATGCTGATCATCTAGATTACTATAGAGATATAAATCATATTCAAGAAACTTTTGAAAAGTTCGCTTCTATAATACCTAGTAATGGTTATTTAGTTGGCTACGCTGATGACGAAAGAGTAATGTCTATAATTAATAATGCAAAATGTAACATACTAAGCTATGGTATAGAAAAAGGCAACATAACAGCTAAGAATATAACTTTCAATGTCAATGGTTGTGCAACTTTCGATGTCTTTAAGGATAATAGCAAAATGTTCTCAATTAGTTTAAATGTACCTGGAAAGCATAATATTTTGAACGCTCTTTCTTCAATATGTATCGGTATCATATTAGAAATACCTGAAAAAGATATAATTGATGGACTATCAGCATTTAAAAATGCTCACAAAAGATTTGAACTTAAGGGACATAAATCCGGAATTACAGTAATAGATGATTACGCACATCATCCTGCTGAAATAAAAGCTACTTTAAGTACAGCAAAGAAAATACCTCATAAGTCAGTTTATTGTGTTTTTCAACCTCACACTTATACAAGGACTAAAAGTCTTTTTAGTGACTTTACAGAAGCCTTTAATGATGCTGACGAGCTAATCCTTATGGATATTTATGCTGCTAGAGAGAAGAATACTGGCCTTGTTACTTCTGATGAATTAGGAGAAGCTATAAGAGCAAAAGGCATACACTGCGTGAATGTTCATTCTCATGAAGAAGCAGTCAAGTATGTAAAAGGTAAAGTATCTGATGGGGATCTTTTAATAACTGTCGGTGCGGGAGATGTAGTTAAGGTTGGAGAATTATTTTTAGAAGAATAAATTTAAAGCAGTCCCAAAAAACACATCATTTACTAGCAGATACTTCATAACCACTTAATTTTAGAAGTATTATTTAATTTAGAATGATATAAAAATAACTTTAGTAATAATAGTAAAGCTGTACCACTTCAACTCTAAACTGAAGTGGTACAGCTTTACAAATTACAGTCAACATTTTATAATGACAGCTCTAATAATATCAATATATCCTAATTTAGTTCTATTATAATAGGCTTATTAACTAACTTTACTTTACCTTCTAATACGTGAATATCGCTATCATCTATAACATTCTTATAAACACCATCTGCTAAAGAAATCTGTACATTTCCTTCAGCTTTACTTACATTGAAAATTCCTAATAATCTATTATTATCTTTTTCATAAGAGGCAAGTATAACGTCATTCTCTACGCAATCAACTGTATAGAAGCCACTAGCAACAATATCCATTCTCTTAATTTGTGCTAATCTTTTTAATAAAGATATATAATCTTCCTTCAAGTTGTCCCAATTCACCTTATCGCTATCAAATAAACTAGGACAGTTTGGATCTTGAGCCTCTTGACCAGCATAAATTAAAGTTGCACCTTTTTGGAAATATAAAAATCCTGTCCAAATCTTTAATGCATCTTCATCTGGTATAAACTTCTTAGCTCTAGGCTGATCGTGATTTTCTAAGAATCTAAGTTTAACGTAATTATCTGGATACATTCCATCTTGCATTTTTACTTTATTTATATAATCTTTCAAACTATTTTTCTTATCAAAATATCCAGTATACTCAACATTTACATCATAATCATAAGTTATATCAAAAGCTTGGTATATTTCACTATCTGATAGTCCTACAAATCCATGTTTCCTCATTTCAAGTAAGAAGTGAGGGTGAACAGTTTCTGAAAGCCATATATGATCAGGATTCACTTGTGCAACCGATTGCCTTGCAAGCAACCAGAAGTCTAATGGCACTAAAGGAGCCACATCACATCTAAATCCATCTACCCCAACAGAAGCCCAATACTTTAAGGTTTCTATTTGATATTCCCATAAATCCTTATTGTTGTAATCCAAATCTACTATATCGGTCCAATCACCTACCTTATTACCCATATTTCCATCTTGTTTTTTATAGAAATACTCTGGATGATTATCTACCAGCCACGAGTCTGGTGAAGTATGATTATAAACTACGTCTATCATACATAACATTCCAAATTCATGTATCTTATCTACAAGACTTTTAAAATCTTCTATAGTTCCATACTCAGAGTTTATTCCTCTATAATCCTTAATAGCATAGGGTGATCCTAATACACCTTTTCTATTCTTTTCTCCTATAGGATGAATTGGGAGAAACCATACTATATCTGTTCCTAATTCCTTTATTCTAGCAAGATCTTCTTCCACATCTTTAAAGGTTCCATTCTTACCATAATTCCTTACAAAAACCGAATAAATTATTTTGTTTCTTAAACTCTTACAGGTATCCTTTGCCATATTATTCACCTCAATATTTTAATCAAATTCAGTTAAGCGTTTAAACTATATAATTACTTTACTGCACTTTCCTAAATATATCAATATCGTTTACATTAAGTTTATAAAAAATTATCTAAAGCTACCTTCTTTAGTGATTCTTTTTGCACATCTACCTTTCCGAATGCATATGAGGAAAATGTGGCAGCTAAACAAGTTTTCTTTTTTACCAAATATCCTCCTAACAAGCCGCTCTAAACCTTTCAAATTGCTATGTTTAACTAATAAAGAACCACTTGGAGTTAAACATACTTATATAGATATATTTGACTCCAAGTGGTTATATTATCATCAAACTTCTAGTTCTATAAAATCATTAATTTTCCCATCGATATTTACTACCTCGTCTTCAAGACGTTCTTTTTCCCTCTTTAAATCTATTACACATTCGTCTACATATCTAGCTAAATGTCTTATTTCATCGTAACTTTCCTCAATCTTTGTAAGTACACTAATATCTGTAAATATATTGTCAAAGAATATGTCGACAGTTTTAGTAATTAGAGAAAACTCTAACTTATTTGAAATAGTCTCAAAGGATGCAGTCACGTCAGACAATTCCTTTTTAAATTTGTCTACAAGATATGGAATCTTGTTAAGTTTAACCTGTGTATCATCAATTTTTTCATGCTTCTCTATAGATACAATTATACTATCACTGAACAAATCTAAGGTTCCCCAATTTTTAGCACTAGATAAACTATCTTGAGCGTCATCTATACGCGCAAGTAAATTTTCCCCTGACAGCACTGCTTCTTTTAATTCTTTAATGCTAGTACACAAATCTAATCTTAAGTTTTCTAATTCTCTTAGTTTTTCTTTAGAAGCTTCGCTTCCAATAGATTTTACTTGTTCTTCTTTTTCTTTGATAAGT
Organism: Clostridium manihotivorum; assembly: GCF_004015185.1. GTDB lineage: Bacteria > Bacillota > Clostridia > Clostridiales > Clostridiaceae > Clostridium_AR > Clostridium_AR manihotivorum. Next base: position 694,155 of record NZ_CP025746.1, on the reverse strand, counting down.
TTTTTATACTGGATATTTGCATTACCTACCCTATCAAGCTCTTTCCCTAATTTACTCAAGTCCTCATTAACATCTGATACTTTTTGATTGCACTGATCAAACTTAATTTTGATCTCAATATATTCTTTTTTCTCTTTATCAAGTTTTTCTTCTTTATTATTGAGAATTACTGCTAATAGATTAGATAAAGTGATACCTTCAAGTTTTTTGATATCTAACTCCTCTTTTGTGAGTTTCTGTTTAAACTCAATTAGTTCTTTTTCATAGCCGTCTAATAGTTCCTTTAACTCTTTAATTCTTTGCTCTATATGTTCTTTTTCTTTAACTTTTTCCTTGGCACTTCTTATTTCTTCATTAATCTTTAAAAACACACTTAAATCTCCATTTATTATATTTAATAATCGGCCTATGTTTAATATTATTATTGAAGTTAAGTGGTTATGAAGAATATGCTATATTAGCTAACTCCTCAACGAATCGAATGACTAACCACTTAATTCAACACGTTATTTGAATAGCGCCAACAATTATTTCAGCTTAATATAAGGTCCTTTATTATGGCTGGCATTTCTCTTACAGCACCATACATTTCAGTTATAAAGTTTTCTTTTGAAAACACCCCTTTATAAGTAGCAGATACTTTATTTTTCTTGCACAACAGCCATGCTCTTCTAAGATGAAAATCATTTGATACTACTACTGCTGTACTTAAATCTTTTTCTTTCATTATTCTTGATGTGAATTTTATATTTTCTGAAGTATTGGTGGATTTATCCTCCACTATTATCTTATCCTCTTCAATACCTTTGCTCAATAAAATCCTTTTCATCCCTTCTGCCTCTGAAATATTCTCTCCAGGACCTTTTCCTCCTGAAACTATTATATACTTTCCAAAACCTTTTTTATAAAGTTCAGCCGCTTCCACTGTTCTCTCAGTAAGAAATTCGCTAGGTGTTTCACCTCTAAGTCTACAGCCTAATACCACTATAGCATCACTTTTTACAGGTTTTGTAAAAATAGGCAAAGAAAAAATAAACCCTTGAAATACTACAAAAATAATAATTATAGCTAAGAAAATCATCTTAAGCCTCTTTTTCATAATTGCTCCTCCATTTATTAATAGTCATAATCTTTAATATTTGTGCATAGAATTAATTGCAAGCTATATCTCAAAAAAATTACACAAAATCATATATATTACTGAATTATATACGAAAAACAAAGTATAATAGTTATTTTTAGGTTACGTATTTAAAAATTTACGCCTAATATCAGAGTGCTTTTGGAGTTTTTCATAAAATTAAAAAAACTGGAAAAAACCTTTGACACTTTTAGATACCTGTGTATATAATTATATTAAAGAAATTTTAACGTAAAGGAGGTAGGAACATGTTAATAGCAAGATTCAATTTTATGAATGGCAGATTGAGAAATTCAAACAATTCCATATTCATTAACAATAGTCCTATCTCTACGAATTTTATTGTCGGTTAATTTTTAACGACTTTAACTTTGTATGTAATCAGGTCATGGGCTATTGTCCATGACTTTTATATTGCTTTTTTATGCAAAAAGGTCATGGCATATCCATGGCCTTTTTTTGCATAAATGGGCACTATGAACGAACAAAAAGGGGGGAATAGATTTGAGAAGAATCTTAAATTATTTATTTAAACACAAGGCTATACTTCTTATTGGCTCTATATCAATGATTATAATTATAGCCGTAGATAATATCACACCTTATCTTCAAAAGATAATAATTGATAAAGTAATTACTGACAAACAGTATTCACTTTTGTATCCAGCACTGGGTGGAATATTAGCCATTACCTTATGTAAAGCTGGGCTTGGGTACGTCAAAGAGTTTTTCTTTGACTTCATTGCTGCAAAGGTTCATAGAGATATAAAGAACGAGTTGTTTGAGCATATTCAAACAATGGAATTTAAGTATTTTGATAATATGAACACTGGTGAACTAATGTCAAGAATAGGTGAAGATATAGAAAATATCTGGCAAACCATAGGGTTTGGTCTAAGACTTTTCGTTGAAAATATCATTTACTTCATTATAAGTAGTATAATCCTGTTAGTATTAAGCTGGAAGCTTGCCATAGCCTGCATAGTAATAATGATACCTATAGGTTATATGGCAATAAAGCTTGAGAAGGACTTTGCTACTGTATATGATAACATCAGTGACCAGACAGCTGAGATAAATACAACTGCTCAGGAGAATATCGCTGGTGTAAGATTGGTTAAAGCTTTTACAAGAGAAAAACATGAAATTCTTAAGTTCTTAAATATGAATAGAACTTACTATGATCTAAATATGAATCAAGCTAAAATAGTAGGGAAGTACTTTCCTCCAATGGAATTCCTAACGAATATATCATTAGTAATAATGATTATATTAGGTGGCGTATTTGTTATAAAAGGCGAGATAACTTTAGGAACTTTAGTAGCCTTCAGTGGATACCTAAACTCTCTTATATGGCCTATGAGGAATCTAGGCTGGTTAACTAATATGCTTGCTCAAAACCAAGCATCTGCTAAGAAGATATTCGATATACTAGATAGAAAGCCAGAAATTTCAAGCAAAGAAAATGCTATATCTCCTGATAAAATAAAGGGAGCTATAAAATTTGATAATGTTAGCTTTAAGTATAACGAAGAGCTAGTTCTTAAAAATGTTAATCTCGATATCCCTGCTGGTAGCTCTGTAGCTATAATGGGAACCACCGGGGCTGGTAAGTCGTCGATACTACAATTGATAGGCAGATATTATGATGTAACTAGCGGTGAAGTTTTAGTAGATGGAATAAATGTAAAAGACATAGACCTAAAGAAACTTAGAAGTAATATGTCTGTGGTACCTCAAGATACCTTCTTATTCTCAGATACTATAGAAAACAACGTTAAGTTCGGTAATAAAGACGCTTCTATGGAAGAAGTTATAGAAATATGTAAAACAGCTTGCTGTTATGATTTTATATCATCTTTCGAAGAAGGCTTCGATACAGAAATAGGTGAAAGAGGTATTGGACTTTCTGGAGGCCAAAAGCAAAGAATATCTATTGCTAGAGCTCTATTAAGAAAAGCCCCAATCCTAATACTAGATGACTCAACTTCCGCATTAGATATGGAAACAGAGTACGAGCTTCTAAAAAACTTACATGTAAAAGAAGAAAAGAGTACAACTTTCATAATCGCACATAGAATTTCTGCGGTAAAGAATGCAGATATTATCCTATTTGTAGAAGATGGGGAAGTTAAAGAGCAAGGTAATCACAGTGATCTTCTAGCTAAAAAAGGAAGATATTATGACATATACTGTGAGCAATTTAAAGACTTTGATATGGCCGAAAGCGAGGTGGTATAATGGCTAAAAATACAGTAAGTCGTGATGAAGAAGGAATGCTTCGAAGTAAAACTGAGTTGACTATAAGGCTCTTACAATATCTAAAGCCTTATAAGCTTAAAGCATTTATAGTTATTATACTATTATTGTTCGTTATGGTTTGCGGCATAATAAATCCTTATCTATTAAAAATAGCAATCGATAGTTATATAGGTGACAGCAACTTTAAAGGTCTAATGTTCATTGGTGCCCTACTTTTAACATTAAACATCCTATCAATGATTGCTTCCAAAATAAGAATAGTTATGATGTCAGCTATAACCAATAATATATTAGTAAATATAAGACATGAACTTTACACTCATATTCAAAAATTATCATTTTCATTTTTTGATAACAGACCCGTTGGAAAGATATTAGCTAGAGTTATGGGAGACGTTAATGCTCTTCAAAATCTGTTTAATCAAAGTATACAAACTCTTATCCCTGAACTTATGAGTTTAGTATGCGTTTCAATAATGATGTTATTCTTAAACTTTAAACTAGCATTAGCAGCTATTGCAATTCTACCATTCTTGGCTGTTGCTATGTTTTTTATAGAAACGCAATCAAGAAAAAGGTGGGAAGTTTATAGAAAAAAACGTTCAAACCTTAACGCATATAATCATGAAGACTTTTCAGGAATAAAGGTGGTTCAAGCTTTTGCTAATGAAGAAAATACGCTTTCTAAATTTAAAGTTATGGTTAGCGAACTAGTCAATTCCTTTGTAGCCGCTGTAAAGTTAAATGACTTCTTCTGGCCTCTAGTAGAGCTATCATGGGGAGTTGGTATAGTAGTAGTATTCTATGCTGGCTACTTATTAGTAAGATCAAATGATGTTACTATAGGTACACTTATAGCATTCTCTATGTATATAGGTATGTTTTGGAGACCTATAATGAATCTTTCAACCTTTTATAACACATTAATAACTAACTTCTCAGCTGCTGATAGAATCTTTGATATAATGGAAATTGAGCCAGACATAGTAAGTGCAGAAGGCTCAAATAAAATGCCTAAGATTAAGGGTGCAGTTGAATTTAAAGATGTTACCTTTGCTTACGAAGAAGGTTCTGCAGTATTAAAAGATGTTAACTTTAAAGTTTCACCTGGTGAGACCGTAGCTCTTGTTGGAGGAACTGGTGCAGGTAAGACTACTATAGTATCTCTTCTTAGCAGATTTTATGACCCAACCTCTGGCGAAGTACTGGTAGATGGAAAAAATATAAAGAATGTAGAATTAGAATCTTATAGAAGTCAGATGGGTATAATGCTTCAAGATACTTTCCTATTCTCAACAACTATTAAAGAGAATATACGATACGGAAAGCTTGACGCTACTGACGAAGAAGTAATTGCTGCTGCAAAGGCAGTAAATGCACATGAGTTTATAATGAAAATGGAGAAAGGTTATGACACTGAAGTAAATGAAAGAGGTTCTAGGCTTTCTTTAGGACAAAGGCAGCTAATTTCTTTTGCTAGAGCTCTTCTTGCTAATCCAAGAATATTAATATTAGATGAGGCTACATCTAATATAGATACTCAAACTGAAAAATTAGTTCAAAAGGGTATAGAAAAACTTCTATTCGGAAGAACCTCCTTCGTAATCGCTCATAGGTTATCTACAATTAGAGACTGCGACAAGATAATGGTTGTAGGCGACGGTAATATAAAGGAATGTGGTACCCATGATGAACTTATCGCAATGAGAGGTGTTTATTATAACCTATACAATGCTCAATACAAGTTCTTAAATGAAGGTGCATAAACCAAACCTTTTACCGATAGCATAGAGACAAAAAATAGCTTAAATAGTTAAAATTATAAAAACAGTTTTTTATAGTTTTATATAGTAAAAAATTGCTAAAGTTAATTCTTTAGCAATTTTTTTGTTTAACTATCATTTCTCTGACAAAATGTATAAATTGTGTTTTATAAATAAGTCTTTTTAGCATATGTTCAATATCTTATTTTTATTTCATTATTTCTTCGCCTAAAGCAGCAAAGGCTTTAAGCATCATATAAACTTTTATATCCATCTTAGGATTGCTATCGATAAGCTTCTTCGCTTCTAGTGGACTAACCATACATACTTCAATGTCTTCATCATCCTCTAAATAAGCATTGGAAATTTCTCCACTACAATAGCAATATACTAAGGCTACTGATTCATCTGTCATTCCTACAGAGACGTAAAGAGCTTTTATATCTTCCTTATTTACTATGTCTACTACCTTAAGTCCAGTCTCCTCTTTAAGCTCCCTGCTTACTGCAAACTTTATATCCTCATCTCCGTCTACAAGACCTGCCGGTAGTTCATAAACATAATCATTTAATGGTACTCTGAACTGTTTTACCAGAACTAACTTTTTACTTTCTTCATGTAAAGCGACTATCATTACAGCATCAACCCGCTCTTCTATCTTCTTTTGAAGCTGCAAATTCAATATATCTATGTTTTTTCTGGAGGCTACTATCCAGCTTCTAGAATCACCTTTTTTGTTTGTATATTCGGCATTATATAAACTGAGATATTTTGTTTCTGCCAAGGAATTTAAGTTATTAATCTTAGGTTTAAGCTTTTTCATGTTATCACCTTCATCGATAAATTTAAAGAAGTACCACTTCAATCCAAAATGTATTGCTAAAGCTTCTCTGGTTTATGAGAATAACTTTGGAAAATATAAATTTTATTGTAAAGTGGTTCATCTATAGTAATATAAAAATTTTAACACAATACTATAATTATAAGAAATACTTCTAAGCAAAAATTGCATTTAATGATTAGATAGTATGAGTAAAGTGGCTTAATCACTATAAATTCTTAAGAAGTTATATTTATAAGAATTTATCTTTTTAAATTTTTGCAGTCATCCTATCATAAATTTACTTATGTGGTTGGTATAAAAGCAAAATGGATTCAAAGATAGAATTATCATTTGACCTTATTACCCCACTTACTTAAAACTTCCCACGAAAAAGACAAGCTTTTTCATTATATCTTTGTGAGATGCTTAGACTTCATGAAATATTTTTAAAAAGATTTTTTTATTCTTGATAATATATGAAATTTAAAGGTATAATTAGAAAAAATTAGATACAATGAGCTAACATATCAGCTTGACCAAAAATGGTTCAGAAACATTTAACTGTTATCCAAAACACTTTTTGCGTTATTCAATACCACATTATATAATTACATCATGAGTTAACCACTTTAAGATGAATCTTCAATAACTAATATCTAAAAAAACTATTAGCTATATTGTGAGTAAAACTTAAAGTTTAACTATAACAAAAATTATTAAGGGAGAGGTTTTTTTATGAGCCACGAAACAATCTTATTATTAGTTAAAGTAGGGATAGGAATCTTAGCTTTCTTCTTACTAGTTTGGGTGTCAGGATTTAGAATTATACCTAACTCCAAAGTTGCCATCATAGAAAAATGGTGGTCATCAAAAGGGTCGCTAAAAGAACAAATCATAGCATTAAACGGTGAAGCTGGATATCAGCCAAATGTACTAAGAGGTGGTATTCACTTTTTAAGTCCATTAGTTTATAAGGTACACACAGTTCCATTAGTAACAATACCACAAGGTAAAATAGCATATGTATTTGCTAGAGATGGTAAACCACTAGAGCCAACACAAACTCTTGGTAAGATAATTCCTGAAAGCAATAACTTCCAAGATGTTAAAGGCTTTATCACAAATGGCGGTCAAAAAGGACCACAAAGAGGTATCATTCGTGAAGGTACTTACGCATTTAACTTAGCACAATTTATAATAATAACAGAAAATAAAACATACTATTTGCCAATGGGTAATGACTCTGAACAGAAAACAATAATGGAAATGGCCCAGAAAATAGCAGCTAGAAGTGGTTTTGACCCTGTAGTTATCCAAGGTGAAACCGATCAAGTTGGTATAGTTACAGTTCATGATGGCCCTTCACTAGGAAGAGATACTATAATCTGTCCTACTGTCGGTGATGAACCTAGTGATCCAAACTATCATAATAACTTCCAAGATCCTGAAAAGTTCTTGTCAGCAGGCGGGTATAGAGGTAGACAGTATCAAGTGCTTGCAGATGGTACTTATTTAATAAATAGACTATTTGCCACAATAGAATTTATACCTAAAACAGTTATTCCAGTAGGTTATGTAGGCGTAGTTGTTTCATATACTGGACAAAAAGGCGCAGATTCATCAGGAGATGATTATAAGCATGGTGAGCTAGTTCAAAAAGGATTCAGGGGTGTATGGAGCGAACCTCTTATGCCTGGTAAATATGCTTTTAATACTTATGCAGGTAATATAATAAAGGTTCCTACTACTAACGTAATTTTAAAGTGGATAAGCAATCAAAACGGTAATCATAGATATGATGAAAATCTTAAAGAAGTAAGCTTAATAACTAAAGATGCATTTGAGCCTTCTTTACCTCTATCAGTTGTTTTCCATATAGATTACAAGAAAGCACCAATGGTAATACAAAGATTTGGAGATATAAAGATGCTAGTTGATCAGACTCTTGATCCTATGGTATCTGCTTACTTCAAAAATATAGGACAAACAAAAACTTTAATCGAATTAATACAACAAAGAAATGAAATACAGAATCAATCTTCTGTAGAGATGAAAACTAAGTTCACTCATTACAATCTAGAGCTTGAAGAAGTTCTTATAGGTACTCCTACAAGTTCAAAAAATGATACAAATATAGAACAAATATTAACACAACTTCGTTCAAGACAGATTGCAAAAGAGCAGCTTGAAACTTATTCAACTCAACAGTCAGCTGCTGAAAAGGAAAAGGAACTTAAGGAAGCAGAAGCAATAGCAAAACAACAAACATCACTTACTGAATCAGATATTAATATTAAAATCCAAGAGAATCAAGGTAAAGCAGATCTTATGAAATCAAGACAAGATGCTGAAAAAATCCAAAGACTTTCTGAAGCAGATGCATATAGAGTTAAACAGCAAGCCGAAGCTGAAGCTTATAGATTGAAGCAACAGGCTGAAGCAAATGCATATCAAGTAAAACAACAAGCTGATGCAGAAGCCTTTAGACTTAAACAAACCGGTGAAGCAGAAGCCTTCAAGATAAAGACAGTTGGTCAAGCTGATGCAGATAGAGAAGCTAGGGTTGGTATATCAAAGGCTATTGCAGCAAAAGAACAAGTAAATGCTTTTGGTGGAGCTCAATATAAAGTAGTACAAGAAATAATGAATAACTTTGCTGATGCTATAAAAACATCAAAAGTAGATATAGTTCCAAAGACTCTTATAACTTCAGGAGGAGGCGAAGGAGAAAACAACTTACACAATGCTTTTGAGAATCTAGTTATGCTTTTATTAAGTGATAAACTTACTTCTCAAGCCTCTAATGTCAGTGAGTTATCTGAAGAAGCAGAGATACTAAAAAAAGAAATATTAAGCAGCGTTAAACCTTCAGATATAAAGAACAATAATTAAACAAAATAGACAAACTATGAAAATAGTTTGTCTATTTTTATGTTATATATTTTATTAATTCATATATTAGCGAACTCCTATTTTTTTCAGCTAATATATATATCTTATTGATAGCTTTAAATCTTGTATCATCATCAAAATGTAAAATTATATATTTTTTATCTTCTATCTTAACAATCTCTTCTCTTACAGTTCTAAATTTTTTATCCTTCTTGTGATTTACAATAGATAACACAGCCGTTATATCCTCTCTGTTAGATGGATTAAGCTGCCATATTATTTGATTTTCCCTTAAGTTAAGATGTTTCTTTATAGCCGTAATATCAGATTTTATATATTTGCTATAATGATTGACATCATCATCTAAAACACTATCATCTATATAATTATTAACTCTTATAACACTTTGAGGAAAGCTCCCCTCTATAAGACCTGAGTTTTCATAAACTTCATCAGTCATTCTAACCCCAAAATTTGCTCCTGCTATTTTTCTTATTTTTTCTTCGATTAAACCTAATTCAGTTTTAAGATTTATTTTTCCATCCATTAAGTCAAATATAAGAACTATTCTTTTACCATAATTAGTTAATACTAAATATCTATTAAATTTAACTTCAGATAGTTCATGTTCAACCTTCCTAGCTGTTTCTAATACTTCAGCCCTTAAACAATCGCTAAGCGAAAATAAAATCAAATCACTTACCTCCTTAATAAACCAAACTATAAATATAGTTCATATCTTTAGTTATATAAATAATTAAATTCTAAATACTAAAATGGGCTTAAAAAGAAAAAAACTTTCAATCTAAAAAATAAATGTTTTTGTTCACGTTAAATAGCACACAATATACATTATACATTTTTGTAAATTATATACAACACCTCTTTTGCTCCATTTCATATTTTTCAGATTTTTTTTACGCATATTTCAAAAAAAGATTATTTCTATTAAGAAAATATTTTTATATAACATCTTATTTAACATTTCCGTAATACCTAAAAAGTTTTCATCCCCCATAAATCAAACTACATTAAATAGCATATCATCTAACTATGAACTCTATTTAACCTTTTCTTAAATAAAGAATAATTAATATACTTTAAAACATAGATTTTTGTTTATCAATTTATCTTTATAAATTATAATATAGATAAAGGATAAGTTATTAATAATATATTTACTTATCAGAAATCAAAAGATTTTTTTCGGGATGTAAACCATACATTAATAGAAGTTATAAAAAAATATTGTTTTATTTATTTAGGGAAGCGCTTACACATCTACATCCTTTTAATTAATTTCGTAATGGATACACTATATAATAAATTTATTTTGCGAGGTGTTTATAATGATAAAAAGAGTCATATGGGTTGTCTTAGATAGCGTTGGTATGGGAGAACTACCTGATGCTGAAAAATATGGAGATATTGGTTCCAACACAATAGGGCATGTAGCTGAATTTAATAATGGATTAGCAATTCCTAACATGGAAAAGCTAGGACTAGGAAATATTACTGGTATGGTAAATTTAAATAGGGTTGCAGAACCTATAGGTTGCTATGGAAGAATTCATGAAGCTTCAAATGGCAAGGATACTGTCACTGGTCATTGGGAGATGGTCGGAGTGAAATCAGAAATAGCTTTTCCAACTTACCCAAATGGTTTTCCAAAATCAATAATAGATAAATTTGAAGCTTTTACAGGAAGAAAGGTGATAGGAAACAAATCCGCTTCTGGTACTGAAATACTTGATGAGCTTGGCGAAGAACACATGAAAACAGGCGCTCTAATAGTCTATACTTCTGCTGATAGCGTGTTCCAAATAGCTGCTCATGAAGAAATCGTTCCACTTGATGATTTATATAAATACTGCGAATTTGCTAGAGAAATGCTTACAGGTGAAGAATCAGTAGCAAGAGTTATAGCTAGACCTTTCTTAGGAACTCCTGGAAACTTTACAAGAACTCCTAACAGAAGAGATTATGCTTTACTTCCACCTCATGATACTCTACTAGACGTTCTAGCAAAAAAAGGACTAAATGTTATGGCAGTAGGTAAGATTGAAGATATATTCTCAGGCAGAGGCATAACTGATGCTGTTCATACAAAAGATAATATGGATGGCATTGATAAAACTATAGAATATCTAAAGCAAGATAAAGATGGTCTAATATTTACTAATCTTGTAGATTTTGATATGAAGTGGGGCCACAGAAGAGATGCTAAGAGCTACGGAAAGGGCTTAGAGGATTTCGATGCAAGACTACCTGAGATTCTAAACAATATGAAGGATACTGATGTATTATTCATCACTGCTGATCATGGCTGTGACCCTACATTTAAGGGAACAGATCACACCAGAGAGTATGTACCATTCTTAGCTTATGGAAGTGAGTTAAAGAAAGGCTTTGATCTTGGAACAAAGTTCGGGTTCTTTGATATGGGGCAAACAATTGCAGATATCTTTGATGCTGATAAAATAAAAAATGGAATAAGTTTCTTAAATGAGATAAAATAATCATGTTACAATTAAATAATATTTACTTGAGGTGAAAAAATGGATTTAAGTAAAAAAATAGAAGAAGCAGCACAATTTATTCTATCTAAGAGCAAATACAAACCACAAATAGGTTTAATTTTGGGTTCTGGCTTAGGTGCAATAGCTGATGATATAGAAGATGCTGAATACTATAATTACAATGAACTTCCTAACTTTCCAGTATCCACAGTTGAAGGTCATGCAGGCAGATTAGTAATAGGAATGTTCCAAGGAAAACAAGTTGTAGCAATGCAAGGAAGATTCCACTATTACGAAGGATATGCTATGGACCAAGTAACTTTTCCTGTAAGAGTTATGAAGCTTCTAGGCATAGATACAATAATAGTGACAAATGCTGCTGGAGCTGTAAATACAAGCTTTAAACCAGGAGATCTTATGATAATAAGCGATCATATAAATCTCTCAGGTTCTAATCCTTTAATAGGAAAAAACCTTGATACCTTTGGAACTCGTTTCCCTGATATGTCAGAGGCTTATAATAGAGAGCTTATGGATAAGGCAAAGAAAGCGGCTTTAGAGTTGAACATAGATATTAAGGAAGGCGTTTATACTATGTTTAGTGGTCCTACTTATGAAACTCCTGCTGAAATAAGAATGGCGAGAGTTCTAGGTGGAGATGCTGTTGGTATGTCAACCGTTCCAGAAGTTATAGTAGCTAATCATAGCAAGATAAAAGTTCTAGGAATTTCTTGCCTTACAAACATGGCTGCTGGGATATTAAAACAACCTCTAAGTCATGTTGAAGTAATGGAAACCTCTGCTATGGTAAGAGACAACTTTATAGCACTTATGACTAATATAATTAAAAGCTTATAAAACGAAGGTTGATGGCGCTATACTTAGCCATCAACCTTTATCTTTATTAGGTGTTCTATTTAAAAATCTATTGTATTTATTTAATGCATCATTAAATCTTTTGCCAGCCTCGATAATATCTTCTGACACAAGATTTCCTTCTCTAACTTTTATTAGGTATTCCAACTTTTCTCTAAAATAGGTAATATCATTTAGTAAAATATCTTTATCAGTCAAACTAACACCTCCACTTATATTTTTTACATATAGTTCCAATTATAAACATAGTGGATTAAGTTTTATTGCCTAGTTTACACAAATATATTAATATCTATGATTTATACGCAGACTTACCTAAAAAAACTTCACAAATAATACTACTCTATAGAAGGTTTATTTTAAGGCTATGCTTAATTTAAACATTCTAATTTAAGACAGACTATTTTAATACTCTTAATTCTTTAGAATAGTTATTTAATACCTCACAGCCATCTTCTGTAACTAATACTAAGTCTTCTATTCTTACACCTACTTTTCCTTGTAGATATATTCCTGGTTCAATTGAGAAAATCATCCCTGGCTTAACCTCTTCTTTGTTCACAGAGCTAACATCACCGAAGTCATGTACCTCTATGCCAATAGAATGCCCTGTTCTATGAGTAAAATACTTTCCGTATCCATACCCCTCTATAACATCCCTAGCAGCCTTATCAATATCGCAGAATCTAGTGCCAGGCTTTACCTTACTGATACCAGCTAAGTTTGCTTCTAGAACTATATTATAGACCTTTCTAGCCTCTTCTGAAGGTTCACCATAGAAGAATGTCCTTGTCATATCAGAGCAGTAAAATTCATTTCTACATCCGGTATCTACTATGATACTATCCCCTATTGCTGGTAGAGATAAATCTGTTTCATGATGTGGATCAGCTCCATTTGCACCATATGCAACGATAGGTGTAAAAGAAAATCCTTGAGTACGCTCTTCTTCATACAATTCGCCTAGTATGTTACTTAGAGCTTTTTCAGTTTTGTCTTTTGAAAATCTTTCTACAGCTCTTCCAATAACCTTATCGTTTATAGCAGAAGCCTTTCTCATAAGCTCTATCTCTTCAGCATCTTTTATAGTTCTTGCTTTATCAATTATTGGAGAGCCATTAACAAAAGCAGTTGCTGCACCTTTTTCCATAAGTCTTATCAAAAAATGTGCCTGCCAATTTTTATCTATACCCAATGTTTTAGATTTATCTATTATATCGCAAAGAGCCACTATAGGATCTTGAGTATCGTTATACCAAACTAAGTCTAATCCTAAGTCTTCATGTATCGGGAAAAGCTCATTTATAACTAGTTTTTTATCTCCATTTGTATTTATATATAACGCTAAAAGCCTCTCTCCAGACTCAATCCATTTTCCAGTAAGATAAAAAATCGCTGCTGGCGATGTTAAGATCATCTGATTAAGATTTGTATTACTCATTTCTCGTAAAATATTATTTAATCTATTCTGTTTCATTACACTATCTCCTTAAGCTTACAATTTATATCAATATAAAAATAATAACTTCATTCCATTATTAATTATATACAAAAAATTATATATAATCCATTTAATTAAACTATGAAGTTAGAAACCTGTGTATGCTAATATAATGTTTTTAAAAACTTTATGAATAATAAATAAACAAAATTATGAATATGTATTAAGTGGTATAATATAGATATCAATAAATTTATGTAGTGCACAATTTTCTTTAAGGATAATAACCTTATTAAAGATATAAAATATGTAAACTTATTATAAATTTATAGAGCTATAATTAATCTAAAGCGGTCCATATAATTAAAACTAGGAGGAAAAAGTATGAGAATTGCAGTTATATCAGATATACATAGCAATCTTTATGCTCTACTTAGAGTTATCGAGGATATAGATAGTCAAAATGTAGATACAGTAATTTGTTTAGGTGATTTAGTAGGGTATGGTCCTCAACCAAATGAAGTAATTGCTATGATAAAAAGAAGATCCATATTATGCATAAAAGGTAATTATGATGCCTCTGTTGTGGATAATGGTTTCACATATATAAGAGACACTAATATAAATTCATTTTCTTTGCCTTGGACTGTAGATGAACTTAGAGCCTCAAACAAGTACTATCTGGAGAATCTTCCAAGTAGTATTACTCTAAACATCGACAACAAGAAAGTCCTTTTTGTTCATGGTAGTCCTAATAGAATAGATGAATATTTGTACGACAACAATCCTGACTTAGAAAGTATAGTAAGTAATATAGAAGAAGATATTTTAGTATGCGCACATACTCATCTTCCTATGATAAAGCAGATCAATGATAAAATGATAATCAATGGAGGAAGTGTAGGAAAACCTAAGAATGGCTCTCCTGACTCAACTTATGCAATTATAGACATATCAAAAGGAAGAAGTGTCAAAGCGGAAATAAGAAAAGTAAGTTATGAATATAAAAGGACTATGAAGGATATGGAGATGAAGAAGTTTCCTTCTCAGTTAGTTCATTCCTATGAAACAGGATATGAATAAACTTTACACAGTTATGTGAGCTATAAATTAAGGTATAAGTATCATACAATCTAAGCTTTATAGAATTTTGTCACACTTATACCTTAGTATTTTAATCACTAATCTTTCAGCACACCAACTATTCGTATATTTTTTAGAAGCTGTTTATTAAGCTTGCCTGAATTAAACTCCTAGGAAAGATCTGTCCCTGCTTTTATTCCTAAGCCTGCTAACACATTAAATAATTTTTCACCAGTTATATCATATACGGTGCCATTTACAGCTATATAGGCAGAATTGTCTCCTAGCCCATTGTATTTTTCTAGATCTTTCATACTAAAATCCCTAGCCCTATACACTTCTCCCCTCTTATTCGGTTTGATAGAATCGTTATTCACCTTCGTACTACTGTAATCCAACATGGTTTCGATCTGCAAAGTTAAAGTTTCTATATCCTTTATAAAATCTAACCTATCTTCCTTTGTAGCTGTTAAAAGCATCTTTTTACAAAAATTTATCTTATTGAACTTTTGTATTATTAACTCTTCCATAGAATCAATCATTGCTCAACCTCTTAAATATCAATATATATCTATATTTTATGAGTGAATAATTGCATTTATTAAACTATTAGTGTAAAATAAATATTATTTAAGGGTTAAAGTGTTAAAATTAGTAGGCTTAACCGGTTACAACCGTTATATTTTAAGAACTACAAAACTATTTATAAGGTCATTTTTATGACAAATTAGATGGTACCGTGAAAATAAAGCCTTTCATCCATAAAAGTGGATTGATAGGTTTTTTAATGTTTATGTACAAATTAATAAAAATGCTAATTATAACCTATAAAATACTTTTGAAACGCAAACAATAATTAAGAAAGCGAGGTCATAAAATGAACACTACATTAGTAAGAGCTCTTTATAGAGAAACACAAGAGCATATTGAGAAAAGTGTAAAAATTTCAGGTTGGGTAAGGACATTAAGAGCATCAAATGCTTTCGGGTTTATAGAAGTTAATGATGGCTCATTCTTTAAAAATGTTCAGGTAGTATTTGATTCTAATATTTCAAACTTTAAAGAGGTATCTAAGCTACCAATAAGTTCCTCAATATCTGTTATAGGTAAATTAGTACCTACTCCAGAGGCAAAACAACCTTTTGAAATCCAAGCAGAGGAAGTTATTATAGAGGGTATGTCATCAGCTGATTACCCATTACAGAAGAAAAGACATACATTTGAGTATTTAAGAACAATAGCTCACTTAAGACCTAGAAGTAATGCATTCTCTGCAGTGTTTAGAGTACGTTCTGTAGCTGCTTATGCAATACACAAGTTCTTCCAAGACCAAAATTTTGTTTACGTTCATACACCAATAATAACTGGAAGCGATTGTGAAGGTGCTGGAGAAATGTTTAGATTAACTACTATGGATCTAAACAACGTTCCTAAAACAGAAGATGGCAAGATAGACTTCAAAGAAGACTTCTTTGGAAAAGAAACTAACCTAACTGTTTCCGGTCAGTTAAATGGAGAATCTTATGCTTTAGCATTTAGAAATATATATACTTTTGGTCCTACATTTAGAGCTGAAAATTCAAACACAGCAAGACATGCTGCTGAATTCTGGATGATAGAACCTGAAATATCCTTTGCTAATCTTGAAGATGATATGGAACTAGCTGAGCAAATGCTTAAATATGTCATAAAGTACGTTATGGATGAATGTCCAGAGGAAATGGATTTCTTTAATCAATTTGTAGATAAAGGTCTAAAAGAAAGATTAGATCATATATTAAGTTCAGAATTTGGTAAGGTTACTTACACTGAAGCTGTAGACTTACTAAAGAATTCTGGTAAAACCTTCGACTACCCAGTTGAATGGGGTATCGATTTACAAACTGAGCATGAAAGATACCTAACTGAGGAAATCTTTAAGAAACCTGTATTTGTAACTAACTATCCTAAAGAGATTAAAGCATTCTATATGAGATTAAACGAAGACGGAAAAACCGTTGCTGCAATGGACTGCTTAGTACCTGGAATAGGTGAAATTATAGGTGGAAGCCAAAGAGAAGAGAGACTCTCTATGCTTGAAGCAAGACTTGAAGAGCTTGGTCTTAACAAAGAAGATTACTGGTGGTACCTTGAACTTAGAAAATATGGTGAAACTGTACACTCAGGCTTCGGTTTAGGCTTTGAAAGATTAATAATGTATATTACAGGAATGTCAAACATAAGAGACGTAATACCATTCCCAAGAACAACTGGTCAATGCGACTTTTAATCAATAATCCCCAGCAATCATGCTGGGGATTATTTTAATCTTTAAAAGACATAACTTCATGACTATTTATTATGTTTTTCCTTTGTACTGCTCTTTTCGCTTTCATTTATTGGCTTATTGCCTTTCTGTTTCTCCTCTACATTGCCCTTGTTTTTGTTATCTATATTAGTATCATGCTTTGCATTATTATTATAGCTATTATTAATATCCCCATTAGTATTTTCTTTTTTATTTATATTATTATTCTTTTTATCTTTATCATTATTTCTATCTTGCTCACTATTATTATTCTCTTTTTTGCTATTATCACTGCTGTTTTCTGTATCTTGCTTATTGCTACTATCCCTATGTTCTTTGTTTTCTATATCGTTATTTTTTTCAGCTTTACTTAGACTGCTGATTTCACTTGTTACGGTGTTCATATCTGGATTCCCCTTTATTGGTTTAACGCTTAACTCCGAATATGAAGCTACTATATTCTTGTCCTTAACCTCATTTGAAAGCATTATCAAGCCATCATTCAAAGACATATTCTTTACTTCATCAACATTTATTACATCCTTAATCTTTTTATCATCTGTACTTACCCTAACAATTCTATTCCATCTATTAGCTTCTAATAATATTTTTGATTTGGCACTTAACTCTACAGCCTTTACTGGGTTATAGTAATCTACTATACCAATTGTGAATATTAATAAAAAGCTTGCTGCCAGCACTGCTATCCTTTTCATAGAACTTCCGTTACCTACCACATTCCCTTCATAAGTTTCTCCTTTTATCGGCAATACTTTAGATGCTTTCACAAGTGTAAACTCTCCGCTGTCAGTAAGTATAACCACCTTGTTTCCCTTTATATCAACAACTAATCCTTTTTTATTCATTATACTACTCCTTCCTTCTTATATTTAGATAGGATTTTAGATATATGTAATCCTTGCTAGAAAGTAATATTATTAATGAAATTATGTACTTTCTCCATTTCTCAATAAACTTTCTGTTTCTTCCTGTTACCTCAATCATTCTAACTATAGGTAACTTCTTACTATCGTATAGACTTCTCATTATTTCTTCATCACGAACACACAATAGAGCCAAATTAAGAATATCTTCTCTAGTATCTCTATGACTTGGCGAACTCTTAGTAAGATCAAAAAAATCTATTTTGTATTCTTCAAGTTTTTCTTTATATGAATTAATTTCTTCTAGCCTACTTCTATGCTCCATCTCTCTATCGTATTTATCTAAGGATATTGTATTATCTATTTCTCTAGCCCCTTCGTCTTCTTCAAAGTAAAGCACTGGAATATTTTTAGAGTTTCTAAAATAATCAATCAATGAGTTTCTTATTACTGTTTTTGCATAAGAAAAGAAATTACCTCTTTCTTCTGAGAAGCTATCCCAAGCCTTATTAAATGCTTCCATAGCTATGCTAAACTCTTCATCATTGCTTTTATCTAATCTTTTCTTACATATAAAAGAAGAGGTTTTATGTATAAAATCTATATTTTTTTCTATAAATTTATTTTTATCATCTATAAAAAACTGTTCACTCAAGTTTTATCACCATCCTACTTAGAGCATTTTACTAGAATCTAAGTGATACACATATTTATATACGTGTAAGACTAAAAATTTAAGGGGATAGTATATCACCCCCCTAAATTTTTTTTATTCCCCGTATATTTAAGTGCAAGGGCGATTTATGAAAGTTATTTTTCACTTCATATAAAACCCTATGTCTATAATATTATTTTTAATTAACGGGAGGATTACTCATGAAGAAAAGATTTATTTTAGGATTATCAATAGCTTACTTACTATCATTTTCAGTTCCAGCCTTTGCAGCTGAGACAACCACTACAAAAGCAACTAAAGATTATACTTCTTATGCCGGCTTAACACCTAACAGCATATTTTATCCTTTAGATAAAGCTATAGAAAACATAGAGTTACACTTTACAAAGGATCCTGCAAAAAAAATCGAAAAACTTTTAGCATTACAAAAAGAAAGATTAGGCGAAATACAAAAGTTGATAGATAAGAATAAGGAGAGCTTAGTTTCTACTTCCTTAGCTGGCCTTGAAGAAGTTAATACACAGACTATGGAAGAAACTCAGAAGCTCATAGCTGACAATACAGCACCTATTGAGAATAATGCTACTGAGGTTGATCAAACTGCTACTGAACCTACAACTGAAGGGACTACTACAACTTCACCTTCAGATACTGCTAATCAACCTAGTGATGATGCTACTACTAATCCAACTACTGATAATAGTACCGATATTGTAGATACTACTACTGGCTCTGTAGAAGATGTTACAGAGGACTCAAATGAAATACTTGACTCTGTAAAAGACAAGCTACCAGAGCAAGCTCAAACTAAACTAGCTGCTGTAATTGATATGCAAACTAAAAGAAAAGAAGCTGTAAAGCAAATGGTAACTGCTAGACATGAACTAAATGCTGCTAAAAAACAAGTATCTATAGCTAAAAGAGATCTAAAGAAGGCAACTAAGTCTGGAGATGCCGATGCAATATCAAAAGCTCAAGAAGCATTAGCTACAGCAAACAGTAGCTTAACAGAAAAACAAAATACTTTTGTTGCTACAAAGGAAAATAAGAAACAGGTGATTGATCAGACGAAGATAGGAGGCAAAGATTCAGATAACAACGACGAAACCACTCCTAGTTCCGATGGTACAACAACTACTGCTCCACAAGATTCAACTACTGTACCAGAAACTGATCCAGCTACCACTGCACAAGAGCCATCAAGCAATGATACTACTGCAGCAACTGAAGACAAGGTAACTGTAACTTCAGTACCTACAGTTACTAGTAGTGCTAAGATAGCTACTTCAGATAATAGTAAAAAGTCCAAATCAACTCAAAGTAATAGCATTGCTACATCAAATAAGAGCAATACTGGAGAAGTAAAAAGAGAAGCAGTTACTGAAAAAAAGGAAACTAAAGCTGCTGAAAAGGCTGTAAAGAAGGAAGATAAGTCTACCGAAAAAGACAAAGGTAAATCAACTAAAAGCCAAAAAGAAAATAAAGCTTCTAAAGAAGAAGAAAAAAGTAACGACTAATTTGTGAGTTTTAATCTCTAAAAATACTACAAATACACATAAACACTACCATCTCTGGTAGTGTTTAATATTTATATACAGTATTAACTTCTAGCTTTTGCTAATTCATAAAGAGTTCTTACTCCTGCTCCAGTTCCACCCTTTATAGAGTAGTCCTCTGCAGCATCAGCCCATGCTGTACCTGCTATATCAAGATGAAGCCAAGGTTTATCTTCAACAAATTCTCCTATAAATAAACCAGCAGTTATAGTTCCAGCATTTCTTCCACCTATGTTCTTAAGATCTGCTATATCTGATTTTATTAATTTCTTATAATCATCAAATGCAGGAAGCTGCCAAACCTTTTCTCCTGATATATTAGAAGCCTTAACTAGCTCTTCGTAGAACTTATCATTGTTAGTTACTACTGCAGTAGTTGTTGTTCCTAGTGCTACTAAAGCAGCTCCTGTAAGTGTTGCTAAGTCTATGACTTCATTTACCTTTTCTTTTCTAATTATATAAGTAACAGCATCTGCTAAAGTTAATCTTCCTTCAGCATCAGTATTTAATACTTCTATTGTTTTTCCAGCCATTGAGCCTATTATATCTCCTGGCTTATAAGCCTTACCTGATACCATGTTTTCACAAGCAGCTACTACTGCAACTACATTAAGCTTAAGCTTGCTCTTAGCAATAGCACTCATAGCACCTATAACTGCAGCTGCTCCTCCCATATCTGACTTCATGGTTACCATACCATCATTAGGCTTAAGTGAATATCCACCTGAATCATAAGTAAGTCCCTTTCCAACTAATCCAAGTACTCTATCCTTATTTTGATCATCACCAAAATATCTCATTACTATTAATCTCGGTTTCTTCTTAGAACCTCTAGCAACTGATAAGAATGCATCCATCCTTAAATCAGATATTTGATTTTTCTCAAATACTTCTGTTTCAAATCCATATTTTATTCCAGCCTTTATAGCCTCATCTGCTAAAGTTTCTGGATATATTACATTTGCAGGCTCATTTACAAGGTCTCTAGCCAATATTGTAGCTTCTACTAGAGTATTTGCTTCTGCTATATACTTATCAACCTCTATAGCCTTTATATCATCTACATTAGGACTACCTAAAGAGAATTCAAATTCTTTTTTGTCTTTGTTATCAGTTTTATATTTATTAAAGGTGTATGTACTTAGTCCAGCACCTTCAACCATAGCCTTTACTAAAAGGCTTAATTCAATCTTATCTGTATCCACAAGCCTTAAGAACACCTTTGAGCTTTTAAGTTCCACAGCTTTCTTTAAAGCTTTACCAACAGCTCTTCTTATTTTTTCAGCATCTATAGATTCTTCCTTACCAAGACCAACTAATACCATATCTTGTGTCTTGCCATCTATAGTCCTAACAAAGTTATAAACTTCTCCAAACTTACCTAAGAAGCTCCCCTTACCTTTAACATATTCTAATATAGAATTAACGTCGCTGTTAGGAGTTTGCAATTTATCTTCAAAAAGAGAAATTATAGCTACATCTCCTTCTGAACATCCAAATTTCTTAAATCCAATATTCATTACTTTTACACCTCTTCCTAATAACTTATTAAGCTTTATTTAAAGCTTCTTTGAAATAGCATTAATAATTTTAATGCGAACTTTTCATATTTTTTAATTTATAGGGTTCCAACTTCAACTATTAAGTTTTCGTAATGTAATCCTATATAGATGTACCACTTCGTAATAATATTTTTAATTCTCCTCTCAAAACCCAGAGGAGCTTTGAAAATTAACTTCGAAATGAAGTGTTACATCTTTATACAAGCTCTAAAAAGATACTTCAATTCTGTTATCTAGATATATATATATACTAGAAATATTTAGTAACTGTAGAAACCTAATCAGAACATGTATTATTGAATTATTATTACTTAATAATATACCATATTTAGATAATTATAGATAGATTACATTTATATTATGTTAAAATTTTTTTATTGTTTTATCAAATTCCTATCTATATATTTACTATCGTACATAACTTTAGAATGATTTTGTACTATTAGCTTCTCATCAATTATATTACCATCAATTTTATTAATTATTCTTCTGAAGACTTTATTATTCCTATAATATCCGTCCTTTTCTAAAGAAAAGTTCATATCTTTTTCTATTATGTGATATGATAACTTTTGCTCATTTAGGCTTCTTAACTCACCACATAGATGTTCATCCGTTGTATAGGTGATTAACTGATAAGTGTTGTCTGTATTATTCTTAAATTGATAATCTAAATAATTATAGACAATAGATGTACCTGTACCAAAGGGTAAGGCCCTATTAAAGTCTGGGAAAAGATCAAATTGGTCATGGTGATGATGCTCAACAATAGTTAACTCACTATGAAGAACCATCCAATGAATTAGATTTGTAAACTGACACATGCCACCGCCTATACCTTTACTAGCTCCAGCATTATTTATAGTAAGACCTTCCAAATAGCCTTTTGACTTAGTGCATCTTCCTACCAGCTTCCAAAAAGAAAAAGTCTCTCCTGGTCCTATTATTATGCCATTTATCTTAGGGGCAGTAAGCGAAAGATTTTTTGCTTTATTTTCTTGAAGTTGTATATCCACATTTCCCAATTTTCTTCTTATAAGTGATTTATGAGAATAAATTAAGATAGGTAATTTATCTTCAGAACAATGCTTAGAATATCTTTCCTTTGTAAAAAACCATTTTGTATACCTTTTAAATTGTTCCTTTACCACAGAAATCTTGTAGGTTAATGGGCTTATCTCGCAAAATAATCTTCTAGCCATAACTTTACTCCTTTTATAAATTAATTAGTTGTACTTATCGGTTGTCCTATTTGCAAATTACTGCAATCACACCACTTTACTGTAAAGTTTATCTTTTCAAATTCTCCTATCAAATCAAAAATTATTTTTAATAATATCCTTCAATTAAAGCATTATTTATTTAAATAACCATATTTATATACGATATTCCTAAGGTTCTAGTTACCAGTAAGCTTCTACATTCCGCTATGAAATAGATTTAATTCTATTTAATTACGACAAAAAAGGCTATAAATCTTTATAAATTTGGTATAATTGATTATGTTGAAACTATTAACTTAGGAGGAACTAGATGTGAAAAGGTGGATTAAATCAGCTTTTTTAATTTTTATATTTCTAGTTATATTATTGACTGGAATAAACTACTTTCAAACCTTTATAATAGATA
The DNA here is from genome assembly GCF_004015185.1 of Clostridium manihotivorum. GTDB lineage: Bacteria > Bacillota > Clostridia > Clostridiales > Clostridiaceae > Clostridium_AR > Clostridium_AR manihotivorum. The sequence continues at coordinate 670,761 of NZ_CP025746.1, read as the reverse complement.
ATTCATTTCAAAATAATACAGATAATATAGCTAAAGTAGACAACATAAATATAAACTATAAGATAAGTGGTAATGATAAAAATCCTCCTATATTATTGATACACGGATTATTTTCATCATCTGATGATTTTCTTAATTTATCTAAAAAATTATCTGATAGATATAGAGTTATATCTTTAGATCTAATAGGTTTTGGTTTGTCAGACAAAGGAAGTAATCTAGACTATAGCAGTGAAAACATGGCAAAGCTATGTAATGACTTTATGAATAGCCTTGGATATAAAAAGTTTTCCGTTCTTGGCCACTCTATGGGTGGAGGTGTAGCTATTCATATGGCTCTTAACTATCAAAACTCTATAGACAAATTAATCTTAGTAGATAGCACCGGTATCGGCGAACATTTACATATTGATCCACCAAAAATACTATTAAAAGAAGGGCTACTTAGCTATTTTCCTCAGTTAGCTATGTACAGCTTAAACTTTAATAATCCTAAATATATAAACTATAGTGTCTTTGAAAAAAATCTTTTTTACAATAGACATATGGACAGTAACACAGTAGAAAAAGTAATAGAAAACTGTAAATCCATTGATAATGTAAAGGATAGATTAAAAGACATTCATGCTAAAACATTAATAGTATGGGGTTCTAAAGACGATGTACTACCTGTAGACAATGCTTATGTATTTAATGATCAAATAAAAGATAGCAAGCTTTCTATAATATCAAATTGTGGTCATATGCCTTTTGCTGAAGCAGAAGACTTGTTTGTAGGTGAGGTATTATCATTTATGGCTAGTTAAAAAACTTCTCTTATAAACTGAGGCCACTGAAAGAATTTAATAGCTTTTTTCAGTGGCCTCTATAAACTAGAGGAATTATTTAATTAATTTCATCTCGATGCAAAACATATCTATTCAACTAAAAATTTGAATTCTATTAGTACATAGTCACTATATTATTATCTCTCAAGGATTCCTTCACATCTATTACTCTTTGATTGGAAGAACCTCTATATCTTATGTTCTCATCTTTTAAACCTATTTCAAACCTTCCGTCTACTAATACATCTATATTACTTATAAGCCTTTGCCAATAAGGTTTATTAGAAAGATTTTGTACTATGTACTCAAAAGTATATCCTGTGTAGCACCAAATATTAAGACCTAAGTCTTTTATTTTTTTAGCCATGTAAGAAAACTTATCTGCCTGCTCAAAGGGATCTCCTCCACTAAAGGTTACTCCACTTATTATAGGATTATTTTTTAAATCCTCTATTAGTTCATCCATATCTCTAAGCTCTCCGCCATCAAAACTATGTGTTTCTGGGTTGAAGCAGCCTTCACAGTTATGTATGCATCCTTGAGAAAAGAAAACTCTTCTGATCCCTGGTCCATTAACTAAGCTTTCGTGTATTATTCCAGAAAGCCTTATCATCTTATTATCCATAAAACTTCATCCCCTCAATTTGAATATCATATATTTAAAAATTAAAATCCAATTATATTAAACAATAGTATTTAGATTTCTCCATCCCATTCTTTATAAAACCTTTCTAAAAACTGCTCCATAAATTCATGTCTCCCCTCTGCTAATTCTCTTCCTCTTTTAGTATTCATCATGTCTTTTAGAAATAGCAGCTTTTCATAGAAATGGTTTATTGTATTACTTTCACTATTCTTATAAGCTTCAAAGCTATCATGAAGCTGATGCGCTACCTTTGGGTTATACATTTCTCTACCTTTAAATCCACCATAAGCAAAAGCTCTTCCTATTCCAACAGCTCCTATAGCATCTAATCTATCTGCATCCTGAACAATCATTCCTTCAATAGATTGCATATTGTTAGTAACCTTAGCCCCTTTAAAGGTCACATTATCGATTATTTCGCAAACTCTCACTATAACTTCCTCTTCAGCATCTTGTTCCCTTAGCCATTGTCTAGCAACTCTACTACCTGCCTTCTCATCGCCGTCATTAAACTTCCAGTCAGCTATATCATGCAATAATGCCGCTAATTCAACTATTTCTTTATCACATTTCTCATACTCGGCTATATTTTTAGCATTTTGCCACACTCTATATATATGCCACCAATCGTGACCACTTCCCTCACCTTCAAATCTTTCCTTAAGCATATCAGCAGTCTTTATTATTATATCTCTCATACTTATCCTCCGTATCCTTAGCTACTCTTTAAATATAATTATCCAATATAACTATACACATTAAATTATAATACATAGAAATAATTAAATCACATCCACTTGTTAAAGTGCTAAAAAAATCTTGTATTTTCCTGCGAAAAAAACGACCTCTTTTTCATTATACTTTTGTGATGACTTTTTACATCATACTTTTGTGATGACTTTTTACATCATAGGGGATTATTGTACAGTAAAAAAAGTATAAGTTGCTATAAAAATTCTATAACCACTTATACTTTATACCTTTATTAATTATTTTTAATTATTATACTACATTAATAATATATCTACTATTTATCATTCTTAAAGCCTTGCTTCTCCATAGTTTCTTTTACTTTAGGATAATAAACTGTTTGATATAATGATGAAGTCAAGTTACTCCAGTTACCTTCTTGTTCTCTTCCAATCTCTTTCAAATACTTTTCCATGTATTCATCATAGCTATCTATATCAGCCTTTAAAGTTTCCTTATGATATTTATCTACATGCTTGAAAGTTTCAAAAGGCAACCTTGGTTTTTGCTTTGAATTATTCTCAGCATATCCTAAAACTAATCCACAAACTGGATAAGTAAATTCAGGAAGCTCTAATATCTCAATAACTTCCTCTGGACTTCTTCTTATTCCACCTATAGGCACTACAGATAAGCCTAAGGACTCTGCAGCTATTATTGCAGCTCCCATAGCTATTCCAGCATCAAATACTCCTGCTGCAGTTCCTTCAACACTTTCATGTATGATCTGCTTTCTATCATACTTTTCAGCACCTATATTTGTTTTATAAAAGTCCATTACAAAAACTAAGAATACAGGGGCTTTATCTACATATACTTGATTTCCTGTAACTTCAGAAAGCTTTTTCTTTTTTTCTTTGTCTCTAACAACTATAACTGATGTTTGTTGTCCATTTATTGAGTTAGGCATGGCTTGAGCTGATTTTAAAATCTCATCAACTAGTTCTTCCGAAATGTCCTTATCTAAATACTGTCTTATGGATCTATGTTGTTTTATTATATTTATAGTTTCATTCATATTAGCACCTCTATTGATAATTATTATTTAATGATATTATATATCAACACAATTAAATTGTAAACAACTTAAATTATATTATTTATAATTTTCACGATTATAATAAAAAATATTCAAAAAAATCACAAATACACTTCCTAAACAAAAGACATTACCTTTATATTAAACTTTTCAAATAGCATTAGTTTTCATAGCTGATTTCTAAATAATAATAAAAATAAGAGATGAATAACCTTCACCTCTTATTTTCTCAACTTATTATTTTTCAATATGATAGCTATGCTTATGATTTTCTGTATGCGTTACTCTGTCTTCTCTTTCTTCGTACTTACCTGGACCAAATCTTTCATCAAGACTTAGGTACCCTGTTACTCTTGAAACACCTTGAATATCATGGCTTCCACAACAAGTACATTTTGATTCACCATTATTTAAATAAGTTCCACAGTTTTTGCAGTATCTTATGTGGAAGTTTATTCCTAAGTAGCTTATATTAGTGTTTTTATAAGCATAATTAAGAATATTCATTATTGTTTCTGCATCAGGAGTTCCATCCACCTCAAGGTAGGATATATGACCACCATTACAAATCTTATGATATGGCGCTTCTATCTTTATTTTATCAATTATAGAAATTGGATATCCTACAGGAACATGATAACTGTTTGTATAGTAGTCCTTATCAGTAACACCTTTTACTATGCCAAATATCTTTTGATCTTGTTTTATGAACTTACCACTTAAGCCTTCTGCTGGAGTCGCATAACAACTCCAATTTAAATGAGTTTCCTCTTTAAGCTTATCTGTGTATTCTCGTATATAAGATATAACTCTAATTCCTAGTTCTCTTGTAGCATCATCCTCAGCATGATGCTTTCCAACTAGTGCGATCAAGGTTTCTGCAAGGCCTATGAACCCTATAACCCAAGTACCTTGTTTTAGTATAGGCTCAATATTATCATCAGGACTCAATCCTTCTGCGCCCTTCATAAGTCCTTGGCCAGCTACGAAAGGTAAATCTTTAACTTTCAAATTCTTAAGTACCGAATATCTGTGCATTAAAGATTCTTTTGCAAGTTCTAATCTACTTTGAAGTATATCAAAAAACTTATCTACATTTCCTTTAGCTTGAAGTCCTATTCTTGGCAGATTAATTGTTGTAGGTGCTATGTTTCCTCTTCCCTTACAACCATGATCACCATTTATGTTGTTCATGAGATAAGTTCTACATCCCATAGTTGCAGGCATATATCCCTTATCATAATACTCTTTATTAAAATCTGCATCTATATTCATAAATGTAGGATTCATTCTCTTTGCAGCAACTCTACATGCTAATTCGAATAAATAGAAATATGGATCTTCCTTTTCTCTATTTACCCCTTCCTTAACTCTAAAAATTATGTTAGGGAATATTGGCTGTTCTCCTTTTCCAAGTCCCTTCTCATATTCTAATAAGAATACTTCGCATACTAATGCAGCATCTTCGTTGTTTGGTATTCCTAAATTAATCGATGAAAATGGTACTTGAGAACCTGCACGGGAATGCATTGTATTTAAATTGTAAACAACCCCCTGCATAGCCTGATGAACACTTTTTCTAAGCTTAGTCTCAACTAACTTATCTAGAGCTTCACCTTCTATTCCATAGCTTGAAAGCTCTTCCCTTATCTCGCTTCTTGTTGGTTCAATAAATATTGACATATCATTGTCAAAGTCTGGATGAGATTGTCCTCCAAACATATCATTTTGAGTTGACTGAAGCAATATACAAGAAAGCTCTGCTGCTGTTTCAATTCTTCTTGGTTTATTTATTGTTCCATAACCAGTATTAAATCCATTCTCTAACATCTCTTTAGTTGGTATATGTAAGCAGTTAGTAGTTAAGTTATAGCTATCTAAATCATGATAGTATACATCACCATTTTCATGAGCTTTAGCCAAGTGTTTTGGCATTGAAGCAAGATTATGCCACTTATTTGATTCTGAAGCTATTCTAAGTAGTTTTGAAGAGAAGTTATTTCCTACATTTGCATTATCTCTATCAGTTTCAATTCCAATTTTACCTATAGCTTTCATTAAGTCCGATTTTATCTCTCTGACCTTTGTTCTTTCGTTTCTGTAAGTTGAGTATGCTTGAGCTATGTTTTTAAACCCATTATCACTTAAAGCTTTTTCAACTAAGTTTTGAATTTCTTCTACTGTAACATTTGATTTCTCAGACATTTCAATATAATTGATAACTTTTTGTATAGTATCAATTACTTGACTTTCCTTCAAACTTTGACCAATTTCTTCTGCGGCACCCTTTATTGCCTTCCCAATTTTCTCAGCATTAAAGCTAACCCTTCTACCATCACGTTTCACAACATCTAGCATACCGACGACCCCCATTGCACTATATATTGTACTGACTTATTATACTTCACTAAAAACTTATAGGCAATTTCAAATTGAACTTTTTTTAAATAATAGCAAAGTATATGTCATTATATCTTCTATTTTTAAACTTTTTTACAGTATTTCTATTGTTGACATTAGTAATATTTAAGAAAATACTGGCAAATTAATTATACTAATTATGATTTTCGTTCAAATCTTAATTATATTAATACATTGTCGGCATATATTTTAATATAACTGTAGAAAATAAAATTTTTATTTAATTTGGACATGCATACCAACTAATGAAGTTTTATTTCTCCAGAATATATTAAATAACTGGGAGATGATTTTATGAAAAAAATCGCCTATTTTATAATTCTAGCAATGTGTATTTCTTTGTTTGGATGTACTTCAAACGAGAGAAAGACATCAATAAAACCATTCAAAAGAGAAGAACCTCCACTAATCGATTTAAACGACAGTACTGATAACAAAGATGACGCTTGCTGCTACACAGAAGAAAATTTAACTGAAGATGAGAAAAATAATACCGCTTTCATGGCAATAATAGAAAACTCAAAGGATGCTAGACCTCAAAGCGGTTTAAGTGAGGCTGATCTTGTTTTTGAAACTATGGCAGAAGGTGGAATACCTAGATTTATAGCATTATTTCACAAAAACAGCCCTAAGCAAATTGGTCCTATAAGAAGTGTCCGACCCTACTTTATATCTATCGCTAAAGAATTTAATGTTCCATTTGCACATTGTGGTGGTAGTGAGGAAGCGTTATCAATAATTAAAAGCACTTCCTCAATAAATAATATAAATGAGATATCCAATGGTGAATATTTTTATAGAGATAATTCACGAAAAGCACCTCACAATCTGTACACTACCGCAAATCAAATACGCAAATATATTAGTACAAAAAATATAAAAACAGACCTTAAATGTAACTTTAACTTTGATAACAAGTTTTGGGAACGCGAAAACATGGACAAGGCTACAACAATTGAGCTTGGCGTAAATAAGAGCTATTCAACTAGCTATAAGTATGTAAATGGAAGGTATGAAAAATATATGGATGGTGTTAAGGTAATAGATAAAAACAACAATCTTCCGGTTACTTTTTCAAACGTAGTTATACAAAACACCGACATAAAGTTACAATCCGATAATACTCACTTAGATATAAATTTGATAGGTAAAGGCACTGGATTTGTATTTTCCTCAGGTAAGGTAAAGAGAGTAACCTGGCAAAGAAATTCCGAAAATGAGCAGACAGAGCTATTCACTGAAGATGGCAATAAAGTCTGTTTTTCTAAGGGAACCACTATATGGCACATAATCGATAATTCTGTTACCTCAAAATACAACTAATGAGTTACTAAAAACATAAGGTTCACTAAAAGCAATATCTTCAGTGAACCTTTTTTTACTATCTAGGAAGTTAGAATCTTTTTTTCTTTTTTATTTATATACATGTTTCTATCTGCTATTGAAAGTATTTCATCCATACTTAATTTACTTTCTCCATCTACCTCTGCCAGACCATAACTAAAATCTATAAGATTCCTTTCATCACAATTTATATGTAAATACTTTTTTATATTCAAAATCTTATTTCTCGCCTCTTTTTCAGAACAGTTTTTAAATACAATGACGAATTCATCTCCTGACATTCTTGCATATAAATGATTTCTATCTAAATTGAACTTTAAAGCCTGTGACATTATAGTAAGAGCTTTATCACCTTCATTATGCCCATAGTTGTCATTGATAAGCTTAAAATCGTCCAAGTCTATAAGAGCTACTTGAGATATATGTTTTTCACGATTAATTTTTATCAATTCCTTGCTAAAGTTATCCTTAAAGCTTCTTCTGTTATAAAGGTCTGTAAGCTCATCATGAGTAGCAATATACCTAAGCTTTTGGTGAGATAAAAAGTTCTTAAGAGCCAGTTCTAACTCATGATTAATATACCTCATTTTTACTATATCTTCCTTGTTAAAGCTTGTATTTGTTCTAGTAATATCAAGATTGATCACTGCTATAACTTTATCATCCACATAAATTGGAGAAAATAGGGCACTGTTGATCCTATTATAATCTCCCATATCATCTATTCTACGTGATACTTCATCATCAAACAAACTTTTGTTATTATCCGCTTTTAAGTTGAGTACATGTATATCTCCAAATTTATTAAGTCTATACAAATACACATCTTCTTTTTTCAACTTCATATTAAGTAGCTCTTTCGAATACCCCTTTACAGCCTTATACTGAAAATACTCATCATCCTCAAGTACTAACACACTACCTCTGTCTGCCTTATCAATTACCGTCATAGCTGATTGGAGCATTACCTCATAAACTAGCTTTTTGCTGCTAATATTGCTTATCTTTTTTCCCATATTATAAATTTCTTTTTTTATTTCCTCTGTTTCCATAAGATTATTCTTTAACTTATAATTCTTTATAAGAAGAATTATTATGAAAAGTATTAGAAACGAAAATAATATAATTATAAAAAAATCCTTCTTCAAGAACTTCACCTCATAATATTTACGAAAATGCTATAAATATTGTTCTACTGTTGTTTATTTATGTTACATATATAACTATTATAATTAATTTTCTAATATAATTAAATATAATAGTAATTTATTTACTATATTTTTAAAATATATTGTAATAAATTTTAAAATACTTAATTATTTTAAACAACTATATCACTATTGATATAGTTATCACTTGTGATATAATTTAATCATAACAAAGTCTTTTAACTTAAAGGCTTAATTAATAACTTATGAGCTTATGATAGCAATATACAGCTTAACAGAAAACATTAACTTTACTATAAATAGTATATTTATGAATATGAGGAGGAATAAAACTTGCAAAAAATAGCTTTAATCACCGATAGCGGTTGTGATTTAGAAAATGAAACATTAAAAAAATATGGTATTTTCTTTTTGCCATTAAGAATTATATATAAGGATAAAGATTATTTAGATAGAATTGAAATAAGTCCTGAAGACCTATATTCATCACTTGAAAATGAAATACCTAAAACTTCACTTCCTGATGGAAAATATATGGATGATATTCTAAACAAGATAGAATCAGAAGGATATACACATGCTATAGCAATAACTATATCTTCTGGTCTTTCAGGAACATCAAATAGCTTAAGAATCATTGCAGAAAATCATCCTAACCTACACACACATATTTTTGATACTAGAATCTTAAGTATGCCTCAAGGAGTCTTAGTGCTAAATGCAATCCAAATGTTAGAAGAAGGCAAGAGCTTTGAGGAGATAATAGAAGTATTGCCTAAATTAAGAGAAAAAACTTATGGCTACTTTACTCTAAACACATTGGAGTACTTAAAAAAGGGTGGTAGAATAGGAAAAGTTTCTGGAACAATAGGTGAAATGTTAAATATAAAACCAGTTATTTCTGTAAATGATGATGGTATTTACTATACTCATTCTAAGGCAAGAGGTAGAAAACAAGCTATTAGTAAACTTAAGGATATATTAAACGAACATTTGAGTGTATCTAAGTGTAAGATCTGGGTTCTACAAGGTGGTGCTTTGGAAGAAGCAAAAGCCTTATTTGCTGAAGTAAAAGATTGGGCTAATATCAGTTTTATAGATATAGCTACAATAGGCCCTGCTCTAGGAGTCCACACAGGTCCAGGACTACTAGGACTTGCAGTTCAAAGGGAATAGTGTTTTATTGTGGATGAGTTTAATTTCAATAGCTTAGAGGATATAAAAGCTGAAGAGAGAAGATTATATAATGAATATAAGCAAAAAATTAATGAATTAAAAAAGGTTCAAAAAGAAAAAGAAGCTGTAGGTCAAGTACTTACGAAAGGTCTTCTTCCAATATATGTTCTTTATATATTAAGCTTAGGTCCTACAAATGGAAATGATATAGCTCATAAAATAGGTGAAAGAACCAACGGTTTATGGATTCCTAGTACTGGTGGAATATATCCTTTGTTAAAAAAGTTTGAAAAAGATGGTCTTATATCAGGCGAGTGGGATGATCCTAAAAAGAAGTTTATGAAAATCTATACTCTAACAGAGAATGGATTCAAAGAATTTGAGGATAGAAAAACTCTCCTTAAGGTTAAGATAGAAGAAGCCTTAGAAGTCTTCAAAATCATCTATACTGACCTCTATTAAAGCATAATTATTATATAAAGTAAGGTTATAAGATATAGCCTTACTTTATTTTTCTTTTTAAAAGATTCTAACATACTATCTATAAGTGAAAAATCAAGATTATAATGATTAAACTACCTGTCTTTTTATAATCATTAAAATTTTATTCCTTCCAAGAAAAAAAGAAGTATATGATTTCAAGTATAAATCTTATATCAAAGTAAAGAATACTATATAAATCATATTTTAAGAGGTGATAACTTGAAAGGAAAAGTTTTAGATATGAACAAAACTGATGCTTTTATATCTCTCGAAGATGGTACAACAATAGATTTGTCTGTATCAAGACTATCTCAAAATGTTAAAGTTGGAGATACCATCGATGTACCTATAAGTATAAGAAATTCAATAGATAACAGCTCCTTCTCACACGATAAAGCCACTAGTGACAAACTGATTGATTTTTTCTAAAATCTGGAGTATAATTGTGGTAAATTAAAATAGTGTGGCTAGGGGTGCCTTTAAGGCTGAGAGATGATTCTTATCATTAACCCTCATACCTGATCTGGATAATACCAGCGTAGGAAAGCGTTATTGATATTATATCAACCGTATTCCTTCTGGAATGCGGTTTTTTTGCTCTCGCTTTCCACTCCTCATACACTAAAAGGGGGTTCTTTTTATGATTAATTATTTTAAACAATTGTTCGGAGACTTTTGGGAAGCAATGTCCAAGTTTGGTAGCTTACCAAAAAATATCGTTGACATCTTTACAAATCCTACTTATGTTATAGCTATATTAGGCTGTGCAGTGCTTATCGGTGTTTTTGTTGCTTCTAAAAAGATCAAATTTGATGCTAAGCTTATAGCAAGAATAGCTTTAGCCTTAGCCCTAGCAACTATACTTCAAGCGCTCAAACTTTACCATTTTCCTCAGGGTGGTAGCATAACTCCAGGTAGTATGATTCCAATAATACTTATAGGATTGATATACGGTCCTTCAGTAGGACTATTAACAGGCTTCTTATATAGTTTAATAAATCTACTTACTGATCCTTATGTAGTTCATCCAATACAACTATTATTTGATTACCCATTGGCTTTCACAGCTCTTGGTATATCAGGATTTTTCAAGAATAGCAACATTCTAGGAAGAAATACAAAACTATTAGCTTGTATCGTAGCTATATTTGGAAGATTTATATGCCACTTTATATCCGGAGTAGCATTCTTTGGTTCATATGCTCCAGCTGGTACATCGGTATGGATATATTCGTTAACTGTAAATGGATTATTAATGGGTGCAGAAGCAGTCATATGCGTTGTGATACTTTACTTCTTACCTGTAGAAAGATTTATTAAGCAAGCTTCTTTAAGCTCTTATTAAGAGGTGTATTAGATGGTGATAGCAGATATAGCCGTAATGCCACTTATTCCATGTGTTACGGAAGATGAGATGTATAAAGTAGTTGATAAGGTTATTGAATATATAGAGAACACCGGCTTAAAATATGAAGTAGGTGCCATGAGTACCACTTTAGAAGGCGACTTTGACGAAGTTATGGAAGTGGTAAAAAGAGCTCATAGGATTCCTTTTGAACTTGGAATAGAAAGAGTTATAACAGTAGTTAGACTTGATGAAAAAGCTGGCGGAATATCTATTGATGAAAAACTAAAAAATCATAGATAGGGATGTACGCCTTCATTCCAAAAAGTATTTTTAAAACTCCTCTGGCTTCTGATAGAAGAATTAGAAAATTAAATTGGTTAAAAATAATATTACTTTTAAAGTATATTTATAAATTATTATGAATAAAAGCCATGCATAAAAGGAGATTAATTTACCTTTTTATTGCATGGCCTCTATTTTTAAAAGGGCTTCTATGCCTTATGTAGCAGCCCCTATCAATATCATTACTATTCTACTGATATTGCGTTAACTGGACATCCCTCTTCTGCTTCCTTAGCTGAATCCTCAACATCCTCTGGAACCTCTGGGTTCACTGCTGCTGCCTTTCCATCATCCTCCATATCAAAAACTTCTGGACAAATAGATGGGCATAATCCACATCCTATACAAGTATCCTTATCTACATTAGCAGTCATAAAAATTCCTCCCTTAAAAAATAATTAACACCTATATTATTTACTAAAGTTTTCATATTATGTATATTCACACTATCTATATGTGAAATTTTAAATAACATCAGCCTATAGACAAATATAGCTTTACCTCTTAAGTTGGATTATAACTAACAGATAATCAATCTATATACTAATATAATGATGAAAACATCATATCATAAAGTGCATTTTCCGCAACATAACTTTCAGCTTTTCCTTCTTCTAAGGCTTCAGTTAAGTCTACATTAATTGGTAACTCACATATTAGTGGTAAACCTAAATAATCTGCATGTTCTTCAGCTGACTTTTTAGAGAACACTCTCATCTTAGTACCGCAGCCATCACACTCTATGTAGGCCATATTCTCTACAACACCTCTTATAGGAACTCCAACCTTCTCTGCCATTATTACAACCTTTTTTACGATCATAGAAACCATGTCTTGAGGTGTAGAAACTACAACTATCTCATCTATTGGGAAACTTTGCATTACAGTTAAAGCTATATCACCTGTGCCTGGAGGCATATCAATTAGTAAATAATCTAATTCATCCCATACAGTATCTGTATACATCTGATTTAGAACTCCAGTTACTACAGGGCCTCTCCATATTACAGGCTGAGCCTCCTCTGCTGTAAGTAGGTTCATTGAAATAACCTTTATTCCCATTTCAGTTTCAACTGGAATGAACTTAAAGTTATTCTTATCATCTATAGGAATCATTTGAGCTCTCTTTTCATTGATTCCAAAAAATCTTGGCATTGATGGTCCAGTTATATCTGCATCCAATACACCAACTTTATATCCCTTTTTTCTTAAATGAGTCGCTATTATACCAGTAACAGTAGATTTACCTACTCCACCTTTACCACTTATAATGCCTACTATGTTTTTTATATTTCCATACTTAGGCATGACCTTCACGCATACATTAGTACCACTCTTAGCACTTGAGCACTTATCTTTGCTTGCACATGTTGAACAACTTCCCACTTTTAGTTCCTCCTATTTTTACCAGCTATCTGGTTTTTTATCTAATACGCTTATCTGCCATGCATTAAAATCATCATATTTTGCATCTACATAATAGTTAGTTTGAGAATTATCCTTCTTACTAGTTATAGTAACTATTGTCTTAAAAGTCGTGGTCTTGTATCCTTGATTCTTAACACTTATTAAAGTATCGTACTTGTCAGTATCTTTAGTTACTAACTCCCCTTTAGGAACAACTGCTTTTATATCCCTTTTGAACTGTTCTAAGTCAGTAGATAGTATATACTGTGCACAATCTCTATCTTCAGAGATATCTACACCTATATTTCCACCATCTTGAATTAGTTTATCTTTATCTTTTTTCATTACGTCAATGATAGATTGATAATATACGTGTTCAAACTCTCTTGGCTTTCTAATAAAAGAAAGATTTTGTATTATATCATTATCTAATCTTTTAGGTACTACATATGTGGATTTATCATCATAGAAATTACCGGTCTTTTTATCATATATACCTACAACATAGTTAAATTTCTTTATATCTTTACCCATTTGCATTTCAAAAATATAATCAGGGTCAAGACTAGACTTTTCTGACACAGCCTTGGCTGATGACAATAAATCATATATCTCAGATATGGTACTCTTATCGGTTACTACAAACCTAAATCCAGTATCTCTAGTGCTCTGAATTACTATCTTATCAACCTTATTTTGTTTTATATATTCAAAGTCTTTGTTTTTATTACCAAGCTTGCTTTGTATGGCATCGGTTATACTACAGGATACAAGTATTAACGATACTAAAACGGATATCAATGATAAAATAATATACTTTTTACTATTCACTATGTACCAATCTCCCCTTATACAGATGTACTACTTCGTAATTAACTCATAATTTAAGATTATTCTAAAGTCAAGAAATAATCTTATGCTACATAAAATTCTAAGTATTCCATACATCTATCAGTTAATTCTCAAACTAAAAACAATATTTAAAGGAGAAGCTTTATGCTTCTCCTATTTTGTTTATTTAAATTATAATACTAAAGAGTTCTAAACTCAACCTTTTAAAATTATCAACCTTTATGGTATTAACTATTTGTTGCTTTTAAAACTTTCAATCACAGTATCAAATACAGAAGTTAAGCTTTCCTTATACTGGTCTTGGCCTATGCTAAAGTCCACCTTAAAAAGTACTCCATCTGACTCACTAACATAATATGTACTGTGATATACTAGCTTCCCCTTATTGAGCTTCTCTTTATAGTTAACTTTTTTGCATTCATTACCATTAATCTTATCGCTTACTACCTTATAATCTAATATCTTTTCTGTACTCAATCTATTCTTATCATCACTGACAACCTTGTCCAACTTTTCATTTGAGTTTATAACCTGAGCATAGCCTAGTATACCTAAGTCATCATTTTTAAAATTATTATCATAGACTATATAATTTCCAGGATAGCTCTTTTGCTCACTTTCCCATTCACTTGGTAGTTTAAATGTATATTTACCATTAACTACAGAATACTGCTTAAAATCCGTTATATTACTATTCATTAATGATACAATTCTAAACCTATCATTAAACCCGGTTTGAGCTATAAATAGCACTGCCATTAAGGCTATAAGAATTAACATAACTCCTAATTGTTTTCTATTAATGATCTCTTTCACCTTACCCCTCCCAAAATATATGTTATATACTTCAGTATATTAAGGGTACAAGCTATTTATTACAAATAAAGGTGGTGAAAAGATATCCTGCTTTAACTTAATTAGTTTAAGTAGACTATCCAATCTCACCACCTTGATTTTATTTCATTGGCACAACTATCATCGAATTCTTAAAATCATAGAACATTAACCAATAACCATATTCCCTTTCCTTTTTAGGATCTGGCATCCAGGTTACAAATCCTGACTTACCTCCATAAGGTTGCTCCAGTTTATCCTTTGTTCCTGGTACTGCATACACTAAATACTTAACTCTTCCCTCATCATCACATTTGAATCCAATCATAAAATGACCATACTTTTTAATATATGGATAATAGTTTATCATAGGATAGTATACAACTGTATACTTATTATAATTTGATATGTTGCACATAACGTCTAAATCTTTAACGGGAACTTTGTACCACTTGCAGTACTTTATGTCTCTAAAGCCTTTAATCTCTTCGAAATCCTGAACAACATTTTCAAAAAATTCTCCTATGCTTCCCCTAATAGAAAAGTCAGGTTCTTCATATTGTTCTTCTGGCTCCTGGCGACTATCCTCAAAATTAGCTTTCGAATCAATAATAGATCTCTCATACTGATCAAATTTGTCGTCTTTTGGTTCGTCTTCTTCTCTATCATCTATATTCTCTAGAATAGCTTCCACAGGCTCATCACTTTCAGAAGAAGTCTTCTCAACTTTGTCCTCTACCCTAGTTGATACTTCATCTGCTACCTGTTTAGACTCATCACTAGGTTGTACTGATTTTTCTTCAGCCTTTACAGAATCCTCTGCCTCTAAACCAACATCCTTTGATTCTGCTTTACTTTGTTCTTCTCTGTTGATTTTCTTTTCGATTTCTTGTTCAATCTCTTCTTTAATCTGTACTTTAACCTTTTCTTCTTCATCATGATCTAGTTTTTTATGCTCATCTTTATGATCATCTTTATGATGATGCTCATCATGATGTTCTACTTTTTCTTCTACTTTGACCTCTACTTTTTCATCAACCTTTACCTTTGCACTAATTACCTTATAAGACTTCCAATCATCAGAAGGAGTTTCACCGTTCATAAACCCACCTAATACAAAGGTCAATTTTCCATCTAGGTCTTTAGCAAGTGCTGCACCAGAAACCTTATCAAACAGGATTCCAGCACCGCCGATATCATTTGCTAGATACTCAAAGCTTGTTTCTGCCTTACCTTGTTCAGTTATGTTCACCGGACCTAAATTAATTAATTGCTTATTATCTTTTTTTGAACAAATAAGTATCATACACAGCTTGGTATTATCTTTCTTTAAGTTCTGCGCATAGAAGGTTATCTTACATTTATCATTCTTAGCCTCGATCTTCGCATATCCTGACAAAGGCTTATCTGATGATACAGAATGCCCTCTTTCGTCTTCTTGAAGTATAATAAAACTCCTATATAATTTTCCGTGTGACAACTTAATAGTCCCTCCACATTATATTTATTCCTTATATTATATGTGGAAAGTCTTATAATATGATTGAAAAGCATTCATATATAGTTATACTACTTGCTTAGTCTATTACTCATATCATCATTATCACCGGTTATGTTTAAGCATATTCTTGAATCTAGGTGGTTATACAAGATATACTATGTAATTAACAAAAAAGTATTATGTACTAGCACTATTTCACTTTGTCCTTTTCATCATAAATAGCATCACTAAGCGCAGCAAATTCTTCTATACTTAAAGTTTCTCCTCTTCTCTTTTGGTCAATTCCACTACTTTCAAAAGCTCTTTCCATATTTTCTTTAGGAAGACCTATACTCTTCACAGCATTCCATAAAGTCTTTCTTCTCATATTGAAAGAACTTCTAACTACATCAAAAAACAACTTTTCACTCCTAAGCTCTACTCTAGGTTTCTCAAGTCTATCTAACCTTATAACTACAGATTCAACCTTAGGTCTTGGAATAAAGCAATTAGGTGAAACATATCTTATTATATTTGTATCACAATAGTATTGAACAAGAACTGAAATAGATCCGTATTCCTTACAATTTGGCTCTGAGTTTATTCTTTCAGCTACCTCTTTTTGAATCATTACAGTTAAAGACTTAAAGTTGTACCCTTCATTTAACAACCTAACTATGATAGGGGTTGTAACATAATAAGGAAGGTTAGCCACTAGCTTTACACTTTTCTCATCTCCAATAAGTTCATTAAAATCTACCTTAAGTGCATCCTTATGGATTAATTGAAAATTAGGATTTTCTCCAAGTTCATTTTGTAATATTGGAACCAATTCATCATCAAGTTCTATAGCTATAACTTTCTTAGCTTTTTTAAGCAGCTGAGCAGTTAGTGTTCCTACTCCAGGACCTATCTCTATGACCACATCTTCTTCAGTTACTTCCGCTCCATTTACTATATCCTCTAAGACTGAATCATCGACCAAAAAGTTCTGTCCCAAGCTTTTAGTAAATTTAAAATTATATTTTTTTACTAACTCTTGTGTCTTTACATCTCTTATATCCATATATCTATTCTCCTATACTTAGCTTTTTATCTACCTTTTTCATAGCTTCCACAAATTCTTCCTTAGTTATTCCATAATTATTTAATCTTGAAAGGAGCTGATTTCCATTTCCATAGCCTATACTTAGCTCTTTACCTAGTGCAGCTCTTCTATTCTTGGCATCACCATCTCCAACTAACTTAAAATATAAAAGATCTTGAATTGTAAAATCTTCTCTCTTCTCCTTTTGAGTTGCCTTAGCCTCCGTAAGTGCACGTATAATAACTTCAGGAGTTGCATTTTCTACTCCTATATCACCATCTTTTGTACCATCTTCCCTTGCAATATAAGCATGTTTTATGCCTTCTACCCTCTTTGAGATAATTCTTCTTATTTTTTCACCAGCAAAATCAGGATCAGTTAAAACTATAACTCCCTGCCTTTTTTGAGCCTCTTTTATCCTACCAATAACCCTTGCGTTTATTCCAAATCCACCAACAGCTATAACCTCTGCATCTACAGCTTTCTTTACAGCAGTGACGTCATCTCTTCCCTCTACTACAATAACTTCTTTTATCACAAAAAGACTTCCTTTCTCAATTTGATCATACTCTTAATTTAACTAGTTATACTATTTATGTCAACTTTTTAGCAATCTACACAGATTCATTAATATCTTTATCTAAAATATAATTTTATAAAGAAGAAAATAGAGATAACAGTCTGTTATCTCTATTTTCTCATTATCCTTGACCTGGATAAGCAATAATGTAAACATCTACGTTTCTAACACCCCACGAATTTGCATCGCTATTTGAGTTCATGTAAAGATCAACTCTATTATTCTTTATCGCACCACCAGTATCATGTGCAATAGCAAATCCATAACCAGGTATATAAACCTTTGTTCCTAAAGGAATTACCCTAGGATCTACTGCTATAGTACTAGTTCCACTAGAATTTCTCTTGGGTATGTTTCCAGTTGCAGTGGTACCATTTCCAGTATAAGCTGTTGCAACAACCGACATCTTTTTCTTGTACGATATTGAGTCTCCTCTGGACAATGCCAGAGTATTCATAGTTCCCTTAACAACAACTTTGTTCTGCGGATCCTTTACAACCCTTTCAGCTACTGCTTTTCTACTTACTTCTTTACCATTTTCAACGATAACCTTATAAGTAACTTCCTTCTCTCCAGGAGCACCTTCCTGAATTGTTTTTACAACGCTTCTGTCCAAATTGTCATCATTATTAACAATAGTGCTAAAGTCTAGCTGTTGACTTTCTTTAACAACCTTTGACTCTACTCTTGTAACTTCTATTTTCATTCCTGCTGTTATTTGGGTGTTTACTGCCGGAGATATCTTATCAAATTCTTGAAGCTTTATACCTTCAGCACTTAACATTTCATTTACGTTACCTTCTGCGGTTTGTATCTTTAGCTCTTTTCCATCAACTCCAACCTCAACATCAACTGCTTTTTTTATGTTAATCTTTATCTTGTTCTTCACAGCTTGATCTAGAGATGGTTGAATCTTGTCCTTAGGGCCTAGAACTATACCGTTATCGTGTAATGCCCCTTTAACAGTCCCTTTAAATGTCGTTAATGTCTGTTCATTTCCGTCTATACTAACTATTACAGTCTTTCTCATGTTGAAGATAATTATAACCAAGCCTGCTGCAACAACAAGCCCCAACACGATTTTTGCCTTAGGACCATTAGAAAAAATCTTTTTTACATTACTTCTTATTTTTTCTACCATTTATTTTCCCTCCTTTGGCAAGAGCGTCTGTAGCATTATAACTTAAAAGATCGATTTTTGTCAAATTTTAGCCTCTTGCTTTGTTATTGACTGTCTTTAAATGCACCATCTGCATATATTGGAATAACTTTATTAATTAAAAATGAGAGCATTAATGAGGAAACAGTCAGTTTGGGGGATATTTACAGATAAATGGCCCAAGTTTATTACTGTATATATATATTAGTTTTATCGTTCAGTTATTACTATTATTTTCTGCTTCCATAAAATGTAAAACAGTATGTATATTTTAACCTATTATCATAATTTTAGCAACTCTTTTATATTTCTTACAAACTGTTCATTAATTTCTTTTAGTTCTACTCCTTTTATCTCTGCCAATTTTTCTATTATATATCTTATATAGTCAGATTGATTTCGCTTACCTCTATAAGGCGTAGGAGCCATATAAGGACAATCTGTTTCTACTAGCATTCTATCTAATGGAACCTCACTAGCTACTTCTAAGATCTTCTTAGCATTTTTAAAGGTCACCACACCAGTAAAGCCTATATAATATCCTAACTTCAGGCATTCTTTGGCAAACTCAACACTACCAGAGAAACAATGAATAGTTCCTTTTACATTTGGAAATTCCTTAATTATTTCAAGAGTATCCCCATGTGCTTCTCTATCATGTATAACTACTGGCAACCCCAACTCATCTGCCAGCTGCATTTGAGCCCTAAAGGCCTTCTTTTGAACTTCCTTAGGTGGGTTTTCCTCCCAATAATAGTCAAGTCCTATTTCACCAATAGCCTTTACTTTATCATACTTAGCTAATTCTTTTATTCTACCAAAGTTTTCGTCATTAAATTCATTGGCATTTTCCGGATGTATTCCTACCGCTGCATAGAATATGTCGTACTCTTTGGCCAACTTAACGGACATCTCAGCACCATGCATTGAGGATCCACAATTAAGTACTCCTATAACGCCATTATCTTGAATACGTTTTACAACTTCAGCTCTATCTTCTTCAAATGATTCATCGTCATAATGAGCATGGGTATCAAATATATTTAATGTCAAATCACCCATAATATTCACCTCGCAAAATTGAATATATAAATTATCACATAAGATGTATAAGCTGTCAAATTGAATTTTCAAACAATTCCATCAATATGGATAATTTCTAAGCAAACCCAATATCTAATTGTTGTCATAAATTAACAAAAATATACAACTATGCCCCTATAGTAGCAAGTAGAGGAGATAAGATTCCTAATATACCACCTAAAAGGGCGCCAAGCCAAGTTATAGCCGCTAACTCCTTATTTGCAATTTCTAATATTATTTTTTCAGCATAATCTACGTCAAAAGAGTTAATTTGCTTTTCCACTACTTGTGGTATATTAATTAAGTTAATAATACTCGAAGCCTCATTATTGATAAACTTATCATATATCCTCTCAGCTATGCTATATATTTCATCAGCTACTTTATTATCATAAGGCATTGCTATAGACATTGAGTTATCTAGTATATCATCCAAAGTTACCCTTATAACATTGTTAATTTTAACAGAAATATCACTACTCTTAAAAGTATTTCTTAATACTCTTCTTATATAATCAGTTATCTTATCCTGATAGTTCTCTGATATTCTAATTAAAATTTGGTGATATGAATGAAAATTATCCACTTTATCTGTAATAAATTTCAATCCTTCATCTATTATTTCCTTTGATAAGGCTTTTTCTACTATAGATTTTGATATAGTATTCATTATACTTTGCTTTGAGTTCTCTGGAACTGCGCTCAAGACTTCACCAACTGTTTTTTTACCAAAGTTTGATGCAGCCTCTCCCAGATAGGATACTATATAAACTATATTATCTTCTTCGCCAAGGTACCCGTCTATAGCGACAAGAAATTTGTCATATAAAGAATCTACATTTATAAACATTGATGCTAAAGAATTCATACCTGATAGAACGTTATTCTTTATAGCTTCTTTAATTTTAATTTCCACTTCCTCTTCTCTAAGCATAGACAAAAGTTTATTTACTATACTATGCCTTTCATTGAACATATAAACATTTAACGCTGCAAATATTTCTGAAGGAATTAGTTCTTCTATACACTTATCTTCATTTATAAACTTATTTAAGTCCTCGTCTAGATTACGACATATGAAACTTGACAACTTTTCCTTATCTTCTTCATTTGCAAATTTGTTTAGGAACAGTGCATAAAACTTATCATTCTCTAAAACAGCCTTTAACTTATCTGGTTTTTCTGATAATCCAATTATTATTTTGTCTGTTACAAACTTCGAAACAGTATCGATAAGCCCCTCATCATTAAATCTATTTAATATATAGTCTGATATTTTATACTCAGCTTTTATTCTTAACTTAGTATAATATTTACCAAGCTTCAGTTGTAATACTTCATTAATAGATTGATTCGAGTTAGAAAACTCATTTACTTGTTCTTTTATTATGTTTTTGAGATGTATCTTTATATTATCATTGTTCAACGCATTTATAATAACTTCATTAGTAAGTAAGTGATTACCTACAGTTTCTCCTATGCTCTTAGATATCCTACTTTTTTCCTTAGGTATAAGTCCTGGTGTAAAAGGCACCTTAAATCCCAATATCCTTTTTTCATAATGAGGTCTAAAAAGCATTTTAATAGCAACCCAATTGGTTATATACCCTATTATGGCTCCAATTAAAACACCAAAGAAATACTTCATAATAATCAATCCTTTCTATAATCATCTTGTCTTTACTCTATGTGTAATAGAATTCATACCACAAATTTGTTTGTAAAGTTGTTAATTTACATATCTTTAGATATAATATCTATTAATATAAAAGCAGCATAATGTTTAGGCTATAAAGATTTTTATATAGTGTAAATTATGTACTTTTAAAGTATCCTTATACGGTTGGTGATAATATGAATAATACTAGTTCAATAATTATAAATCTTCAAAAATGCAAGTTATTTTCCCACTTTAATGAAGAAAATCTTAAATCTATACTTTCAAATAGTAAATCATCCTTAAAACGCTATGGTACAAATGATATTATCTTTATAGAGGATGAGCAATGTAAGCATCTTAGTGTTATTCTATCTGGCAAAATTGATATACAAAAATTTGATTCTGATGGTAATGTACTTGTAGTTTCCACCATAGAAACCGGAAATGTATTTGGTGAAAACTTATTATTTGGAGATACAAACAAGTATCCTATGTCAGTTATATGTAAGGAACCTTCTGAGGTACTCCATATAGCCAAAGAAGCAGTGTATGAGCTTTGTGAAAAAGACCATGTATTTATGCTAAAACTATTTAGGATACTGTCTAACAAAGCAGTTGCCTTAAGCTCAAAACTAAAGCAAGTAAGTATGAAATCATTACGTCAGATGATATGTCATTATTTAATGATAAAATATAACAAATCAAATAATCCTTTAATAGAACTTAATATGACTAAAAAAGAATGGTCTGATAAACTAGGTGTTCAACGACCTTCACTATCTAGGGAGCTTATAAAGATGAAAGAGGAAGGTTTAATAGATTATGATAGAAAATCTATTAAGATATTAGATATAGAATCCATAGAAGCTCAAAGTTAAATTTTGTGTTCATAATTTTTTTATGTTTTTGACATCAAACCGACATATTAATGATTTATAGTTATATATGTAAAGTAGCTAAGCACAAAATAATTTTACCCCTTAAAACCATTTATAAATAGGCTAAAACCCTTGAAAGTTGTTCCCCTTACACATACTTTCAAGGGTAATTTTTTTACTGTCTAGGCCTTACCTGCTTTTAATCTCATGACCTCATATTCAATTGTCTTCTTATCAATTCTTTCAAATAATAAATCTAAATTATTTATTTTAATATCTTTTAGTTCTTGTAGGTTCCAACTAGCCTTCTCTATACCTAAGAAGCCTCTTAACTTTTCACAAGAAAAAGGTATTATAGGATTTAGTAAATTCGATAAATTAACTATAATCTGAACACAATTGTATAGGGTCTCCCTGCATCTTTTTTCATCTTCCTTGATTGTTATCCATGGTGTCTCTTCGTCAAAAAGCTTATTGCCTTTCTTCACTAGTGCAAATATAGTGTTTATTGCATCTTTAAACTCACCATTTTCAATACTTTTTCCTGCATCAGTATAGGTCTTTTCTATATCATTTCTTATCTTTAAATTTAATCCACAGTTAGGCAATGTTCCATTGTAGTTTTTGTTGATAAAAGTTAGAGTCCTGTTGATAAAGTTACCAAAGCCCCCTAAAAGCTCACTATTGTGAGCATTTATAAATTCTCTCCATGAAAAATCTGAATCTCTCTTTTCAGGGCCATTTGACATTAAAAAGTATCTTATAGAGTCTGGATTATAGTGTTTTATAATATAAGGAACCCACACTGCCCAGTTTCTACTAGTTGAAAACTTTTTTCCCTCCAGATTCAAATATTCGCTAGATACTATTCTAAGGTTCACATCTTCAAATCCAAGCGCAAAAAGTATAGAAGGAAATATAACTGTATGGAACGGAATATTGTCCTTACCATGTATTAAGTAAACTCTACTATCCTTTTCACTCCAGAATTTCTTAATCAGATTTTTATCCTCGTTGCAACATCTAAGAGAAGCTGACAGATATCCCATAACTGCTTCAATCCAAACATATATCTTTTTGTCCTGGAAGCCTTCAATAGGAACATCAATTCCCCATTCTAAGTCTCTTGTCACAGCTCTATCTCTAAGACCATCATTGATATATCTTTCAGTTAACTTTACTGCATTGTCTCTCCAACCATGTTCTGAATCCAAAAGGTTTCTTAGCTTCTTATCAAAATTAGAGAGTTTAAAGAATAGATGTCTACTTTCTTTTACAACTGGCTCTGAACCACATATCTTGCATTTTCTATCTATTAAATCTTCAGGATCAAGAATCTCTGAACACTGTTCACACTGATCCCCTCTGGCAATTCCTCCACAATGAGGACATATTCCTTCAATATATCTATCTGGAAGAAATTGATTACAGCTTTCGCAGTAGGTTTGTGCTACAACTTTTTCATATATAAACCCATTATCATATAATTCCTTTATATACTCTTTTACCACCTTGTGATGATTAGCGCTATCAGTTTTATCATACACATCATAAGATATTCCTAATGATTTAAAGCAGTGTTCGAACTCTCTATGATAATAATCTGATATCTCTCTTGGAGCCTTCTTTTCTTCCTTAGCTTTTATGGCTATAGGTGTTCCGTGACAGTCACTGCCTGAAACAAATATAACCTCATCACCTTTCGCTCTATGGTACCTAGCAAGTACATCTCCTGGAATTACAGATGATAACCTACCTAAATGCAATGAACCATTGGCATAAGGCCAAGAATTGCCTATAACTACTTTCATTTATTTAGCCCCCTATTTAGTATTGATTAAGCAAAAACTCGCCTATCTAATAGACGAGTTTTTGCTAGTTCTTATCTTACAATGCTTCCAGTTTCAAGATCGCCTGGATCAACTACAAACAACTTACCGTCATCATCAGTTGCTGCTGCAAGAATCATTCCTTGAGAAAGTTCTCCTCTAAGCTTTACAGGCTTTAGGTTAGCCACTAAAACTATATTCTTGCCAACTAGCTCTTCTGGCTTATAGTATTGTGATATTCCAGATATAACCTGTCTTTCTTCTCCACCTAAATCCACCTTAAGCTTTAATAATTTCTTAGCACCTTTTACAGGTTCACAAGCAATTACTTTCGCAACTCTTAAGTCTATTTTTTCAAAATCTTCAATAGTTATTTCTTCTTTAATTGGCTTCATTTCAGTTTTTTTTGTAGCTTTAAGCTGAGCTTCTCTTAGAGCTTCTAGTTCCGCTAGCTTTGCATCTACATCTATTCTTGGGAATATAACTGCACCTTTATTAACCTTATTACCAGCACTAGTTCCATCAAAAGCTGAAAGACTATTCCAAGTTGTAACCTCAGCATTTATCTGTTCATTGATCTTTGTACTTGTTGTTGGTAAGAAAGCAGATATCATAACTGAAGCAAATCTTAAGCTTTCTATTAGGTTATATAAAACTGTCCCAAGTCTTTCTTTCTTAGCTTCATCTTTTGCAAGTATCCAAGGAGTAGTTTCATCTATATATTTATTAGCTCTACCAATTAAGTTCCAAATAGCTTCAAGAGCTTCAGGAATCTTTAATTCATCTATTGCCGCTTCTACTTTTCCAGGAGTGTCTAAAGCTAATCTTATTAATTCATCATCAATCGCTTCTTTTGCAGTTGGAGCTGGAACCACACAATCAAAGTATTTCTCTATCATAGTTATTGTTCTTGATAAAAGATTGCCCAAGTCGTTGGCAAGATCAGAATTTATCTTCTTTATAAATATCTCGTTATTAAATAATCCATCAGATCCAAATGGTATTTCTTTAAGAAGATAATATCTAACTGGATCTACTCCAAAGCTATTTACAAGAGCCACAGGATCTACTACATTACCCTTTGACTTTGACATCTTTCCACCATCTACTAGTAGCCAACCATGACCAAATACTTGCTTTGGCAGTGGAAGGTCAAGAGCCATTAACATAATTGGCCAATATATTGTATGGAATCTTAATATATCTTTTCCTATTAAGTGAACATCTGCTGGCCAGAACTTCTCATAAAGAGTTGTATCTTCATTGCCATAGCCTAAAGCTGTTATATAGTTTGAAAGTGCATCAATCCATACATATATTACGTGATCAGTATCAAAAGTTACTGGTATACCCCAGTTAAAGCTTGTTCTTGATACACAAAGATCTTGAAGTCCTGGTCTCAAGAAATTGTTTAGCATTTCATTTTTTCTTGATTCTGGTTGTATAAATTCAGGATGCTCTTCGATATATTGTATCAATCTATCTGCATATTTACTCATCTTGAAGAAATAAGCTTCTTCCTTAGCCTTTTCTACTGGTCTACCACAATCAGGACACTTTCCATCTACAAGTTGAGTTTCTGTCCAGAAGGATTCGCAAGGAGTACAGTACCAACCTTCATATGAATCTTTATATATATCACCTTGGTCATATAGCTTCTTAAATATATCCTGAACTGCCTTAATATGATAGTCATCTGTTGTTCTTATAAATTTATCATAGCTTATATCCATAAGCTCCCATAAACTCTTTATTCCTGCTACTATCTCATCTACGTATTCTTTTGGTGTAACCCCTTTTTCTTCTGCTATTCTTTGTATCTTTTGTCCATGCTCATCTGTTCCTGTAAGAAACATAACATCATACCCTGTAAGTCTCTTAAATCTTGCAAGCGCATCTGCTGCAACTGTAGTATAGGTATTTCCTATATGTAGATTTGCGGATGGATAGTAAATTGGTGTTGTAATGTAATATGGTTTTTTACACATATCTATGTCCTCCTAATGTACATTATATTTATATTATTTCCTGTATTATTCTATAGATTAATAATTATACATAATATGAACTTACAAAATTATATTAAATATAGCTATTCATGAATTTTCTTTATACTAAAACCACAAACGGCTAAACTTTTTAATATCAATCCATAAAATAAAGGCTTTGTTAACGTAGCGTGTTGAAATTAAACACATCAAAAACAAAAAACCTCTGCACAGACTATATATGTCCATGCAGAGGCGAATTCACGCTGTACCACTCTACTTTATATCTATCTCACAATAGATACCTTATTAAGTGACTCCACTAAAAGCTTTCATCACTTTGCAATATAACGGTTGCTACCGTACTTCCCTAAAAATTCAGGAAATCTACTCCGAGTCCATGTTCATGAAACTTTCTGTCACTGGCTTTCACCTACCCCAGCTCTCTTATAGGCAGTCCATATCATTACTCTTCTCTTCAATGTATTTCTATATATTATATTAGTTTACATTAAAACCAATGTCAATAGCTTTATTATATTATAGCTCATCAGCTAATTCTTCTTATTCAGCCTTATTTATTCCCTGAATACCAAGGTATAAATATACAAGGCCTAACACAAAAGGTAATATTGTAGTTCCACGGAAGTTTAATCCTGCTACTGCAAAAATTGCACTTAATACTACCGAAGGAGTCGTAGCATATAAACTTAATTTATATCTTTGACCAAAGGTTGTTTCACCTTTAAATATTGTTCCCAACAATGCAACTAATAATGCTCTAATATAAAGTCCTATTATAAATGTAATAGTTGAGAATCCAAATAGTAATGCTGCTAGTGTAGCATGCATGTTTAAAAAGTTTCCAATCTCTGCTTTACCAACTTCTAAATTCAACAAAGAGTATTTTTGATTTAAAGCAGTTGTCCCCTCTGATCTTAGCACTAAACTATCCCTTCCAAAGATCACGGCATTTTTATATTTATCTGCCAAAACATTAACATCAGAAGTGTTATCTAGTACAAAAGTGCTTTTATCACTTACTATCTCAGCACCTTTATTATCAGGTATTTGTAACTGTCCACCTTTTATCTGGAAATCAGGCACTTTTTCATTATACTCACTAGCTAAATCCTTCATAGTACTGTTTACTTTGTATGTAATAGGACCGAAGGCCACTATAGAAAAAACAATAGCTAAAAGTAAGCTATAAAGAAATGATTTACCTCCTGATTGCTTTTTAAAAACAGCATAACTTTTGAAGTCATAAAAACTTTTAATGAATCCCTTAAAAATATTCATTATAATACCACCCTTTTCAATTATAATTATTTTCTTAACTCATATTATTATTGTAGAGCTGAAAACTTAAGTTCACCTTAAGAAAAGTTTATGACTATCTTAAAATTTACATAGATATAATTATATTCCATAAAAAAAGTTACTTCAGCGACCTTTCCTTAACATTAAAGAAATCACTGAAGCAACCTAGATAGTAAATTACTTTATCTGAACAAATCCTTAAGTTCTTCTAAGGACATATCACTAAAAGTACTATAATCTCTTATGTCTTCGCCTATTATCTTTTGTATAAATTCTTTTTTCTTTCTTTGCAGGTCATATACACGTTCTTCTATTGTGCCCCTAGTAATAAGCTTAATAACTTCTACAGCTTTCCTTTGACCTATTCTATGAGCTCTATCAGTAGCCTGTTCTTCTATTGCTGGGTTCCACCATGGATCGTAATGCACCACTATCTCTGCTCCTGTTATATTAAGTCCAGTGCCGCCTGCTTTTAGTGATATAAGGAAGACCAAATCATCTCCAAGATTAAAGCGCTTTACCATCTCAGTTCTTTCTTTTATGTCAGTATCTCCATCTAAGTAAAGATATCCTATATTATTCTCCTCAAGATGAACTGCTATATTTTTAAGTACAGTTGTAAAAGAAGAAAAAACTAAGATTTTCTTTCTATTTGCCTTTGATTTTTCTACTATATTCATTAAAGCCTCAAGCTTTCCGCTATGTCCCTTATATCCTTCAATGAGCACAGATGGATCGCTACAGATCTGCCTAAGCCTCGTTAATGCGCCAAGTACTTTAAGCTTAGGAGCATCTAACCCCTGTTTCTCAAATTCTCTTAATGCCGCCTTAGAATAGGATGCATATATCTTCTTCTGCTTATCAATCATATCAACAGAGATAGAATACTCTATCTTAGGAGGTAGCTGTTCCAGTACCATATTCTTAGTTCGTCTAAGAATAAATGGCTTTATCTTTCTATTTAATTCCTCTAGTGCTCCTGTATCTCTATCCTTCATGATAGGTGACTCATATCTAGTGGAAAAATTCATTTTACTCAAAAGATATGTTGGCATTATAAAATCAAATATTGACCATAAGTCTCCAAGGTTGTTTTCTATAGGGGTTCCAGTTAGAGCGAACCTACAGGTTGCTTTTATCTTCTTTACACTTTTAGCATTCTGAGAATTATTATTTTTAATATTCTGTGCCTCATCTATTATGCATACAGAAAATTCTTTATTTGAATATAACTCTATATCTCTTCTTAAAAGAGCATATGAGGTAATGATAACATTATAATTTTCATATTGCTTTAGCAAGCTTTCTCTAAGCTCTTTATTCCCTTGAACAATTGCAACTTTTGTATCAGGTGAAAATTTATCAAATTCATCTCTCCAATTATATACAAGAGAACTAGGCACTACTATTAAAGCTGGTAATCCAATATTTATTGACTTTAGAAAACCTATAGTCTGAAGAGTTTTTCCAAGCCCCATCTCATCCGCTAATATACCCCCAAATCTAAACTTGTATAGCATATTAAACCATCTGAAGCCATCCTTCTGATAATCTCTCATAATCTTATCAAAAGCTTTAGGTATATCAATATCTGAAACATCCATTTTCTTTGTTCTAAAATACAGATTATCAAATTCTCTGGTATTCTTCATAAATTCCAATTGATTCTTTTCTATAATATCTTCTATGTAATACCCTTTGTAGGAAGGAACCTTAAAGCACCCATTATTAAGTTCATCTTTTCTTACCTCTGCATAAGCAAGTATTTCTTCTAAAACCTTTAATTCCTTCTCTTCAAGGGTAATAAAATCACCATTCTTAAGCTTGTAGTATTTCTTCTTCTGCTTTATCGAGGCAAATATGTTCCATAACTCCCTATTATCTACCCCTTCTATAGAGAAATATATTTCTAAAAGTCCATTGTCACTCATTCTTATAGCACCTTTGTAACTACTAGGCGTATGTACCTTTAGCTTTTTAAAACTCTCAGAATAATATATTTCTCCTAAACCTGATAGTGCCACCACTCCCCATCTTAAAAATTCCACTACCTTTTCTTCCTCCTCAAGAACAAACCTATCTTCTTGAGTAAAACCATAGCTATTTATTCTATTTACAATCTCTTGCTCTTTAACCTTTTCTCTAATGATATATTTAGGTACGTCTACTTCTTTAAGAGGATCAATCTCATACTGGCCGTAACAGTAAACTATATCTATAAATATATTGTCATTATCTCTATCTATGTAAAATCTAGTTTTAAGAGGCACTACTTCTAGTTCTTCCCTAGATACCTCATCTATGTTAACAAAACTACTATGTTGGCTTAAAGTTGGCAACACCAAAGAAGTAAGTTTATCTCTATCCTCATTTTCAAAAGATATTGATGCTTCCTTTTTCAAAATATTAATTATAGGCTTAAGGACTTTAATACTATTTTCATCAGGCAAGTATATATTATTGTTAAGAAACAATACGTCATTTGTAGAAGTTAATGCTATTGGAATGTCCTCGCCGTAGGAAAGTTTTATTGTATTCTCATAAGCATTAATTATAAAATTCATTGGATTGTCTTCTATTATTTTTACACCGCTATATTCTCTTCCATTAATGCTACAATCTATATCTCCCTTAATTGTTCTAAGGAGCCTTTTTAATTGAGTTAAAGACAGATAAACCTTTCTACCTTCTATCAATCTCATATTGGGAGTAGAATAATTGTATAAGTTTCTTGTAAGCCTATCATTTTCATCTATCTCTCTTATAAGCTCTATAATCTGTTTACTGTCTTCGCTAAAATAATGAATAGCTCCATCAAATTCAAAATTTTTAGATAAGCTTACTATTTTCCCCTCATCGTAAGCTTGCAAGAATTCCTTTATGTCCTTTACTAAAAAATTTCTTTCTTTCCCAACCTTTATTTCCATTGAACTCTCAACAAAATTCATTCTATTGAACTCGAGTTTAACACTCAGATTAAGCTCTTCTCGTTCTTTACTCAATAAGGCTGTACTCATCTCATCAAAAATCTTTCTAACCTGTAGATTATTTCTTTTATAAGCTACAGTATTCTGCTTTTCCCTAAAAAATCTTACCATTACCGCAGCTATGTGCTTACATATTCCTTTTCTCCTATACTCCTGATTAAAGAACTGACAATTACAATTGAAGCTTGTAAAGCCAACATTATCATTTAATGAAATACGTACATTATACCTATCATCATTAATGTCCGATTTTACATATGTATCTATAAAATAAGAGTTAGCCCCCTTACCTTCTAATGATTTTATATTTATTGAAAAATCATCAACTAGACTATCTTCATAACATTGTATTCCCTTTAAGTATTGTCTTTTATCACAATAATTCAATATAGAATTCTCTTCCATAGATATAGCCTTTCTCCGTTTCTAAAAATGCCCCACCTCAATGCAAAAATATAGCTCTTAATATTAAGTGGTACATCCATATATAACTTTATAAAAAAATTATACTTTGAATAATAAAAAAAATATACTTATAATTTGATGAATATTTATAGTGATTTTTCTAAAAATATACTATTGTTACCAAATAAGTATAGAAATCTATCTAGTTTTATGTAAAAATAATACTTGTTATAATTTGTTAATTATATCGTTTTTTTCAAGTATATGAAAGGTGGTATGTTATGGAAGAAAAAAAAGAAAAGCGAAAATTCCTAAATAGATTTAATGCGCTTCTAATTATAATGCTGTTTGTCTTTATATGTATAATATCAAGGTTGATATATCTACAAGTTTTTAAATATGATGATTATACGGAAAAAGCCAACACTCGATCAAGGAGAGTTATATCAGAAAAAGCTGCAAGAGGTAAGATATTTGATTCTGCTGGTAATATACTCGCAACTAATAAAACTATTTATAAGCTTACTTTTACTACAACAGATGAGTCCTCAGCAAAGTTTTATGATACCATGAGAAAAGTATTTAAGATATTAGATGATAGAGGCGATGAACAACAAGACAGCTTTAAACTTAAAATAGATAAAGATGGAAAGCCTTACTTTGATTTTACTGGTGATTCTGATGATACACGAAAGAATCAAGAAATATCTTTTAAAAGATCCAGAAATCTTAACGATGTTGTGAAAAAGACTATCCCAGCTTTAAAAGATAAAAGCGACCTTACCTTTGATGAAGAAAATCAAATTAATGAAAAACTTTTAAAAATCAGTGCAGAAGATACTTTTAATTATCTACTAAAGTATTATAACATGTACGATATACTTAACCCCACAGATAAAGAAAAAAAGAACTATAAAAATAGTTATACACCTAAGGAAATAGCAACAACACTATTAAAAAAATATTCTATTCAAGAGCTTAGAAGATATATGCTAGTTAAAGATGCTATTAAAATGCAAGGTTCTTCAAACTTTAAACCTATTACAATAGCATATAATCTAAAGCAAGATACTCCTTACATCTTTTATCAAAAGCTTAATGACTTGCCAGGAATAGATATATCTGTAGAGCCAATGAGAACTTATCCCTATGGCAAGGATACTTTAGCTTCTGGTGTAATAGGCTATGTTTCATCAATAGATAGTTCAAAGAAAGATAAGTACGAAGAAAGAGGCTATGATGTATCCACTGACCTTATTGGTAAGTCTGGTATAGAGTCAGCTTTCGAATCTGTATTAAAGGGTAATACAGGTCACACAATCGTGAATGTAAATTCTGAAGGAAGAAAAACCGAAGAACTATTTAAGCAAGACTCTAGTCCTGGTGAAAATATATACCTAACTCTAAATAAAGATATTCAATATGCTGTTGATAAAACCCTACAAGATAGGCTAAACTTTGTAGCAACACAATATGTGGATCATGAAGATGGCAATAAAAGCAACTTTAATGCCACAAGAGGAGCTGCTATAGTTATGCAGGCTAAAACGGGCAGAGTTCTAGCACTATCCAGTTATCCAGGCTATGATGCTAATATTATTTCTGATCCTAGTCTACTTACTCCAGAAGTATCTAAGCAATACTTCTCCCCAGACTACGATAAGATTGGTCAGGACTTCATAAACAAACATCATCTAAATAAGACTGTTGATGATTTGTTTCCTAAGGATAAAAGTGGTGTAAGACAAGATCCATATGATCTTATTCCTAAGCCTTTTTATAACTATGCTACCACGGGGCTTATTCACCCTGGTTCTACCTTTAAACCACTTACAGCTTTAGCAGGCCTTCAAGAAGGAGTTATCGATAGTAGAACTACTGTTAATGATGCTGCTCCTTTTACAGATAAATTACTAGGAAGCCAGCAATTTCATGATGATGGATATCACGGTTCTGCAGTAGACATAAAAAAAGCTATAGCTGTTTCTTGTAATTATTTCTTTTATCAAACTGGACTAAAGCTTTATGAGAAAAACGGAATGAACACTTCCGCCTTGGACAGCTTAGCCAAATACGCTTGGCAACTAGGCATGGGTAGCGACCCTAAAAGTAAAACAAAAGGAAGCACCGGAATAGAAATAGGTGAAAGTTTTGGTCAGACTTATAATTATCAATATGCCAAGGATCAAACTCTACTGTATGCCAAATTTGAACTTGTCAACGCCCTTGAAGCAGGAAAGTATGGCGATAGTACTACATTTGTACCTCTAGATATAGCAAGTAAGGACGACGACAGTGATGACTTAAAAGCTACAAAGCAAAAAATTAAAGACTATATTTTAAATTTTATAAAGAATACAAACAGCTCAAATATAGTAGGGTTAAATGATTTCGATAAAGGCTTAGATCCATTACTTAACCAGCTCCAAAAAGATTCTAAGGTTTTTGAGGATAGAGTGAAAAAATATACTGACTCTGGGAAAAAATACTCCAACTATAATGTAAAAAAGGCTATTGAGCAGTTTATCTACGATAAAACTGCTATCATAAACACACCGGCTCAACTAGTTCTCGCATCCATAGGACAGGGTATGAATGACTTTTCAATAGTTCAGTTAGCAAACTATATAGCTACTATAGTAAATGGTGGTACTAGATATAAGGTACATCTAGTAGATAAAATAACGGATTCCACAGGTAAAGTAGTGCAAGAATTTAAGCCTGAGGTATTAAATAAAATAGATATTAGTCCTACAAATTTAAATTTAATAAAACAGGGTATGCAACAGGCCAATACAGATGACTTAGGAACTGCTAGTTCAGTATTTAGGGACTTCCCAATACCTACAGGAGGTAAGACTGGTACAGCAACTTACAACGAACAAACCCAGGAATCAATAGGAAGAAGTGCATACGGAGTTTATGTATCTTGTGCGCCAATAGACGATCCTGAAATAGTTGTAGCTGTAGTAATGTATGATGGTGCACATGGTTTCTTAGCTGCAGATGTAGCAAAAGCTGCTTACGAAGTATACTTTAAGGATAGACTTCAAAAAGAATTTCCTAACTATCAGCCTACTTTTCCTTATACATTTACTTCTGGGCTTCCTGACTATAAAGACGACACTAAACCTAGATAGTAAAAAACAGGCCATATCATCCAACAGACATTGGACGATATGGCCTGTTCTACTTTAAATTACCAGACCTTATTATTGATATTAGAAGCCAAAGTGCAAATATTCCTGAAGCAAAGTATCCTGTTATACCTATAACGGATATATCTCTTACCTTTGGGCCAACATTGGAACCAGTTATTATAGAAGAACCAATGATCATACCTGCTACTATAAGTCCAAAAACTACTCTATTGATCATCTTATTAAGATGGTCAACTGTTTTTTCAAGGTCTGGGATTTGAAGGTTAACCCTAGCTCTTCCTTGAATTACACTATCCGATAGCTCTACTATTTTTGATGGAATCTTTATACTGTCTCTTAATATAGTATAAGTCTTTAAAGCCAGCTCATCACTTTTTAACTTGTTTAAGATAAAGTACTTGTTCTTCGATTTTACAAAAGGTATTGCTACATCTAATATATTCATATCAGGAGCAATTTCAGCTATTACTCCTTCTAATATAACCATTCCTCGAACTAGTATTATTAGTTCTGTCGGAAGCTGTATGTTATTTCTTTCTGCAATATCAAAAACTTCTCTAAGTAAAGTGGATATTCTTATATTTTTTAAGGAAGTGGATAGATAGTTGGTAAGGAGATACTCTATATCATCATATAAAACCGTTCTATCTACTCTACCTTTCTTTACTCCTACCTCCATTAAGAAATCCATTACTTTGTCTATATCCTTTAAGGCTATAGCCATCATAGCATCATTTAATGATTCCTTTATTGATTCTGAAAGTTCTCCCATAAGTCCAAAGTCAATAAAACATATCTTACCATCTCTTATTAGAAGATTACCTGGGTGTGGATCTCCATGAAAGAAGCCATCATCAAATATTTGCTTACAATAGGAAAGAGCCAGTTTTTTTGCAATATCTGTCCTATCATAGCCTTCTTTCATTATATTATATATATCATTGATCTTAAAACCCTGTATATTCTCCATAGTAAGCACTCTAGTTGAAGTAAACTCTTCAACCACATAAGGTACTGCTATGCATTTAACACTCTTATTTAGGCTCTTAAACCTGCTTATATTATCTCGTTCTCTTTCAAAGTCCAGTTCCTTGCTTGTTGCATCCATAATCTCTTGTAGAGCCTCTACAGGATCCATAAGCATGCCGTTAAACCTAGTTTTCGTTAACTTTACTATCCTCTTAAGTATGGAGATATCCAGTTCCATCTTTTCACGTATATTAGGTCTTTGAATCTTTATTACAACTTCTCTTCCATCTTTCATAACCCCTTTATGCACCTGAGCAACTGAAGCAGAAGCTAGCGGAACACTCTCAAGATATAGAAAAACATCATCAATGTTCATATTAAACTCTTCTTGAAATACTTTTGCTATAACACTAAAAGCTTCCCAAGGCACATCATCTTGAAGCTTAGCCAATTCCTTAGTGTATTCTTCGTCTAATAAGTCAGTTCTAGTACTAAGAATTTGGCCAATTTTTATAAAAGTAGGCCCTAGTTCAACAAAGGCTTTTCTTAAATTTTCTGGTGATTTATTTGCAGAAGGTTTCACAGTGGTATTAATTAAATATCCAAAACCATAGTAAGCAAAAACCTTAACAATTTCTCTAAATCTCTTTAGTGTTTCTTTTCTCATAGTTCACCTCAATACATAAAGGTAAAGGGGTGCAAAAAGCCCCCTTATTGTTGTTCTTTATTTTCATCAATATTTTGCAAATCCACTTTTCCCATTATTTCTGAAAGCTTATTTTCTAGATATTCAACCCTATCTTTTAAAGAATCAAATTCTATTCTTGTAGGAATATCTTTATCCTGTAGCTCAGTATTTAGTTCTTGCTTTGTAAGAGGCATCATATCGTCAATCTTATCCATAACCTTATTTGTTGTAGTTGATGCCTTTCCTTTAAAGTCCCTCATAAGTTCTTCGGATAATTCTTTTCCTTCATCAACTGTTATCTTGCCTTTTTCAACCATCTCATTTACGATTTCATTAGCTTTTTCATAAGTAGTTGCAACAGCTCCTACACCTGCAAGCATAACCTTTTTTAGTTCGTTAAACATATAACCATCTCCTCATAAATCAAGTTTTCATTTTAAACTCATTGGCACACTTTTTACAAGTAACAACTATCTTCCCTTTACCTTTTGGAAGCCTTAGTTTTTGACTGCAATTAGGACATTTTACTATCTTATAATTTTTTCTTTCGTTATACCACGAAGCTACCTTATCTTTATAATTGCCAAAATTAAAACCTTTATTACTATACATACTACTGCTACCATAATTATTTCTATTGGACAAAACATTACCTAGCTTATTTCTTATAAAACTCTCAAATTTGAAAGCTTCATTACTTCTTGCAGTTATATTCTTTGAAAAAGCTCTATAGGTTCCATATGCCACCAAAGCAAAACCAATAGTGAGAGTAATGATGTTTCTCCAAACCAAGAATATTAACCCTAGTAGAACTAATATCTTAGATAAGAGATCAAATCCATACCTTCCTTGAAAGAATCCCATTTAATCTCCTCCTATAACTTAAGAAATTATCTATTTGCCATAAACTTTTCAATATCCTCAACTGACTTTATCATTTCTTTTGTAAGAACTTCATTGCCACTTTCAGTTATTAAAACGTCATCTTCTATTCTTACTCCAATTCCCTCTTCTTCAATATATATGCCTGGCTCTACTGTATATACCATCCCAGGCTTCAAATCCACATTTCTCTCTCCAACATCATGAGTATCTAAGCCAAGTCCGTGTCCTATACTATGCCAATAATAATTTCTGACATCCTTCTTATCTTTTATAAGTCCTAGCTTGATACATTCATCAGCAATTAAGTCCGTTGCCTTATTATTTATATCTATATAGTTCACTCCTGGTTTCAATGCTTCTATTATAGCTTCATTTACCCTAAGTACAGCTTCGTATACTTCCTTCTGTCTAGCAGTATACTTGCCGCTTATAGGGAAAGTTCTTGTTATATCTGCATTATAATAGTTATATTGAGCGCCTAGATCAAATAATATAAGATCATCTTCTTTTATTACACTATCATTATCTACATAATGAAGAATAGTTGCATTTTTTCCAGCTGCTGCTATTGTCTTGAAAGCCACATCTTTAACACCACTTTTCTTCAAATGGAAATCAAAGAAGGCTTCAAGTTCATACTCTTTGATACCAGCCTTAGCATTTTTCATTAGAGAGTTTACACCATCAATAGTTATCTTAATAGCCTCTCTCATCTCGTCGATTTCTTCCGATGCCTTTATTGTTCTAAGCTCTGATATAATACCATAAACATTTTTTATAACTATATATGGATATCGTCCTGCTGCTTCCTTAGCAAATTCCTCTGTTAAAGTAGTTCTTTCCTCAAAGCTTCTTCTTTCTAAATCCACGTAAAGAGCGTTTGCTTTACCAGAAGATAACTTTTGATTGATATATCCGTTAAAGTCTTCTAAATATAAAACCTCTTCTACTCCAGATACTTCAATAGCCTCATTATCTCTTATAGTTTTACCAACCCATCTTTCCTTAACTGGATCTGGTTTTTGTATAAATAGAGCTTCTTCTACTTTTCCGTTTATTTTAGAAATTACTACTTTATGCTTTTCTTCATCTATACCTGTAAGATAATAAAAGTTTCTATTTGGGGTAAAAGGATATGCTTCATCTGCAGTCTTTTTTGGAGCTTCTCCTGCTAGAAGTACTACCACTGATCCCTCTTCTAACTTTTCGGACAACCTTTTTCTGTTATTTATAAAAACCTCTTTCTTCAATTACGTCACTCCCTTGTTATAATTATATAATTTAAAATGGTTTGATATATTCAAACCATAAGCTTTTCTTATAACTATAAATTTTCTGAATATTAAAAGTTGCTTGATAATCTTATATTAATTGTAATTATATCATAAATTATTCCATTGCAAACAGTTTTACCTTAATTACTCCTTTAAGTGTATCAATCTGCTTAATCAAAGCCTTAACATCAATCTCTAATCCAGCAATATCCAAGGTTATGGTTGCGTTAGCAATCATATTCATAGGTATATCTTGATTTATTGTAAGGACATTTCCTTTCATTTCAGCTATCTTATCTAAAACCTTTGAGAGAACCCCTGCTTCATGGCTCATGCTCACTGCAAGAGTTATCTTCTTAGAGTTTATACTTTCACTCATAGGAAACACATGATCTTTATACTTATAGTAAGCACTTCTACTTATACCAACTTGCCTTATTCCCTCAGTAATATCCTTAACCTCACCTGTATATAAAAGCTCATTAACCTTCAATACTTTTAAAAAGATTTCGGGAATCACTCTCTCACTCACAACATAATATCTGTCATCTGCCACCTAATTCACCTACTTACCCTTATTTAGACTTGTTTTATTATTTAATTATATCATATATAGGAATTGGCAAATCATTTATAATTTACACATATGAATTTACAAAAAACTAGATTTTATATATTTACTTGATAGAAATCATAAATTTATTCGTATTTGTTTAATGAAGAGCTCTTCAGGAGGTAGACTATGAGTATTGTAAAACGAATTTTATATTATATTTAAAGGAGTCTCTAAAGATAAGAAATATAGAATTGCATCAAGTAGATTAGATAAGTTCTATAAGATTGATGAAGCTTCGAAGTTTACTATAGATTTGAAGTAATAATTATAATAGCTAAGGATTTATCCTTAGCTATTTATATATGTATCCGCCCATAATAGCTTTTAAGGAGGAAACTTTATAGGACAGATGACTATCGTTTAATTTATAAAATAATAAAGTAATAATAAACTGCAACAATGAATACAGCTAAGACATTAAGTGAAATATTAATTAATACTCTGATGCTTGACATAACTCCCTCCACTATATAAAACATAATTATGAACATTATTAAGTTTACTCTTCCAGAAGTTCCATAAAGCGTTCCTATATTACGCACTTTTCAGTTCTTTGAAGAGATCCCTAGAGCTGCACTTACAGCTATATTAAATATTTCACCACTCCCCAAAAATAATTTGTTAAAAGTTGTATAATTTATCTAGTGTATAAATACTATCAGATTTTTATATGAATCGCTATACTTATATACCAAGATATACTATTTAGCTTCCCAAATATACTATTTTGTCTTCGAAACATACTTTTTTATCTATGTTAATTATATTGTACATATTAATAACCCTGTGATGGCTTATATATTAAGTCCTTAAATATAACTTTCTAAGTCTTAACTTGCTATGTCTAATATATTATTTTATAGTTCATAAACAGCAAAAAGCACCTGAGTATTCAGGCGCCTATTAGAACTACTATCATTCTTCCTAATATGGTTGGGATTTTAGACTTTATCAAGTTCAAAGTATGCTCCACCACCATATAGAATCAATGTATTCTTGTCCTTTATATAAAAGTTACAATGATTTCCCTTTGAGTCTTTAACATTTACTTCAGTAAGAGAATTAGCTTTTACGCCAAGTTTCTCAAAGGTTACTTTATTTTTATTACCTTCATCAAACTTACTTTTAGATATAGATGTTTTATTATATACAGGATTATTTATGGTCTTATTCAAATCACTTACCTTTTCAACAAAGCAACTTGATTTATTCTTTGAAAAACTCAACCTTTTACCTACCATCTTTTTTATATCAGCCTTACTTAAGGTCTGTACTGGACCAGCGCCTACTTCTTTTTTTACTACCCATGTACCGATGTAGGTTTCTTTAGCATTTGAATCTTCAGTGGTTTTGGTGTTGGATTTATCATCTTTAGCCTTGCTTGCAGAATCATCCTTATCACTAGTGGCTGACTGATCTGTAGAATCAGTTTTATCTTCATCTTTAGAGTTTGTTGTAGAATCCTTATCTTTAGAAGTGTCAGAAGCTTCCTGAGTTTTTGTACTATCAGAAGCAACATTTTTCTTATCCTGAGCCTTACTACACCCTTGAAAAAGAGCCATTGTTATAACCAGTAAGGTAGCTACTAACTTTCTATTCATTGGATTAATTCCTTTCTTACTTGTATTTAATCACAAGATCCTTGCAAAATAATATGCACTATCTATAGATAATTTAACTTCAGCTGAATAATTACCATATTTTTTCTAGGACATTGTAAATTATAACACAGTAGCTTTTTTAAAATCAATGAAAAAAAGATTACTATTTGGTAACATCTTACATAAACCATAAATAAATTCTTTACCCGAACTCATCTAATCATCGGATGACTTACCAATTAATTTCAACACAGTACTTTAACATAGTCTAAAATTAAAACTTAATTTTATCTAACAAAGCTTTAGTATAACTTTTTGATAGGCAACAGGTCTGTCCATTTCTCATGTATATTAATTTCTCTTTTTTATCTATTGATTCAATATTATCTAAATTTACTATAAAAGACTTATGGCATTTTATAAATCTCTGATCCAAAGATTCTTCTATGTCCTTAAGCTTGCTATAAAACTCTTTACTCCTATTAAAACAATTGACTTTTATTTTATTTTTTGTGCTTGTAGTTTCAAAAAATAGTATATCTCTAAAATCAATCTTTGTTATAGACCTTCCATCCTCTATGGTAAAGTACTTGTCACTAACATTACTATTACCTAACCTCATGTTAATCTTTAACAAAGCATCACTAATCCCTCTGTATAATTGTTCTCTAGAATTCTTAATTATGTAATCAAAGGCTTCAACCTTATATTTGAAGGTTAGGTGAGTCATTTCTGAATGACTGGTAATGAATATTATAAAGGAATAGGGATCCTTGTCCCTAATTTTATCAGCTAATTCTATGCCATTAATATTGCATTTAAGATCTACATCTAAAATATATACGCTTAGCTCTGGAGTATCTTTTATTGACTTTATAACATCGTAGGGATTTTCTGTAGAAAGATAAACCTTCATATTTAAGTAGTTTTTTCTTATTATGTTGTCTATCTGTTTTACAATATCTATTCTTTGCTTTTCAGAATCCTCACAAACTATTATATTCATTTATACTCCTCACCTACCTTACTTGTATTTAATATGAAACTTAGGCTCTGTTAAAGCACCGTTTTTAAATTAATCAATCAGTAATCAGATGCTTTAATCAGCTTGCTCATAGAGTAGTTCC
Source organism: Clostridium manihotivorum (assembly GCF_004015185.1). Lineage (GTDB taxonomy): Bacteria > Bacillota > Clostridia > Clostridiales > Clostridiaceae > Clostridium_AR > Clostridium_AR manihotivorum. Next base: position 629,343 of record NZ_CP025746.1, on the reverse strand, counting down.
TTCATTACTACTGTATTTAAACAATAATCTTAAACACAGCTAAAATTTCAAACTTTTTAATAATTAAAATAACGTTTACTAAAAGTTAAAAATCGATTATATAAGCTCCTTGTTACATATTACAAAATAGATAAAGCCACTCTTTCTTTACCATTATAAGTAATATAATTATATTTTAATTTAGATATTTTGTAAATATATGTTATCCTTTGCACCTAATTACACCATCTATCAGACTTATGATATAATATTTAAGGTTTTCTATAATGTTCAAGAAAGGAGCACTTAATGAAAATTCATAAATCTACGATTTTAGATGTTTTAACTATAGCACTGCCAGCTGTAGGCGAAATGATCTTATATATGATGATTGGCGTCTTTGATACCATGATGGTAGGAAAATATGGCGGCAACTTAGCTGTAAGTAGTGTTGGACTAGGCACAGAGATAATATACACCTTCTCTAACATACTAGTTGCTAACGGAATATCAATAGGTATATCTTCTTTAGTAGCCAGAAATATAGGTGCAAAAGAAACTGAACTTGCAGAAGAGTATGCTACTTTAGGTTTCCTAGCTTCTTCAGTAATATCTATATTTGTGTTCATTACTCTGTTTATGGGTTCGTCCATAATATTCAAACTAGTAGGAGCTGAAAATGCTATAATCAATTTAGGCTCTCCATATATGAAAATAGCTTCTATAGGTATTACTTTTAATATGTTCATGAATAGTCTTAACGCTTCACTAAGAGGCTCAGGAAATACTAAAATACCTTTGATAGCTTCAATAATAATAAATATAATAAACATAACCTTAGACTATATATTAATATTTGGTAGACCTGGATTGGCTCCTCTTGGAGTTATGGGTGCTGCAATTGCAACAACCACTGCTCAAATAGTTGGATTCACTTTTATACTTTTTTATATGTACAAATATTCAAAAATAAAAGTACGATTAAAATATATAACTTCATTAAATTTAGATATGTTCAAAAGTCTTATGAATTTATCTGTACCTTCAGCCTTGCAGGAAGGTGCCTTCAGTATAAGCAGACTCTTAAGTAACTTCTTCATTGTTTCATTAGGTAGCTTAGCTTTTGCAGCCAACCAAATAACTACCTCTATTGAATCAATATCCTTCATGCCAGGGTGGGGTTTTGCTGTAGCTGCTACTGCACTAGTAGGGCAGAAAATCGGAGAAAAGAACTACAAAATGGCCAAAGAATATGCTTATTGTTCAATATCTCTAGCAACTATAGTTATGCTTATATGCTCAATATTGTTCCTGGTAATACCTAAGGTTTTAGTATCGCTATTTATCAGTCCATCTGAGACAAAGGTAATAAATGAGGGTATCATTTGCCTTATGATAGCGGCTATAGAACAGCCCTTTATGGCTTTATCCATGGTTGCTGGCGGTATACTTAAAGGCTCCGGAGATACGAAAACCCCCTTCAAAGTATCTATGTTCTCAAGTTGGGTCATAAGACTACCTTTAATGTTCTTAGCAATTTATATCCTCAAACTTCCTGTTATGTATGTGTGGATAATAACAAGTGTTCAATGGGCAGTGGATGGATCAATTATATTTATGTTGTTTAGAAGAAGGTTTAATGAACTACAATGTGTTAAATAAGTAATAAAAGCCACTGAAGCCACCTTCTTCAGTGAGCTTTTTCTCGTCTTTCTTCCTAAATGAATATGAGAAAAATGTAGTAAAAAAGGGTTTGAAATGATTTCTTCATCTCAAGCCCTTTTATTATTTATTAAATTACTTTTCTTTATTGCTAGTAATCTTTTTATATATAGAATATACAGCGGAAACAATTATGCCAAATACCCCACCTAAAGAAAATCCTAGAGGAATATTATTTATAAAGAAGCCTAGAATTAATCCAGCTGTGGTACCTATTCCTATACCGTATGCCAAATACTTTATATCATCATCTGTAACTGATAAAAGTTCTTTCAACTTCCTTTCCATAAACACTCTCCCCTGGATTTATTTAAGTTAAAAATTCAAACAATCCAACTCCCCTTGGATAGCTTAATATTTTATGCTAGGATACCATATAATTAAGAAACTTATTACTCCTTTCAAAGGATTTTCAATCCATCAAAAGTAGCTTTATTTATTTAATTCATCATATATATAGACGTAATAAGTGAACCAAAAGTTTCATACCTTTTATATATTTAACACTTATTTAACATTTCATAACATGTCTAGTCTGCTATCTTATTAAAAAGCTTATACCCTACTGTGCTTAAAACCTTATACAGTAATACATCTGCTATCAAGGTAAATAATGCCAATGCAAAATAAGATATGATATAATTAGCACCAATAAATATAGTCGCTGCAGTACCTATTCCTCCAACAACCAAGCCTAAAAGCAAAGATTTCATTGAATTAAAGTTCTGCTTAACAGCTTTTTGTTCATCATCCCAGACAAGTTTGGGCGAGTGAAGATCTATTAATAGACCTATCATTGCAAACATAACTATTTCTAACATTGCTAGTATAAATATTAATAATATTAAAGTAATTGGTACCTTTATAATAAGTGCTCCTATAGCAAATACTACTATCAGTATACTATTTATAGCTACAGAGCTTAATACCTTTGCCATCATCTGAGTCATAAAACTTACAGGCAAAAACTTTGATACATAGACATTGTCGCCTTCTCTTGATATAGAGGTTGAAGCCACTGGATTAGATGCAGTAAAGAATATTATAACCGCAAAGGCAACAGCAATAACTATATTATAACTCTTGGGCTCAGCTAAAATTTCGCCTACATCTTTAGAAATATTATCGATACTACCACCTTGTGAAAGCATAGGAATCAGCATAACAACTGGAATAATAACTATTGTTGATATGCAGTTCAGCAAATAAGCTGGAGTCCTAAACAAAAGTACCATCTCTTTGTTAAACCAAGTCATAAGCTGAGACTTTTCCTTAGTGCTCTTATCTAGTACTTCTTTCTTTAATTCTTTTCTAGAGCTAAAGCTTTCAGAATTGCCTACTGCCCCCTTAAGATATAAGGCATCAGCTATAAATATAAACATTACTATTGCTAGTATATTTATAAGAACGAATAACAATAAGTTAACTGCCATCTTTGAAGGAGTTTCTGCTACAGTAGCATAAGTTCCGATCTTTGAAGTTATAAATACATTTGAAAGACTATCTAAAGCTGAGTTCTTATTTGTCATCCAATGTTCAAGAAGTTGTCTTTGGGCTTCTGGATTAGCATTAGCCTTTGAACCAAAGGAATTTGATACAAGATTTATGCCTATTGGTATACATATAGCTATAAGACCTGTTATTACTCTAAAGCCATCCTTATGCTTAGCTAGATTAGTGAATCTCATAAGAAGCATAGCTACAATAGAACAATAGGTTACTGGAAGTATTGGCATAAATATAAAACATACAAGACCTGCTAGATAGAATTGTACTCCTGCTCCAGTTCTAAAACCATATATACCTATCGCCGGCAATAATATGAAGGCCTCCAGCATATATTGATATACCACAACGGTGATATATTTAGCTAAGGTTATTTCATGAGGTTTGAAAGGTAGTGGCAGTACAAAATCAATATCCTTAGAAAAATAAAATATACTTATTACAGACATCATACCAAATACAAATATAATTAAAGAAACCAAGCTATATGAAAGACCTATTAAAAGTGCATCTTGATTAAGCATATGAAGTCCTTCATAAATACCGAACATCATAGCACCAACACCAAACATAATCAAAGGAAGTGTAATAAGAAGTAATATTATATTACCTATCTTTGAATTAGTCCTTTTTTTACCTCTTCTTGTGTTGCCAAAGCCAGTTTTAAAAAATATCTTAGTCAATAACCAAACTCTATTCATTTTCTGTCATCTCCAAGAACATCTGCTCTAAGGACTCATTGGTCTTAAAGTGTTCCTTCATTTCCGCTAAAGTTCCACAGAACAGGATTTTACCCTTATTTATTATAGCTACTCTGTCACAGACCTTCTCTGCTACATCTAATACATGAGTTGAGAAAAATACGGACTTACCAGAGTTAGTATGTTCTCTCATCATCTCTTTTAGTATAAAAGCAGATTTAGGATCTAGCCCTGTAAGCGGTTCATCTAATATCCATACCTCTGGATCATGTATCAATGCTCCCATTACAACGATCTTCTGTCTCATACCATGTGAATAAGATTGTAGTTGATCTGAAAGCGCTGACTGCATATCAAATCTTTTTGCAAGCTCCTCTATCTTATTCTGCCTTTGATTCTTTGGCACATTATAAACATCTGCCATAAAGTTCAAGTACTCTATACCTTTTAATCTTAAAAACATATCAGGACTATCAGGCACATAAGCAAACTGCTTCTTAGCTTCTAAAGGATTTTCAGTAATACTTACCCCATTTATTTTTATGTCACCTTGAGTTGGAGAAATAATACCTGTTATCATCTTTATAGTTGTAGTCTTACCTGCTCCATTAGGTCCTAAAAAGCCAAAAATTTCTCCATCGTTTATTGTGATGTCTACATTGTCTACAGCATTGCTAGTCTTATTGTAGCTCTTAGACACATTTTTTATTTCAATCATCTTTCTCTCCTCCTTTTATAGAAAAATTTTACCATAGTTTTCTTAATTTAATCTTAAGATTAGTAAAAAATTTGCTAAAACTACTTTCTTTAGTTATTCTGAATAAATTTTATTTTTTTAAACATATAAAAGGATTTAACCATTCTATTTAAAGAACATTATTTTAACTACAGTGACAGCTACTATTATGGCTGTCAGGTCTGCCATAATGGCTCCCCATAAGGTATGTCTTATCTTTTTTATTCCTACTGCTCCATAGTATACCGTAATAGTATAAAAAATAGTTTCAGTAGTTCCCATTATTACCGATCCTACCATCCCTATATAGCTGTCCGCTCCATATTGTTTTAGTATATCCGTAAATACCCCTAGCGCACCACTTCCTGAAAGAGGCTTTACTAATATAAGTGGAATTAACTCCTTTGGAAGCCCTATAATAGAAGCTGCTGGTGCTAAAAGGTTATTAAGCATGTCCAAAAGTTTTGCTTCCCTAAATATCTTTACAGCTATTATCATTGATAAAAGATAAGGGAATATTCTATAACACACATGAAGTCCTTCTTTAGCTCCCTCTACAAACCATTCATAAACCTTTCTTCCCTTTATCATTCCATAAATCAATATTGCTATAAAAATTATAGGTATTATGCTTTTTAATAGATAATTAAACATAAAATCCTCCTAAAAGTATTTCTCCAGTATTTTTGTACAAGTAATCCCAACTATGGCAGCACATCCTGTTGCTATTAAGGATGGGATTATTATGGATCCAGGGTTAGAGGACCCAGCTGCAGCTCTGACAGATATAACTGTAGATGGTACAAACTGAACACAAGCAGCATTTATCACTAAGAATAAAGCCATATCATTTGAAGCAATACCTTTCTTAGGATTTAGCTTGTCCATACCTTCCATAGCCTTAATTCCAAAAGGGGTTGCAGCGTTAGATAAACCTAGCATATTGGCTGTAAGATTCATAACAATAGAACCTAAAGTCTTTTCATCTCTTGCAGCATCTTTAAACAATACCTTTAATATTGGTTTAAGTAAGCTTGCTAGTATATTTGTAAGACCACTTTTTTCTGCAACCTTCATAGTTCCACACCAGAAACACATAATCCCTAAAAGACCCAAGAGTAAATCTGTAGTTGATGCTGTAGAATCAACTATTGCTTTTGATATAAGCTCACCATTTCCTGTAAAGATACCTACGGCTATTCCTAAAAGTAACATGAAAAACCATATGTAATTAATCATATTTTTCCTCCAATTAATATTATTAAATGATACATCTTTGGGTATCTATACAATATATGCCTTGCACTGCTGGTTTAGTAATGATAACATTAAACTATACTTTATAATATTTTTTATAACTAAAGTAAAGGAGATTACTTATGGATGAAAATAACCTTAAGCTTGCTCAACAGGATATTGAGGAAGCACTAGCTGCTGTAGAAGAAATTGAAAAGAGCATTGATGAAAATGAATCAAAGGATGGATTAAAAAAGAAATTCATCGTATTAACTGAAAAAGTTCAACAGCTTGAAGATATATTAAAAACAGAAGGAATTCTATAAAAACAATACTAAAGCATTAGTTTTAAGATTGTTAATTTTCTAAGGAATAAAACAAGGGACAGATAAATTCTACTTAAGAATTATCTGTCCCTTTTACAATATCTAAATATAGATTATTACTTTAAAGCTTTTACATCTTTATAAAACACTATAGCTGTTATAAGTGCTGAAAGTACATCAGATATTGGTCCAGCAAGCCATACTCCATTAAGTTTAAAGAATATAGGCAATATAATAAGTAATGGTATTAAAAGTATCACTTGTCTTAGAAGACTTAAGAACATAGCCATCTTAGCTTTACCTATACTTTGGAAGTAGTTAGCACTAATCGCTTGGAAACCTACCACAGGAAGCATGAACAAGAATATTCTAAGTCCATTGCTACCAACTCTTACAAGCTCTGCATCACTATTAAATATAGTTATAACAAAATGCGGCACGATTTCTACAACTAAGAACCCAACCACTACTATTGCCGTAGCTCCTATAGAAGCCTTCTTAACAGCTTCCTTAACTCTCTCATACTTTTTAGCCCCATAGTTATACCCTATTATAGGCAATGATCCCTGATTTATTCCGAAAATAGGCATCATGAAAATCATAGCTACTGAGCTTATAATGGACATTGCTGCTATAGATACATCTCCACCATAATTTCTTAAGGCATTATTTGATATAATCTGAACCACACTAGATGCCAGCTGCATAGCAAAAGGTGAAATACCTATAGCAAATATACTTATGATAAATTCCTTTTTCAATTTAAAGTTCTTTACTCTAAGCTTAAGAATACTATTTCCTCTAGTAAAATAATTTAGTATCCATAACATAGAGATGAACTGAGAAATAACTGTTGCAGCAGCTCCTCCTCTTACGCCTAAATGAAGCACAAATATAAATATAGGTTCTAAAATAGTATTTAATATAGCACCTATAAGCATTGTGAACATAGCTATTTTAGGATTACCGTCTGCTCTTATTGAGTGATTAAGTCCAAAGCCCATTACATTAAATATTGAACCAATAAATATTACTTGAATAAATTGTTTTGCGTATTTTAACGTTACCTCGCTAGCTCCAAAAGCATTTAAAACAGGCTCCATTGTCAAAAGACCTACAATAGTTATGACTACTCCTGTTATTATCAAAAGTACAAAAGCATTACCTAAGATATTTTCTGCTTCTTCCTTCTTTCCTTGTCCAAGTCTTATTGATATTGCCGTTGCGGTACCAATACCTACAAGCATACCAAAGGCCATTATGATAGTCATTATAGGAAGCGTTATTCCCACCCCAGTTAAAGCATCTTTTCCTATATCAGGAATATTTCCTATAAATATTCTGTCTACTACGTTGTAAAGAGCATTAACCATCATGCCGATTATTGCCGGCACTGAAAACTTTAATAATAAAGAACCTATCGGTTCTTCACCTAATCTCTTTTGTCTATCCATTATCCTTTTCCCTCCCTGCGCATATTCTTTGGTTTCTAGATATCTTTGCCATTACCTCAAGGGTAATTTTTTTTTCTTCCTCACTTAAATCTGAAGTTAGTTTATCGTTCCAATTCTTTAGGACTTTCTTAATATCTGCTTCTATTTCCTTAGCCTTGTCAGTTAAAGAGACTTTATACATTCTCTTATCTGCTCCATCTCTAACTCTTAATACATACCCTTCTTCTTCAAGCTTCTTAATTGCTCTTGCAGTAGTTCCCTTATCTATGTATAGCATCTCTGCTAATTTCTCCTGACACAAACTACCATTCTTATATAATTCCATCAGAAATCTAAATTGGCCATATCCAATATTAAATTGTGAAAGCTCCTTAGAGATAAAAGCACTTCCAATCCTATACAATTGAGATATATAAGCTCCGAGCATTTCATTATTATTATCCATAAAAAGACTCCCATATTATAAAGATAATTTTTACGACAAAAATTAGTATAATAAAAAATGGTTGCAACTGCAACCACATTTTTTACCAATTTGTTTTAGTAAACGTTCTTATTGTAAAATTATTTTAAGGATCTTACTACCAATTACAATACTTACTACTACTAGTATTAAGGAAATTTCTTCTTTCTTTATAGTCTGGGATTATTTTCTCAACTAACCCCCAGAATTTATCAGAATGATTTCTCTCTAAGGTATGACACAATTCATGAATTATTACATAATCAATTATTCCCTCAGGCATGGAAATCAGCTTTATATTGTAGTTTATATTATTCTTTGAGGAACAGCTCCCCCATATGGTTTTAACATTCTTTATGTATACCTTGTTTACAGACAGCCCTAACTTATCAGCCAATTCAAAGGTTCTCTTATTCAAGTATTCTTTTGCCTCCTTCCTAAACCAATTCATAAGCATATCTTTAGCTATTTCCTCAAGAAGTGGATTTTTGCCATTCTTACTGGCCTCTATGGTAAAAACAAATTTATTTTGCTTAAATTGCAAAGAGTTTTTTAAACCATAGTTAAATTCTAGTTCATAGGGCCTTCCTAAATAATATACTATTTGTCCATCAACATACTTTAAGCGTTTTTCACTTCTCTCCATAATCTTTTTATGAGTTTGCTCTATCCACAACTTATTTTTATTAACAACACTATCTATGTAATCTTTTGAACATCTATATGGACATTTTACAATTATTTTATCTTCCTTAACCTCAATTGCTACTGTCTTTCTTTTAGTTCTTACTATTTCATACTCCATTTTAATCTCCTAATATTACAGCAAAATTTCTACGCCTTCTACTTTTCAAATAGTAAAGCATAAATTTTATATAAAATTACTAAGCAAGATTTAATTCAGGCTATATTTGATAATATTGTTGAAATATAAAATAGCCTTAATTTAAAATACATTATTATGAATACATATTAATATTATATAATAAATTTTTATATATTAGAGGAATTAAATATAATGGATAGAATAAGTAATAATAACTTTAATGGGAGGTATTGTATGAAAAAGCGTTTCTTTATTATATCCGGGCTTATGGTGGTCTTAGTAGGCTGTAGCTTAGCATTTAATATATATAGCAAATCTCAAAAGAAGACTTCGACTTCCTCAGAGGCTAGTAATAAAACTAAAGAAGAAAAACCTAAAGAATTGTCTTCGCTTAGCACAACAAAACCTTTAACTACAACTGAAACCCTATCCACTGATCTTAAGACGAACTCTAGCGGTTCACATAACACAGTAGATGATGTAAATACATTAAGCAATTACCTTAATGGTGGATATGTAAGATATTCAAAACCATACTTATTTATCTCGCCTTATGTACTTGCGTCAGACACCCCTAAGTTAGTATACTCAATGGAAGATGGCACAACAATGTTTAAAAAGTTAGATTTTGAAGGTATCTACGATATGAATATAGTAGATGATTCTATAATTTATAGACCATTTGCACAACCAGACCTCTATAAAGAAAAGATACAAGCCCCTCATGAAGAAAAAAAACTTTTAAGTCAATGTGGCGCCTATTTTATATATAACGATTGGATTTATTTTATAAGCACTGCAGATCTATCTATAAAGAAGATGAATCTTAATGGTGATTCCTTAACAGATATAAAGACTAATTTACAACTTCCTCCAAACTCATCGCTAAGCTTTTCTCCTTTTATTTTTGTAAACAATGATAAGATTTATTTTTCATCAATTTCAACCTCAGGCAGCGGCAATGATGAGAAGTGGAAAAACACACTTTATTCAATGAATCTTGATGGATCAGGCTTCCAATCTGTTTTAGAAGATACCTTTATTCAGGTTAATATATATAACAACAGCATATACTATTTCAAAATGCCAATTATTGCAAAGGATGGTGAGATTCCAAAACAAGAATTAATGAGGTTCGATTTAAATACAAAAAAGACCTCTACTATATTACAGACTGATTATAGCTCTCAAGGCTCCATAAATATATATAAAGATGAACTATACTTTATCTCCAACTCCTCTGATTTGAATGTTGGGGGGACACAATTTACTTTTAGGCTTCAGAAGTATAATCTAAATACTCAAAAAATATCCACTGTATCAGGTCCACTTCAAATGCCAGGTAAAATATTCATATTAAATGATAGGATTTTTGTTCTTCCTGAAGTAAATACAGATAGAAATCAATATATTTATTACTCTATAAAAACCGATGGAAGTGAAGAAAAATACGTAAAATAAAAGCATGCCGTTTGGCATGCTTTTATTTGCAGCTATCTCTTACGATAAGCTGATGATCAAGTACATAGTGACCTTCTTCTATTGTCTTTTGATTAATAAGCTTAATGAGCATTCTCATTGCTATAGACCCCATATCATATACAGGCTGAGAAATTGTTGTAAGCTTTGGATAAAATACTGACGCAGCGTAAATATTATTAAATCCAATAACACTGATGTCCTCTGGAACACTGATGTTATTTTCTCTTAAAGCATTTACCGCTCCCATAGCGATTTCATCTGAAGCACATACTATTGCATCTGGTCTATCCTTACTTTCAAGAATATGAAGTACACCTTCGTGTCCTGTCTTAGTTTTTAAAGTATCAAAGTATAGGTGTGCTTCATTTATTTCTATATTGGCATCTTTAAGCGCATTCTCATAACCTATATATCTATTGCTCCATGCATTATTAGTATCTTTCTTTATACCAATAAAGGCTATTTTCTTAGCACCTTTGTCCAATAAGTATTTTGTAGCATCATATGTAGCCTTAGCATTGTCTATAGTAACACTAGGCAATAAACCTTCTTTATCCTTACTCTCTACTAATACAGTTTTTAAATCAAGCTCGTTTACCAAATCTACAATCTCATCATCTAGGGAACTACTCATATAAAGAACACCATCAACCATCTTTTCTTTAAGAACCTTTAGGTATTCCTTTTCTTTTTCAACATCCAAGTCAGAGTTACACAGTATTACATTGTAATCATATATGTTAGCAACATCCTCTGCTCCTCTAACTATTTCAGGGTATATTTGGCTAGATATATCTGGTATAAGAATCCCTATAGTTTTTGTCCTTTGTGTTTTTAGACTTCTAGCAACAATATTAGGTCTATATCCAAGTTTTTTTATTGCATCCAAAACCTTTTTCTTTGTCTCTTCATTAACAACATCGATGTCGTTTAATACTCTAGATACAGTTGCAATTGAAACTCCAGCTTCTTTTGCAACGTCTTTAATTGAAACTGACATTATCCCATCAACTCCTATTATGAAATTGTTTCAATAAAAAATATTATAATGGCAAAATTATGGCATTACAAGGAAATATGCTCCATTACTTAAGTTTATTTTTTATTTTATGTAAAAAATAATAAATTACTCTTTCTTTAAACGTTTTCTATATTCTATTATATGAAATAATAGAAATAAATTCAATTAACAACATTTATTTTGTAACTTTATCCATTTTTATCCACAACTTATTTATTTATATACTAAAATTATGGACCATTTTTATTAGATTCAATATTATATCTTTTTAGTATACTATACATTTTCTAACAAAACAATTAATCTGTACATATATAAAATCTAAAATTAAACAATACACTATGCTCCAAGCAATTATGTGTTACCAATAAGTATATATTCGTCTTATTATTCCAATTCTTAATAAAGCACAAGAATAAAAGCGCAAATAACTTTAGTATATTTTTTATATCAAAGCTTTAACGTTAGTTTTACCAAAAAAACATCATGCAAAAATATTTAATATTTTTAATTGTTAAATCTAATCACTTAAATTAAAATGTACTATAGATTAATAACCTAAAAGGAGGAACTTTAATGAATCAAATAAACATAACTGATGCAAAAAAACTTCTAGCTGACAATGATGGCATACTTATATTAGATGTTAGAACTGATGAAGAATTTGAAGAAGGACATATAGATGGTGCCGTTCTTATCCCTGCTAACAAGCTACCCTTCAGATATGAAGAAATCCTAGACTATGAAGACAAACCTGTTTTGGTTTATTGCCAAACTGGAGGAAGAAGTCCAATGGCTACAAATTTTCTCGAAGAAAATGGATTTTCAGATATTTATCACTTATATGAGGGCTTTGCTCGTTGGAAATAAGTTTTATACATAAAAGGTAAAAAGGACTGCTACTATTGTGGCAGTCCTTTTTAGATACTAAACTCTCTTTACAGCTACATCAAGTTTTTCTCCATTAATATTACATTCAGTATATTCAACTTCACTGTTGAATAATATATCTACAGTTAAAGTTTCTCTCTTTATTGTATCTGCAAACTTATTAACTACACCAGTTAGCAAGTCATTGTTTGCTACATAAAGATTTATCTTATCTGATACTTCGAAACCACTTTCTTTTCTCATGTTTTGTATCTTTGATATGATTTCTCTTACATGACCTTCTTCTCTTAGTTCATCAGTGATTGTTGTATCAAGAACAACACCAACTTCACCTTCACCAGCAAAAGCAAATCCTTCTAAGCCTTGCATAGTTACAAGAAGATTCTCATTGTTTAATTCTATTTCAGTACCATCCACATTTATAGTTTCAGTACCTCCATTTTGTATCTTTTGCGCTAATTCCATTTGGTTTTTAGCAGCTATTTCTTTTCTTATTCCAGGTATCATCTTACCATAAGCCTTTCCTAACACTGGAAGGTTTGGCTTGATCTCAAAGTTAACATGCTCAGATAAATCTGCACCAAATACTATTTGTTTTATATTCAGTTCGTCTTTAACTATATCACCATAATATTCTGGTAATGACTTAACTGAAACCAGCATCTCTGATAACGGCTGTCTGTTCTTTATATTTGCACCATTTCTAGCGCTTCTTCCAAGCTTAACTATAGCATATGCAAGTTCCATTTCTTCCTCTAGCTTTTTGTCAACAGCATTAAGGTCAGCCACTGGCCACTTGCATAGATGAACACTTTCCTCAGCTTTTTCATCTAAGCTTAAAACAAGACTTTGATATATATTTTCACTCATAAATGGTACAAATGGTGCTGATATCTTACTTAGGGCAACTAGCACTTTATATAAAGTAGTATATGCTCCTATCTTGTCATCATTTAATTCTGTAGTCCAGAATCTAGCTCTATTTCTTCTTACATACCAGTTTGAAAGTTCATCAACAAAATCTTCAAGAGCTAAAGCTGCTTGAGTTACTCTGTATCCTTCCAAGTTTTCTTCTACTGTCTTTATAAGTGTATTAAGTTTTGATAATATCCATTTATCCATAACATTTTCAGACTTAAATTCACTGTACTTAGTAGCATCGAATTTATCTAAATCAGCATATAAAACATAGAATGAATATACATTCCAAAGTGTGCTTAAGAACTTTCTTTGAGTCTCTTCAACATCATCCTTTGAAAATCTAGTTGGAAGCCATGGTGCACTTGATGTATAGAAATGCCATCTTGTTGCATCAGCTCCTACTGTGTCTAAAACATCATCAGGGGCAACTACGTTACCTTTTGATTTGGACATCTTAAGTCCCTTTTTATCAAGAACGTGACCCAAAACTATACAGTTTTCAAAAGGATTATTATCAAATATAGCAGTTGATATTGCAAGTAAAGTATAGAACCATCCTCTTGTTTGGTCTACAGCTTCTGATATAAATTGAGCTGGGAAGTTAGCCTCAAATAATTCCTTGTTTTCAAATGGGTAGTGATGTTGAGCAAATGGCATTGAACCTGAATCAAACCAGCAGTCTATAACCTCTGCAGTTCTCTTCATCTCTTTTCCACAACAGCTACATTTAAGCTTTACACCATCTATATATGGTTTATGAAGTTCTATATCTTCTGGAACATTTATACCTTTTTCTTTAAGCTCAGCTATACTTCCTATAAGCTCTCTATGTCCGCATTCACATTCCCATATTGGAAGTGGTGTCCCCCAATATCTATCTCTTGATATCCCCCAGTCGATTACATTTTCAAGGAACTTACCGAATCTTCCTGTTCTTATGTTGTCTGGATACCAGTTTATCTTATTATTGTTTTCTAATAGTTTATCTCTTAAAGATGTCATTCTTACAAACCAGCTAGCCTTTGGATAGTAAAGAAGTGGTGTATCACATCTCCAACAGTGTGGGTATGAGTGAGTATGCTTCTCTGCTTTGTAAAGTGAGTTTTGATCTTTAAGATAATTTAATATCTTTTCATCGGCCTTCTTAACAAATATTCCTGCAAAAGGAGTAACTTCATCAACAAACTTACCTTCTGCATCTACTAAGTTTATCAATGGCAATCCATTTTGCTTAGCTACTATATTATCGTCTTCACCATAGGCAGGTGCTATATGGACTATTCCTGTACCATCTGAAAGTGTTACAAAGTCTCCATGTATAACAAAGAATGCTTTTTCTTCTGGTTTATGGAAAGGCATTAATTGTTCATATTCTAAGCCAAGAAGTTCCTGACCCTTAAATTCTCTTATTATTTCATAGTCCTCTGAAAGAACTTTACCTACTAATTCTTTAGCAAGTATATAAACTTCACCATTTTGCTTAACTTCAACGTAATCATAAGCCTTATTGATCGCAAGACCTACGTTGGAAGGTAATGTCCAAGGAGTGGTAGTCCAAGCCATTATATACTTGTTTTCCTCACCTTTTACCTTAAACTTTACAAAAGCTGTGTTATCCTTAACATCTTTATATCCTTGAGCAACCTCGTGGGATGAAAGAGATGTTCCGCATCTTGGACAGTAAGGCATTACCTTATGACCCTTGTATAGTAGATCCTTATCCCACATTTGTTTTAATGCCCACCATACTGATTCTATGTAAGAATTATGATAAGTAACATAAGGCTTCTCCATATCAACCCAGTAACCTATTTTATTGGACATGTCTTCCCACATGCTTACATATGTGAATACAGAATCCTTACAAAGCTTTACGAACTCTTCTACACCATGTTCTTCTATTTGTTGCTTTCCTGATATTCCAAGTTTCTTTTCTATTTCAAGCTCAACAGGAAGTCCGTGAGTATCCCATCCTGCTTTTCTTATAACTTTATACCCCTTCATTACCTTGTATCTAGGTATTATATCTTTTATTACTCTTGTTATAATGTGTCCAACGTGTGGCTTACCATTGGCAGTTGGAGGTCCATCATAGAAAGTGAAGTATTCACCTTCTTGATTTGATTCAAAACTCTTTTTGATGATTTCTTTATCTCTCCAGAGTTTAGTTACTTCTCTTTCAAGTTCAACAAAGCTTTTTGAAGAATCTAGTTTTTTGTACATGATTTATTCCCCTTTCATTTATGTTCAAGTAAAAGATCAAACAATTTAAAATAAATGTTTAAAAAATAAAAAAACTTCATCCCATAGGACGAAGTTATATTCGTTATACCACCTTAAGACACCGTAATTTAGATTTATATATAAACATAAATCTACGGTTCAATTTCGAGTACATACATACTCTATCCTTTAACGCAGGATGACGAGATAAGCTTATTAATGTTAAAACACTTTCAGCCTCCAGCTCCTAGGTGATTTTCATCAAGTAAATACACGATTTTGCACCAACCAATCGCTCTCTATAGTATTACACTTAAATACTTGCCCTAATCATAACTTTTCAATGTAAAAATTATATATCAGCTTGAAGTTATTGTCAACATCTCTTAATTTCTATATATTTATTAATATATTTAATAAATGAAAACATTTACTAAATATTATATGATATTATTATAAATGATATTAAATAACTCTTTACAAATTAATTGATATGTTTTAATATAATAAATGTAATCATTAAATTTTAGAGGTGCTTATCATGTTGATGTATCTATTTAGATTATTTATATTGAGTCTTGTAATCTTTTCTATGATCTTTATAAATCCTAATTTATTTTTCAGTTTTTTCTTTTAGTATTCTAGCTACTGGAAAGAAATATCCTTAGTTAAAGCTTACTGCAAAAACTACACATAATATAATTCAATAGATTATAAAAATCCCACTTGAGATGTTAAGCATTATATATTTATTAACTCTCTTATTAACTTATATCCCAAATATTTAGATATTACATATACTATATATCTAAAACTCATTAATTATGGATATAATTATAGTGAGAATAATATGAGGACAGAAGATTTTATTTAATAATTATTACTAATTACTATTGACTTTCAAATAGCAAAGTGGTTTAATATAGTTAATAAGATTTTCCATCCCCTTTAATAGTCATCCTAAAAGTATGGAGGATTAGATATGGAAAATAACTTAAATCAAGAAATTTTAGATAAGCTAACAAAAGTCTGTTTATGTAAGGCCATCCCCAGGTCTAAGATAAAAGACGCTATAAGAAAAGGTGCTCGTACACCTGACGAAGTTACTAAAGTTACCGGCGCACGCACAGGCGGTTGCGGTGGTAGAAGATGTACCCCTAAAATTCAAGAATTGATAGACGGATACCTAAACAACCAATGGCTTTAATTCCCCTTTATTGTTCATTAGTTAATTATTTTTATCTCCCTATCGTAATATTGAAAAAGCACTAATGTATTTTCATTAGTGCTTTTTTGCAAGTTTTAGCTGTCTTTTCTTAACCAACCTAAAACCCCTCTACCAGCTCCTATTATAGGCTTATCATCCTTATAGGTTATATAAAGATTGTCCCTTGGTTTCCCGTGGACATTTTGCTGTACTATTTCTATATAATCTTCTCCAACTTTACTTACTATACCTAAGTGTCCATACTGTCCTATATTGAAAACTATTATATCATTCACTTTTGGTTTATCACCTTCACCATTTTTAAACTGAAGGAGCATTCTTGTGTTATTCAACTCCCCATTATTGATCCTTGAATCAAAATAATCCTTGGCGTTTCCTCCACCAGGTATGCTTGTTCCAAGTTTGTCGTGATAAAACCTATTTATAAATTCTACACACTGCCATTTATAACCGTAAACGTAACCATCCTTGCTTTTACTTATTCCATTCTCAACAGAGCTATCTTGTCCATTATTGTATATAGGTATCCCCTGGTAAGTATCAGCCACCTTGCCAACTTCACTTCCAAACTTATATGCTAAACTTGTAACTATAGACAATACCACTCCTAGTATCAATACTACTATTACAGCAACAAACATTGTCCTTATAAAATTATATTTTCTTCTCCTATAGTACATAAATTCCTCTCAATAACTATAATCTACCACTGAAATTCCATTAATGGATCTTGCAAATTCCAATTAAAACAGTGTCTAGGGTATCCCTTTTTAGTAAGATCACCAACTACATACATCTTTCTTTGCCCAATACTCAACGAATTAAGCTCCCGTATAGTCTTTAATATATATTCTACTCTTAAGTTGTATATAGTCTCTATTTCCTTAATTACCTCTCCCCAGCCAAGTATTATATAGTCAGCTTCTTCTATGCAACGCTTTATTATATCATCATTACGTATAGCTACATCATTTAACTTGAATAAATCATCATTGCCAGTGGCAAAGCATTCTCCCCTGGTATTAAGTGCGTATTCTATACTACTTCTTTCATATTCAATAACAGTAAATAAATTTACGACACTAACTTTATATATATCTCCAAATTCTTCTCGTCTACTGTCAACGTATTTCAAAACCCTTTGTATTAATTTATCACACTTAAAATCATTGCAAAGCTTAGGGGCTCTTCCTATAACCAATATATTCTTATTTCCCTTCTTGCTTATGGGAAATGTAAGCTTATAACATCTATCATTATCATAATCCTCCAATATTTCCATGGAGCTTTTACAAACAAATCTAGGATATTTACTTTTCTGCATCCTCCAAATCCCCTTTTCTTATTTTGTAAAGCTTTATTAATACATATTTATATTTGTATTAATATATTCCACTAATATATTCAGATGTGCATCTAAGATATAAATTTATGTTTGATAATTTAAATAAACAAAAGCCATGCATAAAAGGAGATTTATCTACTTTATATACATGACTTTTACTTTCACAAAGAGCTTTTATGGATTTTAAAAAACTCTTTATCACATTTTTCCAAGCATATCTTTTATTATGTTTACTTGCTTTACGGAAAGGTTTAAAGATTCTCCAATTGTTCTTGGATCCATTCCTGCATGAATGAACTCTTTTACCTTCATAAGAAGCTCTGGATCTGTAACTATCTCTTCTACCGCATTTGAATCTCTTTGAGTTACATCTTTTAAGTGCTCCTCAATTTTATCGTCAAGATTTAATTCTCTCATCTTATCCCATACCATATAAAAAAACCTCCCAAGAATGACTTTATTTTTATTATCTCTCAGAAGTTTTTTTTTACTCTTTATAATTTTATAATTTATTTAATAGAACTCAAATATCCCTTACTTACAAATTGCCGTTCTCTATATAACTGTATTGATTTTAGAATTTTCGACCTTATTATAAGCCTTATATATTCTCATCAACCTGTTCTTCAGACATACGCTTAATAAGTGTGTATGCTATTAGTGCAGGTATGCCTATTGATATAACAGCCCAAATTGAGTTTCCAAGTGTAAAACCACTTGAAACAAAGGCAACTATATTTTTTATTATAGCCAAAACTATAAAAGCATACATAGCTATCTTATTCCATGCAAAAACTCCTATTACAGCAATCAATGTAAGTATACCTAGTATAGTTGAAATTATAATTGCTGTGTTGCTTAAAGGAAACTGCTTTGCAATTTCTGGAGCTAAGTTTTGACTTAATTTAGTTGTTGGGTATGATAGAGCGCTAAGTATTCCGCCTATAAAACTTAATATTAAATATCCTGTTATGAGACAGCCTCTTTCTCTCGAATCTTCCATATATATTGTACTCCTTACTATAACCATTTTTACAAGCTAAATATTTTCTTTATATCTTCATACTTTTCATGAGTTAATAAAGCATCCTTATCTGTGTTCTTAAGTTTAACTATATAAGTCCATCTGCCATAGGGATAAATTCTAGTAATTAATGATAGATTTATTATATAAGACTTGTGACTTCTAAAAAATTGATTTTTATCTAACTTTTCTTCTATCTCTGTTAAAGTAGCTGAAGTAATAAAACTATCGGAATTGGTATATATGACAGTGTTATTTTCCTCTCTTTGTATAAGCACAATTTCCTTAGAATCAATAAAACTTATGCCTTCTTTATTTTTTATCATAAGTTTTTCTAATCCTTTTTCATGCTTTATTATCTTATCTATTCCATAATGCTCTGAAGGTTCACTTAGCTTCTTTATCCTATCAAGAGTTTGATTAAGTCTCTCCATTTTGAAGGGCTTCACTAAGTAATCAAAGGCATAAACCTGAAAGGCATCTGACATATACTGAGAGTGAGCAGTAGCAAATATTATTATTGTTTTAGGATCAATGTCTGATATCTTTTTAGCTAGATCAATGCCACTACAACCTGGCATCTCTACATCTAAGAACACTACTTCTGGCCTCTTATCTTGAAATAGACTTATAGCGAGCTCGCCATCTCCAGCTTCTCCCACAACTTCAAAGCCTTGAGCCTTCTCAACTACTTTTCTTATTATTAATCTCATGCCCTTCTCATCATCTACTATTAATACCTTCATTGTATACCTCTCTTTAAAAATTAGTCATATCTTAAAAACTTCTGTTAATAAAGTTAACTTAGTGGAAATTTATATAGATGCTAAAGCATTATTATAATACCTTAGCATCTATATTTTAAACTTGTAACTATATAAATGTATCACTTCATAATAAAATTTATATTTTCGGATTGAAGTAATCCATCTTTATTAAACCCTTCTAAAGCCATTCCTCTTTCTCTTGCACACTGGCTTATTTATAAGTTCAGAAAGGATGATAGCCTGTTGTAGCTTCAATGGCGTTATTTCCTGAGCAATTCCTTCTAAACCAAAGCCATTTTTATCAATAGCCTGCTCTTCTATAATAACTTCAGTAGCACCTTTTGATACTTCTACCGCAGGCTCTGCTGAAGCTTCAACGCTCTCAGGTTTAACTATAGGAGGCACATATGGTCTGTACCTTTCTGATCCATATTGAGCCATCTGCTTATATTTTTTAAAGCTATCTGTTATCCCTTTGATGTCACTGTTATCTGAAATATTATCCATAATATCAGATATAATATCCTTTAAGTCCACACTTATCACTCCCTTATGGAATAAATAAAGGCTTTAGTATAATTACTTTTCTTCGTTATTTGATTTGATTTCCTTCTTCTTTTGTCCTGCTTCCGAAATAGATGATCTCATTCTTGTATCAGCTATAAGATTTTGCATATCATAATAATCCATTATTCCAAGCTTTCCTTCTCTAAGTGCTTGAGCCATTGCTCTTGGAACTTCTGATTCGGCTTCAACAACTGCAGCTCTCATTTCTTGTTCTCTAGCTACAGCCATAGCTCTTCTTTCTTCTGCTTTAGCTTGAGCGATATTCTTATCTGCTTCTGCTTGAAGAGTTTGAAGATGTGCACCTATATTTCTTCCTACATCTACGTCCGCAATATCTATAGATAATATCTCAAAGGCAGTTCCTGCATCAAGTCCCTTATTTAAAACAGTTTGTGAAATAGCATCTGGGTTTTCAAGTACTAGCTTATGGCTTTCTGAAGAACCTACATTAGTTACTATACCTTCACCTACTCTTGCAAGGATTGTAGCTTCACCAGCTCCACCAACAAGTCTTTCTAGGTTAGTTCTAACAGTTACTCTAGCTTTAACTAATAACTCTATACCGTCCTTAGCAACAGCTGAAACGTTTGGTGTTTCTATAACCTTTGGGTTAACACTCATCTTAACAGCTTCCAAAACATCTCTACCAGCAAGATCTATTGCAGCAGCTTTTTCAAAGTGAAGATCTATATCAGCTCTATGAGCAGCTATAAGTGCATCAACTACCTTATCTACATTTCCTCCTGCAAGGTAATGTGCTTCTAGTTGGTTTACGTTTATCGTAAGACCAGCCTTAGTAGCCTTGATAAGAGGTAGTACTATTCTACTTGGTACAACTCTTCTAAGTCTCATACCTACTAAATTAAATACACTTACTCTTACATTAGCAGCTAATGAAGATACCCATAAGCCCAATGGAACGAAAGTGAAAAAGGTTCCAACTACAAAAACAATGATTACGATACTAATAATGATTCTAATAGCAACAGCGTCTCCCATGACAATCCTCCTAAAATATAATTTATTTTATTTTTCTAACTACTAATCTAGAGCCTTGAACTCTAAATATCTCGACCTTAGTATTTCTAGAAATATATTCTCCGTCTGCAACTACATCAAACTTAACTCCATCAAAATCTGCTGCTCCAGCAGGCCTTAGATCGGTAATTGTTATACCAGTCTTATGAAGTAAGTAATCTAAATCAACAGAGCTTATATACCCTTTATCTTTATGCTGTTCTTCAGTTAATATCAAGGGTTTAAATAGTTTGCCTTTTGTAAAAGCATTTAAAACTATTGCAAGCAGTATCCCTAGTATTGCTAGTATTCCTACAATCATTATAAGTGCCTCTTCAAAGGATCTGACTGTTATAAATACCGCAGCTAAAAGACATATTGAGCCTGCTATACCAGGCACTCCAAAACCAGGAACTACCATTTCAATTGCAACTAAGATAAAACCTATAATTAAAAGAATAATAGTCAATGCAGAAAATGCCGAGAATAAATCCATTTGTTTTCCTCCCTTCATCATCCTTTTAATCATATAATACAACCTTTTTTAGTATAAGTAATATTAAATCAACAAAAAATACATTTTTACTCTCCAAATGTCTTTTTATGTTGTTGATTTATCTATGAAAGTATTTCTGGTGCCTTTGGTATAATAAAATAGAATGCGGTTCTATCATCATTTGATTCTACATTTATATCTCCACCGCAGTTATTGAGTATTTCTTTTACTATAAATAACCCCATTCCGTTGCCTTCATTACCCTTAGTGGTAAAGCCTTCACTAAATATTGATGGAATCACTTCTTTAGATATCTTAGGCCCATTATTCATCACAGTGAATTTATAGTTACTTACTGTTTCAGTAAGCTCAATAAACAAGAATCTGTTGTCGCCTTTAAGCTGTAATGCGTATATAGAGTTATCCACAAGATTTCCTAGAATTCTGCAAAGCTCCCAAGCCTTTATAGGAAGTCTTTTTAATTCTGTCTTAACTTCTATTTCCACAGTTATATCTTTTTGCTCGGCCATTTGAAGCTTTGCCTGAAGTAATGCGTTTACCGCTGGCTCAGAGGTCTTTAAAGCTTTGCTAAGCTTTATTATATCTTTATAAACTGGCTCCATATAGTTTTTAGCTTCTTCATACTCGCCTATTTCCATAAGTCCATAGATTATCTGAATATGGTTAAGATAATCATGCCTCTGCTCCCTTAAGGTTCTGTTTAGCTGCTCCAGATTTCTCATTGATTCAACTAAACCTTTTTCCCCTTTTCTAAATAGAATAGAGTAAAAACTAAATACAGATATCAAGCTGTTCATAGCTATCATTAAAGCTATTATGTATATCTTAGCGGTATTATCTCCTATGATATTATCCGCCTTGTCAAAAGCTATTAAAGAAATCATTAATACTACCTGAACTACATTCATTAAGGTTGAAAATAATAAGATTTTTCCTAGACTAAACTTAAACTTATTTAATTTCATTATATTTATGCCCAGCCTCTCTTTGTGAAATAACCCCATCTTCTATAATACCATATTTTTCATCGTAAACCAATTTGTTCTTAGTGGTTTACGATAAAGTAATTATACAAACTAAATTATGAATGAATAAAATGTCGTCTATGTGTTATAATCTTATAGGATTATATAAGATATTAATTATTATATTAATATTTCAGTAAATATTTGTAACTTAATAGTTACATAAGGAGTGGAAAAATGGCTAGTAAATTTTATTTACATAAGATTGCAAACAAGAAATTATCAGCAGGTCGCCCTTGGATATATATCGATGAAATAAATGAATATGATGGCGACTATGAAAACGGAGACATCGTAGAAGTATATACTGAAAAGAATGAATTTATAGGAAAAGGTTATATAAACGACAGAAGCAAAATAACCATAAGACTTATGACTAAGGATATAGATGAAGCTATAGATGAAAACTTCTTTAAAAAGAGATTAAAGAATGCTTGGAGTTATAGAGAAAAGGTTATTGATACCTCAAGCTGCAGATTTGTATTTGGAGAAGCAGACTTCCTACCTGGGCTTACCATAGACAAGTTTGAAGATTACTTCGTTATACAAATATCTACTTTAGGAATGGATAAGTATCGTGACTTAATTGTTAAGATTCTTAAAGAAGATTTCGGAGCTAAGGGAGTTTATGAGAGAAGCGATATAGCTACAAGAGAAATAGAAGGTCTTGAGCAAAAGAAAGGTTTCTTGACTGAACCTTTTGATACCATGGTACAAATAACAGAAAACGGAGTAAAGTATTATGTTGATTTGGAAAATGGTCAAAAAACAGGCTTCTTCTTAGATCAAAAAGAAAATAGAAGAGCAATACACAGAATCTGTAAGGATGCAGAAGTACTTGACTGCTTTACACATACAGGCTCCTTTGCTTTAAATGCTGGGATAGCTGGTGCTAAATCAGTATTAGGTATAGATGTATCTCAACATGCGGTGGACTTTGCTACAAGAAACTCAGCCCTCAACAACCTTTCTGATGTAGTTAAATTCGAATGTCACAACGCTTTTGATATCCTTCCTAAGTGGGCTAAGGAAAATAGAAAGTTTGACGTAGTTATCCTGGATCCCCCTGCATTTACAAAGTCAAAAAATACTGTAGTAGGAGCAAAAAGAGGCTATAAGGAAATAAATCTTAGAGGCCTAAAGATGGTAAGAGAAGGCGGTTTCCTTGTGACTTGCTCTTGTTCACACTATATGAGTGAGGAGCTTCTAAAGAAGACCATAGAAGAAGCTGCTAGAGATGCAAAAAGACAGCTTAGACAAGTAGAATTCAGAACTCAATCTGCAGATCATCCAATACTTTGGAGCTCTGACGAAAGCTATTACTTGAAGTTCTTTATATTCCAGGTGATATAAAAAATCAAGCTGGATCATTATAAGCAATGGTCCAGTTTTCTAAATATCAATTATAATATATAACTTTCTAAACAGTAAAAAAGAGCCTCCTGACTTATAAGTTTTCACTTATAATCCTTAAGCTCTATGCATTCCCAACTTATTATATTGTAATTTCACCTTGTTTATATTCTGGAACTATTGAAAATAGATCTTTTTTAACACAATACTGTATATCAGCCTCTAGATTTAAAGACTTTAACACCTCATAATGTCTTGCATTCTTTATATAATCAAGAACATTATTATTATTGTCATAAACATACTTAGCAGTAAAGGCTAAATCACTAATTACAGCATTGCTGTTTTTTGATAGACACTTTATCATGTAACCTGCACATATAAAATCATCTATTGAAAACTTGCCTAGGGTTCCTGCATTGACAAAAACCACATCTTTATCTAGCTCAATTAGCTTATCTGCAACAGCTTTAGCATTTAACATACACCCTATGTATATCTTATCAGCTTCTAGACAGTTATTTATTGCCTTAGTTCCATTGGTAGTGGATAATATTACAGTTCTGCCTTCTACTTCTTTTCTGGTATATTCTAGTGGCGAGTTAGACATATGGAAGCCATCTATCTTTACTGCTCTTCTTTCTCCACCTAATATAACTTCGTTGTTTAGGCTTTCTGCAATTTTAAATGATTCTTCAACAGTTAGTACTGGAATTACCTTTTCTGCTCCATTTGCCAATGCAGTAGTAATAACAGACGTAGCTCTTAGCATATCAATCACAACCACAACCTTATTTGTAATAAGCTCTGGTCTTATATCCTCTGCTGAAATAATCACATCTATATTCATTAAGCTCTTCTCTCCTTCCAGATAAAAAACGCTATTATAAATATTGATGCTTGTTTGAAATTCCTTATATCATAGCCAGTATCTTTGTAGATTTTATCTAGTCTATATATAAGTGTATTTCTATGTATATATAACTTTTTAGCAGCTTCGCTTATATTAAGTCCGCAATTTGCAAACTCTTCTATGGTACTTAGTATTTCAGAATCAAACTTAGAGAATTTATCTTTAAACTTTATAAACAATTCATCTTTCATGCCATCATTTATATTGTATATTAATTTTTCTAATATGATCTCTCCTGAATTATATACCATCTCTTTAAGGTCATACTTTTTGCTTAAGGTTATATATAAAGAAGCATCATTGAAAGCAGCCTTTATATCATCTGCTCCTCCGTTAAATGTACTGTAACTTATGTAGCACTTAGTATATATATCAGAAAGAATAGAGTCTTTAATACTATTTGCATGTTCAAGTTCATCTTCGAAGTTTCCTAATATAACTATAAAATCTTTATAAATCATGCTTACTATATTCTCGTCATCATAAGATTCTTTTATTACATTAAGAGCATCATATCTGTTTTTGCTTAATGATACAAGGAATAAGGTACATCTGTTAGATAGGAAGGGTAAAGCGTTATATAACGCCTCAGTAGATACACCCTTACCTTCCAACATGTTGATAACAAGTTGTTCCCTCATAGAGAATATTTCTCTATACTTAGTTTCTATAGAATATTTAAGCAGTGTTATGCACATTTCAAAGTCTTTGCTGATTGTAAGCTTTGCTTTTTGCGCTCCGAGCCAAAGCTCCTTTTCTAGTAGCGAGATTTCAGACGACTTTATAGAATCAAATAAAGCTACACTATCATCTAACGAAAGTCTAAACTCTACACCACTATTTTCACTCAATCTAGCAAGATAATCCTTGAAATTATACATAATAACGCCTCCTATAGAACTGTGATTTCTGTTTCCTTATCAAATACGTGTATTTTATCAACTTCTAGTGCGAACTTAGCTCTATCTCCTGATTGAAGTTTAGTGCTTCCATTTACTCTTACTGTCATGCTATCTGAACCCTTAGTTACATAAATGTAGCTTTCAGCTCCCATTAATTCTGTAACTTCTACCTTAGCTTCTATTACAGAATTTGGATTCTTAGTTATGAACTCAGCATCATCTTCAATATGTTCTGGTCTTATACCCATTATAACATCTTTTCCTACATAATTGTTCTTTTTTAATGTAGCAGCTTGGTCATCATTTAAAAGAATCTTTTCTCCACCAAGTACAAGATATACCTTACCTTGTTCTTCAGCAACTTTTGCATTTAAAAAGTTCATTTGAGGAGATCCTATAAATCCTGCAACGAATATGTTAGCTGGGTGATCGTATACTTCTTGAGGACTTGCAACTTGTTGAACTAATCCATCTCTCATAACAACGATTCTAGTACCCATAGTCATAGCTTCTGTTTGGTCATGTGTTACATATATGAATGTAGTTTGAAGTCTCTTGTGTAACTTAGAGATTTCAGTTCTCATTTGAACTCTTAGTTTAGCATCTAGGTTTGAAAGAGGTTCGTCCATTAAGAATACCTTAGGTTCTCTTACTATAGCTCTACCTAGCGCAACTCTTTGTCTTTGTCCACCTGAAAGTGCTTTTGGTTTTCTATCTAATAGATGTTCTATGTCAAGGCTCTTAGCCGCTTCTCTTACTTTCTTATCTATTTCATCTTTAGGCATTTTTCTTAATTTTAGTCCGAAGGCCATGTTGTCAAATACTGTCATATGTGGATATAAAGCATAACTTTGGAAAACCATTGCTATATCTCTATCCTTAGGTGCAACGTCGTTTACTACTTTATCTCCGATCCAAAGTTCTCCGTCAGATATTTCTTCAAGTCCTGCTATCATTCTTAGTGTAGTTGATTTACCACAACCAGATGGTCCTACGAATACTATAAATTCTTTATCCTCTATCTCTAGGTTAAAGTCCTTTACTGCAGTTACATCTCCTTGGTACACTTTATATATATGTTTTAATGATAAATTTGCCATTTGTACTCCTCCTTCTACTTTATACTATTATTGTAACCGTTTAATAGCAGTTATTCCATACGAGGAAATCACAAAATTATTTTTAGCTATTTGTAGCAAAGTACAAACCCTGGTAAAAATTACACTTCTTCATATTATTGTCTATTTCGTTTAATATTTCCCACTTCTTTAAACTCCACATAGGACCTATTAAGGAATCCCTTGGTGCATCACCTGTAAGCCTATGAACAACTACATCTTCCGGCAGCATAGTTAGGGCTTTGCATATAAGATTTATGTATTGTTCCTGAGTTAAAAAATTAAGCTTGCCTTGTTCGTATAATTTTACAAGAGGAGTATCCTTTAGCAAATGAAGTAGATGGAACTTAACACCTTTTACTCCACTATGAGCAATGTAATCTACCGTATTTATCATGTCTTGCTCTGTCTCTCCAGGTAATCCAAAAATGCAGTGAGCCACTACGTCTATGGATCTTTCTTTTAGTTTTTTTAAAGCTTCCTCAAAAACTTCTAACTTGTACCCTCTATTTATTATTTTAGCAGTTTCGTCATTTACCGTTTGAAGGCCAAGTTCTATCCAAAGATATACCTTTTTATTAATCTCTTCTAACAAATCTAGTACATCTTCATCTAAGCAGTCTGGTCTTGTTGCTATAGCTATAGCAACTACGTCCTCCTGCGCTAAAGCCTCTTCATACTTTTCTCTAAGCACTTCTACCGGCGCATAAGTGTTTGTATAAGCTTGAAAATAAGCAATGTACTTACCATTCTTCCATTTCTTAAGCATCATATTTTTTATATCCCCAAACTGAGAGGATATTGAAAAGCATCTATCTCCAGCAAAGTCTCCAGAGCCTCTTTCACTACAGAAAAGGCAACCCCCTTTGCTTATTGTCCCATCTCTATTAGGGCAGGTGAAACCAGCATCTAGTGATATCTTAAATACCTTTTCGCCAAACTTTTCTCTTAAAAAATAGTTTAAAGTGTGATATGGCTTACTTCCCCACATTTTCTTTTGTTCCATATAATCAACCTTTCATAAAGAATAAAATATTATATCATCATTTTACTCTTTAATTGTTACTAAAAGCAATGTTATATATTGCAGCTGTTTTGCTTGACTACTCTACAAGTATACTAACGCACCCCTTGGTAATAAAATTTATACTTTTTACTCATTTGTCTTTTCTGAACGTATGTGAATAAATTATATAAGGAGACATAATTTTATTCTTTACTATTTAACCTAAATAGCTGCCCTAATCCCTTAAAATTACTAAATCTAACTACAAAAATTTTTATCTTTTTCTTAAAAGTAAAAAATTAGTCATGCATAAAAGTATAAAATATATTCCTCTATACATGACTTTCAGTTTGTAACAATTAATAACTGTCTTTTTAGCAGAAAACTGTATTTACATATCTCTAAACTTTATCAACCTTAAGCTCTTTGAAATCAAGCTTATACATTCCTATAACATCCTGCCTAACATCATTTCTTCCGCTTACGCCCTTTACTTCAAAGAACATCTCAGTTTTTGTAAACTTAGAAAAAGTTAACTCATATTTGTCAGATGGAAATATCTTATCAAAATTAGCTTCGAGCATACTTCCGCTTGCAACATTATAAGCTTTCACCCTATTTATTGAACCATTTTCTAAATATTGCACCGCCATATAGTTTTCATCTTGGGAAAACATAATCATCTGAACTATTCCATTGTCATATATATCAATAGCTTTTACCTTTTTAGCTAAAGGCTTCTTATCCGGATCCTCTTGCTTGCTTTGGTCTTGGCCTTCACCGCCACCACCACCTCCTCCACCGCCTTGTGAGCCAGCAGTAGGTACTGCATCTTCCACTTCTAATATAGCAACAAAAGATGCATTGCCATCCTTGGTAGATACTCCCATACGCTGCCCTGATGCTGTGAAGTTAATAGCAGTAAACTCTTTAGCAGGTATCTCCTTCTTTAATATGTTTGCTTCATTGGTTTTGGGATACATATCCTTTGGTAAATCTTTTACAGATATTACAAGCTTAGCTTTTGGCTCATCTTTGGCTTTTAGCTTTATCTTATCTTGATCAACAAAAGCTTCAACTAAAGTTTCAGCCTTTACTTCATCAATCTCATATACCTCTCCTTCTTTTTTAGAAATCTTAATAGAGAAGTCATCTATATCTGCTCTTGGCACTCCCTTTTTCAACCTATTTACCTTTGCTCTTATAATTGCACTTTTCCCAGATTGGTTTATCTCACTTACAGAAAAGTCAACTATAGATAAATCCGTATCATGAAGGTCTTGAGTCTTATTGGCAAGCTTAGAACTGCATAGCTTTCTAGCATTCTCAAAATCATTCCTAGAAAGGTATGTCATATAATTTTCGGCAACTCTTATAGCTTGTTTTTCATTTACTAGGCTTTCTGTACTGCTTCCGCTACTTTCTCCACTTTTTTTGCACCCAACAAGTATAGTAACCATAATTAAGAACCATGCTATAATTACTCTTCTTTTTTTCATGCCCTTTCACTCCTTACATTCAGATGCTCATAAAAATAGCTTTTCCATTTAAATAAAAACTATTATAAGTTTTAAAAGTTACTTAACAGCAAAATATTATTCAAAGTTTTAAGAATAAATGTTGGACAATCCCTATATACTTATTATGAACAATACATATGGAGGGATAACGTGAAAAAAGAAGCCCTAAAGGTCTTTCAAATAGCTGCAGTGTTTATAGGCACAATTGTAGGAGCCGGATTAGCTTCAGGAAAAGAAATAACTCAATTTTTTACTTCTTATGGATATAAGAGTTTTATCGGTATAATTTTTTGTGGACTATTCTACATAGCTATGTGTTCAATAATGGCTAAGATTAGTATTTCATTTAATTTAGGTTCCTATGGCGAAGTAATAAACGTAGTAAGTCCTAATTTTTTAGGAAAAATAACAGGAGTTATAACTACACTTTATCTTATATCTTCTGCCTCAATAATATTGGCAGGAAGCGGTGCTCTTTTACACCAGTTCTTTGGTATTCCAAAAATATTAGGCACTTTAATTATGGCTACAGCTGCGTTACTAGCACTAACTCGTGAAACTTCTGGTTTGATAGAAGTTAACTCATTTATAGTTCCATCACTGATACTAGTTATTTCAACCATACTAATCTTATATTTAGTCTTTTATAAAGATGTAATCACAATAACTCATCTTAAAAGTCTAGGTGCACAAAAGAATAATTGGTGGTTGTCAACAATTCTTTACTCTGGATACAATATATTGTGCTGTTCAGGTGTAATGGTTCCGTTGAGTACGGAAATGAAGAAGACTAGAACTATGATCCTAGGAATATCTATCGGTGCAATAGGACTAACACTATTATGTATGGCTATAAATCTAATGCTTATGCTAAATCAGCCATATATATATGAATATGAGATTCCACTTTTATACATCACAAACAGATTTGGAAGGGTTATTCAGGTAGTTCTACTAGCTATAATATGGTTAGAAATGTTTTCAACTGAAGTATCTGATGTGTACTCAATTTCTAAAACTTTAGATAAATCTTTTAATATCAAGTATGATACTGCAATATTCCTAGTTATTGGACTAGCTATATTAGTATCTCAAATTGGCTTCACTAACTTAATATCTACTCTTTACCCAATGTTTGGGGTGCTAAGCCTCATATTTATAAGCCAATGTCTATACTTCTATTTTAAAAAACTTCGGTAATTAATATTTTAAATTAGTTAATTAAAAAAATAAAATTTTTCATCAATTAAAGCCATGTATAAAAAGGTATTGTCTTACCATCTTATACCTGGCTTCTATTTTTCTAAGTGCTTATGAACTTTTAAATATGTTCTTTTATTATTCTCATAGAATAATAAAAAATTTAATACCGCTTTCAAAAAACACAATGGCAGCCTAACTAAATTTCTGAATACCTCTATAATACTCATATTCAACTTTATTTAATAAACTTTTTATCATATTAGCCCATTCTTTGGGCTCTTTAAACAGCAATTCTTCATGATTGAGACCAGCTAAACCAATTATCTCAGCCTTTGGAAAATGCTTTTTATATCTAACGACCAGCTTATCTACATCCTCCTTCATTCCAAATATACAGTGAACTTTGGTTTTCTCTGTTGTGATGCCATCGTCGATTGGCATTATTAAGTCAGTATAATATTCCTTATATAAAGTTTCATAGGTTATATTTTTATAAATTACTTTACTTAGGTCTTTTAGATACTTTTTACTTTCTTCTGATCTAACAAATAATTTAAGAATTCCTTTTACTTCTCCATTCTTAGCATATTTATAAAATACTCTTGCTAATATCTTGGCGCAAATTATTGCCTTTAAACCTGACATATAGTCAAAGTCTGTACTTCCAGTAATAGCATGATCTATTGATATATTCCCCCTTTCCAGCAGTTTTGCTACAATAGAGCCTCCTAAGGAAGAACCATAAATCCCAAATATTTTACTGTTATACTCCTTTTTAATATATGCTTCTAATTTATCCACTTCATTCATTATAGAAACTATTTTAGTGTCATCATTATCATCATGTCCAGTTATAGCTACACAAACTACATAATATTGACCTATTAGTCCTTCTATAACATGGCCAAAGCTCAATTGCCAATGACTGGCTGTACCATGTATTAAAAACAGTGCTGGATTGCTCTTGTCCCCAAACTCATAAAACTTCATTTTTTATTTTCTCCAATCTATTCATAGTACAAAAGTCTCTGAAGTGAGCTTTTTGAACATCTGCCTTTCCAAAGGTATATGAAAAAGAATCTGGCAGGTAAATAAGATTTCTTTTTTACTGTTTACCCTAAATGGCCGTTATAAATCGTTGATATTAATAGATTTAGATAGCAAAACTTTTTATACTTTACTTTGATTATACTCCATCAGGAAAATCATGTATATAATGTAATTAATATCTATAGTTTTAAAAATTAGTAGCCTATTTTTTAAATTACTTTTAAAAGAATTGTTGGCACCAAACTTTTATGCAGTAGACGATATATAAGTGAACTATTGCAATCAGATGTTTTTTTATTTAGAATTGCTTTAAAAAACTAATATTCATATGATTTTATAATTATAGATTTATATAAATATATAGTTTTAATGAGGCTTTCCAAGTTTATGCTTATAACTTTCTAGAGCTTAAACACAATATTTGTGATATTATTTATTTAGATTTTTATTAAAGAGTTGCCATATCAAAACTTTAATTTATGCTCCTTGGAAAATCTCGCAGTCTGTGAACTCTCAGGCAAGTATAAATTAATAATTGGCTTAGGGACTCTATATAGAGGTGTTGAATTTGAGATATTTAGATATGTTAAAGAGCTGTGAGCTTTGTAATAGAAGCTGCAAAGTAAATAGATTAGACGGAAAAGTTGGATTTTGTAAGGCTAGCGAAAAAATAAAGGTAGCTAGAGCAGAGCTTCACTTTTGGGAAGAGCCCTGTGTATCTGGAAGTGAAGGTTCTGGAACAGTGTTCTTTTCTCACTGCAATCTAGGATGTGTTTTCTGCCAAAATCATGAGATAAGTCAAGAGTACAATGGTAAGGAAATAAGTATTGAAAGATTGAGCCAAATATTTCTAGAGCTTCAAGAGAAAGAGGCTAATAATATAAATCTAGTTACTCCTACCCACTATGTTCCTCAAATAATTGAAGCCTTGCACCTTGCTAGGAGTAAAGGTCTAAGTATACCTATACTTTACAATACAAATGGATATGATTCTTTAGATACCATTAAAGCTTTAGATGGACTGATAGATGTTTACCTTCCAGATTATAAATACTTTAGTGCTAAATATGCCATAAACTACTCAAAGGCTAAAGACTATACTGAAAATATAAATGTAGTAATCAGTGAGATGTTAAGACAAGTTGGAACACCTCAGTTTGATGAAAGAGGTATCATAAAAAAAGGCGTAATAGTAAGACATCTTATGCTTCCAGGACTTCTTTTTGACAGCAAGAAAGTTATTGATGATATATTTAATACCTTTGGCAATAACGTGTACATAAGCATAATGAACCAATATACGCCTTTGCATAAGGCTAATGAATTTCCAGAAATAAATAGAATACTAAACCCAAATCACTATGATTCTCTTATAGACTATGCTTTATCTATAGGAGTTACTAATGGCTTTATACAAGACTCTGGCACTAACAGCGAAGCCTTCGTACCATCCTTTAAAAACGAAGGAGTCTAGAACCAAAGCATATCTTTAAGCCATACTATAAGATTGATTTATACATACCCGATAATCTAAGCTTATGGTTATCAGCACATATGCATGAATTAATAGATCAATCTGGATAGCAATATAGAAATTAAAAATCACTAAGTTTAGAATAATTAAAAGCTTATATGAATAAAAACATGCATAAAGACATAGTAAAATGCCTTTCCTGCATGTTTTTTTGTTTAGTATTTATTTTACTTCAGCAAATTCCATTATTACCTTAAAAAGATCGCCGTCTATTTCTATATTAAAAACTCCCTTTTGAAGCTCTACTAGACTCTTTGCTATAGCAAGTCCTAGGCCTGAGCCTTCTGTATTTCTTGATTTATCTCCTCTTTTAAATCTTTCAACTAACTCTTCTGAGTCTATTTCTAGTTCATAAGCTGAGATATTCTTCATGGATATCTTTATCTTTCCTTCTTCATTACTCATTAGAATATAAACCCTAGTTCTACCTAAAGAGTACTTAAGTATATTTGTTATTAGATTTTCAAAGACTCTCCAAAGCTTTTTGCCATCCGCCATTATATATAATTTCTCTTCTGGATAGCTAACTCTAAAGTCCAACTCTGCTTCTTTTATCTTCTCCTCAAATTCCGCTAAGGTTTGCTTAAGAAGCGAGCTTACCTCAACTCTTTCTATATTTAACTCTAGGGCCCCACTTGCAGCCTTAGAAGCCTCGAAAAGATCTTCTATTAAAACTTTTAATCTTTGAGACTTTCTATCTAAGACTTTAATATAATCTCTCATTTCTTCAGGAGAAATATCATCTTTCTTAAGTAAATCTACATAGTTAATAATAGAAGTCAATGGAGTCTTTAGATCATGAGATACATTGGTTATAAGTTCTGTTTTTAATCTATCGCTTTTAACCTCATTCTCTATGGAATTCTTAAGTCCGGCCTTCATGTTATTTATATTATTAGCTAATGTAGCTAAGTTTCCTTTTCCTTTTGCCTCTATGTTATAGTTTAAATCTCCACTGCATATTCTCTCAGCTCCTATAATTATTTTATTTATCATAGCAAGCTTCTTAAAGCTATAAACAATAGTAAACAAGCTAAATGATACTATGAAAATCGAAAGTATTCCCCCCCATAGGTTTGCATCATGTTCGAGCAGCAATATAGTAATAACTGTAGTTGGCAATATAATGAATAGAATAGAAATCATAAAGAAAATAAACTTAAAAAATACACTTTTTACATATAACATTTCTTTGATTGTTCGAATAACTCTCTTGTAAAACAAATAAACTTTGTGAAGAATTGATTTTTTAAGAATTTCACTTCTTATCTTTTCAGTTCTCATTCTAACAACATCTTTTATTAAGATGAACAATGATATAGATGTCAGAATAATAGCTAAAACAATATATGAGTAATCTCTTGATGAAAGAACATAAAACAATCTAGCATCAGTCATTATAAAAAATGTTATACAGAAGCTAGTAATTATAAATGTTAACTTAATTTCAACAGGTACCCTATCTAAAAGTTTTAAATTCTTAATTTCATCAGATCTTTTTTCTCTTATCAATACAAATGAGCTCAATGCTAGTAGTACCGCTGCTATTAAAGCCGTAAGTATCTCTCCATACATAGTTGCCTTCAAATCAAGGTATTTTTTATATTGTAAATACAAAGAGTCTCCCTCAGTTATATACTTATTAACACTTAAATATATCGTGGCGTTATTACTAACTACATTACCTGCCAATCCATCTAATATATTCTTACTGTTATTAGAATCAGAAATCTTTATATTACAATCATAACCACCATACTCTCTATAATAAGTTCTAATGTAAAAACCCAAATCTTTATTTATTACCTTGTTAAAATCATCTATGTTATAACTAGCATTATTATTGCTTATATTGGATTTTACAGTTTTATCTTTGTTGTCTATGATATAATATTTTAGATTTTTATAAGAATTAAGTTTGCTATCTAACATCTTTAAAGATTCCAACTTAATAGCTATTATTTCGCTTTTTATTGTAGCTACATCATTTATCTGCTTTTCATACTTCTCAGTAACTTGCTTAATCTGTTCGTCCTTTTCCTTCTTTAACTTATTTTCTTGCTCTTTATCCTGCTGATTTTTTGCATCACTAATTCTATAAGAAAATTCATTATTTATATTGTTTACTTCGTTTTCTAACTGATTTTTCAAGTCATCTTGCTTTAATTTCACCTCAGCCTCAGGGACATTCTTTATATAGTCTTCATTTTTATATTTTTCTACATAATCAACTAAGTCCTCACTTATATTTCTTACTCTAACCATAAAATCAGAGGTTTTATAGAAACCATCTTCCTCAATATACTCCCTATGCTCAAAAACATCATACCCAACAAACAATACAGTCACCAAAGAAAATGCAGCTACCCATGGTGCAATTATCTTTAAAAGCTTATTTTTGCTTCTCGATTTTATATCCAATTCCCCACACCACCTTTAAGTATTTAGGCTCTTTAGGATTTATTTCGATCTTTTCTCTTATTCTCCTTATGTGAACTGCTACGGTATTTTCACTGTTATAGCTTGGCTCATTCCACACTATTTCATATATCTCATCTATAGAAAAAACTCTTCCCTGGTTTGATATCAGAAGTTCTAAGATTTTATATTCTCTTGGAGTTAGTTTAATCTCTTCTCCATCAACTGAGACACTTTTATCTAAAGTATTAAGAACCAAACCACCTGCTCTTAACTCACCTTTTTCTAAGCTTTTATAATTGCCAAGATTTAAATATCTTCTTAGCTGAGATTTCACTCTTGCTACAAGCTCTAAGGGGTTGAAAGGTTTTGTTATATAGTCATCTGCTCCCATATTAAGACCTAAGACCTTATCAGCATCTTCTGATTTGGCTGACAGAATTATTATAGGTATATTTCTCTCTTCCCTTATCCTAAAGGTAGCCTTTAAGCCATCCAATCTAGGCATCATTATATCCATCAAAATCAAGTGAATGTCGTTATCCATCAAAATATCTAAAGCCTCTAAGCCATCATATGCCTTAAATACCTTTAACCCCTCATTCATGAGATAAATCTCAATAGCATCTGTTATTTCTTTTTCATCATCAACAACTAGAACATTATGCTTTATCAAACTCTCTTCCCCCTATTAATACAATTCTACAATATTATACCATGCAACTCCCTCCTAAACCTTTTCTTAAATAATATAGCTAAAATATTACAAACTACTTTTCATATTTCTTAAGTTTTTCTTACGAAATTTTGCAGATAACTTATACAGAAAGGGGCGGTCATTAAAAATCGCTTAGGCAGTTTTCTTTTATATATCTACCTTTAATAAACTTGCAAAAAATAAAAAACTACCTAACACGAATCCTGTCCCAATTCGTATTAGGTAGTTTTTATTATGTATTAAAGACTATATATTATACTTAGCTAATTCCTTCTTAAATACATCTATTATTCCTTCAATTTTTCTTATGCTCTCTATGGTCTTGTCGATTTCCTTCTTGTAGTCATCAATACTAGCACTTACTGTTTCCGAAGCTGCTGCATTTTCTACAGCTATAGCCGCTAATGAGTCTATACTCTTAAACATCTCTTGTATAGAATCTGCTTCTCTGTTAAGAGCTTGGATAGAAGTATTTATTGCTTGTGAAACTTCTTGTATTGAGTTCTTAGCTTCAAAGCTTATGTCCTTAACGTCTCTAAGTGAGGAAGTTTCTGATTCAAGTATATTATACTGATCATCTATGTTATCCACTAGTACATTTATATCTTTTGCAAAGGTATCTAGGTTTGAGTTTATTTCACCAACAGCATCCTTTGATTGTTCTGCTAGCTTTCTTATGGAATCAGCAACAACTGCAAAGCCTCTTCCTTGTTCACCTGCTCTAGCTGCTTCTATAGAAGCATTTAAAGCTAGCAGATTAGTCTGTTCAGATATTCCAGAAACAATAGATACTATGCTAGTTATATCTAAAGCCTTTTCTTGAAGCCTTCTTCCACTATCTTTTACTCCCATAAAGGATTTAAGTGAACTTTCTATATTTCTGCTTGACTTTTCTACGTGTTCATAGCTATCACCAATCTTTAGAACGGCTTTATCAAGCTCAGCTTTATTCTTATTTTCACTGCTTACTAATGAATTTATTTCCTCAATGTTATGATTTATTTGAGTTAATAGTTTTTCTGTATTTATATCTTGCTCTGTTGCCATATCTGCAACTTGTCCAGAAAATCCGCTGATTTCATCAGTAGTAAACTTCATAGATTCTGTTATATCAAACATGTTCTTAGAAAATACGTTCATCTCGTCTGTAACACTATTGAAGGAAGTTAAGTCTTGAGACCACATATTTTTAACTCCAACAATACTGTTGAATATATCTTCAAACATATCCTTAGATTCCAACTGAAAATTGCTGTATTTTCTTTCTGCCATAGCATTAAGCTCATTTATTATTACCTTTCTTGGTGAAAGCATAATACTTGTAAATAAAGCTGATATAACGGAAGCTACTCCAGCTAATATAAGTCCATTAACTGTTCCAGCAAGTATTACTCCTAAAATAGCTGTGATTACAAAGGTCGGAATCGCTGACTTAACCCCTATATTTCTTATAAAACCAAGAGATAAGATTTTATTAAGTCTAAACTTTTTCCTATTTATTATTTCATATTGAAAAGTTAATTTAAGGGATAGTGAAGTTTCTGTTCTTGCAACTTCTTCTATCGCTATTTCTTCACCAAACCTTTTTGCACTACCTATGAGAAGACCTTGAAAATAATCAAACATTCCTCTTGGTGAATTATATACAAATATAGCTTGGTTCTTACTTACTGGCTCTAATTGAAAAGCAGGCGGCTTTGCTCCGGCGAACTTTCTCATTATAACAGCATGTACATCATTCATTGCTTTTAGGAATGTATATAAATTTAACTTTCTAAAGAAAGCTGGGTAATCATTATAAAAAGTATCTATGTTATTTTCACCTAATATGTGCCAAAGCCTTCCGATCTCCATCTGTCTAACTTCGGCTATGTATCTTATCACATTTCCTATTACCTTATCATCTACATTCTCTAGTGGTGTAAAAATCTTATTGCTATCCCAAGAGACCTTAGTCATAGCACTATCTACAACGTCATCCCCATAAAGTCTTCTACAAGTCTTAAGCCATGTAGAAACTACTGTACCTTTCATAAGAATCCTCCTTATTATTTAATAACCATTATCATCTCTACTAATTATACTCCTATTATCCGAAAATAAATAGTCATAAAAAGACAATAATTCGCCAATATTCTACACATTTTTTGTATACTATTCCATTATAGTTAGCTTTATCAAAAATATAAATATATAATCTACCTATTTAATAAAATTTTACATTTCTATTGCTAACTTCTTTCCCATATGACTTTCCGAATGCATATGATTAACACCTGGTATTCGCAATACTTTTATTTTTTACTATTTACCCTAAACAAATATCATAAGCCATCGATATTGATACGTTTAGATAACCACAAGTTTTATAATAATCTAAAAAATATGCAGACTACCTAAGGTAGCCTGCATTGTATCTGTATTCTTTATTGAAAAACCTTCCTTAATATAAATCATCAAAATATTGTACATAAGGCACATCGTCATTTCTATAAATATTGGTTGATGGTGGGAAGAAGGTTCTCTCTATTCCCACTTCTTTCGTATCATAGCTGTAACCTCTAAGCTCAGCGATCTTACTAACTCCTACATATACGTCTGAAATCTTGTACCAGGTAGCGTAATCTACAACTCCTGTTTGAGGCAAGTTAAATACACCTTGGAATGTCTTAACAGAGTTTGCAGTGTTAGGCCCATAATCTCCATCTACCGATAGCTTTGGAATAAGTGGATATGCTACGGATATTCTATTTAAAAAGGTTTGTATTGTCCTTACAGGTTCACCTTTTGCTCCTATGGTAAGATTATATCCAGGATAAGAGCTTGGAATTCCTTTTACCTGATCTGCTCTATTAAGCTCAAGATCTGTACCATAAAAACTTGTTAGTATATCAAAAGGTGCTTTTCCTTCATCTCCAAGATATTTACTACCCCACTGTGTTAGCCAGCCTGGACACTGAACATTTTTTCCATCACAATATTGAGTTAGAAGCGGCTGTCTTCTTCCTGGCCTCTTTACATAGGAAGAGAATATTTCATCGGCTATTCTGTCTATATTATCAAATATGTTTCTGCCATAACTAAATGCATGGTCATAAGCAGTAGAACTTGTTATATCAAAGTTCTTTCCTTTTCCTCTATACCACTCTGTGTATATTCTATTGAGAGTGAACGATATTATACAATATAAATTCGCCCTTATAGTATTATCCGACCAAGTTGGAAATATTTCAGAGCTAGCTACGTTCTTTATATAATCCTTGTATCTAACTGTGTAGTTAGGTGCTGAAGCATCATTAGGAACGCCTTGATGAAC
Source organism: Clostridium manihotivorum (assembly GCF_004015185.1). GTDB lineage: Bacteria > Bacillota > Clostridia > Clostridiales > Clostridiaceae > Clostridium_AR > Clostridium_AR manihotivorum. The sequence goes on along the minus strand of NZ_CP025746.1, from coordinate 589,315 downwards.
TACTACATATTCAGGAACAACTGGATAAGGAAGTACTACTCCGCTAGCTGGAGGAGGCATAACCTTTTCTGGAGATTCTGGTATCTTAGGTGGAAAGTTACCTACAAGTTTATTGGGTAGTATAACTATGATGTCCTGCTGTTGCCTTGTGTTTGATACTGGTACCATCCTGCACTGCTGAAAAGCAACTCTATCAGGATACACCTGACATCCTCTTACGAATAGTGGTTCAAAACCATCCCTTTCTACTCTTACATTTGCAAGACTATAAGGAATCTGGTTTGTTGGAGCTTGGGAATAATCAATTGGCGGCGTATCTAACGGAACCTGTTGTGTTAATCCTGAAGAATCTGTAATAAGTTGTATAGTTTTAGCATTAGGTGAGACAAATTGACCAGTTGGACTAATTGTTATCCTCGCTCTATCCAAAGGAACATAATTGTCCCCTTGAAAACATTGAATTTTCAAATCACCCCTAAACGGCATTATGTGACTCCTTTAAAATTTCTCTCTAATATATTATGATTTTAATAAAACTTTTGTGAACGATATACTTAGTTTTAATTGTTATAATATATTATTTTTCTATAACATCCTCAATACTAGCCCAATGGTTTTTACCTACCTCTCCTTGGGATCCTTATTAATAAATTTCCCTTATTATATTCTATAAAGTCTTTATCTTGTACATGTGTGTTATTGTCGTATCTTTCTCCATTTCTACTTTTCACTACTCGATCATTACTTATAGCATCCTGTCCGAACACTTCAACAGCTGAATCTGCTTTCATGTTTATAACACTTCTTATGTTGTCAAATACCCCTTTCATATTGAGCATACCATATCCCCACTGTGGATTAGGATATACATCACCTTCTCGTTTTGTAGCGCCCCTATATAGATAGGTTTTTATATTGGCTGCATACATCGTAGGATCGTTTTTCTCAACTACTCCCCATTGTAAAAGTATGGCACAACAACCAGCAGTAACTGCCCCAGCCACACTTGCTCCGGAAATAGTAACCGTTCCTCCTCCAACATCTGTAGTAAGAGCATTTATACCACCAGCGGCTATATCAGGTTTTATCCTATTATCTCTAGTGTATCCTCTGCCAGATTCCCCCACTGTCGCATTATTATTTTGATTATAGTATGCTACAGATATTATTCTTCTCGATGTTGCAGGAGGTGTAAGCGTAGTATATTGATTTCCACTCAAGAATTTAGTATCTGGTGCTAAAAGTTCTTTTTGAAGAAGGTATGCATCATATCTTCCTGATACAACTAAATCACCAATAATCTTAAATTGCCATATACCTTCTCTTATATTTTCTGCCCTTATTAATATTCTTTCATCACCAGTAGTGTTCTCAGGAATAAAATACTCTATATTCATTTTAGTTCTTTCGTAAACAAAATTCACATCTACTGCTTGATTCAATCTAGGAGGGATTCTTTGGATTATCTCTCCTGAAGGAGATACAATAGATAATGAATATTTATCAGGCTTTCCTACCCAAATATCAATTAATATATTTCTCTGGTTCTGTCCTATTCTTAACTCGATAATGCTGCTATCCCCATTTTTAGTTAAAGTTCCAGTGGTATGATTATCAGCCTCACCTTGATTACCTACAGTAGTAACTACTATTATTCCTCTTATCTTTGAAACCTCATCGATGTACCTCTCAATAGATGAATTTCCATCATGTGAACCTAGGTTAGTTCCTAACGGTATATATATAACCATGGGTCTTCTAAGTTGAAGTGCTAGATTGTAAAGATACTTTACTCCTAATAAGACATCCACATTTCCGTATCTTCCACGTCCTTGTCCATAAGCATAAAAATAATCTAAGGACCCTTGAGGTGCTTCCTTTAGCTTAACAATGGCTAAATCACTTCCTGGTGCTGCTCCAACCAAAGCTGGATTTTTACCTCTAGCTGCAGCAATTCCTGCCATATGTGTTCCATGTCCAATCTCATCTCTTGAAGGCACTATAGCATAAGGATCGCTTCCAGCTCTCTTAGCTTTAATAGCAGTATTTAACTGTTGCTCTGTATATTCAGTTCCAAAAGGAAAACCTATGGGAATTTCATTTGGGGTTTGGACAGTCTGGTCCCATATTCTAACTACTCTAGAGGTATCGTCTTCTCTTATAAACTCTTCGTTCAAATAATCTATCCCACTATCTACAATTCCTATTATTACTCCGCTACCATCTAGTGGAAGATATACGTTATTATGAAACAATGGAGCTTGTGAAGCTTCTACTGGTGATAGAGCTGATAAGGTGTAGAGTCTTCCTGTATCAAGGTTAACTACCTCAGGCACATTTTTTGCAATTTCAAACACTCTATTTATTGGTGCTACTAATACTGCATTAAATTCATCTAATATAAGAACATCAGCATCTGGATAGCTACTTATAGCCCGTTTAATATCTCCCTGGTACTCAATAGCAAAATACCTATAGTTAGGATCTAAAAACAAATTGCTCTCTCCACTGATCTGTGGATTTTGATTTGGGCCACCTTCTTGAGCTATTTGAGGTGTAACTGGTATAGTTCCAGTTTGGCCAGCAGCTCCTGTTATAGGTTGATTGGTTAATCCCGTAGCGCCTCCAACTCCAGCACTTCCAGTTGCTCCTTGTGTATTAGCTAGTTGTTCCCCCTGTCCTGTAGCAACAGTCTGCCCAACCTGAAATTGATTACCCTGCAAATTATTTGTGCCTGTAATTTGCTGACCTAAGCCCGCCCCCTGAGTTTGACCTTGCTGAGCAAAACCTATGCCAGTACTCCCAGATGCTCCTAGCTGACCTTGGTTTTGCTGTGCATCTAAATTGGGAGTTGTTCCTGTAGTATTCTGCTGAAACTGTTGAGCATTGTTACCAACTTGATTAGTATTGGATCCAGTACCAGGCTGCTGATTTTGTAATATTGCATTTTGTTGCGGTTGGTTTTGTGGACTATTAGGCGTAACACTTTGCTCTATATTCTCTTGTCTATAATCATCACTCAATTGATATAATCTACCTTCTTGAGAGGCTTTAAGTAGTGAAAATGTATTATCTGCACAAACAGTTCCATATCCCCAGCTTGGATTAGGATATGTGACATCAGTTCTTTCCCTCTTTGCGGCTCTCATAAGATAATACTTTAACCTATCTCCAAACAAGAAAGGATCATTTCCTTTGACAACGCCCCATTGAAGAAGCAAGGCACAGATTCCTGCTACATGTGGAGCAGCCATAGAAGTTCCACTCTTAGAATCGAAACCGCCTCCTTCTACTGAAGATAAAATACCCTCACCCGGTGCAGATAAATCTGGCTTGTTGAAAGAAACATTCAAAAGTCGTCCTCTTCCTGAGAAAGGAGATAAATTATTAGTTTTATAATCATAGCTGCCTACGGAAATAGCAGCTTCAACTGTCGCCGGAATCCCTAAGGTATTGTATACATTAGGCTGCAAGAATCTAGTATTAGGGTTTAGCCCTTCGGTAATTGGCATCCAGATGTCGTAAAGCCCTCTATATTGATTTAATGTCTTTATTGTAAGCGTCCATTCTCCAGGGCTTATATTTTCTCCCACTGGAACAAAGCTTATTATTATTTCTCCAGATATATCAAAAGGTCTGGGGCCTGTATTATAGATAAGACATCTATTGCCACCTATAGTAACATCCTTGTATCCTTCACTTAAGACTATATCTCCACTCCTAACACCAGAAGGTGTGGTTAAAACTATTGACAAGTTACTAAGAAGTGGTTTATAAAGCTGAAGGGATAGTCTAGGTTCACCCTCTGATACTGTAAAACCTATGCTTATTTGTTCTCTTAATTCACCACCTACATGGTGAGCTGCTTCACCTTCATTGCCAGCGGCTATAACTATAGCAACTCTTTCTAAAGTACATACGGTTTGTATATATTGTTCAAAAAGACTAGTTCCATTATGTGCACCATCATTGGTACTCAAGCTTATATTTATAACCAAAGGTTTATTCAACTCAGCAGACTTATCAATTAGGAATCTTATTCCTCTCATTATCTGAGTACTCAATGCATAATTGGCAAAGCCATAACGGGTGGTTTTTACCATTGCTATCGAGCTCTCATAAGCTACACCATAGTACTGTCTATTTATGTTTCCTCCAGCACAGGCAATACCTGCAACATGGGTTCCATGACCAATCGGATCTGTTATATCCACTATAGATAATGGGTTTTGAGCTCTTAAAGCTTGGTTTATAGTATTTCGATCATAAACCTTTCCTAAGGTGCTCAAGTCATATATATAATCTATTCTAGTAGTTCCATCCGCATTTCTAAAAGCTGGATGGGTATAATCAATGCCCGTATCTATAAAACCTACCAATACACCTGCTCCAGTGGAGTTGTATTCACTATAAACTTGGGGCACACAAGCAGCTCTATTACTGTTAATATCAGATGTAAATAGTACCTTTGGTAGCTCTGCATATTGAACTCCTTGTAATTCAGATATTCTATTGATATCCACAGCTTTAATGGTTACTATTCCAAACCCAAACCCCAGGTTTTCAAGCTTCCCACCGATTTTATCCACAGATTGCACAACTTTATCCACATTATCCCCAAATAATACAACAACCTCTATACTTCCTTGATTTATCGTTTCGTTTTCTGATATCTTCGAAAGTTTTCCTACTAGTTCATTTGGTACATTAGTTAATAGATTAAGTGTTGCATCGAATTTTCCGGTATCTATAGTAAATTCCTCCTAAAAATCTTTCCATATACTAAATTATTCAAAAAATAATAGAGTAATGCACTGCATCACTCTATTATTGTATAAATATTTAATTATAGTATTATTTCTAATTTATCTAACTTGCCAATTAGCTTTATATCCTTAACATTAGCAGTTTCTGTTCTTACAGTACCTTTATTGCTAATAAGAAGTACTTTTGTACTATCAAGCTTCTTTATCTGTCTTACTACCCTGTTATCATTAAACTCTAATAAACATATGGCATTGTTTTCAACTTCTTTAATGCTATGACAAAAAGCAATATCTCCTTCAGTGATTCTGAAACCTGACATATCATCATTTTCCACCTTTATATAGAAAACCTTATCTATGCTATGTCCTTCTATTTTGTTGGAGTGTAGTACCATTTCTTTATAGTCATATACTTTTGTCATTGAATAATCATAAATTGGCACTCTCTTAAGTACTGAACCAAAAGCTTGATTCCAAACTTCATCAGTATCACCCTTTGGTGCAACTTCCGACTTTTTAGGTTCATAAACCTTCTTAACTTCTTTTTCTTTTTCTTTTCTTAAATCTTCGTCAGTAACTACCATGTTTACGTCATTTAAGTTTGTATTAAGTACCTTAGCAATCTTCTCTATAAGAGCTTCGTTGAGTATTCTCTTACCCATTTCAACTTCATTTATAAACTTTTCTGCAACACCTAACTTTTTAGCTAGAACCTTTTGAGATATTCCTGCATCTGTTCTTGCTTGCTTTATCTTCTCTCCTACCCTACTCAATTAAACTCTTCCTTTCTGCTGTTTATACCATTCTCTTTCTTCTATCAAGTGTTCTATTAAGTAACTAAAAGTCCACTCACTTGAAGTTGGAGTAACTACTGCCAATATGGAATTTTTAACTGTTGCTCTAACTATTTTAATAAGTTCATGTAATTCCTTGTCTTCAAAATTATTAAATATTAGAACCTTTTCTTGAGGAGCAGCTTTATCTGGTACAGTTTCAAACTTTAATCCTGATACCAAATCCTTTATCTTCATATCTGCCATTTCAGTAGTTATTACTATAAATTTATTTTTTGTAATCTCTAATTCACTTAATTCTTCCTTTTCCAATCCATAGGCTAAAATACATTTTTGATTATCTAACACCTTAACCACCTCCGTTCCATATGATAAAATTCTTAGCATAAACTTACCACTTCGTAATAAATCTTATATTTTCAAACTCTTCCCTCAGAATCCAGAGGGGCTTTTAAAATAGATCTATGATCGAAGTGGTACATCTTTGTATACAGATTGATGCTCTTATTATTTAGAAAAAATCCACACTAAGATACTGTATTAAAGTTATGCCTAGCTTAAAACAACTATATTATAGTGTTTCTGGTTCTCCGATTTCATCTGCACCTTCAACAGTCACTTTTTCCATAACTTGATCTTCATAAGGCTTATCGCTATAGTCTGTCTTTGTAGCTACAATGCTATCAACAACATCTAAGCCTTCAGTAACCTTTCCAAAAGCTGCATACTGACCGTCTAGATGTGGAGCATCTGCAACCATTATAAAGAATTGACTACCAGCAGAATCTGGATGACCTGATCTCGCCATTGAAAGAACTCCCTTTGTATGTCTTAGATCATTTTTAACACCATTAGCTGCAAATTCACCTTTTATTGAATATCCAGGACCACCAACACCTATACCTTGTGGGTCTCCTCCTTGGATAACAAAGCCTGGTATTACTCTATGAAAAATTACTCCATCATAAAATCCCTTTTTAATTAAAGATACGAAATTCTTAACTGTGTTTGGGGCTACCTCTGGATAAAGCTCTGCCTTTATAACTCCACCTTGTGCCATTTTTATAGTAACTATTGGATTCATAATAAATCTCCTTTCAAGATAAAGAAATATAATCTATATTATTGACAATATTTCCTTGTTAAATTCTACATAGGTAAATTATATAATACTTTAAGGGTTAATATCAATAATTGCTATCAGTACATAAAGTGGTAATTCACTAATAGCTTATAAATAAATTTAAGTTATATATCATACTTATCCATATTCTTATCTAAAATACAGTTTAATAAGAAGTAAAAATTAATAAAGGAGTATATTCAAGAACCAATTCTTAAATATACTCCTTTATCATTGATGAAACTTCATATTTGTAGACCATTTCAGCACAATACTCCTAGCAGATACTTAGACTTCAATCCTAATAATCTTAGACATAAAACTACATTAATTGAAAGTTGTTCCCCTAACAACTCTAGAGTAATCTGTAGAATTTGATAAGTTTTTAACATTTATGTGTGAAATAATAAAATCTCTACCGTTCTTGTTTATTAAGTCAGTAAACAAGCAACATAAAAAAGTGGTTGGAACTCTATCAAATCCTTCAAAATCTAATTCAATCTCTTCCCCAATGTTTTCTTGTATTAACTCTCTTAGTAGTATAGCATCCTCTACAGCAAAATTTTCCCCTAAAAACTTTCTTACATTAACTTTCATAAGACCCACCCCTTGATATATATTCATAAAGAATCAATATTCTTTTTTTACAATTTTCAGATAATTTATCCTCTATATATAATATATCAAGAACAGAGTGTCTTGTCAATATTTTAACAAACTTTTTTTATGTTATTTTTATTACTTTTTTATAGTTATTCTAATAGTCTATAACTTAGCTCAATAACCTTATTATCTTTTAAAGAATTATATATCTTTATTTGTCCTTTTCTACCTTTATCCCCCAATATACCATTCTTACCAAGTCTTCTCCTTAACTCCTTAGCAGTACCCTCGCTACCGTCTATAAGTATAGCCTTTTCTCCTAAAACTTTAGATATAGCTTTCTTTACAAAAGGATAGTGAGTACAGCCTAAAACAACGGCTGATATAGTATCTTTATCTATATCTTGAAACTTATCTTCTAGAAATTGTATTAACTCATCACCTTCAGTAACTCCAGACTCTATAAGTTCTACCAACCCTGCACAAGGCAATGGAATTATATCTGCCTCTTCAGCATATCTGTCCATCAACTTTTTAAACTTCTTCTCGGCAAGTGTCATTGGTGTAGCCATGATTATTATCTTACCACCGTCACTCAATTCTACTGCAGGTTTTAGTGCAGGCTCTATACCTATGATCGGAATTTCCTTATAATGCGCTCTAAGCTCATCAATAGCAGCTGAAGTTGCAGTATTGCATGCTATCACAACCGCTTTAACTCCTTGCTTTATCAAGAACTCTGCTGCATTAAAGGTAAGTTCTTTTACTTCATCAACAGTTTTAGTTCCATAAGGCGCATTTTTAGAATCTCCAAAATATATATAATCTTCCCAAGGCATAAATTCTATTGCCTTTTTCATTACACTTAATCCACCTACACCTGAATCAAAAAATCCGATAGGTTTTATATTTTCACTTTTTCCCATATACATCACCCCATGCTATAGTCTCTAAGGCTATTTTATTACTTTACAGCTAATAAATCCAATTTTTTTTCGCACATTCATTTTTTCTGAACATATGTGAAGAAATTCTATTAGGTTAGATAATTTTTCTTCCCTTACTACATTTTCTAACAAGCTGTTCTACACTCTTTATATTGATAGGTTTAAATAGACTTTTTTATACTTTTCTACAAAAAGACAAGTTTTTTTCATTATACTTTGTGGGAACTTTAGACTTCGTAGGGTATCCTAGACAGTAAAATAAGTTCCCATACCATATTAAAAGGCATGAGAACTTATTCTAGCTTCATCACTATAATTCTAAAACATCAAATTTTATATTAAGTTATGCGTATATATTTCATATGATGAAAAACTTATACCTTAAACGTTGAATAGCAACTCACCATAAGTTGGTAGAGGCCATACATCTTTATCAACTAAAGTTTCAAGCTTATCTGCAACAGCTCTTACTGCTTGCATCTTTTCAAACACATCGAACTTGTAGAAATGAGCAACTTCATATGAGTCTCCTTCTAAAGCTTGTGCCTTTTCAACTGAAGCTTCTAACTCACCAATATTCTTCTTTAATGCTACTGCAAGTTCGTCTACTTCACCTAAAAGTTCAGCTTGAACTCCTGCAGCTGCACCAGCAGCTTTAACAGCACTTATTGATTGAGCTAAGCCTGTCTCAAACTTGATAACAGCTGGTAGTATTTGACGTTTAGCAATTTCAAGTGTTGTTTCTGCTTCTATATTTGTAGTCTTAGCATAGACTTCTAGATTTACATCATAACGAGCATGCATTTCTAGCTTGCTTAATACCCCGTGCTTTTCCATTAATGCTACATTCTTTTCTGTTATATAAGCCTTAGTAGCTTCAACAGTTGTCTTTATATTTGGAAGACCTCTCTTTTCAGCTTCAGCTACCCATTCATCAGAGTAACCATTTCCGTTGAATATTATCTTTCCATGTTCCTTAACAATTTCAGTTAAGATTGCGCTTATTTCAGCATCTAAATCAGAAGCTTTTTCAAGTCTATCAGCAACTTCTGAAAGAACTTCAGCTACTATTGTATTTAATACTGTATTACAATCAGCTATGTTTCCTGAAGATGGAACCATTCTGAACTCAAACTTGTTACCAGTGAATGCAAATGGTGATGTTCTATTTCTATCTGTTGGATCCTTAACTAGCTTAGGTAATGCTGCAGCACCTAAATCTAATACTCCTGCTGGTAAAGATGAAGTTAATTCACCTGTCTCAATTTGTTCTATTAGATCTTGTAATTGATCTCCTAGGAATATTGATATTATAGCTGGTGGTGCTTCATTTGCTCCTAATCTATGGTCATTACCAGGATTTGCAGCAGAAGCTCTTAATAAATCTGAATATTCATTAACAGCCTTGATAACTGATGTTAAGAATAATAAGAATTGCTTATTATCGTGTGGTGCATCAGTAGGATCAAGAAGATTTTGTCCATCATCTGTGCTCATTGACCAGTTATTGTGCTTACCCGAACCATTAACCCCTGCAAATGGTTTCTCATGTAATAAGCATACTAGACCATGTCTTAAAGCAACCTTCTTCATAACATCCATAGTTAATTGGTTGTTGTCTGTAGCTACATTAGTTGTTCCGAATATTGGTGCTAGCTCATGTTGAGCTGGAGCAACTTCATTGTGCTTTGTTTTAACTGAAATTCCAAGTGACCAAAGTTCTTTATCTAAATCCTTCATGAAGTCGGATATTCTTTCTTTTAATGAACCGAAGTAATGATCTTCTAATTCTTGTCCCTTTGCAGGTTTAGCCCCAAATAAAGTTCTTCCAGTATATATAAGGTCTGGACGCTTGTCATATAATTTCTTATCAACTATGAAATACTCTTGTTCAGGTCCAACTGTAGTTGTTACCTTAGTAGCTGTAGTATTTCCTAGAGCCTTTAAAACTCTTAAAGCTTCTTTTGAAAGAGCCTCCATTGAACGTAGTAATGGAATCTTCTTATCAAGTGCTTCTCCAGTATATGAAACAAATGCTGTAGGAATATATAAAGTTCCATCCTTAACAAAAGCAGGAGAAGTTATATCCCAAGCAGTATATCCTCTTGCAGCACATGTAGCTCTGCTACCGCCTGATGGGAAAGAAGATGCATCTGGTTCTCCTTTTATTAATTCTTTACCTGTAAACTCTAGCATAACCTTACCGTCACCTGTAGGATTGATAAATGAATCATGCTTTTCTGCAGTTATACCAGTTAGTGGTTGGAACCAATGAGTAAAATGTGTAGCCCCTTTTTCAACTGCCCAATCCTTTAATGCTGAAGCGACAACGTCAGCTGTAGCTAAATCTACAGCTACCCCATCTGCAGCTGCCTTTTTAACAGCCTTGTAAGTAGCCTTAGGAAGACGTTCCTTCATAGTTGCATCGTTAAATACATTAACACCGTATAATTCACCAAAATTGCTCATCGTAATAGCCCCTTTCGTATTCAAACCCTTTTTACACAAAACGTGCCTATCTTTTAATTTGCTATTCAAAATTATATCACCCTAAATTTCTACAATCATCAAATACGGTCCGATACTCATAAAAGCTATTTTTTTTTGTAAAATTAATAATTTGATATATGCATTTTTTCTTTTTTCATATTTTTACAAGTTTTTTTGGTTTTTTTAACTTTTTTTATTGATTTTTCTTTATCATTTCATTGACACCTTAGGTTTGCTTATACTACAATTTTTTTATAATATATTACTTTTCCTTTTACTCTTTATAAGTATAATATGATGCTTTCTATAGATATACCCTTCATAACTGAAATCTAAGCTGATAATTAAATCACCATTAATAGCAAAAAGACTCATCATCTTAGTTTTTTCAGTGGTTGTCTATATACTATTACAAGATTCAATCCTAAAGATTTTGTAATATATATTTTTTCAAAGAGTAAAATACTAATAGTTTCTGAATACTAATCTTAAATGTCAGAAATTACTAACGCTATCCAGTAAAAAACATTTATTCTCTAATAAAGATCTAACACTTTAATCATTAAACTCAGATAAACAATGGGCAGCTTTCATTCTTGCCTTAGTAAACTCTACTTTAAAGTGATTAATCTATAGATGTACAATAATAAACTTCATAGTAATTAATTCAAGGTTCTTTTAAGCATTTCATTTAACAGTTAGTTATTCTTACAAAATCACTAAATTTTATAAAGAAGGGAAGTGAACACGCTCTTACTTAAATATATATTTAGTAAGCGCAAAATATTATGGCAAAAGATTTAATTTATACTATTGGTAATGATAAACATAACAAAGAGGATTTATTAAACTTATTAAGTTCTCATCCTGAAATAAAGTTCGTGTCTATAGTAGGTATAGATTTATCAGGTAACGATACAGATGAAAAGATACCTGTAAGCTTATTTAAGGAGGATATAGATTCATTTTTAAGTGGAACTGCTGTTCAAACTGATGGTTCGTCTGTAGTTCTTCCGGAAATAGCTACATTAAATAATGCCAAGGTAGATATGATAACAGATTTAGATGCAGACTGGTTTGTAGATTATAATTATGAGTTTATAGACTATGAAACAAATAAACCTGTAGGAACCCTAAGAATACCTTGTTTTCTTTATCATGAAGATGTGCCAGTAGATTCAAGGCATATACTAAAATCTGCAGTAGAAACCTTCAAAAACTCATTACTTGATATATTTAATAACAAACCAGAAACTCTTAAGCCATTTGGAATAACTTCAGATGACATAAAGGAAATTGTTATAACCTCTGCAACTGAGCTTGAGTTTTGGGTTAAAACACCTAATGATAAGGTGGAGACAGAAGAACTATCCACTTCTCAAGTGTTGCAAGAGCAATATTGGACTAGAACTAAGGGTATAGTAAGAACTGCTCTTGAGCAAAGCTTAATTCTTATGGAAGAATACGGCTTCGAACCAGAAATGGGTCACAAAGAAGTTGGTGGAGTAAAGGGTAAGTTCGACTCTTCAGGTCACTTCAATCATATAATGGAGCAGTTGGAAATAGATTGGAAATACGCTGATGCAATTCAATCTGCTGACAATGAACTATTTATAAGAAATCTTGTAAAAGAGACCTTTAGAAGAAATGGGTTAGATGTTACTTTCCTAGCTAAACCAATAGAAGGTGTCGCAGGAAGTGGAGAGCACACTCATCTTGGCGTTAGCGTTAAGCTTAAGGATGGTAAGAGAATAAATCTATTCACAGCCACAAAAAATGACTTCCTAAGTACTATAGGCTATGGCGCTATAATGGGGCTTTTAAAGAACTACGAAGTTGTAAATCCTTTTGTTTCTTCAACTGCTGATTCTTTAAGAAGATTAAAACCTGGTTTTGAAGCTCCTGTTTGCATAGTTACTTCATTAGGTCACAGCCCAGAAGTACCTTCAAGAAACAGAACTATCTTAGCTGGCCTTGTAAGAGATCCTCATAATCCATTAGCTACAAGATTCGAATTAAGAGCACCAAATCCTCATACAAATACTTATTTAGCATTAAGTACTGCTTATTTATCAATGCTAGATGGTATATTATATGCCTTAGAAAACGGAAAAACAGAGGAAGAGCTTCTTAAGGAGCTTTCAAAAAAAGCCGGAGAAGAAGCTGAATACCTTGAAAAATCCAGAGCATATAGAGCTGAAGAAGATGTTTTCGAAGACTTTACACCAGAGGAAAGAGATGAATTCTTTGGTATAGCTCCAGCTACAGTTTATGAAAACTTGTTAGCCTTAGATAAATATCCTGAAAAAGTTAAAGTATTAAAGAAAAATGATGTATTTACTGATAAGCTTATAAACAGCTTCAGACTTGGAGTTACTAAGAGATGGACTACAGAAATAACTAGCAGAGTAATCGCTGAATATGCTTCAGAAATAAGAAGTTATAAATCGCTTCATTCTCTTGATAAAGCACTTGACCTAGATATATCTAATTGGATGGCTATAAATGATTTAAGACATTATATAATGAAGGATAGCTATACTAACAAGAGCTTATTCACAAAGATTAGAGAAGCTATTGCATCAGATGATCTAGAAACTGCTTCAGACTTACAAATAGAATTAGATGATAAAATGACTTTACTAAGATACTTATATAGTACTTATAAGAAGAATCTGCTTGATATAGATTTATAAAATATAAAAAATAGCCCTTAAGGATTTATTCTATAGGGGCTATTTTTATATTTAGTTTTACTTACACAATTGAATGATGACTAAGTAAATATCTATACATCTAATAAATAATAAGTATATTTATATGAACTTTTGTATTAAAAATATCAACTTACTTCAATATGAACAAAAAATATAATTAACTCATAATACTTTGTCATTAATTTCTATTATTTAATAAAAGTATGGAAGACTAGAAACTATTTGTAGTATAATTGAGTATATATCTTAAGATGAGGTGTAGGAAATGAGACTAGTTCCTATTGAATGCGTAAGGGAAGGTTGTTATTTAGCCAAGACTTTATTTGATGAAAGTGGAAGAACTCTACTAAAGGAAGGTATAAAACTAACTTCCCCTATAATAAAACGAATTAAAGACATACATATTTATTCCTTATATGTAACGGATGAATATAGCGAAAAAGAGATCAATGATATTATAAAACCTGAACTAAGGCAAAAATCTATTGCTCTAGTTAGAGAGACCTTTAGTGATGTAGAAAGAATTTATTCAAATCTTCATAATTCATCATTAAATAAAAAGAAAAGAGGTATACTTCTAAAACAAAAGGAAGACTATCTATCCTCCATTCATGATCTCGCTGAAGAACTTTTAGATAATATACTTTCAAATAAGAATATAATGGTAAATCTGGTAGACATTAAGAGCATGGATGCATATACATACCAGCATTGCGTAAATGTAGCTATACTTTCCCTAGTGCTTGGAATAGGTCTTCAACTAACAAAACATGAACTAATAGACCTTTGCATAGGCGCTTTATTGCATGACATCGGAAAAGTATTTATACCTAAGGAAATACTTTTAAAAGAAGGTCCTTTGACATACAGTGAGTTTGAAATAATGAAAGAGCATCCAAAGAAAGGTTATTCTTACCTAAAAAATTCTCACAGTGTTTCAGCCTTCTCAAGAATGGTAGTATTACAGCATCATGAGAGAGAAGATGGATTAGGATATCCGGATAACCAAAGCGGATCTAAGATAAACAAGCTAGCCAAAATAGTTTCCGTCGCTGATGTATATGACGCTCTAACTTCTGACAGGCCATATAGACGAGGCTTGTCCCCTAATGAGGCCTTTGAATTTATTCTAGGAAACGCTGGCACAATGTTTGATTATGACATAGTGAAAGCCTTTGCTAAAATAATAGTTCCATACCCAGAAGGTACTATAGTACAATTAAGCAACGGGGATATCTGTGTTGTTGAAAGCACTCCGCCTGACTATCCACTTAGACCTGAAGTGAAGATAGTTAAAAGTAATAACAGAAATTCTGTAGGTTCATTAGTAAGCTTAGTAAAAGAACTATCTCTAGTTATATCGTCAGTACAATATGAGGTTTAGATTAAAAAAGAATTACGTTTTACATATTTAAAAGTTATAAATAATAACTACATATAGATTTTGCGCTTAATTATTATATTTCGCTAATCTAAAAACCTTATATTTTACCTTGAACTTAAAAAGTACAGATTTGAGCATTCTGTACTTTTTTACTTACTTTCTCTACTTTTATAGCTTACGCGCCTTCTAATATTAGAACAAATGATGTTTCAAATTACCATAATGAAATCATGACCACATAGTTCCCAAGTGTCCTAACCATAACTAATATAAAAAAGAAAAACCCTGTAGTGTAATATCATTAAGTCATTAATTATTTAAAGCTATATAGTTATTGCTTAATATCTCAAAAGAATAATAATCAGTGCCCACAAAAGGATTATTGTTTACGATCTCCTCAGCTTCTTGAAAAGTATTCGCTTGAAATATAAAAGTCCCTCCATTTTTATTATAGGTTCCAGCACATAACAAATATTTTGATAAATTCATTTCTCTATATTTAGCATTAGTGTCCTTGATCTTCTGCTTTTCTGTTTGATCCAGTTTATAATTAATCTTAACAAATATTCCACTATTTTTTTTCATCTCATAAGTCCTCCCTTTTTTATCCTTGTTTAATTATATTAGCTCGTCCATAAATTTATGCCTAAAGTTTTCCCGAACATACGTTTGATTATATTGTAGCGAACACCCGTTCACATGTCAATACATTTATATACATTTTCCAACATATTATTTAAAATATTTTACAGATATTTTGTAGTATTATACGTAATTCTGTAATATTAAAATTCTAAGTGCTCTCTTTATATGCTTATTGGGTTATGGAAAGTTTACTTGACATTGTTAATTATTATTGCTAAACTAGAATTGTAAAGTTTACTTTCCATTTTAATCGGAGGTAATATTATGAAAAACAAACTTGAAGAAATTAGAAAACAGCATGGCATAACACAGGAAGAACTTGCTGAAAAATTAGAAGTATCCAGACAAACTATAGGCTCACTTGAAAACGGAAGATACAACCCTTCTATATTATTAGCATTTAAGATTTCTAGGCTTTTCAAACTTAGTATTGAAGATATCTTTATTTATGAGGAGAGTGAATAAAATGAAACCTTTCAATTATATTTTTCTTTTTTTAGTAATTATCTTACTCCTATGTTCATCAATCACTTTGTTTTTTATAGGTGGGTATACATCTAAGACCGTAACAATGATAATAGTTGCAATAGCTGTATCCGCTATCACTAGAACTATATATTCTAGAGCTTTTGTAAAACAAAAGGAAACCGATGACAGAAATATAGACATTGACGCTAAAGCTAAAGCAAAAGCCTTTGATATGGTTGGAATTATGCTAGGAATATTAATACTTATATATGCATTTCTAAACGCTCACATCCAAGTAATAGCATTTGTTGGTGTAGCATACTTACTTATATATGTGGTATATATGTTCTACTTTTCTAAATACCATAAAGAAATGTAACTCTTATTAAACATTAATTTATTACTGTATAAGAAGTTGCTGAAGTGAATTTCTATAAGCATTTGATATTTCAAAGTTTAGCCAAATAAAAATCTTACACTTATCTAGTCAATGAAAAAGACATCCTCATGAAAAGGTCATGCCTTCCATGTTGATGTCTTTTTATTTCTACTCTATTTAATTTAGCGTATATTCAAATATTGTTGAAATTAAGTGGTTATACAGGAGATGCTATATGAGCGAGCTATTAGAATTAAATGTTTTTTTCAGATGGAGTGGCTGTAAAAATCACTAATGCGTTCTTCATTAGTGATTTTTTTGCGCATCTGCCTTTTCTGAACGTATGTGAAGAAATTCTGGCAGGCGACACATTCTCTCTTTTACTCTTTATCTGAATAGTATTCTTACTGTTCTTGAGATTAAGATACATAAGATTTATAAAAAGTGATTTGTTAAATAAAGAGTAAAACTGTATGTTCGAACGTAGTGAGTTTACAGTTTTAGCCATGGAATATGAAAAAATCATATTAATTCTTTGCGTAAGCTCATTAAAGCATCGGATGAATAACCACTTAATTTTAGTACAGTATTTTAGTGACAGCTTAAATTAATATTCCTGCGCTAGGTTGAAGACCTCAAGGTCCTTATCTTCCACTTTACTTAGTTTTACTTTTACAAGGGCATTAAATGTATCTAAAGCGGTTATAACCCCTATGTTTCTTTCTACAGCAGCCCTTCTTATATGGAACCCGTCTCTCTTAGAGTCATTTCCCTTAGTTGGAGTATTTATAACCAAATCTACTTCCTTATTCTTTATAACATCTATTATATTAGGATGCTCTTCATTTAACTTTCTTACCCTCTTAGCACTTATACCAGCAGCTTCTAACAGTTCAGCAGTACCTGAAGTAGCCACAAACTCATAACCTATCTCAGAAAGAACCTTTGCTATTGGAAGGAATTCGTCCTTGTCATGGTTATTTATAGTAGCTAAAACTGCTCCCTTCTTTTTGTTAAGGATATACATGTACGCTCCTACAAAACCTTTATAAAGAGCTTCTTCTAAAGTTCTACCAACTCCAAGCACTTCTCCAGTAGATTTCATTTCAGGCCCTAGTGAAACCTCTACCTTTGGAAGCTTTTGAGTTGAGAATACTGGAACTTTAACTGATATCAGATTTGGCTCCTTATATATACCAGTGCCATAATCTAAGTCCTTAAGTTTAGCTCCTAGCATTATTCTTGTAGCTATATCTACTATAGGAACTCCACTAACCTTACTTATATAAGGTACAGTTCTTGAAGCTCTAGGATTAACCTCTATAACATAAAGCTCTCCCTTGAACTCTATGAACTGAATATTAATCATTCCTTTTATTCCTATTGCAAGAGCTAACTTATTTGTATACTCTAGGATTTTAGCCTTTATACTTGCACTTACGTTTTGGCTTGGATACATAGTTATACTATCACCTGAGTGTACCCCAGCTCTTTCTAGGTGTTCCATTATTCCAGGTATAAGAACCTCTTCTCCATCAGATATAGCATCTACTTCAATTTCTCTTCCCATTAAGTACTTATCTATTAATATAGGATTTTTTCTATCTTTTTCAAAGGCATTACTTAGGTAGAATTTTAGTTCTTCATCATCATGAGTTATCTCCATGCCTTGACCACCAAGTACGAAGGAAGGTCTTACTAGCACCGGGTAACCTAGTTCTCTTGCTTCATTAATTCCTTCTTCTAGACTCCAAATCGCCTTTCCTTTAGGTCTATAAATTCCAAGCTCCTCAAGAAGAGCATCAAACTTTTCTCTATCCTCTGCCATATCAATCTGATCTGAAGTAGTTCCAAGAGTCTTTATATTTTTTTCCTTAAGGAACTTTGCTAGCTTTATGGCAGTTTGACCACCAAATTGAAGTATAACCCCATCTGGGTTTTCCTTTTCAATTATGTTGAAGACATCTTCTTCTGTTAGAGGTTCAAAATATAGTTTGTCTGATATATTAAAGTCAGTACTTACTGTCTCAGGATTATTGTTTACTATTATAGTTTCTACACCCTGACTTCTTAAAGATTTTACACAGTGTACTGAGGCATAGTCAAACTCTATTCCCTGTCCTATTCTTATAGGCCCAGAGCCTATTACCATAACCTTTTTCTTATCACTTACTTCCACTTCATCATAAGTTTCGTAAGTAGAATAATAATAAGGAGATAGAGCTTCAAATTCTCCCCCGCAGGTATCAACCATCTTATATACTGGTCTTATACTCCATATATCTCTTAACTTATATATATCGTCTGGAGACACTTCCAAAAGATCCGCTATACCTTTATCAGAAAATCCTTTTCTTTTTAGCTTGTATAACCATTCCTTATCTAAATCGCCTATTTTAGATATTCTTAATCTCTGCTCTTCTTCAACTATCCACTTAAACTTCTCAAGGAAAAACATATCTACGCCTGTTATCTCAGCAATTTTGTCCATCCTATAATCTCTTCTAAGCATTTCTGCAAGGGCAAATATTCTTTCATCATCTGGGGTTACTACCTTTTCTTTCAATTCTTTCATAGAAAGGTTTCTAAACTTCTTAAACTCTAAAGAATATTTTCCTATTTCTAAAGATCTTATTCCCTTAAGGAATGCAGATTCAAAATCACTTCCTATAGCCATTATCTCTCCAGTAGCCATCATCTTTGTTCCTAGAGCTCTATCTGCTCCTTGGAATTTATCAAAAGGCCACTTTGGTATTTTTACAACCACATAATCTAGAGACGGCTCAAAGCAAGCGTAAGTTTTTTGAGTAACAGCATTTTTAATTTCATCTAAGGCGTATCCTAGAGCTAACTTTGCAGCAACCTTAGCTATTGGATAACCAGTTGCCTTTGATGCTAAGGCTGATGATCTAGAAACTCTAGGATTTATTTCGATTACTGCATACTCAAAAGAGTCCGGATTCAAAGCAAACTGTACATTACATCCACCTTCTATGCCAACAGCGTTAATTATATCTATAGAGGCACTTCTAAGCATTTGATATTCTTTATCTGATAGTGTTTGGCTAGGGGCAACTACTATACTGTCACCAGTATGTATTCCAACAGGATCAATATTCTCCATATTACATACTGTTATACAATTTCCGAAGCTATCTCTCATAACTTCGTATTCTACTTCCTTCCAACCCTTTACACTCTTTTCTAGCAATACTTGGCCTATAGAACTGAGTTGCAGACCTGAATCTAGTATTTCTTCTAGCTGCTCTTCATTGTCTGCTATTCCACCACCGGTTCCCCCTAGAGTATATGCAGGTCTCACTATCACCGGATACCCTATCTTCTTAGCAAATTCTTTACCTGCTTCCATGTCTGTTATAATCTCACTCTTTATAACAGGTTGACCAATTCTATGCATCATGGATCTAAAAAGTTCTCTATCTTCGCCTTCTTTTATTCCTTCTATTGATGTACCGATAACCTTAACTCCGTATTTATCAAGTATACCTTTATCATAAAGCTCAACAGCTAAATTTAATCCAGTTTGGCCTCCCATACCTGCTAAAAGGCTATCTGGCCTTTCCTCTGCAATAACCTTCTCCACAAACTTTATTGTAAGAGGTTCTAAATAAACTTTATCTGCAACCTCAGCATCAGTCATTATAGTTGCTGGGTTAGAGTTTACAAGCACTACTTCTATACCCTCTTCTTTAAGAGCTTGGCATGCTTGAGTTCCTGAATAGTCAAACTCTGCTGCTTGCCCTATTACAATTGGTCCTGAACCTATTACTAATACTTTTTTTATATCTTTTTTAATTGGCATAATGGTTACCCCCTAAGTTTTCTATACTACTAACTACTCTGCAAATTTTATAAACTCATCAAATATATAGTCGCTATCCTTTGGTCCAGGACTTGCTTCTGGATGGAACTGTACAGAGAAAATAGGCAAGCTTTCATGTCTCATTCCTTCTATAGTTCCATCATTTACACTGATATGAGTTGCTCTTACGTCTTTTGGTAGTACATCTACGTAATAACCATGGTTTTGTGAAGTAATATAAACTCTGTTTTTATCAAGATCCTTAACAGGATGATTACATCCTCTATGTCCAAACTTAAGCTTCTTAGTCTTTCCACCTAGGCTTAAGGCCAATATTTGATGACCAAGACATATGCCTATTATAGGTTTCTTACCTATAATATTTTTCACATTTTCAACAATCTCAGTTAAATCCTCTGGATCTCCAGGCCCGTTTGATAAGAAAACAAGATCTGGATTTGCCTTTAACACCTCTTCTGAAGATGTGTTTGCTGGAAAAACTGTAACCTTACAGCCTCTTCTAGCAAAGCTATTTATTATGTTTTGCTTGACACCAAAATCCATTATAGCTATATGTTTTCCTTTTCCTGCTATCTCATATGAGCTGCTAGTTGTAACTTCCCAAACAGCATCCTTATTTGAATAAAGCCTTGTCTTCTTTATAGCCTCTTCAATAGAAATATCTTCTAAGGTTATGATACCTTTCATGGTTCCATTTTCTCTTAGAATCTTTGTAAGAGCTCTTGTGTCAATGCCTTGAAGTCCTATTATCTTATTGTTATTTAAAAAAGTTTCTAACTCTAATTCGCATCTAAAATTGCTTGGTGAATCACATTTTTCTCTAACTATGAATCCTTTCACCTTCGGAGCAGAAGACTCCATGTCTTCAAGGTTTATACCATAGTTTCCGATCAAAGGATATGTCATAGTAACTATTTGTCCATAATATGATGGATCTGTAAGCACTTCTTGGTACCCTGTCATTCCTGTATTAAATACTACTTCACCAACACTTTCCTTTAGGTATCCAAAGGCTTTTCCTTCAAAAACAATACCATTTTCTAATATAAGCTTTGCTTTCATTATAGTCCTCCTTATAATCCTTTAAGGAAAATACACTTTTTACAAGCGAGGTTCCCGCCGAACTAATTCATGTATATTTATTAAATCATATTGCATAAATATTCGTCAATAACAATTTATGCATACAGTTCATCATTTATTCTAATAATGAGCCTGTACTTTTACCTAGGTTAAAATTCTACTGTTTATCTCAACAGACATAGCTTTAACATAAGATTAAATCTCGCTATGCGCCTAAATAAATGTAGTATTGTGACCATAAAGAGCATTTAATCAAAAACTCATAAGAAGCTCTTTAACGACCAATAAGTTAACCCCTGTGACATGAAAAGAATAAAACAAAAGGATATCTAAGAGATTAATAAAAACACTAATCTCTTAGATACCCTATATATTCAGCAGGATATTCAATTATAATCAAAGCTATTTGTTTAATTGCATGACAAAAAACGTGTGTCATAATCATACCCCTTTCTGGCCTCTCTGGACCAATTTAAAGTGTATTATCTACCTTAATATTTTCTTATTTATATCTATTCTAGTTTAACCATTAAACTCTGTCAAGCTTTAAAAGTTAGCAAATAGGAAAAAAAAGATTAAAGATTACTCTAATGAGTAATCTTTAATCTTAACAATATTATACCTTGCCTACAGGTATTTGTAAGTTATAAATAACCTACGTTGTACTCTTTTTGTCCTATTGAGTCCATTATATTATTATCTATACCAAGGATTTTGTCAATGTGATTATTAACCCATAAAAATATAAAATATACAGCGAAGAATTATATTTTGCATATTTATACACAAGACCATCGTATTATGTTTTCTTTAAATGCTCTTAACCTTAGGCTCTGTTCAAGTCAGTGTTGAAATTAAGCGGTCAGTGATCCGATGCTTAGATGAGCTTGCGCAAAAGATCATTTAACTCTAATTGCTGGCTCATATAACATCTACTTCATGACAATTTATATTAAACATAGGCTAAACTGATGATCTAAATGCAATTATATAGCCAGTAAATAACCAAGCTATTACAACTAAAGTCTTTAAGTATTTTACATATATGTTGTAACTTAAGTGGTATAAATCTCATATTCATATAAGGAGATAAATTTTATAGGAGATCAAAATGGATTTCTTTAATAATGATTACTTCAATCCAAACAGTCATTTCAGATTTTATGATGACGGAAGTGACATTGACGAGGTTGGTGAATATGAAGTTGATGTTAGTTTTACTTATGCTCCAATATATGAGAGCTTAGAAGAAGATATGAGAGGACCTTCTGACAGACCAGTTCCTCCTCCACCTCCAGTTAATACACCACCTATGGCTCCACCACCATCCTTCAATCCTTCAAAAAATGATCCCAAGGCAAAAACACTTGCTGGAGGACCTGAAACCTTTGGAGGAGAAGCAAAAGCTGTAAGCCCAACTTCAATTAGGCCATGTCTTTTTAGATACACTTATATATGGCAAAATAACGGAAGATCTTACTGGGCATATTTAACCTCAGTAGATCGTTACTCAGTTTCTGGATGGAGATGGATGTTCTATAGATGGGTATATTTTGGTATAGACATAAGAAGAATAGATACCTTTATATGCTACTAAGGATGTTTTAAGGAGAAGATTTATAATTTCTTCTCCTTAAAATATAATTGCCTAAGGTTTAGCTTTAAGATATCACTTAATAACTAATTTCGAGGGCCTAAATTTATATACCAATTAAACAAATATCCATTCCATATCCTCTATACCTTCACAATAAAAAATATATCCTGTTGTCTTATCAAAAATAATAATAGGTTTCATTGCACACCACCATTAATATTATTTTCAAAAGAACTATTTTTATTACATATATATATATTGCTGATTGAGGCTGTAACCCTCATTATAACTATATATTTATATAAATATAACTTTTTATAAAGTTTTGTTTTTAACTTCTTAAGAAGTTGCAACATTACTATTCATACAACGAACTAAAAAACATCTCTATCACTTTTTAGAAACCCAGTCATTGCCCTTAAGGTAAAATCTCCAAGGAAAATGAACAGCTTCTTCAGCATAATCAATTCCAATCCTAGTAGTCTCAACAATTTCTTCGTCTGACAACACTTTAGCTTCCTTAGCTTCCTCCAAATAAATACTTTCACTCTTAGTCATATCCACCCAGTTGTCATTTTTATCTATAGAAAAAGCTATACATAACTTTGAAGGTCCATTAGTAAGAGACTTACGCTGTGTTTTAGTTAAAGTATCTATATCTTTATCAAATCGTCTTTTAGCCATTTCCTCTAAACCTTCCAACGGCTCTATACCTCTTATTAGCACACCTTCAGCGGTTCCCTCTTCTTTAGTAATTATATTAAAACAGTTATACATACCGTATATAGAAAATACATATACGATACCAGGAGGACCATATAGCGGCTTAACTCTCTCTGTCATTCTTCCACCGTATGCATGAGAAGCTTTATCTATAGCCCCAATATATGCTTCTGTTTCTACTATCTTACCTTTAAAAGTTATCCCATTTATATTTCTAACCAATACTTTTCCTAAAAGCTCTCTAGAAACTGTAATAGCATCTCTTGCATAAAAATCCTTTTGTATTCTCATAGGTACCTCCTGTTTCATAATTCTTATCTATAATATTTTTTAAACATTTACCTTTTCTGCATAAATGTAAAGAATTTATACCAGTCAACAAGTTGTTGTATATTTAATACCTAATTTTAAAATACTACTATAAGTCTATCCCTAAAACTATTCATAAGTTATTTTTAAATTCTTATTCTAATCTATCTTAAGCTTAAAAAATCTTAATTTTCCTATCTGTATTATGTCTTCATCCTTTAATACAATAGTGGACAGATCACTAAGCTTTTCTCCATTAATCTTTACTGCTCCACCTGCTATGAGCCTTTTGCCTTCATTCCTACTTTTAAACAGTTCTTTTTCAGTTAAAAATCCAATAAAATCTTTATTTATAGCTTCTAACATAGCTTTCGTAATATTAAGTTCTTTTATATCAGTAGGAACATTTTTCTTTTGAAATATATTAATAAATTCTTGTTCTTCCAGCTCTGCGGCAGCCTCTCCATGGTATAACCTCACAAGCTCCTTAGCCAAGCTTAATTTGATATCCCTTGGGTTAACCTTATTTTCATCCAAGCTATTTTTCATTTCATTTACTTTGTCAGGATGTATATCAGTGGCTAACTCAAAGTATTTAATTATTTTATCATCTGGTATAGACATGGTTTTACCAAATATATCTTTAGAACTTTCATTTATACCAATGTAATTACCTAAGCTTTTGCTCATCTTTTCTGTTCCATCTATCCCCTCAAGCAAAGGCATAAAGATAGCAACCTGTCTTTCTATATTAAAATCCTGCTGAAGATTCCTTCCCATCAGTATATTAAATCTTTGATCCGTTCCTCCAAGCTCAATATCTGCTTTTAAGCTTACTGAATCGTAAGCTTGCATCAAAGGGTAGAAAAACTCATGAAGTGATATGCTCTGATTGTTTTGAAATCTTTTCTTAAAATCATCTCTTTCAAGCATTCTAGCCACAGTAGTTTTAGACGCCAGATTTATTACATCTTCAAAATTGAGCTTGGAAAGCCATTCACTGTTAAACCTTACCTTTGTCTTTTTCTCATCAAGTATTTTGAAGATTTGCTTTTCGTAAGTTTTTGCATTTTCTAAAACCTGCTCTTTAGATAATTGCTTTCTAGTTTTAGACTTTCCAGTAGGATCTCCAATCATTCCAGTAAAATCTCCCAAGACTATAACAGCTTCATGGCCAAGTTCTTGCATCTGTCTTATCTTTCTAAGCACAACTGCATGACCAAGATGTATGTCAGGAGCTGAAGGATCTAACCCTAGCTTAATTACTAATGGTCTACTTTCCTTTATTGAATTCTCTATTTTTATTCTTAGGTCATCGATATTTATTATCTCATCTACACCTTTGGATATTATTTTTATTTGCTCTTCTATATTTATCATTTCTAATAAGTTAAGACCTTCCGCTAATTACTTAGAAATTACATTTTGAATTAAGGCTCTTAAAATAATGTAATAAAATTAAGTAATTAGCTATAGCTTAACTGCACCTCCTAATCAAATTAATAATTTAAAGCTAATTTTGATAGTAAGCCCATATAAACTTATCTGCAGAATAATTTTATAAAGACTTTTCTTATCAAATTGATATAGCTGCTAAAGCTTATTAATAAAGGACTTTAGCTACTAACATAGAAATTTTTATTTCCCAGAAAATAAAACTGATAAATTGACTAGTCATTAATTGATATATTTTTAAAATTGTACTTTATTTTTGAAAATAAAAAACTCCCGCCATCTAGATTGCTCTAGAGGGCGAGAGTATAACTTCGCGGTACCACCTCAGTTTATTAATGTCTTACAACACTAACCTTTTCAAGTACAATGTTAAAACATGATACTCTAGCACTATAACCTGTGCGGGAATCGGAAAACAGCCTACTACCTTTAATAAGGGTTTGGTGTTTAGCTAATAGATGTATTCGAAATAAATTCTTTGCTTCTTCACACCAGCCAGAAGCTCTCTTAAAAAGAAATATATTTTTACTCTTTCTATATCATAGCTTTTTTATATTTTTTATATATTATACTCAACTAAACAGATTTATTCAACTAATTTATTGAAAAACTTAAAAATTCTCACCACTACTAATTGCTTTCTATCAAATATTTATGAAAGCAAATAATCTGTCTTATCCCTCTTATAATTTACAATATATCAAGATTTAATTTTAGCAATACTTTTATTACATAGTCAGTATTTTATAAATCTTTAACTTTCGATTTCATAATCTATAATCTAACCAACATCAATCATTGTAACTGTTAGTTACATATTACCATTTCTAATTACTTAACCGAGAACCAGCCATAAAAAACATTAATTGAGAGGTATCTTTCAATAATTACACTAATAAATAGATATATATGTATTTGAACTTGAGTTCCATATATTATACAATCTTTATAATTATTAACTTTAATGCAATAATATAATTAGGAGGCCAATATGGAAAAAAACATATCTTTGCAGGAGGAACAAGTCAAAATAGGCTATAAAGACTTATTAACAGAAAAACAGTATTTAAAAAATATGCTAGCTAACAGCATTTCGAGGTTTGGTGATGGTATAGATACAATTGCATTTTCTTGGCTTGTCTATCAAGTAACCGGCTCAACAGTACTTGTAGCAGCATTGTTTGCAGTAAATGCTTTACCAAATTTATTGTTTGGAATGGTTTCTGGTGTAGCATCAAATTATTTAAAAAAGAAACATGTAATGGCGATATGCGACTTAGGAAGAGGTCTTTGTGTATCTATAATTGCACTTCTATTTATAACAGGGAACCTTAGTACTTGGCACCTTTACGTAGTTACGTTTCTAAATTCATCATTTGAAGCTTTCAGAGGACCTGCTTCAACAGCTGCCGCACCTTTAATCCTCTCAAGAGAAAAATTTGACGTTGGAACCTCCTTGAGCTCTTCACTAGTTAATGCATTACAGGTCATAGGGCTTTCAACAGCACCAATTATAATCGCTGTATTCGGAATTGGAGGCGCAGTATTAGTAGATGCTGCTACTTTCTTCATTTGTGGAGCTATAGTACTATCATTAAAATATGATGATGTTGTTAAAAGAAATATATCAAATAGTCCTAGAGTCTATTTCAATGACCTAAAAGAGGGATTTTCCTATGTTATCAAAAATTACTTTGTATTAAGTATCTGCATTTTTTCAGCAGCAATAAACTTATTCCTTACTCCAATCAATGCTTTTCAGGCACCTTATGCAAAAGAAGTACTCCATAAGGGTTCAGAAGTTCTATCATTTATTAATGTTCCTGTTCTTATAGCTATGTCCATAGGAGTATTATTTGTTCCCAAAATAAAAGAAAAAATTGGTGGAAGGATTATGTTTATACTAGGAGGGGTGATAGTTGGAGCTGGTTACTCAATATTCGCTATTTTAGAATATGTTCCTCCATATTTATTATATCCAGCACTCGCTATTAATAGTTTCTTTTTAGGCTTAGGACTTATCTTTTGTAACATGCCAATTCAAATCGCTATATTTACAAAAGTAGATAAAGAATATCTATCTAGAGTTGGTGCAATTATGAGTTCCTTGATGCTTTGTGCTACTCCACTAGGTTCTTTTGTTTTTGGTGCCATCTCATCTATAGCTCCAATAAAAACACTATTTTTCACAATGGGCATAATTATCTCAGTTTTATTTTTAACTCAGATCCTAAACAAACACCTTAGGGAATTACATTAATTACTAGACTCATGCAACTTAAAGAAATACTTCTACAAATACTCCTAACGCTATAAATTTAGTTTTTTGGCGTTATTTCCCCTCAGTATATCCAGTAAAATATTATGCTCCATTAGAACCATGGGTTCATATTATTGTAACTATCTATTCACAGCAAATAAAACGACTAGTCATCTAGAGTAAGTTCTACATAAGAATATTGGCTGTATAGTAGGCATGCTATAAAAAGATGTACTTTTGTAATTGCAACAGTATCAACATTCACGATTTCTATGAGCTTACCATTGATTTTATTGGCCATATGTGTGGCTATAGTAAGATAATATAGGAGTCTTCGAATTGCATAACAGTGGAATAAAATAATCCTTTATATTAGTCTTTGTCTCATTAACAATGAACTAACATAAAGGACTATTTTATTGTTCTCTTTAACCTTAAATTTGCTAATGTAAGACTTTTTATAAGCCAAGTAAAAAACTATCAATTTAGTGCACAAATCTAGTTGATTAATTTTGATATTTCTACTTGCACAATTGAGTACTTATTTAAATCCATAGAATAACAAAGTGGCTTAATAGCACTTTAATAGACATTAAGTCACTTTTAATTTATCGCGGAGATATCATATATAACAGAATCTACAAAGGTTATATCAGTTAGTATTATAAATGCTGGTTTTTCTAAATATTTTATTTTAGGCAACCTTATAAGCACTACAGCTTTTTCAACTTGGATAATTTCAACTAAATAAGGATTCTTATATCTACCAACTTGCTTCTTCATCTAAAGTAATCTCAAGGTCTTAGACTTCATTAATAATCACCCCAATTAATATTTACTATGTACTGATAATACATCATACTATCAATTATTAAATCGACACTTTACTTGTTATTGACACAAATGAAACATATATGATTAAATATGTTATTATTAACTATAATGTTATTAAATTTAATTGATGTAATAATATGTAACATTAGGTTACAATTTAAGGAGGTAAGATGACTAATTTAGGTTCAAAAATTAAAACATTAAGAAAAGAAAAAGGGCTATCTCAGGAAGACTTAAGCAACTCTATACTTAACAGAGTAGTACTTAGTCGAATAGAAAATAATATTCAAGAGCCATCTTTAAATCAGATGATTCATATATGCAGAGTTTTACAGGTATCACTTGATGAGCTTATCTTAGATCAAGGCATCACTTCTTTTGGTAATACTAAAGATCCAATCGATCATCTATATAATTTATTTAATAAAAAATACTTCTATGATATAACTAAGTACTATGACTTAAATGTAGTTGCATTTGGAAAGATAAAGGACCCAAATAAATTCTTTTATTTAGGTAGGTCTTATTATGAAATCTCCCTTTTTAGCGCTGCTGAAAAATTTTTAAAGAAATATATAAATCATCTTACTAAATCTGAGTCAATGCTGTCAGACAATAACTATATAAATTTATGTATTTCACTAAACACTATGTTTCGTATATATGCCAACCTTAATAACAAAAAAACTGCTATAAAATATTTAAAACTAGCTGAATTTTATATATCAAAACTACATATTGAGAATACGGAAATAGGACAAATTATTTTAAGTAATATATCGACATTTTACTTACAAGAAAATCAGTATAGAAAAGTTATAAATTATTGCAGTAACTTCGAAACCTTAAAACCGGATATATGTTATCCTAACATAGTTGTAAACATACATAAAGCTGCCGCCATATCTTATTACAATTTAGGAAATTATAAAAGATCTATTATTAATACAAAAAAGGTAATAGCTCTATACTCATATCTAGATGATGAATATAGTAAAGGTGCTGCTTATCTAAATTATATAAACGCCCTAATGTATGATTCTGAATTTGATTCTGCTATTGATCTAGTTGAAAGATGTAAAAATGAATACAAAAATGAGAAAGACCTTTTCCATGAATTTTTGGTAGTAGAAATGGCTATATATTTTAATATGTGCAAGTTTCACGATGTCTTAGAAACATCTCTAAAAGTCAAGAAAAGTTATTTAAGCAAGGATTCTCTATGTGATTTTAATTTTATGATGGGTCACATAAATTCCATAGCAGAAAATAAAGATGATGCTATAAAAAGCTTCAAACTTTGTGAAAGCTTATTCATAGATAAGAAATGTAATTATGATTTGTTTGTTATTTATGATGATTTATATAAACTAACCAACGATTTTCAATTTAAAGAAAAGCAAAAAAAACTATCATTTGACTTAATGAAAAAGAATATAATTATTGATTTGACTAAAATCCCAAAATGATGTTTATCCCACTTAACCTATTTTACAAAGCTACCTTAAAATCTTTCTTATATGTTATGCAAGAAATTTAAGATAGCTTTTTTAATTATCCTCATTAATCTATTTATTCTATATAAACCTCTATAACATTGATGAATATGATATTACACCTTACTATTAACTATTAACTATTTGCTAAAACTAGGTCTATTGCTTCTTCAACGGACTTTTTATACTGCTGACCTTCAGACATTACTTTCATAGTTAGAATATTGCTCTGCATTTCTTCATCACCGATAAGTATCACATAAGGTATCCCTAACTTATTTGTGTAATTAAGCTTCTTTTGAAGCTTTCCTTCCTCAAAATAGACCTGAGTCACAATTCCAGCCTCCCTTAACTTATTAGCTGTATCTATAGAATAAGCTAGAGCACCATCCATAGGTATTATAATCACATCACATAAACTTTCCTTTTCCTTTGATTTTAAAAGCTTAGCTTCTCTCAGCTGGTAAAACAGTCTTGTTAACCCTATAGATATACCTACTCCTGGAAGCTTTTGATTGGTATAGTATTCTGCTAAGTTTTCATATCTTCCTCCAGAGCAAACTGAACCTATAGATGGATAGTCATCTAATATGGTTTCGTATACTGTTCCTGTGTAGTAATCTAACCCTCTAGCAATCTTTAAGTCTATCATATAATTTTTTTCAGGTACTTTAAACGCTCTTATATACTCTACTACAGTTTCTAATTCATTTAGGCCTTGAGTAAACTCTTCTTCTTGTATATTTAATTTATCTAGAGCTTCAATAACTTCAGTATTACTACCTGCTATCATTATAAAATTCATTATAGATGATACCTGTTCTTCCTCTAAGACAGCTAAAAGCTCTGATTTTACACTAGCCTCTCCAATTTTATCTAACTTATCTATAGATCTAAGTACAGCTGAAGCATCAACTATACCTAATGCTTTAAAGAATCCATTCAATATCTTTCTATTATTTATCCTTATCTTAAAATTCTCAAAACCTAACTCTTTGAATATAGAATATATAACTGCTGGGATCTCTGCATCATTTACTATGCTTAGTTTTCCATTGCCTATAATATCTATATCACATTGATAAAACTCTCTAAATCTTCCCTTTTGATTTCTCTCTCCTCTATAAACCTTTCCTATCTGATATCTTCTAAACGGAAAATTTAGAGAGCTCATGTTCTGAGCTACAAACCTAGCAAATGGAACAGTTAGGTCAAAGCGTAAGGATATATCACTGTCCCCCTTAGTAAAACGATATATCTGCTTTTCTGTTTCTCCACCACCCTTTGCTAAAAGCACCTCGGTTTTTTCCATTATAGGTGTATCCATTGGTACAAACCCGTATTTTTCATAATTCTTTTTTATAGTATCCAGCATCATATTAAAGTCAATCTGGTCTTTTGGTGTAAGCTCCATAAACCCTGGAAGTATTGATGGTTTAACAATATTATTACTCATTTCTATTCCTCCTAAATTGCTAATCTAATTGATTTGTTAGTTTTGATAATTTATATAAATAGTTTCTTTACCACAAATATAAGTTTTTTATTTTACCGTCCCCTCAAGGACTGTCATTAGCTAGTATTGGAAGGTTTAACTAAGAAAAAACTTAATATTTAAAAGCAAAAAAACACCCACACAGGTTTTGTACCTATGTGGGTGATAATTTCTATCCTTACACCATAGATACAAGCTAAACAGCAATAGACCTGTATCTATGGTTACTTTAACCAAGAACAAGCCTTCTATCTATGGTGATGTAATTTTACTCGGAAATTAAAATTCTCTTTTATCATAAATATACTTCTCCAAAACTAATTTTCATAATTTTAACATAATGACAAAGTATAATCAAGTAATCAAACATATAAAAATTAATTATAGGAAATCATCTAGATTTATCATTATACATTGCAATACTCTATAAGACTTTGCTTTTATTGCCTATAGTATGTATATTGATTTATAATTGTTATATATTTTATCAGAAATCTCTACAACTAACTAATTTGAATGCTATTGCTAAAGAATTCCTATAGCCAAACCTAATTTATACTTGTTCGAAAATTTCCTTTTCTAGGGATCTTAAGACCTGCACAAATTAATAATTAAGTTGGGAGATCTATACACCCTTTGTGAAAACTTAATTTATGCTTGTTATAAAATCCGGCTTCTTGTGATTTTGTGGCATTTATAAATATACCTATAACTAGATATTCACTATATTATATTTGTTTAAAAGGAGAATATAATCTTGAGAAAAGAGAAAAAGTCACCAATTAGTAAAGAAAAAAGAGAGGAGATGATTTCCTCCATACAGGAATTTTTCTACAATGAAAGAGATGAGGAAATAGGTAACTTAGCAGCTTCTGCAGTTTTAGATTTTTTTATAGAAGAGCTATCTTCAGAATTTTACAATCAAGGAATAAGCGATGCCTATAAATACATAACTGATAGAACTGAGGATTTACTTGGACTTCAAAAGTAAAACTAGATTGAACCATCTATAAATAATTATATAAAGTCTTATCTTAAATATAGTTTCCTATGAAAAAGGTGTATTTTTTAATTATACCTTATAGAAGTTTCAGTATTCATGTTGGATTGTTGTAAAGTAAAATAAGAACTACAAAGCTAGCTCATATAGTATGCTTTGTAGTTCTTATTTATTATTCTAATTCTACTACCTTAGACTGACCGTCGACTTCACATAGTATTCCTCTATCATTGACGTCTAATAAGGTTCCTTCATACTTTATATTCTTTTTACTAGTTAAATCAGTTAAAGTCTTGTTTGAATTATTTACAAAAACTCTACCTCCAGAAGTCAAGAATATATTCTTTGTACTAGTTTTATTATCTAAACTAATTCTTTGCCAGCTGCTTGTAGGTTTTTCTACGTCTCCATATACTATCTCACTAATAGAATCACTTTTTCCCTTGGCAATAAATACTGAACTGTCGCTATGACCTAGTACATTTCCTTCACTAAGATTTTTAATTCTAGTTTGTTTAGAACCAGTGTTTATTTTTACCATACCAGACTGTTCATATATTAAGTTTGCATTCACTGGATCTACTTCTATGGTATCTATACCTTGAAGATTAGTCTTAACCTTTTCCATCTGAGACATTACGTTTATTTTATATATATCACATCTATCTGATGTTTTTCCTAATTTAAAGTACATAACATTGGAGGAGGTTGCAAAGGCCATATCTTGTATATTATCCTTGCTACTTGATAAATTTATTATGTCTTTATGTAGATCTAAATCTGTAAGCTCGGTTTTATCATCCCTAACCGCATCATACTTGTAAAAACCTATATATGGTTTCTTTGCATCCTTTGTCTTTTCAGCTATTATTAAGAAGTTTCCGTCAGTTACCCATTTTGTATAGTTTATAGACATATAGTCAGCTACCTTAACAGTCTTTAC
Organism: Clostridium manihotivorum; assembly: GCF_004015185.1. Taxonomy (GTDB): domain Bacteria; phylum Bacillota; class Clostridia; order Clostridiales; family Clostridiaceae; genus Clostridium_AR; species Clostridium_AR manihotivorum. The sequence continues at coordinate 555,960 of NZ_CP025746.1, read as the reverse complement.
TGTACCTTTAGTCCTATCCCCTATTTTTAATGCCCCATCTTCTAAATATGATATATAAGATCCATCATGAGACATTTTTACATCCTTGGCCTCACTTGGAATACTAACATCTTTCATATCACTGGCTTTTCTCTTTTCTACCTTCTCTGCTTTAATAGAAGAACCTTGAACCAAGTATACTTTTTCAAAGTATAAAAACACACCATTTTCTATAATTAATGCAATGACAGTCCATATTAAAAATGTTCTAAGCTTTTTCATAACAGTTCACCTACTTTTCCACATAAAATGCTGTGGCTACCTTTCTCTCCCCAGACCAAACATTAGGTGAGTTAATAACTTCTCCATCATAATACATGGTACTTGAATAACCACCATCAAGCTTTCCTGCATTCACTGCCCCTCTTGACATCATTATCTCTTGAACATCATACATATTTGCGCCAATTTTACTAACACTCTTTCTTCCATCTATAACAAGAAGTAATATGGTTCCATCACTTTTCTGTCCGATAGCTGTTCTAGGATTAATTCCATCTATAAACTTATCCTTAGCCTTAATCTGTCTCTGGCCATTCACGATTATAGGAACATTTGAAAAGCACATAGCTTCCTTTACATTTAGTTTTTTCAAGTCGTTTATGGTATAATCCCCAACTATAAGTACTCCACTCTTACTTATTGCAACCGCACTTTTAGCATCATCGTAATTTATATTCTCTTTTGGATATATAACCTTTCCATCAGAAATTACATATCCTCCAGGTACAGCCCCTGTACCTTCATAAAGCTTTCCATCTGGAGTCTGGTCACTGAAGGCCCCTCCATTTATTGCAGCTATGGCATTATAATCCTTGGCAAATTCGCTGGTCTTTTCCCCAACCTTACCTAAATATTTAGTCATGGCCACTCTTACCTTCTTAGGGTTCTTTACCTCAAGCATATATCCATCATATCTGTCAGTATGGAAGTCATATCTCTCTATATCATTGCCAAAAGTATTCTTTATATTAATTAAACTAGTATCTTCTTTCATTGTTGGTGCAGATTGGCTGGTTTTATCCAACAAGTCATTTATAGTTGACTCAGGTAAAAATTTAGTTATAAGATAACTGTGCCTCGTACCTAAAACAGTACCTAAAACCATCTTTCTAACATCATTATATGGACCAAATAATAATATTATAGGCGAAGTTACAATTGTAAATACTATTATGTAAACTATAAACAAAGCAAACTTTTTGTATGAAAACCTACTTTTGTTCCTTGCTTTTTTCTTCTTCATAATACAAATCCTTTCATCTATAATAATTGCCTTACTTAATATAACAAAGACATATTTAGTTTTAATTACATTTTAATTACAGCTTTAATATTTAATAAATATTTAATTTTTTTATCCTACACTAGAAGCCTGTCCAAACTATTATCACTATTATTAATATCATAACTTGATTATTAGGTTATATATCCAATGAAATCATTAAAATTAATAGTTGCAACAAATATATCTAAGGCTTTATTTATATGTTATTTTTCAATTTAAGTAACAACTTAACTTAAATCAGAACATGATAAACTACTATAATACTTCATTATTATATAATTATATGCAATTCTATACTATTATTCCAATAACATATATTTTTATACTTGCCTATTAAGTATATTACTATACACTCCATCTATTATATAACTTTAGAACTTTTATAGAAACATATTTTTATAACCGTCACAACTATAATCTACTATATCCTCCTTTCATTTGATGAAAAGAAAGTAATTATAAAGGTTAATAAAACATTTAGCATCTTCTTTATCTTTAACCTTAGGAAATGTAACCAAGCTCTTCCTTTAATATTAGAGACAGGGTTTTATTAGTCCTAAAAAAAGTAGAAGTCATGCATAAAAAACAACTAATCTTTTACGCATGACTTTTACTCATTAATATTTACAAATATCTGTTTAGCAACACTGTATTAAGAAGTCTTAAATATTTAATATGTTTATAATTAGAAACATTAGAATTTTACTCTTAACTTCTAAATATAACCTCTTCTCTTGAGAACATTATTTTGGCGAATAGAAGTGATAATATTACGTAAACTATATGCCAAGCTGCTACCACAAGAATATGCTGAGTGTTGAATATTCCTACTAAAAACTCCTTCATAAGTACTACTACATTAACTATAGGTACATGGAAGTATATAAACTTAGCAGTTTTAGCATCCATCATAAATGGGATATAAGATAATATGAATACTGGTGCCGTAATTCCTGCTAAAAATGAGTTTGCTTCTTTTATAGACTTTGCGTATATGCTTATTGCCATTTCTACTGCACAAACTGATATTAATATAAATAATGCAAATACTGAAATTAATATCAGAGCCTTAGGAGTTATATTCAAAGAGCTGCCTAGCTTAAAGTTATATACTAAGGATCCTCCCATAGCTAACATACTGGCTACCAAAGCTATAATTGATACTGTTGCAAGAGTGGCTAGCTTGCCCCACATTATTGACATTCTGCTAACTGATGTAGATAGTAGTGGTTCAAAGGTTCCTCTTTCTTTTTCTCCAGCAATGAAGTCTGCTGCAATTGAGAGAGTTGGAGTAAGCATGAATATAATTATAAATGTTGGAAGCATTCCTATCATCATAGAACCGATATCATCGCCGTTACTCTTCTTATTGTCTGCGGTGACTTGCTGTATATCAAAAGGATTTAAGAAGGTTTTATCCAATCCCTTGCTCTCAACTCTTGCATTAACAATGGATTTATAGTATGAATCAAAAATCGCTCTTATATTTGATGCAGCCATGGAGGATTTATTTGAATCCTTATCATAGACTAGCTTCAAGGTCGTTGGTTTAAGGTCTTTTATGTCTTGATCAAAACCTTCTGGTACTTCTACTATAAGAGATACATCTCCTTTTTTAAGCTTAGCATCTAAATTATCGTCATAATGAAGATTTATATTTTTCTGCTCTTTTAGTATGCTTACTATAGCAGAATCCTTATTTCCCTTAATGCCTAGATCCAGCTTCTTTTCTATATCATTTTGAGCATCTTTCATCATATAATTAACAAGACCAAACATTACTGGATATATTAGTATAGGTAAAAAGATACTAAATATTATTGTCTTCCTGTCTCTAAAGATATCCATTAGCTCTTTCTTAAATATTGTAAGGAAATTATTCATCTTTTTCACCTCCTATAAGATCAACAAATACTTCTTCCAAATCATTATTGTTATGTTTTTTCTTTAATTCTTCTATGGTTCCCTCTTCTATGAGTTCTCCTTTATTTATTATTACTACCCTATCACATAGTCTTTCAACTTCACTCATAGAGTGACTAGAGAACAATATTGTTTTATTTTCCGCCTTACATTTCTTTATAAAGTTTTGAATTATTCTTGTGGCTCTTACATCTAACCCAGTTGTAGGCTCATCAAAGAGCATAACTGATGGAGAATGCACTATTGATCTTGCAATTGAAACCTTTTGCTTCATACCCCTTGAGAACTTACCTACCTTCTTGTCTATATATTCCTTCATATCAAGTTCTTCAGCTAATTCATTGATTCTTCTATCAGCTTCCTCCTTAGTAAATCCATAAAGGTTAGCGAAGTAAAGCATGTTCTCTCTAGCTGTTAATCTATCATAAAGACCTACATCTCCACCAAATAAAATTCCTATCTCTTTTCTAACCTTTTCTGGCTCCTTTATTACATCAAAGCCGTCCACAAGAACCGTGCCGCTGGATGGCTTTAAAAGTGTAGAAACCATTCTCATTGTTGTGGTCTTTCCTGCACCATTTTCTCCAAGAAGACCTACTATTTCTCCTGGATTCACAGTAAAACTCACTTCTTTTACTGCCTTAGTATTCTTAAAATTTTTAGTTAAATTCTTAACCTCTAGCATATATATTCACCCTTTCCATCTATAACTTTTTCTTTAATTCTCTATATTTAAAAAACATCTTTGTGTTACCATATATAAATAATCCAATTATTAACGCCCAAAATACATATAGGTAAACCGACTTGACTGGATTTAGAAATACTGATGTAAAACAAAGCAGCTCTCCAACTGAAACTAAAGCTAATGCTTTTTGAATGGTTCTGAGCATCTCAGCTTTTGAATCTATATCATTAAAAATATCCATTTCCTCATTGCTTATTGCTTCACTTTTAAAGTAAATCCAATTCATACAAGTGGTCACAAACTGCCAACCTGACTCTTCAAATATATCGAGGTAATTGTCCTTGTCATATTTTTTAAGTCTTCTATAATCTAGCTTATACACTACATCCTTTGGTTCACAGACTCTAAACTTAAATCTACATACTCTCGCAGATACTAGTTCATATCCATTGAGACTCATTTCCCTTAGCCATTTCTCTTCATCTTCATGCTGCCATATAAAGAAGAGCTTGAACTTTCTTATAAACTTATCTTCACTTTCCATATTGCCCTCCAAAATATACACTATAGCTTAGCTATAACAGACTTACCATTTTCATAAAGTAATTCAATTCTTGAATGTTCCAATCTAATAATCTGTTTTCCTAAGTCTGTTAGCGAATAACTTTTTCTTCTGGAATCGAACTCATTAACTACTTCTACTATTATTTCCTCTTTAACTAGCTTGCTTATAGCTCCATACAAGGTTCCAGGTCCAAGTTTTACTTGCCCTTCAGTCATTTCTTCAACCCTCTGCATTATGCCATAACCATGTATAGTTTCTGTTAAGGAAAGAAGTATATAATAAGTAGCTTCTGTCAAAGGAATATATTTTTTAGCATCCTTCATCTGTCTTAGGTCATCTCCCTTTATTATCAGATTTTGTATCGCTGACCGATATATCGCTTACTGATATATTATTCCATTTATTTCATAATGTCAACTGTTTTAATTGAAAATTTTTTACTAATTTTAGGGCATTCACTTAATAAGCTTTCTTTGAGTGAGCTTTTTTCACATACGTCTTTCCAAAGGTATATAAGAAAAATACTACAGCCCAATAAAATTTTACAAAAAAATAGAAGCTAAAAATAATAGCCTCTAAACTCTCACATAATTATTTTAAGTTTTAAACAGTTTAATCTCAGCTCTTTGAAAATAAGTAATTAGCACTAAATACTTTAATGATCTTACTCAAAGAATTAGTAGTTATTTACTCATATCTCATCTTAATATGAGGAATGCCTGCTTCCATATATACTTCAGACTTTCTTTTAAATCCTAGAGCTTCATATAGTTCTACAACATATTGTTGTGCTGATAAGGTTATACCGTCTTCCTTAAGTTCATTTTTTATAAACTCCATAGCCTTTATCATCATCTTGCTGGCTAGACCAAGTCTTCTATGGCTTTTTGTTACTAAAACCCTTCCTATGGACGGATCTTTATAAGCAACTCCAGCTTTAATAATCCTGCAATAAGCTACCACTCTTCCATTATCTACTGCAAAGAGATGATAACAATCTTTATCTCTATCATCTAGATCTTGCTCAGTAACTCCTTGCTCTCCTATAAACACTTCCATTCTAGACTTAACTATTTCATAAAGCTCGTCTATTGTTAATTCGTTATAATGTTTCAAAATCCAATCCATAATATCTTCTCCTTTTTCATTATAACTATTCTACTAATTTTTTTAGATTAATTCTATAGGTTATAGTCATCTAAGTTCAAGTATAAATTAAGTTTAGGTATAGGAACTCTTTTTAGAGTTCCTAACTCAACTAAATAATTTATACGTGCCCGAAAATCCCCAAACCCCGGGATTTTCGAACAAGTATAAATTAAGTTTCGATATAGGAACTCTTTACTACAACTCTCTTTTTATTCTAGTTTAAATCTTTAGGATTAATCAAATAATAACATTGAAAGGAGTGTTGATTATGGCTAACAAAAAGGGTATGCATGAAAAACAAATGGAATCTGCTAGAAAGTTACTTGAACATAATGTTGGATTAACCGAAATAGTACAGCAAACAGGTTTATCACAAGAAGATGTGCTAAAAGAGAAACATAAGATGGAGAGAAGATTTGATGATTAGTTAATAGCTTACTGATATTCATCTATTTATATTATGCAGATGGATATCAGTAAGAATTGCGTCCAAATATTTATCAGCATCCTAAATTGTTATATTTAAATTGTTTTTCTAAGAAATATCAGACATATTGATTATCTATCCATTAACTATATTACCGCCATTTACATGTATGGTCTGGCCAGTAATATATGATGCATCATTTGATGCTAAAAACACATAGGCTTGAGCCAATTCCACTGGTTGCCCTGCTCTACCTAGAGGTGAGTCTGAACCAAACTTTTGAACATCTGGAGCATTAAAGCTAGCTGGTATTAATGGTGTCCATATTGGTCCTGGTGCAACAGCATTCACTCTTATTCCTGTCTCAGCAAGGTTTTGAGATAGAGATCTTGTAAAGCTAACTAATGCCCCTTTAGTGGAAGAGTAATCAATCAAAGTCTCATTACCTAGGTAAGCTGTTATAGAAGTTGTATTGATTATATTTGCTCCGCATCTCATATATGGCAGAACAGCCTTAGTTAGATAAAATGCTCCAAATACATTAGTCTTAAAAGTCTTCTCAAGTTGATCTGCACTTATATCCTTTAGACTATTTTGCACATGTTGCTCTGCTGCATTGTTAACCAAAATATCTATTTTACCCCACTGATCTATTACTTTTTTAACCACTTGGCCACAAAAGTCTTCGTACCCTATATCTCCGCTTATGAGCATACATTGTGCACCGTACTTATCTATTACTGTCTTTGTTTCCTCTGCATCATCTTCTTCGTGCAGATAAACTATGGCTACTTTAGCTCCTTCTTTTGCAAAAGCTATAGATACTGCTCTTCCTATACCACTATCTCCTCCAGTTATTATAGCAACCTTATCCTTTAATCTGTTAGATGATTGGTTATAACCTTCCATCTCATATATAGGTCTAGGATCCATCTCATTTTCAAAGCCTGGCTGTCTATCCTGATGTTGTGGAGGAAAGCTTGTAGGGAATTTATGATTCTTATCCATTTTTATCACCTCTAAAATCTAAAATATGTCTTATCTATTATTCCTTCTAATAAAGCATTTTATCCTTTTCATAAAATGTTTAATGATTGAACCTCATATTGGTTAATCCTTTATTGCTGAATACTTCTAGTATAGAGGCATATAAATATAGAAAAAATATATTTGTAGAAAGGAGTGATTTGCAATGGAATATAAAAGAATACTTGATAGTGGTGATCTAGAATCAAGAATTGAAAGAACTTTAACTGAGTTCTATTGGGTTAATAAGATAGATATTAACGCAAAAAATGATCCTTTTTCTGCAATTGTATATGTGGATCCTAAATTAGTAACCTATGATGAGGTCCTTGACTTTATAGAGTTTATAGGTGATGAACAAGATACAGCTAGATGTACAATATGCGATACTAGAGCTATAGTATCCTTAAAAGAGGGTTTTGATAGCGGCAAAGAATTTGAGTATTTGATAGGGTTAAATGAGCTTAAGATAATACTTGCAAGATCTTATGACCTACCTGATAGTAAGGTAATAGATGCTATAGTTAAGGTCCATGAAGATATTCATGTTTTAATAAAGGATAGAAAGCCACTTCCAATATAAAGTAAAGGAGCTAAAAGCAAGCTTACACTTACTTTTAGCTCCTTACTAATCTATATTTTTTTTATATCCTTAGATGCATAACAAGAACCAAAAATCACATAAAAAATAGTTTTTCATATTTCTTTTAAACTTGTTATTTAAATTAAATATAGATACAAAATATACTATAGGGAACCAACTTCAACTATTAATTTATACATGCCACAAAATCACCAGAAGCCGCGATTTTATAACAAGTATAAATTAAGTTTTCATGAAGGTTCCCTATATAATAGACCAATATTACAATTAATACTTATACAATGGCTTTATTAAAACTTCTTAGCAACTTCCTTTGCATTAGCTATAGCAGCAGCCTTGATTTCCTCAGCTTTATCTGGAGTGAAGTTTGCACCTTCTACTACTACAGACTGAACATCTGTTACTCCAAAGAATCCAAGTACAGCTTTTATATATCTATCTGCTAGTTCAAGTTCTGCAGCAGGTCCAACACTATATATACCGCCTCTTGCCTGAACATGTACAGCTTTCTTACCACTTAGTAAACCAACAGAACCTGTTTCAGTATATTTAAATGTCTTACCAGCTACTGATACTGCATCTATATAAGCTTTTAACATTGGAGGTATTCCGAAGTTCCATAGTGGAGATACGAATACATACTTGTCCGCTTCAACAAATTGATCTACTAGTGCTCCTAAAGTACCAACCTTTTGTTGTTGTGCTTCTATTAAGTCTGTGAAAGCTGTGCCTTCAGCTAACTTGCCCCAAGCTTCAAAAACATCTCCATCAATTAGAGGAATATTATTTTTGTAAACATCTATATTTATTATTTCATCTTCTGGATTGTTGTTCTTGTATTCATTTATAAATTCTTCTGCTACAGATAAGCTATAAGAAGCTTCTATAGGCTTTGGATTTGCTGTGATATATAATACCTTTGACATAATTTAATCATCCTTTCATTTTCCATAAATTATATTTTAAAATTTCTAATAATATACTTGAGTTCTTGTAATAAGTTTTATATAATTATTATACCTAATTAATAATTATTATCAACTTACTTTATGTAACTATATTAATATATACAGCTTACTTTTGTCAAGTATATATGTTAAAATAAATTTGGGAGATGATTATATGGATAAGTGTCACCAACTTTGCCCTAAGTTTGAAGCTGCTTTTTCTCTACTTGGTAAGAGATGGACTGGTTTAATAATTCGAACTTTACTAAGTGGTCCTAAAAGATTTTCAGATATATCCGAAACTATTCCAAACATGAGTGCTAGAATGCTTACAGAGCGTTTTAAGGAATTAGAAAAAGAAGGTATTATACTGAGAAATGTTTACCCTGAAATACCGGTAAGAATTGAGTATGAGCTTACTGAAAAAGGGAGAGACCTTGGAACAGCCATGGATGAAATACAAAAATGGGCTGAGAAATGGAGTTAAAATCGGCAGGCATCTGCCGATTTTCCATTTTATAAAAAAGATTTACCTTTCAATTTTCATTTTTATAATTTATTGTATTGTCTGAAGTTAATACATTAATATTTATTAAAACCACCTTAAGCAAAGAATATAATGGAACTATGATAAAGGCTCCTAAAGGACCTATTACACTAGCCGCAGTTATAACTAAGAATATGTCTGTAAGTGGATGTATATGCATAGCCTTAGACATTATAAGAGGAACTACTATCCTCCCCTTTATTCCTTGAGCTACCATAAAGAGTATAGTCAGCTTTATTATCATCGGTATACCATAGCTTATAGCTATAATATATGGAATAACCATAGATATAAAGAATCCTACGAAAGGTATAAAGGCTAGTATAAATGTGGTAGATGCCAAAACAATTGCACTAGGGATACCTATTATCTTGTATCCTATAAAAATCATGGTAGCCAAAGATATTGCAACACAAGCTTGCCCTGTGACATAAGAGGAAAGAACCTTATTTCCATCACTCATAATCTTTGATAGCACATCTTTATATCTTTTAGGAATTATCTTCAATACACTTTCTTTAAATCTTAATCCATCCTTTAGTAAATAAAATATTATGACAAGTATTAGAAGCAGCGCTGAAAATAAGTTCATAGTAAAGGAAAATACCTTTAAGCTTCTTCTTCCAATAATGTATAGGTAACCTTCTAAATATTTTGTTATTCTATCATACATCCATTGGACATCCATGTATCTACCAACATAACCATCAAACTGACTGATAAAATCATTATTGATTATTTCAGACAGATTAAATATCAGTGTCCTAAACTCCTTTATTAAATGCCTTCCTAAAAAGATAAAAAATCCAGCAAGCACTACCGAAGCTATTATCAAGGTTATCATTGCAGAAAAACTAGACTTAACTCCTTTTTTCAACAACATATCATTAAGGGGCTTTATAAGGTAAAAGAAAAATACTCCTATGATTATTGGTACCATAACAACCTTTACTATCTTTCCAGTAAAACTTAGCAGCATAGGGACTTTACTATAAATGTATACTATCAACAACAAAAGGTTTATTATTAATAGATTATAAATTACTTTCCTTTTATTCATAATTCTCTCCTAATCCTCTTGCCTTTCTTCATGTGCCAAGACTAATTGGGGGGCATCAACTATGGCAAAATCACATTACTTCTTTTCACAGGGTGTCGTCGAAGCCTCAGATCAATGACCACTCAACTTCAACAAGGCGCTTTAGCAGAGGTAATAATTAAAAAGCTAATTACTAGCTCTGTAATTAGCTTTTTCCATAACCTTAATTTGTATGCCTAGTAATATTTATAAATTAAGTTCCAGTTATTTTACTAACTTTTTTTGCGTATCTGACCTTCTAAACGCATATAAGTAAAATCTTGTAGGCGACATAAGATTTCTTTTTTACTGTTTACTCTAAATAGCTGTTCTAAAGCCTTGATATTGCTATGTTTAGATAGCAAAGAAATTTATATTTCCCTACGAAAAAGACAAGTTTTTCATTATACTTTTGTGATAGCTTTTACCCTCATGGGGGATTTCTTAACAGTAAAAAAGAGGACTACATATGGTAGTCCTCCTTTTGTAAAGGGTGTAAGATTGTTACTATAATGAAGATCTGGGGAGATCTTATTTTTTTGCTTAGGCTATGTTTAATAATTACAACATTGTACTTTAACAGAGCCTGAGTCTACAGGGATATATCTATAATTTAAATTTATCTTATGCGTTTAAGAACATTGCCATATCATCTTCAACATTAGTTATTCCACCGATACCAAAGTTTTGTACTAAAACGTTAGCTACATTTGGTGAAAGGAATGCTGGTAGAGTTGGTCCTAAATGTATGTTCTTAACTCCTAAGTGAAGTAATGATAACAATACTATAACAGCTTTTTGTTCGTACCAAGCTATATTATATGATATTGGTAATTCATTGATATCAGCTAAACCGAATACTTCTTTAAGCTTTAATGCTATTAATGCTAATGAGTATGAATCGTTACATTGACCAGCATCTAGAACTCTTGGAATTCCTCCGATATCACCTAAGTTTAACTTGTTGTACTTATATTTAGCACATCCAGCTGTAAGGATTACTGTATCCTTTGGAAGCTTTTCAGCAAATTCTGTGTAGTAGCTTCTGCTCTTAGCTCTTCCATCACAACCAGCCATTACGAAGAATCTCTTTATAGCTCCACTCTTAACTGCATCAACAACCTTATCTGCTAAAGCAAATACTTGCTCATGAGCGAATCCACCGATGATTTCTCCTGTTTCTATTTCAGTTGGTGAAGGTAATTTCTTAGCTTGTTCTATCAATGCTGAGAAATCCTTTATTCCATTGGCATCTGCATCTATATGCTTAACTCCTGGGAAGCCAGTTACACCTGTAGTGTATATTCTGTCCTTGTATGAGTCCTTTGGAGTAACTATACAGTTTGTAGTCATTAGTATTGGTCCGTTAAACTTTTCGAACTCTTCGTTTTGTTTCCACCAAGCATTTCCGTAGTTTCCTGCAAAATGAGTGTACTTCTTGAATGCTGGGTAGTAATGAGCTGGAAGCATTTCACTGTGAGTATAAACGTCTACTCCAGTTCCTTCTGTTTGCTCTAATAATTGTTCTAAATCTCTTAAGTCATGTCCACTTATTAATATAGCCGGGTTATTTCTAACACCTATATTAACCTTTGTTATTTCAGGGTTTCCGTAAGTCTTAGTATTAGCAGTATCTAATAATGCCATACCTTGAACACCAACTTCACCTGCTTTTAATGCTAATGCTACATAGTCATCAACTGTCTTTGTATCATCTAGCAACTCAGCTAATGCTTCAGCCATGAAAGCAACAACATCATCATTTTCAAAACCTAATGCTCTAGCTTGCTTTACGTAAGCAGACATACCTTTTAGTCCGTAAGTTGTTAATTCTCTTAATGATCTTATATCTTCATCTTTAGTTGAAAGAACGCCTACAGTTTCAGCCTTTTCATTGAACTCATCTATGTTAGTTGAGAACCAAGTTGTTGCTTCTGGTAGCTTGCTTTCTTCTTCTCTCTTTAATCCAACGAAAGAAAGTATTTTAGTTAACCAGTTTTCATTAGTAACTCCAACGTTTCCACCTGCTTTAGCTACTTCAGCCTTTAGTTCTTCTCTTAAAGCTAAACCTTCTCTTATTCTTGATATAAATACATCTCTATCAAAGTTTGCATTTGTTATTGTTGCAAATAAACTATCAACTATGAAGTTGTCAGCTTTTTTACTTGTAACTCCAACTTTTCTTCCTTCATTGTTTACTACTGCAAGACCTTTAACAACATATATTAATAAATCTTGTGATTTTGCTACATCTTCAGTCTTTCCACAAACACCTTTTATTGTACAGCCTTTACATCCAGCTGCTTCTTGACATTGATAACAAAACATACTCATAACTTAACCTCCAAATTAATTTATTTATTTTAAATTATCCATACCAGCTTCAGCCCTGAGCCTAAACTAGTATTTCTTGGTTTGATCTCTTCTCTACATTTCAAATTATACTAATTTACTCTACATTAATCGGTAACTTAAGTTACGAATAAAACTTTTTTTAAAAATAATAAAATTTTAGCCCGCTAAGCATGATAAGCTCATACCTAGAGGGCTGACAACTATTATACTATATATATTTCAATAAAACTTCTACATTTTAATGCATAGCCTGTCTATGATTTCTGTAGGGGTTTTATTTATATGTGTAATAAACCTTTGCACTGCTTCGCTTACCCTAGATAAGGTAGGATAGAATGCATTATTAATTATTCTTGACTTAAGCCACCCCCATAACCCCTCTATCAAATTAAGTTCTGGACTATATGGTGGTAAAAATACTAACTCTAATCTATTTTTATTCTCATATAAAAAGGGCTCAAGTAGTTTTGCATGATGTATTCTTGCATTATCTAGTATCATTACGATTTTACCCGTAGGGTATTGTTCTAGTATACACTTTAAGAATCTTTCAAATACAACTGCATCATACCTCTCATGCTCTTCACAATATACTTTTCCTGTACCATAATCCAATATCCCTATTAATTTTACTCCAGCATTTTTACCGTAGGTTGGGATTTTACGCTGCTGACCTTTCTTAAACCAAGTTTTCTGTATAGCTTGATAGTCTCTTATCATGGATTCATCTTCGAACAGAAGATGCGCTAGCTCCCCATTAATTAGTTTTTTTAGGTCTTCAAAAGTTACCTTAAATTCTTCTTGCTTTTCTTTATCAGCTTTTTTTTAGTACGTAGGTTGGTCTTGTATAGCTTAGATTTAATCTATGCAAAATTTCATGGATTCCCCTGTGACTCATGGTTATACAAAATGTTTTAATCACCCACTGCCTAATTATTTCAATAGTCCAGTTTTTTCTAGATTCAAACCCGACTTCGTCAGGAGTTTTATTTGTTACAATTTCAACTATCATGGCTTCTTGGTCTTTACTCAATTTTCTGGGAGCTCCTGTACTATGCTTCATTACTAAGCCTAGCAATCCTTTAGCTTTGTAGTTTTTAATGTAGTCTCCGACTGTATGTTGATCTAAAGAAACCATTTTAGCAATATCAACATTTGAAGCACCTTCCAAGTGCCTTAATATTACTAGGTATCTTTTATACATTCGTACATTTTTAGTTTCCTTCATAATTGACTTTAATTCATTAATTTTTTCATTTAATTCTAATGTATTATTTGAATAAATATTATCCATATAAATCACAACCTTTTAAATATTATTGTAATTATTTTGCACTTATTTGCGATTTATATATTTGGTAATATTCTACTATGAATTTTTATTATTGAAATTTATATATTTAAATTCTTTCCGCAAGCTCATTAAAGCATCGGATAATTAAATACTAAATTTCAATAAAGTCTTTAACTATTATTATAATTTAGAAAGTTCTACTGCAAGCTTAGCAGCAACTTCTGCGTTGTTGAATACTAATTTTATATTTGAATCTAGAGAAGCTCCACCAGTGATTTCTTTAACCTTAGCAAGTAAGAATGGTGTGCTTTCTTTTCCCTTTATTCCTTTTTCCTTAGCTTCTTTTAATGCATTTTCTATAGCAGTAGTTATTGTATCGTAGTCCATTTGATATTCTTCTGGAATAGGATTAGCAACCACTACTCCACCATTTAATCCAAGATCCCACTTAGCTTTTATAGCTAAAGCAAGTTCCTTTTCATCATCTACCTTGTAATCAACGCCAAAGCCGCTCTTTCTTGTATAGAAAGCTGGAAGCTCTTCTGTCTTAAAGCCTACTACAGGAACTCCGAAAGTTTCTAGGTATTCTAGAGTTAATCCTATATCAAGTATTGATTTTGCACCAGCGCAAACAACTGCAACGTTTGTATGAGCGAATTCTTGTAGATCTGCTGATATATCAAAGGTTTCTTGTGCTTCTCTATGCACTCCACCTATTCCACCTGTAGCAAATACTTTTATTCCAGCTAAAGCTGCTATTATCATAGTTGATGCAACAGTTGTAGCTCCATCAGCCTTTTTAGCTATTATGAAAGGTATATCTCTTCTTGAAGTCTTTATTACATTCTTAGCTTGACCTAAATGATCTATTTCCTCTCCGCTTAATCCAACCTTTAGAACTCCATCTAATATAGCTATTGTAGCTGGAACTGCTCCATTGTCTCTTATTATCTTTTCAACTGCAAGTGCTGTTTCAACATTTTGTGGATAAGGCATACCATGTGATATTATTGTAGATTCTAGTGCAACTACTGGTCTACCTTCCTCTATTGCCTTCTTAATTTCTGGTTTAACGTCTAAATATTTTTCTAACATTTTAAAATTCCTCCTCAATTAATTTATATATATTATCCACTGTTATATTAGGGTTTATTGTATTCTCATGACTTAAGGCCATTATAGCTGCAGCATTTCCAAATATAGCTTTTTCCTTTATGCTAAGGTTATTTAGTTCACCATAAACTAGACCTGCTATAAATGCATCTCCAGCACCTGTAGCATTCACTACCTTTATCGCTTTACCTTCTATATGTCCGTCTTCTTTGCCATCTGTGTAATAAGTGCCATCTGAACCAAGGCTTATAAATACATTATTAACGCCTGCATTTATAAAGTATCTTCCAGCTTTTTTTAAGCTAGCTTCATCTTCAATCTTTATTCCACTTAGTATCTCAGCCTCCAGCTTATTAGGCTTTATGGTATGAAAAGCACCTATTATTTCCTTTACCTTTATGGCCTTTGCAGTAGAAACAGTATCTAAAAACAACTTGTTTTCTTTGTAATTATTAGCTATATGCCTTATAACATCTTCCCTTAGGTTTGTATCCACAACAGTAATTGCTGAGTTCTCAAGCACATGCTTCTTGCTTAATACATAATTAACATCAAGCTTCTCCATAACTTCCATATGAGATATAGCTACGGCCATATCACCAGTCTCATCTAAAATTGAAAGATAGGAAGATGTACTTTGCCCCTGGGCTACCATAACATCCTTAACATCAAGGCCTAAGCTTCTACCTTCATCAAGTACCTTTTGGCCATAGACATCTTCTCCTACCACTGATAGAAACTTAGTAGCAATGCCTAGTCTAACCATGTTTTCAGCGATGTTTCTTCCAACACCACCTAAGGAGTGCTTAACTGTTCCTATATTGGAGTCTTTAAAAATTAATTTGTTACTAGGGAAGCCTTGAATATCTATATTAGCTCCACCTACAACTGTAGCATATTGACTTTCCTTAACCACATAACCTTTTCCTACAATGCTACCTTTTTTTATTAAATTAGTTATGTGTACCGCTACCGAAGATCTGGTTATTCCTAAGATATTTGCTAGTTCCTTTTGCGATATCATAGGATTTTTTCTTATAATCTGTAAAATTTCCTGCTCTCTGTTTGTCATAGCATCACCCTAACATATGCTTATTTTATTAACTTTTGCTTATATTAATAATATCACTTTCACCTCTGACTGTAAAGGTTTTATAAACAGCCTACTTGTAAATAAAATATAAACTTTTAGTATATAGATAGTATTATTGGATAATAACGATAAAACTACTCAGAATAAATAAAGATGTGCTACTTCTGTCACCAATCTATTTTTAGCATTCTTCTGACCTTTGGTACTAGAATCTTAAAATATAAATTCTATTAGAAATGATTTATCTATAATGAATTTAGTTTTATATATCACATCCACAAAGTTGGTGAATATTAAATAATATATAATAATAAGTTTAATGCCCTTAATGCTATAATCATTGTATTAATTTATTGTTTAGATGCCTTTAAACAAATCACTTTGAAAAGGAGAGACTTCTTTATATATGAAACACTATAAAGATCATGCGAGAGCAGAACTAAAGCATTGGAAATCCAAAGTAATTAAAAAACCTTCTGTGATAGATAAACTTACAAAAGGCAGTCAAAAGAAGATAAATAGTATACTCCCAGAAAAATATCATACTATTATGACTGAAGCCATAAAAAATATATCAAAGGCTGTTATATCCGGTTCAGAATTCATAACTAAAAAAACATATTCTGATATGAGTTTTTATGATAGAGAAGAATTAGTAAGAAAAAAGCTAGAAACCTATAAAACTACAGCTATGATAGAAGGTGCTGGAACTGGTGCTGGCGGATTTTTAGTAGGTCTTGCTGACTTTCCCTTATTATTAAGTATAAAGTTTAAGTTTCTTTTTGATGTAGCCTCAGTATACGGTTTTGATGTTAAAGATTATAAGGAAAGATTGTTTATACTTCATGTATTCCAGCTAGCCTTTTCCAGTCAGGAGCATATAAATAAAATCTTCTCTGAAATTGAGAACTGGGATAGTTACTCAGAGACTCTTCCTGAAGATATCAATAAGTTTGACTGGCAGACCTTTCAGCAAGAATATAGGGATTATATTGACTTAGCTAAGTTACTACAGATGCTTCCTGCCATAGGAGCTTTTGTAGGTGCCTATGTAAATTCTAAGCTTTTAGATAAACTTGGTGAGACAGCTATGAACTGTTATAGAATGAGGTTATTAAAGTAAAAAATATGTGCCTAGCTTTGTAAAAGTTATGTTCCCTCCTCTCAACTAGGGGCCAAAACTACAACTTATTACACTCAATAGGCACATATTTATTAGTTTCTAATAAAGTAATCAAACTCTAGAAAATATCTTAGGTACGTTTACTAATTCTTTTTGTAGGCTCATTAAAACATAAGATGATTAGTCCATTGATTTAAACTAGTCTTTTAATAGCCATTAACCTTTTCCAGTGAAACCTTTCATATCCAAAGTTGAGAACCACTCTAATGGAAACTTAACTTCCTTACCTGTTAGCCTTGACTTGTAGGCGGCTAATACTATCGCCATAGCCTTTTTTCCTTCTTCACCATCTACATATGGAGTTTTATTTTCTCTAATGGCATTAATCATATCCTTAAAGAGAAACTTATGTCCAAAACCATAAACAGTATCAGGATCTTTTGAACTAAACTTAGATATAAATTCATTATCCTGGCTTTCATCTTCAAAACTCCAGGTATCTATCTTATTAACAGCAATTCCTCCTATTGACACAGTTCCCTTCTCTCCAAATATGTCTAAAGTCTCCTTCAGGTTCCTTGGATATATGCAAGTTGTTCCTTCAACCATGCCTATAGCACCATTTTTAAACCTAATTATTATAGCCCCAAAATCCTCTGCATCTATCTTGCGTAAAAAGGTATCGCACTGAGCATAAACTGTATCAATTTGTCCTCCAAGCATCCATTGAAGCAAGTCTATATCATGAATACACTGATTCATCAAAGCTCCGCCATCTAACTCCCAAGTGCCTCTCCACTTAGCCTGAGTATAATAGTCCATATCTCTATTCCAAAGTATGCGAGCTGTTCCGCTTATCAGCCTACCAAACCTATTTTTTTCAACTGCTTTTCTTAATAGTTGAATAGATGAATTAAATCTATTTTGATGACAAATACAGAGCTTTACATTATTTAATTTGGCAATACATATCATATTGTCAGCATCCTCAATGGATAAGGCCATTGGTTTTTCACATATGACATTTATTCCTTTATTCATACAGTAAACTGCTATTTCAGCATGGTAGCCACTCTCTGTTGCTATGGTTATAATATCTATCTGTTCCTTTTCTATCATTTCCTGGTAGTCAGTATATACCTTAGGCAACTGCTCAGGTGGACATTTTTCTTTATATTGTTTAGCTTTGCTTACAGCTCTTTCTTCTACAATATCGCAAACACATACTAATATACCTTCATTTTTATTAGCTGCAATTGCTTCAACATGCTTATAAGATATTCGTCCACAGCCTATTATTGCAAATCTATACCTATTCATTTTTCTACACACCTTACTATTCCATTGATCATTAAATATAATTTTCCACAGCTGCTGCAGGTTTCATGTTTTTTATCCACAAAATTTAACCTTTGTCCACATTTGCAAACATATCCTATCAATTTTCCTGGGTTCCCTACCATAACCCCGTAGTCTGGAACATCCTTTGTAATAACTGAACCAGCACCTACTAAAGCATATTTACCTATATTATTTCCGCATACAATTGTAGCATTGGCACCTATACTTGCACCCATTCCTATTAAAGTGCGCTTATACTCCTTCTTTCTTTCTATAAAGCTTCTAGGATTTATAACATTAGTAAAAACACAGGAAGGCCCTAAAAACACATCATCTTCACAGATTACACCGGAATAAACTGATACGTTATTCTGTATCTTTACCCTGTCCCCTATAATAACCTCAGATGATATATATACATTCTGTCCTATATTACAATCACGCCCTATAATGCAATCCTTCATCACATGAGAAAAGTGCCATATCTTTGTGCCTTCTCCTATGACGGAAGGCTCATCTACATATGAAGAAGCATGAACAAAATAATTGTTATCCACTTTACTTTTACACCTCGAAATTATTTATAGTATCTACAATATACTGCTTTTCTTCCAAGGACAGCTCTGGATATATTGGTATAGCTAATGTCCTTTTAGATACATATTCTGCGTTAGGTAAATCACCTTCCTTATACCCTAGATCGACGTAGACTTTCTGAAGATGTAGTGGTATAGGGTAATATACACCTGTAGCTATACCTTTTTCCTTAAGATAGTAACTGAGCTTATCTCTATAGTCACTCTTAACTACATACATGTGATAGACATGCTTCGATTCAATGTTATCCTTTGGCTTTTCTATAATATTATTAAGTATATTACTATTATAAAAAGCAGCATTTTTTCTTCTCTCATGGTTCCATTCACCTATTTTTTTCAGTTTTACTCTGAGGATAGCTGCTTGGATAGTATCTAGCCTAGAGTTACATCCCACAATCTAGTTATAATACTTTGTAGGATTATATACGGTACTTTCACTATTATTAACTTCTAACTCTTCATGAATGTCATTCATAAGGTTGTATGCCCTTTTACCATAAGCTCCGCTGCCGTGAGCTCTAATAGCTCTAGCAATGTCTGCTATATCATCCTTATTTGTGACTATCATGCCTCCATCTCCAGCGCAGCTCAAATTCTTTGTAGGAAAAAACGAGAAACAAGCTGCATCACCTAATGTTCCTACCTTTTTACCGTCATACTCTGCTCCAATAGCTTGACATGCATCTTCTATAACATATAATCCATTATCCTCAGCTATAGATAGTATCTCCTTCATATTCGCAGGTAGTCCAAATAAATGTACAGGAAGTATAGCTTTTGTTTTATCAGTTATCTTATTAATAAGCTTTGAGCAATCTATATTGAAGGTATTAACATCAATATTCACAAATACAGGCTTTGCCCCTACCATAGATATGCTTTCCGCAGTTGAAAAAAAGGTGAATGGAGTTGTTATTACCTCATCACCCTCCTTTATACCTAAAGCCTTCATTGCAATTATAAGTGCATCTGTTCCATTGGCTACTGAAACTGCATTTCTTACTTTTAAACAACTTGCAAATTCTTCTTCAAATTCTTTAACCTGTTTTCCCATTATATATTCAGAAGAAGACAAAACTTCTAGCACTGCCTTATTTATATCTTTCTCTAAGCTTTTATATTGAGCTTTTAAATCAATAAGAGGAATGTTCACACTATTTCACCTTCATTAATTTTTATTCATAAAATTATAATAGATAAATAAATCAATTTCCCTTAATCTTTGTAAACTAAGATACACTTTACTATATGCAAAACACAGCATTTTAGATACCTTGCTATGTCATAGACTTAGATAAGTTAAATGAATAGACAAATAGTTCACACTATTGTTTTAAAATCATATATTAATATAAAGATACCATTTTAACTCATAAGATGATATCGCAATAAACAAATTAAGATAAAAGGAGCTGATTATTTTGGCAGCAGATGCAACCTTGCATTTTGATACCCCTGAAACTGGTTCACTCTATACCGTACAAGCTACTGGAACACTTATTCCTCGTTATGCAGGATATATTACAATAAATGTTGCTGCTAGTAGCACTAGTCTTACCTACCCTAGAACTTTAACAAACTTTAAAAAGACTTTTGCAATAAGCAATCCAACTAGCACTACAGCAACCTATAACGTTACAACAACCTTAACCATAGTTCCTAAGAGAGAAGTTAGAGACACAATTGACGTTACTTGGGGATTATCACAAACACCATAATAATTCTTTAATGTTTTGAATATAAAAATTAGAGCATTAAATTGAAAATATAAAAAGCCTCAGATAATATATTTTTGAAGTAATATATCTAATAGAATTACTCCTACCCAATATTAATTTTAAAGAAATAAGAATTAAAATAGAAAATATTAATATAAATATGGAGTGAGATATATAATATCTGGCTCCATATTTTTATATAACTGAGAAGAGAGGTGAATCTCTTGGCTAGTATCATAATTCCTGCTAATAAAAGTATTACTCTTACAGATAAACTTCCAAATGGAAATATCAATGAAGATATACTATTAGTAGGTAGTGATGGCGTAAATAAATATATTAGTTACCTTTTTTTTGATATATCCACCATACCAAGCAACGTAGCTATTAGTTATGCAGAACTAGTAATGTTTAAAGCCAATAACTTTTACAATGATTTAAGTAAGGTATTTGGCATCTACCCATGCGGCTACTTCAGTAGCTACTCAACCTATAGTAATCAACCGCAAATAGATGCATGTAATCCGACTTACTTCTATCCTATTACTTCTCAAGTCCATGTTAAAGCAGCTATAACCTATATTATTTCAGCTTGGATAAATAATGCAAAAAGAAGTACTTGCCTTATGTTATTTGGTAAAAACAACGATATTTCTGCAGCCTTTGGCTCAGCTATAAGCAAAGATATATATTTAATACCCTTTATAAAAATTACTTTCACCCCTATTCCTCAGAAACCAATTTTTATTAGCTATACTCCGCCTAGCCAGCCTAATCCACCTGTTAAAACTGGAATACCTTCAGTGGAGCAGGTTCAGGTTACAGGAACAGTAGCAGTTAACGCAAAATATAACGCTCTAATAAATGTTGCTGTAGAAAGGCAATCTACTGGCAACACAGACAACTATTATGTAGTAGATGAGTATGACAATTTAGGGAAGAATACTCCCCTTAATATAGATAAAACCTATAGTATAACTATAAATCCTAAGCCAAATCCAGGAGATAAAGAAACAGTAACTTTTAGTGGTTCCTACTCTGAGTGACTTTAGCCAATAAGCTGTTAAAGTACCGTGTTGAAATTAAGTAATAAGGCCACACATGTATAATAAATGATTTTACTTACATGTGTAGCCTCAATTAGTAGCATATTTAAACAATATTTAGATGCTTAGCTTAATATTTTTAATATATCTAATCCTCCGCTATCATATATATCAAATTCTTTAATTGATCTTAGTATCTCCTTTTTAGCCAATTCAAGATATCCATTTCTATAATAAAGCTTCCCAAGTGAAAGAAGCATGGATCTATTACTCACTAGGTTTCCTAGATTTACTGCTATAGATAACTCATCATACCGCTTATTTATAAGCATTATTTCACAAATCTCCATTACGATATCTAGGTATTCATGTTCATTTTCATCTCTACTTAGTATTGTTGTTGGTTCTTTTATAAATAATTTTATAAGTTGCTCATAGATGTCTATTCTCCTTTTATAAGACTCTCTTGTCTTCTCTTCTTTTTTTATCTCTTTAAGAAGCTTATACGCATCATTATATCTCTCTAATAATATATAGCTTATAAACTTACTGAAGAAAAACTCTATATAAGCTGGCTCTTTCTTATTTATTTCTGTTAATGCTATACAGTCTTCAAAACCACCTATTCTTATAAAACATCTTGCTTTAAGCACATTTACTCTTTCCTCAAGCGAATCATCATTACATTTATTTAAATACTCTAAAGCTGTATTGTAATCTCCTTCTTTAAAAAACAAATCAGCCATAAGAATATAGCTTTCACAAGAAACATCAAAAAAACTCTCAACTATAGTCTTAATTTCACTTATACTTTTATTTTCAAGTTTTAGAATATGCACAATATTATAAATAGGATCTATAAAGCTAGTATCTGCTTTTAAAGCCTCAATATAATAGTTATAAGCAGTTTCAAAATCTCTTAGTTCATAATAAATATTTCCTAATTCATTAAAAGCCTTTACCCCTCCAGTTCCATCAAAAAATTTTAGGTTAGCTGGCGGTTCTCCTAATTCAATACATTTCTCTAAGGCCTTTATCTGCAAAGTTGGTTTTCCCAATATTTTATAGTTCTCAGCTTTTAAAAAATATAGATCAGTGCACTCAGGATAATAGTTAATTCCTTCACCTATAAGTCTTAGAGATTCATCATATTTACCTATATCGAAGTTAACATACACCATCCTAATAAGGAGCGCATAGCCAAATCCTACATCGGGATTAAAATTATCATAACATTTATAATAAAACTCTAGTGCCTTCTCTAAATCTCCTAAGGCAGCATATTCATTACCTAAATTAAACAAAACAAATTTATCATTTGGATGCTTTTTTAGTTGATTGGTTAGTATAGTTAAATTTCTATTCCTTTTATCTGTTGATGCGATTCTCTTATTTAGATATCCGTAATGATGTACTTTTACATCCTCGCAAATAACATGATAGTTGTTTTCGCTGTAGGCTAACTGATTATGGATAGCACCTTCATAATGGAGGCCAATGTTGTTTTTAAATAATCTTGGATTAAGATTTATAATCTTATTATTCTCATCTATATAATTGCCGCAATAACTTACTCCTTGGAAGTTATATATAGCATTTTCATCAAGCTTGCTGTTTAACAATATCCTTACAAGCTCTTGGTCCTCTTTATATAATTCTTCATCTGCATCCATTATTAGAATCCAGTCCTTTGAAGCATGCTTTAAGGACTCATTTCTGGCCTCACTAAAGTTATTATTCCATTTAAAAAAGTACGTCTTAGCATTAAAACTTTTGGCAATCTCTAAAGTTCTATCTGTGGAACCAGTGTCTACTATTATAATTTCATCCACAATATCCTTGATACTAGCTAAACATCTTGGTAGGTATTCTTCCTCATTTTTAACTATCATACATAAACTTACTTGATTTTTCACGTTTTACCTCCCATATACATCTACAAAAGGAATATATTAACTCTATTTTCAACTTCTTTAGTGGCATTCTTTGTATCGAATATAAGTTTAGAATTTCCTTGAATAAAGTCATAATCATAGCTTTTATGATCAGTGGTTATAACTACTAAATCTGTACTTTTTAAAATTTCTTCAGTCAATTGAATACCCTTATATTCAAATCCTTTATATTTAAATTGCTCTATATATGGATCATAAAAATCAACCTTAGCTCCATGGTTTTTGAAGTTGTCCATAATCTTAAGTGCTGGACTTTCTCTGTAGTCAGCTACGTCTGCTTTGTAGGCTATTCCAAGCACTAGTATATATGAATTATTTAAAGGTTTATCAAATTTATTTAGTATATCTGAAGATCTCTCAACTATATAACTAGGCATATAATTATTTATTTCTCCAGCAGTTTCAATAAGCCTAGTATGGTAGTCGTACTCTCTAGCCTTCCAGGTCAAATAATAGGGATCGAGAGGAATACAGTGTCCACCAAGGCCTGGACCTGGATAAAAAGCTTGAAAACCATATGGTTTACTTTTAGCAGCATCAATGACCTCCCAAATATCTATATTCATCTTATTACAAATGATAGCCATTTCATTTATTAAGCCAATATTTATGTTTCTATAGGTATTCTCAAGTATCTTTTCCATCTCGGCCACCCTTGGGCTTGATAAAGTCATAACCTTACTATCCAATATATTTTCATAAAAACTTCTTGCAATCTCTGTGCTTTTATTACCAATACCGCCAACTATCTTAGGCGTATTTTTTGTATTATAGGAAGAATTGCCTGGATCAACTCTTTCCGGTGAAAAAGCTAAATAAAAATCCTCTTCACAGATTAGTCTAGAGGACTTTTCTAGTATTGGAAGCACCAGTTCTTCAGTGGTTCCAGGATAGGTCGTACTCTCCAATACCACAAGCATATCCTTATGAAGGAACTCAGCAACTGATTCTGTAGATCTCTTTACATAACTTATATCTGGCTGCTGATACTTATCCAGAGGAGTTGGTACACATATTAAAACCACATCAACCTTAGCTACAAAGCTAAAATCAGTCACCGCCTCCAGTTTCTCTGCCACCACCAAGGTACTAAGCTCAGAGTTTACTATATCACCTATATAATTAATCCCCTTATTGATCATATCAACCTTTTTCTCCTGGATATCAAAACCTATAACCTTGAAGCCACACTTTGCACTTTCAACAGCTAAAGGAAGCCCTACATATCCCAAGCCAACTACTCCAATAACTGCACTTTTCTTCATAATCTTTTCTTTAAGCTCAGTTTCCTTACACACTTTTGTTAACTCCTTTTATTTATCTATTAGCAACAGTGATCCTAACTTTCAATATATAATATGTTTAGCAGAAAAATGTGTTCTACCAGCTGTACTGGTTTGAGCAGTAAAAAAGAGCAAGAGCTCCCTTTTTATGAGAAACTCTTGATTTTACCCTTAGCTAATAAACTTTTCATAATCTTATTTAGCCTTCTAAGATTTTCTGTGGTATCTGCTGGATTACCTGCAACTACAATGCCGTCCTCTACATTTTTTATTACTACACTACCAATACCAACAGTTACATTGTTTCCAAGCTTTACTCCATTAATAATAGCTGCACTTGGGCCTATCCAGCTATTTCTACCAATAACTACACTGCCACTAATTTCTGCATTGGCTATTATATAAGTTCCTCTTCCAATCTTACAATTATGAGCAATAAATGCACAATCATCAATCTTTACATAGTCCTCTATAATCGTAGGTTCAATAGTGCCTTGAGCTATTGACACTAGTGCACCCACTTCAACATTGCTTCCTATAACAACACCACCTAAATGAGGAATTCTATAGGGTATTCCTTGTTCATCTCTTTCTATGCCAAAACCCTCATCACCTATGACACAGTTTTCCTTTATAATACAGTTATCTCCAATAACCGTATTCTCTCTTATCTTTGCTCCACTCTTTATGATACAATTATCACCTATGCTACAGTAGTCTCCTATAAAAGCAAAAGGCTCTATTTTAGTTCCATTTCCTATAATAACTCCTTTACCTAAAACGTACCCTAAAGCATTCACCTTATATTCGGCATAGGTTGCTTTTTCTCGCTGTAGTATATAGTTTAATATTATTGCATATTCTCTCCTAGGATTATCTACCTTTAGGACTATATTCTCTTTACTTATAAGCAAATAATCTTCATCTTTGATTATCTCTGGATTCTCTTTAATTAAAATGATGCTCTCTTTTGTACTGCTGATATTTTTAAGTATTTGTTTATCTATTTTATTTATAAATATCAAGCTATTATTTTTCGGAGAACTGGCTGTTGAAACTTGATATACATCAATATGCCTATCAATTCTATCTTTGTATTTCGTAAGATTATTAAGCTCATAACTATTAAAGCAAAATCTTCTCATAGTCCCTCCCGCTGGCTGAAATGTTCACAAAACCTATAAACTAGTTTTCCAGCACCAATCTCTTCATTATATTTCTTGTTTATCCTCATCTCATAATCTAAATCATTAATTTTTTTCTCAAATATATTACTAAAGCTATCAATATAAGTAGTTTCTGTTGTATTAAAATGTATCGGATGCAGTAGCACTTGTATTAAGTTGTTCTTTCCTTTTTCAACAAAGCTAAATATATCCTTCCCCCTAAAGTCCTTACAAGAGTCTGATATATAAAACTGATCTTTGAAAAGAGCTATATCATAGGCATTTTTATACCCTACAAACTTAGGATATCTATTGAGAATCGATGGGCAGTGAAGGCTTATGGAACATACTCTATCCCCAATTATATCTTCAATTATGGCACATTCATTTTTAACCTTGATTAATAACTTCTCTTCCTCTAAGCTGCTATATATAAGTGGATCAAAGTGTAAGCCTATTTCGAAACCCTTGTTGTGCATAGCCCTTAGCATAACTCTATTTTTCAGAGAGTTAATGTTGTATATTTCAGAAGTCGTCAGCACAAAATATGAACTCTTAACGTTTTTACCTTCCTCAAGCTTAGAAAGTTCATAAGCCTTTTTTATATCAAAGTCAATATCATGCCTTAGTATTATTCCAGAAGATATGCTTTCAGTTATTGCTTCAAAGCTGTATATATTGTTTATCATCTTCATTTTATCTAATAACTTTTCATAACTACCATAAGTAAATATGCTCATATCAATCTCCAGTAATAAAGTGTTGTACCTTATTTGGTACTATCATCATATATATAATATGAATAAAGTACTTATTTGGTATCTTAATCTTCTTGGAGGAGTAAAATGTTTATAAAATTATGGTCAAGTGAAGGCAAAGGAATCCCTGATAAAAATAAATTAAAGAGGTGTGGCTCCAATGTAATCATAGAAGATGGGGTAAGAATATTCTTTCCAGAAAATATTGAGATAGGAGATAACGTATATATAGGACATGACACCATATTAAAGGGTTACTTTAATTCGATTTTAACTATAGGTTCGAACACTTGGATAGGGCAACAATGTTTTATTCATGGTGCTGGTGGAGTTACTATCGGTCGTAATGTAGGAATTGGTCCTTTGGTAAAAATTCATGGTGCAAAACATAAAGATATAGGAATTGACATTCCAATACTATTTTCCGGACTAGATTACGCTCCTATTAACATAGAAGATGACTGTAATATAGGTATAGGTGCTGCTATACTCCCTGGAGTTACAATAGGCAAAGGTAGTAAGATAGGAGCAAACGCTGTTGTCAATCGAAGTATACCTAGATTCTCAGTAGCAGTAGGGGTTCCTGCTAAGATAATTAAAACAAGATCCTAAAAGTTGTTTCTAAGTATAAGATTAGTATAAGGAGAGCATAATTAATGGAGACTAATCCAAAGCTATTAATCACCGGAGGAACAGGTTTTATAGGCTCAAATCTAATAAACTTAACAAATAGCATATATGAAATAACTAATCTAGGTAGAAGTAAAAATTCACTATGTTCAAATATTTATTGGGACTTAAAAACACCCTTGGATTACATACCCTTGAATAATATAGACACAGTAATTCATTGTGCAGCTATAGTCAACAATCAGACTTTTGATAACAGTGATTATATAGATATTAATGTAAAGTCAACTATAATGCTACTTGACTTCTGCATAAAAAATTCTATTCCAAGGTTTATTCTTCTATCATCTGGAGGCGTCTATGGTTTTAGAGAAACCCCTGTATCAGAAGATGACTTATGTAAGCCTCAGGGAATGTACCAGATTAGTAAATACTTCTCTGAAAAAATCTGCGAGCTATATAAAGATAAGCTATCTATTACAATATTGAGACTTTTCTTTCCTTATGGCCAAGGCCAAAGCAACAGGTTAATAAGTAATCTATTCTCAAATATAATTAATCACAAAACAGTCACTCTGAATAAAGCAGGAAGTCCTAAGATAAACCCTATATACATCTATGATGTTATAAATATTTTAAAATTAGCTATTAATCTGGATATATCCGGAACCTTTAATGTATGTGGTGATGAAATTGTCTCAATAGAATCCCTTTGCCAAAAGATTGCAATGATCTGTGGTGAGAAAAATTTAAGTTTATGCTTTAAAGAGTTTTATGAAAATGACTTAATAGGTAACAACCTTAAGTTAAAAAACAGTTTTAATTATAAACCTGAATTTAACTTAAACTATGGGCTTACCTCATACTTTAATTGGATGAAAGATAATCTGTTTTTTACCTAAAGCATTATATTTATATAAAAGAAACAAATTTTAATCAATAATAAAGGTGTGTAAGAATAAATGGATGATAAAGCTACGAAGATAAAGCAAAGTATAGAAGTTAACATCGATAAAAATAACCTTGATGAGGCTTATGCGCTAGCCGAAAAGTATGTAACTATAGAACCTAATGACTCTTATGGCTATTACTTACTAGGCTACTTATCTATAGTAAAAAATCAGTACGAAAAAGCTAGGCCCATACTTGAGAAAGGCTTATGCTTAAAGGAAAACAATGCAAACTTAAATTTCACTTTTGCAAATCTATTGTGTAAGGAAGGTAACTCTAAGGAAGCTTTGAAATATTTTTGCAGAGCAAAACTGTTTGACCCATTAATAGGCTTTAATATGAATTTAAAAAGTGATTTTTCAAAACTTGATGTTGTTTTCGGTTCTATGGAGATTGCAAACCAGATGTATACCTCAGTAGACGGATTAAAAGTCTTAGGCATAAATGCCTCTTCGGTAAATTATTACCCAGGCTATTTAGGCTACGAATCTGACTACACCTTAGATCTGCCTTCTTTTAATTCTATTAATGCAGCTGATATTGAGACAAAAAAGCTAGCTTCCAATCTGATATCAGAAAATAATGTATTCCATTTTTATTTTGGAACAGCTCTAACCTTAGATTATAGTGATCTACCCTTAATTAAGGAATTAGGCAAAAAGATAGTGATGCAATACTGGGGATCTGATGTAAGAATGTACTCAAAAGCTGTGAAGCTAAATAAATATGTTAAAGTAAAAGATATGAATGAAGACGAAATAAAAAGAAAACTTGAATTTCTTTCTCATTATATACCTGATTGTTTAGTAGACTATGAACTTGCTGAGTATGTGAGAGATTTCCATGCTAATCTTCATTATATAAGACCTTCCATTGACCTATCAAAATATAAATTTATAGAAAATACAATTAAAGATAAACCCTTGATTGTTCATGCTCCTACATCACCAGAGTTTAAAGGCACCCCCTATATTTTAGAAGCAATTGAAGAACTTAAGCAATCCTATGATTTTAATTTTCAACTAGTTCAAGGTATGTCCCATGAAGAAGCCGTAAAGATATACGAGTCTTCGGATTTAATTATTGATCAAATCTTAACTGGAAGCTATGGTCTTTTCTCAATAGAAGCCATGGCCCTTGGCAAGCCGGTAATCTGCCTTATAAGCGACTTCATGAAGGAAAAATACCCAAAAGATCTACCTATAATATCTGCAAATCCTGATAACTTAAAAGATAAGCTAGAGTATTATCTTAAGAATCAAGATCTCTTGATAGACTTGGGCATTAAAGGACGAGCGTATGTTGAAAAATATCATGATAGAAATCTAATTTGCTTAGATTTGGTCAATGTCTACAATACTCTATAAAAGCTCATTCTTTTTTGTAGGGTTCCATTACGAAAACTTAAGTTATGCATGTTCGAAAATCCTGACCTCTTAGGATTTTTCAGGCATACATAACTTAATAATTGAAGCTTATCTATAAAAAATTCCTATACCAAGCTATAGTTTTTTCTAAGCCTTCTACTAGTTGAATCTTAGGTGTAAAGCCAAGTAATTCAACAGATTTATCTATACTGGGTACCCTAAGATCCACATCAACATAGGTTTTAGGAACATAAACTATCTCTGATTTAGAGCCTGCTATTTGTTTTATTAGCTGTGCCAACATACCTATGGTTATAGTACCTTTAGGATTACCTATATTAAAAGAGTGTCCTATTGCTGTATCCTTAAGCAAACATAACTCAATACCATCGATGAAGTCATCTATATAGCACCAAGATCTTATTTGATCCCCATCTCCATGAATCTGTATTTTCTGATTGCTAATAGCTCTTGTAATAAATTGGTGAACTGCACCTTCTCCTACTTGTCCTGGCCCATATATATTAAAAGGTCTTACAGTAACCACTTTAAGCCCAAATTGCTTGTAATAACTATGAGACAAGTGTTCACCTGCTAACTTACTCACAGAATATGTCCATCTCGCTTCACCTACCGGTGCTAAATTGGTATTACTATTTTCATTAACCTTATAGGCTTGAACTCCGAATACCTCACTAGTGGAAAAATCAATGAATCTTTCTATAGCTTTAGAGTAATCTTTTATAGCTTCTAAGATATTATAAGTTTCTATCATGTTTACCTTCATTGTATCAACAGGATTCTTTATTACTGATTCAATACCAGCTATAGCAGCTAAGTGTATCACTATATCTGGTCTAAACTCCCTCACACTTTTCTTTAGATGAGAAAAATCTAATATATCCCCTTGAATCAGTTCAATAGATTTATTATTCAATAGATTGGTATCTTTTATAGAATTTCTCTTCAGATTATCGTAAATAACTATGTTGTTATCCACGCACAATCTTTCACATAGCTTGCTCCCTATAAATCCTGCACCACCTGTAAGAAATAGCTTTTTCCCTTTCATATTAATCATACATCCTCCACTTATTCAATAACTGAACGTCAGAATAGACCTTTTCTATCTATTTACCCATCTTACTGCCTCAAATACTTCTGCAAACCTTTCTCCTATTTGCACTCCTCTTATCATAGATAAACTTTTAATAAACTCTTCGTTTAGATAATCCCTATGACTTTGTGATCTGTAACAGCTTAAGGCTCTTACCTTCTTTTGTATATGTCTATCCTGCAACACAAAAAACACTTGGGTATTAAAAGATAGATTATTCCATACCATCTCATAGCCTAATATGGATGACTTTTTAAAGGCTCTAACACCTTCATTGGCGATAATCTGATGATCTTGATGTATGTCTTGTAAAGAAGGCATTAAAATAAGTTCTGGCTTAAGATTCTCCCTAAGCTTTATTAAATCATCCAGAATTGTTTGTCTGTTATTTGAAAATGTCCTTACAGCATATTTATACAGATAGAGATTTTCAGGCTTAATCCCTAGTTCCTTCGTAGCCTCTCTAACCTCAACTTCTAAAGTGTTCTTAGGTAATCCACTTTGCAATGACAATTCGCATACAGAGAAAGCTGCATAGTATACCTCTGCCCCCTCTTCAACGAATCTTGCAATAGTTCCTCCACAACCCAATTCTCCATCATCAGTGTGAGGCGCTAACACTAATACTTTGTTAAACATCCTAAGCCTCCAAATCAATTAGTAGTACTCTCATAGCTAAGTTCCTCTGCATATTCCCGTAGTAGTTTTATTCTCTCCTCTTCAAAGCTATAGCCTAAGTCTATAACACCACAATCATGAATGCACCATAAGTTATCTTGTCTGGGAACCACAACCTTGTACCCCTTTTTCTTAAACTCTAAGCTTTGAGATATATCATAGAAATGCCACCCTGAAAAAACATCTTCTCTCCAGGGTATATCATATTGAGTTATCATAATTAATCCATCTAAAGCAGCTACCTCTTCGTAGTCTCCACTAACTTCTCTAAAGCTAAGAAGCTGCATAACCCCATTATGACTATCAGCAACCTTGCCATAGGTTTGATCTGCTTCCCACCATATTCCACTCTCTGGAATGTACTTGCAGCCAGCTACCCCAATCATTCCTATTGCTTCAGAGGTTTTAAATACCTTCAAGATATCATATAAAAAGTTCTTATTAACTATGAATACATCTTGATGCATAAAAACCTTGTATTTTGCATCTGAGCTATTCATTCCAATATTATAAGCATTTGCTAGAGAAGAGGCATCTTCAATCTTCATAAACTCTATCTGAAAGCCCTCAGGCTTATTTAACTGCTGTATATAAAACTTTGATTCATCATATAATTCTTTATCATTTACAGAGGTTATAAATGCAATTTTCCTATCATTCATTTTTCTCCTCCAAAGAGATTACATTCAAAATTTTTCTTAATTTATCCTTTAACATTATATTTTTTTCAATAGAATGATCTATATCTTCTATTGATATATTTTCAGATAAAACAAATTTTAAAAGTTTTTCTATACCATTTTCAATATCTATATCATTCTCAATCCTTCTAAGAATAAATTTCAATTCGGTTTCTATATCATAATCACTATTGTCAGCCACAAGTATATATCTGTTGGATATATACTGCAGCCTCATATGTTGACCACATATATCTACCAGCCTATCTAAAAGCTGATAATCCTCCTGACTAAGGTATCCCAGTATTCCTTCCCCACGTACATTGAAATAATGGTGATCTACTAGTATCTTATATATATCGGTAAAAGTGCAAATCCATAAGCTACCTTCTCCAAAAGATTGATTGTCATAGAGCCAGTCTCCATTTATGAGATGCTTAATTTTGTCAATATACATGGCATTTGGTATTATTAATATAAGACTTCCATGTGGTTTTAGATATTTCTTTATATGCTTTAGGAATTCAATTGGCTTCTTTAGATGTTGGAGAATTTCGCTGAGTATAATGTAATCGAAAAGACTCTCCTCATAATCAAATTCTATAGCCTCAGCATCTCCTATTTTGACTTTCATAAAGTTACTAGCTATTTTAGCAGCTGCAGTATTCTTCTCAATTCCAAATAGCTTAGCTTTAGGGTAAACATCTCTTAACTTTAAACAGGTAGCACCACAGCCGCAGCCTACGTCTAATATATTTATCTCTTTATTCTTCAAACACCTTATTCTACTCATAACCTCATATCTTATTAAGGTCATACTTCCAGGATCAAAGCCCCACTTTTCCATAAACTTATTATGATTGGTCAACATTATGTTATTTGTACTTACTGAGTCCCTCTTAAAGGACGTACTTCCATAATGGTGTATAAAGGTATCCTTACAGAGCATAAGCTTATACCCTTTATTCATAATCCTATAAGAGTAGTCATCATCCTCATAATTACCTGGAGTAAATCGTTCATCTAAAAGCCCTATATAATTTACGACCTCTTTCTTTATAAGCATACAAAAGCCTATAAGTTTAATTCGCTGCTCCCACTTTGATGGATCTGATATATTATGCTTTGTAGAAAATTCTATAAGCTCATCATAATCTTTATAGTCAACTTCAATGGTCTGATAGTAGGAACAACTATTGGTAACTGCCCCAACTGCACCGATTTCATCTGAGCTCCATAAAGCAATCATAAGATTAGAGAGCCAGTTGGGAGTTACAATAACATCATTATTCAAAAGCAGTATACTATCTCCCGTAGAAGCTAATATTCCTTGGTTGCAGCCTATAGGAAATCCTAAGTTTACCTCATTAAAGATGCACTTTATATCACTATTCTGCTTTAACCAATCTTTTGTTCCGTCATTTGAACTATTATCCACTACAATTAGTTCATAATCCACTTCTGTAGTATATTTTCTTATACTTTCTAAGCACTTCTTTGTATACTCTAGATTGTTATAAGTTAATATTATTATGCTAACCTTATGTTTATCTAAGTTTTTCTTCAAATATTATCAGTCCTTAAAAGTAATCAATATTATAATATGTTCACTTATAGGATTTGATAATAAAAAACTAACTGAAGCGGTTCTCTTCAGTTAGTTTTTTTGCGCATCTGCCTTTCCGAACGGATGTGAGGAAAATCTGGCAGGCGAATATAATTTATCTTTTTACTGTATTTATAAAAAGCTATTCTAAATCCTTGACATTGCTAGGCTTAATTAGTAAAAAAGAACATAATTCTTAAACAGTAAAAACTAACTGAAGCGGTTTTCTTCAGTTAGTTTTTTTATTTTTAAAGGTACTATCTGCGGATTAGATGTTGAACTTACCAACATTCTCTTCAAGGCTTTCTGAAAGCTCTCTTAAAGCTCCTGCCTTTTCATTGAAGTTCTCCATATTGGCTGAAACTTCTTGAGTTGCTGCTGAAACCTCTTCAGTACTTGCAGCAGTTTCTTCAGATATGGCAGACATATTCTGCATTCTTTCCATTATTGAATCCTTGTCTTTATTTATACTTGCTATTGATTGCTGTACATTAGTTATCATACCTGTCAACTTATCAATTGCATTAGATATTTCATTGAAGGTAATCTTAGTTTCTCTAACAGCTTCCCCTTGTTCTTTTATGGTTATCTTGGCCTCTGAAACTGACTCTACCGCTACCTTAGATCTTTCACTAACTTGTTCTATAAGCACTTCAATATCCTTAGTAGATTGAGTTGACTGTTCAGCAAGCATTCTTATTTCTTCAGCAACTATTGAGAATCCTCTTCCAGCCTCGCCGGCTCTAGCTGCTTCAATTGCTGCATTTAAAGCTAAAAGATTTGTTTGCTCTGCAATACTATTTATGGCCTTTGTTATCTCTTGAATGTTTAATGAGGAATCTCTCATTTCCTTAACTGCTACCTCGATTTTGTCCGAAGCCTTTCCAGTATCTATTGATTTTTCAGTAAGAGTATCCATAACATCCATTCCACTCTTAGCCATTTCTTCAGTATGAGTTGATACTCTGTTCATATTGTTTGTATGCTCAAGAATAATCTGTAGCTTCTTCACTAAAGCCTCAATTTCATCAACGCCTGCTTCAACATCTCTTGCTTGTTGTGTACTTCCACTGGCAACTTGATCTATGGTCTTTGCTATATCTTCTACCGCATTTGTAGTTTGGTCACTCATTGCAGCTATATTTATGGCAGTATTGTTTATTGTATCAGTTGAGTTTTTTACATTTGTTATAAGTGAACCTATGCCACTTACCATTTCATTAAAGCTTGAAGCTAATACGCTAAACTCATCTTTACCTTTTACACTTATTCTATCTGTTAAGATTCCTTTAGCTGCATTATTTAGAGCCTCTACTAATTTCTTTATGTTCTTAGTAATTCCTTTGCTAAATAAAACTGCTACTGTCACATTAATAATTAGAGCTATCAATAGTGATGCATAAAGCAATTCATTTAGCACCTTTGTATCACTATTTATCTCGCTCTTCTTTATGGAGGCCATTATCTTCCAACCGGTCGTGCTGTTAGTCTTATAGCTGGCGTATTTCGTCTCGCCAGTCTTAGTATATATGTACTCAGACATACCACTTTCACCATCTTTGACATCATTCCAGTATGTTTGTTTAGTGGTATCATTCTTACCAAGCAAAGATTTATCTGGGTGAGAAATCATTACTCCATTTTTATCACTAACAAATACATAGCCTTCATTACCTATTTTTATTTTACCCATTCTCTCAGAAAGGGTCTCTAAGTTTATATTTATAGCAATTACTCCAACTAACTTACCATTACTACTCACAGTTCTTGATACAGATATTATATTTTTACTGTCTGTAGCAGATTTATATGGTTCAGAGAACACAACATTTCCCTCGCTACCCATTGCCCCTATATACCAAGGTCTAGCTGCAGGGTCATAGGAACCTGTCGATGTTGTAGCCGTAGGGTAAATGACCACCTTTTTATCTGTAGTTGAAAATATTATTTGATCTATATCCGGATTACTTTCCTTTACATTTTGAAACAATTCATTTGCATGCTGACCATACTCTGGATGATCCATTAAATTTTTTAGATCAGAATTATTAGAAAGCATTTGAATAGTGTTTATTATGCCATTAAAATAATTATTTAGAGAATCATTTACAAGCTCTACCTCTTGATTTGTAGTTACTTTAAACTTACTTAATATTATGCCATAAGCCTTTTTATAGGATATAACACCATATGTAATAAGCGGAACCTGACATATAAGTATTAGCATAATTATTAATTTGAAGCTTATTCCCCTAAACCTTGGTACTTTTCTTTCTCTCTTTTTTGTAGTCTTTGACATTAATTCTTCCCCCTTAAAAGTCAAGCTGCATTGCTGATAAAAGTCTATATATTATCTATGTGCATATTTTCTTACTTCTCATGTTTAACGTGTACAATAAAAGGACAAACTCTTACAATAAACACTATTAATACAAATAAAAAGCATAATATATAAAAGTCCTAATTACAATTTTTGACAACACATAGACTTTTATCAACATCTTCATATATTTATCGACAATATTGTCATTTTTTAACTAGTAAAATATATAAAATTAAAACTTTATTTAATTTAATACAATTTTAAATTTAAATAAACAACCTCACTATTAGCTTCATGTTATAATGCTAAACTTTTAACATGTATCTCATATTTTTATTTTTCGTATTTTCCTAGACAGTAAAAAAGTCGCTGAAGAGATCTTCTTCAGTGAGTTTTTTGCGCATCTGCCTTTCCGAATGCATATGAGGAAAACCTGGCAGGCGAATAAAATTTCTTTTTTACTGTAATTAATAGAAGGCTCTTATAAATCCTTAATATTGCTAGGCTTAAATAAAACTTTTTACTGGTATAGACAGTAAAAAAACGTTGG
Source organism: Clostridium manihotivorum (assembly GCF_004015185.1). GTDB lineage: Bacteria > Bacillota > Clostridia > Clostridiales > Clostridiaceae > Clostridium_AR > Clostridium_AR manihotivorum. The sequence continues at coordinate 518,933 of NZ_CP025746.1, read as the reverse complement.
TGATACAAATGTACCACCAACGCTTCTTTAATCATGCTGTTAAATTGTAAACTTATTTATGTCATTATTTAATTCTTCAGATAAACTCTTAAGCCTCTGAGCATTTTCATTAAAATCATCCATTGATGCAGATACTTCTTCTGTTGCTGCAGATACCTCTTCTGTGCTCGCTGCTGTTTCTTCTGATATAGCTGAAAGATTCTGCATTTTTTCCATAATTGAGTCTTTATCTCTATTAATATCATTTATTGAGCTTTGAACACTACTTATCATATTGCTTAAGTTCTCAATAGCTTTTGAAATATCCTCAAAGGTAATCTTGGTTTTATTAACAGCTTCACCTTGTTCCATTATAGTTGCTTTTGCTTCACTAACTGCCCTAACTGCAATCTTAGACCTATCATCAACCTGATCTATAAGTGCTTCTATATCCTTGGTTGCCAAAGTTGATTGTTCTGCTAACTTTCTTATTTCATCTGCCACTATAGAGAAACCTTTACCTGCTTCCCCAGCCCTAGCAGCTTCAATAGCAGCATTTAAAGCCAATAGGTTTGTTTGCTCAGCTATATCATTTATACTACTAGTTATAGCTTTAATGTTCGTAGAAGCTTCGCTCATATCTCTTACCGCAACCTCTATCTTATCTGACGCATTGCTAGTATCATTAGATTTTGATGCTAATATATCCATTACTACTAGACCATTCTTTGTCATTCCATCAGTATTTTCTGACACCTTAAACATACTCTTAGTCTTTTCATTTATTTCCTGTAGCTTGAATACTAGTGATTGCAGCTCAGAAACACCGTCTTCTATATCCTTAGCTTGTTCTGTACTTCCTGAAGCAACCTGATCAATAGTCTTTGCTATATCTGCCACTGCATTGGTTGTTTGATCACTCATTGCCGATATAGATATAGAAGTCTTATTGATTATATTTGAGGATTCCTTTGCAGTACCTATCAATCCACATATTCCATCTGTCATTTCATTAAAACTGTTAGCTAACTCTTCAAACTCATCCTTAGAATTAATCTTAATTCTTTCAGTAAGGTCACCAGCTGAAGCCTTTCTAAATACATCTTTCAGCTTATTTATATTTTTCTTTATTGATTGGCTAAATATATATGCTGCCAGTATGTTTAAAGGAAGTACTATTAGTATAACTATTATAAGCAAGTTTCTTATAGCATTTGTATCATCCTTTAATTCCTTTTCCTGCATAGACGCCATTATCTTCCACCCAGTTGCTGCATTTGTAGAGTAACTCGCAAACTTATTTTGTCCATTATAATTGTACTCTTCAAAACCTCTTGGGTTAGATTTCACTTCATTCCAATAGCTTTGTTTAGTTGTAACATCTCCACCTATAAGAGAACTATCTGGATCTGCTATCATCAAACCTGTAGCATCGCTTATAAATACATAACCTGAATTTCCTACCTTAACCTTTGATAGTTTTTCTGATAAAGTCTTCAAATCAACATCCACAGACACTACCCCTACTAAAGTACCATTATTCATTACAGTTTTAGATATAGAAACTACAAACTTTCCTGTGGAGTTCTTATATGGCTCAGAATAATTTATACCATCCTGTTTTTCTATAGCTCCTTTATACCATGGTCTTGTAGTTGGATCATATCCCGCTTTTTGCTCTTGTGCAGGATATCTTAAAACCTTTTTATCTACAGTTGAAAATACTATTTGTTCTATATCACTATTACTTTCTTTTGCCTCTTTAAATATTTCTAAAGCAGATTTGTCATACTCAGGGTGTGCTAATACCTGAATTAAATCAACATTATTAGATATCATCTGAGTAGTTGCTACTATACCGGAAAAATAATTATCTATTGATCCATTTACTAACTCCAATTCCTGACTAGCTGTAGTCTTGAGTTTATCATAAAGAATATTATTGGCTTTCTTATAAGCCAATACCCCAAAGGTATTTAAGGGAATCTGACAGATTAATATTAGTATTAGTATTAACTTAAAGCCAATTCCACTAAAATTAAACCTTTTCCCCTTTTCTTTCATCTTAAGTTTTGGCATAAATCATCCTCCTAGAATTTAATATACATAATTATCGTAGACATTTAGTATATTCTTAACAAATTCCCTTACCAGCAAAAGTTACATCATATGGACAAACTTTGAATATATACAACATTCTAAGAATTAAAGTACTCTTATAAGCAAAATAATGATATAATATATTTACTTAGTAAATTAAAATAACCAGGTGGTGATATATTTGTCTAAACTTTTTAGTAGTTTTAAAATTAAAGACATGGGAATAAAAAATAGAATAGTTATGCCTCCAATGTGCATGTACTCTTCAGATAGTAGTGGATATGCTAACGACTGGCATTACATCCACTACACTACGAGAGCAATTGGAGGTACAGGACTTATTATACTTGAGGCAACAGGTGTTGAGCCTGGTGGATGTATTTCTGCAAAGGATTTAGGAATCTGGCATGACTCTCATATTGAAGGACTTAGAAATATAGTTGATCAATGCCACAAATATGGAGCAAAGGTAGGTATACAGCTTAATCATGCAGGAAGAAAATCTGAAGTTTTATCTGAACCTATAATAGCACCAAGTGACCTTGCTTTTGATGAAACCTACAGAACACCAGTAGAAATGACTAAAGAAGAAATTTCTAGAGTAGTAAAACTATTTAAAGATTCTTCAGAAAGAGCTTTAAAGGCAGGCTTTGATACAATAGAAATTCACGGAGCTCACGGATATCTTATATCCCAATTTCTTTCACCTCTATCAAACAAAAGAAAAGATGAGTATGGTGGAAGTTTAGAAAATAGAGCAAGATTTTTAAAAGAGGTAGTTTCAGCAGTAAGAACTGTATGGCCTGAAGATAAGCCTCTAATACTTAGAGTATCCGCAGAGGATTATGTAGACGGCGGAAATACTCCAGAGACCATGGCCAAACTTATAAACCTTGTAAAATCAGAAGGTGTAGATCTTGTTAATGTGAGCACAGGTGGCGTTGCTCCAGCTCCTATATCTGCCTTTCCTGGCTACCAAGTAAAAGCTTCAGAGATTATAAATAAAAACTGTGAGCTTCCTACTATTGCCGGCGGACTGATTTCTGAACCTTCTATGGCAGAAGAAATTCTATCTAATAATAGAGCTGATTTAGTATTCTTAGGAAGAGAGCTATTAAGAAATCCTTACTGGCCACTTAAAGCAGCTCATGACCTTCATGAAGATATACAGTATCCCACTCAATATGAAAGAGGAAAATATAGATAATAAAAAGGTCCAGGAAAAGATTTTATATTTTTCTATATAGTAAAAAGTCACTTAAGCGATCTTTCATAGACCGTAATAAAAGCCAATGTAGTTTTTTCTCTACATTGGCTTTACTTATCAATTTTTTGCATGATAACATAATCTAATTCATCCTATCTAGTCTTCTTGAGCTTTTTTCTATTCTTCTCTCAAGTCTTCTTCTTGCTTTGTCAGCTCTCTGTTGAAATATTAATTGCAAAACCTCCGGTCTTCTCCATATTACAACTATGCTCTTTGCAACCATCTGGCAAGATATCATAACTAGGTAAGATAGCCCTGCGTAGTTTAAAACCTCATTTCCAGGGATATGTCCTAAGGTATATCTAAGCATTATTCTTATTGGTATAGTTATTACAAGAAATACTAAGACAGGCACCCCACCACTTTGATAAAGTACACCATCTTCTCCTCTAAATATCTTAGTTAACATTCCTGATATAACACCGGTTATAACTCCAACTGATGCTAGTATGATCAAAGCTCCAGCTGCTTTTCCTAATCCTCCTGTTATAGAATCTATTGATTCTAGGGTAAAATAAATTAATAATAAAGGAATTATTATATAGCGTGATCCCTTAACTGGTCTTGTAACCACCTGCTTATAAACTATATAAAATAATACCAAACCCATTAAATATAATTGATGTAATCCAAGTGCTTGTAAATTGTTCATGATAGCCTCCTAAACATTAAATATTATATATAAATAATATCCCTTTATGGGCTATCTAACAGGTGAGAAAAGTAATAACATGCATAACTTATGGTTTAAAATACATTACTAAAGTAATATATCTTTAATCCTAATTTATCAACCTAAAAGTGCTAGGGTTTTATCTAAGACGGCTTTTCCGTTCATCATGCCATAGTCCTTCATATCTATTACCGCTACAGGAACTCTTCCCTTTATTATTTTATCTATTTGAGCCTTTTGGCAGCGTACTTGAGGTCCAAGGAGTACTACATCTACGGTACTGCTTACATTTGCACATTTTGAGATAGGCAGTGCGAATATCTCTATACTTAAATCCTTATCGTTTGCAGCGCTCATCATCTTACTAACTAAAAGACTAGTAGACATGCCAGCTACACAGACTATTAAAATTCGCTTCATACAATCCCCCTCTTTATATAAATAACCTATCATTGATATGAAAAAAGGATGCCCTAAAACATCCTCTGAAGTTACTTACTTTACATAAATAGCAAAATATAATGCCATTCCGTATTTTGATTTCTTTTTAAATGTTGTTTTTAAATAAGCCTCTAACTTATCCTTTGGAAGACTTGTTTCTACATCCATTGTGGATTTAATTTTACTTACACTATCTTTAATAGTACATTTTATGCTTTCATCTTGATAGTTGTCAAAAAACTCTATCAAGTACTTCAACTGTGCACAGTTTAGTTCTGCTACATAAGTATTCATGATATATTCCTCCTAAGATATATTTTTATATGAGCTACATATTTAAAGCTTGGCTGTTTTAACCATTACATTGAAATTAATTGATTAGTTTTAAGACACTTTAATGAGCTTATGTAAATAATTAATATATTGATTACATAGCATCTCATAAACAACCACTAATCTCAACAATAATCTTTAACATGGCCAAAGTATTAAATGCAAAAGCTTGTACTTTATATACTGATACAAAAACTAACTAATATATAATATTCTTAATAGAAAGCTTATATAATCAAATATTAAAATAATCTGGGTCAAAAATTTGTTTATTCAACTAAGATTATTAGCAATAATAGTCAAATATTACAACCATATAAAAATTATACAATTATAGAACACTTATGTAAAGGTTTAACCGCATATAGTTAAATATAACTCTTATTGTAAAATGGTACTTTTAAAAAACAACCTGTTACTTAAACTATCATCCTATTTACTTCCCTGGCCAATGCTTCAACAATGTATAAGGCAGGTACCTGAGAAGTAGTATCTCTATATTCTAGATCGTTATCCAAATAGCTTTCGGTAGTTATATAATAAGATATGCTTACATCAGAAAGCTTAGATAACGTAGAACTCTTTTTATTAGTTATGCTTACTATCTTACTACCTTTTGATTTCAGTAAGCTTATAAGTCTTAAAGCAGCATCTGTTTCCCCAGACACAGAAAGCGCTATAGTAACACTATTATTGACCAAGTCACCTATAAGCGGGAAATAAGGATCATCAATATGTACAGCAAACTTGCCTAAACTTGACATGTAACGTGCACCGTAGCCAGCTATAAATCCTGAATTACCTATACCTATAAATAAAACATTATTGTAGTTTACAATCAGCTCGGCTGCTTTTATTATATTTTCATCTAAGTCTCCTTTTAAGGACCTCTCCATAAACTCTTCTATAGCATCTATGTTATCATCAACAGATTTGGTATTGCTCTCTTTCGCATGCATTTTCAACTTAACCTTAAAGTCGGAAAAGCCATCACAACCTAAGTTTCTACAAAACCTTATTATTGTAGTGGTAGAAACATGAGTCTCTTGAGCTAGCTCCCTTATTCTCATATAAATAACTTTGTTAATATTCTCTATGACATATTTATATAACTCCAACTCTAATTCACTTAAATTAGCTAAATTCTCAGCACTAAACATTACATTCACCCCTTATTCAATAATATACCTTTATTCCATAGTTTATTAGTGTCAAAATCTTATTTATATAAATTTATTATATCCTTTAATACCGCTGCTCCCGCACCCATAGGATCTGATGCCCCTCCTGCACAAAAGATTTGTCCCATCTCAAAGGTATTATAAGCTATGCACTTATTAGTTCCATTAACTGAAGAAAACATATCTGTTTTTGACACTGGTATAGGAGCAACCTCCATTGAAACTTCCTTTCCGTCAAACTCAGCCGTAGCTATTAGCTTTATGGTTTGTCCATTAGCTTTTACTAAATGAATATCCTCATCACTTAATCTATCGATACCCTTTATATGGACTTTGCTGATATCATACTGCTTATTAAATATCTTGTTTGCTATCAAAAGAAGCTTGCAGGCGCTATCAAAGCCGCTTATGTCTAGCTTTGGATTTTTTTCTGCTATCCCTCTTTCTTGAGCATTTTTAAGAGCCTCTTCAAAATTTATGTCATTAGTAAACATCTCAGTTAATATAAAGTTAGTGGTCCCATTAAGTATACCTCTTATGGACTTAATCCTAGCTCCACTTAAACTATTCTCGCCTATGTCTAAGGTAGGCAGGGCAGCAGCAGTAGCCCCACTATAATTTATCTTTAATCCTAGATTTGCTGCCTTTGTAGAAATTAGTTTATAATTTGTTACTAAGGCTCCTTTAGATGCAAACACTACATTCATACCACTATCTAAGGCCTTTAGTGCATAGGTAAGGCCAGGCTCTCCGCTTTCTAAATCAGTGGGAGTAGACTCCACAAGAACATCTCCCTCAAATACTATATTAGTATTTAAAGTTAACTTCTTTTGCTTTGCATACTCTTCTATAGCAGAGGAACCTTTTCCAAATTTCAACAGGGCTTCTAAGTCAATACCTTTTTCCTCGTAAAGCTGTCCATGCCTACCCACTATTGATTTTAATTTTAAATCTAAGTTATACTTTTCAGTTATGTAGTTTTTATTATCTAGCAATATCTTACACAACTCAAAGGCTACGCCTCCATAGCCGCATATCATTATAAACTTCTCCAAAAAAATCCCCCCAATAGATTAATCTTCAATCCACTTTTCCATCTAAGATACTCTTAAGCTTAGATAGAAAATAGCCTGATATTAAAGGTGTTGCTCCTATAATAATTATGTATATATTTAAAATGTTATATCTTTTAAAAGTTGAAAGTAAAATTACTAGAACTACAGTACTTATGATTCTGCCTAAGTTAAGAACTATATCCTTATTAATCATATACTCTACTCTTAGATCTCCATCATGAGATTTGTCTATTACATTAAAGGTAGTAGAAGACAATTGGATCATAAAAAACGGTATGAAGAATGAATCTATCATTGTATATATTAAAAGTATGGTATAGCTTATTCTTAAAGAAAGCATAATTGCACCTACAAGAGCTGATGAGGCACCAATTAATATTGCTAGTCTTCTTCGTTTTGGCTTGATTATTTTTTGTACTAATATATAAGCTAAAGACGATATGAATGCTCCAATTAATGATAACTTACCAAGAGACAACTCGCTTCCTGTACTTTGAAATATTAAAAGGTTTACTATAAATACTATAATAACATCTCTGAAGCCCCAACACATAGTAGCTTTTCTAATTTTTGACCAATCCTCATTATTTTTAGAAAAGGCAACCTTTAGATTGAGCTTATTGCCACAATTCTTACACTTTAAGGTCAGGCTTATAAGCATTAATACAACAAACAATGCAAGTGTTATACCAAAGACTATGCTATAACCCTTTATACCTTCAAACCTAGTAATTATATATGCTGAGGTAAAAGGTGCTACAATACTTGCAAAACCACTACAGCTCCCATTAAAACCATTAAAAGTGTCTCTGTTAGTTGGTGAAGTAAAATCAAAGCTTAAGGTATTGAACGCCAGCCAATAAAAACCGCAAGCAATTCCATATACCATTCCTAAAAAATATATAGCCCAAACTCCATTTTTTCCTATAAGCAATATTAATACATAAAATATTGAATACAATAATAAACCTATTCTTAAAGCCCATATTCCATTTTTCTTTTTGGCTATAAAGCCAGCTATTATGAAGGAAATAGGTGTAAAAATATAATGCATTAAATTGTATATAGCTATAATTGTAAAGTCTCCAGTTTCTCTCCAGAAGAATATGTTTGCAAATATACCTGACAAGCCCATACCTAACGTAAAAATAGTACTTACTGCTAATAATATTTTTGCCTCTTTACACATATTTTTCTCCTCTATTTATAAATTGCAAAAGGTTTAAACAGTTTGAAATACATTTTTATTATCTTCATTATTTTTTATCACATTCATAAAAAAATCGATAAAGTGATTTTCCTTAACAATTTTCTTTGGCAATTTTTTAAGCGTTTGTCCTTTCCAGTGTATACGAGATAAATCTGGTCAGTGTAATAAATTTTCTTTCTTTATTCTTTCTCCAATATTTATATTTAAGCCTACTACAATTATCAATATTCAATTTTATGCAGAATATAATTGCCTAAATAATAAAATATATTGTAAAACTTGACAAATTCATATCATATTACTATTATTTTATATAAGTTTAGCTTTCAAAAGTATGTTTAAGACTGTTGTTTAACTTGAGTTATTATAGAGAAACTTCTATATAGACTTGATTTGAAAGGTATGTCTTAACGGTCCTAAAAATTATAGAAAGGGTGATATACAAATGTCAGAAAAAACACCAAACAGAGAAGAGGCACTATCTCTTCTAAAAGAATTTAACAAAAGCGAAAGTCTTATAAACCATGCTTTATCCGTAGAGGCTGTAATGCAGCACTTTGCAAAGATTTACAATGAAGACTCTGAAAAGTGGGGTATCGTCGGTTTACTTCATGATATAGACTATGAGATGTATCCAGAAGAGCACTGTTCTAAAGCTAGAGAGATTCTTGAAGAAAGAAACTGGCCAGAGGCATATATTAGAGCTATCCAAAGCCATGGTTATGGACTAGTAAATGATGTGGAACCTATAGAGACCATGGAAAAGGTACTTTATACAACTGATGAACTAACAGGTCTTATAACTGCAACCTGTCTTCTAAGACCAAGCAAAAGCGTTTTAGACTTGGAAGTAAAGTCAGTAAAAAAGAAATGGAAGCAAAAAGGCTTTGCTGCAGGAGTAAATAGAGAAGTGATAACAAAGGGTTCGGAAAAGCTTGGTATTGATCTAGATAAAGTAATAGAAGAAACGATAAAAGGCATGCAAAAAGCTGCAGATGAAATCGGCTTAAGAGGAACAGTTTAAAATATTCAAATTAAACTTATATCAGCAAAAAAATAATTAGTGGAAATCTATATTACAGAAGCATTTCACATAAAACGCCTGTATAATTATCCAACTTCAACTATTAATTTATATATGCCCGATAATCCTCATAAGCCGGGATTATCGAACATGTATAAACTAAATTTTCATAAAGGATACCTATAATATAGACTTCCCTTATGTTATTTTTAAATTAAGTTATTTATTCGATCTAGAAAACAATCTTTTTTCTTCTCATACCTATATTCAATACAAGAGCTATAGCCACTACTGTAGTCAAAAGTGAACTACCTCCATAGCTTAGCAGTGGAAAGGTTATTCCAGTTATAGGCATGATACCTATTGCCATTCCTCCATTTTGAAGTATAGCAAAGGTAAAATACGTGGCTAACCCTGAGGCAACTATCATTCCAAACCCATCCTTAGCAATCTTTGCTATAGCAATCATTCTATATATTAGGAAACCATAAAGGCTTAGCAAAATAATAGCTCCAAAAGTTCCAAAGTTCTCTGTGGTTACTGCAAATATGAAATCTGTTTGTGGCTCCGGTACATTGCTTGCTACATAACCTCCATTATCTCTTTTTTCTCCGGTTAATATCTTACCAAAAAAGCCTCCAGAACCAACTCCAGTCATAGATTGAAGCAATTGATATCCATCACCTAAGGCATAAGACTCTGGATCTAAAAAGGCTATAATTCTTCCTTTTTGATAAGGTTTAATAAAGTGTCCTGAGTTCCATACTCCAACTACAGCTATTATCACCGCTAATATTCCAGCTGCTAATACTTTTAAGTTAAGCTTAGCGGAAAAAGCAACACCTACTACTATGAAGAAAAGTACCATAGTCATGCCCATATCTGGCTGCTTAATTATGAGTCCCATTGGAATAGCACAGTATATCCCCAGTATAATAAGGTTTTTTATATTATTAACCTTAAACTCCATCTCCTCTATCTTCACTCCCAGCATCATTATGAGAGCTATCTTTGCCATTTCTGCCGGTTGTATATAGAAGCCCACGTAAATCCATCCCGTTGCCCCATTTATTGTCTTTCCAAAAAACAAGGTATATAAAAGCACCATCATACATAACCAGTAGAATATCTTAACATACATCTTTATATTAACGTAGTCAATCAGCAAAACTACATAAGAGATAACCAAAGATAAAATAAGCCATCTTATCTGTTGAGGGGCTTTATTACTGCAAGTGTATATATTATAAGAACCAAATAAAACTATTAATATAACAGTTATTATGATGCCAAAATCTAAATGCTTCAGCATTTTTCTATCTATAAATAAGCTTTTTATCACCAACTAAACCCTCCTAGTAAAATACTCAATTTATATTATATAACTTCTAAGGAAATAATAGTAACAAAATTGTCAATATATTAATATTTTTACCTATAAACTTATAAATAATTTGCCAATAGGTCTTATTTTTTTACTATATATATACTAACTAGCTGTTCTAAACCGATGAAGCAACTAGATTTAGCTAGGAAAAAAACTACCCTTTCCCACGAAAAAGGCAAACCTTTTCATTATATTTTTGTAAACGCATAAGACTTTATCTTGGTTTTATCAACAGTAAAAAGAGCAGTCCATCCTCTTATGTTTAAGAATATAGTCTGCTCTTTAAAGGGTATCAGCCTTTATTAGGCTCATTTTTTTTCAAGGATTTTCTTATAAAGTATATTAGTGTTGCAAATATGGTTATGATAAAAATTGGTAAAGCCGATTGACCAAAATAACTTTTACGGTTTAAGGCATCCATCAAGGAATTATATTGAAATACCGTAAAGAACATGAGCATTTCTGACTTTATAGCTGTCATTAATGTTCTGGCATTGCTATATTGATACTTAGCATTTTCCTCATTTATATCAACTATATAATTGAATATGTGAGGGAACTTACTTAAGGTTGTAAAAAGAACATATAAAACTACTGAGATTATAGGTAGAACCAAAAGTTCTCCTCTTCCTCCCCATCTATCTGGTCTGCCATCTATACCTATATGCGTTACTATACGCTGAGGTATCCTGCTCCAATAAGCTGTAAGCATAGCTATTTGAATAATAATTGAAGCAATAGCTAATATCTCTAAAACCCTCTCCAAGTTAGAATGAGGAATTTTTAGTATAGGTCTTTTATTACTGCCATTTCCAAAGGACTCTTTCATTTTTTTCATCTCCCAATAACAGATCTACTTTAAATATACATGTTAAGTTTTTCAAATAGGTTATATATAGATATCCAACTCCAACTATTAATTTATATATGCCCGATAATCCCCAGAAGCCGGTATTATCGAACATACATAAATTAAGTTTTCGTAAAGGATACCTATAGGGAACCTATTTGAAAACTTAATTTATACTTGTTATAAAATCCCGGCTTCTGGGAATTTTGTGGCATGTATAAATTAATAGTTGAAGTTGGTTCCCTATAATTAAAAACTTTCTATATCGAAACTTTATTTATACCTGCTGGAAAATAAAGTTTTTGACAAACTTTCATTAGTTTAATAATAGTAAATTAGTTCTTAACTTTCAAACTCTGTATATCTGTAAATTATTAGCTATTGGTTTATATTAGTCCATCAATCGAAAGATATATTGGATTAATTTGTTATTTAATGAAGCTAAGTCCTTTTTACTTTTCTGAATTACCGTCAATTCTATTTATTTTTATCAAACATTGACATAAGACCAGCAAAGGCATCATTTATAGGCGCATCGCTTTCTTTTTTCATCTTTTTCATGATATTAGCAACTTCTTTTTTATTTACCTTGTCAGACTTCTTATCAAATCTCTTATTAAAAGAACTTGCTTTTTCTCTAAAGTTGCAGTTATTGTTTGGACATACGTATATCTGCCCTTCTCCCTGTCCTCTAAGTTCAAGTCTCTTATGACATTCTGGGCATCTTACATTTGTGAATCTGCTTAGGTTTTCTCTATGGCCACATTCTCTATCCTGACAAACTAGCATCTTGCCGTTCTTACCGCTGACCTCAAGCATATATTTACCGCATTCAGGACACTTCTTACCTGTGATATTGTCATGTCTGAACTTATCACTACTTCCTTTAACATCTTCAACTAGCTCCTTAGCATAGTTTCTCATATCTTCTGTGAAAACTCTTGGATCCTTCTTGCCTTTGCTTATTAGGTCTAGTTCAAGCTCCCATTTAGCAGTCATCAAAGGTGATTTTAGTTCTTCTGGAACTAGCTCTATAAGTTGTTTTCCTTTGGAAGTTGGTATTATTTCCTTACCATTCTTCTCTATATAGAACATGTTAAACAGCTTTTCTATTATATCCGCTCTAGTAGCAACAGTTCCTATTCCTCCTGTTTCTCCTAAGGTCTTAGCTGATTGCTTATCTACCGAAACGTATTTATGAGGTTTTTCCATAGCTGAAAGTAATGTACCTTCGTTAAACCTTGCTGGTGGTTTAGTTTGTTGCTTCTTACTATCAACAGAAAGTATAGGCAGCTTATCACCTTTTTTCACAACAGGAAGCTCTTGGCTGTCCTTTTCGTCTTCATCTTCAGAAAGGTCCTCTGACTTGTCATATACTTTCTTCCAGCCCTTAGACTTTACAACATTTCCTTTAGCTACAAAGGTTTCTCCATTTATATCTGCTGATATTGTGGTTTGTATATATTCATAAGGTGGTAGCATTACAGAAAGAAATCTCTTAACTACTAAGTCATAAATATGTCTTTCTTCATTGCTTAATAAAGCTAAGTTTACCTTTTCCTCAGTAGGAATAATGGCATGGTGATCACTAACCTTACTATTATCTACAAAGCCCTTATGAGCATTTATTTTACCATTTAATATTTCAGTAGCTACAGCCCTATAACTTCCTATAGAAATGGCCTTAAGCCTATCCGGAAGCGTTGCTACTATATCAGTTGATATATATCTAGAATCTGTTCTTGGATAAGTAAGGAACTTATAATTTTCATATAATCTCTGCATTATTGATAAAGTCTGCTTTGCAGAATATCCAAATATCCTATTAGCATCTCTTTGAAGCTCCGTAAGATCATATAAAGCTGGAGCATACTGCTTCTTATGACTTTCAATAACATCAACTACATTTGCTTCTTTTCCTTTAGTAGCTGTTATTATCTTATTCACCTTATCTTCTTCAAAGATACTGCTGTTATTATTCTTATCTCTCCAGCTTAGAGTAAAACCTTTAGTCTTTGCAGTTATAGTATAGTAATCCTTAGGTTTAAAGTTCTTTATCTCTTCCTCACGATTTACTATCATTGCTAAAGTAGCTGACTGTACACGTCCTGCTGTAAGCTGAGCATTATGTTTGCAAGTAAGAGCTCTTGTTATGTTAAGACCAACTACCCAGTCAGCCTCTGCTCTACAAGCTGCTGCCTTATAAAGATTATCATATTGAGAACCTGGTTTTAGATTTCTAAAGCCTTCCAATATAGCCTTATCTGTCTGAGAAGATATCCATAATCTTTTTATAGGTTTGTTTACTCTAGCTTTTTCTAGAATCCATCTAGCAACAAGCTCACCTTCTCTACCAGCATCAGTAGCTATAACAATCTCAGAAACATCTTTTCTTATTAACTGTTCCTTTACTGCATTAAACTGTTTTCCACTTTGCTTTATTACTACAAGCTTTAAGTTGCTTGGAAGCATAGGCAGATCTTCAATCTTCCAGCTCTTATACTTATCATCATAGGCTTCTGGATCAGCAAGGGTAACTAAATGTCCCAAGGCCCAAGTTACTATATATTTATCCCCTTCAATAAATCCATTACCTTTTTTTCCGCATTTCAAAACTCTAGCAATTTCTCTAGCCACTGATGGTTTTTCCGCTAGTACGCATATTTTAGCCATTTTATTCTAAATCCCCTCTCACGCGATCATTTTTCCAATTAAGACTCTGTTTAATAATACTGTTGAAATTAAGTGGTCATGAAGGAGATGCTCTATGAGCGAGCAACTAGAATTAAATGATTTTTTCAGATGGAATGGCGTTAAGAAACTGTACTGTTCGAACGTAGTGAGTTTACAGTTTTAGCCATGGAATATGACAAAATCATATTAATTCTTTGCGCAAGCTCATTTAAGCATCGGATGACTGACCAATTAATTTCAACACAGTACATTAACAAAGAATAAATTAAGTGCTGCCAATTTCTTTAAAATTTATTATAAACTAAATTTAATATATCTTCAGTCTATTAGTATTATATATTATTGAAATTGAAAGTCCATAGTAAATGCCATATTATGAGAAATACAGCAATAATGAAAGAGGTGACCCCCGAACTAAATCTTTAGCTCGAGGGCCACCCTTATGTTTCAACTCCATCTATAATAAAGTTATTATATAAAATTACAGAAGCAAGTATGCCAATTATGGATATAGGCCAAATAAAGTAATTTAATTTTTTATTAAGACTTGTAAATTAACTATTAAACTATAGGTATTTTCCCAATCTAAAAATATAGACAATCAATAAAGCAATAATATATATTATAAATGCTATACCTGCATGTGGTATGATACTTCCAACAAGAGCTAATATAAAAATTCCTGTTGCCATAAGAGCTATAACTTTTCCTGCAAACTTTGCTAAGCCCGGTACATCCTTCACTTTTGATTTCTCTATACCAGCTAGTAGCTCAACCTTCTCATACTTATAAATAACATATGATAATATAAACATTAAAATCGCAATACTTGATATTACTATAGGCCTCTCATTTTGTTACTCCTTATAAATATATATGTTTATTGATGTAATAGACATAAGTTTTCCTCACTGACTTTTTGATAACCATTATACCACTTACATTACATTATATCCCACAAGACTTCAATATAAGTTTGCCATATATTTAAATTATTATATACAAATATGTACATCATTTTATCTTATTATCCTGTTGTATTTTAACTGCATTAAACTGCTTACCACTTTGTTGCATTACTACAAGCTTTAAGTGATTTAGAAGCTTAGGTAGATGTTAGCTTACAGCTTTTATGTTTGTCATCATAGGCTTATAAATAAATGTCCCTACTCCTAAGTTGCTATTTATTTATCACCTTTAATAAATCCATTACCATTTTTTCCTCATTTCAAAACTCTAACAATCTCTCTAGCCACTGATGGTTTTTCCGCTAGCTAATACGCATATCTTCGATCTATTAGAACTATATATTATTGAAATTAAAGTTACATAGTAAATGCCATATTATGAGAAATACAACAATAATGAAAAAGGTGACCTCCAAACTAAATTCCTAGTTCAGTGGTCACCCTTATCTTTTTTAAATATAGTATATACTAAATCTTTATATCTTTTTAAATTAATCCTTCTTCTTTAAGTACCTCTTCTAATTTTTCTACAATCAACTCGTCGTAGTGTTTCCCAGTTAAGCTTTTGAGTTCTTCTATGGCATCCTTTGGACTCATCCCTTTTTTATAAGGTCTATCAGAAGTCATAGCATCGTAGGAATCTGCAACCCCTACTATTTTAGCTTCAATACAAATCTCGTCACCTTTTAAGCCAAGAGGATATCCGCTACCATCTAGTCTCTCATGGTGTTGTCCAATAGCTTTAGCAGCTTCTTGTATGAAAGTCCCCTTTACTATATCTTCTCCATCCTTAGGATGCTTTTTTATGTATTCGAACTCTTCTTTAGTAAGCCTACCTGGTTTTTTGAGGACTTCGTCTGGAACGTTTATTTTTCCTAAGTCATGAAAAGCTGCCGCAAAGGTTAACACTGTTATTCTATTATTAGATAAATGTAATTTTTCTCCCATTTTAGCCGAGTATTCTTTAACTCTCTCACCATGATCATGAGTATACATATCTTTTTCTTCAACTAGTCTTCTCATTTCAGAAAGCTTTTTCATTTTATTACTCATAAGATGAAATACAGGTTGATTACTAACATATAATAAGGAAACATCTGTCTCAGTTTTAAAAAATGTCTTATCTTTTAAATCCTTAGAAACTATATAATCACCTTGTGATAGTCGTATTGTTTCGTTATTAAAATCTAATGCTATCTTCCCCTCTAATATATAAAAAAGTTCCATTAAGTCAGAATTATCTCCAGGATAAATAAAGAATAATGTATCCTTATCTATTCTTTGAATCATAACTTCAGTTTGTCCACTATTAGCAAGTAGAGAAAGCTCATTTTTTTTGCTTAAAACTTTTTCTATATAACTTCCTTTATAATTAAAAAACACCCCAGACATAATTCCTCCCCACTTTAGCAACAAATAATATTATGTAGATAGATAACACATAGCAAGAAAGTTATACTCCTATACTAAGCAACTACCTGTATCGGATCTATCGCAATAATCTTTCCACCAATATTCTGATCAAAATATTGCTTTTCCACTTGGATTCCAGCAGCTTGTGCTTCTTTTACCATAGCGTTAGCTAAATCTTCAGTTTCATTATATAAATCTAAGCAAAGCTTGTCTATATCCTTGCTAGCTTCATCCTTTAATTCTGCAATTTCTTTATCTATTTCAGCTATTTTATCTTCTTGGCCTGCATAAGCAGCCTTTTGATTTTGTAAGTCTATAATTTGTTTATCGAGTTTAGCATTGATTTCTGAACCCTTAACCTTAGCATTATCTATTAAAACTTGAATTTGTTGATTAGTTTGTTGGATTTTAGTAAGAACATCGTCCTTACTGTCATTTGTTGCTGCAAAAGCATGATGACTTGCTCCAAAAGAAAATAATAAAAATGTGAATACAAAAGCAATTAATTTTTTCATTTTTCTCCCCCTATAATATGACATTATTTTCTATGAATTTAGTATATACCCATTAATTTTACTGCATTTTGAGGCAATTAGCAATTTCTTCTATTTAATATCATAACTATAAGTGTATTAAAATAATGTAAAAATATAAGGATATTTTATCCTTTTTATGTATAAGAACAAAACTATTTGCCAAAATAGTAACATTTATTACAATGCAAGGTATATAAAAAATGCACCAAATCATTGATTTATATAGCTTTGAAGCTACTTCAACTAACAGTAACTTCTAAAGCTTATAATTAATCTCTGAATTGGCACACTTAAAATATAAATATTTTGTTAACTTTTATTCAATTTACTATTTTTATATCCATATAGGAAGTATATGATCAATCCTAATACAAGCCATACAACGAACCTAACCCAGGTTGTACCAGGTAAGAAAGCCATAAGATATATACAGAATAGCACTGTCAATATTGGTGTGAAAGGCACTCCTGGACATCTAAACTTTCTTTCAAGGTCTGGCATAGTTTTTCTTAGAACAATTACTCCTATAGATACTATAACAAAAGCAAATAGAGTTCCTATGTTGCAAAGCTCCATTATAACTCCTAAAGGTAAGAAGCCTGCCATAATTGCTGTTATTACTCCTGTTATTACGGTACATATTCCTGGAGTTCCAAATCTCTTATTTACCTTAGCAAACCTCTTTGGAAATAATCCATCTCTAGACATAACCATGAATATTCTTACCTGTCCATACAAAGTAACTAGTAAAGTTGAGATCATTCCAATAACAGCTCCCACACCAACCAAAGCAGATCCCCAAGTTATTCCTATCCTTGATAGTGCTCCTGGTAGTGCATTATTTATATCTATAGTGTTGAACGGTACTATTCCCGTTAATATTAAAGAAACCGCTATGTATAGAATTATTACTGCTATTAAGCACATAGCAAGTCCCATAGGTACATCTCTCTTTGGATTCTTTGTCTCTTCTGAAGCAGTAGAAACTGCGTCAAATCCAATGAAGGCAAAGAAGATTATTGAAGCTCCTGTCATTATTCCCGTTGTACCATAAGGCGCAAAAGGATGATAATTAGCTACATTTATATGAGTCATTCCTAATACTATGAATACAAGTATTACGAATATCTTAATACCTACTATTATATTGTTGATCTTAGCACTTTCAGATACCCCTATGAATAATATCCATGTTACTATAAGAGTTATAACAACTGCTGGAAGGTCAACTATACCACCGTTTATTGGTGCTGTGGTCAAAGCCGAAGGTATTGCTAGCCCATAATCTTTTAATATACCAACTAAAGTTCCAGACCATCCTGAGGCAACCGCTGCTGCAGATACAAGATATTCTAAA
This sequence comes from Clostridium manihotivorum, assembly GCF_004015185.1. Taxonomy (GTDB): domain Bacteria; phylum Bacillota; class Clostridia; order Clostridiales; family Clostridiaceae; genus Clostridium_AR; species Clostridium_AR manihotivorum. The sequence goes on along the minus strand of NZ_CP025746.1, from coordinate 500,444 downwards.
ATCAAATCCCATCCTATTATCCAAGCAATTATTTCTCCAAAAGCTACATAAGAATAGGAATAGGTACTTCCTGAAACAGGAAACATTGATGATAATTCAGAATAAGTAAGAGCACACAAAGCACTAACGATTGCTGCAATTATATAGGATATAGTAACTGCAGGTCCTGCATGATTAGCGCCTTGTCCCGTAGCTACAAATATTCCAGTACCAACTACTGAACCAATACCTAAAGCTGCAAGATCAAATGCTGTAAGTTTTCTTTTAAGTCCACTATGATCTGCCGCTTCATTAAAATCACTGACTGTCTTCTTCCTAAATATGTTCAAGAATCATTCCTCCACTTAAAATTAATTCATAATTAATTAAAAATATTAATTTAACGCTTAAATACTTCATCTTTTTAGTACCTTAAAGTACCTCATAAATTATAAGTACTATACAATAATTATACAAATGAATATCATGTATATTTTGCTCATTTTTAGACTAAATTACGTACTTCTATGTATTTAATATCATTTTACTAACCTATAATAAGAGATTCTACAATAATCTCTATTTTTCATCTATTATAAAAAATTTATTTTTGTGTATATTATTTACTGTAAACCCTTTATTATTAAGAAATTCACCTAGATAATACATAATAAAAAAGAGAATGACTGTTAATCACTCTCTTTTAACTAAAATTCATAATTTCATGCATAAACTATCAACAATATTGCATATAAAACGCGCAAAACTTATTTCTGTTTTTCTAAAAAGGCTTAAATATTATACCCCTATCTTGTAAAAGTGTTTTTACTTTACTCACTGCAGCCTCTAGGGAATCATAGTTTGGTATGTGAAGATCGTATTCTATATCGGTAGTAACTTCTTCTCCTACCCAAACCTTTATTATCCTATCAGAATCAACTGCTGTCTCAATTATCTCAACATCACCTTTGCTTAACTCTACTGCAGTAACAATAGGTATAGCTCCTGAGTCAACTAGAATGTTTGATACCTCTGATAGTCTTCTTAGGTGCTCTTCTCTGCTATCGTTGTCAGTATGCTTAATATCTGCATCTACACCATATAGCACATTGCTTATGCCTAAGAAGTATACAATTCTACCATCATTGAAGAGTTTTCTTTCAAGCTCCTTAGCTATGGACTTCTTTCCCACATCCTTTTGACCTGTTATACATATTAGAGCCTGCTTTTGGCCATACTTTTCTGCTCTTTCTTCTCTTGAGATGTTGCTATTTTCCCACTTGTTGTTTCTAAGGATAACCTTATCTCTTAACCATGCACTATCATCCTCAAGATCCTTTAAGATTATACCTCCTCCAGCTATTTCATAGTTGTCTACAATTACAAATCTGCTGGTTTGAGCTATATCCTGAGCCAGATCATAAGCTATAGGCTTTTGAGCTATTAATATACATTCCGCCACATCATGTCTATCAATGGATTCCTTCACTGCATTTTGAAGATTTGATGCATCTATAACCTTAGTGATTTCTTCTATTCTTACAGGTACCTTTGCTGTTCCAACCTTAAGTAAGTATTCTTTTCCCTTAACCATAGATTGTCTTCCTAGCCAGAATAAATTTACCTTTATCCTATTTCCTACCTTAGGCTTAGGCTGTCCTGCAATAGTAACAACCTCTCCCCTTTTAACATAGATCTGCTCATCAAAGGTAAAACCAATAGCAGAACCTGCTCCAGCACTTTCAGGGATTTCAGCATTAAATAGTTCAATAGAATTTATCTTATTCCTCTTACCTGAAGGGTAGAATACAACCTCATCTCCAACCTTAATGCGTCCAGTTTCAATGGTTCCAGCAACTATTCTTCTGTTATCTCCATCACCTGTAAACTTATAAACAGCTTGAACTGGCATTCTAAAGGGCTTGTCATCTGGAAGCTTTTCCTTGTCAAATCCATCTAGCACTTCTAAAACGGAGCTACCACTGTACCAAGGAGTTTTTTCAGAAGAAGCAACTATGTTTTCGCCGAAAAATCCACTTACAGGTATATATTGATTTGGCTCTACATCTATCTTATTTAAGAATTCAGTATACTCTTTAACTATTTTATTGAACACTTCTTCACTGTAATCCACAAGATCCATCTTATTGATAAGCACCACTACATTTTTTATTCCTAGCATAGATAAAAGGTATCCATGTCTTCTAGAGTTCTCTTGAATCCCTTCGTTAGCGTCTATTACTAGAAGGGCAACCTCTGCTCTAGAAGCACCAGTAACCATATTTTTTAGGAATTCTATGTGTCCTGGAGCATCTATTATGATGTAGTCTCTCCTATCTGTTTTGAAAAAGCATCTTGCTGCATCTATGGTTATACCTTGTTCCTGCTCATCCTTAAGAGCATCTAGCAAAAAGGCATATTCAAAAGGCTTTGAATTTCTTCTGCATCTTTCTTTTACTTGCTCAAGCTTTCCTTCAGGAAGTGAATTTGTATCTGCTAAAAGTCTTCCTATTATCGTACTCTTTCCATGATCTACGTGCCCCACGATTACTATATTCATATCTTCTCTGACAAAACTCATCTTATAGCCCCCATCCTTACATATAGCCATTTTTTCTTAGTTCTTCTAAACCGCCGCCATCTTCTTTATCCTGTGCTCTTCCTGATCTCTCAGCTATGTTTGCAAACTTACCAGTTTTAAGCTCTTCTATTATTTCATCAACATTTTTAGCTGTAGACTCTACAGGAGTAGTACATGGGTAGCAGCCTAAGGATCTATATCTTTTTCCTTCCCCTTGATCAAAATACAGTGAAACCATCTCTATATTTTCTCTCTTTATATACTCCCATATATCAAGCTCAGTCCAATCTAACAGTGGATGTATCCTTACATGAGTTCCCGGTGCAAAATCAGTCTTATATTGGTTCCAAAACTCTGGTGGCTGCTCAGCTACATCCCAGTCATTATTCTTATCTCTTGGAGAAAAGTATCTTTCCTTTGATCTGCTTCCTTCTTCATCTGCTCTTACCCCAACGATAATGCCTGTAAAAGGTTCTGTATTTTTATCTATTTCATACCTGCCAAGGTCATGATTTAATCTATATCTTGGCCAGCTTCCATTAAGAGTGTTTGTTAAGGCTTCAGTCTTTAGTCGCTTGCAACACTCTAGTCTAGTAACCTTACCATCTGGAAAAGTTTCATTATTGTCTAGAGCTTCTCTGTTTTCCCCATAAATCATATCAAGCTTCCATTCTAAAGCCACTCTGTCTCTATACTGTATCATTTCAGGTATCTTATAGTGAGTATCTACATGTATAAGAGGAATAGGCACATGTCCAAAAAAGGCTTTTCTAGCTAGCCAAAGAAGTACTGTACTGTCCTTTCCTATGGACCATAACATTCCTAGATTCTTAAATTCACTATAGGCTTCTCTTAAAATGTGAATACTTTTATTTTCTAACTTGTCTAAATGATTCAATGAAATAACCCCCTAATTAATAATGCTTTTATAATCTATAAATGCCTTATATTATTTACCTTAGCTTTGTAAACTGTACTAAAATGTTAAGGCTAAAAAATACTTATAATCTTTTTATAGGTATCCAGCTAAAACTACTAAAGATTATAGTAGCCACCTCTAGTTTATTAAAAGACGTATTAAAGTCCATAATAAACTGCTAGTACTTATTTGATTCCTTGGTATTTATCTTTACAGTGTGAGTTTTGTTATCTGTAGATTTTATCTCCCATTGCCAGTACTGTCCTTCTCTTTTCACCTTCATAGCACCTCCTGCACCACCAATATCATTTCCCAGGAAATAAGTGATAGCAGAACTTCCACACTCTTTAAGACAAGCGGTGCAGCCCCAACAAGAATCTTCATACTTTATATAGGCCTTATTATCCTCATTTTTATAAAGTAAGCTTCCAGGACAAACCTTTATGCATTTGCCACAGCTTATACACTTATCTTTATCTATTCGTATGCTCATAGGTCTCATCCCTTCTAACTAAATCTCTATATACAATATCAACTTTTCCATCCTTATATATTGAGTTCACATACCTCATCCAGTTATTGTCATCTCTGTTTGGATAATCCTCATTTTCTTGATAACATCTCCATCTAGTTTCTTTTCTTGCTCTAAGATGACTGATTAAAACCTTTGATACATAAAGCCTGTCTATCACTTCAAAGATAAACATAAGTTCATGGAGATCCTCTGCCCTAAGCTTCTTTGCCAATATAAATAACTCTTCAAGCTTCTTTTCAGCGGTTTCCAAACCTTTTTCATTGTATATGTAAGACTTGGATATACCGCCAGCATACTCGTCCATAACCTCTTGTAGTAGCTCTTCTACTTGCTTTATAGAGTGACCAGAGTCTTCATTAGCTAAGAAACTACTGATAAATAGTGCTTTTTCTTGTAAAGCTTCATCACTTAGCTTATGAATTTTTCTGCTTCCATCCTCTTCAATGATTGCTTCTGCAGCAATTTCCCCTTCTGCAAAGCAACCTGTAACATACTTTTTAGGACTTCCTCCAGCTACATCACCAACGGCATAAAGCCCCTTAAGAGTAGTTCTTCTTTTGTTATCAATCCAATAACCTCCGGCAGTATGTCCACCTACTATATAAGGCTCTGTGCCTTCGATTTCAACATTTTCTTTAGAAGGTCCAGTATTTCTCTCTAACCATCTTAAGGTCTGAGCAGGCGCCATATTTAAGTAAGCCTTGAATAAATCCTTATCCAATTCTTCTGAAATGCCCTCTGTCTTTAAATAGCACGGCCCATTTCCAAGCTTGTTTTCCATAACTGTCGCATATAGTCTGATGTGAGTATTGGGTTTACCATACTTTGATACATAGCTTTCACCAAGAGCATTTATCTGCTCCGCCTTTACCCCTTGAGCTATGGTACCTGTAGGTGCTATGGTGTCCTTGCATCTTAGTGCTATGAACCTCATTTCAAAAGAAGTCATCTCAGCCCCATTTCTTATGCCCATGGCATAGCCTGCACCGGTATTAAACGGGCTATACCACATCTTGTGCTTTGAAAAGCCTGGGTTGTTAGGCTTATAAATTCCAGAAGCACCTCCTGTAGCACATATCACAAAGCTTGCGTATATGACATAAATAATCTTTTCATCTAGAGAAAAGCCTATGGCCCCTACTACCCCACCATCTTTTACTAGATAATCAACTATATTAACTCTATTCAGAACCTTTATATTTTTTCTCGTATTTACTTCATCAGCTAGAAGTGGCTTTATATTTTCCCCATTTATCTTTACACTTCGTTTTCCTCTTTGAATATAGTTTCCTTCTTCATCCTTAAGGATTGGAAGCCCCATATTCTCTATCTTTTTAGTTACACTATTTAGTCTTTTTGCTATATCATAAACCAAGTCTTCCCTGATGACATTTTCCGAATCTCTCTTTACATATTCTACAAAAGACTCTGCTGTCTCACCTTTTCCTATATATGCATTAAGAGCATTGACTCCAGCTGCAAGACAGCCGCTTCTCTTAATGTTTGCCTTGTCCGCTATTATTACCTTTAAATCAGACTTGTCATCTATGGTCAATGCACTAAAACAACCAGCAGTGCCTCCGCCAATAACTAAAACATCAGTTTCCAAAACTTCCTTTCTAAACTCCAATTTTCAGCCTCCCTTATTGCTTACACTTATATTTCCGTTTTAAGTCCCCACTTTTGTCTTATATTAGTTTCTATTCTTCCAAACACTACTTTGTCCAGTAGTAAACCTAAGGCTATTATTACCACCATCACTGCAACTACCTGACTTATATCTCCAACATCTCTTCCTACCATAAGTACATATCCAAGTCCTTTGGAGGAAGATATCATTTCTCCAGCCATCAAAGCCCTCCAAGCAAAAGACCACCCTTGCTTCATACCTGCTACAATTCCTGGAAGGGCTGCTGGAATGATAACATTTATATAAAGCTTAAGTCCCTTAGCTCCCATGGTTTTTGCAGCCTTTATATATAATGGATATACATTACTTATGGCTCCCTCAGTAGCTATGGAAATGGAGAATATAGATCCCATGGCAATAACAAATATAATAGACTGCTCACTTATTCCATACCAAAGTATGGCAAAGGGCACCCAGCAGATACTAGGTAAGGTTTGTAGTCCTAAGATTAAAGCCTTTATGTTGTCCCCTATATACTTAAAGCGAACTATAAAAAGTCCAAGAGAAAGACCTATAACTACAGATAATAGATAACCTAGTAAAAGTCTTCCCATGCTTGCTAGTATTGCTACGAACAAGGTATTATCCTTAACTAAGTTATACAAGCTTTTAGCAACTTGAAATGGTGATGGGAAAGTATATGACTTCCATATAGAAAAAACATCTACCCCTAGCTTATATACCAGTTCCCATATGGCTACTAGAGCTATATAAAACACTATCTTTTTCAAAACTCCAATCACTGTCATATTCTGCTTTTGCAATCCTCTCTACCTCCTCTCTAAGCTCCTCCATAACCTGAGCTGCAATATATGTTAGGTTAACATCTTCAGCTTTTCTTGGTCTTGCCAAATCTATCTTAAACTCTTTTTTAACCCTTCCTGGATTTGCAGACATAACAATAACTCTATTGCCTAAAAGCACAGCTTCCTCAACGCTATGAGTTATGAATACTATGGTCTTCTTAGTCTCAAGCCAAACCTTTTGAAGCTCTGTCTGAAGAATGTTCTTGGTCTGACTGTCTAAAGCAGCAAAGGGTTCGTCCATTAGTAATACTTCTGAATCCAAAGTAAGAGCTCTAACAAGAGCCACCCTTTGTCTCATTCCACCTGAAAGTTCATGAACAAAGGAATTCTGAAACTTAGTAAGATGAACCATCTTAAGATAGTGAAGAGCCCTCTCTCTTCTCTCCTTCTTAGGAACACCTGCTATCTTCATACCAAACTCCACATTGTCTATAACCTTTAACCAAGGAAATAAAGCAGACTCCTGAAACATAACTGCTCTGTCCACCCCAACGCCCTTTATTTCATTTCCATTTAAGGTTATTCTTCCTTCCGTAGGACTCTCGAGTCCTGCAATTATATTTAGCAAGGTAGATTTGCCGCAGCCTGATGGCCCCAATATGCACACAAATTCACCTTTTTTAAAGTCAAGATTGATATTGTCTAAAGTATAGGTCTCTTTACGCTTAGTTATAAACTTCTTCTTTACTCCTTCAATAACAAGACTCAACGTCTCTGCCCCCTTTTTATTTTGTTTTGCCCTTCCCAGCTTCATTAACAGCTTTATCTAGCATGTCAAGGCTGTATAAATCATCTAGCTCTGGCTCCTCCCTTATGAAGCCAATGCTTCTTGAAAGCTCTGCCATTTCTACTATGGAATCCTTTATAGGATAGTTAGTTACTTCAAGTCTCTTAAAGGCCTTATCTAGCACCTCTCCTTTTAAAGGCTTTTTAGTAAGCTTTTTTATCTCATCATTAATTGCCTTTTTTGCTTCCTTAGGATTAGAATTGATATAATCAGTAAGACTTACATGAGCTTTCAAAAACCTTTCAACTACCTCTGGATGTTTTGCCATAAACTCTTTTCTAACTACCACTACTGCCACAGAATAATTGCCATCTCTCCAGACATCTTTATAGTCAAGAACCACCTTAGCTCCAGCTTCTTGCTCCAGCCTAGCTCCCCAAGGTTCTGGTACCAATGCTGCATCTATTTTATGCTGAGACAAAAGAGTTTTAATTAGAGAGTTTTCCGCTTGCACTATATCAACGGTTCCTCCACTAGTCTTATCCTTAAGTCCGTTTTCCTTTAAAAGTGCTCTCAGTGATAAATCCTGAGTATTTCCAAATTGGGGAATTGCGACCTTCTTTCCTGATAGGTCTTTCACGGTTTTTATGGAAGAATCTTTTGACGTGAGTAAAACTGCTCCTGCACTAGAAGCTCCTGCTATTATTTGAATGGCACCTTTAGAATTTATATAACCATTTAAGGCAGGACCTGGACCTATATAACCTATATCTATGCTTCCTGCCAGTAGAGCTTGAAGCTCGTCAGGTCCAGCATTAAACTGCTTAAAGCTCAGGTTATATTCACTTCCTATATCCCTCTTAAACTGTCCATTGTTCATTCCTAATAAAGCTTGAGCATGAGTTATATTAGAAAAAAAGCCAATTGTGACTTTAGATGTGTCTTTGCTTTTTGGTGAACATCCCACAAGCCCCAATACCATTACAGATGTCACTATAGACGCAAGAATCCTTTTTATATTCATTTTTAGCCCCCCAAAATGCTTTAGCCCCTATTTAAATATCTTCTTTCTTTTAAGTAATCTATTATTTGTTGCACACATTGATCTATGGTAGATTTATGAGTATTGATAGTTATCTCTGGTTTTTCTGGTTTTTCATAAGGTGAGTCTATACCTGTAAAGTCTTTTATAAGACCTGTTCTTGCTTTTTTATATAACCCCTTAGGATCTCTGTCTTCGCAAACCTCTAAATCACAGTCTACAAAAACCTCTACAAATCTATCTCCTAATAATTCTCTTACACTATTTCTATCTTCCCTAAAAGGAGATATAAAGGTAGCTAGGATTATAACACCAGCATCTGCAAAAAGATTGGCTACTTCCTTTACCCTTCTTATGTTTTCTACTCTGTCTTCTTTAGAAAACCCCAGGTTTGAGTTTAAGCCATGTCTAAGATTGTCCCCGTCTAATAGATAGGTAAAATAAGAATTGTTGTGTAGTTTTACGCTTAAAGCATTGGCAACAGTAGATTTACCTGCCCCTGAAAGCCCTGTAAACCATATAACTATGCCCTTTTGGTTTAAAAGTCTTTCTCTATCTTCCTTACTAACACTTGTATTGTGCCAAACTACGTTGCTTTCTGTATTACTATTCATGAATAAGCCCCCCAAATATCTTGTTACTAACTTAACATAGTCATCTACAAATTCAACCCTATTAATTACACCTGAGTTATAATAACCCTGTCATCTCACAGATTATTTTACTTCAACTATTCCCCCAATTTGAATACTTGAAGCCTCAAGGGCAAACGACAACAGTTATCAATAAACAGTTTCCCAATGAACTTGATAGAATACCCACTATTCCGATAAGTATTATTTTATTAAGATTTAGTATAGTAGAGGATTAAATTGAAAGCAATATATTTTTTGATAATTATTAAACAATTTAACAATTTATACTATAAAGTTGTTAAAAATATTTTTTTATCAATATAAGTCTTATTTAATGTAAAACTTTATTTTACATTACAGTTAAAAGTGATAAAATTAAGTAATAGAAAAAAAGTATAGTTTATAGATAGGGGGCTTTTTTATGTCTAAAGAAGTAAATATTGATTGGAATAACTTGGGGTTTAGTTATATTAAAACTGATTTCCGTTATGTTTCTAAGTGGAAAGACGGACAATGGGATGATGGAGCATTAGTAGAAGATAACATGCTTTCGATAAGCGAGGCCTCAACTGCTTTACACTATGGTCAGCAATGTTTTGAAGGTCTTAAGGCTTACAGAACAAAGGAAGGAAAGATACAACTTTTCAGACCTGATCAAAATGCTAAAAGACTAGCAAACAGCTGTCAAAGACTTTTAATGCCTGTAATCTCTGAAGAAAAGTTCATAGATGCTTGTATACAAGTTGTTAAAGCTAATGAGCATTATGTTCCTCCATATGGAACTGGCGCTACATTGTACTTAAGACCATTCATAATAGGAGTTGGAGACAACATAGGCGTTAAGCCAGCACCTGAATATTTATTCTGCGTATTCTGTATACCTGTAGGAGCTTACTATAAGGGAGGCATAACTCCAGTAAACTATGCAATTGCTGATTACGACAGAGCAGCTCCTTATGGTACTGGAGCAGCTAAGGTTGGCGGTAACTATGCTGCAAGTCTATATCCTCATGAATTAGCAGCTAAGGCTGGCTTTGCAGACTGCGTTTATCTAGATCCTGCAACTCATACTAAAATAGAAGAGGTTGGAGCTGCAAACTTCTTTGGTATAACAAAGGATAATAAGTTTGTAACACCATATTCACCTTCAATACTTCCTAGTATAACAAAGTACTCTTTACTTCATCTAGCTAAGGAATACTTAGGCTTAGAAGCTGAAGAAAGAGATGTGTTTATAGACAATCTAGATGAGTTTAAAGAAGCTGGGGCTTGTGGAACTGCTGCTGTAATAACTCCAATAGGAGGAATCTTCTATAAGGATAAACTACATGTATTCCACAGCGAAACAGAAGTAGGACCAATAACAAGAGAACTTTATGACACACTTTCAGGCATCCAATTTGGAGATAAAAAAGCTCCTGAAGGGTGGATTGTTGAAGTTAAATAAATTAATCTATACCAAAGATAAAAGATTATAATTTAAAAATATTAAAACAAGGCAAAACTAAAGGGTTCCTATATCGAAACTTAATTCATACTTGTTCGAGAACCGCGGGTTCTGGGGATTTTCGGACATATATAGATTAATGGTTGAGTTAGGAACTCTGTTTTAATCAAATATAAATAATACTTTCTTGATTTGGAGGACTAATAAAATGGAAAAAACAAAAATTGATGACCTTGCTAGATATACCTTCCTTTCTTCAATAAAACATTCTCCTGACGGTAAATACGCCTGCTTTATTGTACACGAAGCTAATGTAGAAGATAACAAGTATCTTTCTAATCTTTGGATTCTCAATCTAAATGACAATTCCAAGTATAGACTCACAGCTTTTGATAGCGAAAGAAGCTTTTTATGGCTCGACTCAGAGAATATAGTATTCCCTGCTCAAAGAGATCCTAAGGATAAAGAAAAGCAAGAAGCTGGTGAAGAGTTCACCCAATACTATAAGATTAACATCCATGGCGGTGAGGCTGTAAAGTTTTTAATGGTACCTAAAGCAGTAAGCCAAATCAAACAGATAAATGATGATACTTATTTATTTACAGCTGAATATGATCCTAGAGAAGTAGACTTAGAAGGCCTTAGTTCTGAAGAAAAGGAAAAAGAAAAGGCAAGAAGAAAAGAGGAAGAAGACTATGAAGTCTTAGATGAAATCCCTTTCTGGCTTAACGGAGCTGGTTTTACAAAAAGTAAGAAGACTAGTTTGTATTTGTTCACCGCATCAACTGGAAAAGTAGAAAAACTTACTTCTGACAATACCAATGTTGACTTCTTTGCCTTAAATAAAGCTAAGACTAAAGCTGTAATTTTAAGCTATTATTTTAAAGATAAAATGCCTCTTACAAATGACATATCTATATATGATTTCAAAACTAAAACCTTAAAAGTAATACCTCAAACTGTACCAATGAGCAATGGTTACGCGGATTTCATATCTGATGAAAAACTAATCATAGCTTCAACAGATATGACTAGCTATGGCGTTAACGAAAATGCTAAATTCTACACTATTGATCTAAACTCTCTTGAACAAACCTGCATAACACCCGATTTTGATAAAGCCCTATACAATTCTGTTGGCTCTGACTGCAGATATGCTGGTTCAGAATCTACAAAGGTTGAAGATGGATATCTTTATTTCGTGACCACAGAAGATGACAGCTCTTTACTTAATAGAATAAATGTTAATGGCACTATTGAAACCTTGACTAAAGGCAATGGAACTGTAGAGGGCGTAAGTATTAATGGGGAAGACATATTGCTCATAGCTATGGAGGCCAACTCTCTTCAAGAGATTTACAGTTTGAAGAAAGAAAGCTTAGTTAAATTAACTTCATTTAATGATTGGGTTAAATCAGAAAGATTAGTTTCTATCCCAGAAAAGATAAGTGTTGAAACTGAACCTGGTGTAATAATAGATGGTTGGGTTATGAAACCATTAGATTTTGAAGAAAACAAAAAATACCCTGCTATATTTGACATACATGGTGGGCCTAAAACTGTATACGGAACAGTATTCTTCCATGAGATGCAGTATTGGGCTAGCGAAGGTTATGCAGTATTCTTCTGTAACCCTAGAGGAAGCGACGGAAAAGGTAATGAATTTGCTGATATTCGTGGCAAATACGGAACCATAGACTATGATGACCTAATGAAATTTACCGATGAAGTACTTAAAAGATGCTCCTTTATAGATCCAGAAAGAGTTGGGGTCACTGGCGGCTCTTACGGTGGATTTATGACTAACTGGATAATAGGCCATACTGATAGATTTAAGGCGGCTGCTGCTCAAAGAAGTATTTCTAACTGGACTTCCTTCTTTGGCACAACAGATATAGGATATTTCTTTGAACCTGATCAAACTGCTGCTACACCATGGAGTGACTACGAAAAGGTTTGGTTCCATTCTCCATTAAAATATGCAGACAAAGTAAAGACTCCTACATTGTTCTTACACTCTGATCAAGATTATAGATGCTGGATACCTGAAGCTCTTCAAATGTATACTGCTTTAAAGTACCATGGAGTAGATGCAAGACTTTGTATGTTTAAAGGCGAGAACCACGAATTAAGCAGAAGCGGTAAGCCTAAACATAGAATAAGAAGACTAACAGAAATAACTGAATGGTTTAATAAATACCTAAAGTAAATCAATAAAATCAAGGGATATATGATATCAAAATAATTGATATTGTATATCCTTTTTTACTGTTAAAGAAAATATATTTTTTTACTTTGTAACAAATTGTTCAAAATCATCCCATCAAATTGACACAATGATTAAATATAATCATCCTATAGGGTTCCTACTCAACTATTGGATATAGGCACTCTTAAACATAAACTTCGTTATCAAATTACTTAAAAATAAAGGCACTGTTAAAGTGTTGCATTGAAATTAATCGGTAAGTTATCCGATGCTTAATTTCAACAATGCTCTTAAACATGGCCAAGATAAAAAATCAGAAAAAAATTAGGGAGTGAAATCAGGATGAAAAACATATTGTCAAAGAAAGTTATAATGCTAGTTTCCGCTCTTAGCATTTCAGGATTATTACTTACAGGATGCAGTAGCGCTAATAAAAATAATACAGCTCAAGCATCTACACCAAATCAGCAAAATCAACAAGGACAGCAAGGCAATGGTAACTTTGCTGCTAATGCAGAGGAAAGAAAGAAACAAATGGAGACTGATGTAAATGCACTTGTAAGTGATGGAACCCTGACTAAAGACCAAGGAACCAAGGTTCTCGAAGCTTTAACAACCTTAACCCAGAGACCAAATGGGCAAGGACGTGAAAAAAATGCTCAAGGTTCAAATGGGCAAGGAACTCAAAATAATAATCAGGGATCAACTGCTCAAAACGGTCAAAATACACAGCAAGGTCAAGGAAATCAGAAAGGCAACGGTACTAAGGGTAGCAGAGGAAACTTCAATCCTTTAAGTAAGCTAGTTTCTGATGGTGTCATAACTCAAGACCAAGCTACTAAGGTAATGGAAAAGGTAAGGGCAGATATGCCAACACGTCAAAGACAAAATAATAACAGTAACAGTAATAGTAATAGTAATAGTAATAGTAATAGTAATAGTAATAGCAGTGGAACAAATAACAACAGTTCTAGCAGCACTGGCTCAAGCTCATAATAATCTCTAGCCTGTATTAGTTTTATAACTGCTGAATATAATTATTTTTACTAGACCTATAAATTCTTAGATAATTAAATAAAGGTGTTGTTAAGGATGTTTCACTTCTATCCGAAATCCATTTTCAAAACCCCTCTGGACTATTAAGAAAAGTTTTGAAAATGTAAAGTTTAATATGAAGTGGTACATCTATAAAGTACCTTATTAAAATCAAATATAGATAAAATAAAAATCACTAATGAATCCCCCTCATTAGTGATTTTTTAAGTTTAAAAACTTTTTTCTAATATAAGACTGCTTATATTAGTAATACATTAAAAATCTTTAAGCTTTGATTTTATCCACAATGTTTTTATCTCTATCCACTAAAAAACTAATATTCAATAAAAACTTGTGTATAAATTTTTGACTCTACTAAAGTACCCTTTTGAAATTAAACATAACCAAATTTTTAATCCTACCGAAATATGTATTAATTAGCCACCAAGAGTTATATCTTGCTCATTGTACCAACTAAGGGCATCATAAAAATGTTGAGGTTTAAAATCAGGCCAGTAATCATCTATAACATAAAAGTCAGAATATATTGATTGCACCGGAAGGAAACCACTTAGCCTTCTTCTTCCTCCCCACCTTATTATAAGATCTACTCTTGTTACATCATAGGATTGTATTTGGTTGTTTATATTATTACTTTTGGATTTGACTTCTTTAAGATGGTCCAAGTCCCACTTCCAACTGTAATTAACTAAAAAATTAACTCTAATCCCGCCGTTACCAAAAGTCTTTCTTACAGTGTATGGCAATAACTCCTCTGGGAACATATCAGACTTTGTATTTCCTACAACTAATAACTCCGCATCTTGACCAGAAAGAACTTGAACTGCATTTATGCAAGCTTCTGTAAAAGCTTTTCTTTGTTCTGCTGGTCTCTTTGTATTGTCTACTGTGAAGCCATAATAAGTTATTTCTTTAACTCCAGCACTCTTACACAGCTTAAAAAGTTCTAATCCTGGATCAATTCCAGAAATATACCCACACTCTTTAGTTAGTCCTTTATCCACAGCCCATCTTCTATTTCCATCTGGTATTATTCCAACATGATTTGGTATTCTCATAATTCACCTCAATAATATATAAATGTAGTTCTTATACATATTATTGCCAGTTGACTTAAAATTAACCCTACCTATATCTCTAAAGTATTTACCTTACCAGTTCTTTCAACTAAAAAGGTGGATAAAAGCACTATTATACCTCCTATAATCTGAACCGCAGTTATTGATTCTCCTAATAATAATGTAGAAAATATTACTGCTGATATAGGATCTATATAACTTAAAATTGCTATAGAATGGCTTTCTAAGCTTTTCATTGCTGTAAAATAAAGCATATATGCTATGCCAGTATGTATTATTCCTACCATCAATACATATACTAATCCGCTAGTACCAAGTTCCTTAACTTTTGATATCTCCCCTCTATATATTATAAAAGGAAGCAAGGTTATTGCTGATACTGCAAGCTGTATCAAGGTGGTTTCAAAACCAGATAAATCTTTTATAAACTTATTTATCAAAACCACTGCCGCATATAAAACAGCACCACTAAGTCCAAAAAGTATTCCCTTAATATTTTGAGAAGCGACACCAGAACCGTCCCCCAAATTGATCATTATTATGCCAATAAGAGCACCAATTAAGCATAGAACCTTAGTGCTTGTAAGCTTCTCCTTTAGTACAAAAGGTGCAGCTATTATCACAAACATAGGTGCAAAATAATAACTTATGGTAGCTATAGATACGGTTGTATACTTATAAGCTTGAAATAATAGTATCCAGTTAAATCCTATAGCCGCCCCAGAAATAATAAGCAACAAAGCATTTTTCTTAATTTTATCCAAAGAAAAGCTTTGCTTCGTTAATAAACTAAAGCAAAATAAAAAAATGCTACCGATTGTAGCTCTAAGAAATGCAATCTCTAAGGATGGAAGATTTATATTCTTTACAAATATCCCTATACTCCCAAAAATAACCATCGCAAATAAGATCTTGATTTTATCATTCATGTTTTAGCCCCCAATTCCTAAATGTAAGTTAACTAATCTATATATTACAACATATATCTTTGTTTGTCATTGAGGTTTAAGTGATTTATAATTACTGTATACGAGAACTTAAGGATAGAATTTCTTCATATTAAAATAAATATTTACATAGCTTTAACCATGTATAACTTCTATGGTTAAACCCAGTATAAAATTTTTTATGGATTTACGATTCTCATTTTGATAAACAAATTTAATACCTAAGGAGGATTTATTATGAGGATAGGAGTAATAGGCTTGGGTGGAATAGCTCAAAAGGCATATCTACCAGTTATAACAGCTAGAGGGGATATTGAACTTATATTTTGTACTAGAGATAGCGAAAAACTAGAGAAGCTATCTAAACAATATAGAGTTAGCGAATATACAACTTCTGTAGATGAACTATTAAAGTTAAACTTAAAGGCTGCCTTTGTACATACAGCTACAGAGTCACATTTTGAAATCTGCAAAAAACTTCTAACTTCTGGTATAGATGTTTATGTAGATAAACCACTTTCCTACTCTTATGAGGAATCAAAGGAACTGGCTTCCATAGCTAAGGAATATAAAAGAATTCTTATGGTAGGCTTTAATAGACGTTTTGCACCGATGTATGCCTCATTAAAAAAAGAGGAAGCTGCTAATATTATAATAATGCAAAAAAATAGATTTGCTAAACCAGAGGATATAAGAACCTTCGTACTTGATGATTATATACACGTTATTGATACAGTTAGATATTTGATGGGGGGAGAAGTTTCAGACCTACAGGTAAATGGACTTCTAGAGGATGATAATCTATATAATGTAGTGACTAAATTATCAAACAGCAATACCACCTCAATTGCAATAATGAACAGAAATAGCGGCATGTCTGAGGAAGTACTTGAATATATGTGTCCTGAAAAAAAGCTTGTAGTTAAGGAGTCAGCCCTAACCTCAACCTTTGCAAACAATGAAGAAAGTTTATCTAAACTAGCTGATTGGGATACAACCTTGTTTAGAAAAGGCTTTGTCCAGATAATAAATCATTTCCTAGACTGTGTAAGGGATGGAAAAGCCACTGATATAAGCTTAGAGGATGCACTTATTACACATGAAATATGCGAACAGATTATTGAGAAACTACTTAAGTAAAGAGTTCCTATATGGAACTTGTTCAAGAATCAAAGGTCTAGGTACTTCTACGAAATGTATAAATTAATAGTTGAAGTTAGAACCATACAAATACAAGTACCGGTGGTGAAAACATGAGTGATATAGTTCACAAATTACTAATAATAATAAATAATAGCAATGAAAAAGATATTGATTATAATATATCCTGGATAATACTTCAGAACTTGAATGTAATTCCCACCCTTAGTATAAATCAATTGGCTGATCTTTGTTATGTTTCAATATCCACAATAAGCAGATTCTGCAGAAAACTTGGCTGCACCAACTTTTCTGAATTTAAGAACATGCTTATTTATGAGGAAAATGAGTATTTTAATCCTAGAAATAAGAGCATCAATATGAATGTGAATGAAGATGGCACAAACCTAGTAAATATGGCAAAGAAAAATATAGACTTAGCTACTGAAGCCTTAAAGATTGAAGAAATTGATGAGTTAGCTGATCAAATACACGAATATAAGAATGTGGCCTTTGTAGGTTTAAATACGGCTCAAACCATAACCTTAGACCTTCAAGGAGAACTGATGGTTTTAGGTAAGTTCGCCACAGTATTTATAGATATTGATCAGCAATTAGAAAACATAAAAAGCCTAGATAAGGATTCCTTACTTATAATACTTTCTGCTTCTGGAGGTTGTAGCTATACTTCAAGGCTAAATGATGCCTTAAAACAAAGCAAAGCTAGGAAGGTTCTGTTAACACAAAATAAAGCTACAAGCTTACAGCAATACATATCTAAAGTAATACTTTACGGAAATGAATACTTCCCCTTTGTTGGAAGATATGCTCTTTTATATGTGAAGGATATGTTGATTATGAGATATAGATTTCTATTTGATGTATAATTTTAAAATGCTATTACGAAGTAAATAAAATATTATTATGAAAATACAACACTGTTTAGAGACCGTGTTGTATTTTTCGCTTTGAGCTTCATCAATCTTAGTCTTAATTGTAAATTTTATATGTACGACATATAATGCAAATCATTTGCGTTGATTTAGTGATTTTATAGGTTTAAAATTAATAAGTGAAACATAATCTAGAATATTAAGACAGATGAACAAAAACACTAGAACGGATCAGACTGGTGATTCTTAAGGCTGCATTTAATAATATTATTTAAATTCGCAAAGCCTTTTATTAATAATTTGGCTAGGTTTAAGAATATTATTAAAATTAATATATTTAGAAAGAAGGGATTTATTTGAAGGTTAAAGTCGATTTATTTTCTGGATTCTTGGGCGCAGGAAAAACTATGCTTATAAAAAAGCTTATAGGTGAAGAACTAAAGAACGATAAAATAGCTATAATTGAAAATGAATTTGGAGAAATCGGCATTGATAGCAGTTTTTTAAAAACTACTAAGATAGATGTTAAAGAAATCAACGCTGGTTGCATATGCTGCAGTGTATATGGAGACTTTACTGATGGAATACGAGAAGTTATTGAAAAGTATAATCCTGAAAGAATAATAATAGAGCCTTCAGGAGTTGCAAAGCTATCTGAGATATTATCAGTATTCAAGGAACCTACTCTAAAGGATAAAGTTACTATAAACATGATAATGACTGTAATTGACGTAACTAAATATGACATGTACGTTATGAACTTTGATGAATTCTATAAAAATCAAATAATAAATGCGAAAACTATAATATTAAGCAGAACTCAAAATGTAAGCAAAGATCATGTAGTACAAGTAGTTAATAAAATCAAAGAATTAAATAAAAATGCAAATATAATAACTACTCCATGGGATGACTTAAATTCTAAAGACATAATAGAAATCGCTGAGGGAGATGCTCAAAAACAGCTTATTGCAAAAGTGAATCTTTTAAAAGACAACTCCTTAAGAGTTGCCATTAAAAGTACAACTTCTAAATCAACAGTAGATACCTTCAAAACCATAGGTATTGAGACTCCAAAGATATATTCCAAGAGTACTTTAGAAGCCATCTTAACTAAATTAAATGATAAAAATGTGTATGGAACTGTACTTAGAGCCAAAGGAATTATAGAATCCTCAAGCAGCAAATGGCTTGAATTTGATTATGTTCCAGGTGAGTTTGACATAAGAAACTCCTCCCCTGACTACTCAGGAAGAGTCTGCGTTATAGGTAATGGTCTTAATTCTACTGAGATAAAAAAGCTATTTGATATTTAAAGTTCTATGACATACCACGGTGCAGCTTTAAGCTAAAACTTGCAATTTCAAAGGCTTTATTAGACAACTACAGATTTCCTAACTCAACTATTAATTTATGCATGCCACAAAATCGCCAGAAGCGGCGATTTTATAACAAGTATAAATTAAGTTTTAGTAAAGGTTCCCTATATATATGTGCCACTTCATAATACAGTTTTTATTTTCAAATTATACTCTCATAATCCAGAGAGGCTTTGAGGATAAATCTTATATTGAGGTGGTACATCTTTATTACTGATTTAAAGATGTAGCTTGGCTTTAAGTGGTCTATCTCTATATAACTAAAGAATTATTTCCCACAATATATCATACTTTACTGAGAACAAATTAATTCTTATGTAACCTATAAGCATTGAAGTGTAATATAATAATTATATTACTAAGATTAGTATATACTTAATAGCATTGATACAACTAAATAGTAATATAAGATATGCTACATGGGCTAGATATTATATTAATACCTATGATTATAAACCAATTAATTTTAGATACTTTACGGTACCTGAATAAAAATACTATTTTAAATTAAAGGCGTGATTACATTATGCGGACTAAAGTAGATATTGAAATAGTTACTGGTTTCTTAGGGGCTGGAAAGACCTATTTCATAAATACCTTAATAAAAGAAACTTATCTTTCCTTTGAAAGAGTTCTAATTATTCAAAACGAAAAAGGCATGACAAGTATAGACGATAACATCATACATAGCAAGAATATAAATGTAGAAGTTTGTGAACCTAGCTTTAACATAAATGCTGAGTACATAAAAACTATGATAGAAAAATATACCCCTCATAGAATAATTATAGAGTACAATGGTACTAAAAACCTTGTTCAGTTAGTGGAGACTATTTCCCAGGAATTGAGTAAAACTTGCAGGATAGCCTCAGTATTTTATTTGGCAGATATCCTTTCCTATGAAATGTTTTTTTCTAATATGCCAACGCTTATTCTTCCATGTATTTATCATAGTAACCTAATAGTACTAAATAACTGTACTAAGGTTTCTAAGGACAAGCTAAGAAACATAAAGACTAACATAAATAAACTAAATAAAAACACCTTTATTGCTGATATAGAAAGTCTTGAATCTTTAGAAAAAGAACTTCAGTATATGGCTATATTAGATGGTGGTTTTCTAAAGTTTTTAAGGATTACCGCTAAGATAATCCTTTCTAAAATAGCAATCAAGAATCCAAGAAGGGAGTATTAAAAATGGAGTATAGAGAATCAAAACAGAAAAACTATATTAATATATTATCAAAATTAGCATTTATTCCATTGATAATACTTACCATATTATTGATGCTTAAGTTTAAAATAACCTTCAATGGTAGGACTCTAAAAAACTTTTCTGCCATATTTATAAGTATAATATTAGAAGCTATGCCCTTTATATTTCTAGGTTCTTTAATATCCTCTTTTATACAGCTATATGTTTCTGAAAAGACTATAGCAAAGATATTACCTAAGAATAAAGTTTTAGCTATACTTATGGCATCTGCAATAGGAATCTTCTTTCCTATATGTGAATGTGCAATAATTCCTATAGCTAGACGACTTATAAAAAAAGGAGTACCAGTAGGAGTTGCAACCACCTTTATGCTGGCAACCCCTATAATAAATCCAGTAGTACTTATGTCAACTTACTATGCCTTTAATCATAGGATATCTATATTATTTATAAGAAGTATTGCCGGAATGATAGCTGCTATTATCATAGGTTTTATAATAAGCTTTCTAGAAAAAACTAATCCAAACCTACTAAGAACTGATATCTATGATGATGACGATAATTTTTGTGGCTGCGGTGAGACACATAACTCGTCTTCAAATCAATCTAAGTTATCCTTATTGCTGGACAATGTAGTCTCTGAATTTTTGGATATAAGCAAGTATCTCATATTTGGAGCAATATTATCAGCAGTATTTCAAGTTTTGGTTGCCAGAGACAGCATAAATATACTGGGAAAGAATCCTTACATATCAGTATTAGCTATGATAGGCTTAGCTTTTATCCTATCAATTTGTTCTGAGGCTGATGCTTTTATAGGTTCTACCTTCATTGGTCAGTTCACAACTGGATCAATAATAGCATTCTTAATCTTTGGTCCTATGTTAGATATCAAAAACACATTGATGTTAGCAGGCGGCTTTAAGAAAAAGTATGTGCTTTGGCTAATAGCAAGTATTATCGTGGTGTGCTTTATATTAGGCTCCCTTGTAAACTTTATGGAAGTAATGAAGGTGATTTAATTATGAAGAGATTTAATTTTAATGAATTTTTAAAATTCCTGACTTTTTTATTGCTATCATTATTCCTATATAACTTAAATGCGACTGGTGAGATTAAGCTATTTATAACTCCCAAGTTAATATTTTATGTAAACCTATTTCAGGTAGCTCTAGTAATAATTACACTATATCAATTAAGAAAATCCTTTACCATAGCTACTTATAAGCGTTCAAACAAGGTATACTTGCTGTTTTTATTTACAATAGTAATAGGCTATGGCGCTGGAAAAGCAGGAATTGATACAACAATTGTTGATAGCAAAGGAGTTAAAGCTATAAATAAGCTTGCCAATGTATCTGGTCAGATGACAGCAGAAGAAAGAGCTAAAAAGCTTCCTATTACAATAACTTCTGACAACTATGTAGCCTCACTTTCAGATATGTTCCAACATGTTGCTGAGTATAACGGAAGAGAAATTACCATTAGCGGCTTTGTTCATAAAGAAAAGGGATTGGATAGTAATGAATTTGTAATATCAAGATTGTACATGAGCTGCTGTATAGCAGATGCACAAATTGTAGGGCCTATTGGAAGAATTCGTAATAGAAATGTTGACTTTAAAGAAGGTCAGTGGGTTAAGGTTGTTGGAAAACTATCTGAGAAGGACCAGCTTCAAGATGGACAAAAAACAATAACTCCATTGGTAATAGCTGATAGCTTCGAAAACATCTCAAAACCATCAGACCCGTATGTTTATTTGAAATAGTCTAAAACTAAAAAAACGGTATCTCTTAAGATAGTTCTTCGAGATATCGTTTTTCTGCATAATTATAAACAAACTACAGATGGCGTTAATAATTCTGTTAAGGTTAAGTTATAACACTAAAACACTTTATGGGTCTTACGCAAGTATTCATTTTAGTCCCTATTAAAGCACCTCTTAATCTAAGCAGTATTCATGCATATAGCCTTATTAAAGACAGAGCCTTACTGGAAATTATAAACCTTTACAAGAACATAAATACAAATGATGCATAAAAATATTTTATGCTAAGATTTACATCGTACACAATTGATAATTATTATTAATTACTATTGAATTTTATGCATTTTCCTAATATACTTATAATTAA
Organism: Clostridium manihotivorum; assembly: GCF_004015185.1. Classification (GTDB taxonomy): domain Bacteria; phylum Bacillota; class Clostridia; order Clostridiales; family Clostridiaceae; genus Clostridium_AR; species Clostridium_AR manihotivorum. Next base: position 478,029 of record NZ_CP025746.1, on the reverse strand, counting down.
CCATTATTACTTTTAAATATCTTAAATAAAATTGCCTATTTAACAAGAAAACTCATAGTTGTTGAACTAAAAATAATGGTTACTGACGCACTTATTAAAAACTTAATACTTATTAATTACAATGAATATTTATGCAAATTAGAAATGGTATTAATATTACATCAAGTAAACAAAACTTTTATACGATAAAAAATTAAACTACAAAAGAAGAATGGAGATCATACTATGAAATGGTTTAACAATTTAAAAGTTAAGACAAAGCTCATATCCGGATTCTCAATAGTTATCATATTTATGATTGCTATAACGGTAATAAGTCAAGAAAGTATCAGTAAAATTAATAAAGCATCTAGCTCTATGTATAACTCAGAGTTCCAAACCTTAAAAAACTTAGAGAAATCCAACGCCAACACGATGCATATAAGACTAGCTGTAATCAACTTGGTTGAGTCAAGAAACAAGAGCAACGTTAATGATACTACAGAAAAAATAAAAGCCTATAGAGAAGAGAATAACAAGATATTCGATGAATTCTCCAAATATGATTTAAGTTCCGAAGAAAAGTCAGAATTTTCTTTACTTCAAAGTCAGCTAAAGGATTATAGAGCTGCCTGTGACAGCATAATACAACTTGTGTCTCAAGAAAAATATGATGAGGCAGCAGCACTTAGTACAAAATCAGCTGATATAAGAAGCAAACTTACAGCAACAATTGAAAAACTGGTTGATAACATAGACCAAAGAGCTGAAGATAAAGAAAATAATAATAATAAGATATATAAAAATTCGTTAATCACTGTAATATCCATAGCAGTGGCAGCTGTTATCATAGGAATAATATTAGCTGCAGCATTGACACTTACTATAACAGGTCAAATATCAAAAATATTAAATTTTGCTCATTACTTAGGTGAAGGAGATTTATCACATTCCATGTCTATCGATAGCAAAGATGAATTTGGTAATCTAGCAGATAAATTGAACAAAGCAAAGAGTAATGTAAGAGAACTTATTTCTAAGGTAATGAATGATTCTGAAACCCTTAGTGCGTCAAGTGAAGAACTTTCTGCTTCCACTGAAGAGATTTCTTCTATGATGCAAACCATAAGTCAGTCAGCAGACGAGATAGCTAAAGGCTCTCAAAATCTAAGTGTAGTTTTTGAAACCGTAAGCTCTTCTGCTCAAGAAGTGACGGCTACCACAAACGAACTATCTAGTAGAGCTTCAAATGCATTGACATCGGTTAAAGAAATAGATAAAAGAGCAGTTTCTATAAAAGAAACAGGAGCAAAAAGCAGTAAAGAGAGTGCGAGTATCTATGAAGAGAAGAAGTCAGGCTTAATTGAGGCAATCGAAGAAGGAAAAGTAGTTGAAAAGGTAAAAATAGCTGCTGATTCTATCGGTGCTATAGCTGAGCAAACTAACCTTTTAGCTCTCAATGCAGCTATAGAAGCAGCTAGAGCTGGTGAGCAAGGCAGAGGATTTGCAATTGTTGCTGACGAAGTTAGAAAGCTTGCGGAGCAATCTTCTGAAGCAGTTGTAAGTATACAAGCTATGGTTACTCAAGTACAATCAGCCTTCAGTAAACTTTCAAAAACAGGCTATGGTATGCTGGACTACATGAACGATGTGGTAAAGCCAACTTATGAATTACTTATAAGCACTGGCGTTCAGTATGAAAAAGATGCAGCTTTTGTAAATGATATGTCTGAGGAAATAGCCGCTTCTTCTAAACAGATGAATGTGGTTATGGATCAGGTAAGTGATTCTATTCAAAATCTATCTGCTACTGCTGAGCAGTCTGCTGCAAGTTCAGAGGAAATATTGGACAACATAACTGAAGTTACAGAGTCAATTGATGATGTGACTCAAGCTGTTCAGACTCAAGCTATATTAGCTCAAAACCTTAATAACTTAGTTCAGAAGTTTAAGTTATAGTAGATTTTATATGAGCTAATTATTAATTTTAGTTTCTTGTGTAAGCTGTTTAAATTGTTGGACTTATAACTACTTAATTTAAACAACATTCTTAAACACTTCAAAGTTATAACAGTGAAATGTACTATTGTGGTTTAGAGTTGATGTGTAACTATACACTTTAATTCTTAAACCATGGTAGTATATTTTTTTCTACATATTCTGTTAATTTTTCTTCATTTTCATGAATTTCTCAATAATAATTGCAAATACTATGAAAGTACGCATAATCAGTTAGATTTTAAAAGGAGGTACTTTCTGTGACTAAAGTTATGAAAACAATGGATGGAAATCAAGCTGCTGGAGAGGCATCTTATGCCTTTACAGAAGTTGCAGCTATATATCCAATAACCCCTTCTACACCTATAGCTGAGGGGGTTGATGAATGGGCTGCACATGGTAAGAAAAACCTATTCGGGCAGCCTGTAAGAGTAGTTGAAATGCAGTCAGAAGCTGGTGCTGCTGGTGCTGTACATGGTTCTTTAGAAGCTGGAGCCTTAACTACTACATATACCGCTTCTCAAGGTCTTTTATTAATGATACCTAATCTTTATAGGGTAGCTGGTGAACTACTTCCTGGGGTATTCCATGTAACTGCTAGAGCAATAGCGACACATGCCTTATCAATATTCGGAGATCATCAAGATGTAATGGCTGTAAGACAAACAGGAGTTGCCATGCTTGCTTCTTCAAATGTTCAAGAAGTAATGGACTTAACAAATGTGGCTCACTTAGCAGCAATTAAGAGTAGAATACCTTTTGTTCATTTCTTCGATGGTTTTAGAACCTCTCATGAGTATCAAAAAATCGAGGTTATAGACTATGATGATGTGGCTAAACTAGTGGACTATGATGCTATAAAGCAATTTAGAGATAGAGCTTTAAACCCAGAACACCCAACCTTGAGAGGAACTGCTCAAAATCCTGACATATACTTTCAACAAAGGGAATCAGCTAATAAGTTCTATCAACAGGTTCCAGATATAGTTGAAAATTATATGAGGGAAATAGAAAAAATTACTGGAAGAGCTTATCACCCATTTGACTATTATGGTGATCCAGATGCCGAAAACATAATAATTGCTATGGGATCAGTTTGCGATACTATAGAAGAAACCGTAGACTACTTAAGAAAAGATGGTAAAAAGGTAGGCCTTATTAATGTTCATCTATACAGGCCATTCTGTCCTACCTACTTTATGAACACTTTACCTAAGAGTGTAAAGAAAATCGCTGTCTTAGACAGGACAAAAGAACCTGGTGCACCTGGTGAGCCATTGTATCTTGATATATGTAATATATTCTATAACAGCGACTTAAAACCTCTTATAGTAGGTGGAAGATATGGCTTAGCTTCAAAGGATACTAGACCATCACAAATACTAGCTGTATTTAAAAATCTTGAACAAGATAAACCAAAAAATAACTTTACAATAGGTATAGTTGATGATGTAACAGACACTTCTCTACCAGAAGAAGATATAATAGACACTACTCCAGAAGGAACTATAAGCTGCAAATTCTGGGGACTAGGTTCTGACGGAACAGTTGGCGCAAATAAAACTGCTGTAAAAATAATTGGTGACAATACTGATATGTACGCTCAAGCTTACTTCTCCTATGACAGTAAAAAGTCTGGTGGAAGTACTATATCACATTTAAGATTCGGAAAGAAAAAAATCAAGTCACCTTATCTTATATATAACGCAGACTATATTGCATGTCATAAAACCTCCTTTATATACAACTTTGATGTATTGAAAGGACTAAAGCCAAATGGTACCTTTGTACTTAACTGTCCATGGACTGGTAATGAATTAGACGAAAAATTACCTGCTCCACTAAAGAAGTATATAGCTGAGAATAATATAAGCTTCTATGCAATCGATGCTGTATCAATCGCTCAATCTATTGGACTTGGCGGAAGAATAAATATGATAATGCAATCTGCATTCTTCAAGTTAGCCAACGTAATACCAGTAGAACAGGCAATTGAGTTATTAAAGAAATCAGTAGAAAAAACCTATGGCAAAAAGGGTCAAAAGGTTGTTGATATGAATATTGCTGCCATTGACAAAGCAATTGATGCCCTAGTAAAAATTGATGTCCCTGAAGCTTGGAAGAATGCTACTGATAATTTAGGACCTATGAAGGAAGAGCCTGAATTTGTTAAGAAGATACAAAGACCTATGGAAAGACATGAAGGGGATGAACTTCCAGTAAGCGCCTTCAATGGAATGGAAGATGGAACCTTCCCTCTAGGCACTACTTCTTACGAAAAACGTGGCATAGCATTTATGATACCTGAGTGGCAGATAGATAAATGTATCCAATGTAATCAATGTGCATATGTATGCCCTCATGCCGTAATAAGAGCATGCCTACTAGACGAAAATGAGAAGTCAAGAGCATTAGATACCTTTGAAACCAAGAAAGCTGTAGGAAAAGGACTAGAAGGATTAGACTTCCGTATACAGATAAGTCCATTGGATTGTACTGGTTGCGGTAACTGCGCTGATATATGTCCTGCCCCAGGTAAAGCTTTAATCATGAGCCCTGCTGATGAGCAAATCAAAGCACAAGCAGAAAACTTCGAGTTTGCATTAACCCTAACAAATAAAGATAACATAATGGATAGAAAGACTGTAAAAGGCAGCCAGTTTGCAAGACCATTAATGGAATTCAACGGAGCTTGCCCAGGTTGTGGAGAAACACCATACATAAGACTTTTAACTCAATTATTTGGCGACAGAATGATGATTGCCAACGCAACTGGTTGTTCATCTATCTGGGGCGCAAGTGCTCCTTCAATAGCCTATTCAACAAATGCTCAGGGCAAAGGACCTTCATGGGGCAACTCATTGTTTGAAGATAATGCTGAGTTCGGATTTGGAATGTATTTAGCAGTAAAACAAATGAGAGAGAGAATAGCTAACCTTATGGATGAATATATAAAATCTGGAACAGATGAAGATATAAAGAGCTCCTTCACAAGTTGGCTAGAGTCAATGGAAGATGGCGATAAATCAAGAAGTGTTTCAGATAGAGTATTAGAATTAATCAATAACGAAGCTTCTAATAATGACACTATACTAAAAGAAATATTAGATAAAAAGGACTTTTTAGTAAAGAAATCTCAATGGTTAATCGGTGGAGACGGTTGGGCATACGATATAGGTTATGGTGGATTAGATCAAGTGTTATCTACTGGTGAAGATATCAATATATTTGTAATGGATACAGAAATATACTCCAATACTGGAGGTCAGTCATCTAAATCTACGCCAACTGCAGCAGTTGCAAAGTTTGCGGCTGGTGGAAAAAGAACTAGGAAAAAAGACCTTGGGCTAATGGCAATGACTTATGGTAATGTATATGTGGCTCAAATAGCTATGGGAGCTAACATGAATCAAACTATAAAGGCTATTGCTGAAGCTGAAGCTTATAATGGCCCATCACTAATAATAGCTTATGCACCTTGCATAAGCCATGGTATCAAAACTGGCATGGGAACCAGTATGGCTCAAGAAAAGAAAGCTGTAGAGTCTGGTTACTGGCATCTATACAGATACAATCCTCTTCTTAAGGAAGATGGAAAGAATCCTTTTGTTTTAGATTCAAAAGAACCAACTAAGCCATACAAAGAATTCCTTCATGGAGAAATTCGTTACTCATCCTTAATGAACGTATTCCCTGATATAGTTGATAATGTATGGGAAATAGCTGAAAAGGATGCTAGAGAAAAATATGAAAGATATAAACGTATAGCTGAACAGACATTTTAGAGAAAATCAGTTATTTCAAACCACATAGATATTCCTTGATAAAAGCAAAAGCTGTGCATAATAAGAACAATATATGTCCTTATATGCGCAGCTTTATTTAAAATATAATTTCTTGTGAAAAAGGCAATCTCCTTTTCATCATACTTTGTGAAGGCCTTACTTTAATTGCAAATTACTAAAAAATAAGTAAAACCTTCTTATGGTCCTATATAATATGTTGAACCATAAGAAGGTTAGCTTCTAATAAATTCTCTATAAAATTTTTTTATGAAAACTTATACTTGATGAATTAAATAAGGCTTTATACTACTTTTGATTTGTATCTACCCATTCCTTAGCATTTCTCACGTCTAGCTCACTAGGTATTCCAACATTAGAAACTTCTTTAGTTTCTACAGTATTGGCCCAAGCAGCTGTATCGTGTCTCTCTATAGGCTTTGCCATATCATACTCTTTATATCTATTATCAGCCATAATTATCCTCCTTTTAAGTTTATATTTTTAATAAGACGCATGAGTCTTTTTGCTACAGATAGACTCATACAATTTAGCTATTACAGCTATTGAAAGTTTTAAGTTATATATTAATTTTATATAATATATTGTTGCTAAAAATTTTTTTACTATTCATTATAGTAAAAACTAATATAAATACCATAATTACAATTGTATTCCAATAAAATTTTACTTTATAAGTAACCTCCTTTTCCCAAGGTATACAAATACATTCCATTCGTCTATTTATTATCTATTTTGTTATTTGCTTAAATGATATTAATAAATTTATTAAAGTTAAAATATAATATAGGGCTCCACTACGAAAACCTAAGATATACAGTTTAAGACTTGGAGATTATGGGGATCATTACTGCATGAATAGCTTAGTAGTGAAGTTTCACACCTAACTCTCTATTAGTAAATAGTAAAAATAAAAACTGTTCTTAGAATTATTTTTGGAATCAATCTGCTTAACTTCTTAAGTTCAACAAGGTACTTTAACTTTGCCAAAATAAAAAAAGTTACTGAAGAACAAAATCCTTCAGTAACTTTTTAGCAACTTATATTATTTAATTTATTATTCTTCTTATATGACCTATCTTATTCCAAGGTACATCAACTATTCTTACGAAGCTCCTTGAGTTTGGAGCCTCTATCCACTTACCGTCACCTATATACATTCCTACATGGCTTACATCTGAATATAGTAATAAATCTCCCGGTCTCACTTCATCTTTACTAACTTCCCTACCATCATTAACCTGATCATAAGTAGTTCTTCCTATGGTTACACCAGCTTGCTTAAAGCTCCACTGCATCAATCCAGAGCAGTCAAAGGCTCTATAGCTTCCATTAAAAAATTGGATAGGTGCCAAATTATACATTCCACTAGTAGCTTCAAATGGAAATAACTTTTTTAATTCATCTATCAGTGATCGCGTTAATATCTGACCTGCACCACCGTAAATGTAAGGAGTTCCAACTTGACTCTTCATAGCCTGAAGCACTTGTTCATAAACCTTGGTATAATTGTCACTGGTACTAGTGTTAGTTTCATTTAATATCTTAACGTATGCCTTATTAACATAACCAGTTTTTCCATTGACATTTATATTGAACCAATCCCCTGAGCTACCTATTATTTTAAAGGTTTGGTTAGGAAGTAGATATGCTACCACATAGCTGCTAGAATCACTGCTAGCCTTACTTCTCACTCTAAGATTAGTACTAACATTATAAACCATTGCTGTCTGCTCAGATATTATTGGAACCTGTGGTTGCTGAACTGCTGGCGCATTTTGAGTTGGTACATTTTGAGTAACTGTACCCTGACTTGTATTGTTATTTTGTGTGGAAGAACCAGTTTGCGAATTACTTCCAGAGGTAGCGGTAGCACTTTCTGTTACCTTTACATACTGTTTACTCACATACCCTGCTTTGCTACCATACTGAATATAATACCAATCGCCACTAACATCCTTTATTTCAAAGTTTTCTCCATTGGATAGATAACCTATTATAGCAGAACTAAGGTTAGCATTCTGTCTTACTCTTAAGCTAGTACTTACATCAATTACTTGACCCTTTATTGGCTTAGCATTAGAGGTATTACTTGAGCCTGTATTGGCACTTGAACTAACGCTAGTACTATTCTGATTAGAATTAGATGTATTAGTACTACTTGGAGTTTGTGTAGTTTCAGTTGTACCACTTATCTCTTTAACATAATCCTTATGAACATAGCCTAGCTTTCCGCTCTCGCTTATATAATACCAGTCACCATTCTTCTCTTTTATATCAAAGGTTTGTCCATTTCTTAAGTATCCTATTACTGCTGAACCTATATTAGCCCCTTGTCTCATCCTTAGGCTAGAGCTTACGTTAACTACTTGTCCTTTGGTTGATTCGTACTTAGAATCATTGTTTTGTGATTGATTATTAGTACTTGAATTATTGTCAGTAGCTGAACCACTCTTGGTGTTTGAACTTACATTAGTACTGCTAGATGTATTAGTACTACTTGAAGTTTGTGTAGTATCAGTTGTTCCACTTATCTCTTTAACATAATCCTTATGGACATAGCCTAGCTTTCCATTTTCGCTTATATAATACCAGTCACCATTCTTTTCTTTTATGTCAAAAGTTTGTCCACTTCTTAAGTATCCTATTACTGCTGAACCTATGTTAGCCCCTTGTCTCATCCTTAGGCTAGAGCTTACGTTAATTACTTGTCCTTTAGCCTGTACAGCAGCTGCTGGTAAGCTTTGAACTTGTTCAGTTTTTCCTGCAGTAACTGTAGGAACTATTACAACAGTAGTAGTGCTTGTAATCTCTTTTACATAATCTTTATGAATATACCCTATCTTCCCATTTAAACTTACTTGATACCAGTCACCTGACTTACCTTTTATATCAAAGGTTTGTCCATTGTTTAAATATGCTAATACAGAAGAATCTAAAGATGGACTTTGTCTCATTCTTAAATTGGTACTAACATTAACAACTTGTCCCTTTTCAGAAGTAGCTTGGCTTACTTGAGAGCTGTTAGCTACACTGGTTGAGTTGCCTGTAGTTGTTGAAACATTTGTAGTCGTTGAAGCATTAGAAGCTGTTGATGTACTACTTATAACAGTTCCAGAACCCTTCACTCCCATTGTTTTTTCAATTATAGAATAAATTCTTTGCCCATATGTATTTCCTGCCGTTAAGGCTTGTTCAAAAGAGCTAAAGGCTGTAGTATCATATCCCGGGTAAGCCCACTTACCACCTAGCTCTTCTAAGGTCTTAGCAGAGCCTCTTGCAACAAGATCAAATCTTGGATCAACCTTAGCATTTACTAGTTGATTAGTAGATGCATAAGCTTTTAGATGTTGAACCTGTGCCCTAAGTCCTTCTCTAACATCACTAAACTTGCAATGGCTTTGCTCCTTGCTTACTGCACCTAAACCTGCAAAGTTATTGTCCTCTGCCTGAACAATACCATTTCCATTGCCATATCTGAAATAACCAGTTTCTAAGAAGGATTGTGCTACTACAACGTCGCCTCTTACACCTTCTGTTTGAGCTTCTTCATAGGCGATATTTACAAAATCATCTATGGATACTGGTAACTTATAACCACTTATATTTAAAGCTTTAAAGTAATTTATCATTTGTGCTTTGCTTGCTTCAGAATTGCCCATAATATTATGGAAAACTATATTACTATTCTGAGAGGCTTGAACAGTTGTTTGCTCAGCGGCCTGTACATATTCAGTTGTAAATCCTATTGTAGATGCTATCGCTGAAGTAGCTAACAGCAATTGTAGTATTTTTTTTCTATTCAATTGATTATCCCCCCGAATAAGAATTGATTTCTTTTATATATGTCCCAAAATGCCATCTAGTTGAAATTTTCGGGCATATATAAAGATAACTTGGTAAAAAATGCTGAATTTAATTACTTTATAATTAATTATAACGTATAAAAAAATATTTGTGTCCTTTTTATGAAAAAAAATACTAAATTTGCCCAAAAAAATTCATATTTAATTTTAATCTCCATTAAAAAAGAAATCTTTATCAAACTTCAGCTTCTTTTTTACCTGTCTCAAACTTATCTTGTCAGCAATATTTACCTTATACAGTATATACTCAGCTAATAGTATCTCAAAGGGCAACCAACTTCCATGGGTCATAGGTAATATATATCTTACAGATCCTTTCATCTCCTTAAAAAGCGACATTCTGCTTCCTATAGGAATAACAGCATCTAGAAGAGCATCTATAAAAGTGACTCTTTCTTTATTGAGACTACCTGCATAGGATAAGGGGTCTATTTTGAAGAGCGGATGTATGTCCTCACTATTGATTATCTGTTGAAGAGACATTTTTCTTACTAAAGGTAGTTGCTTTTCATAGGTTTGAAACAATCTTTCCTTATCATATAGGTAATGTATGTCCTTATAATCTTCTTTAAACATCCTCCTTACAAACCCAGCGGCTGGAGATTGATGTATTATCTTTGGAAAATAGCCGCCAGTGGTCATAAATATGGTTTGGTCAATTCTTTTATCCAGAGATGCTACTATAGAAGAAAGCATTCCGCCTAAGCAATAACCCATTATACAATTGTTTTTTGTCCATACTTTTTTTTGCTCAAGATAATCAATGGTACTCATAACATCTACCACTGCATGCTGCCAGAACTTATACATAACTCTTATCTCTGGGTATAAAAAGCTTCTTCCACTCACTGAATCATTTTCTACTCTTGTATAATTCCCTGGAAGTACAGGTATGGAACAGTAGACACCTGCGGAAGCTAGATGAGCCCCCATCCAAAGTAGGAACTTTATATTACGACTACCAAGACCATGAAGCAGCAAGGCTGAAGCTTTCACTTCCTTTTTAGGCTCAAAATTATATACTTCAACAGTCTCTGTTCCTGCTGCTGGGAAGCTATACAAGGTTTTAAATCTAGTGTAGTTAGCTCTGTAGTTTGCACCCTTCAATATATAACCTTCCACATACTTTATAGTTTTTTTATTATAATCAAAATCTATCTTCATTATAAGATCAATCCTATTTAATCAATAATCATATATCATTTATATGATACTTCCTCCAAAATTGCTATCATGATTTATATACAGTAAAAAAGGTCGCTGAAGTAACCTTTTTGCGCATCTGCCTTTCTCAATGTATATGAGGAAAATCTGGCAGGCGAATAAGATTTCTTTTTTACTGTTTAACTTAAATACATACTCCAAAGCCTTTATATTGCTAGGTTCAGCTAAAAAAATATAATTAGTATAGACAGTAAAAAGTCGCTGAAGCGACCTTTCTTCAGTGACTTTTTACTAACTTATTAGATTTAGTTATTAAACTAAGGACATGTTTAAAAATACTGTTTAAATTAAGTGGTTATGAAAGAGCTACTGTACAAGCGTCCTAGTAATGAACCCTTACTAGCCAATATTTTATCTTCTTATCACTCCACCCTAAATCCCAAGGAACATTATTTCTATCGCTATTATGACAGGTTACTAAGGCATATCCCTTAGAGTCAGCTCCAGTGACTACTGATATGTGATTTATGTCTCCCTTTTTTTCATAAGCTACAAAGTCTCCTGGTAGTAGTTTATAAGATGCCTTATATACTCTTTCATAGCTTCCGTAGGCTATAACTGAAGCTCTTCCACTGCCAACCATATAATTTTTAAAACCATCGGCATTGAGCCAAGCTCTTGTAGCTCCACTGCTATCATATCCCCAGGCAGAATTCTTTTTAAACTTGCCTCCCTCATGTAATATCTGAGATGCAAAATTAGCGCAGTCTCCACCTTCTGGATTATAGTCTCTGTACTTTTTATTATACTTAAAACCATGTACTTCCTCACTAGCAGCTCCACAATAGGTTAATGCATAGTCTATTGCTCCTTTTCTTCTTTCATTAAGAGTAGAAAAGTCTCTGGCCTGCTGAGAAAGTATGTGAGTTTTTATTGAATCAACCTTAAGTTTTTCTAAGTCCAAGGAATCTCCAAAAGGATCCTTATACCACTCCTTGTTTATAATCCACTTCTCTCCTACCTTTACTAGATTCATAATATGATAAGTACCAATTCTAGAGCTGTTTACTACCTCTGGCTCATTCTCATAACTGTACTTGTACTCAGTAGAACAAATAAAATTGATAGACAGTTTTTTTTCATCTCCCCTTACTCTTTTTACAACTACCTTAGGAACTATTTCTATAAATTTGACACCCTGCTTTTCCTGCCAGTTATGGAGATACTGATCTTTCTTTTGCTCATACTCATAAGCCCAGGTACCATACTGAGTTTTCATATCATACAACTCTTTAACTAAGTTCATATTGCAGTCTATTATAGCCTTGTTTCTATTATTAAATATGTCTTGAACTATTGTAGTAGCCTCTTCTTTAGTGATTTTTTTAGCAGGTTCAATTACGGACGGTTCGCCCTTTTTAATAGGTTCACTTGCAGAGGGTTCGCCTTTTACTACTTTATCATTGAAGGAAAAAATAACACTGATTATTGTAATAAATGCAACAATTGTTTTTATTGCAGATCGTATTTTATGAGCTTCTTTAGTTCTCATCGCAAAACCACCTTTTAAATAAATTTTCAATGATTTATAGCGCTTTTTCGATAATATCTATGTAGTTCTTAATATTGTCATCACTTAAGGGCACTGGGCTCCACCACTGTTCTCCTTTTTGTGACTGCTTCCCGAAATATCTGGATTTCATTATGATCTCTGGCCTATACTCATAGTGAAGCACATCAAAGTGTCTCCACTTACCTCCCCAGACAAAGTTATTCTCCTCAAATATTTTAGGAATTTCTTTTGTATATCCCTTAATTCTCTTATCTCCTTGCTCCAAGGATGCCCACTGCCAGTAATCTCTAGGATCTCTATTAAGATCTATAGCTAAGCCAAAAGCATGTGGACTTAATCTTCCTGTACCAGCTATAATCCTATAATTATAGGTTCCATTAAAAGGATATATATCCGATGCTGCTTTTCCATTTACCTTGGCCAATTGATTAAGATTCTTTATAACTATGGTCAGATTGTCAGCGGCATTGTTCTGACAGTTAAATCTCATTCCTCCAGCAACGGACTTTAGATTTTTTTCTATCTGTGCCTGACCATATCCATAGACCTCATGTAATAACTCATAAACTCTCATTCTTCCAGGATCAAACTTATCAGCCACCACTTTATCTATAGATTCCAAAGGGTAAATCTGTTCCAGCATATCTTGCAAGTCAGGAGACGCAAGTTTTTGTTCGAAGCTCTTTGGTCTCTTATCATCATAAATTATCTTTTTTCCTGACTTCATCACAATATAAACATTGTCATTGCTTTTCTCCACCCCAGTTATATAGGATGGATACGCCATCATTAATATTAATAAATCCTGTTTCATAGTCTTAACATAATCATCTTGTTCCTTAGCTTGCACTTTATAAGGCATTAATAAGCAAATTATAAGCACTACCGACAGTAGCCTATTTCTCATAGTCATCATCTTCCTTACTAATATTTATTAGATGCTTTAAATATTTTTAACTAACATCATTGCAAAAATTCTTCATATAACAAAAAGTCTTAATGTTAGGTTTTTTAACATTAAGACTTTCATTTATATATTTTCCACATACTTAATTCCTATGTGTAGATATATTTACCACAAAATTTTATTTTTATTTAAGGCTATGTTTAATAATATTGTTTAAATTAAGTGGTCAAGAAGGAGATGCTATATGAGCGAGCAATTAGCGCAAGCTCATTAAAGCATCGGATGACTGACCACTTAATTTCAACCAGTACTTTAACAGAACCTATTTTAAAAAGCTCTTCATAGTTGAAACTACATAATCTACATCTTCTTTTGTAACCCAGTAGTGAGTAACAAATCTTAGCTTTCCGCCTTCTTGTCCATTTATTTTTATACTGTTATCAGCAAAATGCTTAACTATTTTATCTGATAACTCTGTTATATTCTCAAGAGTAAAGAAAACCATATTTATATCTAGAGTGTCTCTATCAACCTTTATTCCTTCTAGCTTTTCTAACTCTTCTGCTAGATATAAAGCATTTTCATGATCCTCACTTAATCTTTTAGTCATGTCCTTAAGAGCAATCATACCTGCAGCTGCTAAGAACCCAGCTTGTCTAAGTCCTCCGCCCATAAGCTTTCTCTTTTTTCTTGCTTTATCTATAAACTCCTTGCTACCTGCCAGTATAGAACCTACAGGGGCACAAAGACCTTTTGATAAACAGAACATTACAGAATCACAGTATTCAGTTATTTCCTTAGCTTCTACTTTTAAAAATGCCGCTGCATTGAAAAGTCTAGCTCCGTCAAGATGAACCTTAAGATTGCTTTCTCTAGCTATTGAGTATACAGCTTTCATATAATCTAAGTCTACTACTGATCCATTGGAGTACGCATTTTCCACACAGATTAAGGAGGTTTCAGGAAAGTGAATATCCTCTGTTCTTATAGTAGCTGCTATTTTGTCTAGGTTCATTTTTCCTTTTTCTGTTGGAAGCGCTCTTAACTGTACTCCTGCAATAACAGCTGCTGCTCCAACCTCATGAGCAACTATATGACAGTCTTCTCCTAGTATAACTTCTTCACCTCTTGTGCAGTGAGTGAAAAGTGAAAGTTGATTGCCAAAAGTTCCACTTGGAACGAAAATTGCTGCTTCCTTTCCCACAAGCTCTGCTGCATATGCTTCAAGCTCATTCATAGTAGGATCATCTCCATAAACATCATCACCTACCATAGCCTTAAACATTGCTTCTCTCATTGCCTCTGTTGGCTGTGTTACAGTATCACTTCTTAAGTCTATAAATCCTTCTCTCATATAATTTATCTCCCCAAATTTTTATTTATATTTTTGGTTATACTTATTATTATATATGGTTTTAACTTCAACTATTAATTTGCACCTGCCTGATGATTCCCCAGAACGAGGGAGCATCTTGTCCATAGCTGTAGCGCTTGTCAATAAAGTTTACATTTTCAAATTTTTCAATAAGAATTAACACTCGATTTGAGATGAAGACAGAAACCATAGAAAATATGCTAAGCATCAAGTATTTACCCTTAAATTAGCTATTCAATAAATAGCATCACTTCACTAGTATAAACTCATAAAGTCCTACATATTTAATAATAACATAGTATTGTGTTGATAAAAACTCTAACATAGAGGTATAATATAGAAAAGTTAGTAACTTAATAAAGTAAAGAGGTGATATTATATGAAACCAGTATTATTCTTTATGATGAAATCTTGTCCATACTGCAAACAGGCAATAAACTGGATGAACGAGCTTAAGGAAGAAAATCCAGCATATTCAGATATAGAAATTAAGACTATAGACGAGAACCTAGAACCAGAGGTGGCTGAGCAATACGATTATTACTATGTACCAACTTACTATATCAATGGTGAAAAGATGCATGAGGGTGTTGCTACAAAAGAAAAGATAAAGCAAGTGCTTGATACAGCATTGCTATAATACATAAGAAATCGCTAGTGACAGTTTCACTAGCGATTTCTTACTTAATATATTTCAAGGTAATCTTAAAGCTTTCTTTGCAGCAATCTCATCGGGAGTCTTTTTCACATTTACATTGTTACCCTATTTATGAGCTTATGCATGTATGAATTCACCTTGAAATTAGCACCATATTCTATGCATTTGCTATGCTCTTTGTTTTAAAGGTACCTGCTGTAAACAGTACTAATGCAAAAAGTACTACTATTAATGCATATTGTGGCTTTCCATTGTTTATAGATTGTATTGCCCAGTACTGAGGGGTGAACTTAGAAAAAGCAGTTATTGACTTAGGTAATAGTTCATATGGCATGAAACTTCCACCTAAAAAGCATGTAATAGCTGAAATTGCTTGTAGTATCACATTAATATAGCTTTCATTCTTTACTATTCTGGATACCAGTATTCCTAAGCTTAAGGATACTAAAGCTAGGCATGATAAATTGAGTATTGCTATAGGAGCTTTCATAAGCATGCTAGGAGAACTTATCAGTGAACTTAATATATAAATTACACTATAGGATACTGCTGATATTAAAAATAATGCAGTCAATATGGCACCTAAAATAACTGTTGGTTTATTTCCTGTAGTAAAACTTCTAGTTATTATATTTTGCTCCCCTAATCGAAACAACTCCATAGATATGCCAATAGAACTATACAATACAAAGCTTATTATTAAGTTAAGAATTATTGCCTCACCGATGCTGAAGTTACTTTTATCTTTGCTAACTACTGAAATCTTAGTATCTTCATAGCTTAAGTCCTTTAAGCTTACTTCTTTATTACTGTTCTTAAATTCACTTCTTAAAACCATATGATTTATAACCGTATTAGCATTTAACTGAAAGTTTCCTAAATCCTTATTACTTTCAAGCTTATAAGCAGCTATTTGAGGTTTTACACCTTTAGAAAGCTTTTCTGAAAAGTCCTCTGGTATCTCATAAAAGACACCTATATTCTTTCTCTTTAGTCTCTCTTCAGCTTTAGCTTTATCATAAACTTCTATTTTAGTGTTGGTTTTTATCTCTTTTATAAATTCACTTCCACTACTTCCTCTATCGCTATTTACTACTATAAAATCATTGTCTGTATTACCGATTATCTTGTTAAATATTAATCCAAAACCTATAACTATAAAACATGGAATAACAAAAGTTGCTAAAATTGTACTTTTACTTCTAACCATTCTTTTAAGGTTACTCTTCAGCAATATAAAAAATCTCATATCTATTCCTCCCACACTATATTTACTTTAGCAATACTTATGACTAAGAATATAACTGCTACTAAAAGCATTATCATGAGCTGATTTAAGAAACCATTACTTCCTTGTAGTATTGCTAAATTCTTATAGGAATTAAGTATCAAGGAATTAGGTGCGAAATTAGAAATCATCTTTAAGGCACTTGAGCCTGTCATATCAATGCTATAGAATACCCCACCTATCATTAGAGGTAATGCATTAAGCACTCCAATTATTGCATTACTAACCTTCTCACTTTTTACAAAGGCTATTATGAGACCTATTACCGAAGCTTGAAGTAAGCTTTGAAGTATAACTGTAACCAATATCCATGCTATAGAAGTGGTAAAAGCTATACCTAAGATTCTATTTACCAAAACATAAGCTAGGTTTATAAAGAATACTATTAGGAAGGATGAACTTAAATATCCTGCCAAGTAATTAATTTTGCTGTTAGGAGTAGAAAAGCTTCTTTTCAATATACCAACTCTTTTTTCCTTGTAAAACATCTTTACTAAGGTAAGCATTATTATTATTGATGAAAAACTAAACATTGATATAGTAAAATACTCTCTTGCTCCTAGTGACTTGTAACCTTCTATTATCTTTTCTTTTATCGAAGGTACCGCTTGAATCTCTTGAAGCTTTGCTACTAACTTTTCTTTTAACTGTTTGTTTTCTTCTGCATTTAGGCTTACTTTATCGATATCTTTGTATAATACCTTATATTGATTGATGCTGTCACTGAAGGTTTTAACAAAACCTTGCACCATATCCGTAACACTATCAGAACCAGATAATTTTTCTATCTCTATATTATTAAAAGACTTATCAATCACTACACTGCATTTGAAATCGTCCTTTGCATCACTATTTATAAAGCTTTTAACTTCTTTAGAGCTTAACATTGACTCTAAAGCCTTTCCTTCAAAAGAAGTTTTATCGTATTTAAACTCAACCTTTATAGGATCAAACTTGCTCTTTCCCTCAAAGGAATCCTGCTGCATAACTCCATATATATAGGCAGCTACCATTGGACAAATTATGAATAAAATAAATACTAGCTTACTTTTCCTAATAAAAGAAATTAAGTTTTTTCTTATCTCTGTGAAAATATTCATCTTACTTCTCCTCATCCCTAAGATTTTTACCTGTAAGTGTCAAGAATACTTCTTCTAGAGTAGGTTCCTCTATACCAATATTCTTTACTGCTACTTTATATTTAGAAATAACATCCAATATGGAGTTTATAGTAATACCTTCATTACAGATTACCTTTATCTCATCATTTATAACTTCTGTTCCTCTTATATTGGAAAGCTTCTTTATCTCATAAGCAAGTTCTTCTAACTTTCCTTGAGCTTTTATCTTAATAACCTTATCGCTGGTTACCATTCTCTTAAGCTCTTCTTTATTTCCGTAAGCCACTTCTTTTCCTAGATCTAATATGAGTATGTTGTCGCATAATAGCTCAACCTCTTCCATATAGTGAGATGTGTATATTATTGAAGTGCTATATTCCTTATTCATCTTCTTTACAACTTCAAATATATGATTTCTTGACTGTGGGTCCACCCCTACAGTAGGTTCATCCATTATTAAAACTTCTGGATGGTGCATCATAGCAGCAGCTATATTAAGTCTTCTCTTCATTCCACCGGAGTATTTCTTTACAGGATTTTTTAAGTGATCCTTAAGAGCTGATATCTCAATTGCCTCGTCAATTCTTTCTTTAAGCAGCTTCCCTCTTAGCCCATATAAACCGCCCCAGTACTCTAAGTTTTCCTTTGCATTTAAGCTTTCAAACAATGCTATCTCCTGCGGTACTAGACCTATTCTTTCTTTTGTCTTAATAGGCTCCTTAGTAATATCATTGCTGCCTATTAAAACTTGCCCCTTATCAAGCTTCAAAAGTCCAACCATTAAATTTATCAAAGTAGACTTTCCTGCTCCGTTTGGTCCAAGTAGTCCAAAAACTTCACCTTTCTTGATGTTAAAGGAAACATTATCTAAAACTAACTTATCATTAAATCTCTTTGTTATATTATTTACCTCTACTATATTCATTTTAAAATCCTCCTATATTAAACTGCTAAGTTTTATTTTATAAACTTGCTTTGTTGATTTCTTATCTATGAGTTAATTATACAAGGATATCTATTTATTACCTATTAGCCTAGGTCATCATCTTCAATGACTTAAGTCATTTGTAATAATGCTTTTTGAATTAACACTATAGCAAGTTTTATTCTTAAATCATATATAAGCCTCATTATCTTATAAATAGCGACTTACCATATTACAGTGATTTACTTATTTTGAAATTGATAATATAATTAGTAAGTATGCCAAAAAGGGGGAATATAAATGAAAAAAACTACTTACATACTATTGTCACTAACACTAATATTCACATTAATATTATCTGGATGTGGAGTTAAACCTGACGTAAACGCCAAAGCCTTCTTAGATGCACTTAAGGCTCAAGATATGTCAAAAGCATCTAGCTTCATGAAAAAAGATGGTTCTAAAGGTGAGTTTAAATACGACAGTCCTGAACAAGAAAAGATGATAAAAGCTGTTTTCTCCAAGATAGACTATAAACTTGATGAAAGCACGGTTAAGGGTGACAACGCTACAATTAAAGCAAAAATCACTTCCATAGATCTTATGAGAGTTTCAAACAAAATGATTAGTGAACTAATGCCAACATTAATGGCTCAAGCCCTTTCCGGAGACAAGCCAGATGAAAAAAAGCAAAATGAAATGATGCTTCAATACATGGTAAACTCAATAAATGACCCAAATGCGCCAAAAACTCAAACTGATGTCACTTTAGAACTTGTTAAGGATGGCAACCAGTGGTTAGTAAAACCTACAGACGATTTACTAAACGCTTTAACTGGTAACTATGATAAAATGGCTAATTCTTGGGGTAATAAAAAATAAAAACTCAATTTTACAATATTCACATGTTACATAAGACATTGTAGATTAAGGCTTTGTTATAAAGCACCATGTTGAAATTAAGTGGTCAGTCATCCGATGCTTAACCACTTAATTTCAACAATAATCTTAAACATAGCCTAGATTAAATATAATTACATAGCCAAAACGAAAAAGTTAATAATTTCTTATATAATAAAAAGATCAGGCATTCCTGATCTTTTAACATATAAACTTTTTACTTAGTTTCCTTTTAAGCCTTAAACTAACTGTTTTTAATGGCTCTTTCATCAACTCTACTTAACTAGATTATTCTTAAATGCAAATATTGCAATCTGCGTTCTATCTCTCAAGGCTAACTTTGATAATATTGTAGTTATATTATTCTTTATAGTTCCTTCAGTAAGAAACATTTTTTCTCCTATTTCTTTATTAGTCAAACCGTTGGCTATTTCCTGAATTATAATTATTTCTCTTTCAGTAAGTCCTGTTTCCTGCTGTAGCTTTTCCTTTGCTATAGCTTCACCACCGCTACTTTCCTTAACTACAAGCTTAGGTATTATATCTGGATGAACAACTATATTACCTCCAAAAGCTGCTTTAATCCCTCCGTAAATCAGATCATAAGAACTGTCCTTTAACAAGTAGCCAGAAGCTCCGTTTTTAAGGGCATCCTCTATATACTCACTGTCCTTGAAGGTAGTTAATATCAAAACCTTAATATCACTATTATGCTCTTTTATAAGTTTCGTACCTAGAACACCATCACAGTTTTCCATTCTTATATCCATAAGAACCACATCAACCTTATTTTCCTTACAAAACTCATAGGCTTTTTGTCCATCTTCACAAAGTGCCAATACTTCTATGTCCTCATAGGTTGAAAGTATTATCTTAAGCCCTTCTCTTATGAGCTTTTCATCATCTACAATAATTATCTTTATCTTATCCACCCTAATCCCTCCAGAAAAATCTATACTTCATCTAAACTCAATTTACCTTTATCCATAGTAACTGCAACTTCAAAGCCTTTGCCTTCCTCTGTAAAGAATTCTAAATGTCCTCCCCAGACAGAAATTCTTTCTTTTATACTGGAAAGTCCCACGCCTGGTACCACAGTACCGCAGCCTTTACCATTGTCCTTTAAATGAAGTCTAAGATGACTATCTAAAAAGTTCAAGAATATCCTCACTTCAGTGGCCTTTCCATGTCTAACTGAGTTAGATAAGAATTCCTGCACTATTCTATATATAACCATGGTTTGATCCGAATTAAGTCTCCAAACCTTATCTGACACTCTAAATTGTACTCTTACATCAGTAAGCTTTTCAAAGTTCTTAATCATTTCTGAAATAGCAATTACACCCTCGTATTCTTCCAATTCTCTAGGCTTCATAGCCCTTACTGCTGCTCTTACTCTCTCCATACTTTCCTTAGAAAATTCACCTAAGTTTTTAGCCATAAGAGCTGCGCTGTTTCCATCCTTCTCTGCTACCTTTTCTATTGCTCCTAACTGAATTATTATGGTAGAAAGTGCGTGGCCTACATTGTCATGAATCTCCCTTGATACCCTGCTTCTTTCTCTTAAAAGAGTTATTTCTTCTATTGTATTGGCATAAGATTCTAGTTCTTTATTTGCCTTTTTAAGTTCTTCGTCCTTCTCTCTTAATTGATCATACAAATCCTGAGCTTCTATTTTTCTAAACTGCTCAATCTTTACCTTATCCAGTATTATAAGCAATGGTACTGCAACTACAATCCAGCCCATGAACCTATTTAAATCCTCAATATACATTAAAGCAGCTATGATAGCACCATAGCACATCCAAAAGATTTTAGGAAAATTATATATTATATCAAGCAGGGTTAATACAAATATAAACTCACCAAAAAATCCTGCTAAACTATGTAAGTTGTAAGCTAATATAGTCTCTATAATTAGAGACGGAAGCATAATAAACCATTTCCTAGGGAATATAAAGTATCTAAGCTGATTATTTGCTATAAATAAAAGAAATAGAATTATGTAAAAGGAATTTATCTTATCTCCACTGTATGAAAAAGCTATCATAAACACAAATATATATATGTATCTTAAAAATATTATGGAGCTTTCTTGCTCAAATCTAGTAACCATAGTACCTCCAACAAAATTTTGTATTAAGTAGTGTTAAAGTATGCTTTTGAAATTATTAGACATCATCTATTATTGAAACTTAATACAGCTAAAGCATCAGCCATATTTTCAAAAAAATGTATTACCTTTATATAATATAACTTAAACCGTATATTAACCAGCAGATTCCATTAACATTTTCAAAAATTTTTGCTATTATTAAATTAAGTATAAATTTGTATTAATTACACACTAATATAGGAGGCGATTGATTTGATGAAAATAATTAATATCGAAGCTTATTTGAGAGAACACGGCATAAGTCCTTCCTATCAAAGAAAAAGAATTTTTGAATATTTAAATGAAAGACAAAACCATCCAAATGTTAATCAGATATATGAAGAATTAGTAAAAGAGATACCAACCCTTTCTAAGACTACTGTTTATAACACCTTAAATATGTTCGTTGAAAAAAAGATTGTAGAGGCTATAACTATTGAAGGTACCGAAATACGCTACGATCTATTTAACCCTGCTTCTCATGGCCACTTCAAATGTGAGAGCTGCGGAACTGTTTATGATGTAGATATAGATATTGAACCTTCTCATATAAAAAATTTAGATGGTTTTATGATTAAAGAACAATCTCTTCATTTTAAAGGAATATGTAAAAATTGTTTATCTAAAAGAGCTGAGTAAAGACTAGATCGATGAGATCTGGTCTTATTTTTTTACAGACTCTGAGTATACTTTTTTACTAGTCGTTATAAAGTAATCTATTAAATTAAGTGGTCAGTGATTCCATGCTTAAGTTAATGTCCCTACTCTGAAATAAGTTAGATCTTAATTATGAAAAACGACCATCTAACACCCTAAGGTTACCCCTCAATCTCAAGAAACAAGTCGCAGTTGATAATTTTTATCATTTAGCATTGACAAGCATGTAAATAAGAGTTATTATAATATTGTACTAATTACAAATTAGTTATTAATACAATAATGTTTTAGTTGGTACAAATATTATAAATATCAAATGGTTATACTTATTATGATTTCATATTAATTAATAAATTAGCTAAGGAGGATTTTTTATGAGTAAAAATTATATTGGTTTAGAAAAAGAAGGTTTAGAAAGTGTTGTTAGAGAGTTAAATAAGTATCTTGGAAACTTAAATATAATCTACACTAAACTACACAACCTTCATTGGAATATAAAAGGTGCGGCTTTCTTTGAACTTCACACTAAGTTTGAAGAGTACTATGACACTGTAAACACAGATTTAGATGCTGTAGCAGAAAGAATATTAACTTTAGGTTATACTCCAGCTGCTTCATTGAAAGAATACTTGAGCTTATCTACAATTGCTGAAAGAGAAAGCAAGGATGCTACCCCTGAAGAGTCTGTAGAAGTTATAAGAAAAGACTTTTCATATTTATTAGAATCCTCAAGGAATATACTAAAGCTTGCTGAGGCTGCTAATGATCAAGGTACTGTTGATCTTATGGCTGGTTTCATAGCTAAGTATGAGAAGGATTTATGGATGCTAAATGCTTTCACTACAAAGTAATGGATAGATAGCCTATTTAATCCGAAATCTATTTTTAAAGTCCTCTGGTGCTTGAGAGGAAAGTTTAAAAATATTAACCTTAATATAAAGTGGTACATCTATATGTCCCCTTTGATTGAAGTTTCCCCCTACCTATATCTTAATAAATTTTGGCTCAATAAAAGCACTATCAGCTGTTTGATAGTGCTTTTTATGCAAAAACTCCACTAAATAATTTTCTTTTCAAGTGAAGCAATGCACTTACAAGATTATAACTAAAATTTTTAGTTTGTAGATATTATACATTAAGACTAAAATTTATAGTTTGGAGATATTTTAATTTATAAACGTAGAATATGACTAAGTTTACAAACCCTTGTTATTCAAATGCTTTAAATAATTCTCTGCTTACTCCACAAACTGGGCACTTTTCAACATTATCTCCTATTTCTGTGTATCCACATACTGGGCAAACATACATAGTTGCTATTTCTAGATCCTTGCCTTGCTTTGCAGTGTCCTGAGCAAATTGGAAGATCTTCGCATGAACCTTTTCAGCTTCTAAAGCGTAATGGAAGGATCTTTGAGCATCTTTTTCTTCTTGATATCTTGCTGTCTCGAGATAAACAGGATACATTTGTTTTATTTCATGTAACTCTCCATCAATAGCACCTTGTAGGTTCTCTATAATGTTTGTATGACCAAATACAGCTCCTGCTACAACAGTGCTATCCCCTACTTGGTCCTTCATAACATTGAAGTGATTCGTTGCATGAACTCTTTCAGCATAAGCTACAGCTCTAAATAGCTTTCCTATATTAGGATATCCGTCTTTCTCTGCTGAGTCCCCCCACACAAGATATCTCATATGAGCCATACTTTCCCCACCGTATGCTGAACGTAAAAAATCCGCAGTCATTGCATTATTTACTGACAATACACACACATCCTCTCAAAATATAATTACATAGGTATAATAGTTATCTAACTTCAACTATTAATTTATGCATTACTGATGATCCCTAGAACCCAGGATCATCTTATCCCCAGAACCCAGGATCATCTTATCCCTAGAACTCGGGAGCATCCTATCCCCAGAACCGAGGATTATCGAACATAAATAAATTAAGTTTTCGTAAAGTATAACCATATATATTATTAGCTTCAGTTTGAAATATATACCTAAATTTTTCTAATGCATTTTATAATATCCAAATCTATAATTACGCTTATAACATTCTAAATAGTGGGTAATATATAAAAGATAAAAATTTATTAAGAGGTGATATTATGCCATATACTTTACCTGATTTACCTTATGCTTATGATGCGCTTGAACCACACTACGATCAAGAAACCGTAAGAATTCACCATGATATGCATCATAAAGCTTATGTAGATGGACTAAACAATGCAGAAGCAAAACTAGCTGAAGCTAGAGAAAAAGGAGACTTCGGTCTTATCAAACATTGGGAAAGAGAGTATGCCTTCCACGGGGCAGGCCATATACTTCACACAATGTTCTGGCAAAACATGAGTCCAAATGGAGGCGGAGAACCAACTGGAAGTTTAGCAGATCAAATAAACAAAGACTTTGGAAGCTATGACGCCTTCAAAAAGCAATTCAGCGCAGCTGCTGTAGCTGTAGAAGGATCAGGCTGGACTGTACTATGTTGGAATAAGCTATTTAACAAGTTAGTTATTCTTCAAGTAGAAAAGCATCAAAACCTAACTCAATGGGAAGTGTGTCCACTTCTTATAGTAGATGTATGGGAACATGCTTACTACTTAAAATATCAAAATAAGAGAGCTGGCTTCGTTGAAGCATGGTGGAACATAGTAAACTGGGAAGATGTAAATAGCAGATTCCAAGCAGCAATGAAATAAAGCTTAACATATAGTTAATATTAATGCATTATATTAAAGTTAAAAATATATTTAATATTAATGCATTGTATTAAAATTAAGTGATTAGCAGTCAGATGAGATCACAAAAAACAAAGAGACTCCAGTTTGCTTATGCCAAGAGAGTCTCTTTGTTAATTTATAGCAATGTTCAGCATAAACCAATTTACAATAAAAAAGTTTGTACTGGTCTTAACAGTAAAAAATCACCAAGATTAACTCCTAGTGATTTCTACTATTCTTAAGTTATTCAATTTCAACTAGCCCTATATTATAATATCCCTTAGGAGCATTATAGTTGGAAGGCTCCTTCAAAGAAAACTTAAATTTCTTTTCTGACTTCTGGCAAGCTATATCTAAATGGCATAGAGCAATTCCCATATCTACCTTATTCATTCTTTCCATTATAAGTGCTTTAATAGGATTAAGTTTTATACAGTCTACATGTAAGGAGTTCCCTTCTATATTAAAGTACCAAGGCTGACTGTTGGTTGCAGAAGGCGCTATTCTAACTACCTCTAACAACTCATCAAAGTCTCCCTTATCTCTTATACTTTCCATAGAATTTCTCTTGAACTCTGATTTGTCGCTTCTATGCAGATTCTCAGCAGGCTTTCCGAAAGCAAGCATTATAACAAATTCTAAATTAGACTTGTTTATTATATCCTTAGCAGGCTTAGCTATCCCCTGCCAGCAAGCACCAAGACCCTTTGAGGATAAATATAAGTCTAATTGTTGCAGCATATAGCCTATGTTGGTCAAGTACCCTTCCTTGTTTTCAGAAAATACAACTACGTAGTGAGGAGCCTTAATTGACATAAAACTCTTAACATCATCTTGAGAGATCACTTGAAATTCAGTGTTAACTTCAGGTAATAATGGCTTAATGTCATCTATGAACTTTTTAACATCTTCTAAAGTTTTTTCGTCTAAAGGAGCCATATCGTACTTTCTCACAGATTTTCTTTTGAATATGGTTTCGTAAAACTTTGCATTATTCATTTAAATCCTCCAATATATAGATGTACTAATTCACATTAAAACTTATATTTTCAAATTATCCTCTCAGAAACCAGAGGCGTTTTGAAAATAGGCTTCAGATTGAAGTGGTACATATTTAGATACACACTATTAATAATATGCTCTATATTTGTATATACAACTATTATAATAGGTAAAATATGCTTAACACAATATAAAACTTAGGTTAATTTCAACATAGTACTTTAACAGGCGCAAAACTCCTTAACTGCTATAATAATAAAGCTTCCCATTCTCTACAGAATGATTAAGCTTCCCTTTATTATATAAGTAAGCTAAAAATGCAGACATAGAAGAATAGTTTATGTGATATTGATTAAAGTCTATATCCAAATCATTTAGTATGGTTATATTCTCCATAAGCTCTTCCTTAGTTAAAGGTTTTTCTAAAAGCTCTATTATTTGCTCGCAGTAATTATTGATATTATCTATATTTTTATCAACTAATGCTTCTAAGTCTTCCTTTAATACTATATCCTCTGCATGGCTTATTACAAAGTAGTCTGCATCAATATTCCTTATCTTCTCTAATGAATCCAAAGTACTCCCTACATCAAAGAGATATGGGAAAGAATATTTGTTTAATATAGCTTCACTATATATTGCATCTCCTAAAAAACAAACTCTGTCAGAGGTTAGTAGGGCTATTCCTTGAGGAGAGTGTCCTTTTAATTCTACAACTTCAAACTTATCCTCATTTATCTTTGTATTTCCTTCTGCTAATGTGTAATCCACTATGAGATCCTTACAGTCAGAATCAAGATTCTTTGGAGTTGTTGAAGTATATAACATGTTAGGTCTTAACTCCATATTCTCCATATATAACTTCTCTTTTTCCGAAGCATATACTATACAGCCCGTATAATTATTCTTAAAGTAAGTATTACCTCCACAGTGATCCGTATGGCTGTGAGTGTTGACTATATATTTTACATGAAGATTATTGTCTTTAAGCACCTCTTCAATCTTTCTAGCGGCAGAATTATTTATTCCCGTATCTACGAGAAGGCAATTCTTATTTTTATAACTATAAACTCCAATATTGGTAGGAGCCTTTATATAGTAGGTATTTCCATTAATTTTTGTTAGCTCCATGGTCAATCAATTCCTTCCTTAGTTATATATAATTTATATCTTCAACGGATCTCCTTAGAACTTAGCGGAGGTTGAAAATACTTGTAATCTCTATAAAATACTACTCTTCAAGCTTCTTAAAGCTTTAGTAAATTGGCTAATTGTTAAATTGTTATATTTTAAAATTCTTATATTGTTATATTTATATAATTATAAATTCATATAAATATATAGTAAATACCAGGGTTTAAGCCTATTCCTGTTTTAATTCTGGTACGATATTAGGTGCATTTTCTCCATTAAGTGCTTTCACAAGATTTTCTGCAGCAAGCTTAGCCATGGCAAATCTTGTGTCATCATTTGCTGAGCCTATATGTGGTAAGGTAACAACATTGTCCATCTTAAGAAGTGGATTGTCAGCCTGCACTGGTTCAACATCGAATACATCAAGTCCTGCGGCTTTTATCTTCTTGCTTTGTAGCGCTTCAATCAGCGCCTTTTCATTTACAGTTTTTCCTCTAGAGGCATTTATAAATATAGCATTAGGTTTCATTATATTAAATTCAGCCTCATCTATAAGGTGATGGGTTTCTTCAGTTAAAGGAGTCATGATAACTATAAAGTCTGAAGCCTTTAACACTTCTTCCATGCTACAGTACTTTACCCCTAACTTTTTCTCCACCTCAGGCTTTCTACTTCTGTTATAGTAAAGCACCTTCATATCAAAGCCTAGACTAGCCCTTTTAGCTACTGCCTCACCTATTCTACCCATGCCTATTATTCCTAAAGTACTATGATGCACATTAGCCCCATAAAGGTCTAGATCATCATCTTTCTTCCACTTACCAGCCTTTACATACCTATCAAGCTCCGTTATCCTTCTAGCACAAGCTAGCATAAGCCCAAATATAAGGTCAGCAACGGTATCATCCAAAGAACCTGCCACATTGGTACCTATTATATTTCTTTTTTTCATTGCTTCTAAGTTGAAGTTATTATAACCTACAGACATATTGCTAACAACCTTAAGCTTTTGCGCCTTTTCTAAAAGCTCCTCATCAATTCTAGTTCCAGAGGCTAGAAGACCATCCTTATCCTTTAACTTTTCAATCAACTGCTCCCTTGTGATATCCTCATCTTCACACTTTTCATAATCACAATATTGTGCTATATAATCCTCTACTTCTTGAGGAATAAACTTCGCTATATAAACTTTTGGTTTATTCATAAATTTACCTCCAGTATGTCTATTTTTACTTACTAATATTCTATGATATTAATATGATTAATTAAAAAGCACTTAAATTCACCTTACATAGTTTTAATTATACTCTTATACGAAGCTAAGTGAATAATTCATGTTATTAAGTTATATAAAAATTCGGTAAAGCATCCTTCTTCAGTTAGTTTTTTTGCGCATTGGCATTTCTGAATATAGATGTGCAAAACCTGACGCTCTATACATTCTATTTTTCAGTGTATATACTAACCATATCTTCTAATTCATTTATATTGCTAGGTTTCATAATAAACTTTTTTATAGATTACTATTATAAATAAAGTATTTTCATTACACTTTGTGAGATTTTTAGCTCTCATGGGCGATTTCTAGACAGTAAAAAAGTTAATACCTTCCTAGTTTAGAGGCATTAACTTTATTATAGGCTTATACTCCATATTTAAAATTTTTTAAATCCAGTCTACTTATTACATATTGCGCTGTATTATTATAACTATATGAAGTTTCACTATTCATATGCCATATAGAATCATCATACTACTGAATATATACCGTATTACAATCCCAGTTACTCTATTCTCTTTGCTCTCTACACAAATTCTTATATACAGAGAACTCAGGGTATACATCCCAATTACCTTCAACGCTAAAGTTACCTTCCTTTTGTACGATTTCCCCTGTTATTTCATTTTTTTCACTCATAATTGTATTTCCATTCTGTAAAAAAGTGAAGTGCATAGTAGTTAGGATTTTATCGCTATCACCATCATACTCCCAGTATGATGACTCATTTAAGAAAAGCTTATTTTTTTCAACTTCCTTGAAAGAATAATATAAATAGTTTCTTTTATACTTATCTAGAAAGTATACGCTTATCCATCCCCCAGCTACATTAACTATATATTTCTCTAAATTATTTTCAAAAATAACAGCAGTATAACTTCTTTTCTCAATATGTCTCCTATAAGCCTCATCTTCACTTATATCCTTATGAGTTTCTTTATAGAATAATGACCATTTTTCACAGTATCTTATTTCCACTATTTATATACCTTCGCTTCAATATCTCTTATTACTATGTGCAATTCTCTAGCCTTCTGTAAAACCTTTATAGGAATATCATATTTTTGTACTGGAACTTCTAATATCATCTGACCTTCTAATGTTAATCACCATATCCCTCCAGCTTTATTGTGTTTTTTACCTTTGCTGATGCTCCTATCCCTACTGCAGCTATGTCAAGTATTCTTTCCAAGCCATTTAAGTCTCTGCCTGAAAATAAATCTTCTCAATTGCTTGCCATCTTCTTTCGCCTTTCTTAGGATCTCCTTCAATATTTAATTAACTAGCTATAAAGTAGGTTATTACTCCCTGAAGGAACTGAGTAAATATCCTCTTAATTATTTTCTTTAGATCCATTTCCATTATTACTATATGGTATGTCTATTCTTTCAATTTTCTTTATGACTTTTTAAACAAGTTCACTTTTCTCTTTAAAAAATCTTATAGCGTCATCGCCATTTATAATTAGAGGCTGTTCTAAAGTTCCCCTATTAATATTTTTTATGATATCAGTAACCTTAAACTTACTATTTTTAAATTTAAGATTACTGATTATACATTGCCAAAATTCTACTCCTTTAAAATCACATTCTTCAAATAGTATATTTTTAATCATACTATTTGAGAATACATCATCTAATCTGCAATTTTGAAAACATAAATCTTCAAAAAAAGCTTCATTTGAACCTACTTTTATTAGTGTACAGTTAATAAAAATTGAATTTACAATTTTACTAGAATCTAGCTCTGCTTTTCCCAAGTTTACATTTTTAAATGTAATATTATTAAATTCGCAGCCATATAATTTTGCCCCTCCAAAATTTGCATTCTCAAAGACGGCGTTATTAAAGATTGAGTCTGTAATATATACATCTACGAAATTTAGCTGTGAAAGGTCATTATCCGAAAAATCTACTTCATCTAAAATTAATCTTTTACCCTCTACATCATTTTTATTTACTGAGTCCATGTACAAATTATGATTTCTTATTAATAAATCTAACTCTTTTTGTTCAAATTTTTTCATATTTATCACTCCGGCCACCAAATAATTTTATTTTTTAAACCTAACTTTTCTATAGCTTCTTCAAGTTCTTTAATATGTTGTAATGTTAATTTAGTCTTATTGATTACGACTATATCGTTACCATTCTTTTCAAATTCTTTGACTATATTTTTTATAGCATTTTCTACTTTAAATGCCCCCTTTTTAGCCGAAGTTATTGGTTTTCCATCTCCACCTATGGGATATGACTCAAAGCTTTTTACATCAATTTTTTTACCAGTAGTAATATCTATAAATTCAGCTTTAGGGTCTAAACTTCTTTCAATCCTCCCAAGCGTCCCTTTTCCCTCTAATTCAAGACCTATAACAGCTTCAATTTTAGATCCATCTGTTACTGCCTTCTTTGCTGGATCATATTCTAAAGAATCTAGCTCTGCTTGAGTTTTTCCCCCTGTATAAGCTTCACTTAACCCCTTATCTATAGTCACAGCTTCCTTAGCCACCAAATCCTCTTCAGCCTTGCTTTGTTTAAGCTTACTGATGATATTGTCTAATTGGCCTCCACCATTCATTCCAAAGGAAATAGAACCTTCTACTTTTCCACCTATTTCTCCAAGCTTTATTGCATTCTTTACCTTTGCTAATGCTCCTACACCTGCTGAAGCTATAGCTAGTATTCTTTCCAAACCATTTAGGTCTTTGCCTGAAACTAAATCTTCTCCTAGTAACCCTTCTAGAGTCATCTTTTCTATTCCTAATATAGGAATAAAATCTAAGCCTATGGAAAGCTTCTTCTCTCCTTCAGTCTCGAAGTTAAAGTCTCCGCTTTTTATTATTGCATCCAGGTAATCATCATAATTATCTATTGTCTTTTCTTTTTTCTTGGTTAAATTATACCATAGTTTCTTGGCAAAACCAGGTAGTAATGATGGGTAGTCCTTCTCATTATAGGTGTTTAGGCCAGCATTGTATTTTTCAATAAGAGCTTTACTGTCCTCATACTGTTTTTTTATATTGTCGGATATGTTTCCAAAGCCTAGAATGTCTCTTATGTTTACTTTATCCTTTATGGCAGTTGTATGTCCTACAAAAGCTTGCATATTTGTTGTTATTCCTAACCTATTGTCTATCACCTAGCTTGTCTAGTAAAGCTTCTTTCTGGTTATAATAAGGATCATCCACTGTATCCTTATACTCTCCGACGAAGCCTCCATCACCATTTACATTATAGGTGCCTCCTATAAAGCTTTGATATTTATTCTTGTAGTCTCTTAAATATTGTATATCGCTTTCCAGTGATTGATAGTACATTCTATTTAATTCATCGTGTCTGTTTATTTCATTACTTGCTTCTTTTAAAAGTTCATCTAACCTGTTGAGGTTTTCTTCTATTATAGTTAATGCAGTGTACCCTTGCATTCCCTTTTCATACACTGTATTGGAGTCTATCAAAAAGTCCCTCATAATTATTCTCCTATACTGTACTCTATTACTTTGTGCCATTAACCTTAAATCCAAACACACATCCATTTTATAACTTATTACGATAATAATTCCATAAAGTTACAATATATATGATACTTCATTACTAAATCTTTTTCAAATATTGTATATAAACCAATTTAACTTCACTTTTAAAATTCTATAAGTAGCTTTACTTACAAAGCTTAACTACTACTATTTTTTATATAAGCCACTAATGGATCTTATGTAGTTCATTAATATTACATGTGACTATAATATTGCAAAATATAACTAGTCTTAAATACACCCTTTTTGACATAAACATTTCTATTTTATAAAATCACCTGCTTAAATATAGGCTTTTTATTGTTAAAAAAATATTTTTCATTAAAAAAATTAACATATTAACATTTTTTTCATTTTCTTGAGCAATTTATGTAATAATAATATATAATTTCTAATATATGTATCAGCGTATTTTGTTTATGAGTTAATGTAAAAGGGGGGAGCGCTTTGGAATTTTTAAATCCAAACGAAAAAATTAAACGAATGAGGAAAAAGTTTCGAGTAAATCAAGCTGAGCTTGAAAATACCAACATGACTAGAGCCTTCATTAGTATGATGGAAAGTGGAAAAAGAAACGTAAGTAAAGCAAGTTCTAAGCTTTTAGCTGAAAGATTCAACGAGATAGCTAAGAGAATAAGTGTCAATTTAAATTTAGATGAAGAGTATTTCTGTAGAACTCCAAAGGAGGATGCTAGGTACTACTGTGAGAATGAATTAAAAGATGAAACACAACTTACTCATAAAAAGTTGGACGAGCTTATAGAAATAGAAAAGGAATTTGAACTTACAGATTTGTTAGCACGATGCTATAAGATTTCTGGTGGAATGTATAATGATGAGAAGGATTATAGCAATGCTTTCATAGCATTAAACAACGCTCTAGGCCTTTACAAAGAATTAAAGGATGAAAAAAGCCAGATATTTGTTTATCTAGAATTAGGATTTTGTAAATATATGCAAAATAATTATGAGGATTCAAGCCTTTATTATAAAAACGGTAGTACTTATGCCTTAAATTGTGGGGATTATGTGCGCTATGGAAAAGGACTTAGATCTCTAGCCTTATGTTATGCACGTATGGAGCAGTATGATGAAAGCCTATCAATAATTGATAATGAAATATTAAATAATACCATAATCACTGATGAAGAAACACTGATAGAAGCAAAAGCGGATAAGGCTCTTTTTCTATCTTTTACTGAAAGAGATGATGAATCTGCTAAGCAGTACTTTGAATTAGTTGAATTAATAAAGAGCAAAGATAGTGATAATTACAATGTTATGCTTTCATTGTTATATAACAACATAGGCGAATATTATTATAAAATTAAAGATTACAACAAGAGTTTACAATACTTAAGTCAATCTCAAAGTTTAAAACTTAAATGTAGCAAGTCAAAACTTTCAATTACTTTATGTCTAAAAGCAAAAGTACTATATGCACAAGGGTTACTTGAAGAAAGCCTGATGTTGTTTGATTTGGCTACAGAAATGGCAGAACAGTATAATAGATTTGATTTGTTATTAGATGCTTATAAAGATTTAGCAAAAGCTCTATCAGAAAGTAAACTATTTGATAAATTAAAGCAAAGCATGGAGAGATTAATGGAAACCTTAGAAAGAAATGATTTAAAAGAAGGAAAACGCTTTGCCTTGTATAAACTTGTAGAAGTAGCCAATAATCAAGGTGACCAGGAGAAATGCAACGAGTATCTTAAACAACTAGAAAACTTTATATAAACATTTATATATTTCAATTGTAGTGCATTTTTTATATAAATGTAATATAATAGTAACATGAAAATGGTTGGGAGGGGTATTATTTATGAGAAAAAAAATATCAACGCTTTTACTTAGTGTATTGGTTTTAGGGGTTCTAGCTATTCCAGTTAATAGCCTCAATTTACCAAATACTCGCAGCACCATTACTCCAATGGGAGAACCAGTAGACCCAATTAGAGGATAATATAATAAAGAAATAAGTAGGTGGATTTTCTCACCTACTTATTTTTTATAGCATTATATATCCGTTGCTAAAACCTTTATATCTCCATTCATATAAAAACTTATACTTCTTTATTATCATATCAATTTTGAACATTACTACTGTTCCAATTATCAAAGCTGTATTTACTAAGTGTATTACACCAATTATTCAATACTAATCAATTATTTTATTAGAAAACAATTTGTTTGATAAATTAAAACAAAGCATAAAGAGATTAATCAAAGCCTTGGAAAGCCATTATTTAAAAGAAGGAAAACGCTTTGCCTTGTATAAACTTGTAGAAGTGGCCAATAATCAAGGTGACCAGAAGAAATGCAACGAGTATCTTAAACAACTAGAAAACTTTATATAATTTTTTATATATTTCAATTTTAGTGCATTTTTTATATAAATGTAATATAATAGTAATATAAAAAATAGTTGGGAGGGGTATTATTTATGAGAAAAAAAATATCAACGCTTTTACTTAGTGTATTGGTTTTAGGGGTTCTAGCTATTCCAGTTAACAGCTTCAATTTACCAAATACTCACAGCACTATTACTCCAATGGGAGATCCAGTAGACCCAATTAGAGGATAATATAATATATAAATAAGTAGGTGGATTTTTTCACCTGCTTATTTATATATTTTCATATGGTCGTAACTAACAATTTTTATCTTTTTAACTATATAAAAAACTCATATCTTTTTAATTACTATATTTGATCAAATACTTCACTTAAAAACTTCTGTGTTTCATAAAGGGATATACTGCTCATTAACTGTTCCTTAGAAAAGAACTTAACCTCATCAATTTCCTCATCCTGAGGCTCTAAATCTTCTCTATTTCCATAATACTCAACATAAAACATAGTAGTTTCTTGCTTTTCATATTTATATGATTTAGGAAATGAGAAGCAAATCTTTCTGTCAAATCTATTAATTATTTTATAGTTAGCAGATCCAGTCTCTTCTTTTAGCTCTCGCATAATTGCTGCTTCTAGATCTTTATCCGATGCTTCAACTCCACCCTTTGGAAAGTCCCAGTATCCATTAATAACCTTGTTACTATCAGAATTCCTAGCTTTATGAATTAGCAAATATTCATTATCTTGAACTATAACTGCACCAACTGCTTTTCTTATCTTCATAATGGTTAATCTCCATATACTTAAATATTAAGTTTTTAATATAGATATCCAACTTCAACTACTAATTTATATATGCCTTATAATCCCCAGGAGCTCGTATTATCAAACATGTATAAATTAAGCTTTCATAAAGAATCCCTATATATAACATATTTTTATCATTTCATCTATAATTGTAAAGTATCTTTATAAAATCTAAAAGAGCAGTTTTTTCATTATAGCAGCATCCATATTATTATAGTAACATCGTATATTAAAGTAGGCGGATTCGTCCACCTACTTCTTTTACTTTAGGCTATATTTTATTGTTAAAATTAAGTGGTCACCAAGAAGATGCTACACCGACTAAAGCATCAGATTGCCGACCACTTAATTTCAAAGCTATGGTTTATATATACTTATTTTATACCTCTAAACTAAATGGCAAGCAACCTCATGGCCTTCGGATACTTTTTTAAACTCCGGAACTTCCTTACTGCACTTTTCCATAGCATAAGGACATCTTGTATGAAACCTACAGCCTGAAGGAGGATTTGCTGGGCTTGGTATATCACCCTTTAGTATGATTCTTTTTCTTTTTAGGGTTGGATCTGGTATTGGCACTGCTGACAATAACGCCTTGGTGTATGGGTGCAATGGATTATTAAAGAGCTCATCTCTATCTGCCAGCTCCACTATATTTCCTAAGTACATGATGGCTATTCTGCTGCAAAGATGCTCTACCACACTTAAATCATGGGATATAAATAAGTAAGAGAGGCCTCTATTCTCCTTTAAGTCGCTAAAAAGGTTTATTATCTGTGCTTGTATGGACACATCTAAGGCAGACACTGGTTCATCTGCTACTATAAAGTCTGGTTGCAAAGCCATAGCTCTTGCTATAACTATACGCTGACGCTGCCCTCCAGAAAACTCATGAGGAAATCTATCTATATGGTATGGAGCAAGACCACATAAAACTAGTACTTCTTCCACCTTTTCTCGGACATTTTCTTCGGTTGCTAAGCCATGTTGAAGTAAGGGTTCTCCTATGGCATCTCCGATTCTCATCCTTGGATCTAGTGAACTATAGGGATCTTGGAATATATACTGCATCTTTGGACGAAGCTTTTGAATTTCCTTCCTTGAAAGCTTGTGTATATCTAGGCCATCAAATAGCACTTTACCATCGGTCTTATCATTCATTCTCAATATGGTTTTACCGATAGTAGTCTTTCCGCTTCCTGACTCACCTACCAGGCCAAAGGCTTCTCCTTTTCCTATGGTAAAACTCACATCATCTACCGCTCTTACATTCTCCTTTGCCTTGCCTAAAATACCTTTAGAGATAGGAAAGTATTTTTTTAAGTTTTTTACTTCTAATAAAGGCTTACTCATTTTTATTTTCCTCCTCATAAAGCCAGCAGGCAGTTTTATGCTTATTGTCATCTAGCTTAAGCTTTGGTGCTTTATTTTTACATATCTCCATGCAGTGTTCACACCTATCACTAAAATAACAAGACTCTTTAAGCTCTAAAAGATTTGGCACCTGTCCTTGTATAGAATAAAGCCTAGGCTTTCTTTGTCCTATTATTGGTTTTGACTTAAGAATTCCTTTGGTATATGGATGCTTAGGGTTCTTAAACAGCTCCAGCACTGGAGCTTCTTCTATAACCTTTCCCGCATACATTACCACCACATGGTCTGCCATCTCTGCTACTACTCCTAGATCGTGAGTTATGAAAAGTATAGAGGTATTAAACTCCTCTCTTATACTGCGCAATATGTCTAAAACCTGAGCTTGGATGGTAACATCAAGAGCAGTGGTAGGTTCATCAGCAATTAGAAGCTTAGGCTCACAGCTCAGGGCTATAGCTATCATAATACGCTGTAGCATACCTCCGCTTAATTCATGAGGATAGGAATTAAATATTTCTTCAGCTCTTGGTATTCCAACCTTAGTTATAAGCTCTATGGCTTTTTTATGTGCTTCTTCTTTGCTTAATAATAAATGTACCATGATTGGTTCAAGCATTTGCTGACCTATTGTAAATACAGGATTGAGAGAAGTCATCGGCTCTTGAAATATCATAGCAATATCATTTCCTCTGATATCTCTCATATCATATTTATTCAAAGAAAGCAGGTCTTTTCCATTAAAAATTATTTGTCCATCTTCAATCTTTCCTTGGTCGCTTATGAGCCTCATTATGGATAAGGAGGTTACACTCTTGCCGCAGCCTGACTCACCAACTACACAAACCACTTCACCTTCATTTATAGAAAAACTAACATCATCTACTGCTTTAACTACATCATTATCTACATGAAAGTAGGTTTTTAAGTTCTTTACTTCTAATAGTGTTTTTTTCATTATAACTTACCTACCTTTCATCTTAGGATCAAGAGCATCTCTTAAGCCCTCACCTAATAAGTTTATGGATATAACCGTAAGGAAAATTGCTGTTCCTGGAGGTACCCAAAGCCAAGGTCTCTTTTGGAAATCTATCAGGTTATTTGCCGCATCTATCATATTTCCCCAAGAAGCCGCTGGTGGTACTACCCCTAAGCCTAAAAAGCTTAATACAGATTCGCTTAATATAGCTCCAGCTACATTTAAGGTAGCTACTACCAACAATATAGGAATTGTATTAGGTATTAAATGATTAAAAATTTTCCTTCTGTCACTGAGACCTAGCACTTCAGTGGCCTGCATAAAAGGCTGCTCTTTAAGGGACAATATTTGCCCTCTTATAAGTCTGGCAAGCCCTGGCCATCCTACTAAACTAAGCATTATCATAACAATATATATACGATACTCTCCTGGAACCTTCCACTCAGATAGCAGTGCTCCTATTATCATAAGCAGTGGCAAACCAGGTATGGACATCAATATATCTGCAAGCCTCATTATTAGGTTATCTACAATGCCTCCATAAAAGCCTGAAATAGCCCCTAATATAGCTCCAAATATCACTGATACCAGCATGGAGGCAATTCCTATGGTTAAAGAAATTCTTCCTGCCTGCATAAGTCTTGTAAGAATATCTCTTCCTAGCTTATCAGTACCTAGCCAATGTCTAGCACTAGGCGCTTTGCTTATGCTTGAGGCATTAACGGTTCCTGAAACATATGGAGAAAATAATGGTCCTATAAAGCTAAATAAAAGCATCAATATGAGAAATATAAGTGCTATCATCGCTAATTTATTTTTTCTTAGTCTCTTAAAGGCTTGTTTCCATAAGGATTCCGACTTTCTTACAGCCTTGCTTTTATTAACAACCTTTGAATTTATCATACCTTCACCTCTTCTCTTTCTATTTAAGTCTTATTCTAGGATCTGCTGCAGCATATAAAATATCTGCTAAAAAATTACCTAGTATAGTTAAGAAGGATAAAAACATGGTAAAAGCCATAAGCACTGGATAGTCTCTATAGCTTAGAGCTTCAAGTTGAACTCTTCCAACTCCTGGCCAGTTAAAAATCTGCTCTGTTATTATTGCACCGGAGAATAAGCCCGGCAGCTCAAATCCCAGCAGAGTTATTGCAGGAAGAATAGCATTCTTTAAAGCATGCTTAAAGATAACAGTCTTTTCTTTTAAACCCTTTGCTCTTGCTGTACGTATAAAATCCAGCCTTATAACGTCAAGCATACCAGTTCTAAAATACCTGGTAAGAGATCCAATACTTAAGAAAGTAAGTATTGCAACAGGAAGTATCATATGCTTTAACACATCAAACACATAGGTAAACCCCATATAGTTACTTCCCGTATCTATCATCCCGCCTACCGGCAGCAGCTTCAGATCTATCGCAAAGAACTTAATCATAAGAAGTCCTATGAAGAAGGATGGAAAGGACATAGATGCAAATACTGCCAAAGTAACGATTCTATCAAAAATTGAGTACTGCTTCAGCGCAGAAAAAACTCCTATTATAAGTGCTATACTCCAAGACAGTATCAGGGTAAATACCGCTACTATAAAAGAATTCCATATATATTTATTTAAAAGTGAGGTTACTGATTCTTGATACTTTAAAGAAAAGCCAAGATTGCCAGTAAGAGCATCCTTCACCCAATTTACATAACGTACTGGTATAGGTTTGTCTAATCCGTATAATGCCTTTAGTTCATGTGCTCTTTGCGGTGTAAGCTGAAGATTTGAATCTATATAATCTCCTGGCAACAAGGCAAAGAGAAAGAAAACTATCATTGATACCCCAATCAAGGTTGGAATCATCTGAACAAATCTTTTTAAGATATATTTTTTCATATACTGCCTCCCCTCATATATCTCCAAAAAGGTCTAGCATCGGCTAGACCTTTTTACTTTATATGAAATATATAATTTATTGTTTTATCTTAACTTTAGCTAGGGTAGCTCCAATTCCATTGAAGTTATCAATATCAAGGCCTTCTATTCTTCCATTGTAGGCTGCTACTGATTTTCTATAGTTTAGAAGTATTATAGGTGGATCATTGCTGAACTCCTTATAAAGCTCCTTGTATATCTCTTTTCTCTTTGCAACATCAGTTGTAGCTATTCCATCAAGTATTAGCTTATCAATCTTAGGATTTGAGTAACCTGAATAGTTTCCTTGGGAAGTTGATAAAAACTCACCTACAGCATCATTAGGATCTCCAAGCATTGAAGTAGAAACCGCTGCAAAGTCATAATCACCTTTCTTAAGCTTTGCTACTAAAGCATTAAAGTCCATTATCTCTGCGTTAAAGTCTATTCCTAGTGCCTTATAATTTTCCTTCGCTATTGGAATAAGCTCGTCATCCTTACTTCTAGCTAAGTAATTTATCTTAAGCTTTTGTCCGTCTTTTTCACGTACTCCATCAGCTCCTACCTTCCAGCCAGCTTTGTCTAGAAGTTCCTTTGCTTTATCTGTATTAAATTCATATTTATTTACACCATCATCTGAGTAAGACCATAAAACTGGTGATGCAGGAACATTTGCTACTTGTCCGTAACCCTTATAAGCTACATCTACATATTTTTTACGATCTAGACCGTATATAAGTGCCTGTCTCACTAAAGTATCCTTAAGATATGGCTTTTTATTATTTATATATAAGAAACTGTAAGTGTTAGCTGTAGCAATTCTAATATTTGCAAAGCCTAAGCCCTTTAATTGGTCTACAGTGTCCTCATCAGCGGTAAATCCATCATAGTCGGTTTCTCCAGTTTGGAATAATTGAAGCTTTGTATCCTTTGAAGTAACCTTATATATTAAATGCTCTACAGAAGGTTTTCCTCCATAGTAGTTTTCGTTGGCAGTATAACGTATTTCTTGACCTGGAACATATTTATCAAGCTTATATGGGCCTGCTCCTAAAGGTGCTGGGTATAAACTCTTCAAATAATCAAGTTGTCCCTTTTTGTAGTCTTTTCCATAGTATGCCTTTGACAATACCTGAACTCCTAGAGTAGTTAAGCTCTGTGCATTTACCTTTTCAGTAGTTATTTCTACGGTCTGTGGATCTATTACCTTAATACCTGAAATAGAGGTTGCTGATCCATTCTTATAATCATCTCCGCCTTTTATGGAAGCAAGAGAAATATCCATATCACCGGAATAAGCTGGATCATCTAATAGTGTAAGTGTAAAAGCTACATCATCTGCGGTTAATGGTGAACCATCGCTAAACTTTAGATTCTTTCTTAAATGGAAGGTGTAAGTTAACTGATCCTTTGATATATCCCAGCTCTCAGCTAAGTCTGGTATCACCTTACCGTTTCTATCTAGTCCTACTAAAGCACTAAACATAGGTGAAGTGGCATTTCCATCCCAGCCGTTATCATAGAAATATGGCAAAAATACTCCTCCTGGAGCTGAAATAGCTGCTACAAAGGTATCCTTTCTATCCTTGGCCTTTTGTACATTTTTACTTAAATCTGTCGCCTTTATTATTTGTTCACTGCTGTCTTCAACCTTTTGCTGTACTACCGCAGTATCATCCTTCGAGTCATCCTTACCACCAGAACATCCCGTGAAGATGAGTACTGCACTAAGACTTAAAATCATAGCCCTTAATAAATTTTTCTTCATTTCTTCTCCCCCAATAAAATTAATATTATGAAAAACCACGCAAAAAAATCGCCCCTAATATACAGAGGCGAAGAAGATTCTCCGCGGTTCCACTCTGCTTATCACTACTTCTTTGTAGAAGAGGATATCTCATGTGCCTAAATATCAAAAATACCAACGCTTTAACGGGCGTACCCGCTGAAGTCTACTAATAACTTCGATTCAGAGCTCAAAGATGCATTTCAATTAAGTTCCATTGAGACTTCTTACAGCCAGGAAAGTCTCTCTCTGTAAATATTCCTTAACCTACTCTTCTTATCATAGCCATTATTTCATAGTATTCCTATAATGTTACTAATACCAATTATAGGTAACCAGACCATTTTTGTCAACATTAAATTTGAAATTTTTGTATTAAAATTATTTATTTACTTATTAGTCCATAAAATAACTGACTAGCTTTAATATTTATATTTGCATTAATGTACTAATATTCATCATATAGATATTTTTATTATGTAAACCTTTTAAATTAATAAATTGATAGTT
Source organism: Clostridium manihotivorum (assembly GCF_004015185.1). Taxonomy (GTDB): domain Bacteria; phylum Bacillota; class Clostridia; order Clostridiales; family Clostridiaceae; genus Clostridium_AR; species Clostridium_AR manihotivorum. The sequence continues at coordinate 436,265 of NZ_CP025746.1, read as the reverse complement.
CTTTCTTTGATTGCTAGGCTATTACTATAGGGAACCAAATTCAACTATTAATTTATACATGCCACAAAATTCCCAGAAGCCAGGATTTTATAACAAGTTTAATTTAAGTTTTCATAAAGGTTCCCTATATAGGGAACCAACTTCAACTATTAATTTATACATGACACAAAATCCCCAGAAGCCGCGATTTTATAACAAGTATAAATTAAGTTTTCATAAAGGTTCCCTATAAATTGCATCCTATATTAAAGATTGATTATATATCTATTGGATTATTTAAAGCAAAAAAGTCACTGAAGTGAGCATTTTTCATCATCTGCCTTCTTTAAGCCCAAAAGTGAAGAGCTTTATGGTTCAATGCAATGTAGTCCATGCCTATAGAAAAACAGTACACTTCAAGGAAGTATATCCAGTATCTATACAAACACATACATTATATTGAAATAAATGTTATAATTAGCATATAGCTTAACTATAATTTATTGCACAATTGTAATATGTGACGTACTATAGAAGGGAGTTTTTTATTTGAATAAGAAAAGATTTCAAATGCCTGTTGCCGTACATCTTTTTCTAATTAGAGAAGGTAAAATATTATTATTAAGAAGATTTAATACAGGATATGAGGATGGGAATTATAGCATAGTGGCAGGACATTCAGACGGAAACGAAGATGTAAAATCAGCAATGATAAGAGAAGCAAGAGAAGAAGCAGGAATAGAAATCAAACCAAACAATATTCAATTTGCAGGTGTAATGCACAGAAAATCAGATGATGAAAGAATTGATTTCTTTTTTTCAGCAGATTTATGGGATGGCCAAATAGTAAATATGGAACCACATAAATGTGATGATTTATCGTGGTTTGAAATTGATAATCTTCCGCCTAACGTTATCCCATACATAAAAAAAGCAATAACAAATTATATATCTGGTGTGCGATTTGATACATATGGATGGTAAAATTCATTGAATATTTAATTGAATTTTATGTGTTTTTATCAGAACATTTTATTACACCATATTCTTAAAAGCCCAGTTAAGGAAGCCAAAATAGCTTCCCTTAATTATTTATATATTTTTAACACTATATTAAAACATAGCCTTAATTTAAAGTTTATTTTTCTTAGAAATTTGTGGTTTTATAAGTTTAAAAAATTATCTTGAGTTATTTAGTAAAAAACGTGTTCTAGCGAGGAAGCACGTTTTTTTACTTTTCAGAGTTATTTTCTGAATCAACTACAATCTCACATTTCATTAAATCACTAACATTTGCTGATCCTTTTATGGATAGCTTGTCTTTATTTAAAGAAGTAAATAGAAACATAGTCATAATTCTTATAAATTCCTAAAAAGTTAAGGCTGAGCATCAACGGTTTTTAATCGCCAATACAACAGCCCCTTTATTTTTTGATATATCCAATAATATTAATTCTTTGCGTAAGCTCATCTAAGCATCGAATCACTGACCACTTAATTTCAACACGTTTTTAGTAGAACCTAATTTAAAGATTCTATTCTACTCTAGACTTCAAGGCTTCTGTCATGGATATTCTGTTTACTTTTCTTCTGCTTACGGCCTTTGAAACCTCATAAGTAAGGTAGATTACCACAAATCCAATAAATGCATATATATAGTTAACCCTTATAGGAAATGCCAAGTTCATGCTTTTGCTAGCTGAATTAATCATTTCATTTATTGAAGCAAGTAGTAGCGGTATTCCAATTATATAGCCTAGTACCACTATAAATGAAGAACTATTTAGTATCAGCGAGTATACTTCCTTCTTCTTATAGCCAAGGACCTTCATAAGAGAAATGTTCTCTTTATTCTCCTCTATTATTAAAGAAGTAACCACATAGATAACTATAAGTCCTATGATAAAGGCCATGAAGGCTATAGCTCCAACGTAAGCTTGCATTGGCTTAGTTAAGGCATCAAAGGCATTCTTGAAATCATCCAAAGTCGCAGTGCTTAAAAGCTTGCTTTCAGGTATGTTTAAATTATCCTTACTCCAAACTCCCATATAGCTTCCCTTTGGATAACTTAGCATAGAGTTAAAGTTATTGATTGGCATATAAATATATTCACCAACATAGGTATCTGCAATGCCGTCTACAGCTATATCGTATTCCTTTGAGTCAATCTTATTTATCAGCTTTAAAGTATCACCAGTTTTAAGCTTTAACTTATCTGCTAGAGGCTTAGTTATTAAAACCTTACTAGTATCAAGCTTTTCTCCCTTCTCATCCTTTAGATAGATATATTGAGTGTTTTCAGCTATTCCGTATACACTAAGATTTTGTTTTTCATCAGACTTTAAGGTAAAAGGAGATATAGAAAAGCCTTCTCCGCCTGAGGTATCCTTTGTCTGTAAGGAATTGAATAGATACTGGTATTGATATTTATAAGTATTCTCGTAGGTATCTTTAACAAGGTAATCCATAGAACTCTTCATCACAAAGCCCATAAGCAGAAGCATTGTAGCAAAGGTTATTCCTAGCAATAAGAAGATACTTCTAGGTATACTTCTAAGCTGTTCTCTTACCTTAAACTTAGTGGAAAACTTAAGCTTATCTAACTTTAATCTCTTTTCAATAAACCCTACCTTATTCTTTTCTGCTCCACCTCTCATTAAATCTAAAGGAGAATATTTTAGGGCTCTATTTACTACAAAGTAGCCACATACCCCTAAAAACACTATTGGCAGTATAATACTTATAATCACGTATTTTAGATCAAAATGAATATTTCCCATTGGCATATTGAAATAGCTAAGCATAACCTTCAACATAGGCTTAACAGTAAGTGCTCCTAGTATAGTTCCTATTACTCCACCAACAACAGCTATGGATAAAGGAAAGGTTATATAATGCCTCATTATTTCTTTTTTTCTATACCCAAAGGAATATAGAGTTCCTATGGATGCAAACTCCTTCTTAAGCATTCTCCATATAACTATTCCGGTAAGTATGCAGGTTAGAAGAAGTATGAATATTGGCATTGAAGAACTCATCTGCTCTATTCCCTGAACCTTAGCAGTTTCATAGGTTACCCTTGGATTATCAGTTATATTACTCCACTTAAGCACTATTATATTTTGCTCTTTTAAATAGGCTTTGAATTTTGCTATATTAGCTTCAACATTTCCTCTCTCATTAAATCTTATTGCGTAGGAAATATTTCCTCCAGAAAGCTTATTCAAGTCTTCCTTGCTTATAGATGCTATACCAAAGCTCTTTGGATCATTTAGTATGTCACTTTCCTGTTTTATTACATAGATATAATTGGGCAATGACATAAAGCCTGACACCTTAAAGCTCTTAGAAGCTATGGTTATGTTATCTCCAACCTTTATAGCATTAGCCTTGGCATAGGCTGGATCAATTATTATATCTCCACCGGTCAAAGCATTGCCTTCAATTATAGCAGGCAAATTCACCTTTTTATTCTCACTAAACAGCCTAAGAGTATTGCCCTCTGAAAGCTTATAGTCTAAGGTTTTCTGCTGCTCCATACGCATATTGAACTTTGTTTCTAAATCAGCTATATTAGTAAGCTGCTTATCAGCTATAAAGCTGGCATCCTCTTGATAATAATTTTTTTCGAAGGAGTAGGATATGCTTTTCATGCTGCTAGTTAGTTGGTTAAACATGGTATAAAGCATGCAACTTATGATAATTAAAAATAATGATCCAATGTATTGAGATTTGTTTTCTAGCATGGTTCTTTTTATCTTTTTATTTATAACCATTACCACTCAATCCTTTCTGCTGGCAAGATCACTTCATTTTCAAACTGCTCTACTATTTCTCCACTTCTAACTTTAAAAACCTTGTTTGCCATATCGCTTATAGCACCATTGTGAGTAATCATAAGTATTGTAGTTCCAAACTCTTTATTTACCTTTTGCAAAAGCTTAAGGATTTCTCTTGAAGTAGTGAAATCTAAAGCACCAGTGGGTTCATCACATAAAAGCAGCTTTGGATTCTTCACTACTGCTCTAGCTATGGCCACTCTTTGCTGCTCTCCACCACTTAATTCCTTTGGAAATCTATACTTTTTTTCTAACATTCCAACAGCCTTAAGGACTTCATCTGTATTTAAAGGTTTATCACTTATATTAGATACCACCTCTATATTTTCCCCTACAGTAAGGTTAGGAATGAGGTTGTAAAACTGAAATATAAAGCCTATCTTATCTCTTCTATAATCTGTAAGCTTATCATCCTTAAGGGTTGTGATATCTTCACTGTCCACTAGGACTTTACCGGCATCACTGCGATCTATCCCACCTATTATATTTAGCAAAGTGGATTTTCCTGAACCAGAAGGTCCAAGGATAACCCCTATTTCTCCTTTATTTAAAGTCATGCTTACGCCCTTAAGCACTTCCGTTACAACTTCACCTGTCTCATAGCTCTTTTTTAAGTTTGTAATCTCTATAAACATGATTTCTCTCATGCCTCCCTATATAATAAGACTTGTAACCTCACTAAGCCTATATAATAAAATGCTGGCTTTTCACTTATAATTAATAATCCTGCTGTATTTAAGTTGTTATAGATGATATAAGTTTTATTTAGTTCCAACTCCGCTTTTTAGAAGTTCAATCATACTTTTAAGGTCTTTCGCTATCACATCAAAGCTTTCGTCAATAATATCTTCTCCAGCCTCTCTGGCCCTATTCATCATGTGCTCCTTCATCTTCACAGAAACCCCTGTCATAAATAACGCTATAATCTCATCGTCTATATCCGTTCTTATATAACCATTCTTTTTCCCAGATCTTATTATCTTAAGCATATATTCATCAGAAACCTTCATCATGTAACTCATTGATTCATTGGTTAAGTGACTGTACTTACCTAAAAATACATCCTGAATAAAAATCATTAACTCTCTTTCATCGTTAAGCTGTCCCCATACATCTCTTGAACTTTCATATAAGTAATCAAATATATTTATGTTTTCATCAACATTTATTATATAGTTGCCGTACTTTTCCATAAGAAGCTGAGCAGACCACTGCACTGAAAACATGAACAGCTCCTTCTTATTTTCAAAGTACTGATACATACTTCCCTTGGCAACTGAAGCACTCTTCGCAATGCTTCCTATGTTGGCCTTTTCAAAACCATTGTTGGAAAACTCACTTACAGCAGCTCTCATCACCTTCTCTTGTTTCTCTTCATTAAGATTAAAAAAAGTTTCCTTTGGCATATTTCCTCACCTGTATTTACGTAAATATTTATGACTTCTCAGTCATGTGACTCCTTAGTCATAGTATATGACTATAGAGTCATGTTGTCAATATATTTTTATCTTTAAGAAACTGCTTCACATATCTATCACGCTTAATTTTTATTAAATAGCACTATATTATACAAATATTAACATAATTTCATAAAAGCCCACAATAACCAACTCCTAAATTTAATATTTTTTATCTTTTTTGTATTTAAATGTAAAATAATATGTTATAATGTTATTCGTAAAAAACATTTATGGAAAGAGGTATAAAATATGAAAAAATTTCTAATAAAGGCACTTGTAATTTGTTGTTTGTTGCCAATTACTAATGCAGGTGTATCAGCTAAAGCACAAGAGATTAGACTAAACACTAGCAATAGTGTAACAGTGAATAGTCAAACATATTTTGAAGAAATCAATCCTGAAAATAGTATAAAAAGTGATTGGCGTACTCCATTAAAAAAAGTAGGCAACACTAATTATGAAGCATCAATTGTTGGTAAGGGAGAGTATGCAGACGAAGAAGGCCCAGCTACAGTATTAGTGAGAGATACTTTAACCAATAAGTATAAGGAATTTAAATTTATAGATAGAAATAACTTAGAACATCCTCAAGTTAGTGCATTGAAAGTTGTTGATGGAAAAGCAAATACTTTATTTGTGATTGTTGGAAACGCATATGGGATGGGTTTTCAGGGGAACTCCATTTACTCATTAAATGTACAAGATGGAACTTCAAAAATGGTGACACAAACCACAGGAGCTGCAATTGCCGTAATTAAGGATGCAAAGTTAATAAATGACAATTTATTAAAAGCAGAAGTATGGATATTTGATGATCAGATGATTAATCATATTGTTGATTACAATTATTATGCTGTTTAATATTTATGGTAAAGAATATTTATTAGATCTGGCAAACTAACTCATTATATCAATGGGCGGATACTTTAATGTTCTAAATCAACATTTTATTAAGGTTGGATGGCATCACAGCCTCCAACCTTAACCTTTAATAGCCTTAATTCATACTTATCTAATGTTAATTTTAAATGCTTTTCTATAATTACTTTACTAAAAAGACTTTTTAGATTAGCTATTTTAATAACTTTTCCTTAATATCTTCTACATCTTGTTTAATTTGTGGTAATAGCTCTGTTAATTCTTGAACTATACTTTGGTAATTACTTTCTCTTTTGCTGTTTTCCTTTAATACATAAAATAATAAATAACTAAACAAAATTGCAAAAGCACCTTGAGTAGCTATTAACTTTAATATATCACCCTCCATAAGTATTCTCCTCTCATATAAAAATTATCGGTTCTTTATACATAGAGAAAAAAAAGTAACTTATGTAAATGTATATCTGTTAATATTATATATATATATTCTTATATGCTATCTCTTCCCTATAAAACCGCATATTTTAATGTTATTACAAATTATTTTCTTAGTTTACACATATTCATTTTAATAAACCTATAAATTTGTTAGAACAATCCTCTTATATTGATATTGGCTAGGTTATAATTAAAAATCAAATCTATAAGTTTCTTCAATTATAAATTCTTATTTTTCTTTCTGCCAACTGGTTATCAAGTTCTCTTCGTACTAGCTTTTCATTTTTATTATAAATAAAACTTGTATATATCTTTACACTTTAAGCTATCTTATCTCTTTACTTTATGAAAAGTGTTTAAAATATATAATCAAGGAGGATTTATTATGGCAACTGCATTAGACAATTCATACGAAAGAGGATATTGGTGTATAAACAATAGTTCTAGTAAATCAGCTGTATATGCTAGCTTTACATGGGACCCAAATCAATCTAAATATGTGGGGGTGAATTACTTAGGTTCCATATGGCCTGGAGAGAAATTTGTACTAGCAGATGGCTTTCAATATCCGACTGAGCTCTATGGATTCTGTGTCTATTTTGTAGCAGCAGATGGAAATTGGAAACAGGGCTTTGTGCTTAGTGATATTAGAGGTACTTCTGCTGCTAGACATTTCAGTCCTGAAAATGGAAGCCTTAGATATTACACTGCAAGAGTGACTCTAAATTATTATGATGATAACTTACATTATATTGGTGAAATACCAAGTGGAAATGGATTTTATGTAAGAGATGCTGGGTTATGCGCTTGGGGAGATACTGGTAAAGTTGCAATTCAATTTTCATCAACATCTGGTAGCTCAAGATATTGGGTAAATACTGGTGCAACCACAACCTCTGGTAATCAAAATCCATATTTAACACCTAACACTGCTTGGAGCAATCTATAACAACTTATAAAACGCGGCTGTATACTAATTAATCAGTATACAGCTTTTTACTATAAAAAAGTTGTACATATAACTACTAAGATTAGATAGATTATAGGTATGTAACTGAGAGTTGGTACTTAATTATAATTCGCTTAATATTAATAAGCTTATAGTCAATCTATATAAGTGTTGAGGATATTTTATAAATACAAATCAGCTTTGGAATAAAGCTATATCAATTTTAAAAACAGAAATAGTCTTTATTATATCTTTATTTCTAGCATTAATTACTTCTATATTTATCTTTTTTTATTTTTTCCCAATAAATCTATTTAAACAATATGCACAGCTTTATGTCCGTCCCCTTGACCTATTATGACATACAGCTGTCTTATTAATTAAGGTATACTAGAATAGAATATAGAGCTAATAACTAGGCTAGTATGTTTATTTTAGGAGGGACTGAAATGCATAAAGAAATAGATGCAAAAACTTTACTTTCTGCCAGTAAGAATCCTAGTAGATGGTTTGGAGTTAATTATACCTTTAATACTTATAGAGGTTGTGAACATCACTGCATATATTGCGATTCAAGAAGTATGTGTTATAGAATAGATAACTTTGATGAGCTTATAGTAAAGAGAAATTCTGTAGAAATACTAAAAAAAGAGCTTAAGAATAAAAGAAAGAAGGGCTGCTTAGGTACTGGTGCTATGAGTGATCCTTATACCAAGTCAGAAAAAGATTATATGATCACCCGTGGTTGCTTAGAAGCAATTGCCGAATATAACTATCCGGTACACATAACTACAAAAAGCAGTTTAATTCTAAGAGATATAGATTTGCTTGAAGAGATAAATAAAATCTATGCTTCTGTGGCTATAACTATTACAACTACTGATGATAATCTAGCTAAAGTAATAGAACCTGGTGCTCCCTCTTCCTCTGAAAGACTTAAGGCACTTGGAGTGCTTTCTGAATTAGGAATATGCACAAGTATAACCATGATGCCTATTTTGCCTTTTATAGAAGATACTGAAGAAAATATTTTAGATATAGTAAACAAAGCAAGTTATTATGGAGTTAAACATATAGTTCCTTGGCTTGGAATGTCCTTACGTGATAGACAAAGAGACTATTATTATAAAAGATTAGATAAGAGCTTTACAGGGCTTCGTATGAAATATGAGAAAAGCTTTGGAGACAGGTATAGCTGCTCTGTGAGAAATGCTAAAAAGCTATACTACAGCTTATCAGAAGCCTGCAGCAAGTATGGAATATCCTTAAAGATGCCCTCTTATCATCAGAAGGTTTCTGCGGTTCAACTCAGTTTATTAAATGATATATAATATATTTATAATTAAAAGCGTTTAGCCAGTTAAAATGAACCATCTGTAAAAGACATTTTAAATTGCTAAACGCTTTTCTAAAGAATTGATATTACTAGGTTGTTCTAGCAAAGACTTTCTTATTTTCTTATTGAGTAAAGAGTTTTCTTATCCACCGAGTCCTTTATTAGTAGCAATGTTTTCTCAGAATCCAATGAAGAATAGCTTGTATTTTTAATGCTTAATTATGGCTCAAATTAGTCTTAAATAAATATTAATACCATACTTAAATTATAATACTATCTAATTATTACAAAACCCAAAGCTCACGAATTACTCTCAGTCAGCATATTTAATGCCTTCTCCATAGCTTTATTCTCCTCTTTATCTAGAAAATAATACTTTACAGGATCTATCTTGCAATCCTCTATTATAATATTCAGTGCCCCTTCAAGCTTCTCTAGCTTAAGTTGAGTTCGATCTATAGCCTCAGCCATCTGCTGGTCAGATCCATTGCTATCCTTTAATCTATTTAGATCTTGATACTCTCTTGTCAAACCCAAAAGGAAATCAGGTACCGACTTCTTTGGTAAGTCTAGCTTTCCAGCCTCATTGAATTTCCAGTAATCCCTTTGCAGACTCTTAGTATCCTTGTTAGCTAAATCTTTCTCAGCATCCTTAACTGTAGAATATAAATCAAGTATATTAGCCTGAATCTTTTCTCCACGTTCATTTATCATCGCTCTGTTGTTATTTGTTAAAGTAATCATATTAATCAATAAAGCTACAGCAGCTATAATCAATGACACTGAGAAGGCTACCGCCGCCCACTTCTTTTTATCCATAATTATTTCTCCATTCAAGTGTTGTTTGTGTTTATAAAGCTTGTGCATTTGAAAAATTACCTAAGTGATATTCTTCAGATATTCATTCACAGCTTCCAATATGTGTTCAGATAGAAGCTTTTCTTAATTAGGTGTTTATTAATGATGTACTATCAGGCTTCTCTATCCATGGCAAATTATTGCTTTCATATAAATAATATAACATTGCTGCTTACTAGTCATCAAAATTCTGAACTAATTTTATGAATAATACTTATTTCATAGAAGCTACCATAGATATTACCCCTTGCTTCTAATTTTTATATTTCGCTGCCATTAAAGACTTTAAAGTTCTTAGAACTCAAGTTAATTTATTTTTTATGCTCTATTAAAGTACCTGTTAATTTAATCATAGCGTTGTTTAAAATATAAATCCAAAAATAATGTAAAGATATCTTTACACATCCAATTATTTGCAATACAATTAACGTAAAGATATCTTTACATTACTAGGAGATGATTTTATTTGAAGGTAATAAACCACATTAGAGAAATAAGAGAAAAAAGAGGAATAACTCAGATAAAGATGGCCGAAGATCTTAGGATTACAAGACAGACCATAAATGCCATAGAAAAAAACAAATACAATCCTAGCTTAGAGCTAGCCTTAAAATTGATTGACTATTTTGATGTACCCATAGAGCAGTTATTTTATTTAGAAAAGAATAGTAAGGAGGATTAGTTATATGAAAACAAAAAAACTTAGTTTATTTGCAAATTTGTATCTAGGTGTAATCTTTGTAGCAGGAGTACTAGTGGTGTCCTACGTATTAAGCATAAGATCTAATATAAATTTTAACACCTTAGCCCTAACTTCTGTAGGCGGTAGTCTCATAGGATTACTTGTACCTAATATAATCTCCTTAATATCCAAAAAGAACGCTACCAATATTCCACCTATCGATGAACGAAATGTAGCTATTTTAAAGAGATACTTTCTAATTGTATTATATATTGTCTTAATAGGAATCGGTCTTGGATTATTTATTTTATATGCTTTAGGTGTGAAAACTGTTGAGGTTGGTGCTTTAATAGTATGCCTAGGAGCAGTATATTTACTCATAGTTATTGGAGCCTTTATCGTAAAGCGTTTTTGCTAAAGTTTCAATTTATAATAGTATTTAAGTATTCTTATTATCTAAACAATTCCTTTACCTTAGTTGTAGCTGTATAACTTCGTAATAAAACTTATATTCTCAAATTCTCCTCTCAGAAACTAGAGGAGCTTTGAAAATTGATTTTTGGTGAAGTTTTATATATTTAGTACAGTTCTTAAAATGATTAAATAAACATACAACTTAAGTAGTCCCACTAAATAGCTTACTAATTTAAAGTTTATTTTCCTTGAAAATATGCCATAGTTAACATAAGGAAACAACTTTTGTGGTTTTATAAGTTAAATTATCTTAAGTTGTTAGTAAAAACGTGCTGTGGTCGAAGATAGCACGCTTTTTACTTTTTAGAGTTATTTTCTCAATAATAAATAAAAGGTTACTGGTAAGCATCCAGTAACCTTTTATTGGTTATATAAACTTAAAACGCTAGGCTTATTTAAGCAAGTTACAACTTATTATATATAAACGTAACTTAATTACATATTATATCACACTACCATTAAAATTCCAATGTATTTTAGATTAGAGTCTTAAAAGGTCATCTTTTTACATTCCTATCAATAGTCTCCATGAAAACCTTTGGACTAACTACTCTTACCTTTGGATTCTTATTTAACATATCCATAGCAGACCTCACATCATTCATACTCTTGCTCCAGGCATGAACATATACAAAGGTGTAGGCTTTAGGATCCTTCACATTGGTTTCACCATTTTCAACTCTATCATTAATATTTTTAACTAACTGGCTTTCATCTTCTAAGCCACTCCAAAGCAAATCTCTGCAGGATACTATTGGTTTATTTTTAGACCATATTATCTCTCCGTGATAGTTATCATGCCTATGATAATCTAAATAAAATATACCTTTCATATGAGGCTTATCCGTAAACTTGTTCCAAAGCCTATTGTCATGAAAACTACCATCATCTATGACTGCCATATATTTCTCATCAGTGTCTTTCATATAATTATCTAATTGCTGTAAATATAACTTCAAGCTGCTTTTTTCAAACTTACTTGGGTACATATACCCATTACCTGAAGGAGGAACTATAAAATAATCCTCAAAGGGTTTATTAGAAGCACAGTCATAATATTTTTTAAACACTGTAGGTGCTAAGTAATACATGGATGGACTTATGCCCCATCCCATATGGAACCTTCCTCTATTTGTAGAACCAAACCACTTTTGAGAGTTATAATTGGAGCCAAGATTCCACTGCTGATTATCACCATCAGACATCATAAAGGTAACATAATGGACATTGTCTTCTTTTGGTATTTCCTTATCTTCAGCTTTCTGCATTAAGGGTTTAGAGTCGAAGGAACTTAGAACTGTTAGATTGTAAGACCAATCTGCTGCCACAACACTTACTCCGTTTTTAGAGGCTGTGCTTACATTAACAAATTCATCTGGTCCCCAACCTAGGCATACTGAATTTTTATCCATTGATGAAAATATTTTTTCTCTAAGCTTTGTAGTATTAGGATCATTTTCATAGAATACTAGCGCCTTTGACATTATGGCATAATCTCTTAGAACTGAAGCTTTGCTAGGCTGAAGCTGTATAACTAAACTATGGTTTAAGCCTTTATTCCACAAGTTTTCATATGCCCAAGCTTCATTTGTATTCCTGCAATCACCCTTAAGCTTTGTTATGCCGTGAAGCTTTACCTTATATTCAATACTTTTATCCACAGCAATAGAGTTTTTTAATCCACATAAAGAACAGGCATTGTTTATAGATGGGTTGTCACCTCCGCTATAAAGTACATAACCTTCTACATAATCCTTAAACATATGTACTAGCTCCCAAGGATCATAAACATTTTTAAAGTTTACTCCATAACTGGATTTGAGATCATTTAGCCATAAACTATAATCTGGCTGACTAGAACTTAATATATAAATCTGATATGCAGATTGGCTATTAACTACTCCTTGAAGTGTAGCTAACATAGTTTTTTCAGCTTCTGACAAGCGATCTTGTGATATAACATAAAGTTGTTTTGGTTTTAAGGTGTTTTTTACATAATTAGAAAAAGGACTATTACTAGTAGTAATAGTCTTAATCCACTCACTCCATTTAATATTGAAGTTATCTTTATTTTCATTGCAGTATTTATAAAAGTTTTGTAAAAAAGCTGTTCTCTCTTTATTATAGAAAAGTCTTGTTTCATTTTCATCAAAGCCTGCTAGGGTTAATTGTCTTTTTGTTATATTATCAAAAGAAACTTGTTTTGAGTTCTTCATCATATCATACATTATCATGAAGGTGGAGGTTCTTCCTATACCCTCCTTGCAGTGGAAGTGAAGCCAGGTATCATTAGGTTGATCCTTAACTACTTGTATAAAGTAATCCACCATATCGTTTGTAGGTATCTTACCATCAGTAACAGTGATTCTAATGTAGTTTAAATTTTTGTCTTTTGTTAGTTGCTCTTCATCCTGAACCTTAGTTGGAGTTACTGGCATATTAGGATGATTAAAAAAAGTAATTGGAACATTGAGCTTAATACTCTGAAGCTTACTCTTTTCACTTGCCAATACTTGCTCCCTTGTCATACCAATATTAGCATCATTCTTTAAGTTCTTCCAACTCACTGGGATGTCATTTATAAAGCCATGAGATTCCTGTCTTAAATCAATTACTGTAGTAGGAAGCTTAGTATTTATACCACTTATGACAAGAGGAAGATTAAAGCCTGAAAACTGCTGACTTCCAGATATATTTAGCTTATCTAAGCCTTTCACATCTATGGTCTTATCTTTTTGCAGCACGGTCAAATCAGTAGTTTTTCTAAAGTTTCTAGGCATATCCTTATAGTTTAAGGTATCTATCACAAGATTTACTGTGTTTGGGTCTGGTGTTGCTGGCTCTTTAGGAACATCATACAGTCTCTCTTGTAGAGCACAGGAAGATAATAAATTTAATGAGAGCATCATTACTAAAGAAAAAATCCATGGTCTAAACTTTTTATTCAAATTCATCACCTCAGCTTGATTAATTAAGAAGCCATCAAATCACAAATAGTTTGATGATAGCTCTCTTTTCATAATGTTCACCGAGAAAGAAAATTATATGTTATATAAATCTTACCTCATAGACCAATTTACGCCTACAAATTAGAACCTTTTCATTATGCTTTCTGAAAGTTGGTTTTCATGAATGGCTACTAGACAGTAAAATAGAGCCCAACCTTTTAATATTGAACTCTACGAATAACCTTATTAACTAAAATTAATATTTAGTTTTTTAAATCCAACTTTACTATTACAGTTGTACCTCTTCCTTCTTCACTAAGCATTTCAATTTTTGCGTTATGCACCTCTGCTATCCATCTTGCTATGGAAAGCCCTAATCCACTTCCACCCTTCTCCTTTGACCTAGATTTATCTACAGTGTAAAATCTATCAAAGATATTATTAATGTCCTCTTCTGGTATTCCTATACCTGTGTCCGTAACACTTATCTGCAGCTGGCCATTTTCTACAAAAGAATCTACTGATATAAATCCACCTTGTGGGGTGAATTTTATGCTATTTTCAATAAAGATTCTTAACATTTGTTTCAGTAGCTTATAATCTGCATATACTTCCGTTACTGCATTCTCTCTATTTTTTATTAGATGAGCGTCGTCAATTAACCTAGTATCCTGCACAACCTCCTCTATCAATTCATTAATCTTAAAGTACTGTTTTTCTACTATTTGAGTGTAACTGTCACCCTTAGCAAGGAACAACAGCTTCTCTATAAGATTTGCCATGTTTGAAGCCTCAAGCTTTATGCCATAGATAGATTTTTCTAAGGCTTCCTTATCATCTTTCCCCCACCTATCAAGAAGATTGGCATAGCCTTGGATTATAGCAATAGGTGTTCTTAACTCGTGAGAAGCATCAGACACAAACTGCACTTGGCTGTCAAAAGCCTTCTGCAACCTGTCTATCATGTTATTAAAGGTATTTCCAAGCCTTCTCAGCTCATCATCTGGTCCTTCTACTTCTATTCTTTCCTTCAAGTTGTTAATGCTTATGTTTTCAGCAGTATTAGTCAGTTTATCTATAGGAATCAGCATCTTTTTACTTATTATATAACCAAAGGCAAGCGAAGCTAATATGCCTATGAAATCAGCAATTGCCATAAATATAAATAATATTTTCATAAAGCTGTATTCATTTTCTAGATCTTTTACTACCTGTATATAAAGTACACCATAGGCACTTTTAACTCTGGTATTTAAGTAAATTAAATGTTTCTCATTTTTCTCTAGTCGCCTTGTTTTACCATCCATGCTCTTTGATTTTATATTAAAGTTAACTCTTCTAGATTGATTTATGATAGCTCCATCCTTGTCTGATATCTTGATATAAATGTTTTCCTTTGATGGTATATCTAAAAAGAATTCTTTGCTATATAAGTCAGGTTGCTCTTGCTGTTCATTAATCTTGTTTTTTATTATGACAGTAAGTTCTTGAACTTGCTTATTTGCCTGTTTATATAGAAAGTACTTAGTTCCATATAAAGTTACTGAACTAAGTACCAATAATATAAGAGAAAACATAAAAGCATAAATGATGGTAAGCTTTAAGGATATCTTTGCACTTCTAAGAAATTTTAAGTTCATACTAGTCACCTTTAATCACATAGCCTACGCCTCTTATAGTCGTTATAAGCTTATGTTCAAAACCTTCATCGATCTTGCTTCTCAAATATCTTATGAATACATCTACTACATTGGTGTCGCCAACATAATCATATCCCCATATACTGCCTATCAACTTTTCTCTGGTCAAAACTATATTTTTGTTTAAAATCAGCATTTCTAACAGCTCATACTCTTTTTTTGTAAGCTCAATTTCTTGACCACTTCTCCAAACTTGATGAGCTTTTCTATCCATAACAACATCTTCTATCATAAGCTTATCACTTTTATTTATTATAGTATTTCCTCTAGTATGAGCTCTAATCCTTGCCAAAAGCTCTTCTATGGCAAAAGGCTTAGTAAGATAATCATTTGCCCCTACATCTAGCCCCAAAACCTTGTCCGAAACTTCTCCCTTTGCCGTAAGCATTATTATTGGAACCTCTGAAAACTGTCTGGTTCTTCTACATACCTCAATGCCATTGATGCCTGGAATCATGATATCTAGCAATATTAAATCATAGCTATTCTTTTCTATCTTACTTAAGCCTTCTCTTCCATCATAGGCTGTATCAACTTTATAGCCTTCATGTGTAAGCTCCATCTCAATGAACATAGACATTTGTTTTTCATCTTCTACTAAAAGTATCTTTAAATCCTTCAACGTACCATCTCCGTTATACATCTAAAATTCTTTACTTAACCGCATAAAGCACTGCTATATTAATTTCTTAATGTCAAAAGCATGCTTATAAACATGGCAAGTTTTCAATATATAACAATTTTACTCCTGATTGCTATTATTGTCCTCATTTTTATTATCCTCATTTTTGCTCTGTTTATTTTTATTGTTTTTTCTAACTTTGTTTGTATTATTCTTTTTAGTCTGTTTTTTAATGTTACCTTTAGAGTTCAATATAACTCCATACTCTGAGTCCATCTTTACGTCTCTCAACACATTATTAGGAGTTTTAATCTTAAAGTCATAATCAAAACTGTCCTTTTTAAAGTTTAGCTCCCTATTAACGCCTACAACTTCACCCTTAACCTTGGTTAAAGCTATCTTTTCTAATTGATCTTGGCTATACTTTATATTTGCTTTTGCTCTAAAATATATTATTGAAAATACCGTTACCGTTATAACAAAAATCACCGCCACAACTATAGCTGCAATTCGTGCTGTCTTCTTATTGTTTTTTGTTAGCTTTTCTCTTAGTTTTGATATAAATTCCTTCATACCTTTATACCTCCTATTATAATTTGATATTGTCCAAATTAAGCAGTCTATATAAAATGTGCCCGTAGAGTATCTTTAAGATAACCTTTTTAACCTAAGAACAATATCTTTAATCACTTTTACTCTATAAAACTAATACTAGTTTTCTTACATTAGAAAACACTAAAATTTTTATTAAAATTTCATTAAAATTCTAAGCTCTAGAGTAATAAGAGTTATAATTAAGTAGGTATTATAATTATATAAGGGGATGGATTTAATGAATGCTCTTTGGTTTGTTTTTGCCATGTTATCTGCTGTATTTGCTGCACTTGTAGCTATCTTTGGTAAGATAGGTCTAAAATCTGTAGATGCAAATACTGCTACTGCTATAAGATCAATTATAATGGCTGCTTTTCTTTTTCTAGTTGTGGTATTTCAAGGGAAGCTTAGCAAGATTCCAGAAATAATTTCTGATAAAAAGACTTTTTCCTTTATTGTCTTTAGCGGCTTAGCTGGTGCTCTCTCTTGGCTATTTTATTTTCTAGCTTTAAAGTATGGAAAGGTGTCTCAGGTAGCACCTATAGATAAGTTCAGCGTAGTTCTTGCAACCATACTGGCAGTTATGTTCTTAGGAGAAAAGATAAGCAAGATGAATGGCTTTGGTGTAGCACTTATAGCTGTTGGTGCTATAATAGTTGCTTTAAGCTAAGGATTGGGTAGTTTTAAGCATAACGCTAGTACTTCATTTATAACTAATTATCTACTTGTATTTTAGTCCTAGCCAATTTACTTTTTATGCATCATATGAACATAATCCTATGAAAACAAAAAAATTTTATACTAGTCTTTATATATTAAGAAAGGAAGCGTTGAATCATAAGACTCATCACTTCCTTTTCTATTTTTGCTATTTAAAATTCAGTTTAAATTCTCATCTACATTTGCCTTAACATTTTACTTTAAGCTAATAAATCCTGCAGCATGCCCTATATAACTAGCTACTAAAATAAGATTTTTATTAAGCCCACCTTACTTAACTGCTTTTATAAGAAACTGGAAGCTCATATCCTTTGAAGAATCAATTAAGTATTCCTCATGAACTGGTGCTCCCCAGCTATCATCTCCACCTACACCCATTTGCTTTCCAGCTATGGTTACAACGGTGTAGTTGGTTCTTGGAAGCTCATGATAATGAAGGGCATTCTGAAGTTCGAAGGCTGTATAAGGCGACACTCCAAGCTCAAAGCTTTCTCCTTCTGCTAAGAACTCAATGCCAAAGCCATTTTTGTCTATAAGCCTAACCCATCTTACCCCAGTGTGATTACCACTTTCCTGAGGCACTAGGTATCTTGAAATATTGTCTAAAACACGCTTATCAAATATACCAAGTCTAGCTCCTTTTACCCTATCGATATAATTTTCCTCAGGGCCCATACCGTAGAAGGTGAAGCTGTCATAGTCAGAAGAAAGCTTAAAGGCTAAACCGAATATCGGCATTTCTGGAAGTCCCTCTACCCCTTTATAATTACAGCTGACTTTAATTTGACCATCCTCATAGGTAGTATAGGCTACTTTAACCTCTGTTGGCACTGATAGCGGAAGACTGTAGGTGTATTCAACCTTAACACTATATTCCTCTTCAAAGACCTCAACCTTCATGCACCTTTGAAATAAGCTTGCTTGAAGCCACTGGCCGCATCTAAAGCCTTGCCTGTTTCCATTGTCATTATCCGTAGTAGCTCTCCAATATATAGGCATTGGAGTTCTAGTTATCATCTCTTTCCCATTATATCTTAGAGATACAATGCCACCTTCCTGCTTTGAGAATAATACACTAAAGTCTCTGTTCTTAACACCTATATTTACATCTCCATGTATAACTTTAATCTTATTAAGCTCCTTTGAGCTTTTTTCTTTCTTAACAGGATATATATACTGATCAAAAGCTACTTCATGACCTTTTTCTGCCCAAAGCTTTGATACTTTAAGCTTTAAGGCTACGTCTAAAGAATATTCTCCAGCCTGTTCTAGCTTAGGAAGGTCAAGGCTACAATAAGCTTCTTCACCAGCCTTAACCATTACCTCTAGCTTATTCTTATACTGCTCTACTCCATTAAGATATAGTATATATTCTAAAAAGTAATCTGAGGTATCTATAAACAGATTTTCATTCTTTACCCTAACTCCCTTTGCATCTGCATATAGCTTTATGTTTTGGTAAAGCTTTTTAACTTCCTGTACCTTTGGAGATATAGTTCTGTCTGCATATATTATCCCATCACCACAGAAATTGTAGTCTGTAGCTCTATCATCAAAATCTCCTCCATAGGCTAAGAATTCTTCACCAAATCTATTTTTACTTACTACTGCTTGATCTATATAGTCCCAAATAAAGCCACCTTGGTAAAGCTTATACTTATCTTCAAGCTCAACATATTTGTGCATTGCTCCACATGAATTGCCCATGGCGTGCATATATTCACAGCTTATATAAGGCTTCTGTGGATTGTCTTTTAAATAAGCTTCTATCTCATGAACCTTTGCATACATTCTGCTTTCCATATCGCTTGTAGCATTGAACCTTCTATCATGAAATATACCTTCATAGTGTACTAGCCTAGAACCATCTCTTTCTCTAAAATACTGAGACATCTTATAGATATTTTCCCCTCCATAAGATTCGTTTCCACAAGACCATATTAGTATTGAAGGGTGATTCTTATCTCTTTCTACCATGGATTTTGCTCTATCAAGTACTATATCCAACCATTCTGGCTTACTATCAGGGATAACCCAATCCGGTATTACCTGTCCCATCTTCATCCAAGAACCATGAGTCTCAAGATTGGTTTCATCAATAAGGTAAATCCCATACTGATCACAAAGCTCATACCAATAGCTTTGATTTGGATAATGAGAAGTTCTAACTGCATTTATGTTACTTTGCTTTAAGAACTTTACATCCCATAGCATATCTTCTTTAGTTATGGCTCTTCCTCTTCTACAGTTAAATTCGTGACGATTTATCCCTTTAAAGATTATTCGCTTGCCATTCAAATGCATTACCTTATCTATCAGCTCAAAGCTTCTGAAACCAACGCTCTGTGGTACTATCTCTACAGTTTGATTATCTTCATCCTTTAAGCTTACATAAAGAGTATAGAGATATGGATCTTCTGCACTCCAAAGCTTTACGTCAGTTACATCCATGGATATTTGCATATTGGGCTCTAACTTAATATTGGTACAATTAGCTACAGTAACTCCACTTTTATCCTTAAGCTCCAAGTCAGCAGTACCTGATATATGCCCACTAAGCTTTAGTTCTGCCTTCAAAACAGCATTTTTATAGGCTTTATCAAGATTAGTATTTACAAATATGTCTTGTACATGAGTTTTAGGTACTGTATATAAGTATACTTCCCTAAATATACCTGAAAATCTCCAAAAGTCCTGATCTTCTAACCAGCTTCCTGTAGATCTCTTATAAACCTCTACAGAAAGCTTGTTTTCACCACTCTTTATATAAGGAGTAAGGTCAAACTCTGCTGGAGTAAAGCTATCTTCGCTATAGCCAATAAATTCTCCATTAAGCCAAAGGAAAAAGGCACTTTCTACACCTTGAAAGGATACAAATAAAGGACCGCCAGTTAATGCTTCGTCTAATTGAAAGTACTTAACATAGCTTCCTACAGGATTGTATTCTTCAGATACTTCCGGTGGTCTAAGCTCAATATGTCCATCCCAAGGATACATAGTATTGATATATTGAAGCTTGTCGTAGCCTTGAAGTTGTATGTGTCCAGGCACCTCAATATCCTTCCAACAATTACATTCATAATCTAATTTATAAAAGTCTTTAACCCTTGAACTTGGGTTTATAGCAAAACTAAACTTCCAGTTACCATTTAAGCTCTGTCTAAGCCTCATATCTCCTGAATTCAGCTCGTCTTCTTTTGTATAATACTTATGGTCTGAATGAGCTTCAACCCTGTTTACTGCAAAAATTGAGGTATCAGAAAGCCATTCTATACTAGGTGTTTTTAAATCCATATTAATAATCCTCCATTGTAATATTTAAAGCATCATATTGAAACTATAATCAACAATAATTTTTAAGCATCACTTGATATCGTATACATAACTCTATTTTCCAATAGTTTTAATAAACTTTCAATAGATTTAGAAAAATATATATCAACCTTTTACAGAGCCAAGCATTCCACCAACAAACTGCTTCTGCATGAGGAAGAATACCAAAGCCGTTGGTATGGTGGCTATCACTATTCCTGCCATTATCATGCCATAATCAGGGGTATAAGATGAACTCATGGTTGAAATTATAAGTGGAACAGTTCTTTTTTGAGGACTTTGTAAGGCTATTAGAGGCCACATATAGTTGTTCCAGCTTCCCATAAAAGTTATGATAGCCGCTGCTGCGTAAGAGGACTTCATGGTTGGAAAATAAATCTTAGTGAAAACTCTAAGCTCATCCAATCCATCTATACGGCCTGCTTCCAAAAGCTCCTTTGCAAAGGACTTAGTATTCTGTCTAAAGAAAAATACTAGAAAGGCAGTGGATAAGCTTGGTATTATTACTGAAGCAGTAGTGTTAAGGCCTACCACCTTGAAGGAGCTGAACATCTTGAATAAGGGTATCATAAGCGCTGCAAAAGCAACCAGCATAGATAGCAAGAGAATTCCAAGAATCCTATCTCTAGATTTGTTTTTATTTATTTCAAAGCCATAGCAACAGAAATAAGCAAAAATAATCTAAAGTATAAAAATATAAATTCTGATGGGAAAAATTATACAGTTTTATCGAAGTACATGCTAGACGGCTTAAACGACTATTTAGAAAAACTTCTCATAGCCAAGGAAAATCAAAGAAAATCAGCACTATCAGCACTTCAAATACAGATAAATCCTCACTTTATCTATAATACTCTGGCATCTATAAAGTGGCTGGTTTTAAAAGGAGATAAGGAAAAGGCAAGCAACACCATAAACGCTTTTATATCACTTCTTCAAAACACCATAAACGAAACCAGTGAAACAATAACAGTGGAGCAAGAGATAGATAATCTAAAAAACTATGTTTTCATAAACGAAACCAGATATGGAGATGAAGCTGGAAGAATACATGTATTTATATCAGAAAAGTATGGGAAGTTATTCTGCGAGATAGTGGATAATGGCGCTGGTATGGATGAGGAACAACTGTCAAAGCTTTATTCCTCTACCACCTCTAAGCATAAACATTTTACTGGCATTGGAATAAAGAATGTGGATGATAGAATAAAACTTCTTTATGGAAGTGACTATGGAGTAAAGATAAATAGCGAAGTATCTGCAGGAACTACTATAAGTATATTTCTGTCTTTGATTGATTAATAGTTATATATAGGTTTTTACTTATTTTCTTATAGAAATATCACTTCAAATGTTGCATTTTTGGTGCGTCGTACCAACATGAAAGCAAAAATACTGTAGGAACAATAAATGCTGCAGCTCCAACTAATAATACAATGATCAAAATTATACGGATTGCTATATGGGCTTTTTTTCCCGTTTTTTTCTTGTATAAATTGCATAATATAAGAAGTATTGTTGATGATATCGTAAGACCTAAGCCTATAAATAACACAATAAGCATAATAGAGAAAAATACTAACACTTAGCTTACCTCCAAAGTTATTATTAAATTAATTGCTTTTTTTAATATATATGTATTTTCACTACTGTTTAATTATTAAACAATATTTCCATTGACTTTTTAAAAAATCATCATATTTTGTTTTTTTGGAATGTTCTTCCAACAAATTTAAGCGGGGATTCAGAATTTTTATTGTGAATTTTTAAAACAATATATTTTATTTTTGTAATTTAGGAGCTATTAAAAATATCAAGCCACTTAAACTCATGGGCTTCGTAAATCTCAAAGAGATTATTCTCAATAGCTCTCTTGATATCAATTAGTGAAGTTTTTATTTGAATTGATGTTTCTATAATTTTAAAGATAGAAAAAGTCATAATTCCAGTGATTATCTGAATCATTATTGCATTTAGTGAGTGACCTATAAAGGTTTTAAATTTTAGATTTTGCTTTATCCACTTGAAGAAAATTTCTATTTCCCAGCGTTTTTTATAAAGCCAGGCTATTTCTTCACTAAAGAGTTCATCAATGTTTGTTATGAAGGTTAATACCTTACCAGTTTTGTCTAAAATCTTTATAAGTCGATAAGTCTCTTTAGTTTGATAAGTGTATACAGATCCTAATTTTACTACTTTGTCGCATAATATTTGAGTACCTAAATCCAAAAGTCTGTTATCACTTCGACTTATTCTTAAGTCTTTGATTTCAGTTACTACTGCGTTATCCTTTAATCTAGTTACAAAGTACTTTTCATCTTTTGTATATTGATCAAACTTAACATAATCGTTGTAAGCTTTGTCAAACACATAGATGCAATGCTTTGTATCTACTAAGGAATCCATTACAGTTTTGTCATGCGAGGCAGCATTTGTTACTACAAATGCATCCGGAATACCCTTGTTCAGGTCAAACCTTGTATGAATTTTTACACCTGCTTTGGTAGATCTAAATAGTGCCCATTGATAAAGATTTAGGCTCATACTTATTGTGGTAGAGTCTATTAGTTTGATAGATCCAAAGCGTTTTAATGATTCATTTACTGAACCTATATCACTACCGTTTAATCTTTGATTAAACTTTCCATTGACAATTTTAATATGGTTATAAGTTGTCTAATTACCATAAATTTAGACGTGAAATAGCCAGTAACCTTTGATTTAATGTAATCACCAAAAAACAATAAACCCAAAGGAGGTTACTGGCTACGTGGTTGATTATATCAAATTATTCGATAAAATTATAGAGTTTATCAATTGGGATACACTGAAATATTCAGTATTTAAACTAAATACTGACAATAAAGTTTCTAAGTTTTTCACAAAAGAACATTTAAAATCAATGATTTACTATCATATACTCCAAAAAGATAATTTAAGGGATCTAAGTTCTGGTATTTGTATGTCTAAGAAATTGAAAACAATCATCGTAAGTGTTAGTTTGGGTACCTTATCACATCACAATAACAAAAGAAATTTTGAAGTGTTTTTACCAATTTTAACTGAACTTATTAATAAAGCTGTAAATATAGGCTCAGTAAACGAATCGTTAAAACGTTTCGGACCTGTCAAGCTAATAGATTCAACCACCATAAGCATGAGTTTAAATCTTTATCACTGGGCACTATTTAGATCTACTAAAGCAGGTGTAAAAATTCATACAAGGTTTGATTTAAATAATGGTTTCCGGATGCATTTGTTGTAACAAATGCTGTCGAACACGACAAGACTACAATGGATTCCTTGATGGATACGAAGCACTGTATCTATGTATTTGACAAAGCATATAGTGATTATAAAAAATTTGACCAATATACAAGAGATGAAAAATACTTTGTAACTAGATTAAAGGATAATGCAGTAGTAACTGAAGTCAAAGACTTAAGGATAAGCCGTAGTGATAACAGACTTTTGGATTTAGGAACTCAAATATTATGCGACAAGGTAGTAAAGTTAGGATCTCTATACACTTATCAGACCAAAGAGACTTATCGCCTTATAAAAATCTTAGACAAAACTGGTAAAGAGTTAACATTCATAACAAACATTGATGAACTCTTTAGTGAAGAAATAGCCCGGCTTTATAAAAAAACGCTGGGAAATAGAAATTTTCTTCAAGTGGATAAAGCAAAATCTAAAATTTAAAACCTTTATAGGTCGCTCACTTAATGCAATAATGATTCAGATAATTACTGGAATTATGACTTTTGCTATATTTAAGATTATAGAGAAATTAGTTGAAATAAAAATTTCACTAATTAATATTAAGAGAGCTATAAAAAATAATTTCTTTGAAATTTACGAAGCAAGCAAATTTAAATGGTCTGATATTTTTAATAGCTCCTAAATATGAAACTAAAATATAGTTTTTTTTAAAATTTACATTGAAAAATTCTGAGCCTACGTATGTTTTTACTGGAATTATATTCCTGACTATCGAATAAGACCTTTTTTAAAAAGTCAATGGAAATATTACTTAATGATTAAACAAAAGTGAACCTATATTTAAAGCTTTATTGATAAGTTCAGTTAAAACTGGTAAAAACACTTCATAACTTCGTCTATTATTATGATACGACAAGGTGCTCAAGCTAACGCTTGCGACGATTGGTTTTAAATTTTTAGACATTCCTATACTAGAGCTTAAGTCTCTTAAACTATCTTTTTGACATAAATGATAGTAAATCATTGATTTTAAATGTCCTGTAGTGAAGAATTTAGAAACTTTATTGTCAGTATTAAGTTTAACTACTGAATGTTTCAATGTATTCCAATTAATAAGCTCTATAATTTTATCGAATAATTTGATATAATCAACCACGTAGCCAGTAACCTCCTTTGGTTTGTTGTTTTGTGGTGATTACATTAAATCAAAGGTTACTGGCTACTTTCACGTCTAAACTTATGGTAATTAGACAACTTATATCCATATTAAAATTGTCAATGGAAATTTTAATCAAAGATTAAACGGTAGTGATGTATTTTGATTTATAAATAGCATTACGTTTCACCTCAAAGATAAAAATAATACTACTAAATACAATACCATAAAAAGCCATTAATTACAAAAGTAATTAATGGCTTATTTTAAACAAAGTTATTAAATAGCTATATTATATGAATACAAAGCTACTACATAGTTGATTGTTTTATTAATTATATAATACAGGTATCCAACTTAAACTACTAATGTATACATGACTAATGCTCCCCGTAATACGGTATTATAGAACATTTATTCATTTAGTTTCATAAAGAATACCTATAGTTTGTTACTACAAATTTTAAGTCTGAGATTTTATAACTTTATCATACATGGATTGAATAGAATTAAACCACGTCACAATTCTATTGTATGAATCCTGTGCTTCACTTGATAGCTTTTCAACTAAAGCATAATCAATTAAGTTAGGATCATTACTATTTACCCCTAACACTTTTTTAAGTAGATTATACTCTTCTACAAGTGTATT
Organism: Clostridium manihotivorum; assembly: GCF_004015185.1. Lineage (GTDB taxonomy): Bacteria > Bacillota > Clostridia > Clostridiales > Clostridiaceae > Clostridium_AR > Clostridium_AR manihotivorum. The sequence goes on along the minus strand of NZ_CP025746.1, from coordinate 410,421 downwards.
GTTAAAGGCTTGAGTACTATTAAAATCATCTATTCTCGATTGTGGTTGTTTTGATTTAGGAACATCAAAAGTAAAAGTTACTGTACTATCATACCAGATTACCGGACCAGCAAAATTAGTATTAGCTGAAATATCTACGTCAGGCATAATATATCCCGAATTCTGTAGCCCCCCCAAAAATGCATGCATCATATCGGAATTTTTCAGTTTTATAGTTATATCCATTGTTAAATCCGTACTTGGATCGTTGGTGAATTCTCCCCACTTAAATCCTGTTAGCCACCAATGAACTTCTGGACCTCTTTCAATAATTTTAACACCATTTCTTTTTAACACAAATGACATAGTTAGACGCTCCTCATCAGTTACACATGCAAAGAACTTACCTACAACAATATCTTCCGGATATTCCTTTCCTTGATATCTATTATATACTCCTATTTCTGCTCCGGTTTCTATACCATATTGCCCTTTCCATAATTCAATCATCCAATCTTTATTATCATAAGAAAAATAAATCGGTTCACAATCTATTATTGCACTAATTATTACAGCGGCAGAATCATCATACATCTTGCAATATCCCGCCCGTCTTTGAATGGCTGGATACATTTCAGAATATATAATATCTTGAAGTGGATCATACAAGAAACCAAAAGCTGATACTATAGTTGCTAAGCTACTATTTGGTGTCCAAGGTGTAATACAATTATTGTTTATGGTTGATGCGCCTGAATTTCTTCCAGAACTTATATTGTTGTCTATTTCTATTAACCCACTACCGCTTCCAATTGAAATTGTAGATATCTGGTCGAAAGCCCAGTCCCTAGGTAATGTATATCCAAGATTACCACTAAAGCCTGTAGACATATCACATGCAAAACTACTACATGAATATCCAGCTTTAGCTACTCTACTACATACATTTCTAGGTGCATAAATACCAACTTTATAAAAATTATTATAGTCGTCAAAAACATCATTTATTTCCTTGAAGTATGGAAGTATAGAAGTATCAATATCTCCATCTAATGCATCAAAATCAACAGCAAAATATATAATTGTATCCTGAAGCATACCAATCTTTTTAGCTGCATCTATAGCAGCTTCAGCATCACTTTTTCCTTGGTCAGAATTAAAATATTCCAGTTTATATCCTCCGACTTCAAACAATGGAATAATGCTTAATCCAGCATTAATAATAGTTAAAGTCTCGTTATAAGTAAGTGCATATTTACCAGTAAGGTATCTACCAACTACTGTATATCCATTACTCTTTAATGTTGAAGCTATTTGCGGTGTTATAGTTGTAGAACAATCACATGCTGTTCCTTTTCTAGTGTTATCACCACAGCTTATTAAAAGAGATTTCCAAGTTTGAATGCCTGCTATGCCCGTTACTGGCAAGCAAGAAAATTCTTGAAATCTTCGTATAGCGGCTTCGGTATTATCGCCAAAATATCCAGTAAATGATGTTGGATCGTATCCGTTGCAATATAAAATATATTGAAGTATTAATACAAAGTTATTGCTTTGTCCTTTAGATAAAGTTGGGCAAAGCTTACTAGTGGTAGGTCCAAATACTCCATTAGGAGGATTTATGCCTTCTTCGATTTGTAGTGCATATAATAGTGCCTTGTTCATAGATCTCCCATAAAGCCCATCACAAGGTATTAACCCAAGGTCACTTTCAAAGGTTTTGTTTGAAATATATTTTCTATTTATGACTTGTTGAATTTCCCTAATATTTTCATCACCTTGATAACTTCCATAGTTAAGTAGTTTAAAAGCATCCATTGTTAGTAGAGCTCTCATTAAAGTAGAGTCAACTATACCAGTTTGAGCTATTCCAGCATCAGCTTGGAGTTCTTTTATTGCTTTATCTGTATTTGATCCGAAATTACCACTAATTGCTGTTGGATTATAGCCTTTACAATATAGAGCGCCTTGAACTATTCGAATTTGATTTTGTAAAGATTTAATTTCTGCGTCTGATAAACTAGCAGTAGGTTGAGAGTAAATTGATAAATTTTTGAAAGCACTTCTTGTTGCAGGACCGAAGTTACCATTTGGAGATTGAATTTTTAATTCAATTTGTAATGCTGTTATTAAAGCATTTATTGTGGGCCATCCTGTAATTCCATCTGTTTTTACAGGTTGGTAAGCTGGGTTTTCAGAATAGGTATTATTTAACCACATCTGAGTTGTTAGGACCATTTGATCCATGTTTATCACTCCTTCAAATTTAATTTACATAAAATAAAGAGAGCGCTAATGTATAATTGTAAATATGCATTCTAAATAAAGTCTATCTAAATATAACCATACAAATTAGAAAAAGTAGAGTATCAAGATTGATTCAGTATAGATTCCAGAACTTAAAAGACATATTGTGTTTAAAATACGTTTTTACAAGCATACTTTTATGCAATAGCTTAAAGTTCGCCTAAGTAAGAAATACTTAGCTATTCTAAAGAAAAGATCTAAATTTAAGTCTTATAAAGCTTCTGAATTAGAATATGATTTATCAATCAATTATAGTTACCTCCTCTTATCTCCTATCTATAATAATTAAGCATGTATTAAGTTCAAAGTAAAATTAATATAATTTTTATAAAACGTCTTTACATTTCTTATAAATCTATCTTTTTACTTAATGAAAGGTATTTAAAATACCGAAAAACATAATAGAGGAGGATTTAAAATGGCAAGTAATAAGTATGGCTTTGCAGTTCCCGACTGCAACTTCGGGGGGGCTATTAATACAATGTTGTACGAAAGAGGTTACCTAATGGTAAACCTAGGTTCTAAGTTCGATGTTTTCGATTGTAATGGTTCAAGATGTGGTGGAATTGGTACGAAAGAAAGTTATGTAGTAATAGGGCGTATTGCTAGTAACGCTCCACATAGCTGGGGTATGGATGGTGTTGTTATGGTATTTACAAATGGTGCTGGGCAACCTACTGTTGCGTACACCGTGGGTGGCTATGGGAGCGAAGGAGGTAATTGTTCTTCTTGGGCTTCACATTTTCATACAACTAACAGTGCTAAAGATGGAGTATTTAAAACATACAATAGAACAATCAATTTCTTTGGATATAACTGTCCTCCAGGCACTTATGTAGCTCCTACATTATTTAGAATGGAAGATTTAGATTTTGCCTACGCAGGTGATGAAACAGGTGTTGCTGTTACACTACCATTAACAGATTTATCAAGAGCTAACACCATCTCAATCAAATCTGCTGTAATAAATGGTAATGTAGTATCCTCTCCTAGAATTAGTTCGTTATCTTATCCAGATAATGAATATTGCGTTACACACGTTACTGATAGAGGTGTGAATAACGATGTTGAGGGACGTTGGTAAAAGTGGGGTTACTTGTCAAAACAAAAGCTTTAACAATGCTAATTTTTGTAATCTCTATACTTATAATAAGTAGTAAAAATAAAGGGGCTGTCGCACTAATTAATTAGTGCACAGCTCCGTTTTTTGCATAAAAAATAAATCCAGCATTCACAAGAGTGCTGGATTTATTGTAAAATTAATATATGACCAAACATATTAATTTACATAAAGATTATACTTTAAATAAAGGAAGTTATCAATTAAAACTTCCATTTAATATTGATTATATGGTCTCAGTTAATGATTCGGTGCGTTTGCTAAGTCAATTTGTAGAGGAGATGGATTTAACAGATTTATATTCGACTTATTCCCGAATTAGGGAAAATCAAGCTACGCCACGACAGATGCTGAAGATTGTACTCTATTCTTACATGAACCATATCTATTCTTCACGGGATATGGAAAAATATTGCCGACGTGATATTAACTTCATGTATCTTCTTGAAAATTCACCAATACCTGATCATTCAACATTTGCTAGATTTAGAAGCTTACACTTTGCGCCATGTGCAGAAAGAATCTTAGCTGAAATGACAGAATGTCTTCGTGCTACAGGAGAAATATCTGGAGATGCTATATTCATTGATGGTACTAAAATTGAGGCTTGTGCTAATAAATATACTTTTGTTTGGAAAAAGGCAGTTACAAAGAATTTAGAAAAGCTTCTTGTTAAATTGGCTGATTTAGTAGCTAACTGTGAGGAACTATACGGAATTAAGATAATATACAATGACAAAGTGAAGATGAAACATATAAAAAAGTTGCGAAAAAAGCTTTACGCTCTGAAATATGAGAGAAATATTGAATTTGTGCATGGATCAGGGAAAAGAAAAATGCCATTACAGCGATCTATTGAAACTCTTGAAGAGTATCTTGACAAGTTAAAAGAATACACGCAAAAGTTGCACATTTGCGGTAACCGTAATAGTTATTCAAAAACAGATAATGATTCAACATTTATGAGAATGAAAGAAGACGCTATGGGAAATGGTCAGTTAAAAGCTGGATACAATGTCCAACACGGTGTTGATTCGGAATATATTGTATGGCTCACCGTATGCGATCAGCCAACGGATACCCCTACACTTATTCCATTTCTTAAGAGCATGGAAGAATCTCTAAGTTTTAAATATCTAAAAATAGTTGCTGACGCTGGCTATGAAAGCGAAGAGAACTATTTATTTATTGAAGAAAATGGACAACTCTCTTTCATTAAACCAGCAAACTATGAGATATCTAAAACAAGGAAATACCAAAGGGATATTAGTAGAATTGATAATATGGACTATGATGAAATTGGAGATTACTATATCTGCAAGAATAATAAAAAGTTAATATTTAGTAAGACTATAAAAAGAAAGAGTAAAACCGGATACATAAGCGAAAAAACAGTATATACTTGCGAAGATTGCAGTTCTTGTTCTTACAAAAGCAAATGTATAAAAGGAAATAACAGCAAGACACCTTTGGAAGAAAGAGCTAAAAATCTTGAAACCTCAAAGTTGTTTAATAAGCTTAGAAAAAAGATTTAGAAAGAGTTGTAAGTGAAGAAGGCTGCCAACTTAGAATGAACCGAAGTATTCAAGCTGAAGGTTCTTTTGCAGAGATAAAACAAGATATGGGCTTCCGAAGATATCTCTCGAAGGGCAAACAGAATGTTTGGGCCGAAAGTATTCTTTTAGCAATGGCACATAATGTAAACAAACTACATAATAAAATCCAATCAGAGAGAACTGGAAAACACCTATTTTCATTAAAAAACAGTGCATAAATTTAAACTTTTAAAAACTAATTGTTTAAAAATAGCCTTAATAGAAAAGGCTTATTAAAGTGCGCAATTTTTTAGAATTTCAGAAAAAACATTCTAAAATATAGTTGTAATTCTTACAAATTTTTAGAAAATTAGGGCTGAGCATCAGCGGTTTTTAACCGCTAATGCGACAGCCCCTTCATAAATGTTTATTTATCTTTCTCAAATAAATATGCATATCTATCAGTTCTTCCACTAACGTTGAAATAAAATATATTTAGCTATTACTCTTTAATTAGTGCAAGTTGATAGAGAAAAATTCTATCTATACATATAATCCCTTGTCCATGGTAAGTCATTATTAACTCCCTTACCAAATAGTATTTGATGGATGCTTATATTTACACAATTAAAGGATGCTGCACAGGCATTGAGGTAAAGTCTCCACATTCTTATAAAGGTTTCATCTTTACTCTTTCTAACCTCTGGAAGTGCCTTTTCAAAGTTTCTAGCCCAGTTCTCTAAGGTTCTTCCGTAGTGTCTTCTAAGGCTTTCTACGTCTATTAATTCAAAGTCCTGTTCTGATATATAGTTTACTAGCTCCTTAACTGCAGGTACATATCCACCTGGGAATATATATTTATCAATCCAGGTATTAGTACCCCCATCATTTATTCCAGTTATAGAGTGTACTAGAGAAAGTCCATTTTTGCTCAAAAGCTTGTTTACTGTTTGGAAATACTCTTGTAGATTTTCCTTTCCTACATGCTCTATCATACCTACACTAACCACTCTATCAAATGTAAGATTCTTTAATTCTCTATAGTCTGAAAGTTTAACGTCCACTAAATCAGTTAAGCCTTCTTCTTTTATTCTTTCTTTTACTCGCTCAAACTGTTCTGAGCTTAGAGTTACGCCAAGGGCCTTTACCTTATATTTCTTTGCTGCTGTAATAATAAGCTCACCCCATCCGCAGCCTATATCCAAAAGGCTCTGACCTTCCTTTAAGTTAAGTTTTTTAAGTATGTGCTCAACCTTATTTTTCTGAGCATCAGTTAAGGAATCAGTATCATTTTTAAAGTATCCACAAGAATAAGTCATGGTATCATCAAGCCATAGCTTATAAAAATCATTACCTATATCATAATGAAATTGAATATTTTCTTTACTTGTTTTTATAGTGCTCTTTATCTTCTTTAAAAGTTTCTCGTACTTAGCACCATTCTTCAAAAAGCTTTCCTTGTTGTTGTAAAGTGATTCTATTACATCCTGTACGCTACCCTCTATGTCTACCTTATTAGTCATATAACCTTCACCAAGTGCCATGGAAGGATCGTTTATTATGTCTCCCTTTGGAATAGGTTCATTAAAGATAATCTTAAACTTTGCCTCTCCTTCACCGTAGTTTTCTACAGTGCCATCCCAGAACTTAATTTGAAAGGGATCTGAAAACATATTTTTTAATAGAGTTTTGTAAAACAACTTATCAGCAACCAAATCTAATCACCCCTCATTCCAATTCTTCTATATCACTCTAACCTGTTAGCTCTAGACAGATAAAACACTTCTGCTTTTCACAAATAGCTCGGTTTAAAAAACTTTACTAAAACTACCTAGTTATTAAGTAACCACCTTAGCATCACCTAAAAATAAAGCTCTGTTAACGTACTGTGTTGAAATTAAGTGGTCAGTCATCCGATGCTTAGATGAGCTTGCGCAAAGAATTAATATGATTTTGTCATATTCCATGGCTAAAACTGTAAACTCACTACGTTCGAACATACAGTTTTACTCTTTATTTAACTAGTCACTCTTTATAAAACTTATGTATCTTAATCTTAAGTATATTAGGAATGCCATTAAAATAAAAAGTAAAGAGAAAGAATGTGTCGCCTGCCAGAATTTCTTCACATAAGTTCAGAAAAGGCAGATGCGCAAAAAATCACTAATGAAGAACGTATTAATGATTTTTAAAGCCATTCCATCTGAAAAAATCATTTAATTCTAGTTGCTCGCTCATATAGCATCTCCTTCGTAACCACTTAATTTCAACAATATTATTAACCATAGCCAAAATAAAAAGTGTTTTGTCTATATAGAAAGACTTATTGTTAGAACAATATTAGTTACTAATATATATTGAGTTATTTAAAATTATTGTACTATATAGTATTATAACACTTTTCATTTACAATAAAAACCTAATAGGTTAATAATATGTAAACTAATCAGCTATATCTCAAAGCAATACATCTATATAAATATTAAGTTTTTCTCAAACTTATTCCTATAAAAGAGTCACTTAGGTTTTTTCGGTGACTTTTTTGAGCATTTGTATTTCCCAATGAGTATGAGTAGAATCTGACAGGCGAATAAGAGCTTTTTTACTGTTCCTTAGTAGCTGTTATAAGTCCTTGATATTACTAAGTTTCCTTAAAAAAAAATTTACACTTTCCTTAACAGAAAAAAACTCACTGAAGTGATTTCCTTCAGTGAGACCTTTTTGCCTATCCGCCTTTCCCAATGCATATGAGGAAAATCTAGTAGGCTAATATATTTTATTTTCCACTATCTTTTATACAGCAATCCTATCTCTTCCGGCATTCTTGGCTATGTATAAAAGCTTATCTGCATTTTCAATGCATTGCTGCTTTATATATGTATCATTTTCGTACAATCCACCACTTACGGTAACTATGTCTCCATTCTTTAGATATATATCTTTTATATTTTGCCTTATAGTCTCACTAATTTCTTTAGCTTTTTCTTTATTTGTGTTAGGAAGTATGACTATAAACTCTTCTCCACCGTATCTTCCAGCATAATCTGTAGGTCTTAAGCTATTTTCAATGGCCTTGCTTACATTTATTAATACCTCGTCCCCATAAGGATGTCCAAATTTATCATTAATAGCTTTAAAGAAATCCACATCTATCATCAATACAGAAAACTTACTATTATACTTCTTATAGTCTTCTATCATAATATCTAATATACTATCTATGTAATCTCTATTATAAAGCTTTGTTAGCCCATCCCTTATAGAATTTTCGTATATTATCTTATTCTCAACCTTTAACTTTTCTATAATAGCAACCTCATCAGAATACCTAATGGCAATCACATAAGTTTCTAGTATTGCAAACATAAACATGCCTATTTGAAACCCATATCTCGAATAGGAAACACCATTATTAACCAATACATCATTTAAGGCTGTCGCAATTATAAAAATGAATGCCAAAAGAGATACTCCACTGTAACGCTCCTTTTTTATTACCTTATTGACCAAAAATATTAACATACTTATTATTATTAAGGCTAAAAAGCCTTCACCTATATATGAAAGACTATCATAGAAGGGACCTTCGGTTACTATACAAATGAAGGAAAACAGTAATGAGAAGCCCAAAGATAACACTGTTAGCTTTTTAGGAATATCTTTAAATATCTCTCTGATAAATAAAACATATATTGGTATCCATAGATAATATGTGAGGGCAGCAGTCTTACTCATTAATTCATAAGGCATATTGGGAAAGAATCGTATTATTATTCGCTCATTTAAAAATAAACATCTTAGTTGAACCAATAAGCAAAGTATAGAAAAATACAAAGAAGCTTTGTTACCTTTAACTTTCTTAAATATAAATAGATTTAAAAGCTCTAAAACCAGTAAGCTTCCTAATATCACTAAGTCAACACTTACGTTTAACAAGAACTCATTCATTATATTATCTTTAGTGCTAAACTGCATAGATCTGATTATAGGGAAAAGATCTCTATAGTTAGAGGTTTCAATAACAATTTCAACTTCTCCATTATTGGATGTAAAGTATGAGTAGGTAGGCAGATATATTGCTTTCTCAGCCTCATAGCTTTTTCCTATCTTACCTACAGTTCCTTGAAGAACACCATTTATCCAAACCTTTGAAGCCGAAAGCATTTTACTTATTCTCAACCCATAGACCACACCATCTTTTGCTTTAATTCTAAGTCTTAAAGTCATATAACCAGTAGTTTGTCCATTTAGTTGGCTTTTCAAGTCACCAGGAATAGTTAGATATGTATGTGAGGACATGTTTTTCAGTTCTTCTGGAGAAAGAAGGTTATTTTTAAACAGTTCCCACTGACCATCTAAATCAACAACTTTCTTTTTACCAAAGTCATAATCGGTAAGATCTACACTTCCATTGATGGCATGTGCTTTGTAAACTCCTGCGAAATTAGTGATTGATATAATATTAGCTAATATAAAAATGGCTAAGATAGAGATTGTAATCTTTCTCATATAATATCTCCTATTAATTATAATAACCATTAAAATATATTATATATCGTTTAATTTGGCAATAGGTGAGATATAGCCTAATAATATGAAGAAACCGCTACCACTAGCTTAAAACATCTATCTATTGGCAGCAGTCAAAATATTTCATTATTTAAATTGGAACTGTTCAAAATGCACTACTAAGTCCTTAAGGTTATTGTCCTTAAATTGTTTTCTTAAGCTTTCCCTCATGCCCTTAGGACCACAGAAGTACACATCCTTTACCTGTTTCATATCTACTTCTTTACCAATAGCATCTAATGATAAGAATCCCCTCTCCTTAGAATTAAACAAGTGCAATTTTACTTTAGTATTTAAAGCTAACTGCCTTAATTCTTCAATGTAAGCTCCATCCTGCTCACTATTGTATGCATAGAAGAAGTGTATATTGTAGCCTTCTGGTACTGGATCTTGCAAGAAGCTTCTAAAAGGAGTTACTCCTATACCTCCAGCGACCCAAACCTGACTTTTGCCACCGTCTTTATAGTCAAAGCTTCCATGAGGTCCCTCTACTGCAAATTCATCTCCAAGCTTTAAGGTATCCAGTAGAACCTTTGTGTCATCACCTAAAGCCTTAATGGTAAACTGGATTTCACCTTCTTTTGGTGCTGCACTTATGGTAAAGGGATGAGAAGGAAACTTCTTACCTTTTCCAATAAGCTTAATAAAGGCAAACTGTCCTGGTTTGAAATTTACGTCTTTATTTAAAGCCCTACCTGTTATTTCTAAGGTTCCATCAGATACAAGCTTTAACTTACTTACCTTAAACCTATACTTAAAGGCCACTTTTTCATAGAAGAATATACTATAAAATATGGATACAACACCTACTAGATTCACCATATTAAGCCAAATGCTAAATGGATTTAAAGAAAATGGTGGATAAGTAGAGCTTCCATAATAATGATAAACCCCCATCATATAAGCCAATATCATAAACTTATGAATGTTTTTCCACCTCTCATAGTTTAACTTTTTAGCCACTATAGCAATTATGATAAGTGCTACAAATAAGTATAAGCTAAAACTTCCGTACATCGCATAAGGATCTCTAGGTATCTTTATTCCTTCGCTTCTCTCAATCCTTTTGCCTATGTCAATAGTTATGTTGTGAAGCACAACTAAAAGTAAAGCGGACATACTTAAATATTTATGGTAAATATAAGATTTGTCTAATCCGTTAAATATACGATTTAATATCTTGTGCCTTGTAGAAATAAAATTCACCAGTGAAAAGGCAACTAATGCAAAGGCTGCAATAAGCTGTGAATACTCACTTGCCTTAGAAATCTCTCTTGTGGAGCTAGCAAAAAGCCAGCTTATATAGGTTATTGCCATGGTAATTATAATAAATATCAATCCTGATCTTTTCTTCAATTAAATCTCCCCCTAACTTACTAACTTCTAAGCCTCTTTTAATTAGGCTATGTTTAATAATTTTCAACATGGTACTTTAGCAGTGCCTTTAATTAAAGCCTCTATCTTCTGACCTTGCTATATCTCAGTTTAGTAAGCATATAGCACCCTCTAATTCTTTCAAAGGAAGAGTATGCTCCACCTAAAAAGGTAGTGTAAAGTAAGATATTAATTAAATAGCTTGAACCAATAACATTAGAATGGCTCAGTAGGCATGCTACCCCTGGTATTAGGAAAAAGGTTGCTGAAACTATTCTTCCTATCTTATCAAAAACAAATGGATGTCTAGATGCTGTGTCATATCTCTTTATAAAGTTTGAAGTTAAGACAAATTCTAAAAACTTTATACATACAAAAGCTAGATACCATGCAGGCAGTACTTTTACAGCTATAAGCATCCCATAAGAAGAAACTATATATAATAAATCTGCAAAAACATCCAGCTTAGCTCCCATAACTGAGGTTACTCCAAGCTTTCTTGCTAGCTTTCCATCAAATAAATCTGACAGACAAATAGCACTAAACAAAATAGTTAAAACTACAGTAGAACCTTGTCCATAGGTAAAGTGTTCAAAAATGCAGTAGTTAAACATAATCGTCATAACTAATCTTGATATAGTCAATGTATTTGGTATCAACTTACTTATCTTATCCATATCTCTTACCTCTAAAATTCTTTAATTTTTACCACTTCATATTAAAATCTAGGCTCTGTTAAAGTACCGTGTTGAAATTAAGTGGTCAGTCATCCGATGCCTAGATTAGCTTTAAAAATAGCTTTTCTGATTGAAGTTATGAATCTTTATCTGTCTTAAATATAAAACACTTAATTTAAAACAACCTTAGAAGAAGCTTAGAATTTGCTGAGAAAGTTGTAAACATTCTATACAGTTTACATCCACTTATCAGGTATTTTATTCATAAAAAGAGAGCTGCAAATAAACTGAAACAGTTCATTTGCAGCCCTCTTTTTTACTGTGGAGACCAGTTATAAGGTTTTTTCTTAGCTGAGCCTATTAATGTCAAGGCTTTGGGGTAGCTACTTAGAATAACCATAAAAAAATAAAATTATATCGCCTGCAGATTTTCCTTACATACATTCAGAAAAAGCAGCTGCGCAAAGAAAATCACTGAAGAAGATCTCTCAATGGCATTAAGTTAAGAGAATTCAAGAAGCTATTACATAAAGTGATAGCTTCTTTTTTCAGAGTTAGCTGTAAATGTTCAACCGAAATGAAGAAAATAATTTTAAAAATTGCATGCAAATAAAGCAGGCATATATCCCGCTAAAAAAAACTATTAAATTAATCATTATTATGCTACTCTATACATGAAGCTTACGGATGTTTTTTCAGACATATTTCTAGGTCGCGAACGACCAGGTCGAATCGGTGTTATGTGCCTAGCAATCAAAGCTTCTATATTAGGTGGAGTAACTTTACCAAGGAAAAACTGTCGGCATATATGCGCTGCAACAGAAAAGTTGACTTTGTAGTCGTATTTCCTGTTCCTTTTCTTTATGATTACGTGTTGGGTAATTATTTCAGAAAAGTTGTACATAATTAGCCTTGCATATATTTCCTGAAGTATGTACTCCACCTTTTTGAATGAAAATGTAGCAATCCAATAGTATATTTCAAATCACGGAATGATGTTTCAATTCCCCAACGCTTGAAATAGAGTTCTTTTAGTGTTTGAGGTGAAAATTTCGTTCTATCTAGGTTTGTAACAACAACCTCATAAGTATCATCAGTAATTTTAAATCGTACAATCCGAAACGGTAGTTTGTACATTACTGTAGGATCACTTTTTCTATTTGTCTCTGGGAGATAGTCAAATGTCTTATTTTTCCCAATTAGTCTATAATGGTTTTTATCCTTAAGCAATTCTTTCACTTTATTAGTTTGTTTTCTAGTAAGGTTTAAATCAATATCAACATCAAATTCATCAGCAGATGGAAGTTCAAATCCATGTAAAATACCTGATGCATGACCATGAAAATCTTTTATTCTTATTAGGAATTTCCATCCTTTTTGTTGAATGTGTGCCATATTGTTATAAGATTCATACCCTCGATCCGCAAGGATAATTGCTGGAGTTTTAATAGTAGATCTGTCTACCATGTCTGTTAATGCCTTACATTCATTGGAAAGCTTTCTTCTCAGCACAATTACGTCCTCGTAGGTATGTTGATTAAGATCGTATAATGCATTTAAATGCAAAAGGTTGTACGGTTTCCTAGAGTCTTTAAATTCATATAAGGAATCCAAATCGTTTTTATTTGTTGGAATATGTATGTCAGATCCATCGACAGCCAAAAGGCGATAGCCTTTAAATAGATAATCAGTTGTTGTTTTGTTAACGAAGTTATGAAATAATTTTTCAAATGCCGTAGTCAAGATCTTTGCCCTTTGTTGAACAAAGGCCGCCGATGTAGCTGTGTCAATAGAGCATCCCCATTGATTTAAAAGCTCATTACTTAAAGTATTTCCTTCCATTCCTAGCAAAGAAAAAATTATTTTATCAAAGGGAAGTTTTCGATTTCTAAGGAAATCCTTGTCGGGATTCCTAATATTCTCTTTAGGATTATCGCGAAGCTCTTGAATAAGTTCAAATAAAGTGGATCTCAATTCTTGTGACTTAGTATTCATATGTATTCTCCTCGTAATTGAAATTTCTCTCTAATTACAAGGGCCGCTTTCACTACCTTTAAAACAATTGGTAGTGAAAGCGGCCACATATTTTTGAAATGCTGTCAAGTGATAATTAAAAAAAATAAAAAAGACCCACAGCACATATTTGTGATGCAAGCCTTTCCTTAACTTAATGACATTGAGAAGATCTCTTCAGTGATTTTTTACTTATCAATTTTATATAGTAGCAGAAGCTTAGTTTATATCTGCCTTCACATAATATACTATGCTCAACGTCATTCCTATTACAAAGGTTAAGGCTGAAATTATCATAACTGTATAAGGTAGTTGAATGGATGAAGCGTCTACTACAAGCCTACCTAGCTCACCTTTTCCTACTTCCTTTACCGCGCTAGTAAGTATGTTTAGTGGATAAATAAATGGTATCTTTTCAGACATAGACTTGTCAGCAAAACTTACTAAGAACATATTAATAAGAGTTGCCAAGCCTGAATATATTACAGGTCCTATCACATTTTTAGTAAGCAAGGAAATAAATATAGCTATGGGAAGTATAGCAATTTCAAAAATCAATATGCAGCCATTAAGCTTTAAGTGATTAATTATTATATCTATAGTCAAAGCATCATGAGGTAGTAAAAGACCAGTAAGTAGTGTTAATGCCAGCTGAAGAATAATCGTTGCTGTTATTATAAGTATTATAACTATAAACTTTGATACAAACACCTTTACTCTGCTTAATGGATAAGAAAACAAGGTATTGCTGGTATTATAAGAAAACTCTCTACTGAATATATAGGAAGCAATAATAGCGTACATAGCTAAGTTCATAAACAAAAAATTCATTTGCTCCACCTGATATATATACTTATCCCAATAAACATGAGATCCTTGTCCAAGCCATCCTAAGCATAAAGTACCAGGGAAAAATAGAGTTATTAGAAAAATCACTAAGTAAAAGTATGATTTTTTTAATTTTAGAAATTCACAGTATACTGCATCATACATTTTCTTCACCTCCTATAAGGTTAACAAAATAATCTTCTAAGTTGTCTACACTAAGACTCATTTCATTTAAATCCACATCGTTATTAATCATAAGTTTTGATATCTCAGCAGCTCTTTCTATGCCTTCATATATTCTAAGCACATTATTTTCAAAAACATCAAAGTCCTTAATACCTAGTTTTGCTTCAAGCAAATAACAGGCTTTTTTATCGTCGCTTATCCTTAACTTAAGATACTTTCTGTTTCTTCTCTGAAGTTCCTTATAGTCAATTTCTTCTACCAATCTTCCTTTATGAATGATTCCTACTTCTGTTGCCAATTGCTCTATCTCACTTAAAAGATGACTGGAGACCAAAATGGTTATACCTTGCTTATCTTTCAAGCTTATCAAAGTCTCTCTGATGTCCTTTATTCCTAGTGGGTCCAATCCATTGGTAGGCTCATCTAAAATCAAAAGCTCAGGCTTATGAAGTATTGCTCTTGCTATACCAAGTCTCTGCTTCATCCCTAAGGAAAAGTTCTTTACCTTTTTGTCCTTTATCTCCTTAAGCTCTAAACCCACTATAGCCAATGCCTCTTTTATATACTCCTTGTTTTCTATGCCAGTCATTCTTCTATGAATCTCTAGATTTTCTTCCGCTGTTAGATTTGGATAGAAGCCTGGATACTCTATAGTTGAGCCTATTCTCTTATATATATCTTTTTTATAATTGGTCTGTCCAAACAGCTCAATCTCACCATCAGAAGGCTTTATCAGATTCATTAACATTCTCAAGGTAGTGGTTTTTCCAGCACCATTTTGTCCTAAGAAGCCATAAATCTCTCCTCTCTTTATGTTTATATTAAGATTGTCCACCGCAAATACACCCTTATATTTTTTACTCAAATTATGAGTTCTTATTGCGTACTCCACAACATCACCTCTTTCTAAAGATTAAAAGGACTATGCTTTAATAATAAAGCATAATCCTTAACTGCCATTGACACAGTTCTTACATGTTTCTTAACTGTTTATTTAGAACAATCTTAAACTCAGTTTTTTCATAAGGCTTGCTTTTAACCTCAATGGTGCCGCCATGCTTTTCCACTATCTTTTTCACTATGGTTAAGCCTAGGCCGCTTCCCTTTGCTTTGCTATTTCTCGACTTATCTACAGTATATAATCTTTTGAAAATATAAGGCAGTTCCTCTTCTGCTACTCCTGATCCCTTGTCCCAGATAGTTAACTCTACTTGATTTTTAACTTCTTCTAACCTTACGCCTAACATCTTGCCAGCATCACCATACCTTATAGCATTTGATACAAGATTATGTATAACTCTATAAATAGAACCTTCATCTGCTTCTATAAATATTTCTTTCTCTCCGATATTCAAGTCAAGCTCAAAGCTACTTCCCTCAAGATCCTTTAAAAAGGAAAGCATACACCTTCTTACAACCTCTGTTATGTTAATAATAGAAGGTTTTAACACAATATCCCCAGAATCAAACTTTGAAAGCACAAAGAATTCCTCAATTAAATTTCTTAAAAACTCTCCTTTTTCACTTATAACCTCCAAGTACTCCTCTCTATCGGCTTCACTCAAAGTCTTGTCAGTTTTAAGCATCTCTATATATCCTAAGATAGCAGTTAAAGGGGTTCTAAAATCATGGGATATATTAGAAATCATCTTTTTTCTATCTTCTTCATACTGTTTTTTCAACAAATCTATTTTCTGAAATTCATCTATAAGCCTGTTTAAATTAATAACCAAATTTTTAATAGCTTTATTATTTCCTTTTACTCTAACCCTCTCATAAAAGCTTCCTCTTATAACATTTTCTATACTGGCAGTTATACTTTTAAGCTTTATATTCTGAAGTAATATTATCAACATCAAACCTAATATTATAAGTAATAATATTATATACATCATTCTAGCTTACCTAACCTATAGCCAATGCCCCAAACAGTTTCAATATACTTAGGCTCATTAGGATTGTCCTCGATTTTATTTCTTAACCTTCTTATATGAACCATAACAGTATTGTCGTCTCCCAAATACTCTTCTCCCCATACGCTATTAAATATTTGAGCCTTTGTAAAAACCTTATTTGGATTCTCAAAAAACAACTTCAAAAGCTCATACTCCTTGGCTCTCAAAGTAATAGACTGTCCACTTTTACTTACAGTATAGTTATCCAAATCAAAGGTTATTTCACCATATTCTATTTTATTACTGCTAGTATTACCTGAACTATAATACATATATCTTCTAAGCTGGGCCTTTACTCTTGCTATTAGTTCAGCTAAGGAAAAAGGCTTCACAAGATAGTCATCGGCACCTAAGCCTAGGCCTATAATCCTGTCACTTTCTTCAATTTTTGCAGATACTACTATAATTGGCACAGTGCTCTCCATTCTTATTCTTCTCATAACTTCCATTCCGTCAAGCTTTGGAAGCATAATATCAAGAATTATAAGCTTAAAGTCTTCTTGTTGCCAAAGCCTTAAACCTTCTTCACCGTCTAAAGCATAGTAAATGCTATAGCCTTCCTTGCTTAAAGCCTTTCTTACCATATTGCTTATGGTACTATCATCTTCTATAACTAAAATTTTAGTAGTTTCCATTTATCATCACATCCCATAAATTAATTTTATATTTAAATGGAATTAAGTTCAATATTTGATATATGATTACACATACCATAGGTATCCAACTTCAACTATTAATTTATACATGCCACAAAATCGCAGAGCCGCGATTTTATAACAAGTATAAATTAAGTTTTTATAAAGGTTGCCTATATATTACTCATTTCATAAAAATTATTTAAACACACATATCTCTACAAAAATTCTCCTAGGATAAAATCCTTAACTCCAAGAGAAAATATTAAGGATTTATAAAATCTATAACTAGGAGGTTCAAATAATGAATAAAAGAAATTTTCGTAACATAGCTATGATTACTTCTAAGTTTCTTATTGCTGCACTTTTATTAACTGGCTGCTCAAGTGCTGGCACATCTAATAATCAGCCTGCAGACAATACAAACAAGTCAACCACTGAAACAAAAACAACTCAAACTCAGATGTATACAAGGTCAGAGACTGTAACCATAGATCAGGCAAAACAGCTCTTGGTAGAGGGGAATAAAAGATATGTTGATAATAAAATACTAGGTCATGATATCACTAACACTAGACGAAAAGCCCTATCAACAAATGGTCAAAAACCTTTTGCAGTAATCTTGAGCTGTTCAGACTCTAGAGTTCCTCCAGAATTAGTATTTGACCAGGGACTTGGCGATTTATTTATAGTAAGAAATGCTGGTAATGTTATCGATCCAATTGCTTTAGGAAGCATAGAGTATGGTGCTGAACACCTAGGAGCTCCACTAATAGTAGTGCTAGGACATGAGAAGTGCGGTGCCGTGAAAGCCGCTATGGAAGGCGGTACTTATTCCGATAATATTACTGCTATAATAAATCAAATAAAACCATCTTACGATAAAGTAAAAGCAAATAATAAAAACGCTGATGACATGTACAACTTGACCATAGATGAAAATGTAAGAAATTCTATGAGTTTAATCAATAAAAGCACAGTAATACAAAAGTTATTAACAGAAAAGAAGATTAACATAATTGGCGGAAAATATCACATGGATACAGGTGAAGTAACCTTCGATATCCAGTAGTATTACCCAAGAAATAATCTTATTCATACTTAGAGGTGTGCTACTTCCATGTGAAATCTACTCTCAAAACTACTGTGAGTGTTTAGAGAAGTTTTTTAAAAATATAAATTTTATTATGAAATGATGCATCTATATAAGATAAGGTTCTACTGCAAAAATAATATCTCAGCAGTAAAACCTTATTTTTAATTTTTTTATTTAACAATATAATTCTCTAGTATACGCTCCACACTACCAGCAAAGCTATCCGCAGCTCCCCAGTCAAACTTAAAAAACATTCCCTCCGAGCTTCCTGTTGCTACAGCTCTAACTTCTGTATTGCCCTTAAAATCATCTATCATTACAACTAAAGCTGCTCTATTACTTGTTCTCATATAATACTTTTCGTAAATCAAGGTTCCAGTTGAAAGTCCATTTTCCAGCTTAGTAAACTCTTCATATACCAAGTCTGCGTTTTCTCGATTCTTAACTAAATCATAAGCTTTTTCTGGAGTGATACTAACTTTAAAACTAGATATACTCATATAAAACTCTCCCTTTATAATTTATATAACTGTATTTTTATGCCTATTATCATATCACACTAAAGCTCCTTAAAGCTTATAAACTATTATTCTTAAGGTAATTTTTATATTTGATATTATAAAAACCATGCATCATAAGGAGATACTCTTTATGTATATGCATGGCTTTCATAAGTCTTAGAATTTTTACTTATTGCGTAAAAACCCCTCAAGTGAATATTATTAAATTTATATTTACAAGCTGGCTATTAGTGCAATCATAGAAAGTATCGCCAAGCCACCTTGTTTTATTATTATATTTTTATTTGATGTAACGGCTCCATATATCGCCGCTACAATGACACAGCCTAAAAAGAAAGCTCTTAAAGGAGTCCCCATAATATCTGGAGCAAAAAAGCTCCAAAATAAACCTGCTGCTAAGAAACCGTTGTATAATCCTTGATTTGCAAATAAGACTTGCACTTCTTTTCTCTCTAGCAGCTTATTATCTACACCAAAGGTTCTTTTAGCCATTGCTGACTTTACAAAAAACATCTCTAGTAGCATTATGAAAACATGCTCTGCTGCAACTAAGAAAACTAAAATACCTAATAATTTGTGTATCATATGATAATCCTCTTTATAGCTTCATAATCTTTTTTTCTTGTAAGCTTACAAGAGCTTCTGGAGTATGAGTAGAAAGGTATACAGTAGGATTATTAATAATGAACTCTCTTACCTTTTCAAGGGTAACTTTTGCAGCCTCTTTGTCTTCAAATACTACTGACAATTGATTTTCTACTAAGGCAGCATCAGTATAAGTTACATCTCCGTGAAGCATATAGAATATTCCTTCATTTTCAACTATTACAATACTATTTCCAGTAGTATGCCCTGGAGCTGGTATCAAATATACACCTTCTGCTATTTTCTCACTACTATCAAAATTATGGTATGCTCCATCTTTAAATTCTGCTCTAATAATATTTTCTCCATTTAGTTTTAAAGCATCTGCTTCCGCTGGAGAAAGATATATTTTAGCATTAGGGAAGCTTCTTAGCTCACCTGAATGATCTGGATGTTTGTGAGTTAACAATATCTTTGTTACTTGTTCTGGTTTATATCCTAGAGAGCCAAGAGCTGATAAATAATCTTGAATCTTATGTCCTTGATAGATTTTTTGTCCTTCTCTAGGTGGCATATCTGGAGTTTCTGCTGGAACTCCTGTATCAACTAATATAACTTCTTTTCCTGTATCTATAACAAAGTTCTGAAGACTTGATGGGTATCTCTTACTTGCATCAAGTGTGCTCTTATCTGCACTCCCTCCAAAGGCAAAATCCTGTGTCATAAATCCACCTTCGTACAATCTAACTGCTTTAATCTCCATAGCTATTAATTCCTCCTATAATTTATAAATAATTAAACATAATTTTATTTAATAACTGCATCGAATAATACATTTTACAATTTAATTGTATACAACTAAATTTCACTTGTCAATATCTTGCTAATTATTTTCCGTTTTACCCCATCATAGAAATTTATTTTATTACAAAACCAACAATTCCCATCACTATTTTAACACACTTATTTTACTATCCAGTCAATATATACCTAATACCTTCTCCAACAAATAAACATTTACCACGGTCTAATCTGATAAACTTCCTTATTTTTTTATATTAAAATTGATTTTTTATATATAAATATATCCATAAAGTACTTATAATTTAGATGTAATGCATTACATTGAATGTAAAAAAACGCGATTATTTCACTTCAATTATATCTTTTAATCGTACTAATAAACTTAGTTTATTCTAATCAGTCAGAATCCTTAAACAAATCCAATTTTAATCAAAAGAAAGTAATAAATTTAGAAATACTATTTCATAAAACTTAATAGATATGATATTTCCATGATTTTAAATACACTAACAATCCTTAGTGCTATTGATGGTGTCTTTTTATTAATGCTAAGTTTAAGACCATTGTTGAATTTGAGTGGTTATTAAGGATTTCAAATGCTACTTTGGAACAGCCTTAATAAATGGACTTTACTTGCCATTGGTGTATCTATATCTAAAACATGATTGATATATTAAGAATTTAGAGTTCCTATACCAACTATTAATTTATAAATGGGCTAAAATCACCAATTCTTGGACAAGTATAAATTAATCTTCAGTATTAGAACTCTTTAGTTAAGATGAGCAAGTTTAATAAATATAACTATGTATTTTATAGATTTAATGGTAGAAAGGGTGGATATTATTCATGAAAAAAACAAAAAGGTTACTCATGATTTTTACTGCTTGTGCTATAGCATTTTCCACAGGCTTAGCTAAGACAGAGCCAGTAAAAGCAGCTACGGTAAAATGCAACACTAAGACAATATCTCAAAAATACTCAGAAGCCATGGAACCAGGCTGGAATCTTGGCAATAGTTTTGACTCAGTAGGAAGCGCAGGTGAAACCTCCTGGGGCAATCCAGTTGTAACCAAAAAGCTTATCAAGGAAGTAAAAAAGCAAGGTTTTAAGAGCATTCGTATACCTTTTACAGCCTTTGGTCGTGTTGGGGCAGCTCCTAACTATACAATAGATAAAACATTTTTGAACCGCTACACTGAAGTGGTTGATTGGGCTCTTGATGAGGGTTTATATGTAATGGTAAACCTACACCACGACTCATGGGAATGGGCAAACTATATAAATGCAGACGACGATAATGGAGTATCTATGGCAGAATATAAAGCCGTTTGGACTCAATTAGCTGATAACTTTAAAAAGTATCCTTCTAAGCTTTGCTTTGAGTCAATAAATGAGCCTTCCTTCAAAAACCACAGTGGGGATGTAAGCACTGAGGTTCAAATGCAAAGACTTGCAGCAGTAAATACTGAGTTCCGTAACATTGTTAGAAATTCCGGTGGTAAAAATTCAACTCGTATGCTTGTATTACCTACTTTAAATACAAATAACAGCGATGATAGATGTGAATCACTTTACAACACAATTTCAGGCTTTAAGGACCCAAACATCATGGCTACCTTCCACTACTATGGATACTGGCCTTTCAGTGTTAATATTGCTGGAACAACAACCTTTGACAGCACAACAGTTTCAGATCTTACTAGCTCCTTTAATAGAGCTTATAACCACTTTACTGCAAAAGGAATCGGTGTAGTTACTGGAGAATATGGACTACTTGCCTTTGACAGCTCTTCCAGTGCAATAGAACATGGTGAACTTTTAAAGTACTTCGAATATATAAACTACTATGCAAAAAGTAAAGGTATCTCACTTATGCTTTGGGACAACGGAAACCTATTTAGTAGAACTAACTATAGCTGGAGCGACCCAGCACTATACAATATGCTAAAGTCCTCTTGGAAGGAAAGAAGCTCATATTCTCAATCAGATATGGTATTTGTAAAAGCTGAAGACAGCTCTAAGGATATAACTATGAACTTAACCTTAAACGGCAATACTTTAAAAGCAATCTACAACGGAAAAGATAAGCTATCCTTAGGTAAAGATTATACTTACTCAAATGGTGCTGTAACCCTAAAAGGGAGCTATGTAAGTAAGTTTATAAACGGAAGCTATGGCACAAAGACTACTTTAACCTTGAAGTTCTCAAAAGGTGAACCTTGGAATGTAAATATAAATTACTATAAGACACCAGAATTAAGCCAAGCCACTGGTACTACCTCTAACTTTAACATTCCTGTCGCTTTTAATGGTTCAAAGCTTTCTACACTAGAAGCTGTGTATGCTGATGGAAGCGGTGCTGGTCCACAAGGATGGACTACTTATAAGCAATATACTGACGCCTTTGTTCCTAATTACAGCACTAACTTATTAACTCTTACACCTAACTTCTTTAACTCTTGTAATGATGGCGTGATAACTTTAAAGCTTCACTTTCAAAGTGGTGAAGTGCTACAATATAACATTACTAAGAACGGAACCACTGTTAAATCAAATTAAGAGATTTATTTTTTAATTATCGCCTTTTTTATAAAGGCTCTTACTGATAGTTACCCCCTATTAGTAGAACAATAATTTTGTTAACTATAGTATATAATAAAAACCGCTAATGTAAATTCCATTAGTGGTTTTTTGCGCATCTGCCTTTTATTAACCTCTGTGAATAAATTCTAGGAGAATCCATAGCTTTATTTTTTACTGTTTACTCCAAAGCTTTGATATTGCTAGATCCAGCTAAGAAAGGGTTCATGATTTAATAGACAGTAAAAAAGGATTAGGAGACTTCTCTCCCAATCCCTTTTCACTTATCCATTAGTATTTTTTACTTATGTTTGCCTTCTTTGATAACTTTAAGCTAATACCTACTAAGATTGATAATAGAGCTATAATAATCATAAACGTATCGTCTACTACTGATCCTGTTGTAGGAAGTACTTGCACTTCTCGTTCATCCTTAATAGTAAAGCTTTGAGTATTTGAAGAACTTACCTGAACCTTCTGAATTGTAGAATTTACAGTATATCCTTTAGGTGCTTTAGTTTCCCTAATAGTATATGTTCCATAGTCTACAGCTTCAAATCTTGCAACTCCGTTGCTGCCACTTACTTGAGTGGAAATAACTTTTCCATTATTATCGTATAAAGTAAATTCAGCCCCTTGAAGTGCATTACCACTTAAATCCGTCTTTTTAATTTCTATTGTTCCCTTTATTCTACTATTTTTTACTTCATATGAGTAAGTGTACCCATTACTTTCAACTGAAGTTTCTATAGCATTACTTGAAACAATATATCCTTCAGGCACCTTTGTTTCTTTTACAGAGTACTTTCCATAAACTAAATCCTTGAACAATACAATTCCATCTTCCATGGATACTGCTGTCTGTAGTGCTTTGCCAGATTCATCATATAAAGTAAACTCTGCTCCCTTAAGTGGTTTTCCATCTTGATCGATCTTATTAATCTTGATAGATCCCTTTATTTTGGTGTCAGTAACAGTTCCAGCATCATAACTTTTTCCACTTTCAGTTCCATTAACTTCAACCATTATTTCTTTATCTGAAATATTATAACCTTTTGGCGCTTTAGTTTCCTTTATTGTATACTTTCCATATTCTACATCGGTAAATATAGCAGTTCCATTTTCTTCTGTTACCACACTCTTAACAGCTTTTCCATTAAGATCATACAAAGTAAACTCTGCATCTTTAAGTGTTTTACCATCTTCACTAAGCTTCTTAATTTGGACATTCCCAGTAACCTTAGTATCTGCTATAACTCCAGCGTCATAAGTACCGCCTTTTCCTGTTCCATCTACATTAACAGAAACTACCTTATCAGATACATTATATCCTTGAGGAGCTTTAGTTTCCTTAATAGTATAGTTTCCATAATCCAATGTTTCAAACCTTGCAAGCCCATTGCTGTCACTTACCTTGGTTGCTATTGCATTTCCACCGTTGTCATATATAGTAAACTCTGCTCCTTGAAGAGCATTTCCGTTAATATCTGTTTTCTTAATGTCAACTGTGCCTTTAATTCTATTATTTTTAACTTCATATGAATAAGTATATCCATTTTGTTCAATAGAAGCTTCTATAACATTATTTAAAGCTGTATAGCCTTCAGGCACCTTTGTTTCTTTTATAGAGTACTTTCCATAAACTAAATCCTTGAACAATACAATTCCATCTTCCATGGATAATGCTGTCTGTATCGCTTTGCCAGATTCATCATATACAGTAAATTCTGCTCCCTTAAGCGGTTTTCCATCTTGGTCAAGCTTTTTAACCTGTATTGAACCTCTTATTTTAGTATCTGTAATATCTCCAGCATCATAGTTTTTTCCACTTTCAGTTCCATTAACTTCAACCGATATTAACTTATCTGAAATATTATACCCTTTTGGCGCCCTTGTTTCTCTTACAGCATACTTGCCATATTCTACTCCAGTAAATCTAGCAGTGCCGTCACTGTCAGTGATTGAGCTTTGAACAGCCTTTCCACTAACATCGTACAATGTAAACTCTGTGTCACCAAGGTAATTTCCATCTTCACCTTTCTTCTCAACCAACACAGTTCCTTTGACTTTCTCATCAGAAAAGCTAGATGTTATTGTAACCCCATTTTCCTTTATGCTGAAGCTGTGCTTATCTGTATTTAGAAGATATCCTCTTGGTGCATTGGTCTCTACAAAATAATAATCACCATAACTTAAGTTATCAAACTTTACAGTTCCATCTAATCCAGTTATACCTTCTAAACCACTTCCTACTGCCTTTCCGTCACTGGTATATACAGTTACTGTTGCTCCAGGTACCGGTTTAGAGGTTGCTGTATCAGTCTTAGTTATCTTTATTCCTCCGGTTACTCTTGTATCAGAAAGAGTATCCTTAAGCACCACTCCATTATCCTTAATGCTAAATGGATGTTTATCTGTATTAAGTAAGTAGCCTTCCGGTGCTTTTGTTTCTAAGAAATAGTAATCTCCATAAGCTAAATTATCAAATTCCACCGTTCCATCTGTTGCTGTTATTCCCTCAACACCAGTACCTACAGGTGTTCCATCACTGTTATATACAGTAATTGTTGCTCCTGGTACAGGACTTGATGTAGATGTATCTAACTTGGTTATCTTTATTCCACCCCTAATTTTTATATTAGTTATAGAATTAGGATTAACTGTAACTACAGTATTCTGGTAATCACCACTGAAGGTAGCGGTCAAAGTATCAGTAGATAAAGTATATCCATTAGGTGACTTTGTTTCTTTTATCTTATAAGTGCCATAATCAATATTGGTAAACTCTACTTTACCATCCTTATCGCTTACTGCTGTAGTGTTTTTCCCGTCAGAATTCAAAACTGGTGTAATTCCATCATTCTGATAGAGCGTAAATTCTGCTCCAGAGAGCCCCTTGCCGTCTTCTCCATTTTTAGAAAACTGTATGTTTCCCTTTATCTTTGTATCTTTAAAGCTATAAGTAATGTCCCTTTGTCCTGTGGTATCATGTACCTGGAACGTGTAAGCTTCATCACTTAAAGTGTAACCTGTTGGTGGTGTAATCTCTTTTAATGTATAGTTTACATCATATTTAAGAGCTTTAAATAAAGCAGTTCCGTCTGAACCAGTAGGTGCAGAAGTTGCCTTAACATTTCCGTATTGATCAATCAACTGAAAGACTGCACCTGATAGTTTTCTTGTGGTATCATTAGCATCTACTTTTGAAACAGTAATACTTCCGCTTACCCCAGTTCCCCAAGCACTTCCGCTGGCATACCACACTCCGTTTTGATTTGTAGAAGATGTCTGATCTGTGTCTGTACTTTTAAACTCAACTGTATTGGAATAGTTACCTGTCTTAGATACATCAGTCGTAAATTTAAGAATATATGACTTAAAGCCTGCATTCTCTGGGAATGTAAAATCAAATTTTCTAGTAGTAGGATCATACTTTACATTTACGCCAGTTAGAGGCACCTTAGCTCCTGCAGTAAGAGTACCATTTGTATTAACAGTAGCTTCATATAATTGTACTGTATCAGTGTTAAGTGAAAGTCCCTCTTGCAATTCATCCGTTATGGTTGCATTACTCATATAAATATTGAAATTAGAATTAACATTAAGTGTCCAATCAATATAGGAGTTACCATAAACATATGAAGGGGTTTTATTAATAACTGTATTATTAACCGCTTGCGTACCTGTACTGCTTCTATTTCCATCTGTAGGTATTTCATCTCCAGTAATAGATGCAGTATTACTTAAAGTCTTAGTTCCATTGGTATTGAAAATGCTCAAATCTGTAATCTTTGTTTTAAAGGTTATAGTATAAGTATTGTTTATTGTATTGCTACTACCAGTTGGAAATGTATAAGTAAGCATTCCAGTCTTTCCAGAATCATCGCTTACTGGAGTATACTTAAAGCCATCTGCAGGCGCGCTATTATCTATAGACGCAGAATCACTAACATATAATTGACCAGCTGGTATATAGTCAGTTATTACTGCATTGGTTATAGGCATCTTACTCTTATTTATCCTTATATTCTAAGTTATTTCCCTAGTAGCATAATTATAACCTGCACCGGTTTTGCTTATTATCTCACTGCTTACAGGTTGAGTTGCTGAGGCTGTCTGGTTTATATCTGAACTAGTAAGGGTAACACTATTATTAAAGTTACCACTGTAATTTGCCTGATAAACCTTAGGATCAGTTACCTTAGTCTGAAAAGTTATAGTATGCGTATCAGAAAAAGCACTAGAAAATGTATAGGTAAAGGTTCCTGTTTTTCCTGTATCTGCACTTGTTGCAGCAGTGTATCCACTGTCATCTAAGGCTACGCCATCAAGATTTCCAGAACCAGCAACATAAACTTGTCCTATAGGAATATTGTCAGTAACTTTTGCTCCCGCAGCAACGTTAGTCTTATTGTTATTAACAATTATCTTCCATGTAATAACACCTGTTGAAGAATTATAGCCTGCACCTTGTTTTTGAATAATATTAGTTGGAACTCCAACAACTTTACTGGAGGATGTTCCACTTAAAACACCATCACCAGATAAAAAGGCAGTATTGCTGTAATTTTTATAATTATTATAGTTATAAACTGTTGAATCAACATTTGTTGAAAATGTAATAGTATGAACGCTGCTTATATTTTTAAGATCATAGCTAAAATTTTGACCAGAAATCGTATAATCAGTCCCTGTAGCTCCATCTACTTTGATAGTTGATGCATCAATGGTTAGCCCTACTGGGATAGCGTCTGTAACAACAGCATTATTAATTGTTCTTCCACTTTCATTTACTTTTATGGTCCAGTTAATTCTTTTGTTCGCTGCATCGTAAGCTCCATCTTTACTTATATATTTTACTGTGACAGGAATAGATACAGTGTTTGATGTTAAACTTTTTGGAGTTCCACTATAATCATAATTTAACATGGCAGCATTTGTATAATTATAAGTTCCTTGAGATTTCGTTGCCAGATCATTGTGTACGCTTGTCTTAAATGTTATAACTTGCTGGGTAGTTATTTCCCCCATATTTATGGTTAACTTCCTGCTAGTGTTGTCGTAGAAGTAGTTTGTTCCCAGTACAGCAGGTGTGCCATTTATACTAACAGAGCCATCTATAAATGCTTGTCCATTATTTATATTATCTACAACTACTGCGTTACTAAGTCTTACGCCTTCTTTATTTGCTGTCACTGTCCATGTAATTTCATCAGTTGTTGAATTATAAGTTCCACTCTTTACAATAGTTGGATCAGGCTGTTGAAAATTGAAAGGGCCTTGAGTAACAACTCCTAACCCAGGTACGGTAAAATCAATTTTAATGGGATTAGCATTTCCTATCTTCCCTTGGTTAAAGTGGCAGTCTAATGCAAAACCACCAAGTACATCTGAGTGTCCACTAGGATAAGAAGTAAATGTAATTTTGGTCTTGCCATTGGTATCAACATGTATATTGGCAACTACACTTCCGTCCTTTGGGCTAATCATTGGCTGGTCTATAGCTGTTGCTATCTTTATCTCATCCGGTAGCTGCATAGTGTAATAATCCCCTGCATTTACAGTTTGATCATTAGGAATAGACCAGGTGTAATTAATATGTATTTCTGAACTTTTACTGATATTGTCACCTAATTCTTTTCCATTAATATCAGTTATTTTAACATCAGTAATAAGCGGAAAAGCTCCTGTAATATCTCGAGTAGCTGCCTTTACATTGCTTACGGGTACAATCACCTGTAGTAGAAAAATAATTGCCACTACAAAACTAAAAAATCTTTTTTTGCTCATTTTATCACTTCCTTTAAATTAATTTTTTATAATAAAAAAACCGACCTAACTTTTACGTTTGGTCGGTTGCACTACTAGCTCACTATATGCAAAGTGCCCAAATAAGCATATAGGTCGTCACTACCAATTAAATTTTATATGAGTTATAACATATCCCCTATTAATAAATAACCGCTATTATAAAAAATAGTTTTTTACTTAATAGATGATTCATAACCACTATTTTATATAATAGACTATGTATTGTCAACAATATCCAATATATTTTTCTATAAAATTACATATTTTTTCATGTTTTTCACTTAACTTTTGAGGTATATCTTTAAAATTAAGTGGTCAGTCATCTTATGATTTAATTAAATATAGAAAAAACCACTAATGCTGCTTACATTAGTGGTTTCCAGTTATATAGTATTAACAATTCCAAATCAATATATTATTTCATCTTAGTATTAGACATTAAAAAAGCTTAAACTAAAAAACACCTTACCTCTCTACTTCTAAGATATCAAATCAAAGAAACTCAGCTGATCCTTTTCAGGAAGACCGTTTAGACAGCCAAACTTTCTTAGAGAATCTATAGCTGAATTTCCTATCTTGGCACGTTTCTTTAAATCTTCAATAGAGTTAATAGGGCTATCTTCTTTTATTGCTTCCTGTATAGCACTGTATATACCTTCTGCTGCCACATTGCCCATACCTGATATACTGTTTATAGGTGGTCTTAACCCCTCTTCTTCTACCAGGAATTGAGTAGCATGAGACTTATATAAATCTATCGGAAGGAACCTAATTCCTCTTTCATACATCTCTAGGACAAGTTCCAAGTCATCATACATATCTTTATCCTTAGGCGGAGCCATCATACCCATAGCCTCTATTTCCTTCATTCTTTGCTTAACCTTTTCTTTTCCAAAGATCATATACTCTGCATCAAAGGCCTTTGCTCTTATGGTAAAGAAGGCTGCATAGTACGCCTTTGGTATGTGAACCTTAAACCAAGCTATTCTAAAGGCCATCATAACATATGCTGCCGCATGGGCTTTAGGGAACATGTATTTTATTTTTCTACAGGAATCTATGTACCATTCTGGTACCTCACATTGCCTCATAAGTTCTTCGTATTCTGGCCACTTTGGATCCTTTAGTGCCTTACCCTTACGGACAGTTTCCATTATCTTAAAGGCTGTATTTGGTGGCAAGCCTTTTTTGATAAGATAAATCATGATATCATCTCTCGTACATACAGCTTCACTTAGTGTAACTATTCCTTGGTCAATCAAGTCCTTAGCATTGCCCAGCCAAACGTCAGTACCGTGGGAAAGTCCTGATATACATATTAGGTCTGTGAATGCCTTTGGCATAGTATCTAGAAGCATTCCTCTAACGAATTTAGTACCAAACTCAGGTATTCCAAAGGTTCCAACCTTAGAGTTTATCTGTTCTGGTGTAACCCCTAAAGCTTCAGTAGATGAAAATATGGACATTGTCTTCTTCTCATCCATCGGTATAGTCTTAGGATCTACCCCTGTTATATCTTGAAGCATTCTTATAACCGTAGGATCATCGTGCCCAAGTATATCAAGCTTCAATAGATTCTGGTCAATTGAGTGATAGTCAAAATGTGTAGTTATAATATCAGAATTTGGATCATCAGCTGGATGCTGAACTGGGCAAAACTCAAAGATTTCTCTTCCCTTAGGCACAACTATTATTCCACCGGGATGCTGTCCTGAAGTTCTCTTAATTCCAGTACATCCTTTTGATATCCTCATTATTTCAGCCTTACTTACGGTCATATTCTTTTCTTCATAATACTTCTTTACATAACCAAAGGCCGTTTTTTCTGCTATAGTACCTATGGTTCCAGCCTTAAAGGTAGTGCCCTTTCCAAAGATAACCTCAGTATATCTATGTGCTTTTGCCTGATACTCTCCGGAGAAGTTTAAGTCTATATCTGGTTCCTTATCTCCGTTAAATCCTAGGAAGGTTTCAAAAGGTATATCTATACCATCCTTAGCTAAAGGTGCTCCACACTCAGGGCAATTCTTATCTGGTAAGTCGAAGCCATTTTTAAATCCATAGTCTGTAAAGTCAGAGAACTTGCAATTAGGACATCTATAATGAGGAGGAAGAGCATTTACCTCCGTTATACCTGTCATATAAGCAACTACTGAAGAACCAACAGAGCCTCTGGAACCAACTAAGTAACCATCCTCATTAGATTTCCATACTAGCTTTTGAGCTATTATATACATAACTGAGAATCCATTTTTTATTATGGAATCCAGTTCTCTTTCCAATCTATCTTGAACCAATTGAGGCAGCGGATCTCCATAAAGCTCATGAGCCTTTCCATAGGTTATATCTTTAATGGTCTGCTCACAGCCATCTATGTGTGGTGTCGCCTTATCTGGTGATATTGGGCTTATCTGCTCACACATATCTGCAATCTTATTAGTATTAGTAACAACCACCTCATAAGCTTTTTGCTTTCCTAAGTACTCAAATTCCTTAAGCATTTCTTCTGTGGTTCTTAGGTATAAAGGAGCTTGATTGTCTGCATCCTTAAAGCCCTGTCCTGCCTCTAATATACGTCTATATATTTCATCTTCTGGATCCATAAAATGAACGTCACCAGTAGCAACCACAAGCTTATTAAGCTTTTCTCCTAGCTGTATTATCTTCTTATTTATCTCTTTTAAATAGTCTCTATTAGGCACCTGCTCTGTTCTAACTAAGTAATCATTATTTCCTAAAGGTTGAATTTCAAGATAATCATAATCTTCTGCAATAGCTTCAATTTCTTCATCAGATTTACCTAGAAGTATTGACTGATACAATTCTCCTTCACTGCAGGCACTTCCTATCATAAGCCCCTCTGAGTATTTCTTGTACATGCTCTTTAATATACGAGGCTTCTTATGGAAATAATCTAAGTTAGAGTAAGACACAAGCCTATATAGGTTCTTTAAGCCTACATAATCTTTCGCAAATATTATTGCATGGAAGGTTTTAAGCTTCTTATAACCTTCCTTTTTAGACTCCTCATCAATACCAAATAAATCTATGTCCTCAAGAGTCTTTACTCCTTTTTCCTTTAGCTTTTCAAGCATTACCTCAAAAACCTTAACAGTAGTATCAACGTCATCTAAAGCTCTGTGAGCCACTTCAACCTTTATACCTAGGTTCTTAGCAATTCTTCCTAGCTTATAGGTCTTAAACTCTGGGAATACTTCCTGCGCCAAGGTTAAGGTATCTACGTAAGTAAAGTCAAAGTCATAACCTAATACTTTAGCATTTTGCTTTAGAAACCCTACATCAAAGGATGCATTATGAGCAACTAAAACACTTCCCTTTATGAATTCCAAAAGCTTAGGGAATACTTGATCTATAGTTTCTGCATCTTTTACCATATCATCTGTTATGTTAGTAACCTCAACAACCTTTGCAGGGATTGGTTTTTCAGGATTTACAAAACAGCTGAATTCGTCAACAACCTTACCATCTTGATACTTCATAACACCTATTTCAGTGATTCTTTCAGTTACTGCTGAAAATCCTGTTGTCTCTAAGTCAAGAACGCAGTAAGTTGTATCTATACTCTGTCCCTTAGGATTGGTTACAGATGGTTTCTTATCTGGAGCCAAGTAAGCCTCTACCCCGTATAGAACCTTCATATCAGGATTATTTCTTCCTAAAAGCTTATGAGCTTCTGGAAATGCCTGCACTACTCCATGATCTGTTAAAGCAATAGCCTTCATGCCCCAGCTCATAGCTCTCTTAATCAAATCAGTAGCACTATTCATAGCATCCATTTGGCTCATCTGAGTATGCATATGAAGCTCAACCCTCTTAACTTCTGCATTATCTTGTCTCACAGCTCTCCTAATTCCTAGAGTTTCTATGATAATATTAGCTATCATTTCAACTTCTCCAGAGAACTTACTATAACTAGCAGAACCAACTAGTCTTACTCCCTTAGCCTTTTTAAGTCTAGATAAAACCTCTTCATATTCTCCAGGCTTTAAGAAAGACTTACAGGTCATGGAAGTTGATCCATCATATATATCAAAAGAAACTAAAGTCTTTCCACTTCTCAGTTCCTTAGCTTCGATATTTGATATTTCCCCTTCAATTGCTATCCTTCCTTCATCTGGTGTAATATCAGTAATCTTTATTACATTTTCCTTAATCTTAGAGCTTCTTCCAAGTATTAAGAATGGATCTCCCTTCTTACCATCTGAGTCATCCTTCTGCTCTTCTTTCTTTAATGGAGCTTCCTTCGTTGGCTTAGGAGTGTTAGAATCTACATCAGTTTTGATTTTCTTTAAAGCAGCCATCATCTCCTGCTCACGACTCTCTTGTTGAAGGGCCAAGTCTTCACTGCTTATAGCATCAATAAATTTTATATTGTAGGAAGTACCGTAAAGAGTTTTTATGTTTTCTCGAAGCTGTTTTTCATAATTCATGGACTTTAAAAAACCTGATACTGCAACCTTTAAGTGAAAGTTTATCGTATTGTTTTCAATTGTATATTCACTATTATTAGCAACTGTTTTTAGAACAGGATGCTTATCAGACATTGAAACTAAAATATTCTTGATTTCTTCTTCTATAGGTTTCTTATCTGTTCCGTCAGCATAGTTTACAGATATTATAGAATCATTTAAGGCAAATCTTTGTTTTATAAATCTATTAAGGCCATCAAATTCTTTTATATCAATATATTTATCTGAACTTATTTTAAGCTCAAGCTTCTTACTCTTTTTGCTTAACACAACAGATTCTACAAGTGCATTAGTTATATTGCCACGTGCATTATAGTCACTAAAAATTTCATTTATCTTTTTCATGGTAACTTACCTTCCCTCTAAAATTTTTAGTACCTTATTATTATATAAGAATAATATTTTTATGTCATGTGGTAAAAATTTAGTTGAAGTGAATTTCTTTAGATAATTATTGTGAAGTTACTTTTTCTTAAGCATATGGTAAGAAGCTCTAGCAGACGGCTACATATTCTTATCTTCATTATTTTCCTCATTTTAGACAACTTCATATTAAGATTTATATTTTACAAAGTCTCCTCTCAGAAGCTAAAGGAGCTCTGAAGGTATATTTGAATTTGAAGTGATGCATCCATCTTTAGTATCGCTTTACTTACAAAACAAAAATCGGCCTATGTTTAATAATATTGTTGAAATTAATTGGTTATGAAGGAGATGCTATATGAGCGAGTAACTAGAATTACATGGATAATCTTCAAACTACCCTCCAAATGATATTATAGCCAATACTTCTTATATTAGGTTTTATATTCATGGTATTTCTAAGAAAAGTCTTTCACAAAATATATTTAAAGAGTTCTTATATGGAAACTTAATTTATACTTGGTGAAGACTTGTGGGTTTCCGAGATTAGATCATTCCAGCTTCTGTGGATCATAAAGCATGCATAAATTAATAGTTCAGTTAGGAACTCTAAGAATGTGATAGAACGTTGAAAAATAAAAATAAAAAAATTTTGGAAAACTATATTGACAAATATTAGTTTAGTTTTATAATTGGTATTAAGTAATAATCATTATTACTTTGTATCAATTACAAAACGTATGTATAAAAAAATTAATTTATAAAAGTAAATTTTAGGAGGTATTTTATTATGTCACTAATCGGAACAGAGGTAAAACCATTTAAAGCATCAGCTTTCAGACAAGGTCAATTTTTAGATTTAACTGAGGCAGATTTCAAAGGTAAGTGGAGTGTAGTATGCTTCTACCCAGCAGACTTCACTTTCGTATGTCCAACTGAATTAGAAGATTTACAAGATAACTATGCAACATTACAATCACTTGGAGTTGAAGTATACTCAGTTTCAACTGATACACACTATACTCACAAGGCATGGCATGATAGCTCAGAAGCTATAAAGAAGATCACTTACACAATGATCGGTGACCCTTCACATACTTTATCTCGTAACTTTGATGTATTAATCGAAGCTGACGGTCTTGCAGATCGTGGTACTTTCATAATAGATCCAGACGGAATAATTCAAGCTGTTGAAATAAATGCTGGCGGTATAGGTCGTGACGCAAGCATACTTGTTAATAAGATAAAAGCTGCTCAATACGTTAGAAATAATCCTGGTGAAGTTTGTCCTGCTAAATGGAAAGAAGGCGCTGAAACACTTAAGCCAAGTCTTGATCTTGTAGGAAAGATCTAAGGAGAAGCATATCATGCTTGATGCAGATATAAAAGGACAATTAGCCCAATATCTTGAATTGATGGAGGGTAATGTCCTTATAAAGGTCAGTGCAGGATCTGATGATGTATCTAAAGATATGGTTGCGCTAGTTGATGAACTAGCCTCCATGTCACCAAAGATTAAAGTTGAGAGAGCAGAATTATCAAGAACTCCTAGCTTCAGCATTAACAGAATTGGAGAAGACACTGGAGTAACTTTTGCCGGTATCCCTCTAGGTCATGAATTTACTTCACTGGTGTTAGCCCTACTACAAGTAAGTGGCAGAGCTCCAAAGGTTGATGAACAAACAATAGAAAAAATTAAAAACATTAAGGGACAATATAGTTTTGAATCTTACATCAGTTTAACCTGTCACAACTGTCCAGAGGTTGTTCAGTCACTTAACTTGATGAGTATTCTTAACCCTAATGTTACTCATACCATGATAGATGGCGGTGCTTTCAAAGATGAGGTTGAAAGCAAAGACATAATGGCAGTACCATCAGTATTTTTAAATGGAGAATTCTTTGGCAGTGGCCGTATGACTGTAGAAGAAATCCTTGCAAAGCTTGGAAGTGCTCCAGATGCATCAGAGTTTGCAGATAAAGAACCATATGATGTTCTAGTAGTGGGTGGAGGTCCTGCAGGATCAAGTGCAGCAATATATGCTGCCCGTAAGGGTATACGTACAGGCATTATCGTAGAACGTTTTGGTGGTCAGGTGATGGATACTTTGGGCATAGAAAACTTCATAAGCATGAAATATACTGAAGGACCTAAACTTGCAGCAAGCCTTGAAGAACATGTTAAAAACTATAATGTTGATATCATGACCCTTCAAAGAGCAAAACGCTTAGAGAAGAAGGAGCTTATAGAAGTTGAACTTGAAAATGGCGCTATATTAAAAAGCAAGGCTGTAATTCTTTCAACAGGTGCTCGCTGGAGAAACGTTAATGTTCCTGGTGAAGCAGAATTCAAGAATAAAGGTGTAGCTTACTGTCCTCACTGCGATGGTCCTTTATTTAAAGGAAAGCATGTGGCTGTTATTGGTGGAGGTAACTCCGGTATAGAAGCGGCTATTGATCTTGCTGGAATTGTAGATCATGTAACTGTTCTTGAATTTATGCCAGAATTAAAGGCTGATGCCGTACTTCAAGAACGACTTTACAGCTTAAGCAACGTAACTGTTCTTAAGAATGTTCAAACAAAAGAAATCACAGGTACTGACAAGGTTAATGGTATCTCTTATATGGATCGTGATACTGAAGAAGTTAAACATATTGAGCTACAAGGTGTATTTGTTCAAATAGGTCTTGTACCAAATACTGATTGGCTTGGAGAAGCAGTAGAACGTAACCGCATAGGTGAAATCATCGTTGATAGCCGTGGTGCTACCAATGTACCTGGAGTATTTGCAGCAGGAGACTGTACTAACACTCCATACAAGCAAATAATTATCTCCATGGGATCTGGCGCAACTGCCGCCCTAGGTGCCTTTGATTATTTAATAAGAAGTTAATAACTAAAAATTCGCTGAAATTGTTTTTTTCAGCGAATTTTTGCTTATGTTTATATATGATTATGACTATCTAGAAAGGTTGTAACTATAAAAGTATAAAACTTTAACCTAGGTCACTTCCACTACTCTTCTCTATTAATGCTTTTTGAAAAATCTTTATATTTGAATACAACCCACTAGCTATACCAA
The DNA here is from genome assembly GCF_004015185.1 of Clostridium manihotivorum. GTDB lineage: Bacteria > Bacillota > Clostridia > Clostridiales > Clostridiaceae > Clostridium_AR > Clostridium_AR manihotivorum. The sequence continues at coordinate 373,907 of NZ_CP025746.1, read as the reverse complement.
CATATGCAATCATACTAGTCGTCAAAAGAAACAATAATTGATTTTCTATTAAAGTTGTAACTCTCATTGATGTTAATACTCCAACGATATCCATAAAACAACCTATTGCAAGTATAACCTTAACATGATGTTGAAGACTTTTCTTAAAAAATCGTATAAAAATGTACAAACTAACAATTACACTAATAGTCATTGTTATACTCAATTCCCTTGTAACATAGTATACAACAGCATCTCTCATACTATGATCTGTAAGTTTTGCATTGTAGCATAAAACGATACTATCTAGACTTAAAATAAAGATAAATACATATGCAACTATTGTAAGTATAAGTGTTATGGGATATCTAAATACTATATTAAGTATTTGCTTTAATTTTGAATCTTTCATATTACTTCCCCCTTTAAATACTAAAAACATATATACTTAAAACATAATTTTACCCTATGTTGTATTTTTTTACAATATGTGTATTTTTAATCAGCAAAAACTCACTCTACTCATAGGATATAAATATTTATAAAGATATTCATTAACAAGTTATTCTTCTTGAGTAATCGTGAGAAAAACAAAGAAAATTCGAGTAAACATCAAATGTTATCCTATTCATACATAAACTTAACCAATAAGTATGAGTATCTTTGCATTTATCGGCTTTGCTATAAGTTATTATATAACCTATAATATATTTATAGTTATTACTTAAATAAATATAATTTACCCCATAATTAAAATATAATTAATAAATTTATCGGAGGATATCATGTGGTCTAGAAAAGAATTAAAAGACAGAGCTAAAGAGGTTTTAAGTAAGATATATTTAGGTGCCTTTGGTGTCAGCTTAGTATTAGCACTTGTAGGAGGTACACACCGCTGGAGCAGCAACGGTTCTCATAACAATAGTTATAGCCATAATTTTTATTACAATCATTACAATAGTCATGGCTTTATAAACTTTCCTTTTACCAACTGGCCTTTTATACAATGGAGACATATATCATTCTTTTTTATAGCCTTTGTTGTAGTACTTGCATTACGTATTTTTGTAGGATATGCACTAGAAGTTGGCGGACGAAGATACTTTGTTCAAGCAGCTCAATATAAAGATAGACGTAATTGCTTTAGCTTTGGTTTTGATCAACAAAATCATATGTCAATAGTAACCACTATGTTATTTAAAAACATTCTTATATTCCTATGGACCCTTTTATTGATAATACCTGGTATCATCAAAAGCTACGCTTACAGCATGGTCCCATATATTCTAGCAGATAACCCGAATATCGGTGTTAGAAGAGCTATTGAGTTAAGTAATGAAATGACTAGAGGCCATAAGTTTGATATGTTTATATTAGATTTATCCTTCATTGGATGGTATATATTAGGTGCATTAGCTTTCGGTATTGGTACATTCTTTGTAATGCCTTATGAAAATGCTACAGATGCTGAATTATATCTAGTATTAAGAAGAGAAGCTTTATATCAAAATATGTGCAGCTATGACGAATTGTTATTAAGTTAAACAATATACTAAGTTACAGAAATATCCAAAGGATATTAATGCTGAAAGCTACAGTCTAAGCCTTCAGCACTATATCCTAATTTGATTATATATACTGTGCTTTACTCTTAAAATTATGTTAGCTTAACGAGTAAATGCAAATCTACATTTGTTTAAGGATGTATCACCTCAAGCTTCATAGAATCAACCTCCCCCTTTGACTCTAAGAAGATGGTTTGAAAACCGTGGTGGTGCATCTTTAATTTTGCCTATAGAACGCCTAACCTAACTATTAGCTTATATATGCCCCCCCATAAGCCAGGATCATCTAATTCCAATAATCTGCGATTTTCCAATAAGTATAAATTAAGTTTCGATATAAAGATGTACCACCTCGATCCACAATGTATTTTCAACACTCCTCTATTTTCTGATAGAAAAACTTGAGAATCTAAATCTTATTATAAAGTGGCGCATTTATAGGAACTCTTTATATGGCACTAAAAACAATATTGCGTAATTTTCTGGTAATGCTAGTGGTTCCCGAATCAGTTTTTTGCATCATGAATAAAAAGGTTAACTTTTCATTAGGACAGTTATTAAAATATGCTCCAAGCCATCCGTCCCAGCCGTATTCCCCAAGAAAGCCTAGATCTCCAGCTTTGCTGCAGTCAATCATCACACGCATCAGATTGCCATAGCTATGGCCTGAAAGGGTTATCCAATTATTGAAATTATTTTGCTGCCAGGTGTTTAGATTGGCCGAAGTTAGATATTCAACTGTTCTTGGTCTTAAGATTTGAACACCATCTAAGCTTCCCTTATTTATAAGCATTGTAGCAAACCTTGCATAGTCATCTATGGTTGAAACTAACCCTGCTCCACCGGATTCGAAGGCCGGTTCTCTATCCATGCTATTAATTATACCTAAGTGATTTTCTGTATATAATACTAATTCACCATTATTATCTGCATATGTTTTTACAAGTCTAGCTCTTTTTTCTTCTGGCACCCAGAATCCAGTGTCTTTCATACCTAGTGGTTGAAATATTTCTTCACTCAAGAACCCTCCAAAGCTTTTTCCACTAACAACTTCAACTATTGCACCAAGTACATCCGCAGAAGTTCCATAATCCCAGCTTGTCCCAGGTTGATAAGCAAGAGTACACTCTCCAAGCTTATTCATAGCTTCTACAGTTCCCATTGGTTCTTCACCTAACAGTCTTTTTCCTATCTCTTCAAGCAGAGCCTCTGTGTTCCTTCCAGCTCTATGTTCTCCCCCATATACTAACCCTGAGGTCATAGAAAGTAGATCTTTTATCATAACTTCTCTTTCCACTGGAACTAGTTTTCCTTCAATCTCTACCCTTTGATTTTTGAAACCTTTTAGATACTTGCTTACAGGCTCGTACAAATCGATTTCACCACGTTCTAAAAGTATCATTACAGCAGCAGCTGTCACAGGCTTTGACATGGAATATAACCTAAAGATAGAATCTCTTCTTATAGCTATCTCCTGCTCTTTATCAGCCATTCCATCTTCATGATAAAAAACTTCTTTACCATTCTTTAAAACCAACAAGTTGGCTCCAGCTAACTCATTGTTATTTATACTTGCTCTTAGTGCTTTTTTTATTTGGCTTATTTCAACCTCTCCCAGCATCTTCTCATCACCTCTAAATAGATTAATTTAATATTATATTACCCTATAAAAAATATATACTTTTACAACCTTTACATCAATACTTTATAAAGTTTTATTAAAAAGAATTTTAAAAAAAACACTCATTAAAACTAACCATTGCATAAACTAGATTCATAGACTATATTTTTTTAAGCATATACTTAATTTCAATACAATACTTTGACATAGCCTTCTTAAAAAGCATTTTATTTAATACTCTCATCTAAGTATTAAATGGTTATACACCTAAAATATACTCTATCTAAGCATATTTTAAGTAAATTCATCCATAAACTTAGTTCTGTGTTATTTATTTTTATTATATTACTTTTATTTAACTCACTTAGCTTACTATAGGGTTTTTATTCTAATACGTCTATGAATAAATCTTATACGTCATTAAATATATTTTTATGCTTATTACTGTATATATAATTACCACTATATTTATTATTATTTTTTTATTAATTATTTTTAATAAAAGAATTATTAATAGAAGAATTATTTGTTCCTACTCTCCATCCGGTATCAATGGGATATTCATCCTGATGCCTTAAGGATATTCGTCCGTCATCAAGCTGAGTTTCATCCGTATTATGCCTTAATCTGTTGATGTCCTCCATACATCTATCAAGTATGCTGCCTATGCTTTCAAAATCCTTGTGCTTCTTTTTTGTATTATTTCTCTTAAATATGCTTAAATCAAAATCTTTATCACGCTCTTCTAGAGCTTTTAAATCTCCTATGGGTTTAAAATAATTCAATATCTCCTGCTGCCTTAATAGGTGTTCATCATAACAGTCTTCACAGTCCTCTGACTCTTGATTCTTTTTAGCGTCTATTTCCATATCTAAAACTCTTTTATTTTCTTTTACATTAAAAAAATCAAAGCCATATAACTCTTTATATCTCTTTGCAGTTTCAGCTAAGGGCTCTATATTCTGTGTCATGAGATATTCTTTTTTATTACCATGTTCTGTTGAGCTGGAGCAAGTTTCTTTTCCAAACTCCTCTACTTTATGCAATTCATTAATATCTTCTACCACTTGTTCATATTCTGTTAAATCTTCATCACTCAAGGATGAACCTTCAGGATAATCTACTATCTCATCTTCCTCTACAACATGTGCGTTATAAAATGCAGCCTTTTCTTTAAGTCTTTGGTCATCATACTCATCATAATATCCGTAATCATCTTCCTGCTGAATTAATTCTTCATAATCATTAACCTCATCTAACGGATTAAGTTCCTGTTCCTCACACTGGCTGAATACATCATTGAATTTGTCCTTCTTTCTACTAAAATTATGCATATTGTACTCAAATATTAATTCTATATAGTTATCACCTAAGGTGTAATATGAATACTTCCCATTGGCTACAACAGTCTTATGCTTCAAAATATTTAGCTTAACCAGTTTTTTAAACCTTCTATATACACTATCTGCATTGCTAAGATTTAGAATAGGATATTGTTTAATAATTCCTTCATACTTAACCCAATAATATATCTCTTTATCGATAACCTGATTTCTCATCTTAAAAGATTCCATAAAATCAACAAAGTATCTAAGTATCGCCGCGTCCTTGATGTCTAAACCAAACTCCATAAGCTTCTCTTGATTAAACCCCATGATTGAATACTTCATAATACCCCTCCAAAAATTTTTTTAATTTAATTTACCTTTTAAGCATTATATATGCAGTATTCAAGTGATTTGGGGAATTTTTTTATTTCTTAAGAATTTTGTAATAATATAGTTTTGTTCTAGCTCACAACAAAAGCCTAGCTTATACTTAAAGATATCTTTAAGCATAGTCTAGGCCTTTTAACACGGCATCTTAGAAGAGCCTTATTTCATTATGTTTTATTGTACCATCTAAAAGTATTAGTTCATTCTAAAAATAATACCTTCAGATTAAAATAGTCCATTTTTAGTTACTTTATATTTATTTTAATATCCCCATTCTTATTTATAGCAGTAACATAACAGCTTGTGGAATACGAATCACCCTTGTCAGTTTTTATTACTAAACGTAAAGTAATATCTACTATATACTTTGGATTTCCTCCCGCAACCTTTTCCCAGCTATAGCTATCAAGGCTAATCTCTTGCACTTTATCTGGAACTTGATTCTTAAAGGATTGATAGTTCAAATCTAAATTCTTTTTTTCTTTATCCGTTAAAGGAACAGCTGACCACTTATCAGCATCATCTTTTGAGTCATCATATTCATTTGATACCACTTTGCTACTCACAGCATTAATTCCGTTTAAATAATAGTCTTTAGCTATAGAAAAGGCTTCATCTATTTCTTTATATTTTCCCTTTTCATATTTTAATTCAGCATCCTCACCCTCATTTATTACAGTAATTCCTCCATTACTAGCGGTACTAGAACTTGAAGAACTGCTAGTACTAGTGCTACTATCACTGCTAGCGCTATTAGTTGAAGTTTTAGAGTTTGAATCATCTTTCTTAGTCTCAACAGTAGTTTTAGCCTCACTCTTAGCTTCATGTTTTACACTCTTGCTACATCCTGATAAAGATAATACCATAGCTACACACAATGTTACTAATATAAATTGTTTTTTCATAAATTGTTACTCCCTCTCTCCCTAAAAAACTGAAGTCTATTGTAACCTAGATTTCAGCAAATACTAAGTTTAATTAAAATTATAATATTATTAACTTAATTTTATATAATTCAGTTATATTACAATTCTAATAGCAAATTTTGTCAAAATCAAGCGTATTTTTGTATTTTTTGATGTAATAATATATTAAGGTTGCTTTTTACCAACACCAAACCTATTAATTGATTTTTACGTTGAGATATCTATCTTGGTGTAAAACACTCCGAAATCAAACTATCTTCCTTAAAAAACACTGATTATCATTTTTCCCTCATTTGCATAAGCATCAAATCGAATTAACAATTAAGTCCTGTCTATTATTGATTTGATCCCCTGAACAAAATCATTTTTCCCACCTTGAGCAGGATGCCTTACCTTATGACAACTGATGCCTAACTTATTAAGACTTTCCTCTGCCTTGTTTCCCATAGCAATGACCTTTTCAATATTAAATAATCTAATTATCTCTATAAGAGGCTTTTCTCCTATTAGAAGCTCTTTTTTTAATGGTGTTCTATTGCTCTCTCTATTGCCTTCTTTATGAGGATGAAAGGGAAAAGCATTCCATCCTAAAACTTTCACATCATACTTTATAAAAGTCTGCCATACTATTGTTGCTGTTGGTTCCTTAAGAAGTTTGTCACTCTCTATAGGCAGTTTATAACCTTTATCCTCTCCAAATAGATTCATTCCCTCCATATTGTTAATTAAAAGATATTCACTACTAAAGGGCACCCCAGTAAGGCGACAACCTCTATACCCAGGAGCTTCTCCTACTAATATAAATTTAGGTTTTAAAATACTCATTTCCTTTAAATAAATTAATAAATTGTCTCTTCTTATAGCATTTTCTTCATATTCATAGGAGTATTGATTAAACACATTTGATGTAACCTCTGTTGCTGCCAAATCTTCTATAAATCTTATTAAATCCTCTATCATCTACCCAACTCCATTTTTCATTAGATGTACTTTCTTCAAACAATATAAGTATCAAGCTTTAGCATCAGTTCTGCTCTCAATAAATCCTTTAAGACCTTTACTGGACGTACATCTTATTCTTTAAACCTTTAAATCCTATAAAGAGCTCTTAATTTCTCCCCTTAGAACCAAGATATTGTTGAGAATATATTTTACAGCGTATTTATCAGTCATATATTTTTCCTAAAAAGCTCTAATATATACTTACTTAAAATTAAGCCCTACTGTTTATCTATGTTTAACAATATGAGAAAATCATAACAATTCTCTCTGTAACCTCATATAAGCGTCCTCCGACTGACCACTTAATTTCTACACGTTACTTTAAAAAAACATTGTTTACATGAAAAAGAGGACCTACAAAAATGTATGTCCTCTTTTCTATATTTATCTATCCCAATCCTCTACCTCATAAAGCAAACTAGTATTAGCCATAAGCTTTCTATTATAGGAGGTGGATTGAATAAATACTTTATACTTATCCATTAATACTGGCTTCAAGGTTTCAAGTACACCTCTTATATTTTGCTGTGGACTGAGCTTTAGCATATCTCTAACCTGCTCACCATTAAATATTTTCCCTGTTTCCTTTTCGTATAGTAGTACCTCTTTATTAACCCCAACCTTTTCAGTCTTTGTTAGCTCATAAAATCCTCTACCTACCTTAAAAGATATTCCTTGCTCCAATATAAATTCTTTTATGCTCTGCTCTTTATCTACGGTTAGTACTTGGAAACGACCATCTGGCACTGGGTTCAGTCCATCTTCACTTACATACTCTTCTATCTCCCTATAGCTTAACTTTTGAATAGAACTCCTAATGTTATAGTTCATTCTGCCCTTTGATCTAAGCTCTTCAGCAAAGCTCATAAGGCTGTCTTCTCCATCTTGTTTATAGCATATAGCCATTATCAAATCTGGTATATTTGCAAACTGATCTAAGGTTAAGTAAAAACCACCAGTTTTATTTGCTATCTCCTCATAAAATGGTTTAGAGTGCTTTCTTACTCCAGGCATAGCATGGATTCCATAAACGTTTATCCCACTCTCTAGAAGAAGTCCTAATTCATTTCTCCAATCAATATTATTTACGTTTGCAGGATAATTAGGACCGTGAGGTACGTCATCACCTATTATAACTAAAACCTTAGATGTTCCTGACTTCCAAGAGAGGCTAGTCCTCGCTTTATTTAATACTAGTTCATAGCATTCAGGCGCATCTCCCCCATATGTCGGTTCCACTGTTGTAATAAAATCAATTATTTCCTTTTCGTCACTTGAAAAGTCCTTAATCTTTATTACGTAAGGCTTTTCTGCATCACAGTAGTCTCCATGAGCTATTATAGATATTCTTAAACTAGGAATATCTGAAAATAACTTACTAACTATCTGCTTTATGCTTCTCCTAACCTGTGTTAAACATGGATACATCGAACCTGTAGTATCGAAACTGATACATACATCTATACTGCTATTCATAAGCTCCCATCCCAATAATTTCTTACCTGATAAATATATTCAAAGGGATAGAGCTTTATTCAATGGACAGGGGGACGGAGCTTTCGTCCCAACTATATCCAACTTCTTTCCTTCCACACCTTTGTTTCATATTGGAAGTACTTCTTATTGTTCTTTATGATACTTTTCATTGAATAAAAGTAAAGCTTGTTCATTAATGTTGGTTTCAATTTCTTTTGTCCAGCCAATATCATATTTACCTTTGTAGCCAGCTTGTTAAAATCCTCTTCATTAAACTTGTCATTATCTATCTTAATCACCGACCCAAGCTTTATCGCACCAAATAACAGACCTATTTTTGTAAGATATTTATCAGCTTCTTTTTCTCCACTTCCATTGGTAGTAATAAAATTGATAAATGGTTTTCCAATATGGTCAAAGGTATGTAGTCCAATAAGTGATCTTTCTATAAAGTTCTGAAATATGGAACTTACATGATTAAAATGAACTGGCGAAGCAAAAATCAATAAGTCCGCCTCTCTCATTGACTTCTTTATAGCTATAAAATCATCATCTATTGGACAGCTGCCATTTTTACTACACAGCATGCACCCTTTACATGGTAGTACGTCTTTTTCTGACAAAACTATCACCTCTGATTGAATCTCCTTCCCTTTGTTAACCAATAAATCAAGAAAACTATTAACAATGCTTGCTGTAACCGAGCTCTCTGAAGGCTTAGGACTCCCAACTATCGCGACAATTTTCTTCATTATAATTCTCCTTTAAATAAATTACTTATGAAATTAAAGGTATTACTTTTAGCTCCCAAAACACGTGTAAGCAACTCCTCAAATGCAGTGACTTTATAACGTAATATATCTTCCTCCCATTTGAATAGATCTGCATCTAGATAGAAATTTGAAAGTGTCAAAATCATCTCAGCAGTTTCTTGAGGACAACTTACATTAAAGACTCCTTCTTTAACCCCCTGTGTTATAATTTCTGAGTAAAGCGGTGCACTTTTCTTAATAAGAATAACCATCAATTTCTGATGAAATATTGCATTTGATGGAGAATTGATTTTTTCATTCTGCTCATTATTGCTACTAGCAATTTGTATTCCTATCAAGATGATTTGCTTAAGCCTTTCATCAGCTTTTAACTCTTTCTCATCCCTCTGCGCTAACTCCATAATCCAGCTATTTACGTACATTTCTATTGCTGCATCTGCACATTCTTCTTTAGAAGAAAAATAGTGATAAAATGCGCCCTTCGAAATATTTAATGCCTGAATAATATACGATAGTGTTGTATTCTCATAGCCATTAGCTATAAATATATCCCATATTCTTTCTAAAAGTTCATTTCTTTTATTATTAAAGTCTTTGTTTGTTCTTGCCATAATACCTCCTTAATAATAAACCGACCGTTGGTTTAATTATATGCCCAGATACATAATTTGTAAATAGCCCTTTTCAATAAAATAACCAGCAATCTCTGAAGACTGCTGGTTATTTTATTAAAATTATTACTTCAATACTTACTCAAAATTTTGTTTGATGAAATTAATATAGTCTTTTTTTACAACCTCACTAGGGTTATCTTTGAACCATTCATAAGATTCCTTTAGTCCTTCAAATAAATCCTTTTCTTCTCCCAATAGATTAGCTTGTCTTGATACATCCAAACTATATTCATAATCATAAAATGAGAAGTAATCTCTTTGGTTATTATGACTAGTTACATATACCTTTTCCAAAGGCACTCCTACCACCTTATAACATAGCTCAACAAAGGTATTTATATCTACCAGCTCTGAATTGCCAACATTATATATATGTTCTTTAGGATGCTTTTCTAAGATATTATCAATGACTTTACATAGGTCTTCAACATGAAAAAATTGTAGCTTCATTGTGCCATCATTAGGTATATAAAACTTCCTATTTTCTAAAGCACATTCAAACACAAATGGCTCTCTATATACATTTTGCATGGGTCCATATAAGTAAGGAGGTCTTAGAATATAAGCATTAGGAAATCTAGAAAACAAGTACTTCTCTGCCTCAATCTTATCTTGTCCATATTTTCCCCATATTGAGTTTCCCCCTACACTTTGATTTTCAGAAAATGGCTGTAAGTTTGTTTCTGGATAAACAGCGGAAGAGCTGATAAATATGTAATCTTTAAATGCTCCAACTGCATCTAATATATTTTTAATATCTTCTCGGTTATATCCACATACATCTATTATGGCATCAAAGCAATACTTTTGTAGACAATCTCCTAAGTTATTTCTATCTGCACATATTAAATTAACGTTCTCCAATTGAGGCTTAGTACCTCTATTTAAAACATAGACCTCATGACCCTTTGACTTAAAGTATTTCGCTACATACTTACTAACAAATACAGTGCCACCTGTAACCAATATACGCTTCATAAAATCCTCCTTTTCTACACAGTTATTATCATCTACAGGCTCGCTTTTAAAACGATCTTGAAACAAATATCCGTAACGTTCATACCTCTTATTATACCAGATACTGTAACTTACATTAATTCTTTTCATAATTTTAGAAATAGGTTCTTCTACTTCCTTTATTAATAAATGTACATGATTGCGCATAAGGCAATAGGCGTAAATCTCAAATTGGCTTATTGATTTGTAATACTCTAGAGTGTCTATTAATCCCTTTCTATCTTCGTCATCCTGTGACACCAAATAAAGCAAAAAACATCGAGAAACTGTTTAAGATATGTCATATAATTATAAACATCAGGGGGGATATTACACTATGGATTATTACACCTTAATCGAAGATTCTATTAACTATATTGAAGATAACTTACACTCAGTAATCAGTTTGAAGGACCTATCAGAAAATGCTTATCTTTCGCCTTATCACTTTCATAGAATCTTTAAGGCTTTAGTTGGCGATACGTTGATGGATTATGTAAGAAAGCGCAGGGTAAGCGATGCAGCTTTAAGGATTGCTAGTACCAATAAAAGGCTGGCGGATATAGCATATGAATACAATTTTTCGTCACAAGATGTTTTCTCAAGGGCATTTTTCCGTGTATATGGTATGACACCAGGAACCTTTCGCAAACTTAAACCAGAGATTCAATTATTCGAAAAAACAAATCTAGTTATTAGTTCTAAGCTATCTACAAGGTTAATTAATGATATGCATATTCCAAGGATTGTTATTAAAAATAATTTTCTTGTGGTCGGCATGGAATGTACTGTTTCCAGAGCTGAATTAGGCCTTGATATTCTTACAGAAGATAAATGGAGCGATCATGAGATAAGAAAAATGCACGATGACTTCTTTGGCAGTCTGCAATGGAAGGTAAAAAATAAAGTGACTACCTCTGATTGCATCGCAGCTTACTTGAGAAATGATGATAATTCTTTAACTGACTTGGCATGTATCGAAGTTAGCTCATTTGAAGATGTTCCTGAGAATATGGTATGTAGAATAATCCCATCTCAAAAATATGCTATGTTCAAATTTGAAGCAGATAAATCCGCTGAGTATATTACTCCTTTTGATCTTTCCATTTTAACTGATTATATCTATGGAGTATGGCTGCCTGATTCAAACTACGCATTAGCAGAAGCAGCAAGTCTTGAGATATGGTTACCTACAGACAATTCTCTTAATCATTGTGAGGCAAATATCTATATCCCAATAAAATAACTTTACGGAGGTAATTCGATGTTAACTATAAGCAAAGCTTTAACTGAAGATGCAGAAGCTCTAACAAGTATTTCAACAACTTCCTTTAATCACGACTCTAAAACTTATCTTGGAAAGGAAATAGGTCCATACGGCTACAATCTAGTAGAATGGCACCTGGACAGAATGGACAAGTCAGACTATTATAAAATTCTAAATGATAACAACATAATAGGAGGCATCTACGTATCTAAGGTTTCAGATAGCCATTATCAGCTACAATGTATATTTATTCATCCTCAGTATCAAAACAAAAAGATAGGAACAAAAGTTATAGATATGATAGAAGAGTCCTATCCTTCTGCAGAAAAATGGACTCTAGATACCCCTTCATGGAATCCAAGAACAAATAACTTTTATAAAAAGCTTGGATACACAAAGATTGGTGAAGAAGATTTAAAGTTCTTAATTCTTAATCTTTATGAAAAAGTAGTTTGAACTCTCTATGAATTAATTACACTCTGATTAACAATTAACTTATTCCTTGGATGTATCCTCCCTGAAAAATTACTATACAACAACTCCTCTATCTATGTTGAACAGCTTCCTGTTAACTGTAATCAGAGAAGTTTTCTAACCTACATCTGGGACGAAAGCTCCGTCCCCGTGTCCCAAAATCAGCTTTCCAGAAGCCCACTCTATTTTACCCTTATTCAGCAAATATGGCTTAAGCTTTTTTTGCAGTGAAGTATCTTCTGGTAGCTTTTCTAAAGGAATATCTCTGGTTCCATATACCCAATCCATAAAAGCTAAACTGTCTTCCTCTACATGCTGAACTTCAAATGATTTCTGGAACTGCATTATCCTAGAGCTTTCAGGTAAAACATGCTTTAATGATGGCGCAAGTAACCAGGAACTGCAAACCATATCTGCCTTCATAAACTCTGGATAATACCTTTTGAAAAAGTCTACGGCTTCCAGATAGGATCTACGCAACTTGGTTAAGGTTATATCCGCATCTGCAGGAATATGAATATTAATTAGGGGGCTATCATTTTCCATTCTCATCTCATACTCAAGCTCTCCAATTCTATATTCCACCATAGAGAGCTGATGAACTGCCCACCATCCCCATACATAGCGATAGCTTCCATGATTGTCCTTATAATCCTGTAGAAATCTAGGGAAAAACTTCATGGTAGAGATAAATATTTCTTTCGGTATACCAAGCTCTTGGTACTTATCATAAACCTCACAGGCACACCTCAACTGGCAGGACAACATATTCATTCCATCTTCATCATCACCAAGTAAAAGTCTTAAGCGTTCAAGGGCTCCCTCCCAACACTCTGGGTGCCTCATTCCCTCTATCTCCTGCTCCATGCTTTCAAAATCTAAATTCTTCTCACACTCTAATAACTTATTCACAACTTCGCTTTGTATCTCTAGCATTTTACAAATATCAATTATCTTCATTGCATTTTCCTCAATCTCTTTCTAATTTCTCAATCCCAATTTATCTTTATATTAATAGTTCATCCTGCCTTGCCTTAATATGCAATAAATCCTTTATAAGCAAGATTCTATATGCTAAGTATACTATCTAGTTGCTAACTTTTCAAAGATATCTATAATCTATGAATTGTAATTTAAGTTTTAGATTATACCCTTTATCTATTTCATTAAAAATGATTTATATCTCACACTATCGATTCTATTTATCTAAATGCACTCAAAATTTATCTTATAAAATTGGTAAATATTTTATCTTCTCTTTCGTTTTCCTTCACGTTATTTTTACTGGAATCAAGTGCCTTTAATAACCACGACATATTCTTTCCTAGAACGCTCATAATCTGCATTCCTTCTTCATCTTGTTTGGCTTCTCCAGGAGTTGTGCCATGAATTACATTCCAATAATTTGATGTGGGCATTACCATCTCTGAATAATTGATGTAGTTATTTAGCTGTTCAAAGGTTGGAACACCACCAGATCTTCTTACTGCTACAACGCTAGCTCCTACCTTATGTCTAAGCATTCCATTATTCACAGATGTAACTAGAAATGCACGATCCAAAAATGATTTCATGGTTCCTGGTATAGCAGCATAATGTACAGGAGAACCTAAAATAATTCCGTCAGCTTCCTTCATCTTTTGAATCCAATCATTGACTTCATCGTTCTGTATGACACATCTTTCGTTCATGTTTCTACTGCAGCCACCGCAATCTACACATCCACGTATTATCTTATTTCCAACATGAACGATCTCCACCTCTATATTATCTTTCTCTAGCTCTGCTGCTACAGCCTTTATTGCCTCATAAGTGTTTCCATTCTTTTTAGGACTTCCATTAAAAGCAACTACTTTCATATTAATACCTCCATATAATTTATTTTCAAACTTGGGTTTATTATATGGCTGGATAATATATGAGACAAGTACGCACTTTTTCGTTAGATAACTTACCTTTAAGTAAGATTTATTGTAGTAACTATATTAATATAAAATAATTTTTAATCAAAATACCTATGTTTATTTTGATATAGTAATTTGTTATTATAAAGTTACTTAGTATATACTGTAAATCTAGTTAATAGTTATAGGTATGCTCCATTGACTATTAATCTATGTATGTTAGAAAGACCTCAAAACCCTTGATTATCAAATATTTATAAGTTAATTTTTAGTAATTGGAATCTCTAGAGAACCAACTTTAACTCTTAAGTGATCCATGGCTGATTATTGCCAAAACCTATAATAGTCTAGCCCATAGAACACTGGATAATCTAGTCCACAGAGTCCTGGATTATCGAGCATACATAAATTAAGTTTTCGTAAAGAATACCTATAGGTAATCAACTTCAACTATTAATTTATACATACCACAAAATCACCAGAAACTAGGATTTCATAACAAGCATAAATTAAGGTTTCATAAAGATTTCCTATATATAATTAAATCATATTAAATATAAAAGGTAGGTACTCAAATGCTAAATTATAATGGTAGGCAATATATATGTTTATTAGACTTTGCAATGGATTTTATCAGAGGCAAATGGAAGGCAGTTTTATTGTGTCATTTATATGATGAACCTAAAAGATTTTTAGAGCTACAACGAATAACTAAAGGAATAAGCCAAAAGGTGTTGAATGAAAAACTCAAAGAATTAGAGAATGAAGATTTAATAAATAAGAAGATTTACCCTGAAGTACCACCAAAGGTTGAATATTACCTTACTGAAAAAGGAAGAGACCTTACTAAAATCATTAAGGAAATTGAGTCTTGGTCTATGAAATACTACCCTCACCTAGATAGCGGATGCAAATAGCCTCACATAGTATATAAGTTCTATTTAAGTTATTTTGATTAAGAAAGTTATTGGAGCGTTCTTGCTGAAATCACTTTATGAATAAAACTTATATATTCTATATTTTCCAAAACTATTAATTCATCAATAATTTGTAATTTAGTATAAAAGCAATAGACTTATGCCCACCTCGATGCAAGGTGGGATTTGATTTTGCTGCTATAATTTTACGCTTTATTTCTTTACACATTTTTAAATATTATAATAGTCTCTATACCACTTATGAGATAATTCACCGTTCTAAATTCAACTACTATTCTATACCTTTTTACTCTGAAGTCGCTTCATAACTCCATTTTCCATAAGGTCATATATTAAAGAAACTAACTCTTCTGCAGGCAGTATCTTACCCTGAATAAACCAATAGCTCATCAAACCTATCATAGCTGAAAGAATAAATTCTAAAATAAAATCGAATTCTACAGTATCCATATCGTATTTACCAAGAAAGGCTTGCCTAATTATAGGCTTAGTTGAATTTTTCAGCTTACTGGCAAATGCAGGATCACCCTTATCACCAAGCAGCACAGAATAGTATTTGCTGTTCTGTTCATAAAGAGCCATAAACATATTAAGGGGAGTGCCTATACTTTCATTTGGTATAGAAATTGGGGGTAGCTCATGTACTGCAGGTATTAGAGACTCCTCAATCTGTTCCATTACATCATAAATATCTGTAAAGTACTGATAGAAGGTTCCTCTGTTATAACCTGCTTTCTCTGTTATTTCCTTTACAGTTATTTTTTCAATTCTTTTCTCACAGTATAAGGCCCAGAAGGCATCAATCAAGTTCTGCCTGGTCTGTGCGGTTACTGTTGTTTGCTTGTTCATCCTTGCAATCCTCCTGACTTTCCCAGCAACATTAAAATCGAACATTCTTAGTCTGATTGTTGGTTGATTGAGTGTTAAACTCCAATTATACTGTAAACATACAATAGGTTGTGTGATAATACAAGGGGGAATATTACATGATTACAATACTTTGTTCAGGTTCAAGAGGGGACTTTCAGCCATATATTGCTTTGGCACAGGAGCTTAAGGAATTAGGAAAGGCCGTTCGTATTACTGGTATGATAGAGTTTGAAGGCTTTGTTAAAAGCTATGGGATAGATTTTTACCCTATACAAGCAGATTTTAAAACCCTTAATGTTGATGAGACCATGCTTAAGGAAGCTCAATCAGCGGACAATCCGTTGAAGATGCTTTTAACCTTCAATAAGATGAAAAAGTACGGACTAAGCATAGCTAATGAATTTTATGCTGCCTGTGAAGGTAGTGAATTAGTTATTTATCATCCTGGCTGCACCATAGGCTATTTTGCAGCAGAAAGACTTGGAATACCTGCTATCTTGGCCTCTCCCTTCCCAATGCACAAAACAAAAGAACAAACTTCTGTAATCCAGTATGGAAGAATTAAAGCCTCTCCACTTAAGAATATAATTAGCTACCATATGCTTCAAGGCATGTTATGGCTGGCATCAAACAATTCAGTAAGATATCTTTGGAAGAAAGATTTTGGAGGACTTCCAAAGAACTTTGGTAAGCCTTATGAACGCCATTTAGATAAAAGTCATCCTTCTGTTATATCCTGTAGTAACTTCGTTTTCAAGAGACCTAGTGACTGGAATGAAAACATACACCAATATGGATATTGGTTCGTAAAGGAACAAACAGAATATACTCCTTCAAAAGAGTTAGAAGATTTTTTAAACTCTGGTGATAAACCTGTTTATGTTGGTTTTGGAAGCGTATTTCATAAGGATCAGAAAGAAACCTTATCAAAGCTAGTTATAGACGCCCTTTCAAAAGCAAATAAGAGAGGGATCATCTGCGGAATGGGTAAGCTTGATAATCTTCCAGATAATATAATAGCTATAGACAGCATACCTCATACCTGGCTTTTTGAGAAAGTATCAGCAGTATGCCATCATGGAGGAGCTGGAACAACCTCAGCAGGTTTTGCAGCTGGTGTACCAAGTGTTATTATACCCTTTGCCAATGACCAGCATGCTTGGGCCCACAGAGCTTATGACCTTGGAGTAGGTTCAAAACCCATCCCAATAAAGAAGTTAACGTCTGATAATCTTGCTGAAGCTATCAACTATGCGCTTCAAGACAATATTGTTGAAAATGCAAAGAAACTATCAATAAATATCTCCACTGAAAATGGCGCTAGAGAATGTGCAAAAGTTATTGTAGACAGTCTAAAGATGTAATTCTATGAAAATTTATTCTATGCACCTTGTAGTATGGGACAGAAGTATTCTACCAAAAATATTGATTAAGTTCTTTGATTTTATTATTTAACTTAGAAACACAATCTTTTTATTTCTAAAGTTAATTATCAACATTAAATATCTTAGAATTGATATAGAAGTTAAAAGCAAAAAAGGTGCTACATCCTCACAGGATTAGCACCTTTTTTCTTAACGGGTTTCATTAAAGCCCAATAGCCCTAAAATAAATATAATACTAAGTTTTTATAACAAAGTCGCTGAAGCGAACTTCTTAAGTGAGACTTTTTGCGCATCGCCTTTTCTGAACGAATGTGAATAATTTCTGGGCAGCAACATAACTTTATTTTTACAGTTTACCATAGACAGCTACTCTAAGGACTTGATATCGCTAGGATTAGATATCAAAAAAACTTATACTGTCCTTAACAGTAAAAAATATCTCCTTAATTGCTATAGCTTCCTTGCCTTAATTACAAAGGTTACAGGAAGCATCTTGGCTTTTTTAGCAAAGTCACTATCCTTATATAATTGAATAATATCATCGTCAGATTCTTCAACCATTTGGTCAATGATAAATCCTGCTTTTGTTAATGCATTAATATAGGTCGATAGCTTGCGATCCGCTAAAGATATTGCCCCTCCTTCAAGAGGTACGGAATACCAAGATTCATCAAAATAACTTTTTTTAAAAGAAAGTAAATCATCTTCCATAGCTACGCATTTATGTATTGGGTGAGACCAACTAAAAATAAATACACCATCCTTTTTTAAATAAGTAGCAATCCTACTGAAAGTGCCTTCAAGATCAGTGGTCCAGCCAACACCGTAAATGGAATAAACAAAATCAAAGTAATCTACTGGTATTCCACAATCTTCTTCCATTGGTGAACAAATTAAATTCGCAGAAAGCCCCTTTGATGATAAGTATTCCCTAGCCTTCTCTATTTGCTTTTCAGAAATATCTATGCCCCATAGTTCAGAAGCTTTGCGATCTCCATGATATCTTAGAGAATTCCCTATTCCGCAACCTATTTCTAATAACTTTTTTCCTGATACATCTCCAAAGAGATGACACTTTTCCTCGGAAATAAATGCGCCATATTTAGGAAGCGCAGTTGTACCAATAACTTCGTTCCCTTTAGTGTCCCAAAATGAACTATTTATTTTATGGATATTATTCTTGTCCATATCAACTGAAATAGCATAACTAACTTCACCAGCACCTATGATGTTAGTTCTATGATTAGGATCTTTTTTCATAACGTTTCCCTCCATTAATATCAGTTTAAAAGTTAAGCGAGGAAATGTTTTCGTAGTAACCCCATCATCTCTTACAAAAGATGGTGCTATTCCATGAAATCTACTGAATGCTCTTGAAAAAGCAGCTTGAGACTCATATCCATAGCGTATAGCAACATCAATTATTTTTTCGCCTCTTTTAATATCTATTGCAGCCATAGCTAATCGCCTAAGGCGAATATACTCAGATAATGGAATTTGAGCTAATAAAGAAAAAACTCGACGAAACTCACACTCAGAGCAATTCATAATCTTTGCCGCTATATTATAATCAATATCGTAAGACAGATTATCTTCAATATAATCAAGTGCTTGATTCATGGACTTCTGCCAATCCATAACCTCACCCCCTATTTACAAATATATCAATAATTCAGGAAACAGACATTGCATTAGGTGTATTTTCATGCAATGAAGATTATATAAATACTCCTTAATAGAAATTCATTATTAAACTCAGTATAATTTTTATCGTATGATTTAGTTAGTCGCATAATTTAATTATACAATTAATGTGAGTTCTTCGGAATTCACATTTTTTTGTTTCTGCAAAAAAATGACTGCTACAAAACTAACTATGTTAGTTTTGCAACAGCCACTTCTTCTCTATTATTTATTTTAACCGCTCTAGTTTACCTTAAGAGAATTCTCTTTAACTTAGTTCTTCGTAAAATTGCTATGATTAAAGTAGAAATACATAAAGTAAGGATAAATCTAACCACTGTATTGCCAAAAAGCATTGGAACAAACGCTCCAAGTGCAAGCAATATTATTTGATGAGAGCAATACAGCCCTACACTGTATTCTCTACAAAGCGTACAAACTTTTCTTGAAATATTTTTCTTATAGTTAGTAGCCCAAATAAATATAAATGGAGCTGCAATTATAGAAGATAAATACATATTAGCATCTTTAGCAATACCGCTTTTATTTAATATAAAGGTCTCAACCAATAGTACTATTATGAAAATTATGCTAAGTAGGCCTGAATTCTTTATTCTTTCGTTTAACTTATATTTGCTTATTAATGCGCCCATAGATACAAAAAGCATGGATTCAACAATTCCTATCTGTGGAAGAAGTGCAATTGCATTATATCCCTTAATTACTGGTCCAAGCATAGTTTTCATAAATAATCCATAGTAAGTATCTGCGCTTGCGCCAAATAAAAATAGTATTATTCCTATTATAAGTAAAGGAAGTATTTTATCTTTTTTTAGTAAAGGTGCTATTATAAATATAGTAATAATTAAAGAAGCTATATACCAAAGGCTTCCAGATACACCTATAAGTAAAAATCTTATGATGATCATTATTAGTGGCAATTTTAATATACCTAAAACAATTGGAAATAACGTGATAGACTCAATAAGAACCCACGCAAAGTAGAGAATTAATAATCTTTTTAATGTAGTACTAGGTTCTTTTGGTGATTGAATTCGTTTGTATAAAAAGTAACCTGAAACGATAAAGAAAAATGGTACTGCTAGCCTACAGATTCCCATACTTGTTGCCATCCACAAGTCTTTGTTTACAGACTCTAAGGCCCTAGTATGAATCATCATAACTCCAATAGCAAATACCAAACGTAATAAATCAACCATTCCATAGTAAGGATTATTTTTTGTTTCCATAATCACTATCCCCTGTTAAAATTATTCCTAGTTTCCATTACTATTTGCTGGGCAAATGCTTCAAGTTCACTTGAAGACGATATCATAATTACATAAATAATAAAATCAAGAGTACTCCCATAGTTAAAGTATTCCATCTTTTTACTGTTTATGCAATATTTAATTTCTAGGCTATTTTATATTATTTATTCTTTCAACCAATTTATCAAACTTACTATAACCATTTAATATTTCTATTCCTTGCTTGTAAGCTTCTTAAAGCTAGCTACCGAAATGTACAAAGCATCTTATTACTTGTGGTAAGGTTCAGTGTAACTATTTCAAGTGAGGGTTTTCCATTTTGTTCTTGTGTATATATCCTACATAAATATGGTATAATTCTAAAGTACAATACTGAAAATCCGTAGTAGGATGGCTACGGAGGTTTTGAACGTTTTATCCTCCTTGGACTATTGGTGAATTACTTCACTATAGCTAGGGGGTGGTATTGGATATGTTTAATACTTTTATAACATGTGTATCAATTATTTATGTGATTAAATTAATTTTAAAACATAATCTTTTCATACATCATCTAAAGATTAAAATTAAGTGTCTTGGTATTGATATAGAAGTTAAAAGCAAAGAAAAAAGTGCTCCATCCCACAAAGATTAGCACTTTTCCTTCAAATTAATTTTCAATTAATGTTATCCAATAGCCCTAAAACAAAATAAATGTTCTAAGGATTAGCTTAGTGTTAGCGCACTAAGCTTTTCTTATTTATATTATATCAAATCTTTATAAAAAATAAACCTATATAATCTTTTATATTTAAAAATTTTAATCTCAATAATATAATTTGGAATTTACTTTTTCTCCATCTAAATTATCTATGTAATAAGTTGTGTGACATAACTATAATAGAAAGCTTATAATATCTTTATAGTAAATTTATTTTTTCAGCTAAATTGTCTTTATCAAATCCTATCTGCACAAATTCATAAAGATCAGCTCCAGCGGATGAGAAGATGCCAACGTTATTTTGCTTGATAAAAATTGACGTTTTAATCGCACTAATATTAACTTTAATCAATTCTTCATTTGCTAAGCTACTTATTGTAAGATTCTCCGTAACAGTTATACTGCAGATTTATTATAGTACTTATTTTCTCATCATATTCATGCCAATTCTTATTATCATACTCCTAGGCATCACTCTAATAGATTGAACTAAAATCTTATTATAAAAACCAGTAATGACTACAGACTTATTTTTCTCTAACGCTTTATAACCGATTTCAGCTACATAATTAGGCTTTAGCAGCTTATTCTTGAACAGTTTTATATCTTCAATATTTGCCCTCTTTGCAAAGTTGGTTTTTGTAGCCCCAGGGCAAAGAGTGGTAACCGTTACTGCTGTACCTTTAAGCTCATATCGGATTGCTTCTGAAAAATGTAAGACAAAGGCTTTTGAAGCACAGTAAACTGAATTTAATGGAACTGGCTGAAAGGAACCTGTAGGCCCAAGATTCAGTATCTTCCCATATCTTCTTTTAATCATTCCATCAACATATAATCTAGTTAACTTTGTAAGTGCAAAAATATTTATAGACATCATATTTAAAGTATCTTCTACATTTCTTTCATGAAAGTTTCCATATTCCTACTTCTTAATAGGAAATTTAGCATAATTATAATTTAATATAATGTTAAATGGCTCTCCTATTACTGCATCAGTTGACTCTTTAAAATATTTATCTAATTTTCTTTAATTAAATTATCTCGTTACCTGCTTTCTAAAAAGCACAGCTCCAACTGTAACTAATGTAAGTTTCATAAGCTTTCCTTCTAGTTAACTTAAAAAATTCTTAGCAATCACTTGGTCTAGGTGAAGAAGGGCCAAGGCCAATGGAGCAAAGCCAATTCAACGCTACCTCATGCAGCACGTTGATGTTGTCTACCTGGCAGTGTTCTAGTCCACCAAGTCTTCTATCCTCTATGGCGAAGAACGTCTTATTCTTAGAACCAGCCTGCTGATAATTTTTAAGAGCTTGAGTTAGTGGATTTGGTTGAACTAATATTTCTTCCGCACCGTGCATCACAAGAAGAGGACATTCTATCTGGTGAAGTACACCCTCGAGATTGTATGCAAAACGAGGATTTCCAGCAAAGTCATCCAAGCTTTCAGCACCGAGGATTCTCATACCGTGGGCAGCCAAACTAGGTGGCATCCATTTTAGCATTGCTTCCCAATCGAATGCGTGTGTACCCCCGTCAGAGATTACAGCAGCAATCCTGTGGTCGAAGGAAGCAAATCTAAGGGAGTCGTATGCAGCAAAGCTTTCACCATGGACAATAATCTTGCTAGGATCCACTTCCGGTCTAGTTAGAAGAAAGTCAATTGCTCTTGAATGAAAAGCCTCGCTATCAGCTCGCCTGCCCTTTCCCTTTTCGTACATTGAGAGACCGGTTCCTGGCTGATCATAGACCATAAAGTTATATCCACAGGAAATAAAGGCAGGCCCTAACCAGAAATAGTTCTCAACTGACCACTCATCACCACCATTGAGAGCCAAAATTGTTGGTTTCGGACCTTTTATCCAAGAAGGTGAGAAAAAGTACCCATCTAACTTGACATCCTCATAATCTACTTGGATTTTCTCTGGTTTGACATCGAAGTAATTTCCGGCAGCTTCGAAGAGTTCATTTACTTTTCTAAATATGCGGATTTTCTCGGTGTCATTATCCATCACAGCATATTCAGCTATTCTGTAGTAATTCAAAGCTCGGATGTAACAGTTACGTGCTGTATACCAGTTTCCAACAGCTTCTGCCTCCTTGCCATGACTTTCCAGAGCCTCTGCTGTTATAAGCCATTCTCTATGCCATGTTTCCTTATCATTTGGATCTATTTTTTTGCAAGCTTCATAAATTTCGGTAACATCAGTAGCACCAAGACTTGCCATCCCTAGAGCTTTAGTTACTTGATACGACATCATATAGTTGTTTGGCCAACGGCTGAATTCAATTGACATTGTAGTATCCTCCTTTTCTAGTTCTATTTATTACTCCTGCCCTACTCTGATTAATCACAAGAGTGTATGTTTTGAAATGGCATCGCCTACCTATGCCTGTGCCGCAAACTTGAATCTCTACCATATCATTTCCTCCTATCAATTTACTTGTAGCATATATATATAGGGAACCTTTACGAAAACTTAATTTATGTATGTTCGATAATACCGGCTTCTGGGGATTATCAGGCATATATAAATTAATAGTTGAAGTTGGATACCTATAGGCAACCTTTATGCAAACTCAATTTATACCTTTTATAAAATCGCGGCTTTTGAAGATTTTATGACATGTATAAATTAATAGTTGAAGTTGCTTCCCAATATTTAAGCTACAAGTAAATTTTAAGATACAAAAATGAAACTTCTCTAAAATGAAAATAAATCTTCATAAAGAAAATATAAAAAATTATAAAGTGCTGAAACTCAAAAAAGCCACTGCTTGAGTTCTTTAACTTAAACCAGCAGTGGCCCTTAATTCATTGTAGAAGAATGTAATTAATATTTTGAAAGAGGAAGACTGAACCTTATACCAAGTCCGCCATACTCAGAAGAATATGCATAGACTTCTCCACCATGATATTCAATAATTGATTTACAGCTCGCAAGTCCAAGCCCTATCCCACCATTTTCAATTTGCCTAGATTTATCCACAGTAAAAAATTTAAGAAATAGTGAAGAGAGGTCGCTATCTGGAACTCCAATGCCATTATCCTCAATTTCAAAATAGGCATAAGCCTCTTGTGAGTATCCAGTCATATATACCTTCAACTCACTTTTTCCTCCATATCTTACAGCATTACTGAAGAGATTGCCAAAAACACGGCCAATCATAATTTCATTAACCATAAGCATGATATTTGCCGTGAATAAACCTTTGCAAACAAGCTCATAGCCAAGTCCTGATAGTTCATATTTATATTCTTGGGCAATGTTTTCAAATAATTTCGATGCCTCAACAGCTTTCAGAGTCATAGCATCTAAAGCCTGTTTTTCTTTGGTGAAGCTTACAAAGTCATTGATGAGTTCAGCCATATATTTTGACTTTTTTTGAAGCAACTCATAATATTCCTGTTTTTCATTTTCCGATATGCCCTTTTGCATAGCTAAAAGTTCAGCAAAACCATTAATAGATGTTAATGGTGCTTTCAGATCATGTGCAATAGCAGCAATCATATCCGTTTGCTCTTTGTGTGCTAGTTGGAGTCTCTTTTCCATGTTATTAAAATGATTATAAAGGTCTCCGATTTCATCATTACTCCTTAATACAAGTGGAGGCAATGGATGTACAATATTTATTCTTTCCAATCTGGTATTAAGCAGTCTGATTGGTTTTTCTATAAAAAAATAAATATACATAATCAAAATAATAAAGATGAAACAAGCAACAGCAAAAATAGGAAAAAGCAATCCTATATATGATGGATTCAGTAATGAACTGGATATATGTGAATATTCTGCAAAGATAAACTTTAAGTAGCATCCAATAGAAACCATAAAAACTATAAACATCACCAGGAACAGTAAAGGAAGCTTTATCTTCAGTTTCATTCTATCACTCTCTTTCCTTGTACTTATATCCGATGCCCCAAATTGTTTTAATAAAGTCATATTCTGGACCAAGTTTCTTACGGATATTTTTTATATGAACCGTTACTGTATTTAATTCTCCGTACTCGTCTCCCCACACATATTCATATATCTGCTCACGAGTCAATACATTATTGGGGTTATGCATTAGCATAGACAATATTTGAAATTCCTTTGTTGATAAGTTAAGCTTTATGTTATCTAGAAATACTTCAAAGGTCTTATCATTCAATATGAGAGGAGATTCAGTTATTTCTCTATTGGGGCTAAGCTCCTTCCATTCCTTAAACAGCCTGTCAACTTTTCTGAAACTGGCCTTTATCCTGGAGGTAAGTTCCTGAATGCTAAAGGGCTTTGTCATGTAATCATCTGCCCCTATTTCAAGCCCAACGATTTTATCAATATCCTTATCCCGTGCGCTTAAAAACAGAATCGGAGCATTATGAGATTTTCTGATGCTTCGGCATACATCAAAGCCATCCATATCAGGCATCATTATATCAAGAATGATGAAATCAATATGATTTTCTTTCAATGCACATAAGGCTTCTTTCCCAGTAAATGCTGAAATAGTTTCAAATCCTTCATAGCTTAAACTCTTTGTTATGAGTTTTACTATATCTTTATCGTCATCTACAACTAATATCTTTTTTTGCACTTTTGCACCTCCGAGCTACTTCAATGACCCCTTTCCTACACAGTCAAGGTTATAGCCTAACTTAATAGAAACTTTAGCTTTCTCACCTATATCAACCTACTTTATGCCTTGTAATAAGGCTTTTACAAAGAGGGTTTTTGAAGTTTTCTGTGATTTTTTCACCTTAAGCATATTGTCTAAGAGCTACGCTTTTATTTACCTATCCAATTAGAAATTTATAATTCAAGTTATGAACCTAAGTAACAGGCAATCTTTCTATAATTGAAATTTACACAAAAAATTCGCATACTGTGCTTTATATATAAGAAACAAAATATTATTAATAATCTCTTCAATACTTTCTTCCGTAAGCCTTCCGTACAGTATTATTTCATTTATTATTAGCAAGGAGAGCAAGTTTATAGACGAAGCTAATCCTCCATAGTTAATCTTTCATATCTATTTTGCTGAAGCATTTACCACCACTGCTCTAAACTTACATTTTCTAGTGTAGTTCCTCGGAGTCTACTAAAATATTCACTCATAATTTTAGATCAGTATAATTCCATCACAATATCTTAAAATAGCTACTAATAAATACACTATAGAATGAAGATGTTCAACTGATCCAGTTAATGAGCTGAACATTACTTAACTATATTTTAGTTATTTAAAAATAGGGTACTATAGTTCCTTATATAAAAAGTATATCACTCTTTTTTAAATATGCAATTAGGTACATAAACATTTTCAATGATTTCCTTAGCTTGTCCTTCAATTTGTTATTCTATTCTTTATCTTATATCAATGTATATCCTACTTCTTCTTTTCCTTATACTTATGATTCATTTCTCCCAAAGAAAAAAGATAAAATTAATGCCACAAGTGCAATTCCGCAAACTACCATTGCTGAAGCCGAAAATCCAGTAGCTACCGCAACTTCATTAGTCGCATGTTGTACTTCTAATGCATTGATTTGAACTGCTGACATTATTCCAATAAAAAGTGATGATCCTATAGCAGCAGAAATTTGTTGAAGCGTATTTACTATTGCTACTCCATGAGGATAGTATTCTTTTGGCAATTGATTCAACCCATGAGTTTGAGAAGGAGACATAAATAGTCCGATTCCTACGCTCGTAAATATATAGATTATTACTAAGTGTGCCAAAGATGCATCACTTTTAGATAAAGATATTAAAAATACAAATATAGTTACCATTGCTGTTCCTAATGGTATTAAAAATTTCACCCCAAATTTATCGTAAATCTTCCCACCTACAGGTGCGGCTAGTCCAGCACAAATTACAGCTGGTAATAAGGCTATTCCTGCTACAAAGCTTGATTTTCCAAGAGCTCCTTCTATAAACATTGGTAACATTATACTCATAGTGAAAGTAACCATCATAGCTATCATTACTAAAATTGTTGCCATTACAAACTTTGGATACTTAAAAGGAGATAAATTCAACATTGGTTGTTTTAAGGTATTTTGACGTTTGATAAATGTTATTAAACAAATAATTCCTATTATAAAGCATATTAAAGTTGTTTTAATATTTCCTCCACTTATACTATTTATAGAATATATTATTGTTCCAACTCCAATTGTAGATAACACTATAGATAAATAATCCATTTTAGGCTTCGTTATTTCTCCTACATTAACTAAGAATAGTTTTCCTATAATCATAAGTACGATTATAATTGGAATTAACATTATAAATAATGCATGCCAACTAAAATATTGTAATACAATTCCTGATATTGTTGGACCGAATGCAGGTCCTAGTAAAATTGCTGGCACACATATTGCCATTGATATTCCTAGTTTTTCTTTTGGTGCTATTAATAATATGGTATTTGTAACAATTGGTATTATCATCCCTGTACCTGATGATTGTATCATTCTTGAAATTAATAACATCGCAAAAGAATTTGAACACGCCGCACATATCGTTCCTATAAGTAATAATCCTATTGCACTAAAAAATAATGTTTTTGTTTTAAATGATTGAATTAGAAAAGCAGTAATAGGTACCATTACTGCTGCTACTGTCATATAAGCTGTCACAAGCCATTGAACAGTTCCAGCAGAAACATTCATATCCTTCATAATTCCAGATAGCGCAACATTTAATATGGTTTCATTAAAGGTTGCCACAAACGCACTAGCTACTAATATAGCGATAATACTTATAAAATTTATTTTTTGATTACTTTCTACCTTATGTTTTTTATTCATAGTTTCCTCCATAAATTAGACCGATATAAATAATTGATTACATAGTAATGTACTCCTATTGTCTATATTAATATTTAACTCAGTCTTATTAATTAATTATTTGCTTAACTTGTTTTCCAGTTTTCCTTAAGTATTGTTAATTTTTCTTAACCACCTTCTGTCATAGAAGAAATAGCCACAGCCATATTGGGCTTGCCTTATTTATCTCAATTCTCCAATCAAATGTAATCACTCCTTTTACATTGCTTTTTTGAAATACAGTACTTGCTTTGTCATTATACTAAGGTTTCATTAGGTCTCGTAAGTTAAATTTTTTCTAAAAATCAAAAAAAATTTTTTCAATTTATGTTGTCGATTACATCATAGTATTTTGCAAACTATACTTACCTAACCTGAGGCCATATAGTGATTAATGTAATAACTGCATTTAATAAAAATAATTACACCAAAGAATAAAAATCCTACTAAAAAAAATAACCTATATTATAATTCATATAATATAAGTTATTTCCTTAACTAAACATGCAATTTTAATAGATTATCATTCATTTATGATACGGTTCCCCCTTCATTATCCTATAAGCCCTATAAATCTGCTCAAGTAACATCACCCTAAAAAGCTGATGGGGGAAGGTCATCTTTGAGAAGCATAGCTTATAGTTTGCTCTTTGTATAACATCCTTTGATAGGCCCAAAGACCCACCTATTACAAAGCAAAGTTGGCTCTCACCCTTAACCCCTAAATCACCTATGAGGTTTGAGAAATCCTCTGAGGATATCATGTTACCTTTTAGGTCTAGTGCTATTACATACATATTTTCTTTTATAGACTTTAGTATAAGCTGTCCTTCTTTCTCCTTTATCTGCAGTTCCTCTTTTTCTGATGCATTGTCTGGAGTTTTTTCATCAGCTAGCTCTATGATATCAAGCTTACAATATCTTTTTAATCTCTTTGAATATTCATCTATAGCATCCTTTAAGTATTTTTCTTTTATTTTACCTACTGTTATTAAGGTTATGTTCATAAATCTATATCTCCTAATCTGATTTTATATCTTAGTTAATGGGTTTATACTTACTATTATTTCTTACTTATTATATATTTACTAAACAAAAGAGTAAACAGGCTATTTAGTAGTAACTACCTAACCTTTGTCAACATATACATAACTTCATTTATATGATTTTACAACTTTTAAAGCTCATAACCTTTTACAAGCTTATATTTAAAATGCGGTTTTGAATGTACTTCACTATATTTCCTTACAACTTTACCTTAATAAATAGTTCCTAGATAGTAAAAAGTAGCTGAAGCCAGCTTTTTTGAGTATTTACCCTTTCTAAACTTATGTGAAGAAGTTATGGCAAGAGACAGATCTTTACTTCTTGTAGTTTGTTCTAGACAGCTATTCTAATACACTGAATTTACTAGGTTTACTTAGCGTTTTCCCTATGACAAGTATTAGCAAAAAAATATAAGGGGCACCTTTAGATATCACTTAAACAATTAAGTAATTCCAAATATACCCCTTATTATTAATTAAAATTATATCTATTTAAAGTTATAAAATATAGCTAGCTTCTAAATACATAATTCTATATATTTTTAATGCCTTTATACCAACACTAGTTAGCAGCCTTTCTTCTAGTAAGCATTAAACCACCTAGTACGGCTAAAACACAACCAGCTATTAGCACTATATTAAAGTCCAAATCTGAACCAGTCTTAGGTAATACCTTAGGTGTTTCTACTTTTGTAAGTGCTACAGTATTAGGTAATACCTCAGATGTCTCTATTTTTGTAGGTGCTGCAGTATTAGGTATCTCTGCTTTAGCAGAGGTTGTATCTGTTGCAACCTTTGTCATTATAGCGAAGTTTGTAAAGTGAGGAGTTTCAAAAGTAAAGGTCATATTTTCTTTATCAAAACTTCCTCCCATCTCAACCCATTGCTTCTTAGTTTCATCAAAGTAGAACATACTTAATTTACTTGTATCAACATTTTTTATTTGATCTTCCGTTAAACTTATTACTATTTTAACCTTTTGACCATTGGCAAATTCATGTATATCCTTTATTAAATTGTTATTACTATCAAATAACTGCATTGTAAAATTAATAGCGTCCCTCAATGGAGCCACATTACTTGGAAGTGCTGAAAATAATTCTTTTGCTCTATCTGACGGCAATACCTCTTGTGTTACTTTAATATAATCTGACCCACTCAATCCATCTGTGTATACAACCTTTTCTGGAATTGACATGGTAACCTTATCCGACTTAATTATCAAAGTATCTTTTCCATCCTTTATAGCATCTACTCTTTCAGTAGCATTAACCTTATTACCATCTTTAGTAGTATTTAATTTAACCGCAGCAGGTGTGCTAGTCGGATTATTGTCTACTGATTTTTCAGCATCATCATTATTAGTAGGAGTTGATGGAGTTACTGGAATTGTTGTGATTTGAACTCCTTTTACATTAACAATATAATCTAATTGACCTACTTCATCTCCCATTTTCATAGTAGCTTTTAATGTCACAGCTGCAGAATCTCCAACTGGTCTATGCACTATCCCATTAGTTTCCACACAATTCACAGAGTTACTTTCCCATGTTACCGAAGCTCCATATGTTGAATTTGTAGGAAGTCCTAAGTTTTTTGTAACACTTTCCTTGCTGTCTCCTTCTGCATAAACTATATCTAAATGTTTTGTAGCATCATTAATTATTGATTTACAAGTATATTTATTAAGTGCAGAAATTACTTCATTAATATTATTTAACTTTCTACCTTGTATATCATGCAATAGATCAATTAGCAAATTATTCTTCATCTCATTAGATAACTTATTATAATTATATTTAGATAAATCTATATGTAATATCGGATTTTCTATTGCAACTCTCAAATTAGAAACAATATATGCATTCATAACAGCATTTACAGCTGCTTGATATGGCGTTATTTGTGGTTGTGGAGCTGTTTCTTCAGCTAATACCGTTAAGTTTCTAGTATCAGTTATAGGGAATCCGCCTCCATCTATACTATTAGCAGTTAAATGAACGACTTCATTTGGTTGTCCATATGCTGGTCTTTTAACCACACCTGTCGTAGATATTACATCAGGTTTATCACTTGTCCATCTAACGTAAATTACACTATTATATAGATTAGGTAAACTCATACTTGATCTGACATGATCTGCATCATCATTATAGTTAAATCTTATCTGTATCTTTGCTAATTGTTTTGTATATTCAGCTACTCGGTTTACATACCAATTAACATAATCTTCTACTGCTTGAGGACTGGAGAATAGTCGATTATTTCGAGAATTTTCTCTTCCTATACCTGTAGCTAAATAATCTTTTTGTTCATTTGAAAAAGTACTATATTTGCTTAAATCAATACTTAGCTTTGGATTTTCAACTGCTTCTCTAACAGCCTTAGGTTCAGTAGCAGTATTTAATTGACGTAAAGCTATACTCTGTTCTGTGGTAATTCCAGTTAAAGCAGATACATTCACTGGTGAAATGATACTAAATAAAAACATCATAGATATAACTGTAGTAATTATTTGACTAAATATTTTCTTTCTCTTTTTCATGTTATTCATAATCCCCTATCTTTTGCTTTAAATCATAATTTTTAATAAGCTAAATGTTATTACTTCTTATTTTCGGTTAATCCTTTTCCCCTTAACACCTTTATGATATAACCGAAAAAATCACTCACCTCTTTTCTTACGTATTACAAAAAGAACTTTGCTTTAATACAGTGCAGACTCAATACAGATGATAATTACACTTAAATAAGTAATTATTAATTAATCAAGCACCTTAATAAAACAAAGTCCTATACGTTACTTTTTAAAATAACCACTAGATTTCATGTTAACGTTTTCCAAAGTCAATGTTTACAACATTATTTTGCCATTTTTATTATAAAACGGCTTTAATCTATAAGTCAAGTAACCTGAATAATCTTCAAATCAAAGAATAGTACCACCATCTTGGTGATACTACCCTATTAAATAAATTGCACTACCTACTTAATATCCCAAATTCTCATTAAGTATTAATACATGCATTCTAGTTTTGTCACCTTGTCTCTTTATAACAGTATACTCATTGCATATCCTATCATTACTGCTGCAATCCATACAATAACCTACTTTAGCACAAGGTGTGTTTCTATTAAGCCTCTTCGCATTTATAGGTGCTGATACTCTTTTGTTTCTTTCAATAGCTTCCTCAATATTTTTTACTATCTTATTAACTCCGCATACAACTAAAACTTTATCTGGGCCAAAAAGCATAGCTGCAACTCTGTTTCCGCCACCATCTACATTAAACAGTTGTCCATCTTCTGTTAAGGCATTAGTGCTGGTAAAGAAAGCATCTGCACTAAAGGTTTTTCTGTGAATCTCTTTCTTTTCCTCTTCAGTAATTCCCTTAGCGGCTCTATCTAAAAATTCATATCTGCCACTTCTAAGATGCTCTAACAATCCTAGTTCTGTAAGGGTTGCTGATCCTCCACAGCTAACTGTAGCACCTTCGGAGACTAACTCCTTAATCTTCTCTAATAGCTCGCCTCTACTTTGTATATGATATCCGTTTATATTATTCTTGCCTAAGGCTTCTATTGTTCTCTCTATTTTTTTCTCATTTGACCAACACACATTTGAATCCATAGCTACTCCCCCAACCTTAAATATTATAATTAATTATATCATATAATACCTATTTGGATATTATTTGGAAAACTTCATCTCTACTCGATAATTATTTAAAATACCACTATAGGTTTCCAACTTCTACTATCAAGTTTTCG
Organism: Clostridium manihotivorum; assembly: GCF_004015185.1. Lineage (GTDB taxonomy): Bacteria > Bacillota > Clostridia > Clostridiales > Clostridiaceae > Clostridium_AR > Clostridium_AR manihotivorum. The sequence continues at coordinate 341,048 of NZ_CP025746.1, read as the reverse complement.
TGATGGGACCATATATATCAAGATAGGTCTTACCAAAGCTATTGCCCCTGATTCTATCCATCTGCTCCAATCATCATAAGTCCATAGTCTTCTCTTACAACCTCTTTAGCTTGTATTATTCCTCTAAAAGCTCCATCACACATTACCATACTTCTATCTCAGAACTTGTCTTCAAAACTCCTTTTTAGTGTGAGATAATTTTTGCAAGGCATAATCTCTCCAGTGATTCAAAGAACTTACTTCTATATATTTTAAAATAAAAGGCTACCTACTATCTTCATCAATCTTATCATCAACCTTCTTCTTAACAATTGCCGGTAAAAAGGCAACAAAATTAACTATAGGTAATATTACTACAGCTAAAGGAAGATAGACTAATAGCTCCATATATCTCATCAACGGAAGATTTAATGCTATTAATAAAAATAGAACCATTAGATTAGTTGCCTTACCTAGCTTTAAGTCTAACATAGAAAAATATATAGCCATTAATACTGCTACGTATACTCCTCTCATAGACCAACCTAATAAGGTAATTGCACCAGTCATTGTAGGATGTTGTCCTTCAACTGCAGCGATTGACCTTTGTTTAAATACTCCTATCAAAGCAAATACTACAATAGTAATTAGAGGTAAGATACAAAATTTGAGGGGTTTTAAATATCTTTCCTTCATTTAATTCTATCATCTCTCCTTCACCAAGTATCATATATATATTACCTATTATATATCATAAAAGAATCCACTTACATATATTTGAAATAAAGTGCCCTATTCTATACTGCAGACAGGTTTTAGTTCCATCATGGCTCCAAAGTTCTGGCAGGCAGTTATAAAAGCTATAAAACTGCATAGTTCTGATATTTCCTCATCAGAAAAAACTTCCTTAAGTCTATTAAAGGCCTCCTCCCCAACCTTATATCTGTTATTTGCGGCAGTTTTTAAAAACTCTACAGCTATACTTAGTTTTTTGTCTTCATAAGATTCTAGCGGAGCTCCCTTTGCCTTGCAATATTCACAACCATTTATCTGTGCTAGATTTCTCCTTAACTCTTCCTTAAAAGCTGCTGTAAAAGTAGCTGAACCTAAAAACTCCTTCTCAAGGTTAACCCAACTATTTAAAATATCAAGGTTATGTCCTAATAAGCTTTCAAAAATTGTAGTTCCATTCTCTGATCCTTTAATTCTTGTCATAATGCACCATCCTTATAATAATAACTTATATATATTTTATAAAATACTTTTAATAAAATCCTTTTCTTTTGAAAGCAAAAACTATAAAATAAATTTCATATTTAAAATTAATATAGCAAAGGAGTTTACATATGAAAATAGATGAAATAGATATGCTTATACTTTCGGAATTAGAGCTTAACAGCCGATTATCTACAAGGGAATTATCTAAAAAGGTAAACTTATCAGCTCCCTCTGTAGGTGAGAGAATAAAGAAATTAGAAGGCTTAGGTATAATAAAAGGATATACAATAAAGATTGACAAGAAAAAATTAGGCTATACCTTGGATTGCTTTATTCTAGTAACCATGAGAAATGGTGAATATGACAGATTTAAAAAGTTTATAGCCTCCCACAATAGAAGCGGATTTTGCTATAGAATAGCCGGTGATCATTGCTTCATAGTAAAGCTAACAGTTAGAGATCTTTCAGAGGTAGAATCCTTTATAAGTGAAATATCCTCCTATACTATAACAAGCACAATTATAGCCTTTTCTGAGGTAGAAATAGAAGAAGGAATAAAAAAGTTGCTTAAGTAAGCTATTTTGCCCTTCTGCCTTTCCTAAGGTATGTAAGGAAAATCTGGTAGTGGGATAAGTTTTTCTACCATAGCTTTTAAGGCTTTTATTTCTTGATTGATTACTTAAAGAAAAAAAATATAGCACTGAATCTCTATGATTCAGTGCTAATCCACTAATTATATATATCCTATAGCTTGAATCTATCTATCTTCTCTTCAAGGTTAATAGATATATCCTTTAGTATTGTTGAGTTTTGGTTGAACTCATCCATTGTTGCAGCTATTTCTTCAGTAGATGCAGACACTTCTTCTGTACTAGCTGCAGTTTCTTCAGATATTGCTGACATGTTTTGCATGCTCTCCATTATCTGATCCTTGCTCTTGTTAACCCCATCTATTGATGCTTTAACATTTTTTATAGACTTTGATAGTTCCTCCATATATACAGAGATGTTTTGGAGGTTGTTCTTAGTTTGCTCCACAGAATCAGACTGGCTGTTTATAGCCGCCTTTGTGCTAGCCATTGCTTTAATGGCGTTCTTTGACTTTCCATCCACTAAATCGATTATTGATCCTATTTCCTTAGTAGATTCAGTTACTTGTTCCGCAAGCTTTCTGATTTCATCAGCTACAACTGCAAAGCCCTTACCAGCTTCTCCTGCTCTAGCTGCTTCAATAGCTGCATTTAAAGCCAATAGATTTGTTTGTTCAGCTATTTCATTAATTATGTTAGTGAAAGACTTGATAGTTCCAACGGAGCTTGTCATATCATTTACCGCATCTTCTATATTCTCAGAAGACTTGTTAGTCTCTACTGACTTCTCACTTAAAACATCCATAGTTGTTATTCCATCTTCAGTCATTTCTTGAGTTACCATAGCTAAGTTTGTCATGGTGTCTATTTGGTCATACATTTCCTTAAGTTCAGTTATCAATTGTTGAACTTCATAAACCCCTTGCTCGATATCATGGGCTTGTTCAGAACTACCTGATGCTACTTGATCTATAGTTTTTGCTACATCATTTACTGCTGTAGCTACATCTTCACTCATAGTTGAAATTGTTACCGCTGTCTTTTCCATTACTAATGAGGATTCTTTAACTTCACCTATAAGATTATGCATACCATCAGACATTTCATTAAAGCTTTCTGCCAACTGTCCAAACTCATCCTTTGATTTTATAGATACCTTATAAGTTAAGTCACCATTAGCTGCCTTATTAAGACCTTTTCTTATTATGTTTATGTTTTTAGCTATAAAGTTACTAATACCAACTGCAAACATAATATTTAATATTAAAGTTAAGACCATATCAATTATAGAAACATTAGTTAATGCTTTAGTATCCTTTGTAAGTTCGCTTTCATTCATTGAAGCAAATACTATCCATCCAGTAACTTTATTTCTATCATAGCTTACAAACTTCTTGGCACCATTGTAGGTATAAGGCTCAAAGCCACTTTGACTCTTCTCAACATTACTCCAATAGCTTTGCTTCTTAACTTCATCGGTTCCTATAATCTTGTCGTTAGGGTGAGAAACTAATACACCTTGGCTATCAGAAATATAAATGTAGCCTTGTTCTCCAACCTTTATATCTGAAAGACTCTTAGATAACTTAGCTAAGTTTAAATCTATAGCTGCTACTCCTATTATTTGTCCGTCTTTTTCAACAGTCTTTGATAAAGATATTACCATATCACCAGAAGCTGCGTCTTTGTATGGTGCACTGAAAGTAACCTTACCCTTGTTATTCAATGCATCTGTATACCAAGGTCTAGAGGTTGGATCATATCCACTTGGTAATTGTGTCACAGGATATATAAGCATCTTTTTATCAGCACGTCCAATATATATGTTTCCTATATCTGAGTTCTTTTCCTGAAATGTCTTAAGAGTTCCCATAACTACATTATCATCATCGCTTTTTATGCTATTCAACCCTGATGCTGTGTCAATTGCGGTAGAGAATATAGTGAAATAATTATCAACTAGTTTATTGGTTAGGTCAATTTCTTGAGTAGTAGTTACTCTAAGTTTATTGTCCAATGTGCTTCTCGATTGGTGATTGGCCACTAAAGCGAATACCAATAATGGTATCTGGCAAATTAATATCATTACTATAACTAATTTCACTCTTATGCTTTTTAAACCTAAACTGTTCTTTTGTTTTTCCTTCTTCATAGCATCCTCCTAATGTTAATCTATATAGTAGCATAACTGCCTCCATTTCGTAACATCATTGCCGCTTCTTTAATTATGGACGCAGGTATCTGCAGGTTATATATGTAATTATCGTCATTGTTGCTAACTTATTAATGCTTTTGCACCATTCTTGTTATTTTTTTATTTTAATCCTATATACGAAAAATGTAAGCTTCTTCATAATACTTTTAAGAGAATTGCTATACATAAAAACTTGCTAAAGCTACCTTCTTTAGTGAATTTTTGCACATGTGCCTTTCCAAATTCATATGAGTATAATCTGTCAGGCAGCATAATATTTTTTACTGTTCACCCTACATAACCATTCTAAAGCCTTAATATTAAAAGGCTTAGCCAGCAAAAAGTTCATACTGGTCTTAATAAACAAAAAAGCCCAGTAGTAGATCTACTGAACTTTCTCTCTATATTAGATATTGCAAACCTTAGTAATAGCTAAACATAGTAATCTAATTATTCAGCTTTACCACAGCACTTCTTGTACTTCTTTCCACTTCCACATGGACATGGATCGTTTCTGCCTATCTTATTTTCATTTCTAACAATCTTTGATTCTCTATATTGAACTGCTATCTCTTTTCTCTTTTCTACTGAGAATATTCCTTCCCATTGTGGAAGTTCATAAAGATAGTCAGCCTTAGCATCTAGCATGTTAAAGTATAATTGTTCAAAGTTAATATCAAAAGCTAATTCCTGATCAGCTTCTACAGTTTCAAGATCATATGGATTTTTAAGACTTTCGTTTATACCATCAACGAATCCCATGATAAACTCTGTTGTTGTGTTATAAGTTTTAGCTAACTCTGCTATAGTAGATTTCTTTACTGTATTATGAGCAGCAAGTAAGTCAGTATATACTCTTCTTTCTATATCACTATACTCTACCCAAAAAGCCTCTTCTCCCTTAGTTTTAACATACTCTACAACCATATCTGTCCATTGACTATATAAACTCATTCTTATATCTCCTTCTTATTGTTATTCTATTGAAATTATACTAATTACTTTTATGTTTTTCAAGATTATAATTAGAATTTTGCTACTTATACGAAAATTATATGTTAATCCATAATTACAAAGCATATTATTTATATAAAATATAACTAATACGCTTAAAACATCAATATTGATTTATGTTATTCCTCTGAGGTACTGCCGCTGATTTTATATATGGCTTTTAATTCACAATAACTACACTTTCCATCATCAATACCTTCAAGGTTTGGAAAAGTTTCATACTCATCTATGTACTCATCTATAGCCATGTCAACGTGATCTCCACAACTTAGTTTCTCAATATAACTGCTCATTATATCATACCTTTCTTATTTAGTTATTTAAGTTCGATATAACTACTTGGTTTATGTCTATCTGCTAGCGTTAAATAAACATCCTTACCATCTCTTATATTGTTGTCATTTAAAACATTTAAAACTGTTTGAAAAGCTAAGTCAGGATGATTGTTTGTATTACTTAAATGTCCTAAAATTATCTTTTTAGGCTCATCCTTTAAAATATCTACAATAGCCTTTCCACAGTCCTCATTGGAAAGATGCCCTATTTCACTTAATATTCTTCTTTTTAAAGGATATGGGTATGGGCCGTATTTAAGCATTTGTATGTCATGATTACTTTCCAAAAGTATAACTTCAGAATCTTTTATATTCTCTTTTATTTCTTCTGTAAAAGTACCAAAGTCCGTAGCTACACTTACAGCCTTTCCCTTTGATCTTATAGTATACCCCATAGGCCCTGCCGCATCATGGGGTATATTAAAGCACTTAACCTCTAAATCCTTGATTCCAACAACACTTCTCTTATCTATAACTCTAATATTATCTTCTTTTATCTTACCTATTAGATTCTCCATAGCATTCCAAGTTTGTTCATTTGCGTATATTGGAATATTATACTTTCTAGATAAAACACCTATTCCTTTTATATGATCTGAATGCTCATGGGTTATAAATATTCCATCTATCTCAGAAGGATTTTCTTTTATTGCAATTAAAGCCTCATCTATTTTCTTTCCTGGTAGCCCAGCATCAATAAGTATCTTGCCGCTATCAGAGCGTACAAAGATACTATTGCCACTGCTGCCACTGTATAATGAGCAAAATATCATGCTTCTTCCCCCATGATTCTATTTTTTATTCTTCTTCTATTCTGTATATATCCGCACCTAGTTCTCTAAATTTCTTTTCGATATGTGGGTATCCCCTGTCAATATGCTCAATACTGCATATTTCAGTTCTTCCCTCAGCAACCAAGCCAGCTATAACCATAGCAGCTCCAGCTCTTAAGTCCGTAGCCTTTACTATTGCGCCAGTAAGCTTGCTTACTCCTTCTATAACAGCAACCTTGCCTTCTACCTTAACAGATGCACCCATCTTCTTAAGTTCATCAAGATGCTTTAATCTGCTTTCCCATATTGTTTCTGTTATCATACTTCTTCCGCTTGCAACACAAAGAAGCGTAGACATAGGCTGTTGAACATCTGTTGGAAAACCAGGATATGGAGATGTCTTTATGCTAACTCCTCTTAGTGGTTTATCAACAGCTACTCTAATACTGTCGTCGCCTTCTTCTACTATTGCGCCAGCTTCAAGCAATTTTGCTGAAATTGATTCAAGATGTTTTGGGATTACATTTGTTAAAGTAACATCACCTTTAGTTGCAGCTGCTGCTATCATAAAAGTACCAGCCTCTATTTGGTCAGGTATTACACTATAATTACAGCCCTTCATTGATTCAACGCCTCTTATTCTTATAACATCTGTTCCCGCACCCTTTATATCTGCTCCCATAGAGTTCAAAAAGTTTGCTACATCTACTACATGAGGTTCCTTTGCAACATTCTCTAAAACAGTTACTCCTTCAGCCATAGTTGCTGCTATCATAACATTTATAGTAGCTCCAACACTTACAACATCAAAGAATATGTTAGCTCCTACCAGCCTATCCGCTTTAATATTGACAGCGCCATGCTCTATGATAACTTCTGCTCCCATAGCCTCAAAGCCTTTAATATGCTGGTCTATTGGTCTAACTCCTATAGGACACCCTCCAGGTAAATCTACCTTAGCTTTCTTAAATCTTGAAAGCAAAGCTCCTATAAAATAGTAAGAAGCTCTCATTGCTCTAACATCTGCAGTGCATGCCTCTAGTGTATTTATATCTGTTGCATCTATTTCTAAAGTATTATTATCTATCTTGTTTACTGAACATCCTAAGCCTTTAAGTATTCTCTCTAAGCAGTGAACATCCTCAATGTCTGGTATATTATCTATTAAAGATTTTCCTTCACTTGCTAATATAGCTGCGGGTAATATAGCTACAGCTGCATTTTTTGCACCAGCAATTTCTACTCTTCCCCTAAGCTTGTAGCCTCCATTTATAACTAACCTTTCCATACTACTTCACCCTTGCTCACATATTTTATAATATATATATAAATTCCCCTATCTAAAGAACAATTATCCAAATAATGCCTTACAAATTTCAACAAATTTATACATCACATATTGTCAAAATTCACTAAATAAAGCACTTGTCCATAGTTTCCATTATATCATAACGTAATAATAATTAAAGTGATTTTTTACATTGATTGCTTGGAAAAATGTACCTTTATGAAATCACCAAACAACTTTGTATATTTATGTATTATTATCAAAAAATATTCATGAATTTTTTTAAATATTTATATATTAGCCAAAACCTCTTAATTACTTAATCGATCCATACTCATACATACATATATATTCAAGTGTTTTAAAAAAGTTAACACTTTATATTTAGGCTAACATTCCCAAAATATTCCTTAAGGTTGTAATCTTTTATCAGCTTCCAATTATACTTTCTAAAAGAATTAATTTATACAGGTAATCATTGTAAGATAAAAAACGCTTGTTACGAAACCCTTTTCATCGACCTTTTTTTCTATATTAATTTTATGCTATGTTAAAGTGCTGTGTTTAAATTAATTGGTCGTCCATACTACGCTTTAATAACCACTTAATTTCAACAATGTTATTAAACATAGCCTATAAGTATATACGAGAAAAATATCGTAGGTGAGTCTATTTTGTTTTTAGTTAATCTGACTTTTGAAATGTATGTGAGGAAAATCTAGTAGGTAAATAAGATTTATTTCTTTACTGTTTATACTAAAAATCCATTGTAAGCCCTTGATATTGCTTGTTTTATGTAGAAATAAACTATACCTTCCTACGAAAAAGACAAGTTCTTTTTCATTGGTACTTTGTGGGCTCTTTATTATTAACCATCGGTTCCTAGACAGTGAAAAAGGACAGTGCTTTAAGCACCGTCCTACAAACTATCTTCCTTCTTCTTCAAAGCTTCCGCAATCTGTTGATTCAACGCTTTCAGCTCTTGATGCATGCTTTACAACCATTATTTGGTCCAGACTACAGTAATTTTTATCTTTAGCATGATATTTGCATTCAGTAACTACACATCCTATACTATCATTATGTTTCATATTCTTATCCTCCTCTAAATGCTATATGTTTAAATTTTCGCAAAATTGTAATTTGCATATCTATTTTAAGTATTCCTATATTTTTTTATACCTTGTAATATGTTATAATTTATAACAAAGTCTGTATGTTAAATGAGAATTGTATTGAAAGAGGTTAAAGATGAGGTATTATTTAGTTGCGCTATTTGATGATGACTCCTATAAATCAATAGAACCTATACAAAAAAGTATTTCTAAGAAGTATAGGCTTTATAAAAACCTACCTACTCTACATATAACATTAGAGGTGGTAGAAAACCCAAACTTAGACAAATTGGATGAAGTTATCTCTAAAATAATTAGACCATATAAAAAGTTTAAAGTTGAACTTAAAGATATTATTTGCTTTGGAGAACCTCATAAATCAGTAAACTTAAAGGTTGAAAATAAAGGGTATATAAAAAGACTATCTAGAAATATAAACGACACCTTAAAACTACATGGTTTTTCAGTTAGAGACAATATAAATGAATGGGACTTACACGTTTCTCTAGCCAATACCAACTTTGCTCAGAGAGAGTGGAAAAAACAAGAATATGATATTGCTTGCAGTACTGCAAAAACTGAGGGCTTTTACAATATGGCCAAGATAGACAGAATAGAGTTATGGAAGCCTGTAAATAATAAAAAAGACATGATTATAAAGACTTACAACTTAAAGTCTTATTAGTTTATTCGTAGAATACAAAGCTTCTTTAAGCTAAGAGTTGTTAAAATTGCCTATTGAAATTGAGTAGCTAATCATCTGATGCTTTAGTTCTAAAGGTGCCATCATATAGCATTTTCTGAATAAATACTTAATTCCAATAATATTATTAAACAAAAAAATTAAATCAATAGAATGCTGTACTGATATTATATAGTTGTACCACTTCGTTATGAAATCTCTATTTTCATGATCTCCTCTAAATAACTTAGAGAGCCTTGAAAATGATTTCGTTGTTGAAGTGGTATATCTTTAGTGCAGCATTTTATTATTTTTAATATTAATACATATAAAAATATCATTTTATATTGTTGTAAAAATCAATACATAAATATTTTTAGTATACGGTCGATATATCTAATAGATACTTTTTATTACTCAGCTTACATTAAGCTTCTAACCATAAAAGCTACCCTTATCAATTATTCTGTCTCAACCATAGTTTCTCTTGTTAAACTTTATATCTCAGAAAGCTATTCTAAGTCATCTTATACTAGGTGTGGCTAAAAAGTTTTCTATAATTCCATGTAGCAAAAAATATAATATTTTATTGTATAGTAAAAAAATGCGTGACATTATTAGTTTATGTTTTAATTGTCAAATTTATATATTTTTTTAGAAAATAAAATATTTTTAAACTGTATTCGTTTACTGAACTTTTCATTTTTCAAAAGATTTTGTACAATATTATCGTGGCAATTGCCCAAGAAGATAGGGGGATATACATATGAATCTTAATAAGTTTTTTACAAGACAAAAAGAACTAAATAAGACATTGATCCTCGACCCAAATCTAAATGATTATAAACTTAGACAAAGAAAATTTTTAGAGCTTCAAATAAAGATAGGAGCATTAGCTGAAGATACAAAATGTTATAAGTATTGGGTTGAAAAAGATGCAAAACTAGTGAAAGCTTCAATTTTAGACAATTACATAAATTGTTTAAGCAGTATTCTAACTATTGGAATATATGAAAAATACGATGAGATAGAGGAATTAATAATTAAACCTAATGATTATTGTTTAAGCGATCAATTTTTAAACTTGTTCATAGATGTTAATGACTTAATAATATCTCCATCAAAAGACCACTATGAAACATTACTAGATGATTATCTAAGTCTTGGAATAAGCCTTTGCTTTTCAGAAAAAGAAATAGAAGAACTATTTTTAAAAAACAACTTATGTAAATTGGCCCTTTAAGGGCTTTTTTTTATCTCTTCTGAACCTCTACATATAATAAATATTTTATAAATAAAAACAAAGAACTCTATCCTTTGCTTACAAATTCACCATTAGTATCAAATCACATACAGTGTAACAAGAATTTACTTGCCTTTTGCCTAGAAACATTACATTTTAAATAGTTTACTGCTAATTATGCTAAAAAATATAAAACAATTCATGTAAGTGAGCAAAAAATACGAATATGTCATAGCTATTGATGGTAACAATAATTCTTGAGGTGATTATTGATGATGGGAATTATTTTTTCTATAATAGCTGGAATAGCAATGAGCCTGCAAGGTGTGTTTAATACCCGAGTGGAATCCAGAATCGGAACCTGGGAAACAAATGCAATAGTACAAGGGTCTGCTTTTATAGTAACTATTATACTTGCACTTACAATTGGTAAAGGCAGCTTTAGAGCAGTGAAAAACGTAAGTAAAATATATCTACTAGGCGGAGTTCTTGGAGTAATTATAATTTTTACCGTAATAGAGGGAATAAAAAATTTAGGTGCAACCTACTCTATAGCTACTATCTTGGTGGCCCAACTCACCGCCGCAGCTCTTATAGATGCTTTCGGCCTTTTTGAAACCAAAAAAATTTCTTTTGGTCTAAACGAAATACTTGGAGTTATAATAATGATTACTGGTATAATAATATTTAAATGGAAAAGATAGATAAGGTAGGATATTAAGTATGGTATTTTCAAACATTGCATTTTTGTCTAAAATGGCATGGAAAAATATAAAGACTTATGCTAAGCCAATGGAGAAAGCTTGTAGTGATAAAGTTAAAGAAAACTCCCTTCGCTGGTTAGGCCATGCCACTGCTTTAATTAATATAAATAATAATATAGTTATAACAGACCCTGTATTTAACTCTTTCTTAGGCCATCTAAAAAGACAGGTAAAGGTACCAGATGATATAAAAGGATTAAAAGTAAATTATATTTTGCTATCTCATGGACATACAGACCATATAAACTTTCCATCTCTAAAAAGATTGAACAGAGATGCTATAGTTCTTTGTCCTAAAGGTTATAAAAAATTATTGAACCTTATAGGCTTTAAGAAGGTTTTTACTATAAGTCCTGGTGAAGCCTATTCAGATGAAAACATATCAGTGAAAGCATTAGAAGCCAATCATGATGGCAGAAGGTTCTATATAGGAAAAGTCAGCTATTCAAACTCTTATTTAATTGAGTCTAGTGACAAGCAAGTATTTTATGCAGGTGATACTGCCTTTACAGATGAGTTTAAGGATTTAGCTGCTGACATAGCACTAATGCCTGTAGGCTGCTATAAACCTGACAGGTTCTGCTATATGCACTGTACTCCAGAAGAAAGTTATAAGATGTATAAAATGATGAATTGCTCTAAGATGGTGCCTATTCACTACAAGACCTTCATATTATCCTTAGAAGATTTTAATGAAACTCATTCTAGATTAGAGTCCTTAGGTGATGAATCAGTTAAGATTATAGATATAGGTCAATGTATAGACTTTTAAAGATAATGTAGATTAAAGATTATTTTCGAATTTTTTAACTATAGTTTTCATACCCTATAGCAAATTTACACTCTAACATATAATATATTGTATGAGATTTTAGCATTACTAACTTCGACCATTCTAATATTCTTATGAGAAGTTATAATACAATAAATCTTTTAACAATTTAAAGGAGTGTACCATGTTTTCTTTAAAAAGCAAGCTAGATACTGCTTTAAGGTATTATCTTTCTAAAGAATATTATAAAAGATATAGAGTTATTATAAAATATAAAAAATTCGGTGATACTATCACAAAAAAGATTACATCCTTTAAGGGAACTATAATAAATAAAATAGATTGGCTGGAATTAATAACTGCTGAAATATCTCCTAGAGCCATAGATAGACTTATGGAATATCCTGAAGTGGAATATATAAGCTTAGACGGATATTGTATGTTATGTGGGTCAAGTATCGCATCTGCAAATGGAATAACCCTTTCAGGAAGATACAAGTTTACTGGTAGAGGTATAGGGATAGCTTTAATAGACAGCGGTGTATTTCCTCACCCTGACCTATTAAGCCCTTCAAATAAGATAAATACTTTCTATGATTTAATCAATCAATATAAGTACCCCTATGATGACAATGGTCATGGAACCTTTATCAGTGGCATACTGTGCGGTAGCGGTGGAAATTCAAACGGATTATATAAAGGAATTGCAGAAAAAGCCAGCCTCCACTGCTACAAGGCTTTTAATAGTACCGGGAAGGGATATGTATCAGATATTCTTTTTGCCTTAGATAGCATTATAGCCTCTTCTGAAAATGAAAACATAAGATTAATTTTACTTCCCTTTGAACTAGCAAATGACAACATATTTTTTCTAGAACAATTTGATAAAATATTGAACTTAGCAGTTTCTAAAAACCTAATTCCTATAGTACCAGCAGGTAGCAATCCTTCTGTGGAATATTCTATGAGAGGAATAGCTACTTTGAAGTATTGTATAACTGTAGGCGGCTTGGATACAAATAAGTCAGTTAAACCTTATTTATATTCTTCTTGCGGCCCTGTTGGAAAGGTACAAAAGCCAGAGATCTCTGCAGGATGTGTTAATATCCAATCTTTAAATTGTGATACAAGTTATATCTCTGAAAGAAATGGATTAAAACTATATCCCACAAAGTTATCAGAACCTTATGCTATTTATTCTGGCACCTCTTGCTCAGCAGCTTATATATGCGGCATCTGCGCACTTATTCTCGAAAAAAATCCTTCATTAAACTTTAATGATATGAGATCATTACTGCAGATATCGGCAAAGCCTAATGATCTTCCTAGGTACTGCCAAGGGGATGGAACTGTTGACTTAGATAAACTACTAATATAGACCAAAGGGGCTGTAGTACTATAGATAATTAGTTAACAGCTCCTTTTGGTTATAAAAAAGCAGCTAAAGCGACCTTCTTCAGTGAGCTTTTTTGCACATCAAAGATTCCGAATGTATATGAGAAAAATCTGGCAGTCGAATAATATTTATCTTTTTACTGTTTATTCTAAACAGTTGCTCTAAGTCATTGATATTACTAGACTTAGCTAGCGAACTGTTTTATGATTTCCTAGAAAATAAAATCATTTTAATTTCTTTTGCAATAATCAAATTCGCTTAAACAGTACTACTTTATGTACTTATTAGGATTTATTGCTGTTCCATTTACTCTTAGTTCAAAGTGCACATGTGGACCAGTACTTCTACCAGTGTTTCCTACTCTACCTATGACATCTCCCCGTTTTACCTTATCCCCAACCTTAACCAAAACCTTGCTACAGTGGCCATAGACTGTTTCAATACCTTCTCCGTGATCAACTATTATCATATTTCCATATACACTATTATAAGAAGTTTCTTTTATCTTACCATCCATAGCCACACCTATTGGATCTCCCACATTTGCAGCGATATCAATACCATGATGCACTTCTCCCCAACGGGCTCCAAAATTAGAGCTTATAACCCCTCTAGAGGGTCTTGAAAGGAAAGCTACACCAGAGGATATTGGATTTTTTATTCCTCTGGTTATAACTGTATCCTTTGGTTTAACCGTAACCTTTTCACTCAATTTTTCTATATTAGTTTTTTTCCCATTTATAAAGGTTTCTTCTTCCTCTACCTCAGCTTTACCACTTGTTCCTTTATCAGTCTTTGATTCTCCCATAAATAAATCTTCACTTGAATCTATAATAGTAGATGGTTCTACATCGATGAGTTTTTTATTCCTTGTTTTGACTTCAACTTTCACTAAAGGATTCTTACTATCTTTATCCGCGTCTATTATTTTATCTGCTATCTCATCTGTAGAAAGGACATTGGATACTGATGTTTTCTCTTCTATGTACTGATTATGACTTTCTACTCCTATAGAAAAAACCTTACTTCTGTCTATATTGCTCATATCTATGTATTTGTCTGCAACCTTCTCTAATATCTGCTTTCCTTCTTCTTTTTTAGCTATGTATCCAAGCTCTTTATCTCCTATAATCAGCCTAAAGGCACTAACATTCATATTAAAGTTTTTTATTATATTGTCTTTCAAGTTATTTATGGTACTTACGGCACTATCTGCGCTACTTATCTTTTTGAAGGACAGGGTCTCATCCTTGTCAACTTCAATGCCAAACCTACTGTTTACGTCATCCTTAGCCTGATTAAAGGCTTCAACTGCCACTTCCTTATCAGTAACGCACCCAATTTTTACTCCATTCTCATAGGCATCGTAAAAAGATTTATGCCCAATTGTTAAGGCTACGTATATTAAACTCGGCAATACTATTAGGAAGGCACTTCTTAATATAAATAATTTAACTCTCCTACTCTCCATACTTTACATCGCTTACCGTTACATAAAATCTACTAAAATCTAATATTTAGAGATTTATTCCTTATTCAACGCAACCTGTTTTGTCATAAGACTACTCCAGTTTGATATGTTGCTCCAAAGGCTTAAAATCCTGCGTAACGCACAGTACATATCAGCACTATCTTGTTAGTGATATTATGCTGATTTTTTATACCTTGAAAGATTTATTGACGCATTTTTGTCCCTATCCATCCGAGCATTACATGATGGACAAACAAAAACTCTGTCTTTAAGTTTTAAATCTTTCTTTATTACGCCACAACAAGAACAAGTTTTGCTTGAAGGATAAAACCTATCTGCTTTTACAAATTCAATGCCATTAAATTTACTCTTATATTCTAAGATACTAATAAACTTATGGAAACATTGTTCTTGTATAGCCTTTGATAAGTGTTTATTTTTAAGCATACCCTTTACATTTAAATCTTCAACAACTATTCTGCTTGGCTTGGTTTTCACTATTGCAGTTGTTGTTTGATGAATATGATTTAAACGTATATTTGAAAGCCTTCTTTGAATAAGTTTTAATTCTCTTTCGAGTTTTTTAATATTATTAGTTTTAGTAAATTTATAACGGTTTTCACCTTCCTTTCCTATTCGAATTTTTCCATCTTCATATTTTCTTGAAACTTGTTTCTGCTTTCTTTTTAACTTCTTTTTTAGTCTTTTCACTTCTTTAGCTTTGTTAATATTTTTAAATGGCTTATCTATATTTGAAACTATTGCTAAATCTTTTAATCCTAAATCCACACCTATTGATATATCTGTATTTTCTGATATAGTTTCTTCTTTTTCTATGCCTATAGATATATACCAAAACTTACCGTCAAAACTTATTCTTGGATTAATATATTTAATATCTGTAGGTATTTGTTCTACTGTTTTAATCCAACCTACTTTTTCAATTAATACTAAGTTTTCTTTAACTTTTAGTTTATCTGTATCATTATAGAATGAAGGTTTGCTTTTTCTTCTGCTCTTAAATCTTGGTTTATCCGCTAACCCTTTAAAGAAATTTTTATAAGCATTACAACCATCTTTTACAGCCTGTTTTGCTACATTATTAGATACTTCATTAAGCCAGTTAAGTTCTGATTTCTTTAAAATAGTTAATTCTTTTCTTAAATCTTCATCTTTTATAAACTTGACACCATTTTTGTGATTTTCTTCTTGTCTTGCAAGTGTCCAATTATAAATATATCTTGCAGTACCAACAGACTGCCATAATTTTTGTTCTTGCTCTATATTCGGAATAATTCTAACTTTCTTCGCCAGTATCATTCTCTAACAGCTCCTTAATCATTTTCTTTGCTTTATTGGCTCTTTTGCCTTGCAACCTACAACTAAAAACTGTAACAATTTGAATTAAATCCTCAACTAATTCCTGTTCTTCTGTTTTTTCAGTGTTATCTATGATTTCGATATCAGTCCCATACTTATTACATAGATTTTCTATTATTTCAAACCCAAA
The DNA here is from genome assembly GCF_004015185.1 of Clostridium manihotivorum. Classification (GTDB taxonomy): domain Bacteria; phylum Bacillota; class Clostridia; order Clostridiales; family Clostridiaceae; genus Clostridium_AR; species Clostridium_AR manihotivorum. Next base: position 324,704 of record NZ_CP025746.1, on the reverse strand, counting down.
TCTCAGCAACCTATCTTTATATAGAATCACTATCTTTTCAACTATTGATTTAATCCTTTTTTATCGTAATTTATTCCACTTCCTATATCAGTAATAACATCAAATGAGTACCCTTTAGCAATCATGTATGTTTTAACATTTTCAACTTGTCTTGCTAAATCATCTTTTTGTTTATTACTTGACACTTTACAATATCCAATTACTTTTTTAGTTTTCTTAACAAGTGGCACTTGCAAAACTTGATTAATTCGTTGTTCAGAATAATAACGGTGTCCACCTTCTGTTATATGATGTGGTTTTAACTTTCCTTCATTATCCCACAATCTTAAAGTTTGAATACTTTTTCCCACTAATTTTGAGAATTGACCAATTGTATAATACTTCATGCTATCACCTCTTTACACATATTATGACAGCATAAAACTAACAATATTCCAATATATTTTAGTTGGTTTTAGTAGGTGTTTTAAAACTGTTGTATGCCTCTCTTAAAATATTATGCATATAAGATTAATGCTTATATAAGCGGTTCTTATCCTATAGAATCACTCCTCAGAATTAAGTTAGTACTTTAAATAAAATCGAAGCAATCTATCTTTCATTCTCATGTATTATAAGAGTAAAAAATCAACATTCCTTTTTAATATGTCCTATTGTCTTACTTATTATTCATGCCCTTCTATAATATTCAATATTGTAGTGTTTAAGCTTTCCTTAGTCATTAATTGACAGCGTAGTATTGTTGAGAGAACCTTACCCCTCTGTTATAATATAAATGAACAATTTTTATTGTTGGTTTTATTTATTTATTTGAAAATTATTTTGAATGGAGGGTTATGACCCTATGAGTACATTTATGCTTAAAAATTCTCCTGTAGAGTTTACTCCTGTAAGCAATATTTTTCTTGAAAAATATATGCCTAAAGCAAGAGGTGAATTTGTAAAAGTTTATCTACTTATGCTAAAGTACAGTATTTCAGGTGAATTAGGAGTTAGCTCATCCATTATAGCTTCTAATTTAAGTCTTCTAGAATCTGATATAATGAATGCCTTAAACTATTGGAATGATGAAGGTGTCATTCAGTTAGTTCCTATAGATAAGATGGGCAACTTTAATATAAAATTCTTAGAATTAAATGGTGATGATGACAATGCATCAAATGTTAACTTACTAGACGAGTTAAACAAAGACAACACTAAAGATATGCTTAAAGAAGTTGAAAGATTGTTAAGCAGACCTCTATCCCCTAAAGAAATGACAACTTATCTTGGTCTTCAAAATGACTTTTCTTTTTCTTCTGAGATGATATTGATGCTTATAGAATATTGTGTGTCCAAAGGTAAAGCAGATTCCAGATATATAGAAAAGGTTGCATTAGCTTGGCACGATAGCGGAATAAAAAATATTGAAGATGTTCATGCTTATATAAGTAAGAGCGAAGATAAATGGGTGAAGATAAGAAAGATCCTAGCTTATCTTGGCATAAAAAATGGTGAAGTGATGAAGCCTCAGGAAGAGCTTATGGAAAAGTGGATGTTTACATATAACTTTCCTAACGAGGTAATATTAAAAGCTTGCGAAATATGTTTTGAGAGACTCAATAGAGCAGATTTTAGATATATAGATGGAATATTAACAAGGTGGAATAACGACGGTATAAAAACCCTAGAGGATGTTGCTACAAAAAACCTACCACCTAAAACTAATACCAATAAGCAAAATAATTATGATAACTCTAAGAAGAGCAATTTAAAGTTTACTGATTATGAGCAAAGAACCTATGATTACGATTCTTTAGAGAGAAAATTATTAGGATGGGATAACAATGATTAGTGGATATAAAAGTCAAGTGGAAAGTTTATATCAAAAAATTAGAGAAGAAGAAGCTGCTGCCTTAAAAAAACGTAGAGAAGAGATAAAAGAAAAGCATCCCGAAATATTAGATTTAGATAATGAAATAGGGAAAATGAGTATCAAACTTTCTATGATTGCTTTAAAGGCAATGGACAATTTTGAAGAAGAATTTAAAAAAATAAAGGATGCCATAACAGAGCTTAGAGCTAAGAAGTATGAACTTTTAGTTTCTTATGGATATAATCCTGAATATTTAAATCTTCATTATAGATGTGCTAAATGTAAGGACACAGGCTATATAGTCACAGAAAAATGCTCCTGCTACAAACATAAATTAGTAGGTTTATATTATAAGAATTCTGGACTTGAGAATGTTATACAGGAAGAAAACTTTAATACCTTCAACATCAACTACTATCCAACTCACAGAATCGGAGATGAAAAGTTTTCTCCAAGAAAAAATATGGAGTCTATACTTAGTTACGTTGTTGGAGATTATCTTCCTAACTTCTCTAATAAGAATGAAAACTTATTATTTTACGGCACATCAGGAACTGGTAAGACCTTTCTTTCCAACTGCATAGCTAAAGACCTACTAGACAAAGGCTACTTAGTTGTATATAGAACTTCCGATGAACTAATACGTGATCTAAAGGATGTTAGATTCAATAATAATGAAGCATTAGAAGATTTCTTAATTAATTGCGATCTCCTAATAATAGATGACTTAGGTGCAGAACAGATAACAGAGTTCGTAGTTACTGAACTATTTACCCTTTTAAACAAGAAACTGCTTAATAAAAAGAAAATGCTTATATCTTCAAATATGACGCTTCAAACTCTAACTAAGTATTATGCAGAGAGAATAACCTCTCGTCTCTTCGGAAACTTTAAACTTTTTAAATTCTATTCTGAAGATATAAGAGTGAAAAAGAACTTATCTAGATAATTTAATTATTTATCAAAAGCTGATTTCTACCTTAAGAGAAATCAGCTTTTATTTTCTTCTAAAACACCTTATAAAAAAATCAGGGATTATTATAAAGGTGGTTATGAGCATGCTTGCAAGTATAAATACGTAGAAAAGAAATTGTGATAAAGACAATACACTCATCGTAGTAACTCCATTCTTAATTTATATACGTAATTATATTTGCATTTTCTCATTTATATGCCTTACAGCTTTGTAATATTTATATGCTTATATAAATAAAATCGTATAACAAAAAAACATCTTACGAAATCGTAAGATGTTTTCTGTGGAGCTGGCAATAGGAATCGAACCTACAACCTGCTGATTACAAGTCAGCTGCTCTACCGTTGAGCCATGCCAGCATTAAATTGGCGACTCAGAAGGGGCTCGAACCCTCGACCTCCGGCGTGACAGGCCGGCACTCTAACCAACTGAGCTACTGAGCCATATTTTTGGTGGGCACAACAGGGATCGAACCTGTGACCCTCTGCTTGTAAGGCAGATGCTCTCCCAGCTGAGCTATGCGCCCAAAAATATGATAAATGGTGACTCCTAGGGGAATCGAACCCCTGTTACCACCGTGAAAGGGTGGTGTCTTGACCGCTTGACCAAGGAGCCATATTAAGTTTTATTTTTAGTGGAGCTGGCAATAGGAATCGAACCTACAACCTGCTGATTACAAGTCAGCTGCTCTACCGTTGAGCCATGCCAGCATCATAAAAATGGCGACTCAGAAGGGGCTCGAACCCTCGACCTCCGGCGTGACAGGCCGGCACTCTAACCAACTGAGCTACTGAGCCATATTTTGGTGGGCACAACAGGGATCGAACCTGTGACCCTCTGCTTGTAAGGCAGATGCTCTCCCAGCTGAGCTATGCGCCCAAAATATGATAAATGGTGACTCCTAGGGGAATCGAACCCCTGTTACCACCGTGAAAGGGTGGTGTCTTGACCGCTTGACCAAGGAGCCATATTAAGTTTTATTTTTAGTGGAGCTGGCAATAGGAATCGAACCTACAACCTGCTGATTACAAGTCAGCTGCTCTACCGTTGAGCCATGCCAGCATCATAAAAATGGCGACTCAGAAGGGGCTCGAACCCTCGACCTCCGGCGTGACAGGCCGGCACTCTAACCAACTGAGCTACTGAGCCATATTTTGGTGGGCACAACAGGGATCGAACCTGTGACCCTCTGCTTGTAAGGCAGATGCTCTCCCAGCTGAGCTATGCGCCCAAAATATGATAAATGGTGACTCCTAGGGGAATCGAACCCCTGTTACCACCGTGAAAGGGTGGTGTCTTGACCGCTTGACCAAGGAGCCATATTAAGTTTTAATCATTAATTTATTTGTCGTTTTCACGACCCAACAATAGATATATTACAAAAAATAAGACTAAGTGTCAACACTTTTTTAAAAAAATTTAAATTTATCTTTTAAATTTAATTACGCATATTTATCAAATGATTGCTTAGGATTACTTTTTATAGCTTGATTTTTATAGTTAAATTGGTGTTTTACAGCCACTTTATACCCCATTTAAGCAGCTTCATTTATAAAAATATATAACTTTAGTATCGAGTTTATATCTTAAGAGTTTTAGGTTTTATATTTTCAAGTTTTACTCTCAGAACCCAGATGAGTTTTAAAAATAGTTTTAAAGTTGAAGTGGTCCATCTTTATAGAGAACTAACTTCAACTGTTAATTTACACATTTCGCAAAGTCCCTAGAAGACGGGATTTTATAAAAAGTATAAGTTAAGTTTTCATAAAGGTTCCCTATATATAGGGTTCCTAACTCAACTACTAATTTATACGTGCCCGTAAATGCCCAGAACCAGCGATTTTCGAACAAGTACAAAGTACAAATTAAGTTTCAATATAGAAACCCTATATTGATGTACCACTTCATATTAAAATTAATATTGGCCACTATGATCTTTATGTCTATCCTGGAAGTCTCCCTTGCCCTTATTTTTCTCTCCTATATATGCTCCTTCTTTTGGAAACATCTTTCTTAGCTCTGCATTGCTTTTTGGTCTATCTTTTTGTCTGTGCTTATTATCATCCATAAATACACCGTTATGCAAAACTTATAGATTTTTGCTTCCTTCTTCACCGTGCCCGATAATTATATTAGTAATACTTATCGTTTGGCCCGACACTCCAAAGGCGTAAATTCGGATATGCTTTACCCTACATATTAACATCATTTTCTCAAAGAAATGAGTTAATCAACGGTTATTCAACTCCTTATTTTTTTATTTGGCCGTTTTAAGAGTATATTACCCTAGATATACTTTTATATACTAGCTTAAAGCTACCAACGCACATCCTTCAACTGCTTCGATACCATTATCCTTACAGTAACTTAATATTTCAGGACTTTCTGCTCCTGGTTGAATTAAAACATGCTTTATACCAAGGTCTTTTGCCTCTTTTATTACCTCAATTCCACTCTTAGGATTTATGCACAAATCAATAGCCTCAACTTCATAAGGAACTTCCTTTATACTCTTATAGCCATATTCAACTGTAGATCTAGGGTTCACACCGCTGACATTATATCCATGGTCACTAAACTTAGCTAAGATCTTAGATGCATACTTATCATTGTTTTCAACATCACCAACTACTACCCAGTTATCATAATCCATAAAATCCTTTGCATCCATTTTATCCACTCCTTATCTCATATAGTATATAATATATAAATATTCACACTAAGCCCTTTAGGCCTATATAAAAAATAGTCAATAAGCTTTAAAAATTTTTAGTATAGATCTGCTATTAGCCATAAATAAGACGCTAAAACAGATAACTTTATAGTAAAAGCTTATTAATCTAGTAACATCTATAGGTTATCCACAAGTATCAATTTTTATAATTAATCAAAATAGTAAAAGTAGTTTAAAAGTGCTCTAATAACCTATAATTTAAATAAGATCTTTTTTTGATGAGAGTATGAAAAACTTTAAATTATATATTACTATGGTAGAATTTATATATGTCGTAACATTAGCTTATCATGGCTTTTGACTTTAGTTAGCGTATACTTTTTTACTGTATATGAAACTATAATTTATTTCATATTTAAATTTTTTATATTTAAAAAATATTAATATTTTTTTACTTAATCAATATTAAAGTAAATGTTGAAACATAGCATATATTTAAAAATAATTAAGACTTAATAATCATAAACAAAGGAGATAATAAAATGACTCACAAGCATCATGAAGTAGTTGTAATAGGTGGTGGCGCATCTGGTCTTATAGCTGCTATAGCTGCAAAGGATCACGGAGCAGATGTAGCTATTGTTGAAGGTACTGATAGAGTTGGAAAGAAAATCTTAACTACTGGAAATGGTCGTTGTAATATAACAAATTCACTTATCGGTTTTCCCTTTGAAAACTACCATAGTGAAAATCCCGGTTTCTTTAATTATTGCCTCAATAACTTTTCTGTAGAGGAAACAAAAAACCTTTTTCTTTCGTTAGGCCTTCCTACTGTAGAATTAGAAAAAGGCAAAATGTATCCACAGTCTCTTCAAGCTTCATCGGTTGTGGATATTTTAAGATTTGCAGTTGAGGATAGAAATATCCCTGTGTATAACTCATTTAAAGTAAAAAAAATTATCCACAGTGGAAACAATTTTAAGTTATCCACACAAGATGCTTCTTTAGATAATATAAGTTGTGGAAAAGTTATTTTAGCCTGTGGAGGAAAATCAGCGCAAAAAACCGGTTCTGATGGTTCAGGTTATAACTTAGCAGCTAACTTAGGTCACAAAATAATTGAGCCTATTCCTGCATTAATTCAGCTTAAGTTAGAACATAAAAGTTTAAAAGGACTTTCTGGTATCAAATTTGACGGTTTTGGCGAAGTTATAGTTAATGGTACTTCCATGAGAAAAGAATTTGGAGAGATATTGTTCACGGACTATGGCATATCTGGCCCTCCTATTCTACAATTATCAAGAATAGCTTCTTATGAATTATCTAAATATAAAAACGTAGCTATATCCATTGATATGATGCCTGGAAGATCAATTGATGACTTACATAATTTCTTTGAAGCTCATTGGGCCATGGTATCACATAGAACTGTACTTGAATCCTTTATAGGAGTCATAAACAAGAAGTTAGCTCCTATTTTACTAAAAGAAGCAGGCATACAAGATATTCATAAACCTTGTTATAGCTTAGAATGGAAAGAAAAAAATAATATAATCAATCTTCTAAAGAACTGGACCTTCAAATGCGTAGGCACTAATGGCTTCGACGGTGCCCAAGTAACTGCAGGCGGTGTCAACACTAAAGACGTAGATCCTAAGACTCTCCAATCCACCCTAGTTAAGAACTTATACTTTTGTGGAGAGATATTAGACGTAGATGGAGACTGCGGAGGCTATAATCTTCAATGGGCATGGAGTTCTGGATTTTTAGCAGGTAAGAGTGCTGCAACAGCTGATAAATAATACTGCTTTGAGTCAAATCCAGCAGGAGACATAATCTTTTTTTTTTATTATTTCTCCCATACATTTAAGACATCAAAACATAGTTATCAAAATCTTTATCTAAAATATAATTGCCAAAGAACAAAAAAAGGATTCACTGAATTAGCTTTCTTCAGTGGATCCCTTTTAGTGTAAATGAAGTATATTTTTTTGTTAGCCATACCTAGCAATATCAAGTGTTATAATAGGCTGTTATGCTGTATAGCCAAAAACAAACCCTATTTTTCTGCCAAAAGCTATTCTCAATGCTCAGCTGGGTTTTTAGAATAGCTTTCGAACTTTAATATAAACTTTAATCCCATATACATTTAACTGTAGCGAGAACTTTTCCTTCTTCATCAGATATCTTATGTGAGGTTTCTATTGCACTGTTATTATTATTTATACTACTTGATGATGTAATTTCATGTCCAAATGTTGTTTCCTTAAGGAAGTTTACGATAATTCTTCTGATTGTACGACTCTTTATTACTTCTATTGGCAAGCTTTCAACTGCCCACTCTATATATTTTACATTATTCACATGAAGATTTGAGTCTATATCCCCATATCTTACTCTAAAGGTTTTATCAAATTCATATTCCTTAAGAGGTTTTATGTCTTCAATATCTACAGAATATTTTAAGTCTTCCTTTACACCATATAGCTTATATTGCTCTTCAGGTATTCTAATTGCACGTCTTCTTTCTAGATCGATAAAGAAAAATATACTTTTTCCTTCAATTATCACATTTCCTTCACTATCTAACACAATATATTTTCTATATGCATAAAACTTTCTAAAGCCTATAGGTTCTGTAATTACTTTTATTTTTTCTTCTATATCAGGGTATCTATAAACCTCTATATCGTATTTGTAAAAAACCCATGACTGCTTATCTTCCATCATGTCCTTAATGCCAGATCCTAAGCTCTGAGACTGTCTAAATCCTATATCACATAATAAGTTTACAATAGTTGAAATAGATGCTTTTAGGTTCCATGCTACATCATGATAGTTTATTTCGTATTCCTTCTCAAATTTCTCCAGCATAAACTCCTCCTGTTACGTAAATATTTCTATAATAACTTCCACTTAGTATAATTTTACCACTCTATTATATGTTTAAAATATAATAATTTTGTTAACAGTGAAGACTTGGCTAAATAAAAAATAAAGACGCCCTAAAAACCGGCGTCTTTTCAAAGTTTCTAAAATATATTACTTATTTAAAGCAACAACTAATTCGTCAAGGTTTAATCCATGTACTAAAGCAGCTTCTTCAATAGTTTCTGCTTGAGCTGATGGGCATCCTACACAACCCATTCCGAAGCTCATTAAAACTTCTGCTTTTTCTGGATATGTTCTAACAACTTCACCTATAGTCATGTCCTTAGTAACCATTACTATCACCCTCACTTTTTTAATTATTTTATGTTACAAGCTTACTTTAATTATTATACTAAATTATTTATATAAATTCAACCAAAATGGTCGGATTTAAATGTAAGCCTAGCCAATTCATTACTTAAAGTGATTTTTAATCACCCTGTAATTACATTCTATAATAAAAAAAATAAACATTCAGTAACCAATGTTACCATCTATAAATTAATAATACTTTATATTTTTTTATTATGACTAATAAACTCATTTATATATAACCATGTTAGACAGTTATTTACCGCTTCAACAATATTGGTTCAAAAAATATGTTTACTAGAAGATAACCTAAAGAATTAATTGATACATTTCATAGAGTAATAGAGGACTATAAAACCGTTATTCAATGGTTTTACACTCCTCTTGTTATTAAATATATAAAAATCTAATCCTATAACTCTGCAATTCTCATTGTTTGATCTCTTCTAGGACCAACAGAAACTATTGATATCCTAGTATCAGTTATTTCTTCTATTCTCTTAAGATATTTCTTTGCATTTTCAGGTATTTCGTCGTAGCTTCTAGCGTCAGCAACTGATTCATCCCATCCATCAAACTCTTCATAAACTGGCTCACACTTAGCTAAGTCTTCAAGGCTAGCTGGGAAATAATCAATAATGGTACCATTGAATTTATAACCAACACAAACCTTTATCTTTTCTAATCCTGCTAAAGTATCTATCTTTGTTACTGCTAAAGATGTCAATCCGCAAACTCTTACTGTTGTCTTTAGAATAACTAGGTCTAACCAACCGCATCTTCTAGCTCTACCAGTAGTTACTCCGAATTCACGACCCTTTTCTCTTATCCAATCGCCAGTTTCATTTTCTAGTTCAGTTGGGAATGGTCCCTTACCAACTCTTGTTGTGTAAGCTTTAGCAATACCTACAGCATTAGTTATCATTGTAGGTCCTACACCTACTCCATTTGAAACTCCTCCTGCAGTTGTGTTTGAAGATGTAACATATGGATATGTTCCATAATCAATATCAAGAAGCATTCCTTGTGCACCTTCAAATAGTACTTGCTTATTGCTCTTTATAGCCTCATACACTTTTACTGATGTATCTTGTACATATGGTCTTAATCTTTCTTCATAAGCAATATAATCATTGTATATTTCTTCAAAGCTTAAAGCTTCTCCATGAAGTACATTTGTAATATACTCATTTTTTGCTTCAACATTTACTTTTAGCTTTTCTACAAACACTTCTTTATGAAGAAGATCACAAACTCTTATTCCACTTCTTTCAAATTTATCTGTATAGCAAGGTCCTATGCCCTTACCAGTTGTACCTATATCATTTTTACCTCTTGCTTGTTCCTTTAACTTATCTAAAACTCTATGATATGGCATTATAAGATGAGCTCTATCGCTTATCATAAGCTTTTCTGGAGTCACTTTTACGCCTAAACCTTCAAGATAATCTATTTCTTCAAATAAAGCCTTTGGATCAACAACAACACCATTACCAATTACATTTAACTTTGTATCATAAAGCACACCTGATGGTATTAGGTGCAACTTATATTGTTTATCTTCAACCTCAACTGTATGACCTGCGTTATTTCCACCTTGAAATCTAACTACAACATCAGCTTCTTCAGCTAAATAATCAGTCATCTTTCCTTTTCCTTCATCGCCCCATTGAGCTCCTAAAACTATAAATGCTGACATAACCCTTCCTCCTTAAATACATCAGTTTACTTGGTTACACTCATTCATTATTGTCATGTCTTATATGTCTAAACCTTACTTTCCCTTCAAACATAGAAAATTTAATATAATTTAAATTCCCACCTAACATAGTATCAAAGTAAGTATGCTAGGTCAATGGAAGTTACGAATATTTTAAAATATTATAATTTTATAATTCGTATTTATTGCTTTTATATATACAGCTTCCTTCAAAATAAAACCTATCAAAATTAGGCTTTGCAGATTCATCAAAGGCTTTATTTTCAGTCTAAGGATTGAAGTGGTGCATCTTTATGTCCTTATTTCTATTACTGTTATAAAATTATGCAGATAACCAAGTATAGCAATTAGTTATCAACTATAGGGAACCTATATGAAAACTTAATTTATACTTGTTTGATAATGCCGCTTCTGGGGATTATCAGGCATGTTTCCCTATAGAACTTATTAAAATCTATATATTTATATATTGGTCAATAACATTGTCAAATATAATAATATAAAAAAATAAGTTTGTTCATAATCTACTGTTATTGATTATGAACAAACTTATAGTTAATATCCTGTAATAAAATACTTATTTATAAAATTATAGCTACTTGGTCACAACTATATCCTTAAGACTCATGTCCAAATTCTTTGCCAGGTCATTGAGCTTTTTCCCCTCTTCGCCCGCTTGCTTAGCTGTGCTATATCCCTTACATCCAAGTATAATCCCATCAAAAGTACTTATATATCTTTCATGGAATCCATTTAACTCACTACTATGATTTAATGTACTCGCCTTAGCTTTTAAATCTGATAGCTTGTTTATATTTTGATCAATATTTTTATTTGCTTCAATATCATTAATTGCTTGCTTTGCCTCAGATGATATATCCTTGACATTATTAAAATACGAATAATCTGTTTTATATCTGTTTACCTCATCAGAAACAGACTTCTTTGCTATAAATATGTTGTAGGCACTTACTCCCAAGGTAAGAATTAAAATAATAACGATAATAGTTTTTATTACACCCTTTATAAACTTGAATACTAAATACAAAAGTACTACTGCAACCAATAACAATATTATATTATCAGCAGTAATTCCGCCCATAATAACACCTCCTGTTTTTTATATTATAGCATAAATATGGGTTTATAAAAGGCAGAGTTAAAAAGTCACTGAAGTGACCTTCAGTAACCTTTTTGCTCTGCCTCAATATACTATCTTTTATTTTTAGTATTTTGATTCTCCTGATTTAATCCACTATTTCCTCTGTTTAAGAAACCTGTTTGAGAAGATCTAGATTCTTCACTCTTATCAACCATGCTTTGCTTCTTAGATTTTTCACTATTATTACTCATAACATCAGCTCCTTTAATATTAGTTTAATAATCCGCTTTTTCTGAGGATTTTAAAAAAGGTTCGGACAGACATAATATCCTTTGCTTCTTTACACTTCATTAAGACTGTCCAAACCTTTTACTTTAATCTTAAGCAGCTCATCTTAAATATAATCTGCTAGCTACTAAAAAAATATGCATAAACAACTCTCTAAATCAAATTTCTTTGGCCAATCACTTACGCATCTGCCTCTTAAATATACTTATGAAATAGCTAAAAATATAATAAATATCAAAAGGCAAAAGAGGCTATCCAATTAAGGATAGCCTCTCCGCAGTCATCAAATAATATTAAGAGGAGTCTATTTGGTTAATGCTATGTGTGTGTTTGCCTTCGAAAACCAGTCTCAACTAATTTGTAACTTTGATGCAATTATTTTGCCCAGTAAATGCATCTATCTTACTAAGAAGTTTTCCTTGAGAATGATTATCACTATCTATAGTTTATATCCTGAAACAGCTTTTGTCAATATAGTTTTTAAACTTTTTTAATTTTTTTATATTTTTATATATCCTAAGAAGACTAACATAGATTTCAACGTCATACTTTTAAAGAGTTATAAGCATCCTTTATGAAAACTTAATTTATACTTGTTATAAAATCCCGGCTTCTGGCGATTTTGTGGCATGTTTAAATTAATAGTTGAAGTTGGTTCCCTATCGGTATCCTTCACGAAAACTTAACTTAAGTCTGTTCCATAACCCCTAATTCTGGCAATTATCGGGCATATATAAAATAATAGTTGAAGTTGGATACCTAATAGCGAAGCTTAACTTATACTTGCTCAAAACACCTGGTTATGAGGACTTTCTGCATAAATTAATATTCAAAGTTGTATACCAAAAGATACAGCAGTTCAAAATAAAATATATAAATTAAAAAGGTACCAATAATAGTTAAAACGGCCGATAGTTAGTTTAAAAATTACGGAACTACCTACTCCTGTCAAAATACTAAAGCCCTACCCATACAGATGGATAAGGCTTTAAGCTTATACTTGTTATATAATCTTTATATTATATTATTTTTCTGAAGCTTATTTACAACTTCTTTTGACTTTTCGTGCTTTTGATTATATCTTTCATACATCTTAGCTTTTTCTTTAAGTCTAAGTCTAGCATCTCTCTCAGGGTGCTCTATTATATACTGTCTGCAGCTATCAGAACAGAACCCTTCCTGTTCAGCTTCACACTTTTCACAGCATATATGCTGCTTATGACAGTCGTCATTTGTACAATTTATATATCTATAAGACTCTTCTCCACAGTGGGCACATTTAGATATAACTGTATCCTCTTCTGTATTATTTATCTTCACAGAGATTCTCTCATCAAAAACATAGCATCTACCATCCCAAAGTCTCCCCTTTACTTCAGGATCCTTGCCATAAGTTACGATACCACCTTCAAGATGATATACATCATCAAAACCGTGTTCTAAAAATACACCTGTAAGCTTTTCGCATCTTATTCCACCTGTGCAGTAAGTAAGAATCTTCTTGTCCTTATACTCTGATAGATTTTCATCTATCCACTCTGGAAACTCCTTAAAGTTATTTACCTCTGGTCTTATAGCTCCTCTAAAGTGACCGATATCATATTCATAATCATTTCTTCCATCCACAACTATAACATCATCTCTTTGAAGCATTTCATAGAATTCCTTTGGCTTTAGGTACTTTCCTACCTTCTCATTTGGATTAACATCATCTTCCGGAAGTAATGTTATTATGCTATTTTTATGTCTAACATGCATCTTTTTAAAGGCATGCTCATCCACTTCGTCTATCTTGTACACCATATCTTCAAATCTAGGATCAGCTTTTAAAGCGTTCATATATGCTTCTGTTTGCTCTACCGTTCCTGAAACAGTCCCATTGATGCCCTCATCAGCAATAAGTATTCTTCCCTTAAGTCCAATGCTTTTACATAACTTCAGGTGCTCTTTAGTATAATCCTCACTATTGTCGATATTTACAAATTTATAATATAGAAGAACTCTATACTTACTCAAATAAATCACCTCATCATAATTAAATCTTTTTAAACAAACACATATTATTACTTAGCCTTATATGTAAGTGCAAGAGTTATTTCCGGCTTGGTAACTTCCTACACTGAATAAACTAATTTACTAGTTGTTTTTTCTCTAATTATGATATATCAAAATCAGCTTATTGTAAATGATAATTTATATCAACTAATACTATTTATTGACTTATCCATACGGTAAATACCAAAGCAGGCCTTTTTTAATACTGCCTGCCAGTTTATTTATCTAAACTTGCTTTTATTAGTTTTTCCCAAACAGCAAAAAAGCCTGAAGTAAAATTTTATATACTTCAGGCTTTTCAAATATTAATCATTATTCTTCAACACAGTACTTTAACGGAGCGTTTCTAATATTACATATTCTTAGACTTTTCTTCACACTTCTCCATAGCTTTTATTATAGAAGATCTCATTCCGCTCTTCTCCAGCTCTATTACCGCCTCTATTGTTGTACCTCTTGGTGAGCAAACCATATCTTTAAGCTCCCCAGGATGTTTTTCTGTCTCTAATACCATCTTTGCTGAACCTAAAACCGCTTGAGCTGCAAGCCTATAAGCCTTCTTTCTTGGAATTCCCATCTTAACTGCAGCATCCCCCATGGCTTCTATAAACATAAACACATAGGCTGGAGATGATCCACAAAGAGCTATGAACCCATGAAAGTCATTTTCTCCTAGGATTTCAGTTTTTCCGAAGGAATTGAATATGCTTATTATGTATTCAAGTTCCTCCTCTGGTACATTGTCAGATGGGCATATAGCGCTCATACCTTCTCCTACCAATGCAGGTGTATTGGGCATAGTTTTTATAAGCTTTATATCTCTATTAAACCAAGCTTTAACCTTATCTATCTCAATTCCTGCAGCTATTGTAACTATAATAGCTTCTTTTTTAATTAAATCCCTTATTTCTTCAATTACAGCCTCATACATGAATGGCTTTACAGCTAAGAAGATTACATCTGCTTCCTCAGCTACCTTCTTATTATCTATAGTAGTTCTTATTCCAAATTTGCTTTCTAGAGCTTCAGAGGAGCTCTTAGTTTTAGTTGAAGCTATTATATTCTCCTTTGAGACAATTCCAGAATTAATAATACCACCAACCATTGCTGCTCCCATGTTGCCACAACCAATAAATCCTAACTTTTTATCCATATGCCTTCACCTCATTAAATATAAATTAAACACTATTTTATCTCTCAATGCTTCATTGTAGCTGAAATTAAATCATAGCTTATGCTTATAATCCATTAGCTATTCGCCACAATTTTCAGTTAAAGCCTTCCTAACTGCTTTATTCCAGCCTACCAAAAAGCTTTCCCTTCTTTCTTCACTCATACATGGATTAAACTCCTTGCCTACCTTCCAATTAGTTTTTATATCCTCTACATCTCTCCAGTAGCCAACGGAAAGTCCCGCAAGGTACGCAGCTCCTAAGGCTGTAGTCTCTATCACCTTTGGTCTATATACCTTAGTATCTATTAAATCAGCTTGGAACTGCATTAAAAAATTATTAGAAGCTGCACCTCCATCAACCTTTAAAGCTCTTAATTTTATATTTGAGTCTTCTTCCATTGCTTTTAGTATATCATAGGTTTGATAAGCTATAGACTCTAATACCGATCGTATTATATGCTCCTTTTTAGCTCCTCTAGTCAATCCTGTTATCATACCTCTAGCATACTGATCCCAATATGGAGCACCTAAGCCCACAAAGGCGGGAATAAAATAAACTCCATTTGTATCTTCTACTACCCATGCATATTCCTCAGATTCCTTAGAGGAGCTTATAAGCTTCATCTCATCCCTAAGCCATTGCACTGCCGCTCCAGCTACAAAAACACTTCCTTCTAAAGCATAAGTTACCTCTCCGTCAATCCCCCAGGCTATTGTAGTAAGCAGTCCTTTATGTGACTTCACAGGCTTCTTTCCAGTGTTCATAAGCATAAAGCAGCCTGTGCCATAAGTATTCTTTACAGTTCCTTCTTCATAGCATGTTTGTCCAAACAAAGCTGACTGCTGATCTCCTGCCACACCGCATATTGGAATCTCACCACCAAACAGTCTCTCACTTGTAATGGCAAACATTCCACTTGAACTTCTTACCTCTGGCAACATACTTTTAGGGATATTAAATAACTCTAACAGTTCCTTATCCCAACATAAATCATATATGTTATATAGTAAGGTTCTTGATGCATTTGAATAATCAGTTACGTGCACAGCTCCATTTGTAAGCTTCCATATAAGCCAAGAATCCACTGTTCCAAAAAGCAAATTGCCCTCCTCAGCTTTTTCTCTAGCACCTTCTACATTGTCCAGTATCCATGCAATCTTAGATGCTGAAAAGTAGGAATCCACTTTGAGACCAGTTTTACTTATTATCTTATCTTCATAACCTCTAAGCTTAATTTCATCGCAATACTCCGCAGTTCTTTTACACTGCCATACTATTGCATTATATATAGGAACTCCAGTATTTTTATCCCATACTATAGTCGTCTCTCTTTGATTAGTTATACCTATAGCTGCCACTTGAGAAGCTTGTATACCTATTTTAGCCATAGCCTCAATAGCCACTCCATATTGAGTAGACCATATTTCCATAGGGTCATGTTCCACCCATCCAGCCTTAGGATATATCTGCTTAAATTCTTTCTGACCTATTGATTGTATATTCCCTTCTTTATCAAATATGATGCACCTGGAACTAGTAGTTCCTTGATCTAATGACATAATATACTTATCCACTTTATCACCTCTCATAATTCTTATATAGTTACTTAATTTCAACTATTAGTTTTTCATAAAATATGCCTATAGAATAGTAAAGCTTAATTGAAACTTCTATATATTACTTGAAAGTATAATTATTTATATATAAACTTGCTGAAACAATTTCTTAACTTAGTCTTATAATCATCAGTCTTCTTTCATCCATAAGAATAAAATCCAACCTTTTTTAACCTTATTACTATATAAACACTATATGGCTATTTATAAATAATTTTATATAAAATTATAGTTATAAAAAATATTATATTTTATAGTTCTTATTATACTAATTATACCCAATAAAAAAATTATAATAAATCTCTATAATTCTATATTTATAATTTGAATTTAACCTAATTTATACTACCCATATTAGAAATATTATGCTCATCTTATATTATCTATATACTTGCCCAATAATCCTTCATTATATAATCTTATAATAATCATAAACTAATCCATGATAAATCCCTTGATTTATAAACCATATGCCTTTTCAGAATGCACCTTAAAAAAATCTGACAGGTGATATAACTTTTATTTCTTTATACTTTGTATGCTTTTAGGAATTCATAGCTAAATCTAGATCATAACTTTTGAAACAACAAAAATAAGGAGGCGAGCTATTTGACAAGTTTAAACTTTATAGACTCAGGTCAATTCATAGAAAGCAGCACCTTCTTTAAAATTGTCTTTGATGAAGTTTTTAATAAGAATTCTATTAATTTAGTACCTACAAATCACTGTATCGATTTAGACATAAATGAGAATGAGGAGTCTTATTTTGTTTCTGCTTATCTGCCAGGTGTAAAAGAGGAAAATATAAGGTTAGAGCATATAGCTAATGTTCTTATTATAAATGTAAAAAAAACTAAATTTATTCCTCTACAACTAAGGAACAATTGCAACAATGGTAATTTCCACTACTTTAGAAGAGGCATTTACGTAAGAGAGCCAAGTGCTAGCATAAGTTTTATTGATTTTTCAAAGTCATTTTTGAAAATTAAAATATCTAAGTATCCATAATTGTAAAGTAAAAAGACATCCTATTTTCTCTAAAATAAAATAGAATGTCTTTATTATAAAATCTATATAATATCAAGTTTTACTAAAGATAATACGCCGTTAGATTACTTTCAAAACAAGTATCACAAAACTACATCAAATACTTAAGGAACATTGTAGCCAATCCTAAGAAGAAGAAGAAGCCGCAAACATCAGTAAAGGTTGTAACAAATACAGCTGAAGCAAGTGCTGGGTCTACATTTAGTTTCTTTAGTGTAACAGGAACTAAATATCCTACTATGGTTGCTAAAGACATATTTAATATCATAGCTACTCCAACAACTAAACCAAAGATTGGTTTGTTAGCCCATATTAAACCAAGTATAGCTACTACAACTCCAATAGCAACACCATTTATTAAACCAGCTATAACTTCTTTTAAAAATACTCGCTTAGCATTTTCCTTGCTAAGTTCTCCTAAAGCTATACCTCTAACTATAAGCGTAAGACTCTGGGTTCCTGCATTACCACCCATACCTGCTATTATCGGATTGAAGGTAGCTAGTATTACTAACTTGTCAATAGTAGAACTGAATAGTCCTACTGTAGCACCTGCTATTATCGCCGTAACTAGGTTTACTAGAAGCCATGGCAGTCTGCTCTTTACTGAGTCAATCACCGGTCCATCTACTGCTTCGCCTTCACTAAGTCCTCCTAGACGATAAATATCTTCATTATCCTCTTCTCTTACTATATCTATAATATCATCAAAGGTTATTACTCCAAGCATCTCTCCTAGACTATCAACAACTGGCATAGCCTGAAAACCATACTTTTGAAATATATTAGCAACTTCCTCCTGGTCCATGTTAACCGGTATGCTCTTTACACTGGTTGTCATTATATCGCTTATCCTTGTGTCAAAAGTGGCTGTGACTAAATCCCTTAAAGATAGTATTCCGGTCAATACTTCATTACTGTCCAATACATATAAATAATACACAGTCTCAGCATCTAAGCCAGTAGCTTGTAGATAGCCTAAGGTATCTATTACTGTCATTTCTTCTTTTATTGCTATAAACTCTGTGGCCATGATACCACCAGCGGTATCTTCTTCATAGGTAAGTAGTTCCTTAACCTCTTCAGCCTCTTCTTTGTCTATATTACCTAAAAATCTATCTACCCTATCTGGTTCCAAGTTACCAAGAAGGTCCGTTATTTCATCGGAGCTCATCTCATTTATTATCTTAAACTGATCTATTTCCGAGAAAATATTTAAGGCCTCTTGCTGTTCATCCTCATCCATTTCCTCAAATATGTCTGCAACAAGCCAGTTTGGAAGCTTCTTTAATATAGTGTATTTATCGTCCTCTAAGTCTCTTAAGGCATCCAATATATCTACTGGATGTATTTCTTCAAATATTTCCTCTAAAGCATTAGGTGCTTGTGTTAGTAATAATTCCTTTAATTCTTCCTTGTTGAAAGTTTTCATTATTGCCTTTCCTCCTCATCATGTAGAAGGAAGGCATATAAGTTAATAACATTTATTAGTGACTTATAGCTGTACCACTGCATATTTGAAACTTACATTGTTCAAACAGAAGTTGTACACCTTTAGTTGCTTCCTTCTACTTCTTAGTATTTAGTTTTTTAATGTGTTTTAAGCAACTATGCCCGTCACATTCCATAATTGTTATTCACCTCTCGTTTTTATTTACCATAAAACTCTTAATATTTCTCATTAATGTACCACATCAAGATTACCAAACTTACTGTATTGTCCTAACCATGCTAGCTTAACTGTACCAACTTCACCATTTCTGTGCTTAGCAATTATACATTCACCAACGTTTTTATCTTCAGTTTCTTTGTTATAGTATTCATCTCTATACAAAAACATAACCAAGTCAGCATCCTGCTCAATAGAACCAGATTCTCTAAGGTCAGATAGCATAGGTCTATGATCAGCTCTTTGTTCAGGGGCACGGGACAACTGAGATAAAGCTATAACAGGACATTGCATTTCCTTTGCTAAAGCCTTTATACTTCTAGATATTTCAGAAACTTCTTGTTGCCTGTTTCCATCCGATGAACTGCTACCACTCATAAGCTGAAGGTAATCTATCATAATTAAGTCTATACCATATTCCATCTTAAGTCTTCTACACTTAGATCTCATTTCCATTACAGTTACGCCGGCAGTATCATCTATATATATCTTAGCTGCAGATAGTGGACCAGCTGCTCTAGCGATGTTTTCCCAGTCCTTATCTTCTAGATTACCAGTTCTAAGACTAACCATATCTACGTTTGCTTCAGAGCATAAAAGCTTATAAGCCAACTGCTCCTTAGGCATTTCCAGAGAAAATATTACTACACTTTTACCTTCCCTAAGTGCAGCATTTTCACAGATGTTAAGTGCAAAGGTAGTCTTTCCCATTGATGGTCTTGCTGCTATTAGAACCATGTCTCCTCTTTGGAAACCTGAAGTTTTAGTATCTAGATCTACGAAGCCTGATGGGACTCCAGTTAAGGACCCTTTATTGTTGAAAAGTCTCTCAATCTCTGCAAAACCTCTTTCAAGAATTGCACTTAGCGATTCAAAGTCTCCAGTATTTCTTTTTTCTCCTATTTCAAATACTCTTTTCTCTGCTGAATCTACTACCTTTTCTACGTCATCTTGGCTGTTATAACAGTCTTCTATTATTTCAGTAGAAGATCGTATTAATTTTCTTAAGGTAGCTTTTTCTGATACTATCTTTATATAAGAGCTCAAATTAGCAGTAGTAGGAACAGACCCACTTATTTCAGTTACATAAGTCATTCCGCCTGCTTTTTCTAATCTATCTGTGGCCTTCAAATATTCTAATAGAGTTACCAAATCAATAGGTTGATCTTTTTGAATCATCTCAGATATGCTTAAAAATATAACCTTATGAGCTTCTCTATAAAAGTCATCCGGTGTCAATGCTTCTGCTGCCTGAGCAATTGCTTGCCTATCGATTATCATAGAGCCAAGAACTGATTGTTCAGCTTCTATACTCTGTGGTAAACTCCTCATGATAGGTGTATTTTCCATATGATTCGCTCCTTCTCCATTATATTTGCATATAATATTATGAAATCTTTTTTATAATTAATCAATAGATTTATGAAAAAATCACAAATCTGTTTTCATAAACTAAAATGAGGCTGACCATAATGCATTCTTATATACATTATGGACAGCCTCTTGGCTTCTTATGCTTCAAACACTATTTCCATAAGTGATTCAATAGTTTCTACAGCTTTAACCTCTATATCAGTTAATCCCATAGGAACTTCTTTTTCATTATCCTTAGGTACTACAACTAGCTTAATGCCTTTTCTTCTAGCTCCATATACCTTTTCAAATATTCCTCCTACAGGCTTAACTTTTCCTCTAAGAGATATTTCTCCAGTAACAGCTACATCTTGTCTGATAGGCTTATTTAAAAGAGCACTTATTATACATACTGTTATAGCTGCACCTGCTGAAGGTCCATCAATGTTTCCTCCACCAATCACATTAACATGTATATCATAATCTTTAATGTCTTTATCAGTTAGCTTTCTTATTACAGAAGCTGCATTAAATACTGAATCCTTAGCCATTGAACCAGCAGTTTCATTAAATCTAACCTGTCCAGCTCCTTTATCCTTAGCTTCAAAAACAGTAGCTTCTATTTCTAAAGTAGAACCAAGGAATCCAGAAACCCCTAATCCATAAATATGACCTACTTCTGCCTTTAACTGATTGTCTACTCTTTCATAAGGTATGTATCTACCTATTGATATTACCTCTTCCACATCTTTCAGTGAAACAGTTACTTTCTCAGGTACATTATCCTTGAAGTTGTACAATGCATATCCATAAGCGTCTGCAAGTATGTTTACAGCTTTTCTACCTTCTATAGTATATCTTGATATTAATTCCTCTACTCCAGCTTCAAGCTCAACCTGAAGCTTTTCAGCAGCATCTAATATTATCTTCTTTATATCAGTTACAGTAAGAGGTTCAAAATATACCTCTGTACATCTTGATCTAAGTGCTGGATTAATCTCACCTGGATCTCTTGTAGTTGCACCAATAAGAACAAAATCCGCAGGAGCTCCATTCTCAAATAGATACTTTATATACTTTGGTGTATTTTCATCATCAGGATCATAGTATGAAGAAGAGAATTCTACTCTCTTATCTTCTAATACCTTCAAAAGCTTATTCTGAAGTATATCATCTAGTTCTCCTATTTCATCAATGAACAATACTCCACCGTGGGCATCAGTAACTAAACCTGGTTTTGGTTCTGGAACACCAACCTCAGCTAAGTCTCTTTTGCTTCCTTGATATATTGGATCATGAACTGATCCAAGTAAAGGATTAGTTATTTCTCTAGGATCCCATCTTAGGGTTGTACCATCAACTTCTATGAAATTGGACTTATCATTGAATGGTGTAAAACTAAGCTTCTTAGCTTCTTCTAAAGCTAATCTAGCTGCAGTAGTCTTACCTACACCTGGAGGTCCATATAGAATTATGTGTTGAGGATATGGTGATGCTAACTTAGAAATTAGTGATTTTATAGCTCTTTCCTGTCCTATAACCTCTTCAAAAGAAGAAGGTCTAACTAAACTCATTATGTTTTTATTAGGAACCTTAGCATCTAGAGTTTCAAACTGAGCATATTTCTTTAGGGTCTTTGCATTTTCAGGCCCCTTTTGTTTTCTGATTATTCCTAGCTTCATTTCATCGATATATTTATCTTGCTTTTCCATTATAGCATCTTGGACTTGCTCCTCGATCCTATTCTGTATATACTTTCTTGCTAGCTCTTCTGATAACCATCCATAAGTATCTTCCAATGCTTCATGAAGATTAGCTTCAGATGGAACAGCCTTTAAGCCCTTACCATCTGAAACTATTTTATTAAGTGCGTATAGTCTTTCATAAACATTATTAGACTTAACATACTTATTTAACTTATGTCTTACAGTTCTAGCTCTAACAGCACCTTCATCAAGCACATTCTTTGCGACCTCAAAAAGTACACTGACTTGAGAATCTAAAGTCATGCCACTTTTAAAAATATCTTCTAAAACATCTATATCATTTTGTGATTTCAACCTATGACTCCTCCTTATTCTTGTGGAGCAATAACAACCTTCATCTTAGTGCTAACTTCTGGATATAATTTAACTTCTATATCATAAGATCCTGCTAGCTTCAATGTGTCCATTACAATCTTTTTCTTATCTATTGTCACATTGTATTGTTTCTTTATAAGCTCAGCTACATCTTTACTAGTTATAGCTCCAAATAATCTACCACTATCACCTGTTTTTGCTACTATCTTTATTTCTTTATTCTTAAGCTCATCAGCTAACTTTTGAGCTTCTTCTATCTCAGCTAGTTTCTTTCTTCTCTCAGTTTCTTTCTTAGCATTTAATACATGTAGATTTGAATCATTTGCTTGTTCTGCTAGATTTCTAGGAAATAGATAGTTTCTAGCATATCCATCTGATGCTTCTATAACATCACCTTTCTTACCTAACTTCTTAACATCTTGTAATAAAATAACTTTCATTCTATTCACCTTCCCTTAAATTATCTGATATAGCTTTCTGTAATAGCTTCTTAGCTTCTTCAATAGCTACATCTGTTAGTTTAGCTCCTGCCATAGTCATATGACCACCGCCTCCAAGGGATTCTAAAATAATTTGGACATTGACTTCACCTAAGGATCTTCCACTTATGTGAATGTCTCTATCTATTTTAACAAAAACAAAGGAGGCTTGAATACCTGTAATATTTAGTAGATCATCCGCAACCTGTGCAGCTATGACAGTTTGTGTTACATTTGGTGGACAAACAGCAATAGCTATATTATTTACCACCTCAGCAGATCTTATAGTTTCTGCTTTTTGTATATGACTTTCTAGATCGTTACTAAAGAATCTTTTTATATCTACTGTGTCTGCCCCAACCCTTCGCAAGAACGAGGCAGCTTCAAAGGTTCTTACACCTGTTTTAAACACAAAGTTCTTTGTGTCCATAGCTATTCCAGCAAGAAGCGCTTCAGATTCAAGCTGATATAGCTTTGGTTTATCCAGCATATACTGAACCATCTCTGTCACAAGCTCTGACGTAGATGAAGCATATACCTCTATATAGGTTAATAGCGCCCCCTCTATAAAGTCAGGACTTCTTCTATGATGATCAATTATAACAATCTTTTTGCTCTTTTCAAATACATTCTTATCTAAAACATATCCATTACTATGGACATCAACAATTATAAGTAAAGTATCATCATCTATGTTTTCAGCAGCTTCTTCAGAATCTATAAATACACCTTCATATTCTTTAATCAATCTTATCTTATCTAGAAAGCCATCTATAGCTCTAGTATCATTGTTAAGCACTATATTGCACTGCTTACCTAGTTGCCTTACAACCGCTGCTATACCTACTGCTGCACCAAAGCAATCCATATCTGGGTTCTTGTGTCCCATTATATATACCTTACTGCTCTCATATATCAAGTCTTTAAGTGCATGACTAACAACTCTAGCTCTTACTCTTGTTCTTTTTTCAAGCTCTTTTTTGTTACCACCAAAGAAGAATATCTTTTCTCCTTTTTTCACTACTGCCTGATCCCCGCCTCTTCCAAGAGCCAGTTCTTTAGCAGTAATTGCATATCCATGGTTTTGAGCTGGAGAGCTTCCACCTCTTCCAACACCTATACTAAGGGTAACTTCCATCTTATTGCCTAAGTTTATTTCTCTAACCTTATCTAGTATATCAAATTTAGTTGAGATTTGAGAGTCTATACCATAATCAGGAACAGAAAGCACATATTTATTATTATCGTACTTTCTTATCATTGCATTTAAAGCTTGCGCATATAAGTTAATAGTTTTCTCAACTTCTGCGATAAGGAATGGACCATTATTCTCTTCAGTCATCTTTACCACTTCATTGAGGTTATCAACTTCTATAAGCATTATGCTTTCTTTTGTTGCTTCTGTTATGTTAGTTATATCATTGAAGTAAACTAAATATATATCATCAAAGTCTCTTATTTTTATATTTCTCGAATAAACCTCATAAATCCTCCTATTTAACTTCAATTTATGAGATATCTTACTTGAAGACTTTATTACCTCTTCTACTTCCAATCCTCTTACTATTGAAGATACTAGTTCTCCATTGTAATTAATAGATTCAAAGGTATCCTCAAACATCTTATTATGCCAGATCAGTTCTCCATCTTCTTTTATTATAGCTAGAGCATATATCTGAATCAGCATAGTTTCCCTTACAAAGTCTTCAATTAAATAAGTTATATCTATATTTTTAGGCTTTGCATTTTCATCATTGTTATTTTTTTCAGTATCATATAGATAAACTATCATAGCTATAGGTATCAATAATATCAAATATGCAATATCTTTATACCCTTGGAATAACATAATAAATGATATTATTATACAAATAATTATTATAATCATATAAGTCGATTTTTTTGTCTTAGAATTTTTCATACTATGGGCTCCCCCTTAAAGCTACTCTCAAGGCTATTTACTAAGAAACTTTCTCCTCAAGGCATTTCCAAGACTATTTGGATCTAATCCTCTAATATCAAGCAATAAATCTATTAAGCCAACATAAAAAAGGAAGACTTGAAATGCTGAAATAATAAAGAAACCACATATAACACCGGCCAGTGCCTTATTTACCTTAAACTTCTCAGTTAGATAGTAAAAAGTCACAGCAGCTCCAACTACAACGAAGGCATAATCAAATATTATCATAGAACTTGAATAGATATAATTGCCTATGTATATGCCTTTAGATTTCAACACTATCCCTACACAAACAAAAACAATAATTAATGCTCCGATTCTATTATCCAAATACCACTCTTTAAAGCTTCTTATTGGGCTAAGTTTAATATTGAAATTCTTTAGAAGCTTCTGCGCTACTAGATAGTTTAATATTGACGTAACTACAACAACCACTATAATACCACCAGGAATACTAAACAAAAAAAAGTTTACATCTAAGTTTTTAATCTGATCATATAATGGATTATTAGCAGAGTTCATTCCCATATTCTTAGACATCTCCGCACTTTGCTTAATCATGTCTACAATTTGCTCAAGCATCTTTGTCAAGCTCATATTTAATATAATATATATGTTTATATACCAACTTACAATGGATCCTACTAAGTTAGTTACACTTGTTATAATCATAGTAAATGTAGCTTTATATCCTCTAGAAAAAGAAAATCCTAGTGCTAATCCAGATAAGCCATATACCACTACAGCTGATATTGAGTGCATTGGATCAACAAACATGCTTATCAATACGCTACTTACTATTATACATAGTATTGAAACAACTCTGTTATGTCTTATATACAGTAAAGCTATAGGTATTGGAAGTATAAAGCTTCCTATCGATCCTATTATAGGAATATACGCAGTAATTAAAAACAATATAAATACCACTATTGACATTAGTCCTGCTTCTACTGTAGATCTTGCAGTATGTTTATTATTATTCATCTTTTCCTCCAATGTTAGGTTCTTTCTTTAAGATGACTATGCAGCCTACTTAAATTTTTACCATCCCGTTCTATATTATCCCCCTCTACGATGCCAATTTTTATTTTTTTCTTCATATCCTCATCTACTTCGATAAAAGAATAGCCTAATTTATCTGCTAGTAGATACAAAATTATTATTGCCCCGGAAATACACTCCAATATAGCATCATGTGCCACATTGCTTCCTTTAGTCAATAATCTAAAAAATTCAGCTATTACTCCTAAGAGCTGAGCCTTTAAATCTTCTATAATTTTTATATCAGACATAATATTGAAATTATCTTTTTTCATCATATCAACCTCATATCCCTTTAATATATTATATATTTTAGTTTTTTTCCCATGGTATTTCAACCAAATATATCTAAAATACATTATTTATATGCTATTTTCTAAATTATTTTTATATTTCAACTAAATACGTTAATTTACTTCATTAATAATACTATACTTCCTACTTTTATTATACTTTATAAATTCTTTAACTGCATAAGTATTTATTATATAAAAAATTCACTAAAGTGATCTTCTTTAATATTTTTTTGCACATCTGCCTTTCAGAATATATATGAGGAAAACCTGGCAGACGAATAAGATTTATTTTTTACTGTCTATCCTAAATAATTGTTCTAAGGTCTTTATATTTACAGGTTTGGCTATCAAAAGAATATAACGTCTATTTAAGCTCTCTTGTCATGTTCGTCCTTGTTTTTTATCTAAAATATAAATTCTTAAATAATAACAAAAAAGCATTCATAACTGGAATATTAATTCCTTTCTATGAATGCTTTCTATAGATATACCAATCCAGCGTATACCATATACCACTTAAATCCTTAGACTCAAAATAAAGTTTTCGATAAATCTACGAAGTTTCTATTTTGATAAATTTCATTATGAAGTAGTATTTCTATACATATATAACTTCATAATAAGATTTATATTTTCAACTTCTCCTACTTAGCCTCACCTTGGCTCTTATAATATTCGTTCAATATATATTTTCTACCTATGGAGTAGCTATCTTCTACATGCTTCTTTTCTGCATCATTTGATGGCGTTCCTTTTAAATCACCAGTCTTCACAATAGTTGAATTTTTCTTGGTATTAACAAGTATTCTCCCCATTGCATAGTCCATATATGATTTATCTTCATTTCCTATGAGGTAAGATATTGTTGGCATAAAGTCTACCTGTCCCCCATAAGAATGTATTACCTTTCCTGACATTCCTTTTGAATATATTATGAGAGGAATTCTTCTATCGTATCCTTCCCACCAGTTGCCATCATAATTTAAGTCTTTTATCTTATCATTATAGTACTTATGAACACCGCAATGATCTCCATAAATAACAAGCACAGTATTGTCTAGCAGCCCTTCGTTTTGTAATTTATCTACGAACATACCTATTTGCTTGTCTGAGTAATTAAGACTTTGAAAATATCCACCCAAAAAGTTTTTATCAATATTTTCAGGTAAGCTTAAATATCTATGATCCTTATCAATATTGAAAGGTCCATGACTAGACTCTGTAGCAGCCATTAGATAAAATGGTTTAGGTAATGCCTTTATCTTATCAGAAAGCTGCGTTAAAAAGGTTCTATCTGACAAGCCAAATCCAACATACTCATCATGCTTAAATTTTGTATAGTCCCATTTCTCATCAAAACCTAGAAGTTTATGTGTCTCTCCCCAGTTCCAATCTCCACCTTGATCCACCTTTGCAGATACAGTATAATAACCATTTTTCTTTAAAAGCTTTGGTAAGGAGTAGTAATTCACTTGCCCTTCATCTAAAAAGGTAATTCTATCTCCTAGGGTAAACACAGATGTATTTACCAGCATGTCACAATCTATACTATTGCCTCCATTATTCTGCTCGAAGATATTATCAAAATACAAACTATTATTAAGCATCTTATTTAAATTTGGAGTTATTTCCTGACCACCAGCTTTTTTGTTAATAACAAAGTTCTCCATAGATTCTATCTGAAGAAATATAACATTTTTCCCTTTAAAGATTCCCTTATATTCATTGTCTGGGACAGTCTCCTTGTTATCCTTTATCCATTGCTTAACTTGGCTTATTTCTTTATCATCTTTTTTTCTTTCTAACTTATTCACGGTATCATAAGCCTCAAAAACATGGTATGCAACCGGACCTAAGCTCATCATATTTATCTTATAGGACCATTGTCTTTTAAAAAGCTTTATATCACCCTTTGTTATATCTTTTACATCAACCAAATATTCTATAGTAATTATTGATAAAAGACTCAATAGCAACATTCCCAAAAAAACTTTCTTTCTACTTGGTATATTCGAAGAATTTCTTCTGAATAGAAAAAGTGCTATAAATACAACAATATCTACAACGAATATTACATCTATAGGTTTAAAGTTTATTAAGGCACTGCCATATGGGTTAAATAGATCCTTATAAAATATAAACTTTATTCCCCAAAAAGAAAAGTTTCCCCTATAATACCACAAGTCTAATATCATAATTAACGTATATATTATATTTAAAAAAAAGCAGTAAACAACTGCCTTTTTCTCTTTCATCATGTAGGATACAGAAATCAACAAAGTTATAATGCTTATCTTGTAAATAAGTACTATGTAGTCACGATTAAGACCACCTATACTAGATGCATCCTGTGAATAGAATAAAGATGTAAATAATATAGTTTTTATAATTATTGATATTATATTTAATTCTCTAAACCAATTCTTTAGGTTTATCAATCTGCTTTTCATGTTTTTCTTCTCTCCTTTTCATCCAGAATTGCTGCACTAGATAGTTTATTAATGCTGCTAATATAATGATTGGTATAGGTGCAGCCTTTTTACTTGCAATACCATTGTATACAACTACGTATACAACTAATATGCCTGCTATTATAGAAAAGATAGAGCTTATAGAAAGCTTGATTAAAACCCCAAAATCCACCTTGCTTTTGAATATATCTTTTCTGTAAAGTATGAAGGTTATTATAGCCGCTATTATGTAGCCTATAAATATACTCAAAACATAGTTCACTTTAAAGGCAGTTAAGGAATAATAACAAATTGTAGGAACAATCACATTTGCTACTCCTATAGATATATCTTCTCGTCTATCCTTTATGTTAATAGTATCTTCCGAATTATTTAAAGCCATAAATATCATAAGCCAGCAGGCTATAAAAGAATATCTATCCTGCGATTCAGTTATAAGATATAACATTGAATATCCGCAAAAAATTATATAAAACATCATCACTAAAGGATTCTTTAAAACACCCTTCTTATTATATAAGCTTAGATAGCTTAATATCAGAAGTATTACATAGAATAGTTGGAATGCTAGTGCTCCTCTATCCTCTACGTTTACTACCATCTTATCTGGATCAGTACCTCTAACAGCCCAATAAGAGGCACTGAAATCACCTTCTCTCCATTGGAAGGAGAACTTTCTAAGATAAAAAACTACTAGTCTACTTACAGGAGTGTTTGTAAGTCTCTTTTTAATCTCTTCCTTGCAAGCCTTTGCTAAAGCTTCATTATCGTTTTCATACTTATCAAACATCACCGCATCTTCATGATTCCATCTTCCCCAACTGTCTTGATTAGTCCCCTTTAAAACTGATGTCCAAGCACTTTCACTGCCCTTCCATAGATCAAACTGGGTTATTCCAACAGCTTTTAGTGTACTGTTTATTCCCACAAAAGGAATTATAAAGGCTAATAATATGCACATGCTTTTCTTTACCTTTATCAATAAAGTATCCTTATTATAAATGAATAAAGTCATAAGATAAGCTATAAGCATTACTTGTCCAACAGCTCTAAATAGATGTCCTATCATCAATACAAACCCTGCTGCAACCATATATTTCTTACTTTTGCTAAGTCCTGATATAAATAAATAGATACTCAATAAATAGAAAGGTATAGCCATGTTTTCCGTACAGTATACCCCTGTATAAATTAATAGCGGCGGATATAAAGCAGTTATAAAAGCTCCATAATAAGCTTTCTTCACACTACCCTTAAATATCTTCCTACATATGCCATATATAATTAATACATTGGAAGAAGATAAAATAACATTAATTATTTTTAAAACTATTAATGGATATGAAAAGAATTTTCTTATAAAAGCAAAATATAATACTAAGCCTGTTAGATGTGGAAATCTAGCTATATAGCTTGTACCTCTAAATCCAGATAAGTCTCCATTCAAGAAATCTCCAGCAACTATATATGCTCTATTAAAATCAGAGATAGGCCTATTGTCTATGGAAAGTACCCATACTAACCTTAATAAAAAACCTACAGCTAATAAAAACAACAAAATATTTTTACTACTGCACTGTTTCCTAATCATATAGTAAAGTGTTACCCCAATGCCTATTATTAGAAAAATAGCTATTATGGTGAATAAGAACATGCCCTTCGTCATATACATCGCAAGTTCTACAGATGATACAACTAGTATTGTAAAGAACAACACCCTAAGAACATATAATACAAAATTACTAAATTTGTTACTATTCATCAATTATATACCTCATGTTATATTATTTTACAGATGTATATAATATTATCATATTTTTGAACACTTGTTTACATCTTTAAGCTTTTTTAATCTTATTGTAATACTTTCTTAACACATTTGTTTAAGTTATTGAATTTATTACCTATATATTCCGTTATTTAAAAAATTAAATATTAATTCATAACTTAAATAAATTAATATTTAATTTTTTAAAAAGAGAGTCCCTTTAGTATATTTTATTGATTATCTATAATTTCAATTCTCTCAAATATAGTTTTTCTTTTTAAGAATTCTTTTATAGCAAAATTAAAATCCCACAATATAAATTGTGGGATTTGACTACTTATTCTGTAGTAAATGGTAGTAATGCTATGTTTCTTGATCTCTTTATAGCATCAGTTAATTGTCTTTGATGCTTAGCACATGTTCCTGAAATTCTTCTTGGAAGTATCTTTCCTCTTTCAGTAACATACTTTCTTAGCTTATTTATATCTTTGTAATCGATAGAAGTAGCTTTTTCAACACAAAATGCGCAAACCTTTCTCTTAGATCTTCTCATTTTGCCGCCGTTTCTCTTCATTCCACCGTTGTTATTATCTCTGCTCACTTTTTTCCCTCCTTACCTTTTAGAATTAGAATGGGATATCTCCATCATCTACAGGAGTCATATCCTCATCAAAGCTCATACCACCAAATGGATCATTTGACGGAGCTCCATATTCAGAACCGCCACCAAAATTATTGTTTCCAGCTTGTGAGTTTCCAGCTCCTCTTCCAAGGAATTGAACCTCTTCAGCCACTACTTCAGTGACATATCTTTTTGAACCATCTTTGGCGTCATAAGTTCTAGTTTGAATTCTACCGCTTATAGCCATTTGGCTACCTTTACTCATGTAATTAGCTGTAGATTCAGCTTGCTTTCCCCATACCACTACTGATATGAAGTCTGCTTCTCTTTGACCTGATTGACGATTAAACTTGTCAACGGCAAGAGTTAGAGTAGTAACCGCAGTTCCTGCTCCTGGTGTAAATCTTAGTTCAGGATCTTTTGTAAGTCTACCTATAAGAACAACTCTATTCATTTCTTATACCACCTCTTACTTTTCTTCCTTTACTATTATGTGTCTTAACACGCCATCAGTAATTCTGAATATTCTGTCTAACTCTCTTGGTAATTCTGGACCAGCAGTAAAGTTAATTAAAGTGTAGTAACCATCATTAACCTTTGATATTTCGTAAGCAAGCTTTCTCTTACCCCAAAAATCAACGTTATCTATAGTTCCGCCACCATTTTCTATTACACCCTTGAATTTTTCGATAGAAGCCTTAACAACCTCTTCTTCAAATGTTGGATGTAGTATAAATATAGTTTCGTACTTTCTCATCACATTCACCTCCTCCCTTTGGACTAGCGGCAATGCATCGCATTGCAGGGATCCACAATGAGATATTATATCATTTTAAATCAAATTATGCAAGTTTTATATTTTGTCTTAAGATATTTCATTTGACTTAACTATCTTCTTTATTCCCTTTTGAAATTTTTGCCTTGAAAGCATTACTATTCTTTCACAGCCTACACATTTTATCTTTATGTCCGCACCTAGTCTTATGATCTCCCATTCGTAACTTCCACAGGGATGCTGTTTCCTCATTTCAACGATATCACCTAAGTTAAATACCTGCATATATATTCCCTCCATATATCCATCATTAATGTATAATACTATGCTTCTTTGTTTTTATTGATAGTAGTAGCTTGAGGAGTCACGTGTGGAATCCTTATTTGATATTTATCAAACTCAACTTTAATCTTCTTCCTCAAGTCCCTCTCAATAGCCCACTGCATCATAGGCTTTGCAGATCCTGATAGCCTTATAACTATTCCAGTCTGACTAAAGGATGTAACCCCTACTACCTGTGGCTTATCAATTATATCATTATTATCCTCTGAGTAACTATCACAAACTCTGTTTATTAAATCAATTGCTTTATCCACATTTTCTTCGTAGTCTATTTCAATATCAAGCATAACCCTCATATTTCCTCTTGAGTGGTTAGTGACTGTACTTATACTTCCATTAGGAATTAGGTGTATGTCTCCGGAGAAATCTCTAAGCTTAGTAGTTCTTATACCTATACTCTCCACAATACCGCTAAACTGCCCTATAGTCACGTAATCACTTACAGCATATTGATCTTCAAATAATATAAACACACCGTTTATAAGGTCCTTAACAATGCTTTGAGCACCAAAACCAACAGCTACTCCACCTATACTTGCAAAAGTAAGCGATATTCCGTTAAACAATCCAGACAGTATCCCAACTATGCCAAAGAAATATACTGTATATCTTAGTATACTCTTAAGCAATTCACCAATGGTGCTGGCTTTTTTCTCATCCATGGTAAATCTATGTTCGCTCTCAATCTGCTTTTTAACAAACTTATCTATTATGGAATTACCTATTCTTATAGCTAAATACATAATAAAAACTATACCTAAGATAATAAACAGTCTCCATAGGATATCATTAATAGTTTGGAACTTTATTGGTATACTACCAATAATCAGTTGTTCTTTATCAAAATCTATAGAGAAAATCTTATTAATTTCTGCCATTTACGATCCCCCATTACTTATAAATTGTCAATCCTGCTTGGTTAATTAAATATATATTTTTGAAGTTTATCTCTTTATCTAGATCACCTTCAATGTTGCTTAGAACCTCATCATTAAATCTTATACATATACCACAGCTTTGAGTTATGTATGTTGGTGTAGGCATAACCATTATATTCAATCCCTTGTTCTTTATAAACTTCTCTGTACCTATAGCATCATGTGTATTCTTAAAAACCATTATGTATTCTTTCATAAAATTTAGCTTTATATTAAGCCTTTCCCTCCTATTATATATAATTATAATTCTCTAAAGAGTAAAATATATTAATATTAACGCACTAATATTACTTAGCTATGGACTTTTCATTAGTGAATTTAATACTACAATCAATTATAATAAATATTATAACCAATTGAGTACTAGTTTTCCTTACTTTTTATTAAACATTAATAATTGTTTAATATTCCTGTTATCACTACATTAATTCAGTTAGAACAATAATTTTTATATATTAATTTATTTTGCATCAATTATATATATATTGTCTAGAATTATATTAAGATGTACTAGCATACTCATTTGGAAAATGGATACAATTGTGCAAAATGTGGTTATTTTTGATTATATTTAATTGATTATATAAAGTTTAACTAAAATCTATAAATAGATTTATGCAGAGACTCATTTCCATTTTATTACAGTTATTGTTTTAGTCCATATACTTTTTTTATGCTTCGTTTAAGAACCTTATTGAAATTATTAGGTTGCAAAGTAGATGCTATATGATGGAAATATTAGAGCAAACTGATAAAAGCATCGGATGACTGACCACTTAATTTCAACACAGTACTTTAACAGAGCCTAGAATTAATATTAGATCTTATGATTATTACAAGTATTGTTAACATGTAGGAAAAACACCACTATACAATTGTTTAAAGTAAAGGATGATTTTTATGAATATTTATTTTGATAACGCTTCTACTAGCTTTCCAAAACCACTATCGGTAAGCCAATCGGTTTATGATTTTATGATTAATAGCGGCGGCAATGCCGGTAGAGGAGCATCTGCATCTTCACTAAAAAGTAGTGAACTAGTATATGAATGTAGAGAGGCTTTATGTAACTTCTTTAATTTTGATAAAACTGAAAATGTTATATTTACGCAAAACATAACCCATTCTTTAAATATACTTTTACTTAGTATCATAAAAGATGGATGGCATGTTATAACATCATCTATGGAGCATAATTCTGTTTTGAGACCACTTACCCTATTAAAAAATCAAGGAAAGATAGAGCTTGATATTGTGCAGTGCAATTCAGATGGGCTTATAGATGTGACTTCTATCGAAAAGCTGATAAAGTCAAATACTAAGCTTGTAGTTTTATCTCATGCATCTAATGTGGTTGGCACTATTCAGCCACTAGAACAGATAGGACTCTTTTGTAAACAAAACAACCTATTTTTTATTGTTGATACTGCCCAGTCCGCTGGTAGCACCTTAGTAGACTTTAAAAAATTAAACTGTGATGCTCTTGCTTTTACTGGACATAAAAGTCTATTAGGTCCACAAGGCATTGGTGGTTTTTTAATAAATGATAAATTAAATGAAATCGCTTCTGTAATATTTTCTGGAGGCAGCGGAAGTATGTCAAGCTCTCTTATTCATCCAGATTATCTTCCAGATAAATTTGAATATGGAACACTTAACTTACCAGGCATAGTTGGACTCAAAGCCGGCATAGACTTTATAAATAAAGAAGGCTTAACTTCAATACGCTCAAAAGAAAAACTTTTGACTAATAAAATCTTGGATATTTTTTCTGACTTAAAAGAAATTGATGTTCTAGGCTACAAATCCACTAATAAAGAAAGAACTTCAGTTATATCTTTTAATGTGATAAATAGAGATCCATCTGAAATTGCGTATTTGTTAGACAACCAGTATGGAGTAATAACAAGAACTGGCTTGCACTGTGCACCTCTAGCTCATAAAACTATTGGAACATATCCAACAGGAACTGTTAGAATAAGTCCCGGATACTTTAACAACTTAGATGAGGTAGACATACTATTCAAAGCACTAAAAAATATTATAGGAGGTAATTGATGGACAAATTGCAACAACGGATTGAACGACTAGGTGTATTCTTCATACTTTACACCTTATTTTTCTACTTATTTTTTTCCACGCTAAAATATACAATCCCCTTTGTATTAGCTATCTTATCAGCTTTACTACTGAGGTATCCTACAAGGTTAATGATTGAAAAACTTAAGTTTAAGGATTGGTTAGCCTCTTTACTAAGCACCCTAGTATTCTTTGGCTTCTTTATTTCATTAAACATAATCATATGGACATCCATAGTCAATGAATTAATAGGACTTATAAGGTATCTTCAAAAGCTTATAGCTAATAATTCATCAGATATATATAACTACTTTATGTCCTTACAAGATTACCTTTCTCACTTGAATATCGACCCTAGTATAGTGGATACAGTACAGAAGAATCTTTCATCTTCAGCAACTAGACTTATAAATCTAACCATAGGAGCCGGCTCATCTTTAGTTCAGTCTATATTAACAGTTTTGAGCTATGTTCCTTATATAGGTATGGTTGTAATATTTACTCTTATTACCACCTATTTCTTCACTAAAAAGGTAGCTATATCAACAACCTCTGGCTTATTAAGCTTTATACCAACTGGGAGCGAAAAAGTAATATTGGTGATAAATCATGTGAGAAAAATGTTAAAGAACTATATATTATCCTATCTGTTAATAATATTTATAACATTTATCTTTACCTTTATTGGTTTTACCTTATTCAGAGTAAAGTATAGTCTAATCTTAAGTATTCTATGTGCTGTGTTAGATTTACTTCCTGTACTAGGGATTCCACTGGTATATATACCACTAGCTATAATGAACGTATTGGCGAAAAACTATGTGACTGGTTTTGGAATATTGATATTATATGCAATTGTATTTTTTGTTAGACAAATAATAGAGCCTAAAATTATGTCTACCTCTTTAGGACTAAACCCATTGGCCGTTCTTGCTGCAATCTTTATAGGAATACAAGCAGGTGGGATAATAGGAATGTTATTTTGTATGTTCTTGGTAGTGTTCTATGAAATCTTTAGAAAAGTTGATGTGCTATAGTATAAACACCTCCTCTATTGGTAATAATTCCATTAGAGGAGGTGTCTTTATGTCAAACAGATTTACAACAGATTCAACAAATATAAGTTCTCCATTTCTAATAAGAGATTATTTATATGATGAGCTTACTCCTATTTTAAAGCAAAAAAGACCTGTTGTATGTATATGTATAGGGACTGACAGATCAACTGGAGATGCTCTTGGCCCCTTAGTTGGAGAAAAACTAAAATATATGATTCAAAGTGAAGTATATATTTATGGCAACCTTAAAGATCCAGTACACGCTAAAAACCTTAGTTCAGTTTTAGACGAGATTCAATGTAAGTTTAATAATCCATTTATTATCGCCATAGATGCTTGTCTTGGCGATATTGATAACGTTGGCAAAATTTATATTGAAAAAAAGCCACTTTTACCTGGAATGGCTGTTAATAAGAATCTTCCTCCTGTAGGAGATATAAGTATCTTAGGTGTTGTAAACATCTCAGGCAACTTAGAGTTCATGGTACTTCAGAACACTAGATTGTATACCGTTATGACTATTGCAGATGCTATATCTAGAGGTATATATCATTGTATTCTAAAATCTATAGGTTTCAAGAAAAATCCTGTTGAAGCGAAAATAGAGAGTATACTTTCCAAGTAATACTTCAAATTATAGTTGAGTATACTCTATTTATTAATATATTTTCTATATCATCTATATCCTTACTTCCACTATCTATAATAAGTACGCCTTCTGATTTATAACTTTTACATGACGGCAAGTGTGAAATATCTTCCTCTTTTAGATTACATATAATCGCATCGTATTGCTCGTTACAAGATACAATGTTATATCCTCTTTCTTCTAGTCCATTTTTAATATTTTTCAATTCATCAGAGACATATAAATTCATATTTATTCCTCCTTTGAATACTAGTTTACCTTTATATAAGTATTTTATTCTATATATACCTAAAAGTCGCTAATGTTTTCTACATTAGTGATTTTTTCGCATGAGACTTTCCTCAAGCTATGTGAGTAAATTAAAAAAGAAATCCTAACTTTCTTTTTACTATTTCTAATATATACATTTAATCCATCTCCACCTTCTCATCCGCAGGTTTATTTATAATATAGATTTCTACCGAAAATGTAAGTCTTCTCATTATACTTTACGGTGGCTTTTCTTTATGAGTTTTTTTATATAAACCTAGTGTTTTCATTATACTTTTGTTAAGGCCTACCCCTTACAGGTAATTCTTGCTAAGGAACTTTATTCTTTATACTTAGTGATACTTTAGCCATCATATGTGATTGTTACACAATAAAAAGATGGTATCCAAATAAAATGGACACCATCTTTTTATAAGTTAAGTTTTCATAAAGGATACTTATATTTAATGTATATTTACTTTATTTATAGCTTGATTTAATACAGTAATTTCTTCTTCAGATAGGTCATATCTTGATATTCCCTTATCAATTGGTTTAGCATATGTAGTACTATCATTTCTACTATAGATACCAGTTAAAATAACGCCATCATTATTGTCATCTAATATGGCTACTGAGAAGCTTAAATCACTTCCTACATCCTCAAAGGCCTTATATCTTACCATAGATATCTTTTGAACACAGCCCTTCATCTTTTCTTCTATAGTAGCACAATTATCTAATGCAGCTTGTGAATTTTTATTAGCTTCATCTATTTTATCTAAGTAGCTTGAAACCAACTCTTCTAAATTCTTATTATTTACACCTCTCATCATTCTTCTATACTTCTTTTCAACCTTACCTAATGAATTGAAAAGAACAATAATTAATATAAAAAACAGTATAACTATTGCTGCAAGTGCTACTACTATATATGGCATGAGATTTTGTATGATACTAATTATATCCTCCATATTTACGTCCCTTTCTAAGATAAAATTATAAATGTTTCACGTGGAACATTTTAAGGCTTCATTATTTCGATTATTCTCTGCAAATCTTCTTCTGAATAATACTCTATCTCAATCTTTCCTTTGTTCTTCTTAGAGTTTATGTTTACCTTAGTACCAAAAAAGTTTTGAAGTTGGTTTTGTATATCCTTATAATATGGATTCAATGTTTCAACTTCTTTCTTATCATCAGTAACTTTTTCTTTACTTAAGTACAATTTTATTATTCTTTCTATGTCTCTTACAGATAAGCTTTCATCAATAACCTTTTGGGCAAACTCGTATTGTTTATCTTTATCGCTAACAGCCAAAATAGCTCTTCCGTGCCCCTCACTAATTATACCTTCAATAATATAGCTCTGCACTCTTTTATCTAGATTAAGTAATCTTATTGTATTGGAAATAGCTGTTCTTGACTTACCGATTCTCTCACTTAGCTGTTCTTGAGTAAGTGAAAATTCTCCAAGTAGCTTTTCATATGCCTGAGCTTCTTCTATTGCATTTAGATCTTCTCTTTGTATATTTTCAATTAAAGAGATCTCTAATATTTCTTTATCATCTATATCCATTATGATTGCAGGAACTTCCTTCAGCGCAACTTGTTTTGCTGCTCTCCATCTTCTCTCACCTGCAATTATAATATAGCTATCATTTTCTTTTTTTAATATTAACGGCTGTATTATCCCATGATTTTTTATAGACTCAGAAAGTTCATTTATTTTATCATTGTCAAAATATCTTCTTGGCTGCTTATCATTAGCCTTAATACTATTTAGAGGAATCATAGTAGCTGATTTATTATTAACTTCATCATTCTCTACATTATCATCTTCAGGAATTAAAGCTCCTAATCCTTTTCCTAATCCAAACTTCTTACTCACCTAATCACCCCTTCTGACGATCGATAAATTCATTAGTTAATTGCTCATAAGCTTCTGCACCTTTACACTTTTCATCGTAAAGCATTATTGGCAACCCAAATGAAGGAGCTTCTGCTAATCTTATATTTCTCGGTATTGTAGTTTTGTATACTTTATCTTTAAAATATTTTTCTACTTCTTTATAAACTTCATTGCTAAGATTTGTTCTCGAATCATACATGGTCATTATAACACCCTCTATGTCGAGATTTTTGTTCAACGATTTCTTTACTAATTGTATCGTATTGATAAGTTGTCCAACACCTTCTAGTGCATAGAACTCACATTGTATTGGTATCAAAACAGAATCACATGATGTCAGCGCATTTATAGTTAGAAATCCTAACGAAGGAGGACAATCTATAAAAATAAAATCAAAATCATTTTCTACTTCTTTAATCTTTTCTTGCAGTATTAATTCTCTTTTTTCTTTATCAATTATTTCAACTTCTGCACCTGCTAGTTCCATCTTTGCTGGAGCTATATACAAATTAGATACTAATTCGCTTTGTTTAATTATCTCACTCAATGCTACATCATTTGTTACAACATCATACATAGACTTTTCTAATTTTCTCTTGTCAATTCCCAACCCGCTTGTAGTGTTTCCCTGTGGATCTATATCAATAGCTAAAACTTTGAATCCAAGCATCGCTATATAGGAACACAGATTAATATTAGTGGTTGTTTTTCCGACTCCGCCTTTTTGGTTAAATATACATATCTTTTTCATATTCAACTCCAAGTTATTATAACTTTGAGTCATCCACCTCCTTTCGTCATATATAAATATTATATATTTATATATGAAATATTTAAAGTGATTAATTATGAATTTTACTGTTTCACGTGAAACAATTAATACTTTTTTTCTAGAATTCTTACATTCTAGGCTTGTCTACAACCTTTTTATAATAAGTATGATTTATTATATTATTCTCAATGAAAATTTATATCTCTATATGATACTTTATTTTACTTTCTAACATAGTAGTGCTCTTGAATAATAAATGTTTTGATCATCTTCCCCCTTTATTAAATATAAAATAAGCCTGTTAAACTACTGTGTTGAAATTAAGCTATCAATCATACAATACTTTAATGATAGATGTCTCACATCTCAATAAATCCTATATTTAAAAATTATCTCGCCAAAACCTGTAATAGTTTTAAAAATAGTTTAATGGTCGAAATAATACATCCGCTCAGCTAAATAGATATAGTGTCTCCTTCTTAACCACTTAATTTCAACAATACTATTAAACATATGCAATTTTGCAAGTTCTTATAAATTAAAAAATCGCCAACGCGACCTTCTTCAGCGCTCTTTTGCCCATATCCCTTCCCAATTGTATATGAGGAAAATTTGGCAGCAGAATAATATTTTTTTATTGTTTATCCTAAATAAATGTCCAAACACCTTAATATCACTGAGTTTAGCTAAAAAAGACTATCCTTTCATACTTAAAAAAGCTTTTTAATTACACTATTGTGATAACTTTAGATTTCGTTGCAAATTCCTAGACAGCAAAAAAGGCTACTACTAGAGTAACCTTTCTATCTACTTTGCCGCGTTCTTAGGTATATTAACTGTTATTTGAACGTATTCACCACAGTCTTTTGACTTATATTCAGCTGGTATTTTAAACTTATCAAACACTTGCTTTATAGAATTCACATAAATCTTTGCTGAGAAAACTCCTGTTATTCTTTTCTTTCCTTCTTTAGATAGACTTTCCCCAGCTAG
The DNA here is from genome assembly GCF_004015185.1 of Clostridium manihotivorum. Taxonomy (GTDB): domain Bacteria; phylum Bacillota; class Clostridia; order Clostridiales; family Clostridiaceae; genus Clostridium_AR; species Clostridium_AR manihotivorum. The sequence continues at coordinate 283,440 of NZ_CP025746.1, read as the reverse complement.
TTTTAAGAGTTCTTTGTTTATCAAGTCTTCAGTATTTTTTACATTAAGACCTTGTTTTATAACTTTATTAATAACCTTCAACTGCAATTCTTCGTTAGGTAAAGAAAGTAATGCTCTTGCATGTCTTTCAGTTAAATTATTTGATATGCAAATATTTCTTACTTCATCTCCTAGCTTAAGAAGTCTTAATTTATTTGCTATTGTAGATTGCTTTTTTCCTAATCTTTCTGCCAATTGTTCCTGTGTAAAATGATGATCCTGAATTAGATTATAGTAAGCCTCAGCCTCTTCCATGAAGTTCAAGTCTTCTCTTTGTAGGTTTTCAAGTAAAGCAATCTCTGCTGACTCAGAATCAGTTATGTCCACAATGGTGCAAGGCACCTCTTCTAGATTGGCAAGTCTAGCTGCTCTCCATCTACGCTCTCCTGCAACTAGTTCAAATATTTCTCCTCTTACTCTTACAGTAAGTGGCTGAATTATCCCATGTTCTCTTATAGATTGAGATAGTTCACCAAGGGCCTCTTCATTAAAAAATTTTCTTGGTTGATAAGTATTAGGAATTATTTTATCAATATTGACATGAACAATTTCTTTATGCATTTCCCATCCATCCTTACGAAAAAAGTTAAAACACATCTTATTCCATTATTTAACAAATTCTTTATAAAATAGAATTTCCCTTCTTTTTACATCGAAAAATATTACGACAATATATATTATATTATGTATATTTATATTATAAAACTACATATACTTCTATTTTATAGGTTTTTTTGTAATACTTCCAGCTTTTCTTGGATAAGTTTTTGGTGTTTCTTTCATTTTTTTGACAACAACTAAATTGTGCTTTAAATCAGTATCTTCTATATTAACCTGTATTACTTCTAAAAGTCTTCCTCCTAAAGTAGCCACAGCATTTTTAGACTCTTCTAATTCTTCTTCTATTGCTGGTCCCTTAAGAGCTATAAAGTGACCATTTACTTTAACGTATGGTATACAAAGTTCTGATAACACACACATATTAGCAACAGCTCTTGAAGTAGCAATATCAAAACCTTCTCTTAATTCACTTGTTCTTGCGCCATCCTCAGCTCTTGAGTGAATTGTCTTTACATTGTTCAATCCTAATTTATTTATAACTTCGTTTAAAAAGTTAACTCTTTTATTAAGCGAATCGAGCAAGGTAACCTTTAAATCTTCTCTTATTATAGCTATAGGTATGCCTGGAAATCCAGCTCCAGTTCCTACATCTATCAGATTAGCTGCAGATTTAAATAATGGTGAGTTAAACGCCTTTATTGAATCCACAAAATGTTTTTTTATTATCTGTTCATCTTCAGTAATAGCTGTAAGGTTAATCTTCTCATTCCATTCCTTAAGTAACTCCATATATGTAATAAACTTATTATACTTATCTTCATTAAATTCTACATCAACAGAGCTACAAGCTTCTTCTAGTATATCATAATATTTCATTACTACACTTCCTCCACTGTATTACTATTATTTCTGAAATAACCTTCTAAATATATAAGTAATACTGAAATATCCGCTGGCGAAACTCCAGATATTCTAGATGCCTGACCTATACTTATAGGACGGATCTTTGATAACTTTTGTACAGCCTCAATTCTTAAACTATTAACATTGCTATAATCAATATCCTCAGGAATACGTCTATTCTCAAACTTCTTAAACTGAGCTACTTGTTCTAGTTGTTTCTCTATATACCCTTCATACTTGGCAACGATGTCCACCTGCTCACCTATATCATATGGTAATTCTGGTCTATCTTTATCTAATTCTGCTACTGAGAAATAACTCAATTCAGGTCTCTTAATAAGCTCATACATACTAATAGGCTTTCTAAGCTCTGCTGATCCTAATGATTCTAAGAATTGATTAACCTCTTGCTTGTTAGTAATCTGAAGATTTTTAAGTCTCTCTAACTCTGAATCTATATTATTCTTTCTTGTCATGAATCTCTCATATCTTTCTTCAGTAACTAATCCAGATTTATAACCAATAGGTGTCAGTCTTAAATCAGCGTTATCTTGTCTTAATAGCAATCTATACTCAGCTCTAGAAGTCATCATTCTATAAGGTTCATTAGTTCCTTTTGTAACTAAGTCATCAATTAGAACCCCTATATATCCATCACTTCTAGTTAGTATCATAGGCTCTTTTTTTTTAACCTTTAATGCAGCATTTATTCCTGCAACAATTCCTTGTGCAGCTGCTTCTTCATATCCTGAGCTACCATTTAATTGACCTGCTCCAAACAATCCTTCGATATTTTTAAACTCTAATGAAGGTTTTAGCTGAGTAGGATCTATGCAGTCATATTCTATAGCATAAGCAGTTCTCATCATCTCCACATCTTCAAGTCCAGCTATGGTCTTAAGCATCTCCACCTGAACATCTTCTGGTAGTGATGAGCTCATTCCTCCAACATACATCTCAGAGGTATCTTCTCCTTCTGGTTCTATGAAAATTTGATGTTGGTTCTTATCTTGGAATCTCATAACTTTATCTTCAATCGATGGGCAATATCTAGGTCCAACACCTTCTATTGATCCATTGTACATAGGAGATCTGTGGATGTTTTCTTTTATTATGTCATGAGTTTTATCGTTAGTATAGGTTAACCAACAAGAAACCTGTTCTCTATCTATGTTATCACTCATAAATGAGAATGGTATTATTCTTACATCTCCAGGCTGTTCAACCATCTTAGTAAAATCTACTGATCTTTTATTTATTCTAGCTGGAGTTCCTGTCTTAAATCTTCTAAGTGAAATCCCTAAGTCCAAAAGACTTTTCGAGAACTCATTTGCAGGAAACAACCCATTTGGTCCTCCATTATAACTTACATCACCAATTATTATTCTAGACTTCAGATATGTTCCTGTGCAAACAACAACAGCCTTAGTTTTAAAGTAAGCTCCATTTTTTGTCTGAACACCTACTACTTTTCCGTCCTCTACGTCTAATTCTATAACCTCAATTTGTCTTATATATAGGTTTTCTTGATTTTCAAGTACTCTCTTCATCCTTTGTTGATATTTCTTTTTATCTGCTTGTGCTCTAAGTGAGTGTACAGCTGGTCCCTTGGATGTATTAAGCATTCTTGATTGGATAAAAGTATTATCTATATTGATCCCCATTTCTCCACCAAGTGCATCAACTTCTCTAACTAAGTGTCCCTTTGCTGTACCACCTATATTAGGATTACAAGGCATTAAAGCTATACTATCAAGATTCATAGTACATACTAGTGTCTTGCATCCTATTCTAGCGGAAGCTAGCGCTGCTTCACAGCCAGCATGACCAGCCCCTATAACAATTACATCATATTCACCTGCTAAGTATTTCATATTAATTCTCCTATTTTCCAACACAGAATTCTGAAAATAATTTATTTACTAAGTCCTCTTCAAGTTCCGATCCAGTAATTTCTCCAAGTGCTCTTAACCCAGTTGTAACATATATAGAAATTAAATCTAAATACTCATGATTCTCAACCTGCTTTAAGGCAATGTCGCAGTTTTCTTTAGCTCTATAAAGAGCTTGCTTATGTCTCGTATTAGTTATTATTAAACTTTCTTTATCTATGTCACCACTGAAAAATAACTGTTTTATCATATCCTTTAAGTTATCTATTCCGTACCCAGTAACTGTTGAAATATCTATCTTATTATTAAGTTCGTCTATTTCATTGCTTCTTATATTTCTATCTAAATCAACTTTATTACATAAAGTTATATATTTCTTATCTTTAATGAAGCTTAGTATTTCTCTATCTTCTTGATCTAATTCTCTGCTGACATCAATCATAAATATTATTATATCAGCCTCATCAATCTTTTGTTTTGACTTTTCAACGCCAATCTTTTCTACTTCGTCTTCAGTTTCTCTTATTCCGGCCGTATCAATTATTCTAACAGGTATTCCATCTAAATTTATATACTCTTCAATAACGTCCCTAGTGGTACCCGGTATATTGGTAACTATAGCTCTCTTTTCCTTTAATAAAGCATTCAAAAGCGATGATTTTCCAACATTTGGTTTACCAACTATAACCATGCTAAGCCCATCTCTTATTATCTTTCCCTCATCAGCACTAGATAATAACCTATTAATCTCACTTATTACAGACTTAAGGTTTTCTCCAACTCTTAAAGGTATGGTTTCGTCTGGTTCTTCATCATCCTCTGTAAAGTCTACTGCGAATTCTATAAGAGCCAAAACATTCAATAGTTTTTCTCTTAAAGCATTTATTTCCCGGGAAAGAGTTCCTTGACTCTGCATCATAGCAGCTTTCATAGATAAATCTGTTTTCGCTCGTATTATATCTATAACCGCTTCAGCCTGAGTTAGGTCTATTCTACCATTTAAAAACGCTCTTTTGGTAAATTCACCTGGTTCAGCAAGCCTCGCTCCAGCCTTTATAACTTCTTGAAGAACGCTATTTGTAGATGTAACTCCACCATGGCAATTTATCTCCACTGTATCCTCAGCTGTAAAGCTCTTTGGACCTTTCATATAACTTATAATAACTTCATCAACTATTTCTTCTTTTGAATCCACTATTTTACCGTACCTCATAGTATAAGGCTTCATTTCTAATATGCTTGCATTGCTTTTTCCTCTAAAAATCTTAGATACTATATCTAGTGATTTATTGCCAGAAATCCTTATAATAGAAATTCCACCTTCACCTAGTGCAGTTGCAACAGCAGCTATTGTATCAAATTCTCTCATGCTGTCCTCCTTAATATATAATTTTAATTTATAGTATCTCCTCTTATATATATGTACTGATAAAAAATTCGCTGAAGTGACTTTCTTCATTGAATTTTTCTACTCATCTGCCGTTCCGAATATATATGAGTAAAATTGGTCAGGCAAATAATTTTATAGAAGGCTTTGGCTTCATATAAGTTATTTATATAATAACAAGTCTGCTAACTCGCATAAACACTATATATTTATATAAATATAACAATTTATAAATATAACAATTTATCATCTTAAGAACTTTAATTTCAACCCAATAATTTAGCAGAGGCAAAAATTTAGATCTTTCTTATTATTATAATAACCTTATATAATCTTTCTTAACATCGACTAACCTATAAATACATCTTAAAACTAATATCCATTTTACAAAAATAAGCCTTATTAGTCAAAGATTATTGATGAAAAATTCCTAATAGGCCTTTTAGAATTCATTAAATAACTTTACTTATAAATTATATAAAATATATGTCTCTAAATAGTCAAAAGGAAAGCCTAAAAGGCTTTCCTCTACTTTTCTTTTCTTATATCGACCACTATTCTTCTATATGGCTCTTCTCCTTCACTATAGGTATATACAGTGGAGTTACCTTGAAGAGCTGAATGTATAACTCTTCTCTCATATGGATTCATAGGTTCAAGCTTAAATGGTCTTCCAGACTTTCTAACCTTATATGCCGTTTTATCAGCTAATCTCTTTAAGGTTTCTTCTCTTTTACCTCTGTAGTTTTCTGTGTCTAAAACAACTCTTTTATAAGGTATATCATGACCTTTATTAACAACTAGGCTCACAAGATATTGAAGTGAATCAAGTGTTTCGCCTCTATAACCTATTATAACGCCCATTTTAGGACCTAATAGATTAATGTTTAAAACATTATCTTCTTCTACTATTCTTATCTCAGCCTTTATGTCCATGGAATCTAATACACTTCTTAAAAATGTCTTTGCTTCTAGAACATAGTCTCTTTTAACTGTCACAACAATTTTTGCAGGTTTTGACCCAATAAGATTAAATAAACCTCTACTACCTTCTTCAACAACGTTATATTCAACTTTATCTTCCGTAACATTTAATTCTTTTAGAGCATTCTTTAGAGCTTCCTCTACAGTCTTTCCCGTAACTTCTAAAGTTTTTTGCATACCCTAGTCACCCACCTTATTATACTAAAAAGCTTAGTACTTAAAATATATCTATATATTAACTTGCTAATGCTTTTTTCTTAGCTGGTACCACTACTAAAAAATAAGTTTGAACTACCTGTATTAAGTTACCCATTATCCAATAAAGAACTAATGCAGATCTAAAGTTAATAGCCATAACACCCATCATTATTGCCATACCTATATTCATAGATCCCATATTCATACCACCAGCCTGTTGAGTTGTAGCAGCTGTTGATTTTGTTGCTAAATATGAAGATAAATAAGTTGTAATTGCAGATACTATAGGCAAAACATACCATGGATCTTTAGCATATAAATTAGGAATCCATAAGAAAGAAGCCCCTTGTACGTTTATCTTTGAAAATACTCCGTATAACGCGAATAGAATTGGCATTTGTATTAATAAAGGTAAGCATCCGCTGAAAGGACTAACATTATTTTCTTTATATATTCTCATCATTTCCATCTGTGCTTTTTGAGGATCATTTTTATGCTTTTTTTGCATTTCTTGAACTAATGGTTGAACCTCTTGCATCTTAGCCTGAGATCTTATCTGTTTAATATTTAGCGGTAATAATATTAACCTAACAATTACGGTCAATATAAAAATAGCCAATACATAAGAAGTACCAACGTGAGTAATACCTATGCTGACTACCATATTATGAAGTGCCGTAAATACATCAGTTAAGAAATTAATTATTGGTTGTAACAAAACTCTAACCTCCTACACTCTCTTATTTCACAGGGTCATATCCACCCTCATGAAATGGATGGCATCTTAATATTCGTTTTATTGACATGAAACCACCTTTGATGGCCCCATATTTTTGTATAGCTTCAATTGCGTACTGAGAACAAGTAGGATAATATATACAAGAAGGTCTCTTTAAAGGCGATATAAACTTTCTATAGAACTTTATTAGAAGAATTAAAATCCTTTTCATTTTTTATTAATCCTGCCTTATTAAATAAATTGATCATAGCTTTCTGGACTTCCCAATAGGTTTTGTCATTTATAGCTACTCTTGCAATAAATACTAAATCATTTCCTCTTTTTATATTCTCATTATTCAATCTATAACTTTCACTTATCAATCTCTTAGCTCTACTTCTTATTACACTAATTCCAACTTTTTTACTTACAGAAATACCTACCCTATTATAAGGTAGACCTTTCTCGTCTCTATTTCTTCTATTATTATATATATATAATACAAGCAAATCATTAGCAAAGGATTTCCCTCGTCTATACACATTTCTAAATTCCATGTTTTTTCTTAGTTTTTGATCTGCCATAGCTTCGATATTCTCCTTTATTTCTGCAGTTGCAGAAAAAGGCCACAAAAGCGGCCCTTATGCTGTCAATCTCTTTCTACCTTTTTGTCTTCTTCTCTTAAGAACTGTTCTACCTGATGCAGTAGCCATTCTCTTTCTGAAGCCATGCTCTCTTTTTCTTTGTTTCTTTTTAGGTTGGTATGTCATGAACATCTAAAATACACCCCCTTTAGTTAATTATGTTTTATAGTGAAAAACTATTCTGTCACTGAATCTTATGCGTTTTAAGATTTACCTTTTAATTATATATTTCAAGTCCTTTTATGTCAAGAAAATCAATAGTTGTTGATAATTTTATAATCACATATATTTTTTGTGGATAAGTTATTGAACAGGCCTCTTTCTTTATGATATTATTATGTAGTGGCTGTGTATAAATTGTTAATCCACTAATACTTATCCACAACTGTTGATAAGTATGTGCATAACTTGTTACTTTGTGTATATAAGTGGCTTTTACATTATATATTTTTAGCCTTTTTTCTATTATTATACCAATGTTGATAGTGTTATTTAATATCTATCTACATATGTTGATAAGTTTAAATCCATAATTTTATCAACATAGTTATCAACATGTGAATAATTTTATTTACATAGTCAATCATCTTAAGAGGGTGTTTATATTTTTGTGAACAAACTGTTATTATCGAAAAATCAACTAATAAATTTTTTTGACTGGAGGATAGGAAATGGATGCCCAACTAAACCAAATATGGGATAAAACATTAAATATAATGAAGGGTGAGATGTCTGAAGTCAGTTTTAATACTTGGATAAAAAGCTGTGAACCTATATATATAGACTCAGATACTATAAAATTTAGTGTTCCTAATGATTTTACCAAGGATATAATCGAGAAGCGTTATAAGACCCTTTTCGTTCAGGCAATTAAGCTAGTTTCTTCAAAAAAATATAATATAGAATTCCTAATCCAATCCGAGCTTCAGCAAGAAAACGAGATTTCAACTAAACCAAATAAAGAAGAATCTTCTAATATATCAGTGGTTAGTGTTAATGATGAAATGTCTGCTACGTTAAATCCCAAATATACCTTTGACTCCTTCGTAATAGGAAATAGCAATAGGTTTGCACATGCTGCTTCACTTGCAGTAGCTGAAGCTCCTGCAAAAGCATATAATCCTTTATTTATATATGGTGGAGTTGGTCTTGGAAAAACCCACTTAATGCATGCTATTGGTCATTATATATTAAAAAACAATCCTAAGGCTAAGGTAGTTTATGTATCATCAGAAAAATTTACTAACGAATTAATAAATGCAATAAAGGATGATACTAATGAAGAATTTAGAAATAAGTATAGAAATGTAGATGTACTTTTAATAGATGATATTCAATTTATTGCTGGAAAAGAAAGAACTCAAGAAGAATTCTTCCATACATTTAATACCTTACATGAAGCAAACAAACAAATCATTTTATCTTCAGATAGACCGCCTAAAGAAATTCCTACATTAGAAGATAGATTAAGATCAAGATTTGAATGGGGCCTTATTGCTGATACTCAAGCGCCAGACTTTGAAACTAGAATGGCTATATTGAAGAAAAAGGCTGATGTAGAAAAATTAAATGTTGCAAATGAGGTTATGGTGTATATAGCTACAAAAATAAAGTCTAATATAAGAGAGCTTGAAGGCGCTCTTATAAGAATAGTAGCGTATTCTTCACTTACAAATAGAGAAATCACTGTAGATCTTGCTTCGGAGGCATTAAAAGATATCATATCAAATAAACAAGGAAATCATGTAACTATAGAACTTATCCAGGAGACAGTTGCAAACTACTTCAATCTAAGAGTAGAAGATTTAAAGTCTCAAAGAAGAACTAGAAATGTAGCTTATCCTAGACAAATCGCAATGTACCTTTCAAGAAAGCTTACAGATATGTCCCTTCCTAAAATAGGAGAAGAATTTGGTGGAAGAGATCATACTACTGTAATACATGCTTACGAGAAAATATCAGATGGCTTAAATTCTGATGAAGTGCTCCAAAACACAGTAAATGACATAACAAAAAAGGTTACTCAAAAGTAATTAACAGCTGTACATAATAACTTGCTAATATGCTGTGGATAACTCAAATAACATTAGTGCTTGGTTAATAATGTGGATAAGTTCAAGAATCCATTACAACTTATCCACAGTATTTTTTTACTGTTTTTTGGCTTGTTATAAGGGTTACAAGTACTTTTCAACAAATCCCCAGCCCCTACTACTATTATTACTGTATTTAAATATATATTTATCTATATATTTATTAAATTTTTTAATTATAACTTGTTGATAAATAAGGAGGTTTTTATTTTGATTTTTATATGTGATAAAAGTAAACTTCAAGATTCGATTTCAATAGTTCAGAAAGCAATAACTGGTAGATCAACTATGCCAATATTAGAAGGAGTATATATTAATGCAAGCAATAACTCGTTAACATTAATTGGTTCAGATAAAGATGTAAGTATAGAAACAAAGTTAGAGGCAGATGTTTTAGAAAAAGGTGCACTTGTTGTAGATGCTAAGATCTTTGGAGAGATAATTAGAAAACTACCAAATGATGAAGTAAAGATTGAAACTCTAGATAATAACGGCATACAGATAACTTGCCAAAAATCTGAGTTCAATCTTATTTATATGAACCCAGATGATTTTCCTAGCTTACCTAACATAAATGAAAATATGATTTTTTCAGTTCCACAAAATCAGTTAAAAAATATGATAAAAGGAACTTCTTTCGCTATAGCTCAAGATGAAATAAGACCTATACTACAAGGTATCTTGTTTGAAGTAAAAGAAAGTTATCTGAATTTAGTTGCATTAGATGGATATAGATTAGCTTTAAGAAGAGAATTAATAGATACTCAAAACACTATAAATGCAGTAATTCCTGGAAAGACTTTAAATGAAGTTGCTAAAATTCTTGAAGATACTGACGATCAGGTAAATATAACATTTACAACAAATCATATTCTTTTTAACCTAGGTGAAACAAAGGTTATTTCAAGATTGCTAGAAGGAGAATATATTCAATATAATTCAATACTTCCTCAGGAGCACAAAATGTCTGTTACCGTAAAAAAACAGCATCTTCAAAATAGTATTGAAAGAGCTTCTCTAATGGCTAAAGAAGGAAATAGTAACTTAATAAAACTTGATATCCAAGATGACGCTATGGTTATCACATCCAATTCTCAATTGGGAAAGGTGAGAGAAGAAATTGCTGTGAATATGCAAGGAGAGGGAATACAAATTGCATTTAACTCTAAATATTTATTAGATGTGCTAAAAAATATGGAAGAGGATGAAGTTGTTCTTGAGCTTACTAGCGGTGTATCTCCTTGTGTAATAAAAAATAAAATAAATGAAAATAGCAAATACTTAGTAGTACCAGTTAGATTAGTTAAATAATAAAAAAGGAGTAGATTTACTAAAACTCTACTTTTAAACTTACGAATGAAAGCGGAGTTGGTTAAAATCTTAACAATCACATGGAAGAAGTTAAAATAAGTACTGAATTTATAAAATTAGATGCGTTCCTAAAGTGGTGTGGTGCAGTTGGTTCAGGATCAGACGCTAAGATGCTTATTCAAGAAGGCGAAGTAATTGTAAATGGTGAAGTATGCCTTCAAAGAGGAAAAAAACTTAGAGTTAATGATGTCGTAACGTTCGATGGCCAAGAATACAAAATAATTTAGTAATATTTAAATAATATATGCTATTAATAATTGTGGTATAATTAAATAGGTGCTTATATGTATATAAAAAAGATTATGTTACTTGATTACAGAAATTATAGAAATATAACTATTAATCTTGGCAGAAACGTTAATGTTTTTATGGGAGATAATGCCCAAGGAAAAACTAATGTTTTAGAAGCTATGTATTATTGTGGTTTCGGAAAGTCTCATAGGACTAATAGAGATAAGGAGCTTGTAAATTGGGATACTGAAAAAGCGTTTATAAGCTTAAGTGTAGGTAAAGAAAGAATAGATAAGAGAATAGATGTAAATATATTTAAAGATGGCAAGAAAGCTATTAAGGTTAACTCCATTAAGATAAATAAGATTGGGGAACTAGTAGGTATATTTAATGTGGTTATGTTCTCTCCTGAGGACTTGAAGATTGTAAAAGAGAGTCCTGGGATAAGAAGAAAATTTATAGATATGGAACTGTCTCAGTTAAATAAAAAGTATTATTATAGCTTGGTTCAGTATAACAAGATACTTAATGAGCGAAATACAGTTCTGAAGCAAAGAAATGTTGATTTATCTATGCTAGACATATATGACTTACAACTTAGTGAGTTTGCAGAATACATAGTTAAAGAACGTATAAAGTATATAGATAAGATCAACGAGCACGGAAAAGTAGTACATGGTGAAATCACATCTGGTAAGGAAAATATAGAATTTAAATATATCTCAAGTATAAAAGATCTAACTAATATTAAACAATCCTTTTTATTAGGTCTAGAAAAGAATCGAAATAAGGATATCGAAAAAAGGATCACATCTGTTGGTCCTCATAGAGATGACTTCTTAATTTTGATTAATGATATAGACGCTAAAAGCTATGGTTCTCAAGGTCAGCAAAGAACAGCAGTATTGACAATGAAATTTGCATCACTAAGAATAATAAAGGAGTTAACAGGGGAATACCCTGTCCTCCTTTTAGATGATGTGCTTTCTGAATTAGACTTTAATAGAAAAAGATATATTTTAACTTCTATAGGACAGATACAAACAGTTATTACGTGTACGGGAATTGAAGACCTTACAGGCTATTTAGATGAGAAAGCTAAGGTTTTTAAGGTTAAGGATGGAATAATTCTAACTTAGAGGGAGGCGTTTTCAGTGTTTTTACACTTAGGGGAAAATGTTGTAGTTCCAATTAAGGACGTGATTGGTATCTTTGATATACAAACAACGATGTATAGCAGTGATACTAGTCAATTCTTAAGAATGGCAGAAGAAGATGGATTTGTAGAAAGGATAACCAATGACAAACCGAAATCTTTTGTTATTGCAGAAGTTGATAAAAAGAGTAAGATATACCTTTCGCCAATATCTTCATCCACGCTTACAAAAAGAACGGATATAGATTATACGCCATAAATCGTCCGATATCTAATTTTTGTATTGTATTAATATATTAATTTTTAGGAGGAACTAAATGGTGGAACATAAAAAAGATTCTTATGATGAAAGTCAAATTCAGGTGCTAGAAGGTCTTGAAGCTGTTAGAAAGAGACCAGGAATGTACATTGGAAGCACTAGTTCAAGAGGACTTCATCACCTAGTATATGAAATTGTTGATAATAGTATTGATGAAGCACTTGCGGGATACTGTAAGAATATAGAGGTTTATATACATGAGGATAACTCCATAACTGTAATTGATGATGGAAGAGGAATGCCTGTAGGAATACACCCTAAGATGGGAAAGTCTACTGTTGAAGTAATTATGACTGTCCTTCATGCTGGAGGTAAGTTTGGCGGTGGAGGTTATAAGGTATCTGGTGGATTACATGGTGTTGGTGCATCAGTAGTTAATGCGTTGTCCGTATTATGTGAAGTTACAGTTACTAGAGAAGGAAGTGTGTGGCAACAAACTTACTCTAAGGGAAATGTCACTAGTGAGCTTACTAAAATAGGTGAAGATGATGGTCAAGGAACAAAGACTCACTTTAAACCGGATCCAGAAATATTTGAGGAGACTACATTTGATTTTGAGATATTGTCTCAAAGATTAAGAGAACTAGCTTTCTTAAATAAGGGAATTAGTATACAGCTTACTGATGAAAGAGATGGTAAGAGTGATAACTACTTCTATGAAGGTGGTATAAAGTCTTTCGTAAGCTATTTGAACAGAAATAAAGAAGTATTACATCCAGAACCAATTTATGTTGAAGGAACTAAGGATGGTATAGCTGTAGAAGTTTCTTTACAATACAATGATGGATACAATGAAAATATATTCTCCTTTGCTAATAATATTGATACTGTTGAAGGTGGAACTCACCTTGTAGGTTTTAAGGCCGCGTTAACAAGAGTATTCAATGATTATGGTAAGAAGTTTGGATATCTTAAGGAAAACGATAAAAACCTTTCTGGTGACGATATAAGAGAGGGCTTAACAGCTGTAGTTTCTGTAAAGATATCAGAACCTCAATTTGAAGGCCAAACTAAGACTAAGCTTGGTAATAGTGAAGTAAGAAGCATAGTTGATAGCGTAGCTGGAGAAGGAATAAGCGAATTCTTAGAGGAGAATCCTGCAGTAGGAAAGATTATTATAGAAAAGTCTTTGCTGGCTCAAAGAGCAAGGGATGCAGCTAGAAAGGCAAGAGAACTTACAAGAAAGTCAGTGCTTGAGAGATCAGCTTTGCCTGGTAAACTTGCAGATTGTTCATCTAAGGATCCTCTAGAATGTGAAATATACATAGTTGAGGGAGATTCAGCGGGTGGATCAGCTAAACAGGGAAGAAACAGAAGGTTCCAGGCTATTTTACCTTTAAGAGGTAAAATAATGAATGTAGAAAAGCAAAGACTAGATAAGATATTAGGATCTGATACTATACGTTCTATGGTTACTGCTTTTGGTGGCGGAATAGGAAAAGACTTTGATGTTGAAAAGCTAAGATACAATAGAATTATAATAATGACTGATGCCGATGTTGATGGAGCTCACATTAGAACATTATTATTGACATTCTTCTACAGATACATGAAAGAGCTTGTAGATCAAGGGCATGTATATATTGCTCAGCCACCACTTTATAAGATTTCAAAAGCTAAAAAAGACTACTATGTTTACTCTGATAAAGAGCTAGAAGAAAAGATGACAGAGCTTGGTGGTAAAGACAATACTGTAGGTATACAAAGATACAAGGGTCTTGGTGAAATGAATGCTAGTCAGTTATGGGATACAACTATGGATCCTGAAAAGAGAATATTGTTAAAAGTTTCTATAGAAGATGCTATGGCTGCCGATGAGATATTTACAATACTTATGGGAGATAAAGTTGAGCCAAGAAGAGATTTTATCCAAAAGAATGCTAAATTGGTAAGTAATCTAGATGTTTAGCACTAAAAGAGGTGAAGTACATGGATTTTAATGAGGGAAAAGTTCTACCAGTTGACATAAAAAATGAAATGAAGAAGTGTTATATAGACTATGCCATGAGCGTTATAGTAGGTAGAGCACTTCCAGATGTAAGAGATGGTTTAAAGCCAGTTCATAGAAGAATACTTTATTCTATGCATGAACTTGGTTTAGCACCAGATAAGGGATACAGAAAGTGTGCAAGAATAGTCGGAGAAGTTTTAGGTAAGTACCATCCACATGGTGATTCATCAGTATATGATGCACTTGTAAGAATGGCGCAGGACTTCTCTATGAGATATATGCTTGTAGATGGTCATGGAAACTTTGGATCTGTTGACGGAGATTCAGCAGCTGCTATGAGATATACTGAAGCAAAGATGAACAAAATAGCGGTTGAAATGTTGAGAGACATAAATAAAAATACTGTTGATTTCATGGATAACTTCGATGGAGAAGAACAAGAACCTATAGTTATACCATCTAGATTTCCAAACTTATTAGTAAATGGATCATCAGGTATAGCGGTTGGTATGGCTACTAACATACCACCACATAACTTAGGGGAAGTAATTGATGGTACTATAATGCTTATAGATGATCCTGAAACTTCCGTGTTGCAGCTTATGGCTCATATTAAGGGTCCAGATTTTCCTACTGCAGCAACTATAATGGGAACCTCAGGAATAAGAGAGGCCTATGAAACTGGTAAGGGAAGAGTTGTTGTAAGAGCTAAAGCTGATATCGAAGAAGAAAAAGGTAGACATAAAATCATTGTTACAGAACTACCATATCAGGTTAATAAAGCTAAGCTTATCGAGAATATAGCTGACTTAGTAAAAGATAAGAAGATAAATGGAATATCCGACTTAAGAGATGAATCTGACAGAGATGGTATGAGAATAGTAATAGAGCTTAAGAGAGATGCAAACCCAAATGTTGTTCTTAATCTGTTATATAAACATACTAAGATGCAAGATACTTTTGGTGTAATAATGCTAGCTCTAGTAGATAACCAACCACAAGTACTTAATTTGAAGCAAGTATTAAGTCATTACATACAGTTCCAAAAGGAAGTAGTTACAAGAAGAACTGTATTTGAACTTAACAAAGCTCAAGAAAGAGCTCATATTCTAGAAGGCTTAAGGATTGCTTTAGACAACATAGATGAAGTTATAAACATTATAAGAAACTCAAAAACTACTGAAATTGCTAGAACTACTTTAAAAGAGAAGTTCGGATTAAGTGATGCTCAAACTCAAGCAATTATGGATATGAGACTTAGAAGACTTACTGGGTTAGAAAGAGATAAGATTGAGGAAGAGTTTAATGAGATCATGAAGCTTATCAATTACTTAAATGAGATATTAGGTAGTGAAGAAAAGCTACTTTCAGTAATAAAAGAAGAGCTTATAGATATCAAAGCTAGATACTCTGATGAAAGAAGAACTGAAATTACTAAGAATGCAAATGAGATAGACTATGAAGATCTAATTCAAGAGCAAGAAGTAGTTATAACATTAACTCATGGTGGTTATATAAAGAGAATAGCAGCTGATACCTACTCTGCACAAAGAAGAGGTGGAAAGGGAATACAGGCTATGACTACGAAGGAAGATGACTTTGTAGAGCATGTATTTATAACATCAACGCATACTAACTTAATGTTCTTTACTAATAGGGGGAAGGTGTTTAAGCTTAAGGCTTATGAGATACCAGATGCAGGAAGAGCTGCTAAGGGAACTAATCTTATAAACATTCTACCTTTAGAACAAGATGAAAGAATTTATACTGTTTTAACAATAAAAGATATGAATCAAGATGGATTCTTATTTATGGCTACTAAGAAGGGATTAGTTAAGAAGACACCACTTAGTGAGTTCCAAAATATAAGAAAGAATGGATTAATAGCAATTAATCTAAGAGAAGAAGATGAACTTCTAAAGGCAAAAGTAACTTATGGTGATGCAAACATAATGATAGTTACTCAAAATGGATACGCTATAAGATTTAACGAGAAAGATGTAAGACCTATGGGAAGAACAGCTTCTGGTGTTAAGGCTATGAATTTAAGAGAAGATGATATAGCTGTTTGTATGGATATAGCTGTAGATGGTGAAGATGTTCTAGTTATAAGTGAAAATGGATTTGGTAAGAGAACGCCTGTATCTGAATATAAAGTTCAAAATAGAGGTGGAATGGGATTAATAACTTATAAATTAGCTGAAAAGACTGGTAAGGTTGTTGGTGCTACTATATGTAAGATTGATGATGAATTAATGCTTATAAACAGTAGTGGTGTTGCTATAAGAATTAATGTTTCAGACATTTCAGTTACTAGTAGATCAGCTATGGGAGTTACTCTAATGAGAACCATTGAAGAAGAAAAGGTAGTTGCAATAGCAAAAATACCATATACTGAAAAGTCTTCTGAAGATGATGACAATGGTAGCGATGTAGCTGCAGAGTTAGAGGAAAACCCTGTTTCTGTAAATCATGATAATAGTTTAGATGAATTATTAGAGAGAGCAGAGAACGAAGATCCTATGGAAGAAGATCCAATAGAATAATATTCATAAATAAGAAAGAGACTATTTCTAGTTTTATATACTAGAGTAGTCTCTTTCTTATTTTAACGAACGATTTAAGTATTTCTAGCATTTAATTAAGTACTTATCCAACCTATTGAGAATTCTTAAAGATATGTTTTGCATTGAAGCAGTACATATATAGGTATACTAGTTCCAAGTAAGA
Organism: Clostridium manihotivorum; assembly: GCF_004015185.1. GTDB lineage: Bacteria > Bacillota > Clostridia > Clostridiales > Clostridiaceae > Clostridium_AR > Clostridium_AR manihotivorum. The sequence continues at coordinate 266,263 of NZ_CP025746.1, read as the reverse complement.
GGTATTCATTAAATAAAATAATATTAATATTTAAGATAACATTTAGTGTAATTTAAGTTATGGAAGTTAACAAGATATAAATCTTATCACTTTGTAATAGTATTTATATCTTTAATATCTATTTTCTAAAACAGGGGTAGCTTTAAAAACATATTTTGAATAGAATTATAACATCTATATAACAGGTTACGACTCCATAAGTTGGTAAAACTAGTTGAAAACACTACCAGGTGTATCTATATGTAATAAAGTTAATAATTAAGAGAATTTAATAGAAAAGTTAAAATAATTTCTTATAATTAACAAAGTGTATACAAATACATTGTTTTTAAAATGATAAGATAAACATCGTCACAGCGATACTAAATCGAAAGCAAACAAAAAAACATTTTAAAAAAAGATGTTGACAATAAAGTTTGTAAGTGATAAGATAAGGAAGTCGCCAATAAGCGACAACAATAAACTTGGTCTTTGAAAATTAAACAGAGTAAAATAAACAAAGTCTAAAACTAGACTTAAACCAGCAATTCTTTTGAAAAAAGACTTACTAAGTAAGTAAGCTATGATTAAACTTTAAATTGAGAGTTTGATCCTGGCTCAGGACGAACGCTGGCGGCGTGCCTAACACATGCAAGTCGAGCGGAGAAAGTTCTTCGGAACTTTCTTAGCGGCGGACGGGTGAGTAACACGTGGGTAACCTGCCTTATAGAGGGGGATAGCCTTCCGAAAGGAAGATTAATACCGCATAACATTTTCGTTTCGCATGAAATGAAAATCAAAGGAGCAATCCGCTATAAGATGGACCCGCGGTGCATTAGCTAGTTGGTGAGGTAATGGCTCACCAAGGCGACGATGCGTAGCCGACCTGAGAGGGTGATCGGCCACATTGGAACTGAGATACGGTCCAGACTCCTACGGGAGGCAGCAGTGGGGAATATTGCACAATGGGGAAACCCTGATGCGAGCAACGCCGCGTGAGTGATGAAGGCCTTCGGGTTGTAAAGCTCTGTCTTTGGGGACGATAATGACGGTACCCAAGGAGGAAGCCACGGCTAACTACGTGCCAGCGTACCGCGGTAATACGTAGGTGGCAAGCGTTGTCCGGATTTACTGGGCGTAAAGGGAGCGTAGGTGGATGTTTAAGTGGGATGTGAAATACCTGGGCTTAACTTGGGTGCTCGCATTCCAAACTGGATATCTAGAGTGCAGGAGAGGAAAGTGGAATTCCTAGTGTAGCGGTGAAATGCGTAGAGATTAGGAAGAACACCAGTGGCGAAGGCGACTTTCTGGACTGTAACTGACACTGAGGCTCGAAAGCGTGGGGAGCAAACAGGATTAGATACCCTGGTAGTCCACGCCGTAAACGATGGATACTAGGTGTGGGGTTTCAACACCTCCGTGCCGCCGTTAACACAATAAGTATCCCGCCTGGGGAGTACGGTCGCAAGATTAAAACTCAAAGGAATTGACGGGGGCCCGCACAAGCAGCGGAGCATGTGGTTTAATTCGAAGCAACGCGAAGAACCTTACCTAGACTTGACATCTCCTGAATTACCCTTAACCGGGGAAGTCGGTACCTTTGGTATCGACAGGAAGACAGAGTGGTGCATGGTTGTCGTCAGCTCGTGTCGTGAGATGTTGGGTTAAGTCCCGCAACGAGCGCAACCCTTATTGTTAGTTGCTACCATTTAGTTGAGCACTCTAGCGAGACTGCCCGGGTTAACCGGGAGGAAGGTGGGGATGACGTCAAATCATCATGCCCCTTATGTCTAGGGCTACACACGTGCTACAATGGCAAGTACAAAGAGACGCAAGACCGTGAGGTGGAGCAAATCTCAAAAAACTTGTCCCAGTTCGGATTGTAGGCTGAAACTCGCCTACATGAAGCCGGAGTTGCTAGTAATCGCGAATCAGCATGTCGCGGTGAATACGTTCCCGGGCCTTGTACACACCGCCCGTCACACCATGAGAGTTGGCAATACCCGAAGTCTGTGAGCTAACCCGTAAGGGAGGCAGCAGCCGAAGGTAGGGTCAGCGATTGGGGTGAAGTCGTAACAAGGTAGCCGTAGGAGAACCTGCGGCTGGATCACCTCCTTTCTATGGAGAAATTATTAAGTACTGATGTATTTCAGTCTTAATATACACGAATTCTGGTTATTATTTACTCTGTTTAATTTTGAGATACCAAGTATCTCAGATTGTTCTTTGAAAATTGCACATAAGTTAAAGTAAAGATATTTACTAATTCTTTGTAATGAATGATCTGAAATTAAGATGCACGCTAGTATCTGAAATCAGTAACTGATTTGTTAAAACGCAAAATTTGCGAAGCAAATTGGAGTGGCATTAGAACCAAGTAATACGAGGAAGCGACAGAGTGAGTAGCGGAGCTTGCTTATGCAAGTGAGCAACGGAACGACAGAGCTGACGAAGTAGTACGTAGGTTATAATGACGCGACATTAGGTCAAGCTACAAAGGGCGCATGGTGAATGCCTTGGCATCAAGAGCCGAAGAAGGACGTGACAAGCTGCGATAAGCTTTGGGTAGGCGCAAATAGCCTGTGATCCAAAGATCTCCGAATGAGGAAACTCACGTAGGTAACCCTACGTATCTTATAGTGAATACATAGCTATAGGAGGGTAAACCTAGGGAACTGAAACATCTAAGTACCTAGAGGAAGAGAAAGAAAAATCGATTCCGTCAGTAGCGGCGAGCGAAATCGGAAGAGCCCAAACCAAGGATTTATCTTTGGGGTTGCGGACAGAACATAAATGTGGTGGCTATTGTAATTGAAGATATCTGGAAAGATACACCGTAGAAGGTAATAGTCCTGTAAGTGAAACAAGAAGACCATAGTTCTGCTCCAGAGTACCACGAGACACGTGAAACCTTGTGGGAAGCAGGGAGGACCACCTCCCAAGGCTAAATACTACTTGATGACCGATAGTGAAGAAGTACCGTGAGGGAAAGGTGAAAAGAACCCCGGGAGGGGAGTGAAATAGAACCTGAAACCGTGTGCCTACAACCGATCAGAGCACCATATGTGTGTGATGATGTGCTTTTTGTAGAACGAGCCAACGAGTTACGGTATGTAGCGAGGTTAAGTACTTAAGGTACGGAGCCGAAGGGAAACCGAGTCTGAATAGGGCGAATAGTTGCATGCCGTAGACCCGAAACCGGGTGACCTATCCATGGCCAGGTTGAAGCGAAGGTAAAACTTCGTGGAGGACCGAACCACGTTGGTGTTGAAAACCATGGGATGAGCTGTGGATAGCGGAGAAATTCCAATCGAACTCGGAGATAGCTGGTTCTCCCCGAAATAGCTTTAGGGCTAGCGTCGGATATGACTAATGGAGGTAGAGCACTGAATGGGCTAGGGGGCATATCGCTTACTGAACCTTATCAAACTCCGAATGCCATATAGTATTAGTCCGGCAGTCAGACTGCGAATGATAAGATCCGTAGTCAAAAGGGAAACAGCCCAGATCGTCAGCTAAGGTCCCAAAGTATAAGTTAAGTGGAAAGGATGTGGGATTTCTAAGACAACTAGGATGTTGGCTTAGAAGCAGCCACTCATTAAAAGAGTGCGTAATAGCTCACTAGTCGAGAGATCCTGCGCCGAAGATGTTCGGGGCTCAAACTTATCACCGAAGCTACGGCTAGTAGATTTAATCTACTGGGGTAGGGGAGCGTCGTAATCGGGCTGAAGTCGTACCGTAAGGAGCGGTGGACTGATTACGAGTGAGTATGTTGGCATTAGTAGCGAGAACTAGGTGAGAATCCTAGTGGCCGAAAACCTAAGGTTTCCTCAGGAAGGCTCGTCCGCTGAGGGTTAGTCGGGACCTAAGCCGAGGCCGAAAGGCGTAGGTGATGGACAATCGGTTGATATTCCGATACCACTGCAAATCGTTATTACCGATGGAGTGACGCAGGAAGATAGAGTGTGCTAGCTATTGGATGCTAGTCTAAGCACTTAGACATGCAAGTAGGCAAATCCGCTTGCTAAGTTAAGGTGTGATGGGGAAGGCCCTTGTGGCTGAAGTACTTGATTCTACGCTGCCAAGAAAAGCTTCTAGGGAGAAATGTAGTGCCCGTACCGCAAACCGACACAGGTAGGTGAGGAGAGAATCCTAAGGCCGGCGGAAGAATTACAGTTAAGGAACTCGGCAAATTGACCCCGTAACTTCGGGAGAAGGGGTGCCTACGAGAGTAGGTCGCAGAGAATAGGCCCAAGCAACTGTTTAGCAAAAACACAGGTCTCTGCTAAAGCGAAAGCTGATGTATAGGGGCTGACGCCTGCCCGGTGCTGGAAGGTTAAGGGGAATCGTTAGCGGTAACGCGAAGCGGTGAACTTAAGCCCCAGTAAACGGCGGCCGTAACTATAACGGTCCTAAGGTAGCGAAATTCCTTGTCAGGTAAGTTCTGACCCGCACGAATGGCGTAATGACTTGGGCACTGTCTCAACTGTAAATCCGGCGAAGTTGTAGTGCAAGTGAAGATGCTTGCTACCCGCGATTGGACGGAAAGACCCCGTAGAGCTTTACTGTAGCTTAGCATTGAGTTTCGGTATTGTCTGTACAGGATAGGTGGGAGACTGGGAAACATCCTCGTTAGGGGATGTGGAGTCGACCTTGGGATACCACCCTGACAGTACTGGGATTCTAACCGGGCACCATGAAGCTGGTGACGGGACATTGTTAGGTGGGCAGTTTGACTGGGGCGGTCGCCTCCAAAAAAGTAACGGAGGCGCCCAAAGGTTCCCCTCAGAACGGTCGGAAATCGTTCGTAGAGTGCAAAGGCAGAAGGGAGCCTGACTGCGACACTTACAAGTGGAGCAGGGACGAAAGTCGGGCTTAGTGATCCGGTGGTACCTCGTGGGAGGGCCATCGCTCAACGGATAAAAGCTACCTCGGGGATAACAGGCTGATCTCCCCAAGAGTCCACATCGACGGGGAGGTTTGGCACCTCGATGTCGGCTCGTCGCATCCTGGGGCTGAAGTAGGTCCCAAGGGTTGGGCTGTTCGCCCATTAAAGCGGCACGCGAGCTGGGTTCAGAACGTCGTGAGACAGTTCGGTCCCTATCCGTCGCGGGCGTAGGAAATTTGAGAGGAGCTGTCCTTAGTACGAGAGGACCGGGATGGACTGACCTCTGGTGCACCAGTTGTTCCGCCAGGAGCATAGCTGGGTAGCTACGTCGGGAAGGGATAAACGCTGAAGGCATCTAAGCGTGAAGCCCACCTCAAGATTAGATTTCCCATAGCGTAAGCTAGTAAGATCCCTCGAAGAACACGAGGTTGATAGGTCGGAGGTGTAAGCATGGTAACATGTTCAGCTGACCGATACTAATAGATCGAGGGCTTGACCAAAACAAATATTACAAAGTAAACTTAAGTGCAATTTTGAAAGAATAATCTTTCGTATATCTAGAAAAAACATGTTGACAAAACAATTTACGCTAGATATAATATTCTCTGTAGTCCGATTAAGGATTATACTGAATATCTGGTAATGATGCGTCTTAGGGTTACACCCGTACCCATACCGAACACGAAGGTTAAGACTTAGACGGCTGATGGTACTGCATGGGCGACTGTGTGGGAGAGTAAGTGGTTGCCAGGTTAGTAAGGATCTTTAGCTCAGTTGGTTAGAGCAACCGGCTCATAACCGGTAGGTCCGGGGTTCGAGTCCCTGAAGGTCCACCATATTTGGGGGTATAGCTCAGTTGGGAGAGCACCTGCCTTGCACGCAGGGGGTCAAGAGTTCGAATCTCTTTATCTCCACCAAAGAAAACCATGAACATTTAGTTCATGGTTTTTTTGTTATTTAACTATTATTATAGTATTTGCTTTGTAAAGTGGAGAATATTTATATTCAATATATTAATATAGATTCGTTGTTTGCATTAATATAATTTAAAAAAACATAAAAATAATTATTCGAAACTTTATTTGAAGTATTTAATTCGTTGCTTAAGTTTATATTAAGAAAAATCAGTTAATATATACATATGATTATTGGCATATTATAATTATTACTAATGGATACTCAATAAAAGCTATAAAATAAATAAATTCGAGATGGAGATATAATTTATGAGATTTTATAGAATAAAGCAATTTTGGTGGGCAATAAGCTCTTATTTCAAAGATATAGATAATGAATATATCGATAGATATTTAGACGACCATGAAAAGTTACTATTTGATAAGCTAAAGATTGGTGATAAGCATCATTGCGTAAGAGTTTCTAAGGATTCCTTAGAGATATATGAGAAGCTCCTAGCTAAGGTAGAGCATATAGATAAAGATCAGTTGGCAAAAGCTGCATTACTTCATGATATAGGCAAGGCTGAGAGGCCATTAAACTTTATCGAAAAATCTGTAGTTGTAATATTACATAAGATAACTAAGGGAAAGATTAGAAGGTATGAGAATATTAAAATTTTAGATATATACTATAATCATCCTAAAAAAGGCGTTGATATGCTATTGCATTACGGATATAGTGAGGAGTTTCTTCAGGTTATAAGACTGCATCATAGTAAAAAGGTTATAGATAATCCTATGCTTAACATAGTAATAGAAAGTGATAATAAAAATTAATCATTTTAGTTAGGAGGGTAGTAAAGTTGTCTACATCTAAAGAAAGAAAGCAATTTATAATTAAAAAATTGATAGATTCAATAGAACCACAGAAGGGATCTACTTTAGCAAAAGATTTAGGCGTAACAAGACAAGTAATAGTTAAAGATATAGCTTTATTGAGAGCGGAAGGCAATAATATAATTGCTACACCAGATGGGTATATAATAGAAAAGAATTTAGTTAATAAAGTGAATAGAATAATAGCTGTAAATCACCATACAGATGAAATGGAGGATGAATTAGCTACAGTATTAAGGTACGGAGGAGTTATCGAAGATGTAGTTGTGGAGCATCCTTTATATGGTGAAATAAGAGCAATGCTTAAACTTAAAAATTTTAATGATCTTACAAACTTTATTAATAAGTTTAACAGTTTAGGAGCTACTCCTTTATCTTCATTAACAGGAGGCGTTCATATTCATACCATTTCTACAGATTCACAAGAAAATATGGAGTTAATATTAACGGAGCTTAAAGATAAGGGATATTTAATTACAGAGTAAGTTAATAATCAAAAATAATAGGGGGATATGATTATTTATGAAAAAGGTTTATTGGCTTTTAGCCGCAATAGTTATAGCTATTATGATAGCATTTTCTTTTTCAAGCTTATTTATTAATATACAATGGTTCCAAGAGGTAGGATATTTACCTGTATATTTTACTAAGCTTATAGCAGTACTAAAGTTAATGGTTCCAGTGTTTTTAGTATGTTTTTTTGCAATTCACTTCTATGTAAAATCACTAACTAAAAATTTATCAGGAAATTTAGATAATAAGATAAAAAAATATATAAAGAGAGCTGCAGTAATAGGAAACCTAGTTTTCTCTCTTTTAATATCATATTATACTGCTTCAACCTATTGGTATACCATATTACAATTTACTAACTCAGTTAACTTTAATGATAAAGATCCTATCTTTGGGCATGATATATCCTTTTATGTATTTAAATTACCATTGATACAATCTTTATATAATGTATTATTATTTCTATTGATAATTATGGTTATCATAACCTTTGCATCTTATTTTACAGTAAGAGCTAGAAATAGATTTGGTAACAATGGTACATTTAATCTTAATACTAAAGATATCTTTAAGAATATTGCAGGAAAGCAACTAGCCATAGTTTCTGCATTACTTATGATTATGATATCCGGTGGTTATGTGTTAAAATGTTATAACTTGTTGTATAGTGCAAGAGGTACTGTGTATGGTGCTGGCTATACCGATATAAAGGTTACTCTTTTGTTTTATAGAGGAATTGCTATTGTTAGCTTAATTTCAGCAGTAGTGGTGTTTGTAAGTGTTCTAAGATCAAAATTAAAACCTATAATAGCTATGGCGGGCCTTATATTTGTATTAATAATTGTAGAGCCTATCGTAGCATCCTTGTTCCAACAATTTATTGTAAAATCAAATGAAATGGATTTTGAAAAACAATATATAAGTAATAATATAAATGCAACGAGAAAAGCATTCAATATAGATAAAATAAACGAAAAAGATTTTGAACCAAAGGCAAACTTAAATAATTCAGTATTACAAAATAATAAGGATATTATAGAAAACCTTAAGGTTAATTCTATAAGTCCAGTTTTAAATTTTTATAATCAAGTACAGGTTATGAAAAATTATTATAACTTCAATGATGGTGATACAGATAGATACAACATAAATGGAAAGTATACTCAGGTTTTTGTAGCACCTAGGGAATTAGATTATTCCAATATTAATACATGGCAAAATATGCATCTAAGATATACACATGGATATGGTATGGCAATGAGTAAGGTAAACTCAGTTACATCGGAAGGACAGCCGGATTTTGTTATGAAGGATATTCCTACTAATAACCTAACTGATATTAAGCTAGACAATCCAAGAATATATTTTGGAGAAGGTTCAAATGAATATGTTGTAGTAAACACAGATATAGATGAATTTGACTATCCAAAGGCTGGGGAAACTCAAACAACTAGATATAGTGGTAAAGCAGGAATAAAAATGAACTTTTTAAATAAGTTGTTGTTTTCTGTAAATCAGGGTAATATCAGAATTTTAATGTCTGGCGATATAAAAAGTGATAGTAAGATAATACTTAATAGAAACATAATGGATAGAGTTAAGAAAATAGCTCCTTTCCTAACTTATGATAATGATGCTTATAGTGTAGTTAAGGATGGCAGGATATATTGGATAGTTGATGCTTATACTACATCAAATAAGTATCCATACTCACAGCCCTATAATGGATTTAACTATGTGAGAAACTCTGTTAAGGTTGTAATTGACGCCTACAATGGAGATACGAACTTTTATATTGTAGATAAAGATGATCCTATAGCTGCCAGTTATTCAAAGATATTTAAAGGACTATTTAAGGAGGGTGAATCAGTACCACAGGAAATAAGACAGCATTTTAGATACCCTAATGATATATTCAATGTTCAATGCAGTGTACTTGGAAAGTACCATGTTACTGATCCTACTGTATTTTTTACACAGGATGACTTATGGGAAGTTTCATCAAATATCTTAAGTGTTGAAGGAAAAGAAGATGTAAATGAAGCATTATATCTTATGACTAGACTACCTGGTGAGAAAAACTTAGAGATGGTTATGTTTGAGTACTTCAATATGAAGGGAAAACAGAATATGGTATCATTGCTGGGGGCTAGAATGGATGGGGCAAACTATGGAAAGCTTGTTATGTATAAGTTTCCTCCACAAAAGACAATCTTAAGTCCGTCCTTGCTCAAAAATAAGATTTTAGCAGATCCAGACATATCAAAGGAAATCAGTCTATGGGAAGGAAAAGGTTCTAAGGTAGAGTATGGAGATACTGTTATTATTCCTATAAATGATTCTCTTTTCTATCTAGAAACTCTTTATCTAAAAGCAGATGTGCAAAAATCACTGCCTGAGGTTAGAAAGATAATAATTTCTGATGGAGAAAAAATTGTTGGAGATGAAACAGTAGAAAAGGCCTTAGAGAAGCTATTCAACTATACGAACAATGCTCAGCAATCCAATAGTAAGGATAATAATCAAACTAATACTGTAAATAATCCTATTAATAAGGGTGACGTTGAAAAGGCAAATGACCTTTATAATAAGGCTTTAGAAGCTCAAAAAGCAGGAGACTGGGCTACTTACGGAGAATATATAAAACAATTAGGTGATATTCTTAAGAATTTACAAAAGTAATATATAGATGAAGATGATATAGAGGGGAGGAATTACGTAAAACTTATAGTGCTTTATAAGTTTTACGTAATACATAATATGGATTATGATGTTTTGATATTAGGCGGCGGGATTATAGGTTGCGCTGTTGCCTATGAATTATCAAAATATAACTTGAATATAGCTGTTATAGAGAAAGATTATGATGTTGCAGATGATATATCCTTTGCCAATACAGCTATTGTATATGATGGCTCTGAGACAAAGGATGATCTTATGAGTAGTCTTGAACATATGGGAAATTCAATACTTTCAGAAATAACTAAGAAGTTTAATGTACCCTTTAAGAGAATTGGTTCATTAAGAATTGCGGACAACGATGAATGTGAAGATATAATTGAGGATATGTATAGGACTGCTAAGAGCAGAGGTATAGATAATATATATTTAATAGACGATGAAGGGTTATATGATATAGAGCCCAATCTTAAAGTAAAGGTTAAAAAGGCTCTATACTCAGAAAATACTGCAGTAATCTGCCCTTATGACCTGGCTATTGCATATGCAGAAGTAGCTTTTGATAATGGAGTTAACTTTAGATTAGAAGAAGTAGTTCAAGATATACAAAAGATGGCTAGAGGTTTTAAGGTAACTACAAATAAGAACAAATTTACTTGTAAGGTAGTTATAAATACAATTCCAGGAGATAATTACACAATTGATATTAATAGAACAGTAATAAATGAAAGTGAAGGAAAAATACATTACCTTGTACTAGATGAAGACTTTGATAACTTGTCCAACTTAGTTATAAAGGTTAACTCTGAGGATAACTTTACTTTTCAAACTCCCACATTAGCAGGCAGCACGCTGGTAGCAGTAAATGCTGAAAGATTGCTTGACTTTAATGACATATTAAAAGAAGCATCAAAGATATTGCCTGAGGTTACTAAGGATAATGTAAATAGCATTTTCTATGAGGATTATAGAAAAGATGTAATGTTTATCGATGATGATCAATTAATGAAGGGATATATAAAGGTTACTGGAGAGCATTATGCCCATATAACCATAGCCCCATCTATAGCTAAGATGATATGTGAAACTATAGTGGATAATTTAAACTCTACACTAAAAAAGAACTTCGTAGATAAAAGAAGAGAGTTTTACAGGTTTAGGGATATGACTAGGGATGAAAGAAATGAAATAATAGCACTAGATAAGAGATATGGTAAGATAGTATGTCTATGTAATCAGGTTTCGGAGGGAGAAATTATTGATTCAATAAGAAGGCCCTTAGGAGCAAGAACTGTAGAAGGTGTTAAGAGAAGGACAGGAGCTACCTTTGGCAATTGTCAGGGAGCATATTGTATAGGAAAGATAATAGATATAATAGCAAGAGAAACTGATAAGACATTGACGGAGATAGTTGAAGACTCTAAAAACTCAAAGGTACTTGTATCAAGGATAAAGGAATTTGAAGATATTTAGAGGGGGGAGTACACTTGGCAGATCAAGAGATATTTACAAGCGTTGTTAGGGTAAAGGGTTCTAGTAAATATAACCTAGTTTCAGTAAAAAGTAGCGAAGCTATAGATAAGAGCATGTGGTTAGAACTATCAAAGGTACTATCAAGGATTTATGTAGGAGCTCCTACTAACATGGGTGATGTAATATGTAAAAATATATTGAATACTGGAATTGATATAATAAGCACAGCCAATATAACTAAGGATTAAATAAAGGCTGTTTTCAACAGGGTGTTTTAGCAGAGCCTAAATAAAAATAGCTGTTTACGTATATATATATAAAGTCTTTAAAAAAATCATATATAAAAGTTCTGAAGCAGATAGTTTTTATTAATACAGTATGTAATAATTTTACATAAATAAAATATTTTATTCTAATAATCATTGACATTATATATTGCTATGGAATATAATATATTAAAATTATATAAATAAACTGCTGATAAGGCTAGTAGTAATTTTCAGGTTTTTAGAGAGTCGATGGATGGTGTGAATCGATAACTTGTAATTATGAATCCACCTTTGAGGGACTGCGATGAGTAGTACGGTTATACCGTTATATAAATTAAGAGGATAAAAGGAAGAATTCTTTTTATCAACTAGGGTGGCAACGCGGAGCTTTTCGTCCCTATATGGGATAAGAGCTCTTTTTATTTTGCTTAAAATTAAATATAGTTAAATATGCCCATGTGTTAAGTAAAGAGCTACTAAGATATTTTGTGTTTATAAGAAAGTCAAAGCCCAAGATATTTCTTATAAGTAAATACGTATTTCATTGCAAATCACATTGAAAGAATAATTTATATAAACTTAAAATAATTAAGCCCAATTATTTTGAGGATCTATAAATAATTTTATAACATGAAAATATTAGTAGCTCATTACTATCAAATATATTATACAAGAAAGAGTCAATTAAATGTAGAGTTATTTTATATTTAGTTGGCTGTTTTTTTATTGTTAGGGAAAATATAAAAAATAAAGCATACTCGACTTCCAGATTTTCCTCATATACACTGGCAAAGGCAGATGTGCAAAAAAAGAAATCTTATTCACCTGAAAGATCTTTCTTAAATACCTTAAGAAAATGCATACACGCAAAAAATATTGAAAATTATTATATTTAGTGTTGACATGTTAAATTTAAGTTGATATAATAGCAAATGTGACACGGAGAGATGGTCGAGTTGGTTTAAGGCACCGGTCTTGAAAACCGGCGTACGGGTGACCGTACCGTGGGTTCGAATCCCACTCTCTCCGCCATTTTTTTATAAAAAATTAATTGTAGGACACGTGGAGAAATACTCAAGTGGCCGAAGAGGCGCCCCTGCTAAGGGCGTAGGTCGGGTAACCGGCGCGAGGGTTCGAATCCCTCTTTCTCCGCCAGAAGCATTTAGTTAATAACTAAGTGCTTTTTTTATTTCAACAAAATCCTCATGAAGTCTAAAGTCTCCACAAAAGTATAATGAAAAAATCTGTATCTTTCACAGGAAAGTATAAAATTTTTTCCAAGCTAAAACTAGTAATATAAAACTTTTATAACAGCTACAACATTCTTTTAAAAAATGTTTATTAATAAGGTTATTATTTTTCTTATTGGGTATTATATAATTTGTGGCATTAAGTATTATTAAATCTTTACCTAACATAGTTACAATAAGTGTATTAAGTAGTTGTGAACAATTTGAAATATGAACAAAAAATTATAAATATTATGTTGACAGAATATTTTTTCGTTGATATAATAAAAAATGTCGTTGACATGGAGAGATGGTCGAGTTGGTTTAAGGCACCGGTCTTGAAAACCGGCGTACGGGTGACCGTACCGTGGGTTCGAATCCCACTCTCTCCGCCATTTTAATAACAAAATTTTAATCGTAGGGCATGTGGAGAAATACTCAAGTGGCCGAAGAGGCGCCCCTGCTAAGGGCGTAGGTCGGGTAACCGGCGCGAGGGTTCAAATCCCTCTTTCTCCGCCAGCAAACACTCAGTTTTATAACTGAGTGTTTTTTTGTGTTTTTATATGTATCTATTGATTTAATGGAAGCATATAATAATAAAGCATAAATAATAATACATGAAGATTTATATATGAAGAGAGATATATTGACCAGTATAATGGATAGATCACCAGAAGTATGCTTTGACAGAAATAGCAAAATTGCGTTTATAAGTGATTGTCATAGAGGAGATGGAACTTATAAGGATGACTTGCTGCCCAACGCCAATATATATATGACTGCATTAAATTATTATTATAGAAATGATTTCATTTATATAGAGATTGGTGATGGCGATGAATTATGGAAGGTTAAAAGTATAGAAGATATATATAATACCTACCCAGATATATTTAAGTTACTTTTAAAGTTTAAGGACGCAAACAGATTTTATATGCTTTTCGGAAATCATGATGAAATAAAGGCAACTAAAAAGTTTAGGCATATGATAGAAAAAATAGACAGAAGTGAAGATGAGAATGAACTTTATAACCTTTTTCACGATCTTCCTATATATGAGGGCCTAATATTAAATTATGAAAATATAAAGAAGCTATTTATAATACATGGCCATCAGGTAGATAGATTAAATTATAACTTTGAACCTTTCGCATCCTTTATGGTTAGGTATGTATGGTCATTTTTAGAGGGACATCTAGGCTTTAAGAATGGAACAAGTCCTGCTAGAAGTAATACTAAGAGAAAAAAGGTTGATAGAAAGCTTCAGCAATGGGTTAAGAATAACAACCAACCCATTGTTGCTGGACATACCCATAGATCAAGGATGCCAAAAGCAGATGAGATACCATATTTTAATGATGGTTGCTGCATTCACCCTTATTCCGTGAGTTCAATTGAAATAGAAAAGGGAAAGATATCACTTATAAAATGGAGCATAAAATCATTGGAAAACGGAGTTCTCACTGTAAAAAGGGATATTATAGGTGGGCCAGAGCTTCTTATTAACTATGGGATATTTTAACTTAGCGTTATATGAATGGGCTTAACCCCACTCCATCTGAAAAAATTACTTAAATCTAACTACTCGCTTATATAGCAGCTCTTTTATAATCACTTAATTTAAATAATATTGTTAAACATAGTCTTATATTTAAATTAAGTAAGGCTACTATAAGTTGGGAAATAACTAATATTATGAGTTGAACCATATATTTACAGGATATATAATAGAAGGGGATTACTTTATGCTAAAGAGGGTGTAAGGGTGTTAAAGGGTAAAAAGATATATTTAAGATCAGTAGAGAAGAGGGATGTAAACATATTTTATAATTACTCTACTGATAAAGAAATACGTAAGTTCGATGGAGGGAATATGATCTTTCCTTCTATCGAATATGTGATGCAGCATTTTGATGAAATAATGAATGTGTCTAGAAAAACACTTAGTATAATCAATGAAAAGAGTGTTTTAGTAGGATATTTGACCTATAAGGAATTTGAAGATACAGCAAATGTATATACTATTGGTATTACAATAGGAAGCCAATTTTGGGGAAGAGGATATGGACAGGACTCTATAATGGTTTTATTAGATTATCTATTTATGTATAGAGGTGCACAAAGGGTTGAGCTAGAGGTAGTTGATTATAACTTAAGAGCTATAAGATGTTATGAGAAATGTGGGTTTGTGAATGAAGGGAAAAAGAGAAATAGGTATTTTTCTCAAGGTAATTATCATGATACACTAATAATGGGGATTTTAAGGAATGAGTTTGATAAGCTAAGGCTAGAAGCTATAAATTAATTAAATTGAAAGCTATGAGTACAGGTAATTAATATTATCTGTACCTTTTTATTTTATAGGCTCTGCTAAAAGTTAAACAATATTATTAAACATAGCCATTTAATAAAGGATAATCCTAATCCAATTATTTTTAAGCATCTATAACGGCTTATTAAAGGTTTACTAGCTCAAATATAAATGTATATTTAAAGCTTTCCTAATTTCTGAGAGGGGATTTCAAAATATAAATTTTAATATGAAGTGGTACATCTATATGTATAGGTAATACGGTAAAAAAAGAAAATTTAGGTTATAATTAAAGAAGAACTTATAAATTATCTACATTGATAAAGGTAGGAGATACGTGTATGGGAATAAAGTTTATTTACGGAAGAGCTGGCAGCGGAAAAAGCTATTATTGCATAGAAGAAATTAAGAAAAGAATTGAAGAAGGAAAAGAAAATAAACTGATACTATTAGTGCCTGAACAGATAACCTTCCAAACGGAAACAAGACTTCTAAAGCATATTGGAGAAAAAAGTGTGCTTAAATCCGAAGTTCTAAGTTTTAAGAGAATGGCCCATAGAGTTTTTAACTTTTGCGGTGGAATAACTCACAAGCGAATGAATGAAGCAGGTCGTAACATGCTTATTTTTAAGGTACTTGAAGAGGTTAATGAGCGTTTAAGTGTTTTCTACAGAGCGTCTAAGCAGCAGGGTTTTGTGGACGTTGTTTCAAGAACTATAACCGAGTTTAAGAAGTATAATATTACCTCGGAAATATTAAATGCAACTATGCAGTCTATGAGAGAAGATAATGAAGAGCTTAAAATGAAGCTAAGTGATTTATCAATAATATTTGATAAGTTTAACGAGCTGCTTCATGAGAATTATATTGATTCTGAAGATGAATTAAACATGCTTTCAGATAAACTTGATGATTGTAATATATTTGATGGTGCAGATATATGGGTCGATGAGTTTACTACCTTTACTCCTCAGCAATTAGGAGTGCTAGGTAAGCTGATGAAGAAAGCTAATAATATATATGTGGCATTAACCTTAGATGAAACTCATGGAAGTGATGAGACAGATATCTTTAACGTTACTAAGAATACTGAGAAAAAGCTTTTAAGAATAGCTGCAGAAAATAATATTCCTTATGATGGCTACTTAGATTTAAACAATAGGGAGAACTATAGGTTTAAGGAAAGCAGAGAATTAAACCATTTAGAAAGACACTTTTTCTCTTATCCTTTTGTTCATTATAAGTGGGCCAATGATGATATAAGGCTATATAAGGCTAATAACAACTATGATGAAATAGAAGTAGTAGCAAAGGATATATTAAGGCTGGTAAGAGAACAAGGATATAGATATAGAGATATTTCAGTAGTTTGCAGGCAATTAGAGGATTATGAAAAAATAGCTTCTGTAATATTTAATCAATATAATATTCCATATTTTT
This sequence comes from Clostridium manihotivorum, assembly GCF_004015185.1. Taxonomy (GTDB): domain Bacteria; phylum Bacillota; class Clostridia; order Clostridiales; family Clostridiaceae; genus Clostridium_AR; species Clostridium_AR manihotivorum. Next base: position 249,686 of record NZ_CP025746.1, on the reverse strand, counting down.
TAGATAAGAAGAGAGACATAGTAAGTAATCCACTTATAGTTTTAATTACCTCTGTATTTGAAATATTATCGAGAAATTGGTCTTATGAGAGCGTATTTAAATATTTAAAGACAGGTCTTACAGGTATTGATGGCGAGTACATAGATATATTGGAAAATTACGTTTTAGCCAATGGAATAAAGGGAAAAAGATGGCTTGAGGATTGGTGGGAATATAAAATTGACCCATTTAAACAAGAAGGAGAAGAGTTATCAGAGGAAGAAAAGCAGAGAATTTCTCTTATCAATGATATAAAGGATGAAATAAGAACTCCGTTAATTAAGTTTTACTCTGATATAAAAGGAAAACATACAATAAGAGAAACCTGTGTAGCCTTATATGATTTTATGAATTCTCTGGATATTATTGAAAGAATGGATAGCTTGTCTAAATCCTTTGAAGAGAAAGGAATTGGAGATAAGGCTAAGGAGTATGACCAGGTTGTAGAGATAATTATGGAAGTACTAGATCAGGCTGTAGATGTTATGGGAGAAGAAGTAATAGAAGCCAGTGACTTTATTAAGATACTAAATGTAGGGTTTGAAAAGTATGAGATAGGACTTATACTAGTAGCTTTAGATCAAGTAAATATAGGTGAAATATCAAGAATAAGAAGCAGGGAGCTAAAAGCCCTTTATATAATTGGTGCCAATGATGGAGTTTTTCCAGCCTCTAATAAAGATGAGGGAATACTTTCAGATATGGATAGAGAATTATTGAGAAATCAAGGGGTAGAACTTGCCTCTGATACGAAAACTAAGGCTTTTGAAGAGCAGTTCTTAGTTTATACAACTCTAACTATGTGCAGCAATTACTTAATGATAACCTACCCTTTAGCCGATTTTGAGGGAAAGTCTTTAAGACCATCTATAATAATACCTAGACTTAAAAAGATATTTCCTAACATAAAAGAAGAGAGTGATATATTTAGGCTTAAAAACAATGAATTTGAAAAGGTAGTAGCTCCTATACCTACCTTTAATGAACTTATTGGTGCAGTAAGACGAGACTATGATAAAAAAGAAATAGAAGATTATTGGGCAGAGGTGTATTCTTGGTACAAGAGTAAGCCAGAGTGGAAGGAAAAGGCTGATAGCATATTTAAGGGGTTAAAGTATAGCAATCAAGAACAGGATATAGCAAGGGATAAAATAAAGAAAATATATTCTGGCAACAGTGATAACCTATTATTTAGTGTTTCAAGGATAGAAAAATATGCTCAGTGTCCTTTTGCCTATTATGTTCAATACGGTCTTAAGGCTAAGGATAGGAAGGTTTATGAATTCACTCCACCAGACCTTGGAAGTTTTATGCACAATGTATTAGACGAGTTTACTAATTATATAAGAGATAAGAAAATTCATTGGGATGAATTAGATGGAGATAAGTGTAGGGCAATAATATCAGATATAGTGGATAAGCAAGTAGGAGAAAGTGCAGCATCTATATTAAACAGTTCAAAACGATATGAGTATTTTACTAATAGATTTAAGAATATATTAACCAAGTCAGTTAGTGTAATATCTGAACAGATGAGGAGGAGTAACTTCGATATATTTAGAAATGAGTTTGAGTTTGGAAGCTATAAAGATAGTGAGCCAATAAAACTTAAGCTTTCTTCTGGGGATGAGGTATTTCTAACTGGTAGAATCGATAGAGTAGATACTGTAGAGTTAGACGGACAAACTTATATAAGAATAATAGACTATAAGTCAGGAAGTAAAGAGTTTGATTTAAATCAGTTATATTATGGATTACAAATTCAGCTATTAGTTTATTTAGATGCTTTAATTAAAAACTCTAAATACTTTTTAGATAAACAAGTAATACCGGGAGCAATCCTATATTTTAGAATAGATGACCCTATTATAAAGTCAAAAAGGGATTTGAGTGATGAAGAGCTAAAAGAACAAATACTTAAGAAGCTTAAGATGGATGGTCTTCTACTTAAAGATGCTAGACTAGTTAAGGCAATGGATAAAACCATGGAGACTTATTCACTTGTAATTCCAGCAACCTTTAAGAAGGATGGAGACTTTACTAAACAGAGTGCCGTTATAACAGAAGAGCAGTTTGATATATTAAGAAAGTATGTAAATGAGAAGATGATTGAATTATGCGAAGAGATGTTAAGTGGACGTATAAAGATTGAGCCTTCAAAGGATGGGAAGTTTACTTATTGTAGTTTCTGCAACTACTCTCATATATGTCAGTTTGATTTAAGCCTAAGTGACAATAAACATAAGGTAATACAAAAACATAGTGACGAAGAGGTGTGGAAAGAGATAACTAGCGTTGTGGTTAAGGATCTAGGAGGTGAAAAGTAATGGGAGATACGAGATGGACGGAAGAGCAGTTTAGGGCAATAACTACTAGAGGTAGAAATCTATTGGTGGCAGCAGCTGCTGGGTCTGGTAAAACCGCAGTATTAGTAGAGAGAATAATAAGAATGATAACTGAGGGAGAAGAACCGGTAGATATAGATAGTTTATTAGTAGTTACTTTTACATCTGCTGCAGCTGCCGAGATGAGAGAAAGAATTGGAGACGCTATATCTAAGGCACTGGAACATTCACCAAACTCTAAAGTGCTTCAAAGGCAGCTAGCGCTACTGAATAGATCCAATATAACTACTATGCACTCCTTTTGCTTAGATGTTATAAAAAATAACTTTCATCATATAGATCTAGATCCTAATTTTAGAATTGGTGATGATACAGAAGGTACTTTAATAAGAAGTGAAGTAGTAAGTGAGTTGTTTGAGGCTAGGTATGATGCTGAGGATGATAACTTCAAAAGATTGGTAGACGCCTATGGACAAGGAAAAGATGATAGTAAGCTTCAACAGATGGTATTAGATTTGTATCAGTTTTCTATGAGTGAACCTTGGCCAAAAGCATGGCTTAATGAAAAGTGTGAGAGTTTAAATATTAATACAGAAGAGGAATTAAGCCATAGTGAGTGGGCTAAGATATTAGTTAATAATGTTGAGATTGAATTACAAGGATCATTGAAGCTTCTTTATAACGCTAAGGAGCTATGCGAAGTTACAGAAGGTCTAGAGCTTTACTTAATCAATTTAGAGGATGATATAAATCAAGTAACCAACATAAGAGAAAGTATTTGCGGTGGTATTAGCGCCGTTTATAACTCACTAAGGGACTTTAATCCATCAAAGCTCAAGTCAGTGAAGAAGAACCAAGTATCTGACGAAGAAGCTCAGCAAAGAGTGAAGGATATAAGAGATGAGGTTAAGAAAAAGGTAAATAAGATGAGAGATGATATATTTGCCATACCCCCAGAAGAGGCTATTAAGGACTTTAATACCTTACATTTTCTTATATCAGAGCTTGTGAGTTTAGTACTAGAATTTGATGAAAGATATAAAGGCAAGAAGAGAGATAGAGGCATATTGGACTTTAATGATCTAGAACATCTATGTCTTAAGGTTCTTACTGAAGAAAAGGAAGATGGCACTATAGTTCCCTCAGCTGTGGCTAGAGAGTTTAAGGCTAGGTTTAGTGAAGTTCTAGTTGATGAGTATCAGGATACCAACAATATTCAAGAAACTATAATAGATATGGTTTCTAGAAAAAACGATGAAAATCCTAATGTATTTATGGTCGGAGATGTAAAGCAGAGTATATATAGATTTAGACACGCTAAGCCAGAGCTATTTTTAAACAAATACAATAGCTACTCTGAGCAAGGTGACCATGATATGAAGATAATGCTTTATAAAAACTTCAGAAGCAGAAAAGAAGTAATAGATGGAGTAAACTATGTATTCAATATGCTTATGTCTAGAACTGTAGGTGAGCTTGAATATGATGAAAGAGAAGCTTTAAACCTAGGAGCTGACTATAAGGATTTAGATATTGAAAATATATATACTGCACAAGAGGAAGTCAGCGTAAGTGATATAGATATCGCAGGAGATATAGAAGTTCATATATTAGATAAATCAGCAAAGAAAGAAGAATCTGAAGAAGAGACTCAAGACTCAGAGCTTCAGGAAGAAACAGAAGGCAGTGGAGAAGCTGAAGAGGATCTAGATGCAATTCAGATTGAAGCAAGAATTGTTGCTAAGAGAATACATGAGCTTATGAATGCTGCTAACTGTAAAAAGTACATGGTTTGGGATAAGGGCTTAGAAAGCTATAGAAGACTTAAGTATAAAGATATAGTAATACTTCTAAGAGCAACAAAAAACTGGTCAGAGGTATTTGTAGAAGAGCTTGGTCAAAGTGGTATTCCTGTATATGCGGATACTGGAACTGGTTACTTTGATACTATTGAAATAAGAACTATAATGTCTCTATTACAGGTAATAGATAACCCTATGCAGGATATTCATATACTATCTGTACTTAGATCACCAATTTTCTTATTTTCTTCAGAAGAGTTAGGAGACTTAAGACTGGTTGACAAGAAGAAATACTTCTATGAAATAATAAAAGACATAGCAGAGGATGAAGTACAAGAAAATATATCTGAAACTCTTAAAAAGAAATGTATCAGCTTTATGGAAAAGCTTAAGGTATGGAGAGATAAAGCTTTGTATATGCCTATAGATGAATTCATATGGTACTTATATATGGACACCTCTTATTATGGATATGCAGGGGCAATGCCTAATGGAGTTCAAAGGCAGGCTAATTTGAGGATATTATTCCAAAGAGCTAAGCAGTATGAAAAAACAAGCTTTAAAGGCTTATTCAACTTTATTAACTTCATCAATAAACTCAGAAAATCCTCTGGTGATATGGGAAGTGCAAAGATACTTGGAGAAAATGAAGATGTAGTTAGAATAATGAGTATACATAAGAGTAAAGGACTAGAGTTCCCAGTTGTATTTCTATCTGGCTGTGGAAAACAATTTAATCTTATGGATTTAAACAAAGAGATACTTTTCCACGATGAACTAGGTTTTGGACCTGAATATATTGATGTGGATAGAAGAATAAGCTATACTTCCCTTCCAAAGCATGCTATAAAGATGAGATTTAAGCTTGAGGCCCTTTCTGAAGAAATGAGAGTTTTATATGTTGCCTTCACTAGAGCAAAAGAAAAGCTTATAATAACTGGAGCGGTGTCCAATCTTGAAAAGTCAGCAAGGAGATGGTGTTCCTCCGCCAATCTTAGTGAAGAGAAGATACTTTCTTCAGAGGTTCTTAAAGGAAAGAGCTATATGGATTGGATAGGTATGGCCCTTGCAAAGCACAAAAATGGAGAAGAAATAAGAATGTCTGGCAATACAATTGTGGATTATATTAAAGGTGACTTTTCCACATGGAGTATAAAGTATTGGTCAAAAGCTGATGTAGTTGTGGATGAAAAATTAGAAGTTGTGGATGAAATCTCTCATGAGGAAGAGGAAAAACGTCTCTTTATCTACAACGATATAGAGGATATAAGGGACGACATTGATAGAAGGCTAGGCTTTAATTATAAGTTTAGTAATGCTACTAAGATAACAGCTAACATATCTGTTTCAGATCTTAAAAGAGCAGCCTATGAAGAGGATCAAAATGAAATATTAACAGTATATAAGGGAGATAGAATAAGAAAGCCTCAATTTTTACAAGAGGAAAAGGGTTTATCTGCAGCTGAAAGAGGTACTATAGTGCACTTTGTCATGCAGCATATAGAGCTTGGTAAGGTAAGAAATATAAATGAAATAAGAGAACAGATTGAGGAGATGATTTTAGGAGAGTTCTTAACTAAAGAACAGGCTAAGGTGGTCAATGCAAGTAAGATATTTAAGTTCTTCCAAAGTGGTATAGGAAAAAGAATCATAGATGCCTTTGAAAATGGAAGTATGTTATATAGAGAATTACCTTTCTTTACAGAGATACCAGCTTACCTTGTGGATAAGTCTTTATCTGAAGAAGAGGGTAGGAATGAGTTAGTTAGATTACAAGGAGTTGTAGACTGTTTCTTTGAAGAGGAGGATGGCTTGGTACTTCTTGATTATAAGACTGACTATGTTGAAGAAGGCAATGAGCAGGAGATAAAGGATAGATATGAGATTCAGCTTAGCTATTACGCTGATACCTTAGAAAAGATAACAGGAAAGAAAGTTAAGGAAAGATATCTATATCTATTTGGATTGGATAAAGAAGTGAAGTATTAATTAAAGAATTAGAAGCAAAAAGAACAATATAAAAATACACCTTAAGATCAAGATGTATCTAAATCTTAGAGGTGTATTTTTTTCTTATTAAATTATCAAATATAACTAAAATACAAGCAGGAATACCTAGTAGACTTCTAATAGAATCAAATCCATGAATTAAGGCTGCTCCTAGTAATAGATAGATTATTCCTATACAGAAAAATAAGATTCGCTCACTTTTAAGATAGTTATTTTTATCTAATATATTAACTTTTTTTGAATTAGATATAAAAAGTTTTTTAGGCCCAACCATGGCTATTACTGTAGATATAACGCCTAAAAATATAAATAAGTAGTTTATAAGCTTGCCAATACTATCCATTATATGTCTCCTTTACTTAAAGTTTTTTATTCATAATTATTATAAATACATGCTAATTCAATGGTAAAGATATTTTTAAAACTTCACTAGCCCCTAAAAAGAGAATTTGAAAATTTATATCTTAAAATAAGGTTTTAATGGATCTAAGTGATTTAATATGTCTTTATTATAGCAAATATTTAAAGAGAAATACATATATTGGGATAAACATAAAGCTTGCTATTAGTGAGGTTGCATTCAGTACAGAAGAAAACTTATAATCTCCATTATATTGTCTAGCCACTATAGCTACGGTATTCATTACTGGCATAGCAGACATAACGATGAATACTTCCTTCATAAGTAAAGGAAAAGATGTAAAGCTTAAAAGTACAAAAGCTACAATTGGAGATACGATAAACCTTCCTATTAAGATCAAAAGAGAATCTTTATCTACTTTCATCTCTTTATAATTCATGTTTGACAAGATTGAACCTATAAATATTGTTGAAAGTGGAGTTGTTAGATTTCCTAAGTACCTACAGCTATCAACTAAGAATACTGGTAGTTGAATCTGCAAAAGTATTAGGGCGGCTGATAGGATAAAAGCTATAAGTGGTGGAGAAAGTATATTTTTTAGGTTGCTTTTAGAAAAAAATCCACCAGAGGTTTTCTTGCCATCACATCTTATATCATAGGCTGCTATAGACCAAAAGAACAAAGTGTTTATTATATAGTATATTAAGATATAGGGGAGAGCCTTTTCTCCAAATATAGATATGTTTACTGGAAGCCCTACAAATATAGTGTTTGATAGACCAAAGAGCGCTCTGAAGACGCCCTTTCTATCTTTTGATATATTAAAGAATTTATATACAAAGGAGCCTATTAAATAGGTTGTAGAAATCGATAAAAAAGCTAATAAGTATCCTCCAAGGGAATTAATGAATTGTTCCTTAGTAAAGCTAGTATTTAGGTTAGCTATCATGAAAGCAGGTAGAGATATATTTACTACCATTTTAGACATAAGATTGTCTGTGCTTTCATTAAACCAGTTCTTCTTTCCAAGGAAGAAGCCAACAGCTATAAGAATGATTAGTGTTATAACCCCGTTAAAAGCATTGATAATCATAATAAAATCCTTTCAAAAACTATTTAGAAGGCTTATTGTAAGCTTGGTATTCTTTAGCTAATTCAAATAACTTTTCTCTGCTGTTTAAAGAAGGATCTTTAAGTACCTTTTCTAATAGATAGTTTAGAAGTTCTCCTAAGTGTTTACCTGGTTTTAATCCTAATTCATTTATCAGGTCATTGCCGTTTATGGCTAGTTCCTTAGAGGATAAGGGAGCTTTTGAGTTTAATATTTCATTGATTTTATTCTCCATAATATCTACATGAGCTAAATACAAGAATGGAGGAGCAGAGGACAGTATATCAGCTCTTTGAAGTTTAAACAAATCAAAAACTAAACTCTTACCAACCCTATTTATCATACGTTTAAGAGCTATATCTGTTGGAGCTACAAGCACATTCATATGTTCCTTTACCAAGGTACAAGTCATATCTGTAGTTAAGTTATCTACTCTCAGTCTTCTTAAAATCTTTCTTGTAAGATTTTCTCCCTTATTGTTATGACCATAAAAGTGACCAATGTTATTTTCATCTAAAGTAAAGCATATGGGTTTTGCTATATCGTGAAATAAAGCTGCAAGCCTTAGATAAACTATGTTTGGCACTTTTTCCACAACAGAGATGGTATGGTTAAAGATATCTTTATCATGGTATGGAGTATGCTGATCGAAGCCTATGCAGATAGCAAGTTCAGGTAGTATGTGCTCTAGTATACCTGTATCTGCTAGAAGCCTTAATCCTAAACTAGGATTGTCGGATATTATTAGTTTTATAAATTCATCTCTTATTCTTTCAGCACTTATATTCTTTATAAGATCATTATTTTTCTTAATGGAAGTTAAGGTTTTTTCTTCAATAGTAAAACCTAATTGAGCTGCAAATCTTATGGCCCTCATCATTCTTAAGCCATCTTCGTTAAATCTCTTATCAGGATCTCCAACGGCTTTTATCAATTTATTTTGAAGATCTTCATTCCCATTAAAGTAATCTATAAGGCCTTCGTTAGAATTATAAGCCATAGCGTTTATGGTAAAATCTCTTCTTGATAAGTCTTCTTTTATATCAGAAACAAACTCTACAGATTCCGGTCTTCTATTATCTATATATTCCCCATCAATTCTATAGGTGGTTACTTCATAGCTGTTTCCATGGATAAGCACCGTTACGGTACCATGTTTTATGCCAGTTGGTATTGTCTTTTCAAATAATTCTTGGATTTTATCTGGTAGTGCATTAGTAGTTATATCATAGTCGTGGGGAGATACTTCTCTTAGACTGTCTCTAACACATCCACCAACTATAAAGGCTTCATAGCCATTTTCATAAAACTTATCTATTATAAACTTTACTTCCTTTGGAATGTTCATGTCATATCCTCCTATAGAAACTAATTGATACTTTCATACTAATTTAAGTATATAATATATAGTATAAGCATTAAATAAAATATTTTACTAACTTATGTTTATGTTTCTATAACTAAAGATATAATTATTAATAGGATATTGACGAAAGGATGTAAGTTGCATTGGGTATAGAATTGAAAAAAATTAACGAATTTGAACAGAATGAAAGAATAGAAGGCTTTTTCTTAATAAAATCACTAAGCTTAAAAACAGCAAATGCTAACGGAAAAAAATACTTGGATTTTGCTTTAGGGGATAGTACTGGAGAAATAGCGGGAAAGCTATGGGAAGTTAATGATGACAATGAAAATGCTTTTAAGGATAACACAATAGTTAAGATTAGAGGAATGGTTTCTGCTTGGCAGGGAAATCTTCAGCTTAAAATAGAAAAGATAAGAAATATAGATAAAGAGGATGACGTGAACATACAGGATTATGTTCAAAGTGCGCCTTTTGATAGTGAATACATGTTCTCAAAGATAAAAGAATATATAGATAATATGAAAAACCAAGATATAAGAAATATAGTTGGGTATCTATTTGAAAGTTCCAAAGAAAAGTTAATGTACTATCCAGCGGCTAAAAAGAATCATCATGCCATAAGAGGTGGTCTATTATATCACATAATGACAATGCTAACTGTAGCAGAGAACTTAAGCTCAATTTATACATTTCTAAATAAAGATTTACTTTACGCAGGAGTGATACTTCATGACCTTGGCAAGATGAAGGAAATGGATTCAAATGAACTAGGTATTGTATCTGAATATAGTTTAGAAGGTACACTACTTGGACACATAACCCAAGGAATAAAAGACGTTGAGGTTGTGGGAGAAAGCTTTAAGGCTGACAGAGAAGTCATTGTACTACTACAGCATATGATACTATCTCATCACTATGAGCCAGAGTACGGAAGCCCCGTAAAGCCTATGATAGCTGAGGCTGAAATGCTTCACTATATAGATATCATTGATGCAAGAATGTATGATATAAGAAGAGTCACAGGCGAGACTGATGAAAAACAATTTTCTGAAAGATTGTGGTCACTGGAGAATAGAAGAATATACAATCATGGTTTAGATAAATAGTTTATAAGCATCCTCTACAGAACATATTAGTAAAGATATTGTTTTGTAGGGGAATTTTTTTAGCTAATAAAGTGGTTTAAGTTTTAATATAGTTATCTAATTGTAGTAGTGTGAAACTTTATTTTATTGTTATGGATAGGTTAATCTAATAACTTATAAAATGAGACTTTAAGTTAGTTGTGTGCTATACAGATATAATAATAAGATAAAAATAAAATCTAATTTATATGTTTGTTATTAATAAGTTAATTGTTTTATTAGTTAAATAAACTATATAAATTAAGTTATTTTAAATTAGTAATTACTTTGCATGTGACATAATTAATTTACAAATTTAATATTGTACTCGCCAATGTTGAGTAATATAATGTATAATATACAGTAAAATGGTATATATGTAAATATATATTAAGAGAAGTTGTTCAATGAAACACAAATTGAAACTTTATTGGATTTTTAATATAATTATTTGTTAAAATTTATATTTTATGGATGCATATTCTATATGGGCAATGGAATATATGGAGTAATTGAGTATATTACTATGAAGGTTTCTTGATTTAGTTAGTCTTTATATATTATATAAAGTTCTATACTAGTACAAGTTATCTATATATTATAAGTCAATATTTGCATGTAGTTTTGACTTTGATGGGAGGTGGGAAAATGAAGTACGAAGAACCAGTTATGGAGATTATTGAGGATGAAGAGGTTTGTGTTGATGTACATTCTTCTGCATTTGCTCTAGCAGTCGTTGGGGCAATTGTAATTTCAGTATTATGGCCTCCGACATCGGCATCTTAAATGACAGTAGGAGAGTATTATAATATGCTCTCCTTTTAAGTGGAAAATTAATTTAGTAAAAGAAAGGATTGATGTATATGTTACAATTTAAACCTTGTAGAGTAATTCAAAGCTATAAGATTGAAGATAACAGAGCTTATATTATTGGGTTTAATCATGTTGTTGAGTTAAACTCTGTATCTGCAGTGTTTTGGGATATGGCAAATGGTAAAAACACAGTTGAACAGATTATTAAAAGGATTGTTAATGTTTTTGATATATCTGATGAAGATAAGGTTTACGATGATATATGCAGATTAATGGAAATGCTAAATCAGGAGGGAATTTTAATAAAGAACTGGGATCCATTATATAAAGATAAGGTAGGTGTTTTATATGAAAAAAACGAGAGCTTATAGTAAGTTAGATGTTCTTTTGATAAATGCACCATCTCCATTTCCAGGTAGTATTTTATCTCATAGGTTACAGGGGCTTCCACCATTAGGTCTAGGTTATATAGGTACATGGCTTATTAGAAATAACTATTCTGCTAAGATACTTGATTTTTATATTAAAGAAGTTACTATTATTGATTTAGAAAGTTTAATTAAATCAGATTATCCTAAAATTATTGGAATATCGACAACTACTGAGACATATAAGTGTGGTTTAGCAATTGCAAAGCATATAAAATTAATTGATAGCGATATAGTAGTATTTATGGGTGGATGTCATGCTACATTTGAATATGAGGATGCATTGAAATCAGGATTTATTGATTTAGTTGTAAGACATGAAGGGGAATTAATAGTAAAAGAATTATGTGACTACTATATAAAAGGTGTTGGTAGTCTAGATAAGATTAAAGGGATTTCATATATTAGTGATGGTGTAATTAAGAAGAACCAACGTAAAGAATTTATTGAGAATTTAGATATGTTACCTTTTCCAGATAGAAGGTTATATGACCTAGAGAAATATGCTGTGCCAGCAAGTATTTCTACAAGTAGGGGGTGTCCAGGAAGGTGTATATTTTGTGCAGCTACGGCTTTATCAGGTGGACGGTATAGAGTAAGAACAGCAGAGAATGTTATAGAGGAATTTAAATACTTAAAGTCACTTGGCAATAATCATATACAAATAGTAGATGATACAATGACTGCAGATGTAGATAGATTACATAGGTTACTGAAGCTACTTAAGGAAGAGAAATTAGGTGTGACTTGGAATTGTGAGTCAAGAGTTGATATAATGACTAAGGAGCTATTGAAAGAAATGATAGAATGTGGATGTACTTCTATCCAATTTGGCGTAGAGACTGGTAGTCAGGAAATGTTGGATTGTCTAAGAAAGAGTATTACTATTGAGCAGATAAGAAATACCTTTTTGTGGGCTAAGGAGTTAGGAATTAGCACTGCTACATGTTTAATGATAGGACAACCATATGATACAATTGAAACTATTAATAAGTCAATAGAATTTGCATTAGAATTACAGTCTTATGGAGCAAAGGTAGTTTTTAGTGTATCAACGCCTTTCCCAGGTACATTTATGTATAATAATCCTGAGAGGGTTGGAATAAAGATTATGGATTTTGATACAGATAACTATAATACACTAACACCAGTATATGATACAGACAATTTTAGTAGGGAAGATATACAAAAACTCTATTATGATGCTCTAATAAAATTAAGCAAAGGGCAAATAAGGCCAGAAGCAAAAGAGATTTATAGAAGAATAAGTAAGTACTTAAAGCAACAAGTTGCTGAAATAACTAACTAAGTAGGAGAATTGGTTTATGGTCGATAGTTTTCATGTTGATATACCACAAGGCAAAAAAGAAAACTTTTTCTCATTATTGGTATATATAATGTTGCAGGTATTTATAAATTTAATTATGCCTATAGCAAGTGTTATAATTATAATACTGTGTTTAAATAAGGGGATTTTTAAACCTAATATGGTTATAAATATAGCTATATTTATGTTTTTGATATTTATGTCTATAGTAATAGAAGAAACCTTTCACGCTTCTATTTTAATAATTCAGGGAAGAGGAGACCAAGTGAAGTCACTACAGTTTGATACTGTAAAATTAAAAAAAGTTAGAATTTGTATAGGGGTTTCAGTGTATTTTAATGGTAAGTTTAATAATAATGATATATTATATATATCATTAGCAGGCCCTATTATGTCATTATTTTGGGGTGTGATTTCAATTTTCTTTACTATAATATTTTTTATTGCATTTAAACATACAATTTATATTAGATCAGTATTACGGTTAATATTTGGATTCTTGATTGTACCTTTTTTTTCATTGATGCCTTTAAATAAATATTTCATTACAACTGATGGATATAAAGTATATATGCTTATAAGAAAGTTTAACATAAGTTTAAAGAATGTTTTGAAGGTAATACATATAATTTATAAATATTCTTTAACATTCGTTTTTAGAAGCTTTAAGTAATAACTGTACTTTTATCTAAGGAGTTTAATTTATGAATACAAGTTTAATACATTGGCTAAGAGCTAATGATTTAAAGAAAATATATAGGCAGTTAACTATATATTTAGGCTCATTTTTTTTGCTAAACTATTGTGGTGTTTTTTTAAAGATATTTCTTTGTTACAAGTATGGTAAGAATTATGAGCATGTAAATGAATTAATTATTTTAATATATAGTGTTATTATGATTAGTGTAATTATACGAAATATAAAGAACTTTATTACTAATGGAGAAATTACATTCTTAAAAGGTGTTTCTTATAACGATGTTCAGGTATGCATAATAGGATTACTCAGACAAAGAAGCTACTTTTATGTGCTTTCTTGCATATATGGAGTTATTAATTTTAAAACAGATATATTAGGAATTGTTATGAATTTGTTTGGATATTTACTATTATACTTGGTAATATACCAAGTAATAATGTTAGTTTTCTTATCAATTAATATATCATTAATTGGTAAAAGATTAATGATGGCAAGTGGTTATATATTAGTAGCTTTAAGTTGTTATAAACTTTTTAGTATTAGAACTTTGTTATTAAACAATGGTTATATAACTCAAACATTATTTAATAATTATTTAGTGAGATTCATTTTACAAAAACTATATAACGACTTTTCTTTTATATTCTTTTTCTCTATGTTTTCATGCATATGTTTTACGGTAATTGTAGGTAGGGCTCATATTTATGATTATCACATAAACTATCATAAAGTTAAATTTGATAACATAAGAGATTTGTTTTATAAACCAACTAATTTTAATAATGCAGTTATAGCACATATAATAAAAGATTATTTTTCTTTAATAAGAAATGTAGATTTTTTTATCCTACAAGTTTTTTCTTTTTTAGTTTATATAATTATTGCTTTATTTAATAATGATTTAAAAATATATTTGATTATAACTAGTGTTATTATCTATTTAAACGTTGCATACTGTCAAGAATTATATAAAATTGAGGCAAGTAATTTTATACTTTATAAGCAGTTACCAATAAAGTATAATGTGTTTGTTTTTTCTAAAATAATTAGCGTCTTATTTATATCAACGTATCAATTTATATTGGTATATTCCATAAGATCTATATTACTTCACCAATTACTATTAGTTATAGTAGGTTTAATTGTCTTATCTTCATTTTTGTCAATATATTACAATAGTATATTAGTTATGCACTATCCAAAGATAGATAAAACCAATATACCTATGTTGGTAGAAAGTGTTCTATTATTCATACCCGTTCTACCAATACTATTAATTTATATAGCACTAAAGAGAGGATATAAGAATTGGATAAGGTATTTTTATAATTGATAATACTGAAATTACATTAAGTATTTAGGGAGAAGTGGTGTTCTATGCTGGTAGCTAACAAAGTTACGAAATTGTATTCAAATAACATGGGAGTAGTTGATTTCTCTGCTGAAATAGAAGATGGAGAGATTTTAACCCTTATAGGTCCTAATGGTTCAGGTAAATCTACAACATTAAAAATTATGGCAGGTATAATGAAATCTGAAAAAGGTAATGTTTTAATTGATAATATGGATACAATTTCTACAAGTACTAAAAGATATATTGGATATTTACCAGAAGAAATGTTTCTATATGAAAAGATGAGTGTATATGAGCTATTGACGTTTATAGCTTCTACTAAGTTCAATAAAAATTTGAAAGATAGTATTAAAGAAGCTTTGATCGATTATGATTTATGGGAGCATAGACATCAAATTATAAAGAATTTATCTATGGGAATGAAAAAGAAGGTTGGGATAATTAGTGCATTTTTAGGTGAGCCAAAGCTAATAATACTTGATGAACCCACTAATGGACTAGATACCAAAGGAATAATTACATTAAAGAAACAAATAGGTCATTGTAAGAATAAAGGTAGTATTATTATAATATCTAGTCATATCTTAGATTTTGTATATAATATAAGTTCAAGATTTATCTTTCTAAAGGAAAGTAGAGTAGTAAGAGATATGTACTATAATAATAGCTTAGAGTTAGAAAAGATTTATTCGGAGCTGTATATTTAGTAATAAGTTTAATATATAGTTTGGTATATAATTAAAAAACATAAGTTAATGATAAGAAAAATATATATTTTAAATATAATATTATCTTTATATATGAGCTTAATGAAATACTTCAAGTTGTAAGTAAGTTGATAAAACAAAGATTAAGACTCAGCATTCGGCTGAGTCTTAATCTTTGTTTTTAATAGGCTAGGGGGATTAGTTTATTATTACTTTCGACCCTCTAGAAACATTATCATATATCCATTTTGCATCTTCTACTTTAAGTCTTACACATCCATGGGAGGCTGCCTTACCTAAAGTAAAGTCTGTTATTTGACTCTTAGATGAGTTGTAAGGCAGTGAGTGGAATAAGTAATTTCCATCGAACTGAACCCAGTACTTTGCGCCTTCTTTATATTCATCTGAATAGAACCAATCACCTTTTTCCTTTACTGTGAATATTCCTGATGGAGTTTCACTTCCCTTTATTCCTGTAGAGCATGAAAAGCCCTTTAGTAAGTTCCAACCATTCTTCTTACCTTTATAAACATAAGTTTTTTGACTTGATAAGTTTACATATACAAGGTAAGAAGTATCAGAGCTAAGGTTAAGTGAGTTTATAGTGTTTGAGTTTATGACCATAGCCGATACAGAAGTCGTCTTAGAACTAGAGTCTGTACTACTTTTATTAGTTCCGTTTTCTGACTTTGAACTTGATTTAGGAGAATCAGTTTTTGAATCCTTTGATGAATTAGTGGTTGCGGTATTAGACGAAGTACTATTGGAAGCTGAATCGTCCTTATCATTAGCTGAAGTTTTACTGCTAGAAGACTTGTTTACGAAATCATCTTTATCCTTCTTATATTCATCAATTTTACTTAACACCTCTTTATCATTAGAGTAATACTTTGTATTGTCCTCTAAAAGTGAGATTGCCTTTGAAAAGTAGTTTTCTGAAACCAGTTTTTCAGCAGAACTTAAGGTTTCTTGCTTTATACAATTTGCCACTTCTTTTTTATATTCTTCCGCTTTTAGGAAGTTGTCATCATAATTATTTACCTTATCAAAGGCAGCGTAAGCATCTGCATAGTTTTTATCCTTATAAAGCTTCATTCCTAGTGAAAAGTTGTTAGCTGAGTCAGTTAGTAGAGGAATTTTCTTTTTAAATTCACGAATTTTATCACTAACCACGCCGTATCTATCTACCTCGTTCAATACTGACAATGCAGTTTCATCCGATATATTGTTATTTTTATAATTAGAAATCAAGTCATCTATATATGTTGAAAAGTAATTTTTTAAATCACCATATAGCAATAGTTTTTTTGCAGGATTAAAATTCCCTTTAGAAACTATTAGAGAATTAGCTGCTGAATAATCCTTTTTATCAAAATCGATTTTAAAATCACTGATTATATCATTATAAGCATAAAAGGAATAAGACATTGCTATACAAAAAAGTGCAAATATGCTTAAGATAATAATTTTGGATAAAGGGGGCTTTCTTTTTTTAATACTTTCATTAACTTCATTACTTTCATCAATTATATCATTTTTATCATTTTCCAAATTATATCCTCCGTTGACAAAACTTTATAAAACTCTATAAAGTTCATTCCTTTTTCGTTGAACCCAATTTTGTAAACTCAAAAGAGTAAACTACTTCTGTTTGATGTAGTTCTCCAAAGGCTTAAATTCCCGTACAACGCACGGTACATATTCGTAAACGCTTGTTAGTGCTTAATTTACGAAGTGTCAACAATCTCCTTTCTTAATATTTATCAAATTAATCTTTATCTCTTCACACGGTGCTAAACACCCTCACCATTGACTACATCACTTTCGCAATGTATGGGAATCACAATAGACCACCGACCTCAACGAAATGAGGATTTTATAAAAGATTATCATAGTTTTATAACTTTTTATAAGTTTTCTTTAACTATTGCTAGCCTTCCTAGTTTAATTAAATTATTGCCAAGTTTCTTTTAAAATAAACAACAATAAGTACTAAAAAAATCTTCAATGGCTAAAATACAAGAAGGAGGAGATTATATGGATAAGAATATATCATTTGTTACTAAGTTCTATAAGTCTATGACTAGCCCTAAGTTTTATATAAAGTTTAATCAAATAAGCCTAGCTGCAGCAGTAGTATATTTATTTACAATTTCACTTATTCTAGGCCTTATAGGTTATATTAGACCAACTCTCAATTATTATAGATTTATGGATACCATACATCATGAGGTTGTATATGACTTCCCTGAGTTTAATTTTAGCAATGGCATACTAAAGGTTGATGGTAAACAGCCTATTTTACTTAGAAAAAGTGATTATTATATATTAATAGACACTACAGGTAAAACTAAGGTTTCTGATATAGAGAAATATAATAAATCAGTTCTTATTCTTAAAGACAAGGCTTTTATTAAAAATGGCGATAAGCCAATAGATGAAACAAGATATAGCATTATAAAGTTTTTGCACTTTGATAAAAAGCAATTTATTCAATCCATGTATGACTTTAAGGCTGGATCTTTTATAATACTAATTGCGGCACCGGTGCTGTTTTTTGTATCCAATCTGTTTACCGCCTTTATAGTATCGATGCTTGGAACTTTGGTCAATGCAACCCTAAAGGCAGGCATAAAGTACATAAACTTATATAAGCTAAGCATATACTCTATAACAACTTCTATGGTGTTGAGCTGTATAAGAAGAATTTTAGGGATAAACATAATTTTTATAAACTATGTCTACATAATTATAGGTTTTATATATCTATTCTTAGCGATAAGAAATATATTGATCAGTGAAGCTAAAAATATGGAAGAGTAGCATATACTGCTCTTCTTTTTATATATTTAATATAGTATAATTGCTATATAATGGTATAAACATGGAGGGAATAAGCGGTGACAAAAAAAGATAGGTTCTTTAAAAAATTTATTAAGTCTATAGTAGATGTTAAGTATTACGTTAACTTCAACAAGGAAACCTTAGGCAGAGCTTTTATGTATTTATTTTTAATGTCTTTACTTTTAGGAACGCTAAACAGTATAAAACCTATGTATTCAGGAGTAACAGGAGTAAGCAAAGCAATAAAAGAGCTAGATAAAAATTCAGTAGATTTTAAGCTAGAAAATGGCGTGCTTAATGTATCTAATAGTCCTTTTACATACGAGGATGGAGATACTTATATAATAGTAGATACAACTAAAAATGCTAGTGAATTTGATAAGGCTTCTATAAAATCAAATGAGAAGAGCACAATGTATATATTTAAGGATAAGCTTATAATAGAACAGGACTTTAAGGATACTCAAGAAGTTAAATATTCGGACTTAGGTAATGTTACTTTTACTAAGGCTGATTTAGTTCACTTAATGGGATGGGTTAAGATATTTGTAGCTATTATAATTCCACTTTGGATAATAGTAATGTTTATAGGACATATGTTCTCTGCCTTAATAGTAGCCGTAATTGGATTACTCATAAACATATTTATAAAGGCTAAGGTTGATTTTGAGAATTTATATAAACTAGCTATCTATTCATTAACTTTACCAACAATAGTTGATATATTAAGAGTTGCATTTGGACTTAATGTACCACATTCTTATAAGATATATATATTAATAACTCTTATATACCTCGGTCTTGCATTAAAAGCAATAAAGGATGATAATAATAGAATGGAACTAAGTGAACTATAAGAAAAGAGGCGATATTATGTCACAAGTAATAGAAAGATTTTTGAAGTATGTTAAGGTTAATACTAAGTCTGATCCTACAACTGGTACTACACCTAGTACAAAGGGTCAATTAGAATTAGCTAAGTTAATAGTTGAAGAGTTAAAACAAATAGGTCTTGATGAGGTTGTATTAAGTGAATATGGATATATATATGCCACAATACCTTCTAATATAGATAAGCAAGTACCTACAATTGGATTTATAGCTCATATGGATTCATCTCCAGACATGAGTGGAGAAAATGTTAATCCTAAGTTTGTAGAAAATTATGATGGTGGAGATATAGTACTTAATGCTGAAAATAGCATAGTATTATCTCCAAAAGAATTTCCTGAACTATTAGAGTATAAAGGAAAAACCTTAATAACTACTGATGGAACTACACTTTTAGGTGCTGATGATAAGGCAGGACTTGCTGAAATAGTAACTGCAGCAGAATACCTTATAAATCATCCAGAAATAAAACATGGAAAGATAAGAATAGGCTTTACTCCAGATGAAGAAATAGGTGAAGGTGCAGATCACTTTGACGTAGAACTATTTGGTGCAGACCTTGCTTATACAATGGATGGTGGCGCTATAGGAGAATTAGAGTATGAGAACTTTAATGCTGCTGGAGCTAAGGTTACTATCAAGGGAAGAAATGTTCATCCAGGTAGTGCAAAGAATAAGATGATTAACTCTATGCTTATAGCTAACGAGTTTATTAACTTGCTTCCATCAGAAGAGGTACCAGAGAAAACTGAAGGTTATGAAGGGTTTATACACCTTACTGATGTAAAGGGAGAAGTTGAAGAAACTCATCTAGGCTTTATAATAAGAGATTTCTTTAATGACGGCTACGAAGCAAAGAAAAATAAGTTAAAGCAGATTGAAAAGTGCTTAAATGATAAATATGGTGCAGGCACTGTTAATGTAGAGTTAAAAGACCAGTACAGAAATATGAAGGAAAAGATTGAACCAGTTATGTATATAGTTGAGAATGCTATAAAGGCAATGGAGACTGCTGGAGTAAAACCACTTGTTAGACCTATAAGAGGTGGTACAGATGGTGCTAGATTGTCCTTCATGGGTCTACCAACACCTAACATATTTGCTGGAGGAGAGAACTTCCATGGTAAATATGAATATGCAGCAGTGGAATCAATAGAAAAGGCTGTTGAGGTTATATTAAATTTAGTAGACATATATTCAAAATAATACAAGTTATTAAGAATAAGTTTTACTGAACTGCCGTATTTCTGTAATATATAATTGAAGTGGCATATAAGTAAAATAGATATTAAAGATGTTAGTTTTTATAATTCTTTTGCTTGAGCATTGAATAGTTGGCGTCAGTATAAAACTAGTGAAAACTATTGCTCAATAATGATTAGCTGGCAGGCTTCAAGGTATATTAGATACAAGAAGGTATATTTACAATTTTTAATATCAATTGATATTGACAACTTTATAAGTACAGAATATTATTAATAGTATGATATAACTAAGGATTAATTCGATGAACAAAGGCGTTCTATATCGAGTCTAATAAAGGCTCTATATAGGCGTCTTTAATTATTATTAAGGGTAAAGGAGAGAATTTTATGTCTTATTCAAAAGAAGATATTGTCAGGCTTGTTGAAGAAAATGATGTTAGATTTATAAGACTACAATTTACAGATATTTTTGGAACTATGAAGAATGTAGCCATAACTTCCAGACAGCTAGACAAGGCTCTTAATAATGAATGCTTCTTTGATGGATCATCAATTGAAGGATTTGTTAGAATAGAAGAAGCGGACATGTATCTAGCACCAGATTTAGATACTTTTCAAGTAATGCCATGGTCTACACCTGATGGAAACATAGCAAGACTTATCTGTGATGTTTACACTGGTGATGGAAAGCCTTTCGCTGGTGATCCAAGATACATTCTTAAAAAGGTTATAAATGAAGCAAAAGAATTGGGGTATACCTTCAATGTAGGTCCAGAGTGTGAATTTTTCTTATTCCACACCAACGATGATGGATCTCCTACAACAAATACCCACGATAATGCAAGTTACTTTGATTTAGGTCATATAGATCTTGGAGAAGAAGCAAGAAGAGATATGTGTATTGCCCTAGAGCAGATGGGCTTTGAGATAGAAGCATCTCATCATGAAGTAGCAAGAGGCCAGCACGAAATTGATTTTAGATATGATAATGCATTGAAAACTGCTGATAACATTATGACTTTCAAATCTGTTGTAAAAACAATTGCTCAGTCTCACGGTTTACATGCGACCTTTATGCCTAAACCTATATTTGGAATCAATGGTTCAGGTATGCATATGAACATGTCTTTATCAAAGAATGGTGTTAATGCATTCTATGATGAAAAGGATGAGTTTGGAATAAGTAAGGATGCGTACAGCTTTATAGCTGGATTACTTAACCACATAAAAGGAATAGTTGCAGTAACAAATCCACTAGTTAACTCTTATAAGAGATTAGTTCCAGATTATGAAGCTCCTATATATGTTTCATGGTCTGCAAGAAATAGAAGTCCTTTAGTTAGAATACCAATATCAAGAGAAAACTCAACTAAGATTGAACTTAGATGCCCAGATCCATCCTGCAATCCATATTTGGCACTAGCTCTTTGTCTTGCAGCAGGATTAGAGGGAATAAAGAAAAATCTTACTCCTCCTAAGAACATAGAAGCTAATGTATTTGCTATGACTGAAGAAGAAAGAAAAGCAAATGGTATAGATAGACTACCAGACAATCTTTATGATGCTGTAGTAGAATTCAGTAAGGATAGCTTAGTTAAAGATACTTTAGGAGATCATGCATTCCAAGTTTATAGAGAAGCTAAGAATTTAGAATGGGATGACTATAGAACAAAGGTACATCAGTGGGAGATCGATCAATATTTAAGTAAATTCTAGTGGTAAATGGGGGGAAGTGCATGCTTAACAGTTATAAGATTGTATTAGGAACAAGCACTTTAAAAGCAGGTGGACAGATAAAAAGCCTTCTCCTTCAAAAAGGATTTAATGTTGATGGCATCTGCACTTCCGGAAGTATGCTCATAAGAAAAGCCAGGCTTACAAAGCCGGATATAGTCATTATAAATTATGAGCTTACAGATACAAATGGGGCAGAGGTTGCAAAAGTTATTTCAGGGGAAGCAATAAGCAAGGTAATACTTCTATGTACTTCGCAGCAATATAACCTAATTTCTAAGTGGACATCTCAGATGGGAATAATATGTATGCAAAAGCCCATAAAACCTAGCGGGTTCTTGCATACCGTAAGTGATATTATTGAAGAGATAGCCCAGAACAAGAGAGGGAAAGCTGAAGGAAGCACTAGACCAGTGGGGGATAAACTTTTAATAGATAAAGCAAAACAATTATTGATGAAAAAAGAAAACATCGAAGAAAATGAGGCCTACAGAAGGATTCAGAAGGAAAGTATGAATAGCAAGAGGCCTATGAGAGATGTAGCAAAGAGGATAATAAATTCTTATAAAGCATAAGCAATGGCGCTTAATTCATAGGTATATGGATTTTGCGTCTTTTTTTATTCTTTAGTAATTTATATAAAAGATAAAGTTATGGACAAGTATGTATAGACAGTATAAGTGTATATATAGGAGAAAGAATAAAAAAGAAAAATTATATCGCCTGCCAGATTTTCCTCATATACACTCGGAAAGGCAGATGCGCAAAAAATTCACTAAATAAAGTCGCTTCAGCGAATTTTTAAAATAAAAGTCATACAAACATAAAGAGATAAGGCAGACTTTATACTGCCTAAAATTAGTATGACTTGAAATTATAAAGTTAAGAGGGCTAATTTAATATAGAAATAGATATATACAGAGATGCAGGATTTCAATTTAACAGTTTATAGACCTGTTATAGAAATCAAAGCATCCAATAAAGAAAAAGTATAACCAAGTTAAATAATATAGCTTATGATTGTATAAATTTAATGTTTTTATGGGGATAATATAGCATTAAGTTTTTCCTATCAAAGCTGTATATTTAAAATATTACTATTTAACCTCCAATTTAATATTATTTTAATCAACGACAAATTATAAAGAGATAACCTGTACTTGAGTTCAAGTACGGGTTATTTCTTGTGTATATATTACAGTAAATGTTATTATATAAAATATAAGGAGATTATTAAAAATGAAAAATAATATTAAAAAGATACTCAGCAGTAAGTTCTGGTTTGTATTCCCTGTCTTTTCATTCCTTATAAATGACAATGTACTGTTAGTGATATTTTGGATGATTGTTTTAGTCACATTCCCTGTGGCATATTCTGCAAGCTGTAAGTCTAAAGTAAATCAAGCAGAAGTGAATTAATTACTTCTGCTTGATTTATTTTATTGTTAACTAGTAATAAGGCATTTTATTACCATAATTTTTTCATAAGGTTTTTTACATAGTTTTTTAGAGATTAGTTCAAAAAGAATATAGTGGTTGGTACTAATCTAATTGCATTAGGTCAATAATCTATAATATGAATTATTATGTAGAAGTATAAAATATAATTAGTATTTTACAGTATTTAATATGGGTCTATATAAGGTTTTAGTGATATTATTATTTATATATTACATGTTAAAATACGACTAAGTACATTATAGATAAGTTTTAGGAGGTGCATATAGTGAAGTTTATACATACAGGTGATTGGCACATAGGAAAGATAGTAAATGAAATAAGTATGATTGAAGACCAGCAGTTTGTTTTAGAGCAGCTAGTAAAGATAATAGAAGAAGAAAAACCAGATGCTTTAGTTATTGCTGGAGATTTATATGACAGATCGGTACCTTCTGTAGAGGCAGTAACATTACTAGATAAGGTGTTTTCTAAGATATTGCTTGAATTAAACACACCTATAATAGCTATAGCTGGCAATCATGATAGTGCGGAGAGAGTATCCTTTGCTTCTGGAATACTGACTAAGAACAAATTATATATTCAAGGAAACTTTAATGAAGGCATAAAGAAGGTTGAACTTGAAGATAGCCATGGAAAGGTTAATTTCTTTTTGATACCTTATGCAGAACCAGTGGTTATAAGGGAATTATATAAAGATCCAAACATTAGAACTCATGAAGATGCTATGAAGAAGCTCATAGAGGAAATAAAAAAGCAGTCAAACTATGGGGATAGAAATGTTATTGTGGCTCATGGATATGTTTCTTTTATGGGGGATATAGAGGAAGTTGCGGTAGACGACTTAGGAGAAGAAAAGAAGAAGAGAGCCGGTCTTGAGGTTTCCGACTCGGAAAGACCATTAAATATTGGCGGTACGGATCTAATAAGTGGACAAGTATTTGAAGGTTTTACATATACAGCCTTAGGTCATCTTCATGGACCACAAAAGGTGGGTTCCGATAGAATTAGATATTCTGGTTCACTTTTAAAGTACTCTTTTTCGGAAGCAAGGCAAAGAAAAGGTGTTACCTTGGTTGAGGTGGATGCTCAAGGAGAAGTAAGTGTTGATATAAAAGACTTTAAGCCTAGAAGAGATATGAGAACCATAAAAGGACCACTTAAGGAACTTATTAATCCAGAGGTATATAGAGGAACAAATACAGAAGACTATATATTTGCCGTGCTTACTGATGAGGGGGAACTTGTGGATCCTATATCAAAGCTTAGAGCGGTTTATCCAAACATAATGGGACTTAGCAGAGAAAATTCTATTCAAAAGGAAGGTAGTAAGACTGCAGCTTCCTTAGGATATAAGACTAAGGGAAAAGCTGAGCTCTTCAAAGAGTTTTATAAAGCCATAAGTGGAAAGGATATTGAAGCTGATAAGCTAGATATAATAACTGACATCATAAGGGATGTAGAAAGGGCGGTAAAGTAGATGAGACCTATAAAATTAACTGTTTGTGCCTTTGGCCCTTATGCTGATGAGCAAGTTATTGATTTTGAAGCTCTTAAAGGTAAAAATATATTTTTAATAACTGGTCCAACTGGGGCGGGTAAAACAACTATCTTTGATGCTATAAGCTTTGCTCTTTATGGAGAAGCTTCTGGAAGCAGCAGAGATAAGGACAGCTTAAGAAGTGACTTTGCCTCAGATGAAAATGTAACTTATGTAGAGCTTGAGTTTGAGCTTAGAGAAAAGGCATATAGGATAAAAAGACATCCACAGCAGTTAAAAAGAAAGGCTAGAGGAGATGGTTATACCTTGAAAACTGCAGAGGCGGAGTTAATTTTGCCAGATGGAACTGTTATAACTAAGGTAAATAACGTAGATGAAAAGATAAATGAAGTTCTTGGTATAAATAAGCAGCAGTTTAAGCAGATAGTGATGCTTCCCCAAGGTGAGTTTAGAAAGCTTTTAGAGGCTGAGAGTGTAGATAGAGAAGCTATATTTAGAAAGATATTTGGAACAGAAGCCTTCTTAGAGGTACAAAATAGGCTTGATATCCAGAGAAAAAAGCTCTATGGAGAGATAATGGATGTAAGTAATGAGAGAAGAACTTACATAAGAAACATAGATAGCGGTGAGGACGAAAAGCTAAATACCCTTGTAAATGCAGAGAACATAAATATTACAGAGGTATTGGAGCAGAGCAAGCTTAAGATAGAAGAAGATGAAGCTAAGGTTCTTGAAATAAGGAATGCTTTAGAAAAGGTGGTAAATGAGCAAGACAAATTACAGAAGCAGTTGTTTCAAGGACAAGAGATAAATAGAAAAATAGATAACAGCAAATTACTTAAGGAAGCCTTAGAGAAAGAATTAAGTAAGAGAGAAGAATATATTAATAAAGAAACCTCGTTGATATTGGCTAGAAATGCTTCTGAAGTAAGGCAAGTGGAAGAAATGCTTGAAGCTAAGCTTCAGGAGAAAAAGTCTAAAGAATATCTAATAAACCAAGGAACCATAAGTTTAGAGAATAGCGTAAAGCTAGTAGACGGTTCAAAGTTAACACTTGATAATGAACTAAAAAGAGAAGTTGATAAGAACAAGCTTTTAAGCGAGGTTTCACTGCTTAAAAGTTATGAGGCGAAGGTTAAGGAATACGAAGTTAAGAAGAAAAACATAGTAGAATTAGATAGAGTTATTAAGTCAAAGGATGAAGTAAGAAAAGACTTAAGACAAAAGCTAATACTTCAGAAAAAACTAATAGAAGAGAAAAACTTAAAGGTAAGGGAATTCCAAAAGGAGCAAGAAAATCTTTCAGTTAAGGAAGTACAGTTTGCAGCTAAGAAAACTCAGACTGATGAACTTAGGACTTTATACAGGTACTATCAGGATTATAATAAAGCAATCTCTTTATATGAAGCTGAGAAAAAGGGATTTTTAAACACTGAAATACAATTTAAGAAAACAAAGCATGATTATGAGTATATGGATGAACTGTTTAAGAAAGGTCAGGCAGGTCTTTTAGCTAAGGAACTTTCAGAAGGAATGCCTTGTCCGGTTTGTGGATCAACTGAACATCCAAGCCCTGCAAAAACCATTGAAGCTGTACCAACAGAAGATGAGCTAAAGCTACACAAGAATAATTTTGATAAGATAAATGAAGAGTATCAACAAAAGCTTCAAAAGCTTTCTGCTTTAAATGCTTCTTTAACTGAATTAGAAAATAAGTATAAAGAACAAGAAGATAAGCTTAAGGAAGTATTAAGTGGTAAGTTGTCAGACTTAGATATAAAAAGCAAGCTCAATAATACTGCTGAAGCCGGAAAGACACTAGCAAGTGATCTTGAGGTTTTAAATAAAGATATAGAGAAGCTAAAGAATAACATCAACTTAAAAGAAAAACTAGAGTTAGAAATTGATAAGTTGGATAAGGAATATGAGCTTGGAACTAGCAATATAGAAAAGTTAGATGGTGAATATACAGAGCTTTTTGGTAAGGTAAAGGCTGAACAGGAACTTTTAGTTAGCGTAGAAAATGAAATTCCTGAGAGTATAAGAGTTTTAACTGCCCTTGAAGCTAAGATAAAAGGTAATGAAAAAATTATAGAAGATATGATTCAAGCACTTAATAAAGCTCAAGAGGCTTTTAACAGAGCTACAACTAATAAGGCTTCTATAGAGGCAGAGCTTAATACTCAAAGAAATAATCTTAAAGAAATAGAAGAACAGGCAGTTAACTTAAAGGAACGGTTAGAGTTAAAGCTAAAATCTTGCGGATTTGATAGCTTTGATCAATATAAAGCAGCCTTTTTAACTATAGACAGTATAAAAATATTAGAAAAGCAAATAAAAGAATATAATGAGAACTTAAAATCACTTCAAGATAGATATGCTGCTTCTGAGAAGGAAGTTGAAAATCTAAATTATATAAATCTAGAAGAAATAAATACAAGTCTTCTTCAATTAAAAAATGAAGAAAAGCTTGTTAGAGATGATGAAAAGAAGATAGCTTTTAGAGTAAGTACAAATATAAAAGCATTAGATAAGATCCAGCAGCTTACAAGCTTGATTGGAGATAAAGAAGAAAAATACTCAAAGGTGGCGGAGCTTGCAAGAATAGTAAATGGAGATAATTCTGAAAGACTTACCTTTGAAAGATATGTATTAGCGGCATATTTTGATGAAATAATAGATGCTGCAAACTCAAGACTTTACAACATGGCTGGAGGAAGGTTTGTATTAAGAAGAAAAGAGGAAAAGGGTAAGGGAAGAAAACAAGAAGGCTTAGAACTTGAGGTTTTCGATAACTACACAGGAAAAGCAAGACATGTTAAAACCTTATCTGGCGGAGAAGGCTTTAAAGCTTCCTTATGCTTGGCCTTAGGTCTTGCAGATGTTATACAAGCTTACGCAGGAGGAATAAACCTAGATACTATGTTTGTAGATGAAGGCTTTGGTACCTTAGATCCAGAATCCTTGGACAATGCTATACAGTGTCTTATAGATTTACAACAGGGTGGAAGACTTGTTGGTATCATATCTCACGTTCCAGAGCTAAAGGAGCGTATAGATGCAAGACTTGAAGTCACTCCTGCTAGAGAGGGAAGTAAGGCTAGGTTTAATGTTCTATAAGATATTCTAAAGTAAGTACTTTTGCAAATTATTAAATAGAGCCAGTATAGGATTAGGTAAGCCCAATCTATACTGGCTCTAAAACTTATAACTTATAATAAGGTGTCATCTACGATAGCTCCAAAATAGCTATATTGTTCATCTATCTTTAGCATTCTTTCAAACTGTCTATTTTGTCTAGCGAATTTTAAAACGTAATGTTGAAAATCAAACCATCTATTTTCGTCCAATATATATTGTTCTTCACTATCAACAGCTATCCTTGCATATTTGCTTGAGAAATCACCAAATAAAATAAAGGTCAGATGTATATTATCATAATAATAATATTTCTTACATAAAGCTGAAATACTGTCTTCCATATATAGAGTATCCATAAAGGAGATGCCAGGTGCTACTATTATAGCTAAATCAATGTCGCTTCGGGCTTCTATCCAATACTTTGTACCATGACTTCCGAACTTACATATAGCTACTAGGTCATTGATTTTACTTAACTCTTCTATAAAATCTTTTCTTGTCACGTTAACATCTCCTTTAAATTTTAATTTCAACACAGTATTTAGCAGAGTATAACTTAATAATAAGATTTTTTACTATTATTTAGATTATACACAATGTGATTTATACTATACAAAATATACTGAAGAAGGGCAATATTATGCTTAAGGCTCTCTAGTATCGCCAAGGAAGAATAAGCCGATAGTTCCAGCTCCAGTATGACTGCCTATGACAGTACCTATGTAGTTAATAACTACGTCTTTGACCTTATACTTATCTTTTATCATTTGAGCTAAGTCTTCAGCACCTTCTAAGTAGTCGCTGTGACAGATAAATATAACCTGCTCTTCAGGATTTACTACATGTTCTTCAAACTTTTCAAATAACATCTTTATAGCTCTTTTACTTCCTTTTGCCTTTAAAAAGTTTTTTAGTTCTCCATTGTTATTTACATAGAGTACAGGCTTTATATTCAATAGACTTCCTATAGCTGCAGCTGTAGGGGATACTCTTCCTCCTCTTTTCAAGTGTTGAAGATCATCAACGGTGAAAACATGGCAAAGCTTCAGTTTATTATCTTCAAGCCACTGAACTACTTCTTCCTTTGACTTTCCTTCTTCTCTAAGCTTTGCTGCATAGTATACCAAGAGGCCATGTCCCATTGAAGCCGATTTTGAATCTACTACAGATATATCTGCTTCAGGATATTTTTCTAATATTTCCTCTCTAGCTATTGCCGCACTATTATAAGTTCCACTTAAAATCGAAGAGAAACCTACATAAAGAACAGGTAAGTTATTCTTTACAGCTTGCTCAAATTCTTCGTAAAATCTATAGCTGTTTACCTGGCTAGTGGTAGGCATAGAACCGCTTCTTATACTATCATAAAACTTCTTGTAAGAAAGAGTTTTACCAGAGTCTTCAACAAATTCTTTTCCATCCAGATTGCAAACAAGACCTAAGTAGTGGATATTTAGGTTATTAAGCATATCCGATGGTAAGTCACAGCATGAATCAGTGAGTATAATAAAGTCTTTCATATAATCGCTCCTTTACTAAAGATGAAGCTAATAGAATCTAATAGATATAAAATAGCTTGTGCTTAAAAGCACTTATCAATACTTATAATAAATATAAATTTACCTACAAGACAATAAGCTCACCTTGGTTCATATTTTTGGAAAAAATAAATTAAAATGATGTTAATAAGACCTAAAATTATTTATTTAAAAATTATATTATTTCATAATTAATTATACACAAAAAGTGTTAAATTTACTAAGTATGGTTAAACTTTTGTTATTTACACAGCCCTATCATATATTGACGATAGATTACATTGGGTTAGTAATATGATGATTTATCACCAACAGTTGGTCTATGTACAACAATTTTTAATTGGCTAATTCTAATATTATTGCATGACATAGCTTACCATCCATGTTAAAAGTATTATTATAATTTAGATAAGTAATTTTTTAACGATAATATACGTAGAGATATAATATAAAAGAAATCAATAGCATTAACATCTTTAATTGCATATAAATAAAAAGGGGTAATTTACAAATTTTATTAAAATATAGACTAATAGGATAAAGTGTGTTATTGTTTTATTAGATAATAACGATTATTATATAATAGCGTAAAGGAGGGATAGTATGAAAGTTAAAGACTTTTTCAAAAAAGAAGAGCGTAAGCCAAAGCATATGGCATTAGACTTCTTGAAATATATAGGACCAGGAATGTTAGTAACAGTTGGATTCATTGATCCAGGTAACTGGGCATCTAACATAGCTGCTGGTTCATCTTACGGATATAAGCTTTTGTGGATGGTTACTTTATCAACTATAATGCTTATAGTGCTTCAGCATAATGCAGCACACTTAGGAATAGTTACAGGTCTTTGTATATCAGAAGCTATAAACAAGCATATAAAACCTGTATTGGCAAGAGTGATAACTAGTACAGCGATTATGGCTGCTGTTGGAACTGCAATGGCAGAGATACTGGGAGCAGCAATAGCTCTTAAAATGCTATTTAATTTACCATTAAAAATCGGTGCTATATTAGCTAGCTTAGTTGTACTTTGGATGTTATTTACTAATTCATATAAGAAGCTTGAAAAAATTATAATAGGCTTCGTCTCAATAATAGGACTTGCCTTCATAGTAGAGGTATGGTTGGTAAATGTACACTGGGGAGAAGCAGTAAAGGGATGGGTAACTCCATCATTTCCATCAGGTTCTCTTCCTATAATAATGAGTGTTTTGGGCGCTGTAGTTATGCCTCATAATTTATTTTTACACTCAGAAGTAATACAAAGTAGACAGTGGAATCTTCAAGATAAAGATATAATGGAGAAACAATTAAAATATGAATTTATGGATACTTTATTCTCTATGATAGTAGGATGGGCTATAAACAGTGCAATGATTCTTGTTGCAGTATCATTCTTCGTAAATCATATGCAGGTAACTGAACTTGAACAGGCTCAGGTGTTATTAAAACCATTGTTAGGAAATGGAGCTGCAGTGATATTTGCAGTAGCCTTGCTTTTTGCAGGTATATCCTCCAGTGTAACAGCAGGTATGGCTGGAGCATCAATATTCTCAGGGTTATTTGATGAACCATATGACATACATGATAAGCATACAAAGATGGGTGTACTAGTAACAATAATTCCAGCTTTAATAATTATATTCTTCATATCTAATCCATTTAAGGGACTTGTATACTCGCAGATGTTATTAAGTGTCCAACTGCCAATAACAATATTTACACAAATATACCTAACATCTTCTAAAAAGGTAATGGGAGAATATAAGAATACTAGATGGGAAAATATTGTGCTTTGGATTATTGGTGCAATAGTAGCGGTATTAAATGTAGCTCTTCTTATAGACGGAATTATGGGATAGATCGCTAAGAATCAGATTAAGATTTATTAAAAATAATATAATGTTATTTTTATAAAAGATTGTTTGTATGAAGCAATATAGGCTTCATTTACAGGCAATCTTTTTATTTTGCTTTTAAAGTATCGTTTGGGTCAGCTTAGTAGTGATGTGAGGCTTGTATGAACTTCAGCAAAGCATCAATATACTATAAAGTTAAATTGTTATTAGTATAAGGATTTAATCAATCATAACGCTATGTTAATATATGTAAACTAACCTTAACTGTACCTCAATTAGTACTTAACATTCTTACAGTAACATTAAACCTGTAGTAATTATTAGGAGGTACGAAGATGCAACAAGCTATACAGGAGAAAACTTTAGATAAAGAGATTGTTATTCCAGTTCTTAGAGAAGTTAAAAAAGCTAAAAGGTTTTCTGTTAAGCCATATCTATATTTGCTTCCAGCTTTCATTACATTCATAACTTTTATATTTTATCCATTTTTAAAGACAATATATCTAAGCTTTACCATAACCAATCCTAGAGGAGAGGTCAAGTCCTTTGTAGGTATAGATAATTATAAAGATATCTTAACATCACCAGATTTTTTTAAAAGCGTTATAGTAACCTTAAAATTTGTTCCTATGCTTGTAATACCATCAATGGTAATTGGACTTATTTTAGCTTTGCTGGCTTATAGGAAAATAAGAGGGTCAGCGACTTATGAAGTAATGTTTTCCATGCCTATGGCAGTAGCTTCTGCCCCTGCAGCTATAGTGTGGACAATGTTATTTCACCCAAGCATAGGCCTTATAAATTATGTGTTAGGTACTAATATTGGATGGTTAACAGATGAAAAATGGGGTTTGATATCTGTTTCCATAGTTACTGTTTGGTTAAATATTGGGGTTAATTTTATATTTTTAGTTACTGGTTTAAAGGGTATACCAGAAGAATTGTTAGAGAGTTCAGATATAGATGGGGCAGGTTTCTTTAGAAAATTATTTAAGATGATAATACCATTAGTTTCACCAACCTTATTCTTTGTTTTATTCTTCAATGTGGTAAATGCTTTTCAAGCCTTTGGACAAATAAAGATATTAACCGGAGGAGGTCCAGCAGACTCCACTAATGTGCTAGTTTACTCAATATATAAAGAAGCCTTTATGAATAATCGTTTTGAAACAGCATGTGTTCAGTCCTTAGTATTATTCTTCATGATGTTAATAGTTACCTTACTTCAATTTAAGTTTGAAAAGAAGGGAGTACATTACAGCTAATGTTTAATAAAAGAAAGAGATTAACCTTATGGATAGTAAATATAATAATTGGGCTAATAATAATATTCCCAATTCTGTACGTATTGTCTCTTAGTTTTATGAATCAAGATGAGATACTATCACCTACACATAAATTAATACCATCAGCTTTAAGGTTTGATAACTATAAGCAGGTTATCGATTCTGTTCCAATCTTCCAGTTTATATTGAATAGTTTCGTTGTTTCCTTGGCGATAACAGTAGGGCAAATAATAACTTCAAGCCTAGCAGCTTATGCTTTTGTGTATTTCGAATTTCCTGGGAAAAAGTTTTTGTTTTTGGCTGTTTTATCAACCATGATGATACCTGGCGAAGCCATAATAATATCAAACTATCTTACAGTAAGCTCTTTAGAATGGCTTGATAGCTATAAGTCACTTATAATTCCGTACTTAGCTTCAGCAATGGGCATTTTTATGCTTAGGCAGTATTATCTAACCGTTCCAAAGGAATTAAAGGAATCTGCTCAGATAGATGGCTGTTCTGATTTTAAGTTTTTCCTTCAGATATTACTTCCTATATCTAAACCAACCTTGGGGGCTCTTGGAATATATACTTTCTTATCAACTTGGAATCAATATATGTGGCCACTGCTTGTGACCAATACACCTGAAAAAAGAACTGTGCAGATTGGTATAAGCATGCTTCAATTCTCAGAATCTCAATCCTATGGTCCGATTTTAGCAGGAGTTGTGATGATATTAATACCTTCAATAGTCATATTTATGATTGGACAAAAGCAGATGGTTAAGGGAATCATAGCAGGTGCGGTTAAGGGCTAATAGTAAGATTATAGAGTTCCTAACTTAAATTTTAAGTTTCAATATAGAAATTTATCAGCTAAAGACTACAACTTTAAGTTACCAAGTTTATTCGCATTAGCGATTAGTTATAAATCAGGTTTATATTTGAAAGGGGATTTAATATGAAAAAATCTATAATTGCCTCGATGCTAATAGCAGCATTAGGTGTAGGACTTTTTGCAGGCTGCTCTAAGAATGACAGTAAACAGGCTAGTGCAGACGGAAAACCAGTTGAAATAACCTTTTGGCACTCTATGGGTGGTGCTGGTGGAGATGCCATAAAGAAAATGGTTGAAGACTTCAATAAAACTCACTCAAATATTAAAGTTGCCGATCAATATCAAGGAGCTTATGATGATGCAATAAATAAGCTTAAGAGCTCTCAACAAGGTAATT
This sequence comes from Clostridium manihotivorum, assembly GCF_004015185.1. Classification (GTDB taxonomy): domain Bacteria; phylum Bacillota; class Clostridia; order Clostridiales; family Clostridiaceae; genus Clostridium_AR; species Clostridium_AR manihotivorum. Next base: position 215,521 of record NZ_CP025746.1, on the reverse strand, counting down.
CAGGTCCAGACGTAATGCAATTATATGACATAGGTACAAGATGGATGATCGACAGTGGATATGCTACTCCAGTACAAAAATTCATAGATGCAGAAAAGTATGATGTATCATCCTTAGAAAAGAACATAGTTGGCTACTACACAGTTGATAATAAGCTTAACTCAATGCCATTTAACTCATCAACACCAATACTTTATTATAATAAAACAGCTTTTAAGGAAGCAGGCTTAGATCCAGAAAAAGCTCCTAAGAATTTTGATGAATTAAAAGATATGTCCTCAAAGTTAACTAAGAAGGATTCAAGTGGTAAGATAACTAATTATGGTTTTTCTATGGCTATATATGGATGGATCTTTGAGCAATACATGTCAAAGCAAGGTAAGTTCTATGCAAACAATGAAAATGGAAGAAAAGATAAAGCTACAGCTGTAGACTTTGATAGCAATGGTGCTGGATTAAAGTTCGTTAAGATGTGGAAAGACTTATACGACCAAGGACTTTTAGGTAACTACGGAAGAAAGACAGACGATACTCAAAATGCCTTTGTAGGCGGTAAAGCTTTCATGTATATAGACTCTACAGCATCATTAAGCGGAGTACTTAAAGGTGTTAATGGAAAGTTTGAAGTAGGAACAGCAGCACTTCCAAACCTATCCGACGATGACAAGGGTGGCGTTTCTATAGGTGGTGGTTCTTTATGGATAATGGACAAGAAGGATAAGAAGGATGACAAGCAAAAAGCTGCTTGGGAATTCGTTAAGTTCATGGTATCACCAGAAGAACAAGTTTTCTGGAACAAGAGTACTGGATACTTCCCAGTAACAACAAAGGCTTATGATATTCAAGATATGAAGGATAACTTAACTAAATATCCTCAGTTTAAGACCGCTATAGATCAGCTACATGCATCACCACTTGAAGCAAGAGGAGCATTACTTGCAGTATTCCCAGAAGCTAGACAAACTGTTGAAACAAATATAGAAAGCATGCTTCAAGGAAAAGAAACTCCAGAGCAAGTTATAGACAATGCTGCGAAGGCAATAAATACTTCAATAGATAAATATAACAAATCAAACAAGTAAGCCATTAATATACACCAATATGTCATTACAACCACTAGAGTAGGAGCTTATACTAGAACAGCTTTTGCTCTAGAATGACATAAAAGTATTAATGATATATAGAAAACCCGCATTATAACTATATATTTATATGAATATATGATTATATAAATATAAGAATTTATAATTAAAAAGATAGTTATATAATCTTAGGATTATTTAATTATACTGCTACTCAGAATACCTGATATTTGCAATATGGTTCCTTTTTTAGATTATCTTATGTTGGGAGAATTAATAGTTCTATGATTATTGATTCTCTTATTTTTGTTTTTGATAGCAGGCTATGAGGGATAATAACATTATGTAGTGTAATTAACGTTTCTTGCTATAAAGTCATATTTCACACGTATTCTATAAATACAGGAAAGTAAGCTCTTAATTAAGGCTAATGAATAAAAAGCATACTTAGGAACTAGAATCAAATCGATATGAAAGGGTGTTATAGTATAATTATATAAGGTTAATAATATAGAAGAAATATAATGAAGTTCTCCATGTAGACATAGTAATTACAACGATTATAATGATTTTATACATACATGAAATTAGGTTTCTATTGATTTATGTAATCCTTTGTGATAAAATTATTTCGTTGTATAAATGAATATGCGGTGGTAGCTCAGTTGGATAGAGTAGCTGGCTACGAACCAGTTGGTCGAGGGTTCAAATCCTTTCCGCCGCACCAACAAACCTAGGAATATCAATGATTCCTAGGTTTTTTTATTCGTATAATATCAACTATATCAATTAAAATAACACAATTATAACACAACCACGTCAATAACATTAAATTTATGCATATATCTATGATAATAAAAATATTAATTTGAAGCATATTTTAGTATATAAAAATATGCAGAAGTTTTTTATAAATAAAAGAGGTATCTTTGTATGAGAAATACTAGTGTAGTCAAGAATTCGTATATAGACATATAGATGAATGATAGTGTCTAAAATATTTGTATAGGAGGTATATTATGTTTTTTCTTATACCAATTTTTGCGACAGTTGCTACAACAGCGGCAGCTGCTACGTCAGCAGTAGTTTCAACAATTCCTGTAGTAGGAACCATTGTAGCTACAGGGACTACAAGCTTGGGAACTATTGTAGCAGGAACTGTTGCTTCTGCAGCGACCGAGGCTGGGTTAACAGCTGCTACTTCTTTAGGAGTAGGAACAATTGCTGGGGGAAGTACCACCACCGCGGCTAATGCAACTGTAATTAAGGCTATTTCTGATATGGTTAAATAATATTTCTTGAAAAGATCTATATGCTAGTAATTTAGGTGCAAAAAAGAATTCTCAGTTCTGGGAATTCTTTTTTATATTTTATAACAATAGTTTATAGCTAACTAAAGTACATCATTAAGTAATTCAACAGCTTTAATTTTTTCATCTAAATGTACATGAGTATATATATTTGCAGTTATCTCTAATTTACTGTGTCCCAATAATTTCTGAACTGTTTTTAATGAAACTCCTCTTTCAAATAATCTTGTGGCATAGGTATGCCTTAGAGAATGAAATTTTTTATCAGATATATTAGCATTATTCAATATCCTATGAAAACTTCTAGATAAATTTCTACCGTCAATAGGATGACCTAATTCAGTTGCAAATACTAAGTCATTGTCATTGTATGCATCTCCAGCTTTCAGTTTTTCTTCTAATTGCCTTCTTTTATGATGATTTAGTTCGGAAATCATAGATGAAGGAAAAGGTACTGTTCTAGCGCTATTTTTAGTCTTAGGGGGTTGCTCTATGATTTCTGTTTTATTACCGCTAGTTGAATTAATTTTTGCAACTCTTTTAAGGGTTCTAGAGATCTTAATATTATTATTGATAAAATCTATATCACACCATCTAAGTGCAATGATTTCACCAAGACGTAGGCCTGTGCTTAAATCGAGTTTAAAAAGAGTGCGAAGTCTATGCTTACTATTATCTAGGTAGCTTAAAAAGGAATGTTGTTCTATTAATGAAAATGCTTGCACCTCTTCTTTTTCCTCAACTTTAGGCGTTTTTACGCCTGTGCATGGATTTATAATAATATATTGTTCTCTGCAGGCTTGATTAATACCTGATTTAAGCAGTTTATGCAGTGTTTTAACTATATTAGCACTTTTGTTTTTTGCTAAAGTGTTATAATAAGCCTGTACATGCGAAGATTTCAGATCTTTTAATTTGATAACTCCTATCTCTGAGTTTTTAATATAATTTCTATATATTCCATTGTATCGCTCTATCGTGGCTGGTCTACTGTCGTTTACTTTAAAATTAGTTAGCCAAAAATTCATCCATTCTTGAAGAGTTATTTTTTCATCTTTTGAAATTAATCCAAAAGTTGATTTACTTTTATAATCATTCATCTTGCTTATAACTTCAGATTTAGTTCTACCGTAAAATTGCTTTCTTTTTAGTTTTCCAGTATCGTCTCTTCCAATTGTTATTGTAGCTCTCCAGCCATTTTTATATTTATTAATTGAGCCTTCACCATTTGACTTCTTCATATTAGTTTACCTCCAATAATTTAATAACTATGGTAGAAAAGTGTTTTAAAAACACTTTCCTGCTTGATTAAACATCCAGTCATCCACCTTAGACCTTATAATTACATACTTTTTACCGCATCGAATTACAGGAAAATTAGTGGAATTAATTAATTCATATGCTTTATTTAATCCAATACCATATTCGGTAGAAAACTCCTTAACAGACATGGTTTTTTTAATATTTAAATCATTGTAATTCATAAATAAAACCTCCAAATATATTCTTCAATTTAATAGTATATAATTGTAATTAAGAATAATTACTTCAATTTTTAAAGTGATAAGATTCCAAATATAAATGGAACAAGTTCCATTTATAAGTTTTATTGTTAAGCTCAAATACTAGAGATGTGCTTGGTTTTGAATGATTTGTTCCAAAGTTCCATAGTTAAGAGCAACTTAATTTTCTAGGAGCTTTAAGCCTTCAAACCCATATTTATTCCCTTCAAATCTATTTAAACGCCTATATTGCAATTTGTATTTATCTTGTAGGATGGTCTTTAGATATTTTTTATCTTTGTTTGAAGGTATATCTATAAGATTATCATTACAATAATTTACAAGAGCTTCAAATAATTTATCAAAATGAACATAGCTATCTTTATCTAGTAAGCATTTATCATTAATAAACGATAAAATTGAATTACTATTTTGAACATAGTTATTTAAAATGTTTGATGATAGATAACACTCGGAAAATTTATATCCATTAGTAATGTAACGAATTAACCCATCTATAGCCCAAGAAAAGATAATGTCTTTTTCTAAAAGTAGTTTATGTACTAAATCTTTATCTTGGTTAGCCTCTGGTACGCTATAATTAAAAGGAATAATTATCAATCTATTGAAAAATGCTAAATTATTCTTATATGAAGATGTTTTTATCTCAGGAAGATTGTTTGTGGCAAAGAGCAATTTGCATTTATTATAGAACGAAAAAGGATTTTTAAATAATTTTCTAGCTGAAACTTTATCAGTTTCACTTACTAAAGCTTTAAATGTGCCAGTATCAACTATTTCTTTATCAGGAAGTTCGCTAAATATATTTATTAACTTTCCGTATAATTCAGCAACATACTTCTCATCTGATAAATTTTGAAGTGGAATATTTGATACATTATTTTCTCCACATATACTCGATATAACTTTAAGAAGGACGCTTTTTCCTGAGTTCGACTCACCAAATAATAAAAATGCTTTTTTAGCATTATTAAAATTTGAAAAAACATACCCTAGGACTTCTTGTATTAAAAATATTAATTCATTATTACCTCCTGTTATAGTTAAAATAAATCTTTCAAAAACTGTATTTTTAAGTGTGTAGTTAGGGTTATAACTAGCTTGTACACAATTAATAAAACAATATGAATTAGAGTGCTCTAATACATAAGGATGATGAGAGCTAAAAGCACTATTAAGATCCAAAACCCCGTTAATACAATTTATTAGATACTTTGTATCCATTAAGTTTTCAGTTCTTAATTGAATATTAGGATCTAATCTTATTGCAGCGTATATTTTTTTCAAATCAGAGGGTTCAAGAATATTTCTTATATTAGATGGAATAAATCTATTTATTTCAATAAGAATATCATCAATTGAAAGTGATTGATAATAACCATAATGGCAATTATATAATCTTAACTGTTCCATATTAATAAACGGTATTCTTGTCATAATGAGAATTTTTACATTTTCAACATTAATTCTTGGGTCTTTTGAATGTCTAAAAAAGTCAAGCTTATTAATACTACTGTTTACATTTGGATTTAAAATTTTATTTAATTCAGCAGCTTGAATTTGTTTCAATGCATCAGAAGTTATAACTTTTTCCTCACAGTTTTGCATTGGTTCTATTTTAGATGATAAATCTGAATTTATTTTATTGGTTTGATTGAAATTGTTAATTTCTTTGGGTGCGGTAGCATGAATGATCTTGCCCGTACTGTCGGGCATGGTCATAAAAGAACTTCTTTGCGAATTGTTATATATCTTTTCAAGATCTTGTAACTTCTTTTTGCAAGCATTAATCATTTTTTCTGAAAGCTCAGAACCATCATCATTAATAATAAGGTCATCTAATTTCATCTTGTGAAATTCATATGGATTTATATCGGTTTGACTAATGGCTTTACTCATTGATTTATTTTCTTCAAATCTAGTATCTGAAGATATGTTAGAGTTAGAACTATAAATTGTTGTTTTTAAACTATCTATTTGTTTGGAAATACCGAATGAATTAGTGGTCATATATACTCCTCCTAGCCTAATGAAAAATTTAATCTTATAATCTAAGTAGCCTTGTTTAATTAAGATTTTATAATAACAAAATAAGCTAGTCTTTACTTGGAAGAGATACAAGTGATAATTGCGAAAACAAAAACTCCCATTAATTAATATTAATGGGAGAAAAACGATAGATGTATTATTTATTGTTGTCGCTATGACTATATTCTTTTTTTAATGTTAATAGTAAGGTTTGTCCTAATAATAAATCTAAGTTGTGACGTATTTGTTTCCCAGACATAGAGGAATTAGGAGAAGTTAGTTGAATAAGAAGGTTTTGCTTATCTTCACAATCTTTTATTTTAAGGTTGTATATTTCATTGGCATATCTATTAATATCATTATTTAATGAATCTTTATGGCAGTTAGAAAGCTTTTGAATATATCTAGTAACATTTCTACCATCAATAACGTAATTTGATGATCCATATATATATATGTTGCAAGATGAAAATTTCGATATGATATTTAGGTAAGAACATCCATTAATATAAGATAACTAAAATATCCAAACTAGAATATAAAATAAAAATTATAGCGAGGTTTTAAATATGGATATTTTGATTCTTAATAAGATTGCTGGGCATGAAGATGATATAAACGAGTTAAAATCAGCTTTAAAAAAGACTAAAAACACAAGGTTATATAAAAGATATTCTGTTTTACTTAAGCATTTTGATGGATTTACAAATAGAAAAATAGCTGAAATGGAGAATCTAGAAGAACATACTGTTTCTACATATATAAAAAATTATAAATCAAAAGGAATAGATGGATTAAATATTGGCCACGGCGGCGGAGCGCAAAGAAAATCAATTCACTTCAAGAGAAGCTCATTGTAGAAACTATAACTACAAAAACTCCAGAAGATGTAGGCTTCGAATCTAAAATGAATTGGACTATTGAATTAGTGAGGCAATGGGTTATTAAAGAATTTAATATAAATATGTCACATAGAGGAATAGCATATGTACTTCATAGATTAAATTTAAGTTATACTAGACCTACTTACGTCTTAGCGAAAGCTGATAAAGAAAAGCAAGAAATTTTTAAAAGTGACTTTAAAGCTTTAAAAAAAATGCCTCAATGGCTTAGTTGATACCATCTTATTTGAAGATGAATCAATGATTAGAGATTATCAAGCAATTCAAAAGAGCTGGTTTATAAGAGGACAACAAAGGAAAATTCCTACGTTCGGTAAAAATGCAGGTGTTAAACTTATGGGAATATTGGATTACGAGACTGGTAACGTATATTGCGAGGAACATGAAAGATATGACGCTAAGATATTTAATGACTTTTTAGAAAACGTACTTAAGCAGTATCCAAAAGGAAAAATTGTTGTGGTATTAGACAATGCTAAGATTCATCATGCAAAGCTGATTCAGCCATTTCTTAATAGAGTTAAAGATAGGCTTGAATTGATGTTTTTACCACCGTATAGTCCAGAAATGAATCTTATAGAGGGGTTATGGGGATGGCTAAAGGCATCTGTTATTAACAATGTCTTTTATAAATCTCTGCCACAAGTTAGAACTGCAATTCAAAAGTTTATAAGTAACATAAATAAGGTTCCTACTCAAACAATAGACAGGCTATGTGTTAGATTGTAGAAACCAATTTGCAATATATATATTAAAATTTAATAAACCTTCATGGAGTTTTGATTTTACAAATCTAATATAATCATCTTTTAAACTGATTATGGATGAAGGTTTTAAGGCATCCTCAATATTTTCAACTGTTTTTTCTATGTTTTCATAATGTGACTCTAATTTTTGTAAACCCTTTGGTGGGATATAAGTTCTATTAAGAAATTCAGTATAACGACTTCTTATTTCATCTGTATTATCATTGGTAGCCTTAGTTTCATTTTTAAGTATATTATCCAAAAGATCTTTAGGTATATTGCTATTAAATGAGTTATCATTTCTGTAAAATTTCTTAAATCCTCTTTCTAATATAAGATCAATTGAGTATCCAGCGTTGCTTTCTAAGTTAATTTCGTTAGATGCGCTTATGTTAAGAATAGGTATATCTGAATTGTTTTTATAATTTTCAAGTTCGTTATAGTGCGTAAAGTATTGGTCAATCCACTGATCAATAGATTTAATTAAATCTATCATTATATTACCAGAACTTGAATTACTAAATAGAGTTATAGTAGCAAATAGAAGTGTTAAACGATCTAATAATAAAGGAGCATATTTAGATAGAGCATAGTTAAATTTGAAATTCTCATCATTTTTTATAAAGAATTTTAAATAGTCAGGAAGATTTTCTATATCTTTAATTATCGTATTATTATAATCAATTATATTAGTTGCTGTTACTTTATCTAAAGAATCCCTTCCGTCATATAGGGGGTTTTGGGTGAAATCTTTGAGCATTATACAAAATAAATCTGCAATATCGTATTGAATCTCATACTCTGCTTCCTGGATATTATCTCGTTTCAAGTTAGCTTTATCAATATTATATTGATTAATCATATTATCTAAACGCTCTTTAAAGCTATTTGAGGTTATGGTTTGACTTTTGTATTTTTTAACATATTCACTTCTTGAATAATTAATCTTTACTTTCTTTCTCCAATTAATTTTATTTTCTTTGGTTGATAATTTGTTTTCATTAGTCATTTGATTTTAATCCTCCCTAATTAATCTAAAACTTGTATATTATTACTTTATAACAAGTTATTTAAAGCTTCAATAGATAAATCAATTACATAATATATCTAATTCATATATACAGAGCATTATAATGATAATTAATAATTTTTTGAAGATTTATGAAGTATGTTAAAAGAAGGGATAGGGGTTAAGGGGAAAGGGAGAGAATGAAAAAATCCACAGGATTTTTGAATTCCAATTTCCCTTTCCCCTTAAAAAAAGTAGAGGCTGTCGCCTCTACTTAATACATATTAAATATTAATTATATGTTATCACATAAAAAAATAACTAATGCATTTTAAACAATATTAATCATAATAATTGAATGATAAAACCTATTAATTTCATGTAATGTTATATAAATATTGAAGAATGAAATAATTTAATATTTAAAAAGATAGCAGCAGTAAGCTACTATCTTTTTAGTCCACTATTAAATAATATATATTCCTCTAATGCTAATTTGGGTATTTTCCAAACACGTCCATGGCATGGTTTGAAAGCCTTTATTTCCCCAGAGTTTAATAACTCATAAGCTGTATTCTTACCAATTGACAACACTTCACAAAGCTCGTCTACATTTAATAAGTCATCATATTGATTAAACATAAATATCAACCACCTTTAAAGATTATATTTATATTTATGTTGGTTAGATATATGTATAAATACTCAATAAAAGTAATGATAATAAAAGATTGCTCTATTTCTTATGGAGCTCAAAAAAAGATCCCCCGCCATACAGTATTAGAGTATCATTATCTTTTATATAAAAGGTACATGAGCATGTATTATTTGAATTAAGTACAGTTATTTCAGTAATGGAGGTTCCTTTTACACCTAATTTATCAAATGGAATATTATAATTTATTTGAAAATCTTTATTAGAAATTACTGAACTTTTATATATGGGATTTCGAATAGTATCATTCATATCGCTAATATCATCGCCAAAGGAACTAGATTGATCTTTTGAAAAAATCAAAGTATTACCAATTATTTTATTAATATCATCATCACTATATGACCCTACTGCAGAATTAGTAACTAATTTACTAATAACCCACTGGCCATAAAAGCCTTCTTTAGTATCATTGGTGTTGTTAGTTTTATTAGAATTCTCATTTGCAGTGGTAGTTGTCTTTTGTGATGTTGATTCCTCAAACACTTTGCTTAATAGTGCAGCTGTTATCAATTGACTTTGTGGAACATCATTAAATGATAAAGCTCCTGCCTCAAATGTTCCAGACTTTACATCTAAGATAAATTGCATTCTTGCTTTAACTTCAACATTTTGATATGTACAATTACCAGTAAATTCAACAATATCTTTCCCATCATCAGACTTAAAGTATTTCCATGTTGGTGAAGCGAAAAACTTTTCAAAAGATGTACCATAAGGTGATTTTGGATAATCTGTAGGATGCCCGTTTTTAACCATAAGAACATTTTTGTTTTCCTTGTCTGATATGTTTTGTATTTTATCAGATGCATCTTTTTTTATGGTATTTAGCCCATTGTTTGAGCAACCAGAAATATTAAATAATAATAATGCAATAATTAAGAATAGTATCTTCTTCATATTGAAAACCCCCATTTGTTTTAAGAAATATTAATTGTATCTATAGTAAATATTGTTGTGATTTGGATCTCTGTCTCCATAGTTATCTAGTGTGTAAATTTCCATTCTTTGGCCATCTTCATAAAATTCAATAAAATACTGTAGATCATGATATTCTTGATCTGTTTTGTTCCAAACATGATAGATTATAGTATTGCTATTTGAAATACTATATTTTGTCCTAAAAGCCCCATTTCCTTCATCTTTGACTCCATCTGAAAATTTATTAATGAATGCAGAAATGTTAGGTTCATTCATACTCTGCTCAAGCACCCAATTACCTTCTATTAAAGATTCAACTTTCTCTTTTGTAACTTCCATAGGTTTTTCCTTGCCAGCGGTTAAATCAGTTATAACAATTGAGTTAACAGGGCTATGAAAGTCATTACAGATATATTCAATTGAAGTTGTATTGTCATTAAGTCTATATTCCATTATAAAACCATTATTATTTAATTCTTTAGTTGGATTACCAAGTTTATTTTTTACATCCTTAACTGATGTACCAACTGGAATGCCATTGGCATTCTGGCCTGAGCTTTTTATTTCAATAGAAGAAACTTTATTTTTATCTATAGTGAAATAAAAGGTTTTATAATCATATAATTCACCACTTTGAGCTCCGTCAATCTTACTTGGAGTTCCGAAGCTCTTCTTTATGTCGTCTTTACTCTTTCCTATGTAGCTTAATAAGTCAATTCCACTTTTTATATTATCCTTTGTTTCATTTGATGAATTAGAAGAAGGTGATTTAGATGTTTCTAAAGTATTCTTACCATTATCTTTACCTGTAGGAATAAGCATAACAATTATTATTAAAGCTATAATTGCAAAGATTATATAGCGTAGTTTTCTCCTCTTCAATTTTGAACCACAATGAGGACAAATTTTTACTGAATTACTTATTTCCTCTCCGCACATCTTACATATTTTTAATTTGCTCATAAAATACATCTCCTTATATATTTTGTTGTTTTAAGTTTTTTTGAAACCTATTTGGTAGTCACAATACTACAAAATAACTCACAATACTGTAATTATATGTATAAGTATATCGAAAACAATGCTTATAGTAAATGTTAATAACGCTAACAGCGTGTTAAAATGCAACCTTTTTACTTATAAAGTATAGGTTGAGGGGTGAGTTTTAATGGATTATATAAAGTTAGGTCAAAGAATCAAGGAAGAAAGACTAAAGTCAAGATTAACTCAAGAGCAACTAGCTGAAAGTATAGATATTTCAAATTCATATATCGGGCAAATTGAAAGAGGTGAAAGAAATTTATCTCTTGATACCTTAATTAGACTAGCAAATAGGTTAGGTGTCACTATTGACTATTTATTGCAAGATTATATAAGTGTAAATGATGATAATTTTATTGATCAGATTAACCAGATTATTAATGGAAGAGATTCTAGACAGAAGAGAATGGCTTTAGATTTGCTAAAAGTAATGTTTTCTCATATTGATGATTTATAGTGTGTAGATTCAAGGAAATTAAGTTTGTCTATGATCCTTTATATGTTCCGAATCTCTCGCGAGGATTACCTATCAGAATAGGTATCCCATATATAATATATAATTAAAGATTTGTATAAAACCAACATGATTAATTGATTATTATTTAATAGAATTAAGAGTGCTTAATACTCTTCAGATAACATCATAGTTGAATATTCTCCACTGTCTATAACAAATATTTTTGCATTTATGACGTTGATGGAATTCAATTTATATTTCCTTTTATGTTCAGGAATTTCTTGCCTATGTTCAATAATTTGAATATGTTGTTCATTATACTTTGGTTTAGTAAGTGTAAATACTTGAAGATAGTCTAATTGAATATCTTTATTTTTTAACGAATTTATAGAATTCCACATAAAGAGTTGTAATTCTAAAGGTATACTTTCTTGTATACCCTTAGTTATATATTTATCATTATTAAACATGAATTAAGCTCCTTTCTACTTTTCTAAATAACTCCTCTTTCTTTTAAACTCACATGATTACTAAATCCAATAATTACATGATCAAGAACATCTATACCTATAATCTTTCCAGCTTCTTTTAGTCTAGTTGTAATGTTAATATCCTCTGATGAGGGGGATGGGTCACCGCTTGGATGATTATGAGCTATTATAACAGAAGCAGCATTTCCTAATATGGCAGCCTTAAAAACTTCTCGTGGATGCACTAGAGAGCTATTTAAAGTACCTATACTAGCAATATTAATTAGAGTAGGTTGATTTTTACTATCTAAACAACATACTACTAGCATCTCTCTATCTGAGTCTTGTAAGAACGGACTTAGCAAGTCAGCGGCATCATCAGGAGAGTTTATATTTCTGTTTGAATATAATAAGCTACCTTCCTTAACCATTTTTATTGAGATGATATTTACTCTCTTTGATGAAGCTCCTTTTTCTTGTGGATTCACATTTAAATCCATAATAGTTTCATTTTTATTCATTTTACTTATACAGTATAGTTTGTTGGACATTTTTTGCTCCTTTCAAATTTAAGTTGTATTTCTACAAGTAAATTACTTTATTCATAGAGATAATATATGTTTGAAAAAAACATAAATTTCAAATTTACTGGTAGAATTAGCGAGAGTAATATAAAGTGTTGAAAGATATATTTTCAATTTTAGTAAAATGATGTTAGTAAATCCTTGAGTTATAGTAGAGACATAATCTTAAATATGCTATACTTTAATGGTTATAACTGACCAAGTTATGTTACAAATAGTATAAGATTTCGTATCTAAATCTTATAAATTAATAAGAGTATCTCAAGCAGATTATGTTTACTTGGAAGGTATTATAGACAGTGTATATAAGAATTATAGAAATAATATAAGCTTATAGAGAATTTTATGGGCTAGTGTAGATAAAATAGGAGGAAATTTTATGACAAATATATCAAAGAAGAAACGCGAAGATATGATTTATTTTCTTACTCAACTTAGAGAATTGCATAATGATGATGCATCAATAATAGCTTTTAATGAAATTCAAGCGGCTTTAACTGAGAAAAAGTACGGATTAGTTTGGGAAGAGCATACCGAAAGAGTTGATGAGGAACTAAAAACAAAGATTCCAGTTTTTACGGAAGTAAAAGAAAAGAAAATAAACTTATCTAGTAGTGAAGAATATAATTTTTTACTTGAAGGGGATAATCTTCATAGTCTATATTTATTAGAAAAAACTCATTTAGGAATGATTGATGTTATATACATAGACCCTCCATATAATACAGGAAATAAGGATTTTAGATATGATGACGACTATGTAGATGAAGAAGATGGTTTTAGACATTCTAAATGGCTTTCATTTATGTCAAAAAGGTTATGGATAGCTAAATCATTATTGTCAAAAGATGGAATTATATTTATAAGTATTGATGATAATGAGCAGGCGCAATTAAAGATGTTGGCAGATACTATATTGGGGGAAAATAATTTTATTATTGAGATGCCAAGGCAGACTAAGAAAAGTGGAAAAACAACAGGTTCATTTTCTAAAAATCATGACTATGTGTTAGTTTATGTTAAAGAAAATAAGGATGTGTTCATGATGCAGGAACATATTGATGATGATTATAAGAACGAAGATGAATTTGTAGATGAGAGAGGAAAATATAAATTAAATCAAACATTGGACTATGATAGTTTAACATATAGCTCCAGTATGGATTATCCACTTGAGGTCGAAGGAGAAGTTTTCTACCCAGGGGGAGATTATGAAAAGTATATTGAAAGGCAAAAAGGTAATCATAAGAGAGCTGATTGGGCATGGAGATGGAATAAAAAGTTGTTTGACTTTGGTTATGATAATGGGTTTATTGTTATTAAGAGGAAAAATGATGGAACTGCTAGAATATATACAAAAACATATCTAAATGCGAAGATAAAAAAAGACAAAAAGAGTAATTACTATATAGATTATGAGAAGAAAACGAAGCCAATGAGTTCTATAGAGCTCACTGAAAACACTTACTCAAATGATAGAGCTAAAAAAGATTTAGCTTTCTTTGGTTTAGAAGATGAATTTGACTACTCAAAACCAGTAGAGTTAATTAAAACATTAATAAAATGCCATAAAAATAAAGATGCAATAGTTCTGGATTTCTTTGCAGGGTCTGGAACAACTGGGCAAGCTACATTAATAGCAAATGTAGAAGACGGAGGAAATAGGAAGTTTATATTATGTACTAATAATGAGAATGGTATATGTGAAAATATAACTTATAAAAGATTACATGATACAATAACTAAATTTCAATGTTCTTTAGAAACCTCTGAATTACTATATGAGGCTTCATTTAATCAAACATTGCTTAAAAATGCTAATAATGTTTTATCTCAGATTGATACTATAAAAAAAGAGAATAAGGAGAAATTTGATAAAGTAAATGTTTCTTTTGAAGATAAAAAACTAGCTGTTTATGGTATTAATATTCAATCAGTAAATGATGGGATAAAAGCAAACTTAAAGTATTTTAAGACAGGTTATGTAAATAAGTTCGATGATCAAGATGCTGTGATTTCAGATGAACTTTCTTCATATATAAGTGAGATGGTTGAATTAGAAAATGGAATTGACTTGGCAACAGACTATTATAAACTAATTATATCTGAAGATTGTTTGGAGGATTTTGTAACAGATATATCAGCTGTGAAAAAATGCAGTAAGGTTTACATGTCTTCCGAAATTTTATTGACTGCAAAACAAGAAAGAGTTCTTAAAGAAAATGAAGTAGAAATTAATATTATTCCAGATTATTATTTTGCTAATGAATTAAGAGAGGTAGGGGAACTATGATAAATTTAATAAATGGATTGTTTGGATTTCAGGATGATTGCGTGAGTTACTTACTTGATAAAGCTTCTGATTCAAATAGTAAGCAGACAATTATTGTTAAGAGTCCTACTGGAAGTGGCAAAACTATAATGCTGATAGATTTTATTGATAAATATTCTAATAATATAGACCCTAATACATGTTTTGTATGGCTTTGCCCAGGTGATGGTGAATTAGAAGAACAGAGTAAAGAAAAGATGGAAAAGCTAATACCTAATTGTATAACAAATGATATAAATGATGCATTGCTGCAAGGATTTAATAAAGGAAGAACAATATTTATAAATTGGCAAAAGGTTACTAAGAAAGGTAATAAAGCTATAACAGATAGCGAGCGCTCAAATTTATTTGAGAGAATTGCAGAGGCACATCGTAAAGGAATAAAGTTTCTAGTTATCATTGATGAAGAACATAGGAATAATACATCAAAAGCGAAAGATATAATAGATGCTTTCAATGCAAAAAATATTATTCGTGTATCAGCAACTGCAAACAAAGATAGAATGTCAGAGTGGTATGAAATTAATGAAATGGATGTAATAAGTTCAGGATTGATTACAAGAGCATTGTATGTAAATGAGGGAATAGAGAATGGTACGAGTTATGATATAGAAAATGAATATGACTATCTTATCAACCTTGCAGATGATAAGAGAAAAATCATATCAGAAGAGTATCAAAAACTCGGAGGGAAAATTAGACCACTTGTTATAATTCAATTTCCTAATTCATCCAACATGCTTATAGAAACAGTAGAGAAGAAGCTTGAAAGTATGGGGTATAGCTATACAAATGGTCTGTTAGCTAAATGGTTAGATAATGATAAAATTAATATATCAAGTATTACACCTAATAATGGTATTCCAGTATTTTTATTAATGAAACAAGCAATATCAACTGGTTGGGATTGCCCAAGGGCAAAAATTCTTGTAAAACTACGTGAAAATATGAATGAAGATTTTGAAATTCAGACTATTGGTAGGATAAGACGTATGCCAGAAGCAAGGCATTATGATAATGAGTTACTAGATTATTGTTATCTTTATACTTTTGATGAAAAATATAAAGATAGCGTTATGAGTGGTGGAAATGCATTTGAAGTAAAAAGAGTATTTCTCAAAGATAAATGTAAGACATTTACATTAACAAAGCAAACAAGGGATCTTGATTTTGATATGCTTGGTGATAAGGAGACATTAATAAAAGCATATAACTTTTTTATGGATAAGTATAAATTATCTAATGACTTTAAAAAAAATAGATATATACTAGAGAATAATAATTTTGTATTTGGAACTACATTAACAGAAAGTGTGCGTCAAGGAAAGTTTATAAAAATTGAGGATATTGCAAGGGATAACTTAGGAAGTTTTTTGGATGTTAATTTTGAGGTGAACACTCATGGTAATGGTATAGATTTACTTCATTCAATAGATATGATTAAGCGTGAGATAGGAATGACAAGTGAGAAAACAAGAACTGTACTAAGACATCTATTCTTTTCAAAGAGTAAGAGCAAATATAAGCTTCTAAAGTTAGAAAATCGTGAGTGGTATGCATTTATTATAAATAATCGTTCACTTTTACGTAATGATTTTGCAATTTTAACAGCTGAAAGTGTTAGACAGATGAGTATGGCTTTAATTCCAAAGATAAGTGAATTTAAGATACCACTTGAAGAATTATATAGGTATGATCCTTCAGACACAGATGTAGAGCAAATGTTGAGCAATGCCTATCAAAAATATGATAGTAGCATGGTTGTAGAAGGTGTAAGATCGAAGAGTGAGCGATTATTAGAGAATTATTGTGAAAATAATGATAACGTAGATTGGGTATATAAAAATGGGGATAAAGGATTACAATACTTTTCTATAGTTTATACGACATCATTGCAACATCAGCAATTATTTTATCCAGACTATATAGTTAAGTTAAACAATGGTGATGTTTGGATACTTGAGACAAAAGGTGGAGAACAATATGGACAAGATAAAAATATAGACAAGCAGGTCCGTAATAAATTCAATGCGTTTAAACATTATGAAAAGTATTACCATGTTAATTGGGCATTTGTAAGAGATAAGAATGAGAAACTTAAATATAACAATACTGAGTATTTTGATGAATTATCTAATGATAATTGGAAGCCACTAAAGGATTTATTTTAAGGAGGTGTCATTGATATGCAAAAAAGTAGAAAGTATAATTACTCTCAGATTGATTCTAATGTTATAATGTTTGTAGCAAAAGATCAAATATCTAGATATACAAATGATAATCTTGAAAGGATTGCCAGTAACACGGCGAATACTTGGCAAAGGGACAGAAATGAAGATGAACTTTTAGATAATACAATTCAAGGTAAGATTGCTGAAGACATGTTTGGTGACTTTATTGAATTTTATCAGACTCAGCAAGATATTATTTATACGTCTTATGATGAATTCAGAGAGGATGATTTTGAAAAACATGCACCTATAGATGGAATACTATGCAAAGCTATCAATGATTCTTTGAGGGATGGAATTAAAAGGATAAATGAGGATATACGAAATGGTGGCAAGTTCGGGAAAATATCTAATGAGACTAGAGCGTTTTTAAAATCAAAGCAACTATATACCGTTGAAATAAAATCTTCCATTATACCTATAGCAGATTATAATGGTGTAGATAAAAGTAATTTTAGCAACGTATATCAACAAAGGAATCTTATAAAAAACCTAAGAAAGAGGGATATGTTTGTTTATCCTGAGTTTACAAGAACATTAGGAAAGACAGTACATGATTTTAAGAAATATTGTGAGCATGTAGGTGAAAATAACAGAGACTTTAGAGGAATTACAGGGGAAGATTTAATACAAAGAATAATTAAAAAAGAGTTAGAAACTAAGTGTAGCATATACACAAGAATTTTTTTTGATTTTGAAAATACCAGTTCAATAATTGGGTATATCACAGGGTACGCTTTAGGGAGTGATTTTTTTATAGAACCTGAAATAATGAATATATCTAAAAAGAATAAATCAGAAAGTGCAATTTATTATAAGTTTCCAATAGAAAAATGCAAAAATATGTTGCAAATTTTTAATGATACTAGAATTTGGCGATAGTTAATGTAATATATTTTTAATCACAGAGCCCAGTAGAAGGTTATATTTTCCGTCTTACTGGGCTCATTTGTTATTGAAGGGTTACTTTTAAAATTACTATTATTAATTGAGTATTTAAATTTTTAGTTATGCTACAGAATTTTGAGTGGATAATATTAATGTTATAAAAATATGCTTTTTGAAAGTTATATTTATATCTATAATTATCCACTTTTGTTGATTTTTGCGGTATAATGTTATATTATCAATACATAAAAAATAATAATCATTTTATATAATAGTATCGTTTATTTATAGAAGTATAAATGTTCACATATGTAAAAAATAGAATGTTTCTTATTTTAAAATTAGCAATTTTATATAATATTTGTATTGGGGGAAAAGAGATGTCAGATGAATTGATTTTGGTTAGCAAAGATCAATTAATTACGTCAATTAGTGATTTTAATGATCCACTTACTAGTTATTTAACTAGATTAAATCTTCCTATTCAAGGTGTATTATATCCAATAAACGAAAGAAAAAAAATAATTAATGCACTTGAAGAAGCTTTGGATATCTTGCCTATAGAAGAAAGAGAAAAGGCAGTATATCTTACTAGATTTACTGCCTCAGTAATTGCAGGATTATTTGATGGAGCAATTACTTACTTATGGAATGAGACTATTAAGTCTTTAAGAAAAATGGTTGCAAATTTTGACTTAGAATTTTTTTATAAGATTTCTGAGAGCATAAATAGTAGATATAAAGGATTAATGTCTTTTGAGGATTTATCAATAGTAAGCGAATACGATCTATTAACTGTATGTAATAGAATGGGATTAATAACAGACCATGTATTTGAAATATTTAAATTTATAAATTATATGAGAAATCATTCTAGTGCAGCACATCCTAATGAGAATAGTATAAATGCATATGATATACTTAGTTGGCTTGAAAATTGTATACAATATGCAATTAATGCTACACCTAATCATTCTGCTATTAAATTAAAGCAACTACTACATAATATTAGAAAAGAGGATATCCCAATTAATGATGCAGGTATAATTGGTGAGAGTATAGCTAATTTACCACAACAGATGGTAGATGATTTATTGTGGACATTGTTTGGGTTATATACTGATCCTAAGACTATTAGCGGAACTACTAAAAATATTACACTTATCAGTAAATTTGTATGGAATGCTAGTTCAGATGATAAAAAATATGAAGTTGGAGAGAAATATGGATATTTCAGAAAAAATGCTGATATACAAAGAAAAGAAAGAGCTGATGAGTTTCTAAAAAATGTAGGTGGTACTAAATATAAAGATGAAGATAGCATTGCATATGAAATAAGAGATAAATTAAACAGCCTCCGTAGTGCACATTTTTCAATGAATAATTTTTATAATGAATATCCATGGGCTAAAATGCTACAAGAATTAATTCCTGAAAGCGGTATAATTCCTGATTCTGTCTTAAAAGAATGGGTTAAGGTTATAACTATTTGCTATATTGGAAATGGACTAGGTTATAGGGATGGAATAGATGAAAGTGCAGCGTATTATTACAACGAATATATAAATAGTTTTGGAGACAGGGAGATAAATGAACTATTGAACCTTATGAATGATCAAGAGTTATTAAGTGATATACATATTTCAAAGCCAGAAAGAAGATTCAAGAGTTTATGCAGGATTCTACATGAAAAAACAAATAATATTTTCCTTAAAAACTGCTTGAAATTTATAATAGATTTCTCAAGTAGTTTAGATAAAGTCTATATGGTAACTGAATATAAGAATAAACTACAATTAATAAACTTATAAGCAGTATACAATTATTTTAAATTATCTATAATTATAAGCATTAGATGGTTATAAAGTAAAAAGAGAATGATGTTAAAGCTTAAATATAACACAACTATAACACAACATGAAAAAAATGACATAAGAAATTATAATTTAAAATAATATCAAAAGTAGTAGAAGTGTTATAGTATAAAGGATTTATATATAGGATAAAACATAAAGAAATATATTTCCACGTTCCAGTTGGTCGGGGGTTCGAATCCTCTCCGCCGCACCAAAAGGCTCTTAAAGCTTGATAATTCAAGTTTTAAGGGCTTTTTTGATATAAAAAGTTGTCAAAATGTAATTAAAGCAGTACTTAAGTGGAATATAATATATATAGAGCGGTTATAGTATCGTTAAATGTAAATAAGTAATTATACATAATAGGTTATACAATTATGATTTTATTTTTTGGAGGTAAGAGTAGGTGTTTGCTGGAAGCGGGATTTTTTCTATGTTGATTACAATTTTAATTTTGTCATGTCTATTATATTGGATATTAAAAGTTATAAAGATTTCAAGTGTGAAAATAATGTTATTTGGAATAGCTTTAATTGTTTTTTCAAACTCTGTATTAAAAGGAATGGTATTATATGGAGCAGATGATTTCATTTCAGTTATAGGATTAAGTTTTTGTTTAGCTGGCTTGATTAAGAAAGATTGAAATACTTTTTCAAAAGAACATCCCAAAAGCAATAAAGTAATTGGAACAATTAATATAGGAACAAAAAAATATAAGAGATAAAAAACTCGTAACAAGATACGAATTTTCTATCTTTTTTAGGTAGTACCTTATAATAAACCTTATTTATAATTATAAAATCCATCTTTAAAAGTTTTTAAAACATTTAAATTTCAATATAAATTACAAAATAGTGGTTTCAGATAGGAAGAAAATGTGTTAATATAATTACATAATTTACAATATATGTAATTAAACTAATTCAACACTATTTAATAATATGTTTGAATAATACATTTTTAACTGTGTATAAAGGCAGATATTAAGTGCCTATGTATTTTAGAAAAATAATAATTGAAAGGTGGATTAAATAATGTTAAAGGCCATAAATAAGAAAAGTAGTGTAATGAAACGAATTATAGATATAATAAAAGACTATGTAATACCTATAGCAGCTGCAGTGTTAATTGCTTTCCTAGTAAATAAGTTTTTATTATATAAAGTTTATGTTCCCTCAGCCTCCATGTACCCAACTATTAAAATAGGAGATCAGATAGTGGTGACAAAGGTTTATGATAGAAGTAAGTTGCAAAGAGGCGATGTTATCGTATTTCATTCCAAAGAATTGAATGAAGACCTTATAAAAAGATTAATAGGGCTTCCTGGAGATACAGTTGTTATAGACAATGAAGGGAAGATGACTATAAATGATAAGGAATACTCAGAACCATATGTTAAAAATAAAGAAAATTTAGCTGGAAGTTTTAAGGTTCCAAAAGATAGTTATCTATTTATGGGCGATAACAGAGCAGAATCAGATGATGCTAGAAGGTGGAAACAGCCTTATATAAATGGAGAAGAGATTATGGGAAAGGCTCGATTTATAATATATCCCTTTAACAGACTTGGAGGATTTTCTACCAAAGGCAATTAATTATAAAATGACACTTAAGCAAATTCATTAATAGTAGTCTAATTAAAGAAATATGCACCTTGTAAATAATAAAGGGTTTTAAAAGCCTTTATTATTTACAAGGTGCTTTTTTATCTATAAATAAGACGTGCTTTGCAATAGTATTTGGTAAAAAGTCAATGTACCATTCTTTAAGTATTCAATGATATTTAAAGCTAATGTAACTTAGTTTAACACTAAGGAGGAATAGTGTAATAAATGATATGGTTTGAAAAAATTGTAATATAAGTAAGCAGTAGTTATAATTAGCTTAATGAATACCTAATTATAAGAAAGATCATATAATTAGAAAGTATATTTTATATGAAGGTGATATTATGAAGATATTTTTTTCAATAGTGGTACTGATAATACCAGTGCTTATGTTATTTATAGGGCTTAGGTGGAGGAACAATCCACCGAAAGATATTAGTATGATTTATGGTTATAGGACTACTATGTCCATGAAGAATAAGGAAACCTGGGATTTTGCTCACAGATGTTTTGGTAAGGTATGTTTATATATTAATGTACCTTTAATAATAGTATCTCTAATATTACTAGTAATATTTATAAATAGTAATATTGATAAACTTGGGCAAGTAGTTGTAGCTATAGTATTAATACAGTTATCTGCAATCATTGTAGGATTAATTTATACAGAGAAAAAGTTAAAAAACAAGTTTGATAAAAATGGATTGCCTAGATAAGGTTTTACTAAGAAAGGGTGTAAAAAATGAAGACTTTTATATTAGGACTTATAGTTGAGGCTGTAATTATCATTGTTAGCTTAATTCTTAGACAAATGTGGATATTTACTAAGGCAAATGAAGTAATCTTTATATTTACTGTTATGATAGGGGCAGCGGGAAGTGGTTTGGGAGCAAGATCTTATCCTTTCGTTGCTCAAAAGAATGATGAGGAACTTGATAGATTAAAAGTTCTTAGAAAATATGCTTATTTTGCAGCTCCTATGTTTGTAGCACTCTTAGTAAATTACTTGTACATTGATTAAATAGCTAGCTATACTTTGTAGAAGTAAGGTTTATTGGGATTTACAAGCTGATAACTTGTTAAAGGCTATTACTCACCCATCAACTGGCTATCTTATCTTGTGCAAGTATGTGGATTTATATGGTATAATATTTAGGTGTAGTTTGCTGAAAGATGGATATACTGCTTATATTAAAGATGTATTTTAAACACTTTTACACTAATAAAGGTGCGATAAGATACTTATCTTTCAAAGTAGTACATGCATGGCAGTTTTATCAATTCACATGTAAAGAAACACAAGATATAAGAATAGAATAATAATTGGAGGTGAGTTTACTTGAAGTTTATATTTGATTATTTAATCAAAAGGTTTGTAAAGGACTATAAGAATATTAATTCTCAAGATGTTAGACAGTCCTATGGTTCTCTTGGAGGTAAAGTCGGTATTATAATTAATTCTTCGATCCTGATTATGGAGCTTGTTATAGGGCTACTTCTAAACAGTATAGCTATTACAGCAGATGCATTTCATAATCTTACAGATGCACTATCATCCTTAGTCACAATCATTAGCTTTAAGCTTTCCAATCGTCCAGCAGATGACAAGCATCCTTTTGGATATGGAAGAATAGAGTATCTTACAGCGTTGCTATTTGCGGGAGCTATATTGGTAGTAGGAGTGGAATTTTTAAGAAGTTCTTTTTTACGTATATTACATCCTGTGAGCGTTCCTTTTAACCTCATAAGCTTTGTTTGTATGCTATGTGCACTACCCTTACAGATATTTCTTAATAGGTTTACTAACTACATAGGTAATACTATTAATTCATCAGCTCTAAAGGCTTCGGCTTTAGAATCTTTCACTGATATATTAGTTTTATCTATGGTTACACTATCTTTATTGATAACTCGATTTACTACTTTTCCTATAGACGGATACGTGGGTGTTGTGGTATCAATATTTATCCTTCATTCAGGGTTTGAGCTTGGTAAGGATACGTTGGATACTATAATAGGAAAGGCTCCAGAAAAGGAATTTGTAGATGAGCTTATTAATAGTGTGTTAAGCTATGCACCTATAACTGGTGTACATGACTTGGTTATTCACAACTATGGACCTGGAAGGTACATTGCTTCTCTTCATGCAGAGGTTCCATATAATATACCTGTGATGGAGATTCATGATGTTATTGATAAGGCTGAAAAAGAGATTGGTCATCGTATGAATGTATATCTTTCAATACACATGGATCCTATAAAGACTGACAATCCAGAGACCGTTAAGTTAAGAGAAGAGGTATTTGAGCATATAGGCAAAATAGAGGGAGTAATATCTATTCATGACTTTAGAGTTGTTGGAGATTGTGATGAGAAAACTCTAATATTTGATGCAGTATTGGATAAACCTTATTTTGCTGAAGCAAAGGAAAAAGAGATTAAGCATAGGATAGAAGCAACTATAACTGAAATGTATCCATCTTATAAAAGTATTATAAATTTTGATAGAGAATTCTATTAAATTTGTACAACTTGTAGCCGAAAGCTATCATCAAGACTCCTATGGATTTTGAGAGGATAATTTGAATATGTAAGTTTTAATAGCAAGTGGTATAGCTATTCTTTATGAAACTTGTTCAAAGATAGTTAGGGCTAGAAACCTTATGGCATGTATAAATTTATATTTGTCGTTAAAACCACACAGTACCTAGAAAGGCGTATTGATTAGATATGCCTCTCTAGGTACTTTTTTTAGGCTATGTTTAATAATATTGTTGAAATTAAGTGGTTATGAAGGATATGCTATATGAATGAGCTACTAGGACAAAATTATATTAATTCTTTGCGTAAGCTCATCTAAGCATCGGATGACTGACCACTTAATTTCAACACAGTACTTTAACAGAGATTTATTTTAAAGTTCTATTGATATACTCTAACGTAATCAACTAGCATTTGAGCAGGGAAAGCAGTTGAGCCACTTGGGTTACCAGGCCAGCTTCCTCCAACAGCTAGATTTAATATTATAAAGAATGGCTTGTGGAACTCGTCAGTACCGTTTATGTTGTTTGCTATATTAGCTTCATTGTATTGAACTCCATCAACAAACCATTTTATTGAGTTAGTATCCCATTGTATTGCATAGGTGTGGTATTGAGTTACATCAATATTACCGGATTGATTTCCATAGGACGCATGACCGTTGTTATCCCAGTGGATAGTACCGTGAACCACACTTTCAGAATTGATATGCTCCATTATATCTATTTCTCCACATCCTGGCCATCCGACTTGGGTTATATTTTGACCAAGCATCCAAAAAGCAGGCCAAAGACCTTGTCCATTAGGCATCTTTATTCTTGCTTCAACTCGTCCATAGGTCCAGTTTTTAAGACCTTGAGTTTTTAATCTAGCTGAAGTGTAAGCTGAACCGCCATAGTTTTCTTTTCTAGCCTCTATAATTAGATTGCCATTTGCTACTCTGGCATTTTCAGGTCTGTTTGTATAATATTCAAGTTCATTATTTCCCCAACCTCCTGCACCTGTTTCAAAGGTCCAATTTGAGGTGTTAATAGAGCTGCCATTAAACTCATCACTCCAAACTAAGTTTGAAGCAGTAGCAGCTTTAACTGGAGTTGAATTGGTGTAAGGCATAATAGATGCAGTAAGAGCAAGTATAGCTGGAATAGTAAGAAGTTTTTTAATTTTTAACATAATAATCCTCCTAAATATTTAGATTTTATTCTTTAGAAAAATATAGCCTGCCAGAATTTCTTCACCCATCTCAAGAAGAGTACAGATAAAGAGAACTACTGATGAAAGCTGCAGTTTCAATTATTGCTAAGGACAAAATAGTAAAAATCTAGGTGAGTTTATAGAATGTCTGGTATCGGTAAGATAATCCTCCTTTCTTTAATCTATTTTAAGAAAAGTGTAAAAGATAAGTTAATTGTTACGAATGTGATGCAACATTACTACATATAGAACAATATGTTTTCTATGTATGTGCGAATAGTTAGAAGATTAAGAATTTTATAAACTAATTATATCATAATATGTTAATAAGTGTATATATAAAAATAATTTATTTGTTATATTTTTAGTATTTACTGAAAATGTATAGGTGGTAAGTGATAATACATTAACAAGTTTTTTACGAATAAAGCATAGGTAATAATCATATCAATGTATAGAAATAAAGTTGAAAATAGATTTTATCGTACAATAATAAGATATCCTTCTGACAAATATGATTGTTCTTAAGATTAGTAAGATAATAGATTGGGGGAACCTATGTTGAAAAATAAGAAAGCTAGTAAGAATGCCTGGGTAAAAAGACTAACTACTATAATATTTATAATGTTAATTATAATGTCTTCAAGGTTTACTGAATTAAATAATATGATTGATAATAAAAAGAATATAGAAAATGGACAAGCAACCATACATAATCAGCAATTAAATATAGATGAGCAATTACCTAATAAGACTGATGATAAAGTAAGGGATATAAATAATGAAGAGGGACAGTTAGAGGTAAGAGCCAAAGCAGGGAATCCAGTATATAAAGTCATGACTGAAAAGTATGAATCTACAATAGAGATAAATAAGAATAGCTTTGATGCTTCTAAGATACAAGATCTATTAACGAAGCATATTAAAATAGAAGATGGAAAAAAGATTGCGTTTTTAACCTTTGATGATGGGCCGTCTACCACTGTAACACCTGAGATACTAAAGGTTTTAAAGGATAACAATATAAAAGCAACATTTTTTGTTATAGGAAAGCAGGTAGAGGACACGCCAGAAGCTAAGCGTATTTTGCAGGATATATACCATCAAGGGCATGCAATAGGTAATCACACATACTCACACAACTATTCTAAGCTTTTTCCTAAAGGTAGAGCCGATGCAAATGCTTTTATGGCAGAAGTAGAAAAAACAGATCAAATACTTAAAAGCGTATTAGGTGAAGACTTTACTACAGATATAGTGAGGTTTCCAGGAGGGCATTGTTCTTGGAAGGGAACAGAAGACTTGGACAAGCAATTAGCTGATAAAAACTATAAATATATAGATTGGAATGCCTTAGTAGGGGATGCTGAAGGTGGTCCAAAGACCAGAGAGCAACTTATTAAAAGATATCACCAGACTTTTGTAGGACAGCAGCAGGTGGTACTGCTCATGCATGACACCTATGGTAAAAAAAGTACAGCGGAGGCTCTTCAATATATAATAACTGACTTGAAAAATAAGGGTTACGAATTTAGGACTATCAGATAATTAATAGAGATGTATAGCTACACTAAAATAGTGAAGTTACACATCTTTTTATTTTGGCTCTGTTAAAGTACTGATTTGAAAGTAAGTAGTGAGTCATCTGATGCTTTAATGGGCCTGTGCTAAGGTCTCACTCGTATAGCATCTTCTTCTTAACCACTTAATTTCAATGAATATTATTGA
Organism: Clostridium manihotivorum; assembly: GCF_004015185.1. Taxonomy (GTDB): domain Bacteria; phylum Bacillota; class Clostridia; order Clostridiales; family Clostridiaceae; genus Clostridium_AR; species Clostridium_AR manihotivorum. The sequence continues at coordinate 188,356 of NZ_CP025746.1, read as the reverse complement.
ACATAGCCTTTATTTTTTATATACAGTTAAGTGTTATTATTTTCAATGAATGTTTTGGTATTGTCTTTCACACAAAGTTCACATTTTATTTCGATATTAGTTAGATTATTTATTTTTATAATCTTAATCAAGGAAGCAGATATTAAAAGATTTCTTATGTATTGTAGAGGTGATTAAAATGAGTAAGGAAGTTAGTTATTCTGTTCTGATACCTTTGTATAACGAAGAGTTAGTGGTTAGTGAAAGTTACAGAAGATTAAAGTTCGTAATGAATAAAACCAAGGAACGTTGCGAAATTATATTTATAAATGATGGTAGTAAAGCTAACACAAGAAGAAGCTTTAGTGAAAGTAAAGATAGGCCTACTTATATAGTAGAAAGCACAATGAATTATGATAGTGCAAATAAATTACATTAGTTTTATATTAGGGGAGGATTAGTGATGAAAAAGATAAAAGCTACTAAAGAAAATATAGCTTTAGCTTTAATAACAATATTATCAGCAGTACTTAACTTATGGAATTTAAGTATTGAGGGAACAGCCAATTCTTATTATGCAGCAGCAGTAAAGAGTATGACTATGAGCTTTAAGAATTTCTTCTTTGTATCCTTTGATCCAGCTGGGTTTGTAACTATAGATAAGCCACCTTTAGGGTTCTGGCTTCAAGCCATATCAGCGAAGATATTTGGATATAGTGGTTGGAGTATAATATTACCTCAAGCTCTTGCTGGAGTAATATCGGTGGTATTAATATACCACATAGTCAAGAGAAGCTTTGGAAGTGCAGCTGGTCTTATATCAGCCTTAGCACTAGCAATAACACCAGTATTTGTTGCGGTAAGTAGGAATAATTCAGTTGATAATACACTTGTTATGGTGCTTTTACTAGCATGCTGGGCGCTAACAGTGGCAGCTGAAAAAGGGAAGCTTAAATATCTTATATTAAGTATGGTTTTAGTAGGTGTAGGTTTTAATATAAAGATGCTACAAGCATATATGATAGCTCCAGCACTTTATATAACTTATCTTCTTTCAACTGCAACTTCAATAAAGAAGAGAATAATAAACTTGATAATAAGTACATTTATACTTATAGCAGTTTCTCTATCCTGGGCAGTAGTTGTAGATTTAGTACCTGCAAGCAATAGGCCGTATGTGGATAGCAGTACTAACAACACTGTTATGGAACTTATAGTAGGGCACAATGGATTAGAGAGAGTTAGTTTAAGTAGTAGTAGCAACGGAAATGGCGGTCCAGGAGGTGGATCTGGTGCAAAAGGCGAGCGTCCTTCAATGCCACAGGGTAATTCTAATTCATCTTCAGCTACAACCGACAATCAAAGTGGAAATACTTCAAGTTCTACGCAAAGTAACCAAAGTGGAAGCAATAATCAAGGAACAGACAGTAATGCACAGGATGGAAATGGTCAGATGGCACCAGGAGGAAATGGACAGTTTACACCGCCAAGTGGAGGTATGGGACCAGGAGGTAACATGCAAGGCGGAGGAGGAATGGGCGGAGGCTCAGGACTACAAGGCTCCTTTGGAGGTCAAACTACTTCTAGCATAACAAGATTATTTTCAAAGAACATACTTTCAGATCAAATAGTTTGGTTTATACCACTTGCTATGTTTGGATTCCTAGCAGCAGCTATCAAGGAAAAACTAAGCTTTAGATTAGACAACATCAAAAAACAACAACTAGTTTTATGGGCAATGTGGTTCTTGCCAGTGTTTGTATACTTTAGCTTTAATACAGGAACTTTTCATCCATACTACTTAACTATGTTAGCTCCACCAACAGCCGCTTTAGCAGGCATTGGAATAACCTATATGTGGAAGATGCATAAAGAAGGAGGATGGAAGTCCTGGTTCTTGCCAGTAGCACTTCTTGCAAATGGATTAGCTCAAATGCTTATGCTTTACTACTTTGTAGATACTTCAAGCATAATAAAGATATTAGCAGCGTTAGTTATAGTGTTATGTTTTGGTTCTTCAATAGTCCTTTTAATATTAAACCTTATGAACATAGGTAAAAAGGAGCTTGAAGATGAAGCTAGTAGTAAAAAACATAGTAAGGTACTTAAATTAAAGAAAATACTAGTGAGTTTAGCAGTAGCAGGCCTTATGGTGACTCCTTTTGTAGGATCAGCGGCAACTTTAGTTTATCCTGTAAACAACTCTTTCCCGGCAGCAGGCCTAGAGCTTTTATCTGGAAGTTCATCAGGAGAAGGAATGATGGGGAAAGGTATGGAGAACACCAAGGATTCAGCTTTAGTTAGCTTCTTAGAGAAGAATAAAACAGCTAATCAAAAATACCTACTTGTTGTAGCTAATGCAAATTCAGCATCTGAGATAATAATTCAAACTGGAGAACCTGTTATGGCAATAGGTGGCTTCTTAGGTAATGATAAATCAATCACTCTAGATCAATTTAAGGAATTAGTTAAGAAGGGTGAAGTACGATATGTAATGACTGGTGGAATGGGTGGTGGAGGAAACTCAAGTGCTAGCAGTGAAATAATGAGCTGGGTACAGCAAAATGGTACAGTAGTTTCTTCTAGCGAATACAGTAACTCAACAGATGAAAATGCACCAACAGATAACAACTCAACTGCTGATCAATCAAGTAATTCAAAAGCTAATAGCAATTCATCAACGCAAGATGACCAGACTAATCAAAGAGATGGAGGGTTTGGAAGAAACTCTGGAACTCTATATGATTTACAAGCATATACAGATAGTGTATCTTCAAAATAGTATAGTGGGGTAATAAAAATACAACATACATGTAATAGCAGTAAATTGCTACTTGCATGTATGTTTTTTGATGTTTTCATTTTAGTATATACTTCTGTAAAAGTTATATCAGTTATTTGTACTCTGCTAAAGTGCTATGTTGAAATTATATATAGCCATTATTTGATATTTTGTTGATATAAGTTTAGTCATATTAAGGTGATTATAAAAAGTTTAATGGATTATATGAAAAAATATGTCTAATAGTGTAAGAAAATGTTAGTATATAATAAGGTGAAAAAATAAGTTTATTTACCAAATAATAAAGGGCTGAATTAAATGCTATGATTTTGGAGTAAAAAGGGATGAAGATATTAATTGCTGATGATGAGAATTTAGCGGTAGAATCACTTAAAATGATATTAAATGATTTTGAATTTGTAGAAATAGTTGGTGCATATACTGATATTATGAAGGCCATTGAGTTTACAAGGCATAATGAAGTTGATGCTGTATTCTTAGATATAGAGATGCCTAAAATTAAAGGAATTGATGCAGCTAACGTCTTTAGAACTATCAAGCCTGGTATAGAAGTGGTTTTTGTAACAGGTCATAGAAAGTTTGCTGTAACAGCTTACGAAATTAATGACATAGACTATATATTAAAACCAGTATCTGAGGAAAGAATTGAGAAGACCTTAGATAGGCTTAAACTTAAACTTAGTTTGGTATCCAGTGTTGGTATCAGCAAATTGAAGTTAATAAGATGCTTTGGTGATATAGATATTATTTTTAATGGAGAACCTAGTGATAATATAAAGTGGAGAACTTCAAAGACTAAGGAACTATTTTGTTTTTTAGTTCATAACAGAGATACTATGGTGCCAAGAAATAGAGTGCTAGAAATTTTGTGGCCTTATATGAGTAAAGATAAAGCAGCTGCTTTATTATCTACTACAATTTATAATATGAGACAACTTGTAAAGAACTTAAGAATTGAAGATCACTTCGAGTTTTCAAGTAAGGGTTATAAGTTTTTAACCAATAAGGTTAAATGCGATTTTATTGAGTTTGAGGAAGTTATAAGTGGCTTTGATCAAGTTTATGATGACAATATTAATGCATTAGAAGGTGCTATAGAATTATATACTGGCGATTACTTCGAAGATAATGATTTTGTATGGGCAATCTTTGAGAAGGAGAGATTAAAAAACTTATATATTAATACTTTAAAAAAGATGGCTAATTATTATGTTAATAAGGCAGAGTATAACAAGGCTTTAGTTAGTTTAAAAAGCATACTAATTAAAAATCCACTTCTTGAAGAAGTAAATGAACTTGTTATGGAGGTGTATGCTTTGATGGGAGATCTTAAGTCAGCTGAGAATCAATACCGACATTATTATGACATTGTTATTGAGGAGCTTGGAATAGAGCCTGGTTCAAGGATGAAGAAATTATTATATTCAATATTTCAATAATTAGAAAAGCACTACTATAAATTGATATTAAGTATCAAATTATAGTAGTGCTTTTTACTGCATAAGAAAATATAAAACTTTTAATATGCATTTTAATCACTTTTTTATATGTTTAGATTTTGTTTAGATGAAGTTGATAAAATTTATGTATTAATTATATTTTTTGTAAATTATTAAATAAAGGAGGAACATTATGAAGAAAAGACTTAAGCCAATAAGTTTTCTTTTAAGTTTTTTATTTGCCTTTCAGATTATTTTATCGAATGCAAATACCGTTGCTTATGCACTTACAAATCAATTGATAAGCTTTGCTTATCAAGATTTCAATGCCTTAGCTATGAACAATATGCTTACCTTACAAAGTGATGCAGCACTTGTGAATGGACAAATAAGACTTACTAGAAACTCTGGCAATTTAGCAGGAAGTGCTTTTTATAAGCAAAAGGTTTCGGTAGCTAGTGATAAATCCTTTAGCTCATTCTTCACTTTTCAGATGAAGAGCACTGGGTCAAGAGCAGACGGAATAGTATTCGTACTTGATACAAATACAAATAGCATAGGATCTACTGGAGCAGCTATAGGATATGGAGGTATTCAAAATAGTATAGGTATTGAATTTGATACTTATCAAAATACTGGCTATTATGATGTAACAAAAACTGCAAACATGAATGATCCTGACAATAATCATATAGGTATAAATGTCAATGGTAGCCCTGTATCAGTAGCTTCCAAGAGCTTAAAACCATTGGGGATAGATTTAGCTGATGGTGCTACCAAGTATGCTTGGGTTGACTATAAAGGAGATACTAATCAGTTGGAGGTCAGAATAAGTAACATTAATTCAAGACCAGAACTACCAACACTAGCTTATACAATAAATCTATCTCAGACTCTAGGTTCTAATGAAGTTTATTCTGGCTTTACAGCAGCTACTGGTGGAAGCTATGAAGAACATGACATAGTATCGTGGTATTTTGATTCAAAATATAATCCTATAGATACTACAAAAAATACATATATATCAGCACCTACAACGGTCTCTGTATCTGCGGCACCTTCTACAGAAGTTACTAATAATAGTACTGTAAATATAAATGTAAAGAATGCAGATGGAAGTAATGCTGCCAATATACCTGTTACCCTTACAACTGACTATGGGACATTAGATAGATATAATGTAATAACAGATGGCAATGGAAATGCTGCGGTAACATTTAACAACAGTAATTATAGCCCAGGAAATGCTGTAGTTAAGGCTGTAGCTCAAGGTGGGGCATATAATTCTTGTACTATTAATTATGTTGGAGTTCCTAGAATAAGTAACTTCACCAAAAATGGCGTTGGTGATGCATTAATGAATTTTACTAAATCTGATTTTTTAGTAACATATACTTCAATGTTTAGCAATTTAGCCAGTGTAATTATTAAATCACGTCCGGATAATGGGGTCCTTGCTTATGACGGGGTACCTGTAGGAGTATCACAAGAAATACCTATTTCATATATAGATAAGTTAACTTTTATACCGAATAAGTATTGGCATGGGAACACATCATTTGACTGGGCTGCTAGAAGTTCTATAGGGGCTATCTCTAATACAGCTACAGAAACCTTATCTATTTCAGCGGTAAATCATGCGCCTTCAACACCAGGAGGATTTACAACTAGTCTTTTTGATCAGCATCATAAAGCTGGTGATGTAATAACGCCTAAATGGGCAGCTTCTGTTGACCCAGATAATGATAAATTGACCTATGTTTTAGAATATGGTGCTGATGATAACTGGACCACAATATACTCTGGTAATGATTTAGAGTACACTTATACATTACCTAGTGGATATTCATCACCACATTCAGCATTTAGAGTAAAAGCTGTGGATCCAGGTAAGTTAGAATCTGGTTATACTTATTCAGAACCATTTGCTCAAGATAGCGAAAAACCTGTTATTAGACTAATAGGAATGCAATCTAGAACGATACAAGTTGGGTTAACCTATACTGAAGAAGGTGCAACTGCCTTTGATAATTTTGACGGAGATTTGAATGACAAGCTTGTCAAAACAGGATCAGTAGATACCAGCAAGGTAGGTGACTATGCTATCACATATACTGTATCTGATGCTGCAGGAAATACTTCTACTGTAGTAAGAGATGTTCATGTAGTAGATATAACTAAGCCTATAATAGCCTTAAAGGGTGATTCAGATGAAACTTTAGAAGTTAATCATGATTACGTAGAAAAAGGTGCAACTGCTACTGACAACTATAATGGAGATATTTCTAAGGATATAGTTATTAGTGGAACGGTTGATACTCATAAGCTAGGTGATTATGTTATATCTTATGATGTTAAAGATTCATCAAATAACAGTGCCGATACGGTTAAAAGAACTGTACATGTTGTAGATACAACTAAGCCTGTGATAACTATCAACGGTGACTCAGAAGTTACTTTAGAAGTTCATAATGAATATGTAGATGCAGGTGCTATAGCAAGTGATAATTATGACCCGGAAATTGCTTCAAGACTTTCAGTAACAGGAACTGTTGACAAGGATAAGCTTGGAGATTATACGATTTATTACAATGTAAAAGATATATCAAATAATACTGCTGATACAGTAAAAAGAACAGTACATGTAGTAGATACAACTAAACCTGTACTAAGCATAAATGGTAAGGAAGATATTACTGTAGAAGTTCATAATAATTATTTAGATGAAGGTGTAACAGCTAAAGATAATTATGATCAAGATATAGAATCAAAGGCAATAAAATCTGGCGAAGTTAATACAGACAAGCTTGGAGATTATGTTATATCCTATGATGTTAAGGACAGCTCAAATAATGTTGCTGCTACAGTAAAGAGAAACATACATGTGGTAGATACTACAAAACCTAATATTAGTTTAGTAGGAAAGTCAGATATAACATTGGAAGTTCATAGTTTATATGTAGATCTAGGGGCTGTTGCAAGTGATAACTACGACGAGAACTTAAGCTCAGCAATTGATGTAAATGGAAACTTAAATACAGATAAGCTTGGAGATTACACTATAGCTTATAATGTTAAAGATAGTTCGGGAAATAAAGCTGATACAATATTAAGAACCATCCATGTAGTAGATACAACAAAACCTGTTATAAAGTTAAAAGGTGAGGAAAGCCAAACTATAGAGGTTCATAAGAATTATGAAGAAGCTGGATTCACAGCTAATGATAATTATGACAATGATTTAACATCCAAGGTTTCAGTTTCAGGAGCAGTTAACACTGATAAGCTTGGTGATTATACTTTAAGTTATGACGTTAAAGACAGCTCAAATAACACTGCTATTACTTTAAAAAGAACAGTACATGTAGTGGATACTACTAAGCCTGTAATTACCTTAAAGGGTGATTCTGATATAAATGTTGAAGTTCACAAAGGGTATACTGATGAAGGGGTAAGCGCAGCTGATAACTATGATAATGATATAACTTCAAATGTAACTGTTAGTGGAAAAGTTAATACTGATAAAATTGGACAATATATTATAAGCTATGATGTTAAAGATAGCTCAGGTAATGTGGCTGATACAGTAAAAAGAACTATACATGTATTAGATACTACTAAACCTATCATAAGCTTAAAGGGAGAAACAGATAAAACTATTGAAGTACATGCTTCTTACGTAGATCCAGGTGCTATTGCAACTGATAACTATGATGAGGATATAACTTCTAAGATAATTAAGTCTGGAGAAGTAAATACTGATAAGGTTGGAGATTATAGTATAAACTATGATGTTAAGGATAATTCAAATAATGCTGCAGATACGGCTAAAAGAGTTATACATGTAGTTGATACTACCAATCCTATAATAGCCTTAAAGGGCGATTCAGATGAAACTTTAGAAGTTAATCATGATTACGTGGAAAAGGGTGCAACTGCTACTGACAACTATAGTGGAGATATTTCCAAGGATATAGTTATTAGCGGAAATGTTGATACTCATAAGCTAGGTGATTATGTTATAACTTATAACGTAAAAGATGCTGCTAATAATAGTGCTAGTACTGTAAAAAGAACAATACACATAGTAGACTCAACTAAACCAGTTATTGCCTTAAAGGGTGATGCTGAACAAACAATAGAAGTTCATAGTAAGTATGTAGACCCTGGCGTTGCTTTAAGTGATAATTATGATAATGACATAAATTCAAAATTGGTTGTTTCAGGAGCAGTTAACACTGATAAGCTTGGAGATTATACAATAGTTTACAATGTTAAAGATGGATCAGGAAATGCTGCTGATACAATAGTAAGAACAATTCATGTAAAAGACACAACAAAGCCAGTTATAAATATAGTAGGGGATTCAGTTGTTACAGTTGAAGCTCAGAACATTTATACTGATGGTGGTGCTACTGCAACTGATAACTATGACAGTAATCTTACAGATAGTATTAAAACTAAGGGAGTAGTTGATACTAATAAAATAGGTGAATACACTATATCATACGATGTGTCTGACTTATCTGGGAATAAAGCTGATACAGCTAAGAGAATAGTAAAAGTTGTAGATACGAAAAAGCCTATCATAGAGATGAAGGGTGATTCTGATATAACATTAGAGGTAGGAACAGAATATAAGGACCAAGGTGCTGTTGCTAAAGATAACTATGATGGTGATATCACTGGTAAGATAGCTATGGATAGTAATGTTAACACTAATGTTAAAGGCAACTATTTTGTAAAGTATAATGTTATGGACGCAAGTGGCAATGCTGCCAAAGAGGTTGTTAGAAACGTTCATATTATAGATAAGATAGAGAGCATTAGTCTATCAGGTGAAGTAGTGAAACAGGAAGATAATTCATTAATTGCAGGAGCAGATATAAGCCTTTATGATCTAGAAGGAAAACTTATATACAAAACTACTTCTGATTCAAAGGGAGTTTACTCATTACCTAATGTTAAGTTAGGTCAGTATATATTAGAAGCTCATGATAGCAATAACAACGTTACATCAGTACAGATTGATGCTAAACCTAATAGTGTCTTAGATCCTACTATGAAAAAAGATATAGCTCTAGTTAATTACAACATAGAGATGGATTCTAATCCAAATACAATAGTTGGAGATGGCGTTTCAACAACGAAGCTTAGCGTAGTTGTTAAGGACAAGAATGGAAACACTCTAAAGGGACTAAAGGTTGATTTTGATGCGTCAAAGGGTAGCTTCCCTAATGGGAATTCAGCTGTGACAGATAATAATGGTACAGCTTATGTAGATTATAAATCTGATAAAATAGAAAGCACTACAAGTGAAGTAATACCTGTAAAGGCTACTATCACAGACGCTAAAAATGGCTTAAGCACAAGTAGGCAAATTCTTGTAACCTTTGAACCTGGAAGTATCCAAGGTATCGTTGTGGATAATGAAACTGGAAAGCCTGTAAGTGGAGCAGCGATTGTGGTTTCTAAGGACTTTAACAATGATGGAATAGTAGACTTCTATTCTAAGATGGTTACTGATGAAACTGGAAAGTATAAGATTGCAGTACCTAAAGGTAATATTGGTTATGATGTTAATATTACAAAGCCAGTAAAGATAGGTGATGCTGTACAATTAAAGACTTTCAAACAGAACTGTGTAGCAGGAGATATAACTGGAGATAAGAAGGAAACTTATGCCTCAAATAATACCGTTGCTGGACTATTACTTACTAAAGATACTAATGGAAAAACAAGTGTACTTACATCATTTAGTGGTTTAAATATGGCTGTATTTGATAGCTCTAAGACTGACATAAAGAAAGGACAAGACATATCAAATGTTAAGCCAGAGATGCTAGCAACTATGGATAATAACCAAAATGAAGGTGGTTTCCAGGCTGATGGACTTTCAGTTGGAAAGCAATATGTTTTAGCTGTTTATTATACTTTTGCAAGTGGTCAAAAGATAATTGTTGGTACTGCAAATGTTAATGTAGCAGAAAGTGGCCAGATTAATATAACTAATGTATTAATTGACCCATATGGAACAATCACTGATAGTGCTACAGGAAAAGTAATTGATGGAGTACATGTCGTTCTTTATTATGCTAATACAGCTAGAAATATAGCTAAAGGAATAAAGCCAGATAGTATAGTAAATCTACCAGAAGTTAAGGGATTTAAACCATCTGACAATGCCAATCCTCAAGAAAGCAATGTTGATGGTGAATATGCATTTATGGTATTCCCAAGTACAGACTATTATGTAAAAGCAGATAAAGAGGGCTATGATACATTTAAGAGTCCTACTATATCTGTAGATAATGAAATAGTAAGATTTGATGTGACCATGAATAGAACCGCTAAACCTGTGGTACCAGTAACACCAGATAAGACTGAAGTAGTTAAAGCTACCCCAAATACAGTTGTAACTGACAAAGTTGGTACAGGTAAAACCATAACACCGGTTAATGCACCAGATAAAACTATTAAGCAAACTAACCTTCCTAAGACAGGTAGTTTAATATCTTCTAATCTACTATTAGTTATAGGGATAATTGTTATTATTATCGGTGGAATTGTACTAGCCAGAAGAAAAAGAAGGTAAAAGTATATATTAGAATTTGCTTCTTAAAGAAATATAGCTAGAACACAAATAAATTAAGAGGTTGAAGTTAGATATAAAAATCTATGCTTCAACCTCTTTAATATATTATGATTAAATAAAGTTAAACTTAAAATCTTTTTATGGCTATAGGGAACCAACTTCAACTATTAATTTATACATGCCACAAAATCCCCAGAAGCCGGGATTATCAAACATATAAAAATTAAGTTTTCGTAAAGGATACCTATATATATAGTTCCTAACCGAACTATTAAAATTAGCGAGAGTCCAATTTCAAAGCAAGTATAAATTAAGTTTCGCTATAGGAACTCTTTATTATTTGTATATAGAAAAGTTAATCTATTTTAAAACCTTAAGAGCTTCAGCTACCTTCTTTGCAAAAGCTAAAGGATGATCTATAGCTTCAAAGTGAATATACATAAGTCTTGGATCCTCAAACAGCCAGTGATTGTGTAGGGCCGTTACAATTATTCCATACTTTCTAAGAACACTGATAAAATCATTAATTTCTCTTTGTAAGATAACTGTTTCACCTAGGTTAAGTGCTTTACCTTCTCTATCCATAGATTCGAAAGAGAACATGGCTGCTAAAGCCAATGGTGAATGGGTTGGTCTTCCAAGTATTTCTGCATCTATATCTCTCATAAAGGTAACGGTACATAATCTCTTGTTAGATATCAATATTTCTGCACCAAGAGTTTTCGCAAATTCTGCACAAAGATTGCATTTTTCCATAGTATTTAAATCCTCCTATAAATTTTTTAGGAAACCCAATTTAGTAACTTTCAACAAGTGTATTATTAAGCTAGATTTCCTATGTAATATAGGAGTTTATATAATATTATATGAAGGGTAAGGGGATATTGGTACAAGCGTTGCAAATAAAAGTGAATTAATATTAACGTATAAATATTTAATGAATCTAGATTAATACATAAATTTTCCCAACTAGTAAATTATAAATGTAGTTTATAAATATATTAGTTTGGAGGATTAATATGAGTAACAATAACATGGATGTATTTTTAAGCAATCATGAGCCCTATTGGATTGCCTCAGTTGATAAAACTGAATATCCAGCTTTGGCTGAAGATATCAATGTAGATGTTGCAATAATAGGAGGGGGAATGGTTGGCATAACCTCTGCGTTTCTTTTAAAGAGAAGAGGCTTTAAGGTAGCTATTTTAGAGGTTAATAATATAGCCCATGGAACTACTGGGCACACAACTGCTAAAATAACTTCACAGCATGGGTTAATTTATGACAAAATTACAAAAAGTGTAGGACATGATAAGGCTAGGAAGTATGCGGAAGCAAATGAACATGCTATTCATTTCATCGCTGATTTAATTAAAGAAAAGAATATAGATTGTGATTTTGAAGAGAAGCAAGCTTATATATATACTCAGTCTGATGAATATATAAAGAAGATTGAGAATGAAGTTAAAGCGGCTTCAAACTTAGGAATAAAAGCCACTTATCTAGATAAGGCTCCATTACCTTTTGATACAAAGGCGGCTGTTCGCTTTGATAATCAAGCACAATTTCATCCATTAAAATACTTACTTGCATTAGCTAAGGATATACCAGGAGACGGAAGTAGTATCTTCGAACATACAAAGGTTGTTGATGTTGATGATAGCAGTGATAAATGCATAGTTAAAACAGATGATGGCAAAAAGGTTTTTGCTTCTAAAGTTATAGTAGCGTCACATTTTCCTTGCTATGATGGACTTGGATTGTACTTTGCACGAATGCATTCTGAAAGGTCTTATGCAATAGGAGTTAAATCAAATGTACCATCGCCTGATGGAATGTTTATAACAGCAGAAAAGCCACTAAGATCTATACGCTCTCAAAGGTTTGATGACGGTGAAATATTAATAATAGCAGGGGAACACCACAAGACAGGAGCGGAAAATAAAACTAATGTTCATTATGATAACTTAGGCAAGTTTGCAAAGGATAACTTTAACTTGCAAAGTGTACTATATAGGTGGTCTACTCAAGACTGTATAACTATAGATAACCTGCCATACGTTGGTCTTATCAATTCTAATACATCTAGAGTTTTTGTTGCAACCGGCTTTGGTAAGTGGGGCATGACTAACAGTACTGCTGCAGCAATAATTATTACAGATTTAATTGCTGACGGAAAGAATAAATGGCAGGAGGTATATAGTCCTTCGAGATTTGATATATCTTCGGTACCTAAGATAGTAGAAACAAATCTAGATGTGGCTAAAAATCTTATAAAGGGAAAGCTTGAAGCATTACCTGAAGAACTTGAAGTGAAAAATGGAGAAGCTAAGGTTGTAAAGGTGAATGGAGAAAGATTAGGGGCATATCGCGATGAAGATGGCAACCTTCATGTTGTTAATACTACATGTACTCATCTAGGCTGTGAATTAGAATGGAATGAAGCCGAAAAAACATGGGACTGTCCTTGCCATGGCTCTAGGTTTAATTATGATGGTGATAATGTTGAAGGACCTGCCTTTAATAAGTTAGGCAATAGTGGTGAAATAGAGAATAAGGTAAAACCAGATATATTTTAATTATAATTGCTCGCTCATATAGCATCTCCTTCTTAACCACTTAATTTCAATAATATTATTAAATGTAGCCTAATTTAAAAAAAATAAAATTATGTTGACTAATTGAATTTCTTAACGCATGTTCAGGAAAAGCTTATAGGCCCAAAAAAGTCACTGAAGACCTTCAGCGACTTTTTTCTATTGAGACCAGTATAAGTTTTTTTGTTATCTAAGCCTAGCAGTATAAAGGATTTACAATAGCTATTTGGGTTAAACAGTAAAAAAATGAACTTATTTCGCCTGTATTAACCGAAGTTATAGATTAAACTCTTCTCCTCTACCGCTAATTGTTTTTACATCAACATCAGAGTCAGCCATTTTTTCTTTAAACTTTTCAGTGGTAGCATAGTCTTCACCAAAGTGCATTGGTATAAAGACTTTAGGTGAAAGCTCTTTTATAAAGTATTCACCACCTGCACAGTAGTTGTGTTCTAGTCTTGGATCTACTGGGAAGAAAGCAATATCTATCTGATTGCCCTTTATTTTAGAAATCTCTTCTTTAAATAATCTTTCAGCTTCAGCTATATCTTCTTTAGTGTCATCCCACCAATACCACCAATTTAAGTCTCCAGAGTGGAAGATACTCACTCCATCTACCTTAACTAAAAAAGATATTCCGAGGTCTGTGGAGCCAAAACTTTTTATTTCTATTCCCAGAAGGTTTAAGGTTTCATAAGGATTCATAATATTTATGTTTTTACTATTGCTATTTGGTTGAATGTCACTGCTTAGTACATATCTTATATCTGGCCTTATTCCTTCCCATTCAAGGATGACTGGATTGAAATGATCTGCATGACTATGAGAAGAAAAGACTATTAATTTTTTAGAAGTTTGTAGGTCGTCTTCACTTATAGCACCAGTAGTTCTGTCTTTTATATCATTATCTACTGTATTTTTAAAGTAGTCAAAGATTAAAAGATAGTTTTCTGTTTCTACTGAAAAACCACTATTAAAAAGGTAATTTGCTCTTATGTTAAAGTTGCTCATATATATCACTCTTTCCTATAAATTTTGCTTCAATTTTATTATGCATAAAATTGTTTAAATTAAACGTGCTATATACCATATTATAGGACTATGTATAATATATGTAAATAAGGACATCTTGCTAATTATCAAGTAATATCTAATTTATAAAAAGCTAACTTCAGCCATACTTTTTATAAAGACTTTATATTTTAAAGTAAGCAAAAGTTGATAATAAAAGATGATTAGTTATTTTTGCTTATCATAAATATTTATTACCACTAATTTTTATAATATAATTATAATTAAGAAAATAAACTTATATATTGAAATAGTTATTATTTAAATTTTGGGGAGGTTAACATAATGAATTTTAGATTTGATCATAATAATATAAATGTATTAGATCTTGAAAAAAGCTTAGCATTTTATGAAGAGGCATTAGGCTTAAAAGAAGTTAGAAGAAAAGTTGCAGCAGATGAAAGCTTTATATTGGTTTATCTAGGTGATGGAGTTTCAGCTCATACTTTAGAGCTTACATGGCTTAGAGATTGGAAAGAACCATATAATCTTGGAGATAATGAGTTCCATCTTGCATTAAAGGTAGATGACTTTGAAGCTGCTCACGCTCTTCATGAAAAAATGGGATGCATATGCTTTGAAAATAAAGCGATGGGTATATACTTTATAAATGATCCAGATGAATATTGGATAGAAATAATCCCAACAAGATAAAAGAGAACTTCAGGTTTATTAATATAAATCTGAAGTTTTGTTTCATATTAAATACAACGAAGTAAATAATAATGTATACTGCAATAATATATTTGTATTTAAGGTCGTAAAAGATCAATTTAATACAAATAATTTAAATACAGAATAAATATTAAGAGACTTTAAGAAGTTTTTTTGAAGTTAAAAACAAACTAATCGTCTCTTAAGTTAATTTGTTTATTTGTCAATGTTATAGATAAATAACTCAGATATAACTTAAGTAGTAGTATAGTTATTTAGAGCTAATATTCTTGTAGTAAAGGGGAGAAGTATATGTACGAATTAACTAAAGAATATGAAACTGGAATAGATAAAATAGATAATGAGCATAGAAAGTTATTTGAGATAGCTGATAAATGTTATCAAATTGTCAATGGCGGTTTCTATGAGGATAAGTATAAAGAAATACAATCAGTAATAAATGAATTAAAATATTATACTAAGTTTCATTTTTCTGAAGAGGAAAAGTTTATGGAAAGTATAAAGCATAAACAGATATTTAGCCACAAGTTACAGCATGATTATTTTATTGAAAAGATAGATAGTATAGACATTAACGAGCTAAAAGATAATCAAGATAAATATATAGCAGATATTTTAGACTTTGTTGTTATATGGATAAAGCAGCACATACTCCAGAAAGATAAACAGTATGTTAAGGATGTTCATTAAAGGACTTTTTGTATCGATACACTTTACAAAAGATAACAACCACCTATAATAGTGTATAAATATACTAATAGAGGTGATTTTATGAAGACAAAGAATGTTGTTTATATAGGTTTATTAGCAGCCTTATGTTTTGTAGCTACCTATATTAATATACCACTTAACTTAGGTGGAGCAAAAACTATGATACATCTAGGAACTACAGCTATCTTTATTTCTGCTGTAATGATAGGACCAGAAGCAGGCTTTGCTGGGGCTATAGGATGCGGGTTGTTTGATTTATTAGATCCAGCTTATGCATCTTATGCTATATTTACATTCATAATAAAGGGGCTTCAAGGTTATAGCGCTGGCAAAATAGCTTTTTTAGGAAGCAAGAAGGGCGAGAGTCCTATTCAGAATCTTTTTGCCTTCCTTGTAGGGGCTATAGTTTCTTTAATAGGATATTTCTTTGTAGATTGGCTAGTTTTCTACAACCTTCCAGTGGCACTTCAGCATACTTTAACATCTATTGCAACTTCTGTAATAGGAATAATATTTTCCTTAGTGGTAACATCAATAATAAAACCAATAACTAAGAAAGCTAATATTGGGTTATAAGTTTAAGGAGCATAAGTGATGAGAAAAAGAATTGCTGTAATGCATGACCTACCATCCTTTGGTGGAGCAGCTTTAATGAATACAATTCCTATAATGTACAATATGGGAATTGAGGTTAATCCTATTCCAACAGCACTTTTCACAAGTCATGGTGGGTTTAAAGGTGTAAAGAATATCGGAAATGATGCTTTTTTAGATGAATATCTTGATCAGTGGGATAAACTGAAACTAAGTTTTAATGGAATATATTTAGGATTATTTACTTCATTAAATCAAGTTATTTTCGCTAAGAAGTTTTTGAATAGGTTCAAGGCTGAGGATAATATTGTTTTATTGGACCCTATAATGGGTGACAATGGAAAGCCGTACAGCTTTATAAGTGATGAAAGTATAGAAAATATAAAATCTCTTCTGCCATATGCTGATATCATAACGCCTAACCTTACTGAAGCTTACCTTTTGCTAGGAAGGGAGTATAATGAAAATCCAAAAGATAGTGAAGTTTTAGATATTTTAAGTAAGCTATCTTTAATTGGGCCTAAAAAGATTGTCTTAACTTCAGTGTTAAAGGGAGAGAGGATAAGTACCTTTTTATATGATAGTAGTTCAGAGTCGATAAAAGAGTATTGCAGAGATACTTTAGATGGATACTATCCTGGAACAGGAGACGCTTTTGCATCTGTACTCATAGGAAGTATGCTTCAAGGAAAGGATTTAGAAACCTCTGTTTGTAAAGCTATAAATCTTGTAGAGAAAGCAATAAATATACTAAATGATGAGGGCCTGAATCCAATGGAAGGACTGCCTTTAGCAAATGCTGACTTGATTAGAGAACTTATTTAAAATTAATTATAACAGAGGATTTTAGCGGCACCAAAGATTAAGTTAGAGTTAGTAAAAAAGATTTTATCAGTTTATGTAATAAATTATTTCCTGAAAAATAAAGAGAATAAGATTATTATATTAGCCCAGATTGATTTAGTTAGTCTGGGCTAATATGCTATCATATGTGAGCGCTTTGTTTTACTTGGTTAATTATATCAGGGTTCTCCACTTCTTCTAGAGATTCATTCCAGTGTTTATCGAAGTTTATCTTATATATCTCCACACTACTTTCATCATTAACAGGACACATAAGAACATATTCAGCAGAGTTTACTAAAACTTGATCTAAGATCTTATACTCTACCTTATTGCCATCTTCATCAGTAAAGCTCATTATTCTATGTTGTGGCATAATAAATTGCTCCTTTCTATTAAAGTTATAAGATTATTATTTACATAAATCCGATTTATATGAGAGTTATAAAAATAAAATAGAAATAACTATTATTATAAAATTTAAACTAAACCATGATTTTTATGACTTAAATATTAATATTTAGGGCATCCTTATATTGAAACTTATAATGATAAAAAACATTTTAATTTGAAAATATGGTCAATAAGTTTGAAAGGAGCTGAAAAACCGTTGGAATGAGCATATTTATAGACCATATGCTTATATGTAGGGTGAGTTTCATCCGAAGTTACGCCTTTGGAGTGTCAGACCATACGAAGATAGTATTAAATATACAAAATCGGACACGGTGAATAAGGAAGTAAAATTAAACTCTAGAAGTTATTTGCAGAGTATTTTAGTTTTACAAAACGGTAGAAATGAATAGAAGCGTAGGAGTAAATCTTAATAAAGAATTTAGACATCTTATGAAATATAAGAGAGCACCTTTTCCAAAAGAGGATTTAGAATCAGCATATATGGAATATGATCATTGCGAACAAAAGGAGTATGATCATCATTCTAATAATGCAAAGCATCATAATATGTTTGAGGATTGGGGAATGAAGGAGTGCATATATGCTAGTGTTGGTTTTGCTGTATCAGTGGCTTCAGTGGCTTATGTACTTACAAGATCTAATCACAAGAAATTCGGAATGTTTTAATAATATATTATTAGAAACTTTCTTTCCTAAAGGTTAATTGGTTCACTTGTAAAGTAATAAACTTCAAAAATACATTAATGGTTAAATAGAAAAGCTTTTATGGATATTAAAGAAATATACCACCTCATTACTTGGGGTGGTATATTTCACCTAAGAGGTGATTGTATGAATTATGATATTTTATTGAATTTAATTGATACACATAATGAGGCTAGTATAATAGCAACTAAGAGGTTTCAACCTAAAGAGGTTGTTTTTATATGTGATAAGGATAATGATACTGACATCCAATTAGAAGGATTAAGAAAATACTATTCTAGGAACTTTCCAAACATTATATTTGTAACCAAGGTAATAGAAAAGCTCGATATAGAATCAATCAAAGCTATTGTTGAAAAATATAAAAATAATAAGGTATTAATAAATCTCACAAGAGGCCAAAGACTTAATTCATTAATATTACTACATTTGGCAAAGCAATATAACTTTCCTTGCGTATATTTAGATATTGAAAATAAGAAGCTCACTAGCTTTAATGAAGATGTTATAAATATAGTGGATGAGGAGTTTGAAGATTTAAATATTAAGGATATGATTGAAAGCATAGGGGGATCCATAATAGTTGATTCTATGGAAAGCAATAGCAATGATATAATAGAAAAATTAATAGACTTGATATCAAATAATTTAGACACTTGGGAAAGATTAAAACATAGACTATACGATCCAAAGGTTTTTATACACAATGAAGCAGACCCTACGGTTATGGGGCTAGATATGAGCCTTCTTACAGAAGAAGAGATAAATATATATAATTCAATACTAAAGCTTCTTAAAAATCAAAATCAAATCGATTATATTATAGAACATGAACAGTATGTAAATATAAAGTTTCTAAATAATTATATAAAAACCTTCATCTTTAAGAGTGGATCTTGGTTAGAAACTTATACAAGGAAGGTAATCGAAAGAATACAGCAAGTTAATGATGTTAAGAGTGGTATGTTATTTCTATGGGACGATGAACAGTCAAGGGTAAAGAATGAATTAGATGTAGTAGCTATAAAGGATACTGTTTTGATTTGCATTTCTTGTAAGGACTCAGGGAAATATGATGAAGTTGCATTGAATGAACTAAATGTTTATGCTCATCAGTTAGGTGGAGAAGAGGTTATTAAGATTTTGGTTGCTACTAAAATGCCATTAAAAAAACCTGTGCTTGAAAGAGCGAAAGAAATGGGCATTAGTGTAGTAATATTTGATGGAAACAGAGATAGCTTTGAAGAGAAATTAAGAAAAATAGTATTAAGATAAAACCCCTCATTAAATTTAGTGAGAGGTTTTTTATCCTTTAGAAGATCGTATTTAGATGTTATAGTTTTATGCCTATTGTTTCACCCATAGTTACTTTTGTTTCAAAGCCTAGCTTAGTTTGGTCTATTATATCATTATGGACTTTAGCTACGCCTTTCTTTAGGAATAATATAGTAGTGGAACCACCAAACTTGAAGTAGCCTTTCTCTGCTCCTTTTTCTACCTTTTTATTAGGAGTATAGCTTTGAATTATTGTACCAACACAGGTTGCACCAACTTCTATATGAAGTATGTCACCAAAGTTCTCTGATTTAAATAGAGACCATTCTCTTTTGTTTTGACAGAATAGCTTTGGTACTTTTTCTAGAGCTATAGGGTTTACTGAATAGTAGCTACCATCTATTTTTTTTGTTTCCCCACAAGTTCCATAGTCTATAAAGTGAAAACGATGGTAATCAGTAGGGCATAAACGAAGCAGTATGCAGGTTCCTCCATCGTACTCATTTGCTACAGCATCATCACTTATTAATTCCTTTAGAGAATAAGTAAGACCTTTTACCTGAACTATATTATCTAAGTCTATATTTTCATATACAAATAGTCTTCCATCACCTGGAGATACTAATGCATCTTTGTTCATATCTGTTGGACGAGCTTCAGAGGTTAATTTTCTACAAAAGAAGTCGTTGAAGCTTGTAAATTCAGACTGCTTTTTTACTGCTAAATTAATATCTATATTAAATTCATCTATAAATTCGTTTACCTTTTTCTTGCTTAAAGGTGAATCACAATAATAACCATACACTTTTGAGAAAAGCTTTCGCTTTATAAAAAGCTCTGTTAAGCTTTTTCCTACAGGAGATTCATAACACCACTTTAAATAGTTTAATCCAGCAACCTGTTCTTCCTCATAGTTTTTTGTTTTTCTATCGTAGATCTTAATCATAGTTTTACCTCACCTTTTAAATATATATTTGATACATATAGCATATTAGATGTACCACTTAGCAATAAAATTTATAGTTTCAAATTCTTCTCTCAGAACCCAGAGGAGCTTTTAAAATAGATTTCAGATCAAAGTATTACATCTTTATATAAATATATACCACATATTTTCACTTAATTGTATCATATCAGATTTTTTGGTCAACAATAATATCTTGAAATAGATATTGTTAATACTATCTAAATATTGTATATTTAAGATAAATAAGTATGTATAAAATATGTATATAATGTTTAGATATAAGTAGTTTACCTAAATTTATATATTTTTATTGGCTGGTCAATAAAAATTACGGAGTGAGTTAAGATGAATAAAACCAAAAGAATAATTTTTGAAGCTGCAATAAGTATATTTTCAAAAGCTGGTTATAATGGTGCTACTATGGATGAAATAGCTCTAGAAGCAGGTGTTGCAAAAGGCACATTATATTATCACTTTAAAAGTAAAGAAGAAATATTTAACTTCATAATTACTGAGGGTATAAACCTTATGCATGAAGAAATAGATCAAGTTAAAGACTTGGAAGGGGATGCATTATTTAAGCTTAAAGAAGTGTGTAAGATACAACTCTCATTTTTATATAAAAATAAGGAATTTTTTAAGGTTATAATGAGTCAGTTGTGGGGCCAAGAGCTAAGACAGTTTGAACTTAGAAATCAATTGCAAAAGTATGTGTATAGCATTGAAGTTTACATAAAAGAAGCTTCAGATACAGGGCTTATAAGGAAGGGAGATACTTCTTTTTTAGCCTATGCTTTTTTTGGAAGTTTAATATCTGCTGCTATATACGAGATATTGAATATAGATAAGATAAACTTAGAGAACATTATTGATAACCTAATAGATTATAATTTCAGAGGGTTACAAATTAATAAATCTTAAACTATTATACTTTAAGGGCTGCTGACATTTGTCAGTAGCCTTTTTTACCGTCTAGAAAACTATCTTTTCCATAAAGATTCATATAATAGATACGGGACTATTTAATACACATACAAAATAGGTATATTTAGGATATTGAGAGAAATATTGAGTTCTATTTAGTTTACGAGGTTTATATTAGTATAATCGCCTGTAATTGGCTTTGAAAAAAGTTGTACTATGTAGTATAAATGAAACTGACCAGTCAGTACAAAACTTATGAAAAGTGGGGTGGAAATATGAAATTTGCTAAAATTGCTTGGAAAGACATTTCTAGCATATTTAGAAACAGGCTGATAAGAGTTTCTGTAGTAGCAATCATCATAGTACCGTTATTATACAGCTTACTTTATCTAGCAGCCTTTTGGGATCCATATTCAAGATTAGAAGATCTTCCAATAGCTGTTGTCAATTTAGACAAGGGTTCTGAGAATGATGGTAAGGCTGTAAACTATGGTGATGATATTGTAAAAGAACTAAAAGATAATAGGGAAGTAGGGTGGAACTTTACGACCTTACAAGATGCAAAGGATGGGCTAAGTGGAAGCAAATATTATTCAATGTTTGTAATTCCAGAAGATTTTTCTAGTAAAATAATAAGATCTAAGGATCACAAACCAGAAGCACCAGAGATTAAGTTTGTGCCTAACGATAAAAAGAATTTTCTTGCTTCACAAATTGGAGGAAAAGTTGAACTAGCAATACAACAAAAAATTTCATCTAATATATCAAAAGAATTTACTAAGGTTACTTTTGATAATATGTATGAACTAAAAGATGGAATGCAGCAAGCTGCAGACGGAAGTAAGAAACTTTATGATGGTATAAATACTTTAGGTAGCAGTGTACCTACTATGAAGGATGGAATCGCTCAACTTAATGATGGTTCTACTGCACTAAAGAATGGTATAGGTCAATTAAAAGATAAGACATCTGCTATGCCAAGCGGAGTATCTCAACTTTATAATGGATCAAATCAAATAACAGATGGTCTTGGACAGTTAAAGGCTTCAGCTGGAGTACCTAAATTAATTGATGGTTCAAGTCAGATAACTAATGCACTAGGACAGTTAAATGATAAGGTTAAGCAAGGTCAAGATACTATTGTAAGTCTAGGTCTTAACAAGCTTGATCCTAAAAAGGTTCTAAATGTTGAGAATCTACAAAAGGTTAGAGCTGTAATAACAGCAGGAAAAAAGGTATCCAATGAAGATCTTTCAATACTTAACTCTCTAAATACTACTAACGTTAAGTTAGTTAAAAGCACAATGGATGATGTACAGCAATTAGCTAGTGATGAAGGCATAAAGACTATAATGAGCAAACCTTCAATACAGCTCGTTTTATCTCAAATGGACTTCTCAAAGGCTGAAAACCAACAAGCCTTACAGACTAGAGTTGCCAATGCTACAAAGTTAGTTAATGATGCAAACAAGCTTCAAGCTATGCTCACTGGAGTACAAAGCAAATTACCTAAAGAACTTGCAGGAATAATGTCGTCAAGTGATGCTATGAAGAAAACTTTCTCTGATTTGAGAGCTACCATAGATAATGTAAACAAGTTAAATGCAACAATAAACTCTTTTGGAACTATAAATACTGGTGCAGTAAGCCAGGCACTAGGTAATGTAGCTTCAAACAAAGCACAATTAAGCTCTCTTCTACAAGCTTCGGCTGCCTTTGGTAAAGATACTAGTGCTCAACAAGCTTTACAGAATACTATGAATGACTTACCAAACTTAGAGCAAAGCTTAGAAGACATACAAAATATGCAAAGTCAGATTAATACAGATACATTTAAACAACAAAAGGATGGGCTTTTAAATGGACTTGATGCTTTAGTTGCAGCAGGAAAGTTAACTGATAGCCAAGCTCAACCATACAAAGACTATATAAATAAGACTGCTCCAGCAATCCTTAAGATGAGCAGTATGAATGTTAAGCCATATATAGATAATATAAATACTTTGAAAAAGTATAGCCAATTGATTCAAGGCTTAGCCCAAGCTTCTGCTCAAAATGCTAATAACTTACTAAGTCTATCTAGTTCACTAAATAATATTAGTGCAGACCAAGTTCAAGCGATTCAAGGACTATTGTCTAACTATGGAAGCTTAAGAGCTGATTTAGATAAAAATTTAGCTTTAGCAAATAATATTAAACCTTTATTGACCGATGATAATGCATTAGCTTTATATGGGCTTACTCAAACAGCTAATGAACTTCAAGGCGATTTGGCAAAGAATCAAGATAACTTAAACTTAATAAATGATTTAATATCAAGTACTCAAGATCCTAAGGTTCAAGCACTGCTTCCAAAGCTAGCAAAGGTCAAGAATGATATTGATACAGCTAAGCCTCTTATAGCTCAGCTTAGTACACCTCAAACTTTAGCTATGCTTGAAAAAGCACCTGAGCTTGCAAACCAAGTTAAGGGACTTCAACAAGATTTGAAGAATAATGCAGATATATTGGAAATAGCTAATAGAACTTTAACAGAAGGAAATCTTGAAACCGCACAGAACTTGATAGCTTCGCTTCCACAGTTAACACAAGGTATCCAAAAGTTATATGATGGATCTACTCAAGTAACTGGAGGTATCCAAACTGTAGATGGAGCTGTAAATAAATTATATGATGGATCAAGCCAAGTAGCTGGAGGGCTAGGTCAACTTAATGGATCTGTTCCTACATTAATAAGTGGTGTAGGCCAATTATATGATGGATCAGCGAAGTTAAATGATGGCTTAGGACAGCTGAATGGTAAGATGCCAGAGCTTTCAGACGGTGTTACTAAACTTACAGATGGTTCTAAGGAATTATCAGACAAGTTAGGAGAAGGTTCTGAAAAACTAAACACTAAGCTTAAGAATTCAAGTGAAGATATGGGTGCCTTTGTATCAGAACCAGTTAAGGTAAGCACAGATGCTATAAATGCAGTGAAAGACTACGGTAGTGGATTTACCCCATACTTTATCCCATTATCCTTATGGGTTGGTGCAATAATGATGTTCTTTGTAATATCACCAAAGGTTGCCGATGGAATGAATGCAGGTTCTGCTTCAAGAGTTTTGGGTAAATACTTCTCATATACCTTTATAGGCTTCCTACAAGCTGTATTAGTAAGTGTTGTAGTATTATTCTTAGGTCTTAAGCCAACGAATATGATAGCTTATTTTGGATTCAATATACTACTATCTTTCACATTTATAGCTATAATACAAGCACTTATATCCTTGCTAGGGGATGCAGGAAGGTTACTTGCAATAGTATTACTTATATTTAACTTAACAACCTGTGCAGGTACATTCCCATTAGAGTTAGTACCAAAATTCTTCTCAGTACTAAATCCATACCTTCCATTTACTTATGCTATTTCAGGCTTAAGAGAGGCTATATCAGGCTCAGATATATCAGTTATAGCACATAGCTCTTTAGTTATGTTAGCATATCTGGTAGTATTTATAACAGTAGCTGTTCTCTTCATAGAAAGAGGAGAAAAGTTTGTAAAGCTAATAGAAGGTAAAAAGGAAGAATTAGCAGCATAGTATATAGTAGGGATATTTAATATAAACTGCTGATGGAGTTTTCTATCAGCAGTTTTTTTCATATCTTGACTTTAATGTTAGAAAGGTTTAAAATTAGTATGTATTTTTCAAATAACTAGATATGTCCTCATAGTTAAATGGATAGAACAGTCCCCTCCTAAGGGACAGATGTAGGTTCGATTCCTACTGGGGATACCAAAAAAAGGCTATAAATGAGTGTATAACTTGTTTGTAGCTTTTTTGATTTTAGAAATGCGACAATTTAAGCGACACAATACTTCTTTAAGGCTTCTTAAACATTTCATCTAAAAGTGAAGCAGTTCTTTCTTTAAATTCTTTCATGATATGGGTATAGGTGTTTAATGTTGTAGCTATGTCCTTATGTCCTAGCCTTTCAGAGATGACTTTTATGTTTTCATTATTTAGAAGTAATAATGTAGCGTGAGTATGTCTTAATCCATGAAAGGTTATTTGTGGAAGTTGCATATAATTAATAGGAGCTTGTCCTTTTCTCTTTGTAATATCTTCAATAGATTCCTTGTAATGAGACACTGCACGTGTAAAGTTCATTGATAGGTTACGGGGGTTATAGATTAAACCATATCTATTTTGAATAACAAAATCACTTTCTTTAGGTGTATATTCGTCTTTAATGGCTCTTAGGTGCTCAACCAATATTCTAGGTATAGTTATTATTCTGTAGCTTGTATCGGTCTTTAGAATGTCTGTAGGTATTAACACCTTATTAATTCTATCAAATACAATTTGGCCACTTACTTCAATTTCTCCTTTTTCTAAGTTGATATTACGCCATCTAAGACCACATAATTCAGCAATTCTTAATCCTGTAAGTATATCTATAAATATTGGGGTATACAAAGATGTTCCTTCTATCTGATTTAAAAAGAAATCGACCTGTTCTTTGCTCCAGTATTCAATACTAGGCTTTGTTACTGGCAATTTTTCAATATCTGTAGGAGATATAGCTATCAGCCTCATTTTAATTGCATACTTAAAGCAATTATTTATTATTTCTATAATTTTCTTTACTGACGATGGCTTTAAGCCTTCATCTACAAGATGATTATAAAAGTTTTGGACTATCATTGTGTCAATTTCAGTTAGCTTATATCGGCCTAAGTAAGGAAGTATATGTGTTTCTATCCTAGATTTATAATTGGTCCTGGTATTAATACTTAGAGTTCTGCTTTTATGCTCATCAAACCATTGATTTATAAAATCGCTAAAAACAATATTTTTTGCTTCAACCTTAATGGTTCCTTTATTTACACTGTTAGCATATTCATTAAAGTATGCTTCTGCTTCTTTCTGAGTTCTGAAGCCAGTTTTTTTTATTCTTAATCTTTTTCCATCTTTGCCAGTTCCGAAACTACCTTCAACTATCCAATTAGGTTTGTTTTTTGTTCCTTTATTTTTGAAATAAGCCATTTTATTTGATCCTCTCTAATTTTTTCATAATACTTTTATTAAAGTTAGTTAAGTATCTAATTATAGTTATTAGATTTAATGTTTTGTCACTTAGTGTTTTGTATGGAGATATATTTAATATCTTTTCGGGATTGCTTAAGTAATAAAGTGCTATATCTTTTTGTGGTTTCTCATTGTAATAATGTTCAACTATATAATACTTTTCATCATCAGTTAACAGATCATAAGCACTTTCAAATGCTGATATAAAATCTAGTGTAGCTTTATAGGCACTGTTTAGCCGTTCTAAGGTATCCAAACGTTCTTTTGTATCTCCTAAATTGACATAATCATTTTCATAAGTTTTTATATCTAATTTAAGAATTTCACATCTAGCTTTATTAAACCTGTATTCATCAATTATATTCATAAATTCCTCCTGGTTAAGATTTATAAGCATTCTACTAACTTATAAATCTAATTTTACCTAGTGACACCATAAGCATTTCACCATTTTCTAGCTCTAGAAGTGCACAAGGGGTACTTTGTCCATTCCAATGAGTATCTTTATAAAACTCATGGAAATAAGCGATACATTCTACTTGATCTTTATTATTAAATACTTCAACTTTTCTTAAATTGTCTCTATTCATTTAATTAATCTCTCCCTGTAAAATAGAAATAATATCATTTAGTAATTCATTTTGAGATTCTTTTAAGTGATTACTTTGGTGCATTACTTCGACTTTAATGTCTTCAACACCTATTCTTACTATTTCTATTGCTTGATTTTTGCTATAGCCTTTTTCTATTATTTCGGCTACTACTTGCTCTACTTCTTGAGTAAATCCATTTAGCTGGTCTGTTAAGTTTTTTATTGTTGTATACATTCTAATTCCTCCATTAATGTTTCTTTTGCTTTTTCCAGTGCTTCATAATATAAGTCAAATAATATTGAGGCAAATTGTTCATCATATTGTCTTTTGATTTTAAACCCATAAACTTCACTTCCAAGTGAAGTAACTAAGGATTCATGATTGTTTATTATTTTTAGTGCAGAAAGTACCTTATATATAGAGTGATGATCGTTTAATATACACATTATTTTTTTTATAAGTTTTTGATTTGGCCTAAATGCAACCATGTCAACTTCAACATAGGAATATCTTTTGGTTAGCCTTTTGATAGTTATATAGGGTATGTTTGAATTCTCACAATAGATAAAATGTGAATTTGTATTATAGTTATCTTCTATTATTTTGTATTTTATATATTTAGCCATTGTTTTTGCTCCTCTAAATTTTTACTTCATTGCAAGCTTTTACGCCATTATATACAGGCTCTTTTGGTAGTATTTCTTGAACAGTATTTTCAGTTTTAAAAGAAATATCAAAATAGTATACCTTATTGCCATTTGCATTGTCTTTTTTTACACCATAGCCTTTTATTTGTCTGCCAAAGTTAGTCTGGCTTACTGGTACTATTTTTTGTTTAATGCAAAAAGCATTATAGCTGTTATAGAGTACTGTTGCATTTATAAGATTTCCTTTGCTTTGAGAAATACAGTTTTTATAAAAGGCATAGACACTATCAACTTCTTCTTTAAAATTCTCGAGTTCTTGTTTAGCCGCATTACTTACCGTTACAGTCCAATTATTTTTTTTAAGCCTTTTTAACCCCTCATAAGCCCAAGTAAAAACAATGTCAATTTCATTTCTTATTATCTTATCTGATATGAGAGGATCTTTTAATTTATTTGCTATACCTTTTCTTACTTCTTCTTCGTTCCCAAAAGATTGATTAAAAGGTATTATTATAGGTCTGCGGAAAAAGCCTTTAGATTTATCAGAGGTATATGGCATACGATTAAGTCCAAAAAAATGAGTTATATTAAACCTCATTCTAACTATATTGGCAAACTTACGATTTACCTTTACTGGTTCAGAGCACACCATTGATTTAAATATCTTACTGTTCATTTTCCCTTCTGTTTCATCATCGCGGACTATATTAACGTGTTTTCCTTCTGCACTTGATATGTCATAATCACCATTAAAGTCACCTAAACCTATACTGCAAATATATTTTTCGTCTAGTAGAGCTTCCTGTATTTCTTCCAGAGCTCCTTTTCCATTTGAGCCTTCCCCTTTATAAATAAAGCAATTCTGAACTTCCTTTCCATGTGGTGATAGCATAAGTCCCCATGACTCTTGAAGGGTTATAATACTTTCAGTATCTAAAATACCTTCTAAAAAACTTTTGAAATGAGAATTATTAAATTTTGTTTTAAAGTCATGTTCTATTAAATTAGCTTTAAATTGTACTGATAACTTGTATTTTGGATCGTGTGGTAGTAGTGAGTCTTTTTTTATATCAATTACACCATTTAAACAATTAATATAATCTTTTTCAGCAAATGTTTCTCGTGCATCTTCACTTGTAAGCATGATTTTTTTAGCAAATTCTAATGAATGATTTACTGTTTTATCTTTACTATTTATTGCATATTGAAAAAATAATTTTTGAACTTTTTCAGTTTCTAAAAAGTCATAACACCCTTTTTGCTTATTGTAAATGAACCATAGATTTCCTTTAACATAACAGGGGTTATTCTCCATTACATATTGAACTAATAACCAAGTGTCAACATTTCCTTTTTCATCACAATAAGGAGGTAATGCATACTTAAGTACACTATCAACTTTCTGAATAACTATATCAGTTTCTAATGGTGGATTTAAGTAACATTGATTATACATAAAAGCATATGGAATTAGATTCTCTTTTTTTCTCATATTAGGATTATTTTTAATTTGTGACCCTAACCATGACAGTAAAGTGTTATCCCTTCCTTCTCCTTCATTAACTACTTTATAATATTTTGAGTTGGAAATCTTTGTTGTATTGCTTGCTTTTTTTACTGGCTTATCTTGATGCTGTTTGAATAGGGTAATAAGACTTTGAGGCATAGGTTTAATTTCGGAATTATTTTTTATTGAATAAATTAAGGCTTTACCTTGACCGTTAAGTTGAATTTTAGTGCCTGGAATAGGAACTAAGTTGCCATCGGTCCTTACATCAATACCAGGTTTACCAACACCCTTAAAATAATCTGTAATACCTTTTATTCCCTCAACATACTTAAAATATAAATGATAACCACCTCTAGGGCTTTGAATTATAAAAGTTGAATTAATTATTTCAATATCCTCTTTTGGTAAGTCTTTGATGAGTTCTTTAAAACTTTCAACTCCGTTAACAGTATCAGAATGGCCTATATCTAAATCAATGACAGTTATATTACTTTTTTTACCTAATAAAAGTGAAAATCCAGTAACTTGACCTTGCTTCTGATTTCCTTCTTTATTGATCCATGAGAATTTTTTTATATTACAACCATCAATATCTTTTATCCAAGTTTCTTCTTTGCTCCATTGACAAAATGGAGTTTTGCTATATCCAGTTAGAGGAACTAGTGGTAATAATTCATGAGACGAAACTATTTCTCTTATGTTTATACTCAAATATAATCACCTACTTAAAGGCTAGTCTAAAGTGTTTTAGTCCATTAAATGACGGTTGTTTATTTAACTTTTGACATAGCTCTACATAATTTTTTAGTATAATAAAATTCATCTTTACACCTTCCTTCACTAAGCATCTGCAATATTAGCAAGTGTTTTTAATAGACCTTTAAAGGTTTCAAATTGCATTTCGTATCCTTTAATCTTATTTCTTAATTTCTCATTTTCCAGTTGAAGTTCAAGTACTTCATTGTTATTTTCTAGGCCTAAATATGAATTTAAGTCTTTTCTTGCTACTAAGAATTTACGTCCTATCTTTTTGCCCCTCAGCAGTCCTCTAGCAATGTCCTTTCTTAATTGTTCAACTGTTACTCCAGTTTCTTGACTCGCTTGTATAAGCTCTAAAAGCTCTTCTTTCATCACAGATAAATCCCCCTATTCTTAACTACTATTTTTATTAAATTTATTACTTTCTTACTCTACAATACATACCGTTACTTAATGCAAAGCTATTTCCATCATTATTTTGAAAGTAGTATCCATCAAAATTATTACTATGCTCTACGCAACCAGCTTCCCACTGATCATATTCGGCGTTATAAACTTCTAAAGGATAGCCGCAAGTTAGTTCAATTTCATTTATGCTATATCTATCATTACTACCTAGCTTTAAGACACCTTCCTTAGCACTTTTTGAATAATGATTTACCTTCCACATAAAGATATCAATGTCTTGAATTAACTTTTCCATAGCTTCACAAGCTTTTATATCTTCAAAACTATTATTTTTCACCTGGGTATAAATCTTATTAAGAGTTTTTGAAGTACTTTCTACTAAATTAAAAGCTCTCATATATTCTGAATCAATCATTATTGACCCCTCCTTTTTTGTACTCTTGCTAATTCTGCACCTGCATTAAAGCCGTTAGAATAGGCTTGTTCAATATATATATCTTCAATTTTATTTCTAATTGAAAGCCATTTTCTGAATAAATCTAAGAGATTTCCTTCTGGAATCATTCCATACATATCAGAAAAAATTTTATCGTCAGCTTCTTTCAATACGTCCAGTATGTAATCATTATCTGTTTCATAATTGTTTCTCAACATTTCTTCCCTTGAGTAGCTCATATTTATCACTCCATTGAATTATTGTTGTAAATCATTGCGATTTATTTTTGTCATTGCTCTGCAGTGTCTATTTTAGAATTTAATAGATATGATTTTTGCATATTAGCACTTTACTAATTTTCAGATAAGAAAAGTTCTTCTACAGTTGAGCTAAGAGCAGCTGCAATTGCCTTCATCTGTCCAAGTCTAATGTTGTCAAATTCAATGCCTTTTTCCCACTTAATTAAAGTTGCTGGGGAAACATGAATTTCTTTTGCTAGGTCAATTTGTTTAATGCCCTTTTTGATTCGAGCAATTTTTAAATTAATTCCCATATTAATTTCACCTCACCGTCATTTAAAGTAACTGTTGATATTTTGATTATAGTCATTATAAATGACTATGTCAATAATATTATTCAAAAATATATATTTTTAATGACGGTTGTGATATTATAATGCTGAGGTGAATAATGGTGAGTATTTCAGATAATATAAAAAAGATACGAAAAGATAATAAATTAACTCAAAGACAATTTGCTGAAAAAATAAATAAAAAAGAAATAACTGTGAGAAGATATGAAAGTGGCGATATAGTACCACCAATAAATGTATTAAATGAAATATCAGAAAAATTTGATATACCAATGGCAGATATAATTGGTGATGATATTGGGTCTGACATTCAAAATAAATTTGTTGATTCAGAAGTGGAGATTGCTAATAATTCTGACGAAGGAATTATAAATGCATTGGATAAACTTCATAAGAAGCCATCATTAATACAGAAGGAGAAACGAATAAAAGAAGAATTGCATACTATATTAGATGACTTTGATAAATTTGCATCTAATAAGCTTGTTGAAAAAGATATTGGATATAAATTTAATGACTTTTCTAGCTTTGAACAAGATGAGCTATTTAGATTTATGTATGATATGCTTAAAATAAAAACTACTGAAATTAAATCAAGAAATAAATAGAAGCTAATTTATGATCCTTTACTAAAGTAAGGGATTTTTTTATTTCCACCATTGCGGAACTTTTCGCAGTAATAATCAAAAAATATTTTTCGACAAATATAAGACAAAGTGTCAAGGTGTCATATAAATTTTTGAATATATAATTTTCTACCAAGTGATTAGCTATGTATTTATAAAGTTTTCTACTAGGTAGATTTTTCTTTTATATAATAAGCACTTGATTTATTTATTTTAGGGATAGTTTGAGGAGAGTTATCTTTAAACTATCCCTATGTTTAAAGTATTGATACATCTATATTAGGGATAGTCAGTAATAGTTGGGATAGTTTTTAAATTAGTAAAAAAAATATATACAAGTATATAGGTATAAAAGGTAGAAATATACCTATATACCACATTAAAAATATTAAATATATAGTTTTCATCTATGAAACTATTAAACTATCCCTAGATTTCATGTAAAAGCTCATGTTTTCTTACTTAGGATAGTTTGCCTAACTGTAACTAAACTATTAAACTGTTAAGAATATTTATTCACATTGCTAACAGTCTGACCTTGACAGGTGGCGACACCTATGCGAAAAAGTGCAAAAAGTGTGTAGTGTGGCTATATTACTGGGTTTGTGCTATAATATAGGCGTGATATGGCTGATAATCAACAATGAATAATAAATGTATATTAATAGTCTTGCAAGTCGCGTTGTCGCTTGTATTGTCGCCTAAAATTACATGGATATACACTAACCTAGTGTTTAAGCCAATGTTATTCGGAAGTGGTATTCCTATATAGAATATAAATGTATAATATACAGAATATATAGTATAAATATACATAAGTGAGGGGTGTCTTCTAATCTAGAAATAGGTAAAACCACGGTCGGCCAGTTCCACAATTTTTATAATATTTTTAAAAAGTCATAGGTGTAATAAGTCTATGGTGAAGGGAGTAAACAAAAGATGGAAAATTTACAAGATCAAAATTTAGAAATTGAAGGAGAGGGAAAGTCAACGGAAACTAATTCAGTTGGTGAAATAACCTTAGAACAATTTCAAAATGCAATTACAAATAATCTAGATATTAAAGGCTATTATGATAGCGTTGTAGATAAAACTGTTAGCAAAAGGCTTGATAAAAGTATTGAGTCGTGGAAGACTAACAACTTAGAAAATTTGATTAATGAGGAAATCGATAAAAGGTATCCTCAAAAGTCAGAAGCAGAAATAAAACTTGAAGAAATGAATAAAGCTCTTGAAAAATCAAATGAAGAAAAGCGGCAGCTAGAATTAAAAATGCAATATCAAGAGTTATTGGTTAAATCAAATATACCTGTTGAAATGGTTAAATATTTAGCGGGCAAAGATGTAGAAGAAACTATGAATAATATAGAAGCGTTTAAAGGGTTAATGGTTCAATATGTTAATGGAGAAGTTGAAAATAGAATGAAACTTGGTTCTTATATTCCAGGTGGAGGCTCTTCTATTAGCGGTAGAAAAGAAATAAGTGACTTTGAGCGTATAGTAAAGGGAGTAAGATAAATATATGGCAGATACAGATTTAATTTTAAGTCAACAATTAGATGGGGTTATACCCACTGAAATAAGTAATGAGATAGTACAACAAATAATGCAAGGATCAATTTGTATGAAGTATGCAAAAGTTGAACCTATGACAACACCTAAAAAGACGATACCAGTTGTTATAAATGTTCCAGGAGCTACATGGGTTGGTGAAGGCGAAAAAATAAAGGTTGGGAAACCTTCAATAGTTCCAGTAACATTAGAAGCTAAAAAAATAGCAATAATAATGACTGCATCAAGAGAAGCTCTTTCAGATCCAGTAATAAGTTTGTTCGAAGATCTTAGAGATGCTATCGCAGAAAGTTTTTATAGTGTAATTGATAGAACTATATTAACTGGAGATACTTCAAATCCATTTCCAAAGACATTATTATCTATAGGTACAACAAATGGTGTAAGCGAAACAGATGATATAATGACAGACATATCTAACACTTTAGGAAAAGTAGAAGAGTATGGATTTACACCAACTGTACTTATTCAAGCGCCAAAAACAAAGACAAAATTAAGAAATCTTAAAACAACTATGGGAACTCAATTGGTTAATGATGTAAGTAATATCTATTCCACACCAGTTGAATACACAACACATTTTGATAGTACAAAGACACCTTTAATTACTGGAGATTTTAATTATCTAAGGCTTGGTATATTACAAGATATTCAATATGAGGTACTTAGAGAAAGTACACTAACATTAGAAGATGGTACAAGTATTAATTTAGGACAAGAAGACCTTATGGGGTTAAGAGTTACTATGAGAGTTGCATCGCAAGTACTAAGAGATGAAGCTTTTTCAGTAATAAAGCCTAAAGTTTAGTGGCGACAACATGGCGACAATAAGTCGCTAAACAGATTTGAAAATTAAATTTTATGATTAAAACAAAACCCACTCAAAGCCTTTAGGAATAAGGCTTTAAAGTGGGTTTTTAATTAGTAGGACAAGCTTCATAAATTCATATTTTAATTCCTACTGGGGATACCATGTATGGTAAAAGAATGGCTTAACTTTAAGGGTTAAGCCATTTTTGCTTACTTTAAATCTTAGTATAAAGCCAAAGTTAGAGCTTAATTTAAGTAGCCACAGGGTTAAACTCTACAATAAATACGTAACTTTATATAAATATAAAAAGTTATAAATAAAACTTTAAAACAAGTAAACTTGTTAAGAATTTATAGTAATAATGCCGTATTCCTGATTTTTTTTATTAAGATATATTACTTTGCAATAAGTATATACTTTAGTTAAACGTTATGCTATCATATTTTTGTAAAGGTAATCATGTTAGTAAGTAAGAGGTGATGGTATTGAAATTAAAATTAGCTCCAATTTTTTCTGACAATATGGTCCTTCAGAGGAATTCTGAGGTTGTTATTTGGGGTGAGGCTGATGAGAATGAAGTGGTTTTCGGTAAACTATGTGGACAAGAAGTAAAGGCCATAACTGAAGGCGGAAGGTTTAGATTAATTTTTAATAAGCTTGAAACAGGCGGGCCTTATGAACTTAGTGTTTTATCAAAGGATCATGAAATTATACTAAAAAATATTCTGGTAGGTGAAGTTTGGATTGCTGGGGGGCAATCAAATATGGAGTTCAACTTGAAGGACTCTATAGGTGCAGAAGAAGAAATTACTAATTCTAATTGTTCAGATATAAGGTATTACAATGTACCGGATATAACTTATGAAGATGAAAAATGTATAATTCCTGAGGGAATTGTTGATAATGGCTGGAGTATATCTTCACCAGATACATCAAGATATTATTCAGCAGTTGCTTATTACTTCGCTAAGAACTTATATGCTGACTTAAAAGTTCCAATAGGTATAATCAATTGTAATAAAGGGGGAACTTCTGCCTCTTGCTGGATGAATGAAAAGTATCTAATTGAAGATAAAGAATTATCTGAAGCATACCTAGATCCCTACAAAAGGGTTATAGATAATCTTACAGAGGAAGAAGAGGAAAAATTAATCCATGAGTTTCATAAAGCTCAAGAGGATTATGCATTAAAAGAGCAACAGTATATGAAAGATTATCCTGAATGATCTATTCAGCAGTTGCAGGCTGATATAGGCTTTGCTCCTTGGGAGCCTCCGTTTGGTAGAAAGTCATATCTAAGACCTAGTGGGCTTTACTATACAAAGTTTAGAAAGATAACTCCATTTACAGCAAGAGGTGTCATCTGGTATCAAGGGGAACAGGATTCTTCACACGCAAACTTATATAAGAAGCTTTTTAGTTCATTAATAAGAAGCTGGAGAGAGGATTTAGAAAATCCTGAGCTTCCTTTTGCGTTTGTCCAATTACCTATGTTTAATGAAGAAAAGGTTGATACTTGGCAGATTTTAAGAGATGCTCAGCTATATACTTATAAAAATGTAAAAAATACTTCTATAGTAGTAACAGTGGATTGTGGAGAAAAAGAAGATGTTCATCCTAAGAATAAAAAGCCGGTAGGTGAAAGGTTGTCCTTAGTAGCAAGACAGGATGTATATAAGGAAAACATAAATGGATACTCTCCTATATATAAATCTTATAATATCAAGGACAACAAGATAGAAATAAGTTTTGATCATGTTGAAGCTGGGGATCTAGTTGTAAAGTATGATGAAAAACTGAAGGGGTTTGAAATTTGTGGGGAAGATAGAGTGTGGGTTGCTGCAAAAGCTGAGATAGTTGAAGATAAGGTTGTAGTTTATAATGATAAGATAGACAATCCTATAGGAGTTGCCTATGGGTGGAAAAACTTTGTAGAGATTAATCTATTTAATTCAAAGGGACTACCAGCAGCTCCTTTTAATACACTTAGCGAATACTAGCAATAGAAGTATACATCTTACTGATTAATAGGGGGAGAATTGTGTTGTTTGAATAATAACGCAATTCTCCCCTATATTTTAGGTTTTATAAGAGTATGTTATTCATAAGAGTTCTTATATTAAGATGTGGAAGTGTATTTGAAGAACTTAAATTTGAAGATATGTACTTGAAAAGTATATGCCTAAAAGTACTTAAGTTAAATCATAAAGCTAGTAAATTGCCGAATCTTATAAGGATACTAACTAAATAATATGAAATATACTTTAGAATATAATATATTTTTTAAATAAAAGTATAGACATTTAATTAATATATTTATATAATAAAAATGTGAAACGTATACAAAAGTATTAAATGTTTAATTAAAAGATTATAGTTTAGAAAAATAATAGAGATGGGGGATATAATTTGAAACATAAGTTTCCAGAGAACTTCTGGTGGGGCGCTGCTACATCTGGCCCTCAATCAGAAGGTAGATTTAATAAGAAGCACAGAAGTGTATTCGATTATTGGTATGATACAGAACCAGATGCATTTTTTGATAGAGTAGGGCCTAATGTAGCTTCAAATTTTTATAATAGCTTCCGTGAAGATTTTAAGATGATGAAGTCAATAGGATTTAACTCTTTTAGAACTTCAATTCAATGGACACGTCTTATAAAAGACTTTGAAACAGCGGAGGTTGAAGCAGATGCAGTTAGATTCTATAACGAAGTAATTGATGAATGTATATCTAATGGTATGATACCGGTTATGAATCTTCATCATTTCGATCTTCCTGTAGAGCTTTATGAAAAGTATGGTGGATGGGAAT
Organism: Clostridium manihotivorum; assembly: GCF_004015185.1. GTDB lineage: Bacteria > Bacillota > Clostridia > Clostridiales > Clostridiaceae > Clostridium_AR > Clostridium_AR manihotivorum. The sequence goes on along the minus strand of NZ_CP025746.1, from coordinate 150,917 downwards.
CAAAACATGTTGTTGATCTATTTGCTAAGTATGCTAAGGTTTGCTTTGACCTATTTGGTGATAGAGTTAAACATTGGACAACTTTTAATGAGCCAATAGTAATAGTGCAAGGTGAATACTTGAATCAGTTCCACTATCCTAATATAGTAGATGGTAAGAAAGCTGTACAAGTTTCTTACAATCTAAACCTTGCATCAGCGAAGGCTATAGAAGAATTTAAAAAGAATGAAAATAACAAGGGTGGAAGAATAGGAATAGTATTGAACCTTACCCCTGCATACCCAAGATCTGATTCAGAAGAGGATTTGGCTGCATCAGATTTTGCAAATAAGTTCCATAACAGAATGTTCTTAGACCCAGCGGTTTTAGGACATTTCCCAGAGGGGTTAGCAGAAGTCTTTGAAAAAGATGGAGTGCTTTGGCAGTCAAGTTCAGAAGAAATGGAGCTTATAAGAAATAATAAGGTTGATTTTCTTGGTGTAAACTTCTACCAACCGTTAAGAGTTAAGGTTAGAGAACATGAATTAGATGAGTCAAAAACTGGCTGGCTTCCAGACAAGTACTATGAGTATTATGAGATGCCAGGAAGAAGAGTGAATCCACATAAGAATTGGGAAATATATCCTGAAGCTATGTATGATATAGCTATAAATATAAGAGATAATTATGGTAATATTCCATGGTATGTGTCTGAAAATGGTATGGGTGTTTATGGTGAAGAAAAATTCAAAGATGAAAATGGAATGATTGTAGATGATTATAGAATTGACTTTGTAACAGAGCATCTAGAGTTTCTTCATAAAGGTATAGAAGAAGGTTCCAATTGTTTTGGATATCATTTATGGACACCAATAGATTGCTGGTCATGGATGAACGCATATAGAAATAGATATGGATTCATATCTTTAGATCTAGCAACTCAAATAAAGACTATAAAGAAGTCAGGCTATTGGTTCAAAGACGTAGCTGAGAATAATGGTTTTTAATTAGATATTTAAATATATCTCATTAATAGAGAACTAAATAGCAGTGATTTGGAAGTATATTAGTATATTTATAGAAAGCTTAAAACTAATTTAACATACATTAATCCCATAATGTTAAGTAGTCCCAAAGGTTGACCTCTTTTGGGACTAATATCAAAGAAGTATTTGTATATCAGTAGAATTATTTATATGTATAAGTATGTCTTACAAATAATAATGATAGAAAATTAAATGATATTGATTGGTGTGAAAAGTTTATTTTAAATTATTTTTATAGAGTAGGTGAAAATAATGCATATATTAACCTTTGACATAGGTGGAACGTCTATAAAGTATGGCGTTTTAGATAGAGCTGGTAATATATATGAAAAGGGCAAGTTTAAAACTCCAAATTATAATATTGATGCACTGATTTCTGGAATAGCAGAAGTTAAAAATAGTTATAAAGATAAATATGAATTTGAAGGGATTGCTATGAGCTGTCCTGGAGCAGTTGATGATGTTTCTGGAGTTATAGGCGGAGCTAGTGCAGTACCTTGTATACATGGATTTGATATTAAGAAAAAGATAAAAGAAGCTACAGGATTAAGTAACATAAGAATGGATAATGATGCTAACTGTGCAGCTTTGGCAGAGGTTTGGATTGGAGCAGCAAGAGATAACAAGGATGTGCTATTTGTAATATTAGGGTCTGGTGTTGGAGGAGCTGTAATAAAGAACAAGAGAATACATAAAGGTGCCAATCTTCATGGTGGAGAATTTGGTTACATGATTGTATCAGAGGATTATACAACTTTAAGCACGGTGGCAACACCTGTTCATATGGCAAATAGCTATGCAAGAATAAAAGGAATTAGCGAAGGCTCTGTTGATGGTGAGCAAGTATTTAAGCTTGCACAATCTGGAGATGAAGTAGCTTTACAAGAGATAAAGAAATTCTATAGGAATATAGCTATTGGCATATATAATATTCAATATGTGTATGATCCTGAAGTTATAATTATAGGTGGAGGAATAAGCGTAAGAGAAGATCTTCTTCAAAATATAGAGGCAGCTATGGACGAACTTATGAAGACTGTTAGTATTGCTAAGGTTAGACCTACTATAAGAAAATGTAAGTACAGCATTAAGGAGTAAATATATTTCGAGTTAAAAACACCCAAAAATGTAATAAAATATGGTATAATATAATAAGGGAAAGTGCCTAATTTACTACGTTTGCGGGGATGAAATATGGATAAAATGACAAGAAAACAAAAGAGAAAAAAAGAGAATGAAATAAATTATTTCGGAGAATTTTCGAAAATTAAAAACCACTTTTTTAAAGATCTAAATAAAAAATTAGCAATTGTAAAAGACAAAAGAAATCAGAATTATGTTACTTATACACCAGAAATAATACTATTTACGGTAATAATGAAAAATGTTTCAGGCATAGTAAGCATGAACAAAATGACAAAGATTTTAATAATGACGCCGTAATAGAAAATATTGCGACGTCATTAGGATATGATTCTTTAGAAGAAATACCACATTATGATACAATTAATAACTTTCTAAAAGAGTTAGAAGTAAGTGAATTAGAAAAAATTAGAGACTACATGATAAGAGAACTTTTCAGAAAAAGATCATTAGAGAAATATAGATTGATGGATAAATACTGGTGTATTGCCATTGATGGTTCACAACTATATTCTTTTAACGAAAGGCATTGTGATCACTGTTTAAAAAAAGAATATAAAAATAAAGAAACTGGAGAAGTAGAAAAAACTGTATACTATCATACGGTTTTAGAAGCAAAGTTAGTCTTAGGAGATATGGTATTTAGTATATTAACTGAATTTGTTGAAAATGAGGACGAGAGCGTCAGCAAACAGGATTGTGAAATAAATGCAGCTAAAAGGCTAATGAAAAAATTAAAATACAAGTTTAGAAAGCTAAATATCTGTCTTCTAGGGGATAGTCTTTATGCTTGTGAACCGATTTATGAATTATGTGATGAGTATAATTGGGAATTTATCTTTAGATTTAAAGAAGGAAGAGCCAAAACTCTCTGGGAAGAAATTCAGGTTATAAAAAGCTTTGAAAACAACGAAATTACTTCTACATTGGCTTTTGAAAAACAAGAGTTTAGTTGGGATGCAACTTATATTAATGAAGTCTCATATAAACATAGATTTATTAATACCGTAGATTTTACTGAGACAATTTTTAAGAAATCTAAAGATAAAGACAGCCGTGAAAAAACGACCAAAAACTTTGTTTTTGTTACGAATATACAGATTACCAAAAGAAATGCGTTCAAAATTGTATCTGCTGGTAGAAGTAGGTGGAAAATTGAAAATGAAGGCTTTAATAACCAGAAGAATATAAGATATGACATAGAGCATGCTTGTTGTTTAAATTATCAAGCTATGAAAAACCACTATTTATTAATACAGATATCAGACATATTAAGACAACTGTTAGAAAAAGGTAGCGTAGCAATAAGAGAATTAAAAGTTGGTATAAAAGAAATATCTTCAAGAATATTAGAATCTTTTCGACGAGAACCTCTAATATCTGAAGATATATCACGATTAAATCAACATATAAAAATACGCGACCTATAACAATATAATTTTAACAAAGGTGATGATAAAAAGAAAGACTATGGAACAAAAAAATAGAAAAAATTTTATTGGTTGCAAAGCAACCTAAGATATTATTTTTAAAATTATCGGAATAAAGATATTTTCTTAATTTTCTGAAAAAGAAAAAATCAATTTAAGAAGATTTTCTAAACATAAATTAATTTAATCGTTGATACTGATGTAAGTATTTCAATGATGCAAATCTAATAGGTGCAGTTTATAATTATATTAATTAGTTTAAATTAAATCAAAAGATATGTTTTCCGCTTGTTGTCATATATGATTTTACAGGGATAAGGAACTATGGAAAGTCCACTATATTACAACATATATAATAATAATAGTATCATTTATTTAACGTATATCTAAAGTAAATAAAAGTATATATTTTTATTAAAAAGTATATAGACATTTGGAAAAGTGTAGTATATAATAATGTTGTAAGATATATGTAAACGATATTAATAAATCTACTAAGGTATAAAAAACTATGGAATTATGATTTTAGATCATAAAATCAAAGGGGGAATTTATAAATGAATAAAAAGACATTAGCTTTAGTGATGAGTTGTGTTTTAGCAGTAGGAGTATTTACTGGCTGTGGTTCAAAGGGAGATTCAAAAGATGGAGACAAGATAACACTTACAATACTTAGTCAGAAAACAGATTTTGTGAACACAAAGTTTAAAGACTATGCCGAAGCTTATAAGAAGGATCATCCAAATATAGAATTAAAGTTTGAAGCTTATACAGACTATGATGCTCAAACTCAAACAAGAATAACTTCAAATGAATATGGCGACGTATTAATGATTCCTAATACACTTCCTATAAGTGAAAGGCCAAATTACTTTGAATCTCTTGGAAATGAAAAGGATTTAGCTGGTAAGTATTATGGACTTGATGGTGTTGGAGATGAATTTGGTGGTAAGATATACGGTATACCATCAGATATGAATGTAAGTGGTATGGTTTATAATAAAAAGGTATTTAAGGATGCAGGGATTACAGAGTTACCTAAGACACCTGATGAATTCTTAAGCGATATGCAAAAAATTAAGGACAAGCTACCAGATGTTACTCCTTATTATACAAACTACAAGGATGGATGGCCACTAGTACAATGGGAGCCTGATACATTATCTGTATTCGGAAAGAACACATATACTAATCAGGAAATGGTTAATTCTGATGACCCATTCTCAGCTGGAAAGCCTCACTATATAGTGTACAAGCTTATGTACGACTTAGCTAATAAGAAGCTTATAGAAAAAGATCCAACTACTACAGATTGGGAACAATCTAAGACTCTTTTAGCAAAAGGAAAGATAGGCGCTATGGAGCTTGGAAGCTTTGCTATAGCTCAAATACAAGCTCAAGCTTCAAATGCAGATGATATAGGCTATATGCCTTTCCCTTACCAAGTGAATGGTAAGTTCTATTCTAATCTATCTGCTGACTATCCAATAGCTGTAAATAAGAACAGCAAGCACGTTACTGAAGCAAAAGAATTCCTTACTTGGTTTGTAGAAAAATCAGGATATGCTCAAGATTGTGGTACAGTACCAACACTAAAGGGAGCTGATATGCCAAAGTCATTACAAGCATTTAAAGATCTAGGGGTAGAGTACTTAATGCCAGCTTCTGCTAAGCAAGGTCAGGCTGGATGGAATGATAAGATAGATAAAGCGGCTGAAATTGGTTTATGGCAAGCTGACTTTAGAAGAAGAATTATTGAATCAGCTATAGGAAACTCAAAGGAAACTTATGATCAAATAATGAATGACTTAAACTCTAAGTGGAAAGCAGCAAGAGAAAAGGTTGCTTCAGGAAAATAGTTAATAGAATTTAATCTTAGTAAAATCCTGTAATAGGGGGGGCTAAGATAATTACAATAGAGTTAAAAAAGAGGTTTTAAATATTTTACTAAAATAGGAACTTTGTAGTACAAAATACAAAGTTCTTGTTTTAATAGATTATTAGAAGGGGGATATATTATTGTTTAAAGTCAGCAAGATGAGTTATAGTGCTCAGAAGAAGTTAATAATTGTACTATTTTCAGTGATACCAGTGGCTCTACTATTAGTTTTTTGTTATTATCCTCTAGTTAGAATGTTTGAATATAGTTTTACTGATTGGAACGGAATCTCAAAGGATTTTAATTTTGTAGCCTTTGATAATTATAAAACTATTTTTTCTAAGCCAGAGTATTTTAAAGTTTTCAAAACTAGTATTTATTATTTCCTAGCTACATTTGTGCAAATGGGAATAGCTCTTTACTTTGCTACAGTCTTAAGCTTCAAAGTTAAGTTTAAAAATTTCTTTAAGGGTGCTATTTTCTTCCCATATCTTTTGAATGGCGTTGCCATCGGATTCATATTCTTATACTTCTTTCAACCAAATGGAACTTTAGATACTATAATGAAAGCCGTTGGATTGGGCAATCACACTCAATTATGGCTTGGAAACCCTAATATAATAAACATATCACTAGCATTTACTTCTATTTGGAGGTACATGGGTGGTAACTTTATTATATTCCTTGGTACTATTCAATCTATCGACGGTGAAATATATGAGGCTGCAGAAATAGATGGAGCAAATAGATGGAGGCAATTTGTAAGCATAATACTTCCAAACATAAAGAGAATAGTTGTACTTAATATAGTTTTAGGTATAAATGGAGCCTTAAGTGTATTTGAAATACCATATATAATGACTCAAGGAGCTAATGGAAGTAAGACTTTCGTTATTCAAACACTTGATACTGGATTTAAGTATCAAAAGCTAGGTCTTGCTTGTTCAATGGCAATAGTATTATTAATCATATCAATAAGCGTAACTTTAATCCAAAAGAAGTTTTTAAGTGAGGAGGATTAGTTTATGGTAAATAATAAAGCTTTAAGCACAGCAACAAAATCACCTAAAAATGGAATGGACTTAAAATACAAAGCTAAATATATTGCTTCAGACGTGTTTAAGTATGCTACGTTGATTTTAGGAGCAGCTATGACTATAGTTCCTATATTAGTAGTACTTTTTACGTCGTTTAAGACAAGTACAGAATATCAGACTACAGGACCACTTACATTACCTTCAGGATTAAATTTTAGTAATTATGTCACTGCTTTTACTAAAGGCAATATGGTTACAGGATTTAAAAATACAGCTATAATACTTGTTGTGTCATTATTCGGTAAAATACTACTTGGAACTATGATAGCTTATGTATTACATAGGTTTAAGTTTAGAGGTAAGAGCATAATTTTAGGTTTGTTTCTTTTCGCTATGCTAGTGCCAACAGTATCTAACCAAGTAGTTGTATTTAAAATAATTGCTAAAATAGGATTGTTTAATAAATTAGGTTCAATATTATTACTTAACCTTGGAACAGATGTAATATCAATGTATATATTTCTACAATTTTTAGATAAGATTCCAGTGGCTTTAGATGAATCCGCTATGCTAGATGGAGCATCTTACTTTACAATATATACAAGAATAATATTACCTCTTCTTAGACCAGCTATCGCTACAGTAGTAATACTAAGTGGAGTAGGAATCTATAATGATTTCTATACACCTTTCTTGTATATGCCTGATCCAAAGCTTAGGACAATATCCACAGCACTTTTCAACTTTAAGGGGCCAATGGGTTCTCAATGGGAGATCATTGCTGCTGGTATAATGATAGTTATAATACCAACTTTAATCATTTTTATATCATTACAAAAACATATCTATAATGGAGTGCAAGGATCCGTTAAGTAAGATAGGTTAACAAAGTTAAGTCTATGCATGACTTTTCTCTTTAAAATAAGGGACATGAGTGTATAGACTTAATTTATTCTTTTGGGTTAGATAGTGAAAGCTAAAATTCTCATAAGAATATAATAAAAAAAGCTTGTCTTTTTTGTAGGAGAATACATTTTATATAAAGCTGTTGGTGAGTATATGTAGCTAATCTAAATACATATAGAAAGATATATTAAAAAGTATAGGGAGATTAATATGGATTATATAAAGGGATTTACCTTTGGATTTATGGATAAAAGTTCAGATTTATCCTCCAATGAAGGAAAACAATCGTTAAGATTACTTAAAGAAAGAACAAATTCAAGTCATGTCATTTTAGCAGTTGGAGCTATCCAAGAAAAACCTCAATCAACAAATATTTATTACAATGATGATGAAACTGTAAGGGATGCTGACCTATATAATATAATTCACTATGCTAGGGAGTTAGGCCTTAAGGTTATTTTAAAGCCTATACTAAACTGTAAGGATGGTACTTGGAGGGCACACATAAACTTTTTTGATATAGAGGCCCCATGTGAACCAAAGTGGAGTGACTGGTTTAGACGCTATAGTGAGTTTATGGTTCATTATTCAAAGATAGCTGAAGAGACTAACTGTGAGATGTTGATAATAGGCTGTGAGATGGTTCAGACAGAAAGAAAAGACCAGTACTGGAGAAATCTAATCAAGGATGTTAGAAAGCAGTATAATGGACTAATTTCATACAATACTGACAAGTATCAAGAAGGTAATGTAAGTTGGTGGGATGCTGTAGATGTTATTTCCTCAAGTGGATATTATCCTATTGATAAGTGGGATAAGGAGCTGGATAGGATAGAAGCTATAGTAAGTCCTTTTAATAAACCATTCTTTTTTGCTGAAGCAGGATGCCCAAGTAGGACGGGATCAGCATTTTTACCTAATGATTGGACTCTTAAAGGTGATATAGATCTTAAAGAACAAGAAACGTTTTATAAGACTATGTTTGAAAAGGCTGGTAAGAGAGAATGGGTGAGAGGATTTGGTTTATGGGACTGGAAAGCTAGACTTTATGGAGAAAATGATGCCATGTATAATGGTGATTATAGTGTTTTTGGAAAGCCAGCAGAAAAGATAGTATTTGACTTTTATAAGAAAAAATAAAATATCTTAAACCTGTTAGAAGCGTGAGAGTTAGAAGCTTCTAACAAGTTTAAGATATTAAGCTTAATACTTTAAACTAATGCTATTAAAAATGTGTTTTAGCGAACTATTACTGTTTCAAAAGCAAAACCATCATATCTATGGATAGAGATTGAGTATTCAAATGCGCTACCGCTTTCAAGGTAAGCAACTTGTTCAACCACTGCTACAGGATCATTTGGTTCCAGATTAAGATGGTCTTGTTCTATATCACTTGCCTTTCTAACCCTAATTGTTCTGTGCGAACTTTGAACTTTTAGGCCGAGATCGTTTTCTATGTAGGAATATATGGAATCTAGTGCGTGTTGCCTCTTAAGTCCAGGTATTAGGCTAATAGGCATATATGTATTTTCCATTACGAAAGGTTTGTTATCAAGATATCGTACTCTTAATATACTATACACAAATTCCTCATTTTCAAGATTAAGCTTTGATTTAATTTCTTCATTACTAGCTATTACCTCAAATTTTAGAAGTTCGCTTGTAACCTTTCTATTACTATATAGCGCTGTTAGCCCTCTAAATTGATTTGAAACGAGAAGTTTACTCATGTCAGTACTGCTGATACTTTTTACGAAGGTACCAGAACCTCTTCTTTTAACTATTAATCCCTCAGCCACCAATATATCTAAAGCCTTTTTTACAGTCATCTTACTAGCTTCATATTTTTCACATAGATCTTTTTCAAAAGGTAGTTGTTCGTTGGCTTGAAGAGAACCTTGAACTATTTGATTTCTTATATCATTTGCTATTTGCATATATTTAGTCATGACATTCTCCTAAATTATAAAAGTTTATAGGTATATACTTATATGATAACACATTATACCTATTTAATATATACTTATTTAATAAAATTTTAACATGCATGAAGCCTAGTATTTGTAGCGCTTTGCATCTGTGTGTTAGAAAATGTTTTTAGTTTTATGAGTATACTTTTCTTTTGTGATAAGATACAAATTTACTATTGGAAATGTGTATAATAGATACAAACTTATATTAGCTAAAATTCTAAATCCTAAGGACATTATATAAAGTTAATTAATCTTCATATTAAGTAAAAAAATAATTTATATGTTTATAGATATTTTTTAAGTCATTAAGTATAATGAACTTAATAGAAAATAAGGGTAAATTAGGATTATATTTTAAGTCTGTTAATGCAACTTTTCGCACTTATAGGAGGAAATATGGGCAAAAAGGAAAAGGTTTTGATAGCAACAAACATAGTAGTTGGAATAGGTATAATTTCAACTATAGCAATAGGAATACATAAATATAAGGAATCGAACATAGAAGATAAGCCTGCTAAAATAGAAACTACAACTTTAGAAAAAGAAGAAAGTAAAGAATCATATGAAAAGGTAGATTTAGAATCAAGTAAAAGTGATATGGCAAAGGGTAGCGAAGCTAGTGACCAAGCATCTAACAACAAAAAAGATGATAATGCCCAAAAAGCTACTTCTACAGATAGTAGTACTCAAACTACATCTACTACTAAGACATCAAATGATAGTAAGAAAAATACAACAAGTACAACTAACAATAAAGCTACTTCAAAAACCAATACAAGTACATCTAATACAAATAAAACTACTAGTTCATCAGATGCTAAAGCAAATACAGGTTCTGCATCAAATGCTCAACAAAGTAATAATGTATCAACTCCTAATAATGATGCAACCCAGAAGACAGAAACAAAGACTGAGGTACAACAAGCTACTCCGGAAAAAACAGCAAATCCAAAAACGGATATTCCAGCTGGTACAACTTCTAGTAGCAGTGATACCAAAGCGGATCAGCCTGCAAGTACGAACTCTGACACCAGCTCTCAAGCACAGGATGGTAAAAGTCAAACGTCTGATCAAGGAAATACGCCTTAGAAGGGGTACTGAAGAAACTCTCTTCAGTACCCCTTTTTCGTGTGCCCAGCATGGGCAACAACTTGGCGGTGAAAGTCCGCTGTGGGCTTGGTAGTGGGAACCACTAGCTAAGGGCAAGGGTGTCCATCGTGAGGTGGAATCTGAAGGAAGCCTAAGGCAAAGTCTCGGTCTGAGGGACACGAACTACATATAAGGCTTACTAGGGACGGACGAGTTTGCTAAACAAAACGAAGTCCTACACTATCCCAATTCCTAGGAGTAAATGTAGCAGATATATGAGATGAAGGTTGTTGTTCTTACCTGGGGAGGTCTGATAGATACATCGCTAACAAAGATGAATTTCTAAGCGGTAACCTACATAGCGATATGTAACTGAACTATCAGAAGTCAGCAGAAGTCATAGTAACTCCGCTAATCGCGATAGCGGATGAAGGACTGAACTTTAAGGAGGTTTTTCAAGTTTGAAAGTTTCGCAGAATACTCAAAGATTGCAGAAAACTAAATATTTAGGCTCTAGTGCCCAAGATAGAGTGGAACTCGAAGATAAGCAAAGAGTGCATAGAGAATTCTCGGCAACTCCAAAGGAGAAAATCAGTGGATTTGAATATGGCTCACTAGAAAGGATATTATCCAAGGATAATATGAACTTGGCTCTTAAAAGAGTAATTTCTAATAAAGGTAGCCACGGCGTGGACGGAATGACAGTTTATAAACTTAAACAATTTTTGAAAACAAACTGGATATCTATTAGAGAAAGTATTCTTAATGGTGAGTATAGACCAATGCCAGTTAGAAGAGTAGAAATTCCAAAACCTAATGGTGGAACTAGGCTCTTAGGTATACCTACAGTTTTGGATAGACTTATCCAACAAGCTATTGCTCAAGAATTAAATAGTATTTATGATAGAAGATTCTCTGAAAGTAGCTTTGGCTTCCGCCCCTCAAAGAGGAGCTAAAGATGCAATTAAGAAAGCAGAACAGTATATCAATGATGGCTATAGGTGGGTTGTTGATATGGATTTAGAGAAATTCTTTGATAAGGTTAACCATGATATCTTAATGCATAAATTATCAAGAAGCATTAAGGATAAGAGGGTATTATCCCTAATAAGGAAATATCTTCAGTCAGGAATAATGATAAATGGTGTAGTGGTCAGAAATGAAGAAGGAACCCCACAAGGAGGACCGCTGAGTCCACTATTATCTAACATAATGCTAGATGAACTAGATAAAGAGTTAGAAATGAGAGGTCATAAATTTTGTCGCTACGCGGACGACTGTAATATCTATGTTAAAAGTGAGAGAGCTGGGAAAAGAGTAATGGAAAATATAACAAATTTCATTGAAGGCAAACTCAAATTGAAGGTGAACAGAGATAAAAGTGCAGTAGATAGACCTTGGAAGAGAAAGTTTCTAGGATTCACGCTAAACCTAATGTTTGGTAAAGCATACTCATCTATATCAAAGCAATCATTAAAGAGATACAAAGATAAAATCAGAGAAGTCCTATCTAGATCAAAACCGATAACTTTGGAACAAAGAATAGAAAAATTGAACCAAATTAATATTGGTTGGATTAACTATTATGGAATAGCCAAATGCAAAGGAATAGTGGAGCATTTAGATATTTGGATAAGGAAAAGATTAAGAATGTGTATATGGAAACAGTGGAAGAAAGTTAGAACTAGATATAAAAACCTTAAGAAGCTGGGACTTGAACACTACGAAGCTATAAAGTTTGCCAATACCCGCAAAGGATACTGGCGAGTAGCAAATAGTGCAATATTAAACACAACTCTTACAAATAAATTCTTCTCGGACTTAGGCTTAAAAAGCCTAACGCATCAATATATTAAAATTCATTCAACTTAAAGAACCGCCGTGTACCAGACCGGTATGCACGGTGGTGTGAGAGGACGCTGAATAAAATAATTATTCAGCTCCTACTCGATTTAATAACTCATAAATTTGCTTTAGATATCGATTTTTTTCTTGATAAAAGAAGAGTAAATATAAGCCCTAATAAAGCAATTACTGCTGCGCCTATAAATAGCTTGGCAAAGCCATTATTTAAGGTGCTTTGAAAGACATTTTCTATAGTTGTTCTTGAAGTATCTATTTGAGAAAGGTAGTCTGTTTTCCATTTACCTATCAATGCATCAGCGGTAACCCCCTTAGGCAATTTACTACCTTGCATCTGCTGTTTTAGCATAGGAGAAAATTTATCTATCATTGAACTGCTAAACTGCTTAAGGGTATCTGTAATAGTGGTAACATCAGCATTTTGTAGTGCTGATAGCTGATCTGGAGATATTGATGCTGAACCACCTTGGGCCATAGATATAGCTGTATTGCTACCAGGTACAGTTATCTTTGGTAGTACATTCATCAATTTAGGAGCCAAGTTCTTTCCAGCTTCAGATATAAAACCAATTAATATATTTGGAGATATAGCCACACCTATAGATCTAATCAAAGATAAGGTTGATTGCGCTGAAGCAGTTTCAGTAGCATCTACATTGGTTTGCATTAGATAATTCAACGGGGTTCCCATGCAAAAGCCCATTCCAAGCCCTATAAAGGCTAACCCAATCAATAAGCTTATAAATGAAGGCTGAGTTGCCACCACAAAGGCTAAAGTAGAAGAACCTATTAATGTAGATATAAATCCCATACTTAATACAAGCTTAGGAGAGTATTTATCTACAAGTTTCCCACCTAAAGGAGCAGAAACTCCTGAGAATACAGCCATGAGAGTTACTAAGTAACCACCGGAACCAGTCTTTAGCTTTAGAACATTTTCTCCAAACTGTGGTACAAATACTATTCCCATCATTCCTGCACCAGTTATAAATGCTATAACAAGTGTTAAGGCGATTTCTCTATTAGTAAAGTATTTTAAGTTTAATACTGGATCTAATGCTTTTTTCTCAATAACTATAAAAATAGGTAATAGAATTATAAATACTAAAAGGTAAGGCCATACTTTAGCGGAAGTTACGCTGTTTGCAAAATCATGAAACTGAAGGTTTGTAAGTGCATACATTAGTGAAAGAATCACTAAGGTTACCACAACACTACCTAGAACATCCATCTTTTTAGGTGCTTTAACAACTTCTTCATCTTTAACTAAAAGAGCTATTATTATTACAGCTATACAAATTGGAACATTTATAAAGAATAACATGCCCCAGTTGGAATTTCCAACTAAATTAAGTAGTGCTGAGCCAGCTGTAGGGCCTAGAGTAGTAGAAACTCCATATATAGCTCCGACCATGCCTAGGGCTGAACCTTTCTTTTCAGGAGGAAAGCTTTCGCCTATATAAGCTGTGGCTACTGGCATAATACCTCCACCGCCTAAGGCTTGAATTACTCTTGCAGCTAACAAGAAGGAGAAGCTTCCGGTATAGTCTGATATGCAACAAAGAAGAGAACCTACACCGAATAAGGCTATGCTTAAAGTAAAGATCTTTTTCTTTCCATAACGATCAGAGAACTTACCTGCTATTGGCATAGATACTGCATAGGCAAGAGTGTATATAGTTACTATCCATACGCTGCTACTGGAGGATATGGAAAGCCCTGAAGCTATTACAGTTCTAGCAGGGGATACTATACCAGTATCAAGGGCACCTATGAATATACCTAATAGAAAGATTATTAATAATACAGTTTTGTTGTTTTTGTTCATAAAAATCTCCTTTCTGAACTTTGTTCATTTAAAATTTAAAATAAATCATTTAGCTGTTTACAACTAAATGATAATAGTTACATGTTTAATGAATAGTATATGTCATCAAAAGTTATATCTTCCTGTTTTATTGCGAAGGTTAGAGAATTAACTATAATCTTTGATAATTTTTTTGCGTCTATTATAGGATTAATTTCCCCTTTTTCTTTAGAAATATTAATTGTTTTTTCTAGAGCTTCATACATAGGATCATATATAGAGTACTTAGGACAATCTTTAGAACCAGCAGCCGCCATCATCATAAAAGTATCAATATATGTAGATAAGAATTTATCTATTTCAGAATAGATAAGAAATAATTTATCTTTTATATGCATATCTTTATATACTAGGTTCTCAGAAAGTTCAATAACCTTATCCCAATCGCTAGATATTATTTGTATAACTAAAGAATCTTTATTAGAAAAGTAATTATAGAAGGTTCCAATTCCTATATTACAGGATTTAGCTATATCTCTTATATTAAAGGCTTCATAACCAGCATTTGAAAGAACAGTTCTTCCTTCTTCAATCAGTTTATCTCTAACATCTAATAGTATTTTTGGCATAAATATGGACTCCTTGTTTTTATGAACAACGTTCATTTATATTTTTATTATATTACAAATAAAATATAAATCAATAGAAAGTTGATTTTTTAGTAATATTTATGTTTCAAATAATATATATATGGTTTATATTTAATTTATGTACATACATATAATTGGAAGCGAGGGATGCGTATGAGGCAAACTCGTACTGAAAAAATTAAGATTAAGAAAAAAAAGAAAATAATGAAGTTTATAAAACATACTGTAACTTTCATAGCAGCAAATTTAGTAATAGGACTAGCTCTATCTGTACCACTAGTATACTATGGACCATTTACTAATATAAAAGAAATGTTAGTAACTACTGCAATGACAACTCTAAGACATCAGTTTTTAGTTACTCCATTTTTAAGTAAGGCAGAAATAGATAGAATAATGGCTAAACAGAAGGTGGAAGATGATGTTAATAGCGATACTTCTCAAATAGCTGTACAAGCTGTTGCCACTCCGGTTTCTGCTATACCAGATCAAATAGAGAATAAACAAAACAATATCAGTGATCCTTATAATGGCATAAAACTTATAGATATAAGTAATGATAGATACAAAGGATACATAATGATAATAGATGATCCTAAAAGGATTACAGTGGCTACATCCTCTAAGCTTGGGAGCACTGGGATGAAATTGGACCAATTAGTAAAAGAGGATAATGCTCTTGTAGGTATAAATGCTGGTGGATTCGAAGATGAGAATGGTAAAGGGAATGGCGGAAAGCCTTTAGGTGTAGTAGTACATGAAGGTAAAGTTCTTTATGGTAAAGAGGATACCGAGTATTCAGTTATAGGATTTAATAAAGATGGGGTTTTGGTACTGGGAAAGTATACCTTAGAAGATATAAGAAAGAACAACATAAAAGAAGCTGTATCCTTTTCACCTTTTCTAATAGTTAATGGAGAGACTACTATAAAGAGTGGTAATGGAGGCTGGGGGATAGCACCTAGAACTGCTATAGGCCAGAGAAAGGATGGGTCTGTAGTTATGTTGGTTATAGATGGTAGACAGGTTAAGAGTGTTGGGGCTACCCTAAGAGATGTTCAAGATATATTACTTCAGTATGATGTATATAATGCTGCTAATCTAGATGGTGGAGCATCAACAACTATGTATTATAAGGATAAAATAATAAACAGCCCTTCATCATTGGCAGGGCCTAGAACTTTGCCTACAGCATTTATAGTTAAATAATTAATTTGCCATAGCTTTATATTCAATAGGGATTAGTACAAAGATATAACTTCTTAGTAGAATCTATATTTTAAGTTATCCTCACAGAAATCAGAGGGCTGTGAAAATAGATTTAGGATATGAGGGTTACATCTTTAATAAAATAACCCCTAATATGATATAATAAAGTGTATGGCATTTTTTGTACTATATGGGAGAGTGATGCTTTTTGGATTCTAGTATTGAATGGGACTTTTTAATCTTAATAATATTGCTAGCACTGTCTAGTTTTTTTTCAGCTTCAGAGACTGCTTTGATGTCTCTTAGTAAGATAAGGATACGTCATCTTGTTGAAGAAAACATAAAAGGGGCAAAGCTAGTAGAGAAGCTTACTGAAGAACCTAATAAGCTTTTAGGAAGTATTTTAATAGGCAATAATGTTGTCAATATTGCTGCATCTGCAATAGCAACAACCCTAACTGTAAAACTTATTAAAAGTGATTGGGGAGTAGCTATTGCTACAGCAGTAATGACTATTTTAATATTAATATTTGGAGAAATAACACCTAAAACCTTAGCAAAGCAGAACTCTGAGTCAATATCCTTGAAGGTTATAGGACCTATAAGCTTAGTTGTAAGTATACTTAAGCCATTTGTATTAGTATTTAATAAAATCTCTTTATTTTTTGTGAAAGCATTAGGTGGAGACAATCAGATTAATCATCCTTTTATAACTGAAGAAGAGTTAAAGACTATTGTAAATGTTAGTGAAGAAGAAGGTGTTCTTGAGGTCGAAGAAAAAGAGATGATATATAATGTATTTGAATTCGGAGATCTTCAGGTAAAGGATGTAATGGTTCAGAGAGTTGATATAATAGCTGCTAATCTTGAGGTTACCTACGATGAAATAATTCAAATAATAAAAAATGAACAGTTTTCTAGAATACCGATATATGGAGAAACCATTGACGATATAGTTGGGGTTTTAAATGTGAAGGATTTAATTTTAGCTGAGGATGTAGATACTGACTTTTCTGTAAGTTCCTATATCAGGGAACCGCTATATACTTTTGAATTTAAAAAGATAACAGAGCTTTTCAATGATATGAAGAAGAGTAGAAATCATATGGCTATAGTTCTTGATGAGTATGGTGGAACTGTTGGCATAGTAACAATAGAAGATCTTGTAGAAGAGATTGTTGGAGAAATAGAAGATGAGTATGACGATGAGCCAGATAAACCTATTGAAGTTATAAAAGAAGATGAGTATATAGTTGATGGAAGTATGAGAATAAATGATCTAAGCGAACTACTTAGCGTAAAAATAGAATCAGAGGAGTTTGATTCTATCGGTGGTTTTATAATAGGTCAGATAGGAAAGATGCCTGAGGAAGGTGAAGAAGTAGCATATTTAAACATAAGATTTGTAGTAGAAGAAGTAGAGAGAAATAGAATAAAAAAGGTGAGGATACACACCTAAATAGATGTAAAAAAGAAAATTTATAGCGCCTGCAAGGTCTTTATCATATATAATTTGAAAGGCTGATGTGCAAAAAAGATTCACTGAAAAAAGCCTTTTCAGTGAATCTTTTTCTTATTATAGATAGATTTTTATTAAAGAACATCTTTAACATTTATATGTCTTATTATAGGCAAGAGGAGGATAGTAGATAGTAGAGATATGCCTAGTGGTATTAGTCCATAAGGCCATAATTGAGTTATATCATTATTTGAAGTTGCATTTAAAATTAATATGCAAGATACTACCATAAAGAGAATAGACACCTTAACAGTGGAAAAGAAGGAATATATAATAGAAACAAATGAATTAAAAATAGAGTAGAAAACTACTGATAGAACTATTTTAATTAAAATATGACTACTAAGGGTATCCGTAATTGCTGGGTGAATATAGTTTGCTATACTAGAAACAGTGAAGAATATGACAGCGCCTAAGGCTGATATAATCATGCAGTATAGGCAGTTGACAACTAGTTTTGCGAAGTATATCCTTGTTCTGCTTATAGGATAAGTAAACATTATATTTATTGTCTTTGTTTTATATTTTTCCATGAATAGTTCTCCACAGAGGATACAAGTGAAGATATTAGTTATTATGCTTATTATACCAAAAGATACTGTGGTTATTTCGTTCCAATTATGAAGTCCTTTCTCTGTGTAAATCACTGGAAGTATAATGAAGGATGCTAATAATAGGGTTATTAGTATACCTATAAATTTAGTTCTTCTTTTTAATTTAAACAATTCAACCTTTACGAGATTAAGCATTTTTGTTTCCTCCTATAAGTGATATAAAGTGATCTTCTAGGGAATCCTTTTTTATGGATAAGGACTGAACCTCTACTTCATTCATTGTAAGAAGTCTATTGATTGCTACGCTGTCATCTAATTTCTCATATATCCTTATCTTGTTTGGGCCATCAACTATGAAGTTAGTTATATTCATTTTTTCAGTTAATAAGAATGAAGCTTTATTAACATCATTTACAACAATCTCTATGGAATGCTTATTTTTTGACTGAATAGCCTCATAGTCAATCTCTTCAATCATTTTTCCTTTATGAATTATCCCTATGGTATCAGCAATTTGCTCTATTTCACTTAAAATATGGCTGGATATAAGTATTGTAATACCATGTTTTTTTGAAAGTGTTATCAATAAATCCCTTATATGCTTTATTCCCATTGGATCAAGGCCATTTATAGGCTCATCAAGTATTAAAAATTCAGGCTTTGTAAGAATAGCTCTAGCTATACCCAATCTCTGTTTCATACCTAAAGAGAATTCCTTAACAAGTTTTCCTTCAAAGTTTTCTAACTTTACCATATTTAGTGCATCATCAATGCAGTTCTTATCCTCATACCCCATTAAAGTTTTATGAATTTCTAGATTCTCTCTAGCTGTAAGAGTTTCGTAAAAGGCTGGATATTCTATTACGCTACCAATTCTTTTAAAAACTTCATTTCTGTTCAATTCTATAGGTTCACCAAAAAATTCTATAGAGCCTGAGGTAGGTTTTAAAAGATTTACTATTAGTTTTATTGTAGTAGTTTTTCCAGAGCCGTTTTCTCCTAAGAAACCATATATTTCTCCCTTTTTTATATTAATGTTTAGGTTATCTAATATTACTTTATTTTTAAGTTCTTTTGTAAGGTTAAAAGTTCTTAATGCATATACCATTATTAAAGCCTCCATAATCTTATATAAATTTTTTGTTAGTTTCTAATAATCTAAATTATACATGGATGTATTAATTCAAAGCAGAATATAAACCTTCAACACTGCCTATCTAAACTTAGACGAATTTTTTCTTGAAGTGCTAACCTTTAATAACAGTATAGTTAAGATACCTTTAAAATTTTTAAAATAAATCTTACAAATTTCTTAAATAAAGAAATAAGATTATTTTGTTTCCTTATTTAAGTAAAACTTAAAGGTTGTTTTCTTGTAGGGTAAGCTTTCCACAAATATATCACTATTCATTTTTTGTACCAATGCCTTTACAATGGTTAAGCCTAGACCGCTGCCGCTATAATCCTTGTTTCTCGAGTCTTCTACGGTGTAAAGTCTTTGGAATATTTTGTCCTTATCTGATAAGTCTATGCCTTTTCCATTATCCCATTGCTCTATCCAAACTAAGTTTTCTTCCTCATATACCTTAATACCTATTGAAGTTCCATCAGATCCATATTTTAAAGAGTTAGTTATAAGATTTTCTAATATTCTTGTTAAGGCTTCCTTATTTGCAAGACAGTAGATATCTTTATCAGGTATGACTATTTCTGTAGAAAGGTCTTTTTCAGTTAATATATCGTAGAAGTTTAAAATTACTTCTCTAATGGTTTCTGATATATTTATATTGCTTAATAATATCTCCTTATCTCCAGATTCAAGCTTAGAAAGTGAGAAAAATTCATTAATTAGATTAATAACTTCATTTGTTTTATTTCCTAACTTTAATAAGTAGTTTTTTTTATCTAGTTCAGGAAGATTCTCATTATAATTTATCTGATCTATATACCCAAGCATAACCGTCAAAGGAGTTCTTAAGTCGTGAGAGATATTTGACAGCATTTTCTTCATTGACTCTTTAGATTCAAGTTCACTAACTTGAAGTCCATGAAACTCATTTAGCATATTGTTTATGGAGTTGCACAGCAATCTCTCTTCATGAGTAGTATTGCTTAATCTTAGTCTTAAGTTTACATTTCCGGAAGAAACCTTATCACATATTGATGATATATAGGAAAGTTTCTTTTTGTTTTCAATAATTTTGCTTATTAGATAACAAACGATTATTATCAATATAACTATTATAGATAGTAATATTCTTATCATACGATATCTCCTAGCTTATAACCTATGCCCCAAATGGTTTTTATATATTTTGGTTCTGATGGATTATCTTCTATCTTTTCTCTTACTCTTCTTATGTGAACCATAACTGTATTTTCATCATTCATAAAATCATCTTCCCAGATAGATGAAAATATCTGAGCCTTTGTAAAAACCTTTTTGGGGTTTTCTAAAAACAACTTTAATATCTCAAATTCCTTTGAGGTAAGATCTATAACAATATTATTTTTTATTATCTGATAGTTATCTATATCTAGTATAAGATCTCCTCTTTGTACTCTCTTCTCTTTTATTACAGGGTTTTTATAGTAGCTGATTCTCCTTAAGGCTGCATTTATTCTAGCGTTTAATTCATTGAGTGAGAATGGCTTCGTGATATAGTCATCAGCACCTAACTCTAAGCCCAGTATCTTATCAAGCTCGCTATCCTTAGCTGAAATTATTATTACAGGAACCGTACTATTTTCTCTTATCTTTCTTAAGACTTCTTTACCGTTGACTTTTGGGAGCATAATATCCAGAAGTACCAAATCAAAGGTGTTTTTGTAGAATTCATCTAAGGCTCTTTCACCATCTTTGGCTGCAGTAACAAGAAAACCTTCTGTTGTAAGGTGTTTTAACACCAACTCACTTATTTCGCTATCATCTTCTACTAGTAGTAGTTTGTATATTTTAATTACCCCCTATCTAAAAACTTAGTGGTCTTATTGGATGATATAATATATACTATATTTTACATTAATAAACGAACTCTTTAAAGTAAGGATGATATGTTTATGAATTTTATGGAAGAAGCCGTTAAAGAGGCTGTTATAGCTAAAGAGCTAGGAGAAGTACCAGTAGGCGCAGTTATAGTTAAAAACGATGTAATAATAGGAAGAGGACATAACTTGAGAGAAACAAATAATTCTCCATTAGCCCATGCTGAAATACTTGCTATTGAAGAAGCTTGCAAGAATATAGATTCATGGAGGCTTAATGGATGTGAGCTTTATGTAACTTTAGAACCTTGTGTTATGTGTGCAGGAGCCATAATACAAAGTAGAATATCAAAACTTCACATAGGAACCTTTGATCCTAGTGGTGGGGCCTGTGGGTCTGTTATTGATTTAGTACAGAATAGAAACTTGAGTTTTTTTGTAGACGTAACATGGTGCTATGATGAAAGATGTAGTACTATAATTACTGACTTTTTTAAAGAAAGAAGAAAGAAGTGATTTTTATTTAATATATCTACTCATACATATCCACGATGATATTTAAAGTATAGTATGCTGAAAAATAAAGCGAGCATCTTTAAAACTTCCTTATTTCATAGAAAGGAAATTTTAAAGATGCTTTTATTACGTTATATTTTTGTACGTTCAGCATGATCATTATCAGTGATTTTTTTATTGCATAGAAACTTATAGTAAATGATAAAGAGTCTAAGATATATTCCTAATAATTGTGTTGAGCTTATCTATGGTAAAGATTATATCTTCTAAAGTGTTAAAGTAATTGAAACTTAGTCTTAGCAGTCCAGTCGGAAATGTATTTATTAATTTGTTATAGGATGAGTTGCAGAATAAGCCAACGCCTGTATAAATACCATCTCCTAAGAGCTTTTCATGGATTTCTATAGGTTTGATAGAATCAAGCTTTAAGGATATTATACAACTTCGGTCTTCTATGTTTTTATTTCCTATAATCTTTAAACCACCTATATTTAAAACCTCTTTTATAAATAATGAAGTTAGCTCATCTGTTTTAAGTTTAATATTAGCTATTCCTATATTTAATAGGAATTTTAATGCGAGGTTTAAACCATATATGCCCATGTAATTTAGAGTACCAAGTTCAAGATTGTTGTTTATTGACTCCATATAATTTGAATAATTCTGACTGTTAATAGTACTTATTGAAGACATATTACTTATAAGCTTATCACTTGCAATAAAGCCGCCTATTCCTTCAGGCCCAAGCAAATACTTATTTCCGCTAAAAATTATAGCATCTGCATGTAACTTTTCATTGTCTATTTCCACCGTACCAATGCTTTGAGAAGCATCTACTATAAAGAATAGGTTATACTTATCACAGATTTGTCCAATCTCTTCAAGCGGAAGGATTGTCCCAGATATGTTTGAAACGTGAGATAAAATTATTGCTTTTGTATGTCTATTTATAAGTTTTGGTATTATTGTTGTATCAAGCTGACCTGATTCATTACAAGGAATCTTCGATATGTCTAAGCCGCTGTATATCATAGAGTTTATTGGCTTCATAATAACATCATTTTCAATGGAAGAAACAATGACATGGTCTTTTTTGTTTAATATACCCTTTAGGATCATATTTATTGCTAATGTGGAGTTTGAGGTAAATATTACATTGCTACTATTCTTATTATTCACTAATCTACATAAAAGATTTCTAGTTTCCTCTATCATTGATTTTATTTCGTCTATATATTCTATAAAGTTTCTATTAGACTCTAGTATTGTAAAGTACTTGAATATATTGTCATATAGATTAGGAGTTTTTGGATAAGAAGAGAAGGCATTATTCAAGTAAATCGTTCTCATTTCATACCTCCAATTTTTAAAAAGCTCTTTATATTAAATATATTAAGAAGTGTTGGCTTTTATGAGGTTTAGATACACTTATTTTAAGGTTCTCATTTTCAAGAAATTATGATTATTTTTAACCAAGTTATTCAAGTTTTGATACAGTTTAAATTTATAAGTGGTATAATAAAATATATACTAATTCGATATAAAATTTTTAACCTCTTATGGGTTTAAAGATGAGGTTTTTCAAATATGAGTTTTTGAGAAAGGGTATATACAATAATAGAATATATGAGGGGGAATAAAAGTGGATAAGGTAGAAATGTTAGTAGGGTATGATATGAATCTTTACTCTAAGAAGTTTGAAGAGAATTTTAATAAGATATCAGCTTTTATGTATAACTTTTTTAAGTCTACTATAGGTGATAGGGTAGCTGGTATGAATGTAGAAGAAAATGTTCTTCTTGCTTGGGCATATTATTTTGTACAAATTGCTAATGACAGTGATGAGAATGGAAATAAGATAATGCTAAGTATGCTAAATCATTTTGACTATCTAATAAATTCAAAGGATGAAGTTGAAATAAGAGGCATAGATGAAAATAAAACAAATTATCTTCTTCTTGATGAATCTTTTTGTGCTGTTTGGTTTAAAGCTAGTACTTGCTCGATGTTAGGCTTTTTGTATGGTCAAGAAAATATGGAAAAGGCTCATGCTTTTTTAGAAGAAAACTTTTATAGCAAAAATGAAAAGTATAGAAGTATGATGTTAAGACAAGAGGAAGAGGCATAGTATATAAAATTGTAAGCCATTCAGAGGAAATTAATTAAAAGATACCCTTGCTTTGTTAAGGCTACTATTGATTTGGAGAGATGTCCGAGTGGCCGAAGGAGCTTGTCTCGAAAACAAGTGTAGGGGCAACCTTACCGCGGGTTCAAATCCCGCTCTCTCCGCCATTAGTGAAGAAGCTACTATACTTAATTTGTATAGTAGTTTTTTTACTGTTAAGAAAAGTATAAAGTTCTTTATTGGCTAAGCCTAGCGATATAAAAGGTTTAGAATAGCTTTTTAGGATAAACAGTAGGAAAAGAAATCTTATTCGTCTGCCAGATTTTCCTCATAGCATTTGGAAAGGTAGAGGTGAAAAAAAAGATTCATATTAAGTGAAGTTGGTTAATATAAATATAACGTTGTGATTTGAAATGGCTCTATAGGTACCCTTTATGAAAACTTAATTTATGGGTGTTCGATAATCTAGGCTTCTGGGGATTAGGTGATCCTGGCTTCCTGGGATCATAAGCCATGCATAAATTAATGGTTGAAGCTGGATAGATATAGTATGAAAAAAATAGGACAACATAAAGTGTAAATTTATGGTAGATAATATAATTAGCAGGTGATATAATCTTAAATGGTGGTTTTATAAATTATAGATAAAAAATTAAATTTATATAATAATAAATCAATAAAGCGGTAACAATTTAAAATGTATGAGAGTATATTGTATATAGAGAAAATCAAAAGGATAAAATAATTATCCTGGGACGAATGAGCCCGTTAAATTTGGGACGAAAGAGCCCGTGAAAAAAGGCACCTACTGGTGCCTTTTATTACGATATTTTCTATAGGTATAGTTTATAAAATATAATCTTATATTCCGAAGTTTTTTCTTAGAGCATAATGTACTATAAACTTTTCTGAGAAGTTTGGATTTGACGAACCGCCTTCTCCATAGCACCAAGTTATTTTATACTTTGGTTTTCTTAAACTTTTACTTATGTTTTTGGTGTTGCCTATAACTCCAAATTTGTATAAGAAGTTTAGACAATTATCTAGACTTATTATATTAGGGTAGTTAGTTATATTCTTATTATAAAAGTCTTTTATTGTTGCATAATCAAAGGTTTGATATTTAAGATCTCTTATGAGGTTTAGCGATTCTTGAACAACTTTAGGGGTGTTATGGATTGATAGTTCATTCTCTAGTTCATTAAGAAACTTGTTTGAATAAACTGACTTACAACTTGTAAAGAGTTGAGAACCAAAGTACTTGGCATTAGGATAGGTGTTTTTGATTATATTCAAGTAATTAATTATATCCCTTGGTCTGCCAAAACTGTAATCCATAAGATAGTCAGAAGCTTCTTGATGGTTTATCTTTTCAGGGAAAAGTCTTTGATAAAGGCACTCTTTACTCATATTAGAAAACTCTTTTACAGAAACAGAAATCTTAGATAATATCATATCCATTAAGGGATTTTCCCAAGGTTCTTTGCAAGCTATTTTTGGCCAATTCAAGTTTACTTCACAATCTACGATTAATCTATTTAAGTTAGCTGAATATAAATGAAGGGTATTTAATATGTCATCCCTTAATAATATTAATATTCTACTGTTAGAAGAATTAGCATTTATAAGTTGTAGGTTGATATCATTGCTTACTGTTATTAGGGAAAGAAGCAAATCGATGTAAGAGCAATCATCCTGTATATTTCTTTGAAACTCATCTAAGTCATCATAGATTAAAATTATATTATAATGAGGGAGACACTTGTTGAGTAAATTATCTAATTTACTTAATAGATTATAGTATTTATTTTTCTGAAAGTTTTTTGTTATATTATAGGCAATCTCAGCAGAAGTGTTTATTTCATTTAATGGAGAAGGAACTTTTAACAATGTATTTAATTTGTTATTATTACTTTTAGTAAAGGAAGTCATTGAAAAGATTTTCTCTGAATATAAGCTGCAATAAAAGTGTTTAAGCCTATTATGGTGAAACATAGTTTTAAAATTGTATGGTTCTGGCTTTCTAGATAAGATTAACCTACATATTTCAAGAAGGATTGTCCATTTCCAAAATACTGATATCTCACTTTTAGGAAGTACAGTTTCATTAAGATCTATCAGTGTCTGAAGATTAAAATCGCTAATCTTCCTAGTAGTGCATACATATCCTTTATTAGAGTAATTCCTCTCGATATATTTAGCTAGTATGGTTTTACCAGTGCCTTTACGTCCAGATATTATGAATTTGTTTCTGTTAGATATTATTTCATCATAATTATTATTTATATAGAATAGATTTAGGAAGTTTTTTTCAGTGGATTCGCTTTCACCGTTAGCATATCCGATAAAAATATCTTTTAGCTTAACATTATCATTAAAACAATTAGTATCTCTAGACATAAAATCACCCACTAAATTTAATATATAAGTTCTAATAAGGTTTCTACATTCTAACGCATAGCCTGTCTATTGTTGCTGTAGGAACCTTATTTATTGTTCTAATGAAATTTTGTATTGAATCCTTAACACGATTCACACTCTTAAAGAACACATTATTCACTACAGATGATTTTAACCATCCCCATAACCCCTCAATTAGATTTAGTTCTGGACTATATGGTGGTAAAAACATTAATTCAAGTCTATCCTTCATTTCTTCCAAAAACGGTTGTATCAACTTAGCATGATGAATCCTAGCATTGTCAAGAACAATCACTATTTTACCCTTCGGGTATTGCGAAAGCACCTTCTTTAAAAACTCAAGAAATACTACAGCATCATATTTATCATGTTCTTCACAATAGACATGACCGGTTTCATAATCTAATATTCCTATTAATTTTACGCCTGCATTCTTTCCATAAGTAGGTATCTTTCGTTGTTGACCTTTTACAAACCATGTCTTTTGAATAGCCTGATAATCTCTTATCATTGATTCATCTTGAAATAATATAGTATCAACTAAGCCATCAAGGTGTTTTTTTTAGAGTTTCAAAATCCCTTTTAAAAACTTCTTGTTTTTCCTTATCAGCCTTTTTCAGTACGTATGTTGGTCTTGTATAACTCAAATTTAGCCTATGAAGTATAACTGCCATGTTTGCTATGTTTTATAATAATTTTAAAGTTAAGCATAACCCATTGACATATTAACTTAATTGTCCAGTTTTTTATTGCTTCAAAGCCTACTTCGTCAGGCGTGTTATTTGTTATTACATAAATAAGTTCTTGTTCTTGCTCAGGGCTTAATTTTCTAGGGGCACCAGATGGTTTCTTCATAGCAAGACCTTCTAACCCATTGACTTTATACTTTTTAATATAGCTACCAACAGCATGCTCTTCTAACCCTTCCATTTCTGCAATTACTTTATTCTGAAAGCCTTGAAAATGCTTTAAAACTACAGAGTATCGTTTATACATTCTTATATTTTTAGTTTTTTTCATTGCCGCTTGTAATTCCAATATTGCTTTATTATTATATTCAACTGTATTCTTCATCACATTATTCATTTGAATCACCTCACAAAATAAATATATATTTATTTTGTGTATTCTTAGCAAATAGTATAAACGGAAATTAAATGGTAATGAATTTTATTAAATAGAACTTATATATTAACAAAAGTAATAATATTATTATAATACATTTTGAAAATAATTCCAAATGCATTGTTACTATTGAAAATGTATAATGTTACTATAGTTTAATATATAGCTAAAGTAATGAAAACATTCGAATAAATGTGTAAAATTTTAAAAAAATGTTATTTATAAATACTATTTTTATTCAACTGAAAACGATATAATATGAAGATATTCGTTATAGTAGTTAAGAAAATATTACTATTATTGAAAATGAATAATTTGCTTGACCAACTTGCAATTTGTACATATAATATTATTATGTAAAGTTGAAAAAAGTAAATTAGCTAGATGAACAATGGCGTTCTTTGAGGGGTATGTTATACCCTTTGAGGAGCGTCTTTTAAAATACCAAGGAGGAATAAATTATGTTAAAGAAAACATTAGCACTGCTTACTGCAGTTACTATTTTAAGCGCTACATTTGTTGGATGTTCAAAGGGAAATGAAGGAAGTAGCAAAAATATGTCATAGCTACAGATGCAACATTTGCACCATTTGAATATGAAAAGGACGGTAAGTATGTAGGTATTGATGTTGAGATACTTGATGCTGTAGCTAAAAGTGAAAACTTTCAATATGAATTAAAGCCAATGAATTTTAAAGGTATAATTCCTGGAATAACTTCAAACCAAATAGATGGAGCTATTGCTGGAATGAGTATAACTGATGAGAGAAAGAAAACTTTAGACTTTTCAGATGGTTATTTTAATGCAGGTATTTCTATAGTAGTAAAAGCTGATAATAATTCAATAAAGTCAGTTGATGATTTAAAAGGAAAAATATTTGCAGTGAAAAAAAGGTACTGCAGGTTCAAAATATGCAGAACAAGTAAAAGACAAATATAATGCAAATATAAGATATTTTGATGATTCTCCATCAATGTTTCAAGAGGTTATAAATGGAAACGCTGATGTTAATTTCGAAGATTATCCAGTTATAGCATATAAGATTGCTACTGATTCAACACCTTCATTAAAGGTAGTTGGTGACAGACTTACTAAAGATACTTACGGATTTGCTGTTAATAAGGGAAAGAATAAGGAACTGCTAGATAAGTTTAATGCTGGTTTGAAGAAGATAAAAGAGAATGGCGAATATGACAAGATACTAGCAAAATATATAAAGAATAAATAGGAGATTTTCTATGGATAACTTTTCTATAATTAAAGATAGTTTGCCAAGTTTATTGAGTGGACTTGCTGTAACTATAAAACTTACTGTTATCTCGTTGTTTTTTGCTTCTATACTTGGATTAGTATTTGGACTGTTTAATATCTCTAAGAATAAGGTGTTAAAATCAATAGCAGTGGTATATGTTGATTTAATCAGAGGTACTCCTCTAATAGTTCAAGCATTTTTTATATACTTTGGACTACCAGGTGCATTAGATATAAAAATAAGTGCTATGTTTGCAGGCTCTTTAGCGCTAAGTTTAAATGCAGGAGCTTACATGGCTGAAATCTTTAGAGCGGGAATACAATCACTAGATAAAGGTCAAATGGAAGCTGCAAGAAGCCTTGGACTTCCGTACTCAAAAGCCATGAGAAAAGTAATTTTACCTCAGGCTATTAGAAGAATGACTCCAGCTATTATTAACCAATTTATAATATCTCTTAAGGATACCTCTATATTATCTGTTATAGGAATACAAGAGTTAACTCAAAGTGGAGAAATTGTCATCGCTTCAACTTACAAATCATTTCAGATATGGGGAGCTGTAGCTGTGATGTATCTGATTATCATAACATTGCTTTCAATCATCTCTAAAAGAATAGAAAGGAGCATGAACATATGATAAAGGTTGATGGTCTAAAAAAGCACTTTGGAAAATTAGAAGTTCTTAAGGGAATTGATCTTAATGTAGAACAAGGTGAAGTTCTTTGTCTTATAGGTCCATCGGGTTCAGGGAAAAGTACATTTTTAAGATGTTTAAACAGACTTGAAGATATAGACGGTGGAAGTGTGGTCATAGATGGTGAGTCTATAAGTGACCCAAAGGTAAATATAAATAGGATAAGAGAAAAAATAGGAATGGTATTTCAATCATTCAACTTATTTCCACATCTTAGTGTAATTGATAATATAACTTTAGCACCGGTAGAATTAAAAAAAATGAACAAGGAAGATGCTAAGAAAAAAGCTGTTGAGCTTTTAGAAAAAGTAGGACTTGGGAGTAAGGCTAATGAATATCCAGATAGATTATCTGGTGGGCAGAAGCAAAGAGTAGCTATAGCAAGGGCTCTAGCTATGAATCCAGAGATATTGTTATTTGATGAACCTACCTCAGCGCTAGACCCAGAGATGGTAGGGGAAGTTCTACAGGTTATGAAGGAGCTTGCAAATGAAGGAATGACTATGGTAGTAGTTACTCATGAAATGGGATTTGCAAGGGAAGTAGCGGATAGAGTTATATTTATGGACGGAGGTTATATCGTGGAGCAGGGTGATCCAAATGATATATTTTCCAATCCTCAAAACCCAAGAACAAAGGACTTTTTAAATAAGGTTTTATAATTTGTAGATTTTAAAAGTGATACTATAATAAACAAGATTTATTATAGTATCACTTTTTTTATTTAAGGTTGCATTATCTCAAAGTTAACGAAATATAAAGCTAAGAAGGTATTGAAATTTTATAGAGCTTTGAGTAATAAGATTAGGCACTTTAACCTTTAGTAAAAAAACTAGTAAAAATTAAGTAAAAAAATATTGTAATTTTACTAATAGTGTTATAGAATTTAATTAATGATAATGTTTACTTGTTCATAAGGAAGAAAAAATATATATTTTACAGGCTAATATGGGAGGAATAAGATATGGTTAATGATTTAAAGATTGATTTCGAAAGAGTATTTGGTGCTGAAGGTCAGGGAGCTTACTTTGCACCTGGAAGAGTTAATCTGATTGGAGAGCATACAGACTATAATGGTGGCAATGTATTCCCTTGTGCTCTAACCTTTGGTACTTATGCAATTGCCACAAAAAGAGATGATAAAAAGGTAAGGCTATACTCCAAGAATTTTGATCAATTAGGCATAATAGAATTCGATGTTAATGAAATAAAATATGAGAAGGGTCATGATTGGGCAAATTATCCTAAAGGAGTAATATGGGCTTTTAATGAAAGTGGTAAGAAAATAACTAGTGGTATGGATGTACTTTTTTATGGAAATATTCCTAATGGTGCAGGATTATCTTCATCAGCATCAATAGAATTAGCTACTGCTGTAATACTAAAGGACCTATTTTCCTTTGATGTAGATATGATTGAGATGGTGAAGCTAAGTAAGCAAGCAGAAAATATATTTATAGGTGTCAATTGTGGAATAATGGATCAATTTGCCATAGGAATGGGTAAAGAGGGTTGCGCTATTTTATTAGATACAAATACATTAAAGTATGAATACGCGAAGGTAGATATTGAAGGCGCATCAATAGTAATAGCTAATACAAATAAGAGAAGAGGCTTAGCTGACTCAAAGTATAACGAAAGAAGAAGCCAATGTGAGGAAGCTCTAAAGGACTTGCAGGTAGGGCTTGATATAAGAGCGCTGGGTGAGATCGATGAAGCAACTTTTGAGGCTAATAAAGGGCTCATTAAAGATTATATAAATGTAAAAAGAGCTAAACATGCGGTTTATGAAAATCAAAGAACTCTAAGGGCGGTAGAAGCTCTAAGTAATAAGGATATAGACTTGTTTGGTAAATTAATGAATGAATCTCATGTGTCTTTGCGTGATGATTATGAAGTTACAGGAATAGAACTTGATACTTTAGTTGAACTTGCATGGGATCAAAAGGGAGTTATTGGATCAAGAATGACTGGAGCAGGCTTTGGAGGATGCACAGTAAGTATAGTAAAGAATGAGTTTGTTCAAGATTTTATAAAAAATGTAGGATCACAATATAAAGAAAATATTGGATATGAAGCCGATTTCTATGTGGCTCAAATTGGTGATGGTGCTAGAAAGCTATAACAATAACTGATAAACTATAATAGGAGAAGTAAAAAACTAACTATTAATATGTAGGAGATGATTTTGATGAGTATTTTAGTTTGCGGAGGAGCTGGGTATATCGGTTCTCACTGTGTATACGAGCTTATTGCAAGAGGCGAGGACGTTATAGTAGTAGACAACCTTCAAACTGGACATAAGGAGGCTTTGCACCCAGAAGCAAAGTTTTATGAGGGTGACATAAGAGACTATAATTTTATGGACAAGGTGTTCAAGGAAAATAATGTTGAAGGGGTAATACATTTTGCTGCGAATTCTCTTGTTGGGGAAAGTATGCAATTACCTTTAAAGTACTATAATAATAATGTTCATGGTACTGAAGTATTACTTCAAGCAATGGTTGATAATGATGTTAAGAAAATAGTATTTTCATCTACTGCTGCTGTTTATGGAGAGCCTGAAACAGTTCCTATAACTGAAACTGATAAGACAGAACCAACAAACACATACGGTGAAACAAAGCTTGCTATGGAAAAAATGATGAAATGGGCTGACAAAGCACATGGTTTAAGATATATAGCACTTAGATATTTCAATGTAGCAGGGGCTCATCCAAATGGTTTAATAGGAGAGGATCATACTCCTGAAACTCACCTTATTCCTCTTATTTTACAGGTACCATTAAATAAGAGAGAAAAGATAAGTCTTTTTGGAGATGATTATGATACTAAGGATGGTACATGTATAAGAGATTATATACATGTAAAAGATCTTATTGATGCACATCTTTTAGCATTCAACAAGCTTAGGGATGGATGGCAAAGTGATGTATTCAATTTAGGAAGTGGAAGTGGATTTACTGTTAAAGAGATGGTAGAGGCAGCTAGAAAAGTTACTGGACATTCTATACCAGCAGAGGTTTGTCCAAGAAGAGCTGGAGATCCAGCAGTATTAATTGCATCAAGTGATAAGGCAAAGAAGGTTTTAGGTTGGGAACCTAAATATAATAATGTAGAAGAAATAATAGCATCAGCTTGGAACTTCCATGAAACACATGTAAATGGATTTGAGGAGTAAAATGCTGTTATAAGTATAGGGGATAAGAAAGATGGTTATAAATATTTCAAAAGAGATAGAGAGTTTATTAGACTATGCTATAGAGAAGGAACTTATAAGTCCTTTAGATAGAATTTATACTAAAAATAGATTGTTAGAAGTATTAGAGTTAACAGAGATAGACGAATATACGGAAAATCACAAAGAAAAATCTTTAGAATCAATCTTAGAAAATATACTTTCCTTTGCTTCAGATAATGGAGTTCTTAAGGATGGTGGAGTGGTAGCAAAAGATTTATTTGATACTAAAATTATGGGATGCCTTATAGGTAGACCTTCAGAGATAATAGAAAAGTTTAATTCTTTATATGAACAAGATAATAAGAAGGCAACTGATTATTTCTATAATTTAAGTAGACATTCTAATTATATAAGATGGGATAGAGTTCAAAAGGATTTGAAGTGGAAGGTTAACACTGAATATGGAGACATAGATATAACTATAAATCTATCTAAGCCTGAAAAGGATCCTAAAGCTATAGCACTGGCTAAAAATATGCCATCTAGTTCTTATCCTAAATGCTTACTTTGTAGAGAAAATGAAGGTTATGCTGGAAGGATAAATCATCCAGCTAGACAAAATCATAGAATTATTCCCTTGAATCTAAACTCAGAGGATTGGTATCTACAGTATTCACCTTATGTTTATTACAATGAGCACTGTATAGTATTCAAAGGAAGTCATGAACCAATGAAGATTGGAAAAGAAAGCTTTGTAAGACTTCTTCAATTTGTTGATAAGTTTCCACATTATTTCTTGGGGTCTAATGCTGATTTACCTATTGTTGGAGGATCCATTTTAACTCACGATCACTTCCAAGGAGGGAATTATGAATTTGCTATGGCAACTGCAGATACTGAAAAAACCTATGTTGTTAAAGGCTTCGAAGATATGTCTGTAGCAAGAGTTAAGTGGCCGATGAGTGTGATTAGACTTAAAGGAAATAGTATTGAAAGATTAGTTGAATTATCTGATCATATATTGAATAGCTGGAGACAATATTCTGATGAGTCTGTAGATATAATTTCATTTACAGGTGAGACTCCTCATAATACCATAACTCCTATTGTTAGAAAGAAGAATGGATTATTTGAAGTAGACTTAGTTCTTAGAAATAACCGAACTTCTGAGGAGCATCCAGACGGAATATTCCATCCTCATAGAGAACTTCATCATATAAAGAAGGAGAATATAGGTCTTATTGAAGTTATGGGGCTTGCTGTATTGCCAGCTAGGCTTAAGGATGAGCTCAAAAGTTTAGAAGCTTATCTAATAGGTGAATGTAAATTAGAATCTATTAGTAAGGAATCTGAATTATATAAGCATAAAAGCTGGGCTGAAGATATGATAAGTATTTATGACGATATATCTTTAGGTAATGTAGAGAGCATAATTAGAAAAGAAGTTGGAATTAAGTTTGCAAAGGTTCTTGAACATTGTGGAGTATTTAAAAGAGATGAAGTGGGACTAAGTGCTTTTGATAAGTTTGTAGCTTCATTATAATATGATTTTGTCATATTCCATGGCTGAAAATGTAAACTCACTACGTTCGGACATACAGTTTTACTCTTTATTTAGCCATTCACTTTTTATAAATCTTATGTATATAAGTTCTAATAAGGTTTCTACATTCTAACGCATAGCCTGTCTATTGTTGCTGTAGGAACCTTATTTATTGTTCTAATGAAATTTTGTATTGAATCCTTAACACGATTCACACTCTTAAAGAACACATTATTCACTACAGATGATTTTAACCATCCCCATAACCCCTCAATTAGATTTAGTTCTGGACTATATGGTGGTAAAAACATTAATTCAAGTCTATCCTTCATTTCTTCCAAAAACGGTTGTATCAACTTAGCATGATGAATCCTAGCATTGTCAAGAACAATCACTATTTTACCCTTCGGGTATTGCGAAAGCACCTTCTTTAAAAACTCAAGAAATACTACAGCATCATATTTATCATGTTCTTCACAATAGACATGACCGGTTTCATAATCTAATATTCCTATTAATTTTACGCCTGCATTCTTTCCATAAGTAGGTATCTTTCGTTGTTGACCTTTTACAAACCATGTCTTTTGAATAGCCTGATAATCTCTTATCATTGATTCATCTTGAAATAATATAGTATCAACTAAGCCATCAAGGTGTTTTTTTTTAGAGTTTCAAAATCCCTTTTAAAAACTTCTTGTTTTTCCTTATCAGCCTTTTTCAGTACGTATGTTGGTCTTGTATAACTCAAATTTAGCCTATGAAGTATAACTGCCATGTCGCTATGTTTTATAATAATTTTAAAGTTAAGCATAACCCATTGACATATTAACTTAATTGTCCAGTTTTTTATTGCTTCAAAGCCTACTTCGTCAGGCGTGTTATTTGTTATTACATAAATAAGTTCTTGTTCTTGCTCAGGGCTTAATTTTCTAGGGGCACCAGATGGTTTCTTCATAGCAAGACCTTCTAACCCATTGACTTTATACTTTTTAATATAGCTACCAACAGCATGCTCTTCTAACCCTTCCATTTCTGCAATTACTTTATTCTGAAAGCCTTGAAAATGCTTTAAAACTACAGAGTATCGTTTATACATTCTTATATTTTTAGTTTTTTTCATTGCCGCTTGTAATTCCAATATTGCTTTATTATTATATTCAACTGTATTCTTCATCACATTATTCATTTGAATCACCTCACAAAATAAATATATATTTATTTTGTGTATTCTTAGCAAATAGTATAAACGGAAATTAAATGGTAATGAATTTTATTAAATAGAACTTATATATATTAATCTTAAGTATATTAGGAATGCTATTAAAATAAAAAGTAAAAGAGAAAATATGTCGCCTGCCAGAATTTCTTCACATACGGTCAGAAAAGGTAGATGCGCAAAAAAACCACTAAAGAAAAGCACTTTAGTGGTTTTTTATTATTCTAGAATGTAGCTTTTAAAGTATACTTTGTAGCAGTGCTATAGTTACCGTTGTAGCCAAAGACAAGTATATAGTAGGTTCCTGAAGAAGATGGAGTATAACTTATACTCTCTGAAGTTGTAGAACCATTTACTGATTTTGCTACTAAAGTACCACTGCTGTTATATAGATATAAATCATAGTCTTTAGGTAAAGTTGTTAAGCTTATGCTTATGGTTTTCCCGCTTGTTGCACTTAATTTGTAATAATCTTTATCAGTAGAAGTAGCTATATATGAGCTGTAAGCTGTTCCTGAAGTTATTGCATAAGCTTGAGCTGTAGTATCGTTAGGTTCATATGGATCAGTAGTTGGTGTAGTTGATGAACCTATTCCTACCCCGCTAAATGCATTGTTAACTGCAGTCACTTCAGCACTTGAAGCGCCATATAAATCTGTAGCAGCTTTTACTATAGCATTTCTAGCAGCTAAGAAGTCTGTAGAAGAACTCATATAAGTTGTAAGAGCTCTATAGTATATCTTTGCGGTTTTTTCACAGCCTAAGGATTGAGCAACTAAGTAAGCTGCTTTGTTAGGGATACCACTGTTTGTATGAACCCCTCCATTATCATCACTAGTACTAACATAGTTGCTGTAATTGTCAGGTTGATCATATAGAGTCGGATTAGCCAGACTTCTTAATGCGTCACCAGGAGTTCCAGGAGTGTATATCTTATCACCAACAACCCAGTCAGTAGAACTAAACTGCCAAGTGCCACCACCTCTAACATTATACTTATCATAGCTATCTATCAATACGCCCATTACATCTGACATTGATTCATTTAGAGCACCTGGCTCATCTTGATAGTCTAGGTTAGCAGTGTATTGAGTTACACCATGGGTAAGCTCATGTCCTACTACATCTAGATCACCACTGAAATAAGTGAAGGTGGTTCCGTCTCCATCACCATAAACCATTTGGTTACCATCCCAGTAAGCATTATTATAAGCACTACCATAGTGAGCAGTTGAGATTATTGACATTCCATTGTTATCTATACTGTTTCTTCCAAGAAGATTCTTATAGAAATCATAAACTACTCCTGCATAGTAGTGGGCGCTTACTGGTGCCTTGAAGCTTGTTGTATTAAAGGTTGAAGATGAATTGGCAACTAAGGTTCCTGGTTCTGTTTCTCTGTTAGCAGCAGTATAAGTTTTTATTTGACCAGTCATCGCCTTAGTCTTGTCTAGCATTTGATATGAAGAACCTGATTGATATAGATTTAAGGACTTAGTAGTTCCATCTACTAAGGTACCACTTCCTGTAACATTTCCATCAAATCTTATCTTGCTCTTCTTATCAATAACATTTCCTGAGTTAGTGTCTATAAATACGTCCCAGTTAGCTATCTCTGGATCTTGATAGTAGATATTAACTTTATAAGTGTCATAAGCTTTACCATCTAAAACAATTATCTGTTTTTCAACAGTAGGATCTTTTGCTAATGAATTGAACTTAAATTGCTTTTTTGCTGTATCTATAGCTTGTTTTTCAGTTACAGTGTTAGCAATTATTGATTTTGGAGAATCAACGCCACTAGCTAGTGATCCGGATACATTAGATACAACCCCTGTCTTATCAAATTGAACTATGATTTCAGCTCCTCTTACCGGTGTTCCATTTATAAGCTGAGCAGCCTTTACATTAGTAAAGCCTAACTCGTCCTTATTTATAGATAGGATTTTAAAGTTATTTGATGGTTCCTTTACACCAAACAAGTCCTTGTTGTCTTCAAGGAAAGTTAGTGCTGACTTTTCATCTATAGCTTGCTTGTCTGAAAGTTTACCAGAGATGAAGACTTGCAGTTTACCATCCTTTTCTTTACTCTTGTGAAGATCAGATTTTAACTTTCCTTCACTTAGCTTGGTTAACTTTTCAACAATCTGAGCCTTTTTCTCCTCAGCATTGTTAGTTGATGCTGAGGCTGATGACTTAGCTTGCACTACGCAAGTAGTTACAACAGATACAGCAATCAAGGATGAAATAATTTTCTTGTTCATTTTGTTGCCCCCTTTTATTTAATTAGATTATTAACTCTATAAACTTATCCCTTAAACCAGAATTATTGCCCCAAAATTCTTGGTAAAAGAATATATAAACCAAAGTATTCTCTGGTTTAAGTTAAAAAATTAAAGAGTTTAATTTATATTATATGGGTTTTGATACATATATAAAGTCTTAAAAAAGTTACAAAATGGTTAAATTTTCAAAATATCTTCGGTAAAGTCCTTAAATCTCCTTATTACATTAATTTACATAAAATAAATTAATTTGTTAAGAAGTTTTAAAATTGAAAAAATGTAAATGCACAAAAGAAACTGTTGGGTTACATAATATTATTATGTGAACACTTTATATAGATGGCTTTGTGTATTTACCTTTACAAAATCGTAAAATTTATAATCTATTAAATTAGTATAAATATTTGTGTAGTATGAATATAATTACTAAGGCAACAAATTAAAAGTAATGCATAACATATAAATTGGTGTAAATATGAATTGTAGTGTTCTATTTCCTAAGAAATATTTAAGGGGGATATCATATATGAAGATTGACATAATTTCAGGCTTCTTGGGAGCAGGTAAAACTACTTTGATTAAAAAATTAATAAAAGAGCAATTGTATAGAGAAAGAATAGTAATTATTGAAAATGAATATGGTGAAGTTGGTATAGATGGTGAGTTGCTAGGTGGAAGTAATATATGTATTAAAGAGATAGTTTCAGGATGCATATGTTGCTCAATAAGTGAGGATTTTGTTAAGGCTGTTGATGTAATGGCAAGAGAATATAATCCAGACAGATTAATTATTGAACCTTCTGGAGTAGCCAAGTTATCAAGAGTGGTGTCTTTTATAAAAGCCTTAGACTCGTTGGGTAATATTAAGATAAATATACAAGCTGTAGTGGTTGATATAAACAACTTTGATCTGTATATAACTAATTTTGGAGAATTTTATACGAATCAAATTGTAAATGCTAGAACCGTAATATTAAGCAGAACTCAAAGTTCCAATGATCAAGAAATTACTCATGTGGTGATGGCCATAAGGAAAATAAACCCCAGATGTTCTATAATAACAACTCCTTGGGATAGGTTGCCTTCCCAGAGAATAATAAGTGTTTGTGAACAAAGGATTGATGATTTAATGAGGGACTCTAATCAAGCGAGAAAGTCCCTAAATATTACTCATGTTATAAGAAATTCTAAG
Organism: Clostridium manihotivorum; assembly: GCF_004015185.1. Taxonomy (GTDB): domain Bacteria; phylum Bacillota; class Clostridia; order Clostridiales; family Clostridiaceae; genus Clostridium_AR; species Clostridium_AR manihotivorum. The sequence continues at coordinate 112,297 of NZ_CP025746.1, read as the reverse complement.
ACAGTAACTAATAGTTTAGCTAAAGATGTTTTTGATGTTTGGGCTAAAGAGATTTATTCTAGATTTAGTATTGATGAAGTTAACTTGATACTAGAAAGTCTCAAAGATGATAAAAGGGTAGGATTTGTCATAAGGGCTAAAGGAATAATTGAATTATTAGATGGAAAGTGGATTAAGTTTGATTATATTCCGAACTATATAGAGATTAAGGAGATTAACTCTAGAAGTCATAGGAGAGTTTCTGTTATAGGAAGTAAATTGGATAAGGTTGCAATAGAAGAACTTTTTTTTAAAAAGCATATCGGATAATAGAACTATAAATAGGAGGTTATAAATGTTAGGGAAAACTGACATAGAATTAGTGACAGGTTTCTTGGGGGCGGGAAAGACATCATTCCTTCAGGCGTTCATAGATATATCAGGGAAAGCTGATGAAGGGCTGCTTGTACTACAATGTGAAAACGGTAGAACCCAGCTATCTGATGAATTAATAAAAAGAAAGAACGTAACACTAAGAAAGTACAAAAAGAATGAACAATTAGATATAAAAAACTTTATGAGGATTATCAATTTTTATGCACCTAAAAGAATAATAATAGAGTGTAATGGAGTAAGCAATTTAGATGACTTCTTGACATTCTTAAATTTAAAAGAGTTAAAAAGAAAAGTTAAGGTTACTGGAATTGTTACAGTGGTGGACAGTTTAACTTTAAATATGTTTATTAAGAATATGGGGTCATTAATTATTCCTAACTTAAGATCAGCAGATCTTATAGTTATGAATAGTTGTGATTCCATTAGTGAAGAGAAGAAGCGGCAATTGGAAGATATGTTGAAGGCTATAAATCTTCACGCCCATATTTTACAATGCAGGAGCTCTACAAGTCTATATGAAGATGTAAAAAACTGTAGCATAATTAAAAAGTTTGTTTAAAGAGGATTGATATGAATAATATTATTGGAATAGTTCAGTATTTTTCAATTATTTTTGCTAGTATCTTCTTAGAAGCGCTGCCCTTTATAATAATAGGCGCTTTAGTATCAGCGTTTATACAAACATTCTTGGATGAGAAGCTTATTAAGAGGATAATTCCTAAAAACAAGATTTTAGGTGGACTAATGGCATCTCTCATTGGGATGATTTTCCCTGTGTGTGAATGCGCTACGGTACCAATAGGAAGAGGGCTCTTAAAAAAGGGGGTCCCACTAAATGTAGCGGTAACCTATATGCTTGCAACGCCTATAATAAATCCTGTTGTACTAATGTCTACCTACTATGCTTTTAATGGTAGTATTAAGGTACTGTTATATAGAGCTGTTTTTGGTTTATCAATATCAATAATAGTAGGATATATAGTTGATGTATTAAATGGTAGATTTGATGTTCTTTCCGAGAGAGGTTTTTATATAGAAGATAAATGTACATGCGGTTGTAGTGGGTATCAAAACAGTAAGTCAAGGTTTTTAACCATTTTGGATCATTCATCTAAAGAACTTTATGATATAGGAAAGTATTTTATAATCGGTGCTGCTTTAGCGGCCTTATGTCAGGTACTTATACCGAGGGACAAGCTGGCTTTATTAGGTCACAATGTACCTTTTTCAATATTAATAATGATGGGCTTTGCGTTTTTGTCATCGCTATGTTCTGAGGCAGATGCTTTTGTTGCAAGCACATTCTTGGATAGTTTTGGATTAGGAGCTGTTATGTCATTTTTGCTTCTTGGGCCAATGATAGATTTGAAAAATACGGTTATGCTATTTTCTTCATTTAAGAAAAGTTTCGTGTTAAAACTGCTATTTTGCATTTTTTCATTATGCTTTATAGCTGGTTGTATAATATATTAGGAGGAAGAAACTATGAAAAAATTTAACTTCAATGAACTTTTATGGTTTTTGACTCTGGTTTTAAGTTCTATACTATTAATTTATCTGTTAAAAACCTCAAGTATTTCAAATTTTGTTCACCCAAAGATGGATAAATATTTAGTATTTGCTATAGTGGCTCTTTTAGTGATAGCTGTTATACAATTTTTTAAGATATTTACTGTGCCTGATAGAGGCGGAGTGAAAAAGGATTACCTAATATTTTTAGTGGCAATCTTCATAATTGTACTAGCTACTAATAAGGATATTGGCACTGAAGGAATAAGTCTTAAAGGAATAAAACTTTCAACAAGAAGTTATTGGGATGCTACTGGAGACCATCATCATCATTATGATAGGATACCTGGTGGAACCATAGAGTTATTAGGGGAGAATTACTACTGTTATCTAGAAGATATAGAAAAGAACATAGATCAATATAAGGGAAGGCAAGTTATTACTGAAGGTATGGTCTATAAAAATCAAGATATGGATAAAAGTGACTTTATAATTGCTAGAACTGTCATGAGCTGTTGTGCAGCAGATTCTCAAATAATAGGTATAAAAGTTATTGATAAGGCTGCTTACCCTAAAAGTGGACAATGGGTAGAGATACGAGGCACTCTTGGAAGTGCTAAAGTCTATGAGGGAAACAAACTTGTTGAAGTACCTACTATTATTTCAGACAATTTAACTGTTAAGCCTAAGCCTTTCAATCAGTATATTTATCAAAACTGATATCATGTAAGTTGTATAATTATATAAAATTTAGGATTTTAACTAAATTAAGGTGAAGTTTATACGATATTAGATTTATGAATTTATTAGTTGATACTGAAATAAATATAAAGCACTGGAATTATAAATCTATTTGAAGTAACTTTTGCATTATTAACACAATCCCTAAAGATGTAGATTGCATAATGGAGTGATTTATGTGTTAAGTTTTCTTGAGGTGAAGATGAGAAAGATAAAGCGCATATGGGCAATTTTATGCCTGTTTATAATAATATTAATAGTGATAAGCATTTATCCTCCAATACCAAGACCAGATATTATAATAGTGCATAATGGGAATATTTCTATAACAATATCAAAAGAAAATAAAGAATATGAAAACATAGTTAACTTAACTAGCAAGAGATTTACACTAAGAAGTGTGCAGACAAGAATAGACCATACAGAAAAAGAAAATATGATAAGAGACAATACTAAATCAATAGAATTCATATATGATAAAGAGCAATCCTTTAGATCTAAAAAGAATTTTTTAGATTCAGTACTTTATCGTAGATTGCTATTTCCTATAGAATCTTCTGATAAAGGTAAAGATGGATTCATGATTTTTGGATCTGAAAAAGAATATTATGATCTATCTGTAAAGAATCTGATACAATCAAGCAAGCTTGATAAAGCCTTAAGGGATTTAAATTAGATTAAAAAACATTAAACTTGGACTTATTGACTAATTTTGTTTGTGGATTTTTGTGGGAGATAAAATATATGGATAATATCTAACAGTTTTTATACTTTTATGGTACAATAAAATATAAACTTTTGCTGTTTAGAAAGGGAGGAGTCATTAATGAATCCAGTTGCATTTAGTGTATTTGGACTTGATATCAGATGGTATGGTCTTTTAATCTCATTTGGAGTACTTGCTGCTCTAGCATTGGCATACTTTACATGTAAGCTGAAAGGTACTAGTTTTGACAAGCTTATGGATATTTTTATTTTAGCGTTCCCGATGGCTATAATAGGAGCTAGGCTTTATTATGTTGTATTTGAATTTGATTATTATAAGAATAATCTTGGCCAAATTATAAACATAAGACAAGGTGGTCTTGCTATTCATGGAGGCGTAATTTTTGCTCTAGTTACAGCTTTGATATATACAAAAATTAAAAAACTTAATTTTTTTGAGTTTGCAGATATTGCAGCACCTTCAATAATACTGGCTCAAGCCATAGGAAGGTGGGGCAATTTCTTTAACGGTGAAGCTCATGGGGGAGTTGTTAGTCAAGAGTTTATAAGCAAGTTCCCTAAGTTTATACAAAGTGGAATGCTTATTGATGGTGTTTATTACAATCCTACATTTTTATATGAATCGCTATGGAATATACTTGTTTGCATAATATTATTAGTGATTCTTTATAGGAGAAAAAGCGAACATAAAGGTATAGTTCTTGGAAGCTATATGATTCTATATTCTATTGGTAGATTCTTTATAGAAGGATTGAGAACAGACAGTCTTTATATGGCCTTTGGGTTAAGAACTGCTCAGGTTGTCAGCGGAGCATTAATTATTTTCGGTATAATACTTATAACTGCAATATTAAGAAGAAAAAAGGGAATATTTTATTAGTATATAACGGGGCATTATAAGTATGCCCCACTTTTTCAAATACACTACTAATATAGGATAAAATTTGTCTGTTGACGAATGTTATATAAACATATATAATAAAAATCGTGACAGCAAGATAGTATGATGTTTATATATATCTTTAACTCACACTATAATATATGGAGAGATGTCCGAGTGGTTGAAGGAGCACGCCTGGAAAGCGTGTGTAGGGGAAACTCTACCGGGGGTTCGAATCCCCCTCTCTCCGCCATAGTCGTGCTAGACGGGGAGTTAGCGGTGCCCTGTACCTGCAATCCGCTATAGCAGGGTTTAATTCCTCATCGAGGCCTTAATCTGTGAGGCCTGCCCCATGTAAGTGGTGTTGATGGCTGGGTCCCACGCAACGGCAGCCCGTGAACCTCGTCAGGTCCGGAAGGAAGCAGCGATAAGCGGTTCCTGTCGTGTGCCGTGGAGCAGCCTGGCCTGAGCTAACTGCATGGGTAACGCTCATAGATTATTGTCGACATGAGGTGCACGACTTTTAAGTTGAATTATAAAGCCTTTCAGTTATACTGAAAGGCTTTTTTGTTAGTCTAATTTTTTCCTGAAGCGGAATATACTAAGAATTAATAATACTAAACCAAGTATAAACAATAAGCTTACATCTTGTATTAGATACCCTATATCTAGCCCTTTTAGCGCTATTCCTCGTATTATATTTAAGAAGTAGGTTAGGGGGATGATATTGCCTAGATACTGTATTATCTTTGGCATAGCTTCTCTTGGAAATACAAAACCTGATAGTAAAACACTTGGCAGTAATGCAACAAAGGCCATTTGCATTGCTTGAAGTTGAGTTTTAGCTATTGTAGATATTAATATACCTATAGCTAATGCGCAAACTACGAAGCCAGAGCCTAAAAATATTAACAGAGGTATACTTCCTGATATAGGTATGTTGAACCAGTATATACCTAGGACTAAGGAGTATATAAAGTCTGCGAAGCCAATGACAATATAAGGTACAAGCTTTCCGAGTATTATCTCAGGTGACTTTAGAGGAGATACTATAAGTTGTTCTAAGGTGCCACGTTCCTTCTCTCTGACTAAAGCGAAAGCCGTCAATATTATGGTTATATTTTGCATAATAAGCCCTATAAGGCCTGGAATTGTATAGTTTTGATTTCTTAGAGTTGGGTTATAAAGTACTTTTGTTCTTATATCTATTGCTAAATTGTTACTTACATTTATCTTAGAATTAAATTTGCTAAGTATCTTTGTGTTTTGGTTCTGGGCAGCCAATATACCACTACTAAAAGCCGTTCTAGCTGTAGTTGGATCTGAGCCATCTACGATGAATTGAATAGTAGGCTTAGCATTTTGTGCAATTTTTTCAGAATAATCTGGTGGGATGATAAGGGCAGAGTGGGCTGTTCCTTTATCTAAAGAATTTTCAATGGCTTCGATGCTGTGCACTTTTCCAACTACTTTAAAATATGAGGTATTCTCGAAGCCTTTTATTAATTCACGGCTTTCTGCCGTATTACTTTGATCCAATACAAGCAATGAGATATTTTCTAGTTCTGTAACTACTGCATATCCAAAGAGTAATATCATAATTAGAGGCATCATTATTGCTATTGCAAAGCTAGCCTTATCTCTCTTTATCTGAATAAATTCTTTTTTTACTATTGACATAAACCTCTGCATATTCATAGTTAGGTCATCTCCTCACCGGTTAGAAATTTTAAATCTTCAAAGGATGACTGAATCTTTTGGTTGGTGGATTTTTCTACATATCTTATAAAAACATCTTCTAGATTGGATACGTGTTCTCTTTCGATAAGTTCCGTAGGAGTTCCCAATGCTATCAATTTGCTATTGAATATAAAAGCTATATTATCACAACTTTGGGCTTCATCCATGTAATGTGTTGTTACAAGTATGGTGATTCCTTGCTTTGCTAATGTAAAGATCATCTGCCAAAATACTCTTCGAGATACGGGATCAACTCCAGCGGTAGGTTCATCTAAAATCAATATTTTAGGTTTATGAATCAAAGCGCAGCCTAAAGCAAGTCGTTGCTTCCAACCTCCAGAAAGATTTTTTGTTAAAACATTCTCTCTCCCTACTAAGCCCGCCATAGCTATAATGCCACTTTTTCGCTCCTTCCTTTGCTTTGTTGTAAGCCCATAAATGCCTGCATAAAAATCTAAGTTCTCACTAACCGTTAGGTCTTCATAGAGACTAAACTTTTGAGACATATATCCGATGTTTTGCTTGATTTTAGAAACATTTTTGGTCACATCATAGCCTAGGATTTTAGCAGATCCATCAGTAGGGGTTATAACACCGCACAACATTCTTATGGTTGTAGACTTACCAGAACCATTTGGTCCCAAGAATCCAAAGATCTTTCCTTTGGGTACATTAAAGCTTATATTATCAACAGCAGTATAACTTCCAAATTTCTTTGTTAAACCTTGAACTTCTATAGCATCCATTAGTATCACCTCTATTCTAAGCTTACGTCAGCCATAAGACCTGGAACAGCCACACTATTTTCTTGAAGTTTTAACTTTACTTCAAATAATGTCTTTTCCTTATCGTTCTTGGTCTCTACGTTTTTTGGAGTAAATTCTGATTGAGTTGATATATATACAACTTGAGCCTTTTCTGTTGAGTTATTAATCTTAATAGTTAGAGATTGGTTTAGTTTAACTTTTGCTCTCTTAGATTCTTCAATATATATTTTTAAATATTTATTTTTTAAATCACTGACTTTTAGAATATTAGTTCCAGTAGATATTAGATCGCCTTTATGAACTAGTACATCTGTTACAATTCCATCTATAGATGAGGTTATGCTAGACTTTGCAACTTGTAGTTTAGCTAAATCTACTGAAGCTTTAGCTTGATCTACGGAGCCTTGAGCCTCATCTTTTATTGATGCTTTAGCATTACTAGGTATATCAGATTGCTTAGCTTCAGCTATCTTTAATGCACCTTCTGCTTGAAGTTGCTGTATCTCATATACCTTAGAGTCTACTTTGGCAACTTTGTCACCATCTTTAATTGTAGAACCTTCAGATACATTAAATTCTGATAACTTTCCAGAAACTTCTGAAGAAATAGTGTAACTTTCACATTCTACTGTTCCTGTATATATATTTTCAGTGGAATTCTTGCTTGAGTTACAGCTTACTAGACTTAATGATATTAATAATAATAGAAATGAGGTAGTTCTTTTTAGCATGATATAGACCTCCTATTTTTTATTTAGACCATTTAAAAATAAATCAATTATTATATCAACTTGTTCATCATCGCTAATAGGTACTATGGTTGGAAGGAGTTGTCTTTGAATTATATAGATTCCTAAGGTGCCTACCATCCCTCTAGCAGCTATTGTAGGGTTTATATCCCTAAAGATTCCCTTGGATATGCCTGACTTTACGAAGTCCTCCAATAGGGCCTTCCCTCTTAATGCCATACTTTCTATAAAAAGATTTCTTAAATCCTCATGATACTGAAGTTCAGTAAAAACAATTTTAATTAAGTTCCAATTTTCATCTATCACGTTTAGTCTATCTCTAGCAATTGCTTTTAATGTATCCTTCGGATCTTTACTGTCGTAATCTTTTAATATTTTTTTTATCCTGGAGGTAATAAAGGCTTCACCTAAAATCTCAATGAGTTTTGCCATAACACCTCTAAGTAAATCTTTTTTTGTTTTGAAATATCTAAATATAGTTCCTTCAGCAACGCCTGCATCTTTGGCTATTTCGCTAGTAGTAGCAGCACTGAAACCTTTCTCTGAAAATATTTTTATTGCAGATTCAAGTATTAGTTCTTCTTTATTTTCTCTAACCATATGGAAGCTCCTTTAATGTTTTTTACATAAGTTTATTATTTATAAAAAAAATGAGTGAGTACTCACTTATATAATAGAACTGTTAGCTATATTTGTAAATACCCAAAAGAATAAATTTTACACACAATCATCCCATATTCTTTGATTAAAGTTAAACTTTGTGGCATAATATTTTTAGAATATTTGTTAAATGTAGTAGAAGGAGATAATAAATGATAGAATTCATAGTAAATTGGGCTATATACGTTTTAAGTAAGCTCGGTTATTTTGGAGTGTTTTCTTTGATGGCAATAGAGAGTGCCTGTATTCCAATACCTAGTGAGGCTATATTACCATTTGGTGGCTTTTTAGCATCAAGTGCAAATCCGGCAAATAAATTGAACCTTATACTTGTTATTTTGATTGGAACATTGGGGGGAACCTTTGGTTCAGTATGTATGTACTATATCGGAGCAAAAGGTGGAAGACCATTAGTTGAAAAGTATGCAGAGAAGCTTAGACTTTCAAAGTCTCATTTAGAGATGAGTGATAATTATTTTAATAAATATGGTGAAAAGATAGCGTTTTTCTCAAGATTATTACCTATAATAAGAACTTTTATATCACTTCCAGCTGGAATAAGTAAAATGGATGTTAAGAAGTTTACTTTTTATACCTTCGTTGGATCCTTAATATGGAGTGTGCTTTTAGGATATGCAGGATATGTTATGGGAGAAAACTGGACTAAGATCCGCCAATGGTTACACATAGCTGATTATTTTGTTGTGGCTGCAGTTTTAGGTTTAATAGTATATTGGTATGTAAGAAGAAAAAAGAAAAAAGCCGTTACAGAATAAAAAATATATAATACAAATTACTTATTTGACAGAGGTGATTATTTTGAATTTCTACGATCCTGGTGCAAAGATAAGGCTTATGAGAAAAAGATTCAACATGAATCAATTAGAGTTAGAAGATAGTAATATGACAAGAGCTTTTATAAGTATGATGGAAAGCGGTAAAAGAAGAGTAAGTAAAGTAAGCTCGAAAATATTAGCAGAAAAGTTTAATAATAAGGGCAAGGAATCTGGACTGGAATTAAACTTAGATGATGAGTATTTTTCTAGAGAACCTGAAGAAGATGCTAGATTTTATTGTGAAAATGAATTGAAGAGAAATAATAAGCATAGTCAGCTTGAAGAGTTAATCAAGATAGCTATAGAGTTTCAACTTGATGATGTAGCTGCAAAGGTATATAGAAAAAGGGCAGATAAATATTTTGATGAGTTGGACTATGCTAGTGCATTTATTAATTATTCAAATTCTTTAGGTAAATATAAGGAGCTAAAGTCATATGAGGATCAACCTTATATATACACGCAAATGGGACTTTGTAAGTCCAAAAGAAATGAGTACGATGATGCAATATTCTATTTTAATCAAGCTATGTACTATGCTAAGGATAAAGGGGAGAAGTCCCATTTCCTTAAGGCTAGTTACAGCTTAGCATCTACTTATTTTGATATGCAGAGGTACAACGAGAGTATAGAAATTTTAGACAAGTACATATTAGGACAAGACTTAGAACAGGATTTATTAGTTAATGGAAAGGTTTTAAAGGCAAATAGCTATTATAAGCTTGGGAAGAAGAAGGAAGCTGTAAGAGATTACTTTTCGGTAATAGATGAACTTAACGAAGATAGTGAGGTGCTACTAGCATCACTGTATGGAAGCTTGGGTGAATATTACTATGAGATTGAAGAGTTCTATGAAGCTATAAAATATATAAATCTTTCGCAAAAGATAAAGAATAAGGTTGATAAGAAATCACTTCCATATACTCTTAATACTAAAGGAAAGATATTTTACAGACAAGGCTTAGTAGATGAGAGCATAATGATTATGGAACTTGCTATGAATATGGCAGAAGAATTCAATAATTTTTCTGTGCTTTTTGAAATCTATAAAGAAGTTATTCACATATATGAGGATATAGATGACTTAGATAAGATTAAAGAGACTTCCTTAAATTTATTGAGTGTTTTTAAGACAAACAATATTGAGGAAGGTAAAAAGTATATACTCACTAAGCTTGTTCAAGTAGCGCTGAAGAAAAATGATAAGGAAGAAGCTATAAGTCTCTTATCACAACTAGGTGATGCGCTAAGTGTTTAAACATGCAGTAATATAAATTTATTAATAGAGATAATAAAACGCCTTCTCTAGGAGAATACTATTCTACTAAAGGAGGCGTTTTTATGAAGAAAATTATAGCCCTTGCTATATGTTTAATGGCCTTGATAACTTCAAGCGCTAGTGCTCTAGAAACCAATGATAAAAAGTTTGTAGTTCCACCTCTAAAATATAGTTATAATGCTCTTGAGCCATATATTGATGAGCAAACAATGAGAATACATCACGATAAGCATCATGAAGCATATGTAGGTAACCTTAATAAAGCCTTAGATAAGTATCCGGAATTACAAGGAAAAACAGTGGAGCAACTATTATTAAATATTAATAAAGTTCCTAGTGACATTAGAGAAACTGTTAGAAATAATGCAGGTGGCCATTATAATCATACTTTTTTTTGGAATATAATGTCCCCTAATAAAGGGGCAAACCCTAAGGGAAATGTGATGAAAGCTATTGAACGTGATTTTGGTTCTATGGATAACTTCAAAAAACTATTTAAACAAGCAGCTTTGGATAGGTTTGGTTCAGGTTGGGCGTGGCTTTTAAAAGACAATTCAGGAAAGTTATCTATAGTGTCTACTGCTAATCAGGACACTCCAATTCAATTAGGACTTAAGCCTATTATAGCTATAGATGTATGGGAGCATGCATACTACTTAAAGTATCAAAATAAAAGAGCTGACTATATTGATGCATGGTGGAATGTAGTAAATTGGGATAGGGCAGAAGAATTATACAATGAAAGATAGATACCTGTTACTTGGAAATATATTATCATAGTATTACTAAGTTTTTTGTAACGGTATCATAAAATAAGGGCTGAGTAATGTACTTACTCAGCCCTTAAATATTTGCATTAATAATTATTTTTTCATTAGAGAAATAAACTCGTATGGAATTGTATTTCTTTCATCTTCAACGCCACTTTCTTGTTCTATGACATTCCACTCTGAGTAATTAATCTCAGGAAAGTAGGTATCACCATCAAAGTGTTTTTTGACCTTTGTTATATAAAGTTTGTTTACGTAGGGAAGGAGCTGCTTATATATTTCTCCACCGCCTATAATAAATACCTCTTCTTCTGTCTTTGAAAACCTATCAACAATTTTTTCTATTGAGTTAATAACCTCTACATTAGGATCATCTACAAAGAAGTGGTCATCCTTTGTAATTATGACATGATGTCTATTAGGTAGTACTCCAGGTAATGATTGAAAGGTTTTTCGTCCAAGTACTACTGTGTGTCCTGAGGTTATCTTCTTAAATCTTTTAAGATCTGCAGGAAGATGCCAGATAAGATCGTTATTATTACCTATTACTCCATTTTCAGCTATAGCTGCTATTATAGAAAGCATTATATTGCTACCTCCATATCTATTTTTGAATGGTGTTTATAGTCTATAAGTTTTATATCATCAGCTGTAAAGTCATAGAAGTCTTTTATATCAGGATTTATCCAAAGTTTAGGGGCCTCAAAAGCAGAAGATTTTCTTGCAATCTGTTCTTTTAATCCATTAACATGATTTTCATAAATATGAGCATTATTTATAACATGAGTAAATAATCCTGGCTTTAATCCTGTAGCTTGAGCTATAAGATGCACTAATACTGCATATTGACTAGAATTAAATGGGACGCCAAGCCCCATATCTCCACTTCTTTGAACTAGCATACAATTAAGCCTACCATCAGTTACGTCCCACATAGTCAAAAAGCAGCAAGGGTGTAAAGGACCACCATTGAGATAAGGAATCTGCCACAGGTTTATCATCATTCTTCTATCTTGAGGGTTTGTTTTTAAAGTCTCAATAAGGTTGTCAATCTGATCAAACTTTTTTACTACCCATCCATAAGAAGTACCTATTGTACCGTCTTCCATCATCCACTCATCCCATATATGAACATTGTCTTCTTGAAGCTTTTTTACATCATTTGAGCCATCTTTAAATATCCACAATAGTTCTTTAACTGCAGTTTTAAATGCTACAAATTTTGTGGTTAAGATAGGAAACTCCTTTTCTAGATTAAATTGCATTATTTGATGAGGAAGTTTATAGGTTCTTATTCCTGTTCTATTATTATCAAAATAACCATTTTCTAAAATATCCTCCACTATAGAGAGATATTTTTTATCATAAATACTCATCTTTTCCTCCTAGGGTTTACAATTTACTTATCAATTTATGTAAAAATTTTAAGATAGATTATAGAATCTATAGGTGTACTACTTCGTATATAAAAATTATATTTTCAAATCGAAGTGATACATCTCTATATATCATTTTACTATTTTAATATTGAATTTTAAAATGGTAAAAGTCTTTATAAGATTCAATTATTAACAGTGTATAGGTTTTTACCTCTAATTAGTAAGATATATTAACATAATTCATAAATAGGCAGCATAAGTAGGGTTAACCTTTTCCTTTTATAAATTGAAGTTTGCTTAAAGCTAAAGAATTTAAAAATATAACATCTTATAAAGATAACAATATAAATTTATAAGAATTTATTGGAAAAATCAGCGGTTCAAAGATAAAATGGTAATAAAGATAGGTTATGAAAAGGGGAGAGTTTCATTGAAGCTTGAGAGATTAATTACAATAATAATGATGCTTATAAATAAAAGAAGAATAACATCGAGGGAATTAGCTGAATTTTTTGAGGTGTCAGTAAGAACTATCCAAAGAGATATAGATGCTATAAATATGGCTGGAATACCAATAGTAGCTTATAAGGGATATGAAGGAGGCTATGAGATATTAGAAGGATATAAGATAGACAATAATTTTGTTACTGAAAAAGAGTATGATTTGCTACTAAAGTTGCTTAAGGGAGTAGAAAATGTCTATGACGATCCAACTATAAAAAATATGTCTGAGAAGTTTAAGGCCGTTAAGGCTAATGATAATGTGAGAATAGATAAAAGTATTGTAATGGATTTTTCTCACTGGGGTAACTCTTCAAGGATAAAGAAAAAGGTTGCTATAGTAAAAGAGGCAATTGATGATAAAGTTACTATAGTTTTTAACTATATTGATTTAAATGGTAAAGTCAGTAGCAGGGAAGTAGAACCTTATACATTAATATTAAAAGTTAATACTTGGTACCTTTATGCCTTTTGTAGATTAAGAAATGACTTTAGGCTTTTTAAGCTAACAAGACTTGATAAATTAGAGAAGACAAAAACCTATTTCGAAGCTGTTGATATAGAAGAGCATAAATTAATGACAGATAAGGTTGATAATTATATAGACTTAAAGTTGAGGTTCCATCCATCCTGCATGAATAGGATAGATGATTATTTCGAAGTTGAGGAAATGAACTTTCAAGAAGATGGATATATATTAATAAATACAAGTTATCCTGAAGATGAATGGGTTTATAGTATGTTATTAAGCTTTGGAGATAAAGTTGAGATATTAGAGCCTAATCATATAAAAGATATAATTGTAAAACGGGTACAAAATATTCTTAAACTATATTCTTAATATGACAAACACCTGTCATATTACATCTCCTATAATTTAACTAAAGATGTATCATTTCAATCTGAAAGCTGTTTGCAAGTTCTTCATCTAGTTTCTGAGAAGAGGATTTGAAAATATAAGTTTTAGTATGAAATGGTATGGCTATATAAGTTAATTTAGGAGGTAATTCATATGGAGATGAATATTTGTCAAAGTTGCGCGATGCCGTTAGAAAAAGAAACCTTATTAGGTACTAATAAGGATGGAAGCAAAAATGAAGAGTACTGTATCTATTGCTATGAGAATGGTGAGTTTAAACAAGATATGGAGATGAATGATATGGCAGATTTATGTGTTAAGTTTATGAAAGAGGAAGGTATGGAGGAAAGTAAGGCTAGAGATATAATGAATAGTACTTTACCTACATTGAAAAGATGGAGATAGAAATATAACTTAATTTAAAGAAATGTTTTAAAGACACCAGGTTGATATTAAGTATCTGGTCATTCAACCTTTAACTAGCTTACGTAAAACATCCACTAAAGCAACCTTCTTTAGTGGATGTTTTTGCTATATAATAGATTAAATAAAGTTACGTATCTACATTCATAGAAGGTTTAAATACCAATTTAGATTTTAGACAGAGTATATATTTCTAGTTGTTCATTTAATTATTCCTAAATAGGAAGTAAACTATGGTTGGTTAAATCAATATCATTGATGTATAATAATTATTAGGAATGATAGTGAGGTGAATTACCTTGGCATATACAGCTTTATACAGAGAATGGAGACCTAAGAAATTCGAAGATGTTGTAGGTCAGGAACATGTGACAGTAACTTTAAGAAATCAAATAATAAATAATAGAATAGCTCATGCATATCTTTTTTGTGGAACCAGAGGTACGGGGAAGACTTCAAGTGCAAAGGTTTTTGCGAAGGCTTTAAATTGCCTTAACTTACATGATGGAGAACCTTGTAATGAATGTGAGATGTGCAATAAAATAAATAGTGGTCTTGCTATAGATATAACAGAGTTAGATGCTGCATCTAACAATGGTGTAGATAAGATAAGAGACATAATAGATGATGTTCAGTATCCTCCTCAGGAAGCTAGATTTAAAGTTTATATAATGGATGAGGTGCATATGCTATCTCAGGGGGCTGTAAACGCATTTCTTAAAACCCTTGAGGAACCGCCTAAAAATGTAATCTTTATTTTGGCTACAACAGACCCTCAAAAGCTTCCTATAACAATACTATCAAGGTGTCAGAGATTTGATTTTAAAAGAATAAGTAAAGAAGATATATCAGGGCAACTTAGAAAGATAGTAAAGGAACAAGGAGTTTACGCTGATGATAAGAGCTTGGAGCTTATATCAAGAGTATCTGATGGAGCACTTAGAGACTCTCTAAGTATACTAGATCAAGCAATTTCTATGGGAAATGGTAAGATAGAGTATGACGGCCTTGTGTCTATGCTAGGATTGGTTACAAATGAGTACCTATTTAATATAACAGATGCTATTATTGAGAGAAATATTGAGAAGACTATGAACATAATAGAGGAAATAGTTTTTTTAGGTAAGGATATACATCTATTCATAAAGGATCTTATAGCTCATTATAGAAACTTACTTATGGTTAAAGTTACCAATACCCCAGAAGAAGTCTTAGACATGTCTGTGGAAAATATAAACTTCTTAAAGCAGCAGGCTACAAGGCTTAGAGTGGAAGAGGTTATGAGGGCTATAAGAATACTTCAGGAAGCAGAAGAAAGTTCAAAGTTAAGTAAGCAGGCAAGAATATATTTAGAACTTGCTTCAATAAAGCTTTGCAAGATAGAGTATGATACTTCAAAAGAAGTCCTTTTAAATAGAATAAATAAACTAGAGGAACTTATAAAGAGTGGGAAAATAAAAGTTTCTGCTGCTAGCTCTACTAGTGAAAGCACCAAATCCAATGCAGCTTCAGTAAGTGGGAAGGCATCTCAAACAAAAGTTGTAGCAGAAAGTTCAAACTTAGATTTATCAGATTCTAATCATAATACTCATTCGACTATCACTATAGATGATGTTAAGAGAGCCTGGAAGGATATAATGGAAGGCTTTAAAGCAAGAAGAGCTATGGTGGTATACGCTTCATTAATAACAGGAAAGCCTTCTAGCGTAGAAGAGGGAGTTGTAACTATAGAGTATGAAGAACAGTACTCTTTTAATAAGATAAGGTTAGAAAAGATAGAAGTAAGTAAAACTGTAGATGAGGTATTCTCAGAGATTCTAAGAGATAAGGTAAAGGTTAGATATAAGATAAATAAAGGTGATGAAGAAGAATCTAAAGCCACAGAGGAACTTCTTGTTGATATTATAGGTGATGATATTTTACAAGTTTTAGATGAGTAAAGTAAACAAATAGAGAGTTTACACATAATATTAATTATGAGGATATAGTATTGAATAAAAAAATACTATATAATATATACAGACTAAATGTAAGGAGGAATATCAAATGGCAAAGGGTGGATTTCCAGGAGGCTTCGGCGGAGGAAATATGAATAATCTTATGAAGCAAGCTCAAAAGCTTCAAAAAGATATGGAAGATATGCAAAAGGACCTTGAGAACAAAGAATTCGAAGCTTCAGTAGGCGGCGGAGCAGTTGTTGTAAAGGTTAATGGAAAGAAAGAAGTTAAGAGCATAAATATAAAACCAGAAGTTGTTGATCCAGATGATGTTGAAATGCTTGAAGATTTGATATTATCAGCAGTAAATGAAGCTATGAGAAAAGCAGAAGAAGAAACTGCTAGTAAGATGGGTAAACTAACTGGTGGATTGAATATGCCAGGAATGTTTTAATTTATAGGTTTACTGAAAATATAATCATAAAGCTTATTTAGGCATACAAGAACCTCAGTTCTTTGTATGCCTAAAATATTAGAGGAGGAATAAAGATGGATTTTTATCCAGTTGCCATAGAGAAACTCATAGAAGAATTTGCAAAGTTGCCAAGTATAGGACATAAAACTGCGCAAAGGTTAACACTACATATACTTAATCTACCTAAGGATGAAGTTGAAGAATTTGCTAAGGCGCTTGTAAAAGCAAGAGGAACTATAAAGTACTGTTCTGTTTGTGGAAACTATACAGATAAAGATCCTTGCGCAATATGTTCAAATCCTAATAGAGAGAAAAATACTATTTGTGTAGTTGAACAACCAAAGGACATAATGACTATGGAAAAAGTTAAGGAGTTTAATGGAGTATATCATGTTCTTCATGGGAATATATCTCCTATGCAAGGAAGAGGGCCTCAAGATATCAAGATAAGAGAACTAGTATCTAGGATGACTGGTGAGATAAAGGAAGTTATAGTTGCAACCAATCCTACTATAGAAGGTGAGGCTACAGCTATGTATATATCCAAAATACTTAAACCATTAGATGTTAAGGTTACAAGAATAGCAGCAGGAATTCCAGTGGGTGGAGATCTTGAATATGCTGATGAAGTAACTCTTTCTAAAGCTTTGGAAGGTAGAAAAGAAATTTAATATTTTTTAACTTTATTAATATAAAAAAGAATAACAATATGAATATATAATCCATAATATGTAAATAATAGAAGTATTAGAAATTAATAAGCATATTTGGAGGAGTATATGAATAAAAATTTTATATTAGAATATGTTAGAAATAAGATCGACTCTTCAAAAGAAAAAAACGAGCTACTGCGTCAAATAGAGAATGCTAGGTTAGAATTAGAGTGGGCTTGGGAAGTTTTTGACTATGTAAATGATCCTAAACTTATAGAGGTTGCTATTTTTTCAGAGCAGGCAGCTAGAACAAAGTATGAATTTCTCATAAGTGAAGCTAAAAGAATCGGTATAAAAGCAGACAATACTTTAAATTTAAGAATATGTAAATAAAGATAGAATACAGGCTATTTAGTTTGTAGATATCTACATAGATTAAGGGGTTGGGTTAATGGATGCATTAATATTTGGTGCTCTAGGATTAATTTTATTAGTTATTCTAGTAAAGTTTTTTTCATGGCCATTAAAAGTTTTAGCAAAGTTGCTTATTAATGGAGTGTTAGGAGTTATACTTCTCTTAATAACAAATTATATAGGGCAACAATTTTTTCATTTTACCATAGGTATAAATATTATAACCGCACTTATTGCAGGTTTTTTTGGAATACCAGGAGTTATATTTTTGATTGTATTTAAATTGTTTCTTTAGAAAAAAGACAGGTTCACTGGATGTGACCTGTCTTTTTACTTATATTAAGCTGAAGATTCATGAAAAAACCACTAACGAAACTAGCATTAGTGGTTTTTCCATATTATTTATTAATAGATGGGAGCGGTAATTTCAATATTATAATTATGAGAATGTGAATGTATTAAAATCTATTCCAATTCATAAAATATGATATATAGCATTTGAAACAATCTTCTTTATAGAATCATTGTATGTACTAATGATAAAAGTGTTACAGAAATAAATAATAATTTTGTAAATATTTTTTATGTAAAAGTATGGTATAAATGTAATTATATAAAAATAAGTTTTATAATTACTAAAAATATAGTAGCAATATCTATTGCCTTAAGGAGGGAGTTATAACGTCTACTTTAAAGAAGTTATTCAAAGAAGAATGGAAAAGAATAAGTATTGTATCAGGCCTCATTTTTGTATCTTTATTCTTTTTAACTAATACACTTGAGATGATATCCTATGTTAGAAAGCCACCACAACCGATAGACTGGTATACAGGTGACCAATTAATAAATAAGTTTCTATCACTAGGAGTATTGAAAACTTTAATTTTTTATTTAATAAGTGGTACTGTTGTATGTGTATATATAAGAAATAAAGAAACTTATTTCTCTATAAAAGAAAAAAAAGAAAAGAAGCTTATGTATATTAAAATTTATATGTATTTAACAACAACAAGTCTGTTAGCAAATTTATTGCTTTTTATAATAAAAGCATCATTATTCATAAAAGGTAGTAAGCTATTTTCATTCTATGGAAAATTATCAATAGGACAAGTTGTTTTATTCTTCTTTACTTGTTTTTTTATCACTTTAATGATTAATGCACTTGTATTGCTTAATAGTATGTTATTTAAGGAAGGGGTGCTAGCTCTTTTAAGTCCACTCTTTACTGTGGAAATAATAATAGCGGTTTTTGGAATAACTACAATGTTTGTAAGTGAACAAACAGGCTGGTTTGGAAATATATTAGCACTAATAAACTCAGGTAATATTGATAATATTATATATAGTTATATTTATGGATATAGATTTGAGAACTCAGATATAAGGACTCAGGTAATCTATATACTAGTTATAACGTTTATGACTGTTTTATTTACAGCATTATCATATTTATCATACATGCACATAGATGGAAAGAAGAGTAAGAAGTTATACTATTATGAGGGGATAAGAGTGGTGTGGTATATAGTTATGGGAACTATAATCTGCTACTTAGTAACCTTTACTTCCTCGGGGATAGTGGCGCTATTTAAGAAGGATGTAACAATAGAACAAGGTAAGTATATGTTTAACATTGCTTTTTTAATATCTACACCAATATTCATATTGTT
This sequence comes from Clostridium manihotivorum, assembly GCF_004015185.1. GTDB lineage: Bacteria > Bacillota > Clostridia > Clostridiales > Clostridiaceae > Clostridium_AR > Clostridium_AR manihotivorum. The sequence continues at coordinate 92,954 of NZ_CP025746.1, read as the reverse complement.
GGAGTATATCTTATATAGAGTTACTGGTAGAGAAAGAAAAGTAGTTATAGAAGATAATGAGGATGTTACGGTATAAAATGAACTCATTAGATTAGAGTTAAGCCATATACTAGCTATTTAGTAAGGTTAAGTCTTTGAGGTGTTGGACCTAGTAAAGATATAAATTAATAATTGTAATAGTAGAAAGTTAGTTAGAGACTTATTTTGGCTCTAGCTAACTTTTGTTTTTTACTTTCTATATCAGTATAAATCTTTTTGTTAGATAGTTATAGCAATATTAAAGTGTTAGAACAGCTTGTTAGGTTAAGCAGTAAGAAAATGAAACTTATTGGTCGGCCAGGTGTTTCTCGTGTAGATTCGTAACTAATATATAGGAATCTTAAGAAAAAATTAAGATAATATTAATTTAATAGTTAGAAGTTTCTGGTAGCATTGAAATAGTAAGGGAGGTTGTTCTATGAATGTATTAGAAGTAAAAGGTGTAAAAAAGAAATTAGGAAAGAAACAAATAATAAAAGGTGTTTCCTTTGAAGTTGAAGAAGGAGAGATATTTGGATTTCTAGGTCCTAATGGAGCAGGTAAAACTACAACCATAAGAATGTTAGTTGGGCTTATAAAGCCTGATGAGGGAATTATAAAAATTGCTGGACATGATATACAAAAAGATAGAGAAAATGCATTGGCCAATCTAGGAGCAGTTGTTGAAAATCCAGAGTTATACGGTTATCTTTCTGGAAGAGAGAATTTGATGCAGATAGCTAGAGTAAGAAAACTTAAAAAGCAAAATGTTGATGAAGTAATTGAGCTTATAGGTTTACATGATAGGATTGATGATAAAGTTAAAAAGTATTCCTTAGGTATGAAGCAAAGGCTGGGGCTTGGGGCAGCACTTTTGGGAGAACCTAAATTAATGATACTAGATGAACCTACAAATGGGCTTGATCCATCAGGAATATTAGATTTTAGAGAAATAGTAAAAAAAGCAGCAAAAGAGAGAGGAATGTCGGTGTTTGTATCTTCTCATATACTTAGTGAAGTACAGCATTTGTGTGATAGAGTTGCCTTTATTAATGGTGGAGAAATCAAATCTGTTGAAAGTGTAAGCGAAGACGGAATGGCTACAGAGAAAGAGACTATGGTAGTGGCTACAACAGAGGACAACAAAGCCTTAGATGTTGTTAAAAGCTTTGATTTTGTTCATACTGCCAATATTAATGATGGACAAATTATAGTTTCTATAAAGAGTGGCTATTCTCCAAAGCTTGTAGAAGAACTTGTAAAAAGCAATGTAGGTATTGTGGAAGTTTACAAACGTCATAAAGGCCTTGAGCAGAGATATATGGAGCTTGTTGAAGGAGGAGTAAGATAAGATGATATTTACCTTAACAAAAAATGAATTGAAGAAAATATTTAAGAGGCCAAAGACATATGTGGTTTCAATACTATTTGTTGCTCTTGTAGTATTGCTTTATGTAGGCGTTTATATGGATGAGAGAAGTCTTAGTAAGATCAACTCTCCTCAAGGAAAACTAGAGCAGTTTAAAAGCGAATTAAAGTCTAAGGATCAAGATATAAAGGTAATGGAGAGTAGTAGCAAGAGCTCAGAGGAGTCAGTACAGGCTTCAATTAAAGCTACAAAGGAACAAAGAGACAATATTCAAAAGTCTATAGATAAGCTTGAGGAACAAATAAAGTCAGGCAAAACAGAAGATGATTGGAAGACACAAGTAGATGATGAGATTGCAGAATTAAAAAGTAGAAAGGCTGATGAAACTATTCCTGAAAGGTATAAAGCTGGAATAGACAATGAAATAGCTCAAAAAAGTTACTATAAGGATAATAATTTAAAGCCAATCGATGATTGGAAGGTTACTGGGTTCAACTATCTAAGTAGGGTATTACAAATACTAGGTACAATATTTTTAGGTGTTGGAATATCTGTATTTATGAGTGATATAGTTTCAGGAGAATGTACTCCTGCAACATTAAAGTTCTTACTTATTCAACCTGTTTCTAGAGGAAAGGTATTATTATCTAAGTTTATAGCTATAGTGATAAGTTGTTCAGCTTTGATACTATCAATAGAGGCTGTTGCCTTTGTGTTAGTTGGATTGTTTAAAGGCTTTGGATATGCATCAGTTCCAACTATTATTGGAACAAGGTATCAGTTTGATATGAGTAAGGTGCAGGATGGTGCTCACCAACTTATACCGATTGCAGGTACGGGCAAAGTTATACCACTTTGGGACTTTACTTTAAGAACTATTCTTTTACAGGTATTATTTATATTGGTATGTTGTAGTTTTGTATTCCTTATATCTTCTTTGGTAAAGAGTAGTATGATATCTATGGCTATAACAGCTATATTAACAATACTTATACCAATATTGAGCGAAGCTATCAATCCAATCAAAAAGATTTCACACTTTTTATTCTTAACTTATGGTAATACTGGAAGTGTATTAAGTGGAAATATAGCTGTTCAATATTCTAATCCTAATCTCAATATTACCTGGGCAATTGCTGTAATGCTTATATCATCAGTTGTATTTTATGTTATTTCTCACTTGGTGTTTACTAAGAGAGATATACTAATATAATTAATAACTTATGATTAGATAAGTTTATTTGATATAGTGACTATTAATATAGATGTAGCTTTTAGTAATAAAAGTATGTTTAGATATAGGAACACTTTATAGGGTTGCAACTTCAACTATTAAGTTTTCGTAAAGGATGCCTATAGTTAAATTACTGAATAATCAAAGATATATAAACTGCTTCTTTATACTATAGAAGCAGTTTATTTTAACATTAAATATATTTTATTTATATATGACTAATAAATTTTAAAGTGGTATAATATGCTATATAAAAATTAGTATGGAGGGTTATTATGCCGATAGGAACAAAGTTTAATTGTAGTTATTGTCCTGATTTTAAGAATAATAGCTGCGATGGAGAAGAAAAAAATTGCTTATGTAGAGAATGTCCTAGGAATTTAGGGCAATGCATATGCGTAAAATATTGCAGAGAGACAGAATCCATATTGATTTTTGAAGAGGATGTTACGCAAATAAAAGCTGAGGATCCAAGACGGATGTATGAGGATTAAAATTTAAATATATAAAAGGGGGCATATTATTGTGAGTTTACAAGAAAAGCTTAAAGAAGTGAGAGAGTATATAAAAACTATGGAACTTTTACAGCAAGCTACAGGCATAGTTTACTGGGACATGAGGGTTGGAATGCCTAAAAAGGCTGTAGAGCAAAGAGCCGAGGTTGTAGGCTATCTTTCTGGAGAAGGTTATAAGTTCACAACATCAGAAAAAGTTAAGGGGTTTATAGAATTTTTTGAACCTCATCTAGATGAGTTAAGTGTAATTGATAAAGCGATGATAGAAGAACTTAAGAGAGGCTATGAAGAGATAAAGAAGATTCCTGAAGACAGATATAAGGAGTATGTTATATTAAGTTCAAAATCAGAGGCAGCTTGGGAAGAGGCTAAAGAAAAAAATGACTTTTCTATATTTAAACCATATCTTGAAAAGGTTATTGAGTTTCAGAAGGAGTTTTTAGAGTATACAGGATATACAGGAACTAAATACGACAGCTTACTTGATAAGTATGAAAGAGGAATAACTGTAGCCAAACTAGATGAGGTTTTCGGTGAATTAAGAGATGCAATTGTTGAACTACTAAATAAGATAAAAAGCAGCAAAACAAAAATTGATGATTCTTTCTTTAAAAAGAGCTTTACTAAGGAAGAGCAAGAAGAGTTTAGCATATTTGTCTTAAAGAAGATGGGCTATGACTTTGAAGCTGGAAAAGTTGATGAGAGTGTACATCCTTTTACTATAAACTTTGGAAATAAGGATGTAAGAATAACAACTCATTATTATGAAAATGAGTTTAGAAGTGCATTATTTAGCTGTATTCATGAAGGTGGTCACGCTATATATGAGCAAGATATTCCTGATGACCTTATAGGTACTGGCTTAGGAACAGGGGTTTCAATGGGCATACATGAATCCCAGTCAAGATTTTATGAAAACATATTAGGAAGAAGCAAAGCTTTTTGGAAGTATTTCTTTCCTGAAGCAAAGAGTAGATTTTCTCAATTAAAGGATGTAACTTTCGAGGAGTTTTATAAAGCTATAAATATAGTAGAACCATCACTTATAAGAACAGAAGCGGACGAATTAACATACAGCCTTCACGTTATTATAAGATATGAAATTGAAAAGCTAATATTTAATGGTGAAGTAGAAGTAGCAGACTTACCAAGGATATGGAATGAAAAATATAAGGAATACTTAGGTGTTGAACCTTCAAATGACTCAGAAGGAATACTGCAAGATATGCATTGGTCAGATGGGTCCTTTGGATACTTCCCAAGCTATGCTTTAGGAAATCTTTATGGGGCTCAAATGTTAGAAAAAATGATTAAAGACAATCCGAAGGTTTTTGATGAAGTAGAAAATGGAGATCTTGATACTGTACATCAATGGCTTAAGGAAAATGTTCATAAGCATGGAGCTGTTTATAAACCTGCAGATCTTATAAAGCTAATAACAGGTGAAGAGTTAAATGCTAAGTATTTTATAAAATATCTAAATGACAAATATGAAGAGATTTATGATCTGAAGTAGTAAAGCTTTAGTGGCAGCCTTAAAAATAAGGCTGCTTTTTTACTTTTAGGATTAATATAAAACTCACTGAAGAAGCTTTAGTGGATTTTTATTATTTAATAAAATAGTTTAATACTATTTAAACAATAGAGACTTTGATATATATAGTAAAATAGTACAAAAGAAAGCATAAAATAGATGATTCCTAATATTGACAGATTTTATGTTGAAATTGTATATTCAATAATAGGACGCAATAGATCATACATATTAATTCAATATCTAAAGGGGGATTTATATGTGGAAATTACTAGTTGCTGATGATGAGCCTAAGATTAGAAGAGGAATAGTAGGTTTATTTGATTGGAGTAGTCTGAATATACAAGTTATAGGTCAGGCAGAAGATGGAGAAGTAGCGCTGAAGATAATTGAGGAAGAAAGGCCGGATATAATCTTACTGGATATATGTATGCCCTTTCTAAGCGGATTAGATCTTGTAGAAAAGATTCGTTCCAGATTAAGTACATCAATAATTATAATTATAAGTGGATACGATGAGTTTGCTTATGCGCAAAAGGCTCTCAAGCTGAAGGTTTTTGACTATATTCTCAAACCTATAGATAGTGATATGTTAGGGAATGTTATTGATAAAGCTATAAAGGAGCTTAATAAAATTAAGGAAGAAAGAAGTTATTTAGATTGGTCAAATAAACAGATAGAAGATAACTCAGAGGCACTAAAGCAATCTTTCTTAAGTAATTGGGTGAATGGAAGACTTAATTATGAACAGCTATTAGATGAGTTGAACTTTTTTGATATAAAATTTAATAATAACTTAGGTATAATGGTGTTAACTGTAGTTGAAAGACTTAGTTTAGTTGTTTCAGGTAATAACTGGCAGAAGAAAACTTTAAATTTTGCAATAACTAATATAGTCTCAGAAGTATTAAGTAATTGGACTACCGTACTTGCTTTCGTTGATGATGAAGATAATATAGTAATAATAATGGATACAGAAAATAACTTGGAGTGGTTTGGATTATGCTCATTAATAGAAGAAAAGATATATAATTATCTGCATTATACAGTGATAGTAGAGCAAAAGAGAGTTAATAACATACTAAGTATTACAGAATCCTATAAGGCTATAATAGAGGGCATAGCTAGAAAGGTAAAATATAAACCAGTAGTGCTTTTAGCAATAAGATATATAAATAAAAATTACTTTGTAAACGATTTGAATCTTGAAAAGGTTGCAGAGGAGTTTGAGGTTAACCCGTCATACCTTAGTAAATTGCTTAAGCAGCAGACTGGTATGTCATTCATTGATTATGTAACTAATATAAGAATAAACAAAGCTATGTGTATAATGGAAGATCCTTCGGTGAAAATTTATGAAGTTGCAGAGCTAGTAGGATATAGTAACCAACATTATTTTTGTAAGGCTTTTAAGAAGGTTACAGGATTTTCACCAAGTGAGTACAGAGGTGGTGTAATTAGTAGTTGATTAGAAAGACCAGGTATATAATTTTTATTTTTTTAGCGCTTATAGCAATTATAGTAATACTCTGTTTTGTAAGATTAAGCCCTAATAAGGATCCCAACGAAGTTCAATATGTTATAGGTATGTCTCAGGCAAATTTAACTGAGCCTTGGAGAATATCAATGAATCAAGATATAGTAAACGAAGCTAAAAAGCATAAGAATATCAATGTAGTATATAGGGATGCAGGAGGAGACACTGAAAAGCAAAAGAAAGATATAGATGAACTTTTAGCAAGTGGAGTTGACCTGCTTATAGTCTCTATGAACGATTCAGAAAAACTTACTCCAGAGGTCAGTAAAGCATATAAATCTATTCCTGTAATAGTTTTGGACAGAGCTGTTCAGGGGTATGACTACAGTCTTTATATAGGTCCTGATAACGAGTCTATAGGTAGACAAGTTGGAAAGTACATTGCAGATCTTATTGGTAATGGAAAAGGAAAGATCTTGGAGGTGCAAGGATTATTAAATTCTCATCCTGTAGTAGAGAGAAGCAAAGGACTTCGAGATGTAATTAGTAATTATAGCAACATAGAAATATCCAGGACAATAATAGGAGAGTGGCAGAGGGATGAGTCGGAAGATAAGGTGAAAGAGATCCTTCAGCAGGATAAAGATATTAATATAATTTTTGCACACAATGATTATATGGCCTATGGAGCGTATAAGGCAGTTCATGATTTGGGACTTAATAATATTAAGATAATTGGAATAGATGGTCTTGTAGGAGAAAACGGAGGCTTAGACTTAGTGTCAAAGGGAATGATGCAAGGTACATTTACTTGTCCCACGGGCGGAAAAGAAGCCATTGATTATGCTTTAGACATACTAAATAAGAAGACTGATATACCTAAAAAAATAATACTTAGGAGTGACAAGATAACAGCAAGTAATGTAAATGGATATTTAAATAATAAATTGAAAAAGACTGAAGAACATAAAAAGATTGTTTTAGGTTATGCACAGTTAAAGTCTGAGAGTAAGTGGAGAGAAGTAAATGCAAAATCTATCAAGGATGCAGCAGAGAAGGCTGGGGTTGATTTAGTATTTTTAGAAGAAGGATCAACTCAGGAGGATGAAAAACGTATGATAAGAGAACTTATCAAAAGGAAGGTTGATGTTATTTCTTTTTCTCCTTATGTAAAGTCTGGATGGGATGATGTGCTTAAAGAAGCTAAGGCCGCCAACATACCAGTAATTATAAGTGATAGAAATGTTGATTCAGATGATTCTCTTTGGATTAATAATATAGGTTCAGACTTCTATGAGGAAGGAAGAAGGGCTGCTAGATTATTAGTAGATTTATTTAAGGACAAAAAAAAGGTTAACATCCTTGAGCTTAAAGGAAATGAAGGGGCAGCACCTACTATTGATAGAACAGATGGTTTTGTAGAGATAATAAAAGATTATAACAATTATAATATAATAGATTCTTATTACGGAAATTTTGAATATAATGATGGTAAAAATATAGTGAAAAACTATATTAAGAAAAACCCTAATAAAGTGAATGTGATATATGCTCAAAATGATGATATGGCCCTTGGAGCCATAGATGCAATAAAAGAATTAGGATTGATTCCAGGCAAGGATATAATAGTTGTTGGTACCGATGGAACAAAAGAAGCCCTTGTCGCTATAAAAAATGGTGAGATGTATGGCACTGTTGAATGTAATCCGCTATTAGGAGTTCAGCTAATCAGAACAGCCATACAGGTGGTAGATGGATATGAGGTGCCTTTAAGAATTGTAAACTCAGAGGATATATTCACAAAGGGAGTTACTAATAAGCAGATATTTGAGAGAGAATATTAATATTGTACATTTTTAGATAGAGCTGTTGAAAAATGTACAAAGCTCTTTATAAAAATAGGAGTCATGCATAAAAGGTAGATAAGTATTCTTTTATGCATGACTTTTATTTATGGCTGGGTTAAAAAGTTATATTGAAGTTGAGAGATTAGAAATAAGAGGATTTAGTGATAATACCAAAGGATTAAGGTAGACTATATATTTTATTCAAGGCGTAAGATTTGTTTGAAAAGTGTAAATAATTACTGAATAGTATAAATACAATTATTTACAGAAAATATATAATTATAAATGTAAACGGTATAAAAATGTTAGGGGGAAGTAAATATGAAGATAAAAAAATTGTTTGGTGTCTTGGTAGCTGCAACTTTGGTTGCTGGCATGTTTGTTGGGTGTGGAAGCCAAGGAGGAGACTCAAAAACTACATCTTCAAATTCATCTAGTAAAAAGAAAGTAATAGGATTTGCTCAAGTTGGAGCAGAAAGTGGTTGGAGAACTGCTGAAACTGAATCAATTAAGGAGATACCTAAGCTAGATACGAATTTCGATTTGAAGTTCTCTGATGGACAACAAAAACAGGAAAATCAAATAAAGGCTATAAGATCATTTATAGCTCAAAAGGTAGATATAATAGCGCTTGACCCAGTTGTTGAAACAGGATGGGATACAGTACTTAAGGAAGCTAAGGATGCTAAGATTCCAGTGGTTATAGTAGATAGAAATGCAAAGGTATCAGATGAGTCTCTTATAACAGCGTTCTTAGGATCAGATATGGAAGAGGAAGGTAAGAAGGCAGCTCAGCTTGTAATAGATAAGTTTGGTAAGGATGCATCTCTTAATATAGCAGAACTTCAAGGTACAGTAGGTTCAACAGCTATGATAGGACGTCAAAAAGGTTTTAATGAAACAATAAAGGATTGCCCAAATTATAAGATTATAAAGACACAAACTGGAGATTTTACTCGTGCTAAAGGAAAGGAAGTTATGGAAGCTTTCTTAAAGTCTGATGGAGATAAGATAAATGTTCTTTGGTCACACAATGATGATATGGCTGTAGGTGCTATACAAGCTATAGAAGAATACGGTAAAAAACCAGGACAAGATATATTTATAGTTTCTGTTGATGGTATAAAAGATATGTTCCAGCTTATGGCAGATGGAAAATCAAATGGAATAGTTGAATGTAATCCACTTTTAGGGCCACAGCTTCTAGAAGTTTCAAAGCAGATATTAGACGGAAAGTTAACAGACAAAAACATTAAATCAAAAGAAGGTGTATTCAAGCAAGATCAAGCTAAGGCTGAATTACCTAATAGAAAGTATTAGAATAAGCCTCTGTTAAAGTACTGTGTTGAAATTAAGTGGTCAGTCATCCGATGTCTAGATGATAGATGTATCACTTCGTAATAAAATTTATATTTTTAAATTCTCTCACCAAAACAAGTGAGAGCTTTAAAAATGGTTTAAGGATCGAAGTGATACATCTGTTCAGATGAATAGATAAACTACTTCAATCCTTGAACTCAAAATAAAGCTTTCGATGAATCTGCGAAGTTTTATTTTGACAAATTTCAATATGAAGTAGTTTATCTCTAGCTTGTGCAAAGAATTAATATGATTTTTTCATATTCCATGGCTAAAACTGTAAACTCACTACGTTCGAACATACAGTTTTACTCTTTAATGATCATAACTTTTATAAAATTCTTATATTTTGATTTAAATGAAAATAATATAAAATGTCTTGATTAAAAAGAGTAAAGAGTAAAAAATTATGTCGCCTGCCAGAATTTCTTCACATACGTTCAGAAAAGGCAGATGCGCAAAAAATCACTAATGAAGAACGTATTAGTGATTTTTAAATCCATTCCATCTGAAAAAATCATTTAATTCTAACTGCTCGCTCATATAGCATCTCCTTCATGACCACTTAATTTCAACAATATTATTAAACATAGCCTAGAATAAAGATCTATAAAGTAGGCTGTTAAAGTTAAAGGATTATCTATCTAATACTTTAATGAGCTTATGAAAAGAATAATATGGTTTTCTCTTTAGGTGATTGTAAGGTCAGTATATGATCTTGCAGTCACCTAAAGGATTTCATTTGATAATTGTGGAGTTACGTTTAAATGAATTGGTCATATGTGTAAAAGATAATTGTTATTTTTGAATTAGTACTCTAATTGAAATATTAAAAAGATTGTTGTTGAAAAGGAGGGAATATTAGTGCCCGATAATAATATAGTTTTAGAAATGAAAGGTATTAGTAAGTCATTCCCTGGAGTAAAGGCGCTTTCGAATGTTGATTTTCAACTAAGAAAAGGTGAAATACATACTCTTATGGGACAGAATGGTGCAGGAAAGTCTACTTTAATTAAAGTTCTTACAGGAGTTTATGAAATAGATGAAGGAACCATACTTTTAAGTGGAAAAGAAGTAAAAATTACATCAACACATGATGCTCAAGAAAATGGTATAAGTACTGTCTATCAGGAAGTAAATTTGTGTCCTAATCTAACTGTAGCTGAAAATATATATATTGGCCGTGAGCCTATGAAAAGAGGCCATATTGATTGGAATGTTATGAATAAAAATGCCGAAAAGCTACTAGAGGAGAGGCTTAATCTAAAAATAGACGTAAAAAGATTATTATCAGGGTATTCTGTGGCAATTCAGCAAATGGTAGCAATAGCAAGAGCTGTTGACATATCTAATGGAATACTTATATTGGACGAACCAACTTCTAGCTTGGATAGCAATGAAGTTAAACAATTATTTAAGGTAATGAGAAAGCTTAAAGCTGAAGGAATGTCTATGGTGTTTGTAACTCACTTTATGGATCAAGTTTATGAGATTTCAGATAGAATAACAGTTCTAAGAAATGGAAACTTTATTGGTACTTATGAAGCAGAGAAATTACCACAGATGGACCTCATATCAAAGATGATTGGTAAGAATTATGAAGAAATGCAAAAGGCTAATGATGTTACAAGAAAATATAATATAAAGGACAAAGCAGAAGCTTTGGCCAAGGCTAAAGGCTTTGGAAGAAAAGGAACCATAGAGCCTTTCGATATAGATGTGAGAAAAGGGGAGGTTCTAGGACTTGCAGGACTTCTTGGCTCTGGAAGAACTGAATGCGCAAGACTTTTATTTGGAATTGATAGATCTGATCACGGAACTGTTACCATAAATGGAAAGGAATATTCATATATTTATCCTCAAAAAGCTATAAAAGAGGGCTTAGGCTTTTGTCCTGAGGATAGAAAGATTGAAGGTATAGTGGGACAGTTGACCATAAGAGAAAATATTGTTTTAGCACTTCAATCTAATAAGGGAATTTTTAAGTACATCCCTATGAAAAAGCAACAAGAAATTGCTCAAAAATATATAGAATTATTGAATATAAAAACACCAAGTACAGAGCAAAGAATAGATAACTTGAGTGGTGGAAATCAGCAGAAGGTTATCTTAGGAAGATGGCTTGCCACAAATCCACAGTTGCTGATTTTAGATGAGCCAACAAGAGGTATAGATATTGGAGCTAAGGATGAGATAAAGAGATTAGTGAGAGAGCTTGCAAAGGATGGGATGACTATAATATTTATATCATCAGAGCTTCAGGAGATGGTTAGCTGTTGTGACAGGGTACTTGTTCTCAGAGATAGAAAAATAATAGGTGAGCTAGTAGGAGAAGAGATACAGGAATCAACCATATTACAAACTATAGCAGAAGGAGGGATGTTAGCATGAAAAACAGTGGAACAAAAGGTATACTAAAAAGCTTTTACAGTATGCAGATATTCTGGCCCCTGATATCTTTAATAGCATTGATATTATTAAATTTTATTATAAGACCTGGGTTTGTAAGTGTAACAATTAAAGATGGTCACTTATTTGGAAATCTAATAGATATATTAAACCATGCGGCCCCACTTATATTAATTTCCTTAGGAATGACTATAGTTATTGCAACTCAAGGAATTGATATTTCGGTAGGATCAATAATAGCCATAAGTGCTGCTGTATCTGCTACTGTTATAGTTAGTGGCGGTTCAGTACCGGTAGCCATACTTTCAGGTATGATAGTAGGAATATTATGTGGAGCATGGAATGGGTTGTTAGTTGCTTATATAGGTGTTCAACCTATGGTAGGAACCTTAATTTTATATATTGTTGGAAGAGGTATTGCTCAGCTTATAACTAATGGACAGATTTTAACCTTTACTAACAAGTCTTTCATATTTATAGGTACAGGGTATTGGTTTTTACCAGTAGCTATATTTATAGCTGGAGCCATTACTTTGTTGATGTATTTACTTATAAGAAAGACAGCTTTAGGTTTGTTTATAGAATCTATAGGAGTTAACAGTACCTCCAGTAGATACTCAGGAATAAACTCTAAGAAGGTTATATTTTCTTTATATGTAATATGTGGGTTACTGGCAGGTATAGCAGGTATTATAATATGTTCTAATATAAAAAGTGCAGATGCTAATAATGCTGGATTGTGGCTAGAGTTAGATGCTATATTGGCTACTGTAATAGGTGGTACTTCAATGGCCGGAGGTAGATTTTATCTAGGTGGAACAGTTATAGGAGCACTGTTCATACAAACACTTACCACAACTATATATAGCATGGGAGTGCCTCCAGAAATAACTTTGGTAGTTAAAGCTTTAGTGGTTATCGCGGTATGCATAATACAATCTCCAGAGTTTAGAAAAATGTTGAAGTCCAAGTCTTCTACTGGCAAGAAATACGAAACAAAGGAGGTGGCTAGAGTATGAGTAATACTGTAGTAAAAAAGAAGAAGTTTAAGGTTAATTCCTCATATATATCTATTTATGCAACAGTAGCATTGTTTATATTATTATTTGTAATTGGATCTGTGCTATATAATGGATTCTTCTCTGCCCAGGTAATCTCAAACCTGTTTATAGATAATGCATATCTTATTGTGGTAGCCATAGGAGAAACTCTGGTTATACTAACTGGAGGAATAGATCTTTCTGTAGGAGCTATGATAGCTTTTGTAAGTATGATTACTGCCAGTATGTTAAAACATGGAGTAAATGCTTTTGTAGTAATGGCTTTTGTTTTAATAGTTGGTATAATTTTTGGAACTGTCCAAGGAATACTAGTACAAAAGTTTAAGCTTCATCCATGGATAGTAACCCTGGCAGGTATGTTTTTTGCAAGAGGCGCTAGCTATATAATCAGCATAGACACAATAACTATAGATAATCCAACTTTTACAGCAATATCAGGATTTAGAATACCTATTTTTCCGGGGGCGTTTGTATCTATTAATGTTATAGTAAGCCTTGTAGTAGTAGCTATATCGGTATACTTGTTAAAATACACAAAGTTTGGTAGAAGGGTGTATGCTATTGGAGGTAATGAGAATTCGGCAATGCTTATGGGTTTGAATGCTGGAAGAACTAAGATTTTGGTTTATACACTGTCTGGTTTTTGTTCAGCCTTAGGAGGACTATTATTTACAATATACACTTTATCAGGTTATGGACTTCATTGTAATGGTATGGAAATGGATGCTATAGCTGCTTGTGTAATAGGAGGAATACTATTAACCGGTGGTGTTGGATACCCAATAGGACCTGTATTCGGAGTTTTGACAACAGGTATTATTCAAAGTCTTATAATGTTTGATGGAACTCTAAATTCTTGGTGGACTAAGATTGCAGTCGGTATGTTGCTATTTATATTTATTGTGCTTCAGAGAGTTATAGTGATAAGAGAAGAAAAGAAAAAGACTGTAGTAACTTAGTATAATAACATAAATTTTAAATATTAAAACAAAAGGTGATCATTTAACTTGGTCACCTTTTTAATCCATATTGACAAAAATAAGGTAAGAAATTAAACTGTAGTCAAGATTGTCTAGCTAATTGGAGGAAGTAATTTTGAAGAAGGTTATATCTAGTTTTTTAAATAGCAGCATGAGAAGAAAATTAATATTATATTTCTTTTTAGTAATATTAGTACCTACAGTAACCATAACTATTTTAGGAAATTTGATATACAAAAACTCTATGAGTGATGAGCAGCAGGCAAATACTAAACAGATGATAAAACAGATAAGTGATAATATTGATTTTTATATTAAAGATACTGAAAATATAGCCAATTATTTATCTCAAGATCCAAGTGTATTAGCTTTTTTAAACAGTAATAGTATTGATGAAAATAATTATAAAGATGATATATCTAGTAATGCAATGAAGATAATAAGCCGATTTGTCAATTTACATCCTGAAATAGCGGGAATAATGATAGTTAATAAGAATGATTCATATGTAAGTGATGTAATGTATAGGATTTCAAGGGATCCTCTTACCAACGAAAGATGGTATAAGAAGGCTATGGAGAATAAAGATAATATAAATCTTTTCAGCAAGCCTGTTGGCCGGAACATCAACAATATATTCAACTATTCTGCAGATAACGTAGTATCAATGTCTAAGGCTGTGTATGATAATTCAGACGAAAGCTGTGTAGGTGTAATACTTATAGACATGAAGCTTGATATAATAAAACAAGTTATAGAGAATGTAAAGCCTGGAAGAACAGGCTTTGTATATATAATGGATTCTGATAATGAGATAGTGTACTCTCCTGTTAATAAAGTAGTATATAGAATTAACAAAAATATATTTGATAATAACAGAAACAACTTTATTATTAAAAGAATAAAAAACAAAGACTATCAAATGATGAGTACAAGCTCTCGGTATACGAAATGGAGAACCGTGGGAGTATTTCCACTTGATGAAACTCTAAAGGTAATAAATTATATGAAATATTACTCCTTTTTTATAGCTTTAATAACACTTATTTTAGCAGGAATACTAGCTATATTTTTCACTAAATCTATAGTAAATCCAATAACAAAACTTAGAATGCTAATGAGAAGAACTCAGGATGGAGATTTAAATGTTCATTTTAATAGTAAATACAACGATGAGATAGGGGAGCTAGGCAACTCTTTTAATAAAATGATAAAAGAAATTAAGAACCTAGTAGAGTTAGTACAAATTGAGGAGAAAAATAAGAGGAAAGCAGAAATAAGTGTTCTGCAAGCTCAGATAAAACCTCATTTTCTGTACAACACCTTGGATACTATTCAGTGGATGGCAAAAGAACATGGAGCTGATAATATAGTAAAAATAATAACTAGCTTAACCAACCTTCTTAGAATTGGGCTGAACAATGGCAATGAGATTATAAAGTTAAGGGATGAAGTTAGGCATGTTGAGAGTTATCTTTCTATACAAAAGGTAAGATATGAGGATAAACTAAATTATAAGATAGATATAGATGAAGATATATTAGAATACTCTGTAATAAAGCTGATACTTCAGCCACTTGTAGAAAATGCCATCTATCATGGCATAAAAGAAAAGCGGGGAAATGGAAGTATTGTAATTGAGGGAGAGGAAAAAGACAATAAGATTCACATAAGAGTAATAGATAATGGAGTTGGAATTGATGAGGATAGGCTTAGAGAAATAAATCAGATATTAAAGAAAAGTTCTCTAGCCAGGAGTAGAATCGGCGTTGGAATATTCAATGTTAATGAAAGGATAAGGCTCAACTATGGTGATGAATATGGTCTAATATACAGTAGCGTATATGGTGAAGGAACTGTAGTTGATATATGGCATCCAATTTTAAAATGACTATTTGAATAGATATTGTAGGAATATGATAATTTTATGATAAAAATGTACATTCATAGTATATGCCTCCAGATCATATTAAGTTACTAGCTACATTAAAGTTACTGTATTTACAAATTAATAAACTTAGCCTAAATAAAAGCAAATTTTTTCTAAATGCAGTCACATATTTTCGACAGGATTAGTATTATATATTAAGTTCATACTCAAATGGAGGTATTAATATGGCAGATAATTTTAAATATAATTGTGGATGTGCAAAATCTGAAACTTTAGTTCAAGCTCATGGTGTTAATAGTTGTGTAAAGGGAATAAAGCCACCATTCTTTAGTAAACTTCCTGTAGTTATAGCTGCAAAAGAAGTAGAAGTAGGTATTGAATCTTGCATAGAATTACCTTGCGATGAAAAATACTATGAAATTAAGAGAACAAAGAAGAACTTATTCTTAACTCAAGCTAGAGTTGTAAGCTTAAACGAAAAATGCGGAAAGTTATTCTTACAAGGCTATATCGAAAAGAATATAGAATATGCTACAGCTGATTGTGTAAGCAAGGATAAGAGCGTAATCAATGGTGATATAAAACATCATACAGTAAAAGTTCCATTCCATGTTATAACTGATATCGACTTCTTATTAAAGCCAATAAATAAGGATAGAACAAGTTTAACTGAGTCTGATCTTTATTGTGATGCATCAGAGTATGATAGCTGCTCATGTTCATATGATGGAGTAAAAGGAAAAGCTTATTGTGAATCTGATTTTAAGGAAGCAACAGTTTACAATACTAGACCTTTTATAAAACTTGATGGTTTCAAGATAATCGAGTTAGATATGTATAAGGATGCTACTCCACTAGGCGGCTGTTATGACGGATGGGAAGATGGAAAAGGCGGAGAAAAGAAACCTGGACCAGAACATGAAGAAAGATGTAACTGTACTCCTGAATATGAAGGTAACTTATATTCTAAGATAGTTGAAAAGATGGTTCTTTTCTTAGATATTAAGGTTCTTCAAGAACAATATGTATTAGTAGAATGCTAATATAATTAGTATACTTTGAGGAAATTCTATTTAAGGAATATTACAATATTTAGCTAATTATTTAAGTAGCATTTATCACTAGGCTATATATGAATAAGACTTAATGATTTGAGTGCAAAACTGTATCAGTTTTGCACTCTTAGCTTATAATATCATATAAAACAATTAAACTAGGATGAATTTATGTGGATGAGGATTTATTAGCTAAGATATTACTCTCTATATTACTTGTAGGTTACTACGAAGAAATTGATGATGAAGATGTTTTAAATGAAAATGTACATAAAGATAAATATAAACTAGATTCTCTTGAGGATATAGTAGCATCTTATGAAAAGCCTTCTAGTGGAGGGAATTATGAAGAGATTGGTGTAATTGATTCAGGCAGTAGAGTTGATAATTATAGTAAAACTAATGATGTTGATAAAATAGAGGAACTAGGTGTAAAAGAAATAACATCTATGAAACCTTCTTTTAGTAATGCGATCACATTGTCAAGTGAAGTTATCGGTACAAAAGAGGTTGATAATAGCTTAGACATATCTTATGGAGATAGTTATAGTAAACAGGAATACTCAGACTATAATGACAATGAAGATTCAGTTAATGATGATGGATTTGAAGGCGGAAAGATTAGTAACGTGAATGTTTTATTAGCGGCTATAAAAGTTCCAATATCCATTGAAGAGTGTTTTTATATAAAGAGAGAAAAGATATATAGAGTTGAAGATATATCTTGTGATATAAAAGAAATAAGTGGTAACCTCTTATTACTTAGGCAGCTTAAGGAAAAGAGTAAGGTGAAGTTGTTCTATAGAGGCATATTAAGAATAAAGGTTAAATACTTAAGTATAGATCGTATTGAGAATAAAAGCTTGCTCTGTAACACTAAAGATTTAATTTTTTATTCTAATTTTAGTGGTACAATAAATACCTATATAGAAACTAGAATGATAGAAGATTCAAGTAGTGTTAATATACCTACCGATATAGACTTACTTGGTAATAAGTTTAATGGAAGATGTATACTGGAGGAACCGACTACCCTATATGACATTAAGGAACAGTATTATAGAGGTGTAACCATTATTGGAGATATGAGCTTAAATATAGCTCTTTTAAAAGAGTTATATGCGACAATTTAATTATAATATATGAAAAGCATCCTTAATGAAAGCTTTGTTAAGGATGTTTATTTATTATCTTGAAACCAAAAATGAAGTATAAAGACATCACACAAGATTATAATGAAAAAGTATATATTAAAACTCCTAAGTAAATAATAACTATATTATCTACTTAGGAGTTTTAATATGATGTATGATGAGCTCAGATGTATTATCGGTGAAAACTGCGATGATTATGATCCAAAGGATAAGATATTGATGCTTAGTATGGGTTTGTCATCTGTCAGCTGCGATAACTGCATTAATTATAATAATGAAACTTGCCATATTGGTAAGTTTGACCACCTAAAAAATAAGATAACAAACAACTAAATATGTGAGGCTAAATCAGTGCTATATTATTAAAACTCCTCTGAATTATTAGAGGAGTTTTAATAATATAGCTTTAATAAAAAAGCCATATGTTTATATAATAAAAAAATAATAAAAAAGCTAGTTTTGTAGACATTTTCATTAACACTATAGGAAAAAATTAATACATTATTATATAAACAGTTGTTTTTTTAAAAGATTATTGTATAAATATTTTGAAAATGGTAGAATTTATAATAACACATGGGAGTATTTAATTTATTTTGGGGGTGTCATTATGCACAAAAAATTATTTATTCCCGGACCAGTAGAGGTTAGACCAGAAGTATTGGAACAGATGGCAAGACCGCTAATAGGTCATAGAGGAAAAGAAGCATCAGAGCTTCAAAGAAGAATTAGTAACAATCTTAAAAAACTATTTTATACAGAAAGTGAGATATTACTTTCTACAAGTTCAGGCAGTGGACTTATGGAGGGCGCCATAAGATCATGTACGTTAAAGAAGGCAGCTGTCTTCTCCAGTGGGGCTTTTGGAGATAGATGGTATGAAATGGCTTTAAACAATAACGTGCCTGCTGATAAGTTTGAAGTTGAATGGGGAAAAGGAATAAAGGCTGAGGATGTAGAGAAAGCACTTTCTACAGGTAACTACGACCTTATAACCATAACTCATAATGAAACTTCAACAGGACTTATGAACAATCTAGAAGATATATCAAAGGTAGTAAAAAGATATCCAGAGGTAGTTTTCTGTGTTGATACAGTAAGCTCAGCTGGTGGAACAAAGATAGAGGTTGATAAATTAGGAATAGATATTTGTATAACTTCTAGCCAAAAGGCATTGGGCTTGCCTCCAGGACTAGCAGTGTGTACTTTTTCTAATAAAGCTAAAGAAAGAGCTGAAAAAGTTCCTTTCAGAGGCACTTATCTAGATTTATTAGCACTTTATAAATATATTAAAAAGAAGGATTATCAATATCCATCTACTCCATCTATATCTCATATGTTTGCTTTAGACTATGAACTAAATTATATAGTCAATGAAGAAGGAATAGAAAATAGATTCGAGAGACATATTGAGATGGCTAATATAGTTAGGGCTTGGGCAAAGAAATACTTCGATATTTTCCCTGAAGAAGGTTATTGGTCTAATACAGTAACCAATATAACCAACACTAGAGGCATTGATATTAGTGCATTAAATAAGGAGTTAGGAACCAGAGGCTTCCAGATATCCAATGGGTATGGAAAGTTAAAAGATAAAACTTTTAGAATAGCTCATATGGCTGATTGCACTGTGGATGAAATAAATGAATTATTAACAAATATCAATGATATTTTAGGATTTGAATAAGATTGCTTCAGCAACTTTTTTATTAAATTAAAGGGAGAGTAAGTATTTATGTATAGAGTATTAGTGACTGATGGATTAGAAAAAGACGCTGTTTTAAAGCTTAAGGATTTAGGTTTTGAAGTAGCTGAAGAGCATTACGCTCCAGAAGAGCTTGGACTAATATTGAGAGAGTATGATGTAGTTGTGGTAAGATCAGCTACAAAGATAAATAAAGCTATAATTGATAAGGCAAGTAAGACAGGAAGATTGAAACTCATAATAAGAGGTGGAGTAGGAGTAGATAATATTGATGTATCCTATGCCTTAGAAAATGGGATTCAAGTTATGAATACACCCAACGCGAGTTCTGCATCAGTGGCTGAGCTTACAATTGCTCACATGTTTGCACTTGCAAGGTTTATAAATATATCAAATGTTACCATGAGAAATATGGAATGGAACAAAAAGAAATATGAAGGTATAGAGTTAAGCGGAAAAACCTTAGGTATAGTTGGCATGGGAAGGATAGGAAGAGAAGTGGCTAAAAGAGCTTGCTGCCTTGGAATGAAGATCATATATTTTGATGGACTAGGTGAGATTAGTGATCTTGATAAATGTGACTATGAGTATAAGGAGCTTGATGAACTTTTGAAAGAGTCAAATTTTATAACTCTTCATGTACCTTTTGATGCTTCAAAAGGACCATTGATAAGTAAAAGAGAATTTGAGCTTATGAAGGATGGAACTTATTTAATTAATTGTGCTAGAGGAAAAGTTGTGGACGAAGCAGCATTACTTGAAGCCTTAAATAAGGGAAAGATAGCTGGTGCTGGTATAGATGTGTTTGAAGAAGAACCTGCTAAGAATAAGGCTCTGATTAATCATCCAGGAGTAAGTGCTACCCCTCATATTGGTGCAGCAACTAAAGAGGCTCAAACTAGAATAGGTAATGAAATAGTTGATATAATAAAGGATTTCTTCTAATATTTTTATCTTTGTACCCAATTTCTATATTTAAAATATACCATCATATATATGGGATGTTTTAAGTATGCTTTGAAAGAGGGTACATTTTTTTCTTAACATAATTTGCGTAAGCTTTATACCTTATGTATTAGTGAATTGGAACAGGGTGAAAGTCTATGAAGTTGGCATTATTACTATATATTTATATAATTATTTAAATATATAAGACTATAAATTTTTGTTTATATAAAGGGGGATAATGATGGCTGTAATAAGACCTTTTAAAGCAGTTAGGCCTGTAAGAGCTTTTGCTGATAGAGTTGCAGCACTTCCTTATGATGTTATGAATTCTGAGGAAGCAAGGATAATGGTAAGAGATAATGAGTATTCATTCCTTCATGTGGATAAGGCTGAAGTGAACTTAGACCCTTCTGTGGATATATATGATGAGTCTGTGTATAAAAAAGCTAAAGAAGTATTAGACAGCATGGAGAAGAAAAGCATTCTTATACAGGATGAGGAACCATATCTATATATCTATAGACAAACTATGAATGGACGAAGTCAGACAGGACTTGTTTCTTGTGTATCTATTGATGATTATTTAAATAATGTTATAAAAAAACATGAGTTCACAAGACCTGACAAGGAGCAAGATAGAATAAAACATGTGGATGTTTGTGATGCAAATACTGGTCCTATATTTTTAACTTATAGAGATAATGACAATATTTCAACTTTGATTGATGGCTGGACTGAGAAAAAACCTGAGTATGATTTTATATCTGAAGATGGAATAGGACATATGGTTTGGAAGATAGATGATAGTATAAGTATACAATCTTTAAAAGATCATTTTAGTAAGGTTGATTATTTATATATAGCAGATGGTCATCATAGAGCAGCTTCTGCTGTAAAAGTTGGACTTAGAAGAAGAGAAGAATATAAGAATTTTAATGGGCAAGAGGAATTTAACTTTTTCTTAGCGGTTTTATTTCCAGAATCTAATCTTAATATTATGGATTATAATAGGGTAGTAAAAGACCTCAATGGTTTAAGTAATGAAGATTTTTTAAGTAAGATTAAGGAGAAGTTTTCTGTTACTACTATAGAAGGTGGTAAACAGTATAAGCCTCAGTCAAAGCGTAGTTTTGGGATGTTTTTAGATGGGACTTGGTATAAGCTAGAAGCGAAGAGTGGTAGCTTTGATGCTGAAGATCCTGTTAAGAGTCTAGACGTCTCAATACTTCAAGATAATTTATTATCTCCTATACTAGATATAAAAGACCCAAGAAGTGATAAAAGAATTGATTTTGTAGGGGGAATAAGAGGTTTGGATGAGCTTGAAAAAAGAGCTTCAAGTGATATGAAGGTAGCATTTTCTATGTATCCTACATCTATGAAGGAGATAATGGATATAGCAGATAGTGGAGATGTAATGCCTCCTAAATCTACATGGTTTGAGCCAAAGCTTAGAAGTGGACTATTTATTCACAAACTAAGTTAGTAAGTTAGTTTTATTTTTAAAACTATCATTGTTATAAGGTGAAAAAATAAAATTATGTCGTCTGCCAGAATTTCTTCACATATGTTCAGAAAAGGCAGATGATCAAAAAAGCTCACTGAAGAAGTCTCTTCAGTGAGCTTTTTTATTTCCTAGGAAATAATGAATTTTAGTGCATATCTTGCATGCTAGGCATACTATTTATTATTTCAGGGTTTACCATACCGAAGATCATGGCAATATGAGCAACTACCAAGAACCCGCCTACAAGCATAAAGTGAAGCTTTAGTTTTTCTTCTTCAGATTTACTTCTAAAAATCAATCCAAGTTCCATTAACGATATTGGAAGTAGGAATAAAACACCGCTAAGATAGAAGCCAACAGCAACTACATCAACCCAGGTATGCCATCCGCCAGAAGTGGTTAGTGGTATTACTGCATTGACAAATAAATAAATAAAGATTCCTGTAAAGTATAGACCAGCAAAGATTCCAACTAACTTATTTATAGTTTTAACAGTGCCTTGTTTTACTCTGTTAAAAATTATAAAGAATTCAGTGATTGTAAGCGTTTCAGCACAAATAACTGGTATAGCCATGAATATAATAAGATTCCAAGGCTGATTATCTGATAAAAGTGACATATAATGTGTCATGTTCATAATATTGAATCCCCCTAACATATGGTTGTGACTATAAATTACTAAAATGTTGTGAAGATTGTATGAAGAAAAAGTATGTGATTAAACAAATTTAACATATATTCAGAAAACGAGAGTAATTAAAAATATTACCAATATAGGGCATTAAAAGCATTTTTATGGTAGTATAATATTGGAATATATGTAACTTGTAGCTTCGTGGGGGTGAAGTAGTTTGGACGATATAGAGTTAGTTGAAAGAATTTTAAAAGGTGAAGCAAAATATTTTGAGTATATTATTGATAAATATGAACTCCCTATATTAAAGTACATATATAGTTTTATTGGTGACAGAGCTATGGCTGAGGATTTATGTCAAGATACATTTATATCTGTTTATAATAAGTTATATACATATAATAAAGAAAATAAGTTTTCCACTTGGATATATTCTATCGCACATAATAAGGCTATTGACTACTTAAGAAAGGCTTCTAAAAATAAAGAAATAGCAATTGATAATATTAAAGATTCAATTTCAGGGGAGAGATCTCCCCAAGAGATAGTAGAATATAAAGAAATCCTAGCGTCCATAGAAAATTTTATAAATACTTTAAGTTTGATAGACAAGCAAATATTATATTTTAAATACGCTCATCCTGAAATGTCATTTAAGGAAATATCAAATCTTATGGGCATGAATGAGTCTACGGTGAAGAAACGGTATTACCGGTTATATACTAAGTATGAAAAGTATACTAATAATAAGATTAAAGGAGGTGACAGTTATGGAGTGTCTAGAGTTTAAAGAAAAGGTTATAGAGTTTATAGAACGTCAGCTATCTGGTGATTATAACAATCAGATGGAACAACATATAGACGAGTGTGAAACCTGTAGAAAATACTATGAAGATAAGACTTTTATTAGAGATAGTATGTTTAATGATATGGCTAGAGAAGATTTTACTTATAGCAGTAGAAAATCTAACATAATGGGTTCTATAGACTTAGACAGGTACAATAAGAATTCTGTAAAGGCCATTAGTATAGTTAGAAGGAATAACAAAAAACTCATACACTTTGGTTTAGCTGTTGCCTCATTATTTATTTTCATGGTTATACTTCCGGTGATGGAGCTGGATTCAAAAAATAAGAACTCACCAATTAGTTATGGTTCTAGCTATACTGAGAAAGAAATAAAAGATGCAAAGAAAGATATTAAAGATGAAAACAAACTTTCAATATCAATAACTGAAGATGGAGATATGACTAAAAGGTATATAGGAACGTCTTCAGAGGCTAGTAAAGATTTAGTTAATGGAAAAGATAAAGAGATCACTCTTGTAGCATCAAACAGCATCTACCTCATATTAGATAATGAGAGTGTTTTTTATTATTCATTAAATAATAAAACTAATTTTTATTTAAAAGAGGGGATTTTTAATAGTGATGGGAATAACTATGACAGCGATAAGAGAGTATATAGCCCTACCAAAAGGTTTATTTTGCTAGTTGATAAATCCATATCTTCTAATTGCTATATAGTAGATACAAAACTGAGTGAGATTTTAAGAGTTAACAGTACTGAACCTATAGATGAAGGGAATATAACCTGGTCAACTAATGATAGATATCTTTGTATTCAAGTTCAAGAAGATATTTATCTATATAATCTAGATAGTAAAAAAATTAGTTATGTATCTAATGAAAATAAAGATACTGTTAAGTATGTTACTGATGAAGGGATAATAATAACTTCAAAAAATACCTTATTACCCTCCAATAAGCCTATAGAAGGAATAAATCCTTATGAATTGTTTGCATATAATAATTATATATATGCGTTATGTTATGATGATAAAAAAAACACTGAGCTTTATCAATATGATTACAGTAATAATAGGCTTAGTAAAATTTTTGATCTTGGATACAGAAGATATACCTATGACAAAAAGTCCGATAGTCCATTTCTGATATCAGTGAATACAGATGTTAATGGCAATGATGAAGGACGTATATTCAATATAAACACTATGAAAGTGCATTACTATAGTAGTACTATAGATATACAGAATGACTTTAAAAATTATATTTCACCAAGTGGAAATAGATATATAAGTAAGACTACTAATAGTGATGGAAAACCAATTTTTAACTTATATACTGAAGGAAAGAGTGATATCATCACCATACCAAATGTAAATCTAATAGAAACCTTTGTGAATGATGATACTATTATATATGGAGAGAGAAAGATTAAAGGTAGTGGGGCTGTTTTCCAGGCTGTGAGGCTTAATCTTAATAGCGGAGAGAAAAAGGGTATATTTACTGTGCCAGAAAAATAAATCTAATTAAATAAATAGCGCCAGACTTATCTGTTAGGTAAGTCTGGCGCTATTTGCTTAGATCAGCTCAACCATAGCTTTTAAGATTGAGGTTGAGTTCTTTACTCCTATTGGTATAAACTTTTCATAGTCCATATGAGCACCGTTATTAGCGTTATCAGATATAGATCTTATAACTACAAAAGGCACATGATTTAGGTAGGCAACATGAGCAATGCTACCACCTTCCATCTCACAAGCAGAAGCATCAAATTCTTTAGCTAACCATTGAATTTTTTCTAAGCTTGCTATAAACTGGTCCCCAGACACAATTCTTCCTACAAAAGTATTAATCTCAGGAAGTGACTTACAAGCCTCTTTAGCTATTTCAACAAGCTTTTCATCGCACTTGAAGTCAAAGGTATCCAATCTTGGAATCTGCCCTGGCTTATCTCCAAATACAGTTGTATCTATGTCGTGTTGAACTAAGGAATTTCCTATTACAACATCTCCTGGATAAATGTCCTTACCTATACCTCCAGCAACGCCAACATTTATCACCATGTTAACCTTGTATTCACTGATAAGTACTTGAGTACAAACTGCAGCATTAACCTTTCCAATACCGCAAACAACAGCAACTACATCCTTACCCCACAACTGACCACGGTGAAAAGTCATATTTGCCTTTTTTTCAGTATCTTCCAAGTTCATATCTTTTAGAAGAATCTCTAATTCTTCATTCATTGCACCAATGATTCCTATAGTCATCACAAACCTCCATAAAAGTTAATAATTCTAATTATACTTAATATGCTGGGATTTCTCAAATAAACAGCATAATTTAAATAAGGATTTGTTAGGTGGATATATTTAAATTATATGTTAAAGTCTAATTCCTTATCAAAGTTTGTACTGTTCCTTATAGAATCATAATGAATTCTACGATTTTTTAAGTCTAACCTCTTTAGCCCAAAGCGCATTAGTAAGATTCCTACAACTACTACTGCTATTGAAGTAGCTACTAATAGATAGATATTGTGTATGTTTTTTAGCTCAGGAATAATAGCACATATGTTATTAGTAGCATGACATAATATTGATAAGAATATTGATTTAGTACTTAAATAGACATATCCTAGTATTAATCCAAGTAAAAAAGCATTTATTCCTTGAGGAAGATTCATATGCATAGCAGCGAAGATTAATGCAGAGATCACTAATGCAACCTTTGGAGAATACTTTTTAGATAGACCATTTAGTATTATTCCTCTATTAACGAACTCTTCTTGTATAGGTGCTATTATTACTGCAGTTATTATTCCTATGGCAGGGTTTATAAACATTTGATCAAAGGCCTTTTCTATAAAATCAGGTACAGGTATTAAGTCTACAAGGTAACTTAAAGATCCAGAGAATAACAATCGAAAACCTAAGATTAAAGCAATAACTCCTAAAATATCTGAAGTTTTAAATTTTCTTTCTGGGAAGTAATTGTGGGTTTTCTTAGTGAAGCCTTTCCACATTATAATTATTGTTAATAAAAATGATATCAAAGTAGATATCAGTAAAAAGCTTTGGGATTTTTCAATACCTTTAATAGCTCCATCAACGCTTAAAGGTGATACAGAGTATGCCTTTATTGCAGAACCGATCATTAATACTATATCCACAGCAAAAGGTATTATAAGAGCAAATAGCACCGCAATCATAATTGCAACAAATATACCAAATTTCTCAGGAGAAACCTTTTCCTCTTCTAAATCGATAAAAGGATTAAATATAATTAGTTTTCTAAGATTCATTTTTTCACCTCATTATGTAGTCAATTATAATCATTATATTAACACGAAATACAATTAATGTAAAACGGTAAAAGGTTGTATAACATATTTGATGATAATCATTATTTACCTATTGATGCGATAAGATTTATAGTATATTATATAAGTTGTTTTATAGATAAAGATGTATAGTTCAATAATTAGTAGCTAGGTTTAACAATGAACGAACACATCTAGAGGTTAGGTGAAAAGGAGAGTAATACAATGCTACAGCATTCATTATCAAGAACAGAGCTCCTTATAGGAAAAGAAGCATTACATAAATTAAAGGGTAGTAAAGTGGTTGTATTTGGAATAGGCGGTGTTGGAAGTTTTACTGTAGAAGCCTTGGCTAGAGCTGGAGTAGGAACTCTAGTGCTTATCGATGATGATACGGTATGCTTGACTAACTTAAATAGACAAGTACATGCTACGTATAAGACCATAAGTAAAAATAAAGTTGATGTTATGAAAGAAAGAATTGGAGAAATAAATAGGCAGTGTGAGATTGTAACACACCAAGTATTTGTTACGGAAGACAATATATCAGAGATAATTACTGATGATGTTGATTATGTAGTTGATGCTATAGATACGGTATCAGCTAAGATAGCCTTAGCTGTGTATTGTGAAAATAAGAATATAAAGCTTATGAGTTGTATGGGCACAGGCAATAAGTTAGATCCAACTCAATTCAAGGTTACTGACATATATAAAACCAAGGTATGTCCTTTGGCTAAAGTAATGAGATATGAGTTAAGAAAAAGAGGAGTAAAGAAGTTAAAAGTAGTTTACTCTGAAGAAGTACCAAGAAAGCCAAAAATGGATGAAGTTGTTACTTGCAAGGAAGGTTGCGTATGCACAGGCGGTAGTAAGAAGTGTGCTGTTAAGAGACAGATACCTGGCAGTGTATCCTTCGTTCCCCCAGTAGCAGGTATGATAATAGCTTCCGAAGTTGTTAGAGATATTATAGAAGAATATATATAAAGAAAATAAATGTACTTTTTATTCAAAAAGTACATTTATTTTTACATTGTCATCAACTATAGGTTTGATTAACTTTTTTACGGTATCTTCACTATTTTTTACAGCTTCATCATAGATGCTTGTATCTTTTAATTTACTGCCCATCCTAGAAATTACCTCTTTATCTATTACTGCACTCTCATCCTTGGTCAATTTTATATCGCCAAACCTGAGAAGTCCTTTCTCTGTAGATTCAAAAGTGGTTTTATCATAATCTATTGTAGGCGTACTAGCAATTGGTTTTGGTAAATGCACAGTTATTTCCTTGTTGAGCTTGTCTATCTTAACCTTAGAATTGTCTATTGAAGATAAGTCTAAAGAGTAAGAGCCTTTTCCGTAATAATCTACTCTCTGGATCTTTTTAAAAACATCCCATTCCCCCCAGCTATTATCAATAACCATTTTTTCATTAAGGTCAACTTCAACTACCACCAACTTTTCAACCTTCTGTATTTTGTCTACTATACTTTCCTCGGTAACGAAGGATAACTTAGTATTAGATTTAGATGGAAGCATTTTTGTTATTTTTGGCTTGTCTTTATCTTCTATAACTCTATAGCTTATGTAGCAGCCTAAAGAGGTGAATACTAAGAAGGCTAGTATAATATTGAAAGTCTTTTTTCTAATATTTCTGAACATGTCACACCTCCTAAATTTATAAATATCCTTAAATAATTATTATAATTTTCCTCATAATAGTACAACTTGTCAAGTACTATAACTTGGAAGGAATACATTGATTTATTCGAGGCTTTATCATATTACATAATAATTTGATATATAAATAGTATTTTACTCCGCGCAATAAGTTTTTTTGCAAAATATAGTAATAATTTAATACTGGCATATAAAAGTTTTATTGAAAAAAATAAAATACACGTTATGGTAATTATTTAGTGACTTTAGATCATACTGATATATAAAGGGGCTGTTGCAAAACTAACATAGTTAGTTTGGTAGCAGCCAATTTTTTTGCCGAAATAAAAAAATGTGAATTCCGAAGAACTCACATTAATTGTATAATTAAATTATGCTACTAACTAAATCATACAATAAAAATTATACCGAGTTTAATGATGATTTTCAACTTGTATTACCATTAAACTTAGAAAACTTGATACCTGAAGATGATTCAGTCCGCTTGCTAAGCCATGTATTGGAGGGATTAAATTATAGAAAGTTGTATAAGGCGTACTCTTCCTTCGGAAGAAAACCGGCAGTGGAACCAAAAATCATGTTCAAAATAATATCTTATGCTTATTCTCAAAATATATATTCAAGCAGAAAAATAGAGAAATCATGTAAAAGAGATATAAATTTCAGGTGGCTATTAAAAGGATGCAAAGCACCTGATCATACTACAATTAGTAGATTTCGTAAAGAGTATCTATCAGACGAAGTGATTGAAGATTTATTTTATCAGCAAGTTAATTATTTAGCTAATCATAATGAAATATTATTTGAAAATGTATTTATTGATGGTACTAAGATCGAAGCGAATGCCAATAGATATACTTTTGTTTGGAAGAAAGCTATTTACAAGAATGAAGAGAAAATGTTTGATAAAATTCTTACTCTTGTTAAAAATATCAACCTTGAGGAACTGAAAGAATTTAGTATCGAAAAAGAAACATTGATAGTTGATATTGATAAAATACTTCAATGGCTTTTACATGAAAAAGAGAATAGAAACATAGAATTTGTTTACGGGATAGGTAAAAGAAAAACTAAAATTCAGAAATGGACAGAACAACTATCGGAATATAAAGAGAGACAAGAAAAATATAATTTCAGCAAAACTATATTTTCAAATAGAAATAGTTATTCTAAAACTGATCCAGACGCAACTTTCATGCAAATGAAAGACGATCATATGAGAAATGGACAATTAAAACCGGCATATAATGTACAAATCGGAGTCGAAAGTGAATACGTAACCGGCGTCGGAATATTTGATGATAGAAATGACATATCAACATTAATACCTATGCTTAATAATATGGAAGAGAAAACTGGTCATAAATATCATAATGTAATTGCAGATTCTGGTTATGAAAGCGAAGAGAATTATTTGTTTTTAGAATCCAATAATCAGATTCCATACATAAAGCCTCAAACTTATGAGAAATGGAAAAAAAGAAGTTTTAAAAATGATATAAGCAAGAGAGAAAATATGAAATATGATGCCGAATCAGATTTTTATGTCTGCAATAACAATAGAAAGTTACTCCCTACTTCGATTACTCATAGAAGATCCGCCAGTGGATACAAATCAGAAGTTACTATTTATGAGTGTGAAAGCTGTGAAAACTGCGTTCATAAATCGAAGTGCACGAAAGCAAAAGGAAATAGAAAGATGCAAGTGTCAAAAACTTTTGTTGAAAAGCGTGAAGTATCTTATAGAAATATTACAACTGAATTTGGAACTAAATTAAGAATGAATAGATCTATTCAGGTCGAAGGAGCATTTGGCGTTCTTAAAAGTGATTATGAATTCAATAGATTTTTAACACGTGGAAAAATTAGTGTTAAAACTGAATTTATTTTACTTTGTATTGGCTATAACATTAATAAATTACATTCAAAAATACAAAATGGAAGAACTCAAAAACATCTTCATGAACTAAAACCTACTGCCTAATTATGGAACCTGGTCGCTAGGTTTGTTTAAGTGCGTTTAAAATTCAAAAATATCCACAAAATTGATTTGATATTTCAATTTTGTGGATATTTCTTTCTTTAAGCCGAAAAGGAGCATCGCTCCTGATTAAAAATTAATCATTTCGCGACACTCCCTTCTTGTTGTTTATATCTAGATTTTTACTAAGCCTCCCAGCCTTCATTTAAGAATTTATAGAGCACAGGATATGCATTTAATGATGCCATTAAAGAGATGTAATCATCCATAAGCTCTGGTTTTTCTTTTCCGGTCTTAACTGCTCTAATCATTAAGTTTTTAGGGGTTTCTAATGGAGAGATGTATTCCACAACTGAAACGTTATAACCTTTGCTTTCTAGCATCATACTTCTCATTCCATCGGTTAAAGCATCAGCAATTCTAGCTTTTAATATTCCGTGTTTTAGTATACCCTTCAGTGGTTCGTAGCTGTATTGATTTAGCAATTCTCTATGACAACAAGGAACAGCTATAATTGAGTCACTTTCTACCTTTATTCCAAGAGCAATAGCCATATCTGTTGCAGTATCACAAGCATGAAGAGATATAACCATATGTATCTTTCTTTTAGGACTAAATTTCTTTATATCTATAGCATGGAACTCCATGTTTCTATAGCCTAAGTTTTCGGCCATTTTCTTAGAGCTATTAATAACGCCTTCAGATATATCTAATCCTATGAAGTGGCACTTTCTCTTCTTTACTTCTGTGAGATAATAATTAAGAACAAAGGTTAGATAAGACTTTCCACAACCACAATCTAATATGGTCAGAACCTCATTTTTAGGTAAAGCTTCTAGAGTCCCGTCTAAGATCTCTACATAATGATCTATCTGATTATACTTTCTTATTTTGTCATTCTTAATTTTTCCTGATTGAGACATTATTCCTATTTCTTTAAGTAGGGCATCTGCTTTTCCTACTTTAATAAAATAATCTCTATTAAGTAGAGTAGAAGTCTCGTTAAAAGTATGCTCCGATGCATCCTCTTTCTTTATAGCGAGAGGTGAACTTTCCTTTACTTCTGTATTGTTCATTTTTACATTTTTATTGTCACCAGTTATTACTATATCAGTACCTCCTTCTCTATATAGTATGGTAACTGTATCGTAATTATCGCATTCAGAACTTATTCTCTCAAACAAATCTATTATGCTTAACGATTCGGTTTTTCCATTAAAGTTGTATTTTATGTTGCCATCCTCAAAACTACCATTCCCTTTAAATTCTTTGAGCCCTGCGGTATAGGTTACGTATATATTTTTAAATGTGCTTGAGTCCTCTAAAAATCTGTTGCTAATTCCCATTAAAAACAACTTTATCTTAGTAATACTTTGTTTATTCATTACATCACCAAAAGCCTTTCTTAAAACTAAAAATACATAAAATAATATAAACACAACATAAAGTAAATATCAATAGTAGTATTACCATTTTTACGAATTAGTAAATTATAATTTTTGCCGTTAATTTACTTAAAGTTTTCTATAAACAAAATACATATTTATGATATAATTAATGAGATTATTGATAGAGGTACTACTTCAGTATAGATTGTTGTTTTTAAATGCTATTGCAGATTAGATAGTTATTTTTACATTTCTTTTGCATTTGTTGTATTATCTTTAGGTGAAGCTTTTGACATACAATTTGAAGAACTAAAAATAAAGTTAGTTAGAAATAGATAATAAGTAATTAATACTTGATAAATTTCATTGATCAGGGGATGGACTTTATGGCTGAAAAGAAGACTATATCTATAGAGTTAATAAGAGGCACTGATAAGGATTATATTATAAAGGATTATAGTGGAATAACCATTGGAAGGTTTAATGTAATCGAGTTTGAGCCAGAGAATCAAAGAGCTACAATAAGATTTAAGTTCTATAGGAATGATAACTATCAAATGATGAAAAAAGCATTAGAGAAGTGCTTAGAGAATATATTTAAGGGAAATAAAATATATAAGGTTAATGTCTTAGCAAACGAAAGCTCCAATGTTTCTGCATTTTTTGACTTAGGTTTTATTCTAGAGGGAATATTATCAAATAATTTGGTGCAAAATGATTGTCATAAAAGCGAATTATTATTTGGTATAAACCTTAATGATTTTAGGAACTTTCAAAACATAACTATATTAAAGCTTAAAGGCAGAAGGATAGAATTAAGGAATTTGACTCCAGAACATACTTCTCAATTGTTAGAGTTTTACATAAGAAATGAAAAGCATCTAAAAACTTTCGAACCTGCTAGAGATAAAAGCTTTTATACCTATGACACTCAGTTATCTATATTGTTAGAGAGCTATAAACAATTTATGAATGGATCGAGTATTGATTTTGGAATATTTTTAAATAGCGAGTTAATAGGTAAAATAAAATTATCTAATATTGTTTTAGGGGTTTTTAAAAGCGGTATATTAGGTTATTCAATGGATGAAAAACATTGTGGTTTAGGATATATGAAAGAAGCTGTTAACTTACTTATAGACTATTGCTTCAATGATATGGGGCTTCATAGGTTAGAAGCATCTACATTGGTTGACAACCTAAAATCACAGAATGTATTACTTAAATGTGGCTTTAAAAAAATTGGTTTAAATGAGAAGTATCTTTTTATAAATGGTGAATGGAGAGATCACATAACCTTCTGTAAAATTAATGATATATAATTTTTATTTAATTCAGTTGAATTTGCTTTAAGGGGGATTTACACTTGCCTTACCAAAGTGATAATTTGTATGAAGTAATTCTTAGAAGAATAGATAGAAAAGGAGTTTGGGACATGATAGTTGTTGATGGAGTAGTTGGAGTTGGAAAGAGTACATTGATGGGACTTATAGCAGAGAGAGGTTATGTATCTTTCGAAGAACCTGTTGTAGACAACCCTATTTTAGAAAAGTTTTATTATGATAGAGAGAGATATTCTTTCCCACTACAAGTTTTCTTTTTAAATAAGAGATTTAAGCATATAAAAGAGGCCTCAGCAATAGCTAATTCTGTTATGGATAGAAGCATATATGGAGATGTTATATTTGCAAAGATGCTTTGTGATAAGGGAGAAATGTCTGTAGAAGAATTTGATTTATATAGAGAACTGCTAGAAAATATGCTTGAGCACGTACAACCTCCTAAACTTATGATATATCTTGAAGTTTCAGTAGATGAAGCTATGTCAAGAATAAAGAAAAGAGGAAGGGATTACGAACAAGTAGTTGAGAGAGCATATTGGGAGAAGCTTAATGAAGAGTATAGAAAATATTTTTATAGTTATGATGTTTCACCTATACTTAAGATAAATGTAGACGGACTAGACTTTGAGAATAATGATAAAGATAGAGAATATGTTATGGGATTAATCGAGCAGAGACTAAGAGAAATAGAAGAAAAACAAGCTTAATACATAGGTTATAAAAAAGAAGTTATCATAATAATTTAGTTATGATAACTTCTTTTTCCGTATAGATAATACATATTTAGATAATAGAAATTAATTGGTTGAATAAAATAGAACGTATTACAAATTAAGGATGAAAATGTGTTGCTACTTTATGGAGCTAAACATATAATTTTTTATGGATAGAGTTTTATAATTGGGAGTGAGAGAATTGAGTATCAATAATTTGTTTAAAGGTTATAAGAAGATAATAGTTGTGATTTTAATACCAATATTAATAACAATTGTAGCAATGGCCGTAACAAGAGTCTTCTTTAAGAGTGATTCTAGGGAGAAGATAGGAGTTGCTGCAAATACTAGTGAATCAAGTGAAATTAAGTTAGACGAAATCAATAGTACGGACTCAAAGTTTCATCCTT
The DNA here is from genome assembly GCF_004015185.1 of Clostridium manihotivorum. Taxonomy (GTDB): domain Bacteria; phylum Bacillota; class Clostridia; order Clostridiales; family Clostridiaceae; genus Clostridium_AR; species Clostridium_AR manihotivorum. The sequence goes on along the minus strand of NZ_CP025746.1, from coordinate 58,610 downwards.
TAAATGAATTGAATTACAGATTTATAATTGAAGTCCCTAAAATATATAGTGCTAAGGACATATATAAAAATGGAAATGACAGATATATTATAGCTAAAAAGAATGGAGACAAAGGATTGGTTTTGTATGACGTAAATAGGAAAAATGAGACAAGTCTTATATCACCAACAGCAGAAGGGTATGAAATAATTGATGCAAAGTATGATGGAAAGTGGATTGTTTGGAGTGAAAGAGTGGAAAACCCAAAATCTATAAGTTCCACTAAAAGATATAGTTGGAGAATATTGTGTAAAGAATTAGATTTGAAAAATTTAAACGATAAAAGAACTCCTAAAACACTTTCTGAAGGTTCATATCTTAAAAAATGGTCTCAAGATATATCATTACCTGCTATTAATTTAAATAACGGAGTAGCTACGGCATTAAGTGTAAACTTAAAAGATGAAAATACAAATATAAGTCAAATCTTAATGTTAAACTTGGAAGCTGGCAGTTTAAAAGAGCTTAAAAGTGAGGAAATATGGGGAAACAACTATCCTAAGGTTAGCGTCCCAAATATATATGAAGATAATATAATTTGGAGCGAAAATAAGACAGAAAAGAAGTTAGTGAGAGAAGAGTATATATATGCCTATAATGTTAAGAGTAATGAATTAAGGTTAATCACAGATAAATCCATAAACGGGGCTTTTGGCGGATATAAACAATATCTTGTTTTTACAGAAGCAAATAAAGTATCTATATATAATCTGAATAATGAGAAGTCTAAGGATATATTAAATAAGAATTTAAGTGTACTTACTGAAAAATATAAAACTAACATAGCTGCCTTTAATATTTCTTCTATATATGTGAGCAAAAGTTTTGTTTTCTTCAAACCAGATTCAAAACATATAACTGCTTATGGATTGAAGGATAACAAACTTTTTGATTTAACAGAAGGACTAGGCACCAACTATGGAAGGATAACTAGTGTTGTATGCAATGATAATCTGATTTATATAAGCGGATACGATAAGGAAGATGACAAAAAAAGTTTTTTTGTAGAGATAAATTAATCTTTATATACCTCTAAAACAAAATTTTGTATTTATTATTATACAATATTGATTATTATTCTCAATAGTGGTAATATTAAATCATAGAAAAAAGATTTTGGAGGTATAAGAATATGAAACATGAATTACCAAATTTAGGATATGAATATAATGCTTTAGAACCATATATAGATGAAACTACAATGACAATACATCATTCAAAGCATCACGCAACATATATAAATAATTTAAATACAGCACTAGAAGCTTATCCAGAGCTTCAAGAAAAGTCAGTTGAAGAATTAGTTAAAGATTTAGATGCTGTACCAGCAGATATAAGAGGTGTTGTTAGAAATAATGGTGGTGGACACTATAATCATTCATTGTTCTGGAAGTTATTATCACCTAGTGGAGGAGAAGCAAGCGGGGCTTTACTAGAAGCTATAACTAAAAAGTTTGGAAGCTTAGATGCTTTCAAAGAAACTTTTGCAAAAGCTGCAGCTACAAGATTTGGTAGTGGTTGGGCTTGGTTAGTGGTTAATAAGAATAACGAATTAGAAGTTTTATCAACTGCTAATCAAGATACTCCAGTTAGCGAAGGTTTAAAACCAGTTTTAGCTTTGGATGTTTGGGAACATGCATATTACCTAAAATATCAAAATAGAAGACCTGACTATGTTGGATCATGGTGGAGCGTAGTTAATTGGGATTATGCTAATAACCTATATGAGGAAGCAGTGAAGTAATAAGGTCTTTAAGGTGATTACTTAAATAGTAGAAGAGGTTACTTGGATTATATATCTGGGTAACCTTTTTTGTCGTATATCTGCTTTTCAATTTACAAAGTGGTCCCTTATCTTTGCATTGACCGTGACATCTCTCCTTAAGATCAACCGTTCTTGGTATGTATAGTTAAACAATAATATATTATTGTTTTTCGATAAAAATATATTGAAAAGTTGCATGGCATGTGATAATATTTATATTGAAGTTACAATATATGGAGATATGGAGGTTTTTTTATGAAATATTATGGTCAAAAATCAATGGCAAGCGTACTTAAAAGAATACTAGACTTTATATTAATTTTAGGCATTATAGCAACCCTTTTTATATTTAAGGATACTTTTATTAATAATGATATAAAATTAGATTGTTTTAAAAAAGTGGTTATATTTGTACTTTTAGCTGTTGGTATAAGTTGTGTTTTTCTTATAGTAGTTAACTTAAGAAAAATACTGCTTTCTCTAGTGAAGGCTAACCCTTTTATAAATGAGAATGTGAGGGCACTTAAGATGGTCTCTCGTGAATGCTTTATCATTGCTGGGTGTTATATATTCAATATGTTTATTAATTCTAATCTTAAAGATTTTAATTTTATATATGTAGATGGTAAAGGCATACATACAGACATGGAATTTATAATATTTCTTTTTGCAGGTTGTTTTATATTAATATTGGCTAAGGTATTTCAACAAGCGGTTGACTATAAGGAAGAAAATGATTCTACTATTTAAGAAATATATTCTGCTAATGGAGGAAAAGTTGTATGGCTATAATTATAAATTTAGATGTTATGATGGCAAAAAGAAAGATTTCATTACAGGATCTTGCTGATAAGGTGGGTATAACAAATGCTAATCTTTCTATATTAAAAAATAACAAAGCAAAAGCTATTAGATTTTCTACCTTAGAAGCTATATGTAGAGAGTTAAATTGTCAGCCTGGAGATATTTTGGAATATGGAGATAAGCAATAGCTAGCTGATACTTATTTTACCGAATAGGAAGATTAAATTTTTCTAGCACAATATGGCAATGCACAAGTTTTAGAAGAGTAGTTTAGGGTAAACAGTAAAAAACAAATCTTATTGGCCTGCCAGATTTTCCGTATATACATTCGGAAAGGCAGATACTCAAAAAGTTAATTAGCGAATTTTTATTGATGTTATATATATAGGGGTATTTAGGGAGGAAAAAATATGATAAGTTCGGTTGTTTTGATTTTGATTAAGAAAAATAGGCTTTTTGTTGTCAGCGATAAGCATGGATCTATGATTCAATTACCCTGTACTAATATGAGAGAGGGTGAAACAATAACTGCTGCGACAAAAAGAATATTGGAGCAATTAGGAATAATCAGTGTAGATATAATAAGTTCAAGCAAGTCTATAGTTAGAAATGAAAAGAGGTATTTTTCTTCAATGGTTGAACTAACTGATGATATAGATGTAGAAGAAAATGAGGTAAGGGGACATAAGTGGGTTGATTTTGAATCAATACACAATTTAAGTTTTATAGAAAATAAGGCTATACTGTACTGTTTAGAGAGTTATATTGAAGTTAATAGCAATAGTAATAATATAAATATGCTTAAGGATGAGTTTAAAAGAGGTCTTATGGGCAGGAGCTATTTATATCAATCAGAGGAAAGGGTTGAAAAAATCAAAATAGATAATTCCTTGAGTCTAGCTAATAAAAGAAATACAATCATTGGTTCAACAATATTAGGTATTATCTTTTCGTGTTTTTTCTTTGCTTATTTAGGTATATCAGCGTTAATATTTAATTTAATAATGATAATAGTATTTGTAGGGTGCATTGGTATAAAAAATAAAGGTAGCATAATGGGCTATTTTCTATTAACTTGCTCTTTAATTCTATCAGCTAGCTTTTCTATATATACCAATCCTGTGTTTAGATCACTTAATATTGTTTTGATTCCATTAATTCTTACTCTAAGTTTCATATTATTTACCTATAATGATATAGGATTTAAATTAACACACTTATTAGGTGGATTAACTAATAAGCTATTTAAAAGCAGTATAGTTACTTCTATAAAACTACCAAGGTTCGTAATGGATAATATAAGCATTAAAAATAAAAGCAATGCATCCTCTAGCTATAAGTATGTTAGAAATGGGATCTTGATATCTATACCATTGCTATTGTTTCTAGTATTGGTACTATCTAAAGCTGACAATATCTTTGGGTACTATATCAATAATATTAGTTCAAACATTCTCGCTATAAATCCATCAACATCTTTTTATAAATTAGTAGTAGCTATAGTAATAGCTTTTTATAGTTTTGGGTTCTTATGGAGTTTTAATTATAGATTTTATAATAATACAACTAGTAACTCTGTTAAACGAGAAAGCTTGGAACCAATAACCGTTACTACAGTATTAGCTATGGTTTGTATATTATACATTATATTTACAATAATACAAATAACATATTTATATGGAGGCACAAACAAAGTTCTTCCTGGGGGATTTACTTATTCTGAGTATGCTAGAAGAGGTTTTTTTGAATTAGTCTTTATAACCTTAGTTAATCTTATAGGAGTAACCATATTAAAAATATATGTTGATAATAGTAAGGTGAAACTTAATATCATATTGAATATTATATATACCATAATAGTAGTATTAACATTAAATATGGCTTGCTCTGCATTTTATAGGATGTATTTATATATTGATGCTTTTGGTTATACAAGGTTAAGAATACTGGTTCAACTATTTGTAATCTTATTAGGGATTATAATATTCTTACAGTTCCTATTTATATGGAAAGATAAGAGTATATTTAAATATATAATAGTAGTTTCTCTAACATTATATATAGGAATTAACTTTTTTAACATTGATTCATTTATAGCTAAAAAGAACATAGAACTCTCAGCTGATAAAAAAATAGATAATAATTATCTTACTGTGCTTTCATTAGATTCCATAAAAGTAATGAACAAAGCAAGAAATGAAGGCAAGATAGATGATGAAACTTATTTCAAGTGGAAGAATGGAGCTAATATTAAAATAGATAATTGGTATGAATATAATTACTTTATATATAAAGCTAATGGAAAGTAAACTAGTTATCTAGGGGATATAACTAAAGATTATCAAACTTAAGTTGTTTTTGTGAAAGATTAAAGTGGTTAAGTTCTTTAATATATATGAATGCATCTCATAAAGTATAATTTTTTTAGATGAACATATCAACATTAGGGGATTAGAATGCTTTGTCAGGATATACAGTAAAGCATAAAACGCATTTACCTAATAAAATTCCCTAATGTAAGTCGGAAAAGGCACATGCAGAAAAAGTCGCTACATCGGCTTTTTTACTGTTAAGGATAAGCGTTGTAGGATAATCTCTGCCGGGTGTGTCCCTCATAGTTATATGGTGAATTATGCAGTATATTGTAGAATTAGATAGTTATAATAATAAATTAGACCTTATATATAAGACCTAAGTTTATACATATGTTATTATAGTCCTTGTCGCTAGTGCAAACGCGATGTTGAGGTTTGAAAAAATCTTAAGATTATCTTGACAAGTAATCATTAAAATGATAAACTTGTATAGGTCGCTAAGTTAAGGAAAAATGTTAAAAAAACATGTTGACAAAAAACTTTAGTGATGATAAGATAAATAAGCTGTCAGAAATGCAGCAAAACAAACTTGGTCTTTGAAAATTAAACAGAGTAAAATAAACAAAGTCTAAAACTAGACTTAAACCAGCAATTCTTTTGAAAAAAGACTTACTAAGTAAGTAAGCTATGATTAAACTTTAAATTGAGAGTTTGATCCTGGCTCAGGACGAACGCTGGCGGCGTGCCTAACACATGCAAGTCGAGCGGAGAAAGTTCTTCGGAACTTTCTTAGCGGCGGACGGGTGAGTAACACGTGGGTAACCTGCCTTATAGAGGGGGATAGCCTTCCGAAAGGAAGATTAATACCGCATAACATTTTCATTTCGCATGAAATGAAAATCAAAGGAGCAATCCGCTATAAGATGGACCCGCGGCGCATTAGCTAGTTGGTGAGGTAATGGCTCACCAAGGCGACGATGCGTAGCCGACCTGAGAGGGTGATCGGCCACATTGGAACTGAGATACGGTCCAGACTCCTACGGGAGGCAGCAGTGGGGAATATTGCACAATGGGGGAAACCCTGATGCAGCAACGCCGCGTGAGTGATGAAGGCCTTCGGGTTGTAAAGCTCTGTCTTTGGGGACGATAATGACGGTACCCAAGGAGGAAGCCACGGCTAACTACGTGCCAGCGTACCGCGGTAATACGTAGGTGGCAAGCGTTGTCCGGATTTACTGGGCGTAAAGGGAGCGTAGGTGGATGTTTAAGTGGGATGTGAAATACCTGGGCTTAACTTGGGTGCTTGCATTCCAAACTGGATATCTAGAGTGCAGGAGAGGAAAGTGGAATTCCTAGTGTAGCGGTGAAATGCGTAGAGATTAGGAAGAACACCAGTGGCGAAGGCGACTTTCTGGACTGTAACTGACACTGAGGCTCGAAAGCGTGGGGAGCAAACAGGATTAGATACCCTGGTAGTCCACGCCGTAAACGATGGATACTAGGTGTGGGGTTTCAACACCTCCGTGCCGCCGTTAACACAATAAGTATCCCGCCTGGGGAGTACGGTCGCAAGATTAAAACTCAAAGGAATTGACGGGGGCCCGCACAAGCAGCGGAGCATGTGGTTTAATTCGAAGCAACGCGAAGAACCTTACCTAGACTTGACATCTCCTGAATTACCCTTAACCGGGGAAGTCGGTACCTTTGGTATCGACAGGAAGACAGGTGGTGCATGGTTGTCGTCAGCTCGTGTCGTGAGATGTTGGGTTAAGTCCCGCAACGAGCGCAACCCTTATTGTTAGTTGCTACCATTTAGTTGAGCACTCTAGCGAGACTGCCCGGGTTAACCGGGAGGAAGGTGGGGATGACGTCAAATCATCATGCCCCTTATGTCTAGGGCTACACACGTGCTACAATGGCAAGTACAAAGAGACGCAAGACCGTGAGGTGGAGCAAATCTCAAAAACTTGTCCCAGTTCGGATTGTAGGCTGAAACTCGCCTACATGAAGCCGGAGTTGCTAGTAATCGCGAATCAGCATGTCGCGGTGAATACGTTCCCGGGCCTTGTACACACCGCCCGTCACACCATGAGAGTTGGCAATACCCGAAGTCTGTGAGCTAACCCGTAAGGGAGGCAGCAGCCGAAGGTAGGGTCAGCGATTGGGGTGAAGTCGTAACAAGGTAGCCGTAGGAGAACCTGCGGCTGGATCACCTCCTTTCTATGGAGAAATTATTAAGTACTGATGTATTTCAGACTTAATATACACGAATTCTGGTTGTTATTTACTCTGTTTAATTTTGAGATACCAAGTATCTCAGATTGTTCTTTGAAAATTGCACATAAGTTAAAGTAAAGATATTTACTAATTCTTTGTAATAAATGATCTGAAATTAAGATGCACGCTAGTATCTGAAATCAGTAACTGATTTGTTAAAACGCAAAATTTGCGAAGCAAATTGGAGTGGCATTAGAACCAAGTAATACGAGGAAGCGACAGAGTGAGTAGCGGAGCTTGCTTATGCAAGTGAGCAACGGAACGACAGAGCTGACGAAGTAGTACGTAGGTTATAATGACGCGACATTAGGTCAAGCTACAAAGGGCGCATGGTGAATGCCTTGGCATCAAGAGCCGAAGAAGGACGTGACAAGCTGCGATAAGCTTTGGGTAGGCGCAAATAGCCTGTGATCCAAAGATCTCCGAATGAGGAAACTCACGTAGGTAACCCTACGTATCTTATAGTGAATACATAGCTATAGGAGGGTAAACCTAGGGAACTGAAACATCTAAGTACCTAGAGGAAGAGAAAGAAAAAATCGATTCCGTCAGTAGCGGCGAGCGAAATCGGAAGAGCCCAAACCAAAGATTTATCTTTGGGGTTGCGGACAGAACATAAATGTGGTGGCTATTGTAATTGAAGATATCTGGAAAGATACACCGTAGAAGGTAATAGTCCTGTAAGTGAAACAAGAAGACCATAGTTCTGCTCCAGAGTACCACGAGACACGTGAAACCTTGTGGGAAGCAGGGAGGACCACCTCCCAAGGCTAAATACTACTTGATGACCGATAGTGAAGAAGTACCGTGAGGGAAAGGTGAAAAGAACCCCGGGAGGGGGAGTGAAATAGAACCTGAAACCGTGTGCCTACAACCGATCAGAGCACCATATGTGTGTGATGATGTGCTTTTTGTAGAACGAGCCAACGAGTTACGGTATGTAGCGAGGTTAAGTACTTAAGGTACGGAGCCGAAGGGAAACCGAGTCTGAATAGGGCGAATAGTTGCATGCCGTAGACCCGAAACCGGGTGACCTATCCATGGCCAGGTTGAAGCGAAGGTAAAACTTCGTGGAGGACCGAACCACGTTGGTGTTGAAAAACCATGGGATGAGCTGTGGATAGCGGAGAAATTCCAATCGAACTCGGAGATAGCTGGTTCTCCCCGAAATAGCTTTAGGGCTAGCGTCGGATATGACTAATGGAGGTAGAGCACTGAATGGGCTAGGGGGCATATCGCTTACTGAACCTTATCAAACTCCGAATGCCATATAGTATTAGTCCGGCAGTCAGACTGCGAATGATAAGATCCGTAGTCAAAAGGGAAACAGCCCAGATCGTCAGCTAAGGTCCCAAAGTATAAGTTAAGTGGAAAGGATGTGGGATTTCTAAGACAACTAGGATGTTGGCTTAGAAGCAGCCACTCATTAAAAGAGTGCGTAATAGCTCACTAGTCGAGAGATCCTGCGCCGAAGATGTTCGGGGCTCAAACTTATCACCGAAGCTACGGCTAGTAGATTTAATCTACTGGGGTAGGGGAGCGTCGTAATCGGGCTGAAGTCGTACCGTAAGGAGCGGTGGACTGATTACGAGTGAGTATGTTGGCATTAGTAGCGAGAACTAGGTGAGAATCCTAGTGGCCGAAAACCTAAGGTTTCCTCAGGAAGGCTCGTCCGCTGAGGGTTAGTCGGGACCTAAGCCGAGGCCGAAAGGCGTAGGTGATGGACAATCGGTTGATATTCCGATACCACTGCAAATCGTTATTACCGATGGAGTGACGCAGGAAGATAGAGTGTGCTAGCTATTGGATGCTAGTCTAAGCACTTAGGTATACAGTTAGGCAAATCCGGCTGTATTAGCTGAGGTGTGATGGGGAAGGCCTTTTAGGCTGAAGTACTTGATTCTACGCTGCCAAGAAAAGCTTCTAGGGAGAAATGTAGTGCCCGTACCGCAAACCGACACAGGTAGGTGAGGAGAGAATCCTAAGGCCGGCGGAAGAATTACAGTTAAGGAACTCGGCAAATTGACCCCGTAACTTCGGGAGAAGGGGTGCCTACGAGAGTAGGTCGCAGAGAATAGGCCCAAGCAACTGTTTAGCAAAAACACAGGTCTCTGCTAAAGCGAAAGCTGATGTATAGGGGCTGACGCCTGCCCGGTGCTGGAAGGTTAAGGGGAATCGTTAGCGGTAACGCGAAGCGGTGAACTTAAGCCCCAGTAAACGGCGGCCGTAACTATAACGGTCCTAAGGTAGCGAAATTCCTTGTCAGGTAAGTTCTGACCCGCACGAATGGCGTAATGACTTGGGCACTGTCTCAACTGTAAATCCGGCGAAGTTGTAGTGCAAGTGAAGATGCTTGCTACCCGCGATTGGACGGAAAGACCCCGTAGAGCTTTACTGTAGCTTAGCATTGAGTTTCGGTATTGTCTGTACAGGATAGGTGGGAGACTGGGAAACATCCTCGTTAGGGGATGTGGAGTCGACCTTGGGATACCACCCTGACAGTACTGGGATTCTAACCGGGCACCATGAAGCTGGTGACGGGACATTGTTAGGTGGGCAGTTTGACTGGGGCGGTCGCCTCCAAAAAGTAACGGAGGCGCCCAAAGGTTCCCCTCAGAACGGTCGGAAATCGTTCGTAGAGTGCAAAGGCAGAAGGGGAGCCTGACTGCGACACTTACAAGTGGAGCAGGGACGAAAGTCGGGCTTAGTGATCCGGTGGTACCTCGTGGGAGGGCCATCGCTCAACGGATAAAAGCTACCTCGGGGATAACAGGCTGATCTCCCCAAGAGTCCACATCGACGGGGAGGTTTGGCACCTCGATGTCGGCTCGTCGCATCCTGGGGCTGAAGTAGGTCCCAAGGGTTGGGCTGTTCGCCCATTAAAGCGGCACGCGAGCTGGGTTCAGAACGTCGTGAGACAGTTCGGTCCCTATCCGTCGCGGGCGTAGGAAATTTGAGAGGAGCTGTCCTTAGTACGAGAGGACCGGGATGGACTGACCTCTGGTGCACCAGTTGTTCCGCCAGGAGCATAGCTGGGTAGCTACGTCGGGAAGGGATAAACGCTGAAGGCATCTAAGCGTGAAGCCCACCTCAAGATTAGATTTCCCATAGCGTAAGCTAGTAAGATCCCTCGAAGAACACGAGGTTGATAGGTCGGAGGTGTAAGCATGGTAACATGTTCAGCTGACCGATACTAATAGATCGAGGGCTTGACCAAAACAAATATTACAAAGTAAACTTAAGTGCAATTTTGAAAGAATAATCTTTCAAAATCTAGTGATGATGCGTCTAAGGGTTACACCCGTACCCATACCGAACACGAAGGTTAAGACTTAGACGGCTGATGGTACTGCATGGGCGACTGTGTGGGAGAGTAAGTGGTCGCTAGGTAAATGTGGTTCACTAGCTCAGTCGGTAGAGCACATGACTTTTAATCATGGTGTCCGGGGTTCGATTCCCCGGTGAGCCACCAAAACCTCTGTTTATACAGAGGTTTTTTTATTGTTTAAAAAGATATAAAAGTTTTGATACATAAATCTACTAATATGAATGATTTAGAACAGTTTATTAAGATATATAGTACTGTAGTAGTTCTTTAAGGTGGATTAATCCACAATTCAGTGAATATAATCCACAAGAAGAAAGTGCTTTTTATAAATATTGTGGATAAAAAGCATATTTTCATAGATAGTAAAAATAAAACTATTTCTCCTATCATAAGTATTCCAATAAGTTCAGAAAGGACAGATACGAAAAAGAAGTCACTGAGAAAGGTATCCTGAGTAACTTCTTTATAAATATATCTATAATTTAAATAGGTGCTTATTAATCATGAATCACTTTCCAATTGTTATTTACAGTAGCATCAATGACTTTTCGTTCTAAAATGTAATTGGCAATAAGCTCTGATACATCGGTAGGAATATCTTTTACCAATGGTTTATCCTTAAACATTAAATAATCTCCACCACCAGATGCCCTATAGTTATTCATTACAACGTTATACTCTTTATTCATATCTAAATCTGTATTTTTATACTTTAAAGATATAACCCTGTCTCCAATAGGCTTTGACACGTTTATTATATAATTGATTCCTTCCCACATATCATAGTTATAATGCTGTGGCTTAGGATTTGCAAACTCTTTACTTACAGTATATTCTCCATCTATATATTCAAAGTATGAAGCGCTTCTCTCAAGTGCTAGCTTTATATCTAATCCCTTAAGCTTTAACACTTTTAAAGTGTTTGGATAAATATAATTTGAAACAACATCTCTCATAGTAACATTAGTTTTTAAACCAGGGCTTCTATTATCAAATAGTGAGGTCAGTGATATATCTGTCTCACCGAAATACATTTGAACCTTATTTATAAACTCCATCAAAGAATTATCTTGCAATCTTATTTTTAATGGATCTGATACTGTCATGTCACCATTGATTTTTCCAATAGGAGTATCTAACCAAGCTTGAGTATTTATCTCATATTCCTTAACTAGCTCTAAGCAATCAACGTCTTCATCATAATCCTTAGAGTACAACATTTCGTTTGATACAGAAATGATATGCCATTTAGAATCCTTAAATCCTAAAGAAAGAGATACCTTTCCTATAGAAGCTCCATCGAAACCAGACTGACAAACTAGAACGTTATTTATGTATCTATTGAAAATTGTTCTGTGTTGGTGTCCTGTTAGTAAAACATCAATATCTTTTACTTTCTCGCATATTTCATATCCCTGATTCTCACCAGTTAAGTTTTCAGTAGGAATTCCTGTTTCAACATCTCTTTCAAACCCACCATGATAGGCAACTATTACTATATCAGCTCCATCAGCTTTTACTTTTGGAACCCAGTAGTTAAGAGAATCAATAACATCTTCAAAATCCAAATCTTTAATTATATGGGGCTGTTCCCAGTTGGGAATGTACTTTGTAGTACAACCAAGTACGCCTACCTTTAAACCGTTTGAATATTCTCTTATGATATATGGTTTATCAAAATAGGGCTGTCCATTTGATTTGCTAATTATATTAGAAGTAATCCAAGGAAATTTTGACTGATTTTTAGCTTGTAAAAGATAGTCCATTCCATAATTAAATTCATGATTACCTACGGTAAATGAGTCATAGCCTAAATGATTAAATAATTTAATTACAGGATTAATACCTTGAGAGTTTATCCTTGCATAATAATATATAAGGGGAGAACCTTGGAGAGCATCTCCACAATCTATAAGCAATGTGTTTGGATTTTGTTCTTTTTCTTTTTTTATTATAGTAGATAACTTACAGAGACCTATATCTCTATGCTCATTGGTTCCGTAATATATAGGAAGTAAATTACCGTGAATATCGCTAGTATGCAATATTGTGATATTTGAATTATCTATGTTCATATAAAGACCTCTTTCTTATAAATATAGATGAACCACTTCACTATAGAATTGTTATTTTCGTTACTTCTTGCATAACTAGGTGAAGATTAGAAAATAATGTCCAGATTGAAGTGGCTCATATTTAACGTTATATCATTTAATCAATAGAACAGCATATTTTGTAAGTTAATAGTTGGCTGATTTGCATTTAAGCAAATTATTAAACAAGCCTTTTTCTTATATTACCTGATATAAAGTCTATAGCTGTAACCATTACTATTATACCCAATAATATTATTCCGACTCTACTCCATTGTCTTGCTTCCAGTGCAAAAATTAATGGAGTTCCGATTCCTCCAGCACCAATTATTCCTAGTATTGTTGCTGAACGGACGTTAATTTCAAATCTGTATAAGGAGTATGAAGCGAATTCAGGTAAAACTTGTGGGATAATAGCATACTTTAATTTCTGAAGCCCGTTGGCACCGCAGGATGTTAGAGCTTCATATGGTCCCCAATCTATGTTTTCGATACCTTCTGAATATAGTTTACCAAGCATTCCTATTGAGTGAACCCCTAAAGCTAAAACGCCTGCAAAAGCTCCAGGTCCAACGGCTTTAATGAAGATTATGGCCATTACTATTTCAGGAAAGGTTCTTATAAAACTTAATAGAAACTTACCAGTGCCGCTAATAGCCTTAATCTTACTCATATTTCTAGCAGCCCAAAAGGAAAATGGGATACATAGAAGAGCTGATACAACAGTACCTAATATTGCTATAGCTAGGGTATCTAGTAATCCTCTAAGAAGGTCTTCACCATCTGGAAGATATACATAGTTCCAATCTGGATGGAATAAACCTTTAAATATAGAACTTACTACTTGTCCGGCAGAAGCCTTTATTCCAGTAAACTTAATTCCGGCAAATGCCCATATATATATAACTATTAATATTATTGCTATAATCCATTTTGTAAGTGAATTTTTTAAAGACTTAGGTTTTTCTATCATAATAATTTCTCCCTGATCCTAATACTTATATTATCTATAATAACTACCATAATTAAGGTGGCAATAATTATAGTGCAAGTTTGGTTATATTTAAATAATCCTAGGGTACTATCTAACTGAAGTCCTATTCCTCCAGCACCTACTAAACCCAAAACTGCAGCAGCCCTTACATTAATTTCAAAGGTATATAGAACATAAGAAATAAACTGAGGCATAATTTGAGGGATAACGGAAAAATTAATTATTTGCAGGGTGTTTCCGCCACAAGCAGTTAAAGCTTCCATAGGGCCATCGTCTATACCCTCGATGGATTCATATAATAGCTTTGCCACAAGACCTAGAGAGAAAAAGCTTAATGCAAATATACCTGCAAGAGGTCCTAAACCAAAAGCTGCAACGAATATAGCTGCAAATAATAAATCTGGTATAGTTCTTATTAGATTTAATATTATCCTAGATATAGATAATAGAATCTTTGACTTACATATGTTTCTTGCAGAAAGTAATGCCAAAGGAATTGATAGTATAGCTCCTATGCTTGTACCTATTATAGCCATTCTTATTGTTTCTGCCATAGGATCTATTATCCTAGAAAAGTAGCTCCAATCTGGAGGTAGCATTTCTTTAAAAAGCTTTCCTGTCTCTGGAAGCCCTTTCATAAGCTGTGAAAATGAAGCATCAGTTTTCTTAGCACTTGCAACCATAAGAATAATTATTAATACGACTGTAAGATACATTTTCATATTAGAAGGCTTTTTTAATGTTTGCTCTTTCATTTTTTATCCCCCTAATTTTCAGAAATTTCTTCTGTTTTTCCATTATATATAAAATCAAATATCTCATCAGTAGCTTTTTCTACTGGCCCGTCAAAAACTAGCTTGCCTTCTCTAAAACCTAAAATTCTAGTAGCATATTTTTTCGCTAAATCCACATGATGAAGATTTACGATTGTGGTAATATTCATTTCTTTATTTATTCTTGCGATATCATCCATTACTTGAATAGTGGTAACAGGATCTAAAGATGCTATCGGTTCATCTGCTAGAAGTACTTTTGATTGCTGAGCTAGAGTTCTTGCAATAGCAACTCTTTGCTGCTGACCACCGGATAGTTGATCGGCTCTCATATATGCTTTCTGCTCAATACCAACCTTTTTTAATGACTCAAAAGCTAGTTCTAAGTCTTCCTTAGGAAACATTCCAACTAAAGTTCTTAAAGTTGAATGATAACCAACTCTACCTGCTAAGACATTTTTTAATACAGTAGATCTTTTAACTAGATTAAAGTTTTGAAATATCATTCCTATATCTCTTCTTAAGACTCTGAGTTCCTTTCCTTTAGCCTTAGTGATGGAGTTGCCATTTATTAATATTTCTCCTGAAGATATTTCATTTAGCCTGTTTATTGATCTTAAGAATGTTGATTTTCCAGCTCCAGATAGCCCTACTATTACAACTAGCTCTCCTTCATTGATTGTTACGTTGACATTGTTAAGACCAACTACTCCATTGGGATAGGTTTTTGATACATTTTTAAACTCGATCATAAATTTTACCAACCTTTTCTTAATGATTTTATAAGACACGAACGTTATTAAGATATGTATTAGTCACTATTATATATTATAAATAATATTGCTGTCAGTTAAATTACGAAAAGTATAAATTTAACCTTATTTTAACAATGGGTGACTATTAAATTCAATATAAGAATACTATAATATACCTAGTATTTTCAATAGAACATTATAAATATTTTATTATATTGTAATATATTACATGGCATTATATGAGATATAGCCAATAAAAGTAAAAATATACATATAAAATAAACACGAACATTGTTGCAAAAAAAAGAAAAATAGTTTATGATTTATATGTATTTGTTGGAAGTACAAGCTAATTTTTAATTTTTAAGGAGGAAGTTCCATGAAAAGAAGAATATTAAGTATTGCAGTATGTGCAGCTTTAGCTATGACAGCATTAGCAGGGTGCAGTAGTACTAAGAAGGACGACTCAACAACAGCTAAGGGATATGCACCAAAAGAGTTAAAGGTTCAATTCGTTCCATCACAGAATGCTGAAACTTTAGAAGCTAAGGCAAAACCTTTGGAAAAGCTATTATCAGACAAGCTTGGTATACCAGTAAAGGTAAGCGTATCCACAAGCTATAATACTATAATAGAAGCAATGGCTTCAAAACAAGTAGATATAGGATTTTTACCACCATCAGCATACGTGCTAGCTAAGGAAAAGAATGCCGCTGAAATCTTACTACAAGCTCAAAGATATGGCATAAAACAACCTACTGGTGAAAATACTACAGAACTTGTTAATTCATATAGAGCTATGATAGTTGTTAAAAAGGGATCAAGCATAAAGTCATTAGCTGATTTAAAAGGTAAGAAGATAGCATGGCAAGATGTTACTTCCTCAGCAGGATATATATGGCCAGCAGCTGAAATGAAAAAGGCTGGAGTAGACCCAGAAAAAGATGTTCAAGGTATAAGAGTTAAAGGTCATGATAAGGGTGTATTAGCTGTACTTAATGGAGATGTAGATGCAGCTGCAGTTTTTGAAGATGCAAGAAATACTGTAAAGAAAGATGTACCTGACATATTCGATAAAGTTGAACCAGTATACTTTACACAACCAATTCCAAACGATACTATAAGTATAAGACCAGATATGACTTCTGAGTGGAAAGAAAAGATACAAAACGCTTTCATAGAAATCGGAAAAGACCCAGAAGGAAAGAAGATTGTAACAGAAGTTTATTCACATGTTGGATATGTTAAGTCTGATGATAAGAACTTTGATATAGTAAGAGAATATCAAAAGTTAGCTGAAACTAAGTAATTTAAGTAAATAGATATTAAAAAGCCCCCTAAGGTTGTTATTTAGGGGGCTTTTTACCTGTTATAGGATTATAAATTCAATTTTTAAGTTATGGGCTAATACTGGCCAGATGATGAAGTTATCGGACAAGAATAGCATCTATAACTATCGGTACGTTAACACTGTATCAATTCCTGCATCTACTTTTTTGTTTATTATAGGATTCATCTCTTTTATCACATCAGGATTTGTTATTAGTATAGGGGTTATTAATGAAAACCCTTTACTTTCTATGAATTCTCTATCAATCCTTATAATTGGAGTCCCAGCTTTAACCTTAACGCCTGGCTCCACTAGTCGCTCAAATCCTTCTCCATTTAAAGAAACTGTATCAATTCCTATGTGTACTAGAAGCTCAACTTCTCCTGCAATCTCCATTGCAAAAGCATGGTTAGTTTTGAAAACCAAAGATAGATCTCCGTCAGCTGGAGCCACGAATACATTTCCAATGCTTTCTATAGCTAATCCATCACCAGCCATCTTCTTGGCAAAGACCTCATCTGGAACGTTTGATAAGTCTATTGTAGTGCCTGCAACTGGTGCAAGAACTTTTAAATCTTTCTTTAGGAATTCAAACATAATATACTTCTAACTAATTATATATTAGCTAGAAAAATTCACTTCCTTTCAAAAATATTATGAAAATATCTAATCACTATATTAATAGGAAAAGGCATAAGTTTATAGAAAACTTATGCCTCATTTAACAAAATAAAAATCATTATAATTATATATTACTTAATGGGGTTAGTCAATTGTAAACGATGCTAATTATCTATAATAAATCGCTTTATGTTAAAAATTTTTTATAGAATATTGCATAAGATTGTATAATTAATATAGAATGGTATTATATTACAATAAAAGGAGGAATTGAGTATGTTACCTAAAGAGGTGGTAAGCAAGGTATTATCTCAGGCGTTGAAAAGTGGAGGGGACTTTGCTGAGATTTTTGTTGAAGATACAATAAATAACAATATTATACTGACAGATGGGAAGGTTGATAATATTGTTTCTGGTAGAGATTATGGTATAGGAATAAGAATATTTAAAGGATTCAGAAGTGTTTATGCTTATACAAATGAAAGTAGTTTATCAAGCTTGATTAATGTTGCTAAAAAAGCTGCATATGCTCTTGGAGAATTGAATGATGAATTAGATATAAATTTGAACCTTTACGAAAGAATTAATACTAATATACACCCTATATTGTATGTGCCAGCATCTATAGAGAGTTCAAGGAAGATTGGAAAGATGAGAGAGGCATATAATTCTGCTAAGAGTTATAACAATGAAATAAGTCAAGTTTCTGTAACATATATGGATAAGGATCAAAAGATATTTATAGCTAATAGTGAGGGACTATATACGCAGGATAGGAGAATATGGACAAGATTAGGTATAAGATCAGTGGCAAGCAACGGCGTTGAAAATCAGCTAGGTGGTGAAAATCCAGGTAGAATGATGGGCTTTGAAATGTTTGATGCTATTGATACAGAGTATTATGGGAAAAAAGCCAGTGAAGCTGCTGTCACTATGCTTCATGCTAATTATTGTCCAGCAGGTAAAATGATGGTTGCCATAGAGAATGGTTTTGGAGGAGTTATATTCCATGAGGCTTGTGGTCATTCACTTGAAGCTACATCTGTTGCTAAGGGCAATTCTGTATTTTGTAATAAAATAGGTCAACAGATTGCATCTACAAAGGTAACTGCTATAGATGATGGTACCTTACCAAATCTTTGGGGATCTCTAAATATAGATGATGAAGGAACAGAAACAAAAAAGAAGGTGCTTATCGAGAATGGAATATTAAAGTCCTATATGGTGGATAAGCTGAATGCTAGAAGAATGAAAATGGAGCCTACAGGCAGTGGTAGAAGAGAGTCTTATAAATATGCACCTACATCTAGAATGACCAATACTTATATTGCAAACGGCGATGATAAAAATGAAGATATAATTAAATCAATAGAATATGGATTATATGCAAAAAAGATGGGCGGAGGTTCAGTTAATCCTATCACAGGAGAGTTTAACTTCGCCGTAGCTGAGGGCTATTTAATAAGAAACGGTAAGATATCAGAAGCTGTAAGAGGTGGAAGTCTAATAGGAAAGGGATCTGACATATTAATGGATATAGATATGGTTGGCCAAAACCTTGATCACGGTCAAGGTATGTGTGGTTCCCTAAGTGGGTCTGTACCAACCAATGTAGGTCAACCACTAATAAGAGTAAAACAAATGACTGTTGGTGGAAGATAAGGAGGGATGTAGCATGGATATAAAGGCTTTTAGCAATTTAATATTTAAGAAAGCAGAAGAGGCTAATTTTTCTGAGTATGAAATTTATTACTCAAGTAAAGAAAGCTTAGATATAAAGATATTTGATAGTGAAGTAGACGACTATGGACTGAGTAATACTAGTGGAGTAAGCTTCAGAGGTGTCATAAATGGAAGGATGGGGTATTCATACAGTGAAAGTCTTGATGAAGCCTCAGCAAGTATGATGGTAGAAAAAGCTGAGGAAAATGCTAAACTAATAGAAAATGAAGATAAGGACTTTATATATGGTGGAGCTTCTCAATATGAAGAGGTTCATAGTTATAGCAAAGATATTGATGAATTGACTCCTACTGAACAGATAGATCTAGCTTTAGCATTAGAGAAGAAAACAAAAGGCACTAGTGACCTAATCGAGAAAGTGGCGGAGTGTGAAGTAGATACTAGTAAATCTGAAGTAGCTATAATAAATTCTAAAGGATTAGATTTAAGACATAAGAAAACTACTGTTTTAGCATATGTTGCTGCTGTTACTAAAGACGGAGATGGAATGAAAGACAGTATGTCTTTAAAAATAAAAACTAGCATGGATCAATTGGATCTTGATAGGATAGCTAAAGAGACTTCAGATAATGTAATTTCAAAAGTTGGATCTAAACCTATAAAGTCTGGAAAGTATAAAATACTTATGTCAAACTATATGATGGCTACAATTCTTTCAACGTTCCAAGGCGTTTTTTATGCAGATAATGCTCAGAAAGGCTTATCTTTGCTTAGCAAGAAAGAAGGAGAAATAGTTGCATCCGACGTTGTGACAATTGTTGATGACCCACACTTGGATAAAGGGCCTTACTCTACACCTTTTGATGATGAAGGAGTACCAACTTATAAGAAATCTATAATAGAAAAAGGTCAACTTAAAACTTTACTTCATAATCTGAAAACTTCGTACAAGGATAATGTAAAGAGTACAGGAAATGCATCAAAGGCTTCTTTTTCATCCCCGGTTAATGTTTCAGCTACAAATTTGTATTTGGAAAAGGGGATAAAGAGTTTTGTTGAATTGATAGCTGAAGTAAATAATGGTGTATATATAACTGATCTACAAGGAATGCATTCCGGGGCAAATGCTATAACTGGAGATTTCTCCCTTGCAGCAAATGGTAGAGTTATAAGGGGTGGAAAGCTGTGTGAAGCTATCGATCAAATAACTTTAGCTGGAAATTTCTTTGAATTACTAAAGGCTATAGAAGAAGTAGGGGATGATATGGATTTTTACTATTCCAATACAGCAAGTCCTTCGGTTATAGTAAAGGAGCTATCAATAGCAGGTCTATAATTAAATATGAATATATCGTATTTGAAAACTTTCTTACTATAGTTTAGAAATGTTAGATTAGAAAAAGCCACTGAAGATCAATTCAGTGGCTTTTTCAAAATTATAGTTTAGTAGTTTATTAAAATTGAAGCTGAACATTATATTCTTTCAACCATATATTTAATTGAATCAAGTAAGCAATCAGCTGAGGACCTGTCATAAGTTGACCATACCAAGGGGTTTTGTAAGAGTCACCTTTTGTAGATACTATCTCCTGAATTTTTTTCTTATCAATTAGGTTTAGTATAGGAGAAGATTTATCATTTAGTATTTCAGCCATGGCATTACAAACTAAGGATGTATAGATTGGATTATGGGTCTTTGGGTAAGGGCTCTTTTTTCTATAAACTATTTCGTCGGGCAATATTCCTTTTAAAGATTTTCTTAATAGACCTTTTTCTCTGTTGTCAGCAAATTTAATTTTTTGAGGTAAATTAAAGGCATATTGTACTAGACGATAATCAGCAAAAGGAACCCTGACTTCAAGACTATTCGACATACTCATTCTATCTTTTCTATTCAAAAGATTAACCATAAACCACTTAATGTTTAAGTAGAATAATTCTCTCATCCTAAAATCTAGTTTGTTTTCATGATCTAAGTGAGGCACCTGTTTTAGAGTATCTAGGTATTCCTGTTGTGTTTTATCTTCTATAGGTAAGGATTTTAATTCATCAGATAGAAGTGATTTTCTATCTGTTACAAATCTTGACCATGGAAAAGTTGGTGCATTTATAAGCTCTTCATTAGTATACCATGGATAACCACCAAATAACTCATCTGCACATTCACCTGATAGAGCAATAACGAATCCTTTTCGTATTTCTTTTGAGAACAAATATAGAGATGAGTCTATATCTGCCATTCCTGGAAGATCTCTAGCTATTACCGCATCTTTTAGAGCGTCTATTAGGTTTTTGTGATCTAAAGTTACTGTTTCATGTTTACTACTAATGAATTTTGCCATTTCTAAAGCCCAGTATTGGTCAGATGTAGGTTGGAACAAAGAAGATTTAAAATATTTTTCATTGTCTTCATAATCTATAGAGTAGGTTGTTAGAGTTTTTCCTTTATCATTATATTCTTTAGCTGCTATTGCAGATATAGCAGAGGAATCCAGTCCTCCAGATAAGAAAGTACAAAGTGGAACATCACCAACTAATTGCCTTTTTATAGCATCTACAAGAAGTGATTTCAGATGTTCGGAAGCCTGGTTTTCTGTTTCTGTAAAGTCCTCTGCAGATACCTTCCAATACTCTTTTATATTTATTCCTTCTGGAGTTACTATAACATAGTTAGCTGGAGCTACTTCTTTTATATCTTTATATATACCGCTTCCAGGAGAACTAGCAGGACCTAAAGCGAATATTTCGGTTAGTCCATCTTTATCCACCACTGGATCTATATAAGGGTGTGCTAGCAGAGTCTTTATCTCTGAACCAAAGATGAATGAATCTCCCTTTATACTGTAGAATAAAGGCTTTACTCCTAAAGGATCCCTTGCTAAGAATACTCTATTTTCCTTTTGATCATATATTGCAAATGCAAATATTCCATTTAATTTAGAAATACAATCTATGCCCCAACAAATATATGAAGTAAGTAAAACTTCTGTATCAGAATAAGAATCAAATTTGAACCCTTGATTCAATAACTCAGTTCTTAAATCTTCTGTATTGTATAATTCTCCATTGTATATTAAAGTATAATGGTTGTTTTCTATAGTTTTGACCATTGGTTGCTTTCCACCCTCTGGGTCTACAACTACTAATCTTCTATGACCAAACATAACATTATTAATTTCATAATATCCGAAGCTGTCAGGGCCTCTTAATTTTAATGTATCAGTCATAGATTCTATTACATGGTGCTGTTTAGAAATATCATTTTTAAAATTTACCCAACCAGCGATTCCACACAAAATTATCACCTTCATAAATAGTATTATTTTTTATAGTATGTTTAAAAGTTCTTATTAGTTACCTGTAGTTATTGAGATTGATGAAAATTATAAGTTTAATCCATTGTATAAAAAGCCTTTCATATTGGAAGTTGGTTTGTGGATGGTGATAACAGTACCAGGCGTATCAATTGGTGGAATATGTTGAAATATAGAGAAATATATACTATTGGACAAGTATATCGTCTAGATAAGAAATTAGGTAGTCCTTTATGTTATATGATGTGTTATCATAGTCTATGTCGCTGGAACACAAAGCGACAAAGCACAGAAATTTAAGTTTAAGTTTTAAATAAAATTTTAAAATAAATTTAAAAAGTATGTTGACAAAGAAATCTTACGGTGGTAAGATAAATGAGCTGTCAGAAATACAGCAAAATAACTTGGTCTTTGAAAATTAAACAGAGTAAAATAAACAAAGTCTAAAACTAGACTTAAACCAGCAATTCTTTTGAAAAAAGACTTACTAAGTAAGTAAGCTATGATTAAACTTTAAATTGAGAGTTTGATCCTGGCTCAGGACGAACGCTGGCGGCGTGCCTAACACATGCAAGTCGAGCGGAGAAAGTTCTTCGGAACTTTCTTAGCGGCGGACGGGTGAGTAACACGTGGGTAACCTGCCTTATAGAGGGGGATAGCCTTCCGAAAGGAAGATTAATACCGCATAACATTTTCGTTTCGCATGAAATGAAAATCAAAGGAGCAATCCGCTATAAGATGGACCCGCGGCGCATTAGCTAGTTGGTAAGGTAATGGCTCACCAAGGCGACGATGCGTAGCCGACCTGAGAGGGTGATCGGCCACATTGGAACTGAGATACGGTCCAGACTCCTACGGGAGGCAGCAGTGGGGAATATTGCACAATGGGGGAAACCCTGATGCAGCAACGCCGCGTGAGTGATGAAGGCCTTCGGGTTGTAAAGCTCTGTCTTTGGGGACGATAATGACGGTACCCAAGGAGGAAGCCACGGCTAACTACGTGCCAGCAGCCGCGGTAATACGTAGGTGGCAAGCGTTGTCCGGATTTACTGGGCGTAAAGGGAGCGTAGGTGGATGTTTAAGTGGGATGTGAAATACCTGGGCTTAACTTGGGTGCTGCATTCCAAACTGGATATCTAGAGTGCAGGAGAGGAAAGTGGAATTCCTAGTGTAGCGGTGAAATGCGTAGAGATTAGGAAGAACACCAGTGGCGAAGGCGACTTTCTGGACTGTAACTGACACTGAGGCTCGAAAGCGTGGGGAGCAAACAGGATTAGATACCCTGGTAGTCCACGCCGTAAACGATGGATACTAGGTGTGGGGTTTCAACACCTCCGTGCCGCCGTTAACACAATAAGTATCCCGCCTGGGGAGTACGGTCGCAAGATTAAAACTCAAAGGAATTGACGGGGGCCCGCACAAGCAGCGGAGCATGTGGTTTAATTCGAAGCAACGCGAAGAACCTTACCTAGACTTGACATCTCCTGAATTACCCTTAACCGGGGAAGTCGGTACCTTTGGTATCGACAGGAAGACAGGTGGTGCATGGTTGTCGTCAGCTCGTGTCGTGAGATGTTGGGTTAAGTCCCGCAACGAGCGCAACCCTTATTGTTAGTTGCTACCATTTAGTTGAGCACTCTAGCGAGACTGCCCGGGTTAACCGGGAGGAAGGTGGGGATGACGTCAAATCATCATGCCCCTTATGTCTAGGGCTACACACGTGCTACAATGGCAAGTACAAAGAGATGCAAGACCGTGA
Organism: Clostridium manihotivorum; assembly: GCF_004015185.1. Classification (GTDB taxonomy): domain Bacteria; phylum Bacillota; class Clostridia; order Clostridiales; family Clostridiaceae; genus Clostridium_AR; species Clostridium_AR manihotivorum. Next base: position 34,760 of record NZ_CP025746.1, on the reverse strand, counting down.
GGTGGAGCAAATCTCAAAAACTTGTCCCAGTTCGGATTGTAGGCTGAAACTCGCCTACATGAAGCCGGAGTTGCTAGTAATCGCGAATCAGCATGTCGCGGTGAATACGTTCCCGGGCCTTGTACACACCGCCCGTCACACCATGAGAGTTGGCAATACCCGAAGTCTGTGAGCTAACCCGTAAGGGAGGCAGCAGCCGAAGGTAGGGTCAGCGATTGGGGTGAAGTCGTAACAAGGTAGCCGTAGGAGAACCTGCGGCTGGATCACCTCCTTTCTATGGAGAAATTATTAAGTACTGATGCATTTCAGGCTTAATATACACGAATTCTGGTTGTTATTTACTCTGTTTAATTTTGAGATACCAAGTATCTCAGATTGTTCTTTGAAAATTGCACATAAGTTAAAGTAAAGATATTTACTAATTCTTTGTAATATAAATACTGACAAAAATGCACGCTAGTATTAAAGTCAGTAACTGGTTTGTTCAAATGCAAAGTATGCTGTTAATCTATAATAGTACAAACGCACAAGTGCGAACAGTACATCTATAGTTGAAACGCAGAATTTGCGAAGCAAATTGGAGTGGCATTAGAATCAAGCAATACGAGGAACCGACGAACGAGCCACGGAGCTTACTTCAGGTAAGTGAGTAGCGTAGTGAGGAAGGTGACGAAGTAGTGCGCAGATTATAATGACACGACATTAGGTCAAGTTACAAAGGGCGTATGGTGAATGCCTTGGCATCAAGAGCCGAAGAAGGACGTGACAAGCTGCGATAAGCTTTGGGTAGGCGCAAATAGCCTGTGATCCAAAGATCTCCGAATGAGGAAACTCACGTAGGTAACCCTACGTATCTTATAGTGAATAAATAGCTATAGGAGGGTAAACCTAGGGAACTGAAACATCTAAGTACCTAGAGGAAGAGAAAGAAAAATCGATTCCGTCAGTAGCGGCGAGCGAAATCGGAAGAGCCCAAACCAAAGATTTATCTTTGGGGTTGCGGACAGAACATAAATGTGGTGGCTATTGTAATTGAAGATATCTGGAAAGATACACCGTAGAAGGTAATAGTCCTGTAAGTGAAACAAGAAGACCATAGTTCTGCTCCAGAGTACCACGAGACACGTGAAACCTTGTGGGAAGCAGGGAGGACCACCTCCCAAGGCTAAATACTACTTGATGACCGATAGTGAAGAAGTACCGTGAGGGAAAGGTGAAAAGAACCCCGGGAGGGGAGTGAAATAGAACCTGAAACCGTATGCCTACAACCGATCAGAGCACCATATGTGTGTGATGATGTGCTTTTTGTAGAACGAGCCAACGAGTTACGGTATGTAGCGAGGTTAAGTACTTAAGGTACGGAGCCGAAGGGAAACCGAGTCTGAATAGGGCGAATAGTTGCATGCCGTAGACCCGAAACCGGGTGACCTATCCATGGCCAGGTTGAAGCGAAGGTAAAACTTCGTGGAGGACCGAACCACGTTGGTGTTGAAAAACCATGGGATGAGCTGTGGATAGCGGAGAAATTCCAATCGAACTCGGAGATAGCTGGTTCTCCCCGAAATAGCTTTAGGGCTAGCGTCGGATATGACTAATGGAGGTAGAGCACTGAATGGGCTAGGGGGCATATCGCTTACTGAACCTTATCAAACTCCGAATGCCATATAGTATTAGTCCGGCAGTCAGACTGCGAATGATAAGATCCGTAGTCAAAAGGGAAACAGCCCAGATCGTCAGCTAAGGTCCCAAAGTATAAGTTAAGTGGAAAAGGATGTGGGATTTCTAAGACAACTAGGATGTTGGCTTAGAAGCAGCCACTCATTAAAAGAGTGCGTAATAGCTCACTAGTCGAGAGATCCTGCGCCGAAGATGTTCGGGGCTCAAACTTATCACCGAAGCTACGGCTAGTAGATTTAATCTACTGGGGTAGGGGAGCGTCGTAATCGGGCTGAAGTCGTACCGTAAGGAGCGGTGGACTGATTACGAGTGAGTATGTTGGCATTAGTAGCGAGAACTAGGTGAGAATCCCTAGTGGCCGAAAACCTAAGGTTTCCTCAGGAAGGCTCGTCCGCTGAGGGTTAGTCGGGACCTAAGCCGAGGCCGAAAGGCGTAGGTGATGGACAATCGGTTGATATTCCGATACCACTGCAAATCGTTATTACCGATGGAGTGACGCAGGAAGATAGAGTGTGCTAGCTATTGGATGCTAGTCTAAGCACTTAGACATGCAAGTAGGCAAATCCGCTTGCTAAGTTAAGGTGTGATGGGGAAGGCCCTTGTGGCTGAAGTACTTGATTCTACGCTGCCAAGAAAAGCTTCTAGGGAGAAATGTAGTGCCCGTACCGCAAACCGACACAGGTAGGTGAGGAGAGAATCCTAAGGCCGGCGGAAGAATTACAGTTAAGGAACTCGGCAAATTGACCCCGTAACTTCGGGAGAAGGGGTGCCTACGAGAGTAGGTCGCAGAGAATAGGCCCAAGCAACTGTTTAGCAAAAACACAGGTCTCTGCTAAAGCGAAAGCTGATGTATAGGGGCTGACGCCTGCCCGGTGCTGGAAGGTTAAGGGGAATCGTTAGCGGTAACGCGAAGCGGTGAACTTAAGCCCCAGTAAACGGCGGCCGTAACTATAACGGTCCTAAGGTAGCGAAATTCCTTGTCAGGTAAGTTCTGACCCGCACGAATGGCGTAATGACTTGGGCACTGTCTCAACTGTAAATCCGGCGAAGTTGTAGTGCAAGTGAAGATGCTTGCTACCCGCGATTGGACGGAAAGACCCCGTAGAGCTTTACTGTAGCTTAGCATTGAGTTTCGGTATTGTCTGTACAGGATAGGTGGGAGACTGGGAAACATCCTCGTTAGGGGATGTGGAGTCGACCTTGGGATACCACCCTGACAGTACTGGGATTCTAACCGGGCACCATGAAGCTGGTGACGGGACATTGTTAGGTGGGCAGTTTGACTGGGGCGGTCGCCTCCAAAAAAAGTAACGGAGGCGCCCAAAGGTTCCCTCAGAACGGTCGGAAATCGTTCGTAGAGTGCAAAGGCAGAAGGGAGCCTGACTGCGACACTTACAAGTGGAGCAGGGACGAAAGTCGGGCTTAGTGATCCGGTGGTACCTCGTGGGAGGCCATCGCTCAACGGATAAAAGCTACCTCGGGGATAACAGGCTGATCTCCCCAAGAGTCCACATCGACGGGGAGGTTTGGCACCTCGATGTCGGCTCGTCGCATCCTGGGGCTGAAGTAGGTCCCAAGGGTTGGGCTGTTCGCCCATTAAAGCGGCACGCGAGCTGGGTTCAGAACGTCGTGAGACAGTTCGGTCCCTATCCGTCGCGGGCGTAGGAAATTTGAGAGGAGCTGTCCTTAGTACGAGAGGACCGGGATGGACTGACCTCTGGTGCACCAGTTGTTCCGCCAGGAGCATAGCTGGGTAGCTACGTCGGGAAGGGATAAACGCTGAAAGCATCTAAGCGTGAAGCCCACCTCAAGATTAGATTTCCCATAGCGTAAGCTAGTAAGATCCCTCGAAGAACACGAGGTTGATAGGTCGGAGGTGTAAGCATGGTAACATGTTCAGCTGACCGATACTAATAGATCGAGGGCTTGACCAAAACAAATATTACAAAGTAAACTTAAGTGCAATTTTGAAAGAATAATCTTTCAATATCTAGTGATGATGCGTCTAAGGGTTACACCCGTACCCATACCGAACACGAAGGTTAAGACTTAGACGGCTGATGGTACTGCATGGGCGACTGTGTGGGAGAGTAAGTGGTCGCTAGGTAATTATGCACCATTAGCTCAGTTGGTAGAGCACCTGACTCTTAATCAGGGTGCCCCGGGTTCGAGTCCCTGATGGTGCACCACTAAAGACTTCACAATAGTGAAGTCTTTTTTGCTGTTTTGGGAAGGCAGGTGCGTAAAAAAGCTTACTGAAGAAGGTCGTTTCATCGACTTTTTTTATGTAGAAATTTCATATCGAATCTTTAAAATATAGGTTGTGTTTAATAATTTAAAGAAAGTACTTTTGACAGAGCTAAAATATATTATGTATGTGGTATATATTGATAAGTAAATAAAATATAAATAGTAGTACATATTTTATTGAGGTTTATTGATTATGATAGATGACATGAAAGAATGTAATGAAAACTTAATAGGTATTGATAAATATACTACACAAGAAGAAATAGCCATATATCTAAAGCAAGTATACAATAGATGTTTAGAAGATTTAGAAAGATTAGAGAAAGAAATAAAAGCTGATTATCAGCAATTTAACGATATTGGGCAGGTAGAAGAAGATAACATAAAGAAATATAAAGCTATAAAGACAAATAAGAAAAAGTTATTAAAACGAATAGAAGAAAGTAGAGAAAATCTAAATAGAGTTAAAGATATGATAAAAAAACTTTAGAAACATATATATAAGTTTACTTTTTTGTTGACAAAGTTCTATAATACAGGTATAATATATAATTGTTAATGCAATTATTTTATATCTAGTGATGATGCGTCTAAGGGTTACACCCGTACCCATACCGAACACGAAGGTTAAGACTTAGACGGCTGATGGTACTGCATGGGTGACTGTGTGGGAGAGTAAGTGGTCGCTAGGTAATATGCCCCATCAAGTATTTGATGGGGCATTAACTTTATTGAATTTAATATAGCTTATTTCAGAGAATAAAAAGGCATGTTTAAAATATAGTAGATTTTAAACATGTCTTTTGTTTTTTAGAGAATTATATAAATTATAGCAAATAAATAATAAAGAGCTTTTTTTATTATGTATCTCAATGAGAAGTAATTATTTATAGAAACTTCTCAATCTATGTTTAACAATAGTGGATATAAAAAATCATTAATGAAAAAATAGATAAGAGCTACTTATTTTAGTTACAGTTAATTAAAACCGTTGGAATAAATAAGAAAAGTGAGCAATAAAAATCAAAACTAAGCATAATAACTAATTAATGCAGAAATAATATGATTATTTTTGAATTAATTTGATTATTTACTGTTGACTTTGTAAATGTTATCATATAAAATATAATCAAACAAGCAAATACAGTCAAAAGTAATCATATATGATCGGAATTGAATAAAGAGGATGTGTAACTGGTTATGTTTGCAGAAGAAAGACAACAAAAGATATTAGATATATTAAATTCTAAAAGTAGTATAAAGGTCATGGATATAGCTGAATTATTGAATGTATCTGAATCTACAATAAGAAGAGACCTTCAAGAACTAGAAGAGAAGAATCTTTTGATGAGAACTCATGGTGGTGCAGTGGGGATATATAACAGAACAAATTTTGAACCATCTTTTGTAGATAAACAGGATGAAAAAATTGATCAAAAAATTAGTATTGCAGAAGTTGCTAGTATGATGATTGAAGATGGTGACACAATAATATTAGATTCTGGTACTACAACTTTAGAAATAGCTAAAAGAATTAGAAGTAGGAATATAACAGTAATAACAAACTCTATAGATATAGCTTCAGAACTTTCTAATAAGGAAGGAATAGAAATCATAGTAACTGGTGGAAGTTTAAGATCAAATACTAGAGCTATGGTTGGTCATCTAACAGAGGCTGTAATTAAGAATTTTAGAGTTGATAAAGCTTTTGTTGGTGCAAATGGTATATCCATAGAGGATGGAGTAACAACTCCCAATTTTATTGAAGCACAAACAAAGAAAACAATGATTAATTATGCTAGCAAGGTAATTATAGTTGCCGATAGTACTAAGTTTAACAATGTATCATTTTCTATAATATGTCCTATAAAAGCTGTTAGTATGATTATAACAAGCAGAGATATTGAGCAAAATATAATAAAAGAATATTCAGAAGTAGGTGTGGATATAGTAACTGCTTAAGATAAGGGAGGTGAGAATATGGTAATAACAGTAACGCTTAACCCAGCAATGGATAAAACTCTTATAATAGATGATTTTAAGTTAGGAGCTGTTAATAGAACCTCAGATATTAGATACGACATAGGTGGAAAAGGTATAAATGTATCAAAGGTGTTGAAGAATTTTGGTATAGAGTCTTTAGCTTTAGGTTTCTTAGGAGGAACATGGAAAAATAGTTTCGAGAAGGAACTGGATAGAAGAGGTGTAGGACATAAGTTTATAAACATTGAGGCAAGTACTAGAACTAATACAAAAGTTGTAGATAGAAAAAATAATGTTTATACAGATATAAATGAGGCTGGACCAATAATAGCTGAAACTGAATTAAAACAGTTTGTGGATTTGTATAGTGAGAGCTGTTCCCAAGGGGATATAGTTGTGCTATCAGGAGGTATCCCATCAAGTGTACCTAAGGATATATATGGTACTTTAATTAAGATAGCTAAAAGTAAAGGTGCAATAACAATACTAGATGCTGAAGGAGAATTACTAGCTAATGGATTAAAAGAAAAACCATATGCTATAAAACCCAATAATCATGAATTATCTTTACTATTTAATAAATCAATAGATAATCTAGATCAAATAATAGATTCATGTAGGGAAATAAAAGCACAGGGAGTTGAAAACATCTTAGTTTCAATGGGATCAGAAGGTGCAACTTATATATCTGGCGATAAGAAATATTTTGCAAAGGGCTTAAAGGTACCAGTTAGAAGTACTGTTGGAGCTGGAGATTCAATGGTAGCAGCATTAGTTTATTCTATAGTAAATAATTTAGATATAAAGGAAACACTTATATTTGCTCAAGCGTGTGGTGCAGTTACAGTTACATTAGAAGGAACAGAAGCTTGCAAACTTAGTGATGTAGAAGCAATTATGGAAAGAGTAAGGGAAAATATTAAGGAGGTTTAATCATGGCAACTAAGGATATGTTTACTAAAAATAGAGTGTGCTTCGATATGAAGTCAAAGGGAAAGATGGAGGCTTTAGATGAGCTTATTGACATACTAGTAAAAGACGGAGTTATAAATGATAGCAAAGTTTTTAAAGAGGCTGTATTAAAGAGAGAAGAAGAGTTTTCTACAGGGATAGGAATGGGAATTGCAATACCTCATGGAAAAAGCAAATCTGTTAATGTTGCATCTATAGCATTTGGAAAAAGTAAAGATGGTGTTGACTATGATTCAATGGATGGAGAGCCAGCACATTTATTCTTTTTGATAGCTGTACCAGAAGAATCAAGTGATGTTCACTTAAGAGCACTTAGTGAGATATCAAGAAAACTTATGCATTCTGATGTAAGAGAATCTTTAATGAATTGTAGTAGTTTCGATGAATTTATAAAAGTATTTGAATAAAATAAAAAAATAGGAGGTATTATTATGAAATTAGTAGCTATAACATCTTGTCCAACTGGTATTGCACATACATATATGGCGGCAGAAGCATTACAAATGGCTGCTAAGGATCTAGGGCACGACATAAAAGTCGAAACCCAAGGGTCTGTAGGCGCTGAAAACGTTATAAATCAAGAGGATTTGAGATCTGCAAGTGCTGTAATAATTGCAGCTGATACGAATGTAGATAAGAGTAGATTTAAAGGTATGCCTCTAATAGAGGTATCTGTAAAGGATGCTATAAAAGATCCTAAAGGTCTTATACAAAGGGCATTATCAGCTAAACCTAGTCAGACATCAAGAAATGAAGCAGCAACTAATACTAAAAATGAAGAGAAAGAAACTAAGAACGGTGCTTATAAACATCTAATGAATGGTGTATCATTCATGATACCATTTGTAGTAGCTGGTGGTATACTTATAGCTTTATCATTTGCTTTTGGTATAAAGGCATTCCAAGTAAAAGGATCATTTGCAGAAGCGTTGTTTAGAATCGGAGCAAACGGAGCATTTAGTTTCTTAGTTCCTATACTTGCTGGATATATTGCTTATTCAATAGCTGATAGACCTGGTCTAGTTCCTGGTATGGTTGGTGGTTACTTAGCGTCAAACATAGGTGCTGGTTTCCTAGGCGGATTAATAGCCGGTTTCTTAGCTGGTTATACAGTATATTACTTAAAGAAGTTTATAAAGTTACCAAAATCCTTAGAAGGATTAATGCCGGTTTTTGTATTACCTGTTTTATCAACACTTATTGTAGGACTTATAATGATATATGTACTTGGTAATCCAGTGAAAGCTATAAATGATGCATTAACTGGATGGTTAAATAGCTTAAGTGGTGCAAATGCAATATTACTTGGAACAATAATCGGATTAATGATGGCTTTCGATATGGGAGGTCCTCTAAACAAAGCAGCATATACTTTCGGTGTTGCAACAATATCTCAAGGTCAACCTTCAGCAATAATGGCAGCAGTAATGGCTGCTGGTATGGTTCCACCACTTGCTGTAGCATTAGCAACAGTATTAGCAAAGAACAAGTTTACTAATCAAGAAAGAGAAGCAGGAAAAGCAGCTTGGGCATTGGGTGCAGCGTTCATAACAGAGGGTGCTATACCATTTGCAGCAGCAGATCCATTAAGAGTTATACCTTCTATAATGGTTGGTTCAGCTTTAACTGGTGCACTATCAATGCTATTTAAATGCACACTTGCAGTACCTCATGGAGGATTATTTGTATTCTTTATACCACATGCAGTTGGCAATGTAGTTATGTATGTTTTATCTATACTAATAGGAGCAGCTGTAGGCGGAGTAATTCTTTCATCTGTTAAAAAGAGTTCATCAAAGTAATTAAATAAAAAGTATAAAGGGGCTGTCGCACTAATTAATTAGTGCACAGCTCCGTTTTTTGCATAAAAAATAAATCCAGCATTCACAAGAGTGCTGGATTTATTGTAAAATTAATATATGACCAAACATACTAATTTACATAAAGATTATACTTTAAATAAAGGAAGTTATCAATTAAAACTTCCTTTTAATATTGATTATATGGTCTCAGTTAATGATTCGGTGCGTTTGCTAAGTCAATTTGTAGAGGAGATGGATTTAACAGATTTATATTCGACTTATTCCCGAATTAGGGAAAATCAAGCTACGCCACGTTTATATTTTTTAAAACTATATAATTTTTAAATCTTTTAAAAACTTATCAACTCTTCGCTCGTATTCATATGGGTTACTAGTAAAAGCTTGTGCGTGTCCTGCATTAGGTGCTATATATATGTCTTTAAAACCAGTCTTTGCGTTATACAAATCGTGAGACATTTTTGTTGGTACATAGTCATCTTTATCTCCATGGATGAATAATATAGGAGTGCTATTTTTATTTATCATATTTATCGGTTTTACATCACTGAACTTCCACCCTCTTGTGATTTTTGTAGCTACACTAGCAAGTGGTACTAGAGGAAGATGTCTAAGTGGCTTAAAGTCATTTTTCAATCTGTGATTAAACAGTTCTGCTGTATCTGAATAACCACAATCATCTATGCAAAAGCTTACTCTTGGATCAATTGCGATATATTGTAGTACAGTTCCACCGCCCATTGATTCACCATGAACACCAATTAATGCATCGTCCCCGATTTTCTCAATTACCCAATCAGTGCAGGTTTTTAAATCATACTTTTCATAGTATCCGAAAGAAGTATCTTTTCCACCACTTAATCCATGATTTCTATGATCATAGATAAGAACTGCAAAGCCTCTCTTTATAAAAATATCCATATATTTAGCCGAACCATACAGGCTCCAGGTTATTCCGTGAGCAAATATTATTACTTTTTTTGAGCCGCCATTTGGAAAAAAGAATCCGTGAAGATCATAACCAAACCTTGATGGTATAGATACCTCCTCTTTTTCTAATTTATTAAAAATGTACTCTTTTATATTTCCAGCAGCTAATTCAGTAGAATAGGTATCGTTGTAGTTTCTTACAACAGGTAAAGTAACTACTCTAGAGAAGTATATAGAAATGAATATTGTTAGTAAAACTAAAACTATAATTATGAATAAAAGTATTTTCATATAGTCCTCCATAATAAAAATGCTATTTTAAATATTATATTAAAGATTAAATATATTTTATGTTATTAACTATACTGCTAATTATAAATGTGAATACTATAGTTAATAAACTAGTTAGTTTTACTGATTTGATTTTTATGTTTTTGTTATAGCTGATTTTACATTTACTGAAGGAACCTTACCTAAGGTTCCGGTTAAAGCGCTTATAGCATCTGGTGTTCCATCTACTATTACTGAAATTACGGATACTCCTTTTTGCTTGTATGGTATGCCCATTCTACCAACAATTAAATAACTATAGGAGTGGAGTACCTCGTTTACTTTTGGAACGCTAGTTAAGTCTTCAATTACTATAGCTATCACACCAACTCTATTTTCCATAATATCTCCTTGGTTACTTATAATGATTTCATAAATATAATGTTCTATTTAGATAGAAAGAATATATCCTTTTTGATAAATGACAAGAATCTTTTTACTCCTTCTATGTCCTGTTTAAAAGTTGTTTCTTCTGAGTTTTTCCAAAATCCATTATTATATATACATAGTGCTAAAAAGAATATGGATAGGTTGATATATATATCTTTTAAGTCTGCTATAAATAGAGAGCTAATGCCTATAAAGTCTAAACTACCACCATAAAATATTTTATCTATTAGAGAGCAAAGACATCCACTTAATATAAAGGTGAAGCTCATATCAGCCCAAAAGTCTTTATATCCTTTGTGTAAGTAGTATCTATAACCCTCTAGTATAAAAAATAATACTATGGCGTTTATGATTATAAGAACTGAAAAGTTAATGCCAGCTCCGAATCTTGCATTAAGCCAAGAACCAGATGAATTAATAATAGGGTTAAAGCTTAAAAAGTTATCAATAAGGAAAAAGCTTTTGTCAAAGTACAAGGTTTTAATAATAAGTTTTACTCCCTGATCTAATAGGAAAGTGAAAAAGAATGTTATTAGTATTGTTATATTGGATAGACCCTTAGAAAACTTAATTCCTAAATAATATATTATTAATCCTATGATTCCAAATAATAATACTGGCAATAGGTTCATTATTATATCAAACTTAGAATGAATTCTTCCTGTAATAAATTCAAAAGTAAAATATATGAGCCACATTATAGGTAGAATACCTATGGTTAGAAGTTTATCTTTATTCATTAATTTATTCCTCCTAGAAATTAACCTAGACTAATTATTTTTATTAACATTTTGGCATAAGTTGATTTTATCATTTATCTAGTTTTATATTCAACTAATAGTTAGTAAATATTACATTAAATAATTTTTTACCAGTAATACTTTATAACCGAATTTGTATATTAAAAATCTCTCCTAAAGTATAGAAGTAAAATAGTTTTAATACCCAAATGGTACACTCTTAGAAATTTTAATAAATAATGAAGAGTGCAAAAAATAAAATTACTATTCTTATACTGTATTTTCATCAAAGTATAAAAAAAGTTAGTTGGAAATATATAATTTAATATATGTATACCTTTATATGTAATTATGTAATAAAAGTGCAATATTAGACAAAAAAATACATAATTCTTATTGAATTAAATTACATAGTTTGGTAAAATACAGAAGGATTTAAAATTATATTAAAAAAATCATATAATCAATCAAAAAACAACGTTTGAAGCATCTCTAGATTAGACTCAATTCGCAGACATAATATCATAAAGAAATATATCTTGTTTAATTCCAATAAATTTATTATCAATTTTACTTAAGGGTTTGTTAATTAATTACGAAGAAATTACTATGAAATGTTTACTAAAAGAGAAACTTATTATTTAGAGGCTATAAGAGGCAATCTAGTTAGTATAGTTTTTTATAATTGCTATATAATTAAAATCATTTGTTTATAAATTGAGAGGTTATAAAGTTTTATTTGTATTTTTTGTGTACTTGTAGCTTTAGAGAGGGAAGGGATTGAATGAATTGGACAATAACTAGAAAGGTTAGAATATTTGCCATGTTTCTTGTGGTTATCACGGTAATTTCTCTTAGTACAATATACTTCATAAGTGCTGATAAGATGGCAAAGCAGTCATTTGAAGAAAGAAGTCTGTTACTTATGAATACTGTAGATTTTTCAATAAATAATTTTACCAAACAACAAGAACATATAATTGATCAAATTGAAAGTTCGAATTTAAGTGATAAAAATTTTTTAATTACTAATAAAGATCACATTCAGAGTGAGTTAGATGGTATTTCAAAAACTTATGGAAATATACTAAATATATATCTTGCTTATGATGATGGAAGTTGTATTATAAGTCCTAAGAGTGATATCCCCATCAAAGGAGCTAGGAATAGAAGTTGGTATGCTTCTGCAGTTAAGGGAAATACGAATGTATGGAGTGACTCATATATAGATGATATAACTGGTAAGTCTGTGATAACTGTTTCTAAGGCTTTATATAAAGATGGCAAGTTGATAGGTGTTTTAGGAATAGATTTTACAATTGATTCTCTAATTGAATATATCTCTAACATAAAGCTAGGGGATACTGGCTATATAATGCTTTTAGATTCTTCATATAAGATAATGGCTGAATACGACGATAATCAGATAGGAAAACACTTAACAAATAAAAAGCTTTTGGAGTTAGTTTCATTAGGTGAAAAGAAAACAATTAATTTAGATTATAATGGGCAAAAAAAATATTGTTTTTACAGCAAATCTTCTAAAACTAATTGGATAATTGTAGGTATGATAGATCAAAATGAGGTTTTAAAATATTCTAAGGATATAGCCAATATAACCTTAGTTTCTTCAATTATAATATCAGTGTTAGCTATTACTTTAGCAGGAGTTGCCACAAAAAGTATAACGAGAAATTTAAAGAGGCTTTCAGAAAGCATAGATAGTATAGGAGCAGACGAGCTCCAGCTAAAGGTTAACGATAAATACAACGATGAGGTTTCCATTATAGGCTCACATATCAATAGTATTTTAGAAAAACTTAGTTGCATTATTGACTCATCCAGTGATGCTATATATGAATATGATATAGATAATGACAAGTTGACTATATCTGATAAGTTTGGATCTATATCTGGATATAAAATTGGTAGCAAAGAGTATAGCATTGGAAGTTTAGTTGAAGTAATTCACCCAGAGGATTATGAAAGCTTAAGTAAAGGCCTAAATGAGTTGATAAATGGAATAAGTTTATCCTGTGAAAGTGATTTTAGAATTAGAAAATCAGATGGAGATTATATATGGTTAAACAATAAATCTAGGACTATAAATAAAGGGAAAAAAGGTAAGTTTAAAATTTGTGGTTCATTGACAGATATCACACTAAAGAAAATGTATGAAGAGAATATCTTTAGACTTGCATATTATGACAAACTCACAGGTCTTCCAAACAGAATATATTTTGAAGAGAAACTTGTTGAAGTAATGGAGTACATGAAATCTAATGAATCAATGGGGGCGGTTATACTTCTCGATGTAGATAACTTTAAGAACATTAATGATACACTAGGCCATACTACAGGCGATTTGTTACTAGTGGAAATATCTAAGCTTTTATCTGAGGTAAATGACGGTAGCATGGAAGTTGCCAGAATTGGAGGCGACGAATTTTTATTACTCATAAGAGAAATAGATAAGAATAAACCTATTGAAGTCCTTATAAGTAAACTTCAAAAAAGATTAAAAAGTAATATATATATAGAAGGAAAGTGTATAATTGTATCGTCTAGTGCTGGAATAGTGGAATTGCCTAAGAATGGACAAACTGTTGCTGAGATAATAAGGAATGCAGATATAGCGATGTACAAAGCTAAAGAAGATGGGAAAAACAAAGCAGTATTATTTGATAACAATATGTTTGAGAAATTTAATAGAAAGATAGCTATAGAGCAGGGGTTAAGTGCTATAGACTTCGATAATGAATTAGAGATACACTATCAGGCTCAAATGGACGTAAATACATATAAATTAAGAGGCTTTGAAGCTCTACTTAGATGGAACTCCCCTGCACTTGGTAGAGTTTCACCAGCGGAATTCATTCCTATTGCTGAAGAAACAGGTAGTATAGTTTCCATAGGAGCTTGGCTTATATCTAAGGTGTTTAAAGATGCAATTGAATTTAAGAGAAAGCATATAGATTTTGATGCTATTTCTATAAATATTTCAGCAGTACAATTGCTAGATAAATATTTTTTAGACAAGGTGAAAAATGCTTTATATTATACTGGCATTGAACCTAATAAAATTGAGTTTGAAGTAACTGAAACTGCAATAATAGACAATATAGAGTATAGTAGCGAGATACTTAACAGTCTTAAAGAATTAGGATTTAAGATTGTGTTAGATGATTTCGGAACTGGATACTCATCATTAAGTTATTTAAATGTTCTTCCAATAGAAGTTCTAAAGATAGATAAGTCATTTATAGATGACATAAATATGGAAGAAAGTAATAAGGCTTTACTAGATGGAATAATAAAACTTGCCCATGATTTAAAGATGGAGGTAATAGCAGAGGGAGTTGAGGATTGCGTACAACTTGAGTTGCTTAAAAAAATAAATTGTGATGTTGTACAGGGATATTACTTTAGTAAGCCGATATCATATGAATATGTAGAGAAAGAGTATAAAAGACTTTTACAATTGAAGTTTAAATAGAAGATATTTAAATAGAAGATATTTAAATAGAAAGAATTTCAAATTGCGTATTTGGAATTCTTTCTATTATGCTGTAAAGTTACTTATATAAACAGATCACAGCAATATTAACTTATGGCTATTTGACTTTATGATAAAGAAAAAAGGTTAATATTTATATGTAGAGAAACAATAATAATAAGATTTGAAAATTATATTATCTTAGAGGATTAGTAAATTTACAATTATACTTATATTTTATTTATGGGTATAATTAGTTTAAAAGGGATTAAGAGATTTTATTTTATAGCTAAAGTTTCAAACTAATTATAAGAAAGAGGGTATATAGAATGTTAACCATATTAGCTGTTTCAGATTCTATTGGAGAAACTGCTGAACAGGTTGCTATAGCAGCTGCCAGCCAATTTAAAGAGAAAGCAGAAGTGAAGAGAATACCATATGTTAAGTCACTTGAAGATGTTGAAGAACTTATGAAAAATATAGATTCTTATTCATCCTGTATGGTAGTATCTACTATAATAACTGTTAATGTGAGAGAATTTTTGACTGAAAAATGTATTGAAAGAAATATTAATATAATAAATGTATTAGGTCCAATAATAAATGTAGCATCTACTATATTAAATACTCATCCAGACTACAATCCAGGAGCTATGTGGAAAACCGATGAGATGTACTTTAAAAGAATAGAAGCAATGGAATTTGCAATGCAGTATGATGATTCAAAAGACTATAGGGGATTAAAAAATGCAGATGTAGTTTTGATTGGATTATCTAGAACATCAAAGACACCGTTATGTATGTATTTAGCTAATAAGGGGATTAAGGCTATAAATATTCCTTTAGTTCCTGAAGTTGGTGTGCCAGATGAAATATATCAGATAGATAAGAAGAAAATATTTGGGTTAACTATTGATCCACTTCAATTAATAGAGATAAGAAAGCGAAGGCTAGATAAGTTCCATAGAATTTCTTCAGAAATAGAATATGCTAGTGATTCGCGAATATTAGAGGAATTCGATTTTGCTGATAAAATTATAAGAAAGTTAGGATGTAAAACTATTGATGTGACTCAAAGGGCTATAGAAGATACTGCTCTAATCATCATAGAAGCTATAGGGCAAGGAAAGCAAAAAAAATAAGAAACTTTGAATTAAGTTAAACTATAGTGGAATTTTTGTGAGTTGATAGGTTTAATTTATTAGAAAACTAAGTGGTATATCTGAAAAAGATATACCACTTTTTTCGAAATATGAATTGGAGATGCTCATATTTCATTAGAATGTATTGATTGTAACAGGATTTTTGAAATATATGATTATTAATATTTCACTAATAGTATCTCTAAAAGTAATTGCTTAATACATAAATTATTTTTATATCTGTGTTGTTTTTTTATAATTTGACCATAATTCAAATATACAAGTAAGATAATCTACTAAGAACTATATATAATTTCTTGAATATTTTATAACTAGATATAAATTTAGAGATAGGAATTAGGTGATTCTATGAAGATCGGGTTGGTGCTAGCTGGGGGAGGCGGAAGAGGGGCTTATCAAATAGGTGTTTGGAAGGCCCTTAAGGAGTTTGGATTTGATAAATATATTAGAGCTATATCAGGAACATCTATAGGGGCGCTGAACGCTGCTTTATTTGTGAGTGGAAGCGTAGATGAGGCGGAAAAGTTGTGGCTTAATTTATCAAAGGAAGTTGTTCTGCCTACAAGAAATATTGATTTGGTAAAAAAGAGTTTGATGTTGGCCTGGGGAGCAAAAAATATAAACTTTGTAAAGAAGTATATTCCAAAGACTTTAGAGATTGGTGATATATCTAGAGAGGGGTTACTTAAGTTGCTAGATGAACATATCGATTTTTCAAGAATAGTGAAGTCTACAACAAGCTTATATGCTGCATGCAGTGAAATTCCATCAATTAAACCTAAGTATTTTAAGTTAAATAGCTATAAGGAGAGTGATATAAAGGAGATACTTTTAGCCACTTCTGCAATACCTGTAGTATTCGAAAGTAAGGAGATAGAGGACAAGAAGTACTTGGATGGTGGGATGGCAGACAACTTGCCTATACAGCCTATATATGGAGAAGGGTGTGACATAATCATTGCTGTTAACTTATCTAAAAGCAGTGAATTAGATAGAAGTATATTTCCTAATACAAAAATTATAGAAATAGTACCGAGAGATATGGATGATGGAATTCTTAGTTCTACATTAGATTTTACACCAAGTGGAGCTAGGAGAAGAATCAAGCAAGGATATGATGATACTAAAAACCTATTTGAACCTATCATTGAGCTTACAAAGTATAGTTTTATGAAGATCCCTCAAGAAATTGTAGCTTCAGCTGGTAAAAGTTTTTTAAGGCAGTCTAATAAGATTAAGAATGTTATAGTAAGTGGGAATAGGGAGCATTAGGAGAGGTATGATTATATATTTTTTATATACGAGGCTTACGAATTAAAAAAGTAATTATGGAAATATTAATGTTAAATTATAAACTTCGGAGGTTTTTGTATGCAAACAGGTATAGTTAAGTGGTTTAATAATGAAAAAGGTTATGGGTTTATCTCAGCAAATGGGGGAGAGGATGTTTTTGTTCATCATTCTCAAGTAAAGGAGAAGGGGAACAACAAGGATTTACATGAGGGAGAAGAAGTAACCTTTGATATTGTTCAAAAAGAAAGAGGTACTCAGGCTATCAATGTAGAAAAGATGTAGTAAGTTTATTAATTACCTAAGTTTCGTACAAACGAAATCTTAGTGTCTTCCATATTATAGTTTCCATAAAATAAATAAAGGATAATACCAAGCCTTGAAGTATAATTTTCTTGCGAAGAAAAATTAATAAAGGCAGGTATTATCCTATGAATAATTTTACCTTTACTCAAGAGTCATGTAAAGAAGAAACTACTTCCACTTGGTTGGCAGCAGTTATGCAGTTCGGTCTTAACACTAATGTTTTCAGTCCGCTAGAGAGCTTTAACCTCAAGATGAAGGAAGTAAGATACTCTGTTTACCAAAAACTTATTACGACGATGATGTCTATTGTCACTGGCTGCGAGACAACTAAAGATATCAACGAAAAACTTTCTGGAGAAAAGCTAACGCTGAGTATGTTCGGCATGGAAACAGCTCCTGACCAATCTCAGATTAACGAATTAATAAGACGATTTGATTCAGATAGTATAAACCAGTTAGAAAATATTCATCATAGTATTTTTAAGGAACACAGCAACTCGGCCAACTCTCATGAGAGAGTTATCGTAGATTGTGATCAAACAGGATTAATAGCTAATGGTAAAAGTTTTGAATTAGCTAAAAAAGGCTATTTTGCTAAAAAGAAGAATCAAAGTGGATATCAACTTTCAGCGGCATTTGCAGGAGATCAGGCTGAGACTGTAGCAATGTTTTTAGATTCTGGAAATTCTCATTGTACAGACCACTACGATGATTTGCTAAAATCTATACTATCAAAATATAAAGACCAACTTCGTCAAGGTAATCTAATATTAAGAACTGATAGCGGATTTGGTTCAACAGAAAACATTGAAAAGCTACGATCAATCCCTAAATTAAAATTTATAACAAAAGCATATTCTACTAGAACACCAAGAACTATTGCTAAAGATATAGATTACTCAAAATATACTCAAGCTGATGAAGCTGCTTGGGTATATGAACTACCGCAGAATAGTGGAGTTAGATATATCTTGGTGCAGACTCTGTCTAAAAGAGGAAACTTAAAATATTCCATGCTTATAACCAACATAACTAGCAGTGAAATGAGTCCGGTAGAAATATTCCATTTTTATAATAAGCGTCAAACTATAGAAGCTTTCTTTAAGATGGCTAAGAACATATATCATATAAAAAATCTTAGAACTTCAAAATTTCACGGCATATATGGATTCTTATGGCTAGTATTTATAACACATAACTTGATAAGTTGGTTTAAGTCGACCGTTCTTTATGGAACGGACCTTGAAAATGTAGGGGTAAGAGTATTGATTAAAAGCATTGGCAATATAAAGGGATTTGTAAAAAGAACTTCTGATGGAATCAAAGTAATTATTCCACCAATGACAAAGCTATCTAAGCTAATTGCTGACGCACTTTGCCGGCCTAAATATATACAATTGACTCTTAATATTTAAGGCTTTTAATAAATATAACCAATACAAGCTGCCAAAAATGGGAATTTATTTTGGGGCTTAATTGATATTGGTCTTTACTAAGTGACATAATAATCCATTCAACTTTCTGTAAATAACTGCATTATTATGGTACATAATTCATTTAACTGGAATCCAAATACAGTCAAATGTAATTATTATATTTGTACGAAATCTAGGTAATTAATAGAAATATTATAATAAGTCAAGTGGCTAAATTTATTTAAGTATACCTAGCTAAAGTTGCTAGAACAATGCCAATTGACTTATTGCTATTTACATTAAAAATATACTTTGTAATTCTTAATAATTCTAGTGTTATATAAATCTACAAATTAAGAACTTTTAGTAAGTGTTTCGATGTTGTAAATAACCAATTATTTGGCGGGTTAATTGTGAATGCAAAAAACAATATTGAAGTAATTATTAAAAAAAGAAATGATATCAAATTTATATAGGAATAATTTTTGTTGAGGTTTAATATAATGCAAGATAAAAATTGAGATAAAGTATATCCTATAAGTAATATAGAGATAGTATTTGATATTTCAGAATTCATAATCTTAAAGTCTAAGAAAAAGTAAGATAGAGACAAAAAAGTTGACATGAATATAAATGAAGTTGCCTTTGCGATAAAAAAGTTATCTGAATTAGTAGCCAAAAAGGCTTTTTCTATCAATGAGTAAAATATAATTGGGAAAAAGCTTATTTTTAACTGCTCCCATAGACTAGTATTAATGACACTAAATAAACCTATAATAAAGTTTCTATTAGAAGACTTATAAGTGAAGCTAAGGGATAAGCCTAGTAGTATAAGAAGAGGAATTCCTGTAAGCTCCCATATGAAAACTTCATTTTTTTTATATTTCATTTATTAGCACTTCCTAGTAATACATATTATTAGTGCAGTAATCAATAACTCCTTCTATATTATTTCTTACATTAGAAGTATGAGGGATATATAATATTTATTACAAATAATAAAAGTTTTTATTTATATTATTTATAGCGCATCTAAGGTGGTGGGTTATTTGGGATAGAATTATTAAGTTGGTCAGCCTTGTTATGTAAGCTAATAAGATATCAGCAAACTTTATATATATTGTTAGGTCCAATAATTATGAGCCTATATCTATAAGTTATAGATTAATAATATACAATTGGAGATATTAGATAGTGAAAAGATATTGAACGCCAATATTAGGAATACAGTTTTTATTGATTATATGAATAAACAGTTCCTAGTGTGTCTATATAAGGAAATAAATGATTAAGTGAGTAATATATATGTATATGTGTATAAAATGATTTTTTTAAGGGATTATAATTGGTATGTTATAAAATAAAATGTTATTATAAAACACGTCGCTGAAACAAACGACACAAACACAAAACACGTAAATTAGAACTGATTATAAGAAATAAAAAAAGTTTTAAAAAAGTGTTGACAAAAACATCTTAGAAATGTTAAGATGTAAAAGTCGCTGGTGAGCGACAACAATAACTTGGTCTTTGAAAATTAAACAGAGTAAAATAAACAAAGTCTAAAACTAGACTTAAACCAGCAATTCTTTTGAAAAAAGACTTACTAAGTAAGTAAGCTATGATTAAACTTTAAATTGAGAGTTTGATCCTGGCTCAGGACGAACGCTGGCGGCGTGCCTAACACATGCAAGTCGAGCGGAGAAAGTTCTTCGGAACTTTCTTAGCGGCGGACGGGTGAGTAACACGTGGGTAACCTGCCTTATAGAGGGGGATAGCCTTCCGAAAGGAAGATTAATACCGCATAACATTTTCGTTTCGCATGAAATGAAAATCAAAGGAGCAATCCGCTATAAGATGGACCCGCGGCGCATTAGCTAGTTGGTGAGGTAATGGCTCACCAAGGCGACGATGCGTAGCCGACCTGAGAGGGTGATCGGCCACATTGGAACTGAGATACGGTCCAGACTCCTACGGGAGGCGACAGTGGGGAATATTGCACAATGGGGAAACCCTGATGCGACAACGCCGCGTGAGTGATGAAGGCCTTCGGGTTGTAAAGCTCTGTCTTTGGGGACGATAATGACGGTACCCAAGGAGGAAGCCACGGCTAACTACGTGCCAGCAGCCGCGGTAATACGTAGGTGGCAAGCGTTGTCCGGATTTACTGGGCGTAAAGGGAGCGTAGGTGGATGTTTAAGTGGGATGTGAAATACCTGGGCTTAACTTGGGTGTTTGCATTCCAAACTGGATATCTAGAGTGCAGGAGAGGAAAGTGGAATTCCCTAGTGTAGCGGTGAAATGCGTAGAGATTAGGAAGAACACCAGTGGCGAAGGCGACTTTCTGGACTGTAACTGACACTGAGGCTCGAAAGCGTGGGGAGCAAACAGGATTAGATACCCTGGTAGTCCACGCCGTAAACGATGGATACTAGGTGTGGGGTTTCAACACCTCCGTGCCGCCGTTAACACAATAAGTATCCCGCCTGGGGAGTACGGTCGCAAGATTAAAACTCAAAGGAATTGACGGGGGCCCGCACAAGCAGCGGAGCATGTGGTTTAATTCGAAGCAACGCGAAGAACCTTACCTAGACTTGACATCTC
Organism: Clostridium manihotivorum; assembly: GCF_004015185.1. Classification (GTDB taxonomy): domain Bacteria; phylum Bacillota; class Clostridia; order Clostridiales; family Clostridiaceae; genus Clostridium_AR; species Clostridium_AR manihotivorum. Next base: position 13,394 of record NZ_CP025746.1, on the reverse strand, counting down.
CTGAATTACCCTTAACCGGGGAAGTCGGTACCTTTGGTATCGACAGGAAGACAGGTGGTGCATGGTTGTCGTCAGCTCGTGTCGTGAGATGTTGGGTTAAGTCCCGCAACGAGCGCAACCCTTATTGTTAGTTGCTACCATTTAGTTGAGCACTCTAGCGAGACTGCCCGGGTTAACCGGGAGGAAGGTGGGGATGACGTCAAATCATCATGCCCCTTATGTCTAGGGCTACACACGTGCTACAATGGCAAGTACAAAGAGACGCAAGACCGTGAGGTGGAGCAAATCTCAAAAACTTGTCCCAGTTCGGATTGTAGGCTGAAACTCGCCTACATGAAGCCGGAGTTGCTAGTAATCGCGAATCAGCATGTCGCGGTGAATACGTTCCCGGGCCTTGTACACACCGCCCGTCACACCATGAGAGTTGGCAATACCCGAAGTCTGTGAGCTAACCCGTAAGGGAGGCAGCAGCCGAAGGTAGGGTCAGCGATTGGGGTGAAGTCGTAACAAGGTAGCCGTAGGAGAACCTGCGGCTGGATCACCTCCTTTCTATGGAGAAATTATTAGGTACTGATGCATTTCAGACTTAATATACACGAATTCTGGTTGTTATTTACTCTGTTTAATTTTGAGATACCAAGTATCTCAGATTGTTCTTTGAAAATTGCACATAAGTTAAAGTAAAGATATTTACTAATTCTTTGTAATATAAATACTGACAAAAATGCACGCTAGTATTAAAGTCAGTAACTGGTTTGTTCAAATGCAAAGTATGCTGTTAATCTATAATAGTACAAACGCACAAGTGCGAACAGTACATCTATAGTTGAAACGCAGAATTTGCGAAGCAAATTCGGAGTATTATTAGAACCAAGCAGAACAAGGAAGCGACCGAACGAGCAGCGGAGCTTGTTTCAAACAAGTGAGCAGCGCAGTGACGGAGCTGACGCAGTAATGCGCCGGTTATAATGACACGACATTAGGTCAAGTTACAAAGGGCGTATGGTGAATGCCTTGGCATCAAGAGCCGAAGAAGGACGTGACAAGCTGCGATAAGCTTTGGGTAGGCGCAAATAGCCTGTGATCCAAAGATCTCCGAATGAGGAAACTCACGTAGGTAACCCTACGTATCTTATAGTGAATACATAGCTATAGGAGGGTAAACCTAGGGAACTGAAACATCTAAGTACCTAGAGGAAGAGAAAGAAAAATCGATTCCGTCAGTAGCGGCGAGCGAAATCGGAAGAGCCCAAACCAAAGATTTATCTTTGGGGTTGCGGACAGAACATAAATGTGGTGGCTATTGTAATTGAAGATATCTGGAAAGATACACCGTAGAAGGTAATAGTCCTGTAAGTGAAACAAGAAGACCATAGTTCTGCTCCAGAGTACCACGAGACACACGTGAAACCTTGTGGGAAGCAGGGAGGACCACCTCCCAAGGCTAAATACTACTTGATGACCGATAGTGAAGAAGTACCGTGAGGGAAAGGTGAAAAGAACCCCGGGAGGGGGAGTGAAATAGAACCTGAAACCGTATGCCTACAACCGATCAGAGCACCATATGTGTGTGATGATGTGCTTTTGTAGAACGAGCCAACGAGTTACGGTATGTAGCGAGGTTAAGTACTTAAGGTACGGAGCCGAAGGGAAACCGAGTCTGAATAGGGCGAATAGTTGCATGCCGTAGACCCGAAACCGGGTGACCTATCCATGGCCAGGTTGAAGCGAAGGTAAAACTTCGTGGAGGACCGAACCACGTTGGTGTTGAAAAACCATGGGATGAGCTGTGGATAGCGGAGAAATTCCAATCGAACTCGGAGATAGCTGGTTCTCCCCGAAATAGCTTTAGGGCTAGCGTCGGATATGACTAATGGAGGTAGAGCACTGAATGGGCTAGGGGGCATATCGCTTACTGAACCTTATCAAACTCCGAATGCCATATAGTATTAGTCCGGCAGTCAGACTGCGAATGATAAGATCCGTAGTCAAAAGGGAAACAGCCCAGATCGTCAGCTAAGGTCCCAAAGTATAAGTTAAGTGGAAAAGGATGTGGGATTTCTAAGACAACTAGGATGTTGGCTTAGAAGCAGCCACTCATTAAAAGAGTGCGTAATAGCTCACTAGTCGAGAGATCCTGCGCCGAAGATGTTCGGGGCTCAAACTTATCACCGAAGCTACGGCTAGTAGATTATTCTACTGGGGTAGGGGAGCGTCGTAATCGGGCTGAAGTCGTACCGTAAGGAGCGGTGGACTGATTACGAGTGAGTATGTTGGCATTAGTAGCGAGAACTAGGTGAGAATCCTAGTGGCCGAAAACCTAAGGTTTCCTCAGGAAGGCTCGTCCGCTGAGGGTTAGTCGGGACCTAAGCCGAGGCCGAAAGGCGTAGGTGATGGACAATCGGTTGATATTCCGATACCACTGCAAATCGTTATTACCGATGGAGTGACGCAGGAAGATAGAGTGTGCTAGCTATTGGATGCTAGTCTAAGCACTTAGACATGCAAGTAGGCAAATCCGCTTGCTAAGTTAAGGTGTGATGGGGAAGGCCCTTGTGGCTGAAGTACTTGATTCTACGGCCGCCAAGAAAAGCTTCTAGGGAGAAATGTAGTGCCCGTACCGCAAACCGACACAGGTAGGTGAGGAGAGAATCCTAAGGCCGGCGGAAGAATTACAGTTAAGGAACTCGGCAAATTGACCCCGTAACTTCGGGAGAAGGGGTGCCTACGAGAGTAGGTCGCAGAGAATAGGCCCAAACAACTGTTTAGCAAAAACACAGGTCTCTGCTAAAGCGAAAGCTGATGTATAGGGGCTGACGCCTGCCCGGTGCTGGAAGGTTAAGGGGAATCGTTAGCGGTAACGCGAAGCGGTGAACTTAAGCCCCAGTAAACGGCGGCCGTAACTATAACGGTCCTAAGGTAGCGAAATTCCTTGTCAGGTAAGTTCTGACCCGCACGAATGGCGTAATGACTTGGGCACTGTCTCAACTGTAAATCCGGCGAAGTTGTAGTGCAAGTGAAGATGCTTGCTACCCGCGATTGGACGGAAAGACCCCGTAGAGCTTTACTGTAGCTTAGCATTGAGTTTCGGTATTGTCTGTACAGGATAGGTGGGAGACTGGGAAACATCCTCGTTAGGGGATGTGGAGTCGACCTTGGGATACCACCCTGACAGTACTGGGATTCTAACCGGGCACCATGAAGCTGGTGACGGGACATTGTTAGGTGGGCAGTTTGACTGGGGCGGTCGCCTCCAAAAAAGTAACGGAGGCGCCCAAAGGTTCCCTCAGAACGGTCGGAAATCGTTCGTAGAGTGCAAAGGCAGAAGGGAGCCTGACTGCGACACCCTACAAGTGGAGCAGGGACGAAAGTCGGGCTTAGTGATCCGGTGGTACCTCGTGGGAGGGCCATCGCTCAACGGATAAAAGCTACCTCGGGGATAACAGGCTGATCTCCCCAAGAGTCCACATCGACGGGGAGGTTTGGCACCTCGATGTCGGCTCGTCGCATCCTGGGGCTGAAGTAGGTCCCAAGGGTTGGGCTGTTCGCCCATTAAAGCGGCACGCGAGCTGGGTTCAGAACGTCGTGAGACAGTTCGGTCCCTATCCGTCGCGGGCGTAGGAAATTTGAGAGAGCTGTCCTTAGTACGAGGGACCGGGATGGACTGACCTCTGGTGCACCAGTTGTTCCGCCAGGAGCATAGCTGGGTAGCTACGTCGGGAAGGGATAAACGCTGAAGGCATCTAAGCGTGAAGCCCACCTCAAGATTAGATTTCCCATAGCGTAAGCTAGTAAGATCCCTCGAAGAACACGAGGTTGATAGGTCGGAGGTGTAAGCATGGTAACATGTTCAGCTGACCGATACTAATAGATCGAGGGCTTGACCAAAACAAATATTACAAAGTGAACTTAAGTGCAATTTTGAAAGAATAATCTTTCATATATCTAGAAAAAACATGTTGACAAAACAATTTACGCTAGATATAATATTCTCTGTAGTCCAATTAAGGATTATACTGAATATCTGGTAATGATGCGTCTTAGGGTTACACCCGTACCCATACCGAACACGAAGGTTAAGACTTAGACGGCTGATGGTACTGCATGGGTGACTGTGTGGGAGTGTAAGTGGTTGCCAGGTTAGTAAGGATCTTTAGCTCAGTTGGTTAGAGCAACCGGCTCATAACCGGTAGGTCCGGGGTTCGAGTCCCTGAAGGTCCACCATATTTGGGGGTATAGCTCAGTTGGGAGAGCACCTGCCTTGCACGCAGGGGGTCAAGAGTTCGAATCTCTTTATCTCCACCAAACGAAACCATGAATTAAATGTTCATGGTTTTTTTGTTTTGTAAAAAAATATTTTATATGATAATATGACAAATCTTTTCTTTTTTAGACACTTTGTGTGAACTATATAGTACTAGATGAATATAATATTATAAAATACATGAAAAATAAGTTTTTACCCTCCAGTAGATAGATATAAAAGTTATTAGTTTAAACCAAGGTCTTTAGTATAAGTACTTACAGAGACAGGAGGATAAGGTTATGAGTTGGCTCTATTTATTTGTGATAGCGTTTATTAACAGTATTGATAATATAGGCATAGGTGTGGCGTATAGTGTAGGTAGAATAAAAGTTGGTATTAAGAAAAATTTAATTATATCATTTTTTGCGTTTTTTGTTTCTTATCTTGCGGCTCTTTTAGGTGATATTCTGTCTAGATTCTTAAGTGATAATGCTTGTTCAATTATAAGTATGGGAATATTAATATTTATGGGGATAAAGATGATATACAAGTCAGTTAAAAGTAAAGACAGCAGTGATATAGAAATCAACTCTATAAACTATAAGGAAGCAGTAACAATTGGTTTAGTTTTGGCCCTTGATGATGTTGGCAGTTCTATAAGTTCAAGCCTAATAGGTCATTCATCTTTTATGGTTGCATTGCCATATTTCATAATAAGCATTATTATTTTTATGTTATCTGATTATGGAACAAAATTTTTTAGTAAGTTCAAAATAGGTAAAAAAGCTACAATAGTGTCTGGAGTAATAATGATATTAATGGGATTGCTTCAATTAATAGAATAGATTCAAGGATTTATAAGTTTATGAGGTAAACGTACAAAGAATAGCTGAGGAAAATTGCTTTAGCTATTTTTTGCTTGAGTATCTAATATTTTTAGCTATATAAACTGATAAAATAATTTATTAAGTTTATATCAAAACATATACATTATTGTAATAATTATGATAACATTTATTATATCCAGGCCTATAAAATGGATATATAATGTTTAGAGAAGATAATGTAAAGGATTGTAATTATATGAAGAGTAAGAAAATTAAAAAGATATTTATTGGATTTTGTATTTTTTTTGTATCTAACTGTATTATAGGAGTAATTTATTCAATGCCTATGGTATACTATGGTCCATTTAATAATATTAAAGAGATGGTAGTAACATCTGCAATGAGGACACTTAGACATCAGTATCTAGCAACATGGTTTTTAAGTAAAGATGAAATAAATAGAATAATGAGTAAAAGCCAAATAGATAATACAGAAAAGTCAGAAATTAAGGATATAGCAATAGCTGTATCTACTCAAACAGATTCTGCTGTAAAAACAGATGAAACTAAGGAAAGAACAGATGGTGTTGAAGTTATAAATATAAATGAGAGTAGATATAAGGGGTATTTGTTAATAGTGAAAGATCCTAATCGTGTAGAGCTAGGTGTTACTAGTAATTTGAATAAGTTTGGAATAAAATTAGATGATATGGCTAAAGAAAATGGTGCAATAGGAGGTATAAATGCTGGTGGTTTCGAAGATACAGATGGGCAAGGGAATGGAGGTACTCCTACTAGTATAGTTGTTAAAGATGGTAATGTATTGTTTAAGACTCAAAATGATAGCTATTCTATTGTAGGGTTTAACAATCAAGGGGTTTTAGTTATAGGAAACTATTCACTATCAGAGATAAGTAAATTAAATTTAAAAGGAGCAGTTTCTTTTGAACCATTTTTAATAGTGAATGGTAAGCCCACAATAAAGTCTGGAAATGGTGGGTGGGGGATGTCTCCTAGAACTGCTATTGGTCAAAGAAAAGATGGAACTGTATTAATGCTTGTAACAGAAGGTAGAAAGATAACTATGCCTGGGGCTACCTTAAAAGATGTACAAGATATCATGATTAAATATGAAGCTTATAATGCTGCTAACCTAGATGGTGGTTCGTCATCCACTATATATTGGAATGGTAAGATTTTAAATGAGCCTTCAAGTTCTGATGGTGTTAGATTTATACCTACTGCATTTTTAATTAAGTAGAAAGAGGTAAATAGATTAATGAAAAAAAGATTTATTGTAATTTCAGTTTATGTATTGGTAGCTATAATTTTGCAGACATCTGTATTAGCGTTTATAAATTATAAATACCTAGCTGGATTTAGTGAAGAGGATAAGACCGTGGAGTCTAAAAATGTACATGTAGAGCCAAAACCAGTAGAAAAGAAAAACCTAATTGAAGACAATGCAGTGGATATTAAGGTTTCGGATAGCAGTAAATATGTTTCCTATATAAAGGATAACCAATTAAAGTATATGGATTTGGAGAAGAAAGAGCTAAAGCTAGTAACAGATTCAAAACCTTATATTTATAAATGGCTTTATGATGATAAGATACTTTTCATAAATAATATAGCTGAAACTTCAAACTATGATTTCTATATATATAATTTGGAAACAGGAGAGAAAAAGCTAGTAACAACACTAAAACTAAAAGATGAAAACGAAAAAATCGATAATATAATTAATTCAACTCTTAAAAACTTGATTTTTATTCACGTTAAAGGTTATGGCAGAAGTAGGCTATTGAAGTTAAATATAGAACAAGCTGTATTTGAGGATGTAGCTATACAATGTACGAATATAGAAAGCTTATTTGTAATACCACATGAGGATAAGGTTATATATAAAGGGGAAAATGTGAATAGACTTTATATAAGCTACATAGGTAAGAATATACTGTTTAGAGAAAATGGACAACAAGTATTACTAGGAGTAGATGATTCTGATAGAGTATTTGTTGGAATACAGCGAGGTGAGTTCATAACAAGCGTATATTATGGACTTATAAATGAAGGATTAGATAGCTGGACTAAGATACAAGTTAAAGGTAATGTGAAGAAGGAAGATATTATTATAACTAGGGATGGAAAGATACTTGAAAACAACCAAACGGATAAAGTTATAAGATCTGTAGTTGGAGATAAGGAGATGAAGTATAAAGGAACTTACTTATCTATAGATAAATCAAATATTTTGTCTATCATCAATAATGAAGTCACTATTAATAGTGCTACATAATATCAACTTAGGATTTACAACAAATGATCAGCTATATATGTTTTTAAATCTTACTTTTAGAAGTTAGAGAAGATTTGAAGATAATTTTTAGTTTAAAAGTATGGTTCACTAATTATAAGATTATAAAACAAAATATAATACAATGATATCAAAATAAGGAATTAATAATTATATTATTAATTCCTTATTTATTGTGTGCCCAGCATGGGCAACAACTTGGCGGTGAAAGTCCGCTGTGGGCTTGATAGTGGGAACCACTAGCTAAGGGCAAGGGTGTCCATCGTGAGGTGGAATCTGAAGGAAGCTTAAGGCAAAGTCTCGGTCTGAGGGATACGAACTACATACAAGGCTTACTAGGAACGGACGAGTTTGCAATACAAAACGAAGTCCTACACTATCCCAATTCCTAGGAGTAAATGTAGCAGATATATGAGATGAAGGTTGTTGTTCTTACCTGGGGAGGTCTGATAGATACATCGCTAACAAAGATGAATTTCTAAGCGGTAACCTACATAGCGATATGTAACTGAACTATCAGAAGTCAGCAGAAGTCATAGTAACTCCGCTAATCGCGATAGCGGATGAAGGACTGAACTTTAAGGAGGTTTTCAAGTTTGAAAGTTTCGCAGAATACTCAAAGATTGCAGAAAACTAAATATTTAGGCTCTAGTGCCCAAGATAGAGTGGAACTCGAAGATAAGCAAAGAGTGCATAGAGAATTCTCGGCAACTCCAAAGGAGAAAATCAGTGGATTTGAATATGGCTCACTAGAAAGGATATTATCCAAGGATAATATGAACTTGGCTCTTAAAAAGAGTAATTTCTAATAAAGGTAGCCACGGCGTGGACGGAATGACAGTTTATGAACTTAAACAATTTTTGAAAACAAACTGGATATCTATTAGAGAAAGTATTCTTAATGGTGAGTATAGACCAATGCCAGTTAGAAGAGTAGAAATTCCAAAACCTAATGGTGGAACTAGGCTCTTAGGTATACCTACAGTTTTGGATAGACTTATCCAACAAGCTATTGCTCAAGAATTAAATAGTATTTATGATAGAAGATTCTCTGAAAGTAGCTTTGGCTTCCGCCCTCAAAGAGGAGCTAAAGATGCAATTAAGAAAGCAGAACAGTATATCAATGATGGCTATAGGTGGGTTGTTGATATGGACTTAGAGAAATTCTTTGATAAGGTTAACCATGATATCTTAATGCATAAATTATCAAGAAGCATTAAGGATAAGAGAGTATTATCCCTAATAAGGAAATATCTTCAGTCAGGAATAATGATAAATGGTGTAGTGGTCAGAAATGAAGAAGGAACTCCACAAGGAGGACCGTTGAGTCCACTATTATCTAACATAATGCTAGATGAACTAGATAAAGAGTTAGAAATGAGAGGTCATAAATTTTGTCGCTACGCGGACGACTGTAATATCTATGTTAAAAGTGAGAGAGCTGGGAAAAGAGTAATGGCAAATATAACAAATTTCATTGAAGGCAAACTCAAATTGAAGGTGAACAGAGATAAAAGTGCAGTAGATAGACCTTGGAAGAGAAAGTTTCTAGGATTCACGCTAAACCTAATGTTTGGTAAAGCATACTCATCTATATCAAAGCAATCGTTAAAGAGATACAAAGATAAAATCAGAGAAGTCCTATCTAGATCAAAACCGATAACTTTGGAACAAAGAATAGAAAAATTGAACCAAATTAATATTGGTTGGATTAACTATTATGGAATAGCCAAATGCAAAGGAATAGTGGAGCATTTAGATATTTGGATAAGGAAAAGATTAAGAATGTGTATATGGAAACAGTGGAAGAAAGTTAGAACTAGATATAAAAACCTTAAGAAGCTGGGACTTGAACACTACCAAGCTATAAAGTTTGCCAATACCCGCAAAGGATACTGGCGAGTAGCAAATAGTGCAATATTAAACACAACTCTTACAAATAAATTCTTCTCGGACTTAGGCTTAAAAAGCCTAACGCGTCAATATATTAAAATTCATTCAACTTAAAGAACCGCCGTGTACCAGACCGGTATGCACGGTGGTGTGAGAGGACGCTGAATAAAATAATTATTCAGCTCCTACTCGATTTCTAAAGTAGATAAATATCCTAATATATATAGGGCTTTAAGAAAAAATAATAATTGAAAAGGTTATCTTTGTAAAAAAGATGTTGACTCTTAAATATAACAAGAGTAAAATATATTTTGCATAAGAAATGTTTCGATACGAAATATTTCTATAAAAAATATTTGCGTACGAAATTTATGTGGAGGGTGATAACTTAATGGAAGAAGCAAATAGTGGAATAATTATAATTAGAAAGCTTAAAGATATTGGAAAGCTGATGAAAAAGAATAATGGCAATAACTTTGAAGCAATGAACTTGACTCATTCTCAAGGGATGCTTGTTGGAGTATTATGTCACTCTGGAGAGATGAAGGTAAGTGATTTAAGTGAAAAGTTAGGGCTATCCAATAGTACTGTTTCTGGGATAATAGACAGATTAGAAAAGCAGGGGTTAGTAGAAAGAAAAAGAAGTAAAGAAGATAAAAGAGTCGTATATGTTGGTGTTACAGAAGTATTTATGAACAACTTTAGAGAAAATTTTAATCAAATTGAGAAGAGATTCGAGCAGATGGTAAGTTCTGCTACTGAAGATGAAATTGAGACTATATTAAAGGGATTAGAAACATTAATCAAAATAATGAACTGTGACCCGAAGTAACAAAAGAAGGTATGTTACTAGGAAGTTATAGATATTTAGCTTTTTGGGAAAAATAATTTTTTATTAAATATAATCTACATACAAAAAATAATTTACTATATTACGGAGAAGGAGTGAATGTTTAGATGGTTAAGTTAGCTAAATATGCAAAACCGTTTATTATGCCATTAATAGTTGCAATAGCATTATTATTTGTACAGGCAATGACTGATTTGGCTCTGCCAGATTATATGTCAAATATCGTAAATAAGGGTATTCAGCAAAATGGTATTGAAAATGCGGTACCAAGTGCGATAACACAAAGCAAGATGAACAAATTAACATTGTTTATGAGTGAAAATGATAAAAAAGAGGTTATTGATAATTATACTTTAATTAATAAAGACAGTTCAGACTATGAAAAGTATGTTAAGGATTATCCTCAATTGGAGAAAGAATCAGTATATGTATTAAAAGATATTAGCAAATCAGAGATCGATAAGTTAAACCCTACAATAGGTAAGGCATTTTTGACTGTATCTGGCGTAGATAAGATGAAGAGTGAAGCAAAGAATGGCAAGATAAACTTTAATGGTCAAGAGATTCCTTCAAATACGGATCTTTTTGCTTTACTAGGAAAGCTGTCAGAAGAGCAACGTACCAAAGTAAGTGAGCAGGCAAACAAGAAGTTTGAAGAATTAGGAGATAGTATGATTGTTCAAGCTGCTATAGCGCCTATAAAGGATGAATACAAGGCGTTAGGAGTAAATACTGATAAACTTCAAAGCAGCTATATAAAGAGAACTGGTGTTACAATGCTAGGAATCTCGTTGATTGGAGCAGTTTGTACTATTCTTGTTGGTTTTTTAGGAGCAAAGATAGCAGCAGGTCTTTCAAGAAATTTACGTAGAGACGTGTTTACAAAGGTAGAAAGTTTTTCTAATACAGAGTTTGATAAGTTCTCAACAGCATCTCTTATAACTAGAACTACTAATGATATTACACAAATACAGATGGTTATAAACATGAGTGTAAGAATGGTATTTTATGCTCCAATAATGGGTGTAGGTGGCATACTTAGAGCACTACAAAAGAGCCATTCAATGTCTTGGATCATAGCTGTTGCAGTTATAGCCTTATTAGGATTAATACTTATTGTATTCTCAATAGCATTACCTAAGTTTAAAGCAATACAAAAGTTAATAGATAGACTTAACTTAGTTACAAGAGAAAATCTTTCAGGCATGATGGTAATAAGAGCATTTAGTACACAAAAATTTGAAGAACAGCGTTTTGATAAGGCTAATAAAGATCTAACAGGAACAAACCTTTTTGTAAATCGTGTTATGGTATCTATGATGCCAATAATGATGCTTATAATGAATGGTATAACTTTATTAATTGTATGGGTTGGAGCTCATCAAGTAGCTCAGTCATCAATGCAGGTTGGTGATATGATGGCCTTTATGCAATATGCTATGCAGATAATATTCTCATTCTTGATGTTATCGATGATGTTCATATTGATACCAAGAGCATCAGTTGCTGCTGATCGTGTAGCTGAGGTCTTAGCAGTTCAGCCTGTAATAGTTGATAAAAAGGATTCTAAGCATTTTGAAAAAGAGATTCAAGGAACTATTGAATTTAAGAATGTATCCTTTAGATATCCTGGTGCAGAAGAAGATGTAATTAAGGATTTAAATTTTAAAGCATTACCTGGGCAAACAACAGCAATTATAGGTTCAACTGGTGCAGGTAAAACAACGCTTATTAATCTGGTTCCACGTTTTTATGATGTTACTGATGGTCAAATACTTATAGATGGAATAGATATAAGAGAAGTTCCTCAAAAAGAACTTCGTGATAAAATCGGGTATGTACCTCAAAAAGGTTCATTATTCAGTGGTACTATAGAATCAAATTTAAAATATGCTGATGAAAATTCATCAGAAGAAAATATAAGAAGAGCTGCAGAAATTGCTCAAGCAATTGAATTTATAAGTGAGAGACCAGAGGGCTTTGAAACTGCAATTTCTCAAGGGGGCACAAATGTATCTGGTGGACAGAAACAAAGGCTTTCTATTGCAAGAGCGCTTGTTAAAAGACCTGAAATTTATATATTTGATGATAGTTTCTCTGCCCTTGACTTTAAGACAGATGCTGCTCTTAGAAGGGCCCTTAAGAAGAATACTGGTTCAAGCACAGTACTTTTAGTGGCACAACGTATATCAACTATAATGAATGCTGAACAAATAATAGTTCTTGATGAAGGAAAGATAGTCGGAGTTGGTACACATAAAGAACTTATTAAGAATTGTGCAACCTACCAAGAAATAGCTTCATCACAGCTTTCAAAGGAGGAATTAGCATGAGTGAACACAATAAAAGGCCAACTGGAAACAGAAGAGGCCATGGAGGACCTGGTGGTTCAATGATGCATGGTGGAGAAAAAGCCCGTGATTTTAAAGGAACAATGGGCAAACTCATCAAGTATTTAAGTGAATTTAAGATATCAATATTAATTGTAATGATATTTGCAATAGCTAGTACTATTTTTACCATAGTTGGACCTAAGATACTAGGTAAAGCAACCACAAAGTTATTTGAAGGAATAATGGCTAAGATGACAGGTTCAGGAAGTGTAGATTTTAGTTATATTGGTAATATAATAATTACACTTGCAGCATTGTATATTATAAGTGCTTTGTTTAGCTATATACAAGGATGGGTGATGTCTGGGGTTACTATGAAGGTGACATACAGATTAAGAAGAGATATTTCTGAAAAAATCAATCGTATACCGTTAAAGTATTTTGATGGTACTAACCACGGAGAAGTTTTATCTCGTGTTACTAACGACGTTGATACTATAAGTCAAACATTAAATCAAAGTTTGACACAAATAATTACATCTGTAACCAGCGTAATTGGTGTGCTTGCAATGATGTTTAGCATAAATTGGCTTATGACACTTGTAGCATTATGTATAATACCAGTATCAATGATATTTATAATGATAATAGTTAAAAACTCTCAAAAGTATTTTAAAGAACAACAAGACTATTTAGGTCATGTTAATGGACACATAGAAGAGATGTATGGTGGACACTTAGTTATGAAGGCATTTAATGGTGAAGAAAGAAGTGTTGAGAAGTTCCAAGGCTTAAATAATACACTTTACAGCTCCGCATGGAAGTCTCAATTTTTATCAGGACTTATGATGCCTATAATGGGGTTTGTAGGGAACTTAGGATATGTTGCAATTTCAATATTAGGTGGATACCTTGCTGCTAAGAAGAC